>CAVRWN010000001.1:0-426316 GCA_963724875.1 uncultured Acidobacteriaceae bacterium
CTGATTCACCGCCGAGCTATTGTACGGAAGGACCGCGGGGCAACAAATCCAGAACCTGGCGCACCGCCTGGGTGAGGGGGCCTTCCAGCGAGCAACCGCTGGCGCACTCGTGCCCGCCCCCGCCAAATCGCTCGGCCACTCGCGCCACATCGAGGTTGCCCTTGCTGCGCAAACTCACGCGAAAACGTCCGCCGGGAAGCTCACGGAAAAATGCCGCCACTTCGACTTCGCCGATCGATAGCACGTAATTCACCAGGCCTTCACAATCCTCTTCCTTAGCTTCGCAGCCGTCCATTTGCTCTTGCGTCACCCAGGTCCAGCCAACGTGACCTTCGGTGTTGAGGTTGCGCAAAGCTTCCCCGAGCAGCCTCATCTTGGCTATCGAGTGGGCAAAATAGATACTGCGCGCGCAGTGCGAAGGATCGGCACCCGCCAGAACCAGCTCACGCGCCAGAGCGAAAGTGTGCTGATTCGTCCCCTGAAACATGAACGAGCCAGTATCGGTCATCAGCGCCGTGTACAGGCAAGTAGCAATCTCCGGAGAGAACTGCGCTCCCGCTTCGCGCGCCAGGCGAAACACCATTTCCGCCGTCGCCACCGCATGCGGATCAATCCAGTTTACGTTGGCAAAGGGACGCCCGCTGACGTGATGATCGATGCTGATAAGGAAGCGGTCTTCCAGCCCCTCGAGCCGGGTCCGGTGAATACTGTCACACTCCAGAATGATCGCCGCTTCATAGCTGCCCGTGATGCGATTGGCCTGCAGCACCTGATCGGCGAAGGGCAACGTGCGATAAATCCTCGGCACGCCATCGTGCAGCACCACGTCGGCCTGTTTGCCCATGGCGCGCAAAACCTGGCAACAGGCCAGCGCCGACCCGACGGCATCGCCATCGGGCCGCGCGTGCGATGTAAGCACGAATCGGTCACGCTGCTCGATTTGCCGGAGAACGTCTTGCAACATTGCTATGCCTTTTGTCCGTCAGCCTTCGTTTTTGACTTCATCCTCTTTTTCGCGCGCGCCAGCAGTTCCTCTACTCTGGCTTTCTCGCGCTCCGAACGGTCCAGCCGGAAATACAATTCTGGCGCGCGTCTCCGGCGCAAACGCTCCACCAATTCGTGCCGGATGTATTCTTTCGCGGCCAGCAAGCCCTCGAGGCTCCGCTCGGCTTCGCGGTCGTCGCCGTCCACATCCACGAGAACTTCCGCGGAGCGGCCATCGTCGGCGACATGCACTGCAGTCACCCTCACCAGTCCAATGCGCGGATCGGCTAGCTCGCCTTCCACCAGAGTTTCGATCTCCTCGCGCAAGGCCTCGCCCAACCGCCCGCGATGGTACTTCACCCCGCGCTTTTCCACTGCTCACCTCGGAGTAAAACGCATGAGGATATCAGAAAACCGGCCCGAGATGTTGGCCCTCAAGTGCTATTGTCGCCCACAAAGTATTGATCCGGGTAAGTACAGAGGTAACAATGCAATAGACGCAGCGTCGGTCGGCCGTCTCCCGAGGGACCATTTGTGGTCTACCGCGCTTCCGTGGAATTAATCTACAGATACTCCACAAACGAGTCAGCCACTTCTGCCCCGTGATTATTCGCAATGCGCGTAGCGGCGCGCTCCACATTCTTCATCAATCCATCAAGGTAGTCGCGTGAATCTGAGATCGCTACTACACCAACGGTGGCACGGTTCCACAAGCCGCTGGGATCAAGTTCCGCGACAGAGACGTTGAAGCTGGCGCGCAGACGGTCTTTCAGACTGCGCACCACTTGCCGTTTGTCTTTGAGGGACTGCGCCGCTTCAATGTGAAGTTCGAGGGTGAGGAAGGCGATCATCAGAGTCAGGGATCAGGGGTCGGGGATCAGGGAATCAAAAACTGACCCCTAACCCCTGGCCCCCGTTCTTTACGCGATTACTTCCGCAGCAATCCGCTCTGTCGCGAACGCCTCGATCACGTCACCGACCTTGATGTCGCCGTAGTTTGAGATCGAGATGCCGCATTCCATGCCATTCGTAACCTGGCTGGCATCATCCTTGAAGCGCCGCAACGATCCCACTTTACCCTTGAATACCTGCACGTTGTCGCGCAACAGGCGCACTTCGGAATCGCGCTTGATCAAGCCATCGCTCACGCGGCAACCGGCCACGGTACCAACTTTCGGGATGCGGAAAACGTTCAGCACCTCGGCTCGGCCCTGGTAGGTTTCCTTGATCGTAGGTTCGAGCAAGCCGCTCATCGCGCGCTTGATCTCATCCTGCAGCTCGTAAATGATCGAGTGCAGCCGGATGTCGACTTTCTCCTGCTCGGCGAGTTCCTGCGCCTTGCGCTCGGGCCGCACGTTGAAGCCAATGATGATCGCATTCGACGCCGAAGCCAGCAAGACGTCGGTCTCGGTAATCGCTCCCACGCCGGATCGCAGCAGCTTCAGCCGCACTTTCTCGTTCGAGAGCTTGGTGAGCAGGTCGGTGATCACTTCCACCGATCCCTGCACGTCGCCCTTGAGAATTACGTTCAGTTCCTTGGTGCCAGCGGCCTTGATCTGCTCCGCCAATCCTTCTAGCGACACGCGCGAACTCTTGGCCAGAGCGGCCTCGCGCGACTTCTGTTCGCGGTATTCCGAAATTCCCCGCGCCTTGTCGCGATCAGCCACCACCACAAATTGATCCCCCGCCTGCGGCAGCGCCTCCATGCCGATGATTTCGACAGGAGTAGAAGGCGGAGCGGTCTGCAACTGCGCGCCGCGATCGTCAAACATGGCGCGCACCTTCCCGTATACGTTCCCCACCACAAAATTGTCGCCTGCGTTCAGCGTGCCGTTCTGCACCAGCACCGTGGCCACCGGACCGCGCCCGCGATCGAGCTTCGCTTCCAGCACTACGCCGGTCGCCGCGCGTTCCGGCGTAGCCTTTAGTTCGCCAAGGTCGGCCACAAGGCAGATCATTTCCATCAGCAGATTCAGATTCGTTTTCTTCTTCGCTGAAACGTCCACGAACACGGTCTTGCCGCCCCACTCTTCCGGCACCAATCCACGGTCGGCAAGCTGTTTCTTCACCCGGTCAGGCAAGGCGTCGGGCTTGTCGATCTTGTTCACAGCCACAATGATGGGAACTTCCGCGGCGTGCGCGTGGTCGATGGCCTCAACCGTCTGCGGCATCACTCCGTCGTCAGCGGCCACCACCAGCACAACAATATCGGTGGCCTTGGCGCCGCGCGATCGCATACGCGTAAAAGCCTCGTGACCCGGCGTGTCGAGGAACACAATCTCACGCCCAAACGCCGGAGATTCCTTATCGGTAATTCGTACTTTGTAAGCGCCAATGTGCTGCGTGATGCCGCCTGCTTCGCCTTCCGCCACATTGGTCAGGCGAATGGAGTCGAGCAGCGTTGTCTTGCCGTGATCCACGTGACCCATGATCGTTACCACGGGCGGACGTATCCCGGTTTCCGGAACCAACTCTTCGCCCGCGGCAGCGGCATCAATCTCTTTCGCAGTCTGCTCTTCGAACGTGATCACGTTCGTGTCGGCGCCGAAGAAGCGCGCCATCTCGCTCGCCAGCTCCGCATCAAGCGTCTGGTTGATCGTGGCAAATACGCCCTTCGAGAGCAGCCGCGAAATCAGATCCTTCGCGCGAATCTCCAGCTTTTCCGCCAGATCCTTCACGCTGATCCCTTCCGTGATTGTAATGCTGCGCGTGATCGGCATCGGCTCATTCGACACCACCATGCGCGGCGGCGGCGTATAGCCCTTCATCGGGCCTTCCTTCACGCCGCGCGGAACATAACGCTGGCCCGGCCGTCGCGCCGGACCGCCCGGACGGCTGCCCGGACGCGTTGTTCCCGGAGGTGGAAGCGCCGGACCCACGCCCAAGGGACGCGCCCCGGCAGGCGACTGCCGAGTGGGATGCATCGGTCTCCGCTCACCCGGACGCAGCGGCGGACGCGGCGCACCTGGAGCTCCACCCGCCATCGGCGGACGTCGCTGAAAAATTGGCTGCCCGGGCACAGGACGCCCCGGTACCGGACGCGAAGCGCCGCCGATCGGCACTCCTGGCTGCACCGGCGGCGGAGCCGTCCGCAGCGGAGCTTTGTACACGGGCCGTGGCCCGGTTTGCGGAACGATCATTCGCGGCAGTGGAAGCGCAGATGCAGATGGAGAAGCAGCCGGACGTGCGGCCGTAGGGGCCGATGGCGGAGCACTCGTCGAAATTGTTGGTGGAACTCCCGTGGCCGGAGTGTGCGCCGCCGGGGGTGGTGTCGCCGGACGCACCGGGGCGCTCACGGGTGACGTTGAAGCAGGAGACGATACCGTGGCAACGGGAGGAGCAATCGGGCGCGCGGGTACAGCCGGTGCCGGCGGAGGAGCCACCGAAGCTGCCGGAGCCGTGACCACTGGCTTCGCCACCGGAGGCGCAACCGTCGCAGGCTTCTGCGCCGGAGCGTGTGTAACTGGCGGCGCTGACGCACGCGGCGCTGCCGGCGCCACCGCTTCCTTACGCTGCGTAATTGCCTTCAGCACATCCCCGGGACGGGAAATGTTTGACAGATCAATTTTGGTCTTGATTTCTTCTTCGCCGCGAGACGCGCGTGAACTCGACTTGCCTGCCGAGGACGAACCTTCCGCCGATGAGCGGAGGTACACACGTACTTTCTCCGCTTCGTGCTCTTCCAGAGAACTGGAGTGTGTTTTCTTCTCCGTCACTCCCACCAGCGGAAGCGTGTCGAGAATGGCTTTGCTCTTGACTTCCAGCTCTCGGGCAAGATCGTTGATTCGAACCTTACTCATCCGGCCTTTCGTTTCTCCGTGCTGTAGTTAGGTCATCATCGACCTCACGGAGTCAGTTTCTTCGGTCCCACGCCGTCGAACTTATGCCAGCGCGTCATGATTATTCTCTGGTTTCGGAGGTGGATTCCGCTTCCGGTTCGGGCTGCTCCCCAGAAGCCTCCGCCTGCGCTTCGTTCCCGTCCGCGGCAAGCGTATCTGCTTCGACTGTGCCTTCTTCGGTCGCCGCAGGAACCTCCGCAGTGATGTCTTCCGAAACCGCCCCAGAAGCTTCTGCCGCAGCGGCTTCACCTTCCACCACCACTTCACCTTCCACTGTGTCTTCAACCGCCGCACCTTGCTCGAGGCTGGCAAAGTAATTATTCACCGCGAGACTGATCTTTTCTACCGTCTTCGGGCCAATGCCCTCGATCGCCTCAAGCTGCTCGGGCGTCATGTCAGCCAGAGCTTCCACGGTAGTCACACCTGCAGCGCTCAACTTCTCGACTAACCCTTCACCGAGGCCCGGCACGCTCTCCAGCGGCGTAGCCGTCTGCGGGACCATCGCCGACATCTGCTGTTCCACTTCCTGCCGCTTTTCTTCCTCGCTCTTGATGTCGATCTTCCAGCCCAGCAGCTTCGCCGCCAGCCGCACGTTCTGCCCCTTCTTGCCGATGGCAAGAGAAAGCTGGCTGTCGTCGACCACCACTTCCAGGTGCTTGCCCCCGGAATCGACCACGGTCACTTTGCTGACCTTCGCCGGCTGCAAAGCCTTCTCGGCAAATGTCACCGCATCTTCGTGATACTCGATGATGTCAATCTTCTCCCCGTGCAGCTCGCGGATGATCGACTGCACGCGCATCCCCTTCATGCCCACGCAGGCGCCCACAGCATCCACGTCCTTGTCCTTGGACATCACGGCAATCTTCGTGCGCTCCCCGGCCTCGCGCGCAATCGCGCGGATCATCACCGTGCCGTCATAAATTTCCGGAACCTCAGTCTGGAACAGATGCTGCACCAGATCCGGCACGGCGCGCGACACGACAACACCAGGTCCCTTTGAAGCTTTTTCTACCCGCGCAATCACCACCCGCACCCGCTCGCCGATGGCAAACGATTCCAGCCGCGACTGCTCCCTGCGCGGCATGCGCGCTTCCGCCTTGCCGATGTCGAAGATCACATCCGGACCTTCCACCCGCTTCACCGTCGCATTCACCACTTCGTTCACGCGACCGATGTACTCGTTGTAAACCGTGTCGCGCTCCGCCTCGCGCACCTTCTGGAAGATCACCTGCTTCGCCAGTTGCGCCGCGATGCGGCCGAGGATCCCTTCTGTAACCTTCGGAGTCCGCAACTCTCCGCCAACTTCAAGGTTCGGATCCACCTTGCGCGCATCTTCCAGCGTAATCTGCAGCAAAGGATCTTCCACCTGCTCCGGTGTCTCCACCACCGTCTTCACCGCAAAGGCATTGATCTTGCCGGTTTCTTTATCCAGCTCAGCGCGCAGATTTTCCTGCGTCTTGTAGTACTTGCGCGTAGCCATAACAATGGCGTCTTCCACCGCGCTCACCACAATCTGCGGATCAATCCCTTTTTCGCGGCTCAACGCGTCGATCGTGTTGTAAAGCTCACTAGCCATAAAAGATTCCGTGATGAAGGCTGCTGCGTACCAGGTTTCAAAGTTTCAAAACCGCGCTGCCGTTGATCTTCAACTTTGAAACCTTGAAACTATGAAACATTGAAACCTAGATCTCCGGCACCAGTTTCGCCTTCTCCACATTGGCGAATTCAATCTCGATCTTCTGCCCTTGTTCCGCGTCCGCCGCGCCCATCTTCATCTTCCGGCGCGACTTGTGGCTGGAAACACTCAAATCCAGTGTCAGGCGGCCATCGCGAAAACTTTCCAGCCGCCCTTCGAAGTACCGGTTGTTGCCCACCGGATTCCTCGTCGTCAGCTTCACCCGGCTGCCGACAAAACGCTCAAACTCAGCCGCCTTCGTCAGCTTCCGGTCTAACCCAGGCGATGAAACTTCCAGCGTATAGCTTGTCGGAATCGCATCCTCGACATCGAGGATGGTGCCAAACTCGCGGCTGAAGTTCGCGCAATCTCCGTGCGTCACTCCGGCCAGCACATCGCCATTCGCCGCTCCGGGCTTGTCCAGAAACACGCGCAGCATGCGGGCCTTGCCGCGCCCGCGAAACTCCAAGTCGACCACTTCCAACCCGCTGGAGGCCGCTACCCGCTCCGCAATCTCTCGTACTCGATCAAGCTCAAGTGCCATGCATCCAATAACTTGCAGCCCAGCCCACCCAGCCGATTCCTCGGCAACGAAAAAGTGGGCTTGCGCCCACTGGTGTGCTTCGCCAAACTCCGGTACTACACAACAGTTCTCAGTTTTCTAATATACGCCCGGAAGGGGGGAAAAGACAAACGGTCGGGCCGCCGGATAGTGGACAAGTCCGAATAGCCCGGAGAGCTACTTTCCTGCGGCACCCGGAGTGAGAACCTTCTTTTTGAAAAGGGATCTCATCTCTCGACGCTCATCGCCCGTCAGGTCCCTTCCGAGTAATGTTCGGCACGTTCCCAGAAGTCGTTTGTCGTACTCCATGGGCACGCCAGTCGAAGCGGAGAGTGCCGCTTTCAGAGCCGAGATGTCAGAGTTGGGAGGGGCCAGCGTCTGCTGGATGGCTTCATCTATCACTTGGTCAATCGTTTTTATCGGTCCCACTTTCGAGAGACTCGGCTTGGGCGCAGCAGGCATTGCTGACGGCCCGGTTGCGACTGCGGGCTTTGGCGTTGCGACAACTAGGACTTTCAGAAACTTGGAGACATCCGCTTTGGCAATTTCATGGACTGTATCAGCTTCTTGCCGAAGAGACGGTGATTGAGAGACGCGGCTTGGCTCCAGGCCGATCAGATGAACGCGGACTCCAAAAGTCTGTGCGATTTGTACGGCGATGCGGACATCCGTGTCAGCCGTCACCACAGTGGCATCGCAGATCGACTGATTCCGAGCCAAGTCTATGAGGTCGGTTACTAGGAGGGAGTCCACTTCTTTCTGCTCGCCGGCGCTGTTGATCGAGCCAAGCCGAAGTTTGACATTATCCGTGTTCGCAAGGACCAGATGTTCGGTGGTCGGGCGACTCCCCGCGCCGTCGTACCAGTAGATGCGAAGAAGTGACACGCCAGGGCTCTCTGCCAGTGCAAGAGCCGTTAGCTGCGCGATGATCTCAGGCGCGTCTAGCTTCAGTTGTGTTCGAGGAGTTTTACTTCCGGAGAGGGACACAGACCCATGGGCAAAGACATATCCTCCACAAAAATTGCGTGGCGTTTCATAAGGCCTTCCTAAGCAAAGGGGGCTCCCGCAGGAGCCCCTAAATAGTCCGGCGCGCACAATATAAAAGCATAGGTGCCCACCGGAAGTACCAGTATAGCTCACACCCCTCAGGATGTAAACTAAATCGACATCATTCTACCATATTGTCTCGTAAGCTATAGAAAACAAGGTACTAACCGACTTATGCCGAAAGGCCGTTCAAGCGCCCCACACTAGTCGCCCTCGTCGTAATTTCCCTGGCCCAGAATTGCCCGCCCCGGAAACGCATCTGGCACGAGCTTACCTTCATCAACCACAACCGTCCCTCCCACCACCAAATAACGCACACCCACACTCGGCTCCATAGGCTTCTCAAAGGTAGCCCGATCACTGATAGTCGCCGCATCAAACACAACGATGTCAGCGTCGCAGCCCTCCTGCAGTCTGCCTTTCCGCCGCGCCGCCGGTGTCGACCGCTCCAGCATCTCCGCCGGCATAAAGCTCATCTTGCGGATCGCATCCATCAGCGTCACGGTACCTTTCTCGCGCACATATTGCGCCAGCACCCGCGAGTAAGTTCCGGCATTGCGAGGATGGCCTTCCAGTCCATCGCTGGCAATCATCACCAGCGGATTAGGGATGACCTTGTCCACAACTTCTTGCGTGTTGGCATAAACCAGCACCCACTGCGTTTTGCTCGAATTATGCAGCTCGTCGAAACGCTGCTTAGTAAGGTGCTCGCCAGTATCCGGAAGCACGAGATCCCCGTAATCAATCCCGAGTTTCTCCCGCCAGCCCGTGTTGAACAGCGCCGAGTTCACCGCAGTCATGCCGGCGATGTAGGGATACGCCTCCGTCGTAACATCCAACCCGCGGGCACGCGCTCCCTCCACCATGGCGAGACACTCCATCGAATCGCGCAGGCAAGTGCTGTTGATGTGCACGATATGCAGCGACGCGCCCGTAATCGCGGCCGCGCCAATCACCTCGCTGACCGCCTCAATCGAGGACCCCGGCTCGACCCGCCCCGCACTGCGCATGTGGGTATAAACCGGCAGCCCCCGCTCGGCCGCCAGCCGGAACATGTCAATCACTTCCAGCCGCGTCGCTCCGGGGACATACTGAATCCCCATGCCAACCGCCAAGCCGCCCGCATCAAGCTCCGCGCGCAGCCGCTGCCGTATGGCTTCGATCTGCTCCGGAGTGGCCGGCAGATCAGTCGCTGGTCCGCTCTTGGGCAGAATTGTCCCAACCGGCAGCGGCGCGCCAAACACCGCAGCCCGCGCCGCTACATGGCTGGCCGACGTGCCGTAATGAATCAGCGAGTGGCCTTCTTTAGATTTCAAGAACTGGGCAACGTCGGGCGCACCGATTTCGAGTTCCAGCGCGCTGGTCACCCCGTCCAGCGCCTTAACCCGCTGGCTTGCCATATCCTGACCGTGCTGGTGCAGATCAATGAATCCTGGTGCAACCACCAGCCCGCCAGCATGAATCACACGTTGCCCGCTCAAAACTTCAGTCGAGACGCGGACAATCTTCCCATCGCGAATCCCGACATTGCGCACCGCATCCAGCCCAGTCTCAGGGTCAAGGACGCGCCCGCCGTCGATCACAAGATCGTACTGCTGAGCCGCCACCATGGTGGTTGCGAACACTAGAACGCAGAAAAAGAAAAACACGCTTCGCATAGTTGCTCCGTAAAGACTAGCGATGATATCAAGAGTCTGATTGTCACATAAGCCAGGCTTTTGTCATTCCGACAGCGCGTGCTTTTCTTCACGCGCGGACGAATCTCAGTCGGCACGGCTCACCGGGTGTGGGGACTGCGCCTCTGGCCACGCTCGAGGGCAAAACACAAAATTTGCCTCAACCCCGCCCTCTCTCTAGAATAAAGATTCACCCCCACGCCAGGGAGAACTTCCGAGAACCCTATGATTCATTTTCCCGTACCCGAAGCTCTAACCTTCGACGACGTCCTCCTCTTACCCGCGCACTCTGACGTAATTCCCGCGACCGCCACCACCCAGACCCAACTCACCCGCGACATCAGCCTCAATATTCCCATCGTTAGCGCCGCCATGGACACTGTCACTGAATCCCACATGGCGATCGCGCTCGCCCAGCAGGGTGGTATCGGCATTATCCATCGCAACTTGAGCATCGAGCAGCAGGCCGATGAAGTCGACAAGGTGAAGCGCTCGGAAAGCGGCATGATCGTCGACCCGGTCACGATGTCACCCACCGACAAGGTCAGCGACGCGCTCGAGATCATGCGCCGCTACAAGATTTCAGGCGTCCCCATCACCGAGCACGGCAAGCTGGTCGGCATTCTCACCAACCGCGACCTGCGCTTCGAGACCCGCTTCGATATTCCCATCGATCGCGTGATGACCAAGAAAAATCTCATCACCGTGCCTGTCGGCACCACGCTCGAAGATGCCGAAGAAATCCTGCACGAGCACCGCGTCGAAAAGCTTCTCGTAGTCGATGACAAGTACAACCTCAAGGGACTGATCACCGTAAAAGACATTCAGAAAAAGCTGAAATACCCCAACGCCGCGAAAGATTCTCAGGGACGCCTCCGCGTGGGCGCAGCCATCGGCGCAACCGGCGACTTCCTCGAGCGCGCCCAGGAATTAGCCGAAGCCAAAGTCGACGTCCTCGCCATCGACAGCGCCCATGGGCATTCCACCAAGGTCTTGGAAGCCGTGAAGCTTATCAAGTCGAAGCTGCCCGAGATGCAACTGCTGGCAGGCAACGTCGCTACGTTCGACGGCGCCTGCGAACTGGCTCGCGCCGGAGCCGACGGCATCAAGGTAGGCATCGGACCCGGATCCATTTGCACCACGCGCGTAGTCACCGGCGCCGGCGTGCCTCAGATCACAGCCATCGCCGAGGCCTTCCGCGCCACAAAAGACGCGGGCGTTCCCATCATCGCCGACGGCGGCATCAAGTACTCCGGCGACATCACCAAAGCCCTGGCCGCGGGTGCTAGCGCAGTGATGATCGGCTCACTCTTCGCCGGAACCGACGAAAGTCCCGGCGAACTCATCCTCTACCAAGGCCGCTCTTTCAAGTCCTACCGCGGCATGGGCTCGATCGGCGCCATGGCGCAAGGTTCCAGCGAGCGTTATTTCCAGAATACCGAAGGCGATTCCTCCGCCGCCGTCTCCTCCATGGACGGCGAATCCAACCGCCTCGGCAAACTCGTCCCCGAGGGCATTGAAGGTCGTGTTCCCTACCGCGGTTCCGTCGCCATGATCGTCCACCAGATGGTCGGCGGATTGAAGTCAGGCATGGGCTACTGCGGCTGCGCCACCATCGCCGAACTCCTGCAGAAAACCCGTTTCGTGCGCATCAGCGGCGCCGGCCTGCGAGAAAGCCACGTTCACGACGTAATGATCACTCGCGAGGCTCCCAACTATGGCGTCGAGTAGAATGAACCCCATCGCGGGTGACCGACCCGCTTGAGCAACGATCGACACGAGGTTCTCAAGGCCTGGATCGCCGCTATTCTCTGGCTGATCGTCATCGCCATCGAATCCAGTGCCCTTCTGTCGGCCCACAACACTGGCCGCATTCTCTATCCTCTGCTGCATTTCCTCTTCGGGCTCGACCGGGAGCACTTCGCGGTTTGGCACTTCTACATTCGCAAGTCAGGCCACGTCGTCGGCTACGGCACGCTGAGCATCCTGCTTTTCCGTGCCTGGCGCGCCACTTTACCCGAGCCGAATCACCTGAGGTGGAGCATGCGCTGGGCCAACATCGCCATCCTCGGAACCGCTCTGGTAGCCAGTCTCGACGAATGGCACCAATCCTTTATCCCTTCGCGCACGGGACGCTGGCAGGATGTTGTTCTCGACACCTGCGCCGGGATCGCAGCGCAGGTGCTCGTATTGTTGTGGATAAGAAGCTTCGGAAAGAGCACAGCCTCCAGTTGAATAGCGGGTGGAGCAGGCCTTTCAGGCCTGTGTTTACGGCCAATACTTCGGACCGGGGCTTTAGCCCCTAAGGGGACGTCCGCGCCCCGCGACCTGCAAAATCCCCGCTGCAACCAAAGCCATCCCCGCTGAGAAATAAAACGGAATCGCAGCGCCATAATGCTTCCACAGTTCGCCGGTGATCAAGCTCGCAGCCAAGGTCGCCGCACTGGTCACGAAAAAATACATGCCCAGCGCCCGCCCGCGTACTTGCGAATTAACCGTCTCTACCACCAAAGCCTTCAGCACAGGCTGTGTGAGGGCATAATAGAACCCATACACCGCCATCGCGATCCAAATTGCCAGTGCAGACGGCGCACGCCCGAAGACAAAATACACCACGGCAAAAATCAGATAGCCCGCCGAGCCCACCAGGCGCCGCGAAACGTGGTCACTGAACCATCCGGCAGGCCACGATGCAAGCGTGTAAGTGATGTTGAAGACCAGCCCGAACAGAGGCGCCAGAGCCACAGGAATCCCAACATTCTGCGCCCGAAGAACCAGGAACATGTCACTCGAGTTCCCCAGAGAAAACAGTGTCACAGCGACCAGCACAAAGTAAAAGGACGTCGGCAGAGTAATTCGCTCTCCGCGCGAGGCAGCATCCGGCTCGAACTTCGCTGGAGTGGCAACAGGCGCTTTCGCCTGTCTCCCAGGTGCAGCTCCGCGCCTTTCTCGAATCCCCACCAGAGCAACCAGCACACACAACGCCCCTGGAACCGCCGCCGCCCAAAACACACCGCGGATTCCAAAACGCGCAAGCAGGAACAGAGCAGCCAGCGGCCCGGCAATCGCTCCAGCCGAATCCATCGACTGAATCAGTCCATAGGCCGATCCCAGCCGCTCCTTCGGTACGGATTCCGCGACCATCACGTCGCGCGGCGCTCCGCGCACGCCCTTGGCCAGCCGGTCGGTGAAGCGGATCAGCAGAATCTGCGGCCAAGCCGTCACAATTGCAAGCAGAGGCTTCACCGCATTCGCGCCGAAGTATCCCGCCACGACGACCGGCTTGCGCCGAGAGATGTGATCGGTAAGGTATCCAGAAAAAAGCTTGGCAAACGACGCCACGCTCTCGGCGACACCTTCAATCAGTCCCAACTGCGCCGGTCCCGCTCCCAGCGACGCCAGAAACGCCGGCAACACCCAGTACGCCATCTCGGAAGCCGTATCGTTCAGGAAGGAAGTGAGGCCGAAGGCGTAGATGTTCCGCGCAGCGGAAGGCTCACGCTCAGCAAAACGATCAGGCATCAATACGTTTTACCACGGAGCCACAGACACGGAGAAGAAATCAGGGAATCAACAATCGATCCTAATGCATCGCGTCGGAGAACTGAGAACTGCTCTCAATACATCGCGTCGTACTTACTCACCAACCACTGCCCATCCTTATTTTCCTCAGTGATGGTGAACAGTTCCTTGTAGGTGGTGGACTGATCCGGGCCGGTAAGCCGCTTGCCGCGGTAATGAAGAATGGTCAACGGAGGCGCGCTCTCCCACTCCGCCAGTTCCCAGGAAAGCAGGGGATGCTGCGCTTCCGAGTTGCAGATGAAGTGAGCATACTTTCTGCGGTAGTCGTGCTCCCACCCGGAGAGCAGTTCGTCGCAGTGCCCATCGCGCAACTGGCGAAGAAAAAGATTGGCGCTGTGCTCAATCGTTCGGTCGCGCAGCGGATTCATCCGGATACTGACCGGCAGTCCGGTCAAAGGATCGTGGTCTTCGGATCGCGCCAACACCGGCCCCTGATTGCTAAGCCACCAGATGTAGCCCAGAAATCCAAACACCAGCAGCGCGCCAACGCTGACCGCAATAGCGATCTGTGTGCGAGTGAATCCCATCTGAGAGAAATTTTATCTGGATGGCAACTTACGGCAAGATTACCGCCGGGGGCCGCAGCAGTACATGTACCGCCGCGTCTAGGATAAAGCATCCGCCAAAAAGAAAAAGGCGCGGTCAGAAACCGCGCCCTGTCTGACATCGGTAGCAACTACTCTTTCTTGTCCTCGGCTTCTTCCTTAACCGGCTCGACCCCGCCATCGTGCTGAGCCTGCGCCTCGGCATCTTCCATCGCCTTTTTGGCCTCGGCAACCTTCTTGGCGCGGGCCTCGGCGCGCTTCTCGCGCTTCTCGTCCAGCACCTTTTCGCTGCCCAGCAGCTCAAGAAATGCCTTGTCAGCGCCGTCGCCCTTATTCCACCCGGTGCGAATGATGCGAGTGTAGCCGCCCTCGCGATCGCCAAAGCGTGGTCCGACCGTGTCGAACAACTTCACCAGCGCGTCGTCAGTCATCAGGTAAGCACCCGCCAGACGGCGCGCCGCAAGATCGCCGCGCTTGCCGAGCGTAATCATCTTCTCGACGATCGGCCGTGCGGCCTTGGCCTTAGGAACGGTCGTCTCGACCCGCTCCTCGACAATCACCGACGTGACCAGGTTCCGCAGCAGCGATCGCCGGTGCGCAGTGTTCCGTCCCAGTTTGTATCCAGCAACTTTATGACGCATGGTTGAACCTCAGTGGCTAGGGGTTAGGGATCAGGGGCCAGGAATGAGCAATTCGCATTCGCTGGCCCCCGAGCCCTATCCCCTGATCCCTGCATTCTTACAGCTGATCGTCCGGACCGTAAGCCGAAGCCGGCAACACCAGATTCGAAGTCGGCCCAGGCACGGCGTTCCCGTGCTCGTCAATTTTCATGCCCAGGCTCAGACCCATCGAGGAAAGTATTTCCTTGATCTCGTTCAGCGACTTGCGGCCGAAGTTCTTGGTCTTGAGCATCTCCGATTCCGTCTTCTGCACCAGCTCGCCGATGGTCTGAATGTTCGCATTCTTCAGGCAGTTGTAGCTTCGCACCGAAAGCTCGAGTTCCTCAACCGAACGATTCAGGTTCTCGTTGTGGATTTCCGGCTTGCGATCGTCCGACGACGACGTGCCAGTTTCGATTTCTTCCTCAAAATTGATGAAGATGTTCATGTGATCCTTCATCAATTTCGCGGAGAGGCCGATAGCATCCGCCGGAGTAATGGACCCGTTGGTCCATACTTCGAGCGTGAGCTTGTCGTAGTCGGTAATCTGGCCAAGACGCGCCGCTTCGACGGTGTAATTGCACTTGCGAACCGGCGAGTGCACGGAATCGATGGGAATGAATCCAATTCCGAGATCCTCGTCGAAGTTCTTGTCAGCCGAAGTGTACCCGCGTCCGCGCTTCAGCCGCATTTCCATATCCAGCTTGCCGCCTTCGCTGACCGTGGCAATGTAAACGTCTTTGTCGAGAACCTCGACGTCGCCATCGGCTTCAATCATTCCGCTTGTAACCACACCAGGCTGATCAGCGCGCAGATAGATCGCCTTCGGCGCATCACCCGCCAGCTTGAACGGAATCTGCTTCAGGTTGAGAATGATGTCGGTCGCATCTTCCACCACGCCGGGGATCGACTGAAATTCGTGCAGCACGCCTTCCATCTTCACCGCGGTAACAGCGGCGCCTTCAATCGAACTCAGCAGCACGCGCCGCAGGGCGTTGCCCACAGTGGTGCCGAAGCCGCGCTCAAACGGCTGCGCCCAGAAAATGCCGTACTTGTCAGTGAGGGTGGAGGTGTCAACTGCGAGACGTTTCGGTTTCTGAAAACCTTTCCAAAGCATTTGTTTCTCCTTCGGCCGTTTGGCTCAATCCCAGCTCGCTGAGTGGTCCAACTCAGGTCAACACCGGGACAGGCTGATCTGGCTCGAAATGTGTACTAGACCAAAGTTGCAAAGTTGCAAGGTTTCAATGTTTCAAGGTTGCGGGAAACCGCAGCGTTTTTGAAAACCTTGAAACCTTCGAAACGTTCGAACCTTACTTGCTATACAACTCAACAATTAATTGCTCATTCACCGGCAACTGAATATCTTCGCGCTTCGGCAACGAAAGCACCCTCGCCGTATACGCGTCACGATCAACTTCCAGCCAGTTGGGTAGCGTGCCGTGGCTGGCAAATTCCTTGGCCAACTCGAGCACGGCTAACTTCTTGCTGTTCTCGCGAATCGAAATCTCTTCGCCCGCACTCACTTCATAGGAAGGAATATTAACCTTGCGATTGTTCACCGCGACGTGCCCGTGACGCACCAACTGCCGCGCCTGACGCCGCGACTGCGCAAACCCCAGGCGGAACACAACGTTATCCAGACGCCGCTCCAGTTGTTGCAGCAGCAGCTCGCCGGTTACGCCCCGCGTGCGAGCGGCCTTCTCAAAATAGTTACGGAACTGGCCTTCCAGCGTGAAGTAGATGCGCTTGGCTTTCTGCTTCTCGCGCAACTGCAGCCCGTAGCCAACGATCTTGGCCTTTCGGTCTTTCCCGTGTTGTCCGGGAGCGAAGTTGCGCTTCTCGATGGGGCACTTATCGCTAAAACACTTTGCGCCTTTGAGGAACAGCTTCATCCCCTCGCGGCGGCATAGACGGCAAACTGCATCGGTATAACGTGCCAAATTGTTCTCCTTTTAGATGACCGGTTTACAGGTTTGGCTTCACCCTTCGTCCCGGTCGAAAATCTGGGGTCAGGGGCTAGGGATCAGGGATCAGTGTTTGACGACGCTTCTGATCTCTGGCCCCTAACCCCTGGCCTCTTGTTTACACTCTTCTTCGCTTCGGCGGCCGACACCCATTATGCGGAATCGGCGTCACGTCGCGAATCGATCGCACCTCAATGCCGGATGACGCTAACGCGCGCACCGCTGACTCACGCCCCGAACCCGGGCCGCTCACCCGTACATCCACACTGCGCACTCCATGATCGCGTGCCAGGTTGGCCGCATTCGAGGCCGCCTGCTGCGCCGCGAACGGCGTGCCTTTGCGCGATCCGCGAAAGCCCAGCGATCCCGAACTTTTCCACGACAGAACGTTGCCGTTCATGTCGGTGATGGTCACGATCGTGTTATTGAAGGAAGCCTGCACATAGCACAGCCCGTGCGGAACATGCTTGCGCTCCTTCTTCTTGAACGTCTTCTTCTTGCCTTTTTTCTCCGGTGCGGCCGTGCCGCCCGCTGCTACTGGTTTTGCCATTTTCCAGTTCTCAGTTCTCAGTTCTCAGTTCTCAGAAAGACCCGGTTCTAACTGAGAACCGAGAACTGAGAACTGAGAACTGGTTTCTTACGTCTTGGACGTCGCCTTCTTCTTGGTTGACACCGTTCCCTTGCGCGGGCCTTTGCGGGTGCGCGCGTTGGTGTGGGTGCGCTGTCCCCGGACCGGCAAATTGCGGCGGTGACGGAACCCGCGATAGGAGCCGATTTCGATGAGCCGCTTGATGTTCATCGAAACTTCCTTGCGCAGATCGCCCTCCACCATCCCTTGCGCCTCAATCACGGTGCGGATGCGGTTGACTTCCTCTTCACTGAGATCCTGGACCTTCTTCATCGGGTCCACCTTGGCCTCGTCCAGAATGCTGCCGGCGCGCGGATGCCCGATCCCGTAGATGTAGGTCAACGCGATGTTGATGTGCTTCTGGCGCGGTAAGTCAACGCCTGCGATACGTGCCATTGTTCCTGACCTCTCCCAGCTTTTTAGCCCTGGCGCTGTTTATGTTTCGTGTTGACGCAGATCACCCGCACCACACCCTTGCGGTGGATGACCTTGCACTTGTCACAGATTTTCTTTACCGATGCTCGTACTTTCATATCAGTTCTTTCAGCTCTCAGTTCTCAGTCGAAACCGACCTGAACAGAATTGAGAACATCATCCTCACAATCTCATTTATACCGATAAACAATCCGGCCGCGATTCAAATCGTAAGGCGAAAGCTCCACTGCAACCTTATCGCCCGGCAATATCCGGATAAAGTTCTTGCGCATCTTGCCCGACACATGCGCCAGCACCTGGTGCTTGTTCTCCAGTTCCACCTTGAACATGGCGTTCGGCAGCGGTTCCAGAACCACCGCCATCACTTCAATCGCGTCCTCTTTGCTCATCGACTCCTTAGAATCAGTTCTCAGTTGTCAGTTCCGAGTTCTCAGTTAAAACTGTCGGCTCTCAACTGAGAACTGAGAACCGGGAACTGAGAACTGCTTTTCTACTTTGTCAAAATCACCGGGCCATCCTTCGTCACCGCCACGCAATGCTCGAAATGCGCGCTGAAACTGCCGTCCACCGTGACCGCCGTCCACTTATCGCCCAGCACTCGCGTTTCCGGCTTGCCGTAATTCACCATGGGCTCGATTGCAAGCACCATGCCTTCGCGCAACTTCGCTCCATGACCCCGCGCCCCGAAGTTTGGAACCTGCGGCTCTTCGTGCAAGCGCGTCCCAATCCCGTGTCCCACAAATTCCCGCACTACGCTGAACCCCGCGGCTTCCACGTGCTCCTGCACTGCCGCACCGACATCGCCCACCGAGTTTCCAATGAGCGCCTGGTCAATCCCACGATACAGCGATTCCTCGGTCACCGACAGCAGTTTGCGCAACTCCGGCTTCACCGCATCGCTCACCGGAACCGTAATCGCCGCGTCGCCGTAGTAGCCGTCCAGCACCACTCCGCAATCAATCGAGACGATGTCGCCGTCTTTCAGTGCCCGCTTTTCGGACGGAATCCCATGAACAATTTCTTCATTCACCGACGTGCACAGCACACACGGATAATCGAAGTAGCCCTTAAATGCCGGCTTGGCCCCAAGTTCCGCAATTTTCTTCTCGGCGGCGCGCTCCAGATCCATCGTCGTCACGCCCGGCGCCACCATCGAGCGCACCTCGTCGAGAACCTGCCGCACGATGTGGCCACTGTGCCGCATCCGCTCAATCTCAGCCGCCGATTTGCACACAATCGCCATTCTTATGCGTGACCCTCAGGCATTATGGTCCTCAATAATCCTGAAAATCTGTTCCGTGACGTCGTCCATCGGCCGGTCGCCATTGATCGAGATCAATCTTCCCGTGCGCAGGTAGTAATCCGCCACTGGAGTGGTTTGCTCCTGATAAGCCGCCAGCCGTGGCCCAATCACTTCCAACCTGTCATCATTGCGGGTCACCAGCTTCGCCCCTTCAATGTCGCAGACTTCGTCGACGCGAGGCGGCTGGAAGTGGACGTTATAGATCCGCCCACAGGTAGGACAAGAACGGCGTCCAGAGATCCGGAGCAACAACTGATTATAGTCCACGTCCAGGCGTATCACAATTGGCCAGGCCCGTGTAGGGCGCGAGTTGTCAAAGAACTTGTCCTCAAGCAGCGCATCCAGCCATCCGGCCTGGGCCGCGGTTCGCGGAAACCCGTCCAGAATGTAGCCCCGCTTGCAGTCCGGCCGCTTCAGTCTCAGCCGGACCATCTCACAAACCAGGTCGTCGGAAACCAACTCGCCCCGAGACATGACGGCCTTGGCTGCCATTCCCAGTTCCGTACCCTCGGCCACATTCAGCCGCAACAGGTCTCCAGTAGAAACCTGCGGGACCCCGTACCGCTCCATGATGCGCTTGGCCTGGGTGCCTTTACCCGCGCCCGGCGGCCCAAGCAGCACGACGGGGCCTACGTCACGTGAGGTTTCCTGCGCCATCGAGTTGGCCAAAGCCTCCCGAACAGTGTTCAGCAACCCCACAAACAAATCTGTAATTGAGTAATTTGGGAATCTGGCAATCTACCACCGAGTCGCTGCCTTCAATTACCAAATTACCCGATTACCAAATTACAAAATCCCCTACGACCAGTTTCTGCGGCCGCGAATCCGTCCGCTGCGCGGCGTGAATCCATCGTAATGCCGCATGATCAGCTGTGCCTCGACCTGCGTAACCGTATCCATGGCTACGCCCACCACGATCAGCAGCGACGTTCCGCCAAAATAGAAATTCACTCCCAACCCGTTCGTCACCCACACCGGAAGCTTCTCGAAAAACGACCCGCCCAGCCACACCGGCAAATGGTTCAAGTGAATACCCGCGATCATCCACTCCGGGATGAAAGAAATGATGATCAGATACAGTCCACCCACTAGCGTGATCCGCGTCAGAACTTCGTTGATGTAGTCGGCCGTGCGTTTCCCCGGACGAATGCCCGGAATAAATCCCCCGTACTTGCGCATGTTGTCAGCAACTTCGCTGGGATTGAACACGATCGACACATAGAAGTACGCGAAGAAAATGATTCCCACCGCGTACAGCAGGGTATACAGCGGCTCGCCCCATCCCAGCATCCGAATCATGTCGCCGAAGTAGCGGCTGTTTCTCAAGCCATACCCGACCGTCTGCGGCAAAGTAAGAATCGAAGACGCAAAGATGACCGGCATGACACCGCCCGCATTCACCCGCAGCGGAAGATGCGTAGACTGCCCGCCCATCACTTTGCGTCCCACCACCCGCTTCGCATATTGCACCGGAATGCGCCGTTCGCACCGCTCCACATAGACGATGAAGGCCACCACCGCAATCATGAACACAATCAGCCCAATCATCAGTATCGGTGTGATAGCTCCCCAGGTTCCGTTCATCGCCTTTTGCACCAGATCCTGCACACCCCGGGGCAGCCCCACCACAATGCCGGCAAAGATCAGGAGTGACATGCCGTTGCCGATACCTCGGTCGGTGATCTGTTCGCCTAGCCACATGACGAAACAGCTGCCCGTGGTGAGCGTCAGCATCGTCATTAAGATGAAGACCGGACCGGGGTGAAGGACAAAATCCCCAGCCTTCTCCAGGCCAATAGCAATGCCGAACGACTGCACCGCGCTGAGAATGATCGTTATGTAGCGAGTCCACTCGGTAATCTTCTTGCGTCCCAGCTCGCCTTCTTTTTGCAGTTTGGCGAGCGGCTCATACACCACGGTCAAAAGTTGCAGGATGATCGATGCCGTGATGTACGGCATGATGCCCAGGGCAAAGATGGTCATGCGGCGCAGATTGCCCCCGGAAAACAGATCTACAAAGCCCAGAAGCGATCCAGCGTTTTGATTGAAAGCGGCTTCCAGTTTCAGGAAGTTGACCCCCGGAGTAGGCAAGTGTCCGCCCAGTCGGTAGATCGCGAGCATGGCCATCGTGAACAAAACCCGCTTACGCAGGTCAGGGATGCGGAAGATGTTTGCCATCTTCCCCCAGATCGGAAATACTCCACTCTCAGACGCCATTACTGCAAGACCTCAACCTTGCCGCCCGCCTTGGTAATTTTTTCCTGCGCTGACTTCGAGAACTTGTGCGCGTGCACCGTAATCGCAATCGTCAGCTCGCCATCGCCCAGAATCTTCACCGGATGCTTCGCCTTGATCACTCCCGCCTTGCGCAGCACCTCGGGCGTAATCGGCGCGGCGTGCAGTTCCGCGCCCAGCGCCACCAGCCGCTCCAGGCTGACGATGTTGAATTCCTTGCGAAAGATGTTGGTGAAGCCGCGCTTCGGCATGCGCCGGTGCAGCGGCATCTGTCCGCCTTCAAATCCGCGGATCAGCCGCATACCGGTTCGCGAGCGCTGCCCCTTGTGTCCACGAGTGGACGTCTTGCCCATGCCGGAGCCCATCCCGCGCCCCACGCGCTTGCGCTTTTCGCTAGCATTCTTCGGTGCTCGAATATTGGATAAGTTCATAAGTAAGCCTTCAAAGTTTCACGTTTCGAGGTTTCAAAGTTTCGAGGATCTGAATCCACCTTGAAACCTTGAAACTCCGAAACCTTGAAACATTTCTACTTCAAGATCTCGACCAGATGCGGAACCTTGGCCACCATGCCGCGAATCGCCGCATTGTCCGGACGCTCGATCACTTGATTCAACCGCGTGAATCCCAGTCCCTTCACCACCAGCTTCTGCTTCACCGGGGCGCAAATGGAAGAAACCACCCACTTCAGGTGAATCTTTCCGCTAACAGCTTTCGGCTTCTTCGTAGTCATCGTCAATTCCTCAATCTCACAAGTCCCGTTTTTCCGGCACTGGGTACAAGGTACTCGGTTCTCTTTACAACTCCTGCATCGACTTCCCGCGCATCGCAGCCACGCTCTCGCGGCTCTTCAGGTGCCGCAGCGCATCGAAAGTCGCCTTGATCACGTTGTGCGGATTCGTCGTGCCAATCGACTTGGTCAGCACGTTCTGGATTCCCACCGATGTCATCACCGCCCGGACCGCGCCCCCGGCAATCACTCCCGTGCCTTCCGGAGCCGGCTTCAGCAGCACTCTCCCGGAGCCATATCGCCCCACGATCAGATGCGGAATCGAAGTCTGCGTCAGGTTCACCTTGATCAGATTCTTCTTCGCCGCCTCAATCGCCTTACGAATGGCCTGCGGGACTTCCTTGGCCTTGCCCGCGCCATGCCCCACCACCGCCGCCGACGGATCGCCCACCACCACCAGCGCGGCGAACGAAAGGTTCTTGCCGCCCTTCACCACTTTGGTGACGCGGTTGATGGCAACAACCTGGTCTTTCAATTGGAACGAATTTGGATCAAGTTTCTTAATTACAGTTGGCATTCTTTGAACCCAGCTTTCAGCTATCAGCTTTCAGCTTGTCGCTCCAGCTGATAGCTGAGAGCTGAAAGCTGAAAGCCTCGTTTAGAATTGCAAACCCGCCTCGCGCGCCGCATCAGCCAGCGCCTTCACTCGCCCGTGATAAATGTAGCCGCCGCGGTCAAATACCACTTTGCTCACGCCTTTGGCTTTGGCTCGCTCCGCAATCGTCTTGCCCAGAGCCTTCGCCGCCGCCACGTTCCCGCCGGTGCGCCGTTCTTCTTTCTTGCCCTCAGCCGAACTCGCCGAAACCAGCGTCCTGCCGTTCAGGTCGTCGATGACCTGTACATAAATATGATTCAGCGAGCGGTAAACATTCAGCCGCGGACGCTCCGCCGTCCCCTGCATCTTCTTGCGGATGCGGTCATGAATATGCTCGCGCTTCTGGTTCTTCGATTTCTTCGTAAACATAGAATCTGTCCTCTACCGGGTCGTCGCGATCACGCCTACTTCGCTCCGGTCTTACCTACTTTCTTCTTCAACCGCTCGCCCGCATACCGCACACCCTTATTCTTGTACGGATCAGGCGGACGCAGCGAGCGCATTTCCGCCGCCACCTGTCCCACCTGCTGCCGGTCGATTCCAGTCAGCGAAATCTTCGTCTGCTTGGGATCGACCGCCGCTTCAACGCCGGTTGGCAGCGGATATTCAATGGGATGCGAATACCCAAGGTTGAACACCACCATCCCCTTGCCCTTCATCTCGGCGCGGTAGCCGATGCCGACAATCTCCAGATCGCGCGTCCAGCCCTTGGTCACGCCCTCCACGGCGTTATTCACCAGCGCCCGCGCCAGTCCGTGCAGAGCAGCCTGCGAATCATTCTCGCGGATGGCGACAATGTTCCCATCCTTCTGCTCCACCTTGATGCCCGTGGGAAGAGCCGTGTCCAACTTGCCCTTCGGCCCCTGCACCAGCACCGTGTTGCCTTCGATTTTGACCGTCACCCCTTTGGGGATCGGGATCGGCTTTTTTCCAATTCGTGACATAAGTTTTCAGGCTCTCAGCTCTCAGCTTTCAGCCCCCAGTTTCCATCACCGCCGCGAAATGCTGAAAGCTGACGGCTGATAGCTGAAAGCTGCCTCTCTACCAAATCTCGCACAACAACTCCCCACCAACGCCTTCCTTGCGTGCCTGCCGTCCCGTCATCACCCCGCGCGGCGTGGTAAGAATGTTGATCCCCATGCCGCCCAGCACGCGAGGAATCTCGCTGCGCCGCACATAAACCCGGCAGCCCGGCCGCGACACGCGCTCCGCTTTCGAAATCGCCGCCTCGTTGTGCGCGCCATATTTCAAATAGATCCGGATGATTTTGTGACCCTCTTCCTCAGTGGCCTTGAAATTCGAGATGTAACCCTCTTCCTTCAGGATGCGGGCAATCTCCACCTTCAGCCTGGAAGCCGGAACGTCCACCTTCTGGTGCCGCGCCTGCAGCGCGTTGCGCACCCTCGTCAGCATATCTGCGACCGGATCGGTCAACCTCATCGTTTGCTTCTCCTCTCGCCACCCGTTCGCTCCGCACCCGGCGGAGAACCTGCAGCAGCTCGCTTACCCCTTACCTCTTAACTCCCTTGTCATCCTGAGCGAGACGTTCTTTGTCTCGCGAAGGATCTCCCGCTCCACGAACCCGGAAGCCCCGCTACCACGACGACTTCGACACTCCCGGAATCTCTCCCAGCAGCGCCAGCTGCCGGAAGCACATGCGGCACAACCCGAACTTCCGCAGATACGCGCGCGGCCGCCCGCAGCGCTTGCAGCGATTATGCTTGCGCGTGGAAAACTTCGGTTTCCTTACCTTTGATGGGCGCTGAGTCTGCTCAGTGCCATCTTTAACTCGCTTTGCCATTGTTGCCATGTTTATCCTTCAACTCCTAGCTACCAACTCCTGGCTTTCCAGCCTCCATCGAAACCTTGAAACTTTGAAACCTTGAAACCTTGCCCTTAAGCCCTAAACGGCATCCCCAGATGCTTCAACAGCGTCCGCGCCTGGTTATCATTCGCCGCCGTGGTCACAATCGTGACGTTCATGCCCTTCTGCTTGTCGACCTTCTCATAAGAAATCTCCGGAAAGATCAACTGGTCATGCAGCCCGATCGTGTAATTTCCCCGCCCGTCAAACGATTTGGTGGAGACTCCCTTGAAGTCGCGTACTCGCGGCAGAACAATATTCACCAGCCGGTCGAAAAACTCGTACATGCGGTCGCCGCGCAGCGTAACCATGGTCCCAATCGCCTGCCCCTCGCGCACCTTGAACGCCGCAATCGATTTCTTGGCCTTGGTGATGATCGGCTTCTGTCCGGTGATCTGCCCCAACTCATTCACCGCGGGATCCATCACCTTCGAATTCTGGGTGGCCTCACCCATGCCCATATTCACCACGATCTTGTTGAGCCGCGGAACCGCCATCGCATTCTTGAGTTCCAGTTCTTTCAACAAAGCCGGAGCAACTTCCTTGTCGAACTTCGCGCGCAGTCGCGGCCGCTCTTTCGCGCTATGCCGCGCCTGCTCTGGAGCCTTCTGCTCCTGCCCCGAATCCTTCGATGATTTCTTGTCTTTAGCCATCGCGTCTCTTCAACTCCATAGGAATTGAACAATTTTGCGATTGAGTCATTTGGCGATTGAAAGTCAAGAACTCAAGGATCCAATCGCTCAATCACCCGATCGCCAAATCACTCAATCACTTATCCAGCGTTGTTCCGCACTTCTTGCAAACCCGCACCTTCCGGTCGCCACGCACTTCGTGTCCAATGCGCACTGGACCGCAGGTCGTGCACACCAGTTGCACGTTCGACAGCGCAATCCGGCTCTCCTGCTCGGCAATGCCGCCCGCAATGTTGCGCTGCGGGTTCGGCCGCACGTGCTTCTTGACCACCATCACGTGTTCGACCAAAAGTTTGGCGTCGTCGGGAAACACGCGCAGCACGCGTCCTTCCTTGCCCTTGTCCCGCCCCGTAATGACCTTCACGGTATCGTTGCGGCGGATATCCACTCGCTTGTGTTCTGTGCTGACTGTTCTCATAAATTCAAAGTTTCAAGGTTTCAAGTTTCAACGTTTCATGTCGAACCACGCTCTCCAAGATTTCCAACGATTCAAGGCACCTTGAAACCTTGAAACTCTGAAACCTGCCCTAAATCACTTCTGGCGCCAGCGAAACAATCTTCAAAAACTTCTTCTCGCGCAACTCCCGGGCCACCGGACCAAACACGCGCGTCCCCACCGGCTCGCCCGCATCGTTAATTAGCACTGCAGCATTCTGGTCAAAGCGGATGTAAGTGCCGTCGCGTCTGCGATGCTCCTTGCGCGTGCGCACGATCACCGCCTTCACCACTTTGCCCTTTTGCACCTGCCCATCCGGAGCCGCTTCCTTCACCGCGGCCGTGATTATGTCGCCGAGACCGGCATTCAGACCGGTAGCACCCCCGAGCGGCAGAATCATCTGCAGCTTGCGGGCGCCAGAGTTGTCGGCCACCTCCAGCATGCTTCTCATCATCACAGCCATGGCAATCTCCCGTTAACCCTTGTCATCCTGAGCGAGACGTTCTTTGTCTCGCTTTGTCATCCTGAGCGGCGTTCTTTCTCCCGCTTTGTCATCCTGAGCGGCGTTCTTTGCCGCGAAGGATCTCAGTCTCACCGGACCCATCCCCTCGAAGGGCGCGCCCTACTTCCCTACTTAACGTCGTGCTCCAGCACGATCTCCGGCACCAGCGCCGTCTTGCGCACAATGTCCTTCAACTTCCAGCGCTTCAACTTCGACAGTGGACGCGTCTCTTCCAGCCGCACCACATCGCCCACATGCGCCTCATTCTTCTCATCGTGCGCGTAAAACTTCTTGTTGCGCGCCACCACGCGACCATAGAATGGATGCGCCTTCTTCCGCGTCACTTGCACCACGATGGTCTTGGCCATCTTGTTCGAGACCACTTCTCCCACCACTTCCTTGCGCCGGCCCTGCACTTGCTCGCTCGGCGGCGTTGCGGACTTCTTGGTTGCGGTTTCCGCCATCAGCGTTTCTCCGTTGCGGTCGAGCGCGTGCGCTCGCCCAGAATTGTCTTCACCCGCGCAATGTCCTTGCGCAGCCCGCGAATCTTCTTCAGGCTCTCGGTCTGCCCCATGTTCAGCTGAAACTTCAGCTTGAACAGCTGGTCGGCCAGATCCCGCCCCTGATGCTGGAGTTCCTCGTCAGTCAAATTGCGAATCTTCTCGGATTTCATAAAATAACTTTCCAGTTCCTAAAACCTATCCTGCAAATCGCTCGGGAAGGGCACGACTTCAGTCGTGCCGTCCCAGGCCCACAAACACGGGGGCTTTAGCCCCTGAGGTTTCTCAATGCGCCGTCTCCCGCTTCACCAAAGTCGTCCGCAGCGGCAGTTTATGCGACGCCAGCCGCATGGCCTCGGTCGCATCCACAATCGTGACCCCTTCCATCTCAAACAGAATCTTCCCCGGACGCACCACCGCAACCCAATGATCGGGCGCTCCCTTACCCTTGCCCATACGGGTTTCAGCCGGCTTCTTGGTCACTGGCTTGTCCGGAAACACCCGGATCCAGATCTTCCCGCCACGCTTCACAAAGCGGGTCATAGCTACACGGCTGGCTTCAATCTGCCGGTCGGTGATCCACCCAGGCTCAAGCACCTTAAGCCCGAAGTCTCCAAACGCCAGCGTGCTGCCGCGCCAGGCCTTCCCCGTCATGCGCCCGCGCTGCTGCTTGCGGTACTTAACTTTCTTCGGCATCAACATAAGTCAGCTCTCTTTTGCCACCATCCGCTCGCCCTTTCGTCCTGAGCGAGATGCCTTACCTCGCGTTGTCATCCTGAGCGGCGTTCTTTGCCGCGAAGGATCTCGGACTGCACGGAACCCGCCGTTGACCGCAGCTTCCCTAAAACGCTCCCACGCCCGTCTGCTGCTCCCGCTTCTTAGCCGGAAGAATCTCGCCCTTGTACACCCAGACCTTCACCCCAATCACGCCGTAAGTAGTCCTGGCCTCCGAAAAGCCATATTCAATGTCGGCCCGCAACGTGTGCAGCGGCAACCGTCCCTGCAAGTACCACTCCGAGCGCGCGATTTCATTTCCGTTCAACCGCCCGCTCACCCGCACCTTGATACCCTTGCAACCAAAGCGCAGCGCCGAATCTACCGCCTTGCGCATCGCCCGGCGGAACCCAACGCGCTTTTCCAGCTGCAAAGCAATCGCTTCCGAAACCAGCTGCGCATCAAGCTCAGGCTTGTGCACTTCCTGGATGTCGACAAAAACCTCGCGCGACGTGCGCTTCTGCAAATCGGCCTTCAGCTTGTCGATTTCCGCGCCCTTGCGCCCGATAATAATGCCCGGCCGCGCCGTCTTGATGATGATCCGCAGCTTGTTGCCCGGACGCTCAATCTCAATCGAGCTCACACCCGCCGACTTCAGCTTGTCCTTCAGCTCGGCCTTCAGCTTGATGTCTTCAAACAGCAGCTTGTCGTAGTCTCGCTCCACAAACCAGCGCGACTTCCACGGCTTCGTGTAGCCAAGCCGAAAACCATAAGGATGGACTTTTTGTCCCATTGCTTCTCCTAATCAATCCCTCAACCCTTATCAGAAACTTGTCATTCCGAACCCGCGCAAAGCGCGGGTGAGGAACCTGCTGTTGCCTGCTGTTGCCGTACTCCACCGGGTGCCCCATTTCTCGCGCGCCCTTTGCGCGAGAAATGGGAACTCCGTCCCTACTTCGCGGCCGCCTTGCTCTTCTTCGAAGCGCCCGCGGATTTTTTCGCCACCGGAGCCCGCCGCTTAGCCGGAGCAGCCGCGCCCGTCCGCCCTTCACCAGAAACCCGGGCCGACCCGTTCCCGCGCTCCGCCAGCACCAGCGTGATATGCGAAATCCGCCGCTGATACCGGTAAGCCCGCCCCTGCGGTGCTGGACGAATCCGCTTCATCCGCGGCCCATCATTCGCAATCGCGCTCTTCACATATAAGTTATCGATCTCAACATCGAGATTCTTCTCAGCGCTAAGAAAATTTGCATTGTCGAGCGCCGACTGCAGTAGCTTGCCCACATGCGCCGCCACCCGCTTCTTCGTGAACAAAAGCGTGTTGCGCGCTTCTTCCACCTTGCGCCCTTTGATCAATTCCAGCACCAGCCGCGCCTTCTGCGGCGACACTCGCAAGTAACGCATTTCCGCTCGGAATTCCATAATCTCGTCTCTGTTCTAAGCCTTTTTTCTATTCGCTCGTTCGCCCTTGGCTAACGGCTGAGGGCTAGGGCCTAAGCCCTTTTATGCCTTCGGTGCCGGTGCTGCCGGGGCCGACGGAGTAATCGCTCCCGGACCTCCCGGAATGCCCGCCGGCTTTGCCGCTACTTCCGTAGCCGCCCGCATCGAGTGGCCCTTGAAGTTGCGCGTGAAGCTGAACTCGCCCAGCTTGTGTCCCACCATATTCTCGGTGACGTACACCGGAATAAACTTCTTCCCGTTATGCACCGCAATGGTGTGCCCCACCATCTCCGGAACCACAGTGGAACGCCGCGACCACGTCCGCAAAACTTTCTTCTCGTTGCGCGAGTTCATGCCCTCCACCCGCGACATCAGGAAGCCATCCACAAACGCGCCCTTCTTGGTTGAACGTGCCATAAAATTGTCTCGACCTCAAACCAACTTTGTCATTCCGAAGGCCGCAAAGCGGCCCGAGGAATCTGCTTCCGCCGGCGGCGCTACTTAGTCCGCCGGTTCACAATAAACTTATCCGTCCGCTTGTTATTCCGCGTCTTATACCCGCGCGTCGGCTGCCCCCAGGGCGTCACCGGATGCCGTCCGCCCGAAGTCTTGCCTTCCCCGCCGCCATGCGGATGGTCCACCGGATTCATCGAAACGCCGCGATTCACCGGCTTCCAGCCCATCCAGCGCATGCGTCCCGCCTTGCCGATGGTGATGTTCTCGTGATCCAGATTCCCCACCTGCCCGATGGTCGCCATGCAATCCTGCGAAATCTTCCGCGTCTCGCCCGAAGGCAGCTTCACCAGCGCGTAATCCGATTCCTTCGCAATCAACTGCGCTGCTCCGCCAGCCGAGCGCACCATCTGCGCTCCCTTGCCCGGCTTCAACTCCAGATTATGAATCGAAGTGCCCGGTGGAATATTCCGCAGCGGCAGCGCATTTCCTACAAGAATATCGGCCTCAGGCCCGCTCACAACTTTCTGTCCCACCTTCAAACCTTCCGGCTGAAGAATGTAGCGCTTCTCTCCATCGGCGTAAGCCAGCAGCGCAATCCGCGCCGAGCGATTGGGATCATACTCGATCGTAGTCACGGTCGCCGGAATACCGGCCTTCTCCCGCTTGAAGTCAATAATGCGCAGCTTCTGCTTGTGGCCACCGCCCCGGTGCCAGCTGGTAATGTCGCCCGAATTGCGCCGCCCGCCGGTGCGTTGCTTCTTCTCCACCAGCGGCTTATGCGGATGCTGCGTCGTAATATCGTCGTTGACGATGGTCGTCCGATACCGCAGCGTCTGCGTAGTAGGTCGATATGTCTTGATTGCCATAATCAGCTCTTAATCTGGTGGTCATTCCGAACCGGACGAAGCCCGGTGAGGAATCTGCTTCCTGCCGCCACTACAAATTCTGCGCGTACTCCGGCATCTTCTCCCCGGCCCGCAGCCGCACATAAGCCTTCTTCCAATCGGGACGGTAGCCCGCAAACTTCCCCCGCCGCCGTTCTTTTCCCGGATAGGTTGCCGTGCGCACCGAAAATACTTTGACCTTGAAAATCGTCTGCACCGCTTGCTTGATCTCCGTCTTCGTAGCCTTGGGCGCAACCTGAAACACCAGCGTGTTCTGGTTTTCCTTGATCGCCAACCCCTTTTCCGTAATCACCGGACGCCGAATAATCTGATATGCGGATTTCATAATGATTAGGCCCTAGGCCACCTCCGCCGCTTTTTCATGCCGCGCACGCTTGCGCGGAGCTGCCGACGCCTTCTTCGCGCCCTCATCCTTCGCAGACTTGCGCTGCCGCTTCGGCAAACTATCCTTCAACGTAAGCTGCAACTTCTCAATGGCGGGATGAGAAAAAATCACGCGGTCATACTTCAGCAGGTGATAAGGATGAACCTCATTCCCCGGAATCAATTCCAGCCCATGGATATTGCGAGAGCTCAGTTCCAGATTGCGGTTCGCAGCATTCGGAGCTTCCACGATCAGCACCGTCTTCTCAACTTTCAGCGCATCAAGCGCCGCCCGGAACGCCTTCGTCTTTGCGTCCTTCAATTCAAACGAATTCACCACCGTCAGCTTGCCGTCAGCAAACTTCGCCGCCAGCGCCGAGCGCAGCGCGCCCAGCAGCTTCTTGCGCGGGAACGCGTAGTCATAAGACCGAGGCGTCGGACCATGCACAGTAGCGCCATGCCGCCACAGCGGCGACCGGATCGAGCCGATGCGCGCCCGCCCCGTGCCCTTCTGCTTCCACAGCTTCTTGCCCGATCCGGAAACCTGCCAGCGGGCCTTGGTAGCGTGCGTTCCGCGGTGCTGCCCGGCGCGGTAATGCTTCACCGCCTCCCATAGCAGATCTTCATTCACCGCGCCGAAAATCTCATCGGCAAGGTCGAAGGTCCCAACCTTCTTACCGCCTAAATCGTAAATATCAATAGTAGCCATTGTTTTTGCATTCCTGATCACTGGCCACTGGCCACTGATCATTAAAATACGACCACTGTTCTTACGCCTTCTTAGCCGCTCTCTTAGCCGCCTTCAACGGATCCACCGTAGCCGAACCCGCAAATCCCCGGCGCTCTCTAGGCGGCTTCTTCGCCTTGATGATGACGATGTACCCACCCTGCGGTCCCGGCACACTGCCCTCGACCACCAAAAGATTCTCGTCCTTGTCCACGCCCAGCACGCGCAAGTTACGCTGCGTAACGCGATCGTGACCCATATGTCCCGACATGCGCATTCCCTTGAACACCCGCGAAGGAAACGCCGACGACCCAATCGAACCCGTGATCTGAAACATCGATCCATGCGATTTCGGACCGCCACCAAAATGATGCCGCTTCACCACACCCTGAAAGCCCTTGCCCTTGCTCACTCCCACAATGTCGACAAACTTCTCGCCTTCAAAAATCTCGACCAGCACTCGGTCGCCCACCTTAACAGTAACTTCGCTGTCAGCTCCGCCGTCGGTCTCCAGCGGCACTTCGCGCATGAACTTCACCGGAGGCAGATTGTTCTTCACCAGGTGTCCACGCGCCGGCTTGGTAAGCCTCGACTCCTTCACAAACTCGACCAACCCAATCTGCGCCGCTTCGTAACCATCCCGCGTAGCCGACTTATGCTGCGTAATTACGCAAGGACCAGCCTGCAGCACCGTGACCGGGCGCACATCGCCCTTCGAGTCAAACAGTTGCGTCATGCCAACCTTCTTGCCCAGAATCCCGGTAACTCGAGTTGCCATTTCTATCTCCGTTCCCAGCATGGCTAGTCGCCTTCGCAGCGACTGCTATTGGCTGGGGAGCTTCTAAGCTCGTGTAGGAACGGACGCATTCGTCCGTTCCGCGGGCGAAGCCCGCGCCTGCCTGCGCTATTTATGCTCTTTCCCGAAAGCCTTAATCTCCACATCCACACCCGCCGGCAGATCAAGTTTCATCAAAGCATCCACCGTCTGCTGCGTGGGCTCGAGAATATCGAGCAACCGCTTATGCGTGCGGATCTCAAACTGTTCCCGCGACTTCTTGTCCACATGCGGCGATCGCAACACTGTGTATTTGTTCTTCATCGTGGGCAAAGGAATCGGCCCCGCGATCTGGGCTCCAGTGCGCCGCGCTGTCTCCACAATCTCGCCCGTCGACTGATCCAGAATGCGGTAGTCGTAAGCCTTCAACCGGATCCGAATTCTTTCTTTTCCAATCACGTTTCACTCTCTCTAACCCCTCCCGGCATCTCCGGAAGGAAAGAACCAGCAGCAAGAAGCAAGCCGCGTCGTAGCGCCGGCGTCCCGCCGGCTTTTTATTAAGTTGTCATCCTGAGCGAGACGCTTTTTTGTCTCGCGAAGGACCCGGTCGCGCCGCGCGATCATTCTCGCGTTCTTTGCGAGAATGCAAACTCGCGCGTTCGGCGCGCTTCCCTACTGCACAATCTCCGCAATCGTTCCCGCACCCACCGTGTGCCCGCCTTCGCGAATGGCAAACCGTAAGCCTTTCTCCATCGCCACCGGCGTGATCAACTCAATCACCAGCGAGACATTATCCCCCGGCATCACCATCTCCGTGCCCGCCGGAAGTTCTGCCACTCCAGTCACATCCGTAGTCCGCAAATAAAACTGCGGACGGTATCCCTTGAAGAACGGTGTATGCCGCCCACCTTCTTCTTTCGTAAGGATATAAACCTCAGCCTTGAACTTGGTGTGCGGAGTAATCGATCCACCCTTCGCCAGCACCATCCCGCGCTCCACATCTTCCTTCGCAATGCCGCGCAGCAACAGGCCGGCATTGTCCCCCGCCATGCCTTCGTCCAGCTGCTTCTTGAACATTTCGACGCCGGTGACGACCGTCTTGCGCGTGTCGCGGAAGCCGACGATTTCCACTTCCTCGCCAACTTTCACCTTCCCGCGCTCAATACGACCCGTTACAACCGTGCCGCGTCCCTGAATCGAGAAGATATCTTCAATCGGCATCAGGAACGGCTTGTCCAACTCCCGCGCCGGCTGCGGAACGCTCTTGTCGACCGCCTCCATCAGCGCGTCAATCTGCTTTTCCCACTTTTCTTCACCATTCAACGCGCCAAGAGCCGACAGCCGAATCACCGGCACATCGTCCCCAGGAAACTTGTAGCTCTTCAGCAACTCGCGCACTTCCAGCTCCACCAGATCGAGCAGTTCCGGGTCGTCAACAGCGTCACACTTATTGAGCGCCACCACGATGTAAGGCACACCCACCTGCCGCGCCAGCAGCACGTGCTCGCGCGTCTGCGGCATCGGACCATCCGTAGCAGCCACCACCAGAATCGCGCCATCCATCTGCGCTGCGCCCGTGATCATGTTCTTGATGTAGTCCGCGTGTCCCGGGCAATCGACATGCGCATAGTGCCGGTTCGCCGTCTCATACTCGACGTGCGCCGTAGCAATCGTGATTCCTCGCGCTTTCTCTTCAGGAGCGTTGTCAATGCTGTCGAAAGACCGGAACACAATCTTCGGATTATGCTTCTGCAACACCTTGGTGATCGCCGCCGTCAACGTAGTCTTGCCATGATCAATGTGACCAATCGTCCCCACGTTGCAGTGCGGCTTATTACGATCAAATTTCTCTTTCGCCATAATTCCCTCTGTAGCGCCGGCGTCCCGCCGGCTTTCGTACGGGCATACCCCCCGTTTAAGTTCTAAATTCGTCACCAGCCCGCGAGACGCCGGCGCTACTACGTTTACTTCGTAGTCCCCTGCACCTTGGCGATGATTTCCTCCGCCACCGATCGCGGAGCTTCCTCATAACGCGCAAAATGCATCGAGTACTCAGCTCGCCCCTGCGTCGACGACCGCATGTGTGTCGCATAACCAAACATCTCCGCCAGGGGCACAATCGCCTTAATCACCTGCGATCCGGCGCGATGCTCCATGCCTTCAATGCGTCCCCGCCGTGAACTCAAATCGCCCATAATTACGCCGGCGTAATCTTCCGGCGTAACCACTTCAACCGCCATCACCGGCTCTAGCAGTACCGGAGAGGCTTTCCGCGCAGCTTCCTTGAATGCCATCGACCCGGCAATCTTGAACGCCATTTCGTTCGAGTCGACATCGTGATAGCTGCCGTCATACAGCGTAGCCTTCACATCGACCATGGGATAGCCTGCCAGAATTCCGCCTTCAAGCGCTTCCTGAATCCCCTGATCAATCGGCTTGATAAATTCTTTCGGCACCGATCCGCCTACAATGTCATTAACGAATTCGTAACCGGTACCCGCAGGTTGCGGATCGAGCTTGATCTTGGCGTGCCCATACTGCCCGCGGCCGCCGGTCTGCCGAATGTATTTACCTTCCGCTTCAGAGTGCTTGCGAATGGTCTCGCGATAAGCCACCTGCGGCTTGCCGACATTGGCCTCAACTTTGTACTCACGCATCATGCGGTCCACGATGATTTCCAGATGCAACTCGCCCATGCCGCTGATGATGGTCTGTCCGCTGTCGGGATCGGTGTGAACTTTAAAGGTAGGATCTTCCTGCGCCAGCCGTCCCAGCGCCATCCCCATTTTTTCCTGATCGGCCTTGGTCTTCGGCTCAACCGCAACCGAAATCACGGGAACCGCAAATGTGATCGACTCCAGCGCAATAGGATGATCTTCACTGCAAATCGTATCGCCCGTGCTGACGCCCTTCAGTCCAACCGCAGCGCAAATGTCCCCCGCAAGAATCTCGCTGATTTCTTCCCGCTTGTTGGCGTGCATCTTGAGCAGACGCCCAATGCGCTCACTCCGCCGCCGGCCGGTATTCAGCACGGAGTCCCCAGTCTTAAGCTGCCCGGAATAAACTCGAATAAACGTCAGCTGGCCGACAAACGGATCAGCCATAATCTTGAACGCCAAAGCCGAAAACGGCTCTTTGTCATCCGCTTTGCGAAAAATCTGTTCCCCATTATCGGGATTCAGACCATGCGTTTCCGGCACATCCAGCGGCGAAGGCAAATAATCGACAACCGCATCCAGAAGCGGCTGTACACCCTTATTCTTGAATGCAGTCCCCACCACCACCGGAAACACTTTCAACGCAATCGTCGACTTGCGCAGCGACGCGCGCAGTTCATCCGCGGTAATCTCTTCGCCTTCCAGAAATTTGTGCAGGATTTCGTCATCGTTCTCGGCAATGCTCTCAACCAGCTGCGCGTGGAATGCTTCGGCTTTCTTCTTCAGCTCGGCGGGAATTTCTTCGGTGAGGTATTCGGCGCCCATCGTGTCGTCCTGCCACACGATCGCTTTCATATTGATCAGATCGATGACGCCCTTGAACTTGTCTTCCTGCCCGATGGGAATCTGAATCGCAACAGGTTTGGCGCTCAGCCGTTTGCGGATGGTATCGACGGCATGCTCGAAATCCGCGCCCATCTTGTCGATCTTATTAATGAAGCAAATGCGAGGAACGCCGTACTTGTCAGCTTGACGCCATACTTTTTCCGACTGCGGCTGCACCCCATGGACCGCGTCAAACACCGCCACAGCGCCATCAAGCACGCGCAGCGAACGCTCCACTTCCGCCGTGAAATCCACGTGGCCGGGTGTATCAATAATGTTGATGCGAATGTCGCGCCAGGTGCAGGTCGTAGCTGCGGAAGTAATCGTAATCCCGCGCTCCTGCTCCTGTTCCATCCAGTCCATGGTCGCAGTGCCTTCGTGCACCTCTCCGATGCGGTGCGTCTTTCCCGTATAAAACAGGATGCGCTCCGTCGTAGTGGTCTTCCCGGCATCAATGTGCGCCATGATGCCGATATTCCTGCAGCGTTCTAATGGGACTGTTCTAGGCACGACTCTCTAACTCTTTCTGGGCTCGAAACTCAACTTAGTAATTTTGCAATCGGGCAATTTGGTAATTTGAAAATCAAAATCTCCGGCTTTCAAATTACAAAATTACCCGATTACCAAATTACAAATTTCCTACCACCGGTAATGCGCGAACGCCTTATTAGCTTCCGCCATCCGGTGCACATCTTCCTTCTTCTTGATGGCCGCGCCTTTTCCATTCGCCGCGTCCAGCAATTCATTACTCAACTTGTCAACCATGCCGCGCTCCGCGCGCCCGCGCGCGTAGGTCAGTAGCCACCGGATCGCCAGCGAAGTTCGCCGATCAGCATTCACTTCCACCGGCACCTGGTAGTTAGCGCCGCCGACGCGCCGCGTCTTCACCTCGAGCAACGGCTTCGCGTTCTCGACCGCCTTGGTGAACAGCTTCAGAGCTTCGTCGCCGCCTTTTTCCTGCACCTTCGTCAGGGCTTCATAAAAAATGCCCTCCGCAGTCGACCGCTTGCCCTGCCACATCATCGAGTTGATAAACTTCGTCACCAGATTCGAGCCATAAACGGCATCGGCTGGCACGGTCCGCTTTGCTGTATGTCCTTTACGAGGCATTCAAAACTCCAAGTTCCAGGTTTCAAGGTTTCAGAGTTTCAAGGTTTCAAAGTTCCCCAGGTCCGGCGGACCTTGAAACTTTGAAACCTTGAAACCTGCCCTACTTCCCCTTCTTCGCGCGCTTCGCACCGTATTTCGACCGTCCCTGCTGCCGTCCAGCCACTCCCACCGCATCCAGCGTGCCGCGAATCACGTGATAGCGCACGCCCGGCAGATCCTTCACGCGGCCCCCGCGAATCAGCACAATCGAGTGCTCCTGCAAATTGTGCCCCACGCCTGGGATGTAGGTCGTAACCTCAATCCCGTTCGTCAACCGTACTCGCGCCACTTTGCGCAACGCCGAGTTCGGCTTCTTTGGCGTCTGTGTGTACACGCGCGTGCAAACTCCGCGCTTTTGCGGACAGCCCTGCAGCGCCGGACTCGCCGTCTTATACCGCGGCCGCTTCCGTCCATCACGCACCAATTGATTAAAAGTAGGCACTCTTCACCACTCCTTATTTCGTACCAAACCCTCTTGTCATCCTGAGCGAGACGCTTTTTATCTCGCGAAGGATCTGGGTGAGCCGTGCGAAGCGTCGCGCGGCTTCTAATAAGAAAAGCCGCGACGCAACAACCGCACGCCTGGCTCGCATCCTAAGCGCTGGCAGGCACAATCGCCCAGCCATGCTTCTCGCCGCACACGAATCGCGGAGAGAGATTCTTGGGCCCCAACTTAGATTTATGCTGCCGACGGTGGCACCCGGCAAAACTCGGGGGTGCTCCGTATCGCCAGCTCTGTCCTGCATATCCTTCCGCAGACCACTGTCACGCCTTCCTCAGGCGATCGAGAAGCCCTCGTGATAGGTCGAAAGGCAGCGCAGGAACGTTTCAGCGAGGAAAGTTTCCGGCACTTACTTCACCAGAAACGCATTTCTCTAAAGCTCTACCGCAAGTTCCCGCACACCTCCACCGGAACTCACGGCACACAGCAAGCCTGGATTAACTCGCGGAACCTTACAAATATAGCAACTCAATGGAAACATCGTCAACCCATCTTTTTGCATCCCACTGTCGGAACCGGAGCGATCCGGCCAAGCCGGTCTCTGTCGACCTTGGATTGTCATCCTGAGCGAGACACTTTTGTCTCGCGAAGGATGTGAGCGAGCCGCGCGAGCTGTCGCACTATCTGCGACACAATAATCGCGCGCTTGACTCGCTTCTTTAGAATTCAGTCGCCGCGCCAGCTTGCTGAATCCGTCTCCATTCTCTACACTAAAAGTTTTCCATTCCAGTGTGAAGCGGTTCGCCTCCTCTGACAACCACCATGAGGCGACGAGAGGATGCATGGGAAGGTTGCGTTTCGGTCAGTCTTTGTGGACAGTGGTCATTATTTCTTCGTTCATGTTCTTGCCCGCGTGCGGCGGTCACAAGCCACCTGGATCCTCCCCCTTCGCAGCAAGAATCACCCTGAGTCCCGCCACGAGTTATTCCATGCAATCCGGCACCGTCATTGTGTTCACCGCCACCGCCCAGAACGCAGCGAACTCGAGCATCCGGACCACGTTCACCTTCGCCTCGAGCAATCCCGGAGTCGTCGACGTCTCTTCTAACGGCGCCGCCTGCGCTGGCACCTGGAACGCCCCGCTTTACACGGTTTGCAGCCCCGGCGGCATCGGCATAGCCGAGATAACCGCGGAGTCCGGCGGAACCACCAGTGCTCCCACACTGGTCTTCGTCCATCCCTTTATTGCCAATATTCAGGTCAGCATTATTCCGCCAGTCAATTCTCCACCTCCAGCCTGTCCCACGCAGACTCAACTGCCCGCTGCCTGCACGCTCCCCTTCAAGGCCACAAATTCTTGCCTTTCGCAGAACCAGATTCTCAATCTGCAGGCCAACGCATTTGACAGCCAGGGAACCGACATCACCGCCTCCGTCGGACCCTTTACCTGGAGCCAGGGCAATGCCGGAGTCGCCACGCTGACTCCTATCGTGACGAACAATAACTATAACTTTGCTACCAACCAGGCCAACGCATCCGCCAACACGCCGGGACAGACCCAGGTGATCGCCTCGGCCTCCGGCGTCGCCAGCCAGCCCTTCGACTTCGAAACCTGCCCGGTGCAGTGCATTGCCCTCGAGCTCAACGTCAGCGGCTCGCAAAGCAGCAACTTGACCAACTTTGTAGTCAACAAAGGGACGTCGGAAACCGTCACCGTTTACGCGGTCGACGTGCAAGGCTGCCTCGTGCCCAAACCCCCGCTGACTTGGATCTCTTCCGAGCCGGCCGCCCTCACCGCCGGCAGCACCACCTCCGGATGCAGTACCAGCTCCACAACTTGCACCATTGCTACTGCCCAGCCGGGCGTAGCCGCCATTTCAGCATCCTGCACCCCGCCCACCTGCAACATCGGATACCCGCTCAACATATCGGGAGCTCCCCCACCCTACGTTCCGCAACCGGTTTATCCCGTCACCGCCATTTCGGGTTTGGTGACCGGCGCGGCGACCTCCACCAGCGTGCTCGCAACCAGCCAGGACTGCTACAGCAACATTCAATGCCAGGTGGGACTTTACGATGTCTCAACCAGCACCAATCTCCCAGGCGGTGCCTCTCCAATGCCCACCCCGCCCAATTCCCTGATGTTCGACCTTCCAGGAGACAAAGCTTACGCGGGTAGTGAATTCGGCGCGGTCGCCATCAGTGCCAGCAGCTTCGGAAGCACCACAAATCCGTTCTCCTATCTATCCGCTTCCGGCACACCGATGGGCCTGGTAACTGGCAAGGTCATTGCCGTTTCGCATAACGGCACCCAGGCTATCTTTTCCGATACCGTCTCCACTCCCAATCAGGTGTACCTTGTCGGCGCCTCCTCGTCCGCTCTGCCGTTGAACATAAATAGCGCAACTGCGGCGACGTTTTCCCCCGACGGATTGGAAACCCTTATCCTCGGCGATGGTGGCAACACTTTGTATATCTATTCCGCCCTGCAGTATTTGCAACCACCCATTACTCTGCCGACCCCGGCCTCCACCATTGTTTTCAACTCCACCGGCTCCTTCGCCTTGCTCTCCGGCGGAAGTTCTCCCGGCACTCTCGCCATCTACAACACCTGCGACAGTTCGCCAGTCACCCCAGCTCTATCCGCCGGGACCATTCCCAGCCCGCCAATTTTCCTGAAGATGGTGCCCGCCGGCAACGTCCCCATGGGCAATCCGACCATCCCGACCCTCCAAACCCAGGGTCTAGACTTTTTCTTTGGCATCGACAACACCGGCATTGACGTCATCGCCACGACGTCTTCCTTAGCCCCGCTCACCACGCTCTGCCCGTCGCAAATCACCCTGGCCCAAACCCCCCAGAGCGCAACCTTCCTTCCCATCCACATCGATCTCGGCGTGGGCTCTTTCACCCCCATCAATTTCTTCCTTTCGCCCGACTCCACCAAGGCCTACATCGTTCCCAGCGACAGCAGCGGAATCCTGGTCTATAACTTCGACACCGGCTCCACCTCCGCTATCCCGCTCGTGAACAACGCAACTCCTCTTTCGGCCGACATGACCGTGGACGGCTCCCTCATCTACGTGGCCGGCTCCGATGGCATGCTGCACGAAGTCAACACAGCTCTGTCCCTGGACCGTATGGAAGTCGTCTTCACACCTCTCCCCGACTCTTCCAACAGCTTCTGCTACACCGGTACCAACTGCGCCCTGAACATGGTCGCCATCAGACCCTAGCAAGCGACGCGATGGGAATGTATGGGATAGTAAGATTGTGTGGGGACGGGCGCCTCGCGAGCCTGCCCTGAGCAAAGCCGAAGGGTCGGTCCAGGCCTGGGCGAAGCCCGGCCGCATCCTGTCCCGCGCTTTAGCGCCGGGTTATGCCTTCGATTCGTGCAAGTGTGACAAACCTCGGATGCCCCGCGTCCGGCGCCCACCCTACGCCGTCTTCTCTAAATCCTTAGCCACACTATCCAGCACGCCATTAACAAACTGCACCGACTCCAGACTGGAAAACTTTCTGGCAATTTCCAGCGCCTCATTGATCACCACCGCCCGCGGCGTATCCGGGTATCCCAGAAACTCCGCCACTCCGGCGCGCAACAGGTTGCGATCCACCGCCGCCATGCGCTCCATGCGCCAGTGCTCCGCATGCCGCTCGATCAGTTTGTCAATCTCTGCCACTCGATCCGTAGCCACCCGGAACAAATCTTCCGCGAACCCGCGCACTTCCGCACTGGTCCCAACATGCTCCGCCCAAAACGTGCGCTGCACATGATCCACCGTCTGCTTGCCCATGTCTGCCTGAAACAGCATCTGCAGAACCAGTTCGCGAGATTTACGCCGTGTGCCCATTGAAAGGTGGTCAGTGACCAGTGGCTAGAGGCCAGTTTACTGTAGAGGAGGGTTATTTGCGCTTCGTCTTCGAGGTCTTAATTTTTGTTTTGTCATTCCGAGCGAAGCGAGGAACCTGCTTCTTGCTGACGGCGGATGACTGATGTGTGCCGCCCGATCGCGTACGCCCGGAACCCGGAGCCCGAAGCCCGATAGCCTGCCCCAGCGACGCCATCTCCACCGCCGCCAGCGCCGCCTCGAATCCCTTATTCCCCATCTTCAGCCCGGCGCGATCAATGGCCTGTCCCAGGTTTTCGCAGGTAAGCACCCCAAACGCATGCGGAACTCCAGTCTCCTGCGCCGACTGCCCAATCCCACGCGTAACTTCATTCACGATCACGTCGTAATGCGCCGTATCGCCGCGCAGCAAACATCCAAGGCAAATAATTGCATCGTACTTCCCAGTCTCCGCCAAAGTCCGCGCCGCCAGCGGAATCTCAAACGCCCCCGGCACCCGCACCAGATGAATGTCTTTCCTGGCAGCGCCAGAGCGCACCAACCCGTCGACAGCGCTCAGCAGCAGCCGCTCAGTGATAAATGCATTGAACCGGGAAACGGCAATAGCGAAGCGCTTGCCCGAAGCGCTCAGCGATCCTTCGAGCGCAGGAAGATCAGACTCAGGAAGAGGCTCAACAACGAAATTCTTATTGTCTTTTTTCTCCGTGATTCAGTGCCTCCGTGGTGAGTTAGCTTTTTATCCGTACAGATCGGTGAAAATCCGTGGCAAAGAATTACTTCCCCTTGAACACCGCCGCCCGTTTCTCCAAAAACGCAGCAGTTCCTTCCTTCTTATCCTCAGTAGCGCAGGCCACGCCAAACAAAACCGCTTCCAGATACAACCCCTCGCTCAAAGTCATTTCCAAACCCTTGTTCACGGCCTCCATCGCATACTGCACCGCCAGCGGAGCGTTGGCGATAATCTTCGCCGCAATCGCCTCCGCCCGCGGAATCAACTCCGCCGCCACGGTGACTTCATTCACCAGTCCAATGCGGTGCGCCTCCTGCGCCGTGATCATCTCCCCCGCCAACACCATCTGCATGGCAATACCCTTGCCCACCAGCCGCGGCAGCCGCTGCGTTCCGCCATAGCCTGGAATGATCCCCAGCTTCACCTCCGGCTGCCCCAGCTTCGCATTCTCGCTCGCCAGCCGCATCGTGCAAGCCAAGGCAATCTCACATCCCCCGCCCAAAGCAAATCCATTGATGCAGGCAATCACCGGCTTTCCCAGATTCTCAATCAGATTGAGAACATTCTGCCCGCGATGCGTATACTCCTTGCCCGTAACCGCATCTTGCTTAGCCAGTTCGCCAATATCCGCCCCGGCAATAAACGCCTTCTCGCCCGCGCCCGTAAAAATAACGACGCGAATGGACGAGTCATTCTTGACGTCATGAAACGCCGCCCGCAACTCCTCCATGGTGGCCATGTTGAGAGCATTCAAAACCTTGGGCCGGTTCACGGTGACGTAAGCAATCGAATTTTTCTTTTCCAGAAGAATGTTTTCAAAGTTCATAACAATCCCTCACCACTGAGACACGGGGGAAATCGATCCCAAAAAGGTCAGCCGTTCTCTGTCTCTCTGGGTTCTGCGTGGTTGGTTTCAATCCGTGAACATCCGTGTAGATCCGTGGCCAGCAATTACTTCCCGCGCGCCATTGCCGCGACATCGTCCTTGCTCAAATCGCAACTGATGCAGCTCTGCGTCCACAGCCGGTGCCCAAACACCTTCCCGCATCGCGGACACTTCCACTCCGTCAGCCACCACGCCCCCAACAGGTAGACCCCAACCCAGCCCAGTAAGATCGCGGAGTCAGCAGGCTCTCCCAGCTTGAGCTTCCCCACCATCAAGCCCAGAAATATAAAACTGAGGAAGAGCACCACCACCAGATTCCGCCGCGCCACATAGCTCCGCCACGCGCGCCGATAGATTTGCATCTCCTGAGGGTCGCTCGCGTCAGGCATCTGATCGGTTTTTCTTCGTTTTTCCATGAGCCTTCAATCTTCACTGGTTCGATTTTGAAAAATGTTCGGGAAGGGCACGGCTTAAGCCGTGCCGCTCAGATCAGCTAACAACTCGGGCTTTAGCCCCTGAGGCACCGCTTCCGCATCAGACAACTCGATCTACAGCTTATTCGCCTTGGGGCTATTCGGGTCGGAATAATCGTAAAACCCTTTACCACTCTTGCGACCGTACCACCCCGCCATCACCAGCCGCTTGAGCAGCGGAGGCGATGCAAACCGCCGCTCTTTGAACTCGTCAAACATCACCTGCGTAATGTAATAAGTAGTGTCCAACCCAACGAAGTCGAGCAAAGTAAACGGCCCCATGGGATACCCGCACCCCAGCTTCATCGCATTATCAATATCTTCAATCGACCCCACACCTTCTTCATATGCCCGGATCGCATCCAGCAAGTAAGGCACCAGCAGCCGGTTCACAATGAATCCAGTCTTGTCCGAAGTCCGCACCGGAACCTTGCCCAGCTTTTTCGCAAACTCGTAAGCCGTCTGATAAACATCATCAGCAGTAGCAATCGTCCGCACCACCTCCACCAGTTTCATCAGCGGCACCGGATTAAAAAAGTGCAGCCCCACAAACCTCTCCGGCCGCTTCACCGATGTCAAAAGCTCAGTCACCGAAATCGAAGAAGTATTCGAAGCAAAAATCGCCTCCTTCTTCACCACCCCATCAATCGACGCATACATCTTCTTCTTTTCGTCCACATTCTCAATGATGGCCTCAATCACAATGTCGCAATCAGCCAGGTCCGCCTTGTTGGTAGTCCCCGTAAGCCGCGCCCGGATCGCATCCTTCTGCGCGGCAGTAATCCCGCCTTTTTCGACGGGCCGCTCCGCAAACTTAGCCAAAGATTTCTCAATCCCGGCAAATCCCTTATCCAGAAACCTCTGCTCCACTTCCAGTACTGTGACGTCGAATCCAGCCGTAGCGCAAACCTGCGCAATGCCAGATCCCATCAGCCCACAACCAAGAACACTAACCTTCTTGATTTCCATAATGACTCCAAAACAATCGGCCACGGATTACGCGGATTTTCACTGCTCAAAAAACCAGATCAAACAATTAAGGTTCTGCTCCTATCCGTATCCGTGTGAATCCGTGCAAATCAGTGGCTAGAAATTCAGCAGCGTCTCCACAATCATCGCAATCCCCTGCCCGCCGCCAATGCAAGCCGTAGCCAGTCCATACTTCTTCTTCCGCCGCCGCAATTCATACAGCAAAGTAATCACCAGCCGAGTCCCGGTCGCCCCCAGCGGATGCCCCAACGCAATCGCTCCGCCATTCACATTCACCTTCTCGCGGTCTAATCCCAACTCCTTCTCTACTCCCAAATACTGCGCCGCAAACGCCTCATTCACTTCAATCAGATCAATGTAGTCCAAGGAAAGCCCAGCCTTCTGCAAAGCAATCTTAGCAGCCGGCACCGGACCCCGCCCCATCACCTTAGGCTCAACCCCAGCAATGCCCCAGCTGACAATCCGCCCCAGCGGCACCAGATTTCGCTTCCGCGTTTCCTCCAGCGACATCAGCACCACCGCCGCAGATCCATCCACAATCCCACTGGCGTTCCCAGCGGTCACTGTCCCACTCCGGCCGAACGCAGTCTTCAACTTCGCCAGCCCCTCCAAAGTAGTCTGCGGCCGCCGGTGGTCGTCCTCGGTGAAGGATTCCCCGGAAGCCTCACCTTTGGAATTCTTCAATGGCACCGGAACCAACTCCTCCTGAATGCGTCCTTCTTTATAAGCCGCATCGGCTTTCTGCTGGGATCGCAGCGCAAACTCGTCCTGCATCTCCCGCGTAATCCCATGCCCCGACCCGTAAAGCTCTGCGGTGTTAGCCATATAAGACCCGCAATAGCTGTCGAGCAGCGCCACCATCAGCGAATCTTCCAGCTTCCCGCCCGGAGCCAAAGTAAATCCATCGCGCCCGCGAATCACAAACGGAGCCTGCGACATCGCCTCCATCCCGCCCGCCAGCACTATCTTCGCCTCATCGACCATAATCATCTGCGCCGCCGACACGATCGACTGCATCCCCGACCCACACAGCCGGTTCACCGTCAGCGCCGGAGTCTCAATCGGCAACCCCGCCCGCAGCCCCACATGCCGCGCCCCATACAAAGCATCGCCCGAAGTCTGCTGCGCATTGCCAAACACGACGTGATCAAATTCCTTCGGATCAACCCCGGCCCGCTCCATCGCCCCCTTAGCCGCAACCGCTCCCAATTCCTGCGCCGTAAAGTCTTTCAACTTCCCGCAATAGCGCCCAAAAGGCGTGCGCGCCCCGCTGACAATCGCAATATCACCCGTCTTCAACATGATTTTCCTGAAAGAATCCTTTGATAAGAGCGCATCGGAGTGGATAGAAAACACTGATGCAGACTGGTTAGTGTAGCAGCGCGCAAACAGATTTGACCACTAACCGAATCACCGGGCAGTATGTAGTTTTCGGACATGCCCGTGTGGGACAGCCGCCCTCGGCTGCCTGCCCTGAGCGAAGCCGAAGGGTCCGTTCGAGCTCAGCGCGATGCTTCTTCTGCGCTGCCCAAGGAGGAATTCGAATGGAACAGCGCGTAAGCCTAATCACCCTCGGAGTGTCAGACCTACCCCGCAGCCGCGAGTTCTACGAGCGCCTGGGATGGCGCCGCTCCGTGGCAAAAGCCGAAGGCATCGTATTCTTCCAAACCGGAAGCATGGCGCTAGCCCTCTACCCGCGACGAGACCTGGCCAAGGATGCAAACATCGCCCCCGAAGGCAACGGTTTCAGTGGAGTAACGCTAGCCTACAATGCCCGCAACCGCGCCGAAGTCGATTCAGTGTTGAAAGAAGCCCAAGCCGCAGGAGCAAAGATTCTAAAGCCGGCACAGGAAGCCTTTTGGGGCGGCTATTCCGGTTACTTCTCCGACCCAGACGGTTTTCTCTGGGAGGTCGCCTGGAATCCAGAATTTGCCATAGCAGAAGATGGAAGCATTCGACTTCCAGACTAGCCAGAATGGGATCGGGAAGGGCACGACTTCAGTCGTGCCGCCTAGAACCAACGTGGACGAGGGCTTCAGCCCCTGAGGGAACTGTCAGCTTGTTCGGTTTCCGATGTTGCTTAACAGCCTTCGATCTTAGCCGCTGGATTCGCTGATTTGATTGTGGAAACAAAGTCGTGAAACCCTTCCATCTGACTCAGCAGATGAACCGTTCCTCTTCCATGCACCACGTCGACGAACCCGAGCGCACATCGTTTCGCCCGTACTGACCTAATCTCAGCTACAGAAACATCCGTCTTTCGGAGAAGGCTGCGAAACTCGATGGTAGCGTTGTCGAGCGTTTTAATCTCAAATGGGATTCTCAGCCACATGTACGCATTGAAGAGTCCGAAAGCCAGCACTATGACGAAAACCCATGCTGGCGGCCCATCTGCACCGAACATCCCTCCCCCGCGACGATAATCCCGACGACTCCCCCGAAAACGAATACGGCGAACATAAGAAGGTAGAAGATTAAGAGAGGCTTCGCGAGGTATAGTCTGTAAACCTTCATTCAGGCTTGGCCCATCAGGACAAGCTAGTTTCCATCAAAGCCGTGAGGTAAGTCCAGATAAGTTCAAAGACTGGCTCATCGCTACCCTGGTTGACCCAATGACTCACTCCCGCTACGCCACAGCCCCCGCGGCCCGCGCCGCGCCGAGGGCCACAATCTTCCCATGCCCCTGCCCTAGCGAAGTAGCCAGCGCATGCTCCGCCCGATTGATCACTTCCGTCACAATGTCCACCGGATCGTAACTCTCCTTCACCACCGCCTCAGCCAGCCCCGCCGAGAATTCCATGGCGTGGCCTTTAGCCACGCCCTCTTTCGCCGGCAGATGCACTCCCGCAATGATCTTTCGCAATTTCTCGACAGCCATCATCGCTTCTTTCTCCGCCGTATCCCCGAGAATGATCGCGATGGTCGTCGTGTCATAGCGAAACGCTAAATCGTTGGTCCGGATGTTCGCCGCAAACTGTTGCCCAATCTTTTCCATGGCGCCTTCCACCGCCGCCTCGCCATATTCCTTGATCAGCGCCGCGCTCCGCCCAAACTGCATCAGCAGCACCGAAAGCGGCGCGGCATTCTGCACCGCCCGCTTGCTTTCCGCCAAAAGCAAATCAAGATAAGATCCTCGTTTCAGCAGCCCCGATTTCTCTTCCGTCACCGAAAGATTCTTCACCAGCCGCCGCAGCCCTGCATTATTCAGCGCAATCACCATCTGATCCGCCAGCGTCTTCAGCACCACCGCATCAGTATGCGGCCAGGTCCGCGGCTTGTTGTGCATCAGCGCCAGCACGCCCACCGAATCCTCGCCGTTGCTAAGCGGCAACGCCAAAATCGCCGACGTTCCCAGTTCCGCCAGCGCCTTGTGCGCCGTCTTCAGCTCCGCACTCTTCTGTGCGTCGGCAATAATAATCGGCTCCGTCGAACCCATATCCTGCAGCGCGATAAGCACTTCCTTGATCGCCCCGGAACTCCCAGCTTTCACTCCCCGCCCGCAGAACTCCTGCACCGCCGTCGGCGGTGATCCAGGCGTCCGCATCAAAGCCACACATCGCGAGATCTCCCAGTGCCCGCCAATCTCGTTCACGGCCGTGGTTAACACCGCCGGCGCCGTAGCCTGGTGATACAGCTTGCGCGTGATCTCCGCGACGCGAGTAACGTTCCGCATCTCCGCCGCCGGGTCGGGCGCCGCCGGAGCAGCCGCCGCAGCCGGTGCCGAAGCTCCAGCCGGAGCCGCTGCCGGCAGCGGCGTCGATCCGGCATAGCTCGGTGTCATGCCCGCTGCCATGTACAACCGCTGCAAATCCTCGTTGCGCTCTTCTTCGCGAGGAAACAGTTCCTGAATCCTCTGCAGCCTCTCGACCGCCTTGTTCCGCATCCCGTACTGCACCAAAATTTCTGCCTGCAGCATCAGATCCTGCAGCGTCGAGGCCCCCAGCGTCGCTTCCTGCGCCTGCGCCGACTCGACCGCCGTGTTGCTCTGCGTAAACCGCGCCGCGATCGCCTTAAACTTGCTCTCGTCAATCTTGCCGTTCAACATATCCAGCCGCTTCTTGTGGCCGGATTCATAAGGATCCACTTCCGCCGCCCGGTCCAGGCACTCCGCCGCCTTCGCAAAATCTCCCGTCCCGCAATACACATCAAAAAGCTTCAGCAGAGTCTGGCAGTAGTCGCCTTCGCGGTTGGAAGCGTTGAACAGTTCGCCCAGAAACTCCAGCATTTCCGGCGAAGCCTTCCGCGCCGCCGTCACTTCCTGCATCACCGCCACAAACTGCCGCCGCTCGCCTTTTTTCGCCTGGAACTGCCCCAGCTTGCGCGCCAGCGCCACGGCAGCCTCATCCTGATCCGCGTCCGCCAACTGTCCAATCAGCGCCGTCACCTGCGGCATCCGGTTGGGGTTCTGCTCAAACAGTTGCCACACCAGCGGCTCCGCATCGGCATAGCGCCCCGCCGCCAGCAAAGCCTCCGCATAAATTTCCCGCAGTTGCGCCGAATTCTTCCCCGCGTTGATCTGCGCCTCAAGAATAAAGATCGCCGCTCCCACCTGCCCCTGCCCCAGCAGGCTCTTGCCGTAAGCCAGCGTGATCTCCTCGTCCGAGGAATCTTCCTGGTAAGCGCGCTCATACCACTGCGCCGGATCGCCGCCCGCCGTCGCCGCCAGCTGCGCGACCCGCTTGAACGCTGCCGCTGCAGCCTTGCTATCGCCCAGTTCCGACGACAACTCCGCAACCCGCAAGAAATTCGCCTGCACCGGCTCCAGCGCCACCACTCGCCCCAGCACCTCCAGCGCGCCCTTCTTATTCTCCAACTTCGCCAGATCGCTCAAAGCGGATTCATAAGTGCCCACCGCCAGCTTCTTATTCGATCCTTCCAGCAACTGCCCAAAGCGGAATTTCTGCTCCCAGGTCGGGCTGCCATGCCGCGCCAACTTCTTATAAGTCAGGCTCGCCCGCGTAGCGTCTTCCGCCTTCACCTGCCGCTCAAACAATTCCCCCAGCAGATTCACCGCATCGCGGGTCCGGTTCTGCGACAAACACAAATCGGCCGCCAACTGCCGCACCGTATCGTTCTCCGGATCCTCGCGCAGAGCGAGCAGATATTCTTCCAGTGCCTCAGCAGCCTTCCCCTTTTGCAGCAGCTTTTCCGCGCGCTCAATGCGCTTAGCCATCTCGGCTCGGTCAGGACGTTTTGTGATCTCGGGCATGGGTAAGTTTTGGGCAGAGTACTGCTCCCTCGATTCTAGGAGCCGCTCCCACCCCCAGCAATCCGTAAGCCCCGCCCCCGATTACGAAAGTCACTGAAGGGAAAAATGCAAACTGTGGGAAGTGTGCCTATGTGGGGACGGGCGCCTTCGCTCGTCAGACAAGCGCAGCGAGTCGCAGCAGCGCCCAACTCCGGCCCCGCGTGGGATTTTGCGGAAGCATTTGGGCCAACCCACCATGATTTGCTATCGTGCCGCAATGCCCCAACCCCCAGACCTCATCCACGAGCAAGGTCTCCACCATCAACTCACCGCCGGACAGATGACCATGGTCGCCGTCGGCGGCTCCATCGGCACCGGACTTCTCCTCGGCTCCGCCGCCGCCCTCGAAGTCGCCGGACCCAGCGTCATCATCAGCTACATCATCGCCGCCTTCATCGCCTACACCGTCGCCATGGCTCTGGGCGAACTGGCCAGCGTGCACCCCGCCGCTGGCGCCTTCGGCCTCTACGGGGAACTCTACCTCAATCAGTATCTGGGATTTCTCTGCCGCGCCGCGTACTGGGCCGCCATCGCTTTCTCCATCGGCGCCGAACTCACCGCCTCCGCCACTTACATGTCCTACTGGTTTCCCGCCGTACCCGGCGAGATTTGGGTCGTCGTATTCTCGGGCCTGCTCCTGCTGGTCAACCTGCGCAGTGTAGGTTCCTACGGACGCTTCGAGTTCTGGTTTTCCATGATCAAGCTCGCCACCATCGTGGCCTTCATCGTGGCCGGAGCGGCCCTGCTCCTCGGCGGCCGTGTAGCCCCGCAGTTCACAGCGCAGGGCGGATTCTTTCCTAAAGGTCCAATCGCTCCTCTACTAGCCGTCTTCTGGGCTATTTACGCCTTCGGCGGCATAGAGATGCTCGCCGTCACCACCGGCGAATCACATTCCTCAAAGGACATCCCCCGCGCCACTCGCCTTTCCATCTTCCTGCTGGCCGTTATCTACCTCGGCGCCATTACCATCCTGGTCGGCGTGACTCCCTGGAACCACACAGCCGTCTCTGAGAGTCCATTCGTCACGGTCCTCAGCATGGCCCGCGTCCCAGCCGCGGCCCACTTCATGAATTTCGTAGTCCTGACCGCCGCGCTTTCCGGAGCCAACGCTAAACTCTACGTGTCCTCTCGCCTGCTGTTTTCCATGGGCCGCACCGGATGGGCTCCCGCAAAATTAGGCAAGCTAAACGCCTCCGGCTCTCCGCGCCTCGCGCTCATCGTTTCTTCCTACGGCATCGTGACCGCACTCATCATCGAACACTGGGCTCCGCAACGAGCCTTCATTTACATCATGGGAGCCGCATTCTCCGGCCTGATCTTCTCCTGGGTCGTATCCCTGGCAGCCCACATAAGTTTCCGCCGTCGCCTCACCTCGGCAAAAGTCGCAGCACTCCCCATGCGCGCCCCGCTCGGCATCTGGGGATCGATCATCGGCTTCGTCCTGGCCTCTGCCACAGTTCTCCACACCCTGTTCGCCACCCGCATAAACGCAATAGGAGGCCTAGTCTTCTTCGCCGCCCTAACCGCAGCCTACCTCGTACTAAAACGCCGCCGCGCATGAGAGGGTTCATGTGGGGACAGCCGCCCTCGGCTGTCCGACGAGCGCAGCGAGTCGTCCAAGATCGGAACGCTAACGGCGGACGACTTCGTAATGGGTATAAAATGAACGCCTATGGAAGGCTGGCTGGTTCTCTTGGCCGGAGATGCGGTCATGTGTTGGTGGTTTGCCAACAGCGTGCTCATGCTTTTGAGGCCAGACCGGGGCATGTATTTCCTTTGGTGGCCCCAACTTCGAGAAACGGCCGAGACACCCGAAACCGTGGTCCTGCCTCGAAAACACATACGCATATTGGGGTTTGTGTTCGCCGTAGCTTCCGGGACCCTCCTTTTTAGGGTGCTCGCGCCAGCAACCCTGGGGCCTTTCTTACTCATCTTTAGGCGATGAGGCATCCGGCAATGGGCCAGACTCTTCTGGAAGTCGCAATTCTAATCGTGTTTTTCTCCATCGGCACGATGCTAATCGGAAATCCTAGGTCCTACCTCGCCAAACTTGGCAGGCCGGCGACGGACAAGCACATCCGGGCGACGCGCCTTATAGGGGCAGGCTTCCTGATGCTCGTCCTCATGGCGCTAGTCCAGTGGTTTCGTAGTTCGCGTTGAGGGGAATAGCGGCCACCTGGGCCGCTCCCGTTACCAACGTAAGCCGCTCCACCACTTTCCGTTGCCAACCGCTCCCCGCTCCGCTAGCCTCGGTGCAAGGCTCAACCGTGACCATCTCAACCCTGCTGCTAAATTCCTCGAACCCCGGCGGATTCATCCTCTGGTGCCTCATCGGAATCTGCGGTGGAATCTATCTGTTCGTTCAAGGCTTCCGTCTGCTGCAGCGCCGGCGCCTGATCCTCGACACCCCAGCGTCAAAAATTCGCAGTGCATCCATGGGGATGGTAGAACTCAACGGCCTCGCCGTCGGACCCTACACCATGGTCGCCCCCATCACCGCCCGCCCCTGTTACTGCTACCGCACTTTCGTCTGGGAGTGGAAACAGCGAGGCAAGAATAAGCAATGGGTGAAGGTAGCCGCCGAGTGCATGCACGTCCCGTTCTTTCTCGACGACAACACCGGCAAAGTCATGGTCGACCCACGCGGCGCCGATCTCGACCTGCATCAGGATTTCCACCAGGAATTCTGCGATTCCTTCTTCACCACCAAAGAAGAAGCGCCACCCAACGTCCGCAGTTTTCTCTCGCGCCACGGCATAATGACCACCAATAAAATCAAAGTAGAAGAATCCTGCATCAAGCCCAAGAACGCTCTATTTCTGCTCGGAACGCTAGACGATAATCCCGGCCTCGAACTCACCCCCGATCCAGTTCATGACGCCGAAACCACGCCGCTAATCGTCGGCAATGCACTGTCGTTCTCCATCAACACGGAAATGTTTCGCAACGGGTTGTCGCCCGTGACCGGAGGCGACGAAGGCTTCAGCGGTCTCTCGCTCTCCGGCGGCCTGCAGCACGATCCAGCCTTCGACCCGATCTACGACAAGGCGATATCCACAACCCGCGCAACCCACCCGTCGCCAGACCCGAGCACAGGCAAACCTGCGGACCCAGCCGCGGTCGCCGCCGCGCTTCAGAAGGCAGGCATCTCCAACCCGGCAGCCTGGGCCGCAGCCCAAGTAAAGCCCGCCGCCAGCGCGGCATCCACCGCAACCGACGGCTTCGACCCAAGACCCGCCGTTGTACTGATGAAAGGCAAGAACAATCCAACCTTCCTGATCTCCTGGCGAAGCCAGCGCGACCTCGCCCGCTCACTGGGATGGAAGTGCGCCGTAATGATCTGGGGCGGCCCCGCGTTAGCTCTGCTCAGCCTCTACGTCCTGCTAGCCATAACTCACTCCCTCTAAAACTTTTTGCTATTCCTAACCAAGTCCTTGTCATTCCGAGCGAAGCGAGGAATCTGCTTTCAGTGTCCATCTCCTCCACCCTAAACACGTTCACCCAAGCCCCCATCCGGCGCAGCCCAGAAGCCGTCAGAACGGCGAACCCCGCACCCAAGAGCCAGCACCAAGCCTCTAACCGCGACCCGCTAACCACCTCATCACGCTCTAGTACAATGACGACGTGAGTAACGCCGTTCGCATCGGAATCCTCGGAGACTTCAATCCTAAATTCCGTTCCCATCCCGCCACCACAGAAGCTCTGCAGCACGCCGCCCACAAACTCGATCTGAAACTCGAATCCGAATGGATTCCCACGCCATCCCTAACCACCCCAGGCGCGGAAAAGATTCTCGAAAGCTTCGACGGCCTCTGGGCCTCGCCCGGCAGTCCCTACAAAAGTTTCGACGGCATGCTCAAAGGCATCGAATTCGCCCGCCGCCGTGACTGGCCTTTTCTGGGAACCTGCGGCGGCTTCCAGTACGCGCTAATCGAATTCGCCCGCAACGTCCTCGGCATCGCCGACGCCGACAGCGCCGAAAACAATTCCAGCTCCAAAAACATCGTCATCTACCCCGTAGCCTGCGCCGTCACCGGCATCAAAGGCGACGCGCCCAAACTCTCCGGCAAGGTGCCCGAAATCCGTCTCCGCCCCGGCTCCTACCTGCAATCGTTCTACGGCAAGGACGAAGAAATCGTAACCGAAGAATTCTTCTGCAACTTCGAAGTTAATCCCGAGTACGAATGGGCCACCATGGAAGCCGGCTTCCCGATCGTAGCCCGCGGCGCCCAGGGCGAAATCCGCGCCATCGAATCCCCCATTCACCGCTTCTTCATCGCGACTCTCTTCCAACCCCAACTCTCCTCCACCGAACAAAAGCCGCATCCCGTGGTCCTGGCCTTCGTCCAGGCCGCAGCCGACTGGGGCCGCAAAAAGCTAGACGACAGCGTCCTCGAATAGCAGAAGGTTTGTCATCCTGAGCAAGCGTTCTTTGCGCAGCGAAGGATCTGGGCGAGCCGCGCAACTTGGCTTGCCCTGAGCAAGCGCAGCGCGCCGAAGGGTCGCGCTCTTTGCGACACATTAATCGCGCGTTTGGCTCGCATCCTTAATAGGCCTTGATGCCGGTACAGTTACCAAAGTCTCTCCGTCGCCACGTTCTAGCCCCAGCACCATGCGCATCTAGAGCGCCCACATCCCCCTCATTAAACTTTCCTAAGCCCGAAAGAACGAGGCCAAAAATCAGAGGCGAAACCGACCGATCGCCCCAGCAGCCCTCCCCAAATTGATCAAGCGCAGTGCCTTGCGCCCAGAGAGGAGCCAAAGCCATGCAGTGGATCAACTCGTTCCGCATGTCGTTCACCACTCTGGTCAGCTATATTCCCATCATCGCGACCGTCGTAACCTGTTTCTTCAGTGTGATCCTCGTCCGCGCCACTCTGCGTTATGTGGAGGCAACGGACAAAGGCTTAGCCCTGGCCCGAGAAGAATTCGAGCGCGAATGGTCACCCGATCTGCACATCAAGCTCGAGCGCATATCCAGCACCGAGGCCAACGTTATCGTCACCAACCTGGCCAAGAGTTCCGTCTTACTGCAGTTGCTGCAACTTCGCAAGATCTCGCACGCCGTTCCCTTCGAGCGCTGCCGTCTCAACGATCCCTTGGTCGGAGGCCTGACCTGGAACCAGGAAATGGCCAAGCGCATCCTCGCCTGCACTGGAAAAGAATTCGAAGGTCCCATCGCCGCCTGCATGACTTTTTATTGTTCCGGACGAATGTTCCGCACTGATTGGTTTCGCTCCCACATCCAGGTGCGCGACGGCCGCATCATCAGCCTCGAACCCAGCAACATGCCAGCCCGCCGCGTGCGCGTGATCGACCGCAAAGGCCCGGAGCGCCGCCGTGACTTCGTCCAGGACGTCACTGCCGATGCCGTTCCCAACAATCCCGAACCGAAGCCCGAAGAAAACTTCTTCGTAACCGGAGCCTGAACCTGTGAAGGAGGGTGGAGCAGACCTTACAGGCCTGCGTTACAGGCAGTGACTCTGAATCGGGCTTCAGCTCCTGAGTTACTTAACAGGGAGCAAAATGCCAATAACCCGTGTTAAGGATCACTAACCTTCGCTTCGACTAAAGTTTCCCAGCAGATCGCCGATCTTCCCTCAATGGTCAACCCAATCAGCTCCAACCTAAGCCATGCCAGCGAAACCGCCAAAGCGGCCGCACCCAAGCCTCAGCCGGCGCAACAGAAAAGCGCTCCGCAACCTTCAGACACCGTCACGCTGAAAAGCACCAATACCAAAGGCGACTGTCAATAACCACTCTCAAACGCCTGTACCAAAGAAAAATGGAGTGACGGATCCACCGTCACCCCATTTTTCTAAGCGATTCGCCGCTCTACACCTTCACAAACCGCAGCGACGCCGAATTCATGCAATACCTCAGTCCCGTCGGCTGCGGACCGTCATCGAACACATGCCCCAAGTGCGCGTCGCATTCCGTGCATGCGATCGCAGTCCGCTCCATGCCAATCGAGTTGTCACGTATCTCCCGCACATTTTCTTCCGCAATCGGCGCCCAGAAGCTAGGCCAGCCCGTCCCCGATTCAAACTTCGTCGCCGAACTGAACACTGCATTATCGCAGCAGATGCAACGGTAAATCCCCTTGTCATGCAGATTCCAATACTTCCCGGTATAGGCAATCTCGGTATCAGCGTGCCGCGTGATCTCAAACGCTCCCGGCGAAAGCTGCCTCCGCCACTCTTCGTCGGACTTCACCACCTTGGCGATCTTCACCTTGCCCAGCCGCTTGCCATCATCGGAGAACTGCACAATCGTCACTTCTCCCGGCTCCGCCTTCGCCTCCACCGCGATGACATAAGGCTTCCGCCACTTCCACAACAGCGCCCCACCCAGCGCCGCACCAACGCCCGCCAGAAACACGCGCCGCCCAACGTTCGTTTCCCTCTTATCACCACGACTCACCGAATCAAACATAAGTCCTCCAACCCAATTGTCATCCTGAGCGAGACGCCTTTTGTTCGCGAAGGATCTGGGCGGGCTGCGCGAAGGGTCGCGTTCTTCGCGACCCAATAATCGCGCGTTTAGCCCGCTTCCCTATCACTTGCTGTAAAGCTCCGGAAATTCCTTCCGCAAATTCGCCACCTTCGGCGCATCGTTAAACACTATGTAAGGATCGCTCGGATGCATCTCCGCATAATTCTGATGATAATCTTCCGCTTCGTAAAACGCCTGCAGCGGCACCACCTGCGTCACGATCCTACGTGGATAAACTTTCGCCTGCTCGAGCTGCGCAATGTAAGCCTCGGCAATGTGTCTCTGCTCATCGTTGCTGTAGAAAATTACGGACCGGTACTGCGTGCCTGTATCCGGCCCCTGCCGGTTCAGCTCCGTGGGATCGAGCGCCACCGAGAAAAACACGCGCAGCAACTCTCCATAACTCACCTGCGATGGATCGTAAACAATCTTCACCGACTCCGCATGCCCCGTGCTCCCACTGCTCACCGTCTCATAGTCCGGATTCTTCACCGTCCCGCCCGAGTATCCTGAGGTAGCGCTGTGCACACCTTTCACATGTTGAAACACCGCCTGAATTCCCCAAAAGCATCCCCCAGCAACTACCGCTGTCTCTTTACCCTTAGCCGTAGCCCTAGCCTCATCCACCACCGGACTCGGCACCGCCGCGCTCGCTCCGCTTCCCGCGCGGCAAGCCAGCGTCCCAGCCAGCACCGTCAACATCATCGCCACCATCCGCACCGAAACTCTGGACATACCATCCTCCCGGCCGAAAACAGCCGTCGTCTTCACCAATTAGAGTTACGAGTCGAAAGGAAGTTTCGGATGTCTTTCAACACCAAGGGATGAACAAATTAAGGTCGAATGTGGGGACACCTCGGCCGTCCGCCGGGCGAAGCCCGGCTGCCTTTGACCTTGATTCCGACTCAAGCTCTTGACTCCGCAGACCGCCGCTCCGAACTCTCAAATAGCCGCGCGGTGGCCGCCCCGAAGATGAAGCCTCCCACATGCGCCAGATACGCCACACCGCCGGCCTGGGCGTGCGCCACCTGGCCGGCATTGAAGAGCTGGGTGAGAAACCAGAAGCCAATCAGCAGCGCGGCCGGAATGAATGTGATCTGCACAAAAATAAAGATCACCAGAATCGACCGAATCCGATCGTGCGGATACGTGACCAGAAACCCGCCCATCACCGCCGCAATCGCCCCGCTCGCGCCCAGGTTGGGCACGGTGGAATGCGGACTCGCCGCAATCTGCGCCAGCATGGCCACAATCCCGCCGACTAGATAGAAAGCCAGATAGCGACCGCGCCCCATCGCGTCTTCCATCTCCGGTCCAAACGCCCACAGGAAAATCATGTTCCCGATGATGTGCGACCAACTGGCGTGCATGAACATCGCGGTAAAGATCGTGATCCAGCCATGCCCGGAAAAAATCTGTGCCGGAATCGCCGACCACTGCGTTACGAAGGCTTCGCCGCCCACCAACTCCCGCACAAACACGAAGACATTGACCAGAATGATGAGGATCGTGACCACCGGGACGCGCCTCGGACGCCGAGACACGTCCCCTAACGGAATCAATCCTCCCATCTATTCGTCCTCCATGCGAGAGAGACGCCGGCTACGCAGCTAACGTTGACGCCGACCCCGTTCCTGCCACCTTGCGCACCGCCAGCGACATCATCACTCGCGCCACTCCGCTGAAAATCAGGCTGATCCCGACCAGCGTGCCAATCGCCCACAACGAACTCGACGGCCATTGCAGATAGATCAGCGCCCCCAGCAGCAGCGTGACAATGCCATCCGTCAGCACCCAGCCCGATCCCTGTAGCGGGCGCATCTTGAAAAACAAAATGACATCCAGCACGCCTTCCACCAGAAACAGAGTAGCCAGCAGCAAAGTAAGCGATGCCACGCCCACCACGGGATGCCAGATCAAATACCCGCCGAAGCAAAGATAGGCAACGCCAACGAGAAGTTTCCAGATCATGCTGCCCGCGCCATGCGCGCGAAAAGCCAGCACCAGGTGGACCACACCCGCTAACACAATCAGCCACGCCACCATCCCGGTAACCGCAACCGCAGCCAGAAATGGCAAACCCACCGCAAGCATGCCAAACACAATCAACAAAACTCCCCACAAAATCGAAACCGTCGAAGCCTGCTTCACCATCTCACCCGAAGCGTTCTGTGCCATAAAGGCCTCCTTTAAGAAGCGGCTTAAGCCTACCGCAAAAAGCTCGCGAGTAGAAGTCCGAGCTTGATTGGGGAAGCCAAAATGGGTCTGTGGATTTCTCCCTTGAAAAAACTTCCGGACTATCGCCCGAGGGAGGGGACAGAATGGAGGGAAATATCTACCTGGCTCGATACCCCCTCCCCCCTGGGGTCTATTGGAATCATCGGATTAGCGGGAAAATCCCCGCAAAATCCGGACAACAAAAGACTTAGAGGTCAAAATCTAGACAACAAACGGGTTAGGGCCGCTCTTCTATGATTTGTCTGTACTGCCTTTGCCTCGTTCATCATGAACTGATTTGTGGTGCGGCACAAGGTTAGATGTCACAGGGTGGGTGTGGATATTTCCCCTCGTTCTAGAGGGAGCGTCCTCGCCGGTGGAGTTGGATTTCGCGGTCGATTTCCCGCCGGGAGATCTTGCTTTTGCCGTTCTTGCGAGCCGCGGCGCGAATTGCAGCAAGGGTTTTCTTTTCCGGCGCGATGGCACTTAGGAATTCCTTAATGCGCTCGGTTGGGGTCTTTGGCGCCGGGACGCGAAAAGCTTTCGGAGATATTTTCAGGGCTGCCACTCGGGTCCTCGAATCAACGGGTCAATCGATGCGATCCTATCAGGCGCCGGATTTCTAATCCCAAGAGGGATGGTGCCGTGACACCCCACGTTTCGCAAAGAACGCGAAACATGGGCCACCCGACCTCAGCGGGCGGAACGTCTATTTTTCGTCTTCGCCTTGATCTGATTTCTTGCCCTCGTCAATATAGATTCCCAAGGAGTCGATTTTCAGATCGGAGCCCATGACTATCTGGCGGCTTTAGTCGGAAGTTTTCGGCGGCGTGAGAGCGAGATCGGGACTAAAAAATCAACGTCAAAGGAAGCGGACAGCAGTGTCCGCTCCACACGAGAGGTGGCAGCTAGAGCTAGAAGCTCGCAACTGATTCTTCTTGACATTCGCTTTATATTCGCCAACAATACCGGCATGGCGATCACACGCAGGCAGCGCGAAGTGTATGACTTCATCTCCCGCTTCGTGGCGGAGCATGGCTACTCTCCGTCGTTTGAAGAAATCGGCAATGGGCTTGACCTGAACTCGCTGGCCACGGTGCACAAGCACATCACCAACCTCGAGAAGAAGGGACTGCTCACCCGCGACTACAACCGCAGCCGCTCCATCGACCTGCTGCCGCCCAAGGGACGGCTCAAGCAGGCCATGAGCGTGAACACCGGCTTGGTGCTGCCGCTTCTCGGCCGCATCGCCGCCGGCCAGCCCATCGAGGCCATCGAGACTCCGGAGACCATTTCGCTCGCCGACTTCGTGCGTTCGAAAGAAGTGTTTGTGCTCGAGGTGCGTGGAGATTCGATGCAGGATGAGGCCATCCTCGACGGCGACTACGTTCTGGTTGAGAAGCTGAAGACCGCGCATAACGGAGACATCGTGGTCGCACTCGTCGACCAGAGCGATGCCACGCTGAAGCGCTTCTACCGCGAAGGCGACAGCATCCGCCTGCAGCCATCAAATGCAACCATGAAGCCGATCGTTGTGCCGGCGGCGTCCGTAGAAGTCCAAGGACGAGTGATTGGCGTGCTGCGGAAGTACTAAGGCTAGCAAACTATGGTACCCCGATCTCGACGCAGAGTCAGTTTCACCGCACTGGTCTGCCTCTATCTCGGTCTGGCCGGGCGTGCCCAGAGCCAATCCGCGGCGCCGGGCGCGTCAATAAAGGAGAAAGCTGTGACGACTCATGCAAGCGGAAGCTTCGAAGTGAAGCTGACGCCGCAGGCGGTTGAAGACGGCGATGCAGGCCTGGGAAGAATGTCGATCGACAAACAGTTTCACGGCGATCTGGAGGGAACCAGCAGAGGATTCATGCTCTCCTCGGCGACCACCATAGTGAAGGGTTCAGGCGGCTACGTCGCGATGGAGCGCGTCACTGGAAAACTGAAAGGCCGCACGGGCAGCTTTGTCCTGCAACACAGCGGTACGATGACGCGGGGTACGCCGCAACTGAGTGTGATGGTTGTCCCGGATTCTGGCGCTGGTCAACTCGAAGGCCTGACCGGAATGATGACGATCAAGATCGACGCTGGGAAGCATTCGTACAACTTCGACTACACGCTGCCGGAAACGCCCTGACTCAGACACGAACGCCCGGGATTGCTCCCGGGCGGGGTATTGGCTCAAAGCTAGAAGCTGTGTTACCCAACGTGCCGGTCGAGCGCTTGCGCGATGGCTTCCTTGGGACGGTAGCCAACGATTTGCTCGACCACCTGGCCGCCCTTGAAGACCAGCAGCGTGGGGATGCCGGTGACTTTGTAGCGCATGGGGGTGGAGCTGTTGGCGTCGACATCCATCTTGCCGATTTTGATCTTGCCTTGATAGTCCTTGGCAAGTTCTTCGACGATGGGAGCGATGGCGCGGCAGGGGCCGCACCAGGTTGCCCAGAAGTCCACCAGCACGGGCTTGTCTGATTTCAAAACATCCTGGTCGAAGTTTGCGTCTGTCACTTCGACGATTCCATTGCCTGCCATATATCTCTCCTCAGTTGTAACGTCGCGTTGTTCGGCAGACGCTCCATGTTTCGGAGACAACGAGAGCTGTCGTGGCCGGGACCCGGACGATCTTAAATTTAATACGGTCTTGAATGAATACGATCTATGAATGCTGCCCCCAAACCGGGGCCAACCCTTTATCGTACCACCTGCCATTCGATGCGTGGGGGGGTGCGAAGGTCGCAAAAGGAAGGGCCGTCCGCGGCCATGCCCCGGAAGCGGCTTCAGGCCCCCGGGTCGGCGGCTAAGTCTAGAAGATAAACTTCACGGCAGCCTGCATCAGACGCGGAGCGGCAGCGCTGACCACCTCCCCGAACGAAGAGCTGTTGATGTTGCCGTTGACCGAAGCCGGTCCGTAGAACTGGGCGTGATTAAAGACGTTGAAGCCTTCGAGACGAAACTGCAGGGATTTGGATTCAGTGAGCGGAACGGTCTTCAGCAGAGCCATGTCGTAGTTGTCGATGCCGGGACCGTAGAAGAAGCGGCGCTTGGCGTTGCCGGGCTCGCCCAGAGGTTGGAGACTGAAGAGTGAAGTGTTGAAGTACGATCTTCCGTTGCGCGGATTGGAATTCAGGTCGAGCGGGCCGGGGGCGTATTGCGGCTCATCCACGCCGTAGTTGTTGATGCCGTTGGGCTCGGCTCCGAGCAGTGAATTGTCTCCGTAGTTGAGCAGCGTCACCGGAAAGCCACTGCTGAAGTGGGTGATACCGGAGATGGTCCAGCCCCTCGTCCAGCGGTTGGAAACGCCGAACAGATGCTCGAAGGGCAGATCGTAGGCGTAGCTCACTACAAAGTTGTGCTTTACGTCGAAGGCGGATAAAGCACGGCTGAGGGCGGGATTGATTGGGTTCACTTGTTCACCCACGTTCGAAGACTGATCGATGGATTTGCTGTAGGTGTAGCTGGCGAACAACTGCAAGCGCCTGCTGGTGTGGCGAAGACTGAGTTCCAGGGCGTTGTAGTTGGAGTTGCCGATCGTGGATTGGTTGGTATCGCTGCCGAAATTCGAGCCCAGGGGTCCGCGGGTTCCACTTTCCGTTTCTTCAAAGGGTCCGCAGCCGGGCAAGCTGAGGCACAGCGCAGGGTCGCCAGGGTTCGATTCGACGAGAACCAGGAGACGATGCGACTGATTGCCCACATAGCTGGCGCTGAACACGGTATTGTTCCCCAGTTGGCGCTCGATTGAGAACATGTATTGCTCGGTGTATGGAATGCGATTGCTGACGGGATATGCCGGAATGCCGCTGATGGGGATGTACTGCGACCAATCGAGGGTGGAATCAGGGTGGCTGCTGGAGGAATTCAATGGTGCGAACGTGACGGGGAAGTACTGGCCGAGGGGATGCCCGGTGGAAGCGGTCACGAACGGATTTGAGAACGTCGGCGGCGCAGGGCTGCTGTAGGTGGTGCCGTAGGGAGCGTTGGCCGCGAGGACTCCGATGGTGAGGGCTTCGATGGAGGTGTAATACATTCCGAAACCGGCGCGGAGACTCGTCTTGCTGGGACCACCTAAGACTTTGCCGAGGAAAGTGTCGGCCGATAGATCGGGCGAATAGACGAGACCGAGGCGCGGCGAGAATTCGTCGCCGGGAGGCGCGAGGGTGCGCCGCACTCCGGGGTCAGTGGGGTACAAAATTCCCGCCGGCGCACCCGGGAAAACTACCGACTGCTTGCCGGGCTCGGTGGTTGAAATCTGATTGTACTTTTCATACCAGGGCTCGATGCGGTCCCAGCGCACGCCGTAGTTGAGAGTGAGGTTGGGTTTGAGTCGCCAACTATCCTGCGCGAAGATCCCGGTGTATTTGTTCCGGCCGTAGAAAGGATTCAGTTGGCTCTGGTTGTATTGGCTGGGAATTCCGAGCAGGAAGTCGGCGAAGTCGAGACCGGTTTCGCTTCCGGTAAACAGGAAGTTGCCGTTGAACTGGGCGATCGGATTCACGTTGACCTGATCGTAGTGAAACTCGCCGCCGAACTTCATGGTATGGCGGCCTATAACCTTGGAAAAATTGTCGAGCCACTGGTAGGTATTGTTCGCCTGTTTCAGTTCGTTGGTGTTGGTACCGGTAGAGAAATTGTTGAAGACGAGGTTTTCGACTCCTTCGTTTTGAGGAGCGAGCGCGACGATGCTGGGTCCACCTGTGGAGGTGACGAAACCTTGCGATACCAGGCTGACTCCGAGGCCGCCTTGCGGCTTGCCGAGGTCGTTGAATGCCCGCAGGTAACTGAAGTGGACCTCGTTGACCGAGGTGGGGTTCAGTGTTTTCGTATCTCCCACGCTGAATAGTTGCGCCCTGCCTAGATAGAGCGCATTGAAACCTGGGACGCTGGCTCCGCCTTGAGCGACTGGATAGGGATTGTTCAGCGAATAGTCGTCGAGGAAGTAATAGCCGGAGATCAGGCCCCAGCCGGTGTTGGCGTCGAGGCGCAGGGATCCTTTATCGTCGCGCAGGGCCTGGTTTTGCGAGGAGGTTGCAAATTGAGTGCTGGACGCATTCGGCGCAGGAATGTACTGCAATAGATTTTGCGCGGGTACCGACCAAGCCTTGGTCGGGATTTGGAGCGTAGGAAGAACACAGGCTGTGGTGCTTCCAGGAGAATAGTTTGTGTTGGTGCATCCGGGAAAATAGTAGGGCTCACCGGGGGAAATCTTGTAGCCGAGCCTCTGCGGCTGCGAGAGGGTGTCGGCCCATGCGGAACCGCTCACGAGGGTGGGCACTATAACTGTTTGGTTGTTGACAATTTCTGTGGTGTAGAAGGAACTGGCCTGATCCAATAGATCTCCGCTGCGGTCTGCGCTGGAGGGCACGGGGATCAGGCCGGTATCGACTCCCTGGCGTTGACGGGTTCCCTGATAGTCGGAGAAGAAGAAGATCTGGTTTCGACGGATGGGACCACCGAAGGTTCCGCCGAACTGGTTTTGAATGAAGGTGCCGCGAGTCGGCGAGAAGTAATTGCGCGCGTCCAGGTCGGTGTTGCGGAGGAACTCGAAGAGGTCTCCGTGAAATGCGTTGCTGCCGGACTTGGTGATGACCGTGATCTGGCCGCCGCTGAACTCGCCGTACTCCGCGTCGAAATTGCTGGTGAGAATGCGAAACTCGGCGATGGAGTCTAGGTCGGGAATGATCGCGGTGCCCATGTTCACGTCTTCTTCGGAGTCGCTGCCGTTGACGATGAAGGCGTTGGCGAATTCGCGCTGGCCGTGGATGGAGATGGTGCCGGGATTCAGATCGCCGGAGGGCGAGAGCGCGCTGGCGCCCACGTCCTGCACCGTGCTGGAGGTGATGGAAGTGGCAGGGGCGACTCCGGCCTGAATCGAGAGAAGATCGGTATAGCTGCGGCCATCAAGGGGTACAGCGCTCATCTGATGGCTGTTGATGACTTCACCCATCTGGCTGCTGGAAGTCTCGAGGTGAGCGGCGGTATCGCTGACTGTGATGACGTCAATCCATGGACCTACTTGCAGAACAACATCCAGCAGAAGGGCGCTGCTGGTATCGAGGACGATGCCGTTGCGGCGGTAGGGTTTGAAACCGGACTGGCTCACTTCGAGAACATAATTGCCGACAGGAAGAACGGGGAACGCGTAGGTGCCGCTGCCGTCGGTGGTGGTGGATTGCCGGATGCCCGTACCGGTGTCGATCAAGGTGACGGGTGCCCTGGCGATTGCCGCACCTGAGGGATCTTTGACGGTGCCGGAGATGCTGCCGCCGACGCCGGCCGAAGCCACCGTCGCCAGAGAGAAGAAGAAGCACAGGCAGCGCAGAACCCGGGCGGCTTGGCTTTGCGTGGTGGTTGGGAATGGGAACCGGGATCGGGGAGTGCGGGTCGGCTCGGGTTGCGAGGCGTGCAGTTGCGAATCGGTCGCATCTGAGGCTAACATTAATTCCCGGTTGTGAGCCTTCTGGGTCATAAGGGATGAAATTGGAGTTAAGCTAAGCTAGTTGCAATCGAGTCGCATCTGAACTACATTGTTGAGTCTGACGGATGTCTTCGCATTCCGTCAAGAGCGTGCGAAAGAATTCGTCGCAGCGCGGTTGCGACCAGTTGCGACGGCATCAGGAGAGTCCAATGCCATTACCACAAACTGAAATCCCAGGGCGGCTGCAGTCCCATTTAGCCGACCGCGGGATCCGCATGACAGGACAGCGCCGCGCCATTCTGCAGGTGATGGAAACGGCCACCAAACATCTGGATGCGGCGCAGCTTTTGCGCAAGGCGCAGAAACTGGACGCGAGCGTGGATCGGAGCACGGTTTACCGCACGCTGAAGCTGCTCAAGCGGCAGGGCCTGATCGACGAGCTCGACCTGATGCACATCCACGGTGAGGGACACTATTACGAGCGCAAGTTGAACCGGGACCACATCCATATGGCGTGCCTGCGTTGCGGCAAGATCATGGAATTCGTCAGCGATATTTTCGAGAAGCTGAAGGGGCAGGTGGAGAAAGACTGCCGGTTCCGGATTGTGGTCTCGCGGTTGGAGATTGGGGGGTACTGCGCGGGGTGTTCGAAGTAGGGAGCAGGGGTCGGAGGTCGAAGCGGGCGAGGTTCGCTCTGGCCGGAAGCCCAAGCGGTGTCCCCATATGAATCCTTGGGGCAATAAAAAAGCGCCCCGAACTTTTCAGTTCAGGACGCCTCGGCAGCCCTCCCCCAGAACTGCCAAACCACGAAATGGATAGTAGTGAACTAACGAATTAGTGTAAACGTCACTTTGGTAACGGGATTTGGCCGGGTTTGGGAGGGTGCTGAATCGGTGCGCCAGTGGGATCTCGACTGGCGAAAGAAAACACAGGCCGGGGCATCGTGGAAACTCCATGCGAGGCCGATCGCAGTACATGCGAGCATGGGGTCGCCTTCGGCTTCGCTCAGGGCGGGCTTTCGACTGCGGTTGTGCTTCGCGTCCGCGAAGCACAGCCTCCGCTCAGGATGACACGGCGCAGGGGTGACCGGGAAATTATGGTTACTTCTGCCAGGTTTGGCCGTCATCCGGCGTGATCCAGACTTCGGCGGTTGAGGTGGTGACTGTTCCGTTCCGCGGGTCTGAGAACCGGATGCTGACAATGTCGCCGGTTAAAACGAGGCTGGCGGTGGAGGGAAACACGCGGGCCCAAGTGTTGCCGGCATCTACGCTGTGATACAGCGATCCACCGGAACCTCCGGCCCAGACTTCAGCGGCGTTGGAGGATACGGAAAGGGCGCGAAAGATTGCGGGCGCGACCGGGGACGTCTGCTGAGCCTTGAAATCGGCTTGCTTCTTCCCCTCGCCCAGTGCTCCGGGCTGGGCCTGGGAAGTCGAATCGGCGAGCGCAGAATCATCCCCCGTGATGTTGACATCCAGCCAGGTTTTGCCGCCATCGAGGGAGCGCTGCAAGGCGCCGCCGGCGTTGATGGTCCAGCGGGGCGCGGGAGGGCCTTTCAGGAGAGTCGGATCGGTGTGCAACGAAGGCGCAGGCGCCATGGCAGGAGAACTCTGCTGTACGGCGGGTTTTGCTTTGTCTACGCGGTTCGCGTGGGCGGAAGACTGCTCCGCCGTTTTGCTCTGAACGAGCTGGTCTTGCACCTGGCTCTGTGCCAGGGCCTCCTCGGGCTCACCTGCCTGCCGGGTCGGCGCTGGAGTTAGATTCGGGCTGGGGGCGGACCGGGCACGCTCGTTCTCGACCGGCTTTGTTTGAGTTTGAACGTGGGGATTGGCCAGAGCGTCTTTCTGCATCCGAGTTTGAGGAGCGGCATCCGTTGAAGAACGCTCGATACTTGGGGCTGGAGCGGCAATCGCCGGCTTCGCCTGCGGGACGTTCGACGCCAGCTCGCTGCCCTGCTGCTGGCGCAATTGCATCACTCCAATCGACGCGATCAGCAACACGCCCGCTGCGAGTGCGGTCCAGTGCCAGGCTGATCCGCGAAGAGGCGGCCAGCGGAACCAGTTTTCGCTGCTCTGGACCACGGGCTGCGCATCCAGTTGCGGGGGAAGAGCCAGCGAGACTACTTCGCGGCAATCGCCGCAGCGCGCCAGGTGCTCAACCACATGGTCGCGCTCAGCACCGGCCAGAGACTGCTCGGCGAAGGCGGTGAGCAGATCGGCATCGGGGTGCGAGTCTGCGACGGGCGACTGCAGCCGCTTTACGACGAGTTTTGGAAGGTTTTCCATTTGCATTCAGCGCGGCTGAAAGCGGCGCCTTTTCAAAACTATTCACGAAGCCTATCCGGAACCTTCGCGGGTTCTGACTTGCACTTTCTTCTCTGAGAACGCTCGTGCTGGGGAATCTTGCGCAAGACTGCGGCGAATATCTACCTGCAGGTCGCGGACATCCATTTCGAGTGCCTCTTCGGCCTGCCGGCGGGACATGCCCTGCTGCATCATGCCCGCCAGGATCTTCTTGCGCAACGACTTGGCCAGCTTGTCCACTTTGCGGCTGATAGTGGACTCGTGCACGCTCAGCATGCGGGCGACTTCGGCCAGGGTGCGTCCGTCGAGATAATAGGCTGCCAGCACCATGCGGTCTTCGGGGTCGAGCGCAGCCAAGGCCGCATCGGTGGCGGATTCCAGGCGGGAGTCGGCGGAAGGCAACGGTTCCGGGTGGGGCGCGGCGAATTGACCGCCTTCTTCGCTTTCTTCGTCGAGGCTGATTTCACGCTTGGTGCGGCGGTAGCGATTTACGAATTCCTGCGCCAGCACGGTGCGAAGCCAGCCTTCAAGCGATCCGCGGCCGGTGAAAGAGGCTAACTTCGAAATGCGCTCCCCGTTTCGTGTGGTGGTTCCATAGAGTTCGGCATAGAGACTGTCGGCCAGGTCGCGGGCGGCTGAGTCTTCGCGCGCAATACGCAGTGCCGACTGATAGAGCTTTTCGCGATAGCGGGCAAGGAAAAGCTCCCACGCGGAATTGTTGCCGGCGGCACAGGCTTGGGCTAATGCTAGTTCGTCGATGCGCAGAGTTAGAAGAAAGGTGCGGGCATCCACGCGGGTTGCGCCTGAGGGCAGATGCTTGGTAGCCACTTCGCAAAGAATTACGGAAAAAGATTCGCGGGTGAGTCCGATCTTCTCGCAACCGCTTTTCGCGTGGAGATCCGCCAGCAGATCGGAGACGGCCGAGTGCACCGAAGCGGAGATCGGTTTGGTCGAACGCATGTCGATAGAGATGAGAGTACGACGAAAGTCACACAACGCAAAGAATCGATTTTTGACGGAGGCCTGCAGGGCCCGCTGCCCCGCCAATTGGTTAGACGCTGGCAGGGTTGATTTTAGCCGCAAGGCTTGATTTCTTTTTCGTTCTTTTCCTGAAGGCGCGATGGGTGGTGCGCCCCGTGGAGCGGCACCATAGCCTCCTGGGACCGGGGCGCACCTGCCCGACGAGGGAAGGCCAGAGAAACGTTTTAAACAACTGTTGCCAAACTAGCCGCGGATCATTGATCACTGATCACCGGCCACTGGCCACTGACGTTTGGTACCAGCCGCGCCAGGCCACGGAATCGTTGGGCAGGTGTTGTTTGGTGATTTCGGCCAGAGCCTGAAAAGCCCAGGCACGAGTTTGAACGTCTAAGGCGGGATCGGCGGAATAGTCAATCAATTGCGGCACCGCGATGAGGCGCTGCTCGCGGCTCAACATGCCGGATTGCGCCAGGCTGCAGGCGGCATGTTCGCGCACCACGGGGGATGGATCATTGCGCATGGTTTCGAGCAGGGGCGCGATGGTCGGCGTCGTCCCTACCAGAGCCAGACCTTCGACGGCCCAGCGGCGGGCGTCTTCGTCCTTGTCTTCTTTGTTGTTATTTCCGGCATTGTTTCGATCCGCGTCGGAATTCTTTCCGGGATCTTTCAGGTGTGCGGCCAGCACCTGGACGACACGCTCGGGCTCAACTCCGCGATTGCCGAGCAGGCCCAGGGCCCACAGAGCCCAAATTTTTCGCCGCTGATCGCGAGAGTCGGCCTGCCGCACCATAGCATCGACAGTTGATTCAGTCTTGGTGAGCCCGTAGGCTGCGAGTTGGACTTCGATGGCGGAGGCGCGCACGCTCAGATCGCGGGAATTGAGTGCGACCGTGGTGAGGTCGCCCAGTTGCGAATCCCATTGGAGGTGACCGCGCCAGGCGTCGCTGCGCGATTCGATTTGCGCTTCGATGTGATTCGGGTCTGCAACTGAGTGGCTTACCGCGCGCTCAAGAAGCAGTTCTGCTTGTTTCTGCGGTCGCTGGTTATCGAGATCGGTTTCGGAAAGCTCGGGGCCAGAACTTTCCGCGGCGGAGAGTTCAGAATTCGTCCGCAATGAAAACAGGCCGGCGGTTTTTCCCCAGACGGCAACGGGGCCTCCACCGATCGCGAGCAGGAGCGCGAAGCCAACTCCGGCCATCATGGCGACGGAGTTAAGCGCGCGCCGGGCTGCGGGCGACAGCTGGCGCTCGCGCACCGCCTGCTCCGACACGTTGGGTCGAAATACATCCATAGCCAAAGTTTAGGGACAGCCCAGAGTAGGGTAAAGTTACTTCTGGGCTCCGCCCTTGCGGTCAGACGCGAGGTCGCGGCAAATGCGCGTTCGGAGGGAATCATGATGGAGAAGGGGAATTGGCTGCGCCGTTGGTTGCCAGCTTCGCTGGTTCTGATAATCACTGCTGTCGCTCTAGCTGCTGCTGCGCCGGGATATAAAGTTGTGAATACCTTCAAGATCGGCGGTGACGGAGGTTGGGATTATCTGATCGCGGATGCGGCGGCGCGGCGGCTTTATATTTCGCGCGCGACTCACGTCCTCGTGCTCGATCTCGATTCCGGTAAGACGCTGGGCGACATTGCGGATACGCCGGGCGTGCATGGCATTGCGCTGGCGCCGGAGTTGGGCCGCGGCTTTGTCAGCAACGGCCGCGAAGGCACGGTCAGCATCTTTGATCTCAAGACGCTGGCGACAATCAGCAAAGTAAAGGCGGGCGAGAATCCGGATGCGATTCTTTATGATCCGGCGACCCGGCGCGTTTTCACGTTCAACGGCCGAAGCCAGGATTCAACCGCCATCGATGCGGCTAAGGGCACAGTGCTGGGCACGATCAAACTGGACGGCAAGCCGGAATTTGCCGCCAGCGACGGTAAGGGCGAGATTTTTGTGAACATCGAAGACAAGAGCGAGTTGACGGCGATTGATCCGAGCAAGTTGACGGTCAAGTCGACATGGCCGCTGGCGCCTTGCGAATCGCCCTCAGGATTGTCGATGGACCGGAAGAATCGGCGGCTGTTTGCGGGCTGCGACAACAAGATGATGGCTGTGGTGAACGCGGATACGGGCAAAGTCCTGGCCACTCCGGCGATCGGTGACGGCGTGGACGCAACCAGATTCGATGAGGAAACTGGGCTGGCGTTTGCATCCTGCGGCGAAGGCGTTTTGACGGTGGTGCGGGAGGAGTCGCCGGAGAAATTTAACGTGGCGGAAAATGTTCCGACGCAGGCAGGAGCGCGCACCATGGCGCTGGACTCAAAGACACACAATGTGTATTTGGTGACCGCGAAGTTTGGTCCGCCTCCGGCGGCTACAACGGATAATCCGCATCCCCGGCGGAGCGTTTTGCCGGATAGCTTTGTGGTGCTAGTGGTTGGCAAGTGAAATAAGGAGGCGAGCCAAACGCGCGACCAATTATGTTCTGGATTGGATTCATCGAGGAGGCGTTGATTAAGCTGGAGCCCAGGGAGGCAGACGGCCGGGTCGGATTGCTCGTGCTCGGGAGGCACGAAGAGAGATTTCCTGTCCACTTTTCGGTTTGGTCCGAGCAACGGTACGTTGATCACTGGAAGGATGCCCTGGCCCGTACGCTAGACGGAAGGCCTGCTGCACTCGTGACTGATATGTGGACTCCCGCCCAGTCGGACCACTTGATCTGGTGGCCAATGTGGAGGACCCATCGCGAAGTGGTATTCCACAACCAGTTGGTTTTCTTCGGCCAGCACAGGATCAAAGGATCGCAGGTCGATGTTGAGAGTCTGTACGGGGTCATCGGAGAACGCCTGACTCATACCGACGAAGAGGTACCTCTTTCGGAGTGGAGTGTTCCCGTCTCGGACGTGGAGACGTTTTTGGCAGGTGGTTCAGTGCCTCCGGGCCCGTGCCTTCCGGGCTGAGGTCTCGGGGGTCGGGCGCAATTCTCCGAACGACCGTTCGGTTGTCATCTTTCCACTCGGCGTGTATTATCTCTCCACTTTGCCGCCCCGCATTTTCCGCTTTTACCGTGGCATCTAATTGATATGGCTATTGTGAGGTTTTGAAATTCATGACAACTTTGGACGACAAGTTTTTCCAGGCGCGGGTCACCAAACGCGTCGACTTCGCGCCTGACCTGTGGATGTTTCGCATTCAGCCGGGGGCGGAGTTCAAGTTTTCTCCCGGACAGTACGCCACGCTGGGGGTGGAACACGACGGCAAGCGGACGGAGCGTCCGTATTCGATTGTCTCGGCGCCTTTTGAAGATGAAATCGAGTTTTTCTTCGAGCTGGTGCCTGAGGGAGCGCTCACCCCGCGGCTGCACAAGCTGCAACCGGGCGACGGACTGCTGATGCGCAAAGTGCCGAAGGGCAAATTTACGCTGGATACGGAGAGCGGGCGCAAGAATCATCTGCTGGTTTCGACGGTGACCGGAGTGGCTCCGTTCGTCAGCTTTGTGCGCGCGCTTTCGAAAGACTGGAAGGAAGGGCGCTTCGACGGCAGTCACAAGCTTTATCTGCTGAACGGCGCCAGCCGGCCGTGGGAGTTCGGCTACAAAGAAGAGTTGACGCAGTTCGACGCGGAACTCCCCTGGTTCAAGTATGTGCCCACGGTGAGCCGTCCGTGGGATCACGCCGACTGGCCGGGTGAGATCGGCCGGGCCGACGACATTCTGCGCAAGTATGCCGATCACTGGGAACTCGACGCTACGAATACGACGGCGTATTTGTGCGGGCATCCTGACATGATTGCGAACAGTAAGGCGATCCTGAAGCGGCGCGGGTTCCTCGACAAGACCGGGGTTAAGGAAGAGATCTATTGGATTCCGGCTAAGTAGTGCCGGGTACCTCGTACCGCGTTGCCAGTAAACAAGCTCTCGACTAAATGCCCGCCGCCAAACTTCGTCGCTCCAGCAGGAGCACGTCTCTCCACGTCTCGCCGAGTTTGCCGATGAGTTGCCTTTTCCCAACTTCGCGGAATCCGCAGGATTTGTGGATCGCGATGCTGGCAGCGTTTTCGGGAAAAATTCCGGCTTGCAGCGTCCACACTCCGCACTGCTCGGATTCTTCGATCAACGCTTTCAGAAGAACTGTGCCGACTCCACGGGCCCGCGCTGAAGCGGCCACGTAGACGGAGACCTCTGCAACTCCCGAGTAGACGCGCCGAGCGGAGACCGGGCTGAGCGCGGCCCAACCTACGACTTGGCCGCTACTGCGCCCGATCAGGCGGCAATCCTGGCGATGGCTGCAGTCCCACGTCTCCCAGTCGGGGAGCAGGGTTTCGAATGTTGCCTGGCCGGTGGCGATGCCATCAGCGTAGATTTCGCGAACCGCGGGCCAGTCCGAGGGCTGCATGGGTGTGATCTCGTAATCCATTTTAGTTTAGTGCGCGAGTCTAGCTTTCGGCGGGCGCGAAAAAGACCAGGACTTCGATCTCTTCGGTGACATCGTAGAAGCGGTGGCCGACTTCGGCGGCTACGAATATCAGGCTGCCTCCGGAAACCTCGCGGTCTTCGAAGCCGGCCTTGAAGCGGGCGCGGCCGCGAATCACGTAGTAGATCTCGTCTTCGCGATGCGGCTTCTGGTGGTCCGTGCCTCCGGCGGGCAGAACGTATAGGCCGGCACTCATCGCAGGTACTCGCATAAATTCGCGGTATGGCCTGCCGCTCACAGCTCGCTGCTCGGCGATCTCGGGAAGGGTGGCGAAAAAGGTTTTCATAACTCTTTAATCCTTCAAGCGAAGATGCCTCCGAAAATGAGGTCGGTGAACTGCGGAATCAGGTTCTGCGCCTGCAGTTCGCCCTCCGGCTTATACCACTGATAAATCCAGTTGATCATGCCGAGCAGGGCAAAGGCGGCGGCGCGCGGGCTGACTTTCCCTCTCGCGTGATGCTGAGCCTTGTTCTGAACTTTTTCCTGAGCTTTGTCCTGGACCTCGGTCATCAGGCTTTCGAGGAAGTGAATGTAATCTTTTTTGCGGATGTTGATGCGCTTGCGCAGGGCCGGCGGCAGGGGATGGTTCTCGTGCAGCATCACTGTGATTTCGCGATCGCGGGGACTGAGCACGACCTCGATGTGCAGGCGGATCAGGGCGCGCAGACGCTCTTCGGGGTCAGCGATGCCGCGCACGGGATTGAGCACGCGCTCCTCAGTAATCTCCATGGCGTGGTTCATGATTTCGTAGAGGATTTCGTCTTTGCTCTGGAAGTGGTGGTAGAGGCCGCCTTTGCTCAACTTGAGCGCGGCCGCGACGTCGTTCATGGAAGTCGCGTCGTAGCCGCGCTGCTGAAACAGTCGCGCGGCGGTGCGCAGAATTTCCTGGCGGGAGTCGACCACGGTCTCGCGGGTCATCGGGTGACATGGTAAACAGTTGCGGGCGGGAATGCCAATGGACTGCTGGCCTTCAGCTGTCAGCTCTTAGCTTCTAGCTTCTAGTTTCTAGCCAGGGCCAGCCTGGCAACGTTTTTGCTGGCCGTTTATGTTGGGCAATGTTAGTTTGTCGGAAACCAACGACAGGTTGGATCACCAACCGATTGGAAACCGGGCCCGGGTTAAGCTGAAATTAGGCCGAGAGGTGACGGGATGCAAGAGGCGAGAAAGTGGGGCCGTCGTTCCCTGATTAATCGTTCCCTAATCAATTGCGCGGCGAGTGGATTGTTTTTCCTTTTGCCGTTGGCCTGCTTTTCTCAGAGCACCGTGAAGCCTCAGCCAGAGATTCCATTCGCCGACGATTTGAAAAAATATCCCGGATTACTCACGGAATTGGCGCACCTGGTCGAAGCCCTGAAGAATAATGTTCAACTCCCTCCGGTTCGCACCGAGAGCCGTTTGTTGCCACGCCTGCCGATGGAAACTACCTACTATGTCGCCCTTCCCAACTACGGCGAGACGGCCCATCAAACGGTGGGAACCCTGCGCCAGGAATTGCAGACGAGTGCGGTGCTACGGGACTGGTGGCAGCACGGCGAACTGAGTTCGACAGGACCGAAGCTGCAGGATTTTCTGGAAAACTTCTATGAGGTCTCGCAGTATCTGGGTGACGAAATAGTCGTCTCCGGCGAAACGGGCGGGATATCCGAAAAGGGCGCCGCGAGTCACAACTTGCTTATCGTTGCGGAGCTGCGCAAGCCAGGACTGAAGAACGTTCTTGACCAGATTCTGAAGGAAAGCCCCGGCGCAACGCAGTCGGGGGTCCGCGTTCTAGATCTCCAGCAGTTGGCTGAGGCGAAAAGTGATTCCGGCGCGCAGCAACTCGCGGTGTTGGTGCGCCCGGATTTTGTCATCGCGGCCCAAAACCTCGCGTCATTGCGCGGTTTCAACGCCTTTCTGGATACCAAGACAACATATTTTGCCTCGACGCCTTTCGGCCAGCGTCTGACGGAAGCGTATCAAGGCGGGACGTCCGCCCTGATGGCCGCCGATCTGCACACCATCATGAACCAAATTCCACCCGGAACGCCGCAGAATCAAAAGATTTTCGATCGCACAGGTTTCAAGGATGCGAAGTATGCGGTCTGGGACTATCGGCACCGCGCCCAAGGATCAGACAGCCAAATGGAACTGAGTTTCGTGGGTCCGCGCCATGGAATAGCATCGTGGCTTGCGGCTCCTGCGCCGCTTGGCAGTCTGGATTTTGTCTCACCGCAAGCCTCCATCGTGAGCAGCGTGCATCTCAAGAATCTGGGAGAGATCTTCGATGATCTTAAAGACATCTCATTTTCTTCGAATCCCAACGCGCTCGCCAATCTCACACGCACGGAACAGGCGATGCATATTAGTCTCAGGGACGACTTGCTAAGCCTGCTGCCAGGTGAAATCACGGTGGAAGCGGAGGGATTTGGCGAACCCAAACCCGACTGGAAGATAATTCTGCGCACCAGTGATGCCGATCATCTGCAGCAAACGCTGGCGAAGATTTTGGCGACGATGCCCTTCCCGGCGATGCAATTCGTGGAAGATGGAATCACTTACCATTCGTTAACGATCCCTTCTACTCCGAAGCCGATGCAGATTGTCTACACCTTTGCCGAAGGTTATCTGATCGTTGCGTCCAGCCATGAAACGGCGGCAGCGGCGATTCGGCTGCACAAACCTGGCGAATCGTTTGCCAAGTCGGCCAAGTTTACGGCATCTCTTCCTGCCGGCTCCCCCGCGGATGTTTCCGCCTTGCTGTACGAAGACCCTGCCGCGGTGACGGCTCTGAATCTGCGACGCATGTCGCCGGAAATGGCAGACGCCTTTGCGCGGCTCTCCCCACCCACTGCGCCCATCGTGTTTCGCGCCTATGGCGATGAGAGCGATATCCGCGGTGTCGGTACGAGTGGAGCGGCGGACGTAGGCATGGTTTTGGTGGTGGCGGCAGTCGCCATTCCAAACCTGATGCGCGCTAGGATGGCGGCCAATGAATCATCCGCGCTCGGGACGATGCGCGTGCTGATCGCGGCCCAAGCGGGCTATTTCAGCTCTTACCCCAACGGGGGATACGCGACCGATCTCGCCCGGCTAGGCCCCGATTCTCGCGGACCCAGTTTTCATTCCTCACAACATGCAAACCTCATAGACGCCGCTCTAGGCAACCCAACTTGTACCTCAGGCGCGTGGTGTTCCAAGTCTGGATACAATTTCCGCCTCACGGGAGATTGCAAGATGCCGGCACAGGTTTGTAGGGAGTTCATAGCCGTTGCCACCCCAGTGAGTAGTGGCATGGGAAGCAGAAGTTTCTGTTCGACGTCGGATGGCATCGTTCGCTACAGAATTGGCCCGCCTGTGACTTCTCCTATCCTCCCGTCAGAATGCCGCCAGTGGACACCCGTCCGGTAAAGCGAAGGAAATACTTCTCGCTTGACACGGGGCATGCGCAAAGGTAGCATTTCTTAGTAACCGACCGACCGGTCGGTTTGCGGCATAATCCAAGAGGACGAGCTTCAGGGTTCGTCCCATAGTTGCCGGCGGGACGCCGGCGCTACAAGGAGCTTCCCAGTGGCTACTATTTTCTATGAACACGACGCGAACCCCGAAGCCCTGAAGGGCAAAACCATCGCCATCCTGGGCTACGGCAGCCAGGGACATGCGCAGGCACAGAACCTGCGTGACAGCGGCTACAAGGTACTGGTGGGCCTTGAGCCCAACCGCCCCAGCGCGCAGCAGGCTCGCGCCGATGGCATGGTGGTGGTGGCTCCGGATGAGGCCGCCAAGCGCGCGGACTGGATCCACGTGCTCACACCGGATGAGACGCAGGCAGCGGTTTATGAGCAGTACATCCAGCCCTATCTGCATCCCGGCAAGATTCTGGGCTTCTCGCACGGCTTCAGCATTCATTTCAAGACGATCGTCCCGCCCAGTGATGTGGACGTGGTGATGATCGCACCCAAGAGCCCCGGCCATCTGTTGCGGCGGGTTTACGCCGAGGGGCGCGGGGTGCCGTCGCTGATCGCGATTCAGCAGGATTCGAGCAAGCGGGCGCATGAGTTTGCCCTGGCGTACGCGCATGGCATTGGCTCGACCCGCGCGGGCGTGTTGCAGACAACCTTCCGCGAAGAAACCGAGAGCGATTTGTTCGGCGAGCAGGCGGTGCTGTGCGGCGGTCTGACTTCGCTGATCAAGAAGGGATTCGAGACGCTGGTCGAAGCCGGCTACGCTCCGGAGATTGCTTATTTCGAGTGCCTGCACGAGATGAAGCTGATCGTCGACCTGATCTATGAAGGCGGCCTCGGGCGCATGCGGTATTCGATTTCGAACACGGCCGAGTACGGCGACCTGACGCGCGGTGAGAAGGTTGTGGGCGATGCCACGCGGGCGGCGATGAAGAAAACTCTGGCCGACATTCAGGATGGAACCTTCGCTCGAGAGTGGATCAAAGAGAACAAAGACGGCGGTTACAACTTCGCGGAGTTGCGCGAGAAAGAGCAGAAGCATCCGATTGAGATCGTGGGTGCGCAGTTGCGCGGCATGATGAGCTGGCTGCCCGGCCGCGAAGCGAAGAAGCCGGCCGAGGCTCCGAAGCCCGCGCCGAAACAGGTTGTGAATGCTTAAGGGAGCAGAGATCGTTTTGCGGTGCATACGCGCCGAAGGGGTCGACCTGGTGTTCGGCTACCCCGGCGGCGCGATCATGCCGCTCTACGACGCTTTGGATGGCAGCGGAGTGCGGCACGTCCTTACGCGGCACGAGCAGGGCGCGGTGTTTGCGGCGGAAGGCTACGCGCGGGTTACGGGAAAAGTTGGCGTGGCCATGGCGACCAGCGGTCCAGGAGCCACCAACCTGGTGACTGGCATCGCCGACGCCAAGATGGACTCGGTTCCTCTGGTCTGCATCACGGGGCAGGTGCGGACGGCGATGATTGGCACCGATGCATTTCAGGAGACTGACGTTTTCGGCGTGACGCTTTCGCTGACCAAGTGGAGCCGGCTGGTGCGCACGATCGACGAAATCCCGGATGCGATTGCGGAAGGATTCTACTGGGCGCGTAGCGGTCGGCCGGGGCCGGTCGTGATCGACATTCCTACCGACATATTGAAAGCTAAGAAGGAATTCTCGGGGCCGGTGAAGTTCAAGCCACACGCCCGGCCAGCCGACGCGAAAGCCGAAGGCGCGTTCAGCGACACCATTGTGGCTTTGCTGCAACGAGCAACTCGGCCGGTGGCGCTGGTGGGCGCTGGGGCAAAACTTTCGGGAGCGATTCCGGAATTGCGGCGGCTGCTCGACGATTTAAATGTTCCTACTTTCGCCACCGTGCACGGACTCGGCGCCGTTCCTCCGCAGTCACCGTATTACCTGGGCATGGTCGGCATGCACGGGACGCGCGCGGCGAACACGGCTTTGCATGAAACCGATTTACTGATGGTGTTTGGAGCGCGTCTTGATGATCGTGTCACCGGCGATCCGACGCGCTTTGCTCCCAACGCAAAGATCGTCCACTTTGAGATTGATCCGGCGCAGCTTGACCGGGTGCGGGCCTGCGACGTGCCGGTGATTGGGAATCTCGCGGATACGATTCCAGCCTTTCACGCAGAAGCACGTAGGGCCTCCCTACCCGATTGGAGCGGCTGGCGCGCCGTGGCCTGCGGAGCGGAACGTGCGGAGCTTGATCCGCGCGGACTGGCGCAGCCGACCATTCGTTTTCTCGACGAGCTTTTCAGCCGCCTGCCGCAGGATAACGTCATCATTGCCGACGTTGGCCAGCACCAGATGTGGGCGGCACAGCGTTACCGTTCTTCGTCGCCGCGCGGCTTTGTCACTTCGGGCGGCCTGGGAGCGATGGGTTTCGCCCTGCCCGCCGCCGTGGGCGTGCAACTGGCGAAGCCGGATACTTGCGTGCTTTGCGTTTCCGGCGATGGCGGTTTCCAGATGAACATACAAGAGCTCGCCACCGTGCACCGCCTCGGGCTTCCTATAAAAATGGTGATCGTCGATAACAAATACCTGGGCATGGTGCGGCAATGGCAGCAGCTCTTTTATGAGCGCAACTATGCCGAAACCGATTTGAGCGACAATCCGGATTTCGTCGAGATTGCCAAGGCTTACAAAATTCACGGATGGCGGCTGAACGAGGCGGCCATGGTCGAGTTTCCGGTGTCGGCCGAGACAGGAGATCTCATCGACAACTTTCTGCGCTCGCCGGGGCCGGAACTGCTGGTGTTTGATTGCGCCCCTGAAGCCAACGTCTACCCCATGGTGCCGGCGGGAGCGGCATTGTCCGAGATGGTTTACGGGGACGAATAAGATTGAGCGATTGTGTGATCGGGCGATTGCGCGATTGAAAGACTCAGACTGCGGCGGTTTTTCAATGACCCGATGACTCGATCGCTCAATGACTCAATTTAGTTTAGGGAGCAAGCATGCAAATCTTTCACATCCGCTATCGCAACGCGCAAGGCACGCTGATGCGCATCCTCAATGCGGTTTCGCGCCGCGGGCTCGATCTTACTACGGTGCACGCTGAAGGCGCGGGGCAGGACTACGCGGTCACCATGCTGCTGGAAGTCAACCCCAAGCAGATTGGGCAGCTTTACCGCGAGTGGTATGCCATCGTCGATGTCATTGAAGTGCGGTCGCGGGCGGTGCTGCATGAGCAGGAAGTTCCGGCGTGGGGAGCGCATCCGCCGGCTTCAGAGAGCATTGCGGAGCAGTCGACGCGCGCAGCGTTGGCTTAGGTTGTGGGTTGGGCATTGATTCCGCCGAGGGTTCCTGTTTCCCCTGACTAACCTCAACTTGTCATCCCGAGCAAAGCGAGGGATCGGCGATCTTGGTTCTTGCCAGCGCCACCCGTGCCTTCGCTGCGGAAAGAGACCAGTATCCCTCGCTTCGCTCAGAACCACAACTCATGTTCTAATCTTCGCTAATCATGGATCTCAAACATCGCAGCCGCGGAATTACTGACGGGCGCGACCGGGCTCCGGCGCGCTCCATGTTCAAAGCCATTGGCTTCACCGATGCCGACCTCGGCAAGCCGCTGATCGGCGTAGCCAACACCTGGATCGAAACCATGCCCTGCAACTTTCACCTGCGGCGGCTTTCGGCCAAGGTGAAAGATGGCATTCGCGCCGCCGGTGGCACTCCCATGGAGTTCAACACCATCGCTATCTCCGACGGCGAAACCATGGGCACGGAAGGCATGCGCGCGTCGTTGGTCAGCCGCGAGCTGATTGCCGATTCGATTGAACTGGTGTGCCGCGGCCAATTGTTTGACGCCGTGGTGTGCGTGGTCGGTTGCGATAAGACGATTCCAGCTGCGGCCATGGCTCTGGCTCGCATGGATCTTCCCGGCCTCGTGCTCTATGGCGGCACCATCGCACCGGGCAGCTATCGCGGCAAGGATGTCACCATTCAGGATGTGTTCGAAGCCGTCGGCGCGAACGCTGCGGGAAAAATTACTGACCAGGAATTGCACGATCTCGAAAACGTGGCCTGCCCCGGCGCCGGAGCCTGCGGCGGCCAATACACGGCGAACACCATGTCGACTGTGATGGAGATGATCGGGCTGTCTCCCATGGGCTTCAACAGCGTCCCCGCGATGGACGCGCGAAAAGACGAAGTCGCATTCCGCTGCGGCGAAGTCGCGCTGAATCTTCTTAGAGCCGGCATCCTGCCGCGCCGCATTCTCACCCGCGCAGCTTTTGAAAACGCGATCGCCTCCGTGGCCGCAACCGGCGGCTCGACCAACGCCGTGCTGCATTTGCTGGCGATCTCGCGCGAAGCTGGCGTCGCGCTCGAGATCGACGACTTCCAGCGAATCAGCGAGCGCACTCCGCTGCTGGCTGATCTCAAGCCTTCGGGAAAATACGTTGCCGCCGACGTCGACAAAGCTGGCGGCATCCCCGTCATCGCAAAACGCCTGCTGGATGCCGAGTGCGCCGACGGCTCTACGCTAACGGTCACCGGCAGGACGTTCGCAGAGGAAGCCAACGACGCGAAGGAAACTCCTGGTCAGCCCGTCATCGCGCCGCTCGATCATCCGCTGAAGAAAACCGGAGGGCTCGTCATTCTGAAAGGAAATCTCGCGCCCGAAGGCTGCGTGGCCAAGATCAGCGGGCATGAGCGGCTGGAGCAGCGTGGTCCGGCGCGCGTTTTCGATTGTGAAGAAGACGCCATGACCGCCGTGACTTCAAAGAAAATCAAGGCCGGGGACGTCGTCGTCATCCGCAACGAAGGCCCCAAGGGCGGACCAGGCATGCGCGAAATGCTGAGCGTGACCGGAGCGATAGTGGGTGAAGGATTAGGATCATCGGTCGCGCTCTTGACCGACGGCCGGTTTAGCGGCGCGACCCACGGACTCATGGCCGGCCATGTCTCGCCGGAAGCCGCGCTGGGCGGCCCCATCGCCGCGGTGCGCGACGGAGACATGATCCACTTCGATATCAGCAAGCGGATATTAGAAGTTGAGATCAGCGACGAAGTTCTCCGCCAGCGCATGAAAGAATGGAAACCGCCGCAGCCGCGCTATCCCACCGGCGTATTCGCCAAGTATGCGGCCCTGGTTTCGTCCGCCTCGCAAGGAGCGATCACCCGCCCGCCGGCTTAGCCGCCGCTGCCGAGCAACTGCTTCAGCGCCTGTTCCAATTCGGCCGGTCTGAAGCCGAAAGGGCCGGGTTTGCTTTTGTAGACCACATGATTCCCCCCGTCGATCAGGTAGATTCGATCGGGCCAGCCGGTATAGGCCTTCTCCGTCGTGTTGTCGAACCCATCAAGCACTGCGGGAAACTTGATTCCCAGCTTGCGAACACAGGTGCCCGCGACCTGGCTGCGCTCCTCGGCGTCGCGAGGACTGGCAAAAACAATCTTGTCCTTCACATTGCTCTCGGTCTGCCAGACATCGCTGGGATGCGCTTCCAGGATGTACACGATGAGGAATGCAACCTGCCGGTTGTACTGATCGTAAAGCTGGTTGAGAGCGGGAACCTCCCGCCGGAATGGCGGTCAGGTATAGCTGCCGAATACGAGCACAACCGGTTGATGTGCGGTCAGTGACGACAACTGGACGCTGGCGCTTTTGTCCAGTTTGGCCAGGGAAAAGTCCGGTGCCGCGTCGCCGGGCTTCAACTGCCCGGCGCGCGCATGAATCCACATCGTCTCAAAGGGAACGACCGCATAGGCGACTCCCGGCATTCGAGCCATCACGCGGCCAAAGGTTTCGGGAGACTGATGCATCGCCCAAGCGACAAACCCGGCAAACAGCGCGTAGGAGACGAGCAGGCCTATGGCCAGGCGAGATAAGAGTCTGCGCATACCTATTCATGCATACACGAGAATCCCGCGGAAATCCATTCAGCCGCGAGTCTCTCGCTCCCCAAGTTCGCCCGTCTTACTTCGCGCACTTACTTCGCGCACCCCGGGCTAAAGGCGGTCAGCAGGTTGGCCTTCGCGGAGATCGTACAGAAATAAGGCGCGCCGTTCGAACCCCAGGAAAAGTATTGCTGCTCGGCAGATTGATCCGAATTGAGGAAGGTGTTGTAGTCGACCGTGTCCACATGGTGTCCGGTGTTCGACTCGAAGCTAGAATAGGTCGGCCAATTGTTCTTCCACGTGTTCACAGACGATTCGTAGGTCTGAGTCGCCTTCGTGGTCAGATCCGTGTCTCCGCTCGACGCCACAAATTGGTTGAGGTCCAGGGTCAGCGGAAAATCGAACGACTGGCTGGTGACGGTGGTCTCGCCTCCGCCTGATGTTGTCGTCGTTGACCACATTGAAGAACCAAGCGAGATGTTTTCCAAATACACGGTACTCGTGATGTCGTAATACTGGTTGTTGAAGAAGCTCACATTCTGCTCGACCTTGGTCGTCACCTTGCCGTGTGAAGTGTTGACATAGCCCGCGATCGTAAAGCTGCGGTTCGATTTCAGGTTGACCCTGCCCTTGGTGAAAGTTGGCTGCACGTTCAGGTTCTCGGTGATCACGGGAGACGGCGCCGCGGTCAAGGTGTTTTGAGTAACCGCACCGGTCACCTGCGTAGTGCCGGAATCAAGATAGAGGAGCAGTGACGCCGTATCCGAAAAATAATCGTCGGCATTGTAGACGCTCAGCGAAACCGTGTGCGGCTCGCCATTGCTCAACACCGCGGCGAAAGGCGTGAGGTCGACGCGATAAGGCTTGAAGTTCAGCGTCTGCACGCCGGGAATCGGAAACCATAAATAAGGATCGATTCCACCCGTGAAAATCCAGGGAGAAACCGGAGCTACGCCCGCCGGTTTCCCGTCGATCGTGATCTCAGTTTCGCGGAAGCCGGTATTGCCGCAGTTCTCCAGTTCCGTGGCAACATCGTTGGCCACGCAGGTGTACCAGAACTCATCATCCGACTGGCTTTGGGAATACACGTCCAAATACGCCTTCTCAACGTTCGTGGGCAGGGTAAAGGTGCCAGAGAGCGCGCTGGAAGTTGAACTGAGTGCGACGGTGCCGCCAGAGGCACCGCTGGAGAGCGCCAGAACTTGGTCGGCCGTTACGGGCGGCTTCTCGCCCTTTGCCAACGGATAGAATTCCAACTCTGCCGAAGCATAGATCGTCGAAGTGAGCCCGCAACACAAAGTGTTTCCAATGTTCGCCTGACCAGTCTGCGCGGTGTAGAAGATCGAACTGTAATCGGTGAGGTCGTTCTCGATATGCCACGACGGACCAATGTTCGAGGGCTCCGCTGTGGTGCCGAAATAAATGTTCACCGGGCCGAGCCAGAAATTGGCGGTGCGGTCGTATTGAATGCCTGCGTTCAGGCTGATGTCGGCTTCGAGCACGACCTTGGCCCAGGGGCCGGGACAGTCGGCGGGCGGAGCGTAGCTGAAGTTCTCTACGTTGAAATCGTAGAACTGCGCCCCGCTGAAAAGCTGCACCACGCAAGGCGTGGTCGAAGGCCGCGTCACATTGGGATCGGCAGTCACTGTATTGGCCGAGCCGATCACATAAGGACCGGAGGCCGAAGCGAGCGGAATGAAGACCGTTGCAACCAGTAGAAGCGGGAAAAAGTTTCGCGCCACACGAAAACTTCGGGGCATTGGAATCCTCCTGGGAGATTGCAGCAAAACCCTTGCCAGCCGCGGCATTGCAGAAACGCTCATCAGTGCAACCGGGCCAGCGACGAGTGTAGCGAGGAAGTATGGCGCGTACCACCGAAACAAGTCAACCCAGACGAAAGTCTCTAATGGCAGGCTGGGCGCGGATCTCGGCCCGTTCGTGCGCTCCCTCCCTCGATCGGGCCACGCCAAGGCACGTTCGTGGCGTTCCCATGGATGACGATCACAGCTACACTACGCGAGCCTTGCTTGCATCAGCTGAAAAACTTTCAGGATTTCAAGGCATTGAAAGCTTATGGCCGCTCATAGTGAACCTCTCCCGGCGAAGAAGCGTTTAGATTCCTGGAAGGAAATTGCCGCCTTCTTCGATCGCGACGAGCGCACAGTGAAACGTTGGGAAAAAGAACGCGGGCTTCCGGTCTACCGCGTGCCGGGAAGCGTCCGCGGTGGCGTCTTTGCTTACGCCGACGAACTGGCAGAATGGTTGAAGGCTCCGCACCATAACTGGGAGCCCGTCGAGATCCCTGCCGCAGTAGCGGCGTCCGCCCACGGCGACCAGAGCCCAACCATCCCCGTCCATGTGCTCACCGTCCAGCCTTCGGCCGAGTTTCCCACGCCCGATCTTCGCCTCGTTCCGCCACAATCTTCTCCGTCGGCGACCAAAGATTTCCTGTGGATCCTGCCCCTGGTTCTGATCACCGGCTCGTTTCTTGCTTTTTCGCTCGGCCATCGCGAACCTCGGTACAAGAACGCGCTGGCTGCTCCCCAGCCGCCCAGCGCCGAAGCGCAGGATCTCTACCTCAAAGGCCGCTATCATTTCGAAAAGCGCACGCCCGACGATCTGAACCAGGCGGTCGATTTCTTCACCCAGGCCATCGTGCATGATCCCGCCTATGCGGCGCCGTATGTAGGTCTTGCCGACAGCTACAACCTGTTGCGAGAGTTCAGCGCCTTGCCCGCGCAGGAAGCCTTTCCGCGCGCCCGGGCCGCCGCCGCCAGGGCAGTGGAACTCGATCCGAACTCCGCCGAAGCGCACAACTCACTCGCTTTTGCCAGCTTCTGGGGATTCTTCGACGTAGGCACGGCCGAACGCGAGTTCAAGCGAGCTATCGAATTGAATCCAGGCTTGCCCCGCGCCCACCACTGGTACGCCACGTTCCTCATCGAGACGGGGCGCACGCAGGAGGGACTACTGGAGATCGAGCGCGCCCGGCAACTCGATCCTTCTTCCACTCCCATCCTCGCCGACAAGGGATGCATTCTCGCGGCGGCGGGAAAAACAGAAGAGGCCAGAGCGCTGCTCACGCAACTCACGGCCTCTCAGCCTGAGTTTGTTCCCCCGCACCGGTATCTGGCTGAGGACATTTATTTTCGCGAAGGAAATTACGCAGGATACCTGACGGAAAGCGCGACGGTCGCACGTCTGCGCCACGATGCCAAGGCGCAGAAAAACATCGACCTGGAGAAAGCAGCCTATGCCAGCGGCGGCCGCCGGAGACTACTCGAGCAACGCCTGACGACCAGGCGGGAATCATTCGACCACGGCACCGGTTCGGCCTTCGACGTGGCCGACGCCTACGCGGCCCTGGGCGGGGATAATGATGCTCTGAAGTATCTCGAAATTGCCTGGCAGCGCCACGACCTTCGACTCACCACGCTCCTCACCAACGGCGAATTCCGGCACCTGCATCAGAACCAGGAGTTTCGCGGAGTGGCAGCCAAGGTCGGCCTCCCGCCAGTGCAGTAAGGCAGCGGCCGGAAGACTGCTGGTGCCGGGAGGGGGATTTTCTTGAATCCGTTTCCGGCCCCCAATGCTACCAGCAAGATGCAGTGTTTTGCGTAACTTGAGCCTTTTGGTGCTTCTGCTATGTCCAATCTGACACCTTCCGGGGAGGAAAAACGGTAGGAAACGGTAGGGAAAATCCCCCCAAAAACCCCAGCGACAGCTACGCTGGGGGGCACACGTCCGTGGCGCTGGTCTAACTCGCCCTGAACCTCAGCGGAGTTGACGGGGCAGTCCGCTTCACACGCTTGCTGTATCGTCTCCGGAAAACTATGGGGGCCGTGACGATTCGCCTCCCGTCGGCGGAACTGCCAAAATCTCACTTCACTCCGTACAATGTCTTCACCCCATCTTTCGTTTGCTTCAGGGCGCTATCCTCGGGGATCCTCAACGCTTGAAGCGAACTCGAATACTTCGAACGCAACATATTTCGAGCGGGCTCATTGAACGCTGCTCCGTTCACGAAATAGATCGCGTGATACGCGGTGAGGGTATCGAGCGCCGCTCCAGTGGATAGCTCACTGCCAACGCGGCGCAGCACCTTATTTATGGTGTGGTCGCGCTTTCCCGAAACCTCAGCAATGCTTGCCGGATTCCAATCCGAGCCCTCGTAAATGATCGTCGTGATTGTGGGGCCATTTGAATACTTAAGACTGTATTTTCCGTCCGGACCCGTTGTCACACTGTCGACGGTGCTACTGCCACGATAAGCGGAAACCATCACTGCTGCGATCGGGTGGTCTTGGTCGTCGACCACCAGACCTTCAATGCGATGCTGTTGTCCGAAGAGACTGGCGGCTGGCCACAGAATTACAATGGCTAGCGTAAGGAGTCTGGGAGTCGCGCAATTCTGCGACATGACTGTCACCTCCTCATTCAATCGACGTTTGGAAAGTTCGTGTGAAATCGTCAGGTAGCGGATCGACCAATGATTCAGCCTTCAAGATGATGTGCAGCTTGTCGCCAGCTTCGCAGCGCGGAATCTAAATACGAAGCACCAGCAACCCATCCTGTCGGCTCTCAAGGCGATTAAGAGGTTCCACAAACTGCTTCTCAGGCAAGACGCTCGTTTCTCGAAAGGCGTATCCCGACAGAGCAAAGCTCGGTGAGGGTTTCAGGACCAGAACGAAGGCGCTCGTCGCCGGAACGGTTGCTTCAAGGGCGCTGGTTCCATATTGATAGTGGCCGCTGACATCACTCCGGCGAACGCTTTGGCCTTCCTCCTCCAACTCGCGTTCAAAGGGACGGCGCCAGTCGGTGGGATGCAGTACCACTTTGAAACCGAGTGCAGCTGGCTTTGTGTGTATAGCTAAACACCTTGCACCCCAGCGCCAAACAGACTCGTCGGCTTTGAAATAAGGCAAGAAGCCGAAGTATACGAGCGCTGACGCAGAGCCAACACCAATAACAAGGCCGATAAGCAGAGAAAAACCCGTCTTTCTGTCTAAAAGTTGCAATAAGAACTTAAGAAGGGGACCTACGATGGGGATCCCGCCAACGGCGTCGACAACCGCCATCCAACCCTTTTTGGGCAACGAGGCGTTGCTTCCTTCCGGAGGCATCTGATTTTGCTAGGGAGTATACCATGCGGTCTCACTGGTAGACCGTCCGCAAAAAGATCAGGGGTTTCGCTGTCGATCTCCTCCAGCAGCAGGGAGCCACTTGTGAGCATCTGCGACAACGCCTGCTCGACAGTCCCTTCGGGCACCTCCAGCAGCTTCACCGCCGCCAGCTTGAGTTTCCCGAGCGGCCGTCGTCGTTGTGGAAAGTGACCCGCTCCATTACACCGGAGATTTCCTCGGTCGCGGGTCTGCGCTCTGGGATTGGGGCAGTCATGCTTGGGGATTCATTTTCGCATGGGCGGCTGTGCCTTGCGTATCACGGATATGATTGACAGCAGGTGCCCGCGCAAGTGGGCATAGAATTGATCGCATGAACGGGCAGCGGATGCGGCAATTCAAGACGCAATTGGAAGCCCGCCAGCATGAACTGCGCCTGAGTATCGAGCATCACCTGCAATACGCACGACGAAGAGTGGAGCCGGAGCCTGATACCGTGGATCAAGCTGCCAGCGGGTATGAGAAGGGCTCATTGCTCCAAAGAAGCAACCAAGAGCAGCAGTTGCTTCGGGTAATCGATTCGGCGCTTGGTCGCATTCAAGACGGGACGTACGGGAAGTGCCTGTCTTGCGGCAAACAAATTGACGGAAGGCGATTAGCAGCCGTACCGTGGACGGCGTATTGCATTCAGTGCGAAGAGTCCTTCGAGCGGCGACTCGCTGGATAGCGATCCTATCAAGTGTAAATTCCCGGCAGCAGGATTGACTGTCCGAGATGAACTTCAACCTCAAGGCGCGGATCAACCGCTCGGCCGCCGGGACGATCCGGCAGGCTCTTGACCAACTCGCGGCCAAAGGATCGGTCAGGAAGGAGGGCGACGAGTTCATCGTCCAAGCCGAGATGGGAGCCGGACTCACGCACGCCCTCGCCGGGTTGTGGTGGGATGCCAAGGGGGATTGGAAACGGGCACACGAATCTGCCCAGCAGGACGAAGGCAAGGGTGGCTCGTGGGTACACGCCTGACCTGCCCCCCAGAAATTAGTCCATTGGAAATGTGACTTCTCCATTTAGGATGACCCGCCCAGGGTCAAAGGAGGAGTCGTGCGCAAGAGTCGATTCAGCGAAGAACAGATCATCGCCGTGGTGAAGGAGTCAGAGGCGGGAGTGGAAACCGGGGAACTGTGCCGGCGGCACGGGATCACGCGGGCATGTTTTTATCGGTGGAAGAGTAAGTTCGGTGGGATGGAACTGAGCGAGGCGAAGCGGCTGCGCGCGTTGGAGGAAGAAAACCGGCAGCTCAAACACATCGTGGCCGAACGGGCGGTGGACATCCGGGCGTTGAAGGCGGTAGTCGCAAAAAAGTGGTGAGCCCGGAGATGCGGCGAGAGGCAGTGCTGGTGATGCAGGTGGAAGTCGAGCTGAGCCAGCGACGCGCCTGCGGGCTGATGGAACTCTATCGTGCGACGTGTCGGTATCGAAGGCGGAGGGGTGCGGACGAGCGACTGCGGGTGCGGCTGCGCGAGCTGGCCGAAGCTCGGCGTCGGTTCGGCTACCGGCGTTTGCAGGTTCTGTTGCAGCGGGAAGGGTGGCAGGTGAATCACAAACGCATCTACCGGCTGTATGTCGAAGAGAAGCTGTCGCTGCGGCGCAAGCGTGGACGGAAGCGCAGCACGCTGCGCCAGCCGCTGCCGGAGGCAGTGGCAGCCAACCAGGTGTGGTCGGTAGACTTCATGACGGATGCGCTCAGCTCGGGGCGGAGGTTTCGTACCTTGAACATCGTGGATGACTACACGCGGGAGTGCCTGGCGATCGAGGTCGACACCTCGCTGGGCGGGATGCGCGTGGTGCGCGTACTGGAAGAGTTGAAGCAGAGACGTGGACTGCCGCGGCAGATCCGCAGCGACAACGGACCCGAGTTCGTGAGCCGTGCGGTCGATCAATGGGCCTACGAGCAAGGTCTGCAGTGGCACACGATCCAACCCGGACGACCGATGGAGAACGGCTACGTGGAGAGTTTCAACGGGCGCTTCCGCGATGAGTGCCTGAACGAGAACTGGTTCAGCGATCTGGGCGACGCACGGGAGAAGATTGCACGGTGGAAGCAAGACTACAACGAAGAGCGTCCGCACAGCAGCTTGCAGTACCGTACCCCAGTGGAGTTCGCAGCGCAGTCAGCAGTGAGCTTCGATACCGCTGGAGTGGGGCAAGGGGTCTCAAACGCCGACCCCTTGCCCCACACCCCCATCCCCGCTACCGAGACAGGCACGCGGGCTGAACAGAAACCGGAGAAAGTCTCATTATCCCTGGACTAAAGATGGGGGGCAGGTCACTTGGACCTGCGAAATCGCTTCAGCGCAACGGAGAGTTCTTTGTGCGTTCGGATATACAGATATTCGACTTCGATTCCCTGCCGACTCATTCGCAGGATGTCTGTGAGCAACTTCCCCTCAAAGCGTAACTTCTGTTCGTCCCGGAATTCGAGGGATTCGATGATGAACAACGAAAAGATGGTTTTGCTACGCGATGTCATTGCTTGAGTCCCTTCACATGTTCCACGGAATTCTATCGCCTGAAAGCCAGCCACTACGGTGGCGGCTCAAGGATTGACGTGGATCATCGAGCGCACGCCTTATCTGAATGGAGTGTGCGCTGATACATCATTCCCCTTCTCCCTGTGCGATAATGCGATTTCTTCCCTCAATAAAAGCTAGCCGCGTGCTGGCGGTGTCGCACTCCGACAGCCTCGCTGGTTTCAGGACCACAAGGAATGGCCGTCAAGAAATCCGAACTTTATAGCTCCCTTTGGTCGAGCTGCGACGAACTGCGCGGAAGCATGGATGCCAGCCAATACAAGGACTACGTCCTCGTATTGCTGTTCGTGAAATATATAAGCGACAAGTACGCCAATCAACCCTACGCACCGATTTCGATTCCGGAGGGAGCCAGTTTCGCCGACATGGTCGCCCTGAAGGGCAAGTCGGATATCGGCGACCAGATCAACAAAAAGATTCTCGGGCCATTGGCCAAGGCCAACAACCTCTCTGACATGCCGGATTTTAATGACCCGGCAAAGCTCGGCGACGGCAAAGAAAGGGTTGACCGCCTCACCAACCTCATTGCTATTTTCGAGAATCCGGCCCTCGATTTCTCTAAGAACCGGGCTGAAGGTGACGATCTCCTCGGCGACGCCTACGAATATCTGATGCGGCACTTTGCCACCGAGAGTGGCAAGAGCAAAGGACAGTTTTATACACCTGCGGAAGTCAGCCGCATTATCGCCAACATTTTAGGCATCCGGTACGCCAAGACAACGAATGCCACTACTGTCTACGATCCGACGTGCGGCTCCGGATCACTGCTCCTCAAGATCGGAGATGAAGCGGCTCGCGGCAAAGATGTCAAGGTCACGCTGTACGGGCAGGAGAAAGATTCGTCAACTGCAGGTCTCGCTCGCATGAACATGATTCTGCACGATTACGCGACGGCAGAAATTAAGCAAGGCAATGCGCTCGCTAATCCGCTTTTCACCGATGGCGATGCGTTGAAGACATTCGATTACGTCGTAGCGAATCCACCTTTCAGCGACAAACGATGGTCGACGGGATGCGATCAGCAGGTTGCCGGACGGGATCAAGGACAACAAGACCGCCGTGGCCGAAGCGATTGCCAACAACGTCCGCAGCAAGATCATCAAGGAGCATCTAAACGACCCTGTTTTCTACGAGAAGATGTCGGCGCTGCTTAGGGAGATCATCGCCGATCTGAAAGCTAAACGGATCGACTACGAAGAGTTTCTCAAGCGAGTGGCTGACCAAGTCATTAAGCCATTGCAGGCTGGGAAGTCAGCCGATACACCTGCAAGGCTGGACACCCCCGGAAAACGGGCGCTCTACAATACTCTAAGCGAGAACGAGGAACTGGCACTGACGATTGACGCGAGAGTTAAGGCCGTGCGTCCCGCTGACTGGCGAGGCAAGAAACCCCGCGAAAACGTCATCAAGAACGCATTGCTTCCGCTACTCGGCAACAATCAGGCTGAGGTCGAGCGGGTTTTTCTCATACTCTACAAGCAAACGGAATACTGATGCCGACGCAGGTGAAATTGGGTGATCTCTCGCTAAACGTGATCTTGAAGGACATCAAGAACGTCCATCTCAGCGTGCATCCCCCGACGGGCAGAGTGACGGTTTCTGCCCCGTTACGCATGAGTCTCGATACCATCCGGGTATTCGCTATCTCAAAGTTAGGTTGGATCAAGCAGCAACAACGAAAGTTTCAAGAACAGGAACGCGAGACTCCAAGGGAGTATCTAGATCGCGAGAGCCACTACGTTTGGGGAAGGCGCTACCTGCTCAAGGTGGTTGAGGAATCCGCTTCACCGAACATATCTTTCAAGCACAACAAGATGATCCTCCACACGACGCACCAGCCGGGCTTTAGCTTATGATTGCGCCCCTCGACAGGCTTGGCGTAGCGCCAACGATCACCAATCTTCACGTACATCCAGATGCTTACCTTGCGGTTCGGCATGCTCGCACTCAATGCAAGCATGGTGCAAAACGGTAGGAAGGCGGTAGGAACGGACGATATTGACCTTAAGTAATTGAAACGAAAGGTGCTGGTGCCGGGAGGGGGAATCGAACCCCCAAGGGCCGAAGCCCGGCGGATTTTGAGTCCGCTGCGTCTGCCAGTTCCGCCATCCCGGCTCGGGGATGTCTATCTTAGCTTAGTGAAGTCGCGAAATCTAGTTTGCGGCGGCGACCGCGTTGTGGCGGAAGCATTGCACTACGTGATCGTTTACCATGCCCACGGCCTGCATAAAAGCGTAGCAGATGGTTGATCCTACGAAGCTGAAGCCACGCTTCTTCAGGGCTTTGCTCATGGCGTCGGACTCGGCGGTGCGCGCCGGCACTCGAGCGCGCGCATTCCACGAATTCACCCGCGGCCGACCATTCACAAATTGCCAAACGTAGCGGTCGAAGCTGCCGAATTCTTCCTGCACCTGCAGCAATGCCTGGGCATTTCTCACTGTTGATGCGATCTTCAACCGGTTGCGCACAATGCCGGGATTTTTCAGCAACAGCGCCACTTTCCGGCGGTCGTAGCGTGCGACGCGCTGCGCATCGAAACCATCGAAGGCGGCGCGATAGTTTTCTCGCTTGTTGAGGATGGTCTCCCAGCTCAACCCAGCCTGCGCGCCTTCGAGGATGAGGAATTCGAAAAGCGTGCCGTCATCGTGCACTGGCACGCCCCATTCTTTATCGTGATAGCGAATCATTAATTCGCTGCTTGCCCAGGGGCAGCGAACCAGGGTCTCGTCTTCACGCTTTCTGGCCATAGAAAATCGGAAACGGAAATTTCCCGGAGGAACAAGATCCTGCAGCGCGGCCCGACGCCGCGCCTTTCAACACACACATGCCGGAGTGAGCTACTCGAGTGACTTCGGATCCGACAGATTCTTCGGTGACTTCGCGTCCAACAGCGCGACCAGATCTTTCGCGCAAGGCGGAATCGCGACTTTGTGATCGACAATGATGTCCTTGGCATCCAGCTTCTGGCCATAGAGATTTTCATTGGCACCGCCATCGGAGCGCAGGGTCGAGCCCTCCAGGGATACTCCGGCAAACAAGCCTCGGTTGCGCGAGTAGGAAAGAATCTCCGCTTGCATCACCACGTCAGTAGCACCCTCAGCGGTACGGCCCTTGGGGCCAGCCGCGGCCGACGCATCCGCTCCCAACTTCACTTTGCTCGAAAGCAGCGAGCGCGCGCCCCTGGGGTTCATGACCAGCAAAACAAAATCCGTAGCCTGGCCGCCGAGCTGGAACCCGATGCTCACCCCTTCCAGCGCATACATAGCGGGCGGTCCCCATGGCCCAGTATAGTGCTGGCCGCTGCGGCAGATCATGACGCCGCGACCGTAGCTGCCTCCTATCCCGAACGCGCCTTTCTTCACCGAAGGCAGAATCACCAGGCACTCCGCTTTATCCAGCAGATCTTGCGGAATGTCGTCAGGGATGTTCAAGATTTCTTTCATAACTACTCCCGCGTCCCTCACCCGGTCTTCTTCCTTCTCGTCGTTGGCGGAGAATGCCGGGGCTGCGCACAGGCAGAACATCAAAACCCAGGCTGCAATTTTTTTCATCCTCGCAAGTGTGTTCATAGACATCAATCCTCCAGACTCTCTTTGAATCATTGCCTTACAAGTGAGCCCCTATCTTAAACCTTTTGGGGAGGTGTATTCCCTCAGTACCGGAAATTCAAATCTCAATTCGCCCGTAACCCCAGGCCCCTGTTGCTCTTTGGTCCATGACCATATGCGTGCTCCTTTTGTAACTTGGCACTCTGCTTCACCCACCTCTAGAGTCATGTGAGACCACAGGCGGATGGCCGCCCGCCATTCGGCACGCGGCGTGCATCTAATCGGTTGGGAGTACTATCTGGACCGGGGTGGAGTGAAAATTTTGGATGCTTTGGGAACGAAGTACACGCACACCACGGGCCGCCTGCGAGGGCGATGGGCGGCTTTCGCCCCGGTTTGCGCTTTTATCTTCACTTGGGCCTGCACTTTTATCTTCACTTGGGCCTGCGCCTTCATCGGCACACCAGCGGCCGTTGCCCAGTCAAGTGCTGTAGCCACCAGTCCCGTCAGTCTCAGCATTTACGGCGGCACCTCGGCCTCTGGCGCCCCGACCTCTGACGCTTCGACCCCGGAAGACGATCCACAGGCCGGCTTCACCATCCGCAAGCGGGTGGATGAAGTGAACGTTTTGTTCATCGCTACTGACAAGCACGGCAAGTTTGTGCGCAACCTGAATCAGAGCGACTTCAACATTCTCGACGACAACAAGCCCCCGCAGTCCATTCTTAATTTTCGCCGCGAAACCGATCTTCCTTTGCACCTTGGTTTGCTCATCGACGTGAGCGGATCGGTCAACAGCCGATTCGATTTCGAGCAGGATGCCGCTACCAGCTTCCTGATGCACTTGGTCCGCAGCGGCTTCGATAAAGCCTTTGTGGTCGGCTTCAACACCCAGAGCCACATGACGCAGGACTTTACCGACAACGTGCAACTGCTTTCCACCGGCGTGCACAAACTGCATGATGGCGGAGGCACGGCGCTCTACGACGCGATCTATCGCGCCTGCAAAGATAAGTTCTTGAAGGATCGTCCCGATCATCCCGCGCGCAAGGCGATCGTCATCGTGAGCGATGGTGAAGATAATCAAAGCGAATACTCGCGCGCGCAAGCGATTGAGATGGCGCAGCGTGCTGAAGTCATCATCTACGCGATTTCCACCGACGACAGTGGCCTGATCCTGCGCGGCGATAAAGTTCTCGAACAGCTCGCATCCGCCACCGGCGGCCGCGCTTTTTTCCCATTCAAGATGAAGGACATTACGCGCTCCTTCGCCGCCATCGAAGACGAACTGCGCAGCCAGTACATTGTCAGCTACAAGCCTGCCGACTTCGACGCCGACGGCCGCTACCGCTCCATCGAAATCTCCGCGCTGAAGAAAGATCTGCAAGTCCGCGCCCGCAAGGGCTACTTCGCCCCACAGCAGTAACGCCAGAATTTTTCACCACAGAGACCAGAGGAGACAAGATTCAAAGGAACAGATCGGAGATTCTCGTCTGTGATTCCGCGTCTCTGCGGTGAAAAGCACCGGAGAAAAGGCGCATAATGCGACCAGGGAAGCCAAGATGAAAAACCTCGTGGCCGGAGTTGTCGCGGCGCTGGTCGGGTTCACGTTCGCTGGCTGGCTTTACCTGAGACTCGGCTATGCCGACCTGCGCGCGAATCTTCCAACAACCTGGCTCGAATCTCAGCTTGCCGCCACCGCCTTGAATGCTTCCGTTGCACGCCATGCGCCAGCGGAACGGAATCCAATCGCGCCCACCGAGGCAAACCTGCTCGACGGCGCCCGCTTGTATCGCGACAAGTGTGCCGACTGCCACGGTCGACCTGACAATCCGGTGAGTGATTACGGAGCGTCCTTTAATCCACGAGCGCCGCAGTTCATGCAGGCGCATCCTCGCTTGCCCGAGAACCAGATTTTCTATCTCATCAAGAACGGAGTGCGCCGATCGGCCATGCCAGCGTGGGGGAACATCATGGCCGATACTGAGATCTGGCAAGTTGTCACTTTTCTCAATCACCTGGACGATCTTCCGCCCTCGGTCCAGCAGGAACTCCATCGGCCTGCCGGCAGCAATCCTTGAGCAGCTGTAATGAATAAGAAGAAATGAGCCCATTAGGACAATTCACAAATGAAATATCCAGACTCGTCATCCTATGTAAAAGGCGTGCTATTAAGAGGAGTAAGAAACCGAATAACTCGGCCAGACTCCGTTTGCCCCCGCGCCGTCCCATCCGTGCTACTACCTTCCCATTGATTTCCATACTAGATTTTGATTAAGCCTTTAACACTTCCCAAGGAGACGCGCATGTTCGGCATCGCCTTTCTGGTAATCCTCGTGGTCATCGCCGTGATGCTCGTCGGAATGTACAACACCCTGGTGCAGATGCGGGTGCGCTGCGATTCGGCGTGGTCTGACATTGATGTGCAGCTCAAGCGGCGGCACGACCTCATACCGAACCTGGTCGAGACCGTTAAAGGCTATGCGGCGCATGAGAAAGGGACGTTCGAGAACATTGCCAAGTTCCGCTCGCAGGCCATGCAGGCTACCACGCCCGAAGGCAAGGCCGTGGCTGAGAATCAGCTCACCGGAGCGTTGAAGAGCCTGTTCGCCGTGGCGGAGAATTATCCGGAGTTGAAGGCGTCGGAACAATTCATGAAGCTGCAGGGATCGTTGAGCCAGACGGAAGATTCCATCCAGAACTCGCGCAGCTATTACAACCAGGTGGTGCGCGATCTGAATACGACGATCCAGTCGTTCCCGAATAGCATTCTGGCGAACCTGTTCGGCTTCCAGGCGCGCCAGTTCTTCGAGACCACGGATGCCGATCGCGAGCCGGTCGCGGTGAAGTTCTGATGAAATAACCGGGGCTGTAAATGCCGATTGAGATTCACATTCTGCAGGAAGGCATGGGCCGGGTCTGGGTGTGCCGCGGCGTCCTCACCGGGAAGGAACTGATCGCCAACAATGAGCTGATCCTGAAGTCCAAACAATACGAGGGCGTGCGCTGGGTGCTGATCGATGAGACTGAGACCGGCGTGAATCGTAGAGCAGTGGTCAATCGGCGCAAAGGATTTTCCCCCTTTCCCTACAGGATTCTCCCGATGTCCAACCGACGACGATTTCGTTATTCCTAGGTGAACGCGGGACTCTTGGGGGGGTTCTCGCGGGAGTTGAGGAAACTCCCCGGCTTATCCAATCTCAATCAACCGCTCCCCCAAAGCTGACTGATCCTGTGCGTGGGAGGGGTTATGCTAGCTGTTGGTTTGTTGGCAACGGTCGTCCTGTTCGGATTGCTTGTGTTGATTACCTGCGATCTTTGAGCCTTCTGTAGCGGCCCACACCCATCAGGGTTTCCCCGATATTAAAAATCGGGCAAATTGTGCTTGAAATTTCGTTCCTTGTTTGATACAAGATTCTGCCAATACGACCCCTTGGAGACGGTCATGTTGTGCCCCATATGCAGTCAGCCCATTGCCCTCGAAAACGCCAAAATAGACGAGGACGGCAGAGCCGTTCACGAAGAGTGCTACGTTAACCAACTGCTTGCGAACCCACCTGACTCACCCTATCCAGAGCACACAGAATGAGTTGCTGAACGGGCGTGAATCGCTCACTAGTGCAACGCTGAGAGACAGGCAGAAAGGGATAACAATTAGGTATTATCCTCGAACCGTGCCTTCAGCGCATTAAGATGGTGCGCCCGGAGAGACTCGAACTCCCAACCCTCTGCTCCGAAGGCAGATGCTCTATCCAGTTGAGCTACGGGCGCATAAGGAAGCGAGCCAAACGCGCGATTAATGCGTCGCAAAGAGCGCGACGCGTCGTGCGGCTCGCTCAGATCCTTCGCTCGCGCAGAAAGCGCGCTCCCTCAGGATGACAATCAACTTCTTCCCTGCGACATTTTACTCCATCTCGAAGCTGAGGTAGGTTAGGCCGTCGGAGCGTTCGACCTGGAGGACTACGGGGTCGCCGGTCTTCAGGGTGAGGAGGGCGGCGCGGAGCGCGTCCATGGAGGTGATGGGAGTGGTGTTGAGGGCGTGGATGATGTCGCCGGTTTGGAGGCCGGTGTCGGGCAGGATCAAGTCGGCGGCACGGCCGAGCACAACTACGCCGGAGGGAATGCGCAGCGTGCCAACCTTGCTGCGCAGGTCGTCGGTTAGATCGGTGGCTAGAATGCCGAGGCGGGCGATCAGGTTTGTTTCGGGATCGGCGGCGTCGAAGAGTTGATCCATCTCATCGCGATGCTCGATGGCCGGGACGTAGAGAGTTATCTTCTGATCGCCGCGCAGGATTTCGAGCTTCAGCACCTGATCGAGGCGGTGCAGATAGAGGGCGGAAGAAAGCTGAGGAAGAGTTTCGATACGGCGGTCGTCGGCGGTGAGGACAACGTCCTGAATCTGCACGCCGGCGGTGGCGGCGGGGCCGCCGGGCTTGACGTCGGCGATGATGACTCCCCAGCGCTGGCTGAGTCTGAGGCCGTCGGCGAGGGTGGGCGTGATTTCCTGAGCTACGGCGCCGATCTCGACGCGATGCACGTGGCCGTATTTGCGCAGGCTGCGATAGACGAAATCGACGATGCGGGCGGGAATGGCGAAGCCCAGACCCTCGCTGCCTCCGCCTTCAGAAAGAATGAAAGTGTTGATGCCGAGGACGGCTCCGTTCATATCGACGAGCGGACCGCCGCTGTTGCCGGGATTGATGGGAGCGTCGGTCTGGATGTAGGTGATGGGCTTATCGGGATCGGCCTGGCGCGCTACGGCACTGACCACTCCCATGGTGACGGAGTTTTGCAAGCCTTCGGGACTGCCGATGGCGAATACCAGCTGACCTACGCGGGGACGCTGTTGCGTGAGCAGGACCAGCGTGGGGAGATCTTTTTCATCGATCTTGAGGAGGGCGAGATCGGTCTCCTTGTGCACGCCGACGAGGCGGGCTTCGAGAATGTGACGCCTGCCTGCGGCCAGGGAGCGGGTGGAATCGATGGGCAGGGGCAAGGCGACGCGGATGCGCTGCGCGCCTTCGACTACGTGGGCGTTGGTGATGATGTAGCCATTGGGGTCGACGATGACGCCGGAGCCGACCGCGTGCTGGCGGACGATGAGAGCGGTCTCGGAGCGGTTTTGTTCCTGGAGCGGGCCGTAGCCGGTTACGAGAATCTGGACTACCGCGGGGGAAACTTTTGCAGCGAGGTTTTCCAGGGCATCGTTGAACTGGGACAGTGTTTGGCGCGATGCGGAGGCGACGTCGTCCGGGCTGGGAGTCGACTGTTGTGCGGCAGGCCTGGAGGCGGTATTGCCGGTTTTTTGCGCTGCCGTCTGTTGGGCCGCCAGGCAGGTAGCCAAGGTCAGGACAAGAGCGACCATCTGGATGAAAAGGCGCGGCCGAAGAAGCGCGGCCGCGCGGAAGAAGAATGAACCGGGCATTAGTTAGCTCCCCTCGTAGGAAAAAGGCGTTCCCGTAAACGGTACCACGCAGGCACGTTCGCAGTGGCAAGGTCCGTCCCGGGGGTGATTCTGCCGGCGAAAACACTTACCAAACGAACAGGCGTGCGCCCGAACCAGAAGAGCTGACTCTGCCGATCTGGACAGAACGATCGCGGTCGAGGCGTGCTTGCCCGACGTTCGCCTCATCGTAGTCGTCGACTGCATTTGGGAGTTGGGGCCGCGAGGCTCCGACCTTTTCGAGCTCCACAGCGCCGTGACGGTTCATGATGTCGATTGCCACTTGCGGTTTGTCACCGGAACCCGTGGCGAAAACCAAGACCGCTCCGTGCCGTGCTCCCTGAACATAATCTTCTGCGTCCGCTTGGGCGACCCCAAACCCCAAAAGATCCCGCAGTAAATCCACTTCAAAATCCGTGTGTGGGGTCGCCAGGACTCCAGCCTGCGGAATATCCCGCGGCTCGGCTACGACGCGAATGTCGTTGAGCGAGAAACCCAGCGCCTCCAGTTCGCGAACGACACGATCTACCACTTCTGAATTCTCAAACAGACCGATTGCAGTTTTTGTCATGCTATCCTCCTGAATTTTCCTTAAGATTCGCTCAATCCTCCGAACACTTTGCGTAATGCGCCATTTCGTAAAATTGTGCATTGACGGGCTGTGGTTCGGGCGGTTCGACCGCGGGCATAATCGCCTGGCCACCGTTAATGGATTTTTTCCTCTCTAAGGAACAGATGAATTGCGCAGGATTTCCGTTGCGTCTTCTTTTTGACCGGCGGGAACTCACGTTACGGGGCTGGTGTCTTTACTTGGAGATTCTAAAGGTGCACCGTTCCTCGCGATTGCAGATGAAAGTACATCGCGTACAGACTTTGTCGGCACTCTTGTTTGGGTTGGCTTCACTATGCGTTGCCCAAGCGGGTCCGATCCACAAGAATGCGTCGGCAGTTGTCATGCAGGCATTTGAGACGCACGACATCGTTATGTTGGGCGAGATCCACAACAATAAGCAGGAATACGAATGGCTCGATTCGCTAGTCTCTAACCCTGACTTCGCCGACCGGGTTGATGACATCGTGATGGAACTCGGAAATTCGCTGTATCAGAAGTCCGTAGACCGATACATTGCAGGCGAAGCAGTTCCGATCGAAGAGGTGCAGCGGGCCTGGCGCAGCACGCTTGGTCTGGGGCCCCCGCCGCCGATTTACGGAGAACTGTATAAGAAGATCCGCGAAACGAACATGCGCCGCCGTGGCAAGCATCAGATGCGTGTTCTTTGTGGAGACCCCTACATCAATTGGAGCAGGGTAAAAACCAAAGACGACATCGGCCCGTTCCTGGGACATCGCGATCAGTGGTATGCGCAGGTCGTAAAGGACGAAGTACTCGCCAAACACCAGCGCGCCTTCCTGATCGCCGGCTCAGCCCATTTTCTGCGCGAGCAAGGAGACGGCTACGTTGAACCTGAATTGCGGCGGGCCGGGGCGAAAACTTTCGTGATCCTGGCGGGCACGAATACTGTTGGAGGCTATGACGACCTGGATCATCGATTTGATTCCTGGCCTGCGCCTTCGATTGCAGTGTTGAAGGGGAACTGGGTCGGCGAGCTGGCGGCCATCCCGGTTATCTCGGGAGGGACCGAAGAAATCCAACCGCCTCTGAAACTAAAGGATGCCGGTGACGCGCTGCTTTATCTTGGCCCTCGCGACAGTCTGATCCTGGTTAACGCCCCACGTGATGAGGTTGACGGTACCGCCTATGGGAAGGAACTCCTACGTCGCATGACGCTTTTGGGTTTTGAGCCTTTTATTCCACAGATGCACAGCGATCAGAAGGAGGCCGCACAGTTTGACAGGCCAGAACCTGGCGATGGTCCGCCGCCATTTACGCCCCCGAAGACCATAGACGCACCGCTCCCTTCAAGACCGCCGAGCCAATAGAGAACGAAGAGATGAGGACGGGCGCCGTCTTCGGAGTGAAAGGCCGGGCCAGCCTCCAGCTGTGGAGTTGCCCCACTCAAGCCAAGAGACGGCTTGAATGGGCCACCCGCCTCAAATAGCCTGTCACGCAGCGATCATTTCCAGCGATCACTGCGCGCGGCGACAAAATTCCGCCAGACATAATCCCACGGCACGACGAACAGGAAGATCACGCTCATCAGGCAGGCAAACGTTGTGTCCCAGGTGTCTGCGTCCATGGTGTGGTTTCGCCAGGCAGGCAGCGCTACCGCGAGAAGCCATGTGGACTTCCATGCTATTTCCCAGAACAGAAGCGGCAGCATTTTCAGAGGATAGCGTAGCCCCAGGACAGCCAGCAGCACGAGCGCGAGCAGCATGGAATTGACCACACCGTGCATCAGCTCCCAAGGCTTGTGATGAAGGAAGGCCGGAACCTTCTGCATTCCCATGCCAACGGCAATCAAGAGGTAGCCGGCCCTCAGAAGATAAATTCGCCACAGCGCGATCTCTCGCACCGGAGTTTCGTTTCGATCCCGCGTGTCCAAGGCTAATGCTGGCGATGACTCGGTTTTCATTGCGCATCTCCCAATCCGGCTTGCATCGGCGGCATCGGCTAAGTGTAGGACGGGGTCGGACTGAAAGCCAACGGTCCCCTTGAGGCGGCTGCTGGTGATCAACCGCAAAAGCAAAGTCAAAGGCGACGGACGAGGGCGTCCGCCCTACGCGAACCCTAAGGGGGAATCTAGGTTCTACCCTTAACCAACTCGTAATCAGGCTTTTATCCGGGGTACATCCGTGATATAACCTGCCCTGAGCAACAAAAGTGGCTGATCGCCTGCCAGTGGCGTATTCTGGTGGGGTTGGCTGGGCTTAGCGAGGGGTGTAGCGATTGAGCCAGGAACTAGGAGGCACTGTGTCCGAAGCACGGACCGGAAAACGGTTTCCGCTGGAATTGCCGATCAAGATTCACGATGAACGTGCCAGCGGCGACACTAAAGGGCTTACAGGAAATCTGAGCGCGGCGGGAGTTTACATTCGCGCCGACGCGTCGCTGGAGATCGGTTCGCCGGTGGAGTTTGAGATCACATTACCACCTGACGTAACCGGGGGGCAGGAGAATGTGGTGATCCAGTGCAAGGGGCGGGTGGTGCGCGCCGACCCTACCGGAACCAGCGAAGAGGGCCGCGGGGTGGCCTGCGTGATCGATTCGTACGAGTTCGTCAGGAACTCGTAGTTGGAGTGGGCTCTTTTAGAGTGGCAGAGTAATAAGGAAGCGAGCCAAACGCGCTGGTATGGCGACGCAAAGAACGCGACGCTTCGCGCGGCTCGCCCGGATCCTTCGGCGGGCAGAAGGCGCCCGCCTCTAGGATGACAATACGAGTTTTGGGGTATCGATAACATGCTCAAACTGATTCTGGCCGATAACCAGGCAATTTTCCGCGCGGGCATCGCCAAGGTGCTTGCGGTGGAAGATGAGATGCGGATTGTGGCGCAAGCCCAGACGCAAGAGCAGATGTTCATGGCTCTGGACAAATTCCGTGCTGCGGTGCTGGTGGTGGCTGCGGGCTTTCACAACGACTTCGCGGCGATCGTCCAGTCGGCGAACCGGGCCAAGACCCGGGTGGTGGTGCTGGCCGACACGGGCGAGAGCGCGCAGCGGCACATGACGAACGGCGCGCATGGCGTGGTCTACCGCAATGTGACCAGCGCGGCGTTGGTGGATTGCGTGCGCAAGGTGGCGCGCGGCGAGACCTGGGTGCAGGATGTCGCGGTCCCGAGCGAACTCACCGAGAACGATATGGTCGGGTTGCGGGTGCGCGACCGGCTGACGGCGAAAGAGTTGCGGATTGTGGCGCTGATTGTGCAGGGCTACAAGAACAAAGAGATTGCCACGCAGCTGGGGACGACCGAGCAGGTCATCAAGAATTATCTGCGGAATGTGTATGACAAGATTGGGGTGTCGGACCGGCTGGAGCTGGCGCTGTTCACGATCCATCACCGGATTTTGAATGAGGCGGCTGCCGCTACTACGGCGGGGCCGGCTCCGCAGCCTCCGGCGGGGGTTATGCCTTAACGAGTTTTAATTTTGTTCGACGAGGCCGCCTTTGCAGGCGGCCTTTTTGTTTCCGGGTCGGCACGGTGTGGTTCCCCCTCAGCGGCTAAAGCCGGTGTCTCTTCACAGCCCCAACGGCACGACTGAAGTCGTGCCCTTCCCGATCTGCGCTCCTCAGTCTGTGCTCCTCCATGAAAGCAACTTGAGAACTGCTCTTTGAGCGCATCGTTCGGATTGGGGATGCATCTATTGCTCATGGAATTTCGAACGTTGGGACGCTCTGGATTGAAGGTACCGGTTTTGAGTTTTGGCACGGGAACTTTTGGCGGGTCGACCGAATTTTTTCGCGCCTGGGGTGCTAGCGATGTGGCTGAGGCGACCCGGCTGGTCGACATTTGCCTCGAAGCTGGGGTCAACCTTTTTGATACTGCGGACGTTTATTCGGATGGATTGTCCGAAACAATTCTAGGGAAAGCGATCGCGGGGCGGCGCGGCGACGTATTGATTTCGACGAAGGCGACTTTTCGCATGGGGCCGGGGCCGAACGATCTGGGGTCGTCGCGCTATCACCTGATCAAGGCTTGTGAGGCCAGCTTGCGGCGGCTGGGTACGGACTACATCGACATCTATCATCTGCACGGGTTCGATGCGTTGACTCCGGTCGAGGAAGTACTGAGCACGCTGAATCAACTAGTGGTGAGCGGGAAGGTTCGATACATTGCGTGCTCGAATTTTTCGGGATGGCATTTGATGAAGTCTCTTGGTGTTGCGGATAAATTTGGCTGGGCGCGCTACTCGGGCCATCAGGTTTATTACTCGCTGATTGGCCGGGAGTATGAGTGGGAACTGATGCCGCTGGCTTTGGATCAGGGAGTGGGGGCGCTGGTGTGGAGTCCGCTGGGATGGGGACGGTTGACCGGGAAGATACGGCGCGGGCAGCCGTTGCCAGCGGAGAGCCGGCTGCACAAGACTGGCAACCTCGGTCCGCAGGTTTCGGACGAGCATCTGTACAAAGTGGTCGACACGCTGGATGCGATTGCGAAAGAGACGGGAAAGAGCGTGCCGCAGGTGGCACTGAACTGGCTGCTGCAGCGCCCGTCGATTTCGACGGTGATTTTTGGGGCGCGGAATGAAGAGCAGTTGCGGCAGAACCTGGGGGCTGCGGGATGGAATTTGACTGCCGCACAGGTTGCGAAGTTGGATGCGGCTAGTGATGTAACGCCGGTTTATCCGTACTGGCATCAGCGGCAGTTTTTGGAAAGGAATCCGGCGCCGGTGCCAGTCGACAAGAAAACTGAATAAAATGGCGCGCGTGTTTATCACCGGTTCTTCCGACGGGCTGGGGCGAATGGCCGCGGAGCTTCTCATCGAGCAAGGGCACGGGGTGGTTTTACATTGCCCGTAACCCGAAGCGAGGAGAAGAAGCTCTGGCGGCTGTTCCGGGAGCCGAAACAGTAGTTATCGGCGATCTGACGAGCATCGCTCAAACGCGCAAGGGGGCCGAACAGGTGAACGGGCTCGGCTTATTCGATGCGGTGATCCACAACGCGGCAATCGGCTACAGGGAGCCCCGTCGCGTCGCGACCGAAGATGGGCTGCCGCAGGTTTTCGCAGTCAACACGCTCGCGCCCTATATTTTGACCGCGCTCATCAAGAAGCCGAAGCGGCTGGTCTATTTAAGTTCCGGCCTCCACCGGAATGGCGATGCGAGCTTGAAGGATCTGACGTGGGAGGAGCGGCCATGGCAGGGGCAGCAGGCTTACTCCGATACCAAGCTGCATGATGTGCTGCTGGCCTTCGCGGTTGCGTGGCGCTGGCCCGGCGTTCTCTCCAATGCGCTTGAGCCGGGCTGGGTGCCCACCAAGATGGGAGGTGCGGGAGCGCCGGATGATATTGATGAAGGGCATCGCACCCAGGTTTGGCTGGCGGTGAGCGATGATCCCGCTGCGACCGTAACAGGTGGGTATTTTTACCACATGCGGCCTCGCAAGCCGAACCCGGCTACGCGTGACGTGGAGCGGCAGGAAGAGTTGATTGACGCCTGCCAACGCTTTTCCGGAGTCGAGCTGCCCGGCTAAGGAGTAAGGCGATCAGAGCATAGCCTGACTTCCCTTCTAGATCTTCTCGGCCACCGACTTGGCCTGCGTAAACAAGTACAAGTAATCTGGGCCGCCGGATTTGGAATCGGTGCCCGACATATTGAAGCCGCCGAAGGGGTGGGCTCCTACCATGGCTCCGGTGCATTTGCGGTTGATGTAGAGATTGCCCACGTAGAAGTCGCTTTTGGCTCGGTCGATTTTGTCGCGCGACTTGGTGTAGATGGCGCCGGTCAGGCCGAACTCGGTGTCGTTGGCAATTTCAAGAGCGTTCTCGAAGCCGCGGGCTTTGATTACGGCGAGCACCGGGCCGAAGATTTCTTCCTGCTCTAGTTTTGACTTGGCCGGAATGTCGGCGATCACGGTGGGCTGGATGAAGTAGCCTTCGCCGGCTTCGGTGGCGCGATTGCCACCGGTTAAGACTCGGCCATCTTTTCTACCTTGTTCGATGTAGGCGAGGATGGTCTTCATCGAGCCTTCGTTGATTACGGCGCCCATGTTGGCGTTTTCGGCGGGATCGCCTACGGTGATCTTTTCTACGCGGGTTTTGAGTTGCTCGAGGAATTTGTCGTAGATGCGTTCGTCGACTATGGCGCGGGAGCAGGCCGAGCACTTCTGGCCCTGGAAGCCGAATGCAGCTTGCGCGACGCCTTCGACCGCGGAGTCGATGTCGGCATCGGCATCGACGATGATGGCGTCTTTGCCGCCCATTTCTAAGATGGTGCGCTTGATCCAGAGCTGGCCGGGGGCTTGGGTGGCGGCGGTTTTGTTGATGTGGAGGCCTACTTCGCGCGAGCCGGTGAAGGCTACGTAACGCGTTTTGGGATGCGCAACGACGGCATCGCCGAAGCTGGCTCCGGCGCCGGGGCAGAAATTGACTACGCCTTCGGGAATGCCGGCTTCTTCGAGCAACTCGACGAATTTCGCGGCGATGGTGGGGGAATCGCTCGACGGCTTCAGGATTACCGTGTTGCCGCTGACGATGGAGGCGACCACCAGGCCGGCCATGATGGCGCAGGGGAAATTCCACGGCGGGATCACCGCGCCTACGCCGAGCGGGATGTAGGTGAGCGTGTCGCGCTCGCCGGGCATCTGCACCGGCGGTTCAGCTTGGGCGAAGCGCAGGGCTTCGCGGGCGTAGAACTCGCAGAAGTCGATGGCCTCGGAGATGTCGGCATCGGCTTCGCCCCAGTTTTTGCTGACTTCGAAGACGAGCCAGGCCATGTGATCCATTTTGCGTTCGCGCAGCAGATCGGCGGTGCGGAACAGCAGAGCGGCGCGCTCTTCGATGGGAGTGCGCTTCCAGGAATCGAATGCCTTTAGCGCGGCGGCCATGGCCGGCTCTACGTGCTCTTTTGTTGCCTTCTGATGGATCCCTACTATCTGCGACGGCTTCGAGGGGTTCAGGGACTTGATCTTGTCGGTGGTCTTGACGCGCTGGCCGCCGATGATGAGATCATACTCGCGGCCGAGCTGGCCGCGGACTCGCTCGATGGCGGCGCGCATTTTGCGGGCGTTGTCTTCTTTCGTGAAATCGAAAAACGGTTCGTTGATGAAGGGACCGAGATGGGTGGATGAGCGCGGCGGCCGGACGGGGAGTTCCAAGTTTGCCATGGGGAATCCTTTCAAAATCGCGGATGGCGAATAAACATTTTACACCCGCGGGCGCGGTTAGCTTTCCGGCATTCGTAGGTATCGCCGCGAAGCGGCGCAAGCATACGCCCCGTTGGCTTCAGGGAACCCTACGCGAGAGGAATTGTGGGGCGGCGCGTTCCATTTCGGACCTCCCGTATGTGGTGATAGACTCAAGCGTTTTCATTAGAGCGACGTTATGGAAATGAAACGTGTGGGAGTGATTGGCGCGGGCGCAATGGGCAGCGGCATTGCGCAGATATTTGCTGGCGCGGGTTATTCGGTTGTCTTGTGCGATGTGGAGCAGCGGTTTCTGAATCGCGGCCTCGAGACCATCATTAAGAATCTCGACCGCGATGTGACGAAGGACAAGATTTCGGCTGAGGACAAAGAATCGGCTTTGCGGCGAATCGATCCCGTAACCGACCGCGCCAAGCTGGCCGAGTGCGATTTCATTGTGGAAGCGGCTACCGAGAAGATTGAGATCAAGACGGAGATCTTTTGCGATCTTGACCGGGTGGCACGGCCGGATGTGATTCTAGCTTCGAACACTTCTTCAATTTCTATTACTAAACTCGCGGCGTTGACCAAGCGTCCCGAAAAAGTGATTGGGATGCACTTCTTTAATCCGGTGCCGGTGATGAAGCTGGTGGAAGTGATTCGCGGGCTGGCCACTTCGGCGGAGACTTTTGCGGCGGTGCGGGAGCTGGCGGTGAAGCTCGATAAGACTCCGGTTGAGGTGAACGATGCGCCGGGATTTGTTTCGAACCGGGTGCTGATGCCATTGCTGAACGAAGCAATGTATGCGGTGATGGAGGGCGTGGCTACGGCTGAAGCTGTGGACGAGGTGTTCAAACTGGGGATGGCGCATCCCATGGGGCCGCTGACTTTGGCTGATTTTATTGGGCTCGACGTTTGCCTCGACATTATGCGCGTGCTGCAGGATGGGTTGGGCGATCCTAAGTACCGGCCTTGTCCGCTGCTGATCAAGATGGTGGATGCGGGGTGGTTGGGGAGGAAGAGTGGGCGTGGGTTTTATCTGTATTAGAGTCCCCGGATTAGAGTCCCCGGCGCTAAAGCCCGTTTTTCATCGTGCGCCCTTACGCGGCGCTGCAGCGCCGCTCTTCCACGTCGCTGCAGGCGTTGATCGCTTTTCCATGAGAACCCCCCGGACAGAATGACGACTGAACCGATTTCGCCGCGGGCTGGGAACGATGCGCCATTCTATGTTCTGGCCGCGCTGGCTGGGGTCGGCACGGGCTGGGCAGATGTCATGATCGACGATTTGCTTCTTACCGCGCTACTGGTGCTCATGGCTTGCATGCTGCTCGGGCTGCTGCGGCCGCGTTGGCCTTGGCGGTGGGTCGTGGTGGTCGGCGTTTTCGTTCCTCTGGCTGAGCTGGCTGCCTATTTAATCCTGACGGTGAGGCCCACGCGGGCGCAGGTGTATGGATCATTTCTGGCTGCGCTGCCCGGGATTGCCGGAGCTTACGGCGGATCGCTCATGCGCGGGGTTATCGACAACTTGCGGCAGGGAAAGTGAAAAATCAGTGGTCAGTGATCAGTGGCCAGTGATCAGAAAACCCCTGAAACCGGGACTGACCATTGATCTCTGGACACTGGCGGCTGCCCTTAGGTATTGGATAACCGATAAGTTACTCCCGAATCCACAGGGTGGGCGCGTATGCTGCGGGGATGGGTGTGACGGTTTCGATGCTGGCGAGCGGGAGCCGGGGGAATTGTGTTTTTGTGGCCAGCGCACGCACCCGGATTCTGGTCGACGCCGGCATTTCCTGCCGCGAGACTTTCAAGCGCATGAAGGTGCTCGGCGAAGATCCGCAGTCGCTTTCGGCGATTCTGATTACCCACGAACATTCCGATCACATTTACGGCTTAGCAACTTTGGCGAAGAAGCTGCGCATCCCAATATTTATGACCGGGGCAACGCATGCTGCGTGGTCGCGCGCCATACGTGATGAGAAGGGCGAACGGCCGCAACTGGAGCGGCTGGAGCGCTTTGAGTCGGGGCTCCGTTTTCAGGTGGGCGATATTGAGGTGAAACCTTTCACCATTCCGCACGACGCCGCCGATCCGGTGGGGTTCACGTTTCGGGTGGAGGGCGCGAAGGTGAGCGTGGCCACCGATCTGGGTTACCTTCCAGTTAACGTGCGCGATCACCTGCGCGGGTCAGACATTCTGGTGATGGAATCGAATCATGATGTGGAGATGCTGCGTGGTGGGTCTTACCCGTGGTCGGTGAAGCAGCGGGTGGCGAGCAACGTGGGGCACCTGTCGAATGAGAAGCTCGCGGATTTCTTCATTAACGACTATGATAATAGTGCAGCCTTTGTCGTGCTGGCGCATCTCTCTGAGCAGAACAATCACCCGGAAATAGCGCGGCGAGAGGCAGAAAAGGCGCTGGCCGAGCGGGGCGGGTTGTTTCAGAATCGGGTGCTGGTGGCGATGCAGGGCGAGGTTTTGCCACCGATCCAGCTGTAGAGGGTTTGGTGGAGTTTGATAAGGAAGCGAGCCAAACGCGCGATTATTGCATCGCAAGGAGCGCGATGCTTCGCGCGGCTCGCCCGGATTCCTCACTGCGCAAAGAACGCTTGTTCGGAATGACAACGCAGTCACCTATGAGTCAGCAGTGCATTGATCCAATTGTCGGGAAGATTCTGGCGGGCTGGCGCTATGACATTTCCGGCCTGGCACCGGAGATGGGGAGCGACTACGAGAGCCATTTTGCCGAGTGCGAGCACTGCCGCGGGCGGCAGCGCATACACCGCACGATTGACGTTGGGCTGATCGCGCTGGCCTCGGTTTCGGGCGGGGTTTTTCTGCTGACTTTTGGCGTGATTCGCCACTTTGTTCCGCGGCATGCTTTCTGGCTGGAGATTGCGGCGCTGGCGGGCTTTGCCTTGTCGGCTCTGATCTGGCTGGTGGTGGCGGTGGCTACGCCCGCGCCTGTGACCGTGCTGGACGCGGCCAAGCAAGGCGCGCGGCGGGTGCACGACCGGCTGCCGCAGGAGATTCGCGAACGCCTGCCGGAAGAGCTTCGAGTGAAGATTACCGGGACGTAATTTGTGAGCCAGCTTTTCCCACGAATCAGTTTCCCTCAGGGCGTTGCAGCGGCGCTATTAATTGCGGTCATTGCGGCGGCTGCAGGAACGATCTGCGTGTTGCCCGCTTCGGCTGTGCCTTTGCATACTGGATGCCATCCTTCCCGAGTCCCAGCCAGCCCGCATCCCGCTGACTATCGTTGTTGCACTGGCCTTCATCCGTCTGCTCTACTGACTAGCATTTTTTCGCCGCGGCCTGCGCTGCTGATGCTGGCAGATGACGTACTCGCTGTTCCTGCGGTTCCGAACTACGGCAACGCATCTTCAACTGCCCTTGCAGGTTCCACCAGTCCGCCCAGCCGCTCCATTCTCAGGATCTGATCCACAAAGCTCTCCATTCTCTATCGACACGTTGCCGACCCGCGTGCGTCGATTTCACACAGCTTTCTTTGGAGAACGAGGTTCTTATGGATAGGACTTTCTGGGGTTCAATCCTTGCCTGCTCGGTTGCAGTGGGGACACTATTATGTGCGGCTTCGGGGCAGGACACATCCATGAGCGGCATGCCGATGAGCGGGATGGACATGAAGGAGCGCGCTGCTGCGCATTTGCCTTCGCCGCACGAGGGATCGGGGACCGCCTGGGAGCCGGCTTCGGTGCCGGCGCACGAGTGGATGCTGATGCGCGGCGGATGGGAAGTGATGGCGCATGGTGTCATCTTCACCGACTACAACCAGCAAGGCGGCCCGCGCGGCGCGGGGAAGGCTGAATCGGTAAATTGGGGGATGTTGATGGAGCAGCATCGCCTCGGCCGGGGAACAATTCTGTTGCGGCAGATGTTTTCGGCGGAATCGCTGACTTCGCCGCATCCTGGATTCCCCGAACTGTTTCAGACAGGGGAGACTTATCACGGTGAGCCGCTGGTAGACCACCAGCATCCGCACAATCTGTTTGCGGAACTTGCGGCGCTGTATTCGCTGCCGCTGTCGGAGAAAATCTCGTGGGAGCTATATGGAGGGCCGTCGGCGGAGCCGGCGCTGGGGCCGGTAACCTACATTCACCGGACGTCGGCTGCGGAACTGCCACTGGCGCCGCTCAGCCATCATCTGCAGGATTCGACGCATACCAGTTTTGGCGTCGTGACGGCCGGGTTGGTGATTGACCGAATCAAGCTGGAGGGTTCGGCCTTCAACGGACACGAGCCGAACGAGGAACGCTGGAGCATCCAGCCGGCTGCTCTCGATTCCTGGTCGGTGCGCGGCAGTGTTGCTCCCGATCGGAACTGGACGGCGCAATACAGCATTGGGCATCTCGACCATCCGGAAGCTCTGGAGCCCTGGAACCAGTGGCGGCAGACGGCTTCTGTGGAATACAACCGTCCGCTGGCGGCTGGCGATTGGGCGACTTCGCTGGTGTGGGGACGGGTGCGCGAGATTGGCACGGGAATCATTCTCAACGGTTACCTGCTGGAATCCACGCTGAACTTTCTGCGGCGCGACTATGTGTTTACGCGGATGGAACTGGTGGACAAGAATGAATTGTTTCCGCCAGCGGAGCAACCGTCCTACCGTATTGGCGCTTATACTTTCGGCGGCACGCGCGATCTAGTGCAGAACCGCGCGTACCAGCTGGGGTTGGGCGCGGATGTGACGGTTTATTCGAAGCCGGCGGTGCTGGATGCGGCGTATGGCAATGATCCTGTGTCGTTCCAGATCTTTTTGCGGGTGCGTCCGGGAAGGCACGCTGACGGGCATCTTCACTAGTCAGCCTTTACTTATCTACGCGATTTGCCCGAAAGATGCGGCCTCGAGAACGTTTTCGCTCGTGATGCGACCGCAGTAAAACAAGTCGTGGAAGTATCATGTTCCTGAGGGAATGTCATGTCCATCAATGAGCCGGAAGAATTGAGCGGGATGCGGGCAGCCGGCGCCGTGGTTTGCCTGATGCTGGAGGCGATGAAGAGCGCAGTGCGGCCGGGGATTACAACGGCGGAACTGGATGAAGTGGGTGCGGGCGTGATGCGGCTGCATGGAGCGCGGTCGGCGCCGGCGCTGGTCTACGGATTTCCTGGCGTGAACTGCATCAGCCTGAATGAAGAGGCGGTGCATGGGATTCCTAGCAAGCGCCAGCTGCGCGAGGGCGACCTGGTCAAACTGGATGTCACCGTCGAAAAAGATGGATTCATGGCCGACGCTGCGGTCACGGTTCCGGTGGGCGAGGTGACGGAGGAGTGCCATCGCCTGGTGGCATGCGCGGAGCGGGCTTTTTCCAAGGCTATGCTCGTGGCGCGTGCGGGATTTCGGGTTTGCGAGATTGGGCGGGTGATCGAGCGCGAGGTGAGGCGGAGCGGGTTCTCGGTGATTCGCGATCTGGGTGGGCACGGCATTGGGCGAACGATCCATGAAGAACCTAAAGTGCCTAACTTTGCTGATCCGGAAGCGAATCAGGTTCTCACCGATGGGCTGGTGATTACCGTCGAACCGATCATTGCTGCGGGCTCCGGCAGGGCGTGCGTGGCGCAGGATAAGTGGACGGTGGTCACGGCGGATCACCGGCCATCGGCGCATTACGAGCATACTCTGGTGATCACGAAAGGTGCGCCGATGCTGCTGACGGCAAACTGAGACTGCCCGCGCAGCGGGTGAATGCGCTTGGGGCAGCCTCCACGCCCTGCACGAAAGTGCCATTTACGCGGATTTTCCGCAATTCTAAGCTCTCGTTAGACAACCCTTCGGGAATGCCATCTTTTGAGTCCCCGGCAAGAAGGGAGGGGGTATTATGGCTTCGCAACCTTGCCCCGAGATTCCCGCCAGCTTCCGATGTGAGTTCGACCGAGCCAACAAGATCATGCTGATCCGGTTTAAGGGCCGGGTCACGAACGAATTGCTGGCGGTGTCCTACAGGACAGCACAGCGATATGCGACCCTGATGGACGCGAGCGCCAGCATCATGGATTGCTCGCTGGTTACGGAATTTGATGTGTCCGCGGACCTTATCCGCCAACTGGCAAACCAGGAGCCAGTCCTGTCAGACCCCACCAGGCCACGCTTCATTGTCGCCTCGAAGGCACTTATTTTTGGCCTGGCTCGCATGTTTCAGATCATGGGAGAGCATTCCCGTCCGCTATTGAGGGTGGTACGCACCATGGATGAGGCTTTGGCGGCACTCGGAGTTAAATCGCTGCACTTCGAGCCGTTGGAGTGAGGGCCGACTCCAATTTGAGCAATTTCATCGATGGGCAAATCCTCGCCTGTCTTACTTTTCCAATTTCATTGCGCAGGCTGCCATCTCTGATTGTGCGTCTTCAGTTCCTCAGAGGAAATGAGCGGTTTCCTTTTCAAGAAACTGACCAAACACCTCAAGCTCCATCGTCTTTAGTTCTCCACTAGTGAAGAGAATCCGGCACCGTTGGACCTCCTCCAGGGCTCGCGTTCGATCCCCTAGGTGCCTGCAAGCCCTTGCCAGCAAAGCATGGCCCAGGATATCTTGCGGAGCGATCCGCACCACGAATTCACCGAAATCCTTTGCCAAACTCCAATCTTCCAAGTGTCATTGCAAATTGCTTCCTCGGCGAAGTCGTCGATTCGACTAAGTCTAGAAAAAAGCTCTTCGTCCGGGTCACTTTGCATTGCTGAACAACCTGTCTGCTCCACCTAGCCGCGATGGATGCTATTGAATACTTCCGCCTCCCCCGCGGTTGAGGCTCGTTCGTCCCTAAGCCTTGATGTGGCAGCTGGCTAAGCCGCGCTTTTCCAGATATTGCTGGTGATAGTCCTCGGCGGGATAGAACGTTACCGCCGGGACGATCTGGGTGACGATTGGCTTGGAGTAACGGTGCGCCTTTTCGAGCGCTTCTTTTGAGGCTTGCGCTGCGGCCTGCTGCTCGGGCGTGTGGTAGAAGATGGCGGAGCGGTATTGCGTGCCCCAGTCCGGGCCCTGGCGGTTGAGTTGCGTGGGATCGTGGTTCTCCCAGAAGACTTTCAGCAAATCGGCGTAGCGAACCTGGGCGGGATCGAATTCCACTTCTACCGCTTCGGCGTGGCCGGTGCGATCGGTGCAGACTTCTTTATAGTTGGGATTGTCAGTATTTCCGCCGGTGTAGCCCACGCGCGTTGACAGCACTCCGGGCATCTGCCGGAAGGTGGCTTCCACTCCCCAAAAACATCCTGCGGCGAATGTGGCTTTTTCCATTTTTAAGATTGCTCCTTGTGGCGCTCCTATTAGATGACAGCAGAAAGTCACGCGCGGCTTGCCGGCCTCACCGCGAGACAATCGAGCTTCGCTCGACGGACCCTTCGTAGCTCAGGGCAGGCAGCCGGGAACGGGTGTCCTCACAATAATCCCTGACACTAGCATTTTCGCCAGGCTGGACATTACTAAAGTGCTGATGACCCTATCGGGTAATTGACGTTTATTAGAAATTCATTATAAAGTGCGGCAAGGTTGTCGCAGCCGGTGTCCCAGGAGAACTTCGTTGATTTTCACGTCCAGCCGCGCCCGGGGTGTGCAGAAACTTGCCACTTTTCTGCTATTGGCGCTGGCTATGGCGCCTGCGGCGTTGGCCGCTTCGGGCTTCACTCCTCCGCGGCGCGTCGGCTTCAGCGCAGGGGACCAATGGGAGCCCGCGATGGCTACGGACGCCCACGGTCACATCTACATTCTCTATCCTCAGTACGGCCCGGTGGCGCAATGTCAAGCGTGCACGGCGCCGACGATGGTCCTGCTGGTCAGCAATGATAATGGCACATCCTGGGAGGCGCCGCGCTCCCTACTGGCCTCGTCGTCCGGACAATTCGATGCGCAGATTAAGGTCGACCCCAGCGACGGGCAGACGCTCTATGCGTCGTGGATGCAGGGCAGGCACGTTATCATCGTGGCGCGGTCGCAGGATTTTGGCCGCTCCTGGTCCTTTTCCGTCGCCCAACAATCTCCGGAAATCAGCATCGATAAACCAGTGCTGGCGGTTCGCGGCCCCAATGTCTACGTGAGCTTTAACCACGATCAGACGCTGGCGGTGGCTGTGTCGCACGATTACGCGCAGACCTTCTCGGCCACCGTGCTGAATCCCGGCGCTGAGCCGGGCTGGTCCCTGGCAGCGGGCGCTGTTGTAGATCCCGCCGGCAACGTCTATTTTTCCTGGACGGCTTACCCGCGAACGGATCTTCTCACGCGATCGGTGGAAGTGTTTATCAGCCGCTCGGGGGACGGCGGCCGGACGTGGAGCACGACGCCGATGGACATTTCCAGCGCGGCGCCGGATTGCTCGTCCCGCTTCTGCTCGGGCGGCTTTCTGGCTTCGCAGATGGCTCTGGCGTCCGATGATGCCGGTGTCATTTATGCCTTGTGGAACTCAGGCTCGGCTGCGGGCGGACCGGAGCGCATCTATTTCTCTTCTTCCACGAACCAGGGAGAAAGCTGGTCCCCTAAGGCTGATGTTACAAACGCCGCGGCTGGCGTGGAGCATTGCTTCCCGGCGATTAGCGCTGGCACCGCGGGCGATGTGCGCATCGCATGGATGGACACAAGAGAAGTGGACGCGCAAAACCATCCTCTCTGGAACACCTTCTATCGAGCTTCCACCAACGGCGGAGCAACCTGGTCGGCGGAATCGCAACTCTCCGGCCCGGTGCGCGGATACGATTACATCCTGCCCGGCGGTTTTCTCTTCCCGTTTGGCAATTTGTTTTCGATCGCCATCGATAGCCTCGAGAACACACATGTGGTGTGGGGCGAGGGCCGGAATTACCAGTCTCCGGGGTCGATCTGGTACGTGCGCGGAAGGTAGCCAGCCACCAGTTCTCAGTTCCCAGTTCTCAGCAAAACCGGGGACTTCATCCGACAACTTAAGGGCTGAATTATTCCAAAATCATTCCACCCGTCAGGTCTGCCAGGCGGGTGATTTGGCGATCCTGGCACCAGCGTTGCAGTTCGTCCACGATCTTCTCTGTGGCGCAGGGATCCCAATAGCTGGCGGTGCCGATCTGGACGGCGGTTGCGCCGGCGAGCATGAATTCGACGACATCGGCCGCGGTTGAGATGCCTCCCATGCCGATCACGGGAATGTTCACGGCGTGGGCAGCGTCGTACACCATGCGGAGGGCGATGGGCTTGATGGCTGGGCCGGAGAGTCCGGCGGTGACGTTGGCGATGCGGGGCTTGCGAGTGTCGGGGTCGATGGCCATGGCGATAAAAGTATTGATCAGCGAGATGGCATCGGCGCCGGCTTCCTGCGCGATGTGAGCCATCTGCGCGATGCTGGTCACGTTGGGAGAAAGTTTCACGATCAAAGGCCGGCGGGCCGCGCGTTTCGCAGTGGTCACGACTTCATCGAGAGAGCGGGGATCGCTGCCGAACTGCAGGCCGCCGGAAGTGGTGTTGGGGCAGGAGACGTTGAGTTCGTAGGCTGCGATGCCTTCGCCGTCGTTGAGAATTTCGATGGTTCGTTCGTAGTCCTCGCGGGTGTAGCCGAAAACGTTGGCGAACACAACGATGTTCTTGAACTGGCGAAGCTTGGGCAGTTTCTCTTCGAGAAACGCGGCCGCGCCGATATTCTGCAGGCCGATGGCGTTCAGCATGCCGGCTGCGGTTTCCCACAGGCGCGGCGGGGGGTTGCCGATCATCGGTTCGCGGGAAAGACCTTTGACGACGAATGCTCCCAGTTTATTGAGGTGGACGACATCCTCGAACTCGACACCGTAACCGAAAGTGCCGCTGGCCGCGATGATGGGGTTCTTGAGCTGAATGCCGGCGAAGGTGACGCTGAGATCCAGGGGAGACTTGCCGCCGTTTTCCGAGGAGGAGTTCATTGCGGCGGCCTTTCACTCGCAGATCCCGCGGAATGTTCTGACGAACGCGGCTCGGCGAGCGCTTCGGTGAGCACGCGGCCTACGGCATGGGTGGGAGCGTTGATGCCGAGCAGCGATGCCAACGTTGCGGCCAGATCGACCGGTTCGGCGTGGGTGCGATACGTTCCGGGGCGGAAGGGCAGTCCATAGAAAGCTAGCGGCACGTGCGTGTCGTAGGCGTAGGGCGATGCATGGTCGGTACCTTTCGACGGGCCGACCGTGTAGATTTCTGGAACTCCCATCACATACCAGCCGCCTTCGGGTGAGTAGCTATGGAGGAACTTTCTGCCGAGCGCGGTATTGGGGACTTCGCCTGCCGCGAGTTGTGACTTGGTGAAGTAATCGCGGAGGCCGGCTTGCTTCATGGCTTCGCCGACGGCGGTTTCGGCGTCGCGCTCTTTTATGTGAACAGTGGCGAAGGCGTCCTGATCGAGCCAGGCGTCTGGGTAATCGAGTTTTATGTAGGAAGCTGGGTGCGAGAACTTTACGGTTAGCTCGCTGTTAATCTGGGTTTCGAGTTTTGCTGCGCCAAGATTGGCGGCGGGAATCCGGAGCTTTTTCGCGGCATCGGGCAAGGCGGAGACGCCGTGGTCGGCGGAAAGTGCAATCCAGAGGTCGGCGAGGCCGACTTGATGGCCCAGGAAGTTGAAGAAATCGGCGAGGTCACGATCGAGTGCGAGAGCCATGGCGGCCATCTCCGGGGAGTCGGGACCGACCTGGTGGCCGAGAATGTCGTTCGGTGAAAGACTGATGGCTAGCAGGTCGGTGGCCTGGCCGGCACCGAGGCTTTCATAGACGACTAACTCTTTGGCGAATTCCAGTTCGTACTCGTTGGCGAAAGGCGTGGAACCGACGACTTCGTAGAAACCGGCGTCGGAGCCGTCTTTTCCCTTGCGATGCGCAGTCGAGCGGAGTAGGTCGCCGTTCGCATTCTTCCAATCGTGATCCCAATACTTTGCGGCGCGATTGGCGGCGTTGAAGTCCTGCGCCCACTTTGGCAAGTCGTTGCGATAGTAGGTAGAGGTAAGCCAGGCACCGCTTTTGGGATCGATCCAGTAGGCGGCATCGGCGGCGAAGCCGCCGGGCAGGACGGCGGCGCGGTCTTTCAAGGAAAGGCTAAAGACTCGTGCTTTGCCTTGAGTCGCTAACTTGAGTTCGTCACCGAGAGTATCCGCGAGCAGGTTGTGGGGCGACGCGCCGGGTTTGTCGTCCGCAATACCGACGAGCTTGGTATCTCCGTCCTCGACCGACGTGACCATTTTCTTTTTCTTCGGATCCCACCACTCGTTCGCCACAATGCCGTGGCCGTTGCTGTAGGCGCCAGTGAACAGCGTGGCGTGGCCGGGAGCGGTGCGAGTGTTGGCATAGTCGTAGTTGCAGTCGGTGAAGTTCGCGCCGTGGTCGAGCAGCAGGCGGAATCCGCTTTCGCCAAACTGGCTGCGGTAGCGCTCCAGATAGTCGCCGCGGAACTGGTCGATGATGATCACGACGACTAGTTTGGGATGGGCGTTGTAGGCGGAGGCGTGGGCGGCTGGGGTAGAAGCGAGGATGAGAACGATTACGGCTAACGGCAGAAGACGGCGGCACGCGGTAATGGCGCGGGGGGAGAATCTCATCGCGAAGGTAGTTTACACAGGGGAAGGCGCGGGCGAAAGGTGGTGAAGGTGGTCGAGCTGCGCTCGACGGACAGCCGAGGGCGGCTGTCCCCACATGAAGCCTCTTCTGACCTCGCGTGCATTCTCCGCCCGGCTTCCGGTAAAGTAGTTAGTCCCCATGCTTGATCTGAGCTTTGTTCGCGAGAATCTGTCCCGGGTGGAGGAGATGCTGCGCCAGCGCGGCGCCGATCCGGCCGTCGTGCTCAGGGATTTCCGCGACATCGACACGGAGCGCCGGAAGGCCATCACGGAAGCTGAGACCATGAAGGCGCGGCGGAATAAGGCCTCTGAGGATATCAACAAACTCAAGAAGAGCGGACAGGACGCTACTGCAGCGATCGCCGAAACGAAAGACCTGCGCGAGCAGATTCAGGCGCGGGAGAAGACTGCCTCCGACCTTGATGGCCGCTTGCGGGACATTCTTGCCGGAATTCCCAACATGCCGGATGCGAGCGTCCCGGTCGGCCACAGCGCAGACGACAATGTGGAGGTTCGCCGCTGGGGCACGCCACCCACATTCGACTTTGAACCCAAGCCGCATTGGGATCTGGGTGCGGAACTGGGCGTGCTGGACCTGGAACGTGCGGCGAAGCTCACGGGAGCGCGCTTTGCAGTTTACTGGGATCTGGGAGCGAAGCTCGAGCGCGCTCTGGCGAACTTCATGCTCGATCTGCACACGCGCGAGCATGGATACACGGAGGTTCTGCCGCCTTACCTGGTTAATTCTGAGTCGATGTATGGTACGGGACAACTCCCCAAATTCGCTGCCGATCTTTTTCGTGTGCCTCACGGGGAAAAGGATCTATGGCTGATTCCGACGGCCGAGGTTCCGGTCACGAATCTTTATCGCGACGAAGTTCTCGACGCTACGCGATTGCCGATTTCGCTCACCGCTTATACGCCGTGCTTCCGCAGCGAGGCAGGTTCGTACGGCAAAGACGTGCGCGGAATCATCCGGCAGCATCAGTTTCAGAAGGTGGAACTGGTGAAGTTCTCCCGGCCGGAGAATTCGTATGAAGAGCATGAGAAGCTCACGCGGGATGCTGAGACCGTGCTGCAAAAGCTTGGCCTGCACAATCGTGTAGTGACTTTGTGCACGGGAGACTTGAGCGCATCCTCGGCGAAGACTTATGACATTGAAGTGTGGCTGCCGGGGCAGCAATTGTTTCGCGAGATCTCGTCGTGCTCGAATTTTCAAGCGTACCAGGCGCGGCGGGCGAATATCCGTTACCGTCCGGAAGGCAAGAACAAGACCGAGTTTGTGCATACGCTGAACGGAAGCGGCCTGGCCGTGGGCCGCACCTGGGTGGCGATTGTCGAGAACTACCAGCAGGCTGACGGGAGTGTGGTGATTCCCGAGGTGTTGCGGCCTTATATTGGAGCGGAGAGGATTACGAAGAAAAGCTTCTAGCTGCAATGCTTCAAAGTTTCAGGGTTGCAAGGTTTCAGGAGCCTGGCGCTCGGAATGAAGTGTGGAACCTTGAAACATTGGAACTTTGAAACATTGAAACCTTGAAACCTGGAGACTAAACTTGCAAAGTGTGGACATCAGCACGACCGCGACGGGCGCGCCTTCCCTACCGATGAAGGGCGTCTGGCCCACAATTCGCAGCTACATCTTCTGGCAGCATGAGCGGGGCACGCTGCACTACGACATCATGGTCACGCTGATCCTCATCTTTGTCTTCTTCTCGCCCCGGGTCATCAACTTCAACGATAAACCCGCGCTCCGCGACCCACATGCCAGCGATGTGGTGGTTACGAGCGATGCGCAAGGCGGCCTGCTCTACCAGATTTCCGCCGGCGCGATTACTCCGGGCGACGATCAGTCAGTGCGAGATCAGTTAGTGCATATTATCGAACCAATTTCCGGCGAGGTCACGATTGTGAAATACGACGGCATTCCCGATGGCAAGGGGCACGTGCAGGCCTACCGTGTTTTGGTGAAGCGAAAACCGTGAGACGGAATTCAGTGGGAACCATCTGTCACAAACATCGAGGCAAGCGGTCATGATGATCTGCCTCCACATTTTGTTCCTTTCCCTGACCATTGTTTTGCAGCAGCAGGAAGCGCCGTCTCTCGATAGTGTTCTCAAGAAAATGGACGCCGCGGCGGCCAGCTTCCAAGCCACGCAAGCCGATTTTGTGTGGGACCTGTATCAGAAAGTGGTGGATGAACACGACCTGCAGAAAGGCACGGTCTATTACCGCCGCAAGGGAAAGGAAGTCGAAATGATGGCGGAGATCAAGGAACCTGATGTCAAGTTCGTGCTCTACAAAGATGGCAAGCTGGAGGTTTACCAGCCAAAGATTGACCAGGTCATGGAGTATCCGGCGGGGGCCAACCGGGGCGAGATTGAAAGCTATCTTGTGCTCGGCTTTGGTGGAAGCGGCGAGGATTTGATAAAGACCTTCGACGTAAGCTACCTGGGCGAGGAGACCGTCGACGGGATCGCAACCGCGAAGCTGCAGCTCATTCCCAAGAGCGAGAAGTTCCGCAATAACATCTCCAAGATTTGGCTCTGGATCGACCTAAGCCGCGGCATCTCGGTGCAGGAGCAGTTCTTCCAGGGCCAGGGCGACTATCGTCTGGTGAAGTATTCTGAGGTGAACCTGAAGGCCAAGATCGGCAACGACGTGTTTCAATTGAAGACCACAAAGAAGACGCAGTTTGTCTCACCCCGCGGGTAAGTCACTGAATCTAAAGCACAAGAATGTGTGCTATAAAGGGAACGCTGGGCGCTATACTGCCTAAGAGTTCGTTTCGACTTCATTCAGGTTGAGTTTATTCATGGCTAAGGTTTTTACCATCCCTGTTCCACCCAATTTTGGCAGCAAGCGACGAGAACGCACCTCCGATCCTCGGTACGTCGATGGACAGCGCGTGCTGGTGGAGGCCATGAAGTATCTGGCTCAGAGCGATCCGGTGTCGAACCGCCCGGCCATCGAACTCATCTCCGAGCACGTGCGCACCCGCTTCCGCATGAGCGACTCGCCTCTGGCGTAGGACTCTCCAGAGCAGCGGCTTATCCGGCGGCCTCAGAAGGTATAGCGCAGCATAAACTCCATCACGCGTGGGTTAGACAGCGTGGAGCTGAAGTTTCCAAAGCTGCTACTGGTTGAGAGCGAGTTGTTGCCGCTCAACTGCATCGTCCCGACATCAAAGCGCGCGGTATTGGTCAGGTTGTACATTGACCAACTGAACTTCACGACCTGGCTTTCGCGGATGGCCCAGCTTTTTGTTACCGTTGTATCAATGTTAAATGTGCCCGGGCCACGCAGGCCATTCCGCAGTCCTCCCTCACCCGGATAGGCGGGACGGAAAAGATTGATGGCAGCGTTGGGATTCGTGGCTGCATCTGTGATTCCGGGATCCTGGAAGACATTCGGACCGGTCCCGCCGTTTGCCTGAGCTACGATGTAGCTTCCGGTCTTGGGACGTGCGCTGCTGATCGGTACAGCGGGAGTCTCAAGATCGTAGTTCGTGGCCCATTCGGGGCTGAGTAAACTGAAGGGGTATCCCGTGGAGTAGCGCCAGAGACCGGATAACGTCCAGCCGCCAATGACCGCGTTCGCGAAACTCCCCATGCCTGCGCCGAAATGCTTGCCGCGGCCGAACGGCAGTTCGTAAACCCAGTTCGCGTTGAAGATTTGAGTAGTGTCGAAATCCGACACGGCGCGGTTCTGCCTCGGGAACCAGGAATCGAGGATCTGGCTTGCGAAGCCGCCTCCCTCAAAGGTACTGACCCGTTCGGCGTTGGAGCCGTCGTCGATCGACTTGGAGTAGGTGTAATTCAAATCGAATGCCAGACCGCCCGCACGATGGCGCAGGCTGAACTGGGCAGCGTTGTAGGAACTGTTGCCGATGCTCCTCCAGGCGTCCATCGAAGAGAATTGCGGCGAATAGTAATCATAGCCCTGACTCAGGGCGCCGTTGATGGTGGCGCAGGCAGGAAAGCAAGTCGTGGCGTTGACTAGCCCGGGTGAGTCGGCGAGTTCGAGTGCCGTGGTTTCGTTGCCGGCATAATTGCAGAACAGGTCGTACATGGCCTGCGTAGCTGTGACCGTGCTGGCGTTCGAGATCGGGTTTCCGAGGCAAGGTTGAGTGAATCCGGCCGGCTCGGTTTGGGTACCGAAAAGCTGGTTGGCAACACTGCCTAGAACAGGACCCGCCGCTGGGAATATGTTTTCCCAATAGTTGGTGCCAATCGACGCGGCGCTGATGTTCTGAATTGGCGTTCCAGCATAGTACTGTTTGGCCAGCGCTTGTACCGCCTGGAAGTAAGTATTCTTGCTCTGGGGGTCCTTGAGATTGGTTGGCAGCGCCAGGTCTTCTTCCTGCATGAGGCGGTGGGCGAAACGGCCAACGTAGGAAGCTTCGAAAACAAAACTCGAGGGCAACTCGCGCGTGATGGAGAAATCGATGAGATGAGAGTAAGGAGTTTTCAGCTTGTCATCCAATCCCCAGGTAATAGCGAAACCGCCGGGAGTGGCGGCACCGGAGGGCGGAAAAACCGGGAAGGGACCAGTAGGCGGTGCGCCGATCAGCGAGCAAGGAGGAGTCGCACAGCCATCGAGGCTGCTGGTCGGGATATTGAACAGTCCCGAATACCGGGCCGAGCCGTCTACGGTCTGAATTCCAGCAGGATTTATTTCCGCGGTCGTCAATCCGAACGAGCCTTCGCGATCGAAAGTATTGACGATTCCTTCCCCGAAGTGGTCGAAATAGATGCCGTATCCAGCGCGAATCGAAGTTTTTCCCTGTCCGCCCCACAGGCGTCGTGACCAACCATCGTCAGCCTTCGGGGAAAAGGCGAAAGCGATCCGCGGGGCAACGTCTTTGTAGTCGTAGGCCCAATAAGGTGGTTTGCCGTTGGCTTGGCCTGACAAACCGAAGCCGATGGCTGGATCGTAGACCTGACCCTGGGATGCCGCCGCCGAGCGTTGATTGAACCAGTCATTTAGGCTTAGGGTGGGTGCAACCTGCGTGCCGGTGGTTTCATAGGGCGGCTGCAGAATCGAATAACGAACGCCATAGGTAAATGTGAAGTTGGGCTTAACCCTCCACTGATCCTGCGCGTAGAACTCATATTCGTGATTGCGGAAATGGCGAGGCACGAGTTGGCCCTGAGGGATGACGTTCAGGGTCTTCGTCAACTCGTAGTTCGCGTTGATCTGGGTGATGATCCCGGCCAAGGCCGCCATGGCAAAGTCATAACTGGCGCTGAAGTCTGGGTCAACGGCTGGGAATCCAAAAGCTGCGGGGTCGAGGCTGCTGCCGGTGTTCGAGATACCGGAGAAATTCAGCCAATAGACGTTGGTCTGACCTTGAAAGAAGTTTTGCGCATCCGATTCGCGTAGGTTGTCAATTTCCCGGTAGTTTCCGCCGAACTGGAAGGTGTGGCTGCCCATCACCTTGGTGACGTCATCGACAATGTTTTTCACCGGCACATGGGTATTGATCGTGGGAGTAAAAGCATTGATGTTGTCCATGCCGCGGAAGTTGTTGTAGGCCTGGGTTTGCAAGCCTTGGACGTTAATCAGCTGGCTGATATACCCGAAGTGGAAATTGTTAATCACTGTGTTGCTGAGAGTTGCGGTATAACCGACCGTGATGCCCTTGTTGTTATCGCGTTCGACTTGACCTGCGGGTTGTCCGGGAAACTCCTCGCCGCCGTCCCCGGTGACGGTATTCACGGAGTCAACAAAATTACGCTCGGACGACCGCTCGTTGTCCATGATCCCTTTCAGAAACAAGCGGTGGTTACCGTTCCTGGTGAGGTTGTAGTCGAACTTCAAGACGTAGTCGTCGAGGCTCGCAGGCAGTGGAGACGGAAACGTAAAACCCACAAAGTCGAGGCCGTCGCCGACCGTGATTGTGTTGGGCTGAGGGTACTGATTGAAGATGGAGTTCTGGCTGGAGCTTGGATTCCCCGGAAGGTAGGCGATCAGCGGATTCGCTCCAGGTCCCAGCGGGCAGGTGCCGAGGCCGGAGCAGTTTGGATCCATGGTGGCGATCTGGCTGGGCGACAACGTATTTACTCCGCCTACCGGACAGGTTGGATCCTGGGTGCAAAGATAACTGATGCTCCCAGCGCGAAGCCCCAAACTAGGAACAACGCGCGTGACCTGCAGGTCTTCGCGCTTGCGCTGGCCCTCATAAGCGCCAAAGAAAAATAGACGGTCTTTAATGATTGGACCGCCCACGTTGGCGCCAAACGTGTTGCGCAACAGGAACGGCGGCGTGTTGGACTCATCGGACTGGAGTTGCGAAGCTTTGTTGAACCAGTCATTGGCCGTCGTGAAAGTCGGCCGGTTATAAATATAAAGCGAGCCGTGAACCTTGTTGGTGCCGCTCTTGGTTATCTCGGAAACCTGTCCGCCGGAAGAACGGCCGGTGTCGGCATCGGAGTTACTGGTGGTTACTTTAAGCTCTTCCAGCGAATCTAGAGGAGCGCGGATCGCTCCGGTGAAAGCCGTGCCGAGAAGCTCGTCATTGTTGTCGACGCCATCGAGAGTAATGTTGCTCTGGTCGCTGCGGGCTCCGTTAACGGCGCCGGCCCGGCTATCGGAGGCGCTGGAGATGTGGGTGCTGTTGCCGGTGAATACGACTCCCGTCTGCAAGCTGAGAATGCCCGCCGGATCGCGCCCTTCGAAGGGTAGGTCGGCAATCTGATCCGCTCCAAAAGCATGTCCGAGGGTGGCGTCCTGCGTGTTCACCAGTGGGGTGGTGCCGCTGACTTCGACGGTAACGGTTCCGCCGGCTACCTGCATGGTGGGGTTCAAGGTTGCGGGGGTTGCCACCTGGAGTTCTATGCCACTTTGCTTCATCGTGGCAAAACCCTTGGCATCCACGGTGAGGTCATATTTCGCCGGCGGCAATTCGAGAAACTGGTAACGTCCCTGGCTGTCACTCTTGGTGGTGCGGCTGAACCCTGTGGCCGGGTTGGAGATCGTTAAGGTTGCATTCGGGACCGCGGCAGCTTTGGCGTCGTAGACGCTGCCGCGCAACGAAGTGGTCGCAGTCTGTGCCCAGAGAAGAGCGCTGAAGGCGAGAAAAAAGCCAGCCAATACAGTAACTACACGTGCGCCAGAACGCATAGAGCCCCCTTTACCCACAACAAAGCGTTACGCTTCGGATGGTGTGTCCCGGAAACAGCTAGAGAAGACGGCAGAGACCCGGGAACCTGATAGGGCGATATTGTGCAACTGCCGGGCCACAATGTTCAAGCTGATTCTTCGAAGCTTTGGGCGGCGTGAAACGTTTGAATACGTGTTTTCACATACTGCGTTCCAGATTTGGGAGCCTGTTTATGCGGGTTTTCGATCGCTTACATGCGATTTTGCGATGAGGAATACGGCTGCCGCGACTATGACCACGGGATAACATTCCAGCGTGTAGCGAGGCTCGGGATTCTCCAGCGTTCCGAGGAACAGCGAACGTATAACGACAAACAGAACAAATAATCCGAAGCCGAATGAGTTGCGCAAGCGCCAGACGCCAGCAGCGGCCGCCGCGACATAGGCGAGATTGATTAAGCCGAAGACGATACTCACCGTGAGCCACACTGGGTCGTCATTGAACTCCCACCAGCGGGGATCAGAAGCCAGCAATTCGGTGCGGGGACGCAGCCACATGTCGGCAATGCGCAGAGCCGGCAGCCATACGTAGTAACGCAGGGGCGCAGCATGAATGCGCGCCGCGGCCAGCGCGGCAAAGCGCGCGTCGAGTTCCGGCGTTACTTCGTGCTCCCGGTTGTAGTCGGCGAAAAGTTGCTCGGTGGCCTCGCGCTGCTGAGCGGAATCGAAGGCACGCTGCGGCAAACGCGTGACATCAATGTCGTCGCCCGGCACCTTCCAATAAATTTCCTGCACAGAGGTCGATTCCGCCATCCAGGTTTTAGTCCAGCGATTGAAGCCCGGCATCAGCAGTTCATCGGAATCGTTGGCATAGCGAGGTGCGAGCGGCTCGAAGCGGTGCATGGTGTGCAGGTTACGCAGCGTCCAGGGAATTAGTGGAGCGAAGGTGCCGACAGTCAGGATCACTGCCACGCGCAGCATGGGGCGCGACCGGGGCACGATCCCGGATGTCTGCTTCAGCTTCGCCACAAAGCTTCGCAGGAAAATCAGGAACCAATATGCACCGACAGCAGCGAACAGAATGCCGCCGTCTGGCCGCAACAGGATGCATGCCCCGATGGAAAGACCGCAGCCGAGCCAGGTTAGCGGCACCGCTGTTGAGTTTGACTCAAGGTCGCGGAGAAAAGCGGAAGTCCCTCGTATTGCTAAATCCAGCGCCAACGTTGTGAAAAATATTTCCAGAGTCTCGGTTAGAACGGCGGCGGAGTAGTTGGCGAGGAATGGACAGAGTGCGGCCAGCAGGAAAGCTATCTTCGCCGCGCGCTCCGATGCGAACTGGCGCGCGAGATCGGCGACGAGGAAACACGTGCCCAGATCGAACAGGATCTGAATCAGCAGAACCGCGCGGAAGTTGCCCCAGCCGAAAACGGCGAAGATCGCGGCTAGAAATGCTGGATACCCCGGCAAGCGGGAGAGAGTGGGCATGATCTGCCCGGAATCTGTGATGCCGTACACGCCGTGCTGCAGCCAGTTTTCGGCGATATCGGCATAGAGGCGGGAATCGTCTACGACTGCTGGAAAGTGCAGAACAAAAACGAGCCGCAACGCCACGGCCGCCAGGCTCGCCGCGAAAAAGAACCGAGCATCCTTCCGCACCACTTCCAGCACGCTGAGAATATAGCGCGTTTGAAGCCATCTTTTTCAGGCCATCTTTTCCAAGCCATCTTGCGGGGTGGGAAAGTGCATCTTACTCATTAACGACACCGGACCCTGTCCTCTCTGGTAATCACGTCTCGCCTGGAATTGACCACGTGTCGCCCGCGGCATACGATGAACGATTAGCTCTCCATGGCTGAACCTGTCTTTTACGATCCGCAACGCGCCCGCTGGAAGCGCCTGAGACGTTTCGTCGACGTCGGGGTCGCAGTACTATCCGCGTTGATTATTTTCTTTGTGTACACGACGCTGCGCGACGAGCGCCTGCCTGAGCTGCTGTTTTCACCGCAGAAGCGCGCCTTCAGGGCGCTGAAGGAAAATGAAAAGGGAAAAGCCCGTGAGCGCCAGAAAAAGCTGGCCAGCCGATCCCATCGCAAATCGAAGCTGCCTGCCTCGGAAGTGAAACTAAACCAGGAAGAGGGCATCCGGGCGGCATTCTATGTTCCCTGGGACGCTGCCAGCTTTTCTTCTCTGCGCGATTTTTCGCGCCAGATCGACCTGCTGTATCCCGACTGGCTGCACGCGCTCACTCCCGACGGCCGGCTGCAGGCAGTGGACGACCAGACCAACAAGTTCTTCGACGTAGTACAGAACAATCGCGTGCGCTCTGTCGATGACCGTGTAATGCCTTTTCTAAAAGCCGAAGACCCCGCCATGGAAGTCTTTCCCATGGTGAACAACTTTGACGGCGCCGAGTGGGTTGGGGGGATCACGGACTTCCTGAACAATCCCAGCGCGCGTGCGGTTTTTCGCCAGCAGGTAGGAATGTTTCTCGCCTCAGACCATTTTCGCGGCTTGATGGTGGATTTCGAAGCGTTCCCCAAAGTGGGTCAGCCGGGCTACATTGCGTTGCTGAATGAGCTTTCCGCGGACCTGCATGCCCGCGGGATGAAGCTCTACGTCAGCGTGCCCGCGCACAATCCGGAATTCGACTACGCCGCGGTCGCAGCCCCGGCGGACGGCGTGGTCATTATGAACTACGACGAGCACTATCCCGGCGCGGCCTCGGGACCGGTCGCATCCCAGGACTGGTTCGTCGAGAATCTCAAGTTCGCGGCGAAGGAAATTCCGCGGGAGAAGCTGATCTGCGCCATCGCCAACTACGGTTATGACTGGGTGCTGAAACCGAAGAAGGGCAACCTACCGGCAGATGAACACGACAGCTCGGTGAGCGCGCAGGAAGCGTGGCTGGCGGCGCGCGATTCCGATGTAGATGTAACCTTTGACGATGATGCGCTGAATCCGCATTTCAGCTATCTGGATGAGCACAGCCTGCAGCATGATGTCTGGTTTCTCGATGCGGTCACGGCTCTGAACCACATGCGCGCCGCGCAGACGCTGGGCATCCAGACGTTCGCGCTGTGGCGGCTGGGCGGTGAGGACCGCTCCTTGTGGAAGGTGTGGGATGTTCCCGGCGAGGCCGGCGCGACCGACAAACTGCGCGATGTGCCTCCCGGCCAGGATGTTGATATGGAGGGCCAGGGCGAGATTCTGCGGATCGAAGATCGCCCCACGCACGGCACCCGCGACCTCACCGTCGATGCGAATACGAAGCTGATTACCGACGAAGTTTTTCAGTCTCTGCCCGAGCCTTACCGCGTGGCCCGTTACGGTTACAGCCCTAACAAGGTTGTGCTCACGTTCGACGACGGCCCCGATCCCGAGTGGACGCCCAAGATTCTCGATGTACTCAAGCGTGAGCATGCAACGGCCACGTTTTTCCTGATTGGCATTCAGACGGACAAGTTCCCCAGCCTGGCCAAACGTATTTACAACGAGGGCAATACGATTGGGAACCACACCTTCACCCATCCCGATGTAAGCAATATCTCGGCGACCTATATGAAGGTGGAGCTGAACCTGACCGAACGGCTTTTCGCCAGCCTGGTGGGAGTTCGCGTCATGCTGCTGCGTCCGCCCTATGCCATTGACGAGGAACCCGACACCGCGGACCAGGTGCGTCCGCTCGAAACTGCGCAGGACTTGGGCTATACCACTGTCGGCAACCGGATTGACCCCAACGACTGGAACGACAAGCCCAGGCGGCACACTGCCGAAGAGATCTCAGCCTTCGTGCTGGCGCACTTACCACCGTGCAGCCCGAGCGACCAACACTGCGGCAATATCGTTCTGCTGCATGACGGCGGCGGGGATCGCGCAGAAACCGTGCGGGCACTGCCCATGATTATTGATGGCATCCGCGCCCGCGGGTATGAGGTCGCTCCGATTTACGAGTTACTGGGCAAGACTCGCGCCGCCGTGATGGCGCCGTTGTCGACGCCGCAACTCTGGGCCGCGCGCCTTGATGGGCTTGGCTTCTGGCTGTTCGACGCGGGCGTAATGGGGATCACGTGGATCTTCCTGATCGGCGATATTTTGATGACTGGACGCCTGCTATTTATCGGCGCCGCTGCCGTCTACGACCGCCTGCAGGAGAAAATCTTTGGAAGGCCCGCCGAGGTGGCTTCGTACAAGCCCAAGGTCGCTGTACTCATCCCGGCTTACAACGAAGAGAAGGTGATTGAACGAACGGTGCGCGCCGCGCTGAACTCCGACTATCGCAACCTGCGGGTGATTGTGATCGACGACGGATCCCGGGATCGCACTCTCGAAATCGCGCGTACCGCTTTCGTCAGGGAACAGGCTGCGGGAAAAGTTCTCATCCTCACCAAGCCGAACTCCGGCAAGGCCGACGCTCTTAACTATGGCATCGAACATATTGGAGATGCCGAACTTTTTGTTGGCATTGATGCCGATACCGTGATCGCCAGTGACGCCATCTCGCGACTGGTGCCGCATTTCATCAATCCGAAAGTCGGAGCCATCGCCGGCAATGCCAAAGTGGGGAACCGCGTGAATCTGTGGACGCGCTGGCAGGCTCTCGAATACATCACCAGCCAGAACTTCGAACGCCGCGCTTTGGACGTGCTGGGCGCAGTCAGTGTGGTTCCCGGCGCGATTGGAGCGTGGCGCGTTTCCGCTGTAAGAGAAGCGGGTGGCTACCAGATCGATACCGTCGCCGAAGACGCCGATCTCACTATGGCGCTTCTCCGCCGCGGCTACCGTGTGGAATACGAAGACATGGCGCTGGCTTACACCGAAGCCCCCACCACCGCGAATGGGTTGATGCGCCAGCGTTTTCGCTGGTCGTTCGGCGTTTTGCAGGCGGTCTACAAACACAGTGGAGTTTTTGCGCGCAAGGGAGCGCTCGGATTTGTGGCGCTGCCCAACATCGTGATCTTCCAGATTCTATTGCCGCTCGTGTCGCCGCTCATCGACATCATGTTCGCCTTCGGCGCCTCGTGGTATTTCATCCAGAAATATTTCCATCCCGATTCCACCGACCCTGCCAGCTTCCACAAACTGGTTGCATTCTTCTTCGTATTCCTGGTGGTCGACTTCCTGGCATCGGCGCTGGCGTTTGCGCTGGAGCGAAGCCGACCCGACGAAAAAGAAGATGGCTGGCTGCTTACCCAGGTCTGGCTGCAGCGCTTCGCCTACCGCCAGTTGTTTTCGGTGGTCCTGTTCAAGACGCTGAAGCGCGCGCTCGAAGGGCGCAGGTTCGCCTGGGACAAGCTGGAGCGAACCGCCGCGGTAAAGTATGTGCCGTCGGAAACTCGCGATCAGGTGAACGTGCCTTAGCCATCGTAGCGCCGCCGTCCCCGGCGGCTGTCGTGGCGGCATCCTGCCGGCACCGCGTACAGCGTGACAAAACTGCCCACTTTCCCGTATGTACCTAAGCATGGGCGAGGACGCCCCTGCGCCAGCCGGCGAGACGCCGGCGCTACGATCGCTTAGCGGAACAGCAACGGTGCGAACTCCGCCAGATTCCGCCGCCAAACCATCCAGGTGTGCATCCCGGGTGTCTCGATCTCGGTCGCTTTCACTCCCTTGGTCTTGAGCCATTCCCGCAGATTGCGATTGACTGTGATCAGATGATCCTCGGTGCCACAAGCGACCCACAAGAGATGTATCTGCTGGTTTGCTTTTGCGTCGAGGGCTGGAAAATCTTTTTGAAAGTCGTCGGGAATGCCGCCGGAACTGAAGGCGCCGATCCAGGAAAACTTGTCGAGGTTGTTCAGGCCGGTGAGCAGAGATTCCGAGCCGCCCATCGACAAGCCCGCAATCGCCCGCGCATTGCGGTCTCTTGTGATCCGGTATTCACCCTCGACGCGCGGCATGACCTCGGTGAGCAGCGCTTCGCTGAATCTCCTGAAGTTGGTGTCGCGCAAATCCGGGCGATTCCACGCTCCCCAGGAATGCCGGATCATCTCCATCGTCCCGTAGCCAAGCGGCATCACCGCGATCATTGGCTTGGCTTTGCCCTGCGCGATCAGATTGTCGAGAATCACGTTGGCACGGCCAACAGCAGTCCATCCGCTGGCATCGTCGCTGTAGCCGTGCAGCAGATAGAGCACTGGATAGCTCCGCTTCGCCACAGGATCATAGCCCGGCGGAGTGTAGACGTAGTAATCGCGGTCATCGCCGGCAACCGCCGACCTGTAGAAGTGATGATGAACTTCGCCGTGCGGCACGTCATTCAATTCCCAAGGCAAGGACATCGGTCCGGGAACATGCACCGCATTCCCCGGCGTGAGCAAATTCGGAACCAGCAGATGGTTGGAGGGATCCAGCATGCGCACGCCATCGACGATGAATTCATAACCGTAGTAGTCCGGGGCCAAGGAAGCAGTCGTCACGCTCCATCCATCCCCATCCTTCTTCATGGGTAGAGGCTCCGCGCTGCCCTCAAGCCCAAGCTTGACTTCGACCGCATTCGGGTCGCGGAGACGAAAGGTAACGCTGCCATCGGCGTAGACCTCAGGCGAGACAATTGGCGCTGGCCGTTGAGGCGGCGGAGCCTGCGCTGGTTTGTCCTGCCCGGCGGCCAGAACTCCAAACATCGAGAGGACAAAAAGGCACGACTGAACAAGGGACGTGATCGATCTCATAGACCTCCGGCCGAAGATCTTCCGACAAAATTTAGGAGTGGCTTTTCCCCTCCGCGACTTCCAGCCGCGTCTCGGCCTTCTGCAGCGCGTTCAGAGACCGCTCGACATCAACATTCGGGTCGCCACTCGACAGTCGTTCCTCGGCGCGGGCCTTGGCTTTGCGCGCCCGTTCCACGTCGATCTCGGCTGGGCGCTCGGCGGTTTCGGCCAGAATCGTCACTTTGTCGGGCAGGACTTCCGCGAATCCCCACGCGACCGCAAGCCGCTGTTCTTCGGCGGCGCCGGTGTGGAACGTGACTTCACCCACCGCCAGCTCGGTAATGAGCGGCGCATGACCCGGCAAGATGCCCAGATATCCGTTCCTGCCGGGAATCTGAACTTCCGCCGCGGTCGTGTCGACCACTTTCTTTTCCGGCGTGACGATCTCGAGTTGGAAAGTATCGGACATCAGTTCTCGGTTCTCAGTTCTCAGTCAGATCCTCGACTGAACCCTGATCACTGGCCACTGACCACTTTCTATGCTGCTGCCTTCATCTTCTCTGCCGCTTCCAGCACTTCTTCAATCGGTCCCTTCATATAAAACGCCTGCTCGGGGATGTCGTCATACTTGCCTTCGACGATCGCCTTGAACCCCTTCACCGTGTCGGCAATTTTTACGTAACGGCCCGCCGCTCCGGTGAACTGCTCGGCCACGTGGAAAGGCTGCGACAGGAAGCGTTGAATTTTTCGCGCCCGCGCCACGGTGAGCTTTTGGTCTTCGCTGAGTTCGTCGATGCCGAGAATCGCGATGATGTCCTGCAGATCCTTGTAAGTCTGCAGTGTCTTCTTCACGGACTGGGCCACGTCGTAGTGCTCCTGGCCAACGATGCGCGCATCGAGAATGCGCGACGTCGAAGCCAGCGGATCGACCGCGGGATAAATTCCAATCTCAGTCAAAGCGCGAGAGAGCACGGTGGTCGCGTCGAGGTGCGCAAACGTCGTTGCCGGCGCCGGGTCGGTCAAGTCATCGGCGGGCACGTAAATCGCCTGCACCGAAGTCACCGAGCCCTTCTTGGTCGAGGTGATGCGCTCCTGGAGTTCGCCCATTTCCGTCGCCAGGTTCGGCTGGTAACCTACGGCGCTGGGCATGCGACCGAGCAGCGCCGATACTTCCGACCCGGCCTGGGTGAAACGGAAAATGTTGTCGATGAAGAGCAGCGTGTCCGCGCCCTCGGCGTCGCGGAAATATTCGGCAACCGTAAGTCCGGTGAGCGCCACGCGCAACCGCGCTCCCGGAGGCTCTGTCATCTGCCCGTAAATCAGCGCCGCCTTCGAATGTGCCGGATCGCCCGGCTTGATCACGCCGGATTCCGTCATCTCCAGCCACAGATCGTTCCCTTCGCGCGTGCGCTCGCCCACTCCTGCAAACACGGAGTAGCCGCCGTGCTGTTTGGCGACGTTGTTGATCAGTTCCATGATCACGACGGTCTTGCCCACGCCCGCGCCGCCGAACAAGCCGATTTTGCCGCCCTTCAGGAACGGTTGAATGAGATCGATGACCTTCACGCCAGTCTCAAACATCTCCGCCGTCGTGGCCTGCTCGTCGAACGCTGGCGCCAGGCGATGAATCGGCATTCTTTCCTTGTACTCGATCGGACCAAGCTGGTCGACAGGCTCGCCGATCACATTCATCACGCGGCCCAGCGTGCCTCGTCCCACGGGCACAGAAATGGGCCCACCGGTGTCGATGGCTTTCATGCCGCGCACCATGCCTTCCGTGGCCTCCATCGCGATGCAGCGCACGCGGCCTTCGCCCAGGTGCTGTTGGACCTCGAGAATTACGTTCACCGGGCTGGGCACGGTGAAGCCGTCACTCACGACTCGCACCGCCTCATAGATAGGCGGCAACTTGCCTTCGGGAAACTGCACGTCCACTGCCGGCCCTGCAATTTGAACGACGTGTCCTACGTTTTCTGCCATATGTTTTTGACTCGTCTGGTTACTCGGTACTCGATACTGAGTACTGGCTACATCGCGGCTGCGCCGCTCACGATCTCGATAATCTCTTTGGTGATCTTCGCCTGCCGCGCCCGGTTCATGGCGAGGGTCAGCGAATCGATCATGTCGGTCGCATTGCTGGTGGCGGAATCCATCGCAGTCATGCGCGCGGCATGCTCGGCCGCCACCGACTCGAGCAGCGCCCGGAAAACCTGACTGGAAACATATTTCGGCAGCAACGCGCGGAATAATTCCTCCGGCGCCTGCTCGTAAATGTAATCCACCTGCCCCGAACCGAACTGCGCCGCATCTTCACTCGAACGTTGGTTGGGATGCAGGCCAACTCCGGCGCTGATCGCCGCTTCCTTGGCTTTCTTCTTTTCTTCTTCCGTCATCTCCTCAGCCAGGCGAACCGCGGGCTCGCCGATCTGTTCGATGGGAAGAATCTGCTCCACGATGAGCCGCTGCGCAATCACCGACTTGAATTCGTTGAAAACGACGTAGACGGCATCAATCTCCTCGCGCTGATAGCGCCTGATCACGTTCTCCGCCAAAGCGCGAGCCTGGGAAAATTCCAATTTGCCGAGAACACCAACATGCTCTCCGGTAATTTGTGTGGCCCCAGCACGCTTGGAGGACTCGGGCGGGGTCTCGAGCGATTCTTCGGTGTCGGCCAGACTGCGCGTTTGCACCCGCGCCGCCGGGTAGCGCCGCCGCAGGAAGTCGCGCCCCTTGCGGCCGATCGCTTCAATGTCGATATTCTTCCCTGCCTTGGATTCGATAAACCGGCTCGCCGCTTTGGTGACGTTGGCACTGAACGCGCCCGCCAACCCCTTGTCGCCGGTGACGACGATCAACAGAATAGTTTTCTCCGGCCGTTGCGCCAGCAAAGGATGCTTCGGCTCGCCGGTTTCCGGATCATAAATCTCCGTCCGCGCCACCAGCGACTTCAAAACGTTCGTCAACATCAGCGCATAGGGACGAGCCGACAAGGCGCGATCTTGCGCCCGGCGCAGCTTGGCCGCCGAGACCACCTTCATGGCCTTGGTGATCTGCCGCGTGTTAACCACGCTGCGAATACGCCGTCGGATGTCGAGAATGTTAGCCATTGAAAACCAGTTCTCAGTTCTCAGTTCCCAGTTCCCAGTTAAAACCCCTCGGCTCTCCGCTCTTACTGAGAACTGAGAACTGAGAACTGGGAACTGAGAACTATCACTTCGCCACCGCTTCCCTGCTCGCTACAAACTGCTGCTTCGCCTGCTTGATCACATCCGTCAACTGCGCCTTCAATCCGTCATCGAGAACCTTTTTCTCCATGATGGTGCGCAGCAGGCCGCCCTGGGTCGCATCCACATATTCGTACAGTTCTTTTTCGAAGTCGCGCACCTGATTTACGGGCAGGTCGTCGAGGAACCCTCCAGTGCCGGCGAAGATAATCAGAATCTGCTTCGAGAACGGCAGCGGCGAAAACTGGTTCTGCTTCAAGAGTTCAACCAGCCGCTGACCACGATTGAGCTGCGCTTGCGTGGCCTTGTCGAGGTCGCTGCCGAACTGCGCAAAGGCCGCCAGTTCGCGATATTGCGCGAGTTCCAGCTTCAGCGTTCCTGCCACTTGCCGCATAGCTTTGATCTGCGCACTGCCGCCTACGCGGCTTACCGACAAACCCACATTTACGGCCGGACGCACGCCCTGATTGAACAAATCAGTTTCCAGATAGATCTGCCCGTCGGTAATCGAAATAACGTTGGTCGGAATATAGGCGGAAACGTCGCCGGCTTGCGTCTCGATGATGGGCAGCGCCGTCAGCGATCCGCCGCCGTTTTTGTCGCTCAACTTGGCCGAGCGCTCCAGCAGCCGCGAGTGAAGATAGAACACGTCGCCGGGATACGCCTCGCGCCCCGGCGGCCGCCGCAACAGCAGCGAGATTTCGCGATACGACGCCGCGTGCTTCGAGAGGTCGTCGTAAATAACCAGCGCGTGCCGCTTGGTATCGCGGAAATATTCACCGATGGCCGTTGCCGCATACGGCGAAATGTACTGCATGGGTGCGGGTTCCGAAGCCGACGCCGCAACCACGATGGTGTATTCCATCGCTCCGTAATCTTCGAGAATCTTCACTACCTGCGCAATCGAAGACCGCTTCTGCCCGATCGCGTTATAAATGCAGACCAGGTTGTTGCCCTTGCTGTTGATGATGGTGTCGAGCGCGACCGCGGTCTTCCCCGTCTGCCGATCGCCAATGATCAACTCGCGCTGTCCGCGGCCGATCGGGATCATGCTGTCGATGGCTTTCAGCCCGGTCGCCATGGGCTCGCGCACCGGTTGCCGGTCGATGACGCCGGGCGCCAATCGCTCCAGGGCGATGAACTTATCGGTGGCGATAGGGCCCTTGTCGTCGATGGGACGGCCCAGCGAATCGACCACGCGCCCGATCATCGCATCGCCTACGGGCACGCTCATGATGCGTCCCGTGCGCTTCACTTCATCGCCTTCTTTGATCTCGGTGTATTCGCCGAGCAGCACCACGCCCACCTGGTCTTCTTCCAGGTTCATGGCGATGCCGGCCACGCCGTGCGGGAAGGTAAGAAGTTCGCCGGCCATCACTTTATCGAGGCCATACACGCGCGCAATGCCGTCGCCCAGCGTGATGACCGTGCCGGTCTCGTCCACGGAGATCTTCGATTCGTAGTTCTCGATCTGCTCGCGGATCAGTTTTGTAATCTCGTCTGCCTTGATCTGTGCCATAGAATCAGCTTCCAGCTAAGTGCCGCTTATCTCTTCCCGAATCCTCTCCAACTGCCCCTTCACCGAACCATCGTAGATCGTACTGCCGATTCGGACCACCGCACCTCCCAGAAGCGAAGCGTCCTGCCCGTACTGCGCCCGGACTTTCTTGCCGGTCAACTTCCCGACCTGAGTTTCGAATTCGCGCTTCTCCGCATCGCCTAACACGCGAGCGCTGGTGATCTCGGCCTCAGCGAATCCGAGGCGCGCGTCGAGTTCCTTGACGAGTTGCAAAATGATGGGATCCAGAAAATGTGTTCGCCGATGATCAATCAACACCGCGACTAGGTTCCTCACCTGGCTTGAAATGCCGTCACGCTCGGCAATTACATCCAGCACGCGCCGCTTCTGGTCCGCAGGAATCGCCGGATTTTCCCACACCCGCCGCAACACTGAACTTTCGTCGAGCAGGGTGGCGATCGTACGTAATTCCGCAATCGAGCGGTCGGCGTCGAGATGCCTGCTCATGACCACATCTGCGAACGCCCGGGCGTACGTGCTGGCGACGGAAGCCATTCTCTAGCGCCCGTCCTTTCCAGGCCCCGAAGCCTCGGACACTCCCAACTCCCCGGCAAACTTGCGCACCAACGATTGATCAGTTGCCGCATCAACCCGAATCTGCTTCTGCGCCAGCCCAACCGCCAGATCAGCCGCATACGCCGTCAGCTCGCGGCGTGCGGATTTAGCAGCGGCCGCGATTTCCTGCTGCGCCGATTCCAGAATCTTTCGAGCATCTTCCTGAACCGCCGCCTGGATGCGCGCTTCCTCGGCTCCAGCTTCTTTCTCGGCGGCATCGCGCATCATGCCAATCTCCACATCCAGCTTCATCAGGCGCGACTCGATCTCCGCCAGCCTCCGCCGCGCCTCCTCGCTGGCCTTCTGCGCTTCCTGCATCGCCTTCTGGATCGCCGCCGTGCGGGCGCTGAAGATTCCAGGCAAATACTTGCGGGCAGCCCAGATGATCACCGCGGCAATCGCAACAAAGTTCAACAGCACGCTAAACCAATAAGCATGCTGCAGGCTCATGCCACTCCACTTCGCAATCAGTCTTACCGATGCTGACTGCTTGAATTCGGCGTTCTCGTCTTTTTCTTCACCGGCAGCTTCCCGGGTCTCATGCACAAGTTGCTGGGCGACGCCACGGTCTTTTGTTTTGTCTGTTTTGCCGGTTTTGTCGGAGGATGACTGCTGCTGCCTCTGCGGCGTTGCCGGCTGCTCCTGGGCGCGCAGCGATCCCAAGGCCACGGCAAAACTCAAGGTCAGCAGCAGACCCGTTCCAACGATCTTTTTCACGGAACCCATGTTCGCGGAGTCCATATTCTTCGAATTCGCAGCCGCAGTGTTCGACATCCGGTGCTGAACCATCAACGACCCAACCCGGCCGGCTGCAGTACACGGCGCATAATCTCGGCTGCCAGAGCCTGCACTTCTTTCTGCAAACCACTCTGCGCCGCGTCTCGATCTTTCTGGATGTCAGCTTTCGCAGCCTGCACTTGCGCCTGAGCTTTAGTACGAGCTTCGTTCAGCGCCGCGGTCCGCGCATCCAGAGCAGCCTTGCGACGGGCTTCCTGCGCGCGGAACACGGTCGCCCGCGCCTCGCGCAACCGCTGTTCGTATTCTGACGTGCGGGCCTCGGCCGCGGCAATGTCCGCCCGCGATTTCTCGACCGCACCCTCGGTCTTGCTGCGCCTCTCCTCCAGCACGCGCCGCAATGGCTTGTGCACAATCGTCGCGTAGAGCGCGTAGAGCAGCGCGAGAAGAATTACTGTGGGTATGGACCCAAGCAGTAATTCGCCCAGTTGTCGTAGCGTTTGATCCATCGCTTGCGGCTATACAGGAAAATGAGGGCTATGAAAACTGTTAAGTCTAACGTCCGCAGCAGTTTATGTCAACGCAAAGGGGCTTGATTTCAGGCGATTTTCGGGGCGGCGGCAAGGTCTCAGAACGGGCGCATTCCGCTGGGCAAGCCCTGATTTGGTGGGCTATGCAGAAACCTGCAACTAATCCTTGACTTCCCGGTAAAGAGGATTAGCATTGAGGTATCACCTCCGATCCAATTCAGGATCGAATGGGCCGATAGCCAAGGAATGTCACCGCTTCTTGGTTGCCGGCCCATTTAAATTGCGGACGTTCACCACCCACTCCCTCACCCTCCGCACCACCGACTCCGGCGCATCAACTTCCAACACCACCGCGCCGTCCTTGTATGTCCGCGAATAAATCCGCGCCTTGGCTTCGAGCATGGCCAGCGTCTTCCCTTCTTTCTGCGGCACGCGCAGACGCACGCGGCTGACCGGGTCTTCTTCGATCATCGCGTCAATGCGCGCGAGCAATCGATCCAGCCCTGTTCCCTCGGCTGCGGAAACGTACACAGTGTTAGAGCCATCGCGCAGGGCGTCATTCATCAACGTCTCTGCCACCTCTACATCCAGCAGATCGACTTTATTCATCACCCGCAGACGCGGCTTCTTTTCTACTTCCAGCTCTTTCAGCACAATCTCCACCTGCGCGTCCTGCTCCGCGGATAGCCGGCTGCTGGCATCGGACACATGCAGAATCAGCGACGCCCGCTGCACTTCCTCGAGCGTGGCCCGAAACGCCGAGACCAGCGTGTGCGGCAGGTTGCGAATGAATCCCACTGTGTCGGACATCAGAATCTTGCGTTTGGATGGCAGCACCACGCCACGAATCGTGGGATCGAGTGTGGCGAACATTCGCGGCGAAGCCAGCACCGCGGCCCTGGTCAGTGCATTGAACAGCGTCGATTTCCCCGCGTTGGTGTAGCCCACCAGCGCAACGGTCGCCACCGGGGCCGATTCCCGCCGCTGCCGTTGTTGCGCCCGGATCCGACGGACGTTTTCCAGCTGCTGCTCCACGTGCCGCACACGCCGGGCAATTTTCCGCCGGTCGGTTTCAAGCTGCGTTTCTCCAGGACCTCGCGTGCCGATACCGCCGCCGAGCTGTGACATTTCCACGCCGCGCCCCGCCAGCCGCGGCAGCAGATATTGCAACTGCGCCAGCTCGACCTGCAACTGGCCTTCCCGGGTGCGCGCGTGCCGGGCAAAAATGTCGAGGATCAGCTGCGTGCGGTCGATCACCCGGCGGTGAACAATCTTTTCAATGTTGCGCTGCTGCGAAGCGCTCAGGTCGTGATCGAAGAGCAGCAGGTCAGCATTCACCGAAGCGGCAGCTCCCGCGATTTCCTCGAGCTTGCCCGCGCCGATCAAAGTCGCGGGATCGGGCCGGTCACGCCGCTGCAGAATTTCGCCGACAACCTTCGCGCCTGCGCTCCCCGCCAGTGTGCGCAGTTCCGCCAGCGATTCTTCCGCGTCGAACTCGGGAATGCTCGGCTTGTTGGTAACGGATGAACTCTGCAGCTTTGTGCCGGCGGCAGGGGCAGCGGACGCAGCATCGCGGGCTGCCTGTGCTTGCGCGGTTACCGCGCCTCGGGCGCTGCGTCCGCGCGTGCGCACATCAATACCCACCAGGAACGCGCGCTCCTGCAAGTTTTCATTATTATTACGAGGATTATTGCGAGGCGGCTCGCTGCCGAGAGGCACACGTCTGTCTCCGGACGCCCCATCGCGGGTCTTCTTGGGATGAGAACTACGCAAGCCGACGACGCCTTACCCTTCGGTGCCCGAGGCGCTCACCGCCGGAACCGCTGCCGGCCCCGCCGACGAGGATCCCGCCGCCCCGGAGGCGCCCGCGGCCTTCGCCTCGGGATGCGCCAGGTGCGCCACATGCGATCCGGTTCGTCCCATCACCACGGTCGAGATGGCGTGCTTGAAGATCAATTGTTCTTGTCCGCTGGCCTCCAGCACCACGGAATACTTGTCAAAGGAACGAATTCGGCCCGTCAACTTCACTCCGCTCAGCAGGTAGATCGTGATGTTCAATCGCTCCTTGCGGGCCGTGTTCAGGAAGGAATCCTGGATGTTCTGCGCCGGCTTGCTGCTTTCCATAGCCGATCTCCTTAGGTTCTTTAGAACTCCGACATACCGACCTGCCCGGTCCGCAGTCTTCCGGGCAAGTTCATCACAACAGCGTGTTCCTCGCGGTCTTTCCTGCACCGGCCTTCCCGCACTGGTCTTCCTACATAGGAACACGGGGGGTAGCCTGCCTCTTCGCCGTCCCAGTTTCCCGAGGCTGCGCCGCCTGGCAGGTAGCTGCGAGTACCATACGGCGTCCCCCCGCGCTTTTCAACCGGGAATCTGTGCAAACCGGTTTTCTTTCACTGCGTGAAGGTTTGCCACCTCTTCTTCCTCCTATCTCCCGGGCCCGTTGTGTACAATCCCCGGCGGGGGCGATTCGACACCCCATAACGCGACCCCGTTGTTTGTTCCGGGTTACGTTCGGCAAAGGTTTCTGCGAAATCTTAGGAGGCATCATGGCAAGCGCCGCTCTAGCAACTTTTCTCGCACCCCAAATTCACTTCCCCCGCGACTTCAACACCAACTTCCTCATGTTCGTCCGCTGGATCCATTTTCTGGCGGGTATCACGTGGATTGGCCTTCTCTATTTCTTTAACCTGGTGAATGTCCCCGTGATGAAGGAACTCGATGCCACCACCAAGGGCAAAGTCATGCCCCCGCTGATGACGCGCGCCCTGTGGTGGTTCCGCATGTCGGCCGTGCTGACCGTGCTCGCCGGTCTGATCTATTGGGGGAAGATCGTTGCGGTCGATGCGCAGAATGGAGGCGCATCGAGCGGCACCGCGATGGGCAGCTTCTTCCTGATCTGGACCATCGTCTGGGCACTGCTCTACGCCTGCCTCATCCCCGGCAAGGGAATCTTCGACAAAGGCGCATTCGTCGGCGTGGTCTATGCCGTAGTCGTCGCAGTCGCAGCCTGGCTCTTCCTGAGCCTCAACAGCCACGGTTGGGAGAGCAATCGCCTGCTCGCGATCGGCATCGGCGGCGGCATCGGCTGGGTCATGCTGCTCAACGTGTGGGGAGTAATCTGGCGCATCCAGAAGCGCCTGATTCAGTGGACGCGCGACAACGCCACCAACGGCACGCCCATCCCCGACAAAGCCAAAGCCATGGCCCGCCAGGCCTTCCTGGCCTCCCGAGCCAACGCACTTCTGTCGGTAGTGCTGCTGTTCTTCATGGGAGCAGCGAGCCATTATCCGATGTTTGGGAAGTAGGCGGGAAGAGCCGGAGCTAGAAAATCAGGCCGACCCGAGAGGGCCAGCCTGGACTTTTCAGATGAACCTGCCGATAGAAATCGGCTCGCAGCGCGGTCTAGAACAAGTACCGAAGACCCAGTTGCAATATGCGGGGTCCATTCACGTCTGAAGTGATGTTGCCGAAGGAGGACGGTTCGATGATCAATGCAGTGTTTGATGGTCCCGGATTGGAGAAGTTGACGTGATTAAACACATTGATCGCGTCCGTGCGGAACTGTATTTTTTGGCCCTCCCAAGGCAACTTAAAGTCCTTCAGCAGAGCCAAATCTAAGTCCCAATAGTTGGGGCCATTGATTATGTTGCGGTTGCCCGGACCGCCGGCGATCGGGGCCGTAAATGCACCGAGAGCGTTTGTGGAGTTCGAGAAAAACTGAACCGTCGGTGCGCCTCCAGCCTGAGGAACCTGGTGGATTCCCTTTTTTACGTCTGCCGATGTGCCGATGAATACCGCCGGCTGAGTTTGCGTAAAGTCGATCGTATATGCACCCGAGTCAACCTTGAAAGGAGACCCCGTATAGGCGCCAAAGATGCCCGAAATATGCCAGCCTCCAATCAGTTCATCCAGTGCGGTTGATGAATTTCCACCAAGCCACTGGCCCTTACCGAACGGCAGGCCATATTCGAAGTTCGAAATCAGAAGGTGTCGGTGATCGAAGTCAGAGTTGCCCCGGCAAACGCGAAGGTTGCGAAGGTCGCAGATTTCCGAGGTAGAAAAACTGACCAAGGCGTTCTGGACGCCCGAATCATTGTCAATGGAGTGAGAGTAGGTGTAGTTCAATTCCATCGTCAGATTGTGCGACATCCTGTGATTCACCCGGACAATCAGAGCGTTGTAGCTGGAGGAGCTGTAGTTGCCAATGAAACCCGCGGCTCCGTCCTGAGCAAGGAGGGCAACGTTAGGCGGCAAGAGCCCCTGTTCCAGATTGTTGCCTGCCGGGTACAGATTGTTACCGGCGCTCAAGCCGTGAAAGTCCGCCAGAGTCTCAATCAGTGACGACACGTCGCCATCGCCGAAGTAAAACTCGCCAAAAGCGACAGCCAGCTGGCTGCACGTTGTCGATGGCAATCCAAAAGCCTCGTTGGCCGAGAGGCATGCCGCCGCCGGGCCACCAGTGAACCCCGACTGGGCGAGCGCCGCTCCCATTTGATTTTCGAACCACGGCTGGGTCGTGAAACTTGTAAGGGCCGCGTTCGGATTCGCCTGAACCTGCTGCTGAAGCGCTCCAAATGCGTTATACAGTGTTTGGCCGGAAGTCGCGTCCTTAAAATTCAAGGTCTGGGCCGGATCTCCCAGCGCGGGCAGTCTGCGGCCGAGCTTGCCGACATAATCCGCCTCCACGAGCCAGTCTCCCCGCAACTCGCGTTGAATGCCAAACGAGAAATGCATCTCGTAGGGCGTTTTGTAGTTGGGATCGAAGTTAAAGAATGCTCCCTGTCCGAAGCCAGCGTTAAAGAATCCGATCGGGAAGCCGTTCGCATCCACGTTTGGCGTAAACGTGGGCCGTGGAGTTGTGCCACCTGGAACTGGCGGGAGCAAACTCGGGGACAAGGTCGCGCCGGTGCAAGGGGAAGAGCACGAGAATCGCGGGTCGGTTGCGAGATTACCGAAGTTTGCGGTCGGTGAGTTGCTGAAAAGGAAACTGGTTTCGTCCAGCTCGAATCCCTGCCCGATAAGGTTATTGTCAAAATCAATCCCGAAGCCCGCGCGAATGCTGGTTTTGCGGTCGCCCAGAAGATCGCCGAGCCATCCGTTGGTGGCCGCCGGCGAGTACGCCAATCCAATCCGCGGCCCAAAATTGTCATACGAAGGCTTGTAATACTCCGGCTTATTATTGGCGCTGCCGCCGAGACCGTAGGTTATGAAAGGAACCGCATTGGGACCGGAGATCCCCAGAGCGGCGTCCTGCTGGCGCACACTAAAGATGCTTTGCGGGGTTTGATTCTGGATAGCTTCGTAGCCGTTCACTTCGCTCAGTGGTTTATGGAAATCCCAGCGCACACCGTAAGTCAGAGTGAGATCGGAACGCACCTTCCAGCTATCCTGCGCGAACGCCTCATACTGCGTGGAGTGGTAATCCCTGATGGGAACGCCGCCCTGAGGCAACGGGTTTCCCGCCAGATCGTAGTTGTAGCCCGACGAAATGCTCGAGTACCGCCCCAGGATTAGAGCATACAGGCGGTCCCATTCTGAGGAGTCACCATTGAAATCGGACGGACGCTGGGCCGCCGTAAGGCCAGAGATGTCTCCTCCGATACCAACGCCGTAGCTGTTCGTGTCGGTCAAATTCCCGGACTTGAAGATCGTCGGTGAGATCACGCCTCCGAATTGAAAGATGTGCTTCCCGTGCAGCCAGGTGAACGTGTCCCGGCCCTGGTAAACCGGAACCACAGGGAATTGTTCGTTGAGCCCAAGATACGGATTGGTCAGAACGCTTCCGAAGAAAGAGTCGAAGAAGCTCAGGCTGTTGGGGAAAGTCGGCTTATAGTTGATTACAAAAGCGTTGACCTGATCGGTCTCACCGAAGGACGCCTGGTTGGTCATATTCGGCGAAATCGTCCAGGTTTCGCCGAATACCCACGCTCGCGAGTGGTCCAAATAGCTTGAGCTGGGATTCGGATCGCTTGGAAAAACCTGCAGTGCGACGCCGACGATACCGCCCGTGCCTCTTTCCCACGTGGCCCGGGCGAACCACCTGTGATTGGTCGTCATCTGATAGTCAAGCCTGCCAATGAAGGTGTTCTGGGTAGTGCGCAGCGGGGAATCGAAGAAATAGCCAGAGGTGTTGAGACCATCCCCGACTGCGCTGGTGTTTGGCTGGGTAGGATAGCCGCGCCCCTGCATGAAACTCAACAAAGACTGGTCCGCGCCGGGCCCCTGCGCCGGGCATGTCCCGGCAGCCACGCAGGGATCCAAGTTTGCCAGAGAGTTAGTGACCGTGGCATTCCCCGTGGGAGTAGCCACTACGTTGGTGCAGACACCGTTGCTATTCACCTGGTTACAGTAGTTCAACTGTCCGTTATAGAAAGACGGTACCGGTACCGTATCGAAGTTCTGCTCCGGTTGCGTCTGGCGCAGACCGTTGTAGGAAAAGAAAAAGAAGAGCTTATCCTTGATGATGGGGCCGCCAACGTCGCCACCGAATTGATTAAGAATGTACCCTGGATTCGGAATTCCCTGAAGATTATTGAAATAGTCGTTGGCCGTGTACGCGGTGACGCGATTGTACTCGAACAACTGGCCGTGGAACTTATTCGTTCCACTCTTGGTGACCAGCTCCATTTGCCCGCCAGCGCTGTGGCCGTAGGTAGCGTCGTCTCCGGTAGTCGTGACCTTCAGCTCCTGAATGGAATCGAGCGGAGTATTAATGGTGGGAAGGAAGGCAAAACCGCCGCGCTGGTCGTTCACATCCAGACCATCGAGAGTAATGTTGGTCTGGTCGGAGCGGGTTCCAGTCACGGAACCGGCGGTCGTTCCGCCCGACGATGAGTTGCCGTCGTTGATGGGAACTACGCCTGGCGCCAGAGCCAGATAGGTCGACGCGTTGTTAACGAAGATATTCGGGAGATCCTGAATGCGGTCTCCGTCGATATTAGATCCAATGGTGGCGTCAATCGTGTTCAGCGTTTCCGCGGCGTCGGCAACCACTTCGACGGTTGCTTGCGCACTCCCGATCGAGAGCTGAGCATCTCGGGTTTCCTTGGTTCCGACGTTCAGAACAATCTCGTTGAGAGTTAGCCCAGAGAAGCCCGTCTTTGAAAATGTAAGCGAATAGTTGCTGGCGGGCGGAACGTTCAAAAATTCGTACACGCCGATTGAGTTCGTTGTCTTCGTCAGCGAAAACCCGATCGAATGATTTGCGAGAGTCACGTTGACGCCTGGCACTACGGCCCCAGTCGCGTCCGTAACCACGCCCGTTACGCTGGAGTTGTCCTGCGCATTCGCAGGCGACGCCACAAACCCGAGCACCAAGGCTGCGAACAAATACGCCACAAAAAAGGTAACGCAAGTCCGCTTCATGTAATACCCCCGTTTTATGGCCTCAGGCCAAAGAATCGAATTTTAACTGGAACCTTGGGTTGCGAAAAACAGGCGAACCGGGTTTAAAGCATCTGGCATTCCAAAATGACAGCCAGATAACACATTGACGCACATAGACATACGCCATACCAATGTTAACTGTCAAGAACTAGAAAACGGGTTTACGGAAGTAGGATATGAAAATTGGGATGATCCTGCCCGCCATCATCGCACTGAGGCCGCGAGAATTCGGCTTTCCCCTGTTACAATCTCCCTTTCCGTGACCAGCTCTTCCACGAAGTCCAAAGCGTCCAAGCCGGGGCCGGGACCGGCCGCTTTGCCGACCGCGACGCCGCTCGACTCCGTGCCCATGCTAGATCTGCAGAGGCAGTACGAACAAGTGCGTGTCGAGGTACTGGCGGCAGTGGGCCGCGTCTGCGCCTCACAACATTACATCCTGGGGTCTGAGGTCGAGGCTTTCGAGCGCGAATTGGCGGGATTTTGCGGGGCTTCCGATGCCGTGGGTTGCGCCTCCGGCACTGACGCGTTGTGGCTGGCTCTGGCCGCAGCAGGCGTGCAGCCGGGAGATTTGGTTCTCACCACACCCTTCAGCTTTTTCGCGTCGGCCAGCTCCATTGCGCGCGTCGGCGCCCGTCCGGTGTTTGCCGATATCGATCCCCGCACCTTCAATCTCGATCCCGTTCAGGTGGAGTCTTTTCTGCGCGCCGCGAAGCGCGACAAACTGCGGGCGCTGCTCCCGGTGCATCTTTACGGTCAGTGCGCGGACATCGAGTCGCTGCAGTCTCTGGCTGACGAGTTCGGTCTGACCCTGATCGAAGACGCGGCGCAGGCCATCGGCGCGCGCTGGAACGGACAGGCTGCCGGATCCATCGGCGTATCCGCGGCCTTCAGCTTTTATCCTACAAAGAACCTCAGCGCCTGCGGCGACGCAGGTCTGGTGACCACGAACAGCCCCGAGATGGCAGCCCACATGCGCCGCCTGCGAAATCACGGCAGTCCACGCCGCTACATTCACGATGAGTTGGGATGGAACAGCCGGCTCGACGCCATCCAGGCTGCCATCCTTCGAGTGAAACTGAAATATGTAGAACGATGGAACGCAGCCCGCCGCGAGCGCGCGGCGCGATACGACCAGCTCTTCGCCGCTGCCGGCCTCACATCAACTGGTGAACAACCTGAGAACGCCGCACCCATTCAGCTCCCACTGACTTCTGCCAAGGCGCACCACGTGTTTCACCAATATGTTGTCCGGGCCTTCCGCCGCGACGAACTCCGCGAGTTCCTCAGCGCGCGCAACATCGGAACGGAAATCTACTATCCGCTTCCACTACACTTGCAGCCCTGCTTCGTTTATCTGGGCTATCGCGAAGGCGACTTCCCCCAAGCCGAGCGCACCGCCAAAGAAGTGCTGGCTCTGCCCATGTTCCCCGAACTCACCGACGACGAACAACGTTGGGTGGTAAAAAGCATTGCGGACTTTTACTGCTAGCTGTTTGGTTCGTGTAACCTTCCGTTACGTCGGGCATCCACTCTGATTGAATGAGTAAGGTGAATGCGATGAGACATTATTCAGCTACGTCCATAAATGTATGTTTTGCGTTCCTTCTTGCCTGTTCGCCCTTCTTGGCTATGGCGAAAGCACAAAGCTCTGCTGCGGGAGTCGGGCGCCAGCCGGTGGTAATTGAGCTGTTCACCTCCGAGGGGTGTTCCAGCTGTCCGCCAGCCGATACCTTGCTGCAGCAGTTGGAGCAGCAACAACCGGTAGCGGGAGCAGAGATCATCGCGCTCGAAGAACACGTTGATTATTGGAATCACGACGGCTGGATCGATCCATTTTCTTCCGCAGAATGGACGCAGCGGCAGCAAGACTATGCGGCTCTATTTAAGAACGATCCGTATACACCGGAGCTCGTCGTGGACGGGCACAGCCAGTTTGTCGGAAGTAACGCGCCAAAAGCCGAATTCGAAATCGAAAAGGCGGCGCGCGGCCCGAAAACCCAGGTCGCGATCAAGCCCGGCAACGCGGAAGCAAAGGGATCGCAGCGCTTTACCGTCTCGGTGGGAAAGCTCGCGCCAAGCGAGGCGGGAGACGCGGCCGAGGTCTGGTTGGCAGTAACGGAGGACGGCCTGCATTCGTCGGTGAGCCAGGGAGAGAACGCCGGACACGTTCTGCATCACGTTGCGACACTGCGTTCCTTGCGGAAGATAGGAATCGCGGACGCCAACGGAGCATCGGTGTCGTTCACGAGGGATCCTATTGTGAAATTCAACCCTCACTGGGATCTTGCGAATCTGCACGTGACGGTTTTCGTCCAACAGAAAAAAGGGCGGGAAATTCTGGGCGCGGCTTCGACCAAGATCAAGAGTTAGACGGCTTGCCGACTAACTCCGATGCTTCGAGCGCCGCGGTTCTTGCTTCTGCTCGCCCGGAGCCAGCACTCTGCGCACAATTGGTGTGTTCAACTTGTATTTGCGCTCGGTGACGTTGCCGCTGTCGTCTTTTACTCGGAGAATGAAAACCGGCAGCACGCCTTCCTTGTCGAAGTTCTCGCTGGTCACAGTTACAGGCAGCACGCCGTTCAGGCCGTGTTCGCGGTAGGCGGTTTCGTAGCGATGCTTTTTCACATTCCATGTGAAAACGCGAATCTGGTCGTAATCGTAGGGGAGACCGTCGTGCGGTTCGGTGAGGACGCACAGGTACTGTGAAACGTTCTTGCCCGTGCCCTCTTTGCCAGTATCCAGCACCTGATTCAGAGCGAAGAACGCGACGATACGCTGGCCTTCGGCATATTGCGCGATATCGAGCGGGACGTCGAGGTCCACCATGCGGGCCAGCACCCACCCCACGCGGTTGTCGGCGTCGCGCACCAGCCACCAGTCCTCCAACACCGGGCCGGAGGACGCTCTTCCACCGGAAGTTTTCGCAGAAGTCTTCCCCTCAATCCTCGCCGGCTCTCCAGCCGATCCCGCTTGCTTTTCCGCCGTAGCGCGTTTCAGCACGGAGACCCGCGCTCCCGATGGAAGCTGGTACAGATGTTCGGCCTCGCGGGAGGGCGTGATGTGCAAGTTCGTCTCGTTCCGCAGCACACCTGGAGATTGCACCGGATCGTTCAGGTTCTCTTGCGTGAGTTTCTGCAAGGCATCGTAGGTATGCTGATCAACCAGGTAGCGCTGCTCGATCCAACCTTCAACGCCGCTTGCGGTGCGCACGCGGGAAAAGCGCTTCTCTCGCTCTAGCACCTCCACCCGCTCGCCGTTCTTGACCGTCCCTACGTGGTTATAGACGGGAGCCACACGGTCGCGCAGCGCAGCCTCCGCTACCGATACATAATTGACTTCCAGCACCCGACGGCCTCTGCCTTTGCACGCAGAAACTCCAAGCAGGGCAACAGCGGCCAGCGCGAAGAACAGGGCGTGCCGACAAAGATGCAATCGAGAGGATCGTTCCACGGTTTTTGCGAGGTTCACATCAATTGGTTACCTGGCCCGCGAACTTCGCAAGCCAGCTGAGCGCGGTTAATCCTCTACTATAGCGCGCTGCGGCCGAAGTTTTTCAACGTCATGGGGAGCCAAAGGCAGCATCCTGACATCACGCCACCGGTTCGGTTACCATGAAGGCAGGCCCTGATGAAAAACATGTCCAAAAATCATTTCCTCCTTTTTTCGCCAGTGGCGTTAGTGCTCGCTGCCGGTTTGTGTGCGGCGGCGAATGAGCCGGTGAATCCAGCGCTGCGTCCGCCCAAGGGCGCGCAGGTAGCCATCGTGGTGTTCGAGGATCTGCAGTGCCCGCAATGCCGCCGCGTTTCGCCCATTCTCGAGCAGGCTTCCAGGACTTACAAAATTCCTCTTGTCCGCCATGACTTTCCGCTGCCCATGCACAACTGGTCCTACGATGCAGCCGTGATTGCGCGCTACTTCGATGAAACCTCGAAAGCGCTGGGCAACGAATTTCGCGACTATATTTTCGCGAACCAGTTTGAGATCAACCCGCAGAACTTGCGGGGCTATGCCGAGAAGTTCGCCAGCGAACACAGAGTGGAATTACCTTTCGTAATCGATCCACAAGGCAAGTTCGCCGCCGAGGTAAATGCCGACCGCGACGTGGGTAAGGCCATCAAACTCGAACACACGCCCACGGTGTACGTGGTCAGCAGCCGCCATCCGGAAAGACCTTATGTAGAGATGAAGGATGCCAGCCAGCTCTACGCTCTGATTGACGCGATGATGAAGGAGTAGTTCTCAGTTCTCCGCGTTGATTGAAGATTGAAGAGCCCGTGACTTCCCGGCTTTTCAATCAACAATCAACAATTCCCCGTCCCCGCCTCTGTGCAAGAGGGGGTCACCTGAGTAACCTGCGTCGGACCGACCGCGTGTGATATAAAAGCCCGAAGCCCCCATAGGGATATTTTTGCGCGCGGAAGGTGTGCGGCCCCGCGCTTTTGAGGAAAGCCTTGAGTTTCATCAACTTCGCAGCCCGCGAAATCAATTGCAAGATCGTGTACTACGGCGCCGGGTTGGGCGGCAAGACCACGAATCTGCAAGTGATCTACCAGAAGACCGCGGAACAGCAGAAGGGCAAGATGATCTCCCTCGCCACCGAAACCGAGCGCACCCTGTTCTTCGATTTCCTGCCGCTCGATCTGGGCTCGGTGCGCGGCTTCAAGACCCGCATCCATCTTTATACGGTGCCCGGCCAGGTGTTCTACGATGCCAGCCGCAAACTCATTCTGCGCGGTGTCGATGGCATCGTCTTCGTAGCCGACTCCCAGGAACAGCGCATGGACGCCAACGTCGAAGCGCTCGACAACCTGATGTCGAACCTGCAGGAACACGGCTACGACTTCAACAAGATTCCCTACGTGTTGCAGCTCAACAAGCGCGACCTGCCCAACATCCTGTCCCCGGAAGCGCTCAACAAAGAACTGCGCAAGAAAAACGAAGCCGTAGTCGAGGCGGTAGCGTTTCAGGGCGTAGGCGTCTTCGAAACCCTAAAGGAAATCGCCCGCCAGGTGCTGACTGAGCTGAAAGCCGGCGGCTAGGGACGTAAGCTCAGGGACAGCCGGGTGCCCCATCTTTGCGCGCCTTTTGCGCAAAGGTGGGATTCCACAACCGCCAATCCCTTGGGAACTCTGCCCGTCGTCGCAAGGCTAAACTACTGCATCGGCTGCCCCGCCGCCAACACCCCTTTGCCCGTACCCCACGGATGCATTTCAGGCTTAAGCAAGCCAGCTTTAACGATCGGATCGTCCTTCAGCAACAGGGCAGTCTGCTCTACTCCCACGCAGAAAATCGAGACTCCCATTAACTCGCCCTGATCGCCGAAAGAAAACGGTCCAGCAATGGCCAGAGATCCCTGATCGATCATCTGCTTTACCAGAGCATGATGCCGTTTCACCACATCCATAAAGTCGGGCGCATTTGGATTCCACTTCTCGCCCCGCTTCAGCAGAACCAGCGTGTACTGCTCCATTCCCGGTGGCGCGGCGGGGCTGTGAATGGCACTCGGGTCAATGTCCCAGGGCCCATGCACCTCGGCCGCCAGCCGCCCAGCTTTAACCGCCGGATCGCTATCCGCCCACTCCTGCGCCTGCGCCGCTGACTCCGCCCGCAACACGAATATCCCGCGCAGCGCGGTGTCATCCAGAAAAGGCCCGGCAATCACAAGCTTATGTTCGGCAAACATCTTTCGGATGTTGGCCATGTGCTCTTCCTGCAGGTTCTCTCCGGCCTCTTTACTCAGTTGCGGAGCATTCGCAGGACGATTCAAGAGTACGAAGAAGTACTGCGTGGACGTGGTGCTCGGCTGGGCCGGCGCTTGCGCAAAAGCCACTCCTGCAAGAGCAATTAAACTGAACAGAAATGCGCTGCGGAAAGAAATTGTTCCCATAAGCCCCCCGCTGCACCGTACGAGATGCCGACGATTCTAGCTTAGCGAAACCTCCTCAGAGGAAAAAAGTGCCGGCTGCCCCATCTTTGCGCGCTTTTTGCGCAAAGGTGGGATTCCACGACAGTCAATCCCTTGAAACCCCCTCAGAAGAAGAAGATCACATCCCCCGCCGCCGTAAGCTGGCTCTTCTTCGTCCCGTTCTGATAGGCCGGAGCATCATAAGAATGTTCGTAACGAACTTCGGGGCGGAACAGAACCGTAGTTCCAACCCAGTGCCCCCAGCCGAACAGATGCTCGGTGTAACGCGTCTTGGTTCCAGTCCGCTGCCCGGCGATGTCATCGAAGTATTCATTCCGAATCGTGATGTAGTTATGCGCCCCGAACTGCCGCTCCAGATAATTCACGATCGCCCACTCCGGCGCATAACAAGTGAAAGCAGTCTCACTGTTGCAGTACGCTCCATTAGAGCCCGTCTCCGGCTGAATAGGATCAACCGGAGGCAATCCCGAACCCGCAGGCGGACTGTAGTTAAGGTTCGGCACCTGCTTCATCCACTGATACCAGCCCTCGGTCGACGTATGCCAATTCTTGTCGATCACGTGATACCAGGTCAGGTAGTAAGCCTGCAGATTGTTGTAGGCGTACTGCCCGCTATCCTTGCCCAGGTTGGTCTCGTTATCGCAAAGGTAGAGATTGTCTTTGCTGGTCCGCCACGAATATTGCGCGCACCAATTCAACGTGAGCCGCGAGTCGGTCAGATTCCACGGTGCGGTTTCGCAGCCGGGCGAGAGCCCCACCTGCGTGGTCCAATGCGAGTTGATCCGCGTGGTCGCATTGATCCCGGTCTGCGTGTAGCAATCAAACGTATAAAGCAACGAGTGGCTATACGTGTAGTTGTTGGGAGCGAGCTGGGCTTCGATGTCGGGCAAAGAGATGTAGCGTCCAATGCGAACATCGGTGCCCTCACCGATGTGAGGAAAATAAAGATCGAGATACATCATCACCGGATCAAAGCCATACTCTTTCCCCGGAGGATGCCCGAGTAATTGCTGGCTGAAATAACCCTTCGCCGTGGTAAATCGGTAATCGAGTCCCCACAGCCCGGAAAGCCGGAATCCCCAGTCAAAGTGTTCGGTTTGCACCGTATCCGGCTGGCGCTCGATGTAGAGCACTTCCTGATCCGGCTCGATCGCATTCGGCACTTCGTCGTAAGCGGTGGGAAAATTATCGTACTTCCCCTCGGATGAATTCACTCCACCTTTCGACGTGCTGAAGTTTGCTCCAACATTCAGCCAGCCGTAGATCTGGATTTTGTGCCTCTTCCAGGCATCGCCGTCCGGGCCGGCCCACACCGCCGTCATCCATGGCGCGGCTTGCGTCCAGGGCTGCCCAATCGACACCGTGCCTCCAATGGGCCACGTCGAAAAAGGAAACGGCGGTCCGTTGACCGGCGCTGGATCTCCGCGAAACGCCGGAGCCGGAGCGGCCGGATTCGCTGCCGCCGCCGTCGGCCACCAGTCGTCGGAGTACGCCTTGAAAAGCCGGCGAAGAAAGCTGCCTTGTTCCGTGCTCGTATTAAGCGACAACCCGCCACCAGCGCCAGCCGGCGTCGATTGCGCGTAGGCCGGTATGCCGCACAATTGCAGCCAGGCCACAAGAAAGAGAAGAGCCAGACGAAAAAGCGCTTTGAAAGATCTCAATGGATTTGCAATCCTCGAGCGACACGCAACTCAGCCCGAAAGCTTATCCGCCGCCGCATAAGGAAGCCGTAAGGATCTCGACGCAGAATTTTTCTCGTTGTGATTTGGTTTTTTTGCGACTCGCCTCCCCAGTCCCCTTCCCGAGCGGCTGCGAAGCAACAATTCGTCTAGAATAGCCGGGAGCGGATCATCGACCACCTTAAGAGAAAGAAATGCCGGACTGGAAAACTCGCGGCCTGCGCATCATTCGCAGCGGCGAACTTGACGGCAACACGCCGCAAACCCCGGGCATGACCCGCGCCGAAGCCATCTCGCGGGCCCGAGTCGGCGCGCAAAAGCTCTGGGCAGGAACCGTCGTAGTCCATCCCAATGCCAAAACCGGCCCCATCATCACGGAGAACTCGAAACCGTCATCTACGTGGTACGCGGCCGCGCCCGCTTTCGCTGGGGAAATAATCTGGAGTTTGTCGATGAAGCCGGCCCGGGAGATTTCGTCTACGTTCCTCCCTACGTTCCTCATCAGGAACTGAACGCGCGCAAAGACGAGCCGGTCGAGGCAGTCATCGTGCGCAGCGGCCAGGAGCCGATCGTCGTGAATCTGGATATTCCCAGTCCCGAAGACGCTTCCGACACTCCGGAAGACGATCCGTTCCACTCGGCTCCGGGCAAGCGCTGATGTCCGAGGGCAATGTCCGCGGCATCGAAATGAAAAAGGTTCACGCGCTGATTCGCCGGGAGTCTGTATTCGGGTTATTGCTAACGATTTGCTATGGCATTAAAGCTGAGGGACCAGCATGAGTCGTTGTTCCAGTTCATGAAGCGGCACACTGTACTGTCGGCCGAGTTCCCGGTGCGAAGCAAGAGCATTTTTTGCCTGAGTCAGCGATAAAGCAGCTTGACGAGAGTAACCGAGATCGAGGTGGCAGGATGCGAGGGTCACCCGCGCATCGGCCAACGATGGACTGGCCGGATCCAGAAAGCTCTCACGCAGATCGACTGCGCGCTGCACCAGGGGCAGGGCGTCGGAGGGATGGCCGAGCAGCAACTCGGCTCGTCCCTGAGCTAGCGCGGCCGAGGCATCGAGAGCTCCCAAGTAAGTGCGCGCCGCGCTGCCCGACAAATCGCTGTCGACTTGTGCGGCCAGGAGTTGCGCCGACGCGCCGTCGTGGCGTGCCAATGCTATTTCCGCTCGCGTGGTCAACAGCCTGATTGTGTCGAGTGACAGCGTGCCCGCTTCCGCCGCTGGAGGATGGAAAGCGTCTAACGCGGCGTCGGCCTCACCAGCCCGTCCAGCAGCGATCAACAGCCTGGCGCGATCTTTCGCTTCTAGGTAGGACGGCGGGGCATTGACATGCTTTGCGATGAGGCCGGCCTCATCGACTGCCCGCTGGGCGTCCGCATAGCGCCCCAATTCAATCAACACCGCAGCCTCCTGTTCCAGCATTTGCCCCAGGTAGCGCGTGCCGGGCCGGTTTTTTCGGCGGTTTTCAATTGCCTGCAAGATGTAAGGAAGACCTTCTTCCGGGCGGCCGGCGTTGGCCAGGTCGAAACCATAAACCAGAAATACCTGCGGCGCGAAAAACGGATCATCGGTGCGCTGGGTGCGCTGCAGGATGTCACGAGCGCGCTCGATGTGCTGCAGGCCCTCCTGGGTTCTCGATGCGCCGGCCAGGAATCCACCCAGGCGCAACTCCGTTTCCATCGTATCGATGTGGTCGTCTCCATTCAATTTTTGTGCTGCGATCGCGGCCCGGCGCAGGCTCTGCTCGGCCTCCGCAAAATCCAACAACTCCTGCTGGGTCTCGCCCAGGAAGGAGTAAAAGCGGGGTAGGCTGGGGTTGGGATCACCCTTCAGCTTTATCGAAACCTGGCAGGCCTCGGCCGCAAACTGTTCGGCCTCACGGCGCCGTCCCAAATTATTGAGCGCCGCGCCCTCCACATAGAGCGATTCGGCCAACGCCTCATCGCTCGGGTATTGCCGGTAGATGCCGACTGCTCGCTGTGAATATTCCAACGCTCGCGGCAAGTCTGAGCTTTGATAGTGTTGCGCGAGTTTGTTCAGTACGTCAGCCCGCAACTCCGAGCTGAAATCGCGCCGGCTGTCGAGAATGCGATTAGCTTCGAGCAGAACCCCTTCACCCTCGCCCGGCGTGCTGGACTGGAACAGAGCGGATCCGAGCGCTACGAGAGCGGTCGCGACCTCGATCGAATTGTTGCCGTACCGCGCGCGCGCCAGCTCGACGCGCTTGCGCTGCATGCTGGCCGCCTGATCGTCGAGCCCGAGATCGGTGTACATGGAGCCGAGAGTTGCAAGCACATTGAGCTTGGCTTCCGGAACTCCGGACAGCTCTTTGTCGATGTTGCGCGCGCCGATGTCCAGGAGTTCGCGCGCGGTCGTCTGCCGCGCCTTGGCGGGATCGGCCTGGTCGGAGCTGTTCGCGCGAAAAATTCCCTCGAGAAAATCTTCCACGGCAGTGGCGACCCGCGTTTCGCGGCGCGCGATGTGGGCCTGCCACAAAGCTGCGCTCACGCCGAGACCCAAAGCGAGCAGCGCCACCCCCGCCAGGCCAACCACCACGCGATTGCGCCGGACAAACTTCACGGCGCGATATGCCAGCGTGTCCGGGCGCGCACTGATCGGTTCATGCTTCAGGTAGCGGCGCAGATCGTCGGCCAGGGCGGTGACCGAAGCGTAGCGTTCCTGCGGGATCTTCTTCAGCGCTTTGGCCACAATCGTTTCGAGATCCCCGTGGAGCTGCCGGCTTAACTTTTCCGGAGTGGTCGAGCGCTGGGCGGCATTCGTCGCGTTTCCTTTCGCATTCGCTTTCGTGGGAGTGACTACATCGGAGAGGCGCGGCGGTTCGGTATCGACGATCGCCTTCAGCAGGCTTGCGGGCGTGCGCACGCCGCTTCCCGCCGGATGCTGTCCGCACAACAACTGATAGAGCAGCACGCCCAGCGCATAGACATCGGTAGCGGTGGTGACTGGCGCGCCGGTCACCTGTTCCGGGGCCGCATACTCAGGGGTTAGGGGAGATTCGCCCTGCTGCGTGAGCAGAGTGGCAGCGTTCTCCTGGCCTTCCTCCTCAAGCAGCTTGGCGATGCCGAAATCGAGCAGCTTCACTTGCCCATCTTTGTTGACCAGCACATTCGACGGCTTGATATCGCGGTGCACGATAAGATTGGCATGTGCGTGCGCCACCGCGCCGAGCACATCAAGAAAAAGAGCGATCCGAGTCTTAACATCGAGCGCGCCCTGGTCGCAGTAACGATCGATGGGTTTGCCCTCGACGTATTCCAGGACGATATAAGGCTGGCCGGAGGAACTGACGCCTGCGTCGAGTAGCTCCGCGATATTGGGATGGGAGAACCGGCCGAGGATGGCGCCTTCGCGCTTGAAGCGATCCTCGCCGACCTGGCCCATCAGAGCAACATTCAGAAATTTGACGGCCGCCTTGCGTTCAAATCTGCCATCGCTGCGTTCGGCCAGCCAGACCTGTCCCATGCCGCCCTGGCCGATCTTGTGAACCAGCCGGTAAGGGCCGATGACCTCCAGGTTGGCGCGTTGCGCGTCAGCCAGTGCGGCCGCTCCGACAGAATCTATGGTTGCGTCAGGGTCGGAAGTCGAAGCGGTGAAATCTGCTTCAGCGTTGGTCTTGTTCGCGGGGTTGTCCGCTTCGCCCATCTTCTCCACCGAAGAGGTGAAGTTTAGCACCCCGGAAAGCGCTTCTCAATTGGCGTAGCATCGCCGACCTGGTCTGACAACTTCAGTAATAGCTACACTGCAGCTTGCAGGGGTTCAATATCTGCTGAACGGGCTTCCTTGGGTATGGGGATGCTTACGATCACGGATGTACCTGAACCGTTCGACTCGATTTTCATTTCTCCGTGGAAGTGCCGTATACGCTCTTGAATTCCCCTGATTCCAACCCCGGAGCCGCGGGTCCGAATTTCCGACAAGCGCTCTGGCGATATGCCGTTCCCGTGATCCAGCACCTCGGTTCGCACGCTCTCTCCTTCGCGCGCTATTCGGATAAGAGCGGTCTTGCTGCCGGAGTGTCGGTGGATATTGGTTAAGCATTCCTGCACCAGTCGGAAGATTGCAAGCTCCATATCGCTTGGCAGTCTTCCAACATCGGCGGCAACATCCAGGGTAATGGCTACGTGACTGCGTTCTGCCAGTCCCTCTACGTAGCCCCTAAGCGCCGATGCGAGACCGCATTCGTCCAGTAACGGCGGGTGCAGGAGATAAGAGGTCGTTCGAATTTCGCGGTGCAGTTGTTGAACTATGCCTTCGATCTCTTTTCCTTCTTCAGCCAACTCTGGAGCAACGACCTGTGCCCGGTCAACCAACTGCGCAAGACTCAATCCCAGCACGGTTAGCGTCTGCCCGGCACTGTCATGCAATTCGCGGGCAATGCGCCGTCGTTCTTCATCTTGTGCCTTCATCAGCCGCGTCATGTCATCCGCAATCCGAACTTTCTCTGCTGCCTCTTTCTGTTCGTGGATGTCAAGACAACCGCCTACGTATCCTTCAAACGTTCCATCCGGTGCGTAGCGCGGCACTCCGCGATCCAGGATCCAGCGGTATTGCCCCGTGTGATGCCGCATCCGGTACTCCATCTCAAATGGACGGCGAGCTTCGAAGCTGTCAACGTAGATTTGCAGACAATCGTCGAAGTCCTCCGGATGCACGTTCTCCGCCCAGCCATTGCCTGACTCTTGTTCGAGAGTGCGCCCGACGAAATCCAACCATCCCTTATTGAAGTAGTAGCAAAGCTTGTCTGTCCCCGACATCCAGACCAGGATGGGCGAAGCATCCGTAATCACGCGAAAGCGTTGTTCGCTCTCCCGCAATGCCAGCTCCGCCTGTTTTTGCGCTGTAATGTCCCGCGCCACTTTCGAGGCTCCAATCACACGCCCCGATGAATCTCTCACCGGAGAGATGGTCAGTGACACATCGAGGAGGCTGCCATCCTTCCGCCTGCGGACGGTTTGGAAATGCTCAACGCGCTCCCCTAGCCGCAGACGGGCGAGAATGTCTGACTCTTCGGCGCGGCGTTCTGGCGGAATGATCAGGGTAATATGTTGCCCGATGGCTTCTTCAGGGGCATAGCCAAATATCCCTTCCGCACTGTCATTCCAGCTCGTGATGATGCCATCAAGATTCTTGCTGATAATGGCATCGTCGGAGGAGGCTACAATCGCAGCCAACAGACCCGTTATTTCTTCGGCTTGTTTTGGCTCGCTCATATCCTGTCGCGACGACCTCAGCGACTCTAGCTTGTTGTGGAATACTGGGTAAGTCCGCCAGATCGCCTTTATGCTAGCCCATTCTGCCCGGAGATGCGAAATACAGTAAACACTGTAGGCGAGAGCCGGTACCGGGGCAGATCTTCTCAATTTGGCGATAAAATCGCCCAACACTCGATCCATGAACAACTCGAGAACGATCACTATGCCTGCCAAACATAATGAAGGCCTTGCCGACTCAACGCGGGCTCCCTCGTCGAGATTACTCTGGTAATTAGTGGTTCGAACCTCGATCTCGCTAAAGTCAAAGTCGGGGTAAAGGTATGAAACGAGTTCTGATTGTAATTCTCGCAATTACGACCCTAGCGGCGGCTCGGGACAAAAAACCAAAAGCTCTGCCGGGACCGTACATATTCCTAAGCAAAGCTCCCGCTCAAACTCTAAAGTCTCTAATCGTCCAAGCGAATCTAAACGAAGGGTATGTCCTCGACTCCGACAACCAGTTGCAATTTCGCTTCTCGAAGCCAGCGCAGATGCCTATCGTTAGTGCGCTCTTCGTTGCTTCAAGCGCGTGTAATGGCATGACCACAAAAAAGGTCTGGTCATACACGCTCACGGAACTCAACGGCATTACAAAGGTGACTGTGGAGCCTGTCTGGGAGTATCCGGACGATTACTGCAAAACGCAAACTCAGGAGTTGCTATGGAGTCAGCGAGATGAGATTGCAGCATTTCAAGCAATGCTAGACAAGGCTCCCACTTCGAGTACGCAGAAGCCGACTGCGAATCCTGCTTCAGCCTCCCCAGCAGTTGCACCTGCTTCCTCTCCAGAGCCGGTCGCAAATCAGCAATAGAGCAAGAAGCACCGCACTGACGAGGATCGTTGCCGAGGGGTGACCGCACGGCATTGTCAGAACACAGGCTCTCCGTTCACCAGCATTTTTTTCAAGCTAAACTCCTGGAGTATTCGCTGCTGCCCGATTCGGTCGATTTTGGGGTGAATAAATTCCACGCCGATTTTTTCATCCGGACCGACCTTTTTCGGACGCGGAAAGACGAACTGAAAGGTATGATCCTTAAAGGTGTAGTCGACTAAGCTCAGCCTCTCTTTCCCGGCATCCAGAAAGACCGACATACTGAGCGTCGGGAGGCTCTTCTCCCCCCAGTAGGTACGCAACCGACTCTCATAGTCTTGGACGTTGGACTTAAAGGTGACGGAAACCACTACGCGGTCGGCGAACTTGACGGCCAGAAACTTGGCCGCGTTGGCGTCAAAGGCTGTTTTCTGCTCCGCGCTCATCGCATCGTAATGCGAGTTTAGTTCGGCGGAACGCACCACTGCTTCTCGAATCGGCTCTGCCGACCGAAACTGCAAATTGTAACTGATGGTTGGGCTGGTCTCCATTTCGCCGTGGCCAGGGGTACCCGATTGCCCGCGTGGTGCTGCTGGATTAACCTCTGCAGTCGATGCGTTGCTGCCGGTTAGGACGTTCTCAACTCCGCCCAGCGACAGGGTCGTGGCCCAAGGCGATTCTTCCAGCATCCGGCTTGCCTCTTGATTAGACCATTGCTGGTACGGCTTCTTTGCCCAGAAATCTGCCCCCAGGGCAGGCACGGCCAAAGAAACCAACAGGACCGAAACAACCAGTCGGTAGAAGACAGTTCTCACCAGCAGCACTTTGAACCTCCTTCTTCCCGCAATGTCCTCAATTTCCACGAACGAAATGCTAGCCCAACCCCCCTCGTACAAGCAAGAATGTTCCTGGCTGTCGATAAATCGCGATTGCACTCATCGACCTTGGCGCAGCCCAACCCTCAATGGGGTTATCGCTCTCGACAATTAGATCTCCTTTTTGGCCGATCACTCACGCCCGCGTACTGCGCTGTTACCTCGGTTACTTTCGAACCCGCCGCACAGGTCCGTACCATTCTCCTTGAACCTGGGCTGTTAGGGATGCCGCCGAATGGGAGCGAAATCAGGCGGGGATAAACTCCGCAAGTCGGAGTGACCTGCGAGAATCCTTCGCTCGATCAGAAACGGCCCACTTCACCTTTCGACTGCGTGGCCATCGACTTCAAGTTCCGCAGCGATCCGTCGCGGTCGTAGTTGAAATTGAATCGCCGTTGTACTCATTGAAGAACTCAGGTCGCAATAATCTTTTTGCAAGTCGGCGGCCACGCCGGGCAGAAAAAAAGGCGCCGGAGGGTTCCGGCGCCACGAGGAACTCGCGAGATGCGGTCTAGCGAGTTTTACCTACCAAAACTTTATTTGCTTTCCGCGATGGGACTGGCCCCGAAGTCGCGGCGGTTGTTGGCCGCGGTGCGCGCCGCGCGCGCCGCCGGCAGAGCGGCAACCGCGGCTCCGTAACGTTCCAGCAGCACCGGCGCCATCGTGTTCTCCGCTTCCTTCACGAAGATCATCTGATTTTCCGAAGCCATATCGACGCGGACAAAATCACCCAGCTTCACCTGGCTGGTCGCAACCAGATTCGCCAGCGGGAAAACCAGGTGCCGTTCAATGGCCCGCTTCAAGTGGCGCGCCCCGTACCGCCGGTCGGTGCCTTCCTTCAGCAAAAATTCCTTCACCCCGGCCGTGCAATTAAACACAAACTGGTTCGTGCCCGCAGCCATCAGCACGCGTTGCTGCACCATGCCAAGTTCGATATCGAGAATCTGTGCCAGATGCTCGTCGCGCAGCGTCTTGAACACCACCGTCTTGTCGATGCGGTTCATGAACTCCGGCGTAAACTTGCGCCGCGCCGCTTCCACCGCGGTCCGCTGAATCTTGTCATCAAAATTGTTGTCGACTTCCACCACCTTAGGCGCAAAGCCCAGGCCGCCATCTATCAGGTTCGTCATCTCGCTGGCCCCCAGGTTCGAGGTCAGGATGATAATGCACTGCGAAAGATCGACCCGGCGATTATCGCCCAGCGTCAGCGTAGCCTTATCCAGAATCCCAAGCAGCAGTTGCCACAACGAGTCGCTGGCTTTCTCGATCTCGTCAAAGAGCAGAATCGAAAGCTTCAGTTTCTCCGTGAACCACTGGTTCAGCGCTTCCTGCGTAAGCAGCGGATGAGTCTCGCGGTGCCCCAAATATCCCGGGGGCGAGCCGATCAACTTCGCAATCTCATGCGAGTGCTGGAACTCTGCGCAATCAATCTTGATGCAGGCATGCGCATCGCCGAACAAAGCCTCGGCCATAGCTTCCACCACGCGAGTCTTGCCCGATCCCGTCGGCCCCAGAAAAAGCAGGTTCCCCACCGGACGCCCCGGAGCATTCAGGCCGGCCAGAAACATCTGGTAAATTTCGGCGACCTTTTCGACCGCCTGGTCCTGACCTACGATGCGGCGGCGCAGCGCAGCTTCAAATTCTCCCGCATCAGCGCTGCGGCGGTTCGGATCGAGCACGGTAGCAAGGTTCGGTCTCATAAGGTCGTTATCTCTATCCTGTCCTAGATCCTGTCCTAACCCTTTGCCAGCTTTCACCGGACCTTCCGGGCCTGCCTCGCGACTCCCCACAGTTCCGTAAGTGACAGATTTTGTCATTTGGAACCCGCCGCCTGCCTGCCCCGACAACCCCTCCCGGCTGCCTTGGAATAAGCAACCCTCTGGCCACGAGTAAGGGACGGATTAAGCATGCGAAAACCCCATAATCTGGCTGGATTTAGCCGACCGCCGTCGATATTAGACCAGTCGACAGGTGAAAGTTAAGAGGGAGGAAGAGAAATACTTTGCGCAAGGAGGAAAGGCCAATACCGCCCAAGCTCTAACCTGCGTCCCAGCCTGCCCTGTTCTGCCGAAGCCCCGAGCGAAGCCGAGGGGGAAGCCGAAGGAACCTGCCCTGAGCGAAGCCGAAGGGTGACCCCTGTGGTTAAGGCCTCGTCTGAAAGCTGCTCGAACAAGGGGGAGATGACCAGTGGTAACTGGCAAGGGCGGTATGCGCGGGATAGCATCCAGCTCAGGTAGGGTCCTGGAGGAAATTTTGCGCCGCTCGTCAGTTCTAACCATCGCTGCCATCTCGTGTCTTCTATTTGCTGTCGCCACCATGCGACTGAACCCGCGTTCTTCCTCAGCCTTAGCTGCGCAAGAGCAAACAGCCCAACCAGCAGCCGCGCCGCAAGGCGCGCAACTCCGGCCTTCTACCCTGCAACTTTCGCTGCCGCCGTCTTCGTCCCTATCGCAGCAACCCAGACTCCAGCTTTCATTAGAAACCTCGCTGCCATCTTTAACCTCTTCAGCAACTGAGATCTACACCGCGAAGCGCGGAGAAAGCATTCCCGCCGTCGCCCATCAATATCTAAAGCGCACCGCCTATTTGACCTCCTCGGAATTGTCCGAAGCTATCCGCCAAGTAAACGGCAACCGCTCCAGCAGCATTCTGAAAAACGGCGAGCAGATCACCATCCCCGGAATCCTGCCCGCGCCCATCGTCGAGAAAACGGTCCCCGTTCCCAGAGATTTTGAAGTCCGCGCCATCTACCTCACCGGCATCATGGCCGCCAGCGATCACGGACTCCGCATCATCCGCCACTGGCGCGAAGTCGGCGGCAACGCCGTAGTCTTCGATATCAAAGATTCCGACGGCAGCGTCAACATTCCCTTCGAGCATCCGCTGCTCGGCCAGCACCAGGTCTATATTCACGACCTGCCGAAGTTCGTCCACTTCCTGCACTCTGAGAACATGCACGCCATCGCCCGCATCGCCATCTTCCGCGACGAACGCATGGTAGTCGAGCATCCCGAGCTGGCAGTGAAGTCGAAGAAAACTGGCCAGCCCTGGCGCGAAAACGGCAAGCTGGTCTGGACCGACTCATCCAACCCCAAAGTTCAGGATTACAACATCGCCCTGGCCAAGTTTGTAGCCCAATCCGGCGCCGATGAGATTCAATTCGACTACGTCCGCTTCCCCGCCGAAGGCGACCAGAAAGACGCCAGCTTCGTATTCCAGACGGAAAATCCCAAGTGGCAGCGCTCCGACGTAATCGTCAGCTTCCTGAAAAAAGCCTACGCCGAACTCCATCCCACCGGCGTACTGCTCTCACTCGACGTCTTCGGCGTAATGGCCTGGCAGCGCCAAGTCGATCTCTCCCATACCGGACAAGACATCGTCGGCATGGCGAAATACTGCGACGTGCTCTCGCCCATGATCTACCCGTCGCACTTCTTCGGCATGGATAACATCGAGCATCCCGGCGACGCCCCCGAACACTTCATCGGCGAATCCATGCAGCGCTTCGAGCTGATCACGCAAGGTAGCGGAGTCGTCATCCGTCCCTGGCTGCAAGCTTTCCGCTGGCGCACCAAAACCTATTCCCCCGAATACATCAAGGTGCAAGTAGCCACGGCCAAAGAAAAAGGCGGCATCGGTTTCTTGTTCTGGAACGCCGCCAACGATTACAGCAAGCCCTACGAAGCCATGCCCGAAATGAAAGCCGCGAATCTAAAAGAGGGATCGAAGGATAAAGCCAAATACTTCCGCGGAGATGAGCTACCGACCGCAACAGTAAAGGCAAGCCTGACGCCAGCAACCGCGCCGGAGCCCCAAGAAGCGGGAAGCCACTAAAGCTCCTTGTCATTCCGACGCGCGAGCGAAGCGAGACAGGAGGAATCTGCTGTCCGCCGCCGGCGCCACAACTCATGTGGGGACAGCCGCCCTCGGCTGTCCATGCGGCCCAGGTGTATCGGGCCGCAGCCGAGCCAATAGCTCGGGAGGCTCGGGAAGGGCACGGCTTCAGCCGTGCCGTTAAGGCCGAAGTTAAGGACCCGGGCTTTAGCCCCTGAGGGATCTCCGTCCACCTCACAAACCCGCCACTCCGTAACACCTGCCCGCGCACATCCGTCATTTCCACACCCACCATGTGACATCCAACCTTGCACCCCCTGCCTAAACTAGCAATAGTATGATCCGCCGCAGAACAACCCTCCCCGAATATCTGTGCACGCTCAACCCGACCGAACTAGCCATAGCCAAGTCCCATCTTCTCAATATTTTCCGTGCAAACCCTTGGCTATCAAGATTTTGCGCAGACTCCCTCCAGATCATCGCCACCAACTCCAACCAAATCAATAATTTACAAACTCGATCTGAAAAAATTTCCAATCTGAATCTGAAAGGCCCAAACCCCCATGCCGCCAAACAAAAATATCCGCGTCTGCACTCACATCAAGGTCAACGGAGTCCCCTGCGGCTCACCCGCCCTGCACGGCGAAGTCTTCTGCTACTTCCATCAGCGCATGATCCGCGGCGTGCGCACTCCCGCCAAGTCGCGCCTTCACCCCATCGCCCTCATCGAAAACGAAGAAGGCATCCAGGCCTCGCTCATGGAGGTCATCAACGCCCTGGTTCGCAACACCATCGACTTCCGCCGCGCCCAACTAATCCTGCGCGCTCTTCACATCGCCGTGAAAAATTCTCCCCGCGTCCATTTCGATATCTACAAGAGCGATATGATCCACGAAGTTCCCGACTATCCCGCCGCACCCCCCGCGCCGAAGCCCGCGTCGGCTGCACTCGCCCAGGCCGGTGCACTCGCGCGCATCCCGCACCCCAAGCCGACCAGCATCACCCGGCCGCGCCCACCCATAGTCGCCGCCGAACCCGAGCCCGCCCACCCTAAACCGCCCGCGCGCGTCAAGCCCGCATCCACAGCCCGCAACGTTCCGCGCCGCCGCTCGGGATGATTTGTCATCCTGAACAAGCCTTCTTCGCGCAGTGAAGAGCCTGCCCCGAGCTTGCCGAGGGATCTAGGCGAGCCGCGCGAAGCTGCCTGCACTGAGCAAGCGAAGCGCGCCGAAGGGTCGCGCTTTTTGCGACGCAATAATCGCGCGTCTGGCTCGCTTCCTTATCAATTTTTCTTGCGTTCTTCCCATAGTCATAATATTATGACCACATTATGAAACAGATCCCCGCCGGCGAGTTCAAGGCGCAGTGCCTCGCGATCATGGATCAGGCCTCGCGGAGCGGAGAACCCGTCGTCGTCACCAAACATGGCAAGCCCGTGGTGAAACTGGTCCCCGCCGAAAATCGGGCTGACGACATCTTTGACTACATGGCCGGAAAGGCGAAGGTGGTTGGCGACATCGTCGGACCCATCACTCCGGCCGAGGATTGGGAGAACAAGTGAAGGGAAACAAGTGATCCTGCTGGACACCCACGTCCTCTACTGGATGGCGAACGATTCGAAGCGTCTGTCGAAGCGGGCGCATGGGGCCATTCGCAAAGCCCGAGAAGGCAGCGGGATTGCGGTGGCGGCCATCACTCTGTGGGAGATCGCCTGGCTCGCGCACCACCGACGCATTGTGGTGGTGGGGAGTGTGGAATCGTTTGTCCGCGAGACCGTGGCGCGAGTCATTCTTAGACCAGTGACGGTGGAGGTTGCAGTCCTCGCCGCGGGTCTGCCGGAGCCATTTCCCCGAGACCCCGCGGATCGCTTGATCTCTGCAACCGCGATGGTCGAGGGCGTGCCACTGGTGACCGCCGATACGCGCATCCGGCGCTCCAAGGTTGTCGAGACTGTGTGGTAAGCCTCAGCTATAATGTTCTGTAACGCTGGTTGGGTTCACGCCTCGTTCCCCTGCAAGTGCCAGAGGAAGATTCAGCCCTCGTTACACACTTCACCACTTTCCAGCCGAAGGAGTTCGCATGGCGATCGAGAAATCGGAATTTATCTGGCACAACGGCAAACTGATCCCCTGGGATGACGCCACGCTGCACGTGATGTCGCACGTGGTCCACTACGGCTCCTCTGTGTTCGAGGGGATCCGCTGCTACGCGCCGCCCTCGGGCCCTGCAATCTTCCGCGCGAACGAGCACATTCAGCGCCTGCTCGATTCGGCCAAAGTCTACCGGATCGATGTCGATTACACGCGCGAGCAACTGGTGAAGGCCATGCTCGAGACGGTGGGCCGCAACGGCGCGTGGCCCTGCTACGTGCGGCCGATCATTCTCCGCGGCTATGGCGAGGCGGGAGTGAATCCCTTCAACTCCCCCACCGAGGTTTACATCATTAATTATCCGTGGGGGAAATATCTTGGCGGCGAGAGCGAAGGTTGTGATGTCTGCGTTTCGTCATGGACGCGGATTGCTCCGAACACGCTGCCAGCCATGGCCAAATCGGGCGCGAATTACATGAACTCGCAGCTCATCAAGATGGAAGCCATCGTCAACGGCTTTGCCGAGGGCATCGCGCTCGACATCAACGGCTACGTGAGCGAAGGCTCGGGCGAGAATGTATTCATCGTGCATCGCGAGAAGCTCATCACAGCGCCGCTGGGCAACTCAGTGCTGCCGGGAATCACTCGCGATTCGGTCCTGCAGATCGCGCGCGACCTCGGCATTACGATCGTCGAACAGATGATCCCGCGCGAGATGCTCTACATCGCCGATGAAGCCTTCTTCACCGGAACCGCTGCCGAAGTCACACCGATCCGCACGGTCGATAAGATCAAAGTCGGCAAGGGCGCGGTTGGCCCAATCACCAAAGCGATTCAGAAAGAGTTCTACGCTATCGTGCGCGGAGAGAAAACCGACCGCCACGGCTGGCTGACGCCGGTGCCGGTGCGCAGCAAGCAGCCGGTCGGAGTATAATCGCGTTCGGACTCACTTACCCGGAGGGGCGCATCCAGCGCCCCTTTCGGCTTGTTAGATCACGGAATACATAACACCTTCACAAGGAGGAACCAATGTCCGAGCAAGGTTTGACACCGGAATTTGCCCGAGGCTACTGCGCGATGACGCTCGACGGAATCCTGCGGGAAGCGGAAATCACCAAGAAAGTGATCGCAGCAGTGCCCGATGCGGCTTCGAACTATAAACACGACCCCAACGGTCGTACGGCGAAGGAACTGTCGTGGCATCTGGCCAACACCGACGTTCAGTTTCTGGATGGAATTGCCGACCTGAAGTTCACCATGGCAAACCCCGAACACAAGCCGCAAACCTCAGCCGAGGTGGTGACATGGTACGACCAGAACATGAAGCGCGGCGTAGCGCGCGTGGCGAAGATGACGCCCGAGCAACTGATGACACCCGTCAGCTTCGCTGGAGTGTTCAATCTTCCGGCAGTTCTGTATCTGGGCTTCCTCAATAACCACAGCATTCACCATCGCGGCGAACTGGCGACCTACCTGCGTCCGATGGGATCGAAGGTGCCGTCAATCTACGGGGGCAGCTACGACGAGCCGTTCCGGCCTCCCGTGTCAGACGAAACCGCCGCGTAGGATTCAGCGGTCAATGTTGAAGAAGCCGCCCGCAAGGGCGGCTTTCTTGTTTACCGCGCGCCGGTTCAAGAAAGTGTTCTGCGATCACATTTTTATGAATGCTCCAGAAGTGCGGTCTTCGAGTATAATTCGCGGCACTTGGACCGGACGTTGCAGAATCCCAGGGAGGCCATGTCGATGACGCGAATCTATCAGCAAGCAGGCGGAGTGCAGCGTGAGCGGTCGCGCTGGTTCGACATTCGATGCGCGCAGATAGTAAGGCGCGCGATTTGTGTCTTCGTAGGGTTGGCATTCCTCACCTCGTTCGCGCCCGCGCAATCCACCAGCCTGCTGAACGGAAGCGTTACTGACCCGTCGGGCGCGAGCGTTGCCGGCGCGAAAATTACTTTGACCGATCCCGCGACCGGCTTACAGCGGACGACGACAAGCAACGGGGCCGGGCTTTATCAGTTCCTGGATGTGCCGCCGGGCAGCTATCGGCTGGAGGTAAACGCAACGGGCTTTGCACCTTATCTGGTGGCGAAGGTCACACTCGTGGTCAGCACCCCCTCCACGCTACCAATTCGGTTGCAGGTTGCGGGCGTGGCGCAGTCGGTTACCGTCGAAGCCGAAACGCCGCTTATTAATCGAACTGACGCATCGCTGGGCAACGTTGTCGAGCAAGACCAGATCGCGGAATTGCCTATCGCCGCCCGCAATGTGGTTGACTTGCTGAGCCTTCAGGCCGGTGTGTCGTACCTGGGCGATCAGAGTCAGCAACTCCAAAACACCGACACGCGCAGCGGCGCGGTGAATGGCGTGCGCAGCGACCAATCGAATGTCACGCTGGATGGCATTGGGGTCAACGACCAGAATAATGGTTACGCTTTCAGCAGTGTGTTGAATGTGCCGCCTGACTCGGTCGAGGAATTCCGGGTCACTACCGCCAACTCCAATGCCGACTCCGGCTATTCGAGCGGCGCCGAGGTCGCGCTGGTAACCAAGAGCGGCACCAATACCTTTCACGGCTCGGCCTACGAGTACAACCGCAATACCGTCTTCAGCGCCAATGACCCGTTCATTCGATATTCGCAGATAAGCAGTGACGAACCCAACAAGGCGCCCGAGCTTTCGTACAACGTATTCGGCGTCACCGTCGGCGGGCCGATCCAGAAGAACCGACTCTTCTTCTTCGCCAACTATGAAGGGTTTCGGCAAGCCCAGGGCAGCCCCACATTGCGCCTCGTGCCCAGCGCAGAACTTCAGGACGGTATTCTCCAGTACTTATGCACGGACCCAACACAGTGTCCGGGGGGCAGCGTCACGGGCGCAAGCGGAGCAAGCTACCCGGTGCAGTCCGGCTACTTTGCGCTCACGCCGCAACAAATTAAAGGCATGGACCCGCTCGGAATCGGCCCCAGCGCGGGAATAGAGGCCCTCCTCTCACAATATCCGGCGGCCAATGAGAATGCCGGCGATGGGTTGAACACGCTTGGTTATGAGTTTTCCTCGAACGCTGACTGGAAGAAAGACTACTACATCCTCAAGGCTGATTGGCACATCAACTCCAGCGGGACGGAGACCGTGTTCTGGCGCGGGGAGACGCAAAACTACAACGAGCCCCAAGCGCGACAGTTTCCCGACCAGCCCGCGGCTAGCACAATCCTCGACGACAGCAAGGGTTCCACCGTTGGACTCACTTCGATTATCTCTCCCAGGCTCGTCAACAACTTTCACTGGGGTTTCATCCGCCAGGGAACGAAGACCGCGGGTGTCTCTCCGTATCCAGCAGTTGAGTTGACTGGGCTCGATAACCTTGTTCCTTTTACTCGCTCCATCACTTACTTTGTGCCCAGCAACCAGTTGACCGACAGTTTGAACTGGACCCGCAAGAACCACACGTTTGAGTTCGGCGGCGATTTATTTCTGATTCGCAACAACAGCACCAGCTATGCGGAATCGTTCTCCGACGTTCAGACCAACCCGGTGTATCTGAACACGGGCGGAATCGCTAATACCACTAGTCCTCTTGATCCGGGCAACAACGGCTATCCGGCTGTGAATGAGAACTTCGGTCCGAATTACGATGAGGCTGCCGGAATCCTGGTGGGAATCTTCGCCGAGGGCGACGGCATTTATAACTACAACCGCAGCGGGGCTTCGCTGGCCCAGGGCACGCCGATCAGCCGCCGTTTTGCGGTCAACGACTACGAATTCTATGGCCAGGATACCTGGCGGATGACGCCTCGTTTAACTGTCAGCTATGGCCTGCGCTGGGTACTGGAAGCTCCGCCCTACGAAACCAACGGATTGCAGGTCGCGCCGTGCGTGGCGGCTGCAGGCGGCGGCTGCACCAACCAAAATCTTGCCGACTGGTTCAACAACACCGCCAAGCTAGCCGCGCAGGGCTTGCCTGCCAACAATGCTGGGGAGATTTCTTTCGAACTCGGCGGACCCAAAAATAACGGTCCAGGACTGTGGAACTGGGACCACAAGGATTTTTCACCGCGCGTCGCCGTGGCTTGGGCGCCGGACACCGGCGATGGATGGGTGTCAAAGATTCTGGGAAAGAAGGACGAGTTTTCGATTCGCGGCGGCTACAGCATCATGTACGACCACTTCGGCATTCCGATCGTTAACACCTTCGACCAACACGGCTCCTTGGGCCTTTCCACTGATCTGGGAAATCCCGCGGGTGTGGTGACCGTGGCGAACGCCCCGCGCTATACCTGCCTTACTCCGGGATCGTCCGGGCAATCCTGCTTGCCTGCTCCCTGCGCGTCTCTAAGCAATCCCGGCTGTTTGTTCGGACCTACGCCGCCCGGCGGTTTCCCAAGTACGCCAAGCAATACTGCCTTTGCCATCAACTGGGGGCTGGATCAGAGTTTGAAGACCCCTTACGCGCACCGCTTCAATTTCTCGCTCTCGCGCCAACTGACGTCCAAATCATCGCTTCAGATCGCCTATGTGGGCACCATCGCCCGGCGTCTGCCTTTGCAGGTCGATCTGGCCCAGCCTGCCAATCCAACAGATCCTGTATCCAAGACGACGTATTTCCCGTCAGCCACCATCCTCTCGAAGGCCGCAAACGCGAGCACGCCTGTGCCTGTCAACCAGATCCAGCCCGTACCATTCTTCGAGAATACGTTTCCAGGCTGGGCGGGGGCCGCTACCGCAACCTCGGTTGCAGCCAACGGCCTCAATTGCGCAACCGGCAACCTGCCCGCCAATCCGACGGCCACACAGAACGTCTACGAACTCTGGAATTGCTTCCCGCATAACGAAACTTTCAATCTGTTCCTCATGGATGTCCCTGACTCCATTACCGGATTGAGCCCCGCGCTGCCGAACAGCAAAAACGGTCCGTATGATTTCTTCCACGACCAGTTCAGTTCGCTCTATGCCTGGCGCAATATTGGAACATCTGCCTACAACGCGCTGCAGGTAACCTACAACGTCCGCTGGGGAGCAAACCTGCAGGGGCAGTTTAACTACACGTTATCGAAATCGTTCGATGAGGCATCGGCTGCCGAGCGCATCGGTCCTTATGAAGGAACGGGTGGAACGGGCGACGACCTGAACGGCGGCGGTATTGTCATCAATGCCTGGGATCCGCTGGCTTTGCGGGGACTCTCCGATTTCAACGCCTACCACCAGGTGAACGGAAACGTAGTGTATCGTCTGCCTTTCGGCAAAGGCCAGTCGATCGCGGCAGGCGCTTCACCGCTGCTCAACACCTTAATTGGCGGGTGGCACGCCTCCGGCGTGTTCCGCTGGACCAGCGGTTTCCCGATCACGATCGACAACGGTTCCACCTGGGCCACCGACTGGAACATCGAGGGCGATGCCGAACCGAACGGGCCAGCTCCCGTGGCGGCGACCACCAAGAATGCCATTGTCAACGGCGTGGACATTGGCCCGGATATGTTCCAAAATCCGACAGCGGCAGAGGCGGCTTTCCGCCCTGAATGGCCGGGAGAATCAGGAGTCCGCAACAATGTGATCGGGGACGGCATGTTCGATATCGATACTGGAGTGAGCAAGGATTTCGCTCTTGGCGAGGGGAGGCGTGTGGAGTTCAGTTGGCAAACTTTCAACCTGACTAATTCGGTGCGCTACGACGTGCGCGCGGCACAACCGTCGCTCTCCTCCGACCCGGCAGAGTTCGGCAAATACCTATCGACGCTAACCCAGCCTCGCTTCATGCAGTTTGCTCTGCGCCTGGTGTTCTGAGGGTGTGGCATTCCAGGCTATGGCGCGGCCGGATGCCGCGCCTTTTCCGGCGTAGCCGCCGATTGCGTTTCTCGGCGGCCTCTGCAGTCGTATTCTTCGCACAATCTCATCTCCTTGCACGTAAGGTGCTGTCCGGTTGCCGGAGTGCGGTCATTACCTAGGTCATCTTGGGGAAGGTGACGATTCGGGCGATGATAGGGAGAGCTTGGAGGCTGACGGCCTCCCAGGAAACCTCTCCAATGAATATTGACGATCTGCTGCGGATTGCTACGGAACGGCGGGCCTCCGATTTGCATTTGAAGGTGGGGAACTATCCACACCTGCGCATTGACGGCGAGCTGGCGCCCCTGACCGAGCAACCGCGGGTGAGCGCGGAAGATATGCTGAACATGGCGTTCAGCATGATGTCGGCGCGGCAGAAACAGAAGTTCAAAGAAACCACGGAAATCGACATGGCTTACGGCGTGGCCGGGCTGGGGCGGTTCCGTGTGAACATCTTTCAGCAGCGCGGCAACGTGGGACTGGTGCTGCGCGTCATTCCCACCAAGATTCGCGCGCTGGATGAGTTGTTCCTGCCCAAGGTGGTCGAGCAGATTTGCGAAATGCCGCGGGGGCTGGTGCTGGTGACGGGCGTGACCGGCTCGGGTAAGTCGACTACGCTGGCGGCGATGGTAGATCGCGTAAACTCGACGCGCGCCGAACACATTATTACGATTGAAGATCCCATCGAATTTCTGCATCGGGACAAGAAGGGGTACGTGAATCAGCGCGAGATTGGGGTGGACACACCTTCGTTCAGCGCGGCGTTGCGAGCTTCTTTGCGTCAGGATCCGGACGTGATTCTGGTGGGCGAAATGCGCGATCTGGAAACGATTCAGACGGCGCTGCACGCGGCGGAAACCGGGCACATGGTGTTCTCGACGCTGCACACGCTGGACGCGGTGGAAACCATTAACCGCGTGATTTCGATTTTCCCGCCGCCGGAGCAGAAGCAGATTCGGTTGCAGCTGGCGGCAGTGCTGCGGGCAATTGTGAGCCAAAGGTTGGTGCGGCGCTGCGATACCGACGGGCGCGTGCCCGCGGTTGAGGTGATGATCAATACGGCGTTCATTCGGGAATGCGTTCTGGTGCCGGAAAAGACGCGGTCGGTGCGCGACGCGATTGCGGCCGGCACGTCGCAATACGGCATGCAGACTTTCGACCAGTCGTTGTGGGATTTGTTCCAGGCCGGGCTGGTCAACTACGAAACCGCTTTGGAGAACGCTTCCAACGCCGACGACTTCAAGCTGCGCATGCAGGGCATTGCGTCGACCGCCGACATCTCGCGGCAATCGATGCAGTCTGCCGGATTCGGCGGACGGTAGTAGGGCGGGCTTCGGCTTTCGGGCTTCGGCTTTCAGCCTGCCGGATGCCGGCTTATCCTTTGTCAGAATCTCATCCAAATCCTGAGGCCCGAGAGCCGAAGCCCGAAGCCCGTTTGTTTCCCTCCCGTCATCAAAAGGTTTATCGTTAGCAGATGGCGTTCCCGCGTCCCAAGAAGAAGTTCTATACCGAGGATGAACTGTACGAATATGCCGTGGGGGCGCTGGCGCGGCGCATGCGGACCGTGGCGGAGTTGAAGCGTCTGCTGCGGATGCGGGTGGAAGACGCCGAATCAGAGTACGGGAAAACGCTGGTGGAGCTGATCATCCGGCAATTGAAGGATCGCGGATATTTGAACGACTCGCAGTACGCCGCGTATTTTTCTTCGCTGCGGCGGGACAACCAGAAGTTTGGCCGCATGCGCGTGGTCACGGATCTGAAGGCGAAGGGCATGCATAGCGATGTGATCGACAAGGCTGTGGACGCGGCTTTCGAAGGGGTAAGCGAGGAGGTGCAAGCTCGTGAATATCTCCGGAAGAAGCGGCTGGTGAAACCCAAAGATCAGAAACAGGCGGCGCGCGTTTTTCGGCAACTGGCGCGGGGTGGGTTTGGGACGAAGACCATCTTCTCCATTTTGAAGAAATGGGACGTGGATGAGGAAACCTTGACTGAGTTGGAGAGCGAAAGCGCGTAACCCCGTGGGAGCCCGGAGCAGCGCCTCTTCTGCGCGTTTCGGAGCATCTAATTAGGAAGATGCACTTGGCAACAGCCGTTCGGATGTTGCATACTCCAAGACCGATTCCAATACCGTTTTTGAGGAGGACGCTATGAAGTTCTGTCTGAAGACGATTTTCACGGTGATGCTGCTCAGCGCCGTGCCGGTTTTGCTGGCTCAGGATGCCGCGACAGATGTGAAGAAGGGCGCCGAGGATACCGGGCACGCGACCAAAGTTGCAGCCAAAGACACCGCGAAGGGCACGGAGAAGGCGGCCGACAAGGCTGGCCACGCGACTAAAGTTGCGGCCAAAGACACCGCAAAGGGCACTGAAAAAGCTGCCGACAAAACCGGACACGCGACCAAAGTTGCCGCTAAGGACACGGCGAAGGGCACCGAGAAGGTTGCCGATAAGACGGGCAGCGGTGTGAAGACGGGCGTCAAGGAGACTGGGCACGGGCTAAAGAAGGTTGGGGATAAGATCGCAGACAAGCCAGCGGACAAGCCGGCGGACAAACCAGCACCGCAGCAATAGCGCCGACGTTCGGGCGTTTTGGGGTCGCGCCGGGTGCGACCCCTTCAGATAGCCTTGTCATTCCGATGAGCGCAGCGAGGAGGAATCCGCTTTACGCTGGCGCTGCCACAGAGTTCCGCTCCGAATCGGCCCTGCCTCCGATGCTAGAATATTTTGTTTCCATACCATGCTGACTGGATCTGAAATTCGCCGGAAGTTTCTCGACTTCTTTGTGCAGAAGGGGCACAAGGAAGTGCATTCGTCGTCTTTGGTGCCGGCGAATGATCCTACGCTGCTGTTTACTAACGCGGGCATGAACCAGTTTAAAGATGTCTTCCTGGGACTGGAGAAGCGCGACTACTCCCGCGCCACGACTTCGCAGAAATGCGTGCGCGCCGGCGGCAAGCATAACGATCTGGAGAATGTTGGGTTCACCAACCGGCATCATACGTTTTTTGAAATGCTGGGGAATTTTTCGTTTGGAGACTATTACAAAGAGGAAGCAATCAGTTTCGCCTGGGAGTTGCTGACCTCTTCCCAATGGTTCAACATCCCCGCGGAGAAGCTGTACGTCACGATTTTTGGCGGCGCCGAGATGCAGCCCAACAACATCATCGGGCCGGACTTCCTTGCGCGACGGTCCTGGGAGAAGGTGGGCGTTCCGGCTGATCGCATTTTTGCTTTCGAAGGGGAAAAAGGGCTGAGGGAGAATTTTTGGCAGATGGGCGACACCGGGCCATGTGGACCCTGCAGCGAGATTCACTATGACATGGGGGCGATTGCGTCGGACAAGCGAAAACCCGAGTGTCTTCTAGGTGACTGCAAGTTTGGCTGTGACTGCGGACGGTATGTGGAGATCTGGAACTTAGTGTTCATGCAGTTCGACCGCAGTGCTACCGGCGAATTGAGCCCCCTACCGAAACCCTCCATCGACACGGGTGCCGGACTCGAACGCCTAGCCGCAGTTCTCCAGCACAAGATTTCGAACTATGACACAGATTTATTCCTGCCTCTGAAATATCGAGCCGCGGAGTTGACTGTCGGGGCCCCTAAGGACGGGTCGCTTTTCATGGTCGCTGGTGCGACGTCAATGCAAGTGATCGCTGATCACTCCCGCGCTGCGACCTTCTTGATTTCAGATGGTGTACTCCCCTCAAACGAGGGCCGGGGATACGTCTTGCGTAAGATCATCCGGCGGGCCATTACACACGGTCGACTGCTGGGCCAGACAAAGCCGTTCCTGTACGAAATGGTCTTCGCGGTGCGCGACCTGATGCAGGATGCGTATCCAGAATTGAACGAATCGATCGACCGAGTTTCAAAGACTGTGCTCTCAGAGGAAAAGCGTTTCGCGCACACCCTCGATCTCGGACTAGCAAGGCTCGAGCAGGAGTTCTCCAATATCCGCGCGCTCGCTGCTGAGGCGGAAAGAAACACGCACCCGGAACTTTGGCGGGAACTGCCTCTTCGACTAGCGGGCGAGACTGCTTTCAAACTTTACGACACCTTCGGCATGCCACTCGACTTTATGCAGGATGCGGCGCGCGATCAGGGCGTTGCGTTCGACCAGGCAGGCTTTGATCGCGCGATGGACGAACAGAGGTCTCGCGCTCGCGCCTCGTGGAGGGGCGGCGCTAAGCAAACCGCGAATCCGGCTTATCAGCTGCTTCCGAAATCTGTGTTCGAAGGTTACGGTCAGACTCGCTCTGACGGATGCGAGGTGCTGGCCATTATCCGAAACGGGCAGGGCGCGCAGGAGCTCAAGGCTGGCGAATCCGGCGAGGTGATTCTTGATCACACGCCGTTCTATGCCGACTCTGGCGGGCAGGTGGGAGACCGGGGATGGTTTTATTCCGGCGATCACAATGCCGTCGTTGCCGAGGTAACCGGGTGTTATTCGCCGATTCAGGGGGTTCGGGTGCATCAGGTTGTCGCTAAGAGGGCGCTGCGCGCGGGCGACAAGGTCGATGCCGTTGTGAATGCTGACGTTCGTGAATCGACCATGCGGAATCATACGGCTACGCATCTGTTGCACGCCGGACTGCGCGAGGTTTTGGGGAAGCATGTGAAGCAGGCGGGGTCGCTGGTGGCGCCGAATCATTTGCGCTTTGATTTTTCGCACTTCACTGCCGTTGAAGACGAAGAGTTGCAGGATATTGAGGACATCATCAACAAGGAAGTTTTGCGCAATCAGATTGTGGAGACTATTACCGATGTTCCGATCGACGAGGCAATCAATACTTATCACGCTATGGCTTTGTTTGGTGAAAAGTATGGCGAGAAGGTGCGCGTGGTGCGGATTGGAGATTTCTCTACCGAGCTTTGCGGGGGGACGCACACCGGCGCCACCGGCGAGATTGGGTTGATCAAGATTCTGAAGGAAGGCAGCGTTTCGTCAGGCGTGCGGAGAGTCGAGGCGGTTACGGGTTTGGGATCGTTGGCGCACTTTCGTATCGATCACGAGTTGGAAAACGTTGTGTCTAGGTTCGTGGTTCCCACCTTTGCGCACAAACCGCGCAAAGATGGGGCACCCTCCGCGGATGAGGGTTCGACCGACGCGGATGAAGGTTCCGCACACGCCGAATCGGCGTCTCCTGCTGAGGCTTTGAGGGCTGAGCTTGATAAGAAAGATTCGGAGATCAAGCGGCTTACGCGGGAGCTGGATTCGGCGCGGATGAAATCGGCTTCGGCATCGGTCAGCTCGGCGAACATTGGCGATCAGATTAAAGAGGTGAAGGGGGTGAAGGTTCTCGCGCATCGCGTGGACAATCTGGAACGCGCGCAGCTGCGCACGCTGGTCGATCAACTGCGCGACAAGATTGGCTCGGGAGTGGTGGTGCTGGGTTCGGCTTCGAATGGGAGCGTGTCGCTGATCGTGGGTGTCACAAAAGATTTGACCGGGCGGGTGCAGGCGGGTAAGGTGATTGGTCCGGTGGCGCAGAAAGTTGGCGGCAAAGGCGGAGGCCGTCCTGACCTGGCTGAGGCTGGAGGAAAAGATGCCAGCGCGCTGGATGCCGCGCTGGACGGGGCTTACGCGGTGGTGGAGTCGCTTTTGGCATGACCTCAAACAGTGGGTCCCTCGAAGAACGCCTGCGCTTCATCAAGCACAACGGTCATGCCATCTACTCGATTGACTTGACGCATTCCACAGCGAAGGAGCTGCTGGTGCTGCTTGATCTGATTCGTGCCGACATCGCGCGGCACGCACCTGGATCGGTTCTTACTTTCGTGGATGTCACCGGCGCGCAGGTCGATAAACAAGTAGCGACGCGGATCAAGGAAGTTCTGGTGCTTGATCGTCCGTATGTGAAGCGGTCGGCGTGGGTGGGGACGGAGAGTCTGCCGCACGTATTTTACGAGCACTTCAAAAGCTTTTCGCAGCGGGAACTGCCCTCGTTCAAGACGCGGGAGGAAGCGTTGGAGTGGCTGGTGAGCGGGGAGTAACGAGGCGTCCATCGCCGCTCCTTCTTTTTCTTGACATAGCTATCTAAGATGGCTATCATTAGATCATGCAGGTCAGCGTAGCGGATGCCAAGAACAAGCTGCCGGAATTGATTAAGGCCGTTGAAGACGGCGAACCGGTGACCATCTGCCGCAGGGGCGTGCCGGTGGTGGACATCGTGCGCACGAAAAAACCTATTGGCAAGAAGCCAACCCTCGGAACCTTGCGCGGAAAAACCCAGGTTCTCGATCCGGACTGGTGGAAGCCGATGACGGACGAGGAAGTGGAAGACTTCCTCGCGGGGCGCTGATGTGCGCCTCCTTCTCGACACTGTAGCTTTTATTTTCGCGGTCCAGGCGCCAGAGCGCCTCAGCACCCGCGTAGACGTGGCTTTGCAGAAGCCAGAGAATGTCGAGCTAAGTGCAGTTTCTCTGGTTGAGATTGCCATCAAGAGCACGCTCGGCAAACTGAGACTTTCAGCCGACGACGCCCGCAAGGGGGTTGAGGATCTGGGCATCCGCATTCTGCCTTACACCGCGGGACATGCGTTTCATTTGTTCGAGCTTCCACTCCATCACAGCGATCCCTTCGACCGACAGATCATCGCTCAGGCATTGGCCGAGAACATTGCCGTAGCCACTCCGGATGAAACATTCAGCCTGTATAAGGGGTTGAAGATTATCTGGTAGTCAGCTTCTCCACTTCAGCGTGACTGGGCCTGACATGGGGTGTTTCATCTCCGTGCCGGTGCGTTTCGCTTCTAGATGCGCGGCCTTCAGCTGGAAATACCATTTTGCGGGACGGTCGGCGTCGTCGATCAGCAGGAGATGCGGATTGTGCTTCAGGCCTTCGGCTTGCAGTTCCATAGTGTGGCGATCCTGCTCGACAAATTTTGCGAAGACGAACTTGAGCAGATCGGGGCCGAAGGGCATCCAGCGGAAAATGTTCCAGGCGGCGACCACGTCGATGCGGCATTGAGTGCGGGTGATGGGCGTCACCGTGGTGAGCGATGAAAACCAGTACTTCCCTGCCTGGATAATTTCGCGGCGCAGGTTGGGAAGAACGAAGTCGATGGTCGTCGTGATGGAATCGGCGGCAGCGTAGAGCCGTAGAAGCTTGTAGGGCGCGGAGTTTGAGCTGGGAGTGTGCGTGCTCATGCAGAAACCGTTGGGGATGGGCTCAAAGTTCTTTTTCTTCTCGTGGATGCTGTGGCGGCTGCGCCACCACCATGCTTGATGGACGAACGGCCCGTGGGCGGGGTCCATGAGGCCGATAATGCCGTGGTCGATGCTGACGGGCATGTCAGCGGTGAGATAGGCGAGTTTGTACTTTTCGCTGAATTTTTCAATCGGGGGGACAGGTTCAGGAGCTTCTTCTCTCGCGCTGAATCCCGCGCCCGGCGGGCCTGGATCCGGAATGTAGACCCAGATGAAACCATCCTGCTCTTCACAGGGATAGCTGCCGGCGTAGATGCGGTCGACTTTCAAATTCTGGTCGGCGGTGAGCGAGGGGATTAGCTCGCACTGGCCGTTGTGGGCGTCGAACTGCCAGCCATGGTAGGAGCATTCGACGTTCTCTCCATCGAACCGGCCGCAGCTTAGCGGCATGCCGCGGTGGGGACAGGCGTCGCGCAGCGCGAAAGGTTTTCTCTCGCGGTCGCGCCCGATGACTAGCGGAATCTCAAGCAGCGTGGCTTTGTGGAGTTGATTGCGATGGACCTGATCGGCGGGCAGGGCGCGATACCAGAAACCCGTCAGCATGAGCGCGTCGGGCACCTGGCGTTGGGGAGAATCGAGATCGGGCATGGGTCGACGATTGCTGGTGGTTGATTTTGGTTGATTTGAAAAACCTATGCTAGCATCCGCAGGGCATTTCAGCGTGTACGGAATTGCGCGGAGGAACTTGCATGGAATTCATCGGCCATTTTCGCAGGCTCACGCCGGTACAGCGGAATACGTTCATTGCCTGCTTTCTGGGGTGGTCACTGGATGCGTTTGATTTCTTTATTCTGACCTTCTGCCTCAGCGCGATCGCTACTCAATTCCAGACGAAGGTTTCGGCGGTTGCGGAAGCGATCTTCATCACACTGGCTTTTCGTCCCGTGGGCGCATTTCTTTTTGGAATGATGGCGGACCGGTTCGGGCGGCGTCCCACGTTGATGGTGGACATCATCGCGTACTCGGTGTTTGAGCTATCGTCGGCGTTCGCGCCTTCCCTGAAAGTTTTCCTGATCACGCGGGCGTTATTCGGAATCGCCATGGGCGGAGAGTGGGGCGTGGGCGCGGCACTGGCGTTCGAGACGCTGCCGGCGGAAGGACGCGGATTTTTCTCCGGACTGCTGCAGGAAGGCTATGTTGTAGGAAATCTTCTGGCCGCGCTGGTTTTCGGACAGCTGTTCCGCTTCGTCGGCTGGCGCGGAATGTTTGTAATTGGCGCGCTGCCTGCATTTCTGGTGATTTATATTCGCACGAAAGTGAAGGAGTCGCCGGCCTGGGAACAAGGACGCGTCTCGCGGAACGCAGAGAGCCGGCTGGGCAAAGACATTCTGAGGTACCTGAGTACTTTTACTTTCCTGATCGTGCTGATGTTTGCCTTCAATTCCTTCAGCCACGGCAGCCAGGACCTGTATCCGACATTCCTGACAAAGGACCATCACTTTACACCGCAGACAGTAAGCTGGATCGCCATCACCGCCAGCATCGGCGCGCTGCTGGGAGGAATTTTTTTTGGGACGTGGTCGGAGAAAATTGGCCGCCGGAAGGCGATTGTGATCGCCGCGCTGCTGTCGATTCCGGTTATTCCGCTGTGGGCATACTCGCATACCGTGTTTATGCTCGCGCTCGGCGGCTTTCTCATGCAATTCATGGTGCAGGGAGCGTGGGGCGTGATCCCTGCTCATTTGAACGAGCTTTCGCCGCCTGCGGTGCGGGGAACGTTCCCGGGATTCGCCTATCAACTGGGAAATCTGCTCGCGTCGTGGAACGGGGTAAAACAAGCCAGCGTCGCCGAACGGCATTTTGGTGGAGCATTCGCACCTGTGATGGCGTGGACCGCACTGATCGTTGCGACGCTGGTGGCGATAGTCACCGGAAGCGGACGGGAACGCAGAGGCATGGATTTGTCGAATACGAGCTAGAGATATGTTTCGGGGTCACATTGAGAATTTAACGGTGTGCAGGATTTGGCGTAGTTCGCTGGGGGGCACGATGGTGGCATTGTCACGGGGAGATTCCTGTGGTACGGTAGGTGAAATTTCACGCCTTCGTAAAACACTTTTTGGGGCCTCTAAATAGTGTGGTCTGCGCGAATGCGCGTGCGGGGTAGCGCCACTATGAAGGAAATCATGGACTCGATTCCCGTCCAGCCGTCAGGGGACGAGGAGAATTTCGCCAACCGGAAGCTGATCCGACCCGCGCTGCCGCGCCCGGATCACAACCACGGAAACCACAACTCCAATCATCCCCAGGTCATGGAACGCCGGGACCGGCCGGAGCGCCACGACAGGCCGGAGCGCGGCTTTGAACGGGGCGATCGCGGTGACCGTGACCGTGCGATGGGTCCGGGAGGCGGACGCAAGGCTGCGCCTCCGGAGCAGACCAATGCCGAAAATTTCTATTATCAGAAGCAGATGCAGTCGAGAACGCCGATGGTGATCGTGCTGCGCGACGGCGAGGAAATACACGGCGTGATCGAGTGGTACGACAAGACCTGCATCAAGGTAATCCGCGAGGACGGACGGCCGAACCTGATGATTTACAAACCCGCCATTAAGTACATGTTCAAGGAAGAAGAGAACGGACGTTAGGGAATTGAGCGATTGAGTCATCGGGTCATTGAGTCATTTAAGATCGAATTGAGGTGTACCCCTCGTTCTTCAATCACTCAATGCCCCGATCACTCAATCGCTCAATGATTTACGGGGCTTGCCTCCAGTTGGTCTAGCCGGCGGTTCAACAGCTCCGAGTCGTCGTTCAATAGCGCCGATCCGGAAAGATCAATACCCAGAAACTGATTGAGGAACGCTGCGGGCGGTTGATTGAAACCGTTCTTGAGAAGCTGAACATAGCGCGGCACGAACCACTCCCGCCTGGTCGCGTAAAGCTGGTAATACTTGAGCGCGAGCAGCCCGCCGTACATGTAGTTCACATCGTAGAGTGGATCCTCAAACATGAGGGACATCCTGGCCCAGTCGGTGCGCAATTCCGGCGTGGAGGCCGGGAACTGCGAAAATTGGCCTTCGATCTTTAGAGTCAGGTTGTCCAGGTCGTCGGCGTTCCGAACTGTGCCGACGGCGACGCCATCGTAGATCGCCTGCTCCAGCAAGGCATCGCGTGCGCCAAAAAAAGCGTCGATACCCTTGATATACATCCATTGTTCGCGATAGTAGCGTTGCAGTTCTGGTGTCGCGGCGTGCTCGGCCATGAAGTCGGCCAGGACTAATTCGTTGAACTCCGCGAATGACTCGAAGAGGAAGTGCGGGCCCTCCGCGTACGACGGCGCTACGCCGTTTGCGGTCATAAGCTGGCGATGAACCGCGTGTCCTCCTTCGTGCGCAATTACAGAGAGGTCTTTGAAAGTTCCATCATAGCGGCCATAGAAGAGCATGCTGGTGCTGCCGGCACGTCCCACGGAAAAGCCACTGGTGTAGCGGTTGGGCGCGCCTCCCGGCATGATGTCAGCACGCCCGTTGGCGGGATCAAGCAAGGCATCGAATGCTGCTTGATACTCCCTGCCCAGCCCTGCGAATGCTTCGTGAAATACGCCGCGAGCTTTAGAAAGCGAGGTTGTGGGCACGGTGAATCCGGGCGCTGGAGCTAACAGGTCCCACGCATGCGCTGGCTGGTGATAGCCTCGCTCGAAGTCTTGCGACATGATCTTCTCGAAACGCTTGGAGACTTCTCCGTGCTGCGCGACCAAGGCGAGAAGGCTGCGCGTTTCCTCCGGCTTGAAATAGAGGCTCTCGTATTTGCGCGCAGGAGCATCCGCATAGCGGTGCGCCTTCGCAAGAGCGGTTTGGGCCTCGACGGTGTGAAGCAAAGTAAAAGCGAGGAGATCGCGCTGGGTGGCGAATCCCCTATACCGCCGTTCGAAACCTTCTTCGCGCACTCGCCCGTCCGCATTTGTTGCGATCAGGTTCCGCTGGCGCACCACGTCGAGCGGGCCCGAGGACGCGTGCACCGTCCCGAACGCAATGCCGGCCACAATCTGTTCGTACAAATCGTCTTGCCAGTCGCCAATCTGCGGTTGGAACTGGTCGAGCAACATTTGCTCGGCTTCCGGCAGCAGATGCGGTGCGGCGCGGCGAATATCGGAGAGCGCGAAGCGGTATTCCGCCAGCGCCGGTTCTTCGTTCAAGAACGAGCGCAGGCGATCCTCAGGGATGGCGAGGATTTCGGGATCGAGAAATGCAGTCCTGGCATCTACGTCGGATTCGATGGCCTTGTTGGCATCGCAAGCGGCATCCTTGCGATTGATAGCGCAGCGCAGGTGCAGGTAGGCTTCGTGCCTCGCGAAAAGCTTTCGAACGACGTCGTACTGCCGCAAAACCGAGAGGAGCTGAGACCCGGAATCAAGCTGCCCCTTGAACCGGGCCATCTGATCGAGGGCCGCGTTCAAGTCGGCGCGCGCCGCAACTTCTTCCTCTGGCGTCTTGAAATAGTAGCGCGACAAATCGGCAGACAAAGCTGGAGAGGCGGGTGATTGTATTTGCGCCGCAGCATTTGCGCTTGCCGCCACGACGAACAGCAACCGCGCCCAACGTCCGAACTGCCTCATGTTTCCACCTCAGCGAGCTTTCTCAGCGACTTTTTGCCGGCGATCTTTGTCAGCAATCCTCGGGAATTCTGGATTAAGAGATAGACGATTCTGCGGCCTGCCGGTTTACAGTGCTGATGCTCCCGTTGACAATCTCCGGTATCTCCCATAGCATCAATCACTTGAGGGATGATTCTCAGACCCCGTCCGGGAGCCGTTCGTGATCAAGCTCGATATTATCAACGAAGTCGTAGCCAGAACCGGCATCACCAAGACCAAGGCCGAGTTGGCGGTGGAAACCGTTTTTGAGAGCATGAAGAAAGCGCTGGCCCACGGCAATCGCATTGAGCTGCGGGGATTTGGCGTGTTCAACGTGCGCCCGCGCAAGACCGGCATCGGGCGCAACCCGCGCACTGGAGCGGAAGTGTCGATTCCTCCCGGCAAGGCGGTGCGCTTCAAGCCGGGGAAAGAATTGCAGTCGATTGACTAAGCTGCAGTAGCGTTGCGCTCCGATCCGCAGGCATCCGAGAGTGTGAATGAAACGAAGGCCTTTGCCGGGGACGCCACCTCTCTCCCGACCTCGCTTCAGGCTGATATTGATAATCTTCGCGACCTTAGTAATCGGCCTTGGCTTCTCCGCGCTGAGGCAGGGGAAACTACATTACCAGAACTACTGGGGCGGGGACGTGTTCGCGCCCTTCGCAATTCTCATTGGCGTAGTGGCGCTCATTGCGGGGATCAGAGGTAAGAGCCTTCGAGGAAAATAAAGGACCCTCGTGGCGTCTCGCACGAGAGCACCACCCGATACACCACTTATCTGCTCGTAGTAGCATTAACTGTACGCATCGAGCCGCGACGCCCAGCAATTGCATGTCGGAACCTACTCCTCCAATCGCTTCGTCCACCGTCGAATACATGCGGCCGATGCCGCTGTATGCTCCGCGAGCGCCTCGGCAGAGGTACTGGCTGCATGCGCTGCTGCTGCTGGCGACCTGCTTCACCACACTGGTGATGGGCGCGCGCATGCAATACAACTTTCAGCATGGCCAGCCGGCGCTTTCCATCGCCGATGATTCGGTGCCTTATTTTCCCGCTGGCTGGGCGTGGTCGCATCCCGCGCGCCTGCTGGGCGGCTTGCCCTTTATGGCTACATTGATGCTGTTCTTTATGGCCCATGAAATGGGCCACTACTTATTCTGCCGCCGCTACGGTGTTTACGCCACGCTCCCCTTCTTCATCCCGATGCCGACGCTGATCGGGACCATGGGCGCGGTGATTATGATTCGCTCGCGGATTCGCTCGCGCACGGCGCTCTTCGATATAGGAATCGCCGGACCCATCGCCGGGTTCGTCGTGGCGCTGGCCGAGCTCATCGTGTCACTCGGCTGGTCGAGGCCGGCTCACGCCGGCTTCGGCCCGGCGGAGTACGACCTCGGGTATCCCTTGGTTTTTCAGTGGCTGCATCGGCTGCTGGCGTCGATGCATCTGCTGCGCGGGCCGGCAGCGCTGCCCTTGAATGGCGTGCTGCTGCATCCGGTGGCGATCGCGGCCTGGGTAGGGATGTTCGCTACTTCGCTCAACTTGTTGCCCGGCGGACAACTCGATGGCGGACACATTATCTTTTCGATTTCGCCGCGGGCGCACAAGCTGGTGTCGCGGCTGACCATCCTGATTCTTCTGCCCATGGCCTACTATCTGTGGATGGGATGGTTTGTGTGGGCGATTCTGCTGCAACTTAGCAGCTTGCGGCATCCGCAGGTTGCGGAGTGGCCGCGAGTTTCCGGTGGACGAACCTGGCTCGCCGTTTTTGCATTGCTGATGCTTGTGCTCACGCTGACCCCGGCGCCGTTTGCCCACGCATCTCTGCGCGAGTTTATGCAGCAGTTTCGGCATCCGTAGGCCTTCACAGCTTGATGATTTCCCGTCGCTTCGCGCGGCGGGTTTCGAATGTCACCGCAGCCCTTGGTAGCAAACTCGCTCGTTCGCTTCTTCCTTCGTATACTCCTCGGCCGCGGGTTCGTCTTTCACATCAGCCACAGAGCGTCTACGTCCACAATCACCTGGGTGCGCGGAATTTTCCGCTGCGCGGCATAAGCCAACATTGCTCGCAGCGTCCGGTTCAGCTTTTCGCGGCTGGGCGATTTCAGCACAAAGTGATAACGGTAGTCGCGCTTCAGGCGCATGATGGGCGCAGTGGCGGGACCGAGCACGCGCACGCCTTCATGCCGGTTTTGCTCAAACCATTTTCCCAGCGTGCCCGACCACTCGAGAACTTCATCAAGCTTGTTACTGCGAACTAGAACATTCGCCAGCGCGGAATAGGGCGGATAGTGCATCCAACTGCGGAAGCGCAATTCTTTGTCGTAGAATCCGGCGAAGTCGTGGCGAGCCGCATACTGCACGGCGTAGTGATCCTGAAAATAAGTTTGCAGAATCACTTTGCCGGGAGACTGGCCGCGCCCGGCGCGTCCCGCAACTTGCGTGAGCAACTGGAAGGTGCGCTCGGCGGCGCGGAAGTCAGGCAAGCCAAGGGCGCTGTCAGCGCCGATCACGCCGACCAGGGTGACGCCGTGAATGTCGTGGCCCTTGGCGATCATCTGCGTGCCAACCAGCAAATCGAGTTCGCCTTCGCTTAGCGCGTTTAGCGTGCGCTCGAAATCTTCATGTCCCCGGACCGTGTCGCGATCAAGACGGGCAATGCGCGCCTGCGGAAACATGCCGTGCAACAGTTCTTCCAGCTTCTCCGAGCCGGTTCCGAGAAAATACACATACTCGCTGCCGCAATGCACGCAAGCTTTGGGCACTGGCGCGGTGTAGCCGCAGTAGTGGCACACCATTTTGTGCTCGCGCTTGTGGTGGGTAAGGGCGATGGCGCAGTTCTGGCACTCCAGGGTTTTGCCGCAGGTGCGGCACAGCACCACCGGAGAATATCCGCGGCGATTGAGCAGCACCATGACCTGCTCTTTGCGTTCGAAGCGTTCTTTGATCTCCGCAGCCAGTTTGCGCGAAATCACCTGCTCGTGGCCAGTCTCCTGAAATTCCTGCCGCATGTCGATGATCTCTACCTCCGGCAACGGACGCTGCTCCACGCGATCGGGCAACTCGACCAGCGCGTACTTATTCTTCCTGGCGTTGAAGTACGACTCCAGCGACGGTGTAGCTGAACCGAGGACCGCGGCGGCATCCGCCATCTTAGCGCGCATCACCGCCACATCGCGGGCGTGGTAGCGCGGCGTCTCCTCTTGCTTGTAGGAGGAATCATGTTCTTCGTCGACGATGATCAGCGCGAGATCGGCGACTGGAGCGAAGACGGCCGAACGAGTGCCGACGACCATGCGCGCGTCACCGCTCTTGATGCGATGCCACTGCTGCGCGCGCTCCTTGTCGGAGAGCGCGGAGTGCAGGATGGCAACTTCATCGCCGAAGATCTGGTGAAGATCCGCGGCAACCGCAGGCGTGAGGCCGATTTCAGGGACGAGGAGAATGGCGGAGCGACCAGCTTCGAGGACGGCCCGCATGCCGGCGAGGTAGACGGCGGTTTTGCCCGAGCCAGTAACGCCATGCAGAAGGATGCCGGAAAACTTGCGCTGGTCAACCGCTTGGCGCAGTCGATTCAGCGCGGCTTGCTGAGCTGAATTCAGATCGAAGGCAAAGGGCGACGGCCGTGGTTTGGCGTGCGAGACGGCGAAGGCTGCGGGTTCCTCGATGATTTCGACAAGGCCGCGCTTCACCAGCGTGCTGAGCGTCGTTGGTGGAATTTCGAGCGCTTGCAACGTTTCTCTGGGAACCCGCCCACCAGACGCGGCCAGGGTTTCGACAAGCAGTCTCTGGTTGGCGTTGAGTTTTCCGTCGGCGGATTTGAGCAGCGCGATCTTGACGGTACGCGTGGCGTCGCGCACCGCCGAAACGTCTTCACGCACCAGCCACTTCTTTCGCACCATCCCGCTCAAAATCATTTTCGAGACGCGTGTGGCCGAACGCAGGAGTTCTTCACGAACTTGGGCAGGCTCTCCGGGGACAAGTTCCTCCGCAGCGAGGTAATCCAGCACGCGAAATTCGGCGGCCTGTTCTTCCGGAGTGCGGCGTGAACGCGCGGATGATCCCGACATGCCCGCCAGATGCAGCGCCAGCTGGCCTTCCTTGGTGATGCGATAGGCGGCCGCACGCTTGAATTCCGCGTTCAGCGGCAGCATGGTGCGGAAAACTTCGCCGATGGGCGCGAGGTAGTAGTCGGCGATCCAGCGGCCGAGGCGCAGCAGTTGCTCGTCGAGCACCGGTGCGGCATCAAGCACGCTGAGAATGGATTTGGCTTTGACCGATGGCTTGCGGTCGTGCAGTTCAACCACGATGCCGGTGAGGCGCTGCTGACGGAAAGGCACAAGCACGCGGCCGCCGACCACTGGAGTGACCTCGGCCGGCACACGGTAGGTGAAGGCCATGTCGAGCGGGACGGGCAGGGCTACGTCACAGAATTCGGACATTGATTGGAGGATAAACTACCGCGAATACATCTTCACGCCCACTGTCTTCCCGAGCGGAGCCAGGGACCCTGAGTCTGCCCGCAGAGGCAGCACTCGTGCCGCAGGCAAGAACCAAGATCCCTCGCGCTGCTCGGGATGACAGCTGGACTTCGAGAAGACTAACTTACTCGGCAGCTTTTTTCGGAGGCTCGATGCCCAGATACTTCATCACCATCTGCAAATCTTTCCAAGTCTCACCCTTCTGCCGTGGATCCCGCAGCAGGTATGCGGGGTGATAAGTGACGGCGAGACGTGCGCCCGGCCACGCGGGATCGCTGCTGCGAACGCCCGCAGGTTTGAAATCATAAAAGCGGCCGCGCAATTCGCCGAGAGATGAATTCATAGCCAGCAGGTTCTTCGCTGCAGTCGCTCCGAGAGCAACCACGACTTTGGGCTTGATCACCGCGATTTGCCGCATGAGAAACGGAGAGCAGGTTTCGCACTCGTCGGGCTCGGGCGTGCGGTTGCCTGGCGGACGGCACTTGACCACGTTCGCGATGTACACATCTTCACGCCGCAGGCCCATCGCCTTGATCATGTTGTTGAGCAACTGGCCGGCGCGCCCAACGAAAGGCTCTCCCTGCGCGTCTTCGTCGGCGCCTGGGCCTTCGCCCACGAACATCAGCTCCGCGCGCGGATTGCCCACGCCGAAGACAATCTGCTTGCGCCCCTGCTTGTGCAGTTTGCAGCGCGTGCAATCGCCGAGATCTTCACGAATCAGCTTGAGCGCAGCGACGGGATCACCCACGCCATACTCCGGCTTCGGCGGCACGATCTCGAAAACATTGTCTTCGGCGATTGCCGGGACCACGGCAGATTTTCTTGCGGACATTTCCTCTCGCAGTTCTGACTGAGTTGGAGACAAGGATGCCGGAACGGCCTCGGCGGCAAGCGAAGTTGTTTCGCGCCGGTAAAAATCGTAAATGCCCAGCTCGTTGCAGTAGCGGACTCGCTCGACAAGAGCGCGTCGCAATTCCGGGTCAAGAGTTGCCACTACCTTACTTCTCCACGTCAAAATAGATCTTTGTCGTGGCCCGGTACGACATCACTTTCCCTCCTTCCAACTGCATGTCGAACGAGTCGACATGCGCCCACTTGATTTTGCGGACGGTCTTCGCCGCTTCGGCGACGGCGTTCTTCGCCGCCTTGGCAAAGCTTTCCTTCGAAGTTCCAATCACTTCGATCACTTTCTGGGTCATCGCACACTCCTGAGAGACAAAAGAAGTCCGACGGAAATTGTACGCTAGTGGGCTATCGAACGCAGCGAGAGGGCTTCCTCAGGCTTTCACGGGCGCCTTGCGCCGCTGCAGCAGATGGACAACCTGATCGAGCACGCGCTGCGCAACTTCCCACTTGGTAGTCTCTGGAACTTCGACGACCTGGTCGTGGGTAATGATGGTGACTTCGTTGCGATCGGAGTCGAACCCGATGCCTTCACGGGAAACATCGTTTACCACGATGGCGTCGAGGTGCTTGGATGCGAGCTTCTGGCGGGCGTTTTCGAGGACGTTCTCAGTTTCCGCGGCAAAGCCGACGACAATCTGCGACTGCCGACGCAGAGAAATTTCCTGGAGAATGTCTGCCGTAGGTTCGAGTTCGAGAGTGATCGGACCTTTGCGTTTTATTTTCTGCGGAGACGCCGACTTCGCGCGGTAGTCAGAGACAGCCGCGGTCTTAATGATGATCGTGGCCTGCGGCAGAAGAGCGAGCACGGCATCGCGCATCTGCTCAGCCGATTCCACATGCGTGAGTTCAGCCGCTCCCGGCGGCGTCAGCGCCGTCGGTCCGCTGACCAGCAATACGCGAGCGCCACGGCGCAGTGCGGCTTCGGCCACGGCGTAGCCCATGCGTCCGCTGGAGCGGTTGGTCAGGTAGCGCGCGGGGTCGATCTTTTCCCGCGTCGGTCCGGCGGTGATCAGCACGGTTTCACCGGCAAGATCCTGTGAGGCGCCGAGCGCTTCGAGAGCCGCCGCAACAATCGCTTCATTCTCGGCAAGTCTTCCAGAGCCGGTCATGCCGCAGGCCAGGTATCCTGAGCCAGGTTCGACGATCTTCACCCCGCGCCGGCGAAGGATTTCCAGATTCGCCTGCGTCGCCGGATGATTCCACATGTTCACGTTCATCGCCGGAGCCACTACGACAGGAGCCGTGGTGGCGAGATAGAGTGTGGTGAGAAAGTCGCTGGCGATGCCCTGCGCGAACTGCGCCAGAACGTCGGCGGTCGCAGGCGCGACCACGAGAGCGTCAATCGACTGCGCCACCGCAATGTGCTCGATTGCCGAATCGATATTGGCGGCGTGCTCTTCGCCGGGCAAGAACATTCCGGTAATCACCTTTTCGCCGGAGAGCGCAGCAAAAGTGAGCGGGCGAACAAACTCCTGGGCCGCGCGCGTCATGATGACCTGCACGCGAACGCCGCGGTCTTGCAGCAGGCGCACAATCTCGGCCGCCTTGTACGCCGCAATGCCGCCCGTCACTCCCAGAGCAACTTTCATAATGTCTCGGCGCCAAAACGCCTAGGCGTCTCCGAAAGCCTTGTCGAGCACTTCCGCGGCTTGCTCGGCCGCGCTGCGAGTTTCCGGAATCTCCCACTTCACCTTGCCAGCGCGGATTTCGTCCTGCGCAATGCGGCACGGTTTGCGGGAGTTGGTCTGAACCACCGGGGGCGCTCCGGATTGTAGTTGGCGGGCACGCCGGGCGGCGACCAGAATGTAGCGATAGTTGCTGTCGAAGCCTTCGATCAATTTCATGAAATTCTCTCCCCTGTTGCCGGGACCCAGATTTTGATTGCCGAAAGTTGTTGCGCTTCGTTTGTCTGCAACGCCAAGGCTTACGTCACTATTTTCCCACGAAACTCAACCTAACGGGGGCTGCCGACCCTCGAATATGGTTACCGAGGACTAACCCTTCCCGGAATCGCCGGGCGGCTTAAACGAGGCCAGAATTGGCTTCAGGCGGTCGCGGACATTGGCCAGGCGGCAGCGGTCCGCGAGCGCCACCGTCTGCGCTTCCTCCGGGGTAAGCGGCCGCCCCGCGCGCACCAGGCGTTCGCCACGCACAATCGCCCGCAACGCTTTGATTGAGTCCTCGAGTTGGTCGTTCACGAGAATGTAGTTGTAACGGTCGTAATTCTCAATCTCGCGAGTCGCCGTGACCAGGCGGCGTTGTATGACTTCCTCACGATCTTCGCTGCGTTTGCGCAATCGTTCTTCAAGCGTTTTGCGATCGGGAGGCAAAATGAAAATGCTGGTCGCGTCGGGAAGTTTTTGTTGAATCTGCGCCGCGCCCTGTACGTCGATATCGAGCAGAAGGTCCCGGCCATTCTTTTCAGCATCGTGCAGGAAGCGGCGCGCGGTTCCGTAGTAGTTGCCGAAGACTTCGGCGTGCTCGAGGAACTCCCCGTCGCGAATCATTTTTTCGAATTCAGGACGCGAAACAAAATAATACTGCCTTCCATTGGTCTCGCTGCCGCGCGGGGCGCGGGTTGTGTAGGAAATAGAAAACTCCAGATCGCTCACCTTCTTCAGCAGCTCGTTAACCAGCGTCGACTTACCCGAACCGGACGGGGCCGAAATGATATAGACGAGTGGCTTATGGGCGGGAGAACTCATTCCAGGTTCTGCACCTGCTCGCGTGATTTTTCGATCTCCGCTTTCATGATGAGTCCAGCTTCGGTGATCTTCAGCGCCTCGCCAGCCAGGCCGGAAGTCTTCGAGAGCAACGTGTTAGCCTCGCGGTTCATCTCCTGCAGCAGGAAGTCCAGTTTTTTCCCGACTTCTCCGTCTCCATCGAGCAAACCCAGGAAATGCTGGACGTGATTTTCGAGACGGACGATTTCTTCCTGAATGTCACTGCGATCGACCAGCAGCGCGGCTTCCTGAAGCACTCTTTCTTTGTCGGCGCTCGAGCTCAGCAGTTCCTGCAGGCGCGACTGCAGCCGTTCCGCGTAGCTCTGCAACACCGTGCGCCGATGAAGCTGCACGGTTTTCACGGCTTCGCGCAGGTGAATCATGCGCTGCCGGAGTTCGTGCTCAATGCCTCGGCCCTCCTGCTCACGCATCTGATTCAGGCGATCGAGCACCTCACCTGCTCGGGCCATCACCGCCGACTCGATCGCGTCATCCTCCGGATCCTTGGCACAATCGAGCGCACCGGGAATGCGCAGGATGACGTTGAGATCGGGTTCAGCGGGCACGCCAAACTCACGGGCCGCTAAGCGAAAAGCCGCGATGTAAGCGCTCACCAGCGGGCGATTCAGCGCGAGGGTCTCACCGCCCCCGCGCTCCAGGCTGAGCGTAACCTCAACGTGCCCTCGGGCAATTTTTTCTTTGAGCAGGCGGCGCAGTTGCATTTCCAGAGAGTCAGACCCCGAGGGCAAACGAAAATGCAGATCGAGAAAACGGTGGTTCACCGATTTCAACGAGAGTGCGAAGGCGAGATGCCCGTTGCTCTGGGAAGATTGAGAAACGCCGGGCGCACGACTGGCGCTTCCCTCGGTCTGGCTCGTGAGTTCACCTTTAACCTGGGCAAAACCCGTCATGGAGCGGAGAGGCATGTGTGATTTCCCAAACTTCCCACAGCGAATGTCAACTGCGTCGTACTGGTTCCAGTTTCGGCTCGAAATCCGCGAACTGCAACTCGTAAAGACGCCGGTACGTACCCAGCTTCGTCATTAAGTCTTCGTGAGCGCCAATGTCGGCGATGGCGCCGTTTTCGATCACCACAATGCGGTCTGCGCGGCGCACGGTCGACAGCCGGTGCGCAATCACGAACACGGTGCGGCCACTCATCAGATTATGCAACGCCGATTGCACCAGAGCTTCGGATTCGCTGTCGAGGGCCGACGTGGCTTCGTCTAGAATAAGGATGGGCGCGTTCTTCAGAATGGCGCGGGCGACGGCGATTCGCTGCCGTTCTCCGCCGGAAAGGCGCACGCCGCGCTCGCCGATCACCTCATCGTATCCCGCAGGCAAGGCGCGGATGAAGTCATGGGCCAGAGCGGCCCGGGCCGCGGCTTCAACCTCTTTCAGCGCGACGTGCGGCTGGCCGTAGGCGATGTTGTTGCGGACCGTGTCATTAAACAAAACCGTCTCCTGCGTGACGATTCCCACCTGCTCGCGCAACGAGGCGAGCGTCACGTCGCGCACGTCATAGCCGTCGATGAGCAAGCGGCCTTCTGTGGCATCAAAAAAACGCGGGATCAGGTGAACCAGCGTGCTCTTTCCCGAACCGCTGGAGCCGACGATGGCCACGACTTCCCCGCGGCGAACTTCGAGGTTGATGTCGTGCAGCACGCGGGCGTCTTCGCCTTCGCTGCCATAAGTGAAACTCACGTGGTCGAATTGGACGTTCTTTGCGAATGCGGGCAAGCGGCTGGCGCGCGGCTTTTCGCGGACATCGTCTTCGATGTCCATAAACTTGAAGATTTCGCTCGATGCACCCAGGGCCTGCTGGAAGTTGTTGTTAAACTGGGCAAATTTGCGGACCGGGTTGTACAACGCCAAGATCGCTGCGAAAAAGGCGACGAAGTCGCCTAACGTGAACTGGTTATGGGCAATTCTTTCGCGGCCCAGAAGCAACATCAGGGCCAGTGCAATCGCACCAAAATTGTCCATCAGCGGAGAACTGATAGCCGCCGCCGCCACAGAACGCAAGTTGGCGCGAAACAGACGGTTGGCGGCCTCTCGGAAGCGCGCGACTTCCCACGACTCCATTCCGAAGGCCTTCACGATGCGATTACCGGTGATGGTCTCGTGGAGAAGGTTTTGCACGTCGGCCAACTGGTCTTGTCCGCGCCGGGTGGTCGTCCGGACGCGGCGTCCGATCCGCACCGCGGATAAAACAATAAACGGCACGAACAATAGCAACACCCAAGCCAGCCCTTTGCCCAGCATCACGACCGCTGCCGCAATGAAGACGAAGCTGAAAAACTGCTGCAGGAACTCAGCAAGGACGCTCGACATGGCGTACTGCACCCGCTCAATGTCGTTAACGATGGTCGAGACAAGCGTCCCGGTCGGATGCTTCTGAAAAAAAGCGGACGACCTGCGCAAAACCGAGTTGTACAAGTCGTTGCGCAGACTCGTGATCATGCCGAACCCGGCGTGGTTCACCAGGTAAGTACCGCAATAATCGAAGACTCCCTTGAGTAAGGTCGATGCGACCAGAGCGTAGGCCACGATTGTCCACGCATTATGAAAGTGAGATGGAACGAACCGTTGAAGATAGATAGCGTGCCCTGTGTGGGGAATCGTGAAGAGGACGATGTTTTCGGAGCCGGAGGCGGGGTTCAGCACACGGTCCAGCACTGGCTTCAGCAGGATCAGTCGGAACGCTTCCAAAAAACCGACTCCGGCCAGGAGCAACACGCCGACCACCAATTGCAAAAGGAAAGGGAACACGTAGCGGACGAGGCGCGTCAGTTGGCGCATAGCGCTCCCAGCAGGCCGCAGTGGCTTACTGACGGTGGCATAGTCATGGAGTGCAAGGGCCTATTTTACTGCGCCAGAGTGGAATCCCAAAGTGGCCGCCTTGTTTCTCGTGAGCGGAGGTTCCTACTTCGGCATATCCCGATGCACCACCTTCACGCGGTATCCGGCTTTGTGCAGGCGCTTGCTGACTTCCTCGGCGATCATCACGGAGCGGTGCTGGCCGCCGGTGCAGCCGAAACCGATGGTGAGATAGCTCTTGCCTTCGTGGATGTAATGCGGCATCAAGTCAACCAGCAGATCGGAAATGCGGGGAATAAATTTCTTCGCTTGCGGAAAAGACCGGATGTATCTGGCCACGCGCGGGTCGCGGCCCGTCAGCGGCCGGAATTCCGGCACAAAGTGCGGATTGGGCAGAAAACGTACGTCAAAGACCAGGTCTGCTTCCTCAGGCACTCCGTGGCGAAAGCCGAAGCTCACGCACGAAACCAAAATGCTTTTCTCCGCCGCCTGTTGGCGGAAACGCTCGGTGATGTGGGCGCGCAATTCGTGCACGTTGAATTTCGACGTGTCGATGACGATGTCAGCCAACGAACGGATGCTTGCCAGGTGGCGCCGTTCGGCCTTGAGCGAGGCATTGACCGGCGTGTCCGTGCCCAATGGATGCGGACGGCGCGTCTCGCTGAAGCGCCGCATCAGCACTGCATCGGAGGCTTCCAGGAAGGCGACCTTGGTCGGAATCATTCGCCGCACAGCCTTCAGAATGCCGGGAAGTTGCTCGAGTTGGGAGCCTTCGCGAACATCCACGACCAGCGCAGTGCGACGAATCTCGGCCGACTGCAATGCCATCTCGGCGAAGCGCGGGATCAGTTCGACGGGAAGATTGTCGACGCAGTAGTAACCCAGATCCTCGAAAGCCTTGAGCACGGAGGCTTTGCCCGACCCGCTCATCCCTGTGATGATGACCAGTTCCGGAGCATGCGAAGATTTATGCGCGGGCTTGCGCGCCGCGTTACGCGAGAGCTGTGGCGCTTTCTTCCTTGTCCGCGAGGGGGTTGATCGCTTGCCGGACCCCGACGATTTCCGAGGCGTCATGAATTCGATAGTAGCACTGAAGGCGGGAGAGCTTCTAAGCTGGTTTCCGATTTGTCTAAGCCCCGCTTCGGAAGGTAAGCTAGGTCGCCATGAAGAAGTTTGAGGAACTCACGGAACGCGAAGTGCTGGCTCTGGCGATTGCGCTGGAAGAGGAAGATGAGCGGGTATACGCGGATTTTGCTGAAGGGTTGCGGCCGGATTATCCCGCGTCGGCGGCCATGTTTGAAGGCATGCGCGAGGAGGAATCGGGGCACCGCAGGCGTCTCATCGAACTCTTCCAGCAGAAATTTGGCGAACATATTCCCCTGATCCGCCGGCAGGACGTGCGCGGGTTTGTGGAGCGTCCGGCGCTTTGGTTGATTCGTCCGCTGCGCATCGAGGCGGTTCGCAAGGAAGCCAGCACCATGGAAGTGGAGACGCGCCGGTTCTACGAGAAAGCGGCGCAGCGCACGCAGGATGCCAGCGTCCGCCAACTGCTTGACGATCTCATCAACGAGGAGCGCGAGCACGAAGAGCGGGCGCAGGAACTGGACGCAGAGAAGCTGCCCACCAATGTGAAAGCCGACGAAGAGCGGGCTCAACGCCGTCTTTTTGTCCTGCAAATCGTACAGCCAGGCCTGGCGGGGCTGATGGACGGCTCTGTTTCCACGCTGGCGCCTGTCTTCGCGGCCGCGTTCGCCACAACAAACAGTTGGGATGCTTTTCGGGTGGGCCTCGCTGCCTCGGCAGGAGCCGGAATCAGCATGGGATTTGCCGAGGCGCTCTCTGATGATGGCAGCCTTACCGGACGTGGCCATCCATGGGTGCGCGGCGTGATCTGCGGCGCGATGACCGCGCTGGGCGGCATTGGACACACACTGCCATTCCTGCTGCATGACTTCCACAAGGCGCTGTGGGCCGCAGGCGTCGTGGTCGTTGCCGAATTGGCCGCCATCACTTGGATTCGACACCGTTACATGGATAGTCCCTGGGTTTCGGCTGCACTTCAGGTCGGGTTGGGCGGAGTGCTGGTGTTCATTACTGGGTGGCTTATCGGGAGTTCGTAACGACAGCATCAGGGTTGCGTATCCAGTGGGTGTTTGCTCTTCTCGTAGAATTCGTTTTGCAGCTTCAGGCTTACGTCGTCGGCTTTGACGGCTCGGATTGCTTTTGCCACCGCGTCGATCCACCAATCCATCTGGAATTTTCCTAGCTCTTTTGTCGCGGCGGAGCCGTCGCCGGAATAGTGGTTGGGGAAGCGCGCGTACCACCAGATGCCGGTGTAGACGTCTTCGGGGAGGTTCTGGCGGTGCTGGTCGGCGCCGGATTCGGTGTTGGCGCGGTCGAGGTGGACCGTGTCGGGGCGAGCGATCAGCATCTTCGAAGTTTCGCTTTCGCCGGCGTGCATGTCGATAGTTGTCTTCTTCGGTGGGCCTCCTGATTCCGGGCTTCTTCGGTCGAACACGTAGACCACGTAGTCGTGGGGCTTATCCAGCTGCGATTGGGCGAAGAACGGGAGCAGGTGCTCGTTGCCGCCGTGGCCGTTGATGATGATCACTTTCTTGCAGCCGTTGCGGGCCATCTCGTCAGTGGTTTCCTGCAGCAGGGCTAGTTGCATTTCGCGGCTGTAGGCGATGGTGCCGGGCTCGTGGCGGGCTTCGGCGATTTGTCCGAAATAATATTCGGGGAATACGACTGCGTATTCCTGCTCGGCGGCGTGCAGTGCGGCGTAGCGCACGTCGAGTAGATCGGTACCCAGCGGCAAGTGCGGTCCGTGTTTCTCCAGGATGCCGAAGGGCAAGAGGCACGTGCCTTGCGAGCGATGAATGCCTTCGCGGAAGTCGGCAGCGGTTAGTTCTTCCCAGTGGACGGAGAGCTTTGGTTGCGGCGTGGCGGATTGGCCTTGCGCGGGATGGGATGCGCTGATTGTTAGAAGAAAAATCAAGAACAGAACGGAGAAGATCGTGGAGTGCGTGCGAGTCGTCATCGGTGAATTCCCTCGGCGGCGGAATTCTAGCATTGCGGTACCGCTCGTATCCGCGCCTCGTCTCGCGCTGTGAATTTCCGTGCGAAATAATTCCGGCGCTGCTGTTTCCCGGTTGGGAAGGCGGGTGTAAACGACGGGTACCCCCCCTCGATCTTTAAAATCATTGGGTTAAGCAAGGAATCGCCCGCAAAATCCACACGTCAAAGAACTTAGAGGTCAAAGTCTAGAGAACAGGGGACTTAGAGGCTCGCCGCTGGGGCTGCCTTCAGTACGTCCGCCTCGACCATGATCGCGCAAATGATATGGCCGGGGCAAGGTTAGATGTCACAGGGTGGGTGTGGAAAACTTCTGCGCTGGCCAGTAATGTACCCGGAATCCGAAAGCCGACCGGAGTCGTGAGTGCTAACGCCTGGTTAGGTCAACTATACTTCCCTGTGTGAAATGTGCTCTTGAGATGGCGGCGTGTGCTATCTAGACCATCCTTCGTCTCCCCGAAAAATAGTTAATTAAATTCCGTTCTCATGTCGATTCGGCCACACCTTGTTCGACGTATCTGCAGAGAGGCAGTACGATAGCGAGCGACAGCGATCCAACTGGCTCTCGACCATCGCTCAATCCAAAGGAGATTTCGCAATGCGATTCATGGTCATCGTCAAATCAACGCCAGAGTCAGAAAAAGAAGGCGCCCTCCCCGATCCACAGCTGCTGCTCGAGATGGGCAAGTACAACGAAGAGCTTATGAAGGCTGGCGTGCTGCTCGCCATGGATGGCCTCCATCCCAGCTCCAAAGGCGCACGCGTCAAATTCTACGGCAAGTCTCGTACCGTCATTGACGGCCCCTTCACCGAGGCCAAGGAGCTCATTGCCGGCTTCTCGATCTTGCAGGTCAAGTCCCTCGAAGAGGCCATCGAGTGGGTCAAGCGTGGCCCCAACTGCGGCCCCGGCGACTACGAAGTTGAAATCCGCCAGGTCTTTGAGATGGAAGACTTCGCACCCGTCCTCTCGGAAGAGCAGATCCAGCACAAAGTAGCGAAACGAGCTGAGCTGCCAAATCAGACTGCCAACAAATAGCCGCACTTGCATCCGCGGGTTGAAGCTGGTGTGATCGGTAGCAGTGTCCGCTACCGATCCACATCACGCCACAGATCAAGTCCTGCATCGCACCATCGCAGGCACTATCGAAGCCGTCTGGCGCATGGAATCCGCGCGCGTCATCGCCGGACTCACGCGCCTCACCCGCGATTTAGACCTAGCCGAAGATCTCGCGCAGGAAGCACTCGTCGCCGCACTCGAACAGTGGCCGCAGTCCGGCGTCCCCGATAATCCCGCGGCATGGCTCACCGCAACCGCCAAACGCCGCGCCATCGATCTCTTCCGCCGCAACGCCGTCGCCGAGCGCAAACACGAAGAGCTCGCCCGCGAACTCGAAGCTCTCGAAAAAACCTCGCCCGACCTCGACTCCACCCTCGACAACACCATCAGCGACGACCTGCTGCGGCTAGTCTTCATCGCCTGCCATCCCATCCTCCCCGCCGAGTCCCGCGCAGCCCTCACCCTCCGTCTGCTCGGCGGCCTCACCACCGACGAGATCGCCCGCGCCTTCCTCACCCCCGAACCCACCATCGCCCAGCGCATCGTCCGCGCCAAACGCACCCTCGCCGACAAGCACATCCCCTTCGAGGTTCCCCGTGGCCCCGAGCTTGCCACCCGCCTCTCTTCAGTCCTCGAAATCATCTACCTGATCTTCAACGAGGGCTACTCCGCCACGGCCGGCGACGACCTCATGCGCCCCACTCTCTGCGAAGATGCGCTTCGCCTCGGCCGCATCCTCGCCGAACTCACTCCCACCGAACCCGAAGTCCACGGCCTGGTCGCACTGATGGAGATCCAGGCCTCCCGCACCCACACCCGCGTCACCTCCACCGGCGAACCAGTCTTACTCTTCGATCAAAACCGCACCCAATGGGATCAACTCCTAATCCAACGCGGACTAAACGCAATCGAACGCGCTCATAAAATCAACACCACCCGCGGCCCCTATCTCGTCCAGGCCGAGATCGCAGCCTGCCATGCCCGGGCCCGCACGCCATCCGAAACCGATTGGCAGCGCATCGTCATCCTCTACACCGAACTCGCCCAGCTCACCCCATCCCCCGTCATCGAACTCAACCGCGCCGTAGCCGTCTCCATGGCCCACGGCCCCCAGGCCGGCCTCACACTCGTAGACGCCCTCGCTTCCGAACCCTCTCTGGCGCGCTACCACCTTCTTCCCAGCGTCCGCGCCGACCTCCTTTACAAACTGGGCCGCCACGCCGAAGCCCGCAGCGAGTTCGAACGCGCGGCCGCGCTTACCCGCAACACCCGCGAACGCGACCTCCTGCTCACCCGCGCCGCATCCTGCGAGAATGACCTAATTAATCCTTAGGGAAAATAACAAACGGCTCATCCCGTAGGCTCTTTGAGCCCCGGAAGCCGCTGGCACGAAAGGGATCCCATCGGCTCGGGGCTGGCTTTCGACTGCGCGGGATGACGGGGCTGCAGCCGAGCTTCGTTCCGGCACGGGCGAGGCGGCGGTCACTACATAGGCCTAGGCTAGGCGGCGGAGTTTGGTTACCCTGCCTGATTCGACCCACTCGACTACGAAGATGTTGCCGGCGTGATCGAAGCAGGCGCCGTGAGGGCAGACGAATCTGCCGGGGATGAAGGTTCCGGGAGCCTGATTGCGGACTGTGCTCCAATCTTCTCTGGAGTATTCGGATTGGCCCAGCGTGGCCAATACATTGTTTTTGCGGTCGAGGATGATTACCTTGCTTAGCAGGTCAGGGATTACGACTTCTCCGTTGCGCTCTTGCAAATTGCAGGGCATCTTCGACGTACCGAGGATGGAGTCAACATGTTTGCCGTCGAGAGTAAAGCGCTGCAGGCGGCTGTTGCCGCGGTCGGTTACGACGAGGAGTGGCGTGTCATTACTCTTTTCATCCCGTTTTGTTTCAAGCCCGCGCGTATCGACCCACAGGCCGTGAGGGCAATCGAGCTGATCGTCGGCTTTGCCCAGTCCGCCGAAGGTGCGAATGAATTCGGCTTTCTGGCTGTACTGATTGATGAAGCTGGAGCCGTATCCGTCACCTACGTAGATGTCGCCGTTTGGGGCTATGGCTACGTTGGTTGGCCGGTAGGCTACGGTTGAGAGCTTGTCTTTATTTTGTGGCTTGTAGGCATCGGATTCTGCCGGGTATCCGAGAGTGAAAACTTCTTCGCCTTTCAGTGAAAACTTCTTCGCCTTTCAAGGTGCGCTTGGTTACGATTCCGTGCTCGTAATCGCAGAGATAGAGGAACTCTTCGCTTCCTTACTTTGCCGAGGGTCAGGCCGTGGGCTCCGCCTTTGAATTGACGTCCCCAGGAGCGGACGAACTTGCCTTTCTGGTCGAAGACCACCATGGTGTCCAGGCTCTCGCTGGTGGCGTTGACGGTGTGGTGGATGTAGATGTTGCCTTGGGAATCCTCGCAAACGCCGTGGGTGTTGCCGTACTTGATGGTGCGGGGGAGCTCTCCCCAGTCGTGGATCGCCTCGTATTGATGCTCGCCTTGGCCGAGGATGGGGGGCTTGGTGCCAGCTTTGTCGGTGGCGCGCAGGAATGCGGGAACGCAGGCCGCAGCTGCGGTAGTGACCAGAAAACTGCGACGGGTTACTTTCATGATCGGGCGCTCCTGATGGATCTTAGTTGTGCGCGATCGCGGCCTTTTCGTCGACCGGTTTGGGATCGGCGAATTGCAGCCAGAAACCCATCATCTCTTCGTCGCTGGGCTCACCCCAGCGCAGGGCTTTCGAGGGATCGGGATTCTGGGCGTTGTCGAACGAATTATCGAAGTAGGAGGTGGTCACCAGCTTCGTGCCTTTGGGCAGCAGGAACTGGTGCTTCAGGAAGTAAGTTTCCTGCCAGCGGAAGTCGTAGTGAGGAACATTGAGAAGCACTTCGTGATGGCCGTCGGGATAGATGGCCTCGGTGGTCATGCTCTTTCCGCGAAAATGCATGTGCGCGGTGTAGGCCAGGGCGGTGACATCTTTCGGCAAGGTGAAACAGGAAGTGACGCGGTGATTGGGATCATTGGGCGGAATCAGGAACATGTTGTTCCAGATTTCGTACTGTGAAATTTCATGCTTCACGGGCTCGCGGGCAAATACCAGGCCGATGCTGGTGCGATCTTTCACGTCATCGCCGGTATGGTTGCTGTAGTGAACCTGGAACTGCAAGTAAGCGCCGGCTGGAATTCTTAAGGCGAAGCCGGGCGGGCGGGTCTCGGCCAAATGACCGGGCAGATAAATACCGGGCACGATATTCAAATTGCCTGCAAGATGAGGAGGAACTCCGCCGCCATAGGGGGACGAGCAGCCATCGTCGATTACGGGCGCGTCTGCCCTGAGGTGCAGGACCTTGCCGGTGCGGTAGTGGTATTCGTCGACTCCGGCGTCGGCCTTGCCGTGTTCCGCGACCTCCTTGGCCACGTCGTCGGCGACGATTACTGAGACGGTGGCGTGATGGACTACGCGGCGATCTCCGGGAAGAACTTCTGCCGCCTGCACCCATTTGTCTTCGGTGAAGTTGGTGGGGACGTAGATGTATTCGTAATCGTCCTGACTCGCGCCCAGCACCGTGAACTCGGGGATGGTGAACACCATGTCGGGCTTGATGTGCCAGCCTTCGGCAAATACGGGAGCCGGAGGGAGATCTTTTGGATCGCCTTCGCGGGCGCCGGTTCTGACCCAGGCGTCGATGGTGGCGATGTCGGCGTCGCTGAGGCGGGGATCGTTGAGGAACTCGCCTACCTTGGGATCGGCGTGCCAGGGCGGCATCTTGCGTTGCACGACAGCCTCACGAATCGAGCGGGTCCAGGGACGAGTGTCCTTATAGGTCATCAGCGACATGGGAGCGATGTCGTTGGGGCGATGGCAGGTGACGCAGTTCTTGTAGAGGATGGGAGCTACGTCGCGGTTGTAGGTAACTTCCCTGGGAGGGCCTGGGGTTGCGGGGTTCGGGTTCTCCTGACCGGCTCCTAAGAATAAACCGCAGAAGGTTAGTGCAACCAGGACAAGAGCGATTCGACGTGGAATCATGTGCCCTCCAAGCCGCAGCCATTCTAAGACGCGGTCTGCTGGAGCACAAGGACTCGCGTTCAGGTCGAGAGTTCGCGGGGCGCTTTTCTTCCTAAGGAGCTTCGATGAGTTCCATTTTGCCGTCCCGGGTGCGGTGCAGGACCATTACTTTGCCCTTGGGATCGCGGAAAACAAAGACGTCGCGGTCGCGGAAGTGGGCTTCTTTGATGGCCTCTTCGAGGGTCATGGGGCGCATGGCTACGGCTTCGTTAGAGCGGACCAGGTGGACTTCGGTGGTTTTCGCCACGGCAGGATAGCGGTGCACGACTACTGCTACAGCGGTCTTTTCGGTCAGGCCCACGGCAGTTTGGATGGTAGCGGCTTCTTGCGGGGAGTGGCCGTTCCACTTCTTTACTTCTTCATTCTTGCGGGCGGAGCGTTTCTTCGATTGCCAACGAGTTTTGTATTTCACTGCCTGCTTTTCGAGGTGGTCGAGGGCTTCGTTGACCGCGATCGACATGTCTTTCGCCTGGGCTAGGCCGACTAGCGGGCCATTGCGCGGGCTGATGGTGATTTCGGCTTTGTGGCGGTGCTTTTCTACGGCGAGGATGACCTTGGTTTCGAATCGGTCGCCGAGGATTTTGCGGAGTTTGGTGAGTCCGGTTTCTACTTCTTTGCGGATGGTGGGAGTTACTTCGTAGTGCCTGCCGGTGTATTCCACGTTCACGAGCGGCCCTCCTTGAATTGCTCGATCTGGGCACTGCTTTGCCGGCGGGACGCCGGCGCTACTATTCCTTTACTCTGCGCTGATGGGTGCTGGGGATGCGCATATCTTCACGATACTTGGCTACGGTGCGGCGGGTTACTTGAATGCCTTGCGATTGCAGGATGCGGGTTAGTTGTTCGTCGGTTAGCGGGCGGCTGGGATCTTCTTCTTCGATCAGCTTTTTGACGCGGCGCTTCAGGATGAGAAGCGATGTGTTGCCCCCTTCGGGGCCTTGCACGCTTTCGCTGAAGAAATATCGCAACTCGAATACGCCTTGTGGGGTGTGAGCGTACTTGCTGGCTACGGCGCGGCTTACCGTGGAAGGATGCACTCCGATTTCTTCGGCTACCTCCTTGATCATCATGGGCTTCAGTTGGTCGATGCCCTTTTCCAGAAAATCCTGCTGGCGGGCTACGATGCAGTAGCAGACTTTGGTGATGGTCTGCTTGCGCTGCTCGATGTTTTTGATGAGCTGGATGGCGCTCTTGTAGCGCTCTTTCACGTAGTCGCGGGTGTTTTTGTCGTTGGTGTCGCGGGTGATCAGCTTTTTGTAGGCGGGGTTGAGGCGGAGCTGGGGCAGATCATCGTCGTTCATGAGGACCAGCCACTCGTCGCCGTGCTTGATGAAAGCTACGTCGGGCTCGATAAGGCGGGCCTGGACTTTGTTGTACTGGAGGCCGGGGCGGGGATCGAGGGTGCGGATGTAGTCGACAGCTTGCTGGACGGCGTCGACGGGGCGTCCGATGGCCTTGGCGATTTCTTTGTGCTGCTTGCTTTGCACAGCGCGCAGGTGCTGGTCGACTACGGCTATGGCATCCTCGAGGACCTGGGCGGTGCCGTTGCCGTTTTTGTCTCCGTTTTTTTCCCCATTCTTGTGGTGAGCAATTTGGTGCTGGTGATAGCGCAACTGGAGCAGCAGGCACTCGCGCAGGGTACGGCAGCCTACACCCGGAGGGTCGAGCTGGCGAATCACTTCGAGGGCTTCTTCTAGATCGGCCGGTGTGAAGGTCGGTTTGTAGACTGGGGTTGGAGCAGCGGGAGCCGGTTCGGGCGCGGGAGCGGCGGCTGCCGCGGCGTTTCCGTTGCGTCCGGGAAGGAACGGTTCCATCAGGGCAGCGGGTGAGAGGCCGTCCAGTTCATCGAAGGAGTTTCCCGTAAGAACATTGGTGGCGGAGAAGTCGTTTGCGTCGGTTGCGGAGGCGCTTGAGTTGAGGCCGGCGTTTTCGGAAGTTGCTTCGCCCAGTGGCTCGGCCTGGACTTCGTCCGGTGCCTCGTCCTGCACTTCATCCGGGACCAGGCCCAGAGCCTGGGCTTCGCTGGCAATATTTCTGGCGGCGGCCGCGTCGGCTTCGGGAGGCGCGGGTGGGGCTACGCCTAACATTTCTTCATCACTGGCGATCAGGTAGCCGTCTTCGTTGAGGTTGCCGATGATCTGCTCGGCGGCTTCGCGCACAGCGCGGCTGAGGCTTAGCGCGCCCAGTTGCCAGGCCAGGTGATCCGTGAGATTCGTCGGCTTGGAGAGGAAGTTTTCAAACGACGGGCGCTCGATTTCTTCCATCTCACCGCGGGTGCGGTAGCCGGGATCGAGATAGTCCTGGAAGAAGGATCCGAAATCGATTTCTTCGAATGGGTCTTTCTTTTCGGCGGTGATGGGCGCTTCTTCGCCTGAGGCGGGAGCGGGACGGTCGCGCTCTTCTTCTTTGCGGCCTATCTCGTCGATCAGAGGGACGGAATCTTCAAGCTCTTCGAGAACCGGGTTCTCGACCATCTCGGCGTTGATCATGTCCTTGAGTTCGAGCTTGTTGAGCGCGAGGACGGAAACCATCTGCACCAGGCCCGGGGTGAGGATCTGGCGCTGGGATAGTTTGACGCTCAGTTTGTGCTGGAGTAAGACCATGATTCAAAGTTTCAAGGTTTCAGGGTTTCAGGGTTTCAGAGTGAGGCGCCGATTTTTGAAACTCTGAAACCTTGAAACTTTGAAACCTTAGACCAAAGAAAAACTTTCTCCCAGATACACCCTTCTCACTTCCGGGTCAGTGGCTAGCTGTTCGGGCTGGCCCTGGCGGAAGATGCGGCCGTCGTCGATTATGTAGGCGCGGTCCGTCACAGAAAGAGTCTCGCGCACGTTGTGGTCAGTGATCAATACACCGATGCCGCTGGCCCTTAGGCTGCTAATGATTTTCTGCAGGTCTAACACGGCGATGGGGTCGATCCCGGAAAAAGGTTCGTCGAGCAAAATGAAAGTTGGGCTGATGCACAGGCAGCGGGCGATTTCCACTCGGCGGCGCTCACCGCCGGATAAGGCATAGCCTCGGTTCTGCCGGATGTGCTCCAAGCCCAGTTCATCAATGAACTTCTCCATCTTCTCGCGGCGCTCGTGCCAGGACATAGGCTGCGCCTCTAACACCGCGAGGATGTTTTCTTCGACTGTAAGTTTGCGAAAAACCGAAGCTTCTTGAGGGAGATAGCTGATGCCATACTGGCGCGCCCGCAGGTACATGGGAACGTCAGTAATGTCCTGGCCGTCGTACAGCACGCGGCCAGTATCAGGGGGGATCAGGCCTACGATTGCGTAAAACGTGGTCGTCTTGCCTGCACCGTTCGGGCCAAGTAAACCAACTACTTCGCCCTGCTCGACTCGCAGGCTGACACCATTTACGACCCGGCGTCCCCGGTACGATTTGCCAATTTCATCGGTCGCCAGGGTACGCATTTATCTTGCCATTAACGGGCCACTCGGGTCTGAGTTACCACAGGAGTACTTGCTTCGCCTTCCACGAGCACCCTATCATCGCCCCTAAAGAAAGTCAACGAAACCCCGGTAATCTTGCCCCGTTCGGCATCAAAAATGCTAGGCGGTCCGCCAGTGAGCACGAATTTGTCGTCGGAGGCGGTGTAGACCAGGGTCTTGCCTTCGGCCCGGCGGGTCGGCTGCTGGACGACTACGTTGCCCTTCGCGACCAGGTGATCGAGCCGACCTGGTCCGGAAGTAGGACCCGCAAGTGATTGATTGCTTGAGGTTTGGCTGCGGGGTACAAGGTAGGCGTCCATGGTGTTGGATGAGGCCGTGAAGTTGCTGCCTTTGGCCACTACTCCGCCCTCATAGTGAGCCAGACGGTCTGCGTCGGCGTAGGTGAGGCGGGCTGAGGTGATCGCTATGGGGGCATCACCCGGCTTTTCCTCAGGCTTTGCCTTCGTTTTGCCTTCTCCTCCAACCTGGACTTTGGTGGGCGGAACGCTATTCGGCTGGGCTTTGCCTGGTTGAAAATTCTGCTGGGAATGATCCGGCTGCGACAGCTTTGCCTGGACCAACACTGTCGAAACCGGTTGTGTGGCCGTACCCTGGGCAATTAGGAAACGGCGGTCGCGGTCAAACTGGATTGAGGGGGCTTCGACGATGTTAGCATCCTGCCATAGACGAGCGTTGCCCCGGTAGAGAGCAACTGCGGGAGAGTTGTGCGCCGTCATGGTGGCGGAAGTGACGTGAATTGGCGACGCGGAGGCCAGGAGCGCTCCGTTTGGCTGCTCCTGAAGTTCGCTGTAAGTGCTCTTCACATCTTCGTCGGCAAAGGCGTCATCGGTGGCGCGGTTGATACGGATGGTGCGTGCCGTGGTTACCATGCTGCCCTCGGAGACGCGCGGACTGCCGGTAAGTACGAGAATGCGGTCGGCGGGAGTGTAGACCGCTTTGTCTGCCCAGGCTTGTGTGCGTTTGCTGGGGACCTGGCCGTCATCATAAGCCACATTTCCCTTCTGGATGATGGAGGCAATTCCTCCCTGCGGGAGAAACAGGGCATCCAGCATCTGGCTGGTACTGACGCGGTCGGGGAGTTCTGGAGTGAAGTTCACAATCTTCGCGTCGGGGGCTCCGTGGATCGATGTAAGGCGGCTCGAGCCCTTGGAGGCCGCAGCAAATTTCGCGTCGAAACGGCCGGCGGTGACTACGGTGTGCTGGGCAGATGTTTGCGCTGCAGCTGGGTTCGAATTCTGGGTTGGGGAGATTGTGATCTTCGCCGCTCCGGAGGTTTCGGCGTGGTCGAGCCGGTTGGCGTCCGCGATAAAGAAATCGACCGTGGGCGCGGTCAGGTCGAAATTCTGGGGCTCGGAAGTATGCTCTGAAGCATGTTCTGAGGCGTTCGTTGCCGGCGCGCTGGTGCTGTAGGGGTGTTGCGCCAAATGAACTCCGTCGGTGGCATGCACCTTCTTTAGTTCGTTCCGGCCCTGAAAATCTAAGATTGCGCGTCCGGCGTCGCCCTGCATGGGTTGCGGTCCGATGCGCTCGACGTGGACATTGCCGGTCAGCGTGGCCGTGTGCAGCAGGTTTTGTTTGCCGATCAGCAACATCTCGGCTTCATCGGCGCGGGCACGCATCTGGTCCGCTTCTTGTCCGGTGGATTCGGCGTTCACGTTTCCCGTGGCAAGGATGCGCTGCACTTCGTTCTCCGGCCCGAGAAAGAATGTGGCTTCCTCGGATTGCATGGTTCCGGCTGCACGCTCCAGTCGGGGATTCTCCAGCACGACTTGGTGAGGGTCGTGCGTGATTCTGCCGTGAGTGGCGACGAGTGTGCCTGCCTGCGGGCCGCCTAGCGTCATATGAATTTGCGAAACCAGCGTGAGCGTGTTGCTCTTGCCGGAATACTGCACGCCGACGGCCCAGCCTGTGGCCTGGGGTGTGCGGAAGTCAACGCGTGCGTCGGTGGTAGCGTCTCCGCTGTTTTGGTTGAAGATGAGGTCTGTGGTTTCGAGGTGGATGGGATTTTTGAGTTCCCTGGGAGTTCCCTGATCAGGCCCAGTTCCGCCGGAAGGGTTTGATTCCAGATCGATCTGGACGTCTCCGTGAGCCGTGATGTTGCCGGATTTCTTGTCGTAGGAGAAATCGTCGCCGTAGATCTGGTCGAAACGGGAGGAATCGCGGCCGTAGAGAATCACGCTGACGTTGTGCAGTTCGGCGCTGCCATCGAGCTGGAATTGTTTAAGGCTGCCGGCCTGGACGGTGAACAGGGTTCGCTTGCCGTCCGACTTGGAGAACTGAAAACCGTTCGCGGTCTGCTTGATGTCGATGCCAATCTTGTTGGGGAGTTCCTTCAGCACATTGCGCTGGCGCAGGCGGGCGTAGAAATACATTCCCGATACCGTTGCGGTGAACAGAACCGCGATCACGGCCAGCCAGCGGCGCAGGCGGTAGATGGGGAGCGGCATGCTAGGTTCAGTCTAATGGAAGCGGCTAGTGAGAGTGACAGAGGATCAGGGGTGTGCGAACGGCGCCATCACAGTGCAGATCAATCAAGCAGGATCAATCAAGATGTTGTTCCCGATGCGCTTGTCTCTCAAAGTAGAAGGCCACGGCCAGCGCGAGGATGAGAGCCGCGACGCCAAACAGGGTCGCGGCGGGAATGGTGTTGGGCTCGAGGATGATGACTTTTCTGGCCATGGCGATGAGGGCCACTTCGATGACCAGGCGAACATGAATGACATCCTTCCGGAGGTATGCCTTCAGAGTCTCCAGCAACTCGACGCCGATAAGGATCAGCAGGAAGAACGAGAAGATTTCGAGCAGGCCTTGCACCGGGATTAGAAACCTTGGAGGAGTCCAGATCTCTTCTGCAATCAGGAAGCCTAGATGTACGGTGGAAAGCGTTACAACGATGACTAGAAGAACTGCCAACGCGACGGCAATGAGCTTTTGAACCTTGGTCAGAAGGGCTTCCATATCGTTTCCATCCAATCGGGCGGCAGGGGCGACGACGATATTTACACGGCTGGTAGAAAACTTCAACTCAGGGTCGAACCCTCCCAGAAACCGGTCATTCCGGCTTTGGGATACCTTCCGAGTCGCGGGTTACGGACTTAAGATCTTGCAAAGTTAGCTCCAGGCCGCCGAAGTCGGGGTGGTCGTTGTGGCCGATGGTGAAGGCAATGTCGATGGCGTCTCCGGCTAGGAGCCGCGACTGCTGCAGGCGTTCGGCCATGCGCCAGCCGAGAGCGTTAAAAACAGTTCTCAGTTCTCGGTTCTCAGTTCTCAGTTGAAAACCCTTTGCTTCGGCTTTCTCGGTTCGCCGAATGGCTGCGCCGTCGGGATGACAGCTTGGGGTGGCTAGGATCGCTACCTCCGACAACTCTTGCACGGATTCTTGCGGAGAGAATTCGTGGCCGCGGATGTCTTCTCCTGCTTTCAGTTTCAGCTTGATGTGTTTGTCTTTCAGGATTTTCGGGGGAGCGATCAGGCGCACGCTGCGGGCGGCGAATGCGGGCTCGTGGTTTCCCGCTCCGTGAGGTTCGAGCAATTGCAGCACGCGAAAAAGTAACGGAGTAATTTCGTCAAGATCCAGTTCTGCCTCGAGCTCGAGCACGGGATCGAAATCCGCCGGAGTGAGGCGGGTGCGCGCGAAGGCGTCGAGTTCGGCGCGGAGTTGGGGCACGTTGGCCGACAGCATGGCGAAGCCGCAGGCGTGGGAGTGTCCACCGTAGCGGGTGAAAAGATTGTGCGAGGATTCAACGGCCTCGAGCAGGTGAAAGGGGCGAATGGAGCGGCCGGAGCCGAATGCTTCTTCGCCTTCACGCGCGATTACGATGGCCGGGCGGTGGTAGCGCTCGACTACGCGCGTGGCCGCAATGCCGATGACGCCGCGATGCCAGCCTTCGCCATCGACTACGATGCAGTAGGCTTCGCACAGTGCGGGATCGTCGCTGATGCGATCTTCGACGGCGCACAGAATGCGGCGCTCTTCTTCCTGGCGGTCGGCGTTGAGACGATCGAGTTTGGCGGCGAGTTCACGGGCTCGCGCGGGATCTTTCGCGCTGAATAACTCGATCACGTCGCGGGCGACATCCATGCGGCCGGCGGCGTTGATGCGGGGCGCGATGCGGAAGGCAACTTCGGTGGAAGTGGGCGGACGCTTAGTGGAAATCTGTGCTACTTCGAGCAGGGCCTTGAGCCCGGGATTCACCGCGCGGCGCAGGGCATCGAGGCCAAGTTTGGCAAACACGCGATTCTCGCCGGTGAGCGGAACGGAATCGGCGATGGTGGCGATCGCCACGACTTTCATGAACGATCGCAACATGCGCAGCCGATCTTTTTCTTCGAGACGCCGCTGCATTAATCCTTGCGCCACTTTGAAGGCTACTCCCGCTCCGCAAAGCTGTTTGTAGGGATATTGGCATCCCGGCCGATTGGGATTGACTACTGCTAACGCGCGGGGAACGCCATCGGGTCCGGGCAAGTGATGGTCGGTGACGATGAGGTCGACGCCCAGGCGCTGCGCGGTTTCCACGGGGGCGAAGGCGCGGATGCCCATGTCGACGCTGATGATGAGGCGAATGCCGGCGGCTGCGGCGCGCTCGATTACATCGTCGCGGAGATCGTAGCCTTCGCGAATGCGGTGGGGCACGTGAAAGTCGGCAGCGCCGCCGCAGAGTTCGATTGCCGTTTTCAGGATGATGACCGCCATGGTGCCATCGACGTCGTAATCTCCGTAGATGAGGATGGGCTCTTTGCGTTCGATGGCGGCATCGATGCGATCAACGGCGGCGCGCAGGCCGAGCATTTCTTCGGGGGCGTGCAGGTGATCGAGAGACGGAAAGAGGAAGCGAGCTGCGGAGTCGGGATCGGTGATGCCGCGGCGGATGAGGAGCCGGGCGAGCGTGTGAAGTGAACTGCCTCGCCTGTTACGATCCCGCTCTTGATTCGGAATCGGGAGGTCTGGTAGATCGCAGAGGGCCGTCGCCAGGCTGTGTACGCGAACCGGATCTTCGGCAGCCAGTTCCCAGCGCACTTTCGTCTTAACCTTCGTCGTCCTGGTCCGATTCGTCGATGGGGATGCCGCCAAAATCTTCGGAGACTTCGAGCAGGCGCTGGTAGCGGTCGTACCAATCGGTGCTGACTTCGCACAAGAACATTGATCCTTGATAGGCCCAGCCTAGCTGCAGGAATCCTACCTTGCCGAGGTGGGCGCGGAGCCAGCGTGCGTCTTCTACGTCGTCGCCGTCGGAGAACTCGGAGTGGGTGAGGCGTTGCACCAGTTCGTCGAGTTCCTCGCGCTCGAGCTTCCAGGAATGCATCGTCAGGAATGGAGTGCCGGCACTCTTGGCGAGCTCGACGAAATCCTTCCAGCCATCGGGATTCGTGCCCATCTCCCACATGACACACTGCACCTCTTCATAGTCCACGTAGCCGTGGAAGCGGCTCATGCCGTGGCCTTCGATGAAGGCGATCATGTCATCTTTGATGATGGTTAAATCTTCTGGCGTGGGCGACATAGCGGAGCTCGAATCAACATTGTATGCCGTTTAGGCACGAAGCTGCCAGCGTCAGGGTACTTTCGGTAGTGGGCGGTTTGCTGCTGGGTCCATCAAGCATTAAGAATCACTCCCGCGATGGAAGCCGGCTTCACCGATCGCACTTGGAGTTTGGAGGAATTGGTGGGACTATTGGTGCAACAGGGGCTGAGGCAGGGTGAAACATGTCGGGCACAGTCTGGGGTTCTTCGGTGGAGGCGTATTTCTGCTTGCCTGGGCCTATTACGAGTTCACACGCCCACACAGCGATCTCTGGTTAGGGAAGATAGCCGGCGAACTGGCGGGGCTTGGAGCGATTATGATCGCAGTCTCTGTCTGGCTGCCTTTCCGCCGAAAGAAATCAGACTAAAATTCAAAACAGCCCACATCCCTACTTTCACACCGGCCGGTGATTTGCGGACTTCATCTCGCGTTGGGTAACAAGCCCTTCTCGACGAGCACAGGCGGCCTGCGGTGTCTTGTGACCTGTTCATAGGCGTAGGCCCAACCTAGCAAGTCGCCGTCTTTCCAGGGGCGGGCTGAGATCTCCAGACCGAAGGGGAGACCGCTGGGATAGAACCCGCCGGGGACAACGACCGCGGGAACACCGATCATGTTGACCCATCCTGTGTCGCTGTGCGGACCTTCGCTGATCTTTCCATCCTGCGGCATGGTCTCATCGGGCGGGGGCATTTGGGTTGCAGGATAGACGAAACCATCGAGATGCAAGCGGTCGAGCGTTTCGTAGTACATTTCGAGCGCCTTTCGCCTGGGAGCGAGGACGTTGGCTTCGGCTTGCGGGTCGGTCTCGAACACGGCCTGGATCACGGGCGGGCGATCTTTGCGGGTGAGGTCGTCGACGCCTCCGATGATGGTGGAGGGCAAGGGAGAGCCGACGGCTTTCTGATATTCGTCGGCCGAGTGGTATTGCGCGGGACCGTACCCGGCGAGGAATTTTTCCGTTCCTTCGCGGACGTAAGGGAACGTGCCGACGCGAGCTATGGTCACTGCGAAGCTGTCGGGGAGGATGGAATCGTCGAAGACCACGGTTGCGCCGGCGGCTCGCAGGCCTTCGAGTGACTTCATGAAAGCTTCGCGGGTTTCGGCACGCAGCGGGAGGAGAGCTGCTTGCGTGTCGGCTGCGACCTCAGCCGGCGACTCAGAGGCGGGAATGCCTTGGAACGGAATACCGGCTCCGGCGAGGATGAAGGCGGGCACGCCGAAACGCTTTCCTTTGAGCGCGTCTGGTTTCAAGTACTGCGTGTAGGGGCCGGGCTGGGCTTTTGCGGAGGAACCGATTGTGGGGGGATCTAGCGGATCTTCTCCGGCCATCACTCCGAGCGCGATGGCGGCGTCGGTGACGTCGCGGGCGATAGGACCTGTGTTGTCGAGCAGCCAGTCGAGCGGGGCGATGCCGGCGATGCTCACCAGACCCCGCGTGGGGAAAACACCTACGACCGAACTGGTGGCGGACGGCATGCGGATCGAGTTGCCTGTGTCGGTTCCATTACCCAGCACGGCATAGTTCGAAGTAACCGCTGTGACTGTGCCTCCGGACGAGCCGCCGGGGCTGAAGCGCACGTCATAGGCATTGCCGGTGCGTCCGTAGGCCGTGCTGCGATTGGTGTCGCTGGCGGCGAAATCCGGCATATTGGTTTGCCCGAGGATGACGGCTCCGGCGGCGCGCAGCTTGGCGATGATGGTCGAATCCTTGGGCGCGACCAGTTCATGGCCGGGGATCATATAGCCTTTCCATCCATCCGTGGTGATTAGACCTTTTATGCTGGTGTTCGCCTTCGTCACAATCGGAACGCCCCACAGCGGGCCGGGCACAAAACTGCTGCCAGCCGCTTTTGCTTCCGCATCTTCGCGCGCGGCGGTCGCGAGAGCTCCGGGTAGATCGAGGTTCTGCACGGCGCGGTAGATCCCGTTGTACTTCTCGATGCGCGCCACATACCAGTGAACGACTTCGGTGACGGTGTACTTGTGGTTGCGGTAAAGCTGTTGCAGCTTTGGAATGGTGATTTCGAGCAGGTCTCGATCCATCGCCACCGGGGAAGCGTGTTTTGCGGTTGATGAAGTTTGTGTCTGCGCGCGCAGGAAGCCGGTTTCGAAAACAGCTAGGACGACCAGGAGATGGCAAAGACAAAGACGGGCTCGTATCTTCATGAGATCCTCTGCGCGGAATGATTGCGCGGAACGATAAAGAATACTTGAGTTGAGCCGGGATGGGTGGAGGAAATGCTGGGCTGGCCTCTTTCTCCCCGCTCCATTTAGAATCCTCTGTCCCACTTGCAGCAGAATCTAACAGGAGGCGCATCCGTCTTGATTCCGCGTTACACCCGCCCGGAGATGGGCCGCATCTGGAGCGACGAAAATCGCTTTCGCACCTGGCTTGCCGTCGAAGTTGCTGCGACCGAGACTTTGGCCGAGGCCGGGATGGTGCCGAAGGAAGCGGCTCGGGCGATTCGCGAGCGCTCTGATTTCAGCGTGGAGCGCATTCACGAAATCGAAGCCGAGGTGCGCCACGATGTGATTGCCTTCACCACGGCTGTGGCCGAGATCGTGGGACCGCATGCGCGCTGGTTTCATTACGGCCTCACCTCGAATGATGTCGTCGACACGGCGCAGGCGCTGCTGATCAAACAGGCGTCGGCGCTGATCGCGCAGGATCTGGAGCGGCTCGCGGACGTGCTGGAGCGCCGCGCGTGGGAATTCAAAGACACACCCATGGTAGGGCGGACGCATGGCATTCATGCCGAGCCCATCACGTTCGGCTTCAAGATTGCCAACTGGTATTCGGAGACGCAGCGCAATATTGCTCGCTTCGCGGCTGCGGCCGAGGACTTGCGGGTGGGAAAATTTTCTGGAGCTGTGGGGATCTTCGCCCATCTGACGCCGGAGATCGAAGAGAAGATTTGCGCGCGCTTGGGTCTGAAGGCGGCGGCGGTTTCATCGCAAGTGATCCAGCGCGACCGGCACGCGCAGTATCTGGCTACGCTGGCCGTGATTGCCTCAACCCTGGACAAGATCGCTACTGAGATTCGGCATCTGCAGCGGACCGAGGTCCGCGAGGCAGAGGAGTTCTTCAGTGAAAAACAGAAAGGCTCTTCGGCCATGCCGCACAAGCGGAATCCGGTGACCAGCGAGCAGATCAGCGGACTGGCGCGAGTGGTGCGCGGCAATGCCCAGGCAGGGTTTGAAAACGTTGCCTTGTGGCATGAGCGCGACATTTCGCATTCGTCGGCGGAGCGGGTGATTCTGCCGGATTCAACCACACTGGTCGATTATCTGGTGAACAAGACTGCTAACTTGATTGAGACGATGTTCGTGTATCCCGAGCGGATGCGGGCCAATCTGGAGAGCACGCATGGCTTGATCTTCAGCGGGCAGTTACTGCTTGATCTGGTGGAGCATGGAGTTTCCCGCGAGGACGCTTACAGACTCGTCCAATCGCATGCCATGCGGGCGTGGAAGGAGGGTCTCGACTTCCACCAGCTTGTGCTTGCTGACAAGGAGATCACGGGAAAAGTTCCACGCAAGCGAGTTGAGCATGCTTTTGATTTGCGGCGCCAACTGAAGAACGTGGACAAGATATTCGCCCGTGTGTTCGGCGCCAGCCGGGCGGCGCGAAGCGCTGGCCGATCGAATGCCGCTGGGCCTGCCAAGCGTTCCCGCACGGCAAAAAAGCGGCGCTGACTCTTGCCAGAGCTGACCTCCTCCGCAACTTACTTCCTCCGCAACTTTCCGCGACCCGCCGGGTTCACCTTATTACAAATTAACCGTACGGTTAAATCGTAAAGATTTGTCAAATGGGTCGGAGGTGACCTTATGACTGCAAGAAGTTTACTGAAGGCGGCGGGATCTTTGCTGGCCACGGGATTGTTGAGTGCAACGCTTGTCGCCCAGACCGCAGCGGCGACTCGCTACGATAGTCAGATTCAATCCAGCGTCACGAAAAAACTGGCGAAGAAGAGTCAGTTCACCGATGTGAAGTCCAGCGTGCAGGACGGCATTGTTACGCTGACGGGCACGGTCGATCTTTACCAGCGCAAACTGGATGCGGCGAAGATCGCTCGAAAAACTGCGAGCGTGCAGGGCGTAGACAATCTGATCACGGTGGCGGGAGCGAACGTTCCCGACGAGCAACTGGAGCGGAAACTGGCTCAGAAGCTGCACTATGTGCGCGAAGGCTTTGACAGCACGTTCGACTACTTCGTGCTCGGCGTGAAGGATGGCGTCGTCATGGTGCAGGGGCAGGATCTAACCGGCCTGGGCCGGGATGAAGCTCTCGCCGATATTTATTCGATGTCCGGAGTGAAGGACGTGATCTCGAACATCTCGCTCGAGCCCGTGTCGCCGTTTGACGAGGGACTGCGCTTGCGGACCGCCCGGGCTATTTACCGCGACTCCGTGCTGAGCAAGTACGCGATGGATCCGGCGCGGCCGATTCGCATCATCGTGGTGAACGGCCACGTTACGCTTTACGGCTCGGTTGATAGCACCATGGATAGAAACGTCGCTGGCCTGCGAGCAAATCAGATTCCCGGCGCCTTCAGCGTGGAGAACAAGCTGGAGGTGGGGTCGGGACAATCGGGGATGTAACGCGGTCGGGGGTAAGCAGAGGGGACGCGGCGAAAGTCGCGCCCTTTTCTGCTTACAAGCGGTCGATCTTACAGTCGATTGATCAGGGACGCGACGTAGCCGGCGCCGAATCCGTTGTCGATATTCACCACGCTGACGTTCGAGGCGCAGGAGTTCAGCATGCCGAGCAGCGCGGTCAGTCCCTTGAAAGACGCTCCGTAGCCGACGCTGGTGGGAACGGCAATGACCGGAACGCCGACCAGGCCCCCCACTACGCTCGGCAGGGCCCCTTCCATGCCGGCGCAAACAATCACTACGCGGGCTTTGGTCAGGGCTTCGCGATTGGCGAGCAGGCGGTGGATTCCGGCAACGCCGAGGTCGTAGAAGTGCTCGACCTGGTTGCCCATGAGTTCGGCCGTGACGACGGCTTCTTCGGCGATGGGGATGTCGCTGGTTCCCGCGGAAACCACGGCGATTGTTCCTTTGCCATAAGTGTTGGGATCGCGCTGCAGTACGATCGCCCGCGCTAGTTCACGATATTTGGCGGCGCGTACTTTTTTCTTGACTGCGGCGAACTGTTTCTTGTCGGCGTGCGTGGCCAGGATGTTGCCCCCATGCTTGGCTAAGCGCGCGAAGATCTCGGCGACCTGCGATGGAGTCTTCCTCTCACCGAAAATCACCTCGGGCATGCCGGCGCGGAGGCTGCGATGGTGATCGACCTTGGCGAATCCCAGATCTTCGAACGGCAAATGGCGCAGGCGGTTTACGGCCTCGTCGGGCGTGAGTTTGCCGTGACGGACCTGCTCGAAGAGTTTGCGGATGGATTCGGCGTTCACGGCGGGTTCTAGATTAGCACTGGGCGTGATCGTAGCGCCGGCGTCCCGACAGCCGCCGAGACGGCGGCGCTACTGTGCGGCGCGGATTTTGGCTATTACGGCAGTGCAGACTTTTCGAGGCAGCCCCGGCTCGTCTAGATGCGTGAGGAACAGACGGCGCAGGCCGTGCTGCTTCACCTTGCCTGCGAGATAGACGGCGTAGATCTGGCTTCCCAGGCGGAATCCCCAATCCTGCGCGATCGATTCGAATTTATCCGCATCGGAGTGTATCGCCGACTGTGCGGCTTTTTCGAGTGCGGCGCGCGACAACGCGGGCGAGTCTTCCGTTTCGGGCGCGGGTCTGGAGGGATACAGAACGCGCGAACCGAAATAGGCCACGGCGTGCTCGATCAGCCGGGTGTAGAAGGCGTCGGTGGGCAGGACTGCGCTCGCATTTTCCCGAACGCCACCGCCGTTTGCGTCATGCCCATTCAGGCGCTGGGGCAGGCCCCGGCAGGCGTGGTGCAGAAACCGGGTTGCATCTTCGGCGGCGTGCATCATCTGGAATTCGCGGATGTGGAAGGCATTTACCTCGGGGAAATAAGCGCTGCCTCGTTCTTCAACGGTCGCCAGCATGGTTTTCAGTTGCTGTTCAGTAATGCCTTTGCGGGAGAGCAGGCGGCGCAGCATCGCGTCTGAGGCGTTGCCATGAACCTCAGGCAGCATGTCGACCAGAAACTTTGGTTGCGTGCCATTGTGCGGGGAATAACGGTTGATCTCGAGAAAACTGGCCAGGCTGTCGATCAGGTTGTAGATGGTTGGCGCGAAGTCGGGACCGCTGTCGGCGCGGCTCCATTGATCGAGAAACAGGCGGTAGCTTTCATACTTCTCGAGCGGGGTGGCGTTGAAGACGCACAGGACGTCATCGTTGACGCGCACGGCGTCGACTTTGTCGGCGCGCTCACCGGCGGCACGCCAATACAGCGCGTCTACGTTCTGCAACACGGTGAGAATTCTGGCTCCGGGCAGCGCCTTGTGAACTACGCGCGGAAGATGTCCAGGAGCAAGGTGCGATTCTCCGAACAGCACGAAGATCACGGCGTTGGGGTGGCGCTCGCGGATCTCGGCGATCTTGGCCGCCGCGTGACGGTCGCGAGCACCGATCTTGCGCAAGTTTTCACGGGGCATGCAATCGAGGCCGTAGATACCTTCCCCATGGTCACGAGCCGCTACCAGTAGTTCGTGGAACGGAGCCCAGTCGTATCCCCAATCGAGATCGAAGCGGATGCGCTGCCTCAGTTCGTCCTCGTCGATCTCACGGCGCCACCATTCATCGAGGATGTGCTGATCGCGGGCGAAGATGGTTTCGACTCCGAGCACGACCGGGCGATCTCCGGCCATGGCGCGCTGCTCGAGGAGAGATGCGGCATAGCGCTGGGCGCCGGGCAGGGCATGGTAGTCGCCGATCAGGACTACGTCGGCTGCGTGCAGAGCGGTCTGAAGCTGTTGCGAGTCGAGAAGCGAATCGTAGTTGCGGAAGGCCTGGCTGAACTCGCGAAGGTATTTGCGGCGGCTGTGCGAATCCTGGGCGCGGATTTCGCGCTCCACTCCGGCCAGGGCGTGGAGTTGCCCGGCGCTGCGGCGGGATCGCAAATTGACCGTAGAGGCCATAGCAGTTCTCAGTTCTCAGTTCTCAGTGCCATCGTTAGCTCTCAGCTTTCAGTTCTTCGCTACCTTAGCCTTGACTTCCATTGATTGGCATCCCTATGCTCCAAACTTCGGGGCTGCGCCTGCCATCGCCTCGCTGGAGGCTTTTTGCCGAACCATCCGCCACAGAATCTGACCGTCGCTACTACCGGCGCGAGCGGGTCGGTGTTTCTGCGGCAACTGCTGCTCGCGCTTGAGCGTGATGCCCGCGTTCGGACCGTAAACTTCATTGCATCGGACTCCGCCTTGCGCGTGCTAGCAGAAGAACTCGGCATCAAGGGCCGCTCGAAGCTTGTTGCCCAGATCGTTGCCGGCCGAAAAGCGAAGGCCTCGGCCCGCAGCGCCTCGAATACCTCGTCCAAAATTAAAGAGCAATCGAACGCCGACATCGGAGCCAACGTGGCCAGCGGTTCTTATCCCGCGGACGCCATGATCGTGATCCCGTGCAGCGTGGGCACTTTGGCCCGCATCGCTAACGGCGTCGCCTCACACCTGATCGAGCGCGCTGCCGACGTATGTCTGAAAGAGAAGCGTCCGCTCGTGCTGTGCGTGCGCGAAACGCCGCTCAATAAAATTCACATCCGCAACATGTACCGAGCTGCTGATGCTGGGGCGACCGTGTTTCCGCTCATCCCCGCCTTCTACTACCGACCCGCGAGCTTGGATGACATGGCCCGCGAATTCGCCTACCGCGTGCTTGCCCACATTGGCCTGCCCCAGGCTGACGCCTTCAGGTGGAAAAGCTGAGCTATCAGCCACTTACGCTCCTACATTCAAAAAGTCTTTGACCTAAGGAAAGATCGGACTCAGTTGGGGAATCTCCAGTGTAGAGAGCCATTGGTGTAGGTCACAGATGCCCGGCGGACATGTACGACAGGGGAGATCTCGCCCGGCCCATGAGCCCACCACGATTTCCAAAGACACGGTTTCATCTGCTTGGCGTAGAATGCGGCAAATTCCGCTGAGGTAAGGCCATGTTCGGACGTTGGTGCGCAGGGATGGTCATGTTTATGGTTGTGGGCGCGGTGTGCTCGGCGGACGACCGCAACCCGCTTGCGGGCGATCCGAACGCGGCTAAGGCGGGGGAGTATGAATTCCGCATCAACTGCGCACTTTGTCATGGGCTGGGGCGCACGGAGGCGGACGCGGGCCGGACTTGACGCGGGCGCAGAAGAAGCATGTGCATTCCGATGCGGAGATGTTTCAGGTGATCAGCAATGGGATTCCGGGCACGGCGATGCCTGCGAACGGAACCAACGGCCAGGGCGTTGGCATGACGGACGAAGAAATCTGGCAGATCATCACCTACATTCGGAGCGTGGAGGTCAAGGCGCAGGCCAAGCCGGCCGGCAGCGCGGCGCATGGCAAGGAACTTTTCTATGGCGACGCGAATTGTTCGCCGTGCCACATGGTGGAAGGCAAGGGCGGGCGCGTGGGGCCGGAACTTACGTCCGTTGGCAGCTCGCGTACGCGGGAATCAATTATCGACTCGGTGCGCAATCCCAGCCGGCGGCTGGCTTGGGGCCAGACCGAGGCGACGAAGGAGTTTCCCCAGGAATACGAGACCATCACCGTGGTGACCGCGGACGGCAAACAAATCAAGGGGGTGGCGCTGAACGAGGACAGCTTCAGCGTGCAGATGATGGATGCGAGTGAAAAGATTTATTTGCTGGAAAAAGATAAGCTGCGTTCCTTCAAGAAGAGCCGGCAGTCGCTGATGCCGACTTACGACCCAGATGTTTTGAGCGATAAAGATCTTGAAGATATTGTGGCTTTCCTGATCGGGGTGGGGGCGAAATGACGGCGCGCAGAATCTTCTCGAGTGTATTGATGGGCTGTGTCGTTTGCGCTCTGCTGGCGTCGGAGACTCACGGTCAAGTCACTTTCGATCGGCTGGTGAACTCTGGGAAGGAGCCGCAGAATTGGTTGACCTATTCCGGGGATTATTCGGGGCGGCGCTTCAGTTCGCTCGATCAGGTCAAGGTCATGAATGCGCGCACGCTGGTGGCGAAGTGGGTGTACCAGACCGGGGCGACGGGAAAGCATGAGACTACGCCGCTGGTGGTGGACGGGATTCTCTACGCGACGGCGCAGGACGACCGGGCTTTTGCCCTGGATGCGCGCACGGGGCGGCCCATCTGGATGTATCAGCACCAACTGCCAGGGGACATTCGTCCGTGCTGCGGGCGGGTGAATCGCGGGCTGGCGATTCTTGGGGACAAAGTTTTTCTGGGGACGCTCGATGCCCATGTGATTGCGCTCGATGCAAAGACGGGAAATGTGATCTGGGATGTTGTGGCCGCCGAATATCAGGAGGGATACAGCTTTACGGTCGCGCCGCTGGCGGTGAAGGATCTGGTGGTGATCGGCGTTTCCGGCGGAGAGTATGGAGTGCGGGGGTTCATCGACGCTTACGATGCCGCGACCGGCGCGCGCAAATGGCGTTTCTACACCGTGCCGGGGCCGGGCGAACCGGGGCATGACACATGGGAGGGCGATTCGTGGAAGACCGGCGGCGCTCCTGCGTGGAACACCGGAACTTATGATGCAGCGACCAACCAGATTTTCTGGCCGACGGGGAATCCTGCACCCTCGAATCGCGGCGAGGGGCGTGCCGGGGACAATCTCTACAGCAACACTCTGCTCGCACTCAACGCCGACACGGGGAAGCTGAACTGGTATTTCCAGTTCACCAAACACGATGAGCACGACTGGGATGCGACGCAGGTGCCGGTCATGGTCGACCTAGGAAAGCCCGATTCCAGCGGGAAGCATCTGATCGCGCAAGCCAACCGCAATGGATTCTTCTATGTGATCGACCGCACGACCGGCAAACTGATCCTGGCGAACGCCTACGGTAAGACTACGTGGAGCGATGCAAAAGATGCGGAAGGGCGTCCGGTTGCGAACGAGCATGCTTCGCCAACGCTTGAAGGACGCACAATATGCCCAGGGGCGCTGGGGACGACGAACTTCATGGCTCCGACATTTGATCCACAGACGGCGCTGTTCTATGTAACGGCGCGCGATCAGTGCGACATCTTTTCTACCGCGCCGCAACCTTACGAGGCGGGGCATGCATACTACGGCAGCGCTTACTTTCCATCTGATGAAGCCGAACCGTATCGCGGATTCCTGAAAGCAATCGACCCGGCGACCGGAGAGATCAAGTGGAAGTTTGAGCATACTTCTCCGACCTGGTCTGGAGTGCTGTCGACCGCTGGAGGCCTGGTCTTTACCGGCGACGCCGAGGGAAACTTCATCGCCCTGAATGCGGCTTCAGGCAAGACGCTGTGGCACTTCCAGATGGGAGGTGCCGTCTACGCCGCGCCGATGGCCTTCGCGGTCGACGGAAAAGAATATGTTGCGATTGCGGCGGGCAGTGCTGTGTATGCCTTTGGATTGCCGTAGAGGCCGCGCTCAGAACTGTGCAACCACACCCGCGGAGTAGCGAAAATTAACCTGGTGGGTCGGGTATCCTTCGAACAAGATGGTATTAAAATCGGCGCCGTAAAACTTGTTCGAATTAACACTGGTGTGGAAGTAGTCCAACTGTCCCAGCCGCACGGAAAACTGCCGGAACACCTTGAAATCGGCCCCGCCGCCCAGCGCGAACGCAAAATCGTTGGAGGTTATTGCGGCGTAAGAGGCCGAAGGAGAGACGCCTGTCAGAGTACTTGCACCCAGGCTGGTTCGATCCCAACCGACCAGGGCATGCACGAAGGGAGTAAATCTTGATTTGGTCCGATAGGAGACGACCGGCCCGGCCAGCACGGAATACCCTGTGGACTTGGGAAGGCCGGAGACTCCGCTGGTCGATGACGTGATGGGCGCGCCGTAGCGGCCGCTAAAATCGACGGCCACTCCGACCCAGCGGTTGGCATTGTATTGCCCTTCCGCGTTCCACCCGTTGAAGTTGTAATTCACTCCGAACGAGCCCATCGAGTGAGGCACGATCATGTCCACCGTTAGAAGCGACAGTCCGCCCGTATCTTCGTGGACCAGCGAATACCCGCCAAACACCTGGACCTTCGGGGTTGAGTCTTGAGCGAAGGCAAACGAACCAATCAGGATGGTCAAAATAATTGTTGCCGCGGCGAATCGAGTCATTCCACGTTCTCCCCTTTGAGAATAACGCATTCGGAGGCCCATATCCCAACTTGTAACCATGAATCAGATTAAGAACTCGAAGTCTGGCGAGCAGGTTGTATGTCGAGCCGCAAATAGTGAAGGATGGCTGAAAACAGTTAGCAGGCGCCCGCTCGGGTGAACGACGGGCCGATCCTAATCACCCTGATCGACTATGAACCTGGCTCTGTGGAGGAGTTCGTCAAACGTCAGTATTTCCACGCCGTGAATCGATTTCCGAAACCTCTCGAACGTACCCCGCTTGCTCCTGGGCTCCTTAACCTGATCTAACGTGCCAATTACGACGATCCCCTTCGGCTGGACAGTATAGACCCCAACCTTTTCAAATCTGTCCATGTTATCCGGCTGCCTAGACGAGTCAACCCAAGTCGGGATATTGGCCTCGATTTGCGAGATCGCGTCTGTCAAGTCCTTCGAAAAGCTCCAGGCGCCTTTCCTGATTTCCCTACTCCCATGTAGAAGCGGCGTCTCTGGTTTCTTGATTTCCACCAGAACCGTAAAGCCGATGTCCCCGGAAGTTGAGGTAAGCATGTCGCCCCTCTGGCCACCTAAGCCGTCGACCCGCGTCCCTCCGTAATGCGGCTGGGGCTGATCCTGGAGGATTTGGTAGTTTAGGCCGTACCCGAAGATCCACTTGTTTGCCTCAAAAAAGTCCTGCCACCAGCCCTCGTCATCGCCCGAATCCATCGCCGCTTCAAATTCCTGGAGCTTCTCTTTTCTTCTTAATAGCTGATTTATATCCTGCCGGGACAAAGAGCCCCCACGGGAGAGCAGCTCCTTGACTATATCTTTTAAGCTGGAGGGATCTCGGTCGCGCACAATTGCGTCAACGATCTCGGCGTCGTCGCGCGACACCAGCGAGAACGGGCCCTCCGGTATCTCCACGCCGTCAAGTGTCTTCAAGAAGGAGACGAGCTCCCAGAACTTGTCGTGGCACGCCTCGAGGTCGACTCGGGCCTTGAGATCGTACGTTTCCTCTCCAGCCGCCGCCCGCAGCGCCCGCAGCCTTCCAGTTTCATCACGTATCGAGAAGGCCAGCCGGGGCGTGAATTTGTCCCGCGACTCTATGTAATGTGACGTGACAGAGGTACTTCACTTGAGGTTTTTCCGCTAGCACGAACTCCTTTACGGACGCCTGCTTGGCCTTGTTGAAGATATGGCGCAGCCCCGGCTGGCGCGCCGGGTTGAACACCAGATCGGCGAAGCTGTCCTTACCTATGAAGAAGTAAGTTGCCTCGTCGACTAGTCCAGCGTCCTCATCGGACCGGTCGCTCATTTCCTAAATCCTACTCCGCAGTCTCGATAACTCAAACAATAGGGATGCATTCAGCGGCTGGCCATTGTCTTCTCTCGGCACCCACTTTCGTGCCGGTTGACGCACACGCGGACTTCGTACTAATCTGCGATTACACCGGAAAGGAGGTGTCGAATGACAAGTTCTGAATGTGGCAGTAGTTGTGGGAGTCTAAGATCAGGTGAGGTGGCTGAGACTTAGAGCTGGTTGCTCTAAGCGGGGCTTTCGGACGCAGATCAGATCGCGCCGGGAGCTACAGCCCGCACACTAGCCGGTGAGTAGGGATGGAGGCATCGCGTAGGTCGCGCGAAGGCTTTCATTCTAGGGACTTCGGCGTTGAGCTTCAGTCCCAGACCCGGGAGTTGCCGTGAGAGGCCACGTAGAGTGACCACCTCTTGGTCAATCCCAAACAGACCACCGGACGGCCCGCAGGCTCAAACCTGCGGGCCGTTTGTCTTTGCTTTACGCAGCCCTCGATTCACTCCAAAGCTGCTGATGGTGGTTTCGACCGCGGTCGAAACCCCGCCGGAACGGTTCAGCCACGTCAATGCCGGGATACCGGCGTTCGAGTTCTTCAATTTTTACTTTCATCTCGGGCAATACCTGATCATATTCTTTGCGACGGGTTCGAGCGTCCAGAGCGAATTCGAAGCCCCGCCGATAGAATTCCTCGTCGTTCCCAAAATTCCTGCCGTGCTTGGAGTAGTGCTCTTGTTCCGCACTCCGCAAACCGATCCACCAATGTTCCCGGGCGGCATCGATTGATTCCGCGCCCTCCGCTTTCAGCAATTCGCGAAACAGGGATGCCTCGACGTTATCGTTTGCCAAGGCAATCACGACGCTGCGGCCTTTTCGCAGGGCATCTTCATAAACAAAAATCTCATCTTCCGGCAAACCCTCGGTCTGAGCATTTTCCAGCTTTCCGCCCACGGCTGCTCCTACCCCGGCACCGGCCGCCGCCACCACTGCTCCGCCCAGCAGGCCAATTACGGTGATCGGTCCCACTCCAGGTATCAGGGCAGCTACCAGCAGCGGACCTCCTGACAACCCGGTCGCCGCTCCTACCAATGCGCCAATGGTCTTCCCCATTCCCGGTTGCTCCGCAGAAACGGTTGGAATTGTCTCCTCGTGCGTATCTATGCCTCCCGGAGCCAACAGCGTGAGGCGGTCTTCAGACAGTCCGAGCGCACGAAGCTGGACCAACGCCCGCTGCGCGTACGGCTGGGAACCAAACACACCAATTACGGCTCTCATCGGTCCCACCTCTTTCTCGACAAAAGTTCGACTCTCTATAAATCAGATGAGATAGCGGCCAGCATGGTTGTCGCTTACTCATCGTCACGGCAGTTGGCCGATTGCCCGCGCTGGCAGTATGCTTGGCGGGTGGCATATCTCGACGGATCCGATCTGAACGAACACCAGGAGCGGCGGCGGCTCGCGGCGAATTATGCCGGCATGACGGACGGGGAGTTGCAGCGGCTGGCGCGGAGTGCAGAGTCGCTGACCGAACTGGCCTGGGATGCGCTCGAAGATGAGATGGACCGCAGGCATCTCGAATTTGCCGATGATGCGGCGCCGGAACCGCGGCAGCAAATGGAAATGCGGGAACTGGTGACCATCCGGCAGTTTCGCGATCTGCCGGAGGCGTTGCTGGCGAAGGGCAGTCTGGAATCGGCGGGCATTGAATGTTTTCTGGCTGACGAAAATCTGGTGCGGCTGGACTGGTTCATCTCGAACTTCATCGGCGGGATCAAACTCAATGTAAGGGCTCAGGACGCAGGGAACGCCCAGAAGCTGCTGGACGAGCCGATTCTCGAAGGTCTCTACGTGCAGGGCGTGGGACTGTACGAGCAGCCGCGCTGCCCTAAGTGCCAATCGCTGGATGTGAACTTCCAGGAACTGGACCGTCCCATCGCCTACATGAGCGCGTTCCTGCACGTGCCGATGCCCGTGCAGCGCACTGGGTGGCGTTGCCATGCGTGTGATGCGGAATGGGAAGACGACGGCTCGTAACCCAGATCCTTGGTTGACGCAGGTGCGAAGCCGGAACTAAGATTCCGAGCACATGGCAGAAGACCAGTTTCCAATCGGCCGCACGATCTCTCACTATCGCGTTCTGGAAAAACTGGGCGGCGGCGGGATGGGCGTCGTGTTCCGAGCCGAGGATACGAAGCTTCGCCGCTTTGTCGCCCTCAAGTTTCTGCCCGAAGGGATCGCGCGCGATGAGGCTGTGCTCGAGCGCTTTCGCCGCGAGGCGCAAGCTGCGTCGGCCCTCAACCATCCCAATATCTGCACCATTCATGACATTGATGAAGCGGACGGGCATCCCTTCATCGCGATGGAATTGCTGAAGGGAGTCACGCTCAAGCACCGGATCGGCAACGTTCCGCTGCCCCTGGAGACGATTCTCACCCTCGGAATCGAAGTGGCTGATGCGCTGGACGCAGCGCAGTCGGAAGGCATCATCCACCGCGACATCAAACCTGCCAATATTTTCGTGACCGAACGCGGACAAGCCAAGGTGCTCGACTTCGGCCTGGCCAAAGTTATCTCCAGCGCCAGCGGTGAAACCCTCACCGGGGGGGCGGCCACCAAGGGAGAAATTAATCTCACGAGTCCGGGTACGACGTTGGGCACGGTGGCTTACATGTCGCCGGAACAGGCTCGCGGACGCGATCTGGATGCGCGCAGCGATATCTTTTCGTTCGGGATCGTGCTTTATGAAATGGCGACCGGACGACCGGCGTTTTCCGGCAGCACTTCCGCGGAGATATTTGACGGCATCCTGAACCGCGCGCCGGTGCCACCACTTCGGCTGAACCCGGAAATTCCCGCCGAACTGGAACGGATCATCAACAAGTCTTTGGAGAAAGAGCCGGGTCTGCGCTACCAGCACGCCGCCGACTTGCGTTCTGATTTACAGCGGCTCAAGCGCGATACGGAATCGAGCCGGCGGGCCGCACCGTCAGCGGAGATCGCCCCAGCGAGTTCCGGCACCACACCGGCGGCATTGAGTGCCGCAGCGCAAGCTAGCGGCGCGACTGCGATTTCGGGGAGCGGTCCGGCCCAGCCCGCGCGTAGTAGCAGCTCCGCAGTCGCGGTCGCCAAGCAGCACAAATGGGGAACTGGCGCGATCGCGATTACCGCTCTTGTCGTGCTGGCGGCCGCCGGTTATGGCGTTTATTCGATGCTGCATCGGCCTGGCGCCGCGCCCTTTCAGAACTTCACCGTCACTCAGATCACAAATTCCGGGAAGGCAGCACTGGCGGCCATTTCTCCAGACGGGAAGTACGTGCTGAGTGTGATGGACGACAACGGGCAGCAGAGTTTGTGGCTGCGCAACGTGCCTACGGCCAGCGACACCCAAATCATTGCACCGTCGCCTTCCTACTACCGGAGCCTGACGTTTTCGCCGGACGGGAACTACATCTACTTCCGCAAAGCACAGAATGCAACCAACAGCGATTACAACCTGTATCGTGCGCCGGTGCTGGGCGGGACTCCGCAAACCGTGGTTCACGACATTGATAGCGACATTACGTTTTCTCCCGACGGCAAGCGCATGGCATACACTCGGGCGAATGACCCCGACATCGGCAAAGACAGACTGCTCAGCGCGGATCTGAGCGGCAACGACGAAAAAGTCTTGCGGATTGTCCCGATCGTCGAGGCGTCGTCATTCCTGACCTGGTCCCCAGATGGCCAGCAGATCGCCCTGGGCAGATTTCAGCCTGACCAAGCCCTGGGCGGAATAGATTTGTTTGATATTGCCAGCCAAAAAACCCAGAGGCTCGTCACTTTCAATGACAAAGCCCCTTATGAGTCGAAATGGCTGCCCGATGGCCGCGGAATTCTTGCCGTCTACCAGCAAGCGGGCCCAAGTTTCCAGCGGTCGCAGATCGGATTCATTCCCAGCGGCGGAGGACAGCTTCAGCCGATCACTCGCGATACCAACCGGTACTTAACGCTGACGATCTCCGGTGATGGCAAGACGCTGGCCTCGGTTCAGCTGAAGATCACCCAGAACTTGTACCTTCTTCCGGGCATCGGCAGTCAGAGTGGGGATTCCAAGCCGGTGGTTCCGCAAGGGCAGGAAGTTCGCGGGTTTGGTTGGGCGGCGGATGGAAGTTTGCTGGTAAGCGACGGCCCGCGGCTGCTGCGCATAACGGCCGACGGCAAGAATCAGACTCAGCTTGTAGGCGATTCGACGGCAGGAATCGTTGATCCTTCGAGCTGCGGAAACGATCGCGTGCTCTTTTCGTGGTTTTTTCATGGCGGCACAAATACATTGAGTCTCTGGCGCGCCAACGTGGATGGTTCAAGCCCGGTACAACTGACCGAGGGCAAGCGGGACTTTCGCTCCGCCTGTTCTCCGGATGGGAAATGGGCTTACTACTACGATCAAGCGGCTGGACGGATTTCACGCGTGCCGCTGGATGGTTCTGGAAAAGCCGAAGCAGTTTCGGGAAGCGTTGTGCCCAATAGCTTTGTTGCGAGCGCCGGATTCGGACTATCTGGCGATGGCAAAGTGTTCGCCTATCTCGTGGAAGTCGTCGATCCCGGCACGCAGAACGGGAAAGAGAAGGTAGCGCTGCTGGACATCGGTTCGGCGGCTCCTCGTCTGCTCGATGCGGATCCACGTGTCACCCGGGGCGGTGTGCAATTCACACCGGACGGTAAGAGCGTGGCGTATCCCATTCACGAAAACGGCGTGGACAATATCTGGATCCATCCGCTCGACGGCTCTCCCGGCCGCCAGATCACCAACTTTACGTCCGAGCAGATCACGTCGTTCCACTGGTCGCCGGATGGAAAGAGCCTGGGCGTGCTGCGGAATCACTCCGAGTCAGACGTGGTGCTGCTGCAGGAAGCTAGGTAGGGATCTTCGTGGCGTCGTCGGCGAGATCTCCGCCGGGCAGCAGAAAAATTTAATCAAAACATTTTACGGGCGCGCCTCGAATATCAGATTTAAGGGAGTTTGCGTTGCTCTGCGGAAGTGGTTAAAGCCGCCGGCGGAGACTACTTCGCGAAGCCGGTGTTCTCCGGCCTGCGCACCCAGCGCCAGCCCTACCTCCTGCGAGAGCGAAGCTGGCGTGCACAGAAGCGTCGACGCTCCGTAGAATGCTCGACCGACCGGATGGAGATTGTCTTCTATCTTATCTCCGGCAAAGGGCTCGACGATCATCCATGCTCCATCACTCTTCAGCGTGCCGCGAACGTGGGTGCTGGCTCCGACCGGATCACCCATGTCATGAAGGCAATCGAAGAAGGTTACAAAATCGTAGTTCTCTCCCGGATAATCCTTTGCCATCGCTACCTTGAATTGGATTCGATCTCCCATGCCGGCATCCTTGGCGCGCTGTTTCGCCGTCTCAATCGATTTGTCGTGATAGTCGAAGCCAACGAACTTCGACTTTGGATAGGACTTCGCCATCAGGATCGTCGAGGCACCAAGGCCGCAGCCGACGTCAGCTACGGTTGCTCCCTGCTCGAGCTTTTCTTTCACGCCCGCGAGCGCGGGAATCCATGAATTGATCAGGTTTGCCGCATATCCCGGACGGAAAAATCGCTCCGTACCGACAAACAGGTCCGGGTGATGTTCGTGCCAGCCTAAGCCTTTCCCAGTCTTGAATAGATCGGTGATGCGGTCTTCGGCCTTAATTGCCGCCAAGGCGACCTGGAACATGCCTGGCAAGAACGCTGGACTGTTTTCATCCGCCAGAGTGAAGGCTTGTTCCTCGCTCAGCGAGAACTTGGCAGCTTTGCTGTCATACGTGACATAGCCTCCAGCGGCCTGGTTACAGAGCCACTCGCGCACGTAACGCTCGGCCGTGCCGGTGCGTTTGGCTAGTTCCGCCGGGGTTTGAGGTCCGCCCGCGGCAAGCGCCTTGTATAAGCCGAGCTTGTCTCCAACTTGCACCAGCGCGGCATGAAACGTTGCTCCGAAATCCACAACCGCCTTACCTAGCAATTCGTGCAGCTTGTCTTCATTGATGCTCATGATGTGTGCCCCCTGAATTCGACCCGACAGTCACAAAGCCCGGAGGATTATAAGACGGGATGTCGTTCCGAAGCACCCAAAAACTGCTGCGGCCAGCGTCATGTGCTCCCTTGTTTCGCGAAGCCTTTGCCAATCACATCCAACGTATCTTCCGCTAGCTTGAGACCGGGCAGTTCTTCTCGGGTGAACCATCTGACTTCTGTGGCATCGCTGGCGGCGGCTAGATTTCCCGCAACCCGGCGGCATAGAAAATCAATCAAAACATAGTGATACTGCACGCGCTGGTGGGCATCGCGCAGGACGCGGTCGTAGACCCCCAGCAGTTCGCCGGGTTCGACGGTGAGTCCGGTTTCCTCACGGGCTTCGCGAATTGCGGCTTCGCGCACCAGTTCGCCGACTTCGAGCACACCTCCCGGGATGGACCATTCGGCTTGGAGCGGGGGGTGGGAGCGCTTCACCAGGACTACGCGGGCGTTTTCGATGATGATGGCGCCTACGCCTACCAGCGGGACTTCGGGGAATTCGCGTTGCATACCTTGCCTAGCTGCAAGCATTCTAGCGAAAGTCTGGAGTCGTGGTGATGGAAGCAACAGCCGAGCCTTTGCTCGGCATGGACCCTTCGGCTTCGCTCAGGGCAGGCTCACGAATGCGGCCGTCCCCAAACGAACTCTCGTTCCCACGCCTCTGTGGTTAAATATGGGTTCCTATGGCACTTGAAGAATACAAACGGAAAAGGCGGTTTGAGTCTACGCCGGAGCCTCCTCCGAAAGTTGAGAGCAAGGCAGGGCACCGGTTTGTGGTGCAGAAGCATGACGCCACGCGGTTGCATTATGACTTTCGGCTGGAGATGGAGGGCGTGCTGAAATCGTGGGCGGTGCCGAAGGGACCGCCGCTCGATCCGGCGGATAAGCGGCTGGCCATGCAGGTGGAGGATCATCCGGTTTCGTATTTTGATTTCGAGGGCATCATTCCGGAAGGCAATTACGGCGCGGGCACGGTAATGGTGTGGGATCTGGGCACGTGGCAGCCTTTGTCTCCAGTTGCCGTGGAGGGGAAATATGTGCCGGGAACCGAGGCCGAAGCCGTCGCGATGCTGGCCAAGGGCGATTTGAAGTTCCGTCTTGACGGGAAGAAGTTGAAGGGAGACTTCGCGCTGGTGAAGATGAAGGGGCGGCGTCCGGGGAGCAAGGGGAACGAATGGCTGCTGATCAAGAAGCATGACCAGTATGTGGTCGAGGGCTACGACATTGATGCCTATGACGAATCTGTGCTGACCGGGCGTAGCATGGCCCAGATCGCCGGGGATGCGGGATCGGCCGAGTGGAAAAGCCGTCCGGTCGGCGGAGGTAAGTTGAAAGCGGCCTGGCTAGCGGATGCTGTGGCTAAGCTCGATAAGAAGAAAGCCGCCACGAGCGGGCAAAAAAAAAAGCAAAAAACACTGAGCACCGCCGAGGACGCTGAGAGCGCCGAGAAACCACGAAAAGAGATACGTCTCACGGAGGACGCTCAAAGCACAAAGACTCCCAAGAATGGGTCGGCCCTCTCTTCGGTCTCTGGGGGCTCGGCGGTGAAATCCGCTGACGCCGGGGTCAAGCGGCCCATGCCAACGACGATTCATCCCATGCTGGCGACTCCCGTCGATGAGCCGTTTGACGGGGCGGAATGGTTGTTTGAGATCAAATGGGACGGATACCGGGCGATCGCTTTCATTGACGATGGCAAGTTGCGGCTGGTTTCGCGGAATCAGAATGAGCTGACGGAGCGTTTTCCCGAGCTGAAAGATTTGCCGAAATTCGTCCATGCCAAGAGCGCGATTCTTGACGGCGAAGTGGTCGCGCTCGATGACCAGGGACGTGCTTCGTTCACCCTGATGCAGCAGCGCACGGGATTTCGCCCCGGTGGGCTGCGTGGGGTGGCTAAAGCGGAAGTCCCCGTGCTGTATTACGCGTTCGATCTGCTCTATCTCGACGGTTACGATTTGCGGAAGGTCGCGCTCGAGGATCGGAAGAAGAAATTAGCTTCTGTGTTGATCACGGGAGATGCCGTGCGCTATTCCGATCATTACGAGCAGCAGGGGAAAGCGTTGTTCGAAATGGCGCGCGCCAAGGGCCTTGAAGGTATCCTAGCCAAGAAGCGCGACAGCATTTACGTGGAGCGGCGCACCAGCGAGTGGCTGAAGATCAAGATCACGCACCGGTTGGAGGCTGTGATCGGGGGCTACACCGAACCGGAGGGCAGCCGCGCACATTTCGGATCGATTGTTCTGGGACTTTACGACAAACAGGGCCGGCTGATTCATGTGGGACAGGCGGGGAGTGGATTCGACCAGGCATCGCTCGATGAAGTCTGGAAGTTGCTGAAGAAACGCGAGACCAAGAAGAATCCGTTTCACGGTGAGGTCGAGGCTTTGCGTAAAGTCTACTGGGTAAAGCCCGAACTGGTGGCCGAGATCGAATTTTCTGAATGGACCGGCGGCGCGAGCGCGGGCAGCGGGCCGAAGTTGCGGGCTCCAGTGTTCATGGGGTTGCGCGATGATAAGGATCCGAAAGACTGCCTGCTGGAACAAGAACTCAAGAGCTAATCCCACATCCCTTGTCTCTACCTGTGATCGCTCTTGGCTGAGTTCGGCGCCGAGCGTGGTCTCGAGGAAATCTTCGCGCAAGACGGTAAGGCCAATACGTTCTATTGGGTAGAAGGGTTGCGCGCAGCGAGCCCGGGAATCGGTGCTAGAATTGCGACTACAGACCTGCCGTCTTCCCAAGATGGGCCAAGTTCGGGTGGAAAGGTCGTCATGAGCGCGGGATTTAAGCTTACAGGCTTGCTGCTGGCCGGCGTGTTGTGCCTGCCGATTGTGGGGCGCGCCGATACGCCGAAGACGCATCCCGTGCATAAGGTCAAGAAGCAGCCGGCGCCCCCGCCTCCGCTACCCTCGGGACCACAGGGCCCTGTTCCGCAGGTTCCGCTGGATGCCATTCCTGCGGTAGCGCCCCAAGTCAGTTACCAGGATGGGCAGTTGACCATTATCGCCCCGAACTCAACGCTGGGCGATATTTTGCGCGGAGTGCGCAAATATACGGCGGCCGAGATTGAAATCCCAGCCACGGCCAATGAGCGCGTGGTAACGCGGCTCGGTCCCGGGCCGGCGCGGGAAGTGATGGCCGAACTGCTGAATGGATCGCACTTCAATTACATATTGCTGGGCTCCCCGGAAGATGCGAACGCGCTGGTGCGCGTCGTGCTAGTGCCCAAGTCCGGACCCGACACCCCGGGTGCCGAAGCAGCGGCAGCCAAGAACGAGACCCCTCCGGCCGCTAACGCTGTGGATACAGCCGATCCTCTGGAAGACACCGCCGAGGACACTCCGGACCAGGGACCGGTAGAGGCCGAGCAACCGACGGCCACACCCGAGCAGCCGGGAATAAAGACTCCACAGCAGCTGTTGCAGGAAATGCAGCAGCGGCAATTGCAATTGCAACAGGGACGACCGGGCTCCCCTCAGGCGCCCGGCGCGGCAATTCCGCAATCCCAACCACCAGACCCGCAATAGAACCGGCGCAGGACGGACAGTTCTTTAGCTGCCAGGTTATTAGATTGTGTCTTTGAAGCTAGCCGATGGCTAGGCCCCTCAGGGCTGATTTCCGGGGCGATCCGGGCGCGATTGCGAGGTCAGCTGCTGAGGTCTGTGAAACCGCGCGGCTTCCTCAAAGTCCGAGCCGTTCATGGCTTTCTGAAGCAAGTTCCAGTCGCGGGTAACGTCACCTTCTGAGGCCTTGGGCGGAGATCCCTTGCGCAGTTCCGCATGCAGCCGGGCCTCCAAGAGCTTCTGCATAATGGGCTGCGGTGCATCACTGCCGAGAATGTTGCTCTCCGAAACCCCAACACTCACCACTTGCTCTCCCACGGGGAAAAGCATGACAGGGCGTCCCTGAGCATCGAACTCCGGGGCGGCGTCGTGCAGAAGGTGTCGCCATTTTTCCAGACGAGCGACGGCGCTTTCAGAACCCGGATCAGCCACGACCTGGTTTTCCATGAGATGGTTCAATTCGCTTTGAAAGGAGAGGCGATCCTCGGAGCCAAGAGGCGCTTCGAGCGCGCGCTCGGCGTTGAAAACCAGCGCCTGCTCGGACGGATTAAAGTGGCCCGCGCCCGTGCCCACGTAGACGGCCACAACACAACCCGCAAATATCGGGCTCGCTACGGCGCTGGGAACCATATACTTCTTTGATTTGAGAAAAGATTCTACCACGCCATGCACTGGAGTGCTGCGCGCGACGCTGCCCGGAATCTGCGGGATCACGAAGCGCGAGAACTCGAGTTGAGGATGGTGAGCACTGAACTTGATCAGGGTCTTCGCCATCTGCTTGGGAGTTGTGATTCCGACATCGGCGACGACGCTGCGATGCAGGGCTCTCGGGTAGTAGAAGTTGATCACATCCTTGGCGAAATCCGCGCAGTTCGAGGAAACCGTGTGGAAGTGAGAACGGTTCGGCGACGAATTGTATCTCTCGATGAAGGCGCGATCCTGCGCCGGAGTGGTTTCGATTTCGAACGCGTACAGGGTTCGGTCGTAGGCGGAACCCACCAGTTCATACCAGTTACCCCCGGGAGTTTCTCCGTTGTCCCGATCGGGCGCGACCGCTTCGAGATGTTTGCGGCGGTATTGGTCACGCAGAAAGGCGACCATCTTCGGATCAACAAACAGCGGAATATCATCCGAGCGCTCGACCGCGTAGAGATAAGGAATCAGCGGGATCGTCACCCAGTCGTAACCGCCGACTCCGTCATAGCGGCTGATCACAGCTCCCAGCTCTCCCGCACGGCAGGGGCGCAGCACCAGCGGAGTCGCAGCGCAAACTCCAGACAAATACACCGCGGCATGTCCCGTGGCCGTGAAGAATCCAAGCTTGCCGTAAGGTTCTTCGAGCAGAAGAGTGGCCGACGCTCTCGCCAGGCCGGCACACCCCGACACCAGCACCAACCAGGTGCACAGCGCGCGCCGGAACCTCCCCAGACAAGGCATAGCTAGTCCCTTGTAAGAACCCCTTCTGGAGAGATTAGTTGCCAAAAATGGGGAATGCGAGTTACCGAAGTCAGACCGTCAACAGCGAACTGGGGTAAGGTGCATACCTGATTGAAAAATAACCGGATACAGGGATGTGAAAGGAGCGTTAAATCTGACTCAGGGCTCACAGTCCAGTGTAGCTAAACATATCGATTCTTGACGCCCAAAAAGCTAATCGACCATACTCAGTTTTTGGATGGCCCAGGCGGCACTTTCGGCGACTACTTCGTCCTCATCCCCCGCCAACTTTTTGAGCAGAGGAAGAAATTTCGGCTCTCCGCTGTTGCCCATGGCGATGACAGCGTTCCGGCGTAGTCCCGCACGCTTCGCCCGGCGCACCGGCGAGCCGCGAAAGATGCGCCGGAAATCTTCCTCGCTGATCTCTGCCAACCAGTCGAGCGCAGGATTTACCAAATCCCGGCGGGGCTGAAACTCTGCTGCCTTCGTGGACGGCGCTTTCCGGTTCCAGGGGCAAACATCCTGGCAAATGTCGCAGCCGAAAACGTGCCGCCCCATCCCAGAGCGAAGCTCCTCATCCTCCGGAATTGGTCCACGCTTTTCGATTGTGAGGTACCCGATGCATCGGCTGGAGTCGAGCTGATAGGGCGCGATGAATGCGTCCGTGGGGCAGGCGTCAATGCAGCGCGTGCATGTGCCACAGCGATCAGATGCCGGGACACCTAGTTTGGAATCTGGTCCGGAATCAAGTTCGAGATCGAGTGATGTAAGAATCACGCCTAGGAAGAGCCAGGATCCCATCTTCTGATCGATGATGCACGTGTTCTTCCCGATCCATCCGATGCCAGCGTACTTCGCGACCACACGCTCGACGATGGGACCGGTGTCGACATAACAGCGCGTTAGCAGGTCGCCGGTTCCAAATGCATTCCTGAGCGCGGCCTCGACCTGCCGGAGACGCGGCATCACCGAGTCGTGATAGTCCTGCTCGCCCCAGGCGTAGCGGGAGATCCAGCCACGCCCCTGCGCCTTGATTGAAGCATCGGACACCTGCGTGGAATACGGCTGTGCCGTGTTGTAGTTAATGGCGCAAACCACAACGCTGCGCGCCCATGGAGCAGCATGCGCCACCGACGCACGCTTCAAGCGACCTCGCTCGTCGCGAGCCTCCAGGTATTTCATCTCGCCGCCGTGCCCGTCGGCAATCCAACGTGGAAAATATTCCAGCTCCGGGGCGTCATCTACTGGAGCTACGCCCGCCAGATCAAAACCCGCGTCTGCGGCGGCTTGCGTTACTGTGGCCGAGATTTCAGCGGAGCGAATCATGCATGGAGAAGTCTGGAACAAAGTTTACTCCGAGCCGATGGGCGAAGCTGCGGTTCCAAATTGGAACTGCGCTTCACTTTTAATAACTGCCGAGGCGTTTTACTCACAAGGTCAGCGTATAAGCTTTTTTTCACAGAGTCACGCAACTCACGCTGCGCGTTCTCCGAATTTTTTGAAAAGGAGACCATCTGTATGCCGCAACCCACCCATACTCAAACACCCACTATTCAAATTTCTGTGATCAACGAGAGCACCGACACGGATGTAGTGCCGGTCGTGGCAGCGCTCCAGAAGCAAGTGACCAATGACTTCGGTCCGGTCTGGGGGACCGCCGCTCAACTCAGCATCGTCGCCAAAGGCAATCAACCTCCCAGCGGAAGCTGGTGGCTGGTGCTGCTCGACGACTCCGACCAGGCGAACGCTCTGGGCTACCACGATCTCACCACGGAAGCGCTGCCCATCGGCAAAGTCTTCGTTGCCAGCGATCTCAAGGCAGGAACGTCCTGGACCGTCACCGCCAGCCACGAACTGCTGGAGATGCTCGGCGATCCCAACATCAACCTGACCGTGTTCGTTGAGAACAACAACACCGCGGGAATTCTCTATGCCTACGAGGTCTGCGACGCCTGCGAAGATGACAGCCTCGGCTATCAAATCGACAACGTTCTGCTCTCCGATTTCGTTTATCCCTCCTGGTTTGAGAGTTTCCGCGGCGAGGGCTCAACGCAGTTCGATCGCATGAACAGGATGCAGAATCCATTTCAGCTTCTGGTAAATGGCTACATAGGTGTCTTCAATGTTGCGTCGGGCAGCGGTTGGCAGCAGCAAACCGCGGAAAAGCGTCCCACCAACGTCCTGTACCGGGGAGCCGTAGGCACGCGCCGGGAACGCCGCGGCATTCCTCACGAACTGTGGGTTAACAGCCTGCCGCAGCGCAAGATCGTGGGCAATGCGCAGAAGTACCGGCAGACGCTCGAGACCATCCAGAAACGGCGCGAAGCAGCCTGAACGTTTTCACTGGGTCCTCCGACCGTCGACGCCCCGCGTGCGAGCGCGGGGCATTTTTTCACGTTGGGAATCAAACCCCCAGTTTCTTTACTTCCTCGTTGTAATACTTGCGGTAGAGAATGTCCCACTCCTGCGAGCCTTCGAGAATGGTGCGCTTCTGGCTTTCGATCTTCAGCCGGGCGGACTGGTCAATCCGCGCCTCCTGATTGAGCAGATCTTCAAGGATTTTGCGGGTTTCCTGGCGGATGGTGTTGGGGTCTTCGATGAAATCGACTTCGTCGATCTGCTTGAGCGCGTCGGCGACGGCGCGCGCCAGCACGTTCACCTTGTCGCGGCTCAGTCTCACAGCACCGCCTTGTATTTGCGCACCAGTTCGGTCTTCACCTTGCGGAACATCTCCCGGTAGTTGGCGCCGGTCTTGTTCATCTCTTCGGAATAAGCTTCGAGGATGACGCGTACCTCATCGTTGATGCGGTCTTCGAGGGTGAGTTCTTCGAGCAGAGCGGCATGGACTCGCTCCGTGACTTTGGGCACGGCCGAGGTCTCGATGGCCTTTGCGGCAATCAGTTTCTTGGTAACTTCGCGGGCCAGGTAGCCCACATATTCCTTGGAAAGAAGCATGTACCGGTCGAATGTCCTGTGTTAGAGGGCAATTGTCTGCGAATTAGAAAGTGTAACACGGCCACCGTGGCCTGACACTGTACAGCACTCCGCATTGCAAGTCGAACTAATGTTTCTCCGCAGCCGCAGTTTCGTGCCCGAGATGCTGGTAGTTGAGGATTGCGTTGAAAACCATGGCGTAGGTACCGATGGTCTCGCCGCGATAGACGGGGTTGTTGCCGAACAGCAGCACGTTTCCCTGTCCCAGGTGCGCATCCACGACGACGGCGTGCTCGGCGATCGACGAAGGCTTGTCGAGCAGGCCGTCGAGCAAAAGCGTCTTGGCATCGGAAAAGCGCAGGATGACGTCAGGCCGGCTCTGCACCGGAATCACCAGCGGGTTGTTGCGCGTCTGTTCCTCGTCCAGCGGCTTCGGCTCCCATGGCTGCTGCTTCACCAGCGGTTCGGGTTCCGTGATCTTTCTGCCCTGTGGTTCGTCGCTGTCTTCGACGGTGCCGCGGCCGGTGGGGCGCTTCGCATAGGGGTCGAAGGGGTCGCTCAAGGGGTCCATCAGCATGCGGCCTCCGGTGCGGCCAAGTATATTGCTGACATTAAAGACCATGCCGCTGGCACTGATGACAGGAACACCGGCTCCGTACCCGAAAGCGACCGGACTGTCAGGAGCCACGAACACCGTGTTGAGCACCGTCCCGGTGACGCGCGCGTCGTCATGAGGTGCAAGGCTGACGCCGGGAGCGAGACCGGTATCGATGGCGAACTGTGCCGTGTCTTCACAGGTGATGAGCAGCCCGCCTTGTTCGACAAACTGCTTCAGATGAGCCAGGCCCTCATAACCCAGGCCGGGGCGTATATCGGCGGTGCTGTCGATGGCGCCGAGGTTTGGGGTCAGCTCAGATTTCTGCCACGGCATGGGATTGTTCCACAGGGGAATGCCGTTGATAATTTCAAGCGCAGAGGCGCGGCCGATGGGAGCGAAGACGATGACGTCGTACTTGGCGCGCAGGTTTTCCTCGGCGCCAACAGTTTGCGTGTTGATGTAATCATAGGGCACGCCCGCGGTATCGAAGGCATAGCGCCACCAGCCTTCCGTCTGGGTGCCTAGCCAGGTGTGCATGAAGGCGATACGCGGAGCGGTGACCGCGTGGACAGCCACGGAGGGCGCTGCGCCGAGTCGCGATGCATCGAGTGAGAGATCGTGCAGAATTCCGGTGGCGTTATCCGGAGCGGCGCTGATGAGCAACGAGCCAGCGGCGAAATGTTTGCCCTCGGCATCGAAAGCTTTTTCCGCGACCTGGATGGTTGCACCTTTGAGTTTGTAGGCCAGGGACAGGAGAGAAATCTGCCCGGTGTTGGCTACTGCGAGCACTGTTCCGAATCCGGAGATCTTTCCGGCTAGCGTTGCGGGATCGTCAAGAGGAGTCATCTTCGATTTCAAGATCGCAGGATCGACAACTCGAACAACTTTCAGATTGAAGAGGTGAGCAAAGGACCACCCAGTGTCGTCGTAGGGATGCTTCTGCGGGTCGCCAGCGGCCCAGAACTGACGGTCGAGCAGCGCATCGGCAACGCGGGAGTAGGGCTGATCCATGCGGATAACGATGCTGCCGGCCGGGAAAGTTTCCTGCTTTGGCTTGTCTCCGCGCTTTTCCCCGGGGACGGCGGACGTGGCCGCATCGGACAACTGTTGTGTCTCGACATGCTGACGCTTCAATGCCTTGAGCAATTCGATCTGGCGATTTGCGTCGGCTGGGTCGGCAGGAATCACATAGGCGGCTGGGCCTTCGAGCACTGGCTTCTCGACAGCACGCTTGCTCTTGAGGTAGTAGTTCTCGAGAAAATGATGGGTACTATGCGAGAAATAAGAGAGAGTGGAGAGCAGGGCGCTTTCTTCGTAGTTGTTGTTATCGCGCTGTGACCAGTTCACCACGGGAAGCGGAGGATTCTGCCGGTACCAGGTGCGCGAGTAATCTTCCGGCCGGAGGATGCGTTTTTCGGTATCGGCGCCTCCATTGCCGAAAGTTTCATAGAGACGGCTGATGCCGTTGTGCATGCCGGCCAGGAACATCAGGTAGCCGGGACTCCAGGTATCGAAGTCGCCATGGGTGAAGACTCCGGGCATGCCAAAGCTCTGCATCTGAGCAACGTTGTTCCAGCCCAGCTCCGCCCATTCGTCGGCAAGAGTGGGATCCACCCACGCGTTGTAGGGTCCGTCGCCCACCGTGTTGTCATAAAGAAATGGAACCGACTCATGCAGGTCGTGCAACACCTGCGCATGCCAGCCAAGATATGTATCGAGAACGTTCCGGGTCAGGTCGAGCGTCATGGCCATGGCGTCGCGGTTGTTGTCGTGGGCGACGTAGTGGCCCCAGTAAAGAAGGTGCGGCCAAAGCTGGCCGGAATGAGCCTTGTGCCACTTATAGATATCGACCATACGGTCGCGGCCGTCGACTTCAACTACGGGAGTAATGAGCACGATCATGTGCGAACGGATGTACTTGATGTAGGGCGCATCGTCGACCGCCAGACGATAGGCGAGTTCCATCAGGGCCGTGGGAGCGCCGGTCTCAGGGGAGTGGATGGTGCCGGTGATGTAGTAGACGGGCCAGGACTGGTCGAGGAGTGGGCGGGCTTTGGCGTCGTCGAGGCCGATGGTGCGGGGATCGGCGAGTTGCGCCAGGCGCGCGTCATTTTCTTTCGCGCTGGCGAGGAGTTTTGGGTCGGCGATGGCCGCCGCGATCATCTCCCGCCCTTCCTCGGAGTGGCCGATAGTAAAGACCTTCACTCGTGGACTGCTCGCCTCCAGCAGGCGGAAATATTTGTAAACATCCTCCGCGTAGGGAAGCATGTCAGGCGCGCCGGAGACGTCGCCGAGCACCTTGGCGGGTGTGGGGACGGTTTTCGACGCCGGAAGGTAGTCCACCAGCGGGGACATGAACGACGGATCCGTGGTGTATTTGCGGATCTGGTCTGTGTACTGCTGATCAATGGCCTGGCCGGGATCGCGGGCGAATGTTGAGTTCAATTCCTGGGAAACCAGGGGCGTGGGGAAGGAGAACAAGGCGGAACAGGCTACCATCAAGGCAACTTTGGAAGGTGTCATTTTATCTCGTTTTCAAGTTCGCTTTTCGGGGTCCAAGTGTTTCACAAAACAGCCATCGTGGGGAAGAGTTCCTGTAGCTCTTCCTCACTTTCCACATATATCGTCTTACGATATACTAGAGGAGCGCTACTGGATCGCGGCACGATACAATCGCGGCATGAAGAAGCTTACCTTGTCGGACTACCAGGCATTGGCGGAGTTCCGTTTCCAGATCCGGCGCTTCCTCCACTTCAGCGAGCAAGTGGTGAAGCGGGCAGGCCTGGAGCGCGGCCAGTATCAACTGATGCTGGCCATCAAGGGGATGCCGCCGGGGGTGCGGCCACGGATTCGCGAACTGGCGACCCGCATGCAGATCCGCCACCATAGCGCCGTCGAACTGGTGAACCGCCTGGAAGCCGGAGGCTTTGTCCATCGCACCCGCGCCGAGGACGACCGCCGCGAGGTTCTGCTCGCCCTCACTCAAAAAGGGGACAAGGTCCTGGGCGAACTGGCGCTGCATCATCACGACGAGTTGCGATCAGCCGGCCCCGAACTGGTGGGCGCTCTTCGCCGCATCATGAGGCAGGGCAACGAGGGAGCATTCTCGCATTCCGCGGTTCCCCGCGAAAAAGGAAAATAAGTAATCGTTCACGAACGACGGCGCCGTCAGAGTTCCATCCCGCCGGCGCTTTACTTCCTCGAATCGAGTGATGTGAAGACGGTACAGGCGGCGAAACTTCCGCAGGCGAGAAAGAGTATCGCAGGTTATGAGCAAAACAATTGCCCGTGAAAACCGGTGGGCGAGATGGCTATTGCAACGCCCTTTGTTCCGGCGATATCTGACGCTGGTTCGGGAAGATCTGACGGCGGTTTATGCCCGCGATCTTCGTAAGTGGCTGATCATTGCACCTGTGATCGGCCTGACCACTGGCCTGGTGATCACCGTAATCGTGGTAATCATCCTGGGTAAGTTGTGGCCCGCGGTGTTGGGTTACTACCTGCGCCATCACTGGGCGATTGTGCCGGGATTGGTTCTGGGATTCGTCGTCACCGGACTCATTATGCAGTTTCTTACTCCGGACCCCAACGAACATTCCACCGAGGAGATCATCTGTTCCTATCATGAGCATGAGGGCAAGATCGATACGCGATTCTTCGTGCCTAAGATGCTTGCGGCCATCACGACTGTGGGATTTGGCGGCAGCGCCGCGCTGGAAGGGCCCAGCATCTATGGCGGCGGAGCGATAGGCTCATGGCTTTGGACGAAGCTGCGGCGCCTGCACCTTGATGATCGGGATCGCCGGATCATGTTGATCTGCGGCGCGGCGGCGGGCATGTCTGCCGTCTTTCGCGCACCCCTGACTGGCATCGTGTTCGCGCTGGAAATGCCCTACCGTGACGATCTGGCGCACGAAGCCCTCGTGCCATCGTTGATCGCGTCGGTCGTATCTTTTGTGACGCTAAGCTCCTTTCTGGGCGCCGCGCCGGTTTTCGATTTTGTCGGCTCGGCAGGATTTGCCCGCAGCGACCTCTACTGGAGCGCTCTGCTAGGCTTGATCATTGGGCTGATTGCCATGACATTCGTCATTACCTTCCGACGGGCTCGCAGTTTCTTTATATCGTGGTCGTTACCGCATTGGCTGAAGCTCGCGACTGGCGGCTTGCTGACGGGACTTTGCGGTCTCCTTTTCCTGCATATCTATCCTGGGAATCTCGTGCCGATCGGCCCGAACTATGAGGCGGTGGGGGACATCCTGAGCAATCACCACAGCACTTTGCAACTCCTCATTTTTAGTGCGCTCAAGCTTGGGGCGACCCTCTTTACCCTTGCCGCAGGCGGCGTCAGCGCCATGTTTGTTCCGTTGTTTCTTACCGGCGGGAGCATCGGGACAGCTTTCGGTCAATCCATTGTCCACAGCTCAACCCTCGGCCTTTATGCCGCCGTTGGAATGGCCTCGTTCATCTCCGCAGGCTATAAGACGCCGCTGGCTGCCGTTGTGTTTGTTGCCGAAGCAACCGGGGGCCATGCCTTTATCGTTCCTGCTCTCATTGGAGCGGCGGTAGCCTATGCGGCTTCGGGCGACGCCTCCGCCTCGGCCGACCAGCGTTTGCACGAAGGTGCGAAGGTTTTAAGGTGATGGTCTCGCGGCGGCGATCTCGTCTAGGCGAGTCTACGGTTTTTTCTGCGCGGCCTCGATCAGCGGGCGCAATGCTTCGACAGAAACTCCCAGCGTGCCGCCGGAGAATCCGTCAATGTAGGCGGAGTTCACGCCGATCACCTCGGCGTTTGCATCAAACACCGGCCCGCCACTGCCGCCGTGCGCTGTGGGAGCGTCGTAAATCAACTTGTCGCCCACCACATCGCCGAGATGCCCGCAGGTGGTCGACGGACGAATAAGCGACAGGGCCGCCAGTTCGCTCGCCGCCGTGATGTCATTATGCCGGTATGCCAGCCTCTGGTAGATTCCGGTCGGCGACTTGGCTACCATCCCCGCAATTCCCATGGGATAGCCGATGACCGTCACCAATTCCCCGGGCGCAGCGACTCCTTTAGCCAGAGGCAGCACTGCTAGTCCATTCAGCGCCTGTTTGTTCTCGATCTTCAGCACGGCCAGGTCGCTGGTGGAAGAAACCGCGCCCGGAGTTAGGTTCACCGGCGTTAACGAGTTTGGGAAAAAGACAACTAAACTTTCCAGCATGGTCGTTGCGCCTTGCTGGATAAGCCCTTCTGCCTCGCTGTCGCCATACCATGGCTCGGCAACATGCCGGTTCGTTGCTAGCAGTCCATCGCCTACGAGAAAACCGGTTCCCGAAACGCGGGCGCGAATGGTTGCGGGCTGATTTGCGAAACCAACGTCGTATACGCCGTAAATGTAGCCGATGGAATTGCGGTACCGGTTCAGCACCAGCGCCGGCATTGCCTGCTCTTTTTCGAGCTGCGCCACCTGCTGGCTGAGCTGGGTTACCTGCTTCTGCAGCTCGTCGGGCTGTACACCCTCGGCCGTGACGGGGGCATAGTAATGGAACATGGCCACGGCGCCGACCAGCAACACCACCGCGAGCACGGCCTGCACCATCTGCTGCCAGCTATCGCTGACCGGGCTCGGCTCCTGCGGAATTTCCGGTGCGGACATGAGTGGTCATCTTCCCTTGTCTGGCAAGGGTTTGCCACGGTACGGAAGATGATGAACAGGGGATACTGAGAACTTTCTTAAGGAGGTGAACGTGCGGGTGGAATTGGCCTTTCAGGACTGGAATGAAAGCACTTAGCGGGCTTGGGCTGCTGGGGGCCTAAGGCTTCCCGATACCCAGTCGCTTGGCCATTTGCTCGTACAGAAACCCCTTGCCCGGAACGTAGGGCTGCACCCACTCGCCATCAATCACGAATTGCGGAATGGCCTGCTTGCCTGCGTGCTTGGCGACCTCTTCCAGCGCGCCCGGCGTGGTTTCGACATCGATATCCTTGTAGGGAATATTGTGCTTGGCCAGAAAGCGCTTGGCCTCGCGGCAATCGGGACACCATGCTGCAGAGTAAAGCGTAAGCTCCATCGCTAAACCCGCTCCAACTGAGCTACCGTGCGCTCGTTGACCAGGTTGCCGGTGTTCAGCGTGGAAGCCGGCTCAAACAGGAGAAGCCAGCACTCTTCGTCGGCGACCGGACGATGTTCCACGCCGCGCGGTACGACGATAAACTCGCCTTCTTCGATCCACTCATGTCGGTCGAGGAACTCCATCCGGAACCGCCCCTTCACGACCAGGAACATCTCGTCTTCGTGCTCATGGTGATGGAAAACGAACTCGCCCTTCAGTTTGTCGAGCTTCACATGCTGCCCGTTGAGCTCGGCAGCAATGTAGGGCTTCCAGTACTCCGCTATCTTGGCGAACTTTTCGGCGATGTTGACCTTATCCATGACATGCCTCCAGGTTAAGTGTAGCGTTTCTGGATTCACAAAATCGAATTGGTCGCAAAAGACAAAAGCCGTCAGCTCGTGCTGACGGCCTAAAGATGCCGCCGGGGGCCGTACTCCGGCGACTCAAATCTGTCCCGTTCCGCCGTCCACATTCAAGTCCACGCCAGTGATATAAGAAGCCTCGTTGCCGGCCAGGAAGAGCACGGCATGGCCCACTTCTTCGGGCGTGCCGAACCGCTTCATGGGGACCCGCGTCTTGATGCCCTCCGCGAATTCGTCGATTGCCGCTTGCGGCAGCCCGGTTCGTCCGAAGATGGGAGTTGTGATTGGACCCGGGCTGACGACATTTACCCGAATGCCGCGATCCACCAGCTCCGCCCCAAAGGTGCGCGCCAGGGAACGCACCGCGGCCTTGCTGGCCGAATAAACGCTGGTCGCGACATTGCCTTTGGAATTGACTACTGAAGAATTCAGCACGATTCCGGCGCCATCGTTCAGGTAGGGAAGGGCCTTCTGCAACGTGAAATACAGGCCCTTCACATTAGTGTCGAATGTTTCGTCAAATAGCTGCTCACCGCTGTCGCTTGCCGGAGCGAACTTAGCGATGCCGGCATTGGCAAAGAGAGCGTCGATCTTGCCAAACTTCGCCGCCACTTGCGCGAATAACTTATCGATGTCCGCCAATTTGGAAACATCGGCCTTCACCGCAAGCGTCCCGTTGCCTATGGTTCTTACCGCTTCATCGAGAGTTTTTTGATCGCGTCCTGAGATGGCAACTTTAGCGCCCTCTTCGTGGAACAATTTGGCCGTGGCCAGTCCAATTCCGCTATTGCCGCCGGTGATCACTACCGTTTTGCCTTCAAATCTTTTCGACATAGGATTCCTCCAAATACGGATCTGCCGCCAACCTTACGGTGGCGCAGAGCTTGACTTATTTGAACAGTTTGATGATTATCAAAGTATCCGAGGTTCAGTTTCTTTGGAGAACCTGGACGGCCAGGGACTTAGCATATGGATCAAAGGGAGTTAGCGAGGATCTCCAAGGCATTGAGCGATCCCACGCGCTTGCGGATCTTTGAAGGGATCTCCTCATGTAAGGAGATGTTTTGCGGGCAGATTGTGGAAAAGTACAAGCTGACTCCGGGGACGATTTCGCATCATCTGAAGATTTTGGCGGATGCGAACCTCATCGCGACTCGTCGCGAGGGGCAGTTCATCTATATGAAGTCTCGGCCTGAAACTATTCGCAACTACGCTCGTGCGCTAACCGGGATAGGCGGCAAAACGATTGCCGGCAAACAAAAGCCGCCAGCTCGCGCTGACGGCTGATGGCCGCGGTTAGCTATTCTCGTAAAGCAAAACGCCCTCGGTCTTCTCCGCGTCCACCGGACGGTAGAACAGCTTGTTGTCTTCGAGGAAGACCTCGATGAATGCCGGGCGCGTAGTAATGGTGCCCTGAATCAGCGCCTCTGACAGCGGGTCTTCAATGTATTTCTGCAAGGCCCGGCGCAGCGGCCGCGCTCCGTAGGTGCGATCGGTGAGGGTCTGGTTGAGGATCCACTTCTTGGCCTCATCTGCAACCGTGACAGTAATCGACTTCTGCGCCAGGTTCGTGTTGAGCTGCGTAACCATGAGTTCCAGAATCTGGATCAGGTCGGCTTCACTCAACGCCAGGAACAGAATGATCTCGTCCAACCGGTTCAGGAATTCGGGATTGAAGGTGCGCTTTACTTCGCCCTTCACCAGTTCCTCGACCTTGCCCGAAACCATCTCATCTTTAGTCGACTGGAACCCGAAGCCCTCGCGCTTTTGCAGGTGCCGCGCCCCAATGTTCGAAGTCATGATGAGGATCGTGTTCTTGAAGTCGACAGTGTTGCCGAGACCGTCGGTAAGCTGGCCATCTTCAAAAACCTGCAGCAGAATGTTGAACACATCGGGATGCGCTTTCTCGATTTCATCGAGCAGAACGACAGAATACGGCGCTCTCTTGACACGTTCGGTCAACTGACCACCCTCTTCATAACCCACATATCCCGGAGGCGAGCCGATCAGCTTCGAGACCGAGTGCTTCTCCATGAACTCCGACATGTCGAAGCGGACCAAAGCTTTCTCCGTTCCGAACATGAATTGCGCCAGCGTGCGAGCCACTTCGGTCTTGCCGACGCCGGTCGGGCCCAGGAACAGGAACGAACCAATCGGCCGGTTCGGATTCTTCAACCCCGCACGCGAACGCCGAATCGCCCGGGCCAGCGCGCTGATCGATTTATCCTGCGAAATGATGCGCTTGTGCAACTCTTCCTCGATGCGCAGCAGTTTCTGCGTTTCTTCTTCCTTAATCGAGGTAATGGGAACGCCGGTCCAGCGCGAAACCACATCTTCGATGTCTTCGCGGCCAACTACACCGGTAGAAGACTCATCCAGATGATATTTCTCGCGCAGGGCCCGCAGATTCTCGCGCTCTTTGCGTTCTTCGTCCGAGTAGAAACGAGCCTTCTCAAACTCATGGTTCGCGATGGCGTTTTCCATGCGGTGCACGATGAACTTGATCCGCTTCTGAACTTCGGAGATTTCTTCCGGCTGCGAAGTCTGGCGCAACTTCACCCGCGCTCCGGCTTCGTCGACCAAGTCGATCGCCTTATCTGGCAGGAAGCGGTCGGGAATGTAGCGGTTCGAATGCGATACGGCGAAGTTGATGGCATCGTCGGTATAAGTAACCGCGTGGAACTTTTCGTACCGGTCCTTGATGCCGAATAGAACTTTCACCGCGTCCGCCTCGTTTGGCGGAGGAACTTTTACGGCCTGGAAACGGCGCTCCAGCGAGCGATCTTTCTCAATCGACTTCCGGTATTCTCCAGGAGTGGTTGCGCCGATGCACTGAATCTCGCCCCGCGACAGAGCCGGCTTAAGTATATTGGCCGCATCGAGTGACCCTTCGGCCGATCCCGCGCCCACCAGCGTATGCAGCTCATCAATAAAGATGATGGAATTCTGCGACTCCATCAGCTCTTTCATAATGGTCTTGAGCCGCTCTTCGAACTGTCCGCGATACTTCGTTCCGGCGACAATCAAGGAAAGATCGAGCGCCAGAATTCTCTTGTCCGCGAGGAATGATGGAACTTCGCCGTCGGCGATGCGTTGCGCCAGGCCTTCGACGATCGCCGTTTTGCCCACGCCCGGCTCACCAATCAGCACAGGGTTGTTCTTGGTGCGGCGGCAAAGAATCTGGACTACGCGTTCCAGTTCTCCGTCGCGGCCGACCAGCGGATCGAGCTGGCTGTCCATCGCCGCCTGGGTGAGATCGCGAGAAAACTCGCTCAGCAGCGACGACTCACGCTGCCGTTGCGGCTGCGCTTTTTCCTGGCTCGTGCGCGCCAATTCTTCGCGGATGGTCGCAAGCCGCAGGCCGCGCTCATGCAGAATCTCGGCGGCAAAGCACTTCTCTTCTCTTAGTAAACCCAAGAGCAAATGTTCAGTGCCGATGTGGCGATGCGAGAGCCGTTCCGCTTCTTCCGCGGCATAAGCCAGCACGCGCTTGCATTCGTTGCTCAGCGGAAGGTCTACTGAGGTCGAAACCTTTTCTCGAATCGTAGTGTGACCCTCGATCTGCTTGCGGATGGACTCGACCGAGGCGTGCGAGCGCAGGAATCGGTTGGTCAGGGCTTTGTCTTCGCGCAGAAGCCCCAGCAGCAGGTGCTCGGTCTCTATATAAGGAGACCCGAACTGGCTTGCTTCGTAGCGCGCAAAGAAAATCACGCGCCTGGCTTTCTCCGTATAACGTTCAAACATAGTACCCCTTCCCCCTGAACCCTTCCGGCCGAGAAGGCTTGCTCCCGCTCGACCCTACTGAAACCCTGGCCCGGTGGTGGTCCTGTTTTTCTTCGTGCTTGCCATCACCATTCCATTATGCAATCAAACGACCATCGCCCCAAGTACCCGAACGTTTCTATTATGTTACCGAAGGAACCTGTTCAAGTCTCCCTGGGCTGCCGATGATTTCCAGTTTCTTGCACATTGTCTTACTAATCTTTGTCTTCCAATCTTTCCTTAGCTGCCCGGCCTCCTATACCGGCAATGACTCCGGCCTGATCTCTTCCACCCGCCCCCGCCCTAGCCGCAACACCCGATGACAACGCCGCGCGAATGACAAGTTATGCGTTGCAATCAGGGAGGTGAGCTGGTGCTCGCGATGTAATCGCGCGATCAATTCGAAAACCGCTTCCGCCGTCTGTCCATCGAGGTCCCCAGTAGGCTCATCCGCCAGCAAGAGTTTCGGGCCGGTAATGAGCGCCCGTGCCAGAGCTACGCGCTGTTGCTCGCCGCCGGAAAGCTCTCCCGAGCGATGATGCGCACGCTGCTCCAACCCGACCTCACGCAGCCAGCGTGAAGCTTCCGGCGCCGCCTCTGCCCAGGTGCGTCCCCGCACCAGCAGCGGCATTGCGACGTTTTCCGCGGCCGTAAACTCCGGCAGCAGATAATGAAACTGCCAGACGAAACCCGCCTCGCGATTGCGAAACTCCGCTGCTTCGTCCGCCGACAACGAGTTCAGTTGCAATTTCGCGCAGTATACGTCACCAGCGGAAGCCTGATCAAGAGCGCTGAGTATGTGCAACAAGGTACTCTTCCCCGCTCCCGACTCGCCTACAATCGCCAGCATCTCGCCGCGCTTCACCTGAAACGATAAATTCTCAAAGAGCACCAGGTCCGATTCGCCGGACCGGAAAACCTTCTTCAATCCTTGAACCCGGAGCAACGCTTCTTGCTCCAGTGCCTGTTCCGTTAGATGCACTCTGCCTCCGAAGGGTCCACTAGGCCCTTGCTGAGCCTTCCGCTGGCCCCAAGGAATAGCGGAATGGGCCATCTTCTCACATCGGAACCCAAGGTCCGCCATGGCACGTTCGAACCATACGGAGCCTGAACTAGAAACATCTACTAAAAACTGTAGTTGGAACCTCGAGGCCGCGATGTGACCGTCATCACCCGCCGGACGGAAGCTCTAGACTTCAACCTTAGCTTCGGCGCCAGCGAGGGTGCGCAACGATTCCCCGTAAGGCGCGCGGGCGATGCCGCGCTCGGTAACGATCGCGGTCACGTACTTCGCGGGAGTAACGTCGAACGCGGGATTCTCGATCGAAACGCCGTCTGGCGTCATCTGTTTTCCGGCGATATGAGTGACTTCCTTCGCGTTCCGCTGCTCGATGGGGATCGCGCTCCCGTCAGGAGTAGCGAGGTCGACGGTCGAAATCGGTGCAGCCACGTAAAAAGGGATGCCGTGCTCTTTGGCCAGGATGGCGACGGTGTAGGTTCCGATCTTATTGGCGACGTCACCGTTGGCCGCGATTCGGTCCGCGCCCACGACGATGGCTCCAATCTTGCCCTGCTTCATCATCGCGCCAGCCATGTTGTCTGAGATCACCGTGGTCGGTATGCCGTCCTTCATCAGTTCCCACGCGGTAAGCCGCGAGCCTTGCAGGAACGGCCGGGTTTCATCGGCGTAGACGTGAATCTTCTTGCCTTGCTCGACCGCCGCGCGGATTACGCCCAGCGCCGTGCCGTATCCCGCCGTAGCCAGCGCGCCGGCGTTGCAGTGCGTCAGCACTCCACCTTCGCTGGGCATGAGCGTCGCGCCATGGCGTCCCATGGCCTGGTTGGCGGCGATGTCTTCGGCATGCATGCGTTGCGATTCTTCGATGAGGTCCTGCTTGATTTGCGCGATGGGACGAATGCGCACGCGCTCGAACTTCTCCTGCATACGGCGAATGGCCCAGAAGAGATTGACAGCGGTCGGCCGAGTCTTGCCGATCAGGTCGCAGGCCTGGTCAAGGTCGCGTTTCAGTTCGCCCGTGGTTTCCGCGTTCGAGTTCTTGGCGGCCAGCGCAATGCCCATGGCCGCGGCCACGCCGATGGCGGGCGCTCCGCGCACCACCATGGTCCGAATCACGTCGGCAACCTGTTCGTGCGTCTTGCAAACCACGTAGGTTTCTTCTGTGGGCAGCTTCGTCTGATCGATGAAGCCTACGCCGTTGTCAGTCCATTCGAGAGTTTGAATCATGGAATCTCAATTCCTCAGCCTCTGTGCGCTGCACACCGGTTCCTCGGAGCATTTGTAACTGCCGGCCGCCCGCAGACTTCGCAACTGGAGGCGACCGCAAAAATAACAGGCGCGGTGTCGTCCATCTGAGAAACATGTTCAGCACGGACATCGCGCGCCGTAAAGATAGAAACGAACGGCGCCGGGGCCGCGGCCTTCTCAACGTTGGGCCTGCCCTTAGCCTCTTCCCGCTCCACCAGGCACATCGCGCCAACCACCTGAAATCCAAATTCGCGGGCTGCTTCGATCGCCTGGACCGTGGAAGCGCCGGTGGTGCAAACATCGTCGACAATCACCACGCGTGCGCCCTTCTCGCGAAAACCTTCGATGCGCTGCCCGGTTCCGTGCTGTTTTTCGGTCTTGCGCACGAGGAAGCCGTGCAACTCGCCGCTCACCACCGAAACTGCCACGACGATGGGATCGGCTCCCATGGTGAGGCCGCCGATGGCTTGCGGCTTCCACTCCCGCTGCCGGATTTCGCCTAAGAAAACCTCGCCAGTCAGGTGCGAGCCCTTGGCATCGAGAGTGGTCGTACGGCAGTCGATGTAGTAGTCGCTCGTACCGCCGGAAGAGAGCTTGAACCCGCCCAACCGGAAGGACTTGGAAGCGAGCAAGCGCAGCAGATCCTGACGCGAGGAACCCATGAAACTTTACAATACCACGGCGAATCGCCCTTCGTCCGGGCTCCGACTGGGCCGCCGTCCTCCGCTTCGGACAGTGAGGCGTGATAACCTGAATATTCTTCCTACAACGACTTCGAGGTATGAAATTGCAGAGTGCGCGAAAGCTTTTTTTCTTCCTTTTGGCTGCTTTCTTTCTCACAAACATAAGCGTCCTCAGCCTGGTTTCGGCCGCGTTCGCCGAGGGTACGCGCACCTGGGAGCAGTCGAAATTTGACGAACTGACCAAGGGCACGGCCACCGGCGTAGCCATTCGCAGCGAGGGCGGCCTGGAACTCGCTCCCACCTTCAAGAGTTTGTACGCGACGCCCTCCACCTATATCTGGTCGATTGCATCTGACGATGCTGGCACCGTGTATGTAGCGGCAGGCGCGCCCGCACGCGTGTACCGCGTCACGCCCGACGGCAAGGCGACAATCATTTTCGAGCCCAAGGAACTCCAGGTGCAGGCGCTGCAAACCGGCCCTGGAGGCACCATCTACGCGGCCACTGCTCCCGATGGCAAGGTATACAAGCTGGAACACCGGCCCGAAACCAAGTCGCAAGCGGACTCCCACCGGGGCATTGCCCCCGACAAAAAAGATAAAGACAAAGCTGCCGACGATAAAGACTTGGCGACACCGGCCGTCGATCCCTCCTGGAGTTCGTCTGTCTATTTCGAGCCGGGTACGAAATATATCTGGGACCTGGCGCTGGACAAGGCCGGCAATCTCTACGTAGCCACCGGTGACCACGGAGAAATCTATCGGGTCACGCCCAAAGGCCAGCACTCGGTCTTTTTCAAGAGCGATGAAACTCACATTCGCGTTCTCGCCTTCGATGCGCAGGAGAATCTGATCGCAGGGTCAGATGGCAGCGGGCTGATCTATCGCATCTCTCCGGCAGGCGAGGGATTCGTGCTGTACAGCGCGCCCAAGAAGGAAATCACGGCGCTGGCGCTGGATCATGCGGGAAACATCTACGCGGCCGCAGTCGGCGAAAAGCGCAGCGGCGGAGGCACGAGTGGCGCCGCCCTGGCCGCAGCTCTTATGAACCTGGGCGCCAACCCACCCACGGCGGCCACGACCCCGCAAACTCCTGGAATCACGGTGACGCCCGCCCCCAGCGCGCCGCAAGCGGCGGGTCCGTTTCCATTCCCGGGCGGTGGGGTCAGCAGCGGCTCCGATGTGTATCGCATTGCGCCGGACGGTTCCCCCACAAGAGTCTGGTCGTCCCACGAAGACATCGTGTATGCCCTGGCGTTTGATTCTCAAGGGCGCTTGCTGGCGGGCACGGGCAATCGCGGCCACATTTTTGCCATCACCGGCCAAGATGATTTTTCCGATCTGCTGAAAGCCGCGGCGTCGCAGGTCACCAAATTTGCCAAGGCTCCGGGCGGCGGCTTGTATGCCGCGACCAGTAATCTCGGAAAAGTTTTTGTGCTGGGACCGGGGCCCGAAACCGAGGGCACCTACGAGAGCGACGTATTCGACGCCAAAATTTTTTCCCGCTGGGGCCGAGCGGAGTTTCGCGGCACAGGCAGCGTGGATCTCTATGCGCGCAGTGGCAATGTAGACAATCCCGATCGTAACTGGAGTCCGTGGAAAAAGATCGACCTGGCCGCGAACTCTGAAACCGGCATCCCCGCGGCGCGCTACGCCCAGTGGAAAGCGGTGCTGCACTCGGGAACCGCGGCACCCGGAGTGGATAGCGTCGCGCTGAACTATCTGCCGAAGAACGCCGCTCCTGAAATCGATGACGTAACCGTGCAGGTTGGCGTGAAGTATCAGGCCATGCCGAAAATGTCGAGCAATGCCATGAGCTCAGATTCCAGCGGATCTTCTTTCAACGGATCGTCCTTTGGCGGATCGGGCCAGCATTTCGAAGCCCCGCCGCCCAGTTCGCACGATCGCGACTCGATCGGAGTAAAGTGGAGCGCGCACGATGACAACGACGACCAGCTCGTGTACTCCCTCTACTACCGCGGCGACGGCGAGACCCGCTGGCTGCTGCTCAAAGACAATCTCACCGATAAGGCTTATTCGTTCGATGCCAGCCTTCTACCGGATGGAGGCTACACCGTGAAGGTGGTTGCTTCCGATGCGCCATCGCACTCACCCGGCGACGGGTTGACGGTATCCAAAGAAAGCCGCCGTTTTGAAGTGGACACGACTCCGCCGCACGTCGAAGCTCTGGCTGCGTCCCTCGACGCCAGAGAGATTCATGTGACGTTCCGTGCCGTCGACGGTTTCTCTCCCATCAAGCGAGCGGAATATTCGGTCGATGCCAGCGACTGGAAGTACGTAGAGCCGGTCGGCCAACTCTCCGACGCCAGGACCGAGAACTACGACTTCAAGGTTGCGCCAGAACCAGCGAAAGACGGTGAGGCTTCTTCCGAGCACGTGGTGGTGGTGCGCGTCTACGATCGCTACGACAACATGGGTGCCGCCAAAATATTAGTGCGTGGGAAGTAGTGAGCTTCTCGACCAACCTGGGAAATCGTTAATGCATTCTCTCCGCCGCTTCCTCTGAAGCCTCCTCCGACACGCTCTTCATCCCGCTGAGTTCTCCCGCGCGGCGCAACTCTGGAAATTTCCAGGCCCAGAGTGTAATCACCACCAGAGTTCCGATTCCTCCGAGCAACACGGCGGGAACCGTGCCAAACCACTGCGCCGTCAGTCCCGATTCAAACTGCCCGAGTTCATTCGAGGTGCCAATGAAAACCATGTCGACTGCCATCACGCGCCCCCGCATCTCATCGGGAGTGCGTAACTGTACCAGCGTCGCGCGAATGATGACGCTAACCATGTCGGCCGCTCCCAGGAAAATCAGCGAAATCAATGACAGCAACAGGCTGGTCGACACGCCAAACAGTATGGTGCAGATTCCGAATCCGGCCACTGACCACAGCAGCGTCGGCCCCGCGCGCCCCCGCAGCGGACGATGCGCCAGCGCCACTGCCATTACGGCAGCGCCCACCCCGGGTGCAGTCCGTAGTAATCCCAGCCCCCAGGGCCCGGTGTGAAGAATCTCACGCGCGTAAACCGGGAGCAAAGCAACCGCTCCGCCCAGCAGCACTGCGAACAGGTCGAGTGAAATCGCGCCCAGAATCAGCTTCTCGCGCCAGATGAAGTGCAATCCCGCGAAAACAGTCTTCAGGGTCGTAGGTTCGCGCCGCCGTGTCTGCGGACGCGTTTTGATGCGGAACATGGATAAGAGCGCGCCCACCGCAGTCAGCATGGCAGCCGCATAAACCGCGGACGGCCCGCGGAAGGCCGCGTAAAGGATTCCGCCGAGAGAAGGTCCAAGAATGGTGGCGGCTTGAAAAGTAGTCGCGTTCCACGCCACGGCATTGGCGAAATGCTCCTCGGGAACAAGTTGCGGCAGGATCGCGCGGCTTGCAGTTCCGTTGAACGACCGCACCACTCCCAGCAGAATCAGCACGGCATAAATGAGCCGAACCGAATGCCCGCCGCGCACCGCGATGATCAGCAGAAGGCCCGAGCAGACCGCGTATCCCGCATAGCAGGCGCCCAGCACCCTGCGCCGTTCGAAGCGGTCAGAGGCGTGCCCCGAAACCAGAAATAGCAGTATGCCCGGAAGAAACTGCGCCAAGCCGACCAGGCCCAGATCAAGAGCGCGCTTGCTGATGTCGTAAACCTGCCATCCCACGGCGACGGCCTGCATTTCGACGGCAGCCACGATCAGGAAGCGCGCAAGCTGAAACAGGACAAAGTCGGGATGCGTAAAGGCGACGCGTCCAGCTCTGGGGTCGTCAGGTGCGGACATGGACTTCTAATGTGCCACAGACAGACCAGGATGTGCACGGTGATCGAACGATAACGGTAGCGATGGTTGCGGTGGCTTCTGCTCGGGCTAACTCTGGCCCGCGCCAGTCTGCCGCGCCGCAGTAGAGAACAGTTCGACGCGGTTCCTTCCATTCTTCTTGGCGGCATACAGGCTGACATCCGCCTCGTGAAGCAGGTCGACCACCGAGTGATCGCGCACCGCGGAGGTCACAGCCACGCCCATACTGACCGTGGCAGAAGCCGTACCGAACGGAGTAACGATTGGATCCTTCGCCACCAGGTTGCGCACCTCATCGGCGCGGCGCGCGCCGGCAGTCAAATCGCACCCCGGGAGAATGATGAGGAATTCTTCGCCGCCGTAGCGGCCCACGACATCGTAGGGACGCAAGTCCACTTTCAACCGGCGCGCAACTTCCTTTAGAACCTCGTCGCCTGCAGCGTGGCCTAGGGAATCGTTGATGCGTTTGAAGTGGTCAATATCGGCCATGATCAGCGTGGCTGGCTTGCCTTCGCGACCGCTGCGCGAAAACTCTTTCTCCACGGCTGCCAGAATTTCCGCGCGGTTCAGCAGATTCGTCAGAAAATCATGCGTGGCGGCGAAACTTAAAGATTGCTGCAGTTCCAGAATTCTCTTGCCCGCCATGATTCGAGCGCGCAACTCGGAAGGATCCACGGGCTTGGCCAGATAGTCATCCGCACCCGCTTCCATCGCCAGCAGCAGATCCTGCTTTCGATTCTTGGCCGTCAGCATCACCGTATAAATATAAGGTGCTCGCGATCCCATTTTTCTGATGCGGCGGCACACATCGATCCCATCCAGACCCGGCAGCATCCAGTCCAGCAGCGCCATGTTCGGAGGCTCGGCGCCTTCCAGCAGCTTCACCGCTTCGGTGCCACTTCCGACGGCAAGGTAGTCGAGTCCCCAGTCGGCCAGGTAGCCGCCCACCTTGTGCCGTTCGATGTAGGAATCTTCGACGAGCAAAATCTTCATAACATCATGCCCTTTGCGGATGTTGGCGGTTTCCGAGAATCTTCACAAGATCACCAGCGAGGAACGAAAGACGCTGAACTTCTGCGACAGCGTAAAATGCTAGCCGTCTTTTAGAAACGCGACTCCCTCCCCAGTAGAATTGAGGCGTGGAGCAGACTCTGCGGACCGTCGCCTGGATCGCCTGTGTTATCTATTCGACCATTCCGAGCTTTTGGCTGCTGATTCATCCCCGCGTGGAGTACTGGCGCTCACGGCCGCGTTCCCCGTATCGAGTCCTGTTGCCAGTGTGGATCGCGATGTGGTTGCTAATGGCTGCTCTCAGCGAGCACTGGCGCAACCTGACGCTCTATCATCGCGCATGGTGCTGGATTCCGGCAGCCGCACTGTTTAGCACTGGACTCGTGCTCTACAAGCTCTCCGGCAGCGGCTTCAGCCCCGCGCAACTTGGCGGTCTGCCGGAAGTTTTGCCCGGTCACCGCCAGCAGCGTCTGGTGACAACAGGCATTCGCGCCTGCGTCCGCCATCCGGTCTATCTGGCGCATCTCTGCGAAATGCTGGCCTGGAGCATCGGCACAGGCCTCGCGGTTTGCTGGGCGCTTACAGCGTTCGCGATCATCACCGGCGCCACAATGATCAGAATGGAAGACAACGAACGGGAGGGCCGTTTCGGAGAAGAATACCGCCAGTATCGAATGCGGGTGCCCGCGGTTCTGCCGAGGACAACGCTATAATCCGACTTGGCCGAAATCTGAGAGCTGACGCCTAACTGCTACCGATGCGCTTTGAACTCTTCATCGCGACCCGCTACCTGCGCGCAAAACGCCGTCAGGCCTTCATCGGCATCATCACCGGTATCTCGATTGCCGGAGTAGCTGCAGGTGTAGCCTCGCTGATCGTCGCATTAGCCATCAACAACGGATTTCGCCAGGATTTGCAGGATCGCCTAATCGGATCAAGCTCCCACATCAGCCTCCTGCGCATAGCCGACGATGGCATCAAAGATTGGCCGCCGCTGCTCGAGCGCCTTTCCAAAGAACCGCATGTGGTCGCCGCCGCTCCTGCGATTTTCGAGCAGGTCCTGATTTCCCGCGGACCCCGCGCCCGCGGCGCCGTTCTCAAGGGAATGATTCCAGCGTATGAGCGTAAAGTCGGCGATTTACTCAGCACCGTGAAAGAAGGTTCAGCAGCCGCACTCGACGAACCCGCTCCCGAGCCAGAAAAAAATCATGTGGAGACAGCCGCCTCGGCTGTCCCGGGAGGGCCAGCGATCGGAACGTCAGCGGCCGAGGACCTTCCAGATTCTCTGGGCACCATCCGCGAGCGCGTAGCTGCCATGCCTCCGATCATCCTCGGCAAAGATATGGCTGACAATCTGGGCGCGACCATCGGCTCGGTCGTCCTGGTCACCAGCCCACAGGGAGAATTGACGCCCTTCGGCATGGTGCCAAAATACAGCCGCTTTCGCGTGGCGGGAATTTTCAACTCTGGCTTCTACGATTACGACTCATCCTGGGCTTTTACCCGCCTCTCCGACGCACAACGCCTGTTCGGCCTAGGCGACCTCATCTCCGTGATTGAGTTCAAGGTCGAAGACATCTACGCCGCCGACCAGGTTGCGCGCCAACTCGAAGAAGCGGCCGGTCCCGGCTTCATGACCACCAACTGGAAAGAGCAGAACAAAGCGCTATTTCACGCGTTGAACATGGAGCGCCTGGTCACTTACATCACGGTCGGCCTGATCGTCTTCGTCGCCGCCCTGAACATTCTGATTTCCCTGATCATGATGGTTATGGAGAAAACCAAAGACATTGCCGTGCTCATGTCGATGGGCACCCGCAAATCGCAGGTGCGAAACATCTTTATTGCTCAAGGCGTGTTGATCGGCGTGATCGGCACAGCGATCGGCCTGCTGTTAGGCTATGCCATCTCCTACGCGGGCGGCCACTATCACCTGATCTCGCTCTCCCCTGAGGTCTATTCCATCGACTACGTCCCCTTCGCGCCGCGCCTGAAAGATGGTGCGTGGGTAGTTCTGGTGGCCGTAGGAATTTCGTTTGTGGCCACGCTCTACCCATCATGGTCCGCCGGCAAAACCCTGCCCGCGGAAGCGCTGCGCTATGAGTAACGCAAAGCGCAAAGGTTTGTCATCCTGAGCGAAGGCTGTGCTTCGTGAAACGAAGCACAGCCGCAGTCGAAGGATCCCTTTCATCGTCCCATGCCATTGGCTCCGAAAGGCATTCCTCCCAACGCTTTTCCGACGTGGAACTTTCCTCCCGCAGCCGCCGTACAATCAAATAGGGGAAAAAAGAAGGAGGCCTCATCATGTTCACTTTCCTCCTGTGGTGCATCCTCTTCGTACTCTGCTGGCCGTTAGCCTTGCTGGCGCTCGTAGCCTACCCGTTCGTCTGGCTACTGCTACTCCCGTTCCGCATCGTAGGCGTAGCCATGCATGGAGTGCTCGAGGTCATCTACCTCGCGATAACACTCCCGTTCCGCCTGCTAGCCGCGCCATTCCGCATCTAGGCGAATCGTCGGGCGCTTGGGCTTGTGGGATATCGTGGAAGAGCGGCGCTTCAGCGCCGCGTAAAATGCCTAGAAACAAGAAAAATGGGCTTCATCCCCGAGGGTCGCCGCTAGTTCTGCATCACTTTCAGACTCGAACTCACCACCAGCCTCGCCTCGGTAGCCCGCTGCACATCCTCGGCTGTCAATCCCGGAGCCACTTCCTCCAGTACCAGTCCTCGGTCCGTCACCCGGATGTAAGCCATCTCTGTAACAATCGTATCCACCACCTTCACTCCGGTAAGCGGCAGCGTGCACTTTGTCAGGATCTTCGGCGCACCTTCCCGGGTCGTATGTTCCATGGCCACCACAACGCGCCGGGCACCAGCCACAAGGTCCATAGCCCCGCCCATGCCCTTCACCATTTTCCCTGGGATCATCCAGTTCGCCAGGTTTCCCGCTTCATCCACTTCCATCGCCCCCAGCACGCTCAAGTCAACGTGCCCTCCGCGGATCATGGCAAACGAATCGGCGCTCGAAAAATACGATGTCCCGGCCATTTCGCTCACCGTCTCCTTACCAGCGTTGATCAAGTCAGCATCTTCCTCACCCTCGATGGGATAGGGCCCGATCCCCAGCATCCCATTCTCGGATTGAAGAATCACTTCCATCCCTGCCGGGACATAATTCGCAATCAGCGTGGGCATCCCGATCCCCAGGTTCACGTAGAACCCATCCCGCAGCTCCAGCGCAATGCGCTTCACAATCCGCTCACGCTTGTCGACATCTTTGCCCGGCTTATTCATCTTTCTGTCATCCTGAGCGGAGCGGATGGATCGCGAAGCGAGCCATCTGCGGAGTCGAAGGATCACTAGCAGCTCAACGTCACAGCCAGCTCATCAGGGAGTTCTGCTGATGCTCTCGAAAGAGTGCACGCTAATCTCAACTCGCCTTCCTCACCGTCCGCTTCTCAATCCGCCGCTCATACATCTCGCCCTGAAAAATCCGCTTCACGTAAATCGAAGGAGTATGCACAAGATCCCCATCGAGCTCTCCCGCATCAACCAGGTGCTCCACTTCCGCAATCGTAACCTTCGCCGCCGTGGCCATGATCGGATTAAAATTCCGTGCCGTCTTCCGGTAAACCAGATTCCCCATCCGGTCACCCTTCCACGCTTTCACAAAAGCGAAGTCAGCCTTCAACCAGCGCTCCATCACGTAGGTGCGGCCATCGAACTCGCGCGTTTCTTTCCCCTCAGCAACGACGGTGCCGACGCCAGTCGGAGTAAAAAACGCCGGAATCCCCGCGCCCGCCGCGCGAATTCGTTCAGAAAACGTCCCCTGCGGCACCAGATCGAGATCCACTTTTCCTGCCAGCACCATCGATTCCAGCAGCTTGTTCTCTCCCACATAAGTTCCAATATGCCGCCGAATCTGCCCCGCCGCCAGCAGCAGCCCGTTCCCCAGACCATCCACGCCGACGTTATTGCTGATGGTCGTCAGATTCTTCGATCCCTTCCGCACCAGCGCGCGAATCAGATTCTCCGGGATTCCACACAGCCCAAACCCCCCGATCATGATGGCCGAGCCGTCGCCGACATCCCGAATCGCCTCATCTGCGCTGCCCACAACCTTATTCATAGCGTCCGCATTCTAAACGAACAAAGCACTGACGCAGCAACGAGTCTGTCATCCTGAGCGGAGCAGTCGAAGGATCCCTTCCCGTCGCACCATCACATCCCGCTATGCGCATTTGCCGACCACCTCCTCCACGCTGGGTGTCACTTTTTCCCCACACTCTTCTTCAGTCCATGCGCCTGCTCAAACTCCTGGGCCAGTGCCCGCGTAGCCAGGTTCTCCCGTATATGCGCCAGTCGCTGCTCCACCTTGAACAGCGCATCCTCTATATTCTTCTTGTTGCTGATTGCAATGTCCCGCCACATCGAATACGGACTCGCCGAAATCCGCGTCATTTCCTTCAACGCCCGCCCGCCCGCCGGAAGCAGTGGCGCTTCTTCTCCAAATTCCTCCACCAGCGCCGCCGCCAGCGCCGTCGAAATCATCTGCGGCACATGGCTGATCCAAGCACAGAGCCGGTCGTGATCCTCGGCCGGCAGCATCGCAATGCGCGCGCCAATCTGATCGATCCATCCCGCAAATTCTGCAAAAATCCCTTCATTCAGGTTCTGTCCCGGCAGCGGAGTCAAAAACCAAACCGCATTTTGGAACAAATCAGCATCCGCATAATCCACGCCACTGTGTTCCTTCCCCGCCATGGGATGCCCCGCCAGAAATCGCTTCCCGGCATTTTTACCAAACACTTTCAGCGCCCGCTCGACCACTGCCGCCTTCGTACTTCCCACATCCGTGAGCAAAGTCGAAGCGGGCAGCGCTGGACCCAGCCGTCCTATCAGGTCCACAATCGCCAGCACCGGCGTAGCCAGCACTACCAACTGGCTGCCCCGCACCGCGTCCGCAGGCTCGACAAACCCTTTTTCGATTGCGCCGCACTGCTTTGCCTTCTTCAGAGCTGACTCGCGGTCGCACCCCACAATCATCCCGGCGAACTTCCGCTTCCGCAGCGCCAGCGCAAACGACCCGCCAATCAGCCCCGTCCCGACAATCGTGATTTGCCGAATCGCCATAAAAGGAATTGAGTAATTGGGTAATTTTGTAATTGAGTAATTTGAACTTCTCACCGCGCTTCGCTTTCAAATTACCAAATCGCAAAATTACCCAATTACCCAATTTTTCTTCCCACCGCCGGCGCAATCATCCGCAACTCATCCATCAGTTTCACGAACTGCTCCGGAAACAGCGACTGCGCTCCATCGGACCAGGCGTTGTTCGGGTCGCAATGCACTTCAATCAGCAGCGCATCGGCCCCGGCAGCCACCGACGCCCGCGCCATTGGCGCAACCTTGTCGCGCCGTCCCGTTCCATGCGACGGATCGGCCGTCATCGGCAGATGCGACAGCTTGTGAATAATCGGAATTGCGGAAATATCCATCGTGTTCCGCGTGTAAGTCTCAAACGTGCGAATGCCGCGCTCGCACAAAATCACTTCATAATTCCCGCCCGCCATAATGTATTCCGCGGATAACAGTAGTTCCTCGAAAGTCGCGGCGATCCCGCGCTTCACCAGCACCGGCTTTCGCACTTTTCCCAACTCGCGCAGCAGATTAAAGTTCTGCATGTTGCGCGCTCCCAGCTGCAGAATGTCCACATACGGCAGCATCATCGGAATCTGCGAGATCTCCATCACTTCGCTGATTACCAGCAGCTTGAATTTCTCTCCCGCCTCGCGCAGCAACTTCAGCGCATCTTCCCCGTGCCCCTGAAAAGAGTAAGGAGAACTCCGCGGCTTGAACGCTCCTCCCCGCAGCACACGCGCTCCCGCTTTCGCCACGGCCCCAGCCGTAGCAAAAAGCTGTTCCCGTGATTCCACCGAGCAAGGCCCAGCCATTACGACCACTTCGTTTCCGCCGATTTCAATTCCATTCGTCAGCTTGACGATCGTCCCCTCAGGACGAAAACTTTTCCCCGCCAGCTTGTAAGGTGAACTGATGCGATGGACTTCCTGCACCCCCGGCAACAACTCCAGGATGCGGATGTCAAAATCAATCCCCGCTCCCACCGCGCCCAGCACGGTTTGCCGCGCCCCAGTTGACCGGTGCACCTCAAACCCCATCTTCACCAGGTGCTCAATCACCTGCTGAATCTGCCCCTCATCCGCCACTTCCTGCATTGCCACAATCATAAGAAAATCTCGGCTTCCAGCTTGTAGCCCCTTGTCATTCCGAGCAAAGCGAGGAATCTGCTTTCGTGTCCATCACCACGGACTCTGCCCGCTAATCGTTCACGTCCGACTCCAACTCCGTCTCCCCAGCCTTCACCCCATCCACCTTAGTCCCAATTCCTTCCTTCTGAATATTCCGCATCACATCCATGATCCGTTCAAAAATCCGCACCAGATCCCGACCCGGTAGCGGACCACGATTCATCCGTTGCACATTTTCAAACACAATCCGTTCCCGTTCCGGCTCATAAATCGGCAAACTGGTATCGCGCTTCAACCGCCCAATCTCTACCGCAGCCTGCGCCCGCTCGCTCAGCAACTCCACCAGCCGCCGGTCAAGCTCATCAATCTTCTTCCGCCAATCCGCGATATCCATGAGATCTCTCGGTCCCGACTCCAAACCTGTCATCCTGAGCGAGGATTGTGCTTCGCGAAAGCGAAACGCAACTGCAGTCGAAGGATCCCTACCTGCGTCGCGAACCGCCAGCCTAGGAAGGCATTTCCATAACAGCCTGCGCTTTCAATTTCTCTCGGCATAAGATGAACTCAGCCCCATCTAACGGTCGACGCCCGTCAACTTCCCAACAAATTCTCCCACAGCCGCGGCTTCCCGTCCCGGATTCCGCTCAATCGTCTCCACAATCGCGCTTCCCACCACAACCGCGTCGGCAAACTTCCCGACTTCCGCAAACTGCTCGACATTCGAAATCCCAAAACCCACCGCGACAGGCAAATTGGTGACCCGCCGCAACTGCCGCACAAGTTTCCGCGCGTCATTCGCCAACTTCTGCCGCGCTCCCGTCACTCCGGTCCGCGACACCGCGTAAACAAATCCACGCGAAGCCGCCGCAATCCGTTTCAAGCGCTCATCTGGGCTCGTCGGCGCCGCCAGAAAGACGGGCGCCAAATCATGCTCACGCGTGGCAAGCCGATATTCGTCAGCCTCCTCCACCGGCAAATCCGTCACCAGCACTCCATCCACTCCCGCGTGCCGCGCGACCATGCAGAACTTCTCCATGCCCATCCGCAAGATCGGATTCAAATACGAAAACACAATCAGCCCCGTGGACTGCGCATGCTGCCGCACCTCAGCCGCCAGCGTCAACACCTGCGCCAGGCAAGTGCCATGCTTCAACGCCCGCTCACTGGCCCGCTGAATTACCGGCCCATCCGCCACCGGATCGCTGAACGGCACGCCCAACTCAATCACATCCGCGCCTGCCTCAATCGCCGCCAGCACCACGTCCCGCGTAGTGGCGAGATCCGGATCCCCGCACGTCAGATACACCACCAGCGCCGGCTTTTTATAAAAAGATAAAGGCATAATCGAAACAGGAAGCGAAAGATTTACCCCGTGAACCTCTGTGGCCTCGGTGTTAGAGATTTTGACTTTTTCATCCCAGCGAAAGTGATTCCCGCATAATCCCGATATCCTTATCTCCGCGTCCGGAAATATTCACAATCACGACATCCGATTTCTTCATCCTCGGCGCGCGCTTCACCACTTCCGCCACAGCGTGTGCTGACTCCAAAGCCGGAATAATCCCCTCCGTCCGCGCCAGCAAAGTAGTCGCGGCGAGCGCCTCCGCATCCGACGCCGCAACATACTCAGCCCGCCCCGCATCTCTCAAAGCCGCATGCTCCGGACCGATCGACGGATAATCCAGCCCCGCCGAGACCGAGTGTGTGCGAGCAATCTGCCCCGTCGAATCCTGAAGCACGTAAGAATAAGTCCCCTGCAAAACCCCAGGCGAACCGCCGCGAAATCGAGCCGCATGTTCGCCCAGTCCTTCGCCGCGTCCGCCGGCCTCCACCCCAACCAACCGCACTTTCTTATCCTTTATAAATTCGTAGAAAATTCCGATCGCATTCGATCCTCCGCCCACGCAAGCAATCACTGCCGCGGGCAATTTCCCTTCAGCTTTCAGAATCTGCGCCCGCGCCTCCCGCCCAATCACCCGATGAAAATCCCGAACCATCGTCGGATAAGGATGCGCCCCCAGCACGCTACCCAATAAATAATGAGTAGTCCGAACATTCGTAACCCAGTCACGCATCGCCTGGTTGATCGCGTCTTTCAGAGTCCGCGACCCCGATTCCACTCCGCGCACCTCCGCTCCCAGCAACCGCATGCGGAAAACATTCAACTCCTGCCGCCGCATGTCCTCCGTCCCCATGTACACCACACACTCGAATCCCAGCAGCGCGCAAACGGTAGCCGTAGCCACGCCATGCTGCCCCGCGCCCGTCTCCGCAATCACCCGCCGCTTCCCCATGCGCTCAACCAGCAACGCCTGCCCCAGACAGTTATTAATCTTGTGCGCCCCGGTATGTAGCAAATCTTCCCGCTTCAAATAAATCTTTGCCCCACCCAATTTCTGCGTAAGCCGCCGCGCAAACGAAAGCGCCGTAGGACGTCCCGCATAAGTCCGCAGCAACTCATCCAGCCGCCGACGAAACTTAGGATCGCGCTTCGCCTTCTCATACTCGCGCTCCAACTCGTCCAGCGCCGCCATCAAAGTCTCCGGCACATACCGGCCGCCGTAGACGCCAAACCGGCCGGCAACGTTCACGGGAACAGCACCGCGCTGGGTGCCCCGTCCTTCTCGCGTTCGTTGCGAGAGGGCGGGGATTTTGACTTTCATTGTCCTCGCAACCGTAGCCATCTCTAACCCGTCTTCCGATCCGCGTCCCGTACCGCCTTTACGAATGCCCGCACCTTCTCCGGATCTTTCTTCCCCGGCCGAGCCTCAACACCAGAAGCCACGTCCACTCCCCAAGGGTTCAGAATCCCCATCGCCTCCCGAACGTTCTCCGGCGTCAGGCCGCCGGCAACCACCAGCTTCATGCCGCCCTGGCGCATCCCTTCAGCAATCGGTACGGCCTTCTTCCAATCAAAAGTTTTACCGGTTCCGCCGAGTGTACTCAGGTCGCCCGAATCCAGCACGAAAGTTTCCAGCAGCCCCTCTGGAATGGAAATGCCCTCTGGCAGATTCTTTCGCGAGTTCGCGAAGGTCGCCGCCGACGTGTTGATCTGCTCTTTGTCCTCGCCAAACAACCTCATAGGCAGCGCCATCAGAAATCTCGCCCGCTTTGGAAGGAGGGACACTCCTATTCCTTTCACGCCCCGGTCGTGCCCTGCACCACTGGCTGCGGAAAAATAAGTCTGCGTTCCGGTCAATCCAGCCTTGAGAAGAACGTCCAGCGGATCAGGCTCACCGCCGTTCACAAACACCCCAATCTTCTCCACGCTCTCCGGCAACTTCTCCACAATCTCCCGCGCTGCCTCAACCGTAATATTCCGCGGACTCTTCTCGAAGAATACAAACCCCACTGCGTCCGCTCCAGCCTCAACGGCGGTGACTGCATCCTCCAAATTAGTCATCCCACAAATCTTCACCCAAGTCATACGCACACTTGCCCGTAAAAGGTAAAAGCTTGGCGCAGAATCCGTTCACCGCTCACTGGGTACCCGCAACTCGGCACTCGCAAGCAAGGCCCGCAGCGCCTCGCCCGGCCGCTCCGCCCGCATCAGTGACTCCCCAATCAAAAACGCCTGGTACCCCGCCGCCCGCAGCCGCGCAATATCCTCGCCCGACCGAATCCCGCTCTCCGCCACCCGCACCACATTCTTGGGTATCCGTTCCGCCAGCCGGAACGCCGTTTCCGCATCCACCTGAAACGTCCGCAGATTGCGCGTGTTCACTCCAATCAAATCGCACCCGGAATCCAGCGCCCGCTGCAACTCTTCCTCATCATGCACTTCGCACAGAACGTCCAGTCCGTGCAAACCCGCACCCAGCGCCAGCCTGTTCAACTCCGCATTCGTTAAAGCGGCCACAATCAGCAACACGGCGTCGGCCGAGTTTGCCCGCGCCTCCAGCAACTGAAATTCGTCCACAATAAAATCTTTGCGCAAACAAGGTATGTTCACCGTCGCCGAAGCCAGCCGCAAATTCTCCAGCGACCCCTGAAAGAACTCCTCATCCGTCAACACAGAAAGCGCCGCGGCTCCCGCCGCCACTAATTCCCGCGCCAGTTCCTCTACATAAAACTCCGCCCGGATCAACCCCTTCGACGGCGACGCCTTTTTCAATTCCGCAATCACCGCCACGCCCGCTCTACTCTTTTCCTCCAGCGCCCGACGAAACCCGCGTGGCGCACGCTGTTCCGCCCGCCGCCCCAACTCCCGCAAATCAGCCGTTTGTTTAGTCTCGAAGACTTTTCGCCGAGTAGAGTCGACAATCTGGTCAAGGAAAACAGGCATAACGAGTGCCTGAATTATACGGGAAGGGATGATCGGCCAATCACAGTTCGGCCAATCAGAAGGCGATCACCGGCACACACTCTCGATCTCCTTATAAGGCTTCTCCGCATGCTCCGGATACTTGATCTGTTTCACCTGCATCCACTGGTCGAGCAGCGTTCCGGCATCATGCAACCCCACATCCGGATCTCCGTCATACGCCGCATCGCTCTCCGCTTCCTCCAGCGTCACCAGCTTGAATCCCTTCTTCTTCAGCAGATCTAATGCATCCGGCAGAATCGTGCTGCTGAACGCTCCCAGATGCATCAGCAGCACGTAGTTGATCTCGTGCCCGTAAATCAGCTTCGCCTGAGCCCTCCCCAAGTCAAGAAACTCCGAAGCTGTGTTCAAATAGCTTGACCGCAACCACTCATTCGACGTCGTATCTCCCTTAGCCACGCATCGCGCATAAGCCGCATTCCACAAGTAGTCTTCCCAATCGAGAGTCACCTGCGCAATCCTGTAACCGTGCGCCTTCAAATAGGCCCGAATCGCGCGACGTTTTTCCACCGTGTCTCCCTCATGCAGGTACGGATAGCGAAACCAGTGCCAGTCCCCGCCCGGCCCCGGCTTCCGCGCAAGCAACTCCAGCACAGGTTCGTTCTCCGCGATCTCCCGCTCGAACGCTTCCGCCGGGTTCTGTTCCAGATCCATGTGCGAATAGGTATGGTTTCCTACCGGCTCAGCTGCCGCCCATAATTTCAGGGCCTCGGCGCCGTCGGCGTTTCCCTCCAGCTTCTTGGAATTGATAAATCCGTACACCGGAGGCACGTGCCGCTTCTTCAGAATCGCCAAGACATTTTTGGTAGTCTCCGCCTGCGTCACGCCTGGCGGCAGCGCACCGTTCGCCGGCAAGTCATCCATCGTGATGGCCAGCTTCTGCGCAACGCAAAAACCCGACAGACCAAGAGAAAAGGCAAACAGCAGGACATTGTTCCAGCCAAAAAACCGCAGTGGATTTTTCATGACAAGGAGTTTACTGCTTCCGGCGAATGGATGCGCGGACGGATGCAGCCTCATGTGGGGACAGTCGCATGGGCTGTCCAGCCGAGCCCGGCCAGGCGCTCAACACACTGCTCGGCTTCTTATTGGTTTATTGGTGCCATCGAAGGGACTCGAACCCCCACACCGTTGCCGGTACATGGACCTGAACCATGCGCGTCTGCCAATTCCGCCACGATGGCAATCTGAATTGCAATGCAGCGGCGGCCCAAGGGCCGCCGTGTCAGGAAGATCAACACATCTATTTTTGCAGCCCGCTAACAGCCTGTCAAACACCGGCGCCGTTGCCGAAGCCCGAAAGCCGGGCCCGAAGCCCGACCTACCCCAGCTTCGCCGTCATCGAAATCTTCGCGTTCAGCACCTTCGACACCGGACAGCCCTTCTCCGCCGCTTCTGCATATTTCTGAAACGCGGCAGCATCCGCTCCCGGAACCTTTCCCACCACATCGATGTGGCTCGATGTAATCGTCCACCCGGAATCCAGCTTCTCCATGGTCAGCGTCACGTTCGTGCTGATGCTCTCCGGCGTCAGATTCGCGCCGCCGAGTTGCGCCGACAGCGCCATCGAAAAGCACGCAGCATGCGCTGCCGCAATCAACTCCTCCGGATTCGTCCCCGGCCCGTTCTCAAATCGCGAGGTAAACGAATATTGCGTGTCTTTCAGCACGCCACCCGGCGCTGAAATCGTTCCCTTACCATCCTTCAATCCGCCCTTCCAGACTGCGCTAGCCTTGCGTTCCATCGTGTTCTCCTGATCATGAAAAGAAAATTAGATCCTCGGCCATTGTAGACGGACATTGGCCGGGATGTCAGGTGCAGCCGCCTACAGACAATTTTTCACATTCAATAAAAATCCGAGCAACTCAAATAGAATCCGCATACCGAACAGCTCAACTTGCACCGGTTCTCCTTCAATTCCGCTGAGCAGTTCGGACAAAAACGCTCGGGATGTCCAGGCTTTGGGTCCATCGGTTCCGCTTCACCTTGATTTTCTTTAGCCAGCTCTTTTCCGTTCTGGTTCATTCGCGCAACATACCGCCGCCAGCCCCCGCGAACAAGTGGAAAACGGGTTCCTCCCGGCATCTTGGTTCTAACCCTGCAGTCCTCTCCCGTCGCGAGGAACCTTTCCGTCTGTGCATAAATCTTTCCTGCATCCACAGACCTTTTTGCGCTAGAATGCCCCTGCATTGAGAGCGGCTTCCATATGGCCACGGAGCGCTCTCGGCCTTCCCCCAGGAGGTAGTAGATGTATCGGCCCTATTCCAGCTCCTTGGCGGACTCTCGTCCGTTCTTGAACGTTGATTCCTTGATCCGCAACCTTGACCAGGATTTTGTCACTTCCTTTAATACCGGCAACTACGACCAGGTAGCCGCTCTCTTCGCTCAGGACGGAGCATTCATGGCACCGCATCACGACCCAGCCTACGGCCCGAAGGCCGTCGAGCGCCTGCTCCGCCAGTTCGCCGAATCCGGGTACGAGGACCTGCGCCTCGAAACCATCCGCGTCGAAGCCTCCGGCGATCTGGCGATGGAAATCGGCCGGTATAGCGTCGGCATCCGCAAGCCCGATGGCACCATCCTCGCCGACCGCGGCAAGTACGTAAAAGCATGGCGCCGCCTGGGTGTGTGGCTGATCGTGGCTGATTGTTGGAGCAGCAATCTTCCCGTTCCGCGCTGAACAGCGGTCGGACCGTAAACGACCGGACCGCAAACGTTGAGTGCCTGAATCCGAAAAGGCCGCAGTCTACGGTTTGAACTCCATGGCAACGGTGGTCTGCACTACCACTGCCTTGCCGTCTACCCGGTAAGGCTCGAACCGCCACCAGCGCATAGCATCCACCGCGGCCTGGGCCAGCACCGCGGGACCATTTCGCGCCCGCACATCCACCACGGATCCGTCGCGTCCCACAACTATGTCGAGTTCAATCACGCCCTGCAACTTCGCCTGCCGTGCCTCCAGCGGATAATCGGGATCCACGCGGTGAGTCACAAGCTTCTCCATCACTTCGGCGGGAACGCGCGCCTGCGGCTGCAAGGCCTCTGTGGCCTTTTCGTTCTTCCGCAGGCCACCCTCTATATCTTCCCACCCGCGATTCCAGCGCGACCACAACGCCGTCAGCAAAATTGCCGCTGCGGCCGCGAAGAATATCCATCTCCGGTCGAGGCTCCTGCGGGTAAGGGGCCGAGAAACGCCCGAGCCCCCACTCTCCGAACCTTTCCCTGCTTCGAGCGGAATCTTCCCGCGAACTCCCGGTTCCAGCTCAGCCTTCGCGTCGCCCGCCCAGTCTCGAATAGCCGCCTGTTGTTCCGCCGACAGTCCGACAAACTCCAATCCTGAGCGCAATTTGTCTTGATGCCGCACCAGCGCCCGCGCTCGCAGTGGGTCCGCCACCCGCGGCAGCTGAATCTCCACTCCTACAGACTCACCCGGCAATAGCTCTCCGGCCAGTACCGCAGACACTCCGCCCTCGCCCAGATTGACCGACCGCCCCGGCAAAATATCTGGAATCCCAGAACGCACCACCTTCACATCAAGCAGCGCCTGCACGCGGTATCGCAGCCAACGCCGCCGCGAAGGCTGATCCCGCCCCGGTGCCTGTGCCCCTGTCGGCATTCGATGCCTCTGATTTCGTGAAGAATTACGAAAAACGATCCGCAACTGAGCCACGGAGAAAAATCTTCCTTGATTTTCTCCGTGTCTCAGTGTCTCCGTGGTGAGAACGGTCTTACTTGCTGCGAGCCCGCAGCTCCACAATCTCGCTCCCGTTCGCCACCAGCACCACGCTCGCCATGCCAATGAACAATCCGTGCTCCACAACTCCCGGCATATCGTTCAATCGCCGGGCCAGCCCATCCGCATCCGGAATCTGCCCGAACCTGCAATCCAGAATGTGATTGTTCTCGTCGGTCAGGTACGGCTTCCCATCCGCTGCCCTCCGCAGCTCGACCGCCGCGCCCAGCGCCTCAATCTTTTTGCGTACTACCGCCTGCGCGAACTTGATGACTTCGACCGGCAGCGGAAATTTTCCCAGGACCGGAACTCTCTTCGTCGCATCTGCAACAATCACGTAGTATTTGGTAGCCGACGCCACAATCTTTTCCCGCAGCAGCGCCCCGCCCCCGCCTTTAATCAGCCGCAACTGCGGATCAACCTCGTCGGCGCCGTCCACAGTCACATCGATCTCCGGGCATTCATCCAGCGTCGTAAGTGGAATCCCCAGTCCTGCCGCCTGCTCCCGCGAACGGTCAGAGCTGGGTATGCCGCGGATCTTCAGACCGTTCCTCACCTGCTCGCCAAGCAATTCGATGAAGTACGCTGCCGTCGATCCCGTTCCCAGCCCAACCACTTGACCATTCTTCACGAACTGCAAGCTCGCGCGCGCCGCCGCTTCCTTTTCCTGATCGTTCGCCATAAAGTCTTCGTTATTGAGGAACTATTCGCGAAAGGCTCCCCTGCGTCGCTCCTTCACCCCAAGCTCTTCTGTACGTAAATTAAATATCCGGCCAGCGCCATTCCAAACAGAACCGTCACAATCGCCACCAGATCCACCACGAATCCCGCCGGTTCAAACTTCCCCTCGTCCAGTTGCGCCCGCGTTTTCCGGTATCGCGCCAATCCCGCTATCATCAGCGCCACTCCCGCCAGAATCGCGCTCATCCCCATCCACACTGAAAACCCCGTGGCCTTCGACCCATGTCCCTGAAATTCGGTTAACTGTCGCATGGCGATCGCAAACCGCCCGATCGCGAAGCCAAACACGACGATCGCGACGCTGGTTCGCACCCAGGCCAGAAATGTGCGCTCGTTGGCGAGATGATCGCGGGCCCGGTTGGAATCCTCAACCACAGCTTCTCCCATGAAGACAGGATGACAACCGCAGCATTATTCCACAGCCTTCGCAGCCTTGTCGTGGTAAGGCAAAGACCGTAGAGAATTTCTTAGCGTTGTGGAGATTTTTTAACATGGGCTTTACATTCCTCTGTCACCCTACTAACCAAGCTCTCCCGCCACCTCGCCGCATTCGGCCACGCTCATGCTTATCCCTGTGGATTTTTTTTCATCGCGAATTCATATTCATTTCACCTTCCCGTAACGGCGCCCCGACTACCTTGGGATGAATAGATGTCCCGTCCCGCGCCCAGTCTGACGCGAACCTGGAATTCGATGTTCAAGAATCTGCTCATAATCCCGCTCTCATGTCTGTGTCTAAGTCAGCCGCATGCGCTTCTCCATGCGCAGAGTACCCCGGAAGCTTGCCCGCGTCCCTCGCCAGGCAGCATAGTCGCTGAACCGGAGGATCTGCGCAGTCACAACGGCGTGCTGAAACTTGAACTGACGGTTCACAACACAAAGCAGAGCGACGGATCCACTCGTTACTGCTACCTCGACGATAACGGCACAGAATCGCCCACTCTGCGCGCGAATCCCGGCGATCTTGTCATCCTGACCCTCAAAAATGATTTGACAGCTTTCGGCCCTGATGCAGCGCCGGTCGGCCACCAACACGTGCACATGGACACCGAGAAAAACGGAGACTCCTGTGGCAGTGATTTAATGACGCGCGAATCGACCAATCTCCATTTCCATGGCCTGACCATCCCTCCACTCTGCCACCAGGACGACGTCTTACACACGTTGATTCAGCCCGGTGGTCCGCCATTCGAGTATCGATTCCGCATCCCCGAAAACGAACCGCCCGGGCTCTATTGGTACCACCCGCACGTCCACGGATTTACCAAAGAGCAGGTGCTCGGCGGGGCATCGGGCGCCATCATCGTCGAGGGAATCGAGCGGGCCGACAAAGCGGTTGCAGGATTGCCGGAAAGGGTCTTGATTATCCGCGATCAGGATCTGCTGAACCCGAACGCTCCACCCTCGAAGTGGGAGCCCGTAGTCCCCAAGATGCTCTTCGATCGCGATGGGGATGCAGCCAACACCGGCACGGGATTCGGCAAGCCCGCCAAGGATCTCTCGATCAATTTTGTTCCCGTGCCCTATCCGGACTATCGGCCAGCCGTAATCGAGATGAGACCGGAAGAGCAGCAACTTTGGCGCGTGGTCAATGCTTCCGCAATTACCTACCTCAACCTGGAAGTTCTATTTGGTCACACACCCCAGCCGCTTGGTCTTGTGGCTATCGACGGAGTTCCCCTCAACGAAAACGGGCTGCCGTCGGACTTTGTGGACTGGCAAACTCATCTCGCCGTACCACCCGGCGCCCGCGTGGAATTTATCGTGAAGGCGCCTCCCGAACACACCTCGGGACTTCTCGTAACCAAAACTGTTGACACCGGACCGAGCGGGGAGAACGATCCCAATCGCGCGATCGCCATAATCACAGCCTCCAGAGATGCGTCGCAACCGCGCTCCGCACTCGCCACCGCGCCTCAACCGCTTCCAGCTTCGCAACTACCTTGGCTGGGAAACGTGGCTCCCGTCCGCGTTCGAAGACTCTATTTTTCCGAGAAGCTGCTCGATCCAAACAACCCCAACAGCGCGACTGAGTTCTACATCACCGTAGATGGCCAAACACCGGCGCAGTTCGATCCCAAATCAGGAGTCCCGAACATTATTGCCAAGCAGGGAACGGTGGAGGATTGGATCATCGAAAACCGGTCCAGCGAACTCCACGCGTTCCACATTCATCAGCTGCATTTCATGCTGCTGGATTACGGCGGCACTCCGGTGAACGAGCCATTTCTTCGCGATACCGTCAACGTCCCTTACTACAACGGCAAAACTCTCGCCTATCCCAGCGTCCGATTGCGCATGGACTTTCGCGATCCCAACACGGTAGGCGACTTCGTGTACCACTGCCACCTTTTAGAACATGAAGACGGAGGAATGATGGGGCTGATTCGCGTACAGCCATAAGCGGGTGAGGCAGGTTTCGAAGCGAATCGGTCTCCACTCAAAACACAACCCGAAAACAAACGACTTTATGTTGCCCGTGGTTCGGAAAAACGGCTGGACCTTTTTATGTCCACCTTAACCAGCAGCTCAAACCTAACGAACAGGAGAAGACGAAACATGACTTTCAAATCAATCACGTCCCAAGGGATACATTATTTGCGCATCGGCATGGCGGGCCTTGCCATGGTCCCGCTTACCATCGGCGCACCCTTCGCCAACGCCGCTCCCAAACCACAAAAACCACGCGATTATGGGACGATCACACCCATCAAGCACGTCATCGTGATCATCGGAGAGAACCGCAGCTTCGATCACGTTTTCGCCACCTACGTGCCGAAGAATGGCGAGACCGTAAATAACCTGCTTTCCGAAGGCATCATCAAGCTGGACGCCAACAAGAATGCGATTCCCGGTCCCAACTTTGCCAAGGCTCAACAGCTGGCAGCGACCGACACCGATACCTTCCTGCTCTCCCCGCCGAAGCAACCATTTCCCAACAACAACCTGCCTGCACCACTGGTCGGCGGTCCCAGCGGTTCGGGCGGCTATTTTTCCGGCAGCAACCCCTGCGGAACAAGCCCGGCGATTTCAGCGGTCAAGTGTGCGGAGCTCTCCGAATCCGGACTGCCCACTCAACAGTACTATCAGGATCTCGTCAGCGGCGGCACCGGACTAACAAGCCACACGCCCGATGCCCGCATCACCAACGTCGAGAAGTTGCCCGCTGGACCATTCCAGATAACGAACGGCAGCACCTTCCAATACAACGACTACGCGGCGAGCCCTGTCCATCGTTTCTATCAGATGTGGCAGCAGTTGAATTGCAGCTTATCGCAGGCCAGCCAAAACAATCCTTCCGGTTGCAACGCCAAGTTGTTCTCTTGGGTTGAAGTAACCGTTGGCGCGGGCACGAATGGGGCAACCCAGCCGCCACTCTGCTCTTCAAACGATGGCTCGCTTCCCTGCTTCACCACCAATTACCTGTCCAGCGTTCCCGATGCACAAACTACGGGTGAAGGATCCACCTCCCTCGCCTTTTACAACGTGCAGCAAGGCGATGCTCCCTACTTCAAGAGCCTCGCAGACACCTACACCATGAGCGATAACTTCCATCAATCGGTCAACGGAGGCACCGGCGCCAATCACATCATGTTCGGCCACGCCGACGCGATCTGGTTCAGTAACTCGCTCGGCGCTCCTGCCGAACCACCGAACAACAAACTCGTATTTACCGAGAAATATGATGGTGGCCCCAACCCAGACGAGGGAACCGTCGATCAAGTTGAGAACCCCAACCCGGCCTCCGGCACCAACAACTGGTATAGCGAAGACGGCTACGGTAATAGCTACAACGCAGGCTATCCACCGCCGTTTACAGTGTCGCCGGTGAATGGCGGCGGATCGTACAGTGATTGCTCAGATCCCACGCAGCCAGGCGTCGGCCCGATCGTGAGCTACCTCAAATCCCTCGGCATCGACCCGCATTGCGAACCGGGCCACTACTATCTGTTGAACAATTACAACCCGGGCTGGTTCGGCAACGGCAAGAACGCCTACATCGACCAGAATCCGTCCAATACGCCATTTACGATTCCGCCGTCCTCGACGCCCAGCATCGGCGATGACCTCAACGCCAACGGTATTTCCTGGAAGTACTACGGCGATCAGTGGAACAACTACGTAAACGACCCATACCAGCTCAACTATGGGACCAACGGGCCAAACGCGGACGAATATTGCAACATCTGCAACCCGTTCCAGTACGACACGTCCATCATGTCGCACCCGGATCAGGTCGCAGCGCACATGAAGGATACGCTCGACCTGTACTCGGATATTTCCGAGGGAACCTTGCCTGCCGTTTCTGTCGTTAAGCCCAGCGGCTATGTCGATGGCCATCCGGCATCGTCGAAGCTCAATCTTTTCGAGGGCTTCACGCAGAAGATCGTGAATATGGTTGAAAACTCTCCCTATTGGGACAATACCGCGATCTTCATCACTGAGGATGAAGGCGGCGGATACTACGACTCCGGTTACGTTCAGCCGCTCGACTTCTTCGGCGACGGCACGCGCATCCCGCTGATCGTGGTCTCCGCCTATTCCACGGGTGGCCATATCTCCCACTCGTATTCGGACCACGTTTCCATCGTCAAATTCATCGAGAGGAACTGGAACATCGGCACCATTTCTTACCGGAGCCGGGACAACTTCCCGAACCCGATAACGAAACCGGGCAATCCCTACGTTCCCCTTAACGGACCCGCGCTGGGCGACTTGTTTGACTCATTCCATTTCCCCTATTGATCTATCCGAAAGAAGGTCTATCTAGAGGAGATGGTTAGCCTCCCACCGGCCAGGGAAACATTCCTGGCCGGATTTGTTTTCCAGCAGGCGCTAGAATCCCTTGAACCCCTAAAGCATCCGTTATCCTAGTACTAGATTCTTATGGCTATCCCGAAATCCAAAGTTACCAACGCACTCATCGAAACCTCGCCGAACAACGGTGCCGACCCAGAGCGCGAACGCGTCTTCAATGCCTTCCGCCAATGGGGATACCTGGAAGGCGACCTCGACCCGCTCGCCTTCCTCCGTCCGCGCCCCACTCCTGAACTGCAACTCGAAGGCGAGTACGCGCGCGAAGCCCGATCCATCTACTCCTCAACGATCGGTGTTGAAGTCAACCACATCTACAGTCCCGAACGCCGCCGCTGGATCTACGAGCAGATGGAATCGCCATCTCAGGGTTTCGAGGTTACAGAAAAACACCAGCAGCGCATCCTCGACCTGCTTATACGCGCCGACATCTTCGAGCAGGTCATGCAGCAGCGCTATCTAGGCAGCAAGCGCTTCTCACTCGAAGGCGTCACCGCGCTGATCCCGCTAGTCGACGAACTCCTCGACACCGGCTCCCGCCTCGGCGCTACCGAACTAGTGATGGGCATGAGTCATCGTGGCCGCCTGAATGTAATCGCCCACGTAGCCCAGCGACCCAAGGATGAAATCTTCGCCGGCTTCGAAGACGTCGACCCGCGCAGCGTCCTGGGTTCCGGCGACGTGAAATATCACATGGGCGCGACCGGTGAATACACCACGCGCAGCGGCAACAAAGTTCACATCCATCTGGTTTCAAATCCCAGTCACCTTGAAGCCGTCGATCCCGTAACCGTTGGCCGCACGCGCGCCAAGCAAGACCGCACCGGCGAGGGCGGACGAGAAAAATATCTCCCGCTCCTGGTCCACGGCGATGCCGCTTTCGCCGGACAAGGTATCCTCGCCGAGACCATGAACTACGCCGACCTCCCCGGTTACACCGTGGGCGGCACCATTCATGTAATCGTCAACAATCTGCTGGGATTCACGACCAGCTACACAGAGGAACACTCCACCCGCTTCGCAGCTTGCATCGCGCGCCGCCAGTCCATTCCCATCTTCCACGTCAACGGCGAAGATGTGGACGCGGTAGTTCGCGTAGCCCGCCTCGCTACCGAATACCGCTATCGCTTCGGCACCGACGTGGTCATCGACCTCATCGGCTACCGCCGCCACGGCCACAGCGAGGTCGACGACCCCACCATCACCCAGCCGCTGCTGTACAAAGAGATCAAAGAGCATCCCCCGCTGTGGGAAATCTACGCCGACGATATCGGAGCAACCGACGCCCCTGCACAAGCAGCTGCCATCAAAGCCGAATTCGAATCCGCGCAGAAAGATGCTGCCAAGGTCACCAAAAAGCCGCTGATGCGCGACCTTCCCAAGTATTGGGACCAATACTACGGCGGCCTGCATAAGCCGGAATTCGAGGTAGAAACCGGACTCGCGATAGAAGAACTAGCCGAGCTGACCGCTCACCTCACCACATATCCCGAAGGTTTCCACATTCACCCGAAGGTGAAGAAGCTCTTGGAGCAGCGCGCCGAGATGGGCGCGGGCAAACGCCCCGTGGACTACGGTATGGCTGAGGCCCTGGCTTTCGCGAGCTTGGCGAAAGCCGGAATTCCGGTTCGACTCAGCGGCCAGGACTCACGCCGCGGCACCTTCAACCAGCGTCACTCCGTCCTGATCGACATCGAAAACGAGAACGAATACGTGCCGCTCGAAAACATCGCACCCGGCCAGGCCCGCTGCGGAATCCACAACTCGACTCTTTCCGAACCTGGCGTGCTCGGCTTCGAATACGGTTACAGCCGCGACTATCCCGAAGCACTGGTGCTCTGGGAAGCTCAGTTTGGCGACTTCGTGAACGTAGCCCAGGCCATCATCGACCAGTTCATCTCCGCCGGCGAGGCCAAGTGGAACCTGCTCTCTGGTCTAGTCCTGCTTCTCCCCCACGGCTACGAGGGCCAGGGACCAGAACACTCCAGCGCCCGCATCGAACGCTTCATCCAGCTCGCCGCGAAGCACAATATCCAGATCACCCAGCCTTCGAACGCCGCGCAATATTTTCACCTGCTCCGCCGCCAGGCCCTGCGCCACTGGCGCAAACCGCTGATAGTCTTCACCCCGAAGAGCATGTTGCGCCACGCCGACGCATCTTCACCTATCGAAGACTTCACGCGCACAAATTTCCAGAACGTAATACCCGACACAGAAATCGGAGAAGCCGACCGCATCCTGGTCTGCACCGGAAAGATCGGCCACGAACTCCAAGCCGAACGCAAGAAGAGAAAAGATAATTCCACGGCCATTGTATTTCTGGAACAGCTCTATCCCTTCCCAGACAAAGAACTCGCCGCCGAATTCGCCCGCCACGGCAACTCGGGCGACATCGTGTGGGTACAGGAAGAGCCGGCCAACATGGGAGCGTTATTCAACATGCTCCCGCGCCTCCAGCGCATAGCAGGCAACCGCCACGTGCTCTCAGTAAAACGCAGCTCCAGCGCCAGCCCGGCGACGGGCAGCGCAAAAGCCCATCAGGTAGAACAGAAAACTCTTCTAACGCTGGCGTTTACAACGAAAGGATAAGCACAGCGAAAGCTGGAACTTCATTGTCATTCCGAACCGCAAAGCGGTGAGGAACCCGCTGTCCGCTGACGCCACCACGACTCATGTAGGGACAGCCGCCCTCGAGAGCCTGCCCCGAGCGGAGCCGAGGGGTCCAGCGAGCGCAGCGAGCCCCGGAGCAGTGACCTAGTCCGGTCTTTCGGTTACCGCCTTGCCACCAGCCCCCGGCAGCATAGCCTTCGAACCTCCCATGTCCTCCCCCGCAAACGACGCCTCCAAACTCCGATACGCGTAAATCGTCGGCGCATGATTCTGCATCAACCCGCCAGTATCCGCAGTCGGACCGTAATTGCTATGCAGATCCCGCCCTAGCATCCTCAGCATCGCCATCAACTGCCCTCGATGATGTGACGTATGTGTCATCCGCCGCGTCATCACCCAAGCCCGAGACCGCAGCACATCGAAAAACTTCACATTCTCTTCCCACCACGCCTCGTCTTTTTCCTGCAGCGACGCCAATCGTTTGCCGCTGTCCTCTGCATAACGCTTCATGAACTCCATCCGCGTCTCCTGCTTCGGCAGCGGAGGCGCGCCCACATCAATCCCCAGCATGTTGCGGAACCACAAGTCTTCGCTCACGCACTGATGCACCATCTGCTCATGCACACTGCGTCCCCGCGGATCACCGTCCCGCGGCCGCACCGCCAGATCCTCGTCCCGAAACTCGCTCCACACGCTGACCACCTTCACCCGCTCAGTGGCATACGTTTCAACCAGAAATGCATATCTCATAGCCGCAGATGTTACCCTAATCCTCCGAATTCCAATCATGTCCCGCCACTCCCAACCCCTCCGCGTAGCCATCGACACTGGCGGCACCTTCACCGACTGTGTCTGGATCGACCGCGGTCGCCTGCGCATGCTGAAAGTTTTCTCCACGCCAGCCGATCCCTCCCAAGCCATCGTCGAAGCCCTCCGCAAAATCGATCACCAGGATGAACTGGTAATCCTGCACGGCACCACGGTCGGCACTAACACCCTGCTGGAACGCAAAGGCGCCCGCACCGCTCTGATCACCACCGCCGGTTTCGAAGACGCCATCGAGATCGGCCGCCAGGCTCGCCCGAAACTCTACGATTTCTTCTTCGATCGCATCGAACCGCTGGTCCCAGCCGATCTCCGCTTCGGCATCGAAGAACGCACGGCCAGCGACGGCAAAATCCTGACCGAGCCTTCGACCGCGGACCTGGAATCCCTGGCGTCCCAAGTAAAAGCGAAGCAGCCTCAGTCGATCGCCATCTCTCTCCTCTTCTCCTTCGCAAATTCGAAAAACGAGCAAGCAGTCGCGGAAGCCCTCGATCCTCTAGGCGTCCCACTCTCGATCTCTCACCAAATCCTCCCCGAATTCCGCGAATACGAGCGCACTTCCACGGTAGTCATCAACGCCTACTTGCAACCAGTAATGCAGCGCTACTTCGATAATCTAGAGCAGCGCCTATCGGGGGTGGAGCAGCGCTTCAGCGCTGCGGCAAAACAATCCAAGATGATCGGGGCTTTAGCCCCCGAGGGACCTCAACGCGCGCCGAGGATCTTTGTAATGCAATCCTCCGGCGGCATCACGCCGCTCGCCTCCGCCGCGACCGAGCCCGTCCGCACCGTCCTCTCCGGGCCAGCCGGAGGCGTAGTCGGCGCTGGAGCCAGCGCCGGCGCCAGCGGTTTCGAACGCATCATCGCCTTCGACATGGGGGGCACTTCCACCGACGTCTCCCTCGTTGAAGGCGCAATCACCACGGCCAGCCACGCCGAGGTCGCCGGACTCCCCATCGGAGTCCCTATGCTCGACATCCACACCGTAGGCGCAGGGGGAGGCTCGCTGGCCCGCTTCGACGCCGCAGGCGTTCTGCGCGTAGGCCCCGAATCCGCCGGGGCCGATCCCGGGCCCATCTGCTACGGCCGCGGCATCCAGCCCACCGTCACCGACGCCAACCTCTTACTAGGCCGCTTGCAACCAACGCGTTTCCTCGGGGGAGATTTCACTCTCGATCTCGACCGCACCCGACGCGTGACTCGCGAGTGGTTGAAGCAGCAGCGAACCACACTGACCATCGAGAAGTTCGCGGCTGGCGTAATCCGCGTGGTCAACTCAACTATGGAAAAAGCCATCCGCGTAGTCTCTATCGAACGCGGCCGTGATCCCCGTGATTATGCCCTCGTAGCCTTCGGCGGCGCCGGAGGCCTCCACGCCTGCGCCTTAGCCGAGGCTCTGAGCATCCCGCACGTGGTCGTCCCCGCCCTGCCCGGCGCGCTTTCCGCTGTAGGCATTCTGGTCAGCGACGTCGTCAAGGATTATTCCCGCACTGTCCTTTGGCGCGTCTCTGGCAAACTCCCAGCCGCGCAGCTGAATGGAGAATTCTCAGCCCTGCAGAAACAAGCTGCAAAAGATTTTCAAAGCGAAGCCTGGCAAGGAAGAGTGCACTATCAGCGGACCGTCGACATCCGCTACCGCGGCCAGGGATACGAACTAAACCTGCCGTACACCAGAAATCTCCTGAAAGACTTCCACCAAGAACACCACCGCCGCTACGGCTATGCCGACCCCACGCGGGAAGCAGAGCTGGTAACCCTCCGCCTCCGCTCGGTAGTAAAATCCACCCCGGCTCATGTAGGAAAAATAGGCCATGTGGGGACGGGCACTCTTGCGAGCCTGCCCCGAGCGAAGCCGAGGGGTCCAGGCCGAGCAAAGCTCGGCTCGCCTTCCACGCTCAAAGCCCCGGTACGATTCGAAGGCAAGAAACTAGCGGCGGCAATCTACTCCCGGGAAGCCCTGAAATCCTCCAAGACCTACCCCGGTCCAGCGATCATCACCGAATACAGCGCCACTACAGTGATTCCGCCCAACACACGTTTCCACCTCGACTCCGCAGGAAATCTGGTGATCGCAGTCTTCCAATGACCATCCGGCCACGCCACCTTCCTCGCCCCTCCACAGCGAAGTCTCTTCGTCCACAGCTTCTGTACAAGCCATTATCTTTTGTTCGCCCCAAAGCCCGGTCACCGGAAATCGGCAAAATCGGAGTTTCTGGACCGCGCAAAACACAATTTGCAGATTCGCTTTTTATTTCCTTATCCTAGGTTGACAAAAGTGCCAGAGTGGCTGGATATGGAGGAGGAGCGGAGATGCGTCGATCAGGAAAACCAGCTAAGGAGATCAAGCCCGCACCGCCCTGCCAGTGCGAGTGCAAAGCCTGTGATGTAGGAATTCACTGCGGGCGCAAAAAGTCAGGCTGCGAACATCCGCGCTACCGAACTACGCCGAGAACGCATTAGATGTCTCTGCGTGCCGAGCATCCGGTACCTTACGTCTCTGCTCCTTCTCTACCCACTCAACGAACAGCGCCTGAAATTCCTCTTGCGTGTAGATGCCCTTATGAATCAGCAGGGTATTGATGGCGTATACCGTAGCTTTGAACCCCTCATCCCGCGACGCCACCGCCAATGCTTCTTCAAACGACATACTACTTATTATCCTCCCTCGGGGACGAAAAGGCGTTGACGCTCATGAAATCACTTTGGACACCGCTGAGTCAATGATAACCGGACAGTAATCCCTCTTCTCGACCCCGCCGCCAACCTGATTGTTACAATCCGATAAAAATATGTCCCGCAACTCCGAACCAGCCACTCGGCACTAGGTACTAGGTACTGGCTTCGTTACAATAAATCCGTGAAACCCAGCATCTTCGTCGTCGAAGACGATCCCGATATTTCCCGCCTCGTTCGCCACCACTTGGAGAACGATGGTTTCGCCGTGCGCGTCTATCCCAACGGCTCCAGCGTCATCGCCGACGCCGAACGCCAGCGTCCCGCTCTCTTCGTTCTCGACATCATGGTCCCCGGCAAAGATGGCCTGGAGCTCTGCCGCACCATGCGCCAAACCGTGGGCCTCGCAGCCGTGCCGGTAATTTTCCTCACCGCCAAAAGCAGCGAAGCCGACCGCGTCCTCGGTCTCGAGATCGGAGCCGACGACTACATCGCCAAGCCTTTCAGCCCGCGCGAACTCGTGGCCCGCGTCAAGGCCGTGCTCCGCCGCTTCGAGCGGCCGCTTCCGCCCAGCCCGCTCAAGGTCGGCGACATTGCTATTGACCCCGCCGCCATGACCCTCACCGTCCGCGGACAAACCGTTCCCACCACTGCCACCGAATTTCGCCTGCTCGATTATTTTGCCCGCCACCTTGGCCGCGTCTTTTCCCGCGATCATCTTCTCGATTCCGTCTGGCGTGACACTTCGTACGTCACCCCGCGCTCGGTCGATGTCTATGTCCGCCGAATCCGCGAAAAAATCGAACCGGATCCAGAAAACCCGCGCTACCTCAAGACCGTGCGCGGAGCCGGCTACCGCTTCGAGGCCCCAAAGTAAGCGAGATAAAAAGGTCGGGTGAGCGAGAATAAAGAACTGGTGAGAGTGAAAAAGAAGTGAGAAACGGGATCTTCCTCAAGCTGATGGCCGCTTTTTCGGTCGTCATCCTGGCTACCGCCATAACTTTCGACGCCATGCTCGGCGGCGCCGTCCGCCTCGCCTATCCGCTCTCCGATGTCGAGGCCGTCTCGCTGCAGATGCGCCACCGTCTGGAACTCGCTTCCGTACTCGCCTTCCTCTTCGCCCTTGTAGTGGCCGCCGTCGCCGCCAACTGGACCGCCCGCCGCCTCGAACGCATCGTCGACGTCGCCGGCCGCATCGCCGACGGCGATCTCCAGGCCCGCATTCTCGAAACTTCCCAGGACGAAATTGGCGCCGTGGCTGGCGCCATCGACAAGACCGCCCGCCGCCTCGAGCAAAGTTTTGCCGCCGTCCGCTCCAGCCAGCGCCAGCTTGAAACTCTGCTCAACAGCATGCAGGATGCCGTCATTGCTGTGAGCGCCGACGGCCACGTGCAGTGGGCCAATCAACCCATGGACCACCTCGTTCCGCAAGGCGCCCGCCTGCAGCAACCGGTCGAGGAAACCATCCGCGACCCTGACTTCCTTTCCGCCGTCAAGGAAGCCACAACCACCCATGAGGTTAAGACCGCCCGCGCCACTTCCATCGTTCCCGGGCGCGCTTTCGATGTGACCGCTGCCCCTCTTCCGGCTGGAGGTGCCGTCGCCGTGCTCCGCGACCTCACCGAAACCGAGCGCGTCGAAAAAACCCGCCGCGATTTCATCGCCAACGTTTCTCACGAGCTGCGCACACCTCTCACTTCGATTCAGGGCTACGCGGAGACTTTGCTCGACAGCACTCCCGACAACGGCGCTCCTACGCGCGAGTTTCTCGAAATCATCCGCAAGAATTCTTCCCGCATGTCCCGCCTTACCGAAGATCTGTTGACTCTGGCCCGCGTCGAATCCGGCGAAACCCGTTTCGAGATGGAGCCCGTGCCTCCAGCCGAACTTCTCCACGATGCCGAAGAGAGCTTCCGCGAGATCGCCCGCAATCATGGGATTGACCTGCAGATTCAAGACGCGCCGGATTCTGCGCCAAACGAAGATTCGCCGGTTCAGCATCTGCGTTCCGTCCTCGCCGACCGCGAAGCCATCCACCAGGTCTTTTCCAACCTGATCGACAACGCTCTGAAATATGGCCCATCCGGTGGACGGATCGTTCTCGGCGCCCGGGCCGTTCCCAACGCCGTAGAATTCTTTGTCAAGGATTTCGGCGCTGGCATCGCTTCCGAGCACCTCCCGCGTCTTTTCGAACGCTTCTATCGCGTCGCCAAGGCCCGCTCCCGCGAATCCGGAGGCACCGGCCTCGGCCTCGCCATCGCCAAGCACATCATGCTCGCCCACGGCGGCTCCATCCGCGCCGAAAGCGAATTAGCCCACGGTTCCACGTTCCTGTTCACCCTCCCCACCGCCTGAACCACAACAGTAGCGCCGGCAGCCTGCCCTGTTTTGCCGAAGCCCCGAGCGAAGCCGAGGGGGAAGTCGAAGGGTCCCGCCGGCTCTTCCGCCCGCGGTGCTAAAATCATTGCAGGATTTTCCGTCATGAACGTTCAGGAAATGTGATGAAACGAACAGCCGCCATCCTGCTGTTAGCCGCCGCCAGCGCTGCCTGGTCAATACCAGCAACCGCCCAACGTGAAAACCGAAGCATCGGGGAAAACAGCCGCGAGGCAAAAAAGGCGGCGAAGCAATACCAGAAAGCCGCAAAGAAAGCAGCCAAGAGACAACGGAAGCAGATGAAGAAATACCAGAAGGCGCAACGCAAAGCGGCGAAGAAGCAAAAGCGTATCCACTAACCACAGCAGAAAACCCACCAAAAATTCACTTTCCCGTAACCCATCCCCGCAAAAGAAACTCTATCCTTAGCCGTTGACCATCTCTTCTTATCAGCGGCACAATAGGTCCAGCGAGTCAACCGGTCTGCGCCGTTACGTCCCGCGCCAGAGGGATAGCCTCATGAGTACTGCCCGCGTCGAAAGCGCCACTCCTGAACCGGCCCATCATCACATTGTGCGGCGCACGATCGAAGCCTGTCGTCTGGCCAAGGAAGCCGCCGGGGCAGCCGCCGAAGGTATCGCCACCGGCTCCGCCCCGCTGCTCAACTCACTCCGCCAGCGCGAGCGCGAACTCGACACCCTCGACATGGAAATCGACAGCGCGGTCACTTCGGTCATCACCGAAGTCGAGCCCACTGAAGCCCGCGAACTTCTCGCTTGTATGAAGTTCATGATCAGCCTCGAACGCATCGGCGACCTGCTCCTCAGTTTCGCCAACAGCGCGCAAGCCGCCTCCGGCCGCATCGATTCCGAAGACACGCGCGACCTCACCCACATGGCCACCATCCTCGAAAAAATGCTGACCGACGTGGGCGACGCTTTCTCGAACCGCGACGTCGGCAAAGCCGTCGATGTTCTCCGCGCCGACGCTGAGATCGACCGGCTGCGCAACCTGATCTTCCTCCGCCACATCGAGAATCCCGAAAACATCGCGCGCCAGGCCAGCCTCCAGATCATCTTCATGACCCAGTCTCTCGAACGCGCCGGCGATCACGCCAAGAACCTCGCCGAAGAAATCTGCCACGTAGTCAGCGGCCACACCGTCCGCCACGTCCTGATGGCCTACGACAAGCCTGTGGAACAAATGTTCATCGATTACCTCCGCCGCCGCGACCAGCACTAGCCGACAGCACGGCGCAATGTAGCGCCGGCATCCTGCCGGCTTTCCCGCGTGGCAGATATGCCCTAAGCGCACCCCTCCGACGTCTCAATCTTGCCAGCCTCTGGAACTGCCGCCGGAAGCTTGACCACCGCCGCTCGTTCTCCCCGCCGAATCAGCACAATCGCCCCGAGAATCGCCACCGACGCCAGCACCACGCGCAAAGTCAAAGGCTCGTGCGCCAGCAGCCATCCCAGTATCACCGCGATTACCGGATTCGCATAGGTATGCGTGGCCACCAGCGCCGGCGGGCATTGCGTCAGCAGCCATGTGTAACAGGTGAATGCCACTACCGATCCGAACACCGCCAGATATCCGAGACCCAACACAGATCGCAGCGCAATGCTCGACCAATGCGTCTGCTGGAACTCGCCCGTAACTCCCGCCGCCAGCAGCAACATGACGGCGCCGCACAGCACCGGCAACGCCGTCCGCCCCAGCGCATCAGAAGGCAGCTTCAGCCGCGGCGAAACCACCACCCCCAACGACCACGAGAAAGAGCCAAGCAACACCGCCAGCAGTCCTAACAGGCTCGACCCTTTCACCGTGAGTTCCGCGCCCGTCAGCATGGCTACGCCCACCACGCCAAGACCCAGGCCCAGTGCACTGAGCAGGCTGATCTTCTGTTGCCCCATCATCCAACCCAGCACCAGAATAAACATCGGTTCAGTCGCGATCAGCAGCGCTGCGAGACCCGAACCCACATACTGCTCCGCCCAGTGCAGTGAGCCATGCCCTATTAAGAAGAAGAGCGCGCCCAGCGCAAAACCCGCAACCCACTGCGGCCGGGTAGGGCGAAACCCGCGCCAGTAGGCCCAAGCCAGCATGATGCCGCCCGCGATGGAATGGCGGACTCCCGCGGCCACCAGCGGCGGAATCGTCTCGACCGCGTACCGGATCGCAAGGTAAGTCGAGCCCCATATGACATAGATCGCCGCAAAGGCCAAGGCCAGCTTGATGGCGTGGCTGCGGTCGTGCGAATTCGCGGTCGAGCGTGGAGCGGGAACAATCACGGGTCTACCTCCAATATGCATCATCTTGCCGCTGCGAAGCATGGCTTTTATCTGTGCGGAGTGATCGGGAATCATAGGAAACTGCCCTTGGGCTGACTAACCTGCTATATATATTTAGCAGGTTAAGCAAGATGTTAGGCGACATGCTGTAACTTGTCAAGATGGTTTTAACGGTTATATGATTCGAAGGGAGGATTTTCCCAATTAGCATGGAAACCAAACCCGGCAGACGCCAGCCGCCACTTTTCGACCTGATGGGAAATGTCTGCCTCGATTTCATCAACACGCTCGACAATCGCCCCAGCGGCAAACCCAAAGAATTGCTCAAGAGCTTCTACGAACTGGTGCGCTTCGGCGAAGACACGGGAATCCTTACACCCCAGGAGTTGGATTTTTTTTACGAGCGGGTCCACCTCATACCCGATGAGGCGCAGGAAGCAATGCGCCGCGCCCGCAATCTGCGCGAGGCGCTGTGCGACATTTTTTCCGCTGTGGTGAATAAGCAAACTGCGCCACAGCTTGCGATGGACAGGCTCAATACGAATTTGCACGATGCCGCGCTGCATTCGTGGCTGGTACAACCTAAGATTGCCGAACCTAAGATCGCCGAACCTAAGATTGTCGAAGGAAAACTACCGCCAGACGACGGGCGTTTGCAGTGGCGCTTCGAGCCGATGACGTCTTCGCTCGGCGCAATGCTGCGGCCGATTGCGCGTGCGGCCGCGGACCTGCTGACCTCAAGCGATCTCGCGCTGGTGCGTACCTGCGCTTCGCCTACCTGCCAGTGGTTCTTCCTCGACACCAGCAAGAACCATCATCGCCGCTGGTGCAGCATGAAGCAGTGCGGCAACCGCGCCAAGGTGCGCAGGTTTTACGCGAAGAAGAAAACTGCTTAAGGTTTGTTGACTCAGCGATCCAAATCACTCCGCAAGCCGAAATCAGAGTGCAGGGGTGTTACCATTTCCTGATCCGAACGCGAGGTGTCCCGATGGCCGCGCTCTCCGATAGCTTGAAACAGAATTCCTGGCCCGAATTGCCCCTCGCAGCGTGGCAGGATACTTACGCCACGCTCCATATGTGGACGCAGATTGTGGGCAAGGTGCGGCTGGCGTTGAGCCCGCGCGTCAATCACTGGTGGGAGGTTGCGCTGTATGTGAATGCGCGCGGGCTCACCACTTCTGCCATTCCTTATAACGGCGGGAACTTCGAGGTGCAGTTCGACTTCGTCGACCACAAGCTGATCATCCAGACCAGTTGGGGGTCGTCGGAGACCTTCGCGCTGAAGGCGGAATCGGTCGCGGATTTTTATGCGGAATTCATGTCGGCCTTGCGGTCGCTCGGCATTGCAGTGAAAATCTGGACCATGCCGCAAGAAGTGGCGAACCCGGTGCCCTTTGACCGGGATACGCAGCACGCTTCTTACGATCCCGAATATGCGCACCGCTTCTGGCAAGTCTTGGTTTTGTGCGACAACATCTTCTGGGAATTTCGGGCCCGATTCGTTGGAAAGGATAGTCCGGTACATTTCTTCTGGGGGAGCTTCGATCTGTGCGTGACGCGGTTCTCGGGGCGGCGGGCTCCGGAACGCGTGGGCGCCGATCCGGTCACACGCGAAGCTTATTCGCAAGAGGTGATCAGCGCGGGATTCTGGCCCGGCGGCGGCGATATCAAAGGTGCGGCGTTTTACGCCTACGCCGCGCCGGAGCCTGCGGGTTTAGCCGAGCAGAAAGTGCAGCCGGCGGCGGCTTTTTATCATCCGCAAATGAAGGAATTTCTGTTGATGTATGAGGACGTGCGCCGCAGCGCTTCGCCCCGGGAAGCGCTGCTGAGCTTCTTGCAGAGCACTTATGAGGCGGGGGCGAATCTGGCAAAGTGGGACCGGAAGGAATTGGAGAGAAGTTAGCTGAATCAGCGCTGAGAAACGACAGGCGTCAGAGCATTGTGGAAGCGCCTTGCGCAGCCGACGGTGCTCGCAAGATGCAGGGGGTCCCCTTCGGCTACGCTCAGGGCAGGCTTTCGACTGCGGTTGTGCTTCGCTTTCGCGAAGCACAACCTTCGCTCAGGATGACAGGGGGATGAGATGGCTAAGAAATGTAAACACCTGGATCAGATCAAGTTCAGGACTACCAATACCGACGTCTGTGAAGAGTGCGTCAAACTTGGCGACACCTGGGTTCACCTGCGGATGTGCATGGTTTGCGGGAACGTGGGATGCTGCGACTCGTCGAAGAATAAACACGCGACGAAGCATTTCCATCACACCAGCCATCCCGTGATGCGGTCGATCGAACCCGGTGAAGAATGGATCTGGTGCTACATCGACGAAATCATCGCCGGCGAAGTGGCTGCGTGACATGCCGCGGAACCCAACGCGGGACAGCGTAAGGAAAACTATGCCTTGGGGTCGGATTGCGCTGGCAGTATTCGCGAGTGGATTCGTGTCGTCGATGACTGACTGGCTGTTCGCGGGCGACTGGCTTTACAAACGCTACGACCAGCATGCGGAGATCTGGCGATACCAAGGCGGCCAGGGAGAAAACAAGGCTATTCTCTGGTCAAGCCTGCTTCCCTTTCTTACCTGCGGTGTTTTCGTTGTGCTCTGTAGCGGCCTGCATCTTCATACGTACCGCACGACTCTCAAATTGGCTGCGGCGATCTGGCTCATCGGGCCATTGCCGTTGACGATCGTTAACGCCTTTTGGCTGAAGCTGGCTCCGGCGATTGCGGCGTCCTGGGCTGCGGGCTGGCTCGTGAAACTCGCAATCGCCGCGATCGCTGTGGCGCTGATTCTGGGCTAAACTGCAAACGGGCTGGCTCGAGGCCCCAGCCCAATGCTTACCCTTTCACAATCTTCTTCGCTCCGGCGTCCCACACTGCGATGGACTTGTTGAAGTAAGCGAAGTTCGCGAGGTGGCAGCCGACGGCTGCGTGGTTGCCGAAGACTTCATTTTCTGTGACAGGCTTGCGGCTGCGCACGGCGTTGAAGAAGTTGGCCTCGTGATCGACTACGTCGCTGTATCCCGGGGGCATGATGTAGGATTCGGCTTCGTCGTCCACTTGCGAAGACAGCGGCGCCGCCGGCGGATGCTCTTCGCGCCACTGCTTCAGATACTGCTCCCGCAAGGCGCGCGGCCAGCCGCCAACCGAGTAACCCTCCGGCTCGGGACGCGTGTCCTGCGGCTTGTAACTCAAGGTGGCATCTTTGATGATGAGCGTTCCCTTGGTTCCGTAGAAGCTGATAAATTCTCCGCCATCGTTGTTCAGATTGCAGCGCAAGCTCACGCGGAAATTCGGGTAGTCGTAGATGGTCTCGATCAGGTCGGGGAATTCGCGGCCGTCCTTGAAATGGAAGAGTCCGCCGCTTGATTGGGCGCGCTCGGCAATGGTGTTGGTGCCAGAGATGAAGTGGATTCCCGAAATCAGGTGAACGAACAGATCGCCCCCCAGGCCTTCGCCGTAGTCGGTGAAGCAGCGCCAGCGGAAAAAGCGCACCGGATCGAAAGGCCGCTTGGGCGCACTGCCGAGGAACGCGTTCCAGTCAATCGTCTTCTCGCTGGCATCGGGAGGGATGGGATAAACCCACGCCCCGCTGGGGCTGTTGCGGTCCCAATAGGCCTGGATCGCGGTGACCTGGCCGAGCTTGCCCGAGTCGTAAATCTCTTTGGCTTTGGCATACAGAATCGAGCTCACGCGCTGGCTGCCGATCTGGACGATGCGATTGGTCTTGTGTGCGGTTTCGACCATGGAAAATCCTTCTTCCACGGTGTGTGACATGGGCTTTTCGCAGTAGACGTCTTTGCCGGCAGCACAGGCGTCTTCAAAAATGTGGCGGTGCTGGTGATCCATTGTCGCGATGATGACGGCATCGACGTCTTTGCGGTCGAGAATGGAGCGGTAGTCGCGAGTGGCGGGAACGTTGGGATTGTTTACCGCTTCCTGCGCGGCAATATGGCGGCTGTCATAGAGATCGCAAACCGCGACGCACTCAATGCCGGGGACCTGCGTGGAGGCCTTCAGCAGTTCGCATCCGCGAATGCCGGTGCCGATGCTGGCGAAGCGCACAGTATCGCTGGGCGCGACCGGCCGCGGCGCAGCGGAGAGCAGATGCGGCTGCAGAATATTTCCCGCCACCGTCGTGGCTGCGAGCGCTCCCGTACCGATGTGGATGAATTCCCGACGCGTCAACGGATTCTTAGGCATGCGATTCCCCCACGAAAAATAAGATGAAGTGCTTACGGGCCGAGATTATGCCACAGGAGAGACTGGAGCAGGGATCGATTTTCCAGCGCATGCGAGGCGCCTCGTTTGGGACCAATCAGAGATCAGCGTGAGAAAACGACTCCGTGCGGTATGCCCGATCCTTTCCACCCGTGCGGCCAATCCCGGTTTGCGAATTTAAAGCCGGGCTTTCCGTCGGCATCGTGGAAGGCGTCATCCATCGCAACCGAGCCCGTCGCGGAATCAAACTTCAGGAGATAAAGACGAGGTTCCCCGGCTCCGCCGCCGGTGACGACGATGCGGCCCGTTTTCGGGTCCCACGCCGTCCAGTGCGGATAATAGTTATCGTCGAATTTAAGTCTGGAAACCTCGACTGGCTTCGCTCCATCGGCGATGTCAAGTACGATCACGCTATGAAGGTATAAAACGCTCTGCAGAAGATAGTGGCCGATGATGGTAGGAACACCGCAAAACGAGGCGGGAAACGAGTAGACCAGCTGCGATTTAGGCTCGTCCGTGCTGATCCCTGTAATGCGCTCGAGCCCGCAGGCGAGCGTTTGTACATAGACGGCGCCATCGGGGCCCAGACGCGGTTCTTCCGGACTAATCTCGCCGTAGTGATTATCTCCCTGATCAAAGTACATCGTCTTTAGCAGCTTAAGATCGGAAAGCCGCCAGACCTGGTAGGTAAGTCCGCGGAACAGATCCTCATCGTCCATGGCGGAATTCGTAGAAACGACGCGGTCGAGATCAGGCAGGACGACCAGGCTGTAGGGCGTGAGCAGTGCGCTCGAAAACGCGGGATCGGCGCTGCTGGCGGATCGGATCACCTTGCCGCTGTCATCGATTTCGACGAGGCCGCCGCTCTTGCCGAGGGAATTTTCGTCCATATCGCGGTGTGAGTGTTGAAAGGTTGCCAGCACGTGGCCATTCGGCAGCCGAAGGTAGGAGTGAGGGTGCATATAGCCGGCCATGTCTGTGAAAGAAGCGGCGATCTTCGGCTGGAGCGGGTCGCGCAGATCAAAAATGAAGGTGCGCCCCGCATCGTGATCGTTCGCAAAGAGCATGCCACTGGCGGGCATGATGTATTCCGGGTGATGGACACGCTTCGTCGGCTGATCGGTGACGAGGGTAGTTTCGAGACGACCATAGGAGGGCGAGGCCGGGTCGGCGTCGATGACGGCCAGAAAATCGTCGCCCTTGTGCGCGACGTCGCCGGTCCAGGCAAACAGATAATGGCCCGGAGCCGCGCTGCTGGGTTGCTGGCACAGTGCGGAGCTTAGAGGAAGCGCGAGGGCAATGATGGCAAGAAAGCGGGGCATGAAAGATCTCCATTCGTATGAAGGATGGTTGCGTCCCTGCCGGAGAGGATAGCAGCTTTGCAGAGAATCTATTTCAGGGACGTTACTGGCAGGTGAGGAGGAAAAAGTCACGAAAAAATTGAAAGGGCCGTGACATTGGTTATGCTCTAGCTGCCGCCTCCTGCGAGGGAGCCCACAGCGTGGACGCATGTACCGTCACAGCCCCTTGATGCGATCACTGTTTTCACAGTCCCAAACCCCAACTGCACCTCGCAGCGCCGTCGGTTTTTTCGGGTTCGGGCTGCCTCTCAGGTTGCCCTGCTAGGCTGATCACTCAGTCTACTTCGGGCAGCAAAGTTTAATTCGCTGTCCCTTTCAACCGTCGACGGGAGCAACCTTAACAGACCATTCATAAATGTCAACGCAAACTATTGGTGCAATGCATGGGATTCGTGCTGTGGATAACAGAAAGTGCAAACTGTTGAAGCACGGAAAGTTATTGATATGGGTTTCCAACTCAGGACTGGTTTTACACAAAAAATTTCACAACGTTCCCAGGAACAAAAAATCCTCAGCTCAAGCGAATAATTCATCTTGACGCAGAAACATTCTCGGCGCATCTTGCTACTAGTAGATGAAGAAGCACTGATGTCAGAACTCGTGGCCTACGTGGATGGTGGTTCCCTGGGCAACCCTGGGCCGTCGGGTATTGGGGTGGTGATCGATGGCTGCGAAAGTGGCCCCATCCGCATCGCCAAATGGATTGGCCACCAGGATAACAACGTAGCCGAGTATGTGGCGCTGCTGGAAGCATTGCAGTGTGCTCTTTCGCTGAAAGCCAAGACGCTGCACGTTTACTCGGACTCGGAAGTGGTAGTGCGTCAGATGCGCGGCGAGTACATCTGCCGCAGTTCACGGCTTTACTCTCTGCATTGGACTTGCCGCAAGCTGGCTCGCGCCCTCAGTTTCTCTATTTCGCACGTTCCCCGGGAAGACAATGTCGAGGCCAACCGGCTGGCCAATACCGCAGTGAGGGAGCGGAATGGGTAGCAGTTCTTATTCGGCGCCGCTTCATTACTAATTTCCAAATGCTACCCGCAGGCATCTTGACACGATGCCCTCTCCGATGCAGACTCCCAGTACAGCATGCTGAAAATTGAAGTGAGTCCCGGGCAGGCCGGATCGCGCTCCCGCCGCCTTGACTCGACGAAACTGGCACGCGCGCCACGCGTCGTCAAATAACGTGTCGTCAATTAAATAGATCATCAATCAGTGCTCGACCGCAGTTCGGCTGCGGTGGAGGGGGATATGGCAGGTACCAGCGCAACTCGATCCGCAATGGCGAGCGTCTCGGCCGCGAGCGCGCATCTGCCCGTGCTGCAGGATCCCGGTCCGCGGTTTCCCGCAGAGGACGGCAGGCGCTCGCCGGCCGAAATGGCCTACAGCGACCTCGATGCCGCGCTGCACTTGCTGGCCGAGCGCGCCCAGTACATCACCGGAGCCAATGGCGCCGCCATTGCCCTGCGCCGCGGCCAGCATAATGACATGCTCTGCCGGGCCAGCGTCGGCCCGAATGCTCCCGAGTTAGGCGCGCTGCTCTCCATGGAATATGGCCTTTCGGGCGAAAGTGTTCGGACGCACAAGGCTTTGCGTTGCGACGATACCGAACGCGATCCCCGGGTGAACCGCGAAGGCTGCCGCCAGTTGGGCATTGCGTCGGTAGTAGTGATGCCCATCGTGAGCGAGCAGCAAGTACTCGGCGTCTTCGAACTTTTTTCCGGCAAGCCGCAAGCTTTCGAGGAGCGCGATATTTCGGCGTTGCACCGCTTGAGCGGGATGGTGGAAACCGCCGTGCAGCATGCTGTGGCGACCCAGACTCTGCCCGTCGCAGAGGACCCGGCTTACGCGGAAAGTCAGCCATCCGCGGCAGCGGCTGTGGCCGAGACCGCTCCGGTTAAGTCGCAGGTCACCGGGACGCTTCCGGATGTGGTTCAGGCACCGCCCATAAGCCTTCCACTGCCAGAACTGAAACCAACGACGACAGAAACCAAGCCTGCGCCCGCTCCCAAGAAGTCGTTATTCTGGTCGGCCGCAATGCAGAACCCAGCCGGCGCCAGTCGATCCGCCGAGGCCGCAGTGGAGGCTTCAGTGCCTCCGATGTTGAGGAATCTGCGAAAGTGCCAGGCCTGTGGTTTCCCCGTGTCGCAGGGACGCGCCTTTTGTGTGGAATGCGAAGAGAGGCAATGGCGCGGCCAGCGCCTTTCTCAGGCCACTGCCGCCGGCAGCGCGACGCCACAGAAAGCGATCTCTGCTCCGCTCAAAGCAGCCGGCACTGCAACCGCTTCCGCGGCTTCGTCTCCTGATATCTTGACGCTCGGCAGTGCGGCTCTGACCGCAGATTTTTCGGGCTCCCACTCTGCTCCGTTCTCAGGCTCGGCGGTGGAGTCTCGATCATGGTTCGCGGCCAACAAATACATCCTCGGAGCACTGCTGGTCGTGGCTGTCGCCGTCGCCGCGATCGTTTGGCTGCGTTAACCTCGCATCATGACGGCAAACCCTAATAGGAAATTCGAGATCCCATTGGCATTTCTAATCGGCTTCCTGTGCGTCCCTACTGGTTTGTTTGGGATAATGGATCTCATTCTCCGCCTTGAGACGCGACTAGGCATGCGCCTCCACACACCGCCGGGAACTACAACTCCATTTCTGGCCGTGATGATGCTCAACATCGTTGTCCTCGGACTGGTGGGCCTAATCCCGTTTATAGCAGCGCTCGGACTGTGGCTCCTGCTGCTCATGGCTGGGAGGAGCCGAGCGGCGAAGTTAGCTACATTCGTGTGCTTGCTAATCGCACTCGCCGGTATTGTCGACCTGAGGATAATGGGACCTCACTGACTTGCATTCATTTTCAGTGAATCTTTTCCATGAAGCCTGCGCCGGTAACAGATTACAATCCCTTTCCTGACTTCGAGACTTCATCCTGAATTGCTCTGGGAGGCTTGATCGTGCCGCCGACCATGCGCGGGCTGCTACGCCGTTGCTTGATGCTCCTGCTGCTGACCGCGGCAGCCGCGGCCCAGACTTCCGAGCAGCGCACGGCCCGTTACCTGGAATCCGTGCGCAAGCAGCCACCGCTGTTGCTGGCCTTTCTGCGCGACCTGCCCAAGGGCGGTGACCTGCACAATCATCTTTATGGCTCGATTTATGCCGAGGATCTTGTGGATTTCGCCGCCGACAGCGGGCTCTGCGTGGACCGGACGTCTTCGCGGCTGATGGCCCCGCCCTGCGACTCCTGCGAAAACTACACCGCGAAACCCGCGGCGCGCTGCAGTTACGGCGATCACGTGCTCTACAACCAGATGATCGACGCCTGGTCGATGCGTAACTGGAAGCCGGGCGACGAATCAGGCCACGATCACTTTTTCGCCAGCTTCGACAAATTCGGACTGGCCGCGGACACTCACGTGCCGGAGGCAATCGCCGCGGCTATCAATCGCGCAGCGATGGATCACCTGCAATACGTCGAGCTTATGCACACCGCCGACGGAGGCGGAGCGGCGCGACTGGCGGGAAAAGTCGACTGGAATCCGGATTACGCAAAGATGCGCGACGCGCTGCTCAGCGCCGGCTTGAAAGATGTGGCCGTGGAGACCAGCAAGCGACTTGCCGCCGACGATGCCCGCGCCAAGGACATTCTCAAGTGCGGAACCGCGGACGCCGCTCCCGGATGCGAAGTGACCGTGCGCTATCTTTATCAGGTGCTGCGCGGGCTGCCGCATGAAATCGTGTTCGCGCAGATTTTGCTGGGCTTCGAGCTGGCATCGTCTGATCCGCGATTCGTCGGCCTGAATCTGGTGATGCCCGAGGACTGGTACGTTCCGCTCCACGACTTCAACGAACACATGGCGATGCTCAATTATCTCCACAGCGTTTATTCCAAGGTGCACATCACGCTGCACGCGGGCGAGCTGGCCATGGGGCTGGTGCCGCCGGAGGATCTCACGTTCCACATTCGCGCGTCGATCGAGCGCGGGCATGCCGAGCGGATCGGCCACGGAGTTTCCGTGATGAACGAAAAAGATCCGATCGGCCTGCTGCATGAAATGGCAGAGCGAAATGTCTTGGTCGAAATCGCCCTGACGTCGAATGACATGATTCTAGGAGTCAGCGGGGACGACCATCCCTTGCCCATTTACATGAAGTATGGAGTTCCCGTGGCGCTGGCTACCGACGATGAGGGCGTGTCGCGAAGTGATATGACCTACGAATACTTGCGCGCGGTCGAGAGCTACCACTTGTCCTACGGGGATTTGAAGCGCATGGCGCGCCAAAGTCTGGAGCACAGCTTCCTGCCCGGCCAAAGCCTGTGGGCTGACACGAAGGTTGTGTTTCGCATGACGCCAGCGTGCGTGGGGGATGCGGGGAACTCGGAGAAACCGTTGGCGGCCTGCGAGCAGTTCCTTGCAGCGAATGAACGGGCGCGCATGCAGTGGAAACTCGAGAGTGAGTTCGCGAAGTTCGAAAAGAAATACTAGAAGGCAGCGCCGCCGTCCCGGCGGCTGTCGTGGAGGCGTCCCGCCTCCACTGCCGATGGCAAGATGCCCTCGCGACAGCCGGCAGGATGCCGGCGCTACGGTGCGGTCTTATGGACGATCAATTCACACGCGCAGAAACCGCTGCAAAATTTATCCTGCAACGAACTGCCCTGCGTCCACAGATTGGTTTGGTGTTGGGTTCCGGTCTCGGCGGCTTTGCCGATTCTCTGACCGACGCGACGCGAATCCCCTATGCCGAGATCCCGGCGTTCCCGCGATCGACCGCGATCGGTCACGCCGGACAAATGGTGATCGGCAAATCGGGTGCAATCGCGGTCGCCACAATGCAAGGCCGCGTCCATCTCTATGAAGGATATTCGGCACAGGAAGTCGCTTTCCCCATGCGCGTGTTTGGCCGCATGGGAATTCGCGCCGTCATCCTCACCAACGCCGCGGGCGGTATCAATCTGAATTTCCAGCAGAGCGCGCTGGTGCTGATCCGCGACCATATCAACCTGCAGGGAACAAACCCCCTGGTCGGCTCCAATGACGACCGTTTCGGCCTGCGCTTTCCCGACATGACGCAGGCTTATGCGCGATCGTATCGCGACCTGGCACAGGAAGAAGCGGGCAATCTGGGAATGACGCTGCACGAAGGGGTTTACGCGGCCCTGCTCGGTCCCAGTTACGAAACGCCTGCCGAGATCAAGTATCTGCGAACCATCGGCGCCGATCTGGTTGGCATGTCGACGGCGCTCGAGGTGATCGCCGCCCGTCACATGGGAATCAAAGTGCTCGCCATCTCGTGCGTCACCAACATGGCGGCCGGCATCCTCGACCAGCCACTCTCGCATCAGGAAGTGATGGAAACCGGCGAGCGCGTCAAGACAGGTTTCGAAGCGCTGCTGCGCGCAGTGCTGCCGCGCATTCAAAGCGATGTAGTAGTGACTACACAATAACTACGGTCGTCCCGAATAATTGTTATCACCACGCATGACTGTTGTCTGTAATTATTGTCATTTCGAGCGCAGCGAGGGATCCTGGTGTTTGCCGCGGCGACAACGCTGTTGGCGCAGGCAGAAACCGGGATCCCTCGCTTCGCTCGGGATGACAAATATCTTCCAGGATGACAAGACCGCCTGAATCGGCGTCACTTCTCTGCCTTCGCAATAAACAATTCCACCGGCGGCTTTACTCCATACGCTGCAGCGAAACTCCCCTGATTTACAGCCATGGCAAAGCGTCCGCGCGAGTCGATATACAGCAGAGGTTGCCCCAGCGCCACGTCGCTGAAGGTGCGCACGAACTTGATCTTCATCTCCTTGTCGCCCAACTTCACCGGAACCTCCTGACCGCGCTGGTAGCCGAGCTCGAAGAAAACTTCGGCATCGATGTTGGTTACAAGGTTGCCGAACGGGCCGTCGGTCGCGATCACTTCCCCCGTCAGTCCTCGGTCATCGAGCTTGGCGATCTGCAGGTTCAGCCGTACGAGATCCTTGACCGGTACCTCGGGACCAGCGGTGGTCCAGTCGTCACCACGCGCCACGTGCGCTCCTGCGGGAGAAAAAATGTCGCGGCCATGAAATGTGGACGACATCTTGGTGCCAATCATCCAATCGGGATTTGTGATCTCGCGCACGCCTTCGATGCCGTCGCGCTGCTCCACCAGTGTGAGCAGGCCGTTATCGGGCAGCACAAAATACTGTCCGCGCTTCGACTTGGCGACGATCGCTTTGCGCGTGCTCCCAACGGTGGGATCGATCACGACAACAAAAACCGTTCCCGCGGGAAAATAAGGTGTAGCGCCATAAAGAAAGCGCGCGCCATCGAGAATGGAAAACGGCGTCACCTGATGCGTAAGGTCGACGATGCGAACGTCGGGCATGATGGAATACATCACCCCCCGGCAGAGCGCGACAGAATCGTCGACTACGCCGAAGTCGGTCATGAAGACGATCGTCTGGGGATACTTCGCGGCCTGCGCGCCGGCCAGCGGAGAAGAAACCGCCATCAACATCAGAAGGGCAGCGGCGAGTGCTAACGTCGTGAGCTTACGATTCGTAAGGCGGGATGCGGCAACCATGGGGTCCATCTCCTGCTTAGTTTGAAATTTACAATTCGCAAGAATACTCGGGGTAGGCTTCAGGCAGCAAATCAGGCCAGTCCGGCCCGCTCGCGTCTATAATGTGCTTTCAATTCCGCGGCACTACCGCGAGGAGGTCTTAATGTCGCCAGTCATCCCCGAGAAATACCGCGATCTGTTTCAGAAGCGCGCCTTCGCCAACCTGGGTACGCTGATGCCCGACGGCCGTCCACAAGTCACTCCCGTGTGGTGCGACTTTGATGGCGAACACGTCATTTTCAATTCAGCCAAGGGACGCCAGAAAGATAAAAACGTTCGCCGCGATCCACGCGTAGCCATGACTCTGATGGACCCGGAGAATCCCTATCGCTATCTCGAAATTCGCGGCCGCGTGGTCGAGATCACCGAAGACGGAGCCAGTGCCAACATCGACAAACTGGCCAAGAAATATCTCGGCGTCGACAAATATCCCTACGGCCGTCCCGGCGAAGTGCGCGTCATCTATAAGGTAAAGCCCGAGCACACCACGGTGATGGGCTAGGGTTTTCGTAGCGCCGGCGGCCTGCCCTGAGCGAAGCCGAAGGGTCCCGCCGGCTGTCCCGAGGGCGTCTCGCCTTCGGTCGCGCCACAAACGTCGCGGTCGAGGAGATCCGAATTCGCACCTACAACCTTTGTCTGCTCGGCTTCGGCAACGTCAACCGCACGCTTGCCCGTCTGCTTGTAGACCGCAAGCAAGAGTTATGCGAGCGCCACGGCATCTCCTTCCGCATCACCGGAATCGCGACCCGCACTCTGGGATGGATCGCCGATCCGAAGGGTCTGGATCTGGCCGGTGTGGAGCGGGCGCCCTCGCTTGCTAAAAGTCGGGCACCTAGTCAGAAGCCGGCAAACGTCCGCGACTGGCTGAAAGCAGCCCAGGCCGACGTCCTTTTCGAAGCCACGGCGCTCAACGTCGAAACCGGCCAGCCCGCCATCGATCACATCCGCGCCGCACTCGAACACGGAGCCCACGCCATCACCGCCAACAAAGGACCGATCGTCTACGCCTACCGCGAACTCCGCGACCTGGCCGCCACGCAAGGCAAGCGCTTCCTCTTCGAATCCACGGTGATGGATGGCGTCCCCATCTTCTCGTTGTTCGATCAATTGCCTGTGATTCACCTACACGGATTCCATGGCATTCTGAATTCCACAACAAATGTGATCCTGAGCGAAATGGAAAACGGCCTAAGCCTTGACGAGTCTTTGAAGAAGGCGCAGGCCCTGGGCGTGGCCGAAACTGACGCCACGCACGACATCGACGGCTGGGATGCCGCCGTGAAAACCGCCGCGCTGATCAACGTTCTCATGGATGTGCCGGTGCGCCTCGAAGATATCCATCGCGAAGGCATTCGCGAACTGACCACCAATGCCGTACGCAACGGCCGGCGCGATGGCTGGCCGTTCAGGCTCGTCTGCCGGGCACAGCGCGTAGGAGACGGCGTAAAGGCAAGCGTCGCGCCCGAAAAAGTGTTGAGCAGCAGCCCGATGGGAAAGATTTCGGGCACGTCATCCTACATCTATTTCGAAACCGACATCTTCCCCGGCCTCGCCATCACCGAAGAAAATCCCGGCCTGTATGCGACCGCGTACGGGATGCTGGCGGATTTTGTGCGGGCGATAGGAAATTAAGAGGCCCGTTAGGATTCGGGCCGTATAATCGGCAATCATGTGCCCCAAATGCCAGGGATTTTCGGAACGCATGAATCTCCGTGAGCCGTGGGAATACCGTAACATTGCCCGGCAGCTGATTGAGGTCGTCAGTGAGGGCACCTTTAGGATGGTGAAGGCTAGCTGTCCACTAGAGGATTTGTTTGAACCAAGGTGGCCCGGAGACATAGTGACTCATGAGTTCGAATGCTTTGCTTGCGGCCAACTTTTCTCCCTCTGCGCCGACACCGATCATGGGCACGCCTCTTGGAGCGCTGAGACAAGAGTGTCCGCACCCCCTCGAACCGTACAGTGAGATTGAGGCAACCTTCGATCGCCGTCCGTGATGACAAAATATGAACGTTGATATGGCTACAGCCGAAACCGCCACCCCCACCACCCTCAACCTCTCCCACGTCCGCGACCAATTCCCCGCGCTTGCCCAAACCGTCAACGGACACCCCGCCGTGTTCCTCGACGGGCCTGGCGGAACGCAAGTTCCGCAGCGTGTGATCGACGCTATCTCCACATACCTGCGCCGAGACAACGCCAACACCGGCGGTGCCTACGCGACGAGCCGCAACACCGACGCCATGCTGGCCGAAGCCCGCACCGCGATGGCCGATTTTCTAAACTGCGCCGCCGACGAAATCGTCTTTGGCCCCAACATGACCACCCTGACCTATGCCATGTCCCGTGCGATTGGCCGCGACCTGGGGCCGGGCGATGAAATCCTGGTCACGCGGCTCGATCACGACGCGAACGTCTCCCCCTGGCTCGCGCTCGAAGAAAAAGGTGTGACGATTCGTTGGGCAGAAATCCACCCCGGAGACTGCACGCTCGACGTCGAAGATCTCGCGGCGAAGCTCAATTCCAAAACCAAACTCGTGGCCATCGGCTACGCTTCGAACGCGGTCGGCACCATCAATCCAGTCAAAGAGATCGTCCGTCTGGCCCACGCCGCTGGTGCGCTTGCCTACGTCGACGCCGTGCACTACGGGCCGCATGGCCTGATCAACGTGGCCGCGCTCGATTGCGACTTCCTGGTCTGTTCGACCTATAAATTCTTCGGACCGCACATGGGAGTTCTCTTCGGCAAGCGCGAGCACCTGCAGCGCCTCCGTCCCTACAAAGTGCGTCCGCTCACCGAGGCCATCCCCTACCGCTGGGAGTGGGGCACGCTCAACCACGAATGCATCGCCGGCATCACGGCCTGCGTCGAGTACATCGCCGATCTCGGCCGCCACGCAAATCCCGAATCCGCCACCCGCCGCGCCGCCATCATCGCCGCATTCGAATCGATCCATCGCCACGAGCACGCACTGATGAATCGCCTGATGGCCGGGCTTTCGGAAATTCCGGAGCTGAAGATCTACGGGATTACTGATCCCTCGTGCTTCGCCGGGCGTTGTCCGACGCTCGCGGTGCGTGTGGTAAATCAAACCGCGGAGCAAACTCCGCTGGCCCTCGCCACCAAGCTGGGCGACCGCGGCTTCTTCACCTGGGATGGAAACTACTACGCGCTGAACCTGACCGAGCGCCTCGACGTGGAAAAGTCCGGCGGGTTCCTGCGCATCGGGCTCGTGCACTACAACACTGCGGAAGAAGTGGATCGGCTGCTGGAAGCACTGAAGGAGATCGTGGGATCGTAAGGCTTCGCGGACAGACGGCCCGGCTCCCTCAGAGGCTAAAGCCCGTCTCCATGTAGCTCTGGCCGGCACGACTAAAGTCGTGCCCTTCCCGAGCCTATTCTTCGCAAGCTTCCAGAAACACCACAGCCCGGGACGTGGTCCCAGGCTGGCAGGGAGCGCGAACTCAAGAGCCGGAGCCGACAAAAAGGCCCGATGCAGACAGCGCTGTTTACGGCCAGCGCTTGGCGGTATCGTCCCAGCCGGCAGCGCGCACTGGCTGCGCCGCCGCTACCACCGGAGGAGCCGGGATGCGGATGGGCTGCTGCGGTCCGTTCACGGCCGTAGGCAGGACTGCCTTCGCCGCGTCGGAGTTCATTTCCATGCCTTCGGACAGCAAGGGAGCCACCAGCCGCAGCGCTTCCACTTCTTTCTCCAGCCGGGTTAACTCCATTTCTTTCTGCCGCAAAACCTCGTAAACGTTCTTCATAGACAGGGCACCTGTGGGGCTAATCGAAGATTAGCCGCTTTTCTCGAACTTTAGCAGACTTACCCGTGTTGTCAAGGAATTAAGCCCTAAACCTTAGTATTCAGCCTAACTCGCCCGCTTTAACCCGTGGAGCCTCCTTTCTTGCCGGGATACCAGACCTGCGAGACAGCCCGCCCAGCAAGGCTTTCGCCCGATTTTCACAACTGTTGGAACCCCTCGAAAACGCGCGGTTCCCACCCGCCTCCAGTCTGGAATCGCGCAAACCCACGTCCGCCTCAGCCTTTGCACGAAACCGCTTCATCCGAATGCACAAAATCCGGTCACCCGCCTGTGGACGCCTTGCACTTGATTGAAAACACAATAGATAAAGCTGCACACTTTCGATTGACTGCAAAATTAGAAAGAGTACAAAGGAAATCGTTCTTTGACAGTTTCTTAAGTTTTTCCGGTTGGTGCGGCGTCCGGGGCTCGAGCTGAGTCACCCTCAACATTGAAAAATGTACAGGGAAGGCAAGCAAGGGTCTATAGCAAAGCGCTGGTCGAGAAGAACGGGAAACCCAGTCGAAGGCAAGACAGAGTTCCGAGGCGTTGGGTAGGTTTGTCCGGTTGGCGGTGAGCCCGGAGCCCAAGCGAAGATCGCGCGCAGCGGCCCGCAAGGGAAGCAGCGACAGCAGGTCAAGCAAGGGTCTAAAAGCGAGCTACTGGCCGAGAGGAATGGACCCAACACCACCTCGGAACTCTTAATTTTTGGAGGGCAGTTCTCAGTTCTCAGTTCTCAGTTCTCAGTTCTCAGTTCTCAGTTCTCAGTTCTCAGTTCTCAGTTCTCAGTTCTCAGTTCTCAGTTCTCAGTTCTCAGTTCTCAGTTGTCGGTTCTCAGCCTCCGAACTTCGCCTCCCGAAATCTCACCTCTCACCCCTGAGCGGAGCCGAGTCATTTATCAAGTTTTTCACGCTCTGCTATCAGACCGGGCAACCCCAGCGCGAACGAGGATTTCGTCCCCAGAACTGAGAACTGAGAACTGCTCCCTAATCAACGTGCTCTCCAACATCGAACGCCTCTTCCGCATGCGGAAGCACATCGCGTTCACCCGCAACCCACACGTACAGGGTCGGTAAAAGGAAAATGCTCATGATGAGCGCTGCGATAAGACCTCCGACAATGACGATGGCGAACGGGCGCTGAGAATCGGAACCGATGGCGTGCGACAGCGCGGCCGGGAGCAAGCCAAGAGTTGCCACCAGCATCGTCATCATGATCGGCCGCAACCTCAACACCGCACCCTCCACGGCGGCGTCTTCAATGGAGTAGCGCCGGGCACGAAGCTGGTTGATGTATTCCAGCATGATGACTCCGGTTTGCACGCACACCCCGAACAGTGCCAGAAAGCCCACCCCGGATGAGACACTGAAATTCGTACCGGTAATCAGAAGAGCCAGCAACCCGCCAATCGGCGCGATGGCGATGTTCGCCATAATCAGCACTGCCCATTTGAAAGACTTGAACATCGTGTAAAGCAAGATGAATATGATAAGGATCGTGATCGGAAGTACGATGAGCAGCCGCGCGTTGGCCCGCTTCTGGCTCGCGTATTCTCCCGCCCAATCGATGTGATATCCGGTCGGCAGCTTCACTTGGTCGTTCACTTTCTTCATCGCCTCTTCTACCGCGCCGCCCAGGTCGCGGCCCCGGACGCTGTACTTGATGGCAACGTAGCGTTGATTGCCTTCGCGGTAGATTTCCGAGCCGCCGTCAGCCTCGCTAATCTTGCACAGCTGCGCCAGCGACACCCGCTCTCCAGAGGGCGATGGCAGACGGATGTTCTTGATCGCTTCCTGCGTGCTCCGGTATTGCGGCAGATAGCGCAGCGTCAGATCGTACCGCGCTTCGTCCTTGAGAACCTGGGTGAGCGCGTTCCCACCCACCGCGGTCTGCACCGCATCCTGCACATCCGCAACGTTGATCTGGTAACGCGCGGCCGCATCGCGATCCACCGTTACGTTCAGGTTGGGCTGGCCCAGCACATGAAAGACTCCCAGGTCCTCGACTCCCCTGACCGTTCCCATAATGCCGGCGATCTCGGCGCTCTTTTCTTCCAGCGTCTTCAAGTTATCGCCGTAGACCTTGATGGCTAACTCGCCCTTTACTCCGCTGACGGCCTCTTCCATGTTGTCTTCGATAGGCTGAGAAAAACCCCAGACCACGCCCGGGATCTTGTTATTGAGTTCGCGGTTCATGGCGGCGATCAATTCGTCTTTGTTCTGATGAAAGACGGGACGCCAATCTTCTTTCGGCTTCAGATCGACGAAGTATTCGGTATTGAAAAAGCTGGTCGTATCGGTGCCGTCGTCTGGCCGCCCGGTTTGACTGGTGCACTGCGGGACCTCGGGAAAAGAACAAAGAATGATTCGTGCCTGGTTCGATACCCGGATGCCTTCGTCTGGCCCCGCGCTCGGAGCCAGCGTGCCTCGCACCCAGAGCGCTCCTTCATCCAGGTGGGGCAAAAATTCAGAGCCTATTGCGCCGCCGAAGGCAAGATAAGTCCCCACGCCCACCATGAACAAGACCACGCCGACCGTAACCGCGCGATGGCGAATCGCCCACCGCACCGCCACGCGATAGCGGTCGATCACGAACACCATGACCGGGTTGTGCCATTCCTTTGCTCCCTTCCGGAAGGCGAAGCTCGCCAGCACTGGCGCGATCACAATCGAGAACAGCAATGCCCCCAGCAGCGCAAAGGCCACGGTCCAGGCCATGGGGTGAAAAAGCCGCCCCTCCACACGTTGCAGTGTGAAGATCGGCAAGTAGGCCGTGATAATAATGGCGATTGCATAAAACACCGGCCGCTGCACTTCGTGCGAGGCCTCGCTGATTTTTTCGTTCGGGGTCTTGACCCCATTGTCGTGGCTTAGGTGCCGCACGATGTTTTCGATCATTACCACCGCGCCGTCGACCACCATGCCGAAATCGAGCGCACCGAGAGAGAGCAGATTCGCGGGAATGTGCCGCAGGTCCAGGCAGATCGACGCAAACAACAGGGAGAACGGAATCGTCGCCGCCACGATCAACGCGCCGCGCACGTTACCCAAAAACAAGAAAAGAATGATCGAGACCAGGATCATTCCTTCCGTCAGGTTGTGCAGCACGGTGTGGCTGGTGAAGTGCACCAGAGTGCTGCGATCGATGAAAGGAACAATCTTCACTCCCGGCGGCAAAATATGATCGTTCAGTTCCTCCACTTTCTTGTGGATGCCCTGCAGTGCTGTGTCCGCCGCCGCGCCCTTGCGCAATAGCACAATTCCCGACACGACATCGTCGTTATCGACAATCTTGCCGTCATCGCGGTGAATGGCTTTGGCAAACTGCCCCAGGCGGATCTTCGGTCCCTGCGAAACCACGGCAATGTTCTTCACCCGGATCGGCGTGCCATTCTTGGTCAGGATGACCGTCTGTTCAATGTCGTGGACGCGGTCGACCAGTCCGACCTCCCGCACATTAATCTGCTGCAGGCCTTCCTGAATGAAGCTGCCGCCTGCGTTCGTATTGTTGTTCGTGAGTTGCTGCTCGACCTGCGCCAGGCTTAGGCCATAGGCCACCAGCTTGTTGGGGTCGACGCGAACCTGGTATTCGCGCGTGGGACCTCCGAAGCTGGAGACGTCGACAACGTCGGGCACCGCCTTGAAATTCTTTTCGACCACCCAGTCTTCAACTGACTTCAGCTCCATCGGGTCGTAGGCAGGATTAGTGCTGCGCAGCGTGAAGAAATAAATCTGCCCGACCGGGCTCCAGTCCGTGCCCATCTGCGGCACCACGTTCGGCGGCAGCGTGACCTCGCTCAACCGCTCCAGCACTCGCTCGCGGTTCCAGTCGTTGTCCGACTCGTCGTCGAAAATCAGCTTCAGGTCGGAAAGTCCGAACAGCGAGAACGAACGCAGATGCACCACATGCGGAATGCCATTCATCACCACTTCGAGCGGAATCGTGACTTGCTGTTCGATCTGCTCCGCCGAAATCCCCGGCCACTGCGTAATCACTTCCACGTAGTTGTCCGCTACGTCGGGATAAGCCTCAATCGGAAGCCGCTCGAACGAGACGATTCCTGCGGCAAAAAGAATCAACGCCAGCGCGAGCACCAGCAGGCGATTGTTCAGCGCGAAATCGACGAGGCGGCGAATCATTTATCTTTCTGCCTTAGCTGCTCCACCTTATTGCTCCACCGTGTTCTGCAGCGCCAGAGCGTTTGAGACGACCTTGTCTCCCGGCTTCAACCCTGAAACCACCTCCTGCTGTTTGCCCGGAAGCATGCTCCCTGCGCTAACTTCGAGCCGTTTGAAATGTCCCGCGCTGATCGGCGCGTAAACCCACTCGCGATCATGCAAATGCAGAATCGCGTCGGCGGGAATTGCGACGTGCATTTCCGGCGTGCCGCCGTAAAATGTAGCCGTAGCGAACATGCCTACCCGCATCATCCCGGGATTGGCCACTTCCAGCCGAACCTTCGCCGTCCGGAGACTGGGATCAAGAACCGGCAGGATGTTATCGATCCGGCCTTTCAAAATCTTGTCGGGATAGGCATTGAGCCGGATATCCGCATATTCCCCAACATGCACAGCATCGAGATCGTTCTCGTAAACGTCACAAATGATCCAGACATAAGAAAGATCGGAGATGGTAAAAGGATTAGGCCCGGATAACCCCTGCACTCCCGCCGCGTTCGTAACCTGCTGGTCCGTGATGACGCCCGAGATCGGAGCAGTAATATCGACGATCCCAGACGGATGGTCCTTGTCGATGCCCAGTAGCTTCAACTGCTCGGTCGCGGCATTCAGGTCGGCCTTGGCGTCGCCTTCGGCATCGTCGGCTTGTTCCAGCGCGCTCTTGGCGATCGCGCCCTTGTCGTAGAGAATCTGCGCGCGCTCAAACTGCAACCGGGCCAAACGCTCATCATTCGCGGCCTTCAGATAGGTGTCATAAGCTCCCGACACATCATTGCTCCGTACTTTCAGCAATAACTGGCCTTTCTCGACGGTGTCGCCTAACCGGGCCTTGATCTCGACCACCCTTCCCGTGGCCAGTGAGATCACCGGGACTGCACGGTTGATGTCGGGTTGAACCACGCCGGTTACATTCAACTGCGGCGCGGCTTTATGCTCAACCGCACTCACCAGCGGAAATTGTTCGGGATGATCCACCTTGAAATTGTTCGAGTCCAGATCAGGCACCACCGTCGCCGTGGGCGGAGCCTCGGCCTTCACATCAGGCTTGCCGTCATTGCAGCCGGCGAGAAAGGCCAGGGCCAGAGCCAGACACAGCGCGGGACCCATTGCTGGACGACACCCAGCGTTGCCCGAACCTTCGAATTGTTCTTTCATTGCACCACCTCACGCCCCACGGACAGATTCAACTGCGCCGCGGCCATCAAATACGATCCCACCAGATTCACGTAGTTCAACTGCACCGCGCGGTAATCGCTCTCCGCGTTCAGAAAATCCAGCAGCGACGCGCCGCCATGCTGGTAGGAAAAGAAAATCGTGTCGCGCACCCGCACCGCCTGCGCCAGATATTTCTCCTTATAAGGCCGCAGCAGAATCACGTTGCTGTTCAGCGTGGCGTAAGCGGAATCCACGTCGCTGAACACCTGCGCCTTCGCCGCATCGCGCAGCCGTTCATTGCGCGTGATGTCGAGCTTGGTGCGCAGCTTCTCGCCCTGGTTCCGGTCAAAAATCCGCAGCGGGATGCTCACATCGACGCCAATGTAGGCGTCAATCGGCGGATTCCGCCCCACATCGAAGCTGAACGTCGGATCCGTCGATCCATTCGCTTCCGCCAGCTTGTAGCTCGTCTGCGCCATCTCCACCGACTGCACCGCCGCCTTCAAATCCGGGCGCGTATCCAGCGCCATCTGCCGGTAAGCATCTAAAGCCTCGATCTGATCGCTGAAGTCGAACACTCCGACCACATCAAACTGCTCCACCGGTGTGCGATCATTCAGCAACGTCAGCAACTGAATCTTCGCCGTCCGCAAATTCACGTCCGCCGTTTGCAGATCAGATTCGTACTGCACCCGCTGCAACTCCAGCCGGTCCAGATCGATCTGCGCAATATCTCCAGCCTGAAACCGGTCGCGGCTGATCTGCAGCACGTGGTCGTAATATTCCAGATTGTCTTTCGCGAACTGCAGCACAGCCTTGGCCTGCAGCGTCCCCACAAACGCTCCCCGCAAATTGAACAGCAGATTTCTTTCCAGATCCTGTTGCTGCGACACCCCAATCGCCGTTGCCTCTTTCGCAGTCTCGGTGCGCAGTTCCCGCTTGTGCGCCCGCTCGTGCAGGTAAGTCACCGTCGCCGAAGGCAGCCAGTAGGCAAACGGTCCATGCGCCGGCCCGCCCGGAAATGGATCGATCTGATCCGCCAGCAGCGTCAACTGCGGATTCGGCCGCAGATGCGCCGTAATCTCCTGCGCCTGCAATTCGCTGATGTTCAGCTTCCCCGCCAGCAGCGTCGGATTATTCAGCTCCAACCGGTCTTTCACCTGCTCCCAGGTCAAGGCCTGCGAAGGCAAGGCCTGAGGAGCCGCCGGCGCGGCCTGCGCCGAGGCCAGCCCCGCACCCAGCGTTGCCAGCACCAGAACTCGGAAAGACAAAACGCACAAGAATGTTCTAAGCATCCACTACTCCGTCCCCACTCGTTCGCACATCCCCGAACTCTCCGGAGAAACGCAGCCAGCTGCGTCTTTCCGGAACAATCCACCATCGGCGAATGAGAATTTCTCTAGTATCTGGTTTCCCTCGTAAGGATTCCCTAAAGACGAGGGACAATCGCCGCGGATTTATTTCTTCAACCCATCAGCGATACGCAACGGCGCAACCAGAATGATTCGGCGAACTAACCAAGGAGGGAAAAAGGAGGTGCGCGGCCACCGTGGAAAACGCACGGCCTCGCCAGCGGCGATACGCACGTAACGGAAACCTCAAGCAGCCTGACTTCCGGAGGAACCAGCCGCACCGCACTCGCAGCCGGAACCCCTTGCAGCCGGTTGACCCAGCCTGAATGTTTGTCGCTTCCGGCCTGCCGCACCGTGCGCTTGCTGATGGAGGAATCTTCCATCTCCGCCCGCATCGCATGCAGATCGTCCGAAGCCGAGATCACCGGAAACAGCAGAACCAGCACGCATCCCAGAGCCAGCAGACACTGCAGTGAAGTTACCCAGCGCGCCGCCCGCAATCCCGCGTCCCGCCGCCACAGCCAGTAAGCCGGCAGCGCCAGCAACAGCCACGCCAGATTGAGCAGCAGTTCCATAACTTCACTAGCAACTTCAAGTTGCAGCAAAACCAGACGCAAAAGATGCGCCGGATACCAACCCGCGCCTATTTTTCCAGAAACCTCAAACCCAAGTCAATGTGACCACAGTACCGCCCGGCGAATAGGCAGACCGAAAAGCCGAGAAGTAATGACTGGACACCGGCCACTGACCCCTGACCACTGATCCCTGCTAAGGCCCCACCACCACCTGCAGCGGCCCCGGAGTCTGCATGCGTTGCCGGTAAATCGCGTTCCGCTTCGCCACCTCGCCCACCACGTTGACGTCGATCACATACCCGCCGTGCGGCAGCGTCTCGCCAAACGGCAGCGTCATCCCAAGCGTTCCTCTTTTCAACGGAAAATGCTGATACCCGATCTCAGTTGCCCGCCCGTTCTCCGCCACCGCTTTCACATCAAACGTCAAGTCCATATCGTCTCGTGTCGTGTTCGAAACCGCGACGCTGCCATCGATCCGATTCGCGGTAACGTGCGCCGGAACCTTCCACTCCAGCTTGAGCGCCTCCACCACCTTGATCACGAATACTTTCTGCACTGCCTGCTGCGGTTTGCCGCCATCCCGCACCGCCAGCACAAACTCGAATTCACCCGCCCGCTCGGCCGCTCCCCGCAGCTCTCCGTTTTCCTCCAGCCTGATCCCCGGCGGCAACGCTCCACTCTGCACGCGCCACCGCAACACCGGCACATAATCGCCCTTGGCATAAAGCTTCACCGCGTAAGGTTCCTGCGGATACGTATCCGGCAACTTCTCCGGCTCGATCACCAGTCCATTACCCTGGCTGGCAGAATCCGGGCTGGGAGTATCCTGGCCCGGCGCAGCCGCCTGCCCCAGCGCCGCCCCCACCAGCGCCATCGCCAGCGCGCACTCTCTGAACCTTGCCATGTAATCCCCTAATGACACCTTGTCATCCTGAGCAACGCGAAGGACCTCTGCATTCTGCTTGCGCCATCGCGCTCCCGCACAGCGTTTCTACCACACTCACGCCGAAAATCCCGAGAAGCTGGGAAGCAGAAGCGGGCAGCCAGCCACTGACGTTGGATGCCGAAATCCTGCACCCCGGCCCATCTCCACCTGCCAGAATGTAAAGATATGTAACATCTTGCACTTCCCCGGATTTTTTTCTGCCGCGCGCTACTTATTTTCGTGGTTCGGGTTTGATGCAACTGAATTCACCTGTGCTAACCTCAAACCACAAGGTGCCCAGCTCCACGATCGATTCGCTCCCAGGGAGGCAGTTTATGTCAGTCCGCAACGCACTCGTCTCGTTCCTCGCGCTCTCCACACTGTCACTTCTAGTCGGCTGCGGCAGCAGTGGCAACTCCGCCACGCCGCCTCCGAGTGGTGGCTTCACCACCAGCAGTCTAAGCGGCACCTACGTCTTTTCGTTTTCCGGCATCGACATCACTAATGACAACCTGAGCAACTTTGCGGTCGCCGGCACACTCGTTGCTAGCAGCGGCAACTTCTCGAGCGGAAGCCTCATCGACATAAACGACCCCGCCCTGAACGTAGAGACGCTAGGCCTGGCTACACCCGTACAGACCAGCGTGCCGGTCACCGGAAGTTACGTTGTTGGCGCGGATGGCCGAGGCAACGGCACCCTCAACGCCACCATCAACGGGAACCAGGTGCAGTTCGGCATCGACTTCGTTCTGAACTCCACCTCCGGCGGCCTGATCACCCGGTTTGACAGCAACGGAACCGGCAGCGGCACCATCAATCTGCAAACTGCAGGCGTCGGTCAGAGCGCAATGGTGGGTTCCTACTCCTTCGGATTGAACGGAGCAGACCCCGACTCCAACCCGCTGGGCGCCGTGGGCTCGTTCACTCTCGATGCCAACGGCAACGCCACCGGCACAGAGGATTTCAACGACGATGGCATCTCCGCCAACCTGACAGACGTTTCCCTGGTGAGCCCCAGCGCCGTTCTCGCCGGATCGCCCGGAACAGCCCAACTGGACGGCGATGCCGGCCTGCTCGGCGCGCTGACCTTCGACGTCTGGGTCGTTAATTCGAGCCAACTCGTATTGATTGAAACCGATTCGTCGGGGAACATTCTTGCCGGTGATGCCTTCGCTTCCACCGGGCAGACCGCGTTTCCGTCGGGCCAGGTCGTTTTCACCATGACGGGTGGCGCCCTTGGTGCCAACATTGCCACCGAGACCCCTACCCAACTGCCGCTCTTCACTGGAGGCTTGTTTACTGCCCAGGGAGGCGTCATTAGCAACGGTATTCAGGATGCCAACATCGATGCCACGCTCGCAACCGCGCCTAGCGTGGGCGGCGCTTACAGCTCCGTCGGCGTACGTACCTCGCTCACACTAACCGGCATCTACAACATAATAACGAGCGAAGAAGAGCCGGTTACCGGCAGCTTCGGTTTTGCGGCGTATCCCTTCAACGGCGGCGTCTTTCTTCTGGAAGCCGATAACCTGGGTGGAATCGAGGCAGGCGTTGCTTACCCGCAGACCTCCACTTCCCTTGCCGCGTCGCAAGGCTATGCGCTGAACCTTTCGGGTGCCAACTCCAACGGCGAAGTCGACATGATCGCCGAGTTCGTCACCAACTCCAGCGGTGGCTTCTCCAGCGGTCTGTATGATGCGAATAATATGGGCTCCGTCGGTGGTCTCATTTCCAACGCGCAACTCAATGGCAACAACTCAACGCCGCCGACCTACGCCAACAATTCCAACGGGCGTGGCATGATCTCGTTCCCAGCCTTGCAGACAAACGACAACACGAACGGCGTCGACGAGCTCTCTTTCCTCTTCTACGCCGTAAACGACTCAACCCTTATCTTCATGGAGAACGATACGGGCCAGGGCAGCGTCGGGACACTCCAGTTGCAGAACGCTTCTGGGTCTTCGGGCGCGATCCGGCCGGCCTTCTCCATGGTGCGGCCAGCCGTCACGGCACACGGGGCTCTGCGCAAGAAGCAAAAGTAGCTCGCCGACCATCGCAGACGAACCAAGGGCGCGGCTTCCAGCCGCGCCCATTTTTCTTGGCAGGACCCTTTAAAGCGCGCTGGCGGCAGGTTTCTCACCATGCCTGCACCTGTCTCGTGACCTTAGTTACCTTTAACCATTGCCCACCCTTCGCGCACAATCACTCTACAGGTCTGTGTCTGCAGGAGAAGAAGATTGTTCTGCCAACGCGTTCTGCGTGGTTCGGTATTCGTATTTGTACTCATCAGCGCCTCGCTGGCGTCGGCGCGGGATCTTGCCCTGGTTGCCAACAAAGCAAATGGCGAGCGCGCCGTCAGCCTAGCTGAGTTGGTCAAGGTCTGCAAGGCTCAGACCAGCCGCTGGCCCGACGGCAGATCCGTCACCTTCATTCTGCGCGCGCCGTCCGCGCCTGAAATGAAGATTGTCCTTGAAAAGGTTTACGGCATGTCCGCGGGCGAGGTCGATAGCCTGATCGTCGCCTCCAATCAGTCGCATCCCAGCCATCCTCCTTTCGTGATCGTCACCTCCGATGAAGACCTGGTTAACAAGGTAGCGTCGATCCCCGGGGCGGTTGGCTTCGTAGATGTGTATTCGATCAACAGCAGTGTCGCGGTCGTCAAGGTCGCAGGCAAACTCCCGCTGGAGCCCGGCTACCTGTTACACGGCAATTAAAAAGTGGCCAGTGATCAGTGGTCAGTGGCCGGTTAAAAGAATCTCGGTTTGGCTGGCCACTGACCCCTGGCCACTGACCCCTGACTTTATGTCTGCTCCGGGCAAAAAACTCGAACCTAAGCCGGCCGCGCCGACCGGGGCCCACGCTCGCCGCTTCCCTCGCTTTGCTCTTGACGTCCGCATGCAGGTCCGCATGTTTCAGGATGGCGAATTCCGCTCCTGCTGGGGACGCTCCACCGAACTCGGTCAGGACGGCATCGGCGCCACCCTCACCGGCGAACTCGAAAGCGGCGAAATCGTTTCCCTCGAGATTCCTCTGCCCCTCAGTCCCTACCCTTTGAAAGTCCGCGCCATCGTCCGTTACCGCCAGGGCCTGCGCTACGGTTTCGAGTTCCTCACCCTCAACGACAGCCAGCGCCAAATGATCCGCCGCGTCTGCGAAATGCTAGCCAGCAAAGCCTGAAGGCAGTGACCAGTGGTCAGTGATCAGTAGTCAGTAAACTCAACCCCTTGCGGTTTTACAGGCCACTGGCCACTGATCACTGACCACTGCCTTTTGCCCTTTTCGGGAAATCCACAGAGTTTAGTGATGGATATCACGCTCGGACGGCCTCCTCGTGATGCAGAGTAGGCAGATGCAATGCTCCGTAACGCCGATTGTCCGGTCATATCGCGATCTGGTCGTTTGGAAAAAGTCGATGGCGTTGGTTCTGAACGTCTATCGCTGTACCCAGGCGTTCCCGAAAATCGAAACCTACGGTTTGACTTCGCAATTGCGGCGCGCGGTGATCTCCGCGCCTAGCAACATTGCGGAAGGGCAAGGCAGACTCTCGACGGGGGAATTCAGGCAGTTTCTTGGAAATGCCCGCGGTTCTCTTATGGAAATCGAGACCCAGATTCTAGTCGCCCAGGATCTTGGCTATCTGGACAAGAACCAAAGCGAATGTCTGCTGAGCGCCACAGCCGAAGTAGGCCGAATACTAAACGGTCTCCTGGCGTCCCTTCCAAAACGCATTGGCCGGTGATCAGCGGCGGTGTTACTGACCACTGACCACTGATCACTGACCACTACCTTCAAATTACCCCAGTAACTTTCCCGTAACTCTCCCCGCGTTCTACCATGCCCATGGCTGGGTTCCAGAGGGGGGAGCTTCAAGATGGGTGATCGTGTCACCCGTGTGCCGCAGTCGCGGGAACTGTTGCGTGCCAAACGTCTTCGTCAGGCACTCGAGCGCGGGGCCCCGCCCGCATTCGTTCCACCCACCGTGCCCAACCCCGTCGCGCAGACATCTTCTCTCTCGTGGAGTACCGGAGAGTGGAGTACCGGAGAAAAGAGTACCGCGGAAAAGGCTTCCAGAGAGAAGAGCCCCGCAGAAAATTCCGGGAAAACGCTTTCCAAGGAAAAGAATTCGAAGAAAACCAGCTCTGAAGAAACTAATTCCCGCCGCCAATATCTTGAGCAACTTTTTCAGAATTCGCCAGACCCACTCGTCATCACCGACCGTTCCTTCCGCGCGCAGTGCGTCAATCAGGAATTTCAGCGCCTGTTCGGCTACACCCCGGCGCAGATCCTGGGCAAATCCGTCAACCAGCTCATCTTCCCTCCTGATCGCGCCGCCGAAGCCGATTGGATCGCGCAATGTCTCGAACGCGGCGAATCCATCACTCTCGAAACCCAGCGCCTCGCGAAGGACGGCACTCTGCTCGACGTTTCCGTCTCCTGCGCTCCCTTGATCATCGATGGCCAGACCACCGCCTTCTACGCCATCTATCGCGACGTCTCTGAGCGCAAACGCGCCGAGGCTCTCAGCTCCGCCCTCTATCGCATTGCCGAAAAAGCCAGCGCCACCCAGGACCTGCAGCAGTTCTTCGCCGCCATCCATGGCATCGTCGATGAACTCATGTGCGCCCGCAACTTCTCCATCGCCATTCTCGATCCGGAATCGCAACTGCTCACCTTCCCCTACTTCGTTGACGAGCAGGAGTCCGCGCCCGCTCCCGCCAAACTAGCCTCGGGCCTCGTGGAATACGTACTGCGCACCGGCGAACCCCTGCTCTGCACTCCTCAGCTCGCGCACGAAATGCAGCGGCGCGGCAAAATAAAACTCGACGCTCCGCCTCCGCTCCACTGGCTAGGCGTCCCGCTCAAAGTCAACCAACACATTCTGGGCGCCGTCGTCCTCAAGAGCTATTCCAAGAACACCCACTTCCGTGACCGCGATCAGGACGTGCTGGCCCTGATCTCCCAGCAATTGGCCGCCGCCATCGATCGCAAGCGTAACGAGCAGTCCCTGCGCCGCTCCGAAACCTGCTACCGCTCTCTGGTGGAAACCGCTGTCTACGGAATCTACCGTGCCAGCCTCGAAGGCCATTTTCTCGACGTCAACCCCGCTCTCATCGGAATGCTCGGCTACAACTCCGCTCTCGAAGTCCTGTCGCTCGATCCGCAAAAAGACGTCTTCGTCGACCCCGCCGAACATACCCGCCTGGTCGACGAATTCCGCCGCACCGGACGCATGGACGGCTTTGAAGTGCGCTGGAAGCGCAAAGACGCGGCCATCATCACCGTCCGCATCAGCGGCCGTGCCGTCGCCGGCGACGAACCCACCGACGTTCTCGAAGGCATCGCCGAAGACATCACCGAGCGCCGCGTTCTCGAAGACCAGTTCCGTCAGGCCCAGAAAATGGAAGCCGTCGGCCGTCTCGCCGGCGGCATCGCCCACGACTTCAACAATCTCCTCATGGTCATCAGCGGATACACCGAGGTCATGCTCGACCAGCTCACCCTCGGACATCCTCTGCATTCCAAAGCCGAAGCCATTCAGCAGGCCTCCGACCGCGCCACCACTCTGACCCGCCAGCTGCTGGCCTTCAGCCGCAAACAGCTTCTCGAACTCAAAGTCATCGACGTCAACGCCATCGTCGCCGACATGGAGCGTCTCCTCCGCCCTCTCATCGGCGAAGATATCGAACTCACCACCAGCCTCGCCCCAGCCGTCGGCTGCACCCGCGCCGATGCCGGACAGCTCGAACAAGTCATCATGAATCTCGTCGTCAACGCCAAAGACGCCATGCCCAACGGCGGTAAAATTTCCATCCGCACCGCCAGCGTCACTCTCGACGATTCCTACCGTCCCGAAAACACTTTCATCAAGAACGGCCCCTACGTCATGATCTCCGTCAGCGATAACGGCGAAGGCATGGACCGCGAAACCCAGGCCCGCATCTTCGAACCTTTCTTCACCACCAAAGAAAAAGGCAAAGGCACCGGCCTCGGACTCTCCACCGTCTACGGCATCATCAAACAAAGCGGCGGCTACGTCTTCGTGCAGAGCGAACTCGGACGCGGCACCGTCTTCACCATTTATTTCCCCCGCGTCGACGAACCCTCCGAAGCCATCGGCGCCACTCCCGTAGCTCTAGCCGCAGTCGGTGGAACCGAAACCGTCCTCTTAGTCGAAGATGAAGATTCCGTCCGCCAGCTCGTCCGCGAAACTCTCGAATCCCGCGGCTACCGCGTCCTCGAAGCCGCCAACGGCGCCGACGCGCTCACCCTCGCCGCCGCCCATTCCGATCCCATCCACCTCGTCATCACCGACGTAGTCATGCCCGGCCTCAACGGCCACGAACTCGTACAGCAACTCAAGCCCGCGCGTCCCAGCCTGAAAGTCCTCTACCTCTCCGGCTACGCCCAGGATGCTTTCCCCTCGACCGCCGCCGCCGACAGCCAGAAGACCTTCCTGCAAAAACCCTTCACCCTGCAAAACCTGACCCGCAAAGTCCGCGAAATCCTGGGCCCCCCCACCAACTAAACTCGCAGGTCACCCCAAGACTTTTGTCATCCTGAGCGAAGCGAAGGACCTCTGCAACTTGCCGCCAGCGCCAATCTGCCGGCCAAGCGCCCGCAGGTGTAAAATCTCTTCGCAACCACACCCGCGCTCCCGTCATCAGTACAATAAGAATCCTGGAGGAAAAGTCATGGCTTTCGAACTACCGCCCCTGCCTTATGATTACGCAGCCCTCGAACCCGTCATCGACAAACAGACGATGACCCTGCACCACGACATGCATCACGGCGCCTACGTAAAAAATCTCAACGCCGCGATCGAAAAGCATCCTGAGCTGTCCAAGAAAAGCGCCGAGGATTTAATTCGCGACCTCAACTCCATTCCCGAAGACATTCGCGGCGCCGTCCGCAACAACGGTGGCGGCCACGTCAACCACTCCATGTTCTGGAAAATCATGAAGCCCAAAGGCGGAGGCGATCCCACCGGCCCCATAGCCCAGGCCATCACGAAAACTTTCGGCAGCTTCAAAGATTTCCAGGCCAAGTTCAACGACGCCGGCGTAAAACAATTCGGCTCAGGATGGGTCTGGCTAGCCGGTTCCAAAGGCGACGTCCACATCATGTCCACGCCCAACCAGGACAGCCCCATCTCCGTAGGCCATTTCCCCATCTTCGGCAACGACGTCTGGGAGCACGCCTACTACCTGAAATACAACAACCGCCGTCCGGAATACCTGACCGCCTGGTGGAACGTAATCAACTGGGATGAAGTAAACGCCCGTTACGAAGCCTACAAGAGCGGTAAAGCAATCCAGGAACCAGCATTAGCCGGACGCTAAACTGACCTGTCATCCTGAGCGTAGTGGCCGCTCCGCGAAGCGGAGCGGCCACGAAGTCGAAGGACCCCTACACTTCCTCCGCTATCCCTGCGGTCTCAAGGCGTTCTCCCCGCGCTGAACGGTTTTGTAGCGGAACCGCACTCGCGGCCCACCCGTACCATCCTTAAGACCCAATGCGCCTATCCAGAAACTTCCCCCGCGGCCTACTCTTCCTCACGCTCTACCTAGCATTCTCTGCCCTCGCGGGAATCTTCGTAGCCGACGGCACTCTGCATCCTGCCCGCCGCCATCTGACGCGAGAAGACGAATCCACCATGCGTGACATCGCTCACCGACTGAACTCCGACCTTGCAGACGTGTCCACCACCACGCCGGACGCCATCACCCTCCGCGCTTGGATCATCCATCCCCACAGCAGCAACGGCGGCGCAGTAATTCTCCTCCATGGTCTAGCCGACAACCGCGTCGGCATGACCGGATACGCGCAGCTCCTCCTCGCAAACGGATTCACCGTACTTCTCCCCGATAACCGCGCGCACGGCGCTAGCGGAGGCCCACTCGCTACCTACGGCCTCCTTGAACGCAACGACATCCACCAGTGGTTCGACTTCCTCGCTGCGCAAGATCGTCTTCGCTGCATCTTCGGATTCGCCGAATCGATGGGCGCAGCCGAGCTACTCCAATCTCTCTCCGCCGAACCCCACTTCTGCGCTGTGGCCGCAGAATCTTCTTTCTCCAGCTTCCGCGAGATCGCCTACGACCGCATGGGCCAACCATTTCACTTGGGCCCCTGGTTCGGACGAACCATCTTCCGCCCCGTCGTCGAATTCGCTTTCCTCTACGCGCGCTGGAAGTACGGCCTCGACATGCAACAGGTCTCACCAGAAGATTCCGTAGCGGCCACGAGAGTTCCGGTCTTCCTGATTCACGGCCAAGTCGACAGCAACATCCCCCTCCGCCATTCCCGCCGTATCCAAGCCCGCAATCCCAACGTAGTTCTCTGGGAAGTCCCTAACGCCGATCACTGCGGAGCCATAAGCACCGCTCCACAGGAATTCGACCAACGCCTTCTAACGTGGTTCTCCGCACAGCCGGCAACAAGAACTGATCACTGACCACTGGCCACTGCCTTTCTGCATTTCCTGTGCAACCCCTGTGCACAATCAACTTCCGCGCCCTAAACAATTTTTTTTCCAACACCCTCCCCCAAACAGAACCCAAGCCCTCAGTGCGGCTTAGCACCATATCTTCGAGAAGGTTTTCGATCCGTGCCGATCTGCGAAGATCCGTGGCAACGATTTTCCTCAACTGCACCAAAAATACTGAATTGACCGCGCGCCCTTTCGCTCGTACATTCACTCTCGCCTTCTTAACAAAAATGAATCAGGAAATCGGTCGAAGACAAGAACCGGCCGAAGACGCAGCACAGCTTTGATTGTCATCCTGAACAAGCGTTTTTTGCGCAGTGAAGGATCCGGGCGGGCCGCGCGATGTGTCGCGTTTTTTGCGACACATCAATCGCGCGTTTGGCCCGCTTCCTTACCAACTTCAACAGTTAGGAACCGGCTGGCACACATGAAAGCAACCAACCCATGGATTACCTATCGCACCCGGTTTCTGGTCAAAGCCAAACAACTCACCACCAACCTAACCTTCGCAGACGTTCTCGGACGCCAGCACTCCGGACGCAAAGGCGACTATCTCGTCGAATCCTCCGACGGCGTTCTCCGCATCGCGCCGCGCCAGATCTTCGAGGACATCTACGTACCCTTGCTGTCAGACGAGAATCCGGAGCAGGGCGAAACTCGAATGCCACCGTCGCTCCCAGCCCACTTAATGCGCAAATCTCCCCAACCTTACCGCAGCGGCCGCAGCCCCATCCCGGGCCTGCGCTCGCTCTAAACAAACATCTCGGCCGCCGCGTCCCAAGGGATCTCACTGGCCCCTGGCCCCTGACCACTGGCCACTGGCCACTGCCTTTATGAACGCCAGATGAATTCCCTTTGTGGAAAACAAATCCCAAACAAACCCTACACCCCCGCACCAAGGCCGTCATTGTTGAGGATACAACCTATGGTGTTTCCCTCTTGACAGGCACAATAAGCGGGAGTAACTTTGCATTCCCATAGCCCTTTGAAACCGGTCTCGCGGGAACGGGCCCGGCGAAAGACGAGGGGCGCTGTCAGGAAGGATTTACGGGTGGGCGCCAGGCCAGAGGTGACCCGGCGCCTCCCGTAAACGTAAGAAACAAAAGCGTTAAGTGCGGTGGCCGTTCCCCCGATCCTCCCCCGGGGGGCCGACTGAATTAATCATTAGGAACTCGTCTGACACCCGAACGCAGTTCAACTTCTGGCCGAAGCCCGAAAGCCAAAGCCCGAAGCCGATTTTAGGAGCCCTTGGATGGAAGCTTTAACTCGACTCGTCGCCGATTCCCTGGCCCGGCACGGCTTCGACCGCCCCGTGGACCCACGCCGCCTGCAATGGTCGCGCTGGTTCCGTTGCGATTCCACCCATAGCCTCCTCATAGTCCCCAGCAAACCCGGCATCTTCGCCCTAGCCGAAGAAATCATGGACCTGGCCGCCAGCAATACTTCGGGAGCCAGCAAGATCCATGTGGGGACAGCCGCCCCCGGCTGTCCAGCCGAGCAAAGCTCGGCAGTTGCTTCCGCCCCCACATCTCTCGAGGGAGGCACAGGTCGGGAAGGGCACGACTTCAGTCGTGCCGTTATGTCGGCAAGAAACTCGCCGGCTTTAGCCGCTGAGGAATCCCAACGCCGCATGCTCGCCGTCCTGCAGTTCTCCGAAGACGACAACATGGCCTTCACCCTCGACCGCATGTTCACCTGCGCCAATCCCATGCGCGCGCGCCTGGCTTCCGGACGGTGCTTCCTCCGCTTCGTAGTCATCGAAGACCAGACCCAGCGCCGCAACATCTGCAACGCCCTCAACCAGTGGATACATTCCTCCGCCGAAAAAGCCTCAGGCATCGGCGTCGATTTCCAGTCATCGCTGGAATTGACAGATGTGGGCACAGCTCGTGTGGGTCGGACACTCCTGTCCGATAATGCCAGCACCACCACAACGCCGGCCCAAACAGCAAAGGCACAAGCATCGGATGCAGCACCGCAGGCCCCGAATCTGGATTCCGGAGCCAACAAGAATCTTCACTGTCCTCATCCCCTACCCTCCGGCTTCTAAACCGAAGGGAGTGACAAGCTCGGGAAGGGCACGGCTTTAGTTCTTGAGCCTGCCCTGAGAAAGCGAAGCGCACCGAAGGGTGCCGTCAGATGCCGCCATAAATGGGGCTTTAGCCCCTGAGTTTAGAAATATCAAAGCACTACCGGCACATGCAGCACCGTGGAAGAGCGGCGCTTAAGCGCCGCGTAAGAAGCAAAACGATCCGGGGCTTTAGCCCCCGAAAGCCCCGAAGAGGGCGAAAGAAAAGCTCTTTACAAGAACTGCAACACCCCGAACAAATTCCCGTTCGGGCACAACCCAATTCCCGCATCCACCCCCAAAGGGACGCCGAATCGGGTCAAGCTGGATAGAATCTAACTAATAATGGAGAGAGCAATGCCCGAGGTCAAAACCACTACCGTCAATGCCCCTGCGGCCACCCCCGCAAACCCTGTCACGCCCGCAAACGCCGTGAACCCAAAAAAGACCGCCCCCGGCCTGTCCTTCCGCCGCCTCTTCACCAAGCCCGGTGTCTCGCCCTACGACGAGCTCGAATGGGATCTCCGCCTCGCCCAGATCACCGACGCCCAAGGCAACGTCATCTTCGAACAAAAAGATGTTGAAGTTCCCAAAGATTGGTCCATGACCGCCACCAACATTGTGGCCTCGAAATACTTGCATGGCAAGGTAGGCACGCCCGAGCGCGAAACCGGAGTCCGCCAGTTAGTCACCCGCGTAGCCGAAACCATCCGCAACTGGGGATTGGCCCAGGGCTACTTCAAAACTCCCGAAGACGGCGCCACGTTCCACGACGAGTTAGTTCACATCCTCGTCCGCCAGTACGCCGCCTTCAACTCGCCGGTCTGGTTCAACGTAGGCTGCGACCGCATCGAGCCCAATTCCGACGCACGCAACTGGCACTGGAATCCTCAAACTCAGCAAGTCGAGTTCGGCATCACCGGCTACAGCAAGCCGCAATGCTCCGCATGCTTCATCAACTCAGTAAAAGACTCGCTTGATTCCATCCTGACTCTGGCGAAAACCGAAGGCATGCTCTTCAAGTGGGGCAGCGGCACCGGAACCAATCTCTCGCCGCTGCGTTCCTCCACCGAAGGTCTAAGCGGAGGAGGCACAGCCAGCGGCCCGCTAAGCTTCATGAAAGGTTTCGACGCCTTCGCCGGCGTAATCAAGTCCGGAGGCAAAACTCGCCGCGCGGCAAAGATGGTCATCCTCAACGTAGACCATCCCGACATCGTAGAGTTCATCGAGTGCAAGCAAAAAGAAGAAGCCAAGGCCCACGCTCTCGTAGCCCAGGGATACGATGGTTCTCATCCGGATTCCGACGCCTACTCCTCCATCTTCTTCCAGAATGCGAATAACTCCGTCCGCGTAACCGACGACTTCATGTACGCCGTAGTCCGCGACACCGACTTCTCCACAAAGAAGGTCCAGGACGGCAGCGTCATGAAAACCTACAAAGCCAAAGACCTGTTAAAGAAACTTTCCGAAGCCACCTGGCACTGCGGCGATCCCGGCATGCAATACGACACCACCACAAATCGCTGGCACACGTCGAAGAACACGGCAAGAATCAACGCCAGCAATCCGTGCAGCGAATACATGTTCTTAGATGACTCAGCCTGCAACTTAGCAAGTTTGAACTTGCTGAAGTTCGCCCCGAACGGAACGTTCGACGTAGAAGCCTACCGCCACGCAGTAGATGTGCTGATCACCGCGCAGGAAATTCTCGTCGACAACGCGGGATATCCAACAGAAGCGATCATGCGCAACTCCCACGACTACCGCCCGCTAGGCCTGGGCTACGCAAATCTAGGCGCTCTGCTAATGGCCGCAGGCCTACCCTACGACAGCGACGGCGGACGCGACTACGCCGCCTGCGTAACCGCCATCATGTGCGGCGAAGCCTATCTGCAGTCGAGCAAAATAGCCGAACAATGCCAGCCATTAACGCCAGCGACAGACACAGTAGCAACTCGCCTAGGCATAACCGAAGCCGCGAACATGCCCGGCGCAGCCTGCCCCGGCTGGTACATAAACCGCGAACCATTCCTAGACGTAATCCGAATGCACCGCGCCAGCGTAAACAACATAAACAAATCAAACGTTCCGAGCATTCTCTACGAATCCAGCAAACAATGTTGGGACGAAGCCCTCGCCCAAGGCGAAAAACACGGCTACAGGAATTCTCAAGTAACAGTATTAGCGCCAACCGGCACCATAGGCTTCATGATGGACTGTGACACTACAGGTGTAGAGCCGGATCTGGCGCTGGTTAAGTACAAGAAGCTGGTTGGGGGAGGCATGATCAAGATCGTGAATCAGACTGTGCCTACGGCTTTGTTCAAGCTTGGGTACGATCACGATCAGGCGAATGCGATTGTCAGCTACATCGATGCTACGGGGACCATCGAAGGGGCTCCGCATGTTAAGGACGATCATCTTGCCGTGTTTGATTGCTCGTTTAGGCCGGCTAAGGGGACTCGGTCGATTGCTTACATGGGCCATTTGCGGATGATGGCTGCTGCGCAGCCTTTTATCTCGGGGGCTATATCGAAGACGGTGAATCTTCCGGAGAATGCATCGGTTGAAGACATCATGGAAGCTTATCTTCAGGCATGGAAGCTTGGCCTGAAAGCTGTCGCGGTTTATCGGGATGGGTGCAAGAAGTCGCAGCCGCTTTCGGCGGCTGGGACTAAGACTGCCAACTCCAGCAAAGATGACCCGCGGCCGGGGGCGGCCGCGCCACGGGAAGAAGACAACCTTAACGCGCCTCCTCGCGCCGTGCGGCACAAGCTGCAGGAGGAGCGGGCTTCGATCACGCACAAGTTCAACATCGGAGGCCATGAAGGTTACATCACCGTCGGGCTCTACCCGAATGGAGAGCCGGGCGAGCTGTTCATCACCATGGCCAAGGAAGGCTCGACGGTCTCGGGGCTGATGGATAGCTTTGCGCTGGCCACGTCCATTGCGCTGCAGCACGGCGTGCCGCTGAAGTTGCTGTGCGAAAAGTTTGCGCACACGCGGTTTGAGCCTAGCGGGTGGACCAGCAATCCCGACATCGGGTTTGCCAAGTCGATCATGGACTACATCTTCCGCTGGCTGCAGTTGCGTTTCCTGACCGGGCAGCAGCAGTTCTTGTTCGAGAATCTGCGGCCGAAGCAAGGGGCCAGCGGTCAGGGGCCAGGGACGAGCGAGGCAAATGAATCATCGACAGGAGCACCGACCCCTAATCCCCGATCCCTAAACCCTGGTTCTGTGCACGCGGCAGATCAACTGGCCGGCATCATCGACCTGGGCGACGCTCCTACGTGCAGCTTCTGCGGCAGCATCATGACGCGGAATGGGAGTTGCTATCGGTGCGGGAGTTGCGGGAGCACGAGCGGGTGCTCGTAGTTGGTTCTTGGAGGCAGTATGAGTAAAGACCATTGCAGTGACGGGTTAGACGGTCGGTGTAGAGATGCGGACGGCGAAATTCGACGGAAGCGTAGCGATACGCTTGTTGGCACATTGAGAAGAGAGTATGGCGATGACTTCGCGCCAGACTTTCGCAGTGACGCTAAACTCGGTAGAGTGCTGAAAGAGACTGACTCGGACTCGCTGAGCGACTATTTGAAGCACCGCCGCTAATTCCCGTTCGCGAGGCGCGCAGTTTGTTCGCCCTGCCCATACGTTCGTCTGCATTTTGCGCCTCCTACTGAGTCTCGGGCGACATTGGTTCGAGCGCGCTATACTATCCTAAGGGGTCACAGATGGGAAGGCGTAGCGCTGACGGGTTGGATGATCACTGTCGGGACGAGGATCTGGATGATCGCTGTCGGGACGAGCGTGGTGTAATTCGTCGGAAGCGAGGCGATACCCTTGTGGCCACGCTACGCCAGGAATACGGCGACGATTTTGCGAGAGGCTTCCGCGGCGACGCTACGCTTGAGACGGTGCTCAGGGAAACCGATTCGGAGTCACTGAGCGACTATTTGAGGCGTCGCCCGGCCCCTGGCCGACCCGCGACCGCCCGCGATACAGCGAGGGTGCTGGGTGTCCCGGCGGGCAGGGCGGACCGTTTGATCCGGGATATGAGCGGGGAGATCCGTCGCAAACGTGGCGATACGCTTGTGGGCACACTGAGGAGAGAATACGGCGACGACCCCGCCAGCGGTACGCATGCCAAAGCGAGAGCTGCGAAAACGAAGACGAGTGTATCGGAAGCACGCCGCTAAAGCCGAGTCGGTGTTCCTCAACATTCCGTATGACTCGGAGTTCGAAAACCTCTTTCTCGCGTACATCGCAGCTGTCAGCGCGTTCGGTTTTATTCCACGTGCAACGCTAGAAATTCCATTTAGTCGCCGGCGACTCGATCGAATTCTGGATTTGATTGGGGATTGCAGGTATTCCGTCCACGATCTTTCCCGCGTCCAGATTGATCGAGCACCTCCCCCGACGCCGAGATTTAATATGCCTTTTGAGCTGGGCCTGACGGTCGGCTTGGACCGAGCGCAGCAAAGAGGTCGGCCGTGGGCTGTATCTGAGTCCAAGGCGCACAGGATTCAAAAATCCTTGAGCGACCTCAACGGGACAGACGTCTACATTCACAACGGCACAATTCGCGGCGTTTTCCGCGAGTGCGTCAACATTTTCGTCGGAAGCAGTCGGCGACCGACGGTCCAGCAGATGATGGCCATTTACCGAGTGCTTAGGGCTGGCTTTCCGGAGACATTGCGCAGAGCTGGCCAGACGTCTCCTTTCAACGCTAGGGTGTTTCGTGATCTGTGCGTTTTGGCGAGTGCTGCCGCGGATGAATTAGTTGCATAGCTGGCGGTTGCCGTCTCCCGGCTTCCTACGGACTGCTTGCGCGGCGGGCCCCATTCTTTCTCCGCCTCGCGGCTGGACCCGTTTTTCTTGTCGGCCTGCGGCACGACTGAAGTCGTGCCCTTCCCGGTCCCTCCATCGTCAGCTTTCGCCAAAACCATCCGAATTAGCACTCAGCGCGGACGAGTGCCAGCCTCGAGCGCCGGTTTTCGACGCTTTTCATTCGCCCTACGATTTTCGTGCCGATATATCGGCATCTGCCTAACCCCAACGGGCCCAATCACCTGTCGCCATCCAACTATAGCTTCAAGGTGGTTTTCCGAGATTTCCGAGTTTTCCACAGCCTTCCGGGAAAACTCCTCTTATGTTCCGACTGGAACATTCGCGCATAAAACGCGTTTCAGGGGCGGGGTTTGCGGAGGGCGTTTAGGACTATTACGCCGCTGAGGGCGAAGGAGATTACGGCGGCCAGGGCGGTGATCAGCATCAGGGCCGGGTTCAGGTGGAGGACGTCGGCAAAGACGGCGGCTATGGCGAAGACGACGCCTGCGGCGTTCAGGCGGAGCGGGGCGCGCGGCGGGGAATCTTTTGGGGACGAGGATTGCGCTGCGGGGTGGGCGTTGGGGCCGAGGTCGGAACGGAGGTCGGAACGCAGGTCGGAACGAAGATCGGGGCGGAGGCGGCGTTGCAGTAGCAGGGCTACTAGTCCGATGGCGGCTACCACCACCATGGCTACTGGGCTTAGGAAGGCTCGGCGGCTGGTGTAGAGGACTACTACGGCTAGAGCTGCCAGGAGCAGGCCGGCGGCGATTATGGTGGGGCCGCGGGGTTGGGGAGTGGGGCCGGGGGTTGGAGGGGTGTCGGGCACTTGGTCCGTCTTGGGATTTATACAGGCGTTGGGGGAGGTTTTCAAATCGTCGGAGTCACCTCAAGGGGCTGAAGCCCTTTTGTTCTGTCGGCTTTGACGCAGGCCTGAAGGCCTGCTCCACCCTCTTGCCTCTTTACTCTGATCGCTGGCGGTGCGGCTGTTGGGTGGTGCAGCGCCTCGCTACGCTCGGCGGGACGGGCGAAGGCGCCCGTCCCCACATAGGCTTGGCTGGACGGCCGAGCGTCCCCACATTGGCATTTCAGCATTCCATCTTCCTGAAAACTGTTAGGAGTCCGATGGGGCTTGGGTTGCGCCGGCTAGCCATTCGGCTTGGAGGGGGTCGCCGTGGTTTACGGCGTAGAGGACTAGCTCGACTCGGGAGGAGATGCCTAGCTTGTCGAAGATGCGGAAGAGATATTTTTTGATGGTGTGCTCGCTCAGGTTTAGTTCTCCGGCGGTCTCGCGGTTGCTTAGGCCTTCGGCTACCAGGGTTACGACTTGTTCTTCGCGCGGGGTTAGGAGTTGGTGGCCTACGGAGTTCAGGACGCGGAGGGATGGGACTTCGGAGACCAGGTCGAGGAGGAACGTCATCTGCTCGGTGTTGGCCCAGATTTGTCCGCTGGCTACGCGCTGGATGCAGCGGCAGAGCAGGCGGAAATGCGTGTCGGAGATGCAGAAGATGCCGCGGGCTCCGGAGCGGAAGGCGCTGACTACGAGGGCGCGGTCGTAGGACTCGACTAGAAGAACTTTTGCGATCGCGGGATGGGAGAGATGAACGCGGCGCATGGACGCCATCTGATTGGCGATGTTGACGGAGTGATTCAGGGAGAGCACGCCGACCTTGGCTGGCGTGGATGCGACGGCGTGCAGGATCGAGGCGATGTCGATGGGGCAGGTGGAGATGCGGAATTCGGAACGGCGGCGCAGGGCGCTGGTGAGAAGCTGCGCCTGCATGCGGTTGGAGTCGGCGATGAGGACTGCGATGGCGGCTGGGGACGAAGTCATTAAGAAGAGCTCCGAGGGGAGCGGGATTACGGGCCGTTTTGATCTTAGGGGTGAAAGACGGGGGACTCAAGGAAACATGTCACTTTATTCGGAGGCGGCTCTCAATTCGGGAAAATGGGTTGCGGTGTTGTGGAAAAAATGTGGCGAGCCAGATTGGGATGGGGAATCTTTCGGCTGTTTGAGCGAGGAATGTTGCGGGGCGCGGCTTTGCGGCGCAGCATCGGGTCGCGTTTTGTCGAGCGGGTGTGATGTCGTGAACATGCAAGTCTACTTTTGGAGGTAGGCCGCGAGGGAATGCTCTTTCGGCTCTATCGGACGTGCTGGACGGTATGAAAAGCCGCGGCTGGCTTGGTTCGGCGCAGTCTTGCGAATAAAACTGGCGTGACCACGCTGGTAGACAGCACTTCCCAAGTCTTGCTGCGAAATCCGCGTGGGCATAGCTTGCACAAAGAGAGCCGCGGAAGCTGAGCGGATCTCAGAATCTGAGTTTAGGAAACCAGGGAAAACAGAGCCTATCACGCAATGAAGCCCTTCGTTGGCTGGACAAGAGTTGCGGTGGTGGGCGTGTTGTCGTTACAGCTTTGCGTGGCCGCATTCGCCCAGGAGGAAAAGAGGGAGCAGGGCCTGGGAGCAAGTCCACAGTCTTCTCCAACCGGCCAAACCGGGGCTGGGACGGGAAGCGCGGGAATGGCGGCCGCAAAACCGGGGCAAGCGGACGGCACGGGAAACCCCAAGCTCGGAGGGGAACGCCGTCCGCTTTACCGGCTCACGCGCAGCGACGTGGTGACGTTGAGCTTCACGCTGTCGCCGGAGTTCGACCAGATACTCACTGTACAACCAGATGGATACATCGCCCTCAAGGACGCGGGGCCGGTGTTCGCCCAGGGACTTACTCTGGACGAGTTTCGTGAGGCGGTGCGGCGAGCGTACACGGGATATCTGCACGATCCGCAGGTGGCGGTGGCGCTGAAGGACTTTGAGCATCCTTATTTCGTGGCGGGCGGGGAGGTTGGAAAGCCCGGGAAGTACGAGCTGCGCGGGGACACGACCATCATGGAGGCAGTGGAGATTGCGGGCGGGTTCACGCACGAGGCGAAGCACTCGCAGGTGCTTTTGTTTCGCCGGGTGAATGACGACCTGGTGGAAGCGCACGTTTTCAATCTGAAGAAGATGTTGAAGCAGAGAAGCCTGGGCGAGGCGGCGGAGTTGCGCCCTGGTGATCTGGTGTTTGTTCCGCAAAATTCCATTTCGAAGATCGAGCCGTTCCTGACCAAACCAGCCTTAAGCATGTACGTGAGTCCTACACAGTTTTAGCACGCGACTTTATCAGGCCGAATTTATCGGGCAAACTTTACCAGGCAAACCAGGTTAATCCGCATGCGAGATCAGGATTTAGCGCGCAGAGAAGAAGTGCCGGAGTCGCCGACGATGCGGGAGTTGGCGATGGTTCTCTTCCGGCAGCGGAGGCTGTTTGTCGGGGTCGCGGGGTTGATCTTCGTCCTAGCGGTAGTGTATGCGTTCGCCGGGGCCAATTACCGGGCGCACTTGCGCGTGCTGGTGCGCCGGGGACGAGCCGACCCTCCCGTGGCGGCGCAGGAGAATGCTCCTCCCGATTTCTCCCGGGTGGAAGTGACGGAAGAAGAACTGAATTCAGAAGTAGAACTGCTTAAGGACGACGACGTTTTGCGACGGGTTGCCGAGGCCAACGATTTGGCTGCGCATGATTGGTTGCGATGGCTGCGGCCGCACGAAAGTCAAGCCGCGCGGGTGGAGCGAGCCGCGAGGAAGCTGGCTGGGCGTCTCGATGTGGAGTCGATCAAGAAAACCAACCTGATCGCGGTAAGTTATGGCGCGCCCGATGCGCAACGGGCGGCCCGTGTGCTGCAGTCGCTGGCCAGCGTGTATCTGGAGAAACACATGGAAGTCCACCGGCCTCGGGGACAACAGCAGTTTTTCGATCAGCAGACCGCAGAATCGCGGCGACAACTGGAAGAGGCTGAGGGAAAGCTGGCGGACTTCGCAAAAAGCCACGACGTGGTGATGGCCGCGCAGCAACGCGATCTGATGTTGACACGACTCGACGACCTGGAGGCGAGCTACCAGCAAACTGAGGCACAAATGTCCGACACAAAACATCGAGTTCGCGAACTCGATACGCAGCTGGCGAATTTGCCGGTGCGGAACGTTACCCAGGTTCGCACAGCGGATAACCCCGAGCTGTTGCGGGCGCTGAAGGCAAGCTTGCTGGATCTGGAGCTGAAGAAGACACAACTGCTGACCAAGTTTGAGCCGAGCCATCGTCTGGTGCAAGAGGTAGAGCAGCAGATTGCTCAGGCCAAAGAGGCCATTGCGGGGGAGAAGCAGAGTCCGGTGCGCGACCAGACAACCGACCTAGATGTGAACTATGAGTGGGCCAAAGCGGAGTTGCAGAAGGCCCAGGTTGAGATGAAGGGATTGGCGGCACGCGAGGCGACGACGACAGCAGAGTTGGCGGAATATCACCGCCTGGCCCGGCAACTCGGCGACGACGCGATTGCCCAAGATGATCTGACGAACAGCGAGAAGGCGGCGCAGGAGAACTACCTGCTCTATGTAAAGAAACGGGAAGAAGCGCGTATGGGGGATGCTTTAGATGAGGGCGGCATTGTGAACGTAGCGATCGCCGAGCAGCCGGTGGTGCCGGCGCTGCCGGTATGGCCGGCGGGCGTGGTTCTGCTGGTGGGGTTCGCGGCGGCGCTGACTTCGGGGACTGGGGCCGCGTTCGCGGCGGACTATCTAGACCCTGCGCTGCGCACTCCTGAAGAGGTTTTGAGGTGTTTGGAAATCCCGGTACTGGCTTCGATACCGGAAGAAATGAGCCAAAGGTTATCTGCCTAAAGGAGATGAGATGAGCGCTAGTGCGGACGTGCTGCGAAGTGACGATTTTGCCGGATCAGCGGCGCACGAGTCTCCACTGCTGCAGGTTGAGGTTTTTCGTGAGCCGGAGGTTTGGAATCCGGAAGACTTCGCACGAGAACAGATTCGAGGCCTGGTGCAGCGTGTGTTTTTTGCCAGCGGAGGCCGGCCTGTAACCCAGGTCGTGTTCAGCGGGGCGGAGCCCCACACGGATGTGGCCGGTCTCTGCGACCAGGTGGGACAGGCTCTGGCGCTGGAGACGAGTGCGCATATCGCCGTTGTCGGCAGGGAGATGACGGCGGAGTTGGCGTCCTGGAGCGTGGGTAGGGCAGCGATCAAGTCGTGGTCCCGGCAGACTGCGGTCAACTTGTGGCGAGTGCCTGGGTTCGGGATGCGCGAATGCAGCGAGGAATCAGGGACGGGACGTTACTGGATTTCGCGGCTAGCGGAACTGCGAAAAGAGTTCGAGTATGCGGTGATCGAGGGGCCTGCGGCGGGGATTTCGAGCGAAGCTGCATTGCTGGGGCAGCTCACGGATGGAATCATCCTGGTGCTGGGGGCTCATAACACGCGGAGAGCGACTGCGCGCAAGATCAAGGAAACTTTGGAAGCAGCGCAATCGCGAATCCTGGGAACGGTGTTGCGCGAGAGAAGGTTTCCGGTCCCGGAGCGAATTTATCGGCGGTTGTAGAGATGCGGGAACGGGAAGGTTGTTCGAGCGAGTAACGGTTGCCCGTCGCAAGTACTGTGGCGTGGCCAAAAGTTGAAAGACGCAGTGCAAAAAAAACCAAGAATAGGCTGTGGGACTCAATGAGCGGTAGCTATGGAGTCCCGGCCGCAAGCCTGGCCGGCTCGATGGATGCGCGACCGCTGCCGGCGGTGGTAGCTGCGGCGCAGTGGTTTGCGGTGCAGACCCGGTACCGCTTCGAGAAGCGAGTGGTCGCCCAGCTCAACTACAAAAGCTGCGAAGTGTACCTGCCGTTGTTGACCGAAAATCACACGTGGAGCGACCGGCAGAAGGTAGTGACGGTTCCGCTGTTCCCGGGATATGCGTTCGTGCACATTGATCAGTCTGCCATTGCGCGGCAGGCGGTGTTGCAAACTGCCGGACTGATCGGCTTCGTGAGCTTTGGCGGGATCGTAGCAGCGGTGCCGGTGAAGCAGATCGAAGACCTGCAATTGCTGTTGCAAGGGAAGGGGCTGTTTGCCCTGCACCCTTTCGTACACACCGGACAGCGGGTGCGGATCCGGGGCGGTTGCCTGCAGGGATTGGAAGGCGTGCTGGTACAGCATGAAGAGGGAAAGCTGGTGATCTCGATTGAATCGATCCAGCGCTCGCTGGCGATAGAGATCAAGGGTTACGAGTTGGAACTCGTCTGAAGTGTCTTCTCCTTTTCTACATGAAGGTCAGCAGAAGCCTCAGGGAACCGAGTGGGCTGCGCGGTTGATTCCATGAGCGGCATGGGCCGGCGCGCGAAAGAAACCGCAGCGGGAGGTACGGGCGACGGGCGGAGCGCGCAATGTTCTGATCGTGGGAGCAGGGGGACTGGGTCAACGAATCGCGAACTATTTGGAGAAGCATCCCGAGATGGGGCGGTCGGTTTGCGGATTTCTGGACGACCGGAAGCTGCCGGGGAAAAGAGTGATGGGACGCACGACCGACCTAGCGGAACTGGCGCGCGCGGCATTCGTGGATGAAGTGATTTTGGCCGCACCGCATGATCGGGAGTTGACACTGCGGGTACTGCGCACGGCTCAGCAACTGCGGCTGGATGTGAAGATGGCGCCGGATCTGTTTGGATGCGAGCCCATGCGGGAAATGGAACGGATTGGAGACATGCCGCTGATTTCCCTGCATGAGGAGCCGCTGCCGGTGGCGGGATTGCTGCTGAAACGCGCGCTGGATGTGGTGGGTGCGGGGCTGGCACTGATTCTGCTGGGGCCGGCGCTGGTGGTGCTCGGGATTCTCGTCCGAATGGATTCGCCGGGGCCCGTGCTTTATGCGGCGTTGCGCGCGGGACGCAAGGGCAGAGCGTTTCGCTGCTACAAGTTTCGCACGATGGTGAGAGACGCGGATGGTCTGAAAGAAAAACTGAGGGAGCGAAATCAGAGGCAGGGGCCGGTTTTCAAAATCCCGGATGATCCGCGAATTACGCGGGTAGGAAGATGGCTGCGGCGCTACAGTCTGGACGAACTTCCACAGCTGTGGAATGTGCTGCGCGGGGAGATGAGCCTGGTGGGGCCGCGACCGCATCCGCTGGACGATTTTTCCGGTTATGCGATTGAACACTTGCCGCGGCTCGATGTGATGCCGGGAATGACGGGACTTTGGCAGGTGACGGCGCGGCGGGACCCGTCGTTTCAGGCGGGAATGAAACTGGATATTGAGTACATCCGGCGGTGGAGCCTGGGGATGGATTTGCGGATTCTGCTGAAGACGGCAGCGGTGGTGCTGCGAGGGAGCGGGGAATGACGTTGCCGGGTTCGGGAAGGATCTGGTCGCCGGGCGTGTGGGCGGCGGGTGAGGCTGCCTGGGGCGGCCTGAGGGTGGGGTTGCGTCCGCTGCAGGCGATGATGGCGGCGCCGACTGCGCTGTTTCTTGTGGCGCTGACGGCGATGCTGCTGCGGCATCCGGATGTGCCTTTTTACGAGATCGATCGCGTCGCATTCGCGCTGTTGGTGGTGGGGGTGACGGTGCGGGCGGTCGTGACGCGGGAGCGGCTGCTGGTGGTGGAGCGGGCGACGTGGCCGATGATTGGGCTGACGCTTCTGGCGGTGGCGAGCGTGATTGCACAACCGTTCGACAACGAGACCTGGTGCTTGCTGGCGGCAAAATTTATTGTGCCGTTCGCACTGTTTCATCTGGCGGGGCTGGTGTTTCGGGAAGAGCGCCGGTTGCGGCAGTTCGAGATGTTTTCCCTGGTGGTGCTGGCTTATCTCTGTTTCACGGCAATCGCGTTCCTGGTGGGCGCGAAGTCACTGATCTTTCCGCGCTTCATTCCGGATGAAAGCTTGGGTTATCACGTTGACCGGGCGCGAGGACCGCTGCTTCAGGCGGTGGCAAACGGGGTGTCTTTGAACCTGCTTGGGGTGCTGGCTCTGCATGCTTTTCTGCGCGGAAGAGTACGGGGAGTGATAGCCGCGGTGTTGCTGGGGGCTTTGCCGGTGGCGATTTTGGCTACGATGACGCGGGCGGTGTGGCTGTCATTTGCGGTCAGCGTGGTGGTTTTGATTTTTCGCGCGCACAACCGGAGGCTGCGGCTCATCTGCGTCGGGGTGGCGATCGTGGGAAGTCTGGGTTTGCTGATCACTCTAAGCTTTGATGATCAGCGGCGGGCCCTCACGGAGCGGCTTAAGGAATCGGGGCCGCTTGATTTCCGAAGAGCGGTTTATACCGCCGGCTGGCAGATGTTTCTGGAGAAACCGCTGACGGGATGGGGTATCAACCAGATGCCCGCGGAGTTGGCGCGGCACGTGAGCGGCTACAAGGAGAAGGAGTTGTACCCGCACAATACTTATCTGGAGTTGCTGGTGGAGCATGGCGTCTTCGGTTTAGCGCTTTATGCGTGGCTGATGTGGGAGCTTTGGCGGCTGGCACGGGGGCAGGTTCCCTGGGCCGAGCGCGGCGGTTTTCTGAATCGGCAGTTTCATGCCATGTGGCCGGTGATGCTTGGCATCTATTGGGTGAATGCGGCTCTGGTGGTGATGAATTATCAGTTCGTGAACGGGCTTTTGTTCTCCATGGCGGGGATGCTGGCGGCGCAGCAGCGGCGCGCCGCTCGCGAATTGGAACCTAGAGCAAGTCTGTTTGCCCGGAGCATTCGCGGGTCCGCCGCGTAGATTTCGTTCTGCGTGGAACTGGTTCTTCGCAGATCTGGTTCGATCTGATTCTCTAACTCTTAATTCTGCGGCTACCTCCTCTTCTGCAAACCTGGATTCCGTGTTGACCGTCGCTTATCTCGCTAATCGATTTCCTGCGGCCGTTGAGCCTTATGTGGGCGAGGAAATCAAGGAACTGCAACGGCGGGGAGTTGGGGTCATTCCGGGCAGCGTGCGCAGAGCGGATGTGACGCAGAGCGCCTCCACCAATACGGCTTTGGGGCCGGAGGTTCTGTGTCTGCAACCGGTTCGAGTTCTGATTCTGCTGCGGGCGCTCGGGCTCGCGGTGCGGCGTTGGGGACGGATTGCCGACCTGGTGGCCCGGGTGCTTCTGCGGGGGAAGGAATCGCCGAAACGACGGCTGAAAGCCCTGTTACACACCTGGCTCGGGGCGTATTACGCCGTGCTGCTGCGCGATCGTGGAGTGGATCACGTCCATGTGCATCACGGCTATTTCGGGTCGTGGATCGGGTTGGTGGCGGCGCGGCTTCTGGGAGTGGATTTCAGCATGACGCTGCACGGGTCAGACCTGCTGCTCGATGGTGCTTATCTCGACGTGAAGCTCAAGGACTGCCGGTTTTGCATGACGATTTCGGAGTACAACCGGCGCCATATTTTGAAAAACTTCCCGGCGGTCGATCCGCACAAAATTATCGTGTCGCGTCTGGGTGTGGACGTGCCGGAACTCGGGGAATCGCGGAGGGTTGCTCGCGGGACACGCCGCATCTTCACCTTGCTGGCGGTGGGACGACTGCATGCGGTGAAGGATCACGCGTTTCTGGTTCGCGCCTGCGCTCGACTGCGCGCTGGTGGACTCGATTTTGAGTGTTGGATTGCAGGGGAAGGACCGGAGCGGAAAAACCGTGGTCACGGTGCAGGGGCTCGACTGGCAGCGGAAAAAATGGGGGCGCTTTGCATCGGCGGTGCTGCGACTGGGAGAGCGGGCGGCGGTGAGGCTGCCCAGCCATACCATGGTGGTCTCGCAAGCGTTGCAGAAGCACTATCGAGCGGGCTATGGAACAGAAACTTCTTACGTGGCCGAATGGGGGCGTGCTGCGGGAGTGGCGAGTGCCTGACAAGATTTTTGATTGGGGGCTGGAGCCGGGGCGATACATTCTGTTTCTGGGAAGGTTTTCGCCGGAGAAGGGATGCCATCTGCTGGTGGAGGCGTATGAGATGTTGGACACTGATGTAAAGCTCGTCATGGCCGGGGGGTCGAGCTACTGCGATGATTACTCGCGCGAGTTGCAGGCGCACGCGGGTAAGCGGATCAAAATGCTGGAATGGGTCTCAGGCGGGGCTCTCGACGAGTTGCTGACTAATGCGATGATGTTCGTCCTGCCATCTGATCTGGAAGGCATGTCGCTGGCTCTTCTGGATGCGATGGGCGCGGGACTTTGCGTGCTCAGCAGCGACGTGGCGGAAAATCGAGAAGCGGTGAAGGACGCGGGATTCACTTTCCGGCGCGGCGATGCCGCGGACCTGGCAGACCGGCTGCGATTTCTGATTGCGAATCCAGCGGTGCGCGAGGCCGCGGGACAGGCTGCGAAACAACGCATCCGGGAACATTATCAGTGGCCCCAGATTACGGCGGAGATCGAGCGCGTGTATTTCAAAATGATGGGCTGGGAATTGGCTGAGACCGGGGCTAGAAGGCCGGTTAGCCGGGCTGCAGCCGCTGCGCCCGTGGGGCAGCGACGGGCGGGATAACGGCGGCGGTTCGAAACTTATTCCAGTGAACATCTAACTCGCACACAAAATCGAATGCAACAACAAGAGGACGGGGTGAATCCCGTCCTTTTTGTTTACAATTGGAGTCCGTTCGCAGGCGACGGAGTGGCGAGCGGCCGGGTGGTACTGAATCCGAAGTTCGACGATATGGAAAACACGATCCTCGTCACCGGTGGGGCAGGATTTATCGGATCCAACTTCATTCTGCAGAGGATGGAGCGGGATTTGGCTTCGATCATAAACCTGGACAAACTCACTTACGCGGGGAATCTGCACAACCTGGAAGCCGTTTCGAACGAACGACGATACGAGTTTGTGCGTGGCGATATTGCCGACCGGAACTTGGTGCGCGGTCTGCTGGAACGCAGCAGGCCACTAGCGATTGTGCATTTTGCCGCCGAGAGCCATGTGGATCGCTCGATCCGGGGGCCGGATGAATTCATCCGCACAAATGTGGATGGGACTTTCGCGCTGCTGGAGGAAGTGCGGGCATATTGGGGTGGTCTCGGGGAGCGAGAGAAAGTCGATTTTCGATTTCTGCATGTTTCCACGGATGAGGTGTATGGCTCGCTGGGGCCTGACGATGCTCCCTTTTCTGAGACTACGGCGTATGCGCCCAACAGTCCTTACGCGGCGTCGAAGGCGGCGTCTGACCATTTTGTGCGGGCTTATCATCACACTTATGGGCTGCCGGTTTTGACCACGAATTGCTCGAATAATTATGGGCGATTTCAGTTTCCTGAAAAATTGATACCGCTGGTCATCCTGAACGCGCGAGATGGCAAGCCGCTGCCGGTTTACGGAGACGGACAAAACGTTCGCGACTGGCTTTATGTGGAGGATCACTGTGAAGCGATTGCGCAGGTGCTTGCCCGAGGACGATTTGGGCAGACGTACAACATTGGCGGCTGGAATGAGAAGCGGAATATCGAGATCGTGGAGACGATCTGCGATGTTGTGGATGAGATGGCCGGAAGCCGCGGGACGCCGCGCCGCGAGCTGATTACATTTGTGAAGGACCGTCCGGGACACGACCGGCGCTACGCTATGGACGCAACTAAGATTGAGCGCGAACTGGGTTGGCGTCCGCTGGAAACGTTTGAGAGCGGAATTCGCAAGACGGTGCGGTGGTATTTGGAAAACGAAGAGTGGGCCCGCGATGTGACCAGCGGCGGCTATCGGAAATGGATTGAGACACACTACTCTTCCTGAGTTGGTACCGTTATCCATTGGCAGAATCATCTATGACTCGAGCCTCGAGTGCGAGCTACAAGGGAATCATTCTGGCAGGAGGGGCGGGGACACGCTTGTATCCGGTGACTCATGCCATGGGGAAAAGTCTGCTGCCGGTTTACAACAAGCCGATGATTTATTACCCGCTGTGCACACTGATGCTGGCCGGGATTCGCGACATTCTTCTTATTACTACGCCAGACGATGTGAGCAAGTTTGAGGCGCTGCTGGGGGATGGCAGTCAGTTTGGAATTCATCTGCAATATAAAGTACAGCCCAAGCCGGAAGGAATTGCGCAGGCTTTCCTCGTGGGAGAAGAATTTATTAAAGGTAGCGCTTGCGCTCTGGTGCTGGGCGACAACATTTTTTATGGGCATGATTTAGGTAAGGACTTACGGCAAGCCGCTGCTAAAAAGCGTGGAGCATGCGTGTTTGCTTACCCGGTGCACGATCCGGAACGCTACGGGGTTGTGGAATTCGATGCAACCGGGCGAGCGCTCAGCATCGAGGAAAAACCTCGGCAGCCGAAATCGCGCTATGCGGTGACCGGACTTTATTTCTACGATGATCAGGTGGTGAAGATCGCGAAGTCGCTGAGGCCCAGTGCGCGGGGCGAACTGGAGATCACCGATGTGAACAAGGTGTACCTGGAGCGCGGAGAACTGGAAGTGGTGGTGATGGGGCGCGGCATGGCGTGGCTCGACACGGGCACGCATGAATCTTTGATGGATGCGGCGCTTTACATTCAGGCGATCGAGAAGAGGCAGGGACTGATGGTGGCTTGTCCGGAGGAGATTGCGCTGCGCTCCGGCTACATTACGGCGGATCAGGTGGAAAGAATTGGCAATGCGATGAAGAATAATAGTTACGGCGCCTACCTGCTCCAGCTTTTGCGGGAGAAGGTATTCTGATGGAAGCAGTTCAGACGATTCCGCCTGTAATGGATGCGCTCAAGAAAATCCCGACTTCGCTGCCTGGCGTATTTGCGCTCGAGCCACGAGTGTTCGGCGACGAACGCGGATTTTTCTTCGAGAGCTACAATCAGCGGATCATGGCAGAGGTGGGGATTGTCGAAAATTTTGTGCAGGACAACCACTCTTGCTCGTCACGAAATGTTTTGCGGGGATTGCATTATCAGTTGAAGCGTCCGCAGGGGAAGCTGGTGCGGGTGGTTGAGGGGGAAATTCTCGACGTCGCGGTGGATATGCGCCGGAGTTCTCCGACTTTCGGTGGCTGGGAGGGAGTGCGCTTGTCGGGGGAGAACAAGCGCATGTTGTGGATCCCCGCCGGTTTTGCGCACGGATTCCGCGTGCTTTCGGAAAAGGCGCATGTGCTTTACAAGGCAACTGATTTTTATGCACCCGAGCACGAACGTACTCTAGCGTGGAACGACGCTCAGCTCAAGATCAACTGGGAACTGGATGGTGAGCCGATTGTTTCAGCGAAGGACCAGCGCGGCGCCGCGTTACGCGACGCTGAGTGTTTTGACTAAATCCCAATGAGAGTCACAGTTTTTGGCGCCTCCGGCTTACTGGGCAAGGCGCTCATGCGCGAGTGGAGCGGAGATACCGTGACGGGGCTCACCTCGCATGCTGCAGACCTGCGAGACGGAAAACGTGTCCTGCAAGTTGTGCAGGAAGCGCGTCCAGAGTGGGTCGTATTGGCCGCGGCTTACACCGACGTGGACGGATGTGAAAGCAAGCCGGAACTGGCTTTCGCGGTAAACCGCGACGGAGCGGTAAACGTTGCCGCGGCGGCTAAGCAAGTTGGAGCGCGACTGGTTTTCCTTAGCTCCGATTATGTTTTCGATGGAACCAAGACGACTCCTTATGAGATTGGAGATGCGCGAAATCCGCAGAGCGTGTACGGACGAACCAAAGCCGAGGCGGAGGTCAGGTTGCTGGAGTTGATGCCGGATTGTTGTATCGTGAGAACTTCGTGGCTGTTTGGAGTTGGAGGAAAGTGCTTTCCGGATACGATTTTGAAGCTGGCCGCAAGCCGTCCAGCGCTTGATGTCGTGAATGATCAGCGTGGCTCTCCAACTTATGCCGAGGACCTGGCGCGGGCAATTATTCAATTGTGCCGGAAGAATGCAACCGGGATCGTGCATGCCACCAACGCTGGGGATTGCAGCTGGTTTGAGTTTGCGGAAGAGATCGTCAGTCGCGTCGGGCTTGGAACAACCGTGCGACCGGTGAGCAGCCAGCAGATGGCACGGCCTGCGCCTCGGCCGGCGTATTCAGTGCTGTCACCGGTGCGTCTGCGGGCACTCGGAATTGAGATGCCATCGTGGCGCGATGCATTGCGGCGCTATCTGGAACAGCGGCAGCTTACGAGTTAGCGTGGAGATTGCCTCGCTTCCCGCTGCCCTGCTACGATTGCCGGGACCCGCCTGGGGATTTCGTGAAATCAATCCAGAATTACATTGATGGAAGGTTCGTGTCCGGGAAGCGCGAGTTCGCGGATGTGAATCCGGCGGATGGGACAGTAATCGCGCGGGTCACCGAAGCCGGCGAGTCGCAAGTAGACGAGGCAGTGTACGCGGCTCGGCGGGCTTTTGGTGGAGAATGGGGACGGATTGGAATCCGCGAGCGGGTGGCGCGATTGCACCGGGTCGCAGACGCGATTGAGAAGCGGTTCGACTGCTTCGTGCAGGCGGAAGTTGCAGACACGGGCAAGCCGGTCTCGCTGGCCTCGAGGCTCGATGTTCCTCGTGCTGCCGCGAATTTTCGCGTGTTCGCCGATTCAGTGAAGATGTCGGGGCTGGAATCTTTTCAGACGGAGACTCCCGACGGCACGAACGCCTTAAACTACGCCGTGCGCAAGCCTTTGGGCGTGGTCGGAGTGATTACGCCGTGGAATCTTCCTTTGCTGCTGCTGACCTGGAAAGTTGCGCCGGCGCTGGCTTGCGGGAATGCGGTGGTGGTGAAACCCTCCGAAGAAACTCCGGCTACGGCGGCGCTTCTGGCCGAGGCGATGCAGGAGGCGGGGATTCCAAATGGCGTTTATAACGTTGTGCATGGCTTCGGGCCCGGGTCGGCGGGAGAATTCTTGACGCAACACCCTGATGTGGATGCAATCACATTCACCGGAGAATCGCGAACCGGGGCAGCGATTATGAAGGCGGTAGCGCCCACCGTGAAGCCGGTTTCGTTTGAGCTGGGCGGAAAGAATGCGGCGATCGTGTTCGCGGATTGCAATTTTGAAGATGCGGTGAAGGGTCTAGCGGAGGCGGTGTTTCTTAATACCGGGCAGGTCTGCCTGTGTGCCGAACGGGTTTACGTGGAACGGACACTTTTCGACGCATTTGTAGAAGCATTGAAACAAAAAGCGGAGAAGCTGCATGCAGGCTGGCCGAATGATGCGAAGACCGATCTGGGGCCGCTGATTTCGGCGCAGCATCGAGAGAAAGTGCTTTCCTATTACCGTCTGGCTGAGGAAGAAGGCGCGACGGTTATTACGGGCGCGGGAGTTCCGAAGTTTGGCGACAATCGCGATCACGGCTTCTACGTGCAACCAACCATCTATACTGGGCTTCCGGAATCGGCGCGTTGCGTGAAGGAGGAGATCTTTGGTCCGGTGTGCCACATCGCGGCGTTTGATTCAGAGGAGGAAGCCGTCGCGATGGCCAACGATACGAAGTATGGTCTCGCGGCCTCGATCTGGACCAACAATCTGAAACGGGGGCATCGTGTGGCGCAGCAGATGAAGGTGGGCATCACGTGGGTAAATTGCTGGTTTCTACGGGACCTGCGAACCCCGTTTGGCGGAGCGGGGCTTTCCGGCATAGGGCGCGAAGGTGGGATGCATTCATTGAATTTTTATTCTGAACTGAACAACATTTGCATTCGGCTGTGATCTTTGACGTTGCGCGAGATAATGCGATGAGCAGCACTGAGAGCAAAGTCGTTGAAGGGAAAGCGGCGCCGCGCGGCAAGTATCCTCATGTGAAGCGGGCCGGGGATTTTCTGTTTGTGTCTGGGACCAGCGCGCGCCGTGCGGATAATACGATTGCCGGCGCTGATGTCGATCGATTCGGAACGACGCGGCTCGACATCCGGGTGCAGACGCGCGCGGTAATCGAGAATATCCGCGACATTCTGCAGAGTGCGGGAGCGCAACTGCAGGATGTTGTGGAGGTTTCCACGTATCTCGTCAACATGAACGATTTCGGCGGCTACAACGAAGTGTACGGAGAATTTTTCGGATACGATGGCCCGGCGCGAACAACGGTGGCCGTACATCAGTTGCCGCATCCGCACTTGCTGATTGAGATCACGGCCCGGGCCTACAAACCGGTGAACCAGGAGGCGTAATGGCATCCATCAACAATCTAAAGGCCTTCAACTTTCAGGGCTGGATCGAAGCAAACAAAGAGAAGCTGAGGCCTCCGGTAGGCAATGCACAGGTGTGGGAAGACGGCGAGATGATGGTGACGGTGGTGGGAGGGCCGAACCAGCGGCGCGACTATCACGATGATCCCACGGAGGAATTCTTCTACCAGTTGAAAGGGAATATTTCTTTGCGCATCATGGAGACGCCGGGCAAGCCGCCGCTCGAAGTGCCCATCAAAGAAGGCGACATTTTTCTCTTGCCTAAACACATGCGGCATTCGCCGCAACGGCCGGCTGACACCATCGGAGTAGTGGTTGAAGTGCCGCGCCCTGAGGGCTCTCTGGATGCTTTTGAGTGGTACTGCCCGAACTGCCATCAGTTGGTCTATCGCGCAGAAGTGAAGCTGAAGAGCATCGTGAAAGACTTGCCGCCGCTATTCGAGCAGTTCTATTCGAACGAGAGCCGACGCACGTGCAAGCATTGCGGCACCATTCAACCCGGCAAATAAAGCATGCCCGTCATCGACATTCATAATCATTTTTTCCCCGATTCGTGGCCCGACCTGGCGGCGCGCTACGGCACGCCGAACTGGCCGTGGATCAAACACACCGAACCTGGAAAAGCCGACATCATGGTCGGAGACCGATTCTTCCGGCATATTTATTCGGCATGCTGGGATCCGGACGTGCGACTGCAGGAGATGGATCGGGACGGCGTTGATGTGCAGGTCTTGTCCGCCACGCCGGTGCTGTTCGCGTATGAGCGCCCGGTAGAACACGCGCTCGATTGTGCGCGGTTGTTCAATGATGCGGCGCTCGAGCTTTGCAGCCGGGGGAAGGGCCGGTTGAAGTCGCTTTGCCAGGTGCCTCTACAAGATGTTGATGCGGCTTGCAAGGAGCTTAGCCGATGCATGCGAGCCGGACATCTTGGTGTGCAGATTGGAAATCACGTTGGCAACAAGAATCTGGATGATCGCGGGATTGTGACTTTTCTGCAGCACTGCGCGGATGAGGGCGCAGCCGTGCTCGTTCATCCCTGGGAAATGTTTGGCCAGGAGCGGATGCCGAAATACATGATGCCGTGGACGGTGGGCATGCCGGCGGAGACCCAGTTGTCGGTGGTGGCGATGATTTTGAGTGGAGCGTTTGATCGGCTGCCGGACACGCTCCGGATTTGTTTTGCGCACGGCGGCGGCAGCTTCGCCTTCTTACTGGGGCGGCTGGAAAATGCGTGGCATCATCATCCGGCTGCACGCGGAGAGAGTGAACATCCACCCAGCTATTATCTCAACCGTTTGTTTGTCGACTCCGCAGTGTTTGATCAACGCTCGTTGCAGTTTCTGGTGGGGACGATGGGGGCGGATCGAGTCATGCTCGGCTCCGACTATCCGTTTCCGTTGGGGGAGGAACGAGTCGGGTCGCTCGTCCGCCAAAGTAATCTAGCGCGGGACGCCAAGGCAAAAATCCTGGGCGGAAATGCGGAACAATTGCTTGGACTTAAAGTTGAGTCGCCAAAGGCTGCGTCTGGCGCGGCTGCCGGGCCATCTTCGCTTGCGCCTGAGCCTGGACATCTTACCTACAGCTCGTATTTGAAGGTTCCGGAGTTGCTTGAGTTGCAGAAGCCGCAATCTGTGCCGCCGCACCACGATGAGTTGCTGTTTATTCTTGTGCACCAGACCTACGAGCTCTGGTTCAAGGAACTGCTGCATGATCTGGATGCCGTGGTCGCTAATTTGCAAAAAGCCAGCTTGTCGCCGCAATCGCATGATGAAGTGTATGAGGCGGCGCGACTGTTGCGGCGCTGCACCGAGATCACGCGGGTGCTGGTAGAGCAGTTCACGATTCTGGAAACGATGCTGCCTACACATTTTCTAGCGTTTCGCGGTTTGCTCGAGCCGGCCACTGGATTTCAGTCTGAGCAGTTTCGCGAAATCGAATTTCTGTGTGGGTTGAAAGACGAGAAAATGCTTCGTTATCACCGGCCCACTCCGGAGGCTTACGCGAGCCTGAAGCGCCGGTTGGAGGAGCCCTCGCTGCGCGACGTATTCTTCGGCGCTTTGCAGGCGATGGGCAAGCTTCCGCCGGCGGGGGAGGGTGCGAACGAGAGTGAGCGATTCGAAGCGCGGGCTCGCGCAGTGCACGAACTCTACAAGGATGAACATCATCACCGTGACTGGATTGATGTGTGCGAACGTCTGACGGAGTTTGACGAACTGGTGGTGAGTTGGCGGTTGCGCCACATTCAACTGGTGGAACGAATTATCGGGATCCGCATGGGCACTGGAGGAAGCACGGGAGCCTCATACCTGAAACTGACACTCGACAAGAAATTCTTTCCCGAATTGTGGGAGGCGAGAACGTTGCTAACCGAGTAAGAAGTTGTTCGCTTCAGCGTTGTCTGTTGAAGGGAATATTCGTCGCACCTCTCAGATGAAGGCCGCACCTGACAAAGTCACGTTGATCGGTGCCGGACTGAACGGTCCCCTTCTGGCTATTCTTTTGGCAAAAAGGGGATTCGCAGTCGAGATTTATGAACGGCGTCCTGACATGCGGCGCGTGCGCATGAGCGCGGGACGATCGATCAACCTTGCTCTTTCCACCCGCGGCATTCACGCGTTGCAGCAAGCCGGGCTCTGGGAGCGGATGCGCAGCATCATTATTCCGATGAAGGGCCGGATGATGCATTCGACTGGCGGGGAACTGACGTTCCAGCCCTATGGGAAGGATGCAACGGAAGTCATTAACTCGATTTCGCGGGCTGAGCTGAACATTGCGCTCATCAATGCGGCAGAGGAACACGGGGCGACGATTCACTTCAATCAGCGCTGCACAGGATACGACTTGAAGACTGGTGCGACGCGACTGCGCAACGAGGAAACGGGCGAGGAGACTACGCGGGCGACGGAAGTTGTGATCGGGTGCGATGGCTCGGCGTCGGCGATTCGGGCGGAGATGCTCAAGCTGGCCCGGTTTAATTTTTCGCAACAGTATCTCGACTACGGCTACAAGGAGTTGACGATCCCGGCTGGGTCCGATGGTGAGCATCTTCTGGAGACTCATGCGCTGCATATCTGGCCGAGGGGCAACCACATGCTGATTGCCTTGCCCAACATCGACGGCACGTTTGCCTGCATTCTGTTTCTGCCGTTTGAAGGCGCGGACAGCTTTGACGGCCTGACCACGCGGGCGCAGGTGATCCAGTTTTTCGAGTCTCGCTTCCCGGATGCAGTTCCGTTGATGCCACAGCTGGGCGACAATTACTTCGCGAATCCAACCGGCGCAATGGTTACCATCAAGTGCTCTCCGTGGCATGTGGAAGGAAGAGCGCTGCTTCTGGGGGACTCGGTTCACGCCATCGTTCCGTTCTTCGGCCAGGGAATAAACTGCGGGTTCGAAGACTGCACTTGTCTGGTTGAGTTGCTCGACCGGCACGGCGCGGACTGGGCGCGCGTTTTCTCCGAGTTCGAGAAACAGCGCAAGGTGAATACCGACGCTATTGCCGACATGGCGATTGAGAATTTTACGGAAATGAGGGATCGGGTTGCAGACGCGCGATTCCTGGTGCGAAAGAAAGTGGAGCTGGCGCTGGAAGCAAAGTATCCTCAACTCTTCGTGCCGAAATACGCGATGGTGACATTTCATCGCATTCCCTACTCGGTCGCTCTCGCGCGGGGCAGGGTTCAGGACAGAATGCTGGCGGAGCTCTGTGAATCCATCGATCGGGTGGAGGATCTCGATTGGGACCGAGCAGGCCAGCTGATTCGCCGCGATCTTACTCCGCTGGAGATTCGGCAGTGAGTGACCTTCAACAGCGGCCGAAGTTCGAATCCGGCGAGGATTTTGCGATTGCGATGGATGAACGCGATCTGCTGAAGGAATTCCGTGAGCGCTTCTTTCTTCCCAGCACTCCTGGCCGCGAATGCATTTATCTTTGCGGGCACTCGCTTGGACTGCAGCCCAAGAAGGCGGGGGCATATATCGAGCAGGAACTGAACGAGTGGGCGCGGCTCGGCGTCGAGGGACATTTCCACGCGACGAACCCATGGATGCCTTACCACCGGCTGCTGACCGAGCAGACCGCGGAGTTGGTGGGAGCGAATCCTGCCGAAGTTGTGGTCATGAATTCGCTCACCGTGAATCTTCACCTGATGATGGTTTCGTTTTACCGCCCGACGCGAGAGAGACACAAAATTATCGTCGAGTGTGGAGCTTTCCCCTCGGACCAGTACGCTGTGCAGTCACAGATTCGTTTCCATGGCTTTGACCCGGCTACGTCGCTGATCGAGTTGACCCCGCAGCCCGGCGAGCCCTGCCTTCGCGATGAAGACATTGAATCGGTGATCGAGCGCGAAGGCGATGCCATCGCTCTGATTATGTTGGGGGGAGTAAATTATTCCACGGGTCAAGCTTATGACATGGCCCACATCGCGGAATTGGGCAGGGCACGGGGCTGCGTGGTTGGTTTTGATCTGGCGCACGCGGCCGGAAATTTGGAGTTGAGACTTCATGAGTGGGGCCCAGATTTTGCAGTGTGGTGCAGCTACAAGTACTTGAATGGAGGGCCAGGGTGTGTTGCGGGCTGCTTTGTTCATGAGCGGCATGGGCGCGAGTGGGGTCTGCCTCGCTTTGCGGGCTGGTGGGGGCATGACGAAGAGTCGCGGTTCGAAATGGGGCCAGATTTTCGCGCGATGCCTGGCGCCGATGGCTGGCAGTTGAGCAATCCGTCGATCGTCAGCCTCGCCGTCTTGCGCGCCTCGATGGCCATCTTCCACGAAGCGGGGATGGAACGCTTGCGGGCGAAGAGTGTGTCGCTGACCGGGTATCTGGAGTTCCTGCTGAATCAGAAGGCGTCCCCGGCTTTCGCAATCATCACGCCGCAAGAAAAGGAACGGCGGGGCGCGCAGCTGTCCATCCGAATTTCACAAAATGGTCGGGCCCTGTGCAAAAGGCTGGCCCAGGAGGGCGTTGTGGGCGACTGGCGGGAACCCGACGTTTTCCGGGTTGCACCAGTGCCGCTTTACAACTCCTATCACGATGTTTTCCGGTTTGCCCGGCGATTTGCAGCTGCGATTGGGTAGAGTTTGGGTTACACGTTCGGTCACGTCCGTATTACTTCAGTAACACCCCACCAACCTAACCCCGCCATACACTCTTAGCGTGGGTCCCATTTCGGTGCGAAAACCCGGCAAGTGGACGGGAATCGTGTGCGCGGTGGTGTGCGTTCACGTGTTCGTGTCTCTGTCGGTTCCGCGCAGTGTTGGACTGACCGCCTTCGGCGATCTGATGCAGTCTGCTCTGCTTTTCTGCGCAATGGTCGCGATCCTCTCGAACCTCAAGACAAGCTATAGCAAGGCCAAGCTTTTCTGGGCGCTTATGGCGCTCGGTTGCGGGATGTGGCTGTGCACGCAGGTTTTATGGACCTACTTTGAGGTCTTCTTGCGGCAAGAAGTTCCGAATCCGTTTGTCGGAGACGTGGTTCTCTTTCTCCATGTGGTTCCGATGATGGCGGCCCTGGTGGTGCAGCCGCAAGTTCAGCGGAAAGACCATTCTCTGCGGCTGGCGTCGCTCGACTTTTTTCTGCTCCTCACCTGGTGGCTTTATCTTTATTTATTTATTGTGATCCCCTGGCAGTACGTTTCGCCGAACGAAGCCGTTTATGGCCACAGCTTCGATGTGCTCTACGTATGCGAACAGATCGTTCTCATTGTGGGAGTGGGCCTGGTTTGGAAGCGCAGTCATGGGTCTTGGCGACTAATTTACCGGCAACTGTTTGTCGCTGCCTTGTTTTACAGCGTGGGATCGCTTCTGGCGGGTGTGGCGATCGACTATCACCAGTACTACACGGGCAGTCTTTTTGATGTGCCGCTGGTAGCTGCAATGGCGTGGTTCGCATCTGTCGGGTTTATCGCACGCGGATCGTCGTCCGACCAGCCCACGGACCAGGAACCGCGCCACGACCACGGCATGTGGACGGCGCGCCTGGCGATGATCGCTGTGTTCTCGACGCCGCTGATGGTGGCATGGGCTGAGTTTGGAGGAGGGGCGCCACCGCGAGTTCGATCTTATAGGGTGTTCCTGACCGTGGCGGCGATGGTCTTCATGGGTGCACTGGTGTTTGCGAAGCAGCACTATATGGACCGCGAGCTGCTTCACCTGTTGCGACTGTCGCGGGAAAATCTCGACGAGACGTGCAAGCTGAAGGACGAGTTGGAGAGCAAGGAACAGTCACTGCGGTGGCATAGTCTGGAATTGCAGCGCAAGAATCTTGAGCTGCAGGAGATTTCCTTTACTGATCCGCTGACCGGAGTGTGGAACCGGCGCTATCTCGAAGAAATTCTTACGGCAGAAGCTGGGCAGGTTCTTCGAAATTACGAAAGAGCCCGGGGCAGCGATATTCGAAAGCTGGATCATCGCGATCTGGTCTTCATCATGGTCGATGTGGACTTTTTCAAAGAAGTAAACGATCGTCATGGGCATCCTGCCGGCGATCGACTGCTGCAGCGAGTGGCGGAGCGTCTGAGCGGTGTGGTCCGTAAATCGGACGTGCTGGTGCGCTGGGGAGGAGAGGAATTCCTGATTATGTCGCGCTCGGCGGATCCGTCTGGTACGCCCGCTTTCTGCGAGCGCGTTTTGGAGATCATGTCATCAGAAGCGTTTGATCTCGGACACGGGGTTCGAGTACGGAAGACCTGCTCCGTGGGATGGGCTCCCTTTCCATGGAGCCGCGGAGCCTACGAGGCGGTTTGCGCGGAAGAGATCATCGAACTCGCAGACACGGCGCTCTATCGCGCAAAGGCCGGAGGGCGAAATCAGGGCGTAGGAATCTTGCCCGGCGATGGCGCGGCTTCGACTCCGCACGCGATTACGCTGCAGGCTCTGCAAAAAGATAACGGTGCACTGACGCGAACCGTGCGAGTGCAGAGTGGCGGTGGCAGAGAACAGACTATCGTCGTGGATCTCATGCCCAGCGAACACCGCGACGTCTGAGTCTCGCCGGCCATTCGATTCTATTCATGAATTGCATCTAATCAAGGTGCCGGTTGCCGCTTGACCTCTGACTCCGCGTTGAATACAGTGGGAAGCCGTTATTTCGCGAGGTGCGCGCAACGATGAATTCAAAAGCTCCTTCCCGCAAGACGGGTCTGCGCCAGAAGGCGCAGCTCATGTCGGCATCAGAAATCGAACGCACGCTGGTGCGGCTGGCGTATGAGATTGTCGAAAAAAACGGCGGCATCGAAGGTTTGGGATTAGTCGGGATTCGACGGCGTGGTGTTCCGATCGCGGAGCGACTGGGCAAGATCATTACGCGTATCGAGAACGCCAAAGTCCCGGTCGGCACGTTGGACATCACTTTTTATCGCGACGATCTTTCTACGCTCGGACCGAAACCGGTGGTACAGGAAAAAGAAATTGGGTTTTCGATTGAGGATAAAAATATTGTGCTGGTCGATGATGTTCTTTTTACCGGCCGCACGACCCGGGCCGCACTCGACGCGTTGTTTTCGCACGGCAGACCGCGACGAGTCCAGTTGTGCGTGCTGATCGACCGCGGACATCGCGAGTTGCCCGTCGAGGCCAGCTTTGTGGGCCGCAACATTCAGACCACTATGAACGAAGTGATCGAGGTAAAGTTGACCGAGGTTGATAACGCGGAGAAGGTTCTGTTGATGGAAAGGTGAGACCGGCGGTAACGATTCTGCCTAAGAAATAAAAAGGACGGCAGTGAATCTGCCGTCCTCTTTTTTGTTGGAGCAATCAGCTACACCAACTTGGTGCAGATTGCCTTGGTTTGCGTGTAATTGTTTAGAACATCGTGCCCCATCTCGCGGCCCCATCCGGATTGCTTGTATCCACCGAAGGGGAGAGACGCGTCGAAGATGTTATAGCAGTTAATCCACACCGTTCCCGCGCGGAGAAGTTCGGCGGTGCGGTGGGCCTTGCAGATGTCTCGCGTCCAGACGGCGGCAGCCAGGCCATATTCGCTGTTGTTGGCGCGCGGCATGAGTTCCTCGAGATCGTCGAACGGCATCGCCGTCACCACAGGCCCGAAGATTTCTTCCCGCACCACCTTCATATCTTCGCGAGTGTTCACGAGAACGGTGGGCTCAACGAAATAACCTTTGTCACCTTTCTTGTGGCCACCAACGATCGCTTTGGCGCCTTCCGAGAAGCCGGCCTCAAGATAACCGCAGACGCGGCTTAGTTGTTCTTCGGAGACGAGTGGTCCCATGCTTGTCTCAGGGTCGAGACCGGAGCCGACATTAATTTTCTTCGCCTGCTCGGCAACACCTTCCACCACGCGGTCGAAGATGGGCTTCTCGATGTAGAGACGCGACCCAGCGCAGCAACACTGACCATGATTGAAGAAGATCGCGCTCGCGGCGCCGGGGATTGCTGCGTCGAGATCAGCATCCTTGTAGACGACGTTGGGGGACTTGCCGCCGAGCTCGAGCGACACCTTCTTCAAGTTGCCGGTCGCGGCGTGGACGACCAGCTTGCCAACTTCTGTCGAACCGGTGAAGGCAATTTTGTCGACGTCGGGATGAGCCGCCAGTGCGGCGCCTGCAGTCTCGCCGTAGCCCGGGACGATGTTAACCACACCTTCTGGGAAACCAGCTTCCGCGATGAGTTCTCCGAGACGCAGCGCCGAAAGCGGCGTTTGCTCTGCTGGCTTCAACACCACGGTGCAGCCGCAAGCGAGAGCTGGGCCCAGCTTCCACGCGGCCATCAGCAGAGGAAAATTCCAGGGAATGATTTGGCCTGCCACTCCGACTGGCTCGCGCAATGTGTAGGCGAGATACTTCGCTCCCGGCGTGTATGGAACCGAGATCGGAATTGTGTTGCCTTCAATCTTTGTGGTCCAGCCCGCCATGTAGCGGAACAAATCGACGGCCAGCGGGACGTCAGCGGCGCGCGCGATGGTGAGAGGCTTGCCGTTGTCGAGGCTCTCGAGGTACGCGAATTCTTCGGTATGCTGCTCCAGTAAGTCAGCCAGCTTCCAGATCATGCGTCCGCGTTCGGAAGAGGTCAATCGACGCCACGGGCCATGGTCGAAGGCCCTGCGGGCGGCCTTTACGGCTTGTTCAATATCTTCACGATCGCCTTCCGCGACCTGTGCCAGAACTTCGCCGGTGGAAGGATTGTAGGTAGGAAAAGTCTTGCCAGAGATGGAGCTTACCCACTGGCCATTGATCAACATTTTGCGCGGCTTCTCGAGGAACTCCGCGACCTTGGGATGAATCTGTGGTGACACTGCGATACCCATACTTCCTCCTTAGAACAACACGAAGATCACATTAATGGCATGACGGGATGCCAAGGATGCCGGGCGGAGAAGAATAACGGAAGTATGCTAGTCCCGAGACGGAACAAAAGCAATTCCGATCCGAGATCACTCGCCGTAGATCGGTCTCCGTCTCCGTAGATCATTCGCCGTACGGAACCCAGATATTCTTTACCTGAGTGGCATGCTCGAGAAACCAGCGCCCTTCAGCCAGCTTTGGATCGAACCAGTCGATGGCCCGGCCCTCGTTGGTCCAGACTTGTTTTAGATTGCCGACTGACAGGGCTTTCGCGGCAGTCGCGCCTGCTTCGTCGACGAAGCACCAGACGGCATCGACATCGTCGTGCTCAGCAAGAGTTTTCAGAAGCTGCGAGGCGTTGCCCGTGACGATGTTCACCACGCCGCCGGGTAGATCGCTGGTGTCAAAGAGCTGATAGAGATCGGCAGCGATGAGCGGGTATGCCTCGGAAGGAACCGCGACCACGGTATTGCCCATCGCGACTGCCGGCAGGATGAGCGAAAGAAAACCGAGGAGCGGCGCCTCTGTGGGGCAGACAATCCCGACGGTTCCCAACGGTTCGTTCATGGCAATTGCGATATCGCGGAACGGAGGATTGTGGACGGCGCCGTCGAACTTGTCGGCCCAGGCTGCGTAAGAAAAAATACGTTCGATACTAAGATCGAGTTCGGCCGCGGCTTGCTTCGCGCCGACGACCGCGGTCAAACCACGGACAATTTCGTCGCGGCGTTGGGAAAGATTCTCGGCGCAGTAGTAGAGAACCTGCGCGCGGTTATGCGCCGTCGCTTTCGACCATGACTCCGCCTTGCGGGCAGCCTCGACCGCGTTGCGGATGTCTTTGCGGTTGCCGAGCGAGGCTTCGCCGAGCAATCGTCCATCGGAGGAACGCACCTCCATGCTGTAGCCAGAATCTGGACGCGTCTGCTTGCCACCAATGTAGAGCTTCACGGTGCGATCGATTGCCGGAGTGCCAGTCGACGGCTCTGGCTCCGTGAGTGGAGGCGCGAGCGACTGCGCGGTGGGCACCTTGGGAGCGTTCTTGAACCATGACGGCTGCAAATATTCCAGCAGGCCTTCCTTGCCGCCTTCTCGTCCGTATCCGCTCTCGCGGTAGCCGCCGAAGCAGCAGGAAGCGTCGAAGAGGTTCGTGCAGTTGACCCAGACCACGCCGGCTTTCAGTTGCGCCGCCACATGCAACGCGACGTTGATGTTCTCGCTCCAAATGCACGCTGCTAGACCGTAGACCGTGTTGTTAGCCAGTTCGACCGCTTCTTTCGGAGTGCGGAACGTCATGGCGGCGAGCACCGGTCCGAAGATCTCCTGCTGCGCGACGATTGACGTGGGATGCACATTGCTCAAGAGCGTGGGCGGATAATAAAAACCGCCCGCCGGCAACTCGACCTGCGGCTGCCAGCAGGTTGCGCCTTCGGCGATTCCCTGACCGACCATGCGCTCGATCCGATCCAGTTGCACGCGCGCGACGATCGGACCGATGTCGATTGCTTTGTCCAGAGGAAGGCCGATGCGCAAAGTGCTCATGCGGTCCCGAATCTTGGCGATCAAATTCTCAGCAATGTTTTCCTGCATCAACAGGCGCGAACCCGCGCAGCATGCCTGCCCTTGATTGAACCAGATTCCGTCGACTAATCCCTCGACGGCGCTATCAAGATCAGCATCGTCAAAGATGATGAAGGGAGATTTTCCTCCCAACTCAAGCGACAGGCGCTTGGAAGTCGCGGCCGTGGCGCTGCGAATCGCGCGTCCGACTTCGGTGGAACCGGTGAACGCAATTTTGTCTACATCGGGATGTTTGACCAGGGCCTCGCCGGTTGAGCCGTCTCCGGTGACGATGTTGACGACTCCGGCGGGCAACCCCGCTTCCTGACAAAGTTCAGCGAAAGCGAGCGCAGTCAGAGGAGTGAATTCCGCGGGCTTCAACACGACCGTGTTTCCGGTGGCGAGGGCTGGAGCAATTTTCCACGCCGCCATGAGCAAAGGAAAATTCCAGGGGATGACCTGGCCTATGACGCCGCAAGGTTCGTACCCGGGAAATTCCTGGTCGAGAATTTGCGCCCAGCCGGCATGGTAGTAGAAATGCCGCGCCACCAGCGGAATGTCGATGTCACGACTCTCGCGGATGGGCTTGCCGTTGTCCATGGTTTCCAGAACAGCGAGCAGGCGCGAGTGTTTCTGCACCAATCGCGCCAGAGCATAAAGGTAACGAGCGCGGATGTGCGGAGTGAGTGCTTGCCATTTCGGAAACGCCGCGCGCGCCGCGCGCACGGCGGCATCGATGTCCGCGGGCAAACCTTGAGCGATGGACGCCAGCTTTTCTCCGTTTGAAGGATCGATCGTCTCGAAATATTCTCCAGCGGCTGGCGCCTGCCATGTGCCGTTGATGAAATGCCCGAAACGATGGCCCTGGCGCTCCAGCCAGGCTTGCGCCTCTTTGGGATCTTCGGGGGCGGGACCATACTCCATCGTGAGAAATTTTTCAGCGATGCTCATTTTCGATCGACTCGATTCCCCTTTTTCAAAGCAAAAGCAACCGGTACCTACGCTATGGGATGGCGATACTCCGCCGAGTAGCGTCCGGTCGCGTGATGCTCCAGTTGCCGCTCGATGTCTCCCAACAATCCACTCGCGCCAAAACGAAACAGCTCGGCGCGCATCCACGAATGCCCGAGTTCTTCTTTCATCATGGCCAGCCAGTCAGTCGACTGCTTGGCAGTGCGAATGCCGCCAGCCGCTTTGAATCCCACGGCCATGCCGGTTTGCTGGGCATATTCGCGGATGGCGCGAGTCATGACCAAGCCCACCGGGAGCGTAGCGTTGGTAGGTTCTTTGCCAGTCGAGGTCTTGATAAAATCGGCTCCCGCCATCATAGCCACGACACTGGCCCGCGCCACGTTGCGCAGAGTCAGCAGGTCGCCTGCACCGAGGATGACCTTCATGTGAGCGGCGCCACAGGCCTGTTTGAAGGCTGCGATTTCGTCATACAGCGCTTGCCATCGTCCGCCAAACACAAGGGCGCGAGTGATCACGACGTCGATCTCGTGGGCGCCAGCCTCGACTGAACGGCGAATCTCCGCGACCCGCTCAGCGAGCGGCGACAGACCGGCGGGGAAACCGGTGGACACGGCGGCGACGCGGACGCCGCTGCCTTCCAGGGCGTGCACCGCGGTTTCGACGAAGACGTGATAGACGCAGACGGCGGCGACCTTCACGTCGAGTTCTTCGATTTCAAGCTTGCGAACGAGATCTTGCTGCAGCGGCTGACGAGCTTTTGCGCACAGGCGGCGCACGCGGTCGTCGGTGTCATCGCCGGAAAGCGTGGTCAGGTCCATACAGGAAACTGCTCGCAGAAGCCAGGCGGCCTGCCATTCTTTCTTTACTGTCCGGCGCGCAACCTGGCTCTGGGCGCGGCGTTCCACCGCGCTGGTGTTTACGCGAACTTCCTGGAGCCAATTCAAGTCGAGAGGAATTCCGGAGTTTGGCAGAAGGGGACGTCCGCCGAGAATCGCGATTGAAGATTCCGCACCGGGCTGGTGGACATCAGTCTTATGCGCCATCTCTTGAGCTGCTCCGGAATGGTTGTGATCTAGCGGCACAGAAATTCGCCACGGTTCGCTTCACGGGACCAGAGCCACGACGGGTCGTCGCGCTGTAATTGTACGGCAGGAAAACTTACAAGGCGAGTCTCGGGTTCTTGGGCGTCAGGAGTTCGATCGAACCTCTCCTAGAAAAACCAGTGAATTGTTGGGCCAGGGTTTACAATGACCCTCGCTTTGGCCGCTTCGCCGCGAAGGCACTTCCCTATGCGCAAGAAGAAGCTACAACCCAACGCAGAGGCAAGGCTACTGCGGTTCGCGACGAAGGCCATGAAGAACGCTTATGCGCCCTACTCGAAATTCCGGGTTGGAGGTGCCATCCTGCTTTCGAATGGGAAAATCTTTTCCGGTTGCAATGTGGAGAACGCCTCCTACGGAATGACCAACTGTGCCGAACGCACTGCGATTTTTTCTGCGGTCGCGCAGCTGGGACCCAGGATCGAAATCCGAGCGGTTTCGGTAGTCAACGACCAGGGAGTGCCCTGCTCGCCGTGCGGCGCATGCCGTCAGGTTATTTATGAATTCGGCCCGGACGCAACAGTCTTCTTCCAGGGAGTTGACGGCCCTAAACAAGCTCACATCACAGAACTGCTGCCGGAGGGATTTCGCCTCCAGTGAACCCAACGCCGGCTCCAACGCAGACTTTCCGCGCCATTGATGTGATCCGCAAAAAGCGGGATGGCGATGAATTGTCCCGGTGCGAAATCGAATCGATGGTGAACGCTTACACCCGCAGCGATATTCCCGACTATCAGGTTTCCGCGTGGTTGATGGCGGTGGTCCTGCGGGGGATGACACGAGCGGAGACTGCTGCGCTGACGGATGCGATGCTGCGGTCCGGCGAGGTGCTCGATCTCTCTTCGCTGCCAGCAAAGAAAGTCGACAAGCACTCGACGGGCGGCGTCGGCGACAAGACTTCGCTTGTGCTGGCCCCGCTTGCAGCGGCCGCCGGTGTGGCGGTTCCCATGATCAGTGGCCGCGGCCTGGGGCATACCGGCGGCACGCTGGACAAGCTTGAGTCGATTCCCGGCTTCAATGTGAATCTTCCTATCGAGAAATTTCGCCGCATCCTTGAGACCTGCGGCTGCGCCATGATTGGGCAGACGGCCGAAATCGCTCCGGCTGATCGCAAGCTTTACGCGCTGCGGGATGTGACCGGCACGGTCGAAAGCCCGTATCTCATCTGCGCGTCCATCATGAGCAAGAAACTTGCCGAGGGCATCGACGCACTCGTGCTCGACGTGAAGACCGGATCCGGGGCATTCATGAAGAGTGAAAAGGACGCTGCCTTTCTTGCGGAACTCATGGTTGAAACCGGCGAGCGGATGGGCAAACAAGTGGTGGCGCTGATCACGGACATGGATCAGCCGCTGGGGTACATGATTGGCAATGCACTTGAAGTAGTCGAGGTGGTCGAGCTTCTGCGCGGGGAGGGACCGGAGGATTTGCGGGAACTCTGCCTCGAGCTTGCGGGTTGGATGCTGCATTTGGGAGGAGTCGCCGACACGGTCGCGGAGGGGAGAAAGCGCGGCGAGAAACTGATTGCTTCCGGCAAGGCGCTCGACAAGTTTCGCCAGATGGTGGAATTGCAGGGTGGAGATCCGCGCTCGATCGACGATCCGAAGAGGCTGCCTCAGGCTCAGCATACGATGATTGTTTCGATCCCGCGGAGCGGATATCTCGCGTCTTTGCAGTGCGAACAGGTGGGAACGGCATGCGTGATTCTCGGTGGCGGACGCGAACGTAAGGAAGATTCGGTTGATCCTGCGGTGGGAATTGTACTCCACAAAAAAGTTGGAGACGCGGTTTCGGCGGGCGAGACGCTGGCGACGATCTACTACAATGCAGAAGCGCGTGCGGTTCGTGCCCGGAAATTGCTGGAAGAGAGTTACCGCATTTCTGAATCGCCCACGCGCGAGAGAAGACCTTTGATCCATGGCGTGATCGGAAAACGCGGAGAGGAAAACTGATGGGACGCTACACCGGAATCCTCGGCCTCTTGACCATGCTGGCATTGGCCTATGCTTTTTCGACTAATCGCCGCGCGATTCGGCTGAAAACGGTCCTATGGGGACTCGGCCTCCAGATTGTGTTTGCGATTTTTGTGCTGCGTGTGGACCTTGGCCGGCGCATGTTCCAGGCCGCAGGCGATGCCGCCAACCGCGTTTTGAGCTATGCGTTCGTGGGATCGGAGTTTGTATTTGGCCCGCTCGGCAAACAGGGTTCGAACATCGGCTTTATCTTCGCCTTTCAGGTGTTGCCGACGGTCATCTTCATCTGTGCGTTGTTCGCCATCCTGTATCACTACGGCATCATGCAGATGGTCATCCGCGTTGCCGCCTGGGTGATGATTCGCATCATGGGCACGAGCGGCGCCGAATCTCTAAATGTTGCCGCCAGCATATTCATGGGTCAGACGGAAGCACCGGTGACGATCCGCCCGTTTCTACCCGAACTCACGCACTCGGAGCTGATGACGGTGATGACGAGCGGCATGGCGCACGTTTCGGGATCGATCATGGCTGCCTATTTCGCTTTTGGGGCGGAGCCACGGCACGTGCTGAGCGCTGTCATCATGACCGCGCCGGGGACCATCCTGGTCTCGAAGATGCTGGTGCCTGAAACCGAGCAACCGAAGACCGCGGGGCGGGTGGTGATGAGCGAGGAAGAAACCAAGAAAGAGCATCGGGAAAATCTGCTAGGCGCCATTGCCCGGGGCACGGGCGACGGCCTTCACATGGCGCTCAATATTGGTGCGATGCTGATCGCTTTTCTTGCGCTAGTGGCCTTGCTCGACGGAATTTTCGGAGGCATTCATCATCACGTTTCCTGGTTTCCCACAAGCCTTGAAAGCGTTCTGGGAGTGCTGTTCTCACCGGTGGCATGGGTGATAGGGATTCCATGGCGCGATTGTGCGGCCATCGGAAACCTGCTGGGCACGCGCATGGTGCTCAACGAACTGGTTGCCTTCTCTATGCTCGGGCCGCAGAAGGCGGCGCTTGATCCGCGCTCGTTCACCATTGCCACGTTTGCGCTCTGCGGTTTCGCAAACCTCAGCTCCATCGGAATTCAGATCGGCGGGATTGGGGCGCTGGCGCCGAACAAGAAGAGCGAACTGGCGCGCCTTGGGATTCGCGCGATGCTGGCGGGGACGATGGCAAACCTGATGTCTGCTTCGATCGCCGGTATGCTGCTATAGTCCGCGCCAGTTTTCGAGAAAGGACCTTCCCTTTGAAACAACTCCACACTGCATCCATGCTGATTTCGTTCTTCGTTCTTACTTCACTGGCCAATCTATTTTCGCAGGCCGCGCCGAGGCGCGTGATTATTGACACGGATCCAGGCACTGATGATGCCATGGCCATCATCCTCGCGTTGAATTCTCCGGAGTTCAAGGTCGAAGCACTGACAGTCGTGCCCGGGAACGTGGAGGCGTGGCAGGGACTGGAAAATGCGCTGAAGATTGTTTCGCTGGCGGGGCGCTGCGATGTTGTAGTCGTTGGTGGAGCGCAACATCCGCTCAATCAGAAATTGATTACTGCGCAATTCTGGCACGGCAAGAATGGGCTCGCCGACGTCGAGTTGCCGGCTTCGAAATGTAAAGCGGATCCCCGGCTTGGTCCAGATCTAATTATCGAGATGATCCACAAGTATCCGCATGAGATCACTCTGATTCCGGTGGGTCCACTCACCAATATCGCGCTTGCGGTTTCGAAGGATCCCTCAATTGCGGCTCTGGTCAAGGATATCGTCATCATGGGCGGTTCGATCTCCGGCGGCAATGTGAACGGAGCAGCGGAGGCGAATATCTATAACGATCCAGAGGCGGCGCAGATTGTGTTTAATGCCGGCTGGATGGTGACGATGGTCGGGTCTGATGTAGGCGAGCGGACCTTGATCACGCGGAAATATTTGGCGGAATTGCAGTCGTCACACGGACCGCAGAGCGACTTTATCTCGAAGATTGCCGACTTCTATTTGACCCGCAGCGAGAAAAGCGGATACGCCGGGGCGGCAATGTACGATCCGCTGGCGGTGGGGATTGCTCTGGATCCGACTCTGGGCACACTCAAAGAAATGCATGTCGACGTGGAAACCAAGGGTGAGTTTACCCGCGGGGAAACCGTGGCGAACCGGATGGGCTCAGGCGAGAAAAATGTGCTGCATGGCGACCACTACGAGATCGAGGGTGTTATCGATCTGAAACCGAATGCTCGCGTGTGCCTGGCTTCCGATGCTGATCGTTTCCTGGAACTGTTCGTCAGCCGGATCAAAGGGAAGTAAGGCGGCCTAACCGTTCGCGCGTGCGACCAGGAAAATCGCCAGGCCATAGAAGATGAACATCAGGCAGAGGTACACTTTGGCCCGAGGTCCTGAATTTTCGAATTCCTTCCACGCGAGAATTCCCCAGAGCGCCGCAACCATGGGAGCAGACTGGCCGATGGCGTAGGAGATGGCAACGCCGGTGAAGCTCGCAGCCACGAGATTGAAGACCGTGCCAACGCCCCAGATGAATCCGCCGAAAAGGCCAAGCAGATGCCCGGAAGCAGGCCCACTGAAAAACCCAGTGAAGCTTACTGGCTCCCCCACCAGGGGATGCTTCATGAAATAAATGTTCCAGATAAAGCAGGAAAGCAATGCACCGAGGGTCAGGAACACAGCTGCGCTATAGGGTCCTAAGGGGTTGCCGCGAGTCATCGCGTGAGTCATGAACGGGGCCCACAAGCCCATCAAAACCCCTGACACGACGCATGTGATCAGGCTTTTCTTCGAGACGGAGCGTCCCGCGGATGCGAGACTTCCATAGGCCTTGCCGTCCAAAAGCACGGCGATAAACGCGCATGCCACGCCCAAAGCCAGGGACACGGCATTTCCCCTCGGCTGAAGTGCATAACTCAATACAGTTCCAACCACGAGGGCGGTGCCAATTGAAATGGGAAACGCGACGGCGAGTCCAGCCATATCGATCGCGGCCACGAGCAAAAGATTGGCAAGATTGAACAACGCGCCTCCGATGAGCGCATTCACAATGTTCGAAGTGTCTGCCGAGCGGACGTTGTTCAGAAAGCTGGCGGAATCGTGCCCGGCGCTGCCCATGGTGAAGGCGAGTACAAGTGAGATCACGAAGATGCCGACCGCGTAATCCCAGTAGAACAGTTCGAAACGATAGCCTTTGACACCTTTATAGGTGTTGGCCCACGAACCCCAGCAAACGGCACTGGTGATCATCATCAGCAGCGCAATGCTCAAAGTCGAAGGCGTGAACATTCTTTTCTCCTCAGGGGCGTTGTGACGAGCGCAAAGTGTGTAACTCTACTCTTCTTTGTACGTGCGCCACAAGTGACGCGGGCAGCACGGAGGATGCTCCGATCGCAGAGACCTTCGACCGGAGATGCGGCGGGGCGGTGGTTGGTTATGGGCGCCGCGCTCCGTTGACACATTCGGAGGCGCCAAATAGACTCGGCGTTCCCTGTTATCTCAGGAAAACCATGTCTCGGCGCCCTCGTATTGCCGTAGTTGGAAGTGCCAACATCGATCTGACGACATTCACGGACCGGTTTCCGAAGCCGGGAGAGACCATCTTCGGCCAGAAATTTGATCTCGGATTCGGTGGCAAAGGCGCGAATCAGGCGGTGGCCGCTCGGCTTTGCGGCGCGGAAGTGTTCATGGTGGCTCGAGTTGGGGACGACCTGTTCGGTCCGGCGACCATCGACAACTTCAAAAAGCTTGGCATCGATACAACCCACGTGAAGAAGGTTGAGGGATTGTCTAGCGGCGTAGCGCCGATCTTCGTCGAGCCCAACGGGCAAAACCGCATTCTGGTGCTGAAAGGGGCCAACGACGCGTTGAAGCCGGCGGACGTTGAGTTATCGGCTGAGATGTTGAAGACGGTCGATTGCATTGTCCTCCAGTTTGAAATCCCGCTGGAAACCGTCTACTACACTGTCGCGTTCGCGCGCAGGCATCGCATTCGGTGCATCTTGAACCCGGCGCCTGCTCAGCCCGTCGACATGCGCGCCCTGGCCGACCTTGATTATTTCGTACCGAATGAGAGTGAGGCTGAAACGATTACCGGCCTCGCAATACGGAGTGTCGAGGACGCGCAAAAGTGCGGGCAGAACCTGGTGGTGGCGGGTGGCATTCGTCGAGTCATCATCACTCTGGGAGCGAATGGATCAATGCTAGCTGCTCGCGGAGCTAGCGAGCATATTCCTCCCTTTGTGATGAAAAGCATCGACAGCACTGGCGCAGGAGACGCATTCATCGGGAGCTTCGCCGTATTCCTGGCCGAGGGAGTGCCGGAGCAAGAAGCTGTGCGGCGTGCCAATCTGTACGCTGGATTGTCGACGACGGGCATTGGAACGCAAAAATCCTTTTATGGTCGCGCGCGTTTTGATGAAGAGTGGGCGGTTCGCGCCTGATGCGGGATTCGGCCTCTGGTTGTCATCTCGAACACCGACCCCCGGGAGGAGATTTCTCAACGCTATCTTGCAATCATCTGTGCAAGAACGGTAAAGAACTCGACCGCTGGTCTTCTTCTACGGCTGAAAAGTCTTGACTTCGGAAGAGGATGCCGTTTATAAGGCGGCTCTACGGTCCAACGACCTCCCGGTTATCGCCAAACGGAAAGTCACTTTCGTAATTCGGCGCGGGTCCGCCGAAAAGGGGCAGGAATGTTGAATAAGCAGAACAAGAAGGCGCTGCTGGTTGCGGCCGTGTTATCACTTGCGGTTTCGGCCTGTCCGCTCCTGTATGGTCAGGCCTCCGGTAGTTTTTCGGGAACGGTCTCCGACAAGGCAGGTGCGGTGGTCGCCGGCGCGACGGTGCAGGTCACCTCCCAGGGCACAGGCATTTCCCGTGAGGCCAAGACCAATGACGCGGGATATTACCTGGTCCCGCTACTGCCGGTCGCGTTCTACACGATTCATGTGGAGTCGCAGGGATTCCAGCCCGCCGAGCAGAAGGACGTCCGGTTGCAGGTCGACGAGCATCGCGAATTGGATTTCAGCCTTCTGCCGGCATCTGTCTCCTCGACCGTTCTAGTCAGTGCCACAGAAGTGGCGGTGGAGACTGCGAACCCGACGCTGGGGCAGGTCATCACTTCCGAAGAAGTCGCCGACCTCCCGCTCAATGGCCGAAACTTCGTGCAACTGGCGACGCTCACGCCGGGCACCACGGCATCAACCAACCCGCAAAGCTTTTTCAACGGCGCGCCCAGCAGCGAAGCTTCCACGCGCGGATCGTTTTCGCTTTCGGTGGGTGGCTCTCGCGAACAGGAGACCGACTGGTTGCTCGACGGCAATGATAACAATCAGCTGGATGAAGGCGGAATTGCCATCTTCTCATCGATCGACGACATCCAGGACTTTAAGGTATTGACCTACACCTACTCGGCCGAATACGGTGAGCGCGCCGGTCCCACTGTTCTGGTAACGACCAAGTCAGGATCGAACCAATGGCACGGATCGCTGTTTGAGTTCTTCCGCAACACCGACCTCAATACCGATCAATACTTCACGCAGACGCCACAAAAGTTCAATCTGAACCAGTTTGGTGGATCACTGGGTGGCCCGATCAAGAAGGACAAAACGTTTTTCTTCCTGGATTATCAGGCTAAGATGCAACGCCAGGGCGTGACGTATCCGGGTTACGTTCCAACTACTGCCATGGTGACGCCCGACGCGAATGACAACTACGACTACAGCAACAACCCGTTCGGAACGCAAATCAACGATCCCTTCACGTTTTCCCCGCTGCAGTGCAACACCGTGGGCGGCACACTCGTTCCCGCTCCAGTCAATTCCGACGGATCACAGACCCCGACAGGAACCAACTGCGACATCATTCCGGCAGCCATGGTCAACCCGATCGGCGCGAAGGTAGTTGCGCTCTACCCCACACCCAATGCGACGGGCTCCAGCGGCTTCAACTATGCTGACCAGCTCACTAGAAAGCTCAACGAAGGCACATGGGACGTTCGTCTCGACCACAATTTCTCGAGCGCGGATTCGGCCTTCGCGCGCTTCAGCTACGATCAGGCCACGAACTTCATCCCAGGGGGCTCGCCGACTTGGTCGGAGTCTACGGCGTTCGGGAGCAATCAATTCATCAATAATCACGGGCGCAACCTGGCCTTGTCAGAAACGCATGTGTTTTCGCCGAACACCATTAACCAGTTCAACGCCGGCTTCAGCCGGATTTTCAACCACATTCTTTCTTTCGGAACCGGGACATGCGAAGCTTCGATCCTCGGAATTCCCGGCGCCAATCTGGGCAGCAAGTGCGACCCCTACACGGGCTACCCCGCCAGCCTGAACCAGGCGAGCAACGACTGCGTCGGCTGCGGCATGACCTCTTTTTCCATGTCGTCGTACTTTTCGGTGGGCGATCGCGGCTACGCCCCCTACCAGGGTGGGACGAACGTATACTCAGTTTCCGACACGTTAGATCTGATTCGCGGCAAGCATGAGATCCGCTTCGGCGTTGTCTATCGCGCCAATGAAATGAACGTCCGCAACAACGCTTCGCAGGACGGCCTTATCTCGGAAAGCGGAGCTTTCACCGGTGACGATGTCGCCGATGTGCTGGTAGGTGAGATCGGAGACTTTGCCGCGCACGACCAGACTTTCCTGGGAGCAACTGTGGGCCGGCGCTGGAAACTGGTTCGCCCGTTTGTGCAGGACAATTGGCGCGTCACCAATGACCTCACCGTCAATTTAGGATTAGCCTGGGCACTGGTTACACCTGAAACGGAAGTCGAGAACCGGCAGGCGAACTTCGATATTGCCTCTCTCACGTGGTTCGTCCCAAAAGGCAGCCCGGGAGGTTGCGCCGCGGCGATTCTACCTTTCGCATGCACGGCTTCGGACGGACGCCTGGGCATTCAATTCGACAAAACGGCTTTCGAGCCCCGCATCGGACTTGCCTGGAAGCCGATGGGAAGCCAGACAACGGCCATTCGCCTGGGATACGCCATTTATCATGACTCGGCTTGGAACCAGGGCGGCCAAGGATTGTGGCAGAACCCGCCCTATTACGCGGAAGTTGATCCAACGACCTTCTCTTATGTCTACGGCAACCCATTCGGCTCGCTCTCCGATGGCTTTCTGCTCAGTGCACCCGAGGCGCCTTCCACCTTGGGCGTGCCGGGCGGATTTATTTATAACGCACCGGTAAACCCCGACAACTACACTGGGACGCTGCAGTCGATGAACCGCAATTTCAAGCAGGGCATCGTGCAGCAGTTCAACTTGAATGTAGAGCATCAGTTGCCGGGGAATGTGGTGCTCACTGCCGGCTACGCCGGTTCGCGCAGCGCCCACATTCTGGTCAGCCAAGTCAATGAAAATATCGCATCGCCCTACGCTTGTGACCCGGTCCTTCCGGATGGAACCGGTCCCAATCCGATATATAACCCGGCTTACACTTTGGGCTGCGGCCGCAATCTGATTATTCCCGGCAACCCGTTTCAATTGGTCGACAGCAACAACAGCGTGGGGGCCGCGCGCTACGATTCACTGCAAATCAAAGCGGAAACCAAGAGCGCGCGCCACGGCATCTACGCGCTGCTCGGCTATACCTGGGCCCGCAACTTTGACTCCGGCTTGACCGACGGGCTGGGAACCAATGCGGGCGCGATCTTTTGGCCTCTGCCCGGAACCCAGAAACTGGATTGGGGCCTTTCGCAATTGAACCTGAACAATACCTTTACCGCCAGCGTTCTTTACGACCTGCCCTTCGGGAAAGGCAAACGCTTCGGCAGCGACTGGAGCAGCGCCACCAACACGGTTCTGGGGCACTGGCAGGTCAACCTGATCGAGCGCGCTGAATCCGGCTTCCCGTTATTCGTGGTGGACAGTGCAAACACAGGCCCAACCTTCGGTGCGACCCCGGCCGCGGGCAATACCGGGCAGTATCTGAACTATGACTTTTACAGCCTCAATCGCCCGGTTCTCGTCGGCGACCCCAACCGCGGCGGCAACGAAGACGGCCAGACGGGATGCCCCACCCAGGTTCACACCATTCAGGCCTGGTTGAATCCGTGCGCGTTCGCCCACGCACCGGCGGGAGAGATCGGCACTGCTCCCCGCGCCGCGGCGTACGGGCCGCGTTTCGTGAATACGGATTTCTCGGTCATCAAGGACTTCCCGCTTCCATTCCGCGAAGCCATGAACCTGCAATTCCGGGCGGAGTTCTTCAATCTGTTTAACCATCCCCAGTTCTTTATTGGTGGCCTTGGAGGCATCGGGCTGCTGGACATCAACGTAGCCAACCCAAACAATTTCTCGGTGCTCAACCAGCAGGTGAACAATCCGCGACTGGTTCAATTTGCCCTGCGGCTGAACTTCTGACGCGGGACGAGCATTCCGCTCGGGGCAGACTGACGTTCGGTCTGCCCTTTGTTTTGCCGCTGGAATCGCGAAGGCTCGATAAGATCGAAGGACGTGATCGTCCGGCGCTGCTTTAGAATTCCTGAGAGCAACCATGAAATCATTTCTCATCCGTTGCATTGCCGCCGTTCTTTTCCTCAGTGGGTTCGTCGCTTCGGCTCAAACGAGTCGCAAAATCATCATCGACCAGGACGCGGCTGGGCCTGCCGGAACCGATCAGCAGTCGATGCTGTTGCTGATTCAGTCGCCGCAGACGGAGGTCCTCGGCATCACCGTGGTGACGGGCGATCAGTGGCTTCGTGAGGAAGTGGCGCACACTTTGCGCATGCTTGAGCTTATCGGACGAACCGACATTCCGGTCGTGCCGGGGGCGGAGTATCCACTGGTCCGGCGCAAAGAAGAGACGGAACGATGGGAACAGGAATACGGCGAGGTCGCGTGGCTGGGGGCCTGGACTCCGAAGTTCTATCATCCGGCGGATCAGTTGGGAGAAATGCCGGAGGGTAAACCGACGACCAAGGCGGCCGATAAGGACGCGGCGCACTTTCTGGTGCGCATGGTGCATAAGTTTCCGAACCAAGTCACCATTTACGAAGGCGGACCTATGACCAACCTGGCTCTTGCCATTTCACTCGACCCTGAATTTGCGACGCTCGCGAAAGAACTGGTTTTCATGGGGGGTAGCTTCAATCCACGGACCGACGACCCTGAGTTCGCGAACACTCCAACTCATGAGTTCAATCTATGGTTCGATCCGGAAGCGGCTCACGTTGTGCTGCGCGCGCCGTGGAAGAAAATCGTTTGCACCACCGTGGATATTTCGGTGAAGACGAGACTGACTGCGGACCTGATCAATCGCATCAAGGCGGCAGATGAGCCGGTGGCGCGCTACGTCGGCAAGTATGCGCGCCTGCGCGGCAACTACAATTACCTGTGGGATGAACTGGCGGCGGCAGCGTGGATCGATCCGAGCTTGATTACGAAGAAGGAAACGCTCTTCATGGATGTGGACCTGGATCGTGGCGCCGGCTACGGCAATACCTTGAGCTGGACAGACCGGGATAAACCTAAGATCGAAATGCCGCCGATCGAAGTGCAGGATGATCTGGACCCCGAGAAGTTCTACACATTGTTTGTCCACCTGTTGACTGCACCCACGCATCCGAAGAACTGAAACCGCGGAACGTACTGGCTCGGCGAAAGACCATTTTCGGAATCCTTACGAGGCCTTCCCGCCGCGGGAAACACTACCCCACCAAGGCAGGCTTTCCCCTTGACCCCGCATTTGCTCGGCGGCTAGCGTGGAGAAGTGAACCGCGAAAATGGAGCACGGCAACTAGGGTGGGGAGTTTTCGGTCAGGGTGAAGAGTGCGAGGCGGGATTGGTCAGCAGATGGGAACTGTAGTTTCTGGATTTTCGGGAACGGTTGCCGGAGTTTTTCTGCTGGCTGAGAATCGACTGCTGCGCGAAGCTTTGTTGCGCATTCTTTCGAAGAAGGACGACATCCGGGTGCTCGGTTCGGGCCCCTATGGCCCCACAACGTTGGAGCAGATCGTCTCGACGCGAGCCAGCGTGGTGGTGCTCGATTCAGTGTGTCCGGTTCTGGCGGAGCGCGGGTTCGTGCGCGAACTGCATCGACTGAACCCCGCCATCCGAGTGGTGATGGTCGGCATGGAAGCCGAAGAGGCGGTTTTTCTTCGCGCTATGCAAGCGGGCGTTGTGGGCTACGTGCTCAAAGATGCGTCCGCAGTGGAAGTGGCGCGCACCATTCGAGCGGTAGCCACCGGCGAAGCAGTCTGCCCGGCAGCGCTCTCCGTCGCGCTGTTTCAGTGGGTGGCGCGGCATCGGACGGCCATTCCGAGCCTGCATCTCAAGACCAGTCTTGGGCTGAGCCGCAGAGAACAGGAATTGGTGGGTTTGATTCAGCAGGGGCTGACGAATAAGGAAATTGCCAGCCGTTTGAACCTTTCCGAACAAACCGTGAAGAACCACGTGCATCGCATGCTGCGCAAGGTAGGAGCGCGGGACCGGCTCTCCATCGTGGAAGTGTGCCGCAACCAGGGCCTCAGCGTTTAGCCGCTGCCGGCTGCGGCAGCCTGGCGAGGGATCGGATCGCGACGGAGCAGGATGCATTCTAGTTCCTGCAGTGACACTGTCTCGAAGTCCTGCACTACATGAGCCGCACCCGCAGCGGTGAGCTTCTCCGGCGTCTCATGCAACGCCACTCCTACGCAACGTAAGCCAGCACCGGTTGCCGCTCGAATTCCTGAAATAGCGTCTTCGACCGCCAGCAGACGATCGGATGCAATCCCCAAGCGCTTGCAGGCCAGCCGGTAGATACTCGGATCGGGTTTGCCCAAAAGCACATCTTCCCCGGTCACGACCTCTGCGAAGCAGTTCAGCAATCCCAACTCTGCCAGCGTTGAGCGCGCCCGGCTGCGGCTGGCTGAGGTCGCCAGGGCCAGAGCGGTGCCACTGCCGCGGAGCTCGCGTACAAAGCGGACCACTCCCGGAACGGGGGGAATCTCGAGCCGCATTTGGCGGAAGATGCAATCCTTGCGCCGGCCGAATTCCTCAAGCTCAGGATCCGGGCAGTTTCCGAGAAAATGCCGCAGGATGTCGCCGCGCTTGCGCCCATCAAGAATGAAATCCAGTTCAGACTCGGGGACGTCGCGTCCCAACGTCTGAAAAAACAATCGCCAAGCACGGCGATGCACGCCATGACTGTCGACCAGCACGCCATCCATATCGAAGATGACACCTCGCAGTTGCCCAGCGCTCATAAGGGTTCCCCGCGCAACATGCGATTCGTCGAAGGCCCGCGGCTCGCCGGTTGCGGCGCGCAGGAGCCTGGCTTTTCATTTTGCTGTGGCCGGTCTGAATCACCGCCGTTGCCGGGCCATGTGGCCTGCGCCTTCTGGTAGTTCGACATAGTGCCTATGTCGAGCAAGTAGTCTTCGATGGGATAGCCGCGCATTTCGCCGACGAGGTGCGGCAAGACGTGAAACGCGAGATCCGCCGGAATGTCGGGCGGGATGACATCGAACAGATGGCGACCTGCGGTCATGAGTCCCGAGAATACCCAGTTGCTGCGCGGGGCTTGCGGCTTTTCCTCGAAGTCCATGATGACTCCCGCTTTGTCCATGACTGCAACACCACAGCGCGAGGGGTCGGGCACCTGGTAAAGGCCGAGTGTCGCAACAGCTCCGTGGCGGGAATGAAATTCACTCATGCGATTCAGGTTGGTGTCGGTGAGAACATCGGAATAGAGAATCCAGAAGGCAGAATCGGAACCGACCCAGGCGCGATTGGCCGCGACCGTTCCCGCCGAAACCAGCAGCTGTTCTTCGCGGACGAGGCGAACATCCACCGGAAGGCGAACATCCACCGGCGAGCCACTCTGCTGGAGATGGCGCTCAACGGTCTCGGAGTGAGCATGCAGGTTGATGAGGACTTCCGTGATGCCGGAACGGGCGCAGAGATCGAGCCAGATATCCAGCAGGGGCCGGCCGCGAATCGGCACCAGGCATTTGGGAATGGAGTCGGTGAGAGGCCGCAGGCGCGTACCATGGCCGCCAGCTAGCAGAAAGGCTTTCAAGGTGTGGCCTTGCGCACGAAATATCTTGTGGATCTCAGACCGTTGCCGCCTGAGAAAGAGGCAGGAAAGTCCATCGTGTTCCCGCGCGTTCGTCACGGTCGATGAAGGGGTCGTTCACGATGACTTGGGCGCCCTGGCCGTCGAAGGCGATGATCAGAACATCGGGCTGCACCTGCTCTACGATATCGGCCAGTTCGGTCTCGTTTTGCACCTCGCCCACCACCTCGATGTCGGGCTGGTCGGCGATCGTCGCCATCACCAATTCCCTCATCAGGCGCGGATGATTCGCCACCAATACGCGGACTCGTTTCACGAAGCGACCCCAGCGCAGAGCATAGGTGCCGCGCCTTGCAAGTACAAGGTTCAAAAGAGATCTATGCAGAATTCAAGCGCCAGGGAGTAGTCGGTACTGAGGAGAGCAATAAGCGAGGTACTAATGCAGGTTCAACGGGTACTAACGCCGGTACTAATTAAGAAGGATCTAGAGTCCGTCCAAGTGCTCACTAAGACTGATACTTCCGAGAAGATCGGCGAGAATCCATGCTGCTCCGGCAATCGCGAAGGTCTCGGCGTTTTCGCTCCAACTCGTATGACTGAAGGGATGGGAAAGAGTCAACGGCACCCACACGAGCAAGCCGAAGCTCACGAGCATCGTGGTCAGCAGGCGAGCCGCAAGAAGCGCCTTTCGATTCGCAAGAAAAGCCACAGCCGCGAGTGCGAAAAAAAACGTCGTCCCTACCGCCCAGAACATCTGGCTTGGTGGAATCCACTTCGGAACAAGACTGGCGGTAGCGCGCAGGTAAATTGCCTGTGAGAGGGTAAAGGAGGCCACACAGATGCCCAAAAGAATCCGACCGATCCGAGAAACCGTTTCCGCTGACCGTGACCACGCCGATGACCAGCGCGCACAAACCATCACTGCTCCGGTCGCAAGCGAGAACTGCTCAAAGAAGTTGCCCCAGCTATTGTAGATCCGCGGCGCAGCGAAGATCTGTGGCACGCACAGTAGAGTGAAGACGAGATACGTCGCAGCAACGAGGCCTGCGCCCGCTTTCGCTATCCGGCGGAACTGAATCGCAGCGCCGCCGAAGATCAGAGCTGCGCCGCAGGCATAGACGATGTACGGTTGATGCCAGCCATTGTAGTCGTGCCAGGCCAGGGTGATGAGTCCAGAGGCAAAAACCGCCACTCCAAACACATGCCGGCCGAGGTCCGAATTAGGCCTTGATACGGTCATTTCTTTTGAGCGTTATCCCACTATACCCTTTGATCCATCCCTCGTATGAACTTGCGCCCTGTAGCCCATGCAGCCGTCCGCCCGGTTCTTGGTAAGCGTTTACCCAGCCTCAAGCGGAGGTCCTCCGTTATCTTTCGGCGGGCCTCCTATCCCAGGAGCTAAAGATTCGGCGAGACAGGCGGGAAGCTTCTCTGATTCGACTACTAAGATGAGGCAAACGTTTGCAGGAAAGCAGGTGGCGTCCGAAGCGTCGGAGCAGCTATGGTAAAATAACCGTTCACTAAAGGGTTCTTCCGCCAATCGACCCATGGACATTCGAGAGATTGCCCGGAGAGCGAAGGTTTCCACCGCCACCGTATCCAGAGCGATCAACCGTGTCCCCACGGTCGATGCTCAACTTGCCAAGCGAGTGTGGAAGGTCGTGGATGAACTGGGATATTATCCCAATACTCAGGCTCGTGCCCTCGTTTTGGGACGGAGTCGTCTCTTTGGTCTGATCGTTTCTGAGATCACCAACCCATTTTTCCCGGAAATTGTGCAGACGTTCGAAAATCTCGCAGTCGAGAACAACTACGAGATCCTGGTGACCTCCACCGTACACGACCCAAAACGGATGGAATCGTCCGTCCGGCGCATGATCGAACGCCGAGTGGATGGTGTGGCGATCTTGACCTTCGGTATGGAAGAAACACTGATCGAGCACCTTCGCTTCCGTAAAGTGCCGTTGGTCTTCATCGATGTTGGGCCCGATGTCCCGGGAATCGCCAATATCCGCATCGATTATCAACATGGAATCCGTCAGGCTGTGCAGCATCTGGCTGCACTCCGGCACACTCGCATCGCCTTTATCACGGGCCCTTTGCATCTGAAGTCCGCCCTGGCGAGGCGTGACGCTTTCAAAGTATCCATGACGGAAATCGGGCTTTCTCCAGACTTGATCGTAGTTGGCGATCATCGGATGGAAGGTGGGATGCAAGCGCTGCTGGAGCTTAACCGCTTGAGCAACCGTCCAACCGCGGTGCTGTGCTCGAACGACATGACCGCTATCGGAGTTATGCGGGAAGCCTACGATCACAACATCAAAATACCCGATGATCTTTCGGTAGTCGGTTTCGACGATATCCGCCTGGCCGAGTTTACGATTCCTCCACTTACGACGGTGCAGATGTCTCAACATGAGTTGGCCAAGATTGCTTTCCAGGCCTTGTTGAATGAGGTCGAGAGCGAGCCGCGCTCCTTGGCGCACCATCGATACGAACTGACGACAAGTCTGGTGTTAAGGCGTTCTACGGCTCTGGCCCCGGCTGCAAAGTACCCGAGGATGATTCCAAAAGGAAGCCGGGCCAGGAGCTCCCGAAAGACACCGGTCGCGGCCTCGCGTTAGAAATGCGCTGCCCGCTTTGCGCTCTGCGCGCCTCCTGCGCCCGATGTTTCCCCGAAAAGTCCTCATCCAACAGAAGAAAGTTGCAATTGGCGGGATATGGGAATAATCTAGTTTCCGCATTCTGAGTAAACGATTACTTCACTCTACCAGCCGGGCTTGGGGCGAAAAGACAGAAGCTATGCTGCAGCATTTGCGGGAACAAGTCCTGGAGGCCAACCTGGAGCTGGTGCGAAGAAACCTGGTTCTTTACACATTTGGCAATGCCAGCGGGATCTCGCGTGAGGAAGGCCTGGTGGTTATCAAGCCCAGCGGAGTTCCCTACGAGCACATGAAAGCAGAACACCTGGTGGTGACGGACCTGGAAGGCAAAATTGTGGAAGGCAGCCTGCGGCCTTCGTCCGATCTTCCCACCCATTTGGTGCTGTATAAAGAGTTTGCCGAAATTGGAGGAGTCGCCCATACCCATTCGGAGTATGCCACCGCCTGGGCCCAGGCGCGGCGGCCTATCCCATGCTTCGGCACAACCCACGCGGATTATTTCCATGGTCCAGTACCGGTCACGTCTGAAATGACGGATAAGGAGATTGCCGAAGACTACGAGAAGAACACAGGCCACGCCATTGTCGCCAGCCTCCGGCAGACAAATCCGTCGGCAATCCCCGGCGCGCTGGTAGCCAACCACGGACCTTTTACCTGGGGAGAAGATGCCGCAGCCGCTGCCCATAATGCCGTTATTTTGGAGGCCATCGCGCGGATGGCTTATTTTACGGTCGGCATCAATTCAGCCGCTCAACCCGTTCGCAGCGCGCTGCATAACAAGCATTACCTCAGAAAGCATGGCAGCAACGCATATTACGGGCAGGCCGAGGATAAACCAGGCCGAGGATAAACAATGATGCCACTGCTGGCAACCGATCTTCCAACCCGGCTTGTACATCTCTCCTCGGTCGATGTTGCCATCGTGGCTTTCTATTTTGTCCTCGTGCTCTCCATCGGTTGGTATCTGAAAGGCCGGGCCAACACCGGGGAAGATTTCTTCATGGCGGGCCGCGAGATGACGGCCTGGGTGGCCGGTCTCAGTTTTCTCTCGGCCAATCTCGGAGCGCTTGAGTTAATGGGCTGGGCAGGTTCGGCTTACCAGTACGGCATCATGGCGACGCACGCCTACTGGATCGGAGCCATTCCGGCGATGCTGTTTCTGGCGCTGGTCATGATGCCGTTCTATTACATTTCTAAAACCCACTCGGTGCCGGGATACTTGAAACTGCGTTTCGGCGAGCCCAGCCGCGCCCTGTCGGCGATTTCATTCGCCTTCATGACCGTGTTGATGAGCGGCGTCAATATGTTTGCCATGGCCAAGGTCATGCAGATTGTGCTGGGATGGGACATTAATTTCAGCATCTGGGTCTCATCTCTGACGGTGGGCATTTATGTAACACTGGGCGGTCTGCGTTCGGCGATCTTCAATGAAGTGCTGCAGTTCTTCCTCATCTGGGCGGGTGTACTGCTCATTCCAATTCTTGGACTGTACGAAGCGGGCGGGTGGACCAACCTCAAACTGCAGATTGCGCACCGGGCCTCAGAACAGTACGTGCACGTGTGGTCGGGTCTGGGGTCATTCAGCAACAATCCCATGGGAATCAACTGGGTCGGCATTGTGTTCGGTCTGGGCGCAGTGATCTCGATGGGCTACTGGACCACAGACTTCCTGGTCGTACAGCGCATTCTGGCTGCCAAGGATCTTCGCAGCGCGGAAATGGCGCCGATTATCGGCGCCGGGTTCAAGATGTTTGTCCCGATCATCGTGATCCTGCCTGGACTGCTGGGCCTCGCCGTGCTCCCCGAAAAACTGGTTCCGGAATCGGTGGCCGCAGTCACCGGCGGCCACAGCTATAACGACGTTCTCCCGCTTATGCTGGCCCGCTATTGTGGCCCCGGGTTGCTCGGCTTGGGAGTTACGGCGTTGATTGCGGGCTTCATGTCAGGCATGGCTGGCAACGTCAGCGCCTTCACCACGGTCTGGACCTATGACATTTACCGCCCGCTGATCAACAGCAAGGCCAGCGATCACCATTACGTGAGTATGGGGCGTTGGACCACGATTGTCGGCGTTCTGATCAGCGTGGGTACGGCTTACCTGGTGATGCAGTTTGCCAGCATCATGGATTACGTGCAGGCGTTGTTCAGCTTCTTCATCGCACCCCTGTTCGGGACGGTTGTGCTCGGGATGCTGTGGAGGCGAGCGACCCGGCCGGGCGGATTCTTGGGATTGCTGTGCGGGACGCTCTGTTCGATCGGAATGTGGGCGTGGGTGAAAGTCGATCCTTCCGCGCTGCGTTACGTGGCGCTCTCGCCCCACGCCAAAGGCTTGGCCCAGGATTACTTTCAAGCACTCTGGTCTTTCGTGGTCTGTGTAGTCGTGACCGTGGTGGTAAGTCTGGCGACAAAGCCAACGCCTGACAGCGAATTGACGGGTTTGGTATATGGGCTGACGGAAGTTCCTGCCGTAGGGGACGTCCCCCTTTACCAGAAACCTCTATTCTGGGCCGCTATCGTGGCTGTGGTTTTGGTCGCATTGAACATTATTTTTTGGTGAGCAGATTTTCTGGTAACCAGACTTTGTCCTGGATGTTTTCTAGTAAGCGGAGGCACGCAACGTGGTTTCCATCTGGTTTTTCATCGGCATCTCGCTGGCCGTCAACGGCGCACTGATCCTGGGTGCGGGGATTTACCAGCTCATAAATCCTCCCTTGCATCCCGGCGTGGTCCTCTTCAACTTGCACGCTAACGCATGGTGGGGTGCGCTGTTGCTGGTGATCGGTGTGCTTTATTGCATCAAATTCGCGCCAGGACGACAGTCCTAAGAGAGGGCATTTTTCGAGAGGGAGTTTTATGGCTGCGAAAACAATGACCATGGGTTTGATCGTGGGTAACCGGGGATTTTTCCCCGATCACTTAGCCAAGAGCGGACGGGAGGAAATGCTCCGGGTGCTGCAGGCTGCTGGAATCGAGGTGGTGGCGCTCACTCCGGAAGAGAGCAAGTACGGCGCGGTCGAGACGCGTGAGGAATCCCGGCGTTGCGCCGAACTGTTCAAACGTAACCGCGAGCGAATCGACGGAATCATCGTAACGCTGCCCAACTTCGGCGAAGAACGAGCCATCGCCGACACCTTGCGTCTGGCCGATTTGCGCGTGCCGGTTTTGATTCAGGCCACGCCCGACGATCCCAAGAAGATGACCATCGCTTCCCGCCGCGACGGCTTCTGCGGCAAGATGTCTGCCTGCAACAACCTTCGCCAGTATGGCATCCCCTATTCCATCACCACGCTGCACACCGAGAGTCCTGACTCTCCCGAGTTTGCCAAAGACCTGGCATGGTTCGCCGCGGTATGCCGGGTGGTGAAGGGCTTTCGCAACTTGCGAGTGGGCGCGATCGGCGCGCGTCCTGCCGCTTTTAACACGGTCCGTTATAGCGAGAAAATCCTGGAGGCGCAGGGCATCTCCATCGAGACGCTCGATCTCTCCGAAGTGCTAGGCCGCATTGAACGGATGAAAGACAACGACGAACACGCGCAGGCGAAGCTCACCGCCATCAAAAAGTACGTGGATTCCAGCAGCGTGCCGGCGCCCGCCTTGTTGAAGATGGCAAAGCTAGGGGCCGTCGTCGACCAGTGGATGGCGGCGACCGAGGTCACCATCAGCGCCGTTCAGTGCTGGACTTCGATTGAAGAAAACCTGGGCGTGGTGCCGTGCACGGTGATGAGCATGATGAGCAACGAGCTGCTCTCCAGCGCCTGCGAGGTGGATATTTGCGGCGTGCTGGGAATGCACGCTCTACAACTGGCTTCCGGAACTCCCTCGGCGCTTCTGGATTGGAACAATAATTATGGATCGGACCCGAACAAGGCAGTCTGCTTCCATTGTTCGAACCTGCCTAAGCACTTCTTCCGCTCCGTCAAGATGGATTTCCAGGAAATCATCGCCGGCACCGTGGGAAAAGAGAACACGTTCGGAACCTGCGTGGGGCTGATCAAGCCGGAGAAAATGAGCTTCGCGCGCTTCTCGACTGACGACACCCGCGGCAAGATGCGCGGGTACGTGGGCGAGGGCAGGTTCACGGATGACCCGCTCAATACCTTCGGCGGCGCCGGAGTTGTGGAAATCCAGAACATGCAAAAGCTGCTGCATTTCATTTGCGAGAACGGCTTTGAACACCACGTGGCCGCCAATCTTTCAACCGTCGCCTCCGCAGTGTATGAAGCCACTACTCGCTACCTGGGTTGGGAGATGCATTATCACGATTGCGATAACGGAGCCTGCTGATGGCGATCGTGGCGGGAGTCGACTTCGGAACCCTGAGCGTTCGCGTCTCCCTTGTTGACAGCGAACGCGGTCTGATTGAATCCGCGATCGCCGAGTATCCACTCCACCGCAAACGTGACGACATCGAGTATGCGACGCAATCGCATGACGATCACATGCGGGCGCTGACTTCCGCGACGCGCGAAGCTCTGAAGAAGGCGGGCATCGCAGGCGATCAGGTGCAGGCGATCGCGCTCGATACTACAGGTTCATCCGTAATCCCCGTCGGCAGAGACCTTCAGCCACTCGGGGAGTACTACCTGTGGTGCGACCATCGCGCCAAAGGAGAAGCGGCCGAGATCACCGAAGCGGCGCATCGCGATGGTTTGGAAGCCATCAAGTGGTGCGGCGGAGTTTATTCCTCAGAGTGGGGATTTTCCAAACTGCTGCACTGGCTCCGGCATAATCCCGATAAGCGGTCAGAGTTCGCCTCCGCCTTCGAGCATTGTGACATGGTGGCGGCCACCCTGTGCGGCATCACGGATGCGAAGAAGGTGAAGCGCAGCGTCTGCGCTATGGGACACAAGTGGCTGTGGAACCCGCAACTGGGTGGGCTTCCGCCCGAGAGCTTCCTGGTCAAGGTGGACCCGTTGTTGAAGGGGGTGCGCGAGAAGCTGGATGCCGAGTACGCGACCTCCGATCAGATCGCGGGAAGGCTCTCGCCGTTGTGGGCCGAGCAACTAGGCCTTAAGGCGGGGATTCCAATTCCGGTGGGAGCATTCGATGCGCATTGGGATGCCATTGGCGCAGGTTGCCGCACCGACGACATGGTGAACGTTGTCGGCACGTCCACTTGCATCATAGGAATCACGCCCTCCGTAAATCTAGTGCCCGGCGTTTGTGGCGTCGTGCAAGGCAGTGTGCATCCGCTGCGCACGGGAATCGAAGCCGGGCTTTCCGCCGTCGGCGACATATTTAACGCGATCGCTTCTCGCGCCGGAACCGATGTAAAGGCATTGAGCAACGGCCTCGAGAACTATCGAGCAGGCCAGACGGGCCTGCTGCGCATGACGTGGGACAACGGCGACCGCACCGTGCTCGTGAATCCCAACCTGCGCGGGGTTACACTGGGATGGAATCTGCAGAGCACGGCCCAGGATGAACTCTTCGCAGCGATTGAAGGGACAGCGTTTCATACCCGCGTAATCCTGGATCGCATGGCTGGGCATGGTGTACACATTAAGCGCGTGATCAATGCCGGTGGCATCCCTCAGAAGAATCATGTCCTGAACCAGGTCTATGCCAACGTGTTGGGCCGTCCGGTGCTGGTTCCGAGCAAGAGTGTGGTCAGCCTGGGATCTGCCATCTTTGCTTTTCTGGCTGCCGGTACTTTCAAAACGATCGAGGAAGCGCAGGATAAGATCTGCCCTTCCCACCGGGAGTTCTTGCCAGATCGCTCAGCTCAACACACTTACGAGGAGCTATATCCGCTTTACAATAAGCTGTATTTCACGTTGGGCCAGCGGGGCAGCAATGGTCTGGGAGACATTCTGCCAACATTAATCGCAGTGGCAAACTCTGCCGCGGGCCACGCAACATAGCAAAGAAAAACCTAAGGAGCAGCGATGAGAGTGCAACAGATCCTGCGAACAATAGTGATCGTTGGGTTGTGGTTGGCGCTGTTTTCCATGACGATGGAGGCGAAGACGAAGGTGACGAGCCAGCCCTTTGGAAAGATGCCGGATGGAACTCCGATAGAGATTTTCACACTGAGCGACGGCGCGTACGAAGCTCGAATTGCTACCTACGGCGGGATTGTGGTTTCCCTGAAAGCTCCCGACAGGAACGGCAAGGTTGCCGACGTAGTGCTTGGGTTTGATGATGCCGACGGCTATGTGGCCAACTTTAACGGGCCTGCGAACGCGTTCTTCGGAGCCATTATTGGCCGCTATGCGAATCGCATCGCCCACGGTAGCTTTACGCTCGATGGCCAGAAATACTCTCTGCCCCGGAACAACGGCGAGAACACTCTTCACGGCGGCCCGCACGGCTTCAACAATGTTGTTTGGAAAGCAAAACCAGTCGCGGACGGAGTGGAACTCAGTTATCTGAGCAAGGACGGCGAGGCGGGATTTCCCGGCAATCTCTCGGCCGTGGTTCGCTATACCCTGGTGAAAGGGGATCTGCGAATCGAATATTCGGCGACGACGGACAAAGACACTGTCGTCAATCTGACCAATCACTCTTATTTCAATTTAGCCGGACAAGGCGACATCCTGAATAATGAACTCACTCTTCACGCCTCACGCTTCACTCCCGTGGATGCCGGCTTGATTCCGACGGGTGAGTTGAAATCCGTAGAATCGACTCCATTTGATTTTCGTAAGGCAACCGCGGTGGGAGCAAGAATCAACGCGGACGACGCACAGATTCACCTGGGTCACGGCTACGACCATAACTGGGTGCTCGATAGCGGCGGCGGAAAATTGGCAGAGGCTGCCGAAGTCTACGATCCCAGCAGCGGTCGTGTGCTGAAAGTCCTGACTGACCAGCCGGGAATCCAGTTCTACACCGGAAATTTCCTCGATGGCTCGATCAAAGGCAAAGGCGGAAGGCCGTACGAATTGCATGCAGCATTGTGTCTGGAGACACAGCACTTTCCCGACTCGCCGAATCATCCGAGTTTTCCATCCACCGAGTTGAAACCCGGTCAGCGCTATCACACGGTCACGGTTTACAGTTTTTCCACTCGCTGAGGAACCGCGGAGCGTATGCGTGATGGCTCTCTGTGCGATAGCAACAGTTCGCCACTGAGACGACCTATCCGAATGCTTGACCGGCACTTCAGCAGCGCACGGGCGCTGCTACTCTTCTCCCTTGTTCTTCTTTGTCTGCGCGCTCGATTATGCTCGTCCCAGCAAGCACCCCAGAGCGTGAGCATCAACATCAAAGCAGCCGAGTACACGCGCCTTGAGAGTGCTGGCCAACTGCAACTGCTAACCTCGCCGGCATGGATAGAACTTCCGCACGGCGACGTGCATCTGCAGTTCACCTTGCCTCGACAAGGTCTTTCCCTCGTGCGCCTCGCATGGTAGGTTTTCGTTTTCAGCTAGGCTTGCAGCAGCAAGTTCCAGACCTGCATGGAGGTTGCTTGCCGATTTGCCCATGCATAATAAGGGATGAAGGTAAGCGGAACCTTTCGCGTTCTCGCTTCCCTGCCATAGCGCGAGTAGAGCGCCTTCTGTGAAGCTCCCCGTTCGTAAACTGCGCCAGTGTGATGCAACACAACTGTCCCGCCCAGCAAGTCGCTCTTGAACTCCGTCTGAAATTGCTCCGCGGGCTGGCGCCCGGGATTCACAGCCACGTCGCTGAGCGATATCCCGCTCGGTTGATCGATTTCCTCCAGGCAGTAGATCAGCGGCCCCCGCTGTATTGCGACTCGCCCCGTGTCATCGGCGACTCGAGGATTCGCTTCAATCACCTGGGGAACCACTTCGACTTTGAGTTCAATCACGTCCCCCGGCGACCAGCGGCGTCGGAGTTGGAGATATTCCCCTGGCGTTGCGCCGGGCACTGCCTTAGCATTTACGGCCACTTGAGCGTGGTCAGCCCAGCCCGGAATGCGTACATAAAAAGTGAAATCGGAAGCCTGCGCGGGCGTGACCGTGATCTGCACGCCACCGTCCCAGGGATAATTCGTCTTCTGCGCAACCTTAAGGCCTACTCCGTTCTCCAGATGCCAGTTAAGCTCTGAATTGTCGTAGAGATGTACGTAGATGCCGTCGGCGCTCGTGCTGTAGAAATATCCGGGGAGCGAACCAAACGTGCGTTCAAGGTTCGGAGGACAGCAGGTCACGTCATACCAGGTGTTGCGGATCTTATCTCCCGTGGACGGATCAAAGGCCAACGGGTTGCGGTAGCAATATAGCGTGCCATCAAGCGACATGCCGGAATTGATTCCGTTGTACAAAGCGCGTTCTAGGACATCGGTGAACTTGGCATCTCCGGTGACGGCGAGCATGCGCCAGTTCCACATCATGTTGCCGATGGCGGCACAGCTCTCGCCGTACGCCCGGAAATTTGGCAACTCATAGGCATCCCCGAAAGCTTCCCCGTCAGACCGCGAACCCACTCCGCCGGTGACATACATCTTCGTCGTGGTCGTGTCGTTCCAGAGCATGTTCAGAGTCTGCAGATAAGTTGGATCTCCGGTCTCCATGTAGTAGTCGGTCGCGCCGCAACAGGCATACATCGCACGGACTGCGTGCCCTTCCATCTTGGTCCGCGAAGTGAAAGGAGTTCCACTGAACATGTAGATTGTCCGCCGCTCCGGCAACTCGATGCGTTTGTCTCCCTGCAGGATGTAGCCGGCAAGGTCAAGCTGACGCTTATCGCCCGTGATGCGGTAGAGTTCGATCAGTCCCATTTCGATTTCGGGATGGCCCGAGACGATGGGTTTTTTCGGCGCGGGACCATAATTAGGAATAAGGAAATCGTCGACGAAACGAATGCCGGCGTCGAGCAGCCTGCGGTCGCCGGTCGCTCGATAATAGGTGATAGCCCCCTGAAGCATGTGCCCGATGTTGTACAACTCATGTCCCGTCGATTGAGTTTGCGGAAGCATTCGCAAGGACTTGCGATCATCCTGATAGTAGGTGTTCAGGTAGCCGCTCGGTTCCTGAACGGCGATCACTTCATCAATGATTCTGTCAGCGGTCGCGCGAAGCGCAGGGCGGTCGCCCGATTGCAGCACAAACCCAACCGCCTCGGTCCACTTGTAAACATCGGAGTCGGAAAACACCGGACCGCTCTGCGCCGCGTCGCTCTTGCCCACCAAGCGGCGGAAGTTATTCATGCGCCCGTTGGCCTCCAGCAGGTCGTGCATGGTGGGAATGCTTCGGGTCATGTTGATCTCGCGGCGTGGCCCCCAGAAGCCGCCGGTGATGGTTACGGCGCGCACCGGGATATCCCGCAGCTTGGCGTGAGGTGACTTGGCAAGATTCTCGATGCCTTGCTCCTTCCACCCAGGCGAATCGGTCAGCGTCACGGTGGCTTGCGGCATCGCTTTTCCAACCGTGATGGTTTCTGCTAAGGCCCGGTGAGCGGGCAAAGATGACACAGCAACAGCGGAGATCGCTGATGCTACGAATTGTCTACGCGAGATGTTTTCTTTCTCCGCCATCTTCTCTCACCCCTTCTACATCGACCACTGAATGACGGTATAAGAACGCGCCGGCACCTCAAATCTAGTCTTCCCTCCGGCGGCAGCCGGAAGCTGAAATGATTGCGGAGCCACCCGTTGCGGCGTTGCGAAGCTGTTCGAGGCCTTCAAGTCGTCGCCAGTCAGCAAAGAGGCCGAGATCACACGGGCGGGGGCAGCATCTTCCCACACGACCTCAACATCATGGGCCTTCGACAGATCGCGGTTCAGAATAAAGAGCGAGACTTTGCCGTCGCTACGATCCAAGGAGCCGGAGACATCCAGATGCGCGACCTGATCGAAGCCGGAAACTTCATAGGTGGAAGATTCAACCAGCAGATCCAGGACTGAGCCCCGGGCGAATTGCAGGGCCCAACTGTAAGGGTAGTAGATCGTTTGTCGAAATAAACCGTTCGGATCAGTCATGATCGGAGCAATCACGTTGATCAACTGGGCCAGGCAAGCGAGCTTCACTGGATCTGCATTGCGCAAGAGGGAGTTAACGAGTCCCCCAACCAGAAGAGCGTCTTCCAGGTTGTACACTTCCTCCAGCAGATGCGGCGCTTCCTGCCGGTGACCGTCGACAGCATCGCCTTTTGTGGTGCGATACCAAACGTTCCATTCGTCGAAAGAGAGCCACAGTTTCTTGGGCGATCGTTTGTGCCCCCGTACCAGATCGCAAACGGCGACGGTCTCGGCAATCTGACGCTCCATGCTCAGATTCATGGCGAGATATTTCGAAGTGTCTCCGCCCGTGTCGCGCTCATTGTTGCCAAAGTAGCGATGAAGCGACAGTCCATCGACATACTCGTAGCATTGCTCGAGCACCTCGCGATCCCATTCCAGATACGTTGGCATGAAGGGTCCGCTGGATCCGCAGGCGATGAGCTTCAGCGTAGGATCCACGTCCCGCATCTGCCGGGCCGCGTCCGCAGCCTTCAGACCATATTCCGTCGCCAACATGTGCCCAATCTGCCAGGGGCCATCCATTTCGTTACCCAGGCACCAGTGCTCAACCTTCCAGGGGTCGGCCACGCCATGCTGCCGCCGGAGGTCGCTCCATTTGGTGCCCTTGTCGATGTTGCAATATTCCACCAGAGCAGCGGCTTCTTCCGGCGTCCCAGTCCCAAGATTCAACCCCATCAACGGCTGCGTGCCAGCGGCTTTGCACCAGGCAAGAAACTCGTTGGTGCCGAACTGGTTCGACTCGACGGTGTCCCAGGCCTTGTCAAGCGTGCGCGGCCGGTTTTGTTTCGGCCCAACGCCATCCAGCCAGTTGTATCCGGAGACAAAATTCCCTCCAGGATAGCGAACGATCGGAACTCCAAGCTGCCGGATTTCGTTCAGCACATCCTTGCGAAATCCGTTGGCATCGGAAAGTTTCGATCCCGGATCATAAATTCCCTCGTAGATGGCGCGTCCCAGGTGTTCAAGGAAGGAGCCGAACAGGTTACGGTCGAGCGGCGCAATTGTTCGCCGGGTATCGACGTAAACCTTGGCGGCAGTTGTTGCGGCTGATGGAGCGGACTGTCCCCGGCTTTCTCGTGCAAGCCCATACGCGAGCCTGCCTGCGAGGCCCGTCGCAGAACATGCCACTCCTGCGCTGGAGGCCTGCTTCAAGAACCGGCGTCTGGAAGAAGAAAATAGACTCATGAGCGCCCTTTGATGGGTACGGTGATTTAGGGCAGAAAACTACGCCGCTAATTCCCGAAGCAATGTAGCGCGTATCGCCGCAAAAAACTAGCGAGCCGAAGTTCGACTTCCGGCTCGCCGCGAAACGCCCCCTCAGGCTTCGTTAGAATGCGACCCTCAGCCCAAACTGCAATTGCCGCGCCGGTAGCACTGCGCCAACCTTGCCGAAGCCCGGGTCGCCCCACGTTGGGATCCACGGGCCCCAGATTCGTGTGATTGAATAAGTTGATGAAATCCCACTTCGCGGTGCGAGTCTTCAAAAAGAGCATTGAGGTAAACGATTTCTCGCCTAATCGAACCAGGTTATATCGCCATGGGGCGCTGACTGTCAAGGAGTTTCTTGACCGCTTCATGCCGCGGTTGCAGAAGCCCGATGGCGAGGCTGGTACCTTCAGTCGTGAAACAAGACGAAGTGCATCGATATGTATTCCAACTGTCAGGACATTGGCTAATATCGTTTTGTCAGAAAGTCCTCGCAGCACGATGAACGATCGCTATTATCTTTCTTATAATCATCAGTTTGCCGCAGAAGTGGCGAGCTGCCTTTTCTCACATCATACCGCAGGAAAACGCCCGTCCGTGGCTGTGCCCGGGGGAACTCGATTTGGGCCGCCATCGCGGCGTGCCGTTCCCACGATTCGTCGCCCTGGCAGTCGGGTGGGGGCGTGAACTCCTCTAAAACGAGATTTCCGCGCATTCCGTGTGGGGTTTTGAATTCCGAACTTTCGGGCAGCACCCAACCTCGATTTCCGCTAATATGAGCAAGCGATTTCACAGAGATTCCGGGCATTAGAGCAGCAGGATTTCGGCTGCTTCCGAGCGAGATGTTAGAAGCCGAGGAAGTGCTGAAGCGAGGCCTTGCCGCTTGAGCACTGGGCCGTCAATTTACTCCGGACTGCAGGATCTTTCTCCAGTTGAGGCAAGAACTTGAAAAAACTCCGTTTCGTTGTCTCTCTGATTACTGACGATAACGACTATCAGCGCCAGCAGGCCTCCGCAGCGCAGGAAGCCGCAATCCGCCTGGGAGTGGATTTGCAGACGCTTTTTGCCGGCAATGACCCCGTGCACCAGAGCCAACAGCTTCTGGACATAATTCAGGCTCGCGACGCTGGCGTAGACGGCATCCTTGTAGAACCCGCCAGTCGAACTGGATTCCCCAAGGTTGCGCATGCTGCGATGGCATCGGGCATCGCCTGGGTCATACTCAATTGCGAAGCCGACTACCTGAAGCAACTTCGCTCTACCAGCACGGTTCCAGCTTTTGCCGTGAGTGCAGACAATCATGAGATCGGCAAGATCCAAGGGCGTCAACTTGCCGCTGTCCTGCCCGGGGGTGGGTCAGCTCTGTACCTTCAGGGCCCCACCCTCAGCACGGTTACGGGGCAGCGTACGGCGGGCATGCTGGAAACGAAGCCGGACAACGTCAGCGTTAGAGTTTTGAAGAGCGCGAACTGGACAGAAGATGCGGGCTTTCATACGGTCGGCTCGTGGTTGCGGCTCTCGACCGCGAATCAGGAGCAAATTCATGTCGTGCAGGCTCAAAATGACGCCCTCGCGCTGGGTGCACGGCGTGCCATCGAGGAACGAGCAACGGGACTGAAGCAGGATCACAAAACGGGCTTGCCCTTTCTCGGTGTCGACGGCCTTCCACTGACGGGGCAAGCCTGGGTCCGGCGGGGTATTTTGGCCGCCACCGTCATCGTGCCTGCGACCACATCGCACGCTCTCGACGCTTTGGTGGCAACGATGCAAGGCCGATTGCGGCAAGCGGAGAACACTTTAGTTGCGCCCCAATCCTTTCCCGGACTCGATGTGTTGGTATCCAAGACCGTCCTCTGAAGCGCCTGGGAGGAGGGATAGAAAGCAGTTGACAAACCTCCGGCGCAAGGGCGAAGCTGGAGGCGGTAAACGTTTGCTATCATCATTCCTCGTCGCGCAGGAGACCCCGCATGGATTCCCCCGTCAGCCGGAGAGTGTTTCTCAAAACCGCCACCGCGACCACCGCAGTCTCCTACGCCGCTCGCGTGCTACCCGCTTGGGCCGTCGCTGATCGAGGAGCTGGCGTCGATCAGGGCGCAATCGCGATTAATACCCCACTCACGACATTTGCCTATTCTGAAGTCGAGTTGCTCGACGGGCCGATGAAAAGGCAGTTCGAAGAGAACCACGCCCGCTTCCTGAACCTCGAAGATGATCGCCTCCTGAAAGTCTTTCGACAGGATGCCGGATTGCCTGCTCCCGGTGAAGACATGGGCGGCTGGTACGACGGCACCGGCTTTAGTCTGGTGCGCAATGATTTTCACGCGTTTATCCCCGGCCATAGCTTTGGACAATATCTTTCTGGACTTGCCCGGGCCTACGCAGTCACGGGATCGGAGCCCACTCGCGCGAAAATCACTCGCCTGGTGAAAGGCTATGCCGAAACGCTCGATCCCCAAGGCAAGTTCTTCGTGGATTATCGGCTCCCGGCCTACACCTACGACAAGCTCTCCTGCGGCCTGATTGACGCACACGAGTTCGCCCATGATCCTATGGCCATGGATGTTCACGAAAAGCTCACTCACGCCATCGTCGCCTATCTGCCCGAAAAAGCTCTCTCCCGGCAAGAACAACGCTCCCGCCCGCATAAAGATACGTCCTACACTTGGGACGAGACCTACACGCTGCCGGAAAATCTTTTCCTCGCCTATCAGCGCAGCGGTGATGTCTTTTATCGCGACATGGCGAAGAGATATCTCGAGGATGACACCTACTTCAATCCACTCTCCCAGGGCAACAACGTATTGCCTTTCGAACACGCCTACAGCCATGTAAATGCGTTCAGCTCCGCCATGCAGGCCTACATCACGCTGGGCAGCGAAAAGCACCTGCGGGCCGCGGAGAACGGGTTCGAGATGCTGCAGACCACGCAAAGCTTCGCGACCGGAGGCTGGGGCCCCGACGAAGCGTTTGGAGAACCGCAACGCGGTCAGTTGGGCGACAGTCTTACATCCACCCACGCCAGTTTTGAGACGCCGTGCGGCTCCTACGGGCATTTTAAGATCACGCGCTATCTGCTTCGAGTCACTAAAGATTCGCGATACGGCGACAGCATGGAGCGTGTGCTTTACAACGCGATCCTCGGTGCCTGGCCGATTCAGGCCGACGGAACCTCGTTCTACTACTCGGACTACAACAAGAGAGGAAAGAAAGTTTGGTACGAACAGAAGTGGCCCTGCTGCTCGGGAACCTTCCCGCAACTCGCCGCGGACTACCACATCAGCACCTATCTGCGTTCAGCCGACGGCGTATATGTAAATCTCTTCACCCCATCCAGAGTGCAGTGGAACGACGCCGGCGGGCGTTACGCGCTGAAGCAGGAGACCAAATATCCGTTCGACAATAAAATCCAGATCCAGGTGTCAGGTTCGGCGCCCAGGGACTACACGATCTACGTCCGCATCCCCAGTTGGGCAGCGCCGGAACCCGTGCTCTCCGTCAACGGCAACCGAGTCTCCGATCCTGTACAGCCGGGAACGTTCGCTGCGATCCGGCGTACTTGGAAAGATGGGGATCGGGTCGAACTCGAACTGCAAATGCCGTTGCGGCTCGAATCTGTGGATGCAAATCATCCGAGCCTCGTGGCTTTGATGCAAGGCCCACTGACGCTATTTGCTGTAGCCGATTCTCAGCCCAGCTTTGATCGAAATGCCTTGTTACAAGCTAAGCCGGCAAATAATGCCAAGGGAGATTGGCTCGCGAGTTCGGCCGACGGAACCAGCGTGACCATGCGGCCGTTCATGAATATCGAGAAGGAAAGCTACAGCACCTACGTCTTGCTGAAGTCTTAAAGTCGAACCACCGCGGGCAATCCACTGCCTCGTCCCGACGCTTCGACTTTCAGCTTCGGGCCCACCCTTTACTGCTCACGATCCCTGATCCCTCGCGCAGCGTGATGAGCTGGTTCGCTGGAACGCTCTTGTATTGTTCGTGCAAACCGTTGGGCCAATAGACGTCGAGGTCGACCGAACCAAGTCCTCCCAAACCAAAGTGCAAGCGGGAATCGTTACAGGAATAGAAACTGGACTGACTCAATACCGCCTGCGCTTGCACTTTGCCGCCGTAATGCGCCAACACCCGCGCTCCAATCGCGCTGCGGTTCGACTTGACTCCTTCGAGCTTTACCTTGATCCAGTTTTGCTTTCGCTTCATGTCATTTCGCAACAGCGAGGGAGGTTCATTCAGGTTGACAATCAGAATGTCGAGATCTCCGTCGTTGTCGAAGTCTCCAAACGCGCAACCCCGGCTGCAGTGAGCATCGGTCACGCCCGGGCCAGCTTCTTCTCCCAATTCTTCGAATGTGCGGTTGCCCAGGTTGCGAAACAGGGCGCGCGGCGTCTTGTTCGCATATTGCGGCAACTTGCGTTCGACTTCCGGATATACATTGCCCGTAACCATGAAGAGATCTGGGTAGCCGTCGTTGTCGAGATCGACGATCCCCGCGCCCCAGCAGATGTAACGAGTTTCCACCGCAAGACGCGAAGATCGCGTCATATCATCGAAATTTCCCTTGCCGTCGTTGTGGTAGAGGCCGTTGGCATCGTCGGCGAAATGAGTCTTGAACAAGTCCAGGTGACCGTCCAGATCGTAGTCGCCCACTCCCACGCCCATCCCCGCCTGCTCCATGCCGTCGTCGCTGAGCGCAACTCCGCGCAGCACACCTTCTTCGCGGAACGTTCCATCATGGTTATTCATGAAGAGCAAACTAGGGGTCGAATCGCATGCCACAAAGATGTCCGCCCACCCATCCTCGTCGAAATCCGCGGCCACCACCGTCATTCCGTAGGATTCCGTTGCGCTCGCGATCCCGGCCTTCTGACTCACGTCCGTAAAAGTACCATCACCGTTGTTGTGGTATAGCGAATGTCTTCCCGTGGGCAATCCACGCGGTCCGCACTCAACCGGGACGCCCTTCCAGTTACAATTCACGTTCTCTCCCGGCACGGGAGCATATTCGAGAGAGAAGCGTACGTAATTGGAAACGAAGAGATCGAGGTGGCCATCCCGGTCGTAGTCAAGAAAACTACAGCCCGCCCCCCAACGCGGTTGATCGTTCCAAAGACCGGCGGCCTTGGTCACATCGGTAAATGTTCCGTCCCCATTGTTGCGGTACAGCCGGTTTTGTCCGAAGTAGGTACAAAAGATGTCTTCGAATCCGTCGTTGTTGTAGTCGCCGATGCAGACGCCGGACGCCCATCCCACGGCCTTCAGCCCAGCCTTCTCCGTGACATCCGAAAAAGTCCCGTCGCGATTGTTCTTGTAAAGGCGGTTCGTGGCGCCAGGCGGATCTCCAGTTAAGCGCGTGCCCGACAACAAGAAAATGTCCATCCAACCGTCGTTGTCGTAGTCGATGAAGGCACATCCACAACCAGTAGCTTCAAGAATATATTTTTTGCTTTCCACGCCGCCGTACACAACCGGAGCATGCAAACCTGCTGCCGCGGCGACGTCCACAAAATGCGCATAGAAAGGACGGCCCGACGGCGCCGGCCGGGCTACCGGTTTGACGGTGTGCGCGGCAACCCCCTGCCCCAGGAGTCGTGGAGTTGTGGCTAACGCTGCTGAACCGAGGGAAAGTCGCACAAAGTCGCGGCGAGTAAGAGTCACGGCTGCTGCTTCTCCGCCGGGGATTTGCCTTCGACCAGCTTGTAACGATTATGGATGGCTTCCTCTTTGGTTCCTTCCATTCGGAGGTCGGCCAGACGCTTGAGCAAGTTGGGAATATCTTCTGTTTGCCCGCTTCTACGCAACCCCTGAATTAAATGATAGAGCGCCGTCTGGTCTTTGGGGTCGGAGACCAAGGCTCTGCGACTTTGAACGATCGCGGCTTCGTTCTCGCCCCCCTGCAGGTAAAGTTTCGCCAGGATGTCGCGTGCAGCGCCTAATGATGGGCGAAGCGCAATCGCCTTCTTCGCAGACTCCATGGCTTCGCGAAATTCCGCTGTACCTGGATCGGGGCCCTTCTGCGCAAGAATGTCCGCTTGTAAATACAGAAGGAACGCATCCCTGGGCGTTTTCGCCAGCTTTGCTCGCACAGTCGAAAGGGCCCGGTCCGGATCGTTCTCTTGCACCACAGCCAATCCCTCCGCAGCCGATCCCACGGACTGCCGGGGATCGAGAGTATTGGCCTCTTCGAAATCCGCCTCTGCTTTATCAAATTGTCCCAGCTGCACGTAGAGGACGCCTCGCGCCACATAAAGCGGCGCTGACTTCGGTTCCACATGGAGGCCGGCATTGATCATATCCACTCCGACTTGAAACGACTGATGGTCAAGAGAAACGTTGGCGAAGTCGACGTAGAGGTTGATGTTGTGAGGATCCGACACAATCGCCTGGCGAAGGATACGGACTGCCTCCGGAGTATTCTCGTCAGCTTCATAGGCAGACGCCGCCAGTTCGAGGATATCGGCATCCGAGGTGTTTGCTTGCAGCAACGGCTGCAGGGTTGCGATTGCGTCCTTGGGACGCTGCGCCATCATCTGTACGGATGCAAGCCGATAGCGAACCCCAGCATCAGCATTCGGCTGAGCCAGCGCGCGACTGAATATCGTAATCGCTTTCTCCGCTTCCTTCAGCTTCACCAGGCACTCGCCATACTCCTGCAATGCTCCAGGTTGAGAATCGACCAGGGAACTGCTCTGCTCAAAGTGCCGAACCGCGCTGGCGCAGTCTCCCCGCCGGTAGGCCAATACCGCCAGCATGGCGTGGCTGGTTGGATCCTGAGGACGCACCTGGAGGATATGTTGCAACAGCATAGCCGCGTCCTTGCCACCACTCTCGTACTCGATCTGTGCGGCTCCCTCCAGCGCAGGCAGATAATCCGGTGAAATACTCAGGGCATGGCGGAACGCACCCAGTGCCTCTTTTTTATCTCCTTTGCCAGAATTGGCCATACCGCGCAGGGTCCACAGTTGCGGACTCTGTGGGCTCTGCTCCAAATCCTGTTGCAGAAGTTTCAGCGCGTCGTCATATCGTCCCGCTCGCAATGCGGAAGTAATGGGACCGATCTGGTCTGCAGCCGCCTGAGCAACAATAAAGAAGCACGCGGAAAGAACGGCAACCAGCATGCCAAGCCGGATGAGCAAGCTCATGGCTGCTATTATCTCTCGCCCTCGGTGCTGAAAAGATGGGAAAATGTTTACCCGCATATCCCGCGCAGGACGTATTTCACGCAGCCCTCGAGCACTTCTGCTATCTTGTTTGGGCGTTGACATCGCCGCGATGTGCTTTCCGCTCGAATGAACGGAAGCTTCGATTTTCAATTCCACACCAGGCCGCCGGCGCAGCCCAATCTACGACCGGTCGGGATGCAGGGTAAGGTGGAGGATAACATGGACTGGAAGAGAAAGCGTTTGCTCAAACGTGCCCTAACGCTCCTGTCGGTTGGGATTCTCGCTTTAATGGTTGCAGCCACGGATTCCTCAGTCTGATCCGCTACCCGGAAGACGACATGGGAAGAGATTCTCTTGTCGCGCGCAAGAAGGCCCAACTGGAGGCGGCCAAGCAGTTCAAGGTCTTTCATCAATTCCAGTTCACCGACAATGCGCTTAAGATTGACCAGGTGGAAGTCGACTGGCCGTCGCGACGCAAACAGGTCCTGACCACAGGGATCGAGGAGAATCAAACCCTCCGGATCACGGAACCGAAGTAGGCGAGCACAGGCCGGCGAGCATCCGTTCCTCGCACTGCGTGCAAAGCGACAGGGGATATGCACTTCCTGGGAATCGACGTAGGCACGGGAGGCACACGCGCGCTCGTCATCGACGAAGCAGGCCACGTGGTTGCCTCCGCGACGGAAGAGCATAAGCCCTTCGCCTCGCCGCAAATCGGCTGGGCCGAGCAAGACCCCGATGACTGGTGGCGAGCCTGTCGCGTCGCTGTGCCCAAGGCCATGGCCCAAGGCCATCTCCGCGCGGATCAGATTGCATGTGTCGGTTTGTCGGGACAAATGCACGGCGCGGTCCTGCTCGACCAGCAAGCGCACGTGGTACGCCCCGCACTGATCTGGTGCGATGTCAGGACTGAGAAACAAGTCCGCGATCTCACCACCCAAATCGGCGCCGCACGCCTGATCCAACTCACATGCAACCCGGCACTCGCCAACTTCACGCTGACCAAGTGCATGTGGGTCCGCGAGAATGAGCCCGAGAATTGGCGCAAGGTTCGTTCCCTGATGCTCCCCAAAGACTATGTAAGGTTCGAGTTGACGGGCGAACGCGCGACCGACGTGGCTGATGCATCCGGCACACTGCTGCTCGATGTTGCTCACCGCCGCTGGTCGAAGGAGATGTTGGAGTTGGTTCAGATCGACGAGTCGCTTCTGCCCAGCTTGTATGAGTCGCCGGAAATCTGTGGGCAAATCTCGGCCGCCGGCGCCGCAGCCACTGGCCTGCAGCGCGGAACGCCGGTAGTAGCTGGTGCGGGAGATCAAGCCGCCGGCTCGCTCGGCATAGGTGTGGTTTCGCCGGGGAGCGTGAGCGCTACCATCGGAACCTCCGGCGTAGTTCTTGCGGCTACCGGTAGCCCAGCGCTTGACCCCGGAGGACGCCTGCACACCTTTTGCCATGCTGTGCCCGGGCGTTGGCTGGTGATGGGTGTAACTCAAGCTGCAGGACTTTCGCTTCGTTGGTTCCGCGACCAATTCGGCGCCAGTGCGAACGGTCAGCTTGAATCTTACGAGAATCTCACCGCCGAGGCGGCGAAGGCTCCTCCAGCTTGCGATGGCCTGCTGTGGGCTCCTTATCTTATGGGAGAACGCACTCCTTATCTCGACGCAACCGCTCGCGCCATGCTGGTTGGCTTGACCGCGTCCCATACGCGAGCACATGTAATTCGCGCGATCCTGGAAGGAGTCGTTTTCAGCTTGCGCGATACTCTGACGATCTTTCAAGAAATCGCAGTTCCAGTGAAGGCGATCCGCCTCGGCGGTGGTGGCGCCAGATCAACGCTTTGGCGTCAGATCCAGGCCGACATTTATGGACAACGAGTCGAGACTGTCGAAGCGGAAGAAGGCGCCGCCTATGGAGCCGCGATCCTTGCGGCGGTCGGCGCGAAAGCGTGGCCGTCGGTCGAGGCTGCCTGCGAAGCAATAGTGCGCCTGGCCGGAACCACAAGCCCGAATTCCAAAAACGCGTTGTTAATGGAGAAGGCGTATGCGTCCTATCGCCGCATCTATCCCGCGATGAAGTCCATCCAGAATTGAAAACGGCCGCGGAGATGAAGCAAGTGATTCATTTCACCCTCGAAGGCCGTTTCTGGATAGTTGCGCATCCATGACTCGGGAATCCGCGCGGACCGGTTAGACTTGATAGCAGCTCCTATTCGGCAGAAAAACCCTCCATGCCAATCCACAACTGCGCCAGCACTTGCAGATTCTGCTTGTAGGTACGAGTGACCGTGAACTCCTTTCCTCCTCGCATACGCAGTCCGTACTCGCCCGTGGACCGAGGATGAATCTCTTCAACCAATGCCGCGTTCACCAGCACAGATCGATGAATTCGCACAAATCCATGCAGATTGAGCTTTTCCTCCATGGTCGAAATGGACTCTCGCAGCACGTGCGAACTTGAGATATGCCATAACACGACATAGTTTCCTTTGGCTTCCACAGCGATAACGTCGGCCGCATCGATGAAAAAAATCCTCCTCTTGGCCTTGATCGCGATCCGCGCAGACTTCCCCATCGCAAGCGTCCGCGTGGGCCGCTTTGGCAGCGGGATTTCCTCACATGCAGCCTCTGGTTGCGGATCGACGTTATCCAAGAAACTTCCGCTCTCCGTTTTGCTACTGCTGCTCCTGCGCCCAAAGTCCATCGTGACCTGCACGGCCGTTATCGGCATCTACTTTCAGTTCATCTGGCTCGCTCGCTACGGCCCTTGTCATTTGCAAAGCACCCTTGCTCGACATCATGTTGGCTATCCCGTCCGTTCCAACAGCGGCAACCCTTTCCTCTCGAATGTTTTGATGCCTATCCTGTTTCCGCGCCGAATCTTTCACCTCGACGGCCAGCCCCCTCAGATCCGTCTGATAGTGGCCCCACTGGTTGATGGAACTTCGGCTTGCCGAATCCCAATCGTCGATCACGAACATGCACTTCTCTGGCCACTTCCCAGAGTTCGCAAGTTCTTTGGAAGCCCAGCGCTGCACGAAGACGTTGGTGAACATCTCTCGGCTGCCGGGTGCGGGACTGTAGTTCATGCCGTATCCAGCAGATAAGAAAGATCGCATTCGCGCCTGTTGGCAGGCCGGATATGCTGCCCTTTCTCGTCATATCCCGGACTGGCTACTTTTTGTTCAGGCGCGGCGGCAAGCGGCGCAAGACAAGTAACCAGAACAGGAATCGAACACAACACGTTTTTCATCGTGTTGTTTCCATTTTTCATAATGTAGTTTCCGGTTTTCAAAATAAAGAACGCTGTTGTATGCCGCAACTGCTGACCCTTGAGAGCACCGGTCACACCCATTCGCCCTGCTAATCCCACTTGACTGGGTCCGCCGTCCCCTCCGACCACCAGCGCGCGGGAACCATGAAATACGTCGATTGGCTTCGGATCGCCATGGAATTGTGGGTTCAGCGTGACGGGAGTATGGGGGCAGCTCGGCTTTACGAACGCCTTCATGGCCTCGAAGATCTGAGTTTTGGATTGACCGAAATGTCTCCGGTCCATCAATTCCCACTTTTTGGCGCAGATTTTTGGGACGATCCGGCTCTTATGACGCTGCGGTTCCGCTGCCGAACAGTATTCGCCTTTGACTTGCGATTTGCAAGTCAGTAGTCGACAATGAATTGAGGATGATCCGAAAGCCGCAGCCCAAAGTGGCGGTCAGGATGCCCGCTGACACTTCGGTGGAAATGCTCGGCGACCGTTGGTAGCTGCTCATCATTCGCGACACGATGCTCCACGGGACCCGCACCTAAAAAACATTTCTGCAATGCCACTCGCGAGTTTGCCCGCGTGCGTCGCGTTGGTTTTCTAATAGCTAACATAACAGCCAGTCGTCGAATTACTGGAGTCAAGCTCGCAAGGAGCCTCCGGATATACGAAGTTTTGGATTTCGTCTGCTGTTTGATGTAGTCGTACACCGCGCAGTGACAGGCTTACCGACGCACAACTTCAAGTGGGGGCAGCTGGGCTGTGACGCTGTGCAGTTGGCCTCCCGCATTTCATAACCGCAGTTCCAATCATTGATTCAACCGATTGAAAACTTGACGACTCTGGTCTGGTTCGCCAATTGCAAATAGATAACGTAGTGGAAGCGATTAGCGACTCCTCTGTTTTTTCCGTCAGTCGCAACACTCATCTCTCGGTTGGAGAAAACAATGCAAATCCGCAGCGCGAAGTTGTCTCTGGTTCTGTTCTTGGTGTTTTGTGCGGGCAGTGCTCTTTCCGCGTGGGCGCAATCCACTTCAACCGGCACGGTCGCCGGTTCAGTCGCCGATCCTACAGGTGCGCTGGTGTCAGGCGCTGCCGTTACGCTGACTGATACCGCAACCAACGTCGCGCGATCCACTACCACCAACGCAACCGGGCGCTACATTTACGTGGATGTCAATCCGGGCATTTACAACATTGCGGTCAGCAAGGCGGGATTTGAGACTACGAAAACCGAGAACCAGGAAGTAAAGGTTGGGGCCAGCCTCACGGTCAACTTAACTCTGCAAGTTGGCGGGGCCAACGTCGTCGTGGAGGTCTCGGCGGTTGGTAATGAGCTGCAGACCATGAATGCAACCGTCGGCAACACCATCACAAATCTAACTATAGATAACTTGCCGAGCCTGGGCCGCGACGTCAGCACCTTCATCGCCTTGCAGCCCGGCGTAAGCCCCGATGGTTCAGTCGCAGGGACGGTTGTCGATCAAAGCGCTTTCTCGCTAGATGGCGGCGACAACACCAACGACATGGATGGCAGCATGAACGTTTACACGAAAAGTTTCGCCGGCGACCCGAGCGGGGGGGTGGCGAACCAAAATAGCGTAGGGCCATCCGAGGGCGGCAAGGGCGTGGGCGGCGCCACAGGGGTTTTGCCGACTCCCCAGGATAGCGTCGAGGAGTTCAAAGTAAATACCGCCGGCCAGACCGCCGACTTCAATAGTTCTTCCGGTTCCGAGGTGAAGGTGGTCACCAAGCGCGGAACCGATGCCTGGCACGGTACGGCCTACGAATATTACAAGGACAACAACTGGTCGTCGAATAGCTGGCAGAATAACCACAACGATCCCATCACTCCGATTCCCAGCTTTCATTACAGCCGTTACGGCGGAGCGATTGGCGGCCCGCTCATCCCGAAGCAAGTTCTGGGTGGCAAGACCTACTTCTTTTTCAATTACGAAGGTTTCAATTTCCCCGACTCCGAAACCATTGTTAGGAACGTCCCTTCGCCGACCTTGCAACTGGGGCTGTTGAAAGATGACGCGACTGGCGCCATTTACAACCTGAACCCGACTGCCGTGACCTACAACGGTATTACTTACCCGGGGACCACCCTCGACCCGCGTGGTATCGGAATTAATCCCCTGGTTCAGCAGATATGGAACAAGTACGAACCTGCTTCGAATGCCAACTGCACTCAGACACTATGCGACACTGCGAATGTTCAAGGATTCTCGGCCAATCTTGCCCAACCAACGACCAGCAAGTTTGCGGTCGGGCGCCTGGACCACGATTTTTCGTCCAAGTGGCACTTCATGTCCAGCTACCGTTGGTTCGAGCTGAAAGCTGCCGCGGATGCTCAGGTTGATATCGGTGGCTTCTTCCCTGGAGACACTCTTGGCACCCCGGCTTCTCAGTCCAATCTTCCGCAACAGGCTTTTCTGTGGACGGCAGGCTTGACTACGAATATCAGCACCAACACCACCAACGACCTGCACTATAGTTTCCTGCGCAACTTCTGGCAGTGGAAGAGGACTGGAGATACGCCGCAGACGGCCACGCTGGGCGGAGCGCTTGAAATCGATAGTGGCCAGTCGGCCGGGTTCGGGCAAGTGAATGATCTCGGGCCCTACAACGTAGACACGCAGAACACGCGCAATCGTTTCTGGGACGGGCACGATCAGATGCTGCGCGACGATATCTCCACGTTGAAAGGCAACCACCTCTTCACGTTTGGCGGTACCTACGAACACAATTGGGATTACCACCAGCGCACCGACAACGGCGGAGGCATCAACAACCAGGTCGTCTACGAACTGGGCGACGGCACCTCCGGGTCGCTTCTGGCGCAAGACATACCGCTTTGCGGGCAGGCAGGGGTCACCATCTCAAATTGCAGTTCGCTAACCGCAGCGGCGTTGGGCATAGTTTCCATTTCGCAGGTCGCTTACACCCGCTCAGGGGCGAATCTGACGTTGAATCCAATCGGGACCCCGGCATTCGACAAAAGCAAGATCCCTTACTACAACGTCTACTTCAGCGACACCTGGCATATGAAGCCAACCTTCACCCTGACCTACGGACTGGGCTGGACGCTGGAGATGCCGCCGGTGGAACAGAATGGCAAACAGGTAGAACTCGTGGATTCCTCAGACCAGGTAATTTCGGGTGTATCGTACCTGGATGCTCGCAAGCGCGCTGCTCTGCAAGGCCAAGTCTATAATCCCGAAATCGGCTTTGCCCTGCTGGGCAACACCGCCAATGGGCCGAAGTATCCCTACAACCCGTTCTACGGCTCGTTCAGCCCGCGCGTGGCTGCGGCTTGGAACCCTCACTTCGACAGTGATTCCTTTGCCGGTAAATTGTTCGGCCACGAAGATACGGTCGTACGTGTTGGCTACGGCCGCATTTTTGGCCGCCTGAACGGTGTGGATTTAGTGCTCGTTCCCTTGCTCGGGCCGGGCCTCCTTCAGCCCACGCAGTGCGTCACCGGCCTCAGCAGCGGTAACTGCGGCGCCCCTGGCAGCAATAACGCTAGCACCGCCTTCCGCATCGGCGTGGATGGCTTGACCGCGCCGCTTCAGCAACCTTCAACGACGTTGCCTCAACCTTATTATCCCGGAGTCAACGGCATTTCATCGGCTACCGCCTCCGTACTGGATCCGAATTTCCGGCCCAACGAGGTTGATTCAGTCAACTTGACCATTCAGCGCCAGTTGTCCCGCAAGGTCATATTGGAGGTTGGTTACATCGGGCGCAGAATCACTCACGAATACCAGCCCGTCAACCTTAACGCTGTGCCTTACATGATGACCTTGGGCGGACAGAAGTTCTCCCAAGCGTACGCCAACCTGGTACTGCAATACTGCGGTGGCGCAGCGGGGCTGGCCGGCGGCGGTTGCGCGGGAGCAAGTACGACCGGTGCGACCGCAGTGACGCCACAACCGTTCTTCGAAACGGCGCTTGGGGGCGCCACCTCTGCCTACTGCAGTACCCCTGTCATGGTCGGTGGAACTCCGATCACTCCCACAAGCTGTACCCAGGCCGTAACGCTGAACGAGGGCGTTACGGGCAAAGGTAACCTCAACACCGCACAAGTGTGGAATCTGTGGAGCGACCTGGACGCCGGTCCGATGCAAAATTCTAACGGTGGCCTTCCCGGACCCACGATGATGAATAACCTCAACGCAGCCATCGGGGGTACGTCGCCCCAGATGATGTCTGGACCTGCGGATAACGCCAGCACTGGCTACGGAAACTATAATGCTGGTTTCGCATCCCTGAAGATGGCCGATTGGAGGGGACTGACCCTGCAGTCGAACTTCACATATTCCAAAGCGCTGGGAACGGGAGCGCTAGTCCAGGCAACCGGCGGGTACACCCCAGACGATCCCTTCAATTTGGGGACGATGTACGGGAATCAGACCTTTAACCGCAAATTCGTTTACAACTTCTTCTTCGTCTACCAGCCGCCCTTCTTTAAAGGACAGTCAGGGCTGCTGGGACGCGCGCTGGGCGGCTGGACATTCTCGACGGTATTCAGTGCGGGCAGCGGCGCGCCAGTCGAGCTCTTTACCTCGACCGGAGATGGTCAGGAATACGGCGCGGGTGATAACGTCAACTACTTCGGCAACGAAAATATCGTTCCGGTGGCGCCTGCCACCAGCGGTCACCGCTACGATCAACCCGGCGGCCAGTTTCCTAATCTCTTCAAGGCCGGCCCAGCTGCGGTGAACGACTTCCGTAACCCGATTCTGGGGTTAGATAACAAGGACTGCGGCTATGGCTGTATTCCTGGCCTGCCTTACTGGAACATGGACCTCAGCGTCCGGAAAAATTTCAGAGTGGCAGAGGGCATCAGCATGGAAATTCAAGGAGTTTTTGCTAACGTTTTCAACCACGATCAGTTTCTGGACCCGGACGGCTTTTTCGAAACCGGCCTCTTTAGCGGCTCAGGACCAGGCGGTTTCGGGACCCTGTCCGGCGGTTCGGCGCAGGAAGAACCAGGAGGCAACCGGCAGATCGAGGTGGGCGCCCGTGTTCGCTTCTAGCTTGCTGAAATTCGACACGCCGCTGGATGGCGCCTCGAACTAACTCAATCCGTAGCGTTTCCTCTCCGGCCGCACCGCACAGGTGCGGCCGTTATTCTGCACAAACCCCGGAGCGCCAGGGATCTTGCACTCTACCAGTGAGTCGGACTATGAACGAGGCGCGGGCCAGAGGATGGAAGATTTGCTGATTGGACCCCAAAGGGACTCAACTAGCCGAAATCCGAAACTTGGCTTCGACACTAATTTCAATGAGATGCTTGGGAATAATTGGTCGGGGAGAGAGGATTTGAACCTCCGACCCCCTGGTCCCGAAGTAAGGAGTTTACTCTGTAACTGATTGGTCTGGTTGCGCTTACGAATCAGTTATGCCAGCTCAAATGCGCCCTTGCGCCCTCTTCAGCTTGGTGCCGGGGCAAAAAATCGGATTCCCACAATTTTCGACAGTTCACCCTGCTCAGGTTCTTGAGGCCCGTCGGCGGAAGATTCGAAAACCTTTGTCCGTCCATCCTAGCTAGCCCCTCAGAAAGACGATTCAAGGGCGCGTGATACTTGTTTCCCAGTTGCAACCTGCGTGTTCGGCAGCCAAGGCGGGCAGTGACCCCAGGCTCGGGAACAGGCAGCTTGCGCCCAAACCTCCGGTAGCCTTCAGCCAGTCTCTGCGGTTCATTTCACCCTCCTGCAGGCAACCAGAATGCGCGTCCACGGTTCGTCATCCAGGCGACTGATCTGGATCATGGGATGGCCATGCGTGGTGGCATGAATGATCTCTCCATTTCCGGTGTACATCGCCGTGTGAGTGATTTTGTCAGGACCAGAACCGAAAAACAGCAGATCGCCCTCGCGCAGATCCTTTCGCTCGATTACTTCCATTCCCTCCCAGGCTGCCTGCAAGTCGGCGTCGCGGGGAATGTTGATGCCGCGACTGCGTACCAGCATCTGGGTGAATCCGGAGCAGTCGTATCCGTAACTCGATTTCCCGCCCCATAAATAAGGAAACCCGAGGAATCGCTTGGCCAACTCGATCGATTGTTCGATGGTCAGAGGTTTGGGGTCGAGAACGGTATCACTGCGCTGGATCCAGGCCATCCGCCCATCGGGCAAGCGGACTTCAAGCCAGCGTGCGTTATTGCCCGGTGCCTCGTCGACCACTTCGAGGTGTGTTTCGAAGGAAACCGTAATTACCGGCTGATGCTCAGTGACGTCGGTTTCGCGATAGAGATTGGCAAACAGGCTCTCGACCTGGATCATGTGTCCCGTCGCGCCGTATGGCGCGTTCGACTTGTGCAGATCTCGAAGCGGCATCCATCCGGTGTATTGATCGTTCGTTCGAACCTTGACCCACTTATGCCTCTTCTCCAGCACGACCACATTGCTGCCCAGGATCGCCTGGGAAACCACGTCGGCGCTTTCCCTGGAAGCGGAATACATGTTCGCCACCGGCACAATCACGGCCCAATCAGCGGCTGGCGCAGCCGGGCTGGCGGCAAGAGTACCTACGGACACGGTCAGAAAAAGGAAGATGTGGATGAAACGACCGCAAGTGTTGCGTCTGAGCGACAACGTGGACTGGCCTCCCTTCCGATATTAAGAAGAGGCTAAGGGTTGTGTTCTGACGGCGAGTGCGCCGTCACCACTTTGCAAGTTCTGAAGATTACCTCTGCCACCCTCCGCATCAGAACCGATAGATTCCTGCGAACTCCATTCTGCGCGGCTGAGTGAGCGTTTGCGTGTAATTTCCGAACGTAGTGGGCACATCCCACTCGTCCTGCATGCTGTAAATGTCAAACTTGACGTTGTTAAACGCATTAAAGACGCTCCAACGCAGTTCGAAGCTCTGCCCTTCTGTAATGCTGAACCGTTTGGAGAGATTCAAGTCCGTAGAAGTGAAACCGTCGCCACGGACCGGGTTGCGAACGCCGCTTTCTCCCGGATAGGCATAACCGAATGCGGCTCGGGCGCAGGGTGCGGCGCCGGGGGTTGGAACGCAAGTTTGACTCGGATTCTTGAAGACGTTGACAGTTCCGGGAGCAATTCCATTGGTTGCGTTGCCACGGGTAGTCCCGGCTCCAATCGGTGAACCGGTCAAGTCCGCCCATCCCATTTCATCCCAGTTCGTCGGCCAGACATATCCCTCGAAGACGCTGCCTGGGAAGCCTGAGGTCCAGCGAGTCGTTCCGCCAATCTGCCAGCCACCAATGATGCCATCCATTAACCTGTTGGCGTTCCCGGCGAAGGCTCTGCCATGGCCAAAGGGCAACTGGACGATCCAGTAGCCATTGACCTGGTGTCTCAGGTCGGAGTCGCTCGGGCCATACATTTGATCGGGGCTGAAGGGATTGATCACACTATCGGTCAGGTACTGGACGCCGCGTTCTGCCATAGACTCAACATCCAGGGACTTTGAGTAGGTGTAGTTTAGGCCGAACATCACACCGTGAGACATCTGCTTTTTCAGGCTGACCTGGAGTGCGTTGTAGTTTGACCAGGCGATCGAGCGCCAGTCCCAAAGAGAGGAGTACTGGCTATTGAAGTAGCTGAATGGACCTCCGTTGGGAGTCACCGGGAAACCGTACACATCGATCAAGTAGATCGCAGAGGTCTCGTTGTAAAGATTAGAACAACCGGGCCCAAACACGTCGTAAATCGCCTCAAGCATGTTGGCGGTTGAAGCGCCGTTCGAGCACAGCGTGTACGTCCCCGAAGTTGGGCCGACCATGTTCTGCCAGTATTGGGATGTGGGGCCCATCACGGAGGGACTCATAGTGCCCTCTGGTACGCTTTGCCGCCACATGCTGGACAATTGACGCGCCGCTTGGTAATAGCTGATCCCGGATTTTGGATCGACGAGGTTCCCAGGTGCGGCCACATCGTCGAGCACAAGGAGGCGATGCGCGAAGTGGCCGACATAAGCGACGTCCAAAGTCATCCTTCCAGGCAACTGCCGTTGCACCGAGAGGTCCACCGCATACGAGTATGGTGTTTTGAGCGACTGATCTATGCCGTTCGTGATCGCAAGCGAGCCGGTCGGAGGGGTTTGTGGGAACGTGATAGTAGCAGGTGGTGTCAATCCCAGATTTGACAGGACGCCAAGCGGGATGACATTCATACCGGACAAGCTATTGCCGATACGAGGCGCGGTGGTCAGCGTGAGATCGAGGGCAGGGTTGCTGACCTGGGTCGAAAGGCCGTACTCGCCCGAGGCGCTGTAGGACTGGGCGAGTTCGGGGCCGAAGTTCTGGTAGTACATGCCGGCGCCCATGCGAATCGAGGTCTTGTCTGTTCCGAAAAGCTTGTTGAAGAAACCTGAATGCGCATGCGGAGTAAAGGCGAGGCCGAAGCGTGGCGCGAAGTTTTTGGTCTGCGCGCTGTACAAGCCGGCCTTGCCGTATTTCGAACCGGCGGGTCCGAACCCAATGAGGGCGCCGCCATCGACTTGATTGTCCGGAATGCCAGCCGCCATAGCTCTCTGGCGCTGATTGAACCAGTTCCCCATGTTCACGTTCGGTGCGACCTCCTGCCCGGAGGTCTCCGTCATGGGAGTCATGAGCTGATAATTCAAACCGTAGGTGAGGGAGATGTTGGGCCTCACCTTCCAGGTGTCCTGAAAAAAGAAGTTGTAACTGTCGACCGCCCAGTGGCGCCTGATCGGCAGACCCTGCGGATGCGTAGTTCCCTGCGTAGCGGTTACGTCATAGTTGTAGGTACCGATGACCTGACTCTCAATCCCCATCATGGCAGCCAAGGGAAAGTCGTAGGTGTGTTGGAATCCGGTGTTGACGGCGGGGTAAATATCGCCGGCCGTGCAGTTTGAAAGGGCTTGAGCAATACATGCCGGATTGAGGGCATTGTTCGCGTTGGCAAAGCCGCCTCCGGCAATGTAGTCGGCATTGGTAAGGGCGGTGCTGAAAACGGCCCCGTAATTGTAAGTATTTAATCGCGAGAGCAGGAAATTGGTGCCGAATTGGAGGCTGTGCGTGCCCTTCGTCCAATCCACGTTATCCACAATATTGTGCACCGGGGCGGTGTCGCCATAGGAGTAGGCAATATTTTGGCTCAAGTCGCGCATTGAAACCCACGGCTGATCGGAAGTGCCGTTGACCCCGACACTGTCGCGGGTCAGGCCATAGCGGAGATTGTTGACAACATGCGGTCCCCAAAGACTGGTGTAACCGGCAACGAAACCCTTCGCCAAGCTGAGAGAGGTGGTCTCTGGCGGTTGGCCGGGGAGAAACGGAGCATTGTTGTAATGAGAATCCACGGCCGTACCGCGGAAGAAAAGCGAGTGATTGCCGTTCTGTGTGATCTTGTAGTCGAGACGGCCGATCATCCAGTTCTCGCGCGTCGTCGTAGGCGCGGCAAAGCGGTAGCCCTGGAAGTTCGGAGCATCGCCGAAGTTGGGGTCATTCGCCGTCGGGTAGGTGTGGAAATAGGCGAGCGCTCCCTGGCTGGGGCCGATAGCCAACGGGTCCATAGCCGCGAGCTGCGCCGGACCCAGGGCATAATTCCCAGACTGTATCGGGTAGCTCGTGCCACTGGCTCCAGTCACGCTCATGCCAGTACAGGCCGATGGGTCGGCACATTGGTATTGAATGATTCCGTCTTGTAGCAGGGGGCCGGGGATTTCCTGTTCGACGCTTTGTCCAACATTCTGCCGGTGGCCTTCGTAGTTGAAGAAGAAGAACAATCTATTTTTTAGAATGGGCCCGCCAATGGACCCGCCATAGTTGTTCCACACCAGTTGCGTAGGCTTGTTGGGCAGCGGGGGCGTGGAAGCCAGTTGCGACTCTTTCAAGAACCAATCGTTGGCTTCGCCAAGTCCGTTGCGATTGAACTCGTAGAGCGCACCGTGAAATTTATTCGTGCCACCCTTGGTGACCATGGAGATCTGGGCTCCCGAAGAGCGCCCCTGGCTGGTGTCGTAGTTGGAAGTCGTCACGCGGAATTCCTCTACCGAGAACGGCGTAGTCGGCAATATGCCATCGAAAGCGTAGCCCTGAAACTCGTTGTTGTTGCTCACGCCATCCAGCGAGATGTTGTTTTGATCGCTGCGCTCCCCATTGACCATGCCGGCGCGCGTATCGTAAGAGCTCGTCAGGTAGCTTTCGTTGTCACTCGTTAGAGTGACGCCCGGCTGCAGACTGAGCAGAAGCACCGTATTCTCATGGTCCAGGGGAAGATTCTCGATCTCATCGGTGCCCATCGTGTTGCCGACGCTGGCGTCGGTAGTGTTCAGCGGAGGCAACTCGCCCGTGATGGAAACCGTTTCCTGGATCGCGCCCACCTTCATTTGAACGTTAACCGTTGCCGGCAACTCGACGCGCAACTCCAAGTCTTTTTCCTCGAACCTGCTGAATCCAGGGTTCTCCACGGTGAGGGTGTACGTCCCGGGAAGCACCTCGAGGAAAACGTAGCCGCCGTCACCGCCGGTTTGCGCGTGCCGAGTAAAGCTCGTGCTGGGACTCACAATGGTCACCTGGGCTCCCCGAATCGCCGAACCCGCAGGATCGGTCACCGTACCGCGAAGCGAAGTTGAGGCCTGACCCCAGGCCGCAACGGCCCACACCAACAGACAGGCTAAGGTGAGTACTTTCCATGCCACTACGGCCACGACATACTTCAGGCTTCTACGGGTCATAACTCCTCCTGTTTGTGGGTGAACTTGAGAAGAATCTCGGGCCGATGGCCATCACCGGGTCCCGCTCATGCCTGCGGCGACGCGCAATCGGCTCAGTGCTGGGACCGGCGACCGGTTTGCGTGCAGCCATGTTGCCTCCCGTGTTCGGGGTAAGGTGGCTGACGAGTTTCCAGCGATCTCCCCGATACGTCGATCGAACGAATTCGACCGGTTGGCTGGTCTCGACGTACGAGATCCGCGTCAGCACAAAAACCGGGCTGCCCCTCTTGATCCCCAACAAGCGAGCTTCCGCCGCATGCGCCAGCGAGGCTTCCGCCACCTCGTCCGCCGCGGTCATGTGAAGTCCGTAGCTTTTCGAGAGAACCTGATACAGCGACGTCTGCGGATCAAAACTTTCGAGCAGTTTGGGACACAGCTTCGCGGGCAAAAAGCACTCCTCAATGCTCATGGGAACAGAGTCGGCCATGCGAACTCGTTTCAGGCGGACGATTTTGGCGTTAGGGCTCAGGTGCAGCGCGCCCGCCACTTCGGCGTCGGCCTCAACTTCTTCGAAGGCCAACACCCGCGACGAGGGCCGGCTGCCGCTGGCTTGAGTCTCCTGGGTGAAGGAGAGCAGCTCGGTCGAAGTCTTCATCTGCTTGCTGCCGGAGACGTATGTCCCCAATCCGCGCTTGCTGTAGGTCACTCCCGCATCGCAGAGCGCCTTCACTGCCTGTCGCACGGTCATGCGGCTGATGCCCAAGCTGCTGACCAGTTCGGGCTCGGATGGAATCGGCTGTCCCGGCTGCAGCGCTCCGGAATGGATCTGATCCAGCAGATGCTGGTAGATCTGAGAATAGAGCGGGACAGCGCTGCTGCGGTCGAGAATCACAGGTGAAGCGGCTCCTGTTCAGTTCCCTAGACAACCGCGCAAAGTAGGCTCCTCCTTCAACGGCGTTGTCAAGAAGTTTTTTCTGGATTTTTTCGGGTCCCCGAGATTCAGGGCAAGTGGCTGCTGTTCTGGGTGGAAACCACCCGCCCGTACACCGAGGGTCGCCCCAGCCGATTAAACATGCGGCAGGCTGCCCGCGAGATGCGCGCAATCGCTTCCTCGCAGTCACGCTCATTGTGCAGGTAGGTAGTCACGACAGAAATCACATACGGCCGATTTTCAGCGAAGACGATTGCAGCGTCGGCACGCAGCGCCTCCAGTTCTCCGTGTTTATCGGCGCTTCGCACTTGGGCCGGATGGTACGGCGGCTGGCGAAGTGCTTGTTCTCTTGCAATTGCTCTTGGGCCAGAGCAAAGGTTTCTTCCGTGACCAGCGCCGTGACAGGAATCTCGATCCAGTCCTCGCGGGCGCGATCATAGTGAGCCTTGTAGCGGGGAGACGGGCCGCCGCATCGTCGCTCGGGCCGTGTGATGCGCTGGCGCAGTCGCATTCCCGTTTTTCCGAAGCAGGCTCGGCCAGGATAGGCTGGGTTGCCGAGTATCCGCCACACGGTCGATCGCTCCCAACGCCCGCTGCTGGTGCGGGTCGGGATGCGACGTTGGTTGAGCTCACGGGTGATGGCACCAATGCTGAACCCTGTGCGCGTGTACCGCTCGAAGATCGTGCGCACAACTTCCGCCTCTGCTTCCACGACCTGGTAATACGCAGCTGCAGTTTCACTTTTCTTGCCGTAGCGGTAGCCGTAAGGAGCTCCGGAAAGCAAATTGATCGATCCTTGCTTGGCACGATGCCGTTTGCCACGACGAGAACGCTCGGGGCAATCTGCGCACGTTCGTACTCTGCAATCATGCCTTGGAACGGCAGTAGCAGCTGATCCTCCGCCGTGGCTGCGGAGGGAGATTTCAGAAAGACCAGATCCACTCCAGCGCGCGAGAACTCCTCCGCCAGCGAAACTTGATAGGCGTACTTGCGGCTCAACTGATCGGGCGAGTACCCCAATACGGCCGCGATCTGGCCTGCGGCTGCCAGGTCCCGCACGGCTTCCGGACCGGGCCGCATCAGTGTGGCACCACTATACCCCTCGTCCTGAAACTGCCACCGGGAAGGCACTGCATATCCGTGGGTCTTGGCGTACGCGATCAGAGCTGCGGTCTGGCTCCGGATGGTGTGATTCTCTTTCTGCTGATCCGATGAGACGCGTGCGTAGATAGCTGCGGTTTGTCTATGTATCACCTCCTGAGAGTCATGTGTGGGCCACAGCTGGTCGGGCAGCAACAACTCGTAGCATACAGCGCGGTATAGGGCCGGCCGGCCCCAACTTATTCGCACCTGTGAGTGGTGGATTCTTCCGGGATGGCGCAGCCGCAATCGATAGCCTTACACTGCTCTTGATGAAACCCGTGTGCGTTTTCCTTGTTGTTCTGTCGATCGTCGGCTGGTGTGTGTCTGCCCCGGCTCAGGCCGGCACTTCGAAGCCCGATGCTCTCGCGCGTTCCACACAGATGATCGTAGTCACTACTTCGGACTGGAATGCGGTCGAAGGACGGTTGCAGCGGTATGAGCGCGCGACTACGCATGAAAAGTGGCGTCCCGTGGGCGAGCCGATCTCGATTGTCGTTGGCAAGAATGGATTAGGGTGGGGCATCGGCGTTATGGCGACCGATGATTCCAATGTCCGCGTCACATCCGACCCGGTCAAGAGAGAAGGAGACGGCAAGTCTCCCGCCGGCGTCTTCGCGCTAGGCACTGCATTCGGCTATGCTTCTCAGCCACTGCCGGGATTAAAGATGCCGTATCTGAACCTGACCCCATCGATCGAATGCGTCGACGACCCTGGCTCGAAGCACTATAACCGCCTTGTGGACCGCTCTGTCGTCGCTCCCGACTGGAACAGCTCAGAGCACATGCGGAACGCCGGTGAGTCGTACCGCTGGGGGATCGTCGTAGATTTCAATGGCATCGTTACAGGGAGCAACGCCAATCCGCCTGAGCCGGGAGGTGGCTCGTGCGTCTTTCTTCACATTTGGCATAGCCACGACCAGGGCACGGCCGGATGCACTGCCATGTCACAAACCGAACTGGAGACCTTGCTTACCTGGCTCGATCCGGCACGCAAGCCACTGCTGGTACAACTACCCGAGCCGACATATGAGCGGCTGATCAATCCCTGGATGCTGCCGAAATTGATCAATGTTCCTCCGCGCTGATCTGTAGCAACAACTCTACTGTCCGAGATCTTCGAACTTCACATTGAGGATTGGGTACTGTTTCCAACCCCTATAGTCGAAGTGCCACCACTCCTGTGGGTAAACCGTGAAGCCCTGTTTTTCCATGGCTTGGCGCAGGAGAGCACGTCGAGCGCGCTCCTCGGGCGTGCCGCCTGCGTAGTCGGCAAAGGCGCGATCGCTCATTTCGTCGTAGCCACTGGGCATCTTCACCTCCTTCCCCGTTTTCAAATCGTATAAGGACAGGTCCACGGCGCATCCGCGATTGTGCTTGGAGCCCGCTGCCGGATCAGCGACAAAAATCTTTTTGTCGGCGGGCGTGGCGTCCCAGAAGATTTTCGTGACGTACCACGGGCGGTAGCCATCGTGGATGATCAATCCGTATCCCTGAGCCTGGAGTTCGCGATGGGCGCGAAGCAATGCGGCCGCCGCCGGCCTTTGAAGGAAGGCCCGTGCCTGGGTGTATACGGGCGTACCCAGAAAATTGTTAGTGGTCGCGTAGCGGATGTCGAGCTTGATCGTGGGATCCAGTTTGACTAACTCCACCAGATCGGGTTTGAGGAAAGTCCCCTGCTCGTGTGGTGGTTGCTCCTTGAGCGCTTCTGCGCGCAACTCCTCCACCGGACGCAGAGGGGTGATACGGAAACTGACCTCTTGCGCGAAGCTGAGTTGCAGCAGAAGAAGCAAGAGACCGTAAAGACGACGATGGCGTTTTCGCAAGAAATTCATATGACTCATTTGTAACTAAGATTTTCGTGCTGAATGCGCCGTGCGGAGTCTGGCTCTTCGCGGATATCGTGGCTGCTTCTGACAATTTTCATGTCACGTCGTTCCCGCGCTCTTACGTCTCCAGGCTTTTCGTGAATTCGCGTACCAATTCAAATCCTTCTCGAAGTTCCATCGCCAGATCGCACTCCTTCGCCAGCGCATCGAACACCGGTTCCCATTCTGCTGGCGGTGGATCAAGTTCCTTGGGTACGTTGTGGGTCGAGCGTTTCATGAACGTTGCACGGACCGCTGCAGCGGTCTTGCTTTTGTCGAGCGTTGCTCCGTTGATCAACAGCACCATGTCGATAAGGTCCTTGGTTCTGGTGTTTACACGCTCACCTCGTGGCAGCGTATACGCATGGAGTTTTTCCGCAAATTGCTGTTCCGCCGAAATGACGGGGAAAGACGGCGGCGCTACGCCCCCGAAGCCAAGCCAGTCTTCGCCGGTGACGACCTCCAGAGGTTCGAGCACTTCGTCCCCAACGCCGACGTCGACATGAAAGCGTGCAAAGTCTCGTCCATCCATTCGCGCTAGGACGGGATACCGGCTGCCGCCTTCCGGAGCCCCGTCCAAATCCTCTCTCGCCTCCCCGACGAGGAATTCGAAATAGTCGTCAAAGGGCGTTGCCGCCGCTTCCTGGAGCATGGCGCGCACCTGTTCACCCCGCTCTTTCCGGAGGACCCTTTTCAACCACTGGGGGAACAGGGGCTCAGGAACGCTTGAAATGGCGCGACTTGGGTTCCTAACCATATTCACGCCATATATACGCCATTGTAGGCTCGTGGCTGCGCTCGCGGCGAAGTCCGCCGGGAGTCCCAGCATCCCGAGACAGGATTCGTTTCTTGATATGCGCCCAATAGCGCCCACTGAGAGCTCCGATAAGTGCTTTAGAATTTGGCGGGGAGAGAGAATTTGAACCTTGACCCCCTGGTTCTTCTTGCGCTAGGGGGTCATTTCAATTCCTAAGTCATTGATTATGAACAGCTGCTGGCCGGTAAAAATAGGACCTGGAACCGTCGAACAAGACGTCTGACGCGTATCTCACAAACACCGCAACTGATTGATTGCAAACTATTTGGTCGGGGAGAGAGGATTTGAACCTCCGACCCCCTGGTCCCGAACCATGAAACTACAAACTCCAAGTGCTTTATCTGGTGTCGCTTAGGGAGCAGCCTACCGCTTTTTCTCTCGCTCAGTTGTACCGATCTTGTACCGAAAGGAAGGAATCCGCAACTGTTGGTCGACACTTTGGTTTGTCACTAGGAAGCCTGACGGCGACGCTGGCAGACCCTCCCGATTGTAGAGATTGCAATCCGGAATCGCGCCCTACCCCCGCAACGGGCACGGTCGGGTTGGAAACCAGAACCGGGTCGATCCATCGATTCGGGCAGCGGCAGCAGCGACTTCCGATCGGGGGGAAGCACAATCGCAATGCGCCAATGTCGTCCGTCCACTGGCCACAGGAGGGCCTGAGATTCCAGGTGCGGCTCCGATCCTGAACCGCGGTAGTTGCAGAAAACCTGTTTCTGCGAAAACAGCTCGCGTTCTGTCGCGAACACAAGGTCCGACCGCGGTCGCGCTGCATCCGGTGTACGCCAATCGAGATGCGGTCAATGAGCGAGAACGACGTCGAGTGTTTGGCAAGCAAGGGAGTGAACGCTCCAGTAACAATATTTTCAACAGTGCGGTTCGTCATCTCTGTTCGTGCTGTCAGCCGAGGGGCAAGTGACAACGACACAGTGGCGAACAGTGGTTTCCCGCACATGACGGAGCGAATTCGGCGCACGGATAAGAAAGTTCTTGACAAATACTAGGACATGGGACTAGTTGTACAGGTTGTCTATACAGCTAGCTGACTCATTCACGCCATGACTCTTGCCGCGCTTGACCGCACCAGCATTCTCCCCCTCTACTACCAGATTCAGCAGAGCTTACTGGATCAGATCCGCTCGGGAACACTCAAAGCCGGCGATCCCGTGCCTTCCGAGCAGGAGATCGCTGTGCGCCTGGGCGTCAGCCGCATGACGGCCCGCCAGGCGCTAAAGTCATTGCGCGACATTGGTCTCACCTATGCCGAGCGCGGCCGAGGCACATTCGTTTCCGCAAACAAGCTGGAAAAGAACATTCGCCAGGTTCTTTCTTTTACCGAAGAAATGGTCACACGGGGCCTGCGCGCGACCTCCAAGCTGCTTTTGTTCGAAACGGTGGAGGCGGGTGAGGAGATCGCTGCAGCTCTGCACATCGCTAAAAGCGAGACTCTAATCGAGCTGCAACGCATCCGGTTGGCCGACACCTCGCCGATGGGTATCGAGTGCAGCTATATTCCGCAGCGTTTGTGTCCCGACCTGCTGCAGACCTTCGATCCCACTGCCTCGCTTTATCAGGTGCTTTCTGAGCGTTACGGAATTCGGATGGCTGTGGCTGATGAGGTGGTGGAGGCGGGTCTGGCCAGTGCCAGTGAAGCGCGCATCCTGCAAATACCGAAGCGCAGCCCAGTCTTTATGTTTACTCGGGTTTCGCGGGTGCAGAGTGGCCAGCCCGTTGAGTACGTGAAGTCCACGTATCGGGCGGATCGCTACAAGATCAGGCATCGATTGACGCGCCTCAACCAGGACCTGTTGGCGAAGTGATGCTGCACAGCGCTTTGGGACGGCGACTGAGGCGTCGCAAAAGGTGGGAGGAAGAGGATATCGCTTCCAGCGCCATGAAGAGAACATTCGCGGAGGGTGTTATGTCTCTCGACAGATCTCAACTCGGAAGTTGCGCATCCTGGTACGGCAATGCTGATTCTGCTCGTACTCGAATGATATTTCGCAGTATCGCTACGCTAAAAATCGGAAAGCCAATTCTAGTTCTGTTCTTGACCCTGTGCTTCGCCGTGCCTGCTTTCGCCCAAGCCGGACGCGGAGGAATCAATGGGATCGTGACCGATACATCCGGTGCACTCGTCCCGGGGGCGAAGGTCGAAGCCAAGGATGTTTCGACTGGAACCGCATTCCAGACAGTTACGACCGGAGCAGGATTCTACTCGTTTGTGTCACTTCCGCCGTCGACCTACAACGTGACGGTCAGCTCCAGAGGCTTTGCGACCTTACTACACAAGAATGTACTAGTAACGGTCGACCAGGCGACGGTAGTGAACGTCACTTTGAAGGCGGGAACGACCGCAGAGGTGGTGACCGTGAGTGGAATTGCATCGCTGGTGGAAGCGACGAATTCCACCGTCGGGCAACTCATTTCTGCCGAGACGATGGATCGTGTACCGCTGCTTACCCGCGATGAGTATGAACTTGTGCAACTTAGCGCCGGTGTGGGAGCAACCAACGGCACGCCAAACGCCGCCGACACCGCGGGCGTCTTCAATTCCCGTCCGGGCGCCGACGTTTCGGCTTATACGATCAATGGCGCGAACCAGGGAAGCACATACTATGCTCTGGATGGCAGCACGTTCGACATTGCGGAAAATAACCTGGGAGCGCTCATTCCCGCATGGCAGGTTCCCCTGGATGCGATCCAGGAATTTCGCGTGGAGACGCAAAACGTTCCGGCGACGTATCAAAGCGGCGAATCGGGGGTCATCAGCCTGGTGACGAAGTCGGGCGGAAATAAGTTCCACGGAGATGCCTTTGGGTACTTCCGCCCCAACTGGCTCGGTTCTAACGACTACTTCGTTAAGCAGGGCCAGATATTGAACGACCAGTCCAATACTCCTCCCGACTTCCACCGCTATCAGGAAGGCGGCTCTATCGGCGGCCCCATCCTGCATGACAAGCTGTTTTTCTTCGGAGACTACGAAGCGACGCAGCAGGGACTTTTGCAGACTGCGTACTACACGGTACCCACGATGGCCGAACGAACAGGCGATTTCTCCGCCGATCTTCCCCTGGGCCTCACCATTTACAACCCCCTGGTGCCTGACTCAAGCAACGGCAACCGTCAGCCTTTTTCTGGCAATGTCATTCCTCCTGGAGACCTGAATCTGATCGCCCTCAACTTTACTCAGCAGTTTCCGATGCCCAACAGCCCAGAGGTAGGGCCGTATCATCTCAACAATTACTTTGCCTCTGGTCTCCAGCCGAATAACGCACAAAAGTTCGACATCCGGATGGACTACAATCTCAGCGCGAAGCAGCATATCTTCGGCCGCTTTTCCTTTGACCGCAATAAGTTCGGAAATGTCGACCTCTACGGCGCCAGCAACATTTACGATCCCAACTACTACCAGAACATCACCAATGGCAGGAATATACTGATCGCCGACGACTTCGCGCTGCGCCCCGACACTCTGTTACAGTTGCGCTACTCCTTCACGCGTCATTACGAAGATCAGACCGGCGATCCGCGGCAGATCGGTTTCGACATTACATCTCTTGGCTTTCCGGCTTCTTTGGCGGCCCAGCAGGTGTACCACGATATTCCTCTCATCTACTTCTCCGACGGGGTCACCACCAATCTCGGCTCCAATTGGTACACGACCTTTCTTTTCGCCAGCATGGTGCATGACGCTAGCGCAACACTGTCCACAACCAAAGGCCGGCACAGCCTCAGTATGGGATTTGAATTCCAGAAACAGTTTATGAACGAGGGCCAGCCGGTCGCGCCCAGTGGCGTATATCAGTTTGACACTACCGCTACGAGTTCGACGACGTTCGCAGGCAACGGCAGCGATTTCGCTTCTTTCCTGCTGGGGATGGGCTCATGTCCGGGCTGTGAATACGATAACTTCACCAAAGACATCTTCGGAGCCCAGGCGAGCCCCTACTATGCCGCATACGTCCAGGACAACTGGCGCATTCTGCGGAACCTGACCCTCAACTTGGGCCTGCGCTGGGACATCTTCGGTGGGCGCACGGAACGGGAAAACCGGCTGGAATATTTCGATCCCACTACCTCCTACACGGTGGCCGGTGTGCCTCTGGTCGGTGGCGAGCAGTTTCCAGGAGTCAACGGGCATAGCCGCAGCCCGTTTACCACGAACATGCACGATTTTGGGCCGCGTGTTGGGTTTGCCTACCAACCAATCAAGCCATTGGTAGTCCGGGGCGGCTTTGGCATGGCTTACGGGCCGAGCACACAAATGGTGGCAAACTCGGCGCTGAACAGCGATGGTTTCTTTGCGGCAACGACTTGGAACTCCACCGCCTACAACAACGACCCGGTTACGATCGCAAACACTGGCACTGGCAACACGGTGATGGTCAATTCGTTGAGCAATCCATTCCCGGCCGGCGTGGTCCAGCCCACCGGAAGTTCCCTTGGACCGGCAACAAATATCGGAGTCGGGCTGGACACTGAGCTGCATTCGCAGCCCACACCAGTCACCTACAATTACAACTTCGGCTTCGAGTATCAGCTTCCGGGAGACTACATCATTTCGGCGGCCTATGTGGGCAGTCACGGGCTTTATCTGCCGCTGGTGTTTGGCGCTGACCTGAACGTATTCCCTATCACCACCATCCAGCAATATCAGGGCAGCACGAACCTGATCAATACACAGATTGCAAACAAGTGGGCAAACATCTGGCCTACGACTTCTCCGTGGTACGGAGCGGCCACAGTCCCGTATTTCCTGTCATTGGAACCGTACCCGCAGTTCAATAACGGAGGGTTCGCCGAGGGCGTTGGCATCTATGCTGATCCCGCCGGCCATTCCAACTACAACTCGCTGCAAGTGAAATTTCAAAAGCGGCTCACCCATCACTTCACAACCCTGGCGGCCTTTACCTGGAGCAAGCTCTTGAGCAACGATTTCGCGCCGCCTCTGGGCTTTATCGGCTCGCACGGCGCAGAAGCTCCTCAGGATTGGCAGAATTTGAATCTTGACTATTCGATAAGCCCGCAGGACTTGAGTTACGCGTTCTCCTGGCAGGTTTCTTACGATTTGCCGATGGGTCATGACCGAGCGCTGAACCTGAATGGCTGGCCCAACAAAATATTGGGAGGGTGGACGCTGAACAGCATTCTGTTCTTGAACAGCGGCGTTCCGATAGCTTCTCCCTCCGGTACCGGCGATCCCTACTTCAACCAGCGAGTAGATCTTACGTGCAATCCTGCCAACGGGGCCGCGCACACGGTGGCCCAATGGTTCAACTGGACGTGCTTCTCACAGCCAACAAGCCAGTTTGTCCCCGGCACCGCGCCGGCATTTCTATCGAGTGTGCGCACGGATGGCGGCCGCGACTGGGACCTTTCGCTGGCCAAAAACATCCCCATCGCCGAGAACAAGAACCTGCAGCTCCAGGTGTTCGCCTACAACCTGACCAACTATGTTCAGTTTGGCAGCCCCAACGTCTTCTGGAATCCCAGTGCGGCGACGAACCCGGCGCTCATGTCGGGCTTTGGCCAGATTACGAGCGATTTGAATACGCCGCGACAATTCCAGTTTGCGGCGCGGTTCATTTTTTAGTATCGGTTAAGTCGTTTCGGCCACGGATATTCAGTTGTGGAGGTTCCTCCATGAAATATGCCATGCGCATTATGGCTTGTCTGAATGAGCCCGATGGCCTGCTCCTCAAAACCTTGGTGAGAGGCCTCCAGTCCGGGCCCGCCCGAGCGGGATGGTAATCCGCTATCTATATGCGGAGGCGGTGCTTTTAGCATGCGCCTGTCCTCCGCGATCCTCCTCTCGCCTAAGCGATTTTTGACGACGCGGATTAAACGTTGAGGTCATGTGATGAACTGTTCCCGAACTTTAACTGCAGTCTTGCTGGCCATGCTGGCAATTCAAACTGGATTTTCGCGGCCCCCGCAAAACGCAAGCTCAACAAAATCGGAGGAGTCATTCTTTCCTGTAGCCGTGTGGTATGGAGGTGGAAAAGTCCGCGCTCCGATGCTGGAGACGATCGACGTCATGAGCGCCCAGCGCTGGGGCAAAGACCTGGGCCAGATCAAGGCAGTCGGCTTCAACACGGTCAAGACGTGGGTAGACTGGGCGACCGCGGAACCGCATCCCGCAGAGTACAACTTTGCCAATCTCGACTTGCTCCTCCGCCTGGCCCAAGAACACGGTCTGCGCGTAATCGTGCAGGTCTATCTCGATTCAGCTCCGGATTGGGTGGGGCGGCATTATCCTGACGCACGCTTCGTGGATCGCAGCGGCGCTGTGATCGATTCGCAAGCCGCGCCCGGATACTGCATTGATCACAACGGCGTCCGATCGGAGGTCATGAAATTTCTCGCGGCTCTTTCTGCCGAAGCGAACAAGAGTTCGGCTCTGTATGGCTGGGACGTGTGGAGCGAGCCGCACGTCATCAACTGGGCGGAGTTTCCGTATCTGGAGAATCCTGAATTTTGCTTCTGCGCGTACACGCAGGCCCGGTTTCGCGAATGGCTGAAGACGAAGTATCACAGTTTGGACGCGCTCAATGCGGCGTGGTATCGCGGTTTCGAGAGTTGGGATCAGGTGCAGCCGCCACGTTTTCCAACCATTCTTTCCTACACCGACTATCTGGACTGGCGCGCTTTCATCGAAGACAAACTTGCGGAAGACCTGAAGACTCGGGTGGATGCGATTCGCAGCATGGATACTACGCACCCGATCACCAGCCATGCTGCTGCACCGGGTCTGTTCACTTCTCCTACGGATGGATACGGCGAGCCAGATGACTGGAAGATGTCGTCGAGCGCGGATTTTTTTGGCACCTCGCTCTATCCCAAGCACTCGGAATCGACCAAGCCATGGAGCGATCTCATGCTGGCCGCAGGACTCGACTTCACACGCTCAGCGGGGCATAGTTTCCAGAAAGGATTCTGGATCGGCGAATTGCAGGCGGGGCAAGGCGCCACGGGTATGCGCATCGCTGATCCGGTGACCGCACACGACGAGCAGTATTGGATGTGGCAGGTCGTGGCGCACGGGGCGCGAGAGATCGCGGTTTACGCCTGGTATCCGATGAGCTCAGGCTTTGAGTCGAACGGCTACGGTTTAATCAATCTGGACGGCACACTCACGCAGCGGGCGCAAGCAGCGGCGCGAACAGCAAATGTCATCGCTCGCCATGGTGCTGAAATTCTGAACTCGACCCCGGCGCAAGCGGAGGTCGCCATCCTCTACAACCGGCTTTCCTATATGGTGGGCGGCTCGCAGCCCTCGCTGTCGAAACTTGGAAATGCCGAACGCGATTCGTTGATGGGTCTCTACAGCGCGTTCTCTCAACAGAATATTCCGGTCGATTTCATTCATCCGGAGGATGTGATCGAGAACCGCTTGGGACAATACAAAATTGTGTTTCTCCCGTTCCCTGTGATGTTGTCGCGGGATGTCGCGGAAGGTGTGAAGCGGTATGTGCAGGCCGGCGGAACTGCTGTGGCCGAGGCTCGTCTCGCCTGGAACGATGCTCGCGGGTTTGCCAGCGATATAATTCCGGGGGCTGGATTGGCCGAGGTGTTCGGAGCGCGGGAATCGGTCATCAAGCCAGCAGATAAAGTCCAGTTCCAGACGGAAGCCTCTGCCGCACTTCCCGGTATTCCGGTTCACACCGTTGTCACCGGCTACGCATACGACGAAGAGCTTGAACCTCTGGGTGGAAGCACTATACTTGCTCGTTTTGCCGACGGAAATCCGGCAGTCGTGAAGAATTCGGAAGGCAAGGGCAGCACGGTTCTAATCGGATCCTTTCTGGCGCTGGCCTACTACCGTGAGCACGACGCGAATATCAAACGCCTCTTTCTTTCCTTAGCGCAGGTGGCCGGAGTGTCGCCGGAAGTGGAGCTTTCCGGTACTCATGCGTCGGAGGTAGAGGTGCGGCGACTTGTCGGAGCCGAACAGCAAATGATTCTGGTCTTCAACCATGCCAGCAGCAACGATGACGTTACTCTGGCCGTTCGATTGCCGTGGAGGATCCGCGAAGCTCGCGAGTTGGAAAGTAATCAGCCGGTCAGCTATCAGAACAATGCCGGCCGGACAGTTTTTCACAAGCGCTTGGGTGGAGGCGAAATCTGGGTTTTCAGCATAACTGGTGCATGATGTTTCGAACATGAAACCCATGTACTGTGCTGAGTCTGGCGAGAACATCCGGAAAGTTCGTCACTAGATCCGGCAACTTCGCCCAAGTTTTTGCAATTTCATATCGTGGAGGAATATTTTGAGCGCTGTCCAGTTTCGCGAACGCATTACTGAAGCTCTCAATCGCATCTGGGAGACACAAACCGTAAACATCGAAAAGGTCTCGGGAGTAATGGCCGACTGCATCGCGCGCGGTGGTCTGGTGCACTTATTCGGCAGCGGTCATTCTGTTCTTCCGGTGCAGGACATGTTTCCACGCTATGGCGCTTTCCCCGGATTCCGGCCGCTGATGGATATGCGCCTGATGTGGACCAACGTGATTGGATCGGGTGGAGCAAAAGGCCTCCTGTGGCTGGAGCGCCGTGAGGGTTACGCCGCGCTGCTTTTCGAAAACGAGCCGATTCGCAACGGCGATGTGATGCTGGTCTTTTCGCACGGCGGACTCAACGCCGCCGGAATCGAAGTGCTGCTGGAAGCCAAGAAACGCGGCCTGACCACGGTGGCGGTCACGTCGCTCGACAATTACCGTAAACGCGAAGCCACGCATTCCTCGGGAAAGAAGCTGCCGGATGTCGCCGATTATGTGATCGACAACTGCGTTCCGGCGGAAGACGCGCTCGTGACCGTGAAGGGATGGAAAGCTCCTGTGGCGGCGGGGTCGACGGTGTCAACTGTGACGATCGCGATGGCGATCATCGCGCAGGTCGCTTCCAATCTTGCAGTCAAGGGACACAATCCTCCGGTTTTTGTCTCACCGAATGTTGCGGGAATACCGGCCGATAACAATTATCGGGTTTACGAAGAATACGAACGCTCGCTCAAACGCTAGCGTAGGAGTCGACTCTGCAGCCACGATCGCTTTTCATTAGCGCCTGCGCTGGAATCCTCGTCTTCGGCATTGTTCTCGCAATCCTGGGAACGGTGTTTGGGTTGCCGGAGATGCGGGCGCGCTTGCACATCAATCTTTCCCAGCAGGGAAACCTATTTCTGTTGCTTTACCTGGGCATTTTCTGCGCTTCCCTCGTGGTTGGGCCACTGATTGATTACGTCGGCAGTAAGACAAACCTCTTTGTTTCGTGCGCGCTCGTTTCGGCAGCAATGGTATGGTTCGCGCTTGCGCACTCTTTCGCAACTGCGGGTATGGCTGCGGTCTTGCTCGGACTTGGTGGAGGCGGCTTGAACACCTGCACGAACGCGCTCGTTTCCGATGTCTATGGTGATGCGCGTGGACCAATGCTCAACTTGCTCGGAATCTTTTTCGGCGTCGGTGCGATTTGCGTTCCGCTGCTTGCGGCCAGCATTGAAGGGCATTTCACCATTCCTCAATTGTTTCTCTTTTGCGCCGTTCTCGCCGCTGTTTGTGCTCTCGGCTATGCACTGCTATCGTTTCCACCTGGGAAGACAAGCCAGGCATTTTCCCTGCGTGAAGTTGTTGGTGTAGCGAAATATGAGGGCGTGCTGTTGCTCGCGTTTATCTTGTTTCTGGAATCGGGGAATGAGGCCTGCATCGGAGGATGGACCTCCACGTTTGTGAACACGATTGGCTACTCCGCGCGCACCGCAACTCTAGTTCTTGCTTCGTACTGGGCAGCTCTTATGGTGAGCAGAATGGTGGCTGCGCGTGTGCTGCAAGGGATTGGAAAGTCGCAACTCGTGCTGATCATCGCGCTGATATCGCTGTTGGGATGTGCGACGCTGCTCGCCACTCGATCGCTGATTCTGTTATTTGCCGGGACCGCGCTGATCGGCTTATCGTATGGCCCAATCTTTCCGACAACTTTGGCAATCGCGGGCGACCGTTATTCCGAGCGTGCCGGCACAGTGTTTGGACTTCTATTTTCGATTGCGCTGATGGGAGGCATGCTGCTCCCCTGGACTGTTGGGCAGGTCTCGCAGCGGCTCAGCCTTCGCGCAGGCATGATCGTCCCATCGCTCGGGGCGGTTGGCATTATCCTGCTGTCAGCCATTGTGTTTCTGCGCGATCAAACGCGGAGCCGATTTCCTAGTCCGGCGAAGCGTGTTCTTAGATGAGCTTGAGTCTGTATATGTTCAAACGGACAAGGACCTACGTGGCCTACGTTCTAGCGGTTGATCTTGGCGGAACAAAATGCTCGGCCGCAGTCGTGAATCGGAAGGGACGTATTGTCTCCAGCCGCACGGTGCCGGTGGATGTCAGTTCTCGATCAATGCCTGTTCGCCAGATCGTTCAGTTGGCGCGAGATCTCGCAGAAAGCGCAAGGCCCAAGGAATGCTTCGTCGCAGCAGGAATCGCCGTACCGGGGCTGGTTCGCCGCAATGGGACAGTTTGGGCGCCGAACTTGCCCGGCTGGGAACGGATGCCGCTGGCCAGCCATCTGAGGCGCTCACTTGAAATTCCCGTGATCGTCGAAAGCGATCGCAATGCCGCTCTGCTTGGGGAATGCTGGCGCGGGGCAGCACGAGGCAAGTCGGACGCAATTGTATTGATGATCGGCACAGGGATTGGCGCCGGCACTATGAGTGGCGGACACGTAGTTCGCGGCGCCCACGAACTCTCCGGCTGTGCAGGGTGGCTCACTGTCTCACCCGAAGGCAACTCGAATTCGACAGCAACTGGAGAGCTGGAATCTTTGGCGGCCGGGCCGGGCATCGCAAATGCTGCGCGGAAGCGCTTGCAGGAAGGGAAAAGCAGCAGCCTCGCGCAATACGATGCCTCTAAACTTACAGCTCACGAAGTGGCAGCAGCGGCACAAGAAGGAGACCAATTGGCTCTCGACGTTTTCCATTATGCGGGCAGATTGCTCGGATTCGGCATCGCCAACATGGTCAGCCTCTTCGATCCGGAAATTGTGATCATTGGAGGAGGAATGGCCGGTGCCGCCGATCTTTATCTTGATTCACTGCGTGCTGCAATGCTCGAGCGGGCGCAACCTCTGGCAGCCAAGAAAGTGAAACTGGTTGTGAGCAAGCTTGGCGATCGAGCGAATCTGTTCGGTTGTGCCCGTTTGGCTTGGCAATCGCTGGAAACGCGCAAACCTGGGAAGGAGAGACGATGAATCGGCGTTCGTTTGCTCAGTCAGTCGGAAGCGCGGCAATTCTGTCGGCGATTCCGGCGTCGTCGGTGTTGACGCAAGACTCGGCCGTCTCGAAGGCCGGAAAAGTGATGGCAATTGCTGCTCATCCCGGCGACGGCATGTTCACCATGGGTGCGGTGCTTGCCAAGCAGGTTGAGCATGGCGGAGCGGGCGTTCTGCTGAGTTTGTCACTAGGAGAGAAGGGGGCCCCGAAGAACATTCCCGTTCCGCAGTACGGCGCGATGCAGCGCACAGCCACGGAGAACGCGGCGCGCCTGATTGGGGCAGAAGCTATTTTTCTCGATTATCCAGACGCTGAGATACCCTTCAATGAGGAAAGTTCGCTGCGAGTTTGCGACGCCATCCGCGAACACCGGCCCGAAATCGTGGTGACTCACTGGAGCGGAAGCTGGCATAAGGACCATCAGAATTGTCATCTGATTGTCCGGGATGCGATCTTCTACGCCGGTTTGGAAACGCTCGCCAGAAGCCATCCGGCGCACGCCGTTTCGAAAATCTTCTATGCGGAAAACTGGGAAGATGCGGCGAACTTTATGCCCGACACTTACATTGATATTGAACCGGTTTACGAGAAATGGCTGCAGGCCTGCGATTACTATCCGATGTGGCGAGGACAAACCGGATTTTTCCGGTACAACGACTATTACAGCAGCCTTTCCATCATGCGCGGTTGTCTTTCCGGTTTCCGTCACGCAGTGGCTCTGATGTCGGACGTCAATCAACGAAACCAGCGCTTGCAGTTATTATTAGGGTCGTAGACTAAGTTCCCTGTTGCTCGATAGAGGGATTGTAGCAACCGTTTCACCTTGGAAGACAAGCTCACAGCCAATTGACACCAAGCCGCCAGGGAGCAGTCGGCCGATGCCGCTACATAAGCTAGAACGACCCCGAGAACCCCGCCTCCAGGAACCCACCCAGTTTGGCAGTGGCCTTAAATTGCGGAATCGGGTCCGGTTCCTTGAATGCAGAGGTGAACGCGTTCGACAGGCTCCACGTCGTTCGAGGTTCGAACTCCTCATGCTGAGGATTGAAATAAAGTTCGTGTGCTCTCCGGGCGAGGTGTCTCGGGACGTCTAGTTCGCCTTCGATGAACGCCCGGTAGATCGTCAGCCTTGCCACTTCCGGTGACAACTGCTGCACGCGCCAACGGTCGACTTGTTGCCGCATTGGCTCGAAGTTCCGTTGCATTCGGTCGATCCCAACCGAGATGCAGTCGATGAGCGAGAACGATTTCGAGTGTTTGCCACCGGCGTAAAGTCTCCTGCGAGCGCCATTTTAGAGCGTTCGGTTCCAGACCGGAGTCGCGCTGTCGACCGGATCCCCTGTCTGACCACCTGGTTTTCCCCCAGGGGCTCATCGTAACTTCTAAGTCATTGATTACAAGTGGAAAATCCCTGGAAAGATGGGCGGTCGAACCGCCGAACTAGGTGTCGAAATCACGACTCGTGTGCTCGTAACCAATTGATTCCGGGAAAGCAGGCCTCAGCGATCACCCAAAACCGGCCACTGATTATCACCTGAAAACCGGCCAACGAGAGTAGCGTCCGGGACATTGATCCCGCGGAGGCTTGTAGGCTCCGTGGGCATGGCCAATGTCTTGAACGAAGAAAAGAAACAACAGGTCTTAGCTCTGGGACGGCTGGGCTGGTCGCTGCGGCGCATCCAGCAAGCGACTAGGATTCGTCGCGAAACCGCCAGCGCATATCTGAAAGCGGCCGGGATTGCGGTGCGTCCGCCCAGTGGCTGGGGGCGGCAGGAACCAAAACCGGCCAACGAAGTGATCACCGACTTTGGCGCGGCGAAACCGGTCATTCCGGTGATTCCCGATGCCTGCAACCCCAGCCCCAGCCCCAACCCCAACCCCGAAAACCCTTCCAATAAGGGAAGATCAAAACCAACTTCAAAACCGGCCAACGAGAACGAGGTGATCACCGACTCTACCGTGGTCTCCGGCCCCAGCGCCTGCGAGCCGTACCGGGAAGCCATCGACCTGGGGATCAGCCGCGGACGCAATGCCATGGCCATCTGGCAGGACTTAGTTTCCGAGTACGGCTTCGCCAACAGCTACCAAAGCGTGCAACGCTTCGTGCGCAAGCGGCGCGGAACGCAAACAGCCGAAGCTCGCGTCGTGATCGTCACCGCGCCGGGCCAGGAGGCGCAAGTTGATTACGGCACCGGTCCGATGGTGCGCGATCCCGAGAGCGGCAAGTACCGGCGCACCCGGCTGTTCGTGATGACGCTGGGCTGCAGCCGCAAGTCGGTTCGTCTGCTGACGTTTCGTTCCAGTTCGCGCATCTGGGCCGAGCTGCACGAAAGAGCCTTTCGCCGGCTGGGCGGCGCTACTCGCATCGTCGTGCTCGACAATCTGCGCGAGGGCGTGCTCATCCCCGACATTTACGATCCCACTCTCAATCCTCTTTATCGCGACGTGCTGGCGCACTACGGCGCGGTCGCCATGCCTTGCCGGATTCAAGATCCCGACCGCAAAGGCAAAGTCGAATCCGGCGTCGGTCACGCGCAGAGAACACCGCTGAAAGGCTTGCGCTTCGAGACTCTGGAAGAAGCCCAAGCTCATCTCGATCACTGGGAGCAACGCTGGGCCGACACGCGCATCCACGGCACCACCAAACGGCAAGTGGCCGCCATGTTTGCCGAAGAGAAACCCACATTGTTGCCGCTCCCGCTGGAGCCCTTTCGCTATTACCAGTACGGCGAGCGCATCGTGCATCTGGATGGTTGCGTCGAAGTCGAGGCCGCCTACTACGGCGCACCGCCAGGCTGGATCGGGCGCGTGCTGCGCGTGCAATGGGATGAGTTGTACGTTCGCCTACTCGATCCCAAGACCGGGCAACTGCTGCGCGAACACGTGCGCCAGAAGCGCGGCTGGTATCGCATTAAAGAAGAGGACCACCCCAAGCGAACACCACTGCGCACTTCGCAACTGCTGTGGCGAGCGGGTCGTGCTGGGTCGCACATCGGGGCGCTCTGCGATGCCATCCACCACCAGCAAGGCGAGGTCGGTGTGCGCCGCATTCTCGGCGTTCTCTCCCTAGCCAAGAAGTATGGCACCGCGGCGGTCGATGAAGCCTGCGCCGCTGCGCTCGACATGGGAGTGCAGGAATACCGCTTCGTCCGCCGCTATCTGGAACGCTGCCCACAAGCCCCACTGAGTTTGCAGCAAGTCGATCCCCTGATCCGCGAGCTGGTGCAATACCGCGACTTCATCAACTACAGAACGAAGGAGATAGAAGAATGAATCTGATCGAACTCGATCGTGCGCTCAAACAACTTCGCCTGGGCGGAATGGCCGCCGTGCTAGAGACCCGTCTGCGCCAGGCCCAGGCCGAACCGCTCGCCCCCATCGACCTGCTGTCGTGCCTGGTCTCCGACGAACTCGCCTTGCGTGGAGAACGCCTGCTGGAGCGGCGGAAAAAGCAAGCTCAGTTCCGCGACTCCCAGAAGACTCTCGACAACTTCGACTTCGCTTTCAACAAGAAGATGAATCGCAGCCTGGTCTTCGATCTGGCCACCGGCACCTTCATCTCGCGCCACGAAGACGTCCTGTTTCTCGGTCCACCCGGCACCGGCAAGAGTCACCTGGCACAAGCCATCGGCCAAGCCGCCATCCAACAGGGATACCGCGTGCTCTATCGCGAGACCCACGCCTTGCTCGATGATCTCGCCGAAGCCACGCTCGACGGCACCCGCAAAGAGCACATGGAGTTCCTGGTCACCGTGCCCCTGCTCATCCTCGACGACCTCGGCATGCGCAAGCTGCCGCTCACCGCCGCCGAAGAACTGCTGGAAATCATCATGCGCCGCTATGAGCGCGCCAGCACTATGCTGACCTCGAACCGTCCCGTGGAAGACTGGGGCAAACTACTGGGCGATGCGGCCGCTGTGAGCGCCATGCTCGACCGCTTACTGCACCACGGCCATGTGCTCAAATGCGGCCCCCGGAGCTGGCGCACCAAAACCGACTTGCCACCACAGGAGGCGGCAGGGTAGAACATTCTCAGTCCCGGACGGCCAATCCGGTTGGCCGGTTTTGAAGTGATAACTGTTGGCCGCTTTTGAAGTGATCACTGAGGCCCAGGGGCTCATCGTAACTTCTAAGTCATTGATTACAAGTGGAAAATCCCTGGAAAGATGGGCGGTCGAACCGCCGAACTAGGTGTCGAAATCACGACTCGTGTGCTCGTAACCAATTGATTCCGGGAAAGTTGGTCGGGGAGAGAGGATTTGAACCTCCGACCCCCTGGTCCCGAAGTAAGGAGTTTAGTCTGTAACTGATTGGTCTGGTTGCGCTTACGAATCAGTGATGGAGACTCAAATGCGCCCTTGCGCCCTACCCGGTGCGTTTCAATGAACAGCACCGCCATCAGGACAACTCTGGGGAACGTCCCGCTGCTGACCAGGCTGAGGGCACATCCTCACGATTAGTTCTTACTTCCGATTGCGAGCGCAACGATTCAACGCAATGTAATCGCTGTGGCCAGCATCGCAAGTGTACCCGTATGCGTTCTGCCGTTGCTTAAGTCTCCAGGGCAAGACCAAGTATTCTCCGCCCCTGTCCCTATTTTGCTCATCGCCACACACGCCACTACCGCATGCATCGAGCGTTGACCTCCCCCTTGTCCACACCTACCATTGTACCCAGTGGACTGAAGCGGAGGAGCGATTCGGGCGGGGATTTGGTGATTTGGTGGCGCTACATTTCGATCCGCTCAAAAGACACGATAGCCATAGATCCCCAATCGAAACCACGCTTCGTAAAGTTATGCAAAGATTGGGCGAATCCTGTTCTCTTGCACAACTTTCGGCGCATAATTCCATTCGTTGATGTAGAAATAGTTTTCTGATTCGGACGAAAACGGCGGAGATCCTGACAGCGGAGCCGTGGTTTCTGGCCTTCGATGGGGGGATTATGGGCTGACGTAGGTCGGCCGGAAATGCTGGAGCCAGGCAAATTCCTCGTACGTCAGCTCGATCTGTCCGAAGAGCAGATACTTCGACCCGGAAAGATGCGGGGCTTGTCCTTTGAATGAATAGATCAAGCTCGAAGACGGCCGGAGCTGTGCTTCTCTCCGGGATGCTGGCTTGCCTCGCCGTGCAAACGGCCGAAGCTGCGGAGCTAGAGAAGGAAACCGCTGCGGCGTTTGACCGCTATATTGGCGCCTCCGAAGGACGGATCACGTCAGAACTCCACAACGGGCCTTTCCTCTTTATTGACGAGTTGCCAGAGACGCGTCGGGTAGAAGCCTACCGGCAGCTTCACCAAGGGCAAATTCTAGTGAAGCAGGTGAACACGAAGGAAGACGGCCATCCCATCGAAGTCCAGCATGGGCTGATTCACAACTGGATCGGCGTGCTGTTCATCCCGAACGCTTCACTGGCGCAAACCCTTGCGATCGTCCAGGACTACGACAATCACCAGAACATTTACAAACCTGAGGTGCGCCGTTCCAAGCTGCTCAACCGCAACGGCGACAATTTCAAGGTGTTTGTCCAGGCCTACAAGAAATCGCTGGTGACCGTCGTGATCAATGCCGACTTTGACATCAACTACGAACGGTTCGGGACGAACCGTGCAGTGAGCCGTTCCCATTCCACACGGCTCGCCGAGGTGCAAAACGCCGGCCAGACAGACGAGCACGAGCTGCCTGTAGATGACGCGCATGGCTATCTCTGGCGTCTTTACAGCTACTGGCGGTTCGAAGAAAAAGATGGGGGTGTTTACGTGCAGCTCGAATCGATCGGGCTGAGCCGCGCAGTGCCCGCCATTATCGGCTGGCTGGTAAATCCACGGTTGAGAAGCACCCACGTGAAACCATAGAGCTGCTCGGTGCCACACGTGCGGTTGTTGCAACCGGGGAAAAAGCGAGTTCTCTTCGAGACAGAATCGGAGCCTCTTGGGATTGAGCCCGGATCACGCTAACCGGAATGTATGGTCCGCCGCCGTGTCGCAAGCGAAAAATGAAAGTGACAGGTTGGTCTGCCGTAAATGTATACGGCCAAGTCCGATGCCTAT
>CAVRWN010000002.1:0-85235 GCA_963724875.1 uncultured Acidobacteriaceae bacterium
GCTCACAAGCAATCGTAGGCACCAAATTGGGACGCATGTGCTTTTCGACCTTGTATGTGAGGCACATTGCGTGCGCCCTGTGGCCTACTCCCACTCAGCGGGTAAAGCTGAAGCAAAATTTAACGTGCTGAGACTGCGTTGGCTTCTGCGCGGTCAAGGGATTCCTGATTGGTCAAACCGAACTTGTGTGGCAGAATCCCAAATTCAGGATTGATATAGAGATCGCTCATCGAGCGAGAATAGCATTCACCAACTGTTGTTCGGTCAGTTCGCCTTTGACAAACTGTTCAAACAGGAGTCGCGCCTCGGCAGTGGGAGCGAGGCCCTCCAGACGGAGGTCCGAGAACGCGGTCTCGGACTTCTAACACGTGTAAGCAGCCTCAAGTTGAGCAGGGATTAGCTATTCCATGATCGAGCGGCCTGGCACGAAGCCCGGAGCAGTTTCGGGCCTGGCTGCCTCTGCCATCAATTCCAGATCACTCGCTTTGATCGGCTTGGTCGTGCTGGCGTCAACCCCCATTTGAGTCGTGAAGAAGTCACCGGGACCGATGCCTACGATCTTTCGAATTTCTCCACTACCGACAGCGCGTACCGTATCGCCTATCTCGAACATCGAATGCCCCCGCATTCTCACTGTGGCAGACGCCGAGGTGCTTTTAGTGTTTTTCTGTGCTTGTGTGAGTATCGCCCTTCGCTTCTGCCGGATGGCAAGGAAACCCATCAGTTAACGCCCATCGCACGATGTCAGCCGAGTCCTTGTCTTTAAGATCAGGATGCGCTTGCACAAAACTCACCGTGAGTTCCGTGGCCTTGCGAATTGAAACGCCGTCTATAGGACAGAAATCTACTTCTCCGTTCAGGTTTTCATAGACACCTTTGATTAGACCAAGACAGTAGCCCAGATCAAAGGCTTCCCGCTGCGTTTTGACCTTGCGAGGATGTAGATAGTTCAGGTCCAAGGCAGTTGAGCAGGCTCTCTGAAGCCCTGTCCCTGTGTCGGCGCTTGACGGAGCAGCAAGCACGGGCTTTTGACCAAACGCGGTCAGAGTCGCAACGATCACAAGCGACGGTAAGATCGTAAAGCGTTTCATCGTATTTCCTTTCTAGTGCCCCAAAGTTGCATAGCCGTGAAACACCTAAACCACCTTTCGATTATGACTTTTGTTTCGTTCGCTGACAGTTCTCTTCTGAGCGTGCGCTCTCTATGAGAGATTACGATCATTCCAAATTCCTGAGATTCATGCATCACAGGTTTCAGTGATTTTTGTCTTTGATCCACTTTGTCAGAACACCGTTTGGATCAATTACGCCATAGATTTCGTGGGAGGCTATGGCGTCGGCACCTGAGAGTTTTGATGTTGAGATCAAACTCGGATGCGTGTACTCCCGCTGGTCGCCTGATCGCAGTAACCGGAAGGAAATGGCTCCATTGAATAGGGGCTCGCAATCGCTCCGATTCTTCGCGCAGAATACTTTGAAAGCCGTCGGGTGGCTAAAGGCAGGGGAGATGCGAACCCTCGATATAAAACTGGTCTCGGTCTCCTCGGCACAGGTCGAGAACAGCCCGAGTTTGTATCCGGCACAATCGATCTCCAAATTTATGAAGTCACCAACGGCTCCATAATCAGGTTCGGGTGGCTGCTCCTCTTGTAACTGATCGAATATGTCACCACGCGGCTGGGCATTCGGATTGACGGTAGTAGGCTGACTTTGCGAGGCTGCCTGCGGCTGTTTGTCAGGCGGTCGCCGCTCCGAAACCCCCGAAGTCCCGCACGGCCCGTGGATGTCCTGAGCTTCCAGGACCTCTTCTTTATGCTTGAGCGATAGGAATTGCTGTCGCTTCTCGGGACCAGGAGGCATGTCCGGCGCACGCTCTACATAGTCCATAAGGTCTTTGAAGTTGACCGCCATTGCATACGCCCACGGACGAATTATTTCCCATTGGTACTGGCTGCAAGCGCGTGTGACGCGGCCTGAATTGTAGCGTTCAAAGTCAGCCCGGGACACTTTCTGCAATCTGCTCGTTTGCGCGTACATGTCAAGGATCAAAGTCTTCTTGCGCCTGAAGTCTTCTCGCATTTCGGCCCACGTGTTTCCAGTTTCCGAGAACGCCCCATGTTTTAAGTCAGCACTAATGTGTTCCATGATGTCGGAAGTTTCGGTCTGACAGTCAGCGACAGTGCAGATCATGAGAAACGTACTGAGTACCCAGAACAACCGTTTGTTCTCCATAAGTCCTCTGTCCCCGCTCACAATATGCCTGTGTGTGCCAAGAGATGGCGTCTGCTTCGCTGCGTCCTCTTAGCCGTCACCCCATAGGCTTTACCTATCTTAGGTGACAGGAGTTATCTCTCCAAACAAAGCCGTCTCCCCTAGCAACGTCTGCAACGACTTTCTTCAGTAGATGTTCCTTGAAATGGATGGCTCCAATTACGGCAATTCCATCACGAAACTGAACGTCGCTACTAATTACCGAGGTCATGCGAGCATCGCAAGGACTCGATTCGACCTGCATAGAAAATCAGGTCGCGTGGAAACGAGGATGACTTCCGTAATTGGATCATTGGATCGGTGCCCGATAAAGTGATGAGATTCAATGAGGGGAGAACGCAGGTTTGCGCCCGCAGGGGGACGCCCTCATGATCAGGTACATGGCAGCCGTGCCGTTGCTGCTGGCGGCGATGTCGACACAGAACGTGCCAAGCACAAACAAGGGGCGTCATCTAGATATCCCAGCGATATCCCGAGAAGCGAATGGCTCGATTGTCTCCATAGTCATGTCGAACAAGGATGGCCATCCTATCGCCCAAGGGAGCGGCTTCCTCATAAGCAAAGATGGCCATGTCGTCACCAACTACCACGTCATCAAGAGCGGCACCTCTGCTGTCGTTAAACTCCCTGACGGTGCTTTCTTTCCTGTCGATGGGGTGCTTACGTCTGATAAAGGTCGCGACGTTGCTATCATCAAGGCGCACGGGAACGATTTTCACACGTTAACTCTCGGAGATTCCGATCGGCTCCAAGTTGGAGAGGAAGTTGTCGCGATAGGCAGTCCTCTTTCACTCGAATCGACAGTTTCGAACGGCATTGTCAGCGCTATCCGAACTGTCGAGGACGAAGGGGGCAAATTCGTGCAGATCACGGCGCCCATTTCCCCCGGCAGCAGCGGCGGCCCGTTGTTCAACATGGCAGGAGAAGTGGTCGGTATCACGGCTGCTGGTCTTAGAGGTGGAGAGAATCTCAATTTTGCCATCCCCATCAACGACATGAAACTCATGCTCAGGCCGACATTTTCAACGGCCAGTGCTCTTCCCGATGAAGTAGATGAAGCAGAGAACCATGAGAACACGCCGAGTCCCAAAGTCGGTCAAGCGCCCGCACAGTCAACAGGCAATGAGTTAATCGTTGCGTGCCATGCTGTCGTTCGTATGGCGGACCAACCCACTGCCACATATACGATGGGTGAGTATGCTGACGCACGCGGTTGCATCGGCCTCGTCTCCGGTGCAATGGCTGGGCTTGACGTCGGAAACTTCATAGATACGAAGGGCGCAACCGTTGCACAAGGAATCCGTGTCGTAGACAAGTATCTCACTGAGCACCCCGAGATGTTAAACCGGCGGGATACGTTCTTAGTAATGCGAGCACTACTCACAGCCTTTCCACGGAGAGCCAAATGAAAACTGACGTGACCGTGACGTGACCGGCCGTTTTTGTACCAAGTGGAATGAGAGAGAATCCACTTGGAGGAAAAGCGGGTCATGCCAATCCAGAGGTACAAACCAGAGCAGATCGTGACGATGCTGCGGCAGATTGAAGTTGGCATCGCGAACGGAAAAACCACCCCACAAGCCTGCAAAGAAGCCGGCATCACGGTGCAGACGTTCTATCGCTGGCGCAAGGAATACGGCGGTCTGAAGATGGACCAGGCAAAGCGGCTGAAGGAACTGGAGAAAGAAAATGGCAAGTTGAAGCGGCTGGTGGCGGAGCTGTCGCTCGACAAGCAGATCCTGAAGGATATTGCGGAGGGAAACTTCTAAGCCCGGAGCGACGTCGGTGCGCCGTGGAGCATGTCCGCGCTGAGTATGAAGTGAGTGAGCGGCGGGCGTGCCGTGTAGTAAGGCAGTGGCGTGGAACGCAACGCTATTTGCCGCTGCGGCGCACGGACGAAGATCAGCTGACGCAGGCGATCCTGGCTCTGGCCGCGAAGTATGGGCGGTACGGGTATCGGCGCATCACGGCGTTGTTGCAGAGCGCGGGATGGCCGGTGGGGAGAGATCGAGTGCAGCGGATCTGGCGACGCGAAGGGCTGAAAGTACCGCAGAAACAGCGGGCGCGAGGGCGACTGTGGCTGGGAGATGGTTCGTGCGTGCGGCTGCGACCGGAGCGGGCGAATCACGTGTGGAGCTACGATTTCGTAAAAGCGATGACGCACGATGGACGAGCGTTGCGGATTCTGGTGGTGATCGACGAGTACACGCGGGAGTGTCTGGCGTTGCGGGTGGCGCGGCGCTTGGGGAGTTTGCAGGTGATCGAAACGCTGGCGGATGTGATGTTGGTGCGCGGGATCCCGGAGCACATACGTTCCGACAATGGGCCGGAGTTCATTGCCAAGGAGTTGCGGAAATGGCTGGGCCAGTTGGGCACGAAGACGTTGTACATCGAGCCGGGAAGTCCATGGGAGAACGGATACTGTGAGAGTTTCAACGGAAAGCTGCGCGATGAGTTCTTGAACGGCGAGATCTTTTACTCGCTGAAGGAAGCACAGATCCTGACTGAGAGGTGGCGGATGGAATACAACACGGAGCGGCCACACTCGGCGCTGGGTTACAAGCCACCGGCGCCACAAGCTATCCTGCTGAAGAAACAGGGGCATGGAGATGTGGAAAACAAACAACGTTTCCCACATCTCCACACCCCCGGCGGCGGCTACGGACAAAGGTCGATTAAGGCGTTACACTAACACTCCACTTGGTACAAAAGATCGGTCTGGTCACCCACAAGCCTGCAAAGAAGCCGGCATCACGGTGCAGACGTTCTATCGCTGGCGCAAGGAATACGGCGGTCTGAAGATGGACCAGGCAAAGCGGCTGAAGGAACTGGAGAAAGAAAATGGCAAGTTGAAGCGGCTGGTGGCGGAGCTGTCGCTCGACAAGCAGATCCTGAAGGATATTGCGGAGGGAAACTTCTAAGCCCGGAGCGACGTCGGTGCGCCGTGGAGCATGTCCGCGCTGAGTATGAAGTGAGTGAGCGGCGGGCGTGCCGTGTAGTAAGGCAGTGGCGTGGAACGCAACGCTATTTGCCGCTGCGGCGCACGGACGAAGATCAGCTGACGCAGGCGATCCTGGCTCTGGCCGCGAAGTATGGGCGGTACGGGTATCGGCGCATCACGGCGTTGTTGCAGAGCGCGGGATGGCCGGTGGGGAGAGATCGAGTGCAGCGGATCTGGCGACGCGAAGGGCTGAAAGTACCGCAGAAACAGCGGGCGCGAGGGCGACTGTGGCTGGGAGATGGTTCGTGCGTGCGGCTGCGACCGGAGCGGGCGAATCACGTGTGGAGCTACGATTTCGTAAAAGCGATGACGCACGATGGACGAGCGTTGCGGATTCTGGTGGTGATCGACGAGTACACGCGGGAGTGTCTGGCGTTGCGGGTGGCGCGGCGCTTGGGGAGTTTGCAGGTGATCGAAACGCTGGCGGATGTGATGTTGGTGCGCGGGATCCCGGAGCACATACGTTCCGACAATGGGCCGGAGTTCATTGCCAAGGAGTTGCGGAAATGGCTGGGCCAGTTGGGCACGAAGACGTTGTACATCGAGCCGGGAAGTCCATGGGAGAACGGATACTGTGAGAGTTTCAACGGAAAGCTGCGCGATGAGTTCTTGAACGGCGAGATCTTTTACTCGCTGAAGGAAGCACAGATCCTGACTGAGAGGTGGCGGATGGAATACAACACGGAGCGGCCACACTCGGCGCTGGGTTACAAGCCACCGGCGCCACAAGCTATCCTGCTGAAGAAACAGGGGCATGGAGATGTGGAAAACAAACAACGTTTCCCACATCTCCACACCCCCGGCGGCGGCTACGGACAAAGGTCGATTAAGGCGTTACACTAACACTCCACTTGGTACAAAAGATCGGTCTGGTCATGATCGGTTCCATTCGCCGCGAATGTTTGGACCATGTAATCGTATGGAATCGACGATCCTTGCATCGAATTCTACAAAGTTACTTTGTCTACTACCGACGCTCCCGAACCCATCTCGCGCTGGCCAAGGACACTCCGGAGTCGAGAGCAGTGGAGAAGCCAGAACGTGGACGCATCTTGGTGATTCCTCAGGTCGGAGGACTTCACCACCGCTACCAGCGCCAGGCCGCTTAGTTCGTCGGTGCTCGGCGATTATGGCTCCCGATATTTTCGCTTGGTCTTGCGACCCAAAACGTTGGAGAGCCAAGACCAGATCTCATCCCGGCTACGAACTCCTCTCTGCACTCCCTGCTTTGGGATGCAGAACGCCGTTGCACCGCTGATGCACGGTTGCCTCGATCAGTTTCTCCAGCAGAGGGTGCCGGCATGCAGACGAGATTTTCGGTAACGACAGGGAGACAGTCGGAATTATTCGTTTTCTGTCACTAGAGTGTGGGCGTACCCGTTTTGAATTCGTCAGTACCGGCCAGCCGAGGTCGGTGGTAGTTGATGGTGATTCCAATACACTGCGTAGAGCATGATGACGGTCACCCAGAAGAACCATTTACTGAAGCCTTTCCAGTCACCTTTTCTGCCTCGCAGTACGAAGGCGACGAGGAAAGGTAACAGCAGCGAAGCGGCAGGCCCTCCTACATCCCCTGCCTCCATTTGTGGAAAATTTGCCAAAAGGCATAAGAAGATCGCCAGTCCTATGAACACCCAGTTCAATTTGGTTTTGACTTGGACGCTTGCATTACTCATGTGCATTGGTATCTCTCCAGTGGCTGCTGTTCCGGTGGGCAATGCGCTGCTCGCGGATATTGCCATCACAGACAGACCACACTTCGAGCAGAACTGCGAATCGTCCGACATATTCGTGCCACACTTGCGACAAAACATCTCTGCACCAGCTTTGAGACGGATACGGCAGTGTTACTCGCCAGCAGGCACACGTACAAGGTTACGCATGTAACTGAGAAAGGTCATCTGGTTCGTACCTCAGTGACCGCAGTCCACCCGTTTGGTATCTGGGCATTCGTTACAAAAGTCCTTACGCTTAGGGTTGGTTCCGGTCAACAAAGGAGAAGTCCAAGGATGCTTGTCCCTATCGGACACGAGGACATGTCAGCCCGTCGATGGCCGGTCATCACGCTTGGGTTGATCCTCGTGAATCTGCTGATCTTTGCCGGTACTCATCGCACCGTGGACCAGCAAGACTCACAGCTCTGGAAGGTAGAAGAGCACATTCTCATTCTTGCCGCCACACATCCGGATCTAGTCCTCACCCCCGAGGCCAGAGAGTTTGTGGATGGTTATCGGACCCAGTTTCAACACCGTTGGGCCAAGCTGCAGAACCCGAACTCTGATGCGGTTGACGAATGGGATGCTCGGACACGGCTGATCCAGGATCCGGAGGCATTGCAAGACGAAATGCAGTCGCTCGAAGACCAGTGTTCACAACTGACGGCCTCTTCCATTACAGAGCGCTATGCCTTCATGCCAGCGCACCCAAAGCCGATTACATATATAACCGCGACCTTCCTTCATCTCGATTGGTGGCACGTCATCGGCAACATGTGGTTCTTGTGGCTAGCAGGATTTGTGCTGGAAGACGCATGGGGCCGACCGCTTTACGTGCTCGTCTACCTAGCGGCGGGTGCATTCGCACACCAGTTTTATGCTTGTGTCAATCCCGTAAGCATCGGCCATTTAAGAGGCGCATCAGGGGCGATCGCCGGTCTGATGGGAGCATTTCTGGTGCGCTTCCCCAAGATGAAAATCAGGATGTTGTGGTTCTTTGATCTGGGCCTGTTTCCTTTTTGGCGCTTCTGGATGCGGGCATATTGGCTATTGCCGATTTGGGTGCTGATGGAAATCGATTACGGAACACACTTGGATCCGACTGACAATATTGCGCATTGGGCGCACGTCGGTGGGTTCCTCTTTGGTGGCATCGCGGCTGTGGCGCTCCGCTACTCGGGGTTGGAACACAAAGTGAACAAAGCAATCGAGGAAAAGGTCGCTTGGACGCCTGATCCAGAGATCACTCAGGCTGGCGACTTCATGGAATCTGACAAGGTTGATGAGGCTGCCGCGACTCTGAACAACTACCTGACAACCAAACCTGATTCGGTAGAGGCTTGGAACCTGTTGCGAGCGGTCTACTGGCGGGCAAGTAATATTCCAGCGTATCGGGAGGCGACGGGTAAGCTCTGCGATTTACATGTGCGGTCGAGAGAATACGAAACAGCTTGGCAAGATTACGAGGATTTCTTGAACGCAGGCGGCGAAAATCTGCCACCGTCAGTTTGGCTCGAACTCTGCCGCGTACCAGAACAACAACTGGATTTCGAACGCGCAGTCAGCGAGTGCGAGAAGCTCGCTGCGGCCTATCCTTCCGAGCGGCAGTCTCTTATGGCGCAGCTTGGCGCTGCCCGAATCTGCCTCAAGCGATTGAACCGCCCGCTGGATGCGTTGAGATTCTACGAGGCTGCGGCGGCCTCAGCCGTGCCGCACCTAGATTTCGAGCAAGACATCCAATCGGGAATTCGGAAAGCGAGAATCGCTATCACGCAGGTTAAGGCATTATCCGCCGGGCCGTCGGACGCCGTCTAAATCTAAAATGGAACCCGCACCAAAAGTGATGGGAATTGCCGAGACTGCGAAGGTCTTCGTGCTGGAGGACTCGGCTCACATGTTGATAATCCATCCACTCCTCCCGATTACCTGCGGTTACTTTCGTGCTGTAGCGAATCTTGCATCATTTGTGTTCTAATGTCGTCATGTCGAACACAAAGAAATCTCTCCCAGATGAAACCATAACAGTGAGTCTCCGGCTCAAGAAATCACTCGTCGCAGAGCTTGACAAACTCGCGGCGACGGAAAACAGGACGCGGGCGAATCTGATTGAAACGCTTGTCATCAAGGCACTGAGGACAGCATGAGATTAGTTTTAATCTCGGATACTCACGACTGGCATCCGACCGTCCCCGATGGTGATGTCTTAATCCACAGCGGTGACTTCGCCTGTGGTGACGACCTCATATCGCTGCGGCGGGATATCGCTTGGCTCAAGTCCCTGCCACATCGAATCAAAATTCTGGTCAAAGGAAACCACGACCTTATCCTGAACTGTCGTCCCGATGCCGCAGAGTTACTTCGCCCGATTCATCTCCTCGAAAATTCCAGTATCGAAATTGAGGGCATCAAGTTCCACGGAGTCGGATGGAAAGCCACGCCGGATATTCCGGCAGGAACCGATGTCGTCATTTCCCATGAGCCGTGCTACGGGATACTCGACGCAGGGATGGGTTCTCCCGTTTTGCGCCGAGCCGTCCTATCTGCAAGCCCCCAAGTATTCGTCTCGGGGCACGTTCACGGTGCTCGAGGTCACGCTGTCGTCAATGGTATTCATTTCTACAACGCAACGTTCGAACGTCCGACAACTGATGTCGTCGGAGCGATGAGTCATACCGTCGCACTACCTACGGCACAACCGTGGGTCCACGAACTGGAGGTCACACAATGAACGGCTTTACTGTTATCGCCGCCTGTATTGGCTGTTTGTTGGCCCTCTACTTATGGACCGCAACAAAGCAGCGTTGGGTTCCTACGCTAATCGCGGTCACAGCAGTCGCCGCCTGTCTATGGATTGCTAAGTTTTCCGTTTTTCTGGCGGTAGCACTCGGTTATTGGCTGTTTGTTCTTGGCCGACATCTATTGCGACGATGGGATTCCAAACATCCGACCGTTCAAAATATTCCCGACCAAGAAGAACCTGAAAGTTGTTCGCTCAACACCACTACCGAAGAGATGTCACAAAAAAGTGGCTGGGAGGGTTGGGAAGTATTTCGAACTCTCAAGCAGATGACTCACGAACACTGCCGTGGTGGACCCCCCGTCAGGCGTGAACGATATGAGTATGACGTACGGAGTACGACTGTCTTTGTGCGACTTCTGGAATCGTCCTGTGAAGGATTTGACGACACGACTTATGACGTGTTTAACCGCTCCATCAACTATCCCCAGATTGAAGCCGAGTATCGTCGTGACAAGGAACGTTGGAAAGATAATCCTTCCTTTATTACCCCTATCGAAGAAACAGTCGCCAGATTACAGAAGCAAATAGGCTGGCATGAGATTCATGGAGCTATCCGATATTTTGTACTCACCCTTTGTGACAAATCCAGTTCTGACTTTGACGGTCGGTATGCTCGCCAACGCTTCTATAAAGACGAGCAAGAACGACTCATCAAATCTTTCACCCAAATGGAGCAACGGGCGAAAGAATTAAATGCTGTTGCTGATCGGTACGGTTATTCTGCGCCGAAGGATGCCACTCCTGAAGTCAAAGAAGCAATTAAGCAGCATCTCTCCGTTTTCAAATTCGGATTTCATACAAGAGGTGAATTCCTAGAACGAGGCATCAGTCTGGGAATCCTGCAAGAGGCAGGTGCAACCCCGCGCAGCGAAAGTCTTCGTCGTTTCGAGGATTCGATGGGGGTTACTGCTCCGGCCCCAACGGAACCGCCCGCGAAGGAGAAAACGTTTCAACGGCTGGGCGACCTGCTTGTCAAAAAAAAGGTCATCACATCAGAGCAGTTGGAACAGGCGACCAAGTTCCAGAAGGATACTGACACCCGGCTCGCATCGGCGCTCGTGAAATTGGGCTTCCTCTCGGATGAGGATGTCACCAACTTCCTCTCGCGCCAGTACAGCGTGCCCGCCATTAATCTTTCTCACCTTGAAATCGACCCCGCCGTCGTCAAGCTGATTCCCTACGAAACCGCGAAAGTCTATCAGATTTTGCCACTTAGCCGCGTCGGCGATTTGCTTACCATCGCTATGGTCGATCCCACCAACGTCTTTGCGATGGACGATATCAAGTTCATGACCGGCTTCAACATCGAACGGATTGTGGCCTCGGAAAGCTCCATCATCGAGGGCATCGATAAGGCCTACGGCACTTCCAAGGACGCAACCCGCAAAGTGGAGCGCGTTGACTTCGCCGACGGGAGGAAGGCGTTTGACGTGACTACGCTTCCAGACGGCACCGTGAAAGGGCGGGGGGCTGAATTCCCCAACGGGGGAGAAGAAGTTTGAGGTGGGTTCCGATCACGAAGGAGAAGTCCAACCATGCCCGTCCCTATCGGGCGCGAGAATATGTCGTCACAATTGAGTGAGACTCAATCAATGGAACGGATTTACATCAAGCCGACTGACCGGGTGTTCGTGCTTACTGGGGCGGGGATGAGCGCTGAGAGCGGCATCCCGACGTTTCGGGATACGAACGGTTTATGGCGGAATTACCGTGTCGAAGAGGTCGCCTCTCCAGATGCATGGCGCCGAGATCCGCAGCTCGTGTGGGACTTCTATTCGATGCGCAGGACGGTCGCAGCGACTGCCCAGCCCAACCCGGGGCATCGAGCGCTGGCAGCCCTGGAACGCACTCTGGGCTCTCGTCTCTTTCTCTGCACGCAGAACGTCGACAATTTGCACGAGCAGGCAGGCTCTCGTCCGCTCCACATGCACGGCGAGTTGTTCAAGAGCCGGTGCGAGCGCTGTCGAGTGCCCTTCGAAGACACGAATATCTATCACGAGATCCCGCTTTGCACGTGTGGCGGAAAGATCCGTCCGCACATTTGCTGGTTCGGCGAAACGCCGTTTGGGATGGATCGTGTCCTGCGCACTCTGGAAGTTTGCACGGTCTTCATTGCAATCGGGACTTCGGGGGTGGTCGAGCCTGCGGCGAGCTTCGTTGGACAGACCAAAGCCCGCACGTTCTACGTAGGCCCGGAGGAGCCGCTCAACCTCGCGTCTTTCGACGAGACGTTCACAGGCAAAGCCGGCGACTTGCTGCCTACGCTGTTCGACGTAGGTGTAGGGTAGCCCACCTATTTCAGACGAGCAGCGAGAGACGATCACCGGACGCAGCGGACCAGCAGAGTATCTCGACGAGCGCGACGGACTTCATCGTTTGACGAACAGACCGACATACCAGCAGAGGCGAGAAACGCAGTTAGCAAAAGGCGCTGATCCGATCAAGCCGAAGAAGAAAAAGCTCAGCTCGCTGTGGGTTCCGTGCTCTCCTCGCGCAGGTGATACAGAAAACAATCCGGCATTGAATCGCGCGAAGTCTCAACGCGCGACGTGTTTCACGACGCTCGAAGCGGCTCAGGCGGCAGAGCAGGAGAATTTCGAGCGCTGCGGCTATCACGAGCAAGATTGTCGAATGTCTGGCGCCCTGCGGACCTGGAGTTTGGCACGTCAAACACATCTACAGTTCTGAAGTCGCAAAGCAAAAGCGCCCAGCCGAAGCCAGCGCTTGAGCGACTGCCACCGTCAAACCGTTTTAATTATGTCCCCAGAAGCAGTGACCGTTGCCGTTATTGTCGCAGTATTCGTAGACGATGACTTTTGATATAGTTCCATCGCCGTTCGGTTCAGTGCTTTCGCGAGATGCTCCCGTAGCAGTCGCCGTAACATGATGTTCTGGGCACCATACTTCGGGAGACTGTGCGACGGCGACTATGATGCTGAACAGCACAACGAGCGTCGAGACAATGAGCATTTTCTTCATGGCTTGCCGCCTCCTTTCCATTGCCTCATCCTGCCGCAAATCCAGCTCACCGTCTACTCTCCGACCGTCCATATCTCTAAAGTAACTTTTCCGCCCTGCTCTGCTCCCTTATCGTGACCGCTGGAGGATTACATGAATACGACCAACCCAGCAGTGCTGGAAAAGTGCCCGAAATGCACAAGGCTTGTGACTTCAATCTATCAATCAGGCGATAAGAAGTTCTATAACCACGGCGAAGGCGGAACGTTTAACTGGAAATCCGGTCAGACATTTGATTTGAAGTTCGACGACTACTGCACGGTTGAAATTGGAACGGAGCCGAAGGCAAAGAGTGCATCAGCGACAATTATCGACACGGAAACAGGCAAGCCGCGAAACGTGAAGTCAGGGGATTTTATCTAGAGCAACTGACTTCGGCGCCGTTGCTCTGACGGCGAAAATTCACTCGAAAAGCTATCACTTATTGGGGCTGTCCTCCACACTGCCTCCTTCGTTGCTGCGCTTTCCGTAACGTCTGGGGCCAGAGTGCGCCTCGACGACGGCCCTGCCCCACATCTATCCTCCCGCGATGAAAAGCTCCGGAGTCATCTGCGGATACCAAAGTAGTGGCCCAATTCAATGATGTGATCCTGCTTCTGCTCGTGACCTGTTTTCTCCCGATCGATGGTCTGCCCTGTTTCGGAAGTGGGACTTTTCCCTAGTGGTCCAGTTCCTTCGTGTACGTTATTGCACCCTTGCTCGCGGGCAACCGGCAGTTCGCGGCGTTCACGCTCGCGTAAAGACGGTTTCAGCGTTTCCAAAGATGGTTCTTGCGCTTTGCGCGACAACTCGGAAGCGGATTGCCGCGCGACAGACTGCGCCATCGTCTCCCTGAGGAGTTCTTTATCGCTAGTCACAACCGCGATGCTGTCCCGGCCCCGCGAGGCAGCCACGTAGAACAATTCTTTTCGCATCCCATCAGCGGAGATAACAACGGCATCGACAGATTTCCCTTGACTGCGATGCGCAGTGACAGCGTATCCATGTGTGAATTGCTTGTAATTCTCCGGCAGAACGCGACCATCCTGCAGATGAATGAGGCCCCGCTCATCAATACGGGAGACCGTGACCAGCTCGCCATTGGTAGCGCGAAAACCCGGCTCTCGCCGATTTGCTGTCAGCAGTAACTTGTCATGGGGAGCAATCTCAATGGGGCGGCGCTCATAGACCTCAAAGCATTTCGCTTGCTTTGCTGTGAACTCGCGTTCTTCGCCGCGTGCGTTGCGGGCAACGACTGTGCCGTTTTCCACTCCTGCGACTTCCAACGATTCATGCCTCGCAACGCCCTTGACCGCCCGATGAAATTCCAGCACCTGGCCTTCAGAATAGTTCCGCACGTCACTTTTCTCAGCACTCGTCCAGTTCAGTGGTACGTGGTGCTGCTGGTGGGTACTCGGTCCCAGTTCACCTGTGCGCGTGTGCTCAGCACGGATTGCCTCGGTAATGTGGCCAATCTCTTCGTGTGTGGCGGCGACAACCAGCACACTGCGTGGTTGCCCTTTCGCATTGATTTGCGCCTGAGCTTCTGAGTAGGCTTGTTGAACCGCCTGTGCCCGATCCGGCCAGGGGACCTCACGCACAGCACCGATTTGTTCCAGCTTTCCGAAGCCCCGCTCAGGATCACGCCGCAATTCCTGAATCGCCTCGCGATAGCCTTGGGCAGTCTGCCGCTGCACTTCGCTAAGCGAAACACTCTTCAACTGAGATTCTCTTTCCAGCACACGAAGAGCATCGCTAGCCTCGACACTCCGAATCTGCTTGGTGTCACCGCTGAAAATGATTCGCGCTGATTGCTGGTCAGCCAACTTTAGAAGTTCGGACATTTGACGACCGGACACCATGCCCGCTTCATCCACGATCAGAGCTTTCCCAAACAAATCCCTTTGCGCACTCTGGGCCTGTAACAACCGTTCCACCGTGATGGCATCTGAGAAGCCTACTTTCCGTAGTTCCTCAACTGCGCTCATCGTGGGAGCCACCGCCAACACCTCGCGACCGCTCTCTTCGAGGCCGCGCTGCAGCTCTTGCAGCGTAGCGGTTTTCCCGGTGCCCGCCGCACCGCGAATGTTCACCGCCAAGTCATGCGAATTGAGAACAAAGTCGATTGCCTGTTTCTGCTCGGGGCGGAGGAAGGCGGAAGCACCGAATTCATGCTGCCCACCTAGCCGCTCAAACTGACCGATTCCCCGATTGATCCGCTCGATCATGTCGCGCTCACGGTCAAGACTTTCGCGTGTGGCGACTTCCTTCCCAGCCTGGAGGATTCTGCCGTTGCTTTCTTCCAGTGAAAACTCACCTTTCAGGTCCGCCAAGTCGATCCGGCCCCGGCCATGACAAAGCGCTTCAGTCAATAGTTCATGGTCGAGCGCCACAGAGACGCGCTCAAAGACGTGATGTTTTGCGTAGTCGAGGGAAGGAACTGCACTCTCTGGTTCTAGTCGCTGCGTTTCGGATCTCTCCCGGACCGCCTCGCGGATTTGTTCAAGGGTTAGGCTCTCCTCTGGGGCCAATCGAGCCGTTTGGCGCGAGTGCACCTCCGCAGTTGAAATCTCAACCAGCTTATCGGCCCGCGACTCACGAACCAGCACGGCGACTTCGTTGTCGCTGGGCTGGCGACCCTTGCTCTCGACAAACTCGGCAATGGCCCGGTCGCGCTGCTCGCTGCGCTGACTGTATCTTTCGAGCAATTCATCGGAGACGCCCTTGATCTCAAAACCCAGGTTCTTACCCTTGGATCTGCGCCGGTCCTCGATCTCATAGCCCAGAGACCGCACTTCGCGGGCAAGTGCGTTCCGGTAGACTTCAGTCAGGTACGCCCGCTGCTCGTAGATATCGGAGGCTTGCAGCGCCTTCCAGCAGCCCTCAGCGCCGTCGTAGGTCAGATTAGCAGCAACCGCGTGAGTGTGAAGCTGGGGATCAAGTTCGCGGCTGGTGTCGTGATGGTATACGGCCAATACAAGATTACCCGTGATGCGGTTATCATTCGCCCGGTCCCTTCGGACGCGGCTCGCTGCGCGATGCTCCAGCTCTTTCAGCGATTCTTGGACGGCCTTCCCGTGAGCTTCCACAAGTCGGGCGTCCCCACCCAGTTCGGCCATGATGGAAACTGACTTCGGAGCCGATATCGTGAAGTCGTACAGGTTTCGACCCCGGCTCTGAGTCGTGCCATCAGCGGCTGTGCGGTCGGCGCTGTGGCGTTGCCGGAGGAATTCACCACTTTGGGGATCGAGGCCCTGGCGCAGCGCCTCGAATTGCTCCGACTGAACTTCCCCGGCCAGACCGAGCATCTCCGCTCCTCGGCCCTGCCATTGACCCGTTACACGCTCCCCTTCGGCGTAGTAGTCGCTGTGCTGCAAATGGCGTGCGGAATAGCCTGCTCCGTTGGACATGGCGCGAATGGTGAGCATGTTTGAAGACCTTTAACGTCTCATTTGCAAGAAGACACCATCCCTAACGCTTCGCGTTAGGTCCAGTGTCACGTATGCGACGTGAATACCGTCCGGCGTGCATCCGGCATCTGTCCGGTGCACATCCGGTCTGCATCCGGTGACTGTCCGGCCATCCCTTTGACCTCGGTTCGGCGTCTGTATCAGTACTGGCCAGATCTCATCCGGCCAGGTCCAGCGGAGGAAATCGTGGACGCCAAATTTCAAGCCATACTCAACAGCCTGCCTGCCAAAGAACTGCGCTCGCGTTTGGAGCCGTACAGCGAGCTAATCACTGAGATGCGAAAGCGAGGTCACAGCTATCGAGAAATTACGCAGGTACTCAAGAAAGCTTTTGGCCTCAAGGTAGGCACGAGCACAGTGAATGACTTCGTGCTCGCACGTTCGAAGTCAAAGTCGAAGCTGTCGCTCTCGCATTCGAGAACAATAGCGACTAAGAAGAACATGGAGGGACTTACAGGTACTTATAAGGACACAGAGGATCACCAAGGCATTGGAAGACCTCAGAAGGCACTCGAAGGAATTACAAAGACAATTAAGGAATTGAAAGACCGACCGCTGAAAACGCGGACGAAAAAACTTTTATTTGAATACAACCCAGACGAACCGTTACGGCTTCATCGTAATCAAAGAACAAAGGAGTAGCCGCATATGCACGACTCCAACACCGCTGCAACAGCCGAACGGAAAAATTCCTATTCGCCTTCTGTCGTCTCGTCCACCGCCCCATCCAAGCGCGTGATTCTCACCATGGGAGGAAAAGGAGGAGTCGGAAAAACTAGCTTTATGCTGGCCCTCGCCGAATGGTTCCAGAGCCATGAGATTCCGGTAACGCTTCTCGACCTGGACACCGAAAACAAATCTCGCGGAAGCTTGAAGCACTACTTCGACGGCACGGTGACCAAAGTGAACATTCACACCGCAGCGGGCCTTGATGCTTTCGTTGACCACTTGGCAGACGGCGCTCCCATCATCCTTGCGGATATGGGCGCGAGTTCCGGGCAAGTGACTCACGAGTGGTTCGACAGCATGTTTGAGGATGTAACAGCTACCGGTGTGGCGTTCACGGCCATCGGCATCGTCACTCCCGACCCGGCGAGTGTGGAAAGCATTCTGAGCTGGGCTGCCCGCCTGCAAGACAGAGTGAACTACGTTGTGGTTGAGAACGCCATGACACATCAAGCTGATTTCTCCTACTGGCGGGACAGCGAGCAAGCTAAGCAATTTCGCACGGTCTTCCAGCCAGTTATCCTCACGATGGAGTTTCGTCTGCCGGAACTCGAAAACCCCGCCCGACAACACGGCGTCACACTCGGCCAGATCGTCGAACGCCGGCTTAAAGTCCCGGAGCTGCAGAGGGCCTCACTGGTTATCCGCGCTCAGAGCTATCGGCGGCGGCTCTTTGAGGAAATTGACAAAGCCAAGGGGTTGCTCTTGCCGTGAACCCCCAGCCCAAACTCGCAGAAGAACAATCTGCTGAGGCCGATTTCATCGACGATATCGCCGAACTGCTGCCAACCGAACAGCGTCCGCTTTGGTATCGTGACATGGCGCATTTGCGCCGCTTGCCCGCCGATGACGAGATGCTACGGATTGCCCGCGCTATGGGCTTTCTGGCATTGGTAACGCGGCAAACTCCGGCACAGATCGCCACGGAGCGGGAAAAGCTTGCCACGATCCTGGGCGACAGCGTCAAAGCAATTCAATCCGCTCGACAAGATGCAATCGCTCTGCATCAGCAACTCGAAGAACGGCTGGCGCAATTGCCAGCAGAAATCTCCGAGGGCATCAGTCCCGCAGCTATTGCCGCGAAACTCAGCGAGAGTCTGCGCCAGCAGTTTGTGGCAAGTGGCATTCCTGAAACAGCGCAAGCCCTAGCCGTCATCTCGAAACAAACGAAGCAAGTCGCGGGAGAGTTTGACCGCTCGTCCAAGCAACTGACTGATTCCTACCGAGGCGCTGCCGGCGATGCCCGCAGGGCGCTCGATGAAATCCGCGGAAGCATCGAGTTTGCCACGACCACCGCGAAGCGAGCCGCACACGATCTAACGCACACTTTCCTCCGCGAATACAAGTGGTCGGTCCTCGCCCTGTGCAGTGCGGCTCTGGCCGTAGGATTTGCGCTGGGAATCCTCTATTACCGCTGGGTCAATTCAACGGCACCGGAACCAACCCCGAACGCGGTCGTGGTTCCATCCAAGCCAGAGGCAGCAGCGCCGGACACGACTACAACTCACCATGCCCGCAAGACTCAAAGTAAAGCCACATCGAAGGATGAGGCGGCGCAATGAAGCACCCGAACAACATCCCACGTATCCAACGTCTTCTTTCGCTTCCACATGAGCGCAACCGGAACTGCGAAGAACCCGTCAAGGGGCAGGCCTGCTGGCGCGGCTCCCTCCGGTCGCCCTTGACTGAACCTTCGCAGTTCCGACCCAACCCGCAACTATGGAAGCGCAAGAAGAAAATCGAAATGTCACAGCCTTCGTCCCGCCGGAGTCAACATGTGTTCCCAATCCCAGCCTCCCACTTCTAACCCGTCTTCCCACCAAAGCAGCTATCAATTCACAGTCGGCGGCGAAATGGAGCCGCTTGCTGACGCTGACGCGGCGGCTGAGTTTCTACAAGTGAGTCCGCGTCGCATCCTTGAGTTGGCACGGCGTGGTGTTCTTCCCGGTTATCCGCTTGGCAGTGGCCCCCGCCACCTGTGGCGATTCCGCCTTTCAGAACTTGCTCGTCTCTGTTCGCAGGCAGGGTACAATGCGAACGGCAGTCTCACGTGCCTAGAGGAGAAATCTGAAATGGCACAGAGACATCAACGTGGTTGGTTAAAGAAAGAACGACGCAACAACGGTGAAACTTGGATGCTGTTTTTCCGCACAACTCGGGAAGCCGACGGTAAACGAGTTGAACAAAAGGTTGCGGTAGGAACCGTCCGCGACTTGCCGACAAAGGCCTCGGCCTGGGCGGAAGTGGAAAGACAGCATGTACAGATAAACAAACCGGACTTTCGTAAGCGCGCGACGTTTGCGGACTTGGCTCAGCACTACCAACAGCACGAGCTAGGCGAGCGGCGGAGTGCGATTGTTGATCCGAAAGCCCACACAACCATCGCAGGATACAAACGAGTGCTACGCAATCGTCTGCTGCCGCGATGGGGCAAGCGAATGGCGCTCAGCATTCAGCCGTTGGAAGTCGAAGAGTGGCTTTCTGCGGTGAAGGAAGAGGAACTGCTGGAAAATCCAACTCTCGACAAGATGAGACGGGTCATGTCGTTGGTTTATAAACACGGCCAGCGCTATGGTCTCATTTCGCGTCGAGAGGAGTGCAACCCGCTACGCTTTGTCCGCTGCAAGACCATCAGCAACTACGAAGCGGTGATTCTGAGTCCGGAGCAGGCCTTCGCAGTTTTGGTAGATCTGCCGGAACCGGAAAGAACCCTGACGCTGCTCGCTGCCAGTACGGGCCTACGAATCTCCGAGTGCTTGGGCTTGCAATGGCTGGATGTAAACTTCGACGGATCGCTCATCCACGTGCGGCGTACCTGGACTTGGGGAAAGGTCGGACAACCTAAGAGCAAGGCGTCACAAGCTCCGGTTCCGATGCATTTTCTGCTGGCAGAATTCATGCGGGCGTGGCAAATCCGCACGCCCTACCCACAACCCGAAGACTGGGTATTTCCCAGCTTCAGACTGGGCGGTAAGAAGCCGCGGGCGGCAAACATGCTGGTGGAAGACTATCTCCGACCAGCAGCCGTAAAAGCGGGAGTGATCGCCGAGGGAGATCCATGCCGTTTCGGATTCCACAATTTACGGCATTCGCTGGCATCGTTTCTGGTCCGCAGCAAGACCGACCCGAAAACGGTGCAAGCATTGCTGCGGCATTCCGACGTGAAGACTACGCTGCAACTGTACGCACACAGCGTAAGCGCGGACCGGATGACAGCCCAAGGGGAAGTACTTCAGGCCATTCTTGGCGGCGCTACTCCCGCTAACAGCGGACTGAATGCGGACTGAAGCGATTTTGCTGATTCGATCTAAGTGCTTTGAAATGTGGTGGCCAGGGACGGAGTTGAACCGCCGACGCCAGCCTTTTCAGGGCTGCGCTCTACCACCTGAGCTACCTGGCCACTTGTCGAAACCCGCTCAGCCACGGCGGGCTGCGAGGATTGTTCCCTTCACCCTGATTATTGCTGGATTCCAACCGAATGAAACGGCTCGTTACCGAACACGTGCGGAACGCTTCGATTATAGCAATGGCCGCGAGTTCGCTCAATGTCACCGACCGCGCGGGTCATATCACGGTCCCATTCATCGCCGTCATCAGGCATCGGTTCATCCCGAACCAGTAGGGAATCTCGCGGTAATCTTCAACTGCGAACACCGCCAAGTCAGCATCTTTGCCGGCTTCGATCGTGCCTTTCCGGTCCGCGACTCGCAGCGCCCATGCGCCGTTGATCGTGGCCGCGGCGATGGCTTCCGCCGGCGACATTTTCAGGTGCGTGCAGGCCAGCGACATCGCCATCGGCATACTAAGAGTCGGCGATGTGCCGGGGTTGTAGTCCGTGGCCAGCGCCACCGGAACGCCCGCATCAATCAAATGGCGAGCCCGAGGATATTCCTTCAGTCCCAAAAAATAATTTGCCCCCGGAACCAGCGTGGCAATGGTGTTGTGCGTTGCCAGCTGCGCCATGTCGTCTTCGTTCACGTGATCCATATGATCAAACGACGCCGGATTGAACCGCAAGAACGGCCGCAGCGCCGTTTCGGTAAGCTGGCACATGTGGGCTCGCACGCTCAGGCCGTGCTGTTCGGCAGCTTCAAAGATCTGCTTCGTCTCTTCCGCGGTAAACGCTCCTCGATCGCAGAAAACGTCAGCGAACTGGGCGAGCTTCCGCCTCGCCGCCTGCGGAATCATCTGCTTGCAGACAACCTCAACATACTTTTGCGAGCGGCCCTGAAATCCCTTTGGGACGACATGCGCCCCGAGGAGAGTCGCGACCACCGTTCCCGGCCAGCGGGACGCAGCTTCGCGGATCGCCTCCAGCGATTTCAGTTCTGATTCAACCGTTAGCCCGTAGCCTGACTTCGCTTCGACTGTGGTAGTGCCGTGCGCTGCCATGTCGCGCAGTGTACTGAGAACTTTCTCCGCGAGATCGCGCTTCCCTGCCCTGCGCACGCCCTCCACGCTCGACCGTATTCCACCCCCGGCCACGGCAATCTCTTCGTAGGAAGCGCCTTCGATCCGCTTCTCGAAATCCACCAGCCGCGGGCTGACAAAAACCGGATGCGTGTGCGAATCCACGAAGCCCGGTAGAACGACTTTGCCCGCGCAGTCGATCTCGAGAACTTTCCTGCGATTCTTCTTCAGCCAGGGATCGCGCAGCGCGTCTTTGGTTTTGCCGACGGAGACGATCTTCCCGCCGAGGCACAGGACGGCGCCGTCTTCGATGATGCCGAGGTCTTTGAGATCGGAACCACGGCGCGGGCCGGCCCTACCCGAAGCAGAATGCAGTGTGAGAAGCTGGCTGATGTTGGCCAGGAGCATCGGCGCAGGAGTTTTCTTATCAGGTTTTCCGGATGAAATCACGCTTAAGCAGTTTAGCAGCCGCTGAAGGCGAGAAAGGCAGTCGAGTTAGTCAAACCGCACATGAACGATCTTTCCGATGTCTTTGATCTTGGCAGAAGATAGTTTTTGCCGCAGTTCCTCAGGCAGCCACTCTTCCCGCCCCTCTATCAACGGAAACTCCTGGACGAACCGCACCTTGGGATTCAACGAAGATACTTCCCTGCTATCCTCCAGACCCCACTGGATCTCGACCTTGGTTCTCAGTTTCGCCAGATGCGAATATTGCACAAGACCCTTAACGGCTGACGGCGCGCTGGTTTGAAAGAGCATTTCTTGCCCAGGAAAATTGTCGACGAGACAGGCAAAAATTTTCTTATGCTCTTCCTCCGTGAAATAAGGGAACAGCCCCTCGGCAACAAATAAGACCCGCTCTTTCCCGGCCCTCTTGACCTCCGCAACCCAATCCTTATCAAGAACCGATGCGGGCAGAAGCCAGTGGCGCTGATTTGCCGGCTCCCGCAACTTGCGCCGGAAGGTAATGACCGCAGGAAGATCAATTTCAATCCACTCGATCGTTGCGTTATCGAGACGATAGAACCGCGTATCGAGTCCCGCTCCGAGGTTCACAACGAGCTGGTCGGGATTACTTGCGATAAACGCTCCCACCTGATCATCCAATATTCTGGTTCGCACTGGCATAACCCAGCGCAGTGGCGAATTTGCCGTTTGAAATTTCTCCCAGTCGTACGAGATCGCGTCGTGGAAACGCTCCGCCATCTTGTCGTTAAAGACGCTGGAGTCCGTTTTGCTATCCTCCACGCGATAATGCAGGGGAATGAGCAACGTTTCGGAAACTCCCTTTAGTTCGTCAGATTGAACCTTTTGCATCGCGCTGTCCTATCGTGGAGGTAAAAACGAAAAGCGAAGTGAACCCACCCTACTTCGTCGTGGATATTCATTCTCTGGCCATCGGCACCTTCACGCCGCTCTTTTTAGCGAACTCCTTCGCCTCGTTATAACCCGCATCGGCGTGGCGAATGATACCCATCCCCGGATCTGTCGTCAGCACGCGCTCGATCCGCTTGGCCATGGCGTCGGTACCGTCGGCCACAGTAACCTGTCCGGCGTGCAGCGAGTAGCCGATGCCCACACCGCCGCCGTTGTGAATCGATACCCATGACGCACCCGCCGCCGTATTCAAGAGCGCGTTGAGCAGCGGCCAGTCGGCGACCGTGTCCGAGCCGTCTTTCATGCTCTCCGTCTCGCGAAACGGAGACGCCACCGAGCCGCAATCGAGGTGGTCGCGGCCAATCACAATCGGCGCTTTAATCTTGCCTTTCTTCACCAGATCGTTCATCGCCAAGCCGAATTGCGCGCGCTCGCCATAGCCGAGCCAGCAGATGCGCGCCGGCAGTCCTTGAAACTTGATGCGCTTGCGAGCGAGATCAATCCAGCGCCGCAAGATGCGGTTCTCCGGGAACAATTCCAGCACAAGATCATCCGTGACGTGAATGTCCGACGCCTCGCCCGACAGCGCCACCCAGCGGAACGGCCCTCGTCCCTCGCAAAACAGCGGACGAATATATGCGGGCACGAACCCAGGGAAATCGTAAGCATTCTTCACGCCACGCTGAAAGGCAAACGTACGGATGTTATTTCCGTAGTCAAACGTGATCGATCCCATTTTCTGCAACTGCAGCATGCCCTCAACATGCGCCGCGATGGCATCGAGCGATTTCTCCTGATACGCTTTGGGATCTTTTTTCCGCAGCTCGAGCGCCTCGCCGAGAGTCATGCCGTTCGGCACATATCCATTCAGCGGATCGTGTGCTGAAGTCTGATCCGTGAGAATGTCAGGCACCACGCCGCGCGCAGCCAGCTCCGGAATAATGTCCGCGCAATTCCCCACCAGCCCGACCGACACATTCTCTTTCTTGCGCACCGCGTTCTTCAAAATGCGCAGCGCTTCGTCGAGCGTGTTGACCATGAAATCGCAATAGCCGGTTTTCAACCGCTTCTTGATGCGTTCGGGGTCGACGTCAATCCCCAGAAACGCAGCGCCCGTCATGGTCGCGGCCAGCGGCTGGGCGCCACCCATGCCGCCCATGCCGCCGGAGACGATCAGCTTCCCTGCCAGATCGCCGCCGAAATGTTTCTCGCCCGCCGCCGACAATGTTTCAAACGTCCCCTGCACAATGCCCTGCGACCCAATGTAGATCCACGAACCCGCCGTCATCTGGCCGTACATCATTAAACCGGCGCGCTCCAGTTCGTTGAACTTCTCCCAGTTCGACCAGTGACCCACCAGATTGGAATTCGCAATAAGCACGCGCGGCGCATAATCGTGCGTCTTGAACACGCCCACCGGCTTGCCCGACTGCACCAGCAAAGTCTCGTCATTCTCGAGCTTCTTCAAGGTTGCGACGATGGCGTGGTAGGCCTCCCAACTGCGCGCCGCGCGCCCGGTTCCGCCGTAGACCACAAGATCCTGCGGACACTCGGCAACCTCTTCATCGAGATTGTTCATGAGCATGCGCATGGCGGCTTCCTGCTGCCAGCCCTTACAAGTGATTTGATTGCCGCGCGGCGCGCGAATAGAGAAGGGAGCCTGAATTTCAGTTTCGACGGGCATGCCTAGATGTTACTTGCAGAGTGCGGAAGTATTCAACGGGTGGGCAGTATTCAGTGTAAAAGCGCAGCGAGGAATAAAAAAGGAACAGACCGCACTACCAGGTGTTGTACGCGGTGCCCTCGGTCGACATCCCAGTCGAGGATGAATGCACCTCGCAGATGCCGGGATCCTGCTGGTCGATAGAGTCGAGAACCTCGCACTGTGGAGCATCCCAGTTCGCTTCACCCGTCATCGGATCCTTGGGGACCTGGTGAATGTAGCCCGCAGACACCAGATCATCCAGCGATTGCGGCGCCTTTTGCTTGTCGAGCGTGTACTGTTGGACCAGTTTGTTCAGTTCGGCCAAATCGTTGCGCAGCACGGACTCGCGCGCTCGCACGATTGACTGGCTATAAATTGGAATCGCGATCGACAGCAGGACGCCCATAATGATGATCACGATCATCATTTCGAGCAACGTAAACCCGAAGCTGTGCCTGCTTTTCAGCCTTCTGACCATTTACCAGTCCTTATACTTCGTACCGTCCAGAGCCTCGCCCTGCGATTTGGTGTAGACGTCGAAGACGCTCTGCCCACCCCAGGAATCGGAATCCGGATCATCCTGCATCGAGCGCAAGCCCCACTCGGTCGTGCCCGTCATGGGATCGATGGGAATCCTGCGCAGAAATCGAACCTTCTTGCCATTCACATCTTCGCCCTTCACCAGGGTTTCCAGATCCGGGGGATAATTCTGGCTGTCCACCTTGGTCCGGAATCCGCCCCGGTCCGCCGCGTCTTTATAGCGGTCGATGGCGTCGCGCATCTCCCACAAATCGTTTCGCAGCTGTTTCTCTCTCTCGCGCTGCACCACCACGCGCGTCATCGGCAACACCATGGTCGAGAGCACGAGCAGGATGGCGGTGGCGATGATCAACTCCAGAAGGGTAAAACCGCGTTGGGGTCCGGCGCTGCGCCCGCAATGGAATCTGTGTAGCTTCATCTCGAAATCCTGAAAACCGCGCGACGAGCCTATTGCACGGTCACCGACGCCTGTGCTCCGTTCACCGTGATGGCTTGCTGCGCGGGGTCGCGCGCTCCGCCCCGGGTAATGGTCAGCGGAGTCTGCCCGCTGGCTTTCGCCTGAAATGTCAGACTGACCACGGCGCCCTGCCCTGAAACTCCACCCGCTCCCGGCGGCCGCGTGGCCGTGATCTGCAACGTTCCTGTAGTCTCATCCTCGCGGTGCACCAGAGCCACGGCTTGCCCATCCTGCGACAGGAACCCGCCGTTGGAAACGTTCACCAACTGCAGTTTGGCGGGATCGTAATTCATCTGCACCGGTACGGAATAAACATTCTGCGCCCCGGAAATCATCAGGTTCACGACAAACGTATTGCCTTTCACCGCCGTGATCTGCTCCGGATCGAACAGGAAGTTCGTCCCTCCTGCAGCCGGGCTCGCCGCCTGATTGGGAGTCGGATTCACAGCCTGATTGGCCGACGATGGGCTTCCCGGCGCTTGCGGTTGTACCGTGGGCGCAGCCGGCGCCGCCACATGGCTGACGTGCCGCAGCGCAATCGTGTTCGCCGTCCCAATCTCGATTTGCCGCTGATTCAACTCACTGATGGTGTTGCCGCGAATGATGTGCGGAGTAATTGCGAAAACCGTCTCATCCTGCTCCTTATCCTGCGTCACCTGCCCAAACAGGTATCGCAAGATCGGAATCTGCGCCAACCCCGGAATTCCTGCCAGGGATTTGGTTTGAGAATCGTCAAAGATTCCGCCAATCAAACTCGGTTCCCCATCCTTCAGCCGGATTTCGTGCTCGATTTTCTTCTGCCCGATGATGGGTTGGCTGATTCCTCCGATGCTCGACTGCCCCACCACCGAGGAGATTTCCATGGTGATCTTCAGCGTCACTTCGCGGTCGGCGTGCACGTGCGGGGTCACGTCAATGTTCACGCCCACATCCAGATATTGAAACTGGGTGTTGACCAGCGGATTAATACCCACGCCGCCAATGCCGGGCTGAAACGATCCCGTGGCCACCGGCACGCGTTCGCCGATCTTGAGCGTCGCCTTCTGGTTATCCAGAGCGCGCACCTGCGGATTCTGCAACATCTTGGTGTCGCTGTCGCCCATCACCGCCGACAGATTCGCCGAACCAATCGCCACCTGAAAGTCGGTCGCGTTCAGGTTGCCCAGAGTATTCAACTCCAGCCCGCTCGGGCTGCTCGAGGTGGTGGTCGTACCCGTGGTGGTCGTAGGGGTCGAAGTGTTGATGTTGCTCTGCAAGGTGACGGTGGCGCTACTCGGCGGCAGCAATCCCAGGGTACGCGATTTGTCTCGGCTGATCTGCAATACCGCGATGTCGATGACCACTTCCGGACGCGCCCGGTCCAGGTCGTCCACTAGCTTTTCGGCCAGCGCAATCTGGTCGGGCGTGCCCCGCACCACCAGCGCATTCTGCGAGAGCAACTGCTGCACGCGCTGCACATCCAGCACGGCGCGAATCGCGTTCACCACATCCTGCAACTCGGTGGGCTGCGAAATATTCGAAAGATAAAAAGTTTTGAGGACGCTCTGCTCCAACTCCTTGCGCTTGGCGGGATTGTCCTGCGCCACAAAGATCGTGTTGCTGGTCACCGGACGCCAGAAGGTTTTTGACTCCAGCGCTGTAATCTCCAGCGCGTCTTCCAGCGTCACTCCATTCAGCTCGACCTTGATGCGCCGCGAGGTGTAGTCGGGATCGAAAAGAACGTTGATCCCGGCCAACTGCCCGATGGTTTGATAGATGACCTTGGAATCTTCGGTGAGCTTCACCGTGATCGGGACATTTGAAATAGGAGCAAGTTCTACCGGACCCGCCGCATCCCTGATTTCCTTTTCCAGATTGTTCGGCGGACCAGCGGCTTGCGGCGGAGGATGGCTGGCATCATTAATCATCTGCAGCGTGACCTTCAACTCCTGCTGCGCGATAAAAAGTGAAGGGTCGATCTGCGCCGCCCTTTGAAAATCGGCCAGCGCCTCCTGCAGTTTCCCCTGATCGCGGAGTTCCTGACCCTGATGGACGATCGTTGCCGCCGCCTTAAAACGCAACCGCTCGAATGCCGACTTATAGCGCAAATCCTTTGGCTTCAGGTCGTAAGCCTGCTTGAAAAAATTGTAAGCCGCTTCGAAGTTCTCCCGCGCCTCGGCGTCCTGGCCCTTGTCGTAGGCACTCTTGGCCTTATCGGCGATGGCCGGCAGTATGGCGAGTATAACCAGCAGCACAGCGGCCGCAGGCTTCAGACGTCTCATTCGCATTCCTCGTCTACAAAATCTTCGCCAGGCAAGCAGACAGACTGCCCCACCCGCCAGCGAACCGGGGGATTCACTTGAAACACTTTGCGCGACCGCAAAACAGCGCTTTGGCTGCGATTATAGCATCGCATTTCCCGGCTCTCCATGTGCCTGCACCTGCCAAAGTTATACTCTTTGGTCTTAGTCCAAATGGAAATAAAGACCCAGCTTCAGGCTTCCCGAACACTCGCACTCGTCATCCTGAGCGAAGTTGGCATTCGCGAAGCGGAGGCCAAAGCAGTCGAAGGACCCCTTACCGCCTGCAGCCCCAACAGCCCCGCAGGGAATTTCCGCGACAACGCGTCCGGCCCCTGTGGCGTCTGGCTACCCCGAAGCCCGATAGCCGAAGCCCGAAGCCCACTGTTAAGATGATCCGAACCGATGCCCCGCCAATCCACGCACCAAACCAAGCCCAGCCCGGAAAAATCCCCCCGCCGCGAACCGACAGCCTCCGGCCAGCGAGACGCCGCCGTTAATAGGATCGCTTCACATAACTACTTCTTGCTGGAAAAATTTGAGTGTGGAATTGCCCTTACCGGAACCGAGGCCAAATCAGTCCGCGGCGGCCTCGCCAACCTCAAAGACTCCTACGGCCTGGTTAAAGACGGCGAACTCTGGCTGCTCAACGCCCACATCGGCCCCTACGAGCATGGCAACATCCACAACCACGCCCCGCTCCGCACCCGCAAGTTGTTAATGCACAAGGAAGAAATCCGCAAACTGATCGGCAAGACCCAGCAAAAAGGCCTGACCCTGATCCCCGTCCGCATGTACTTCAAGAACGGCAAAGTAAAGGTCGAATTAGCCCTGGCGAAAGGCAAACAACTCTGGGACAAACGTGAAACCGAACGCCGGAGAACAGCAGACAAAGAAGCGCGGGAAGCCATACGAGGCCGGAAGAAGTAGGAGTAGCGCCGCCGTCCCGCCGGCTGGAAGCCTGCCCGGACCGGGGGCAAGAAAAAAGGGCAGAACCGAACCACCCACTTCGATTTCCGGCAGAGATTCAGACGCTTGTCACATACGAGTGACGGCGATCTTGTGTCGAACCAGTCTCATGCAACAAATTTTCTGCCTCGGGTGGCGGGGCGGCGCAAACCCCTTGCAGGGTCGAGCTCACAACGTCAAAGGTCTTAAGGTAAGGATTCCCGTCGAAAAGCCGTCCCAGAGTATTCAACACTTGTGGATAACCGGTTGAGTTGTAAGCCTCCGCACTCCCTTTGCGATCCCAGAAGCTGATGGTTGCGACTTCTCTGCCATCGGCAGCCGCCAGAATAATCAAATCGAGGAAACCTTCCTGGGTCCTCAGCCACGGAAGGATTTCCCGCTCCATGAGATTGGTAAATTCCGTAAGTGAGTTCGGTTTCAAGCGCGCAGCAACCTTGCGGACAAACATAAGCGGCCCTTCCTTTGGTTCATCTTGGCAGCCAACTTCAGTAGTCATCGGGAAGTCAGCGTCCAGAGTCTTTTTGCGGGTCGGGAGAACCGCTCCCCCAGCAGTTCTCCCGGCTCGGTTTTACCCCCTCAAGTATGAAACCGCCGGCGCGCCCTAGCAGGACTGCGGTTCGATGCTAATCCGCAGCGACCCGTCTGGCGCCGGACAGCCTTCATAACAGCGGCAATTTGCTCGAAGTCTGAGCAAAAGGCAACAAAACTGTTCCCGGATTTGACCTAACCAGCTAACGCGCGGAAGAAAAAGCAGTTATCCGAATTTCTGATCTGCCGTGCTAAAATTTTCCCGCATTCTGCAGCGGGGCGCGCGTAATGCAGCAGGGCAGACCAGCGGGCCGGATTGTTCGCTTTGGATCCTTCGAGGCTGATTTCCAGGAAGGCAAGCTCACCAAGGCCGGGGTGCGAATTCGTCTTCAGGAGCAACCGCTACAGATTCTCGCGCTCTTGCTTGAGCGCCCCGGTCAAATCGTCACCCGGGAAGAAATCCGCCAAAAACTGTGGTCGCGCGACACATTCGTGGAGTTCGACGATGCGCTGAATACCGCGGTGCGCAAGCTGCGCGCCGCCTTGAACGATTCGGCCGACAATCCCAGGTTTCTCGAAACCGTCCCCCGCCGAGGCTATCGTTTTGTCGCTCCGGTAGCCGCAACGCCCGAACTGCAAACCGTAGCTTCCACCGTAGTTCCAACCAAGGATCGGGCCCGTCGGCACCGGTATTTTTGGCCCGCCGTCGCTCTGATCGTGGCAGCTGCGGCAGTTGGGGCATACCGGATCCTTCACCGTCCCGCCTTCCAAATCACCGCCAGGGACACAATTGTTCTCGGCGATTTCTCCAATTCCACCGGTGATGCAGTGTTCGATGACACGCTAAAGACCGCGCTCAACGTTTCCCTTCGACAATCGCCTTTTTTGAACGTCCTCTCCGACAGTGAGGTCGCGAAAGCCCTGCAACTGATGACCCGTCCGCCGAGCACGAAGCTCACGCCTGAAGTCGCCCGCGAAGTTTGCCAGCGTGCCGGCAGCAAGGCTTATCTCGCCGGAGCCATTGGCACTCTGGGCAGCGAATACGTACTGGGATTGAAGGCGGTGAATTGCCAGAGTGGAGACACGCTGGCCGAAGATCAGAGAACAGCGGCTTCCAAAGAGAAGGTGCTCGACGCGCTAGGCGAGGCGGCATCCCGGCTGCGCGGCGAACTCGGTGAATCGCTGGCTACGGTGCAGAAGTTCGATATTCCGCTCGAACAGGCCACTACGTCTTCGCTCGAAGCTTTGCGAGCGCTCAGTCTGGGCAGAAGGGCGTCTGACGACAAAGGCCCCGCCGCAGCCTTGCCTTACGATCAACGCGCCGTTGCGCTTGATCCTGATTTCGCCATGGCCTACAGGGCGTTGGGCATCGACTACGCCACGCTCAGCGAGCTCGGGCGCGCCGGTGAGTATTTCAGCAAGGCATTTCAGTTGCGCGAGCATGCCAGCGAGCGCGAAAGGCTCACCATCAGTGCCGACTATTATTCCTATGCGACGGGCGAACTGGACAAAGCGGCCCAGACGTTTCAGCAGGAGATGGATATCTACCCGCGCGAAGACGCAGCCTACGTCAATTTAGGTCTGGTGTACGCCGCTCTGGGGCAATACGACAAAGCCACGGAGATCACCACGCAAGTCGCGCGCCGTGCACCAGAAGCGGTCAGTGAGTACGAGAATCTCGCCAACTACGCGCTTGCCTTGCAGCGCTACGACGAAACCCGGCAAGTCATCCATCAGGCGCAGTCGCGAAATGTAGATGATTTCATATTGCACAATGCCTCGTATGCCCTTGGCTTTGTCGGCGCAAACCCCGCAGCCATGGCTGAGCAGGAACGCTGGTTTGCCAGCAAGACGGAGTTTGAAAACGTCGGACTTGTGCTCGAATCAGACACCGAGGCGTATGCGGGTCATCTTCGCAAGGCCCGCGAACTGACCGACAGCGCAGTCAAGTCCGCGGTACGCGCCGATAACAAAGAAAATGCCGCAGTCTATTTGGCAATTGCCGCACAGCGCGAAGCCGCCTTCGGCAATGCTGCGCAAGCCCGGCATACCGTGGTCGGGACTTTGAAACTCGCTCCCGCAAGTCAGGGAGCGGAGAGCGAAGCGGCCCTCGCACTGGCCATGGCTGGCGACACAGCGCGAGCCGAGTCCCTGGCTCAAGACTTAAGCAAGCGCTTCCCACTCGATACCCAAGTCCAAGCCCTCTGGCTGCCGGCGATCGACGCGCAATTGGCTCTCGACAAAAAGAAACCAGCCGATGCCCTCAATATTCTGCAGGCCGCTTACACCGTCGAGTTGGGACAAATTCCGTTCGTCAACAATATCTCCTGCCTCTATCCCGTGTACGTGCGCGGCGAGGCCTACCTGGCAGCCGGACAGCCCGAAGCTGCCGCCGCCGAGTTCGAGAAGATCCTCGCCCACAGCGGCATTGTCTGGAACTGCTGGACGGGAACGTTGGCGCATCTGGGAGTAGCGCGCGCCCACGCCTTGCAGTCGAAAACTTTTCAAGGCCACGGACAGGGAGCGGATGCCGATAAGTCCCATGCCCGCGCCCTCGCCGCCTACAAAGATTTCATCACCCTCTGGAATTCCGCCGACCCCGACATCCCAATCCTGAAAGAAGCCAAGGCGGAGTACGCGAAGCTGCAATAGCTAGACCGCACCTCCGTTGTCGGTTACTGTTAACCGATAGGTGTGGTTAACCAGCGTTTCCCTCATTGAGAACGGCTCGACCTGGGCGGTTCGCCGTCACAGAGTTGGCGCCTACTGAGGGTTCACTGCAGAGACGAAGTTCGTCCACTGGCTATTTGCGACAGTATCCCCGTAGTCGTACCAGACAAGCAGCGAAGGCGCTTTACTAGCACCTGCCGCATCGGACAGCATGGTCTGCAACTGACCGAAGCTGGGGTAGACGCAGATTGACTGCGACGCGCAGGCCGCAGGCACGAAGTCTTCCCAGCTAAAAGCCTGAAGATTCATGAAAGTGGATTTGTTGTAGCTGCGGGCAATCGTATCGAGCCAACTCGCAGCCGAGGCCTCCGTACTAGCGGCCTCGCCCGTACCGACGGGATAGTAATCGGCGCCCATCACGTTCAGATCGGCCTCGATGGGATCGAGAAAGCTTGCAAGCTGGCTCTCGTTGGCGGTGTTGACGCTGTCCCAGGTTTCGGCTCCATAAATGATGTGGCTGGAGTCGGCTGCGCGGATTGTGCTGTAGAGGGTTGCGAGATCGCTTTCTATAGCGGACTCGGAGATGTTCTTACCTTTGTAATTCTGAATCTCATCCTGCGAAGCCATGTTTACCAACTCATCGTCAATGTAGTAGCCGGCGGTGGCCGGGAAGGTCGCGAACCACTTTACGAGAGCTGTGGCAAAAGCCGCGTTCGTGCAGCCGCTGCAGAAGCTGGAGGCCAATTCCGTGTCGTTGGCGAACAGCGAGTAGCTGGCGGTGCCCGTACCCTGATAGAGGGCAAAGTCTAAGGGAATGTACCAGATGATTTTGACGCCCGATGAGCTGGCCTGATTGGCCCAGTCTGCGATTTGCGACTGCGTTCCCCATAGGTTAGAGTCGTTGAAAACGTACCTGAATTTGGCGGCGGCAATGGTTTTGAGCTCGGCCTCGGAGGTAACACCAGAGAGACCATCGCAATTTCCGGCGCTATTGTCTGGATTGCAATCTACCCAGATTCCCTGCGGGATGGTGGTGATGACCGTGGACTCCGGCACCACCTTGCATTTCGGAGTGTGGACGCTCACGTATAGAAGTCTGTGGCCATCGATGACTTTTTCGGCAAAACCGGGTGAGCCGGCTCCCAGTTTAACGGCATATTCCCCGTTTTCGCGGACTTGGACTGGAACAGTTTCGGTCCACAGCGCATCGCCGCGGCGCTCCCCATTGTCATGAATGGAAAAGGTGAGGAACTGGAATCCGCTTAACGCCCTGCCGTCGTCGCAGCCGAGGGTCGACCTAAAATCGATGTACGGATCGGTGGCCGCCAAAGCCGGAAGCGCCAGCCAGCAGCACAAAAGAAAAACCGCGGGAACAGACCTCAGATGTTTCATGAATTCTCCTTCGTCCCCAAAGAATCTCACACGTGCGATCGATCGGCGTTGCCAGGTTGCGAGATCAGGATTGCTGACGCATGCATGGCCTGAAGCTGTTACTGTGAACTCGACCGGGAGACAACTCCGTGCGCGTCTTTGCCAAATTTTAGAAAGGGCGTGTTCTTAGATTTCACGCAACTATTCTAGACTCAGCCGGGTGAACGGGAGACGGGGATTTTTCGCCAATTGAGGACGGTTTCCAGATAGCCAACTGTACAATCGGAACCGAGCTTTGAATATCATGGCAGTGTTCAGGCCGCAATGGAGCAGCCGTGCAAAATACTATGGTGAAAATGGTGTTTATTGCCTTCCTCTTTGCAGCATCCGCATTAGCTCAAGATTCCTCTTCCGCCTGCGGATCTGAGAATGTCAGCTTTAATGTGACGCTGGACAAGTCTCACTCCTCGCCTCCGACAGCAGAGCCCGGAAAGGCGACTGTCGTCTTCATTCAGGACTTCGGCGCACGGAAGTTCGGCATTGGAGTGCGGGTGATCGGTAGGATTGGCGTTGACGGTTCATGGGTCGGCGCAATCAAAGACAATTCCTATCTTTCTGTGTTCCTCGAACCTGGAGAACACCATATTTGCGTGAATTTAGATTCCGAATTGCTCGGAAATCCGGTGGAGTTTGCGCATTTCACAGCGGAAGGTGGCAAGGCGTATTACTTTCGCTGGCGATACATGTCGAGTGGCAATTTGCTTCTCGCACCCGTTGATAGTGATGAAGCAAAGCACCAGATCGCGATGTTTCCGCTAAGTGTTTGGAAGCCCAAGAAGTGACAGGTCCCAGTTTCGAGTGCGTATCGCGGGCAAACCGGGAAGCTGTTGTGAACAGGCGTTTCCACTCGACTAGCCGCGTATCGCATTCGCGCGGATCGACCTTATGCCTCGCCTAATCCAAGCTCCGCCCTGCCGGTTCTGGTACATGTCCTATTTCCTGCCGTGCAGCACCGCGTCCCGCACTTTGAAGAATCAACGAGTTCTGCGGGGTAACTCGCCGAGGTGACGAATGGCACATTGCAGCGATCAACAGCCCATTCTAACGTCACGATCACAATGAACCTGAAACCTGCACATCCCCACTCGAAACCGCACCGTCCAGGCCTCGCTCCTAACCCACCTGCCACCCGCAGCCAGATCTCAAAACGCCGCAGCCATCGCATGGCTCTCCACGCTTCCGTCGGACTCTCCGGCGAAGATCGGCAGAAAACTGCCTTCAGCATGCCGGCTAAGGCCACGAAATTGAATAAGCATGGCGCTGCCGTTCAACTCCGTCGTGAGCTTCTGGTGGGCTCGTTCGTCACCGTAAGTAATAAGCAAGGCGCCGCGCTCTCGGCTCGCGTAGTTGCGCAGGTGGCGGCCCTCGATGGGGTCTCCACCTATGCCATCGAGTTCGCCGAGCAGGGCGAGCGCGCCGAAACTTTCTGGGGAATCGTCTTCCCCCCGAACACCTCAAACGCCTGAGTCAGTCAGCAGCCTTAAACTTCGCGACGATCGCCGTGATGTCGTCGTGTTGTTCGGGAAAACTGAACCGCCGAACCCCATCCACGATCGCGGACAACAAAGCCTGACACGGCAGATCCCGATGCTGCTTCAGCGATTCGATCAGGCAGCGCTCGCCGAATTCCTCTCCGCGCTCGTTATAAGCTTCGGTGATGCCATCCGTGTAAAGCGCAAGCACGTCCCCCGGGGAAAGCCGGTGCTCCCGCATCGAGCAACTCCACTCCCTGAAAAGCCCGAGCAGCGTGCTTGTGGAATCGAGTCGATCCACCGTGCCGTCGCTTCTTACCAGCAGGCCTGACAAATGGCCGCAATTGACGTAGCGCAACCGGCGCGTCGCCTCGTCGTAGTCGACAAACAAGAGCGAGGCATAGGCACTGTCGCCCGTGTTGTCATAGAAGAGACGGTTTACTGACTGTAGCAACGCCTCGGGCTCATCGAAAGCCAACGCCGTCTGGCTCCGCAGGCTGGCCTGCAAATTCGCCATCAGCAGAGCTGCGGCAATCCCTTTGCCTGAAACATCGCCGATGATCAACCCCAGCCGCTGCGGGCCCAGATTCAGAAAATCGAAATAATCCCCGCCCACCTGCCGAGCCTGCAGGCAGATGCCCGCGTACTCCAGCGTTTTTAACTCCGGCTGAATCTGAGGAAACAACCGCGCCTGCACCTGCCGCGCTATTTCCATTTCCTGGGCGGTGCGGCGTTTCAATTCGAGTTTCTCGGCCTGCGCCTGCCTCCGCAACTCCAGGCTCTGCCTCACCTCGTCGAACCCTTCCAGGCCAAACGCATTCCCGTCCGGATCCTCGAAACGCGCATAGGTGCCGCCCCACCCCGGCGTCTCCGGAGCAGTTGAGAAACGAACCCCGCGTTCGCTCCATTCTTTGTACTTGGCGTTGACATCCTCGGTCATGAATAGCACCCAGCGGTAACCGCCAATCAGTTTGTATTCCGGCGAGTCGGTCTTTGGTTCAACCAGCGCAAGATTCGCGCTGCCGTCAGGAGGCGCCACTTCGATCCAGCGTTCGCCCGTCGGAAGGCGTTGTTCCGTGATCAGTTCGAAACCCAATTGTTCCAGGTAGAACCGCTTACTCACGTCCAGATCGCGAACGAAAACCACGATGTCCTGGATCGACAGGTAGGGCTCTTCCCGCCCCGGTCGAAGCACCGTCCGGTTCGCCCACGAGAGAAAGGCGTCGCTCGCCATCGCTGTGAATTATAACTGCCCGATAGTTGTTGAGGCGCTAGCGCTCAAACTCCCGTTGCAGGGTCAATGAGTGTTCTGGCGATTTTTCGCCGACTGACAGCTTTCTCGCGCTCCACGCGTCTAGCGATGAGTGATCGGGTGAACATTCATCTGAACCAGGGCATCCTTTGGGACGACGAGATCATTGCAGTCTGCACGTCCTGGGCAGTTTGAGCCGGTCTGTGAGAACGGCTCCATGATGACTTCCTCCACGCCAGCAACCTTCAGCTAAGGCCATGTTGCTGGAAAATCCGATCCCACTCTTTGTACGCACCGCTGCTATTCAGGAATGACGTTACGAGCGGATAGACAACGGAGACCTTCTTGGTCCTGAGCGCGCCTCGCCATTGTCTCGATGACGCGGCATACTTAGCCACTCTCCGCACTGCCTGTGATTCATTGAAGCGGAAGGATATCCAGCCCAACGATTCGGCGCTAACACCCGCCTTAGGCAGGTCTTCTAAGATAGTAGCCAGAAACCCCGCCTCCTCGATTACGGAGCGGGGTGAAGGACCTTGGGAGTAGATGTGCAAAGTTGTAGTTTTCGCACCGGTCTTTTCAACGAACTGGGTCAACTTCATTTCAACTGTCCCAGCTTTCCCCTGGAATCTCCAGATTTTCAGGGTTTCGGGTTCTTCTGCGAGCGCTTGAAACGTCGTCCCGCAAACTGCCACTAGGATTAGGAAAACATACATTCGCGTCATTGAACGGGCCAAAATAGCACCCCCGATGAAACATTTGAATAGCCGTGTTCCTGTCCGTTGACCCCAGTTCCGAACCTGAGTAGTGCCACAACGGCTATTCTGATTCGCTCAACTCCGTCACGTCTAGGATGATTGTTGTAAGCGGGCGATTTCACTCATTGAGAACGCCAGGTCCTGGGTCAATGAGTGAAATGATTCCATAACAATGTCGGCTCCTAGGCCCGAGTAGACTTTGGAGGCGTAAACCAATCAAAGGGCTCGGAGGAAAGGAGCCGAACATGCTGATTATAGGTTGTGACTATCATCCGGGCTTTCAGCAAATTGCTTTTGTGGAGACAGAAACCGGAGAGTGCGGCGAACGGCGGCTGACTCACCGCGAGGAAGCCGAGCAGTTTTACAGCGCGCTCAAAGGGCAGAGCGTACGTGTGGGGATGGAAGCCAGCGGGCATGCACGCTGGTTTGAACGGCTGTTGATGGGCTTGCAGTTTGAGTTGTGGATCGGGGACGCAGCGGAGATTCGCACGAAGCGAGTGCGCAAGCAGAAGACGGATCGTCAGGATGCACAGCTATTGCTGCGACTGATGATCGAGGACCGTTTCCCGCGGATCTGGGTAGCGGACGCAGAGAATCGGGATCTGCGGCAACTGCTGTGGCATCGCCACCGATTGGTGCAGATGCGCACCCGGGTGATGAATCAACTGCATGTGGTGGCACTCAACGAGGGTCTGCGGCGTAAGAAGGCGCTGTGGCGGCCGGCGGGTCGCAGCGAACTGGAGTCGTTAGTGCTTGCTCCCTGGGCCAGCCGACGACGCCAGGATTTGCTCGACGTACTCGACCAACTCACTCCGAAGGTCCAGGAACTGACCCGAGCCTTGGAAGAGGAAGTGGAGAGGCGACCGGGGACGCGGCGACTGATGACCCATCCCGGCGTGGGCCCACTGACGGCCTTAGCGTTCGAGTTAGTGATTGGAACGCCCGAACGCTTTCACTGCGGCAAGCAGATTGCCAGCTATGTGGGACTGGTTCCGTCGGAAGAGTCCAGCGGCGATCGCCGCCGACTCGGGCACATCAGCAAACAGGGCAACTCGCTGCTGCGCTTCTTGCTGGTGGAAGCGGCCCAGGTCACGGTGCGCAGCCAACCGCAGTGGCGGAGCAAGTTCCTCCACCTAGCCCTGCGCCGAGGACGAAAGATCGCGAAGGTGGCGATGGCTCGGAAACTGGCGGTGCATCTGTACTGGATGTGGCGCCGGGGCTGGGATTACGGTCAGTTCGAAAAGTTCGGTTCGCACGCGGGAGCGCCCGGAAATCGCCATGGTGTGCAGTAAGCACCGACGTAATGATTGGGCATCCCGCTCCCCTTTGGTCGGGGAGTTCGAAGTAGTAATCATGATCGCGGTTGTGATCGAAGAGATGGATGGGTCGGACTGAGTCCTGACCCCAACGATTAGAAGCGAGCCCAGGTTGGGAAGCGCAAACAATCTACGAGAGCGAAATGGCGCTCTTCAACGAGTGCAGGGAGAGGCATGCGCACATAGTGCTTGACACCGCCGACATTGTTAGAGATGGCGCTCTTCAACGAGTGCAGGGAGAGGCATGCGCACATAGTGCTTGACACCGCCGACATTGTTAGAGATGGCGATGTTACGCCAGCTACGGCGTGTAGTTGCCGCTATATACTTACCAACATCATTAGTTGGGCGGCACTCGCTTTGAACCACCTGGCATTGTTTGCAGCGGTTACTTTTGAATCGTCCCCAGCCATGTCTCCACCAACTGAGGCCATCCCGTGATCGGAATCTTCGTGCGCCGCAGTCCAAACGCATGCCCACCATGCGCATACAGATGCATCTCCACGGGAACCCCAGCCTTTTTCAAACCAATGTAGTACACGAGCGCCTGGTCAACGCCGTCTACGTGGTCATCCTCGGCCTGCAACAGAAACGTGGGCGGGGTCTTGCGCGTGACGTGAACGTACGGATTCAACTCAAGCTTGTCTCCCGTCCACAGATGCCCGGGATATATTGCGACTGCAAAATCAGGCCGGCAGCTTTCCCGGTCCGCGGCATCGACAGGCGCGTATCGGCGGTGATCAAAATGCGTGCTGATCTCTGCCACCAGATAGCCGCCCGCAGAAAACCCCAGCACTCCAACCTTGTGAGGATCGATATGCCACTCGTCGGCATGAGATCGCACCAGCCCCATGGTTCTCTGCGCATCTTCCAGCGCAAGTTTTGATTCGGCAAGGTCGTTGGGGCGGCACTTGCAGTGCCAGTCATAAGGCAGACTCGGCACGCGATATTTGAGCAGCACGCACGTGATGCCTGCAGATGTTAGCCAGTCGCAAACCTCGGTACCCTCGAGGTCGATGGCCAATCCCTCGAAGCCGCCACCGGGAAACACGACGACCGCTGCGCCCGTGCTCTTCCCTTTCGGCGCATAGACCGTCATCGTCGGTTGGGTCACGTTGAACACTCCGGTTACGTGCCTGCCGGCAACGAAAAAGTCGGAATCGATCTTCGTCGTCTCCGGCCCGGGGACCGGCTGCGCATCCGGCACGGTGCCCGGCCATATCGGCACTTGCGAGTGTCCCGGCGATGGTTGCCAGGCAGGCGTCTGTGCGCTCAGACCGCCAAACGCAAACACAACACAGAGAGCAAAGATCAAAGGCCTAATCACAATCCCTAGAGCCTAATCTAACCCGTCACCGTCGGGCAGTACCTTGCGGAGAGATTCCATGGACAATTGATGAAATCAAGTGTTCACTCACCATCGCACCGAGGTTGAAGCTGCCGAAGAATAAAATTCCCTTGACTTCGATCGTCCATGCTGCAACAATTTTCTATACGCATTAGATCTTTGACAAGTAAATAGCGCAGAGATAACTCCAGCGAATGGAATATTTTACAAGCTCAACCCCTTATTCCAGGGCGATTGGAGCAATCGGTCAATGCTAAGCCTTTTGATTGTAATATTTTGCGAGTAAGTTGTTTGTTTCCAAGATTTTAGCCAGATCGCCACCAGTCAACTCATCGCAACTCATTGATTCCAGATATTTTAACTGAAGGTATCTGAGATTTTTTTGATCTGGACTTCCCCATCAAGACCGCCAACCTCAAGTCCGACATGCCACTGGTCAGCGAAGCCCTCGAGCGCCTCGACCGCGAACTCACCCTTGCACGTCAGGAGAAAGCAAAGCTGCTGAAACTCGTCCACGGCTACGGCTCGACCGGCGTCGGCGGCGAGATTCGCATCGCCGTGCAAAAGCGTTTGCTCGAGTTGGCGCAGAACGGCCACATTCGCGGCTGCATCTTCGGCGAGAACTGGTCGGAGACAGACGACACCGCCTGGAAGCTTCTGCAATCCCACGCCGAACTCAAGAGTGACTCCGACCTCGGCCGGTGCAACCGGGGAGTCACCATCGTTTTGCTTTAGCGCGCGCTGGCCTTGCCCTCTAAAATCGCCAGAAAGCCCTGCTAGACTCTAGGCGACATGACGCTGAAGGATCTGGTTAAGCAAGTCATTCCTCATGGAATCTGCGAGTACTCGGTACGCCGCCACGACTATATGCGCGTGGGCTTCAACCCGCCCCAAGCCAGTTGGATTGCACTGTCTCGCCGCCGACACCAGAGCTTGTGCGACGCTCGGCTGGATCTTGTGCCCAAAGCCATCTTTTCAACATTGCGGACCTGTGTCGACGCCGGAGCCAACGTCGGAAGCTGGACGCAAGCCCTGCTGGACCACTTCAAACCCGAACGCATAATCGCCGTCGAGTGCGAACCGAGGTTGGTGGGACCGCTAAGGGCCAGATTCAGCTCTCTCCCTCATGTCGCGGTGGTGGATGCCGCCCTTGCGGCGAATGAGGGCACGGCAAACTTCCATCAACTCAGACATCCAGCGGGTTCGTCGCTCCTGCAGCCTCGACCTGACGTCATCAAGGAATTCGAAGCCAACTCCTGGGATTTGGTCGGAACCGTGGAGGTCCGAACGCTCACCTATGACCAACTGGTCGCCGATGAAGACGAAATCTCCATCTTGAAGATAGACATCCAGGGCGCGGAGATGGGGGTCCTTTCGAATTCGCAGGAAGGCTTGGCGAAAACAAAGTGCATCATCATGGAGGTCACTTTCACTCCACACTATGAGAACGACTCGGGGTTTCCAGAGCTTCACCAACTCATGGCCGGCAAAGGATTCGGGCTCTACCGGCTCTCTTCCGCGTACCATCGCGGCGCCCGAGTCTTGTTTGCCGACGCGGTTTATGTTCGCGAAGACATTCTGCGCGATCTGGCTCCCGAGTAGCAGTGGCCGAGTAGCAGTAGCAAAGACGGCTAGGGTTCGGCTTCTCATGGCATATAATGTGGCGACTTCGCGGGCTTGATATCAGCCGCATCGGAGGCCGATTGCGCCTTTCACTCGATACTCGCGATGTTGGACGCGTCACCATCGTGCACTGCAACGGGCGAATCGTTGCCGGCGGCGAGAGCGAGTCCTTGCGCGCGCACGTGGCCTGGCTGTTGCGCGACCGCCGCTCCATTGTTCTGCATCTGGGCGAGGTCGGATTCATCGACAGCAGCGGACTCGGCACCATCGTCCGAACCCTCACCAGCACCCGCCAGGTGCACGGAGACCTGAAGCTCTGCAACGTGCCCGAACATGTGCGCAAAGTTCTGGAGTTGTCTCACCTGGCGAAGCTATTCGACACGCATGAATCGGAGGTGAAGGCCGTTGCCTCGTTCTACGCTCCCCGAGCCCGCGCCGAAGCGCCGGCCTCTACCGGCCGCAGCGTTCTATGCATCGACAGTAATGCCGACGTGCTCGCCTACCTGCGTGAACTGCTGCGCCGCGAAGGCTACGACGTCCACACCAGCAGCCACCTGCGCGACGCGATGATCCTGATGCGCATCACGCATTTCGATCTCCTGCTGATGGGCCCTGACGTTGCCGCAGCCCCGGCCACGCAGCAAGGCTTCCAGTCTGCCTGCGCGAACCTGCCGATAATCGAACTCGGCAGTGAGTTCTCCACTCGCGATGCCGGCGAAGCCACTGCCGCATTGCTGGAAAAGATTCAGGCGAGACTTAACTCAAAAACCGCGTGAGCCGCGAACTATTTGGAATCCGCGCCCACCGCAGGGCGTGCCACGTCATGCGACCGAGATGCCTTCGCCGCGTGGTGCTCCACCAGCAGGGAAAGCACAATCACTGAAATCACCGGGAAGAATAGAATCCACCACCGGACCTTCATGAAGCCCGCCTCTCTGCAAGGGGAGAGTTTAACAGGTTGAAATAGCTTCCCGCGCTTGCGCTCGCCCCTGTTTGCCGACGATACTGGAGGGTCACCCGATAACTTCAAACGATATTATGAAAACGACTATCGCTCTCACTACACCCGCTCAACTCGAAACCGAATCTCTTGTCGCCATTGTGCTCGACCATTCTGACAACGCTCAGAAATACAAGAGCAAAGATGCCAAGGCCCAGCTCAAGCTCGCCACCGGCGACCCGGCCGTGCAGTCTTCCGCCGCCGATCTTCTGGCCAGTGGTGAATTGACCGGCAAGCCTTTTGAAATCAATTTGCTGCACAAGCCGGGCGGAGTGAAAGCAAAGCGTCTGCTGCTCATCGGGGGCGGAGCGGCGAAAAAGTTTGCGACTTACGATCTGCGCCGCATCGCCGGAGCGGCGGTGCGCACTCTTAAGGCGCGCGGAATCCGCAGCTTCGCCTTCATCGCTCCGCCGAATATTCCCGCTGAAGAGGCGGTCAGCGCCATCGTTGAGGGCGCGCTCGTCGGCAACTTCGATCCCGACTACTATCGCAGCGACCGTAAGGATCAGAAGATTGACACCCTCACCATCCTCGCCGCCGGCAATCAAGCTGCACTCGAAAAAGCGGCGACCGAAGCGCAGGCTATTGGCGAGTCGCAGAATTTCACGCGCGACCTGGTGAATGAGCCTTCGAACCGCATGACGCCAACTATTCTGGGAGACCGCGCGAAGAAGATGTGCCAGGAAGTTGGTCTGAAGTGTGAAGTCTACGGCGCCGACAAGATCAAAGAAATGAAGATGGGCGCGTTCTGGAGCGTGTCGCAAGGTTCTGACGAACCTCCCGCGTTGATCGTCATGAGGTATGAGCCGGCTGGCGCTCCGGAGAAACCAGTCTTAGGACTTGTGGGCAAAGGAATTACCTTCGACACCGGCGGCATTTCGATCAAACCCGCCGATGGTATGGAGAAGATGAAGTACGACATGGCCGGCGGCGCCACCATGATAGGCGCCATGCGCGCCATCGCTTTGCTGAAGCCGAAAGTGAAAGTAATCGGCATTGTGTGCGCCGCGGAGAACATGCCCTCGGGCAAGGCGCAAAAACCCGGCGACGTGCAGATTGCCATGTCGGGCAAGAGCATCGAGATCATCAATACCGATGCCGAAGGCCGCCTGGTTCTCGCCGACGGACTGTTCTATGCACGCCAGCTCGGCTGCACTCATCTAGTGGACGCGGCCACGCTTACCGGCGCCGTAGTGGTTGCCCTCGGCTACGCGAATGCAGGAATCTTCGCCAACGATGACGCCATGTACGAACGCTTCCACAAAGCCAACGAAGAGGCGGGCGAAAAAATGTGGCGGCTGCCGCTTGATGACGAATACAAAGAACAGATTCGCTCTACCATCGCCGACATCATGAACACTGGCGGGCGCTGGGGTGGCGCCATCACTGCTGCGATGTTCCTGAAAGAATTCGCCGAAGACACTCCGTGGATTCATCTCGACATCGCGGGCACGGCGTGGATGGAAGATCAAAAGCCGTGGATCGCGAAGGGACCGTCGGGGATCGCGTTGCGCAGTTTGGTTGAGTTTGTGAAGAGTTTCGCGAGTTAGGTGAACCGAATTAGAGCTGTTACACAGAAGATGCGCTTTTTTCGCAGCCATTTTGCTACGGTCGGCATCCTATGCGCTCGGAACGGCTAGTCCGCTTCCGTCGATTCTGATTCTGGAGGCATTCCTTGAAACCTCTAATGCTGGTTGGAGTTGTAGTGCTGGTGCTGGGCGTGCTTTCCTTTTTTGTGCCTTTCCCACATTCCGAACATCACGGCGTCAGCGTCGGCGACGCACATATGGGCATCACGACGCACGACGACCGGAGGGTACCGCCGGTCATGAGCATCGTGTTAGTAGTTGTCGGGGGGGGCTGATGATCGCCGGCGGGAAGAGTTAGGTCACAAAAAGAAGTCGGCCACGGATTTTAACTGATTGGCACGGATGACGAGCTAACAGCCAAATCTTCACAAAAAGTATCCGCAGAAAATCTGCGGCGATCCGTTGCCGGCTTCATTTCTTACTTCGCTGTGGCTTGGTCGAAGGCCTTTTCCAGATTCGTGACCAGCGGGGCTTCGCTCGGTTGCAGGCCGCTGCGGCCCATCATGCGCCACAAGTATTGATTCTGCGGCCAGCCGTGGGCATCGTAAACCGCTAGGACATCTTCGGATGGGCGGCTCATGACCATCAGGATGATATCTGCCTGGTGGGGTTCATAGACCAGAATGAACTTTCCCCACTTCTGCATTGCATCCTGGACTGTGGCGATGGCCTGGCGGTCTTCGGGGAACAGGTTCGGATCGAACTGATCACCGTCGTAGCTGGTGACGTAGACGAAGCGAGCGTTAACCAGCGTCCCGGGAAAAGTCGGGATATTCTGCGGAGCGTTTACTTTTGGCGGCTTGGGCGCCGCAAGGGCCAGCGTTGTCGCCAATAACAGGACAGCAAGAACTGCGACTGAATTGGTTCCGGTTTTCATAGGGTTCTTCATAATTGAGATTCGCTCGCCTTTGCCTTTTCAATTACTTAGATGACTGCGACCTCGCGGGCGTTGCACGCAACGCTGACAATTCCGCCTAAGTCATTGATTCGATTGTAACTGGAAGATATTGGAGAGATAGAGCACCAGAGGGCCAGCACTGATGATCACGACTTTCACCAGGAATGCCATTTCTTGGCCGGAAATAGACCTCAGAACGAAGGTAAGCGGATGCATAATCTTTGAGATCGTTCTGATAAACCAAATCGCCTTGGACTAGTTCGTCGAGGGTAGCGTTTCCCGCTATATCTCCAAGATAATATCTACGACTTACGATCGTTAGCCTACTCAACCGCCGAATCTCTCGGCAGCGCGAGCTTTCGCCTTAGCCGCTTCTTCCTCGCGGTTCTTTGGCGGTGCGTTGGTTTCGAGTGAGTGGAGAAGACGTGCCGAGACAGCCGCTACTTCATCGACTGCAGCGAGGAACGAAGGTTCATTCGCTTTCGACGGTTTGTTGAAGCCGGTGATCTTTCTGACGAACTGCAGCGAGGCGGCTCGAATCTCGTCGGCATTGACGGGCGGATCGAAGTTAAAAAGAGTTTTGATGTTCCTGCACATGCAGCGTGACCTCTTGGAATCGGAATCAAAGTTTCCCGCGCACGAGAGCTGACCTCAGGCGCTGAAGCGCGGACGCATTCCAGACGACCAAACGGCACGACTAAAGTCGTGCCCTTCCCGAACCCATCCGAGTCGGAATGTTCTCGCAGCCTGTCTGGCCGTGCCCTTCCCGAACCTCGCCTTGCGCGCTTCTATTCTGACATACGACTCGAGCACCGTTAGAACAGCCTTCCGATGGAGAGGTTCACGCGCGACTCTCCCGTGGGGCTCACGCTGGTGGCTAGAGCGATGGGCCCGACGATGGTCTCTGCGATCACGCCGAGATTAAACGTACCGCGGACCACGACCGTGCTGGGATCGTTGAAGGCGCTGCCCGCCTCGTACCATCCGCCCCAATAGATTTTTCCTCCAACGAGCTGCGGCAAGTGATAGAACTCGCGGCGGAATCCGAACGAAGAATACACATAGTGATTACCGACGAATTCCTGGGGAAGGTAGGCGCCGAGGTGGAAGGTTCCTCCCAGGGTGAAAACCTGGAATGGTCCGGCGGTGCCATGGAACGTGGTTCCACCCGAGGCGAGGAAAAAGAGCGAAGTCTTCGGCCCTGTCGGAATGAACGTGGAAGTCTGAATATCGAGTTGCGCGATGGGATGAAGAAGGCCGGGGCTCTGCAGCACGCGGGAAAGGCTGGTGACAATGCGCGTACCGCGGCTCGGAACCTCGGGGCTATCCTGGCCATCCCAGACATAACGGGCGCGGAATTCTCCTGTGCTGCCGGTGACTGAGGCCAGTCCCGCGCTGCCGATCAGGGGCGCGAGTTTGCCATCGAATATTTCGTAGCCGAGGCGGAGTTCGCTGCGCTGGCCTGTGTTGAAGCCGAGATCGAGGCCGCCGCCCGCTCGCTCGTCGCCGAAAACTGCGATGCGAGTCTCTCCGGTGAATTCATTGCGCGGAAGCTTTGAGGCGAAGACATAGGGTGCGATGAAAAGATGCGTGTCGTCGAGCGGCTGATAGAACTCGCTGGCGGCGAGGTTGCTTGAGCCGAGCAGGAGATCGTTACGCCATTCGCCGCCATGATGTTCCACGTCCATGAAAGTGATGCGGGCGCCGGCGGCAAAATCGAAGGCGGCCACGCCGGAGCCGTCGACGTTGACGGCCAGATCCACGAATGGCGGCCCGTAGGTTTTCTCGTGTGCGGTCACGCGCAATGCAGGCACGCCATTTTGGGTGAAGCCTTCGTAGCCGAGGCGGTCGAATTCGCCTTCGCCGGCGATGCGGGTCAGTTGGGTTTCAAGTTTCGGCAGATCGAGCGGGCCGCTGGTCACCGACTTGAGACTATGTTCGAAGCGGCGGTCCTGGTCGGAATCTCCGCCTTCGACCACCACCGATTCCACTGCTTTGGGTTGAGGGCGTCTGCGAGCCGAGCGTGCGGCAAGATATTGCTGCCACTCTGCGCCGTCTTTGATGGCGTAGGGGAGCAAGATCGCAGACTGATTTGCCGCGCTCTTGTAACCGAGCTGGATGAGATCGTGGAGGCGGTCGTAGTCGTCAATGGAAAAACTTCCTGTATCGACGGTTACGACGGCATTGGCCAGAGCGAGGGAGCGGCGCTCATTCTGCAGGAGCATTACGTCGAGGGCGCGGGAGAGCACACCGGTAAGGGTTTCGAGCTGCTCCTGTTCTCCGAGCGGAACGCGGAGATCGATGGCGATCACGGTGTCGGCATCCATTTCGCGGACAGTCTCGACGGGAATGTTCTCGACCATGCCGCCATCGGCCAGCACGCGGCCGTTGATTTCTACCGGAGTAAAAACGCCGGGGATGGCCATGCTGGCGCGCACGGCCTTGGCGAGAGAGCCATCGCGCAGCACGACCCGGTCGCCGCTTAACATATCTGTGGCTACGCAGCGGAAAGGAATAGGCAAGTCGTCGAAGCTCGCAATGCCGGAGACAGGGAATGCAATGCGATCAAGCAGCAAGCCGACGCCCTCGCCGGGATTGAGTCCGTTGGGACCCTTCAGGCCATGCTTCAGGCCGAGTGCGGCCTGAATCTGGTAGTCGCGGTGATCCTGCTTGCGGCGATAGCCCAGCTGGCGGTAGGTGGGCTCGGGAAGCAGGGCAACATCCCAGTCGACGTTCTCGGCAAACTTCTGGATTTCCTCGGGAGACATCCCAGTGGCATACATGGCGGCGATGATGCTGCCCATGCTGGTACCGGCTACGCGGTCCACGGGGATATGGTTCTGCTCCATCCACTCGAGCACGCCGATCTCAGACAAGCCGAGCGCCCCGCCGCCGCTCAGCGCAAGACCGATGCGGGGACGAACGACGGGCTGCATTGCCCCGGTCTGCGCTGCGTCAGGCTGCTGAGTTGGCTGCGGATTTTGCGCCGCGGCCAGAGTGCCCGAGAGCGTGCTCGACAGCGCCAGCAGTAAAAGGAAACCGAGCCGCGTTGTGAAACTGCGGCGAGTGTGGGGCGAAGACCTCATGTTCATCCTCCCGGACGGCATGTGGAGATGGCTAGGAAAAAACTCACATTAGCAGGTTTGCTTGCGGATTGTTTTTCTAACGCTTGGGCGGTGGCGGCTGCAGAGTCTGCCGCGCTTGGTCCACGACGCTGTGGACGGCTTCGACCACCAGGTCTGGGCGATCGAGCTGGATGTAATGCCCGCTGTTTTTCGCCGTCACGTGTTTGCCCATGGTCGAGAGGTGAGTTAATTCGTCCTGCATCTGTTGCCAGACGTCGTTGGTGGGTTTGACCAGGTCTTCCGGAAGGTCGGGCTGGAGCGTATCGGGATCGTGCGAGAGCACTACCAGAGGAATATCGCCGAGAGCGCCGCTGTTGGCTGTTTGTGCGGCGCTCTGGGAGATTGCCTTTAGCTCTGCGACGCTTTCGCGTGCGCTGTGGAAGTTGCAGTCGGCGGCGCGGACGGCATCGTCGTTGCCGCAGAATCCCATAAGACGCGGGATCCCGAAAGGCATGGTGAACTCGAAAAATTCCTGCTCCCGCAGCCAGGTCGCGTCTAGATCGTTGATTGCCGGCGGAAGGCGTTTCTGCTGCTCGGGGTGAGAAGAATCGACGAGGACCAGGCCGACAACCATGCGGTCAAGCTCGTGACGATAAAGGCTGGCGTAGAGGCGGACATCGAATCCACCCATCGAGTGGCCGACGAGGACCAGCGGACCAACGATGCCAGCGTGTTGCAGGAGGCTGTGCAATTCGTCGACGAACACCCGGGTGGTCCGGGGACGCGGGCTGGAATCGCTGTAGCCGAGACCGCCGCGATCGTAGGAACACACGCGAGTGAACTTTGCAATCTCTGGCTGGACTTTGTGCCAGGACATAAATGAGTCGCCCATACCGGCGTCGAGGACGACGGTGGGCGATCCCTGGCCGGTGCAGTCGATGTGCAGCTTGTAGGCGCCGATGTCGACGAGCCGGCCGGGCATGGGGTGGAAACGGCGCTCGCGAGTTTCGGAAATATTCTCATAGAGGAAACCGGCGAAGAGAACGGTCAAGATCAGAGTGATGAGGAGGCGCACGACTCGACTGAGCCACGATTGTGAAATGGTGGGCGGCATCGGCGTATCAGGCATGCGCTTGTTCGGGGCTCACGCAACGCGGGCGAGGGCGCCCGCGCCACACTTTGCGGCATTCTACATGACGGGCGGCACGGTGATGCCCATGATCGCGAGCGCGCGAATCAGTTCACGACGGACTACCGCTACTGTGGCGAGCAGGAAATGCTTTCGCTTTTCATCCGGCTCGCTCAGGATGGGATTACGATGATAAAAAGTGTTGAAAAGTTGTGCCAGTTGGAAAACATGTTTGGCCAGGTGGGCCGGTTCGGTGGTGGCGATGCACTGGTCGACCAGGTAGGAAGTCTTCGAGGCGGCTAGCCAGAGTTCCCAGATTTCATTCCCACTTTCACCCTCTAGAAATTTGGTCAGGTCTGCGAGCGATACCCGGTTGGCAATATCTCGACAGAAAGTTTCGGGATCAATGGCGGCTTTCTTGAAGATGCTGGCGGCGCGGACCACCGCGTACTGCGCGTAGGGACCGGTTTCGCCTTCGAAGCTGAGAGCTTCTTTGAAATCGAAGGCGATGACGGACTGCTTGGTGAATTTCAGCATGAAGTAACGCAGCGCGCCGATGGCGATTTGCGTGGCGATGGAGAGGCGCTCGGTGTCGGTGAGCTGAGGATGACGCGAATCGACTTCGCTTTTGGCTGAGACGATAAGCTGGTCGAGAAGGTCGTCGGCTTTTACGCCGAAGCCTTTGCGGCCGCTGACTTCGATGTAGGAACGAGTCTTATCTTCTTCGCTGAGCGTGTAACCGAGTTCGGCGGCGCAGCGCGGAGTGAGCGCGACCATCTCGTAAGAAAAATGGGTGTAATGGTCGGCGGCTTCGTTGTGGCCGAGTCCGCGCAGGGCTTCGATGACGGTGTTTTGAGCTTCCGACTGGCGGGCGTCGATCACGTTATAGATTTCGGCAACATCGCCGAAGTGGGGATGATCTTTCTCGCCTTGCATGGCAGAGATCCAGCAGTCGTGCTGGTCGGGATAGCGGTAGAACTTGCGATAGGCGAAGTCGCGTCCGAGAAGGCCGAACTTCCACATGTGGTAGGCGATGTCTTTGCCGACGTAGCCGACGGTGCCGTTGGAGCGGACGATTACCTTCTGGTCTTCTTCGGAGATCTTCTCGGATTCATCTGTCTCCCCAGCGCCTGAGGCCGTTCCGGCGCGGCGCATGACCCAGCAGCCATTATTCTTGCCTCCGTTCTCAAAGGTGAGCACGCCGGCTTCTTTCAGCTTGACGAAGGCTGCGTCCCAGAAGTGCAAGTGCAGGATTTCGCTCTCACGAGGAAGAAAGTCGTATTCGATGTCGAGGCGGTCCATGGTTTCGAGGTGGCGGCGCAGGACGGCAGTCGAGATGAGTTCGGCGATGGCCGCGGTTTCGCTGGCGGCGTCTTCGATCGCGTGCAGCGTCCGGGCCCGGGCCTGCAGGTTTTGCTTGTCTTGCTCGTACCACCGCGAAACCCGGGCGTAGAGGTCCCAGCAGTAGTAGTCGAAGCGGGGCTGGCGGGTCAGGGCTTGGATTTCTGCGCGGGGCTTTTTCTCGATTTGCGTGAAACCCACGACCACATCGGCAACTTGCACGCCGGTGTTGTCGATGTAGTTCTGAACATCCACTTCACGGGCCGCGTAACGCAATAGGCGGACAAATGTGTCCCCAAGAATGGCGTTGCGCAGATGGCCGATGTGGGCGGCCTTGTTGGGATTGATGCTGGTGTGCTCGACCAGAATCTTTCCGGAGGGAATTGCGACGAGCGGCTTCTGGTCGGCGGCGAGAGCGGCGGCCATCCAAACGCGATCGATTCTGACATTCAGGTATCCGGGAGGCGCGACCTGCATCCCGGCGATGCCCTCGATCGGTCCGATGTCAGCGCGGATGGCCTCGGCAAGCTTAAGAGGAGCGGTCCGCAGCGGCTTGGCGAAGGGAAATAGAGGGATGGCGAAATCGCCGAGCACGACCTTGGGAGGCTGCTCGATGACGACGTTAGGCAGAGTTGCGTCGGGATAACGGCGGCGAAGAAACTCTACGATGCGTCCTGCTAGAACATGTTCCAGATGACGATACAAGGCTGCCCTCTGCGCTGTCTAAGAAGATAGTGATTCTAGCAGAGCGCGCTTGGGCGCTGGTTTGACGCAGGATGCATGCTTCCCTATGATGAAAAATCGGCTTCACTTCTATGCGTATTGCTTACCTAGAGTGTTTTTCCGGCATGAGCGGCGATATGTTTCTGGGCGCGCTTGTGGATGCCGGCGTTCCGGGGCGGGTGTTTGAGGAAACCGTGGCGGCACTTGGGGTGGGAGCAAAGTTGGAGATTTCGCGAGTGGTGCGTAGCGGGATTTCGGCTATCAAGGTGGATGTTTATGTGGATGGAAAGAAGGACTTGCCTCGCGAGGCATACAGGGAGGGGCAGGGACAGCATTCTCATCTGCATTCCGGCGATGATCACGAGCATGAGCATCATGCGCATTCACATTCCCATCCTGGTGAGACGCGGGCAGAGCCTGCCCTGAGCCTGCCGAAGGGAGTGCCCGCGCCACACGAGCATTCTCGGGGGCTGAGTGAGATTCGCCGGATCATCTCTGCGGCTTCGATTTCGGAATCTGCTAAGAAGACTGCTATCGCTATCTTTGAGGCGCTCGGACGGGGAGAGGCGAAGATTCACGACACTTCGATCGAGAGCGTGCACTTTCATGAAGTCGGCGCGGTGGATGCGATTGTGGATATTGTCTGCGCGGCTGTTGGGGCCGAGGCGCTGGGAGTGGATGAGATCATCTGTTCGCCCTTGAACGTCGGCGGTGGGGTGATGGAGTGCGCTCATGGAACGTTTCCGGTGCCGGCTCCGGCGACCGTGGAACTGCTGAAAGATGCGCCCGTGTACTCCTCTGGCTTGCAGGCGGAGTTGGTAACGCCGACGGGCGCGGCGATTGTGAAGACGCTGGCTTCGCGCTTCGCGGCGTTTCCTGAGATGAAGATTGAGAAGTTCGGCTATGGGGCGGGATCGCGGGATTTTCCCGGACATCCGAATGTGGTGCGGCTGACGGTTGGAGAAGCCGCCTCGACTCTGGCTGGGAAGACTGCGTCGGAGACGATCACGGTGCTGGAGGCGAATCTCGACGATTTGAATCCGCAGGTCTTTGGATATGTTATGGATCGATTGCTGGAAGAGGGCGCGCTCGATGCTTTTGGCATACCGGTACAGATGAAGAAGAATCGTCCGGGAATGCTGTTGACGGTTTTGTGCAGGCCGGAAGACGCGGGCAAGCTGGCGCAACTGATTTTCACAGAGACCACCACGCTGGGCGTACGGCGGCGCGATGAGATGCGGCAGACTCTGGCGCGACGCTGGGAGAGCGTCGGCACGCCGTGGGGAGAGGTGAGGATCAAGATCGCGAGCATGAACGGGACGGTCACGAACTACGCTCCGGAATATGAAGATTGCCGGCGGATTGCGGCGGATTGCCATATTCCGCTGAAGACCGTGATGGGTGGCGCGGTCGAGGCTTACCTGCACGACCGCAAGGAAAAAGCAGGTTCCTCACCGGCTTAGCGCCGGTTCGGAATGACAAACTTTTCGTGAAGGCTTGGGTGAGGTTCTGAAAGACAAGGAATGACGAGAAAGTTCTACATCACGACGCCGATTTACTACGTGAATGCGCATCCGCACATCGGGCACGCCTACACCACCATTGCATGCGACACGATTGCGCGGCGGCAGCGACTGCTGGGCGCGGAAACGTTTTTTCTTACGGGCACGGACGAGCATGGGCAGAAGATCGAGCGGGCGGCGCAGGCTGCGGGAAAAACTCCGCAGCAGTATGCGGATGAGATTTCGGCGGAGTTTCGGCGGTTGTGGAAGCGGATGGGCATCTCGAATGACGATTTCATCCGCACCACGGAAGACCGGCACAAGAAGCGCGTGCAGGAACTCTTCCGGAAGATTCGCGACAATGGATACATCTATAAGGGTACTTACACCGGGCAGTACTGCGTGTCGGATGAGCTTTATGTTGACGGCGCGCAGCCGGGCGATCCTTGTCCGACTTGCGGGCGCATTACCGAGACGGTGAAGGAAGAAAACTATTTCTTCAAGCTCTCGGAATTTCAGGACAAGCTGCTGGCGCTGTATGCGAATCCGGAGTTCATTCGTCCGGAGGCGCGGCGTAATGAGGTGATCTCGTTTGTGCGCTCGGGGCTTCGCGATCTCTCGATCAGCCGTTCGACGTTTACCTGGGGCATTCCGGTGCCGGACGATCCCAAGCACGTGATTTACGTCTGGCTGGATGCGCTGGCGAACTACATCACGGCAATTGGCTACGGATCTTCACACGCAGGCGCGCAGGAGGCGTTCAAGAAATTCTGGCCGGCCGATGTGCAGATGATCGGGAAGGAGATTGTCCGTTTCCATTGCGTTTATTGGCCGGCGTTTTTGATGGCCGCGGGGCTGCCGATGCCGAAGACGATTGTGGCTCATGGCTGGCTGTTGTTTGAAGAAAGCAAGATGTCGAAGTCGCGCGGCAATATCGTGCGGACGGAAACGATTCTTGACGTGCTGGGCGCGGATGCGCTGCGCTATTTTCTGTTGCGCGAAGTCGTGTTCGGCCAGGATGGATCGTTCTCATTCGACGCCCTGGTGCAGCGTTATAACTCCGACCTGGCAAACGGGTTGGGAAATCTTGCGAGCCGCACCCTGACCATGATCAACCGCTATTTCAAGGGTGAGGTGCCGTATCCCTCGCCCGGGGCGTCGAGAACTGCGGCGGACGATGCGATTGCGGAGACGGCGCGGAAGACGATCCGCGAATTCGGGTTACTGTTTGATCAGTTCCAGTTTTCCCGGGCGCTTGAGGCGGCGTGGACGCTGGTGGCGGCGGTGGACAAGTACATTGTCGAGAATGAGCCATGGGCGCTGGGCGAGAAGCAAGATGAGGACAGCCGGTCGCGTTTGGCGACCGTGCTTTATACGGCGGCGGAAGCGCTGCGGATTGCGACGGCGCTGGCGTATCCCGTGGTGCCCGATGCGGCCGCGAAGATTTGGTTGCAGCTGGGGTTGGGCGATATCAAGAAGCTCGCGTTGAGCGAACTGGCTTGGGGACAACTGCCCCTGGGCACAAAGTTGGGTGAAGTGCAACCCGTATTTCCCCGCGCCGACAAGAGCGCGATTGAAAGGATGCAGAAGATGGAAGAGGAGCAGAGGAGCGCGCCGGCGGCGGAGGCTTCAGCTGCCACGCCCGCACCAACGAATGAGCCGCAGGTTGCGGCGGCGGCGGCAGTTCCAACCGCCGCAGCAGCGGCGAACGATAAGATTTCCATCGACGATTTCGCCAAGATCGAGCTGCGAGTGGGGCTGGTGAAAGTCGCCGAGCGGGTGCCCAAAGCGGACAAGCTGTTGCGGCTCGAGGTTGATATTGGAACCGAAGTGCGGCAGGTGCTGGCCGGAATCGCCGAAGCCTATGCGCCGGCAGCTCTGGTTGGACGGAAAGTGGTGATCGTCGCCAATCTTGCGCCGCGCAAGCTGCGCGGGATGGAATCGAACGGGATGATCGTGGCGGCGTCGCTCGATGATGGGAAGCCGGTGCTGGCTGGGTTTCTGGAGGATGTGCCGGTGGGGGCGAGATTGAAGTAGGCGCGGCCAAGCTTGGCTCTGGCCGCACAGCCGAGACGGCTGTCCCCACATGAGTTTGTCTCAACGTTTATGTTTGTTGATTCTCATGCTCATCTTGACGGCAAGCAGTTCGACACTGATCGCGAGCTGGTGATTGCCCGAGCGCGAGAAGCTGGGGTGCAGACTATCGTCGCTATCGGCAATGGCGATGGTCCCGAGGATGTGGATTGCGGAATCCGATTGGCGGAGAAATACGACTTCATCTATGCGACGTTGGGCATTCATCCTCACGAAGCCCGGCTGGCGAGTGAAGCTGCCTATCAGAACATGGAACGCCTGGCGAAGAATCCTAAAGTGATCGCCTGGGGGGAAATCGGGCTCGATTACCATTACGATCACTCTCCGCGCGAGGTGCAGAAAGGTGTCTTCACGCGGCAGATGGAATTGGCGGCGGCCGCGAAACTTCCGATTGTGATTCATTGCCGTCCGTCGGAAGAAAGTGAGAATGCCTGGGACGACTGCCTTGGGTTGATGCGAGAACAATGGGCGCCGAAAGGGCTCGGAGGAATTCTGCACTGTTTCACAGGAAATTGGCCGCAGGCGAAGAGCGCGCTCGACATGGGGTTCATGATTTCCTTCGCGGGCAACTTGACGTTCCCGAAGGCCCAACCAATTCGCGATGCCGCGCTCGAGGTTCCGCTGGAGCGCATCCTGATTGAGACCGACTCGCCATATCTGGCGCCGGTGCCGCATCGCGGCAAACGCAATGAGCCGGCGTTCGTGAACGAAACCGCGCGGAAGCTTGGCGAATTACTAGGATCGACGGCGGAAGAAATCGGGCAGCAGACGGCTCGCAACTTTTACAATTTTTTCAAATTGACTGAAACCGCTGAAAGCAAAGTTTCTGCAGGTTAACCCTCCTCCCGGAGGTCTTCTTCTGGTACCCTCAAGGGTCAGATTCCATTGTTTCAGAAAGAAATGAAATCCGATGCCCGAGAACACTTTTGACATCGTGAGCAAGATCGACCTGCAGGAAGTGTCGAATGCGATCCAGCAGGCGTTGAAGGAAGTTCACACGCGCTTCGACCTGAAAGATTCGAAGTCGAACATCGAACTGGAAAAGGACGCGATCGTGCTGCACTCCGCCGACGAGTACAAGCTGAAGGCGGTGAACGACATCCTGCAGCAGAAACTCGTCAAGCGCGGCGTGTCGTTGAAAGGATTGACTTATGGCGCGGTGGAACCGGCGGCAGGCGGCACAGCCAAGCGTAAAGTTACGATGCAACAAGGCATCGCCATCGAAAAGGCGCGCGAGATCGTGAAGCTGGTGAAGGACTCCCAGAAAAAAGCGCAAGCCTCGATCCAAGGCGACCTGGTGCGCATCAGTAGTAAAGACCGCGACACACTGCAGGAAGTAATCGCGATGCTGCGGGGACATGATTTTGGCATCGATTTGCAGTTTACGAATTATCGGACGAATTAAAAGCAACTTTCACCGCAGAGAACGCAGAGAGAACGAAGGATTGAAGCGTAAAGACCGACGCGGTCGTTTTTTCTCGGCGTGCTCGGCGGTCTCTGCGGTAAAACGATTTTGATCGGGGATCGATTGCATTGAGCGCACCGGCAATCATTAACGGGAAAGAAGTCTTCGACCTGCTGCACGATGACCTCGCAGCTCTCGAGGGCGAGTTCGGGCAGGATACCGTCTCGGGCGTGCAGGCCATTACGGAGATAGGCGAGTATCTGCGAGCCGGCGGCGGCAAGCGAATTCGTCCGGCGCTGCTTTTTCTTTCCTCCAAGCTGTTCAATTACGAAGGACGCGGTGCGGTGAAACTGGGCGCGGTGGTCGAGATCATTCACACCGCTACGCTGGTGCACGACGACATCATCGATGAAGCCAAGACGCGCCGCGGCCGGCCCGCCGCCAATACCCAGTGGGGCAATTCGAAGTGTGTGCTGGCGGGCGACTGGCTCTACATGCAGGCCTTTAAGGTGGCGGTGCAGGAGCGCAATTTCCGCATACTCGACACTCTCATCGAACTGACGCAGCAGATGGTTGAAGGCGAACTACTCCAGATGGAAAAGCTGGGTCAACTGATCACACTCGAGGAGCATTTCGATTTGATCTACCGTAAGACGGCCTGCCTGTTTTCGGTTTGCATGCGGCTGGGAGCGATTCTCGGTGGAGCAACGGCTGCGGAGGAAAAGGCTCTGGGCCAGTACGGGCACGATCTCGGCATGGCGTTTCAGATCGTCGATGACGTGCTCGACCTGACCGCGTCCGAGGATGTTTTAGGCAAGCCGGTGGCGAGTGATCTGCGCGAGGGCAAGGTCACGATGGCAGTGATCCACGCCCTGGAACGTTGCACGGCCGAGGAACGCGGCAAGATTGAGACCATCCTGCGCGATCGCGCTTTCAATGGCGTCACGCATGCGCAGATCATGGAGATTCTGCAGCGCTACGGATCGCTGGACGCGGCCCACGCTCGCGCCGCGCGGTATGCGGAGTCGGCGCGGAAGGCCATCTGCACCTTCCCGGATTCCGAGATCAAGCGCGCGCTGCTGTGGGCGCCGGAGTTTGTGGTGGCAAGAGAGAAGTAACCCGTCCGCTTGTTTATACTGAACCCTTTCCTGATTTTCTTTATCCAACACGGTTTATGAATTTGTATTTGCTGATGGCGCGCCACGGCTATGCCTTGACCTTCGGTCTGTTGCTGGCCGAAGCGATCGGGCTTCCGTTCCCGGCCGCCATCGCACTGGTGGCGGCTGGGGCTGCGGTGGCGGCGCACGCGTTGTGGGGTCCGTACATCCTGCTTGCAGCGATCGTGGCTTTGCTGCTGGGCGACTCGGTGCAGTTCTGGCTCGGACGATATATGGGCTGGCTTCTGCTGGGGTTTCTCTGCCGGGTGTCGATCAATCCCGAGACCTGCATTTTGCGCTCGGCCGAATCGTTCTACAAACGCGGCAAAGCCACGCTGGTGATTGCGAAGTTTATTCCCGGGGTCAACACCATGGCGGCGCCGCTGGCCGGCAGCATGAAGATGCGCTTCTCGCAGTTTCTGCAATTGGACTTGGCCGGCGCCCTGGTGTACTCGCTCACCTATCTTTCGGTGGGATATCTTTCCCGCGATTTTCTAGCTGCCATCTTGCGCGGGTTTCACACGGCCGGGCTAGCGATGGAAGTGGTGGTGGTCGCCGCCGTGACGGCGTATGCGATCTACCGGATCGTGCAATTCCGCAAACACAAGATGTATCGCGTGGTGCCGCGGATTCAGGTGCAGGAGCTGGCCGCACGCCTGGCGTCGCAGGATGCGAATCGAGTGCTCATCGTCGATGTCCGCAGCCACGGCTATTACGACGGAGGGTCGGCCCGGATCAAAGGCTCGATCCGCATCGAGCCCAACAATCTTGAGGAAGAGATCAAGAACCTTCCCAAAGACAAGGACATTTATCTTTACTGCACTTGAGCACGCGAAGCAACCAGCGCCCGGGTGGCGCATCTGCTGCGGGAAAAAGGATTCAACACGTTCGTAATCGTCGGTGGACTGACTGCCTGGCGCAAGGCCGGCGAACCGCTTGAGTCGGTGCCGCAGAATGATCTGGTGAAGCTGCCGACGTTTAGCTAGTCACCCGCGAGCCGCTGATAAAAAGCCCCTGAGAATTGCCTGGCATGATGTAGCATTGTCGGGCTTTGCCACGATGAGCGACACGATCATCCACAATGAGTCGCGCGCCGACGGGACGAACCGGATCATCTTCCTGTTAGCGCTCTCGGTTTTCATCAACTACATCGACCGCAGCAATCTCTCGATTGCGGCGCCGCTCCTGAAAGACGAACTAGGCCTCTCGGCCGCACAGCTGGGCACGCTGCTCTCCGTATTTTTCTGGACCTACGGCTGCATGCAGATTCCTGCTGGCTGGCTGGTGGACCGCTTCGAAGTGAAATGGATCTTTGCCGCCGGGTTCTTTGTGTGGTCAGCGGCAACCGGACTGACGTCGCTCTTGCATGGATTTTCGGCATGGGTCGTCGTTCGGGTAATTCTCGGGATCGGCGAGTCGATCGCTTTTCCGGCGTACTCCAAGATTTTGGGGAGCGGTCTCTTCACCGAGAGCCGCCGCGGCTTCGGCAATGCGGCCATTATGGCTGGGCTTTCCCTGGGCCCTGCGGTCGGCATGCTGGTGGGAGGAAGAGTGGTTGGCCGTTTTGGCTGGCGGCCATTTTTTCTGGTGCTGGGATTGGCAAGCCTGCTGTGGCTGGTTCCGTGGCTGGCGTGGATGCCGGTCGGCACAACTTCAACCGCCGTGGGTTTGGAGCCGAAAGTCCGGATTCTCGACATTTTCCGCGAGCGCTCGGCGTGGGGCACTTGCCTGGGACAGATCTGCATTAACTACGGCTTGTATTTCCTGGTGGCGTGGCTGCCCTTTTATCTAGTGCGTGCCCGCAATCTTTCGATGAATCAGATGGCGCGAGTTGGAGGATTGATCTTTCTGCTAGCGGCGATTTCGGCGATGGTGACCGGGAAGCTCTCTGACCGCTGGATTGCCGCGGGAGCATCGGCGACGCGTGTGCGCAAGACGCTGCTCGGGGGCGGGATGACCGGCTTGGGTGTTTCGCTCGTCGCGGCCGCGGGCGCACCCAACAGCGTCTTCGTCTGGGCCTTGGCCTCGGCCGGCGTTTGTTTTGGGATAAACGGGGCACATTGCTGGGCGGTCACTCAAACGCTCGCTGGACCGCGGGTCTCAGGCCGCTGGACCGGAGTGCAAAATTTCGTGGGGAACTTTGGCGGCTCCTTTGCCCCTGCTATTACCGGATACCTGCTGAACCGTCTGGGCAAATTTTATTGGCCTTTCTTGATCGCAGGAGTGTTCTCCTGGATTGGGGCGCTGGCTTGGGTGTTTGTCGTGGGCCCGATAGAACCGGTGAAGTGGGAGAAGAAAACTCGCGGATCGCTCGACAATCGTGCATCTCCCGCGACGGGCGCGGTCTCGCCGTAATAGACTTTCATTCAGTGATGGTTGTGCGATGAACCGCGAAATCGAAATCAAGTTTCGAGTCACCGACTTGCGTGCGCTCGCGCGCAAGTTGCGAGCGGCTGGATTTCGGCTGCTGACGCCGCGGACGCACGAGATGAATACTCTGTATGACCTTCCCGGGGAAGTGCTTCGCGGGCGCAAGGAACTGCTCCGCATCCGGAAGTATGGCTCGGAGTGGACGCTGGCGCACAAGTCGAAGGGGAAAATAGGGCGGCACAGCGCCCGCGTTGAGCTTGAGACTGGCGTGACGGATGGGAAGAAAATGGATTCGATCTTGCGCGCATTGGGATATTCGCCTTCGTTCCGCTACGAGAAGTTTCGCGCCGAGTGGACGGATGGTAAGGGGCAGGTTGTCGTGGACGAGACGCCCATTGGAAATTTCTGCGAGATCGAAGGGGCGCCGCGGTGGATTGACGCGACTGCGAAGAAACTCGGCGTGAACAAGGTGTATTACATCACGAAGAACTATGCGGGATTGTTTCTGGAGTGGAAAGACCGGACGAAAAGCCGATCTGAGGAAATGACTTTCAAGGCTGTGGCGACTCCCAGAACTTCAGGCCGGCATTCGTGATCGAGGCGCGCCTTGCTACGCTCGGCTGGACCCTTCGGCTTCGCTCAGGGCAGGCTCACGAGGCGCCCGTCCCCACATAGTTCGTGCCGGCTCGCGAACTAAGCGCCGTGGCACTTCTTGAATTTCTTGCCAGACCCGCAGGGGCAGGGATCGTTGCGGCCCACTTTTTCCTGCCCACGTACAACTTGCTGCACCGGCTGCATTTCACCGGCTCCCGCCATGCGCGCTTGTTCGAGTTCGCGGCGCTTGCGGCGCATGAAGGCTTCCTCCAGATCGTCGGCGGAAGTTGCGACCAGACGCGGCGGACGATGTCCGTTCCCTCCGCTTCCCTGTCGCACCGGAACTCCAGACTCCGGGCCATGGTCGGCGGATTCGTCTCCCTGCGGACCGGTGAGGCCCGGATCGCGCGGGCGTTCGATAATCTGCATCAGGTAGAGATAGCGGGCCGTGTCTTCCTGAAAACGCTGCAACATGGCTTCGAACATTTCGAACGATTCTTTTTTGTATTCGACCAGCGGATCGTGCTGGCCGTAGCCGCGGAGCCCGATACCCTCCTTCAGGTGATCCATACTCAGGAGGTGGTCTTTCCACTGCGAATCGAGCACGCTGAGCATGATCATGCGCTCGTGATGGCGCATGGCCTCGGGGCCGATCAGTTTTTCTTTCGCGTCGTAACGCTCTTTCAACTTCTCGAACATCGCATCGCCCAGTTCCTGCCGGTTCAACGCCTCCGGCTTTACGCCTTCCGCGATGAAGTCGACGCCGAAGCGAGTGAAGACGGCATCCTTCAGACCCTTGATGTTCCAGTCGTCAGCGTGGCTCTTGGGCGGACAGTACTCTTCCATCAAGTCGCCGAGAATGGCTGAGACGTAGTCCTCGAGGATCAGATCCTTCTGGTCCATGCCCTCGAGCAAGCGGCGGCGCAGGCCGTACACGGCCTCGCGCTGCTTGTTCATGACATCGTCGTATTCAAGCAGGTGTTTGCGCGATTCGAAGTGCTGCGCTTCAACCGCCTTCTGCGCCGTCTCGATTCGGCGGCTGATGAGCTTCGACTCGATCGGGATGCCTTCTTCCATGCCGAGGCGCTCGAGCAGCTTCGAGACCCACTCTTTGGCGAAGATGCGCATGAGGTCATCTTCGAGCGCGAGGTAGAAGCGCGACGAGCCAGGATCGCCCTGTCGGCCGGCGCGTCCGCGAAGCTGGTTATCGATGCGGCGCGACTCGTGGCGTTCGGTGCCCAGAATGTGCAGGCCGCCGACAGCAGTAACTTCGTCATGCTCTTTATCGGTCTGCGCTTTGTAGCGGCTGAATGCTTCCGTCCATTTGTCAGTCGGGACAGTGTACTCGTTGCCGTTGTAGTAAAAAACTGAAATCGTGCCGTCTTCCTGCGGACCTTCGATCTTGCCTTGCGCCACGCGCAGTTGCTGGGCGATTCCCTTCTTCACCATCTCCTGCTTGGCCATGAATTCGGGATTGCCGCCGAGCAGAATGTCGGTACCGCGGCCGGCCATGTTGGTGGCGATGGTGACCATGCCCTTGCGGCCGGCCTGGGCGACGAATTCAGCTTCGCGCTCGTGAAATTTGGCGTTCAGTACGACGTGTTGCTTGAGGCCTTTCTTCTTCAGCAGCTCTGAAAGCCGCTCTGACTTTTCCACCGACGTGGTGCCCACCAGCACGGGCTGGCCTTTCTCTGCCAGCTTTTGAATTTCGTCGGCGACGGCAAAATATTTTTCCTTCTCGGTTCGAAAAACAACGTCGGGATTCTCCAGCCGCAGCATCTTCTTGTTCGTGGGAATGACCAGCACGTCCAACTTGTAGATGTTTTCGAACTCGGTCGCTTCCGTTTCCGCCGTGCCGGTCATGCCGGAGAGTTTTTTGAACATGCGAAAGTAGTTCTGGAAGGTGATGGTGGCGAGCGTCTGGTTCTCGCGTTCGATCTTGACGCCTTCCTTAGCTTCGATGGCCTGATGCAGGCCGTCAGACCAGCGCCGGCCGGGCATCATGCGCCCGGTAAATTCGTCGACGATGATGACTTCGCCGTCTTTCACTACGTACTCCACGTCGCGGCGATAGAGCGCATGCGCTTTAATCGCCGTATCGACGTGGTGCTTGAGCGGCCAGTTCTCGGGGTCGGCGATGTTGCCGATGCCGAGCAGGCCTTCGACTTTCGTCCAGCCTTCGTCGGTGACCGTGATGTTGCGGTGCTTTTCGTCGACCACAAAGTCGCCAGTGAGTTGCGAAGGTTCGCCCGGTGCGACCTCAAGCTCTTCGCCTTTCTCCAGCTTGGGGATGATGCGGTTGACTTTGTAATACTTGTCGGTCGACTCCTCGCTCGCTCCGGAAATGATGAGCGGTGTGCGGGCTTCGTCGATCAGGATGGAATCGACTTCGTCGACGATGGCGAAATTGTGACCGCGCTGCACACAATCTTTCAGATCGAACTTCATGTTGTCACGCAGGTAGTCAAAGCCGAACTCGTTGTTGGTGCCGTAGGTGACGTCGGCGGCATAGGCAGCGCGGCGCTCTTCGTCATCGAGGTCGTGAACGATCACACCTACCGTGAGGCCGAGGAAACGATAGAGCTTGCCCATCCATTCGGAGTCGCGCTTGGCCAGGTAATCGTTGACCGTGACTACGTGTACGCCGCGACCGCTGAGGGCGTTGAGATAGACCGGAAGTGTGGCGACCAGGGTCTTGCCTTCGCCCGTCTTCATTTCCGAAATCATGCCCTGGTGTTGCACCATGCCACCGATCAGCTGCACATCGAAGTGGCGCATGTTGAGCACGCGGCGTCCGGCCTCGCGGACCACGGCGAAGGCCTCCTCGAGTATGTCGTCGAGAATCTCCTGCAGAGCTTCGTATTGCTCTTTTTCGAGCTGCTTCTGACGGTCAGGATCGTCTTCCGCTTCGGCCTCAGAGTCTGTCGCGGCAGCGCTGTTGAAGCGGCTTAGTCGATCCTGGATGCGCTGCCGGAACTCGTCCGTTTTTGCGCGCAATTCGGCGTCCGTGAGCTTTTGCATCTGCGGTTCGAGGGCATTGATGGCCTCGACCCTGGGCATCAAGCTCTTGACGACCCGCTCATTCTTGGTCCCAAAGACCTTGCCGATCAGAGTGTTGATCAAACTGTGAAATCCTTCAGCGGGCGGGAACTGCCCCAGCGTATCTCTTTTAGCCTAGCATATTTAGATGCGGCGGACGGCCCCGAGGAGCAAGTAACAAAAGAGATGCACCGCCGAGAACGCAGAGAACGCCAAGAAGACCAGCGAAGACATTTTTCTTATCCTCGGCGGTCTCGGCGAACTCGGCGGTAAACATATTTTTCGTGTATATTCCACACGACTCATGCCCACTTTCTACGATCGGTTTGTCGAATGCGCGGGGCGCTGGCCGAACAACGTCGCGCTGGAAATCCAGCGCCACGATCACATCGAGAGTTGTACCTATGCTGAGGTTCACCGCATGGCTGAATCCGTGGGGCGCTGGGTCACGGAAAACGGATTCTCTCGCGGATCGCGGCTGGCCATCGTGGCCGATAACCATCCCCGCTGGGTCGCGGCGTATCTCGGAATCATTGCGGCTGGGTGTACGGTCGTCCCGCTCGATACCGCACTGCACGCCGATCAACTGACCACGCTGCTGAAAGACAGCGGCACGTCTGTGCTGTTCTGCGACGCGAAGCATGCGCAGGCGGCGCGTGACGCGGTCGCGGGCCTCGACGTCGGGCTGGTGCTGATGGACCCGGACCGCATGGCCCAGCACTCTGCCTCCGAGCGCTGGCTGGCGAATTTGCCGGCGATTCTCGATGGCGGGCCAGGAAAATTCCAGCCTGCGCCCGCGGCCGCCGACGACGTCGCTTCCCTGCTCTACACTTCCGGCACCACCGCTGACCCCAAGGGCGTCATGCTTACTCACGCCAACTTTCTCGGCGAAGTGGATGCTGTGTTCAATTGGGTCGACATTGGGCCGTCGGACGCGCTGCTGGGCGTGCTGCCCATGTTTCACGTGCTGGCGCAGATGGCGAATCTGCTGCTGCCCCTGGTGAAAGGCGCGCGCGTCGTTTATCTGGAGACTCTGAACACCACCGAGCTTTTGCGGGCTCTGCGTGAACGCAGTATCACCACCTTCGCCGTGGTACCGCAATTCTTTTATCTGATTCACGACCGGATTTTTCAGGAGGTTGAGAAACGAGGCGCGCTTGCGCAGAGGGCGTTCAGGGCGCTCGTGGCATTCAACCGGACGCTGCGCAAGGTGGGGCTCAACGCTGGTCCCATCCTGTTTGGCAAGGTCCACGAGGCTTTCGGCGAGAAGATGCGTTATCTGATCACGGGCGGTTCCCGGTTCGATCCGCAGATTGCGGCGGATTTTCGCGATCTCGGGATTGACGTGCTGCAGGCTTACGGGCTGACGGAAACAACGGCGGCCGTATTTGCGAATTCGCCGACGAATAACGTGATCGGATCCGTGGGCAAGGCCATGAAGGGTGTCGAGGCCAGGATCGTTTATGCGACCATCGACCTGCAGCCGGAGGAAGACGGTCCAGCCACGGGCGAAATCGCTTTGCGCGGCCCGGTCGTGATGAAGGGCTACTGGAACCGTCCGGATGCCACTGCAGCGGTGTTGCGCGAGGGATGGTTCTACACGGGCGATCTCGGTTACTTCGATGCGGACCGTAACTTGTTCCTTACCGGCCGCAGGAAAGAAGTGATCGTGCTGAGCAATGGGAAAAATATTTATCCCGAAGAAGTTGAGGCGCATTACCTGAAGTCGCCTTACATTAAAGAGCTGGCGGTGATGGGACTGGAAGGCAAGCCTGGCGAAAGTGGAGACCGGCTGCATGCCGTGATTGTGCCTAACTTCGATGTGCTGCGGCAGAAAAAGATTGTCAACGCCAAGGAAGTTATCCGTTTCGATATCGAAAGCCTGTCGCAGCAGATCGCTTCCACAAAACGCATCGGCAGCTACGAGATCTGGCAGGAAGACTTGCCTCGCACCACCACGCGCAAGATCAAGCGCTTCGAAGTGGAGAAGCGGGTAAAAGCAAATCAGGCGCGGCAAGCTGACGACGATGCTGAATTACCCTCTGAGCGGCCGTTGACGGCGGACGAGACGGCGTGGCTCGATCAGCCCAGCGTGCAGCAGGCGCTGAACATCGTGCGCGAGGCCGCGCGCACGGCGCCGCCGGCCTTGCGGCCGACTCTGAATCTGGAGCTCGACCTGGGGCTTGACTCCATGCAGCGCGTCGAACTGCTCAGCCAGATCGAAGAGCAGCTGGGAGGCAACGTCGAGGAATCGCAGCTGGCCGGGATTTATACGGTGCGCGAGCTGATCGACGCCGTACTGCAAAGCGCGGCCAGCGGCGCAGGTGGCCCGGGAACACGTGCCTCGTTTGCCGGCTGGAAAGCGATTCTGGCCGAAGGACCGGCTCCCGCTGACGTGGTTTCGCTGGCCCGGCCGAAGCCGTTCAGCGATGCCTTCTGGTACATGGTTTCCCGCCTGATCCAGGTCATCGCACTCGACCGTTTTCATTTGCATGTGCGCGGAATTGAGAGGCTGCCCCGGAGCGGCGCCTACATCCTCTCGTCGAATCATCAGAGCTATATCGATCCGGTCATTCTGGCGAGCATCTTGCCACCAGAGGTGTTTCATAAAGTCTTCGCGGTGGGGACGAGCGAAATCTTCGGAAAAGGATTCATGTTGCGGCTGGCGCATTCGCTGCGCGTTGTGGTCGTGGATCCAGACGCGAACCTGATTCCTGCCATGCGCGCCGGCGCGTTTGGTTTGCGGCAGGGACGTCCGCTCATTCTTTATCCCGAAGGTGAGCGCTCGATTGACGGCACGCCAAAGGTTTTCAAGAAAGGCGCCGCCATCTTGTCGATTCACCTGCAGGTGCCGATTGTGCCGGTGGCGATTGAGGGATTCCACGAAGTGTGGCCGCGGAACAAACCGTTCCAGGGGTTTAGGCCACTAAAGATTGTTTTTGGCGATCCGATTCTTCCTCCGCCCGAGAGCGAGGCGTCGGAAGCAACTTACGAGAAGCTGACTGCGGAGTTGAGGGCGCGGGTGGTTGGGATGTGGGAGCAGTTGCGACGTAGGCGGTAGCGCTGGCGTCCCGCCGGCCTTCCCCCGGGCATCGCCTCGGAGGCGCAATTACTATCTGCTTCCGGCAAAGCCGCCGAGACGGCGGCGCTACTTTACTTCGCGCGCGGATGGGTCTGGTCGTAGACCTGCAGCACATGTTTCATCGACAACTGTGTGTAGCGTTGTGTAGTCGCGAGACGTTCGTGGCCGAGCAGTTCCTGAATGGCACGCAGGTCGGCGCCTTCCTCCAGCATGTGCGCACCGAAAGCGTGGCGCAGCGTGTGCGGATGCACGTCAGGGGAAAGGCCTTTGGCGACGGCAATCTTCTTAATGATGCGGCCGACGCTGCGCGTGGTGAGCCGGCCGCCGCGCAGGTTCACTAGCAACGCGGTCGAATGCTTGCCGTTTTCCGCGAGAACTTTCTGGCGTTCGGGAAGATAGGCCGCCAGCGCGGTCTTTACTGAATCGCCAAACGGAACATAGCGTTCTTTCTTCCCCTTGCCGCGGATGAGAATGGCCTCGGCGCTCAGGCGAATGTCGTCGAGGTTGATCCCGGTGAGTTCCGAATTGCGAATTCCACAACCATAGAGCAGCTCCAGCATCAGCCCGTCGCGCTCGGGAAAAGCTGCTACTTCGGGCATTTCCCCGTCGATCACGGAATTCATTTCTTCAATCGTGGGCACGCGCGGAAGTTTCTTGGGAAGTTTTGGCGTGGCGACCAGCTTCGCCGGATTCTGCTCCACGACGCCTTCCCGCGCCAGCCATCGATAAAGAGACCGCACCGCGGCCAAGGCCCGGGCCACGGACGTTTTACTTAAGCCGTTCTCATAGAGTTGCGAGAGAAATCCCCGGACCGCGATATGGTCAATCTGTCTCCATCCACGCGAGCCAGCGTAAGCGGCGAACAGCGACAGATCGCGGCTGTAAGCTTTGATGGTGTGGGGCGAGGCATTGCGCTCGCGGAGGTGGCGGATAAAATCGGCAGCGGCCTTCTCGACTGTGGTCTTAGTCTGCTTGTTCATCGTCGTGAAATTCGGAACCTACCACGGAGAACCTCATCTCGCCTTCGCCCTGGGATGATGCTTCTGATATACGGTGCGCAAGCGGTCGAGCGCCAAGTGGGTGTAAACCTGCGTTGTCGAAATATCGGCGTGACCCAGAATGGTCTGCACCGTGCGCAAATCTGCACCGTTCTCCACCATGTGCGTGGCGCAGGAGTGACGCAGCGTGTGCGGAGAAGCCGCTCGCCCGGAAGCAGCCGAGGCAGCGCGCACCATCTGCCATACGCGCTGGCGGGTCAGCTTGCTTCCGCCCCGCGCGACGAATAACAGGGGTGAATTATTTCCAGGCGAGGCGATGGTTGCCGAAGTTCCGCTTCGTTTCCCCGATGCGAGTGCCGGGCGCGACTCTGCCAGATACTGCGTGAGCGCTTCCTGCGCCGACCTTCCGAGCGGCACCACGCGTTCCTTGTCGCCTTTGCCGCGCACTAGCATGTAGCCAGCCTCAAGCTTCAGGTCTTCCAATTTGGCGCTGATGATTTCCGAAACCCGAAGCGCACCCGCGTAGAAAACCTCAAGCATGGCGTGATCGCGGGCGGCCAGAGCGTCCGATACTTTTGTGCTCGCCTCGCCGTTCCTGTGCCGCGCGAGCGGAGCGGCCAGCGTAGCTTCCATTTCGTCGCATGCCAGCGCCTTCGGCAGGACTTTCCATTGCCGTGGCGACTCGATGTTCAGCGTGGGATCGTGCTCAAGCTTTTTATCCAGCAACAGATAGCGATAAAGATGACGCAAGGCGGAAAGCTTTCGGCCCACGCTGCGGCCGTCGACTTGATGGGAAAAAAGCTGCTGCAGGAAATCGCGCACATCGACGCGGCGAGCAGTCAGCAGCAGACGCTTGCGCTTTTCCAGAAATTTCGAGAACTGGCAGATGTCGGTCGTGTAGGCACTGACCGAAAGCGGCGCCAGTCCCTTCTCGATTCTCAAATAATCGAGAAAGCTGAAGAGCACGCTTGAGTTGGCTTCCGAAGGCATGAGGAAGGGATGAGAAGAGTATGCGCGTTATCGGACTCTGATAAAAGTGATCAGACGGATGCCGGAGCAAGGCACTGTCGCAGAGACTTTGCTACGTCCGGCCGGCATCACGCAGCAGGTCCACTGCGTAAAGAGCGCCCTCCGGCGTTTCCTCATGCTTGAAGTATGCGAAGACGTCGCGGCCAGCCGCCAGGTGCTCTCCGATATGCCCGACCATGGCACTGCGTTCGTCGGGCGTATAACTCGGCTTGCGGAATCTGTAATAGACGAAGGCGGCCGTGACCACGTCCGGTGTGGTTCTCTCTTCCGTCTCCGCCACGCACAGGGCCAATCCCCGTGACTTCAGCAGTTCCCAGGTCGAGTCGGTGAGCCACGATTCGTGCCGGAATTCGAATGCCGCCGGCAGGGTGCGCGGCAGAAGTGCAAGGAAATCCTTGAGCAGCGCGGCATCGGCTTTCAGATTCGGCGGCAACTGGAAAAGCACCGGCCCAAGCTTGCCGGCGCTGGCCAGAGGCTCAATCGTCGCCAGGAAGCGCGGAATAAAGTCTTCCGTCCCTTTCAGGCGCTTGATGTGCGTGATTACTTGATGCGCTTTAATGCCGAAACGAAAGTGCGCCGGCGTTTCGTTGATCCAATTCTGGATCGTGGTCTCTTTTACCAGTTGGCGGAAAGTGAAGTTCACTTCGACCGTATTGAGCTGCGTAGCGTAGTGACCGAGGAACTTCTTCTGTGCGAGCTTGGCGGGATAGAAGTCAGGCTTCCAGCTCGGGTAGGCCCATCCAGAGGTTCCGACAAACAGTTGAGGCATGGCAAGCTCTCAAAGTAACGCCTCGCAGCACAATGCGCGCGGACGGGATTATACCTTGCGGCGCGCCTTGGGCGTCCGCCGGGTTCTTATGGATTTTCGCGTGGGGTGCGGCCGAACTTCCTCCGGTTCATCTTCGGCCTGAGCGGCAATCGAAATTGGCATCGCCTTTTCTGCAACTGCCGAAGCCGCAACTCCCTTGAGATCGGGCAGCCGTTGCTTCAATTCGAGCACGGGAGCGAACAGGTCGCCCATCTTATCAAAGCGTGCGACGACTTGCTTCGCTTCGAATACAAGCAGGCCGGCGTCCTTCTTCTTGAGGGCGCGCTGAACTTCCTCCCACGTTACCGGCGTTGAAGCGGTAGGATGCTCTCGCGCGCGCAATGAATATACGGCTACGGTGGTCTTGTGCTCATCGTTCTGGCTCCAGTCAACCAGAACCTTCCCGGTTCGAACCTGTTTCTTCATGTCCGAAACAACCAGTTCGGGATGCTCATGTTCGAGCAATTGCGCGAGCGCGTGAGAAAAAGTCTTGGTCAATTCGTAATTAGTCGGAGTATTGAGCGGAACGTAAATCTGCAATCCCTTGGAACCAGAAGTTTTCGGAAAACTCTGCATGCCAAAGTGATCGAAGATTTCCCGCAGCCACAGCCCCACCTGGCAGCATTGCACAATGTTTGCCGGTGCGCCGGGGTCAAGATCGAAGACCATCATCGTAGGGCAAGTGATGTCTTTTGCCAGCGAAAGGGAGGGATGCAGCTCAATTGCGGCGAGATTCGCCAGCCAGACCAGCGTGGCCAGATCGTCGGCGAGAATGTAGTGGATGGTGCGGCGGTTTCTGTCGCTCCAGATGGGAGCCGTCTTTACCCAGTCGGGCCGGTGTTGCGGCGCATTCTTCTCGTAGAAAAATTCCTCGTCCACGCCGTTGGGATAGCGCTTGCGGGTCAGTGGACGACCGGCCAGGTGCGGCACCATCGCCGGCGCAATGCGAACGTAGTAGTCGATCACCTGCTGCTTGGTGAATCCAGTCGCCGGATACAGCACCTTCTCCAGATTCGACAGCTTGAGTTGCTTCCCCTGGACCTCGATCGTCGAATCCATTTCGTACGCTCCCGCAGGCATTGTGCCTCAAACCGCGCTGAGCGCAAAATGCGACTTCCCCAAGCGCGGCTTAACCAAGCCACTGCACCGGTTTGACAATCTCCCATCCCTCCACGTAATTTCAAACTTCTGCCCTTCACATCCGTCTAAGATGGTTGTCCAAAATGTCCACCCCAGCAGTTTCGCGCAGCCCTTTGGAGGTCCAATGAAACATCGCATACTCCGGCCCCGCACTCTGGTGCTGCTTCTCATCCTTACGACCCTTGCCGCGGCTCAGGATCTCGCCTCTTTTGAAAAGCGGATCACGGTCAAGAAGCTGCCGAATGGCCTGACCATCGTGATCTGCGAGCGGCCTGAGGCTCCGGTGTTCTCTTTCTTCACCATGGTCGACGCCGGCTCGACGCAGGATCCCATGGGCAAAACCGGCCTGGCCCACATGTTCGAGCACATGGCCTTCAAAGGCACCGACAAGATCGGCACCACCAACTATGCCGCCGAGAAGCCTGCGCTGGAGAAGGTTGAGACCGCCTACGCCGCCTACCTTGCGGAGCGCGACAAACGAGTGGGCCGCGATGAGGCCAAGCTGAAACAGCTGGAAAAGGCGTGGAAGGACGACATTGCCGCAGCCGACAAGTTTGTCGTACCCAACCAGTTCGGCAAGATCGTCGAGCAGAGCGGCGGTCAGGATCTAAACGCCTTCACTGATTACGATGAGACTGCGTATCACTATTCGCTCCCTGCGAACCGGCTGGAGCTGTGGGCCTATCTCGAGTCGGAGCGCTTTCTGCATCCGGTGTTGCGCGAGTTTTACAAAGAACGCAATGTGGTGATCGAAGAGCGCCGCATGCGCACCGATAGCAACCCGATAGGCCGCCTGCTGGAGCAGTTTGACGCCGCGGCATTCGAGGCTCATCCCTATCACCGGCCAACCGTGGGATGGATGTCGGACTTGAATTCTTTCTCGGCCACCGATGCCAAAAAGTTTTTTGACAAGTACTACGTAACCTCGAACATGGTGATCGCCGTGGCCGGTGACGTGAAAGCGTCACAGGTCATGCCCATGCTCGAAAAGTATTTCGGCCGCCTGCCTGCCAGCCAGAAACCCGATGAAACCACCACCACCGAGCCTCCGCAGAACTCTGAGCGCAAGGTCGTGCTCATGGAAAAGTCGCAGCCCCTCTATCTTGAGGGCTACCATCGGCCCGACTACATGACGAAAGACGATGCGGTGTATGACGCCATCACCGATCTCATGTCGGAAGGCCGCACCTCCCGCCTTTACCGCGCGTTGGTGCGCGATAAGAAGATCGCATCGTTCTCCGCTGGATTCAGCGGCCTGCCCGGGACCAAGTATCCGCACCTGTTCGCGTTTTACGCGTTCCCGCTCCCCGGACACACTCCGCAGGAGGTGGGGGACGCGATTCACGTCGAGATCGAACGCCTGAAGAAGGAAGACATCAGCGACGATGAATTGAAGATGATCAAGACCCGCACCAAGGCCAATCTCATTCGCGGGCTGGGAGACAACGGCGGCCTGGCAACCCAGTTGGCGATTTACCAGACTCGTTACGGCGACTGGCGCGAGTTGTTCCGGTCGGTAGACCGCATCGACAAGGTAACGAAGGCAGACATCCGGCGGGTAGCCAACGAAACTTTCAACGACAATAACCGCACCGTAGGCGTGATCGAAACCGTCACGGAACATGGCGGCGAGCAGGGATCAGATAAAGGCGCGTCGAATCACGGTCCATCGGGTCGCGATCCATCAGATAAAGGACCGGCGGCTCGGGGAGGTGCGCAATGAAAAGGCTGCTGCTCGCTTTCTCAATGATTCTCGTCGCCGCCACGATCTTCGCGCATCCCTCACGGGCCGCGGCGCAGGCCACAAGCTGGCAGCAGATCCCCGTCCCGCCTCTGCCTGCTTTCCATCCCCAGCAGCCGAAGCGCATTGAGCTTTCGAACGGGATGGTCATTTTCCTGCAGGAAGATCACGAACTGCCGCTGATTGGAGGCTCAGCCCGCATTCGCGGCGGTTCTCGCGATGAACCGGCCAGTAAAGTTGGGCTCGTAGATATTTTCGGCGAAGTCTGGCGCACTGGCGGCACCAAAACACAGACTGGCGATCAACTCGACGACTTTCTCGAAGTGCGGGCGGCCAAGGTTGAGACCGCCGGCGGCTCCGATTCAACCACCATCAGCTTGAGTTGCCTGAAAGGCGATTTCGACGATGTCTTCAAAGTCTTCGCCGACCTGTTGCAGAATCCCGAATTCCGTGCCGACAAGCTCGACCTGGCACAAAAACAGGAGCAGGACAGCATTTCGCGGCGCAACGATGACGTCGGAGAGATTGCCTCGCGGGAATCGGCCAAGCTGGCGTATGGCGCGGACAATCCCTATGCCCGCGAAGCTGAGTACGCAACCGTGGCCGCAGTAACGCGCCAGGATCTGATCGACTGGCACCGCACCTATGTGCATCCGAACAACATCATCCTTGGGATCAGCGGCGACTTCGATGCGAGAGAGATGGAAGCCAAGCTGCGCGCGGCTTTTGAGTCCTGGCCCAAGGGCCCTGAACTGCCAAAAGATGAGATCCAGTACCATCGGGCCAAGCCCGGTTACTACCTGATTCCGAAAGACGATGTAAACCAGAGCAGCATTCAAATGGTCACGCTGGGCACCACGCGCAACAATCCGGATTACTACGCCATCACTGTTTTCAACGAAGCGTTTGGCGGTGGATTCTCTTCGCGATTGTTTAACGACATCCGCACCAAGCGCGGCTTGGCATACCACGTAGGCGGCGGCATTGGCGCGAATTTCGGGCACCCCGGCATCGAGGAATTCTCCATGGGCACGAAGAGCGAGACCACGATCGAGTCAATCCGGGCGCTCGATGAAGATATCGACGACTTGGCCAAAAAGCCCATCACTGACGAGGAAATCAAGCACGCAAAAGATGCCATCCTGAACGCTTTCATCTTCCGGCTCGACTCGCCCGATAAAGTTCTTTATGAGCGCCTGACCTACGAGTACTACGGATATCCCTCCGACTGGCTCGACAAGTTTCCGACGGAGATCCAGAAAGTAACGGCCGCCGACGTGAACCGCGTAGCGTCGAAATATGTGCATCGCGACCAGCTCGCCGTACTGGTGATCGGCAACACCAAAGACTTCGATAAACCTCTCTCGTCACTCGGAGCCGTGAAGGAAATTGATATCACCATTCCGCCTCCGCCGGGTGCGAAGGAAGGTGCAAAGGAAGAAGAGAACGCAAAGCCCACGGCCTCCAATGAAGAAGGCAAAGCGCTCGCGGCGAAGGTAGTTGCGGCGATGGGCGGTGAGGCCAAGCTGGCCGCTATCAAATCCGTGAAGGCGGAGTTGACGGTCACCCAGAAAACGCCGCAGGGCGAGTTCCCCATGCAGATGGAAACCGTAATCGTCTACCCCGACCACCTGCATGCGGAAATGCAGACCCCGAATGGAACCGTGAATATTGTAGTCACGCCGAATGCGGCTTTCATGGCGATTCCCGGCCAGGGCATCCGCGACTTCCCTGCTTCCCAAAAGGCAGAGTCTCTGGAGCAGATCAAGCGCGATCCCATCTTCATCGCTTCACACGCGAACGATCCCAGTGTGTTTTTCCGCGCCGGTGGCACTGAGAAGGTTGGCGACATCGATGCCCGCATCGTGGATGTGAACTCCGCGGGCGTGGCCATCCGGTGGTTCGTCGATCCCCAGACTGGCCTCATTCTGAAAGAAACGTATCGAACGCTGAGCCAGGGCCAGCCCGTGCCGGGTGAAACCGACATGGAAGACTGGAAGCCGGTAGGCGGCCTGAACATTCCCTTAGTGCGCCAGAACAAACAGAACGGCCAGGATTCAAGTAAATCAGAGTACACGTCGCTGGAGTTCAATCCGGCGGTCGATCCCAGGTTGTTCGAGAAGCCGGCGGAAAAACCGGCTGGCCAGCCCTGAAGTCTCGCCTGAGTGGCGCGTGCTTGGAGCACCTTTGCCCTGGGCATTTTCCTTACGATGCGCGGTACAATCTCAAGCAGAGGAAGTAAGCCGCATGCAGGCGAACATTGTTCCCCTTCTGGTTCTGACCTCCGACCTTGACGCACGGGTCGCAATTCTGCGGAAGGCAGCTGCGAAGATAGAATTAATACTCCCCGCCGATGTAACGCTCTACATTGCGCAGAATGTCCGGTCAAATAATCGCGCGCTGGAGGAAGCGGTCCTCCATCTGACGGCCTATTCCCTGGCGACCAGTACCCAGATCACCCTCCAACACACTCAACATGTGCTGAGAAATTTCATTGCTGCGGAAGCACGCAAGCAGGTAGTCGAGCCTATCGATCCTCTTCGGAAGCTGCCCTCTCCTGATTCGGGCGCGAAAGGGTCCAACACGAAAGAAGCCAGGGCCAAAAGCCAGGAACCGGCTGAAGCCGATCGCCGTTTAGTTTTCTGCTTGGTGAAAACGCGTGACGGGAGAAAAACCATCCGAGTTAGACACGAATTAGAAGTGAACATGCGCGAGAGCGAACGCGAAATGCTGGCGCGCCGCGACGGATACGAGCGGGAGTTGGAACGCAACGCTAGGAAACGAAAACAAAGGTGAGCCTTCCTGCCAAAGCTACCCCCTCCTCCGCGCGTTAGCCAACGCAAGAAGGTTTGATCGTCCTTCCTAACTCTCAATTTCCTTCTTGACAGGTGCGGCATGGAGTTTTACCATAGCGAACAAAAGGCGAATATGTCCAGTCTGCCCCTGTTCGCGCTCCCAGAGAAACCGTTCGCGCTTCCCGAGAAGTCTCCGCTGGTCGGCATTGCCCGCCTCGCGTCTGAGGGCGAATCTCTGCGCGAAGGCCATAATGTTGAATACTTCACTCTCTCAGCGAAATCTCTACTGAACCGCTGCGTCAGCGGCCGCCGGCTGCCCTTCACCTGGACCATCAATCCCTACCGCGGTTGCGAATTCGCCTGTAAATACTGCTATGCCCGCTACACTCACGAATTCATGGAAATGCGCGACGGCGCCGAGTTCGAGCAGAAGATTTACGTCAAGCAGCACACCGCCGACCGGCTGCGGCGCGAACTGCGGCGGGTCAAGCCTGCGGAAGTCATTGCCCTCGGCACTGCGACCGATCCATACCAGCCGGCCGAGCGCCGCTACGAAGTCACACGCAGCATTCTCGAAGAGTTCGCGCGCCACCGCGGTTTCGAGCTGGGGATTGTGACCAAGTCCAATCTTGTTGTTCGCGATATTGATTTACTCCGCGCCGTCGCGCAGAACAACGCGCTGTCAATTCACATCACAGTGACAACCTTGAACGTCGAGTTGGCGCGGATTCTGGAACCGCGCGCCCCGCGCCCGGACTTGCGGATGGAAGCAGTGCGCGAACTCAGCCGAGCCGGCCTGACCGTTGGCGTGAGCTGCTCGCCCGTCCTTCCTGGCATCACCGATTCGCCCGCAGATCTGGAAGCCGTGGTGCGCGCCGCCGCCGCAGCCGGAGCGCGCCACATCTTCGCTGGACCATTGTTCCTGAAACCCTGTTCAGCGGCAATTTTTCTACCTTTTCTCGAGCAGCACTTCCCGCAATTGGTCGAGAATTATCGCCAGCGTTATCAGGACCGTTCGTTTCTTCCGCCTTCCTACGGCAAGCGTATTGCACAGCTGATCGCGCACTTCCGCGAAAAATATGGCATCCGCCGCGCCGACCCACGCGGAACGATGTACGCCGAGAAGTGGCCAGCACAGACCTTCGACGAACAGTTGGCGCTGTTTTAGAGGCAGTGGTCAGTCGCCAGTAGTCAGTAGCCAGCGTTCAGTGGCTGGTGTTCAGTAGCCGGCCAAGCGCGGTTTGTCGAACTCCCGAAACTGGCCACTGATCACTGGGCAGTGGCTACTGCTCTATAATCACTGCGACGCCCATGGCAACCGCATCTCCACCAGCCGAACGAACACCCGCGCAACACCTTCCTCTCGGAGTGCGCCTGCGCCGCTTCTGGCAGCGGGTCACTGAGGGCATGGAGCTGAGCCAGCTCTGGTCGCAGTTCGAAACCGATGCCCGCACCAGCTACCGTCTCTATTCGCGCGACGTAGCCGCCAAGACTCCTGAGGGCCTCACGCGCCGCGGCCATCGTCTGCATGTGGTGAAGGAATTCTTCTGGGCGGTCTTAGAGAAACTTTCGCCCGCTCGGCGCGTGTTGCTATTGGCGGCGCTCATCATGCTGGTGTTTCCGACCAGCGATTTCAGCTATCGCGGAGCCGGAAACGAACTCCACGTCGTCGAACTCGATTTCCATTTCTGGGGCGGCCTGCTGCTGTTCGTGCTGCTGATTCTGGAGATTGCCGACCGCGTCGTGATGAAGCGCGATCTGCAGATCGCGCGTGAAATTCAAACCTGGCTTCTGCCCGGCGCTCCGCCGCAGATTCCGGGTATCTCGATTGCCTACATCACGCGCCCCGCCAACACGGTCGCCGGCGATTACTACGATGTGTTCCCCCGCCCCGGCAAAACCAACGATGAAAGTCGCATCGTATTCGCGGTGGCTGACGTGGCCGGCAAGAGCATTCCCGCAGCCATGCTGATGGCCACTTTTCAGGCCAGCCTCAAAACGCTTTCCACGGCACAAGTTCCTCTGGAAGAACTTGTCGCCAACATGAACAAGTACGCCTGCTCGAATAGCCAGGGCGGATTGCGCTTCACCACGGCTTTTCTCGCCGAATACGACGCGGCCCGCCGGGTCTTCAACTACATCAACGCCGGCCACAACAACCCCATCCTGCGTCGCGCGAATGGATCAATCGAGCGCCTCGACGTGGGCGGATTACCCCTCGGCATTCAGCCCGAAGCAAAGTACGAGTCGGCCAGCGTCACTCTCGCTCCCGGCGACTGGCTGATCATCTTTACCGACGGCCTGGTGGAAGCAGAAAACGCCCACCAGGAGGAATACGGCGAAACCCGCCTGCTCGGGGCCATCGCAGCCGGCGCCGCGACCACTCCCAGCGAAATGCTCAATCGCCTGATGTCAGAAGTGGATCTGTTCGTAGGCTCGACGCCACAGCACGATGACGTCACCTGCGTGCTGGTAAAGGCGGAAAGCCTTTAACCTCCGAGCTCGCCGAGGTCGCTGAGTTAATCCTTCTTCATCCACTCCGCATACATCCGCTGGAAGGCATGCACGCCTTTCTCCTGCGTCACACTGAACCGGCCTCGAGAATAGCTGCGCGAAGCCAGATTCTTCTGCACCCGTTCGCAGATGGCAACGTCTTCAATCTGGATCTGATCGCTGAATTCCACCGAAGCCTTGGCTGCCGGACGGCTATGCTCCTTCTCCGGCAGATACCACTCAAAGATGGCCAGCGATCGCTCTGGCTCGAGCGGCAGCACGATGTTCAGCGAAACATTGTCGGGATAGCAGTTCAGCATCCAGTTGGGAAAAATCCAGAAGTAGTCGGTCGTCAGATTCTCCTGCGCTTCCGCGTAACGTCGCGGAGCCGTGTCCCCGGGCTGCGCGCCGCGAATGGGACTGAACTGCCGGACGTATTCCGCATGAGGCTCGACCACGTAAGCGTTGTAGTCGAGCTCGCGATTCAGTCCCGGATGCACGCTGGGCAAATGGTAGCCTTCGAGATAGTTGTCGACATAAGTCTTCCAGTTGCACTTCATGTCATAGGTGCGGCGCTCAAACAATTTCATCCCGGCAAAGTGAAACTTCTCAGCCTGCTTCGGCAATTCGCCCAGACTCTCGCGCAGAGGCCGCGGATTGCGATCGAGATTCACGAAGATCAGGTTGAACCATTCCTCGACCGACAACGGCACCAGAGCAAAATCTTCCGGACGAAATCCTTCGACGCCCTCAATTTCCGTGGCGCTAATCAGCGACCCATCCAGATCATAGGTCCACCCGTGATATCCGCAGCGGAAAAGTTTACGCGAGCCACAGCCCTCAGCCGGAGGGCCAGCGCGGTGCCGGCACACGTTGTAGAACCCGCGCAGCTTCCCGTCACTACCGCGCACGATCAGCAGCGGTTCGCCGACCAACTCCGTGGTGAAATAGTCCGCTGGGTTTGCCGCCTGGTCGCGATGCCCAACCACCTGCCAGTTGCGCGCAAAGATACGTTCCTTCTCTGCCGCGAAGGCCGCCGGATCGGTATAGAGATGAGACGGCAACGTCCACGCCCGCGCGATCTCGGAATCAATTTGAAGGGACTCAAGAGGGTTAGGCATATTGAGTGCAGGATCATTGTAAGCTGGACAGCAACGGCATCCTGAAATCGAACGCGCACCCGTAAAATTGTGCCCACCTCAAGAACGCAAGAACCGACTTCCCCGCCAATCCGCACCAACCTGCTTCCCCTCGCAGGTGTGCTGGTCGGTGTGCTGTTAACCTACGCCTCGACCATCACTTTCGGGTGGGTATATGACGACCCACCCCAGATTCCGCAAAACCCAAACCTGCACTGGAACCGCTTAGGCTTCCTGTTCACGCATCAGCTATGGGCATCGATGTCCGGCTCGCAGAGACGCTTCTACCGCCCGTTCCTTTCGCTCTGGTTCCTGATCAACAAGACTTTGTTCGGGCTCAATCCCCACGGGTTCCACGTCACATCGCTCTTGGCGCATATAACGGCCACGGCCCTAGCGTTCTTCATCGCAAGCCGATTGTTGAAGGAGGCTGGCTCAGCCCTGCTGGCCGCAGCTATCTTTGGCCTGCATCCTCTGCAGGCGGAGTCGGCATCCTGCACGCGGAAATGCAAACTCCGAATGGAACCGTGAATATCGTAGTCACGCCGGATGCGGCCTTCATGGCGATTCCAGGCCAGGGCATGCTCGACTTCCCTGCCTCGCAGAAAGCGGAAACCCTTGAGCAGATCAAGCGTGATCCCATCTTCATCGCTTCCCATGCGAACGATCCCAGTGTGTTTTTCCGCGCAGCTGGAACCGAGAAAGGTTGGCGACATCGATGCGCGCATCGTGGATGCGAATGCCGCGGGCGTCGCCATCCGGTGGTTCGTCGACCCCCAGAACGGCCACATTCTAAAAGAAACGTATCGAACACTGAGCCAGGGCCAGCCCGTGCCAGGTGAAACTGACATGGAAGACTGGAAGTCGGTAAACGGCCTGAACGTTCCCTTCGTAAGGCAAAACAAACAGAACGGTCAGGATTCAAGTAAATCGGAGTACAAGTCGTTGGAGTTCAATCCCACGGTCGATCCGAAGTTATTTGAGAAGGCGAACAGAAAAGACGCCGGCTCAACCATAAGGCAGGGAACCGGCTGCCCTGCATCGCATGCCACTCCTTGCGCGTTCAATGGCCTGAGAAGAGCACGATGACCATGACCAAAGTCATCGGCCAGCCTAGATTTACATTTGCCGGCCTGCGACGATCTCGGCCATAGTAGTGAGTTATGGAAGCCGCGGTTAGTCCGAGGAGTATGGATCCCACTCTTCATGAACGGGTAGCTGTTCCATCCCCGGCGTCCAGACCCGATTGGTTCCATTCCCTGAGAGGACAATCCGCTATTCTCGGTCTCCTCCTCTTTGCTGCTTCTCTGGCGCTCTACAACCCAGTTGATCGTTACCCGTTCCTTAACTACGACGATAGTCGATACATATCCGACAATGCCCACGTCAAGAATGGGTTGAGCTGGGAAGCGGTAAAGTGGGCCTTCACAAGTTACGACGAGAGTAACTGGCATCCGGTGACTTGGCTCTCACACATGCTGGACTGCCAACTGTTCAAGTTGAATCCGTCCGGGCATCACTACATGAACGTGATATTTCACGCCCTGAATGTCGTGTTGCTGTTCTGGGTGCTTCGCCGATCAACCGGCTATGTTGGGCGAAGCTTGATGGTTGCCGCGCTTTTTGCAGTGCATCCCATCAACGTGGAATCTGTGGTCTGGGTGGCGGAACGCAAGAACCTGCTTAGCATGTGTTTCTTTCTCCTCGCGCTGGGCGCCTATGGTTGGTACGCAAGCAAGCCTCGGGTCAGCCGCTACGTTGTTGTCGCGAGTTTATTTGCCCTGGGATTGATGGCGAAGGCGCAGGTAATCACTCTGCCTTTCATTTTGCTCCTCTGGGATTACTGGCCCCTGCGTCGTATGCACTTGGCAGGCGGCCAACCTGCTGGCGTCAACGCGATGGATTTTCTCGAGAAGAAGCCCGTCACTCGGCTCGTTTTGGAAAAAGTCCCGCTTCTCGGAATGTCCTTGGTGGATGCGGTTTTAACCATGAGAGCAGAGAGAGCGGCAGGCGCCATCACTACCTTCACGAAGTTGCCGCTCCCTTACAGACTTGAGAACGCCGTTGTTTCCTACGCCCGCTACTTGGGGAAGGCAATTTGGCCCTCACATCTCTCGTTGATGTATCCATATTCGTCTGGCTCTCTGAAGTTGTGGCAGGTAGTTTTGACAGGTCTCGTATTGTTGGTGACGACGGCGGTCATCGTGGCACGGAAAAGGCCATATTGGATAGTTGGATGGTTCTGGTTTCTAGGAACATTGGTTCCCATGATTGGGCTGGTTCAGGTTGGCGTGCAGGCTATAGCGGATCGTTATGCCTATCTGTCTTTCATCGGACTTTTTATTGCCATCTGCTGGAGCGCAGCCGATTTCGCCGAGCACCGTCATCTTTCCAACGGATTCGCCGCGATATGTGTGGTAGTCCTGATGAGCCTGGCTATGGCCACGCACCGGCAGATCAGCTACTGGCAGAGCGATCTGGCATTGTGGTCACACGCTGCGACGGTCACGAGCAACAACTATATCGCCGAAGACGGCATAGGCAATGCGCTACTGGAGCAAGGCGACCTCGAAGGCGCCATACCGCACTTCCGGCGGGCAGCAGCTATTCGTCCTTCCGATCCTCTCAGTAACCTCAATGTCGCTTTTTATCAGCTCAATCACGGGGATCTGCCAAATGCTCTTGCGCAGTACAAGAAGGCGATAGAATTTACCCAGGATGAGAGATTGAGAGCTGGCGCGTTTATCGATATGGGGGGTATTTATGATCGACTGGGAAATCTGCCAGAGGCCAGGAAGAGCTTCCAGGCCGCCACGGATCTTCGGCCTCGGAACGAACGCGCCTGGGTTGGGTTGGGGGTGGTAGAGCAGAAATCTGGGGACCTTGACGCGGCGGTTAAGGCATACTCCCGCGCAGTGGCGATTGTGCCAAGCGACGTTGACTACCTGCTGCTGGCTGGCGCCCTAAGGCAGTGCGGTCGCGCCGATGAAGCGGCCTCCGCGGCCGAGAAGGCAAAACAACTGTCGGAGAACATAGACAAAACTCAGCGATTCATAGACGGTCTTCTTGCCCGCTAGAAGTAAAAGCATCTGAGCGTTCGAAACCGAAGCGCGCGCCAGCTATCGCCTCTATTCGCGTGACGTAGCCGCCTAGACTCCTGAAGGACTCACGCCGCGCGGCCACCGTCTGCACGTGGTTAAGGAATTCTTCTGGGCAGTTCTCGAAAAACTTTCTCCCGCACGCCGTGTCTTGCTGCTGGCGGCGCTGATCATGCTGGTGTTTCCGAGCAGCGGTTTCAGCTATCGCGGGGCCGGAAATGAGGTCCACGTCGTCGAACTCGATTTCCATTTCTGGGGCGGCTTGCTGCTGTTCGGGCTGCTGATTCTGGAAATTGCCGACCGCGTCGTCATGAAGCGCGACTCGCAGATCGCGCGCGAAATTCAAACCTGGCTTCTGCCTGGCGCTCCCCCGCGGATTCCAGGGATCTCGATTGCTTAGATCACGCGCCCCACCAACACGGTCGCCGGCGTACGCGTTGTAGTCGAGTTCGCGATTCAGGCCCGGATGCACGCTGGGCAGGTGGTAGCCCTCGAGATAGTTATCGAAATAAGTCTTCCAGTTGCACTTCATGTCATAGGTGCGGCGCTCAAACAGTTTCATTCCTGCAAAGTGAAACCTCTCAGCCTGCTTGGGTAATTCACCCAGACTCTCGCGCAGAGGCGGCGGATTGCGATCGAGATTCACGAAGATCAGATTGAACCATTCCTCGACCGACACCGGCACCAGAGCGAAATCTTCGGGACGAAAGCCTTCGACGCCCTCAATTTGCGTGGCGCTGATCAGCGACCCATCCAGATCATAAGTCCACCCGTGATATCCGCAGCGGAAAAGTTTACGCGAGCCGCAGCCCTCAGCCGGAGGGCCGGCACGGTGACGGCACACGTTGTAGAACCCGCGCAGCTTGCCGTCAGTACCGCGCACGATCAGCAGAGGTTCGCCGACCAGCTCCGTGGTGAAATAATCCGCTGGGTTTGCCGCCTGATCGCGATGCCCAACCACCTGCCAGTTGCGCGCAAAGATACGTTCCTTCTCTGCCGCGAAGGCCGCCGGATCGGTATAGAGATGAGACGGCAACGTCCACGCCCGCGCGATCTCGGAATCAATTTGAAGGGACTCAAGAGGGTTAGGCATATTGAGTGCAGGATCATTGTAAGCTGGACAGCAACGGCATCCTGAAATCGAACGCGCACCCGTAAAATTGTGCCCACCTCAAGAACGCAAGAACCGACTTCCCCGCCAATCCGCACCAACCTGCTTCCCCTCGCAGGTGTGCTGGTCGGTGTGCTGTTAACCTACGCCTCGACCATCACTTTCGGGTGGGTATATGACGACCCACCCCAGATTCCGCAAAACCCAAACCTGCACTGGAACCGCTTAGGCTTCCTGTTCACGCATCAGCTATGGGCATCGATGTCCGGCTCGCAGAGACGCTTCTACCGCCCGTTCCTTTCGCTCTGGTTCCTGGTCAACAAGACTTTGTTCGGGCTCAATCCCCACGGGTTCCACGTCACATCGCTCTTGGCGCATATAACGGCCACGGCCCTAGCGTTCTTCATCGCAAGCCGATTGTTGAAGGAGGCTGGCTCAGCCCTCCTGGCCGCCGCCGTCTTTGGCCTGCATCCTCTGCAGGCGGAGTCAGCGTCGTGGATCTCCTCAGTGAACGATCCGCTCGCTGCCGCTCTTTGCTTCGCCAGCTTTCTGGCCTACAAGAAAGCTGCGGCGTCGCAGCGCAGTGCCGTCGGATGGTGGGCTCTTTCTGGACTTCTATTCCTTTCCGCGTTGCTCACCAAGGAAGTCAGCGTAGTCCTGCCGGGAATTATTCTGATTGACTTGTGGTCCAATTCCCTTTCGTCTAATTCCATTGGCAAGCCAGCGACACCATCGTCTAGTCACTTTCCCCTGGCGATAATTTCGACCTACGGTGTCGCGGCTGTGCTGTGGCTGAGTCTCCGCTTCTGGGCGCTTCGCGGCGCGCAGCCTGCATCCTCTTCCCTGCCGTGGAGCACCATCATCCTCACCGTCCCAAAGATCCTGCTTTTCAATTTATACCGGACAGTCCTTCCCCTAGGTCTGAGTCCGCACTACGACTTCCGCCTGATCGAAGCCCCCAGCGCACAATTCCTTCTCACGCTGCTAGCTGTGCTCGCTCTGGCTGCGCTGGCCATCACCGCTGCCCGCCGCGATCCTCGACTATGGACCGCCTTCGCCTGGCTGATCCTGCCCGTGCTTCCAACTCTCGACCTGCGTTTGATGAATGAAGATGACTTCATTCACGATCGCTACACCTACATGAGCATGCTCGGAGTGGCGCTGCTCGTGGGTTTCGCCTATTCCTGTTTAAGAAAAGAATGGATCAGAAAAAAGTGGCCGCAGCTGCAGCTCGTTCGCCTGCTGGCGGCGGCGATCGTCGTGGTCTTCGCCTTCGCCAGCGCCATCCAGTCGCAGTACTGGGCGAACGATGTCATTTTGTTTTCGCGGGCGGTAAGCCGGGCTCCCGAAAACGAGTGGGCGCAGTTGAACTATGGATCTGCCCTCAGCGATCGCCACCGCTACGGCGAAGCGGCTCCGCATTTTGTCCGCTCTTATGAATTGAAGCCGGGCTGGCGCGCTGCCGATTTTGCCGGCTTCGCCTATCAGCAGTCCGGAGATTTGCCCCAGGCCGAGCGCTGGTTCAGAAACGCCCTGCAACAAAATCCGGCCCTGGCGAACGCCTGGTTCGGACTGGCCCAGATCCGCCTCGCGCAGCACAACCCCGATCAAGCCATCGATTTTCTGAACCAAGCGCTAGCCATCCAGCCCGACGCCGAGGGATATCATTACGAGTTAGGAACGGCTCTTGAACAAGCCTCGCGTCCGTCGGAAGCACTCGCCGCCTACCAGCGTGAGTTGCAACTGTATCCCTATGAAGTGGGAGCAGCAAAGGCCATTAGCAAACTGCAGGCGGCCAGCATCCAGGCCAAGTGAAGGCCGGCCTGCAAGAATCACTTCCAAAAGCGTTCGGAGAACGGGGTACATATCCATGAGCAGCCCCTGAACCAAACTGACACGAATTGTCACCTTTCGAGACGCATTTTGGCACGAAGCGCTATGCGGAAAGCAGTAGAATGAGACCATAGTTTGGCTTTCTACTGAAAATAATGGGATTGCACGATCCCAGGCCGGAACCAAGGTAACCAGCCGCTTTGGCCCGGCAAGTGCGAACATCAGTTACGACTGCGTCATCACATGACCAGCATGAATTCAATAAAAGTCCGAAACGAGGGAAAATAGAGATGCGGAAACAACAGAAAGGTTTCTCACTGATTGAGCTGCTGATCGTGGTGGCAATCATCCTGATCATTGCAGCTATCGCGATTCCTAACTTGATGCGCGCCCGTATGGCTGCCAACGATTCGTCCGCGGCTGCTTCCGAGCGTACCACTGTCACCGGCGAAATCGGCTACTTTGCCGCTTATCCGACCGTTGGCTACACCCTACTGTCTGCTCTGGGCGGAGTGTCGCCTTGCACTCCCTTGCCTGCTAGCGGCTGCCTGATCGATAACAACCTGGCCACCAATGGCGCGGGCGGCGGTAAAAGCGGTTACTCTTTCGCTTCCACCCCGGAGACGGGCGCTAACAGCCCTGTTCCGAATGAGTTCTACACCACCGGAACTCCCATCAGCGCACAGACGGGCACCAAGGCGTATTGCGCGTTTGATGACGGCGTGGTTCGCACGCAGCCGGCCGGCACCATCACGTTGGTCGGTGGCTACGGCGCTTGCCAAGCCCTGCTGCCGATGGCGAACTAGTTAGCAGTCTGGCAAGTACCTGGGGGAGGGTACAAGCCGGGAGGCAGCGAAGGAAACTTCGCTGCCTCTCTTTTTTTGCCCCCTCGGCGCTGCGCTCCTCTTATGGCGTCATCCCGAAGTCGCGCGTTTTCTCCAGCGCGA
>CAVRWN010000003.1:0-696632 GCA_963724875.1 uncultured Acidobacteriaceae bacterium
GCTAAACCGTTGTACGGGCTAACACCTGTACCGAGGGTTCGAATCCCTCCCTCTCCGCCAGATTCCCGTAACTCCATCCAGCGCAGAGTCTTGCGAGTTGTGTTCCCAGTGCATTTCTACATCACCCGCGTGCTGGCCAAAGGCAGTGGTTGCACAGTAGTTGCACACATGGTTTCGAGCGTCTTCATGGCAGCGGTTGCGTCGCTGCTTACCGTCTTCACGTAGATATTCATCGTCGTGGTGACGTTTGCATGACGCAGGATTTGCTGAATCACCTTGTCCGAGATGCCAAGGCGATGAAGATTCGTCGCCAGGCCACGCCGGAACGCATGCCAGCCATGCCATTTGAGACCCGACTCTTTAATCGCGGGCCGAATGACATCTCGAGCCAGCGCTTCCAGATTCATCGCGTTCCCTTTGGCGTTGGCGAAGACGAAGCCTCGGGTTGGGTTGCCGCACTTCGCTCTATGCCGATCCAGTAGCGTTTTGAGTTGCGCCACAATTGGAATCGATGCCTTGCTCTTCGGACGCTTGGGCTCCTCAACGTGGCTACGCCATACGGATTTCTCAACCCGTATCTCGGTGCCATCGTAGTTTTGCCACAAGAATCCACGGAGTTCTCCTTTGCGTGCCCCAGTGAAAGCCGCCGTAGCGACGACCGTCGCAGCGGGCTCGGGAAGGAGTGTCAGCATCAGCGCTTCTTCTTCCAGCGAATAGGCATAGGTTTCCCCCGCAGGACGGCCTTTGGGGATTTCAACATCGTGCATTGGATTTGGGCTGTTTAGGACTCCCTGACGTCGCGCATAACGAAAAACGCCGCTCAAGAAGTGCTTGATATGGCCTAGGGTTGGGCGACTCAAGTCCTCACGCGCGGCGATGGACCGTAACATTTGCTGGCCATCGAGAGTCCTAAAGTCACGCAACGCCAACTGACCATCCTGTTTTATGTAGCGAAGCCAAAGATTCTTGTAGCCACAATACGTCGATCGGCGCTTTTGCTCTTCAACGTATGGGAGATACAACTCTTCGACGAATTGATTCAAGCTCATTGCGCTTTCTGCGGTAGACGTTCCGTCGTTCAGCGGTCGAAGGATGTCTTCGGCTAGTTGTTCGACTGAGCGCCTGGAACGATACTTCCCTTCCGCCTTTGCGAGCTGTCGGCATTTCTGGATATGCTCAATCGAGCCATCCTGTTGTGTCACATCTTCGCGATAACGGAGATACCAATTCGAGCCTTTCAGGAACACGTATCCTGACTGGTGGTGCCGGGTTCTTTTCATACTCCTCCTTCTAGTGAACCCGTCCCACACGCCTGTTGTTCCCCATCACTATACGCCGCTCGACCCACGCCTGGAGTTCCGGGCTTCCCCACAAGAAGCGCACATATTTACCTAAGCTCACGTGCGGCAAGGGATCCTCGGCGCGCTTTCGCACTTGATCACGGATCCAGGAGACCGGCACATCCCACCGCCGCGCAAGTTCGCCGCAGTCGATAAATTCGTAACCTAGGATTTGTGCTCTCTCGTCCGCGCCTTGGGGCCGTTCCCCTTCCACCGAGGTCTGGGAAAGCCTATCTTCGGGGTGGATATCGGTGGAACCTGGGGCGGTATCGTTCCTAATCCGCATCCGACCTTCCCCATTTCTCCTTCCGTCTTCTTGATTGGCTGGCATGATTGTGCTCCGGCATGAAATTGTGCAAAAGCCACGTACTTGTTGGGGCTGGTTCTAACCCACAACGAAAATTCGGTCAAAGGCGCGCCAATGCGATTCTGATCGGTTCCCCGCCGTTGCTCTCGGGATTTGACCGAAAATTCGTTTGCGGTTAAGTTCCTGACGCTCACGATGGTGACTCACTCTCTCGTTCGAGGTCGCTCGATGTTTCAATCTCCAGAAGACACCAGCAAACGCCTACGGAGCACCGGTTATCTCGCCGACCCAGTCGCCACCATTACCGTCTATCTCGCTGCACAACTTCACAAACCACTGTTATTGGAGGGGCCAGCCGGAAGCGGCAAAACTCAACTCGCCTACGCCGTTGCTGAAGCTGCAAATACAAGTGTTGAGCGATTGCAGTGCTACGAAGGCGTCAACGAAGAGAAAGCCATTGGAAAATTCGATGAGCCGCTGCAGAGGCTCTGCGTCGAGTTGAGGGCTAAGTCCAGTAGCGTCGATTGGGAGTGCCTGCAAACCGAATTGCATGGCCAGCAGTTCTTCAGCGCGGGGCCATTGTTAAGTGCTTTGCAACACGAAAAGCCGTGCGTCTTGCTGATCGATGAGCTAGACAAAGTAGACCATGCGTTCGAAGCAATGTTATTGGAACTCCTGAGCGTTTGGACGCTCAGCATTCCGAAACTCGGAACGATTCGGGCTAAGAGCATTCCGTTCGTTGTGCTGACGTCCAACGAAGAGCGGCGTATCGGGGATCCACTGCGCCGGCGCAGCTTTTATCTTCGGGTTGAACACCCTACTGCCGAGCGCGAAGCAGAGATTGTCGCGCTGAGGACGCCAGAATCCAGCCGAGAATTTCACGCAGGAATGGCAGGGCTCGCAAAGGCTTTGCGTGGCTGGAGCCTGGAAAAACCGCCATCTGTCTCCGAGATTCTCGATCTCGCCCAGGCGCTCAAACTTCTCGGGAGCGAACAAATTACAGCGGAGATGAGAGACACTCTACTGCCCTTGCTGGCCAAGACCGAAGCCGATCGGCGCAAACTGCTTTTGCGCGACGGATTTGCCAGTCTGATTTATGACGCGCAGCAATACACGGCTGAGGCCCTGCGAGGAAATGCGGCATGAAATCGGCACTCATCGTGGTGGAAATGCTTTGCGTGATCTCAATCGGCTGGGCGCAATCGGGTAGGCCGCCGGCACGGATTGAAGCTGAGTACTACGTCACGGCCTACGCGCGACACTATCGAGTACCCGTTGCGCTGGTGCGCGCCATTGTCGAACACGAGTCGAATTGGCAGTCGTGCGTGATCTCTCCGAAAGGCGCTGTGGGGCTTATGCAGTTGATGCCCGCCACTGCCAAGCGGCTGGGCGTGACCGACCGCTGCAACCTCCACCAAAATATCTCCGGTGGCGTGCGCTATCTGGCTTGGTTGATGCAGCGGTTTCATAACGATCTCCGGCTCGTGGCTGGCGCTTATTACGTTGGAGAAGACACGATCAGCAGGAGAGGCCTTGATTACCGAAATTCTGAGGTGGTCTCGTACGTCTCAACAATTAGAACAACTTACCTTCGAGAAGCGGGGATGAAACCAGAGAGCACGAACACCGCTCAGAAAAGAGATGTGAGATGAACAAATGTTTGAGTTTGGTGCATCTGATAACGATTTGTTTCCTGCCTTTCTACATGGCCTCGGCACAAACCGAGTTGCCGCAGGCGCGAATCGTGAACTTGAGTGTTGACCCAGAACAGGTCGTGGTATTGCACGTGCGACCGGGCTACGTTAGCTCGGTGCGAGTGTTGGAGGAAGTTAGCTCGGTCGTCTTGGGCGACCCAGGCGCCTTCAAGGCCGAACACTCTGAGGACGAACCGCAACTGGTGTTCTTCAAGGCGACGAGTACTAAACCAGCTCAAACCAACGCTCTGATCACGACCAGAAGCGGCCATGAGATCTCACTTAGCCTAGTGAGCCAAGGAAAATCAGATCACAGTGAAGTGGTCGACTATGTCCTCAACTGCGAGCGCCCCCGCAGTTTTCTGATCACTTCCGCTCATCCCAGCTTTGAAGTCGGCGAAACAAAGAACGTCGCGCCAGAAGGCTTGCCAGCCGCGACTCCCCAGGAGAAACCTGACAGCCAGGAGCAACAGCTGCTGACGGCGCGACGGCTCGACAATCCCCATTGGGAAGGCAAGCTGTTGCGGGTCGCGGTTGGACAGACGACGGAAAAAGAGGAGCAGATGGCAGTCCCTTTCGCCGTTCTTAACTCCTCTGCACGAACCATAGAAGTTCTGCCGCCGCAGGTACAGCTCGCCGGGACATCGAGAGATAAGCATCGGAAGGCGATCAAGGCCGAGCCAGTGGCGATCAAAGATTACTGGATGACCGCGCGCAGGCTCGCACCTGGCGCGAGGGCCGATGGAGTGGTCGTGTTCGAACGGCCAAGTTTCAAGGAATCGAGCGAGCGGTTGTTATTGGCAGTTGCCCAAGCAGAGGAGGTCGATCGTCCAGTCTTGGCTCCTATCCCGTTTGTGGCTCCGGTAACAGGAGGTGGAAAGTGACTCGCCCCAACGGACACAGCGACAACGGCAACGTCGGATTCGTGCAAGAGACAGACGGAACTGAACTTGTCGACGGCGTGCCAATCCCTCCGCTAGCACCCGCTGCCTTGCCGGAGTTTGCCACCAGAGCTAAGCAGCGAGCGAAGCAGCAGATCCAGCAGAACCGGTTCGTAATCATCGGCGCGGGAGCGATCGTGACGGCGCTTCTGATCTTTGTTGCTATCTCCATGCCTCATCGAGGCGGCTCGGATAAAGCGAAAAATCTCGGTTTGACCTCTGACAGCAAATCGACTCTGGAGCCCAACAGCGAAGGCATCGAAAAGAGCTTGTTTCCCATCACCGATTCCGGGCGTCCTGCCACAAAAGAAACGCACCAAGGTTTTCTGAACGAACGTGACCTGCAGCGAACCGTGATTCGTTCGGCATCGCATGCTTCGCCGACAGGGCAGACGAACGGGGCGGGGACGCTAGGTTCGATACCGCCTTTTGGCGACCAGTCAGGGGAAGCGCCGCCCTATCAGCCGGCCTCGAATACTGCGACTTTCGACGCCGGTAGGGCGGAGCGCGAAGCCATGGAGAAGTCTTCGTTAATGTACGTGCGAAAGGTCTCCGCCGGCACGGCCGGTCTTCAGACCATCAATGACGCAGTGCCGCAACTAGGCTTGGGCCTGGGCACCGGCACGCGCTTACGGGCCCGCCTGGAATCAGCTGCAAGCACGGCTGTACGGGCGCCAGTTCTTGCCGTAGTCGAGTACAACTACGAGCGCGATGGAGAGATTATTGTTCCTGCGGGAGCCAAAGCGGTCGGCCATATCAGGAATGCGACCCGCTCAGGGGATGTAGACCTGCAGTTTGATTCTCTCCTGATGCCGGACGGTTCATCCGTTCCCATCGAGGCTGCCGCAACAGACTTGGACCTGCGGCCGCTGAAAGGAAAGGTTTCGGGGAAGAACACAGGAAAGAACGTCCTAGCCAGATCGCTGTCAGGCATCGGCCAAGCCGGCGCAATGTTCTTGGGACAAGGCAGCTTGAGCCAGCCATTGAGCGAATCCGATCTTATGCGGGAGCGCGTCAGCAACAATATCGGCGAAACCGGAGACGAAGAGGTTTCTCGACTTGCAATAAACCAGCAAATCGTGGTGACGGTGGCGGCTGGCGCACCGATTTACGTCGTTCTCGAACAAACACCCAAGTCCAATCAACCTATAGCGCCAACAAGCGCGCGAAACAGTGTGACCTCGAACTCGTCTAATGTTGACCAGTTGCGCCAACTTCTGCAGTTGCAGCAGGAGTTAAGCCAATCGGCTACGAATACCCAAGCGGCGCAGTAGGCGATTGGTCAAGAGATCTTTGACTCTTCAGAACCAGGTGAGTGAATTCTGAATGCGCTTGTGAGATGCACCAAAGTCAAACATTTGTTCATCTCACTACGAATTCCGCGGCAGCCCAAGAAAATCTCGTACCGGGTCGTTTTCGACGAAGGGCCTTCGTTGTGAGATGCACCAAAGTCAAACATTTGTTCATCTCATAAGACTTCCTTCTTGCGCACCGCACGCATGATTTTGTACGAACTTCACTCTTGCAATCAATACGGGACAAGGACTCTTCGCAACTTTCAATCTGCTTTCCACGTTTCGGCGCCCTAACGCTCTGCTGTAAACGCTTCGACACTCGCCTGCTGACTTGCCCGAAATCTGAAATGGCCATATGTTCTCGCCTGCGATGCGGGAGATTTATTCGCCGCGATCGCACGCGAGGAGCATATGAAATTGTTGAGTTGGAGAGCCGCGCGGTATCGCTTTGCGCTTCTGAGTCTCTTGATGCTTGTTTCCCTTCACCTGTTTCCATTGCTGTCCGATGCCCAAAACCTCGGACAGTCGCCACAGACGGGCCAAGCGGTACAGGGGCAAACCGCTGCCCAACCCGAGGGCACTGTACTCAACCTCGTGAATTGGGTGGGCAATGTGATCTCTCCTGTCGGAGCAGCGCTGGCGGTGGTCATGGCCGTCATCTCCTATTCGCAAGGCCGCGGCGTTGCGCGCTGGGCGGTCACGGCTGCCGGATTGCTGGTGATCTCCGGCCTCACGCGCCTGATCGAGTTCTGGATTCAGAACGGTACTGCGGGCGTGCAATAGGAACGCTCACTGCGGAGTTGTTAGGCAAATGACATTGCCCCAAATCATCGTCGATCTGTTGACACTGCTATTCGATATGGCAGTACCGGCTGCCATCTGCACGATGGTCCTGGCTGGAATCGCATTGCGGCAGGAAGGCGGCGTGAACTTCCAGACAGGGGGCAAGTTCCAGAGATGGGTGCTGTGGTCGGTGATTCTCCTGACGCTGCCGCAGTTCCTGTCGTGGTTTGCGGCGCAGGGTATCACGATGCCGGCCCAAGGCGGAGGCATCAGCAGTGCATGGGTTTCGAGTTTGCAGACGAGCTTCAGCGGTTTTGTTTCGAACATCGTGGTTGCCAAACTGATTCCGGTGCTGGCCGCTTTCTGTGTGTTGAAGGCAGCGCTCGATGCGGCCGAAGGACAGAGTCCGCTGCCATCCGTCATTGCCGGGCTCTTTCTGTTGAGCGTCTCCGGGACTGTCCAGTTGATGCAGAGCTGGAACAGCGGATCGGAGTTTGCAACTACGGACATGCTGACATCGGCATGGAACTTTCTTGCCGGGACCATCCTGCCGGAGGCGGCAGGTTTGGCCATCGTGGGAGCAATTTTCAACTATGCGCGCCATCGGCCTTTCATGCCGCTGGTGGGATCGGGATTGGCATTCTTGAGCGTTTCGGCCATCTGGCAGCTGATACAGGCCATGGCCGGCTGATGAGGATTGGAGGTGATTCTGTGAATCTGTCAAACGGGTTGCTCAACCTGACGAACTGGCTGGGCAACGTCATCATGCCGACCATGGCCGGTTTATTCGCGGCCGCAGCGGTCTATCGCTTCAGCAAAGGTCACCCGTACTCCCACCTCGGGTACGCGGCACTGGCTTCTCTGATGTGCTCTGGGCTCTTGCGCGCCATGGAGTCGTTCAGCAATCAGGCAGCATGGAACAACCCAGACCGCTACTGGATCTCTGTGCTGACGCTGGTGAACTGGGTTGGCAATGTTTTGTTACCGCTCTACGGCGCAGGACAGGTCGTGCTCGCGGTTGCGCACTTCGCAGGTTTACTGGAGCGCATGACGATCGGCGAGGCGTGGGTCCGCAACCTCATCTCCGCGATGTGCTGCTTCAGCTTGTCGGGACTGTTGCGCTTGGGAGAGTTCTGGGTTCAACACGGAACCGCCGGAGTGCGCTAGGAAGGAGATTACGAATGCCATTACAAGTGACACCCGTGAATCGCAACTTGCAGACGCGAGTGACGTTCATGCTGCTCGAGTTTGAGGATCTTTTTATCGTGCTGGGCGCGGCAGCGGTCATGAACGTCGTTGGTCATTTTGTGGGTGGTGAGATCGCGGGAATGCCGATGAATCTCGTCCTGCAGTACGGCGTGCCGCTACTGATGGTGCCAGTGCTGATGGCCTTCAAGTATGGCAAGCCCCGAGGCTACGTTCGTGATCTTGCCTTCTGGTACCTGAAACCGCATGCCTACTGCGCCGTGGCACGCGACCGCGAAATCCGGTCTGCGTATGTGAGGGAGGAATAGCAGTGCCGATGACTCTTGAACAACACGAGCGAAAACTTCACGATCCGGCACTGTGCGAGCAACTCCCGGTTCGCGACTACCTGGACAACATTGTCGTTCGCACGAACGGCGCTTTTGTTGCGGGCTACGAGTTGAAGGGATTGGCTTCGTATTTCGCGAGCGACGAAGGTCGAGACCGCGGAAAGCTGATGCTGGAAGCGCTGCTCCGCTCCTTGCCCGAACAGAGCATAAGGGTGCAGTTCCGCTACGAAGTCGTGGAAGACCTTGGAGGCCTTCTTAAGCATTATGTCGAGGCCCAGCAATCAGAACGGCCGGAAGCAATTGCACTCGATGAACTGCGCGTCGAACGATGGAGTGCAAAGGAGGCGGACGGCCACTATATGCGGCCTCTCTTGCACGTGTACTTCATCTGGGACCCAGTCGTTCATCGTCGCATTGCAGGTAAACCACTCAAACCGACGGGCAGTCCCTTCAGCTTATCGGCCCGGAAATGCATCGAGCGTAGCGCTCGGGAGCATGAGCAGTTGCTCGCAGAATTCGAGAGCCTTTTGCGTGGGCTAGAAACGACGCTCGAAGCAGCAGAACTCGGCGCGCGCCGATTGACCGACGCCGAATTGTTTCTTGAGGCGAAACGAGCGCTCAATCCATTGTCTCCCGATCCTCGGCCGTACAGGCGGGGTGAGGAGCAACTGGAATACCGGAGTGCCCGCGAGCAGATCGTTGACACAAACATCGCGGATGAGACGGATTCCTATTTGAATGTCGGTGGACTCCTCTATTCCTTTGTAAGTTTAAAAGAGCTTCCGGATGCCACGTTTCCCGGAATCCTGAGAGAACTGGTTGGTCTCGATTTCCCGGTCATTGTTAACGCGCAGATCACGATTCCTGATCAGGCGAAAGTGCTCAAAGGCTACAAGAGCCGATTGCGCAAAATGCAGGCAGTGCAACGGGACTCGAACGGCGGAATTCGGACCAACGTGGAAGCCCAGGTTGCCGAGGGCCAACTAGTCAGAGTGCAACAGGACATCATTTCGAGTTCGGTCAAGACGGCCAAGTTGAGCCTGGTCATCGGAACGCGCACTTCGCGTCCTGCAATCACGACCGCGGAACTGGAGCAAGCAGAGCGAACCATCGACAACCGGCGCCAACAACTTCTCTACGCGATTTCGCGGATGAACGGCGCCAAGGCTGTGGCGGAGTCGTTGGCCAAAAAGCGCCTGTTTTTCAGTTCACTTCCGGCCATGGCGGAGCCCGACAAGCGAGACCAGGACTTGCTCACCTCGAATGCGGCCGATCTCGTGCCGGTCGAGACGCCATGGCGCGGCACGCCACGGTCACCATTGTTCCTGCTTGAAACTCCGTATCGCCAGCTCATTCCCTTCTCGCCCTTCGATCCCGGCTTAAGCGACGCCAACATGCTGGTGATGGCGAAAACTGGCGGCGGCAAGACCGTCATGGTACAGCAGTTTCTTCTAATGGCCTCTAGAAGTAATCCGTTGATTTCGATCCTCGAGCGTGGCGATTCGTATCGTCCCCTGGTCGAGTTGATGGGCGGCCGGATGATCACGATGTCGCTCGATAGCGAACAAACCATTAACCCGTGGGATCTGCCGGAAGGAGAGAAAGAACCAAGCAAGGATCAAGTCGCGTTTCTGAAAAACCTGACGCGCCACATGCTTGGCGAGGGCGGAGCCGAAGACACGCAACTTCTTGACAACCTCATCACCGAGGCCGTGCTTCGGACATATAAGAGGGCCGGAATCCGCCCGTCGACTCCCATTCCAACATTCTCCGACCTTCGCGACGAACTCTCACAGTGGCGTGACGAGGAAAAGAATCAACGCGTGATGGACGAGGCTCATCTGGCAGCGATCAAGTTGCGAAGCTGGACCGGCGAAAAGGGTGTGTATTCGAAGCTGTTCGATCGCCCCACGACGATCTCACTCGACAATCCCTGGTTGTTTTTTAACGTCGAGCAATTGAGCGATGACCAACGGCTCGAAACGGCAATGAGCCTCCTCATTGCTCACGCCACCGCGCAACGGGCGGCAGGCAAGGCGGGTAGACGAAGTATCACGGTTCTTGATGAGTGTTGGTTCCTGCTGGATTCCCCGGTGCTGGCACCCGAAGTGGTCCAACTGTTTCGTACGGCGCGCAAGCGTAACGCCAGCGTCTGGGGAATGAGTCAAACCGCGGAAGATTTTGTCGGGACGGAATCGAAGCCCAGGCCGCACGGAGCAGGCATCGTGAAGAACTCGACCACCAAGATCATCGGCCAGCAGCCAGGCGACATGACCGCTCTGCGGGAGCATCTGCACCTGAACGAAACCGCTCTGAACCAGATCAAACATTTCAGTGCACCAATCAAAGGCAAGTGTTCCGATGCGCTCATTGCGATCGGTGAGAAAGCCGACACCACGCACACTATCCGGATGTCACCGACTACGGTCGACTACTGGATCATGACGACCTATGCGCGGGAACGCGTGTATCGGTCGTGGTGGCTGGAGCGACGAAAGTCAGCGCCTTTGATGGAAGCCTATCGTGAGTTGGCCGAGAGGTTCCCGGCAGGACTGGCTGACGTCGATCCACTCCCCGAAGAAATCTCAGGAGAAGTCGCAAGAGGTACACGCATATGAAAACGAAAACCTTGGAATTCCTTCGCAACTTTCAACACCAATTAAGCCGCAGCAGGCGATGGCTGGTCGTCGTTGTAATCAGCTTGTGCCTGATTCCCGCGAACTCGCGCGCTCAAGGAATCGGAGACCTTTTGTTGCTGCTTCATACCATCACAACCACTCTCCAAGGCCCAATTGGCGACGCATTGACCGAGATGCGGAAGGTGAATGCCGCAGTGAACAATTTTCGCCAGCAAATTATCTGGCCGCTAGCCCTGATCAGCCAGGCTAGATCATTTGTCAGTGCAACCCGGGCACACTACACCGGCCTGATGTCGCAGATTGAAGGCATCAAGAACAATAGCGCGACACTCGCTCTCCCCATGCAGTTGGAGTCCGTGTTCCGAAGTGCCCAGTCGGGTTCCATGGGCCAGATTCCCTCGATCTATACGCAGATCTATCAGCCGGTTGCACTTTCTGGCAGTGCGCAGCCGGCGCAGCGCAACCTGATGGACATTGACGATGCGATGTCTATGGATTCGCTGAAGACGGCCATGGTGTCCGACCAAACCAGCCAGAGTATGTTGACTCTGGCTGATTCTCTTGAGCAGCAGGCGATGACCGCAGCGCCGGGTTCGGCGTCTATGGTTACCGCTCAGGCCCGCGTCGCCGATCTCGAGACCCAAGCGCAGCTGGCGAAAATGCTGGCCGCTCAACTGCGCGAGGAAGCAACGAAGCTGGCACACCAGAATGCTCTGCTCAAGCAGAGATCCGTGGCGACGCAAAATCTGCAGAATCAGATCCAGCAAGTTCTAACTCATCCCTAAGGAGTCCGCAAAATGAAAACGACCACACGCTCTCGTCTTTGGAAGGTCCTCCGCAACGCCGCGGCTGTGGCATGCGGTCTCGTTGTGGTAATTACGCTTCTGCCCAGTAAGGCCCGCAGCCAGCTTGGGCTTGATCCGTGCTGCGCCATGATGCAGATCGGGCTCAACACAATTTCGGGCCTGCTCAGAAACTCCGTAGCTTCGCCGCTGGGTTCTATTCAGCAGAGTCAACAGCAATCCGCAAATTTCGAGCAGCAAGTGGTGTTTCCGTTGGCTGCGATTAATCAAGCCAGAAACATGGCCGTCCAATTCGAGGGCCAATTTGTTCAGATGCGCCAGCTCTTCCAGCTGCCCATAGGGAGCGCGACACTGCCCATGCCGCAAATGCTTGAACAGAGTCTGCTCTCCGGTAATCCAGGCGCAATGCCACAGATCACGAGCAACTACTACTCGTTGTACGGCACCGTGATGGCACCAGCAAACGCGCCACAACAGGTACGGAATCTGGTCGATATGACTGATGCGGAAGCACAAGCCGCCATGAAGAAGGCTGTCGAAATCGATGCGCTTGCCAATCTCGAGCTTCAGGCAGCGGAACAGATCAATCAGCAACTGCAAACCACCGCGCCCGGCACGTCGACCATTTTGGAAGCTGAAACAGCAGCATGGCTGGTGCGAGCAAACGCATATACCCAATCCGCTATGGCCGAGCTGGTGCGAGTGCGTTCCATTGAGTTGGCCAACTCGAGCGGCCAGCTTAAGTTCAGCGCTTCTCATACGGCGACTCTTCAGTCTACGGGCAACCAGGTCTTGCAGCAGGGGGTCCAGTAGCCGTGTTTTATTTCCAGCAACTGCTGAACACGGCGCTAGCCGGGATCGACGGAACCGCCATCATCTCGACGGTCACGAACTTCGCGTTCGCGATCCTGTTGATTGGATTTCTGATCGGCCTCTACCAGGCGGCATTTCGCGGAGGCGATTTGCAAGCGCTCGCGGGAACGGCGGTCAAGTATCTGATCGTTGCCATGATCGTGTCCAACTGGGCGACGGTGTTTCGCGGCATCAACGGCTCCTTCAATACGCTAGCGAATTTCATCGGCAGCAGTTCCGGCGCGGGGGATATGTTTCAGAGCTGGATGGGGCAGCTTCAGCAACAGTTCGCGAACAACCCCTCGTTGACCCTCACCGACATCATCACGGGCGACGCGGCCGCCACAATCACAGTGGTTCTGCTCGTGGTTGCATATCTTCTTTATGCCTTGGCGATGATCGTGTTCTGCTTCTTCTACACCTTATTTGGGGCGGTGCTCTACGTGGTCGGCCCTCTCGTACTCGCGCTCATTCCCATTTCCGGCGTCGGCCAGTTGGGGAAGGTGTATGCCGTCAATGTGATGATCTGGAATGCCTGGGGAATTCTCTACGCTGTATTTGGCGCGCTCATCACTGCCATTCAGGTCAACCAAGTCAACAACATCCTAGGCAATGGGTTCCTCGGCTTTCTGAAGGGAACAGGCGACTCGGTGATGCTTGGACTGGTCAGTATCTTCTACGCGCTGGCCATCGCGCTCATTCCCTTGATCGCGAAAAGGATTATCTCGGGCGATGTGGGGTCAACCGCCTTTGCGCTCGTGAGAGCCGGAGGGGTTGCAGCCGGCGCCGCTTTGGCTGGAGTCAGTGGGTTTGCGGCAGGAGTGGGTCCGTCTTTCGCCGGCGCTTCAGCTTCGGGCGGTGTGAGCACTTCGTCCACGTCTACTCTCCTGGCGTCGTCCACGGCGCCCCCCACTCCCTCGATGCCCGATTTCATTCGCTCCGGAGTTGCGAGTGCGATGAACAGCAACAGCAGCCCGGTTGTTCCGACGGCTACAGGCCACAACGAAAGCTCTGGTAACCGAGATGTCGCCACTACCGTATCGGGCAGCACAAGCCGGCATGGATCCAGTTATCGGCCCCACTCGGTAACCCAAGTCGTCAGTTTTAACGTGGGGAGAGCGCTCGGAAGAGCCGCGGGAAGGAACAATGCCGAGAACAATTAGCTCTGGAGGAGGAGGTTTCTATGTGGAGGCAGCCACCGATCTGGGAGCCACAAGGGACGAAGTTCCGACCGTACAGCATTACGACCCTGATCTTCTTTTACATCGGAAGGTTTTTCGGTTGTTTGTTTCGCCGTCATCGCTGATTGGTGGTTTGAGAATTTATTAGGACACGAACATGTGGTTGAAGAAGAAAAACCCGTCTAAAGAAGCCGATGCACCGGAGAAGGTTCGATACAGCCGCTATTACGAGCATGATGGAATCCTGCGTGCCTACGCCAACCGGGCGATGGTGCTGGCATTCTTGTGCATTCCAATCACGATGTTGGCGCTGGCCTTTGCCGTTTATATTCGCCTGCAGCCTCCCACTGTTATTCGCGTAGATGAGAACGGCCAGGCGACGGCCTTGGGACTAGGAAAATCAGCCATTTCTGTGACGCAAGGCCCAGGATCGGAGCCGACCGAATTTGAGAAGCGGGCATTTGTGCGCTTGTTCCTGGAACGCTATCTGAATTTTTCGCCGACGAATGTGAGCCGCAACTGGGCTGACAGTTTGAACATGATGACTGCCAACCTGCGGCGAACCGCCTACGCCGGCATGCAGAAGGATGACTTTATCGGAAAGATCGAAGACGATCAGACCACTTCGGAATTTCAGATACGTTCGCTCGAAGCCTCCAAGGACGACCCGCTCACCTACACGGCATTCGGTGTCAAAGAGGTCCACCACATTCATGAGCACAACGAAACCATCGACAAAGTGGTCAGCGAATTCCGGGTCAGGCTGTTGATCGAGAGGCGGTCGGAGGAAAACCCCAGCGGCTTGCTGATCGGCGAGTACTGGGAACGAGCAATCGAAGGGGAAAAACGCGACTGGGTGCTGCAGCAGACAGATTTGGGTCCCCGGTAGATCTGAGAAGGAGCTCTTAATATGGAAGGCAAAGGGACTACAGAAGAAACGGACCGGCCGGCGGCGGGGAAAGTCGATAGCGCCGCTACCCCGAGAAGGCGACGGAATGGCAATGACACAGGCCTTCGCTATTTTCTAGTGAGGCCCGGATCGTCTCCGGCGAAGCCGGAACTCGGCCAGGAAATGGCTAGTGAAGGGGAGGCATTGATCGAGGCATTCAGAACCAGCCAGCCGTTCTACACGGTGACGGCATGGAAAGCGGTTCCGGAGGTGAACGGCGGTAATCCTGTGATCGTGAAACAGGCCGTCGCCCAGAAGACAATTTAGAGCTAATTCGATGACATCAGCACAAACGTTTCTCAGGTGACCAAGACGTTGATTTTGGTCCTTTGAGCAACCCTGCGGCTTTATGCGGGGAAATGTGCTGACCGGCGCTTCTTGCACTCGAAGCCTGGCCCAGTAACTGAAACGGGAAGCCAGGTGAGAGCGCCGAAGCTTGCGGTCACGCAAACTCCTTAACTCGATCCTGGGTCTCCCAGGAAAAACAAATAGTTAAGGAGAAAAAACAATGACGAAGAATACGACGACTAACAATTACAGAATCCCGGCCGACCAACTCCAGAACCTTGAGATCGACCGCAACGGGCGAATCGCGCCACGGTTGCACGATCTTGAGCCACTCAAGAACACGCTACTCAGTGTGCTCTATCCCGGAATCAAGGTGGCCAGCGTAAACGTGCCGGCCGAGCCTCTCGACGATTACGAAGAAGCACAGGTCGAGAATGCTCTGGCCCGGCTCGTCTGGAACGGGGCTCACTACAAACTGGTAGGCGCGAGCGGTTCCGCAAAGAAAGGCAAGTTCTATTTTGTGGATCGAGAGCACAGCCAGGCGATTGCCGAGCGATTTCAGCACTGGCCGCAAGCGGCGATTGTTTACTTCGGGATCCTTGTCTCGCCATGCAAGGTGATGATGGAGGAACCCGCGGTGCGTGTCCTGGTTGTGCCTGACAGAAAGCTTGGAACCAACGACTGCCGTGGATGGATCAGGCGGTCCATGTTCCAGCGCCTCCGACAAAAGCACGATGACGAAATCCTCTCGGCCCAAGTGGAGCGGTTACGACGCGAGCGTTATGGAAAGGAGAGCGGCGAGAAACCGTACAAGGCCGAAGAGTCAGTTCTTCTAAGGGACGCGAATCGGGAAGTTGCCGGGAAGCGTCTCCCGGAAGATCGCTTTTACCAATTCCGTATGGCCTTCGCTGATACGCAGGCGAAAGGCGCATTCAAAATCATGGAGGATGATGTCTCGGACGCGCTGGAAGCGGATTTTGTTCTGCCAGAGAGCGCGGTCAAACCGGGGCTAAAGACACCGGCGGTGATGTATTCGATCTTCGGGCCGGGCAGAAGATTTCGCGGGGATGTCGTCGTGGGCATTCGCGAAGTCTCCCGCCAGCTCGAGTTTGAGTCCAGTTACACGCTCGTAGAACATGCTCCGGAAGACTCAATTCAGCTGGAAATTTTGCCACAAGCGATGAAGCAGGTGGCCAAGCTGAGTGAGGCCGTTGGCGAGGGCCGATACGAGGATTTGCTCGAAATCCTCGGCCACCATCCCGACAGTTCATTACCGGGTGGGGTGGAGCCGGACAGCGAAGAATTCCGGGTCGTTGAAGGGCTCCTTCTGGCCGATGCCAGCGGCGAAATCGTCCGTCATCCTTATGTCAACAACCAACTCAACAAGCTGTTGGCGCGCTGGGCATTTAAGGCAGCGACCAGCGGAGGTTTTCGTCTCCCCGCGTTTGCTCTTATGGATGACGGATATCTCTTCCTGAAGGATGGCGAAGTGTTTTCGGGATCCGACTGGATTCCCGAGCACAAAGCCATCGTTCCGCTGGCTTCAAAACATGGCCTGTGCGTCCGCTATCCGATACGCATGGTTGACGATCTCCTCCCGTTCGGAAACCTCTCGGACGAAGAGATCGCAGTCCACCTTAGCAATGATCTTTGCCGAAATAACTGCAAGTTCACCGATTCGGAAGTTCGCGAGTTGGTGCAACGGCAGCTTCGACTGGACGGCACGTACGTACTCCATTCGGAGACGGCAAAGAAGAATGGCGGCGATTTTGATTTCGACTGGGTTTGCGTGGTCGAGGAGGACCGGTTCCCGCGGTTTGTAAAGGAGCGGTTTTCCCGAGGTCTCGGCCAGCAACAGGGGAAAAACAAAGCGAACAAGGCGAAAGACCCCTGGTTCAATCTGGAGTACGTAGCCATGAAGGCTAGAGGGAATCACATCGGCTCGATCACCGACTTGATGACCTCTTGCCGGGCAGCGGGCGAGGAAGACCTGGCTGCGCAATTGGCCAAAGAACTTCAGAACGCGCTCGACAGCCTCAAATGGCAAGTCCAGCCCGATCTCAGACTGGTCGCCGAAATACGCCGGCGAGTACGTCAGGCGCCCTGGCTTCGTTACAAGAACGAACGCCGGTGCTCCGATTTACCACTCCATCTGGAGGTGGAGAAGACCGACCGCATTGGCCACCTCTATAACCACGTCCGCAAGCAGATCGAAGACCTGCTGATCAACAAAGCTCCGATTGAGGCGTTTAAGGCACTCGTGGTTGGCGAACAGGTCAGCCGCGAGATGCTCGAAGATTGCCGTTTCGTCAATCGGATTTACGCCGCGATGGTTGGCAAGATAGCTGGAAGACGAGAACAACTCAAAGAACAGCTGGAGAAGGCGAAGGCTGAATGGGACACGGTGCGGCAGAGTTCCGACAAAGAGCTGCGTCGGCAGATGCTGTTTGCCATGAATCAGGCATACGGCGCATGCCGCGGTGACGAGGAACGGGGCAGGTACGAGATGAAAGCGGTTCTCGCTTTCATCCGCATCTGGGCACAGAACAAGGCGGAGAATCGCATGGGCTGGCTGCAGGCGCTGAATCGGATCGTATGTACCGGTCAGCGATCCAGCGGCTCCATTCTCTTTCTTGCTTTTCCGCAGGAACTGATCCTGAAGCTTGCGGAACGTACGGGCGGCAAGCCCGTCCGGGTGCACGTTCCAAGGCTCTACGACGGACTCGTCCGTACCGACTCGTCCGGCCGGGCTTTCCTGGTTGACCCACTTAAAGGAGGAGGACAGAAACACACATTCCTGTTCAAGTACGTGGACGGGAAGATTCTCCTCGATGACGACAAAACCGAGCAGGCCGAGGGAGAAACATCAACTGAACCTGGCGTTGAATCAGAGGAAGCGGAGGCTGTAATCCCCGCCGCTGCCGCCGATGAAGCCGTGGAATTTAATCCCGGCGCTTTCAGCGATGAGGATGCGGGCGATGCTCCCTGGGTTATGTGAGGCACGAACCGCTTTGAGCGGAATCCGGAAGGATTCCGCTCACGGCCTTAAGAAGGGATTATGAAAAGAACGGTTTTGCTTATCCTTATATATAGCCTTTGTGTCATCGCCGCGCTGTCCCAAGAGACGGGCACTCCCAGCCCGAATGCCGTCGTCCACGTTGCAACCGCCCTGAACCATCTCACGGTTTTGGAATTTCATGAGCCGGTCACGATGGCGGCCGCTGGCAGTTCAGATTTTCAGATTGAGAGAGAGGCGAACAAAGTCTTCGTCAAGCCTGTGAAATCAGGGGCATCAACGGACCTGTTCGTTTGGACGGCCTCCCGGCGGTTTGCTTACGAGCTTGAAATCACGCAAGAGGTGAAGGACATGAGTTTTGCGATTGATACTGCCCAACCGGCCGCGCCCCCGGTTCCGAAGCCGGTTGTGGAGACCGATACGGATCAATTTGCCGATGTCGTGCTGACCCGTGCGCTCATGGGGGCCGAGGAGATCAAGCAAAAAAGTACGCGCAAAATGAGAGGCCAGGTCACCGTGCGTGTGGAACGGGTGTTTCGCACGAGGAGCACTCTTTATATCCACTACACGATCGAGAACAACAGCGACCTTTTCTATCGTGTGAATACGCCACAGGCATTCGAGCTACAGACCGACGACTCGCCCATTCCGCTCGCAAACCTCGCGCACACGCAGCTCGACCGGGCCATGCTCGAAGAACTCGGCGGTACGAGGGAACTCGCCCTGCCTGTCGCTCACGCAGAGGCTGAGGTCGATGATCTTCACCCTCGAGAGACCACACAGGGAGTGGTTTCCATTCGACAGGATTTGAAATCTCCGGCAGTGGTGCAAATTGTGTTTCGCGATGGGGTAAAAGCGACCGTCGTGCTCTGAAATGAAAGCAGATACACAACTCGGCGAGATGCATGACCGGCTCATAGACTTCCATCGGCAGCATCCGAGGGAGGGCCTTCGCGATGCGCTGCGGATCTACATACGTGATCCCCTGAAGCCCCGTGACGAGCACGGCCGTTTGCGCATGAATCCGATTCTCTTGTTTCTGGCTATCGTACTTGCGCTCATCTTCTGCGTCTTCCTGTTCTTCAGCGTGGTGTTGTGGTCATGACCGTCGAGAACGAGTACAAGCTTGGCCGCCGCGCCTTCCATCGGAACCAGGAAGAGAGCGTTGCCATCGCCCTGGCCATCGTTGCGATTATCTTGCTCGCCGGCGGTTCCTACATCCTGGTAAATCGCTTTCACCTCCGCCCGTCGCAACTGGTGGAGGGTTGCCTCTATGCATTCCTTGCGTCGATTGCTGGCATCGCCGTGGCCTGGCATCTGATTACTCTGCACCGCCGGCGGGAGGCGAACTGGCCTCATCCTCCTTTGTTTATAAGCGATGCGAAGGACCGCGCCGCAGTCGAGACCGCGTCCGCGCAGAACGCAATCATCCTTGGTTATGACGTGCACGGCAAACCGTGGTTGTGGCCGGACGCGACGCGGGTAATGCAGTCGGTGGTTTTCGGCGCAACAGGTTCCGGCAAAACCACGCTTTTGAAAAATATCATCACCCAGGATGTGTTCCGCGTGCTCGGCCCTCCCGAAGACCAGCACCGCATTCCCATGTTGATCTTTGATGGCAAGGGCGACCAGGAGTTTCTCTCGGATCTTCTGCCGGCCATTGAGGCCGCGGGCCGGATGCACCAATTGAGAGTTCTCAGCCCTTCGCGACCGGACATCTCCGTGCGCTACAACCCTTTCTTCAGTGATGCGGGACGATATGAAGAACATTCAGGGCTCGTTTTCGAATCGTTCGATCAGGAAGAAGATTTCTTTCACGGCCATCAGGGTACTTATCTCACCGATATCTCGCGCGTTTTGAACTACACCGGTAAGCGTTACAACATCCACGACGTGATGGTGATGGCGCTCGACCCAATGGTCCAGAGAGAACAAATTGCGATTGCCCGCGCCAGACTCCAGACGCTCGAAGGCGTTAGCAATCAACGCCGTCTGAATTTCGAAATGTCGGCCAAGATGTTGCTGCAATCCCTGCAAGACCGCGAGCGAATCACCAAGATCCAGGGCCTGCTAAACCAGTTGATGACGTTCCTCCAGGATGAACTTTCGGTTGTCACTGGCGCCTACGATGAGATGCTCTCGCTCGACGAAGTCATCGACCGGGAACTGATTCTGTTCGTTTCGCTAAATACCAACAAGAACTCGAAGGCGGTCACGGCCCTTGGCCGGATGTTGCTGCAGAACATGCAGTTGATGATTGGCAAGCGTTACGAAAACGAGCAGGAGCGCCGCCGCGAAAACCGGCCGATGGTCAGTGTCATTCTTGACGAGTTTGCGCCATTTGCTTATTCGAACTTTGCCCAGATACTGCAGACGGCGCGGGGCACCAACACCGCGTTCCTGTTCGCCCTGCAGGCGCTGCCGCAGCTTTTAACTGTGGGACGCGGATTCAGAGATGACGTGTCATCGGCGCCGAATACCACAATGCTATTGCGCACCAAGGACGAGGAGACGGCGCAATATTTCCTGAAAGCATCGGCGCGCATTCCGCAGAAGCGGCGCACCTTGACCGTCCAGCGCACCGGGGTGTTCGAGGACAAGTACGAACCGGTCGGATTTGGCAGCGAGACCGACATCAAAGACACTCGGGCGCAGGATGAGCACATCAAGAATCTGCCCGTTGGCCAGATGGAAATCCTAATGACCGACAACCGGCTCGGTACCCTCCACTCCCATCTGCACGTCAGGGTGCCGCGCCGATACCGGTTCCCGGGACTGGAGCCGAGAATCTATCCCAGGCTCCACGCGGTGTCTCACATTGAAGGCGCGAACCTGCGCTTCAAAGACCCCGAAGTTGTTCGTCGCGCTGGCCGCTTGGCCACCCGCAATGGTCGCCCGACATGGATGTGAGCTGTACATTTCGGATTGGGCTTGCCGGGCTCTTGTTGGCGATGCTTCCGCTGGTTTGCTTCGCCCAGGCGCGCCCCGCCGGCGATCCAGTCGGCCAAGCGCCGTCCTCGAAGCCGAAGGATGGCTTTGTCGATTACGCGCTGAAGAGCATCAATGCCTCCGACAAGGACTACGGGCAGTGTCTTGACGAGAGCCGCAAAATGCTTGTGGATGAGACCGTGAGGAACGGCTACTTCTGGTCGAACTTGATCGCACTAGGTTTGCTGGCGTGCCTGTTCCTCATCATTGTGTACCAGCACAGAGTACAAACCGTTCGGGCGTGGACTGCGGCCGAGGTGCTCGCACAGTACGAGAACAGCCTGTCGCGGGCAACTGCCCAGGTGGAGGAGGCCACAAGCAGGAATCGCGGATTGATGGAGGCGTTAACCAAGTTCAGAGAATCTGCGCTTCGCTCCCAGGCCTCACCCGCTGAGACGCGGGAGCTTCCCGCAGCTGAGACCGTCGGTAGCCGAGCATCCGGCATACCCGCCAGCCAGCTAGCGTCAATCAAGAGCAGCGATGTCAAATCCGCGTCTGTCCGTTCCACGAGAGCTGCAACCGCAACTTCACCCGCCAATCAGATCGGACTCTTCAAGCCAGACGTGGACCTGGTCATGAAGGTCAATTCGTTGGAGCAACAACTTGGCCGGTCCCAGGATGAGGCAAAGCTTTTGCGTCGTCAGCTAAACGAGTCAGACCGTCGACTCCAGGAAGAGCAACAGAGGAACCGCAGCCTGAAAGGAGTCTAGTCCCCATCGCAAATCAGGAAGGAGTTTGCAGAGAGATGTTGGAAGACGAAAAGGAGAACCGGTCGAAGAGGAAATCCGGAGCGCTCGACAAGTTCGAGCCCGGCTGCGAGTTGGGTACGACTGAGGACCGCGACGAGCGCGAGCAACGGCTGAATTCACTGCCTGCTGAACAAAAGGAGTTCGCAGAGGAAAGCACGCGCTTTGCCGATCTCTGCCAGTACTTCGCCCAGCAGAAGATGGATATCCCGCCCTCTATCGTCGAGAGGGTGGGAAGTGTTTCCAAGCTTCCAGCGTCGGATCGTATTCGCGCCATGCAGAACATCAATCGGGAACTGATGGAGTACCTCAATGATGTTGGTCAAGATCCTGGAATTCGGCAGTAACTGGTGGGCGCGGTTCGGCCGTGATCCCCATGACCGCTACCGCCATACCAGGCATGCAGCCTACTTCAATTCCACCGGCGTGCGGTGCGGAAACAAGATGAGACGGTGCTGGGTAGTTCCTGGCTTGATCCGGTTTAACGGAGTGGGAGACTTCAACCCGCATTTCCCCAGCCGCGCCGTTGGGGAAGTCTTCGAATGCAGCGACCTCGTCTTTGCCCGCGGCGGGAATCGGGTACTGTTTCGACGGCGAGTCGCCAAATCGTGTCGGCCCGATTACTTCCTCTCGGTTGTATCAAGCGGCAGGTTCGGCGCCCTTCGCTTCGAGGACTCTGCCAGATCAGGATCTCCAACTCCTATCGCTGTGAGCCACATCGGCGAAGAACAGGAAGCAATGTTGCTGATGAAGCCAGGTGACCGGGTGCGAAGCGGTCTCGGCATTTTGCAACTCAGAGTTGCGCCAAATCTGCGGCATGGCGCTTCACTGCACTTGCTCGAAGACGAAATTATCGACTGAAGGGTACTGATTATGCGCTACGCCAAAGGCGGCCTGGTCATCAATCCGGAGCGTGATATTCCCCTGTTGCGCCAGGTGCGCAATTCGCGGTTTGTCAGCCATAACCAGTTGTTTGAGTTGATGAAGTTTGGCGGTTCGGATCGCTCACGGGACAGTTTCAATTGGCGCGTCAGGCGGCTCGCTAAATCGGGTCACATCAGCATCTGTGGCGGTATCTTTTGCGCGGGGTCGGCCGTCTATCGGATCACCAAAGAAGGCATTGCTTTGCTCGAACATCATGGCCAGTTCACTACAGTCTTGCAATCGAATACTGAGCACCTGCCTCACTCTTCCCAGGTTTTTCACGCGCTCGAATTGAACGCAATCCAGCTCGCTTTGGCGCACAAGAACCTGCTTGCCAGTTGGCAATCGGAAGTCGAAGTCGCATCCTTCAATACGATCTCGCGGTCTCCGTACGAAAAGGATTACGACGCTATCGTTGACGTTTGGAACGGCGACAACAGAGCACGATTCGCACTGGAATATGAGCGCACTCTAAAAAGCTCGAAGCAATACGAACGGGTTCGCGCTGCGCTTCATGCTGAACGCCAAATTGCCTGCGTGTTGTATCTGACATCCGGAATGGAGGTGCTGGTTCATCTCATCCATGAGTTTGAATCCGTACCCAAAAAGTTGGCATTTGCTAACGCCAGAGATTTTAGGCAGACACTTCTTGAAACCAGGGTCTTTGTCCGCGGGGACGCCACTGGGACCAGATTCCGGGAACTGCTTCAATGAGGATTCTATCGATCTTCGGTGCGTTGTCTTCACATTGGCTTATCATTGCCGTCTTCTCACCGTCTTTACGCGGTCTGGACGCGATAGGTATGCCGTTTTTGGGGGTCCGGTAACATGCCTACGTTCATTGAGTTGCGTCCTGACTACCCCCTCATTTTGACTTTGCTAGAACATGCATATCGCTGTGCTCTGACATGGTTTTATATCGCTGGATTCACTTGGGCCCGCACGATTCCTTTCCCGCTGATTCGACAAAACTATCCGGTTACGGTCAGTTTATGTACCGGCCCCAGCCCTAACTTCTGCTCTTCCGCAAGCACCCCATCGGCAAGCAAATCCACTTGGCGACTTACGCCGGCACATGCGTGGCTTCGCGAGCTCCAGTCTCAGGCAGACGCGCAAGCGTTGTCCCCCGCTGGATACACCTGCGCAACTTTGCGCGGTAGCAGTGAATTCGATTTCCGCGAGTCGGCAGCTTCTTTGTCGGCTAAATCAGCAGAGTCTGCGGTTGTCGCAGTCACATGCTGTTGCGCGCCTTTCGCAATCGGAATCCGAAGAAAGGAGCGTTCTCGGTTCTGTCGGCAATCGATTGCGTGCCTATTCTCGGACCGTCGGGACAAATCAGGTCAAATCAAGGAGGAAAACATCATGTCTCAAAGCAGAGGAGCCGTAAGTTTTGAGCCGCTGTTTACCGCAGAGGACATTGGTCTGCGCAAGGAGGCCAATGTCGAGCACGTAATGAAAGTTTTCATCACCCTCGGCGAGGGGCAGGCTTCTCGCTGGATTGAGATGCCCAAGGGCGTCCTGTTGCTACAAACCGTGCCGGACGAGCCTGCGTCCGGCGCCATTTATCTGTACGACCGCGAGCTGCAGGTCTTCTACTTTGTGGTCTTCGACTTGGGGCGTGACGACAGCCTGACAGCGACTGAGTTCGACGAGCTTGTTACGGAATACAACCTTGTCTCGTGGACGGCACATCCGGCGCTTCTCCGGAGGGGCGTCGCGAAACATGCGATGGCGTGACGGCCAGTTTACCGAGGAGGCTTTATGAAAGGAGTAGGCCAAGCGAGCGCGGAGATGGCACAGAGATATTTCTCATTGTTCGTAAATCGCCTGGCCTATACCCTGCAGTCCCACAAACCGGGCGTCAATGGGAAGCACTACTACTATCGTCCGAAGCGGGATTGCCGGATTTCACCCCAGACCATCCGCGAGCATTTGAACGGGCAGGTGACCCTTGGCATCTACGCTCTGAATCCGAAGACACAGCGTTCCAAGTGGGTGGCAATCGATGCCGACTATGAGAATGCGCTGGAAGATCTTCTTAAGTTTCAATGGGAGTTGGGTCAGGATGGAGTCGAGGCGGCGCTGGAGAAGTCGCGGCGCGGCGCTCACCTCTGGATCTTTGCCGACAAGCCATTGCTTGCGAGGCACTGCCGAATCTACATCTACAACCTGGCGCTTCGCTTGAAAGTGCCGGTAAAGGGCGGCTCTGGTCTGGCGGAAGGAATCGAAGTATTTCCGCGTCAAGATGAACTCGGCCCTGAGCAGTTCGGCAACGCGATTCGGGGGCCGCTCGGCATCCATCGTGCTGCTGAAAGGCGCTACTGGTTTTACGGGGCAGACTACCGGCTCGAAGCGCAACTCGAGTATCTGGAGCGTCTGCGCAAGATCACAGAAACCGAAATGGGCCGGTTCATCGATGGACTCAAAATGCCGGAAGAGTTTCGTCCGAGACCAAGAGTTGAGTTGCCGCCTTGCGATCTGACCCGCCCACAATTTCGCATCCTCGACCACGTCCGGCCGACATGCACGCGTGGCGGAAACTACTGGGCGCGTTGTCCATCCTGTGCAGATCATGGACGGGATCGCAGCGGCGACAATCTGGCCATTTCGGTTTCGGATTCGCGCAAGTACAAGTGCTGGGCCGGTTGCACCAAGGAAATGATACGCGCGACTCTGGGACACCCGATTCGAGTCAGGAGGCTCATTGAGTATGGAAACTCAGCTCACCATTCACAATAGGCGTCTGGAGGCCGAGGTATTGGCACGTCAGGGACTACGGCTCCCCCCAATCACGTTGAGATGTCTGCGAACAGCCGGCATCTATTGTCAGCCTTCGGTGTCAATCGAACATCAACACCTGGCAAAGAAGTACGTGCTTCGCGGAGTCGAGTCAGGCGGCGCGGTCGCGGAGATAGGCGCGTACGCGAGCTACGTGGATGAACAAGGTAAGGCATTGCCCTGGCTGCAGCGCGTGGACAGTATTGGCGTAAACGGCGTGCACGCGATCGTGGTCGCCCCCGTACTGGTCCGACTGCAAATGCTTCGGATCGAGCGAACCTACGATCTGCTCATCACGCGGCATTCGCTCATAGAGTCCGGGAAGGGCGCGAGGCCAAGCTTGATAAGTTCCGTCCTTTTTTATGGCCGAAGGGGCGGCCTGGAGATGGAGCCGTGGGGGAAAGATGCTGCGTTCCGCGGCACCGTCTGTCCGGTTTTCTACACACGGGCGGGGGAATGTGTGGTGTTGCCAAAGGATTTCCAAGATGCTGCCCACCGAATCACGTCTGCCGTGTGCTGCGTCGGCTGCCGTCATTGTCATTTGCTCGGACCCAAGCCAATTGCCCCTAACCGGGCGGAGGATTGCGGTGCTCTTGATGTAACCGACGGGCGGAGCGCGGATGTCAATGCAATTGCTGGCGAAGCGGTGTGAAGGGCCTTGAAATGTGCCAGAACGCGGGAGCGATTGATCTACCCAGCATTGACGAAGTTCTTGCCGACCCAGCCGCTTCTCTCTGGCTTAAAACAGCGCTTCGCTCCGCGTTGTGTCGCGATCCCGTAGATGCCGCCCACGACTCGGAGATCCTGGCACAACTGCTGGGACAGAGATGTGACACGATCCTTTCCGCGGGTTAACTCGGCCATCCTCGTGTGCCTTTTGTTTCAGCTCACGTTCAAGACGAATCCACAAGCCTGTTGCGCTTTATAATGTCCCGCCCACAATTCCTGTACCTCTCGTGGCCGCACAATCCGGAACCGTTCAGGTCAAAAGGAGAGGGGGGTGAATATGCCTGATGCCACACCCGGAAATCGGGGACGGAATAGACAAAAAGTCCTCCGCATCGGATCGAAAGAGGCGGCCCAAATCTTTGAACAGTGTGAGCACCTGCTGGACAGTTCTTCTGTTTTCGTGGAAAATCTGCGGCAAATGGGCTTCGCTCGCTTCCTGGCGCCACTGAACGAGCAGATCCTGGAACTCGCGGTGCAGCCGGACTCATGGGGAGAGCGGACCAGGGCCCGTCTGATCTCTTACGTCTTTGCTGGCCTCAGAGGGTCTCCCGCGGAATCTGCGACGGTGGAGGAAATCGTGCAAGTTTCGAATGTTGTCGTGCCATGCCTGCTCCTCGAGCTGGGACGGCGAAAACAGCATATCGAGATCAAATTTCCCGACAACCCCTGCGATTCTGGCGCACGCTTTGAGTTCCGCGCCGGGCCGTCGCGTCCGGTCTATTCCATCGACCGCGAACAGCTAGTCCGGCTCGTCGCCGAGGCTGGCGAGGAACTGGTGGGCCTTTGCTATTTCGGAGACCAACCAAGCCGTGAGCACATCGAAATACAACTAGCTCTCAAAGGCTCGACGAACGAGTCATAAATAAGCGGCGTTCGTGATCCTTTTCCGAGATAAGACATTAGAAAATAATCTCAGCCGCCGGCTTGACGGTGATCACATGCTCGCCGGCGCCAAACTCGTTCAGCACCAAGTTGTGATGCGCTATGATCTGCGCCGCTGAGAGGATGTCTGTATCTCGCGTTAGATGAGCATCACCGACAAGAGTGACGTCGAAACCCAGGCTAGTGGCGCGCCGGCAGGTCGTGTCTACGCAAAATTCGGTCATGGCGCCAGCCACGACGAGATGCCTGATTCCTTTATTCGCGAGTTCCTGCTGAAGACTCGTCTCAAAAAACGAATCCGACTCTCGCTTCCGCACCACCGGTTCTCCGTCAATGGGTTCTACCGCTTGGTGAATCTTCCATCCGGCAGTACCAATTTCAAGCGGATGGCCTTTGCCTCCGTCATGTTGAATGTGAATCACTGGTATGCCTGAGGCACGGGCCCGCGCGAGAAGTTTGCTTATTCTGGGCAGCGCTTGGGCGCATACTTCCGGCGACATGAGTTCCACCAGCCCTACCTGCGTATCGATAACGAGTAGCGCTGTGTTCTCCGTTCCAGTGCGACTCGCAAGACTCTGCATGACGCCATTCTAATACCTCTACATTGCCTGATCGAACCTAGAGCGGCCGCCGAATCCTCTGTTGTCTCAACTCCGGAGAGAAGGTCTTTCGTAGCAGATTGTCGCGCGAGTGATTGATGCTGGAAGTCGCTGGATGCGAAATCCCGGCCCGACAATGGCCGATCAGCACAGTCACTCGCGGGACGGTCTCGTAACGAAACTCGTGGAAACCTCGAGAACAAACCAGTTTTCCACGGGCACAATCATGGCTATAATAGCCATGATGGAGGGGGTCCTCATGCGAAGCGTTAATGTTGCGGAACTCAAGAACCGTTTGAGCAAATACCTCACTTTTGCCAAAGGCGGCGAGGAAATCATCATACGGGACCGTAATCTTCCTGTCGCGAAGCTGGTTCCTTTTTCTCCTGAAGAGGGTACCGAAGAAGAGCTGCTCTTAGTCGCTGCCGGCAAGATGCGATTGCCTGAAAGTCCCGTCGATCTGGAGAAGGTACTGCGGGTTCCAACCGGCAAACACCTTGGCCGAGCGGGAACGAATGCTCTGCTTGAAGATCGGGAACAATCCCTATGAGCAAGCAACCTGCTTTTTGGGACTCGAGCGCGTTGGTGCCACTGTGTCTGCATGAATCGACAAGTCGTCAGGCGCATGCTCAACTGCGGAAGTTCTTGCCAGTCGTTTGGTGGGGGAGTCTAGTGGAAATCCACAGTGCAATCGCTAGACTCCATCGCCTGGGCCAGCTGACCGATGCAGAGGAACAAAAGGCTCTGTCTCAACTCGACCTGCTAAACCGCGGCTGGAGGGAGATTCTCCCAGGCGATCACATGCGCGAATTGGCGACGCGTCTTTTGGACGCTCATGACTTGCGAGCAGCGGATAGCTTGCAACTTGCGGCAGCCATGACCTGGTGTCAACAGCGTCCGGCAAAGAGGAATTTTGTCTCCGCAGATCAACGACTATCCAAGGCAGCAATAGCGGCTGGTTTCTCCGTCCTGGAACTCTCCTAAGAGATCCTCTCTCGATCTTGTCCGGAACACCTTTCTAATACATCCCAGTCTTTCCATGTTTTCCGATTCTGCCGCCACAGCCGCTTTCTGGCCACTTTCTCGTCACAGGAGGGCTGCAATGGCAAAGAGCATAAACAAAGTCATCCTCGTTGGAAACGTGGGCAAAGACCCAGAGGTGAGATATACCGCAAGCGGCATTCCAGTCGCGAACTTCAGCCTTGCCACAAACGAGAAGTTCAAGGACCGAAACAACGAATGGCAAGAGCGGACCGAGTGGCACAGCATCGTGGCTTGGCAGCGAGTGGCAGAGATCGTCGGGGAGTACGTTGCTAAAGGTTCCAAAGTCTATGTCGAAGGCAAACTCCAGACCTCAAGCTGGGAGGACCGACAGAGCGGGGAGAGGAAATACCGAACTGAAATCGTCGCTCGTGAAGTGCTACTACTCGGCCCTTGGTATCAGGGCGGCGGCGACCAGCAAGACCCACCCACAACGAGACTGAAAGCCATGGCCCACCCTGGTTCCGGCGAAATTGCAGACGAGGATATTCCATTCTGAAGTGTTTGGGAAGGTTCCTACAGATCCTTACGAAAGGAGAACTGTCATGAGTCCAGCCAACGGACACGCCAATGATTCCGCCAATATTCCCAGCACCGCAGCCCAGCAGTTTGGAGCTGGCGACATAAACATGGCTAGTGGGGTGACGCCGGCGGCAAAGATCAAAGAGTTGATCGCTAGTCTAGAAGTACCCTTTCGACCGTCGGTGATTGAATGGCGCGTCACGAACACCAGTAAAAGCGGAACACCAAGAGGTCAGGTAATACCGTATGCGGACCAGCGCGCCTATACGGATCGTCTGAACACCTTGGTCACTCCGGCGGGCTGGACCCGCAAGTACGCAATTCATACCAGTGCGAACTTTGAGAGGAGTAAAGATCAAAAGATCGTTGCGAAGGTGCTGGTTACGTGTGAGCTGACCATTTTCGGTGTTGGCTCACACTCTGCGACGGGAGAAGAGTTTGCCGACGATGTGAACGCAGGCACGAGTGCGGAAGCCCAGGCTTTCAAACGAGCGTGCACCTGTTTTGGATTAGGGCGGTATCTGTATTACTTCACGGGAACATGGGTCGATCTAGATGATCGCAAGCGGCCCAAGACTATTCCGAAATTGCCCGACTGGGCGACACCGGAAGGGTGGCGTCGGGGCCTCAGGCCCTACGCGGGGGAGAATCCGAAGCCGACCGAGCACGCATCTGCTGGAAACGGCGGGGATGGCACTGGCTATCGCAACGGCAACGGCGGGAGCGACCAAGGCGACAGCCTCGTTCGAGGGATCGAGCAGATGGAGCAAGCTCTGGGGAAACGCATGTATCGCGGGTTGTTGAAGGCAGTCGCAAGAGCGTGGAACCCGAAGGATATTCGGGAGCCAGCGGTCCAACATAAGGTGCTGGCGCACATGCAGGCAGCAAACCGAGGTCTCCGGCGGTTGGATGCGGCGCTGGACAGAGTTGGGCCGGAACCACTGACAAAAATACTCCTCTCCATGAACTTGCAGTCGTTGACCCAGGTGGACAACCTACAAACGTTGCATCAGATCGTGCTCGCGCTCGAAGCGGTCGCCCAAAAAACCGTGATGAAACAATAGACGGTGTCTAGGCAGGAGTGCTGTAGTCCTAGTCAGTCTCTTGCCATCAATCGGCGGTCACGATGCGGCGTTGTGCGGGGTTGTTCGGTGGCCAGTTCACATTTCTCTCCTGGACCAGCACCACAGGTCGGGCAACGGAGGGCAAGTATCTGTTTTGGAGCGATTTCTTTCTTCATGACCGTAAGATAACGCCAAACTCCGATGCCCAGGGATGGTCAATAGTGACCATTCGCCGTAATTTTCTGCCATCCGTTAATCAAGCCACATTCAAACTGCACCACTACCGGAGAATCCTATGCAAAACGAACCGTCAAATGCAGAGCCAGCACTTCCACCCGAGCAAGCCGCAGCCAAGGCAGCGATCCTCGCCGAATGCGAGCGATTAGCCGAAGCCGGAATCACGTTTGTAGCCGTGCACTTCGACGGCTCAGGCGATGAAGGCGTGAACGAAGACATCAAGTGCTATGCCACTGAAGATTACGCCTACGAAGAAAGCGAAGTTCAAGAATTCAACTTCTCGCACCTGCAGGAACATTTTGAGGCTCTGGTTCCCTACGGCTACGAGAATGATTGTGGAGGCTTCGGCGACGTGATCTTGAACGTAAAAACACGCACGATCACTGTAGAGCGCAATGATCGTTTCGAAGAGTACACAACCTCAAGCTATGAGGTGTAACCATGGGACACCCAATCAAGCACGCGGAAAGCAGCGCCAAAAAATTCGGCGGTCGCGCCGAGGACTACATAGCAATCCACAACTGGTTTGATGAGTCCAAGGCCTTCCTCCCGGACTTCCGGCATCGCGCTCTTCGGCACCATGCTGAAGGCATCTTCCTGTGTGAGCGCCTCTTTGGTATCACCATGACCAACAGCGAAGGCAGGCAAGTTCCGGTGCGCTACATCGGGGAACAGCATGTAAAGGAAGACTTGGGACGGATCCCTACCGTCCAGGACTGGCTGACGCAAATCAAGCCCCAGCGTTGGATGTATGGTCAACGCATCGAAGGCATCACCTCTAAACTTACTCTGGTGGTTTTCCGCCTGGACGCAATCTCCAAGTTTTCCCGGAGGCGGTTTAGGGATATCCTTGCACCTTAGAAATGAGCTGTTCGAGTGGAGGGACTGGTGTTTGCCCGATTGATCGCCAACTGGGTCTATGGTGGGTTCCTGGCCGGTTTGTTGCTGCTGTTACTGGCGCCTGTCCTTGTACACTCCTGGGCGGCTCCGCTCGTGGCCACTTTTCTTTGCCTGCCGGTCTACATGCTTCATCAGTATGAGGAGCACGACAAAGACCGGTTCAGACTGTTCGTCAATCAGAAGATTGGTAAGGGAAGAGTGGGACTCTCACCGTTGGCAGTCTTCGTCATCAACGTACCCGGTGTGTGGGGCCTCGTCGGAATGTCTCTGGCATTGGCAGCAAGGGTTAACGTTGGCTTCGGACTCGTCGCAGTCTATCTGGTTCTCCTAAATGGCCTCATTCACGTCGCCCAAGCGGTCGTTTCTCGAGGCTACAACCCAGGATTGGGAACCGCGATCGCCTTGTTTCTTCCCCTGGGCGGGTACGGTATCGTCGCCATCCATCAGGCTGGCACCGCGGGTCTCCTGATGCACATGACCGGTGCAGGAGCCGCGATTGGAATTCATGTCGCAATTATCGTCCACGTAATGCGACGACCCGGGTTCTGACTTCGCTCCGCAACTCTATTCTTTCAGATCCTCCGGATTCAGCTTCGGCGGTAAGTGGCGCTTGTTTTCGCTGGACCAAGGAGAGTGGCGGATGGCGGCGGTGCTCTCTGCAAAACATCTTGCGCACTGGCCATTTCTTCGCCCAATGCATGACTTCGGCAGACAGCCAGGTCGCAGATTTTCGATTCGTTCGGAGAGGCTCGTTCCGGCGAAGGGAAACGAGACAGAGGCAGCCCGTCAGAGTTCCCAGTGGCTTTGCGACGCACCAAGATTAGTGCCCGCGTTCAATGACCTTCCAAACGCGGACTTCCACCTGATCGCCAACTAATGAGAAATGAGGATGGCCATGAGAATTCGTGTGACCACGAAATCCGACTTATTTGAGCAGCGAAAGCAACAGCACATCGAGCGCGGCTACAGAGTTGAAGATGAGCGGCCGATCCCAGTGAACGGTTTCTGCTCGTTCATCGCGGTAAGCGATAGATCCGATTCGGATGGAATTGGAGACCTCGTGACACAGGCGCTCAATGGGGTGGCGAAATGAGACCGCCTGGAAAAATCAAACTAGGATTTTTCCCGTTGCCGGTGCCCGAGGCCGCGAGGCTCAAGAATTTTCTTGTTTTCGCCTCGGAATTCTCGGCACTCGATCCTTGCGTTGGCGATGGAGCGGCATTCAATCACTTGCTGGATGGCGTAACCGCCCATCGCTATGGCGTCGAGATCGACGCCAATCGGGCCGAACAAGCACGAGCCTTGGGAATCGAGACCTTACAGGCCAACACCATGGATGTCCGCTGCTCACCGGAAGCAGTGTCTCTCCTTTATCTGAATCCGCCGTACGATTGGGAAGCGGGAGAGAGCAACAATCAGAGACTGGAATTGGTCTTCCTGGAACATACCTATCGCTGGCTCAGACCTGGCGGTGTATTGCTGTTTGTCATCCCGCAGGTGCGATTGGCGAAATGCGCGAGGTTGCTAAACGAACATTTTACGGATTTGCGAGCGTACAGACTCACCGAGCCAGCCTGCCTGCAATACAGGCAGATCGTGGTTCTGGCAACACGCCGCAAGCGACACTCCAAGATTACTGACGCTGCCTTGTTGGATGCTGTGCGGTACCTCGAAACGCTGGCGACGAAAGCAGAGCTCGAGCCTTTGGGCGACACTGCTGAGGTCCGTTACGACATTCCAGGGTCGGAGCCTGTAGTACTCACCAACATGGGTATTCCATTGGACGAGGTGGAGGACTTGTTGTTGGAATCGGCGGGTTATGGTCAGGCGGCCCGCGTGCTTCTGCCCAAACTGAATGACGTCAAAGGCCGGCCGCTCACCCCCTTGCATGGCGGACATGTCGGATTGCTCTGTACTGCCGGAATGCTCAATGGAGTATTCGGCGAAGGGGAAGATCGCCACATCGCCCACTGGCGCTCCGTGAAATTCAGCGACCATTGGGAAGAAGAGGAAGAAGATGGAACCAAAATCCTGCATGACCGGGAACGATTCTCGCATGAGTTAACGCTCGTCTTTGCCAACGGAAAGACCCTGGTTCTCACTCACGAAAAGAAGGAGCCACAATGAGGAATGCTCACCTTCGCTTCGGTTGGCTGACTTACGTGAAGAGCACGGAGAAGACGACGACCAGCATCAAGCTACGCTTGGATCGCTTCATCGGAGAAGTGTTGCCTGATCCGCCCCGGCAGGCAAAAGCTCATCTCATTTCAGTAATTGGAGGGGACACGCAGATTGCGGCCGTCACCGCGGCGATCTCTCTCGGAGACAGGTTCATGGTGGAAGGGCCGGGTGTGCAGCCGATTCGAGTCTGTCTCGAGCGGAACGCGCAGTGTTTCAAAGGTTCGCTGCAGCTTGCCGGACGGAAGAAACCGCTACGTCACCTGATCGCGTTGTCGGAAGAATTTGCATCGAGCAACGTCTCGACGGGTTCGGGACGAACTCTGCTGGCAAGCTCAGAAAACGGATTCATCTGGGCCGCTCTTACCCATATTCACGGGATTCCGGGAATGCCGGACTGGGCTGACTGGTTTGCGAGTGAACTGCAGACACATCACGCGATCATTCCGGCTCTCGGCATCGGATGTGCTCCCCTGCTGGTCAAAGGCGAGAAGGAACAGTTTCTTTCTTGGCTCAGTTGGGGCGTTGAGAGTGGAGCCGTCAGCCTTCCGGCTGCAACTGGCTCGATCCGCTGGCCGAGCTTGACTCTGCAAGACCTCTTCCTGCCGGCCAACTAGCTTTCCGCATCACCCACCTTCTCTCTTCTCTTTTCGCTTTGTTCTCGTTCTCTTCCGCAACTCCTTCCCGTGCCAGAGGACTTCCATGTCAGAACTGTCCACAATCTACGACTACCTGCGCTGTCACGCAGCGCTTTTGGGAGAGCGCATTCTCCAGGAGTATCCGGCGCTCCACCAATTCGACGACGCAGTGTCACCTCGGATTGAAGGGCTGATACGAACGCCTTTCCCAGCACAGACCATCGCCATCATGGGAGTTGCCAAACGCTGGCAGCAGGCGCGGACATCGATGGTGGTCGCGGAATGCGGTACCGGCAAGACATTGATCTCGCTCGGGGCCATTCATGTCCACGGCCAGGGGAATCCGTTTACCGCATTAGCGATGGTGCCGCCACACTTGGTAGAGAAGTGGGCGCGGGAGGCGTTTCTGACATTGCCCGGGCTACGCGTGTTCCTGATCGATGACTTACGAAATGGCGGCGACGAGAACAAATCCCACGGAGTGAACGAGGTGCGGCTGAGGCAGGGCCGCATCGTGCGGGAAGGCTTGCACACGACGCTGAGCGAGCTGCGGCTGCGCAAGGACTCACCGAGTTCGCGGAAACGCTGGCTGTCGCTCTGCGGGAGACCATCCTTATTCATCGTCGGACGTGAGCGTGCGAAGCTCGGTTATTTCTGGCGCCATGCTTACCGGGTGCCACATTCCGGCCCATACGTTGGCTGCGTGGTGAATTCGGACACGGGCAAGCCGGTGATCGTGGACGACAGCCGATTGACTGCAGGTGAGTTTGAGAAGGTCAAGATTGCCGAGACTATTGAGACCAGGGGCGAGAAATCCTGCCGCCCTCTGCACAGCCCACTCTGGCAGGCGGATTCAGACAAGATCCGCCGCATGGCCCCGATTGAATTCATCGGGCGCTACATGCCGGGATGGTTTGACTATGCGATTTGTGACGAGATTCACCAACTCGCTGGCGATACCGCGCAAGGAAACGCCTTGGGCACTCTGGCCACATGCACCGACCGAATCGTCGGGCTAACGGGCACCCTCCTCGGCGGCTATGCGGATGATCTTTTCAACACGCTCTTCCGTCTCGAAGCGAGAAGGATGAAGGAGCATGGCTACGAATGGGGCACCACAGGCCGCAGTTCCTTTATCCAGGATTACGGAGTCCTCGAAACCATCACCAAGGTAGAACCGGCGAACAACGCCTGCTCCAAGGCCAAAACCACGAGCACGGTCCGGCGCAAGCCCGGAGCATCACCGCTGTTGTTTGGCGAGTTCCTCATGCAGCTCTGTGCCTTTGTATTCCTAGAGGACATATCGGGAGAACTCCCGCCATTCGAGGAAACTTATCTGAGCGTACCGATGGACGCTCCCATGCGGGAGGCGTATCGCGAGCTCGAAGACGACATGCGGAAGGCGTTGAAAGCCCACAGGGGAAACCGCTCGGTCTTGAGCACGATGCTCAACACGCTGTTGCTGTACCCCGATCACCCATACGGGATTGGGACGCTGTACGGTACTGAGTTCGATCCGGAACTCAAGCGCAGGGTCCGATTCGTCATTGCAGATCCCCGCGACCTTCCCGAGGACCGCATTTATTCCAAGGAACGCAGGCTGATCGAAGAGATCAAGAAAGAACTGGCGGAGGGGCGGCGGTGTCAAGTCTTTGCCGTGTACACGCAGAAGCACGATGTTACAGCCCGGCTTCAACGAATCCTCAGCAACGAAGGGCTCCGCGCGGCAGTTTTGCGCGCGAGTGTGGACACGTCCAAGCGCGAGGCTTGGTACGCCAGACAAGTCAAAGATGGAGTCCAGGTGGTGATCTGCCACCCCAAACTGGTGGAGACCGGCCTCGATCTGCTGGATTTCCCGACCATCCTTTTCTACGAGTCCGGATACTCTCTACACACTTTGCGGCAGGCCAGTCGCAGGTCGTGGCGAATCGGGCAACGACGACCGGTGCGCGTGAAGTTTCTCTGCGCGGAAGCGACGATGCAAACTTCATGTCTGCGCCTGATGGGGAAGAAGCTCCTCGTAGCACTCACCATGGAAGGCAAGTTTGCCGGCGAGGGATTGCAGAGCATCGACCAAGACGATGACATGCTCTCGGCGATGGCGCGGGAATTGGTCGAGAGGAACGGCATTGGCGATAGTGCCGACTCCGTTTGGAGAGCTCTCAGTACAGAACATCAAAAGCTGTTCCCGACGAATTCTCACAGCGACGACGATGCCTTACCCATCGAAATGCCCGGTGATCTGCTGGATACTCAGTCCGCCCCCGCAAGCCTTGTTGAAGGAGTCATGGACACCGCGTCTATCGTCGTCTTTGGACAGCGGCCGCAATCGTTGTCAGGTAAGAGGCGGCGCGGACGACCGGCTGTCCCGGAACAAGCGTCATTATTCGGCTTCAGTTGACCTGAAGCACCCGAATGTCGGGTGCCTCGCAGCAGACCTCGTCACCCGTGAGAGAAGTCCTCTCTCCTGAAATCGACACCCATCGCCAGTAATTCGGCGGCAGCCGTCGCCACCATGTTTTTCTCGCCTTCAAGAATTTTGTTTCAAATCAACAAGGAGGAAAGAACTATGTCGGAAGCTAGCACGCTTATTGGGTACGGCGGCCGAACGATTGGCCGCGAAGAACTAGCACTGGTGCCAACACCAGTGGCAACGGAAACACACCGCCCGGTCCCGCATCACGAGATCGTGCAAGCTCTGGTCGAGACGCTCGGGTTTCGCCACATCGGTGTCGTCCACGACGAGTACGCGGTCTCGCCAGACGGCATGAAAGCCTTTGGGGTTCTCGACCTCGAAACCGAGATGGCAGGGTGCCGTTTCTCCATCGGTCTGCGGAACTCCCACGACAAGAGCATGCGTTTGGCGATGACCTGTGGCTATCGCGTGTTCGTGTGCTCGAACATGGCGTTCGCTGGAGATTTTACGCCGGTACTGGCGAAACACTCGAAGTCGTTCTCGCTCATCGACTGCATCTCCGTCGGGGTCGATCGAATGCAGCGAAACTTTGAGCCAATGCGAAAGCAAGTAGAGACGTGGCAGCGAAGTGAACTCACGGATGTCACTGCGAAGGTAGTCATCTACGAGGCGTTTGTGGAGGGGAAACTGGAAGCCCCGAAACATCTTGCCCGTACGGTGCACGATTTGTATTTCGAGCCGAAACACGAGGAGTTCCGGGCGCGCACCATCTGGAGTCTCTCGAATGCATTCACGTCCGCGTTCAAGGAGCTGGACCCCATCCCTCAATTTAAGACGACGGCCAAGCTGGGTGAATTTCTGGAGGCCCGGTTCTCTGGGTCGTTCTAGCTTATGGGGCGGTATCGACCGACCGCTCCTTACTTAATCGAGTGACACGCCATATGCGACGAGCGTTTTTGGATGGAGCGGTCTTGAGAGATCGGTGAGTGAAGTTGACGCCGGGACTCACGCCGATCTCAAGGACACTCCCTTGTGTCAACGGGACGATGCGCCGCCGAATGTTGTTGATCGGTTACGGATTTCCCAGAACGCTTACGAGATGAGGATAAACGTGGTCTTTGTAGAAAGGCATACATGTTCCGTGCCTTGCGGTTCATCCACTCGCCGCGAATCCCTACTGCACCAGCCTGACATCGGCAAGAAAGATTTTTGTGCCTCCACGTCTCTGACAGACCTATCATTAAAGCAGAGTCTATCAATACGGGGCCTTGGCCGATATGGACGCACAGACGCATTGGGAAAAGATCTACACGAAGAAGGCCCCGGACGCAGTCAGCTGGTACCGTCCGCACCTTGAAACTTCGCTCGGTTTAATAGAGCCGGCGACTACTGGTGCCGCAGCTTCCATCATCGATGTCGGCGACGGCGAGTCTAGACTAGTCGATGACCTTCTCGCACGCGGATACGAGTACGTCACCGTCCTCGATATTTCGCAAACCGCCATCGACGCGAACAGGAAACGACTAGGGAAGGCGTCGGAGCGTATCAATTGGCTCGTCGCCGACATTACGAAAGTTGAGTTGGAGCCATCTGCTTACGATGTGTGGCATGATCGGGCTGTCTTTCGCCGAGCCATCGTCTCGCCTACGTCCGCCAAGTCACCCACGCGGTGAAGCATGGAGGAAGTGTGATCGTCAGCACTTTCGGGCCTGAGGGACCAACCAAGTGCAGCGGCCTGGAGGTTGTTCGGTACGATGCGGCGTCGTTGCACCAAGAGTTCGGCGTGCGTTTTCGCCTACTAGACAGTTGCAAAGAAATGCACAGCACACCGCTTGGCACCAGTCCAGCAGTTTCTTTACTGTCTATGTAGGATCGAATGAAGCACTAAATCGTACGCGTTATGGAAGGATCGCGGCGGTTCCAGCTACCGCGCCGACGGCCAGCAGAAACGCTGGATGCACTTTCCACCGAACGAGAACTAGGAGAGCGAGACCTGCAAAAGCGAATGCCCACCAAGAGTGGAGTGTTCCAGAGGCCAGGAGTATGGGGGTGCTTAATACCAGGCCAATCACCGCCGGGATTACACCCGCCAGAAACGGCCCGCGTCTCTTTACGATCCTTCAGCCGTTCGTATTGATGGCAGAGCACGCGGACGAGCGTGCGGCTGTTGCTGAGTGCACCAGGCCCGAAGTCTAGCAAGCGTTAGGCGAATTTGAGAACGCGCAGAAGCCGCTGTTGACAACATTCACAGTCGTTCCGTTGCCGGTTGTTTTGCCAGCGTGCCGTGCCGCAAGGCACGTCGCTTCATCAAGAAGAAAAAGACTGGGACGAGGATCAACACGTGAATGGTCGATGTGATCATCCCGCCCACAATCGGTGCCGCAATCGGCTTCATGACATCCGATCCGATGCCCGACTCCCATAAAATCGGTGCAAGACTCAAAATCACAGCGGTCACAGTCATTAGCTTGGGACGCAACCGCTGAACTGCGCCTTCGATCGTAGCCTGCTCCACGTCACCATCAGTCATCGGTGTTCCCATGGCGAGCCGGTGCTGAAGCGCTTCGTGCAAGTAAACCACCATCACGACCCCGGTTTCGACCGCAATACCAAACAGCGCGATGTATCCGACCCACACCGCGACGCTGAAGTTGTAGCCCAGTGCCCATTGCAGGATGAGTCCACCGGACATTGCATAGAGGGTCGGAAAGATCAGGACCGCAGCTTCGGCTGCGGACTTGAATACCATGTAGAGCAACAGAAAAATGGCAAAGAATACGATCGGCAGGATAACCTTCAGCCGTTCTTTTGCGTGCAGTTCGAACTCATATTCGCCCGCCCAGCGATAGGTGTAGCCCGCAGGCAGGTCCAGTTTGTTTCGTAACAGCTTGTCTGCCTGGTCTACGAACCCGCCGTAGTCTTTCGTTTTCAGATCAAGGTACACATAGCCGGTAAGCGCTCCGTCTTCATCTCGAATCATCGCCGGCCCGCGGGAGAAGGAAAGTCGAGCTACCTCACTGATTGGGATTTGTGCACCCGACGGAGTGCCAACGAGAGCTCGGCCCAGATCTTCAGGATCGCCACGGAAATCTCGCTCGTAGCGGACATTGATTGGAAAGCGCTGGCGACCTTCGACATTCTGAGCAACATTCGAGCCGCCGATCGCCGAGGTAATGACGCGCTGAACGTCTCCGATTGTAAGTCCATATCGCGCAGCTTCAGATCGATTGACTTCTACGTTCAAATAAAACCCTTGCGACACTCGCTCTGCGAATACCGAACTGGTCACTGGCATGGTATTGAGTATCTGCTGCATTCGTGCGCCGATATCCTGAATGTGAGCCAAGTCCGGCCCTTGGATCTTCAGGCCGACCGGAGTCTTGATGCCCGTGAGTTCCATGTCGAGCCGGTTGCGTACCGGCATGGTCCAGGTGTTGGTCAGGCCGGGGAATTGGAGCTTGGCATCCATTTCCGCGATCAGCTTTTCATAGGTCATGCCCGGTCGCCACTTCTCCTGGGACTTCAACATAACGGTTGTGTCATACATATCGAGCGGCGCATTATCGGTGGCGCTGTCGGAACGGCCTACCGTGCCAAACACGCTTTCCACCTCGGGAAAGGAGCGGATCATACGGTCCTGCTCCTGCATCAGCGACGTTGCCTGCTGAATCGAGATGCCCGGCAAGGCGGTGGGCATGTAGAGAGCTGATCCTTCGTACAAGGCGGGCATGAATTGGCTACCGAGTTTGAAGTACAACGGAATGGTTACGGCGAGAAAGATCAGGTTGATCGCGATCAGCAATTTCCAGTGGCGCAGACACCAGCGCAAGACGGGCAGATAGATGGCTTGAGTGACCCGCGCTGCGGGGTTCTGCGATTCAGGACGCAACCGGCCTCGAATGAATAACGGCATCAGCACGGGGACTAAGGTGATCGAAAGCAGCGAGGAAAAGGCCAACGCCGATGTCTTGGTCCAGGCTAGTGGCCGGAACATTCGGCCTTCCTGCGCCTCCAACAAGAACACGGGAAGGAACGACACCAGAATGATAATCAGCGAGTAGAACAAGGCAGGGCCCACCTGCTTCGCCGATCGCACCAAAATAGCTCTACGTTCTTGAGAACTGAGCTTCTCCGTATGCTCGCCGGCAGCAAGACCGCTATGTTCCGCCAGATGCTTGTAGCCGTTCTCGACCATTACAATCGCGGCATCGATCAACACCCCAATGGCCAATGCCAGTCCGCCCAACGACATCACGTTGGAGCTGACGTTCAGAAAGTACATTGGGATGAAGGCCGCGAGCACAGCGATTGGCAACGTGATGATGGGCACCAACGCTGAACGCAGATGGAACAGGAATGCAATGCACACGAAGCTGACGATGATAGCTTCCAGAATCAGATCCCGCTTCAGGGTCCTGATGGATTCATTGATTAGCCACGAGCGATCGTAGCCGGTCACAATTTCCACTCCGGGAGGAAGTGACGGCGCAATCTCTCGCAGCTTGGCTTTCACACCACTGATCACGTCAAGCGCGTTCATACCGAACCGCATGACTACAACGCCGCCAACGGCCTCCCCTTCGCCCTGCCAATCGGCAGCTCCGCGGCGTACCTCCGGCCCGAAATCCACGCTGCCCAGATCGCGCAGCAGCACAGGCGTTCCATTTTTTGTCGCGACCGGAACGTTTTCCAAGTCGGCCACCGAGCGCAGGTAGCCAAGGCCTCTCACCATATACTCGGCGCCACTCATCTCCAGGACGTTGCCACCCACTTCGTTCGTGCTGTCACGCACGCGGTCAATCACCGTAGAGACCGGAATGCCATACGAGAACAGCTTGTTGGGATCGAGCTTGACCTGGTATTGGCGGACGTAGCCGCCGATGGTTGCAACCTCGGCCACGCCGGGGACCGTTTCGAGTTGGTAGCGGAGATACCAATCTTGTAAGGCCCTCAAATCCGCCAAGCTCTTGGTGTGAGTACAATCAATCACGGCATACTCATACACCCAACCGGCCCCGGTCGCATCAGGCCCGATGGCAGGATGAACGTCCGCCGGCAACCTGCCGCCAATCTGCTGCAGGTACTCGGTCACCCGCGAACGCGCCCAGTAAAGATCGGTTCCGTCTTCAAATACGGCGAAAACATACGAGTCCCCAAACATGGTTTGGGCGCGGACCGACTTCACGTGTGGCGCCGCCAGCAAAGTGGTCACAATTGGATAAGTGACCTGGTCCTCGATCACGTTCGGTGGTTCGCCCGGCCATTCGGTGTGGACGACCACCTGCACATCGCTGATGTCGGGAAGTGCGTCGAGTGGGATGTGACGCAGGCTCCAAACCCCCGCTATGGTCAGCAGCACTACCCCAGTAAAGACCAGAAACCGGTTTCGTTCGCACCATTCAATGATTCGGGAGATCATCACATTCCTCCCGTAGCGCTCACGCTGAGCTGCTTGCGGGTAATGGTCTGGCCGCCGCGTTTCACTACTAACGTGACCTGCCAGGTCCCGCTTATTTCAAGATCGAGCGGGCCCTCGTAAACGCCATCACCCTTTTCGTGGAGCGTTGCCACGCTTCGCACAGCAGCCATGCCCATGGCCGGCATGGCTGCCATGAAGAAGGTCGCCGTTACTGCCGCGCCGCCTACCGCAGTGCCATCGGAGCCGACGAGCTTCGCCCGGACCGTATTTGACCCCTTGTGAGGTGGCGAGGGATCGGTGCTGAAATCGACGGTCACGCGCTCGGCCGAACCGTTCATCGCCGCTGCCACTCCTTCGCCGGGCGGAGGAGGCGTGAACGATCCAATCGCCGCCTGCAGCTGCGATTCTGAATCCACCAAGAAATTCGCCGACGTGACAATACGCTCGCCAACCTTCAAACCCGTCAGGACCACGACGTGATCATCCAGTCGCGGCCCGACCTCGACTTCACGTGGTTCGAGATAACCATTGCCATGGTCAATGAAAGCTATATCCCGCGTGCCAGAATGCAGGACGCCTGAAACAGGAATGACAAGTTGACGGCCAAGAGGAACTGCAATGCTGACGTTGACGTACATGCCAGGCTTGAGCGCGACTCCTGGGTTGTTGAAGACGAAGCGCACCGGCACCGTGCGTGTCGTGGCGTCGACTTGCGGCAGGACTTGATCAATCCTTCCTTTGAACGTACGGCCAGGATAGGCATCAACCGTTACAGTGGCGGGCATCCCTGGCTTCAAAGCGCCAATGTCGGCCTGAAATACGTTGGCATTTACCCAGACCGTGGAAAGGTCGGCGATGGTGTAGAGCTTCGTTTCCGCTTGCACGTATTGATTGGGAAGAGCGTTGAAGTCGGTGATGTAGCCAGACGCAGGGGAATCAATGCTCACGTCGTGCTGCATCGAGCCGGTTTGCTCCAGTCTGGTGATCTCACTCGGCGGTACGCCAAATTGGCGCAAACGGTCGGCAGCAGCCTGAAGAAGCCAATCTCCCTCGAGAGCAGCTGTCCCATGCGCATCGCTCGCGAAGGTCTGCTGGTTTTGTTTGGCCAGTAGATATTCTTGCTCAGTGCTGACCAAATCAGGGCTGTAGATCGTGAATACCGGCTGCCCCTTTTGTACGTACTGGTAAGTGGCATTGGCAAACACCTTCTGAATCCAACCCGGAAAGCGCGTCTGCACGTAGGCGAGTTGCCTCTGATTCATGTCCACATTCCCCGGCACGCGCAGCTCGTTGCTGACATTTTGCATCTCAACCAGCGCGGTCTTCACTCCAATGGCCTGCATGCGTTGCGGAGACAGTTGCAGCGGAACAAGCGGCACAGGTGTACCAGAAGAAGAGGTAGCCTGGGTAGAGGCCTGCTCGGAAACGTCAGGGCCTTTGGCCATCACAGGGCTGGAATTGTCGTTCGCCGACGAAAGGTAGCGGTGGCCCCAAATGACATACGCGAGCGCGCCCACCAACACCAAGCAAATCACTGCGCTAATCACAAGAGCTTGCTTATAACTGCGTTCGCTCATTTTGCTACCTCTGCTATATTCGGTTGTTCTGTCCTGTCAATGGGCGCTCCGACTGCCAGTTCCAGATCGGCAAATCGTGTTTCGAAGTCCGCTAGTGCTTGAAAGTAAGCGAGGTCGATGTCCACGACTGTCATCTGGCTATCGAGCAGATTGAGGAAGTCGGTGCGGTCATTCTCGTAAGCGATGACCGTTGAACGCAGAGTGGCCGTAGCCTGGGGCTGCAACAAACCCTTATAAAGATCGGCGAACCTCTTCGCAGACTGCACCTGCACCAGCCCTTCCTGAATCTGTCCGAAGGCGGCGTTCCGCAACGCGGCCAGCTCCGCATCTTGCTCGCTGACCTGAGCTTTGGCCTCGGAAATATCGGCCTCATGTTTGCGCCGGTTCAGCCACGGCAGATTGATCGAGCCTTCCACCATATAGTTGTTCCGGTAGCTCGCGCCGCTCGGCATGAGCATGTACCCTCCGGAAACCGTGAAATCAGGGTTGTAATCCTTGCTCGCCAGTGCTTGCTGTTGATGGCTCTTCTCCAAGGCGACTCGCGCCTGGGCCAAATCAGGGCGCGAGGTAAGCGCCAGCTTTTCCAGAGCTTCTGTCGCCGGCAACTGCTGAGGAATGCCGTAGTCTCCGCGAACGTTGATGGACGCGGCGGGATCGTGCCCAAGCAGGGTGTTCAGGCGAGCGCGAGCAATATCAGCATCCTGCTCGAAGCGAATCAGGTGCTCGGCCAGGCGGGTGAGTTCGACCTGTGCCTTCAGGATGTCTTGCTGAGGCACTTTGCCGACCGTGTATTTGATCCGGGCCGCCTCCACTGCCTGCCGAGCGATGGCGACATGGCCGTCGTGGATACGAAGTTCGTCTTGAGTGCGCAGCAGATCATAAAATGCCTTGCGCACTTGTACCCTAATTTCAAGCCGCGTGTTATCGAGAGCCGCTTTGGCTTCGGCTACATCGCTTCTGGCAATGTCAGAGCGTAGGCCGCGTTTTCCGAAGCCGGGAAACGTCTGGCTTACCATGAACATGTTTTGCGCCGCGTTGTAGTCCCAAGGGCGGCGCAAAGGCACGCCCCAGCCGCGATACATCAGTGAGGGATCATCGAGTGCGCCAGCCGCGGGTAGGTGGGCTTCAACCACCGCTAATCGACGAACCGCGACCTGAATCTCGGGATTGCTGAGCAGCGCCGTCTGCTCGGTCTCGTCGAGCGTAAAGGCGGGACCGGATACGGCGGAATGCTGGTGCTGCGGCAACAATGCATCTGCAGCGGGAAAAGGGTCCCCGGCTGCAGCGGTTAGCACGCACGCGCACACTAAGAGCAATAAGTATAGAACTCTCATAATTATCTCCGTCAGTGAAAAGACACTTCGGGCTTACGCCCAAAACAAGCGGGCGGACGGAGATCTGCCTAGATTCTCAGGACAGTCGTGTCAGGTAGGTATTCGCTGGGCGGATGGTGGGGAGTGTTTTGGTGAAACCAGTCCGAAGACTGTGGTGCTCTTGGAACGGGGAGGGCCGCAACGATTTGTAACACAGGACCAGACTGATGGTTGGTCGTCGCAACCATGCTTGTGCCCGGTCGAACTTCTGTCTTGCAGCAAGAGTGCGACTGCGGCATGTTCGCCGAACCGCACATCTGAGCCATATGCTTACAGCACTCGTGCTCCTGCGCCGTCATCGCTCGGCCCGGAATCATGCATGCCAATAGCGGAGCCGCAGTCCAGCAGATCACTACTAAGACGACGGCAATGGCCTCGAAACGCCGCATAGTGAGAGTCTAGGCTGCCGCTGTCCCTGCTGCAAGTGATCCCGATCACACTATGGCGTGACTGCCATCCGCTGACTCGGTGCTCCCGAGCGAGCAACTAGTTCTCTTCGAGGAAGTTGAACCTCACGCCATATAGAATTCCGACATATTGTCACATTGCCACTTGCGCGTTCACTCCAGTGTTGGCGAAACACTCGAAGTCGTTCTCTCTCATCGACTGTCTTTCGGTAGGAGTTGATCGTATGCAGCGGAATTTCGAGCCGATGCGAAAGCAGGTGGAAGCCTGGCAGAAAAGTGAATTGACGGACGTTGCAGCCAAGGTAGTGATCTACGAGGCATTCGTCGAGGGCACACTCGAAGCTCCCGAACACCTTGCCCGCACCGTGCATGACCTGTACTTCTTATGTGGCGCAGAGATTTATGTGGCGCTCGCCTCGGGAATGCGCGTAAGGACAGGCTGTTTGGCGTAGACAAGCGCCACATAACTTTCCGTTCAGAGACTGCGAAGGAAGTCCATGACGCGTGGGTTCTTGCGCCACATCTTTCTCTCGTACCCTTTCCGGCCGGTGTCACAGGCCGCCAGCGCCTTCGCTTTCATCTCAAGATCGACTTCGGCGTAGACATTGGTGGTGTCGATGGAAACGTGTCCCAGCCACGCCCGGATTGTGTTGATGTCTACGCCAGCACGTAGAAGGTGCGTAGCTGTCGTGTGACGAATCGTGTGCGGACTAACTCGCTTTTTCGCCAGAGACGGCACGCTTTCCCTGGCTTGCTTCGCATGCCTTTCGACCAGCGTATGGATTCCGAAACGAGTCACCGGAGCACCATAGCGATTCAGGAAAACAAGGCTGTCTTGCGGTCGGCCTGCGATCAAGGGAGCCAGAACGGTAATCGTTCGCGGCCACAGCGGACAGAGCCTTGTTTTTGCACCCTTCCCGCACAGCCGCACTGCACCGCCGCGTCTGTTATCCCCGTCGAGATCGGAGATCTTTACCCCTGCCGCCTCGCTCGCCCTCGCGCCGGAGTTGTATAAGAAGAGGAGGAGCGCATGATCTTTCCGACCCTGCTGGGTGGAGGGATCCGGTGACCCGAGCAGCGCATCGATCTCAGCTTTCTCCAGATAAGTAAGCGGATTCTTTCCCGTGCGTTTGAAGGGAACGCTTTGGACTTCCCCGCACCACATCAAGTGCTCAGGGCTGCGTTCCCCGATAAAGTGTGCAAGGGCGTGTATGGCTGACAGCCTCTGGTTGCGAGTTGCGACGCTGCAGCCACGCTCTTCTTCGATGCCCGCGAGGAAGTTCCGTACGGCGTCGGCCGATAAGTCCTCGACCTCCAGAACATCGACAGTTGTCCGCGACTGAAGCGCAAGCCGTGGAAGAAGCAGGCATAACGTGTCCCGATAACTGCGCTGGGTGTTCCGCGAAAGATTCCGCTCTGCCACCAGATGTTCCAGCAGGAAACGTCTGATCCAGGGGCCAAGAAGCGAGTCGTTCTTCATTGCTTGCCTCCTGGGGACGCGTAAAGTTCGAAGCGATGGCTCGCTTCGTCCAGGAGTTCCTTGGTCATCGTCAGATAGCGCGACGTTTCCCGAAGGCTTACGTGGCCCAGATAGGTCGCCAAGTGCGGAAGAAGACGCTGGACATTCTTTCCTTCTCGATACCAGGTCACAAGCCTTCGGACGGCAAACGTATGTCGCTTATGCCGACGTCGGCATAATCGGCAGCATGCCGGCTCCCGGATTATGCCGACTCTATATCACATCACGGCTCTGGAGGGGCTCGGGCTGTGTTCTGACTCGGCATAATCAAAGGCCTTCCAGAAAGGCCAACAGTTTGTCATCCGGCCGGTATCGTGTTGGCTTGACGCCGAGTGGCTCAGTGCGCGAGAGCGCTTTTTCTTTCAACTGCATGTCCGCATGGAGGTACACCTTCGTCGTCTCCGGAGACTCGTGCCCGAGCCACAGGGCAATCACTGAGCAATCGACACCGTGGTGAAGAAGGTCCATGGCGTTGGAATGTCGACAGACATGCGGGGTGACCTTCTTTCGTTTGAGCGACGGGCAACTCCGCGCGGCCAGATGGGTGTATTTGGCGATGCGACTCTCGATCGCATCGCGACTGAGTCTACCGCCGCGGATGCTGGAAAAGAGCGGATCCTCGGGTTGACCGTGGCGTTCCCGTAGCCACGTGCCTACCAGCTTTGCCGCTTCGGGGCGGAGCGGCGTGCAACGCTGTTTTCTGCCTTTCCCAAGACAGCGCACGTGGGCTCCTGTCCCCAGCACGACGTCCTGGCAGTTCAGCCCACTCAACTCGGAAACCCGCAGACCGGTCTGGACGGCGACCAAGATAAGCGTTCGATCGCGACGTCCTATCCAGGTGGAACGGTTCGGAACTGCCAGCAATGCATCGATCTCTTCTCGGTTGAGAAAGTCGATCGGCCTTCGGACGTGACGTTTATTGGGCACCGCCAGGATCCGCTGGCAATGCAGGGCATGCGCTGGTTCTTCCAAAGCCACATACCGGAAGAAACAGTGGATGGCTCCCAGCCGAACGTTTCGCGTGCGAGCGCTGTTTTGGCGAGTGCTTTCCAAGTGATCGAGGAAAAGACCAATGAAGGGAGCGTCGAGGTCTTCGATGCGAAGTTGGGATGGACTTTTGTGGAGCCGTTGTTGGGCGAACTTCAGAAGCAGGCGAAAGGAATCGCGATATCCCGCTATCGTATGTGGGCTCGCTTGCCGCTGGCGAAGGAGGCGATCAGTGAAGAAGGATTGAAGAAGACAGGGGAAGCTGGCGGAAATCATGGTCGCACCTCCCGGTGGATCAGCCGGTCGGTAGCCAACTGCAGGAGTTCGGGCACGGCTTCCAGATACCAGTAGGTATCGTTCACGTGGACGTGTCCTAGATACGTGGACAACTTGGGGAGTTCGCGTTCGACGTCGAGCCCGGCTCGATACCAGCGGATCAAAGTGCGAGCGGCAAAGTGATGACGCATGTCCTGCAGCCTCGGGCCACGCCCGTGACCCTTGGCCGATGCGCGTAGGCCGATCCGTTGGGAAATTTTAGCGAAGGTATATCGCGCTATCCATTCGGTGATCCGCCTACGTTTCTCGGAGATGAAAAATGCAGGAAGGAGTGGTGCGGGGAAAAGGTGATCTCGGACTTCGGCGTACTTTTTCAGAGCCTCCACCGTGGAAGGATGAACGGGCACATAACGCGATTTCCCGAACTTCGTCCGCCGGATGTGAAGGATGCCGAGTTTGAGGTCAACATCCGGTCGGTCCAGGCCCAAGGCTTCGTTCACCCGCATTCCTGTCGCTATCAGCAACCCGAAAAGGGTCGTATAGGTGCGGGCGCGAAGTCCCTTGGAAGAGGAGAGTTGTTGAGTTAGGCGAAGGAGCTTTTCAATCTCTCCGTCGCTATAGACGTGAGGAGGCTTGCGTCGATAACGATGCGGGAGAAGCCCTGCGGGGGGAATCTCGGTCCGAGGTTCGATGGCGCTATGCCAGATGGCGAATCGTCGTACGATGCCTAAACGTCCAGCCCAGGTAGCGGGTTGCGCTTTCGCGGGCTGGGTGGCCCAGCGAAGCGCCAATTCGCGGGTGATGTAAGGTGCACCCTTGGCTTGGAGAAACGCTACAAAATTCCGCAACAAACCTTCCGGCTCCCGGAGCTGGAACCCGAGGCTGCGGCGGATACGAAGGTAGTCCTTCAATGCCTGTTCCAATGGTTTCACTGTGCACCTCCCATTGGCCAGGGGTGAGCCAGTGACCGCAGGCCCTCGAAGTCGACCTTGGCGTAGATTTCAGTTGTATTGAGCGCTTGATGCCGAAGGATCTCTGCGATTTCTCCCATTTTGGCCCCGGAGCGCAGCATGGAAGTTGCCAGGCTGTGTCGAAGCAAGTGGGCTCCCTTGAGAGGAGGGTGTAAGTCTGCGCGAGTGAGTGCTCGGCGGACGATCGTCGACAGCGTGGAAGGGTTCGCAAAACCCCGGCGTGGTGCCTTCGTGCAAACGAATACTCGACGCGTCTGGCAGCGAGGACGATCTCGACACAGGTAGGAAGCCAGAGCCTGACCCACATCCGCAGGCAAAGGCATCCGGTCGTGAAGCAGCCCCTTGCCCCGAACAAGGATTTCGCCAGCTCTCCAGTTGACGTCCTCGAGTTGGAGAGCAACCACTTCCCCGGCACGAAGACCCAGACGGGCAAGCAGAAGAAGGATGGCGTAGTCGCGGCGACCGACCGCTGTGCGGCGGTTGCAGGCCTTGAGCACACGTTTGATTTCCTTCGGAACCAAGTACTTAGGCACAGTGGACAGCCGCCAATTCGCCACCGTGGGCACCGAGGCGGCCAAGTCGGCTTGCAGTTCTCCTCTTTGAAACAGGAACCGAAAGAAAGAGCGGAAAGCCGTCGTCATTAGTTGCGCTCTTCTGACATCCATGCCGTGGGCGTACCGCAGAATAAAGTCTGAAATATCGGAAGCTTTCAGTGCTTTCAGAAGGAGCGGCCGGCCGTGGAAGCGCTCCAAGAGAAACTTACGAACGAAAGACTGGTATTCCAAGATCGTGTGCGCGACGAGTCCGCGCTCTGTGCGCAAATGTGTTTCGTACCGGTTCAGAATGTGAGCCAACGGCGATCGGTCACAAGGCAAATTTCGAGCTGGAACAACATTCTGCCTTCGCAGATGAGCGAGAAACTGCTGGAGAGTTTTTAAATTGCCCCTGTGAACTCGGCGCCTGTGTTTGAGAAATGCCTCCACCCGCCGCTCATCAAGGTCTGCAATTGCGAATCTATCTCGTTTCAGCCACTCCCCAAAATCGGTAACCAGCTTCACTTTCAATCGCACTGTCTCACCTGCGTAGCCTTGCTCTATCAGTGAGGCTGTGAATCTTCGAAGCTGCACAACGAGTAGATCGGGAAGACGATTGACTACTCCAAGGTTTGGGAAAGAACTTTCTAACATGCATCTCCTCCTTACTGGCTTCACACCCAGTTCGGAAAAGATAGCCGGATTATGCCGAATTCACTTTGTCAGAAAAGTGCGGAACACAGCGCCAAAACGGAGGGGATGGAAGAGCCATCTCGCGAGAGTCGGCATAATCCGGGAGCCGGCATGCTGCCGGAAGTCATGAAGACGGGGCTGATAGTAGAAACCGTCCGTGCGTTTCACGCCGGCTTCATATCGGATGCGTTTGAACGCCAGCTCTGCGGTCAGACGCGTGACCAGGCGTCGATCGTACGTTGCCAGAAACGGAGTGGTGGTTGAGGAGCCATGCTCTTTCCACTTCCTCTCGTAATAGCCTCGAAGGACCTCGGTCAGATCCGAACTTATGGGGACCAGCCTTGTCTTATAGAACTTTGTTTCGCGCACCGTCAGGATCGCGTCACTCAGGTCCACATCCCGGTGCTGCAAGCGAATCGCTTCACCGATTCGGAGGCCGGTCCCGTAGAGAAGAAGGATCAACGTCCTGATGGTGTATGGCTCAAGGTGCCAGTTCCCACGATGCCGATTGTCTACGACCCGGATCATCTTCTGCACTTCTTCTATGGAGTAGAGGTAGGGACGGAACTGCCGCGGATTCTTCGGCTGGGAGAGCGGAAGCGGATTTCGTGTTGCGTAACCGCGTGACAATGCGAATCGAAAGAAGATTTTCAGGGCTGAGAACTTGTTGAACCACTCCGCTGTCACCGGCCGGTCAGCATCAAGGAACCGGCGAACCGTCTCCGGACTTATGCTGTCGATTTCAACGGGTCCGGCCAAGCGGGCGAAAGCAGTCAGTTTGAGTGCCCGGTTCTTGTAGGTCATGCCGAGCGACTGCTTATAAAGGATGAACTCGTGGACGGCATCGGTGATGTTCACGCGACACCTCCCAGCCCGAGATTGCCCACATCCCGCAGAGCCTGGATCTCTCCGATGCGGTAAAAAGCAGCGGCGCTTTGTTCACACTGCTGGATACAGTCAACGAGCGGTCGCACATCCAAGGCAGCGACTTCGCGCAGGCCAACCAGATCGACCTTGGCGTAGATTCGAGTAGCCGCTACCGACATGTGTCCCAGGTGATCCCCTACCTCCTTCAGGGTCAGACCCTGGGCCAGAAGGTGCGTGGCACAAGCATGACGCAACACGTGCGAGCCATATCGCTTAAGCTTCAGGCCGAGCTTCTTTTGTAGCTTCCGAGTCATCGTGGAAAGAGCGCCAACCGAAACCGGTCGGTATGGTTGCCTGAGTGTCAGCAAGACTTCTCGTTGCGTGCATCGCGGCCTCACCTCCTTCAGATACCTCAGAAGTGCATTCCCAACCTCGGTCGTCAGGGGATAAGTTTGGGCTTTCCTCTGTTTGGGACGACGCACGGAGATTCTCTCTTCCGCCCAATCGATGTCCTCAAGACGCAGGCAACAGACTTCGCCAACGCGCAGGCCGTAGACCGAGCAAAGCAGGATCGCGCAGCGACTTCTAATCTGAACTGGCGACGTGCCGTTGACGCTGGTGACAAGCTTCTTCACCTCTTCCCATGTCGGCCCTTGCGGCAGATGTTCGTACGTGTAGACCCGGGGTGCGTCGATGGACTCAGCAATGCCGGCCGCGCACCAACCTCGATTGGTGGCATAGCAAAAGAACGAGCGCAGAGAGTACACATGGAACGAGACGGTGGTCCGCTTCCACCGGCCCGCCACGATACCGGCGAAGTACTTGGTAATCACCACCGGCGACACTGCGGACAGTGGCACGTCTTGTGCGACCAGCCAGGCAAAAAAGGGTTTCAGCGAACGTTCGCGGTTGACAAGCGTAGCGTCGGCGAACCCTCTCTCGTGTTTGAGGAAGGTCAGGAACTGATGCAGGTGGTGGTTGTAGGGTAACGGCTCGCCTTGTACAGCGTGTATTGATCGGGACATGTTGGTTCTCCTCGCGAAAGAAATCCACCCAGTATGCCCCTTGCCTTTCCACAACCCCGCACGATAATGTCGCAACGTTATGCCCCTTCATGCCCGTGAAAAGATCGGAAGAAACGATCCCTGTCCCTGCGGTAGCGGCAAGAAGTACAAGCACTGCTGCCTGCCCGGCTATGCTCCATCTATCAACCACGTGTGGGCGCGGCAGCACGAAGAGTCGGACCGCCTGACGGGGGAGCTCACCAGGTTTGCCTTGCGTAAGTTCGGGGAACGGATCTATGAAGCGTGGCACGACTTCAACATGCGTGACGTTCCGAAGCCGCTGGAAGAGGCCGCAGACGAACGTCAGATCTTCATGCCCTATTTCTTGTTCCAGTGGAATCCGGACGCTCGGCGGACCACCGCGCGCGGGCAGGGCGGCGTGGTGGTTCGCTGGTACATGCTGGAGAAGTCGAAGCAGCTAACCGCGATGCAACGGATGTTTTTGGCGCAGGCTACAACACAGCCGCTGAGCTTCTACGAGGTCGTTTGGAATGAACCCGGTGAGCGCATGAGGGTATGGGACCTTCTGATTGGCGGAGAAACCGAAGTCATCGAGCGATCGGGGTCGCGACACTTGCGGCCGGGAGACCTGCTTTTTGCCCAGATCTGGCACCAGCCCGAACTTGCCGTGTTCGGCAGTATGGCACCCATCTGCATTCCGCCGGACAAGAAGATCGAAGTCATCGAACTCCGAAACAAACTGAAGAAGAGAATCGCCAAAAAGAATCGTTATCAGGCGCCGCACGACCTGTTGCGATATGCGGATCTGATTCGCGCCACCTACCTGGACATTCGGGACCGGCTATTCGCTCCGCCGGTGCTGTGCAATACGGACGGCGACCCGCTGCTGTTTCACACGCTGACGTTTCGGATCGAGTCGGCGGAAGCGGCGTTCGACGCGTTGGCCCCATTGGCAGTGGGACATTCCCGTAAGGAGTTGCTCGACGATGCGGAACTGAGCGACGACGGGAAGCTGCGGAAGGTGGACATCGATTGGATCAAGGAAGGCAATCGTAAGTTTAAAACTTGGGACAACACCATCCTGGGCCACATCAAGATTTCCGAGGGACGTGTGATCGCGGAGGTGAACTCGGAGAATCGCGCCAAACGGATGCGCAAAGAGATTGCGAAGCGGCTCGGTTCGCTGGCGGTCTACGAAAGCACCATCGCCCAAACGCTGGAAGAGATGCGGAAGAATACGCCACAAGATGCAGGGGAAGCAGAACTGCACGACGCCGAGATGGAGGCGCTGTTGGCCGATCCGGAAGCCAGGAAGTTCCTGCAAGCCACCATGCAGAAGCAAGTCGAAAGCTGGATTCACCAGAAGATCCCTGCGTTGGGCGGGCGCACGCCGGCGGAAGCCGTTCGTGATCCAGACGGCAAGGAAATGGTGGAAGCACTGCTTCTCGATTGGGAGCGCCGCGATGAACGAGATGTTTCTCCGAATCAGATACGCCCTGACATTAGTGTGCTTCGCCGCCTGTTGAACCTGGCTCCCCAGGCATCCTGAGTCTCTCACCTGACTCTACTACTCCACAATTATGTGGCGCTAGTCTGCCGTGATCGACCCGTGTTTATGTACGTCCCCCGAGGCGGACGCCACATAAATCTCTGCGCCACATAAGTGGGCTTATGTTGTCGACAACATAAGCCCACGAGCCGAAGTACGAGGAATTCCAGCCGCGGACCATCTGGAGTCTTTCGAATGCGTTCACCTCTGCATTCAAGGAACTCGATCCCGTCCCACAATTCAAGGCTACAGCCAAGCTGGGCGAATTCTTGGAAACCCGGTTCTCACAGCCGTTCTAGCCTGCGAGGCGGCCTTCCCAACGAGCAATTCCACTTTGCTTTTGACGACCCATGCGGGCGAGGCTCGTCCGCATGGGTCGAAAGAGAGGAGTCAAGATCATGTCTGCATTGTTCCCGCTGGGACACATTGTGGCCACACCTGGCGCGCTGGCTGCACTCGATAGGGCGAAGCAGCCGCCTACCGATTTCTTGGTCCGTCATGCCACCGGGGATTCGGGCGAATTGGAGCCGAGCGACGCGGCAGAGAATGAATACAGTGTGGCCCTTGGGTTTCGATTGTTGAGCTGTTACCAGACGAACACTGGGGAAAAGCTATGGATAATCACTGAAGCCGACCGGTCGGCAACAACTCTGCTGTTGCCAGAGGAGAGTATTGAACAGTTGCAGCGAGGATAACCGAACTAGGCGCCAGATGGAGCGCTTGGCTGGCCAAGGGTGACAAGGCTGGATGTTGGATGGAAAGCGCGAGCGGTCAAAGCAGAGGGGAAGTTCTGGGGTCTGGATCGGAGATCGGCGAGCGAAGTCAGAGCCAAAACAAGGGAATAAGGCCGAGGGCAGCAAGAGTTGTCAAGAGAGAAAGGTTCTGCGTGCCCGTCTTTCGATCCGCCAGGCTATAGGCGTAAATCCCCTTCATAAGATTATTGCTGGACGCAGCAATCAGAACCGCCGCTCCCGCAACGTTCATAAGGGTGAGCGAGCCTGCAGCTTGGGTCATGCTCATCATGAATGGATCCACGTCGGTGATCCCCTCGTGTTACAGAAGATATCAAATTGTTTCCGGAAGGATCTTCGGCAAAGGATGGACGGCGGCGCAACCCCACCAACCGCAACACTCTAGAAAAGGAATTTGGCAGCCAATTGAACAAGTCTCGGAGGGGCTGCACTCACCACCTCCCCGAAATTGGCACTGCTGATGTTGCCGTTCACCGCAGCCGGTCCGTCGAACTGTGCATGGTTGAAGACATTGAATGCTTCCAACCGCAATTCAAGCGACTTCGACTCGGACAGCCGCACGTTCTTCTCGAGCGCAGTATCGAAATTGTCAATTCCTGGCCCGTCGAAGAAACGTCTTGCTGCAGTTCCGATTTGTCCCAGCGCCGGAAGGCTAAACAGTGAAGTGTTGAACGCGAGGGTTCCGTTACGCGGATCTTTATTGATTTCGAGGCTGCCAGAGGTGAAGTTTGGCGTGTCGACACCGTTGTTATTGATGCCATTGGGGATGGTTCCTAGTAGGGACCGGTCGGCATTGTTGTAAAGAGTCACAGGGAACCCGGTGGTGAACCGGGTCAACCCGGAGATGGCCCACCCTTCGGTCCAGCCGTCCTGGCGGCGGAAGAGATTACTGACCGGCAGCCGGTACCTGTAGCTCGCCACAAAATTCTCACGCATGTCGAAGGCGGAAAGAGCTCTGCTTAGCGCCGGGTTGAGTGGATTGACTGCTTCAGCCAGGCTGGAAGATTGGTCAAGAGACTTGCTGTAGGTATAGCCAACCATGAATTCCAGTGGTCCGGAGCTGCGACGCAGATTGATCTGAAGAGCATTGTAGTTCGAATTGGCGATGGTTTTCTGGTAGGTGACCGCGGCGAACTGAGAGCTGAAGGGCCCTCTGGTTCCTTGAATCAGCGCGCCCGAGGGCGTGGTATAGATGCCGCTCTCACCAAAGGGTCCGCATGTCGGGGTGCCCGGCATGACATCCTTCGGCTGACTGAGGCTCAAGCACAGCGCAGGATTCCCGGGATTTGCCGAAGTGAGCACCAGGAGATGATGCGCTTGCGTGCCCACATAACTGACGCCGAGAAAAGTCTTTGTCGCAATTTCACGTTGCAGTGAAAGCATATAACTCTCCGAATACGGCGGCACGTTCTGGTTCGAGAATGACGGCACGCCTGTTATCGGCAGGTATTGCGACCAATTGATGTTCGAATCAGGATGATTCGGTGAAGCGCCAAAAGAGGGAAACGTTAATGGGAAGCGCTGGCCAACATTCTGGCCGCTTGCCGCGGTGACGAAAGGGGTGGCAAACAACGGCGGGGCGAGACTGCTGTAGGAGTAGCCGTATGGCGGGTTGGCGCTCATGATGCCCGCGGACAAACCTTCGAATGCTGTGTGGAAAAGACCATAGCCCGCCCGGATGTTTGTCTTGCCCGGCCCGCCGAAGATCTTTGCCAGCAAGCCATTCTGCCGATCCGGCGAGTAGGAAATGCCAATGCGGGGTGCCAAGCTGTCGTATTTCGTCGGGGCAAGTGTCCGAGGAACACCTGGATCGCCAGGAAATACCAGTCCCGCAGGCGCACCGGGATAAACGCGGGACTGCTCACCGAAGATGAGAGTTTGAAGCTGGTTGTATTTTTCCGACCAGGGCCTGATCACGTCCCAGCGCAGGCCGTAGTTCAGAATGAGATTGGGCCGGATTTGCCAGCTGTCCTGCGCGAACAGCCCCGCGTATTTATTGCGGTTGTAGAATCGCTGGGAATCGCCCTGAGTGTAGCTACTGGCAATCCCAAGCAGAAAGTCTGCCAAGTCCGCGCCCGTTTCGGTTCCTTCGAACACAAAGGCACCGTTAAATGTAACGTCCGGATTGGTGTTGATCTGGTCCCGGTGGAACTCACCGCCGACCTTGATCGTGTGTTTGCCCATGACTCGGGAATAGTTATCCCTCCACTGGAATGTATTGTTGACTTGTATTAGTCCCGTGATGTCCTCGCCGAAGGTGAAGTCGTTGAACGAAACGTTTTCGATGCCTTCAATGCCCGGGGCTAGTGGAATGATTCCCGGGTTGCCGGTTGGGTCAACGAATCCCTGCGAAGCTAGTGTTGGCCCTACGCCACCTAGCGGATGCCCTGCGTTGTTCGCATCCCGCATGTAGCTGAAATGCAATTCGTTCACCGCATTTGCCCCGATCGCCTTGGTGATACCAAGACTCAGCAATTGCGCGCGGCCGAGCGTCATGGCGTTGAAGCCGGGAACGTTGGCCCCGCCCTGGCCCGTGGGGTAGGGGTTGTTTAGAGCGTAATCGTCCAGGAAGTAGTACGCGGCCACCGATCCCCAGCGCGTGTTAGCGTCTATTCTGATCGCTCCCTTGTCATCGCGAAGGGTCTCGTTATATGCCGACGTAGATAATGTATTTCCCGCCTGATTGGGGCTGGGAATGTACTGCAGCAAGGCCTTGGCTGGAGCCGACCACACACTCTCGGGGATCGTGGCATCGGGCAACACGCATTGCGACGAACGGGCGCAGCCGGAGGTGTAGTAGGGCTCCCCTGGATAGACCGTGTACCCGAGTTTTTGTGAGAGTAAGTCAGCCCAGTACTGCCCATTCACGATTCCCGTCAACGAACCGGCGAGGTCAGAGAGATCGCCAGTTCGATCCTCTAGAGAAGGAACCGAAATCCGGCCCGTGTCGATTCCCTGCTTCAGGCGAGTGCCCTGATAGTCGGTGAAGAAGAAGACTCGATCCTTACCAAGAAGGGGGCCGCCGAGGGTTCCACCGAATTGGTTCTGCTCGAACTGGGCGCGTTCGGAGGAGAAGTAGTTCCGCGCATCGAGGTTCGTATTGCGTAGAAACTCGAATGTGTCCCCATGGAATTGATTCGCGCCGGACTTGGTCAGAACCAGAATCTGCCCACCGCTGTAGTTGCCATATTCGGCATCAAAACTGTTCGTCAGAACCCGTAATTCCTCAATTGAGTCAAGATTGGGAACGATGGCGGTTCCCATGTTGACGTCCTCTTCCACGTCACTGCCATTAACGTGAAACCCGTTGGCAGTTTCCCGCTGGCCGCTAATGGATGTGTTTCCCGCGTTCAGGTCGCCGGACGGGGATATGCTGGTTACTCCGCTCATGACCACGGCGTTGGGCTGCTGCGAACTGGTTGGGACGATGCCAGGCTGAATCGCCAGCAGATCGGTGAAGCTGCGTCCATTTAGGGGGACGCTCCTCACTTTGTCTGCCGCGATGGTCTCGCCCATCTGGGTGGTTGAGGCGTCGATCTGGACGCTGTCAGCGTTAACCTCGACCGTCGTCGCTGCGGACTTCAATAAGAGTTTAACGTTCACTGTGATGGCACCCGACGGGGCGAGTTCCAGGCCAGTCTGAAGGTATGGCCTAAATCCGGTAGCAGCGACCTCAATTTGGTATTGACCCGCGGGAAGCACAGGAAAGATGTAAGCGCCATCGGAATCGGTGGTGCAACTCTGTTGCACGTGGGTATCCGAATTGCGGATGATCACCGTGGCCGCCCGAATGACAGCACCGCTGGGATCGACAACTGTCCCTGAAATGCTTCCTGCGGTACTCGCGAAGCTCGACAGAGAAGAGAGGAGAAGGAGCACGGGCCAGAACCCCGACGTGGTTGCCGACCCCCGGCTTTTCTGCCCGAACGCTCCGCCTCCGTCACTCAACTTTGCGCTCTTTCTGATGTGCTGCCGTGCCGCCAAAAAACGAAAACCAAAAAGGTCAAAACCCAATCTTTATGAAATTGAATTTCATTTTCATAATGCCAGTCGGAGCACTTACAGGGCAGTGATTTAGGTCACACCTTGGTGTGCGCCGTGAACGATGTACCGCCTAAAGCGCTATCGGGCGGGGGAGTCGGTCCATCCCCGCCATCCTATTCGAGGAGTAAAGCCATGTTTCAAGAATTGATGCCATTGCTCGCACAACGAATATTGCTTCTCACCTTGTCGCGCGTGAGCGACGAACAGATTTCCGTCAACATCATCCCAAAGCCACTAAAATCCGATCCGCAAGATGATCGTGACGCGCTTACCACCCCGCTGAGCGTCACCGGCACTCCCAAAGAGCTTGACGAGCAACTGCCGGGACAGTTGGCGGAATTTGTCGAGACTCACCTGGAGCTGTCCTCGACCCTGAAGAGTGCGAAAGAACAGATGGAGGCCGCCGCCAAAGCAGCCAGAGAAGCAGCCAAGAAATCAACGAACTCGAAATCCCACAGCGGCGCTGGCAGGAGTTCAGCTTCCACGGCAGCGAAGGAAGAGTCCGGCACCAAGGCGGGCTCCGATGATTCCCAATCCGACGCTGAGCCAAACCATGCCGGGAGTGCCGCAGAAACTCCAGGTCCGGGCGCGAGTACGGGAAGCCTGTTCGACCTCGAACCGAAAAATGCGGAGTGAGGCTTGTCGCCCCCTCCGTTCCGTCTCCGTTCTTCGATTCCGGTGGCGGAACCAATCATTCTTGAAAGGAGTCGTTATGGAAGTACAGGTTCTCGAACGGGAATTTCACTATAACGGAGTTAAACTGCCGGATACGTCCCCAACGATGACGCCGGAACAGGTGAGAGAGACATACACGCACTTGTATCCGGAAATTGCCACGGCGGCCATTGGGGGGCCGGAAACGGTGGCTGGCAAACTGGTTTACAAGTTTGTTCGTGCCATTGGCGCAAAAGGGTGAGACACAGAAAGGCTGCTCACCGAGGAGACGAACAGCATTTGAATCGAAATCTTGAGTTCGGAACGCTTGTCGAAAAGTTCCTTCAAATGCATGACATCGTCGCAAATTTCAGAGGAAGAGGCTTTAGGATGTATGCCCAATGTTTTCCGCGGGCTCTTTGCGGACCCCCTCAAAGCGAGATCTGATCTGAATGACAAGCAGGTAGAGAAAAGAATGCGAGCGAGAGTGGACTTCTCGCTCGCCGCGCACGATTGACACTGTCAGCCTTCCGCTCTCAGAAGATGTTACTTTTTGCTGACTACGTGGCCGCGTCCATCGCGCACTTCGTTTGCTTTAAAGTGGGAAACCTTATCGAGAGGCTTTCCCGGCTCGGGCTTGTCGCCACGGGCTGGTTTTGGGCCGGTATAGCCGTGCTCAGGATGAAACCGGTTATTTACGTGGCCATGGAAATCGGCGGGGCCATGAAACCACGGGCCGGCACCAATGAAGATGCCACCGGTAAACCACTCCGGGCCGTAGTAGCCGTAAGGGGCGCAGTCGTACGGCGCGACGTCATAGTAGCCGTAGGGACAGTCAGGCGCGACTCCGATGTTGACCTGTACTTGAGCCTGTGTTTTGGGAGCAGACATCGCGAAGCAGATTGCAGCAACAGCAGCTAACGCAAAGATCTTAAATCGATTCATTCGATTGTCCTCACTATCTTGGTTCTGAACATCGTGGGGGGGCGAGTCAGCCACCTAGCCCTACGTGATTATTGTAATCAGAGCACCCTTAATTTGAAAGTAGATCAGCCGCTTACGGCGCTTGCCTGCGTCATTGCGCGGTTGATTTACCGTTCGCCGATCATGCAAACGCGCCAGGCACGTCGAAGTTCTGGCACCTTCGAGAACACAACAAGACCACCCAGCATTGCCAGCCCGACAACGAGTAGGAACAGTGACCGAAAGAGGAGTTCACCGTGAGCCCATGCGAGAAAACCGAAGACCAAGCCAAACAAAATGAGTCCCATGGTGTGGGTGGCACTAAAGCACAGCCAAGCCCGCCACATTATTGTTTCTTTCGTAATAACAGGTGAAATCGGCTCATGCTGATTTGCAGCGCGGGGTCACGGGGCGTGAGCTTTACCCCCAGAACGTACAGACGAAGTGGACGACTCCGAGCGTAAGGACAACGCTCGCACTAGGAACCATGAGAAACTCTTGCGGCCAAGATGCTCTCCCTATTGTGGGCCTATTATTTTGCAAATAGAACAAGCCGCTGTCTCATGGCGATTTGACCCTGCCGACGACGGCTTGCCCCCTCAACACCGACCACGGTGAATCCTACGAGGCTCTGCGCAATTGCCGCTTGAAGCTCGCTCTTCGCATCTGGTCCAACTCTTGGTACAACACCGTGAGTCTCTTGGAACGCACGCGATAGTCAAGCAGGTCCGAAGTAGTCAAACACGACGGTTGTCGCAGCGCTTGGATCTGCAGATCAACCAATTGGTGAACTTCACGTTTGATGGCGGAGGATGGGTCAGTCATCATACGGTTCCTCGGCGGGAATTGTAGCTCATACCTAGGAGCCTGCCCAGAGCGCAGATGTCCACAGAGAGCGCAAATATCACTGGACCCCGCGTGGGCAAGCCCAGACGTCCGGATTTGCGAGTCCATCGACAAGCAGACGTGCATCAAGGCGCTCCGGACTGCACAAGGGCCACAATTCCAAGGTCAGTCAGACGTGATAAAAGGTGACTTCCATGAAGCACAGGAAGCAAGCCGCCGTAGCCAGCCGAACCATCGATGAAGACGCGAAGCGAGTCCTGAGATCGTTGGAAGAAGCCACGCATAACCACGTCAATACGAACGATCCGATCATGGAGCAATTGAAACAATGTCCAGAAGCATTCAAAGTCGGGGAAATTCTCGGCAAGGCGTTCGACTCACTCAAGTACGCTCAAGACGGAGCCGAACTCGGAGACCGCTACCTACCGCCCGCGGGCACGGTGATTCCGCCGCTCGTGTGATCGGGATGCCGCTGGAGGTAACGTTCCCCAAACTCAAGGGAATTCGCTGGCGGTACTGCACGAGATGGGATGAAGGGCCGGCTGCCGTTCTGGGAATGAGCCTGCTGAGGTTAGGAATTTGCAGGCCCAATGACTGGTCGGGTAGCGCGGTGGACTTTGTTGAACGCGGTTTCAGAAGGTTTTGCTCACAGAATCGCGCCGTTGACGTGAAGAGAGTCTGGGTTGGCGACCTGCGAATTACGGACAGTCTTTTCGAACTGACCGAGCAAGAACGAAATCAGGTTGAAGCCGAAAGAGAAGGAATGGCTGATCATTTGTATCTGGTCGGTGACTACGAGGCCGCCGCTTCCATTCCAATTGGTGCGACGCTCGCCCGCCTCGAAGCCGACCATAATCTTCTGCCGGCCGCTTTTTACGAAGTCTTCACTACCAACCTCTACAAATGGATGCGCGTGTATGACTACCTCGATGCCCAGGAGCACGCCGAGATGTGGATGGAGGATCTCAGCGAAGAGGAGTTGGAAACATCGACCTATCGCAAAGTGGATAGGGAAATCCCCGCCAGTATCAAGAGGCATTCTAAGACGCTGAAATACAGAAGAGCCCAGACCTTGCTGCGGGAACTCCAGCCCCGCACGAGTGTGGCTCGCGAGTTGATCCGGCATCTGCTTGAGATGGATGCTCATGGCGAAGGGTACGAGCACGCGTGGCCCGGCCAGATCAGTGAGAAGGACGTACCAGGCATCGAAACATGGCTCTCGGATGCTGAGTATTCCCGGCCCGGATGTCTGATCACTTGGTATGAAAACGACGCGATCAACGCTTGCTTCGACGAAGAGGCGCAGCACATGGGTGAGAACGGACCTTGCCAGCCGAACGTGGCGTTTCCGATTCATCTGGACAAGCCGGCGAACGAACTCGATGAAGAAGTACGGTGCCTCTTCGATCACGCGGGCGCGATGCTTCGCTCGTTGGCCTCTGCCGCCAAGATCGTTGAACTCGTTAGGGACCTCTACGATGAATATCTCCGTGAACATCGGCTCGAGCCAGGACTTCCGGCTCAGCCGGGCGCTGCTGGTGTACGGGACGATTAGCTATCAGGGCTACCCGTATCGCCATCCTTTTGTAACTCTCCATGAAGTGATGCATGACGGCGACGTGGCGCGACTGGCGGAAGGCCAGTTGATGACGCCGCAGATGCTGATCGACCTGATGGCCGGTCTGGGAAGGTCGGTTCCAGCCGAGATCTTGCCGGCGCGTGTGCTGGTGCGCACGGCGGAAATGATCGTCTGGTGGAGCCCGGCCCGTGAACGAACGATGTTCTTCAGTGACCGAGGCGCTGATCCCGTCTTGAAAAACATGAATGGCAAGCTCTATCCCCACCCGCCCTTGCTCTTCAAAGCGTGCGGAAGTCACTTGTGGGTTCGCGCGCTCGCCAAAGACGAACGACCAACGACAGAAACGAAGCTGTGCATGGCGCCGTACTGGAACTGCTACGACAACGGCGTGTGTTGCACTGGGAGCATGAAGATTCCGCAGGAGAAATCGGTCGGAGCCACAGATTTGTGGGAGGAGTCTTTCTTCCAAAGCGAATTCACGCACGCCTCGGGCGTTCGCAAGCACGTTCATTTTCGCGGCGGGTTCCTGGCAATGTGGCAATGCCTCGCGGGGCAAAAAGCGTTTCCAGCGAAGTACCTGGTGAAGTTGCCGCAGACGCTTGGGGAATTCGTGAGGAACGATGACCACAGCTACCGAAACGACAATCGCAACGAAGACTGAACACCAGATTCCTGGTGCACTGCTGCAGAAGAAAGTTCAGGTCACGGTAGTCGGGTGTGGTGGGACGGGCAGCGCCATTGCCGCCGGATTGCCGTATCTGCACCAGGCTATGCTCGCTTTGGGGCATCCGCACGGCCTGGATGTGACCCTGGTCGACGGCGACCGGATTTCCCGCACCAACTGCGTCCGCCAACCTTTCAGTGAGAGTGAGATTGGACTGCACAAGGCGACGGTGCTCGCCACCCGGATCAATCTATTTTGGGGCCTGGGGTGGAAGGGAGTACCGCACTTCATCGATGAGAGCTGGAGGCACGAAACTGACGTCCTGATTGGCTGCGTGGATTCTCGTGCGGCGCGGAACGCAATGACCCGCACTCAAACCTACTGGAGCTGCCATTATTGGCTGGATTTGGGCAACAACGCCGATAGCGGCCAGTTCGTGCTGGGCCAACCCGAAAACCAAAGAAACAAAGCGCGAGACTCGCGCTTGCCGACGGCTCCGGAACTCTTTCCTGAACTCATCAACGCGAAGCTTGACAAGAGAGACGGACTCCCGCCGTGTAGCGCGTTAGAAGCGCTGGAGCGGCAGGAGCCGTTTGTGAACCAAGCGCTCGCATACCTGGCGCTGGCGATGCTCGCCCGGTTGTTCCGATACGGGCGGCTCTCGTTCCACGGCGGGTTCGTGAATCTGCGAACAGGCCGCACAACCTCACTCGCTGTGGACCCGGCCCTATGGCAGCGGATGAGGACGCAGTCATCAGATTTCAAATGCTCACCAAAGGAAGGAAGAAGGAAGGTGATCAAGCAATGAGCCAAAGCTTTTGGGCAGTGAAAGAAATATGGATTGTACACTCGTCCTGCTTCATCGAACCGGAGAAGTTGATGGTTCTACTCCACGACCTTGCCGCCAGAGTGGGCACGGCTAGCGACGAACACCAATACGGGGACAACACGGCAATCTGGTTTGAAAACGGCAGGAAGGTTCTCGACTACATGGAGGCAGACGAGCGCTTCAGTGGGGCCAGTTTCAAAGACAGTTTAGAAGAACAAGGGATAGCAATTAACAAGAATGACTGATCGCTGTGATCGGCAACATGCGGAGCTTGTCGAAACAATGGGGGAGTTCCATCGGAAAACACGGGGAATTGGTTTCTACATCGACGCCTGCTTACCTTGATATTCCACAGTCTCGTTCTGTTTCTAATGGGAGTGAATGACGTTTACCGTTACTAATCCGGTGGAAGCGGCTCCTCGGGCAGGATGGGATGGTATGGGGAAGCGATGCCAGTGTCTAGCCTAAGACAACATCACGATGGAGCCGTACCGACGCTTATCTGACGGCGAGCGGCCATTTCGTCTGCAATGGCAGCTTTATCGGTAGGGGACAATAGTCGCGCTGCCAGCGGAAACACTAGGTCGTCCTCGATACTGATGTGCTGCTTGTATATGGAAGCAAGACTGGCAACTGCCTTTCGGAACGCTTCGACGCCTGTGGATTCCAAGCTTCCCTTTGCGAGGTATCGCCGTCCTAACTCTTCGACGTCTGCGTGCAAAGATCCGGCCAAGAGATGGTCCTTTTCGAGAGGCTCAAGCCTTTCAATCGCGACTTCTAGGTCGGGAAGATGCATCTGGCGTAGACGCGGGAACAGGGACTCTTCTTCATCTGCAGTATGCTTGGGCGCAGCCTCTCGGAAGTAGCGCAACGCAGCTTCAAGTGCAGCGCAAGTTTCTTCGGACGATGGGCGATCGACGACCGCCGCAACTCCTTCAAGAGTTCTGAGAAACATTTCGATGCGACGGTGACAGTCCGACAGAAGTCCGGTGGGATCGGAAAAGTTGCGTGTCTGTGCTCCAATTTGTACGGGCAACATCGGCTCCTACCAACACTTTTCTCAACGAATTCAGTATTCTATGGCTCTTCTTGCCGTGCGCCCAGCGAAGCATCATCTGCGCTTGACTCGCGCGGGATATCACGCAGGATATAGGCGTTCACAATCACGCCACATTCTTCGTGGCATCGGTGGCAGTATCGGGCCCCACAGGGGAGTTTACCCTTCTTAGAATTCTCGCGAACATCCTCGATGCTTCGCTGTTTTTCTGCCACACTATCCTCCTGGTGCTAGATCTCCTGGAAACAAGCCTGACAGATTTGTGACCGCATGCATGTGACTAATGTCACGGGGAGACGTCGAAGAGTGCTATCTCTTGAGGGTACGAAGGAATGAAGTTAACAACCGTTGCCAGAACCGCGAACCTCCGAATCAACGCGATCCACAAAGGCATAGAGGCCCAGGCAAATCAAGAACATCACCCCCGAGAAGATCGCGGCTGGCAGTGCAGTATGCCGGTTTCCGCCCAGGAAGGATTCCAAAGCAGCGCTCAATAGCCAGATTTGCACGATCAGAAGAACGGCGATCAAAGACATCGCTCCCGCGATGGCAGTCAGGCCACGATTTTGGGGAGGCCGTTCGTTTGAAGTCGGCATAGGTCTAACCTTTTACTTCGATAGCAACTAATTGTTCGCCACGCGCTTCAAGAACAATGCGTGGCAATGGGCGTGATGGAGGCCCTTGCAGAACGGCGCCATCCTTGATCGAGAAGAAACCCTTGTGGCATGGGCACTCAAGTCTGTTCTCCGCCTGAGAATAATAGACCGCGCATGAAAGATGAGTACATTTCTGACTGTAGCTTACATATTCATAGTCGCCGGTCCGAATCATGATGCAATGATCATCTTTTGTTGGATAGCTGAACAGTTTCACTCCTCCGACAGGAATTTCTCCAAGCAAGGCTACAGGTTGCTGCGGGTAGACGGGAGCCTTGTAAAAAAGAGAACGAATCAGAATCCAGATGTTTCCCACGAACATGCCAAGGCTGGTAAGGACGAGGAATTTGGTGAGCTGCCGGCGTGTCACATAGCGCTCGTCTGCCGTGCGAACCGAGAACTCTTCTTTCCAAAGCGGTTCGTTAGTCCTTCGCCGCAACCAATTCATGGTTCTCCTCCCAAATGTAGTCCACAACATCGAGGGCGATAGCCTCTCGTTCGGCTGGGGCCATCATGTAGACCTTGGTCGTGATCTTCTGGCTGCCGAAATAGAAAATATTTGTTGGCTTCTCGCGACGATGGGTGATCTCTTCCGGCCTCACGTACGACAGTGCTTGGCTCGGACAGACGGTCGCGCACATCGGGCGCTTGCCGATGGAAGTGCGGTCATAGCACATGTCGCACTTCATCATCTGCTGCTCGGGAATCATCATCTTCGGGATACCGAAGGGGCAGGCCAACACGCAGTTGTTGCAGGCGATGCATCGCGGCTTGAGTGAGGAGTGAACAATTCCATCCTCTCCCTTCTTGATGGCATCCGCCGGGCAGACTTGCGCGCAAGTAGGCTCGTCACAATGCCAGCATACGTACGCGGCAGAGCGGATGCTCTCCTTCCTCTCGATGAAGTCGAAGTTGATCATCGACTTTCCGCGATGGGTGTCACACTCCTCGCAGGCCTGCACGCAGGAGCGACAACCAATACAGCGCGAGGGATCGACGTAGAATTCGTATCCGAACACTAGTTGCCTCCCCGCGACGCGCCGTTCTTGTGCGCGCCACGATCGTCGGGGGATGCATCAGGCCCCGTCGCTTTGGCAATGTGGCATGCGGAGACCTTGAATTCCGGAATCTTGCTGCGAGGATCGAGCGTCCGATGAGTGAGCCGGTTTGCACTGCGAGTGCCCGCCCAGTGATACGGAATAAAGACGGTGTCGGGGCGAATGGTCTTTATTACCATGGCGCGAATCGTCAGATCGTCGCGCCGTGTTGTTACCGTGATCCAGTCGCCGTCGTTGATGCCATACTGTTCAGCCAGTCGCGGATGAATCTCTGCCCGAGGTTCAGGGCTCTGGTCCACTAGCGCTCCGATACGGCGGGTTTGCGTTCCCGATAAATACTGGCTGACCACACGGCCGGTGGTTAGGAATAGAGGATATTCATCGCCAACCGGGTCGCCGCTGGGACGCCATTCCGTGATGTTGAAATGCGCTTTGCCATCATGGGTATAAAACCTCCTGTCGACGAATAAACGCGGGGTGCCAGGGTGGTCGAGCGATGGGCAGGGCCAGAAAATACCCATCTGCTGATCCACTCTCTCATAGGTGATGCCATAGTAATCGGCTACACCGCCTCGCGAGGCGACTCGCAGTTCTTCGAAAATATCGGCGGGATTCTTGAATGGAAAGAACCGCCCGCGACCAAGCCGGCGTGCCAAATCAATGATGATATCGGAGTCTTGTCTGGCATCGCCAGGCGGATCGACACTCTTCTTCCAGTGAATGACGCGACCTTCGGCACTGCAGCCAAGCCCATCTTCTTCCTCATGGAGGCTACCTGCCATGACGACATCGGCATGGTGAGCTGTTTCGGAGAGAAAGAAGTCGACAATGCCGAAGTACTCCAGTTTTGAGAGCGCCTCGCGGGTGAAGTTCGCGTCGGGAAGCGAAACAAGAGGGTTAAAGCACAGCGAGAGCAGTCCCTTAATTTCGCCGCTGTGGATCGCGTTCATGATTTCTTGAGCGCTGTAACCTGGCTGAGGAAGTTCTTCGGGTTTGATGCCCCAGACCCCGGCAATATACTCGCGGGCGGCGGGATCGGCGAGGGAACGCTGACCCGGAAGTTGGTCGCACTTCTGTCCGTGCTCGCGTCCACCCTGGCCGTTTCCCTGGCCGGTAATCATCGTGGGGCCGGCGCCATCGCGGCCTATGTTTCCGGTGGCAAGAGCGATATTGAGCACCGCCAGACAATTCTCCACGCCTTTAGACTGATGCTCCAATCCGCGGGCGTGCATCATGATGGCCCGATTGGATTTGCCAATCCAATGCGCGGCCTTCTCGATTGATTCGGGTGGCACACCGGTCATTTCAGCAACCCTGCGGAGATCCCACTGCTTGACGGATTCAGCCACGGCCTCAAACCCCGTGGTGTATTGACGTATGAATTCGCGATCCTCCAGACCATCACGCAGGATGACATGCAGCATGCCCATCAGGAGTGCAAGGTCGGTGCCGGGCCGTAGCGGCAGATAAAGATCGGCGTTGCGCGTGATGGGAGTCATCCGAGGATCGGCGACGATCAGTTTTCCGCCGTTATCACGGCAGCGCCAGATGTAGTCGGTCGTGATGGGGGCGCACTCGCCGATGTTCGCGCCAATTACAAACAGCACTTCTGCTTTGGGGATCTCGCTCCAAGGGATCGGACTTCGGTCGACGCCGAACGCAAGTTTGTAGGCTGTTCCAGCGGAAACCATGCATAATCGCCCGTTGTAGTCGATGTGACGAGTTCCTAACGCGACGCGGGCGAATTTACCGAGCAGATACGATTTCTCGGTCGAAAGCGACGCGCCGCCATATATAGCGACGGCGTCTTTGCCATACTTCTCTTGAATCTCGCGGATCCGGCTAACCGTGAAGTTCAAAGCTTCGTCCCACGACGCTGGACGAAATCCTTGGTCACTATCGGTCCGCATCAACGGAGTAAGCAAACGGTCGGGGTGATTGCCCTGCAGATAACGCTTCACTCCTTTCGGGCAGAGCATGCCGCGGTTGAATGGAAACTCCTCCCATGGCTCGAACCCGACCACCCGATTCTCGCGAACTTTTAATTGAATCCCGCATTGCTGCCCGCAAAAACAACAGTGTGTCTTGACCAGCTTCTCCGCGGGATGGACAGATTCGTCGGTCCAACCGCCGGGCGGCTGGTAGTTCAGATGCGGCCCGAATTTGTCTTTGAGAATCTCTTCGGAGACAGGGGCTTTAGCCATTCGCTTCCTCTTTCAATCTTAATTGTGCGAGGGAAAGGGACTTGCGCTTGCAGGCTGGACACAGTTCCTGCCAATTGCCCAACGGCCCCGACATCGAATAGTCGAATCCGACTTGCGGCAGTACGCGTTTCAAATCGTCAACATGCATGAGGGACGCATAGCGCTCGCCACAACGGGCGCAGGTTGCGCCCTCGCCTTCCTCACCGGCGCGCTGGTAGAGCTTCACTCCCAACTGCGCCGGACGCTGAAAAATGTGAAAGAACTTCCCAAATGGAAGATAGAGCAAAGCGGCGATCACCGTGATCGCGTGCAAGATGGCAATGAAATCATAGAAGCTGCCACCGAGCCACTCTTGGGAAACCGTCAGCGCCAAGCCCGTGATCGATATGGCAAAGAGCAAAATTAATGGCCAAAAATCCATCTCCAAAGTTTGAACGGCTCGGGCGCCTTCATCCCGCATGCGGCGCCACAGCGAAAGCGCGATTCCGCCGAGAACCAAAAACGCCGCAATATCAAGGCCATGAAAAAGAATCAGCGCAGTGAACGTGTGCAGACGGAATCTCCCCGCCGGAAATCCGAAGAGGTAGGTCACGTACGTCATTTGATCGTTTGGGGCGCTGCTGAAGTGAATCCACCCGAATACCAACGGGAACGTGATCATCACTGCAAGGACGCATCCCCAGAAAATCAACTGATGCATCGCCCAGCGTAGTCTGGAGCGTTTCGCGATGAATGTCTGAGCCAGAAGATGAGTTCCCGCCAGTGTAATCACCTGGCCGACGCTTCGAATGACTCCTCTTTCCTTAAACAATTGCCATCCACGCTTCCAGTACACATAGGTGGGAGGCTTTCGAATCCAGACAGAGTAGTGGTAAATGACGCCCCAGGTCGCGAAAATGATCGCAAACGTGTAGATCACCAAGGCAGCATCGAAGTTTTGCAGATTGCGCGAGCCCAACACAATGGCGGCGATCAGAAGTAAAGTCCACAGCGTGGCCCAGGCTCCCGCACGCACTCTATCCGCCGTACGCGTGAGAGTTGCGGGAAGCCTGGCTGCAAGGGCTTCTTCCCGCATCAAGAAGACGCGGCCATTCATCCACCAAAGAACACAGGCCACCGCCGACAGTAAGAGAAATCCTGGCCAAACCACTCCGAGTCGGTCGCGGAACATGCCTAGAAGCAAAGGTGGGAAGAATCCGCCCATTCCACCCATTGCACCTACGAGGCCGGTGACGGTCGCCCTCTGGGTCGGAAAGTATCGCGGCACAAGCTGGAATACAGCACCGTTGCCGATACCGAGTAAGGCTGCGCATCCAAGCGCTCCAACCGTGAATGGCAGCATCGACTGCACGCCGAGCAACAGCCCGAAAGCGGCAACGGCCGGCAGAATCCACGAAAGAACTCGTGAGCCTCCAATCCGGTCAGACAGCCATCCACCGACCGGCCGGCATAGAGTGGCGAGCACGACGAATCCGGCTGTTCGGAAACCGGCGTCCGCAGCCCCCAACCCAAATTGATCCCGCAGCAGCGTTGGGAGGTAAATTGAGAAGGCGACGAATCCACCAAAGGTCAGAAAGTAGAGCGCGGCGAGTGCCCATGCCAGAGGTTCGCGTGCGAGTACGCCCAGCATTTCCGATAGGCCCTTGGGACGAGCCGCGTGGGGAGCGTTTCGAGCGAAGATAATGAACAGCACTGCCCAGGCCAAAAGTATGACCGACATTCCCCAATAGACAGTGCGAAACCCGTACGCGGCAGCTACCACCGGCCCAACGAAAACGGCAGCGGACTGGCCAATGTTTCCTAATCCGTACACTCCGAGCGCACTGCCTTGGCTCTCCATGGAGAACCAGCGGGAGACATAGCCAACGCCAACAGCAAATGAAGACCCCGCCATTCCGAGAAGGAACGCAACAACGAGCAGATTCTGGTAGCTGGTCGCGGCCGGGACCAAGGCCACCGGCACGGCGACAAAAAACATCAGAATGGTGAAAACGACACGGCCTCCAAAGCGATCGGCCAGCATTCCAATCGGAATCCGAGCCAGCGCTCCTAGAAGAACCGGTACTGCAACTAGAAAGGCGGTTTGTGTCGCCGAGAGGTGAAACTGCTGGCGAAAATGCGGGGCGAATGCGCTGATGAGGCCCCATGCCGCGAAGCAAACCGTAAACGATACGGTCCCCAGTAGTAAATGCTTATTCTGCGGCGTTTGCTGTTCTTCCAATTCGATAGTCCTCACCGGGCCTCTGAAGAACTCTACGCCACCTCAGAGCCAAGTAGGTCGCAGGGCACTTGCTAGTCCTGCTCTGTGAGCCTTCCACTATATCGTCTCGCGATATGCTACACCTGCGTAGCGGGTGGGTGCTGTACGAATGTGGCAAGTAGATTAGCGGCAAATAATGTCACAGCCGTCATCTCAGTGATTGCAGAAACCGCCAGCCAGGCCCAGGCGGAACGTGCCCAGCCCTGATAAGCAACAATTTCTGAACTAACACGGAGCAAGCAACCGACACCGAGAAACAGAGTCGCGAGAAACATGAGCTTTGTGCTGAACAACAACCGCATTCCGGCGAAAGCCGGTAGTACGCGCTGACCGATTGCAAATACCATTGTGGCTAGAAAGCCGACGGTCAATGCGTGTCGTGACGCTCCCCAAATCCCGTGCGAGTTCTGAACTGAGGCGGCCCAGATCCCTAGTGTGCCCGCAACCAAAGCCCAGAGGTACGCCAAACGGACAAAGACTGGAAAGCTCTTGTGCACTCCCTTGACCTTGGCAGCATGTGCGGTGGACTCAAGCAATCGGAGCGAGTACACCGCCGCGCTTAAGCCGGCAACCAGAACGAGGCTGGCAACCATCATCCATCCCGTGAAGGCGATCAAGACACCTGCGGAGTTTAGAGCGACTGCAAGCAAGAGAACGCGTCCATGCACCTGCCGTAGCCCTAGAAAGACAGGAAGCCACTTCGCACTGAACCCCCACACAAAGGGAACCAAGAACCCCCAAGTTTGAAGAACTAGAAAACGCTGCTCGAATTCGGCTGGTATTTCCGGCGACGTTCCTCGCATCGCTAAGACCAGCGAAATCCCAAAGTTAACCAGAAGCGCGAGGAGTAAGCCTACCGACCCCGCACTGATCACGACCACCCATTCGTCCAGTTTGCTCTTGTTGGAATCTTGGGGACGATGACCGGAAACAGTGCGAAAGAAGATAGCAAAGGCAGCCAGTTCGAGCGCGGCCGAGAGAGGCAGAAGGGTTCTCCACTGCCACTGGTAGATGCCGGTGAACCATCGCAAGGTAACGCCGCTCGTCCACAGCACCCACGATGACCACGCGGCCGACAATGCAAACGGATTCAGGCGACGCAGCTTGGGTATCGAATAGAACCCAATTCCCAGGATGAATGTTCCGATCCAACCGAAGATCTGAGCATGGCCATGAGCCTGAATCCATGCGGCGGACACGGAATCCGCGGCGTGACGACTACTGATCGCCAAAAGATTCCATACCCCGAGAAAGGTTCCCGGAAGCAACATGAACAGCAGCCCCGTACTGATATAAAGCATCAGTAGGCGCGACAGTGTCGTTTCTCGCGCCGCTGTTATATCGAAAATCTGCAGCGGCGTGAGCGGACGACCGGCTTCCTTCTCAATGCGCGTTGGGAGTGCAGACATGACCGGTCTCTCCGTTAGTGCGCCTTTCCATCGCAATCGCCCGGGGAAAAAGAATGTTGTTCTCCAGGTGAATGTGCTGGTGAAGATCGGCCTCAAAGTCCGCCAGCGCCTTGTAGAGCGTTTGGTAGCTGATACACGCGTCGCCCGGAGCCGTATAACCACTACTGGCTTCGCGCATAGCACACAGTGCGTTGCCAGCGGAGTCGTGCTCGTGTTGCATCATTGCCACAGGGTTTTGCACGGTGCCAAACGGTGGTGGCAGAACTGGTTCCTTCTGGATGACGGCTTCTTCCATTCTCACGATGTAGGGGAATAGAACTCTCTCTTCCTTCATCATGTGTGTCGTCAGCTCCTGGACCAAGCCCTCAAAGCTGGACCGGACGTTCTGAAGTTCAGGATGGTTCTTTCCGTGAACAGAGCACACCTTATCCAAAAGAGGGACAAGACGAGCCATTTCCTCCCGCGTGTACTTGTGGTGGGTGTTCTTGATGTGAGTGATCAGATCCTCAAGGGGCTCAATCTGCCAGTTCTGGTCTTTCTGCGCGGCATGCGCCGCTTGCTCGGCCATCTCCAGGGAATCGATCACCTGGTCGACTGAGAGATTGGATGCCCGGCAAGCATCTTCCAGCGATTTGTTGCCTCCGCAGCAGTAGTCAATGCCCAGCTTTTCGAAAACTCTGGTAGCCGCTGTATTTTCCAGCGCCAATTCACGGACGGTTCGTTCGGCGGTCATGGTCATTGCAGTCTCCTGACGACCCAGCTCGATGCTGATAGGTCGCGTTTGATGTTCTGAAGTTAACGCAGCGGCAGACCCGTGCCGATGACTTTTGTCACGAAGGAGAAACTTGGACGAAAGAAATCAGAAGGGGGAATCGAAAAGAAAGTGAGCACCAGGAGATTCGAGTTTATTCCGGTGAATCGGTTTCGGCTTCCAACGCTTTTATGTTAGAGATCGTCACTGTCCGTCCGTCGATCTGAAGCATGCCCTCCGCCTGAAGCCGCGAAAGATTGCGGGAGACGAGCTCGCGGACCGTGCCAATATGAGATGCCAGTTCCTGATTGCTGGCGGGCAGGGTGATTTCCACGCCTGCGCCGGAACGCTTGCCCTCCTTCTGGGCGAGACGCAACAAAAAGGAAGCCAGCCGGTGACGCACTGTCGTGAACGAGAGTTCTTCGATTATTCCAACCAGTCGGCGTAAACGCGCACCAACCACCCGCAGGACCTTTAGTGCTACCTGAGGATGGGCCAGGCACAGTGCCTGAAAATCGTGCTTGCTGACGAAGAGCAGGGCGGCGGCGTCGATAGCGGTTACAGACGCGGGATAGCTCCCGCCATCGAAGACGGGAAGCTCGGCTATGGAACTGCTTGGCCCATCAATACTGAGTACCTGTTCGCGCCCATTGGCCGAACTCTTAAAGATTCGCACGTGGCCGGACTCGACGACATAGAGTCCGGAGCAAAGCTCGCCTTCGCCAAATACACTCTGCCCAGCCGAGTAATTGCGCCGTACGGCACGTTGCGCCAGAAAACTCAATTCGCTCTCCGACAGACCAGAGAATATGGGTACTTTGGCGAGCGTTTGTTCAACCGTCGAAGCAGGTTCCGGCACGATGGCTATTGTATCGGAGGACCGTGACCGGACGTTGCTTGGTCATCTGCGAATCCTTCCTGGGGTTGTAGTGGACAACATCCTCTGCGTTCCTGAGTTCTTCTACAAATCTGGCGCGGTGACATAAGTCATCGTTCACATTTTGGCTCTCTCATAGGATCGCGATTGAGGGGGTGAAACCGTGCCAGGCGAGCACCAAGAGCGATCCGAAAAACAGCGGCCCGCGCGCAGGAAACTGATCCGGCGAGATGCTCGCGATCACTCGCAACCGCTGCGTGTTACCGCGCAGATTCTCTTCGCAACTCTAAACGTGTGGATCGGCGCGCAGTTTTATCTTTGGGTGCGCTGGGCAGAAAGCGGTGGGCGTGCGGTGGAAGTCTCACGACCGGCTGGAGTCGAAGGTTGGTTACCCATCGAAGGACTCATGCAGTTGAAGTATTTTCTCGTCACCGGACAAGTACCTCGCATGCACGCCGCCGGTTTTTCCCTCTTCGCTTCGTTCTTGGTTATTTCATTCGTTTTTCGTAAGGCGTTTTGCAGTTGGATGTGTCCGGTGGGTACCATTTCGGAATATCTGTGGAAGTTGGGCCGCTCAACCTTTGGCCGAAGCTTCCAGTTGCCGCGCTGGACGGACATCCCGTTGCGCTCGCTCAAGTACCTCGTGCTCAGCTTCTTCGCGTATGCAGTGATCAGCATGTCAGCTGCGTCCATCGCCGAATTTCTGAATAGCCCCTATGCGCTCGTCGTCGACGTACGCATGCTCAACTTCTTCCGTCACCTTGGCAGCACGGCAGCATGTGTCGTTCTAGGGCTGGTAATTGCTTCGATTTTCGTGAAGAACTTCTGGTGCCGCTATCTTTGCCCGTACGGGGGGTTCCTCGGATTGGTCTCCCTCCTCAGTCCGATGCGGATCACCCGCAACCCGAGCACTTGTATTGATTGCGCCAAGTGCGCGAAGGCGTGTCCATCCGCCTTGCGGGTCGATCAGCTGTTGCAGATCCGGTCAGCAGAGTGCACCGGATGTCTGGAGTGCGTGGCCGTCTGCCCAGCAAAGGACACGTTGGTGATGAGCGCATCGGTGGGTCTGCGAAAGCGTCGAGCAATTCCAGCATGGACGATGGCTGCGGGAATCGCGTTTTTGTTTCTTGCGATGGTGGGCTACGCGAAGCTAACTGACAACTGGAACACGAACCTCCCTAAGCAGGTCTATCTGGACCTAGTGCCAAACGCGAGCGTGCAGGAACATCCCGTTCCTGGGCAGCAGTAAATCGGCGTCAAGAAAAGCATCCCATTGGACCCCGGCTTAAGCACGAATTGTAATGGGAAGTCGGCTGGTCGAAAGGTTTGCGAGCGATTGCGGCTGGATCCCAGACACTCTGGAAGTTAGGAACATGGTGCGGCACAGTCGTCACGGAGGGCCTCATCCAACAGCAAGGCGCGTGAGGTCAAGCTCAAGTACACATCACACGTTTCACGAATTCCGGCACCGAGTTGCTGTGCGCAGACCGGACAGCGGGTCGCCGGGCCAATTACTTTCGCCCGCAGTGATGCTGGTGGAAGGTCCCTCGGGTTAAGCGTGACGATGAAGTCGGCATCTCCGTAATCCGCACAATCACAGATGTGACTGTCGTCAGGGAGAAAGATTGCGGGTCGGGCCGAGCTTGACATGTTCGCCTTTAGCGCGCAGCGTGTTGACGATTTTCCCGACGAGAGGGCGCCGGACGCCAAGCCTGGCGAGCACTTCTCTATATTCCTCCAGAATTTCACCGCTGATCAGCCAGACGAACGTCCGGTCTTCGACCCCGCGCCGCACGAACTTCGCACTCGCAACGTTGCTCCGGTTGGACCGAGTCTTTCTCCAGCGACGCCGGCGACTAACACAGACGTGTCCACCACGCCCCTAGACTTGCGCCGCTTCTGCGACAACGGTTATCTCCGGCTTTTCCTTCTTGGAAGTTCGGTACTCCCGAATGGTACGGTGAACGTCCTGAGGGGAAACGGCACCGATATCCTGCGAAGCTTCCTTCAAAGCGGCGAGAAACTCCGCCTTCCAGTTCGGTCGCTTTCGTCCCCGCGGCAAGTCGCGATACACGTCCACTCGCTGCAGTCTCGCCTCAAGGCTCTCGCGCAGCTGTCTGAAAGGAAGTCTGACTTCCACCGGTCGGGTCCAATATTTCGAGGATGATCGGAACACCAGCACGTCCGGAATCTCATTCTCGCCTTTCTTCAAGAATTCGGAAAAAGCAGCCACAAATTCCATCAGCTTATTCGCAGGCGTTCCCAGGGTGAGCTTGAGATGACTGGCGACTTGCGCCTGGTAAAGACATAGCATGTCAAAAACGTAGAGTCCCTTTGTCGCCGCGGCTTGACGACGCCGAACTGGACCAAATTCTGTAGTTCCTTCGTGGGCATGCCCAGTACTGCGCTGGCTTGCTTGAGTTTAAGCTCGACTGCCTGCACTGGTTGTCACCTGATATACCGTCTAAATATTAGACGGTAAAATAGCATCAGCACAAGATCTCCCTTTGGTGGCGGGTGACGATTCTCTGGTAGTTAGGAAGTACTTGTGTAAGCAGCGCTTGGATATCTAGTTACGGGCCAGGACCTGAAAGGTGGCTCCGCACGGTGTCTAGCGCGATGCTCTTGGCCCGCCGAGCTTCAGGGCGTGCGAATTAGGCTCGCTCCTGGAGACCCTGCCGGAAGGCTGGGCTTTGACACTTTTCGCCTTCGGACGTTTGATCTCCCGCCAGAAGGTCGCTTGAGCCACCGCCCTGCTCATATGGAGTACCTCGGCAACCTCCTTCCAATCAAATTCTCTGCGACGCCCGCCAAGCATGGTTCGACTCTCATAAGAAAGATTGCGGCCAGCCTTCGACAAAGTCCGGTTGGCGAACTGCGAATGATGAAATCTCTTCGCATTGCGCCGAAGCTGGGCGACGAGCACAGAGGTCGTACGAAGATGAGGCGCTCAGACGAGGGCGACAGTCGCCACACAGGGGTATAAGCTTTTTCCGTCGGGACGTGCTATCAGGGATGGCTGGCATTCCAACCGCTCAACGAACTGGCGCTCGTTCGGTCTGCTGGTCTGCGGGCCCAGTTCCGGTACTGCTTTTCCCAGTTAAACCCAGTTGGAAGCATTTCGTTGCGGAGAAAGTGTCACTTTTCTGTGCGGGAAAACATCTCTTCTCCGCGACCCGAGTCGCTCTGTCCATAGCAGCATTCGGCCTATATTGCCCGGCGATTGCACAGACGCCTGCGTCAAGTGTTTGGAACTCAGCACGTTTCGGCCGCCGGCTAAGGGCCCGCCGCACGCGCCGATTCTATGCAGCTAGAGTCGCCCTGCACGATTTCCTGCAGGAAAAAAAATGTTGAAAATCGGCTCGGCTGTGGATATACGCTGGTCGCTATCACTTGGCTCAAGTGTGGACCGGATCCACTCGCCACTTTGTCGCCGAGCATGCTCTGAAGGAGATCGGCGCATGCTCTTTTGCAGCAGGAGAGGAGGTATTCCGGAGGCGTAGAGACAAGTGTGTCTAGACCGACCTGGAGACGTTAACTGCCACTTGGACCCAGCCCCCGGAAGGCAGCAGTATGGGCGAAGGCGACGGCGTTAATAAGCGCCGTGTGTTCCGCTGGCCTAAAGAAGCAACAGAACTGGTCAGAGAATACAAAGAGCGAACCCGGAGAAGTCAGGAGTTCACTGAGACTGGCCGACGGATGCTGGTCACAAAACTCGCTGCGATTTCTGGGCATCCGCGAGACGCCTGTCTGCGTTTCCTGCGCGAGCTTGGCGTCGATCAAAAACGGGCGTATCGCGAATGGACAAAGCCCGAGCAGCAACGCCTTCTTGATCTGATTGTCACCATGCCCGTAGAAGAGGCCGCGAAAATCCTGCGGAGACCGACGGGGTCCGTGCGCTCGATGTTGCACCGGCTCGGCGTCGGTGGCAAAACAGGCCGGGACTGGTTCACCAAGTTTTCCCTCTCTCGGGCATTGCACACCCGCCCCGACGAAATACAGAAATGGATCGACCTGGGTTGGCTCAAGTCACGCTCCGTCACTACTGCCGGAGCGAAGGCCAAGATCATCGATCCCGATGATTTCTGCAAGTTCGTGAAAGAGCACGGGCGCGCCGTCGCCAGGCGGCGTCTTTCCTATGACGCACTGTGGTTCGTCCAAAACTACGTGTTTCCACCCAGCCACGCAGAATTACTGTCGGTGCGAGGAACATACAAAAGGCATGATCCAGACGATGCGACGGACCCGAATACAGAATCTCAATCGGCCGGCGGTTCCGAAGAGAGCGGCGGGCAGGAAGGTTAGGGTTTGCAATGTCAGCAGCAAAGGAAATCGCAATCGTCACGCGCAGCGAAGAGCACTCCCTGAACGCAAGCGAGGAAGTAGGGAGCAGCGGGTCAGCAGATGGAAACGTAACGAGTACCGAAGCTACAAATGTCTCTCCGGCTGTGAGGCGACGTCTGCCGGACGAGCGCCACAGCTTGACCCATCACTTCTCTGTGGGAGGGCAAGAAGGCTACGTCACCGTCGGTCTATACGAGGATGGTCTGCCAAGCGAGCTATTCATCAGGATGGCGAAGGAAGGCTCGACGGTTTCTGGGCTCATGGATTCTTTCGCAACCGCAGTCTCGCTGGCGCTGCAGTATGGCGTCCCCTTGCGGGTGCTGTGCGACAAGTTCAGCCACACCCGGTTTGAGCCAAGCGGGTGGTCTGGCAATCCAAAGATTGGCTACGCCAAGTCTCTGACCGATTATGTGACGGTGAAATTTATGTGACGCAGCCGCCAATTAGGGGTGGAATGGCGGTGTTTTCTATAAGGAGAAGGTCACATAATTTGAGCCAGCGGTATTCGGGGAGCGCGGCGCTTTAAGGTTTCAGCACGTCTGCACAATAGAGGCTGGTGCCCCCCTTAGCACCCACCACGGCCCTCAGCCGGACTACTTGGCGTATTTAGCCCAAAGGTAGTCCATGTCGTCGCCAACGCCGTAACCAAAGGCGTGACTGATTTCCCGCACACGGTTGAGTCGGGCGATGAGGCTATGTCGGCCGTTTGCGGGTAGAGTGTTGGCCGACTGGAGGGCTTGCTCGAACATGCGTACCAGGGCATCGAAAAATCCTTCCTCTTGATAACCGATATCCTGACAGTATCCAACTGCTTGCTCGCAGTAGAAAACCATCAGTTCGGTCAGTCCCGTAGGATCGCCCACAGCCTTCTTGTAATGGGAGATGGCTTGCTTCGCTTTGGAGACGGACGTGTCCTGGTTGCGAAACGGGTCAGGCCAGAGCCAGCGATCGATGGTTTTCTTGTAGGGCTCCAACACGTCCTCGCCCAGGCCAAAGCGGGCATGCAGAAACGCCTGGTTGTCTTTGTGTGCGGCGTATAGATGGTGCAGCAAGTCCAAGAGCGCGGCCCGATCAAAGGCGGCGAGTTTGGCTTTGACATCGTTCCAGGTCGGCTCCGTTCTCGACTCACGTTTCGTCATAGGCGTATTCGACGCTAGCATGCAGCTCTCAAGCGAACTGCATGACTCAGAAGCAGTAGCCCTGCGCCAGCCAGTAGTGCCAGTCACCGATCGCCTCGACAGTGGATTCGTCCGCGTCGGTGGCAGTTAGTTGGGAGAGTGGCATCGCGACATTGCGGCCATGCCAGCGAATCAGCACCAGCATGTCGTGGGCACAGGAATCTTCCGGTGCCAGCCTGCGAACCTCGACCGTTTCCCCCTTGCGAAGCGGAGAGACTACTTTGGCGGTCATGCACCGAGCCGAGAAAGAAAACTGAATTTTGTTCTCCAGGTAGTAGTACCAGGCGAGAGCCTGTTCCCCTGGTCCATACGCATCGACGATGACTTCATTGTGGATGCGTTCTTCGCGGATGCGGTTCTTGCGCAGCTTGGGCACGTAGTGCTCGATTCGAAGGCTTGTTAAGGTATCGATCCATCGTCTGGGCGGGACTCCGCTACTTCTTCCGTTCGGGCAAGATCGTCGGCTCAGGCGTCGGTGTACCTGCTCAAGACGCCTTCGATGCGTTCGAACAGTTGATCCAACTGTTCTCGCAGTACCTTGTTCTTAGCATGGTTGGCTTCGGCCGCCACATCGCCCGCAAGCTCATCGAGTTCGTCGAGAGTGAACTGAAACACAGGACGCTGCGTCGGTTGCGGGACAACTCGCAGCCGGTCGGTTATCGATTCATCGGCGAAGGTGTGGGAAATGATCAGGTCACGTTCGCGCTGGTTCAACTCCAGAGGAACAGTCGCATCTGCCTTGATGGGGATGCGCTGCCTTTGCGGTCTGATCGGCCCGATAAACGTCTTTGTCAGACGATTAGCGCTCGCCGACAGCTTCGGGGTTGAGGTGATCGAGCGCGGTGCCGCTTTGGGCCTGAAGCGAAACTTCTTGGCGAGTTCCTGGTTAACCTTTTCTACCGAAAACTCTTCAGCATCGAATGGTCCGCGCCACATCATCATCTCTTCATGTTCCGCATGGTTTGGATCAAACATTGCTTCCAGGTAGTCGGTGTAACCCCCGAATCCTCCCACATCTTCTGGTGGGCAGCGCCGTTCGCCGGCAAGGCAGCGCGGATACGTCACGGCTGGTTCGGGCATAAGGGTTGCTTCCAGCAGCAGTTCATGCTCCCAATCGTCGCCGTAGTCGTACACATATGTGAAGGTGGTACCTATGCTCGGCACCAGCGCGGCAAGGCGTATCCGCTTTGCATCGACCAATCCCAAATCATCAACACCGTCGGGATCGGGCGGTCCGTACTTCTTATTGCCAATTCGAAACATGTAGAGATGGTAGTTCTCCCAGCCCATGACCACTTGCAAGACGCGATGCAGCCGGGCCAGGGTATAGTCCCCAGTGACCTGAACACGGCGCCAGATCGGCGGGGTGATGCCGATTAACGCCACTTTGAACTGGTAGATCGCCCCGCGTTGGGCTACTTCCACGATTCGTCTCCTTGTCGCCGCCCTCGACGCTCTGCGCAACGGAGCATTCTTTCATTCACGCCATCGCGCAGCAAGGTCCCGGCGATCGCGGACAGATGCCTGCAATATAAGCGTTGTTGTCGTATCCGTCGTCTAGCATCAGTCGCGGGCATGGAGGCCCGCACAGAATGCTAGACGCGTTTCTTGAACATCCCTTTTTCCTGAATCGTTACCGACAAGCACCGCTGCTGAAAGAGCGAGAGTCATTCCTCAATCACCTACAGCAACAAGGTACCAGCCGCAAGGCGCTTAGGAATCTCTCCGCTGAATTACTACAAGTAGTGCGTCTTCTGAAGCTGACCGAAATGCGAGATGTGTCGCTAGAAGAAATCCAGCGAGCGGCGCGCAGTTGGGCGCGCCAGCAACGTGCGAATCCAAAGGCACATTCCTACGGCAACTCGGCTTCATCCTTTATATATGCGGCTAAGAAATGGCTGCGGTTCCATGGCCGACTCAAGCTACCCAGTGCGCCGCCCAGGCGGTTTGCCGATCAGCTCAGCGACTTCGCCCGGTACATGACAGAGGAGAAAGGCCGGTGCATGACGTGTGGCAGCACGAGTGGTTGCTCCTAGGTTAGCAATGTTTCCTGCGAGCAGCCGAACTGGCCAGACCATTGGCCTCGGTGTTGTCCTCGCGACGAACGTGGGAGATCGAGAAATCGGGCGACCGGGCCAGTTTCCGGCAGATCCAATTCAGCGAATAGAGCCGCGGACTACGGCAACTGTACTCGCCACTCATCTGCTTCACCACCACCTCGGAATCTGAGAACACGTGAAGCGCGGTGGCCTTAAGTCCTAGGGCACATTGCAGCGCCTCAAGCAACGCAACGTACTCGGCGACGTTATTGTCCTGCTGTCCGATCGATTTGGCGATCCTGATGGTGCCGTCGGTGGAGCCGTCGATTACCACTCCAATGCCAGACGGGCCCGGATTGCCGCGAGAGCCGCCATCGATGTAGGCCACGAGCTTTGCCATTGCGTGAATGCGCCGGTAATCACCATGCGTGACCGATTTCCCGGAGTCAAGATGATTACATGGTTCCTGCCCACATCCTTTTAATTTGTAGTACCTGTCCGCGACTTCGAAGAGCCTGTGGATGTTCCTGTGGGAAAATGGAAAGAACTTGATCTCCCATGTTATTAAGCGACAACGACTCAACGGGTTGCGTCTCCGGTTCTTGATCCATCGCAACCGGCCGATTGCACTGAAAACGGGCGTTGACAATCTTCGAGCAACTCTCTAAGTTTGCCTCCGTCGACGGCTGAAAGGGTTGGCTTAATTAAAACTTTTGCCAGTCCGAAGTAAGCTGAGTGATCAGCTCGACGGGGTAACCTGAAGAGCAGCCAGACCTGAAAAAACCAACGGCTCTGCGAAGAGCAGTTGGGGTTTGGACCGCGAAAGCGGTGATCGCATCAGAGGCTGTGACGGTGCATGCGTCCACGCTGTTAGCTTCCTCGCAGGAGCTGACGGCTAGAGCATAACCGATGTCACAGCCTTTACCTTTTTCCAGCGTTCCTTCCTGCCACAAGCCTGGTCTCCAAGAAAAAGCATTCTTCTCCGTGGGCCTTTTTCATCAGGAATTGTGAAAGACCATTTCGCGAGGTGATCCGCCAAGCGGACCGCGATAGCTCGACTCGTTTTTTGAGAGCCTGTGAAACGCCGACGTCGTCGCGCGATTGGGAGCCATCCCCACCCCGTCTAGCGGAGATCAACGCAGCGCACCATCCCTTCCTCTGAGCGGTTCTGCACGAGGGAAGTAGTTACCGGGCAGCTTTGTACAATACAGGAGGCATGGCGGTCAGGATCGAGATGCAGAATACGGGCGATCCCCGAGCTCGCGGGGAGATTGTAGCTGTCATTGAACACGTGCTGAGTGACAGGCTCGGAGAGTGGCACGTGTCAATCGTAGGATCTCGCGCAAATGATAGCTGGGAAATGAAAGTGGAAGGACCAGAGGGTTTCGAGCGCTCGTACACTTTGGTTGGCAGCGCGGGAGAGCACCAACACGTAGCGATTGCGAATCTGCTCGGCAAGCTGCTGCCGGCGAGCAAGCCATGATTTGCAATTCCGGTTTGCATCCTCTCCAAACGCATCCTGACATCGGGCTACCGTCAGAATAAGCTAAGGTCATTTTTCGAGAGCTGGAAGCGGAAATGCGCAAGCGTCCGAATTCGCGTCATCTCGACGAGCACATTTCACGAGCGTTGAACAAGATCAGGAAACCGAGCACCGCAGAAGAGATTACCGAGTTGCTCAATCGTGACCTCGAACTCGAAGATCGGCCCTTCAAGACAAAAGAAGTCGCAGACTGGTTGCGGAACACCGGCGACACAACTTTCACGCTCTATTGGTCAAGGACTCGTCCCCGCAGGTAGCGCTTGGGGTTTGAAAGCGGCTGGCTATTGTTTGAACTTCAACGAGTGAAGTTCGAGGGCTCGCTGCAAATCCCGATCATCGGGTCGAATGAGTTCGGGTTGCTGCACTTGGATTTGAAAGGGCTCGAACAGAGCCCAGTTCTCAATATCGTGCCCGTACTTTGAGCGGTAGTAGATTCCCGCAAAGCCACCGTTAAAAACAATCCGGGACACGAACTGCGTCAGAATCCTTGGAGCCGTTTGTCGCAGGACCGACGCGTCGAACTCCTCGACTCCAAACTTCTTCAAATGCATTACCAATAGCTTTCGCAGGCGGCTGATCCATTCGCTGCTGCAAACATCAGCGTACTCTTGGTCGGTCGTGGCAAGTCCCATAATCCGCTTCTCGACCCATTCGATCGGCACTTCCCCAAGCGGACAGTAGTCATCCGCTCCCTCGATCTGAGCCAACTCCGCTAGCAGTGTGAGATCGATGCGAAATCGAGCCAGGGTTTCGACGAAGCACCCAAGTCTCTGCGACGACGCGTAGAGAACGCGGTAGATCGCATCAGGGTCGTCAAAGCGGTTGCCGAAGGTTCCGTCAGGCCCCGCTAAGGCCCAGTCGGGAGGAGCCCATGGATCAGGCTTCCTCCCTAACCTGTAAATCACGCCGGAGGCTTTCACGAATTGCTATCCTCCGGCTAAGAAGGCCCGCGCGGCGCCAAGTATCTCCGGACCTACGGTCTCCAGGTCCCCTTCTCGCAAAAGCCGGGCGGGCACGCGATCCCCTAGCTCCGGATTCAGACCCGTAAACCAAGCCTGAACGACCCGTGGCCCCTCATGATCGCTAATCGCTTTCGCCAGCCGATAAGCGAGCCGCAATCTTTCATCGACTCCCTTGTACGGCTCGGAGCCGGCCATCCAGCGCTCGATTGCTCTCGTGTCTTTGACCGAAGCGAGGTAGGCCGTCAGTTTCTTCCCCAGAATTGTGGTCAACTCCGTGATGAGTTTGGAGAAATCCAGAGTTGTCGCTTCGCGATACGCCAACAAATCCGGTCTTGCCGGGGTCGATACTGCCATGTCGTTGACCTCCGAACGCAATGCCAGCGTAGCAGACTTACGTTAAAATAGCAATATAATTACAAGTAAATAACATGGCACTTGAGTTGGCGTAAAGCATTGAAAACAAGCTCATAGCCGGCGATGCCCTTCACTTGGTTCGCTTGTTTTTCTTCCATTTTGCCCAGCGCGCACGCTGGGCCGCCGCGATTTTCTTGCGAGCGGCCGCTGACATAGGTCTCCGCACCTTGGGCGCGCGCGAACGCCTAGTTTTTCCCTCCACCCCACCGAGACTTCTCAGGGCAGCCAACGCCGCGTTTAGCCGCTCCATTTCTCCCTGCGCGCGCTGTTTTTCCTTTCGCAATTGCCGGATTACTCCTGTCAGGTTCGTCATAGCCCCCTCGGACAGGCATTGTAGCAGCCCATCTGAGAGACTCTCTGTCGCGATAACCACACACGAGATCGATTTCACCGAGTCCCACAGGAGGAAACGTTATGAGGCTTCGTCGCAATGAGTACTGCCCAATCCACAAATCGATTTCCTGCTGCGGTCGGGAACAAAAGCCCTATGCGCGCAGATTGCAGCCTGGGATTCGACGCATTAAGGATCCGCATCATCCGAGAGGATATCGGGAACTCAGGTCGCCCGCTGAGATGCGGAAACTGCTGAACCGGAAGATTGTCGAGCAGGACGGGAAATGCGCTATCTGTCACGAAGAGTTCACAGATTATTCCGAGGTGGTCCCCGATCACAGGAGTCCAAAAGGAATGGGCGGAGCTTGGACAGATGACCATCCAGATAATATCCAGGCAACGCATTTCTGGTGCAATGAAGAGAAAGGATCGACCAGAGTGTAGTGACGGGACGCCGATCAGTCCTCCTCTGGCTATTGAGCCGATCCGGCTTATCATGGACAATCTGAAGCTTGTATGGTCCAGGTTCTCGAATCTCCGTCTGGATGGGAGCGGTTGAGTGCCGCGCGTGAGTTCGTGCGTAGCTTTCCAGCGGGCTCGGAGCTGCTGCTGGTAGGTGCTTCCCGAGAGTCCGTCGACGACTTTGCGCGCGAGCTGTCTTTGGCCACGAGCGCGACGTTTGGACTCCATCGATTCAGCCTGACGCAATTTGCTGCTCGTGTCGCGGCTGCTGGTCTGGCGCGTCGGCAGCTGGCGCCAGCTACAGTTTTGGGAGTGGAGGCAATAGCTGCACGCTCCTGCTTCGAGACCTCCCGCCGGGGGACGCTTAAGTACTTCTTACCCGTCGCCACTCGTCCCGGTTTCTCAAGAGCGGTAGCGGCAACTGTTGCGGAGCTGCGGTTAGCGGGAATTAGGCCCACCGCGATGGCCGAGCTTGGTGATGCTGGTTCCGACCTTTCCGAGCTCATGCAGGATTTCGAAAAGCAACTGGCGAACGGCCATGTTGCAGATCGCAGTCAGCTCTTTCAGATTGCACTTGAATCAGTTGAGAATGGGGCTGAAACCAGCTTGGTAGGAAAGGCGATCCTTCTGTTAGACGTGGCCCTCCACACTGAATCGGAACGGTGCTTTGCATCAGGATTGATAAGCAAGGCACCTCAAGCGTTTGCCACCGTACCTGCTGGAGATGATCGCACTCTGGATTGCCTGTCTCGCTTGCAAGAGGCGTGGCACGGTGTGTCTCCAGCGAAGGGTACGCACGCATTGGCTCGACTTCAGAACTCCATTTTCGCCGATTCAATTCCTCCGGCAGAACCCGATCATCGCGTTAAGTTCTTCTCTGCACCAGGTGAGGCACGAGAATGTGTCGAAATCGCGCGTTTTATCCTTGAGGAGGCCAACGCCGGGATTGCGTTCGACAGAATGGCAGTCTTTACCCGAAACTCAAAGGGATACTCCGACCTACTGGAAGCCGCTCTGAACCGAGCTGGAATCCCGAGCTATTTTGCCCGCGGCACTGCTCGCCCGGATCCGTCCGGTCGAGCCTTTCTCGCGATTCTGAGCTGTGCTACTGAGGGCTTGTCAGCCCGACGGTTCGCCGAATATCTGTCTTTGGGACAAGTGCCAGAGTTGAAGGAGACAGGGGGGCCTCGGACTGATCGTAAAGTCTGGTCACCAAGCGAGGACGAAACAGCATTACCTCTTTTCTCAGAGCCGTTATACGAGTTGCCCGATGACCAGGAGCAGGCAGGAGATGATTCAGATGAACAGCCCACGCTACGTGGGGCGTTGAGGGCGCCGCGGAAATGGGAGGAGTTGCTTGTGGAAGCTGCCGTTATCGGTGGAAGGGACCGCTGGCAACGGCGGCTCGAGGGTCTCGAATCGGAGCTGCGCCTGAGACTCGAGGAGCTTCGCAAGGAAGAGCCGGAGTCCCCGCGCAACGAGGGAATCGCACGCGACTTGAGCAACCTAGCCCATCTGAAACGCTTCGCACTTCCGCTGATCGAGTTCCTCTCGTCACTACCGGCGACCACGGCTTGGGGAGACTGGCTGGAGTCGTTGGAGAAGCTGGCCAATATGGTGCTCCGTCAGCCTGAACGCGTTCTAAGCATCCTCACGGAACTCAGACCGCTAAGCGCCGTCGGCCCTGTAAACCTGGACGAAGTTCGTGACGTCTTGTCGGAGCGGCTTTCGACTCTAGAAGTCGAACCGCCCAGCTCGCGATTCGGACGCGTGTTTGTGGGAACGCCTGAACACGGACGAGGTCGTGGTTTTGATGTTGTCTTCATTCCGGGCTTGGCTGAACGGAGTTTTCCCGAAAGAGTCCGGGAGGATCCGGTCCTTCTCGATGCTTTAAGGTCGAAACTTGGCGCCCAACTCAGGACACAAAGGGATCGTGTCCTCCAGGAGCGCCTGTTACTGCGCCTGGCAATTGGAGCCGCAACTCGAAAACTATACGTCTCTTATCCGCGTATCGAGGTAGCGCTAGCCCGGGCTCGCGTACCCTCGTTCTATGCACTAGATGTACAGCGAGCAGTCATGGGCCGGGTCCCAGAGATCGCCGAGTGGGAGCGTGAAGCTGCGCGCGTTGTCGATGCTTCACTCGACTGGCCGGCACCCCGAAATGCTGAGCGTGCAATCGACGATATAGAGCATGACCTTGCAATACTCGGTCGCTTGCTCCATAGCAGTCCCGCGATCGTAACCGGACGGGCCAATTACCTGTTCACTCTGAATAGTGCGCTCGGACGTTCCTTGCGTACGCGCTGGGCTCGTTGGCGACAGAGGAAGTGGAGCGCGTACGATGGCGTATGTAGCCAGTCCGAAGACATGCGTCTGGCCCTTAGCGCGTATCGACTGGGCAGCAGGTCGTATTCTCCAACTAGCCTCCAACAATTTGCCATTTGTCCTTACCGCTTCTTGCTCGGGGCAATTTACCGCCTTGCGCCACATGAGGTGCTCAGCCAAATTAATCGACTTGACCCTTTGACGAAGGGTGCAATCTTCCACCGTATACAGGCAGAGCTGTGGCGTGAAGTTTTGCAGCAAGATCTTCTGCCACTAGATCGAGCGAGACTGGAGAGCGCAGGAAGGTTGCTCGACCACCTTGTCGATCGGGTTGCGGCTGAATATCGAGAGAAGCTCGTTCCCGCCATTGAAAGAGTCTGGAGCGACGAGATCGAGCAGTTGAAGGCTGATCTTCGGAGCTGGCTAAGGCGAATGGCAGAAGTGCCTGACGGCTGGACGCCAAGCCTCATCGAATACGGCTTCGGTGTTGCTACCGATCCGACGCATGACTCCGAAAGTATTCAGGAGCCAGTGACACTTCCGGAAGGATTCAAGCTACACGGGGTTGTTGATTTGGTCGAACGCAAGCAAGATATGCTGCGCGTGACCGATACCAAAACAGGGAAAAACGATACGATCGTTGGCACCGTGACGGGGCAGGGCGAGAAACTGCAGCCAGTGCTGTATTCCCTGGCGGTTGAAGCGGCTCGCAAAGCAACAGTTGCCGAGGCGAGACTATCCTTCTCCACGTCAGCGGGCGGATTCAGCCAATGCATCATTCCTATCAACGAACACAGTCGCAATCAGGGCCTCGAAGTACTTCGGATCATAGACCATGCCCTAGCAGTCGCTTTCTTGCCGCCAGCTCCGCGAGAAAAGGGCTGTGAGTATTGTGATTTTCGACTTGTGTGTGGTCCATATGAGCAGAGGCGCGCGGCCAAGAAGGACTTGACGCCATTGGAGGACTTGATCCTTCTCAGGGGGATGGCATGACTGCGCTCGCAGATCAACATGAGCGCGACCTGATTGCCACCGCGCTCGACAAAACGATGGCGGTCGAAGCTGCGGCAGGGACAGGCAAGACCACAGAACTCGTTAATCGGATCATTGGCATGCTGGCTGAAGGACGTGCCCATATCAAAGAGGTTGTCGCGGTCACTTTCACGGACAAAGCGGCCGGCGAATTGCGTCTGCGCTTACGATCCGAGCTTGAGATGAAGAGACAGCAGGAACGGGAGGGCTCGCCGAGATACATCAATTTGCTGGACGCACTTGCCCAGCTGGAGGAAGCACAAGTTAACACCATTCACGGCTTCTGCGGCGACATTCTGCGTGAGCGTCCAGTTGAAGCGATGCTCGATCCCCAGTTTGAGTCGATGAATGAGTCCCAGGCCAAACAGCTGCAAAGGGAGGCGTTCAAGCTCTGGCTTCAGCGCGTGCTGAAAGATCCACCAGAAGGTGTACGCAGATATCTTCGAAGAGACGTGAGACGCGGTCCAGCAGACAGCTTGTATGACGCTGCTTCGAAGCTCGCGATGTGGCGTGATTATCCGGCGCCATGGCGGCGCCCGAAGTTCGACCGTGTGACTGCCATTGATTCGCTAGTCGGACAACTCCAGAAATTTGCGGAGCTCACGAGTCTATGCTCCGACACTGCGGATAGGCTTTACCTTTCCACTCTGCCTGCCCGCCGTCTGGCCGACCAAATCACGGCTTGGGAACTAGTTGCGGCAAGGGACTACGACGGCGTTGAAGCTCAGTTTGTTGGCTTATACAAAGATCGGCAATTCCGAGAGCCACAAAAGGGCCGAACAAAGAAGTACGGGGACACGGTCTTGCGAACAGAGGTGCTGAAGGCCCACGAAGAGTTAGTTACTGCTCTTGGAGACTTTGCCGGTAAGGCGAATGCCGATCTGGCGGCATTGCTTCACGCGGAATTGCAGGAGGCGCTCGCGCTGTACGAGGAATGGAAGCTCCGGCTGGGCCGGCTCGATTTTTTGGACCTGCTGGTGCGCGCGAGAAATCTCCTGCGTGACAACGATTCTGCCCGGGCGGATCTTCAAAGGCGTTTCACCCACATTTTTGTGGACGAGTTTCAGGATACTGATCCCGTGCAAGCTGAGATTCTGTTGTTGCTGGCGTGCGGCGATCCTCGAGTCTCTGACTGGCGAAAGGCTATCCCCGAACCCGGGAAGCTGTTCATTGTGGGCGATCCGAAACAGGCGGTTTACCGCTTTCGCCGTGCAGATGTGGGGGTGTATCAGGATGTTAAGAATCTTCTCGAAGCGCACGGCGCGCTATGCCTCAATCTGACAACGAGCTTCCGTGGAAAGGCAGCTCTTCAGAATGTTGTCAATGACGCCTTCGAACCCATCATGAAGAAGGACGCCGCGACCCTACAGGCATCTTATGTACCGCTCTCACCATATCGCCAAGATCTAACGGACCAACCTTCGATTGTCGCCCTTCCCGTTCCCGATCCGTATGGGCAGCAGTACATCAGCGGCAGGGCGGTCGACGCTTGCCTGCCAGACGCTGTCGGCGCCTTCACGGAATGGCTCGTCAAGCAAAGTGGTTGGAAGGTGAACGAAGGTGGTGGAGACCGAATGGTGCCCGTCCGAGCGGACCACATCTGCATTCTCCTTCGGCGATTTGAGAGCTACGGAGAGGATAAGGCGCGAGCATATGCTCAGGCTCTGGAAGCACGTGATATCCCCCACTTGCTGATCGGCGGAAAATCATTTCATCAACGCGAAGAAGTTGAAACCATTCGCATCGCGCTCACCGCCATCGAGTGGCCGGATGATGAGCTCGCAGTATTCGCAACGCTGAGAGGATCGTTATTCGCTGTGGGAGATGAGCCTCTGCTCGCGTACCGAGCAAGATGGGGAAGACTGCATCCATTCCGAATTCCCCAGGAAGAGTTGCCGGAAAATCTGGAGCCGATTAAGGGTGCGTTGCTTGTTCTTCAGGAACTCCATAAGCAGCGGAACCGTCGTTCTGTTGCTGAAACCTTAGGCCGCCTCTTGGAGGCAACGCGAGCTCACGCTGGTTTCGCCATGCGTCCTTCCGGAGAGCAAGTGCTTGCGAATGTCCTCCATATCTCCGAGCTTGCCCGATCCTATGAGTCAGGGGGCGGTATCTCGTTCCGGGGATTCATCGAGCAGCTGGAAGAGGACGCGGAGCGTGGCCAAGTGCCGGAGGCTCCAATCCTGGAACAAGGAAGTGAAGGCGTCCGAATCATGACCGTGCATAAGGCCAAAGGACTGGAATTCCCGATAGTGATTCTCGGCGGAATAACTGCGCCGCTGGCGCACGAGGATGCCGACTGCTACATCGATAGCCAAACTGGACTGTGCGCAGTGCAGCTTGAGGGGCTCATGCCCTTAGAGTTGCTGGAACACCAGGCAGAGGAGGCTGCACGCAATCGAGCGGAAGGTATCCGCATAGCGTACGTAGCGGCCACTCGCGCGCGCGATCTATTAGTCGTGCCGGCTGTCGCTGACGATGGAGCCGAAAAACGTTTCACGGACCCGAAAGACTGGTGGATTGCACCGTTGTTCCCGGCAATCTTTCCCAGTGATCTGTCGCGCAGAAATCCAGAAGTTGCAGGCAGATGCCCAAGCTTCGGTCGAGACACTGTGCTCCGCCGCCCGGCAGACCAAGCGTTCAACGTGCAACCGATTCGGCCCGGAAAATACACCTTCCCGGAGAATGGGCAGGATGAGCGTACGCAATATTCAGTCGTGTGGTGGGATCCAGGCAAACTTGGGCTCGGGAAGGAGCCGTCGTTTGCAGTCAGGCAAGAAGCATTGCTAGCCAAGGTTGACGATGCGATCGTCGCCGAAGACCTGAAGACATACTATCGCTGGAGGGGGCAGCACGAGAGCACGACAAAACGCGGGTCTCAGCCAACGGTTTGTGTGGAAGCTGCTGGTCGACATGCTCGCCGACGCGTGGCCGATGCGGTTACTCCGGCGCCGACCGAAGTGATTTACTGCGAACGTGAGGAACTTCGGCCGAAGGGTCCGCGCTTCGGTTCGCTCGTTCACGGAGTTCTTGCGACCGTGCCAATGGACGCCAAGCCTGGGGATATTGAGGCGACAGTAGCTCTCCAGGGACGAATTTACGGAGCCACTAAAGAGGAGATGGCGTCTGCGCGGCTTGCAGCGGAGCGGGCGCTTGCCCATCCGATCTTGCTACGAGCTAGCGAAGCGTGCAAACGAGGAGAGTGCCGTCGTGAAACACCAATGACGCTGGTCGATTCTGATGGCACGCTTGTGGAAGGTATTGTGGATTTGGCGTTCCGAGATGATAGCGAATGGCTTGTTTTGGACTTTAAGACCGACCAGGACGTGAAGGAGGCTCTCGATGCGTACTCGCGTCAAGTCGGTATGTATGCGACCGCCGTGTCAATAGCGACGGGGCAGAGGGCTCGTGGGGCTCTCTTAATAGTTTGAGAAGAGCAAATTGAATTCTCCCAATCAAATAGATAGCACCCTCCTCTGGTCCAACAGCATTCTGATGTGCCCTAAACTTTGCTTGGATCCAGGTCGTCTGGACTCACCGGTGACGCGAAGCATTCTCGGGGGAATGAACGGGTAACTATAGCAGAGTCATCTCGGTTGCTTTCGGTACTTGCTTCTGTGTGCATTACGAAAAGGTAGGGCCTTGGGGATCGTGGATTCCGCTTTCGTAATCAAGATAGGCACGATCGAGGGCACAGGAGACAGCAATCGCGAGAACTCGATGTTACGCGCGCAAAAACTGGTCACCGTGTGGCACTTGCTTTCGGAAACCTACGCCGCCTGGCCCCAAAACGGGCACAAAATCGGGCACAAAAAGCGACTGCCGAGGGCGCAACCTCTTGGTAGAAACGGCGAGAACCACCCTGAACACCCGATAAAAGCGGGACTTTCAGTCCCCTCTTCATCGGGGAAGACTCTTCAACTCCATGAGGTTTGATTCTGCATCGGCCCCTAGCTGCCGCTTTCAGTCCCCTCTTCATCGGGGAAGACTCTTCAACTGCAAGGCGATTGCGTTTACCTCTGGGATTTATGCATCTTTCAGTCCCCTCTTCATCGGGGAAGACTCTTCAACCGCACCGATGATACGGCGGCGCAGGGCTTCGGCATCCCTTTCAGTCCCCTCTTCATCGGGGAAGACTCTTCAACCGCAGTGTGGCGCATCGACTACTGGAGGCACTTCCGCTTTCAGTCCCCTCTTCATCGGGGAAGACTCTTCAACGCTAGGGCTCCGACTTCTGCAACGCGTGCCGTATCTGCCTTTCAGTCCCCTCTTCATCGGGGAAGACTCTTCAACTTTCGGAAGATCGAATTCCGCGGCGCGATTCTTCCCGCTTTCAGTCCCCTCTTCATCGGGGAAGACTCTTCAACAACGATAGGATCGCGTTCGGCAAGTTGACATTATTCGTCTTTCAGTCCCCTCTTCATCGGGGAAGACTCTTCAACCGCTTTTTATCCATTGCCGTTTCAACAACTTGCAGGCAGTATTCTATCAGATTTTTCGCAACGGCCTTATTTGCAGAAAAACCCGGCAGGTTTGCGAAAACACTGATCGAATGTGCGTTAGAGCCGAGCATTAGAAAATATCTCCGCAGTAGTTACGGAATTCGCAGTCCTCACAGCGACTCCTGACCGGGGTTGGAGGGGGCAAGATCCCATCCCGAATCATCGCACGGATTTCTCCCAGGCGATCCAAAGTTTGTTTTCTGAGTTGCTCGGTAAGAGCAACCGACACGACCTGCTGAACAGGCGACAAATAAACAAAAGCCGCCTCAACTCGAGTGCGAAACGCCGATTCAACCAACAATCCATAGCCGGCAAGTTGGACGATGTGATTGCGATGTGGACGACCGCGAGTATATTTGAAATCAACTGGAAAGTAACCTTTAGGGCTGACAATCAAGAGGTCGAGTTTCCCAGTAAGTCCAAGTTCGGGAGCCTCGAGCCAGACGTGGAAGCGCCGCTCGCCGGAGCCGAGTTCATATCGCTTTAGACTCCGCCGCTTTTCGAGAGCATCTAGTCTAAATTCCTCTTCCTTGCCGCGCTCCATCTTTACCGTCGTCTTTCGCTCGACAGGCATCACCGTGTTGTAAAAGACAATGCGCGGACAGTACTCGAACTGTTTCAGATCGTTCACCCTAAGCGGAATCAAATTCGGCACGGCCGATAATTCTTCAACGTCAATCATGATCATGTCGCGTCCGGTTGCGGGCTGTTGTCAGCCTCGTTTTCTTTTTCGCGTTCTCCGCCATCCGATGGCGGTGTTTCTTCTTGTTTCACTTCCTTAATTCGTTCATCAGCCTTGGGCACGTCAATGAATAGATAAGCGTAAGTTGCAGAGCCCACGTCCTTCTCGCACAAGGGCTGGATGACAATTTTGAAGGCCGGATTCCAGTGTCCAGAGGGCTCGCTCTCCGGGAAATCAGGGGAGTCCTCGCGCTGAATCCGTGACTCGGGAAAATCCTTGCGCCAACGAATCTCCCAATCCCGCTGGACTCGGCGCATTCTTTCGTAGAGCTCTTCGCGTTTGTTTTGCGAAAGCTTTCCCCGGAAGCAGCTGTATTGAATTCTCTGGAGCCCAAAATCCTTGCAGGCGTCAGCAACACGGGTTCGCGCCCAGTCATCTTCAACGTCGTAAATGACCAACGTGATTAGTTCCGGCACACACTACTCCGAGCGATTCTTTACCAACGAAAACTGAATGGCCGGTACGCGCTCTTCCGACGCAGGAAACTAACCAAGGAGCGTGCCTGCATCTGGATGATCGAACGAATCTGATATTGCTGCCCCCGGAACGATTCCCGAGTGGACAATCTCTCCAAGACCTTCTGCCCGATTGCCCTTCGGGTAGATTCATCGAGCATACCGTCGGTCATGACGACTTGCTGTCCAAGATTAGTGAAAGCGATAATCGTCCGATCGACTACGGGCTGTCGAAATTCCTCGACCAAATCAAGCACCAATGAAGGCTTGCCGGGACGGTCAACGTGCAGATAGCCGGCGAACGGCTCCAGGCCGGCATTGATTACTGCTCCCCAGACTTGTGCGTACAGGATGCCATACCCGTAATTCAGCAGGGCATTGAAAGCATCAGAGGCACCTTGATGTACGCGCCCCGCGAACTCCGCTTTGCTCTCGACGACCGTCTTCACACCCTCCCAGTACATCCGTCCAGCGACTCCCTCCAGCCCCATCAGTTCCGCACGCCGCTGCTGCACTGAACTACCAATGATGCGTCTGACCTGCACCTCAAGCCCGCGTAGCTTGAGAGCGATGGCTGAAACTGCCGCGAATCGGTCAGAATCTGATTGTTTGAGGTATTTTCCAAAATACAAAAGCAAATGCCTCTGGTTGCGGATCTTGCCCCTGACAATCAGGCGGGCGAATTCCAGCCCGCGCTCGTCGTTATAGGCCATCAGCTGCTCGCGGCGCGACTCAACAGTCGCGGTCAGCACTGGAGAAGAGAGCATGGCATAGGGGCGGCCGGAAGGTTCAACGAAAGTCAGCCGGATGCCACGCTCGCAAAACTCTTTGAGCAGATCTGAGGATAACGAGACTCCGCGAGAGGAAACTATCACTTCGCTGATACGGAAAAACGGGAATTCATATAGGGCTTTGCCGCCCAGTTTGACTTGCAGTCGCTCGCTCTTCTTACCTAGATAAGTTCCAAATCCTGAGACAATCAGCTGCGCGGCATCTTCAGCCTGCGCCAGATAGAGTTGGCGATCACCATTCGAGTTCAGGCGATGCTCAAATGCCCCAATGATCGTCCCATCCGATCTGACCGAAGGCTTGCGATTAGGCCTATAGCTGACCGGGAAAGCGAGGACTAGTCCCTCGTCGACTATGACCTGCTGCCCTGCAACTTCGTCGGGCAGCACCAGGCTAAAATCAGGATCGAAAAGCCAGCGCTCTTCGGGCGGCGATGCGGGCGCAAGCGGAAGAGGCTCTAATTCGCCTGTGAATATGTTGAATTGGCCGGAGCTAATTGACTGTTCGGGTGTTAGTTCGACGTTAGCGGCAGCAAGCATCTGGCTCCTCCGGAACTGCGCGCCGATAATGCGTAAAGTGGCGCCCAGCGCTTCGCCGTTCGTATGGCAGAAGCGTCGGTTGAAGAATGCGATGTTCAGTCAGCTTGATCTCTCCATCGTGGTACGTGCTCACTCTTTCGAAGCCATCCGCAGCCTTGCACAGCTTGGAACCAAACTCGTCCAAGTACTCCGTCACACGATAGCGCGCAACGACATCCAAGGACTGCTGCCCGATTTCTTCCGCGAGCAACGAGAATCCGGCAGGCAAGACCCCCTCGTGTTGATGCGCCCCGAGAAATTGCCAGAAAGAGCCGCGCTTTCCGAAGTGGTTGATGTGCGCGAACACGTTGACTAATTCAGCGGATTCAGAGCTGGCTGGAGGAGTGAGGCTTAAAGCGATCTGAATCTCGCCGCTAAAAAAGACGAACTCGCGGTACGCGATTGTTCTTGCAAACGGACCGGACGTGGTCTCTCCGTCACCAGATTCCCGTGCTGGCTGAAGCACCCGCAAAAATGTATTCTGGACGATGCAGTCAGCCGGAGGCCGTATGCGGACGGCTTGTGACTTAATGATACCGAATAATCGGCGCGCGGCGGCCTCAGCCAGCGTGTCGTTGTAGATGCGGAAGCAAGCATCGATCATCGCCAATTTAACTGCATACGGAGTGGGAACAAGCAGCGTCTTGCCACCCTTGCTCGTGGCGTAAGTGGAACGTAAGCTGAAGAGCGACACCGGTGTATAGCGAGCGAGCAGCCAAGTGCTCGGTCTTGAACGATCATCCACGAGCCGCCTCCTATGTTGACGCCGGGTGCCTTGCTACATCGGGACCAAGAACGGTCGCAATCGTCGAGGTAAAGCCCGACAATCCTTGGAATTCGTGCACTTCGATGCTGCCGGGCTGCATCTGATTCAGAACCTCAGCTACTCGGCTCACCTCTCCAGAGTAGTTCTCGTTCAGAGCGCTTATCGCGGGCGCTGGCAAAGAGGAGGCTGAAGTTGCAACGACCCCCTTGAAGTCGACAATGTGTGGGCTTTGTGTGTTGCGATGGGCCCCCGTCGGCTTTACAAATGCATTCAAGACACTTCGCACCAAGGCTGCTTGGCGGCGACCGACCTCATTTTCGTTTCCGAGAATTTCTAGGGAAATGTCATTTCTCAGGACGCGGAATAGGTCAATGCCGGCCACGACCGCGTATTGTCCCGACGAGGCCGGGCGATGAAAGATATTCTGCCCGAGATTCTGGGATGATTCAGATCCTTTCCCACGGCCTTCGGGAACATACTTGGCGTGAAAATATGACTCCGTGCTGACGGCCCCAGGCTTGCCGATAACCCATCCGAACTCAATACACGACTTGCGGGCAATAGAACGTTTCTTCCCAATATCAGAAGTGATTAAGATTCCCTGCAGGTCATCAACGACGCACTTCTTGAGCGCCGCAGACAGTATCGAGCTGTCCAGAGTGTCCTTATCAAACTCAGAACTTCCGACGAACGATTGGTCTCCACAAATGCGATTGGCGTCAAAACGCTTGCAGCCCTCGCAGAGTGGCAGCCCACACTCAAGCGCTTCCTCAATAAGGTGCCCGGTTTGAATGTGCTTAAACATGTCGCCAGAGATGGCGTTCACAGTATGCTTCTGGCCGGAGGAGTCGACAATATCGACCATCCGCGTCATCATCGTGTTACCTTCGGCGCCCTCATTGTTAAGTGCGTGCATGTCCAAGGTGAGCAAGCCGACGACAGACAGTGATTTGATTCTCATCGAATTACCTCTTGTGCTGTAACTTTGGGTTCAGTTTTTGGCGCTTGCGCATAACCGTAGGCAAGCAGCAGCAGCCCAACGGTTTCGGGGCTGTTTGACTCGATAAGCTGGGAGAGATGGTTCAGGTCCTCGGTGGATACAACGTGATATTCTCGCTTGAAACGGTTGATGACTTCCCAGTTATATTGCTGCACGAAGTCTGCTACGGCAGCGACGAATTCAGCCTTCCCCGCGCGCAACTTTTGTTTCCATTCCTGGGCAAGTCCGAAGCGCGTACTGATCTTGACCGGTGCTCTGTCGCCCACGGAGTAGATTGTGGCATTACGGATCGCCTTCGCAATGCTTAGAAATCCCACGTTTGTAACAATTTCATTCATACCGTACCCCTTTGAGAGAAGAATCGTGAGTCCGTCCGTGGAAAACGGACGGTTCCACTCCTGCTTGGCCCGTTTCCGAATCAGATGCATCGAAAACAAGGCATGAAAATCAAGCAGATCCAGCAGATCCCCGGTGCTGAGCCAATTCCTAAATGCCTGGAGAGTGGAACACTCATCGGAATACTTTTCGTTCAACATCCCCAGACACCCAAAGTCGGCGCCCGTACCAATGAACTCGTCAATAATCCGCAGCATATCTCCAGCCTCTTCGCCAGTGTGAATTGCAAACCACTCCGGCAGGGGCAGTAAGGCATTCGTCATCAAGGCCGCGGCAGTGCCCAAGCTCTTGAAGTACGCTAGTCGCAGTCCTGCAATTACGTCTCGCGGAGTACGGCCTCTTAAGCGGATGGGTCCGCTTGCCGCCACGTCGGAATGACGGATCAACTGCGATGTACATCGGAGCACCGCATGAATGTCGAGCTTTACGCCGCCCCAGAGATTGAGGTTGCGGAGCTCGGTTGTGATAGCCGCCAGCACGGTGGGCGAAGCCTGCGCCGGCTCTAAGACGAAAAATTTGAAATCATCGCCCTCACGATATGCAAGCATTGCGATAAAAACCGCTCGCAATTTCAACCAATCCTCAAAGGGGGCGCTGAGGGCAGCATTGATCGCATTTGCCGCACGCGCAACCGTTTTTGGTGAATGGACGCCCTTTCCTGTGATGGGATTCAGGAATTGCGTATTACTCCATCTTGGGTCCGAATTCGGCGAGCCGTTCACACCGAGCTTGTGTTTAACCCAACCGAGTGTCCGCACTCCATCCTCCATCAGCCATCGATAAAGCTGTCGGTCGCCGTCCCATCCCTTTCGCATAGATGCCAGGATGGTTGCCAATGCGAGCTCTGGTTTAGGGGCGTCCTGCGACTCCACCCCTTGTTCTTGCAGTCTTGCCTTGATTTGTTTGCGAGCCTTGGTGTTGGCCTTCGTAGTCTCTCGCGCGGCGTCGCGCTTTTCAAGTTCCCGACGGTAATCTAGGCGATTGCCAGTGGGTGGCGTCGATTCGCTCTTAGAGTCCCAAATGTATGGGTAGCCCGGGTCGGGTGCTTGCCAGTTTTCAGGATTCCATTTTCCTATCGAAATCTCGAATCCGGAGCCTCGGTCCAGGATCAATGGCACGTCTTCGCAAAGTGTGTGCACTAAGTCCGCGAGACCAATCGCTTGCAGTGTATCTGCGTATGTCCCAGTTTTCTTAGCCACCGACAAAATCATGTTTGCTCCTGGAAGCTCCCCTGATCGGCCAGGCGAAGGGTCCTAACAAGGCTGGCATAAAGGGGCCAGCACTTCTCGTCCCTGTCCGAAAACACGAGGAGCCAAACGTCAGCGAAGCGCTCAGCGTCAACTCTGTCTGCCCTTGAACGAACGGATAAGGGCGATGGCGCACACGCCGGGAGGCATTGCTCAAGTATCCCAGATGAGTTTGCTATCAGTTCGTATTCGTTCAGGTTCTTGGTGTGCGCTCCGTGGTGGCGTGCAATTGCGGTGCAAATCGCAATAGCAACCTCTGGTGAGAATTGTTCCGCCAGATAGGCACTTAATGCGAAGGCGCCACACGAGGCATGCGGAGGGAATTTGGGCAAATTCGGATTCGACTTGTCACGCTCTGGATCATACGTAGTGTGCGCAAGCGGGGTCTGTGGACTGGTTTTGCCGAGACTATTTCTGTCATCGCAATGCCGCTGCCATCTTTGCGCTTCAGTCTGCCAGGCAATATTTAGCTTGCCTGTGTCGTGCATGGCGCATGTGAGTTCTATCAGATCGGGAATAGGCGCTCCTGGGTAAAATCTGTTGAGCGCACGCATCATTGCCGGGTGTTGCTCAACTATGCAGCGCGCTCTTTTGACGATGCGGCCTGCATGAGTCGCGAAGGGCTCGCACTGGTACGAATAACGTGGGAGTGGCGGGGTGTCCGTATAGCGCTGCGCAGGGATACTCTCGCTCGGTACTCCAAGCTCCAGTCCTACTTCCTTCACATAGCTCGCGTATGCTGGGCGAATCGCTACGAGCCACGTGGCCTCCGCGGGGCTTGCGCACCTCCTCCAAGTCATTGTCAAACCACCGGAGGGATCTGTTTCAATTTGATCTGGAACCTTCAATACCCATTCGGGATCGTGGGCATTCGCGCAGGCCTCGCGAAGCTGGAAGAGGCTAATTCGCGGAACGCCTAATAACTGCGGCCACCGCCTGCCGCCGAAAAACACGGATTCCGGCCTATCTGTCAGAATTACGCTTATTGTGCTAATGTCGCGAATCAGGCGCGAACATGCGCTTTCATCAAGCCCGTCTATCGCGCGAAGGACCTGCCTGCGATGAAAGCTCAATGAGTCGAGATGAGCGAGGGCATCGCGGTCCGAGACACCGTGCACTTCATTAAGCCATGCTAGTTCTTTATCGTAATCCAAGCAGGGCTGATTATCCGGGCGAGCAACGACACTTCGAGTGGTATCGATGATTTTCGGCTGATCTCCATAAGGCCCGAGTTTCAATTGGCCCTTGTTGTTCGTTGCCAGTTCAAAGACGAGTAAACACCCTCGGTTACGAGGTTGTTCGTAACGAGCCACCCGCCCAGCCCTCTGGATAAGGCTGTTGAGCGGCGCTAATTCCGTCAGGAGCACATCGGCAGAGATGTCAATTCCTGCCTCTACTACCTGCGTGCTAATTAGAATGGCATTTGACTTCGTTGCCTTCGGCCCGAAGTACTCCTCAACTTGCGACTCCCACCGTTGACGATCGTCTCGAAAGAACCGTGAATGGAGCAGTAAGACCACCGGTGCCCCCCGCGTTCCGTCCACTTTCTGGCGAACCTCGCGAAATAGCGCTTGTGCCCGCGCAACCGAATTTACAATCGCAATGGTGCGCTCCGCGTGATTTTGGACGACATCCTCGGCAGCGAGGGGATGCGGCACCCACGAAAAATGTCGATCCTTGTTTGCGTGACTGGGCAGCGCAAGAACCTCTTGGGTGGACAGTGCCTTCCTCTTTCCGCCCAGCTTGCGCCCGAGCCACTCCATAATGGAATCGGGTAATGTCGCCGTCATCAGCACAAACTGGGCGAGCCCGTTAAGCCTATCCAACATTTCAGTGGCTGTCGCGAGAGACCGCTGCGGGTCAAGCAGGTGAACCTCATCGAATACGATAAGGCTTCCGATCAACGCCCCCGCCCCAATGTTGCCGACTCGTTCGGGCAATGATACCGGAGCGAACAGATACGACGAGAGAATCTGGTCAATCGTCGTAAAGACCACATGTCCTTCGAAGAACGGATCATCCTGCTGGCCGCCCATTTGCAGCGTGATATAGAGAGGATCGTTGCGCGAATATTTGCGTTCGTGCGCCCGATCCTCTACGGCCGTTGTTGGACCAACAAACGCCCGTACTTTTTCTGCCGTGCTTCGGTAGAGGCTGCTGGCGAGTGTGCGCAAGGGAAGCGCATAAATAAGTCGATCCGCAGCCGAGCAATTGCGCTGGGCTAGATGACGGTACAGGAATGGAACCAGCACGGCCCATGTCTTCCCGGAACCGGTAGGCGCACGCAAGATCAGGGATCTGCCGTCCAGTAGTTCGCGGGCAAATTCTACTTGATACTCGTACGCCGGATTTCCAGTGAGCTCTCGAAAGAACTGCCGATAGCTCCGCTCGTCGAACACTTTATGTTTGCCTCGTTCATCTTCTACGGAAGGTGACTTTCCCGTCCATCTGCATCGGGCTTACTTCCAAGTCCCACACCCAGCGCGAGTCTTAGCGCTAGACCTGCGCCACCCGGTACCACCCATTCCCCCACGCCGTATGTTTCCCAACATGCGCCAATTCACCGAGCGCCAGCCAGGGAAGAAACTCGCTTAATTCACCCTCGTATGTCGTGTCCCCAACGAAACCTGAGAGCTCATGGCGTTGTCGCGTTCTCGACGAGGTGCGGAAGCGCTCGACCCAATCGGTTTGCGCTGACACCGTTCTGATTTTCTCGGCGCGCTCGCCAAGGCCACGAAAATCCGCGTCGAGCGGGCCGTCACCGAAGAAGGCACCCAGCGCGTTGATTCGGTCGCGAAGCCGCTTGAAGAGATGGTGAAATTCCGGATGGCGGACTACTTTGCCATCGGCACGCAAGAGCGTGGGCGTCAGGAAGCGGATGGCTACGCGCTGTACGGCTCCATTGCCGTTACCGCTGGAAACCTGTTGGACCCGGCACTTGATCCATTCGCCGACGCTAGTGCTTTCGGTTGCCCGCAAGAGCTGGTCTTCGGCGCTGTAGATGAGGCGTGGCCGCGGGGCGCCATCGGGCACGGCAGCGACAGCCGGTTCCCCTCCGACCGGGACCGGCACTACACCGATCTCTTCCACTTTTTCCAAGGTGCACCTCGCCCGGTTAAGACCAAGCCCTTCCGCTGCAAGCGCTCGAAACGACAGGACAAAATAGGGGAAGAAATCAATCGCGTGTCCGATCAGCACCAGATCGAACTCAAACCGTTCGCCTTTCTCAAAACGAGTCTGCCGCGTCTGCGGCGCGCGAAACACAAAAGGTCGCGGGATGTCCTGGTTTTTCGAGAGGAATTCCGCACCGGGCGGCGGCGAAGGTTCGAAGACGGCCTTGTATGGACAAGACCCTACTAGAGGGCAGGTTCGAGTGTCTCTACATTGGGGGATGCAACATAGTCCGCGGAATGCCTGCCCGAAGCCACCTCGGAGCATGTTGCCCTTGTTCATAGTTGGCACCAGGAGCGTCTGCAGGGGCGCGAGCGTAAACCGGAAGAGGCCGATCCGCAAAGTGCTCTGCGCCATGGCATCAAACATAGTCTGCCCGCAAGGAACAAACCACCAATTGTATATCCGGCAACATGCAACTGATTCATGAACTTGCACCCAGCCTTGACCGTCAAGGAATTCTCTCGTCTGGCTCTACCGCGAACACAGTTTCTGCCGATGCCGTGCGGTTGCTCGTAAGAACGCGTACATCCGCAACTCGCTAACAGGTGGCCGATCCCGTCTTGCCGACTTAGCCCGGTTAACGCTTTTCAGCAGAGGTGGTCCATGGGAAGCCTTTATAGAAGAGGCCGCGTATGGTGGATCAAGTACTACCGAAATGGGAAATCCTTCCGAGAGACGAGTAAGTCCAGAAAACTACGTGATGCCAAGGCACTACTTCGGAAACGAGAGGCGGACACCAGACCATTCAATCTCTCAGGTCCGGCACCGGAGAGAGTTCGTTTCGAGGAAATCTCGGACGACTTTCTAAACGAATATCAAGCAAACAACAGAAAGTCCTTTGTGTGGGCAAAACGTCGAACAGAACAACACCTCAAGCCATTCTTCGCTGGCCTGCGCGCTCCCGAAATCACAACGGAACAAGTGCGGTCCTACACGGCACGGAGACAGGCCGAAGGAGCCAGTAACGCAAGCATTAACCGCGAGCTGGCAGCCCTCAAACGCATGTTCAACCTTGCAGCCGCAACAACACCGCCCAAGGTCATCCGTGTGCCTTATATTCCGATGCTGAAGGAGAGCAACGTGCGAAAGGGTTTCTTCGAGCATAGGGAGTTTCTGGCGCTTCGCCGTGAGCTACCTGAATACCTTAAGCCAGTGCTCACGTTCGGTTACTACACCGGGGCGCGAATGGGAGAGATTCTCAATCTCAGGTGGCGTCAGGTCGACCTGAAAGGCCGAACAGTGAATCTTGATCCAGGAACGACGAAGAATGACCAACCCCGCACGATCCCTCTCGCTCGCGAACTGATTGGAGCCTTGAAAGCGCTAAAAGCCATTCACGATCTCAATTCGCCGGATGGCGAAAGTGTGTTCACGAGAAACGGAAAACGGATTCGCACCTTTTATGTTGCCTGGAAATCCGCCTGCAAGCGCGCAGGTGCCAGTGAAAGATTATTCCACGATCTTCGACGTACGGCCGTAAGGAATATGGTGCGGGCAGGGGTTCCGGAAAGAGTGGCAATGGCGATCTCCGGTCACAAAACGCGCTCGATCTTCGATCGGTACAACATCGTGTCGGAGCGCGACCTTCACGAAGCCGCTCGCTGTGTAGAAGCCTTCCTAATCGGTTCTGCCAAGAGATGATAGACCAAAGGAGCCCGGAGCTCGGACAAATGCGAGCCCAATGGCGCGAGCCACGGCCCGAATTTTAAAGGCCCTTGAACAATTCTGAAATGGACTTGTCGAAGGAACCGGCCAGGGCGGCAATGGTGTTCAGCCGCGCTTCGTTGCGACCCTTTTCGAGTTCCAAAAGCGTGCTCTTTGCAATGCCGCTGTGGATAGCAAGGTACGTGAAACTCCAGCCGCGGGACTCCCGCAGACGCCTAATTCTCTGACCGAATCTGATCTGTAGCGAGGTGGTCGCCGGCCTTGCCATCGTACCGATTCTGCGGTACAGTGTTTTTCCTCGGTACCGCTACTCCGGTACGGTGCATATGGCAGAATTCTTGATCTGAGGCTGTGCTCGCGAGGGGGCTTTTGGTAGCGGGGACTCTAGAGCTACACCGGGCACAGCCTCCTTACGGGCTACGTCCGCCGCTATCGCCCTGGCACGCGGGCAGCAATAGATGACCCTCGTTTTTCAGGCCGTCCCGCTTGGGGGCGAGTATTGCGATTTCTGTCGCTCTCACTCGATTTTCAAAGTGTACACATGCGGGAACTTCGAATGTTGCGGGCGTCCAGTCTTCGCGTCAGCCCCAACAGGATCGTGGGCCTGCTGCAGGATTTGCTCTGAACTGGTGGACGGAAACCAGTGGAACCGCCTGACCCAGCGGGCGTTGCGTAAATTCCTGAGGCGGCACCAGGTGCCGCTTCACGAAGTCCCTACTCTTTCAGCACAGTTTGCCGAGATCCATCGGCTGTTTGCGAGGCATTTGCTGAAGGAACCCTGACGCGCTGGGTTGCCAGGCGTCTCGGTCTCGGTTATCTGACGCCCCGGTCGCAAGGCAATTCAGCACAATAGATAAGGTACTGCTTCTGTGAAGTCAGCCGCGTTGAGCATTAACTCTGATCAGAGCTCTCACAAGATGGATTTGCGCACGCCCTCAAACCGCTCAGCGAATTTCACGACGGATATGCTTAGGACATCGCAGATTGCAACGAGATCCAGGAAGTCAAGCCGACGCTCACCTGTTTCGTACTTGCTGACGAAAGCCTGCTTGGCCCCGATGCCCTTCGCTACCTGACCTTGTGTCAATCCCTTTTGCTTACGGAGTTCACGCAGGAGGTCGAGGAAGATCTTTCGTTCTCGCTGTTTTCTGATCGCGCGTTGCGCCGGCTTCGCCATCGAAGCCAGCATAGGGAGGCAACAGGTACTACTCCAAAATGGATTATTTGCCAACGGTCAGGCAGGATACGGTCTGCAGCCCTCTTCAAATCGCCTGGCAAATTCCATCAAGGGGAGTCCGACGGCGTCACAGACAGTCTTCAACTCCAACACATCTATCCGCCGCTCGCCTTGCTCGTACTTGCTGATTCGCGCCTGTGTAACGCCTAGCGCCTTGGCAAGTTGTGCCTGCGTCAATTTTGCCTCTATCCGAATACGGCGCAGGAGCCGGAGGAACACCTTTCGCTCGTGTTGCCGTTTGGCAGACAACCCTCCGATGTGCTCCATATGTTGGGAGCATAGGAAAAGGTTGACAATTACTCCAAAATGGACTATTCCAAGATGGATTGCCGATATTGAAGGCGTTCATCGGGTTTCACGTGAACGCTGGGTGACTAGGAGGGCGGGATAGCAGACGGGCAAACTGACTAGTATAGGCCAGATCGTCAGATCGCTAGAGCAATTTTAATAATCGTCCGAAAACCGAAAATTCTCTTGCGTTCTCAGGTTGGTGACGGGTAAAGTTCCGCCAATAACAACCTCATTTCGCAAGAGGATGCCAGCCGTAAGCTTGTTCAAGACAGTTTGACGTGACGAGACGCGATGACGCCGGATTCTGGCAGTTTGTGTTCGGTTTTCGGAACAAAATTAGAGTTCGCACCTAATGCGTCTCTTGACCACGGATCAGTTCTGTAAGTCGTTAGCAGTAATTAGTTGCTTGGACTGACCGGCGCTTCGGAAGATCGGGTTCGGCCGCCCAGGTTGCTGTCGCTGTTGGCGAGCTTCCCCCAAAGCTCACCCAAAAAAGATTACGACGGAGTCGAATTTCCCTTGGGCAGCATCGGGCTGTCCAAGGCTTCGTCATCGTCGGTACGTGGGGTGAGGTAGAACTGATGTCTTTAACGAATGACGAACTGGCAGCCCTGATTTGTTCTCCCTCGCGGCTTCGAACACTTGCGGACGCGGATCTCATGGAGGCGCTGTGCGCGGGATGTAACGATGCGCTGGCTGTCCTGTTCGAACGACACAGTTCCTTAGTGTTCCACACGGCTAGAGCAATACTGAGGGATGAGGGCGAGGCGGAGGAGACGGTGCAGCGGGTCTTCCTTGATATCTTCCGAGCGGCGAAACAGTTCAACTCCGCTCGTGGGACTTTTACTACCTGGCTCCTTCAGTATGCATACCACCGAAGCTTTGATCGACGGGCACATCTTCAGGCAAACCACTTTTACGATTTAAATGAATTTGATGACCTTGCGCCGACCGAGCTGTTCTATCGAGCCGGGCATTTGCTATGCTTGCCTCGGCAAGAAGTTGCCTGCTTGGTCGAGCAGGCGCTCGCAATACTTGAACCTCACCAGCGCAAGGTGATCGAGCTTACATATTTCGAGGGTTTGACCGCTCTGGAGATCGCCGAGAAAACAGGCGACTCCGCCTCGTCGGTCCGGCACCATCTGTACCGGGGGATGAAGAAAGTTCGTGACGCCCTATTGGAGACCAAGAGAGCTAGGGTGACTTCTGCTTCCGAGCGCAAAACGAGCGCGAAGGGGATGATGGTTGAATACCCACGAACATTATGAGGAGTTGTGCGCTGTAGCTGCCAGCGGGCAAGCGTCTGAGGTTGAATTGGCAGATCTCAGGTCTCACCTCGAAACTTGCCCGAGTTGCCGCAGCATGGCGTACGACTTTGCAGAGATCAGTGCTCGGGGACTCTCAGTGCTTGCGGCGGAGCGCCAGCGCGGTCAAATCCCTACGGGAATGACGCAGAGATTTGTGGCACGGGCAGGGTCCGAGGGCATAGAGATGAGTCGGGAAACCGCCTCAAGGATGCCGAAGCGGAATCGGCTTGCAGTTTTTGCCGCCATCGGTGCCGTCGCTGCAGCGGCTCTGATTGTGAGTTTGCTTTTGTTTGGCAGGCTGAAGCCTTCTTTATCGGCGGGAGACCACCGCTCCGCCAATCAAGCCGCCGTGGCTCCTTCAGGCACGAATTCCCAACCTGCCCAAATTCCAGATACTCACCTGCGGGAGAAGCTTGCGGCGGCACGAGCCGACTTGAATGCTCTTGACGCCAAAATCAAGGCACAGACCGGCGAACTCGAATCCGCGAGCAAAGCCAAGGACACTCTGAATTCCCACGTCTCTGATATCGAGCGCGAGAATGCTGGTCTTCTCTCCGACAAAGCCCAGCTTGAAGGTCGAATCACCCAGCTTCAGGAAGAACTCGAGAAATCAAAGTCGGAAAAGAATGCGGGCGATGTCGCCATGGCTTTGCAGGACGCCGAGATTCGACAACTTCAGAACAAAGTCGCTGATCAGACGGAGGAGTTAGGCCAGCAGCAGGAGTTCTCGGCGAAAGCAGGAGACGTCCGAGAGCTCGTCGTCGCGCGCAACCTCCATATTATTGACGTACACGACCGGGACGGGGACGGCAAGAACCAGCGAGCGTTTGGTCGCATTTTCTACACAGAGGGGAAGTCCCTCATTTTTTATGCGTACGACCTCGCAGATCCGCGGAAAGTGGATGCGAAAGTCTCGTTCTACGTATGGGGTGAACGCCTCGGTGCCGAAAAACCGATTCGAAGCCTAGGAATCTTCCACAACGATGATGTGAGCGATGGACGCTGGGTGCTTACATTTGACGATCCTCATGTTTTGGCACAAATCAACTCAGTCTTCGTCACCGTTGAATCCTCCAGGAAGGCGATAAAGGAGCCCGGCGGACGAAAGATACTGTTTGCGTTCTTGGGCGACAAACCCAACCACCCTTGACCAGCACCTTCTGCTTCGGAGTCATCTAGCCGCGATCTCCCAATCCTCGGTTCGCCAACTTTCGCTGCAATAAACATTCTCTTAACTGGGCAAAAATCTGCGAGCAGTCCGCATATTCGGCAGAGGAATACGAACCGATGCTCCGTCTCTCCTTTCGGGTTGTAGGGAAGCCTTGCCTTCTATTGTTACTAATCTCACTTGCTGCAAACTCTGCCTTGGCGCAACTCGAAAGCGCGACTGTCTCTGGACAGGTTGTGGACCCATCCGGACTGAGCATCACAAGTGCCCAGGTAAAGCTGGTCGACATCGACCGTGATACCACAATCAGCACGGCTACCAACGCTTCTGGACTCTACACCTTTCCGAGCGTTCGGCCAGGGCGTTACCGAATGGAAGTCACAGCCGCAGGCTTCAGGGTAGTTAATGTCACGGGCCTGATCGTAAACGTGCAGGACCACATCGAGCAGAACTTTCGTCTTCAGGTTGGGTCGGTGGCGGAAAGCGTGACAGTAACGGCAGGTGCTCCGCTCGTGAATACAACTGATGCCGCAGTGAGCACCGTCGTGGATCGTCAGTTTGCCGAGAACTTACCGCTGAATGGCAGGAGCTTTCAGACCCTGATCCAACTCACTCCCGGAGTGGTTTTAACCGCGAATAATGGGCTCGACACTGGTCAGTTTAGTGTCAATGGGCAGCGTGCGAGCTCAAACTACTGGATGGTCGACGGCGTGAGTGCGAACATCGGGATCAGCACGGGCCAAACCCCAGGAAACGGAATGGGAGGTACGCTTGGCTCTTTTAGCGTGCTGGGGGGGACGAACAGCTTGGTCTCGGTTGATACCCTGCAGGAATTTCGTATCCAAACCTCCACTTTTGCACCGGAATTTGGTCGTACCCCTGGCGGGCAGATTTCCATCGTCACACGCTCCGGAACGAATCAATTTCACGGCACCGTGTTTGACTACCTGCGAAACGATATCTTTGACGCGAACGATTGGTTCAACGGCTACACGAACAGTCCTCCTCTGCCTAAGGCCGAGGAACGCCAGAACGACTTCGGTGGCACTCTTAGTGGTCCGATTCTGAAGAACCGGACGTTTTTCTTCTTTTCCTATGAGGGGTTGCGCCTCCGTCTACCCCAGACTGTGCTTTCGTATGTCCCCGACGCGAGTTTCACCCCCGGGGGCACCACAAACTCCCGGCAGAATGCCAATTCGGCGGTGCAGCCTTATTTGAATGCCTTTCCGCTTCCAAACCCCACCAGTCCGGAAATCCTTTGCGACCCCACAACTAATCCCTATTGTCCGCCCTCCGGATTCTCAGGGTCTGCCGCTTTCAACGCCAGCTTCTCCAATCCTGCCACGCTCGACGCTTACAGTCTTCGAATTGACCACAAACTGAGCGACAAGTTCGCCCTCTTCGGTCGTTATGACTATTCGCCGTCAAATATCAGTGCCCGCGGCGCTTCCGGCAACACCTTGAATGCCGTGACTCCGCAGAGGGTCACGACACAAACTGGAACGGCGGGCGTGACCTGGGGGCTGTCACCCACCGCCGTGAACGACTTCCGATTTAACTACAGCAGTACAGACGCTTCCAGCCACAGCTATCTAGATGGTTTTGGAGGCGCCCTCCCTCTCGCTGTCCTGCCGTTTCCCAATTCGTTTACCACTCAAAATGCAGCTTTTGTACTAGGAATTTTTTCACTCGGACCCAACGGTAGTGGTTTCGATGACGGTGCGAATGCCCACAACGTGCAGCGACAAATCAATGTCGTGGACAATGTGGCGTTGCAAAGGGGTGTGCATGCTCTGAAGTTTGGCGTTGATTTTCGACGGCTATCTCCGCAGTTTGATCCTGTGCAGTATTTGCAGAGCAACTATTTCTCCGATGTACAGTCCACCGAAGTGGGAGCCATTAACTACAGCTTGGTGAATTCCAGCCGTCCCGCGACCTTTCTGTTTCGCAATCTGGGCATCTTCGCCCAGGATACCTGGCGCGTAGTCTCGCGGTTGACCTTGACCTACGGACTGAGATGGGATGTTGATTTCGTGCCCTCGTCGATCAGCGGCCCCGGCTTTAACGCGGTCACCGGCTTCGATCTCAGCAATCTATCCAACCTTGCCCTGGCACCAGCAGGCGCGCCGCCGTATGACACAGCGTATGGCAATGTCGCACCGCGCATCGGTTTGGCCTACCAGGCATCTCAGAATCCGAATCGGCAGACAGTGTTGAGAGGAGGGTTTGGCGTCTTCTATGATCTGGCTACTTCAGAAGCTGGAAATATCCTTAACACAAGCTTCTATCCTTTTGGATCCAGTACTTACATTCCCGGTGGCGGCACAGCCACGTTTCCCTTGAGTTCTGCAAATGCGGCGCCGCCGCAAATCGTTCCGCCTGGCCCAGGCTCATTGCTTTTCGCATTCGATCCGCATCTCAAACCGCCGCGCACTCTTCAATGGAACGTTGCACTGGAGCAATCGTTGGGGAAACAACAGACCATAACCGCATCGTATATCGGTTCCGCGGGAAGGCGGCTTCTCCAAACCGCGTTCATCTATTCTCCGAACCCAAATCTTGAGGGCGCGGATCTCGTAACCAACGCTGGCACTTCTGATTACAATGCGCTCCAGCTTCAGTTTCAACGGCGATTGTCTCGTGGCCTTCAGGCACTCGCATCTTACACATGGTCGCACTCGATCGACACCGCATCCGCGGGCTCGATTGGAAACGGATCCAATGACCTTTCAGCAGTCGACTCCAATGTGAACCGGGGCCCCTCCGACTTCGACCGTCGAAACACGTTCTCCATGGCATTGACTTATGATATCCCATCCCCCAAATGGAATACCTTTGCGAATGCACTGTTGCGAGGCTGGTCCACGGAGAATGTGGTGCAAGCTCAATCCGCTCCTCCGGTTGACGTGTACTACGGAGATATTGGCGAACTGGCGACCGGCTTCCAGACGAACCCAAGGCCGGACGTCGTCGCAGGTCAGCCGTTCTATTCGTATGGATCACAGTACCCAGGCGGGAAAGTGTTCAACCCCAATGCATTCACTTCTCCTCCTCTTGTTCCTGCGGGTTGTAACCCGGTAATCACTTACCCATGCTCTCCCGCCAGCCAAGGCAACCTTCCCCGAAATGCGCTGCGTGGATTTGGAGCTGCCCAATGGGATTTTGGTGTCCATCGAGACTTTCCCATCCAAGAATCGATGAAAATACAATTTCGCGCCGAGATGTTCAATCTCTTGAACCACCCCAACTTCGGACCACCGTCCGGCAATCTTGGATATCCCGGCGAAACGAGCCCACAATTTGGCCTGTCCTCGCAGATGCTAGGCGAGAGCCTCGCGGGAGGTAATGTTGGGTTTGGTGCGTTCGATCCTCTCTACCAACTGGGCGGGCCTCGATCCATTCAGTTTGCGTTGAAGCTTTTCTTCTAGCGGTCTCCCGAGGCCAGAGGATGTTTAAGCGATGAACCTAACTAACATGAACTGCGACCAACCAACAAACTCAAGGTGTCTGGGACGGCATCTAGTGATCCGGCTTGTCCCTAATCTCATCTCCTGCTGTCTTTCTATGTTTTGCATGGGACAGACGGCCGAATATTCTGTGACCGTAGCGTCGATGAGCCAAGCTAACCCAAAGACCCATGCGATTAAGCGCGCCGTTACCGTCGCTGACTCCATTCAAATGACTCGGTTTGGCAATGACGCCGAGGGTTATTCAGCGAAAAGAATCGTGGCGTTCTCGCCGAATGGCGAGCAGTTTGTTGTGGTTTTGAAAAGAGGAAATCTCCAGGACAACACGAACGAGTATTCTTTATTTCTATTTAGAACTGCAGACGCTTTTCACGCGCCCCGACCACGCGCGTTAGTCACGATGTCCTCATCGTCCAATCGGCCTGCAATCCACAATGTGGCATGGCTGAACGACAACGATACTCTTCTGTTCCTGGGAGAGCACGCTGGCGAAAAAAGCGAAATCTACTCAATTCAATGCAGCTCCAGAAAGCTCACGAGGCTCACGAATCACGATACCAATCTGACATTGTTCGTCACCACACCCAGCGGCGATGAAATCGCGTATGTCACGGAAAATCAGGTTACGAGTCTCACGAGTGATGACGTCGCGCGAAATGGATTCAACGTCACGCACGAGTGGTTGTCGGATCTTATTAGGGGAGGCTACGGGGGAGGCGAAACCGGCGAACCCATCTTGTTCATAAAGCAACCCGGAAATAGTCCGGAAATCAAGATAAAACTCGAAGGGCGAATCGATTGGTTGGACGACACTGAGATCGCGCTTTCACCGGACGGCGCGCACCTCCTCATTCAGACGAGACCCCCCCGTGTTCCCGAGGCGTGGAGCGGGTACGAGGACCAAATCTTACAGACCGTTACTCATCATCCCGCGAAGCACGGAGACCAAACGACCATCTCCCAATACGAATTGGTCGACATGCGGACTGGTGCAAGCACAGTCTTGTCCGATGCACCAATCTCGCCTCAAGGATCTGAGATGGCTTGGTCGCCCGACAGCAAGTCAGTTGTGGTTTCCAATGTGTACCTGCCGTTGAATGTTGATAATCCGGTGGAACAAAAGCTGCGGAAGGCGCACACCTTCCTGCTGGAATACAAGATTCCCAGCCGCCAGTTCCTGACCATGAGCGACGAAGACTTGAAACTTATCGAGTGGGATCGGAAGAGCAATGCGGTGATTTGTGATGTTGGAAGACTAGACAGCCTCACTGGGAAGAATACGCCGAAGGCCTACTTTCGAAAGAATGGCGAGACATGGTCTCGGGTGAGTGCGTCGGAAGAAAAAAAAACGTCCTTGCTGCCCAACATTGTTCGCGAGGAGGACATGAATACGCCGCCGCGGATTGTTGCGATTGGCCCCGATGGTGGCCGGAAATCGCTGGTCATGGACCTGAATCCTCAGTTCCGGGATCTGGCTTTCGCCAAGGTCGAGGAAGTTTCGTGGAAGAATTCTCTCGGGGATGAGAGTAAAGGTGGACTCTATTGGCCTGTGGACTACGTCGCTGGCCGTAAATACCCGCTAGTCATCCAAACCCATGGGTGGGTTCCTGATCGATTCTGGACGGATGGTCCCTGGGCGACAGCGTTCGCTGCTCAGCCCCTGGCGGGAAAAGGGTTTTTCGTTTTGCAGGTGAACGAGTCAGCTTGGCATTTTGCAGGAACTCCGAAAGAGGCGCCAAGCGCAATGGCGGACTATGAGAGTGCGATCGATTACCTGGATGGCAGAGGGCTCATTGACCGGAATCTCGTGGGCATTATAGGGTTCAGCCGAACCTGTTACTACGTGACCCACATACTGGCATTTTCGAAGTACCGCATTGCGGCAGCGGTCATTGCCGATGGATTGGACGCTGACTACTTTCAGTACTTCATGTCCTCAAACGTAGATTCTGACCTGGCTGGGGACTCCGAGGCTCTGAACGGTGGTGCACCCTTTGGGGACGCTCTAGCTTCTTGGACTAAGCGGGTCTCCGCTTTTCACATGGACCAAGTGCAGGCCCCAGTGCGGATTCAGGCTATCGGGCCAATATCTTTGCTGCAGGAGTGGAATTGGTTTTCGGGGCTCTTTGGACTGGGGAAACCGGTCGAAATGGTCTACCTTCCCGATGGTACGCACCTTTTAGAGAAGCCTTGGGAGCAGATGGTTTCGGAACAGGGCGACGTGGATTGGTTTTGCTTTTGGCTTAGGGGCGAGGAGGATCCTGATCCAGCAAAGGCTGAGCAATACAAGCGTTGGCGCGAGTTGCGCGGCCTGAGCCGTCCAGCGACTGCAAGCGTCAGTACGCAGTGATCTATTTCCGCTCCAGAGCACACCCTCTCGATTCGTCAGGCAGGATGATGTGCCGACGCGTCCCTTGGTTACTCGTCCAGGTCGTACGCGGGGTTGACCCTATACTTCGGGGAAGCCACCTCGATAACCGTGTAAGGCCCCTTTTGGGTGGGGATCTACTCGATCACGCGAACTGCCGTGCCGAGTACCGCCACTTCTGGTTTCACGTAGTTCATGGCGTGGCTCCTTTTCTGAAATATGCAGTGCGTATCCCCGAAATACTGCGGGCGGTCGTCGCTCGCTTGATCCGCACGCCAAGGCGTAATATGTCCTTCCCGGCCGTTACGCGGCCGGGAAGGTGTAGGCGCCAATTGCTGACAAATTAGCGACCCATTCTTTGGTTACTCGTCCAGGTCGTACGCGGGATTGGGCCGGTTTGCCGGCGGCGGCGCACCGTCGTGATTGGTGCTCAGCTTAGTGACGGGGATCCCCTCGATCACGCTCTTGGCCTGACCGAGAGTGTTTACTTCGGGCTTGCTGTAGTTCATGGTGTATCTCCTTTGTTGAAATATTCCGTCCCCGATCCTGCTGGGTACGGAAGATCGTTGCTGGCTGTGGCTACGCAGTCACCTGCAGCTCATGTTGTCTCGCCAATGACGAGGAAGCCGCGGAAACGTCGAGCAGTCCGCGTCCAGCCAGGTCACGTAGCCAATATTCCAGCGAAATTGTCCAGAGCACCCGCACCAGCGGAACAGTCTTCCCCGCGCGGGCGTCAGAAATCACCTTCAGGAATCGATCCTCATGTATGTACCCGAGGCGCGAACTCAGGGATGTCTCGTAAATGTTCTGCAACTCATTCCAGTGTTTTTCCAGAACCAGAACAGGGGTGCGCGCTCCGACCTGCTTGGTGCGACGCGACAGGATCTCCTGAGGCACGATGCCGGCCAGCGACCGCCGCATGAGCGAACGTCTCTCACCGGGACGCAACATCTGACTGGCCGGTATGGAGAGAATGAACTCAATCAGATTCTGATCGAGGTAGGGATAGCGAGCCTCCTCAAGCGCCGCTACCGGCGGCGTATACTTGGCTAATTTACTGGCCATCAGCAAGACGCCGCCAATGCAGGAGCGGCACGTGGGTAACCAGAGCCCGAAGTACTCGTCAACACCCAGCCGTCGGATGGCCAGTCTGGTGCGCTTGGCAAAGTCTTTCCGGATCCAGGGTTCGACTTTAGCTTCCTTGGCCAAATATTGGCCCAGGGAAGGAGGCAGCATGTCGATTGCGGACTGCCAAAGAAGTTGAATCCAGGGTCTCCGTTTGACCAAGCTCCAGGCCGTGAGCTGTTTGGCGAGGCTGACGAGCCTGAACTGCACGATGAGATCGGCCAAGTGCGCGCGAGGATCGGGAACTCCTCCCAGGAATTCGTCACCGCCAATACCCGACAGCACCGCTCGGTAGCCGCTGCGGCGCACAACGGCAGCACGCTCGTCCCCAAGTTTCCGTCCCGCGCCGAGAGCTCCGGGCAGAGGGCAGAACTCGGAGTATTCCAGCGTTGTCGCAGAACTCCCCAGCTTGCTAATGTCAACGTGGATGCCGACTGTTCCACGCTTCTGCTCGATCTTCGGGAAGTAAATCGAGTCATCTCCGTTCGGTTCGGTGTCGTCGTAGTAAGAGATCGTGTCAAGACGAGGGAGCTGCGCTCCTTCGTTGGCAAGGATGTCGTCCGCCATGCAGACGATTGAGCTAGAATCGAGCCCGCCGCTGAGTTCGGCGAGGATCGGCGAGTCTGAACGCAACCTGCGCCGCACTGATTGCCGGAACAGATGACGGAAGTGCTCTTCGTATTCAGCGTCGGTCTTGTAGCGAATACGCGACTTGGGGCTGAATCGCCAGAAGCGTTCAACCGAGACGCTGCCGTTTCGAATGCACACGAATTGTCCTGGCGGAACTTCGCGAATCTCGCGATAGGGAGTCAGATGCGCATCGGGATCATGAGCGAAGTATCCTGCGATGTAGTCGTCGTCGACGTGGAACTTGTCGCCTGAGAGAAGCACCAGCGGGCTCAGATCTGTCGACCACCAAACTTGGTCGTTCTTGGGGTAATAAAAGATGTGCCGGATGGCCATGTAGTCGGCGGCGAGCAGGAGTTCACGATGCTCCGGTTTCCAGATAGAGACCGCCCAGTCGCCGACGATCTGGCGGAAACAATCGGTGTCCCAGCGGTCGAAGGCGACCGCGAAGATAGCGAGGTCAGTTGGGCGGGCGTCAAGATCGCTGCGCAGGTCGGCCATAAGCGCTTCGCGGTTGTCGAGGCGGCCATCCCAAGTGAGGATGAAGCCTCGGCTGGAGGTGTATGGCTGCTTCTCCTGGCGCGATTCAGCCGTAGTATGGAAGGGACGATAGAGGAGTGCAACCGAACCATCCACATAGCGCGATTCGCCGTCTGGACCTTGCTGCCTCAAGGAGTCGCTGAGGTTCTCCAGCAATCTGCGGTCGACCGGCCGGCCGTCGAAATTCCAGATGCCAGCTTGCACACTCATACCGACCTCCTTGGTTAGCAGCGATCCCAAACGGCGTAGGTCGCCTGGACGTTCGATCGCTCGTTGATTGCCTGCCCGTCGACTTCGACCCAGGCATGGGCCTTGAACGGAAGTTTCTGTGCTCCGAGGACCATGTGTGCTGGCACGCCATGTTTCCTGAGCAAATACGTAGTGACGAACGAGCGCTGAAGGCAAAGCGCCTGTTTCGGGTACCAGATGCAGGCGTAGTTGACCGACACGCAGACACGGTTGATGGTGTCTTGACCAGAAGGCGCGTTGGCGACGGGCCAGCTCTTGACCATCGAATAAATGGTCTCGAAGCGACAGAAGGTCCTCAAAACGTCATAGGCAAATAGTGTCAACAACGCGCGAAGAAACACCATCACGAAACCCTCCTGTGCCCGACATGAATTCCGAGTTCGTAGCAGATGAAGGCGAGTCTGTCGCTGAGAGCGTCGATCTTGACCGATAGAGGTTGAACCGGCGTGTGGCCCCAGTTTGGTTTGTAGTCGAGCAGAATGGGATGTTCCGGATGATTTGCCGCCTGTAAGCGCGCAGCCATTTTCCGCGCATGCATTGGGTTGCAACGCGTGTCCGCATCACCCGAGATGAGCAGGACAGCAGGATAGTCCGCGCCGTCTTGCACGTGATGGTAGGGTGAATAGCCAAGCAGGTAATGGAAATCCTGCTCATCTTCGGGTGATCCATATTCCTCTGCCCATCCCGCTGCGAAATCGAAGAGGTGATACCTCGTCATGTCGAGCAAGGGCCCAAGGCAGATCGCAGCGCGGAACAGGTCGGGGCTTTGGGTGATGGTGGCGCCGACCAGGAGGCCGGCATTGGAGCCGCCGCCAATGGCAATGCGGCCGCGTGCAGAGCGCCCCGCCGATACGAGCCACTCTGCAGCGGCAATAAAGTCATCAAATGAGTTTTGGCGGTGCTCGCGCTTGCCCGCTTGGTGCCATTGTTCGCCAAGTTCGGAGCCGCCGCGGAGAGCAGGTACCGCAAACAGCAGTCCCTGCTCGATCAGAAAAGTTGCAAAGGCAGTGAAACGCGGCGTGACACAACTCCCAAATCCCCCGTAACCAGTCAGAAAGGTCGGCAGCGGTCCCGAGTGCAATAGATCTTTCCTGGCGGCGAGAAAAAGCGGAATCGAGGTGCCGTCTTTCGATGGATAGTTGGCCTCCTCGACAGCGATTTCGGAAGGATCAAATGGGACATTCGGCTCCTGCCACAGGCAAGATTTTTCTTGCCGCGTGTCATAACAGTAGACGGTAGGTGGTTGCGCGATTGAGGTGTAGCTGTAGAACAAACTATCGGCTCGATTCGTGGGATTTAGAAGGTCGATAGTCCCGTGGGGAGAAAATAGACCATCCTTTCTCTCGCCATTCTTGAGGTCGAATGCTTCGATTTGAGTCGAGAAACGATCGACACGAGTCACGAAGATTCGGTCACCTGCAACCGTAAACTGCTGGATGCGGCGATCAGACTGGGGGACAATGTCGCGCCAACGCGTTGGATCTGGATCGTCGAGGTCAATACCAACGATTCGAAAGTTCGGAGCGGCGCAGTCGGTGTAGGCGAACAGTTGGCCCTGTGCGAAGAACGGCGCAAAGCAGCCTTCGACATCGCGTAACAAAAGCCTGGGAGCCGCTCCCGGCTCCAGGCTGTGCAAGTAGATTGAGGTGGTCGGGTGCTTGCCGGTAGAGAACACCGCGTACACTAAGAGATTGGCTTCGGGTGAATCGAGAATTCCAAGGAAGAGATTTGGGCCTTCACCCCCGAAAAACACTTCAACGTCTTGCGATCGGTCACTGCCGAACCTATGCTGAAGAGCGGCTTTGTAGTTCGGCCGCAGATCGCGCAGATCGCGGTGAGAGTAGTAGAACCCCGTGCCATTCGGCTCAAAAGCAAACCCCGTGCAGAAACCGTCTGGTAGGCGGTCCGGGAGTGCGGTATTCCGCTCGATGTCAAGGATCTCTAAAGCCGAGTGATCGGTGCCTCCTTGTCGCACAGAATAGGCAAGGAACCGAGCGTCATGAGAAATCGCAACAATAGAAACGGCGGTTGAAGCCCCGGTTGCTCGCGATGCTGGGTCGACAAGGACTGTCTCCTCTCCGAATAACCCGTTTCGCATCACGATGACAGGCTGCTCCCTCTCTTCCTGACGCTTAAGGAAAAAGTAGCGGACGCCGATGTTCCACGGTTCGGAGATAACCTCCTTGAATGCCAAGAGTTCTCTTACCCGTTCGCTAATTTGCTTACGATCGGGAGTCGCGCCCATGTATGAACGCGTGTACGCGGTCTGCTCTTCGAGCCATGCACGCGTTTGGGGTGAGTTCTGATCTTCCAGCCAGCGATAGGGATCCGTGACCTCCACGCCGTGCAGAGTTTCTGTAACGGGTTCCACCGGGGTTGGCGGGGGCGCGGCTACTGCAGGAGGCATACGCTACTTCCAGAACGTGCTGGTCAACTGAGGTGGCAGTTTGGAAACTTGGGATCTATCCCCAGATGTAGAGTCAAGCGATGAGTGCACCGTACATCCACAGCCAACCCGTTTTGAATACTTTTTTTTCATGCATGAAATTGTGCAGCTTGGCCTCCGATCAAACGATCTCGGATCAACGCGCCTGGTTTGTCGCGCGAGTTCGGAACGTGATGAGCGGAAAGAGCTTTGAGAGAAGAGTCGCCGAACCTTAATACTGTTAGCAGCTGTGGAACTGCAACTGGGGACCTGCAGAGACGGCCTCAGTCTGGCCGTCGCGTGCACGAAATCGTGCAGGAGTGCAGCTTTGTGCCGTCGGGAGCCAAGCCCGCGCTCACGTCATAGGACTTGAGTAGTTACTCGAAACGAGGGGGTTTTCGACACCACTTGCGGTTCCGCAGTGCATTGGTCGAGTAGCTATTATTACTTTCCTGCGGTGTTCTGCTTTCCGAACAAAACCAAGATTCTTGTTGACGTAACCGGCCGTGCCTATATACTCAGGCGCAAATGGTGGCGTTATTTCCCCGTAGGTATCACTCGCCGCATTTTGTTCCCACTGGAGAACCGGAGCCAAAGAGCAACTTTCTGTGAGCTGTCGTGTTGTACGACTAAAGTAGGCGAAAGGACATTGCCGTTAAAGCAAGCTGGCAGTGAAGTTGGACGTAATCTGACTTAGGACGCACAGATGGGCTGATGCCAAGCGGCATCCCGAGGGGGCCTTCTGCGACACTTCCCGAAGAACGCAGTTTTATCGACTAGCAAGTGCAGACTTCCAATACCGAGTCTGCTCTACGGCCGGAGTAGTAGTCATGACGAGCCCGGGGGAATGGCTTCGAGGACTTCGGGAAGAGCTTCACCTCACGCAGGTGGCGGTCGAGCGCCTCACCAGCGACATCGCGCGCAGTGCCAACGATGAACGCTATCGTATTCGACGAGGGCGGCTCGCCGACATGGAAGACGATAAGGCCGCACCGGACATTTTCGAGGCCAAGAGCCTGAGCAAATGCTACAAGGTAACCTATCCCGCCATCTTGCAGGCATTCGGCGTGAGACTGGAAGACTCCCAGGATCTGCCGCATGGTCCGGCACACTCCGACGAGACCACAAAACAGTGGTCCTTCGCTGACACGGATCGGCCGTTTTCCCGCACATTTCAGAGCAAGATCAGCTTCGATAAGACCCGACTGGTGACCGAGAGCGCAGAAGAACTGGGCGTGCCTGCCATTGTGCGTCAGCGCCTGGATGCGGGGCAGTTTCGACTGGGCATCATCGGCTTGAATGACGACACCATGGACGATCTCGTCCCAGGCGGCTCCGTGGTTGTGATCGACAAATCGCACAACACGGTCGAGATGCGTGACTGGAAAACCATTCACGAACGGCCGATCTACTTTGTATGGCACGAAGACGGCTATAGTTGCTCCTGGTGCAACGTCGTACGTGACACCCTGTTCATCGTGCCTTATCCGACTTCACGCCGGCCGGTGATGATCTTCAAGATGCCGCGCGCTGCGACCATTATTGGTCGCATTATTCACGTGTGGCCTCCCTTGATCATCGAAAGGACACCGTCGTAAAAGACCAATCACCGACCAAGTGGTAATGGGTTACGCGTGTTGTTTTGCCCACGGGAAAATCCTGGTCAACCACGATCGCCTAGCCGCCGTCTGGCTGGGCCGACGAATCAATCGCTTCGCTTCGAGCGATTGCAGGAATTCAACCACATCGGAAAGAAGCTGGGACCGGGAAACCGGGAAGGTCTGAGCCAACTCGTCTGCGATCTCATCGACGGAGTGATGCGTTTTCAAGAGCTCCCAGATCTTCAATCCGACAGGGTTAAGACTGAAGCAAATCCCCTGCTCAATGTCCAATAGGGCGGCTCCGTCCTCGGAAGCAGTCTCCCGGACGCCCGGGGCAATCACGATATCTTCGGTAGTAATCGGATTTTCCATAGCTCCCCTCGGTGGACTCTTTATCTCGCTCACGCCGAGCATCGAGAAAATATGCCTCTTCACCTAGGCGCCTGCAAAGAAACATTTTTACTGCAGGAATTGATGCAGGAGCTTTAGTGGTGAAGTTGGCGGATCAACGGACAATTCGTTTCGATCACAACTCTAAGTTCTTGCGCCGATTGAGATTCATTCCGCCGAATTACAGCCAGAGGATTTGTGAGATCGGTTCCGCCTACTCATACTCGCGCACGCCCGTTGGACTGGCTCTTGAATGTGTGCAGGAATTCGTGCACGACAGCGGAGGCTGCGGCTGAGTGGGTCGCGTCATTTCTACAGCTGGATACGAAGGGCCGATCCTTCTTAGCCGCTGAAGCGTAACCGGTTACGGGCTCGCGAAGGCCCGGAAGGGAGGGCCAGAGCGCCGGCGACAGTGTCGAAATTGCAGCACTGAAAAAATATCTGTTCAGTTTCTTCCAGATAGCGCTAGGTAGTGAGGCGCAGGAGAAAGAGGGAAATCTGTGTCTTCTGAACTGAACTGGCTTACCCGACAGGCACGCCCTGTGCTGTCGCTGCTTACGGTAAATCTCGTCTTCATGGTTCTGGGCAGTGGACTTTCTCTCCTCGATCCCCTGGTCGTACGGTGGTTGATCGACGTTGCTCTCCCAAAACGGGATCTCCACCTTGTTCTGTTTGGCACCCTGGTCTTCTGCGCTGTCTATTTGGCAAGCGTAATCGTAAGCTACTTATCCTCGTTCATTAGCTGCGTCGTCACTCAAAAGATGGTCTTTCGAATCCGGGTGTCGCTGCTGCGGCGAATCCAAGCTTTGCCTGCCCGATACCACGGGAACGCTCAGGTTGGAGAAACACTCTACCGAATCGAGCAAGACGTTGACCGCGTGTCGGAATTGAGCGGAGACATTCTTCCCCTCACCATTCAGATGGTGATCATGGGCGTCATGGTCCTTGTGACTATGGGAATCCTGAATTGGCATTTGACCCTGGTGATTGTTCCACTGCTCCCTCTCTTCTACGCGTTACAACGCCTATACACGAGCAGGCTAAAAGATGCGGCAGACAGCGTACAGACTCAGTCGGGAAAGATCGGCGCGTTTTTACAAGAGCACTTGGCAGGAATGTTGCAGTTGCAGCTGCTGAATCGTACCGGCACGCAAGGCAGAAAGTTTGCTCGTCTTGCGGCCGAAGGGGCAAAATTTCAGATCAAGCAGCGCGCGACCGAAATGTCTTTTGGTGCGGCTTCTGTTTCGTGCATCGTTCTTGGCATGGGGCTGATTCTTGGCTACGGAGGCTACGAGGTCACTCGGAGCACTTTGACCGTTGGTGGACTCGTGGCTTTCTACGGCTACGTCTTCCGCCTGTTTGCGCCTGTAAGCATTGCGATTGACCTTCAATCGCGGCTGCAGCGCGTCGGTGCGAGTATCCGTCGCATTCTCGAAATCACGAGCGGCGATCCACAAATCGCCGGAGGCGAGTCCGTGGCGCCGCTCCGGTCTGACATCAAGCCCGAATTGGAATTCCGTTCGGTGTGGTTTTGCTACAAGGAAGACCGGCCAGTGTTGCGTGATATGAGCTTTCGTATTGAAGCTGGCGAAACCGTGGCCATTGTGGGTCTGAATGGCTCGGGGAAGAGCACGATCGGGCTTCTGGCGACTCGATTGTACGAACCCAATGCGGGTTCGATCCTGGTGGGCGGGCAGGACATTCGACAAGTTGGGCTCCGGAGTCTTCGCGCCACCCTGACTCTGGTTCCACAAGATCCCGTTCTTTTTGACGAAACGATCAGGGAGAACCTTCTTTACGGGAACCCGGGAGCGACCGGAGAGGACTTAGAGGCAGTTGCCGCCCTGACGCAGTTGGACCAAGTACTCCAGACGCTGCCGAGGGGTCTTGACGAACCATTGGGACCACTGGGCGGCCGTCTTTCCGGGGGAGAGAAAAAAAGACTCGCATTGGCGCGGACTCTCTTGCAACAGCCCAGGATTCTGATCGTCGACGAGATCACGAGCGCCCTCGATGGGCCTGCGGCCGCTGGATTGCTGGAAGGCTTGGAACTCTTTCGCCGGGCTCGGACGCTGGTGGTGATTTCGCACCGGCCCGCAACAATCCTGTGGGCGGACAGGATTCTGGTCGTAGACGAGGGTGCGATCGTCGATTCCGGAAAACACGATGCACTGATCCTCAGATGCGAGCCGTACCAGAGAATATGGCAGTCTCAAGACCGAATGCCCTCGATCAACTTCCCTCGGAGGGAATGGACCGCCGATTGCGGAGTGACCCCGGAGTTGTCAAGAAACGCGTAAGAACTTTTGTTGTTGATTGCAACGGAAATCGGATCGTTAGCCAGCATTGTGCGATTGCTGGCCGGATCCCAAGGAGACAGCAATGCTGGGCGTAACTCTGGCCGTAAGCATAATCACGCTCTTAACGATGGCCATGATTTCATTGTCAAAGTCTGGCGACAAATTGCCAAGCGTCCTCCAGTTTCGGCGGCGCTGCTCTCACCCAACGTTTCGATTTCAGGATGTCTGCCATAGCGTGCTAAATACCAATAGCTTCAGGTTCGTCGCAGCCAATGCTCCTCCACATGTTGTGAACTCATTTGGAAACCAACAACAGCGAATCGCTCGCCTTTCGTTACGAACGGTAAGCGCGATGCTCGTTGAGCGGTTGGTTCACAATCACATTTCTCTGAACGGCGTTTCGGGCTCTCTGCAGTCCTCCATCTCAAAGCTGAGGGACGCATTATTGTTGGTGATTTGCAACGCGGGACGTGCAAGTCTTGCGGTATTACGGGGGCTGAGTGTTGGGATCCCACGGGGGGTCCAGATCCTGATATCAGCGCACATTCTGACCAACGTGGGATCTCTGATCTCGCGGAGAGCCGCACCTCATCAAGCTTCTTCGTCTGGAGGTCCGCCGGCACCGGCGAGGTCTTGCGGCCTGATTTTTTCGACATTGAATTTTGTCGCCCGCTCGCGCATCGTCTTCAGCACCTCTTCGAGCGGAGGCGGTTCGCCCTTGATCCAACGCAGCGGGTTGATGCGCGCTACCACAAATGACCGTAGGTACGGGCTGACGAGACCACGTTCTTTCAGCTTCTTTACTGCGGCTGCAACTTTCTCCTCGAGGTCGAGCACCATCGTGGCCCGCTTCTCGTGATCCTTCAGGGCGATACGCAGTGGTTCGTCGGTAAAAGCCTCGAGTCGGCGGAGGATCGGATGATAAGCACCGCCTCCGAAGCGGGGAAGACGTTCATAGCAGATGCCGAGAGTGACTAGGGCTGGTTCGTCCAAGTAGAACGCGAACTGCGACTCGGGCCGCGTGGCATCTTCATCGACCAGACCGCGGTAGATGCGGATGACCTCCAGCGAGCGTTCCTTGAGGTTGTGCGCCTTCTCCGTATTCAGCGCGAGGATCTGCCAGGCTATTTCGCGGTCGGGCACCACGAGTGCGGTGATGGATTTCGCCCCGAGACGCCGCATGGCTTCGAGGCGGTGCCGGCCATTCGGAGTCCAGAAGCCAGCGTTCGGAGCGATCACGGCTATGATGGGATCGAGAAACCGGCCAGTCTGGTTGATCACGTCGGCCAGCCGTTTGTGATGGGTGTCCGAAAGATCCCGCTGAAACGGTGTGGGTTCCACGGATCCGATCGGCAACACCGAGAGCAGCAAGGGATGTCCGCCGAGGGGCTCCTTGTAGGAACCGATAACGCAGCCACCGGCTCTCTCGATTGCTTCGGCAGCCGAAGCAGCTCTTCCGGTCGGCCGGTCGAGACGGCATTCGACTGGACTCAAGCCTTTTGTGCCGGGTTTCGCTTTGCGAGGTTGGCGTCGAGCTGGTGCCCGTTTGATCATGAAGAGCAATCCATTGTACCGGTGATCCGCTAGAGTGGGATCAGGTCGTACCGGTCGTTGCCCATCTTCAGCTCTTTCATGTACGACAGCTGGCGAAGGCCTTGGCGGGATTCAATGCGTTCCTTAAGGTCGTGAAGTTCTGCTTCGGGGAGCTTGTACACCATATCGATGGAAGCCTGATCCACCACCAGGATGTCGGTGGAAGCCAGGATGCCCAGGTCGCGCGCCTTAACCGGAGCTGCGCTGACACCTGCGCAGTCGCAATCGATAGACATATTGCGCAGCACATTTATGTAGACGATCCGGTTGCCGAAATGATCGATCGTGGCTTTTGCTGACTCCACCATGTTTTCCATGAAGGCTTCGCCTTTGAGCCAGCTCCCGAAATCTTCGTTATCCGGGGCGGCGTGGACCATTTTCTTGCCGATTGCTCCATCCGCGCAGCCGATGGCGATATTCTTCAGCGAGCCCACCGAGACCGCCCATGGCGTGCCCTTTGAAATGAGTCAGCACCACCATCGAATCGTAATTAAGCATGTGTTTGCCGACCGACATTTCTTTGAAATGCTTGCCGCCTTTAACGGGGATCATCACTGCGCCATCCTCGTCCATAATGTCGACTGAGCAGAAATCCCAGCCGTTGATCCTAAGGGTTTCGCGATGATCGGTCGTGGTGTATCGCTTGCCCTTGTAGAGCGTGTTGGTTTCCACCAAAGTGCTGTTCGGGATATGCTGCTGCAGGGCTTTTACCATTTCCCCCGGCAATATATTGGGGCCGTGCGGCTCACCTGTGTGCAACTTGATGGCAATCTTTCCTGTGATATCGCTATTGATTTTCGAATAGATCGTCAGCAGGCCGTTAACGCTGATATCCTTCGTGAAAAACACCTTTGATTTGACCTGAGCTTGGGTAGCTGCGCTTACTTCGAAAATGCGATTCTCTTGCATATTGCTCCCAACAGAAAAGTCGTGAGGTTCGTCGGCCATGCGGATCGCAGTATTCGTCGACCTGCATCCGGTGACCGCGTGGCGAACTCGTCCGTAGTGGGGAACAGCATTCCAGTGTCCAAAATCGAGGCCAGACACTTTTTCGCAACTCTCTCTGCAGCTAGAGGATTTCCTACTTGGCGAGGACCAATCTTGGCATGGGGCGGCGAACTGCAGTCGAAGTGACGATCTGGTCGGAACCGTCATTTTACGCGAACAGTACGTTGAGCTGGCGCCCGAATTCCTGTGCCACCATAGGAAAAGCAGCGAAAATGCCGCAGAAGTGTCCGCGCCGAGGAAGTCTGCCCAATCCAGAGATCCGCTTTTTGGCGGAGCGGCAAAGCATCCTTAAGCCGAGCCTGATTGATCTGCTATCGGGGATTCGGACGGTTCGAAAGTGATCAGGCAAGTTCAGGGAAGTTGATTCCAAAGCTTGATTGCTATCGCCGCCTTGGGTTGAAGAAGATCGTGTCGGTATTCCGTACCATATCCTCAAGCCGCATACCAATTTTATCGACTTGGAATTCGCGAGCGGCCCATTCGTACGTAAACAGAGGCGGTTCAAGTTCTCGACTTGAAAGCATGATGACCGGATGAGAAGAGCTGGACGCAAACTTCTTCAGACGAGTCACTTCATCGCTGGTAAACTCGCCCGTCTTTGAGAGCAAAATATAGACTTTCAACTGTTGCGGGTCGAATTCGGATGCTACGGTACCCAATTTGTCCAAGTCATCCTGCGTGATCTCCCCACCGGTAGACTTACATTCTCCGATCACAAGGTCCAGAGACCCACGAGGAGGCTTCCTTAGCAGCACAAAATCCGTCTCACAATCTCGAATCGCGGCGGTGGCAGGAGTCAACTTCATCGCCGTCGTGAAAATTGTCGGTTCCAGTCCGAAACCTCCGAACCCTCCATTAAGCTGACGAAGGGTGAGTGCGACGGGAATTCCGCCCTCCTGATGATCGTCTTTTCCAAAAAGACCGGACCGTCTGAATCTCCAGTCTCCGCGGCTCTTCAGTTGGGCTGTGCAGTTGAATTTCATTCCACAGAGTTCGCACGTGATCTCGGTGCCGAGCGAATCGATCGCCGTCCAAAAACCAAGGCTGCAGTGCGGACATAGAAACTCGAGCCCGGCACGAAAGACCCGCCGATCGAGCAAGAAATCAAAAACGGACTCTGGCGTCAGCTTCTCCCCAGACCTCAAGTATTCGTCGAAACGAGCGAGGCCGGTTCCGGGATCGAGATCCCGGATGCTCTGTATCGCGCCGCTGCGGGTGAAGGACTGAAGCGGGCTGTATTGGTCGATCAGTCGCCTGACTCCAGGGAAGCGAAAGGCCCCGCACCGTTCCAAATCGCCCATCTGCTCGATGAGTCGCATCGCGACGACTCCGGGCTGGCTCATTTCTGCGTGAATACCCCAAAGTTCGAATATCTTCGAGATGAGCTCTGTCTTGTTACGGGCCGCTATGTTTAATGAGTCCTCAAGAGCGGAGATGCAGAGCGTAAAGTAATCGCGGCTAACCCGAACTGAAAACGGAGCAGCGGGGTATGCGCGATCGCTGAAAAACATATTCAGGCCACGAATACCTGGCACCCAAAACGAAGTTCTCGCTACCGGGACTAAGTCTCCATGGACTCGGACCGTAACTCCGATTTCCTCCAGCGGGCTGGCACCTCGGCCTGCTGGGCTCGCCGGCAGCTGAAGAGAGTAGTGCGGAAAGGGTTCGAGTGCGAGAGAGGCCAAGACGCGCTGTTCGTTCCAATGGAAGTTGGGAAGATCTGGAAGTCGATCCCAGAAATCATCATCGGCGACCTTCCAACTTGCGAAAGGTCCCACATCGGGTGCCGTTTCAAACTCCGCCAGACTTCTCGCCCTGATGCTGATCGTATCCTCAGCTTCTCTCGATGAGCTCTGGGTCACGAGATGACGCAACCATTCATCGGTCATCCAAGTCATCCTCTCCTGCTGCTTCTGGTCTAGGAATCGGAGATGAAGGCCGGCGGCTCGCAGGTTCCAGAACGTCACCAGGTCTTCAAAGGATGCGGCAGAACCGAGATAAAGCCCATTCCGGCCTTCGAATCGTACTTCGGAATCAACCGGCTCAAGGTTCCAAGCTGACACGTCCGATGGTGTAATACCAGTCGCGACGCCAGGTGCCATCACAGCAGTACCAATCCTCTCAGCGGCTAAGGTTGAGGCGAAGAGCGAGCTGTAATCAACTCCGATTTCAGTAAGCGACGGATATCCGCCAAACGTGGCGAGCAGCACATCCTGGAGAGGATCGCCAGCGTCGGTCGCGAAGAGATAAGCGTGCCGCAGGACGACCCGTTCTTTCTCGCGTTGCTCCTTGATCAGCTCGATAGGACGTTTGACGTCCACGAATCGGGCAGCTTTTGAGTGCGCGCGGTCGGGGAAGATCTCCCTTTCCGAATCAGGCCAATACAATTCAGGAAAACTTTTCGCGAAATCCAACAACTCGGGAGAGTCCTGTGCAGGGATCAGGATGTCAACTCCGAATACGCGGACTAGAGTTCGCGTGACCGATTGTCCGATCGGGATGAGTGGATTGAATCTTCCGCCCCAAAGAGTGTGAGTCAGTCGAAGCGCCCGGCGAAAATCATCAAAATTCCCTTGCCGTACGCACCATCCGATGCGAACAGGGCGATAACCAACTGATACGTTTATCGTTGCCATGGCCAGAGTCTCCGCTAAGAATTCTTTAGCCTTCTACCTTTAGCACAAATACAACGGGGGTTTCGTCGATACAAGTCGTCAACGCTTGGTCGCGTAAGCGTCTCGTGCGGGAATAACTCTAGAGCCGGGACGCAATCCGCTTGGCGGCCTCGGTCGACACCATCACCGGATAGACCTCGAAGTCGACCAAGTCGCTCCAATTCGCGATCCACCGATCGATCAGCTTACGATCGTGAGTTTCCATCAGCTGATAGCAACGCTCAAACTTGTCGTCGACCCAACTCGACACGTACATCAGTCCCTCAGGCGCCAGCCGGCCCTGGTCGCGAAATCGCCGATAAACCGGAACCGCGTCTTTATTCCTAAAGTGCTCGACCACCATATAGAGGGTCTTGGCCATTGGAAAACTCCTCCAAGCATAGGTCCGGACGGAGCCACGATTGTGGCACAACCGAGCACTCGATGCGTATCTTTACCCCATTGACTTCCTGTGAATGCAACGCCAGACTAAGCTACGGGGGTTGTTATGCAGGATGTCGTCATTGCGGTTCGGGGCATGATCAGCGACGGAACTCACGAAATCGAATTGCTTGTGCACAGCCACAATCTCGGAAATCCTTCGCCGTGCCACATTTACGAAAACGGGGTCTACCGGGGAATGATCGGCGGGTCCATCGATTCTCTGGATCAGATCTTTTCGCTGCAGGTGGCGAAGTACCCGGGGTTCGCGGTGAAAGGCCGGGGCTATCATTTCGCGAGGATCAACTCTCAGAAAGCACAGGATACGAGGACGAACGGGACTTCCCGAACAGAAACCGACGGCTTCCAATAGCGTGGCATTTGGAACCTGAAAACAGATGTCCTACCCGTGGCGCTCCTTCTGTTGTCCCAAATGTGGCGCGCAGTTTCTGCTTGTAACTCCCAGCCGCAACGATTTCCAGCGATATTGCATTGAGGTGATCCTGGCTGATCGAATGTCCGGACCATTCCGACCCGCCATCATCGATCATTGGTGACGCTAATATAGGTCTAGCCCTAAGGCCCAACACCCGCCTACGAGTTCGCAGAAAAGCACCTATCATGTCATGAAATTCTGTTCTGGATTTCGAATACGAACGTCACCAGCTGCGTCGCTTCTGGAGGGCGAGGCAAGGCTTCCCCGACCATGTTCGCAAAGATAGAATCGATTCAGCCATTCAACTGACATTATGCAACCGATTAGGACGAACCTATGGCAAGACGACTGTCCGCGCTTGTAATTGGCAATGCGGCATATATTCACGGCGATACGCTGAAGAACCCTACCAACGACGCTGAGGATGTTTCCCGCCGTTTGACGAACCTCGGCTTTTCAGTGATAAAACTCACAAACGCTACTACGGAAGAAATGGATCGAGGAATCGCTGCATATGGCGTGTCCTTGGCTACGAGTGATGTCGGAGTGTTCTTCTTTGCTGGCCATGCCTTTCAGATTGATGGCATAAACTTCCTCGCGGGTATCGACACCAAAGCCACAGACAAGCTCGCAGTTCAATATTCGGCACTCCACCTTGACAAGGTGATTGACACGATGCGGACTGCGGAGGCGCCTACCAGCATCATCATCCTCGATGCGTGCAGAAATAATCCCTTTGACCCGGTCCTTTATCGATCGGGCGGCGCAGCAGGCCTTGCCCCCGTTTATGCGCCGAAAGGTACCCTAATCGCGTACTCTACGTCACCAGGAGAGAAGTCCAGGGACGGCACCGGGAGAAACGGCGCATACACTGAAGCGCTCTTGCAACACCTCGACTCTCCAGACGTTTCCATTGAGACGATGTTTAAGCGGGTCCGTAACACCCTTGACACAATAACAAGCGGAACGCAAACGTCCTGGGAACACACATCTTTAGCTGGCGAGTTTCGGTTTCGCCTGAGCCTTGAGGCTTCAGTCGAAGAATATGGCCGCGAGGCGTTAGCAGACAGTCTCTTCGTTCTCAACAATACCCTCCCGGATCACCGCCTGATCAAAGCGCTTAAGTCGTACACCTGGCCGGTTCAGAACCCTGCCATCGAAGGATTCTCCTCAAACCAGGCAACTCTCTCCGCCCGTGACACGTTATTCGTCATCGGTCGGAACGTCTACCAAGCCGCGTGCGGGAGTTCACATGGCGCAATCGACTACATCACTAATTTTATGAATCGGACACAGGGGATGGACGAAATCAAGCGCAAGTCGATTCTCGACGGAATGCTGTTTGAAGTGTTTTTCGATTCCGAGGGGCAACGCCGAACAAAGCCGAAGATGGGCCACTTCAATGAACTGTTCAAACTACAACGATACCCAGAGCTGTCGAACAGCTTCGGGTTCCTTGCCACGTGTCTCAGCCCTCATGCCGATCACTATTACACAGTTCCCGGGACCAACGCTTCGATGTCAGTAGATGTTGTCGGAGAGAGTCACTTGGATAATGACGAATATATGCTGACATCCATTCAGTTCGAGGGAAACAATGTCTTGCGAGATACGCGCAGTAACGGTGAGGAGGATTCATATGTATTCGAGCGACGATTCGATCTCGAGCAGTTTTCCGATTATCTCTCCGAAGAAATGATTGTTCCAAGGGAGTCGCTGGCCGTCGTTTACCACTTCCCGAGAACGAATCGAACAAAGATCGCTCTGCCGAACTACATGACCGTTCGCAAAGACGGTGAGTTGTGAGTTGCGGTTTCTATGGCGATGTCTACAATCCAACTCGATCTTGGTCAGGAGTCATTTCCTAGGGAAGCTGCATTTCGATTGGAGGTTGCGATGCCAGAGATTCCAAACTTTATGGTCTGTCCTTTTTGTCATGGAGATGGGGTACGTGCCGACGGCAGCGAATGCGGCGAGTGCAGTGGCACAGGACGGATTCCTGTCGAGCAACTTCCTCCCGATTCTTCAGAGTGAAATCTCCGGTCCCTTTTACCGCAGGTGCGGCGAGAGTTGATCCTCTGGAGTAAAGCGAGATATCTGCGACCAGTGGAGAAGTATCAGAAATATGTTCCAACCGATCTGCTGCGCCTGCCTGGGATTTGGAAGTCAAGGGAGATTTGTGAGTACGGACCCTATAATTAGCGAGTGGCCGACCGCGTTCTATGTTCGTGCGTTACATGTCCCGGCTGTGGGGCTTGGGTCGTCGTCCACGGGAGAGCCGCTGCCAGCGGCCAAAACAGCAACAATAATAAGGATAGGCTCAAAACTACCTGTCCCGCGCCGGAGTGCGCGAGAGAATTCGCATTCGACGGAAGTGAGACCCGGGTGTTTGAACTGCCCCTTTCCTTATTCGAGCGACGCCATTTCTATCGATCTGAACTGCGCTGAAGCCACTTCACCCCTGTAGTCCTGCCCGCCAAGCTGTTCGATGGAATCCGATACTTCCACCAGGTTTGAAAGAGAGAAAGAGAAGAGAGAGACGGGATATCGCCGCTTCGGCGATGGGAGAACGGTCTCGTCGTTCTCCATGCAGTAGACCTGCGATTTTCCCGCCTTTTTCGGTGGACACCTTTGGCAGGAGGAATGCTTGTTGGATTTCCGTACCAGAGGTTATTCACCCGCGGAGATTTCCCTGGGGCGGACCTCACAAACATGTGGCCCTCTTCGTTCGCGTCGTTTGCGGTCGACGTAACTCTCGAAGTCGTTGAAAATTGCGGTTCAAGCCGTGTCTTGATGAAAAAGCAGAGGAGGTTCAGGAATATGAATATTTTAGGACGTGCCGTCGAGTTTTCCGCACCGCAATTGGGCAAGCGGATTCTTTCTTTCCTGATGTCCTTGGCCCTGCTGTTAGTGACCTACCCTCAGACCCTGTCGGCCCATCAAGACCCGCAAGCCCCAGCGCAGCAGGCCGCACCGGCCCCGCCCTACACGCAACAGACTCCCGAGCAGTTGCAGCAGTTGGTGGCGCCGATCGCATTGTATCCAGATTCACTCGTTGCCCAGATCCTGGCGGCGTCTACGTTTCCGGAACAAGTCGTTGAGGCCGACAGATGGGTCGAAGCGCATCCTGATTTGAAGGGCGAAGCTTTGGGGCAAGCCGTGGACCAGCAACCGTGGGATCCAAGTGTCAAGGCACTGACTGCATTTCCTTCCGTCCTTGGCAATATGGACAAGAACCTCTCGTGGACATCCTCTCTGGGCGATGCTTACTACAACCAGGAACAGGATGTGATGGATGCTGTGCAGGTGATGCGCCGGAAAGCGGAGCAGGTCGGCAATCTGAAGAGCACGCCGCAGCAAACGGTTACGGAACAGGATTCAGCGGTCGATATTGAGCCCGCCGACCCGGATGTGGTTTACGTTCCCGCCTATGATCCGTGGTTGGTTTACGGATATCCCATCGTGGCATGGCCGGGATGGTATCCGTATCCAGGAATCTGGTTTGACGGGCCGTATCTTTCATTCGGAATTGGTTTTGGAATCGGTTGGTTCGGCGGTTTTGGATGGGGATGGCATCATTGGGGATTCGACTGGCATAACCACGCCATACTGTTTAACCACGGCAGATACTTCTCGGGGAGCAGAACATTCTATAACCGAAACAATTTCTATCGCGGTGGAGCGACTCGCGGCGGAGCTTCAGACCGCCCCGGAGCCGGGGCCAGGCCCTTCGACGGGAACCAGCAGGCGGCTCGGGGATATGCTGCACCTCGCGGTCAGAGCGGTGTCCGCTCGGGCGCCTTCAGCGGCTACGGCCATGGCGGACAGACCAGAAGCTTTTCCTCACGCGGAAGCGCCAGCATGGGTGGCGGAGGGGCGCATGGCGGCGGGCATGGCGGCGGCGGGCGGCGGTAATCGAAGCGTTGTGATTTCAAATCAGTTTGTAATAGTTAGAAAATGGAGAGAAGTCATATGCGGCGAGCAAAGTTGAACTGCGACGAATTTCATGGGTCCGATCTTCATAAATTAGCTGCGGCCACGATTTTTTTGGTCCTGTGCTTTCCTGCGCATTCGATGTCGCAGCAGCCGGGGCAGAAAACATTTTCATTCCCGGAAGACGCGAGCAACGCACTGGTCACGGCCGCGCAGGGTAACGATGAAAAAGCGATGCTCGATATTCTCGGGCCAGAGGGAAAGCAGATCGTCTCCTCGGGGGACGAAGCCGAGGATGCCCAGAGCCGCGCCAACTTCGTACAGAAATATCAGGAAATGCACCGCCTGGTGAAAGAACCGGATGGAACTACTACCTTGTATATTGGCGCGGAAAATTGGCCCACGCCCATACCGCTGGTGAACAAAGGCAATCTCTGGTACTTCGACACCGAATCGGGCAAGAAGGAAATTCTGTTCCGGCGAGTTGGGCGGAATGAAATGTCGTCCATTCGCGTTTGCCAGGAACTGGTGGCGGCGGAAAAAGAATACTCCGCGCAGCACGGCGAGTACGCCGAGAGAATCTTCAGTGACGAAGGGCAGCACGACGGTCTTTACTGGAAAGCCGGTGATAGCGAACCCCAGAGCCCCATTGGCCCTCTGGTGGCGGCGGCCGTTACTGACAGTTATGCCAAGAGCCGAGAGACCGCTCCGATTCCCTATCGCGGCTACTACTTTCACGTCCTGACACGTCAAGGGAAGAATGGTCCAGGTGGCGCGAAAAGTTACATCGTGAACAGCAAAATGACCGACGGCTTTGCTTTCGTGGCCTATCCGGCGGAATACCGGTCTTCTGGCGTGATGACATTCATTGTGAACGAGGATGGAGTCGTGTATCAGAAGGACCTCGGCAGGAAGACGGATGTTCTCGCCAAAGCGATGAAGGAATACAATCCCAATTCCAGTTGGCAGAAGGCTGAAGAACAAAAACAAGACACTGCCGGCGAACAGAAAACCAAATAAGAAACTATTCTGTTGTTGCGCCGGTTACAGTGCACTCGCGAATTGGCCGGGTAGCCACGACTCCCGGGGGCGGCGCCAGCCTAACGCTAAAAGGTTTTTCTTTCCGGCTAGAAAGCACATCACGACGTAAAGAGTTTGTTAAAAACACTTCCGATGTTCAACTTGACCTCTGTGGCGATTGGACTATGGTGGAGAAAGAAGACCTCTACCTACCAACTAGCAGGCAAGCCCTCGACATCTTCTCGATGGAGTTAGTCATGGCCACGGTATTCTTCCCCCTGCCTGAATCGCTGGAAGACTCTATACACAGCTGCCATTCTGGAAACCAACAAAGGACTTCTTCCACAGCGAGTCTCGGAAGCTGAAGAAGCGGTGAGAGCGCGCGGCCGCGAAATTTTTTACGGAAACGGAGCACCGGAAGAAAAAGAAGCCTCGGAAGACGCACTCTATGCCTTGCGTGCGTTCAGGACCGCTTGGCACCACACCGAAGCCGCGTGATTCTCTGTCTGATGTGGCCAGGAACGATTGCATTGCTCTGGTCAGTTCCCGAACCGAAATAACAAGGACAAGGTCGCAAATGCGGGCGGTCGTCAGCCGACCACTGGATGCGGTCAACTTCAACTAACCCATTGCCGCACCCACCGGAGGACAGAATCGGGCTGGCAACTCAAAACGCTGCTGAATCCTCTTGGCCAACTCGGTGTGGAGATCCCCAATTGTGCCGCGACGGTATTGGCCCTCTACATCGGAGATGATTACTGCTAGTCGATTGTCACGCAAGACATTTTTGACCCAGCGTGAAAAGTCTCCCCGGCGGGCGTGTCCTCCGAGCACCTCCGCAGAGCACCTCGCCAACAGCCAGACAAAGTCCTTCAGCGTCCGCGCGGGCCCTGCCACCGGCTCGCCGTTCCTAGTGAAAACAAATCCGTCAGCCTCCGGCATAGGAACATCAAAATACTTCGTTCGATGACGAACGTGGGAGGTTAAGCGTGGCTGCATCTCGAATCGCTTGAGCTTGCCTTCTGCCTCCTCAATTCCGGGCAATAGAACAGCTTGACAGGGGCTCACATTGTTGAGGGTGTTCTTCCATTCTGAATTGGCATTCTTATTGCCGAACATTCGTATGAGCGCTCGCAATTCATTCCCGTCCGTCACACGCTTTGCGATCACGCCCTCAATTGCCTGTTGTAGGCTGGGATGCAGGCACGACGGCCGGTAACTGACTAGAATGTAGGCACCCAAATCCAGGTCTAGCAGCTTGGCCACAGTTGGTTCGTGTAGAAAGTAATGGGCCTCATCCACAACGATTCGGTGCGGAAGACCTGTCGATCTTCGCAGCGAAGCTAAGGTTGGCAGCAGCGAATTGAGGTAATTTAACTTCTCCTGATGCTCCAAATGCGAAAGATCAACCACAACACTCAGATCTGGGTAGCAAGCAGCTTCAAGCAGATCTTCAAGCGGAGGCGGGGTCTTCTTGCCCCCGAGCACCATTACGCCCGGCAAGGTCTTCAGCCCTGCGTATTCCCCTTCAGGGTCGATGATCCAGACGCAATAGCCCTGCAGAATAAGCTGTTCACTGAGAAGCCCTGTTAACCAGGATTTTCCCGAGCCGGTGTCGCCTGTGACGAGCAGATTACGGCCTCGAAGGGCAAGTTTCAGTGGACTTCCGTTCTCTTCCCTCCCCAATATGAGATGGCGCCTGCCGATCCGTTCAGGAGGCAGTCTCATTTTCTCTACCGCTTTCCGAATATAGTCTGCCACGGCAGGTGGACCCAGGCCCTGTATGATCTCGTCGGCAGCTTTTTGTAGACTGACGCATCCCCAGCTCACGGCCGCTCCTAATTCGCACGCGGCCAACAGATCATGGTCGTTTTCCCCATCGCCAATGGCAATTGCGTTGTGAGATGAAAGACGAAGTGTCCTGAGTGCTTCGTGCAGTCCAGTCGCCTTACTGATTGCCTGTGGCAGTACCATCAGCCGGCCGCGGTTAAACAGCAACACCAGCGGCAATTCGAGAGACCTGATTACTTCAAGAATTCGCTGATCAACACTGGCATCAGCTTCCACAATGGACTGCCCAGCGACGAAGGGTATTCCGCGCTTTTGAAGTTCTACGATGAATGCTGGAGGCGGAACTGGACCAAGCAGTCGTGACTGCCCGTTGGGGAACGCGAGAACAGCACCGTTCTCGGCTACTATGGCGTCAGCAAATTGCAGGTCGCCAGCAACTCGTATTAAATCAGACAGGATTCGTCCGGTCACCAGAACCACTGTGATGCCGCGCGCACGAGCTTCTGCGATCGCGTGAAGCACATTTGGATCCAGTGCTCCATCCCGCGCAATTGTGCCATCGTAATCGAGCGCTAACACACTGAATCGCATAAATTAACAGCCCTTTCCTCCGCCACTAGCTCCCGGCGTTTGGTTTTTGGCGATGTGTCCAGGTATTCAGCCTCAGCGCCGGGCCTCCTGTTCGAATGCTGTGCCTGGCGTTCGCAGTATCGGTCTGATCTGCGAATGCTCGGAAGACTTGGGATGGGGTATTTTCGAAGCGGTGATTTGAGGCAAGGCAACAGCGCGCATACGCTGTTTCCGTTGGGTTTTGTATTCGCCTTTCGCTTGAATCTTGTTCATGATCGTGACCTCGGACACAATTTTCCCACCACCCCCTGGCATTGGAGGTAGGCGGCATCACACCTTCAAGTGATTGGCGTCACTGCCGGAATTGAGGGAAACACATAAAAGTGGTTCTACTGGGGAGGCAGCTTATGCAAGGCGTTCAGACTAATAAGCGCATTGTGCTTAACAATGTTCTTTTGGCGACTGACTTTTCGCAATCGTCGCAAGCCGCCCGGCCGTATGCGATTGCCTTGGCTGGGCAATATGGCGCCAAAGTATTCATAGCGCATGCGATCAGCCCCGAACCGCACCTCAGTGTGCCTTTGGATCCTTTGCCGGCGAATACCGATCTAGTCAGAGTCCATGCTGAACGGGACCTTGCCCGTTTCGCTCTGGCAGCCTCTATCGGCAACACAACGCATGAGGAGCTACTGGAGCGGGGTGATGTTTGGAGCGTAATGTCCGACATTATTCAAAAGCAGAAGATTGATCTTATAGTTGCGGGTACACGCGGACGACAAGGAGTCAGCAAACTTGTTCTAGGGTCGAATGCTGAGAGAATATACCGACGAGCAATCTGTCCCGTGCTGACTATCGGTCCACATGTTTTCCCACTCAAGAGCAGGCACTGGAACATCAAGCACATTCTCTTTCCCACCGACGGCTCAACAGCCTCTATGGCTGCCTTGCCATACGCATTGTCGATAGCTGAAGAGAATCAAGCGAATCTGGTTTTTCTCGAGATCAGGCCGCTGATTCCGCCCGAGTTTCGCGAAGCCGACGAAGCCAGCGCACGCGAAAACCTTCGCGCTCTAGTGCCGCCAGGAGCAGACGCTTGGTGTAAGCCCGAGTTCATCGTGCGTTTCGAGTTTCCTGCGGAAGGAATTCTGCGGTTTGCGGAGGAACGCAACGTGGACCTGATCGTGATGGGCGTAAGGAAGTCGTCTTCTGAGGTAAAGATTTTAGGACATTCGCCGTGGGCTGTGGCTTCTCACGTGGTTGCTGATGCAAAGTGTCCGGTACTCACAGTGCGCGGTTAAACGGGGATGTATCTAACGAGTTTATGCGGGACGGGCTCGAGGCAGTGCGAGGTTCGTAATGAATTTGCGCACAGCCCTGCCGTTTCGAAGGCTCGTAATCATTCTCTTCATTTCAAGGCCGGCTGGTTCTTTCACAGACCAATAACCTTTTCCCGGCACCCGAACCAATCATCCAGGCGCGATGTGCTGCGCCGAGTCGAACACACAAACCGGAACCAGTGCCTGGTGATGTGCACACGGAGTTTGCGATGGGGAAAAGTTTGCTGGTCGGTTACTTCCTGCCAAGGGCGGCATTCGCTTCCAGTTTCTCGAACACATCTTCCGCCCGACGCAAGGCCGCCTGCACGTTTTCGCAGATGTTTTCGCGACCGATGATGTCCTCAAATTCCGCCTGGTGGATCAACTGCGCAGGTTGTTCTCTCGCACCGCATAAAATCAGCGTCCGACCGGTTGCGTGCAACTCATCGGCAATTCCTTCTAGAGCAAACATTCCGGTCGCATCCAGGGCGGTCATGTTGCGCAGGCGAAGGATCACCACAGGTGGCAACTGATGAATTTTCTCCGTTATCACAGCCACTTTCTCGGTGGCGCCGAACAGGAATGGGCCATGAATGCGGAAGATGGTCGCGTAGTATGGGATATCTTTGTCTTGCAGAATGTGTACCCGCCCATCTTCCACGTAATCGTCCGTTACCTGCGAAACCGTGGTCGTGCTTGCCACCCGGCTGATAAAAAGCAGCGCCGCCAGAATCATCCCGGCCTCGACCGCCACCGTGAGGTCGGCGAATACGGTGAGCGCAAAGGTCACCAGCCAAACGCTGATGTCGGTCTTCGTGAGTTTGAGCAGTTGCGGAATTTCCCGCCATTCGCCCATGTTGTACGAAACCACCATCAAGATCCCCGCCAGAACCGACATGGGGACAAACCGCACTAGCGGCGCCGCGAACAGCAAAATGCAGAGCAGGGTCAACGAGTGGATCATGCCCGCAACTGGGGATTGCGCCCCCGAACGAATATTGGTGGCTGTACGGGCAATTGCACCCGTGGCCGGCAGCCCGCCGAAAAGAGGTGACACTATATTGGCCACACCTTGACCGATTAATTCGACATTCGGATTGTGCCGGTCGTCGCTCATGCGATCGGAAACTACCGCCGACATCAACGATTCGATGGCGCCCAACATGGCAACCGTAACTGCCGGGCCGAGCAGACCATGAATCAGGTCTGCCCGGAACCGGGGCATAGCAAAATGCGGCAGCCCGCTCGGAATCCCTCCAAAGCGGCTCCCAATGGTTTCCACCGGCAACCTGAAAAGCACTACCGCCGCGGTAGCCGCCAGCAGCGCCACAATCGCTCCCGGAATACGGCTCGATACGATTCGGCAGACCACCAGAATGGCAACCGTGGCCGCTGCCAGAGCGGTGGCCGCGTAGTTAAGGCTGCCGAAATGTGCGGCCAGAGTTTCCATTCGCAGCCAGAACACGCCCGGAATTTTGTCGATCTGCAATCCAAAGAAATCTCTTACTTGCGTGCTGGCAATCAGAATCGCGATCCCGTTGGTGAAACCGATGATGATGGGCCGCGGAATAAACTTCACCGCCGACCCCATGCCGGTCACGCCCATGATCACGAGTAGGATGCCGGCCATCACTGTGCACATGAACAATCCATCCACGCCATGCGCGGCCACGATCGCAGCGATCACCACAACAAATGCTCCGGTCGGCCCGCCAATCTGCGTCTTCGAGCCACCCAGCAAGGAAATCAGGAAACCGGTCACGATGGCGCAGTAAATACCCGCCTGAGGCGTGAGGCCGGAAGCGATGGAGAAGGCCATAGCCAGAGGCAGCGCGACCAACCCCACCGTTGCGCCGGCGATGAGGTCGAGCAGAAATTTGTGCCGGGTATAGCCCCGCAGGCAAAGGACAGACTTGGGAAGCCAGTTCTCGTTTGGTAGGGTCTTCAGCATTTTTCCTATTTTCGCCGCAGCGCACAGACGGGAAACAAAAAGCCGCATCTCAATGCAATAGGATGAAGCACTCTGAGTTCAATTTTCGGCCACGGGCAACAGCCCCAGCACCTCACACTGCGAATCGCGCAGTTCGACGTTGCTGGCGATTAGGACGCTGTGTTGCTCAGATCCATCATCCCTGATGAGCGATCTTTCTTCGTCTTTTTCGAGTGATATTCCAGCCAAGGTAAGTGTTTCAAGTAACTGGTCAAGCCCATGGAATGGCGACGTTGAGACCGCTTTGCCTGACCGACCGTAGGCGATCAGCAGATATCGAACCGCTGTGTTCCGCTGCGACTCGGGAAGGTACTCAATCGCCATTCTCAGCACGACTTGTCCTCTCTTCTGTGCTTTCTCCAACAGAGCTTTTTCCGGGCTTCCGTACGCACGTCGCAGAAGCTCATAAACGGCTTGCCGGTCTTTCTGGATTCGAGTAACGAGCGCGTTGCCATTCTCTTTATGGTCGGGGGTGTCAATCCTTTGAGCCGCTTCCAAAGCGCGGCCATAAAGCGCGTGGGCCACAACGTAATTTCGATTCTCACAATGACGATTCGCTTGCAAGCATAAGTTCTCAGCGAATGCCCTCAATTGCCGGAGATGAATGGCATCGATCCCTTTGGAATTGCTCATCGAATATTCCCCCTGACGGTCATGTAGATTGCGACAAGGGCCAGGAGAATCCACACTTTTGCCCCCTCCGTGCATTTGCCTGCCTTCTGTTGCCTGCTGCCGGCCGCCAGCCGAAACTGCATTTGTGGCGTTCACGCGGAAACATCCGCGCCGCCGCCTCGCGTATCACATCAGGTGTGTTTCCATCCACCTAGATCTCGAATTGGTGATCTGCGCAGTTTCTCAAGGCGATCGTGATCAGTTCCACTGTTCGCTCCTCTGGCATCAGTCGCCCCAAGCGTGGCGTTTCCTTGGAAACGACAGCGCAGAGCAGAAGCAAGTTGACCAGGCGCGACAGTTTCATACTCGTTCGAGCCCGAAAGACTCTCCCCTCCGCGCTATCCCCATTTTTCTGTGGCCATTTCCTCCGCTGCGTGATCCACTCGCCTCGTTGCTTCTTCCAGAGCCAGGCCGCGAGCCATGAAAAGCAGGATTCCCCGAAGCCGATACATGTCCCGAGAGGAGTAAAAAACCAGCCCTGCCTTCGGGATCCCCTTAACGATCCCCTTCTGTTCGAAGACACTGAGTTCGGCGGCCGAGATTTGCAGCCTGTCGAGCAAACGTTCCGCAGAAAAGTGCATTAAGGGCTCTCCTTATAAACCAATCCGGGGGACGCCCGCCCGCGGCAGTCAAATCCCACCACCGGTACGCGGAATATGAATCGCCCGGACATGCTCCGAGCTGTTACGGCAGGTCGAACTCGACCAATTACCGACCACGCCCTTGTTGGTGGGCGGTCCCTGCGTCACAAGAACAGCTGCCCTCACTCCATGTGTCAATCCGAACCGTCTCGCTCTACCCAGTGCCTTGAGATTGAGTGGGCCTGGATGCGCGTTCGCCAGAGATGAGCACCGTAAGCCGTCCAGATCGCTTTCGAGCGGTTCTTCATCGCAATCGCTTCTGCTTCGCGCTTGGCTCTTAGAAGCAGCTCAGAGTAGCATTCGAGTACCTCGGCCATCATCGGATGCTGGAACCCCATGGTTCTCTCAACTAGACTCTGAGCACGTTGATAGAGTTTCTCGGCATCTGCATGCCGCCCCTTTCTGGAAAGCTCTTCTCCCCAAATCACGAAGCTTCGCGCTGCAACCGCATTCCTCTCGTGAGTAGCTCCTATGACCATGTCGTCGAGTTCTCTATCTACGAGCAATTCAGTGCCTGTCCAACCTTTGACTCCAACGATTTGATCGGAGTCAGTGCCAGAACTTCCCAGAAACTTCCGGACTACGGCGCCACGTGGCCAGCGAATAAACCTTAAGTACCAAATAGTGCGATATTTGAATACAAGCTCACAAAAAACACAGATCAGCCTCTGCTGGCAGCAGGGACAGCCAACTGCGACAGCAGGTCTTTTACGTCGATCAAGTGGTTGTTGAAAATCTTTTTGGCGACATCCAACAGCTTGAAGACTTCAGGATCGGGAACCGAATAAAAGACACTCTGTCCGTCTTTCCTGCCCACAACAATGTTGCGGGACCTCAGGACGGCTAATTGTTGCGACAGCGTGCTCTGTTCCACGTCAAGGCGCAAGCAAAGTTCATTTACGCCCACTTCGCCGCGCCGCAACTCGTCCAGGATCCTAATTCGTAATGGGTGAGCGAGTGCTTTGAAGAACTCCGCCTTGAATTGACTCAGCTCGGGCATTTGGATCAATATATTTGCATATTGCAATTTACATCGTCAAGTGTATACAATTGCGCCCTCTAACGGAGGCCGAACATGGCTCATCTTCTCCGCAAGCTGTGGCGGCATGACGAAGGTCAAGACTTCGCCGAGTATGCGGTAATGCTGGCCGTCATTCCGGTGATTGTCGATTGCAACAACTCGCTTAGTTGGCAGCAATGCGAACAATGTGTTTTCTAGCCCAGCCAGTTCAATTCAATGACGCTCGACTAAGCGCGCAGGTTGTCCACCATCGCATTTTTGACGATTTGCCAAAATTGGAGGCGGAACCATGAGGAGCCCTGTCCTTTCTCCTGCACCTGCTCAACATTGCACTCATCTGTTTCTGCCCTCGCCCAAATCCCCACCTGCTCGGTGCCGTGAGGTGTGATGACTCCCTCACGCCCGGAAAGCGGCCTCCCCAACACAGAGTGCGCCGTCCTTGTGCACAAGAACGTCGACGCCTTACCTCTGGCCCCTTAGTTTGGCGCTTTGAGAATTTCCCGATGACTGGGCCCGCGCGGCGTACGTCCACTCCCGCTAGTGCTGTGGTGGAAGCGGGAGGAAAAGTCGGGCTCCTCACTCTCGCCGCGAAGGGCGGCCACTCCGAGGGCGCTACGTTTGTTGCGGAGACGGCGCTTCTCTCCTGTCGAACACGAACTCTTCTTTTGCCTCGGATTTCCTGGATCGAAAGCTTCACGCCATGAGACCATTACAGAATTGAACGCATACCATTCCTGGTTTGGCGCGCCGTTGGACATCCCGGGGATTCCGATGCTGACTCAACTTTTCCCCTTGTCCGCTCCTCTTGTGGATTTCGACCCCGTGACGCACGTAGCGCGCCCAGACGCGGACAACAGAAAAACCCTGCGATGATCGATGCCAGCGGACCTCGACCTAAGGAGTAAGAATCACTTTAAGCGCCTGGTTCTGGGCTGCATGGCTGAAAGTTTCATAGGCGTCCACGATTTTGGCCAATGAGAAATGATGTGTGATTAACAACTTCGGATCGATCTTCTTCGATTGGACGATCTTTAGCAGCAGGGACATTGTAGCGGTATCGACCAGCCGCGTGGTGATCGAGATGTTATGAGACCACAAGGTTTCGAGGTGCAGATCAACCTTTTTCCCATGCACACCGATGTTGGCGATCGTGCCCCCGGCCGCCACAAGTTCTTCACATAAACCAAAAGTAGCTGGAATCCCCACCGCCTCGATGGCTGTGTCAACGCCACGGCCCGCCGTCAGTTCCTTTACCTTCGCTACAGCCTTGCCGTCCGAGCTATTGACCGTGTGGGTTGCGCCAAGCCGCCTCGCTACTGCGAGACGATTGTCGTCAAGATCGATCATGATGAGCTGTGATGTTGAGTAAAATTGCGCCGTGAGCAAGGCTGCGAGGCCGACCGGCCCGGCACCTACAATCGCAACAGCAATTCCCGGCTGCACTTTCCCATTGAGCACTCCGCACTCGAAACCGGTGGGCAAGATGTCACTCAACATGACCAGACCTTCTTCATCATCTGTCTTCCCTTCCCGGATCGCGTACAGGCTGGTGTCGGCATGAGGAATGCGCACGTATTCAGCCTGAGTCCCGTCGATCTCATTGCCCAGAATCCAGCCACCGGTCGTGCAGTGAGAATACATGTTTCTACGACAGTATTCACACACACCGCAGGAAGATATGCAAGAGACGATCACACGGTCTCCGGGTTTGAAGGCTGTGACTCCTTCACCAACCTCATCGACAATTCCTACACCTTCGTGGCCCAGAATCCTGCCCGGCTCGCACGTAGCGACGTCTCCCTTCAGAATATGGAGGTCGGTTCCGCAAATTGTGGTTTTACTGATTTTGACAATCGCATCAGTTGCAGCTTTGATCTTCGGCATCGGCCGATCTTCTAACGCCATTTTTCCCGGACCGTGATAGACAAGCGCTTTCATAATTCATCTCCTCCTTGTTTCCATCTGCTCTTAAAAATCTGTCGAACACTATTTATTTCAGCCTTCAGACCCACGCTTGTCCGTAATGTGCGTCACCGTTGGTAGTGATGCCGCTCACTGCAAAAACATGTCAAAAGTGATGTTGTCATTGGAGAAAGCCTGATGGAGATTAATTAGTGATGACTAAGAGTTTGCCATGACGAGAGCATTGGTTATTCCTCCCACACGGCTGGGAGTTTGCGCAGGCTCGAACCGGTCCAGCCGATATCGCATCCTGATTCTGCTGGTTCTTCTCGGCATTTTTCCCATTCGGGTTTCCAGCCAGGCAAATAATTCTGAGGCGTCCTCCAATCCGCTGGTTCACTTGTGGAATCAGCAGACTCTGACGGGAGGCTGGGGAGGGATCCGTACCAAACTCGGCGAGAAAGGCATTAGTGTTACCGGCTTCTGGCAAAACGACTATTTCGCCGATCCCAGCGTGGGCAATACTCATGGCATCATCGGGACAGGTAACTGGAGCCGCATCCGGGGCACGTTGGACATCGATATGGGCAAACTGGCTCACGTCAAGGGATTGTCGTTACACATCACGAGTACCTTGAACCAAGGCCTGGATGTAGGTGGCGACAGCCGTTATATGGGTAGCCTAGTGGGTGCGACGGGCAACGACACTATCAACCATCAGCTCCGCCTGGATTCCTGGTGGGTAAAGCAGGATCTGTTTCATAACAAGCTGAGTTTGTCCGCCGGCCAAATCTCAGGCGCTGACTTCTTCGGCTTCGTGCCCCAAGATTTCACCCATTTCGCCACTCTCGGGCCCTTCTATGCACCGCTTGCGCTGTACAACAGCTACGCGAGTTTTGACCCAATGACTACGCCGGCAGCTCTGATCGAGGTTGCGCCGAATAAGCATTTCCGCTACCGGACAATGATTCAATCCATTACAGAAGGGAATCCCTCGGATCCAAATGCCGTCTTGGGTTTTTATAACTGGTACAACAACTCAAGCGGCACCAGCGTGCAAATGAAAGACGGCGCGGTATGGCACAACGAAGTGGCATATCTGTACAGCGCGGGTGAAGCCCACTTCGGGGTTAGTTACAGCGGTGCAAAGGCATACACGCAATGGTCAGGGAGCGCCTCGAACGGAACTCTGGTTACAGTACCGGGATTTTCAAAGGATTCAATTGGGGGGAACGAAAATTATTACTGGATACTGAAACGCTCCGTTTATCGGTCCAAGGCCACTCCTAATCATAGCGTGGATTTAGGGGGAACATACGCCTGGGGTCCCGCGGATAAGGGCGTTCTCCCTTACAACCGGCAGCTTGTACTCACATCCGAATTCAACAGCCTGCTCCCGGAGCGACCTAAGGATTCCATCAACTTTGCCTTCAACTATCTGGGCATCCGGGGCCCGCTGAAAACCCCAACGTTCCAGTCGGAAAAGGTCTACGAATTCAACTATTCGCTCCAGGTTACTTCGTGGTTGCAATGGATGCCGGATGTGCAATTCCACCAGGATCTAGGGGCAAATCCGAAGAACGGGACCGGCGTCGTGGCGGGCTTCCGTTCCTTAGTTACGTTCTGACGTTCGCCCCTGAGAATCCCAAACCGCATAAGGCACGTAGAGGCTATGCGCACCCTGTCAATCTCAAACTGATGCCGCATAGCCGCTCGGTCGTCTGTCTCCTAGATTACGACATTTCAAAGCGCTGCGGACCCTTTTGCCGACGTTGTTCTTGACGCAAGACGCAGTCGCACCTGCAGAGAAAACCAACCTCATTATCTATACTATCTGTAGGTAATCTAAGACCTGCGCCCTGCTGTTGCCGGCCACCTTGCAGAGAGTCAGACCATCAAGAGCCACTATCGCCAATACACCCCAAGCCCCAAGCGGCTTGAGGAACCCCCAGAGAAAAATGGTGTGGTGAGTCGATCTCGTTAAGCATAAAATTCACGTGTGCATTTTGAGGAGTCAATTCCTCTTGCTGCGGTTCCGCAATCGTCGTTTCTAGAGAGGACGACTCCTGCTACTCATTCAATTCGTTTCATCTCAGTCTGGCCTTGCCCATTTGCTACTTGCATGCATGTGAGCGCCCGCTTTCCGAACTCGCCCGGGAGCCATAGGCCTCCCTTTATATTCGCGGACCGGTGCCGCGCAGCATATGACTCTTCGGACTCAGAGCTCCGAGATCGCGTGGTGCTCCTCGAAGCAAGACTTCAGAACCTTGAGGTCTACGGGAACGCGAGCCTCTGCTCCTTCGGGGGCGGCTCTGAGATATTGGACAGGCCAGGATGTGGCCTGTCCTAGCTCGTGGGCCGCGCGCAATGCCCAGTATGGATCCCGCAGGAACTCACGGGCGATGATGACCGCGTCTGCCTGTCCAGTACCGAGGATGTGCTGCGCTTGAACTGGGGATGTGATCATCCCGACCGCTCCAGTCATGATTTTCGCTTCCCTGCGGATCTGCTCGGCAAACGGTGTTTGATAGCCGGGACCAATTGGAATCTTGACATTCGCCACATTACCGCCAGAAGAGCAATCGATCAGGTCCACTCCTAGTTCCTTCATTTGCCGGGCAAGCTCAACCGACTGTTCAATATCCCACCCGCCCTCCGTCCAATCAGTGGCCGAAATCCGAACGAATACCGGTGCTCGCTCGGGCCAGGAGCGTCGAACGGCAGCGACGACCTCACGCACGAATCGAGTCCGATTCTCAAAAGAGCCTCCGTAGGCATCCGATCGCTGATTGCTAAGAGGTGATAGAAACTCATGGACCAGATACCCATGAGCTGCATGAATCTCAATGACCCGGAATCCCGCCTGGCAGGCGCGACGCGCAGCGGTCGCAAACGCTGCCACGATTTCATTGATCTCTTCGTTCGAAAGCGCCTGGGGCAAAGGATAGTGATCGGCAAAAGCCACTGCGCTCGGAGCTACTACCTTTTTCCAACCACCCTTGTTTTCGGGAATCACACCCTGACCTTCCCATGGTCCGTACGTACTGGCTTTCCGTCCGGCATGTGCTAGCTGCATCCCTGCCACGCTGCCTTGTTCATGGATGAACCGGACAATTCTGGCCAGCGGCTCGATGTGATCATCGCTCCATATACCTAAGTCCTGCGGGCTGATGCGACCCTCAGGAAGAACGGCGGTCGCCTCCGTAAGCACGAGTCCGGCCCCACCTACAGCGCGGCTGCCCAGGTGCACGAAATGCCAGTCATTCGCATACCCGTCGGTGCTTGAGTACTCACACATGGGCGAGACGAACACACGGTTAGCAATCTTGACATCCCGAATCGCGAGCGAATCAAACAGATGAGCCATAAGCCTTACGCTGCCTCTATCATTCTCCTGAAAGTGGTTCCCGCCTCAGCTTCAATCAGGTCTATAAAAGATACTTCAATTGGGCGCGTCGCGTTTCGATCCCCGTTTGCAGTAAGTCATCTGCAGAGCAAAAGAACAGGTGATAAGCTCACTTTGCTACCCTGCCGTGTTTGAAAAACTCGACCTCGCACAGGCGTTTTTTCGCCTCTTCAAGCGTCTTGTATGGTCCACCAAGATTTTTTCCCTTCCGCGATAGGACCTGATATCCCTCTTCGACTTTTTTGATCATGATCACCTCTCCCAGTCTTCACACGCTCAGAACTGGAATCTGCACGGCGCAAATGATCGCGTAACCGTGGATCCGTAGGTTGCCGCCATAGGGGTAGCACCCGGTCACCAGTAAATCTGCTTTCGTCTGCCTCGCGGCTTGGCTCAGCACCTTAGGCACGTTACCGCTGCCGATTAATGCGTCCGCTTTGATGCCCACGTCTCGCTGAAGCTTTGCGATGCGCTGGGAAGCGTCGCCGACGAGTTCCTCTTTCCACTTTTGATCGACGTAACGGCCACCAGGTCCCCAGATCTCCACCGAGGATGTGACGTGGGCGAGCATAAGACGGGCGCCAAATCTCGTGGCCATTAGCGCGGCCCACGATGCCGCTGCCTCACTCCGAGGACCCAAATCGACGGCGCACAGAACGTTTTGAATCGCAAACTCCTGTACTGGTGGTCGCTGCTTCACTTCGGTGCCGCTAGCCAGCATCGGATGGGTCTTGCCGGTGCCCACCCCGCCATCGAGCAGCAGCGGGTTATAGGCTTCTGATGACCACGCTGGTTCTTCCACATGGGCGTCGGTCCACACTGGACACTCGCTCCCGTGGAGCACTTGCGCTGTCACAGAACCTAGAAGAAACTGCTCAAAGTTGTAGCCATGGAACGGCATCATGATCAAGTCCGCATTTTCCACCTGAGCCGTCTGCAAAATTGCCCGAGCCGGACTGCCTTTGAGCAATACACGTCGGATGCCTAGACCTTTAAGCTCCGGCCCAAGACTCTCGTCCTGGTTTTTCTGGGCCTGTCTAGTGATCTCCGCGAGCATATCCCAACCAACGAGTTCGGGATCGTCTTCTGGCACTCCGGCAGCATGGCTTTCCGCCGTCACGACGTGCAGCATCACGATCTCAGAATGAAAATGGTGAGCCAACATCGCAGCCTGATGAACTACATTCAGCGAAGGGTTCGGGAAATCGACTGGCAGAAGAATCTTCTTAATATTCAGCATGGCACACCAGCCAAAGAGTCAAATTGCCTTATCTCCATCTCCCTGCAGCGGTTTGCCCCGTAACATCAATCTTTCTCAGTGCGTTGAACCTAAGCTCGTTGGTGCTTGGGCGCGAATCTCTTGGGGAGACGGAATCTGCCTTGCATTCCAACCACCGCCAAGCGCCTTAATGAGCTGGACACTAGCCACCATTCCTTGCATCCGAAAGTTGACCGCTGTCTGCTGGTCATTCAGCAAAGTCGTCTGAGCGATGATCACGTTCAAGTAAGGATCGACTCCCGCTTGGTACCGGGCTGTCGCTTCGTGCAAGCTTCTCGTGGCGGCTTCAACAGCTGCATCCTGCTGGTCAATGGCCTGGGAAAGAATTCTCAAAGACGCCAGGTTGTCTTCCACCTGCTGGAATGAAGTCAACACAGTCTGCCGGTAATTCGCCACAGTCTGGTCGTAGTTGGCTTGATACTGCTGGATCGTGGCCCGGCGCAGGCCGGCATCGAATATTGTTTCCGCGAGGCTTGGCCCAACCGACCAAAAGCGGCTTGGCCAGGTGAACCAACTGGAGACCGAAGTGTTCCCGAACCCACCTGTGGCACTCAATAAGATGCTGGGAAAATACGCAGCCTTCGCCACGCCAATCTGGGCATTGGCTTGGGCCACACCGCGCTCAGCGGCGGCAATGTCTGGCCGTCGTTCGAGCAGTTCGGAGGGAATCCCAACGGGAGTTGCTGGAGGTTTTGCTTCCAGAGTCTGTTCTCGAAGAGAGAATGTCGATGCCGCCTGGCCAATCAAGACGGCGATGGCGTGTTCATATTGGGCGCGCAGGACTCCAAGATCGGTGTCTTGCGCTTGCGCCGCTCTTAGCTGGGCTTCGGCTTGCGCCACAGCCTCATCATTAGTGAGGCCAGCTCGATACTGGCTTTGGTTCAAGTCCAGAGTTTCCTGGTAAGCCACTACGGTGGAATCGAGTATCTGCTTCAGTGAGTCCTGCGCGCGAAGCTCATAGTAATCCACCGCGAGCTCTGCCTGTTCGCTCAGGCGGACATTCTCCAGATCGGCGGCGCTCGCCTGCGCGGCGTACACATTCGCTCTTACGGTGCTCCGAACGCGACCCCAGAAATCAGGTTCCCAGGAGGCGTCAAAAGGTAGGGAGTAGTCAGTGTAGCTTTGGATGGTCAATCCCGAGGAACTGCCTGTTATCCCACCAAGCTGGCCTGGCGACGTCCGTGAATTCATGATGCTCGGATTAGTTGACACCGTCGGAAAATACTGCGATCGAGCCTGCCTCACTAGGGCTCGCGCTGCTAGAAAATTGGCTGCTGCTGCCGCTATGTTTTGGTCCTTAGAGCCGCACTTCTCTTCGAGTTCGTTGAGTTCGGGATCATGGAAAGCTTCCCACCATTTGCCGCGAATCGCGGTGTCGTTTGGCCGGGCAACCTTCCATTGATTCGCGGCCGGGGAAGCTTCCTGTGGGAGTTCTTTGTAAGCCGGCGCATCTGGGACAGATGGTCGCGCGTACTTCGGACCGACCACGCACGCGGCCAAGAGCAGTGCGCAGGCGATGGACGCGGTTAGCATTAAATCGGCAGCAATCCGACCGAGCCCGCGAGGCAGATCACTGCGCTGACTCTGCGAACCGTGCTCACCGTGCCCGAGTTCCAAGACTTTCGTCCGTCCTGGCTCTTCAGTCCGCGATATATACATCGACCAGCTCCCCGGGATAAAGATTTAGGTCCTTGGGCTTTTCAATCCTGAAAATAATCGGTAACACTCGAACGTCCACGCGCTCCTGCCTTTCGTCTGAAAGTTCGATCTTTGGAGATACGAAGGGCTGCACCCGCACATAATCCAGCGGCACCTTGATTTTCGATCCGCGCACCGACATTTCCGCTTTCATCTTCGAAGCAGGCGGCAGTCGAGGCACGAGAATTTCGTCGATATAGCACCGAACTTGAAGATTGGTTTGCGGCGTGCCCAACACCAGCACGGGGTCCATTCCTTGCGTGTAAGTTTCGTAAGAACCCTGCGGCGATACGTAGCTTCCCACGATCGTGGTAATCGAGAGAACCACTCCATCCGTAGGTGCTCGAAGCGTGTATTTGGAGAGCAGCGCGCTGGAAGACCGATAGGCTTTTTCGAGGGCTATGTATTGACTTTCCTGATTGCGTATATCGAAGATCCAGGCACCTGCTTTAGTCAGGTCACGCTGTTTTTGTGCAACTTCAAGATTTGTTTTTGCCACTGCTGCGGCGTTAATCGCATCGTCCAGGGCTTCCTTGCTAATCGATCTCGGATCAATCTCATACGCTGCCTGCTGCTTCTGGAGATCGTCCAGGGCGGTTTTCAGAGCAGCTTGCGCCGCAACTACTTGGGCCTCGTTGACGTCGAGAGTTTCTTTCCTCGGTTCTGCCCTGAACTCTTCCAGCATGGCGTGAGCAGCCAGAGCGGAGGACTTCTGTTGCTCTGTCGTAGCTCTTTGGATGGAATCGTCAATCCGAAGCAGAGGCTGGCCGGCTTTGACCTGTTGACCTTCGGAGACGAGGACCTCTTTGACCGTGCCTCCAATCTCTGGATACATGTTGATGTTCTCTCCGCTGGTCTGTGTGCTCTCGATGATGCCTTCCGCATAGATGGCGCTGGCATAGGGATTGGAAGCTGGATCGAACGCAGGAGGCAATGGAGCCTTCTTGATGCCGAAGACGTAGGCAGTCGCTATCCCGGCCAGGATACCGAGGAGCGAAATCGCAAATATCAGTTTGTTCTTCATGCTGTGCCCTTTTCTATTCCGGTCAGACGGCCATCCTCCATGCGCAGAATCCGGGTCGCAAATTCATAGATTCTGTTGTCATGTGTGACCACCACGATGCAGCGATTGGCATTGAGAATCTTCTCGTGAACAAACTTCAAGATGGCATTTCCGGTATCGCCGTCGAGCGACGCGGTCGGTTCGTCCATGATCAAGATATCGGGCTTGCTCACCATGGCCCGCGCGATGGCCACGCGTTGTTGCTCTCCTCCGCTCAGCTTTACCGGCGGAAGGTCAGCCCGCCCCTTCAAACCCACGATCTCCAGATAGCTGATCGCGTCGTGGACCGATTCGTCCCAATCCTTTTTCTTCAGGATGAGCGGGATGGCCACGTTCTCGGCCGTAGTCAGGCGTGGAAACAAATGGAAGTCCTGAAATACGAATCCGATCTTGCTCAGACGGAAGTCGGCTAATTCGTCGGTCCCCAACTTCCAGATATCAATGCCTTCTACTAGAACGTTGCCTGCATTGGGCTTAAGAATCCCGGAGAGAACGCTAAGCAACGTGGTTTTCCCGCTGCCGGAGGGGCCGACGATGTACACCATCTCGCCAAAATGGGTTTCGAGTTCAACATCTTTTAAGGCGGCCGTTTTGGCTTCCCCTTCGCCGAACCACTTCTCTAGACCCTTGGCTTGAATCGCTACTTGCGGCATCTCATCCTCTGAAAATATCGAATGGCTCAATTTTTAAGACTCGGCGAATACCCACGTAGCTCGAAACCCCTGCAATAATCGCAACCATGGCAAATCCCAGCGCCAGATTCGCGTAGGTAACCATGGCGGCGTAGCTCGGGAGTCTTAGTCTCGCAAGCCAGATCAAGAGTGCACACAACCCGACCCCCAAACCGTAGCCGGTGAATGCCGTGAACGTGGCCTGGAACAGAATCATACCCACCAAGTCGCGGCTTTTTGTGCCAATCGCCTTCAGCGCTCCAAACCGCTCCAGATTTTCGAGGATGAACGTGTAGAACGTTTGACCCGAGATCGACAGGCCGACGATGAAGCTGATTGCCGTCATGATTAGGAGGTTGGTTCCTCCTCCTGTCTGGTAGATGTAGAAGTCCGCAGTTCTCTGCATGAACTCCTGCTTGGTCCGCGCCGCGTAGCCGAGCGCCTGCACTTGTTGCTTAATCTTCTGTACGTCGGCGAGACTCTTCGGTTCTACAAGCACATATGAGATCGTGTACCGTGGGTTGGGAATGTACTGAATCGCTCGGTAATAAGTCGTGTATAGAGTGGGAGTTCCATAAAGGCCAGAAGTCGATACCTTGGCGATTCCCACGATGACTGCTCGGTTGTCGTTGAGCTCGAACAGCGACCCTACATGCGGATTCTCGAGCTTGGAAAACTCCGCATCCCGCACTGCGATAAATCCATTCTCCGCATAGATGTCTTCGATCTTTCCCTCAGTGAGCTCCGGTCGGCCAAGCAGGCTAGTATCGTCCAAACCGATAACCGTGACCGATTGATACGACCCATCGGAAAGTCTGAGCAGCGCTCCTCCGGAATAAAAGGGAACGGCGTATTTCACTCCTTGCATGCTTCGAACCGCATCCAGAACATAGTCCGGCATGCCCACAGAATTGGAGACCGTTTCCACCGCCGGATCCATGACCCAGATCGAACTGCCGATGTTGATGATGGTCGAGGAGGCGTGATTCAACACGCCAACGAACATCGACGTGATAAACATCATCAGGAACACGGCAAAGGTGATGCCAAGCAATAGGGCCGTGAACTTCGCCTTGTCATTAACGAGAAGTTTGTAGGCGAGTTTGAGGATCCCCTTCACAGTGGATTCCTTTCTCACAGTGATCTGCAAGCCGATGACCCATTGTGCGTGGCTGAGCCTGAGTGTCGTTTCACAGTTGATTCAATGGCTTGGAAGGATTATCTCTGCAGAGACAAGGCAGTACCGTTTCTAGCGTTCCCTTATCAGACTGGTGTCCCGTCGTCATTGTGACGACGGCCTTCGCTTTCCTGCCGTTAGGCCGATGGGGGCAGGCTGCCGCAAGAGCAAGAAGGGCAATGGTTTCTCATTTTTTCAGTGTGTCGAGGATTTGGCTGGCTAACTGCACCTGAATCGTTTGAACCCTTAGAGAGAACGAAGGAGGGGTCATGGAAGGCCTACTAAAGACGCTTGATTGCCTCTTCGGTTGTCATCACGGCAATCTGAGCCGCGTCTTCACCCTCGATGGCAGGACGTACCGCATATGCTGCAGCTGTGGCGCGAAGTTCGACTATTCGCTGGAGAACATGTGCACTGGGCATCGCGTGCCTGGAAGCCCTAGATTCACGTGGCTGCGGATTGCCTGAAGGGCAGGCTCATGAACCCGCATTCGGTTCTGGCTGAACCGGAGCAACAGGAATTTGTACGGCAGCCAATAAATGTCGTTACGCTTGGGTTTCCGGATCCAGAAAAAATAAGCAGATAGGGAGTCGCGCAATGTTACGAATCACCGTTGAAGAAAAAGCATATTTCACCAGATTCCGCCTCGAAGGCAAGTTGACAGGCGATTGGGTGAAGGAACTTGAGCGATGCTGGATCTGCGCCAAGAACACCCAGCCAGGGCCGCGCTTCCGCATTGATCTGAGTAGCGTGAGCTTTGTGGACGAGAAGGGGAAAGCTCTCCTCGCAAGCATGGTCTCAGAGGGCGCCGAGTTACTGGCGGGCAACCCGATGATGACATCGCTGGTACGCAGCATTCAGGAACTCGTAAAGACCGAGCGCGCGAATACATAGTCGAGGACAGGGGGAACACCATGTCCTCACAGTACGCGGTGATCGAGATTCCCGGTTGATCACCGCCGCGTGTGGAACGGTTAAACAACAGCTCGTTTAGATTGGGAGACGGGAAAATGACATTCACCGTGGTCAATGTCTTACATAAAAAAACCGACGGACGAGGACTATTGGCAATTGCACAGGCGGAACTGTGAAGATGTTTTTCGTTTTCAGTCGGAAGGTTATGACACTTACCCCATTGAGGCGGATAGCGAGGCCCAAGCGCAGGCTGCCTGGATTGACTATGATCTGGAAGAGATGGGTTACGGGCCGCAAGACCTCCGTGTAATGCCTTGCTGTCAGTGAGGGAAGCCGGTTTTCTTGTTGCGCCACGATGTGCGATTGACCCCACGACATCGGCGCGCGAGCGGTCGTTGTTCGTCTGAGAGCAACTTGAACCGCCCCCGGTTTAAGTGGTATCACACGGTCGGCTAGCCGTGATCCGAGAGATAATGACGTCGGTCGATCGCCTAAGCGTGGGTGAGAGGTCGGCAGAACCGCACGGCCGGCTGTTTCAGTTGGATCAGCTCTCGCCCGAGCGCCCGCGATTCTATCTCAGCCGGTACCCCGTGGGCAGCCACCAGCGCCTGACCTAGACTCAGGCCTCCATCTCCAGCGGGAACCTCTTTGTGCGCGAATACATTGAATCCCGCGTTGGAAAGCACGGCATCAAGTTCTCGTGAGAGGTAGGCATTGTGGAAGGTTCCGCCGCTAAGGCAAACCTGGTTTATCTCGATCTTATTTCGGATGAGAGTTGCAATTCCTGCGAAACACTCCACCAGCCCGTCGTGAAAGCGCCGGCTGATCACTCCCAACGCAGTCCCATGCGCGAGGTGATCGAGCAGAGCTTCGAACAAAGTGCGAGTGCTGATGATCCAATGATCGCCCTCTGCCACTAACTGCAATGGGTAGCCGCCGCCGCCAAACGATGGCGCAATCGACATTTCAAGCTCGACTGCCGCCTGCGCCTCGTAATTCACTCGCTGCCGTACGCCGATCAATGCTGCGACCGCGTCAAAAAGGCGTCCACAACTGGAGGTGAGCGGCGAATTGATCTTGCGTTTCATCATTCGCAGCAGAACTTCAGTCCGGTGCTCGTCAAGCTGTCGCACGAACGGAAGGTCTAGTTTCAGGAAGTCCTGCCCGAAATGATGGGCCAGGTAGCTCACTGCCATACGCCAGGGCTCGTGAATTGCGGCCGAGCCGCCCGGGAGGGGCACGTATTCGAAGTGAGCCATCCGTTCGAAGTTCGCATAATCGGCGACCAGGACTTCCCCTCCCCAGATGTGCCCATCAGTCCCATAGCCGGTCCCATCCAGAGCAAAACCGATTACTGGGCCATCGAGATGGTTCTCCGCCATGCAGCTGGCAATGTGAGCGTGGTGGTGTTGCACGCCAACGGCGCGGACTCCAGATTGTTGCAACGCCCACTTGGTGGAGAAGTAATCTGGGTGGAGGTCGTAGGCAATGATTTCCGGCCGAATTTCCAGAATCCGCTCCAGGTGATCTACCGCTTCGTTGAAAAAGCTGTAGCTCTCGGCGTTCTCCAGATCTCCAATATGTTGGCTAAGAAACGCGTGCTTGCCCTTGGTCAGGCAAACCGTGTTCTTCAGTTCGCCGCCTACAGCCAACACCGAGGGCTGTTCGTCCTTCAAAAAGACCGGGACGGGAACAAATCCGCGCGACCGGCGCAACTGACGAGTGACTCCACTCGCAACTCGCACTACGGAATCATCACAGCGCAATAGGATGTCGCGATTGTGAATCAGGAACAGATCGGCAATGCCGTGAAGCCGGGAAATTGCCTCATGATTGTCAATCGCGATCGGTTCCTCGCTCAGGTTGCCGCTCGTCATGACCAGGGCCTTGAAATGGCCCCTCGACAACAACAGGTAATGCAGCGGCGTATAAGGCAGGAAAATACCGAGGTAACGGTTAAAAGGTGCGACCTCTTCTGGAATGGGACTTGCGCATCTCTTGGGCAGCAAGACAATGGGACGCTGCATTGATTCGAGGACTTTGCGCGCAACGTCATCCAGCTCGCAGATGTCTTCGGCGATCCCTGCGTTCGGAACCATCACCGCAAATGGCTTTTCTACTCTCCTCTTCCGTTCCCGCAGAAGAGTCACAGCGGCAGCATTTGTGGCGTCCACGGCTAGATGAAATCCGCCAAGACCCTTGACCGCAACGACCTTGCCATCCTGCAATTGGCACGCAGCCTCAGCAATCGGATCATGACTCTGGACCGGCCGGCCAAATCGGTCCCATAGTTCGACCTGCGGTCCGCATTCCCAGCAGGCATTTGGCTGAGCGTGAAAGCGGCGGTTCAACGGATCTTCGTACTCCGCCTGACATGCCGGGCACATGGGGAAGATGGCCATCGACGTACTGGGACGGTCGTACGGAATGGAGCGCACGATGGTGAACCGGGGGCCACAATTCGTGCAATTAATGAACGGGTACCCGTATCGCCGGTCAGAAGGGTCAAACAGCTCGCGCAAGCAGTCCGAGCAGATGGCAACATCCGGCGAAATCAGAGTGTGAGCTTCTTCTCCACCTGTGCTGTGAATGATGCGAAATTCGGTGTCTCCGTTACAAGGCACGTCACATACACGGAGATCCGTAATTCGTGCCAGCGGAGGCGCTTCTGCCGGGATTCGGTCTACAAACTCCTGTACACCTTCGGCAGAACCTTGAATCTCGATCGTCACTCCGGCCGCTGTGTTCCGAATCGTTCCGCTCAGGCGCCGCCCCGTAGCCAGGCGGTAAATGTAGGGCCGGAATCCAACTCCCTGGACAATACCGGACACTTCGATCTGGCGGCGAATACTCATATGTCATCGGCTCACGGCTTCTTGCGCCAGCCCCTTGTGGGCTTTTCGCCGTACCTCCAACCAACTTAGCCAGTCGTTCAGGCCGTTCGACGTGAGACAGGAGACCTGCACGATTTCCATGCCGGGATGAATCCTGCGCGCGTTTTCTATTGCGGCACTAACGTCAAACGGAACGTATGGAAGGAGGTCGATTTTATTCAGGATCATCAAATCCGCCTTGAAAAAAATGGAGGGATACTTCAGTGGCTTGTCGTCGCCCTCGGCGACGCTGAGCACCACGATCTTGGCCGCCTCCCCTAAGTCGTAGCTTGATGGGCAAACCAGATTCCCGACGTTTTCAATCAGCAGTAGATCGAACTGATCCAGTGGCCAGTCCGCCAGGTGGCGCTCAATCATTCGGGCGTCCAGGTGGCAGGTGCCGCCAGTCGTGATCTGCTTCACAGGGAAGTGGAATCGCTTGAGACGGGTGGCATCATTCTCCGTCTGAATGTCGCCTGTCAGAACCGCGACACGGTCGTCTTTGGGAAGGCTCTCCAGGATACGTTCCAGCAGGCTGGTTTTGCCGGAGCCCGGGGAACTGATAAAGTTCAAGCAAAAGATCCCCTGCTCATGGAACCGGGCTCGTAGGTTAGCAGCAATTCGATCATTCTCGCTCAATACTTTTCGTTCCAACGGTACTCGTTCCATACTCCTCCACCTCCATATAGCCCAGCTCTAATTCGTCTCCGCTAAAGCATTGGGTTTCCGGATTGGCGCATTGCGGACAGCGGACGTCATAATGGTGCACAGTAAACTCCCGCCTGCAAGCCAGGCACCGATGCCGGCGAGGGCAAATTTCCACTTCCAGCTTCAAGGATTCCAGATGCGTCTCGCGGGAGATGGCTTCGAAGCAGAACCGTAGAGCCTCCTCATCAACAGCGGTCATTTCACCGATTCGCACACACACCTTGGTCGCATAGCTTCCGGGGTGTCGCAACATCTCGGTTCTGACCGCTTCCAAGACCGAACCTGCAATTCCCATTTCGTGCATATTTCTTCGGCAAAACTCCTTAGCCAATCCGCTCAGCAAATCCTCGGTAGCTGGTCGCCGGCCAGCACTCTACCCGCTGTTGATTCCGGTACTGATCCGGCCACTTTGCCATTGCAATTCCCATCTCGTGCATTAGCCTGCCTCAGCAGATTCTCGGCAATTGATCGCCGGAGAGCAGATCGACGATCCGCGATGTTCCCAGCCTCGTTCGCAGGATGACCATCGTGGGATGAGATCTTGTGACCGTCCCAATGATCCGTGCATTGCGGCCCAAAGGATGCTGCTGCATGGCTTCGAGAATCCTTTCGGCCGCCGTCGGCTCAACAATCGCGAGCAGCTTACCCTCATTGGCCACATATAACGGATCGAGTCCCAACAGTTCACACGCGCCCTGGACTTCCTCGCGAATCGGGATAGCGTCGTCTTCAAGCTCAATCCCTACCCGTGACCGGGACGCAATCTCATTCAAAGAACTCGACACGCCGCCGCGCGTTGGGTCACGAAAACACCGAATTTCAGAACTAACATGCAGCATGTCGGCAACCAGGGTGTGTAGGGCGGCAGTGTCGCTCGCGACCGAACTTTCGAACTCGAGGCCCTCTCGCTGCGAAAGTATCGTGATCCCATGGTCTCCGACGGTCCCGCTCAGCAACACGCGATCTCCCGGATGCGCCTGATCGGCGGAAAGCCGCACCCCGGGCGGGATGATCCCGATTCCCGAGGTGTTTACAAACAAACCATCGCCGCTTCCTTTTTCCACGACTTTTGTATCTCCGGTGACTACGAGCACGTTGGCAAGAGCTGCGGCCTCACGAATGGATTCCATGACTCGGCGAAGGGTGTCGAGCGGCAGACCTTCCTCGAGAATGAGTGCCAGACTCAGAAAAAGAGGTTTGGCTCCGCCCATCGCCAGGTCATTCACGGTGCCGTTCACCGCCAGCGTTCCGATGTTGCCGCCGGGAAAAAACAATGGTTTCACCACAAAAGAGTCTGTCGTAAACGCAATCCGGGATCCGCCAATATCCACAATCGCCTGGTCGTCCAACCGTTCGAGCACCGGATTTTGCAGGGCCGGAAGAAGAACATTTCGCAACAGGTCTCCGCTCATTCGACCGCCGCTTCCATGACCCATCAGGATCGAATCCCCGCCTGCAATCGGAACCGGGCAATTAAGAGCCACTGCGAGTTTTGTTTCTTGTGACATCAACGGGCCTCCGTTACGGCGATGGCATGACGCCGATATCGGTAGTACGCGGCGCAGGCTCCTTCGGTCGAGACCATCGGAGCGCCCAACGGATTTTCCGGCGTGCACCGTGTTCCGAAGGCGGAACAATCTGTCGGTTTCTTCAGCCCCTGGAGTACCTCAGCGCTAATGCACTCGGCAGGCTCGTCTGTAGTCACTGCTTCTGTTCCAAAAATACGATTCGCATCGAACTCAGCGTATTCTTTCCGGAGATTGAGACCACTCTCTGGAATTCCCCCGATCCCGCGCCATTTCCGGTCACACACCTCGAACACTTCCTCCAAAATCTTCTGGGCAGGCCGGTTGCCCCCATAAGTTACGGACCGGACGTATTGGTTTTCGACCGCTGCCCGTCCTTCTTCAAGCTGCGTCACCAGCATCAGGATCGCTTCCAGCAGGTCCAGCGGCTCGAATCCCCCTACAACAATTGGCACATGAAACTCGCGGACGAGATCCTCATATTCGCGGTAGCCCATGACTGTGCAAACATGACCGGGGCCAATGAAACCCTGCACTCGATTGCGCTCTGAGCTCAGCAGCGCTCGAATCGCGGGCGGCACCAACACGTGGGAGACGAGCATCGAGAAATTCTGAAGACCTTCGCGTTTGGCTTGCCAGACCGCCATGGCATTCGCCGGGGCTGTGGTCTCAAAACCAACGGCAAAGAAAACCACTTTACGATCGGGATGGGTACGCGCAAACTTCAGCGCTTCCGTTGGCGAATAGACTACCCGCACATCTCCACCTCCGGCCTTTACACGGAATAAATCGCTGCGGGAACCCGGCACACGCAGCATGTCGCCGTAAGAAATCAACGTCACCTCGGAGCGCGAAGCAATTTCTATGGCTTTGTCGATGGTTTCAAGAGAAGTCACGCACACTGGGCACCCCGGCCCGTGGACCAGTTCAATTCCTGGGGGCAGCATCTCATCAATGCCGTAACGCATCAGCGTGTGGGTTTGTCCGCCGCAAATCTCCATCAACACCCAGGGACGTGTGACACGGCGTTCCAGCTCGGCCACGATGCTGCGGGCAATCTTCTCACTCCGGTATTCATCCAGATACTTCATGCACTCCTCACGCCTATGAATCTTCCAACTCCGACTCCAGTTCGCCCTGAAGTAATCCCATGGCCTCGAGCGCCGCATAACTCCGCTCCGCTTCTTCACGGTCCACGCAGCTGATGGCGAATCCGACATGCACAATCACGTAATCTCCAACCAACGCTTCAGGAACAAAGTCCAGGCATGTCTCCCGCGTGATCCCTCCAAACTGGACGCGGCCCACGCGAATTCCGTTGTGTACTTCGCTGCTGAGGATTTTTCCAGGAATGGCGAGGCACATATTACGGCCCTCCTTCTTCGTCAAGCTCGGAAGGAGTTCGGACCGAGGTTTGCGCTCGCGGCAAGGACACGGATGACGATTCCTGCCAAAATTTTAGTTGTGCCAGAGCCGCATCCACCAAGGGCATAAGCGCTGCCTCAACTTTGGGAGACAGCGTCGTTCCCCAGTCCGTGTTGCCCGGCTGCACACCCAGCACAACAATCTCCTGGGGATGGTTTGACATCAGGAAAAGCGCGCCGATCAGCTCGGCCACACCCAATTGATGGACACTCATCCCTCCAGCTGTGCCGAGCAAATCTTTTCCGGTGGTTCGGGCGAGTGTTCCGGGCACGTTGCCCGAGTCCATGGCGTCAAGCAGCAGCACGCGCGATGAATCGGAAGCGTACGGAACTAGTTCCAGACCGATGGTGCCGCCGTCCAGAATCGTGACATTCGCAGGCATCCTGGAATCACTCTGCAGTAGCCTTGCGGCATGAACCCCAACCCCGTCGTCGGAGAGGATCGTATTGCCGACACCTATCACCACCGTGTCCGAAAACCGCCTATCTTTTATGTCTCGCATGTCACGTTCTTGATCGGGAGCTTTGTCCGCCAACTGGCTCGGCCTGGCTTCCTTCCGGTTGCGGCTCAAGATCTTCGCCGCCCTCCTCTGCGGTTACCTCCCGCAGTTCCTTTTCTGGAATGAATTTGTATCCGCTGAAGATGCTCTCCATCACGCCATTCTCCTCCTCGATTGAAACCAAGATCGCAGTATAGATATGGTGAATAAAGAACATCCAGAACCCGAACATCACCAGAAAATGAATCTCGCGCAGCCACTGAATATCGATGACGTGCGGAATCCATCCCACAAAAAAGCTCAGCGTACGGCTTCCCAGAATCTGGGAATAGAGCGCGAATCCCGTGAGAATTTCGACGATCGCCATGCCAAAAACGGCAGCGTATGCGGCCCCCGCCATCGGGTTATGACCGACGTAGGGAGACGGCGACCAAGTCATGAACCCGTAATACCGCGCCGTCTCGACGAAGCCCTTCAGACGTTTCTTGGTCGTAGGGATGAACTGGTCCCAGTGCGACCACCGGTTGCCAATAAACAGCCAGACGACTCGGAGAGCGACCGCCCCCAGAAACGCAAAGCCGGAAAGCAAGTGAATAAAGCGCATCGTCCCCATGACGTAAGCGGTTCTTCCATGCGGAACAATGTATGGTGAGTGCATGTAATACCCCGTTATCGACAGCGAGGTAATCGTCACGACAATGACCCAGTGTGCGAAGCGCACCGGCCATTCCCAGACGTACACTCTCACTTGTCCGTGCGCCGGTCTCTGCCATTCCGCTTCGTGTCCGTGTTGTCTTTGCGTCTTTTTCATACGCGGCCTCTGACCGATCAGGCTTCTACGCGGGCGAAAGAGCGCCCGCGAGCGTCGACCACGTGAACCGCGCAGGCCAGGCACGGGTCGAAAGAGTGGATGGTGCGCAGAAGTTCGAGCGGACGATCCGGATCAGCTACCGGCGTTTTAATGAGCGCAGCTTCATAAGCCCCGCGCTGCCCGCGTGGATCCCGCGGCCCCGCGTTCCACGTGGAGGGAACCACCGCCTGATAGTTCTTGATGGTCCGATCTTCGATCTCCACCCAGTGTCCCAGCGATCCCCGCGGCGCCTCGAAGAAGCCGAAACCGCGCGCGGTCTTCGGCCATGAATTCGGGTCCCACTTTTCTCCGTTGTGGATGCGCAGGTCGCCGCGGGCCAGGTTATTTCCAAGTTCTTCGACCCAACCGACAAGCCGGTCCGCGAGCAGTTGCGTTTCGAGAGCGCGCGCCGCGATGCGTCCGAGCGTCGAAAATAACGCAGTCGGCGGAGCTTTCAGCTTGGTCAAAGTGGCATCAACCAGCGCTTTGACATCCGGTTGACCTGAAGCATAGGCGACCAGCAGGCGCGCCAGCGGCCCAACCTCCATCGGCTGGTCTTGATAGCGCGGAGTTTTCAGCCAGGAGTATTTTTCGTTCACGTCGAGAAATTCATAAGGTGGCTTCGGTCCCGAATACTTAGGATTGGTTTCGCCGTCAAACGGATGTTTAGCGGCAAGGTCTCCCCCGGAATACTCGTACCAAGAATGCGTCACGTACTCTGTAATGTTCTTCGGATCGACTGGATGTACCGCAGATAAATCGCGGTTCAGGATGATGCCACGGGGAAGCAAGAAGTTCGCGGGGTCCTTGAGCGAGCCTTGCGGATAGCCTCCGTAACACATGAAGTTCCCCAGCCCCTCGCCGAGTCCGAACCAATCCCGATAAAATTCCGCCACTGCCAATACGTCCGGGATATAAACCTGGCTCACAAACGTCTGCGCGGACTTCGCCACCTCCATGAGGAAATTGATTCGTTCCGGGTTGATCGTAGCGCCCGGCTCATTGGGGTCGAGCGAGGTGGCCATTCCTCCGACCAGAAATGTCTGCAAGTGAGGATTCTTGCCGCCGAGAACCGCGTGGATGCGGGCAAACTCCTTCTGGAACTGCAACGCCTCCAGGTAGTGCGCGACGGCCATCAGATTTGCTTCGGGTGGCAGATGGTAGGCGGGATGTCCCCAATAACCCGCGCCAAACAGGCTCAACTGCTTGCTCGCAACCAGGGCGGCGACACGGTCCTGAACCCCCTTGAAATACTTTGCGCTCGATAGCGGCCAATCAGAGAGGGATTGCGCAAGTTGTGACGTCTTCGCCGGGTCCGCCTTCAGGGCGGAAATCACGTCTACCCAGTCCAGGGCGTGCAGATGGTAGAAGTGGATGACGTGGTCTACGATTGTCTGGCTCGCGGCGAGGATGTTCCGGACCAGGCGAGCGTTGTCGGGAACTTCAATGCCCAGCGCATCTTCGACCGCGTTAACGGAAGCCAACGCATGCACCATGGTGCAGACGCCGCAAATGCGCTGCGCCCAGATCCAGGCTTCGCGCGGGTCCCGGCCGCGCAAGATCAGTTCGATTCCACGGAACATTGTGCCGGAACTCCATGCATCCGCGATCATTCCGCCTTCGACCTGGGCCTCGATGCGAAGATGCCCTTCAATTCGCGTGACCGGATCAACCACTATTCGCGCCATCGCTTCCTCCTAGCCACTGATGTTCCTAGCCACCGATGTTCACGGAATCATTAATTCCACCTAAGCTTTGCGAGAATCAGTTGGTTCGCCTGTCTCGTCAGTTGTTTTCTTCGGCCGGATTTTGTCGCGCACAATGTTGCCGGCCACCTGGGCAACCATCGCCGCGCCAATTGCCCCCGTGGCAACCCATCCGATCTGGTCCGCCGTAACATCCACTCCAAATCCCGGCACTGACGGCAAGCGTTTGTAGAAAGGCGACTTCGTGTCCCAAAAGCGGTGCGAGGCGCACGCAATGCAGCCATGACCGGCCTTCACCGGCCAACTGGTGCCGTCATTCCAGCGGACGGTGGGACAGTTATAGGTTGCTTCCGGGCCTTTGCATCCCATCTTGTAAAGGCAATAGCCCTTTCTGTGGCCTTCATCTCCCCACTCCTCAACAAAACGCCCGGCATCGTAGTGGGCGCGGCGCTCGCATTGGTCGTGGATAATGTCCCCATAAGCAAATAGCGGACGGTTGTATTGATCGAGCGCGGGGAATTCGTGAAAAGTCAGGTAATGCACCAGGACCGCTGCCGTATTCGCCGGATTGTGCGGGCACCCGCCCAAATTGATCACGTTCGTTAACCCGGGAATCGCTTCGTGCAATCCCAGCGCGCCGGTCGGATTCGGGTTCGACCGAACCAGCCCGCCATCCCAAGCGCAGGCCCCGACAGCAATGTTGGCCGCAGCATGACCGCAGACATGTTTTGCAATGTCGAGCGCGGTCTTTCCGCCAATGGTGCAGTAAACGCCTCCATCCGCGGTTGGGATCGCCCCTTCGACCACGGCGATATACTCCCCGGGATGCTCGCGGACGACCCGCTCCAGCGCGTTTTCCGCCTGCTTGCCGGCGCCAGCCATAAGCAACTCGTGATACTCCCAGGACAGAAGATCGAGAACAAAATCCGCTACCGGAGGATTGCTACTGCGCAACATCGATTCCGAGTTGCCCGCGCAATCCTGAAATTCCAGCCACACCAGCACCGGACGCGTGGCCTGCGTAAGAGCCTTCGCAACTGCGCCGGCATATTTTGAAGGCAATGCCAGCGTCGCAACCATTAAGCTGCAGAACTTCGCAAATTCACGGCGCGTTACGCCGCGCGCCTGCAACGCCGCCGGCAACAAATTTCTACTCGATTTCATCGTAACCCTCCCAAAATACCGGGATCGATCTCCGCTCCGTATGGGGGCAGACGATACTAGCAATCGATTTCTAAGAGTGTGTAATATTGAACAGTTGAGGCATGGTAAATCACGCTACCTTGACCCATTTTTCGAGGAACTGGGCTCTCAAAAAATGAATTCCTTTCGCGCCCGTCGACAAGCACAGAATGGGCCGTGTTTTGTAATGCTCTTAATTCCAAGATCGTCATATCGAATGCCAGAGCATTATTGCACGGCGATCCACCTCATTGCTGTGACGCAGATCACAGCAATGACAAATACACATCGGATAAGCTGCTGTGTTGGTGGTGGAGAAGCGATCCGGCAATAGGCATACGCGAGCACGCAAGAACCGCCGGATCGCCACCCTCCAGGTCGCCGGCAGAGAACCCGATTTTCATTTTGGAGCCGGATGAACGCTCAAATAGCGCCATCATCCTTAAATTATGGGAGGGCGGAGTGATGAATAAAGGTGCGAACATTAGACTTGTACGATTGTTCTTGCTGGTAGCAGTGGGATTCTTTCTCGCGGTCGCGCCTGCCCGCGCTGAGGACACCGCCGGTGTGTACAAGTCGAAGTGCGTTGCCTGCCACGACGCTGATGGCAAGGGCAATACCCCCATCGCCAAGAATCTCGGCGTCCACGATTTCGCTTCGCACGAAGAGACGAATGATGAATTCTTCACCATCACGCAGAAGGGCAGGAATAAAATGCCGGTTATGGAAACAGCACGACGGATGAGCAGATCAAAGACTTGGTCGCCTGCATCCATCAGCTAGTCAAGAACAAGTGAAATGACGTAATGTTTGGTATCTTTCTGCGGCTGTGTCGCTGACACCTGATTCGCGCGAATGCCTTGCCAGGAGGAGTTGTGATTGGACCAACCGGAATTCTCGTAGCACTGATTGTGCTGACGATTGTGCTGACCGCGGTCTTTCTCGTGCGTCCCTCGATCACCGCAGGGGTCACCGGCAAGATTCTCGCCTTTGTGGCCCTGTGCATTTTGCCCGCGCTGTGCATCGCCGTGGGCATGTCGACTCACATGCAGCGTTCCGAGCAAACTAAGTTCTGCATTTCATGCCATGCCATGGAAAACTACGGGAAAAGTCTCTATGTGGACGATGCAAGTTACATCCCCGCGCAGCACTTTCAGAACCACCGCGTGCCGGCGGACCAGGCCTGCTATGCCTGTCATGCCGACTACACCATCTACGGACCGCTGAAAGACAAACTCGCTGGCATGACGCGCATTTATATGCAATACGTCAGCACGCCGCCCAAGGTCATCACCATAAGCGGCGGCTACAACAACCGTCAATGCCTGCATTGCCACTCCGGCGCCCGCAGCTTTGAAGAAAACCCTGTGCACATCGCGATCATGGATACCCTCAAGAGTAATCAGACGTCGTGTCTTTCAAGCGGTTGCCACGATATGGCTCACAACGCGTCGAAAGTAGATCAGTTGAAAATGTGGAGGCCAGGCCAATGAAACTCAGCGGACTTGGAATTCAAAGGTTCTTGCAAGTTGCGAGCGTGCTTATCATCCTCGGCTTGATCACGGAAATTATCAGCCTGGGCTGGGTCCATCCCCTCGCCTTTCTACTCTTTGCTTTCGTGGGCGCATCTTTGATAGCCCTGGGAATTCTGGTCTATCTGGCGTCGCTCGTCTTCACACCTCCCTCATCCCCTGAGAATCGCGGATGAAGTACGAGCACGGAGAGTTGACCCTGAATATCGATATCGCCAGCATTCCCGCAGATAACGGAGCCAAATCCGCCGAGATTTTGAAGATGAACGAGACCGAAAATTCTCCAGATGTGAGTCGAGGCCAGCTTAACGACGAACATCGCTCTGGGGTGCAGATGCCCATCTTTCGAGATCCCCGAATTCGGTCTGTGGAGTGGCGCGACCTTGCGGCGGTCAGTCGTCTTGAGATTCTCTGCGAGCCACTGCTTCCTGCGACCTGGCTCGCCGCGTCCCTTGTCCTGGCTCGGAGTGGCCATTACATCGTGGCCCTCGCGTTCTCGTTCGTGTTCTTCCTCACCGGTCTGCGCCTTGTTCATAACGCGTTCCACTCTGCGCTGGGATTGTCGGCTCGCGCTACGAGCGCGATTCTCTGGAGCATGAGTGTGGTAATGCTCGGATCCATGCACGCGGTGCGGTTCAATCATCTGCGCCACCATCGGTTGGCGATGGGCGAGGGCGACGTGGAAGGCCGGAGCGCTGAAATGCCAGCTTGGGGTGCTCTGCTCTTCGGCCCTGTGTTCCCGATTCTCTTGCACAGGACTGCGCTACGACATGGCGACAGAAAGTTACGGCTGACCGTGGCTGCCGAATTGTTGTTGAGCGCGGTGTGGATCGTTTTGGTTTTCGGAGTGTGGAGCAACAGGACGCTTCGTTATCACGTCAGTGCCATGTTGGTCGGCCAATGCCTAACCGCATTCTTTGCGGTATGGACCGTACATCACCACTGCGATCGCACTCATTACATAGCCAGAACGTTGCGCAATCGCATGAAGAACTGGATCACGTTCAATATGTTCTTGCACATCGAGCACCACCTCTTTCCGCGAGTTCCGACCTGCCATCTGCCGGAACTCTCGCGTCGCATAGACAGCGTGGCGCCCGAACTGAAGAGCAAACTCGTGTTCTGATTCAATGTATAAACGTCCACGACCTGGGAGATTCATAAATGAATGCGCAGCTGCCATCTTGGCTTATCGTGTTAGCGAGAATACTGTTCGTAGGTTACTTCGTCTCCATGGGCATGAGTCACCTCTTCGCTTTTCAGACGCACTCCGATCATCTTGCCCGTAAAGACGTGCCGCTTCCACGCATTGCAACGGTGGTTACGGTGCTGATGATGGTTGGTGGAGGGCTTCTGGTGTTGTTCCACCCGCGGGGATGGATCGGGCCAGCTCTGCTGTTTGGAATCATCTTTCCCGCGCCGTTCTACCTGCATCGTTTCTGGAAGGAGACGGAATGGTATATGCGGCTCAGCGAGTTCGCCCACTTTATGAAAGATCTCTCCCTCGCCGGAGCCGCACTGCTCCTGATCTCAGGTCCGCTTTCACTGTGATGGACCGTATCGACGAGAAGTGCAGCCAGAGGGCTTGCGATGCCTGGCGGGCCAATCAGCGCTTGGATTTTCCGGACAGAGCTTCGGACGAGGCGATGATATCAAGTAACTCCGCGGTGATCGAATCCTGCCGAAGTTGCCGAGATTCGCTCGTCAGCGCACGAAGGCGATCCTCAATATTTTTTTCCGCCACCTGCATGGATGCCAGGCGCCTGGCATTCTCGCTGGCCAGCGATTCGGCGAATGCGCGAAAAAGAGAAACAAACAGATACTCACGAATTAACGCCTGAAATAGTTGTGTTTCGTCCATTGTGAACATGGGGACGACCTTGGATGGCCAAGGTTTGGCTTTCAGTCCGTTGATCCACTCGAGATCAACCGGCAACAACCGCACACCTACCACGCGGTACCAAGCCCCCGATACCGGCCTGGCGTAGAACAATACAACCAGTTCAATACCTCGCTTCGAATGCCACTCCTCGATCCGGCGCAAGACCTCTTCCACTGCGGCCGTGATCCCGGAAACGGAAGTTGGCACTCGCACCGACGCCTCCACCCGCCGGCCCAGACTGTCCAGTTGAGCCGCAGCGCGCTCACCGACTGCGACCGTGATTTGGCTCTCGCGCCGGATGAGCAGCTTCTGCAAGGCCCGCGAAGCGTGAGAGACCACCTGGTCATTCAACAGACCACACATCCCCTGGTCGGATCCGAAAACAACAGCTCCGAGCTTTCGACCGGGCGCGTACCTTGGCGGCAGCGCATGAGGCGTGAGGCCGCGCAGTGCGACCTGAAGTCCCATTTCGATCGTCCGGTTATATTCGGCTACGGCGTGGGCTGAGCGCTCGTACTGCCGGATATTCACTCCCGCGAGTGCCTTCATGGTCTTCACTACGGACTGAAGCTCCCCGGTGATAGCAATTGATCGTCTTACTGACTCGGCGGTGTCCATACAGCTCCGATCGCCCCTTTTGCAAGGTTTACTATGGCCTCGCGGTCGTCCGCGGTGAGTTTCTGAGCTTCGTCTACAGATTTACAGAGCAACGGCAGCCGCTCAGGGAGAATTCGGCGAAGCCGGGATGACGCTTCGGCGATACGATCCGGAGGGACATTGTCGAACAGACCTTCGGTTGCCGCCAGCAGAATGGCAACCTGCTCCATCGCGGAGAGAGGATCGTATTGGGGTTGCTTGAGCGCTTCGCGAACCGCACGACCGCGCGCCAGGGTTTTTCTGGTCCTCTCATCGAGGCGCGATCCGAATCGAGAAAACACCTCCAATTCTTCGAATTGCGAATAGAACAAACGCAAATCTCCGGCAACCGCTCGATAAGCAGGAAGTTGTGCTTGGCCACCCACCCGCGATACGGATCTTCCGACATCCACGGCAGGAAGGATGCCCTTCTGAAACAGTTCTGGAGTCAAGTAAATCTGTCCATCGGTGATGGAAATCAGGTTAGTAGGGATATACGCGGAGATGTTCTGTTCTTCCGTTGCGACAATAGGGAATGCCGTTAGCGATCCTCCTCCCAACTCTTTTCGGAGGTGTGTCGATCGCTCCAGTAGTCGCGAGTGAATATAAAAAATATCGCCCGGAAAACTTTCCCGGCCTGGAGGGCGGCGCAACAGCAGCGACAATTCACGATAAGCGCGGGCGTGACAACTCAAATCGTCGAACACAACTAAAGCGTCCCGCCCCTGGCGCATAAAATACTCGCCAATTGCCGTGGCGGCGTAGGGAGCCGTGTACTGCAGCCCCGGCGTCGTATCCCCGCCAGCAACCATCACGATCGAATATTGCAACGCATCGTGGCGGCGCAGGTCGGCGATTACGTTGGCAACGGACGAACTGCGTTGCCCGATCGCGCAATAGATGCAAAGAACGTTTTTGCCCTTCTGATTCAGGATGCAATCCACGGCGATCGCAGTCTTGCCGGTTTGGCGATCACCGAGAATCAGCTCGCGCTGGCCGCGACCCACGGGAATCAGGGCGTCCACGACTTTTGTCCCTGTCGCCAGAGGCACGGCTACCGGGGCCCGGTCCATGATCGAGGGTGCATCGCACTCGATCGACGCCCTCTGGTGCGTGCTTAGCGGCCCGGCATCGTCAAGCGGCCGCCCGACCGGATCCACAATTCGCCCAAGCAAGGCTTCCCCCACCGGGACATCCAAGACCCGTTTGGTGCGCCGCACCTCAGAGCCCGACTCGATACCTCTACAGTCATCCAGAAGAATCACTCCCACTTCATCCGGGTCGAGATTGAAAGCCATCCCCAGCAAATTCCCCTCGAAGAGGACGAGTTCTTCTGACTTCACATTCGGTAGGCCCTGGACGCGCGCGATTCCCTGACCTATGTAGGTGACTACGCCATATTCTTCGAGCGTCAGCTGCGCAGCCGGTTTGCCGGCCACATCGCGAATGACCTCCATGGCGTCATTTAGGACCGCGTTCAACGGGCTGAGCTCATCCATCGTGGTTCTTCCTTCAACTTGCTGCCACCTGATAGTCAGCTTCTGCTTTGCGATCAAGCGCTTGTTTCAGATTCTCTTCCAGATGATCCAGGTAGCTTTTCGAACTCCACCCGATCTTTTGGCCGTTCCCGCACAGTTCGAGGCCCCAAGCCAATGACGGGTCGACCTCAAAATGCAGATGCACGGCCTCACCGAGTTGTTTTTCCAGAGCCGCCTGAATCTCGTGTCGGCTTTCGTCAGGCAAATCATTCGCACTCTTCACGACCGCGTCATCATGCATGAGTCCGCGCAGGAGCTTGGGATCAAATCCTTTGAGCCTCTGGAGAAAAGCCTCGGTGGCACTTTGTTGCAAATCGCTGGAGGCCAAGTCGGCCAACACCTGGCGCACGATGGCGAGAATTTCAGTGGCGGATCGACGCCTAACTTCAACCAAAAATGCGGTCTTTTCGCGTTCAAGGTCACCGCGCCACAGCGACTCACTCTTCTCAACTGATTTTCGGGCCTCTTGGACCATTTCGCGGCGCTGATCGTCTGCTACCTTTCGGGCCTGAGTCATCAACTCCTCTTGCTTCAGCTCCTGGTCGCGCTCCCGAGCGTGCATCTGCTCCATTAATTGCTCGGCGGCCTTGTTTTTGTCTTCGGCCTGCTTGATTTGGGTGGCGATCCGTTTTTCGCGCTCGTCGACCACTCGCAGCAATCTTCCCCAGAGAAAGTGCTTGGTGAGGGCAACCAGCACCAGGAAGTTTACGACTTGGGCCGCCACAGTGAACCAATCGATGAGCATTGCCCTTAACCTCCGCTCTTCGAAGTTACGAAAGTCCAGAACGGATTGGTGAAAATCAGAATGACTGCAATCACCAGGCAATAAATCGCGATGGATTCGATCATCGCGAGGCCGATAAAAAGAGTCCGGCTTAGCGAACCCGCTTCGTCGGGCTGCTGGGCAATCGAACTCAGAGCCTGCACGATTGCTCTCGCCTCGCCTATGGCAGGTGCGATCGAGCCGACCGCCATGCACAAAGTTGCTGCGATGATCGAGGTGACGCCAATTATGGTTACATTATTCATGGGCTCTTCCTTTCTGTTCGCTCTGCGATTGCACGGCAGCCGCGATGTAAACCATCGACAATACGGCGAAGATATAGGCCTGAATCAGGCCGGTGAGCAAGCCAAACGCCTGCATAATCAGCGGGAAAAACAGCGGCGCGATTGCCAACAGAATGCCCACGATCAGAGATTCGCTCATGATGTTTCCGAACAGCCGAAGGGCGAGGGCCAGGGTACGGGATGTTTCGCTCAGCAGGTGAAATGGCAGCATCAGAAATGTCGGACGCACATAATGCCGGAGATACTCCGGTACTCCCTGTCTGAGGACCCCAAAAACGTGCACCGCAACTCCTACACAAATCGCAAGAGCAGCAGTGGTGGAAAGCGATGCCGTGGGAGCGTGCCAGCCCGGAACCAGCTCAAGCAGACTCGATACTGCAATCAGAAGAAAAATCGTCCCCACAAAGGGAAGATATGTATCTCCCGCTTCGGGGCAAATCTCCCTGATCTGGCCGCGAATCGTCACAACGATTCCTTCGAGGACGTTCTGCCAGCGTGATCGATGCAGGTCCGAGCGGTCCAAGTGTCGCGTGACTAGCCAAGACACAACGGTAAGCAGAAACATCAGGATCCATGTATAGAGGAGTGTTGCGTTAAGGTGGACGAATCCGTGCTTCCAATAGATTGTGCTATCTGGAGTGAGGGGCATGAGGACCCGTCCTTTCCGGGAGGCCTTTCCAAACCGCGACCCGTCCCGCCAGGAATCCAACGAGACAGACCACCACGTACTGCCAACGGCCCTTCATCAGAAGCAGCACGCTGGCAAGCACGACCAAGGTTCGAATCCAGAAACTGCCCAGCGTGAGCAGGACGGGATGCCGAGCCTGTGGGAGAGAACGTACGGTAAGCCAGAGTCCGGCATAGAAAAACAGTCCCAGCGCCGTGCCGGCGAGCAGCCTCAGGATGAGCGAGAAGCCATTCATCATTGATCCTTCCTGATGCGCAACCACACACTTGTACAGCCGAAGACCAACCCGGCCATCAACAGCATCAACGCCCAAGAAAAGCGGCTGGGCCAGCGATGATCAATCCAAACGCCCGCCGCGACACCAATCAGTGTGGGCAACGCCACCGACCAGCCTATAGTTCCAAGCATCGCAACTGAATTCCAGAAACTATTGTTTTGCCGCTTTGCTCGCTCCATTTGTATCTGCCTGGTCTGGACCTTCCTGATCATGCGTTCAGCTGCAGGCGACAAGTCTGGCCGTGATGTCCGATCAGGCTTAAGCATGTTTTTCGAGCTCCAAGAGGCCGTGAACTAAATCGGCCTCAAGCTTTGTCTCGTAAGCCAGGTTCTTCTTCTCTCGCTCTTCCTGTGTTAGAAACTGCGATTCAACGTCCCTTTCGAGTTGCTCAAGGCTCGTGCCACGGACCGCCGCCCGGGTCGAAACAGAAACATCCGGCCCACACTTCACCAGAATCCCTTGGTCAATTGCGAGGTACTCTTCCGGTTTTCCGATGGGCTGAAAAGTTAGAACGCTGGGCACTAGAGCAGTTACAAAGTCGATGTGCCTGGGAAGCATGCCAAACCACCCATTCTCTGCCTCGGCTTTGATCCTGGAAACTTCTTCCCGCAGCAGGATCTCCGCCGGCAGTCTGACCGTGAGTCTCATGGCTTTTGCCCTTCATCCTTCTTCCGGGCTTCGTCGATCGTTCCAATCATGTAGAGGCTCTGCTCCGGACAATCCGCGAACTCATCATTCAGAATGCGTTCACACCCATTCAGCGCGTCTTCGAGTTTGACCAATTTACCGGGCAGGCCGGAAAACTGTTCTGTGACAAAGAAGGGTTGGGTCAGAAAGCGTTCCAGCCTCCGGGCGCGATGAACCGTGCGCCGGTCGTCTTGGGATAGCTCCTCGAGTCCGAGCATGGCGACGATGTCCTTCAGTTCTTCGTAACCAGCCAGCGTTTTTCGAATCTCTTGCGCGATGCGATAATGCTTGCTCCCCACGACCGCAGGCGACACCATTTTGGATCCCGACTGCAGCGGATCGATCGCAGGATAGAGTCCTTCACTCGCTCGCTTGCGCGATAACACGATCGAAGCCGACAGATGACTAAACGTATGTACCGCGGACGGGTCGCCAAAGTCATCGGCCGGCACGTACACGGCTTGGACGGAAGTGATGGCGCCGGTTGCCGTATTGCAGATGCGTTCTTCCAGGTCGGCGAGGTCGGTGCCGAGCGTTGGTTGGTATCCGAGCCGTGATGGAAGTTGGCCCATCAGCCCTGACACCTCTGAACCCGCCTGAATAAAGCGGAAAATGTTATCGATGAGAAGCAGTACATCTTCGCGCGCGTCATCGCGAAAGTACTCCGCCATTGTCAGCGCCGAGTGCCCAACGCGAAAACGCGATCCTGGCGGCTCGTTCATCTGGCCAAAGACCAACACAGTTCTGTCGAGAACCCCGGCAGACTGGATTTCTCGATAGAGTTCTTCTCCCTCACGACAACGCTCCCCGATTCCGCAGAAAACGCTCACACCGCGCTGCTGACCGATCACGTTGTGAATTAGTTCCATGATCAGAACGGTTTTGCCCACACCCGCGCCGCCGAACAAGCCACTCTTTCCACCACGCTCGAGGGGCGCTAACACATCGATAGCCTTGATTCCCGTAACGAAGATCTCAGAAGTTTGCGAGCGCCGCATCAACGGAACGGAAGGTGTATGAATGGAGCGCCATTCGCCGCCTGCGACGGGACTCTTCCGATCGATGGTCTCGCCAAAAACGTCGAACATCCGCCCTAGGACTCGTTCGCCAACAGGGACCTGTAGCGTTTCCCGAGTATCCGATACCAGAGACCCCCGCGAAAGGCCGCGCGTGGTGGTTAGAGCAATTCCTCGGACTGTGTGGGCATCGAGATGGGAGATGACTTCAATCACTACTTCTCCCTGATCGCCTGCTTTCAAAACGTGATAAATCGAAGGGATGTGTTGCTGAAAAAAGGCGTCTACGACACTGCCTCGGACAGCTTCTATTCTTCCGGTATTGGCGGCAAACGTATCCATAGGACCGCACCGAACCTGTGCAGCTTCATACCTCACTACAGCAGGCGGGCTACCAATTCAGAATTGCAACTGGGCTGGTTAGGGTATGGCTGGCTTGAACTTACACGTTCGGGTGCCCACGCGAGAGAGAATCGTTAGACGAGATATGGTCGAACTGACGAGACCTTCATAGTGAAGGGCATATTCCTTGGTCATCTCGAATTCGGCATTGCGCGCTGAGTTTTCTTTGGAGCCCGTCTGCGAGCAGCACCGCAGGAAAGGCAAGCAGCGCAATCCACAAACCTAGCCCACGGGGCTGCATTTGACCCAACACAGGAGCGAGTGGGTGGACCAGAAGAAAGCTTGCCAACATGTCCTCGTTTTCGCAGGGCTCGCGCTATGAAGACTTTCTGCTCCGGCGTGACACGGCTGATGATGGTGCCGTCATGGTCCACGAGCGCACCCAGCAGATCTTCGTCTTCTGGAAGGGCGTTGCCTTCCAGTACCGGAGCATCTGGATCCAGCATTCCGACTTCACTTGCAATCTCCTTGGCCGTTGCTGGATGGTCACCTGTCACCATCGCAATGCGAATTCCGGCCGCACGGCACGAAGAGATTGCGGACGCGACACCGGGTCGAGGAGGGTCCTCGATTCCGACAAGACCGAGCAAGGTAAGTTCTTTTTCCAGTTCTTCGGCTTCTCCGGTTGCGGTTTCTGGAGTGATGTCTCGCGCTGCCACCGCAATCACGTGAAGACCACGCTCGGCCAACTTTGTTAGGGCTTCTGCTGCGCCTTATGCTGGTTTACAGAGGGGAAGCACTCGATCAGGGGCGCCTTGGTTATGAGTTTGCCGGCAATGTATACGGACATTCTCTTGCGGCGTGGGTCGAAAGGAAAACGGCGAGAAACAGTCAATGCTGCGTCCTCCGCTGGAGTATTAATTCCGAGTCGCCGCGCAAAGGCATCAATCGCGGCTTTAATGGGATTACCTGTAGGAATCCATCGACCATCCTGCAGAATCAGCAGTCTCCGAAAGTGTCGCACTTCATCGATGCGGCTGAACATGGAAGAAGAAACTGACTGCTCACAAGTCGGCTAGCATCTATATTTTTGAGAGCGCCAAGAATCCGCTCGGGAACTTTGCTATTGTTCCCACGCGTGCCGTATCTGTTCTTCCGCTGCCTTCGCGCCGCTGCGATGAATGATGCTATTTGTGCCCGAGGATGGAGGAGGAGAGAAAACGGAAATGATTTTCAATTCGCAGTCAGCGGTATTCCTGAGATTGTGGAGTTGACCCGCGGTGATAAATATCGCCTCGTGCTTGTGAGCGGACTGGGTTCGACCATCCAGGATCAATTGTCCCTTGCCATCGACAATGAACAGGATTTCGTCGGCTTTCTCGTGTTTCTCCTCGCCAAGTTCTCCACATGGGGGGATGCTCATGACCGCCAATTCACTGAAGGCTCCTCTATAGATTGCCTTGCGGAAGACCAGGTTCTTGTTGGCGAGCTTCTTGATGTTATCGAAAGAAAGAACCATCGGATCTGTGTGCCGACTCTTTCGCGACATGGTCATCACCCCATTTCACCCGATATTTCTCGAACACAGCTAGCCTCTTGAATGCAGTTGGACTGCCAACGTTTTCGCAAGTGTCTAAAGCCAAATGCTGATTGGCAAAGCGCTTACATGGTGGTGAATCATTTGATGAACTCGGCCAGAAATCGTCAGAGCGGCGAAATCCGGTCACCCGTCGTCGAGGCAATGAAGGTTTAGTCACATTTATAATCGGTCTTGGCCTGGGATGGATCGGTGGGGCAGTCGTCTAGACAAGCTGGAGTTCCTTCCTCAGATCGTGAAGCTGTTCTTCCTTCAGATTATTTCAAAGTCTTCACGAATGCGGCGACTGCTTTGGCGTCGTCGGCCGACAGACCGCTCATCGCCTTCTTGTGAGGTGGTTTTTTGCCGTCATCGCCCTTGGTGAGAAGATCAGCAATTTGGTCCACGCTCAAGCTCGAACCCTTCAGTGCCGGGGCGATCTTCCCCTGCCCTTCGGTACCGTGACAAGCGGCACACTTGGCTTTGTAAGTCGCCGCGCCGTCTTGAGCCAGAACAGGTTGTGTCACGACAGGAAAAAGACTTAAAGCAATTGCGAGAATCAGGCATTTTGTAGACCGCATGGCCGAAGCTCCTTCGCTGATGAAACCAGATTTACTTCTTAACTCAAAGCCGGAGGCATTCTACACCCCCGTTGCAAAACGATAGCCAGTCCACTCGCTTATCTAAAATGCCAGCCAATCCAAACAGAATTTCAAGGAGCACAGTCAATATCGCACAGCGCGAGCGTGCTCGACTTCTTTGCTTCGCTTCTCCTCGTTCCTCGCAAACGCGGTGGCCTTGGGAAGCCCACAATCGAGCTCATTATGGCGTGATGACTACTGCACCATCCACGGAATCACCTTTTAGTGCGATTAATGCCTCGTTTGCGTGCTCCAGCGGAAAAACTGTGATTCTGGGCCGAAGGTTTATCGCAGTAGCGATCTGAAGAAAGTCGCGAGCGTCGGATCGAGTCATATTCGCGACGCTGCGAAGCTGGCGCTCACCCCATAGGAGTTGGTCATAGTTGAACTCCGGGATACGGTCTAGGTGAATCGCGTTGATGGCGACAATGCCGCCTTTCCGCAGGCTGGCCAGAGCGGCAACAACGACATCTCCGCTTGGGGCAAATGCGATTGCTCGGTCGAGTTTCACAGGCGGTTTGTCTAGCTCGTTGCCGACCCAAGTCGCTCCGAGCGAACTTGCTAGTTGCCGGTGGGATGCCCCACGCGTGGAGACGTAAACCTCGCACTTCCAAGCTCGCAGAACTGCGATGGCCAGATGCGCTGAGGCTCCGAAACCGAATAGCCCCACACGGTCGCCTTCTTGGACGCCAGCCACCCGAATGCTCCGGAAGCCGATGATGCCAGCGCACAGAAGCGGGGCGGCCTGCATATCATCGAGCGCTGAAGGGAGGAAGAATATGAAATCGGATCGCGCGAGCGCATACTCGGCGTAACCCCCATCGATCGTGTATCCGGTAAAGGTGGGAGAGTCGCAAAGATTTTCCAGATTCCTTTTGCAGTACCAGCACTTCCCATCAACTCCGCCGACCCAAGACACGCCCACTCGGGTTCCAATCGGGAACTCCTTCGTAGCTCCATCGACAATCTCGCCCACTACCTGATGACCTGGAATGAGGTTTTGGCGACGCGGCGGCAACTCGCCCTCGGCAATGTGCAGGTCGGTCCGGCAAACGCCGCAGGCTCGCACACGTAGCAGAACGTATCCCGGCGCTGGTCCAGGACAGGGAACCTCGACGATCCGAAGCGGGTGCTTCAAAATATCCTGCGGAGAGGTTAGGACAGCGGCTTTCATCGGATACCCAGTCTAAGGATCAGTTCAATGAACTCGATTGATGCTGGTCTTGCACAAGCTGAACTCGTCGGTTGCCTTGATAACAATTCTCAGAATGCTCGACACAGAGGGGCTCTTCTTTCCCAAAGGTCGCTCTCTTAATGCGGTCGGGACTGACCCCTCCCTGAACTAGGATCTCCCTCACGGCTACGGTGCGCTCCACCCCCAGCGTCAAGTTATACCCAATGGATCCACGATCGTCGCAGTATCCCTCGATGACCACTCGGACGTTGGGATGTTGAAGCATCAGGTGAAGGTCTTCCTCCAAGGCCTGCTGCTGGTCTGGGGGAATTGTGTATCGGTCGTAGTCAAAAAAAATCGACCGAAACTTCAGGGCTAGAGCGCCTCCTATACCAGGAGATGCGGATAGCACTGCTGGATCCGGTGGTGGCTTTACAAAAAGCCAGACGGTCGATATTTCCACTCCTCCGGGTCCTTCGGCAACCATGTGATATTTGGTGGTGCCAAAGGGCGTCACGGTTAAAGAACCGTTCGGTTGTACTTCGCCGATCGGATCAATAGTCACGACAGTCGCGTGTTCCGTATGCCAGGTAAGGGTTACGGTTTCTCCGCGGATGATGAGTTCACGATCCGACGCCAGAAATGCAGCAGGCCGTGCAGGAAGTATCGCAGGCGGAGGCGGCGTGCGGGCTGCGAGCCCACAGCCGATCGCCTGCCTGTAAGCTAAGTCGCAGCATCCGCTCAGCAAGACACCGAAGGTGAGGGTCAGTGCCAATGAGATCCATTTCATTGTGCTCCCATGCATTCCATCCTCCCCTAAGCAAGGGTGACGCTTCTTCAATTGCATCTTGCTCTCCGAATCAGTAGGGAGCGCCTTGCTGGCTAGCAACTACCATCGAATCGGGGGGTTAGGTTCGATATCTAGGCGGCTTCGCGCAAGCCAACAAGTGCTGTTGCGCCACTATGCCGTCACTGTGGCGAGGTGACCACACATCAAACTTATACGTCAGACCTCCACGCCGTGCGTAACCTGCTGTGTCAATTAGGAATGCTGTAGCGGGAGTCGAAGCATGTCCGGAACGGCACGTGCATATTAAATCTCTGGAAATCCGGAACAGACCGGGATGCCAAGATTGCGAACTGAGCAAAGCAAGCACACTGGCTGGAGGCATATGGCGCAGCCCACCATTGCTATCGAAGTCCGTTTGAAGAGTATTTTGATCGCTACCGACTTCTCTCTGGCTTCGCTCACTGCACTCACACGCGTCCTGCCTCTCGCAAGACAGTTCAATTCCACGGTTCATATTCTCCATGTGATTCAGCCTCATGGGACTGATCTCGAGCCAGCCGAAGACTCGACCATGTACCAGCAGGCTCACATGGAGGCTCAACACCGACTCGAACAGTTAGACACGTCGGTCGGAAGTGTTCCGCACCAGACATGGCTGCGGAAGGGGAAAGTTTGGGAGACTGTAGAGGACGTTCTTCAGTCGGAGCACATTGACCTGATTGTTGTGGGCGCTAGCCGAAAATCGGAACTCAAGAAGTTCTTTCTGGAATCGGTCGCGGAGACGATTGTCCGAGAGGCTCCGTGTCCCGTCCTGGCAGTCGGACCGCATGTGTCTGCTGTCGCCAGTGATCCGCCATTAGCCCAACTCCTCTATGCCACCAACCTGTGGGAGGAATCACACCATGGCCTGGAATATGCGATACAGTTGGCGATTCAATACCGATCCCGTCTCCTGCTCTTGCATGTCGTCGAACAGGAAGACCCCAAGCGATCAGATCACGAATGGCTCAGGGATTATCGCCGGTTGCTACGGCATCTCTTGCCAGAACGCAGTGAGGACCTCTATGTGGATCCTGTATTGAGAGTTGAGGTTGCGAAAAAATCCACCGCACGAATTCTTCAGGTGGCAGATGAGATCGGGGCGGACCTTATCGTCATGGACCTACGCCCCGAAGAGCCCTGGGCCACCCATCTGCAGGATAAGGTCTCGGAGATTATTTCCAGCGCAACGTGTCCAGTGCTGACCATTCGAACCAAGAATGAATGTGCATCTTCGCTAGGAGAAACAGAGGATGCGCTGGAGGTCCATAATACGGACGAGGCTGCGACGAGTTCATGAAAACAATTCTTTCGGTCCAACATTTAACAGTGAACTTGGATGGGCGAGACATTATCGCGGACCTAAGCTTTGAGCTTTATGAACAAGATATGCTTGCTATCATCGGACCCAATGGCTCAGGCAAAACGGTGCTGCTGAGAACTCTTCTGCACCTGCTCCCTTATCAAGGCAAGATTGAGTGGATGGAGGGTTCGCGAATCGGATACGTCCCGCAGCGAGTAGCGGCCGACCGGCAATTGCCGCTCTCTGTCCATGACCTCCTTAATGCGAAGGCCCACTTCCTGAAATTGAGCCCAACGGACAGGGAGCGGGTCGTTTCGCTCACGAGTCTTACGCCCGAGTTGTTAAACGACAACATCGGGGTGCTGTCCGGTGGCCAGTTTCAAAAAGTATTGATCGCGTTAGCCTTGCTGGGTGAACCGAACATGATCCTTTTCGACGAGCCGACAGCCAGCCTCGACGAGCTCACGGAAGAGCGCGTCTACGAATTGCTCCACCGCTTGAAGCAAGAGCATGGCATCGCGGTGATTCTGGTTTCACATGACCTGAGCATCGTCTATCGAAATGCTACCGCCGTTCTCTGTATTGGCAACAACGGAGCATGTTTTGGTTCACCGAAAGAAGTGCTGACGCCCGAGGCTTTGGAGGCCCTTTACTCAGCACCGCCCAAATACTATCAGCACGTCAGCGAGCATCACGGACTCTGATTCGGACAACCGTATGTCATGGCTCACTCACACAGGCGCAGGTTACTCGGTGTTGCTGGCGCTCCTGTTCGCAGTCGCCGCCGGCTTGGTTGGAAGTTTTGGCCTGATGAAGCGGATGCTGCTCGCTGGAGACGTCATTTCTCATGTGGCCCTTCCTGGACTTGGACTGGCGTTTTTGTTGAAAATCAACCCCTTGATTGGCGCGGCGGCGACCCTATTCTTGGGAACGCTGTTGATATGGCACCTGCAGAAGAAGACTGGATTGGCGACGGAGAATATTATTGGCGTTGTGTTCGCCGCGTCGCTTGGTATCGGAGCAGCCGTCACTCCGAGCGACGATATACTCGAAGCTCTGTTTGGCAAGAATCTGGCCATCTCGCCTTTTGGCTTTCTTCTAGGTGCCCTCGCCGTGGGTTTCATCATTGCAGCGATCTGGAACCTGCGGGACCGATTGGTTTTGACTTTGTTTTCGCCCGATTTGGCGGCTGTGACGGGAGTGAACGTGAGCCGCGTCAATCTCTATTTCCTGTTGCTCTTCAGTTTGACCATCCTAGTGGGATTGCGATTCATGGGATCGCTCCTGACGGGTTCCTTGATCATCCTTCCCGCAGCCATCGGACGCTGTCTGACCAACAAAATGTCCCACTTTCTGATCGCCTCCTGCCTCGCTAGTACCCTATCGGTCGGAGCAGGGTTCCTGTTGAATACCTTTTTGTTTCCCAAATTTGGTCTCGGACCCTCCATCGTCATGGTCGCAGCCTTATTATTTGCCATCAGCCTGCCTAAGAGCGTCAGGCGAGTTGGGGTCCGGGTCCAGCTCTAGCCAAGATCAGATTCGTCACTCCGACCTAATATCGCCGCTTGACGACCGGATTCTTGATCTGCTGCGTGTGCAACTCCCATTCTGCTCTTCACCGTAGGACATTTTCTGCCAATCGCGTTTTGGTGATCGACCTGCGCTCTTGATGCTGTGCAATGGCCAAGAATCTGTCGAGCATGACGACTCAGAGCACGATGCTAGGCGGAATGCCTAATCTTGGACAGCCAAAGAAAGTCAGAGGTGGAGGACATGAAAATTCTACTTGCAATTGATTCTTCGACCGAGTCGGAGTTCGTGATAACTACCGCCGCAACCCGTCCGTGGCCTTGCGGCGCGGTGTTTTGCGTGATGAGTGTTGTGGATATGGGCCGTTGGGAGGGACTGCCGGCACTTATCGAAGACGCAAGACATGGAGCGCAATCCGTCGTGAAATGTGCGACGGACAAATTAGCCCATTCTGGGCATGACGCTTTCGCGGAAGTCAAGGTGGGCTTCCCGAAGGTAGCTATCCCTGAGTACGCGAAGCAATGGGGCGCCGATCTTGTGAGGGTGGGCTCGCAGGGCCACAGTGGCGTTACACGCTTCCTTCTAGGAAGCGTTGCCCAGACCGTCCTTCGTGCGTCCATCTGTTCGGTCGAAATCGTACGGCACAACGTCGACGATCTGTCATCACAAGGGATGAAGATTTTGCTTGCTACGGATGGATACGAGTGCTCTGCGAAGGCTGTTTATTCGGTTGCGAATCGCCCGTGGCCTGCGAAAAGCCAGATCAGGATTATCAGTGTAGTGCAGCTCTCGACTATGGAAAATCTAGCTACTACATCTTCTCTCGAGTATCCGAACAGCCTGATTGAAGAAGTGTGGAAGGAGGCCCGCACGCGTTCAGAAGAAGCGATTTCCGACGCTCGAAAGACGCTAACCGCCAATGGTTTGAATGTTTGCGACTGCGTGGCCACACCGGTAGGCGAACCTCGCACATTTATCCTCGATGAAGCTAAAGCGTGGGGCGCGGATTTGATTGTGCTGGGCTCCCATGGTCGCCACGGATGGGACCGTCTACTAATGGGGAGCGTCGCCGAATCAGTTGCCCTTCATGCCCACTGTTCGGTTGAGGTCATTCGGCGATAATCGCAAGCGAAGAGAAGGGCAGGATTTTGGCCAAGAGTCGGTTACTTTGCTTCCCAGGACGTTTCCAAAAAAGTCTACAGGATTTTGCATGAAAAAACCCCGTGGCGGCTTTCCCGGAAGCCGCCACGAAGCCTGTCGAGCCACAAAGAACCAAGACTCTACTTACGCATCGATGACGAGATCATCCTCGACTGAGCTGACTCCGGGGGCAGACCAAGCAGCGCGCTCGGCCTCTTTTCGTTCTGCCCAGGAAGAGACTTTGCCGTGCAGTATGACTCTGTCCTTTACGACGTTGACCTTGATGTGCTGCGCATCCACCTCAGCGGCCCTCCGCAAGGCGTTGTCGATAGCCGTTTTGACTTCCGATGGCACCACGGCCGGCTTCTTGATGCTAATCAAGTTGCTCACGCCCTTGACGCCGGTTAAGTTGCGTACTGCGTTTTCGGCCGCGGTCTGCTGATACTTATACTCGACTTCGCCTTCGAGTGTGATCCAACCGCTGTCCACCTTCATTTTGATGAGGTCGGTCGGGACCCAGACATCCCATTGCAACGCGTTGATTGCGGCTCTGGCGATATCTTCATCATTGCGAACGTGAAAAGCCGGCAAATCCACCTTCATTTCGTCGGTGACTGCCTTGACGCCGGCGACCCTCTCGGCCGCATGCACCGCTGCGTACTTCTCAGCCCAGTTCTTCACATTACCAGTCAGGCCAACGATGCCGTCTTTGGCGGTCACGCCAATTTCCGGTGCGTTGACGCTTGGCTCGTACTCGAGTTCTTCCTGAACATCCTGCTGAAGTTGAATATTGCTTTTCATCATGGTTTCCTCCGAACTATGTTTTGGACTCAAATCGTGTAATCCAACCGACGGCCAGAATCCGCGTGCTATCAGCCGGAATCCGCTCTCGTCGCGACCGCAAAATCCAGCCAATCAAGCAGCCTTTTCTTCGATCGTGACTTTCTTGCCGATTTCCTTCTTCGGCAACGTGATCTCGAGCTCTCCTTTGCTCAGAGTCGCCTTTACCTTGTCCGGGTCGACATCAGCCGGCAGGGCAATGGAGCGAAATACCTGGTTCGAGCGTTCGGAGTAGACGGTTTCTCCCTTCTTCTTCTCTTCCGACTTCTCCTCTCGCTTCCCGGTGATAACCAGGAGACTCGGCTCAACTCTGATTTCAATGTCCTTTTCGGTAAATCCGGGTAATCCGGCATTGACCGTCAGTTCGTTTTTGGTCTCCTTGACTTCGACCGGCATCTGGTCGAAAAGCTCGGATTCGGCGAAGAGCCAGTCTTCCAAGTCGTGGCCGTCGGTGAATCCGCTGGATGCGAATAGTTCATAGGCACGGCGGGCGATTTTGTTCTCAATTTCGTCAATGCTTCGCAGCAATGAACGCTCCGGAAGAGGTCTGAGAGCGACTGTCAGTTCGGTTGATGTATGGTGCTTCATTGGTTTCCTCCTTTGTAAGTTTTGGGTTAAGAGCAAATACTTAAGATCAAACTTCTTGTCGGCCGCGAGCGGCGCGTTCTTTTTCTCCTGCCGCACACACTTAATTCTGCCAGCCGAACAACAACCTATTGGCACCTCGGCAGCCAACCCTTGTGAAGAGCAAGAGTTCCAGCTAACACCAAGAGCATTAAGGGGTTAGAAGTCGCAGGACAAACGCAGTGTTGAATCGCCCGGGTCCTTCATGACGATATGAGGTCGGAACGACCGCTTCAGGCAGAAAACAAGTCGCTGCGGGAGATGTGCAGCTTACGCATCTTTGAATTTAAGGTCGTCCGTTTCATCCCAAGCTTCCCCGCCGCGCCGGCAATGACGCCATTCGCTTCGCGCAGAGCGCCAAGGATGAGCTGTTTTTCCGAGGCTTCCAAGGTTTGGACCTTGGTGCTTAGAGGAGTCGGGAGGCCTCCCTTTAGTTCGGCAAGTGAGACATTGAGAACTGGGCCCTGGGAGAGAATGAGGGCCCGTTCAACAACGTTCTCCAACTCGCGGACATTGCCCGGCCACTGCCAGCGAACGAGGGCGCGCATCGTCTCCGCTGGAACTTTCTGAATTCTCCTGCCGATTCGCTTCGCGTGTTTGTTCACGAAGAAGTTGACCAGCAATGGAATATCGGCAGTTCGTTCACGTAACGGAGGCACCTGAATGGGGAAGATGTTGAGACGGTAAAAAAGGTCCTGACGAAACTCCCGTTGAGCGACCATCTTATCCAGGTCGCGATTCGTCGCCACAACCAGCCGGGCGTCGACGTGGATCGTCCGCGTACCGCCCAACCTCTCAAATTCTTGTTCTTGGAGAACGCGCAGCAGCTTGGGTTGCAGCTCCGGTGGAATATCGCCAACTTCATCCAGAAAGAGGGTACCTTTATCTGCAAGTTCGACACGACCGATCTTTTGTGCGATAGCGCCAGTGAACGCGCCTTTCTCGTGGCCGAAGAGATCGCTTTCCAGCAATCCAGTGGGAATGGCGGCACAATTTAGCTTCACCAGCGCTCGGTCGTGACGATTGCTCAGGTTATGAATGGCACGGGCAATCAGTTCCTTTCCAGTCCCCGTTTCCCCAAGAATCATCACCGTCGAATCCGTGCAAGCTACCGTCTCCACTTGCTGAAGTACGTGCTTCAGCGCGGGGCTTTCCCCAATGATTTCTTCAAAATTGTGCTCTGTTCGAATCTCATCTTCAAGGTAGAACTTCTCCTCCGCCAGCTTGTCCTTCAGTTCAGTGATTTCCTGAAAAGCCAGGGCATTATCAACAGCGAGTGCGACCTGGTTGGCCACTTCGCTGAGCAAGTCCAGATCATTCTGAGAGAACGCGGACTCTTGGAAACTGCCGATACCCAGGGTTCCGAGAAAGCGTTTTCGGCCAGCAAGCGGCAGCCAACATCCGGACTTAATTCCAGAATCGAGAAGCAACTGCGTTGCCTTGGACGGGAAATTCTTGATGCCGAGTCGATTGATCAGCAGAGGGTTATGCGTCGCTATGACCCTGCCTGCGGGAGAATCTTCCATAGGGAAGACCGCATCTTCCTGTAGCAGTTTTCCCCCTTTGGGAAAATCCACTGCGCGAAGCCGAATCTGGTTGCCAGAGGACTCGTGCAAACAAAGGCCGCAGTAATCATGTTGCATGACGCGGCCGATGCATTTTGAAATCTCACGAGAAAGTTCCTTAGCATCTAAATGGCTGACAAGAGTATTGGTGATGTCGTGCACGAGTCGCAGCCGTTCATGCTCTTTGGCCAATTGTTCCTGATACGTATGCGCCGTCTCATGCGTCAGATCAACATCCACCGCAACTGCTATTTGCGTAGCCAGTTGCTCCATGAACTTCAAATCTGAATCACTGTACGCATTAACCTGCCGGCTTCCAAAGGAAACTGCTCCATAGGACCGCTTGGCCACGGTCACTGGAAATACGTAGTACGTTCGAATACCGCTCTCTCTGAGCTTATAAACATAAGGACCAAAGCGGTCCTCATCAGTGAGATCACGCAGCAGAAGAGGCTTTTGGTTTTGCCATACCCAACCAGCAGGTGAATCGCCTACGGGCACTTCCAGAGACATGGGAATCGTGACGGGAATCAGGGCCTCCAATACATTCAAACGCATGGCGTTACGGGCGGGATCGTGTAAGACGAGATTGAGAAAATCAAACCCACCAACTTCTTTGAGACATTGGAGGAGATCCCGAAACAGATCAGACAACCCCGCTTGAGAAACTATCGAACCCGCCACCTCTAGAAGCGTTTCATAGCGCTTCAGCATGGGTACTGGTCCCGGCTTGCCCGGTTGGAATGCTGCACGAGAGTCCGTGTTAATCACATATGCTGGTGCTGACATGAGATACCCTCCGAGCCCTACTCGACCATTCCCTCTTTAACCCAAGCGGAAGGCCACGCCGCAACCTCATCCCCCAGTTGGCTGCCCCACCTTCTCCGATTCGACTTTCGCCCGACCAGCGCCTGCAAGAGCGGCTGTAGTGCGCACCCAGCCCAATGCCCGCGACTCACTGTTAAATCAGCCTTGATGCTTAGCTTCTAGAGCCTTTTTCTCGATCGGCTTTTCCGGCGATTCGAATACTGGCTCTTTCATAGCCGACCTGAATCCACGAATTCCCTCTCCGATTCCTTTCCCCAGTTCCGGAGGTCTCTTAGGACCAAATACGAGCAAAGCGATTGCGAAAATAACCAGCAGATGCATTGGTTGAAACAGATCTTTAAGCATGAGTCCTCCTTAAGTTCGCGCCGCCAATCTGTGAGACGGGCGCCGGGGTCATCTTCCCTTGCTGAAGGAAACAATGGGCGCCTTCATCCATCAGGTCGGACTTCACATCTGGTCGACTCACCGCTATAACACTCTTCTTCCAAAACAAACGCTGTACCGCCTCTCACGTGCGACTGTGACGGGCGTCACACTTAGTTTTGCGTATTTCCCGGTAGTACATCGTCATTCTGACCACAAGTTATGGGGACTCTATCAATCCGCTCCTAGCGTTTGAGGATGGCTTTGTTCAAGACTTATTGCGCACAACAACTTTTCCGCTGGCACTTCCTATGTTGGAAATGGGCGGTGGCGTGACGGAGGAAGCAACTAAGACATATGAAGTAATCATGCTTGCAGGCTCTGCATATTATCGGCTCCTACTTTACCCGGAACGACGGTAGACACGAGGTATCTGGATTTAGCCGGTGGCTTTATCCCGGCTACGTGACTCCCGAATTGCGTCATGCCTCATAAAAAGGCACCTCCCGGCGCGATGCCTGCGGTCCAGTCTCAACCATGGGCCGACCTGCCATGACAGTCTCTTGTAGGCCTCACTTTCTCTCCTTTTGGGAAGATCGACAGGCCAATAGGCGTCTTGCTCGGTTGCCGTCGCGCGCTAGACGCCTAACCTCAAATTCACATGGTGTGGTCGTGGCAGGTGGAGTCGGCGAGTTGAACCGCAGGAGACCTTTAATGCGAAATTTAAAATCACAAGTTTTAGGCGCTTTTGCGACGCCGTGACACCTCCGTAACTCAATGAATGATTAACGTTTCATAGAGGCTGCGGCTGTACGTGCGGACATCCTGTTGTGTGACGGCGATCACTTCCCCAGGTACGGGTATATGAGAGCATTTCGAGTGTCGTCTTGTCGGCGCGGTGGTTGGCGCGGCTGCGAAGGAAGATTTGTCGGCTTCGCAGTTTAACTGGAAATCAGGTAGGCTAGGCCAATGCGAATCGTTGAAATCCCCCATGATGAGTGCACACACCTTCTGAACAGCATGTCCGTCGGGCGACTAGCGTGTTCCTTGGACAATCAGCCCTACGTCGTTCCAGTTTGCTTTGCGTATGAGCCGAAGTATCTTTATGTTTTCTCGACGGTCGGCAAGAAGGTAGAGTGGATGCGGCGGAATCCGAAGGTTTGTATGCAGGTCGATGACATCGCAAGTCCCTCCAACTGGATGAGCGTTGTCGTGGAGGGCATGTATAAAGAATTGCAGGAACCGCAATACAGCGCTGAAAAGGAACGCGCTAAGGAGCGGCTCTCGCGATCCTCGGAATGGTGGAGCGCACCACTGGCACAGCGGCGGGAACATACCAGCGATATCTCGATTGAGCCGGTGTTTTTCCGAATCGACATCCAGTCCATGAGCGGCCTTCGCGGCATCCCGGAAGCCGATTAACACTCAGCCGGCAGGGCGACCGCGATTTAGTGGGTATGAGGATGCTCGTGAGTCTGCATCTTATGGTGGAGGTCACGAACGTCCGGCTGTAGCTTCTTCACTTGCTCTTCCAGGGTTTTGATACGCTGACTGCGATAGGGTGAATGAAAGAAAGGATCGGTTTCCCATCAGACCCGAGACCATGTTTCCGTCCAGTCTGAGAAAAGCAGAATACTTGCTCGAAAACTCGAACAAAGGTCGGTCGCTTGGTGTCTAACCGCTCTGCATCGATTCGAAGTCCCAAAAATAGTCTGCACCGAGCCTTAAAGGTTCGAATGCCAGAAGCCGGAAGTCGCGTCCCATGACTCGCATCGCGATCATTGGTGGGGGCATTTCCGGACTGGCCGCGGCCTTCACACTCGAAGAGCAGCGAAGCGCCGGCGACATGGAATATGTACTTTATGAATCGTCACCGCGCTTGGGAGGCGTGCTACGCACCGAGCAGATCCAAGGCTGCCTGGTTGAAGCTGGGCCCGATTCTTTTCTCAGCGAAAAACCTTGGGCTGTAGACTTGTGCTGCGAGCTCGGCATTGGCGACCAACTTATCGGCTCCAGCGACGTCGACCGGAAGACCTATATTCTTGTTCGCCGACGTCTTGTCTCGATGCCCGATGGACTCATGTTCATGGTCCCGACAAAAATCTTGTCCACGGGATTTTCTCCGCTCTTTTCCTGGAACACGAAGCTTCGCATGGCACTGGAATTATTCCATCCGCCAAGGGCGGCCGATGGAGACGAAAGCGTTGCATCGTTCGTCGATCGTCATTACGGAGCTGAAATGGTGGCCCGTGTTGCTGACCCCCTTCTCTCTGGTATCTACGGTGGTGAAGCTGGCAACCTCAGTGTGCGTGCCGTTCTCCCACGTTTCGCTGAGATGGAACGAACTCACGGCAGTCTCGGCCGTGCAATGCTCGCTGCCAGAAGAAAAATGTCGCGCGCGGCAAATAAAGTCGTGCCTCCGCTTTTTACTTCTCTCAAGAACGGTATGCAACAGCTCGTTGAGGTGCTCGTGTCTAAGCTCAATCGTGCTTCCTTACTCACCAACACTCCCGTGCAATCTATTGAACCCGAAGCCGGAAAGTGGAGAGTTAATGCCGGATTAAAATCGAACAGCTTCGACTCTGTCATTCTCGCACTCCCTGCGCTCGCGGCTGCGCAGAGTTTGTCACTCTGTAGTCCGGAGCTATCCGCGGAACTAGCCTGTATCGGCTACAGCTCTTCCGTTACCGTCGGACTCGGTTACGATTGCGAAGTCCGCAAATCCTTACCCCCTGGCTTCGGATTTCTCGTGCCGCGCGCCGAAGGCAAGCGCCTGCTGGCTACGACTTTCGTTCATAACAAATTCCCCTATCGGGTGCCTGAGGATCGAGCCCTGCTGCGCTGTTTTTTCGCTGGACCGGACGCCGAAAATATCTGGCAGCTTTCCGACGATACAATCGTCGCGGTCGTCCGCGACGAATTGCATCAGATCCTTGGCGTGCAGGCGACGCCTCTTTTTGCCCGCGTCCATAGATGGAAGTCAGCTATGGCGCAGTATGGCGTTGGACACCTTGAACGTCTCGATCGCATTGCGGCCCTGCTCCGGCAAATGCCCGGTCTCGGGCTCGCCGGTAACGGGTACCGGGGCATCGGAGTCCCGGATTGTATCCGCTCCGGGCGTGAAGCCGCCCGGCAGGCAATGCAGCGGCGTGACTCACCTTAGCTCACGACGGGCTATTCACGCTTGTCATCGAGCGCAGCCCCGCGATCGCTCTGCTTCCTCGGACGTTACCGTTTCTGCAAGGGACTCCTCAGGGTTGTGATGGAACGCCAAAGCCGCGCTCGTAAACAGCTTCCAGGATTTTATCGCCCCCTCTGTTCAATAGGATTTCACCGACGGCGTTGCCAAGTTTCTCGGGATCGCTCACATTGTCTACGCGTGATTCGCGAAGAATCGTTGAGCCGTCGGGATCGGCGACGATGGCTTCGAGATGCAGCTTGGCACTGCGAATTTCCGCAAACGCTCCGATAGGGACCTGGCAGCCTCCGCCGAGACGATTGAGCAAGGCGCGCTCGCATGTCGTAGCGGCGCGGGCGGCAGCATCGTTCAGAAATTCCAGATCCTGGCGAACAGTGCTGTTGCCTTCGTAGATTTCTATGCCCAGCGCCCCCTGGCCAGCCGCGGGACACATGATTTTAGCGGGAATAATCTGCTTGATCAATTCCGTTTTGCCAAGACGCTTCAGTCCGGCGGAGGCCAGAATGATGGCGTCGTATTCTCCCTCTTCGAGTTTACGCAAACGCGTATCGATGTTGCCTCGCAGGGGATGAATGTCGAGATCGGGACGAACGGCCTTGAGTTGGGCTTGGCGGCGCAGGCTGGATGTACCCACGCTCGCGCCCTGAGGCAAATCTTGAACGTTCGAGTAACGCCGCGAGCAGAAGGCGTCGCGTGGGTCTTGCCGTTCAGTGATTGCAGCGATTTCGAATCCCGCAGTAAGTTCTGTAGGCAGATCTTTCAACGAATGGACAGCAAGATCGACGCCTCCGTCGGCGAGGGCTTCCTCGATCTCTTTCGTGAACATGCCCTTGGTGCCAACCATCGCGAGCGCCTCGTCGGTAATCTTGTCACCAGTGGTATGGATGATTTCGATTTCAACTTGATGGCCGCGTTCGCGCAGAAGTGCGGAGATGTGGTTGGCCTGCCAGAGTGCGAGTTGCGAGCCCCTAGAGCCGATGCGCAGTTTAGGCATCAGCGGCACGACTCTACTTCTTTTTTATGCAATGGGTCCCCCAGTACATCTTCGATCGGGTGGATCAGGAGTGTCAAATTGTTGTCACATGTTCTGACTTTTCAATGTCACCATTCAAATGCCCGAGTTCATCGTTAACTCTCTTAAATGGTCGAATCCATCATCAGTATTCTGGCAGTCGTTAACGGCGCACAATCACGTAGATTATTCAGAGGTCCAGGAACGCTCGGACTGACGTTAGGTCTTCGCTGGCGCAAAAGCGAAAGCCAAGATGCTTGGTGATGATCTGCATCGCTATGTTGTCAGGCAACATTTCCGCGGACACGCGGGTGAGTTTTTCATCGCGGGCGATCTGGATGACACGACGGAGCAGTTCATTCCCCAGGCCAAGTTTCTGATACTCATCTGAAACTAGCACAGCGACTTCCCCTTCGTTGCCCGCATGAAGTTTGTTCATGCGCCCGACGCCGATGATCCGGCGCTCTCCGGTGTCGGGATCGGTCTGCTCGGCGACCAGCACCAGTTCGCGGTCGTAACCACCGAAACAGATTCGCAGCAGACGCTCATGCTCCACTCGCCCGCTCAGGCTAAGGGAACAGAAGTAACGCAAATAGACGCTTCGGTCGGAAAGCGTCTCGTGAAACTTGACCATCAGCGGTTCGTCTTCGGGGCGGATGGGGCGGATGGTCACCTGATTTCCATCTTTCATCGTCCAGGGCGAAACATACTGCGAAGGATACGAACGGATGGCGGGCTTGGGAAGCTGATCGAGGGTGACTGCGGGACCGTGCAGCACGATTCTGGCATCGAGAGCCAACAGGCGCCCCGGTGAAGCCAGCAGCGGATTGATGTCGATTTCCGCAATCCATCGTTGTTCGAGAACCAGCTGACTGAACCGAACCATCAGTTGCTCCAGAGCGCTAAGATTGACTGGCATGCCTCCACGGACTCCCTTAAGTGCGCTGAACACTCGTGTTTGCTCCATCATTCTCTGCGCCAGCGTCGTATTCAGTGGAGGAAGCGCGAGGGCGCGATCACGATACACTTCGACCAGCTGGCCGCCGGAGCCGAACAGGATGACTGGCCCGAACTGTGGGTCCGCACTGCTACCCAGGATCAATTCGTAGCCATCCAGCTTCACCATCGGCTGCACCGTGACGCCACAGAACTCGTCCGGACCAGCTTTTTCCGTTACGGAGGACTGGATGGCGCGATACGCAGCGCGGACCGCCGCCTCATCTTGCAAATTCAGCTTGACTCCGCCGACATCCGTCTTGTGCGTGATGGCTTCGGAAAAGACCTTCAAGACGACGGGAAAGCCAATCTCCGAAGCCAGCTTGGCCGCTTCATCTGGGCTGGCCGCGACGCGCGTCTCCACCGTGGCGATGCCGTAAAGCGACAGCAATTGCTTCGATTCCAACTCGGTGAGCAGAGTGCGCCCGCGGTCCCGCGCATTCTGAATAATTTGCTCGACTCGATTGCGGGCGCCGCTCTCCATCTCGGATTGCTCGGCGAGCGCAGGGGTTTCGTAGAGTCCACGCAGATTGTAGGTATAGCGCCACATGTAGGTGAAGGCGCGGGCTGCGGTATCGGGAAAAGGAAACGTTGGAATGCCGGCTGAATTCAGGGCAGCCTCGCCGGCGGCAACGCTGTTTCCTCCCATCCAGCTGGCAAGAACGGGCTTGCCATATTCTTTCGCGTAAGGCTTCAAACGCTCTGCAATTTGCAGAGGATCGGTCATTCCTTGTGGGGCTAGGATCACCAGGAGGCCATCACTGTTCGGGTCTTGGGACGCGATTTCTAGGGCCCGAGCATAGCGCTCAGAATCAGCATCGCCGAGAACGTCGATGGGATTGTTATGACTCCAGTGGGCTGGCAGGAATTCATCCAGGCGACGCAAACTCTCTGACGAAAGTTCAGCTAGCTCTCCGCCATTTGCCACCAGTGAGTCCGTGGCCAGGACGGCGGGTCCACCAGCATTGGTGAGGATCGCGAGGCGCGGACCCTTGGGGCGGGGTTGCCTGCCGAGTACCTCCGCCATATAGAAAAGGTCCGCGATATTGTGCACCCGCAGAACTCCCGAGCGGCGGAAGGCTGCGTCCAAGACTTCGTCGCTGCCGGTGAGTGCTCCCGTATGTGAGGCGGCCGCGCGTGAGGCTGCTTGCGAACGCCCAGCTTTGATCACGATGATGGGCTTGGTGAGTGCAACTTCGCGGGCCGCGGACAGGAACGACCGCGCATCGCCCACCGATTCCATATAGAGCAGGATGCTTTTGGTGTGTGGGTCGTCGCCAAAGTAGTAAATCAAATCACCCCAGCCAACGTCCAACATCGAACCGGTCGAAACAATGGCGCTGAAGCTTACTTGTTCGCGCTGGCTCCAATCGAGAATTGCCGTCAGCAGCGCTCCGCTCTGACTTAGGAACGCGACGTTGCCCGCCTTTGGCGCGTCTTTGGCGAAGGTGGCATTCAATCCGACCGCTGGGTTCATAATGCCCAGGCAGTTTGGTCCAATCAGACGCAGGGGCGAAGAACTGCGGCGCAACTGCTCACGAATCTGCTGTTCGAGGGCAATGCCCTCCGCACCACGTTCCTTGAATCCGGCTGAAATCACGACCGCAGCTTTGACGCCGGCATCCACGCACTCTCCGATGAGCTGCGGGACCGTTGCTGCGGGGGTGGCGACTACAGCTAAGTCCACCGGACGGGGGATGTTACGAATGCTCCTGTAGGCTTTGAGACCCAGCACTTCTTCATGCTTTGTGTTGACGGCAGACACAGCGCCTTGAAAGCCGTGCAGCAGGTTCTCCAGAACGGTTCGGCCCACGGTGCCAGGGCGATCGGTCGCGCCGATGACCGCCACCGAGTCTGGAGCGAACATCGCGTCCAGGCCGTACTTCTCTGGTGTTGTCCGTTTGTTTTCATTCGCTGCCTGTTCCACGAGATCAGCCTCAGTTGAACTCACAAAAGCTCCTCACCCAACCTTGCCGCGGCAAAAACCGCCAGTCAAGGATAGACCATCGGCGAATGTTTGGGATTCGCTTTAGGCCTCCACAGCTTCAGGTGGCGTCTTTCAGTTCAACCTCGAACTGTAAGCACAGGACAAGTGGCATGCGCCACAATGTGCTGCGCTGTAGTGTGGGCCAAGTGGGTAACGGCGCTAACCGCTCGATGTGCCGGACGCACGCCGAGAACAATCAAATCCGCCGCTCGATCTCGCGCAACTTCCAGAATCCGCTCCGCAGGCGGAGCGAACTGCCGGAGGTGGCCGAACTCGACCAGAAATTCCATACGGCACCATGACTCGGCTTCAGGTGGCGCTAGATCCTTTAGACGGCGCACCAGCGACGCCGTAACTTCCTCCAGCTCCAGGATGCCCGCGGAGGGTTGCTCGACGATGTGCAGGAGTGCTAGTTCCGCCTGCTCTTCCTCGGCCAGGGAGACGGCATAGGGCAACGCGGCCAAAGACTCCTTGCCGAAGTCGGTTGCGAACAAAATATGCTGAAAGCGAATCTCGCTATTCGGTGTTGTAGGCACATTCGGGCCGACACTCAGAACAGGACACGGAGCCTGACGGAATATCTGCTCCGCTATGGAACCCATTAACAACTTGCGGGCGCCCGTGCGGCCATGCGTGCCAAGCACAATCAGATCGAGGTCATGTTCGCCGATAAGCCGGAAGAGCACGTTCCAGACATCACCTACGCTCGAGAATGTTTTGTGAGGCACTCCTCCGAGCTGTTTCTCAAGCTGGGCTACGGCTTGTTGCTGCCTTTGCTCGACCTGTTGAGCATAATTTGGCCATGCATCCGCCGCAGCGAAGACGTACTCTTCCGAAGCCAACACATGCGCACCGTATACTCTCGCCCCGAACTGACGGGCGATCGCCAAGGCATAGGGCAACGCCGCATTGGAATAGGGAGAAAAATCCGTAGCAAACAATATGTTCTTGAGCTCGATCCGCTTGCCGGCTTCCAGGGTTTTCATAAAGCGCCTCCACAAGTTGATTTGAAATATCCAGCATTCAAAGTCACAACCTGCATAGGGAAACTCAGCCGGAAAGTTGGAAGATCACCGTGATCGTCGTTTCCACTTCCACGGGTTCCCCGTTGAGTAAGAATGGACGATAGCGCCACTGTTTGACGGCTTGTATCGCATCCGGCACCAGCATGGGATGTCCGCTTACCAGCACAAGGTTCTGGATCTCGCCTGACCTGGAAATGATTGCCGTGAGCACCACCTCACCCTGAATGCGTCCTGCCCGTGCAAGGGCCGGATATGCAGGGTCGATTCTCTGAATTAAACGACCTGCCGTCACTCCCTGAGAAATCCGAACGCGTTTTGGGGCCACCAGAATTGCCAGTTTTGGCACGGATGAAAGATTCGAGGTTGAACTGATAATCCCACCGATCACGCCACCTAGCTGACCGCCGGGAATTCCACCCGGAACTCCGCCGATGACTCCTCCAGAAGACAGTGCGGGTGGGGCCTCGTCCTGTCGAATCATCTGCACTTTCTGCGGAATCCTGCCGGGAGTGCGTAAACGCCCGTCCATGATGTCACTCCCGACGCGCTCCACGACCTTGGGGGCCACTGCGGCGGGAGGTGGCGGCGGAGGCGGGGGCGGAGGTGCCACTAGAAACGAAAGCAATTGCTGCCTGGGTAAAGTTTCGGTGTACATCAACGGCGCGAGCAGCAGGACGCCCAACAGCGAGCATTGAAAGACAAGCGACAATACGGTCGCCAGGTTGCGGCGACGGCGTTGCAGACCACTTGTTTCCAGCAGAACATCTGCAAATAGCGGCCTCTCAGGCGCTGGTATTGGTAAAAGCGGCGCTTGAGGTGGGCGCCTCACCTTGACTGGCTTTTGAACTTCCGGTTCTCTGACTTCGGTTGCGGTGCTCATGGAGACCTCCATCTGCACAGCTTCCATTGACTCCTGTACGTAATCGATTCTCCTCTCAACAGGCTTTTGAGACCGTACTTGACGTCACAGCTCTTGGTGATCTCGATCACGGGATCGTTGTTCATATTGCACGTGGGTTCTTCTGCTTAACCCCTTTTCCAATCTCAGTCGCTGACCGTCAAGACGGGGCACTTGGCATGGCATATAACTTCATGGGTGAGAGCCCACGGTATGTGCGCGGCCATCCGTGGAGAAGGTGTTCGGCTCGCACCCATGACGATCAACTCGATTCTGTGTGTGACGGCTGCATCCAAGATCCCTTCCGGCAGGAAATCCGTTCCGGCCACATATTCTGGCCTCTCCGCTAGATTCGTGTCAGTTGGAACCAGTTCCTTCAGTTTTCTCACGCTCTCGCCTCGCGCCGTTCGCTGCCACTCCATAAATCGTTCAGCTGCATAAGTAGATGGGCCGTAGGCTGCGGGGCCAAGATCAGCGACCGGCATTGGCGGCACCATGTGCAGAAGTACAAGCTTTGCCCGATAGTCTTCCGCTAACGATAGAGCATAGGGAAAAGCCTTAGCGGAAGCTGGTCCGAAATCGGTTGCGAATAGGATCCGCCTGAACTCGACCGGGCCTGAGCCCGCAGGCGAGACTTGCGGACCAATTGTGAGCACCGGGCAGGGAGCCAAGCGCAAGACCTCTTCCGCGACCGACCCCAGTGCGAGCTTCTTCAGTCCGCCTCGTCCGTGGGTCCCCAGCACCAGCAGATCAATGCTCTCTCGATGGATCACCGAACCCAGAGCATCCCACACTCGACCTGGCTCAATCAGCACGTTATGGTTGAGATCATCAATCCGAGCTTCCTCGCCGAGATTCTTCATCTCCTGTTCCGCTTCCAGCCGGCGACGATTTAGTTCCCTCGGCAATGGTTCTAGAGGGATCTGGTTACGCGGTTCCGGCGGAAGTGCGTGTGCGACGGAAAGCTGGGAACCGTATCGCCGCGCAATCGCAATGGCGTACGCGAGCGCTCGCTGTGAACCGTCCGAAAAGTCTGTAGCAACTAAAACCTGCTTGAACCCTATACCCTGCTTCCGATCGTGTATCTGTGCAAGCGCTGACATAAGTCCTCCTGCGTGGGTCAAGCGGAGTCCCACGGTCTCGCTGGGATCGCCCTCTTTTCGAGTGTCGATCGTTGTTGCAATGGAACGACCATCATTCCGCCTGGACAAGAGACGACGGTCATCTTTTTTGAACATTCTTGACAAAGCCAGAAGCGTTCAAGCACCCTTTCATGCTCTGATGCGGTAGATCCGATTGCTGCATGGAAAAGCCTGCCTTCATGCAGGTACCGAAATGTAGCCCGAGCATCAGGGTTCGCCTTCGCCACCATATCCGCCTCCAGTTGCTAGCCGGGCCGCAGCCAAGCGCTACCAGATCGGCGCGCCATCCTTATCGCGGAAAGTGAAGGTTGCGTCGCGCCGTGTGACTTCCCGCGCAAAGATGGTTTCCACACCTTCAAACTGCACCTTCGTGCCAACCACCGTGACCACATCGCCCTTGTTGAAGACAAGATCGTAGGCTTTTACGAACTTGGTAGTTGCGAGGTGGACCTCAATCGTCTTGCTGGGAGACAACCTCAACATCAGGTGCGAGCCCATCCCACCGCTCACCGGGCACTGACGGTCCTTTACTTCTTCCACTGTTCCTTTGAACGTGACTTCGGACGCCGGATCATACTTGGGAACCGCAACGCTGGCTTCCGCCTTCTGCGCTGCAGTCGCAGGCGCGATTGTCAGGACCAACGTAACAGCCGTGAGAAGCAGAATGAAAATACGCGAGGTTTTGATGAGACATCTCCTGCTAAACATCGATACCTCGAATTTCTGATTCAAGTGTGGCCCTCTCGCCTCCATGATGCTGTGACGCCGATCACCGGGTGCTGTGAGGAGCACGAGGGCATTACTCATTCAATCAGGTCACGGTTTAGGGTGACCTGGATCACTGAAGCTGTCGCTTGCAACGTTGAAACTCTCAACTAGGCAGCCACGAGTTGCCCAGTTCTCTTACGCAGCTCCTGGAAGGGCTTCTATCAATGGTTACGTTTGCAACGCAAGTTCGACGGCTGGATCAATCGCTGCGTTCGGCAGGTTGCAGAACTTTATAAGAGAGGAAACGAAATCATGAAGACGACAAAGCTGGTGATGCTGGTAATGACAATCGCGGTAGCCCTGTTCATCCTGATTCCCAATCTGTCATGGGCTGCAGAAGACGGAGCCACTATCTACAAGACAAAATGTGCTGTCTGCCATGGCGCGGATGCAACCGGCAAGCCCGCTGCCAAGATTCCGAGTCTGGTTTCGGAGGAGGTAAAAAAGAGCTCGGATGACGACCTGGCCAAGGCTGTGACGGAGAAGCCGAAGCACCCGGGCATGGTGAGGAGCCTAGCTCCAGACCAGGTGAAGATGGTTGTTCAGTACGTTCGTAGCCTGCAGAAGTAGGGGCGTCTTATTTCAGAAGAACAATCTTGGTTTCAAAAGGGGAAATGTTATGTCCATAAAGAAACTAATGTTGGTGTTTGCGGTCCTGATCGTATTCACTTGTGCGGCTGCTGCGCAGGACCAAGGGCAGGATCAAACAAGAACAACCATCCAGCATGTGACCATCAAGCCCACGTCGCCTGCATCCGGCAAAGAAATGTATACGTCATACTGCGCCGTTTGCCATGGAACGGACGGCAAAGGCGGGGGGCCTGCAGCGAGCGCGCTGAAGACTCCACCCGCCGACCTTACCCTTCTGAGCAAGAACAACGGAGGGAAATTTCCCTCTCTGAAAGTTAGCTCTATCCTCCGTGGCACGTCCGACCTTACCGCGCACGGATCCAAAGAGATGCCGGTTTGGGGACCGTTGTTTCGCAGTATAAGCGGAGGACACGAGAGTGAGGTCCAGCAACGCGTGGCGAACCTTACCCAATATATCGAGTCTCTGCAAGCGAAATAGGACGATCTGACGAGCATCTGCGGATCAGCACAGAGCCGATCGGGCATGAGCACGGACTCGTGCCCGCTGCTCGTCTGTCGCGGAAATGATCGCTTTAGTGAGTCTCGCGCGAGCGATCACTCGTCCTGCGACAGTCATATTCTAGTTCCTGCTAAGAATCCTCCAGGCCTCACGGTTTGTGACTTTCACATGCTGCACGCTCTTTACCGCTTTCATGTATTGTGCGCGTTCGAAAGCTGAAGGATTGGGACAGCGAATCTGACTCATGCTGCCCTTCATCTGCTGCACGGATTCGTATTCGTGCTTCTCCATCCATTCCAGCAGGCCCTCTTCGATGTGCTGAAGATGGCTGATACCGTTCTTCAACAGTGTCGAGCAGAGCATGGTGACGTCGGCGCCGACCATCAGCAGTTTCACTACGTCTTCGGGGCCATGTACGCCACTAGTCGCCGCCAGGCTGGGTCGGATGCGACCATACAGGATACCGATCCAGGTCAACGGAAGCCGCAACGCCTGCGGAGTGCTTAGCAACACGTTCGGTTGGATTTCCAACTCATCGAGGTTGATGTCTGGTTGATAGAAGCGATTGAACAGCACCAGCCCATTCGCCCCAGCTTCATCGAGGAGCTTCGCCATGTTGGCCATGTTGCTGAAAAAAGGGCTGAGCTTGACCGCGACTGGTATGTGAACTGAAATCTTTACTTCCCGAAGAATGTCGATATAGATCCTCTCGATGTCGGAACTGGCGATGTCGGGGTTGGTCGGAATAAAGTAGATATTGCACTCGATGGCGTCGGCTCCGGCTTGCTCGATCTGCTTGGCATACTTGACCCACCCGCCAAGGGTGGCACCATTGAGGCTGGCGATAATGGGGACCGACGCCGCGTCCTTGGCTTTGCGGATGTGATTCAGATAGCCCTCAGGCCCCGTCCGAAATTCGTCGGGCTGGGGGAAGAAACTTGCGGCCTCGGCAAAACTGTTTGTCCCTTCGGTTAGATGGTGTTCGAGCTCAAAGCTCTCCTGCTGCAATTGCTCTTCGAACAGCGAATACAGCACAACAGCGGATGCGCCTGCATCTTCGAGCCGGCGAATGCCATCGATCTCTTGTGATAGCGGCGATGCTGAGGCCACCAGCGGCGTACGGAGCTGCAAACCTAGGTAAGTGGTTTTGAGGTCGATCATAGTTTCTCCTGCATGTTCGTTCTGCATCTCGGTTTTACTCAGCTTTTATCGATTCTCCGTCAAACTTCCGCTGCGCCAAATATTCGTAGAGGTGAAAGCGCGTCGTGGCATCCTGTTGGGCTTCAGCCCAAAGGTGCTTGGCGTCTTCCGGCCTACTCTTCGTGAGCATTTTGAAGCGCGTTTCCATTTGCATGTAATCCTGGACTCTACGCGTCGGCGTTCGGGAATCTAGGATCAGTGGGTTTTCGCCTTGGGCTGTGCGTTCAGGGTTGTAGCGATAGAGCAGCCACTGTCCAGAATCGACCGCCGCTTTCTGATTCGACATCGCAGTGGTCATGTTAATGCCGTGAGCAATGCAGTGAGAGTAGGCGATGATGAGACTGGGCCCGTTATAAGCCTCAGCTTCCAGAAAGGCTTTCAGAGTATGCTCATCCTTGGCACCCATGGCTACACTTGCAACATAGATATTGCCGTAGCTCATGGCGATGAGTCCCAGATCTTTCTTGGGACCGGGCTTGCCGCCGGCGGCGAACTTTGCCACTGCGGCGCGCGGTGTGGATTTGGAGGCCTGACCTCCGGTGTTCGAGTAGACTTCGGTATCGAGCACCAGCACGTTGACGTTGCGGCCGCTGGCTAATACGTGATCGAGGCCGCCGTAGCCGATGTCATAGGCCCAACCGTCTCCGCCAACAATCCAGATGCTTTTCTTGACCAGCAGGTCGGCGACGGAGAGAAGCTGCCTGGCTTCGGCAGAATCGACGCCGTGCAATTTTTCTTTTAGCAGGTCCACGCGCTGACGCTGTTCACAGATGTCCGCTTCGTCTTTCTGCGGAGAAGTGAGAAGCGCGGTCGCGAGTTCTTCACCAATCGTTCCCGCCACACGCCGGACCAACTCTTGCGCGAACTCGGTCTGCTTGTCGATGGAGAGGCGGAAGCCTAGGCCGAACTCTGCGTTGTCCTCGAAAAGAGAGTTCGACCAGGCAGGTCCGCGGCCCTCGGCGTTTTTCGCCCACGGCGTGGTGGGTAGATTGCCGCCGTAAATTGACGAGCATCCCGTAGCATTGGCGATGATGGCGCGGTCGCCAAATAATTGCGACAGCAGCTTGAGATACGGAGTTTCGCCGCAACCCGCGCAAGCGCCGGAAAACTCGAACAGTGGCTCTTGGATTTGCTGCTGGCGTATGTTAGTGACTTTAATATTGCGACGGTCGAGTTCCGGAATCTTCAGGAAGAAATCCCAATTTTCTCGCTCGGGCACGCGCAGCGGAGGCTGCGGCACCATGTTGATGGCTTTGAGCCGGGTTTCGGCTTTGTTCTTGACCGGGCAAACTTCCACGCAGATGCCGCACCCGGTGCAGTCTTCCGGCGCTATTTGAATCGTGTAATTGAGGCCTTGCCATTCCCGGTCGCGAGTCTCACTCGACTTGAATGTCGGTGGTGCGCCTTGCAATTCTTTGGAGTTGTAAACTTTGATGCGGATCACCGAATGCGGACAAACCATGGCGCACTTGCCGCACTGGATGCAGATCTTCGGATCCCAGGCGGGGATTTCGAGCGCCAGATTTCGCTTCTCCCATTTCGCGGTTCCAGTGGGGAAGGTTCCGTCTGCTGGAAATGCGCTCACCGGCAATTCGTCGCCGCGCCCTGCGTACATCATGCCCAGCACATCGCGCTCGAACTCAGGTGCTGAAGGTGAGAATGGAGGCGGCATCTCAATCGTGCTGGTAGGTTCAGCCGGGACTTTCACTTCGAACAAGTGCGCCAGCGTCTCGTCCACGGCCTTCATGTTCTGCTGCACGATCTCTTCGCCCTTCTTGCCGTAGGTATCGCGAATCGATTTGCGGATCGCCTCGATTGCCTGGTCGGGCGGCAAAACTTTGGAGATGGCGAAGAAGCACACCTGCAAAATCGTATTCATGCGGCTGCCCATGCCGGTGTCGCGCGCCACTTGATAAGCATCGATCACGTAAAACTTTGCCCGCTTTGAAATGATCTGCTCCTGCACTACACGTGGGAGATGGTCCCAAACTTCATCTGCACTGAATGGACTGTTGAGCAGGAATGTGCCGCCAGGAACCAGGACGCTGAGCATGTCGTAGCGCTCAAGGAAAATCCACTGGTGACATGCGACGAAGTTGGCTCTGGAGACCAGATAGCTGGAACGAATGGGCTGAGACCCGAAACGAAGGTGGGAAATGGTGACTGCACCGGACTTCTTCGAATCGTAGACGAAATAACCCTGGGCGTGGTTGTCGGTGTTCTCTCCGATAATCTTGATCGAATTCTTGTTAGCACCTACCGTGCCATCCGCGCCCAAGCCATAAAACATTGCCCGGACAACAGTGTTCGGCTCGGTGGAGAACTCAGTGTTGTATGACAAACTAGTGTGGCTAACGTCATCCTGGATGCCGATGGTGAAGTGATCTTTGGGCTCGTCCGCTTTCAGGTTATCGTAGACCGCTTTGACCATGGCTGGGGTAAATTCCTTCGAGGAGAGCCCATAGCGTCCACCCACGACCGCGGGCGGAGTTTGCCGAGGGCTGTAATCGGCTTTCACTCCTTCATGAAGAGCGTTCACAACATCAAGATAGAGCGGTTCGCCAATCGCTCCGGATTCCTTGGTACGATCGAGGACGGCGATCTTCCGCACGCTGGCTGGCAAGGCTTCTAGGAACGCCTGCACCGGAAACGGACGATACAAGCGGACCTTCAGCAAGCCAAGCTTCTCGCCTTGCGCGTTGAGATGATCAATAGTTTCGTGTGCGACTTCGGCCCCTGAACCCATCATCACGATCACGCGATCCGCATCCGGAGCCCCGACGTAGTCAATGAGGTGATAACTGCGGCCTAAGTGCTCTGCGAACTTGTTCATCATCGATTGGACGGTCTGTGGACAAGCATCGTAGAAAGAGTTTGCCCGCTCGCGCATCTGGAAGAACACATCAGGATTCTGTGCAGTTCCGCGCAAGACGGGATGATCGGGAGACAGCGCGCGTTGGCGATGCTCGAAAACGCGATCTATGTTGACGAGCGCGCGCATATCGTCTTCCGTGAGCATCTCGACCTTATTCACCTCATGCGACGTGCGGAAGCCGTCGAAGAAGTGCAAAAAAGGGATGCGCGACTCAAGTGCGGCAGCGTGAGCGATGAGAGCCATGTCCATGGCCTCTTGCACGGAGTTGGAGCACAGCATGGCGAAGCCAGTAGTGCGGCAGGACATGACATCCGAGTGGTCCCCGAAGATCGATAGGGCGTGAGTTGCTAATGTACGCGCCGATACATGGAACGCTGTGGGCGTGAGCTCTCCCGCAATCTTGTTCATGTTCGGGATCATGAGCAGGAGACCCTGGGAGGCCGTGAATGTGGTAGCAAGGGAACCAGTCTGCAAGGCGCCGTGGACAGCCCCGGCAGCGCCGCCTTCGCTCTGCATCTCGACCACATGGGGCACTGTACCCCAGATGTTATGGATCCCCTGAGACGACCACTCGTCGGCCCATTCGCCCATGGCGGAAGAAGGCGTAATCGGATAGATGGCAATCACCTCGTTAACCTGGTAGGCGACGTATGCGACCGCCTCGTTTGCATCCATGGTCTTGAACTTGCGCTTCATGATCATCCGCCTGTCGTTATATGCAAATAGGTGTCTGTAGTTTTCTTCGTTGCCCTTTGACTGCACAAGCATGGACGAAGTTGAACATCACCGCAGCAAGACAAGTCACAGACCCATGTGATCCACGTCACAGAACGTCGGTTGTGAGCCAGATCACAATCGGGTGTGCCCTGCAGCACAGCCAGGGGATTCATCCCGATGGACACTGACTTCAGACATTAGGAGGCTGGTACATGCTCTCACCATACGGAATGGAGATTGTGGAAAGCTGCGTTACGTGCAAGCTGCGTGCGGATCGTATCTTTTGCAATCTGCCCGCTACCGCCCTGCAAAACCTTGAAGACATCAAGTTCACCACCGCGTATCCCTCGGGAGCGGTGTTGTTTGTAGAAGGGCAGCTGCCACGCGGCATCTTTGTGGTTTGCAAAGGCAGCGTAAAGCTCTCCATTAACTCTCCCGGCGGTAGAACGATGATTGTAAAGCTGGCCGAACCCGGAGAAGTGTTGGGGTTGAGCGCCACTATTTCTGGCAAACCTTACGAAGTGACGGCGGAGACGATCGATCCCTGCCAAGTCAATTTCGTCAAGCGCGATGACTTTCTCAAGTTTCTGAAGGAAGACGTGGAGGTCTGCTTCAAAGTAGCAGAGCAATTAAGCGAAAAGTATCACAACGCTTGTAAGGAAGTGCGGTCGCTGGGACTGTCCCATTCCGCCGCCGAGAAGCTGGCGGCGTTGCTCCTGGAATGGAGTGCCAAGAACGGGGAAGCCGCTAAACCCGAGCCCCGGTTGAAGATTAGACTCACCCACGAGGAAATCGCGCAGATGATCGGAACTTCGCGAGAGACGGTTACGCGTCTGTTTGCGGAGCTGAAGAAACAACAGATCCTGCAATCGAAAGGGTCGACGTTGGTGATTCATAACATGGCAGCATTGCGCGAAATTGCAAACCAATAACTAGCGGCGCCCCTCGCCCCGTAGCCGATAAAGAGCGTTGTGCCGGATGCCCTCTGACGAAACGGCGGTCGGCTTCCAAATGTCATACATTTAAGAAGACTTAAACCACGTGACCGGGATCACAATCTCGGGTGATGAGAGTCACCGCCTGGGCGATTGGTCCTCTTTTATCGTCGTCCCAGTAGTGGGCGAGTTTCAAGTGGGAGGGAAAAGAACATGACTACTCCAAGCGGTCCTGGGCAACCTTCAAATCATAGAAACCAAAACAAGCCCCGCTTGGTTTTCTGGGAGTTGACTAAAGGGTGCAATCTCCGCTGCATCCATTGCCGGGCCAGCGCTACGGAACTGAGCTCTCCCTCTGACCTCTCCACCCAGGCCGCACGCGATATCATCGATCAGATTGCCGCGGTTTCGTCTCCCATTCTGGTGCTTAGCGGTGGCGAACCGCTATTCCGGTCGGACATTTTCCAGTTAGCGCGTTATGGCACGGACAAGGGCCTGCGCGTCGCGCTCGCCACAAATGGCACTCTTGTAACGAAGCAAGTCGCGAAGAAGATCGTCGACAGCGGAGTAAAGCGCGTTGCCATCAGTCTGGACGGTGCCGATGCGCCAACTCACGATACGTTCCGCGGCATCCCCGGCGCCTTCGACGCCGCGATTACCGGGTTCCACAATCTCAAAGATCTGGGAATGTCGGTGCAGATCAACACGACGATCGCACGCCATAATGCTCATCAGCTTCCGCAGGTGCTTGAACTGGCGAGGTCGATCGGAGCGGATGCGCTGCACACATTTTTGCTCGTGCCGGTAGGTTGCGGTGTGGATATCGCTGCGGAGCAGATGGTACCCCCGGAAGAGTACGAACGGATGCTGAACTGGTTCTATGATCGCTCTTTGGAAGGTGGTATCGAGCTGAAGGCGACTTGCGCGCCCCACTACTTCCGCGTGGTTCGCCAACGGCGCACGGCGGAGCACCGCTCCGCGACGGCGGCCGCTCAGGCTGCACAGCCAATTATTGAAACTGCGCCAGATTCTCCAAATATCGGCCCCACCGACATGACCATGCCCGGCTCAACCGGCATTGAACTGAAGCCTCACGGCATCGGAAAGGCCGTGGGACACCCTGGAACTCACTCTTCCGATATGAACGCCATGACCAAGGGATGCCTGGCCGGAACCGCCGTCTGTTTCATCTCGAATCAGGGTGAGGTCTATCCCTGTGGATATTTACCGGCTCTGGCAGGCGATCTGAAAAGACAGTCGTTCGCCGACATTTGGGAGAACTCAGTCGTATTCAATCAACTGCGTGATGTAAATAACCTGAAAGGCAAGTGCGGTTGCTGCGAGTTCCGCAATGTTTGCATGGGTTGCCGCGCTCGGGCTTTTGCAGCCACTGGCAACTATCTGGATGAGGAGCCGTTCTGCGTCTACGAGCCGAAGAACGTCCCTGCGAAGCACGTCGGCACGAAGAACACTGAACCTTGTCAGGGCTCCACGCTGGTGGAAATCGGGCACTAGACATGGCCTATCAGGTGAGCCAACTCGCAGACGTACCCAACCGGCGATTCGGTTTGCTGGTCGTTCCACGCGAGCACGGAGCCTGGGGGCTGTTGTTCGTCCCCCTCGGGACGGGCGGAGCGATTGGGGTGCTGGCTGGGCGCAACGGGCTGCCGCTCATTGCGCTCATGATCGCGACGCTTGCCCTCTTTTGGCTGAGAACACCCTTGGAGAGTTGGCTGGGAACGAGCCTTCTCCGAGCACAGGGCCAGCGGGAGCGTCGTAGTGTCGGCGTCACAATTCTCATTCTGGCTGCAGTGGCGGCTTTTGCGTTAGCTTTCCTGTTCTGGGATGGCCGCAACCGCGAACTGCTGCTGTTGGGATTAATCGCGGTCACCGCATTCGTTGCTCAGGGTATTCTCAGAAAGCTGGGCCGGCACACGCGAATGCTGTCTCAGATCGTAGGTACGTTGGGGCTGACGGTGACAGCTCCGGCCGCATACTACGTGGTGACCGGGCAACTGGACCGCGACGCGTGGCTTCTGTGGATAGCAAACTTTCTGTTCGCCGGCGACCAGATTCATTTTGTGCAGCTCCGCATCCACTCCGCCCGGGTCAGCGGTTGGTCGCAAAAACTCGCGCGTGGGCGCAGTTTTCTGGCTGGACAAGCGCTCATGGCGGCCGCCCTTGTATTCGCGTGGCGTTTGCGTCTTCTGCCTTGGCTCGCGGCATTGGCGTTCTTGCCGCTGCTGGCTCGCGGCATTCCCTGGTTTTTCGAGCGACCGAAACCTCTGGCAGTACGCAAGCTCGGGTGGACCGAACTCGCCCATGCTGCGATCTTCGGAATTGTGCTCGTCGCTGGATTCCACTTCGGCCGTTAATCCCGCACCCCTGTCGTTGTCCTGATTTGTCGAGAGCGACTACCGCGCCGATCCAACCACTCACTCTTGTCACGATTCCAATTGTGGTGGGTATTGAATTTCTGGGCTACCTGGTGTCCCCTGCGTAGAGGAGATTCCTTCCTTGGTCAGTATCCAGGGCCGCATGCGAGACCGAGGAGTGACCGTGCTGGCTGTGAGCATCGACGTTGATGCCGACATGTATCACCGCTTCCTCAAACAACACGGTGTCAACCTCCTGACTGTCCGCGACCCCGAACAGAAAAGTAGCTCTCTCTATGGGACTTCCGGGTGGCCCGAAACCTACATCATCGACCGCAACGGCGTGCTTTCGCAAGTTCGTCGGGCCCGTGGATTGGAATTCACCGAGATCACGGAGTTTCTAAGTAAACTGTAGCGTCGGAAGTTACGATTGAAGCATCGGGTTCAACGAGCGACTGCCGCCGGCGCTCGTTTCAGGCGCTTGTTTTAAGTGGCGCAGGTCAACCCAGATTGGTTCGAAGGCACTAGAGTGCGATGACGCCGAGCACCATAAGATTGGGAAAAAGCAGCGGGGCCATCGGTGGGGCGCATAAATGAAGTTGTCAAACGCGTGAATCGAGGGCCCCCGCAGATTACCCGCCGCGTGCAGCACAAAGCCCCACACGCCCACGCCTGCCTCAAGGAAGAGAATTGCCAGGCAGAGGTCGACGTACTGGCGCGACACTCGCATAAACAGCGGAACAGCCAGGAATTCGATCGCGATTGCGCTCGCCGCTACCGGCACCCACTCCAGGGAATTGAAGAACCCATTTCCGGCATGATCGGCGAGGCTAGAAACAAAGTTTCCAATGAAGCCGCCCAGCGTCAGCAGCAGGACCCCATTGCGCCCATTCGAGCGATTCCGGGCCCACCATTACCGCGAAACTGGCGCAAAGTGACCTTGCGGTCGAAGTCTTGCACGGTAAAATCGGGTGCTATGCTGCCAATACGCGAGGGGCGCGAGCCGCTGTAGCAGCCAGACAGCAGAAGCAGGGGTGACAGGCAAAGGCTGAGGAGGAACCACCTCACGGATCGATGATCCGACATTCTTTTCCTGAAGTAAAGCGTTCCAGAAGCAAGCGTCCCAGAGTATGGGAGCCACAACGTTCACATTTGTCTTCTCTATGCCCTAGTGTTCTCTGTTGCGAAAGACCGTCCCAAGGGGCGAAAAGACCCGAGCGCAGCGTGATATTCCGCAATCTAACCTCATCAATCTCGTTTCCTCCTCGCAAGAATCACCCTAACTAATTGACAACACACACGATAGTTACCTGGGCGCTGGGTTCCCTTTGGCAAAGCAGATGCTTTTGGTAGAGAGTGCTCTACAGGAGATGAAGACATTGGAACCCACTCTGATGGTTGTTGGCCTGAACTACCGCACAGCCCCAGTGGGGGTGCGGGAGCGTTTCTGGATCAGCGAAGACCGGCGTTACCAAGCCTTGGTGCAGTTGTCGAGGGCTGAGGGCATTGAAGAAGTCATTGTGCTGGCTACCTGTAACCGCACAGAGTTCTTGCTCTGGGTCTGCGACGTCACCCTGGCTGCCAACTCGGTGATGCGGCTGCTCGGCTCCGAGTATGGGCTGAAGTTGTGCGAGTGGAAGCACTTCTACCGCCTGCTGGATGAAGCCGCCCTCCTGCACATTTTCCGGGTCGCATCCAGTCTTGATTCGATGGTGGTCGGCGAGCCCCAGGTGATCTCGCAAGTGAAGCAGGCTTGGCAGCAGGCGCAAAAAGTTGGGGTGACGGGCCGGTTTCTTGATGCTGTGATGCAGAAGGCCCTCACGGTCTCGAAGCGCGTGCGCAGTGAAACGGCGATTGGCAACGCGGCGGTTTCGATTCCGTATGCCGCCGTGGAACTCACGCGCCAGATTTTCGGAACGCTTGAAAACAAGAAGGTGCTGCTGTTAGGCGCGGGCAAGATGAGCGAACTTTCAGCCCGCGGGTTGCTCAACCACGGCGCTAGCTCTGTCAAAGTGATCAACCGCACACTTGAGCACGCAGCCGAGTTGGCCGCGAAGCTGGGCGGAGTCGCGATCCCGTTTGAAGAGCGCTGGCAACACATGGCAGAAGCCGACATCATCATCAGTTCGACTTCCTGTCCGCACACGATTCTTAGCCGCGAGGAAGCCGAGATTCTGGTTCGCGGCCGCAACGATCGTCAGGGTAACGATCGTGAGGGCGAAGATCAACCGCTGGTGATCGTGGATATCGCGTTGCCTCGTGACATTGATTCTGCAGTCCGCGAAGTGAAAGGCGTTTTCCTCTATAACCTTGACGACCTCGAAAACGTGGTCGACCACAATGCGGGCGAGCGTGAGGCTGCCGCCGCCGACGCACAAAAGATTCTAGAAGCCGAGGCGCAAGCCTTCCGCCGCAAGCTGATGGCGGAGCGCGTGGTACCGACCATCGTCGCACTGCGCCAGCGGCTGGACGAGATTTGCCGGCAAGAATTGGATTCCTTCCGACAAGAGAACGGGCCGTTTTCCAAGGACCAGGACGAAATGTTAAACACCGTCATGTCCAGAATGACGAAGAGAATTGCAGGGTCCTTAGCGCGTGAACTCAAGGAACTTCCAGAGAAGATGGAACAGGAACAGATGACCACTGCAGTGCAGCGGCTGTTCCACCTGCAAACGCCCGACACGGCGCTTGCCGGCACCAGATCCCACTAAGGAGCAGCGAACAGTGAACAATCTAGGAAAAGACGGATCCCATACCAAAGCCGGCTGGACCGATATTCAGGCGTATTTGCTCGCGGTCTTCTGCCTCGTGCTGGGAGTCGCGCTCGGCTACCTGTTTCGCGGTTCCGCTTCGTCGGTCGCGGAGACGGCGCAAGCGTCTACGGCTGCCGACGGCGGCGTACCTCAGGGTCAGTCAACCCAAGCGCAGGTGACTCCCGAACAGCAGAAGGCGATGGTGGATCAGGCAGTCGCGCCTTTACTCGCCACTTTGAAGAGCAGCCCCGATGATTTCAACACGATTGTGCAAGTGGCGAATCTTTACTACGACGGACGGCAATATTCAGACGCCGTCAAATACTACCAACTCGCTGTGAAGAGCCAGCCCACGAACGCAGATGTGTTAACCGATCTCGGAACGTCGCTGTGGTACACGGGAGATGCTGATGGAGCCATTGCCGAGTTTCAGAAGGCTTTGAAATATCGGCCTGATCATCCGGGAACTCTGTTCAACCTGGGCGTGGTTCGGTGGCAAGGCAAGTTTGATCCCAAGGGAGCGGTGCAGGCTTGGGAGGAACTGTTGCGGCGGAATCCGGATTATCCGCAGAAACAGGAAGTCCGGAAATATATCGAGCGAGCGAAGCAGCACGCCAAGAGTTAGGCTGCGACGCACACAGACCTGTGCGCCAAGTCACATACAGAGGGTGCTACTTCGTTGCAAAGTGATTCGGAGTCCGCAGGACTGTAAGCAATCCATTAAACGGTGGTTTTCGAAGGAGACATAAAATGGCAAAAACAATGAAGGCGGCTTTTGTCGAGAAATTCGGGGCACCATTGAAGGTCCGAGAAGTTCCAATTCCAGATCCAGGGCGGGGTGAGGCGCTGGTCAAGGTGGTCGCGAGCGGCGTCTGCCATACCGATCTGCACGCAGCAGATGGCGATTGGCCGATCAAACCGACACTTCCGTTTATTCCCGGGCATGAAGGCGCGGGCTATGTGGCCAAGCTTGGGCCGGGCGTAACCCACTTGAAGGAAGGCGATCGCGTCGGGATCGCATGGCTGCACAGTGCGTGCGGGCATTGTGAATTCTGTCTTACCGGCTGGGAAACACTTTGTCCGGAGCAGCAAATGTCTGGCTATACCGTCAACGGCTCCTTCGCGGAATATGCTTTGGGCCAGGCGGATTACCTGGGACGGATTCCGGACAAAGTATCTTTTATTGATATCGCGCCGATTCTCTGCGCCGGCGTCACCACTTATAAGGGCTTGAAACAAACCCAAGCGCGCCCCGGGGAGTGGGTAGCGATCTCGGGCGTGGGCGGCCTTGGCCACGTTGCGGTGCAATATGCGAAAGCGATGGGACTGCATGTGGCCGCGATCGACATCGGACCGGAAAAGCTGCAGCTGGCTCGCAAGCTTGGGGCCGAAGTAACTGTGGATGCAAAGGAAGAAGATGTGGTGCAAGCGATCCAGAAGCAAACTGGCGGGGTTCACGGCGTGTTGGTGACGGCCGTTTCGCTTCCGGCGTTCAAGCAAGCGCTTGGGATGCTGCGTCGCGGCGGGACTTGCGTCCTGAACGGCCTGCCTCCCGGCGAATTCCCCGTCTCGATCTTCGACCTGGTGCTGAATGGCCAGACCGTGCGGGGATCGATTGTGGGCACACGCAAGGACCTCGAGGAAGCTCTGCAGTTTGCCGCGGAAGGCAAAGTAAAGGCCACCATCGAGGAGCAACTACTGGATTCGATCAACGATATCTTTGACCGTCTCAAAAAGGGGAAGGTTAACGGACGGATCGTTCTCGATATCGCTGCGGAGTCTGGCGCAAAGAAGTCTGCGAGTCAGGGCGTCCTAGTCGGTGCTCACTAATCACTCAATGCAGATACTAAACCAGAGGCGGATTAGGGTGCTCGTCATGGGATGGGAGCCTTTCCCGCCTCGATTCATTTCCGATGAATTGTGATCGGAGTCACCGGGAGCGGTAATGGCGCTTACCGGTTTTTTCCTTCAGGCACGGTATTTTGGCAAAGCACGCGGAAATCGTCATTGTTCTTAACAGAGCAGAAAAGGAGACATTGTTATGGCAGTTAACGATCTCGTTAAACACACATCCGTCCAGCAGGCAATCGACACACTTCGCAAGGGCGGGGTCAAGTCGAAATATGAAAACTTCATCGGCGGCCGGTGGGTGGCGCCTTTGAAAGGCAAATACTTTACAGATTACAGCCCGATCAACGGGGAACCGATCTGCGAGATCGCGCGTTCCTCGGCGGAAGACATCGAGAAGGCTCTTGATGCAGCACATGCAGTCAAGGATCTCTGGGCACACACCTCACCCGCGGATCGAGCCGGCTTTCTGCTGAAGATCGCCGACAAGATGGAAGAAAACCTGGAGCTTCTTGCCCTCGCGGAAACTCTCGACAACGGCAAACCGATTCGCGAGACTCGCGCCGCGGATGTGCCGTTGGCCATCGACCACTTCCGTTATTTCGCCAGCTGCGTCCGCGCTGAAGAAGGCACGGTGAGCGAGATCGACAACGACACGATTGCGTATCATTTCAAAGAGCCGCTGGGAGTGGTGGGACAGATCATCCCGTGGAACTTCCCGCTGCTGATGGCAGCGTGGAAGCTGGCTCCCGCGCTGGGCGCGGGAAACTGCGTGGTGCTGAAACCGGCTTCGAATACTCCGCTCAGCGCTTTGGTGCTGATGCAACTGATCGCGGATCTAGTTCCCGCAGGCGTGGTCAACGTGGTTACCGGACCGGGCGGCGAGATCGGCAAAGCTCTGGCAGCGAATCCGCGCATTGCGAAGATCGGCTTTACCGGCGAAACCACGACCGGCAGGCTGATTATGCAGTATGCGTCCGAGCCAATCATTCCGCAGACGCTGGAGTTGGGCGGAAAGTCGCCGAACATCTTCTTCGCCGATGTGATGGATGAAGATGATGAATTCTTCGATAAGGCTCTGGAAGGTTTTGCCCTGTTCGCTTTCAACAAGGGTGAGGTCTGCACTTGTCCTTCTCGCGCTCTGATTCAGGAATCGATCTTCGACAAGTTCCTGGAGCGCGCGATCGAGCGCGTGGCCAAGATCAAGGTAGGCAACCCACTCGATCCCACGACCCAGATGGGGGCGCAGGCATCGCGCGACCAACTGGAAAAGATCCTGGGATACATCCAGATCGGGAAACAAGAAGGTGCGAAGTGCATCGCCGGAGGCGAACTGGCTCATCTAGGCGGCGACCTGGAGAAGGGTTACTACGTCAAGCCGACAGTGTTCGTTGGCCACAACAAGATGCGCATTTTCCAGGAAGAGATCTTCGGGCCGGTGCTTTCGGTGACGAAGTTCAAGACTCTGGAAGAAGCCATCGCTATCGGCAACGACACGGTATACGGACTGGGCGCGGGCGTGTGGTCGCGCAACGGGACGACTGCCTATCGCGTGGGCCGGGAAATCAAGGCAGGACGCGTGTGGACCAACTGCTATCACCTGTATCCAGCGGGTGCGGCGTTTGGCGGCTACAAACAGTCCGGTTTTGGCCGCGAAACTCACAAGCTCGCCCTCGGACACTATCAACAGACGAAGAATTTGTTGGTGAGCTATAGCCCGAAGCCGTTGGGTTTCTTCTAAATTAGTCGGACGCAAAAATGTTACAGGGCGAGTGCGCCGTGCTCGCCCCGTCTTTCTTACATTGCCACGCTCACTGGTCTTCGGCCACGCCGGCCTGTGCGCCTTCTTCATCGCCGCGAATCAGGCCGAATTTCTTTAGCTTGTAGCGCAGGGCGTCGCGGCTTATGTCTAACAGCTTGGCGGCGTGGGTCTGGTTGCCGTTGGCCTGGCCCATGGCCAGTTCGACCATGGCGTGCTCTACCTCTTCCAAAGATGTCCCGCCTTCCGGGATGTAAAGCCGCGGCAGGGTGCGGCCGTTTGGTAATGTCTGTCGGCCGTCGGCTGGGGAAGTCCGTTCGAAGAGCGTGCGGCCGCCCGATTCGCCCACAGAAAAGGGAAGATACAACGGGCGCAGGAGTGGTTCGTCCTCCAGGATCATGCCGCGCTCGATGGTGTTCTTCAGCTCGCGCACGTTGCCGGGCCAGTTGTGGGTGAGAATCAGACGGCGGGTGTCATCGGTGATGCCGCGAACCGACTTCTTGAATCGGCGGTTGTAGCGGTCGATGAAGAAGTCCACCAAGGGCAGAATGTCTTCTTTCCTGTCGCGCAGCGGCGGGATGAAGATCGCAATAATAGCCAACCGGTAATAGAGATCCTGCCGAAACTCACCTTCGCGCACGGCCTTTTCGAGGTCGCGGTTGGAGGCGGCGATCACGCGCACATCCACCTGCATATCCTTGATGCCGCCCACACGGCGGATGACTTGATCTTCGAGAACGCGCAGCAGTTTGGCTTGCAGCAGGGGGGAGAGTTCGCCGATCTCGTCGAGAAACAGCGTGCCGCCATCGGCTGCCTCGAACAGACCCTTCTTCATCTGTTTGGCATCGGTGAATGCGCCTTTTTCGTGGCCGAAGAGCTCGGCTTCCATCAACGTTTCTGGAATGGCCGAGCAGTTGATCGCTACGAAAGGCTTCTGCTGGCGGGAGCTTTCGTAGTGGATGGCTTTTGCGATGAGATCCTTGCCGGTGCCGCTTTCGCCTTGAATCAGGATGGTGGTGGCTTCGCTGGACGCGACCTTGCGCACGAAGTTCATGAGCTCGGTCATCTTCGGTGAAGCGCTCACTACACTCTCATAACCGGCTCCACGGCGCACCTCACCGCGCAGAGCCTGGACTTCGGTGCGCAGGCTGGTGGCTTCGAGCGCATTCTTGATAGTGACATGAAGCTCGTCGAAATCGACCGGCTTGCCGACGAAGTCGTAGGCCCCCAGCTTGAGCGCGGCTTTGACATCGTCAAGCTGCGGATCAGCCGTGATCATGATGACGGCGCGGGAGTCGCCATTTTTCTTGAGGTGGTCGAGGACTTCGATACCGGTGAGGTCGGGCATGCGCACGTCGAGCAGGACCAGATCGGGCGATTCTTTTTCGGCGAGCTTGAGGGCGGGGACCCCGGAATCGGCCTCGATCACGTGGTAGCCCCACTCCTCGCACTTCTGGCGCAGTGACCAGCGCACCAGGCGTTCGTCGTCCACGACCATGATTTTCTCAGCGGCCATCGGTGTTTAATTTACTACGAAATGGAGGCGGGGTGCTGGAATGGGCGGTGGATGATTTCTTGCACGAATGCGTGCAGTGATTGATTAGCACCGGGTTTAGCGGGCGTTTCGGTCCTGGAGGTTGACCCTTCAAGTGAAATCAACCGAAGGGAGCCCCTTAAGTTCAACTCTCCGCCGGCAGGAGATCCTCTTCCCAATTTTCCACGCCAGTCGGAATGAAGCCCTGAAGCAAGCCAACGAAAGCGTCGAAGGTTTTGCCGGCGTCGCCAATTAGGTAATAGAACGCTTCCCAGTTATCGCTATCCTCGCCATCATGATTCGGAATCACGTGTTGGAACTGCCACGCCCTTTGCAGTTCTTGGTAGGCGCTGGAAGCGCGCGCCTCAACGTCTTCCAGGTCTTTAGCCGAAAGCTCTCCCTTCTGCCGGCGAGTTCGCCGCAAGAGCTTGCGGCGCATAACATCTGTGAGGAAGTCGTGAAGTGAAACATTGCGCTCCGGCGCTTTCAGGTAAACGATCTCCTGCTTCGAAAGCGGCGAAAGAAAAATGCTAAGGCGGTTAACTCCTGTGAGGCTCGGGTGCGTTTGCAGGGCCCAGCCGACAAATGGATTTCCTTCAAAGAACACATCGCCGCGACGCAGCCATGACTGGAACTCAATGACATCCAGCCCTTGCAGGTCACTGCGCGCTTCCAGGACGGCGTAACGAGGATCGGCGCGCAATGCTTCGACCTGAGCCCGCGTGCGAAAGTCGTAATCGACGCCCTGGACTTCGCCGGGACGTGGAACGCGGCTGTTGACGAGCACGAGCTTGTGAAATTGGCCGTGAAGCTCAGGATAGAACTTGCCAAATGACTTGTAGAGCGGACTCTTTCCGACACACGAAGGCCCGCTCAAGATGACTAGGCGTCCAGTCTCTTCAGTAGTCACCGTTTACCACCTCGCTAAGGATATGGTTGAAGCTGCGGGAATTCCAGGAAATTCTAGGAAGCGGCGTTCTGGGTCCTAGGCATTTGAAACGGCAAGAGTACCGTGAACCGGCTTCCGTTCCCCACGGCACTGCTTACTTCGATCCGGCCATGATGGTCTTCCACGATACGGCGAGCGAGTGAGAGCCCAAGACCGGTGCCGTCGCCCTTGGTAGTGTAGAAGGGCCGGAAGATGTTAGGCAGGTTCTGAGGGGAGATGCCCCGACCGGTGTCGCTGACGACCACACTGGCATAACCATCTTGCGTATCGATCTCGACACGCACCCTTCCCGCACCGTCCATGGCCTGGACCGCGTTCAAAAGCAGGTTCAGAAGCACCTGGTGGATTTGATCGCTGTCATGCTCCACCTCAGGCAGATGGGGTGCCTTCTGCAGTTCGATCTTGATTGGTCTTGAGAGTATCTGCTGGTGAGCCAGCATCACGGCGTGTTCCACGGTGGTGTTGAGGTTACTGCAGCGAACCTCGGGACGGCGGGGCCGCGCCGTTTCCAGAAGGTCGGTCAGTGTGCGGCTGATGCGCGTGATCTCCAGCCGAACATCTTTCACGACAGCGCGGGCGGGGCTGGTTGCGGGCAGATCGCGGCCGACGATTTCGATGACTCCTGCGATGCCGGCCAGCGGGTTGCGAATTTCATGGGCTAAGCCGGTCGCCAGTTCTCCGAGCGTTGCCAGATGTTCGGCACGAGACATCTGCGTGCGGTGCAGGCGCTCAATTTCGTCGCGGCTCTCGCGTAGTTGCTGCATCATGTGGTTAAAGTTGCGGCCGAGGTCGCCGATTTCGTCGTTGCGCTGGGAGAAGCTAACCGCGACGTCCAGGTTGCCTTCGCTCACTCGCTGCATTTTTTCCTGCAATTCGACCATGGGTCGTTGAATCAGATAGGCAAGCACGAACATTGACACGGCACAGATGGCGACCGCTCCTGCTCCCGCGACGATCAGTACGGCGTGGCGGTCAGGGTCGCGCAACGAGACGGTGGCCAGAGTGAAGAGCAGCAGCCCTGCCAGCAGCACCAATCCTACCGGCAAGATTGCTTTGAGCTGCCAATTGACACGTAAGGAACTCGGTCGGAGATCTTCCTCCTCCGGAGTCGTGGGGGCTGACGTCGCCGGTGGCCCAATTGCTTTCGCCGCGGACTGATTGCTGCTAGGCATAAGCATGCATTCCTGGCAGCAAGTACGTCACGCCGAAGAAAGTGAACATCACCACAGCAAAGCCCAGAATGGCGAAGTAAGCCGCGCGGCGGCCGCGCCATCCACGAGTGATGCGCATGTGCAGATAGCCCGCGTAGACCAACCAAGTAATCGCAGCCCATGTCTCTTTAGGATCCCAGCTCCAATAAGAGCCCCAGGTGCGATTGGCCCAGTAGGCGCCCGCCGCGATCATCAGGGTGAGTAAGGGAAAGGCGATCGCGATGGTTTTGTAGGTAATGCGGTCCAGTTGGTCTGCACTGGGCAACATGCGCTCCAGGTCTTCGCGTCTCCAGAGCAGTAAGAGGTACAACAGCGATACAAAGATTGCGCCCACCAGGCCGGAGAGAATGAACGGGCTGGCTGCCAGACTGGTCGGGAACAGACCGTCGGCATCGAGAGAAGCGTAACGGCCGTCGCGCGCCCGGAGCACAAAGAACACCACCGCCAGCACCTGCAACAGGATGCTCAGGAACACCGCTCGATTGGCCATGTCGAGCAGCCACTCATTGTGAGCCTTGCGCCAGATCAGATAAAGAACCAACGGTGCCGCTACTGCGGCTAACACCAGAAAGAGCAACCAGCCGAGATCAGGAATCACGACGAAGAGGCGTACGCCACGGGACAAGAATACTTCCGACTTCTCTTCAGGGTTCCAAGCGACGACGCTAAGCCCTCCCCATTGTTCAAAGCGAGTGAGGACACCCAAGTACGTAGCAACGGTAAACAAGCTGGTCGCCGCCAGAAAGGCTTCAGTTTTCATCTTGTCCTGGATCAGGAACATCATGGCCAAAGCGAAGCTGAGTGCACATGCCGCATAGGCCAGCATGGCCAATGTGACGTGGACGTGCAGCCAAGTCGATTGTAACGCCGGCACCAAAGGACGAACTTCAGTCCGAAGCAACTGCATCAGCACGACACCTACGATCGCGACCGGCATGGTTACTGTGCCAATTACCTTTACTCCGAATTTTTTCTCGGCAACCAGCGTCAGTACGGCCAGGGTCCATACGAACATGAGCAGCATCTCGTAAATGCTCGCGAAAGGCGGGTGCCCAGCCTCATACCAGCGGCGCGCTACCGCGCCAGTGTTGGCCAGCAATCCTGCCCACGTGGCCAGCGAGGCGAAGCGGATGTAGGAAGGAGTACCGGTGATCCCGAATCCAAGGTAGAGCGTTCCCGCGCCGCAGTAGAAAATAAGCGCGGCATAGAGCAGATTGGAATCACTGAGCAGATTGCCGCTCTTCACGACGTTCAGAAATGCCATGAACAGCAGGAAGGCAACACCTAGCCCCACCATTACGACCAGCGTGCTACCTGTGGCTGGTTGCCGTTCAACTGTTGCAATTCGTGCCATGGACGCATCCTCCGTGCCGGATCACTTTCCGACGATCGTTGGAACAGGCGCATCGGCGCCCGTCCTCGCTGAAATTTTCAGTTCTGATTCGATTTGTTCAACCAGTTCGCGAAAGTGCTGCTCAAACGCATCTTTATTCTTGTTCGCCGTTCCGCCGATCCAAAGCATCAGGCGGCCCCTGACATCACGCAACGGCACGGCCCACACCCGCGTGTGGACGAAATAGAAGACCAATGCCAGCCCAAAGCCCATGACGACTACGCCCGCCCAAACCGCCCACTGCCCGGGTTCATGCGAAACCTCCAGGCCGGTGAAGTAGGCCATCTGCACGTCCTTGCCTTCAAATGCGTATGGCGACGACGCGTTCTGCTCGTGGCCCGGGATCGGTGGCAGCCAGACGTTTACGGCTTGACCCGACTTTCTGGATTCCACCAGCAGATGAGCCGCTGGATTCTGCAGTTCATTAGAGCGGGTGTAAACCTGACCATCGCCAACCACGTAGTCGGGGATGAACTCGGCGAGACGAACAGTTGTGTCGGCATCAAGCGGAAGAGTTTCATCCAGACTAATCGTGATGTCCTGGGGATCACGACCGTCTCGCGGCGTGGCGGTGAGCACGAGTTTGTCGAGCTTTCCGGTCTTGCCGTAGCTCGCCTGATAGAAGCGTATGCCGCCATAAACCAACGGATCGTTGACCTCGATCTGCTTCCGCAGGATCACTTGCCCATCCTTCAGAACCGCCAGATCGGACCACCATCGTTTGGGAGTGCCATCGGCATAGTTTTCCTGGCCAGCGCCGTCGCAGCGGATGGTAAACGGTAGGTTGCGCTTAACGCCCTTCTGCGGTTCTACCTGGCTCGACTGCTGACCGCGGGTCAGCGTGACGAACGCGCGCCATCCGTACAGCGCATCGACGATGCCACCAAGGAAGATGAGCAAGAGGCTAGCGTGCACGATATAAACTGCCATCTCGGAGAGGCGATTACGCTCGCCGAATAACGAGAAACTGTCCTCGCGCACAATTCGCTCTGGGCCGAAACCTGCCTTGTGAAATACCCGTTCCGCGGCGCTCAATCCAGCTTCTTCATCTTTAATCGGAATCAGCACATGGCCGGGTAGCGCTTTGCGGAACGCCTCGTCAGGGCTTTTATAGGGACGGGAGAAATATCTCCACGCGTTGGGAAAGCGCTGGATTGATGCCGCAATGATGCTGAGGCTCACCAGACTGAGCAACAAAACAAACCACCAGGCATGGAAAACGTCGGTCAGTCCCAATCCATCGAGCAGACGCAGCACTTGTGGGGAATAGGCTCGCTGCATCTCATCAGTCTCGGTGGCGGGACGCTGTAGAATTACTGTCCCCGCCGCCGAGAGGATTACGACGAGGATGAGTAGAATGACACCGGTCTTGATTGCAGCTAAGGTTTGCCCGATTTTCCGAGGTACGGAGTGGACAATTGCAGCCATATCTTTCCTCTTCCGCGGTAAGGAAAGCACGTTTCACGCCATTGTTGTTGGTGCCGCGAAGTTGTTGAAATTCCATGTCGTAGGGGGGTGTGAGTTTGATCCTCAACCCGAATTGTGAGCCATATCACACAACGGATTGGAGTTCTGCGGGAATTTGGCGCAGACTGATGCCTCTGGCGCAGATTCGGTTCGTTGCCCCGAGGCGCAGTTCATGGGTCAATTTGACCATGCCGCTGTGGGAGAATCCCCAAGGTGATGAAGGTTTCAAAAATTGCGAGCTCCCATAGAGTCGAACCCGGCCCCCAACTGATTTTGTTGCAACGTATTAGGGAAGCTGCTCAGAAATCCGCCGAGCCCTAGAACTAAGGCGAGATGCGTGCACAACAACTAAGGAGGAGTGGTGGGCGTGGCGCTTAAATCATTCCAATCGAATCCCAGAGCGACTCACAAGCTGAGCGTCCTAGTCTGCTTCCTCCTTGTCGTAATATTTGCTGGTCCTGCCTCCGCTGCGAAACATCCGGTTCCACTCGATCCGAAGGCCGATCCCTCCACCTGCATCACCTGCCATGAAAATAAAACCAAAGGCAAGGCGGTCCATTCTGCGATTGCCATGGGCTGCCTGAGCTGCCACGAAATCAGGGTCAACCGGGATAATACTTACGTAAAGTTGATCACCGCGACGCCTTACAAGCTCTGCCTCACCTGCCACGCCGATAAGGATTCCGCGCAGATCAAGGGCAAAGTGCATCCGCCAGCGGTTCGCAATTGCCTGACCTGCCATGATCCGCATACTTCCGACAACAAGAATCAATTGTTGAAGGCGACTTCTGGAGATAAGAAGGACAATCTCTGCCTCACCTGCCACACGCAGGGAACGAATGTGCCAGATGGCGGCAGCCGCCACGCTGCCCTCGACATGGGCTGCGACACCTGCCACACCGTGCACAAGACGGGGGAACGGGGCAAGCGCGAATTTGATTTTCACCTGACCAAGGACGCTCCCGCGCTTTGCGTGGATTGTCACGACGTGAAGGACGCGAGCCTAGTGAAGGCGCACCAGGGACAGCCCTTCGGTACGGCCGATTGCCTCACATGCCACGATCCGCATCAGTCGAAAGCCCCCAAGCTGATGCAGGCGTTCCTGCATCCTCCTTTTGAGTCGAAGTCGTGCGATACCTGCCACCAGCCGGCCAAGGACGGCAAAGTGGTCCTGACCCAGGCCAGCGCCAAGGAGTTGTGCGTTACCTGCCACTCCGACAAGGCCGAGCAGATCGAGAAGGCGAAAGTGCAGCATCCGGGCGCGGCAGGGGATTGCACGGATTGCCACAATCCGCATGCTGGGCGCTCGCCGGCGTTTCCCAAGCCGGACGCAGTTTCGGTTTGCCTGGGCTGCCATAACGAGCAAGAGGAGCAAGGCAAGAAGCATTATGTCCATCAGCCGGCCTTCGAGCAGGGCTGTGCCATCTGCCACGATCCGCACGGCAACGACAACGATCATTTGCTGCGAGTCAAGGCTCCGAATCAGCTCTGCTTGGAGTGCCACGGCCCCGATGCCCATCCGCAGAAACTGGAGAGTGAGCACCTGGTGACCATTTTCGATGGCAAGGTGAAGCTGCCGGAAAACTATTTCGCCAAGGTTCCGATTCTCCCGCTGGAGTACGGCTTAGGCCACCCAGTGGAGAGGCATCCGGTTTCCGACCTGGTCGATCCTAAAGATCGCAACCATGTGCTGATCGCTTTGAATTGCCTGACCTGTCATCAGCCGCATTCTTCCACGCAAGCCGATCTGCTGGTCAAAGACCAGGCCAATAATATGGAGTTTTGCCATAGCTGCCACAAAGGCATGATTGGTCCACAGGGAACAGGCCCGGTGGTCGTTCCCGGAGCGCAAAATCCACCGCCTGGAATTCCTTCTCCGAAAGGGGCGCATTAGCCATGTCTAAATATCTTCTTCACCTTCTGCTCCGGAGCTTATTCCCCGTCGCCGTGCTTGCATTGCTTGCTGCGCCGGCGCTTGCCGGCCAGAAGAATAAGCAACCAGCTGCGCCCAAGCCGCCGGATGGTCCGCCGAAAATCGATATCTCCAATATTATGTGGCCGCAACCTCCAGCCATCGCGCGGGTGCAATACCTCGATTATTTCTCGGCCGAGAAGAAGCCGCCGCAAAAGCAACAGGACGTCAAGCGGAAGTCGTGGATGGATCGCATGGCGGGAGTCGATCCCAATGAAGCCGCCAAGCGAGCCGGCACTAGACCCCGCTTCGCGCTCGGAACTCCCTACGGATTGGCGGTCGATTCTAAAGGCATGTTGTACGTGGCTGACACCAAGGTCGGCGCTGTCTTCATCTTCGACCCGGAAAATAAAGACACTGGGTTCATCAAGCACGGCGTGGATGCCAGATTCGGCCGTATTTTCGGCCTGGCGATCGATGACGGCGACCGGCTCTTTGTCTCCGACGGCCAATACAATCACGTGCTGGTATTTAATAAAGATCACAAGCTGGAAGGCCAGTTCGGCGATGGTGTGATGAACGATCCAGCGGGAATGGCCATCGATGAAGAGAACCGTTTTCTTTATCTGGCGAATACGGGAACCGACCAAGTGCTGGTCTACGATGCCGACACTTTCAAGCTGCTACGCAAGATTGGGACCGCGGGCAAGAACCACACGCTCACCACACCCGGTGACTTTTCCAAGCCGACGAATGTTGCCGTGGATAAAGACGGCAACCTCTATGTCAGCGACACTATGAACGACCGCGTTGAGGAGTTCGACGCCGATGGCCAATTTATCCGCACGTTCGGCAAGAATGGCGATGGTCCCGGCGAATTCACCCGTCCGAAAGGCATCGCGGTGGATTGCGACGGGCATGTGTGGGTCGCCGACGCCAACATGAACCGGGTTCAGATATTCACTCCCGAGGGAGATTTACGTTTGGTTTTCGGCGGATTCGGCTGGCTGCCCGGCGAATTCGAGGCGCTGGCCGACATCACCATCGACAGTAAGAATCGCGTCTTCACCAGCGAGCAGTTTATGGGCCGGGTGCAGATGTTCCGCTACATCACCAATGCGGAGGCGCAGGTGGAATATGATAAGCGTGCGGCCGAGGTCGCGAAAAAATCGGAGCTGAAGCCGGCGGAGATTCCGGCCAAGAACGACACTAAGCCCGCCGGCAAAACAACACCGCCTGCAGCAGCGCCCACCGCACCCACCCAGGCTCCAGCGAACCCTGGCACCGCTTCGACTGGCAAGCCATCTTCATCTTAGGTCCCTTTCGTTCGTGCCTTGTGATGGATGCTTCGACTCCAAGGTGGGCCTTTGGCCTTGCCTGCTCCACTCAGCATAGGTAGTCGGCTACTTTGAATTCAAAGTAGCCCACTACCCAGCATGACAATGGTGCCAATTCACCCTCCAAATGCCGTAAGCTCTTGGGTGATTTCACTATTTTTAATGAGGCAGATGACGCATTCGCGCCCGTGGAGCACCGTCGCTGAGATTCGCAACACTTTGGTCACATTAAACAAGTCTCACCGTTGCAATCATTTACGAACGAAGGCGAAAACATTAGCAACTTCCAACCAGAAGGTGACGGTCGTGCAATTGTCTTATGCGGAGTTGAAGTACCTAGTCACAATAAAGGCTTTGTTTTGAGGAGGTCTTAACATGAAGAAAGTAATGAAAACAATGCTGTTCGTACTGCTGACGGCTGGCTGGATGGCGGCACAAACTTATGTCCCTCAGACAGACGTTCTGGGGGCACACAATAACGGCGGACGTGGCTGCGCGGCTTGCCATGCTCCCCACAGCGGCGGACGCGGGGCGGGTGGCACGACAGTCGCTGGCAGTGGCATCAGCAGCGCGGGCGGCAACGAAGGCGATTACCACCTTTGGGGCCAGGATGTATCTCTCATCACGCAGGAAACGCTGCAAGTCGGCGGCGGCTTCGGTAACGGCGGCGCCGGCTATACCGTGAACTTCGGTGGAGCGCAGCAATGGACGAGCACGTCTCTTCCAGTAATTTCCGGCATCGCGGTCTGCTTGAGCTGCCATGACGGCAACGTCTCGAAGGGCGCAATGATGATGGGTCAGTCCTACGAGCAATTGGCTGGCCTGCTCCCGAACGGCAACGGCCAATATACGACAACCGGTCCGCTGTATGGGACCGCGCCAATTCCGACCCTGCTCGGCAACGACGGCGGAACCCCTGGCGATTACCTCAACGATCACCCGGTGGGACCGTCTGCGAACATCAACGGCCTCAGCCACGGCGGATCCCTGGCCAGCTTTGGTCTGACCGACGTCGTCACTGGCACCTCGATCGCGTGGACCGCTACCGGCGCCTATGCGACGTTCATGAAGAACTACGGCGCGCCGGCCATCGGCGGCCTGGTCGTCGATGCCACCAACCAGGTGCCTTATGTGGTTTGCACCACCTGCCACAACCAGCACCAGATGAACGTGTATGCGGCCAGCACGGGCATGTCGGCCATCCAGGGCGCCACGACTGGAACCTATGCCACGTACTTCTTCGTCAACGCTCCTTATAATCCGGGCGCGAGGTGGACACCCTCCGCTGCTCCTTCAACCACGCAGTTTTGCCGTCAGTGCCACTTTGGTGGCACGGCCAATGAGGCTTTCGGCGCGACTGGAATTACGACTGCGTTCTAGTTGTTCTTCTTAACTGAGGGGAGAAAAACAAGTCTCCCCTCAGACTTTGAAAACTTGGTTATTCCATCGACACAGTTTCCAGTTTCCAGCGGAACTAGAAACTGGAACTGCGGTAACCAAATCACCAAGTTCATAGGCGGGGATGGGGCGCGCTAGGGGTGCGTCCGGGAAGTGAGAAGCAAGTGAAAACCACAAACAACAGCTTCGGTGTTTTCGGAAAAGGGCGGGGATCCCGCGCGTTGCTTGGGATGACAAGGCTCGTGGGGACCGCGATGCTGGCGGTAGTGGCGGTTTCACCGCTGTTTGCGCAGGTGGCGTCGCATCAACAGATGCCAATCCTGCCAGCGGCGAGTGGGATGCCGGCCGCTGCTTTACCCAGCGCGAGCACGAACCTGAGCCCGGTTAAGCCAGTCGCGAACAAGCCGGTGGTTCGCATCAACGGGACCGAACTGACCGACCGCGATCTGCTGCGCGAGATGATGACGATTTTCCCTTACGCGCGGCAGCACAACGGATTCCCCAAAGCCGAAGAAGAAAAGATCCGGATGGGCGCGCTGCGCATGATCGAGTTTGAAGAGCTGGTGTACCAGCAAGCGCTGCGAAGAGGAATGACCGTGCCGCCGGCGAAGCTGCAGAAAGCGGAAGCCGACTTCCGAGCGCAGTTTCCGAATGACGAAGTTTACAACCAATACCTCAAGGCGGAGATGCAGGGTTCGAAGGCGATGCTGCGCAAACAAATCCGCAGATCGATGCTGATCGAAGCGATGCTGAAGCTGGAAATCACCAGCAAATCGAAGGTCACGGTCGCCGAAGCGCGGGCCTTCTACGAGAAGAATCCGCAATTCTTCGGCTATCCGGAGAGCTACAGCATTCAGACCATTTCGATTATGCCGCCCGAAAAAGCCACTGAAGACGCGAAGAAGGACGCGAAGAAGCGAGCCCAAGATGCATGGCAGAAAGCCAAAGCCACCAACAGCTACGAAGAGTTTGGTCTAGTGGCGGAAAAAGTTTCGGAAGACGACTTCCACGTGAACATGGGCGATCACAAGGCGATCGAGCGCGACAAGATGCCCACCGAGATTGTGAAGGCCGCGAATGCAATGCAGCCGGGGCAAGTGAGCGATCTGATGCAGCTGGGCAGTTTCTATACCTGCTTCCGGCTGAACGCGCATACGCCTGCGGGCAAGTTTACGTTTAAGCAGGTGAAAGACAAGCTGATCCAGAACTTGGAGAGAGACAAGTCAGAGAGGTTGCGCGCCGGCCTCGACAAGAAGCTGCGGCAGAACGCGAAGGTGCAAGAGCTATGAGGAGACGGGGATATGCGCGGGTTGGGGCGGGAGAAGCAGATTCCTTCTTGCTCGCTTCGCTCGCGCGTCGGACGGACAAATGAAATTGGAGGGGTTCAGGTGTGCTGTGGGGAGATAAATTCCGGATGCAACCGGGAATGGGGATGGCTGCGCTGGCGCTACTGTGGGCGCTGGGTTTGGGCTATGCCGACGCGCAGGTACGGTTGGGCGACTTTCACGCAACTGCGAGCGGGCAGCTCGAGACGTTGTACGACGGAAATTACGGGAATCTGGAAGGTACGGACGAGCACTCACTCGGCTTAGCCGGCCGGGGCATGATCAGCGGCGATTACTACAATCCCAATTTTCTTTCTTTCAACCTTCTTCCTTATTACGGCCGCTCTCAAGACAACTCCGACATGCAGTCGATCACTAACGCGAGCGGCTACGACGGGACGCTGAACATTTTTAAAGGCAGCCATTTTCCCGGGTTTTTCAATTTCAACCAGACCTGGAACAGCACGGGAGCGTACGGAATTCCCGGAGTGGCGGGGTTGGCAACGACGAACAATAACCATGGACTGAACGTGGGATGGAGCGCGCTGATTCCAGGACTGCCGACTTTCTCGGTTGGCTATGGAACTACCGCCGGCACGAGTTCATTAATAGGCAGCGACGAGTCGACCGTATCCTCAACGCGAAATTTCAACTTGGGAAGCACTTACAAACTTGGCGGTTATTACCTGAGTGGCGGGTTCATCCACCTGACCAACCACGTAAATCTCCTCGGGGTGGAGGAAGACGACGGCGAACCGGAAACGGAGACCACGAACGGCTCCTCGAACCAATATCGTTTTACGGTGCAGGGACCGATTCCTTACCGCAGAAGCAGCGCGTCTTTGGGATTCACCCGGGAGAGTTACAGTATCGACGATACTTTGGGCGGGACGAATTACGGCACTACCGACACCATCAATGGAAACGTGAACGTGGCGTTTCCGAGGGCGCCGGTGCAGGTGACGACGATTTATACCGATAATCTGCTGGGCAGCATTGAGCAGCAACTGGTGAGCAGTGGAGAGGTGCCGCTGACGGGCCTCAACACTCCCGAATCACGATCGCTCTCGGTAGAGGCGAGCACGTTTGTGAGCGTGTTGCCGCGCTTGCTGGTGGGGGGATATGTGCAGCGAACCCAGCAGTTCTTCGATGGTGAGAATTTTGGGCTGACGACGGTGGGCCTGACCGTTAACTACAACTTCTTGCACGAGCTGAAGGGATTAACTTTTTACGGCGGAGTGAACGATAGCGCTAGCCAGCAGGGCAATACCGGAGCGGGATTTATCGGAAACGTCACCTATAACCGGTATTTCGGGCGATGGCAGTTGAACGGGTTTTTCCTCTACAACCAGAATGCGCAAACCCAACTGGTGATGTACACGACTTCAACGTTGAATTATGGAGGAACGATCAAGCGGCAGATTAATCCGAATTTAACCTGGGCCGTCGTCTCCAACCTTACTCGCAGCGGGTTTGAACAGGTGGCTGGCGACAGGAACCATGGAGAAAGTTTTACAACCATGTTTATCTGGAATAAGGCATCGCTCTCGGGGGTTTATTCGAAGTCGAACGGAGTGGCGCTTCTTACGTCCACGGGAGTGGTGTCGACCCCGGTGCCGGCGCAGTTGCTCGGACCCGGCGCTTCGGTTCTGTATAACGGCAAGAATTACGGGGTGAACGTCAGCTTGTATCCGGTGAGGCACATGATCGTGAGTGGGGCATGGTCGAAGTCGTTTGGCAATACGACGAGCCCACTATTGCTCTCCAACAACGGCAATACAAACTATTACGGTTTCGCAGGTTATGAGTACAGGAAGCTGCTATTCCAGGCGGGAGTGACCAAATTCACGCAGAGTATCAGCGACTCAGGGGTTCCGGCGAGTATGCTAACCTCGTTCTCATTTGGGGTTTCGAGATGGTTCAAGGGATTCTAGCCCGAGTGATGCCGGGCCTGTGGGGAAGTCTGCGCATCGTCCTTCTACTCGTCGTCGTTCTGGTGATCGTTCTTCTGCCCATCGTTCTTGTGCCCATCCCTGTATGGGCCGGGGAAAAAACTGATGCCGCTGGTGTGCCTGCGCCTCCGGATTTGCTGCTGGAGGGCGGCCGCAAGCTGACCTTCGAACGCGCCTTCGCCACTGAAAAAGAAGTGTTGGGCAAGCCGAAATTCTGGACGCGAGTGCTGAACGTGGTGGCGGGCGAGCCGGAATACCGCATCATGATTCGTCCGTACAGCATCGCGGTGGATTCGCACGGACGGGCGATTGTGACGGATCCGGCGGCCGAAGGCGTGCATATTTTCGATTTCGAGCGACACAAATATAAGTTCATCGACCGCAGTGAGAAAGAGAAAGATGCGATGAAGTCGCCGCAATGCGTGGCGCTGGATGCGCAGGACAATATTTATGTGACGGACTCGGAGGCGGGAAAGATTTTTGTTTTCGATCGCACCGGAAAATACCGGCGAACGATTGGCAGTTTGAAAGGGGGCGAGGGTTACTTTAAGCGTCCGACGGGAATTGCGGTGGATTCGGCGGCGCAGCGAATTTATGTAACCGACACGTTGCGCAACAAGATTTATGTGCTGGATATGCAGGGGTCGGTGCTGCAGACGATCGGCAAAGGTGGAACGGGTAAGGGAGAGTTTTATTACCCCACGGAGCTGCATCTGGATGGCGAGAACCTGCTGGTTGTCGACGCCATGAATTTCCGCGTGCAGTGGTTTGCGCGCAATGGCGACGTGGAAGGAACAGTCGGGCAGGTCGGCGATTCGCCGGGACAGATGTTTCGTCCCAAGGGCGTGGCGGTGGATTCGGAAAATCATTTGTACATCGTCGATGGACTCTCGGGGTTGGTGCAGATTTTCGACCGGCAAGGGCAATTGCTTTATTACTTTGGAAAACGAGGCGTGAACCTGGGCGAATTTCAGCTGCCGGCGGGTGTGTTCATTGACCGCAACGATCGCGTGTTTGTCGTGGATTCGTTTAACCACCGCGTGCAGGTATTTGATTATCACGGCTTGAAGCCAGGGCGAGGAGCGGGCCAGTGAGGAAAGCTGTCATCCTCGGCGCTTTGCTTTTCGCTGCGGCCGCGGGGGTTCTGGGGCAGACGACTCAGGAGGATGTGCTTGGCATTCACAACCTCGGCCCGGGATCGCCGGGGCCGGTCAGTGGTCCGCTGCCGGCCTGCCAGTTCTGCCACGCTCCGCACTCGGGGTTGAACAGCAGCAACCTCCCCAACCTGCCACTATGGAGCCAAAAGCTTTCGACGGAATCGAATTACACGCTTTACACCAGCTCGACGGAGGTGAATCCGGAGAGGGAGCCGACGCTCGGATCGGCGAGCAATCTTTGCTTAAGTTGTCACGATGGAACGGTGGCGCCCGGAACCAACGTGCCTTACGGCAGCATGCAGATGACCGGCACGATGAACAGCCAGGACTTATTTCAGGGGACGCTGCAGGGGATCCATCCTTTTAATTTTCAATTGCCGTTGAATTGCTCGAACGATAATTTGCAGTCGATTGTGTGCAGCGGAACAACGGCAAATCCGGCAGTGCAGTTGATCAGCGGCAACGTGCAATGCAACACCTGCCATAACCCGCACGTGCAAGGCGTCGACCCCGTGCAACTGGATTTCCTGGTCATGAACAATGCCAACTCGGCGATGTGCTTGGCGTGCCACGTGACCCAGCCGAACCAGATCAGCGCGGTTCGCATTGCCACGACGAGTGCGAGCACAGCGATTGCCGCCGCGGGAACTAACAGTACGCCAGCGGCCAACGGACGCACGGGGAATCAATACAATGCATTTACTCACTGGAAAGAAAGCATCCATGCAACCGCCGCCCATAAAGTTTCCAGGAACGCCAAGGGAGTGGGACCGTATGGCTCAGTGAACGAGAATGCGTGCCTTTCCTGCCATGCGTCGCACAACGCTCCGGGGGGCGCGCAGTTGCTCTCTGGGCCGCTTCCGGAGAATCCCAACATGGACGCGGCCACACAAAATTGCATTACTTGCCACAATGGCGGCGCGAATCTTTCACCGGCGATTCTTAATGTTTTCGCTGAGTTCGCCAAGACCGGGCATCCATTCCCCGCCGGAAGCAACAAGCACAGCACCGAGGAAAGCGTAGTGCTGAAGAACGACCGCCACGCGACATGCGTCGACTGCCACAACCCGCACTCTTCGATGCAGACTGTTTCCTTTGCATCGACGGCAATTCGTCCATCGCAGACTGGCGCGATTGGAGTGAGCGCCACCGACGGCGTGACTACGATGAACCCTGCGCTCAATCAGTATGAAACCTGCCTGCGTTGCCATGGGACGAGTCCGGGCAAGCAGGTGTTGCCCGCGTTTGGCTACGCGCCCGTTCGGACCAGCAATGGTGGCGACCCGCTCAACCTCATCATGCAGTTCGGCATCACAGCCACCTCGAGCCATCCGGTAATACAAGAAAGCAAAAGCCCGCTGCCGCAGCCCAGCCTGCTGAAAGCCATGTTGAACTTGGATGGCCACACGCAGGGGCGGCCAATCACTGCGCGCATTCTTTGCACCGATTGCCACAACAGCGACGATAACCGTGAATTTGGCGGCACCGGGCCCAATGGGCCACATGGCTCGCAGTTCTCGCATATCCTTGAACGGCGTTATGAATTCAGCCAAGTGGCTCCGGGCCTTCCGCCGTCGGCTGGGCCGGGAAGCACAATCACAAATCTGCTGCCGCAAATCACCGATCCTTCCGCGGACGGACCTTATTCGTTGTGCGCCAAGTGCCACGATCTCACCAACATTCTTGCGAACGCCAGCTTCAGCAAGCACGCCCTGCACATCAACGCGGGGTTTTCCTGCTCGGTGTGTCACACCGCTCATGGTATGGGGCCGAACTCGTCGAATGTTAGCGGTGAGCGCATGGTCAACTTTGATTTGAAGGTTGTGGCCGAGAATACGACGTCCAGCTATTCCGGTTCTCCTATTTCCTACAATCGCAACACCGGCACTTGTACACTTACTTGCCACAACTACAGTCATAACGCTAACGGTACGGTGACGCCTGTGGCTAGCCCCAAAGCGCCTGCGCCCGGCAAACGTTGAAGAGAATAACTTCCTGAGCCCACCGCAGGGGCAAAACGCGCCCGCGGTGAGGAGAAAAACCCCATTCCGCGCGCTCCCATTTGAGACCAGTTCACAGCCCATTTCATAAGTTACTGAAATTAGAGGCGTAATCCTGCAGGGCGTCCGCATTTAGGGGTTTGGCCGCTCTGATGCATTAGCAATTGGACGAGCCTTGCGCTCGAACAATTCAGTGCGAAGACGGCAGATGAGGAGGCAGCACATGGAAGGGCAACGGCAGCAGACAGTATTGATCATTGACAACGACGAACGCGTCTTGCGCGTCATGGATGGGTTCCTCGCGAATGCTGGCTTTGACACAACGACTGCCTCCGATGGGCACATAGCGCTCGATCTTCTAAAATCGCAGGAGTGTGATCTTGTGCTTGTGGCAGATCACCTTTTTGATTTCTTCCTCGACGGCTTCCTTACGGCCCTGCAGCGCTCTCCCTCCCGGCCCGCGGTGATTGTGATGCAATCCGAACCACCCAGATCATGGGATGTGGGGCCGTACAGGTCCCTTGGCGCAAGCGGAGCGGTAAACAAATACCGCCCATGCGAGGTTCTGGGGGCCGCGAATGCGGTGCTGTCCTCTGGCCGAGGCGCGAGAGTTGAATCTGTTGGCTGAAGAAAGGTTTCTTGCGGTTACAAGAATTTAAAGGGCGTTTGTGATAGTTTTTCCGTCGTACTTACATAGATACATGCAAGCCGGAGTTCAGGGGATGGTCGAAGAACAGAGCGCCCGGACCACAGCTAGACTGGGTTGGCAACCGATACAGTTGGCCCTGATGTGCGTCATGTGCCTGGCAGCGGGAGGCGTGGCCGGCTACTTATTGCGAGGTTCGGCTCCGGCTCCGCTCCAATCGCCAGCGGCCAGGGCAGTGGCAACTTCAACTCCGACGCAGGCAATAGGCGAATCTGCGAGCCAAATGCAAACGCAGCAGATGCCACACAAGATGCCCACTTTGGACGACATGAAGCGGATGGCGGACGTGAAGGCCGTGCCGCTCCTGGCGAAATTAAAGTCCGACCCAAAGAACCCCCAACTGCAGAACCAGATCGGCTTAATCTACGAGAGCGCTCATCAATTCAAGGAAGCCGCCGGATACTTCGAAAGATCGCTGCAGTATGATCCGAAGAACATCGGCGCGCGGGCTGACTACGCCTCTTGTTTGTATTACACAGGGGATGTGGACGGAGCGCTTGCGCAACTCGACAAGTCGCTAGCTTATGATCCGAAACATGCTGGCACGCTGATGAACATAGGCATCATCAAGTGGCGAGGTAAGAATGACGTCGATGGTGCGGTGGCGGCATGGGAGAAGCTGCTGGAAGACCATCCCGACTTTCCGCAAAAAGACATGGTCCAGCACATGATCGCGCAGGCGAAACAAACGAAGATCCCAAAGACGGTCGAAGAGGAACAAAAGAGGTAGTCCCTCCTACAGCCGCACGACTGACCTCCTGCGACTCCGACGCCACCTACGTCGCTAGCGGTCGTCCCGGGCTCTGCGGCGACGGACAACAGTTCTCCGCGCACGTATCCGGTCTCGGCCCAAGTGATCCCTCTGCCCGCCGCTCCGACTCCGGATTTACTAGCTCCAGAATCAGTTCGCGAATCATGCCAATGAATTTCGGATGCAAACCCACGGTTCTCGCCCGCGTCATGGGCAAGCCCAGCGAAAGGCATAGCTGCCGTGCTTCCACGTCCAGGTCGTACAACACTTCCATGTGATCGGAAATGAAGCTGATTGGTGCTAGCACCACGGCCGACGCCAGATTCTTCGCCTTCACCTCACGCAGGTAATCGAGAATATCCGGTCCCAACCATGATTGTCCGGGAGCGCCGCTGCGGCTCTGATACACCAGGGCATCATTCTTCTGCGCAAGCACCAGCGAAACAAGCAGTCGCACTTCCTCCAACTGCTTCACATAATCACAGGTATTGGCCATGGCAAGCGGAATACTGTGAGCCGTATAAACGACCTGCACGTTTCTCTGCGCATCGGCCGGAATAGCCTGAAATGCATCCCGCACTCGCTCTACAGTGGCCGCGACGAACGTAGGATGGTTGAAGAATGGCCTGAGTTTGTCGATTTCCGGCGCGCCCGGGCCAACCTCACGTTGTGCCTGCTCAATGTCTTCCCGATACTGCCGACAGCCTGAGTAGGAACTATACGCCGAGGTCACGAAGCCCACGGCCCGGCGGATGCCAGCCTGTTTCATCTTCCGCATGGTGTCGGTCAGAAACGGATGCCAATTCCGGTTTCCCCAATAGATAGGCAGTTTCGGTCCGTTTCGCTCCAACTCCGTTTCCAGCGCCACTATCAGCTCTCGCGTCTGCTGGTTAATCGGGCTCTTACCCTCGAAGTGGTAGTAGTGCTCGGCTACGGCCAGCATGCGCTGGCGCGGAATATTGCGCCCGCGCAGCACATTTTCAAGAAATGGAATCACCTCTTCACGAGATTCAGGTCCGCCGAAAGAAACAACCAGAACGGCGTCGTAGTTCATAGCCACATTATCAGCCACCCATCAACCTATGTGTCCGTGGAGAACACTGAGACGGCGAAGCGAGCGCCGCAGAAAATGGAACCCCGCAGCATGTGCCCCGGGGTTTCGAATCAGATGTAGAAAGACTGACCGGTGATTACGACTTATCTTCGAAGCTGGCCGCCTGCAGCGACAGATAGCGCTCATAGCCTACCTCTTTGATCTGGTGAAGTTGCGCCTCCAGCCAGTCCACGTGGTCTTCTTCATCCTTGAGCAGCTTCACAAGGAGGTCGCGGCTGCCGTTATCTTTCTCCTCTGTCGCGATCTGCACTGCAGTGTTGTACTGTTTGACCGCCCCAAGCTCAAGCGCCAGGTCGCTCTCAATCATGTGGTGAACGGTTCCGCCAACGGTCAACTTTAGAGGTTCCATGGAAGGCGTTCCATCAAGAAAGAGTACCCTCTCGATCAGAACTTCGGCGTGCTTCATCTCATCGATGGATTGTTTCTTGATGTAGTCGGCGAGTTTTTTATAGCCCCAGTTCTCGCACATTTCAGCATGCACAAAATACTGGTTGATCGCCGTCAGTTCTTCCCGCAGAGCATCGTTCAATTCCTTAATTACTTTGGGGTTGCCCTTCATCCCGAACCTCCTAATTTTCCCACCAGAGTGTACCCCATTTTGCTCCTTACTTTACAGGCAAGCAGGTTCCGATTAGATTTATGTACCGAATGGCGTTAACCGCGGAGACTTGCGTTGCAACCTTCCACTAATCACGATGGGCCCCTGCCAGCCCCGGCCAAAACCATGGCTGAGGCCCTGCTTTCGACCGACCTCCTGGAGACGCTCCCCGATGCTGTCGTCGCCGTCGATCACGACGGAGTCATCGTCCAAGTAAATTCGCAGGCACAGGGGTTGTTTGGCTATGAACGCGACGAATTGATTGGCCAGAAAGTCGAAATGCTTGTCCCAGAGAGCTATCGCGGCAAGCACCACCATCACCGTAAGACCTTCGCAGAGACACCGAAGACGCGCCGCATGGGGGCAGAGCTGGATCTCTATGGAAGACGGCGCAATGGTTCGGAATTCCCGGTAGAAATCAGTCTTAGTCCCGTCTCCACAGAGAAAGGCGCGCTCGTGCTGAGCGCGATCCGCGACATCAGCGATCGCAAGAGAATCGCAGAAGAATTGCGCAGGGCGAACGAAGAGCTGCATCAGAGAACGACCGAACAACTTGGAGAGTACCGGTCGCGGCTGGCCTCGATTATTGATTCCTCCGAGGACGCGATCCTCAGCAAAGACTTGGAGGGCAACATTACCAGTTGGAACAGGGGAGCTGAGCGCATCTACGGTTATGCACCAGAAGAGGTGGTCGGAAAGCATATATCCCTGTTAATTCCTAGTGATCGGCCGGAGGAAATTCCCGAGATTCTTCGAAAGATTGCACGAGGTGAGAGGATCGAGCATCACGAATCCGTGCGCGTAACCAAAGACAGACATCGCTTGGATATTTCCCTTTCCATTTCTCCCTTGCGCAATGCCGCGGGCGAGGTCGTGGGCGCGTCGGTCATCGCACGCGACATCACAGACCAGAAGCGGTCGGAAGGCCAGCTTCGCCAAGCCCAGAAGATGGAAGCGATCGGACGGCTTGCGGGAGGAGTGGCACACGATTTTAATAACATCCTGGCGATCATTAATTCCTGCACAGAATTCCTGCGCGATCGCATTGATCCCGCCGCCGAGCCCTCGCTCTACGTCGAAAACATCAGGAAGGCACTTGAGCGGGGGACGTCGTTGACCCGGCAAATGCTGGCCTTCAGCCGGACGTCAGCCATCCAACCCCGCGTGCTCGATTTGAACGAGCGATTAAGAGAGATCAGCAAGCTCCTCCGTCCGCTGCTGGGAGACGATGTGGAGATTATTATCGTACCCAGAACGACCTCTGCAGTGGTTGAGGCAGACTCCGGTCAACTCGACCAGATCGTGGTTAACCTTGCGGTGAATGCTCGCGACGCCATGCCCCGCGGCGGCAAGTTTATTCTGGAAACCGACGTGGCAAGGTTTGATGAGGCTTTCGCCGAGCAACATCAGGCCATGACAGCGGGAAAATACGTCCTCCTCGCGGTCAGTGACACTGGCAGCGGTATGGACGAGGCAACCGCGTCGCGCATTTTCGAGCCTTTCTTTACCACTAAGGAGGCGGGCAAAGGAACTGGTTTAGGCCTGGCCACGGTGTATGGCATCGTCAAGCAGAGCGGAGGAAACATCATGGTCTACACCGAGCCAGGGCAGGGGACAACGTTTAAGATCTATCTCCCCAGCGCGGAGCATAAAATCGGGCTCGGATCCAAACCCGAAGCAGAGGGCGTCAGTCCGAAACGGCACGGAACTTCGATCCTGTTGGTGGAGGATGACGAAATCATGCGGAGTCTGACTCGAAAACTTCTCGAGGAACACGGCTATGCAGTAGTCGAGGCGGATGACGGGAAGTCAGCGCTCGAATGGGTGGAGTCTCATCCCGATCGGATTGACTTGCTGCTGACCGACGTGGTGATGCGTCGCATGAGCGGGCCCGAGCTCGTTGAACGGCTCAACGCCTCTCAGCCGAACCTGAAGGTCGTATACATGTCAGGTTATACGGGTGAACTGATGGCAAACCGCGAGGTGTTGAAGCCCGGGGTAACCCTCCTCGAAAAGCCCTTTAGTCGGACTGCACTCCTGAACACGATCCATGCAACGTTGGGGTAAACACCCTGCCGAATGTCACCCGTCCTATGGCTGTGCAACCAGCCTACCGGTGATGGGGATCACACATCGGTGTGGGAAAGCACGCACTTTGGCATTTTTCCGGCAAGTCGGTCGTCGCGACCCTATTCATTCAAATGAATTTAAGTCGTTTATTGTAAATAGTTTAGATACATATCGCGGAGGTTTCGCCCGTCCTGCGAAGAGTGGCGAAGAACTTGCCAAAGAAGGGTGTAAGCGGAGGCACTCATGGCCACTCATATCGTAAGCAACATCGCATCAGCTGACAAGACCTTTTGCGATCTTCCTCTAGCCGTAGCCGAGGCCCTGGAGCAGGAAGCGATCACAACCACTTACCCAACAGGAGCAGTTTTGTTCGCGGAAGGGCAAGCCGCGCGCGGAGTGTTCATCGTGCGGCGTGGACGGGTGAAGCTTTCCATTTGTGGCAGTGACGGCAGAACTCTCATTCTTCGCATGGTCGAAACCGGCTGCCCGTTGGGCGTCGCCTCCGTCGTTTCCGGACACCCCTATGAAGCCACCTGCGAGACGCAGGAGCCCAGCGAGATCAGCTTTCTGAGACACAGCGACTTGCTGCGCCTCATGCACCTTCACGGCAAGGTTGCCCTATGGGTAACTCAGCACATCAGTCAGGATTACGCCGCCACGTGCCGCGAAATCCGTGACCTCATCCTTTCCGACTCCGCCAGCGAAAAGCTGGCTCGCCTCCTGGTAGGTTGGCTCGACCAGAATGCTCACGCCAGAAACCCCAGCCAGATGAAGCTGGCTCTCACTCACGAAGAGATTGGGCAGATGATTGGCACCTCGCGAGAGACTGTCAGCCGCCTCTTCGCGGGATTCAAGAAGCAGCGCTTGATCCAGCAGAGCGGCTCAACCTTGGTCATCCCCAACCGCATCGCCTTGGAATCCCTTATTACGGCATAGAGGTATCACGCCAGAAGGCCAATATAAGGATGTGGCGGACCGGGGAGGAAAACGTCTTAGAACCAGAAGGCGATCGTGGTCAATGCCGTGCTGGTGGTGATCACCGCGCCGGTGAGTGTGGTGGAATTCTGCCCTAGAAAATAGATGGGTTGCGCCCAATCTCGTATGCGTTCTCGCAGACTCATTTAAAACGCTGCTCCCTGCCTTCTACTTCTGCCCTCCCGGCTACAGGCACACTCCACGTCTTGCTGCGGCTGATCCGCGGCCCCTGAACAACTTCCCCTGAATCCCGGCAGCAGTAACCGCCCGGGACTATTTCTTCAACGTTCGGATATAGGCTACCAGCCCCTTGATGTCTTCCGGCTTTAGGGACGCATACTTCGGCATCTTGTTCTTGCCGTTCGTGATGATATCCGTGAGCTGCGCGTCCGACATTCCCTGCACGTCGGCAGTTGTAAAGTCGTGGGCGCCCATCTTCTTCCCCATCGCCGAACCCGTCCCGTCAGGACCATGGCAGCCGGCGCACTTCGATTTGAACAAGTCTGCCGCGCCTTGTGCGTGCACCGATAAAGAAAGGCTTAGGACAACAGCCAGTGCTGTTGCAAGAGAAAACACTCTGAAGTTGATTCTCTTCATCTTCAAGCTCCAATAGAAACTTCGCCGCAACATCGCAACGAGAATACATCCAAATATGTTGTAATTTTTAACTTTTTGAAAGGCTCAGTTCAGTGACCCAGGTCACGGTTGCTTATTATGAGAATCTTCTCAGCAGATGACCACTCTGACCCGCGTGATGGCCTTCACCACATCCTGTGATGCCCGTCACCGCACCGCCTTATTCGCGGGATCACAATAAGAGTAAGGGTGAGTCTATGCTGAAGAATAATCGCAACCTGCTAGACATACTGAAGTTCGAACTGGAGTTTCTTGAGCAAGGCGGTTACGGACGATTGCCCCGCGAATCTTGGCGCGCCCGTTTCATTTTCGAAGATTCCCCCACCTGCATGAACTTTAACTCCAAGGACCGTGAACCCTGCAGCGAATGCCTCCTGATGCAGTTCGTGCCAGAGAACGCGCGGACCGAACAAACCCCTTGCATTCACATCCCGCTGTCGCCGAGCGGAGAGACCCTCGAGTCGTTGTACCGCACCGGCACGCAGCAGGAGATTGAGGAAGCGCTCGGCGCGTGGCTGCGGGCTACGATCCAGCGGCTCGAAGCGAAGGCTGGCGGTGCTACTTGAGACGTAGGCCGGAAACGGTCTTTCCGGTGCGGATATATCAACTCCGAAGTCCATCTAGATTGGAAGGAAGTCCGGAATGAGTTGGGCTGATCCGCCACTATCAGCCCTTGGCCCAATGTTGGTGTCAAATTTGGTGTCAAAACCGGCTATTTTTCCGATTTTTTCCGGCTCGATCGATTTTTTGACCTTTTGCCGTCAACAACTTACACTTTTCGTAGTTCCATGGCATGGAAGAGGTCGTCGGTTCGATCCCGACCAGGTCCACCATATTTTCAACTACTTGCAGATACCCCGCTTTTCAGTTTGGTAGCATTTGGTAGCAAAACCCTCGTCCCGCGCGTGACCTCTTCCAAATTAGGAAGGAGTCGCAGCTCGGCGCTGATGGCGTCGACCGTCTTCTGCACGCTTTCCGGAATCTCCTGCATGTAAACGTCAGTTGTCGTTGCCGTGCGGGAATGCCTGAGCACGCCTTGAATGTCCTTCACTGTCCCCTTCTTCTGCGCCAGCGTCGCAATCGTGCGCCGGATCACTTGGAAGGTCAGCTTGGGCAACTCAAGTTCCTGCGCCAACCCGTGCAGAACCCGATTCCGGTAGTTATTGCTGTCCATGAACCCGCCTTTTTTGTTCGGGAAGATGAACGCCTCCGGAGACGAATTGGGGCATCGCTGCTTCCAGAGCCACAGGTCGTCGGCTAGTTCCTTCGGAACGTGGACGACCCCCAAGCTCTTTCGGGTCTTACCCCAGGTGCGGATTTTGCCTTTGTATACGGTTTCCGCGAGCCGCATGGTGCATTCGGTGTGGTTGAAGCACTGCCAGCGAAGCGCGAACAACTCGCCAGGACGGAGTGCATTCGTCATGTCAAGTTCCAGGAGAATGCGGTCTCTCAGATCCAGCTTTGAGAGCGCACCTCGCAACTGTGGCCAGGTTAAGGTCGTCCGATCAGTGTCGCGCAACTGAGTCGGGACCGTAACCTTCCGAGCCGGGTCCTTGACGAGGAAGTCCTGATCGACCGCCTCTGCAAAGATGTCTCGGAGGTAAGCCCTGATCTGGAGCACTCGGTCCTTAGAGTTGGTTTTCGCCAGATTGTTAAGGTGGACTTGCAGGGTGAACTTGTCCAAATTCCCCAGAGGAGTCTTGTCGAACGGATCGATGAGATCCCTTTGGATAAGGAGTTTCTTCACCTTCGCTGTTTCTTCCTTCCAGTGCGCCTCTTTGAGAGGGAAAAAGCGGTTCCGAACAAACCATCCGAACGTAACAGAGCTATCGTTCATCACTCTGCCGGCGTTTGGTCCGGTGTGTCCGGTCTGCTTGGTTAGTTCACGTTCCAGCGCCTCTCGCGCTTCAGACGCTTTCATCTGCGACTTGAGCCCGAGAACTACCGAAACGACATCGCTTCTCTGCTGATTCGCGGTCGGATCGAATACCGTCTTGCGAAAGTACCCGTACCATTTCTTTCCACGGGAAACGACCCAACCCCTTTTATACGACTTACCCATTCATTCCTCAGTTTCTGCGGGGGAACAAGTGGGCCTGCACCCATTTTACGCGCGCTTGCGGCGGATTTGGGTGAGGCGCTCTCGTTGGTCGATGAACTCTTCAATTTTGCTTGCCCGATAACGTAGAGTCCCATCACCCATACGGATGACCGGGAGGTATGGCGCCTTGCGCGACGAGTGATCCCACACCCAGTCTTTCGTGACATTCAGTCGCTCAGCAACATCCTCCACCGTGAACAGAGGATCTTTGTCTTGGCCGTGTCCGACGCCAACAATTCTCTTCGGGGTTTCGGGCTGAACGGCGGGAATAACAGCGCCCTGGTCCCCCGCCGCAATTGGTCCAGCTTCACTACTTGAGCCTGGGAACGGAATTGTAGAATTGGCTGGCATACATCACCTCAAACTGCCGTCCTCGGCTGGTCAAGTCCGTGCGGGACCGGCGATATTACCCAACTTGACCAATTCTTGCCGCCTTGTCCAATAACCTCTCGTTATAACGTTATTCCTACCGGTTATAACGGACGACCCCAAGCGATTCGTCACATCAAACTCTCGTTGACCAAGTCGCTGCGCGAATACGGAGCTTATTGACAAGGCGGGGTTTAGGAAAAGACATCATTCGACGAAAGCGCCGGAAACTCCTTGTGGTGGGGGTAAAATCCGACCGTCTCCCGGCGCTATCCAGACCCATCGTAGGTGGTGACCAAGGCGCTCGGACGCTGTGGTGGCAACCGAGGCTTTAGCGAAGTGACGACGGCTATGTCCTTTCTTGCGCGGCGTATAGAAGCCCCTCACGGTAGCCTCCACTCCAACCTAAGCGACCGAATCACTCTAACTTTCCGGGCTTATAACCCCCAGGAATAACGTTATAACGAGACGCTATTGGACATCGTGATTGAGTCAGGTTAGCTTTGCGCCAAAAGCAGACGATTTGAGGTGCTGCCGGAGGTTGCGTATGCCACGTTGGTCTCAAGTCCCTTTGGTCCGTCAAATCCAGCTCGTTGCTCGGTCGAAGTGGGCCCGTCCAACCGCTGCTCTTCTCGCCCTACTTTGTGTCATGCCTGTGGCGGCGCTGGCACAGGGTTCACCGTTCGACACCGGCTTTAACGCGATCCAAAGCCTTTTCACCGGCACCATTGCGAAGGTTGCAAGTCTGGTTGCGATCGTGATCGGCGGCTACGGTTTTGCTCACGGCGAACCCGGCGCAAAAAAGGCACTCGCCGGCGTTGCCGCCGGAACGGGCATTGCGGTACTTGCGGTGAATGTCCTTAGTTGGCTCTGGGGCGTATAGCGCCCTTCTAACCGTCATCCTCGGACGAAGGGCTTATGCCAGACAAAGCACAACAGAAGCATCGCACAAATCGAGTCTTCAAGAGCCTGCACAAGCCTCTTACGTACTTGGGTGTGGACGGTGCTGGCGGATCTGCTGCATGGGGAAGAAACCCGGGTATGGGGTGATCAGGCCTATCGTGGACAAACCGAAGTGATCCGGGAGTGCGCCCCCCTGGCGCAGGACCACACTCACCGTCGTTATCGTTATAAGAACGGGATTGACGAACAAGAGCGGGCGAAGAATCGGACGAAATCGAGCGTGCGGTCAAAGGTGGAGCACCCGTTTCAAGTCATGAAGCTGAAATTCGGATTTGTGAAGGTGCGTTACCGAGGACTGAAGAAGAACGCGCATCAGCTGTTTGTCATTTGTGGGTTGGTCAATCTATTTCTCAGCCGAAAGAAGCTGTTGTTGGCAACCAGCTCATAACTGGAAGACGCCGCTTCGCGCTGCCGTGAACGAAGGCGAAGGCAATAAACCTGAGGGAGCCGAGCTTCATAGACCTGCTATTTCCTGAGGTACTACATTTCAGGGATCAGAAATGTACTTGTTCACTTGTTCAGAGAGTCCCTAGCAGGGAGGGTCCTCTTTCTACGCCGGCAGCGTTGTTTGCCCATGACGGAGGAGTCAAAAGCCCCCGTGCCCGCTGCAATTCGCGGCCGAACTCTTCTGGGAGATTTTTATCCGGCCGCTTCAATCGTAATGGCTGCGCCAGCCGATGGCTGTTCTTGATCCAGCGGCCAATCGTCAAGTGCGATAATGCAGCCGAGGAAGGTACCGAATTCTATGGATGCAGTGCAGATCGTGGAAGCAATTAAGCAACGGCGGGATCTGTTTTGGGACCGTCAGATCCTTGGCACAGCGTCAGACCCTCCCGTGTATTCGGAAGCTGAGCTTGCGAAAGCGATCGCTGACGAATATGACAGCCTATTGATTCAGCTTGGAGTGATCACTCCACAACAAGCCAAGAGCCGCATGAGGCAACTTCGCCCAACGATGCTGGTGGAATCGATCGTATAATGTGGCACGAAACCCCCTCCGTAAGAGGGTTTTGTGCAATTAAGTATTGCAACGCACTCAGATTTTGACCGAGGCGTTGGCTAACGTAGACGCATGACGGACACTTTGATTGAAAATGTTTCTGATACTGCGTTTTGGATTGCGCACTACCGAGCCCTCGAAACCGAGCGCCCCGATGCTCTTTTCCGCGATCCGCTTGCCGCTGTTTTAGCTGGAGATCAGGGCAAGAGGATAGCGCACGCGATGCCCATGCCGTTCATGACTGGGTGGGTGGTCGTGATTCGAACCTGCATTATCGACGACTACGTTCGTCTGGCCCTTGCTCAAGGAATCGATGCGGTACTCAACCTCGGCGCGGGACTCGATACCCGGCCCTATCGCATGGATCTTCCGGAATCCTTGCTCTGGGTGGAAGCAGACTATCCTCATGTGATCGAGTTCAAAGAGAAGCGACTGTCAGGGGAAACGCCGCGCTGCCAGTTGGAGCGCGTGAAAGCCGACCTGGCGAACCTCGCGGAGCGTCGAAGGTTCCTTGAGCGCATCAATCTCCGGGCAAAGAAGATCTTGGTTCTCACCGAGGGGGTCATTTCGTACCTGAGTGTTGAGGAGGTTGGCTCTTTGGCTGATGACCTCAAGGCACTCGATCGAGTCCGCTACTGGATCGCAGATTATTTCTCCCCGGAGGTGGTCAAATTTCGACGCCGGTGGAGCGGAATGCAGCGACGAATGCGGAATGCGCCCTTCAAGTTCGTGCCGAAGGATTGGTTCGGCTTCTTCGGAGAACACGGCTGGCATGCCAAAGAGATTCGCTATTTGGCAGAAGAGGGAGATCGGCTGCAAAGGCCGATTCGGCTGCCCTTTTGGCTTAAATGCATTCTGAAGACTCGCGGAATGTTTGCGTCGAAGCATCGGCGGGCAACCTTCCGAAGATTCTCGGGCTACGTTATGCTCGAGCCCGGGACCGACCCTTGATGTGGAGACCCGTGCAGAGTGCCGCACCACATGGGCGCTGAGACAGATCAGCCGTAAACAACGCTTCACTGCACAGCAAGAGAATCCCCAAGGTCAGGAAGAAACGCCGAATATTCTCCGGTCTTGGGCGGCGAGCACACATGAAACCCATGTGCAATCAATAACTTACGCTAACCGTCGATCTTTGGGAGGCCCGAAACCTCTTGCTAATCTCGCGCATCTGATATATATTCCGAACAGTCGGAATGATTAGCGAGGAATCCATTATGACTCCAGCGACTAACTCGGAAATGCTCACCCCCACCGAAGCCGCCATCGTTTCGCGAGTGGACATACGGGATGTCAATCGAGTCATTGACGAGAAAATCCTTCCTGAAGACTTCTATAAAGTAAGCCCGGATCGTACGCGTCGGTTCCTCGCCGATGCGTGTACTTTCATCTCTTTTTATTTCCACGCTGCCAAGCATCTAACGGCCGAAGAAAGGCAGCGTACTATCGTGGCGGCAAGCCCGAGATTGCGTGAGGACCCCATCAGCAAGTTGGAGAAGGAATGGACGATTCGCGAGGAGTTCTTGACCATCGACCTGGCGCCATTCTTGAAAAATGTTCATGAGAAGTTGGCCGAATTAGGCGAAGCTCGTGATCTGGTGGTTGAAGATCCGCTTGTCCTGAGCGGAACCCCTGTCATCAGGAATACTCGCATTCCGGTTTATGATGTTGCGGCGTCAGTCACCGCCGGACTGCCGATGCATCGCATCCTGGAAGCCTACCCAGGACTTACGACTGAAATGGCCAATCTTGCCACGCTCTATGCTACGGCCAATCCGCAACGCGGCAGGCCGCGTCAGCATTCGTCTCCGCCTGCCGGAGCCGTGATTGTTTCCACACGGCGTGCGCCTCGTCGAAAGCGGACTCATGAAGCTGCTCGTTGACGAATGTCTCAGCGAGGAGTTGACCAAGCTGGCTCAAAGACGAGGTCACACCGACGCCTCTCACATTGCCTGGATCGGAAAGCGTGGATGGAAGGACTGGGAATTAAAAAGCGTCATCCTAGCAGGATGCGGAAAAAGGGGTGATGCGCACTTAGATCATCTCCAGGCTTCCAATTTCGTGACTCAGGGAAGGGTTTTGGCTCGATCCCGCTGGCAGCCCGAGCGGATCGTTTTCTAACCTGCGAACATACCCAGTCTTAGCTTATGCATGCTTGAATCGCCAGATTCCGCAAGCGGACTAGGTTGTAGGCGGCTGCCGCGAAGGTGAAAACCCATCCCACCTTGAAGACCCCACGATGCCGAACCTTCCGCAACAGCGCGATCGTCTTCAGCCATCCGAAGCATTCTTCAACGCGTTTCCTTTTCCTCTGACTGATGGCATATCCGGCGTGCTGCGTCGTACGAGCATCAATGGCGCTTCCACCGGGCCGCTCCAGATTCTGGGCCACGTGCGGCGTGACCTTTAAGTTTCTGCACTCCGCCACGAAATCCGCCGTGTCATATGCCTTATCGCCGCCCACGGTCACCTGCTTCGTTCCCGGAATCTGTTCCAGCATCACCAGCGCGGCATCGCGCTCCGCCGTTCCGTTGGCCTCGAACACCTCGGTGTTCACGATCAATCCGTTGCGGTTCTCCACCAGCAGATTCCCGTTGTAACTCAGCTTCGCTTCTTTGCCCTTGCCTTTGCGTGCCATCTTCGCATCCGGGTCCGTCTTCGATGCGTGCGTCTGGTTTGACCGCTTCTCCCCGTGGAAGTCCACCGTCGCATTGCCAGGATCGTCCGGCGGACCGGCGTTCTTGGCATCCTTGCGTTGATAACTCTTCACACTCGCCCACGCTTCCAGCAGCGTTCCATCCACGGTGAAGTGCTCGTCCGAGAGAAGACTCCGCTCGCGTGCCTGCTGGAGCACGGCTTGGAAGAAGGCTTCGGCAATGTCTCCATCGAGAAGGCGTTCGCGGTTCTTCGTGAACACAGTCACATCCCAGATGGCGTCATCCATGTTCAAGCCCACGAACCAGCGGAACAGCAGATTGTAGTCGAGCTGTTCCATCAACATCCGCTCACTGCGCACCGAGTACAGAGCTTGCAGCAGCAGTGCTCGCAATAACTTCTCCGGCGCAATCGAGGGTCGCCCGGTTTGTGAGTACAATTTGTTGAACCGGGGTTGCAGCTCCCTCAATGCCTCGTCGGTCATGGCACGCAGCGAACGCAACGGGTGAGCCTGCGGCACACGCTGCTCGGGACTGATATAGCTGAACACATCCAATTGCTGATCGTCTTTTCCGCGCATGCCTTCTTCTTATCAGGTTCTGTTGTGGAAGCAAGAGAGTTTTCTGGTACATGCGCTGGCCTTCTCAAGGCGTGACTAGGCATGGTGCGAAGGGCGGTTTATCGACCGTAAAATGGACCAAATGCCAAAGGACCTGATTTACCAGCAGCCCCCGGAGATGTCGCGCAAAGAACTCGAAGCCGAGTTCGCCACCGATGACCAGGAACGCATTCTGCACGCACTCATCGCGGCCTTTTACACGGAACCGCCACAGTGGGTAGAAGAGTGGTGCTTCAAGTTTGCCACCCATTCGGGTGAAGCTGCTCGGCGTGGAGCGGCAATAGTACTGGGCAACATTGCTGTTGTGCACGGCACGTGCGACTTCGTGCGAGCGGTTGCGACACTTGAACAGCTTCGCCAAGACCCTGCCCTCAAGATGCACGCACAGGACAGCTTAGGGTACGTCATGCACTCAGGGCGCAATCGGATCCAGTAGTGCCTCTGCATAGATGCCGTGAACCGAGTTTTTCCGCAGCCTGCTAGATGGCGACTGGACGTTCGTTACCAAAAACAGCGTCGATTTTCGTGGGCCCCGCGATGCTCCCGGTTCCAGAGGACAATACGCGGATGTGGCAATCCATGCCGGGTTGATATGCCTCAACGGTCCGGTAGGCATGGATCTTGATCTCCAACTGGAAATGTTTGAAGCTGCCCTTGACGAACTGGATAGTAGCCACGACCTAGTAAACGAAGTCTTGGAAATCTCTTTGCCGGACGCGAGTGAAGAATTCGAGGTGCTCCGGTACAAGATGCCGGCAACATAAATCACGGGCCGAGTGAGGAGTTTGCAGGCGCTCCCGTTCTATATCTAGGTTTCCTGCTCGCCCTCTCCCTCAGCATCGTTGATGGATCCAGATTCCAGATGATCGCCCAAGTCTTCGCGCCTCTCTCGCTTCTTGTAAGTTCCTCTCACTGACAATAGTTCGGCGTGGCTGGGAGGGAACACGTAATTCTGCACAAACCGAAGGGCGTCGTAGGAAAGGCGCCGGCTCACGACCGCGTGCCCATGCTGCTTCACGAACTGGCAGAAATCCTCTGGATCGATAACGTTGGCTTTGGTTCCGGCAGTGGCAACAGAGCGCGACTTGAGCCAGCCCCGATCGATCCATTTCTGGATCTCGTCGGGACGGGTGTGAAGAGCGCGAGACAGCGAGAACTTGGTGAACCATTCTCGTCCGGTTTTGCCGCACATCCCGAGCCGGTGCAACATCGAGCGTACGGAACCGGCCGGCCGCCGCATAATTTTTGCGACTTCTTCCACCGGAAGGCTGGAGATCAAATCCAGCAGGCGTTGTTGCTCAGGTTTTGTCCATTCGCGATACGCTCTCTTTTGATGGACGCCGAGCTCGCGTAAGAAGCGCAGACAGGCGTCTCGAGGGTTGCCAGAAATCTCCGCCAGCGTTGTGACCAGTTTCCGCCGGCCAATCTCACTGTGCTCCTGGCTTCTGTTCGTTCTTTCTTTGTATTCCCTGACCAGTTCTGTCGCTTCTTTGGACCAGCGGAACACACGGCGCTGATGAAGACCGTCGGTTTCGCCCATACTGCTGCCTTCCCGGGGGCTGGGTCCTGATGGCAGTTAGCATCTGCAGATCCGTCTAGACACACTTGTCTCCACGCCTCCGGAGTATCTCCTCTCTGATGCAAACGTGCATGCGCCGATTTCATTCGGAGCAAGCCGGCTGACGAAGGTGACGCGTGGATCAGGTCCACATATGAGCCAAGTGGAGCAGACAGCGTATCCCGACTGCTGAATTGACGTTCAAGATTTTTTTTCCTGCAGGAATTCGTGCAGGGCTCCGCCGGGTGCGCAAGAGGAAGCCGCCTGCAAACCACTTCCCGTAGCCAGGGAGGCCCTATTTCGCCGGCGTCGGGCCGGGATCCCGCCACGACGGGGGACTCGGTTGAGGGGTCGTAGAGCTTTTGCAAGAAAAATGATAGTTCTTCCGCAACCGAAAGGCCTGCAGGCGGGTTTAACCTATGAAACGCCTGGACAGGCAGGAGTGACACGGCTACGGCTCCTCTGCCTTGTCTTGGCGCTCGAAGGTTCTGCGCGCCATTTGCCTGCACTCGTCCGCCGTTCACCAACCGGAGTTTGGAGAGACCTGGTTGTCAACGTTCTGGTGAGAGTCGAACCATGTCTAGCGCGGATCGCAGACGATTTGATTGGAAGGAGATTGCCGAGGTGCTCCACATCGCTGGGGTCCCGTCCGGCGTCACCTTCTGGCGGGAGGTTCAACGCTTGAGGGTCAAGAGTGTCGATCGTCAACCTCGCATGATGTTCCACAAGCAGGGGAGCGATTCCGATCGCGTGAAACCTGATGAGCTTTTCCGCAAGCGCGGTGAAAAACTCCCATCAAGCTTTTTCCCTGAATCGGCGGCGGCCAGGCGACTAGCGGACAAGAAAACTGTGAAGCGCTAATCTTGCGGAGCAGATGCAGAATATTTAGCGGCAACTGCTTCAAGATCGATGCCGCCAAGTTCACGAATCAGAACTACGAAATTGTGCGTCAGCTCGTTCATGAGCCGGCTCAAGTACTGCGCCCAATTCTTCCCTTGAGCGGTTGCGCTGCCAATCCTCATAGCACTCACAAGCGCGTCTCCATGCTAAGCCGGGAGATCAACGTTTTGGTGGGCAAGACGGTGACGCAGGATCATTTCGTGTTTGCGGACCTGACTTCAGGCTGATGGTCACGGATTGAAACTTATCCTTTGGCTCCTACTGCTCGGGTGAAAACGTACTGCAGCGTGCCGTTCACTGGAGTCGGTCCTTCGACCGCTGCGGTCGCAAGTTCTGGGTAAGTATTGACGTAGATGTCGCGCACCTGTTCGACGCTCAACGCCGGATTTACGTCCGGTAGTTTTGCCCCGTTGAACAAAAACACGCGTTCGAGTTTTTCGATTTTCACAGTCATTGTGCTCTCCTTTCACTGTCGGTAACTTACTGGGCATCTTCAGATGCGTTGCTCGTGCCGTCTTTGGAATCGAAAAGCGAGAGGCTGCCGGTTGCGAGTGGTGCTGCCAGGTTGTTTCCATCTGCACTCGTGCCAGTGGGCGCTGCCACGGAGGTCGACTTAGCTTTCGATCGGTTCTTGTCCCGCTCTTCAACCGCCTTAACCGCATCGGCGATTTCCTGTCTGGCTCGGGCAACCGACTGTTCCAGGGCAAGGTGGGAGTCCACAAAGGCCTTCAGTTGAGCCGCTAGCTGGGCGTCAATCTCATCCGGCGTTCCAGTAAGAGAGAGCGGCGTCGTCAGAGCATGGATCGCAGATTCGGGAATCTGAGCTATTTTCTCTTTGTTCGAATAACTGATCTTCTCGTTGAGCTTGCTGTCCTCCGCCAATGCCGTAGGTACGACATTGACCCGGATATGCCCTTGTTGGAGAGCCGCCACTGTGATGGTGATGGTTCGCTTTTCGATGAGCGGCATGAGCTCGATGAACATGGATTTTCCTTTCTTGGTTGCAGGAGCCGGGCAACAATTGATCACCACGGCAGTCAATCCTGCCGTGAATTTGCGGTTTGAATGTCTGGAATTCGTGCGGCGCCGAAATCAGTAATTAGCGCCAGAATGTTTTTTGAATGGGCTGGCTTGTTAGGCGACCTGAAAACGCAAGTCATCCCAATAGTTGGTGAGATCCCTGAAGCGCGCATCTTGCGGAGAGACGATGTCGCTTGCTTCCACCCGCACCGGTTTCTCGCTGCAGCTTTCAAATGCTGTATCCGCTGGTGCCGCAGCGGCGGATTGGACAAGATATTGATTGATGATCTTTGTCTCGAGTGCACACCAGCCGTTGCCAAAAACGTACTTCAACTCTGCGACAGGACAATTGAATGCGATGATGTGGGGCTTTGCAGCCGAATCCACAACGCCGCGAGACTCTGTCAGCAACTCTTTTCCACCCCAGGAACGCAGTAGCGGACCGGCAATGGCGGCATCGAGGTCCGATTTCCGATGGTAAAACCATATCTTGCCAGAGGGATCCTCTCGCGCCCAGAAAGGCAATGGCCGGCCAGCGTTGCGCGCGGCTTCACGCTTGTCGCGAGCAAGGTCAAGCGATGCCGGCAGCAATCCATTTACCTTGATCGATTCGACTTCGCTCGGGAGCAGCCGGGCACAGTGGTAGGTTCTTATCCTGGCTTCCTGCAAACATTTTCTGACGAGTTGGACAATCTGCGATCGTTGTTCCTCATCAGCGGGCGACTGGAGCAGCTTGAGCCATCCGCTCAGCTCCATAGGCCACTCGCCGACATTATCGAAATCGATCACATCATCCCAGGCGGCCATGGCGACCTTTTTGGCTCGATGAAAATGGATTTAGCATAGCGTCTTTAGGCTCGGCCTACGAAAAGTCTATTTTACTCGAGAAAGGGTGGAATTTCACAATTCCCCAACAAAGTTGGGGGATTGTGTTGACATATCTATGCCTTGCTCATCGCAAGTTACTAATTATAAAAGTGATACACATTACGCCAGCCCTATTGCCATGCCGGCGATAATAGTGCATAATCCCCCAATAAAGTTAGGGGAATATGCATGCCAGGACCCTACAAAGAGGCGGCGCGAAGGCTCCACGAAATAGCCCAATCCCAACAGGGGTTCTTTACCACAAAGCAGGCGATTCGAGCTGGGTTCGCGGACAAGACGCATTCCTACCACGTGAACGCCGGAAACTGGATCCGCGAGCATCGAGGAATCTACAGGCTTGCCGACTATCCCACCCCAGAGCGTCCCGACCTTATGCTTTGGTATCTCTGGTCCCAAGATCGCCAGGAGCACCCGGAAGGGACGTACAGTCATGACACGGCCCTCAGCCTTCATGAACTATCGGACATCATGCCTTCGAAGCTGCACATGACCGTACCCGGAGAGTTTCGCCGAAACAGCAGGATTCCGGAGATCCTGGTGCTTCACCGGGCACAACTCGACCCCGGCGAAGTTCAGGACGTGCACGGGGTGCGAGTCACGCGTGTGCTGCGAACCATCATAGATCTGCTGCGTAGCGGGCATGTGGATCGAAGCCAACTGAAGCAGGCGGTCGACGAAGCCATACGTCGGGGCCTCATCGCCAAGGGAGAAATCGATCGCATGCCGCACGATAAGCTGCAGCGTTCGCTTCGCGAACTGGCCGAGCAACCCGCGTGACGGATCAACCGAAATCCTACAAGACAGCCGGCGCATTTCGTGCCGCGCTCGAAGCCCGCTTGCAGACTCGCGCGCGCGAGCAAGGCACGGACCTGCAGCGTCTCCGCCGGCAAGTGGCGTTCGACCGCTTCCTCGCACGAATGTTTTCGCAGGGACCAAAGGCCGCCTATCCGTGGGTGCTGAAGGGCGGCTATGCCATGGAGTTGCGAATGCATTCCGCGCGGACGACCAAAGACATCGACTTGACCCTACACGACGGCACGCGTCTCTCCAAGAACCCAAAAGAGCGGGCTGAACAGGTGCGTGCCATGCTGCAAGAAGCCGCGGCATCGCCCTTTGACGATTATTTCGAATTCTTGGTTGGAGAAGCGAGACAGGATCTGGATGGCGCTCCGGAAGGCGGCAATCGGTATCCCATCCAAGCACGAATGGATGGGCGAGACTTTGCGCGCTTTCACGTCGATGTCGGCGTCGGGGACGAAGTAATCGAACCCCTGGATCTCGTAACCGGCGAAGACTGGCTAAGCTTCGGCGGCGTGGCACCCCCGTCTTTCCCGATCATTTCAGCGGAACAGCAGTTTGCGGAAAAGCTTCATGCGTACACGCTGCCACGAGGGGAGCGAGTGAATACCAGAACCAAGGACCTTATCGACATGGTGCTTCTAATCCGCGGAGAAAAGCTCGACAGAGATAAGACTGCGGCCGCTGTCCGGGCCACGTTCCTGAAGCGCGCGACACACGATGTACCGAAGGAACTTGATCCACCACCGGCGGAATGGGAGCCAGTCTTCGATGCATTGGCAAAGGAGTGCGATCTGCCGATGAAGCTTCGTGAAGGATTTGAAGTGGTCCGCGAATTCAAGAAGACCCTGGACATCTGAGACCACTCAACCTGTTTGCGCATTGGCTCAAAGTTCCGTTGCGGCCCGTCATTCTCGATCTCGCAACATGAGCTGCTCCCGCCACGCTTGTGAGCTTAGGATAGTTATCGACAAACCGATGGCCTGCAGGTTGGAGTGAGCGCGTGAATGATTTGCAACAAAATGTGGACGAATTGTGCGCAAAGCTTGAGCGGAAAATCAAAAGACTAGACGGACAGGTGAGGAAATGCCTCTCAGCTGGGGCTGCGATTACGGTTTCTGAAAAACAGGAAGCGGGGCTTCTCAGGAGTCGGGTACGAGAGATGGACCGCCTGTTAGGCGCAGTCCTGGTCGCTGCCTTAAATGCCCAGCGCGCCGCTTCGCCATCTTGCCGAAGAGTATCCATTCCAGCCGCGCGCGGTGGCCGTATCAACTTCGAACAACAACCGCTAGCTGGTATGCGGCATCTGAAATTTGTCATCAATTGCGCTTTGGTTGTTTCTTCCATCGGTGCTTTCGCCCAGGACTCTGCGCGCACTGTGCAGTATCACTCGCAGGACATCGTTCCCATCCGCGCCAAGGTGAAATATACGACCCTTATCGAACTGCCCACGACCGAGAAAATCATGGAAGCCGCCACGGGTGACAAGGAGTTCTGGATCGTGGACGTGGTCGGCAACTTCTGCTTTGTGCATCCGGCGAAAGCAGGGCATCAGCTCCAACTTGAATCTCATTAGGGACAAGGGGAACATCTACAGTTTCACCCTCCATGACATCTCTGCCTTATCGACGATCCCCGATCTGAAAGTGATTGTAGAGGCGGCCGATCGTTCTGCGATTGTGGCCGCCAGCGGCCCTCCGCAGTTCGTGCCCGCCGCCCAACTCGAACAATCGCGGCAGCAGCTTGCCGCTCTGCAATCGCACGTTGAACAGAGGCAGTAGATGAGTACAAAAGCGCCTATCCAACACAGCTCAAATTCGACTACGCCTACAAGGCGAACGAGGCCCCCTTCTATATCCAGTCGATCTATCACGACCGGAAGTTCGCTTTTTGACTCAAACAAGTGGTTTCTCAAAGTGATTCATCCCCCGAAAAGAACAAGGCCCCGTTGATCTTGAAACCTCTTAGGGTTCCCGAGATTAAAAGCTTTCAATTCCAACGTGAAGGTAATATGTACTCTTGGTTGTGCGAAAACCATGAAACTCACTCTCGGATACGCCTTCCAGCTTTCATAATGGGACTGCGTGATCGGCATTCTCCCGGGAAGCGTTGGCTCGTTGGGTGAGCAACAGCCGTCAGCCGGCATTGCGCGCCGCGATCACCTCGCGGATGAACTTCAGGTTCCGACGCATGTCAACCTCCACCGATATGGGGCAGACGGTCTCGATATGAGCCCACCCGTCGAAGCCCACGTCGGCCAGTGCGTCAACCACCGCTTTGAAATCGATCCTCCCTTCACCGAGGTAGTGAGGATTGTCCTTCAAATGGACCTCGCAAATGCGCGCCCGGCCCAGCCAGCGGATCTCCTCCACGACATCGAAGCCGCCCTGGGTCGAGTCGCCCACGTCGTAGTAAGTGAGGACGGCGGAGGACTTGGACCGATCCATGACCCGAACATTGTCCCTGGCCGACATTGTGTCCTCGAGGCCAAGGACAACGCCAGCTTTCTCGGCAGTCGGGCCAATCTCCCTGAGGATGTCGCCTACCCTGTCCATCTCCGCCACGGTTTCCAGCGCGCCCTTGTTGAAGAAAGGAAGCAGTACCACTCGTACCCCCATTGCCTTCGCGATTGGAATCGAGTCAGCCACCCAAAGCTGCCCGAGCGGATCTGACTTCAAGTAGTTCTGATGCAGGATTTCGAGACACAGCGAGGCGATCCTGAGATCCACTCGGTTCGATTCGTCCAGAAACGCCTTTTGCAAGACTGGATCAGAAAGCGGCAGCTTGTCCGTCCCTTTACCAATGCTAACCTGTACTCCGTCGAAACCCAGCCGCTTGGCCAGGGAGATGGACTCAATCTTGCCTTCCTGCCCCAGTTTCCAATCCGTAACGCCAACCTTGAACTTGACTCCAGCCCTTGAGGCAAACGCAGGGAAGTCCGAAGTTGCAAGGACCGCCGCCGCGCTGACACCGATCCCAATAAAATCACGTCGAGTGAAAAGCATGTTTTGATCCTCTCCCCATCGAAGTTGTCTGTCATTAAAGTGAGGCGCCGGCTCCTTGGCTCTTAGAAGACCACTTTCGCCGCACATTGGACGATGCGGGCCTCGTTTGCTCCATTGACCTGCCCAAAGGGGAATTGCGTGCTGCCGCTGGGGTAGGTCGTATTCACGCCGTTCCAATTTGTGTGGTTAAAGGCGTTAAAAGCATCTGCTCGGAACTCCAGATGGACACTCTCATACAGAGGGAATGTCTTTGCCAGCGAAAGGTCCGCTCTGTTCTGTCCTGGACCTCTTACTGTTCCAAAGCCCGAGTCTCCACGAACATTCTGCGCAGGTACCGAGAACGCCGCGGTATTGAATTGACGCGAGAAGCTCTTACTCCCGTGACTCAAGTTCGGGTTGCCGGAAACGAACAGTTCATCAAAACCTGCGCCGTCCTGCGCGCTCGAACCAAAGCCCGTGGGACAGATGTTAGTGCCCGCGGCGCTGGCTGGGCAGGGTGTGCCGGGCCCGCCATTAACCACCGTGAGAGCTTCGCCGGATTCCAGAGTAAGAATGCCGGATAGTCGCCAACCCGTCAGCGGCACCTTGGCCCAGACCGGCCAGGTGTTGCCGTACTCCGGGGTCCATATTCCGCTTGAGACAAAGCGCTGGCGGTGGGATTGGTTGCTTTCGCCGCGATCGTCGAGATTCGGGTATTGAAATCCACCAATGGCACCTCCTGCAGAAACTCCATTGGCCGCCAAATTGTTGACGACTGGATAATCTCCCACCGTTTTTCCCCACGTATAGCTACTCAGAAACTGGAAGCTCCGGCTGAAATCGTGCCGGTACTGAGCGATCAATGCGTTGTAAAAGGAATTTATCGTTGGTCGCATCACATAAATATCGCCAAACCTGCCGACGTTGTTGGGACGAGCCGCGTTATACGTGGGGTCGCCGACGCCGCCGCCGTAGGGCCATCCGGTTTGATACGGGGGCAAGTTTATGTTCTCTTCGTTCTGTCCTTTCCGGCCTTGCGCTCCCGCGTAGGACAGGGTGAAAACATCGTGGGTTGCCACTTGCCGCTGCACGTCGAGGAGCATGCGCTGGATGTAGGGCAGCGGCGTCGATTTCTGATCGTAGTACGTTATCGAAGTGTATTCCCCAGCTCCGGGGTAGCCCTGGCCCGGGCCGGTGGAAACGGGGAATGATCCTAAAGTCGTAGTCTCGGGAGCCGGGAAGATATTCGAGAGATTGAGGAACGGCGTGTCGACCGGCTTGCCCAGAGTCGTATTGTCCACATTAAAGTTAACCCCGGCTGAAGTACCATAGGCCGCATTGAGGAGATTTGTGGATATCACATTGGCGCCCGTGTCATAGAAGATGCCGTACCCGGCTCGGATTACAGTCTTAAGGTTAGGACTATAGGCGATGCTGAAGCGGGGAGCAAAATCCAGCTTGGGAGCCGACAGATAGTGTATAGGCAAACCCGTGGCGATGCCTGGATATTCCAGAACACCGCCATCGGAGGTGGGAGTATAGATGGCGCAGCAGGGAGCAATGGAAGGCTTGGGCGTATAGTTCGGGATGCTTAAGTCATAGCGCAGGCCCGCTGAAATCGTCAGTTTTGGGCTGACGCGAAACTTGTCGTTGGCATAGAAACCCCAATACGGAAACAAGATGTTGTAAACCGGCGCCGTGGTAGTGGGTACCCCACTGATGACATAGCGTACCCACAGGTCGGAGGGAGTACCCATCACTAGATCCGCCATGCCGTCGCCGCCCTGGTAGCCAAGATTGCCGCCGCTCGCGCTGAATGCCTGTTCCGAGTTGCTCCCAGTACCGTTGCCCGGGCTTGATCCAAAATTTACTTGGGTCTCGTAGTCCCAGTCCATCTCGGTCTTCCGGAGGTAGTTGAAGCCGGCGGTCACCATATGCCGGCCACGCGCCCAAGCGAGATTGTCGGAAAACTGGAAGGAACCATTCTGATTATGTCCTATGTCAGCGAGGCCAGGAATGGCGTAGGTGCCCGGGTAGATGACTTGCGACGCCGCGCCGGAGTTGCTCGCGATCACACCCACGAACCCGCGGCTTATGCTTGAACCGGTGTTTTGAAATAACTGGTTGAGAGGATTGCTGTTGCCGTTAAGCCAGTTCAATTGGCTGGGTGATGCGTAGCCCAGAACGCCGTCACCTGTTCCAAAAATAAATTCATTGGTCAGGTGCGGAGTGAATATATGGACGTAGTTGACCGTCACCAGGTACGCCTGGCTTTGAATCGGAAAGTCATAAAGTTGGGAAGGCGTAAGGCCGCCGGTAAGAGTTGAGTGCCCGCTGGATTTCGACCAGGTCACGAAGACGTTGTCATTGTTGGTGATTCGCGCGTCGAAGCGAGTGTCGATGTGATAGTTGGAAATTCCAGGAGTCTGGTAGGCGACAAAGTTTACCTCATTGCTGGGCGTATTCGGAACGTTTGGTAAGGGATATAGGGCATTCAGTATCGCCGCGGAACCAGGGGCGACCAACCCAGCCAGGTCGAGGCGATTGCCGGGAACCGGCGGCCGCGAACTGACTCCCGTCGTCGGGTCGTAGGTGGTCAAAAACGGGTTATACAGTTGAATGGGATTAGGGTTGGTGCCTGTGCCGTCACATGCAGGTGTTCCACACAGCAACTCACTGAAATCTCCCGTGCGCTCTGCGGCGGATGGAACCGAAGCAACTAGCTCTTGATTGCCGTCATGCTCGATGAAGTCTTCGTAGTTCACGAAGAAGAAGAACCTGTTCTTCAATCCAGGTATTGGGATCGGACCGCCCAGGTTGCCGCCAAATTGGTTCCGGATCAAGGTGGGCTTGGCGGTGGGCGCGCCGGTAATGATCTGTAGCGCGTTGGACCACGGGTTGAAGGCATTCAAGTCGGTGTTCTCGAGGAAGTCATAGCCTTCCCCGTGGAACTTGTTCCCACCACCCTTGGTCTGTATGTTTATGGCGGAAATGTCATGGCCGATAGCGGCCGAGAAATCTGTTATCTGGATGGTTCCCGTACCAATTGCTTCCGCGGACGGCTCAAAGCTGATGCTGGCGATATAGTTGTCGTTGGCGTTGACTCCGTTGATGTAGAAGCCGTTGTCGCGCGAACCCACAAACGAGCCGCCGACGGTATAAACGGTTCCACCCATCGCGAACTGCGCGCCAACAGAGAAAGTGCCCTGCGGGTTAATGTTCGGCTGCGGATATGTAGCCACTCCTGGCGACAGAGCCGCGATAGCGGTGAAATTGCGCCCGTTCAGGGGTAGATCCTCGAACTGACGCGCGGTAATGTTCGTCTCTACACTCGCGTTCTGTGTCTCAAGGACGCCCGCTTCGGCCGTCACGGTCACAGTTTGCTGCGTGGAGCCTGGGTGTAGCCTGAAATCATAATTGGCGACTGCACCTAGATTAACCACGATCGCTTCGGAGGTCTCGGTTTGAAATCCTTCGTGCGACGCCGTCAACCGATATTGCCCCGCAGTGAGGTTAGTGAACGCAAAATGGCCTCCCTTGTCTGTCGTCAGTTTGCGGCTCTGGTTCTGGGCGAGGTCGAGCAGGGTGATGTCCGCGCCCGGAACAACCGCGCCGGAGGAATCGAAAACATTCCCCCCCAGGCTGCCGCGTTGCGCAAACTGCGCCCACGAGATGCTTGGCAACACCAACAAGAACAACGAGATAACCGAAACGAAGATGCGCCGATTCATGGATGGCCTCCAGATCGAAACTTGTGAAAGCTTTCGACTTCCAAATGGAAACCGAGAGACTATAGGCTGAGAGAGTAGACAAACACCCATACTCTGGGAATACACTCAAAGTCGCATTTCATGGACGATCTTTCGCCATGTACCGAAAAACTCGAATTTACATAGATCAGTCGCAGAATGCTGCATCAGAAGAAGTCCACGTCCCGGCGATGGGGTTACACGAGGTAATGCCTCCTGGGCTGATCCGCCACGGCGGGATCGGAACCGGGTATCCTTGTCTCATGATCGCTTTTCATGACGATGCACTGTCACTTGCACCAGACCGACGCAGTTGGCTTCAGGTGGGAAATTGCTTCATTGTTTGGAACTACGAAGCCCTCCACTCCTACGGAAATTATGATCGACCGTGGGATCATTCGTGGCTCCGTGTTACCGGACGCTGGATGGAACGAACACTCCGAAATACGCCGGTTCCATTGGGAGTTCCGATCGACATTGGAGGCGATGAGTTACCACTGCGCTATCTCCGCATGATCAGTGACGAATTGAGGGGCAGCTCTTGGCAAGATCCCGATATGCTTGAAGGACTTCTTCGGGTTTTCTGGCATGACGTTGAGCGTCGCGTAATTAAAGAACGTGTTGTACGCCGCGCGGATTCCAGATTGGAGCGTGCGCGCAGATTTATTGAAACCAATTTTGATAAGCCCTTCAAGCTCGCGGAGGCCGCTGAACAAGCCCATCTCTCACCTTCGCACTTTTGCTCCTCCTTCTCACGGCAACTTGGAGTTCCGCCGCGTGAATACGCAATGCGTCTGCGGCTCCAAAGAAGTGCACAATTGTTGGCGAATCCGGAGTTTGCCGTATCTCAAGTAGCAGAAATGGTCGGATGCCCAGATGCTCTTTACTTTTCTCGCCTATTTCGGCATCGATATGGATTGAGCCCAACACAGTATAGACACCAGCAGGATCCGGACGCGCTGAGGCCGCTGTGTGACCTTCCCCCCGCAAAACGTATCCGTTAGCGAACTGCTTTATAATAATAGTGGAAAGGGAAACGAGGATGAGGAACGGAAAACGGGGCAGGTACACGATGGCACAGAATTTGTCACTCCAGAGTTGAGTCTTACGAAACATGGCACAAGATCATCCATGAATTACAAGATTGAGTCTATTCTCAAATTATACGTGTTTTATCTACTTTATGTGAGGAGAAGAGCTGATTCCCTACGATGTGCTATATTCTCCTGTTCTTACAGGAGAAGGGAAGATCATCCAGGCCAAGGTGTTTGGTGTGCACTCATCACGAAATAATTGCCTGGGAAGAATACCGATTGGGCAGCAGCGCTCTGTGAGTCTTTGCAATGTGGAGTGATTGTATTTGCTAAGTGCGTGATGGTTGATTTATCGCCAGTAACATGGCACCGCATGGTCTCTTGTGAGTAGAGCGTGTTTCAAATACTAACGACCTTGATTCCCAGAACCTCTGAGACCTGATTTGAAGGCACTTATGGGGACCGCCGGAACGCCGAGAACGATTTTTGAAACACGCTCTAGTAAACACACCGGTCATCGCGCGTCGCCAATGTCCCGAATGCTTCCGTGAGGTGCGCCATGATGACATGGTCGATTTTGGGCTTTACGGTGTTCTTTGTCTTCTTACGGAACTGTTGTAGGGGTCAGTCTGTTTAAGAGTCGGAAGGAGGAGACTGGAGAGTAACGCTTCCTCGTGGGAAGACGGCTTTTCCGGCTAATGATCACTTATGCAATCACCAAGGGAGGATATTCAATTGTGCTGTCGAATCGCTCTACAGAGTTGCTGACTGAAATCGGCATTGACTTTTTATTGTCGCCATCGATTGCCGGGAATGTCTACGCGCAGCAACACGCAGTTCCTGCGCAGGGGTTGCTCTCCATGGCTAAGGCTCAGTGTTCGACACAGAGCAGTTGGCTGGTTCGCAAGTGAAGCTTGCATTCCATCTATCTTCCGAGCGAGGTGTTTATGAACAAAGAGGTTTCACGCAGGGAGTTTCTTGGTTGGTCTTTTGGCGGCGTGGCGCTGATGATGGATGCTTTGCCCCGTGCTCACGCAATGTTTGTCAGCCCTTTTTCACTGGAATCTTTTCGTAACGCAGACGCGCTCGCGGTTGACGGGTCGCTAATTCGGCTTGATTCCGATTGGAAATTTAAAGGCGGTGACGACCTGAATTGGGCACACCCAGATTTCGACGACCAAGAGTGGATGAGAATTTGGCCCTACTATTCCTGGGATATGCAGAACATCGACTGTCACGGATACGCCTGGCATCGCGTCGCATTTACTCTCCCATTGGGGTGGAGAAGCAAGTCGGACAAGGTCTACCTCTATTTGGGTCCAATTCACGATGCCGACCAAACCTTCCTAAACGGCCATTTGCTGGGCGAAAACGGTGAACCCGTGGGGCCGGAAACGAAGCCCTCGAATGAATTTGCCAACGCCAAAGACAAAGCATCTGTGGAAAGACAATATATTCTCGACGCCGGCGATGGAAGGCTACATTGGGATAGGCAGAATGTCTTGGCGATTCGCGTATTTTCTGAAAAGGGAAATGGAGGATTCGGTAGAGGCAACAGGCTGGCCAGCATGAACGATCCGCTCAACAACTATATTGCCGGATGGCGTGAAGACTATCCTATTCCGAGAAACAAGGAAACCCAGATGGAGATGGGAGATGATTGGAAGGTCAAGGTGGGGGATGATGCTCAATGGAAAGATGCGCACTTCAATGATGGCGATTGGGATACTGTGCAGGTTGGTATGAGCCGCCATCGGGATGAAGTGGCCTGGTTCCGTAAGCGACTAGTCATTCCCTCGAGCTTGAAGAGTAATCCATATTTCAAGGATGACCTCGTCTTCGATTTCGGACGCCTACACGACAAAGTGGATGTGTACTTGAACGGTCAATCCCTCGATGAGTATCGAATCCCAAGTCGCGATATCGTGAAGTATTATCCCTATCCGTTGGAATGTGTTTATTACCTGCCGGCCGATGCACCTTGCATTCGATGGGATGGGGAAAACGTCATCGCGGCGAGGGCGTACAACAACCACGATTGGTGGGGAGATTTCTTTCGTGGAGGGAAGTTGTTTGTGGCAAACTTCTTCGATCTTGTGAAGTTCGGGTTCAATCGCCTTCCTTATGAGATTCAGGCAAGAACCCCCATTGATATTGACTTCACCGCGACCAGTTACTCACGCAAACGCGCTATATCGGCAACACTTGAATACAAGGTCGTAAAACGACAGACACGAGAAGTCGCTAGTACAAGAACGGAAGAACTAGTCATCTACAACGACCGGGAGAATATATTCCACTACAGCTTCCTTCCTCTGTCCAATACCGACTATCTCTTGTGGTACAAGGTCAGAGAAAAGGAGACGGGCTGCAGCTATGTCCGTGAGCGGCTGCTGGGCTTTAGGCAACCGGCAGAAGAGGTCAGATTCATTCGTCAACCTAGCCACTGGGATCATACGCCCTACGACAAAACCAATGTGAAGTTCGTTGTCGAGAACAGCGTGAAAGACCGTTTGGCTCCGATCCATCCAGGAGGACAAGCGATTGCGGGCATGCTGGGCCAGCGAATGAAGTTGAATAGCGAGAAGGCACTATGGGGTTTTGTGGAAGATTTTGAGGTCCATCTGCTGGAGGGATATTACGACCGGCCCGCAAAGGACCTCGCGCAAGGCGAGTTCCTCGGCAAGTACATTCACGGCATGGTGCGGGATTTGCAGTATCGATACGATGATCGCTTGAGGCAACGGCTGGACAAGATTATTGACATTCTGATTGCGTCCGTCGCGCCGGATGGTTATGCGGCAACCGAGATTGTCCCGGTGCGCTGGCTGAACTGGGATGTATGGGAAGAGAAATATGTCCTATATGGGCTCTTATACTATTACAGCCTTACCGGATATCAACCTGCATTGGCGGCGGCCAGAAAGATCGGCGACTTGCTTTGTGCGACATTTGGGGAAGAGCCCGGCAAGTTGAACATCGTCAAAACGAACTTAAGATTCAGCAGGGGCATGGCTGCTACCAGTGTTCTTGAGCCTATGGTGTTCCTGTACAGGTACACTGGCGAACAGAAGTACTACGATTTTTGCACGCATATCGTGACCTTGTGGGAAAAACCGTATGGGCCTAGACTAATTAGTCAGATGCTGGAAACGAAAAGTTTTGCGAGGACGGGCACTGGGAAGAGCTATGAACAGATATCCTGCTACCTAGGATTGATTCGATACTATCAGCTAACCGGAAATTCTGAATACCTGAAAGCGCTGGAATACGTTTTCAGAGACCTCGCCGAAAACAGAACCTATATCACCGGCTCTAACAGCGAAAGCGAGTTTGTTCATCAATACATCGCTAATGGAGATATTGCCACATGGCCGTGTGAAAGCTGCGCCACCGCTCACTGGATGCAGTTTTGCATGGCCATGTTCTACTTGACAGGGGAGTTGAAGTACGCCGAAGAGATTGAAAGGACGACCTACAATCACCTTCTTGCTTCCGAAAACCCTCAAACAGGAGCCATCTGCTACTATTCTCCCCTGCAAAATGTGAAGCCATACAGCTATGGCATCGCTTGCTGCAATTCGAGTTTACCCCGCGTGATCGCTATGATTCCCGACGTTCTGTGGGCCCAGTTTGCGGATGGAGGCATGGCAGTTTTGATGTACAACCAAGCCAAGATGGGTGACTTCATTCAAACTGGGAGCGGCAAGAGGGTTTTTGTGGATTTGAATATTCAATCGGACTTCCCGAAGTCCGGGCATGTGAAGATAACGGTCAATCCCGCAAACTCCGCGGAATTCAGGCTCGCGCTGCGCGTGCCGGAGTGGACGCCGGATTTCAAGGCGGTTGTCAATGGCAAGGCTTTTTCCGGCAAGCGTGGCCAGTACTTGGATCTCACTCGGATTTGGAAGGCAGGCGATCAGATCGACGTGGTCATGGATATGAACGACCAACTATTATATGGCAGATCGACGACGGACCAGACGAAAAGTGAAGGATCGAATTCCACCTCAGATCATGAATGGCTTTCCACTAGGGATCGGGATCTCTTTGAAAAGTACAGCATTTTGCCGAACGACCGTGCCATCAAACATGGCCCCCAGGTTCTGGCGATCGAAGGCTCGCTCAGCAACTTGGACGACGCGGGAATAGTGAAACTCGATCTCAGCCGACCTTTGAAATTGGAGCCGGTCGACGACGTGTTACCAAACGGATGGGTTGGCAACCAGGCTTATGTGTGCTCCTCCCTCCAATCTCCTGCAGGTAAGCCCGTAGTTCTGGTCCCTTTCAGCGATGCCAGTCAGACGGGCGGCGACATGCGGGTGTGGATCGAGAAAGTGTAGGGGGAGATACGACTCAGAAGACTATTCTTTGCTGCTGTTCACGGAGTTCACGTCTTTCGCGGGTCCCGCTCACGGATCTTGCGGTTCCTGCTTCAATTGCTCAAAGGTCTCCTCTTTCGCCTTGGCAAGCTCGCCCTCAGCTTTAGTGCGGCTGGCACTCAGCCATCTGACGAGGCGGCGGTTCGGGGCGATGCTGGGTCGGATCGCTCTGCTCCCGGTACCGACGGGATAGAAAGATGGCGGTTAGTTTCGCAGGGGAATCGGTTTACAGCGTTGGAGTAAGGGTAAGTGTGGCAAGAGTGGGCCGCAGATGGCGCAATTTCGGCTGTGCTGGTTCGGAGTTTCGTACCGAAGGGGGCGATCCGGGTGAAAAGTGTTTCACATTGACACGAAAAGAGAGTGGCAGGAAAATGCCAGTTAGTTGTTGGGGTCAAAAAGGAGATTCCAGTCTTCATGCCTCCTCCGCAATCGGCTGTCATCGGTGCTGGTTTTGTCGGACGTGCTCACATCGAAGCGCTGCGCCGGCTAGGTCCTGCCTGCCCCTCCCGTCGACAGCCTTGTTTCGGTTTTCTTTAGGCATTACAATTACTCGATGTCCGCGCGGCCAATTGGAGCGGGAAAGCCCTCAAAGCGGCAGGCGGAAATCATCGAGTTCATCAGGGAATTCCAAAGGATCAACCCCGATTCATCATCCCCGGAGGAGAGTGCGAGGCATTTTGGGGTTTTGATTCCGACGGTTCACCAGCACCTGGCCTATCTTCGGAAAAAGGGACTCTTGAAAAAGAAGAGGCGCGAAAAGCGCTCTATTGAAGTGTTGAACGACCGCAAGAGCGATGTTGTTGAGATACCGCTCATGGGGTTCATCGCCGCTGCCGGCCCAATCGAAGCCATTGCGAATCCCGAGCCGATTGAGGTCCCACAGGCAATGCTCCCCCGCGGCGGACGGTATTTCGCCCTCAAGGTCGCTGGCACGAGCATGATTGAGGAGGGCATCGCGAACGGCGACATCGTCATTGTCCGGGAACAACAAATCGTTAGTCCCGGGGAGACCGCCGTGGCATATCTGCCGGAGCGGAATGAGGTCACGCTGAAGAAGGTTTTTCCGGAACGGAATCGTGTCCGGCTCGTTCCCGCGAATAGCGCGATGAAGCCGTTCTACGAGACCAACGTCGAGGTTCAGGGGAGGGTCGTCGGCGTCTTACGGCATGGATTCTAGTCTAGGTGCCTTTACCTTAGATTTCGCTGATGCCCAGTTCTCCGCCCCACCTGTTTGTTCAACAAACCCGCGACTACAAGTGCCATGACCTGCCGTTCCCGAGGAGTCAGTGAACTATAGCGGTTTCGAAGATCTTGGGTTTCCAGTTCGCGACGAAGAGCCCTGCGGCTGCGTTCCAGGCTTTGGCGGATAGCGGCCAGCAAGATATCGTTGCTGAATGGCCTCACCAGAAAATCCACGGCCCCGGCCTTCATCGCTTGTACCGTTATTGGAATATCGCCGTGTCCGGGTCATCGACGGTAAGGATTCGAATGATGCTAGGAGGCTAGGAGTGCTGTGCACGATTTCTCACCATACGAAGCCCACCAACGATGAGCTCGTACTCTGTGAATGCATCGCGCCAAGCGAAGACACTCGAAGCTGGGTCAAGGTGAACTGAGGCTAGTCGCGGAAGTAGCCGACTTCTCTTTCATTCCCCGCATTCGAATATGCATGTTGTTGCCGTCGAGACTGTTTCGGACTCGTCCCATAACGCTTGCGAAACAGACGCGAGAAATAGGGCGCATCAATGCACCCGACCATCTCTGCTACCTGGAAGACGGCGACGTCCGGATTGGCAAGCAGTTGTGCGTCGCGGAGCCGCAGCCGCATCGCATATTCACGCGGCGGTGTCCCAAACTGCCGTGAAAAATAGGAGCAAAAGTGGGATGGCGAAAGATGCGCCTGCTCCGCTGCCTCCGCCAGGCTGAACGGCCGGTCGAACTGGGTCTCGATAGATCTGCGCGCGCGTTCCAGGCGCGGGTCAGGCGTTCCGAGACGCGGCCGGCAATCACGTGACGCTCGATGTCGTGCCAGAAAAGCTGCAGAAGATTCTCCAGCATTTCGGGATCCTGCATGGGGCTGCTGCGCAATTCCTCGCTGACCATCTGCAGACAACGAGTTGGCAGTTCATCCCCGCCGATCTCGATCGGCACCCCAAGCGGAACCAGCGTGTTGCGCAGTTTCCGCTCGATCCATCTCCCGTTGACGCACAGCGAGGAATGATCCCAGGTGCGCGATGAGTTTCCATATTCATGCCTCGCCTCGTACTCCCAAACGATCAGACGATGCTTTACAGAATGCCAATCGCTGCGGTCCGGGGCCGCCGACCATGCCTGTTCGGAGCCGTCGCCCCCATGCCGGATCACCCGGCGGCATGACCTCGTGAATGCCCATGGCGGGCACATGAATCTGCTCCGACGGACTGATGTGCAGCCGGTCAACATAGAGCTGCGTCTTGCGGTACATTCCGACAGATTGTCCATTAAAAACTGTACGCAGTCCATATCTTTTTGGCGTAACCTGGCTTAGCATTCATCCCGCTGGGTGGTTCCTTATGCCTTTCAAGATTATCTGCCCAGCAACTCAGAGAAAAGGAATATCCTCCATGCCCAAGCGTTTGGTGTGCAACCAGCACGACACGATTGCCTGGGAGGAGTACGAACTGCCCAAGCAGCTGGAACCCAACCAGATTCGTGTCCGCAATACCCACGGCGCCGAAAAACATGGCACCAAAATCGCTTTTGTTCACGGACATGGAAATCAACGCGGGCGATGGGATGCGGCGAAACAGATATTTGTATCCGGAGGCGTCGCCTGGGCTTATCCCATTCCTTCAGGCAATATGCAGGTGGGGATTGTAGAGGAGATCGGGCACGAAATACGCCATTACAAAGCCGGAGATAGAATCCTTTACTTTGGAGGATTTGCGCCGACGGCGATCATCGGCGAGGCTGAAACCTGGAAGCTCAGCTCCGGCACGTGCTGGAAAGCGGCTACCTGTCTTGATCCGGCCACGTTCGCGCTTTGTGCGCTGCGCGACAGCAATGCGCGTATTGGTGATTCCGTCGCGATTTTTAGTCTGGGAGCCATTGGCCTTACTGCAGTCCAGCTTGCGAAAATTGCCGGCTGTCAGCCGGTCATTGCCATCGATCCGGTGGCGAGTCGGCGCGAAGTGGCACGCAGGTGCGGCGCGGACCTACTCCTTGACCCCGGGAACGACGATGTGGGTGCCCGGCTGCGCGAGGCCACTGGCTGGCGTGGAGTCGATGTCGTGATCGAGTACAGCGGGGCGATGGAGGCCTTGCAGGCGGCCCTGCGTGGCGTGGCTTTTGGCGGCAATGTCGCCCTCGGCGCTTTCCCCGGGCCCATGAAAGGGGGTCTTGATCTTGGGGCCGAAGCGCACATGAATCGGCCGAACATTATCTTCAGCCGCACCGAGAGCGACCCCAACCGCGAGCATCCGCGTTGGGACAATGTGCGCGTCCGTTCGACCGTCCACGAAATGATCCTCAAGGGCTTGATCGACGGTGAGTCCATCGTTACCCCGGTCCTGAAGTTCAACGACGGACTGGTCGGCGAGTATGACCGCATCATGGCCGATCCCGCGAAAAACATAAAACTGGGTGTCGAGTACTAGAGAAGGAAGGAGAACCGAATGCCGACCAACCAGAGTGTCGTCGTCCCCATGCTGAAGCCCGAGAAAGCGCCCTTAGGCGACTTCATGCGCGAGATAAGAAAAATTGGATTCCCGGCCGTGGAACTCTGGAGCCGCGGCCCCGATTTTGGGGAATTCCTCGAGGCGGCTCGTAGCAACGGCCTGCGGGTTGTCAGCATGGTAGGACATGAGCACGAATCGCCAAAGGCCGGTACTCATGCCGAGGCCTTTAGCCGTGCCGCTAATCACGACCGGCTGGAAGCCGAACTGAGGGAATCCATTGACCTTGCCGCTTCCAATAGAATTCCCGGAATCATCGTCCTCAGCGGCCATCGCAATCCCGAAGAATCGGATTTCGATACCCTGCATGTTTGCGCCAGAGGACTGAAACGGATCGCGCCCTACGCTGAGAAGAAGGGCATCAACCTGAACATGGAATTGCTCAACACTACGGTCGACCACCCGCACTACGTTTGTGACCGCACCGACCGGGCGATCGCCCTCTGCGAGCTGGTCAACAGCCCGCGGGTCAAGATTCTTTACGACATCTACCACATGCAAATCATGGAGGGGAACATCATTCGCAACATTCAGAAAGCGATTCGATGGATCGGGCACTTTCATACCGCTGGTGTTCCGGGCCGTCACGACCTCGATGATTCTCAGGAGCTGAACTACCGCGGAATCTGCAATGCCATCTCGGCTAGCGGCTATGCTCTTTACATCGGCCACGAGTTCATGCCAAAGGGCGACGCCCTAGAAGGGCTCCGCTCCGCCTTTGAGATTTGCAAAGTTCCCTGAAACTTTCTTTTTTGCAAGACGCTCTCTTTTGGGGTGAGAGCCGCCGCTTGCGGCGGTTATGTCTCATTACAGCTAGCTCAGCTGAACTCAACGTGTCAGGGTTTCGGTGATGACATTGACCTTCCTCGACTTTGCCGTCTTCTTTACCTTCTATGGCATCGTCGTGGGAGTCAGTCTCTATAAGAGCCGGAAAGCTCAACTGGGCGAAGACTTCTTCCTGGCAGGCCGTCAACTGCTTTGGCCGATGATCGGTTTTTCCCTCATTGCCTCTAACATTTCAACCGAACATTTTGTCGGCCTCGCCGGCCAGGGTGCTGCCAAGGTGGGATTCGCAATCGCAAACTACGAATTCCTTTCGGTCCTCAGCATGGTCTTTATCGCGATTGTGCTCCTGCCGTACTTCTTGCGAGCAGGCATTTGCACCATGCCGGAATTCCTCGAGTATCGCTATAACTCGACCACGCGCGCATTGATGGCTGTCTATACGGTGGTGATCTACCTGTTCGTATCCATCTCCGCCGTTATCTACTCCGGCGGATTAACGATTCAAACTGTTTTCGGGGATCCCCATAACAAGACTCATTTGTTGTACGGCATCATCGTCGTCGCGTCTGTTGCCGCTTTGTACGCGACCTGGGGCGGATTGAAGGCCGTAGCCTGGGCCCAGCTGCTGCAGGGGTCCGCCCTTCTGTTGGGCGGTTTTATCACCATGTTTCTTGCTTTCAGGGCTGTCGGCGGACCGGCCAAGTTCTGGGCGTACAATGCCGACCGGATGCACCTGTTTCTGCCTGCCTCAGACCCGTTGTTGCCCTGGACCGCACTGATCGTCGGCGTCGGCCTTTGGATCCCGTGCCTCTATTATTGGGGATTGAATCAGTTCATCACCCAGCGAGCCCTTGCCTCGCAATCCCTCAAACAGGGCCAGTACGGAATGATTTTTGCCGCGGTGCTGAAGGGGCTGATGCCGCTGCTCATCATCCTTCCGGGAATGATGGCCGCCCAGCTCTATCAACAGCACGTCTTCCCGGAGGGATCAACCCCGGATCAGGCCTATCCGCTCCTTGTGCGTTATCTGCTCTATCCTGGCCTCCGGGGATTCATGTTCGCCGCCATTATTGATGCGGCAGTCTCATCCCTGGCCTCGATGCTGAACTCGGCGTCAACCATTTTCACTATAGACCTGTTCAAACGCCATTGGAAAAAAGATGCTTCCCCGAGATTGATCGTTTCCATCGGCCGGATCATGACCGTAGTATTCGTGCTAATCGGCGCCGGTATCGCGCCCGTCCTGGGACAGGAGAGCTTCAAGGGTATCTTCAACTACATTCAGGAATTTCAGGGCTTTCTCTCCCCGGGAGTTCTCGCCGCGTTTCTCTTCGGCCTGCTGGTGAAGCGAGCTCCGGCGAAAGCAGGCGTGGCTGCGATGGTGTTAAGCCCGATTATCTATGCGATCACGATGGTGCTCTTCGGCAACATTCCATTTTTCGTCGAGCACGGTTTGACGATCACCAGCATTGCCTTTCTGAACCGGATGACCATCTCTTTTGTTCTGATCATCCTCACCATGACTTTGATAACGATTCGCAACCCGCTTCCCAGGCCGGTAGAGCTGCCTGTGCGCCATGCATTCGATATGAGGCCGGCACCGGGTGTCACTATCTTTGGAGGAGTGGTCGTCGTTGCTGTCCTAGCGACGTACTGGATTCTTCATTAGGTCGATTTTGCGAAGCCGCGGTCGGCGGGAGCTCCCCAACCGTGTCCCTACGCTGCCGCGCGCCAGGCTTGATGAAGTAGGGGACCTAAAGAGTGCGCTCTCAACTTGCAGTTTGAGCAGGCTATTCCCCATGCGGATGTCTTGAACAAGATCAACGAGACTAGCAAGACATTCCGCATTTTGTTTATCAATACCACTGCAACAATTCCGTACACGTCGGTTTACATGCAGGTCGATTGCGGATACATGAGCGACGAAGTGGCGCAAAGAGTAAAAGCTGCCGCTGAAGCCGAAATCAACCCCCAACCGAAATAGCGTCGTGGGTGGGCATGCTCGCTCTTCGAACTGACGCCAAAGCCCGACCTCCTGGGGCTTGCCGTGAAATACTTGTTCGGACATCTGGCAACCGCGGGACTCAAGCCGAAGATCGACAGCACGTTTGCCCTATAGATCACATCGCCGACGCGCATCGTTACATGGAGTCCAATTTGCACACGGGAAAGATCGTTGTCACAGCTTAGTCGGGGGAACTCATAGCGTGTCTAATCAATGGACAGAGCCGATTCGTGCTCCATACCGAGGAAGCCGACGTATTCAAGTCAGACTGATCATGGGCATAACATCCGCTTAGCTCGTCAGAACGAAGCCGCTGGCGCGGCGGACGCTGCCGCGTGGGTGAGATCGACAGCCGTGGTTTTAAGCCCCAGATAAATTGAGGGTCACAAGGAGGTTGTCCCTGTGACCCATCTACGAAAAATCATGCTGGAGGAACTCCAGCGACGTCATTACTCAGAGGCTACCACACAACGCTATATCCGCTTGGTGGAAAGATTCGCGCAACACTTCCACCGCTCTCCCGATCGCCTCGGCACGCGACATATTCGGGAATACCAGGCCCAACTCTTCACCGTGCAGAAGCTGTCGCCCGGCTCGGTGACCAACCATCTGTGCGCCCTGCGGTTTTTCTACATTCAGACGTTGAAAAGGCCGTGGAGCATTGCTGACACTCCCTATCCGAAGAAACGCCACCGTCTACCCACGATTCTCAGTCAGGAAGAAGTAGCCCAACTCATCGATGCGGCTTGCACACCATTTCATCGAACTATCCTCATGACCCTCTATGCCACCGGTGTTCGGGACGCGGAGTTGACTCGCTTGAAGGTCAGCGACATTGATAGCCGACGGATGGTGATTCACATCCAAGGCGGCAAGGGTCGCCAAGACCGTGACGTAATGCTCAGTCCCATTCTGCTCGACGAACTGCGCGCCCACTGGCGACGTCTGCGGAAAAGATCCGACACCTGGTTGTTTCCCGGTAATCGCTGGCACACCGGTGCTCGGCCCATCGATACCAAGACCCCACGCCACGCCTGCCAGTATGCCGCCCGCCGTGCCGGGATTAAGAAGAAGGTGTATCCCCACCTGCTCCGTCACTGCTTCGCCACGCACCTGCTGGAAGCCGGTGCCGACCTGCACACCATTCAGATATTGCTAGGCCATCACGATCTGAAAGAGACCGCCATCTATCTCCATCTTTCTCAACGTCACTTGCACGCCACCGCCAGCCCGCTGGACGCGTTGGTGTTGAAAGGCAGCTCACCGCAGGAGGAATAGATGAGTCGGCCACTCTTAGAGGTGGCCGATTTAGTTCGCAGCGCAGGAGCTGCTTTCATCGGGCGCAACCGTAACTGGATCCGCTGGACCCATATCAAGGTCCTGCTCGCCATCGCGCGCTGTCGCACCGCCGCACTCGGTGGTCACATCGATGAATGCACCCGTTGCGGACATCGTGCCACCATCTCGTACAACAGCTGTCGCAATCGACACTGTCCGAAGTGTCAGACCGGCGCTCGCGAACGCTGGATCCAAGCCCGGCGCCGCGAACTTCTCCCCTCTCCCTACGTCCATGTCGTCTTCACCCTGCCGTCGCAACTGGCAGCGCTGGCCCTGCAGAATAAAAAGATCGTCTATAGTTTGCTGTTGCGGGCCAGCGCAGAAACCCTTCTGGAGGTGGCGCGGAACCCCACACATCTCGGGGCTGAGATCGGCTTCTTCAGCGTGCTGCATACCTGGAACCAGAAACTCCAGATTCATCCCCACGTCCACTGTGTCGTCGCCGCCGGTGGGCTCTCACTCGATCACACCCGCTGGATTCGATCTCACCCGCGATTCTTTCTCCCCATTCCCGTACTCCGGCGGGTGTTTCGCGGCAAGTTCGTCGCCGGTCTCAAGGCCGCCTTTCAGCTTGGCCAGCTGCACCTTTCCGGGGATCTGGCGCTCCTCGTGACCAGACCGGTCTTTTGTACCAAGTGGAATGTTAGTGTAACGCCTTGTTAGACATTTGTCCGTCGTAGCCGCCGGGGGTGTGGGGATGTGGGAAACGCGAAGCGTTTTCCATATCTCCAGGCCCCGATTTGGGCAAGATGGCCTGTGGTGCTGGCGGCCTATAGCCCAGCGCCGAGTGCGGCCGCTCCGTGTTATATTCCACGCGCCATCTCTCCGTCAGAATCTGTGCCTCCTTTAGCGAGTAAAAGATCTCGCCGTTCAAGAACTCATCTCGCAGCTTCCCGTTGAAACTCTCACAGTACCCGTTCTCCCACGGACTCCCGGGCTCGATGTACAACGTCCTCGTCCCCACTTTGTCCAGCCACTTCCGCAATTCCCTGGCAATGAACTCGGGCCCATTGTCCGAACGAATGTGCTCCGGGATCCCGCGCACCAACATCACATCCGCCAGCGTTTCGATCACCTGCAAACTCCCCAAGCGTCGCGCCACCCGCAATGCCAAGCACTCCCGCGTATACTCGTCGATCACCACCTGGACGCGTAGCGCTCGTCCATCGTGCGTCATCGCCTTGACGAAATCGTAGCTCCACACATGATTCGCCCGCTCCGGTCGCAACCGCACACACGAACCATCCCCGAGCCACAACCGTCCTCGTGGCCGCTGCTTCTGCGGCACCTTCAGCCCTTCGCGTCGCCAGATCCGCTGCACTCGATCCTTGCCCACCGGCCACCCCGCATCTCGCAACAGCACCGTGATGCGTCGGTAGCCGTACCGCCCATACTTTCCCGCCAGGGTCAGGATCGCCTGCGTCAGCTGATCTTCGTCCGTGCGCCGCAGGGGCAGATAGCGTTGTGTCCCTCGCCACTGCTTCACCACTCGGCACGCCCGCCGTTCACTCACTGCGTACTCCTCACGGGCATGCTCTACGGCGCACCGACGTCGCTCCGGGCTTAGAAGTTTCCCTCCGCAATATCCTTTAATATCTGTTTATCCAACGCCAACTCCGCCACCAGCCGTTTCAACTTGCCATTCTCTTTTTCGAGTTCCTTCATCCGCTTGGCCTGGTCCATCTTCAAACCGCCGTATTCCTTCCGCCAGCGGTAGAACGTCTGGATTGTAATCTCGGCTTCTTTGCAGGCTTGTGGGGTGGTTTTTCCGTTGGCAATGCTGACTTCAATCTGCCGCAGCATCGTCACGATCTGCTCTGGCTTGTACCTCTTGATTGGCATGACCCGCTTTTCCTCCAAGTGGATTCTCTCTCATCCCACCTGGTACAAATTTCGCCGGTCACGTCATTCGCAAGTGTGTCCTGTCGAATCTCTTTCCAAGGCTTCGTCTTTCCGAAATGTCGATATGCGCTGACGCCCCAAAGCGGAGCTGGGATGAGTTCGGGCATTAGGCGGTACGTCTTGGCGTTGATCTTCGTCTTCATTTTCCACTCGCACAGGTAGAGAAGTGTTCGTCAATCTTCTGCATTATCTCAGCCCACTGAATGCTTGCGGCGATCAGTCGATCAGTTCGCGGACTTCCTTGCGGACCTCCGAACAGGTCAGGGGGCATTCAGGGGGCAATAACAATTCCGAATGGTTTCTTTGAGTGCCTTAGAATGCTCATCATTCCGCGCAACTCTCTGAAATTTCGTTTACTGGTGGATTCGAATCCCACTCTCCCGCCAGTTTTCTTTGACGAACTTGCACAGTGTTCCCAAATAGGGTACACTCGTACCCATTATGAGTACTACCCACGCCCAGTTCGCGGGCCGGAGCCTATTCGGGCACACGCGTAGCGCACTGCTGGCCATGCTCTATGGCCATGCGGACCAGTCATTCTATGTACGGCAGCTCGTCCGGGCCGTTGGTGCGGGCCACGGTGCTCTTCAGAGGGAACTGAAATACCTGACGGAGATGGGACTCATTCTGCGAAGAACCCAGGGCAACCAAGTCCTGTATCAGGCGAACTCACAAAGCCCGATTTTTTCCGAAATCAAGGGTCTAATCACGAAGACCGTAGGTATCCACGATATCATCCGTTCGGCTTTAATGTCTCTGGAGCCAGAAATCCAGATTGCTTTCGTCTACGGCTCGGTAGCGCGTCAAAACGAGCGGGCGAATAGTGACCTGGATCTGATGGTTTTGGGCGATGCATCTTTCAGCGAGGTTGTTTCCGCGCTGGGTCCCGCACAGAAAGCGCTCGACAGGGAGATTAACCCGACTGTTTTTCCAGTGTCCGAATTCCGATCAAAACTAGCAGCCGGGAATCATTTCTTGCGCAGCGTAATGAAAGAGAAGAGACTCTTCGTGTTGGGGACCGAGAATGAGCTTGCAAAGTTGGCTTCAAAACAGTTGGCTGGTTCAGCACACGACAAGCCCTGAAGAGATCGCGAATCTGTTGGCCCTTTCCAATCGCGATCTTGTAGCTTGCCAAGTGAAGCAGTTGCCTGCTGACTGGCGGTTTACGATCGCCTACAATGCAGCGCTCCAGGCTGCAACCGCCGCTTTGGCTGCCGCGGGCTACAGGGCCACGCGGGACAACCATCACCACCGTGTCATCCAATCGCTGGAGTTCACGACGGCACCGGGAGGAAAATTCATCGACACCCTTGATGGTTTTCGTAAGAAACGCAACGTCAGCAGCTATGATGTTGCCGGGGCCGTGTCGGACAAAGAGGCCGACGAGATGTTCGTGCTTGCGACCAGCCTGCGCGCGGACGTGGAAAAGTGGATCAGAGCGACACGTCCGGAACTCTTGGCCCTTGTGCCCTCGCCTTAGCTCTAAGGACGGAGCCCCTGGTTATGGAGATAGCCAAGCTAATCCTCGAATACGTCAAGGCTGTTATGTGGCCGATTACGGTCCTGACGCTCTCGCTTGTCTTTCGAAATGAAATAAAGCGCGTGTTTTCCAGAGTGAGAAAAGCCGTGCTACCGGGAGGAGTATCAGTCGACCTTCAAGAGGAAGTCCACGAGGTCAAAGAGCTATCGGAAAAGGTTGAATCTGCTGCACTACCGGCAGACCGCAAGAGAACACCCGGCATCCCCAAGACCGAAGCTAACGCACGGATGATACAGCTTGGACTCAGACCATCTCCCAGCGGTCTTGACCTGTCCTACTATCGTGAAATCGCCGAGAGAGATCCTATTCTCGCACTCGCTGGGCTTAGAATTGAATTGGAAACATGGTTCCGAAACGTCGCCCAAAGTTTTAAAGTCGATACAAGATCACATGACTCCATGAATCGCGTCCTGGCTCGTCTTCGAGATGCGAACGCTGTGACTCCGGATCAAGTCATGTTGGCACGACGAGTCCTAACCTTCTGCAATCAAGCGATCCACGGTGGCGAAGTATCAAGAGAGCAAGCGCTCGACGTAATTGGTGCAGCCGGGGTTCTTGCGAGAGATTATCTCGCGTGGCTCAGTTGGGGTTTTGATGATGACTGGAAACCAAAGTCGCTTGCAACGCCGGAGAACACTCAGTCGTAACGGTCGCGGCCATCATCCCAACTGAGTGTGCAACGGAACTCTAAGCGCCGGATGCTCCAGAGCTGCTTAAGAAGGCATTCTCGCCGAACCTTACTTGATTGATTTCGGTGTCCACGAGTAGCTGGGTATCAGCGGAATCGGCATTTGCATAAACGTTTCGATGCCCAAACCGAACAATCAGCCGGTTAACACTATCGACCGCCGTCGGCGTCGCCACCAGCCTCCAACCCCGGTCGTGCGGGGACGCCACAAACATCTTTTGCGACGTGAGGGGAACCAGTACCGCCGCGTTTTCCTTTCCGAAACCCGCTCCCGGTGCCACTTGATTTCCATTCAGCTCGGCCGTCATCACCGGGCAATCAGAAATCAGGAATGATTTCCCTGCGGGGGCGTCAACCGTATGCCACTTCTTCCTCATGAGCGCTTCGGCTAGCGAAGCCGTGTGACGCGGTAGACCGGACACATGATAGAAAGATGGGCTTGCATCCATCGCTGCGCGAAGCTTATCCACGTCCTTCCGGATATCTTCAGCAGGGACAAGTTGCCCTTGTTGGAGCAGCTCATACTGCAGGTCGCGAATGACGTTCGGGTCCTGCATTTTCTTCTTGAAATCACGAACCATGTTCTCTGAAATCTGCTGCCGCACCTTCCGTGTACGGATAAACAGGGCGGCAACGAATGTTGCCCATATCACAGCATCCCGCTGGGCGAGTTGCTGCTGACGGTCAGCCAGCAATCGGAGCACGGCGCTGGCGTCGCTTTCGATCCGCCCCAACCAGTTTTCATACTTGTTGCTAGTTTTTCGGCCATTAAGTTCATACTCGTAGAAGTCGCGCTCCAGACATTCGTTGTCCGGGGTGCTTGGTCTGGCAGGCTTGTCCTTCGAGTACACCCACAAAGTGCTTGCGGGATCAGTAAAGTTTGCCAGTAGGAGACGCGGCACTATGTGTTGCCGTCTCGTCAGCTTCTGTTTGTTTGTACCAGTTGGCGTTATTATCGCCATGAACATCACCTCCACGGTTGGTTAAAAAGGGAAGGATAGAGACAGAAGGGGCTATCGGGAGCGGGCCAAGGAGTATTGCGATAAGAGGATCACAGCCCCAGCAACTATTAAAGTTAAAGCGACCCATTGCCACATTTCCTGGCAAGTTCTTAGTGCACGCTCTTGGCCGTCGCGGAGTTGTTGGCATCTCGCCAATGCGAGCTTGTGGTCCTCCAGTTCGCGTTCAACTTTGGACCTACCAAAGACGCCCCGCAAACCGGCGATTCCTGAAAGAATACCCAGGATGCCCGCGATGATCGAAATGACTGAAATAACTACCTGCATACTTTATAAGGATAAGAGTGATGCTTGACACAGTCAATAACACGTGGTCGCTCCACCCAAGCGCTGTGATTACGGAACACTCAGCCAATGGACCGGGCACGGAAAGGCAATCATTGAGTTGAAGAGACAATCACTGAGTTGAAAGGGCTGATCCCCCGCGGTCAGCCCTTGGCCCAAATCAGTTTGGTAGCAAATTGGTAGCAAGCGTTTTGGTAGCATTTTGGTAGCAAAACGCGCCGATTTTAGCGGTTTTTGCCGACTCGTCCGACTATTACAGCCTTTGCCGTCAGCAAGATACGGTTTTTTGACTTCCATGGCATGGAAGAGGTCGTCGGTTCGATCCCGACCAGGTCCACCAAATTCTCGCGACAACTTAGACGGGCGCTGGGGGTCGACCATCGGAACGCACCGTCACGATCCAGTACTCGCGAGAGTTCGTCAGAGTCTTCACCGCCCATTTCCAAGGCAGCATCCCGGTCTTGCTTTTGCTAATGCCGTAGCCGGGTATTCGCGGTCGTTCCGTTCGCGGTTCTACCTTGCTCTTTTTCGGGTTCGGCATGAGGACCTCCGATCTGGGCTCGACATATGCCTGAAAGCGCGGGCAAACCGCTCCCGGATTGTATCGAATTCTCATGCTAGGCTGGTACGGTGAACCGGCAATCCACTCTCCCGTTCTGGCGCACCACATTCGCACTCGTTCTCTTGCTCTGGTTATTCAACTCAGTCCTGCCCGCCAGTGCAGCGACATGGACTGTGCACGCGCAGCCCACGCGGCTCGTCAATGGCGGTCCTGTATTGTTTCAAGTGAAGTCCCCGGCGCGGCTGGAATCGCTGAGCGGAACTTGGCTAGGACACGAACTCTCTTTCAGCCTCGATCCTGCAAGTAAGACCTGGTTCGCGCTGGCAGGCGTCAGCCTGGAAACCGTCCCAGGAACTTATCCGATTGAACTGGTCGGCCTGACGGCGTCCGGAAAAATGCCGGGCAGAAAGATCTCCTTCACGCACACTTTCGCCGTCGCCCGCGGAAAGTATCCTAAGACTGAAGTCAAGCTCAACGTTGAAAGCAAGTTCACCGAGCCGAGCCCTGAGCAGCAGAAACAAATTGAAGAAGGCGTCGAGGTGAAGAAGGACTATCTGAACCGCGTCACTCCAGAGCGCGAGTGGTCTGGAGAATTCACCGCACCGGCCGAAGCTGAAATTTCTGACGTCTTCGGCGCCGAGCGCGTCTTCAACGGCAAGACACAGAGTACGCACTTCGGCCTGGACTTCCGTGTCCCCAGCGGCACTCCCGTCACCGCCATGAATAGCGGCACCGTGCTACTCGCGCGGCCACTTTATTTCGAGGGTAACTTCGTCGTGCTCGATCACGGCCAGGGACTGCTTACGCTTTACCTGCATCTTTCGGAATTCAAAGTGAAGGAAGGCGATCAGGTGAAGCGGGGCCAGATCGTCGGCCTGAGTGGCGGCACGGGCCGCGCCACCGGCCCGCATCTTCACGTCGCAGTGCGCTGGCAAGGAACCTATCTCGACCCCGCGAGCCTGATGCGTTTGCGGCTGCCACAGGCAGCAGTTAGCGACTAGCAATTAGCACTCAACCTCTGCCAATCCGGAATAGCAGATTGCTAACGGCTAATCGCTAATTGCTATTTGCCTTACCATTCCCACCCGAAGGCCCGCTCAATCCGCGCTCCGGGATCTCGCGCAGCGCGTCCTTCAGAATCTCTTTCAATTCCAGGTTGCGGATTAGCCGGTGCAGGTAATTGGGATGCACGCCCAGAATGCGAGCCGCGTCGGCATAGCTGCCCTGCGTCTGCTCCACGGCATCAAGAATCAGTTGCTTCTTCAATTCCTTCACCGCCAAATGATATTTCGCCTCGGTCATCTCCGGCAGTAGGGGCCGTTCCAGCAGTGATTCCGGCAGATCCTCGGGCAGAATCACCTCAGAGGACGCCAGCACCAGCGCCCGCTCGATGGCGTTTTCCAGCTCCCGGACGTTGCCCGGCCAGTCGTAGTTCCCCAGGCACGCCTGAGCTTCGCGGGAAATCGGAAGCGCCTTCACCTTGCAACGCTTCGCATGCTTCTGCACGAAATGGCGCACCAGCATCGGAATATCTTCCTTCCGGTCCCGCAGCGTGGGCATCGTGATCTTCAACACGGCCAGGCGGTAATACAAGTCCTGGCGAAATCTACCGTCGCGCACCGCCTGCTCCAAATTGCAGTTGGTGGCGGCGATCAGCCGGATATCCACTTTAATAGGCTGGATTCCACCCACTCGTTCGAACTCACGCTCCTGGAGCATGCGTAGCAACTTGACTTGCAACGTGGGAGCCAGTTCCCCGATTTCGTCGAGAAATACCACTCCCCCGTCGGCCACTTCGAGCCGGCCCTTCTTCAGCGAAGCTGCTCCGGTAAAGGCCCCGCGCTCATGGCCGAACAGATCGCTTTCCAGAAGCGTCTCGGGAATCGCAGAGCAATTGATGGCCACAAACGGCTTGTTCGCCCGCGGACTGTTGCGGTGCAAGGCCCGCGCCGCCAGCTCCTTGCCGGTTCCGCTCTCGCCTTCGATCAACACCGTCGAATCGGTGGGCGCCGCGCGCTTGAGGAATTGATAAATCTCTTTCATGCGTGGCCCTTCTCCGACCAAACTTCGTTCCTGGCTCATCTCCACCGTCAGGCGCACATTCTCCTGCTCCAGTGACTGCAGGCGGCGGACGCTATCCAGCGCGACCGCAGAGATGCCCGCGATCGCCGTCACCAGTTGCAGGTGTTCTTCATTGAGACGGTTCCTTGGACTGTCGCTATCGAGATAAATGCACCCAATCACCCGCTCAAACACGGTCAAGGGCACGCACAGCAAGGAGCGCACCTGGGACGCCGCCAGGCTCTCGATTTCCCGCAGCCCCTCGCTGCCAGGAACGTCGCTGCCCAAAATGCCGATCCCCTGCTCCAATACCTGACGCGCAATCGTGCGGCTCACCTTCACCGCTTGGGGCTGTCCAGCCTGCCGCGTGCGCCCGAACGTGGAATTGAATTGCTGGCCTCCCTTATCCGCCAGCAAAATCGCGCCCCGCCCCGCCGGTACAATTTCAAATATCAAGTCCAGAAGCTGGCCTTGCAGCTCGTTGAGGTCGCGAATTGCATGCACGATCCGGCTGATCTTAAGCAGGGCGTTCAGATTCCGGGCTAGGCGTGAACTCGCAGGCAGCTCGTGCAGCAACCGGTCCGGCTGCAGATAAATCACGTCCCGGGGATTGAGGACGGTGGTCTCCGCCGTGTACTGCGCCTCTTCGAACTCCACCCGGCCCTCCGCCGGCGCCACGTCTTCGTCTTCCAGCAGAAACACAAAGGAAGAGTCACCGGCAGCAATCTCGTCTCCGTGTTTCAGCCACTGCTCTTCGACGCCGGTGCCGTTCACCAGGGTTCCGTTGCGGCTGTCCAGGTCCCGCACCAGAAATCTTCCATCCTGCCCGCTCAGCAGACAATGTCTTCGAGAGACCGAAGGGTCGCTGATCGCGATTCCATTCGACGCCTCTCGCCCGATCGTGATTTCTCCCTCGGACAAGGGAATCGTCGAGTCTTTCAGGGGTCCGGAAACCGCCAGAAGTCGGGGATGCAAGCGCCTCACCTCGCGCCCTTCTTATCACACTTCCGCCCCAAATTCATTCCCGATCTGAAGTTTTTCCGTTATCCGAACAGATAGGAACCGCTATCCGATCGGATAGCATCTCGAGCCGACCGCCGGATAAGTGCCGGCGTGACTCCAGCCACAGTCGGCGATTAAGCGCTTTGCTCAGAGCAGCTTGGGCGGAGACCTGTGGTCGCTGCCAAACTCGCGGCAATTGGCATACGACATGCACTCCAGATCGTGCGCCAGTGCTCGGCAAAAAGCGATGGGGGAAGCGCTTTTGCAGTATTCCTTGCCGGGATGGCGCAAATCAGGGATCCGAAGGGCCCCCTCATCGGATCCCTGGTCTTTTGTGGATGTCTTTTGCGGACGTCTTTTGCGGACGTCTTTTGTGGACGTCTTTGTAGTCCCGCAAATCGTCAACTGGCGACCGCTTCATCCCCTGCCGAAATAACCGCTGGTATCGACATCGCCACTCCGTCGCGATAAGTAACGCGGTTTCCGGAAATCGCCGGTACACGCTCGCCCGGAACCAGAATCCCCACCAGATTCAGCGGATCGGCAGCCGACAGCGTAATCGTACCTTGCGTGGGATCGAGCTTCCGCAGCGCTCGCACCGATTCCACCGCCACCGGCAAGGCAAACTGCTCGCCTAGAAATCCATCCACAAATCGCCCGCCCCGAATCTCGCCCCGATCCTCCAACCGCCGGAAGCCTGCCAGCAACTCTCGCCACGGCGGCAAGTTCGCTTCCCGCGCCATCACGTCGCGGACGACGATTCCGTAACGCCGCAAGAGCATCCAGCACGCTGCTTCGACTGCGCGCGACCGCTCGACCACTTCGTCCGTATGCAGCAGAGCCCAGCGCCCGGCATTATGCCGCGGGCGCTTAGTCCGCCCGCTGCCTTGCCCTGCCCGCCGTTTGGGATCGATCAGCGAACGCAGATTGTCGAAGCCGTCGGCGGTAACCAGTCCTGCCGCCACCAACTCCCACAGCGCAGTCTCGATCTCCGCCTTCAATTTATCCGTACCGCGCACGATGTCGGCAAAAAACGACGCGCCCCGCTCCCGCAGAAAATCCAGCACTATCTGCGCGACATGGCTCAAACCGTTGTTCGCCGCTTGCTCCGCGCCAGGATGCCGCGGCGTCATCCAGTCCGCATCTTCTCGGACGAAAAATGTAATCGGCGCAACGCTGGTAGGAATCACGCGCCGCTGGCGAGAAGCAGTGCCCGTCTCCAATCCGCGGCCCGCGTTCGAATCCAGCGTCGCCGGATGCGGAGACAACCTTCCCCAACCCACTGCCCCGGTCAGGCAAAGCTGGTCGAGCCATTTAGGATCGTAATCCGTAACCCGCCGCGCCAGCACCTGCCGCTCCCAGGCATTCGCCGGAACCTCAAACCCTTGTAGTTGCCGCAGCACTTCGAGCGTGCCCCGCTCGCCGGCAACCTGCGTCCCCGCAGCCACGTGCTGCCAGCCCAGCAGCCATTGCATGAATTGCGCCGCCGTAACCGGCTCAATCTGCCTGCGAAGCGTAGCAACGGTAAGTCGATGTATGCGAGCCAGCAACCGCCGCTCGCACCATTCGATTTCAGACTCGTGTAGAGTGGGCGCCCCGGCCCGCTGGGCAGTGCCACTAAAGTTTCCCCGGAGAACAGTCCCGCTAGCTTCCATGCGAAGCAAAGCGTTCGAAATCTCGGAAGCGCCAATCCCTAAAATCTCCCCGAGTTGCGTAGCGGTAGTCGGCCCCAAGTGCGACATCCATCCCGTAACGGTCGTAAGCAAAGCATCGTCGCAGGTAGGAACTGTGGTCTCCACGTCGACCAGTTCCTGCGCAAACCGCGCCTCAGGAAATAACGCAAGAAAAGTCTTAACGCGCTCGGCAGCAACCCAGTAGCGCCGGCGTCCCGCCGGCTGTCCAGCGGGCGTCTCGCCCGCGACGATGGCAGCGATTCCGGCCCGTCCTTGTTCAGTCAGTCTCTCGAAGAAGTTCAACGACGGACCCACTAGTAACGAATCTGCCGGCAGCGCCACCAGCGTGTGCAGCACATCATGCAACTCATCCGCATCGCGAACATCCGGCCAAGCTTCCTCCCGCACCTGCGCAATCGCCGCCGGATCCAGGCCGCCCACTTCCTCAAGCACTGATTCCGGCAGCATCCGCCGCATCTGCACCGCGCGCGCCCGCCGCTCTTCAAGCGGTGCGTCGTCGAGAAACGCATACGGATTCGCATTCAGAATCTCGTGCGAAAACTGCGATGGCACTGGCGTATCGACCGCAATGCAACGAATCCGACCGTCGGCCAGCCCGCTCAGCACGGACTTCAGCCCGTCAATATCCATCGCCTCAGTGAGCACATCCTTCATCACTTCGTTTACCAGCGGATGATCCGGAATCTGCCGCTCACCCTGAATATTTTCGAAACAGGCAGCCGCATCGGGAAAAACCGAAGCCAGCAGATCATCGGAGCGCATCCGCTGAATCTGCGGCGGAACTTTCTTTCCGTTTTGAAAGCGCAACAGCGCCAAAGCCCGGTTCGCGTCCCACCGCCAACGCGTGGCAAAAATCGGAGAATCCAGCGCCGCCTGTTCCAGAATCGGCTGCACCGTCGCCGCCTGCAGAAAATTGAAAACGTCTCCCAGCGGAAAGCTGTGCTGCTCAGCCAGAGCGATGTTCAACCCGTTGTCGGTAGCCGCAGCCTGCAACTCGAAGTTGAACCCAACACAGAAACGCTTGCGCAGCGCCAGTCCCCAAGCCTTGTTGATGCGCCCTCCAAACGGAGCGTGGATGACAAGCTGCATCCCGCCGCCTTCATCGAAGAAGCGCTCAGCAATCACGGTCGTCTGCGTTGGCACCGCACCCAGCACGGCGCGGCCTTGCAGAATGTATTCAATCGCCTGCTCCGCACCGGAATCATCCAGTCCGCATTCGTCTTTCAGCCAGCCAACTGCCCGCGCAACCTCTGGCTGCGTGGCCGAGAAGCCGACAGGCGAAGTGTGCGGCAACATCTCGCTGATTTTTTCCCGCAAAGTTCCAATATGCTCCGAAAGTTCCTGGGTTCGCGCCGGAGCTTCCCCGCGCCAGAAAGGAACGCTAGGCGGCGCCCCATGCGCATCCTGCACCAGCACGCGCCCGGCGTTGGTTTCGATGCGCCGGATCATCCACGACGTATTTCCCAACAGCATGATGTCGCCGCGATTGCTCTCAACGGCAAAGTCTTCATCCACCGTCCCCACCACAATGCCATCAGGCTCGGCGACCACGGCGTAAAGCGAATTGTCCGGGATCGCTCCTCCGCTGGTAATGGCCGCCAGCCGCGCCCCGCGCCGCGCCCGCAACTTGCCATTCACTCGGTCGCGGTGCAGGTATGCGCCGTAACGCCCGCGCCGCGAGGCAATGCCCTCGCTCAACATCTCCAGAATCGCATCGAAGGTCGCACGCTCCAGATTGCGATAAGGATAAGCCCGCCGCACCAGCGCAAATAACTCATCCTCACTCCACCCGTCGCCAGCAGATCCAGCATCGCCAGCCGCGGAACTTGTAGCGTCGGCGTCCTCGCCGGCTGTCGCGAGCCCATCCTGGGCTCGCTCCCGCAATCGAGGTGCAGCCGTCGTTGTTCCCGCAGCGCAAGCCGCCACAATCTGCTGCGCCAGCACATCCAGCGGCGCGTCTGGAATCATCAGCCGATCCAGATCGCCATGGCGAATCGCGCGCACCAAAGCCGCACACTCCAGCAGATCGTCGCGCGTAGTACAGAAAAGCCGTCCCTTGGGAACCGCGCCACGCCAGTGCCCCGACCGCCCCACGCGCTGCAGCGTCACTGCAATCGCCCGCGGAGAATTGATCTGCACCACCAGATCCACCGTTCCCACGTCAATGCCAAGTTCAAGCGACGCAGTCGCCACCAGCACCCGCACCTGGCCTTCTTTTAATTTCTTCTCCGCTGCCAGCCGCAGTTTCCGCGAAAGGCTGCCGTGATGCGCCGCCACATTCTCTTCCCCGATCCGTTCGCCGAGATTGTGCGCCACGCGTTCCGCCATCCGCCGCGTATTCACAAACACCAGCGTCGACCGGTGCTGCTCGACCAGCGTCACCAGCCGGTTGTAGACCTCGTCCCACATTTCGTTCGAAGCCACCGGCCCCAAAGGCATGGAAGGAACTTCAACACCCAGATCAAGCGTTCGCTTGTGTCCAATGTTGACGATGACGGGATCGGAAGGTTGTGAAACAGAACCGGCGGCAGATTCGGCTCGGGAAGGGCACGACTTCAGTTCTGAGCCTGCCCTGAGCAAGCGAAGCGCGCCGAAGGGTGCCGTATGGGCCGCACGACCGGAGTCGGCTTCAGCCGCTGAGGTTCTGCATCCCGTCAAAAAATGCGCGACTTCTTCAATCGGCTTCTGCGTAGCAGAAAGCCCAATCCGCACCGGCGGCTTGTGAGTCAGCGCCTCCAGCCGCTCGAGCGACAAAGTCAAATGCGCCCCACGCTTGTCATCGGCGACAGCGTGAATCTCATCCACAATCACGGTCTCAACATCGCGCAGAATCGCCCGGCTCTTATCCGCGGTCAGCAAAATGTAGAGCGACTCCGGCGTGGTCACCAGAATGTGTGGCGGCCGCTTCAGCATGGCGCGCCGCTCGGGCATCAGCGTGTCGCCAGTGCGCACCGCCGTGCGAATCTCAGGCATGAGCAGCCCGCGCTCCCCGGCCATGGCCAGGATTTCCCCCAGCGGCACTTCCAGATTTTTCTGGATGTCGTTGCCCAGCGCCTTCAGCGGGGAAACATAGAGGACTTCGGTTCGATCAGCAAGATCCCCCGCCAACGCCTTGCGCACCAGCCGATCGATGCAGGCAAGAAACGCGGCCAGTGTCTTGCCCGACCCGGTAGGCGCGGAAATCAGCGTAGCTCGCCCGGCCAGAATGTGCGGCCATCCCTGCTCCTGCGGCTCAGTAGGCGTGCCAAACCGCTGCACAAACCACTCCGCAACGAGAGGATGGGCCCAAGCAAGAGAGGAAGGAAACGAGGTCACGATCCGGATATTCTATCATGCGCAGTTTCGTAAAATCTTCGCCTATGATTAGATAGAATCATGGGGGTAGCCCAATTGATCCCAGATCGCGATCCGCGACAGTCCGAGCCAACCCCAGCGAAGCGGCAGACCATTACCCGCTCCGAGGGTGCAACAGACGCGGAGCGATACCTCAAGAAGCTATGCGATCGCTCCTTTCTTTCTCTGTGGAGTTATCCGGGAGTCTTCCGCGACCAAGGTCGCACCGCTGGCAAAGGCGATGGTAAGGAGGTTTGCGATCTGCTCGTCGTGTTCGACGAGCACATCATCATCTTCAGCGACAAGGATTGCCGTTTTGAGGACACGGGCGATATCGACGTGGACTGGGGTCGGTGGGTCAAGAAAGCCATCCTAAAGTCGGCCCAGCAGGCCTGGGGAGCTGAGCGGTGGATCAGGAATTTCCCGAAACGTCTTTTCCTAGATAAAAGCTGCACAGCACCGTTTCCGCTCGTCTTACCCGAACCGGCTAAGGCGATTTTTCACCGCGTTGTGGTCGCTCACGACGCCTCGCGTCGTTGTCGCGAGCATTTTCATGGCGGGAGCGGCAGCCTGATTATCGAGTCGGGTGTGCTCGGAGGAGAACACCTCGGAAAGCCCTTCACCATAGGCCGAATCGACCCAAAGAAGGGATACGTTCATATCCTCGACGACACGTCTTTGAACGTTGTTATGGCGGCACTAGACACGGCCAGTGACTTTGTCGCGTACCTCACAAAAAAGGAGCGGCTAATGACTGGCGACGTCCGCGTCTTCGCGGCGGGAGAAGAGGAGCTCCTGGCTCGCTACGTGGCGCAATTGAACAGCAGCGGCGAGCACGACTTTGCAATTCCACGAAAATTTAATGGGATATTCCTCGAGGAAGGCCATTGGGCTGACTTCCTATCAAGCCCAGAGCATAAGGCCCAGATAGAGGCTAATCGAATTAGCTATGCATGGGACGCGCTGATTGAGAGATTTCTGCATCACTTGATGGAGGGAACGCAATACAAGGCGGCCACCGAGCCGATAGGCGAACAGGAGCAATCTTTCAGATGGCTGGCCCGAGAGAATCGCACCCGGCGCAGAATGCTCGCACAAGCACTATTGGGCCTCATAGCGAAGACACCGGAGGATTTCAGGGCCTCTCGCGTAATGTTGCCGTCAAGGCCCGGTGATCCCTTTTACGTGTTTCTTCTTCTGCCGCGGTACGACAGCGTCAGCGAGACGGATTATCGCGAAGTTCGCGGCAAGATGCTGGGACACTACTGCCAGGTCGTGAAGTTGCAGTTCCCAGAGGCTCAGCATATCGTCGGCATCGCGACCGAATCCGAAACACGTGACCATCGATCCGAGGACTTCGCACACGTCGACGCCACTCACTGGACCGAGGATCTGAGGGATGAAGCCCGGCGATTCAAACGTGACTTTGGGATCTTTACGAACACCACGAGCTTTTCAAGACGCGAGAACGAATACCCGGTTTCCACTCGTGAGACCGGGTCGCAACCCGTGCCCATCTCGCGTAACTCGCCGTGTCCATGTAACAGCGGGAAGCGGTACAAGCGGTGTCACGGGGCTGGGATGTTCAGCAGCAAGAAACGGAAAGTTTTCCCCGAGGACGGCGCTTCCGGCGATCCCACTCTCTAACCCTCGGTGTTAGAATTCTCCGTCCATCCCCGAACCCAGGAGAACCAACTTGACCACGTTGCGCTCGCTCACCTGCTACGCACTACTCTTCGCCTTCACGCAATTCACGGTGGCGCAATCTTCCTCGGAAACATCTGCTTCGTCTGCCGCCCCCGCGCAGCTTCCCGGCTACACCACACAAACTTCCAGTGCCGAACGCGACCTGGAAAAGAAGTTTCAGGAAGGGATCGTCGCCACCAACATCCGCGAGAACGATCGCCGGCTCAGCGCCCGTCCTCACCACGTCGGCTCGCCTTACGACAAGGACAACGCCGAGTGGCTGCTCGCCCGCTTCAAGGAATGGGGATTCGACGCCCACATCGAGACCTTTGACGTATTGTTCCCCACTCCGAAAGAGCGCGTGCTCGAACTCATCGAGCCCACAAAGTTCCGCGCCAAGCTACAGGAACCAGCCCTCGCCATCGATCCCACTTCGAATCAAACTTCCGAACAACTCCCTACCTACAACGCCTATTCAATCGACGGCGACGTTACCGGGCCGCTGGTATACGTGAATTACGGCAACCGCGACGATTACGAACAGCTCGACCGTCTCGGCGTTTCCGTCAAGGGAGCGATCGTGATTGCGCGCTACGGCGAAGGCTGGCGGGGCATCAAGCCCAAAGTCGCCGGCGAACACGGAGCCATCGGATGCATCATCTATTCCGATCCCAAGGGAGACGGTTACTTCCACGGCGAAGATTACCCCGAAGGCGGCTGGCGGCCACGCGAGGGCGTGCAGCGCGGCAGCGTCATGGACACGGATTATCCCGGCGATCCTCTGACTCCAGGCGTAGGCGCCGTTCCCGGCGCAAAACGGCTCGCCATCAAAGACGCGAAAACGATCACCAAAATCCCCGTGCTCCCAATCTCCTACGCCGACGCGCTTCCCTTTCTCTCAGCACTGCACGGTCGGGTCGCACCGGAAAACTGGCGAGGCGCGCTGCCCATCACTTACCACATCGGTCCGGGTCCGGCGCGCGTTCATCTCAAAGTCATGTCGAACTGGGATACCAAACCCGTGAACGACGTAATCGCGACCTTGCGCGGCTCGACCACTCCCGATGAGTGGGTGATTCGCGGAAATCATCACGATGCCTGGGTGAATGGCGCCGACGATCCGCTCGCCGGAATGTCTCCCGAGCTGGAAGAAGCTCGCATGCTCGGCGAACTGCACAAGCAGGGCTGGTCGCCCAAGCGCACCATCATCTACTGCGCCTGGGACGGCGAAGAACCCGGCCTGCTCGGCTCCACGGAGTGGGTAGAGACTCACCTCGATGAACTGCGCAAGCACACCGTCTCTTATCTCAACACCGATGGCAATGGCCGCGGCTTCCTCTTCGCTGGTGGAACTCAGGATCTGCAGGCCGTGATCAGCGCTGTTGCTGGTGACATCAATGATCCGGAGAAGAACATCTCGGTGCGGGAACGAGCCCATTTGCGCGCCATCCTGAAGGCTAAAGATGCTGAAGAGCGCGGCCAGATTCGCAAGAGCACCGATCTGCGCGTCGAGGCCCTCGGCGATGGATCGGACTACACCGCCTTTCAAGATCATGCCGGCATTTCCGCGCTGGATATAGGTTTCGGCGCCGAGGACGACGGCACTCAATACCACTCCATTTATGACGACTTCTATTGGTACACGCACTTCGCTGACACGGACTTCGCCTACGGACGCGCGTTGGCCCAGACCGCTGGCACTGCGATGATGCGCATTGCCGATGCCGATCTGCTTCCCTACGACTACGCTCCGCAGGCCGAGGCCATCGCCAAGTATGAAACTGAACTGGAAAAGCTGTTGAAGGAGAAGCAGGACGAGTTTACCGAGCGCAATCTCGAACTTAAGGAGGGAGTCTTCACCGCGACTTCCGATCCGCACAAAACCTACGTTCCGCCTCCGGCCGAAATCGTGCCGCCATTTATGAACTTCGCTCCCCTGAAGAATTCCATCGAATTACTGAAGAAGAGTGCGGATGATTACTCGAAGGCTCTGGCCAAATTCAAGAGCAGCGGCGCGACGATTTCTCCGCAGGCTCTCGACACGGTGAACGCCGATCTGATCGGCATCTCGCGCCTGTTTCTAAACGAGAAAGGTCTGCCCGAGCGTCCCTGGTTCAAGAACCAGATCTACGCTCCTGGCGCTTACACCGGATACGGCGCCAAACCTATCGCCGCGGTACGCGAATACATGGACGAAAAGAAATGGAAGGAAGCCGACGCTCAGATTCCGATGGTCGCTCAAGTGGTGGAGAATATCGCGGGCGGCATCAGCAAGGCTGCGGAGGATTTGGATGCTGCGTTAGCAGCGAAGAAATGAGTATTAAATTAAAGAGCGTTTCTAGGTCCCGCTGGTAGATCAGAAAAAAACCCACCGGATGCTTGCTTGGGGCGTGCTCGGGTCAGCATCCGATGGGCTACCGTTTCTCCTTACTCACCCTGTTGTTTTCAGGAGTATTTAATCTGATTAAACCCTAGAACCCGGCCGAGTTCCGTCTAATTTTGTAAAGCTTTGTAATTTTCACGCAAACAGAGCCATCTTTCTAACGATCAATCGGGCAGATACTGTAGATGTTTGCGGATCATCCTGTAGAGAAAGAGACCTCCGGCGAGACAACTCAATCAATGTCGATCGTCTCCCAACCTAATCCGTAATCGCCGCCGTTTTCGAGGCCATCAGTTCAGTGAAGCGCGGATTTTTCCGCAGGGCCGCAAACTCTTCGTCTTTGTACACATTCATCAGATCTTTATAGCCGGCCTCCATCGCCTTTTTCAGGTACTCGAGCGATTGCTCGGAGAAGCCCATCTTGGCGTATAACCTGGCGATCGTGTAGTCGAAGCGGGCGCGATCTTCCGGGCCAGCCAGTTGCGCCTCGATGCCGGTGCGTGAACTTCGTCCGAAGACGTCGGGGTCGAGTTGCAAGGCGTGCTGATAGGCGGCAACTGCGGGCTCGAACTTTTTCTCGGCAAAATAAGCCGCTCCCAGATTGTTGAAAAACGCCGCGGAAGTATTATCGATCGCGATGGCTTTGTTGCATTGCTTGATAGCAGCGCCATACTTGTGGTCGCCGTAATAGGCGACTCCCAGGTTGCCGTAGGCTTCCGCAAACGCGCGATTCGCCTTGATTGAACGCTCGCAGCTCTTGCGCGCATCCCTCCAGCGGCCCATCAGCAGTTCACTCCGGCACATTTTATTCAGCACGGGAGCGTTATTGGGTGACTTCAGCAAAGCTGCACGATAGTAATCCAGCGCATCCAAATAGAGTTTCGCCGCGTGCAAGGCATCGCCCTGTTGCTCGAGAGCGGCTGCGGTTGCATCAGGCGCCGGAGGATCGATGGCGCTAATCAACGGAGGTGCGATCTGCACCTGCTCCGAATGAGCGACTTGCGCTTGTGCGGCTGTGAAAGGGATTACAACGAGGGAAAGAATCAGGCAGGCCTTTCGGTAGGACATGCACACCCCCAAAGCGACCAACTCCAACGCGGCCATTCTGCCACACTTTTCACCAGACGGCGAAGAAATCTGAGTCCGCGAGCCCAATATAGGGCTGTTAATTTCCCGCTGAAATAAAGTTTCGGGGGCCTTCTTAAAACAGGATGTTTTGTCTAGACAGGATCGTAAAACCGGGGTACCCCCCTCCCCCCTTCTTTTCCGAAAGTCCTGCGGGGCGCGGGGTCTGCAAAAGAGTGTCTGCAAAATCTTGATGTCAAAGAGCTTAGAGGTCAAAATCTTGGCAACAAAGGAGTTAGGAGCGTGTCGATCAGGTTGTCGGTACTCCCTCCTCCTCGGTCATGATCGCGCAACTTCGATAGCCGGCACAAGGTTGGATGTCACATTGGGCTGTGGATTTTTCCAAGGGTCAGCCGTGGCCGTGAAAACCGCAAGGCGTTAGTAGGGATTTACTGCTATAAGGTTTTCGCATGAGCGTCTTAATTTCTTGCTCATCTTTACATTGTTGGCGAAATCTTGTTTGCATTGATCTACCATTTTGATTTCTAGGGCATCTACCTTTTCAGTGTTAGCTGCTTGAGCAGCTTCGCATTTGTTTTGAACGTCGTTATCAACTGACCATTTATCAAATGATTCGATGGTTTTGCCGAGGAATATTTTGCAGGTTTCATATCTTGTCTTGAGATTTGCTTTAGCATCGGCAGTGCTTGTGTCCGTAGTGTGGCAACCAAGAGAACTGCACACGGTTACGGTATGGGTTTTAGGGTCATGCGAGGAGCAAACATCACCGGCGCAATTTATGTCTTGGCTCCAAGTCATAACGGCCGGAAGACAGAGAGCGATGAGCAGAGCTAAGAACGGGCTGACTTTGCAGACCTTCATAATATGCACCCCGGAATGCGCCTCCCGCACTGGCTCCGCGGTCTGTGGCGCCATCGTCGAATAATATGGAGGCGCAAGGGCGCTCGCCAGATTACGTGGGGAAGCTGAGAGGATGACCTAAAGTTACTCTGAAGCTGCCGCGTCGACTACACGGCGCGGTAGGGATCCTTCGACTCCGTTTGTCGCGCGCTTCGCGCGCGACAAACTCCGCTCAGGATGACAACCTTACAAGGCTGAATGCGCGAGGGCTAATGCGGTGCGGGCTGGGCGGTGGTGTCTGGCGGCTTGGGTGGCGGCGTAGGAGATTTGTCGTCCTTGAAGATTCCTGCGATCTTGCCGAAGAATCCCTTCTTTTTTTGCGCGTCGTTTTGCGGATCCTGTACGTTGGCCGCGTTCGGTGGCGGCAACGGCTTCTGGGCGACGCCGAAGAAGCGGGAGAGGAATCCAGTCACTCCGGCCTGCTGATCACAAGTCTCGCGCGGCTCGGTGCCCAACACGAAGGCCGCGGTGTAATCATCCGGACAGGAAGAAGTAGCCAGGCGGTTCGTAGCCTTGTCCAGTTGCACATCGACCACGCCGTTCGGCTGAGAGAATTCTTTCATATCGGAATACTGCGGCAGCACCGACGCTTTCTTCATGAACTCAGTCCACATGGGCCCGGCGGTCTGCGCGCCGGTGAGGCGGATATCGCTGTAGTCGTCGTAGCCGACCCACACGATGCACAATAAATTCGAGGTATAGCCCGCAAACCAGCCGTCGTGCGAAGTACCCGTCTTGCCTGCGGCCGGCAGCAAAAAGCCGTGCAAGCGAACCGCCGTATAACCGAGGCCGTTGTTGATCACGCCCTCCATCATGTTGGTCATGACGTAGGCGATGCGCGGATCGAGCACCTGGCGCTGGTCGGTCTTGAAGTTCGCCACCACATCGCCCTTGGCGTTGCGCACCGAGTTCACAAGAATTGGAGAAAGACGCTCGCCATTGTTGGCGAACGAGGTGTAGGCTCCCGCCATTTCAAGTGGGGCGGCCTCGTACGATCCCAGAGCCATGGCCGGCGTCGCTTTCACCGATGTGATTCCCGCCGACTTCGCCAGGTCTGCCACTTTGTCGTAGCCGACTTCTTCCGCGACTTTGACGGTGGCGTTATTCAGCGACATAGCCAGCGCGTAGCGCAGCGTCACGTCGCCGTGGTACTCCTCTTTATAGTTGCGCGGCTCGTAGATCTGGTCGCCATAGGCGAAGCTGGTGGGCGCGTCGGTGACGGTGGAAGCCGGCGTGATCACATTGGTTGAGCCGTCGAGCGCAGTGTTCATCGCAGCGGCATAAACGAATGGCTTGAAGATGGAGCCGGTGGGCCGCTTCGACAAGGCGTGATTCAGCTGGCTGAAACCGTAATCGCGTCCTCCCACCAGGGCCAGCACCGCGCCGGTGTGCGGATCGAGAACGACCATCGCTACCTGGGCCTGGGGGCCCGGCGCCACCGTCGTCTCAACTTTCTTGCCTACCTTTACACGCTTGGTGCGCAACTTTGTGATTTGCTCATCCACCAGCTTCATGCCCATCTCGACCGACTGCGCCGCGGCCTTCTGCAGGTCGGGATCGAGCGTCGTATAAATGCGGTACGACTGGTCGTTCAGGTCATGTTCACTGAATTTGTTGATCAGAGTGTCGCGCACCATGTCGACGAAATAAGGCGCGTCACTGGCTTCCACGTTCGGCGGCGCCAGCTTCAGCGGAGCAGCCTTGGCTTTTTCCGCCTGCTCACGGGTGATGGCATGGGTTTCGACCATCGAATCGAGCACCAGGTTACGGCGCTCCAAAGCGCGCTCGGGATGCCGGTAGGGCGACAACCGACTCGGTCCCTGGATGATGCCTGCGAGCAGCGCCGCTTCGGGCAGGGTGATGTCTTTCAAATCTTTATTGAAATAGGATTGCGACGCTTCGCCGAAGCCGCTGATGGCGAACGATCCGCGCTGCCCCAGGTTTACCCAGTTGGCATAGAACTCAAGAATCTGCTGCTTGCTGAACTTCTGTTCCATCTCCTCGGCAATCAGCATCTCGGTCAGCTTGCGACGCACGGTTTTTTCCGGCGTCAGGAAGAAACCGCGTGAGAGCTGCATGGTGATGGTCGAACCGCCTTGCTCGTGGCGTTGCCGGGTCAGATCGATCCACCCTGCCTCAAACATGCGGATGAAGTTCACCCCGCTGTGCTCGAAGAATCGCCGGTCTTCAATGGCCAGCACCGCGTCGATCATTACTTTGGGAATGTCCGAGTACTTCACCACCTGGCGCTTGGAGCGCTGTTCGGAATCGAACAGCGCGGTCACCAGCTGCGGTTCAAGTTCGTAGGCCGAAAGCTCATTGCCGCGGCTGACGATCTTTTCCACCTGCCCGTCCTGAATCGCAATGTGCGCCGCTTCCGGACTGTGATAGCTCTCCGGTCCCGGCGTGATCTCGATCCCGTCGCTTACCAGGTGAAAGGTGCCGAGAGGCGATTGGCCGTCCTGCTCAGAGTGCCCCTGGTCGGAATACCCCGCGCGGACCAGGAGCGCGGCGATTTCCCGGGCATCTATTTTGTCGCCGTCGTGCACCGTCCGCGGCAGAGCATAGATCTTGGCGGAATTGCTGAACACCGGGCTGCGGAAGCGTTGCGCAATGATGCGGTCGTACTTGATGTAGTAGTAACAAAAAAATCCGCCGAGGCCGATCGCCGCTACCAGGAAGATGACGACCGCGGCCCGAATCACGGGGTCGCGCGTCAGCCTGCGGCCAGCCGGGCCGCCGTTGCGGGCTCCGTTCGTTCCCTTTCTCGGGATCTTGATCTTAATGGCCACGGTTTGACTCAACGCCCCTGATCAACGCCCAGTGATGAGACTGCCTGCTGGTCAGACGATGGAATGCGCCAAAAGGTTTGCCCCCTGCTCGCCCTTTGCCGCTTCCCTGCCGCCGTTTTATGCCACGGGCAATGTCAGGATGCGATGCCTCCATTGTACCGCCGCGCATGCCAACAAAAAGAGACCCGCAGTTCATGCGGGTCTCTAAGCTGTTAACAGTCTGGGAGGCTGAATCCGCTACACCAAGCGGACCAGGAGCGCTTATTGAGGATCGGTCACCGCCCAATATCCGGAAGTCTCGATCGAAATTGCCGGGATCGGCTCCGTAAGGGCGCCTGTGCCCGCGGCTGCATCGAGCACACCGAGTTGGGGAACGGCGCTGTCGCCATAGAAAAACAGGTAGTCACCGCTCTGATCGAATTGACCAAACAGCGACGAAGTTACGCCGCTGAAGGGCGAGAGGCCCGTAAGAACAGTCAATGCGCCAGTGGTGGTGTTTAGCAAGTAGCCCTCGGTTGGAGTGTATGCGCCGGCGTCGCTAACGCCGAACGAGTAGACAAACTCTCCGTTGGCCTCTACGGGCTGAACTGCGATATTGAAGGGCGTATACGTCGTGGCAAATGGCGAGTTGGCAACCGGCATGATCGAGCCCGGAGCCGTCCCACTTTGCTCAATGTAATAAACGTAGAGATGCTGGTCATCGGTGGCGGCCCCGGCTGCTACACTCTGCCCGCTGGTCCCGATCAGAAAGGTTCCGCTCGGCTCGCCCTGCACTGCCCACATGTTATAGGCCACAGATTGGGTAGAAAAGAATGGACTGCCCACCACCGGCGCCAGCGTTCCCTCACTGCTTCCGGTTCCAATGCTGTATGCCGCGATACCGAGGCCCAGGTGGTCCGCAGTAATCGACGTCACGTACAAATATTTTCCCAGGCCGTCGGTTGTCATGTTCCAGGGCTGAAACGTTCCGGTCGAGAACGGAGATCCGGGAGCGAGCGTGAGCACACCCGGCGTTGAGCCGCCGGCGAGCCCAATCTCATAGACCCATATCTCATCGTTACCCGCGTCGGCGACAAATAAGAGCGTGCCCGCGGGATTGGTGATCATGCTGAGTTGATTGAATCCGCTCACGCCGACAAATCCGAGATAGGACACACTGTAAGGACTGCCGCTGATTGCGGTCAGCGCTCCAGAGGTCTTATCGAACGACCATCCATAGATCTGGTTCGTCGAAGAAAACGCGCTGTAGAGAAACTGCTGCTGTGCCACTACCACGCCAATGCTCGGATCAGTAGGCGGAATCTCGGGTGCGTTGTAACCGTTGATTGGCGCAAACGTCCCTGCGCTCGCGTTCAACTCAAAAGCATCCATGAAGCCGTTCTGATCTACGGCGTAAGCAAAGGCCGTAGGCGCGCTGCCCCCGCCACCGCCGCCACCGCCCCCACCGCCGCTACCCCCGCCAAACCCCGAACCGGAGGGCGTGCAGCTCGTACTGCCGAATGTCTGGGCACAATTGTAGGAGCCGCCGCACCCGGCCAGGAACATCAATGCCAGCGCCACCAGCACACTGAGTAGCACTCGAACTCGCATCTTCATGAACTGCCTCCACCTGAGCTTCACTGGTTGCGGACACCCTGGCTGCAAGCGCTGAGGAAACGATTGCGAATCTGCTTCTCGCCCGTCCCAAGCCGTTCCACTGGCGCGTTGGCGCTTACCCCGCAAGAGCCTGATCAGCGGCAAACGCGTGATAAAGCTCTTAACCTAATTGGGATAGTAGGTGGAAGGTAACTTAGTGGCAACGTTACGAATGTCACTGGCCCTTGAGAGATAATTATGGGTACTAAACCGACCCGTGGAACCCGACACCAGGTCCGGGTTCAGTGCCGTCTTCCAAGATCGCGCGCAAGCTCGACCGATCCTGAGAAGGAGGTTGTCGCTCTAATTTAGACCGACAGATTTAGACTCAGCACTGCCGTCGATTCCATAGAGTGACCCCGAAACGTCGCAAAGGCGCGAGGGGCTTGGGGTTTCCCGGCTTAATAGTTTCTACCTGACTGCGCGCGAGGCGATCAAGCAGCACTTACTCACTCTTAATCTGAAGATAAAATCCTTACGCAGTGCGCGAAACAATTCCCGCTGTGACTATTGGACGTGACCAATGGTTTGCATGGTAACCACACATTTCCCTTGCCTCCATTATTAGAAGCTGACAACATTCGGATTGGAATCAGCGGGGATTTTTTCAGGAGGATTCTCTCACGTGAAACGCACAAACATTCTGGCCGCATTGCTGGTCGCCTTTTCGCTCATCTCAACCGGATGCGGCACTTCGGATTACGTTCAGTCGATCGAGATCACGTCTACCAGCTCATCGAGCGGTGGATTTTTCAATCTCTCGGGAATCGATGGCACGCTGCAGCTAGTGACCAACACGGTCTACCATAGCGGCAAAACTGTCCCCATCACTAACTCGGTCACCTACACGGTTATGCCGGTAGGCTGCCAATCCAGCGGCGATCCAACCGATCCTTGCGGGACCGCGCTGCCGGCTTATGGTCCAACTACCGTACCCATCAATGCAACCGGCCTGATGACGGCTGTCGGAGCTCTGTGCACCTGGATTGATCTTCCGTCCGGTACCCCTTCCGTGCTGCCGACACCGCCGCAATATAACTGGGAATACACGGGATACTATCAAGTAACCGCGACCTATAACGGCATGGTATCGCAGCCAGTCGCGATCGGCGTGGGTTCGGCCGCGGGCAATGCTCCCGACGGCACCTGCGGTCCGTCGTAGATCTTTAACTTCTTCAGGTTCGCGTCTGCTCCCCCGGCAGACCCGGTCCTGATGCGACGCTGGTTCCGGTAACTTACCTTTGCGTCATCCTCTGAAGCTGCGCGGCCACCGGCCGCGCAGCTTTCGTTTTCAGCCCCACACGCCATCAGGTTTCGATCCTCGATCCATACCACCAACACAGCGTCGCCGGGCCTGCCAATAACGCCTTCTCCAAAGGTGTTCGGGATACGGGTGTGGTCTCCGCAACTCTGCCGGGAATCGGGGTAACGGCGGATGAGATAGAGCACGGCGCCTAACAGCACGCTAAGGCGAGAGGATGAGTTCAGACTTAAACCTGTGTGTGTGAAGCTTGAGTTTCAAGAGGGGATGTGTAACGGGTCAGGCCGGTGGTCAGCCGAGCCAGGGTCGTACTGGCAACTGACCACTGGTAACCGTCAACTGCTTCTTACTTATTTTCGCTCGATGGATTGAAGTGGAGTTCAAACGAATAACCGGGCAAGTTGACGGGCACGGTGTAATCTGCGGCAACGTAAACCGCCATCAGACCGGGCGTAAGGATGCGCTGCACTGTCACCTGCTTCTCATCGATCGGCAGGTCATGCTCCCTGGCCTTTTTGAGCACATCATTGCGAACGTCATCGTCCGTTTTTTGCGGATTCGCCCCCGCCATCATCGCGACCTGCCTGAGGTCGTCCGAAAAGCTGAAATTTGCCATGACCGGCGGAAGCACCTGGAACAGCACGACCACCACAAAAATGAGGACTGCAAATCCCGCCAGCGTTTTAAAGGTTCCCATAGGCTGAAAACTGCGCCGCCGGCCAGCGACGCAACGTTCAAGTCCTGGCTGGCAGCACTCCTTGAAAATATTCCACTACCTTGGCGATCGTAACATCGTGTACTTCGCGAGTCGAGCGTAGAACCACTTCCACAGTGCCTTCGGTAACCTTCTTTCCGACCGTGATTCTGAAGGGGATACCGACCAGATCAGCGTCCTTGAATTTCACGCCGGGCCGTTCGTCGCGGTCGTCGAGGATCACGTCAAAGCCAGCGGCTTCCAGACGAGTTCCCAGATCGACCGCCGCCTTCAGCAGGCTCTCGTCCTTCACATTGACCGGAGTAACCACAATTTCGAACGGCGCAATCGACGGGGGAAGCCAGAATCCGTTTTCGTCGTTGCTCTGTTCCACCGCGGCCGTGAGAATGCGCTCGATCCCAATGCCATAACAGCCCATGATTGGCATAGCTTCCTTGCCATTTTTGTCCAGTACCCGCAGCCCCATCGAATCCGAATACCGGTAACCCAGCTTGAAGATGTGCCCAATCTCAACCGCTGTATCAATACGCAAAGGCTTCCCGCAATTCGGACACGCTTCTCCGGCCGTCACCGCGCGCAGATCGGCGTAAGCCGTAGGATGAAAGTCCTTCCCCGGCGTCAGATTCTTCAGGTGATAGTCCTCTTTATTCGCTCCCGCAATCAGATTGCTGCGGCTTTGGAGAGCCTCATCAACCAGCAGCAGAGGAAGCCCAGCGTCTTTCTTTAAATCCCTGGCCCACTCAATCCCCACCGGTCCCAAATATCCCGCGGGAGACTTGAACAGAGCCTTGATCTCGCCTTCCTCCATGGGCCGCGTCGCGACCCCCACCGTGGCGTTGAACTTTGCTTCATTCAGTTGATGATCGCCGCGCATCAGCACCACAATCGGCCGCGACGCCGGTCGAGACCCAGTCTTGCCGGCCTTTTCGTTTTTCTTATCCGACACCGGCTCATCCGCCATGTAAGCCAGCGTCTTGATCTTGTTCTTCGCTGAGACTCCCAGAAAACGCGCCACATCTTCGATCGTCTTCTGCCCCGGAGTGTGCACCTCGAGCGGCCTGCCATCAGCTTCAGCAGCCAGGTCCGCGACGGCCTCCAGTTTCGAGATAGCTTTCTCCATGTTCGCCGCGTAGTCGCAACCGTCGCAACTCACAATGTGATCTTCGCCCGCCGGCGTGCGCACCATGAACTCGTGCGATTCCTTCCCGCCCATCGCCCCCGAATCCGCCTCCACCACCATGTATTTCAATCCGCAACGGTCGAAGATTCGGCGATAAGTGTCGTAGTGCTTCTTGTAGGAAACGTCCAGCCCGGCAGCATCGATGTCGAAGGAGTATGAGTCCTTCATGATGAACTGGCGCACTCGCAGGAGGCCGGACTTCGGCCGCGGCTCATCGCGAAACTTTGTGGCAATCTGGTACCAGACTTGCGGCAACTGCTTGTAGCTGCGCAGATCTTTCAGGGCAATCGAAGTCATCACTTCTTCCTCCGTCATGCCCAGCACAAGGTCGGCGCCCTTGCGGTCTTTCAGCCGAAATAAATTGTCACCGACAAGAGCGAAGCGTCCGCTGGCCTCCCAGAGTTCCCGCGGATGCAGCGCCGGCAGAAAAAACTCCTGCCCGATCCGGTCCATCTCCTGGCGGACGATGCCCATGATCTTGTTGAAAGACCGATTACCCAGAAAAAGGTATGAGTAAATGCCTGCCGCCAGCTGCCGAATGTAGCCCGCCCGCACTAAAAATTTGTGGCTGGCCACTTCCGCGTCGGCCGGAGCCTCGCGCAGTGTAGGAATGAACAGTTCTGACCATCGATGCATAGTGAAAGATTCCTGTGGAGGTGGAATTGGTAATTGTAGCAGCGAGTTTCTTGGACCGGCTTCCAGCCCCTGCTAGAATAGTTACAGTCTCATGGCTAAGGCTCACTACCGTTACAACATCATGCTGCGTCCTGAACCTGAGGGCGGCTACACCGCGCTGGTTCCGGCACTGCCTGGCTGCGTCACGTACGGCCGCACAGTAGACGAGGCCCGAGAAATGGCTAGAGACGCAATCTCCGGTTACATTGCCAGCCTGCGTAAACACAATGATCCCGTTCCAACTGACGACAACACGCTAGTGGCCTCTCTGGATTTGGAGTATTCGCGCTAAATTTTGCAGACGCCTTGAAAAGACACCTTGTTTAGAAGGTTTTCCACTTCTTCGTATCACCTACTGTTACTGCTGGTTTTGTAGCGTTGGTGCTTGATATAACGGTGATGTGCCCAAACTGCCTGCCGTCAAACCACGCCAAGTCGTCCGTTTTCTGGAGCAGAATGGCTTTGTTCTGGATCACACTTCGGGCAGCCACTTCATCTTTTTCCATCCGCCCTCTCGGCGCAGAGCGGTTGTTCCCAGTCACAATCGCGACCTGCCAAAAGGCACCCTGATGTCCTTGTTAAGGGAAGCGGGATTCACCCGCGAGGAGTTAATCGACTTTCTGGCCGGCAGATAGACGCTCAAGCGGTCCTCGCGACCGGGTACTAAGAAGTCAGCTGTCGCAGAATTTCTTTCCCCAGCTTCTGCGTTTCCCCGAAAAACTTCTGATACTCGACAAACAGCCGGTTCATCTCCAGCGACTTGTCGGCCGAGAGCTTTTTGCGCAGCAACATATCACGCACATGCACGGGGTTCGGCAGGGTTGCGTCTTCAGTCAATTCTTCAAGAGCCGTATTGGGATCGTAATGGTACATAGAGGTATTGTAGCGCCGCCGTCCCGGCGGCTGTCGGGTGGGCGTCCCGCCCACCTGCCGATGCCGAGGCACAGCCGGCGAGACTCCGGCGCTACACCAATTCCGTGCTCCACAGATCGTGCAAATGAACAATCCCATCCAGCCTTCCGGTTCTGTCGACCACCATCAGCGAAGTAATCTTCTTCTCCTCCATCAAAGCCAGGGCCGTAGCCGCAAATTCTCCAGCCGCAATGGTCCGAGGATTCTTCGTCATGCACTCGGCCGCCGTCAGATCGAGCACGTCTTTCCCGCGCTTCTCGAGCAGCCGCCGCAAATCGCCATCGCTGATGATGCCCACCAGCCGCTCGCCTTTCACCACCGCCGTCACGCCCAGCTTCTTGCGCGACATTTCATAGATCACATCCGGCATCTTCGTCTGCGGATCCACCCGCGGCAGTGCCTCGCCCGAGTGCATCAAAGATTCCACCCGCGCCAGCCTTTTTCCTAACTTCCCTCCAGGATGCAGGTTCGCAAAATCCTCTTCCTTGAACCCGCGCTTCTCGCTGAGCGTAACCGCGAGCGCGTCGCCCAAAGCGAGCATCGTGGTGGTTGAAGCCGTAGGCGCCAGCCCCAGCGAGCAAGCCTCCTCCGCAATCGAACAATCCAAAGCCACGTCCGCCGCAGAAGCCAAAGTAGAAGCTTGTGTGGAGCGGGCGCCCTCGCCCGCTGGTTTTGACTTTGCTCTAGCTCCGATCTCTACTCGACCTGCCGGCAACCTTGCCGCAGACTTCCCAGCCGTCCTCGAGCCTTTGCTACCGTCGGCATTCGCGGGTGGGGGCGCCAGCGCCACACTAGTCGCATCCCCCGTCATCGTAATCAGCGGGACCTGCAGCCGCTTAATCGTGGCCAGCAGCGCCAGGATCTCCTCCGTCTCTCCGGAAGCAGAAAGCGCCAGCACCACATCTCCGCGCACTACCATCCCCAAGTCGCCGTGCAGGGCCTCGACGGGATGCAGGTACAGCGCCGGAGTCCCGGTCGAACTCAGCGTGGCCGCAATCTTGCGCGCAATCAGCCCACTCTTCCCCATCCCCGTGACCACCACGCGTCCCGCGCAGGAGAACATCAGGTCCACCGCGCGCTGAAACGCGGCAGCCATCGGCCCGCCGATGCGGTCCGCGAGCGCGCGCAGCGCTTCCGCTTCAATGCGCACCACGTTCTCGCCGATACTTTTCATGAAAGCGCGATCCTAGCAGCGATTGGGTAATTTTGTAATTTGGTAATTTCGTAATTTCGTAATTTGAAAACCACCATCGCGCGTGAACTTTTGGTTCCTAAATTACCCAATTACAAAATTGCTCAATTACCAAATTCCCCTAGAAATGATCCTCGCTGCCCAGCAGTGTAACCGGCTTCTGCCCAAGCACCGCAAGGCCCTTGGCCTGGATCATCCGGTCCCACGGCCCCGACTGCCAGTTGTCTCGAATCTTCTCCGGAGGCTGCCATAGCGGAAGCGTTATCATCAAATTCCGCGCTGTCGAGTGCACGTAAGGTTCGTACATCGACCGCAATTTGTTCAGCTTCTGCCGCGCGTCATCTCCCGCTCGCAGCGTCAATCCCGCAGCCGCCAGGGTTTCTCGAAGGGTGTCAAATTCCGCGTCGGTCAGCCGTTCCGCCGCCAGCGGATCGTAGCGCGCATTCACCACCTGCGCCAGGTCTACCGCCGCGTGACGAGCCATGGCAAAAGTGAGCTTCGCCTGCCCGGGATGAATTCCGTCAACGCCAGTCAGCAGCAGCGAAGTCACGTCCAGCATAGTTAGCAGAGCTCCCAGCCATGACTGATTGCTATGCTGTGACCGGAAGAAACTCAGGACTGGATAAGAAATGTGGCTCTCCAGCAACTCGGCTGCCCAGCGCTCCCAGTCATGCAAAACTCCATCAAGGACCAGTTGTTCGATCGCCCGATTCTCCGAACTCCCGGCCAGCCGCACCAGCAACTCGGTGGCAGTGGGAGGAGATCCGGCTCGCGCATCCAGCATTGAGATCTGAATCTCACGCCGGGAAAACGAACCGTACACCACCGGAAGATAGCCAATCACCACCCCAAGAAATGCGAATCCCATGCCCGCTTCGATCACGGAAAGCGCGCGCGCCAGGCTCGAGGTCGGCAGAATGTCGCCGTAGCCGAGCGTGAAGAAGGTCTGTCCGCTGTGGTAGACCAGTCTGCCAAACGTGATCGGCTCACCACTTAGTTGTTCATGCTCGCCGATGCCATATTGCACCAGAGCGAAGCCCAGAATCAGGGTCGTGGCCCAGAACACCAGCAGCGTGATCAGCGACAGCGGCCCGAAGTATCCTAGAAAACTCTGCTGCCTCGAAAATGTCCGGATGCGGCGGGCGATGCCCCTCCACGGAATCCAGGTGCGGCGATAGAACCATGCGGTCAGCTTGAAATGCCGCGTCACGCGCCGCGGCAACACCACCGTTTCAAACGCATCCAAAAGCACGACGCAGATGATCACGACGCCGAAGATAGCCGCCAGAATGCTGCCGTGAGGGTTCATGGGAAGCTCAATTGGGCTCCGGCTTTCGGGCTTGGGCGAAACCCTTCCACCACTTAGGAAAGCTCAAGACTGACGCATCCTTTTGGCTCGGCCGAAGCCCGGCAGCCGAAGCCCGAAGCCCGCATTATTGCGGCTTGGGTTGCGCCGGAGGAGTCTGCGGCGGCGTAGTCGCGGGCGTTGTGCTAGTCGGCGTCGCCGGTTTCTTCGCGACCGGCTTCTTCTTTTTCACCACCGGCTTCTTCACCGGCTCGGTATCGTCGACCACGGTTTTCTTCGGAGGCGCGGCCGGAATCGCCGCCTGCGCCGTCTTCAAGTCCGCGCGCAGGCGCACAATCTCCTGCTCTTTCGACGCCGCCAGGTTTTCCAGACGCTCTGCAATCTGCTTGCGCGTGCCCTCAAAGCTGGTCAGATCGTTGGCCAGCGCCTGGAAGTCGTCCTTCGATCCAAACGCTCCCGCCGATTCCACCACGCTTCCCAGCACGTCGTACAGCGCGTCCAGATTCCGGTACAGCTTGAAAGTCGCGGGCACGTCCTCCGGCGCAGCGCGCACTTGCTTGATCATCTCCGGCAATGCATTCTGCAGATTGCGCTGGATGGATTCAACATTCCCCAGCGCTTGTCTCTTCGAGGAACCGTCAGTCTTCCAGCGCTCGATGCGCAGCCGGGTGAGGTCGTCCTGCGTGCTCTTCGAGGTCGTCTCCAACTGCGCCAGCAGCCCATTTATCTGGGTCACCGAAGCATAAGAAACCGGCTCTCCCTGCGGCGATGCCGCGGAAGCAACCGTTCCCTGCACCGAATATTGGGGACTGGCTTGAGCCGGCGCGCCCGTTGGCGCCGGAGCCGTCTGCCCGAAGCCGGGCGCGCTCCCCGCTAGCACAAACAGCACGTAACAACAAAGGATGGATTTAGGGTTCATTGAGTCTGGAGTCGGTGGCGTCGCGCGTGCAACAGAATATATAGAACGCCAGAATACTACAAGCCGCAGCACCCGTCCGGCGGGTGCCTGGGCGCGCAGAAGCCTTATTTCTGTGCTGTTTTGGCGTATACTACGTGGCGTTCGCAGAACTAGCCCGGGATCCAACGCGGGCGAAACGCACTAAACCCGCCAGCATGCATGGACTCCGTCGTAGAGAGGCTCCGCATCGCGTCCTCTTTTTCGAATCGCGCCCAGAGCCAGGTCCCGAGGTAAGGAGATCCCTATGAAACTTCAAACCCTGCTTTCCCGTTTCTTTCTGTCTGCCGCTCTGCTCCTCTTGGCGGGTGGAACCTCAAGCTTTGCCCAGGACGGCAAACTCGTCCTTCATGTCACTCCCAAACAGGCCTACCTCTTTGTCGACGGCCGCGCCATCAGCGAAGCGAGCAAACAACACTCCCTGAGCCTCAGCCCGGGCGACCACAAGATTGAGCTGGTCAACTACGGCTATGCTCCCTCAACCCAAACCGTCACCATCACCGCGGGCAAAGATACCCCTCTCGACGTGACTCTGAATCCAGTCACTGGAACCGTTTCCGGCCCCTTCGGCGCCATGACCATCGAGGGCGCTGACCGCGATGCGATTCTGCTCAACGGGAAGACGCCAGATTTCTTCGTCGGCCACGGCGACGAATTCAACAACGATTTTATCTGGAAGCAGGAACTCGTCGTTCCACCCGGCACCTATCAGGTTTCAGTCCTCTCCGGTGACAAGGAAACTTGGTCGGGTTCGGTCGAGGTACCCGCGAATCAGCGCGTCGTAATCGATATCCCGAAGGGCGTGCGCAAGACTGTTCCCTGGTCCCGCGGCGAGAAACTCAGCGCCATCCCCCGCTTCACCGTCGGCGTGGCCAGTGCGACCGTCGCGGTGGTCAAGCCCACCGCGCAGTTATCGGTGACAGCGGCGCAGGTCAACTGCGGAGATGCTTCACAAATCAATTGGACCTCAACCGACGCACCTCGCGTCGAAATCACGCCGGTTGGGCCGGTCGCAAGTTCGGGTCAGGAATCCGTCAAGCCCACGCAGAACACCACCTATAACCTGACTGCAATGGGTCCCGGCGGCACCGTTACTTCCACCGCCGCCGTCAATGTGAACACCGCCGTCCAGGCCAATCTGGATCTTGCGCCGGCCGAAGTCCACTATAAGAAGGTCGGTAATAAGGTCGTCGTCGACGACAGCACGGCATTGAACTGGACCGCGAAAAATGCCTCAACCGTTTCGATCGACGGGGGTACGGTCGATCCCACCGGCAGCCGTACTTTGCAGATCACTCCCAAGAAGACCGATCCCGGCGCCGTCGATGAAAACGTTACCTACACGCTCAACGCGACGAATGGCTGCGGCGGATCTGAAACGAAAACCGCCACGCTGCACATCGTCGGCTCGATCGTGCAACCCGAGATCAAGCTCGCGCGCAGCGTTTATTTCCCAACCGATCGGCCGCGATCGCTCAAGTCAGAAAACGCTCTCCTCGACAGCGAAAAGGACACTCTGAAAGCCATCGCAACTGCTTTCACTCAATACCTGGCGGACGAACCCGATGCTCACCTGGTTCTCTCCGGACACGCCGACAAGCGCGGAACCGAGGCCTACAACCAGCCGCTCTCCGAAAGGCGTGCCGCGCTCGCCAAAAAATTCCTCGTGGAACAAGGGGTTCCAGAAGACAAGATTGAGACGCAGGCTTTTGGCAAGGAGCAAAACCTGAGTGCCGATCAAGTGAAGCAACAGGTGGAACAGGATGCCAGCCTGAGCCCAGAAGAGCGCCAGAAGGCTCTGAAGAAAATACAAACGATCGTTCTGGCCTACAACCGCCGGGTGGACATCACTTCGAAACCCACTGGGCAAGAGTCAGCGCGCGAGTATCCCTTCAAGGCCGAGGACTTCGCCAGGCTGGTCAACCGCAACGGCCCAGCGAAACCCAGCAGCGTTGAGATGGCAGCAAAAAAGGAAAAGATAAGCAAGAAAGAGAAGTAGAGTTCTCCGAACCAAACTCGAATGAAAAAGTGGGTGCCCCATTTCTCGCGCGTTCTGTGCGCGAGAAGTGGGGCCTTTCTCTTACCCAGCCCACTGCCCTCAACTTCCATGCGCAGCCCACGTCGCACTAAATTGACGAAGATGACCGAATGGTGTCAATGAGGGTGGCGATTTTGCGACAGGTATGGTGGGAAAACTGGATTTCAAGACATGTCGGCATTATTCTACGAGCCACGCGAAAGGCGGTTATAACGTGAGGAGCTATGTTGCTGCATCGGTAATCGTGACCCTGGCAGCGCTACCATTTCAGGGTCAAGTGAAAGAGCCTGGCGGTCGCGTCATAGCCAACAAAATGGAGACACCCCGATATGGCGTGCCTCTCGCAAGATTGAGCGGGGTCAGCGCGGAAGTGACGCTTCGCTTGCAGGTGAGAAAGAGTGGGGATGTGATCTCAGTCGAAGTCGTCGGCGCTCACGCCGATTGCGGATTCTTGTCTGGCTGCGATACGAGTGCTAGAAAAGGATGGGAGGACGGTTTCGCAGAAGCGGCGACGCAAGCCGCCAAGATATCCAGATTTTCCTGCTCGAAGTGCGAGGGCCCGACATTCGACCACCTTGTCACGTATCAGTTCCAATACCCGCCTGTGCCCAAGGAGGCATGCACTGACTCTGCCGCCCCGCCACCACCTCCATCAACCGTCGACTCTCCCAGCCATGTCACCGTGCGGCCACAGGGTTGGCCGTGCGTGCAGCCCTAGCTAGCGTAACCAGGCCTTATCGCTCATCGACCCTGCCCAATTCCGTCCAGTCGGCTAGCTCAGCCCGCGGTTGGCGAATAAACGACGCCTCGGACGATAATAGCTAAACACAATCAAAAACCGGCGCATCCAAACAAACGCATGATCTGCACAACCGCAATCTTACCGAATCCCCGCAAGCCGATCTTTGCAGTCATCATCCTGGCCGTACTCGGTTTCGCCCTCGTTCTTCAAGCTCCCGCCCAGCAACTCGCCGGCCGTCTCATCCTGAAAGACGGATCCTACCAACTGGTCACAAAGTATGAGATCAAAGGCGACCGCGTGCGCTACAAGAGCGCTGAACGCGACGAGTGGGAAGAACTTCCCTCTGCTCTGGTGGACTGGGCGGCCACCGAAAAGTACGAGAAGGACCATGCCGCCTCCGCCATCCCCGAAGCCGCCGCGATCGACAAGGAAGTCGACGCCGACCGCGAAGCCGAACTCGCCAGCCTTCCGCAAGTCGCCCCCGGCTTGCGCCTGCCAGATTATTCCGGCGTCTTCCTCCTCGATAACTTTAAAGGCCAGCCGCAACTGGTCGAGTTGCAGCAGAGCGAAGGAGATATCAACCGCGACACCAAGGCAAACCTCCTGCGCGGAGTCATTCCCATGGCCGGCGCAAAGCAGAGCGTCGAAATCGAAGGCGAACACGCCGCCGTGCACGCCCACGTCGCCGTGCCCTCGATCTACATTAATGTCGAGGATGACTCTGTTGCACCGCCCGGTCAAACCCCATCCGCACAACTGTCCCAGCCCAGCCTCGACGCTCCCCGCCCCGAACAACAAGGCCCGCAGCAGCCGCAGCAGCCCGAGCAGCCGCTCGTCCCCTTTGATCGCTTCCACATCGTCCACACCAAAGTAAAAGGCGGCAAGCGCGTCGTCGGCGAACTAAAGCGCTCGCCCAACGGCAAGATCAGTCAGGACCAGAATTTCGTGAAGACCACCATCGACCGAGTAAGCGGCGGCTGGCTCAAGCTAACTCCCACCGAAGACCTGGCCCCCGGCGAATACGTCCTGATTGAAACGAAGGGCAACGAAGGCATGAACCTCTACGTCTGGGACTTCAACGTAAACCCCACCGCCCCGGCGAATGCGAACCCTTGGAAGCCAGACGCGAAGCCAGCCGAGCCGGAGAAACCCAAGGAAAATTTGTGATTTTGCGATTTTCATTTGACAAGTGACAATGTACACTTTACACTGATGATCAGGAGTTTTAAGCATCGTGGCCTTAAGCGCTTGTACGAGCGCGACGATCGTAGCGGAATACGGGCTGATTTCGCGGATACAATTCAGGAAATATTGACCGTCCTCGATGACGCGGCGGCACCGCAAGAACTCGACCTGCCTGGCTACCGCTTGCATCCGCTCAAGGGCGACCTCAAAGGGTTTTGGTCAGTTACCGTGCGGGCGAATTGGCGAATCATGTTCCGTTTCGAGGGCCTCGATGCGTTTGATGTCGAACTGATCGACTATCACTAGATAACGAGGGAAACATCATGCCAATGAAAAATCCCGCCCATCCTGGACGTATTGTAAGAACCGCGTGTCTCGAACCTTTGCGGCTTTCCGTCACCGAGGGAGCCGAGGTCCTTGGCGTCACTCGGCAAACGCTCAACAATGTCATCCACGGCAAGTCGGGGATAAGTCCCCAGATGGCAATCCGGCTGTCGAAAGCGTTTGGCAGCACGCCGGAAACCTGGCTACGGATGCAGCTTGCTTACGACCTCGCACAGGCCAGGAAGAACGAAAGCAAAATCAAGGTCCGGCGGCACCCTGCCGTGGAGGAACTACGCGCAGAATAAACTTAAGCCAGGCTGGCGTGAATGCCGAGCCCTTCGGCGACCTTACGGAGTGGTTTGTCCCGCGTCCACAGAACCGTAGGCGAATTGACGAAAACCGACGCTATCAAGTGCGCGTCGATCAGACCGATCCCCCTGCTGTACAAACGGCGAGCCTCGATCATGAGCCGGACCTCGGACAGATGTGGCAGCCGCACCTGCGGTAACAAGTCCAGAAGCGCAAGCGTTTTCGTGCGCTGCGCCAGCGATCCCAGGGCAAGCTCCGCAATGATGAACGGATGGATCACAATCTGCCCTTGTTGAAGATGCTTCCGCATATCCTCGTTTTCGGAACGCAGGTGGTCGATCCAAATCGAGGTATCCGCTAGAATCAATTCGACCGCCGGCGGCGTGGAATCTCCTTCAACTTGGGCATCGTGCCTCCCAGCGATGCCAACCTGCGGGCGCTCTCCCGTTCGATGAGAGCTTTCAATGCTTCTCGAACCAATGCTGTCTTCTCTTCTACCCCAGTGAACTCCTGAGCGATGCGTACCAGATCGTCATCCAGCGCAAGGGTTGTTCTCATAGAAACTCCAGGCACTAATTATAGCATCAAATGATGTCTATTTCAGTGCCTTGCGACGGCGAGGAGGTAAAGAAGTGGAGCGGGACCTCTTCGCCAATCGCCCTTGGACAGAGGAATTCTCGGTAAGCGTTAATGCCTGTTCTCGACAAACATGCGGTTAGGAGCGACAATCTGTGCCTAGGCCGGGCCGAATGTCACAGTTCGGAGATGGGGATGCGAATGAATTTCACCTTCAAGGATTGGATCGCACTGCTCACTTCAAGCGTGCTTGCTTATGTAGTATTCGGCAACATTTCGTCGAAGGCAGGCTACCCACGGTGGCATGGTCTGCTAATGGCTGTCCCCTTCGTGAATATCGTTGCCCTGGTAGTGTTCGCTTATTCCACTTGGCCGATCGAAAGTGAACTGCTGCAAGTAAAGTTAAGTGGCTCAAAGCAAGTGCCGCGCAACTAGTCGTATTCGGAAATATGTCGCGGCACCTTCACACAGGCGTAACATCCGCACAGCACTCATCGATTCCGGTTGCGAACCCCAACCCAACACGCAGGACCTTTACTCGGCAGGTTTTCAATCACTCAATGACCCGATCACTCAATGACTCAATGTCATTTCATCACTCCCCGCTGCGCAATTCCGATATTGTCGCGGGTCGTGTTCTTCACCAGATACATCATCTCGTCCGCCTGCCGGATAATGTCATGCGCATCGCGCGCATCGTGCGGATAAGTCGCCAGTCCAATCGAAGCCCTCACATTCAGATTCAATCCTTCGTCGCGGCAAAAGCTGCTGGCGCGCAGGGCATCACGCAACCGTTTCGCCACCACCAGCGCCTGATCTTTTCCCGTCTGCGGCAACAACACAACAAATTCGTCTCCGCCGTAGCGATAGGCAAAGTCAATCAAGCGCAGCTGCGCCTTCACCAGATAACCAATCTCCGCCAGCAACTTGCTGCCAATCAGGTGTCCATGGGTGTCGTTGACCGACTTGAAGTGGTCGAGGTCGATAAACAGCACGCTGAACTCATAGCCGAAGCGCGAAGACCGGTAAACCTCGGTCTCGAGCGTCTTATAAAGGTGCCGCGCGTTGTAAAGTCCGGTGCAGTCGTCGGTGATCGTCAGTTCCTGAATCTTCTCCACCCAGCGCGCATTTTCAATGGCGATGGCGGCATAGTCGCAAAGCGCCTGCAGAAAGAAAACCTCCGGCTCGTTGAACTGCGCCATATCCACATTCACCAACTGGATCACGCCCAGCACCCGCAGCCGCGACCGCAGCGGCACGCAGATCACCGAGTGCGTCTCCCACTGCGTAGTTTCATCGACCCGTTTGGCAAACCGCGGATCGCTTTCCACGTCTGCCGATACCACCTGTTCGCCGTGCTTCGCCACCCAGCCGGCAATGCCCTCGCCCACCTTCAGGCGAACATTTTTCAGCGCCTCGGCGGCATCGCCCACCGCAATCGCAAAGTAAAGTTCATTGTGCTGCTCGTCCACCATCAGCAGCGACCAGGTATCGGGACGGAAGTACTCCGCCATCTTCTCCATGATCGTCTGCAGAATCGAGTCGAGATCCAGCGACGACGTAAGCGCCTTCGCCACGTCGTGGAAGATAGTCATCTCCTGGCTATGGCGCGTCAATTGTGTGCCGGTGGCCTCGGGCATGCCTGATTCTCTGATCCTTGGTTACTGATTTGGCTTTCTTCGCGACGCCGATTTCCTGATCTAAATTCCCTGATCTTCAGCTGGACGGAGTGACAGTTCCAAAAATTATAGGAGCGCCCCGCCGCCGGGGCAATGAACGTTGGTAACCGGAACCCTTAAAGCCAATGCCACCCTCGATTTAGCCGATTACCGCCCCAAGCGTGGATGGCCGCCTCGAGAGCCTGCCTGAACGAAGCCGAAGTGTCCAGCCGAGCGCAGCGAGGCGTCCTGCACTGGAAGTCCGCACGTATGGCTCTGCTCACTACCCGCCCCAGCGAGACCGGCGTATTCTAAGTAATACGATGCCAACCCTCACACACTTCAAAATCGCTCTCTGCCTGTTCCTGCTGACAGCCCTTTCCCTGTCCGCCGCACAAGCCCAGAACCCCGCTCCCGCCGACTCCAAAACCGTTCCCGTGATCGACGGCGGCATCGGCCCCTGTACCGCCGACTTCAAGGTCATCGATAATGCCGGCGCGCCCATCTACGCCGCCAACATCAGCGTCCACATTGCTTACGGATTCATGTACCTCCGCAAGCTGGACCTGCAAATCGGCACCAGCGCCAGCGGTCAGGCCCGCTTCATCGGATTACCCGACCGCACCAAGCAAGGCCTATTCTTCCGCGCCTCCGAAGGCGGCCGCGAAGGTTCAGCCTTCGTCGACCCCGCCAAAACCTGCAAGGCCGACCTAACCATCACGCTTGAGAAAAAGACTCAATAAGAGAATCGTAGTAAATTAGGTTTGGTTTTCCGGCGGTCGAGATCCGCCGCATTTTGCACGCGTTCGACTTGCGCTCTCAATATTGCGAGGAAACATGAAAGCACTCATTTGTGCATTCGCCCTGTTGTCATTCACTCTCAGTGCCTGGGCTGCCCATCCCTTCAAGGTGGAAGACATGCAGCGCCTGTCGCGGGTTGCCGGCCCCCGCGTGTCGCCCGACGGAAAATGGGTCGCCTTCACCGTCGTGCGAAGCGACGTCGAGAAGAATAAGATGGTCACGAATATCTGGAGAGTCCCAGCCGCGGGGGGTGATCCCCAGCAAATCACGTTTGCCGAACAAGGATTCAATGGCGACCTGCGCTGGTCGCCCGACGGTCGCTATCTTTATTTCGTCAGCACACGCGTGGAGAACAAGCGGCAAATCTTTCGCCTATCGGTGCAAGGCGGCGAAGCCAAGCAAATAACGGCCGTTCCTACCGGCGTTGACTCATTCTTCCTGTCTCCCGACGGCAAGATCATAGCCATCACTGCCACCGTATTCCCCTCCTGCACCGACATGGCTTGCAACGAGAAAATGGCCAAGCAGCGCGCCGATAATCCAGTGAAGGTTCGCGTGATTACCGACATCCCCTTTCGTCGATGGGATACCTGGGTCGATGGCATGCGCAATCACATTTTCGTTATGCCCGCCGACGGAGGCGCGGCCAAAGATATTACGCCGGGCGACGTCGATTCCCCCATCTGGACCGAGAGCGGCAGCGAGGAAGTTGCGTTTTCTCCCGACAGCCGCGAAATCTGTTTTTCCCGCTACGTCGAGAATGAAGCCTTAACCGGCAACAGCGACCTGTTCGTAATTCCAGTCGATGGCGGCGCGCCCAAAGCCATCACCACCAACAAATCCACCGACAGCACTCCGCTCTATTCTCCCGACGGCCGCTACATCGCCTACAGCGCCACGCTGCGTCCAATGCAGGAAACCGATCTCACGCGTCTCTTCCTCTACGACCGCAAAACCGGCGAGCACAAAAACATTTTCGAAGCGACCGATCGCTCCGTCGGCTCCTACGTGTGGGCGCCCGACAGCAAGAGTCTGTACGTGACCTTCGAAGACCACGGCCGGGAGCCGCTGGAGCGGCTCGACATCGACACCTTGAAATTAACCCCGTTGGAAACCGCCGACGCAGTCGATGGAGCAGAAGTTTCCCGCGACGGTACATTCCTCGTCTTCACGAAAACAGACTTCTCCCACCCCGCGGATATCTTTCGGCTCAATCTTGGAACCAGCGCGGGCTCGCCCACGCCTCTCACTCAGATGAACGCTCAGGTATTGCAAGACATCGAATTCGGCGAGTTTTCCAGCTTCACCTTCCACGGCTGGAACGGCGAAAACATACAGTCCTGGGAAGTAAAGCCTCCGAACTTCGACCCGAACAAGAAGTACCCGCTGCTGCTGCTGATGCACGGCGGCCCCGAAAATTCCTGGACCAATCTTTTCCACTATCGCTGGAACCCGCAACTCTTCGCCGCCGCCGGCTACGTAGTGATCATGCCGAACTTCCACGGCTCATCCGGCTTCGGCATCAAATTCATGGACGCCATCAAGGGCCAGTGGGGCGGCGCGCCCTATGAAGATCAAATGAAGGCCGTCGACACCGCGCTCACCTGGCCCTACGTCGATACCACGCGCATCGCAGCGGCCGGCGGAAGCTACGGCGGCTACATGGCAAATTGGGTCGAGGGTCACACCGACCGCTTCCGCACCCTCGTCTGCCACGATGGCCTGTTTGACATAATCACAATGTTCTACTCGTCCGATCTTGCGGGCGGGGTCCAGCCGGAGTTCAAGGGCTCGCCCTGGGGAAACCAGCAACCCTTAATCGATCAGGCCCCCTCCACCTTCGCAAAAAACTTTAAGACTCCAATGCTGATTATCCACGGAGAGCACGACTACCGCGTCGACCCCAGCGAAGGCTATGCCATGTTTCAGGTTCTCCAGGCCATGCACATTCCCTCGAAATTGCTGCTCTTCGAAGATGAAAATCACTGGGTTCTCAAGCCCGCCGACGACATCTTCTGGTATCACAGCGTGCTCGACTGGCTGGACGAATGGGTCAAGCCCGACCGTGCCAGCTACGAGAAAAACCTTCAGGCCAGCAGGTCGGGGAATTGAAAGGACAGCGCCCTGGCCGAAGCTACCGGACAGAGAGGCGAACCTGGAAAGAACCCAAGCGGGTGCAGCAGCCCCAAGGGGGTTGGGCAAGGCCAAGCGGGTGGAGCAGGCCTACAGGCCTGCGCTAAAGGCCCCCAATTTGACCGGGGCTTCAGCCCCTGAGGTACTTCTGCACTCGACAGTAACGTCGCCCTCTCACCCTCTTCTGGCATCGTCCCCCGCCTTCGCCTATGATTATTCCATCTCGATGCGGACGGAAATCTAACCCGTCTGCCGGAGCCGGCCTTGGGAGCATTCGGAGAAAAACTTCGCAAGCAGCGCGAGCAGCAAGGCATCGGGCTTGATGCCGTCTCCGAAACCACCAAAATCAGCACTCGCATGCTGCGTGCCCTCGAAGAAGAGCACTTCGACCAGCTCCCCGGCGGCGTCTTCAACAAAGGTTTCGTCCGCGCCTACGCCCGCCAGGTCGGCCTGAACGAAGAAGAAGCTATAGCCGATTACCTGGCCGCCGTGCGCGAGAGTCAGATTCGCGAAAATCAATCGCGCGAGAATCAAATCCAGTCCCATCCCGGCTCGCCGGACCATGATCGCCCTGAAGATGATCCTCCTCGCGATCATCGGGGCAACAACGCCGGCCGCCAGCTTCTTACCCAAGATCGGCGCAAACAGTTTCGTCGCGACGAAGATCGCCGTAACGAAGATCGTCGTAATGAAGCTCGTCACAAAGAAAATCGTCGCGATGAAGCCCGTCGCAACGAAGCTCCTCGCCATCAAGATCTTTCCTCATCGTCCGATCCCGCAACCGCAACGCACCCGTCCGCGGCCCGCTTCCGCCAGAAATATCCGGCAGGAAACCCCGAGCGCTCCGCCGACAGTAACCTCAACCGTGATCCAGCCGCCGAAATTCCGTGGGGCAAACTGGCGGTCGGATTGTTGCTCGTGACCCTCACCCTCGCCCTCTGGAATTCTCGCCGTCACCATGAGGCCGCATCCGCGCCGTCGCTCACGCTCGCTTCCAATCAAGCTCCCGCCGCTCCACCAGTCGTGGCCCCAACCTCGCACTCGAAACAGCCATCCAGTGCCCTCGCCACGCTGAAGGCAGAAAAGAAGTCGACTCCGGAAAGATTGCCGTCAGCTAAATCTTCCTCCGCATCAATCTCCACCGAATCCGCCGCCAACGCCGCGACCACGCCCCCCGCAAACCCATCTCCCACCAATCCCGCGCCCGAAGAGGCCGCCGCCTCAACCGTTCCAGCCGCCCCGACCAACACCTTCAGCGTGCTGATCCGCGCCGACGAAACCAGTTGGGTCTCAATCACCGCCGACGGCAAACCCGTGGCCCATGAAACCCTGATCGCCCCGGCGCACACTTCGGTTCGCGCCAGCGGGCAAGTCGTAGTCAAGGCAGGAAACGCCGCAGGCATCAGCTTTGAACTGAACGGCAAGGAAATCCCCGCGCAAGGCAACGAAGGCGAAGTAAAAACCTATGTCTTCGATGCTGCCGGCTTTCGCGTGCTCCCGCCGGCGCCATCCGCCACCACAGCTCGCTAGAGATCTAAGAGCAGGACCGGCCGGAAGGGCGGTGCTTCAGCGCCGCGCCAAGCATCGCGATCAACAAGGGCTTTAGCCTCTGAGTCAAACTTCCGCGACAGCCGTTCACTCTAAAAGTTCGAACTCCGCCGATTGAACGTCCAGCGCCGCCAGCGCCTCCTCCAGCGTGCGCACCACTTCCAGCAAAGGCCGCGTGGATTCGCTCAACATCTGGAACATCCGCGCCAGACCAAAGCCCACCGTGGCCGGCGCGACGATAATGAGACGTCGGCTCGCCGAATCTGCCATCGCTGGTTCCTGCTTCGCCAGCTCGCGCAAAAATGTGGTGGATAGGGCCCAGTCGCTGACAGCTGAGAAGTCGACGATCCCCGCCCGAATATCCATCGCGCGTGTCTGCGCTCGAACCCGCTGGTAAATGTCTGCCAGCAACTCATCCGTGAGCCGCCCCTCAACCCGCACCAGCAGGACCTTATTACCCGGGTCGAATTCAAACCGGAAATCCATGGATCCCACACTTCTCGGTGTGCTCGGAAACGTTGAGAATTTTACACCTGGCCGGGCTAGCAGCTCGATGGCAAGGCACCACAGCGTTACCACAGCAAATTCGCTACAATTTCCGCATCACCAAACGGAGTGTGTAGACCATGTCGGATGCGCCAGACGCAGGCCTGCTCGATGCCCTGCTCGACTCCTGGGACCGCAACAACACCATACTCGTCAACCTGCTCCGCGCCCTCCCCGAAGGCACGCTCGAGGTCCGGGGGATGGAGGACAGTCCATCCATCGCGCAGATGTTCGCACACATGCACTACGTGCGGCTCGTGTTCGTCTCCGAAGATGCCCCTGAGCTCGCCAAAGATCTGACTGGGAAAGATCTGCCCAAAAAAGATCTGCCCGAAGAGTGGGCAGTCGAGCCTGACCGCGATCGCATGGCGCAGATGCTGAACGATAGCGCCCAGGCGGTGCGCGACGCGGTAAAGAGCAGAGTCGAGGCACACCAGGAAATGAATCTCCACTACGACCACCCGATCCTGCTGCTCCAGCATATGATCTGGCATGAGGGCTACCATCACGGTCAGATCAAGCTGGCCCTCAAGCTGGCCGGCAGACCACTGACGAACAAGGAAGCCGGCCCCCTCACCTGGCGCGTCTGGATGAACAAAAAGTGAGCGATCTTAGCGCGTCCACCTGTGACATCCCCATCCCCAAATAAAACGCCCATGAAGCAACCTAACCTTTGATAAGAGCCAACCAAGTGAGGAATGACGCGCCAGCCCACACTCCAGGAAGTGAGGAAAAACCAAGAGGACCAACTGGAGCGGCTACGGAAGCTTCAGCGGGACAAGCCGTTGGCGCCTCTAGAACAACAGGGGCACATTCAAAGGGAAATCGACGACGTTACTCAGGACATTCGTAACCTGGACACCGTCATCCAAGGCCTGCTCAAGCCTCCTCAGAAGTAAGCATCAAATGCACCGGTGGCCCATTCAAGCCGTCCTTTGGCTTGAGTGGGGCAGTTCGACCGCTAGACGTATCCTGTTTCGTGTCGCGTACGGAACCCGCTCGCCGCCCCAATCCCTCCGTCCACCGCGCCAATTCCGCTATTGAATTCATCCTGCGGCATTTAGCCCCAAAACCATTGCGCGCCCGTGGACCCTCTGTTAGCCTTTTCGAGGACTTCTTTCGGCGGATCTTGTTCCTGATTGATCCCAACAGTAGAATGATTACTTGGTCTTTTCTGCGATCCTAGTGAGCGCGAGCAAAACCCCTACCGTCGCCAGAAATAAGGCCCAAAGCAGTTTCCTAAGGAGAACAAATCTTGGCAGCAACAAAGAACCGTATCTTGTTTACCTCCGAATCCGTAACCGAAGGCCATCCCGACAAGATCGCCGACCAGATTTCCGATGCCATCCTCGACGCCTGCCTGGCCGAAGACTCCGCCAGCCGCGTAGCCTGCGAAACCCTCACCGCCACCGGCCTCGTAGTCATCGCCGGAGAAATCACCACCAAAGCCTACGTCGATTTCCAAAACGTAGTCCGCGGCACCGTTCAATGCATCGGCTACGACAACGCCGTCTACGGCTTCGACTGCAACACCTGCGCCGTAATCTCCAGCATCAACAAACAGTCCGGCGACATCGCCATGGGCGTAGACACCGGCGGCGCCGGCGACCAGGGCATGATGTTTGGCTATGCCTGCAATGAGAATGAGGAGTTGATGCCGACTCCCATCTCGCTGGCGCACAAGCTCACCATGCGGCTCTCGCAGATGCGCAAGAACGGAACTCTTCCCTTCCTTCGTCCCGATGGAAAATCCCAAGTCACAGTTGAATATGATTCCAAAGGTAAAGTCCTCCGCGTCGATGCGGTGGTGATTTCCACCCAGCATGCTGAGACTGTCAGCAATGACGAACTCCGCGCCGGCATTTTGAAGCACGTGATCCAGGCCGTGATCCCCGCCCACCTGCTCGATGAAGACACCAAGTATCACATCAATCCTACGGGACGTTTCGTCATCGGCGGCCCCATGGGCGACACCGGCCTCACCGGCCGCAAGATTATCGTCGACACTTACGGAGGCATGGGCCGCCACGGCGGCGGAGCTTTCAGCGGCAAGGATCCGACCAAGGTCGATCGCTCCGCAGCCTACATGGCGCGTCACATCGCCAAAAACATTGTCGCCGCAAAACTCGCCGACCGCTGCGAGGTCCAGCTCGCCTACGCCATCGGCGTAGCCGACCCAGTAAGCGTCCGCGTGGATACTTTCGGCACTGAGAAAGTCGATCCCGCGATCATCCCCGATTTAATCCGCGCCCACTTCAAGTTGACTCCCCGAGCCATCATCGATTCGCTGAACCTGCGTCGCCCCATCTATAAGAAGACGGCAGCCTACGGCCACTTCGGACGCAACGATCCCGACTTCACCTGGGAAGCGACCGATAAAGCCGCGAAGTTGGCAAGCGATGCAGGCGTAGGAGAACGTGCTCCACAAGCGGTTCGCAAATAAACATTTAGCCGGAGCCAGCGAGACGGCTAACCAAAGTTCAGCCGGGGAAATAGGCCGAAAGTGCCACTCCCCGAAGAGTATTTAGGCATGCTGACCTTTCCCCCGATTCGTGTATTCTGAAAAAGCAGCAAGCAATCAAACGAGCGAATCGAAACAGAGTAACCCAGGTAACCAAACAAAGAAACCAAACAAAATTTTCAGCAGCAAAGCGCCACAGGAGGCGTATGTCATCAGCAGCACAAGTCAGCAGCGATATCAAGAGCCTGGAACTGGCCGAACTGGGCAAAAAGCGCATCGAGTGGGCGAACCAGTCCATGAAGGTGCTGCAAATTATTCGCAAAGAGTTCATCAAGAACCAGCCCCTTAAAGGCATCCGCATCTCCGCCTGCCTCCACGTCACCGCAGAAACCGCGAACCTCGCCATCTGCCTGCGCGACGGCGGCGCCGACGTAGTCCTCTGCGCCTCGAACCCGCTCTCCACGCAGGACGACGTCTCCGCCAGCCTGGTCCGCGATCAGAGCATCCCGGTCTACGCCATCAAAGGTGAAGACAACGACACGTACTACAACCACATCCTCGCCGCCATCGATCACAAGCCGCACATCACCATGGACGACGGCGCCGACCTCGTCACCATCCTCCACACCAAGCGCACCGACGCTCTCGAAGGCGTCATCGGAGGCACGGAAGAAACCACCACCGGCGTGATCCGCCTGCACGCCATGGCGAAGGAAGGCGTGCTGAAGTATCCCATCGTCGCGGTGAACGACGCCGACACCAAGCATTTATTCGACAATCGCTACGGCACCGGGCAGTCGACCATCGACGGCATCATCCGCGCCACTAACTTCCTGCTCGCAGGTTCGAAGTTCGTCGTAGCCGGCTACGGCTGGTGCGGCCGCGGACTCGCCAGCCGCGCCCGCGGCAACGGCGCCGAAGTCATCATCACCGAAGTCGATCCCACCAAGGCGCTCGAAGCCGTCATGGATGGCTTCCGCGTGATGTCGATGCCCGAGGCCGCCAAGCTCGGCGACGTTTTCTGCACCGTCACCGGCAACAAGAGCGTCCTCACCAAAGAACACTTCGCCCTGATGAAAGACGGAGCCATTATTTCGAACTCCGGCCACTTCAACGTCGAGATCGACATTCCGGCGCTGGAGAACATGTCGTCCTCGAAGCGGACAACTCGTAATTTTGTGGACGAATATTCTTTGAAGGACGGCCGCAAGATCAATCTGCTCGGCGAAGGCCGCCTCATCAACCTCGCTGCCGCCGAGGGCCATCCCGCCTCGGTCATGGATATGAGCTTCGCCGACCAGGCTCTCTCCGTCGAGTACATGGTCAAGAATTTCAAGACCCTCGACAAAAAGGTCTACAAGGTTCCCGACGAACTCGACAAGCGCGTAGCCAAGCTGAAGCTCGAGTCCATGGGAATCAAGATCGACCGCCTGACTCCGGAGCAGGAAGAGTATCTGGCAGGCTGGAGCGAAGGAACCTAAGTTAGTGTAGAGTGGGCGCCCTCGCCCGCTGCTTTTGACTTTGAAGCGGGCCGGCTCAAGCCGCCCCGCTTGTTTTTTTGAGCGTCTGACCACAGGCCGACTCAGACAAGCAGCCCATCATGCGACAATCTTCTACCGAAGGAAGAGCGACGCTGAATTGCCGTCTTCAGGTCGGCGTCGCACCATGGAGTACCATGCCAAAAACTTCGCAACATTTGGACCCGCGTTGGCCTGTGATGCTTGCTCTGCTTGCCATAGGCGGATTGCGCCTTTCTCTGCCCGAATCCTGTCGGCGGGACCGGACTGGTTGATCCTGGCCGTTGTCGTAGTGCTTCTGATTCCGACGACGTGGGCACGCCAGCGCGGTAAAGACAGTCTCAATAAGTTTTTGGGCTATCTGCTCAGCTCCATCGTGACGGTCGACATGATCTGGTCGCTTGGACTGCTGGTCGCGGCTCTACCCGCGCATCGACAGTCTCCCAAGGAGCTGTTGCGTTCCGCCGCTGCCTTGTGGATTACTAACATCCTGGTCTTCGCCTCCTGGTACTGGCGTTTGGATGCAGGGGGCCCGCGCGAGCGCGAGCTGCGTGGCGTACATACCGACGGAGCATTCCTTTTCCCCCAGATGACTCTCGATCAGCAAGCCAAGCGCGAGATGGGAGAGCAATGCTGGAGCCCAGGTTTTGTGGATTATCTTTTTCTCGCCTTCAACACCAGCACCGCATTTTCACCAACCGACTGTCCCGTATTATCAGCCTGGGCCAAAATCCTCATGATGGTTCAATCGCTCATTTCCCTGACCACAGTGGCTCTGTTGGCAGCCCGCGCAGTAAACATTCTTTAGCGTCCTCAGTAAAGCCGGGTGCCCCATTTCTCGCGCGCCCTTTGCGCGAGAAGTGGGATTCCACGACTGCAGCCCGCTTGGGATTTCCAGGCGCCGGACTCCCGCCCGCTGCTTTTGACTTTGAAGCGCGGCGGCGCAAACCGCCCCACTCGGTTTTGCATCCGGCTACCCAGACCCCTTGTCATTCCGACGCGCGAGCGAAGCGAGACAGGAGGAATCTGCTGTCCCCGCCCGTGCTCGGCCGACCGCCCAAGTCCTGACGGTCGCGGAAGCGCCGGATCGGGAAGGGCACGACTTCCAGTCGTGCCGCTCGAATCACCGCGATTTAGAACGGCTTTGCCGCTGGGGTGCGCCACATCTGGCCGATGCTGCCGGAAGCGGGGAGTTCAACTTTGACGGGCTCTTCGCTAGTAAGAGACGATCTTGTCGCCGTCGAGCCAATCTGGCGCGGAATATCCGGATGCCTTGGTGTGAGATGAAAAAATAAGCCTCAACTTTTGCAGTGAGCGCAGCGCTGCAACCAGAAGGGCATCCTGCCTGCTAGGCAGCGACAAGTCGTACGCATCTTGACTTAGGGAATGTGCTGTTGGTTGACGTGCCTTTCGTACCTCCCGAAGCGGCTCGACTACATCACTTCCCACATCATTTCCGTCGCGGTCTTTATAGTTCGCATCCAACCACCTCCCGAGTAGGGTGATCGTACCTAGTTGTCGCACCTCGACGCTTCCACCACCGGCCGCGATCCTATCTTCCAGCGGGATATCGGCCCTGAAGAACTCGCGATTGAGATTCTCCGACAACATTTTGTCGAGTGTGAGAGCAAATTCCTGCAGGTTTCGGAGCGTGGGTCTCAACATCGGCGAAAACTCAAGAGGCCGCTTGCGTTCTTCGAAAGTTGCCCTGAATAACGGCGGTTTCCCGATAATCTGGCTGAGGTTGTTGATCTCTCGCTGTTCCTGAATGAACGCCTCATATACCGAATAGTGCTCCGGAAACATGCCATGAATCGACGATCGTTCATAGTCGCTGTTCATTGTGCATTTGCCCCCGTTCTCGTGGGCTTTCCAAATCTGCTGATGCTCTGAGGACAAGTCAGCCAAGTACCGAAGGTAAGCAACGACAACTCGGCTTCGCTTTTCGTCGTAGCCAATGCCAAACGACTGGAGGAGAACTTTGTCCCGCTCCGCCATCTGGTCTCCTAGGTAGTGCTCATCCTGTACAGAGATACTGCCTGCCCTATCATGGAAGCGACACGAGTACCGGGGATCACGAAAATATCTCTCCAGCACGCACAGTTCGAAGAAGACAGGCGTGAGCTGTGCCTCACCCAAGGCCAATCGAAGAGAATAAGGAAGGCCGTCGTAACGACTCAAGTCAGCCATCGCCTTCACAACTTCAGCAGAAGGGTAGAAACAAATTCCGGCCGCCTGCTCTACCGCCAACATCTTGATTTGAACCTCGACGGGCAGATCAGCCAAACGCTTGATGTGCGGGTTCACAGAGTGGCTTGCAAACGCCGCATCGATTTTGCGCGCACGAATCAAGGCTGCAATTCTAGGCTGCAGCTGGCCCCAGTCGGTATCCAGTGCGCGTGCCAGGCCGCTTGCCGGAATCCCGTTAAAGTCTTGTGACTTGACGAATGACTCAAGGATGGTTCGCTCAATATCGTCGTCCCTGACCATAGCTTCACTCTAGCAGGCTGCGGAAAAAGCGACGTTGCGACTTAGAACCTTTCCTGGTTTCCGCGATTTGTGGCTGAGAGAAGAGTTTTGGCTGCATCCGCGGGTGTCCCGCACGGGCCCACGAACACACTGCGGCCTTTGCTTACGCGGCTTGAATCGCCAGATTCCGCATGCGGACTAGGTTGTAGGCGGCTGCGGCGAAGGTGAAGACCCATCCCACCTTGAAAATCCCGCGATGGCGCAACTTCCGCAACAGCGCGATCGTCTTCAGCCATCCGAAGCACTCTTCAACGCGCTTCCTTTTCCTCTGACTGATGGCATATCCGGCGTGCTGCGTCGTGCGAGCATCAATCGCACTCCCACCGGGCCGCTCCAGATTTTGGGCCACGTGCGGTGTGACCTTTAAGTTCCTGCACTCGGCCACGAAATCCGCCGTGTCGTATGCCTTGTCGCCGCCCACAGTCACCTGCTTCGTTCCCGCAATCTGTTCCAGCATCACCAGCGCCGCGTCGCGCTCCGCTGTCCCGTTGGCTTCGAACACCTCGGTGTTCACGATCAGTCCGTTGCGGTTCTCCACCAGCAGATTCCCGTTGTAACTCAGCTTCGCTTCCTTGCCCTTGCCTTTGCGGGCCATCTTCGCATCCGGGTCCGTCTTCGATGCGTGCGTCTGGTTCGACCGCTTCTCTCCGTGGAAGTCCACCGTTGCATTGCCAGGATCGTCCGGCGGAACGGCGTTCTTAGCATCCTTGCGCTGATAACTCTTCACACTCGCCCACGCTTCCAGTAGCGTTCCATCCACAGTAAAGTGTTCGTCCGAGAGCAGACTCCGCTCGCGTGCCTGGTGGAGTACGGCTTGGAAGAAGGCTTCGGCAATGTCCCCATCGAGCAGGCGCTCGCGGTTCTTGGTGAACACGGTCACATCCCAGATGGCGTCGTCCATGTTCAAGCCCACGAACCAGCGGAACAGCAGGTTATAGTCGAGCTGTTCCATCAACAGCCGTTCGCTGCGCACCGAATACAGCGCTTGCAGCAGGAGCGCTCGCAACAACTTCTCCGGCGCGATCGACGGTCGACCGGTTTTGGCATACAGCTTGTGGAACCGTGGTTGCAGTTCCCTTAATGCCTCATCCGTCATGACACGAAGAGGGCGCAAGGGGTGGTCGTGGGGTACTCGCTGCTCTGGGCTTACGTAGCTGAACACATCCAACTGCTGCTCGTCGTTTCCTCGCATGCCTTCTTCTTATCAGGTTGTGCTGTGGAAACAAGAGAGTTTGTTGGTACTGCAAAATCATGTTTTTCGCCCCCCCTCGCTGTAGCAAAACTCCGATCGTTTGGATAAACTCACGTACTAAATGAGCGTGTTTTGCCTCATCCACGGATCGACACAGAACCCGTCGGGATGGAATCTGCTCGCACCCGAACTGGAGTCGCAAGGTCACCAAGTAATCTGTCCCGATCTGCCGGTGGACAAGCCTGAGGCGAGTGGTACGTGCTATGCGGAGGCAGTCACGGCAGCGCTCCGGCAATTGTCTGATCCGCCGATTGTGGTCGCCCATTCAGTGAGTGGTTTGTTCCTGCCACTTGTCGCCAAGCAGAGACCGGTGGCGCGCATGGTGTTCCTGGCGGCCACAATTCCGCAGGTCGGCAAGAGTGCCCTCCAGCAGCTTCAGTCTGATCCTGACATGATTTGGCCGGAGTGGATCGGAAAAGACCCAACGAAGGACGCACAACTGGCCATGAAGTTCCTGTTTCATGACTGTTCCCCAGATGTAGCGCACTGGGCGTTGTCTACGCTTAGGTTGATGTACGCACATGGAGCTCTGACCGAAATCTGTCCATTGGACATGTGGCCAGATGTGCCATCATCCTACGTTCTCTGCCGGGAGGACCGGACACTGAACCCGAATTGGTGGCGGGTAGCCTGTCGCGAGCGGCTGGGTTCTGATCCCATTGAGGTAGATTCCGGCCACTGTCCGCACATCTCGCGGCCGGCGGAACTAGCGGGCTTGCTCTCGAGAATGGCCAATCTGTCGTAAAGATCCGGGCTTGATAAGCTCGACAGGCATTGCCGTAGGTCCCTTCCAACCGAGTTCACATCGAGTTTTTCCGCACCCTGCTAGGGGAGTCAAGGATGCCGGGTGCCCCATCCTTCGCGCCCTTTGCGAACGGCGAGGTTCCACGGTCGTCTCCGCCGTGCACCCCTTCGTCTCCTCAATGTCGCCGGGACCGTGCCTTACAATACTGGATATGAGAGGCAAACGCACCCTGCACGCAACTTCAGCGCCCGCGACGTCGAAGCGCGCCCAAATTCCCACCCTGAAAGTACTGGTGGCGCAGATCACGCCCGAGAATCGATACGGCGAGATCGCGACCGGGCCGGAACGCGGAGAAGAAACCCCAAGGGGTGAGCGCCCTCCGAAATGAGAATCCTTCCTCATGTGCCTACTAAAGTAGACGTCCGCTTTAGTAGACTTTACATCCCCTGAACAAAATGTAAAAGTGGACTATGTTCCAAAAATAGCGCGGCCACCACTGGCCGCCTTTTTTGTCGGCACAACCAACAAGCCCGACGAAAGACAAATCGACAACAGAGCGCAGGAAAAGAGGACAAGCGCGTGAAAAAACCTTGCGGCATGAACATCAAGAATTCCAAAGATCGAGGAGCATGGGCCGAGATGTGCTTCGCCTTGCGGGCCATCGAGGAGGGACTGCGCCCGGCCAGACCTTGGGGAGAGCCGTCCGGATACGATTCCCTGGTGCACCACAAGAGCACGCGAATCTTCCGTGTCCAGGTGAAATCCACCATCTACAAGATGGGACGCTGCTACCACTGCACCATCAGAACCCGAAACCACGTCTACAAGAAAGATTCCTTCGATTTCGTAGCCGCCTACGTAATTCCCGAAGATGTTTGGTACATCCTCCCCGAAAAAGTAGTCCGCGGCATGTCGACGGTAGGCTTGTATCCAGCCATGGCAGGCGCGAAATACGACGCCTACAAAGAAGCCTGGCACCTGCTGCGCGGGGAAACGCCCGGGTCCGTTGCGCGTATCGAGGCTTGCGCAGAGGAAGATTTTCTCGAGGTCACTTTTCAACCAACGCCTTCAGCCTGCCCAGCGCCTGATCCCATTGCTGGGAAACGAAATCGAGGTATTGCTTCATTCCTTCAATGGGCTCGGGATCGAATTCGAAGCGGGTTTCGCGGCCCCGATGATTGCTACGCACAATTCCCACGCTCTCAAGCACTCGAAGATGTTTGGTGACCGCTTGCCGGGTCAGCCTCGAACCCTCCGTCAACTCAGAGATCGAACGCGGCTGCCCGGCACAAAGCTTCGCCACCAGGGCCAGCCGCATCTCGTCGCCGAGTGCGGCAAATGCGGCGGCACGCGGGCGTTTGAAGGCCGCGCGGCTACGGGTTTTGTGTGACATATTTTTCGATGTTCTTCATTTGTGCAGTCCAGCCGCCGTCATTCCTTCGGAACGCTTCGAGACGGCGATCACCGGGAAGCTTGTCGAAGCCGGATTCGGTCAGCACCAGCGGCGTACCACTGGCGGTTTTCTCCAGCCGGAATTCGACGAGCGTGGTTGGCTCGTTCGAGCAGTCCGCGGGATACTCCGCTTTGTCGATGGATTTAGGATGAGGCCAGGTAAAGGAAAAGAGCCGCTCGGGCTCCATTTTCTGCACCGTCGCTTCCCACCTGATGTGCTCATAGCCGGGATGAGTAATCTGGCCGCGCGAGATCTGGCCGGGCACAAACGGCCCGTCCAGTTTCACGCGAAACCACTCGCCAAACTCGCGGTAATCGGTGAGCGCGCGCCACACCCGCGCAACCGGCGCTTTCAGTTCAATGCGCTTCTCAATACGGTCGTTCATCTTAGGCAACCTCCAGGTTGCATATTAACTCAAGCCGCTGGGATATGCAACTGTCTGGTTGCGCTTCATATTACACCGCTTTTAAGGGAGATAAATCAGGAATCGGCCGGCGGCAAGTAAAAAACGGGGACGGCTTGCTTGCGCCGTCCCCGTCCAGCGTTGGGGGACAAACAAACTTTATAGGTCCCCGGGACAGCTTGCGCCGGCCCAGGGACCGCGACGGGGGAGGCCCGCGCATCCGAAGAGAACTCCCCTCCGGACATCTCAAAACACAACGCGGCTAGTATCGGCCCTGGTCGATCCACAGCCGGACTTTGTCTTCGACGGAAAACCGGCTCGTGGGCGTGCCCGCAAACTTTGACTCCAGCGCAAATGCGTGGGCTTCGAGCGGCACCGAGAAATGAAGCTTGGTCCGCACAAAACTGCGCACGAAGATGTCGCTGTAGCGCTCAAGTCCGAGCATCTCGAACTGGACCGCGTGGACCAGCCCGTGAAACAGCGCGCGCTCCGACATTTTCTCGTTGAACACCACCACATCGAGAAAGGTCAGCGAGTGCATGTGCGTAACCTCGGGCAGGTTCACAAATCCTAAAGCCTTGTATTCCTCATAAAAGGGAGGATTCGGGACGCGTGCTCCGCGTAGTTCGACAATCCTCACCCGGTCGAGCAAGGCGGCGGAGAAAAACGGCCACATCAGCGCTTTCTCGTGATTGCTGAGCGGCACGGCGGAGGCAAGATAGTGCTCGCGCTGCTCCTTGAAATACACGGCAACCCGCTTCACCGCTTCGGCGATCTGCTCGTCGGTGATCTGCGGCGCAGGATCGGGGCCGGCCTCGATCGCGGGAATCTTCTTTTCAATGGACGAATAAAATTCGCTCAGCGCCGCCGCCGACTGCACCGACTTGCGCAGAATATCGCGCTGCCCAAAACGCGCCAAATCCTCGGCAGAAAACCGCAACCGCAACTGATGGGTTGCGCAGTGGGCGCTTAGTAGCTCCAGCTGGGCGTGCTGGAGTTCTGAATTCATCTGGGCGATAGAAAGTCTATCGTCAGGGTTTTCCCACGAATACATCTTCATCGACTCCTGAAGGCTCTTGGCTACCGCAGAGGGGGCCCGGCTATGGATAAGTTATACGTCGTTATGTTTACGATGTCAACATAATTATTGAGGGAATAAACTTTGGTAATGGGGGCGGAGAGCGGGGGTTGGTATTGTCTGTACATTGTTATGTTTACGATGTATACATAATTTTCGAGGTTTCGTCTTCCCCCAGAAGGAGAACCTGTGCCGCGGCGAGCTGACCCTGACCTAGAAGGCAAGATTCTGGATGCAGCGCAGAAGTTGTGGAAGAAAGGCGGAGAGAAGGCGCTGACCATGCGGACGGTGGCGCGGGCGGCGGGGACGAATACGCCGGCAGTGTACCGGAGGTTTCGCGACCGGGACGATATATTGCGCGGGCTGCTGCAGCGCATCCGATGGGAGATTGCGGCGCAATTGGAGGGCATTTCTTCTCCGGAGGAAGGGTGCGAGCGGTATCTGGATTATGCGCTGAGCCATCCGCGGGAGTACGAGCTGTTTTTCAAGAAGGAGTATGAACTTTTTCATTCGGCACGTTCCCTGCGAGCCGGGGTCAAGGTTGGGGCGCGGCCGGTGCGGGACGTGATGCAGCAGAAGGTGGCGGAAAAGCTGGGCGGTTCGCCCGACGACCACCAGCGTGTGCTGATGGCTTTGCAGATGGTGGTGCATGGGGCGGCGATGCTGCTGATTGAAAAGGCGATCCTGCCGGAGAATGCTGCGGAGGCGCGGGCGGTGCTGACGGGTTCGGTGGCGGCGCTGCTGCGTGCGGGGTGACGGATTGTAAGGCCAGTGGAAGGCGGCACCTAGAGCGTTGTCTAGGAATTTCGTGGGGGATTCCCCGCTGCTGCGGTGCTAACTTTCTTCATTGCCGGTCTCCTTCATCTCTCGCGCTTCGAGTGCGTCGATGACTTGGGAGCGTATCGCATCCCCTCGGAGACTCGCCTTCTCATCCCATCTGTTAACGACAGTCGGCCTTTGGTCTCCGCAAGGGTATGCTAAGGTGGACAGCGCGGAACAAGATAATGTAGGTCGCAAATTCCGCCAAAGTTGGGGGCGTTCTTTCCGTTAATTTCCGTAACGGGTTAGGCGAAGGCGGCCTCAGCAAAATTCCCTATTGGACGATTAGTTTCAATGGCAACGATTGCGTGTTGGATCCAGCCGAAGCGGTTATCGTCAGCGAGTACTGTCCGGCCGGAGTACCATTCGGATTCATCTGGGCGCTGGAACTCCCGCCTCCGCCGCACGAGCAGATCGTCGTTAACAACAACAAAGCCGCACCTCTAAGGCGCCGCGGCGCTGAGCGCGTGCTTCGCACGGTCGGCAGCCAGAGCAACGCGAAGACGGCGAAGGCCCAGAACCAGTTTCGATGACTGGGAGATAAAGCTGCTGTTGTCCGAGAGGTTGTGGTCACGGTGACGGTCAGTGCGGACGGAGTGGTGGCGCTCAGCGTTACGCTGGCAGGGACCGCACAGTTTGCTCCCGTCGTCGGAGCACCGGTGCATGTGAGATCAACCGCTCCTGCGAAGCCAGCTCCGCCGATTGTGAGATTGTAGGTGGCTGTCGCGCCTGCGGTGATTGTGGCCGATCCCGATGCTCCACTCGCGAGCCCAAGCGCAAAACTAGCACCGACACCAGCCAGGGGGATGGATTGTGGGGCGCCTGCCGCGTTATCTACGAAAGTAAGCGCCCCGGTTCTCGTTCCGGTGGTTGCTGGTTGGAATGTCACCTGGATCACACAACTGTTGCCGACTGCGAGTGAAGAGCCACAGTTGTTGGTTTGATTGAAGTCTCCCGTAATTTGAATGCTCGGCGTCAAAACCCCGGGCCCCTGGTTCATCAGGGTCACCGCCTGCGGCGAACTCGATGAACCAACAAATTGGCCAGCGAATGTTAGCGTTGTCGGAGTAATGCCGACAAACGGTCCGTATCCCGTGCCCGCCAAAGTCACAGTCTGAAGGCCTGCAGCAAAGTTATCGCTGAAATTGACCGTACCGCTTTGGGGCCCGTTCCCGGTCGGGGTGAACGTTACAGATATTTCGCAGGCTTGGGTCTTGTTAAGCCCAGTGCCACAGTCATTCGTCTCGGAAAACTGGCCTGCAGCTTCAATGCTATTAAGCGACAGCGCCCCTGGTCCGAGATTTGTCAATTTAAAGCTTTGGGGTGAACTTGTTGCCCCACTATTTTGAGTACCGAAAGTCAGGGTTCCCGGGAAAAAGTCAAGTGTGGGTCCGCTCAGATACAGAGTTACGACCGACACATTCGGACCGTAGAAGGCCATATTTGGCATTGCCAGGTCACTAATGCCGTCGGAATTGAAGTCGCCGGTGAGCAGGTCCGCCGGGGTACCGGCTGCGCTGTAAGGATAGGGCTCCTGGAACGTTCCATCACCGTTGCCGATCAGGATTACGGCGCCGCTCAGGGTCGTATCAAAAGGCGGATACGTTGCGAGATCGAGTTTGCCGTCGCCGTTGAAGTCGCCAACCACCATCTTTCCGCCGCTGTAGCCCAGAGCCTGGGTTGCTGATCCGGAACATGTTGGTAAGCCACAAGCGGAATAAACCGGCGTCTGGAAGGTTCCGTCGCCGTTCCCTGCTAGAAATGCCATTCCACCGTAGGTTCCGACGGCAATGTCCGGGTTGCCATCCCCGTTGAAGTCCTTAACAACCATTACCCCGCTAAAGTCAGCGCTTGGTCCCGAGATCGGACTCTTGAAGGTTCCATCTCCATTGCCAAGGAACACCTCGAGCGGCCCTCCGAAACTGGCTACGATAAGGTCCGGTTTGCCATCTTTATTCACGTCGCGAACGACAACGCCGGAATATAGCGGCACCGCGTATTGAGGCCCCGCGTGGAAGGTTCCGTCCCCATTACTTAGGTAAACATTCATCGAGCCAGTTGCGCCGCTAGTGTTGGTTGTGGTGATGACGTCTGCTTTTCCGTCGAGGTTGAAGTCCCCTACTGCTAACGAGAGAGCGGTGTAGCTCACCGGAGTATTCACGGCTGTTTGAAAAGTTCCGTCACCATTGCCCAACAGAACCTCAAATCCTGCGGCATAGTCGTCCATGATCACTACGTCGGGCTTGCCGTCACCATTGAAGTCCCCGGCAATCATCAGATCATTATTGTTGATCGCTTCTATCGTCAAAGGAGAGACGATTGGCTGCTGGAAGGTTCCATCCCCATTTCCGAGTTGAACGGAAATTTGTCCGTTCGGGAAACCGACCTCCGCCACCAATAAGTCGGGCTTGCCGTCATCGTTGAAATCCGCCACGATTCCGGCATCGGGACCGTAACTGTCGGGTGCCAACGCAACATTGCTCGCTGCTACACCAAATGTGCCGTTACCGTTCCCCATGAAAACATCAACGGTGTCGAGATTCGTGTCGCCGGCAATGAGATCAAGCGCACCGTCCCCGTTGAGATCCGCTACTGTGTAGGTCGTGGCGCTGGTGGTTTCACCCACCGAGGATACCAGCGGCTTTTGGAACGTTCCGTCTCCTTTCCCCAGGAGAACGAGTATGGCGCCCGCGATTCCTTGCTCCGCCAGGTCGAGCCTTCCGTCGTGATTAAAATCGGCCGCCATCACAAACGCTAGTGCATCCTCGGCAGAATACTCAATAATTGCTGGAGCCTGGAAGCTTCCGTTGCCATTCCCCAATAAGAGGTACTGTTGGTAGCCATCGACGCCACGACTACATCCAGATTCCCGTCGCCGTTGAAGTCGCCGACGGTTAACGCACCGAGACTCGGGCCAGAGCCAGGACCCGAAGGTGAATCCACACGGGTGAAGGTGCCATTGCCTTTACTGAGCAGCACGCTAACAGAGCCTGCGCCGATATTTAACGTAACCAAGTCAACCTTGCCATCGTTGTTGAAGTCACCCATCGCAAGCCAATATGGTCTTCTCCCCACGGCCACAGTCGTCTGCGGCTGAAACGTGCCATCGCCGTTGCCGAGAAGGATTGACATCGTGCTGTCAACTTCGTTGGCAAGTGCGAGATCCAATTTTCCGTCGCCGTTGAAGTCTGCAGCCACGATTCCAATAGAGCCACCGCCCGTAGCATAGTTGCCGGATGTTTGAAAGGTTCCGTCACCGTTACCCAATAAGATTGTCACTGTATTCGGGCTGACCGTACAATCCCCACAACTATTCATGACCGCTAAGTCGAGCTTCCCGTCGCCGTTGAAATCGCCAGCTACCAAGCCGGTTGGGTTGGATCCTGCGGGATACGTTGTTTGTGGACCAAAGGTTGCTCCGGGCGCTCCCAGCAGGATGGATACTGTATTGTCGGCATCGTTTGCTACCGCAAGGTCGAGCCTTCCGTCGCCGTTGAAGTCGGCGAGAATTACGGCAGCAGGCTGGCTGCCAACGGGGAAATCAGCGCGATCATATATATAACTCTGAGCCCACGTGACGCGACCTCCCAGAAACGCCACAAGGCCAGCCACAAGCAGAATAGACGCTGCGCACGCTTTACAATGCTGAACCATAAATCCTTCCGACGCTTTAAGCCGAACCAGTGCGACGGACAGGCTGCCCGCTTCGTTCTAGCTTCGGGAGTGGCACGCCGCTGCCGCAAGACTCATGGTGCGTCATTCAAACACACTCACGCACTAGCACCGTTCGTACACCAAAGGAGGGGAAGGTCATGAGACAGGGGCAAGACTGAAGCCACTAGGCTGGCGTGGACCTCAAAAAGCCCCGTTCTCAAACAAATAACGGTCACATAGTTAAACAGAATGGGTGGGTTGTCAAGCTGTGCTCTGGCGGCGCTTGGGTGCGATGATCGGTTCTCTTACCGCCACCGACGACACCGCGAACAGCCTGCATAAGGTGACGCTGACGGGAACAGGCACCTACGTGAGATTGACTCCTACGAGCACTAACTTCCCGAACCAGCCCGAGGGGAGTAAGAGCCTGGCAAAACAGATCACACTGAACAACCAGGGCTCTGTGGCGGTAGCCATCACGAGCATTGGGATCACCGGCGCCCACGCTGCAGACTTTACCCAAACGAACACTTGCGGTACCAGCGTGGCATTTGGAGCGAGCTGCTTCATCAATGTCACGTTCACTCCGTCTGGTACTGGCACGCCAACTGCGCAAGTTACGATCAGCGACAACGGCGGAGGCAGTCCGCAGACGGTGAGCCTGACCGGAACCGGTACTCCGTAACGTGACCCAGGCCACGCGGCTCGCCGCTTGACCACATGGCGCGACGGGAGGAGAATTGCGGCGTCGGCCTTTTCATTCCCCCAGCGCTCCCGCCGAGTAAGGCTCTGCCATTCAGTTCTTCGGAGGATGCCATGATGTCCGTCCGCGTTTGCTTGCTTCTCTTCGTCAGCGCGTTGACGATGGCACAATCCAACCCTGTGCCTCTCATCAAACAGCCGCTGGCGGCTCGGATGCCGCTGAGCTTTGAGGCGAATCGGGGGCAGACCGATGTGCCCGTGCAGTTCCTGTCGCGCGGAAAGGCGATTGCTTCGGCGTCCAGTGCCGCGTCGCCCTCAGGGCTAAACTTCGCGCCCCCAGTTCTCTACGATGCAACAGGGTACCAAACCTTCTCTCTAGCTGTGGCGGATTTGAACGGAGATGGCAAGCTCGATCTGGTGGTGGCGAGTCTTAGTACATGCGACCTGAATTGCACGAGCGGCAGCGTCGGCATTGTAGCGGTGCTGCTGGGCAACGGCGACGGAACTTTCCGGACGGCGGTGACCTATGCCTCGGGAGGGCTGGGGGCGTATTCAGTAGCAGTGGCGGATGTAAATGGGGATGGTAAGCCCGACATCGTGGTGGCGAACGAGTCTTCCATAGATGGGGAGAGTGCCGGTGCTGTAGGTATCCTGCTGTGAAACGGCGACGGGACCTTTCAGACTGCCGTACCCTACTATACGGGTGGAAACTTAGCGCTTTCGGTGGCTGTGGCGGACGTAAATGGGGATGGCAATCTCGATCTGGTTGTGGCAAACCAATGTTCCGGCGTCCCCACCTCGTGCGGCCCCGGGAACGTCGGGGTACTTCTGGGGAAAGGCGACGGAACCTTCCTGGCAGCCACGCCCTTCGGTTCTGGCGGCGATTCCGCCACTTCAGTGACAGTGGCAGACGTGAACGGGGACGGCAAGCCCGACCTGGTTGTGGCCAACGAAAGTTGTGGCGCGACCTGCGGCCTCGGGAGCGTAGGCGTGCTACTGGGCAACGGTAATGGAACCTTCCAGACAGTGGTGACCTACGGCTCGGGCGGCGCCAATACCGAGTTCGTGACCGTGGCGGACGTGAACGGGGACGGCAAGCCCGACCTGCTGGTGGCAAGCCAGGACGACCCGAGCTACAGCAGAGGGACCGTTGGAGTGCTGCTGGGCAACGGTGACGGAACATTCCAGGCGGCGGTTATGTATGGATCCGGTGGCACCGGCGCCTTTTCTGTTGCCGTGGCCGATGTGAACGGCGACGGCAGACCCGACCTTGCTGTCGCTAATTTCAACGGCGGTTCAGCAGGTGTGCTGCTGGGCAACGGCGACGGCACCTTTCAGACGGCGGCAGCCTTCGCAGCGGGCTTTCTTGCCAGTTCGATAGTCATTGGCGATGGGAACGGGGATGGCAAGCCCGACCTGCCGCTAGCAGGATATTGCACTACGAGCGATTGTAGCCCCGCGACCGAGATCGGGGAGGCGGGCGTATTGATCAATACCAGTATCGGCTCGACGACAACCGCGCTCGTCTCGTCTCCGGATCCGTCCAATTTCGCACAATCCGTAACCTTCACTGCCACTGTGACGGCACAGCCGGGCTTCTACAAAGGGCCGCCTCCAGGGACAGTGAACTTTCTTGACGGGACGACGGTGTTGGGTTCTTCGACTCTTAATAGCAGTGGAGTAGCGGCACTGACTACTTCGAAGCTGCTGGCGGGCACGCACAGCATTACCGCGAGCTACGAAGGAAGCACAGACTTCGCGCCCAGCACTTCGCCAGTTTTGAGCCAAACTGTGGGAGGAGCCATCGCCAAACTTTCTGCCAGCAGCGTCACGTTCGGAAATGAAACCGTTGGCATGACGAGTGCGGCAAAGAGTGTCACGCTGACCAACAAAGGAAACACCGATCTGACGATCGCGTCCGTGGACATTACCGGAACCGATGGTGCGGACTTCGTGGCCAGTAAATGTCCCGCCTCGATTGCGCCAAACGGTAGCTGCACAATCAGCGTCACGTTTAAACCCATGGCCGCGGGCACGCGAACCGCTGAGCTCACTGTTACCGACAGCGCTCCTAGCAAGGTTCAAAAAGCCTCGCTCACGGGTGTCGGCATCTTACCCACAGTAGTGCTTTCTCCGACGAGCCTGACTTTTCCAACCCAAGTGGTGTACACCACCAGTGCGGCTCAGGTGGTGACGGTCAAGAACACCGGTCTTGGAATTGCGACCCTCAAGAGCATCACTGTGACCGGGCCATTCGGCCTGACGAAAAGCTGCGGGACGAACGTCAATCCCGGAGGTGGTTGCACGTTCAGCGTTACCTTCAAACCCAAGAGCATAGGAGTGTTGACCGGTTCGCTTACCGTCATCGACAACACCACGAACAGTCCGCAGACGGTGACGCTGACGGGAACGGGCACCTACGTGAGATTGACTCCCACGAGCATTAACTTTGGGAACCAGCCGACGGGTACTGCGAGCCTGCCAACACAGATCACACTGAGCAACCAGGGCTCTGTGGCAGTGGCCATCACGAGCATTGGGATCACCGGCGCCCACGCTGCAGACTTTACCCAAACGAACACTTGCGGTACCAGCGTGGCCGCGGGAGCAAGCTGCTTCATCAACGTGACTTTCACTCCGTCTGATACTGGCAACCCCACCGCGCAGGTTGTGATCACCGATAACGGCGGAGGCAGTCCGCAGATGGTGAGCCTGGTCGGTACGGGGATTCCATAACGTGACCGCAAGCCCAGCCTGCCCCATTCAAGCCAAAAGCGGGTTTGAGTGGTCCACCGGCCGGACACTGCCGCAATCAGGATCTTCGTTTTCCGCTGCTGCTTCGCCTTTGCTCGCTGCGCTGGCTGGGCCCCTCGGCTTCCCCCTCGACTTCGCTCGGGGCTTCGGCAAAACGGGGCAGGCTCGCGAATGCGCCCGTCGGCACATGGTTCTTCATCTTTTCTGTCGAGAAGCCGGGGAGGGTCTTTCCCGCTAAGTAATCGTCAAGACGAGGCTGGCGCTGGTGCCGCCGCTGGTGCAGCCCAAATCTCCCGTGTTGCCGCTTGGAGTGTTGACTGCCACCTCGGCGGTTCCGAAAGCGGAGATCACGGCGGTTGTGAGGGTCGCCTGCAACTGCGTACTGCTTGTCACTACCGTGCTGAGCTTCGTACCGTTGATGACGACGACAGAAGATGAAACGAACTCGGCACCATAGACATTGAGAACAAAGCCCGGTTCCACGTCAGCGAGCGTGATGGTGTTGGCGGAAAGAGATCCAATGATTGGGGCTGGCCGAGCGCTGCCGCACAGGGGATTGAGCGCGTTGCATCCCTGGAACAGCAGCGAGGCGAGCACGAGCGCGCTGAGAGGCGGCAAGAAGGCGCCGATTCTTTTCATAAGGGATCGTACCACCTGGTGGAGTGAGTACGGATGATTACAGTTTCGCGTATTCCGCTTTGGCTTCGGTGAGGATGGGAATGCCGGGGTCGGCGTTTTTCCAGAGAGTTAAGAAATCCTGGTAGGCGGCTTTGGCTTTGGCGGTGTTGCCGGAGATGGCATAGGCGCGACCTAGCTGGAGGTGCGCGAGGGAGCCCAGCACGAAATTCTGGATTACTCCGGGATGATCGAGAAATTTCTGGAACTCTGCGGCGGCTGCGGGGCCGTTCTTTTGTGCGAGGTAGGCCAGGCCGCGAATGTAGGTGGGATACATGGAGACGCCGGGCGGAGGCGCTCCTAGTTCGTAGGGAAGAGAGGGTTCGAGCGCGATGAGGGCGCGGTCGGGTTGCTGCTGGGCCATCGCGATGGAAGCCTCAATCACGGGGAACCAATAGACCTTTAAGTAGGTGTTGCTGGGTTCGGATTTTTGCAGGGATTCGAGGATGGATCTGGATTGGGAAGTTTCGCCGGTGCGGGCGAGAGCGACGGCGGCGATGACTTTGACGTCGCGGCCGGGAGCTAGCGCCAAGGCGCGGGCGACGGCCTGGCGGGCGGCAGTGACGTTGCCCATTTCGGCCTCGCGGATCGCCTGAAATGCGATCCACTGGGCGCCGGTTTCTTTGGCGTCGGAGCGCACGGCGGAATCCGCGGCGCGGCGGGCCAGGTCGCGGGCTTGTTCCATGCGGCCGTAATAGGCCTGAGTATCGGCGTGGTTGCTGAGCATCTGGTCTTCTTCGCCGGGGCGGCCGGCGGCCCACGCGACCTGGCGTTCCATGCCCGCCGCATCCCCGGAGAGAAATGCCAGGGAATACTGATCGGCGCGAAGAGTGAGCCCGTCGAAGTTTCTCTGCTGGGCATCGGCGAGAGTCTGGCGAGCTTCCTTGATTCGATCGAGATTGATGTAGGTGGCGGCGAGGTTTCCGTAGCCGACAATTGACGGTTCCAGGCGCTGCTGGGCTTCGGTTTCCACGATCGCTTTGTCGAATTGGCCGAGAGCGGAATAGATGAAACCGAGATTGCCGTGAGGCACCTGGTCGTTGGGATAACTTTTTGCCCAGAGTTCGTAGGCTTCGGTGGCCTTTTCAACTTCTCCGGTGACGTACTGGAAATAGAACGCGGAGATGCGGTAGCGCTCGCTGACGCGATCGCGCAGGTCATAAGCCTTCTTGGCATTTTCCGCGGCGAGGCTCGCCCGGCCGAGATTTGCGTACTCGACGGCGAGTCCAACGTAGGCCATGGCGAAGTTGGGGTCGAGTTCGATGGCGCGCTTCATGAAGGGAATGGCTTCGGCGTCACCTTTGGTGCGTCCGGTGGTGATGCCCATGCTGTAGGCTTTGAGGGCTTCGAGCGAGGGAGTGGTGGCTTCGACGGGCACATCGAACTTCTGCACTGAGGCCAGGGATTCGCCGAGTTTGGTGCGCAGGTTGTCGGCGGCTTTATCCAACGCCTTCAGAACGTCGGGTTTGCCGGTGGCCTCTTCCTGCTCCTCGGCGAGCGTGTCTCCATTGCTGCAGCCGACAGCGTTTACGCCGATCACGTATTGGCCGCCGAGATTTGAAATGGAACCAAGCACGATAGCCTTGCTGCCGGTGCGCACGCAGAGTTCCTTGGCGACTTCGGGGGTGATGCGCGTGCCGGGCTGGCTGCCCATGAGGCGCAGGGTTTCGCCGACCTTGCGGTCGGAAAGAATGTTGATGAAGGGGGACTGTCCGAGTTGCACGGCGAGAGCTTGTTTGAGGGCGTCGTCGAAGACGGAGTCTCCAGTTGTGTTGTCGAAGTCGGCCAGGACCACCGTGTCTTTCTCGGTTAGGGTCGCGGGCGTGGCGACGGGCGCGGCCGAACGCTAGCGCCAGTAGAGGCCGGCGGCGATTAGCGCGACGACGACCGCTGCAGCCGGGAGCAAAAACTTCCAGCGGGCGCGTGGTGGGGTGGTCGAAGAGATTTGATTGGAAGAGACTGCCGACTGCTGCTTGCTAGTCGACGCGGCTGAGTTTGCGTACGCTGCGCCGGATGGCGGGCGGCTGGAGTCGTCGACGGCGGCTGGGATTCCTGACTTGCTGGATTCGATTTCGCGCTTGAGGCGTTTCAGGTCGGCGCGCATTTCCGCTGCGACCTGATAGCGGAGCTCGCGATCTTTCTCCAAAGCCTTGGTGATGATCTCTTCGAGCTTGGGTGGGAGATCGGGATTCAGGCGCGCGGCGGGCGCGGGCGCTTTGTGGAGGATGGAATCAAACAAGTCGGTGGTGGTGGCGCCGCGGAATGGCAACTGGCCGGTGGCCATCTCATACAGCACTGCGCCGAAGGAAAAGAGGTCAGTACGGATATCGAGCTCGCGGCCGCGGGCTTGCTCGGGGGACATGTAGGCTGCGGTGCCTATCGCCGTGCCGGGACTGGTTAAGTGTTCTTCGACCGCCTGAGTTCGCGTGGCTTCATTTTGTCCGGTGGCAGGCGACGCCGCGACCTTGGCCAAGCCGAAATCGAGCACCTTGGCGTTGCCGCGCTCGGTTACGAAAATGTTGGCGGGCTTGATGTCACGGTGCACGATGCCTTTGGCGTGAGCGGCATCGAGGGCGTCGGCAATCTGGATGGCGAGGGAAAGCAAAGTGTCCAACTCGAGCGGTCGAACGCCGATGAGGTGCTTCAGGGTCTGGCCGTCGAGAAACTCCATGGCGATGAAGGCCTGGCCGTCTTCTTCGCCGATGTCGTGAATTGTGCAAATGTTGGGGTGGTTCAGCGCGGACGCGGCCTGGGCTTCACGCTGAAAACGGGCGAGGGCTTGCGGATCGCGCGCTACGGAATCGGGAAGAAACTTCAGGGCGACGAAGCGGTGAAGGCGGGTGTCTTCTGCTTTGTAGACGACGCCCATGCCTCCGCCGCCGAGCTTTTCGACGATGCGGTAGTGCGAGATGGTTTGGCCGATCATTCCTGGTCGATCATTGTTCGGTCGATCATTCTTAGTCGATCACTTTTACTCGATCATTTTCTCTCGATCGCGGGAGCTGCGTGGTTTCTGGGTCGCTTCATCTTACGGACGCGGCCCGGAGCAGTCAACGAATACAGGTGACTATAGGCTTACGAGCTTCTCAAACTCTTCTTCGCTCACCCACGTCACGTTAAAGTGCACTTTTCCCGGCTCGACGATCTCCCTCAATTGGAATGAGCGAAGATAGCCGACCGTCTCGGAAGCGGCGCGGCTAACGAAAGCTGCCCAAGGTTCATTCGCTCGACGGCTGACCGTGTTGCCATGGACTTCCGGTGTCCCAGCGGAGCCGATTGGCAGTGTATTGATTAGACCGTCGCGGATGACCCACAGCTCCGTCCCAAGTGCAGCGTAACCATGCAAGCCGAGCCACTCGACGACTTGGGCTGCTATGCGCGGCTCCCACGCCGGTTCACTACTCCAAAACGCGGCTTCGGCCAATTCGGATGGGAAGTCGGCAGGCCAATAGTGCATTCGTTCGCTCATAAAGTGGCACTGTACCCTGTCGGGAGGCGTGAGTACCAGCGGCCCAGCCAGAGGATGGTCAATGAGTGTAATCGGGATGTTACAACAGCCGATCGGACCAAGGCTGGAGAGAGGCATATAATTCGGCCTTCGACCGAAAAGGCCTATGAATTACGTCAAAGGCATCCTGAGCGGACTAGCCGCGATGTTCCTCGCGCAGTGCGTAGGTCCTTGGTCGATGTTTAAGGGGATTAGTGAGCAGAAGGCAACGGGCTTGGGCGCGGTCGCGGGTGGACTCATGTGGAGCGCCTTTTCGCCTCTCTTCTGGGCTCTCGCGCTGTTGTTCTTTGCGCTGTTTTTTGCAGCCAGCCGACTCCGAAATAAAATCCTGAGAGTGTTTTTATTCTGGATTCCAACGGTGACGGTTTCTGTGCTCGTCGTGGCGATTGCAGCGCTGTTCACATACGTGTCCATACATTTCAGAAATGGTTAAACAGGGTAGCTCTCAGGGAGCCTGATTTCCCCGTGTCAGTCGGCGTTAACAGGCGTTTACACTCAATCCCAGTTGCGAGGGTCAATGAGTGTAATCGAGATGTTACGTCAACCATCATTTTGCAGAGCAATCACTGGGTCGGCCTTCGAAGATCACGCCCGTTTCATCGCTGAATAAACTCGCACCGCAATCTCCCGTCTTTTCCTGAATCGACAGTTGATAGGAATTACCATCTGGAGACTTCAACAAACGGATTCGGTACTCGGGAAGCACGTCGGCAAGTAGGTGGTTTGGTGGAATGGTAAAATCGCGTCCGCCGGTTTCCTTCAGTTGACCTGATTGGAGCAGCGTCGCGTAATCAGCGTAAGTCCCGTGTCCGAATCTGTACTGTGCCTCGGCTGTATTGATTTGCGCCGCGATCATTCCAACTTCCCAATTCTCAGCACGTCTTGACGACTGCCTCGGACTTTCGGGCTCTATTTCACGTTCTAGAAAAATCACTGGGTTGAAACCGCTTGCGGTCGGATTATCGGCAATAATCCTCTGGATTTGTTCTGCGGAAACCATAACGACCAACTGTGCTCTCGTCGTACCCTGTATGACGACCTTAACCCGATCACCGCGCAACGGGTCGTCGCCATTCCACACAAAGCCAAGCTCGCCATCTGTGACACTCAGGTCCTCAATCGGATATTCCCCCGGCTCAGGAGTTCCAACGATCCTTCCCTTGGCCGTAACCGTCATCCTGAACTGGCTCATGGTCCCGTGCAGCTTGCCATTGCTTTCGTCCAATTTCAGAACCAGAAAAGGAGTGATCCTCCCCGGCGTTCTCGACATCCAGGTTCCAACAAACATGCGTAGGGAGTTTGATATGGAGACTTGATTAGCCTGCGCAAGAACCGGGATGCCAAGAGTGGAAAGTCCGGTGATTAGTATGCCGAACGCCAACACCAGCATCAGAGTTTGCGACCGTTGGAGATTCATACCTCCCTCCAAGACTGCCGTCACGATTTTATAGCTTCCGGGCCGGGGAAGTTCGCTTCTTACGCTGAATCAGCTAGACGTGAGATTCGAGCAGCGACACAAAATTCAAGACAGCAAGTCTTCGCTCAGAACGATGATTGTTGAAACCAGGCGTTAGCACTCGTTGAGAATTGGCCGGTCTGGGTCAATGAGTGTAATGGGATTTTTCGCCAATTGAAGCGAAAAGCGATATGATTCTGGCGGGGCGGCGCAATGCTTTTTGAAGGCAAGAACACTCGATTGCAGGACGTTTCGTGGTACGTCTGGCTAGAGCATGAGTATCTCGGCTCCATTTATCCGGCGTCCGGTTGGCACATCGCTGCTGGCAGCGGCCTTGCTGCTCTCCGGGATTCTCGCCTTTAATTTATTGCCCGTGGCTTCTCTGCCGCGAGTTGATTTCCCCGTAATCAGCGTAGGGGCGCAGCTGCCGGGCGCGGACCCGCAGACAATGGCTTCGGCGGTGGCTACTCCGCTGGAGCGTCAGTTCGGACGTATCTCGGGCGTGAACCAGATGACCTCATCCAGTCAACTGGGCTCGACCGGCATCGCGCTGCAATTTGATCTGAATCGCAACATTGACGCGGCTGCTCGCGACGTACAAGCGGCAATCAATGCCGCCCGCGGCCAGCTTCCTTCCAATTTGCCGAGCAATCCAACCTATCGCAAGATCAACCCTGCGGACGCCCCCATCCTGATTCTGGCGCTCACCTCGGACACGATTCCGGTGCCGCGTCTGTATGACGCGTCCGACTCGATTCTGGCGCAGAAGCTTTCGCAGGTGAATGGAGTGGGTCAGGTGTTCACCTACGGTTCGGCGCCGCCAGCCGTGAGGGCTGAAGTCAATCCGATGCTGCTCAACAAGCTCGGAGTGGGCCTGGACACGGTGCGCAACGCGCTCAATCTGGCCAATGCCAATCAAGCCAAGGGGCAGCTCGCGAACGACACGATCTCGTCTTCGTTCTCGGATAACGACCAGCTCTTCACGGCAGATGAATACCGACCGTTAATCGTCGCCTACCACAACGGCGCGCCGGTGCGACTGGGGGATGTGGCGGATGTGCAGGACTCGGTAGCGGACGTGCACAACCTCGGCCTCGCCAATGGCAAACCCGGAGTGCTCGTCGTTATTTTCCGGCAGCCAGGCGCCAACGTGATCGAGACCGTGGACCGGGTGCGCGCTCTGATGCCCTATCTCCAGTCCTCGATTTCTCCGGCTATCAAACTGGCAGTGGTCTCGGACCGCACGATCACGGTCCGTGCCTCGGTTAAAGACATTGAATCCACGCTGCTGATTTCGATCGCGCTGGTGATTCTGGTGGTGTTCGTGTTCCTGCGGACGGTGCGGGCGACAGTGATCCCCAGCATAGCCGTCCCGCTTTCATTGGTGGGTACCTTCGGGGGCATGTATCTGCTGGGTTACAGCCTGGATAATCTGTCGCTGATGGCGCTGGCGATTTCCACGGGATTCGTGGTGGATGACGCCATCGTAGTGCTGGAAAACATCACACGCTACGTAGAGCAAGGTATGGACGCGGTGCAGGCCGCGTTCAAAGGAGCCGCCGAAATTGGATTCACCGTGATTTCCATGAGCACGTCGCTGGTTGCAGTGTTTATTCCGTTGTTGCTGATGGGTGGAATTGTGGGACGGCTGTTTCGCGAGTTTGCCGTCACGCTCAGCATCGCGATTGGAGTCTCGCTCTTGGTGTCGTTGACGACCACACCGACGATGTGCGCCAAATTCCTGCGACCGTCCGAATCGAACCAGCGGCATAACCTTTTCTATCGCTCCAGTGAGTGGTTCTTCAACAAGCTCCTGGGGACGTACCGGCATTCGCTGAGGTGGGTTTTGGCACACCAGCCTCTCACGCTGATGGTGACCATCCTCGTGGCCTGCCTGAGCGTATACCTCTACATCATCGTACCCAAGGGCTTTTTCCCCCAGCAGGATACGGGACGGCTTAATGGCGCGGTTCAGGCGGCACAAGATATCTCATTCCAGGCGATGAGAGGCAAGATGGAACAGTTCGTGCAAATCGTACTGAAGGACCCGGCGGTCGATACGGCAGTCGGGTTCGCGGGTGGAGGCTCTGCGACCAATCAGGGCCGATTTTTCGTCATGCTGAAACCACTCGAGCAGCGCGGCCAATGCAATACCCCCCACTTCTGGAACCCTTGCTACATTAGCGCCGACGATGTGATCAATCGATTGCGAGGTAAACTCGCGGTGGTTCCGGGAGCCACGCTGTTCCTGCAAGTGCAACAGGATCTGACTATTGGCGGGCGCTATGGGCAGGCACAGTACCAGTACACGATACAAGGCGAGGACTTGAATGAGCTCAACAAATGGGGTCCGCTATTGCTGGGGAAAATGCGCAGCCTGCAGGAGTTGCGCGATGTAAATACTGACCAGCAGGATAAAGGATTGCAGGCGCAGTTGGTGATTGATCGCGACACCGCCGGCCGGTTAGGAGTAGCGGCACAGGACATTGATAACGCGCTCTACGACGCCTTCGGACAGCGCCAGGTTTCGACCATGTACATGCCGCTCAACCAATACCACGTGGTCATGGAGGCGGCGCCGGATTTCCAACAAACGACCGAGGCTTTGCAGAATATTTATTTGCGCTCCACCAGCGGCACACCCATACCGCTGGCGGCGTTCACTCACTTCCAGCCCTCTAACATACCTTTGGCTGTGAATCACCAGAGCCAGTTTCCGTCGGTTACGATTTCATTTAACCTGGCTCCCGGAGTCTCTCTTGGACAGGCGACACTAGCCATCGAAAAAATCCAACAGTCCATCGGCTTCCCGGCGACGATTCAGGCAAGCTTCCAGGGCACGGCGGCCGCGTTCAAGGATTCGCTCTCCAGCGAGCCAGTGCTGATCCTCACGGCGCTAATTACCGTGTATATCGTGCTCGGTATGCTTTACGAGAGCTACATCCACCCCATCACGATTCTCTCGACGCTGCCTTCAGCGGGCGTGGGCGCCCTGCTGGCTCTGCTGCTGACGCACAACGAACTCAACGTAATTGGAACCATCGGCATCATTTTGCTGATCGGGCTGGTGAAGAAAAATGCCATTATGATGATCGATGTGGCGCTCGATGTGGAGCGCACGCAAGGAAAGCCGCCGGTCGAGGCCATTTACGAAGCCTGCCTACTGCGGTTCCGTCCCATTATGATGACAACAATGGCCGCCCTCCTGGGAGGTCTGCCCCTGGCACTGGGCAGGGGCACTGGCTCCGAACTGCACCGGCCTCTGGGCATTACGATTGTGGGCGGACTGATTGTCAGCCAGGCGCTTACGTTATTCACCACGCCGGTTGTCTATGTGTATCTCGACCGCTTCCGTCTGGCATTGCGCGGTGGAGAGCCGAAGCCCCTGATGCAGGATTCTTCCGGCGCTCCCACGCCGAGTCCGGCCCACTGATTGCCTCGCTCTTGGGACCGGTGAGATCGAAATATCTTTAGGAAAGTTGATTTGCATTTCCATGGTCTCACGTGCGGTGGGTATCTTCACTCCTGTGATGTGAATCGGATTGTTAAATCGGGCGCGTGATACGCGGCTGAACCGTGACGTAGCCATCAAAGTCCTGCCAGCAGCTTTGCCCTCGATCCGGAGCTGGAGTTACTTCCAGATTTCAGGGCGTTCTTTCCCTACTTCTGTGGTGGGAGAAAAATGTAAACCCTAGTTGATGTAATCTCCGACCGGTCTTCTCATGGAAAGCGTTAGCACTCATTGACGCTCAATGAGTGAAATTGGGATAAGCCTTCAACTGGGATTTGGTTCACCTGGACTGATTAAGTACGATCAGCCCGGACTGGCCTGCCTGTTGGGATCAGCGCTTTCGGTTCGGAGGTGAGTCGCGGTTTTCGCGGGATGTGCCCCACTCCGGGAAGATTTGTGCGATGGACTGCCCGATGAAGGCTGGCCTCGGTCGCCGCCTCTCTCGGAGAGTGAACATGATCGCGAGGAAGAATCCGGCTAAAGCTCCGAGGAATGCTTCTGTGACGGAGAGGCTGTTGAACGTTCGCAACCCCTGGTTGGTCAGAATGAATCCGGTGTATGCCATGGCTGCCGTCCAGAGAATTACGCGAACAGGGAACATGGGGATCACCTTTTGATGAGCACATATTGCCACAATTCGGCCTTGCGGCGTGAGGGTGGGGCTGTGGAATTCTCACTTTGCGTATCGCTGTCCCGGTCAACAAATGCGAGGGGCGGCGATGGGACGGTCGACTCCGCGCACTGGTCTCAGCGGTCAGGGAACAAATGCCGGTATTATCCTCTAATATCGATACTCCGATGGACAGCTCTAGCGCGGGAGTTTCAGCGGCAAAAGAGAATAGCGGGATCGAAGCCAACACTTCGCCGGTGCGAAGATGGAGGGTGAAGGGCTTCGATCTGGCGGATCGCTGGTTGAATCGCCTCGGCAGATTTGCGAGTGCGATGCACGAGGGTTTTTGGCTGGGTTGCCTGGGTGCTGACGAACTCAATGCGGTGACGGCGGAGCACTTTGATCAATCTAAGTACTACGCATCGACCGAGCATAATCTAAGCGGGTTTTTCGGTTGGGAAAAGTCTGTTGTGGACCGGTTCTTTCAGCGAGGGTCTCGCATCCTGGTTGCGGGCGCGGGCGGGGGCCGGGAGGTTCTGGCTCTGCGCAAGGCCGGGTTCGACGCGGAAGGATTTGAATGTAGTGTGCCACTGGTACGCGCCAGCGAACAGATTTTCGAGCGGCTGGGCGAATCGAAGTACGTGACCTTTTGCGAGGCGGACGGGGTTCCGGAAGGCCCGCGGACTTATGACGGGCTGGTTGTGGGCTGGACCGTATACACGCACATTCCTACAAAGGTGCGCCGGGTTGCCTTCCTGCAGGCTCTGAAGCAGCGCGCTCTGCCGGGCTCTCCTCTGCTGGTTTCGTACTTTGCGCAGAGTCGTGCGAGCGAAGACGTTCTCGTCTACCGGACGGCGAGACTTTGGCGTTTGCTTTTGCGCGGGAGGACGGAACCGTTGGAGGTGGGGGACCGCATCAGCTATGCGCGGTTTGTCCGTTCGTTCACGAGCGACGAAGTGGAAGCTGAGTTGAGAGCCGCTGGCTTTAGAAGGGCGCACCATGGTGCCGAAGGCGATTTGGGTTATACGGTGGGCGTTGCTGAGTAAATTCTCTCCCGTCAGGTTCCTAAGAGGTTGATTTGCAGTTTCTGGTAGCCATGTTCGCGTGCCCAGAGGTCCAGAGGTATGGTCGCCAGCTCATCTACCACGGCGACTGCCAGACCTGTTTTCGTCAGGTCGATGCTTTTCAGATAGGTATGACAGGTGTCGCAGACGTCGACGCGGACGTGCGCGATTTCGGGCGCGGAATAATAGGCCATCTGCGGTTCTCGTTCTTCTCCGCAGGCAGGACAATAGATTCTTCGGAAAAGCCATTCGTGCGCACAGAGCATACAAATCAGGGATTTTTTTGCACCGTCGCCTTCACTGCGCAATACGCCGACGGCAGGCTTGCCGCCGCAGAGAGGGCAGGTCGACGGAGTTCCGTCGAGAGTCTCAACTTCGCGATGATCCGCGAGATATTCGGCGTAGGGCTGGAGAAAAATCCAGGCTAGCACTCGATCGGAATCTGCAGCGCCAGCGTGATTCGACTCAAGTTCGGCGTCGTCCCCCGCGGTTAAGTTTGTATCTCCGTACCAGAATTCTTCAATCGCGCGCTGCCATGCTCCTGATCCCTTCGTCGCTAAAGTGGCGGCGGCCTGGGCGAGAGGCGCTGGCGCAATCTTTTGAATCACGGACAAAAATCCGGGAAACTTTGGCAGGAGGAGGAAAAAATCCAGTTCGTCGCGCAGGGGGCGATCGCAGGAAATCTTGGGCGAATCCGCTAGAGCTTTCTCGATTTCGCTGTAGACGCCCTTCTGAAAGGTTGCAACGCGGGCATAGTAATGCAGTCCTTCGGCGGAGAACGGGTAAGACGAGGCTAGTTCGTTGGCGCGGCGAATGCGGCGATCCCACTTCGCATCGTTCATTGTTGAGGCCATTGTTAAGGCCATTGTCAGGGCCGGGGTTTGCCGATGACGTCGTAGTACCAGGTGCGGTGGAGTGTCCAGGCCCAGGCTCGGGTGACGTAGCCGTGAATCATGGATCCAAAACTACCTTCTTCGAGGATCGCGCTCATGTACACGTGAATGAGGAATAGTCCGATGGTGATGAGAGCCACGCTGGCGTGAATCAGAACCGCGACGTAGCGAAGGAAGCGGAGACTCCAGGGGAGAGCTTCCGTGTACCACAAGGCGACGCCGGAAAGGAGTAAGAGAATCACACTGTAGAAAATTCCCCAGAAGAAGATTTTTTGCCCGAAGTTGAAGCGGCCGACGGGCGGAAGTTTTTCGTCTTCGTTCTCGATGTAGTCCGGGATCGCCCTGCCCCAGGCGCGATCGGCGTCGTTGATTTCCATGTCGCCGCGCCATGCTTTGAACGTCCAAAACTGGGTTGCCGCAAAAATCAGTCCAAACCAAGGATGCCAGAATCTCGCGGCGGGACCGCCTCCCACGACCGCGGCCAGCCAGTACAGATAGGGCGACCAGAAGGCAAGGCCGGTCATCAACAGATAGATGTAGGAGAGCGCGCCGATCCAGTGATTCACGCGCTCGGCGAACGTGTAGCGGACGATGGTCTCCGCGTTCTGGTCCGCGGCGTTCGGGCGCGAAACCGCTCCGGTTGTCATACGCGCCTCCCGGCATCTGCATTAGCATTAGCGTTAGCATTCGGTGGAATTGGCTCTTCTTTTTTGGGGCCGAATCGCATGTAATGCAGGGCCATGCCTACGATGCCGCCGACCATCGCCAAATTCCCAATCCATTTCAGCGGACCCTTCCACAGCCGCACCGACCAGGGGATATGCGGATCCCGCGGCAATCCGCCATACAACTCCGGATGCTTGGCATCGTGCAAGACGTAAATCACATGGGTTCCGCCGACTCCGGCTGGATCGTAGACTCCTGCATCCTGGAATCCGGAATTGTTGCGCAGCTGGGCTGCACGAGTCTCGGCCAGTTCCTGCATTTCCGGCTTCGTTCCAAAATGCAGACAGCCCGTGGGGCAGGCCTTGATGCAGGCTGGTTCCAGGCCCACCGACACGCGGTCGTTGCACAGCGTGCATTTAAAAACTTTGCGCGAGGGCGGATCGAATTTCGGAATATTGAAGGGGCAGCCGGTCATGCAGTAGCCGCAACCGATGCAATTGGCCTCCTGGAAATCGACGATGCCGTTGGCATACTGGACGATGGCGGCATCGGCCGGGCAGGCGGCGAGGCAGCCAGGATCGGCGCAGTGCATGCATTGGTCTTTGCGCATGAGCAGCATCATGGTGCCGTCGGCGCGTTCATGCTCGTTGAACTTGATCAGGTTCCAGTAATTCCATGCCGTCTCGGGCATCGTCTGGTAGGTGTTATCAAACGTGGTTTCGCTGAACGTGTAACCGTTCCATTCGAGGCAGGCCACTTCGCAGGCTTTGCAGCCGATGCAGGTGGTGGTGTCGACCAGCTTGCATACCGTGAATTCACGGTTCAGACCTTTGCCTGGGACGACTCCGGCGTGACCGGAGATTCGGATTAGTTCTGTTGCGGCCTGGCTCATTGTCGTTCCCTATGCCTTCTCAACTTTCACTAAGAAGCCCTTGGATTCAGGGGTGTGAGCATTCGGATCGGTGACTGCTGGCGTCAGCAGATTTGCCGGCGTCCGCGCGTTTCTTCCTTCATCCTCATCGATACCGCGGAAGCCCTGGTGAATCGGCAAGCCGATCTGATAGACCTTTTTGCCATCGATCATCATCGGCTTCAGGCGGCGGGTGACAAAGGCTTTCGCGATATAGGTTCCGCGCGCACTGATGACCTTGATCTTGTCCGTTCCATGAATTCCCTTTTCATCGGCCAACTCCACCGGAATTTCCACGAACGGTTCCGGGATCAACTGGACGTTCATCGGATTATTTTTCGTCCAGTAGTGATATTGCTCGGTTAGCCGGTAAGTCGTGCAGACGATGCTATATTCCTCGGGCGATCCAAACACGTCGTATGGCGTCTTGAACTTCTTGACCAGCGGATTATTCGATTGCTCGGGGTGGAACGGGTTCTTGATCGGACTTTCAATCGGTTCGTAGTGCTCGGGGAACGGTCCGTCCGCCAGCACGCCGATGGGAGCGAACAGTCGCCCAATGCCTTCCGGATTCATGATGAAGGGCCCCATGTGATCTTTGGGATGGGAGTCGGGCTTGAAGTCGGGCACGTCATTACCCACCCACTTGCCTGCCGCTTCATTCCACCAGACCTGCTTGCGGTCCGGATCCCACGGCTTGCCATCCGCATTGCAGGAAGCGCGGTTGTACAGCACGCGCCGGTTGGCCGGCCACGACCACGACCAGTTGGGAAAAACGCCCATTCCGGATGGATCCTCTGTGCCGCGGCGCTGGATTTGCGCGCCCGCCTCGGTCCACATGCCGGAATAAATCCAATTGCCGCACATCGTGGTGCCGTCGTCCTTCAACCAGGCGAATCCGGGCAACTGCTGGCCGGCTTTGATCACCTGTCCAGTTACGTCGTCTTTAAGGTCGGCGAGAGCTTTACCGTTAAGCTCCATGGCTACCTGGGAAAGTGGAGGATGGGCCGCGTCGGCATATGCCCAACTGAGATTCAGAATGGGGTCAGGAAATTTGCCACCCTCTTTCTTGTACAGGTCGCGAACCCGCAAGAAAATCTGCGCGACGATATCCTGGTCGAGCCGCGCTTGTCCCGGAGGTGGAACCGCGGCATATTTCCAGGTGACCCAACGCGCGGAGTTGGTCATGCTGCCATCTTTTTCGGCGAAGCCCGCGCAGGGTAGGCGGTAAACTGTGGTGTTGATCTTCTTCTGTTCTTCGGCTGTGATACCCGGCGCTTTCCAGAATTCGCTGGTTTCATCTGGATAAATTTCGCCCACCACCAACCAGTCGGCCCTCTTTAGAGCATTGATGTTCTTGTTCGTGTCCGGGCCAATCATCACTCCATTCATTCCGAAGGCCAACATGCCTTTTACCTTGCCGTTGTACATGTCGTCCCAGATATGCGTCCACGAGCAATCCTGTCCGAATTTCGGCAAATAATCGAAGGCAAAATCGTTTTCCTTTGTGGCAGCATCTGCGTAGAACGACTTGAGCAGCGACACCATGAATTTCGGCGTGTTCGCGTAGTAGTTCATCGAATTCCACGGCGAGGGTTTAGACGCTGTTGGCGTGGTGCGCTTCAGATACGTCGCCAAGTCCTTGTCGTCGGGAACCGGGGCTTTCAGGTAGCCAGGGACTGAGTCGTAGAGACCTGCCATATCAGTCGCGCCCTGGATATTTGAATGGCCGCGAAGGGCGTTGACGCCGCCGCCCGCTCGGCCGACGTTGCCGAGGAGAAGTTGAATCATGGCAGCGGTGCGGATGATTTGCGTTCCGAAGGTATGCTGCGTCCAGCCGACGGCGTAGATGATGGTTGCGACTTTCTTCATGTCGCCGTCTTTTCGCACCGAAGTGAATAGATCGACAGCCTTCAGGTACTGTTCCTTGGGGATGCCGGTGATGCGCTCGACAGCTTCGGGTGTGTAACGGGAATATTGCTGCTTCATCAACTGAAAGACACAGCGCGGATGCTGAAGCGTGAGGTCGTAGGCGACATTCGGAGGCAATGCCGGCGGAGGCGCGGGCGTCGCCGGGTTCGAAGGCGCGGGAGTTGCGTGCGCGGAAGTAGGATCGTCAGTTTTGCCGCTAAAGTCTCCGCCCTCTTCGTAATTCCACGTGGTCTTGTCGTAGCTGCTCGTGGCCGCATTAAATCCCGAGTACAAGCCGTCTTCGGGAAGTTTGAAACCCTCCTTCACAATGAAGGCCGCGTTGGTGTAGTTGACGAGATATTCTTTGGCGATGCGGTTGTTCTCAATGGCATAGCGGATCAGGCCGCCGAGGAACGCAATGTCGGTGCCGGCACGAATCTGGCAGAAGAGGTCGGCGGTTGCGGATGTGCGTGTGAAGCGAGGATCGACGGAAATCAGCTTGGCGTTGCGGTTACGCTTCGCCTCCATGGCCCACTTGAAGCCGCAGGGGTGGTTTTCGGCGGGATTGCCACCCATGATCAACATCATGTCAGTGTTCTTGATGTCGATCCAGCCATTGGTCATGGCCCCGCGTCCGAATGTTGGTCCCAAACTTGAGACCGTGGGGCCGTGTCAAACACGGGCCTGGTTTTCTAAATAAACCAAGCCCAACCCCCTCATGGCCTTGACGGCCAAAAAATTGAATTCATTGGTGTCGGTGCAGCCGCCGATGAACGAGATGCCTTCGCAGCGATTCACGGTGCGGCCCTGCGCGTCTTTCTCGACGAAGGAGCTGTCGCGCGTTTTCTTGGTCCAGTGCGCAATCTCATTGAGAGCGTCGTCCCAGGAAATATCCTGCCACTCGGTCGCGCCTGGGCGCCGGACTTGCGGCTTGGTGAGCCGCCGCGGGTTGAGCATGTCCTGCTCGAGCGAGGAGCCCTTGGGGCAGAGCGTTCCGCGGTTGGTGGGATGATCGGGATCGCCTTCGACGTGGATGACCTGCGGCGTGACGTTCTTTGCCCGATCGCCGATGGTGTAGATGAGGACGCCGCAACCTACCGCGCAATAGGGGCACGTCGAGCGCGTTTCGGCAGCGCGTGCAATCTTTAACTCTTTGAGCTGGGCGTAGGCGGGCTGAAGATCGAACCCAAAGATGGTAGCGCCGACGGCGCCGACGGTTGCGGTTTTGAAAAAATCTCTGCGCGACTGGGGCATTGAAATGATCTCCGCGTTGGTCCGAGAGTCGAGAGGACTTTTTAATCTTCTAGTCTTCGATCGCTATGTTTGTCAAGGGGATACGAGCGCAGGTGTCCTAACACTGCGTTGCTGAATTGGTGGCGGCCTCGGAAAGAAAGGCCGCGGGAAGCCATCAACATACTAAGGGAACCAGTGTATAGCATCGAACATTCAATCGGTGTACATGGGGAGGAGGGCTGAGGGAGAAGATAGCCGCATTCCCATCTTCCCCTTATAATCGTGGGTGCCACTATCTGTCTCCCCGACCCCCTACCGCCGTTTTGAGCACAACGCCAGAAGCCCAACATCCGAATTAACCCAGCCACGCATTAATTAGGACACTACCGGAGCACTGGGGGACTACGGTTATTTGTGCTCTAACATTCCCTGGACATCCAACCACTCAAGGAAGAGCTGAGGCCAATCAGAAACAGGAGGTCGGTTGCCTGCCCGAACTCCGAAGCCGTGTCCAGTACGTGCAAGAACATGCAGCTCCGCCGACACGCCGGCCTGTTTGAGGGAAAGATATAGTTGCGGAAGACCCTCCGCGATATCGGGCCGATCGTCTTCTCCGCAGACGAGAAATGCGGGCGGGGTTTGTTTCGACAGGCTCATACTTATGTGGAATGGCCGGATAGAGGAGCGCCTGAAAGGCTGGCTTCGAACTCCCGCCTTCAATCGGATCGACAGCGCCCGCGACGCCTGCTTCGTAGCGAGTGCTGGCCATCGCGGCGAGCTCTCCACCGGCTGAAAAACCCATCACGCCGATTCTCTCTGGATTAACTCCCCATTCCGATGCCCGGCTGCGGACCAGACGAACAGCGCGCTGGATGTCGGCCAATTCGGTTCCTTCGATTGTGTAGGTCGAGCCGGTCTCGCGGGCCAGGCGATATTTCAATACGAAAGCGGCTACGCCATGCTGGCTGAGCCAGCGGGCGACGTTATAGCCTTCGTGGTCCATCCATAGTTCACGGTGGCCGCCGCCGGGCGCGATGACGACTGCGGCGCCAGTGGCGTTTTCTTTTGAAGGGAGAAATGGAATGATGGAAGGACGATGCACGGAAGATACAATGTGCTCGCCATTTTCGGTGACTCGCACGGTTTCGTCGGTGGTCTTGCCTTCTGAACCCGGCGCGCCGTTTGGCCAGAGTAAGATCGGCGCGTTCTGGGCAAAAGCGGAGGCGGCAAGAAGTAGGAGAAGGATAATGCGAAAAGTGCTCCTCAACGCCTCACTCCCGCCCGCAGAGCCATATCGCGCGCAGCGCGCAACTGTGAGACCGGGTCGCCGCTGGGATGAAACTCCATGGCAGCCACTCCCGTGTAATTTAGTTCTGCCAGTTTGTGGAAAATGTTTGGGTAGTTAATCTCGCCCGTTCCGGGCTCATGGCGGCCTGGAACATCCGCGATGTGGACGAGCCCGAGATAGGGGAGGCTTTTCTCAAGTTTTTCGATGAGATTTCCGGCTGCAATCTGCTCGTGGTAGAAGTCGTAGAGTAAGCGCACTTGCGGGTGAGCAGTCTCTTGAACAACCTCCAGGGCTTCGGCAATCTGGGTCAAGAAATACTGCGGGTTTTCTTCGGGATCGATGGTTTCCAGCAGTAGGCGCACCGGCTGGCCGTTGATCGACTTGCCCTGGATGAGATCGGCGGCGGCTTTCAGCGTATCGATACAACACCGATGCTGTATGTCTCGAGGTAATCCAGGAACGCGATTGCCGGAAAGCAAAATCATATTGGGGCAATCGATTTTCTCCATGATGGGTAGCGCGTGCCGGAGTTCGTCGAGCAGGAACTGCCGGTCGTCGGGCACGCTTACGCCGTGCTTCAGCCCGGCGGTGCAGTCGAAGTTGATGCCGAGTTCTTTGCGTTTGGTATTGGCCCGGCCGAAATCTGCTTCTGTCCAGCTGTCGTATTCACCGACCAATTCCACATTCTTATATCCAGCTTGCGCTACTTTTTCTAAACGCTGCTCGAAAGGGAGGTCGGTGAAGACGGTCCACAGCATGACCGAGAGCTTGAAGGGCACCGCTGTTGCTTCGGCGTCGTTCGTCGCCGATGCCCACTCTTCACCGAGCAGGCCGGAGCCCTGAGCCAGTCCGCACGCCCCCACTACGGTTCCCGCAACAGTTTGAACGAAAGTTCGTCGATCCACGCTCTGGCGCTCACTTTGACTCAGCGAAAATATCACAAGTCGCGCGCGGGCAGCAGCTGATCTTAGAAAAGCGGAACGCTCCTACTAATGGGGGAGGCGGAGGTTCGATGTCATGGCTTACAATCGCTAGTTTTGACTAAATGCCTGAACTTATCGGGTATTCCGGCAACGTGGTAAAAGAGTTGAACACGGTTGAGAGGAAACTGACACACGGTTTCAACTTCTAATTGTTTCCATCATGCAAAGACGAGAGTTCATAAAAACAAGCAGCACGCTGATCGCCGGAATGCTGGCGCAGCGGGCGTTCGCGAAAACCTCGGGTCCGCCTTCGACGGCGGCGGGCGGACGGCTTGTCCTTCCGATGAACCGGAATTGGCGCTTTAGCCGAGTTGCCGTCGCAGAGGCGCGCGCCAAGGACTTCGACGATTCTAATTTTGAGCGGGTGGTGATTCCTCACACCAACATTCGCCTGCCGTGGCACAGCTTCGACGACAAAGACTACGAGTTCGTGTCGATCTATCGCCGGCATTTAAAACTTCCTCCGGGGGTGCGCGATCGACGCGTTTTCGTAGATTTCGAAGGAGTGATGACGGCTTCAACGGTATGGCTGAATGGAGTTCGCCTGGGCGAATACAAGGGAGGATACACACCCTTCTCTTTCGAACTTACGCCGCATCTCGATTTTGATTCTGAAAACGTGCTCGCGGTCGAGGTTGATTCCACTGAACGGAATGACATTCCACCTTTCGGGCATCAGATCGACTACCTCACTTTCGGCGGAATTTATCGCGAGGTTGCGCTGCGTGTGGTTCCCGCGACCTTCATTGAAAACATTTTTGCGAAAACGCAAGATGTACTCACTGCAAATCCAAGCGTTGCGGTGGATTGCTTCCTGCAGCACCCGGAGTCCTCGGGTGAAACACTGTCGCTTGAGGTCTCGCTGTACGACGGCGACCGCGTCCTCGCTACGGGCACGCAACAGGTTGGGCTGGAAGGTGCCGCGAGCGATCCGGTGGTGCGCACCGTGCGGCTGGAAAAACTTGGGCCTATTGTGCTGTGGGATCTGACCCGGCCTAAACTCTATACCGTCCGGGTTCGCTTGCTGGATGGATCGCGCCTTGTGGATGAGGACTCCCGCACCATCGGTTTTCGTGAGGCCCGATTTACCGAACACGGTTTCGAGCTGAACGGCAAAGTCATCAAGTTGCGCGGACTCGACCGTCATCAGACCTTCCCTTTTGTGGGTCAGGCTATGGCTGGGCGCGTGCAGAAGCGCGATGCACAGATCCTTCGCAAGAATTTCAAATGCAATATCGTGCGCACCTCGCACTATCCTCAGTCGCGACATTTTCTGGACGCCTGCGATGAAGTTGGCCTTCTGGTTCTGGAGGAAATTCCGGGCTGGCAGCACATTGGCGACGCAGCCTGGAAAGATATTTCCGTGGATAACGTGCGCCGCATGATTCGACGCGACTGGAATCACCCTGCGATCATTCTCTGGGGAGTGCGCATCAACGAATCTGACGACGATCACGACTTCTACACTCGAACCAATGCGCTTGCTCATCAACTGGACCCGACGCGGCAAACCGGAGGCATTCGAAACTTTGAGCGATCGGAGCTTTTGGAAGATGTGTTTACGATCAATGATTTCGGCTTTCCGCTTAGAGCGCCGAACCATCCGCTCTACCTGAACACGGAATTCATTGGACATACTTATCCAACCAAGAGCTTCGACAATACGGAAAGGCTTACCGAACACACGCTGAGGCATGCGCGAGTGCACAACCAATTGGCGTCGAATCCGCAGTATGCGGGTGGACTCGGCTGGTGCGCCTTCGATTACAACACGCATTACGATTTCGGTTCGGGTGACCGGATTTGTTACCACGGGGTAGCCGACATTTTTCGCGAGCCCAAGCCGGCCGCAGGCTTCTACAAATCGCAGTGCGACCCGGAAGAGGAAATCGTGCTCGAGCCCGCGTTCCGCTGGGCACCTGGAGACGAGTCGATAGAATTCAGCAAAGCTGTGGTTTGCTCTAATTGCGATCACCTGAAGTTTTACGTCGATGACAAACTGATCGCCGAGGCCGATCCCGACCGGACCGAGTTCGGCAACCTGCCCCATCCGCCTTTTGTTGTTCACTTGCAGGCATTCCGCCACGCCTGGGGAGATCTGCGGATCGAGGGTTACATTCACGGCAAACAAGTGATTGTGAAGCGTTACTCGGGCAAAGGGATTGACCAGCAGTTCTCGATTTTGCCGGATGACAACACACTTTTGGCCGATGGCGCCGATACAACGCGTGTCGTGTTGCGCGTCACCGATGAATTCGGGGCGATCCGTTCCTTGGCCAGTGATGCCATCCAATTGGAGATTGAGGGCCCCGCGGAAATTATCGGCGAGAATCCGTTTGCGCTGGTAGGCGGGACTGGTGCCGTGTGGGTGCGAGCGCAAGAGCAGGCAGGGAGAGTGCGGCTGACGACGTCGCATCCCGTTCTCGGCAAACGGCAAGTGGATTTCGAGATTGTGGCCACACCAGCAGAGGCTGTGTAGATAGTCATCGTGTTCAATCAGAGCAGCTGGAGATTGTTTGAGTCGTGTGAATTTCGCCATGAGGAATCGTCTTTACTTCTGTTTGTTAGCCGTGTCGCCGCTACTGTTCTCATGGGGAATGCTGACTCAAACAGATCCCACCCTGCAGCCGTTTACGATTGACCATCGCAGAGCATTGCTGGCACCGTCGCCGGTGGATGTCTCATTTCTTCTTGATGCGCCTGCGGGAAAACATGGCTTCGTTCGGGCCCAGGGAGCGCATCTGGTGACCGGAGACGGGAAGCGCATCCGTTTCTGGGGAGTGAATATCACCGACTGGAGCAAGGGCTCGGTGATGGTTCCCTCGAAGGAGGATGCTCCGCTTTGGGCGGCGACGTTGGCTCGGTTTGGAGTGAATTGTGTGCGGTTCCAATTTCTCGACCTGCCTACGCCACGGGGATTGATTGACGGAAAACGCGATGACACCCGCGCTCTCGATGCCGGGGCATTTGACCGCGAGGACTTTTTTATCGCCGAGCTTGAGAGGCGTGGGATCTATATCAATTTCAATCTTCTGGTAGGCCGCCCATTCAAGGCAGGGGATGAGGTGCAGGACTATCAGAAAATTCGTGAAGGCGCGAAAGGAATCAGCCTTTACGACCCGCGGATCATCGAACTGCAGAAAGAGTACGCCAGAGAACTGCTCGGTCATTCGAATCCCTACACAAAATTGGAATATCGCAGCGATCCAGCCGTTGCTATGGTCGAAATCAATAACGAAAATGCGCTGTGGGTCGGCGCGCATGGGCCCACGCTGTACTACGACCGTGAGCTTGCCGATCTTTACAATGCCTGGCTCAAAAAGAACCTTAACGCTGAAGAACTGAAGAAGCTGAGAGAGATCGCCAGAGTCGGCGGGGATGACCCAGTCCCGCTCTTGCAGGGCAGGAACCAGAGCGAGACAGCTCCAAAGGATCGGCTCTATGCCGAATCCAGGTTTTTCCTCGACACCCAGCGCGGCTACTGGGAAAACATGCGCGACTATCTGACGAAAACGCTCGGCGTGAAGTCGCTGATTATGACCACTGCCGATCATGGCCACACCAGCAGCGGATATCCCTTGCTGCTGGCGACTGCATCGTTCGACACCAATGATGGCCACACTTACTGGCAGCACGACTGGGAAAACAAAATTAAGGCACCCATGGTGAATGACCCGTTCAATTCGACAGTTGTCGAGTTGTCTCGCACGGCAGTCATGGGCAAACCTTATACCGTCAGCGAAGTGAACAATCCATTCCCGAATGATTGGGACAGTGAAGGCATTCCGATTCTCGCGGCTTACGGCGACTTCCAGGATTGGGATGCCATCATTTGGTACACCTTTGAGCCAAAGGAATCGTCCGACTGGAAGCCCTATGTTGGAGACGCGTTTGATATTTCGCTCGATCCGGTCAAGATGCCACAACTTGCCGCCGGAGCCCTGACGTTTTTGCGCGAAGATGTGAGCCCCGCAAGGTCTACCGTCGAGCGTTCCTACACACATGATCAAGTCTTCGACAGCGCACGGCTGCTGCCGGCGACGGATCGTCCCTACTTCACGCCAGGATTCCCGCTCGCTGTTCCGCTGGAGCACGGCTCGCGCATCTTGTCATTTGACGGCGGATCGGTTCCGGCTCTCACGCCACCCAAGGTCACGAATCCGATTGTCTCCGATACCAACGAGTTGGCGTGGTACAACTCGTCGACCATGACTGGACTGGTGACGGTGGACACGCCGCGGTCGCAAGCCCTGATTGGATTTGTGAAGGCGAACGGCAAGTCTGTCAGCAATCTGTCGGCGGAGGTGGAGAACAGATTCTGTACGATCGCCATTACGTCTCTTGAAATGGAGCCGATTTCTCGTGCTTCGAGGTTGCTGTTAACACTCGGCTCGCGAGTAGAAAATAGCGGCATGCGGTGGAACGACCGGCGCAGCAACCTTTCCGAATGGGGTGGATCGCCGACGTTGATTGAGCCCGTGGTTGGGCGGATTACGCTGCGGAGTCTGGATCGCGCCAAAGCTGTTTCCGCGCAACCGCTGGATGGTTCGGGACAGCCCATGGGCGACGCGATCGCCGCAGAGAAGAAAAAGGAAGGATGGGAGATTCCGTTAGGTAAACCCGTCACGACCTGGTACGAAGTAACGGTTACGCATTAAAGGCACTACCGATCTCGGGCATGTGCATATGAGCCGGCGATATAATGCGAATCGCGGAAGGGCGAGCACGCAGCCATGTATTTCACTCGGATCGTGAGTTTAGCGCTGGGCTTTTGCGTGCTGTGTGCCAGTGCTTCCGCGCTTAGCGACCCTCCGATCAACTACACCTCCCGAACCTGGCAAATGCAGGACGGCCTTCCCGAGGAAACCGTTCAGGCCTTTGCGCAGACCAAAGACAGATATCTGTGGATTGGAACGACGGGGGGCTTGCTGCGTTTCGATGGCGGCCGGATGGTTTTATTTGATCGCGATAACACTGCTGCTTTTACTGATAACAACGTCTTCGCCCTGACCGTCACAAGTGACGACGTTCTGTGGATTGGGACGGAAGGCGGTGGACTGATCCGCTATAAGGACGGTGCGTTTCGTTCGTTCTCTGGAAAGGATGGCTTGCTCAATGACTTTGTGCGAGCTGTTTATCAGGACAGAAAGGGAAAAATATGGATCGGCACCGACGACGGCCTCTTTCAATTCTCGGCAGACCGGATTGAGCGCATAGACAATCGCAACGGAGTGCCATCGGTTGCCGTCCATGCGATTCACGAAGACCACGCGGGACGCCTTTGGGCTGGTGGCTCGAAATTGTTCTGTCTCAACGGAAATAGCTACCGGGAATATCGGCTAACCGGACAAGGGAGTCAGAATCGTGTTAAGTCCATAACCGAGACCAGTGACGGAACTATTTGGGTCGGCACTATCGGCGGCCTTTATCGCATGGCTTCCGGAGAGGATTCTTTCCGAAAGGTGACGGAAACCAGCGGGACTGTCCGGTTTCTCAAGGAAACTTCCGACGGCACTCTCTGGATCGGCACCATTGGGCATGGAATCTACAAGTACCGCAAACACGCGTTTTCCCAGATGACCGCACCGGAAGATCTGCCCAGCAACACTGCTTTGAATCTGTTTGAAGATGTCGAGAGCAACATCTGGGTCGGAACCCAGGCGGGAATGTTGCGGCTAAGCAAAACACCGGTCCAAACCGTAGCCCTCCCGGACGCCGGTGACTATGACGCGGAAACCGTCTATGGAGACCGTAACGGCGATCTTTGGATCGCAGCGGCCAATCTCTTCTTATTCCGTGACGGTAAGGCAACGCGGGTCCGCATACCTGGAATTAGCGGGGTCCGTGTCCGAAATGTCTTCCGCGACAGTGAAGGTGCGCTGTGGATCGGAACCGAAGGCCGGGGCGTGTTCCGCCAGGCCGGTACTAAGTTGACCCACTATATGGTCAAGGATGGCTTGGTCAACAATTTTGTACGCGCCTTTCTGCAGGGCAAGGACGGGAGCTTATGGGTGGCCACCGATGAGGGAGTGAGCCATTGGCAAGATGGCCACTTTACCAGTTACCAGGAACGTGATGGGCTGTGTTATTTCAGTACTCGAACCTTGGCGGAAGATCACAACGGAGGGATATGGGTGGGGACTGACCGCGGGGTCAGCCATTGGGAGGGCGGTCGATTCACCAAAGATCCAGTCACCGAAGCGCTTCAACAAGAAAAGGTCTGGGCGATTCATGAAGACTCCGACGGCGGCTTGTGGTTCGGGACCCGTACCGGAGGGCTTTACCGTTGGCGACTTGGAAAACTGACGCACTTTACAACGGCGCAAGGGCTCGCCAGCAACAGCATCTATGAACTCCTCGAAGACAGAGCCGGCAACTTCTGGATCAGCGGCCCCAATGGTATTTCCGTGATCAGTCGCCGGGAACTGGACATCATCGAGGAAGACCCGTTGCATCCACTTTCATTGACTCTCTATGGCATCTCCGATGGTTTGGAAACAACTCAGATGTACGGAGCGGAGAAACCAGGTGGAGTTGTGACTTCGCAAGGCGAGGTTTGGTTTGCCAGTAGCAAGGGACCGGTTCGCGTCTCCTTGAATTCCAGTCCGCCAAAGGGTCCAGCGCCGATAGTGATTGACTCCGTGCTGGCGGATGGTCTTCGAGTGCCCGATCTGCACAGAATTTCACTTGACCCGGACAATGCCAAGATCGAAGTTCATTACAACGTCATCCAGCTTCGCTCACAAGAGCGGGTGAGGTTTCGATACATGTTGGAGGGCTTCGACAAGAATTGGACGGAGGCATCGGCAAGCCCAGTGGCTTATTACACAAACCTTCCAGCCGGAAGTTATCAGTTCCGCGTGGAGGCGTTCGAGATGAGCGATCCCCAGCAGATCGCGGAAGCTGCTGTCGAAATTGTTCAACGACCACACTTCTATCGCACCTCCTGGTTCGTGGGCTGTTGTGTGTTATTGCTTGCGGCCGGTGTCTGGGGAGGGTACCGACTCCAAATGCGCCAGGTGCACTCCCGCTTTCAGGCGGTATTGAACGAACGGAATCGGCTGGCGCGGGAAATGCACGACACGCTCATTCAAGGTTGCGCGGGAGTTTCGGCGTTGCTGGAGGCTCACTCCAGCCTCGATGACAGCGAGCCCTCCGCCAAGGAAGATTTATTGAGCTGTGTGCGCACACAGTTGCGCACCACCATCAACGAGGCCCGAGAAGCCGTATGGGATCTCCGCCACGCCGATGGTTCTGCTACTGCGATTGGCCCGATACTTGGCACTATGGCCAACCAGGTCAGCCATGAGTTTGGAGTGCCGGTGGAATATCGAGTATCGGGAAGGCCGTTTGATCTCGATCAATCTACGGCCCACGAATTGCTCATGGTCGTGAGGGAAGCCCTGCACAATGCGATTCGGCACGGACAGCCTAACAAGGTGCACGTAGACATTAGTTTCGAGAAGAGGGACTTTCGCGTGCAGGTGCGCGACGACGGATGTGGCTTCGATCCAGAGGTAGCATCGTCGCAGCCTAATGGCCATTACGGCCTGGTCGGCATTCGAGAACGCGCAAAGCGGATTGGTGGCGTGCTCACTTTGCATAGCGGGTCTGGCGCCGGAACGGAGTTGACCTTGTCCGTTCCTCGCAAGGCATCCGGCACAGGAAATGGGGTCTCACATATATGAGCACGGCCAGCGTTGACAAACTCGGCGAGAAGATCAAGGTAATGGTTGTGGATGATCATCCGTTGATGCGCGTGGGTGTGGCTTCGATTGTGAACGCACGATCGGACATGACGGTCGTCGCCCAAGCCGGCACGGGAGAAGAAGCGGTGACGCTGTTCTTCAAGCACAAGCCGGACGTCACCTTGATGGATCTGCGATTGCCGGGGATGAGTGGAGTGGATTCAATTCGCTCAATTCGCGAAACTCACCCGCGAGCCAGATTCGTGGTGCTGACTACTTATGAGGGGGATGCCGATATCCACCGGGCCCTGGAGGCAGGGGCCCAGGGCTACGTCATTAAAGGGATGCCCTATCAAACACTGGTGGAGGCCTTGCAGCGCGTGCACACCGGCGGGCGCTTCTTGCCGCCTCCGGTTGCCCGCGCCTTGGCGTCGCGCATGCCCGATTCCGAACTGAGCGCAAGAGAACAAGAGGTGCTGACTCTGCTCGCGAGCGGAAAAAGTAACAAAGATATCGCTTCTAAGTTAGGCATCACTGAGGCCACGGTGAAGTGCCATGTGAGTGCGATTCTTCTGCGGCTGAATGTCAGCGACCGCACGGAAGCTGTGGTAACTGCTCTCCACCGAGGGCTCATACACCTGGAGTAGTCCACCCTCACAAGCCATACCCTGTTGTCAAGATAAATACTTTTCTGCTCGATCCTACTTTTGGCGGATTCGCGGATAGTCGCATGAGGATACGATTCCGGTTCGGTAGTGTGTTTGCATTAGGGTTCCTGACCGGAAGCGTGATTGCGCCGATAAATCCAAGATGACTTCGAGCGCTGGTCCGGCGGGGGTTAACTTCAGGAGGCTCCACGATGAGGCTCGGGATGGTTCGCCACTTTGGGCGTCTTTTTGTGTTGTTGGTCGCAGGCTTGACGGCTACGTTTGCTTTCGGACAGAACGCGAACACCGGAGAAATCCGGGGAATGGTTCAGGACACGACGGGAGCGGTGATCGGGGGCGTCAAGGTCACAATTCTCAATGTGCGGACTGGCGTGAGCATTGTCTCTGTGACGAATTCCGACGGCATCTATGACGTGCCTTCGGTTCCAACCGGCGAGTACATGGTCACATTCTCCAAAGCCGGATTCAAGGAATTCGTGCGCAAAGGCCTGACCCTGGAGATCCAGACCATCGCGGTGGACGGCACGCTCCAAGTGGGCAATGTCAGTGAGCAGCTCGTCGTAACGGCAGAGACCCCGTTGGTGGAAACTGAGACCTCGGATCAGCGTGTCGATCTTAGTACCCACGCGATTGAATCTGCGCCGATCACGGGCACGGACTGGCGGGCCGAGATGATTCAGTTGATCCCTGGCGTGAACGTCGGTGCAGGCGGCGCGGGCGAAGCCAACAGCCAGACAGCCGGGGCCAACGGCACGCAGGGCTACAACATAATGTTTCTATCCGACGGCGGCCCCGCCACTGCTCCCAGAGATTTCAACGGCAGCAACTTCTATATGCCGGTGGACGCGATTGAAGAAGTCAGTATCAATTCCGCCAACGCGCCCCCGGAATACGGCGGCGGTCTGACTTCGGTCAACGTGATCACCAAGAGCGGAACCAACCAATGGCATGGCAGCGCGTACGATTATGTTCAGAACACGGTCTTCAACTCCAGAAATTATTTGGATCCTGAGCCGGACATCAAGTCGGTGGAGCACTGGAACACCTACGGGGGTAGCGTCGGTGGCCCGATCCTGAAGAACAAGCTGTTCTTCTTCTTTCTCTACCAGCGCAACCCCTCGTCTTCTCCAGCTTCTGGACTTTATACTTACCCGACCGCGGCCATGGAAGCGGGGGATTTTTTCGGGATGTCAGGCGCTACAGGTACGGCCTTCAACCCAGCCACAGGCCAGCTGCTGGCAACCCCAGATGCTGTGGCGTTGAAGCTTCAGACCTACTTCCCTGCTGCATCCGCCCCGGGATGGGTGACGGGATGCCCCGGCCCAGCGAATGTATCGGCCACAACTCCACAAACCTGCCCCATCATTAACAATTACGTATTCAACGGGAGCAGTCCGGATACGGACACATGGTACACGGGCAAGGTCGATTACAATATTTCCCCGAAACAAAGACTCGCGTTTAGCTTCAACTACTTTCCCACTACGACGTCTTATGTTCCCGCAGACCCGCTGTTTCCAAACGACGCTACGGCATACGAAGTAGGCAAGACCGATAATCTGACCGGGCAAGTGTCGGATCTGTATACGATTAGCCCGACGGCAATCAACGAGTTTCGTGTTGCGGCCAGCCGGGAGCTCGATAAATACAAGCCTCCGTCCCTGGGTAAAAATGATCCCACCACGCTCGGGCTGGAGCCGCAGTATGGCACCAATGCTCCCGCCAATGTTTTTCCCCACGTTGGGATCGATGAGGGAGCGGGAGAAGGAATGATAAATTTGGGCGCCGGAATCTGCAGCTCCTGTAATGGCAACATCGATGCCACCTTGGGGGAGGGATATTATTCTGTCTCCGATGTCCTTACCCTCATTCGTGGCAAGCACACCATCAAGGTAGGCGGCGAGTTCGACAGGATTTATCAGAACTACACAAGTTGGGGAGATCTCGACTCCGGCCATTTCGAATTCGACGGCAGCGTCACTGGAATCCCCTACGCCGACTTCCTTTCCGGCAACGTTTATGGTTGGTACGTTTACGAGGCCGACCCCACTAGCGCCCACATGAGGAATGCGGCCTTGTTTGCCAGCGACGACTTCAAGGTGACGCCGCACCTCACGCTGAATCTGGGTTTGCGCTGGCAGGCTCAGACGGGTTGGGGCGTGAACAACAACTTTTTCGGGAATTACGATCCGGTTATCCCTGATCCCACTCAGTATAGCGGGGCATATCCCGGCGGCATTCTGTTTGGCGGGCAGAGTGACACGGCCTTTGGAGGGAAGATCAGCAACCTGTCGGCCATCCAAAACGGTGATCATAAGGAATTCGCACCGCGCATCGGCTTCGCGTGGCAGCCCGGCGACAGATGGGTCGTACGGGGGAGCTTCGGTATTTTTGACGCACCGCGCGATGCTGAAAATTACACCGACGGCGCGCTCGGCCTGGGCTTCAATCCCCACAACCAGGGCAACGGCGGGTACGTATACGGCAGCTCTCCATGGCAACTGTCAGTGGGACCACCTGCCGGCACGGTCATCTTCCCAACCGTTCAAACCCTTTCGTCAACCTTTGCAAACTATAGCAGCGCCGAGTACTACCCGCGGAGCATGCCGACCGTCTACGTCGAGCAGTACCTTCTGGGCGTGCAGCACGAGTTCGGGCGTGGCCTCATGTTAGATACCAGCTATGTCTACACTCGCGGCGCGAACCTGAACTTTGCGACCGATACCAATCAGGCTACGACCCCCGGTTCAACTGCGGTGGGCGGCTTTGAGTGCGCCAGCTTCTATAACTGCGGCAATCCCAACCCTGTATTCAACAGCATCTCCTCTCAACTCTACGATGGATATTCGAATTACAACGCGCTCCAATTACGCTTGCAGAAACGAATGTCGTATGGGTTGAGCTACCAGGTCAACTATGCCTGGTCGAAATCGCTCGATACCGGCACTGGAAATGGCCACGGATCGGGCATCGATATCTACCAGAACGCCTATACACCTTCTCTCAATTATGGTAAGTCTGACTTCAACGCAGCCAATACGCTGATTGGGCAGATCTCGTACGAATTGCCGTTCGGCCGCGGGCGCCAGTTTGACCTGCACGGACCGCTCGATCAAGTTGCCGGGGGCTGGCGCGTCTCCAGTATCTTCCAGTGGCACGGGGGAGTCCCGTTCACCCCGGTAATCCAGAGTTCTGTTGCTGGAGGGATTGATCCGGGCCTAACTCCAGCTTTCAACGCCGGCTCCACGCTGTATCCCGAGCAAGTTGGCGACCCCGGCGTATCGAGTCGTTCCCATGCCATGTGGTTCAACCCTGCCGCTTTCGCAAACCCAGCGCCTGGCACCTTCGGCAATACCGGACGCAATACCCTGGTTGGGCCGGGATTTTCGAACGTCGACTTCAGTGTCGCAAAAGATTTTCCCATCCACGAGGCGATATCGTTCCAGATCAGGGCCGACATGTTTGATGTGTTCAATCACATCAACTGGGGCAACCCGGATGCGAACGTTGGCTACAGCGGCGGCGTGTTGGCTGACACCACCGCCGGCCAGGTTACTACCCCGGTCAATTCCGGGATCGACGCACGGATAATACAGCTGGGGGCTCACATTAAATTCTGACCCCGGCTCGTGAGTCTGACTGAGACTCTGCGGGGTGCGGGAGCAGCCCTTCCCTACCCCGCAGTCGTTAGCGCCTCGCCGAAGTAGTGAATTTTGCGATATCTTTCCTCCATGAAAGAGTCTCAACCGAGCAAGCTCCATGAATCCGCATTTGCCTTTTGCACCTTGCTTGCTGTAGCTGCGAACCTTCGGCGTTTATGCAGCGGCCGGCTAGTGTTGGTTCTCGCGCTTCTTGCGAGCGCGCTTGCCGGCGGACAAACCGGAGTCTCTCGAACCGCGGAGATTCACAATCACCTCGAGCAGGCGGCGGAGTACCTCAAGGCAAACGATCCGAGCTCCGCGGCCAAGGAGTTCGAGGCCGTCCTGGCCCTCGATCCCAAGAACGCCGAGGCCTACGCAAATTTAGGTGTAATTGCGTTCTTCCGGCGCGATTATCAGAACGCTTCACTGTATTTGCGCAAGGCTTTGGCGATTGATCCATCTTTAACGAAAATGCAAGCTCTCCTCGGGATTTCACAAAAAAGGTTGGGAGATCCAGCCGCTCGCGCGTCGTTGGAGAAGTCTTTTTCGAAGCTGAAGGATAAGTCGCTGCGTCTGCAGGTCGGCCTGGAGTTAGCTGCTCTCTACGAACAAGAAGGTGATCAGGGTGCCACAGCTTCGGTAATGCGCTCTCTGGTGGATCTCGATCCCGACAACGTGGATGTTCTGTTCATGGCACAACGCGTCTACTCCGAGTTGGCAGAGGACACGCTGAACAAGCTCGCCATTCTGGCACCGGGTTCCGCCCGCATGCAACAAGCGATTGCCGAGCATTTGATCAACGGCGGAGATCTCCCCCACGCGATCGAGCACTATAAGAAAGCTCTGCAGCTCGACTCGCGACTGCCGGGCGTTCGTTTTGAATTGGGTGAGGCCGTTCTTCAGTCATCGCCTCACGATCCGGCCACGCAGGCGGAGGCGGCGAAAGATTTTCAAGACGCGGAGGCGATGGAGGGCGATGCCGCAAACGCGGAGTGCGGGCTGGGCGCGATCGCATTGTCGCAATCCGACCTCGACCAGGCGCTTGCCCACTACCAGCGAGCTTACAAACTCAATCCCAACGAAGTGGAAGCCCAGCTAGGTCTGGCAAGAGTCCTGATGATGCAGCAGAAACCGAAAGAGGCGGTCAATTATCTCCGTGCGGCAATCGAAGCTGACCCGCTGAATAGCGAGGCGCATTACCGGCTCGCCTCGGCGTATCGGCGTCTTCAACTGGACGAACAGGCGCAGAAGGAAATGCACCTCTTTCAGGAGATCAAGAAAACCAAGGACCAAGTCAAAGAGCTATATCACCAGATGAATATTCAGCCCAAGGCACAAGGCGATGAAATGTCGGACATTGGACCGCAATAATAAGGAAGATCGGAAGACCAAGCCGACATCTTGGAGGAAAGTACATTCCGCATCGCTGTGTCTCGGGATAGCCCTGAGCTTGGTTTCGAATATAGGCTGCGGTGGAAGCTCATCCGGATCCAGGACTCCCCCTCCGCCAACCAATTTGCCGCCAACAATCGCGAAGGTCTTCGGGGCGGCTAGCGTCTCATTGAATGGCACGACATCGCTCACCTTTAGCCTGTCGAATCCCAACACCGCGATCTCCTTGAGCGGCATCGGCTTCACCGACCCTTTTCCGTCTGGCCTCGGCGTAGCGTCACCCAATGGCCTGGCGGGAAGCTGCGGAGGCGGGACTATTACCGCGGCCGCTGGTTCGAACAGCGTCAGCCTCTCCGGAGCCAGCCTGGCCGCGGGCGCTTCTTGCACGTTTGCGGTCAACGTTGTGGGCACGACCGCCGGCGCGCAGAATAATGTCACCAGCGCAGTGACCTCGACGGAAGCGGGAAATGGCAGTACCGCATCGGCGCAGATCACCGTGGTCGGGCCCAGCCAGCAACCGGCGGAGCCCACCGACATTACCCCGATCAATGGCCGGGTGTATTACGTCATAAATCAGTTGAGCGGCTTGCAGGCCGACCTCAATAACAATTCGACGACAGCCGGCGCCAATATCGTCCAGCAGCCGAGAACCTTCACCAACACTAGCCAAAGATGGGCTTTCACTACGCTTTCGAGCGGATCATCTTCCGGAGGATCATGGCAGATCAGCAATATTCTCAACGGCCTTTGTCTGGATAGTTCGACTCTTGCGGGCGTGGCGTATGTAGTTCAGAATCCATGCGTGGGTAACTCGACACAGCAGTGGATACTAACTCCTGTAAGTGCCGGCTACTATACAATTTCGAACACTAATACCGGTTTACTGATCGACTTATATCAGGGCTCGACATCCTCTGGCACGCTGCTCGACCAAACCGCATTGAATTCGCCCGGCGCTCCTACCCAGAGTCAGCAGTGGCTGTTGCGCCCCGCCTTCTTCCGAGGCATCGACAATGCTCTTCTGGAAAAGCAGGAGGCGGCGCGCGCCTCGTCAGGGTTGATCTGGTGGAACGATGCTGGGCAGCCTCTGGATGTGCTTGCCATGTTGAAGAACCATGGCATCAACATGGTCCGCTTGAGACCAAGCTCGGCGCCCCCATATTCCAATCCGTCACAAAGCGGCTGCAGTGGAAACGCCTGTTACGCAGAGACCGATGCTCAGGATCTGGACCTCGCCAAACGCTCGAGGAATCTCGGCCTGAGTGTGGAGTTGACGCTGCTGTTCGATGGGGGAAGCTCTGCCAGCGTGCCACCGGCATGGGCGAATGACACACTCGCTCAACTGCAGACGCACATTTACGACTATGTCAAAGGCGAAATCATGACGTATCGCCAGGCTGGCGTGATGCCCGACCTGGTGGCAATCGGGAATGAAGTGGACACTGGGTTCCTGGGTGCGATCGGCAGTCCTACGGGAACTGACTTCAGCGGTTTTGCCTCCCTGCAGATACAGGCCTTGCAGGCGGTTGCCGATGCGGCCGCAGACACGTCGATTGGCCCCGCAGTTCCACCGCCGCTGACCTGCATCCACATCACTCCGGCTTGGAATCTAACTCAGTTCTTCACGCTCGCGAATCAGAATGGCATTGCATACGACGCAATATGCCAGAGTTACTATCCTTTCTATCACGGGCCTTTGACCGATGCGCAGGCAGCAGAAACCAATCCACAGAACCAACCGGTGGAACAGGACGTACTGGTCGACGCGTCCAACAGCATAGGGAAACCAATCTTCATTATCGAGACGGGAGAACACTACGAGAACGGTTTTGAGTCGAACGATCCTTGGTATTCTCCGCCCAGCATCGCGGAGCAGGAACAGTTTCTGCTTGATTTACAAGGGGTGCAGAAAGGCCTACCCAACAATTTGGGAATGGGCATCGAATACTGGAATCCGGCTGGGGTGAACATACCCAATTTGAGCGGTGGGCTCATCAACGGGGACGATCAGGCTAACGCGATCTATAGCTGGAACGGCTTGACGCTATTTAATAATGCCGATAGCTCGGGTACGACGAATGTAAATGACCCTAGTTACTCAGAATTGCTTCCCGGTATGGACGCACTCGGCGGCAATCTTGATCCTACGTTGAGCTACAAATTCGTTAATCGCAGCAGCGGAGAAATTCTGTCTGTTTACCAGGGCTCAAATGCTTCCGGCGCTATGTTAAATGCAGAAGCTAATAGTGGAAGCCCGAGCCTCAGCCAGCAGTGGCGCATTACAAGCAATCTGGATGGTTACTTCCAAATCTCCAGCCTCAATCCGGGCGCCGGAAACAGCACGAATGTGCTCGACGACTCTGGAGCCTCCACAACAAGCGGCACAGCCGTTGTGCAATCGCAGGCCGGCGTCCCGATTGAGCAGGAGCAGGAGTGGACCATTCTTTCAGTAGGAGGCGGCTACTTCAGCCTGGTCAATCGTTTGAGTGGTATGGCGCTGGACACAAGCGGCGGATCCGGCGCGTTAGCCGGATTTGTAGTACAGGAACCTCAATTTGGCAGCGCGCAGACGCAACAGTGGCAGATTGTCGCTGTGCGCTAGATCCTTCGGCTGTGCTGAAGGTCTCGGAAACACTGTTCTCTCACGGCTCTGAGGAGATGAGATGAAGAAAGTCAGCCCGCTGAGCGGTTCTCTGGACCGGCGCGAACTGCTGAAAGGTGTGGTTGGTACAGCGGCATTAGTTTCAGTGTTTCCGACCTTAGGTTCCGCTCTTGCCGAGTCCCCTACGGAAGCTGTGGGACAGAGACTCCGCGAGAATTTTGACTGCGGTTGGAGGTTCCATAGGGGCGACTTTCCGGGCGCCGAAGTGCCCAAGTTTTCCGATGCAGACTGGAGACTTCTCGATCTGCCGCACGATTGGAGCATCGAAGGGCCTTTCGACGAGAAAGAATCATCGAGTTTTTGCGGTGCGTATCTTCCTACTGGTATTGGCTGGTACCGAAAGAGATTTCGTCTCCCGAATTCGTTCAAAAACAAGAAGCTCACAATAGAGTTCGATGGGATCTACGAACTCAGCGAGGTGTGGATCAACGGTCATTTTCTTGGCAAACGCCCTTACGGATACGTTCCATTTTTCTACGACCTCACACCACACGTAATGCTCGGGGGCGAGAACGTGATGGCGGTGAAAGTCGACAACTCGCGCCAGACGAATTGCCGCTGGTATTCAGGGTCGGGCATCTATCGCCATACGTGGCTGTTGTCTACGAATAACGTCCACGTTGCCCATTGGGGGACGTTCGTCAGCTCATCTCTAGTATCGAAAGAGGCCGCGGCACTTCACATCCGTACGAGGATTAGCAACGAAAGTGAGAGTCCAGCCCACTGCACGCTCGTCACCAACATTATTGACGGCGATGGAAATACGGTCGAGAGCGGCGAAGCTAGCCAGGACATTGCCACCAGTCAGGAATACGAATTCCTGCAGGATATAAAGGTGAACCATCCGCGCCTTTGGTCGGTTAACGATCCGTACTTGTACAGAGTCCACAGCACATTGCGGGCCGGAGGCAGGACCGTGGATGAATACGATACGCCGATCGGCATTCGCGAGGCCGTTTTCGATGCCGATAAGGGATTCCTGTTGAACGGCGAACGCGTGAAGCTCAACGGAGTTTGCCTCCATCACGACGGGGGCGGTGTGGGCGCTGCGGTTCCGGAGAGGATCTGGGAGCGTCGCCTGGAAATTCTTAAGGAAATGGGGTGCAACGCCATCCGCACCAGCCACAATCCCCATGCAGCAGAATTTCTGGATTTATGCGACCGGATGGGATTTCTCGTGATGAATGAAGCTTTCGACGAGTGGAAGGTGCCGAAAGGCCAGATCGGTCCCAACGGTTACGCCAAGTATTTCGACGAATGGTACGAGCGCGATGTACAAAACTTCGTCCGGCGCGGTCGCAATCACCCATCCGTGGTGCTCTGGAGCGCCGGTAACGAAATCGGAGATCAGGGTAGCCCGCAGGGCGCGGAGACACTGCAACAATTGCTCAAGGTTTTTAACACGGAAGACCCCACCCGGATGGTGACCGCGGGTTGCGATCACATTCACTCGGAACCTGCATCGGAGGCTGCGCGCCCGGAGTTTCTCGCTCTTCTTGATGTTGTGGGCTACAACTATGTGGACCGATGGCGAGACCGAAAAGAAAAGTATTACAGCATTGACCGGCACGCATTTCCGCAAAGGCGCTTCGTTGGCACCGAGAGCGAGGCGATGGGCGGTATCCGTGGCGAGTATCCCGAACTGTTCCCTACGAACGCCCCGGTGGCAGGCTTTTTTCAGTTCTTGCGCGGAAGAAACGTCGATGTGGAGCAACTGTCGAAGTTTGTCAGCACCTATGACTACGTTGCCGGCGACTTTATGTGGACGGGCATCGATCACTTGGGCGAGGCGCGATGGCCGATGAAAAGCTCGTCCTCGGGAGTGATCGACACTTGCGGTTTCAAGAAGGACGGCTATTACTTCTATCAGAGCCAGTGGACCGACAAGCCAGTGCTGCACCTGTTTCCTCATTGGAACTGGAAGGGCAAGGAAGGTCAGCCCATTCCGGTGACCTGTTTCACAAATTGCGATACGGTTGAGTTGTCCCTCAATGGCCGCTCGCTTGGAGTGAAGGGCTACGAGTTCCCTCGCCTGGGCATGGAGGGCAGGTGGGGCAACCTGCCGGATCGTGCAAAAGTCTTGCGGACGACGGCAGACTTGCACTTGTCATGGGATGTACTTTATGAGCCCGGAACACTAAAGGCGGTTGGGACGAAAGACGGGAAGATCTTCGCAACAGCCGAGGTTTACACGACGGGAGAGCCGGCTTCGATCGGCTTGTCGTCCGATCGAGAGTCCATTACGGCAGATCCGGGCGCAGTGGCTCACCTGACGGTCCATATCTTGGACGAGAAGGGCCGGGTGGTGCCCACTGCGGATAATGAAATCACCTTCGAGATCGAGGGCTCAGGATCGCTGCTTGCAACAGACAATGGAAACCCGGCGAGTCACGAAGATTACAAATCGAATCGTCGAAAGGCTTTCAACGGATTGTGTCTTGCCATCGTGAAGTCGAATGGCAGAACCGGTGAGATTCAGGTCAAGGCCGTTTCGCCGGGACTCCAAGCAGCCCGTGTGACCATAGGGACCGAGGTGTGAATGCTGGTGCGGTTCGATCGATTCAAGCGATCGATAATCGCGTTGAGGAGATTCAAGAATGGGCCTGACCAGCATCGACTGGGTCATCATGGCGGTGTATTCCGTCTTTGTTCTTGGGATTGGTGTGGCGTTGAAGCGCTACATGAAGACCAGCACTGACTTTTTTCTTGCCGGACGTTCGATTCCGGCGTGGGTTTGTGGTCTGGCTTTCATCTCGGCCAACCTGGGGGCGCAGGAAGTTATCGGCATGGGCGCCTCTGGCGCCAAGTACGGCATCGCCACCAGCCACTTCTATTGGATCGGCGCGATTCCTGCCATGGTTTTCGTGGGCATCTTCATGATGCCGTTCTATTACGGATCGCGCGCTCGCTCGGTGCCGGAATACCTGCGGTTGCGTTTCGATGAAAAGACTCGCGGGCTTAACGCCATCTCTTTTGCGACGATGACGATTTTTTCGTCTGGCATTTCCGTGTACGCCATGGCGAAACTCATGCAGACGCTGCATATTCTTGATTCTCCTCTCAGGAGAATGGGCCTACCCTTGTCGGCGGGTTTTCATATCAGCATTGTCATCTCGGCGATCGTGGTGCTGGTTTATATCTTGCTGGGAGGATTGGTCAGCGCAATATACAACGAGGTGCTCCAATTTTTTCTGATCGTGGCCGGCTTTCTGCCTCTCGTTCTTTTGGGTCTGAAAGATGTCGGAGGATGGAGCGGAATCAAGCAACAACTTCCAGCGGCATACACGCATTCCTGGCAGGGCATGAGCAACCCGCACACCAACCCCCTGGGCGTTGAGTGGTTTGGTCTGGTGATGGGGCTGGGCTTTGTTTCCTCCTTTGGTTATTGGTGCACGGATTTTCTGGTGGTGCAGCGTGCCATGGCCGCGGAGTCCATGAGCGCGGCCCGTCGCACGCCATTAATCGCTGCTATCCCCAAGATGGTGTTTCCATTCCTCGTCGTTCTCCCGGGACTGATTGCGATCTCGCTCCCCGCTCAACGCCCCGGCCTTCTCGCCAGCGCGCACGGGGTAGACACAATGCAGGGCGAGATGAGCGTAGCTGGCCGTGGCCTCATTCCTCCAAAAATAAATGAAACCACCGGGCAGCCGGTGCTGGACGCGAACGGTAAGCCTCTTCTTGATTATGATCTGGCTGTCCCTAACATGCTCGTGCACTACCTTCCTACCGGGCTGTTAGGCCTGGGCATAACGGCTCTGCTGGCCAGCTTCATGTCGGGCATGGCGGGCAACGTGACCGCATTCAATACCGTCTGGACGTACGACATTTACCAGGCCTACATCCACAAAGGCGCAAGCGATCAGCACTATCTTCGGGTAGGTCGAATGGCGACTATATTTGGAATCGCACTTTCGGTTGCTGCCGCTTACGCCGCTACCCGTTTCAACAACATCATGGATTTTCTGCAACTTGTGTTCGCCTTCGTGAATGCTCCGCTGTTTGCAACGTTTCTGCTGGGGATGTTCTGGAAGCGCACGACCGGGCATGCCGCGTTCGGAGGATTACTATCAGGCACGCTCGCGGCGGCCGTTCACCACGGGGTGACACTCCCCGTGGGAGCGGTCGCTGGGATCAAGGGGGGTTGGCTCGCAACTGTGCACGTTTATCCCAGCGAGATGGCCCAGAACTTCTGGACGGCCATCTGGGCATGGTCGGTTTGTATGGTGGTCACCATTCTGATAAGCCTGGTCACGCAGCCTCGCAAAGAAGAGGAACTCGTTGGACTCGTCTATTCCTTGACCCCGCAGATTTCCGAAGGTCATTTAGCTTGGTACAAGAGGCCGGAAGCATTGGCAATTGTCGTCCTCGTTTTGGCGTTAATACTAAACATTATTTTCTGGTAGGAGCGGCAATGGGACTCGATATTCGTTTGCCGATCGGTTTGCTCTTCAGCGTAATTGGCTTATTGCTGGTGGGATTTGGCGCTTTCGGTGACAAGGTAATCTACCAGCGATCGCTTGGCTTGAATGTGAATCTGGCCTGGGGGGCGGTATTACTGGTCTTCGGGCTCATCATGCTGATACTCGGAAGGCGATCGAGTGCTATTCATCCACGTGGGGAATCATTTCCAGACGGCGGGCGCCCCGACAAATGAAAGGAGGTAGTCTCTAAATGAGGAGCCTTTGTTCCGCCGCTTCACGGAATGCCAGCCAATTTTCATCCAGGTGCCGGATGCTCTTGGTTCCGGTAAGAACTACTCCTTCATACCGAGGGGCTAGGACGAACCTGAAAGCAGCCACCAGCTGTTGGAGGCGATGTGGCCCTGCTGACACTGCCAGCTTACCCATATTGAATGGACGATTTACCAGCACAAATCTTTTATGTTCGGTAGCCATGTCGATGGTGGGCGCAAAGGTGGCGTAGTCGGCGTTGTAAGGCAATTGAATTACCGAGTAAGGAACCTCGCCACAGATAATGCGCGCTGACTCCACATCTTTTATGCTGGCGCCAAACTGCTGTATGTTCGTAGTCGCGGCGTATTCCCATGCTTTCGCAATCGCCTGACTGCGCAGCACCTCGGGTGTCGTCTTATGGATCTGCAGGACATTAATTGTGCCCAGCAGATTCAAGCTCTGGTCGAGCGACCGAGTGAGTGCATCCAGGGAATGGTCCACCACTACATCCTGCGCTGCCTCGTCCCAAGACTCGCCGAATTTTGTTGCGACCACGACCTCTTTGCGTTGCTCGCGAGTCAGTCCGCGCAAGAAACTGCCGAGTCTCGCTTCACTGCGCGCATAAGAAGGAGCTGTATCGAAATAGCGAATCCCAAGCCTGAAAGGCATGCTCCAGGAAACTGAACGCCTCCGCTTCCGTGGGAACTACGGAAGGCACGAATCCCCATGGCCGTCCAATCCCAATGAGTCCACAACCGAGTGCTACTTGATACTTCTTCGCGGGCATATTTTGTCGGACCTGCACGACCTGATGGGGATCGCCCTGCCATTTTCATCGTAGCATCCTGACATAAGCAGATATCGGCATCTGGTCTGGTTGCTCATTGTTACGCCGCTGGTGGCCCGCCAACGAATTGCGCGACCGAATGCCAATTTCTGTATCTAAGTAACTTCATCCAGGCAAGTTCCACCCGGGAGTGCCGAAGTGTGGCATCATCTTCTTTATCTCTTTGCCGGGAATTTGCCTGAGACTTTTCCTGGGATCGGGACCAAGCATGGCGAAACCAATTTTGCTGAGCGTGGATGACGACTCCGATGTTTTGCGGGCGATTGAGCGCGATCTGCGCTCGCACTACGGGGCGGAATACCGTGTGATCGGCAGCGATTCGCCCGAGGGCGCGCTTGACCTGCTGAAGCAGCTGAAGGTGCGCAATGACAGCGTGGCTTTGCTGCTGGCTGACCAGCGCATGCCGCGGATGGACGGGGTCGAATTTCTGCAACAGGCCATGGAGATCTTTCCCAGCGCGAAGCGGGCGTTGCTGACTGCTTATGCGGACACTAACGCCGCGATCAGCGCCATCAATCAGGCCAGTATCAATTTTTTCTTCCTGAAGCCCTGGGATCCTCCGGCCGAGCACCTCTATCCGCAACTTGATGATTTGCTCGATGACTGGCAGGCTTCGTACCGTCCAACGTTTCAGGGAATCCGGGTGCTGGGCACGCGCTGGTCGCCACGATCGTATGAGTTGCGGGACTTTCTGGCGCGCAACCGGGTGCCTTATCAATGGACAGATGTGGAGCTTTCCGCGAATGATCCGGAAACCAAGCAACTGCTGGAAGCTTTGGGTCCGGAGGCGGCAAATCTGCCCGTCGTGCTGTTTCCCGACGGGACGAAGCTGCTGGAGGGCGTGCCTGCGGAGGTCGCGCAAAAGGTTGGGTTGCGCACGCGGGCTCAAACTGACTTCTACGATCTGGCGATTGTGGGAGGCGGTCCCGCCGGATTGGCTGCTGCGGTTTATGGAGCCTCCGAAGGTCTGAAAACGGTGATGATTGAGCGGGAAGCGCCCGGCGGCCAGGCCGGGATGAGTTCGCGCATTGAGAACTATCTGGGATTTCCGACCGGGCTGAGCGGCGCCGATTTGGCACGGCGGGCGGTGGTGCAGGCGCAGCGCTTCGGAGTGGAAATTCTGGCGCAGGAAGTGGTCGGCGTCCGGGCGGAGGGACCTTACCGGATCATCAAGATGGCGGATGGAAACGAGATCTCCTGTCACGCGCTGATGATCGCGACTGGGGTGCAGTGGAGGCGGCTGGCGGCTGAGGGTGTCGACAGGTTGCAGGGTGCGGGAATTTATTACGGCGGCGGAGCTACCGAGGCTTTGTCCTGCAAGGGTGAGATTGTTTATGTGGTGGGCGGGGCGAACTCGGCGGGTCAAGCGGCGATGAACTTCGCGAAATACGCGGAGCGGGTCATCATTCTGGTGCGCGGCGAATCGCTCTCCAGCACGATGTCGCAATACCTGATCGACCAGATTAAGGAAACGCCTAACATTCAACTTTGGACGCACGCGAGCTTGGCTGAAGCACACGGCGAGACCCATCTGGAGGAGATTTCTGTGCTGTGCTCTGATACCGGCAAGATGGAGCGTGTGCCCGCGAGTGCGATGTTTATCTTTATTGGAGCGCTGCCGCAGACGGACTGGCTGGCGGGCATTGTGGAGCGGGACGAGCGCGGTTTTCTGCTGACCGGTCCTGACCTGATACGGGACGGACAACGTCCGAAGGGATGGACGCCGGACCGTGATCCGTTTCTACTCGAGACCAATGTCCCGGGCATTTTTGCCGTGGGTGATGTGCGGCACGGTTCGATAAAACGCGTGGCTTCGGGAGTAGGTGAAGGATCAGTTGGGGTGCAGTTCATTCATCAGTACTTGAGCAAGGTCTAAATGGTCGACAAATCTGAATTACGTCGCGTCCAGGAATTCGCTGATTTGCCGGGTGATCAGCTCGACTGGTTCCTGAGCCAGTCGCAAGAGGTGAACCTGAAGGCGGGTGATGTGTATTCGCGCCAGGGCGATCCGGCGGACGCGATGTTTGTGGTTCTTGAGGGACATCTTCAGGGGCGGGGTGAGCTTGGCGGCGAAACCTTCGTCTTTGACCTGGAGCCGGGCGATGTCACCGGAGTGCTGCCGTTCTCGAGGATGAAGCAGTTTACGGTGAGCGGGCGAGCTATCACGGACGGCCGCGCGCTGCGATTTCCGGCTTCAATGTTTCCAGAGTTGGTGCAGAAAATGCCGGTGCTGACTCAGCGGCTGGTGGGCTTGATGTCCGACCGGATTCGTGAAACTACGCGCCTTGAACAACAGCGCGACCGGTTGGCTTCTTTGGGGAAGCTTTCGGCGGGACTGGCGCATGAACTGAATAATCCGGCGTCGGCTGCGAAACGCGCAGCCAGCCAACTGCGCGAGACTTTGAAGAAGATCAGGGACGCGAGTCTTGAGCTGGGAAGGCGCGATCTTTCTCTCGCGCAGAAATCGGAAATCGAAAAACTGGAGATTTCGTTCACAGTGCCGGATGTTGTTCCGCCGGATCCGCTGACCATCAGCGACCTGGAAGACCAGATCGATTCTTTGTTGCGCAGTCACGGACAGAATGATTTGTGGATGCTGGCGGCCGGGCTGGCGCGGCGGAACGTCAAGCCGCAAACGGTTGAATCGTTGTTCGCGATCCTCGATGCTGAGACGGCTCGAGCTGCGCTGGTTCGCATCGCCGCCTCGGTTGAGATCGCGAGCCTGTTGCATGAGATCGAGAGCAGCACTTCGCGGATCTCGGATCTGGTGGGCGCGATCAAGGAATACACCCACATGGACCAGGCGCCGGTTTTAAATGTGGATGTGGTGAAGAGCCTGGAAACCACGCTTACGATTCTGAATCACAAGTTGAAGCAAGGTGTGGCGGTGCTGCGCGATTACAAGGGCGTTCCGCTACTGGTGAATTCATTTGGTAGCGAACTCAATCAGGTGTGGACCAACATTATTGATAACGCGATTGACGCGATGCATGGAAAAGGCGAACTGCGCGTACGAACCTACAGTGACGACGGCTGCGCTGTGGTTGAGATTACCGATAACGGTCCGGGAATTCCCGAGGAGGTGCAGCCCCACATCTTCGAGCCTTTTTTCACGACGAAAGGAGTGGGAGAAGGCACGGGGCTCGGCTTGGACACGGTGCAGCGAATTGTGAAGAAGCACCGAGGAAATATTCAGGTTACTTCAAAGCCCGGTGAAACGCGGTTTCAAGTCTGGCTGCCGCTGGCTGGGACTGCGGCGTAAGACATCACTTCTCGGAATTGCGGAAGAGGACTACGTCGGAGTCGCGATGGCCGCGGATGACGGCGAGTTGCTTGCCGTCGAAGGACCAGTCGAAATCGCGGATGAGTTCGGACTTAAAGTCGGTGATTGTTTTTCCTGGCGAACCGGGGAGGTTCTGGAGCCAGAGATTATCGACATCACCGTCGCGCACGGGGTAGACAACGCCTTTGCCGTCGCGGGTCAAGCTGACTGGCGCGTCACCCAGGCCCGCAAGGGACTCCACACGAGGCCTTTCGAATTCCACGAATCGCGGAGGCTGGCTGGAATCGAGAGGTACCATGGCCAGCTTTTCTTTGGGGTCGCCGATGCGAAAAGTGACGAAGGCGGCGAGCTTTCCGTCGGGAGAGACGGTCATGCGGCTGAAAACCTCAAATGCTGAACCTTCTTGCGGAGCGCCGCCCTGCAACGGAACCTTCTCCAGCTTTCCGTCCGCGTCTTCGTAGAGCACGGTCTTGGCGTCGGGAGTGCAAACGGGAAGAAAGTCGAACTTCCCGCTGGTGAGTTTTCTGGAGTTCGCACCATGCCGCCGCCACCGAGCTTCTCGACGATGCGGTAGTGGGAAATAGTTTGGCCGATCATTTGTTAGTAGATCAGTGTAAGTCGATCAATTTATTCGATCAGTCCCGAAGCCAGGCTTTTGCGCTGCTTCATCTTACGGACGCGGCTCGATGCAGTCAACGAATTGCGATGGTGGGATGTGCGGCGGGAAAATCGGCCTTCCCCCCAAGGTAACTTTCGCAGCTTCCCCCCGGACGTAGCCTGAAGAAGTTGAAATACGAGGGATATAAACGAATGCGAAGAATGACGTGTGCTGCCGTTCTGGCACTTCTCGCGTGGGGCATGAGCTGGACTGGGCAACTGGTCTTGGCGCAAGACGTGCCCGCGCTTTCCGTCGTGCCTACGAAGGCGACTATGTTGATAGGCGAGACGCGTACGTTCCGCGCTGTGGGCAAGGACGGACGATTGCGGCACGACGTACGCTGGACTGTCTCTCCCGAACAGGCTGCTAAACTTACGGTGGCTGGCGATGAAGCAACTTTGCAGGCAGAGGAACCGTCCTCGACGGTGGTTCTGACTGCTTCTGCCGAAGGCGATTCCTCTGAGGCCAGTATCGAGATTCGTTCCGGCTCGTCCTTGCCCACTGGAACGATAATGTGGTCTGTAAGCCCTCTGCCCGGATGCAAGAGCATGAAAATGACCCAAGCGGTGCCGACCGCAACCGGACCTGATATCTATGACGAGGAGTCATGTCCTGATGGCACCTATGTTCGCGCACTCACCGCTGATGGGCGTGAACTGTGGCGGAGAAAGCTCGGCGGCGCGCCGGTTCCAACGGCGCCGGATCTCGAGCGAAAAGAAAAAAGCTTGCCGACGGAGCATATTGGCCTGAGTACTCGGTCCGTGTGCGACGAAATCTCTTCCGGGATGACCAAGATGGCGTTTCAAAGCTCGCGCAGGACCGCAACCTTCGACTGGGCGAGAAAGAGCGGGAAAGTAATAGCTGGATGTTCGAAGAGCACGACGTCCGTTGCACGATCTGGTTTGGCGAAGCCGGAACCGTGGTAAAGAACAAGAAGATCTTCATTAGCGATTAGCGAGACAAAGGTTGCAAGGAACATAAAGGTGCGTTTGAGGAACTCCCGACTTCACTTGCCGGTGCGCGAATCCCATACCGGGTTGCCTTTGTCGTCACGGAACATCAGAGTGTCGGTGCCTTTTACGAGTTCGCGCACGAGGATTATGTCTGACGCGTCTTGCTTGACCTTGGAACCGGTGACAGCAATCTCGTCACCCTTGGTGAAGGTAATCCCCATCTCGTCCTGAAACGGTTTGGGGCAGAGGTAGATGTGGATCTTGTCGTCACCGCTCTTCAGGACAAGTTCGGTGAAGTCTTTCCTAGTTCCGAAAGAGAGAAGGTTTACTTCGTCCACGACTCCTTTGGTCTTCGTCTCGGTATGAAGGTCGTACTTTGGAGGGCTGCTGTCTTTTTGTTCGGTCTTTTGCGTGAGCGCCGGAGTGACGCACAAAAGCAGAAATAAGGAGGTGCAGAAAAGCGCCTTGGCAGCATGGTGCGGCGGGATCGGGACTTCCCGAAGGTGCGGCACGGTCCCCTCCTTGATTTGCCTGAGAGTTTCGCTAACGATTAGGCCGCTGACTGAGTCGCTCTTCGCTCTATACAAAGACAGGGGGATAGTACACCTTCGCACTGGAGACGCCAATAGCGTGGTGGGATTCAGCAGCGACATTCCCTGGGAGGTAGCGCATACTTGCGATGAGCGGGGTAGTGCTTTCGAAGGGACTGGTTTTGGATGAAGGTGCTTTTGGTGGAGGACAGCAAATTCCTGCGAGTTGCGACGGAGCGGACGCTGAGCCAGGCAGGATATGAAGTGGTTTGCGCAGCGGACGGGGAAGAAGCGCTGCGGCTGGCCCGTGAACACTCGCCCGGGCTGGTGCTGCTCGACATTATGCTGCCCAAGGTCAGCGGGCCGGATGTGTTGAAGGCTCTGAAAAAAGATCCGGCTACGGCAGGGATTGCGGTGATGGTGTTGACCAGTCTCTCGCAGAAAAATGCGAAGGCGCTGGAGAAGGACGGCGCTGCCGGGTTCTTTGAGAAGTCTGATCTGATGCTGGGATCGGGTCCGGTTTCGCTAGTGGCGGCGATCGAGAAGATGTTGAAGAAGTGAAGTAAGGGCTTCTTGGTTGGCGTGAACTTGCGAATTGCTCTCATCTTCGCCGAATTTGGCGTGCGCTTCCCTTTCTGCGTTTCAGTTTCTTAGACAGCTCTCACGTTGTGACAGTGTGGCCCGGCCCTTCTGTTTTTTATCCGAATTCCGAATCTGCCGATAGAACCAGTATCTAAGGAGACCAGGATCGGAAGGGTTGCGGACGATGACCAAGATTCTGCTAGTGGACGACAGCAAGTTTCTGAGACTCACTGCGGAGCACGCGCTGGCGCGTGCCGGCTATGAAGTGAGCAGCGCGACCGATGGTGAAAAAGCTTTGCGCATGGCGCGGGAGGAATTGCCGGATCTGATTCTGATGGATATATTGCTGCCGAAGATGAGCGGGCGGGATGTGCTCGTGGCGTTGAAGAAAGACCCATTGACCAGCGCGATCCCAGTGGTGGTGATGACGGGCCTGTCTCAAAAGAACGCGGCCCGGTTGCAGGAAGATGGAGCTATCGCGTTCCTGGAGAAGTCCGCTCTCGATTTGGATAAAGGATCAGAGAAGCTATTGGAAGCGGTGCAGGAGATTCTAAGGAAACTTCCCGAACGCACGCGAGCCACCACAGTATAGGCTCCACGGCGAGAAAGTCTGGCCGGCTCACCACTCCCGATTCACCAGCGTACTTGCTTACGAATACGTCCTCGTTCCCGGATCGGACCTATCGCGCTTGCATCCTTCTATTTGTTTCTTTTCTCTTGACAAACCTCAGTAAACGAAAGTAAAAATAATCGTTCGTAATATCCCAACCGTTGTTACGCGCGGAGGGTCCGATTCTTAAGTGGCAAACCCAGAAAACCATCAGGAGGCCTTTCAATGATTAATCGCTTTCACCGCAGCACACAACCTCTATTGAAGCGCGAATTGATGCGCGCTCCGTTCCTTTTCCTGTCCTGCTGGCTCGCGCTTTGCTGTTGCGCGCAGGCCTCGGTGTATTACGTTGCTAAAAACGGCAGTGACTCCAATAGCGGCAGTGCGAGCGCGCCCTGGCTCACCATTGGACACGCGGCTCTTGAAGCAACGGCGGGCAGCACCGTCTATGTGGGAGCTGGAACCTACAGCGAGAGCGTGTTGTTTGCCAACTCGGGAACGTCCTCGGCGCCGATCATCTTCAACGGACAAGGCGTGGCCATTGTGGACGGGACGAGCGTGGCCTGTTGTACCACGCCGAGTTTCGAAACCAGCAACGGCTTCCTTTGCTGCAACACGCAAGGCCTGTTCATGATCGGCGCTACGAACGGAGTGAGCTACCTGACCATCGAAGGGTTCACCATTCAAAACTACACGACTGCGAAAAAGGCGGACGTTCCCGCGGGAATTCTTATTGCCGGCAGCGGAAGCGGGATCAGCATACTCAACAACACAGTGAAGAACATACAAACCACGGCAGGGAAGGACGGAAACGCGTATGGCATCGGCGTTTTCGGTACCAGCTCGACTCCCCTCAGCGTGACGGTCAGTGGCAACGCGATCACGGGATGCCTGACTGGAGAAAGCGAGACGACCACCTATAACGGCAACGTGCAGAACTTTGTCGTCTCGAACAACACTATCTACGACAATGACAACATCGGCATGGATGCGATTGGCTTCGAGGGAGTTGGTCCGACGGGCTACGATCAGGCGAAAAACGGAGACGTCTATGGCAACCTCATCTACAACAATAGTGCCTTCAAGAACCCAGGGGAGGGTAATTCCTACGATCAAGATGGGCTCTACTGCGACGGCTGCACGGAGGTAACGTTCGAGCGCAACACGCTTTACGGCAACGACCTGAATATCGAAGCCGCCAGTGAAACCTCGGGCGAAGTCTCGAGCAATGTGATCATCCGCAACAACCTGATGTACGCGGCGAATTCGTGCGGCGTTTCGGTAGGCGGATATGCCAAGACTGGAACGGGTGGAAGCACCGACATCACCATTGTGAACAACAGCCTTTACGACAACGACACACAGAAGACCGGCAGTGGCGAATTCCAGATTCAGTACCGGGCGACGGGGATTGTGTTCGAAAACAACATTGTCTATACCGGCGCCGAGGGACTGTTCATGTACGGCTACGTGTCGGGCAGTGGAGTAACTTCGAACTACAACGATTTCTACACCACCAGCTCGACCACGACCTTCGAGCTGAACGGAAAAAGCTATTCGTCATTCTCGTCCTACCAGTCAAAGACCGGGCAGGATGCGAATTCGGTGTTTGCGAATCCCGACTACCTGACTGTACCCACTTGCACGTCGACGAAAGAGAGCGGGCCTCCAACACCGATCACGGCTTGCTCACCGACGCCGAATTTTGATATTCCGACCAGTTCTCCGGCCGAGAACACGGGCAACGCCAGTCTGGGCTCAGCTGATTTCGGCACGGTGGACTTCAACGGCAATCCGCGGGTCAATGCCAACGGGCAAATCAACATGGGAGCCTTTGAGCAATGACGAGTGGGTTGACCGGTGGGTAGATCAATGAGTTCAACCTTGGGCACGCAGCCTGGCTGCGTGCCAGCTTTGTTTGCGCGGAGCATCGGCAACGGGGATACTGAAACATGCGCTTCCCGTGTCTTGCAGGTCTGATTTGTCTCCTGCTCGCCAGCCTGGCCTACGGGCAAGGTGTGTCGTCGACTACAGTTCCATCCGCTCAAGCGCCCGAGGCGGTTGTTACGCCCGACGATGCGGTGATTACGGTGAATGGTTTCTGCGCTGATCCGACGCAGGACGGCGCGGCCTGCAAGACCGTGATCACTCGGGCGCAATTTGAAAAGCTCTGTGAGGCGCTGCAGCCGGGCATGTCGCCGTCGCTTCGGCTCAACGTGGCCAATGCTTATGCGCGCAATCTGAGAATGGCAGCGGCGGCGGAAAAACGCGGCCTGGACAAAACGCCGACGTTCGAGGAAGAGATGCGCTATGCGCGTTTGCAACTGCTCTCCCAGGATCTGAGCCGCGCTCTGCAGGCGGACGCCGACAACATCAGTGATGCCGATCTCGCTGGCTATTACACAAAGAACGAGTCCTCTTATGAGGAAGCTACCGTGGCGCGGATTTTTGTCCCTCGCACAAAGGAAGGCGAGGCCGCGCACGGCGAACCTGAAGACGCGCAAGCCAAGGCTAATGAAGACGCCATGGCGAAACTCGCGGTCGATCTACGAGCGCGGGCGATCAACGGGGAAGATCCTGACAAGTTGCAAGTCGAGGCCTATACGGAAGCTGGAATTCCGCACACCAGGTCCAATACGAAGATGGAGAAGGTGCGCCGCGATGCGCTGCCGCCGCAGCATGAGGCGGTGATGGACCTGAAGCCGGGAGAAGTTTCCGAAGTATTCTCCGACCCGGGGGGCGCTCACTTCATTTACAAAATGCTCAGCAAGCACACCTTGACCCTGGACGATGCGAAAGCCGAGATTCGCACCGCGATTTCCAGCCAGCGCTATCACGACAGCATGAAGAGCTTTCAGGGCGATGTCGTGTTTAGCGACGCTTACTTTAATCCCCCCGGTAAGCGGGTCTCAGAGGCTCAGCGAAATCGGCGTGAGAGAAGGAAAAAGCCCCCGGCCTCAGTATACGAAGATCACAACTAGTTAAGCCTGTGCAAATAAACCACTTACGGGCGGGAACCTGGAGTGGCTGGGCGGAGTCTATCTGGATTAGAGTGTGCGCCGGTAACATGCGGCGGTGACCTCTAATCTGTAAACCAGGGACGGCGGGCGATTTTTCGGTTGGGGATGAGGTGGGAAATTCTATAATCGTTCTTTAGTCACGCAGCAGGCGAAGTAAGGCGGGAGTGACCACCTTGGGAGATCTGGCGAGCGCAATCGGAGCACGGGCGCAGGAGGCGGCAATTGTCGCGGACCTGAAGGCTGGATCGGAAGAGGCCTACGCTTGGCTGATTGGCGAATTTCAACGGCCGGTGTACGGCTTGGTGTACCGCATGGTGAGCGATCCAGCAGACGCGGCGGATACGACGCAGGATGTTTTCCTGAAAGTGTTCCGCGGGATGAAGAGCTTCCACGGCGAATCGAGTTTGAAGACGTGGATTTACCGGATTGCATTGCATGAAGCGGCGAACCGGAAGCGGTGGTGGTTCCGGCACAAAGCGCACGAGACTTCGATCGAACCGGTGGAATCGGGCGGATTGGCGAACGGAGATGGGTCCATGCAAAATACGGCGATGCAGAACGCGCTGACCGACCGCAATGATTCGCCGTTCGACAGCGTAGCGCACCGGGAAGTGCAGAAGCGGGTGGATGCAGAGTTGAGGCAGGTGGCGGAGCCTTACCGGACAGCGCTGATTCTGCGCGATCTGGAAGAAATGTCCTATGAGGAAATCGCGGAGGTTCTGCAGATTTCGCTAGGAACGGTGAAGTCGAGAATCACGCGGGGGCGGCAAGCGCTGAAGCAACGACTGGCGCCGTACGTGCGCGAGGTGGGTGGAGAACTGGGACTCACTGCTCCAGATGAAGATAAGGTAGAGACGAGTTTGCGGTCGCAGAATTTGCAGAACCAGGTTGCTGGAGGGGGAAGAAGGGTCGAGGTGATGCCATGAGGCATGTGGCCATGAATCCGGGTTCGCCGAAGCCGGGGATGAAGTGTGTGGACGTGAAGGGATTGCTGTCTCCGTATCTGGATGGGGTGGTGACGGGGACTGAGATGCAGGGGTTGCAGGCGCATCTGGAAGGATGTTCGGCGTGCGCGCTGGAGTACCGGATGCTGCGGCAGACTCAACAGTTGCTGATGAGCGTGAGGCGTGTGCAGCTGCCGGTAGACCTTGGGCTGAAGCTGCGGCTGGCTATTTCGCGGGAGGCGGCGGAAGGGCGGCGTCCGCGATTCGAAGGCCTGCGCATGCGGGTGGAAAATGCGGTGAACGTGTTTATGGTGCCGGCCACGGCCGGCCTGGTCTGCGCTTTGCTGATTTTTGGTTTAGTGACTGCCATCCTGGCGATGCCGGGAGAAGTGCAGGCGAATAATCAAGATGTGCCGCTGGTGCTGAACACCGGTCCGGAGTTGCAGCAGAGCGCTTTTGGCACGACGCTGAGCGCGATGAATACGGATTCGCTGGTGATCGAAGCCTACGTGGATTCGCGCGGGCGGGTTGACGATTACAAGATCCTCTCGGATCCTGGGGAATCTCAGGAGTTGCTGCCGCAGGTGAAGAGGATGTTGATCTTTACGACGTTTCGTCCGGCGATGTCGATGGGACGGCCGATCTCGTCGCGGGCGGTGCTGTCGTTCTCGAGGATCAGCGTGCGCGGGTAGAGCGGGCAGAAGATAATGCTTCGTGCCACCCGAAAAAGACCTTTGCGATCCTCTCCTTGTACCGTTGCCCGGGTTTGACCCTCTGCTCGGAAGTCCTTACACTTGAGGGTGTTCTCCGCTCGGCACACCATTAATCCTGTGGAGGGTTTCCTGAGTCTGCGATTGCGCAGTCTGTGGTTTGCGGCCCTGTTGGGGCTGCTGGCGCCGTTGTGTGCGGGGCAGGATCCGGTTCCGCTTCCGCAAAAACCGGCTCCGCAGACCCCAGCTCCTCAGGGCCCGGCAGAGGATCAGTCGTCTTCGCAGGGGCAGTCGCCTTCCCAAGATCAGTCTTCCCAAGGGCAGTCGTCTTCCAAGGATCAGTCTTCTTCGGAGGAAGAGACTCCGCCGAAGCCGCCTCGGCCGGACCAGGCCCCAAAGGGGCAGGCTCCGGCGAACCAGACTCCGCAGAATCGGACGCCACAGAATCAGGTTCCGCAAAATCAGTCACTGATCGTTCTGGACAGCAACGAGACGATTTTTTCGATGCTGGCGGCACTCAACACTTGTGGCTACGATCAGGATTTGACCATCTCGGACGCCGTCCGGAGCACGGTACGGGCCGAGCTACAGAAAAATTTGTTGAATTCGCCCGAGGCCGAGGCTGCGCAGACAGCGCTGTGCGAGTTCTACCAGGGCCACGTGACATCGAGCGATCCGAACCGCAACCTGTCGCAATACATCTCACTGGCGTTATACGTGGATGGACCGCCGCATTTTCTGCCGCGAACCAAAGAGGAGGATCTGCCTCCGGATGCATCCGCGATTGCACTTTTCGGAAAGCTGCTGGAACCCTTTTACGAGAAGGCCGGGTTGCATTCGATCTGGGAGCGGCACCGCAACGATTACACAGCGGCCATGAAACGGTACCACGAACCGTTGCAAAAGATGGTGTTCGATACCGAGATCTACCTAAAACTGCCTTCGTCGCAATACCTGGGGCGCAGGTTTACGATTTATCTGGACTTCATGGGTTCGCCGAACGAGACGGATGCGCGGAATTACGGGTCGGATTATTACGTGGTGGTGTTCCCGGCCCCGAACGCGGCTTCAGGAGAAGCGCCGAAGTCGGCGCTGAAGATGGAACAGATCCGGCACACGTTTCTGCACTACGAACTGGATCCGCTGGCGGAGAAGCATTACAGCTCGATCAAGCGGCTGGAACCACTGCTGCAGTCAGTAAAGCGCGCGCCGCTGGAAGAGAGCTTCAAGACCGACATTTCGCTGCTGGTGACGGAATGCTTGATACGGGCCATCGAGATCCGTACCACTGGAGGCAAGCAACCGGCGCAGGAGGCGATGCGCGCGCAGGCCGTGGATGACGCGGTGAAGCAGGGATACATTCTGACGAAATACTTCTACGATCAAGTGGTGGCGTTCGAGAAAGATCCCACCGGCATTCGAGGGGCGTACGGCGATTTCATAGCGAACCTGGATCTGGGGAGAGAACAGAAAGCCGCGGCTGCGGTGCAATTTGCCAGCGCAACGTCGCCGGAACTGGTGCAACTGTCGCGTCCAGAAGATCGGCGGATGCTCATAACGGCGGAAAAGCGGCTGGCGGCTGGCGATCCCAAAGGGGCGCAGGAACTGGCGCAGCAGGCGCTCGATAAGAAGATCGGCGATCAGGGCCGGGCGCTGTTCATTCTGGCGGAAGTGGCCGTGGCCAACAAGAACAGGGACGGAGCACAGGACAACTTCCAGAAGGCGATTGCGGCGACGCAGGACCCTAAGGTGGTGGGATGGTCGCACGTGTATTTGGGCAGGATTCTGGATATGAAAGAGGATCGTGAGGCAGCGATGCAGGAGTACCGCGCGGCGTTGAATGCGGGCGGAGGTTTGCCGGAGGTCAAGGCGGCGGCAGAGCGGGGGTTGCAGCAGGCATATGAACCCCCGGCGAAACCACAGTAGGGTCGGCCTCGCGAATTCAATTCGAGTACAGTTACAATGCGACCGGTAGGCTGGAATTGCAGAAATTGGAAGCGGGCGAGTCTGAATCAGTCGGCACAAGCCAAGGAGAAAGCATGAAGCGAGCAGCGATTATTACCGCAGTGGTGGGAATATCGGTCTGGGGTTTCGCGGCGAACGGTTTTGGACAGACCACTGACAAGCCCGCGGCGCAGAACGCCCCGGCGGGACAAACGGCTGGACAAGCAGAAGCGCCGACGGGCAAGCGCAAGCCGATGGCCAAAACGCAAGAGGAGTTCGCAGCATACAACGCGGCGGTAGCGTTGACGGACCCGGCTGCGCAGGAGAAGGCTGCCAACGATTTCGCCACGAAGTTTCCGGACAGCGAATTGCGGCAACTGCTTTACACCCAGGTGATGCACCGGTACCAGCAAGCCAACAATCTCGACAAGATGATGGAGATGGCGCAGAAAATCTTGTCCTACGACGCGGATGATCCGGAGGCGTTGCTGACCGTGTCGCAAGTAATCGTCGAGCGGACGCGGGATACTGACCTGGACAAGGATCAGCGCCTGGCAGAAGCTAGAAAAGATGCGCAGCGTGCACTGGTCACGGTGGATACCGACGTTCCCTCGGCGTATCCCCCCGAGCAGCTGAACGCGTTTAAGGGATATGTGCGTTCGGAAGCTTATGCGATTCTCGGGACGCTTGATTTCAACGCCAAAGCGTGGGCGGATGCGGAAGGAAATTTGAGAAAGTCGATTGATGCGTTCCCGCAAGAACCGGATCCGATCGCGGTGTTCCGGCTCTCAGTGGCGTTGGACATGCAGAGTAAATATCCCGAGGCCATGAAATATGCCAACCAGGCGGTGAGCATGACCAAGGAAGGCACTCCTGCGGGTAAGGCTGCGCGCGATGAGAAAGACCGTTTGACTCAGTTGACTGGCGGCAGCAGTACTCCGCCTCCGAAGAATTGATTCCGGGCCTCCGGCGATGCAATCATGAAAGAACGGGAAATCACCGCGCTGGAGACGGCGTTGGACTACCACTTCCGCCGCCGGACGGTGATTGAGCAGGCCCTGACTCACAGCTCGCAGGCGCGGGAGCAGGAGGCGCAGCAAGCCGGGGAGAGCAAGTACAGGGTCAACGACAACGAACAGCTGGAGTTTCTGGGAGACGCGATTCTGGCGTTGGTGACCAGCGAGGAATTGTTCCAGCGCTTTCCACAGTTTCGCGAGGGTGAACTCTCAAAATTGCGCGCCCATGTGGTGAGCGAGCGGCACCTGATTCGGGTGGCGCAACGATTGGAGCTGGGAGATTATCTGCGCCTGGGGCGAGGCGAGGAAAAGAGCGGCGGACGCGGCAAGACGGCGCTGCTGGTGGATGCGCTAGAGGCGATTCTGGCAGCGATCTACCTGGATGGCGGAATGGTGCCGGCCCGCGAATTCATCGTTCGCGAAATTCTGGCGCCCGAACTGGAGCGGATGGAGCGCGAGGGCGGTACGCTGCCCATGACCGACTTCAAGTCGGCGCTGCAGGAAACTTTGCAGGGATTGGGTATGGCTCAGCCTTCGTACGTGCTGGTGCAGGAAGCAGGACCGGAACACAGCAAGACGTTTACGGTGGAAGTCCGTCTGAACAATAAGAACGGTGAAGACCGCGCCGAATTTGTGGGTCGAGCACAAGGTACTACCAAGAAGACGGCGGAGCAGGATGCGGCGCGGCAGTTGCTGTCCTATCTGGCCTCGCGACCGCAATCGCCGGGAGCCCAGGTGGCGCGGGGGTCGAGGTCCGCAGATAAGTAAATACGCTGGATAAGTGAGTGCATGAATCCCCCAGACCAAAATCTCGCGAGCGAACGTCCTTCCGGCGGAGTGTCTTCGAGCGAACTTTCTTCCAGCCAGCGTGGCGGGGACGAACTCTTAGCGGCTGATCATTCTCTGGAGGATCCTTCCACGGAAAATCATTCTTCGGAGAATCGTTCTCCCCACGATCAGCCTTCGCGCGATGGTTTTTCGGGCAATCATTTCTCGGGCAATCGAGGGACGGTCTGGGCGGCGGAAACGGATGTGACCAGCTCGATACAATCGCTGCTGGGAACCGTGGTGATCGCCGTGTTTGTGATCACATTCATCGTCCAAGCGTTCCAGATTCCTTCTCCTTCGATGGAGAACACTCTGCTCGTAGGCGATTACCTGCTGGTGAACAAGCTGACCTATGGCGGAGGCAGCATTGGAGACTATTTGATGCCCTACCGTCGCGTGCAGCGCGGCGACATTGTAGTGTTTCACTATCCGGTAGACCCGGCCCAGCATTTCGTGAAACGGGTAATTGGTGTGCCTGGGGACCGGGTGCGGATGGTCAACAAGCAGGTGCTGGTGAATGGAGTGCCGTTGAAGGAACCGTACGCGCGCTTCAGCCGGCCGGCAGATGACGTGTTCCGGGATAATTTTCCGCGGCTGGATGTGATGTCGGGTCCAACGCCGGAATGGTGGGTGCAGTTGCGCAAACTGGTTGAGGACGGACAATTGATTGTTCCCGAAGGGCATTATTTTGTAATGGGTGACAATCGCGATAACAGCTCTGACAGCCGTTACTGGGGATTTGTGCCGCGGGCCAATATTATTGGGCGCCCTCTGGTGATCTACTGGTCGGTGCAGGGAGCTGAGGGCGATGGAACAGCGCTGTCTTCGGTGAGTGCCAAACTGTACCACTTCGCCTACGTGGTGACGCACATCTTTCAAATCACGCGGTGGCACCGCACGCTGCGGCTGGTGCGTTGAGGCTGGCAGTTCGCGAAGCTTCGCGAGGCTGAAAAACGAGACTGGATGGATTGAACACATTGGCTAATAAAAACAATAAAGCGCAGAACGAGGTCGAAGAGAAACCGCGAGAGACTCCGGTGGAGTTTCTGGCGTCGCTGGCGGCCGTGCTGGTTACGGGATTATTCATCATCACATTCGTGGTTCAAGCGTTTGAGATCCCCTCTAGTTCAATGGAGGACACGCTGCTGATCGGCGATCACGTGTTTGTGAACCGCATCCAGTTTGCGCCGAAGACTTCCTGGGTGGGGCAGCTGCTCCCCTACCGTGCGGTGCGGCGAGGCGATATCGTAGTGTTTCTGCACCCTGATCCACATGATGCGGGGCTTTATGTAGTGAAGCGGATCATGGGAGTGCCGGGAGATCGAATCCATCTGCGCAACGGTGTGGTCTATCGAAATGGCGAGGCGCTTAACGAGCCTTACATAGATCACGATGCGGACAATCCCAACGATTCCTACCGAAATGACTTCCCCGCGGTGCCCCCGTCCGACGAGAATGGGGTTTATCCGAATTGGATCGATACCATGGCCTCTCACGTCGAGGGAGGCGATCTGGTTGTGCCGCCCGGGCACTACTTCGCCATGGGCGATCACCGGGGGGTAAGCCTGGACAGCCGCTACTGGGGCTTCATCCCGCAGGCAAATGTGATTGGGCGTCCCATGTTTATCTACTGGTCGTTTGATACCCCGGCCGACCAATACACCAAGACCGGGATGGCGGACCGTTTGGGATTTCTGGCGCATGTGGTGTTGCACTTCTTCGACGACACGCGGTGGGGTCGAACGCTGAAAGTGGTACGGTGAAGCTTCTCTCTTCCAAGCGGCGGGTGGTGACCGCGGCAGCGGTGATCCTTCTAGGTCTGTTCCTGGTGCGTCCAGGCGCGGCACGACTGAAGGTTCGCATTGCAAATTCGATCAGCCGCGCGGTGGCCCGTCCGGTCGAGATCGGCTCAGTCCACCTTCGATTCCTGCCCCAGCCCGGGTTTGACTTGGAAAACCTGGTCATCTACGAAGATCCGGCGTTCGGCGCCGAGCCCATGCTGCGCGCCCCTGAAGTGACGGCCGTTGTGCGACTGACCTCGCTGGTACGCGGACGGCTGGACATTTCTCGGCTCGAACTGACTGAGCCTAGCCTGAATCTGGTGCGCCTGCCGGACGGCCGCTGGAATTGGCAAGCGCTGCTGGAACGCACGGAGCGTACGCCGCTTGCGCCGACGGCGAAATCGAAGATGGAAGCGCGCCCCGGCTTTCCCTACATCGAAGCCAGTTCGGGGCGCATCAACTTCAAGGCGGGGCAGGAAAAAAAGCCTTACGCGCTGCTCAATGCGGACTTCGCCCTATGGCAGGAATCAGAAGATACCTGGGGAGCGCGGCTGAAAGCGGAACCGCTGCGCACTGATATGAGTTTGAATGACGCTGGCCTGCTACGGATGAACGGAACCTGGAGGCGGGCCGGCAGCCTGCGTGAAACACCGCTGCAGTTCAGCCTGGAGTGGGACCGCGCGCAGTTGGGGCAGCTCACGAAACTGGTGTCAGGAAACGACAAGGGTTGGCGGGGAGAAGTTCGGCTGGACGCGACTTTGAGCGGCATCCCAGCGGCGATGCGAGTTGCAGTCGATGGGTCCATACAGGATTTCCGCCGCTACGACATTTCGAGCAGCGAGGGATTGCGTCTGGCGGCGCGCTGCGAGGGCCAGTACAACTCAGTGGAAGCGATGCTGCACGAGATTTCCTGCAACGCGCCGGTCGGTGACGGAACGATCACGATGCACGGCGATGCCGGAATGCCTGGAGTGCATCGGGTTGATCTGGCGATGAAGCTGGAAAGCGTTCCCATGAGTGCCGTGGCGCAACTTGCCCGACGGGCCAAGAAAAACCTTCCGCCTGATCTGGTGTCTGCGGGAATTGTCGAGGGCAATTTTACGGTGAAGGAAGAAGGAGGAACGGAACCAGAGTTTCAGGGCCGGGGCGAGATTACCAACATTCGTCTTCGGTCGATGATCACCAAAGTCGAATTCGCTGCGGGGAGCATGCCGTTTGTGCTGAGCTCGCGACAGGCTGGTGTTCATGCAGCCACGCCGGATAAGCTGGCTCGCCTGCTGGATGTTGATGGTTTGCCAGCTCCTGATGAGTTGCACGTTGCGTTCGGCCCTTTCCCGGTCACGCTAGGGCGTCCCATGGCAGCGCAAGCGCTTGGCTGGGTGTCGCGGTCGAGTTATGGCTTGGCGATCCGGGGAGATGGAGACGTATCGCGAACCTTGCGCCTGGCCAGCCTGCTGGGTTTGCCGGCGGTGAACGCCAATGTCGAGGGCGCGGCTGAGATGAAGTTGCAAATCGCTGGATCGTGGACGGGGAACATTTCTGGGAGATCCTCCGGCTTTTCTTTGCCGCAAGTGACCGGGACGGCGCGACTGCACAACGTGCGCGCCGCGGTGCGAGGTCTAAATGGACCGGTTGAAATCTCCTCAGCAGACTTACAGCTATTACCCGATGAAACGCGCGTGGAGAAGCTGATCGCACAGGCTGGGGATGCGCGCTGGACGGGGTCGGCGGATTTGCCGCGCGGTTGCGGAATGCCCGGCGCGTGCCTGGTGCGCTTCAATTTGAATAGCGAGGAGATTGGGTTGAGCGAACTCTCGAAGTGGTTGGGCTCGCAACCGAACCAGCGCCGGTGGTATCAGATGCTCACGTCAGAGGAATCCAAGACACCAACGTTTCTGGAGACCCTGCATGCATCCGGGAAATTAAGCGTCGGACGTTTTCGGATTCACAACCTGGTTGCGGACCGGGTGTCCGCGTCGCTTGACTTGGAGCACGGAAGGCTGAAGGTTTCGGACCTGCGTGCCGATCTCCTGGGCGGCAAGCATCGCGGCGATTGGCAGGTGGATTTCGCGGGCGCGTCTCCGGGCTACACCGGGAGCGGAACTCTGACAGGGATTTCGCTGGTGCAGTTAGCGACCGCGATGCACGACCCTTGGATTTCGGGAACCGCTGAAGCGACTTATCAGCTTACAGCGTCGGGCAAGAATTCGACTGCATTCTGGGAATCCGCCAAAGGTGAACTGGAGTTCGATATGCGGGACGGCGTTTTGTCGCACATCTCTCTAGCAACTGACGACGAGCCTCTGCGGGTGGCGCGCTGGCAGGGGCGTGCACGGCTGCGGGACGGGCAAATCGAGATCGAGAAGGGTAAGTTGGTTTCTGCTGCCGGAGTCTATGAACTGAGTGGCACCGCTTCGTTGGGGCAAATGTTGGACCTGAAGCTGGCGCGAGGCAATGACTCGAAACCAGCAAGTTCGCTCGTTTATAGCATCTCGGGCACCGTGGCGGAGCCGAAGGTCGCGCTGACTAGCCCCGTGACGCAGGCGCGGCTGAAACCGTAGGGCTTTCCTCAGGGGCTGAAGCCCAGATTCGCGCTCCGCGCGCGCGATGGCACGACTGAAGTCGTGCCCTTCCCGACGCTGATTCCTGCAGTTCCCACGCTACGGGACGTATCCTGCGCCGCGCAGAACTTTCCCCGGCAACGCTCCCGTCATTTTCCCTTGCTCGATGACGGGCACGCCGTTCACGAGAACGTACTCCATTCCTTCGGAGAGCTGATTTGGATTATCGAACGTAGCCAGATCGCGCACTGTTGCGGGATCGAAGATGACAACGTCGGCCCACATCCCAGCCTTGAGGACACCGCGATCGGTAAGGCGCATGCGCTGGGCTGGCAACGCGGAGAATTTGCGGATGGCGTTTTCGAGCGTCAAGGCTTTTTCTTCGCGAACGTACTTGCGCAGAATGCGCGGAAACGTTCCATAGGCGCGGGGATGGGGATGCTCCTGGCCCAGAATGCCTTCGGGCGAAGTTCCGGATGAATCGTTGTCGATGGCGACCCAGGGCTGCTGCAGCGCGAGCGTGACATCGGGCTGCGACATGCCGAAGACGGCCACGTCGGAGTCAGGATCTTCGATGAGGAAATCGAACAGAGCATCCATTGGATCTTTGTTCCAGAGTTTTGCAATTTCGGAGAGGCGCTTGCCTTGCAGGGGAAGAAGCTTGGGATTCTGCACTACGCCGATCATGATGGCATCGGGTCCGGGAATCTCCTGCCATTCGTTGTCCCATTCTTTGAAAGGTGTGAGCATGTCTTTGCGGATTCGTTCGCGAGTGACAGGATCTTTCAGGCGCTCAACCATTTTCGCGTCACCGCCGTCGTGCGCCCACGGGGGAACGAAAGCCGAGAACGAGTTGAACCAGGCAGTGTAGGCGTAAGTGTCGGCGGTAACATCGGCGCCAGCGGCGCGCGCAGCGTCGATTTTAGCGACGACTTCGGGCATGCGTCCCCAGTTATTTTTCCCTGCGACTTTTATGTGCCAGATTTCCACGGGCACATGGGCTTCGCGGCCGATGCGCAAGGCTTCGTCGATGGATTCGAGCACGGAATCGCTTTCGTTTCGCATGTGCGTGGAGTAGATACCGCCGAACTTGCCACCCTCGGCGGCGAGGGCGATCAGTTCCTCAGTCTTTGCATAGGGGGCGGGAGCGTATTCGAGCGCGGTGGAAACGCCGACTGCGCCGTCTTGCATGGCTTGGCGCACCAGCGCCTTCATTTGCTCGAGTTGTTCTAGCGTGGGTTGTTTATCATCGTCGCCGAGCACTATGCGGCGAACCTGCGTGGCGCCAACGTAGCTGGCCAGATTGATTCCCATCCCCTGCTTTTCGAGGCGCGCGAAATACTGGCGGAAGGTTCGCCAGTCGGGAGTGATTTTGTAATGGTCGTAGCCGGGTCGATCGAGTTGGATGATGGCGTCGTTGAGCGGGGCGATGGAACCGCCTTCTCCCGTGATTTCGGTCGTGATGCCCTGATAAATTTTCGAAGGCAGGCGCGGCTCGACGAGGATGGAGAGCTCGGACTGGCCCAGCATGTCGATGAAACCGGGAGCGACAACTTTGCCTGCAGCATCGATGGTGCGCTTGCGGGGCGCGGTTGCGAGGTTGCCGATGGCGGCGACTCTTCCGTCACGGATGCCGACATCGCCGGAATACCAGGGTGAACCAGTGCCGTCGATAATGTGACCGTTGGTGATGACCAGGTCGAAAGCGGTTGGCGATTGCGCGGGCAACGAGTGGGATGTCGCGAGCGATAGGACGATCACAGCTATGAGATTCGCGGTATGAAGCTTCATCGGTTTTCCTTTTCTACGAAACTGGTTCTACAAAACTGAGTGCGCGCGACGCCTTGCGATCGCACCGAGAAGAATCCAAATTCCCAACGCTAGCCATTCGTACATAGTGAAATGGCCGGGGATTGCCGGAACTATCTTCATCAACATCATCGCGATAGCTACGAGTAATCCAAGGCTGGCGACCGACCATTCGACCGGCGACAGAATCGAGTGGCCGGGCAGTTTCCCCGAGCGCCCCATGGAGAGATAGGCGGCGCAAGTGGCGGCCCATCCGATGGCACAGGCTACTGAGCCGACCTCGGTGATGGGCACGAGAATCGCATCGCCTAGAAGCATACATGCAGCGGTGACCAGTCCGATGCAGAGAACCGCGATTGACGGCGTCTGATGCTCGGGATGGATCTGGCCGGCTCGGGGGTCGACGAGACCGCGGCGTCCCAGGGCAAACAACAGGCGGCTGGCAGCTATGAAATTTCCGTTGAAGCACTTGAACAGGGAGAGCAGCGCCGCTGCCAGGATTATGTTGACGATCCAGCGTGATCCCACTGCGCGCTGGAAAGCTACGGCGGTCATGAACTTGTCGTAGGTCAATTCGTGCCAGGGAGCGACGAACGCTACTGCGGCGATGATGACTGTGTAGAAAAGAATGCCGACGAGAATGGCCATCCAGATGGCATGGAGAAATCCCCGCCCGCGAAATTCGGGCGTGGATTCTTCGGCAGCCTTGCTTACGGATTCGAATCCGGTCATGAAATACGGGACGATCTGCAAGACCAGCAGAACGGAAACGACCCGCGTGTGAGTGAAGAGTGGAGGTAAGTGGTGCAGCGAACCTTGGCTTACACCGAGCGCGACAAAAACGACAAACAAGGCGAGGGTGCCGAACGACGTCCAATTCTGGAACGTAGCGCTGAGGCGGATGCCGCGGTAGTTCAGCGTAGTCAGCAGCGCCGTGAGGCCGAGACCGACGATCAGGTGCGGGAGATAAACCGGGCGCCCGGCGATGCGGTAGATTGCGATCGAATCGAGCGACGGAATAATGTAGCCAGCGATGCGGCCGACGGCTACGGCTTCCCACGGACAGACAATGAAGTAGGCGAGCATCATCATCCATCCGGTGGAAAAGCTGACGGGACGGGAAAAAGCTGCTGCGGTATACGCGATTTCGCCGGCGGCATCGGGCATGGCGGCCACCAGCCGGCCATAGACCCAGCCGATGGGGAACAGCAGCGCGCCGCCGATGGCGAAGCCCAGCACTGCGCCCAAAGACCCGCCGCGCAAAAGCCAGTCGTCCATAACCACCAGCCAGCCGACGCCGACCATGCTGCCCCAGGCCAGTGTGAAGTAATCGGTGAGGCGGAGTTTGCGGGCTAGATTTGACATGCCGACGAGTTCGATCCGGCGACTCGGAGTAGAGCGCGAATTATAAAGCATCGCAAGAGCGGGGGTTCTGCTTTCACTCCGAAATCCGCGGCCTGCGTGATAGTATCGGTGTATCCTCGCATGATGCTGCAAGCTGTGAATTTGGGCGTTGTGGCGCCGTTGTGCCTCTTTAATTTCTACTTCTGCGACTCGTTGAAAAACTGATGACACCTTCGACCAACTTGCGGAAGCGCGTGCTCAGCGGCATGCGCCCCACCGGCAAACTGCATCTGGGAAATTATGTGGGTGCACTTGAAAACTGGGTGCGCATGCAGGACCAGTATCAATGCTTTTTCTGCGTGGTCGACTGGCACGCACTCACGACCGACTACGCTGACACCTCCCGCGTGAAAGAGAATTCGCTGGATGTGGCACTGGACTGGCTGGCGGCGGGGCTCGATCCGGAGAAGTCGGTGCTGTTCATTCAGTCCCATGTTCCGGCGCACGCCGAACTGCATCTGCTGCTTTCGATGATTACGCCGCTCGGCTGGCTGGAGCGGGTTCCCACCTACAAGGAACAGAGAGAAAATATCCGGGACAAAGACCTGGGAACGTATGGGTTTCTGGGCTATCCCGTGCTGCAGGCCGCGGATATTTTGATGTACAAGGCGGATGTTGTGCCAGTTGGCGAAGATCAAGTCGCGCATGTGGAACTTACGCGGGAGATTGCGCGGCGTTTTAACGGATTTTACGGACAGTGCGGAGCTGTTTTCCCCGAGCCGCAGTCTTTGCTCACGCCCGCGCCCAAGCTGCCGGGCACTGACGGACGCAAGATGTCGAAGTCGTATGGCAACACCATCCTGCTCACCGACTCCGAGCCCGTGGTGAGGCAGAAGCTGAAGACCATGGTGACTGATCCGGCTCGCGTAAGACGCTCCGACCCAGGAAATCCCGATGTGTGCCCGGTGGGCGATCTGCACAAGATTTTCAGCGATCGCGCAACGATGGATAAAGTGAACGCCGGCTGCCGCTCGGCGGGCATTGGTTGCATCGAATGCAAGGGCTGGGCGGCGGATGGGCTGGTACGATTGCTGAATCCGATGCAGGAGCGGCGCAAGAAATTTGAGGACAATCCTCGGCTGGCTTGGGATATTCTGGAGGCGGGCAGCGAACGGGCACGCAGAGTTGCCGCTGAGACTATGCACGGGGTGCGCGGCGCCATGGGAATGTCACTTGCGTATGAGCCGCCGGCGGCGGATGATGCGAAGTAGCATTTAGACAGGTAACGATGGAAAGCAGAGTGGAGCACGGAATTATTACATCCGGGGACAACGCGTCGGAGTCCGTCTCGCACGTGCTCATCACTGATCCTCACTCGGCGCCGATTAAACAATCAAATTCGCGAGCGGCGAATAAAGAAGAAAGCGATTCTCCTTTTGCGATCTCGGTGAGTGACGTCTACGAAGGGCCGCTGGATTTGCTGCTCGATCTGATTCGCAAGCAGGATATCGACATCTACGACATTCCTATCGCCCGCATCACGGCGCAGTATCTGGCTTACGTGGAGAAGATTCGCGAACTGGACGTAAATGTCGCGGCCGACTTTATTTACATGGCCGCAGTGCTGATTCACATCAAGTCGAAGATGCTGCTGCCGCGGGATCCGTCGGCAAAAGCTGAAGAGTTAGAGGATCCGCGCACCGAGCTGGTGAACCGGCTTCTGGAGCACGAAAAGTTCAAGTCGGCGGCGCAAATGCTTTTGCAAAAGCAGCAGATCGAAGATGCGGTGCTGAGCAATCCGTCACTGAAAGAGTTTGTCGACGCAGAAGGCACTGAACCCGAGATAGCTGCGGATGTGATCGATCTGGTCAAGACCTTCCAGCAAATTCTGGAGCGGGTGCGCACCCGGCCGGTGATCAACGTGGACGAGGAAACGGTCACGGTGGGCCAGATGATCGATTATCTGCGGCGGCGGCTGGAACTGGAATCGCGACCCATACGGCTGAAGCAGCTTCTGATTCGCGTGCCTTCGCGGCAGGCGCTGGTGTGCATGTTTCTGGCGTTGCTGGAGATGGTGCGGCTGCAGGCGATTCAGGTACGGCAGGATCAGATGTTCGGCGAGATCGCCGTGCGCAAACATGTTGGGTTTGAGGCGATAATGAACGAGCAAGCCGCGGTGCGCGATGATTGGAGATGAACTGACAACTGACTTATGAGTCTGAAACCTCAACTCGAAGCCATTGTTTATGCGGCGGAGACGCCGATCACTGTCGACCAGATGGTGCAGCTCGTCAAAGAATCAGCGATTGCCGAAGGCGCGACGGATGAGGTCGAAGTGAAGTCGCGCGTACGGGCGGCTCTGGAAGAATTGGTTGCCGACTACGGCGGCCCCGGCCACGGCGTCGAGATTCGCCAGGTGGCGGGCGGCTATCGCATGTCGACCAAGCCCGAGCAGCACGAGATGGTGCGCAGCTTTGCCAAGAGCTTGAAGCCACCGGTGCGGCTGTCGCTGCCGGCGCTGGAAACGCTGGCGGTGATCGCTTATAAGCAGCCGGCCACGGTACCGGAGATTAGCGAGATTCGCGGCGTGGATTCGGGCGGGGTGATTGCTACCCTGCTCGACCGCAAACTGATCACCACGGCGGGCCGCAAGCAAGTGATTGGACGTCCCATTCTCTACAAGACAACCAAAGAATTCCTGATGCGCTTCGGATTGAAGGACGTCAACGAGCTGCCGAGCATGGAAGAGTTCGAGAAACTGGTGGCGGAATCGTTCCAGGGAGAGTTGATTTCGGCGGAAGATGCGGCGGAAGCGCAAGAGACGGATTCTCCTCCGGCGGAAGAGATAGCAGAGTCCGCCGCTCAGAAAGAATAGTTCCTCATACATGCCTGCTGAACGACTGCAAAAAATTATTGCTGCTGCCGGCATTGCGTCCCGGCGCAAGGCCGAGGAACTGATCAGCGCCGGCCACGTGAAGGTGAACGGAGCCGTAGTGACGGAACTGGGAAGCAAAGCGGACCCGGAGACCGATCACATTCGCGTGGACGGCAAATTGCTGCAGGGTGCGCAACAGCATATCTATTTGCTGCTGAATAAACCCAAAGGCTATGTCACTACCGTGAGCGACCCGGAAAACCGGCCGACGGTAATGCAGCTGATTCGCGGCGTGAAAAAGCGCGTGTATCCGGTGGGAAGGCTGGATTATGCGAGCGAAGGCCTGCTGCTTTTAACTAATGATGGCGCGCTGGCGAACAAGTTGATGAAGGCCGCGTCGCAGATGCCGAAGACCTATGTGGTAAAGGTTGCGGGCACTCCGAGCAGCGAAGCGCTGGAGAAATTGCGCGGAGGGGTTTCGATTGCCACTGAAGATGGCCGCCGCGTGCGGACCGGGCCGGCGGGAATTCGCCTGATTAAGGAAGCGACGAATCCGTGGTACGGAGTCACTTTAATCGAAGGCCGCAATCGGGAGATCCGGCGCATGTTCGAAAAGGTCGGACACCACGTGGAGAAGATCAAGCGCGTCCGTTACGGGCCGCTCACCCTCGACGTTCCGCCTGGGCAATTCCGTGCCCTGACCTTGCAGGAAGTCGATCGCCTGCGCACGATCTGCAATAAACCCGTGGCGGGGACGAAGACTTCCGTGTCATGATGAGCGGCGAAGTATGAGCCGTTTTTTTGATATCGTCTCCAAGCCGGCCCGCAACCTGGGAGCAGCAACCCTTCCCAGTTCGACGCCGGCGGCGATGGAGCGCCGGTCGCGGCTGATCAGACTCGATTCCAACGAAAATCCTTATGGACCCTCGACGCGCGCCCTCGATGCCATGAGGAACGCGCTGGGCACAACTAACTCGTATCCTGACGACGATTGCAGCCCACTGCGCCTGAAGCTGGCCGCGCACCACGGGCTGCCGCCAGAGCAGGTGCTGGTGACTGCAGGCTCGACCGGCATGTTAAGCCTGCTCTGCCAAACTTTGCTCGCGCCCGGGCTGAATGCGGTTACCAGCGAGCGCTCATTCATTGTTTATTCGATGGCGGTGCAGGCGGCAGGCGGGCAGCTCGTCGAGGCGACGATGCGCGACGACAGCTTCGATCTGAAGGCAATTCTCGCGGCGATCGATTCGAACACGCGCATTGTGTTCCTGGCGAACCCCAACAATCCGACGGGGACGATGGTCGAGGCCGATGCGGTGGAGCAATTTCTGGCGCGGCTTCCCGGGCATGTAGTCGCGGTTCTGGATGAGGCTTACTACGAATTCGCGCTGCATTTCGCGACACTGCGGAAGATTAAGTATTCGAACTCGCTGGACTACGTGCGCCAGGGAGCGAGCGCAGTGGTGCTGCGAACCTTTTCAAAAGCTCAGGGACTTGCAGGACTGCGCGTGGGCTACGGATTGGGCCCTGCGGAATTGCTGGGATATTGCGCGCGCATGCGCAATACGTTTTCGGTGTCGTCGGTAGCGCAGGCAGCAGCAGGGGCGGCGCTCGACGACTATCTCCACATTCAGCGCGTAGTAGAGAACAATGCTCAGCAGTCACGAGTGCTCGGCCAGGGACTGTCGGCGCTGGGCTATCGGGTGGTACCGACCGCGGCGAATTTTCTGTTCTGCGATCTCGGCGAAGAGGCGGCGCCGGTCGCCAATCGTTTGCAGGATGAAGGAGTAGCAGTGCGTCCGCTGGCGCATTGGGGAGCGCCGAATTGTATTCGCGTGACGATTGGCACGCCCGAACAGAACCAGATTTTCCTGGGGGCAGCGCGGCGGCTTGGCTCGCATAATGCCGCACCCGGACCGCAGGCATCACGGTCAGTGCGCGGAAACTAACCAGCCAGCATGGAAACGCGCGCGGCTCCGTACAGCCCCGCATCACTTCCCAGCACGGCCCGCGTGATGATGGTCTTTCGTTCGCCACCGCTCTCGATTCGCGGTGACACGCCCTCTTCCTTCGCTGAGTTGCTACTCAACGGATCGGAGGGAGCTGTCGCGGCATAAACGATTGAGCGCGCGCGCAGCTCGTCGAACATGGTAGGCGCGAAAGCATCCCACGCACTCGACGCGCCTCCGCCGATGACGTACATCTCGAGATTCAAAACGTTGACCAGGCTGGCGAGAAGTATGCCAAGGTAGCGACCGAAGCTCCGGAAGATGCGGCGGGCTGGCTCATCGCCCTGGATCGCGAGTTTGTAGATCGCTTTCGCGCCCAACTCTGCATCCGCTGATGCTACTCCGGCGAGCGACGGCGCCTGACCCCCGGCAACTGCTTCGCGAGCCATGCGGAGCAGGCCACTGGCTGAAGCGTAACGCTCCGCACATCCCCGATTGCCGCAGGGGCAGGGATAGCCTTCCGGCTCGAGAGTGACGTGCCCAAACTCTCCCGCCATGCCGTTCATCCCGTGGAAAATTTTCCCTCCGAGCACGATGCCGCCGCCGATTCCGGTACCCAACGTGAGCATGGCCACGTTCGGGACGCCACGGGCTGCACCCAGCCATTGTTCGCCGAAAGTGGCAACGCGCGCGTCGTTCTCGAGGACCACGCGCGCGCCCAGGCGGCGCTCGATTTCGGCACGCGCCGGATAGTTTTCCCAGCCCGGAAGGTTGACCGCCTTCCGCATCATTCCGGTTTGCAGGTCGATGAGGCCGGGAACGCCGATGCCAGCCCCGAGGAACTCTCCTGTCCCTTTGTATTTGCCGGATAGGCGTTGAATGGCGCTGCACATTTCGTCGATTACGTGGTCGCGGCCCAGAGCGAGTTTGGTGCTGAGCGTCACTTTTTCGAGCAGCTCTCCGGGGGCGCTCACAGCGGCGACGCGCAGGTTGGTGCCGCCGAGGTCGACTCCGATGGAGAAATCGGGCATGGAGGAGAAGATTACCAGAACTGCGGCGGAGCGTGCTCATCGTTGATTGACGATTGTTGATTGATGATTGAAAAACCTGAGAGAGACGGGGTTTCGATCAACAATCAGAAATCAACAATTGCATCGTCACTTCTGGCACTTCGGGCAGTAGTGGCTGCTGCGGCCGGCGATCACGATGCGTTTGACGGGCGTCTTGCAGACCAGGCAGGGCTCGCTCTCGCGGCCGTAGACGCGGTGCTGCAATTGGAAGAAGCCCGCTTCGCCGTCGGCGTCTACATAGTCGGAGATGGACGAGCCGCCGAGGGCAATCGCCTCTCGGAAGACCTCTTTCACTGACGCGAGCAGTTTAGCCATCTGGTCCTGCGTGATGGTGGAGGCGCGGCGGCGGGGGCGAATTCCGGCGCGGAAGAGAGATTCATCCGCATAAATGTTGCCCACGCCGCGCAGCAGCTTCTGGTTCAGCAGCGCGCTCTTGATGGGAGTTTTGCGACCACGAAACAAACGGAGGAAGCCATCGAGATCGGCCTCCAGCGGCTCAATGCCGCCCGCCTCGAAGCCGCCGGCGCGGGCTACGCTCAGGCGTCCGAAGCGGCGGGGATCGACAAAGCGCAGTTCCCTTCCCGACTTGAGCTTCAGAATCGCGTGTGTGTGCTTGAGAATTTCCGCCTGCGGCTCACAGACCTGCAGGCGTCCGGTCATGCCCAGGTGGACGATCCACTGGGTTTGAGCGGGGCTGCCTTTTCTTGGACGGGCATTATTCTGTTCCAAATCGAAGACGATATGCTTTCCCATGCGGCGCACGGTCGAGATGCGGCAGTGCTCGAGCGCGCCGGCGATTTCCCGCGCCGAGGACTTCAGCGGCTCCGGCTTCTGGCCGAGCCAGATCGATTCGATTACGTCGCCAGAGACCCGGCTGGCCAGTCCGCGAGCGATGGTTTCGACTTCGGGGAGTTCGGGCATGAAACATCAGTTTACTAGGCGTACTGGGGATTGTCCTGAGAGTGACAACCACTGGCGCAAACACAAAGACCGCCGGGCTGGTTTTCTCGGCGATCTCGGTGGGCTCCGCATCGAAGCGGTTTGCGGAGAAAAGTTAGTCTTTCAGTGGCACGACGGTTTTGCCATCGCGGCAGAAGGTGGCGACTTTTTGCAGGTCGCCATTTGCCTGGGGCAGGGTCATCACCGGTCCATAGCAGTAGACCGCGTGGCCGTTGGCGGCGAAGTACCAGCGTCCACCCTTGGAATGCTGCTCCAGGTGGCCGGAGGGGCGGCGCACGGGCGGTGTTGGATTGGCAGCCGTCAGACTGAACATCAAGGCTAGGGTCAGAACCTTCATCAGTGTCGAATTTTCCACCGAGCGTCCGTGGACGCTTACTTGCTTACCTGGGTACTAAATCGTTCGCAAAGCGCGACGTTGATCAATCAAATCCGCAGCGGGTACGGGCGGATGCAGAGGCTGAGGCTTCCCGATCCGACCGGTATGGCCTTGGGAACGAAGCTGCGGTGCTGCCTGAGTCGAGGGAGCCTGGGCTAACGGAGTCTGGCTGGACGGAATTTGGGCCGAGGCCGCTGGCGCGTGGCCCTGAGCTTTCGGCCGGGCCGTTTGCTGATCGGCGATGGCCTTGCCTTTCATGGTCCACAGTTCTGCGCTGTCGGTCATCAAGATCTTGATGAGATTGCGCTGCGATTGAATGACCGAACCTTGTTCGACGATAAGCATGGTCATCAGACCGTAGGAGAGCAGGAACACCACGGTGAGTAGCGGAATGAGAGTCCGCTTCTTCTTTGGAACCTCGATCGGCATCACCGCTGTGGAACCGAACAAAGTAGTCAAGTAGCACCCCGGCCTGGCCTCACAAAGGCAGGCATAGGGGAGATTGCAGCTTGTCAGCCAATGGAGGGAGCGGCCGGAAGCGATTGAATTTACTTGGTTTAGACTGATTTTCCCGGTAGAGGTTCGGGGCCCGAAGTGCAATTCGATGCATATAATGAGCAGGGTAACCGTTGCCAAATGAAGCGGGCGGTCTCGGAAACGACTGCCAGTTGCGGGTTTTCGGGCGAAATGGCCCCGCAGTGTGCCCGGCCACCGTTCTTATTTTCCAGCCAACAAAAGTTTGGCGATGGTCGCTAGCTGCATGTTCGACGTTCCTTCGTAAATCTTGCCGATCTTGGCGTCGCGCCAGAATTTCTCGACCGGATAATCCTTGGTGAAGCCGTAGCCGCCGTAGATTTCGATGGCCAGCGAAGTGACGCGCTCTGCCACCTGCGAGGCGAAGAGCTTTGTCATGGCGGCTTCCTTCACGAAGTTCATGCCAGCATCCTTCATCCGGGCGGCGTTATAGACCATGAGCCGCGCGGCTTCAATCTCGGTCGCCATCTGCGCAATCTGAAACTGGATGCCCTGAAATTCCGCAATGGCTTTGCCGAATTGCTTGCGCTCCAGGGTATACTTCGCGGCGAATTCCCAGGCCCCGCGCGCCAGTCCGATCATCTGCGCGCCAATGCCGATGCGGCCTTCATTAAGAGTTTCAATCGCAATCTTGTAACCTCTTCCGGTTTCGCCCAGCACGTTTTCTTTTGGCACGCGGCAGTCTTCCAGAATAAGCTCGCAAGTCGAAGAAGCGCGAATGCCCAGCTTGTCTTCTTTTTTGCCCACGCTGAATCCCGGGTAGCTCTTTTCTATTAAGAATGCGGTGATGCCTTTGTAGCCCGCTGCAGGATCAAGCGTGGCGAACAGGACGAACAAGCCTGCTTCTTTGCTGTTGGTGATCCACAGCTTGCGCCCGTTAAGAACGTAATCGCTGCCTTTCAGTTCGGCACGGGTCTGCAGGGCAAACGCGTCAGAGCCAGACCCAGCCTCGCTCAACGCGTAGGCGCCCACTGTGTCGGCTGCCATCTTCGGCAGATAGCGCTTCTTCTGCTCAGGGTTGCCCCATCGCAGCAAGGCATTGTTGACCAGCGTGTTTTGTACGTCGACCACCACGCCGGCGGATGCGTCGACGCGCGACAGTTCTTCCACGGCCAGGATCGCCTCAAAGAATTTAGCGCCACCTCCGCCGTATTGTTCGGGGATCTCGATCCCCATCAGTCCGAGTTGGAAGAATTCGTGGATGAGAGCTTCATCGAAGATGCCTTTCTCGTCCATCTCCCTGACCAGCGGACGAAGTCGCTCGTCGGCAAACTGACGGATGTTGTCGCGGAAAAGGATCTCGTCTTCGGTGAAGGTCGTAAGCGGCGTGGGAGGGGTGGATTGCAGCGCGGTTTGGGGCATGACAACACCTTCAAACGGAAGAATGGCGGACCTAGGATTTTAGCACTCCTCGGTCACACGCGGCCTCTCACCGATCGCTCTTGGAGTTTGGAGGGTTTGGTGGGATGATCAAGCCTGAAAGAGGTTGCGGTGAGTGTTTACGGAGCAACGAGCATGGCACGAATCTCAAAAGAGCCGCTTACGAGACAAGACGGTAAGGCGAGCCTGACCCCACGCCACGTCATCGTGGTTCGGGTTACGTCCTTTGCGTTGAGGTTCCGGAACATTGAACAGCTACGTGAGTGCATTAAGTACTATCAGCAAAAGACGCGTCCCAGCAGTCGGGTCGCGGCCAAAACCCTAGCTTCGCAACTCGGCGAGGACTGGAGAGCATTGCGTTCATGGGAAGTAGAGCGCTGGTTTGAGAGACTCCCGATGTACCTGCTCGAGGAGCCAAAGCGTCAGAAAGTGCTCAAGGCGCTCGCCAAAGCCTTAAAACTCGTCGAGGCCGGAAAGCTTTGAATCAGCTGCGGCGGGAGTGGACCAGCTTCAGCGTATCCGCCTGCAGAATGCGCTGAATCTGATTGCGGGCGTGGACGGACCACGGGCCCGTCGTGTCGAGCTTGATATACGCCTGCCAGTGTTTCAGCGCCTTACGCGGCTCGCGGGTTTTTTCGTAGGCGAGCGCGAGGTTGTAGTGCGCATCAGCGTAGGTGGGAGCTAGCTGGATCGCCATCTTGTAGGTCTGAATGGCTTCTTGCACGCGCCCCGTCTCGTCGAGAACGTTTCCCAAGTCGAAATAACCGAGAGCATAGCGAGGATCGGCCTGCAGGGCGGCGCGGTAGTGTTTTTCCGCGAGCGTGAAATCCTGCCGGTTGTAGTAAAGCGTGCCGAGATTAATATGCGCGGCCGCATGGCCGGACTCGAACTCGAGCACTTTCTGATAAGCCGCCAGCGCCTCAGTCTGAGTCGTCGGATCCTCTTCCAACGCTATACCGCGGGCAAACCAGACGGCAGCATCGTTTTCCTGCGGACTGGATTCCGGCGTGGGAATCGGCGTGCTGGTAACGACTTTTTCCCGAGTCGCAAAGTCCATCACAAACTGTCCCGCAATCGGCTCGAGCAGCTTGCCCTCATGACGGAATGCAACGCGATGCTTATTAGTGGACGAAGCGCCAGCCTCGAGCAAAGGATTTCCCATGCCCGACGCCTGCTTCCGCATGGCCTCAAGCGATTGCCGGATCACAGCGGGCCGTACCCGCATCGCGCACAGGTCGCGGACTTTCTTGACTTTCAGCAGGTCGGAAAAGGAGTAAGTGGTAGAGGCAGCAATCAGCTCCGCGCGCTCCCAGTTGGTCAACTGGCGCGGCGTGAGATGAAGGATCCTAAGTAAATCGGCTCGACTGTACACGACTTTATGCAACCTCTCCCGCCGGAACCGCGCAGGAAGGTTACGCCGCCATTATCTGTAACTTGCGGCGGTAAACGCAACAGCAAACCTTGTGGAAATCTGAGGAGAACCTGGTTGATTTACATGCAACGGGAATGGTGCAGTCCGACTACGCTACCGCTTACCTTGTCATTCCGAGCGAAGCGAGGAATCCTGGTGTCGCCTACACCACCACGGCCGCCTGATACTCCTCGTAAGTCCCCTTGAAGTCGGTGATCTTATGATCGCTCTCGAAGTGCCAGATGCGAGTCGCGACCTCGTCGATCAAGTCGTGATCGTGCGATACCAGGAACACAGTCCCCTGATAGCGCTGTAGGGAGATGTTCAGAGCGTTGATGGCCTCCAGATCCAGGTGGTTCGTGGGTTCATCGAGTACAAGCACATTAGGCTTCTGCAGCATCAGCTTGCAGAAGATCAGCCGTGCCGCCTCGCCGCCGGAAAGAACGCTTGTAGATTTCGTGGCTTCGTCGCGGGCAAACAACATCTGCCCCAGCAAGCCGCGAATCTCTTCGCTGACCGCCGCAGGATTCCACTGATGCAGCCACTCCAGCACCGTCGTGCCGCCTTCGATCAGGCTCTGGTGGTCCTGGGCAAAGTATCCAATCGAAGCCTCGTGTCCCCAGACCACTTTGCCGGAATCGATGAACGGCCCCTCGTAGCCGCTGGTCTTGCGCAACTCCGCTTCCGGAGTGCTCGGCGAATTCGCCAGCAGTGCACTCACCAGCGTGGTCTTCCCCGCACCGTTGCGCCCCATCAACGCGATTCTTTCGCCCCGGGTGATACTAGCGGTGAAGTCGCGAATGACCTGCTTGTCGCCGTAAGCCTTGCCCAGGTGCTCGACTTCCAGAATGTGCTTGCCCGAAGGCCGCTTCTGCTCGAACTTGATGTAAGGGCGCTGGATATTTGACTTTGCCAGCTCCGTCACCTGCAACCGCTCCACTTCCTTGCGCCGCGACTGCACCTGGCTTGATCGCGTGCCAGCGGAAAACCGCGCGATGAACTCATTCAGCTGCGAAATCTTTTTCTCGCGCTGCGCGTTCTGCGATTCAATTTGCGAGCGCACCTGCGTCTTCGCCAGCACCATCTCGTCATACGACCCGGTGTAAGTGATGATGGTCTCGTAGTCGATGTCGGCGATGTGCGTGCAGATGCTGTTGAGGAAGTGCCGATCGTGCGAGATCGCGATCACGACGCCATCATAGGCATTCAGAAATCCCTGCAGCCAGTGAATCGAATCCAAGTCCAGGTTGTTAGTGGGCTCATCCAGCAGCAGCGCCTGCGGATGCCCAAACAACGCCTGCGCCAGCAGCACTCGTACTTTTTGTCCACCCTGCAGTTCGCTCATCTTCCGAGTATGCGCTTGGTCGGGAATGTCCAAGCCTTGAAGCAAGATCGCGGCGTCGCTTTCCGCCGTGTAGCCGTCTTCTTCTCCCACAATGCCTTCCAGTTCGCCCAGTTTCATGCCGTCTTCGTCGGTCATGTCGGGTTTGGAGTAAATTGCGTCGCGCTCCTGCATGGCCGCCCACAGGCGCTTGTTGCCCATGATGACGGTGTCGATCGCGGTGTGGGCGTCAAAGGCAAATTGGTCCTGGCTCAAAACCCCGAGCTTCCGAGGACGCACCACCGTACCTTTTTGCGGCTCCAGTTCGCTGCTGAGCAGTTTCATAAACGTCGACTTGCCCGAGCCATTGGGCCCGGTCAGGCCATAGCGCTTGCCCGGGGTAAACGCCGTGGAGACTTCGTCAAACAGTATTTTGGCGCCGTAGCGCATGGAAACATTACTGACTGAAAGCATGATTGGTTAGTAACTCTTCTTAGGACTGCGGGGAATTTCCGCCAAGACGGTACGCAGCTGGTCTTAACTAGAATACCATGCTGCTCTGAGTTCGCGACTTACCTCTGGTCGAGCAGTGTCCGCACCTTGTGCGCCAGCGTGTCCAGGGAAAAGGGCTTCTGCAGCACCGCGTCTTGCACGCCGACCTCCGCGCCGCCTAAAGCTTCGTGGTCGGGATAACCGGACATGAACAAAACTTTGATTTGCGGACGCACCTTCTTCAGCCGGTCCGCCAATTCTTTACCTCCGACGTTGGGCATGGCCATATCGGTCACCAGAAGGTGGATCAGGTTTTCGTGTCCTTCGGCGATTCGCAGAGCCTCGTTACCATCCATCCCGTGCAGCACCTTGTAGCCTTGACGCTGAAGAAATTCACAAGCCAACTCGCGAATACCGGTCTCATCTTCCACGAGAAGAACCGTCTCCGTACCCCTGGGCGCAGCCGCGAGATCTTCTCGCACCTGGGAAACTTGTAGTGCTGTCCTGGTCTGCGCTTCTTCCGCCCACGCTTCTTCTGCGCAAGGAAGATAGATCTCGAACGTCGTGCCTTTTCCCGGCTGGCTATCGACATGGGTCCAACCGCCGGTCTGCTTCACCACACCATAGACAATGGGTAGCCCCAATCCGGTGCCTTTCCCTGGTTCTTTGGTAGTGAAAAAGGGCTCGAACATGTGGGCTTGCGTTTCACTATCCATTCCGACGCCGGTATCGCTAACCATCAGCATCACGTAGCGGCCCGGCAGCATGCCATCGCGAAGCCACGGATGGCTGTCCCGTATTTCCACGTTCCTGGTCTGGATCAGCAACTGTCCTCCCTGCGGCATCGCGTCGCGGGCGTTGACCGCAAGGTTCATGATCAGCTGCTCCATCTGTCCCGGATCAGCCTTGACCGGCCAAAGCTGCGGAGCGGGCACTATGCGCAAGGCAATGTTTTTTTCGATCAGGCGCTCCAGCATCTTCGCCACTTCCGCCAGGACTTCGTTCAAGTCCATGACTTTGGGCTGCAATACCTGCTTGCGGCTGAAGGCCAGCAACCGGCCGGTAAGGCTTGCCGCCCGGGTCACCGCATGTTCGATGCCCAGAGACTCTTTTTGCGATGGCGCGTCCGGAGCAAGCCCGCGGCGCAGCCGCTCATTGTGAGCCTGAATGAGCATGAGAAGGTTGTTGAAGTCGTGAGCCACGCCTCCCGCCAAAAGTCCCACAGCCTCCATTTTTTGCGAATGCAGCAGTTGATCTTCCAGACGTTTGTGCTCCGTGATGTCATACATGACCCCTTGCATGAGGCAAGGCTGGTCCTCAGCCGTGGGCAACATGACGGCCTCGTCGCGGAACCAAAGCACACGGCCATCGCGAGCAAACATACGGTATTCCGCCTGATACAGATCGCGGTTTTTCTGAAAGCGCGCTTCGGCCGCCAAGGTGCTTTCGCGGTCTTCTGCATGGATACGATTGAACCAGTTCGCCGAATCAGAGAGCCAGTCCGCGGCCGAAAACCCGAGCATCGACTCAATCTGCGGGCTCACGTAGTGCCAGCGGCCTAACGGGCCAAGTTCGGCAACGTAGGTGACGGCAGGCAGGCGCTCCACCAGCGTGCGATAACGGCTCTCCGCCGATTCGAGTTCCGCTTGCGCTCGATCCCATTCCAGGGCGACCGCAGCGAGATGAGTGGCGTGTGCGATAAGTTGTAGATGCGCTCCGTCAGGCGTTCGCGGTTCGCGATAGTACACGGCAAATGTTCCCAGGATGCCACCATCCTGCGAGGCGATCGGCGTAGACCAGCAAGCCCGCAATCCATGAGGCAGAGCCAGATGGCGGTACTCTGCCCACAAAGGGTCCGAGGCAATATCGGAGACGATAACCGGCTGGCGTCGGTAAGCGGCAGTGCCACAGGATCCAACACAGGGGCCGATCTGGATGCCATCAATAATCCGGGTGTATTCCCGTGGCAAAGAAGGCCCGGCGCCGTGCCGCAAGGTCTTGCCGTCGGCATCCAGCAGGAGAATCGAGCACAACAGGCCGCTATGATGCTTCTCGATGTTCGTGCACAAGGCTTCGAGGATTTCAGGAAGAGGCGCATGGGCCATGACCATGGCCAGAACTTTTACGTCGAGGCGCGCTAAAGCTTCCGGCGATTCTTGCGCTCCGTCGACTGCCTTCCGCACTCCCGTAGACATACTCCTGCTGTAGCTTCCTTTGAAGGTGATTGAAGAGAATGGTCCTGCCGGGCGAACCTCGCCCGCTGAATACCTATTATTGATGATCCATCGGTTGGGGTGACTGGATACGTGGTACTGCATGGTTACATAAGTAACCCACGATCGGACGAGGTGAGGCGGAGGCGAACTCCAACTCAGTGTCCGCCGCTGAGTTCGCGAACGATCGCTCCCACGAACTGTTTGGCGTCCCCGAAGAGCATCAGAGTGTTCGGGAGGTAATAGAGTGGATTATCAATGCCGGCAAACCCGGGACTCATGCTGCGTTTGATCACCATCACAGTGTGGGCTTTATCCACATCGAGAATGGGCATGCCATAGATAGGGCTGGCAGTGTCAGTCCGCGCGGCCGGATTGGTCACGTCGTTTGCGCCGATCACCAGAGCCACGTCAGTTTGCGGAAAGTCGCCGTTAATCTCATCCATCTCGATGAGGCGGTCGTAGGGAATGTCTGCCTCGGCCAGCAGTACGTTCATGTGCCCGGGCATGCGTCCGGCGACGGGATGGATCGCGAAGCGAACATTGACTCCTTTCTTGGTGAGCACGTCGTAAAGCTCGCGCACCTTATGCTGCGCCTGGGCTACCGCCATACCGTAACCGGGCACGATGACCACGCTGTTCGCCGCTTCCAGAATCGAGGCGGCATCCTCTGCGCTCGCGCTGCGCACGACTCGTTCTTCTTTGCCGGCCGCTGCCGACACTTGCACCTGGCCGAACGCTCCGAACATCACGTTCGCAAATGAACGGTTCATAGCCTTGCACATGATTACGGACAGAACGAAGCCCGAAGATCCATCGAGCGCGCCCGCCACCACCAGCACTTTGCTATTCAGAACGAATCCCAACAGCGCGGCCGAAAAACCAGCATAGGAATTCAACAGCGAGATGACCGTCGGCATGTCCGCGCCGCCGATCGGCGTGACCAGCAGCACCCCGAAAATCAGCGCCACAATCACCATGGCTGGAAACAGCACCGCATGTGCAGGATTCACTACCAGTGCAACCGCCAACCCGAGGGCTCCTGCAAGGACAGAGAGGCTGACGACATTCTGCCCACGATAGACGATGGGCCGCTGCGGCAAAATTTCCTGCAGCTTTCCCGCGGCGATCACGCTGCCGGTAAACGTGAGTGACCCGATAATCACTTCCAGCGCAATCTCGCCCATTTGAAACCGCGTGACCGGCGCGGTGCCCACGTAATACTCGGCAATGCCGATCATCGCCGCCGACAGGGCGCCGAAAGCATGGCTCAAGGCGGTCCGCTGCGGCACCGCCGTCATATGCACCAAGCCCAGCGGGACGCCGACTCCCGCACCGATGATCAAGGGGATGAGGACCCACTTGTACTGCACCACCTCGGGGTTGAACAGCGTGACGGCCACCGCCACCGCAGCGCCGATTTCTCCGGCGAGAACACCCCAGCGCGCGCTTTTGGGCGAACTCAGGAATTTGAGAGAAAGAATAAACAGGACGGCCGCGGCAATGTAGGCGAAATCGAGATACTGCTGAAGCGCCGACGCGTTCATTGTTGTTTCGACCTGGGGGACTTGAACATGCGCAGCATGCGGTCGGTAATGAGGAATCCGCCCACCATGTTGCTAAACGATGCCGCAACCGCGATCGCCCCCAGCGCCGTCGTCAGCGGGGTTTCGTGCCGTCCGGCGATGATGATGGCCGCCACGACCACGATCGCGTCGAGGGCGTTGGTGAGCGACATTAATGGCGTGTGGAGGAGTGGAGAAACACCCTTGATCAATCCAAACCCGACGAACCCCGCCAGGATGAAGACATAAAGATTGGAAATGAAATCCGCCGGCATGATTGCTCCTTTGTATTCTCATAATGGTCGGTTCACCGAGCGATTGCAGTGCAAAACCGACCAAAACAACACCCGGAACTGTACTGCCCCTCAGGCCGAGCCAAACGTCTCCCGATTAGTGATCGCTGGCCACGAGAGCAGGAAGTTTGAAAAACTCGCGCACTCGCGCGTTCACGATTTCACCGCCGCGCGTGACCATGGTCTCGCGGATAATCTCATCCTGCACATTCAGCTGCAGCTTGCCGTCCTTCACTATGTAAGCAAGGAACGTGGCGACATTGCGGGCGTACATCTGGCTGGCATGGTAGGGGACGCTGCTGGCCAGATTGATGGCGCCGATAATCGTTACCTCGTTGACTTTCACCGTTTCTCCGGTGCGGGTAAGTTCGCAGTTGCCGCCCCGCTCGGAGGCTAGATCCACAATCACCGAACCCGGCGCCATCCCTTTGACCATGTCGGCGGTAATCAGCACCGGCGACTTCTTGCCGGGGATCACGGCAGCGGTGATCACCACATCACTCTCCGCCACCACGCGAGTCAGAAGTTCGCGCTGCCGGGCATAGAAAGTCTCGTCCTGGGCCGTGCCGTAGCCGCGGGCATCCTGCGCGTTTTGAGCCTCAAGAGGCAACTCGACAAATCGTCCGCCAAGGCTCTGCACCTGCTCTTTCGCGGCGGGGCGCATGTCATAAGCCGAAGCCACGGCGCCCAGCCGGCGCGCAGTCGAGATGGCCTGTAGTCCCGCGACTCCGGCGCCGATCACGAACACGCGCGCCGGCGTGATGGTGCCAGCCGCCGTCGTCATCATGGGAAAGATTCTGATGGATGTTTCCGCCGCTAGCAGCACCGCTTTGTATCCGCAGATCGTCCCCATCGAGGAAAGAGCATCCATGCTCTGGGCGCGCGTGGTGCGTGGCACGAGTTCGACCGAAAACGCGGTCACCCCGGCGGCGGCAAGCTGCTCGACGACTTCGGCAGAACCGAAGGGGCGCAGAAATCCAATCAGCACTTGATCGCGCCGCAACAGAGGCAGGTCCGCCTTGCCGGTCACGTCATTGGAGCCGTAACAAAGCACCTGCACAATTATGTCCGCAGTGCCAAACACGGCAGCGCGGTCGGGAAGAACTTTTCCGCCCTTCTCGATGTAAGTCGAATCAGGATAGCCCGATCCCTCCCCAGCACCCGCTTCCACAACCACTTCCAGTCCCGCTTTGGCCAGCATAGGAATGACTGCGGGAACCAGAGCAACCCGGCGCTCTCCTGGATAGCTTTCCTTCGGAACTCCAACAATCACGCGGTTGTCCTTTCCCTCAGGAGAATCATCGCCGGTATTTTAGCCAAATGCGAATACTACAGAACCGAATCCAGGACTGGCTGTCACCTCTATCACATAGTACCGGAACCAGCATGCGATGGACTCAAAACAGTACCAGAAGGAACGGGAAACTTGGAAGCAGTGCTCCTGGGCGGGAAAATGACTGGAGCACCTAACTCTGCGAGAGGATTTTGCGCGTTAGGCGCTGACGCGAAAGCCGGCCGACTCTCGAAGTTGTCACCACGAGAGACGACCGGCAAGAAGACGACCGGCAAGAGAACGACCAGCGAGAGAATGAACAGGCTTTCGCGCTGCAGATTGCTACTGCTGAGGTGGCGCGCTTTGACCTTCGGGCGCACCTCCATGATGGTTGTGCCATTGCTCATGCTTGGCTTGCATCTCATCCCACTTTTTCTGCTGCGTGGGGTCGAGCACCCCGCGGATCTGGTCGTCGGTGCTCTTGTGGATATCCATCATCTTGGCGCGGCGATCATCTTGAGAAAGAGAACTGTCCTGGTGCAAGCTCTCCATCTGCGAGTGCTCCGACTGCAGAGCAGCCAGCACTTTAGGCTGCTGATCGGAGGTGAGGTTGAGTTGTTTGGTCAGTTCGGCGGTGCGTTTGGTGGGATCGGGCGGACCGTGATGCCGCCCACCGTTCTCCTGCATGGGCGGAGATTGCTGGCTGTTGGCATCTTGAGCGCCAGCAACAGGCGCCGCGATCGAAATAAGACCTGCCGCGGCAAGAATGAGCAGGGACCGTTTGAGCATAGGGATCTCCTTTTTCAAAAGCGATTCTATCTACATCTATGAACGGAATTATGAACCGAGAGTTGCGCAAGAAACCAGGATTCCCACAATCTTTGCATAACTTTACGATGGCTTGCGCTGATTCGGGATTCTTCCGTAAGACCGGAGACGCGTTGCCAGTCCATCGTTACTGATTTCAAACAGTCAACGGTTTAGAAAGCTGGAGCCGACGATCGGACTTGAACCGATGACCTGTCGATTACGAATCGGCTGCTCTACCAACTGAGCTACGTCGGCCCTGTACAGTGTTTATGCGGCTCTAAGCACCTTTAAGGAGTTGCGCTGCGCGTCATTTGCACGTCATTTCTTTGCCAAGGCTCTCTCTAACGTGCGCATGGCAGCAGCACTCTTCCCCCGAGATTCTAGCACCAGATAGTGCTCTCGTGTCGTGCTGACGTTCGCGTGCCGCAAGATGAGTTGCGCGACTTCAGCCGGAACACCCAGATCGTAGAGGTTCGTTGCAAGTCCGCGTCTGAACGCATGCCACCCTTTCCAGCGGCTCTTGAGTATCGGCTTGATCACTCGACGACTCAAGTTGTCGAGATGCAGCGGCCGCCCCATTTTCTCGCCTGAGAAGATCCAGTTATTTGCGCCGTCGCGCTTTCGATGTGCGTCTAAGGCTTTGCGCAGCGGCGCTATCACAGGCACTCTTGCACGGGACTCAGGAGTCTTTGTGTCACCGATGTGCGTGCGCCAGACGGAACGCCGCACGAAGAGGAATTGGCTGTCATAGTCCGGCCACTGAAGCCCCCGCAGTTCGCTTTCACGCAAGCCCGAGAATGCTGCCGTTGCTACGACCGTGCGAGCGGGCTCCGGTAGCTTCTTCAGCATGTACAGCACCTCTTTGAAGGTGTATGCGTATCGCTCAGGGTCTGTGCGGCGGCCTTCAGCGCGAGTCTCGCGCACCGGATTAGCACCGATGAGGAATCTACCAGTCAGTGGAACGGTCTTATCCATGACAGCTTCAACATGCACGGCTTCAACGACAATCTCCGACTCTTGAGGACGAGCACCTGCTTTGTGTTTGTCAACCCCTCCTGGCTCCGGCGGCCAATCACCTATTTTTGGATGTTCACGCACTCTCATGGCGGGCATCATACACCGTGAACTGTGCTTTACACTACGGTAATCTTGGCTGCTCAGCGCTGCTCTCGTATCGTGATCGCTGGAGGGAATCACGATGGTCACTAGCGGAGGAATGCAGTCTGTTCAGCAAGAGTTGTGCTTGCAATGCGAGAAAACGGTCGCGCCGTCTGCCACACTCGCGATTGAAGTGAAGAAGCGCGGCAAGGTCATAGGGTACCTACACCGAACGGGCACTTGCAAAGCAGAATGGGACAAACTCGTTCGACCGAGCATACGCTAAGAGCGCAGCCGCAGGAGGCAAGTGATGGCGAAGAAGACGAAGAAGAAACGCTCGAAGCAGACGCTCGACAGCCCGCGAAGCTTGAAGCTGCTGGAAGAAATTCTGAAGGTGTCGCGAGAACTGCTCGACGACGCGAAAGCGAAGAGCGCAGCCGCGGCAGGGAGCATTGATTGCGGAACGTTCGAGAACTGAGCCTGCACGTCATTTTGCACGTCATTGCGCTGACAAGTGCGACCAAATAGCGCCAAAATCAATACTCATTCGACTAGTGTTTATGCTGTATCTTGTTGAATTGTAATGAGGGTCAGATAAGAGTTGAAGATTACGAATCGGCTGCTCTACCAACCGAGCTACGTCGGGTTCTGGTTAGACTGTTTCCGCCTATCAAATCGCCGACGGAGCAAGCGCAAACGGGTCGAGACGAATGATGCCTTACGGAACAGAAACGGGTTCGATCTGTTCGACTACGCGGCGCGGGCAGCGGCCATCGCGTCATATTCTTCTTGCGACTGCGCCGGCAGCAAAACCCACAGGGTGTACACGCCGACGGCTGTACCGAACGGAATATTGAAGAGCGAGATGAAGCCCAGCACCAGAGCGATGATGCGGGCCCAGGGTTCGCGCTGCATCAATCCCCACCCGGCGATGAACCCGCAAGCCGCTTTTGCCAGGATGAAAATTCCGATCACGCTCAGCAGCGGACGCAGAAACGCGGTGGGCGCTTCCGGCGCTCCTAAGCCGTGCAGATGAGCAAACAACGTGTTGGCGAGGACATACAACACGACACCACCGATGGTGTTAAACGCGGAGATGGCGAGCCACAGAATCCCGAGCAGCTGAAGGTGACCCTGTACACGTCCCGGGCGCTGCGGCATTACCGCTAACGACCCCACGATTTGCTTGCCACACTTGCTGCAAAACGTCTGTCCGAGTTGCACTGTCGTGCCGCATCCATCGCAGAACATGATTTCCTCCCGACGCCGCGCGAACAACCGTCGCCCGTTGCCCAACACACCTCTCAACCCATCGTCCCAAGAAATAATACGCAAACCGCAAGCAAGAGTTCAGTGGAAAGTGTTACGGATCGGTTCGCGAGCAAAACGAAAAGGCCACCCGGCAACAGGGCGGCCTCCTCTTTTCAAGGGAGAATAGTTCCAACGGAGGCAAAAGATCCCGTCAAAACTTTCTGCACAAAATCTTATGAGCCGAAAAAGCAGGGTGTCAAGCAATTTTTGGTAAATAAATGTCTTTAGTCTCAGTAACTTACATAACCAATCAACAATTCGCAAAACTGTCCCAATTTGAGACGAAAAGTGACCAGAACGGCCTTAAGCCAATATTCCTCAGGCACTTAAGAACCGTTGGAGGTCTCCGTCGCAGCCGGAGGGCAAGCCGGAGAGGCTGGCGCCGCGTCTCCCAATTGAAGTGAAATGAACTCGGTTTGGTCGGGACGACCGAACACCGGACCGGGGAAAAATCTGCGCAGAAGGATGCGCACTCCACCGAAGGCGACTCCGGCAGCCAGAGAGATCGCGCCCACGATGACGCATAGAAGAATAATGTTGACCAGCAGGTTGGCAATATTGTTTTTCTTGTCGAAATACGTGTTCTCGTTCCAGGTGACGCTCGGCGCCCAGTTCACTGCACCCAGCAAATCCTGCGCGTCGCTCTGGGAAATAGGTCCCGCCGCGATCGCCAGGATCGGTCCGGTGCGCTTGGCGAAAAACGGACCAATGTTTTCGATAGCATCCACCCCGGCCTGGGGCACAGGGAAATGATGCGCGGAGTCAATGCGCCGCAGATGTTCGGCCGCCACCGCGGGAGTCGGATACTCGATCAGCATCAGCGTCGCTCCTCCGCCGGAGGTGGAGTATTGCCCGAGCACGACTTCAGGGCTGGCGCTGAAATCCACCAGGTCGGCGGACACCGGAGACCCGATCGCTTCCAGAGCCAGCGGCCCCTCGGCGTATTTCTCCGTGTTCCGGGAGTAGCCGTGGTGCGGCATGGAAGCCAGGATAGGAGGCAGGTTGCCGGCATTTCCGCCGGGATGCGGCAGCAAGCCTGCGAGTTCGCGCAATCCCGCCGCCGACATCACCGACAACTGGCTGAACACGGCTTCGATCACGATGTGGCCGCGGTAAAAAAGAACTCGCTGGTTCAGCGACGCGCCCTGGTCGCCAATCTCTTCCCGCGCCATCTCTGGCTGCAGATAGAAGGTGTAAGCCCCGAAGGCCCCACTGGCGTCTGCGAAGCGAGCGGCGCGGATTTTCAGCGTGCGTCCATCGTCACTTTTGTAAGCAGCGGCCTCGAAATCGGTGAAACCGTATTCCTTGAGCAGTGCCGCGTTGGTGGGGTCCGCGGCCACGGCATCTTTGCTGGCCTGCGCGGCGCCTTGAATCTGCCACCCCGCGAATTGCTTTGGAAGGATGGCTGGCGTGGGAGAATCCGCGTCCGGACCGGCGGCAAAGACCGCGCTAACAGCACCAACAGTGACTAAACAAACCAGGACAGCCAATAGGAGTGCACATCTTGAAGCGCGCATGAATAGATCACTAGGCACAGAATCCCCTCTGTTATTAGACCACAGAGGATGGGAAAAGGTTTCCGGACGGAACTACTGTCCGGCGGCTTTATCGATCTTGCTGGCGACCTTGACCCCGCTCAGTCCATTTACATAGTTGGCGATGCCGCGGTAGAGCGATTCGGCGATGCGCTGGCGATATTCGCTGGTCTCGAGGTGGTGCTCGTCGGTGGGATTGCTGACAAAAGAAACTTCAGCCAGGATCGAAGGCATATTGGCCCCAATCAGCACGATAAACGGCGCCTTCTTCACGCCGCGGTCGCGAATGCCCGGGCTCTTGGCTGCGAGGCCGCTGTGCAGCGACTGCTCTACATCCCCGGCAAACTCGCGCGACTCTTCGATCTTTTCCTTGAGTGCGATCTTCTTCACCAGGTCCTGCAGTTCGTAAATGGACTTCTCAGAAACCGCGTTCTCGCGCGCCGCTACTTCCAGCGCTTCAGGCGAGGAGGTGAAATTCAAATAGTAGGTCTCGACGCCCCGCGCGTCAGGGTCATTGCTTGAATTCGCGTGGATGGAGACGAACAGATCGGCGCGCGCCTGGTTCGCAATCGCGGTGCGGGTTTCGAGCGGGATAAAGGTGTCGTCCTTGCGCGTATACACCACCTCTGCGCCAAGCCGCGTCTCCAGTAGCTTGCCCAAACGCCGGCCCACATCGAGCACCAGATCCTTTTCTTCGAGGCCGTTGGGGCCGATGGTGCCGGTGTCGTGGCCGCCGTGTCCCGGGTCAATCACAATCTTGCCGATTTTCAATCCTAGAGCGCGAATCAGGGAACGGTCGCCGCCCGCGGTGGGTTTCGCTTCACGGATATCCAGAGAGCTGCTTCCCGACCTGCCTGAAGCGAGAGCGCGCACGCCTGACTTCGGCCCGGACCCCGCCGGATTACTTGGTATGGTGGCAAGCGTCGCATCGGAAGAATCGGATTCGCTGTCGAGATCGCTGGCTACCGGCTTCTTCGCAACCGCATTGCGCTTCGTCGCGCCAGCCGCGGGAGCGCTGGCTTCCGGATCGTCATCATCGGCTTCCACAATTCTCTTCACCACGGTCGTTGCTGCTTTCTTGCTCGCAACGACGGTCGCCGACGCCTGAGTGTCGTCGCTGGAATCCGTACTCAAGGTTTTCGGCGGGGCCTTCGACGGGGCCGCGCCTGGTGCCGAGGCAACTTCGCCCGCGTTGTCGGCTTTGATCTGCTTCGCCCGCCCATTCTTGCCGTGAATATCGATAATCAGGCGATAGGGATTAGGTAAAAGAAAGGCGTCGTAATCGGAAAGATTGTCGACCTCGAGCACAACCCGCGTGCGGCCAGGCGCAAACTGGGCCACGCGAACTTTCTTCAGGAAGCCGTCATCCACGTCGAAGCTTTTGCCGACGAGCGTGGAGGCGAGCTTGGTATCGCGCAGATCGAAAAAGATCCGCGCCGGACCATCGAGCCGCTGCGATGAGAACTTCACGTCGCTTTCAAGGTCAATGGCAACCCGCGTGTAGTCTGGAGTCGACCAGTGCCGGATGCCGGTCACCCGCGGCAGACGCCCGGAATGCGACTCAGAAGACTTGTCCCCGCCGGACTCTGCAATCGAAACGGAGCTGTCTCCCGCGTCTTTCATGTTCCCGCTTTTCTCCGGCTGCTTCGTCCCTGAAGCCTTCTGCGCAGCTGCGGCCTTTTCGGCCTGCGCCTGCTGCTTGAGTTCGGTGATGGCCTGACGGGCATCATCGGCCAGGCGATTGTGAGGATAGCGGCGCAAGAATTCCAGAAAGGTGGATCGCGCCGCATCGGCGTCATTCAGATCGTCTTTGTAGACCTCGCCGATCGTGAACAGCCCGTCGAACCGGTACTTGCTGCCGGGATACTCGCGGCGCAGGAACTTATATTGCTCGACCGCTTCATTCAGAATTTTGTCGTCGTCGAAATGCCGTCCCATTTCCACCAGCGTCTCCGCTACCGCAACCACGCTGGGATCAGCCTTGCTCGAAGACGGCGCTCCAAGATAGACAGAGCGGTAGGCATTCAAAACACGCTGGTAGTCGCGACGGGTGCGATCGGCAGCCGGAGTTCCGTTCAGGGCCTCGCGCATCCGCTCGGCGTTGGCGAAATGCTCCCGCGCCCAGGCATCGGAGTGATGCGCGCGGGCCTCGGCTGCCGGAGCCGTGGCCACGACCGCGACAAACACGGCGAGCGCAAGCCACGCTCCCCATAGACAACGCTGGCGCAATGAACTCTTCAAAATAACCAGCCCCGCCTTCGTTCCTGCTTATTTGAACCAGCTTGTTTGAACCAGTTGGTTGAACCGATGCCTGGGTGCAAGAGAGATAAAGTAAAACAGATGCCGCGAAACTAATCGGTGTTGCTGATGTAGAGCACGCCCCGCGCGTCCCGTTGAACCGTCACCGGAGTGTGCGAAGCGCCCGAGTTAAAATCGGACACACCGTAGTACAGGTTGGTGATCCGCCGGACGTAGTTTTGGGTTTCGGCGTAGGCCGGCACGCCCGAACTGCGCGCTACCGCTCCCGCGCCGGCGTTATAGGCGGCCAGGGTCAATTTAATGTCGCCGTCATAACTTTCCAGAAGCTGCTTCAAGTGGCGCACGCCGGCGTCCACATTCTGTGCCGGGTCAAACGGATTTCTCACCTTCAACTGGCGCGCGGTCGAAGGCATCAACTGCATCAGCCCCATCGCGCCTTTTCGCGAGACGGCGTTAGGGTTGAAGTTCGATTCCACCTTCACCACCGCGCGTACCAGGTTAGGGTCCACATTGTGCCGTGCCGCGGCCGCCTCAATGGCGCTGTCGATGTCGCCGGGGCTCGCCGTCGGCCCACGGAAATTCGCATTCACAATCTTGGCCGTCGCCGACTGCGTGGAGTCATGCCCCAGATACTGGCTGACCTCGGCCGCCGCCGAGCGCGCGGCTCGCATGGCCGCTGCATTCGGTCCAGGCACAGGTTTCCAGCGATTCTCCTTCGAACTCCAGTACATCAGGCTGCGTCGGGGCGCTTCTGACTCCTGAGCGTGACGAACTTGACTAGCCGGCACAGGGTCGTTGACATAGATCTTGCGGCCGCCTTCATCACTTGCAGTGATCTTGGTCGTAGCCGTCTTTTCAGACACTCCGTCGCCTTCGGCGCGGAGTTGGAATGCGAGAGAAAGAGAGGTCGCGGCTACCGTGCTGGCCATCAGGGCGATTTGCAGGCGCTTTCGCATAACCGGGTTCCTAATTCACCTTGCCATGAGGGAAGACAGACTTCACCCTCCCTTGCTCCTACCCGGAACCTGACGGAGAATTCTTAAACCAGAGTATGTCAATTATAGGCGGTTGGGATTGCCCGGGCAATCTATCTGAAGGACGTAGAACCACCAAAGGTAATCTCGCCAACAAACTGAAAACACGACAATTAGAGTTTTCTCAGGTTACCCTCTCCAGCGCCAGGCTCAGGCTATCAAGCGACAACGACCGCAGCAGGTTGCGGCGCATGCCACGTTCGACCTCGGCCAGCCGGTCAGAAGCCGCGGCGATCCAGTCGAAGTCGGCGGCCTCAGCCAGTTTCGTGAGTTGAGCTTGAATGTCGGTGTTGTGAACCAGTTCCGGAGCCCCCGACCTCAGAAACATCAGATCGCGGAGCAGCGAGTAAAGGGTGCGGAGAAGCTGTTCCGTCTTCTCGCGCCCCTCAGCCCCGGCGCGGTAGGATTCCGTGATCTTGAAAAGCTGCGTGTGTTCGCCTCCCTGCACAGCCGAGTTGAGCAGGGCCGAGTTAAGAATGGTCAGCGCATCCGCCCGGGCGGCGACATACGCATCCACATCGAAAGTGCGGGCCCGTCCCAGCGCGCCTTCGCTCAGTCTGGCAACCAGAGCGCGCTGCGGCGCCTTCCACTTCGGACGCTGCTCGGCCAGGTAGCGCTCCACTTCCTCGACCGGCAAAGCAGCAAGGGGAAAGATCATCGATCGGGATCGGATGGTGGGAAGCAGTTCGCCCGGATTCTCCGAAAGCAGAAAAATCGTGGCGAACTCCGGAGGCTCTTCCAGAACTTTGAGCAGCGAATTCGCTGCCTCTTTCATGAACGCGGAATCGGTGAAGATATAAACCCGCTCCCGGGCTTCCGACGGACGGTAGTAAATGGTCTCGATCACCCGCCGGACCTGATCCACTTTGATCATCATCTGCGGAGGGTCGGGAGGAATGATCAGCACATCCGGGTGAGTCTGCACGAACAGCCGAGTATCTTTCTTGTCGGCCTCGCGCAGTCCCTCGCGCGTCTCCACCGCCTCAGCAAACCGGGCATCAAGATCGGCAGCCTGGGCGATGCGGCGGCAGTTCGCGCATTGCCCGCAGAAGTCAGGCAGGCCACCGGTCTCAGTGGGCGCCAGACAATTCAGTGCCTGCGCCAGCATCAGCGCCAGCGTGTATTTCCCCGACCCCCGCGCCCCCGCAAGAATCACCGCATGCGGAAAGCGTTTCCGCGCCAGCATATCGCGCAGGCGATGAACAGTTTCGGCATTGCCATGAAAATCAGAGAATGGCATCAGTGTTGGTCAGGGCCGCGTCGCGTTTCGTCGCGGCACTTTGTCAGCACCGCCAATACCGAGGGTGCCCCATCCCTGCGTTCTTTGCAAGGGTGGGTATTCCTGCGGCATATACCAAGGGCTATCCCGTCGCCACTTTCAGCTTCCGTTGGAGCGCCTCCAAAATCCGCCCATGCGTCTGCGCCGGTGTGCCGCTGGCATCCACTACCGCGACGCGCTGCTCTCTTGCCGCTATTGCCAGATAGCCCTCCCGCACGCGAGCGAAGAAAGCCCGGTTCTGCTGCTCGAAGCGGTTTTCATCGGAATGATGTTTGTGCGAATTCTTGCCAGAACTATGCGAAGCTCGCCGGTTGCGCCGCCGCGCACGCCCCACGCTCATCGCCGGATCAGAGTCGAGCAGGATCGTCATGTCGGGCTGCAAATCTCCACAAAGCACGCGGTGCAGCTCAAGCACTGCCTCGCGGCCAAGCTTCCGGCCGCCACCCTGGTAAGCCTCCGTGGAATCGGTGAAGCGATCGCAAAGCACAATCTGCCCGTGCTCGAGCGCCGGCTGGATCACCTCTGCAATGTGCTGCGCCCGCGAAGCGAACATCAAAGCCATTTCCGCGAACGGCGAGAGCCCCTCGGTCGCCGAGTCCAGCAAAACCCTGCGAATCTTCTCGCCCGTCGGCGTTCCCCCCGGTTCACGCGTTTCCATCACCTTATGCCCCGCTATGCGCAAAGCGGCCGCCAGCTTGCGCATTTGCGTGCTCTTGCCGGTCCCGTCCAGCCCTTCGAACGTGATGAATTTCCCGCGCCGCGACATCGTGGAGATGATAGCAGCAGGCGGCGTAAGTCAGTTTCGATTCAGAGTTGAGTATGAACGACAGTCGAGGACCCTAGTAATGAATATAAAGAGCATTTGCGTTTCTTCCCCGAGCAATCCGTCGGGAGTAGATTCTCAAGCTCTTGAGGATCAATGGATAGATTCCGCTTTTTAAGGCTCGTTAGCCCGTTAGCTCTTTATGCAAGAGCAGGCTTTGGCCCGGGAGCAAACTTCCTTTTGTAGTAAGCCGTAGTGGCAATGATCGCGGGTAAGCCGATCGACACCGGCACTAGCCACAGCCAAACTTGCGATTTCCCACGCAGCAGGGGACCAATCGTCACCAGGCAGAACGCGGTCCAAGCGGCGATATAGCTGCCGATCATTCCTTGTAGGTGGACGTACCACCAAAACATCTTCTCCGTTGGCGGATGTGTGAAGCGCCACATGGCTCTCCCAGAAATGCGCATGGCGATAGCTCCGAAAACGAGTGCCGGAATGCGTAAGCCCTGCACAAAATCCGGCCGGATTGCCCCAAACAGCACCAGTATTGCGCCAGCCGCGAAACACAGGATGGCGGCAACCCAGTCCAAGCCACGGACGACCGATTTACCTTCCCAAGCCGCCTTCTGGCCGAGCACCCGGTATGCGGTGAAAGCCGCATAAAAACTGAAGATGGCCACCAGCGCAAGAAAGAGGATTGGTCGATAGGCAGCCATCACCAGCGCGGTGGACGCAACGACGGCCATGCACCGGAAGTAGATATTGCCCCACAGGCGATGGGCCTTGCCCCCCTTTGCGCTGACAAGCGCCAGCGGAGCCACCACAAAGGCTCCGCTAGCGCCGGCAATGTGAACTGCCAGAAGAAAGTGCATCCACCGCGGATCTTGCATCCCCGTCACCCACCGCCACCCGACGCTTTAAGTCCGACATATATTCCCTACGTACTTCGCAATGAGATGGTTCCACGAAAATTCCGCGGCGGGCGTGAGATCACGAATACGCCTCGTGCCCTCAACTGAGCGGCCTGTAGGTCCTTCAGGGTGCCTTCCGGTCTGAAGATTCAATCCGACCCACTACCCAACGGGTGCGTAGCTGTACCACCCTCCCGCCGCCTGCTAGAATCTAAAATTCTGCAGACAGCGCGATCCGGTTCATCGAACGAATGGGGGCCCTTCATAATGAAACTCTCAAGAGTCTTGGGAGTAGTCTGTGTTCTCTTCTTCTCGCTTTTCAGCTGGTCAGCCACGCCGCCAACCATCACCCTCTTCGTGGACGCCACTTCCACGCCCCGCAAAATCTTCCACGCTAAACTTAAAATTCCGGCCAGCGCCGGAGACCTGACGCTCTATTATCCAAAGTGGATTCCCGGCGAGCACGCTCCCGACGGCCCCGTGATTGACCTGGCGGGACTCAAATTCACCGCTGGCGGCAAAACCCTGAAGTGGCGGCGCGATCTGCTCGACGGCTTCACCATTCACGTCGAAGTCCCGGCCGGCGAGAATGAAGTGAGCGCCGAGCTGGATTTCCTCTCTCCCGCAACCTTCGAAGGCGGATTCTCTGCGGGTTCCTCAGCTACCGATAAAATGGCCGTCATCAGTTGGAATCAGGTCCTGCTCTATCCCAAAGGCTGGAAATCAGACGATCTCACCTACGTGGCCACTCTGAAACTCCCCGCAGGTTGGAAATATGGCACGCCGTTGCCCATCGCATCGACGTCGCTCACCGGGCAGAATGGCGATACGCAAATCGTTTTTCAGCCGACTTCCCTGACCACGCTGGTCGATTCTCCGGTGATCACCGGCGAATTCCTCAAGGTCGTCAAGTTAGCCCACGACCCGCTCGTCGAGATGGACGTTGCCGCCGACAGCGCCGCCGCTCTTGAGCCTCCGCAGGAAGTCTGGGACCACTACAAGAATCTGGTCGAACAGACGAACAAGCTTTTCGGCGCACATCACTATCGCGACTACCACTTCCTGTTCAGCCTGAGCGATCACGTGGCTCACTTCGGACTGGAGCACCACGAGTCCGACGACAGTCGGGTTGATGAGCGCGGGTTAGTGGATGAAGGCGAACGCAAGATGGAAGCCAGCCTGCTCCCTCACGAGTACGTGCATTCGTGGAATGGAAAATACCGCAGGCCCGCCGACCTGACGACGCCTGACTATGAACAACCCATGCAAGACGATCTCTTGTGGGTATATGAAGGTTTGACGAATTATCTGGGCACGGTGCTCACCGCCCGCAGCGGGCTGCTGACTCCGGAGCAGGCGAGAGACGATTTGTCCTTAACCGCTGCCGAACTCGACCACACTCCCGGCCGCGAATGGCGCAACCTGCAAGACACTGCCGACGACGCTCCAGAGCTTTATTTCTCTCCGCGTGCCTGGGAATCCTGGCGCCGCTCAACCGATTTCTACGATGAAGGCACTTTGGACTGGCTGTGGGCGGACGTCATCATTCGGCAGCAGAGCAAGGCCAAGAAATCTTTGGATGACTTCTGCAAACTCTTCCACGGCGCTCCCAGCACGGGGCCCATGGTTAAGACTTACACCTTCGACGATGTCGTCAATGCTCTGAATCAAATCACACCTTATGATTGGCGCGGCTTCTGGACTGAGCGGCTTACGAATCACGGACCCGGCGCCCCACTCGGCGGCATCGAAGGCAGTGGATGGAAAGTGGTTTATGACGAAGTTCCCTCCGAAATGGAGCGCGGCAGTGAGAGCGGCGGCCATGTGAATGGCGGGCTGTATTCGATTGGGCTCGAACTCCGCGAGGATGGAACAATCGTCGATACCATCGAGGGCATGCCCGCGGCTCTGGCTGGAATCGGTCCCGGCATGAAGCTGATCGCGGTGAACGGCCACCAATACTCGCCAGAAGTGCTGCGCGACGCACTCCGGGCGGGCAAGAGCAGCACCGCTCCCCTCGAACTTCTGGTCGAGAACACGGACTACTTCAAGACCTACGCGCTCGATTACCATGGCGGTGAACGCTACCCTCACCTGGTGCGCGACGGATCGAAGCCGGATTTGCTGTCGGAGATCTACAAACCGCAGTAGATTAGATGGATTTGTCATCCTGAGCGAGACGCCTTTTGTCTCGCGAAGAGCTTGCCCTGAGCGAAGTCGAAGGGATCCGGGCGAGCCGCGCGACTCCACGGAGCCTACCCTGATGGAGCGAAAGCGACCGAAGGGCGCGTTTGGCTCGCTTCCTTATCGACTCGTTTTGCGAGGAGATGCTGATCATGAGCTTGCGCCGGCCCATGCTATCCACAAGCGCCCTGTGTTATCTGGCGCTCGTGTTCCAATCACCGTTCTTTGCCCAGGCCCAGACTTCCATCCTCGGCTTTACTCCGTCTGCTGCAACTCACGAGGCCGAAGTCGAAAACAAGTTCAAGGCCATCCCCTCCCCCGATGAAGAGCGACGGCAGCATAAAATCTTCACCGCCGAGCCGCACGTCGCCGGATCCGCTCGCAACAACGAACTGGCTCGCTACATCGCCGATGAATGGCGCAACGAAGGTATCGAAGACGTCGTAATCCGCCGCTACGACGTCTACGGCAGCAATCCAAAATCCACCTTTCTGGAAATGGTTGCACCGGTTCATTACCGCGCCGGCCTTCGCGAACTGCCCGTCCCCGGCGATCCTGACATGAAGAACAAAAGCATAAGCTCGGCGTGGAGCGGCATGTCCGCGTCCGGGGAAGTGACTGCCCCGCTCGTCTACGCCCACAGCGGCAATCCCGAAGACTACGAACTTCTCCGCAAGCAGGGCATCGACGTTAAAGGCAAAGTCGTTCTCGTCCGCTACTCGAATCCCTACAGCTACCGCGGCTTCAAAGCGCTCACCGCCGAGCGCGAAGGCGCGGCCGCCATTCTCATCTACAGCGATCCCGCTGAAGATGGATACAAGAAAGGTCAAGTCGTGCCCAAGGGCCCGTGGGGCCCGGAGTATCACATCCAGCGCGGAGCGATCACTTACGATTTCATGGTTCCCGGCGATCCGCTCACTCCGGGATGGGCGTCGGTCCCCGGCGCAAAACGTATTCCGGTCGAGCAAGCAGTGTCGATTCCAAAGATCATGGCGCTGCCGCTTTCCTGGCACGACGCCAAACCGCTGCTCGCACACATGGATGGTCCAGTCGCTCCAGACGATTGGCAAGGTGGACTGCCGATCAAATATCACCTGGGCGGCAATCGAGTGCGCGTGCACGTGAAGATCGAGATGGATAACTCGACGCAACCCTATTACGTGGTCGAGGGCCGCATTCGCGGCGCGCAGTTACCCGATGAATGGATCGTGCTCGGCAATCACCGCGATGCCTGGGTTTTCGGCGGCGTCGACCCCAGCAGCGGCACCGCGTCAATGATGGAACTGACCCGCGCTCTGGGAAAGTTGGCGAAAGCTGGAACACGTCCGCGTCGTACCCTTGTCTTCTGCAGTTGGGACGGCGAAGAGGTTGGCCTCACCGGCTCCACCGAGTGGGGAGAGCAGTTCGCCGACGAACTGCGCAAAAAAGCAGTAGCCTACATCAATGTCGATTCCTCAACCTCCGGGCCCAACTTACACGGCCAGGCAGTGGCGTCGCTCGCGCCCATGCTGGTCGAAACCACACACACGCTGAGAGATCCCTCGGGCAAGACGCTTTATGAAGCGTGGAAGGCGTCGTCCACGCGCGAGCGCAGCGAAGCGAAACAATCAGGAGCAGTCACCGATCTGAACGTTACTGATTCAAACCTCGCCGACACTCGCATCGGCAGCGGCTCTGACCACACCGTCTTCCTCAACTTCGTAGGGATGCCCGTCCTGGGCCTGCAGTTCGATGGACCCTACGGCGTCTACCACTCCGCCTACGACGACTTCTTCTGGATGAACCACTTCGGCGATCCCGGCTACCGCTATCACACTCTAATGTCGCAGTTGTGGGGCGTACTCGCGTTGCGCCTCGCCAACGCTGATCTGCTCCCGTTTGATTTTGCCAGCTACGCCAGCAACATCCGCCAGTTCGTAAATGAACTCGCCAAGAACAATCCTGTCATCCTGAGCGGAGTGGCTGATTCGCGAAGCGAAACAGCGGCGGAGTCGAAGGACCCCGTGCCCCCATGCGCCACCTGCAACTCCGGAAGGAATTCCGACTCCAACTTTCTCTCGGGAGTGCTCGACCTGAAGCCCATACTCGATGCCATCGACAACTTCGAAGCCGCCGGCAAGCGCCTCGATGAATCCGCAAGCCGCGCCCTGGCCTCGGGCACAATCGACTCCAAACTAGCCGACACCATCAACCGCGGCGCTATGCAGGTCGAACGAAACTGGCTCAATCCCGACGGCATCCCCGGCAGGCCGTGGTTCAAGCACATTCTCTACGGCGCGCGCTTCACCTACGCGCACCTGGAGTTGCCGGGCCTAACCGAAGCAGTCGAAAAACAGGATTGGGCGACAGCCAAGCAACAAGCAGAAATTCTGCGCCAGGCATTAGTAAACAACACCAAGCTAGTCAACGAACTAAACGCAACCTTGAACGGTCGGACCACCGAACAAACGGCTCGTCACTCGCGAAGCGACGGCATTCATTAGCCCCGCACGTAAGTGCGGGGTAGGGCTTCAGGCCGCTGCACGAAATCCACAGCCCCGTTGTGACATCTGACCTTGCGCCCAACGAAAAACAAGCCCATCATGGCCAAGGCAAAGGCAGTCTAGCCAGCCCCGACGACATCGGCCCTAAGTCCTTTATCGTCTAGATTTTGCGGAATTATGCACTTGACAAACCCATGCGTTTGAGCTAATGTTTACGCATGGCAAACGATGAACTCAACCTAATCGCGCTGGCTCAACACTTTAGCGATGAAGATAAGGCGCGGGAATTTCTTGAAAAGCTCCGCTGGCCCGATGGCGTGGTCTGTCCGCATTGCGGCGTCATCGGCGATGCCTACAAGCTAGAGCCGAAGCCTTCTAAGAAGGACACTCACGTTCGCAAAGGTGTGTGGAAGTGCGGCGGATGCCGGGAGCAGTTCACCGTTACCGTGGGAACGATCTTTGAGGATTCCCATATTCCCTTGAGCAAATGGTTGCTGGCCTATCACCTGCTTTGTGCCAGCAAAAAGGGCATGAGTGCCCACCAGCTTCACAGAATGCTCAAGGTCACCTACAGGAGCGCATGGTTCATGGCTCATCGGATTCGATACACGATGACCCAAGAACCATTGTCGTCGAAACTGACTGGTGTCATCGAAGTAGATGAAACCTACGTCGGCGGAAAGTTCCGCGTCGGCCCGTACAGGCAAAAGGAGTACATGCGGAAACGCGGCAGGAAGCCGGATTACGCTTCCCCAACTTCCAACAAGGCTGCGGTCGTTTCTGTGTTGCAGCGCGGCGGACGTGTGCAATCCACGCATGTTGAAAAGGTCACAGCCGAGAACCTGCGAGAGATGGTGAACACAATGGTGGATGAGGACGCCCATGTGATGACGGATAGTTCCACGGTGCTCAAGAAAGCGTTTCTTGGCCGTCGCACGCATTCTCAGGTTAATCACACAGAGAAAGAATACGTCCGTTACGAGGATGGGCTGTGCATTACGATGTTGATGAGATGCATACAATGGATGGATGGCACGAAGACGGTAAACGCGATGGTTTGTTGGCCTTGAGTGGCAATGTGGCCGAATATAAACTGCGGATTACCGCACCGTATCCGCGCGGCGCTCCGGCAGTGCCGACGACTACGCCTTCGGAGCCGCTATCTGGCGAGCAAGACTTTCTTTGGAAGGACATGCTAGAGGAAGAATTGGAGTCTGAAGGTGACGAACAAAGTGGAACCCCAGAATAAGATTACGAACTCCAAGCCGATCCCGCACATTCCGCTCCCATTCAAGGAAGTGATAGCGGACGTGCTCAAAGTGAAGCCACCCGAGAAAAATCCGAAGAAAAGGGGTAGTGACGTGACCGGCGAAATTTGTACCAGGTGGAATGAGAGAGAATCCACTTGGAGGAAAAGCGGGTCATGCCCATCAAGAGGTACAAGCCAGAGCAGATCGTGACGATGCTGCGGCAGATTGAAGTGAGCATCGCAAACGGAAAAACCACCCCACAAGCCTGCAAAGAAGCCGAGATCACAATCCAGACGTTCTACCGCTGGCGGAAGGAATACGGCGGTTTGAAGATGGACCAGGCGAAGCGGATGAAGGAACTGGAAAAAGAGAACGGCAAGCTAAAACGGCTGGTGGCGGAGCTGGCGTTGGATAAACAGATATTAAAGGATATTGCGGAGGGAAACTTCTAAGCCCGGAGCGACGTCGGTGCGCCGTGGAGCATGCCCGTGAGGAGTATGAAGTGAGTGAGCGGCGGGCGTGCCGAGTGGTGAGGCAATGGCGGGGAACGCAACGCTATCTGCCGCTGCGGCGCACGGACGAAGATCAGCTGACGCAGACGATCATGGCCCTGGCTGCGAAGTATGGGCGGTACGGCTACCGGCGCATCACGGCGCTGTTGCAGCATGCGGGATGGCCGGTGGGGAAGGATCGAGTGCAGCGGATCTGGCGACGCGAAGGGCTGAAGGTGCCGCAGAAACAGCGGCCACGAGGACGATTGTGGCTCGGGGATGGTTCGTGTGTGCGGTTGCGACCGGAGCGGGCGAATCATGTGTGGAGCTACGACTTTGTGAAGGCGATGACGCACGACGGACGAGCACTGCGCGTCCTGGTGGTGATCGACGAGTACACACGGGAGTGCTTGGCATTGCGGGTGGCGCGGCGGTTGGGGAGTTTGCAGGTGATCGAAACGTTGGCCGATGTGATGTTGGCGCGCGGAATACCAGAGCACATTCGTTCGGACAACGGACCGGAGTTTATTGCCAAGGAGTTGCGGAAGTGGCTGGGGAAAGTGGGCACGAGGACGTTGTACATCGAGCCTGGGAGTCCGTGGGAAAACGGGTATTGTGAGAGCTTCAACGGAAAGCTGCGCGATGAGTTCTTGAACGGCGAGATCTTTTACTCGCTGAAGGAGGCACAGATTCTGACCGAGAGGTGGCGCGTGGAATACAACACGGAGCGGCCGCACTCGGCACTGGGTTATAGGCCACCAGCACCGCAAGCAATCTTGCCGAAGCAACCGGGGCATGGAGATATGGAAAACGCTTCGCGTTTCCCACATCCCCACACCCCCGGCGGCTACGAAGGACAAATGTCTAACAAGGCGTTACACTAACATTCCACTTGGTACAAAAGACCGGTCTGGTCAGATCTGTTGCTCAATGCACTCGATAATCGCACTAGCTGCTTTGGTATGTACGATAATTTTGAGCGCTACTTCTGTCCTCACATCATTGGGCTAAAAAACGGGAAGGAGCAAATGTTAGTATGGCAGTATGCAGGTGACAGTTCGGAGGGATTGCCACCTGAGGGTCAGTGGAAGTGCTTCACCATATCCAAACTGTCGCAGCTTTCAACGATCGACGATGCATGGCACCCCGGCCAGCCGGGGACGACTGGAGTGCCATCATATTGCGTTGGACAGGTTGAGCGGCAGATACTTCTCTAGGCCGCACTGGAAAAAACTGTGGACTCTTGCCAATTGGCATATTCCCTTGCGCGGCGCTCGGCGTTCGGTCCAGCGAAAATAGCCTGATAGATTTCGCCGGTCTTTTCGTCGATGATTTCTACGTGCCAATCGTTAGGGAATTTCTTGTCCGCAAATACTTCGGTCGTCATTTTTATCTCCTCTGACTCAGGTGCGGAATTTTCATCTAGGGGTTGCTCGGAAGTCAAGGGTGAAAGAGATTGCATTGGACACACTCCTATGGCATGATCTGAGTGTCCTAACGCAGACCTATAAAGCTCCGACTGGCATCGGGGCTTTTTACTTTTCCAAGCCTATCACTCTATATTAGCCCTGTCACGGCGTCTCATTGTGCGATTTGCTCATTGGGTTTGTCAAAGGCATAATTCCGAGATTTTGACCTCTAAGTCTTTTGTTGTCCGGATTTTGCGGCGATTTTCCCGCTAATCCGATGATTCCATTAGACCCGAGGGGGAGGGGATACCGAGCCTCAGGCAAATCGCATCCAGCTCGCGCTACCGCCAACCGCGAGCGCAGCAGATTTATTAAGCGGCAGAAATCCACAGGCGGATTTCAAGAGCGCGAAGACGCGATCCGCCGACCGCTATCTCGCCATGTGGTGATGCCAGTGGTGCATGACAGCACAGCTGAGGTGACCCAGAACAAACCAAAGAACCGCCCAGAGAACTGCCTTGAGTGTTGGATTCATCACGAAAGATTAATTCAAAGGAGATAGGTGTCAAGCGAAAATCGCCAACCCAAGGTTCTGCAACGCTTATGTCAGTCGAACTCGAAAACCACCTGTTCCACCGGACTGCTCCACACCGGCGCGAACGACTGCCGATGCAGCGGCGTCGCACCATATTTCTCTAAAGCCGCCAGATGTTGCGGCGTGCTGTAGCCCTTGTGCGAGGCCAGGCCATACTCGGGGAAGACCGCATCCCACTCGCACATCATGCGATCGCGCTCGACCTTGGCGAGAATCGAAGCGGCCGCGATCGAAGCGGAAAGCGCGTCACCATGAATGATGGCCTTTTGCGGCAGCGCGCAATCCAGGCAAACCGCATCGACCAGAAGATGGTCGGCTGCGGGCTGAAGGCGCATTACCGCCTCGCGCATGGCGACGCGCGAGGCCTGGTAGATGTTGATCTGGTCGATGCGCGCGGCATCCACCGCCGCAACCGCCCAAGCGATGGCATGCTCGCGAATGCGCGGCGCAAGCTGTTCGCGGCGCTCCGGCAACAGCAACTTGGAATCGCGCAAGCCCCGAACGCGGTAGCTGCGCTCAAGAATCACGGCCGCGGCCACGACCGGGCCGAACAGCGATCCGCGCCCTACCTCGTCGACTCCGGCCACCATCGCCGCGCCCGACTCCCAGGCTTTTTTTTCGTAGCGCAGCGTGCAGTGCAGCTTTTTGAGCAGGCGCAGCTTGGCTGCAGAAGGAGAAAGCGTGAATTCGACGGAAGCCTTCGCGGCGCTCGACATTGGGGAAATCAGGACGCCCCACCATCTTCACTTGGCGACGCCCATTCCTGCAAGCGCGAAAAGCAAGGAGATGAAAGGAAATCCCAGAATGCGGGTTAGCTCGGCTTTTCGACGTCTCGCAGCCGCGCCGCTTTGCCCTTGAGGCCACGCAGATAATACAACTTGGCGCGGCGTACTTTGGACGAGCGCAGCAGATCCACTTTGTCGATCACTTTGGAGTGAACCGGGAAAATGCGTTCCACACCCTGGCCGAAGCTGATCTTGCGCACGGTGAAGCTGGCCTGGGGCCCGTTGTCGCGCTTGATCACCACGCCTTCAAAGGCCTGCACGCGCTCTTTGTCGCCTTCTTTGATCTTCACATGAACGCGAATGGTGTCGCCTGGGTGAAACGCGGGAATGTCGGTGCGTTGGGTCTTGGCCAGCAATTTTTCGATGATTAAGTTCGACATGATAGTTAGTCCTTCTGAATTCTGAAATCTTGAAACTCAGCCGAGATGTTTCTTAATCTTTTCTTTCTTGATCTCGGTTAGAAACCTGTTGTCCTCTTCGCTCAGCACCGCGCCTTCCAGCAAGTCAGGACGATTACGCAAAGTCTTTTCCAGCGCCCTTTGCCGCCGCCATCTTCGAATTTCTTCGTGGTTGCCGGACATCAACTCTTCCGGAACCTTGATGCCGCGAAACTCTGCGGGCCGCGTGTAGTGCGGATAATCCAGCAATCCGTTGGACCCGCAAGTCGAATCCGCACCGCCCGAGCCTTTAGCTTCCGACTCAACCGCTTTCGAGTCAACGGTGAAAGATTCCTGCTGGGTCGACCTTTCGTTTCCTACCGCACCGGGAAGCAACCGCATGACTGCTTCCACAATCACGGCTGCAGCCATTTCGCCGCCGCTCAGCACATAATCGCCGATGGAAAGTTCCCGATCGGCGAGAAAGTCGGCAACCCGCTCATCCACACCTTCGTACCGACCGCAGACTAAAACGATGCGGTCGAGCGAGGCCAACTCCGCCGCAACTTTCTGCGTAAACCGCTGCCCTTGCGCAGAAAGTAAAACTACTGACTGCTTCACCTTCCCCGCAAGCCGCGCTTCGCGCGGCGCAATGCCCATCGACTCCAAACACTCAAAAAGCGGTTCCGGCTTCAGCACCATGCCTTCACCGCCGCCGAAAGGCCGGTCGTCCACAGTGCGGTGACGATCACGGGTAAACTCCCGCAGATCGTGGACCTTAATTTCCGCCAGGCCCATTTCCTGAGCCCTGCGCGTGATGCCGTATTCCAACGGTCCGCGAAAGAAGTCCGGAAAGATGGTAACAATGTCGGCCTTCATCGCAGAACCCGTAACCCAGTTCTCAGTTCTCAGTTCTCAGTTCTCAGTTCTCAGTTCTCAGTTCTCAGTTCTCAGTTCTCAGTTCTCAGTTCTCAGTTCTCAGTTCTCAGTTCTCAGAAAATCTGGGCTCTGGGTCTCCTTCTGTCAATGCCTTTTCTTTCTTTCGGGCAGCGCCTGCTCCCGCTTCTCTTCCGCAGTAAGCGGAGCGTTCACTTCCAGCAGGCCTTCCGGCAACTTCATCCTCACCTGCTTCTGCTGCACATCCACGCTGTCGAGATATGTCTCAGCAAAGGGGATTTCCATCAGCTGGCCCCTAGCATCGCGCACAATTAATAATGGCGCTTCTCCCGCTCCGAACTGAACATCTTCAATGCGCCCGATCTCGCGTCCCTGGTCAAGCACCGTAGAACCTACCAGGTCGCTGACGTAACTCCAGCCCGCTTGCAGCTCCGAACGCTGGCTGCGCGGCACCCGCAATTCGCATCCCACCAGCGGCTCCGCCTTGGAGATCGAATCCACGCCCGCGAACTTCAGCACCAGCAGCCCTTTGTGCGGCCAAAGATCTTCCAGTTCCAGTTCGCGCCGGTCTGCGTTCGAGTTCCGCGGCAGCGCCAGCAACTTCATACCTACCGCGAATCGATCAGGCACGTCACTCAGAATCTCAGCCGCGACTTCGCCGCGGCGGCCCTGCGTTTTCACCACGCGGGCCAGCGTAATGAACTCACCACTTGTTTCAGGATCGCGAATGGTCCGGTTCCCTGCCCTGGCGCTGGCTCTTCGCTAGTCTCTAGTCCGGGTCTCTAGTCCAGGTCTCTAGTCGATGACTTCCAGAGTGTAGCGCTTGCGCGCCCGCACGCCTGCCGCGCTCAGAAGAGTGCGGAGGGCACGAACGTTGCGCCCCTGGCGCCCGATGACTTTGCCCACGTCACCTTCCGCGACTTCCAGTTCGATCACGTCGTCATCAAGATGATCCACAAAGACCTGATCGGGAGTATCGACGATCCACTTCGCAATCTGCTCGATGAGAGCCCGCACATCTCCGGTGGGTTCAGTCATGGTATTCGCTTATGCCGCGGGAACTGCCGGAGCGGCCGGAGGCTTGGAGTAGAGCTTGCCCACCCGCTCCGACATTTGCGCGCCCTTCGACACCCAGTAATCCACGCGGTCACGCTTGAACTCCACGCTGGCGGGGTTGGTTCGAGGGTTGTAGGTCCCCACAACTTCCACCGGCCTGCCGTTGCGTGCGCGCGCCTTCTCAATGACCACAATGCGGTAATGCGGTTGCTTGCGCGCACCCATGCGCGACAGTCGAATCATTAACACAGATGTATATCCTTGTTCCGGAAGAGTCCGGCGGGGTCAAGACAAACACTTATTATGCCGGAGGTTAGCGGGAATGGCAAGAGTGGAACGCGTAGTGGCAATCTGATTTTCACACACTCTACACTTCCCATCCGCGTTCCTCGCGATCGGCAAGCACACGGTCACGCATTTCCTTAAGTTCAGCTTCCAACTCGGCGATTGGCGGCGGTGCGAACAGGTTGACAGCAGACTCCAAATCGCGCTGGGCGCCGAGTTGGACTATTTCAGCGATAAGGGCATCCGCAGTGGGCGAGAATCGGGAGATCTTAAAGTAAACAATATCGAGGATCGGATCATCCCCTTTTGTGCCGTTCGCCATTTGCAGTCGATCCCTTTCCTTGCCGCCTCCGAGTGTAAGCCCCTGTCAATCCGCCTTGAGTTGGCCCCAAACCGTTCACTCAAAACAAAACCCCGGGCCATATTCAGTCCGGGGCTATTAACCTGCCCAGTTACATCAACTATTATCGGCAGCTGGGATGATGAAAGTCAAGATTACTTAGAGGAGGTTCCCTGCCCGGAACCTCCTCGCCAGCCTTCCCTACCGGAACTGGGAAAGCGGTGGACCCGGCGGGAGTCGAACCCGCACCTTTAAACTGGGCAGGTTAATGTGCTGCCATTACACCACGGGCCCTGAAGCCTACCCTAGGTGTTGGTCGCGCTGCCCGCAAGTGCGTTCGCGACAAACGGCGCTCATTCCCGATATGAAATTCCCACGATAGGACGAACTAGCAGCCCAGCGAACCGCATCCTGGGCGAATCGTAGCTGTGAAGAAAACAAAACCCCGGGCCGCATTCAGCCCGGGGCATTAACCCGTCAAGTTCCAAAATGATTATCGGCAATTGCGAGGCTGAAGTTGAGGTTACATTGATCCCTGCCTCTGCATCTTCCCCGCCCTGCTAAACTCAAATGTTTTGGAGGCAACATTTTGCAGGCCGTCTACATTCTCTCGGCGGTGCGCACGCCGATTGGGAAGTTCGGCGGGTCGCTGGCCTCACTCACGGCAGCTGAGATTGGCGCGGTGGCCGCCAAGGCCGCGATCGAACGCGCCGGAATCCAGCCCGAGCAAGTGGAAGAAACCATCTTCGGCAGCGCCCGCCAGGCGGGCGGCGGACCGAACGTGGCGCGGCAAGTTTCCATCCGCAGCGGCGTGCCGCAGGAAGCGCCGGCGTTTACCGTGAACAAAGCCTGCGCTTCGGGGATGAAGTCGATCGCGCTGGCTTATCAGTCGATTCTCCTCGGCGATGCCAGCTGCATCCTGGCCGGTGGCACGGAATCCATGTCGCGCGTTCCTTACTATCTCGAAGCGCGCTGGGGATACCGACTGGGCAACCAGGAACTGGTCGACGGCATGTATCGCGACGGGTTCTTCTGTCCCATGGCGAAATTGGTGATGGGCGAGACTGCGGAACTGCTGGCCGAGCATTACAAGATTTCGCGCGAGGAGCAGGATGAATTTGCCCTGCTGTCGCAAACCCGCGCCGCGCGGGCGATTGCCGCGGGACGATTCGACGCTGAACTTGTCCCGGTGACCATTGAAGGCAAGAAAGGCGCGACCACATTCAGCCGCGACGAACATCCGTTCCCCGACGCCAGCATGGAAAAGCTGGGCAAGCTCACTCCGGTGTTCTCGAAAAGTGGAACAGTCACGGCGGGCAATTCTTCCGGAATCACCGACGGCGCTGCCGCCGTGGTCTTAGTGAGCGAACATTTCGTAAAGCAGAACAATCTGAAGCCCCTGGCGCGAATCTCGGCTGTAACCTCGGCAGGAGTCGATCCGCGCATGATGGGGATTGGACCCGTCCCAGCGCTGCGCAAACTGGAAGAGAAGCATAACCTCAGGCTGCACGAGTTCGGCTTGATCGAACTCAACGAAGCCTTCGCTGCGCAGGTGCTCGCCTGTGACCGCGAATTGAATTTCAATCGCGACCGGCTCAACGTGAACGGCGGTGCAATCGCCCTCGGACATCCCATCGGCTGCACCGGCACACGGATCACGGTCACCTTGTTGCATGAAATGCTCAAGCGCAATACGAAGCGCGGCGTGGCCACGCTCTGCGTCAGCGGCGGCCTGGGCATGGCGTTGGCGCTGGAGAACGTTGTGTGACGACCGAGCCCACTTCTGCTATTCTTCCTCCGCTCTTGCTCTGAGGTCAGCAAGAACCGACGGCCCTGCGGACGCGGATGAAGGAGAATTACATGCTTCGATGGATCACTCGTGTTTCCTGTTTCTGCGCTCTCATGCTTGCCGCCAGCTTTGTTGTCGCGCAGGCCGAGTTTTCTGCCGAGATTGTTGACTTGCAGAAACCGGGCACGCCGACGCAGGCCAAGATCTACTTCGCCAAGGACAAAATGCGGATCGAGTCGCAGACTGCCAGCGCCCACGGCAGCGCAGTCATCATCAATTATGCAACCCAGACTGGGGACGTCCTCATGGCTCAGCAGCATATGTACATGGAGATGCCAATGCAGGCTCAAAGCCAGCGCATGGGATATGCCTCCGCCTTCTTCCAGGCCGGCGATGTCGAGAATGCCTGCGGCGATTGGCAAAAAATGGGGCACCAGAGCAGCACTTGCCACAAGGTCGGCACCGAGACCGTCAACGGACGCAGCACGGTGAAATACGAGACCACGAACGCGAGCGGCGATGTCAGCCACTTCTGGCTCGACCCCAAACTGCGATTTCCGGTGAAGTGGGAGGGCAAGTCAAACAGCGGAGAATTGCGTAACATTCAAGAAGGTGCGCAACCGGCCGGTCTGTTTGAGATCCCCGCCGGCTTCACCAAGATGGACTTGGGCGGCATGACGCAACAGCCGCATTGAAGTCCCCGGCCGCCTGCGTTGACGCTGCCAAAACGCCGCCACTATACTCAGAGCAGACCTCTGACGCCTGGAGACGGAATGTCCCTTTCTGCGGTAATCGTGGACGATGAGCAACTCGCTCGCGACGAGCTCGCCTACTTGCTCAAGAGCGCCGGCGACGTCAACGTCGTGGCGCAGGGAAAAAATGGTCTCGAGGCCATCAGCCTCATCAAAGAACATTGCCCTGACGTCGTCTTTCTCGACGTCCAGATGCCTGGACTCGACGGCTTCGGCGTCATCAAAAAGCTTCTCGACCGGAAGATTCCCCTCCCTATGATCGTGTTCGCCACCGCCTTCGACCAGTACGCAGTAAAAGCGTTCGAGGTCAATGCGGTGGATTACTTGCTGAAGCCGTTTGACAAAAAGCGCGTGGCACAATCGGTGCAGAGAGCTCGCGCTCAGCAGGGAGCCGAAGGCTTGCCTGCGGAAAAGATCGACACGCTCGTCCGCATGCTGCAGGCGCCCAAGGTTCAAACCTCAAAAATCCTGCTGAAAGCAGTGGGGCGAATGTTTCTGGTGGACCAAAAGGAAATCTGTTACGCCTCCATCGAGGACGGAGTGATCACCGTCGTCACCGCCGGCCCAGCAGGCATGGAGGGGCACTCGAACTGCCGTACCTTGGAAGAACTACTCGGCAGCCTGGATCCCGGCTTATTCTGGCGGGCACACCGCTCCTACCTGGTGAACATCAACCGCATTCGCGAAGTCGTGCCGTGGTTCAAGAGTTCTTACCAGTTGCGCATGGATGATAAGAAGCAGAGCGAGATTCCAGTCAGCCGGGCGCAGACTAAACGGCTGCGCGAACTCTTCGGACTCTGAGGTCGCCGCTGCTGCGCACGGCTTCGCTCCGTGGTTTTCTTCTGTGAGACGGGACGCAGCCGCCTGCTCCGCGCTTTCGACCCTTGCCATCAGATCGCTGATCAGCGTGCCGGAATACAAGCCAACTCACTTCCGCTCAGATAGGAATCAATGACCGTGCAGCGAAACAACGGAGGGCGGCCCCAGTTTCAGAGCCGCCCTCCCGGGTGGGGGAAGGTTAAACTGCCAAAGCTTCCAACCCGGTCCGGTCGCGAATTACCAGGGTCGCGCCTTCCAGGCGGATCAGCCTTTTTTTCTTCAGATCGCTCAACAGCCGCGTAACGGTTTCCCGCGAGGAGCCAATGCGTTGCGCCATCTCTTCGTGGGTCATGACCGAGCGCAGGTGCAATTCTGCCGAGTTCTGGATCCCTGTGGGAGCGCATGACAACAAAAGCCTCGCTAGTTTTCCCGACGAAGAGCGGGCCAGTACCAGATCGTGGATGTCCCGATACGCACCTTGGAATTCATGACTCAGCCACAGCGCAGAGTGCACGCCCACTTCACTCTGATTCTGCAGCAGGTTCATCAAGTCCTGGCGGCCAATGAAATTCAACTGGCAGGGAGAAGCAGTTTCCGCAGTCATTTCGTAGTTCGTGCCGGAAATGGCGGCGCTCAATCCCAGCACTTCGCCGGCTTCCGCCTGCTTCAGGATCAGCACTTTGCCTTCCTTCGATGTCGTCGACAGCTTCACCTTGCCGGAGCAAACAATAAACACGCCTCGTGGCGTCTGCCCCTCCACAAACAGCACCGCTCCTGACGGCATAACGCTGTGGTGACAGTCTTCATCCACTGATCGCAGCACCGCCGGTGAAAAGCGGCAGAAAAAGCCCGCCCGGCTCGCCTTGCAGCCATGCAGCTCTCGATGATCTCGAGACCGTAGGGAGTTCTCATGCCTGCCTCCGCCGTCGAACTTCGCCGGTGTCCCTGCTCGTCGGGGACATCGTCTGGATATTGCGACCTGGTTTGCTGCGAACGCTCAAGCAAAGAGCGGGCATGGGCGCGTGTATCGGCGTGCGGGCTGCGCGCCGCGGAAATCACTTCCCAAGCGGCACTGGGAGCGGCGCCTCGCTCCCACTCCAGTTGGCAGGCAAATAAATACAGAGGATCAACCGCCTCTGGGTTGTTCTGGCTGAGAACTGTATCGTGCCATGGTTCCGGGCGCGATCCTGCCCCGTACTGACGCCCCTCTGCCCATACTTCTTCGCGGGATAGTGATCTCGCCCGCCACGCTTCACTCCTCGATAGATCCTCTGCCAGAGCGGAGTTCCTGACAGGCTCCGGCAGTAATCGAACCAGATTGCTCGGCTGATAATTCCTAGCCACTAACACGGTTCACTCCTGATCCGGATGCGGACGACGAGTGCCAGGGTGACTGCGACTCGTCGGTCCGTGTTTGGGGGAAAGCTGCTCGACTTACTTCCCGATCACGGAACGCTGATGCAATCCGAGTTCCAGAATGGCGCAGTCCCGAAAGCGGTCTAACTGTCTGAAGGGAAAGCTCATCCCTCAGCCCCTACAGCCACCAGGCTGCCGACCATTCGGCAGCCCGAGCATCCATCGGCACTTGAAACCCCTCCCACGGGATGGCCGTGTCGAAGTTTCTGGCCTCATCGCCAGCTCTTGACAGCTACTTGTTCAGCTTGTCTTTGCGAGATATACTCCCCGCCGGCGAGAAGATACGTCCGAGCCAAGGGGAAAGTGAGGCACAAACATTCATGACCTGGAAAAGCAAACTAGTTCTAGGGGTGCTTACCGCTCTGGCAATGATGGTGCTTACGTATGCTCTGCCCAGGGGAGGTGGAATGCGCGATGCGGCCCTGGTGCAGTTTCCCGTCACGGTTGGAGTGTGGGCAATTTTTGTTCTGCTCTTCGTTAAGCTGAAGTAGGGTTAAGCTGGAATAGGGGAAGCTGAAGAACGCTCCGGCCGTGCTAGCCGGTTTCCCGGCCGGCATAGTCCCGACGCGTAATTCCCAGCCGCTGCATCTTCGACTGCAGCGTGGTGCGCTTCAGGCCCAGCCGGCGGGCCGCTCCAGTCGGACCGGAGATCATTCCCCGAGTTTCCCGCAGCACGCGAATGATGTGCTCGCGTTCTGCGCCCTCAAGCGTATGCCCGGCGGCGTTAGAGCCTGGTGATTGCGTCTGAAGGTCAGCCAGGGGGGCACGCAAGGCCGTTCCCTCGGTGAGAATGACCGATCGCTCAATAAAGTTTTCCAGCTCTCTCACGTTGCCCGGCCAATCCCAGTTTCTGAGTGTGTCCATGGTCCCGCTGGGAACTGTCTCAATGCCGCGATCCATGCCGCGGGCAAATTTCTGGACAAAGTACCGCACCAGCAAGGGGATGTCCTCGCGCCGTTCCCGTAGCGACGGCAATCGAATCGGAAATACATTCAAGCGGTAGAACAGGTCACTGCGAAACTCTTTCTCGGCCACGCTGCGGGCCAGATCTCGATTGGTAGCCGCGATCAGGCGCAGATCTACTTTGATGGTCCGCGTTCCTCCCAGCCGTTCGAACTCGTGGTCCTGCAACACGCGCAGCAGCTTGGGCTGCAACTCCAGAGGGATTTCGCCGATCTCGTCCAGAAAGAGAGTGCCTTTATCTGCAAGTTCCAGGCGCCCGATCTTCTGGCTGACGGCGCCGGTAAACGCGCCTTTCTCGTGACCAAACAATTCGCTTTCCAGCAGTCCGGTGGGAATCGCGGCGCAATTCAAAGTGATGAAACTTCGGTCCCTGCGTTTGCTCGTGTTGTGGATGGCGCGCGCGATAAGTCCCTTGCCGGTTCCGGTTTCTCCCAGAACCAGAACGGTCGCGTCGCTGGCGGCGACGATTGCGACCTGATCCAGCACGTACTTCACGGCGGAACCTTCGCCGATGATCTCCTCAAAATGAAGGCGGGTGCGGGGTTCCCCTTCGAGAAAGCTTTTCTCGTGTTCCAGCCGGCTTCTGAGCTGCTCCACTTCGCGGGTCGTGCGCGCATTTTCTATGGCAATCGCAAGTTGCGCCGCGACTTGATTGAGCAGGGTCAGGTCGTCCGTAGTGAAAGCGTCGGGCCGGGTACTGCCGAGCACCAGAACTCCGAGCGGCCCTTTGGGCCGGAGCATGGGAACGCAACACAGCGCCTGCAAGCCCTCCGCCAGCAAGTGGTCCGTAGTTCCAGCGGGGAACCCTTGCATTTCGTCCTTGCTGAAAATCAACGGCGCGCGCTCCAGCAGGGCTCTGCCGTGCGGATCTTTAGCCGAACTGATTTCAATGTCAACTGCTGGCCCTTTGCGCAGGGGGAAATCCACCGCCTGCCGCACCAACTGACCACTCTTTTCGTCGTGCACGGCGAGAGCTGCATATTCTTGCCGCAACACCCGGCGCAGGTAGGCAGAAATCTTTGGAAAAACCTGCCGCACATCCCACTTCGCGGCCAGCACGCGGCTCACCTCCATCAACACCTGGTGCCGCTTTTTCTCCTCCCGCAACCTTTGGGAGACACCACGAAGCGACTCCTCCAATCTCTTTTGTTCCGTGATCTCGACCACAACAATACCGATCTGCCTGACCTCGTCGGGGGCCGCTTTGACTGGAATGTAATGTTCTATCCAGGGTTCGGTTCTGGTGGGAAGCACGGTGCTGATCTCAAGATCGATGATGGGTTGCCCCGTCGCCAGAACCCGCCTGCACTGCGGCTCAATCACTTCGGCCGCGTCACCGAGCATCTCGCGAAGGCTCTTCCCTAAATGCGCTTCTGCGGGAATGCCATTCATCTCGGCTAGCGTGTGGTTGATCGCCAGATAGCGGAGGTCGGTGTCGAGAATGCAGAAACCCACTTTGGCGGCACTGAAATAAGCTGTAAGCAGCTGTTCGGATTCCAGGAGAGCTTCGGCCGGTTCCCGGCTTCGAGACACCACATCACTCAACTGCAGCAGCGCTAGGGAGCGCTGCGTATCCCGGTCTAAGCGTGGCGCACTCAAGGGGAACACTACACCGGACCTCGCGGCGTTTCCCCCTCGAAAAAGCGCCGCTGAACTGCCCCGATTCAGCGGCATTATAGACTCATCCGGCAAGGGAAGAATCAGTTTTCTTCGATAGATAGGTTTAGCGAACAGATTCCTCCCAAGATGGGACGCTGCCAGCGCGTCCGCATTTGATGACGTTCCCCGCGATTGCAACGCCGCTGCTGGGTAAAGCTATACTGAGCCCATGGCTCGAGGCTGGGAAAGCAAATCTGTCGAGGCCCAACAGGACGAAGCTGCGGCAAGAAGCACACCCGAAAAGCCGCGTCTGACAAGGGAAGCCGCGGACCAGCTTCGCGAGCGGGAGAGCCTTCGACTGTCGCTACGTCGTGTGTTGCAGCAACTCGAAAGCAGCCACAATCCCCATCACCGTGCCATGCTAGAACAGGCACGAGCTGACCTGGAACGCAAAATGCAAGAACTCGGTGGCTGAATCGCGGCCCCACTATGTCTGGCCAGACCGACCGCGGCCAGACCATCAGACCAGCGGGACTCGCTCTCCGTCCCGGTCGAATTCAAGAAGGTACCGCGACTTCGCACAAACTTATCTGCTTCTCTGTTCCTCATCGCCAAGGCCAACCTTTGTCAAGCTGACGTATAATTGACACCTCCATGAAAGCCTACGTATACGTTTCGCTCAAGAAAAGCGTTCTTGACCCTCAAGGCAAGACGATCCAGGGTGCGCTCAAGAAGATGGGCTATAAAGGTCTGGAGGAAGTCCGCCAGGGTAAGTATTTCGAACTTACCCTCGATGGCGGGCTCAGCCGCGAAGAAGCGCAAACCGAAGTGGAGCGCATGGCTCGCGACGTTCTCACCAACCCGGTCATTGAAGAGTTTCGCTGCTCCCTCGCAGACTGAATTCCTGGAGTTCCCGCATGTGTGGCATCGTTGGCTACGTCGGCAAGAAGCAAGTGGTTCCGATCATCCTCGAGGGGCTGAGGCGTCTCGAATACCGCGGCTATGACTCCGCTGGAATTGCTGTTGCCGGTAATGGAGACAAGCTGCAAATCCGCCGCGCCGAAGGCAAGCTGCGCAACCTGGAAGAAGCCATCCGCCTCAAACCGCTCGAAGGCAGCTACGGCATTGGACACACTCGCTGGGCTACTCACGGTCGTCCCACGGAAGAAAACGCTCATCCTCATCGGGATTGCACCGGCAAGATCGTCGTCGTACACAACGGCATTGTTGAGAACTATCTCAGCCTGAAGAAAAAGCTGATTGAGGAAGGTCACAAGTTCTCCACTGAAACTGATACCGAAGTCATCGCTCACCTGATCGAAAAACACCTCAAAAGAGGTAACGGTCGCCATCCTCATCTCGAAGAAGCGGTTCGTAAGACCGTGAAGGAACTCGCCGGAGTCTTCGCCCTGGCCGTCATCTCCGTCGATGAACCTAACAAGATCGTAGCGGCGCGCAATGGTCCTCCTCTGGTGGTCGGCCTCGGCAACGATGAATATTTTGTGGCCTCCGATGTTCCCGCCATTCTCTACCACACGCGCGACATTTTCTTTCTGGCCGATGGCGACCTCGCGGTGGTCAGCGCGAACGGCGTGCAACTCACGGATTTCGACGGGAAGCCACTCCAGCGCCAGGTGCAGCACGTCACCTGGGATCCGATCATGGCGGAAAAAGGCGGCTTCAAGCACTTCATGCTCAAAGAAATTTACGAGCAGCCGCGCGCCGTCCGCGATACAACATTAGGACGCATTTCGCTCGACACCGGCCACATCTTCCTCGACGAAATGGAGATCAGCGAGGCTGAATTCCGCGCCGCGAAAAAGATCAACATCGTAGCCTGCGGCACCAGTTGGCACGCCGGGCAAGCCGGCAAATTCATGATCGAGAGCTTCGCCCGCGTGCCGGTCGAGGTCGATTACGCCAGCGAATGGCGCTACCGCGACCCCATCGTCAGCCCGGATACCATCACGCTCGTGATCTCGCAGTCGGGCGAAACCGCCGACACCATTGCCGCCCAGCGCGAGGCCAAAGCCAAAGGCTCGAAGACACTGGCCATCTGCAACGTCGTCGGCTCCATGATTACTCGCGAAGCTGCCGGAACTATTTATACCCACGCCGGCCCGGAGATCGGCGTAGCGTCTACCAAGGCCTTTACCTGCCAACTCACTGCGCTTTATCTATTCGCGCTTTATCTGGCGCAGGTACGCGGCGCGATGTCCGCCGAACAAACCCGCATGGCCGCGCAGGAGCTTACGCTCATCCCGGGCAAGCTGGAAAACATTCTTACCCATGACGAAGCCTGCGAAGAGTTAGCCAAGCGCTTCCAGCGCGCTCAGGATTTTCTCTTTCTCGGCCGCGGCATTCACTATCCCATCGCCCTCGAAGGCGCGCTCAAGCTCAAAGAAATTTCCTATATCCACGCTGAGGGCTATCCTGCCGGCGAGATGAAGCACGGTCCCAACGCCCTGATCGACGAAAATCTTCCCGTGGTCATCATCGCTACGCGCGATGCCAACGATCCCGACTCGATGCTGCGCTACGAGAAGACGATGTCAAACCTGAAGGAAGTGAAGGCCCGCTCGGGAGTAGTAATCGCGCTCGCTACCGAGGGCGACGAAGAAATCAAAGAAGCCGTTGACCACGTGCTCTACGTTCCGGCCGCGCCGGAAGAACTTTCGCCGATTCTCGAAATTGTTCCTCTGCAGTTGCTGGCCTATCACATCGCGGTCCGAAGGGGATGCGACGTGGACCAGCCGAGAAATCTTGCTAAGTCCGTCACTGTCGAGTAGCTCGCCCGATCTCGCTCAGCGTTTGCAGTCATCTATTCGGCACCAAACCGAATGATCACCCCGGCAGCGATACGAAGATTGTTCTGATGATCGTTCACTCCGTTATCGAAACGCGTCAGGTAGTAGTCAGCTTCAAAGGCTCGCAGGGCAATATGCCGGGTGAGGCCGATATCAAGTCCGCCGCCCGCGATCATGGCAAACGCGTTAGCTGATCCTGGCAACCCAGAACTGCCCGGAGCCAGACTTCCACCCGCATGAGCCCCGCCCAGTAGCGCTTGAACGAATAGTTCCAAGCGGCCCGCAACCCTCCGGCGGTAGCGCGGACCTGCCAGAAACGAGGTAAGCGTAAGGTCGGCGCCGGTGCTTGAGATGTTGGAGGCACCCTGACTGGCGATTTCACCGACGATGCCCAGTGAGTGGCTGAAGTTGAATGCGACCCAGCCGCTGCCGCCGTTCAGCGCGAAGCATCCACAACCTCCCGCCGGCAGGTTCGTCCGCACGTAGTTGTAGTCGACGCCTACATCGAAGGAGTGTCCTGAGTAGGCACTCTGCGCCAGCGCACGCCGTGGAGAAATGGCCGTGAATCCGAGTAACAGCAAAAGAAAAGCGACTGGCCTGATCAACATTAATTTCCGCATTGAATTTGTCCTTGTCCTTAGTTGTCTTGTTCGCAGAATCCATTCCCGGAGTCCGGTGTCACAGCGAATCCTTCTCACTGCACCACCAGCGTCACCGTGGTCGAGGCCTGAAACGCTCCGCTGGTTCCTGTGACCGTAATGACGTAATTTCCGGCCGGCGTAGACGGAGTGCTCGCAAACCCACCGCCGCACCCGGTGAGCAGCGAAGTTGTAATCCCCAGACTCGCGAGCATGAAAACCAGCACCAGCATTCGCGGAATGCGCTTGCGTCCGAGCACCACCCCGAACAGGACAAAGCCCAGACTGGCCGGAGCCAGCGGAAGTCCCCGGCGGTTGGCGGGAAGGTCGCGGGCCGGAATGCTCGCCGTGAGCGCTGCGAGTTGTATGGTCAGGACCGTTGGCGCGCCCGCGCTGCCCGGCGTAACCGTAGGGGGATTGAAGGTCGCGGTTGCGCCCGGCGGAAGTCCGGTAGCCGAAAGCGTAACTACGCCGTCAAACGCGCCACCGAGCGGCGGCACAGTAATGTCGATGGTTGCGGCGCCACCGGGTGCGACCGGCACCGCTGTGGTGGGAGCGGTCACGGTATAGGCCGTCATCACCGTCTCGGTGAGGCCTGCGCTGGTGAGGGTCAAGAAGTTGCCGTCTCCGCTGTACACGGCCGTAATCGAAAGCGCGCCCACCGGGAGATTCAAGGTCGTGTAGGTTGCGACCCCCGCGGCCAGCGTACCCGTGCCCAATAGCGTGGTTCCATCATAGAAGCTGACCGAACCCGTGGGCGTGCCGGCCGAGGATGTGACGGTGACCGTGAAGGTAACGGAGCTTCCCACTCCCACCGCGGCTGCGGAGGAGGTAAGCGTAAGCACAGGCGTGGCCTTGGCCACTGTAAAAGACGCGGTGGCGGTGGTCGAGGCATACGTGGACGTGTCGCTGGGCGTGAACGTGGCCGTGAGCGTATAGCTGCCCGCGCTCAGCACGGTTTCCCCGGTGACCGCGACTGCGCTGCCTCCCGCGAGCGTAGCGGTGTAAGTGAAAGTGCCCGCCACCGGCGTCGAGCCGCTGACTGCGGAGGCGTTCAGAATGCCGCTCAGCGTCGCGCCGTAAGTAATCCCGCCCGCAGGCGCTGTCCAGACAATGGTTGGCACAGCCGCGCCGACCACTACCGGGACTACGACCGCGGTCGAGATCGCGGCATAGTTGCTGTCGCCGGCATAGGTCAGGTTCACCGTGTAGTTGCCGCTGGCAAGCGAATTGGCTATGGGTATAGTTGTGGTCGAGTCCGTACTGCCCGCCGTCAACACCGCGGTTCCCGACGCCACGCTGACGCTGGTTGAATTCAGAACGTTGTAACTGAGCGATCCGCTCGGCGCTGCAACCACGCTCACGCTATAAGGTCCCGTCACGGTGACTGCCACCGAACCAGCCTGGCCGTTCGCCACCTGGACCGGCTCGGTCACCGGTCCCGCCATGATTGCCGTATCTTTGGCGACAGTCAGCGTGGCGATGCCGCTGCTGGCTGCGAACGAACCGCTCACGCCCGCATAGTGGGCGGTGATCGTGTGTACGCCCGCGCCACTCAGAGTGACTTCGGTGAGAATTGCCGTGCCGGTCCCGCTCAGCGTGACGGCGCTGCCGCCATTCAGCGACACCGAGGTCGACCCAACGGTATCCATAAGCGTCACGCCGCCGGTCGGGATGGTTGCGGTATGTCCCGCCGTCGTGTCGCTCACGATGGCCGTGACGGTAAGCGGCTGCCCAACGTTGGCAGCGGTCGGGTTCGTGGATACCGCTACTGCCGTGGCGTCTGCCACGGCAATGCCGGTGCCGCTCACTGCGACGCTTTGCGTCGTAGCTGTGAGGTTAAGACTGTTGTTGGTGACTACGATGCCGGCGCTGAGGCTTCCCGCCGACTGCGGTGTGAACTCGACTGAGACGTCGCAGAGAGTTCCGGCAGCGAGCGATGTGCTGAGCGCGCACAGGTTTTCGTCTCCGGTGTTTTCGGAGAAGTTTGCGGTGTAGGACGGAACCGTGGCAAAAATTAAGGGCAGGTCGCCGAGATTCGCTACGGTTGCGGTCTGCGCGGTGCTCGTCGAACCCACATCCGTGCTCGGAAACGCCAGAGCTGCGTTGCTGACGTTCACGAACACGAGGCGATTGTTGCCAAAGTCCGGTATGTAGAGATTGCCGGAGGGATCGAGCGTTACTCCAAAGCCTTCGCTGCCCAGACTCGATGGAGCCAGGAGGCCGCTGATGGTTAGGGCCGACGCCACACCCGCCGTCGTCAGTCTCACAATTCGACTGTTGCCGGTGTCCACAACGTAGATGTTGCCCATCGCGTCCACGGCGACCCCTTGGGGATCGCTGATCGCAGGCGTGATGCCGGGAAAACTCAGCTCCGAGGCCACGCCCGCCGCTGTGACCTTAATGATGCTGCTGCTATTGGCGGTGTGGGCGGCGGCGTAGATGTTTCCCTGGGCATCCACCGTCAGACCCGTAAGCGTACTGTCGATGAAACTAAAGGCGCCCGTCGCTATGACCACTCCAAGGCCGCTCGAAGTCGATCCCGCGACCACGAGAGTGGACACGCGAATGATCCGGCCATTGGTGTAGTCGGAAATATACAGATTTCCCGCACCGTCAAAGGCCAGTGCTACGGGAAAGCCCAGAGAGGGGCTGAGGCCGGTGATGCTCAGAACGGAAACGACGCCACCGGGCGTAACCACCAGGATGCGGCTGTTTTCGTGATCTCCAATGAAAAGATTGCCTGCCCCATCAAGGGCTACTCCGGTAACGCCAGCCACGGCGACGCTGCCAGGAGTTCCCAGGGGTATTATGGCGGCGCTGCCGCCACCTGCCGGAATCCTGGTCACATTCACGCCGACGTAGTCGCCGACATACATGTTCCCCGCGCACTTGAAAGGGGGCCGGAGAGGGTCAGGCCGCCGGTGCTGACGACAACTCCCGGGTTGGGACTCAGAGCGGCCACGGGGGCATCTCCCCAGCCGTAGAGAGGAACGGTCAGAATCGGGTTGGCGGCCCCGTCGTAAAGCACCACCGTGCCCGTACGCAAACCTGGCGCGGTCGGCAGGAACGTAACTTCTACCGAGCAATAGGTGCTGGTTCCCGTCGAGCCGTTGCAAGTAGTGCCGCTGCCCGAGACGAAATCAAGGCCCTGAACGCCGGTGGTCAGCACCTGAACTGACCCGAGCGCTGTCGATCCCGTAGTGAAGGGCAGGGTCAGCGTTACGCCGACGGACGATCCCAGCTGGATGTGGCTAAAGCCTACTGCCGTTCGGTTCAACGAATAAGTTGGCTCGCCGGCCGTGAGATCCCCGTTGACGGGCGCGTCGACCACCAGGCCCCGGCTGTTGCCGGTATCGGCGATGAAGACCGTGCCGAACACGTCCTCGGCGACGCCCAGTGGTCCACTAAGCGTGACCGAGTCGGTATACAACACCGTTCCATTTGAACTGGTATCGATCTCGGCGATGCGATCGTTGCCGGTATCGGCGATGAAGACGTTTCCCATGCGATCGACCGTGACCGCTTCGGGATTGGATAGGGTCACGCCACCGAGGATCGAGGTCACCACTCCCGTGGTCGAACCCGCGGCCACGGTGACGATGCGGTTATTGCCCGAGTCGGCGATGTAGAGGTTGCCGCTCACGCCCACGGCCAGACCGATGGGGCTGCTCAGCGTCGCGGAGCCGGAGGACACCGTGATTGTGAGGGTTGCGGCCGCGCCGCCAGAGGTGACTTCGACGATGCGGTTGTTCGTAGTGTCGGCGATAAACAGATCGCCTGACTGGTCCAGGGTGACTCCTTTCGGCGAACCCAGCGTCACGCTGCCCGTGCTGATCGCCGAACCCGCCCCTGCCGCCGTTATCTCCACCACGAGGTTGTTTCCCGTATCGGCAACGTATAGGTCGCCGGAGCCGTCGATGGCGATTCCCGACGGGGAACTCAGCGCCGGACTCAAGCCCGTGATGCTGACTACCGACGCCACGCCCTGGGCACTCACCTCCACGATCCGGTTGTTGCCGGTATCCACCACGTAGACATCACCTGCCGCATCGACGACGATGCCCGAGGGCGAGCTCAAGGTGATGCTGCCGCCCGTGTTCAGCGTCTGCACCAGGCCCTGGAAGGTCAGGCTGAAACTCGCCCAGGACGATCCACATCCGAGCAGCACCAGCAGCGCCGGCACCGCATATCGCATTCTTCGCTTCGCCGGTGCATGCCGCCGTCTGCCCCGCCGCGAGCCGATTCCAGCTATGGTTGCAACTAGAACTAGAACCAGAAAAACAGCGGACACGATGCTATCCGCGGCCAACCGGGCCGAGATCCACCGGGCGAAAGTGAGAATGCAGGCAACGGCAAGCAGACTGACGGTAGCGGTTGTTGCTTTAGACATGGTTCCTCTGGGCATGGTTCTGTCTACCTCGAATCCAATCGGAAGATTTTTGTTGGCTGAGAGCGTTCTTAGAAACGTCCCTTACTCGGGAGGGAAATGAGCACCTGAAATTCCAGACGTTTTGAATTTAGTGCAGGCAGCGATTTACGAAAGGTCGGAGCCATTCGGAATGCGGGCGCGTTCCGTTCTTAACCGCCACAGAATCCCGGCTAAAGCGGCAATCGCCGTTGCCCAGACCGCAAAAGCCGTGTTCACCACCCAGGCCGGCGCGGCTCCCACTCTTCGCAGCAGGAAGGGCAGGAAATTCCAGGTCGTGATGTGAACGTAATCCCAGTCATCCCAGTGTATGGCCTCGGTGTTCAATCCCCAGGCGTCCATCTTGCCGAGCGCGAAGGCCACGATGTTTTTGAAGCGCAGCGCGATCACGAACGTAGGATGGCCCAGCGTCTCCATCTGGTAGATTTCCAGCGACATCCAGAAGGCGAGCGAAGCAAGCTGAATGATCAGGCTGGCTGCGATGAGCGCGAGCCCGCCGCGCCAAATCCATGCGCTCAGATTTTCGCGATAGCGCAGCAGCAGCGGCACGGCGAGCAGTGCTGCAAGTTCCGCTGCTGTTGAAACATAGCGGTCACCCCAGGCAAAGTCTCCGGCCCAGTAGGCATATCGAGCATACAAGCTGATGTAGGCAAGCAGCAGTGCCAGAGTGGTCAAGCCGTAGGCGCGAATTTCCGGTGACAGTCGCTTCCACAAGAAGATGAGCAACAAAATTGCCAGTACCAGCAGCGGATCGAAGAGAAAGATCGACTTCTCCGGCTTGAACAGCGCACCCAGAAAACCCTCGTGAAAGGGCGTGCTCCAGGGAAAGGTCACCGGCAGGGTTGCGTCCTGCAGCCGCTGTTCCTGGCCATAGAGCGACAGATACGTGTTGGTAAACGATCCGAAGCGGTAGAACTGGTAGAGCCGGTCGACCATCAGGAAGAACGCGTAGACCGGGGCGGCGACTTTGCAGTAGGTGACGAGGCGCTCCCACAGTTCGCGTCCGCGCACTTGTTCCGACCAAAGCACGAGCAGAAGGAAAAAACCTGCGGCCATCAGGTCGAGGCCGGTCGTCAGCCGCGTCAGCAAGTTCAAGCCGAGCGCCGAGCAACCCACGAGCAGCGCGCGCTTGTTTCCGGTCCGCAGCCATTCGTATTGAAAGGAGAATCCGGTCAGGGTCAGAAGCATGACGTAGTTGTTCTCCATCATGTTCTGGGTGTAATGCAGGTGTGTGGTGCAGAACATCAGGGCCAGCACTCCCAGCACGGATTCGCGCATGCTGAAGCGGAACTGGCGAAGCAGGCGAAACGCGATCAGCGCTGTGAGCACGTTCACCAGAATGTTCGTGGCGTAGCTGACCACGATGCTGCGCACCGCGGGATCGTCGCTGTAGTCGGAAAAGACCCGCCAGTGCGCGATCCACGTCCCCACTAAATCGGCGGGCAGCATCAGCAGAGACTGGCCGATGCCGTACCAGCTGTAGAGGCGGCCGCCGCGGCCGTGCAGGCCGAACTCGGGATATTCGTTCGGGAATACTTGCGGTTCGGAGGTCCAGAGCCAGTGCGTGGTCTGGAGGCGGTGCATGGTGTCGGCGGTGCCGAGTTCGCCTGATTGCACGACGAAGGCAAGCAGGCCGACAGCGAGACACAGCAGAACGACCGGGTCTGACAACCAACGGCGGGGGCGAGCGCTCGTTTTGGGCATGGAGGACATTCAAAATAGTTCGATGCTTACCCTGCGGGCGGAAGCCGAGGCGAGGCGCGAGTCACGGGTAATAAGGGTGGCGCCCAGTTTTTCGGTGAGCGCGATATAGGCCGCATCGTATGCCGAGAAATTATCACGGAGCCGCCAAATGTGGGGCAGGAAAACGAAGTGGGGATAGCGCGTTATGCGAAGATCGAACAGGTCATGGACGGCCTGATCGGCGCGCGGCGCTGAAACCGCGCCCTCCCGCACCAGCCGCCGCAGGACCTGCGCAACCTCGAGGTCCAGAAGATGCGGAGCGTGAAGAGATTCGCCGCGCGAATAAAGCCGGTCTTCGATTTGTTTTCCCACGACGGTCTGAAGCAGCCAGTCGATCGCGGCGGACGCGTCCAGGACGATCACCGGGCTTCGCGCTCTTCCCGTACGAGGCGCGCGGTGTCGAGTTGAACCGCAGCCGGCCTGCGGGTTTGCAGCCGGTCGCGAAGCTCGGCCAGCGTCGGCCGCTCGGCGATCTCCTTAATTTCTGCCAGCAGGTAGTCCGAGAGCGACATGCCGGCCATGGCGGCGCGGGCTTTCAGGCTGCGGTGCAGGGCATCGGGCACATTGCGAAGCTGAATCATCTTTGACATGTGGAGAGTGTACTTTCATGTGAGGCACATGTCAATCAGGAATGAGGTATGCCGCGCCGACGAAGCGACCCGCTACCAGACCATCTTGTACGTATTGCCCTTATTGTCAACCGCCACGCCGTTTCTCCCATCCAGCGTTTCTACTTGAAGAACAGTTCCCTGATTTCCAGTGAATACACCCTGGCCAAATTCATTGCCCAGAATGTGGGCGACGAAAAATCCCTCACCGTAGACCGCATCCCAGGCGAAGGCAAGGTTAGGCTGCGGAAGCGAGATCTGCCCGGCCGGCGGAGCCGCGGTCACGGAGGACGCTTTCACCGTCTTTGGCTTCCCCTCAAGCACTTCTCCGTTGGCAACCTTCCAGGATTTCAGCAACAAGAACACCGATCCCACGGAGAACATGGGCCGCCTGACCTGGCCGGTAAATATTGGCTGTGGCGTCTGCGCGGCCAGTGGACCCTGCACGGGGTATAGCTTTTGCGCGAACGCATTGCCGCTTGCCCCGACCATACAAATGCAGAGAGCCGCAAGCGTGAGGACGAGCTTGATTTTCATTTGCTGAACTCCTGCTTGCTAGAAACCGGCATGTCGAACAAAGTTCTGTCGACGAATGTAAAGTAAGGTAGAGTCCCCGGCGAATCAACAAAATTCCCAAGGGGACGGGATCGTGGAATCCCACGTTTCGCAAAGAGCGCGAAACATGGGGCACCCCGTTTTCGTCGAGCGGGGTGGGAAGTGAGGACCACCCGCCTGCACGCAGGCAGGGGCTCAAAAGAAAATGGAGGCGCCAAAGACACAGAGGACACAGAGAGCACGGGGTAGCACGCAAGCAGTTCGCGCCGAATTCCCGGACGGTGGTGCTTATCCCGCTTCCGGGCGTAGAATGCGGCCTCCTTAGTTTTGAATCGGGAACTCAATGCGAGAATAAGGAGGACGAGAATGAAAAGATCGTTATTGGTGGTAGGAGTGGCGGTAGCGCTCGTGGCCGCGTGGTCTGTGGGGCGGGTGCAGGGACAGAAAGGGCATGCTGAAAAAGTGATCTTCGTTTCTGCCGATCAGGCGAATTTCGGTGCGGCGAACCACGGTGTCTCCCTGGCCGCGATCTGGGGAGACTCCAGCAAGGGAGCGCATGCCACATTCACTAAATTCGCGCCGGGCCAGGACAACGGGATGCACACTCACACGAACGATGTGTGGATCGTCGGGGTAAAGGGCGCGTATTTGTACAAGGACGACGCCGGCGAGAAGCGGGTCGGCCCGGGCGATTTCTTGCGGGTTCCGGGAGGACACAAGCACTGGAGCGGCGGCGAGGCGAAAGAGGGCGCTCTGTTCTATGAAGAATCGTCGGGAAAATTTGATTTGATCCCGGTCAAGTAACGGGCCCACGGTTACCTTCGGGTTGGTAATGGCACGGACTGGCCATTTACCGATGTGCGGCTTCAGGTTAGTCTCCTGATTGAGCAGCACTTGGGGGAGGGCTGATCGACATACGTCCCATGACTCGAATGAGTCTGGGGCGTTTTGTTTTGCGCGGTTGTCATCGCGAAGCGTGCGACAACATAGTCGAAGACTCCCCGGCACGCTTAAAGCACCGATACCGTTTGAGGGGGTTCTCCTCCGGCAGTTGGCAGCACGGGTGGAAACCACCGTCGGGTTTCGTGTCGCTGTTGGCGGGTATGGGGTCCTTCGACTGCGCGGCTGCTTCGCATTCGCGAAGCAGTCGCTTCGCTCAGGATGACAGACGGCGGAATTCAGAGATTAGACAGGGCCGCCCTGACTTGCTGCCATGGAATGACATCGGAGGGGTTCTGCTCATGGCGATCGATGCGGTTATCAAGCTCCGCCCGTTGCGCGTCCGTCAGTGATGCGGCGTCCGCTTCCAGGCTTTCCCAGACCATATCGAGCAGTTCTGCCTTCTCTGCGGCGGAAAGGCTCTTTATCTGGCTTATCAGGTGGAAATCCCACGCTTCGCATAGGGCGCGAAGCATGGGCCACCCGCCATCATCGTAACAGGGCGCGTGTCTGCAGAAGTGTGTTGTTCAAGTCTTGTTTTTGTTGCAGAACCCGCCTTACATTCGGGATCACGTTTGCAAGTTCCTGCGGGGCGCCTTGAACCGCTTGGTTTAGCGCAGGCAGTTTGGACTCGTCGTTCAGGGCGGCAGCATATGACAAAATAATCCGGGACAGGGCTGCGGATGTTTGCGAGTTTTTTGGGTAATCTCCGCGGAGAGCTTCCAGATCGCGCTTCGCCGCCGCAGGCCAGTCAAGTCCGTCCCCTACTCGCGCAACAGCCGTTTGCAGTTGCAGTCGCTGGCCAGCGGATAGCTGTTCTAAGCGCAGCGCGTCGGCGACCGCCCTGAGGTGACTCGTCAGGAGGTCTTTTGCGATTAGCGTCGCAAAGAGTGATCCACCGTTTCCGACATCGTGCGAAAACCGCAGGCCGGCTGCGAGAGCGCGAACCGCTCCGTCTTTATTTTCTGTCTTAAGCAGGTGAAAGGCATAAAGAACGTTGAGCCTCCCAAGCACCAATGCCTTTCTGGCATAGTCTACCGGCACATCGTGCCCAAGCCCGTAATCAAGTCCCCAGTCACAGTTCGGAAGAGAGGTTGCGCGGGCCATAATTTCAAGGGCGAATGTGTTTTTCTCAATCAGGTCTTTGTATTTCGAATCGTCGTATGGCGCTGTGCCATCGAGGATCGCGTTGAGTTCTTTGGCTTGCTGGTCGGTGATGCCGGAATCCTGGATCTCGGAGAATGCCGACCAGTAGCGCAAAGCCGCATTCTCCGCGAGGGATGAATGCTGCTGAGCAAATGCAGAGGCCGCCGATAACAGTGCAATCACAATCATCGAAGGAATCGCGTGGAAGATTTTCATAGTCTGGTTTTCTCCTTGCTTAGCACAGCGACTGCGCTCTGTTTGCCTTGCGGAAGCGGGCTGGTTTGGGGACGAAACGCCAGGTCGTCGACCGCCGCCTTAAATGAGGGCGCCGCCGCCAGCCAAGCATTTGCGCGTCGCATGGTTAGTGGCTCCGAAGGTGCGGGCCGCTCGGCAAAGGCAACGTCGCGAGCCGGGTTTGGAACAACAACTTGGTTACTGCGGATATGCAAAATAACCACTCCTACAAAAAGGATCGCAGCGACGGCGGCTAGCCAGGTCCCAAGTGAGAGCGAACGCTGAGAGGAATGGCCGACTATGAGTGTCGGAACAGGCGCAGGGGCGATTGGATGGAATCGCTTCAAATAGGCTTCGAATTGCTCATCATCGGGCATCTGCACAGGGATTCTCCTTGGCTAACATTGAGCCGCGTAGCTTGGCTAAGGCATACCGGTACCGTGACGCCGCTGTGTTCAAGCTGACGCCCAGCAGGTCACCGATCTCCGAGAAAGTGAGTTCGCCCCATACATGCAGAACTATGACTTCTCGCTGATCATCCGGAAGATCGCCTAGCGCACGTCTCAGGCTCTGCTCTCCGGCGTAGTCGCGGTCAGGAGGACTGAACCATGCTGAGTCGGCGTCGTGAGGCATGTTTCTAGCCTGGAGCTTGACGTCGCTGAGAACGGCGTTGCGTACGCAGGCAAAGAGATAGGCTTTCTTGTTTATCGCCCGGCTTAGGCTCCCGTTCTCGATCGCCTTCAGGAACACCTGGTGAAGCGCATCTTGGGCGCGACCCCTATCGCCAGAAATCGCCGCCGCGAACAGCAGGAGCGCCGCCCCGTGCTGGCGATACAGGGTCTCGATCTCGGCCGTATTTCGGTCTGTCCTGGCCACTTTGCGGTCTCAATGGTAAGACAATCCACGCTGCGGAATTTGTCTATGTCGTGCTAGCCGTCGGCGAGAGCGAGCCGAGCGTTGCTCGGCATGGACGGCCGCCCCACACGATTCTTCTTCCCGCAACTTCCTTCCTCCCCATCGCATCTAAACCTTGACAGCGTTCCACTCAGGTCTTAGCATGGGGCTGTTGGCAATCATAACAGCACTGATTACAAAGCACTTATTTGATTCTAGAGTAAGGTAGAGGAGACGATTATGGCCAAGATTATTGGGATTGACCTTGGAACGACCAATTCTTGCGTGGCGGTGATGGAGGGCGGCGAGCCCAAAGTTATCCCTAATGAAGAAGGAGGGCGAACTACGCCTTCCGTGGTTGGGTTTACCAAGACTGGGGAGCGGTTGGTGGGGCAGGTTGCGAAGCGGCAGGCGATCACCAATCCGGAGAACACGATTTATTCGATCAAACGCTTTATGGGGCGGCGCTTCGACGAAGTTCAGGAAGAGATCAAGATGGTCCCATACAAGGTTGTGAAGTCGGGCGACCACGTGGCGGTGCTGGCGCAGGGCAAAGAGTACACGCCACCGCAGGTTTCGGCGCTGATTTTGCAGAAGCTGAAGAAGGCGGCGGAAGACTACCTCGGGGAGAAAGTGACCGAGGCGGTGATCACCGTTCCGGCTTATTTTAACGACGCGCAGCGGCAGGCCACGAAAGATGCCGGGCAGATTGCCGGGCTCGACGTGAAGCGCATCATCAACGAGCCTACGGCGGCGGCGCTGGCGTATGGGCTCGACAAAACTAAAGACGAGTTGATCGCGGTTTACGACTTCGGCGGCGGCACTTTCGACATTTCGATTCTGGAAGTGGGCGAGGGCGTCATCGAGGTGAAGGCCACCAATGGCGATACGCACCTCGGCGGCGACAACATCGACCAGCGGCTGGTGGATTGGCTGATTGATGAGTTCAAGAAGGATGAAGGACTCGACCTGCGCGCCAAGGGCAACGAGATGGCTTTGCAGCGGCTACGTGATGCGGCTGAGCGGGCAAAGATTGAGCTTTCGACCACGATGGAGACCGAGATCAATCTGCCGTTCATTACGGCGGACGCGAGCGGTCCGAAGCACCTGGTGAAGAAGCTGACGCGGGCAAAGCTGGAGTCGATGGTGGAAGACATCATTCAGCGCTCGGTGGGTCCGTGCAAGCAGTGCATGAAAGATGCGGGCGTGGATGCCAGCAAGATCCAGGAAGTAGTGCTGGTCGGCGGGCAGACGCGCATGCCTCGGATTCAGGCGCTGGTGAAGGAGCTGTTCGGGCGCGAAGGGCATAAGGGAGTGAATCCTGATGAAGTCGTGGCGATTGGCGCGGCGATTCAGGGTGGCGTGCTCGGCGGCGAGGTGAAAGACCTGCTGCTGCTGGACGTGACTCCGCTGTCGCTGTCGATCGAGACTTTGGGCGGCGTGGCTACGCCGATGATTCCGCGGAACACGACGATTCCTACCAAGAAGACGGAGACGTTCTCGACCGCGGCGGACAATCAGACTTCGGTTGAGGTGCATGTGCTGCAGGGGGAGCGTCCCATGGCGGCGCAGAACCGGACTCTGGGCAAGTTCCACTTGACCGGGATTCCGACGGCTCCGCGTGGCGTGCCGCAGATTGAGGTGACGTTCGACATTGACGCCAACGGCATCCTGAACGTGACTGCGAAAGATACGGCCACGGGTAAGGACCAGAAGATTACGATCACGTCGTCCTCTGGATTGTCTAAGGAAGAAGTCGAGCGCATGGCGAAGGAAGCGGACGCGCACTCGGCCGAAGACAAGGCGGCGCGCGAGTCGATCGAGGCGAAGAACCAGCTCGACAGCATGGTTTACAGCGTCGAGAAGATGCTGCGCGAGAACGGAGACAAGATCTCCGGTTCGGAGCGTGGCGACGTGGAGAACGCGCTGGCTGATGCCAAGAAGGCGCTGGAAGCGAACGATAAGGCGCAGATGGATAAGGCTCGCGAGACCCTGACCAAGGCTTCGCACAAGCTGGCTGAGGAGATGTACAAGTCAGCGCAGGCGAAGGGTCCGGCGGCAGGCGCTGGGCCGGGTGGTCCTGGTGACGGTGCGGCTTCGGGCAGCAATGGCGGCGGTCAGAAGAAAGATGAAGGCGTGATCGACGCTGAGTACGTGGACGTGGAAGATAAGAAGTAAGCTCTCGGCTCTCAGCCGTCAGCTTTCAACTTGGATTGTGTGGCGCGGGCAGGCTTGCCCGCGCCATCACGTTTGTTCGGGTGTGACATTTTTGGATTCTTGGCGAGGGTGAAAATGGATTTCCAGGTGAATGAGCAAACTTATTTCTTAAGTCTTGCCGAAGATGAGAAGCAGTGGGAGGTTTTTGTCTCGACGCCGGCGGGCGCCATGTCGATTCCGGTTTATGTGGACGCGGCGGAGTCGGAGTCGCTGGTCGTGATACAAGAGGGGAAAGAGAAGCGGAGACTAGTGAACTGAAGGTTTGAACTGTCATCCTAAGCGGAGTGAGTGATTCGCGAAGCGACGCACTCACGGAGTCGAAGGATCCCTATAGCCGTTGAGGAAGCTGGGTGAGGGTAGGATCCTTCGACTGCTTTGCAGTCCGCTGATGGCGGACGGCAACTTCGCTCAGGATGACAAAACGTAAGCGACCAAATGGCAACTACTCCGAAGAAAGACTATTACGAAATCCTCGGCGTGAAGAAGTCCGCTTCGGCGGAGGAGATTCGCAAGGCGTTTCGTAAGCTGGCGCGCAAATACCATCCTGACGTTAACCCTGGGGACAAGACGGCTGAGGAGAAATTCAAGACGCTCTCCGAAGCCAACGACGTTCTCAGCGATCCCAAGAAACGCAAAATCTACGACCAGGTCGGGTTCTACTCCGACAATATTGATCCGGCTACGGCGGAAGCCTATGCACGGGGCGGAGGCGAAGGTGGATTTGCCGGAGGCGCGCCCGGGGGAGGATTTTCCGGCGGCGGCGCGGGACAGGGCGGCGGCCAGGGTGTTCCTTTTGATTTCAGCGGATTCGATTTCTCGGATCTGGGCGACAGCGCGGGGCGAGGCCGGCGAACCGGCGGCAGTGGCGGGTTTCGCGACATCTTCTCGGGAATCTTCGGTGGCGGACGTGGCGCGACTCCGGCTGAGACTGGACCCGAACCGGGCACTGACCTTGAGTACCAGGTCAATGTACCGTTCTGGACGGCGATTCGCGGCGGGGTGATGCGGCTCAACATTACGCGCCAGGATGTCTGCCCCACTTGTCACGGACAGGGCTACATCGAAACGCCCGGCAAGTGCACCGAGTGTGACGGAACCGGGCAGGTCACACAGACCGGCGGGCGCATGAAGTTCAACGTGCCGTGCCCGAACTGCCAGGGGACGGGCAAGAACATTTCCACCTGCCCCACCTGTCACGGTGAGGGTACGGTGAGCCGGACCGAGCCGCTGGAAGTGCGCATCAAGGCGGGGACGCGCGACGGGCAGCGCATCCGGCTGGCCGGCAAAGGCAATGCGGGAGCTCACGGAGGCGCGGCTGGCGACCTCTACGTCATCATCCGGACCGGGGAGCATCCCGTGTTTCGGCGCGACGGAGACGACATTTACCTTACCGTTCCGGTCAGCGCGACGGAAGCCGCTCTCGGCGCCAAGATCGAGGTGCCGACCATCGATGGGCGGGCGTTGCTGAAGATTCCTCCCGGGACCCAGTCGGGACAAAAGCTGCGTCTGCGCGAGAAGGGCGTGCCCTCGGCCACTAAAGAGGGTGTGCGCGGGGATGAGATTGTTGAGATCACGGTGACTGTGCCCATGCCGCGGGACGAGCGCACCAAGGAGCTGTTGAAAGAGTTGGCCAAGCTGAACCCGGAAGATCCTCGGGAAGAACTCTGGAAGAAAGTCTGAAGCAGCAATTGACTACGTCATATAATTTAGTTGACTTAGTCAACCTTTCCCTTAATACTTTAGGGCATGGCTTCCCTACCGTCCCCTCAGGTTTCTTCCGCCCGTATCGCTGCCGTGCGCCGCTTCAACCGTTTCTATACGCGGCACCTTGGGCTCCTAGACGAAGGCTTCCTCAGCAGCTCCCTTTCCTTGACCCAGATGCGTGTCCTATACGAGCTGGCCAACCGCGAACAGTCGACTGCGGCTGAGGTGGGCAGCGCTTTGGGGCTCGATCCTGGATATTTAAGCCGAATTATCAGCGGCTTCGAGAAGGACCGGCTGGTCGACAAAAAGGAATCGCCTAAGGACACGCGTCAAACTCTGCTGGCCCTCACCAAAAAGGGCCGGAAAGTGTTCGAGCCGCTGAATGCCCGGTCCGACGAGCAGGTCAGGGGCATCCTGAGCGAGCTGTCTCCTGGGAAGCAGGATGATCTGCTGCATTCCATGCAGACAGTCGAGTCGGTGCTGGCTCCTGACACAAGTGGCACAACGTCGTACGTGCTCAGGCATCACAGGCCCGGGGATATGGGGTGGGTAGTGTGGCGGCACGGCCTGCTGTATTTCGAGGAATATGGTTACGACGAGCGCGCCGAGGCGCTATTCGCCGGAATCGCTGCGAGATTTATCGAGAAACTTGATCCGGCACGCGAGGCGTGCTGGATCGCCGAGAAGGATGGGGAAAACGTCGGGTCCGTATTTCTGGTGAAGAAGTCTAAAACGGTGGCCCAGCTGCGGCTGTTGCTGGTGGAACCTTCGGCCCGCGGGCTGGGCATTGGGAAACGGCTTGTTTCGGAGTGTATCGGATTTGCCCGACGGGTTGGATTCAAGAAAATCGTATTGTGGACCCAGAGCGAGCTCGCGGCGGCACACAGCATCTATCAGAAGGCCGGCTTCAAACTGGTAGGCGAGAAAAAGCATGACAGTTGGAGCCGGAAGGGTCTGGTTGCCGAGACTTGGGAGCTGAAGCTTTGAGCATGCCGAGAAGTCCGTTACCGACGTACCTGACCTCCTTGGCAAAATATTTCCGCGAAAATTGAAAAAAAGATTGCATCTGTGGAAAATTCCCGTAATCTCTTACATGCGAACTAACTCCAGCGCGATTTCTGGAATCTAAACAAACCAGAAAACTCGAGCATGGTCCAGCAGCTGCGGAGTAGCTGAGAGTGAGTCGCTTGAGGAGGAAGACATAGAAATTGGCAACAGCTAGCGCCCCGCATCAACAAACAGAGAACCCCCAGCCTCTCGCCGCCGTTCCTAATAAGGCTCCCAACCGGAAAAAATTTGTCCGCCTCACGCTGTGGCCTCTGGTCGCCGCCACCTTCTTTATGGTGTCAGGCGGAACCTACGGCACGGAAGACATTGTGCACGGCGCCGGGTACGGACGCGCCATCCTGATCCTGCTGCTCACGCCGCTGCTCTGGAGCCTGCCTACAGCCTTCATGATCGGTGAGCTTTCGAGCGCGCTGCCCTACGAAGGCGGGTACTACGCCTGGGTGCGCCGCGCCATGGGAAATTTCTGGGGATTTCAGGAAGCCTGGCTCTCGCTGGTCGCCTCCATTTTCGATATGGCGATTTATCCCACCCTGTTCGTCGCTTACCTGACCCGCATGTTTCCGTATTTCCAGCAGGGAAATCGCGGATGGTGGGTCGCGCTGGCGGTGGTGATTGCCTGCGCTGCGCTCAATATTGCCGGCGTGAAAGTGGTGTCACTCACCTCGCTGTGGTTGTTTTTCGCGCTGACCGCGCCGTTCGTTGCGATCGTAGTGCTGGCTCCGTTCAAGATAGGCGCGCTGGCCAACGCGGTGACCAAGCCGACGACGTCGACCGTTGACATTCTTGGCGGCCTTCTCATCTGCATGTGGAATTACATGGGCTGGGACAATGCCTCGACGATTGCCACCGAAGTGGAAAAGCCCCAGCGGACTTATCCGCGGGCCATGCTGGTTGCCGTCGCGATCGTGGCCTTGAGCTATGTGCTTCCCTTCGCCGCCATGTGGATGACTGGGCTGACGCCGAATGCGTGGGAGACTGGATCCTGGGCGGATATCGCTGGCTTGCTGGGTGGGCCGCTGCTACGCATCGGCGTGGTGCTTGGCGGCGTGATCAGCGCCTTTGGCATGTTCAATGCGCTGGTGATGAGCTATTCGCGCCTGCCTCTGGCGATGGCTCAGGATGGCATGCTGCCCGGCATCTTTGCCAAATTGCAGAAGAAGTCCCGTGCTCCCTGGGTTGCGATTGTGGCGCTGGCCATGGGATGGGCGATGTGCCTCGGCCTGGGTTTTGCCCGGCTGGTCACGATCGACATTCTTCTTTACGGCACCAGCCTGGTGCTGGAGTTTGTCGCGCTCGCAGTTCTGCGGGTCCGCGAACCGGAACTGCCGCGGCCGTTTCGGGTTCCGGGCGGATTATTCGGGGCAATCGCAATCGGCATTCCACCAGCGCTTCTGCTGGGCTTCGCAGTGTTGCGCAGCGAGCATGAGCAGATTTGGAACATGAGCTCCTTCTCGTTCGGGATGATTCTGATCGCGACCGGCTTTGTGGCTTACGTGGTTAACCATTTACTGAAGCCGCAAGGATGGGCGGCCCCTACGGAAAAACCTCAACCGGCGGCGTGAGCGATTCGCTGCCTTCAAGAAAATGAGGACCGGGGAAATCCTCGGTCCTCTTAGTGTTAAGCGCATCTGTCCGAACTATTTCCGAACTATGCAGCCGCTCTTGCCTCGTCCCTCAGGGCTTTCACCTTGTCATGCGCCCTTTGCACGCTGGCGGCTTGTCGGCGAACGATCTGAGCGATATTTTCCGGCAAATCGCCAGTGATCGCCTTCTGGTAGCTCTCCTTGGCATTGTCCTCGCCGGCCTCAACCGATTCCAGTATCGTCTTATCGCCGCCGCCAAGACTGACTTTGGTGTCAATCCAGGCGCGGCGCATCGTACCCGAGACGGAGCCGGAAACTTTCTTGTCCGGCTTGCCTAACCGGATCAGTTCCGCCTCCAACTCCCCGGCAAAACGCGCCCGCTCCAGACTTTGCTCGTTGAAGAAGGTCTTCAAATCAGACCGTTTCGCGTGAGCGGCGGCGTCCTGATAACCCTTCTGCCCGTCTTTGCACGTCTCAATAAGATTTTCAACCACGCTGATAGCATTGTTTTCGTCCATGAAATGAACCTCCGGAGCTAGGATGCCAATGACCAGTGAGGGTTTGGCAGGATTCTCCGCGCGCAATTAGGAAGAAAAGCTCTCCTGCTCTAAAATCGACCGAAGGAGATCTATGACCAAACGGAAATCGAAGGGGGCCTACATGATTTCCGCCGTGGCCGAGATGTATGGCATCCATCCCCAGACTCTGCGCCTGTATGAACGGGAGGGACTGCTGAAACCGTCGCGCACCGAAGGCAACACCCGGCTTTACACCGACGAAGACTTACAGCGGCTGGAGTTCATCCTTTCACTGGCGCGCGACCTGGGCGTGAACATTAGCGGCATGGCGATCATTCTGCAAATGCGGGAGCGCATGGAAGAAATGCAGCGCCAGATTCAGGAGTTCGTGCAGTATATCCAGGAAGAAGTGCTGGTCCGCGCCCACGCCGCCACCGATCCGGCGAAGGGAGCGATTGTGCCGGTGAGACGGCCGATGGTAATGCCGGCGGTGCAACCGGGGAAGAAGCGGTAGCTCCCATGACGGGCGTGTGGTGCCGTCCGCGCAGTATCGTGAACGCTTATTTCCATGCTTCCCTTCAACCTCATCTACAGCGACGCTTACTACCTGCCAATCGGCCAGCACGTCTTTCCCGCTGAAAAATACAAACGCGTCCACGACCGGCTGCTGGCCGACGGCGTCGCTGAAGCCAGCGACTTTCTGGAGCCTGAGTCCGCCACCGATCAGGATATTCTGCTCGTCCACTCGCCAGAGTATGTGCACAAGCTGAAGACCGGCACGCTCAGCCCCCGCGAGGAGATGGAAATGGAAGTTCCCTACTCGCGCGACCTGGTGGAGGCGTTCTGGCTGGCGGCCGGAGGATCGATCCTCGCGGCGAGACAGGCTTTGACCGACGGCGTCGCTATCAACATTGGCGGCGGATTTCACCATGCCTTCCCTGACCATGGCGAAGGCTTCTGCATGATTCACGATGTCGCCGTCGCCATCCGGCGGCTGCAGCATGACGATAAGATTCGCACCGCGATGACGGTGGATTGTGATGTTCACCAGGGCAACGGCACGGCGGCGATTTTTGCAGGAACGCGAACGGCAAGCGCGCCTTTGCCTTCTGCCGGAACTTCGACTGTCCATGCGTCTTCGCTGGGCTCCACGCTAGGTTCCGCGCACCCCGGAAAAATTCGCGGAGCCCATGCCGGCGACGTCTTCACGATTTCGCTGCACCAGACCAACAACTATCCGCAGTGGAAGCCGCCTTCTTCGATTGATGTGGATCTACCTGACGGCGTGGGCGACGACGATTACCTGGCCTGGCTCGACAATGCGCTCAGTTCCGGGTTGCGGCAGTTCGAGCCTGATCTGCTGTGCTACATCGCGGGCGCAGACCCTTACCGCGAAGATCAACTTGGCGGACTTTCGCTGACCATTGAGGGATTGAAGAAGCGCGACGAACTCGTGTTCCGCGTGGCGCGGGCTCGCAGTATTCCCGTCATGGTGACCTACGCCGGCGGGTACGCGCGGAATGTGGAAGATACCGTGACCATTCATTGCAACACGGTCATCGCGGCAAAAGAAGCGTTCAGGACACGAAGGTAAGGCCCGGAGGTTGCGCCCGGGCCTTACTTTTCCAGCGGGACAGTCGCCCGCCCCATCACTCAGTACGCGTCCCGGAACGCGAGCATCTGTGCAAGCCTCTGTTCATGATCTTCGGGAAAACCGCACCGCGCAGCAAACAGATCAGCTTCCCGGAACGTGCCGAATAGGCGGTCCCACCAGGTGATGTCGCCGTAATTGAACGAATGGAGATCGCGCTGATGGTGAATCGAATGATGCTCAGGCCGTTGCAAGAAGTAACCCCACCAGTGCGGTGTGCGTAAATTGCTGTGATAGAAGTACTCGCCGGTGGTGGCAAACACATTGAACCACGCGGCGCCCGCCGGGGACGCACCCAGCACTAACAACAAAAGAGCGCTGGAAATAATCGAATCGGCGGCAATCTCGACGGGGTGCTTGTAGAAGGCTGTGAGCAGTTCAATGCGCGAAGGGCTGTGGTGGACTTGATGGAAAAGTCGCCAGAGCAAGTCTGAATCGTGGCGCATGCGATGCCACCAATAAAAAACGAACGTTCCGACGAACCAGCCGATCGCACCCTGTGCAAGCGCCGGTAACCGCGACAGGTGAAACAACGAGTGCCCTTGAAACCACCGGCCCCAGGCAAGCGCTCCGAGCAGGACGATTCCGAGTTGGCAACCGTTCAAGAAGGCGGCTCGCAGGTACCAGCCAGGCGATTCGGGCAGTTCCCGCCCCGGTAGTGCGCGCTCGAGAACAAAGAACACGATGGTTGCGGCAACAATGCATACGATCTGGATCATATCTTCCTCCTCGACTCCTCTCAATCAATCTAAGCCGGACACTCTGGAGAGTACTTCGGATGCGAACAAGCTCGCGACAGTCCCAGTGATGCTTTCTGTAACTGTCACACGCGAGGCGTTTGAGTCTGCTGACGCCAGTCCGGCTCCGGGAAAGCGAAAAGGATAGAATGCACTGCAAGTGATCATGCAGGTTTCGCTCAACAAGCAAAGCGAGGTCCCCCTCCACCAGCAACTTGCCGAACAACTCGTGTTCCTGATCACTACCAGGAAGTTACAACCTGGAGACCAGTTGCCCAGTGTCCGCTCGTTCGCGAGGCAGCTCGGAATTCACCACAACACGGTAAGTAAGAGTTACCATGATCTCGTTGGGCGCGGCTGGCTGAAGCGGCATCGTGGCAGCCGCTTGTGTGTAGAGTCAGCACCATCGTCACGAACGCATGCAAGCCATGTCGACCTCGACGAACTTATCAACCAGACGATTCGACGGGCCAGCGAACTAGGATATTCGCTGCAGGAATTACGCTCTCAAGCACTGGAACGCCTTCGCGCGCAACCTCCCGATCACATCCTGGTCATTGAGCATGAGGCAGAGCTCCGTCAGGTAATTTGCGCAGAGATTTGTTCGAAGGTCGGCAAGCGCGTGGAGTCCTGCACGGAAGACCAATTGTCGGCAAGGCCAGAACTAGCGCTCGGATCCCAGGTAGTTGCTCCCGAACGCCGAGTGCCTTCGATAAACCCGTTGCTCTCTCCCAAGCTCCCGTGCATCGCTCTCGCATTTGCAAGCGCTAAGGAGCATTTGGACTTGATTCGGGATCTCACGAGACCTTCGTCGATCGGAGTCGCATCCATCAGCACGACCTTTCTTAAGACAGCGCGCAGCTTGCTTGCACCTGTGGTAGGACGGCGGCATGTGATGGAAATGTTTCCTCTTTCTCCAGAACGTCGCATTGCTCTTGAAGGAATGGACCTCATATTCTGCGACGCTGTGACCATGCCATTGGTTCGTGGCCGTCGCAAAATTCAGTATCGCCTGATCTCCGAGAAATGCCTGGAAGACATTGCAGGGAGCCTGAAGCCTCCCATCCCGTCGGAAAAGTAGTTCGCACGGCCTGCGGCGTCGGTGCTGCGTTTGGCCATGATCGATATACTTGATGGCATGATCGTCAGCCCGTCAGACCTTTCACACAGCGAGCTTTACGGCATCATCCTCAATTCCGTGGCCCCGCGCCCGATTGCGTGGGTGTCGACGATAAGCGCGTCGGGAGACCTCAATCTCGCCCCCTTTTCTTTTTTCAATGCAGTATGCGTCGATCCTCCGCTATTGGCGTTTGCGCCTGGACTGCGGCAGCCAAAGCAGGCAGAAGTTGTCCACGGCGAAGCGAAGGACACATTGCGGAATGTTCGGGAGACCAAGGAATTTGTAGTCAATATCGTCACTTATGAGCTTCGCGAAGCTATGAATCTGACCAGCGGCGAATACGACGCGTCGGTGGACGAATTCGAATTGGCGAAGCTTACTCCGCAACCATCGAAGATTGTGCGTCCGCCGAGAGTCGCGGAGTCTCCGGTCAGCTTTGAGTGCAGGCTTCATCAGATTCTCGACTTCTCCCCTCGACCGACCGGTAGTAGCCTCGTGATCGGCCAGGTTGTCTCGATTCACATTGCCGATGCGCATCTCAAAGATGGAAAGCTGGATCGGAATTCGCTGGATCTCATCGGCCGCATGGGCGGACTCCAGTACACGAGGACCGCGCAGAGGTTCGAGATGGTGCGGCCTAAGGTTGGGTAGACACTGCTAAAATAAGTCATCCTTATGTTCGAGAATCTCCAAGAAAAACTGCAGCGAGCGTTTAAGAGCCTTCGCGGCCAGGCCCGGCTTACCGAGGAAAACATTAGCGAGGCCCTGCGCGAAATTCGGCTGGCGCTGCTGGAAGCCGACGTCAACTTCAAAGTGGTCAAAGAGCTGATCGACCGCATCCAGGCCAAGGCCGTGGGCCAGGAAGTGTTGACCGCACTTTCTCCGGGCGAGCAGGTCATCAAGATCGTGCGCGATGAACTGGTCGAGACCCTTGGCAAAGACACGGCGCGCGTGAAGTTTGCTTCGCAGCCGCCGACGGTCGTGCTCATGGCTGGACTGCAAGGCTCCGGCAAGACCACCACTTCGGGCAAGCTGGCTAACTGGTTCAAGATCGGCGGGCATCGTCCACTGCTGGTTTCGGTCGACGTTTACCGTCCCGCAGCGCGCGAGCAGTTGAAAGTGGTAGCGCAGGCGGTCAAGGCTCAGATTTACGAAGGCGAAGTGGGCGAGGCGAACACGCCCGCGCAGCTCACACAAGCCGTGGAGCGCCTGGTAAAAGAAGCGCGGCGCGAAGCTATCGTTTCCGGCTGCGACGTGCTGATCGTCGATACCGCCGGCCGTTTGCACATCGATGACGAACTGATGAACGAGATGCAGTCGCTGAAGAAGCTGCTGAATCCGTCTGAAATTCTCTTCGTCGCAGATGCCATGACTGGGCAGGACGCGGTGCGCTCCGCCGATGAGTTCCACAAAAAGCTTTCGCTGACCGGCGTCATCCTTACCAAGATGGATGGCGACGCCCGCGGCGGCGCGGCGCTTTCCATCCGGCAGGTCACCGGGCAGCCCATCAAGTTCATCGGCGTGGGCGAAAAATACGATGCTCTCGAGCCTTTTCACCCGGATCGAATTGTGTCGCGCATTCTCGGCATGGGCGACATTCTTTCGCTGATCGAACGGGCCGAATCGCAGATCGACAAGAAGAAGGCGCAGGAGATGGCCACCAAGGCTCTCACCGGCGACGGCTTCTCGCTCGAAGATTTTCGCGATCAACTGCGGCACGTAAAGAAGATGGGCTCGATCAAGAACCTGATCGGCATGATGCCCTCGATCGGCCCGTTTTCCGGTTTGCAGAAAGCCGCCGACCATGTGGACGAAAAACAGATCAACCGCGTGGAAGCCATCATCAATTCGATGACGACCCACGAGCGCAATCATCACGAAGTAATCAACGGCAGCCGCCGCAAGCGCATCGCCCGCGGCTCCGGCACCAGCGTGCAGGAAGTGAATAATTTGCTTCGCCAATACGCGCAGATGAAGAAGATGTTCAAGCAGATGGGCAAGCCCAGCTTCGCGCGAAGGATGGCGGGGATGAAGCTGCCAGGGATCTGAAGGCAGTGGACAGTGGCTAGGGGTCAGTGGCCAGTCCTGGCTGCTGTCGCCCTACTCTGACCACTGTCCACTGCTCACTGGACACTGCTCCTATGAAATGGCGCTCCCTCGAAGAATCGGCTCCCAGCGCGGACCTTTGTCCGCTGCGCGAGATCTTTGCCGAGCGCAAGGAACTGATCGCGAAATACGTTCCGGCGGAGACACAGGCGGTTCATGCTCGGGCCGTCGCGGAACTGAAACAAGAACGCCTAGCCGCGAATATTCTCCCCGCCGGCTCGAGGGTTCCAGATTTCAACCTTCAAGATCACGACGGGAAGAGCATCTCTTCCTCCGAATTGCTCGCCAAAGGACGCCTCGTACTCTGTTTCATTCGCGGCCGCTGGTGCCCGTTCTGCGTTGGTCAGATGGAAGCCATGAATCTCATCCTGCCGGAGATCGAGCAGGCGGGCGCGATGCTTGCGGCTGTTTCCCCGCAAACCATCAAGCAGTCATTCTTCATGCGCGACCAGCACAAGCTGCGCTTTCCGCTGCTCTCAGATGCCGGGAATAAAGTAGCGCGGCAGCTCGGCCTTACTTACCGCGTTCCCGACGAACAAAAAGCCATTTATCAACGCGCCTTCGTTAACCTGCCTTTCGTGAACGGCGACGACAGTTGGGAGTTGCCGATTCCTGCCGTGTACGTCATCGACCGCGACGGCTCGGTGCTCTATGCTTCCGCGAACGAGGATTACACGGAGCGGCCCGAGCCAGAGGGCGTCCTGCGTGCCCTTGCCAACACATCGGGCGCTTGACGCACGCGGGCGGGACGCCCGCGCCACACCTCACTTTCGGTACACTGATACTTCATGAACTATATCTACGGCATCAACGCGGTCACCGAGGCACTCAAAGCTCGCGGACGCGCTTTTCAGTGGGTCGGCATGGCGAAGGAGCGGCACGACATTCGCCTGCAACGCATGATTGAAGAATGTCGCAAGCTCGGCGTGCCCGTGCGTTTTCTGACTCGCGTGGAACTCGACCGCATGGCCGGCAACGCCGCCCACCAGGGAGTGGTCGCCGTCACCTCAGCCAAGCAATACAGCGATCTCGATGACGTGGTCGGCGGCAAACGCGGACGATATTCCTTCGTCATCGTGCTCGACGGAGTGGAGGATCCGCACAATCTGGGCGCTCTCATGCGCACTGCCGACGCCGCTGGTGCCGATGGCGTTGTCATTCCCGAGCGCCGTGCTGCGGCCGTCACTGGAACCGTCACAAAAGCTTCGGCGGGTGCGAGCGAACACTTGCCGATTGCGAAGGTCACGAATATCGCCCGAACGGTAGAAGAATTGAAGGAGCGCAACATCTGGACGGTGGGTCTGGATGAGCGTGGCCCACAGACCTACGACGCTCTCGATTACAACATGGATTGCGCGCTGGTTCTGGGCGCGGAAGGCAAGGGGCTGCACGACCTGGTAAAGAAGAAGTGCGATTTTCTGGTGTCGATTCCGATGCTGGGCAAAGTTTCTTCGCTGAACGTGTCGGTCGCAGGTGCGGTCGTGATGTATGAAATCGTCCGGCAGAGACGCGGGCAAGACCGGGCACAGCAGAAAGCAGCGTCGCCGGGTGCGAAATGAAGTTGTGTAGTTTGCGTTTTTGCTTCCTCTGTATTTTTTGTACCGTTGCGGTGACTGCATTCTCTCTTGACCGTGAAGCATTCACCTTCACAAATTACGACCTGGACGCGCGGGTTGAGCCCGACCTGCAGCGGCTGGGCGTTCGCGGCACAATCACACTGAGGAACGACTCGCAGGTTCCGCAGAAGATCGCGGTGCTGCAGATTTCTTCTTCGCTCGACTGGCGTTCTATCCGGGCCGGCGGCAAGCAGCTGCAGTTCGTCGCGCAGTCCTACACCTCCGACATCGATCACACCGGTGCGCTCTCCGAGGCGATCGTAACTCTGCCCGAGGCGGTTCCTCCGAACGGCACCGTCGATCTGGAGATCGCCTATGAAGGCGTGATCGTGCTCGACGCCACTCGCCTCACGCGGATCGACACGCCGGAATCGATCGCCAACAGCACCGATTGGGACCAGATCAGTGCGAAATTCACCGCAGTGCGCGGAGCGGGATACGTAGCGTGGTATCCGATCGCAACTGAAGCCGGGAGTCTTTCGGAAGCCACCAGCGCGTTCGATATCGTTGCCAGGTGGAAAGCACGAGAGACAGCATCCACCATGCATCTGAAGGTCTCGGTGCCGAGCGATGAAGAAGGCGATAAGCCGGAGCTTCTGGTCAATGCAACGACTTGCCCGACTGCGCTCGAAGTCCGGCACCAGTTCCAGGCGGATTGCACATACCGATCGCTGGGGATGGTCGTGCCGCTATTTCTGATCGCCGACTATGAAGTGTTGGACCGGGCCGCGGTCGGAGTTCATTTCTTGCGTGGCCACGATGCTGCGGCGGCGAATTATGCGGATGCGGCGGAAAAGGCCGCTCCGTTCATCACCGAGTGGTTTGGAAAAGCGCGAACCAAAGCGCAAACCGCCGATCTAGCCGATCCGAACGCGCCGCCTTTCGAGAGCGGTTCGCTTCTGCTGACGCCGCTCACCAGCACCGATCCCAAGCTGGCAGGGCTTGCGGCGGCGCACCAACTGACTCACGCGGCTTTTTTCTCACCCCGGCCCTGGATCAACGAGGGCCTGGCTCACTTCGCGCAAGCAATCTATCTGGAGCATCTGAGTGGACGCCAAGCGGCACTCGATTACATGGGAGTACACCGCTCCGCGTTGAGCGCGGTTGAGAAAGACAATGAGAACATGACAACCGCCCCCAGACCGGAAGATGAAGCACGCCGGCCGTTAGTGAACACAGTCGACGAGGAGCTTTACCGTAGCAAAGCGATGTGTGTTTGGTGGATGCTGCGCGAGATGGTCGGCGAGCCGGCGTTGAAGAAAGCTCTCGCGTCTTATCGTCCAGACGAAGATAACGAACCGTCCTACATGCAGCGCCTGATTCAGGCGCAGACGAAGAAGGATCTGGAGTGGCTCTTCGACGACTGGGTTTACCACGACCGCGGCTTGCCCGATTTCAAAATAGAATCAGCTTTCACGCGCCAGACCGCGCCCGGAGCTTACATACTTACCATCACGGTGAATAACCTGGGCGCGGCGGGAGCGGAGGTTCCGCTCACGGTGAAGTTTACTGGTGGAGAAGTCACTCAACGGCTGGTGGTGCGGGGTAAAAGCAACGGCGTGATTCGCGTGGAGGTGCCGAAGCCGCCGGAGGAAGTCTCCGTGAACGACGGCAGCGTGCCGGAGAGTGGAACCACGAACCACGTGTTCAAAATCGAGACAAGCGACGCGAAGTAGATGTCGCGTTCTCGCACAAAGCAAAACGCTGTCATCCTGAGCGAAGCGAAGGACCTCTGCACTTCCGTTCGTGCTGCCCGCGCCGTCCTAACGCCACGCTATTGATGCTGCCGGGTGAAAGCTGCCAGCGCCGCCAGCTTCGCAGCGGCCGCCCCTGAATCGATCGAGTGCTCCGCCACAGGAATCGCATCCGCCAAACGGTCGACTCGCCCCGCCGCCACCAGCGCAGCCGCGGAGTTCAGCACGACAACATCGCGGCGCGGAGATTTCTTTCCGCTCAGAACCTCACGAACGATGGCCGCGCTTTCGGCGGAATCTCCACCAGAAATGTCGGCCAGCGTGGCCCGCTTCATGCCGAACTCCTCGGGATCGACCTCATAACTGCGCACCGCTCCGTCGCGAGCTTCGGCCACGCGCGTCGGACCCGTAATCGTGATCTCGTCGAGCCCATCAAGTCCATGCACTACCAGCGCCCTGTGGAGGCCCAGCATGCTGAGCGCTTCCGCCAGCTTTTCGACCATATCGAGCGCGTACACGCCGACGACTTGTCCCGAAGCATGCGCAGGATTGGTGAGCGGCCCGAGCAGGTTGAACATGGTGCGCAGGCGCAGTTCGCGCCGCACCTTCTGCACCTGCTTCATCGAGGAATGCAGATCGGGCGCGTATAGAAAACAGATTCCGACTTCCCGCAGGCATTGTGCCGCGCGCTCTGGAGTCAACTGAATGTTCACGCCCAGCGCCTCCATCACATCGGCCGAGCCGCACTTCGAGCTGATACTGCGGTTGCCGTGCTTGGCCACGCGCACTCCCGCGCCCGAGGTCACGAATGCCGTGGCTGTTGAAATGTTGAAGGTTCCGCTGGCATCACCGCCGGTGCCGCTGGTGTCAACGAGATTCGTATCGACCAGCGACGACTCAGCCAGCGCGTCTCGGCCGGTGCCGCTGAGGTCGAGAGCGCCGGGGGATGCGATGGGCAAAGGCGTAGCCGCGGCGCGGATCGCCTCGGCGAAGCCGACGATTTCTTCGACCGTCTCGCCTTTTATGCGCAAAGCCATGAGCAACGCGGCAATCTGTGCGTCGGTGCAGTTTCCGGCAAGCACCTCCGCCATCACGTCACGTGCTTCCGCGCGTGCCAGGGATTGGCCGTGGTTAGCTATGCGATGGAGGGCGTCGAGGATCATATGCATGCACAAATGTTGCAACCGGAATGCTAAAAACGGTTCTCCGGGTACAAAACCATAAAGACCCCGAGCTTGTTCGAGACAAAACTTTACCCGAACTGACGAACTCTTTACCACTTTCCCGCAGGACTGGTGTTCCTATAAGTGTACGCACATCTTATTTCCACAGGTCCAGACAGAACCGATTGAGCGATAATGCACAACAAGCTTGGGGGAGAAGTCATGAAAAGCGCTCTCGTCGTACTGTTCTTTGCGGCATCGGCGTTGGCCCAAACGCCGCCTGGCCTCGCGACATCCGCCTGTGGCCCCAAAAGTGACAGCTTCGATGTGAAGCTGGACAAAACCCAGCACACGCTGGCGCAGCCCGAGCCGGGGAAGGCCTTGGTGTACTTCATTCAGGAAAATGGTGCCGCCTCGCGGACCGGGTTGGACGGTGCATGGGTGGGCGTAAACAAGAACAATTCCTATTTTGCCGTGTCCGTAGAGCCGGGCGAGCATCATGTCTGTGCTGACGTACGGACTCCCCGGGGCATCCCCGGAGTTCGCGTGGGACTCTTGCATTTCACAGCCGAGGCAGGAAGGGTTTATTACTTCGACGCTCGAGTCGTTTACGGATCCCAGTCGTACTTGTTTCTTGGCCCGGTTGACACAGACGAAGCCAAGTATCTGATTGACTCTTATCCGCTGAGCGTGTCGACGCCTTCGACGCCCACGACTCCGAAGAAAAACCAGTTCTTTGCGCAGCATTAGCTCCCCGACGACTTCTGCGCGGAAAGCATCGCGGTTTGCCCTAATCCTCTGCCCTTCTATAAAATCAAGAGTTTGCTGCCCTCAGTCGATAGTCGCAAGCAGGTTCCTTCCGATTCTCAGCAAACGAGCGAGCGAGCGAAGCGCGTCATTATGAAAATCCACGAGTACCAGGGCAAAGCGATTCTTAAGAAGTACGGTGTGACGGTTCCGCGCGGCACGATGGCCACTTCGCCGGAAGAAGCCGAAGCCGCAGCCCGCGAATTATTCAGCGCGGGCGCGACCGGAGTCGTGGTCAAGGCGCAGATTCATGCCGGCGGACGCGGCAAGGGCGGAGGCGTAAAGATCGCCAAGTCGGTCAACGAAGCGGGAGAACTTGCCGGCAAGATGCTCGGGATGAAACTGGTCACGCACCAGACCGGCCCCGAAGGCCGCATCGTAAGGCGTTTGCTAATCGAAGAAACTCTGCCCATTGAAAAAGAGTTGTATCTCGGGATTCTTGTCGACCGCGCGGAAGGCAAGCCGGTGTTCATGGCCTCGGCCGCCGGCGGAATGGAAATCGAGCAGGTGGCCGCGGAAAATCCCGACGCCATCCTCAAGCAGCACATCGATCCCGGCATGGGTCTGGAAGCGTTTCAGGCGCGGAAGATGGCTTTCAGGCTTGGGCTTGGCGCCAAGCAGATCAATCCCGCGGTGCAATTCCTCTCGAACCTTTATAAGGCGTTTCTTGACACGGATGCTTCGCTCGTCGAAATAAATCCCTTCATCACCACCACCGACGGACGGCTGTTCGCGCTCGATGCCAAGATGACTTTCGACGACAACGCCCTCTTCCGCCATCCCGATATTCGCGAACTGCGCGACATTACCGAGGAAGATCCGCTCGAGGTGGAGGCTTCAAAGTACAGCCTGAACTACATCAAGCTCGATGGCAGCGTCGGCTGCATGGTCAACGGCGCGGGGCTCGCGATGGCGACGATGGATATCATCAAATACGCCGGGGGCATGCCCGCAAACTTTCTCGATGTAGGCGGAGGCGCCAACGCCGAGCAGGTCGCGCACGCGTTCGAAATCCTGCTCAGCGACAAGAGTGTGAAAGCCGTGTTGATCAACATTTTTGGCGGCATCCTGCGAGTGGATACGCTAGCCACGGGCGTGGTGGAAGCCGCGAAGAAGACCAACATCCAGCTCCCCGTGGTGTTGCGCCTTGAAGGCACGAACGTGGACGAAGGCAAAAAAATTCTGATGAACTCCGGATTCAACTTCGTCGTCGCTGACACGATGAAAGACGCGGCAGACAGAGTGGTGGCCGCAGCCCGCGGTTAGGACGCAGTGAGGTATCATATTTATGGCAATCCTGGTCGATAAGAAAACGCGCTTGATCGTGCAAGGCCTGACCGGACGCGAGGGCACCTTCCATGCCAAGGCCTGCGCGGCCTACGGCACGCAAGTCGTCGGCGGAGTGACGCCCGGCAAAGGTGGCACCACGCATGAAGGCTGGCCCATCTTCAATACGGTTCAGGAGGCGGTCGTGAAAACCGGCGCCGACACGACCGTAATTTTCGTTCCTCCGCCGTTCGCCGCCGACGCGATCATGGAGGCAGCCGACGCCGAAATCGACCTCATCGTCTGCATCACCGAGGGCATTCCCACACTCGACATGGTCAAAGCTTGGGAGTTTCTGCAGAACCGGCGCTCGCGGTTGATTGGGCCGAACTGTCCCGGGATTATTTCGCCGGGCAAGTGCAAGATCGGCATTATGCCCGGGTCCATCCATAAAGAAGGAGCGATCGGCATCGTGTCGCGCTCCGGCACTCTGACTTACGAAGCCGTGCATCAGCTCACCCAGCGCGGCATTGGGCAGTCCACGGCGATTGGCATCGGAGGCGATCCGATTATCGGAACCAACTTTGTTGATGCGCTGGACCTATTCAATCGCGATCCCGAGACCGAAGCCGTGATTATGATTGGTGAAATCGGCGGCGACGCCGAAGAAACCGCGGCAGAATTTGTGAAGACTCACATGAAGAAGCCGGTAGTCGGATTCATCGCTGGACAGACTGCACCTCCGGGGCGCCGCATGGGTCACGCCGGGGCAATCATCTCCGGCGGCAAAGGCACAGCGGCCGAGAAGATCAAAGTGATGGAAGCGGCCGGCATTCGCGTGGCAAAATCTCCAGCGGACATTGGAGAAACTCTCGTGGCCGCGCTGGGAGTGAAGGTCTAGATTGTTTTTCAAACTTCTGCCGCCCAAAACGACTTGTCATCCCGAGCCAAGCGAGGGACCTTGGTTTTGGCCTGCGCCACCAGGATTGCCGCATGAGGCAAAAACCAAGATCCCTCGCTTCGCTCGGGATGGCAATCCGCGATAAGATTCGATGCAGTTCGATCGCGCATTAGATGAAAGCATAAACCTAACGAATAAGGACGAACGACTAACTTACCAACTATGAAAACCCTGCAACGCACTCTTACTATCGTGAAACCGGACGCCGTCGCCAAGAACGCGGTCGGCGACATCATTGAGCAATTCGAGAAAAACGGCTTCCACATTCTCGCCATGAAGATGCTGGAAATCTCCAAGTATCAGGCGGAGCAGTTCTACGCCGTGCACGCGGGCCGGCCGTTCTATAACTCGCTCACCGATTTCATGTCGAGCGGACCAATCGTCACGCTGGCACTGGAAAAAGAAAACGCCATCGCCGATCTGCGCAAGCTGATGGGCGCAACCAACCCGGCCAACGCCGAGGAAGGCACCATCCGCAAGAAGTGGGCGTCGAGCATCGAGCACAATGCGATTCACGGTTCCGATGCCGAAGATACGGCACGCTTTGAATTGAGTTTCTTTTTTGCGGGCTACGAGCTGGCGAAATAGCAGTGCCGCCCTCTCGCTGGCCGACAGTCGGCGGGACGCCGGCGCTACCCTAGCGCTTCGTATAAATGACCTTCCACGCGGTCTGCTACCTTGGGCAGATCCTTGCGGGCATATTGCAGAAAATGCGGGGCAGCGCGGTGGGCTTCGAGCGCGGCATCGTCTTTGTATTGCTCGTAGATGAAGAAGCGCCTCGGTTCGGTCTTGTGCCGGTGCACTTGATACATCAGGCAGCCGGGCTCCTTGCGGGATTCTTCCGTCAGCTTCGCGAAAATTGGGGGAACGTCGGCATCGTGCCCTGCCTTCGCCATCCACGTCACTGCCAAAACCACCATCGTGCGCTCCTTACCTCGATTGGACCTCGACTGGTTGTGGTTACGTAGTCTCGCCGCCTGACTAGTTGGAAGTCAAGACTAGACTTTTCGGGATGCGCCGGCCTGCATGGCAGCGGCAAATTCGTCCACGAAGATGATTTGATCCCGGTCCGGACCGGTCGAAATCATGCCGATCTTCGCCCCCGTTTCTTTCTCCACGAACGCCAGGTACTCGCGAGCCGCGTTAGGCAACTGCTCAAACTTCGTGATGCCCTGCGTCGAGGTCCGCCAGCCCGGCATCTTGCGATAAACGCATTCTAATTTGTCGTAACCGCTGGCCTGCGCTGGGATTTCCACGGTCTTCTTTCCATCGACCTTGTAGTCCACGCACACCGGAATCTCCGCCAGTTCGTCGAGGACATCCAACTTGGTCACCACCAGCCACGAGATGCCGTTAATCATGCCAGCGTAGCGCAGGAGAGGCAAATCGAGCCAGCCGGTGCGCCGCGGACGTCCCGTGACCGCGCCGAATTCGTTGCCGCGCTTGCGCAGCTGATCGCCTAGATCGCCTTTCTCTTCGGTCGGGAACGGACCTTCGCCCACCCGCGTGCAATATGCCTTGGTAAGTCCAATCACGGAGTCGATTGCATTCGGCGCGACGCCGGTGCCGGTGGCGGCGCCTCCTGAAGTTGCGCTTGAGGAAGTGACAAAGGGATAAGTGCCGTGGTCGATATCGAGCATCGTGCCCTGCGCACCCTCGAAAAGAATTGCCTCGCCAGCAGCCAAAGCCTGGTTTAGCAAAACTGCCGTGTCGCACACAAACGGTGCGATCTTCTCGGCTGCTGCGGCGTAATCCGCGTACATTTTGTCGGCATCGAGTGGTTCGGAATTGAATAGCGCGTGCGCGATCATGTTCTTCTCGCGCACTGCGTTTTCGATATGTTTCTTTAAGAGCTGCAGATCGAGCAGATCGGCGACGCGCAGCCCGCGGCGGCCCATCTTGTCTTCGTAAGCCGGACCGATTCCGCGCGAGGTGGTGCCAATCTTCACCCGTCCCGGCGCATTCTCCGCCGCCAGTTCAATCATGCGATGGTAGGGCAGAATCACCTGGGCGCGGTTCGAGACAAAAAGATTTCCGTCGACGGTCACGCCCGCCTCACGCAGCTGTCCCACTTCCTTAAGAAAAGCCATCGGATCAAGCACCACGCCGTTGCCGATCACGCTGCGGCAGGCAGTCCGCAACACTCCACAGGGAACCAGTTGCAGTACGAACTTCTTGCCGTTGATGATGACCGTGTGTCCGGCATTGTGGCCGCCGGCATAGCGGGCTACCACCGAAAAGCTTTCCGACAAAACGTCGACAATCTTTCCCTTGCCTTCGTCGCCCCACTGGGCGCCGACAATCACCGCAGTCTTGCCTCGTTTCAATGCCATCTCCGTAACAGGGATTTCGCAGACGCACCGCTGCGGCACGCGCACGGTAGAACACCCGGGGGTCGCACACTCTTGCCCGCGGCAAATACTTCAAGGCTTATTGGGATGGAAGCGGAGAAGACGTGTACATTCTATTTTATCGCGCCCACGCCGCGAATGGCAACGCCAGCGGCGGGGAACCTCAACTCTCCGGTAGAATGGCCATCAGCGAGTCATCTCGCTGAGGAACTCCATCGTGAAAAAAGTGTTTCACTTCGACTCTCCGCGTGAGAGGTATAGTTGCGACGCGGCGGTCCTGTGGTGCTTCGACAACCGCTTTGACCTGGGGTTCCACAAGTTTCTCAAGCGCATCGGCGTGGTCTATTCCGATCCCATCAAAATTGCCGGAGGCGCAAAATCCCTGGCCTCGCCGGAACTAGAGACGGACCGTGAGTTCGTCCTGGAGCAGATTCGGAAATCCATTCGCTTGCACGGCACCAAGCGCGTGATCCTGATGGTGCATTCCGATTGCGGCGCCTACGGAGGCCTGGCCGACGCTTTCGGTGGGGATACCCAAGCCGAAGCCGCGCATCACCAGCGTGAACTGGCTCTGGCCGCGGCGAATCTGGCGAAGGCCATCCCCGGAATCGAGATACAGGCTTATTTCGTCGATTTTGATGGCATTTGGGACGCCGAACTCGCGACTACACAGCCTTCGGAAAAACAGACGGCAGCGTCGTGAGGTTTCCGAATTAGATTCCCCAATCTCATGCCCAAATTCGAAAAGCACATTTTTATATGCGGCAACCAGCGCCCTCCGGGAAATCCACGGGGATGTTGCGACCCAAGCGGCCAAGCAAAGCTGCAGAAATTGTTCAAGCAGAAACTCGCGGAACGAGGACTCAAAGGCAGAGTGCGGGCCAACCAGTCAGGCTGTCTCGATCAGTGCGAACACGGCCCGAACGTCGTGGTCTATCCCGAAGCTGTGTGGTACGGGCACGTCACCGAAGCCGATGTCGACGAAATCATCGAATCGCACATCCTCGGGGGCCAGCCAGTCAGGCGCCTGATGCTAGAGGACGACTGCCTGAACACTGCCACATGTGAACACAGGAAGACCAGTGGCCAGTGAGTCAGTGGTCAGCAAAATAAAAAGCGGAGGGTGATTGCTGCTGGCAGCGTAACCGGTCACTGATCACTGGCCACTGGCCACTGTTTTCTGGTAGGCGCGGCAGGAATCGAACCTGCAACCACCGGATTAGAAATCCGGTGCTCTATCCATTTGAGCTACGCGCCCATGGGAAAAATCTATCACAACGACGCGGATTCTCAGTTCTGCCCATTGATCCATTTGCGCCGATTTCTGACAGTCGTCCTCTAATAGTGACCTGCCCCGGAGAACCCTAAACGGCCGAGCTTGCATCCAAGTTTGAATGCAGTCTGTAGTACCTCGATCCAGTCTTACTCCCCGCGACCTTTTGGGCGCCTGGTGGCGGGTTTTGAGCGGCAGTGTTCCGCTGCTTTCCATTGAGATCACTCGCGAATGTCCACTGAGCTGTCCGGGATGCTACGCCTACGGCGACAGTCACCTCGGCAATGGGATCACTCTGCGAGAACTTCGCGACCTGCGCGGAGGTGAGTTGGTCGAAGGCGTCCTCGACCTGGTTCGGCGCCACCGCCCGATGCATGTTTCCCTGGTCGGCGGAGAACCCATGATGCGCCATCGCGAACTCGACCGCATTCTTCCCGCGCTCAACGAAATGGGAGTTTTTGCCATGGTCGTGACCAGCGGCGTGATTCCGATCCCCGCGCACTGGATGGAAATCCCGCGCATGCGCGTCGCCGTATCGGTGGACGGTCTGCCCGAGCATCATGACATTCGACGCGAGCCCGCAACCTATGAACGCATCCTGAAGAACATTGCCGGCCGGAAAATCAACGTTCACTGGGTCATTACCCGGCCCATGCTCACTCGCGCCGGCTATCTTGGGGAATACGTGGCTTTCTGGAATGCGCGGCCGGAAGTCGATCACATCTGGGTGAGCCTGTACAGCCCGCAAATGGGCGAGCAGGCCCCCGAGCGGCTTATGCCCGAGGACCGTGAACGCATAGCAAGAGAATTGCCGCCATTGCGGAAGAAATATCCGAAACTCTTGATCCCCGAAGGCATGGCCCGCGCCTTTGTGAATCCTCCGCCGAATCCGCAGAGTTGTCTGTTCTCCAGGATGTCAGTGAACTACTCCGCCGATCTGGAAAGCCGCGTGGAGCCTTGCGTCTTCGGTGGAACTCCGGATTGCAGCCAGTGCGGATGCAGCATCAGCAGCGCCCTGCACTGGATTCAGAACGAGAGAATTGCCGGACCCCTCCGCGTCGGGCACGTCGTGACAACTTCGCTGGCCGTTGGCTCGGCGGTGAACCGGATGCGCAGTCACCGGCGTCCTCCCACCCGCTGGCAACCGGGCGCACCCTCATCCGGGCCTAGAAACCTCGTACAGATTCAGTCCACGGAGTAACGCGAGCCCACCGTTGCCCGCGGTGCCGTATACTGCCGCCTTGCCTGCGGACGGCATGAATGGCGGCTTCGAATCCATCCCGGTTGGCCTACATCGATTGGATGCGGGGTCTGGCCTGCGTGCTGATGTTTCAGACCCACTGCTACGACTCCTGGCTCAGCCCCGGCGCGCGGCAGAGCAGATTCTTCATGTACTCGCAACTGGGCGGAACCTTCCCTGCTCCTCTGTTCCTGTTTCTGGCAGGTATTTCGTTCGCGCTGGTGACCGAGAAATTGTGGAAGAAGAATCTGCCGCCGGGGCAAATTGCCCGCACTACCATCCGTCGCGGCGCCGAGATCTTTGGCTTTGGCCTGCTCTTCCGCCTGCAGGAATATGTCATCGCCTGGGGCTGGGCGCCGCTCAGCGACCTGCTGCGCGTCGATATACTGAACACCATCGGCCTCTCGATGATGCTGATGGGGGTCCTCTGCTGGCTGGTGTTGTCGACTTCCCGGGGTGTACCAGCCCGGCGCCGGCTTGTGACCGCCTCAGCCGGGACCGCTGCGCTGATTTCTCTTCTCACTCCGCCGCTGTGGACCAACTGGCGCCCAGACTGGCTGCCCTGGCCGCTGGAGTCCTACATCAACGGCGTCCACAATCTCGGCACACCGCAGGCCTGGATGTTCCCTATTTTTCCGTGGACAGCATTCGCCTTCGCCGGGCTGGCGACCGGATTTGTTTTGCAAAGCGAATGGGCTCGTCGGCGCGAAACCGCGATCTTTTTATTGGCAGGCGCCGCGGGCCTGGCATTTGTAGCCGCCGCGCGCTGGCTTGACGCCCAGCCGCATCGACTTTACGCGACGTACGACTATTGGCACACCAGCCCGAACTTCTTCTTAATTCGTTTGGGAATGCTGCTCGCTATTTTGACGGCGAGCTATGCCTGGTGCCGCTGGGGTGCGGGAAGCTGGGGTTTCAGTCCCCTCATTCAACTGGGCCAGGCTTCCCTGCTGGTCTACTGGGTACACCTCGAATTCGTATACGGACGGCTCTCGATCCTGCCCAAACATGTCCAGAGCATCCGCACGGCTTCTTTGGGATTGCTGGCAATCTTCCTCGGCATGCTTTTGCTTGCGTTCCTGCGGACGCGGATGAAGGGGCGCGGGCCTGAAATGCTGGCCTGGTTTCGAAGCCCAGCAGCTGCGTAAATCGCCGCAAGAACTAAACCCTTCTAGGAGTCTTCAATGGGACCATTGAAGTCGCGGATCCTGATATTCCTACCCTCCTGAAACTTGTACTCACCTGCCATGATTACGTCGCGCCAGTCCACATGCAATTGCCTTATCTGTTGGCCAAGACGCGCAAGATCACCAGCAGAACTGACAACCACGCACCTCAGGAGCCGTGGACTAGCGGGCTCACCCATGTGAATCGTGGCGGAGCGCAGTTTCACCAATGCCTGTTCCTGGTCGGTCTCGCTGAAATGCGAGGAAACCCAGCGAACTACGTCATCTGGAAGTTTCATGTTCTTTCCAATTGATTAAATTAACGATGGCTGCCGGAGTCGCTACTTTCCCAGAAAAAGTCCGGCGAGGCCGCGAGTGCACCCAGGCTTAGGCCGTGACTAGCGGAACTGCTTGGCGAACTCCACGACCTCGCGCTCCGCCCAGCGGCCGTCGTAGGCCGGATCACTAACACGTTCGCCGACAAAGGCGCAATGCCCGCCGTCCTCGGTCTCGATGTAAGTAATATTGCGATTGGAGAGCAGTGCCTGCCGCGTTTCCGGCAAAATTCGAACGAAAGGATCGTTGGCCGCGTGAATCACCAGCGCGGGCCTCGCGATGCGGCTGACCACGTTCGCAGCCGCGGCTCGTGCATAGTAATCGTCCGCGCCGGTGAAACCACAATAGAAAGCGGTCACGCGGTCGTCAAACTCGCGCAGAGTCTTAACTCCGCGCAGACGTGAAGCGTCGAAGTCGCCAGGAAACAAACGCACCTTGCGGCGAAAGCGGCGAAATAATTGCAGCAGGAAATAGTATTCGTAAATCCGGTTGGCAGGTTCATGCAGGGCGTCGGCTCCGGCCGCCAGATTCACTGCCGGGCAAACCGCCGCCACCCCGCGAAACTCCGCGGGACCGTCGCTTCCCCACTCCCCCGTCAGCTTCAGCACCAGATTGCCGCCCATGGAAAACCCAATCAGCACGAAGCCAGGAATTCCATCGCGCTCAACCAGGTCGCGCGCCACCGCCGCCACATCGGCGGAACGGCCGGAGTTGTAAAGCGTAGCTGCGCAATGATCCATGCCGCCGCAGTTGCGCTGGTTCATGCGCACCACGTTCATGCCCGCGGCCAGCCCGTTCCGCGCGATGCCCAACATGTATTGCGATTCGCTCGATCCCTCCAGCCCATGCACCATAATCAAAGTCAGGGCTCTCCGGTCCTTCTGCCAGTGACAACGGCACAGCACGGGAATGCCGGGTTCTACCTCGATCAGGCGCTGCTCCGCAGCGGGCAGATCGATCCGGCGGGGAAGGAAAAAAGCGGCTAGGGTTTGCACATGTCCGCCACGCAACCACGGATGCGCACGGAAGACCGAGGGCACGAACACCGACGGCTTCTCCGTCACCCCGTCTCCACACTCAGCTCTTGATGGAAGTCCCAGGCGTCACCGCCCACAAGTGCGAAATAAATTTGCGAAGTAAGTTTGCGAAGTTTCCACAGTTTGATTCTAATAGGAACATCCATTTCCAAGGGAGCGATCTTCATGCCGATTTTCGAGTACATCTGCCAGGAATGCCAGCACGAGTTTGAAACTCTGGTCTTCGGCCAGGACAAGGCCAAGTGCCCCAAGTGTGAAAGCCAGAAGCTGAGCCCGCAGCTTAGTGTCTTTGCCGTGTCGGCGAAGAGTTCCGCTGGTTCGGCGAGTTCCACGGGCGCGTGCGGCTCCTGCGGCGATCCTCGCGGCGCCGGCGCGTGCTCGCTCGGGGATCTCGATTAAGACCTCATCCCGACCCTTACCCAGGAAATCAAACTTTCGGCATCGCCCTGCGGGTGACTCACGTTACCTTTGTTTCCTCACCCACCCCGCCTACCATGCCCTGACCTCCCTTTGAATTCCAAGGAGCATCGCATGGATCGCCGCAGCCAACAGCGCGTATTCGTTGATCTACCCGTCCAGATCTACGGCATGGACACCTATTCGCGGCCCTTCACTCAGGCGGCCAGCCTGCGCTCCATTAGCGGACGCGGCGCCACCTTGCAGTGCGTGGACGCTCAACTCAAGCCGGGGGACGTGGTCGACCTTCTTTACCAGGGTTCGAAAGCGCAATTCCGCATTGTGTGGTGCGGAAGGCCAGGAACCGAAATGGCCGGGGAAGTGGGACTCGAAAGCCTCTCCGCCGGTGTGACGCTTTGGGATGTGGACCCACTGCGCTGTGCTGCGTCGGTGGGCAAAGGGTAGGGAGGGCGGGGGAAGGCTGAAACCCGCGCTGGACGGGCCAATCCGAGTATCCCACCGCAGCCGGCAATCCCACGCTGTAAACTCACCAAAGATGCGAGTAAAGATTCTTGGTTCCGCGGCCGGAGGCGCGTTTCCACAATGGAATTGTGCCTGCACAAACTGTCGCGCCGTGCGCGCCGGCAGGTTCCATGGAAAGCCGCGCAGCCAGACCCAGATTGCAATCACAGAAGACGGACGCTCATGGTTTCTTCTCGGTGCGTCTCCCGACTTGCGCGCTCAAATCGAATCCACGCCTGAATTGCATCCGCGTGACGGCGTGCGCCAGTCGCCCATCGCAGGTGTGGTGCTGGCCAGCGCCGATCTCGACCACGTCCTCGGGTTGCTTCTGCTGCGCGAACTTCAGCCCCTGCGCGTCTACGCCACCGCCTCGGTGCGACGCATTCTCCGCGAAGACAACTCCATGTTCGGCATGCTGCATCGTATTCCAGATCAAGCCAAGTGGACTGATTTTGAATCGGGGAAGGAATTTTTTTTGTGCGACGCTCAGGGTAAGGATTCCAGTCTCCGCTGCCGGCCGTGGTCATTGGGCAGCCATTATCCACCCTATGTCGGCACCGAGCGGCAATCGCAAATTTCCCCAGGCGAAGCATCCCTGGGCTTGTTCATCCAATCAACCTCCGCCTCGCGCTTAGGCTATATGCCAGCGGTTCCTCAAATAGACGACGCACTGCTCGAGCAATTCGACGCTTGCGACGTCCTGCTCTTCGATGGCACGTTCTGGAGCGATGACGAACTGATTCGCATTCACGTCAGCGCACAAACCGCGCTCCAGATGGGCCACATCCCAGTCGAAAGCTCGCTGGCAAAGTTGGCGGCAGTGCGCCGCCCGCGTAAAATATTTGTGCACATCAACAACACCAATCCCATGCTGGACGAGGCGAGTCCCGAACATCGGCGAGTGCGGGACGCCGGCTGGGAAATCGCGGAGGACGGATGGCAGTTCGATCTGTAGAAGCCGAAACCGCATCGCAAGCTGCGCCCTTGCTCTCGAGCGAGGAGCTGCGCACGCGATTCCAGGCCGTGGGTGAGGAACGCTACCATCACCGGCATCCGTTTCATCTGTTGATGCACGAAGGCAAGCTCAGCCGCGGACAACTCCAGGCATGGGCGTTGAACCGCCACTACTATCAGAGCATCATCCCGATCAAAGATTCGATCATCCTGTCGCGCGGTCCCGACCCGGTGTTTCGCCGCGCGTGGCGCAAGCGAGTGGTCGACCACGATGGCGACGCCACCAGCGAAGGCGGCCTCAAGCGTTGGATAAAGTTGACCGAGGCCACCGGTCTCGATCCCAATCAGGTGCGCGCCGGCAACGGAATTCTTCCCGCAACCCGGTTCGCGGTCAATGAATACCTGAACATTGTGCGTAGCCGGTCGCTGCTGGAGGCGGTAGCTTCCTCGCTGACAGAGTTGTTTTCCACCAAGCTGATCACCTTGCGCGTGGAAAAATTACGCCAGCACTATCCCTGGCTCGCGGGAGGTCTGGATTATTTCGAAGCCAGACTTTATCAGGCGCCTGAAGATTCGCAGTTCGCGGCGAACTACGTCTACGACAACGCGAAGACCCGCGCCGAGCAGGAGTTAGCGGTCCAGGCCCTGTGCGACAAGTGCGACATTTTATGGGCGCAGCTGGATGCGCTCTACTTCGCCTACGTCGAGCCGGGATGGCCGCCTCCGGGTGCCTTTCGCATCGAGGCCAGCTAACATGCCGCCACCGGAAGACTCCGCGCAGCCCCGCCTTGCAACCGGCTGCCGCTGGAGCGCAGAAAAAGAAAAAGAAAATAAGCCCGGCAGCAAGCCTGAACGCACGATCCTGTATCCGGAAGGTGCGCTTCGCCTGCGCGACACGGGCTTGCTCATACTCGAGCGCTGCGATGGCAAGCGCACCTTCGGCGAGATCATCGCAGAACTCCAGGCCAAATTCGGCGACGCAGACTCTGAGAAGATTCGCGCCGACATCGGCCTGTTTCTCGAACAACTGCGGCACAAGCGGATTGTCGACTATTGAGCGTTCATAATCAGCTGCACATCGTTTCACCGCCCCGATGACGATCCCCAATCCGCTGGCCCTCATCGCCGAGATCACCCACCGCTGCCCGCTGCACTGCGTCTATTGCTCGAATCCCCTGGAGCTGGCGGCAGCGAGTTCCGAACTTTCCACCACAGAGTGGACGGACATTTTCCAGCAGGCCGGCAAGCTCGGAATGCTGCACGCGCACTTCACCGGTGGCGAACCGCTGGCTCGTTCCGATCTAACCGAACTCATCGCGGCCGCCCGTGCCGCAGGCCTTTACACCAACCTCGTCACTTCCGGCACCGGGCTCGCTGAAGCACGGCTGCGCGCGCTGGTCGATGCCGGACTCGATCACATCCAGATCAGCTTTCAGGATTCGCGCGAGGAAGCAGCCAACTGGATTGCCGGCGCCAAAGCACATGCGCACAAGATCGAATTGTCGCAGCTTATCCGCCATCACAAAATCGCGTTCACCGTCAATCTTGTCGTTCACCGGCAAAATATCGATCACCTCGAGGAAATGATTGCTTTCATCGAGCAACTCGCGCCCGAGCGCATGGAGATCGCCCACACTCAGTATTACGGCTGGGCATTGCAGAACCGCGCGGCCCTGTTGCCTACGCGGGCGCAGCTAGAAAAAGCCGTGGAGGTGGTAGCTGCCGCCGAAAAACGCCTCGCCGGACGCATCCGCATCGATTCGGTGGTCCCTGACTACTATGCGCGTTTTCCGAAGGCCTGCATGGGAGGATGGGGACGAAGATTGATGCTCATCAATCCTGCCGGCAAAGCGCTTCCCTGCCACGCTGCGGAAGTCATTCCGGGCCTCGAATTCGAAAACGTCCGCCAGCAGACTCTTGAGTTTATCTGGAAGGAATCTTCCTCGTTCCAGCGCTTTCGCGGGGAAGAATGGATGCCGGAACCCTGCCGCAGTTGTGACCAGCGTACCGAAGATTTTGGCGGATGCCGCTGCCAGGCTCTGTTGCTCGCAGGTAACGCCGCTGCAACCGATCCCGCCTGCTCGCTCGCACCTGCGCACCACATCGTCGAAGCCGCGCTAGCAGAAGCAAATTCCAGCACGGCCGTTTCGCAGCCCGTCGCCGCCGCGTCGTTCGTGCAGTTACAACAGCGCGCCGCAAATCTCTGGACTTACCGCACCAATCCTGAGTAGCCCAACCCTACCAACAAAACCTACCAGCGCAATCCGATCGTGATGGGACGAAAATCGGTAGTGATGCCATTATGCGATCCGTGCATGATGCGCCATTCCGCGTAGACTTCGACGCCGCTGGGCATCTTGCGCGTTATCCCTCCGCCACCGTCGATTCCGAACTCGTTCAAGCTGGAATTTGCAAAGCTGCCATTGATCGCAAGGCCGAAATTGTAACCCTGGCACGCACCCCACCAGTTCCAGAAACCATTGCATGCCGAACCTGGAACCGTGGTGCTGCCGCTCAAATTCCCGGCCCGATGGTAATAGGCCGGTCCCAGAAACACGTATCCACCCCAGAGATTGCTCACGGGAACATTGATGATGGGCTCGAGCGTCACCGCCAAAGCGTAGCTTCTGGATCCGGTCGCCTGGGCCAGTTGTACGGTGGAGTCGCGCAGCGGCAGGTCGGCAAAAATTAAGTCCGCGCGCAGGCCCAAATACTTGTTCCCGTTCCGCGCCACACCCGCCGACCCCACCACGCCTCCGCCCCTCACGTATGCCTTGGTCGCACCACTGTCAACATTGGCGCCGCCGCCTACGTTGAATTCCCAGTTCTTGTAGTCGTGAGGCCGAGCTTTCCGGTGCGCCGTAGTAGACTCCTCAGCCGAGGCTTCCTGGCCGCTGGCGGGCTGCTGCGCAGCCTGATCCGGGGCGGGGGGCTGTTGCGCCGCGGGCGCCGGAGCCGCAGGCGCCGGTGCTTGTTCAGCGGGCGTGGTCTGGGCGAACCCTAGGGCTCCCAACAGAATTGTCAAGATCAGCAGCCTCAGCGCACTCGCAGTCGCGGTCGGGCTCGCGAACTTTCCCATCATCCATTCTCCTCCCATAACCGGGCGTGGTGGCGGACCGTAAGCGCTCGGCATGAAGAAGAAAGAGGCGCCGTCAGTAAAGGTTCCGCTTGTGATTCCTCGCGAGCAGGCATTTGCCCAGTCGCGGCGGGATCGCATCATCTTACCAACTTTGATGCCGACTCTGCCCGGCATGCCGCCCACGTACTGGCCAGGGTCTGATTAGAACATCATCTGACAGCAACCCATCGCTTTTGGTTCGACCCCCGCCAGAGCCGCCATTCGTTGACTGAGAATGCTCGGCTCCGTAAGATGAATCGACCCTGGGACCTCGGGTTACGAGTGATCGGCCAAACCATCTCGCACTACCGCATTGTCGAAAAGCTTGGTGGCGGCGGCATGGGCGTCGTCTATAAGGCCGAGGACACCGAGCTGGGCCGCTTCGTCGCCCTCAAATTCCTGCCGGATGAGATGTCACAGGATCCGCAGGCCCTGGAACGGTTTCGTCGCGAGGCACGCGCCGCGTCTGCCCTGAACCATCCCAACATCTGTACCATCTACGAAATCGGCAAAGACGGTGAGCAGTCGTTCATCGCCATGGAGTTTCTCGACGGCGAGACGCTGAAGCATCGCATTGACGCCAAGCCGATGGAGAGCGAGACGGTTCTGGCGCTGGGCATCGAAATGGCTGATGCCCTGAATGCGGCGCATTCCAAGGGAGTGATCCACCGCGACATCAAGCCAGCCAACATTTTCGTCACGGCTCAGGAGCACGCCAAGATTCTCGACTTCGGACTCGCCAAGGTTTCTTTTTCCGGCGGGCGAATTCCTGAAAGTGCAGTGATGCTCGAAGCCACGGCCGATGCCGGCCCCGCGCAGCTGACCAGTCCCGGCACGGCGTTGGGAACGGTGGCATACATGTCACCCGAACAGGTGCGGGGAAAAGAATTAGACGCTCGCACGGATCTGTTCTCGTTTGGCGTGGTGCTCTATGAAATGGCGACGGGCACCCTGCCGTTTCGCGGCGACACTTCGGGAGTGGTCTTCGAATCGATCCTGAACCGGGCTCCGACGAAGCTGGCGCGCCTCAACCCGGAAGTGCACCCGGAGCTGGAACGGATCATTGACAAGGCGCTGGAAAAAGATCGGGACACTCGCTACCAGCACGCCTCCGACCTGCTGGCCGACCTCAAGCGTCTGAAGAGACAAAGTGAATCGAGCCGAATCGCGGTGCAGGCGACGCCCGAGGCAAAGGCAAAGACAAAGACCAGCAAGGCCTGGATTTGGACTGCGGCGGGTGTTGCAGTTGTCGCGCTGGTGGCTGCCTTCGCGTGGTACTTGCGGTCCGGCCGGGCAGCGCAGATTGATTCGATCGCTGTTCTGCCTTTTACCAATGTCGGCGGGGACGCCAGCGTTGACTATCTGGGCGACGGCATCACGGAGTCTCTGATCGCCAGCCTGACCCACGTTCCCGACCTGAAGGTAAAGTCACGCAACTCGGTCTTTCGCTACAAAGGAAAGGATGTAGACGCGCAGAAGGTCGGCAGCGAGCTGGGCGTGTCGGCCCTGGTCAGCGGACGCGTGACTCAGCACGCGGACAACGTGGAAGTCAGCGCTGAGCTGACCGACGTGCGCGACAACACGGAGCTTTGGGGACAGCATTACAGCGGCAAGAGCACCGAGATCATCGTGTTGGAGCAGCAGATGGCCGGCGATCTCGCGGCGAAATTGCGCTCGGGCATGAGCGGTTCCGAGAAACAGCTCGTCACCAAGCAGGGCACACAGAATCCCGAAGCCTATGAGCTGTATTTGAAAGGGCGTTACGCCTGGAGCAAGCGAACGGCCCCAGACCTGGAGACGGCAATCTCATATTTCAATCAGGCTATCGTCAAGGATCCCGGCTACGCCCTGGCGTATTCAGGTCTGGCCGATGTGTATACGGTTTTTCCGGTCTATGGCGCGAAATCGAGCGATGTCATTCCCAAGTCGGACGCGGCGGCGCGCGAGGCACTGGAACTGGATCCTACACTGGCGCATCCGCATGCGGTGCTGGCCGGCAACTATATGGAGTACAGCTGGGATTTTGCGAGGGGAGAGGCGGAGTACAAGAAGGCTTTCGAGCTCGACCCGAACGACGCGTCTGCCCATCAATGGTACGCCCAGGATCTCGGCTGGCTTGGCGGGAGGGAGCAGGAAGCGCAGGCCGAAATGGATCGGGCCCATCAGCTCGACCCCTTGTCGCCGATCATTGGCTCTAACGTGGGAGGGGTTCAGGGGATGGCGCGGAAGTTCGACGAGTCTCTTGCCACCTGCCAAAAAGTGGCCGCCGAGAACCCGACCTTCGCCCAGGTGCACTTTTGTTTAGTCCAAGCCTATTGGGGAAAAGGGATGTACCCGCAGGTGGTGGAAGAATACAAACTCATGGGTCAACTGGATGGGGACCCGAAGGACGTGGAGTTTGCCTCCGCTCTCGAACAGGGCTTTCACGCCGGGGGTTGGAAGGAGGCGCTGACCAAAGGCATCGAAGTCCGGCAGGCACAGCGGAAAGCCGGCTACACCCCTGCCTACGACATCGCCGTTCTCTACGCTGGGTTGGGAGAAAAAGACGAAGCCTTTCGCTGGCTCAACGCCGCCTACGAAGAGCGCGATTACCAGATGGAGAGTCTGAGGACCGACTTCCGGCTCGATCCGGTGCGTTCCGACCCATGGTTTGCCGAACTCGTGCGTAAAGTTGGGCTGCCGCAGTAGCGACGATAGCTGTAATCTTTTCCCAGAATTCCACCTCACCTTTCTTGATTGCAGTAAGGACGATTGGTGTCAACAGCCAGTTCTGCTGCTAACGATTCCGGGCGAATGACGGTCAAACCGGAAGCCGTCGGCAGACTCCTTGCCACTACTATTTTCGCGGGGAGAAACGATAGCATCACGCAATCGACCGATTCAGTAGGATATGTACGGTTCACCCTGATGGACGGCGCAACATCCGCAATCCGCCGTTTTGTTGGTGCTCAGTCTGTGAGGAACGCTCATTATGCTCTCGCCCCGTATCTGTCGACTCGCTTTCTCGATCTCAGCATTGATCTGCACATGGGTCTCCGCCCAAACAAAGCCACACTTTACTTCTCCGCTGCCGACCGGTGTGCGCCTCGATCCCACTGGCGACGCGGTCGACCTGGGCAGTTTGCCGATTAATCTCGTACCTGCGCCAGAAACGGATAAGGCCGTGGTCGTGCTCAGCGGCTGGCGTGAGCAAGGCATTCAGGTCGTTGATCTGAAGACGCGGAAAGTCACCCAGACGCTGCTCCAGGATGGCGCGTTCTACGGCGCCGCTTTCTCGCCCGACGGCCATCGCCTCTGTGTCTCCGGCGGCAACACTGACATGCTCTTCGTCTACGCATGGAAGGACGGCGCCGCCGCGCTCGAGAACAAGTTCGAGCTGGCCAAGACAAAAACGGCAGACGGCACGGGCACAAGCTATCCGGCGGGACTGGCATTCTCGCCCAACGGAAAATTCGTTTATGTCGCTGAGGACGTCGGCGATCGGCTCGCGGTGGTGAACGCCGCAACCGGCGAGATCGTACAACGGTTCCCTACTGATCATTATCCCTATGGCGTCGCGCTCACGGCGAACGGTCAAGTATTCGTCTCGGCGTGGGGCGGCAGCACGGTGTCGCAATTCCGTATTTTGGCAGACGATAGCCTCGCGTATCTCGGTCGGATCGAGGTCGGCCGGCATCCTTCGGCGCTAGCGGTGAGAGGAACAAAGCTGTATGTCACGCTCGCAGGCAGCGACCGTGTGGCTGTCGTCGACACGCGGCTGCGCAAGGTTGTGGGCTATCTGCACGATGCCGCGCCCGGCGCACCGCCCGAGGGCAGCACGCCCAACGCCGTTGCAATTACCTCGGATGGCAAGCGCCTGATTGTCGCAGAGGCCGACAACAATGCCGTAGCCGTCTTCGATTTAGCCACTGCCAAGTTGCTCGGTCGCGTTCCCACCGACTGGTATCCCACCGCGGTCACCGAAAACAATGGAGAACTGCTTGTCGTTTCCGGCAAAGGCCAGGGCACCCACGCCAATCCCGACGGCCCAGTTCCCCTGACCAACTGGCCGAACGAGAAACCAACCGCGTATACGTTGGGGCAGTTGAACGGCAGCCTGCGAATGCTCCCGTCCGCGATGACAGAGACGCAACTTGCAGCATTCACCGAACGCGTCGTCGCCGCCAATAACTGGCGCCCACAGCTCGCACCGCGGCGCTATCCTCCCTTTCGCCACGTCGTCTACATCATCAAAGAGAATCGCACCTACGACCAAGTCCTGGGAGATATAAAGGAAGGCGATGGCGACGCGAGCCTCGTCTATTTCCCCGACATCAGCATCACCCCGAACCACCATGCGCTGGCGCGGCGCTTCGGCCTGTTCGATCGCTTTTTCGTTAATGCCGAGGTGAGTTCGCAAGGACACATCTGGTCCACCGCTGCCTACGTCACGAACTACGGTGAGAAGGTCGTGCCCTCCGGTTACGCCGGCAAGCGGGCTGACATGGACGGCGAAGAGAGCGATGAGCCGGAGCGCGGCTTCCTGTGGACGCTCGCGATCCGCGAGGGCATCACCTTCCGCGACTATGGCGAAATGGTCAAGGGGAATCCCGGCTGGCCGGTGACGCAGCACGACTTGGCAGCCGATGTGAATCCCGACTACATACCGTTCGATCTGACCACGCAGGATCAGAAGCGCGCGGACGTGTGGATCGCCGAACTCCAGCGCTACGTGCGCGACGGCAACATGCCGCAGCTCGAAGTCATGCACCTGCCCATGGACCACTTGGCGGCAGGCCGTCCGGGGAAGTGCACGCCACGCGCGTGCATGGCGGACAATGACCTCGCTCTTGGGCGGATCGTGCAGGCGCTCTCGCACAGCCCCTATTGGAAGGACACAGTAATTCTTGTCCTCGAAGATGATGCGCAAGCCGGCCCCGATCACACCGATTCGCATCGGGCGCCGTTCTATGCCATCTCAGCCTACAACCGGCCGGGCACCGTGCATCGCTTCATCAATACGACGGACGTGGTCGCGGCGATCGAGGACATCCTCGGAATGGGCCGGCTGTCGAAGTTCGATTACTTCAGCCGCTCCCTGGCAGACATCTTCGTATCTACGGCCGACCTGACGCCTTATGACCCAATCGTCCCCACGCAAGACTTGAATGAAAAGAATCCGCAGAATACCGCCGCCGCACGCATGTCGGAGGGGATCGATCTCAGCGCACCCGATCGCGTGGACGATCAGCTTTACAATCGCATTCTTTGGCTGATGCTGAAAGGCGACGCTCCGCCGCCGGTCGCACAGACGCACGCGGCTCTGCATGCGCTGCAGTCGAGCAAATGACGATGCGTGGTTCGCTTTCCTTTGCGGAATCGCGGGTCCACATATGATAGAAATAGGTTTCTACCCGCGAGCAAACTTTGCCCAAGACTCCACCAGATCAGGCATCGCAGGCCAATCCCGCTCCATCTGCACACGACCACCCCCTGGCGCGCCGGGTCGCCCTGGTGGGCTTCGGAACCGTGGGCCGTGCCGTGGCCACGATTCTCGGCGAGCGCAACGCGGGTGATGGCTTGCTCCGCCTCACCCACATCTGCAACCGCAACGTCGAGCGCAAGAAACAGCCATGGGTTGCCGAGCGCTGGATTCCGAGTGACGTAGTCTGGACCGACGACTTCCACACCGTTCTCAACTCCGACGTTGACATTGTTATTGAGTTGATCGGTGGGCTTCACCCCGCGGAAGACATTGTGCGTGGTGCTCTTGCGGCAGGAAAATCGGTGGTCACTGCCAACAAACAGCTCATCGCCCGCCACGGCCCGGACTTGCTGCAGCTCGCCAGCGCAAACGGCTGCCAGCTTGAGTTCGGAGCGTCAGTTGCCGGCGGCGTTCCCGTTCTCCCTGCGCTGCGCACCGGTCTCAGCGGAGATCGCCTGCACGGCATCGCGGGCATTCTGAACGGCACCTGCAACTACATTCTCAGCCGCATCGAGACCGATCGCATTCCCTTCAGCGAGGCTCTCGAAGAAGCCCAAGCGCGCGGCTACGCCGAAGCCGATGCCAGCGAAGATCTCGACGGCGGCGATGCCCGCGCCAAGCTTTCCATCCTAGCGCTGGCGGGTCTGCACGTCCGTGTTTCTCCCGGAGACATTCGCGCCCGCACCATCCGCCCCATCGACGCGGTCGATTTCGATTACGCCGCCGAGTTGGGCTGCACCATCCGGCAGATCTCGCGCTCCGATCTCAAAGATGCGAGGCTGTTTGCCGACGTCGGCCCCAGCCTGGTCCCGACGTCGTCTCCTTTCGGACGGGTGCAGAGAAATCTGAATCTGGTTTTGACCTCGGGAGAATACGGCGGCGACATGGCTTTCCTGGGCGCTGGCGCGGGAGGAGATCCCACAGCTGTTGCCGTAGTTTCAGACTTGATGTTCGTGGCAGAAAGTCTCGCGGCTGGAAGTTCTTCGGCGGGAGCGCGCGCGCATCGCCCGCTGCAATTAGCGTCGCCCAAAGTCAGCTGTGACTTTGAGACGCCCTGGTATCTGCGCTTTCTGGTCAAGGACCAGCCCGGGATTATCGCTGGCCTGGCCGTAATCCTCTCATCTCATCAACTGAATATCGATGCGGTGCTGCAAAATCCCGGCTTCGACAAAAACGCACTGCCCTTCGTCATCACGCTCGAGCCTTGCCGCGACGCACAATTGCAACCCGCGCTGCAGGAAATGTCCGCGCTGCCCTTCGCGCTCCGCCCTTGCCTCTGCCTGCCCATTCTGCGCTAGGCTTTCCAAGTTCCCACTGCGGCCCACACCAGAGTCTGTCATCCCGAAGCGAAGCGAGGGATCCTGGTGTTTGCGAGTAGCAGCAATGATGATGGCGCGAGAAACCAAGGTCCCTCGCTTCGCTCGGGAAGACCAGCGTGTCCGGCGCTAGCTGGCTTTGCTCCAAAACGGATTCTTCAGCCCGGCAGGCGCAAGCGCGCTGTCGGTCGTCGTTTCCGCCCCCGAATCGTCTGAGATTTTCTCGTCCAGCAAACGGGACGAAGGTGCTTGGGTATCTTCCTGGCAATAGGAAGGCGTGGTAGGAGAAGGAATTTCTAATTTCACAGCCAACCTCCGCATTTTCTATGATCTACCTCTATTGAAACACCCGGCAGGACATTCGTACCCCGCAAAATCCCGATAACCCGCATCGAAAAATCAGCATCTACAGAATTCGCGACCATGGCATTATGTTGAACCCTTGATAGAACTGCTAGGATGTCCAGTCACGCGACACCGTAAGAATTCCGAAACATTCTCCTGAGGAAGACCTTTCATGAAATACCGCAAGTTGGGACGAACCGGTTTCGATGTCAGTGATATCTCCTATGGACTCTGGGGCATGAGTGGGTGGAGCGGCTCTGACGACCGCCAGTCGCTCGACTCCCTGCAACTCTCCATCGATGCAGGCTGCAACTTTTTCGACACCGCCTGGGCCTACGGCGAAGGCAAAAGTGACGGCCTGCTGGGCGAAATCATGGCGCGCAACCCCAAAAAGCGCCTGTACGCCGCGTCTAAAATTCCTCCGGCCAACGACAAATGGCCGGCACTGCCGACCTATAAATATCTCGATGTTTTTTCCCCCGCGCACGTCTTCAAATACGCGGACCTGATCCGCAAGAAACTTCGCGTCGATTCGATTGATGTTTTGCAATTCCATGTCTGGGATGACAGTTGGACCGACGACCCGGAATTTCTCTCAACCGTCGAAAAATTAAAAGACGGGGGCTGGATCCGCTACTTCGGCCTCAGCCTCAACCGCTGGGAACCGGAGAATGGCCTCAAAGCCCTGCACACCGGAGTGGTCGACGTGGTGCAGGTGATCTACAACATCTTCGATCAGGCGCCCGAAGACAAGTTGTTTCCCATCTGCCAGGAACTCAGCGTGGGTGTGATCGCGCGCGTGCCGCTCGATGAAGGCAGCCTGGGCGGCAAGATGACGCTCGAAACCCGCTTCCCGAAAGACGACTGGCGGGCGCTCTACTTCGGCCCGGAAAATCTCGCGAATACCGTTCAGCGCGTCGACGAGCTCAAGAAAATCGTGCCCCCAGGCATGACGCTACCTGAAATGTCGCTGCGCTTCATCCTGTCCCATCCCGCGGTGAGTACGACGATCGTGGGCATGCGCGACCCCGAGCACGTGCGCCAAAACGTTGCCGCCAGTGATGCCGGCCCTCTCGATCGAGACCTGCTCACCGAACTCAAAAAGCACCGCTGGGACCGCAAGCCGCAGCGTTGGTCAGACTAGCAAGACCGAAAGTCGATAAGTTTTTCCCCTTCTCGGCAAACATTGTCATCCCGAGCGAAGCGAGGGACCTTGGTGCTTGCCAGCGTCGGCGCGCGCCGGTAGCCAGGCACGAACCAAGATCCCTCGCTCCGCTCGGGATGACAACGTGACGATGAAGCTGCGCTGTACCGTCCTCACCCTACGGCCTCTGGTAGTAGCTCGCTCCGCCGTCTAGTGTTTTTCATGCCAAAACCATGAAAGCAAATCCACTCCGCACTACATTCTCTCTAACTCTGTTCATTCTCCTTCTCACTGCCAACCTCTACGCCCAGAACTCGCGCGGATCGCTGCGCGGGACAGTGCAGGATGCCATGGGCGCCCGCATCGCCTCCGCTAAAATCGTCGCGCAATTGTCGGGATCTTCTGTGCAGCGCGGCACCACAACCGAAGACCGCGGCGAGTTTCGCCTGGACGACCTTCTGCCCGGCAACTACCGCATCACCGTATCAGCCGCCGGGTTCGCCCCGGCGCAGGCGGAGGTCTCAATTGCCGTTGCCAACGTCCGCGACATCACGGTCACGATGAAACCTGCGGCGACTTCGCAAACCGTCACCGTGCAGGGGAGTTCCTCTTCGATTACCACCGAGATAACTGATACCTCGAGCGCGGTGCGCGGAGGCGTGGTCGGGACGCAGGATCTGGAAACTCTGCCGCTGCCGGCGCGAAGTTTCGCCAACATTGCCTATCTCGTGCCTGGAACTGAGCCCGTCGAACCTTCCGACCCAACCAAGGCGCGCATCACCGCGGTTTCGACGGGAGGAAGTTCCGGATTGAACAATGAGCTATCGGTGGATGGCGCGGAAGATTCCGACGACTGGATCGGCGGCTTCCTGCAAAGCTTCTCGCCCGATGGGGTTCAGGAATTCGCCGTGCGCACCTCGAACGAAGACGCCGACACGGGTTGGACCACGGCCGGCTCGGTGGTAATTACGACCAAGCGCGGGAGCAACGATTGGCACGGCAGCGGAGCGTTCTTCGATCGCCAGGCGGCGCTGAACGCGCGCTTCCCCATCGAGAATCCAGCGCCGAATCCGAAGCAGCCGTTCTCGCGCCAGAACTATGTGGGAACGATCGGTGGTCCCGTCGTAAAAGACAAAGTCTGGTTCTTCACCTCATTCGAAAACGTGCATGAAAACGCGAGCATCGCGTATAGCCCGGCCAGCACTACGCAGTTCGACGCGCTCGCGGAATTGGCGTCCGAGGGATTGATCACCGGCATTCCTTCCATCCCGGTTCCCGCCACCGTTCCCATTCCCTTTCGCGACTACCTAAGTTCGCTGCGTTTTGATTGGGCGCAAACGCAGAAATCGAATTGGTTCCTGCGCATCTCTTCAGACAGCTACCTCACGCACAACGCCCTGGTGCAGCAGGCCACGCTGCCTTCCACCGGCCTGCTCACTCACAACAATTACTGGAACGTGGCGCTCAGCAACAGCTACGCCTTCGATTCAACCTGGCTGGGCAATCTGGTTCTCGACGCCAGCCTGTTGCATCTGACGCAGACGCGGAATTCCGATCTCGGCTTCGCCATACAGTTCCCCTTCAGCGTGACGGCGCTCACAGTCTCCGGCTTCGAGACCTTCGGTGACAATCAGTTTGCCACCCCCATCACCCTTTTCCCCGATCTGCGCAATCAGGACAAATACCAGTTTCGCTACGACCTGAGCCACGTCGTGCGCGACCACGCGTTTAAGTTCGGAGTCGACTTCATTCACGAACCGGTGCTGAGCGGAGCGTTCGCCTCGACAGCCGAGCAGTTCACCACATATCCCTCGAACCCCGATTGCTACATCAATCCGCCGGGCCCCGATTGTGGCGGCATCACGACTGCCTTGCCGTTTTATTACACCCCTCCCAGCGCGATGTGTAATCCGGAACCCGATCCCAGCAGCCTCATTAACTGCACGTTTACTCCCGCCGGCGACGGCAGCTTCTCCCAGAATGTTCAGCGTCTCGCCTTCTACGCCGAGGATTCCTGGCGCGTCTCTCACCAGCTCACCGTAAATTACGGGCTGCGTTACCAGACGACCTGGGGACTATTCGTCGGCTCGGGGCGCAACGAAGCCGAGAATGCCGCGTATGTGACCCTGCGAGCATTGCAGATTCCAATGGTGCCCAGCGTACCGAGTGATTATCGCAAGCAAATCGCGCCTCGGCTTGGCATCGCTTATTCGCCCGGCAGCAGCGGGAAGACCGTAATTCGCGCCGGTTTCGGCCTCTACTACGACGATCTCGCGCAGAACGGATGGGCCACTGCATTCCAGGGCGTCAATAACTCGAACTTCACCACCGGAACGTGCAGCCTCGCGGGAGGACCAGGCACTTATGCGCTCACCGGCGCGGGCTGCCTGACGGGCGGCGCGGGCGCCACCGGCAATCTGATCGGCTCTCCTTACAAAACGCCGTACGCCATTCACACCACGGGCGGGATTCAACACGCTTTCAACCAGCACTGGCTGGCAAGCGCCGACTACGTGCACGAACAGGGCAATCACGGATACCGCGGCTTCCCCTACAGCAGCGGCGCGAATCTGTCTACTCCGTTAATTTCCAGCTCAGAGCCGCCTAATGAATACGCCACCGATCAGACGGACGTCGTGCCCAACGTGAATGTGTTCGAGTCCGACAACCGTTCCAGCTACAACGGCCTGTTGCTGCATCTGCAAGGCAACATGCGCCGCTTCAATCTGGTTGCGAACTACCAGCTTTCTAAGGCGCAGACCTGGGGATGCCTGCTGGGCGAGCTGTTTGACTATGTGGACGGCGTCTGCCCGAACCAACCCAACCAACCGAATCCCGGATTCCTGAACGCTTTCGGGCCAGGCGACTACGGACCCTCTGGCGAGGACGTTCGTCACCGTTTCGTGCTGGCCGGCACGCTGCACCTTCCCGGCGGTTTCGAATTGAGCACCATAAACCAGTTCGAGAGTGCTCGCCCCATCACCATCACGAACGCGGACAACACCGACCGCATCTATGTAAACGGAGTGTACACAAGCCTCGATGAATTCCGCGGCACGCCTTACATTCAGTCCGATCTGCGCGTCACGCGTCCTTTCAAGATCAACGAGCGCTGGCAGGTCGATCCCTTCATAGAGTTCTTTAACCTGTTCAACCGCAACAATCCCGGCGCGAACTTTGCCGTCAATGTGGCGCAGCTTCCAGTTCCAGCCGACCAGATGCAAGCCAACGGACAAGGCATCACCAATGTGACCACTATTTGCACGAACACGGATTGCTCCCAGACCGCGCCCATCAACAGCCTGAAGCAGCTTGAAATACCCGAAGGCGCGCTGGGAGACTTCTTCGGCCCCGGCACAACCGTAGGCATTCCCTTCGCCGCACAGCTGGGAGTGCGAATTACCTTCTAGAAAATCAGCTACGTCCTCTGCTACCCGGATTGACACCGCCGAATACCTGCCGTATCGTTTTTGAAACGACAATCTGGAACACCAAATCTTTTCTACCCAGGACGAGGCATTTTCATGAGCGACGACATGAAGAAGGATGCATTTTCACGGCGCGGATTCCTGGAAATGGGAACGGCGGCCCTGGCGGCGGCCGGAATGCTGTCGGCCGATGCCGCAGCCCAGAATCAGAAACCCTACCCAACCAAGGATGATCGCAGCGCCAGCGCCCCGGGCCCAGGCAATCCCGCGATCGATGCCCAGAACCCGGATTCCTTCCTGCCGCCGCCCACCGACGCAGGTGGGGTGCAGACCTTCAAGTATCCTTTTGGACTCTCGCACAAGCGCATGCAAGAAGGTGGATGGTCGCGCGAGGTCACGATCCGCGAGCTTGCAGTTTCCAAGACGATTGCCGGCGTGGATATGAGATTAACTGCCGGAGGCATACGGGAGCTGCACTGGCACACGGCTGGCGAGTGGTCCATCATGCTCTACGGAAACGCGCGCATCACCGGGCTTGATGCAGAAGGCAAGAGCTTCGTCAGCGATGTGACCGAAGGCGATCTCTGGTATTTTCCCACAGGAATTCCGCATTCCATTCAAGGCCTGGGTCCCGACGGTTGTGAGTTCCTGCTGGTGTTCGACGATGGCAATTTCTCGGAATACGAGACCGTGCTACTCACCGACTGGATGGCACACACGCCCCACGAGGTGCTCTCGAAAAACTTTGGAGTCAGTGAGCAGGCTCTGGAGAACATGCCGAAGCGGGAGAAATTTATCTTCCAGGCGCCGGTACCTGGCCCGCTGCCTGCGGACCTGAAAGCCACCGCCGGCTCGCTCGGATTATCGCCCATCGATTTCTCTTATCGCACATCGCAGCAACCGGTAACCAAGCGCACCAAGGGCGGCGAGGTGAAGATCGTGGATTCGAGTAAGTTCAAAATCTCCACCACGATTGCCGCAGCCATCGTCACCGTCCATCCCGGAGGAATACGCGAACTGCACTGGCATCCCAATGCCGACGAATGGCAGTACTACATCAGCGGCTCAGGAAAAATGACGGTGTTCGCCACCGGAGGCCGCGCCCGCACCATGGACTTTCAAGCCGGAGACGTGGGCTATATTCAGAAGACGCTGCCCCACTATATTGAGAATACAGGCGAGACCGACCTGAAATTTCTGGAGATGTTCAAGAGCAGTTACTATCAGGACCTCGCGCTCTCAGAGTGGCTCACGCACACGCCTCCGGAGCTCGTAATGGCTCACTTGGGCATCGATCGGGCAACTCTCGACGCCATGCCGAAGGACGAAGTTGTGGTGATGCCGAAGTAGAAGTAGAACTAGACCGGCCGGGAGGAACTTCTACCTTACCAGCCACTCCGTCGCCGCGTGCACGCGCACCAGCAACTGGCTGTAAGTCACGGCCACAGTGACCACCACAGCCGCTCCGGTGCACAGCGGATACACCAGAGAATATCCCGGCGCCTGACTCTGCTGCGGTTCTGTCCAGGCAATCAAACGCTCGACACGCGCATTCATCGACTCCGCCGGGCTGTGAACCAAGGCCGTGGTCAGCGCCGCGGGCGGTTCCAGCGGAGCCAGGCGCGACAACTTGATCAGGGCCGCGGCCAGATCCAGAGCTTCCGCCGCGCTCGAGACTGCGGCATCGTCGGCCGCCATTTCAGTAGCTTCCCGCCAAGCGCGCTCCAGTTCCGCCATGCCCGGAAACGCCACCAGGCGCAGAATCAACTTTCTCAGATTGTCCCGGCTTCGCACGTGCGTCACTTCATGCCGGAGCGCGGTCTCAAACTCCCGCTCGCTCAGTACAGACTCCGCGGCTTGCGAAAGCCACACGCTCGGCCGCAGAATGCCGGCCGCGGTAAGCGGCGGAGCAACCGGGGAAACACGCACCGGGACCGAAGCGCTGGAATCGATATCCGGAAAACTGACAACGCACGCCTCACTGGACCACCGTGCGACGGTTCGCGAAGCCTGCAGCAACGCTGCAGCCGCCGTCCCTGTTCCACTCAGCAGGACGGTCATCCCGCACAGACCCAGCACCACGGGCACAGCTCCCAGGGGTTCGTTCACCGCACGGGGTTCGAGCAGCAGGAACGAAGGCACTGCCAACATGAGGGTCAGCCCAGCCGCAACCACGGCCGGAAGCAGGCGCAAAGCGAAGAGCAGATTGGCGCGGCGCCTCGCGGAATAGCTTTGGGCGGCAAGCCACACACTCACCCACACCCCGCAAACAGCCGCTGACAGGACGCCGTACAGGATTACGAAGATGGAGAAAGAAACCGCGATTCCGCGCACCGCGAACATCATTCTTTCTCCCTCTTGATCGTTTCCTCTCGAATAATCTCCCGTTGCCCCATTTCGCGTTGACCCAGTTCGCGGCGCTTGCGTTCGACGAGTTTCTGCAGATCGTTGAGCAACTCCGCGTCCCTCTCACCCAGGATTTCTACCAGAAACGACAGCGGTAAAGACGAAGCCGGAGCCGCATCCAGCAGCTGGCGAAATGCGTGGCCCGCGGTCTCCTGATGCAATTCCTCGCGGCTGAGCCGCGGAGCGTAGCGGAACGCCCGGCCTTCCTCCGATCGTGTCAGAAAACCTTTTTTAAACAGCCGGTCGAGCGTGGTCATCACTGTCGTGTAGGCCAGGTCGCCGCAGCCGCCCTGTACCAGTTCGCGGACGGTTGCGCTGCGCCTGCCCCACAGTGCGTCGAGCATGCGCTGCTCCAGCGGCCCCAGCTGCCGCGAAGAGTTTCGAAATGGTTGGAAAATCCGCTTCATCCGCGTTCCTGCCAAAGCTCGGTCCGCTCTGAGGCATTTTACACGGAGTCAAAATTCTAGGGAACTTCACCGCCAAGCACGCCGAGGGCGCCGCGTAGAACTCCATAAAAACCTCGGCGATCCCGGCGTACTCGGCGGTAAATAGCTTCTCAAGCCGCTCCCTCGTTGCGCTTCTCGGTCACATCTTCGATCGCCAGCAAAATAAAGGGATGGCCGGGCTGCATCTCAACCCGGCGGGCGTTGAGCAGCATGTTCCGCAGCCCGAGGTGGGGAAAATCGTGGCTCATCTGGAAATCGTCGACGCGAGAGTTTTGCGGGACAATTTCCTCCAGCAGTTCGCGCAACTTCGGAATGTTCCACTGCCCGTTGCCTAGTTCATAAATCAGGCGCCTCTCCGTTTCGTCGCGGGACACGTCGAAAGCCCGGTAGAAAGCCGGGTTCGCGGCGGTAACCTGCAGCTTGGCGTTCAACACCACGATCGGTTCCCGGGCGCTCTCCACAATCGTGTCCGCGTATTCGCGCGTCTGGTCGAGAGTACGTTTCAAGGCGTCGACATCCTGCAGGCTGATCACCGCTCCTTCGATGCGGTTGTCCCAGGTCTTGTAGGGCCGCACGTACAGCATCTGCCACCCGCCTTCCTTGGTGCGCACCTGCCGCTCCTGCGCGGTCGCACGGCGGATGGCCTCATTGGCCAGCGATTCCAGATCCTCCACATCAAGGTTCGGCCGGATCTCACCCAGGCGCCGCCCAATATCTCCCGGCAACAGGTTCAGCAGTTTTTGCGCGGGCGGGGTGAAGCGGCGGATGCGTAAGTCATTGCTCACCATCACCACCGGAATATCGACATGCCCCAGCAGGTTGAGCAAATCGTTATTGGCCGAGCCCAGCTCCGAATTGCGGTTCTGCATTTCTTCGTTGAGGGTAGTGAGTTCCTCATTCGTGGATTGCAGCTCCTCCTTGGCCGTCTCCAGTTCTTCGTTGGTGCTCTGCAATTCCTCATTAGCCGACAACACCTCTTCATGCGCTGACTTGAACTCTTCGGTGGTGGTTTCATGCTCTGTGATGAGCGACCGCAACTGCTGCCTCAGTTGACTCATCTCGTGCTTCAGAATCTCGGTATCTCGCGCCGTGGCGCGAGACACTTTTAACCCCTTGCCCGCTTTTCCCTTCTTCTCCGGAATCGCCGCCTTGCGAGCCTCATCCTGAAACACCACCACGTAAAGTCGTTCCTGCGCGGAAGGCCCGCGCAACGGAATAACTTAAAGACTCACCTCGCGCGTTCCCTCTTCCGACTGAATCTGCACGCCTTGCTTCCGTACCGGCGCACTGGTTTTCTTGGCCGTCGTCAGCGCCGCACGCAAATCCACCAGCAGACCCTCGCGCGCCATCTTCGCCAGGCTGAAACTCGGTTGCCCGGCCGGCGGCTCCAGATACGCTCCCGTCTTGCCATGGAATTGCACAATCTCCAATTGATCGTTCACCACAATGCTGGCAGGAACAAACCGGTTCACCAGCAGATGCTCCACTTCCCGCTCCACTGTAAAAGGAGCCGGCAGATCGCGGGATAGCTTCACGTCTCCGGTCCGGATGGGCAAATAGTCGGTGTTCGCGAAGTAGGTCGTCAGTCGTGGCGAGGTCGTCCGCTTCTGGTAGATCTTGTCCTTCTTATCGACCAGCCCGAAGTGGTCGGCAAATCCTCCCAGGTTCTCCGCCGCTCCCAGCATCAGGTAACCGCCCGGTTTCAACGCGTAATGCAAGGTGGGAATAACCCGCCGCTGCAATACCGGCCCCAGATAGATCAGCAGGTTGCGGCAACTCACCAGATCGAGGTTAGAAAATGGAGGATCCTTCACCAGGTTCTGCTTGGCAAAGATGCACATATCCCGGATCGATTTGTTGACCTGAAACCCTCCATCCAGCCGGATGAAAAATCTCTTCAAGCGGTCGACCGAGATCTCCGAGACGGCTGCTTCCGTATACAGCCCGGTGCGGGCGCGATCGAGCGCGGTGTCGCTGATATCGGTCGCGAAAATCTGGATGGCGGTGGCAGCCTGCGAGATGTTCCGGCTGTGCACCCACATGTATTCCAACAGAGTGATCGCGATCGAGTAAACTTCCTCGCCGGTCGAGCAGCCCGCGACCCAAACCCGGATCGGATTATCCGGCTTGCGGCCCTCAAACAGCCTGGGGTAAACGTGCTTGCGCAGCGCCACGAACGCCTCCGGCTCCCGGAAAAATCCGGTAACGTGGATCAGCAGGTCACGGTACAGTTCGTCCAGTTCTTCCGGCCTTTTTCCGATGAAACCCAGGTAGTCCTTCAGCTTCGCGACTCTGTGCACCACCATCCGCCGCCGAATCCGCCGCTGCAGCGTGGTGTGCTTGTAGTTGGTGAAATCCACTCCGGTCGATTCCCGCAGAAGTCCGAAGAGCGCGTTCAGTTCACTGCCCACCATCCCCTGAAACCCATCCGTCTCCTGCTCGACCACTCGCGCCACGTAAGGATGCTGGCTGATTCCGCCCAGCTCTCGAGCAATATCTTTAGGTGAGAGGATGAAGTCGATGCAGCCGGCGTTCACCGCGTTGCGCGGCATGCTGTCATACTTCGCCGACTCCTCATCCTGAGCAAACGTGATTCCCCCCGCCGCCTTGATGGCGCGGCAGCCTTCGGTGCCGTCCGAAGCTGTGCCCGATAAGATGACGCCGATGGCCTGTTGCCCGCCACTTTCCGCCAGAGAACGAAAAAAATCATCGATCGGCATGTGCTGTCCGCGGGTCAGCACTCGCGAACCCAGTTGCAGCGTCCCGTTCTTGAGGGTCAAATTAGCGTTGGCCGGAATCACGTAGACGTGGTCCGGCTGCACCACTACGCCCTGCACCACATCGGTGACCGGGATCTTGGTCGTCCTCGCCAGGATTTCCCGCAGTACACTCTCATGTTTGGGATCGAGGTGCTGCACCAGCACGAAGGCCATGCCGGTCTTTTCCGGCAGGTGATGCAACAATTCGGAGAATGCTTCCAGACCGCCAGCCGAGGCCCCGATCCCCACGATGGGGAATTGTCCGGGCGACGTTTTGGCATCAATCTCTACGACGGCTTTACGGCGTGATTTGACCTGCTTGCGTGAAGAACTCTTCATAGAGCCTCTTCCAAGACGAGCACTTCCCAAGAAGCATGGACCCGTAACTTGGGACCCGCGAATCTGCTTCCCCTCTGTCCGTCTCGACAGGCCCTGCAAAGCGCGAGCGCGCCCGCAAGAAGATTCGACCGAAATTCTAGACCTGATGGTGTGAGGGGTCAACGAGTCCGGCGAAGAAAAACGCGACAGGAAGCAAGTCCTTCCCAATATGGTCCGGTTGGGGTAACGAAGCCGCCCGACCGATTTCGGCTACTGAGCGTTCTGGGCACCAGATAGTCGTTCCCGATCCAGCCATGCGAATAGAAGAGTGGCGGCCAGCGCCCCGGCGATCTGCGCCAGAATGAAGCCGGGAACGTCCACGGCCCGGATGCCCGCGAACGTGTCCGTGATAGACCGCGCTACAGTAACCGCAGGATTTGCGAATGAAGTTGACGCCGTGAACCAGTATGCCGCGACAATATAGCTGGAAACCGCGACTGGAGTCGCCAGTGCAGAGCGCACCTTCATACAGCCCCAGATGACGCATATCAATCCAAACGTGGCCACAAACTCACTCAATAATTGCGGCAGCCCAGACCTCTCATGGACCGATAGGGAGTACCACGTCCGCCCAAACATCAAATGAGCAAGGATCGTTCCGAACAGTCCTCCAGAGAACTGAGCAGCCCAATAAAAGGGCACTTCCGCCCACGCCATCTGACCGCGTGAGGCGATGGCCAGGCTTACCACCGGGTTAAAGTGAGCGCCCGAGAACGGACCGAAACTCACGATCAGAGCAGCCAATGCTGCCCCTGTGGCAATCGTGTTCGCAAGCAGGGCGATCGCGGTGTTGCCCCCAGCCAGGCGCTCGCCCATAATGCCGGAACCGACGACGGCGGCGACCAGCAGACACGTCCCGAGCCCTTCGCACACGCTGCGCTGGCATAGAGAAGAGGCGTTCCGGCTCATTTCTCCATCGCAGTCGGCTTCAAGAATTCCCGCTCGACCCTCTGCCTGATTTCATCCCGCACCCGGCGGAAGACGGCCAGGTTCTCTTCATGGGAACCGCTCGTCTCAGCCGGGTCTTCGAGGCCCCAGTGCAGGGATTTGTAGGTGTGCGGAAAGATCGGGCATTGCCGTTTGGCGTTGTCGCAGACCGTAACCACATAAGGTATCGTTTGCCCAACAAATTCCCGCACATCCTTCGATCGCTGCTGAGAGATGTCGATCCCAATCTCGCCCATTGCCTCGACTGCCAATGGGTTCAATCCTTTAGGCTCGATTCCGGCGCTCAGCGGCTCGAACTCATCGCCTGCGACATGGCGCAAGTATCCCTCCGCCATCTGGCTCCGGGCGGAGTTGCCGGTGCACAGGAAAAGGACCTTTGGCTTAGACACCGGAGCGCTCCGCTATTGGCGCGCAGCAGCCAGGCGCACAGTAGGCAGCGCCCGCCGGTTCAGTTTGCGTCTCCGGCAGATTGTCCTTGAGAACCACGAACACCTCCCACTCATTGCCATCAGGATCATGCACCCAAGTCTTATCCTGCGTCGCATAGCAGCAGTCGGTTTGCATCTCATCACGCGTGATCAGACCTGCGCTGGCCCACCTCTGCCGGACGCTGAGGACATCCCCAGTCGAACCGACCTGAATCCCCATGTGCGAGAGCGCCCCCGCGTCTTTGAATGGCACTTGGTTGAGCGTGAAATTCAGCGGCGGGTTCTGCACGTCGAACTTCGCATATCCGCTCCTGACTTTGCTGGGCTCAATCCCAAACATCTTGCGGTAGAACTCGATGCTCTGTTCCACGTTCCTGACGTTGATGGCAAGATGCGCTTTCAAGGCAACCACCGTCTCTGCTGGCATAATTCCTCACTTCATATTCGCAGTAGCGAATGTGTTAACGGTATCATCGGAACATACATTCGTCAAGGCATATGTATTTTGCTAGACTGAGAGCATGAAACCAAATCCCTCGCTGGATGGGCTCTTTCGCGCTCTAGGCGACCCCACCCGCCTGCGCCTCCTCAATCTGATAGCCGATCAGGAAATCTGTGTCTGCTATTTCACGGAGGTCATCGGCGCGCCCCAGCCGAAGATCTCCCGGCACCTTGCCTATTTGCGGAGAGCCGGCATCGTCGCCGCCAGACGTGAGGGCAAGTGGATGCACTACCGGCTGGCCGCTCCATCCAATCCCCATGTCGCTTCAATTCTGAAGGCTGTGCTCGAGGCTTTGAAGCAGGATAAAGCGCTGCAGCGTGATCGTCAGCGGCTCAACCGCGCCTGCTGCGGCCCCAGGAGTCTGGTTCAACTGTTAGGAGCGCCAGCGCCTTCATCGGCGGGCGTAACGAAGGGGTAATTCTACGGAAGAGTAATTCTGGGGTGGGAAACGGGAATCGAACCCGCAACCGTCGGAGCCACAGTCCGGTGCTCTGCCAGTTGAGCTATTCCCACCACCGCCTTGATTATAACAACTGCACTCCACCGACGTCAGAAACCCTCAGCCGCTTGAACTTCAAGAGCCCCAAATTGGGGCCGAAGCAAGGACGACGCTGCGACGGTCAAAAAAACGCCCTGCAAAGCTCGCCTTATAACCTTGTCGTACTCATTCACGAAATGTGCGAACTTGGCATTGATCCTGTATTTTGGCCCAATGAAGTTGCTTAATGTGTTACGGTCGTTTTGGCTGGATTCATCGGTGTTTTACTGTAGTTGACCCACGGCTGTGACCTGCCCCCCAGAAATTAGTCCAGTCGAAATGTGACTTCTCCCATTTAGAATGGCCCGCCCAGGGCCAGGAGGAGGAGTCGTGCGCAAGAGTCGATTCAAGGAAGAGCAGATCATTGGCATCCTGAAGGAGTCCGAGGCTGGAGTAGCCACGCCGGAGCTGTGCCGCAAGCACGGGATCGCGTCGCAGACGCTCTACCGGTGGAAGGGGAAGTACGGCGGGATGGAAGTGAGCGAGGCGAAGCGGTTGCGGGCGCTGGAAGAGGAGAACCGGCAGTTGAAGCACGCGGTGGCCGAACTGCTTCTGGACAAGCGCGCATTGCAGGCGGTGGTTACAAAAAAATGGTGAGCCCGCAGTTGCGACGGCAGGCGGTGGTCGTGATGCGCTCGGAAGTAGCGGTTTCAGAGCGACGCGCCTGCGGGCTGATCGAGATCTATCGCCGGACGTATCGCTACGTGCCACGGCCCGAGGACCCGCGACTGCGCGTGCGGTTGCGCGAGCTGGCGGCAGAGCGGCGAAGGTTCGGATATCGCCGATTGACGCGAATGCTGGTGCGTGAGGGATGGAAAGCGAATCATAAGCGCGTATACCGGCTGTACGTCGAAGAAAAGCTGAGCCTTCGTCGGAAGCGGGGCCGACGCCGACGCGCGGGATCGCGCCTGGTGCTAGCGCCGCGCCCGACGCAGCCCGATCATCTGTGGACGATGGACTTCGCCAGCGATGCGTTCACCAACGGGCGCAAGTTCCGGACGTTGAATCTCATGGACGGCTTCACCCGCGAGGCGCTGGAGATCGAGCCCGACACCTCGCTGCCGGGAGCGCGTGTGGTGCGTGTACTAGAAGGACTGAAGCAGCAGGGACGCAAACCGGAGGTGATCGTGATCGACAACGGGCCGGAGTTCGTCAGCCAGGTGGTGGACCAGTGGGCCTACGAAAACGGAGTCCAGTTGCACTTCATCACGCCGGGGCGACCGATGGAGAATGGCTACATCGAGAGCTTCAACGGCAAGTTCCGCGATGAGTGCCTGAACGAAAACTGGTTCTTCGATCTGGCGGACGCCCGTCGTAAGATCGCCGAGTGGAAGGCGGACTACAACCACGTGCGACCGCATTCGGCGTTGGGATACAAAACACCGATGGAGTTTGCCGCTTCGTGGAAGGCAGGCTTCTACATTGCTGGACTGGGGCAAGGGGCCTCAAACGCCGGCCCCTTGCCCCAGACCCCCATCCCCGCTACGCTGCGGGGCGAACAAAAACCGGAGAAAGTCTCATTATCCCTGGACTAAAAATGGGGGGCAGGTCAGCTGGTCTTCGAGAATTTTGAATTTGGCTCCTTCCGCCATCTTGGTTTTTGGATTACGGTGAGGGAGCCTCTCCAATCTTTCTACGCGGTCTGAAAATTCCCATGCTTGGCTCGTGGGGTTAAGTCGAACTCGAAGAAGCTCGGTAGTAGTCTTGTTACGGGCAAATACCGAGACTAGAAAGTCAGTCTCATTTGTGGGACTAACGGCTATCTTGTAATCAGACAATACAGTAGCGAATCCAGGATCAACCGTGCCGCTGTAAATTTTAGCGTTCGACTCCACAGGCGTGCCATTTTGACGTACAAGTACCGTGGCGTTGGGAATGCTGTCTTGGCATTTAATACATGCGCTTATAGTCAAGGGCAGCGATGTTACTGTAGGTGGCTCATCAGTTTTAGGAAATACCACAACGAAGCTATCCCCGCCTGTAATGGCGTCAATGCCAACCTGAGCCTTTTTCATCGTCGCATCGAATTGAGCAGACGCTTGTTCGGTCGTTTTTGCGAATGCTGCTTGACTTTGTTGAATCAAACCGGCGAAACCGTTACGTTGGTCCGTGAGCACTCCTGTAAACCCATCGCCTATAGCCTTCAACGCTGTTTGCTGCGCTAAGTCATTCTTTCGATGTTCCTCATCGATAGCTCGATACTCCACGGCCAACAAAAGGAAGAGCATGGCTATCCAAGACATTTTTCCAACGACTCCTATCTTTTCCCAGAACAGGGGCATCAATGTCGCCCCCACTGCCAAGAAAATGCCCCCCTTGCCGACAGTCGGCAACCGAAACATCCAATAGACACCCAAGCCAAGTAAGCCGAGAACAAGTGTCCAAGAACCCGCAATCCACCTACGGAGTTCGACATCGCGCACACCTCCACAGAGAGCCAAGAGTATCCCTGGACCCAGGAAGGATAGTCTTTTCAGGGATCGAAACAAGGGTTCCAGGCTCCTGCGGGGATGGCCCACCTTTGGCTTTCGAAAGAGCCTGCCCTGAGCCTAGCCGAAGGGTGGGAATTCCGAACCCGGCCGCTTCAAGAATTTCCACAGACCCGCTGTGACATCTAACCTTGTCTGCCGATTCCAAATCGGCGATCATGGTCGAGGCCGTGACGGTTGGCACAAGCCAACGTGTCGCGTCCCGAAGTCCTTTGTTTCACGGATTTTAGTATCTAAACTCTTTGACATCCGCATTTTGCGGGGAATTTCCTGCTAACGTGATGATTCCAGTGAGGGGAGGGGGGTACCCCGATTTCCAGCACGGGAACGAGCCACTCAACCCCCGCCGCAACGAAGTTCCCAACTTTATTCTCGGGTTGAAATCTACAGCGCGAGGAGTGATTACTCCTCGGCTAAAAAGCGGTTCCACCACGAGCCGAGTAGGTGAGTCAGGCTGGAAAAAGATAAGCAGAAGAAGAAATACGAGAGAGTATCGAGAATTCCAGAGATAAAAGCCGAAAGCTGGGACAACGAAGCTTGGGATAAAGAAACTTGGCCTAACGAAGCTTGGGATAACAAAGGTTGGGATAACGTCAGCCGTTCCGACTGTCGTGCGAACTGCTTTGCGGGATTGATAATTTCTTGGTCCATGGCTCTCAGCGAGAATCATGTCCAGTTAGAGAGAACTTTCACCGCCAAGCTCGCCGGGAGCGTCGAGTACCGCCGTCCCCAAAAATCCTCAGCGTACTCTGCGTCCTCTGCGGTAAAAGGTCTTAGCCTTATCCCCGCCCGACGCCAACGTATTCAAACCCCATAGCCCGCAGCCGCGCGGAATCGAGCAGGTTCTTCGTATCCACAATGATCGGCTTTTTCAGCAGATGCTTGATGCGGTCAAAATCGAGTGCGCGGAACTCCGGCCAGCCCGTGCCCACCACCAGCGCGTCCATGCCTTCCGCCGCCGCATACGCCGATTCGCAGTAGCGCACCGAACCATTCAGCCGCAGCTTGGCTTCGGAAAGCGCCACTGGGTCGTAAGCCCGCACCCGCGCGCCCTTAGCAACCAGCGTTTCAGCCAACCGCACGGCGGACGAACCCGCAACCGAATTCGTATTCGGCTTAAACGCCATGCCGAGAATTCCCACGTCCTTGTTCTCGACGGAATTCAGAGCAAGGGCAATCTTTTCGACCAGACGCTCCGCGAGAGTATGGTTCACGTCCCGCGCCGCGCTCAGCACTTTCAGCGGAATGCCATTCGCCTTTGCCAACTCGGCCAGCGAATCCATATCAGACTCGGCAAACACGCCGCCCATGCCCGCTCCCGGCTGCAGGCAGCGTGGAGCGATTTTCTTGTCGAGGCCAAGCGCCAGAGCCAGGTTGACTGCATCCGCACCCACGCGCTCGCACAATGCCGCAACCTCGTTGATAAATGAAATCTTGGTGGCCACAAACGCCGTAGCCGATTCCCGCACCAGTTCCGCCGTAGCCTGGTTGGTAACAATCACCGGCACGCCGCGCATCACCAGGGGATGGAAAATCTGTTTGAGCACTTGCACCGCTTCGTTCGAGGTCGAGCCCAGAATCAGCCGGTCAGGCCAGTTGAAATCTTCCACGGCACAACCGTCGGTGAAGAACATGGGCTGCGAGACGATCGTTCCATGCAACCCCGCATCTTTCAGCGATTTCTCAAGCGCAGTAGCCGTGCCCACAGATACAGGCGTGACAATAGTCAAAATCGGAGGCTTGACCGCCAGCTTCACGATTCGCATCACAACGTCGGCCAGGTTATCGGCATTGTCTTCCGCCAGGAAAATGACTTGGGTCTTGCGCGCAAAGGATTCGATATCGGTGGAATACGCCAGCCGTCCAGCCCGCACGTTGCGCCGGATAATCTCTTTCAGATTTTTCTCAAAGAATGGGATGTTGCCCTGCGCCATCTCCACCATGCGCGACCGGTCGGGATGACAGCACGAAACCGGAGTGCCAAAATCTGCCAGGCAGGCCGAAATCACTGTCCCCAGATAACCCGAACCGTAGACCCCGATCTGCATGCTTGCCCTCCGGCCTTGCCCGAAACCCACGCCCCAAGCCGCTCCCAGCGCGGGATTTCCACAATTCCCTCTCTTTGTATTTACAGCCCGGCCAGCCCCCGTGCAATGCACGGGAGGGAGATGTACCAGGGGCCATGCAGACTCGGCAGGGAGTAACGTAATGTTGGAGTAACCACGGCGAGGTTACGAATGGGAGCGAAGGACTAGAACAGGAAACCGCCGCAGAACTCAGGTCAAAGCGGGCCGACGATCCCGAAGTGAAACTGGTCCAAGTTTCGACTAAAGGGTTGCAGCTGCCTCGGCCACGGTGGGAGTCCAGCTGACGAGTTTGTCCATGCTGGTCACCTTCAATACGGTTTCAATGTGTGGGTTGGCGCCGGCCAGCCGTAGCTCTCCGCCGGCCTGCTTCACCATCCCAGCGGACATCACAATGATTCCCACGCCTGTGCTGTCCAAATGGGTCACGCCACTCAGGTCAAAGATGATCTTTTTTTCGTTCTTCTCACGCACCAGAGTGTCTGTAGCCCATTCCAGTTGCTTGCACTCCCGGCCGATGGTGATTCGGCCCTTGATCTCGAGGACAACAATATCAGGCGACAGGCGTTTGGTCTGAATCTCCAGCATAAGAGTCCTTTCTGATGCGCGACGATGCGAGATGGTTTGGACCAACCACGCAGGGAGGGTCGTTCCTTGGCCGACCATATTAGGGGCCGGGCCGAGGCAAGTCAATGCGCCTCGGGACGCTCATAGACAGGATTTGTCAGGAGCCTCACAAATTCGGCACCAAGACGAACACCGGCCACCTATTCGCGGATACCTGTCTCACCGACATGGTGGGCTGCTCCGTCGAGGAGTTCGCCCCAGGTGCCGACGGAGCAGCGAGCCCCATCAACACCATCGACGTGCCCAACCAACTCGCAGGCATGCAGCACTTGGGCGGCCCTGTACGCCTTGATGGCGTCGGCAATATCTTCGTCTCGTCAGGTATTCGCAACCCCTCGACCGGCGTCGTTGACTATTTCCTCTACCGCTTCGCCCCGACCGCCACCGGCGATGCACCGCCGAGCATACAAATTACAACGGAAACTCCGCGCAACGAATTCGATATCAATTAGAGTTTGGCTCTTGCCAGCAACTAGATTTTATCCGCTCCGTCCGGGTCAGCACTTCGCTTAGCCGAGGGTTGGCGGAGATCGCGATTACGCTCATCATTGAACCGCGGAAGTGCCAAGGCGTAACAGGACAGCCTTCTAACGGGTCCCAGTCACCGGCCGAGGCGGCGCGTCCTTCACATATTTATCAAACCAGCGAAGCATCTCGTATACCAGCTGTTCGTTCGACTCCATCGCGGTGTACCAGTGCGGTTCGTGCGGCAGGACCACCAGACGAGTGGTCCCGCCATTGCCTCGAATTGCTTCGTAGAGCTTGCTTGATTGTATTGGCGTCGTTCCCGGATTCGCGTCCTCCGCCCCGTGCACGATGAGCAGCGGCGTCTTCAATTTGTCGGCGAAGAAAAACGGCGACACTTTCAGGTAAACATCCTGAGCCTCCCAAACTGATCGCCGCTCGTTCTGAAACCCGAAAGGCGTGAGCGTCTTGTTATACGACCCGCTGGTAGCGACCCCGGCGCGAAACAAGTCAGAATGAGCCACCAGATTCGCGGTCATTAAAGCGCCGTGACTGTGTCCCGTCACTCCGATGCGGTCGGGATCGGCAACGCCGAGTCGCACCGCCTCATCGACTGCGGCCTTCGCATCGGCGACGAGTTGTTCCAGATAGGTGTCGTAGGCTTTTTTCGGATCGCCGACGATGGGGAACGCAGCGTTGTCGATGATCGCGTAGCCCGCCAGCAGCAGCAGCCGGTATTGCCGCAGTTGCGTGAAGGTCTCCTGCGAACCTGCAACCTGGCCCGCTTTCGAGGCGTCAGCATAGTCGAGAGGATAGGCATAAAGAATCGTGGGGGCGCGCGTGCCTTCTATATAGCCGGGCGGCGTATAGAGCGTGAAGGACAAGTCCAGCCCGTCGTCACGCTTGTACTTGACCAACCGCTTCTTGATTGCACGCACCTCCGGCGCCGGATCAGGAATGTGCGTCAGCGCGACGCTGGTGGAAGTAAAGGCCGCTTCTCCGGCGGGCACGTCATTATTGACAGATTTTCCCAACGATCGCACAAACGCATTCGGCGGGTCGGTCGGCGATTGATGCCAGGTGACAAACGTCTTTGTGTCCGGCCCCGTAAAGGAAAGAAATTGCTCGTAGCAGGTCTTATCGCTGCGAAACAGGCGTTCGGATTTCAGCGTCTTCAGGTCGAGCCGGTCGAGGAACGGCCGATCCCCGTCAGGCGAAGAGCCGATGCCCGAAAGGTAGATCGAATCCCCCTCTTCACGAACTACCGACGCTCCGTTCGCCAGTTGGCGTTTGACTGGATTGCCTGGGTTCGCATACCTCTCGTCCGTGGAAAGATCCCAAAGCAAGCGCTGCTTGGGTTGTTGGGCATCGACATCAATGAGGAAGGTCCGCCTCCAGTGCCGGTTTTCATCGTACTCGTTCAGAAAAGCGGTGTCCGCCTGTTCGCCCCAGGAAAAGCCGATATAACGCTGCTCGGTCCTCGTGATTTCGACGGCGGGTGAGTTGAACGGCGCCTTCTGCAGCAGGATCTTGTCGCGAGCCGGGACTTTAACTTTCCAGTCGCCGCCATCCAGCGCTTCTGCCCAGACCAGCGTCGCCGGTTCGGTGGCACGCCAGGAAAAATCGCGCGGACCTACCGGAACCCCCGCGATGGGAACGCGATCGGCCAGAGGAAGCGACGCGATGGTATGAACCTGAACGTGTGCGCGGTCGGATGTATCCCAGACTTCGACTTCGCTGGGGAAACGATCGTAAGTGGTCACGTAGGAATAGGGTCTGTGGATCGCGGCCACGAGTATGTGCAGCCCATCCGGCGCGGCAGCAACCAAATCGTAATTCCCCGGCTTTCCCACGGGCGTGATCGCTCCAGTGGCCGCATCGACCAGGGCGAGTTGTGAGGCCGCGTAGTAATCGAAGACATCGTCGTCGTGCTTGTTGCGGAGGGTGTCGCGGTTTTCGTAGGTGCTGCTCTCCCCTTTTTCTCCGGTGGTCTCCTGAATGCTCGGACCGGCAGGCACCACGGGTTCGGGCGGGGGTGCGCCCATACCTTCCGGCACGACCTTGACTAACAGCGTTTTCTGGTCCGGCATCCATTGCATCTCGTCGTTGAACATGGGATTCAGACGCACGCCGGGCACTTTATGTATTTTGCCGGTGTGAGCATCGCCGATCCAGAGTTCGACCGCCTCGGGAGCGAGATTCACGAACGCGAATCGCTTTCCGTCCGCCGCCCAGATGGGTCCACCCGGGCACGCGCCCTCGGGAAGCACGATAGGAATGCGAGCAGTATCGTTGGTCGGAGCATCGGCGACGTGCACCAGTTCGAAGCTCCGGGCGCAGGGCGTGATGCCGTAACCTCCCGGGGTATCGTGCTTGCTGTGATTCTTCGGCTCCACGCGCACGCCGGCCAGGCGCAAGAAAGGTATCGACACACGGGCAATCGACGGATAGTCCTGCCACGACACCAAGAGAATCGCGTCCTGCGTCGGGCTGACCCTGGGCACTGGCGGTGAGGGCGCGTGCATCACATCCAGAATGTTTTTCGGCGGCTGGTTATATCCGGGTGAACCTTCAGTCGTAGTCGCGGCTGCCGAGGTCACGTCCAACGAAAAGGTCGGGTTGGACTGCGCTGCAATGGGCGCAGCGCAGGCAACCAGCGCTCCGACGAAAAACAAAAGAAAGTGCAAGGCGTTCCGGACTGCCATGAGTTCCCTCCGCTGCAATTCACCGACAAAACCGACAGGCAAGACAAGACTCCGTGCGGGTTGGTGACGGATTACTGGCCGAAAATCTTACGTGGGTGAAACCGGCAAGTCAACGAAAGCCGCGGAGATGGCGGGGTGAATCAAGCCGGCTGTTGGCGATAAATCGCGATAGATCGATCACCGGAGTCAGCTCTCAACAAGTGTAATCGTCTGCTAGCGACAATTATCCACTTGTGAGTGCATGACCCGTGTGCTAAGAGAGTTGCCATGACCACCGACACTGAAGAATCCGCCAGGCCGCTGCCCGCCGTCCGTGTGTGCTGGTGGCTCTTGGCGTTGGGCGTCGTACCATTCGTCGGTACCGCACTTCTCACGGGGCGTCTGATTTGGGAGCAAACGGTGTGGACTTGGGAACGAGGGCCTCAAATGGTGGGCTTTTCATTGGCTCACGGGTCATACGCTCTCTTACTCGTGGCTCCTTTCTTGCTTGCGCTGTGGGGCGCGGTTGCGATCGTCCTGATTGTTGTAAATCTCATCAGGAAACGGAGAACTGATAGGGCGACCCTTATAGCATTTGCCTTAGCTTTGTTGCTATTTTCGCTCGATTTCGTGCCGAGCGGTGTTTGGCAGAGGCTCTTTATCCGGCAAATGGCCTCTTCACCGCGTTCCGCCGATTTGCTCATATATGCAGCGTACGACAAAGACTTCCGCATGGTTGAGGCGATGCTGTCGCATGGAGTCCCTGTTAGCGCGATCGACCACCATGAATGGCGAACTGCGCTTCACGCTGCCGCAATTGCGGGAGACCTGCGCACCGTTCAGTTTCTTGTATCGAGTGGAGCCGACGTAAACTCGTTAGATCGCGCTGGAGACAGCCCTGCCGAATTGGCGGCTTCGCGAGGGCATCAGGACTGCGTGGCCTTCTTGCAGGAGCACGGCGGCAGGAGGATCCGGGGGGATGACGTGCAACATCAGAAAGCGATCCACGATCAAGTGCGAGATGACATTGAGGAGATGAACCGTTCCCGACCTTGACGATTGACGAAAAATTCCCATTACGCTCATTGACCAGCCCGAACACCAACAGGAAGCGCTTCTCGGTCTGCAAGGTCACCGGGCCGGCGGCAGAGAGCTCAACATACCAACGCGACTTGCCTACGGCGTAACCAAACTGCCGCCGAGCAGCACCGGAGCCAGGTCGACCCAGCAGTTCTGCGCGTCTTCCCGCACAAACGTGAGTCGGTCGAGCAGGATGCGGCGGCTTCCCGCATACTGCTGCCAGCGCTCGCGGGCGATGCGCAGAGCTTGCTCTGCCATGGGTTCGGTCGCCATTTTCACGACTGTGAGATGAGGAATGTAGGGCCACTCCTCGGCGAAGGCGAGGAGTTGCTTGTTCAGTTGGTCGTGCAACTCCTGCAGACGCGCTGCACCTGAGGTCACGCGGATATAAACCGTGGGCGTGGTGGGAACAAACGATTGCACGTCGCCCAGGGTGACTTCGAAAGGCTCAGCCTGGCTGCAGATCCCGGCCAGCATCTGCAGCGCCGCCGCTTCGGTGCCGCGCAGCAGCCGCGGCGGCAGAAACGTGATGTGGGCCGCCAGATGCGGCAGGTTGGGATGCAACTCCCGCCGGAGGTTCTCGACGAACTCTCCCACTGGACTTCTCACATACGCAACCAGCGCATACCGCAGGCTCTGCATATCCAGTAAAAAATTATAGCGCGTTCCGTCGTTTATAATCGAAACAGCGGTTGCTGCAGCAGAATCGTCGTTGCTAATAATGTCGGGGCGTAGCGCAGCCTGGTAGCGCACCTGCCTTGGGCGCAGGGGGTCCGCGGTTCAAATCCGCGCGCCCCGACCAATCCCTTCTCTTTACGCATTTCCCACGAGTTTTCAAGGCACGATAACAGCGGCTCCGTCGATGGAGTCATTCTTGACGGCGGCGAGCGCGTCGTTCGCCTGATCCAGAGAGAATACAGTCACCTTAGGCTGCAGCCGGATATCGGCGGCGATCTTCAGAAAATCGCGAGCATCGGAGCGCGTCATGTTGGCGACGCTGCGGATTTGGCGCTCGCCCCAGAGCAGCCGGTCGTAATCGAATTCAGGAATGCGGTCGAGATGGATGGCGTTGATGGCGACAATGCCTCCCTTGCGCAGGCTGGAAAGCGCGGCGATCACCACGTCTCCGCTGGGCGCAAAGGTGACCGCGCGATCGAGTTCGACCGGCGGCTTGTCGGTTTCACTGCCCACCCACTTGGCTCCCAAAGAGGCGGCCAGCTTGCGATGCGAGGCGCCGCGGGTCGAGACATATACCTCGCAGCCCCAGGAGTGCAGAACCGCGATCGCAAGATGGGCGGATGCGCCGAAGCCGAACAGTCCAACCCGCTCGCCGGGTTCTACACCGGCCACGCGCAGGCTGCGGAATCCAATGATGCCGGCGCACAGAAGTGGAGCGGCGTGCAGGTCGTCCAGTTTCGGCGGAAGCGCATAAACAAAATCGCTGCGGGCGGCGGCCTACTCTGCGTAGCCGCCGTTGATGGTATATCCGGTGAACACCGGCGCGTCGCAAAGATTTTCGAGTCCACGGCGGCAATACGGACAATCCCCGTCGATTCCGCCCATCCAGGAAACGCCGACGCGGGTGCCGAGCGGCAACGTGGCCGTTGCTCCGTCGACAATGTCGCCCACGATTTGGTGGCCGGGAATGAGCGCTTCCTTCCGCGGCGGCAATTCTCCCTCGACGATGTGGAGATCCGTGCGGCAGACACCGCAGGCGCGGACGCGAAGAAGAACCTGACCTGCCGCGAGCTGAGGCTTCGGCGTCTCTTCAATTTGAAGAGGCTGTTTTACGGTTTTGAGAATGGCGGCTCTCAAGGGCCTCAGCCCTGGGTCACGTACGGCGTCTGGTTACGCGCTAATTCTGGAACCGGCCGGTGTATGCGTGCCGGAAGGCTTGCCCCGGGAAGACATCTGGGAATCCTGGCGCACCTGCTCTAGATGGGCGCGCATGGCACCGCGGGCCATCTCCGGATCGCGGCGCTCCATCGCCTCTAGAATGCGTTTGTGATGAAACTGACCGCGCTGCGGCCCGCCTTCCACATTAAAGATTTTTATGCGTTGCTCGCGCAGCAGTCCAACGATGGAATCGATCAGGGAAAGAATCAGCGGATTGGCGGCCGCCTCGGCCAGAGCCAGATGAAAATCGAGATCGGCCTCAATGTAGGCTTCGGCATTTTCCTGCGCGCGATCCATTACCGTGACGGCTTCCCGCATCGCCGTGAGATCTTCATCCGTGACGCGCTCCGCTGCCATCGCGGCGATTCCCGGTTCCAGTGCGAGGCGCAACTCCACCAGATGCGGCAAACCCTCCTGCTGGCCCTGCTGGCCGATCTTCACCATCAAGTCGAACGACTGGCGCGCCGCCTGCGAGGTTCCGTTGGTGATGAAGGTGCCGCGGCCGGAGTAGGCTTCAACCAAACCTTTCTCGCGCAGCGTCTTCACCGCTTCCCGCACAGCCGTGCGGCTCACCCCGAGGCGCTGCGCAAGATCGCGCTCGGCGGGAAGCTGGTCGCCCGGTTTCAGTGTTCCATTGAGGACGGACTCTTCGATTTGCTTGACGATTTGCTCGTACAGCCGAGAGGTTCGGACAACTTTGTACACAGGGTACGCTCCCGCAGCGGCCAGTTTTGGGGAACTGGCGATGGTCTGGCTACTATACCGCAGCTCCAGTGCGGATGGCATCGGATTTTCGCATTGGTTGGACCGGATGTTCGGCCTGGGTCTTAGCGGTTCGCGTTCCATTTTGGTAACCACGGTAACTCGCCAGCTGCACAATTTTTGTTGCACATTAACATTGCTGAAATGTAGGGCATCTAAGATTAGGAAGGAAGGTGGCTATGGGTTCGCCGCGTATTGCGAAGTCGCTGCCTCTGCAGGTGGCTGCGATCTGTTACCGCAAGCGGGGCAGCGCGGTGGAATTTCTGCTGGTGAACACCAACGGCGGAAACAAGTGGACCTTTCCTAAGGGATCACCTGAGGCCCGCCTCTCGCACAGCCAGGCGGCCGAGCGTGAAGCCGCGGAAGAGGGTGGCGCCCTCGGGACAATTGAGCCGCGTCATTTTCATCTCTACATCCACTCCAAGGGTGTGTTCTGGCAGCCGGGCGGCGTGCAGGAATTTGTGGTGAAGGCCTTTCTCATGGAGATCCACGAAATGCGCCGGCCCGACGAAGCGATGCGCAGGCCCACCTGGTTCAGTCCGGAAGAAGCGCGGCGACGCTTGGCTAAGGGCCGCGAAGTGAAGTACGCCCACGAACTGGAAGCGGTGATCGATCGCGCTCTTGAGCGCATTCACTTCCACAGCGAGTTGTGGGGCAAGTATCCCGAAAGCCGCAACGGCCGGGCCGCAGCGCATTCCTGATTCGTCTCCAAGGTACTAGGTATTGGCTACTAGGTACTGCCGTTTTGTGAGACGATGAATCCAGCCCATGATCCAGCTTTCCGGCGCCGGAAAACGCTTCGGCCACAAGCTTCTTTTTGAAAACACCGACTGGCTGATCACGCCTCACGACCGCGTCGGTCTGGTGGGCGCGAACGGCACGGGCAAATCCACGCTGATGAAGGTGCTTGCGGGCCTGGATACGTTCGACTACGGCTCGCTGATTATTGCCAAGGGAACGACTGCCGGATACCTGCCGCAGGATGGGCTCTCGCTTTCCGGCCGCACCGTGTTTGCCGAATGTGTGACGGTGTTCACCGGATTGCACGCCATGGAGCGGGAACTCGAAGAGCTCACGCATAAAATCTCCGAACTCGACCACACCAGCCCGGAGTATGCCGAGGTTGCCGACCGCTATCACAGCCTGGAGCACGAATTCCGCACCCGCGACGGCTACTCGATTGAGGCCGAGGTGGGGCGCGTGCTGCAGGGATTGGGCTTTCGCAAAGAAGACTGGGAGCGGCAGACGGATGAATTCTCCGGCGGCTGGCAGATGCGGCTGGCGCTGGCCAAGCTGCTGCTGCAGAAACCCAACCTGTTGTTGCTGGATGAGCCGACCAACCATCTCGACCTGGAAGCGCGGAACTGGCTGGAAGAATATCTGCACGATTATCCGCACGCCCTGGTGTTGATCTCGCACGATCGCTATTTTCTAGATGTGGTGGTCAATAAGATCGCGGAAATCTGGAACAAGCGCTTCTGGTTTTATACCGGCAACTATGACAAGTTCCTGACGCAGAAAACGGCGCGCAACGAGCAGTTGCAGGCGGCCTACCTCAACCAGCGGGACCGCATCGAGCAACTGGAAGTGTTTATCAATCGCTTTCGTTACCAGGCCACCAAGGCCAAGCAGGTGCAGAGCAGAATTAAGGAACTGGAAAAGATTGAGCGTATCGAGGTTCCTCCGGAAGAGAAGACGATTCACTTTTCATTCCCCCAGCCGAAGCCCAGCGGCCGGATCGTGGCTGAATTTGTTGACGTGGCCAAGAGTTATCCCAAGCCCGACGGCGGCCACAAAGAGGTCTTTCGCCATGTCAACTTCCTGATCGAACGCGGCGACCGCATCGCGCTGGTCGGCGTGAACGGAGCCGGCAAGTCGACATTAATCAAGTTGCTGGCGGGCACAGAACGAACCACCCACGGTAAATTCCGCCTCGGCCATAACGTGCAGGCCGACTACTTCGCGCAGGATCAGTACAAGGAACTCGATGCCAAGGCGCGCATGATCGATGATCTGGGCAACGCATCCCCGCAGTCGACGCAGACGGAACTGCGCAGCCTGCTCGGATGTTTTCTGTTTTCTGAAGATGACGTGTTCAAGAAGATCGGAGTGCTTTCAGGTGGCGAGCGTGGACGCTATGCTCTGCTTCGTCTTCTGCTGCATCCGGCGAACTTCCTGCTGCTCGACGAGCCCACCAACCATCTCGACCTGCGCGCCAAAGACGTTTTACTGCACGCGCTCATGGAATACACGGGGACTGTCGTCTTCGTGTCGCATGATCGATACTTCATCGACAAGCTGGCGACGCGGGTTTTCGAGATCGGCGACGGGAAGGTTGAAGTTTATCCCGGCAATTATGAAGATTATCTCTGGCGTAAGCAGGGTGGGAGCGCGAAGCAGAATGAATCCATCCGCCAGCAACTGAGCAGAGTTGAGCCCATTTCGCAGGCGCCTTCGAACGGCAATCAAGCCTCCAGCGAAGGCGTTCCCGCCGCCAAGGCGAAGCGCATGAATCCCATCAAGCGCAAGAAGATGGAAGACCGCATCCATGAACTGGAAGGGGAAATCAGCCGCGCTGAGACCGTGATCGCGCAGTGTGAAACCGCATTGCAGGACTTTGTCAGCGCCGACCAGAGCCAGCGCCAGGCCGAGGAACTCGATCGGCGCAAGGCAGCACACGCAGGTTTTCTAAAGGAGTGGGAAGAGCTCAGCCAGTCTCTGCAGGAAGCTGACTAAGGGAAGTCAGCTAACGCCCGGCCCGGGCGCGCAACCGTACAGTCTCTTCCGTAATCTCGGAGGCAGACTTACTTCTGTGCGATAGTGAGCATGGCCGAAGGGACAGGAACCAACCCAAGGTCAAAAATTCAGACCAACCGCAGGAGCGGCGCCTACAGGACGTGCCCCGCGGAAATGAAGGAAGGTCGCATGCTCCAGTCCTCAGAGTACACGTATGGCGGGAAGTCCAGCTCTCCAGCCTCCAACCCTAACTCAATGAATCCAGTTAAGACCGTCAGCGCCCCCATCGAGCAGGCCACCATTGGCCGTACGCTCGTCATCAAGGGCGAAATCAGCGGTGCGGAAGCGCTTTATATCGATGGCCGCATCGAAGGCAAGATCAGCCTGCCGGACAACCGCGTCACCATCGGGCGCAACGGCAGCGTGCAGGCCAACATCACCGCCCGCGAAGTTGTAGTCATGGGCAAGGTGAACGGAAATATTGAATGCGGCGACCGTGTCGATATCCGCAGCGAAGGCTCGGTCACGGGAGACGTTTCCACCGTGCGCATTAGCGTGGAAGACGGCGCCGTGCTCAAGGGCGGCATCCAGGTGCGGAGTGGCGATCACAAGCAGCAGAACCAGGCTCATTCCAAGGCAGAAGCAGCGAAGGCTGCCACGGTGGAAGCGCCGAAGGCTCTGGCCGCAACCGCCAACGCTTAAGGTGTTCGGAAGACAGCCACGGATTCACACGGATTTCCACGGATAAACCAGAATTGATCTATCCGTGCTCATCCGCGTAATCCGTGGCTGAGCTTTTTACTTCTTGTCTTTTTCCTTCGGCTTCAAGTCGAGCGACGCGGAATTCATGCAGTACCGCAACCCCGTTGGCGCCGGACCATCTTCGAACACGTGCCCCAGGTGGGCGCCGCACTTCGCACAGCGCGCCTCGGTGCGGACCATCCCATAAGTGGAATCCTTGTGCTCTTCGACCTTGCTCTCATCCGCAGGCTTGTAGAAGCTCGGCCAGCCCGTGCCGGAATCGAATTTGGTCGAGGAATCAAACAGCGGTTCCCCGCAGCACACGCAGTGATACACCCCCGCATCCTTGGTCTTCCAGTACTTGCCGGTAAAGGCCGGCTCGGTTCCGGCCTCGCGGGTCACGTGATACTGCTCTGGCGTAAGCTTCTGCTTCCACTCGGACTCGCTCTTTACGGTTTTCTCGGTCATGAATGTATGCCCTCCGAAAGTCAGTGGCCAGTGATCAGTGTCCAGTGGTCAGCAAAACCGAACCGCCCGAGTCCTTACCGGCCACTGATCACTGACCCCTGACCACTGGTTCTTAGATGTCCGGCGAGTGGAAAAGTGGCGACCCGTGGTTTACATCTTGCCAGTTTTGTCTGTAACCACTGTCACAGTGACGTTGTGACATCTAACCTTGTGCTCAACAGGCCGTCCAGCGAGGATAATTGAAACGTCTGCGGAATCCCTCCCGGCCCGGCGAACCTTCACGGAACGCCGGGCCTTTCTACTTTTGGCCCGCCATCTCGTCCCCAATCTTGCGGTACTTACCCCGGAAAAACAGCAGCGGGTCGCCCGCGCGCACCACGACGTCCTCCACTTCTGCAATGAAGATAGTGTGGTCGCCCGCCTCCTGCGCCGATTGCAGCCGGCATTCCAGATAGGCCAGCGCCCCATGCAGGATCGGAGTTCCTTGTGCGGTACGGTCGAAGCGCGCCCCGGCTTCTTCTTCAGCATGTTCGTGGACGTGAACCGGCCGCGCATAGTACTCAGAAATCACCCGGTGGTTCTCGGCCAGAACGTTGACTCCGAACCGTTTCTTGGCATGGAGATGGGCATGCGTGCGCGCGCTGCGGTCGACGCATACCAGCACCAGCGGCGGATCGAGCGACACCGAAGCGAAGGCATTCGCGGTCATGCCATGGACCTCACCCTCAAGATCCAGAGTGAGGATGGTCACTCCTGTGGCAAAACACCCCATTGCTTTGCGGAACTCGGTTGCACCAATGCTCATAATCGTATGTTGAGTTTCCTGCTGCGAACTGCCTACATTAGCACGGCAGCGGCCCGCTGTAGTCAATGTGACCGGCAAGGCCTTGTAACCGTACGCCTCCAAACGTACATGAACTTCGAGAACTCCCAATCCCCTACATTGGTAACCGCAGGGCTTTTCGGGCGAGGGTTATGATGATGAGAGTTTTCTGAGGTTAAACAACTCAATGGGAGATAGACCGGAAATCCCGGCTGAAACCCAGTTACACGTTCGCGTGTGGGGCATGGACGCGGACGCCCGCCCCTTCTCTCAAAACGCCGTTGCCCGCAACCTCAGCGGCCAAGGTGCGCAGATATTGGGCATCAGCCATCCTCTGAAGACCGGTGACATCATCGGCATAAAGCACGGCGAAAAAAAGGCCCGCTTCAAAGTGGCGTGGGTAACCGACGGCGGATCGCTGCGAAAGATCGAAGCCGGCGTGCAGATTGTAGAAGGCCAGGAGAGCCCCTGGCAGGAAATGGCCAACTCGGAAGAACTGACGTTCGCGCCGGGGAAAATCAAGAGACGATTTGTCCGGCACAAGATCCAGTTTCCTATCCAGATCGGTTTGGCGGACACCCAGCGCGCGCAAATGAATACGAACGCGACCGACATTGGTGGTCGCGGCTGTTATGTCGAGACCCTGCTTCCGCTCCCACTCGGCACGCAAGGCACCATCACGTTCTGGATGGACGACGAGAAGGTGCAGACCACTGCAGTGGTTCGGGCGAGTGATCCCGGAGTCGGGATGGGGATTGAGTTCACCACGCTGGACACTCATGTTCAGGGACGGTTGCAGCAGTTTCTCGACAAGATGGATACCTCCCCGGCCGAGGAAGGTCCTGCAGAAACCGATCCCAATGCGGCATCGTAAGTCCGGTTAGTTTCTCTTTCTCCTAACTCTGCGTCAGCATGCCTTTTTGTTTTGGAGCGCTCAATGTCAATGAGTGCTATCGCTGTTTGCGTCACTTGAGAATTTCTCACCCTGTTGGCGAACCTTGCATAATAGCCGCGCTGTGGATCACAATCACTGCAGAGATCGGTTGGAGTTGGTCTGGGTAGCCCTGTTAGCAACAATTGACGCCGGGGATTGCTACTTGTTTGGAGTCGCTAGAGGCTCTATTATTTTTGCTGAGCCTATCGGGGCAGCCTAAAGAAACTCGTCACTCTCGGCGCAATAGGCCCTTAAGGACAACGAATAATGAAATTTCTCCTTTTCTTCGCACTGACTATTTCAGCCGCATCCTTATACGGAGAGAGCCCGTCAAATGGGTTTTATGTCGCTCCCAATGGGAACGACAATAATCCCGGAACTTTGGCGCAACCCTTTGCCACTTTAGGAAAAGCTCAGTCGGCCATGCGGGCTAGTTCCTCTATTAAAACAACATATATTCGGGCGGGCCTTTACAAACCCTTGGCTGTCGGAAAAGCCAGCTGCATGAACGGAGACAAGAGCAGTGCCTCGGTCGACTTGCACGGCGTCGACTCTGGTGAAACGTGGTCTTACTATCCTCCCGATGGTTACAATTCGGCTATTCTTGATGGGCAGTCGACCGTTGGTCATTCGGGGCGAAACGGTGGTGGCAATGGGACGTGACCTGCCCCCCATTTTTAGTCCAGGGATAATGAGACTTTCTCCGGTTTTTGTTCGCCCCGCAGCGTAGCGGGGATGGGGGTCTGGGGCAAGGGGCCGGCGTTTGAGGCCCCTTGCCCCAGTCCAGCAATGTAGAAGCCTGCCTTCCACGAAGCGGCAAACTCCATCGGTGTTTTGTATCCCAACGCCGAATGCGGTCGCACGTGGTTGTAGTCCGCCTTCCACTCGGCGATCTTACGACGGGCGTCCGCCAGATCGAAGAACCAGTTTTCGTTCAGGCACTCATCGCGGAACTTGCCGTTGAAGCTCTCGATGTAGCCATTCTCCATCGGTCGCCCCGGCGTGATGAAGTGCAACTGGACTCCGTTTTCGTAGGCCCACTGGTCCACCACCTGGCTGACGAACTCCGGCCCGTTGTCGATCACGATCACCTCCGGTTTGCGTCCCTGCTGCTTCAGTCCTTCTAGTACACGCACCACACGCGCTCCCGGCAGCGAGGTGTCGGGCTCGATCTCCAGCGCCTCGCGGGTGAAGCCGTCCATGAGATTCAACGTCCGGAACTTGCGCCCGTTGGTGAACGCATCGCTGGCGAAGTCCATCGTCCACAGATGATCGGGCTGCGTCGGGCGCGGCGCTAGCACCAGGCGCGATCCCGCGCGTCGGCGTCGGCCCCGCTTCCGACGAAGGCTCAGCTTTTCTTCGACGTACAGCCGGTATACGCGCTTATGATTCGCTTTCCATCCCTCACGCACCAGCATTCGCGTCAATCGGCGATATCCGAACCTTCGCCGCTCTGCCGCCAGCTCGCGCAACCGCACGCGCAGTCGCGGGTCCTCGGGCCGTGGCACGTAGCGATACGTCCGGCGATAGATCTCGATCAGCCCGCAGGCGCGTCGCTCTGAAACCGCTACTTCCGAGCGCATCACGACCACCGCCTGCCGTCGCAACTGCGGGCTCACCATTTTTTTGTAACCACCGCCTGCAATGCGCGCTTGTCCAGAAGCAGTTCGGCCACCGCGTGCTTCAACTGCCGGTTCTCCTCTTCCAGCGCCCGCAACCGCTTCGCCTCGCTCACTTCCATCCCGCCGTACTTCCCCTTCCACCGGTAGAGCGTCTGCGACGCGATCCCGTGCTTGCGGCACAGCTCCGGCGTGGCTACTCCAGCCTCGGACTCCTTCAGGATGCCAATGATCTGCTCTTCCTTGAATCGACTCTTGCGCACGACTCCTCCTCCTGGCCCTGGGCGGGCCATTCTAAATGGGAGAAGTCACATTTCGACTGGACTAATTTCTGGGGGGCAGGTCAACTCCAGTCCCGTATTTGAAAATCCCCTCGTGACCGGGTGGACCTATGACATTTCCGAAGAAAGTCCAGCCAATAAAGATCCCATTTCGTTTCAGAAGATTAAAGGAGATTGGGGACCGCCCAACCTCCACTTTCCTCAACAGGGAACTCCTCCGTCATGTTCTCACTAACATCGGGTCGATTGCTGAAAAATCCCGACTTCACTCATTGACCGCCGCCTTGACTCTCATATCCCACCGGACTACAGTTAGCTTCTCCTTCCCCTGTGGGATGGGCTCTCACGAATCGCTGAGCGCCGCATCCTGCGTCCTCTAAGTAACCGGGCCGCGTTCCAGACAGGGCAACTCGCCACGTCGAAAGGTCTGAGGAGATCACTCATGCAAAGCCAAAAACTTTCTATTGGATTCGCCGTGCAATTGGCGATCTTTGCCGTAACCCTCCTCATGACGGTCACGAACGCAACCGCCCAAGCGGATTCCCTTTCCATCATTAACCCGGACTTCTCGGCGGTGCCGATCGTGTGTGCCCTCGACTATGCCTACCAAGCGACCGGAGGGGGAGACTGCAGCGGGCCAGTCGACCCGCAGCAGGACTTCAACAGCGCTCCCGGCTTCGGCTGGACTTTCGCTTCTGTATCTCCCCCCGTCGGTGGCGGCACTGGCACTGGACTCACCGACCCCAACAGCAACTTCTTCCCGCCCTCCTTCGCGGGACTTCCGTTCACCCAGGCAGTGTTCTTACAGGGCAACAGCGCCGCGCTGTGGCAGACAATCGGAGGCTTCAGCGCCGGAGGAACATATACTCTCAGTTTCTACCTCGGTTCGCGCTATTACAACGGTGGCTTTGACGGCAACCAGACCATCCAGGCGCTGATTGGGGACCAAGTGATCGGCACATGGACGTTAACTAGTTTCACCAAGTTCACGCTCCAAAGAGCGGCGTTCACTGTCAGCACAGGCGGCGATCAAATTCTTAAGTTTGTTGGTCTGGCCTCAGGAGATCACACCGCCTTCATCTCCGGCGTGGCGATCAGCCCCACTAACTTCACGACACTCGGGTTCTTCAACGGGCTTGACGGGTCCGCTCCTGGCGCGCCCCTCGTCCAAGGACTCGATGGAAACTTATACGGGACCGCCAACCTGGGCGGGACGAACGGCGATGGCACAGTCTTCAAGATCACCCCAGAGGGCGGGTTGACCGGGCTGCGCCGCTTCTGTTCGCGACCTGAATGCGCTGACGGTCGGTCCCCACAGACAGGATTAATGCAGGGCGAAGATGGAGACCTCTATGGTGTAACTTTCCTCGGGGGCACCGGTTGCCCCAACGGGACCTGCGGCACGGTCTTTACGATGTCCTTGAGTGGAACGTTGTGGACGCTGCACAGCTTCGATCTCGCCGACGGATCTTCCCCGGCGGCGCTGCTGCAGGCCAGAGACTCGAACTTCTACGGTGTGGTCGAGGGCGGTGGGGCTAATACCGGCCCGAATTGTCCTCAGGGTTGCGGCGCGGTATTCAAGATGACCCTGGATGACACTCTGACCACAATTTACAACTTCTGTTCGCAGGCTGAATGTGCGGACGGCGCTGGGCCGGATTCGCTGGTTCAAGGCGCGGACGGGAACTTCTACGGAACAACTAACGCAGACGGAAACGGCGCCAACTGCGTAAGCGCTGACAACTGTGGCACAGTCTTCAAAATCACGCCAGAGGGCACCCTGACCACCCTCTACCGCTTCTGCTCGCAAGCGGCTTGTGCGGACGGCTCCTTACCGACAGGATTAGTGCAAGCGACCGATGGAAACTTCTATGGGGTCACAACCGTCGGGGGCGTTACTAACAACCTATGCCCAAGCGGCTGCGGCACGCTCTTCAGAATCACGCCAGCCGGAGCGCTAACCACACTTTATAGTTTCTGTTCGCAGGCTGCTTGCGCGGATGGCATCACTCCGGTAGGAGTGCCGATACAAGCCACGGACGGGAACCTCTACGCTACAACCACGGCAGGTGGAAGCAGCACCAACTGTCCCTCCGCTAACGGATGTGGCACTCTCTTCAAAATCACGCTCAGCGGGACGCTTGCGGTGCTGCATCAGTTCGTCGGCACCGATGGTTCAGACGCGCGAGGGCTGATGCAAGCCACAGACGGCAATTTCTACGGCACAACCTCCGCAGGCGGGAACAGCATTTGCAAAAGCGTCGGCTGCGGTACGGTCTACATACTGTCAGAGGGCCTTGGCCCATTCGTGATAACCGTGCCTACGTCCCGAGAAGTGGGACAATGTGTGCGAATTTTAGGGACGGACCTGATCGGCGCAACCTCGGTCACATTTAACGGCGTATCGGCGAGCTTCATCGTAGTTTCAGCAACCGAGATCACGGCGACCGTTCCCGCTGGCGCAACGACCGGCACGGTCGAAGTCACAACCCCAAGCGGGACATTGCAAAGCAAGTTGGCGTTCCACGTGTTCTGAGAGCAGGCGGCATCGATGGACGGTTGGTGAAACATTCCCATTGCGCTCATCAACGAGGGTACTGATGAGCGCCGAGGATTGATCCCGTTTCTGCTTCTACGGAATTCCCCGTATTGCCCGAGATAATTCGCATCGCTTACCATAAGCCAAGTCCACTTCTTCAGGGCGGTCATGGATTAGCGTCAGTCCTCTGATTGACATGCGGACCCTCACGATCGCCTCTTAGTCCCATTCCGTGAACCAGAGCATTCTCGGATTGCAGGTCCTAGAGGTTGTAAATGAGAGCCGCTACCAATCACGAATGGAGCAGGGCGTCGTGATACCGCTCTACGCAAGAGTATTGTTGGGTGTAGCCGTTTTCCGGGCAGCGTTCAAGTGGCTCCTCACACTTCCGATCCTCATCGCGTTCTTGCTCATCGCGTTATTCACCAGGCGCAGACCAAAGACGCCAGAGCCTAGCTGGCAATAAATCTCTACACTCAATCACTCCCGTCGGAGCCGGTTGCCGCTGCCCATTGAACACTGATGTATGATTTCGATGCATCTCTTGGACTGCGGAATCGAAACAGTGACATCAACCCTGAAGCCTGCCGCGCTGGAACCTGGTTCATCGTGCACGGCCGAACTGGCGGATCTGCGGCCCGGAACGCCCATTTCCCGCGACCTGGCTCTGCGCCTGATCCGCTGCAGCGACGAGGATCTCCCCGAGCTGCTTGCTGCCGCCCGCGCAGCAAAGGAAAACTTCAAACCCGGCGTCGTAACTTACTCGCGAAAAGTATTTCTGCCGCTGACCAACCTGTGCCGCGACTACTGCGGCTACTGCACCTTCCGCCGCGATCCCGGAGAGCGCGGCGCGCACACCATGACTCCCGAAGAAGTTCTAGCCGTCGCCCGCGCCGGCGAAAAGCTGGGATGCACCGAAGCCCTTTTCAGTTTAGGCGACAAGCCCGAACTGCTCTTCCCCGAGATGCGCGACACTCTGCAACGTCTCGGATATAAATCCACACTGCACTATCTCGAAGCCATGTGCGAACTCGTTCTGCGCGAGACGACTCTGCTGCCGCATCCAAATCCTGGCTTGCTCAGCGCCGAATGGATCGCGCGCCTGGCGGCCGTCTCGCCCAGCATGGGCCTCATGCTCGAAACCACCAGCGACGCCCTGCTCGCCCCCGGCGCAGCCCACGACAATGCTCCCGACAAAGTCCCAGCCAAGCGCCTGCGCATGATTGAAGAAGCCGGCAAGCAGCAAGTCCCCTTCACCACGGGATTGCTGATCGGTATCGGCGAAACTCCGGAAGACCGCGTTGACACGGTGCTCGCCATCCGCGACTTGCACGAGCGCTACGGCCACATCCAGGAAGTGATCGTGCAAAACTTCCGCGCCAAGCCCACCATCCCCATGGCTCACGTGCCCGAACCCAGCCAGGGAGAGATGCTGCGCACCGTGGCGGTAACTCGCTTGTTACTGCCCAACGTCAATATTCAGGCGCCTCCGAACCTAAATGCACCGTATTATGAGGAGTTGTTGGATGCCGGCATCAACGATTGGGGAGGAGTGTCGCCGCTGACCCCTGACTACATCAATCCGGAAAAACCCTGGCCGCATCTCGAGCAACTGCGCCTGCGCACCGAGAGTAAAGGGCAACAGTTGCGCCAGCGTCTGCCGGTCTATCCTGAATTCCTGCCGGCACTGGTCGCGAGACCTGGATTGCCGAAAGCTGGATTGCTTTCGGAAAGACTTCAGGCGTCGCGTGACGGCGAAGGCCTCGCAAGACAAAGGACGGCCGCATGATTTGCGTGCTTACCGGCGGCACGGGCGGCGCCAAGTTCGTCGATGGCCTGCGGCAAGTTATCCCGCCCGAAGAAATCACTCTGATCGTGAACACCGGCGACGACTTGCTGTGGTGGGGACTCTACGTCTCCCCGGACATAGACTCGATCACTTATGTTCTCTCCGGCCTGCTCAGCCGCGAGCGCGGCTGGGGCGTAAAGGGCGATACTTTTCTTTGCCTGCAAGCCATGGGGCAACTGGGCGAGCCCACGTGGTTCCACACGGGCGATCGCGACCTGGCGGTGCACCTGCTGCGCTCGCGGTTGCTGGCGGAAGGTAAAACGCTTTCCGAAGCCACATCGATCATCTGTGACAAGCTGGGCGTTAAAGCGCACATTCTGCCCATGAGCGATTCGCGGGTCGAGACCCGTGTCGATACGCCTTCGGGCGAAATGAGTTTCGAAGAATATTTCGTGCAACGCTGGTATCAGGATCCGGTAAATTCGGTGCGTTTCGCCGGAGCTTCCGACGCTGAACCCGCGCCCGGAGTAATCGAAGCTATCACCTCTGCCGATGCAGTGCTCATCGCTCCCAGCAACCCCATCACCAGCATCGGTCCGATTCTCTCTGTACCCGGAGTGCGCGACGCGCTGCGCAGCACCCGCGGCAAAATCGCCGCCGTGAGTCCAATCATCGGCAACGCGCCAGTTGCCGGACCTGCGGGCATTCTCATGACCGCGCAGGGATTGCCTTGTTCGATCGCGGGAGTGGCCAAGGCGTACGAAGATTTTCTCGATCTGCTGGTTTGCGACACCCGCGACGTGCGCCCGGCAGAAGCGCTTCGCAAAGCCGGCTTGCGGGTGCAATGCACGCAAACCATCATGCGCACCCCGGAGGACCGTGCCGATCTGGCTCGCGCAGTTCTCTCCTCGACGATAAGCGGACTGCTTTCTGACCCGCCGGGTTCTGACAAATCCGTTTCCGATAAACCTGCCTCTGACAAATCGGCGGCCCGCACCGCCTCTGACCAGCCGTGATCCTCATTCCGGTCAAGAATCTGTCGGCGGCCAAGCAGCGTCTCGCCGCAGTTCTCGATCAACCCGCGCGCACGGAGTTGGCGCAAGCCATGCTGCACGACGTTGTCGCAACACTTGCCGCGTGGCCGCGCCGCCCTGCCTGCGCGCTGGTAACCGGCGACCCTTTCGCCGTCGATCTCGCGCGGCAATACAATTTCGAAATCATTCCCGACCCGGCGAATCCCGGCGAAACCGGCGCCATTGAGATGGCGACAAATATCTGCGTAGCGCGCGGCATCGACAGCACACTCGTCATCCCCGCGGATATTCCGCTGATTCAGGCCAGCGAGCTTGAAGAAATTCTCAAGCGTGCTCCTGAGGAAGGTTCGGTGCTGGCGCCTGCGGGAGACGGGCGCGGAACCAACGCCGTCTTCCGCCGTCCCGCGGATCTGTTTCCTTTACGGTTCGGAAACGACAGCTTCAAGCCGCATCTGGCCGCGGCCCAGGCGACGGGCAAACCGTGCATAGTGTTGCAGCTGCTGGGAATTGGTGTCGACGTGGACAATCCCGAAGACTTGCAGCGCTTACTCGCGCATCCCGGCGAAACCCGCACGCAGAGCCTGCTACGGCGGTGGTCGCTGGATAACCACTTTCTTGCCACAGGAACGGAGTGCCAGTGAGCAAGGCTCGTGCGAGTGCGCGGAAAACAGCCGCGAAGGGGCGAAAGAGACGGGTATCCGTCCCGCGCGCCGCCCTACGTATCATTCCGATTCCCCTCGCCGATGAAATCAAACACGGAGATTCTCTGCCAGACAAACTTCTGCAAGCTCTGCGGCAAAGCCGCCTCGCATTCGAGCCCGGAGACATCCTCGTCCTCAAACACAAGATCGTTTCCAAATCAGAAGGCCGGGTCATCGATCTCGCAAGCGTCAAACCCTCCGCCGATTCGATCGCCTGGGCCAAAAAATACAACTTGGATGCCCGCGTCATCGAGCTCGCCCTGCGCGAGAGCCGCGCCATCATCCGGCGCAAGAACGGCGTACTAATCACCGAGACGCGTCACGGTTTTATTTGCGCCAACAGTGGCGTGGACGTCTCCAACGTCGATGGCGGCCGCCACGCCCTGCTTTTGCCAGCCGATTCTGACCGCTCGGCTCGCAAACTTCATCGCGAACTCAAGCACCGGACGGGGCTCTCGATCCCTGTCTTGATCACCGACACATTCGGCCGTCCCTGGCGCGAAGGCCTGGTCGACTTCTGCATCGGCATCGCCGGAATGAAAGCGCTGCGCGACGATCGCGGCCGCCGCGATCCGCACGGCTATAAGCTGCAAGTCAGCCTTGAAGCTATCGCTGACGAACTGGCCTGCGCCGCCGGGCTGGTCTGTGGCAAGCTCAACCGCACGCCGGCCTGCATCATTCGCGGATTCCGCTACGAACCTGCCAACGCCCGCGTTCGCGAGTTGCTTCGGCCCGCAGCCAACGACTTGTTCCGCTAGGCCCTCGCCAAACGCCAGTCTCTAGGAGTAATTTGGAGTACCAACAGGTTTGGAGGATCTGGTGCCCCGCCAACTGTCAATTTCGGAACTCGAAAACTTCCCCTCACTCGACTGGTCCGAGATCGCAACGCGAGTCACGCCGGCGGTCCGCTCCTCGCTCGAAAGAATTCTGCAGACTCAAGACGGCGCCTCGATTTCACAGGAAGCCGCGTTCGCGCTGGCCCACGCCGAAGGCGACGACCTGCTCGGACTGCTCGCCGCCGCCAATCTGCTGCGCACCGAACTCGCCGGCAACCTGGTCACCTATGTGGTGAATCGCAACATCAACTTCACCAACATCTGCTTTGTGGGATGCAAGTTCTGCGCCTTCAGCCGCGGCCCGCGCGAGGCCGACACTTACTTCCTCAACCCAGATCAGGTCGCGCAAAAAGCCATCGAAGCCTGGCAACTCGGCGCCACCGAAGTCTGCATCCAGGGCGGCCTGCCGCATGGCCTGCCTCCGTTCTACTATCGCAATATCCTGCGGGCGGTAAAAGGCGCTGTGCCGGCCATGCACATCCACGCCTTCTCTCCCATGGAAATCGTCTACGGCGTCGAACTCACCGGCATGCCGCTCGCCGATTATCTTTCGATGCTGCGTGACAACGGTCTCGGCACACTGCCTGGCACGGCCGCTGAAATTCTCGACGACGAGATCCGGCACATTCTTTCGGCCAACAAGCTGTCGACCGCGCAGTGGATCGAAGTGATCCGCACCGCCCACCGCAACGGCATCCGCTCCACTTCGACGATGATGTATGGCCACACGGAAACGCCGGAACACTGGGTCCGTCAGATGCTTTTACTACGCGAAATCCAGCAGGAAACCGCAGGCTTCACGGAATTTGTTCCGCTCGGCTTCGTGCACCAGAACACGCTGCTGTTCCACCAAGGACTCGCACGCTCCGGTCCCACGCTGGCGGAGCACTTGAAGGTGCACGCTCTTTCTCGCCTTCTGCTCGCCGGTTCCATCAACAACATTCAGGTCTCATGGGTAAAGTTGAGCCGGCGCCTGTCGCAACTCTGCCTGCTCGCCGGCGCCAACGATTACGGCGGCACGCTGATGGAAGAAAACATCTCGCGCGAAGCCGGAGCCACCGCCGGCCAGTACACCAGCCCGGAAGATTTTCAGTCGCTGATTCTGGAAATGGGCCGCGTCCCCGCCGAGCGCAACACCACCTACACGCGCCTAAAGCTCAAGCTGCCGCTCGAAGAGTTCACTACAGAAGAAACGCTGGAGCCGCAATTTGCATGAGCGACGCCTCGCGTCCCATCGCCATCCTGGGTGGAACCGGTCCGGCAGGCATGGGTCTCGCCTTGCGCTGGGCGCGCGCCGGAGAAACCATAATCATCGGCTCGCGCGATGCGCGCCGCGCACAGGAATCCGCCGACGGCATTAAGGAGATAATCGGGGATCAAGCCCGCATCTCTGGCATGGAAAATTCCGCCGCCTGTGCCGCCGCGGATCTTCTCGTGCTCACCGTTCCCTTCGAGGGCCAAGCCGAGTTGCTCAAGCAACTCAAGCCCGCGATCCAACCCAGTAGCATTCTGATCGACGCCACAGTAGCACTCGCCGCCAGCGTCGGCGGACGCGCCTCGCGCACCCTTGGCGTGTGGCAAGGCTCATCAGCTCAGCAGGCCGCCGAACTCGTGCCCAAAGGGGTGAGCGTCGTCGCAGCGTTTCACAATCTGTCAGCTGAATTATTGAACGGAGACGATCCTCTCGATTGCGACGTCATCGTCTGCAGCGACGACGCTCAAGCCACGCAATTCACGCACGCGCTCGCCGCGAAAATTCCCGGGGTCCGCGCCATCGACGGCGGAAAACTAGAAAACGCCCGCATCCTCGAGCAGATCACCGCCTTGCTCATCGGCCTCAACATCCGCCACAAAGGCCACGGCGGCATCCGCATCACCGGATTGCCGCCGGAAGCCTACAAGTAGATCGTCTAACCGTCCAAGTCCTAAAACCCATACTTCAAAGAGAACTGAATCAGCCGCGGCGTGCCGATGGTCGTGGTGATCGGTGCACCGCCGTTACCAACCACTCCGCCATCGCCGTTGAAGGTTTCAGGATTAGCGAATGACGGATGGTTGAACAGGTTAAAGAAATCCGTCCGGAACCGCAGACTCTGCCGCTCACCCAGCTTGAAGCTCTTGTCCAGGGTAAAGTCCACATTCTTCTGCGGCGGTCCGATGATGCAGTTGCGCGGCGTGTTCCCGTAGAGCGTGGCGTCGCTAGGCAAACCATTGGAGAGCGTCGCAAGCGGATCTGACGTGTAGGCGGCAGGATTCACCCAATTCGCCAGGCGCGACGTGACGCTGCCTGAGCTGGGCGCATTGCCGCAACCGAAGCCCGGACTGAACGTGGCTGTCGCGGACGGACTGGCCAGCGCATAGGCGCTGCCTCCAGCCGGATCGAAGATCGAGAAGGGCGTTCCCGATTGCAGGATGATCACTCCACTGGCTTCCCATCCGCCGAGCGCTGCCTTGGTGAATCCGTTCGCATGGGCGAAGAAAGGCAGTTGGTACACGCCGCTGGTTACGAAACGCTGCCGTCGGTCGAAATCGGAGAGGCCGCGTGATGCCGCGGCATCCGTCTGGTTGTTGACCCGGGTCACGAACGCCACCGAAGCCGTAGAAACATCGTCAATCGACTTGGACCAGGTGTAGGCGCTCTGGAAATACAGGCCCTTACTGAAGCGATGCGCCAGCGTTGCCTGCAACGCGTTGTAATGCGAGTCGGAGTTGGGTGCGAAGTCTTCGAAATCGGCAGGTGCGATGCCCAGAAAAGGCGCACGGGCGCTAACATTTTCACCCGTCGAATCCACGATCGTGCACGACTGACCTGCGGCCTGCAGATTGACGCAACCCTGGCCGGTAACGACCACCGGATTCTGCGGCGTGGCCAGCGTGGCCTGGTCGGAATCGTAGGTCGAACGCAGACGGCTGCCCTTCGTTCCTACATATCCGAGCTCTAAAAACCAGTCCCGCCCGAGTTCTTGCTCAATCGTGAAGTTCCACTGCTGGGTGGTGCCTGCAATCCAATGCAGCGGGACGGCGAGTTCGATCAAACTATTCACCGTGCCGTTGAAGTTAGCGCCGCATTGATCCGCCGCAGTAGAAGCGGCTCCGCTACCAAGTGTGCATGGCGAGGCGAAACTTTGCAGGATTGACGCCACCGGCACATAAGCTTGCGTGGGCGCGGCGCCAAGAGGCGGAATGCCAGGAAGCGGGAAAGCAGGGTTGCCGTTGTTAGCCGCAAACAAGTCAGCCAGACACGTTGAGGTAGCAGCGCAGGTGCCCAGAATCGCGGGTTCGAAATTCACTCCGAAGGGATAGGTCGGTGGCGAAATGGCCAGATTGTCTACCGCTCCCAGGTCTTCGCGCACACTGTAGATGCCGTAACCGCCGCGAATTGATGTGGTATGGCGACCCGCGACGTCATATGCGAACCCGATGCGTGGCTCTTTCACCGAGGCATATTCGTTGTCGAGTCCGGCCTGATTGAGGGTCCCGGTGATTCCGGAGAGGGCAAATTTGTTGACGCACTTCGGCCAGACATAGGGCTGCCCGGTCACATTCGCCAGGTCGGGGTTCACGTTGCCGGTATGGCAAAGCGTGTCGTAGGGCGCGCCCAGATATTCGTTGCGGAAGCCGAGATTCAGAGTCAGGGTTTTGCTCACTCGATAATCATCCTGCGCAAACCAGGAGTATCCGGGAACGCGATAGTCGTGGTTGCCCAGCCCTCCACCACCCTCGCCGAAGAACGGCGACCCCGCAAGAAAGCTTTGAAAATCAGTTGCCAACGTAGGCGGCGCAAAGTAGACCAGCCCGTTGTCTGCGATCGGTAAGTCCCGCCGCATCGCAACGCGGTCGATTTCCCCGCCAAAGCGCAGCTGATGCGCGCCATGGGTCCAGCTCACCGTATCAAGAAACGTGTAGTTGTCGGACAGCGCAGTCTGCTCTTGCGTGGGATACGCTCCGAAGCCAAAAGTCCCGAACTGCAGGCGGTACATATTGGGGTCGGCGTTTGCGGTCGGGAGGTTGATGCCAAGCTCAGCACCGGTAACGGGCGCTTCATTGTTCAGTTTGTCGCTGATGATGTTGACCCCGGCGCGGAACTCATTGATCAATGTATTGCTGAAGACGTGCGTCTCCGTGATGCTGCCAAAGCGGCTGTGCAAGGGAACCTCAAGAGGAAAGTTCAGATTGGTGGTACCCGGGAGCCCTCCGGTCTGAATTCCAAACGAATCGGCGCCGAAAGGCTCGTACGTATCGGAATTCGACCAGAAGAAGCGCTCCGACAAACGGTCCTTGCCGCCGCGAAAGTCGCGGTCCCACGTTTCCGTGAACTGATTGTCGCTGAACTTGCCGGGATCTGTGACCACGAAAGGCACGGTCGTGAGGCATGGTGTCGAGGCTGGCACGTTGGTGGGTAGCGGATAAAGGTATCCGCCCGCTCCCGCTCCAAACTGATTGCTTTTGAAGTTCAGAATATTGAACGCCACCGGATCCACGCTCGGCACGTCGCAGTCCGTCGCCATCAGGGTTGCCGACTCGCGGTCTTGCATAGGAACGTAATAAATGCTGGGGCTATTGATGAAGGTTCCCGCCGAGTCGCCGCTGCGCTGCCGCGTGCCCTGAAGGTTAAAGTAGAAGTAGCCCAGTTTGGCTCCGTGGCCGATCGGTCCGCCGATGTCACCGCCGAAAATATTCTGCTTGACCACGACCTTCCCCAGGAAATAATCGTTCGCATCCAGCGCGGTGTTTCGGAAGTACTCCCACAGATCGCCGTGAAAGCTGGACGTACCGCTCTTCAGCGTAGCGTTGATGTTGCCGCCGCCGTTGCGACCCTGGGTGGCGTCGTAAAGGCTGGTGCTGACCTTGAATTCCTCGATCGAATCCGGACTCGGCAGGGGAGTATACGTCAACTCGCCAAAGGCGTAGTCGGCCACAGTAATGCCGTCGATCAGATAATTATTGTTGTCCTCTCTCCCACCATTGACGTGAATAAAGACGTTGCCGCGCCCCAGTTGCGCGGCGTTGTTCAAATCGGCAGAGGCGCCGGTGGAAAGCGTCAGCAACTGCTGAAAGTTTCGCGTAGCCAGAGGAAGATCGGTAATCGTCTGCGCGCCCAGCGATTGGCCCGTAGTGGCGTCCGTGGTATTGACCTGCTCCACCTGGGATTGCACTTCCACCACTTCTTTTACCGTGCTCACCTTCATCAGCGCGGTCATGCGCGTGGTTTCTGTGATGCGCACCACCACGCCGGGAAACTTGGTGTCGGGAAAACCGGCCGCGTTCACTTCCACCGTGTAACTCCCCACGGGCAGCAGCGTAGCGGTGAACAGACCGGACACATCCGTCGTCGCCCGGCGCAGAACTTCGCCCGTGGCTTCGCTCTTAATGCTCACCTTGGCGTTGGCAATTACGGCCCCAGTCGGGTCTTGAACCACGCCACTAATGGCGCCGGTCGCGCCGCCTTGCGCCAACATCATTCCAGTGAAGACTGTCAGGAAAAGACTCGATGCCACCATCTTCCAAAGTGAATTCATCTTGCCCTCCATTTGGACGATTATCCGTTGCTTCTCCTCGCACTCAAACAATGCGAAGAAAGCAATCAATAGCACGAAGCGATAACATGCCGATATATCACGGTCCATCAATGATGTTCAAGAACTATGCGCACGCATCGGAGAGGCGAATTCGGCGAAGAAGAATTCTTGATGGGGCGAATTGACGTTCAACGATTCAGAAGGAATCGCGCATGCCGTCGCTATACCTGCGACTGGCGCGCTTAACCGCGGTGAGTACTCCGTAAGACCTAATCTTCCACGGCCTGCGCCGTCATCTCCGACGGTTCGCCGCCAGCCACAGCCTGAGCAACAATCAACCGACGCGCTTCCACTCGAATCTTCGGCAAATGTAGCCCGAACCAGCACGCGCCCAACACCGATGCCAACCCGCCAATCGCTACCGTGCGGGGCGCACCTAAACGCTCGGCCAGCGCGCCGCCGAACAGAGCTCCGATCGGGGCCATGCCCATGAACATCATCGAATACACGGCCATCACGCGCCCTCGCAGCGCGTCCGGTACCATCACCTGGATCAGCGTGTTCGAACACGCCATCTGCAGCATCATGCAATAACCCACCGGCAGCAACAGAATCACCGAAACCCAGAACGTGCGTGACAAGGCAAAAACGATAAGACTGGCTCCAAACCCGGCGCAGCACCATGCCACCCAGCGCCCCAAACCCTTCACGCCTTCGCGGAAGGCCAGGGTTAGCGCACCCAACAGCGCGCCCACACCGGTCGCGCCCATCAGGATTCCTAACCCACGCGCCCCGCCGTGCAAAATCTGGTCAGCAAAGATCGGCATCAGCACCACGTAGGGCATACCCACCAAGCTCACCAGCCCCAGCAGCAGCAGCAGCGCGCGAATCGGCGCGGTCTGGTTGACGAAGCGGAACCCCTCCATCATGTGCTCCAGCGGAGAGGCCATGGCCGCGCGCATTGGAGCGATCACCCTCATCAGCAGCAATCCGATAATCACCGCGATGTAGCTCACCGCGTTGGCAAAGAAGCACCAGCCTTCACCGATCTTTGCCACCAGAATCCCGGCAATTGCCGGACCGATCACGCGCGCGCCATTGAACATCGAGGAATTCAGCGCGATCGCGTTCATCAGGTCTTCCTTGCCCACCATATCCACGAGAAACGATTGCCGCCCGGGAATGTCGAATGCATTCACGACGCCGAGCAAACTCGCCAGCACAAACACATGCCAGACTTGAACTCTGTGGAAGAGCGTGAGCGCCGCCAGAATGAAGGCCAGCAGCATCGACGCTGTTTGCGTCGCGATCACGATATAGCGCCGGTCGAAGCGATCGGCGGCGATCCCGCCCAAGGGCGCAAACAGAAACACCGGAACCTGGCTCGCGAAGCCCACCGACCCCAGCAGCAGAGCCGAGCCGGTCATCCGGTAGACCAGCCACGACTGCGCCACGCTCTGCATCCACGTACCGATCAGGGAGATCAGTTGTCCGCTAAAGAAGAGCTGGAAGTTGCGATGACGCAGCGCCCGCCAAGCTAGCTGCCAACGCGATAAGCGCTCCGGCGCCGCTTCCGCGCTGGCTACTGCCCCATTTTCCGGAATTGGGACTCCCGACTCAGACATTGATCTTCTTTCGATGACCCTCGCGGCTCTGCGGAATCACTATAACGTGTATGCCGGCGGCAAATGTTCCCCAGATATATTCTCTACGCTTAAGTTTTCCACCGATCAGTTCCGTCTTCCACGCCGGCCCAACTTTTGACTTCCCAGACCGCCCGGACTGCGCTACAGTTGCACTTGCTTTCTCCCCGGCGATCCCATCAAGGAAGGGACACACGACCATGACGACTCCTCCGGTTGGTGTTGAACGCCGCATTGGACAACGCTTCGCATTTAACCTCCCAGTCTCCTTGCGTGAAGTTGCGACCGCTTCTGAGGGACTAGGTTTCACCCAGGATCTCAGTTCCCGCGGAGCCTTTCTGTTCACCGACATGGCGTTGAGTGAGGGCGCGGAGATTGAACTCACGTTAGAAATGCCCTCCGAGATCACGCTCGGCGAAAATATGCGGGTCCGTTGCCGGGGCAGCGTGCTGCGCATCGTCAAGCCCACCGATAAAGATAATGGCTGGAAACCCGCCGCCCTGGCCGAGACCGACACCAAATTGTCCGGAATCAAAACCGGCGAAGGCAAGATCGGCGAGACCAAAATTGGCGATACCAAGATTGGCGAAACGAAGATCGGCGATACGAAGATCGGCGATACGAAGATCGGCGTGGCCGTCTGCCTGAAGGGTTACGAGTATCTGCCTGAGACTGAGAGCGGTTCCCCTGACTTTCGCCGCATTTCTGCCTTGCACAGCCCCAGCGAGACGCAACGTCCTGCCGCGCCTGCGCCCGTGCCCGGTACTCCGCGCGTTGCTGCCAGCTAGTCCCACGATATTGGATCGCTTCAGCCCCGCGAATCGCGGGAAAATCCCGGTCTGGTTTGGCGCCGCGAACTTAAGTTCTTTCACCCCTTTCTCAGGCCTTTTCAATCGTCGAACCTTGGCTTAGAATGTTACCCACTTGCGGCGGCTTCGTAGGGGAGTATTCCAGCTGTGCACCTCTGGTTCACGTTTTCAATTCCGCAGATCGCTACTCTCCCGTCTCCGCATGAATTGTGTGCACCCTTCTGGTCGGTCGGTTACCTAGGTCACTTGGCGAATAGTACTTTCTCTTTCTAACATGCAAACACCGAGAGAAATCAGCGAGAATCGCGCCATGCATGGGATCGCCGTTGCCCTCTTGACCGAGGACGGGGAACATTTATCCGAGTTGCAGAGACGGGTCGAGGCTACCCGACTGGGTCGAGTCGTATTCAGCAACGTCGGCTTTCCCGCCGGACCCACCGACCCCATCCTGCGCCAGATTCAGGATTTGCGCGCCGAAGTCGTTGTGGTTGACATCTCTGCCGAGAATCCTCAACGCGCCATCAAAGCCATCGAACTGATTCAAGCCAACACTCTGCAGCTCGCTATTTTCGCCAACGGAAATATGCAGCAGCCTGCCACGATTGTGGCCAGCATGCGCGCCGGAGCCGGGGAATACCTGGATCACAATGCCGGCTCAGAGGCTCTGCTCGAAGCTCTCACGCGTTTCAGCTCCAATCGCACCCGCACCCGCGGAGGCGCGGGCAAAGCTCGCATCTTCACGTTTCTGAGCGCCAAAGGCGGCGCTGGCGCCACCACCGCCGCCGTCAATACTGCCGTTGCCCTGCAGCAATCGCACGGCAGTGTGGTTCTGGTGGACTTCGCTCCCGTCGGCCACGCCCAACTGCATCTCAACCTGCGCCCCAGTTTTGGAGTGCCCGACGCGCTCGAGAACCTGCACCGCCTCGACGCTTCCCTGCTCGAGGGCCTGATGACCACTGCTCAAGACGGCCTGCATCTTCTCGCCGGGCCGCAGCAGCCGTATCACGCCATCCCCACGCCAGCCGAGTTGGCCCGCCTGTTCGACCTGCTGGTAAATCATTACCGTTACGTCGTGGTCGACGCCTCCAGCCGCCTCGATTCCACCACGCGCCTGCTTTCCGATCTCTCAAACGCTGTGCTCATGGTCGCTCAAACCGACGTGGTCACCCTGTGGAGCGCCAGCCGGATTCATGCCTTCCTCGAAGAAGGCGCCGGTCGCAACCGCCTGCGCATGGTTTTGAATCGCTATAAGAAGATCCCCGGCTTCACCGACGAGGACATTGAGAGTGCCACGCGCTGCAAGGTTTTGTGGAAGATTCCCAACGCGTTTCACTCCGTCTCACCCGCCATCGATCACGGTACGCCCGTAGTTTTGCAGGAAGGTCTGGAAGTGAGCCGCTCGTTCCGCGCGCTGGCTGCGGCCTTGGCCGAGGCTTCCACCACCGCCGAAGGTGGCCTCGATCTCGTCTATGCTCAGGAAAAGCCCGACATCAAAAAGAAGGTCGCCAACCGCCTCCTCATCACTCCCGCCCGCGCCGGCCAGTAGCCCTTGATTGTCATCCTGAACAAGCGTTCTTTGCGCAGTGTCGCGTTCTTTGCGACACAATAATCGCGCGTTTGGCTCGCATCCTTATCAGACTGACCCGCCCCCACCACATGTCCTCTCGGCTACCCCGAAACCTCGTTTTCCATCTACCATAGAGAGATGCGCCAAGCCCCGGGCTCGCTCCAGGAAGCAGAGACTGAATCATCGGCCCCGGAGCTGATCCTCCTGACCGCGCCCGAACCCCGGTCTCGCATCTTCCTGCAAAATCTTCGCGAGCTGTTTCGCCAACCCGAATCCGCTCCCTTGCGTCTCGATCCCGCCCCGGCTGCTTTCTGGCCTGATGTCTTCGTCGACCGTGCACTCCCCTGGCGCCGCTTCGGCCAGTCAGGCGCGTATCACATTCTCGCGCTGATTTTGATCTGGGCAGGATCGCGCTTCCTTGCTCTGCAGCCTCATGCCGCGTCGCAACCCGCGTTCACTCACGCCGACGTTGTCTACTACGCTCCTTCGGAGTATCTCCCTCCACTCGATACCCGCCGCTCAAGTCCCACCCGCGTCCGCAAGGCCGATCCCGAATACTCTGCGCAGCCAATCATTTCCGTGCCTCCCGAGGCCGACAACCATTCGCAGACCATCGTCACGCCGCCTAACATCAAGTTGCAACGCGACGTTGCGATGCCGAACGTCGTCTCCCTCCTGGAAAAAATGCCCGGCAACCCGCAGATGCCGATCCGCCCAGCTCCTGTGGTTCCCGCATCGGAGATTTCGCGTCTAGCGCCACGAATCGAACGCGCAGTGATCGCACCGCCGCCCGCCGTGAATACCAATTCCTCCCGCCGTCTCGGCGATCTCAACATCGGACACAGCTCGGTGATTGCGCCGGCCCCGCAACTTTCCCTGGACGAACAGCGCGCCGCCGGTGGCCGCACCACCGCCATGAGCAAACACTCGCTCCAGGTAATCGCGCCGCCGCCCTCGCTGGCCGCCTCAGGACACTCCCACTCTGGCCAAGGTATGCTCGCGCTCAACCTCCATCCCGCAGTCGCCGCGCCCCCCGCTCCGCCAGTTGGCAATCGCCGCGGAAATTTCGCTGCTACGCCGGAAGGCCATCGCGGAGCCTCCGGTGCGCCCGCCACAAGCGCTGGAAGCGGCAAAGCAGATGGAAGTGGAGCCGGCAAGAATAGCGGCAACCTCCCCTCGGGGCTGTACGTCGGCAATCCCGCCGCGAAGAACTCGAGCGCCTATTCGGTCAATCCGCGCCTCATTGCGAACGCGCGCTCGCCGCGCACGGGCATAGACCAGACGCTCCGACCAACGAACGCCAAGCTCTCTGATGTAGAGCGCGCCGTCTTCGGCGACCGCAAGTACTACTCTCTCAGTCTCAATATGCCGAATCTCAACTCCGCCGGCGGTAGTTGGATCATCCGCTTCGCCCCCTTGCAGAAGGACTCGACCCCAGGCAGTCCTTCTTCCCTCGCAGCGGCCAGCGGTCTCGCGGCTGACGGTTCATCCCAAGGCGATCTCTCTTCGGCCGATCTCTCCGCGCCCGTGGCTACGCGCAAGGTCGATCCCGCCTATCCGCTTGAGTTGATGCGCCAGAACGTAGGCGGCACGGTCATCCTTTACGGGGTCATTCATACCGACGGCACCGTGGGCAGCGTGCGCGTATTGCGCGGAGTCGACGATCGCCTCGCCCAGTTCGCCACCGAAGCGATCGCCAAATGGAAGTTCCAGCCCGCCACCAGAAACGGTGCTCCCGTGGATGTGGAAGCAACTTTCTGGATTCCATACCATCCCGCGAAAGCAAACCCGAACTTCTGAAGTCGAGATCTCGTTCCCGGTCTCTTGGGCGCCGCCGACCGCTATAGCAAATCTGTCCCGAGCGAGTTCCGAGTCAATGATTGAGAAAATATGGGACGGAAGATTCTCGTCCGGTATAATCCTGCTCGGCCAGACTCATGGTTGATTCCAGGTCTCATGGATTTCAAGAAGGAGAACAAAATGACAACCAAAGGAAAAGTCCTCGTACTAGTCTCGAGCGGTCGCGGATTGCCCTTGAAAGATGGCAAGGTTTATACCGGCGCTGGCTACTACCTCAACGAACTGACGGTTCCGGTTCGCGCCCTGATGAAGGAGGGCTATGAAATCACTTTCGCCAACCCCAAAGGCAACACGCCGCAAGTGGATGTGCATTCAGAGGTCGCCGATTTCTTCGGCGGGGACGCGGCCAAGCTTCAGGACTATATGCTATTCCGCGACGGCCTGACGGGGCTCAGAGATCCAACCCGCATCTCGGATGTCATCGCATCGGGCCTGGATCAATATGACGCTGTTTTCGTTCCCGGCGGCCATGGCCCGATGATCGATCTTCTCGATGATCCCGACGCTGGCACCGTGATGAGACACTTTCATAAGACATCCAAGCCTACGGCAGTGCTCTGCCATGGCCCGATTTCACTGCTCTCGGCTCTTCCGAATTCGAAGGAGGTGGTCGGCTTGCTGGCGGCGGGCGATGCCGCCGGAGCGCACGCAAAGGCGCGGGGTTGGATCTATGCTGGATATAAGATGACTATCTTTTCGACAGCCGAAGAGCAGCAGCGGGAACCGTTTGAGATTGGTGGTAAGGTCCTCTTCTACCCGGACTTCGCCCTGCGTACGGCGGGCGGTGACGTAAGTGTGCTCGCTCCGTGGAGCAGCTATGTCCTTCAGGATCGCGAGCTGATCTCAGGTCAGAACCCGTTCTCTGATCAAGCGCTTCTGAAACTTCTTCTACCGGCACTCGATGGGAGGAAGAAGTCGGTTTCAGCAGCATAAGAATCAGCGAGTGCCAGCTTCCAGCGCGTCGACGCCAGTTGAGCGTTCGGTGCAATGCCCTCGTTACGAGGGATGATCATGCCTGCCTCCTTCTCGTTCATGCTGAGAAGTATCGCGCGGAGTGAGTCTATGTTTCTCAACCGTTGAAATCAGGTGATTCGCACTCATTGTGGTCAGGCCGATCCAGGTCAATGAGCGAAATGGGGATATACGCCAGCGACATTTTCGGAAGCTCGGTTCCTGAAGCTCGAAACTCTCTACGCGTACACCGCTTCAAGGCTGAGGCTCGGCACGACCCAGGTGGACCACCTTCCAGAGCAGAAACAGCGACGCCGCCAGACTAACTGCCACTGCAACGATGGAAGCCTCGGGCCCGAACGAGCCGCCAGTGACTAAATTGCGACCCTGCAAGGTTCCGGTAATAAGAGAACCCCTTGAACCACCCCCCGAAACGGACATCCCGAAGATGGACCCCTCGGCGAAATTCCAGCCCAGGTGGAGTCCGATGGGAAGCCACAAGCGCTGGGTCAGGGCATAGGCCGAACCCAGCAGAATTCCGGCCTCCAGCGCAATTGCGAGAGAGCTGCCGACGGTCGCTCCATGGTTGAAGGCATGCGCAGCACCGAACAGTAGGGAGGTAAGTGCCAGCGCACCCCATACGCCCAGTATCTTCTGGCTCAACCGAAACAGCAAACCCCTGAAGACAATCTCCTCATTGATCGCCGTAAGTAGTGCAACCCAGAACCCGCCAAAAAGTGGTGCAAAGCCACCCCACTTCGACGGATGGTAAACGTCGGATAACCACAGAACGACCATGAGTATTGTGAACAAGCTCATCCCGAGCAAAAGACCTGTGGCGAATTCCGCGAAGCTTCGTTGAGGCGCTAGCTCACTCGCCTGTCGATGCTCGATCCAGCGCACTCCTGCAAGGTACGATACGACCACCGCAACGGATATTGCTTCCAGCCGCTGAACGTCCGACACGTGTCCGCGGATCATCGACCGCAACCCAAACACAACCACCAGCAACACGACCAGGTTCAGAAGACCGCGGCCCGCATAAACAAGTTTGGCCTTCATGCCCTACCATTCTCCCGCTGGCTACCACTACGGGGTCAAGTCGGCGCAAGTTCCATAATTCTCGCCAGCACCTACGTGGAGTCGACGATGCTTCTCTGACGGATAAAAACCCAGGAGTCAGACTACTTTGCTGGCGAAATGAGGCGTTTGCAATCATTGAAAAAATCACCGACTCCAGATCAATGAGTGCAATGGCGACGCCCAATACCCCCGTCCTGCACAAAAAGCGCGGTGTTTTGCACTACTCTTGCGAGTGAGCGCTCTTGCTCAGACTAAGGCTATGTGGAGTGCTAAGGTCAAGGCTGAGTAGAGAGCGAGTCGTCCAGCTGGTAGGAGCTTGGCGCTTGCCGGACTGCGGTATGGCAAAGCGAATTGCGTCCTTCGGGGTCGTTTGGTGCGTGTTGCTGGCTGCATTGGGATTTGCGCAAAGCGTCAAAATCCTTGCTGATCCCCAGTTCGCCCATCGACAGTCGATCTATGATGCCGTTGGCTGGAACGCCGTGTTGGTTGAGGGACTTCGAGGGCGCGTCGACGAACCCCGCGCACCGGGGGGACAGGCGAAGACCTGCCCCCGTGCGAGATCGGTCCTGCTCGACATTTCGGCATGGGATCGAGGCGGGAAGGATTTTCGTGAAGTGCCGGTCTGGCAGTTGCTCGACCGCCAAGCCTTCTTTTTCATCTCGGGCATGACCATCGACGCAGACGGCTCGCCCAATGCTTATCATCCTGACGACGCGGCCGACGACGCGGGGCTTGATGAATTAGCGAATGCTGGTAAGCCAGGCCATTGGGACGGCATCATTACCGATCCAGACGGCGATCCCTTGATCCAGCAGGAGAGAGATCCCTTCCCGGGTTACTACATCTCATGTACCTCGCTTTCAGACAAAACCAAGACGTTCACTGATCCGACTCGATATGTGAACGCATCGAAGATCCCTTATGTAGTGTTGCCGCAAGAAGTATCGGATCGTGGAGGCGCGCGCTTGGGAGATTTCGCAGTGGTCGTGAACCTTCACAACGGCAAATCATCCTTCGCTATCTTTGCAGATGTTGGGACCTTAGGCGAAGGCTCGGTCGCGCTGGCCGACGCCCTGGGTATCCAGTCCGACGCACGCCACGGAGGTGAGTCTGACGGAATTCTATATCTAGTGTTTCCCGGCTCCGGCAATCGGCAGCCACGCACGACCGGTGAGATCCAGAGCGAGGGCAAAAAGCTGCTGATGGATCACGGGGGCGAAATGACGAACTTATCCTCCTGTGTAGAAAGTGACAATCCTGAAGGGAACGGAGAGTTTTAGGCGCATTCCGAGTGAACTGAACTGGATCGTTGACTTGATCAGGCGTCAGCACTCAAAGCCCCCGTAGGCGGTCAATGAGTGTAATCGGGATTTAACAACAACTAGTGGTTAGGTATGCTTCCTCGTAGCCTGCCAAACAAGAAGTAAGTTGCCCACGACGAACAGGATTTGACTGAGATCAAACATACGTTGAACCCATAAATTATCCACCTGGAACCTGTAGTGCAGAAAGGCAAAGACCACCGTCAGAAAGACGGATAGCACCAGCAACACCATTCCCCACTTGAAACGCGGCCATCTTTGGACAACCCGGTACAGGGAATAGAGCGGCACCACAAAGAATGGCAGCAGCAGAAAAGGAAACAGGGTGTTGTTGCCAACTTTAGTGGCACTGCCGGGGTGCAAAACGAGCCAGAGCAGAATGCATTCCCAAACAGCAACAATCAGCATCACTAGAACGAAGCTCTTCGTTTTGGCCATAGACGGGGCGCTGTCCCTTTAGCTGTGCGCAAAACGAATTATGCTCCAGTGCCATGGTTGTCGGGAACAGGCGATTACACTCATTGAGAATTTGGCCGATCCCGGTCAATGAGTGTAATGGGGATGTTTCGCCAACCATCGCAATTCCTTCCTGACGGAAGCCACATTCGGTGGCACAATGACCCTGTGAATACCACCGGTATCTTGTCTCTAGTTCGCTTCATTTTCTGGCTCAAGAAGACCGACTGGGGCTTGTCTTTCCTGTTGGCCCTTGCATCGTTCATCGGGGTCGTGTACATGGCGGTGCGTTACCCAGCGGGCTTGTTCGAGACAATCTTTCTTGAAGGCCCGGTCTTCGATGTCGGCGTCTCCGTCGGCACAATCGTCTTTCCGAACTACAGGACACGTGGCACGAACGGCTTTTACTTGGTGCCTTTGTTCGGTGCGGCATCAGATTTCATAGTGCTGATGGTTTTATGGTTCATCGGCATTCAGGCCATACGTTGGCTGCGTACTGAAAAGCATGATGGCAACCACCAACAACTCTAGTTGCCGACTCAATTGCTGCAATCAGGCGTTTGCACTCATTGAAAACCGTCTGTATATGCCAATTCCTGCTTCCCGATCCCACGAAGAGTTGAGCTAGAATCGCTGGCGGACTTTTTCTGCTCTTCACTTTTCCACACCCCTATTGTGACATCTGACCTTGTGCCCACCATCGAACTTGCGCGATCATGGTCGAGGCCGTGACAGTCGCGAGAGCCCGCATGGTCGAGCCCCTAAGTCCTTTGTTGTCTGGATTTTGACCTCTAAGTTCTTTGACATCCGGATTTTGCGGGGAATTTCCTGCTAACGTGATGATTCCAGGGATGGAGGGGGAGGGGGGATACCCCGATTTCCCCACGCACGAGCGCAAGCCGCAGCCGCTCGCGCAACGTGCGAATAACTTTATTTTCTGCTGGGTTCCCTACGCCTTCGCGCCCTTCTTCTTCTCTAGCGCAGCGTAGATCGCGGGGTCAGTGCAGACTTCGTAGTAGGTGCGGTCAGTCCATCCCTGAACAGAAAAGTCTTCCACGTTGATTCGCGGCACGCGGCTTTCGCGTACCACGATCTTGCGAAAAATATCGCGATCGACTGGGACGGTACCGCTCGACAGCTTGTACTCTCCCTTATCCGACGCCATCGAAGGCGGCAGCTTCACCGTCAGCGGCACCAGTGAAATCTCCTGCTCCAGCTTGCGGAACGCCGCTTCATTCATGCGAATGCCGCCCAGGTTGTAGCTGATGACGGAGTCTTCGGCATTCGCTGCCGGATCTGTGGTTGCCTCGGCGGTCTGGAAGACATACACGTGGAACGGTCCGGCCTGCGATTCCATGACGGTGCGGGAGCGCTTGTTGCAGGAAGAAAGGCGGTCGCTCTGGTTCAACGCTTCCGAAATCATGATCTGATGCTCACCATCCATCAGATACAGCGGTGCCGACTCCTGCAGCGTAATGCCCACGCCCAACTCCAGCCCGGGCATGCCAGAGCGCTGCATCAGTTCGTTGTACCCGCGCACGATCTCAATGATCTCGCGCGCCAGCACGCACGCCCGGCTCACCGCGAGACCGGGCTCGCCGGCACGCTCGAGAATCGCCAGGATGATGGCATCGCCTTCGAGGAAAACTTTCTGCGCTCCGTACTTACTCAGGAGCTTGTTCACCGGATCGTAAAAGTTCAAGCTGAAGTACGACGCCGGATTAAGCCCTTTCTCCATCAGCGTGCGCGTGAGCCGCGTCGAGTCGCGCACGTCGGCCTTGAGCACCACGTGTCGCAGGACGCGATCTTCCTCGGGCTGCTGCGGTTGCTCCTCGGGAAGCAGGAATTCATAGAGCGTCCCGTTCATCCGGGAAAGCTCACGCAGTTTTTCGGTGCTGACCAGGTTTACCGAGTCAAGCGCCGCGTTCAGCACTTCCAGCCGCTTCAGATCGCGGTGATAGTGAGAGAAATCCTGCAGAAACCGCGCCGCCACTTTGGCCCGCTCCGCGCCGCGGCAACTCGCAACTTTCGCCACCGCCGCATACAAGCTGGCGGGAGAAAGCTTCCCATGCTCTTGAATCATGCGCTCCACACGGTCGCACTCAGGTCGCGAGATCAGTGCATTCTTCAATTGTTGCGGATTGATTCGCGGAGCGTACTCGCTGAGCAACGGAACCGTGTGATAAGAAGCAATCACATGCTCCATCACCTGTTCGTCTTCGAGCAGTCGCACCCACTGCGCCAAACGTTCCTGCTTCGCCACACCTTCGGCCGTGGAATCATCGGGCGTTCCCGTGCCAACCAGGGCGCGGGCATTTTCCGGTGCGCACAGCCACGCGCTGATGGTGTCTGTGGTGGTCTCTTCACCGTAAACCGATCGCACGAAACCCCAAACCACATCCTGCAAGCGTCCGTAGCGGTCGGGATCGCGATCCCAATTGCCCAGCATCACATAATGTTCCCCGCACAGGTAATCGTCGCGGCCATCCTCGGAAAACGCCAGGCGGTTCACGAACAGCCCGTAACTTCCCAGGCCAGCACTGCCCGGTTCTTCCTTTGTGTCTGCGGAGTTCACTTCTGCAGTCTTCGCTTCTCCGAAGAACGACCGCCGCGTGCGCGCCAGCGTTTCTTTTTCGATCTCGCGCAGGGTCTCGAACAGATCCTGCCCGGTCTTGCGCAGGATGATTTTCTTTCGCACCTGAAAGCCGGCCACGCGCTCGCGATACTCCACCCCTTTGCCCTGACGTATGCCGTCGTAAGTTTTCAGCAGAACGCGGCAGCGTTCGAGCACTTGGGCAAACTGCAGGTTCATCTCCATGCGGAGAAACTTGGTGACCGCCAGCCGGGCCAGCAAATCGACGGAAATCTTTTCTTCCTTCTTCGCGCGATTCAGCGCCGCAAGGTGCAGTTCCGCCAGCACCGGCTTCCAGTCAGCTTTTTCGGCAGGGGTGCGACTTTGGCTGGGGGCGGCGCTTCGCATCCATGAAGGGCCCTGGTTTCGGTGTGTGGTCTCGGCCGCCAGCAATCCTTCCAACTCGCCATGGCGCACAATCAACCGCGTGATCTGTGCCCGCGCCGCATCCACAAAACGTGGGCTGAGAACAACGTCGTGGCGCAGGTTGTCGACCCCGACCGCCAGCCCTTCAAGAGTAAGCGACGGCGCGGCGGCAATCATCTCCGGCGGCGCCAGTTTTTCTGGCTCCTTGCCGAGACGGAAGATGGGAAGTCGTGGCATTCGCGAATCGTCAGATTCTTGGAAGTTGCTGATTACACATGTACTATCGAGGCTAGCACGGGTGGAGCGGAGGCTAAAGTTACCTAGGTTACGAGAACAACCCGACAGGAACTTTTTCGAGATACAATCCCGGTGCTGCTCCGCGTGGCATTTAGCTGCATTGCCTTAGAGATATGAGACCTCAGTGCTATATGAATAGTTCGCCCAACGCGAGGTTCACCCGCATCGCGGCGCTCATCGCGGTACTCGTTGTGGGGGCACAGGCGACGGGAAAATCTGAAAGAGATCCACATCGACTGCCCTGCGCGAGTGCTCGCTGCCGTAGAATCAAATCTTTTCTGAAGGCCCGATATTGCGGCGAATCGCCGTTTGGAAACGGGCCCGATGACGGTTGCGAGATCAAGCGGCCGAAGACGCCGGCAGCCGGCATCAAGGTGCTGGCGGACTTTGATTGCAAGTGGATTGACGGGATCTCGAAGTGTCAGCAGCACGCGCAGCCGCCTTCCGAGATGCGCGCAATTCTGATCCGCGAGATGCGAAAGTTGGGCCTGCCTGTCAGGGATGACGGGCAACTTTACTTTACCGTCTGGGAGCCGACTTCTGCCGGCTGGGCTCCTGCGGAGGCCTATTATCAGCACTTGGCAGGGCCCGATCTGACTATCTGCCAACTGGTTGCGACGGTCGATAGAAGCTCACAGGTTCGCGCCCTGCGAACGGTGCCATTTCAGAAGACAGACGCCGATGTCCCTGCCGCGACGATTTGGACCCCGATCGACCTGGCCGACATAGACGGCACGGGGCAAGTCGACGTCGTTCTCGAGGCGGACGCCTATGAGGACCACTGGCTAGAGGTTGACAGCGTGAAAGATGGTTTCACCAAGACCATTTTTTCTGGCCTGGGCTATTACCTGTAGAGAGCTACAGATCGATCGCCTACTGGCTCTTCGTCCGCGCCGCTTCGAACTCATCGCCCTTCTGCCATCCGATGAGCCGCGTGAAGCTGGCCGCTTCCCAGCCGAGCGCAAAGCCGAAGCGCGCCATCGCGCCGTCGCCGACGAAATCCATCTCAGGATGGTATTCGTCGCTGGGCTGGTGATAGCGCTTCTCGGTGTACTCCTTATCCTGGGCCAGACCCCAGGCCTCGTCGTGACCTTTGAACTTCATGCCTTCGTTGATCGAGAATGCCGGAATGCCGACGCGGGCCAGACTGAAATGATCGGAGCGGTAAAAATGTCCGGCTTCGGGGCGGGCGTCAGGACGGATGGCCAGCCGAAACTCTTTGGCCATCGCCTGCACCCACGGATAGAACGTAGTCCGCTCCGCGCCTGAAACTTCTACTTCCTCTGGCGCCCCCAGCGGCTGCACGTTGTCGTAGTTCATATCGAGCGCAATCTTCCCCACCGGAACCGGCGGATGCTTGCCTAGATACTCTGACCCCAGCAGCCCCTGCTCCTCGGCAGTAACTGCCGCAAGAATGATTGACCTTCCCGGCCGGTCTTTGGCGACACTAAATGCGCGCGCCAGTTCCAGCAGAATGCCGCAGCCCGTCGCGTTGTCGGCGGCGCCGTTGAAGATGTTGTCGCCCGGCATGTCAGGACGGATGCCAAAATGGTCGTAGTGCGCCGTGTACATCACCGCTTCGTCTCTCAGATTGCGGTCCGAGCCGGGCAGCATCGCCAGCACGTTATTCGACTCGAAATGCCGCACATTGCTCACCATATGCGCTTTCAGCTTGGTTCCAAGATTCACGGGATGAAACCCCCGCGTGCGCGCATCCGCCATCATCATTTCCAGATCCATGCCGGAGGCCGCTGCCAGAGTCCGCGCCACATCCAGCTGCACCCAGGACGCGACCTTCAGCACCGGACCTTCCACCTTTAAATACGACTTCTCGCCCGAATTCGAATTCCGCACCACTTCCCAGGGATAACTTGCCATGTCTTCTTTGTGGATGAGAATCACGCCCACCGCGCCCTTGCGCGCTGCCTCTTCGAATTTGTAGGTCCAGCGGCCGTAGTAGGTGAGGGCTTTGCCTTTGAAGAACTTCGGATCATCCGACGGCGGTTGGTTCACCAGCATCAGCAACACTTTGCCACGCACGTCCGCGCCTTTGTAGTCGTCCCAGTTATATTCGGGCGCTTCAATGCCGTATCCCACGTAGACGATCTCGGCGTCCACATCGGACTGCGCTTGCTGGGTTTGATCATAAGCGACATATTCGTCGAGTGGCTTCAGATGCATCGCGGCGCCCTGCTTGGGGACAAGTGAAAACTGCGTTTCCGGCATTGTTGTGATTCCCACGAGAGGCACTTTTTGCAAGTAGGACCCGTTGTCACCTGCCGGCTTCAATCCATATTCCGCAAATTGCGTGGCGATGTATTCGGCGGCGATGTCGCCGCCGCGCTGGCCCGTGCCGCGGCCTTCCAGAAGATCATGGGAGAGAAAGCGGACATGCCAGCGAATATGTTCGGGATTGATGGTCTCCATCGCGGCAAAGGCCGCGCCCGGCAGGCTCACCGAAACGGCCTCGCGCTTGGTCGCGGCCGGTATGGGGGTTGGAGGGGCGCCGCCCTCCGCCATTGTCCAGAGGCCAAGCATCGCCAGAAGTCCAAGGCATACGCTTCCCCTTACCATTGCTTGCATAAACAGTTTTCTCCCCCACGAGCGACGGATACACTGAAGAAAGCTTTGTAGAATGACTGAGGGCATTGTAACGGACGGAAGGGCTTTCCTTATAGAGAGTTACGAGTGGTCGACAGCACGAGAGGTCACGCACTCCCGCGAGTTTATAGTGTACTGGCGAGACTTAATTTGGACGGCTTGTTGCTCGATTCGGTCAGGCCCGTAAGAGTTCCGGGTCAGCGCGCCCATAGAGCACCATGTCACGCTACTTCTTCCCGAACAAGGTACGGACGAGAGCCACTGTATGCAACGCAGATCATTCCTGAAGGGCGCGGGAGCGGTTACCGTCATAGTTGCGGGCGGTGGGGTGCGGCGCGCCTATGATCAGGGCGTCTTCAGCGTCGGGGAGGGGCCGGCCTACGAGCCCTGGAAAGATTGGCGCGAGGATTCGAATAATAAAGACGGAACCCTGGCGTTGGTGCGTGCCGCGATTCTAGCCGCCAGCCCGCACAACACGCAGCCCTGGCTTTTCAACGTGACGAATTCGTCGATTGAGTTGTATGTCGACACCAGCAGGAACCTGGGAGCGCTCGATCCCTATCTTCGAGAGGAGCACATCGGGATGGGTTGCGCCCTGGAGAATCTGATGCTGGCTGCGGCCGCTAATGGCTATCAGGCCACGGTAAAGCTGATTCCTGGAAAGCTTGGGCAGATTCCTGCTCAGTCCGCGCCGAAACTCCTGGCGCACGTCGATTTAGCCACGGGCAAACGAGAGGAGAGCGAGCTTTATGCGGCGATCCCCCTGCGCCACACCAATCGCTCTGCCTACATCCCAGAGAAACCGATCTCCCCTGAATTCATCGATGCTCTGAGCGGCCTAGCCGGCGACGAACCGGATGTCAAAATCTTCCTCTTCACCGCGGAGGCTGACCGGAAAAAAATCGTGGAAATCAGCTCCGCGGCGAACACCGAGCTTTATTCTGACCCGGAGGTAGATCGTGGCAGTGATCGATGGGTTCGCATGAATTGGAGTTCGGTCCAGAAACTTCGCGATGGACTTACCGTTGATGCTTTTGGATTGCCGCCAATCACGACAGCGGTAGCCAAGATGATGCCTTTGTGGATGCTGCGCCGGGCGGCCTCGCGAAGACCCAAAAATGGGTATTCGAACCTGATGCTGAGCGCGCCCCTGATTGGCATCATCGCGGTGCACGACCGTTACGATCAAGAACACTGTCTGCGCGCAGGGCGGATTTGGCAGCGCGCGCATTTGCTGGCAACGGCTCGGGGCCTGGCTGGACGCCCTTGCAATGAGGCAGTGGAACTGCTCGACCACGACAAGGCGCTGGGAAAATTAGCCAAGCGAACCGCGTGGCTGGGCGATGTCATGGGGGACTACACGTGGCAGCCGACCTTTGTTTTCTATATGGGCTATCCCACATTGACGGCCCGAGCCAGCCCACGGCGGCCAATTGAAAAGGTGATTGTTTGACCTACGAGGCTGTTAAGCGGCGCTAGGTTCGGTCGAGTCGTTACCGCCTTGCTCAGTCAATCTTTACCAGGTCAATCTGTCTGCTGGCCAAACTCTTCAGCCCGCGACCGCGGGATCAATTCTTCGAGCTTCAACCAGCGCGGAAATCCCGCACATCTTCTCCCGGCTTGAACACAGTGACGGGAGAGATCTTCCGTGAGTCCGCCATCTTTCGACTGATCTCTGTGAAGTCGGCCTTTACCCAGCCCACGCTGGAAACTTCGATTTTGCCATCCTGCGCGATCCAGAAGATGCTCGGGACATTGGTTAACCCGTAGGCGTTCGACACGGGATAGGTATCCCTGTCGTCGAGCAGCACGGGGAAGGTGACGCCAAATTCCTTGGTGAAGGCTGCCGTGTGTTTAGGATCGTCCTGCGAAACCCCGATGAGCCGGACGCCCTGGTGCCCGTACGCCCGTTCCAGCCGCTCCAGAAATGGAAACGCATACTGACAGATGGGACACGAAACTTTGAAAAACGCCAGCACTATGGGACCGTTCGCCAACTCCTCGTGCAGCACGAAACGCTTGCCATCCATCGCTTTCAATTCAAAATCGGGCGCTTTGGTGCCCGCCGTCAATGCCGCCATGGGTCGTCCTCCGGTTTGCTTTTTCAGGATGTTTCGCAGCCAGCGCATATGGTCTTCGTCTGACTACTTTCATTTTAGATGATCGGGGATTGGAAGAAAGAGTTACCGGTGGTCAGTTGCGAGTGGGCGTTGATGTCGCTCACAACATTTCCGCTTTTCGCAGAATCTTACGTGCCAGGCCGGTAAGAGCAACCTGCCTCAGCCGCTCCAAGGGAATCCATTTTCCCTCAGCGCCCGACGGCGAGGTGCCGCGCCAAACGTGGACCGTGTAGTCTGTGACCGTGATCGAATGGCGCAGCGTGAGGGAAGGACCAGCCGCTCCGTTCGTGCTTGTCTTCTCGGGCAGCTCCCACATTCCAGGCATCAGGGATGCGTCCGGCGGACGCCGAATCAAGAGAACCTCTCCATCTCGATGATGCAGCGAATAATGAATCTCCCGCTTCTTCTGCCGGGCTGGCTTCGCTGTAGGCGGCATCTCTCCGCGTGTGGTGCATAGCTCCATCACCGGACACGTCAAGCACGCTGGCGCTCGCGGCGTGCACACGACCGCGCCCAGTTCCATCATGGCCTGATTGAAGTCGCCAGGACGCTTGGCATCGAGCAGATCGTTAGCGGCTTGCCACAACTCTTCTCCAGCCACGCGCGTTCCTGATACTCGCTGCAACACGCGCTCGACGTTGCCATCGACCACAGCGGCTGGCTCTTCGAACGCAATGCTGGCGATTGCTGCCGCGGTGTAGCGTCCTACTCCCGGCAAGGCACGCCAGGCTTCGGCGGTGGTTGGTAACTTCCCTCCATACTCTCGCACCACGACTCTCGCCGCGGTGTGCAGCATGCGTGCGCGCCGGTAATATCCCAGACCGCTCCACGCGGCGAGCACGCTCGCCTCGCGCGCAGATGCCAGTTTTTCTACCGTGGGGAAACGCCGCAGGAATTCCTGATAGTGTTCGATCACCGCGGCCACCCGCGTCTGCTGCAGCATGATTTCGGAAAGCCACACGCGGTAGGGGTCGCGGTTCGCGCGCCAGGGCAGATCACGGCGATGGCGCTCATACCACGCAAGGACTCTCTTGCGAAACTGCCGTTGCTGAGGAATGGAAAGGAATATCGGAGTAGATTGCGGCATCTTCATGCTTGCCAGCCTATGCCGCACCGACCGCCAAAAATGGATTTCTTACGCGCACGGTGCCGTACCTGCGGCCATGCTCGAAGTCTTCGGAGAGAAGTTCAGGCAACTCATAGTGTTCGGCGTAAGCCCAAAGGTGCGCGTCATACCAGGGGAGCCTGTACGCCGCCATTCCCAGCATCGCGGTGCGAAACACTTTTTCATTCGGATAGAGAATCTGGAACTCGTTTAGGAAATCCTCAGCTTGACGCCATGCTTCTTCCTGGCTGAGAAAAGGGCCGGCCTTCCGCTGCCTGGTCACCGCGTTAACAAACTCCACCATGGCCTGATGAGGAATGCGGAGCACGTCGGCTGCCGCTCCCTGGCGCAGAAGATCGCGTGCTATCGAGCGTTTCCTCGAATCGGTCGGATCGTAGCAGTAAACCAGGATGTTGGTGTCAACGAGGGAAGCCACGCGGCAACCCTCGGTCATCGTTGTATAAATCCTCTCGCGTCCAGCCGCGATCGTGGGGCGCCGGTTTTCCGCGATTCGCGCTTAGTCGCCCGGATTGCAGTTCGTCCACGCGTGCCATGCCTGCGTCAAACAGCGCCACCCGCTCCTCGGCGGTTAGCTGCTGCCCGGATTTGGCTTTGCGGCGGACCAACTCCACACGAATGCTCTCACCCGCGGGAATCCACTCCAGTTCGTCGCCCGGACGTATGCCGTACTGGTCGGCAATCTTCTTGGGCACGGTCAACTGCAGCTTGGAGGTCACCTTTGGCATATCCTTACTTTATCAAGGATCGAATCCTTACTGCAAGGGTAGATTTATGCTGCCATGACCCCGTGAGAGCGGGCTGCCGGCATATGCCCTGCCATTGACCCGCGCTCGCGAGCGCGAAATAATGGTCGGGCCTGGCAATCCGCAACATTGCGTGAGTTCATCCACGCCCAACAGGATCGAGGAGCACCATGAACGACTTCAACCGCAAGGTGGAAGACGCGTCGGCGCGTGTCAGCAAGACCGTCTCCGAGGCTGCCGAACGGATCGAGAAAGAGATCCCCGAGTTGATCAAATATCTGAACGACGAGGTTGTTCCCGCCGTCCGCCAGCACTCGACCAAGGCGCTGCGCACGGCGAGCGTAAAGCTCATCGAACTGGCCGACTACCTAGAGCAGCAAAAAGACCAGCAAAAAGATCAGCAAAAAACTTCGCAGAAGTAAAGCTGCGTCCCGCCACTTTCGTCGCTCACGCTGTGATTTTCACGCTACTGCTTACGATGTTGCTGTTGCTCGCGGGATGCGGGCATCCCAAGCAGGCCCGCGTGAATGTGCCGCCGCCACCCGCCGCCGCCGAACCTTCCCCAACCGAACCGCCGGCTGCCACCCCTCCCGCGAGCACCGTGAACAATAACCAGCCGCTGGGAGCCGAACGCAGTGACAAAGAAAGCGGCGCCGACCTTGCCGAGCCCTCGATTCCCGCGAACTCCACGCCACTGGCTACCGAAATCGGCCGCGCCAGTTGGTACGGTCCGCCGTATCACAACCGCCGCGGATCGAATGGCGAAGTCTACAACATGAATGCCATGACCGCGGCACACCGCACCCTGCCTCTGGGGTCGATCGTGCGCGTCACCAATTTGAAGACCGGCCACACGGCTTTGGTGCGCATCACCGATCGGGGACCATTCATTCCCGGGCGTATTCTCGATTTATCGCTGGCCGCGGCGCGCAAGCTCGATGTCTACCTGCCTGGAATCGCGGAAGTAAAAGTGGAAGTAATGCAAACCCCGGCGCCGCTCGATACCGGCGGAAAGTGGGCAGTGCAGATTGGCGGCTTCCCCGATGAAGACGAAGCCGCGAAACTTGCCGACCACCTGACGCGCCGCTACCGCACGGCCAAGGTGCAACGCTTCGCCAGTCCTGCAGGCGATTGGTGGGTGCGGGTGCGCGTTTTCGGCGACGATCGCGAGCGGGCTCAGGAAATGGTGGCGGAGACCGAAACGCCGGAGGGCGCGGTCTTTCTGGTACGACTGGATTGAAAGCAGTGATCAGTGGCCAGGGATTAGTGGCTAGGGATTAGGGGTCAGGCTAGTCAGGATCTGAGCCCCGGCGACTGGCCAGTTTTCTGTTATGCTCACGCCGGAGTTACCCATGACTAACCCTGCCAGCGACTGCCTTTTCTGCCGCATTCTCCGCGGCGAGATTCCCGCCAGGAAAGTTTATGAGGACGAGCACGTGTTGGCCTTTGAAGACATCAGTCCCAAGGCTCCTACACATGTGCTGATTATCCCTAAGAAACATTTTGCGGGTTTGAAGGAGGCGCAGGCTGAGGATGCTGAAGTGATTGGCCGCTGCCACCTGGCCGCGGCTGAGATTGCGCGCCAGCGCAAGATCGAGGAGGGATACCGGACCGTGCTTAACGTTGGTCCGGGAGCGGGGCAATCAGTGTTTCATCTTCACGTCCACCTCTTGGGCGGACGTCATTTGAGCTGGCCTCCGGGATAGGAGAGCAGTTCTCAGTTCTCAGTTCTCAGTTCTCAGTTTCTGGTTCCGGAGTCCCTCCTCGGATTCTTTTGCATCTTGACCTAACGCGCGTGTGTAATTACAATGTAATTACTATGAGGCACGGATCTATGCGATTGGAACTTACCCGGATTGGAAACTCCCGCGGAATCCGCATTCCGAAGCCGCTGATCGCGCAGTGCGGCCTGGGCGACGTCGTAGAACTACGAGTAACTCCCGAAGGTCTCGTCATCGCGCCTCATCGCGCCCCGCGCGAGGGCTGGAAGGAGACCTTTGCCGCTTCGCGCCCAGGGGAGCGGGAAATATTGCTAGACGGAGTGCCTCCGAATGCATTCGACGATGAGGAATGGACGTGGTGAATTATCCCAAGCGCGACGAAGTCTGGCTCATCGCCCTGGACCCGTCGAGGGGAGCGGAAATCAAAAAGACTCGGCCTTGCCTGGTGATCTCTCCTGACGACATGAACGAACCGCTGCAGACTGTCCTCGTCGCTCCCATGACTAGGACTCAGCGGGGTTACGCCACGCGCGTGAACCTCAGTTTCCGAAATAAGACGGGTCAAGTAGCTCTGGATCAATTGCGTGCCGTAGCTCGTGAGCGTCTGATCCGCAAGCTTGGGGTGGTCTCGGCTAAAACCGCCTATACCGTTTCCAGCGTGCTGGTGGAGATGTTCACGCGTTAGAGCGGTCTACTGTACCGTCGGATTCTCGTCTTCCGAAGCGCCGTGGCGGCGCAGCAGTTGAGGCAGATTCTGGGAGAAGGCAGACCGCGGCAGCACCATGTCGCAGCCCACTTCGTGGGCCTTCTGCTTCAGATCGCCTTGAACATGCGAGAGGAATCCGATGATCGAGGTTCCCTTCTTCAGTTTCGCCTTCAGCTTAGGGATCAGCGTCAGCGGCTTGGCGTTGGCGTTGTTGAGATCAAAAATAATCAGCGAAGGCTTCTCTTCGCCGTTCTGCTGCATGCGATCGGCGAGGTCCTTGTCGTTCTTGGCGAACTCGACCTTTACGTTGAGCTTGCGCGCGGTCTCTTGAATCTTGGCGGCGAAGAACAAGTCGTCGACGAAGGCAAAGATGCGCGAGTTGGAATCCTCGCGCAACGCGGGCAGAGGCTCGGGGTCGGCGGGCGCAAAAGGCGCGGCGAAGCCGGGACGCTGGCGGCGCGCTCCCTGGCCGTTGTTGCCGTTGCCCGCCAAGGCGGCGCGATAGCTATGATCCATGGGCGCGGTGTAGATGCCGTCCTGGTTGTGGCGCGCCTGGCTCGGTCCAGCGGGACGAGGCCCGCGGGGATTGTTGGGGCGGCGTCCGCGACGCCGTCTGCTTCTGCCTCCACCACCGGAGGGTCTTCCTTGTCCCTGTCCTTGTCCAGATGATCCTGCGTTCATAGTCCTCTCAAACCTGCTGGGCCGGGTTTTCGTCCCGGTGCAGGGCGGCAAAATATCACGATGTACGGTTCCCATTGGGTTGCGGCAGGCTCTCACAGGGTTGGCGCGAAGCCACTGTTCTTGCGGGGCCTAACCACTTGCTCGGTGACACCACTCAGTCACATACGTCAACCATCAAGTTTCGCGATCGCGCGTTCGAGGGGGCACAGCCCACTTTCCATGCGGAACTGCGGGTTGGGCTGGAACGCAATCGCGATCGACCGCTCTCTGGTGATACAAACTCGCACTAACAAAAAATCTAAATTTTGCGTATCGGTTATCCGTTGTCGGAATCCGTCGCGCCGCCGGGAACGGCCTGGGGCGCGGAAGGCCTACGCGGGAACGAGGCCAATGAGAACAAACCAATGGTACTCGCGCCAGCCCAAGCGCGCAAGGGGCAAAGTGAGAGCGTTTTTGCACAGGAGGACATGGCTTGTCAGGTCTCGGGCTTCGGGCTTCGGCAAGGTTAGAGGGAACAAAGCGAGAGCGTGAAAAAAGCGCTCCGCCTGAGCGGAGCGCTTGCTGGCTTTGTGCCCCCTACTGTGACACGTTGAGAGTGATGGTAAAAGGTGCGTTGGTGTTGGTAAGGTTGTTGGCGCCGCCCGTCGTAGTTGCACTGATGGTCACGATGTAGCTTCCCGCAGGCGTCCCGGGGTTCGGCGGGATCGTGGTGCCACCGCCGCCGCTGCCGCCACAAGAGCCCAGCCACAGCGTGGAGAAGCCAAGAACCACGATCAGGCTGAGCAGGCGTACGCTGCGAGTGCGCGATCCCGCAGCAAAAACAATTCCGAACAAGCCGGGGAGCAGCATGGCATAGAAGATGCGGCTTCCGCGCTCTAGAGGCCGGTGCAGTTGCCCGCTAGTGGGCGCGGTGGTCACGAGGTTAAGGGTCACCGCAGTCGCGCTGACAGACTGGCCGTTCGAAGGACTGAATTGGCAGGAGATTTCCGCCGCGGCAAGAGGGGGGGTCCCGCTACAGCTGTAAGTAACGGGCAACGCCGTGGTGGCGCCGGCGCCGCTACCCACAATAAAGCCGGTCGAACTGTTCACAGTAATCGGAACCGGGACGGACCCGCCCACCGTGACCGGGAAGGTAACGGCGGTCGACGTAAGGGAGAAGCTCTCCGTAGTTGCGGTCACGGTCAGGCTGACCTGCGCGGTAGTGGCCGAAGAGTTGGTTGGGGTAATGGTAATCGTCGTCGGGCCCGACGGCGCCATGTTAGGAAGAGTGGCGATCGTCAATGTGACAGGCGGCGCGTTGGATGTGCCTGTGAACGTGACGCTCGCAGGATTGAAGCTGCAGGTGGCACCTGTGGGCAGGCCGGTGCAGCTGCTCGGACTGAAGTTTACGACCATGGCGGTGGAACCGGCAATCGGGGCGATCGTCAGTGTGGACGTCGCCGATTGTCCAGCGGAGACCGGGGTGGGAGTCAGGGTGCTGGCCGTGAGCGCGAAGTCCGGCGCGAGCGTGGCTTTCCAGGCGACGGCGAGACTGTTGCCATCGACCGAGCCGAGACCCCCGACCGGGTTATATCCAGTTGTCGCGTCGGAGCTGGAACTGGAACTGTCGAACCCGAACACCCCGCCCCCAGGGCATATTACGTCGCTCGGCTCACCAGAAGGCGTGCCCACCTGGCAATAAACGTCGTTGTCTCCGCTAGTGATGTGGTGGAAAGCTCCGTTCGCCGGAGTCGCAGCTAGGGTATAAAGCGTTGGATTGATGTTGCCTAGGCCGGCGCTTCCTGTTCCGAGATACTGATTGAGCACGGCGATAATGCCGGCGAATACCGGGGACGAGGCGGAAGTTCCGCCCACGATCGAAGAGTAGGTATCGATGGCGGTTGTAATGCCGCCGGCACAGGTACTGGCCGTGCTCGAACTGGAGGTCCATTGGTCCAGCGGCGTGCAGAAGATATAGCCGGGAAAATCCGGCGACCCCAGCAGCGAGACATCCGGCACTAAACGGTAGGTGCTCTGCGGGCTTGTCTGGCCAGGAATGGTTACCGATTGCCAGGAGGGCCGCGGAAAACCTTCTTCGCAGGTGTCGCCCGCGTTGACGCAGTTGCTCACCCCACCACCGCCGGCGGAGACCCACAGGTCTTCCTGTGCGGTCTCGGCGGAGGTGATATCCACCCAATGCGCCACCGCCGGACTACCGCCCTGTGAGCAGAACTGAGGGTTGAGGTCGCCCTCCTCACAGAGCTGGGCAAATGCCGCGGTGTCGTTCCACGCAGCCTCATGTCCCTCGAGGCTCGTTGATGCCGAACCGCCGAAATCCACAGTGCTCGAACTGTTCGTGCCCCAGTAGGTGGTGCTGTAGTAGGTGGGATAAGGGATGGAAGTGCCGCCGACGCCGGTTACATACTGGCTGCTGGCGGGATAGTTCACGGCCAATCCGCCGTTAGCGGCGGAGTAAGGTAGAGTGTTGTTCGGCGGGCCGTCGTCACACGCGGCCGCACCCGAATCGCCGGAGGAGTTCATGATGGTGATGCCTTCGGTGTTGCCCTGCTTTAGCTCGGTTTCCAGCGACTCCGCCTCAGCTTCGCATAGACCATAACTCATACTGATGACCGGAGCAGTCACGTTGTCGATGGCGTAGGTTAGAGCGGCGTCGACCCCGCCGTTGTTGGTGATTTCGGTGCACGCGGAATTAAACGTGGCGGGGGCGTTCACGAAGATAATTTGCGCATTGCGCGCGGTGGCTCCCGACCATTCATTGTCGAGGTCGGCCTCAGGTAAGTCGCCGCAGGTGCTGGGCGCGCCCAGGTCTGCGACACCGGGAACCAGCAGGTATTGAAAATTCGTGGTGTTGCAGGACGTAGCCGTCACAATGCCATTCGCGTCCGTCGAGCAGCCAGTGATGGCGTTCAGCCCGAAGTCAGAGCGGAAGTCGGCGATGTCGGCGAGGTAAATATCGGTCTCGCCGATGATGGCAAGCTTCTGCCCGGTGCCGTCAGCGGATGCGTAGAGCGTATTTAGATCGTAGATGGTCGCGATGTCACCCGGGGCCAAGAAGTATCCCGTCCCTTCATCGGGTGCTGTGAAGCTCGGATGAGGGGCGTTCCTGCCACCATGAACCGGGCGAACATACATGGGCTTGGGGTGGTAATCGTTCAGGCCGCGAACTCCGGTAACCACGCCGCTCAACGCCGCGGGCACCTCGGCCGGAGTGGAGTCAGCAATATGCGTTTGACCGTTAACGTTGTAGCGGTGGATTTCCGTCTTAAAGGCACTTTGGATCTGGGCCGCTGTGCCGCTGAAGCTGACCGAAGTACGCCCGCGCGGGACGCTGAAAACCTGAAACCCCTGCGATTGGAGCCATGCCGTGATCTTGTTGATGTCGCCCTGGCTCACGCCGAAACGATCCGCAAACTGCTCGGGAGTTAGCCACTTGTGGTAGCTGGGCGAGGAACGATCCTGTTGCTGCGCGAGAAGTAGGTTGAGCGCAACCTGCTGACTCGGCGAAGGGGCCATGACAAGCGTGAGACGGCCGAACTGGAACGAAGGCTCGACCGGGCCCTGGTCGTATTGCGGCTGCGCGCGCCGATCGGCATGGCCGGGCAGCGTGACCATCTGGCTGGAATCGATGGGGCTGGTGATGCGATCCGCCTGGGCGGCGAAGCACAGAGTTGAGGCTAGCAGGGGCAAAAGCAACTTCAAAGATCGCATGGAACGCTCCATCTGCAGGGTCGGGGTTTGAGGTACTTGGTTCCTTAGCTTATACGGCTTTATTGCTGTCTGATCAAGTTTTAACCGGGAAGGTTGTATCCGGGGAAGTAATGTTACAAGTGCCACCGGATGGGCCAAGGCAGGCGCAATCCAGATGCACCCCGCGGCACCCCGCGTACATCCAAAGTTCAGAATAGAATCTTCTGCTGAAAACCTACGCGGGAGGATTTATGCGTTCTTTGATCAATCGACCATTCTTCATAACAGCCGCAATCCTACTACCTGCCGCGTTGCTGCTGGCGGCCGATGTGGACACGAAGTTCCACAACGCGCCGGCATCAGCCCAGGCCACGAAGAACCCTTATGAAGGCCAGGAAGCGGCCGCGGTGGCTGGAAAGCGGCTATACGCGCGCAACTGCCTGTCGTGCCACGGAATACGGGGTGAAGGTACAGGGAATGTGCCGTCACTTGTTGATGGCAAACTCGAGACAGCGACGCCGGGCGAAGTGTTCTGGTTCATCACCCGGGGCGACAAGGATAACGGGATGCCATCGTGGGCGCAATTGCCAGTAAAGCAGCGCTGGCAAATCGTCACTTTTGTGAAATCGATGGGAGCGCCACAGACGGCGCAGGAGGCGAGCGCTCCGGCACCGCTCGACCCCGGCACCTCGACGTTCAAGGCTCCGCCGCCCACGCCACCCTTCACCGACTTCCGCTATGAAAAGCCGGGCACGGTTCGTAAGATAACCGTCGCCGACCTCCCGAAACCGTACGCCACGCAATCGGCAGAGAATGGTCCGCAGTTGGTGGCGCGGCCGGAGAACGCCTGGCCAGTGGCGCTTCCCGGATTCAAGGTGGACTTATATGCCGGCGCTCTCGACAACCCTCGGACCTTGCGCACCGCTCCGAACGGCGACATCTTTCTCACCGAGAGTGACCCCGGACGCATCCGGGTGTATCGCGGGCTGACCAGCGATGGCAAGCCCGAGCAGTCGGCTGTTTTCGCCAGCGGTTTGAAACATCCTTACGGCTTGGCATTCTATCCTCCGGGAGCCGATCCGCAATGGCTGTACGTAGGCAGCACCAGCGAACTGGTTCGTTTTCCTTATCACAACGGGGATCTGAAGGCGAGCGGCGCTCCCGAACATATTGCCGATCTCCCGGATACAGGCGGGCACTGGACGCGGGCGGTGGCGTTTTCCAACGATGGCAAGCGATTGTTTGTGGCGGTAGGCTCGGGATCGAACATAAACGACCCCGACACCCATCCAGCTGAGAAAGACCGCGCCGACATTCTGGTGTGCGATCCCGCGAAGTGCACTTTAAGCGTGTATGCCTATGGCATTCGCAATGCCGGCGGCGGGATTGCCGTGGATCCCGAGACCGGCGAGTTGTGGTGCTCGGTGAACGAGCGTGACGCACTCGGCGACAACCTGGTTCCCGACTACATCACCCATGTGCAGCAAGGCGGATTCTACGGCTGGCCGTGGTGGTACATGGGAGGGCATCAGGATCCGCGGCATCAGGGCAAGCATCCGGAATTGAAAGATAAAGTGATCGTCCCTGACGTGCTGTTGCAGCCCCATAACGCGTCGCTCGAATTGACTTTCTATGAAGGCCAGCAGTTTCCAGCCGAGTACAAGGGAGACATTTTCGCGAGCGAGCACGGCTCCTGGAACAAAGCGGTGCGCGTGGGCTATGAAGTAATCCGCGTCCCGCTGCACCAGACCGGCCACGCCAATGGCGAATATGAAGACTTCCTCACCGGCTTTGTGCTGCCGGATGGCAACGTGTGGGGACGTCCCGTAGGCATAACGGTGGCTCCGGATGGTTCGCTTCTGGTCAGCGACGACGGCTCGGACTCGATCTGGAGAGTGAGCTATACAGGGAAGTGATGCAAACCTCTTCCGGGAGATCGAGAAACCAGGCCAGAGGAAATTGGTGGGCGCTATAGGATTCGAATCAACACTTAAACGTAGTTTCAACGAGATGCAGGTCAGCGGATGACACCTAAGACCACGAAAAGCAGTGATAAACCGACAAACAGAGCGCAGTTAGAGCGCAGTTTTCGCTTGTTTGCGTTGTAGGTCATGCGCCTTCAACAGCTTATGGAAAGCCGCCCCAAAACGCGCAGATAAACGGCGCGAGGGATACGCAAGGAACGGTATCCCCTCGTATGCGGTTGTTCCGGCCTTCGCAGAACGATCACAACCGGCTCATTTTGGAACAACCGAGTGATAGTGTTTCGGGAGAATCCCATCAGCTCTGCCACTTCGCCCACTGTAAATGTTGGTTTATCGCTCATCCGGCGGATTATAGTTGGCCGTCTCCCGCCTGAGGTCGCAGGACGTGGGCTAAGAACCGCTAGGCCTAGCGCCAACCGGGAACTCCGGACCGGGAACCGCACTCACCTCTGCAGCCAGACGCGGCACGAAATTGCACTCAAATCTTTGTCTTTTCATAATTGACTCATTGGTAGTGCGTTAGGACATCAACCATCACAACCAGAATCTCGTGATGCCCGCTCTCGCTTTTTCCTAACAACGTGTGTCGGTACAGCGGAATCGCGTTCCACTACTAGCATGAAAGGCGTGCCGGTTTTGTCGGCAACGGAGCGTTAGAGGTCCGCTCACTTCTCAAGTCGGAAACCTGCGGCGTCCGAATTAAATTGTACCGAGTGTTGGTCGATGCGGAGATGAACCCTTTCTCCTTCGTGAACACGCGCACCGGGGGGTAGATACCTTTCCAGTTTTCCCGCATCGACTACTTTGCACGAATCGCCATCACATTCCAGCCCAAAAGTGGGTGGTCCAACCGAACAATTGTCTGCTGGATCTAACGAATAAGGAGGCGCGTCGAAAGTCTGAGGGTTCTGATCGGAGCAGTCGGTCCAATGAATCGTGGACCCTTCTTTCTTGCCATGTCCGATCTTGACCGGCTGCCTACTCTTAAAGAGGGTGTCAGAACGAGCCTCAACTCCCAAGCCAAGAACGATGCAGACACCGAGGCCCAAAATCAGCGTTTGTCTGAGAAGCATAACCACGGCGGTTTAGCCTCCTTTTCATAGTGGACGATTCTTACATCCTTGAGATCGCCAGAGCGCATAAGCCAAAGTTCGGGAACGTGGACCTCAGACGACTCACCGAGATCGAATGGACAGACAACGGGTTTCTCCGTTGGGCTCTTGTTGTTCGGTGCGACGCTCGGATTTCCGGTTTCTGCCGCTAGATAATCAAGATCATAAATGTACAATGACTCTCCCTTCACATAGACGGCCTTGCCGCGATAACCGCACGGCCCGGCAGCAAATGTAATGGTAGGCAAGGAAGTCTTGTCACTTCGGTCGGTGTTTGCTTGGCTGATTCCGGTACACCCTGCCACCCAAAAGGTCAGAGGAAAGAAAAGAACCAAGCCGAATGCTAGACTTGCATCTACCCATTGGCTACGGTTGACCCAAAAGAGCTCGATACCGAGCGAGACTAGGAAGATCGCGAGATAAACGACGGACAGTGACCTGCCCTTCCCGAACAACACCGAAAAACCTTGTGCAATTGTGTCGTTGAATCCGAAGTCCAACCAGCCCACGTCAACTCCGAAGACTTCAAAGTAGCGTCTGAGATATGCCCATCCCGCCAAGAACAAATATGCAGCATACAAGGCCGTCCAGTGGCCGAACTTGGCCGAAAGATTCTCCTTGTCAGTTGGAGCCACCACGCTTCACTCCTTCGTTGCGCACTTCTTCGTTAGTATGCACACGACTGGACCTGCTGCCAGGGTGCAATCCAAGAACGTTGGGGGATTGCGCAAATTCTAGGCTCCCATGTCATTCTTGATCTTGTCCCGCAACCCTGCGGCCTCAGCAGCCCTCGCAGCCGCTTCCTGGGCAAGTTGTTTTGCCATATCGCGGGCCTTGGCCACTACCGCGGCCACCGCTGCGACTCTTAGTGTATCCATGCTTCCTGTAGCGGCGTCAGCGACCGCTTTGTTAGCCATCTGAACTTGTTGGTCTGCATCGCTGGATGCCTTTGTAGCCGCGTCTACTGCCTTCTGCGCTGCGCTGGAATCAGCCACAGCTGCAGATTTCTTGTCGGAATCGGAAGGGGCTGCGTCGGCAATTGACTTTGCCTCTGTAGCTGCATCCGTAGCCTGGCCAAGCGCAGTGCTCGCATCGTGAGCCGCTGCCTTCGCCTCGGTAAGTGCCGATTGCAAATCATTGCCACCGATCGCGGGCCCGCCCACGGGGGAGGGAGTGCTGCTCGATCCACTGGCTGCCCTCGCTCCAGCGCCAACCGCCGAGGACGTCGTACTGCTGCCAAAGTAGAAACTTATGACGCTGACAAAAACGGTTGCTAATGTCGTGAAAATCTGTTTTGCGAAGTCTCCGGCGTCTTTGTTGGGCTTGATGAAGTACTTCGCGTTATACAGCGGAGTCTTCCCGTCGTTATCGGTTTCCACAGAGCCGCTCGCATTCCTCGCCTGCTCGTAAGCCACGACAAACTCGGCCTTCAACTCAGCGAGTTGCGGCTCTGTGATGCGGTCTGATTCGCCACCAAGCGTGAGGGCACTGTTATCAACGCTGTTATACAAGAACGCCCCAAGACACACAAAAATCAACACTAAGCTGAAGGCAAGCAGAGAGCGGACCGATCCCTCAGGCAACGCGAGAGCTTGACTCGCGTCTGCAACTCCGAGGACAGAGTAGATAATCACCAAGACCGACATCAAAGCCACAACCAGTGCCAAGCCGACAAGCACAACTGCACTTAACGTCAAGGCCTCGCTGGTTTTACCGTTCCCCTTGAACCATCCCGAGTAAACACCGAGGTAGTACAAGCCCACGGCAGCTCCGAGCAGCAGCACTAGGCCAACAATTAAGAGATATTTGTTCGGTTTCATTCGGAAGCTCCTTTCGAACGAAATGCGCGCTTACATCAAGTCGCAACCGTTTTTCACAAATTCCTATGCCGCACGGTCACGAGCGGTAGCTGATATCGATCTGGCCCCCTGGATTGCCTGCGTTAACCACAAAAGAGGATTCACCGCAATCAGTGCTCACATTCTTGATGAGCCACATCACAGCCGGCGCCGCGCCCCCCGCGGCGATAGAAATTGAAGACATCGATGTCGTGGGGGTATTCGGGTATTCAGAGCAATCGCCGATTTGATAAGCCTCCAAAGTTTGCGAGGCCCAGATCAACTCAGTCACACCGTCGACGTGCATATCGAGCTCAGGGTAGCCGAGGAACGATGAGACGTAGCTGAACACGCTGCCGTTTTGTTTGTTCATTGAAATGATGCCGGTCAGGATGTCTCCCGGCTGCACTTGAACAAGCCGTGAAAAGGAAACGTGACCCGTCGTATCGACGTACCAGTTACTGATGGCCCAATAAGGACCACCCCCGGCGTGCGATATTCCCCACTGTAAGACGGGTTGGACTAGATCGTTGTTCTGTGCGTCCTCTAGAGCATTGAAGAGAAAGACAGTTTGGCTCGACTGCATTGTGGGCGGCGGCGGAACGATCCATTCGGTGGAGAGCTGCGAGATGGGCGATCCCGAGTTATTCAACCACCAGACATAGGTTACCCATCCGGAACCAATGTCAGGTATGGGTTCCTCATCCGACACCCATTTGTAGCGGGACACAATCCGCCGCGTAGTTCGGTGAACAAGTTGAACCTGTCCTTTTCTCCGGCGAACGTGATGACCCTCGGGAACAGCATGAATCAGTGATGCGTGGCGATAGCCTCCGGGGGCCAGGACGTGGCCCGGCGGAATGGATTGTGCGCCCTTCCGTACATAGACGGATTGATCGACTCTCGGCATACGCTCTACAGATCATTGCTTCTTGGTACTGGACAGTGCTGACACTGCGGCGCTGACGGATATCTTGATGCCAATGGAGAAGGACGGGTTGAAGGCATACTTCGTAGCACTTGTCACTTGGCCCTGCGAGGCGCTGCTGCCGGTGGAGAGGCCGTTCAGCTGCTGCTCCTTGATGAGGAGGGCGCCCACGTAGATCTGCGCCAAATGAACTCCAACGGCTGCGCCAAACAGCAGCGAGTGAAGCGGTTGAGAGTCCATGGCGACTCCTCCGAAGAAACTGGGCATAAAGCTGGTGCTGGTCGCGGAAAGATTGACGGGAACAGGATAAAAGTCAATTACTGCGAACAAGTTTTGCTTGTTGATCTGCGATGCCGTGACCGTATTTGCGGTGGAACTGTATTGCAGAGCACTGGCCTTCTTAATGGGCAGAGCGAAGGAGACATCCCAACGCTGCTTGGCCTCATTGGTGAAAGTCTGCGAGGCAGTAAAAGGACTGCCACCGCCGGCAGTGTATGACGTATCGATCTTGATGGCTGAAGTTTTATAGGCGATGGGCACCACGCTGCATGCCCACCAGTTCGGGGTCGCAGATGCTTGAAGCCCTGCATTGGGTGCACCGGCAGCTGGAAATACCATCCCGAGGAGTTGATACACGTCCGAAACGTTGGTGGGCGTCGCTTTGGTGACGGTGACCGTGTAGTTTATGGCAGGAGTACCGGGCGTGACGTCGTTGAGCACGATGGAGAGCAAAAAGATCTTGCTGGCGCCGTACAGTCTTGTCGCGCCGTCAAAATCTGACAAGTGCCAGCCGCCGACGAAACCGTTCGACCAAGTTTTGTCTTTACTGTAGACGTACCAGTTATTGGATTTGACAATCTGACTTCCGTTCGCTCCGGTGAGGTGGATCACATTGATCAGAGTGTAGGTTGAGCCGCTTCCGAGGGCTCCGGCGAAGGTGGCAGAGGTAGATTTGTAGGAGGACTCGCAAGCGGAGGTTGTGAGCTTCTCCACCTCACTCGCGTCGTAGACTAGGGTTCCAGCTGCGGCTGCAAGCGCCGGCAAGGTCGTGGGATCAAACACCGAGAAGGTTGAGGTGGGATTCTGAACATTCGTCGCGGACGAACTGCCAACATTGGTTGTGGGTTTGGATGCCGCCGTGGCGGATATCGCATTTCCCGATCCGGAATTTGCCGACCCGCCATTGTTTGACGTTTGCGGCAGTGCGGAACCTGCTATCGGTGTTGCCGTCTGCTGGACAGAGGGAGCTGACTCGCCTGACGTATTCACAGCGGTGACTATGAAGTAGTACGGCGTATTGTTTGTCAAGCCGGAGACAGCGTAGCTTGTAGGAACGATGCCCCCTATCGACTTAGTGGCGTTCGTGGGTGTCACACCTGTGGCGTTGGAATAATAGACCTTATACGACAGAGCTCCCAGAGACGCGGACCAAGACAAGCTTACGGACGAGTCCGCCGTGCTGGCGATCTTGAAATCGGTTGGAGCAGCAGGGGTAGCCTGCGCAAAGGAGACCGAGGTCGCGATACATACGATACATTGGATAGCAAGGCCACGAGAGCAAGAGCGCATGGGAGACTTCCTCCGAAAGATACATCGTGTCAAAGGCACCGCCTGACATTGGTCCGCGCGAAATTAGTTCACGCCCAAGTAATTGGTAGCGAAGACACAAGTCAGCTAGACTAGGAGGAAGGTTCAGGGAGAAGCAGATATACCGACCCCTCTTCGGATCTTCTCGTTCTGAACTGGCGCCGATTTTTAATCCCTACACGTCCTCGTGTCAATACTTAGTTTATTCCGTTACGAATCACGAACAGACCCACGTGAAATAGCCTAGTGATAAAGACTTTTCGAGTATTCGACGATTGACCTGTTTGGTTGTTTGTCGGATTACGTGTTACGAATCACGGACACGCGGAGTCGCAACAGCTTCAGCCGATTTGTGATATTGAAGTGACCCATCCTCGAAAAACTCAACCAGCTAAGACTGAGATCCTACACGGCGTCGATGGAAGAAAGGAAGCCGCTTCTCCTGGTGACATGGCTTTCGTGTGTTACCATTCGCGCCAGTGTGCGGCTACTAGTTGGCGGGCGCCCTCGGGAAGAAACGGAAAATAGCGGCTGCAGGGGTTCAGGAGCCTCTTCTACCCTCGATTCAGTGGTTTCGAAGAACCTCGCCGCCACTTGAGGAAGATAGTGCGCATATGAAGCGTTATGGGCCGTCATTACGAGCTGTAGTCGCGATTTTTAGCCGCCTTATCTGGCTAGGCCTTTTCGTCATCTTGGCGGTTCTGTTGGCTGTCGGAACCTAGCTGACAGCAAGGAACGGAATTGCTGCGCCTGGCTCACGAACCTGAGTGGTTCGGACAGAAGTTTTTCGCGCTGTACGGGCCTTTATGCATTTGCGGTACGCTGATTGCATTGACTTCATTTCTTACCGCTGCTATGAGCAGTCACGCGCGAAACACTTCGAGCTGCAATGGCGGTTTCCAACTCGTTTACCGAAGCCTGTATAGACTATCTTAAGAAAGCTGAGTCTACTCCGCATGGGGTGACCACTTCGAATTTCCGGGCAATAGAACTCACGAAGGAAAACGCTGAGGGATTTCACAATGAAGGGGTCAATCTACGCACGTGCGATCCCGTCCAGCGAGAATACGTAAAGAATTCGGCTTGCGAGAGCCAAACTGACCTATACAGTGAGTACTTCCTCGCTGAGTTTCTGGGCAATCCGAAGATCGCCAGCGACTGCAAGTCGTCGGGGGATGAATCTGGCACCCTGCGCAGAATTGCACTCGGTTGGACACTATCCCACGGTGTTCAAGACAAAATCACCTGCATCGCCCACAAAGTGCCTCTTCCCCAACTATTCTTAGATCCCGGGGTTGTCGTAGCAGCTTCTTGTTCGAAGCGCTGAACTTTCGGACCGCTCACCACTAGGCGCGGGGGAAGGTGCTAAGAAACGGGCTTCGAGGAAGTTGGGTATGGCGAGCCTTGTGCGAGGTAACCTCGAACCAGCTGGGCGTCAAGGGACCGTATCGGTGTTGCTGGTGTGGAGGATGTTTTGACCGTCATTTGCGGGAAGACAGCTTTTGACGAACATCGGTGCTTTGCTCAATTCCTACCATTGACGTCGAAGAGTTCTTCAAACTGGGAGATGACCTTCATGACGCGCTTGAGCCTTTCTTAGACGTCTTCGGTAAGTGTGGCCTAACGCGTCGGCTTAGACTTTAGCCAAGAGTTTAAGGGCTGAGCTTGTTCGCGAAAGAAGCTCAATGGTTGCTTCCATTACCGCAATATTTCGTCGCCACAACTGAGGAGACACGCTTTTCTCACTCACTCGAGTGAAATCCGTCAGCAGCTGTACTAACGCTCTGTCCTCGTAGTCCATCGTTTCTTCACTATTTCGTTCTGCATATTCTGGAAACAGCCGCAAGGTTATTCGTCCCAGCTTAGTGCCTTCGAGTTCCACGCGTAGAGTGTTATCGACGGGGAGTAATCGATGAAAAGCCTTATTTCTCGCATTGCTAACGGTTAGCTGATAAGCGTCCAACGAGTGCTTTTCCTTCATTTTGGACCAGGGCAAGTTTCGAAAGCTCTCCGCTAAACTGAACCACTCATCCACCGTGCACCACCGAACAATGGGCTTTAGATCGCAAATGCTGACAAGAAGGCGGATTACCAAGACGGCATCAGTTGCGAAATTGTAGGCGATTCGTAGCACATGATTGAATTCGCCCGGATCTATGTCCCCCTGCCCCTTGCATTTGTTCCAAGCCTGCTTGTAACGAGCCAAGTGTTGACGTAACGCATCAACAAACGAGTCGAGTAGTGGTCGTGAAAGGGTCGATTCACCTGGCAATCTCAGAACTGCATAATGATTTTTGCGAATATGATCTAAGGCGCTTGCCAAGGGCTGCGCCAAGTCTGTAGGGAGTTCGGTGCCGTGAGCCTTTTCGAGTTCAGTCCAGATCTCTTCCTCATCGGCAATCGACCTTACTTGAATCGTCTTACCTTTTATAGCTAGTGCTATTGTGGCCGCAGGATCTAACTCGAGTTCGGAAAAAAGAGAATGCCCAATCGGCGCTCTGGTGACGACGTTATCCAGCACCTCGCCAATCAATACCATGACGATGCTTCCGAGTTGCCTCAACTGTTTGTCTATGGCTGGGTCGATCTCCTGCACTGCTAGGGCTTTCATTCCCTTCAATTCAACAAACTTGAAATCGGAATTGAATGCGAGGCCACTAGCAACCACTACGTTTGATACACCGAGCTGGGAAGCACCCCTCACAGGAATTCCGAGGTAAAGATCACTCTTGATCGTTTTGAGCTTCTGCCTAAAGATGAAGGAGTTGTTCAGCAGGACTAGCCCATCCCCGACTTTTTCCTCTTTCAGCCATTTGAGAAATTCGCGTTGCTGGACAACCGCCGACACTGCAGCTCGAATCTGAGCTGCGATCTCGTTTTTTGGCATGGGTTCCGTCCTACTCGCGAGCTGCAAATTGGGCGACGAAGTGCCTCGAGTTCGCACGGCGCGAAGGCTGCCGGCGGAAGAAAGGTTTATACATCACATAGTCCTGCCTCACAACTACTAACTCCAAATTGGCAGAACGACTGCCGGTAGCACACGCGGCATTGCTGCTCGCACAAAGACTGCAAGGTGAAGCACGCAAAGACACTCTGAAACTGAGGCAACTTACCGCGAGCTCCGCGCAAAGTTTCATTGAGTGGGCGCGCATCTCCCCCGATGGCAAGTACCTAGCATACGTGGAAAAGGCAGGTCCGCTGTTCCTGAGCTCGGTCGAAACAGGAGAGGCTCGTATCCTGACACCGGCGACAGGTGATCTGGCTCCACTGGGTTGGTTCCCGGATGGGACGGAGCTCTTGGCGATAAAACTATCGGAACATAGCCTTTGGAAAATCTCTGTGTTGACAGGCGCACTAACCAAGCTCCGAGACAATGCAGTAGATGGGTCTATCTCCCCCGATGGGTCGCACATCATGTATTGGGAACAGGGGCCAGACGACTTCTGGATCATGGGACCGGCGGGCGAGGGGTCGCGTCGAGTTATGGTAGTTGATCCAACCGACGACCTCTTGGGGTTTTCTTGGGCTCCGACCGGGCAACGGTTTGCGTACGCTGTCACTCGCCGCCGCCCGGGCACAAAAGTAGATACAGTGATCGAAAGTCGGGATGTCGAGGGCAGACAGCCGCCCACTGTAATTCTCTCCAACCCGGACTTCGCCACCGCGGGCGGAACGGGATTGTACTGGCTGCCAGACGGACGGCTGATCTACTCACTCGCCGAATCGCCACCGAACCAAAAAGACTCGAATCTTTGGGCGGTGAGGGTTGACCCGGTTAAGGGCGAGGTACGTGGCGAACCGGAACGACTTACTAACTGGGCTGGTTTTTCTGCGGGCTGGCTCAGCGCGACGGCTGATGGGAAACGTCTGGTATTTATCAAGAATTATTCCCAAGAGAGCATCTATCTCGCCCCGCTTAGGTCCAAGGAGAAGTCGGACTTTGGCAAAGCACAGCGTCTAACGACTGACACTTGGGAAGGGCGGGTAGACGCATGGACCCGCGACGGCCATGCCGTTTACGTTAGTTCGAATCGTAGTGGCAAATGGGGCATATATCGACAAGACATTCATCAGCAAGCTCCCGAGCCCGTGATTACGGGTCCAGAGGACTACTTCAACGCACGCCTGAGCGCCGATGGTGCATCGCTTCTCTATACCGCGACTCCTAAGCGTTGGTCGCCCGACCCGCCCCGTTTGATGAGCATGCCCATCGAGGGGGGTACACCCTCGGTAGTCGCCAGCGGCGACTATGAGTACGAATGCGCTCTCCCTCCATCCACCTCTTGCGTCTTGTCAGAGGCGAAAGGGGACGGCCCACAACATAGCTTCACCTTTTACTCACTTGATCCCAAACGGGGACCCGCGGCTCAACCCTTCAAGTCAACAATCAAGGCTTCCGACTGGAGTCTATCGCCCGACGGCCAAAACATAGCTCTGGTAGAAAGATGGAATGAAAAAGGTCAGGTACAGATCCTCAGTTTGAGTAATGGTACGCTTCGACAGTTGGACGCAGGCAGGTGGATCCACTTGCAAACCATAGACTGGTCCGCTGACGGGAGCAGTCTCTATGTTACCGCCTTCTCACCGTCGGCGACACTTTTGTCCGTGGGCTTAGATGGCGATGTCAGAGTACTGTTTCAGCAAGGGCAAAACTGGCTGTGTTGCCCAAAAGCTGCGCCTAACGGCCAATTTCTGGCGTTCACAGTGAGGGAACTTCAACGCGATGCAGTAATGATCGAGAATTTTTGATGTCAGTGGAATAGCACATGTTTTTCGCTGTCGAAAGGCTTTTCCCCTCAAAAACTTGACCCACGCCCCCATCCCCGCCGCTCGCATACCCACCGGGGGTAGGGGCGTAGCAATTTGCCCTCAATGCGTATACCCCACCGACTGTTTGACCCTCATTCTTCGCCGCCTGTAACATCCAGACTCTCTTCGTTGCGGATAGGCAGGCAATTTGACACCTGCGCAGTCTCGCGGTGAAATGACGACTCCTCTTTCGCAGAGTTGAGCAGCTGTAAAAACGCTGCGAACTCGCACATCCTTTCTGGCCGAGGTCTTTCAGAGCAGGCGTACATGCTGGACGGTGCGGTAAACCCGTGGAGGCAGTACGGGAAATTCTTGCGGCGCTGTGAGTCGTTGACGCCCTCCCCCGCCATTATCGTGGCACGGCCGGCGGGCGTTGATTGTATTCGGAAAACATCCGATTTACTTCTTGCCATTCGGCTTAAAAGCCAAACGCTTTGTAAGAAGTACGGTCGCCATGAAAACTGCGGTTGTGCTCGCTTCAATTACGTTCAATTGCTCGCCGTCCGAATGCGATGGACTAATCTGGGTCCCCGTGAATCGACGCGCGACTTGAAATGTACCAGCGTGCGCGTAACTATGGAGGGCGTCGCGGACATTTTTGTGTAGGGACTTCTCAAAGAAAGCTAGACCGAATGCCTCGTCCAGTTGCGTGGCAACAGCCGCAAAGTCGGTACGGTACGTGTCATCCTTGATCCGAATAAACTCCGCTTCAGTGCCCGAGACCACTAAGTGGATACGGAGCCATGCTTCAATCACAGGACGTAAGAGAGCGAAGGCCGAACCATAAAGTCCCCGGTCCAGGAGAATCAAAATCGCCCGGTGAAACTCAATCAACAGGCTCCAGTAGCCAACCAAGAAGATCTCACGATCATTTGAAAGCGCAAGCTGGCGACTCGCTACCAAACCCTCAAGTTGCTGGCCGTACTGCGACGTGCGGTTAATCTCTTCCCGAACGTTCATAGAAGCCGTTGCAAGGCTTATTTCTTGCCCAGTCTATTCTTGGTGCGTGACCTTCGCACCGATTCCAGATGGGCGCAAGGCTGCCCACAGTAATCCCGTTTGTGCCTGCTCTCTATCGAAAAGGGCTTCCGGCAGTCCTTCCGCTTGCACGCCTTAAAACGAATGCCGCGTGCCACGTCTGCTAGAACGGTGGCTAACAGCATCATACGGCCATTGGTTACCGTAACAACGCCCGATGCTACCTTAGCCACTTCAAAACTCAACGGGAATTGATTGGCGGGATGCGCCTGTCTCATTAGATCGAGAAGAGTGCTCGGCCTCTGTTGGACAGGCAGGAAACTAGCGACGAATTCTGTCCGGTGAAGGATGGCGTCTTTCAGGTCCTGTCGGAATCTCAGTAGGTCGTCCAGGTGTACATACTGCGGGTATCGCGACCAATCAAAGGAACCCGACTCAGAGTCTTGCGACCAAACGCCTATTCTGTTCAGGAATTGCGTGAATCCCTGAGCATCATGGTCCGGGAGACTGAAAAACTCATCCCGGCACTGCCAACCGTCCAGTTCTACTAACCGCATTTGCTCCAGCGATCTTTGGCTGACGAGCCTTCCGCACGCGATAGGACCCACTCTTACATTAGCGGTCAGTTCCCATGTAACGGGGATCTTCATGAACCTAAAGCGAATCGGAATAATGTGTTGTGCCATGATATGTGCCATTGTTTGTGGCACACATGAAGATTAGCATTGTTCAAGTATGGAAGGCAAGCCAAACCCGACGCCCGACGCAGCCGAAAGACTTTGGCGGTCACTCGAACTGGTGAGCCGGGATTTTGAGCATGACCGGCTTGCGATGGGCCGTGTGTGCCTCGATCTACGGAATCTGTTTTCTGAACGAAGTAACTCCGCCGCCCCGCGGCGAAGTTCGGGGCATGGTTCTTTCGAGTCCGAGTTGCGAAAACGCGGTTACAAGCCTAACCGAATTCGCGAGTGCATCCGGGATTACGAAGTCTCAATTGCGTTGCGCCCGCCCTCGGAATCCACAGCGGCCAAGCGCAAGGCCCGCCGCAAGTCCTCCGCGGATTACGACCGCGGATTCGATGCTGGATTCAGTAAAGGATACGAAAGCGTCGATCAAGACCTGACCTCATTTGCTCGCACTCTGTCTCATGCGGAGGCGAAGACAGCTTGGGATGCGGCTGCAAAACGGCTACTCCGCGAGTATGGCCCCGAGTTGCTGGAGAATGTGAAGTGCGTGTGGGAGCAAGGAGAGCGGTATTACTTGGAGAAAGATGCCAGGGACGCAAAGGACGCAATGCTCACGTCGAGTCTTGACAATAGCATACGGGCAACCATTCAGTGAGCTGTATAGCTTATTTTAAGAAGATACGAAAAATGGGGTTTGTAGACGCTCCCATCGCGTCAACTAAGGAGCTTGAATCTGCAAGAGTGAGGGAGGGTTTTCGGAATGGAGCTGAAGGATAGAAAACCGTGGGTAATAGAACAAGGCCGCGTGGAACTTCGCTGCCCGCACCATGTGTGCGAATGCCCCGAGACTCACGTCGTCGATGTCCAGTGGGAAACCGATTCCAATGAGGGCGACCGCAAGCATGTTCGCATGGAGGTTCGCTGCGAACGTGGACACGGATACCTCCTGTACATCGCCAATCACGCGGGGTGCTCGTACTTTCGCTGGCAGCCTCTCACTGACACTCGATCCCCTTTCACTGAGAAGAAAGATTGGCAATGACCTTCCTGGACATCGCGCTTCAGCACGCGGCCCTTGGCTTATATGTCTTCCCTGTGGCTCGGGATAAGAGCACGCTTACCCAACACGGATTTAAGGATGCGAGCGTTGACCCAGAGGTCATTCGCGCATGGTGGGCACAGATGCCATCTGCGAATCCGGGCTTTGCTCCCGGCGCGAGCGACGTTGCCGTGCTGGATGTAGACCACGGATTGTCCGACATGGCGTCATTCATTGCGTGGCGTGATCGTAACAACGTTCCCGCAACCTACACCGTCCGGAGTGGAAGCCGTCCCGAGCTCAAGATTCATATGTACTTCCGCGGAGCCATCCGAGACATTGGCATTTGGGAGCTGGATGGATGCAGCGGGCAGGTCAAGAGTCTTGGCGGCTACGTACTCGCGGCGGGCAGCGAAGCACTGCACGGTGAAAAGCACGACAAACCCGGCGCACCCTATGAAGTGATAGACGGTGTGCTCGGTGTCTTTGCTCCGACGCCTGACGTAATCCGACAACTCAAAAAGCCCGCAACCGCGCCAACCAGCAACTCCAAGGTGCCTAAGACTGCCTGGAGCGTTCCAGTACATGCCGGAGAGAATCGCACCGGGTTCTTGCTGGAGCAGACCGGCGCGATGCGCAATCTGGGCTGTGGCAAAGACGCTATTTATGCCCGGATGATGGAGCTAAACAGTGACCCGGAAATTATTGCGGACCCGGTGGACCATGATCGGTTGGAAAGCACGGCGGCTAACTGCGCGAAGTTCCCCGTACCGGAGCAGGCGCCAATCGTTGTACTCGGCTGCGCAGAAGAAAAACCGCCCGAAGCCGCCCCACTGCCCGAACGCAACCGGCCAACGTACCCCGTAGAAGTATGGGACGGCACGGCGGTTGGTGAATTCGCCAAGCTGTGCGCCCACGATAACAACATTCCGCGCAAGCTGTATGCCGAAGCGTTCCGCTGTGCGCTTGGCGCCGTTGTAGGCGATCGTCTTTCCTGTCCCGGCGTGGACGGCGCTCTGCCACGGTCCTACACAATCATCGTGGCGCCTAAAGGCAAGGGCAAGGGGACTGCTATCCGCCGCGCCGTTGAGTTTTTCCGTCAAACGTGGACATCACTTCCCGGCAATCACGGCGTAGGCACGTCTGTGACCCCCGGATTACTTTCCGGTGAACGTGATTTTGCGTGGAAGCCGAAAGGCATCGGCGCTCACATTGCCTCAGCGTCCAGCGTGCCCGGCATGGCGCGATTGACTAAAGACCTGGACTCTACCATCAAGAACAAACCGCACATGACCTGGGGAAACACATTGCCCCGCATACTCAGCGTCCATGAGGAAATGAAAACCTTTCTCAGCACACTGTTTATTGAAGGCGGCGTAGGTAGTGGCATGGAAGGTGTGGTCTGCCAGCTTTGGGATGATGTCAGCTTTCACGGTACGGCAACCGGGACACGGGATGCTGTGTACGGGGAAATGCTGTTTTCGCTGTTGGCTGGAGTGACTGAAACAGATTGGTTTGACCTGCTTGGCCGCGGTGACGCAGTAGGTGGTGGTCTGATGTCTCGACTCAACATAATCGGCACAGAAGGTGAGTACGAAAACGTCGCACGAATGAACCCGCCCGACGTGACCCAGCTACAAGAGACATTCCTTTCTCGTGTGCTACGGCTGGAGGATTCGCATGTCAAATTGGCCACAACTAAGGACGCCGATGCCGTAATCAGTCAGTGGGCCGACAACTTGCCCGAAGGATCTGAGCGTATGAACGTTCACGCATGGCGAAGCGCGTTGCTGTTGGCTTGGCTCAGGCATGAGGAAATTATCACAGCGAAGACCGCGGAGGATGCGGTGCGCTTGGGGCAGTATCAAGTGGATTCGCATGAATTCTACCGTGTCAAAGCAGCCGATACCTCGAATGCCCGGGTGCAAGCCAAGATCCTGCGGGCGCTGGAGATGCGCGGACCTATGTCCAGACGGAAGTTGCAGCAGCACACAAATGCCCACCGGGACGGCACGGACTTATGGAGTCGCGCACTGGAGGGTTTATTGCGAGACCGTTCGGTCGGCAAGCAAGAGGATGGCACCTTGTACAGGGCGGAATAGCCGTAGTCATGTAGTCAGGGGTGCCTATGTCCTTACGCCCGTTCTTTGTTATGTATGTATGTATGTATGTATGTATAAGAAAAGAAACGGACGAGTAAATCAGGGTACAGGGGGACCCCTGACTACGCGACGGCAGTGACTACACCGAATGCCTGTGGCCGGGAGAAAATTATGATGCGCTTGTGTAGAGGTTGCCAATCCAAGATGCCAGCCGAGGCTAAAGGCTTGTGTGCTGCGTGCAAAGGTGATCGTAAGCCCGCGTCTGATGGCATCAGGGAACATGGTGCCGTCCAACGTCCGGGTATTTATGACGCTGATTTAGACAGGCAGAACAAGAGCCGAAAGTGGCAGGAGTACACGCGCCCTCGCATCCTGAAACGTGACCCATTCTGCCGGATGTGCGACACAGCCATCACGGAAATTATTGACCACAAAATACCGGCTGCCGTTGCGGTCGAGCAGGCGCGAGCGAGCAAGCGATGGCCGTATGATCCGTGGATAGGGTACTACCTCGAATCAAACCTGCAAGGACTGTGCCGTGGTTGCCACGCCAAGAAGACAGCTGATGACCTACGACGCATAGAGCCCTGGCCCGGCATACTGGATGAGTACGACAAGCAGCCTAAGAAGGTTTGGTCATTTTGACGCGTTGCTCATTAAGGAATTGTCCCGTGTTTCGCAGCAAAAAAGTTGCCCATAAATGACCTGTCGGCCGCCGCATCCGTTTTTTCTACGTACACAAGAATAAATTCGGTTTTAGGCATTCATAGGTGGTTTAGAGCGTTTTTGAATCAGTTAGCCGCATTTAGCGCAGTTTTGGGTGTTGGGGAGCATCCAGAAACGGAGTCCTCCAATGCTCGACTGGCTTACCTTAGACGAAGCAGCTGCTTACCTGAAGATCCAACCCCGCACGCTCGCACTGTGGGCGCGTCAGAGAAAAGTCCCCGCCCACCGGCTTTCCGGTGTCCAGCGCTGCATTTGGAGGTTCCTGCGGCACGAGTTGGATGCTATGTTAGGCGTGTCATCCGCTGACTCTGCTGATAAAGGAGCAGCATGAGAGTACAGCGACACGCAAGCGGGTCTGTGCGCTTCGACAAACGGCGCAGGACCTGGAATTACCTGTGGTATGAGGCCGGCACGCGCCGGTCTAAGCTGATCGGAACCAGACAACAATTTCCAACCAAAGCTGCTGCATGGGCTGAGGTCGAACGACTCGGACTGAATGCCGAGGCGGAGACTACAAAGGGTGAAACGGTGAGAGAAGTGGTCACGAGATACGAAGCAGAACGGATGCCGACTCGCCCGTCTACGGCGTACGTATACCGATCGTTTCTCAAAAATCACATTCTGCCAAAGTGGGGAACCACGTTAATTCGTGACGTGCAACCCAGGCCGGTAGAACTATGGCTCCATAATCTGTCACTCTCGCCAAAGTCCAAAACCCATGTTCGCTCACTCCTGTACGCTGTTCTTGAGTTTGCCATGTATGCAGGGATGCTGGAAATGGGACGTAATCCCATCTCGCTTGTCAAAAACAAGGGTGCAACCCAGAGGGTACGCAAGGCTCGCAGCCTGACGGTAGAGCAATTTCACGCTCTGCTCAAAGAGTTGCGGGAACCATTCGCAACAATGGCTCTACTGTGCGTCTGCTTAGGCCTACGCATCAGTGAGGCCCTGGCACTGCGATGGGAGGATGTTGATTGGCTCAAGGCTCGAATCAGCGTCAAGCGCGGGATCGTCCAACAGCACGTTGATGAGTGCAAGACGGAAGGTTCTGCAAAAACACTGATTCTTGCTGGCGACTTGCTAACACGTCTGATAGCGTGGAGACAGGTCAGCCAGTTTAGTGCCCCAGGCGATTGGATCTTTGCATCACCAGTGCAGATAGGACGCCTGCCGTGGTCGTACACGGGCACGCGTACAGTGCTGGCTCGTGCTGCAAAGGCCGCCGATTTGGGCCACGTTAGCACCCATGCCTTCCGGCACACATACCGGTCCTGGCTGGATGCCGTGAAGACTCCAATTGCTGTTCAGCAGAAGATGATGCGGCACACGGACATACGTACCACGATGAACTACGGCGACGTGGTTACGGACGAAATGAGCACCGCTAGTCTTAGAGTAGCCGAGCTTGCATTCTGTGCCAACGGAGCGCAAACAGAGCGCGAGTCCCGCTAAACCATTGAAACGATGGTGGGCGCTATAGGATTCGAACCTATGACTTCCACCGTGTGAAGATGGCACTCTACCGCTGAGTTAAGCGCCCAACCCTTTTCTATTCAAACATCAGTGGCTAGTTCGCGCAACTCCAAGCGCCCGATACGAGCCATGCGGGCCAGGTGCTCTAAGCTGCTGGAGGCGGCGTTTGGACGCAAGAACCGGGCGTGGTAGCCTATGCTCGGCAGGGGCGAGGGCGGGTTCGAAGCCGCTGGTACCCGTGTCCAATGTGACTGTTGATGCCGGACGAAAACAGGCCCCTTCGACCCACCGTATCCTCCTCATCTGGGCGGACTTCCGGGGCTTCGTCTGATCCAGACAAAGAGCAACTTTCCCTCCCTGACCGGGTTCAATCTAGTGTGAGCACTGCCGCCATGGACCGGGGTGTCCTGATGGCCGCGCTGGGGCCACGCCCAACCGGCACTCTGCAACCTGCGATGGCCGGCGCCGAAAGCTACACCGACGCCGAAGTCATGCTGCGAGTCAAGGCCGGGGACCAGTCCGCCTTCGATTACCTGGTGCAGAAGTATCGTCGGCCGCTGGTGAGTTTTATGTACCGCCTGGCGCGCAATTCGGCCGCGGCGGAGGATCTGGCGCAGGAAGTTTTTCTGCGGGTATACCGCTCGCGCCAGACGTACGAAGCCAGCGCCAAGTTCACTACCTGGTTGTATCGCATCGCGACCAACCTGGCAGTGAACCACGCGCGTGACACGCGCCACGAACGGCCGGAGGTGACGGTGAGCCTCGATGAGCCCGATGAGGAAACCGGAACCACGCTGGACGTAGCCGACGGCACGATTACGGCCGAAGAAGCTTTGCTGCGGCGGGAGAGGATGCTGGCGATCCGTGGCAAGGTGGAAGCTCTGCCGGAACGGCAGAAGCTGGCGGTGATCATGCATAAGTACCAGCAGATGGATTACAAGCAGATTGCCGATGTTCTGAAGTTGAGTGAGTCAGCGACGAAGTCGTTGTTGTTCCGGGCGTATGAGACTTTGCGGGAACAGTTAAAAGAATTTTTATAGAAAGCATTCTTTCGGATTGAAGTGATGTCGCCGGAAGTGACAGAGCAAAGTGACTGGGAAGAGAAAACAAGGGAGCATGGTTATGAAGTGCGAGGAGATTCGCGAAATGATGCCGGACCTGGCGTCCGGCTCGGTGGAGATGGCCCCGGAGATCGGGGGACATCTGGCCGAGTGCGGCGCGTGCGCCGGAAAGATGGCAGAAATCCGGCGGACCATGGCGTTACTCGATGAGTGGCGTGTGCCGGAGCCATCGCCGTATTTTGATGTGCGTCTGCAGGCGCGGTTGCGGGAAGAGATGGCCAAGCCGCAGGCGGGCTGGCTCGCGTGGTTCCGGCGTCCCGTGCTGGCCGCGGCGCTCACGGTACTGATGGCAGTTGGGGTGGGCCTGTTCTTCTCCAAGGGCAGCGCTATTTATAAAGGCGATGACGAGGTCGCGGTTAACGATACTTTGTCGCCATCAGCGGAGGGAACGGCAGTGAGCGATTTGCAGTCGCTGGAAAAAAATCACGAGCTCTACTCTGATTTTGATCTTCTGGATGATTTGCAAGTGCAGCCGGACGTGGCGGCGAATCCGTAAGGCGCAGCAGGAACTCACAAGGCCCAGTTGCAAGGGGTCGGGACGGATTGGGGAAGAGTGTGGGGAGAATGAGGCGGGCGCGTTTCATAGCGGGATGGCTGTCGGCTGGCCTGGTAATGCTGGGCCTGCTGAGTTCTCCTTGCCTCGCGCAGCACCGGGGTTTTCGAGTATTTGCGCAGCAGCGCAGGCAAGGGATGGTCGCGCCACCGCAGCAGCACCATGCCGGGGATTGGTTGCGGCGGCATAAGGATCTGTCTCCTGCCGAGCGACAGCGCGCACTGGAAAATGATCCTGGCTTCCGCCGCTTGCCTCCTGCGCAGCAACAGGTGTTGCGGCAAAGATTGCAGCATTTTTCGAGCCTTCCGCCTGAGCAGCAGGAACGCATGCTCGGTCGCATGGACCGCTGGGCGCATTTAACTCCAGAACAGAAGGAACAGGCGCGACAGATCCATAATCGAATGCAGCAGCTTGCTCCCGATCGTCAGCGCATGGTGAGGACCGCGATTGGCGACTTGCGCGCCTTGCCTCCCGGGCAGCGGGAGCTGATCATCGATTCCAGCCGTTTCAGAAGTATGTTCTCCCCGGAGGAGCGCGACATCATGCGCGGAGCCACCAGGCTGCCGCTGGCGCCGGCGGAGAATGGCAGACCGGAAGAACCACCGGCACCCGAGCAGTGAGGCTGTTCTCAGTTCTCAGTTCTCAGTTTCTGATTTCCAGTTTCCCATCCGTTCAGTGAAAATCGTGCGAAACGGTTTCAGCTTTCGTGACGAACAGGGGCTGCACACGTTCCGCTTTCACTGAGATCACATTATCCAGATTTTGAAGAATTCCTTCGATGGCCAGAAACCGTTCTGAGGTCAGCAGCAGGCGGTTGCGGTGAAAAAGATCAGGCGTGATGATCGCGTTGGCTACTCCCGTTTCATCTTCCAGACTGAGAAATACAAAACCTTTTGCGGTTCCCGGCCTCTGGCGCGTGATTACGCAGCCTCCGATGCGAAGACGCTTCCCGTTAGGAATATCGCGAAGTTCGCTGGCACGCCGAATCCCCATGGCATTCAGCCAATCGCGGCGGTACGCCATGGGATGCCGTCCCACGGTTAGACCGGTACCGTGGAAATCGGCAACCAGACGCTCTTCGTGGTTCATGGGTTGGAGCGGCGAAGGCGCATCGGGTTCGGGCAAATTTTCCAGCAGCGGCCCGGAGCCGCGCACGGCACGCTCCACCTGCCAAAGAGCGTCGCGGCGGTGAAGTTGCGTGTACCCAGTACCGAGTACCGAGTACCCAGTAAAATTTTTGTCATTCCGACCCCCGAGCGATTGCGCGGGGCGGAGGAATCTCGGTACTGAGTATTCGGTACTAGCTACAGCATTCAGCGCGCCGATTTCCGCCAGCGTGGTGAGTTCGTCTTTGCGAAGTTCCGGAACCCGGCGAGTAAGATCATGAATAGACGCGAACGGAGCAAGCATGCGCTCGCGCACCAGAGCCTGAGCACCCTCCTCGCGCAAGCTGCGAACGTAACGCAATCCCAAACGTAGCGCCGGCGTCCCGCCGGCTGTTGTTTTACTGGCCACTGGACACCGACCACTGGCCACTGTTTGCAACGTGCACATCCACTCCGAGCAAGTCACGTCCACCGGCAGCATTTTCAATCCGTGGCGTTGCGCATCTTTGACGATCGTCGCCGGAGAATAAAAACCCATAGGCTGGTTGTTGAGCAGCGCGGCGGTAAACGCGGCAAGATAGTGGCACTTCAGAAAAGCGCTGGCATATGCAATGAGCGCGAAGCCGGCGGCGTGTGACTCCGGAAATCCGTAGAGCGCAAAGGACGTAATGGAAAGAATAATTTTCTCCTGCGCTTCCGACGAAATTCCGTTCTGCGTCATGCCGGCGCGCAGCCTGGCTTCAATTTCTTTCATGCGCGCCTGCGATCGCTTGAAACCCATGGCGCGGCGCAGGTCTTCGGCTTCGCCGCCGGTGAAGTTGGCGGCGATCATGGCAAGCCGCAGCAGTTGCTCCTGAAAAAGCGGCACGCCCAGCGTACGTTTGAGCACAGGTTCGAGCGAAGGATGCGGATACGTAACGTCTTCCCGTCCCTGACGGCGCAATAGAAAAGGGTTCACCATCTGGCCGACGATCGGCCCCGGCCGGATAATCGCGACCTGCACCACGATGTCATAAAAGCGTTTCGGACGCAGGCGCGGCAGGCACGACATTTGCGCCCGGCTTTCCACCTGGAACAGGCCTATGGTGTCGGCTTGTTGCAGCGCAGAATAGACCTCAGGATCATCTTGCGGAAGATGCGCCAGATCGACTTCCTCTCGATAATGTTTACTTATAAGTTCGATCGAATCCTTAAGCACAGCCATCATGCCCAGGCCGAGCAGATCGACCTTGATGATGCCCATGTCCGCGCAATCTTCTTTATCCCACTGCACCACCACACGCCCAGGCATGGAAGCGGGTTCGAGAGGAACAATAGAGTCGAGCTGTCCCTGGCAGATGACCATGCCGCCAAAGTGCTGCCCGAGATGGCGCGGCATGTCCTGCACGGCAAGGCACAGCTCGTAATATTTACGCAGGCGGGGATGTTTCAGATCGAGCCCGGCATCGCGGAAGCGGCGGTCGAGCGCATCGTTTTCGTCGCGAAATTCCCAGGTGGCGACAGCGGCGGAAATTTTGGCCAGCGTTTCCGGATCGAACCCCAGCGCCTTACCCATTTCGCGTGCCGCCATGCGGTTGCGGTAGGTAATGACGTTCGCAGTCATGGCCGCGCCACGCTCTCCATAGCGGCGGTAGACATACTGGATAACTTTTTCGCGTTCGTCCCCGCTGGGCAGGTCGAGATCGATGTCAGGCCATTCGCCGCGCTCTTCCGATAGAAAACGCTCGAACAAAAGTTCCATGCTGACGGGATCGACAGCCGTGATACCCAGCGAATAACAGACGGCGCTGTTGGCAGCCGAGCCGCGCCCCTGCGCCAGAATATTTTCCTCGCGGCAGAAGCGGACGAGATCCCAAACGATTAGGAAATATCCGGCGAGCTTAAGTTTTTCGATGAGCACAAGTTCCCGCTCAATCTGGCGCCGGGCACGGGTTTGCATGTCGGCCGTAGCGCGGCCATAGCGCTGCCCAAAACCTTCCCATGCGCGCTCGCGCAGAAACGAATTCATGGTTTCGCCCTCGGGGACGGGATAGCGGGGGAACTGGTAGCCCAGGTCGTTCAGCGTGAATTCGAGGCGCGAGGAAAGTTCGAGCGTATTGGAGATTGCCTCGGGCAGGTCGGCGAAGAGCTGCTGCATCTCTTGCGGAGATTTCAAGTGACGCTCGGAGTTGCGTGCCAGCAACCGGCCGGCGGTAGACAGCGTGCGATGATGACGGATGGCGGTGAATGCGTCGCAGAGTTCACGATCTTTTGCAGCCGCATAGCAAACGCCATTGGTCGCGAGCAGAGGAAGATTGAGCGACCGGGCAATCGCGATGGTGGCACGGTTGCGAGTTTCTTCCTCCCGATGGAAATGGCGCTGCAGCTCGATGTACACATTGCCACGGCCGACAATTCCCATCAGTTGCTCGACTTGCCTGCGAGCTTCTTCGATGCCGCCATGTTGCAAAGCCCTGGCCAGCGGCCCATCCGCGCTGCCAGTCAGGCAAATGAGACCTTGAGCATGCTCCTCTAATTCTTCTTTCTGCACTGCGCCCTCACCTTTTTTCGCACGCAATTTCATTTTGGTGATCAATCGACAGAGGTTTTGATAGCCGGCGCGGGAAGCGACGAGGAGAGGAAGACGGAACTTACTATGTGATGAACATGCGGTGACCTCCGCGCCGATGTGCGCCTTGAGCTCGAACTTTTTCGCCGCCGTATGGAAACGCGGCGCACCGTAGACTCCGTCAGTGTCGAGCAATGCCATGGCGGGAATATGGAGCCGGGCGCAAGCCGACATCAATTCCTCAGGCAAGGAAGATCCTTCGAGGAAACTAAAAGCGGAGCGGGCGTGAAGCTCGATATACAAGTTCTCAGTTCCCAGTTCTCAGTTCTCAGCTAAAAACCCCCGAACTCTTGCAGTGTGAAGGTTTTTACTGAGAACTGAGAACCGAGAACTGAGAACTGATTCTTCAGTCATACGTGCCTTCCACGAACCAGCTTCCGCCGAGCAGATCGTGCACGAGCCGGTAAAGAGCGACATTGTTTGCATTTTGCAAAGCGATGTCCCATTCATCGCGCGCCCAGGCTTCCCGCTCCCACCAGTCACCGGAACTGCGCCACGGGCCGGCCTTCCAGAGCACAGTGCCCTGAACCTCTTTTTTCTTCAAGCACACCACTCGCACTAGTTCTCCGTTCTCCAAAGTCACGGTGGCGCGCAGTAGTGGACGAAATAGGCGTAGAGCAGCGACGGCAGATTTTTCTTCTGCCGCTTTTTGGCGGTTTATTTTCGGAGCTGCTTCGGGCGTGAAGCGCCGCATGCGAAAACCTTCGGCACGGTGCGTATCCAGCAACTCCACCGAGCCCACGCGAGGCTCGCCGACCAACCCGGCAATGCGCGCCAGCGTGAGTTCCAGCTTTTCCGGCTCCGGCGATGGAGGCAGAAACAGGCCACCTTGGGCCGACCGCGGCCGCGCCGGTTCCGCGGCAAGATGAATCTTCAGGATGGGCGCGCCCGGCGGATGTGCGTTCAAGTCCAGTTGCAGCAGCTTGAGAAAAAGTTTGGCATCAAGCATGGGAAGCGGAAGACGAAGAGTTCGGCAGAACTTGCTTTGCCGCCCGGAAATAAAATGCTGAGCCGGAGCGTGAGCTTCGTTATGTAACGCATCGCTTTCGCTGGGAATCCCGAAAGTTTCAAGTTGAGGATCAACTCCCGTTAAATTCTGCAGCGCCAGCGTAAGCCGCAACTCTTGCGTATTCAGAGCGCGCGCAGCCAAGCGCGCACAGATCTGCTCGAGTAGACGATTCAGCAGAAAGGCCAGCGGCTCCAGCAGCACGATGGGATATTCCAGCTCGATTGTTTCTTCAAAAACAGCCGGCGCTTCCACCGGAACCAGAGTGCGAGAAGCCGCGCCCCGCGCCAGTTGCTGCAGGTGCAAGCCTTCCTGTCCCAAGCGCTCGCTCAGCGCAATTTCCGGCAGCGCCGCCAGAGCGCGAAGATCGCGAATGCCCCAGCGCTCGAGAGTTGCCAGCAGATAGGCTAATTTTTCTTGTTGCTCCTCTTTTTTCTTCTTTTCTTCACGCTCTTTACTTTCATCCCGACCGGCAAACAAAACTTCCACCGCAAGAGATCCGAGAGACTCGGCTTCCTGCCCGAGTGGAATCACAGTTACGCCGCAAAAACCGCGAGCCGCGAGCACAGCAGCATCGGGATTCGAAGCCACAGCGACATTCGCATCAAGCCCAAGATCGGCGGCGCGGCGGAAGAGGCTATGAGCAATCTTAAGCAGCGATCCAAAAAGCGATTCCAAGCCTTCGAGATCCACAAGAGCCGTATCGGCAGCAGCATCTTCCACGCGCGGCGAGAAAGACTGCGCACAATCCAGCAGAGCAGCATGCGCCACGGATTCCTGCAACAGAGAACGCGGGCGCAGCGTCAACTCCGAACAAAGCTCCGCCTGGGCTTTCGTCATTCCTGGCGTGATGCCCGCGCGGCCTGCGCTTTCGTTCACGGCAAAAACTTTTTCCAGCGGAGGCTTGCCTTCGAAAATAGCCACGGCCCGCGCGCGCAACTCCGGCTCGGCGCGAAATACCGCGGCCACGGGAAAATTCGGCACAAAGATGCAGGCAAACATAGTAAAAGCAGGTTTCAAAGTTTCAGAGTGTCAAAGGTTTCAAAGTTCAAAATAATTGCTCAACTTTGAAACTCTGAGACCTTGAAACTTTGAAACCTGTCCTTTTTCATCCCGCCCAGGCAGTCTTGCTGGTGAATGTGATCTCGGCAGAACGAACTGGTTTGCGATCCAGCCGGGAGTGCACCAACTCCGCCGTGATTTCCAGTCCAGTCAGCAATTGCGCGTGGGAAGGCGTCTGGAATTGAGAATCCGCAATGGGCTTGTCTGCTCGATCTTCCAGCTTGACCAATAACGAAGAGCAGCTCCCGGCGATCGACTGCCGCTCCACTGCCAACAGCACGGTCGGCGTATGCTCCACAGCGCGGCGGAAACGGAACCACGTCGTCAGCGGGATGCGGCGCGCGGCTTGCGGTGGCAGATCGCCAAGATCGAGAGCGATCAATCCGAAGCCTCCGCTTTCAAGCAGCAGATCGGTAGCACGCAAAAGTTGTTCCAGGCTCTTCTCTGGGGAATTCTCCCCGCAGCGCACCCACAGCAGCCGATCCAACTCGACCCCTGCGGCGGCGGCCGACTGCGGATCGAGAGCATCGCTGGCGTCCACGAGCACGCAGCATTCTCCCCGCCGCGTAGCTGCAGCCAGGGCAGCGAGCAGCAAGGTGGTGCGGCCGGAAGAAGCCGGACCGCAAATTTCCGTCAAGCAACCACGCGGCAGGCCTCCGGTAAGAGCATCCATCGCGGCGATACCGCTGGATACCATTTCCGGCGCAGGCCGCACGGCCAACTGCGAAGCCGGAGCCACGCCGGCAAGCCTCGCATCTTTAGAAGAAAAGACGGAAGTAGAAAAAACAGAAGTAGTAGAAGCTCGCTGCGGCGGCCGCCCCTCGGCGAAAAGCTCCGCACTGGAAGGCTGCGGGCCATCTTCGGCGCCTTCTTCAACAAAAACAAAAGGGCGGCCCTGGGCCGCCGAAGTGGAAATCACTGCGGAAGACATAGATTCCTCGAGAAAATTTCAGGGAACGCCGGAGCGGGAAAGCCCGGAGGCTATTTCGCTTTTTATTCGCCTTTTAGAATTGTGCGCCCGGCGGTAAAGATTGTCAAGCTGAGTCTTCCATCCTCGGGCCATGTCCCAATTGCTTACCTTGGCATCCGTCCCCCGTCTAAGCCAAACAGCGCAGCGGTCAGGCGCAGGTGCCCATCTACGTGCTCGATCAGGATTGCGATTGAATGATTGCGGCTGAATTCGCTGTTCGATTCCCACCCGAGAAGAGGAGCTTCCATGCACAGAACTCGTCTGCTTGTTTTGTTATCTGGCCTTCTCACGTTGGCCAGTCTTTGCCAGGCCCAGGGCATAATGCTCGATCTGCCGCTGCAGAGCCAGCATGCCGTCATCACGCAGCGCCTTGGCCTCACCGACATCACCATCAACTATCATCGGCCGCTGGTGAATGACCGCCAGGTCTGGGGCAAACTCGTACCTTACGGACAGGTCTGGCGCGCCGGAGCCAACGAAAATACCACCGTCACATTCACTGATCCAGTCACGATTGAAGGCCAACCGCTCGACAAAGGAACCTACGGTCTGCACATGATTCCCGGCGAAGATCAGTGGACCGTGATCTTCTCGAAGATGTCTACCGCGTGGGGAAGTTTCAGCTACAAGCAGGATGAAGATGCGTTGCGGGTCACGGTGAAGCCGCAAACTGCCGAATTCCACGATGCCCTGACCTACGACTTTGACGATCTCAAACCCGACTCCGCCGTAGTCACCCTGCGCTGGGAAAAGGTCGCCGTGCCTTTCAATGTTGCGGTCAAAGTAGACCCCATCGTCGAAGCCAGCATTAACCGGCAAATACGCGGGCTCAATCAATATTTCTGGGAGAGCTGGGACGAAGCCGCCAACTACTTCCTCGCCAGTAAGACCAGTCTCGATGAAGCTCTGAAGGATGAAGACCAGTCCATCCGAGTCGAAGAACGCTACGACAACCTGATGACCAAGTCGCAGATTCTCGAAGCCATGGGCCGCAAAGACGATGCCACGACATTCCGCAGCAAAGCATTGGAGAAAGCTAGCGCACAGCAGCTCTACTTCTATGGCCGCCAGCTTCAAGGGCAGAAGAAGCAGGAAGAGGCATTTGCTCTCTACCTCTCAAACGCGAAAAAGTATCCTGACTTTTGGATATCGCACGTCGGTCTGGCCCGCGTTTATAGCGGCCAGGGCGATTACGACAAAGCCGTCAAAGAATTGCAGACCGCTCTTGCCGGCGTGCCCGATGACGCCAACCGGTCTAACCTGGAGAAATACATAAAGCGCGCGCAGTCCAAAGAGGACTTCAACCGCTAGCGATAACCAGAGACAAAATGTTGTGAGAGGGATGGGCCGGCCCGAGGGTCGGCCCATCTCGTCTGCAAGAATGTTCCGCGCGGAACTAATCGAATCGACCCTTACCTCACCAAACCCGGCAAGCGTTCGCCCGCACCATCTTCTGCCCAGCCTTGCAACCAAAAGCCTGCGCAAATTCGGACATATTCGAAACCACGTTGTCGACGCGGAAAATCGGCATCGAGTGCGGGTCGGTGGTAACGATCAGACGCGTCACTTCCGGACGCACGGCCGCGCACCACGAATAGGCATAGGAGAGAAAGAAGCGCTGGCGATAGGTCCAGCCGTCCGGACCTTTGTCGTCGACTGACTTGCCTTGTTTTTTGAGCGCATCTTCGAGTGCAAAAAATGCGAGATGAATGCCGCCATTATCCGCCGTGTCCTCGCCTTGCGTCAGCAAGCCATTCTGTTTCACCCCGGGGCCGGCATCGGGAACCTCCTCCGTGTACTGATCGGAAATGCACTTGCCGCGTTCGTCATACTGCTTGGCATCTTCCGCGGTCCACCAGTCACGCAGGTTGCCGTGCGCGTCGAACTTGCGTCCCTGATCGTCGAAGCCATGGGTAAGTTCGTGACCGATGACCATGCCGATGGCGCCGTAATTTACGGAATCATCCATATCTTTCTCAAAGAACGGAGGCTGCAAAATCCCCGCCGGGAAGTTGATGGTGTTCAACTGCGGATCGTAATAGGCGTTGATGGTAGGCGGTGTCATGGTCCACTCGCTGCGGTCCACCGGCTTGCCGATCTTGGCCACCCAACGCTCGAATTCGGCTGCCGACGCCTGTTCCACGTTGCCCAGGTAGCTCTCGCGCGTGATCTTCACGCTCGAATAATCCCGCCAGTGCGAGGGATATCCGATCTTGTCCTCGATCCCCTTCAGCTTCACGATGGCCTGTTCCTTGGTGGCGGGCGTCATCCACGTAACGCTTTCAATGTCGTCATGCATGGCGCGCTCGATGGCGTGCACCATTTCGAGGGTGCGAGCCTTGCTCTCCGGCGGAAAAGCACGATCGACATAAGCCTGCCCCAGCGCCTCACCCAGGTCGCGGTCCGCAGCCCGAGTGCAGCGCCGCCAGCGCGGAAGCTGCTCCTCCTGGCCCGCCAGCGTGTGCGCAAAGAAGTCAAAATTTTCGTCGACCATCGCTTTGTTCAAATAAGGAGCCGCGTGGTGAATCACCTGCCAGCGCATGTAAGTCTTCCACTGCTCAAGCGGATGTTCGACCAGCAATTTTTCTTCGGCGCGGAAGAAAGCGGGTGAAGTGACGATGTAGTGATCCGTTGCCGGAGCCTTCACTGCTTTGAGGTAAGCGTCCCACTCGATGGAAGGTGTAAGCTCGCGGATCTGCGCCAGGCTCATCTTGTTGTTGACGTTCTTCGGATCGCGGCGCGTGACGTTATCCATCTGCGCCCGAGCCATGGCGGTTTCCAGTTCAATCACGGTGCCGGCATCGTTGCTGGCCTGCGCCTCCGCCTCCCCCGCCAGCACAAACATCTTCTGCAAATGCACACGGTATTTCTTAAGAGTCTCAAGAGACTTCTCGTCAGTTTTGATGTAGAAGTCGCGACTGGGCAGGCTTAGCCCTCCCTGATCAATCTGCGCCACCACCATGGAAGCGTCGTCATAGTCCTGCTGCCCCGTGAAGCCGAAAAACGGAGAGTTCGTCTGATTGTCCGACTGCTCCCATGCGCCAGGAAACAGGTGGTGCAGATGAGCAATTTCAAGCGTAATTTCTTTCTTAGACCGCATGGCGGCAATGCGGTCCAGTTCCGGTTTCAGCGGCTTCAATCCGGCCGCTTCGATGCCGCTCTCATCCATGCAGGCCGCCCAGTAGTCGCCGATCTTCTGCTGCACCGCACTGCGAGTCGCATCGTTCTTGCTGCTCGCTTCCAGAGTCTCGCGCAGCAAATTTTCGTTCCACAGCTCCAGGCTGCTTCCCGTGCTCCAGTACACCTGGTCGGCGGGAATCGGATTGGCCTTGAGCCACTTGTTGCAGGAGTACTTGTAAAAATCGTCGCACGGACTCAGCGTCTGATCGGTCAGATTCGGATCAAAGTGTTCGAGCTGGGGCGCGTCAGTTTCCGCCGCGGCGCCGATGGCCGCGCTGGATGTCATGTTCGACACCGGATTTTGCCCAAGCACAGCCAGAGGCAAGATCAGCAGCAACACAAGACTCAGGATAACTCTGGAAATAAACATTTGGCCTCTCTCCGGAAGTATTCGAGATTGGATCAGGAGCGGTGACTCCTCAAAACATACGCACAAGGGAAGATGAAAGTTCCGCGCACCGCAAGAACGAGCGGCACTCCCCGGATGCCTGCAAAACAACATAATATATGACGCGCAGCCAGATTCACGGTTAGCGGAGAAACTCAACGACTATCCCGTGTTGTGCAGTCCCGCAGCGATGCCGTTGATGGTCGCGCCTAGAGGATATTCGAGTTTCCCCAGATCTTGTCCCAGTTGCTTGCGCCGCAAAAGCTCCACCTGGATCAGGCTCATCGGATCTACATACGGATTGCGCAGATGAATGGATCGCGCCAGCACCCGGTTGCGCGCCAGCAACTCCCGTTGACCGGAGATGCGCAAAATCATTTGCCGCGACCGCACAAACTCCGCTTCGAGCATAGCAAAGACGCGCGTGCGCAACCCCGTGTTCTTCACCAGCCCGGAATAAACGCGGGCAATGTGAAGGTCCGCCTTGGCCATGCCGAGTTCGACGTTGCGCACCAGGTCCGAAAAAAGCGTGAAATGCTTTAACATCTGGCGCAGCAGCCGCTCGTGACCTCTTCCCTTCCCGGCGAAGCTCTGCAATCCCTGCCCTACTCCATACCACGCCGGTACGGCATGGCGGCTTTGCATCCATCCGAACACCCATGGAATGGCGCGCAGGTCTTCCAGACGACGGCCTCTGCTGCGGCGCGATGGCCGCGAGCCGATGCGCGCCGCGTCTAGTTCCTGCACAGGCGTGGCCTGCTCGAAGTATTCGAGCAGATCCACATTCTCAGCGATGTCGCGGCGGTACACGCGATGGGCTTCCGCCGACATTTCTTCCATCGCCTCTTCCCAGCGCGCCTGATCCTTTGGCTGCGCGCCCGAGCGCGTGAATGCTTCCAGGCTTGCGGCAATCATCAATTCCAGGTTCCATTCCGCGAGCACCGCATCGGCGTACTTCCAATTGAGAACTTCTCCTTGTTCGGTAATGCGGATGCGCCCGGAAAAACATCCTACCGGCTGGGCCAGGATCGCCGCATGCGTCGGCCCGCCTCCGCGCCCGACCGTACCGCCGCGACCGTGAAACAGCCGCAGTTTCACTCCGCATTCTCGCGCCACACCGTGCAAATCACGATGCGCTTTGTGCAGTTCCCAGGTACTGGTCAGCATTCCTCCATCCTTATTGGAGTCGGAGTAGCCCAGCATCACTTCCTGCCATCGTCCCCAGGAATCGAGCAGCGGTTCGTAATCAGGATGCCGCCACAAGCGCCGCATCGCGCCACCCGCCGCGCGCAGAGAATCGATCGACTCAAACAGCGGCACCGGCATCAGGCCGGGGTCACGATTGCCGGAGCCACGATCGCCAGAATCTTGATCTTCGTAATCACGCTCGCCGGAACCAGCCAAACGCACCCCGCAAGCCTTCGCCAGGCGCACCAGGTTGAGCACATCGTGCTCGGACTCCGCCCCGCTGATAATGTACTGACGGATCGACTGTGCGGGATAAACCTGCTTGACCCGCTGGATCATGCGGAGAGTCTCGATCAGCTCCCGTGCCTGAGGAGAAACTTCGTTGCTGTCGGAAGAAGCAGTCCCTGCCGCCAGGGCCGGAGCGGTCTCTCTCAATTCGGTCTTCCTCAGTTTGGTCTTTCTCAGTTCGGTGCTTCCCAGCCCAATCTTGCTAAGGTCGATCGTTCTTGTGCCGATTTCCTCCAGAACTTCAGCGTGGACCCGCGCATGCTGCCGGATATCAAGCACCTGAAGATGGAAGCCGAAGGTTCGAAGTTGTCGCAGCAATGGATCGACGTAGGCCTCCGCCAGCCGCTGCCCGCGATTCCCGATCAGGCTCGACCGCAGCATGACCAGATCGGATTCGAACTCCGCCGCGTCCTTATACGAACCCTGAACCTCCGGGCCCTCACGGCTGCGCTGCAATCGGTAAACCACGTAGGAAAGAAAACGGCGATAAAGCTCCGTCGTGTTGCCCGGTCCCCAGAGCATGGCAGCTCCGGGCAGCGATCCTTTATATTGCGCCAGCCGCGACACAATCTCCGCCGAAACGCCCGCCTGCCGCACCGACGAACTCAGGCAATCGCTCAAGAACTCCACGTCCCGGACATACTCGCGCAGAATCATCGTTCGCGCCTGCTCAAGAGCATCTTTCACGCACTCCGGCTTGACCAGCGGATTGCCATCACGGTCGCCGCCGATCCATGATCCGAAACTCAGCAGATTTGGCAACTCGGCCACATCGAGAACCGTGCCGTAAACGTCGTGCATCGATTCCGCTACTTCTGCGTAAACACGAGGCAGCGTTTCAAAAAGCGAAAGGCGGAAGTAACGCAGGCCCATGCGGATCTCGTCATCGACAGTCGGCTTAGTCTGCCTGACTTCGTCCGTCTGCCAAAGCGAAGTAATTTCTGCGTGGATCGCCTGTTCACATCGCAAAGCCTCGGCCTCAGTAAGCGGCAGACGGTCCAACCGCTCCAGTTGTTCGGCGATGCGCCGCCGTTTCAGCAGGACAGTTTGGCGAGCCACTTCCGTGGGATGGGCCGTGAACACCGGAGTTACCATCACCTGGCGAAGCGCCGCCAGTGCCGCTTCGGCGGAGATCCCCGCCTTTTTCATGCGCAACAACGTCCCATGGAACGATCCCGGCAGAGTCGCGCTGCTCTGCTCCAGTTGGCGGGCGCGGCGGCGGCGTTTGCGATGGTTGGTCTCCGCTAGATTTGCCAGCTCGAAATAGATTGCAAAAGCTTTGGTGACTTGATAAGCGCGGGCCAGATCCATTTCTGAAATCGTCGCCTCAGCACGGGCCATGAGTTCATCCGTTGAATTACTGCCGCGGACCCGCTCGCGATCCCGAATCATCAGCCTCCGCAACCCTTCGACGGCATCAAACACCTCCTTGCCCGCCTGCTCCACCAGAACTCGCCCCAGCAAAGCGCCGAGCGACCGCACATCCCGCCGCAGCGAGCGATCCTTGGCGGAATCGTCGGACCGCGCCGTGAGTTCTGCTAAACGGGCCTTTTGCTCGTCCGCATTCCATAGCGGTTTAGATCGGCTCATGAGTTGAAGGTTTGAGACTTGATCAGAAAGGATAAATCAAAAAGCAGTGACCAGTGGCCAGTGGTCAGTGATATCCGTGGCCGGTAACACTTGAGCCGGCGCCCTGACTGGCCACTGACCACTGGACACTGACCACTGTCTATTTTGGCGATTCGAAGCGATAGCCAATGCCGCGGAGCGTTTTCAAATACCGCGGGTGGCGGGGATCGTTCTCGATTTTTTCGCGCAGCCGCCGCACGTAGACATCGATCGAGCGCGGCGTCACAAACGGAGTCTCTTTCCAGACTGCGTCGAGTAACTGGTCGCGCGTGAGCACGCGCCCGCAATGGGAGGCCAGATACTCCAGCAAGCGAAATTCGCGCACCGTGGTGAGAACCCCCCGTCCTTCCACCTGCACCGTCATCGAAGAAGCATCGATCTCAAGATCGCCCAGGCGAAGCACTTCCGGCTTCACCGGCGGCTGGCGCAATCCCCGGAGCACGCTGCGCACTCGGGCCACGAGTTCACGCGGGCTGAAAGGCTTGGTGATGTAATCGTCTCCGCCCAGTTCAAGCCCCTTCACCCGGTCGGCTTCGGTCGTCTTGGCCGTCAGAAAAATGACCGGCGTCGAGGAGAGCGGGGGGGTCTGCCGTATCTGCCGGCAAAGATCAAAGCCATCGGCGCCCGGAAGCATCACGTCCAGGAGGAAAAGACACGGCATCTCCCGCAAAGCTTCAGAGACGACAGAGCCGCCGCTGACAAAGCTTTGCACGTCAAAACCGGCCGCCTGCAGGTTATGAGAGATCAGCCGCGCAATGTCTTCCTCATCCTCAACCACGAAGATAAGGCTTCGAGACACTGCTGCGGCGCCCGCATCGCCGCGCGGTTCATAAGATTCCATGGGAGAGGGCATCGTCACCTGCAACGGCTTGACCCACAGTCAAAGGTCGGTTCGGCGCCGGATTCTCCATTGAATGTATTTTGGAATTGTTGCGGGAATGTTTCCCACGTGTTAACGAATGATGAATTTCAAGAGCAGTGACCAGTGTCCAGTGGTCAGTGATCAGTGAAAACCAAACCCCCATCGAAGAAAGCTGGCGCGAGAACTGGCCACTGACCACTGGCCACTGCTTCTAGGTTGCTGCTCGCTTCTTCGGAGCGTGCCGCAAGCTGCGGCCTTCAATAAGGCTGTAAAGATCCTCAGCAAGATTGGTGGTGTGATCCCCGGCGCGCTCCAAAGCCTGCGCCATCAGAAGCACATCGAAACTCGAGGGATTGCTGTCCGACGCATGTTCGGTCAGGTGCTTCTGGAACAGAGCATGACAGACTCGGTCGATGTCCTTATCCATCTGCAACACCTTGCGAGCACACTCCAGATCGAGATCGACGAATCCGCGATAAACCAGGTCAAGCATTTCGCGCAGGCTCGCCGACATTTCCACCAACTGGCGCACGTCGGAAGCCGCCATCTTCGTCGTCCGGGACTGCACCCGCATAGCCACGCTCATCATCAGATCGCCAATGCGCTCGAGGTCAGTCGTGCATTTCAGGCTGGTCAGCAACTGGCGCGCTCGCGCCTCGTTCACCCGCGTAATCGCTGCGGGCAGCCGCTCATCGATATAGCGTTCGATAATGTCGAGTTCCTGCTCGCACTCCTTGATGGCGAGGAAGGCCATGCGCGAAGAATGAGTCAGCAGGTCGCGCACATTGAAGGCCGCGTCGCGCGCAATGAGAAAAGCTTTCAGCGCCGTCCGCGCCAGATCGTCGAGCGATCCCGATCCTTTCCCGCCCGATTTCTTGCCGCCTTCCTGATTCTGCGCATGCACCGTGTCGGTGGAGTCAGGAGGGCCCGCGTCTTCACTCGTAATTCGCGGGGTTGTAGCTTTGCGCGGCATATTTCAACAGGGTGACCACAATTCGATCACCACTAACACAAGTATCTCACTATCAGCTAAGCCGGCAGTCTACTTGAGAAATGTGAAAGGACCATGAATACCGGTTGCAGGTCGCAGCGGATGGCTATTACAGTGTGAGGCTGCCCCAACCATGGAACTGCTCGGACACTTACGCCGCCAGTTCGCCTACGATGAGTGGGCAAACCGCGAAGTGCTCGCCCGCCTGAAGGCAAGCGCTAATGCGCCACTGCGGCCACGTCAGCTTCTGGCACACATTCTCTCGGCCGAGCGGCTGTGGCTGGAGCGCCTCAGGAAACAACCGCAGAGTCAGCCGGTCTGGCCGGATTTCACTCTCGACCAATGTGAAGACCAAATCGCCGACGTTGCTCGGCTATGGCGCAATTTCCTCGGCGAGCTTCCTGCGGCAGGACTTTCGGAAACGGTCGTTTACAAGAACAGCAAGGGCGAGCCGTGGACCAGTTCCGTGGAAGACATTCTGACCCACGTGGTGCTGCACTCGGCGTATCATCGCGGTCAGATCGCGAGCCTGGTGCGCGCAAGCGGGGAGCAACCCGCCTATACGGACTTCATCCACGCCGTGCGCCAGGGTTTGGTTGAATAGCTGTTGATTGAATAGGTATTGATTGAACAGATTGTATCGAATGCGCTGAAGGAGGTTAGGGATACATCCATGGAGGGCCGCTCGCTCCAAATCTTTACCGCCGTGCAAATCGTTGCCATTGCCATCATTCTCTGGATTGTGTTTTCCATCCCCGGCGCCTGGGACTTGCAACGTATCATCGGCACAGCCCTGATGCTCGTCGGCATTGGCGGGGCCGTCACCGCACGCTACCAGCTCGGCAAGTCCTTCGCCATCAGAGCCAAGGCCCATCAGCTAGTCACCCACGGGATCTATTCGAAGGTACGGAATCCCATTTATGTTTCCGGCGCGTTCGTGCTTGCCGGATTTGCGCTCGTCTTGCACCGGCCCGTACTTTGGCTGGCCCTGGTCGCTCTGATTATCATGCAGACCGTGCGCGCCCGCCGCGAAGCCAAGGTTCTCGAAGCCGCGTTTGGTGATGCCTACCGCGAGTACCGCCGCAAAACATGGTTCTGAGAAACTGGTTCTGAAGATGTACTTCTGAAAATCTGGCTGTGAGATCCGCCGTCGAAAAAAGGTGCGGTAATATCACTGGAATGAAAAAACTGTCCGCCCTTGTTCTGCTCGCGATCTGCGCCGCGATTCTTCTGGGCGCATCGGGCGAACCAAAGTTCCCGTCGATGCCCGCCGCGGTTACAGGGAACGCGGTCGCCAGCCTCAGACATGGATTCGAACTTTTTTCCATGATGGGAGTTGGTCCCCGGAAGACCTGGGATGACGTCACCAACCAGGTTTATGTGATGACACTCGCCGGCGCGAAATGGCACCTGGGCCGCCCCGTGCCCGGAGTTGCCGGCCGCCTCGGCGCATCGGCGGCTGGGGCCAAGAACCAAATTGTTCTTATGGGCGGATATGTGCTGGATGCCCAGGGCGACGAAATGACAGTTCCCGATGTGAATGTTTATATCGAAGAACGAAACTGGCATCGCGGTCAGGACATTCCCGTCCCGGTGGACCGCGCGGCGGTGGGAGTAACGCATGATCGCTTCGTCTACCTGATCGGCGGCCGGTCGAAGAATGGCCCGGTCAACAACGTGCAGGTTTACGACGTCGAGAAAAACTCCTGGAGTCAAGCCACGCCCTTCCCCGGCACGCCTGTCTTCAGCCTCGCCGGCGGCATAGCCGGCGAGACTATCGTGATCGTAGACGGCGCCAAGCCGGGCCCGGCGGGCGGTCCGCGGTACTTGGCTTCCGATGAGTGCTGGCTGGGCAAGATCGACAAGAAAGATCCAATCAAGATTGAATGGAGCAAACTGCCGCCGCATCCCGGTCCAGCGCGCTTCGCCATCGCCGCCGCCGGAAGCGAACACGAGCACCAGATTTTCTTTTCCGGCGGCACCGCCACGCCTCACGATTACAAAGGCGTCGCCTACGACGGCGAGCCAACCGAAGCATCCACCTTCACTTTCGCCTACGACCTGCACCACGGCCGCTGGGAAACCATCAGCGAAGACACCGACGATCCCCGCGCCGACAGCCATCTTCTGGATACGACGGTCGGGCCCGTGCTTCTGGGCGGGATGGCGAAGGATCTGGCCGTGACCTCGCGGGTAACGCTGTTGCCCAAAAAGTGAGCTGCGAGCTCACCGCAAAATAAAGTTGGGCGGCGACAGCCGAGGAAGAGCGGAGTCGCTCGATCTGTGCGGGAAAATGGGGTATCCCCCCTCCCCCCTCCATCTCTGGAATCATCGAGTTAGCAAGAAATTCCCCGCAAAATCCGGATGTCAAAGAACTTAGATACTAAAATCCGTGAAACAAAGGACTTAGAGCGCGACGACTTGCTGTGTAACAGACCGTCACGGCCTCGACCATGATCGCCGATTTGGATTCGCGACGCAAGGTTAGATGTCACAAGTGGATTGTGGAAAAGCTAAGGATGAAATGAATGAACATGGTGCAGGCTGCGCGGCGCGAGAATAGGCAAGCCCCCTTTTCCATCTGGTCTAGTTCGTTCTTAAGGTTCTGGGGGGTGATTAGGGTATCGTCCTATCCAAAGCGAGTCCCAAGGCACGAAGCGCATCTCTTTTACAGGCCGGACACGGCAGGTTCGGGCGGTCTACACATTCATGAGATGGGTAAAGGACCTGATAACCGCGAGAAGCCAACTCCGTTATAAGTTCGCCGTCTGTGGCTTCAATAAATTTATTGCCAAATTGCCTAACGGTTTCTGGAGTTTGGTAGCGCCATCTCCCGCTGCGTCGATACGCATAGACGCCCGAACCGAGATGGAGCGGCGATTTTACGCTGCCGATATTCCGGAAAGTTTTCGCTGTTGCGTGCCTCATGGGGGAGACCTCTTACATTACTCTTAGAATCATTTTCTAGTACCAAAGCTCCGTTCAGGCAAGGGGCGAGGGGTTACCAAAGGCCATGTACCGCTGGGGTTTCGAGCAGGGCTAAGAACCAAGATCCCTCGCTTCGCTCGGGATGACAGGCCGACGGTCGTCTACCTTGCCCGCGCCAGCACCAACGTGATGTCATCCGGCTGCTCGTTGTCGCCGATCCAGTCGTCGACTGCCGATGTGACCGTCTGGCTGATTTGCACCAGTGGCAGGCGGCGGTTGGCGCTCACCAGGTCGATCAGCCGTTCCTCTCCGAATTCGCCGAAGTCGTTTTCCGGCTCGGTGACGCCGTCGCTGTAGGCCAGGAAGATTTCGCCGGGATGCATTTCCACGGCGCCTTCGTCGTACATCATGTGATCGAACAGCCCCACTACCGTACCGCCGGTTTCGAGGCGCCGCACGGCTCCGTCCTTCGCAATCAGGATGGGCGGAAGGTGTCCGCCGTTACTGTAAGTCAGCCGGTGCGATCGCCCGTCGTAAATTCCCAGGAAGAGCGTCGCGTACTTTTCCGGCGGAGTGCTCTCGTAAAGCTGGTGATTGAGCAGGCTGAGCAACGCTCCCGGGGACACCTCAATACCCTCAGGCCACGCCGCCATGATTCTGCCCGCGCCCGCCACGGCGCCCACGGCAACTGGTTCCCGCATTTGGGGCAAACTCTCGATGCTGTAAGCGCGCACCGCGGAGTGGATGGTCGCCATGAGCAGCGCTGCCGAAATTCCCTTCCCGCTGATATCGCCTACGGCCAGAATCAGCTTATGAGAACTGGCCGTGAGGAAGTCGTAGTAGTCGCCGCTCACGGTTCGCGCCGGCCGGCAGAAGCCATGCACTTCTAGCGACTCCAGTTCCGTAACCTGCCGCGGAAACAGTTGCGCCTGCACTTCCTGCGCAATGGCGAGTTCACCCTCGAGGCGCTGCTTTTCCTTCTGCTCCTGAATCAGCTTCTCGATCGACTCCGTCATGGAATTGAACGAAAGCGAGAGTTGCGCCAGTTGATCCGTGGACTTGACCGGGATGCGATGGCTGAAGTCCCCCCGGTCGACATGCTTGGTGGCGTCGTAGAGATGCGCTACCGCGCCGGTGACGGTCCGCGTCATGCGCATACCGATCACGAGGGCAATCAATTCAATCACGCCGAAAAAGATGAGGATGGCGAGAAGCGTATACTCCACCATCTGCACGAACTCCCCGAGGGCCGCGAACAAATGGCCGTAAAGCACCGACGGGCGAGTTCGCACCTGCACCACGACGGACCCAGTGGGCTCGCGTTTTCCGGTTTTCCAATCGAGCACTGGCAGCGGCGCGAGGAACGGAACCTCGCGATCCAGGCGCCCCATGGCAGGCGGCACCGTCCCCACGGTAAATGTGGGACTAGGATGTAAATCCACGCGCTGCCTGCGGTCGCTGATTACAATGTTGACGTTGTTTGTCGCGGCGTTGTTTGTCGCGATGTTGTTCGTTCCGGTATTCGCGGGCGCGATCGCCTGTGGTTCGTCGCCGCGGAACCCCGGATCTTCGAGCAAGGTGATTTCGCCCAGGTCCGCCGCAATCTTCCCCACTAACGCTTTGTCGAAGGGCTCGCTGGTTACGACGGTGAGCGTCTTTGACCCCGTCGAAAGCTCCGTAACCACGCGCAGATACAGGCCGTCGCGGTCGCGCGTGATTTCGCGCAACTCGCTTTTTGCAAACGTGGGCAATGAGGGCGCAGGCCCCTTGGATTCGTCGCCCAGAGGCAAAAGCTTATCGTCCAGCCAGGCATACATTCGCCGTCGCTTCCAGGCCGCATCGCGCTTCCGCAGCCCGGCCAGAGATTCGGCGGTGGGATTATCCCCGCGCTCCAGCCGCGCCGCCAGTTCGTTGCCGACCGCGGCGTTCACCGCCCCCAGACTGCGCAATTGCGAGTTGATTTCTGAAGTCACTACGAACACGGCGAACTGCCCAGCCAGCCCGTAAAGCGTGATGAATGTCATGGCCACCAGCAGAACCGCCGGAATCACGCCGATGAAGACGTAAGTCACGATCAGCCGGTTGCGCAGGCGCCACAGAATTTTTCGCTTCAACCAGCGGAAAGCGATAACGGAAAACAGCAACGCAGCGTCGAAAAGTAGAAACTTAACCCAGCCCGCAAGGCTGTCGGCTGCGGCGCGGGCAAACGGCTTCAACCCCATCTCAAGAGCGAACAGTCCGATTGCGAAACCCAGTGAATACATAGCGCCGCGCGCGACCCATCCCTGCGGCCACAAATCGGCGGCCAGCATTCTTGCGCGCAACCTCGAGTAAAACTGCTTCATGATTTCGCCAACGGAGCTAAATTTCCGGATACAGATCGAAGAATGCTTCCAGGCTGGTGCGCAATTGCTTCTCGATCTCTTCCTTGCTGCCTTCGAGCACGTGCATGGTGACGTGCGCCTCGTGTCCGTTGGTAAGCTTCACCGGAGCCTGCCCCACTTCGGCCACGTCTTCTGAAGGCAGCAGCCGCATGCCGTAAACCAGTGTCAGATTCGCCATGCCCTGAATTCTAATCGAAACCCAGTTCTCGGTTCTCGGTTCTCAGTTCTCAGCAACCCGGTTCTCAGCGACACAAGGTTTTGACTGAGCGCTGAGAACTGAGAACTGCCTTTGGGTTATCATTCTGCCGTGCTCTCAAAACTTATTCCGATCGTCGCAGGCCTGCTGCTAGCTCTTCCTGCCGCTTCTCAACAGGCTCCCGAGACCCCTTCGACCGAACCGCAGGTAAAAGTGAACATGCTGAACGTTTGCACGCCATCGGCTGAGGAACAGAAGGAAATCGCCGCCGCACTGGCGCGCATCCCGAAACAACCGCTGTTCAGCGATGACTTCGAAATCTCCCATGGCCGCTCCACGCTGACCGAGCCTCCCAACTTTCTTCAGCCGGGAAGCGGCGCGAAAATGTCGGATGAACCTTCGGTTGCCAGCTACGTTCGCATTCGGCGCGAATTCTCCGTACAGGCTCTGTTCGCCAGCGTGCAATACTCTTTCAGCAACGATGGGCAGAACATGATCGAGACGCTGGTGCTGCACGTGCGGGATCCGAAAGACCTCATCCAGGTTTCGATGGAAGACAGCGCGTCAGCGATCGGCAGCCCCGAAGCCGTGGTCGCCGCCAACACTCCGGCCAACCGAATCCGGCTCGAGCGCTTCGGAAAATCGTCGATCGCGCTGGCCCGTTGCAGCGCTTCGGAAAACGGTCCGGCGCCTGATCAGAGCGCCTACGAACCACTATTCCGCAGCGCCTCCGAAGTGCTCACCGACTATCGCGGCTTGCTTGGCGTCAAGCGCACGGTGCCCGCGGAACTGGCGCAAATTCCCGGAGCAGCCCCGAAGGCGACGGCAAAGAAAAAATCGGTCAAGCCCCCCGCCAAACCGTGAACGGAGTCTATGGAGAAGAAGATTAATGATAAGGATTTCTTTGCGTACTCCGCAGCTTGGCCTGAGCGGCGCCGAATGGTGCTCTGAGGTTAAGATTTGGTTTTAAGTGCTGTCACTTGCACAATGCATCGAAATCTGAATCCAGCAATCTAACGTCTATCTCATCATGAGCGAAACCCGCAACGTCGTCATCATCGGTTCCGGCTGCTCCGGACACACCGCCGCCCTTTACACCGCTCGCGCCAATCTGAAACCTCTCGTGATCGAGGGCCACGAGCCCGGCGGGCAACTCTCTCTTACCACGCTGGTCGAGAACTTTCCCGGCTTTCCCGATGGCATCATGGGACCGCAACTGGTCGAGAACATGCGCAAGCAGGCAGAACGTTTCGGCGCCGAATACCGCGTGGGCCATCTCACCAGTGTTGACCTCAGCCAGCGTCCGTTCCTGCTTCATCTCGGCAAGCAACAGGTGCACACCAAAGCGCTCATCATCGCGAGCGGCGCTTCGGCGCGGTGGCTGGGCCTGCCCCACGAGCAGCAGCTCATCGGCCATGGCGTATCTTCCTGCGCCACTTGCGACGGTTTTTTCTTTTCAGGAAAGGAAATCGTGGTAATCGGCGGCGGCGACTCCGCCATGGAAGAAGCCATCTTCCTCACGCGCTTCGCCACCAAGGTGACAATCATTCACCGCCGCGACAGCTTCCGCGCTTCCAAGATCATGCTGGAGCGCGCTAAACAGAATCCGAAGATTCAGTTCCTCACCGACACCGTCGTCGAAGATGTCTACGATCACGACAAGCAGGAAGTCACCGGCCTCAAGCTGCGCAATGTGAAGACCGGCAAGGTCTGGGACTTTCCTACCAGCGCTCTATTCCTCGGGATCGGGCACGATCCCAACGCAAAGATGTTTGCCGGCCAGCTCGATACCGATGCGGACGGCTACCTCAAGACCCACAACTATGTCTTGACCCGCGTCCACGGCGTCTATGCGTGTGGCGACGTGCAGGACCGCCGCTATCGCCAGGCCATCACCGCCGCCGGCACCGGTTGCATGGCCGCCATCGAGGTCGAGAAGTTTCTGGAAGAGCACGCCGGCTGAAGACTCCACGGCACTGGGTTTCGCGGGACCAAACCCACCCTCGCAGCTCGGCATTATTACTTTGGCCTTATTACCCAAGTAATCTACGACGCAAACTGAATCTCTCTTATCCTGAATAGGAACAAATTCTGAATACGGAAATCCCTGCTCCCATGAAAAACCGCATTTCGGCGGCTGTTCTTGTTCTGTTGGCACTAATAGGGTTCGCCCCATACCACGCCTCTACCCAGGAGGTTTCCGCCGCTAACCGCAAGGTAGCGGTCAAGGTGGCTCCGGAATATCCCGCACTCGCCCGCTCCATGAACATCCAGGGCATAGTCCGGGCGGACGTCCTGGTTGCTCCCAACGGGAAGGTAACATCCGTCGAAGTAAAGGGCGGGCATCCCTTGCTCGCGAAGGCCGCCCAGGACGCGCTGCGCCAGTGGAAGTGGGAAGCTGCGTCGCACGAAACTCACGAGACGGTTGAACTTCATTTCAATCCCTAGCTCCGCAGTCCATCCCAACCGCGAACCGCTTCGCGCTCGACTGCTTGTGGTCGGCGGCCGCGGCTGCGGTTCGCCCTCGTTGTGATAAAACGTTCTGTGCTCTTTATCGAATCATCGCTTCTGGTGGATAATTCTTCTGGTGCGGAATGTTAAGAGCCTTCTTCGTCCGTCTCTCCGAAAATCCATCTTTGCGCACCTTTGCCGAGAGCTCTGCGCTCGGCCGCCGCGTCTCTGGTCGCTTCGTTGCCGGAACTGAGATCGCCGACGCCGTCCGCGCCACGCAAGCCGTCAACCGCGCGAGCATGAGCGTCACTATCGATAACCTCGGAGAAAATGTCGCCAATCCCGAGGAAGCCCGCCACAGCGGCCAGCTTTATCAACAGGTTCTCGAAGCCATCGCCACCCACCAGCTCAACGCCAATATCAGCCTCAAGCTAACTCACATGGGGCTCGATGTGGACGAGCGGCTGGCCCGCGAAATCGTCAGCGGACTCGTCGCCAAGGCCGCATCCTTGGACCCTCCCGGTTTTGTGCGCGTCGACATGGAAGGCTCGCCCTACACCCAGCGAACGCTGGATTTCGTCCACGAACTTCATGCCATGCCGGGAAACGCCAACGCCGTCGGCACCGTAATCCAGGCTTACCTGAGGCGCTCCGAGAGTGACGTCGAAAAGCTTCTGGCCGAGCGTATCCGCATCCGCCTCTGCAAAGGCGCCTACAAAGAGCCCGCCGAGATCGCCTTCCCGCTCAAGTCCGACGTTGACGCCAACTACGTCAAGCTGATGAAGATCCTGATGAAAAGCGGCATCTATCACGGCCTGGCCACGCATGATGAGAGCATCATTCAACAAGCCCAGGCCTTTGCCATCCGCGAAAAACTTTCCCACGACTCCTTCGAGTTCCAGATGCTCTACGGAATTCGCCGCGACCTGCAGCGCAAGCTGGCGCGCGACGGCTGGCGCGTCCGCATCTACATTCCTTTTGGCAGCGAGTGGTATCCCTACTTCATGAGGCGGCTGGGCGAGCGCCCGGCCAACGTCCTGTTCATCGCAAGGAATTTGCTGCGGTCGTAAGGCAGTGTCCAGTGATCAGTGATCAGTGATCAGTGGCCAGAAAAACAGCCGGCACTGTGACTGGCCACTGACCACTAGACACTGATCACTGCTCTGGCACTGCAGCGCCATCGGCGCGGGCATCCGACGCTCCGTAGTTCACCTTGGCCTTCGAGTCGTGCAGAACGGCCTGTCCGCGACCCATGGCCGTCGAGTATGCGTTCCTCACGTCGAGTTCATGCCCCATCGCGGATAACTTCTTCCGCACTTCCAGCGGCACTCGCGACTCGATCACAATATTGCATCCGCGCTTCGGACTGACCGTGAAGCGGGCGTTCTCCATCGCTTCCTGAATATTCATGCCATAGTCCACCACGTTGGAAACGAATTGCGCATGGGCCAGCGGCTGGTTCGCTCCTCCCATGATTCCGAAACCAATGTGCTGGTTCCCATGTTCCATGAAAGCAGGAATGATTGTGTGAAACGGCCGCTTGCGCGGGGCGAGCGCGTTCGGCGACGTGGCATCAAGCGAAAACAGCGCGCCGCGATCCTGCAGCGCGAATCCCATGCCCCGCACCGCAATGCCGGATCCAAACGCCTCGTAATTGCTCTGAATCAGCGAGACGATGTTGCCCTCGCGATCGACCACCGAAAGATAAGTCGTGTCGCTGAACGGCGGCGTGCCGGCTGCAACTTCGCAATTGGCTTTGCCGGGATCGATCAGCTTGGCGCGCTCGCGCGCGTATTCTTTCGACACGATCCCTTTCACCGGAATCTTCGCGAAACGCGGATCGCCGTTGTAACGCCCCAGATCGGCATAAGCCAGCTTCATGGCTTCGATCTTCTTATGCAACTCGACGGCGCTCAAAGGTCCATCAGGCGACGGCGCAAAAGTCTCGATGATGTTCAACATCTCGAGCGCCGCCATTCCTTGTCCGTTGGGAGGAAGTTCGTAGATGGTCCAGTCGCGATAGGTGGTTGAAATCGGCTCAACCCACTCCGGCGAAAACTCCGCCAGATCGTCCGCCGCCATCGTTCCGCCGACGCTCTGCGACGTGTTCACAATTGCGCGCGCGATCTCGCCCTTATAGAACGCATCCGGACCACCCTCAGCAACTAACCGTAGAGCCTTGGCTAGATCATGATTCTGAAAGACCTGCCCCACCGCTGGAGGCTTGCCGCAAGGCAGATAAACCCGCCGGGCCTCGGCATCCTGCGACACGGCTTCGGCGGCGTCATTCCAATACGACGCAATGATCTCCGGAACGGGATAGCCGTCGTCAGCATAGGAAATCGCAGACTGGAAAAGATCTTTCCATTCCAGTTTTCCAAAGCGCTCGTGCAGCGCATGCCAGCCAGCAACCGCACCAGGCACCGTGACCGAATCAATACCAAACCCGGCATCGAACTCGCGCCCTTCGCCTTCAAATGCTCGATGGTCAATCCCCGCGGCGCCCACCCGCTGGCGTTCAGGCCATACAGCTTGCCGGTTTTCGCATCCCAGTAAATCGCAAACAGATCGCCACCCATGCCGTTCATCATGGGTTCGGTCACGCCGAGCACGGCGTTCGCGGCAATCGCCGCATCCACCGCAGAACCACCGCGCTCCAGAATTTTCGCTCCCGCCACGGACGCCTGCACATGGCTCGTGGCCACGATGCCGTAGCGTGTGATCACCATCGAGCGCGCGTTGGACCGATCTCGGGCCGACATGGACATCGAAGTCGTAAGCAGCAGCACAGCGCCTGCGATGCGCGTGGAATTTTTCATGTTACCCCTGCGCGAGTAGTTTACGGCGAGTTCAGGATACTGATTACGCTCACTTCTTCAATCCCGTCGTAAAATTGGTAACCACGGTGACCGACTGGCTCACCTGTTGCGCAATCCGGTTGAGCAGGATTTTCTTCCCATCGGGGGCAACATCGTAGAAAGCCTGCGGAGCGGCCCAATTGGTGACCACCGCCTGGGGAACGCCGAATTGCAGAGCCCCGCCCGCAGCCTTCACCGGCACGGCGAAGATATCGAAAGTCGCGTCCAGATAGTAAAGTTCCTTGCCGTCCCTGCTCCAGACCGGCAGTTGCCCGGCATTGGCCGACACCTGCCACTTGGCCTGCCCGCCGCCAAAGGCCACCACATACACTTCAAACGCACCCGATTCATCCGAAGTGTAGGCCAGCCAACGGCCGTCCGGTGAAAGCTTTGCAAAGGCGCCCCGCGAGACCACCAGCGACGGTTTACGCTCTCCCTGGAGCGGGAGGGCCCATGTCTGGCCCGTGGGGCCACCCCGGTTGTAGATCAGGTACTTCCCGTCGCGCGACCAGTCGCTGGGCTCAATCCCCTGGTCATCGCTGGTCAGAAGCTCCTCCGCGCCGCTGCCATCGGAGGGTTTGCGGTAAAGGTTGAAGTGACCGCTGCGAGGCGAAGCGTAGGCGATCCATTTGCCATCGGGCGACCAAACCGGGGAAGTGTTCGCCACCGGTCCAAAAGTCAATCTGGTACGAACGCCGCGCGCCAGATCGAGCACCCAGATGTCGTTCTCTCCCGTATCAATCTGAAGGGCGATGCGGTCGCCTTGCGGGGAGACGACTGCCCCTTGCAGGTCTGTGAGCTTGTCCGCTATGGTGCTGATCTCTTTGCCGCTGCGATTCATCCAGATCAACTGCAAGTCGCCCGACGCGCCGCTGCTGAAGACCAACAGTCCGCCACTGGAAGCCGACGCGTCCATATGCCAGGTGCTGGCGTCGTTCATGATGCCCTTGGCCGAGTCCTGAGGCTCGCCACTGAGCTCTCCTGACGTGGGATCGAAGGGTTGCGCCATCAATTGACTGCCGCGCGCGAACAAAAGAAAACCGTCGGCATAAACGGCGTTCGATTGTGAACGGAACAGAGGATGATTTTCACGGCCATCGAGCGATGCGTAATAGAGCTCGTTGTTGGCAGATTTCGAGGGATCGTGGTGCAGCGCGAGATAGAGGAAGTGCTTGCCGTCGGGAAGAAAGAACGGCCAGCGATGCGAAGTGTGCAGCGCCGTATCGAGTTTCGTAACCGGAACCGGAGTTCCTCCGTTGACGCTCACTCGCAGCAGAGGATCGCTCGGACTGGGAGAAAACAGAATCACTCCATCCGCTCCCCAAGCGCCTCCACGCCCCAGCGATGCGTCACCAATCACCTGCGCGGAACCGCCATTCAGATCAATCGTTTTCAATTTGCTGTCGGCGAAAAATCCCAGCGAGCGTCCGTCCGGGGACCAGAAGGGAAAAATCGCACCCTCGGTGCTGGGCAGCATCCGCGCTTCCAGCAAATTCATCGGGCGAACCCAGAGCGCAGTTTTGCCATCCGCACCCGTGGCACTGAAGGCGATTGCGCTTCCGTCTGGCGAAAGCACCGGTGGTCCGGCAGAATCGCCGGTCAGATTCAGTGTGGTCTTCTCCGGAGGATTGATGACCGTACGGATGGCCTGAGGCTCACCCGGACGACCGATGAAAATCCCTGCGATCAAAGCCACGACCACTGCAGTCAGGATACCGACGGTCCAGCCGAGACGCTCGCGTCTCCGCGAAAGTGCGGGAGGCGGTGCCAAAGCACCAACGTTCGGCGCCGGCCGTTCCGCCGCCATCCACTGCAGTTCCAGCTTAACGTCGTGCGCCGATTGATAACGCTCCTCGGGGTTTTTCTGCAGGCAAGTCGTTACGATGTGTTCGAAGCCGGGCGGCGTTTGTGGCTTGACCGTGCTGATTGGCGCCGGATCACTCTCCAGAATTGACGAAGCCAGCGAGATTTGACTCTTACCCGCGAACGGGCGCTTCCCCGCCGTCATCTCATAGAGCACAGCGCCGAAAGCAAAGATGTCCGACCGCGCGTCCGCTTCTTTCCCTTCGATCTGCTCCGGAGACATGTATTGAATCGTGCCGATGATGCTGCCCGCGGTGGTCAGCGGGCTTAACGGGCTGGGCCCGCTCATCGTAGCCGCCGCTGTAAAGGAAGGCGCTGCCGATCCGGACCCCGTCCCCGTGCTCTGCACTCCCAGCGGCTTCGCCAGCCCAAAATCCATCAGCTTCGCGCCACCCGCGGTGAGCATGATGTTCCCCGGCTTCAGGTCGCGGTGCACGATGCCGCTGCGGTGTGCCACCGCCAGCGCTTCGGCTACGGCAATCCCAATCTTGTAAACCTCGGCCAGCGGCATCGCGCCTTTGCGCAATCGCTCGGCCAGAGTTTCCCCTTCCAGAAACTCCATGACCAGATAGTCGGTGCCATTCTGCGAGCCGATGTCGTAAAGCTGGCAGATGTGGGGATGGTTCAGCGAAGAGATCGCTCTCCCCTCGCGCTCCATGCGCTGCTTCAGTTCCGGCGAAGAAGAAAGATGGGAGGCAAGAACTTTCACCGCCACGGTGCGGTCGAGGCGAGTGTCACGAGCACGGTAAACTTCTCCCATGCCGCCTGCGCCCAGCGGAGACTGAATTTCGTAGGGGCCGAGCTTCGTACCAGAGGTAAGAGCCATCGTGTCGCGCCATTATAGTCTGAACATCCATTACCTATCATTCAGATCGCGGAACGAATCGGCTGCCGCTCCACCGGCGTCTAATCCCATATATCAAGGCGAACAGCAGTTCAGAAGGAGCAATCATGCAAAAACGCAAACTTGGAAAAAGCAATCTTGAAGTTTCAACTCTCGGGCTCGGCTGCATGGGAATGAGCTTTTCTTACGGTCCGCCCAAAGACAAGAAGGAGATGACCGATCTCCTCCACGCCGCAGTCGACCGCGGCATTACCTTTTTTGACACCGCGGAGGTATACGGCCCGTTCACTAACGAAGAACTCGTGGGCGAGGCGCTTGCGCCTTTCCGCGGCAAAGTAGTGATCGCCACCAAGTTCGGGTTCGATCTGGGCGGCAAAGATAATCGCCCCGGAGCGGCAGGTGTGAACAGTCAGCCTGAGCACATCAAGCAGGCCGTCGAAGGTTCGCTCAAGCGGTTGAAGCTCGATACCATCGATCTGCTGTATCAGCACCGTGTTGACCCCAACGTGCCCATCGAAGATGTCGCCGGCGCGGTGAAGGAACTTATTCAGGCCGGCAAGGTCAAGCACTTTGGCTTGTCCGAAGCGGGCGCGCAGACCATCCGCCGCGCCCACGCGGTGCAACCGGTCACCGTGCTTCAAAGCGAGTATTCGCTGTGGTGGCGCAAACCTGAAGCCGAGGTGATCCCAACCCTGGAAGAGCTTGGCATCGGCCTGGTGCCCTATAGCCCGCTTGGCAAGGGCTTTCTGACCGGCAAGATTGACGAAAACACGAAGTTCGACAGCTCCGATTTCCGCAGCACCCTGCCTCGATTTACTCCGGAGGCTCTTAAGTTGAATCAGGCGCTGATCGACCTGCTCGGGAGCATTGCCAAGCAGAAAAAAGCAACTCCTGCCCAGATCGCACTCGCCTGGCTGCTCGCGCAAAAGCCCTGGATTGTTCCGATTCCCGGCACGACCAAGCTAAACCGCCTGGAAGAGAACATCGCAGCGGTACCAATCCAACTCACGCCCGAAGATCTGCGAAACATCGATGCGGCCGCGTCGAAGATTAAGGTGGAAGGATCCCGCTATCCAGAACGCCTGGAGAAAATGACCGGCCTGTAAGCGGTCAATGTGAAAAAGAGGAAATCTATCCAAGAGTCCGACCTTTTGGCGCCGGCGAGTGCAATGGCGACGTTGCGCGAATCGACTGCCTGAAACACGGGCATCGTTGTCAATTCGAATGGAATGCCTCCGTGAGAGACATGGTGGTCAGCGCCGCTTTCAGTTGCTCCAGCGTTGCAGACGACTTGAGATGAATGGTGACAGGCTCGGCTGGAAGAAGGTCGAAGTAGTTGTCCGCGATTTCGACATTGGTGTCGCCGAAGGACAAATACACGTTCCGGGCAAGCTGCGCTGACTGCAACGTGACGGTATAATCATCGCCAGTTTTGCTGAGGGTCGTTTCAATCTCGGGTGCGACCGGCAGTTCCAGGTCGTGGGTTACCTTGAAGAATATAAGGTTGCGCGACACCCGCTTTCCTGCCACGTCCAGGTCAAAGACCAAGAAACTCCGCCCCGGATCAGCTTTTGCGGATAGGGGTGCCGTATCGACCGTGAAATAAATCGCGTTCGATTGCGCAGGAATCTGAACTTCTTTCGTCTGATCGAGCAGGACGCTCCCCGAAAAGTCGAGCAGCCGCATGTGAATGGTCCCCGAAAGCGGCTGGAGTTTATCCGACACGACGTACACGTCTACTTTGCCGTCGTGCAAGAAAGGCGAGATCAGCAAGTCGTCGTAGAAGCGACGGGCATAGTAATGCAGAGCTTTCCAACGGCCGTAGTAATCGATGCTCGCCCAGGAAGCTACCGGCCAGCAATCGTTCAACTGCCAGTAAAGTGAACCCATGGTGCGCGGCCGCTGCCGCCTCAAGTGCTCGGCGCCGATCTTGATGATCTCCGCCTGCTGTACCTGGCTCAGATAAACGAAGGACGCGAAATCCTTGGGCTCGTGGTACTCGCGCAGCATGTAAGTCAGGATGCGCTCGTTTCCACCTTTGTTTTTCTGGTGCGCCTGCATGACAGTCGAGCGGATGTCGAAGTCTTCGGGTTGGTGGGCGTAGGTGCGGATGGTGTGCATCTCAGGGAAGGATTGAAATCCGTATTCCGACATGAAGCGGGGAAATTGCTTGGTATAGTCCGAAGCGGGCGCTTGCTGGTGCCATACCGCCCAGTAGTGCATGTCGCCGTTGTGCTGATTGTCAGGAATTTCTTCAAAGTTGGCGCTGGGAGAACTGGGCGTGTAAGGCGTGGGGTCTGCGTATTCGGTGACGGCGCTCTTGAGAATATCGGCGAACATAATTACGTAATCCTGCCAAACGCGGTCGCGAGTGTCGGGAGAGATGGATGCTTTGAATTCCTGACGATCGCCCCAGTGCCACCAGCCAGTTTCCACTTCATTGTTTCCGCACCAGACGACGATGCTGGGGTGGTCGCGCAGGCGCTTGATCTGATCGATGGCTTCCTGCCGGACGTTCTCTTGAAAGGAGACATCGCCGGGAATCATGTCGCCGCCGAACATGAATTCCTGCCACACCATGATGCCGAGTTCGTCGCAGATATCGTAGAAATCGTCGGACTCGTAATAGCCGCCGCCCCATTCCCGGACCATATTCATATGAGCATCGCGCGCGGATTGGAGAATATTGCGGTGAATCTCCGGAGTCACCCGGTTGGGAAAGCTGTCAAAGGGAATCACATCCGCGCCTTTGGCGAAGACGCGAATGCCGTTTACGACGAACTCGAAACTCTTTCCCCACTGATCGGGAACCCGGCGCAACTCCACCGACCGCAGTCCGGTCTTGGTCTCTGCGTGGGCTGCGACTTCGCGGCCGATGCGCACCTGCGCGGAAAACCTGTACCGGTTCTGAGCCCCATACCCAACCGGATACCACAGCTTCGGCGCGGTGATCCGCACGGGAACCGAAATATGATTGACGCCGGCATTGAGTTGCAGCGTCTGCGTTCCATCAGCAGTCGCTGGTCCCGACATTTCATCGTGAGCCAGTGTGAGAGTCGCGGTAGTGGGCTTACTGGCTTCGATCTCAAGCTCGGCCGTAACGTTGGCCAAATCGGTGCCGATGTTCTCCTGATGGATGTGGAAATTTTCAACGCGCAGAGCGTCCCAGGTTTCAAGACGCACCGGCTGCCAAATACCTTCGGTCATAAAACGCGGGCCCCAATCCCAGCCGTAGTTGTACGGGGCTTTGCGAGTGTAGGGGGCAGTCGCGATGTTTTCTTCGTTCCCATAATTATGGGTTGAGATCGAAGGCAAAATGTAAGGCAGCGACTTCACGTAGGGAATCATTTTCTCGACGGCAGAATGAAAAACAATTCGCAGCGTGTTCGGTCCGGGCTTGAGCAGCGCCTTCGCCGGGATCCGCCGGTTACGGAACATGTTGTCGGCGTGAAGAACGGCCTGGTCATTGAGGTAGACGTCGGCAAACGTATCTAACCCGGCAAAAGCCAGGTCGACATGGTCGTGCGCGAGCGTCGCTGCATCGACTTGAAATGTAGTTTGATACTCCCAGTCGGCCAGGCCGATCCACTGCAAACGGAATTCGTTATCGCGGTCGAAGGGATCGGGAATCAGACCGTTGTGCAATAGATCGGTTTGCACCACGCCCGGAACCTGCGCGGGATGCCATTCCTTCACGTCAGGTCGATCAGTATTGGCGACGGCGCGAAACTGCCAGCCAGAATCCAGATTCTGGGAGGAGGGTTCGGCGGCTTCAAGCGGTAATGCGGCGAAAGAACAGAACAGCAGGAAGGCGAGAAGATGGGCGTAGGCGTTGGTACCAGACAGATTGCGAAGGAATGCGGTCCGAATCAGTTTCATATCGTGCTCCTGGACTAAGTCGCGTGTGCGCTAATGTTGTGGTTCCTGTCCCGATGCTTGTGGCTGGTTCGAGCTGCTCTGCAACTTTTGGAATTCCTGCATTTCGCGCTGCGCGTCTGCAGTTTTTCCTTGTTTCCGATAGAGGGCCGCCAGCCCGAAGTGCGCTTGCGCGGCCAACGCGCTTTGCTTTTCAATGGAAAGAAGTTTGGTCCAGGCTTTCTCGGCGGCGGCAGCGTCACCTTCAAGAGACGCTGCTTTCCCGAGCGAGTAGAGCGTCTCCGGCATCTCCGGCATCAAGCGGTCGGCGCGTAGCAATTCCACTCGCGCCTCGTGCGCTTTCCCTTGCTCCAGCAACGCCTCTCCGAGACGGTAAGCGGCTTCGGCATTCCCCGGCTGCAGTTTGACTTGCAGACGAAATTGTTCCTCCGCTTTATCCCACTGAAAAGCGCCGGCATACACTTCTCCCAGCGCCAGGTGAGCCTCAGGCAGAGCTGGCCGCAGCCGCAACGCTTCGCGATATTCTTTTTCAGCATCGGGCATGCGCCGGAGCACGAAATAGTTTTCCGCCATCGCCTGGTGTGCGCGAGCGGAGTCAGGATACGCGGCCAGCAGCGTATCGATAGATTGCTTCGCGAGCAGTCCGCTGGCGCGGCCAAGGTAATAGAGCAGATCCGGATCGTTGGGGTGCTCAGCCAGTGACGCCTGCAGATTCGCCACCGCCTCCGGCAGTTGTCCGGTCTGGATTTGCGCAATCCCTAGTGCGGTCTTGTCCGGCGAGCGTTGCAGATGTGGAATCGCCTCCCCTGCGTAACCTTGGGCGAGTAGGGCATAGCCCAACAGTTGATGAGCCGGCAGCAAATCCGCATTCAATTCCAGCGCATGTTTCAACGGTGCAATCGCAGATCCGTAATCGCCCTCTTCCATATAGGCCTGCCCGAGGCTGATGAAGCCATCGGCGAAGGACGGGTTGAGTTCGGTGACCTGCTTGAACTCCTTGATGGCGACATCGAACTGGCGTTGCTTCTCTGCTGCGATTCCCGCCTGCATGTGCTCGCCGGCCTGTGGCGTAGCGACTTGCCAGGCAAAGAGCAAGAGTAGGAAGGTTCGAATCACGGCTTCTCCGGTTCACGCACTTCGAGGAACTGATCGGCGTGAACATCATTCAGAGTTTGGTGGATGCCAGAGGGCCAATCGATTTCGATCTTGGCTTTCTCCGTGACGCCGAGCCCGAAATGAAGGCGTTTGTCGTTCGATGAAAGGTAACTGCCGGCCGAGGTGGCGAATCGGGTCTGTCCATTCACTTGTACACGCGCACCGAACCCGTCGCGGTTGCTGCGAGTGCCGCGGAGAGTAATTGTAAGCCAGTGCATCTTGCCGCCGCGGTTCATGAACACTTGAGGATGCCCGCCCAGAGTAGTCACCACCGCGTCTTGCCAGCCGTCATTATTCAGGTCGCCGAACGCGGCCCCCCGCGCGGCGACCGGGACGGTGCTGCCGGAATCAGCGCGCTCGAAGCGGCCATTGTGATTCATCGCCAAGAGCGGCTCTTCTAAATAATGAAGTGAAGGGTCGATGCGCTCCACATTGTCGAGCACATGGCCCTGGGCGACGAATAGATCTTTCCAACCGTCGTTGTCGAAGTCCTCCAGGCCAACGCCCCAGCCGGCACTTCCGCTGGAGAGAACACCGAGACCGGTTTCGAGGCTGCGATAGCTGAAGGAGCCGTCGCCGTCGTTGTGGTAGACCCCGTAAATTTCGCGAGGCAGTTCGGTCACGATCACGTCGGGTCGACCGTCGTTGTCATAGTCTTGAAACACCACTCCCATGCCGGAGAGCCGCCTGCCGTCCTGCGAAAGAGCGGCGCCTGCTTCGAGCCCAACTTCCGTGAAAGTGCCGTTGCCGTTGTTGTGAAATAGATACTGCTGCATACCGTCGTTGGCTACATAAATATCAGTGAACCCGTCGCCATCGTAATCGGCGAACGCAACCCCCAAAGCTCGCCCTTTCTTTGCTGCGATGCCGGAGCGCTGGCTCACATCGGTGAAGGTGCCGTCGCCGTTGTTGTGGTAGAGAATGTTGGTGGTGGCGGGAAATTCTTCAGGCGGACAGTAAGTGTGAAAGTTGCCACCGCAATCTTTGCTGTGCTTGGTATCCCAGTCCATGTAGCGGGTTACAAAAAGATCCAGCTTTCCGTCGTTATCGTAATCGAAGAATCCGGCGGATACCGACCACCCGCCCCCGGCTACTCCCGCCTTGGCTGTCACATCGGTGAAGGTGCCGTCGCCGTTGTTGTGATAAAGAATATTTTTTCCGTAGCTGGTGACGTAGAGATCGGGATAGCCGTCATTGTCATAGTCTCCCACCGCAACGCCCATGCCGTAATTTCCGTCTCCGGCGTCAGCCAGGCCCGCTTGCTTGGTTACGTCGGTGAAGCTGCCATCTTTGTTCTGGCGGTACAACCGGTTCCAGTAACGCGGATCGTGCCGATCGAAGTTCTCAGGTGTTTGCATGGGGCTGGTGATTCGCCCACCGTTTACCAGGAAAATGTCTAACAGGCCGTCGTTATTGTAGTCGAGTAGAGCTACCCCGCCCGGCATGGTTTCGATGAGGTACTTCTGCGGGGTGGGAGAATTCTGCAAGATGAAATCCACGCCGTGGGGCAGATTGACATCGAAAACCGGCGCCACCGGGGCCGCGGCCCACAGCACCAAGGTCAAAACACAACATGCACGGAGCAGAACGTTCAGCAACTTAGAGTCCTCAGCTGCCCAGCATTTCGCGTCCGGCGATCCGGCAGGTTGATTGCCGTTCTACGAGTCTGGGGGGAATCAGTATTTTTTTCGGCCGCATTGGGTGTTTTGATGCGATTCGTTCCAGCAGAAGTTCGGCGGCGCGCTTACCCAGGGTGTAGGTTCCCTGATCGACCGTGGTAAGCGGAACCGCAACCTGGTCGGAGTAGTGAATATTGCCAGCCCCGACCACGCAAATATCTTCGGGCAGATTAAACTCGACTTCTAGGATAGCCCGCATGGCACCGATCGCGACCGGGTCGCTGTAACAGAAAACTCCGTCCGGAAACGGATTGAGGTCGAGCAGTTTCCGCATGCCTTCATACCCAGTGTCGTCCCCGTGTCCACCGGGCACGACATAATGCGAATTCAGACGGAGGCCGTGTTTGGCCAGCGCCTGCCGGTAGCCTGCCAGACGTTCCGCAGCGATCCCCACTTCGGGACCACGCAGGTGGGCAATACGGCAACAACCTCGAGCGATAAGATGCTCAGTCGCTAACTTGCCGATGGCCTGGTTATCGACTCCAACGAAGCAGGCTCGCAAACCGGGGACGGGGCGATCGATCAACACATAGGGTACCTTGCGCTCGTGAATCTGTTTGAACAAATCCACGCGGCGAGGGCGCTGCGAAGAAGCAATGATGAGCCCATCGACCTGGCGGGCGAGCAGCGCGCCGCCTTCGCTGACCTCCAATTCGGGATCTTCCTCGAAACATGAAATGAGCACGTGATAGCCATGGGGACGAGCGGTTTCCGCTACACTCCGGGCAACCTCGGCAAAGAAGGAGTGAGTAAATTCCGGCAGGAGTAAGCCGATGGTGTAAGTGCGCCGGGTCACCAGGCTGCGCGCCACCCAGTTGGTCTGGTAATTCAATTCCTCGGCCCGGCGCAGTACTCGCTTGCGGGTGGCCTGGCTGATCCGTCCCTGATTTCGCAGGACCTTCGACACCGTCACCACTGAGACGCTGAGGTCTTTCGCGATGTCCTTCATGGTCGCGGTCATGTGGCGGAAGCATATCACTGTTTCAAGGGTTAACGATTATTCAAAAGGAAATCAGTGCATTTTCTGCTTGACAACGGCCACGACTGTGTTCAAGAATCCGGCACCATTGTTTGGGGACACTTAGGAAATTCCTGTACCGGAAAGAGCCCACTATGCCAAGTCGCATATTCTGGAATCTGCTTGCTTCGTTCACCCTGCTGGTTTCCACTTCCATCTCTCTCTACAGCCAAAGCACGTATGGCTCAATTTCCGGCTCCGTCACGGATGCGTCAGGTGCGGCCGTCACGGACGCCAAGGTAACCCTGAGCAACCTGGGTACGTCCGAGAAGCGCACTCAATCCAGCGGCGCCGACGGTCTGTTCACATTTGTGAACCTCTTCCCGGGCCAATACCGGATTGACGTTGAAAAGCAGGGATTCAAGCACTTCACTCGTGGCGGCGTCACGGTCGATGTGCAGCAGAGCACGCGGGTCGACGCTGCGCTGCAGGTCGGCGAGGTCAGCCAGGTAGTTGAGGTCACCTCGGAAACGCCGCTGCTCCAAGCTGAGACTTCCTCGCTGGGCACGGTCGTCGACCAGCGCGAAGCCAACGAGCTTCCCCTGAACGGCCGAAACATTTTCAACCTGGCCACGGCCACTCCGTCAGTCATTCCCCAAGGCAGCACCGAGGGCAACGTCGTCGGCAAGAATCCTTTCGACTTCGCCAATTACCAAATCGGCGGCGCTTTCGCGAATGAAGGCGCAGAGTACCTGGATGGTCAACCCCTCAATATTGGCTACATCAACCTGCCATTCCTGGTTCCGACCCAAGACTCCATTTCAGAGTTCAAGGTGCAGGACAACAACCTCGGCCCTGAGTGGGGCAAGTTCGCCGGCGGTGTCATCAACATGAGCACCAAGTCCGGGACCAACACGTGGCACGGCGAAGGGTACGAGTATCTCCGAAATAAGGTTTTAAACGCCAACGAGTTCTTTAACGAGGCCGCGGAAGTTCAGGCCGGCACGCCGAACACGCCGGTCCCGTTTGTGCAGAACCAGTTTGGCGCTGCTGGGGGTGGAGCGATTATCAAGAACAAGACCTTCGTATTCGGCAGTTATGAAGGATTCCGGCTTCGGACCGCCACTCCATGGAACACGACGGTCCCAACGCTACAGGAACGCGAGGGAGACTTTTCCGATCTATGTTTGACCGGGTTCAGCGGGACGGGCTTTTGCAACGACACGATTCCAAACCCATCGGGAGGGGCACCAATCCCTGTCCACCAGATTTACAACCCCCTTACGGCCACGGCGCTGACGGGTGCGGGGGCGCAGCGTGCGCCGCTTCCCTTCAACTGCTTGAACGGATCTTCGACTGGATCGACTTTCTGCCAGACGAGCGCGGCAGCTACCGGCAATCTCATCAATCCAACCGCTGCCTTCCTTTTGGGCAAGCTGGAGGCCAACCCTACGGCCGGCCCGGGGGTAACCGTCCTTAACTTCCTGAAGAGCACCAGCACCGGTGGCGATACCGATGAATACGTAGCCCGAGTCGACCAGGTCCTTAACAATAGACAGACTCTTTTCGGTCGCTTCAGCTATTGGAAGCTGCTGAGCCTGGCGCAGGATCCGTTCGGCACGGGCTTGTGCGCAGACCGTTGCGCGGAAAACACCAACAGCAAGAGCTTGGCTCTCGGCTACAACTTCGCCATCAGCTCCCGCACGATATTCAACCTGGGTGCCAGCATCAGCCGCTTCCACTACCTCCGCGACCCGATCAACTCGGGCTTTGACGTGACGCAAGAGGGCTGGCCCGCAGCGTACAACCCGCTGATACCTGATATCGAACGTACTCCGATGACGCCATGCTTCGGCCAGAACGACTCGCTCGTGGGTTGCAGCCAAGGGCAAAGCTCTATCGACGACCTTAATACCCAGTTCAACCTTTCTCCTCAGGTGACCATGATCCGTGGGCGCCACACTTACGTTTGGGGGCTGCAACTCGAAGAGGGTTACGATGATTACCTCCAGACTAATACCGGAGGCGGTTTGATTTCCTTCGCCGGGTCGTGGACGTCCGCGACTACTGGCACGGTGGGCAATGGTAACGGCAATGGTAACGGCGAAGACTTTGCGGATTTTCTGCTCGGGTACGGCAACGGGACAGGCGCTTCATTCGGCAACCAGACCACTGGCTCTCTGGTGATTTCGGGCCCGATTTCCGGTAAGCAGACCTACCGCGCTTTTTACTTCGGCGATACCTGGCACGCAACCTCCAAACTGACCGTGAACCTGGGCGCACGTTACGAACTGCAAGGCCCATGGTCAGAACGCTACGACAAGATGACTTACTTCAACCCGGCCGCAACCAACTCGTCGGTGACCGGATGTAGCGGCGTGGCGGGAAGCTCTTGTCCGGGCGACGTCTTCCTAGTCGGGACCGGCGTTAACAGCAGCCGTAATAACCTGCCGCTCTCGAAGAAAGAATTCTTGCCGCGCCTGGGATTTGCCTATGCAGTAGACTCCAAGACTGTAATTCGCGGCGGTTACGGGATTTTCTTCATTCCCAATTACGTGTCGTTCAACGCTAACCCCTACAATGACATTCTTAACAGCGCCACGTCGCCGTTCTTCAACACTAACGACCACGGCATCTCTCCCGCTGCCACTCTCAACGCCAACACCTGCTATGAGCCTACCCTCGGCGGTGGCGCCCTTACTTGTACCGGCGCCGGACCATTCAACCAGGGCGCGTACACCCCCACGGTGACGGGCGCGAACGTCATTACCGCGGTCGCAGGCCGCAATCCGCAGCCCAATGTCTCTCAGTACGCCTTGACCCAGAACAATTTCTCGACAACGGGCTATACCGTGCAGAAATACGGCTACCTCGAGCAGTACAACCTGGACTTCCAGCGTCAACTGCCTGCCGGATTCTTCGCTGATGTTGCCTACGCCGGTTCGCACGGCGTGCATCTCGAACAATCCAACACCAACATCAACCAGATCCCGGACAGCTTCATTTCGCAGGCAGCGGGTCAATTCGCAGCTGGCCAGACTATTACGATTGCGACAAATGTCTGCCCGGCGGCACCAGCGCCGTGCCCGAACTATCCCTTCAGCCAGAATCTTCCTGGCGGTCTTGGGCCGTCAGGTCTGATTCAAGGGCAGCTCGACCGCCCATACCCGCAGTATTCGGGGCTCAATCTCAACGCCTTCGGTTGCTGCAGCAGCAATTACAATGCTCTGCAAGCAACCGTCACGCGGCGGTTCCAGGGCGGCGGCACTCTGCTAGTGTCCTACACCAACTCAAAGCTGATGTCGAACACCGACACGCTCACCTCATGGTTGGAAGGTGGAACCACGGGAGGCGTGGGAGCCGTGCAGGATTGGAATAACCTCAAGGGCGAGCGGTCGCTCTCTTCGCAGGATATTCCCCAGCGCCTAGTGGCCAGCTATGTGCTTGATCTGCCCTTTGGGCACGGCAAGGCGTTCCTCTCTAATTTGAGCGGTATCGGCAACGCTGTCGTCTCCGGCTGGGGGCTGGATGGCATTACCACCTTCCAACGCGGTTTCCCCGTAAAAATCAGCTGGGGCGGTAATGACGCCCTCAGCGAATCAGCCTTGGGAATCGGTACCCTTCGACCTGACTACGTCGCTGGTTGTGATAAAGGCGTGAGCGGCAGTGCCCTCGACAGAGAACGGGCCACATGGTTCAACACGGCCTGCTTTGCCGCGCCCAGCGGAAACAATGGCAACATTTCTACGCCGAACAATCCCTGGACTTTCGGCAACGAGCCCCGCGTTGACGCCACGCTCCGGCAGCAAGGTGTGGTTAATTTCGACTTCGCGGTATTCAAGCGGACTTCGGTCTTTGATAGACTGAACATCGAGTTCCGCGCCGAGTTCTTCGACCTATTCAATCACCCGCAATTCGGGCCGCCAAACTCAACTGCAACCAGCCCAACCTTCGGTGTAGTGACCAACACGGTCAACAGCACCTTCCGAATCGCGCAGTTCGGGCTGAAGTTCATTTTCTAAGCTCGAATCGTAACTTCTACGGGCGGGAAAGTTTACTTTCCCGCCCGAATCTTTTGTTGCGCAAACTAAGGCTTACGAGTTTTTTCAGCCGATGTCGGCAGCCTCCGCGTCCATGAGAACCCTCAAAACCATCGACCATTCCGAGGCGGCGAGCGCTCGATCTCATCATAGAGAGGGCGTGCCGCTGTGACTGCGAAATCTGGTTGGAGAGTGTCAGCGGGCTTTTTGATCAAAAAGAAAACCCGCCGAATTAGCGGGCTTTAACCGATGATAACTGGTAGCGCTACCGGGAATCGAACCCGGGTTTGAAGATTGAGAATCTTCCGTCCTAACCCCTAGACGATAGCGCCATCAATGACTTACGGGTACTGCGTGAAGGCTTTTTCACCATTTTTTCACCGTCGAGCGTCTTTCCAGTCGTCAACGTTGCGGACTCGACACGCTGCATCGCATTGGTGACATCCGCGGTGCTCGTGATGTTGTATCGGTCGAATACACTGCGCGTCTTGTGTCCGCTGATTTTCATTGCAACAGTTTCAGTATTCCCCGCCCGCACCAGATTCCGAACGGCAGAACGTCGCAGGTCGTGCAACGTTAGCCCGACGTACCGCGGGTCATACGGTTTGCCTTCGACTTCGATTTTAGTGCCTAGCCCGCACGCGGCACAAGCGGTCATCCATTCCTTGCGGAGATTCGTGCCGTCAAACACCTTCCCCGTCTTCGGCTCAATCGCAGCAAGCATGTTGACCAGAACACTCGGCAGAGGCAGGATACGGGCTTCGTCGGTCTTCGTTTGCTCGGGCTCCAATCGAATCAACCGACTGTCGAGATTGACCTGAGACCATTCAATCTGCAACGCTTCCCCGATTCGCGTCCCGCAGTAGTAGAGCAGGGTGACGAGCGGGCGTAGATGCGACGGTAGCAGTTTTATCAATTCGACGAACTTGTCACGCTCCAGGAATCCCTTCCGTGCATGGGGTTCCTTCTGGAATTGGATGAACGGGACATCGTGAATCTTTTTCTCACGCTTCGCAATCGTCAGCATTCGCCGTAGAGCGGCGAGACTGCGGTTGATTGCTGCATTCCCTGTTCCATCTTCTCGACGTTCCCGCACAAAACGCCGTGCCGCGTCAGTCGTCATCTGTGCAACGGACATTCCCTTGTCGGTCACAGTGACCTTGCCGTCAACAATCTCGCTCTTGAATCCGCAGAATTCATCTAGCGCCGTCAATCCTGCGATAGTTTCGGAGCCGTCCGCTTTCTCCTTCAGGGACTTGTTGCCTTGTGCGACGTAGGAATCAATCAACGCAGCCCGTAAATCGGCATAGCGCAATCGGCGCATGTCCGTTATAGATGCGTGACCGTTGTCTCTGTCACCCATGAATCTGCGAAGTGTGGCGAGAGCCTCAGCCTTCACCTCGGTTTTCGTCGAAACACGGACTTGTCGCCCGTCTTGGTAATACTGTGCGTACCAAAAGCGACAGCCTGCGATTTTAATCAGCCCGCCTTCGCCGTTCGCTCGTCGTACCGTGCTTTTTTTCCGTGCCATAGGTCACCCCCACTTTTCACCATAAATCTTCTGCCCCACAAATGCTATAGCCTAAAGGTAATCAGGTGAGGTTACTAAAGTCCTAAGCGGGAAAAGCCTTGACTGGCGCGGGTTTCGTGTGGTACGATGGTTTTACGTGCGGAGAGATTTGTTCCGCACTAGAACCTCGCACAGTTGAGGCGGGGCACCATGTGGGGCTAGGCGACATGCCGATGCTGGCACATGAGTCGATGCGAGGAACGAACCGCATCGCTTGGAGGGCATTATGTGCCAATCCAGCAAGCACGACTCAGTCCAACAATCCAACCCATAGTTCCTCGTCTCCTCACAATCAAGCAAGCGGCTGTCTACCTCGGTGCGGCTGTCTGGGCTGTCCGTGAAGCAGTCTGGGCGAAGGAACTCCGCGCTTGCAAAATCGGGCGACGGTTCGTCATTCCACGGGAAGAACTTGATGCGTACATCGACGCTCGTCTGCGTGAACGGGCATAGGAAGGCGAGAGGCACGGAGTACAGTCAATGAGTGTAATGGAGATGTTTCAACAGTGAATGACATTCATTTACTGCAGCTCTTAGATAACTCTTGATAGTCCCCAGCATGGAAAACACTATCCTGCCAAGCAGCGGGTGCAATATCACCGGGAGTCTTGCACCCCCGGATGCTGTTTAGACAATACAAGTGGAGATCGAACGCTCGGCGGATTAGGCTCTGGTCTGCATCTGGGGAGATGTCGACCAGCAGCGCGTTCGTTCGGTGTTCTCGGCGCGGCAGGTATCCCAGATGGGTTGCTACGCCCGGATGTGCGCAAGGATCAAAAAGACTAGCATCCCTTCGCACACTGATGGCAAGAGTTCCGAACTGATGGTACTGTCCATCATCAATGCCCACGCTTTTCTCCAGTACGCTGCCGTCCGCGTCAAAACTGACCCTAGCAATGACGCCCCACCAGTCTGATAGCGCGAGTTTCGGAGGTAGCCTGCGCGGCTGTGCAAAAAAGTCCACAAAGGGTAAATTGCTCAAACTTTTGAAACAGCCCCACTTAGGAACACAGCGCAGATTGCTAAATTGAGCCTGTTGTTCTTTTGGGATTGGTACTCCAACCTGCAATTCCTCGACGGCTTTGACCAATCGTCGTGCGCGACTTAGTTGGAGGAATCCGTAGAGTGAGAGCGTCAAGTAAGCGGCACTCACAATCAGTACGATACCGATCAATAAACGTCGCATCGCTCGTCGCGTCTCTCCTACCCCCCTGATAATAGACACCTTCCGAGAGAAAGTGTTCCGGTGTTGTTCGTAACTGTTGTAATCGGGCGATTACACTTACCTCAACGTTTCGCGGAGTCGCTTTAGCCTTGGCCGTGTGGCATGATGTCCCTGTGCCGGACGAATCCCACTCCGAACAGCTTCGCCGTGAGTCCGATGAGCTTCTGCAAACCGCAGCCAAATTGATCGAGCACGCCGCAACCCTCAAGGCTCGGGCGGCTGAATTACAGAAGCAAATAGTGCGGCTGGAGCGCGAGGCTTCTAGGCAAAGCAGAAAGAAAGCGTAGCAACGCACCACAAAGGGCCGCCCTTGCTATCTTTCCGTATTGCGCTTAGCCTTGGCTGGGGTAAGACAAAAAGCAGCAATTGGCACTGGTCCTATATATTGCGTTGCTACGACAAAAAAGCCCCGACTCTGGCGAGTCAGGGCACTCATTGACCTCTTATTGAGTGTAATGATTCCATAACAATGTCGGCTCCTAGGCCCGAGTAGACTTTGGAGGCGTAAACCAATCAAAGGGCTCGGAGGAAAGGAGCCGAACATGCTGATTATAGGTTGTGACTATCATCCGGGCTTTCAGCAAATTGCTTTTGTGGAGACAGAAACCGGAGAGTGCGGCGAACGGCGGCTGACTCACCGCGAGGAAGCCGAGCAGTTTTACAGCGCGCTCAAAGGGCAGAGCGTACGTGTGGGGATGGAAGCCAGCGGGCATGCACGCTGGTTTGAACGGCTGTTGATGGGCTTGCAGTTTGAGTTGTGGATCGGGGACGCAGCGGAGATTCGCACGAAGCGAGTGCGCAAGCAGAAGACGGATCGTCAGGATGCACAGCTATTGCTGCGACTGATGATCGAGGACCGTTTTCCGCGGATCTGGGTAGCGGACGCAGAGAATCGTGATCTGCGGCAACTGCTGTGGCATCGCCACCGATTGGTGCAGATGCGCACCCGGGTGATGAATCAACTGCATGTGGTGGCACTCAACGAGGGTCTGCGGCGTAAGAAGGCGCTGTGGCGGCCGGCGGGTCGCAGCGAACTGGAGTCGTTAGTGCTTGCTCCCTGGGCCAGCCGACGACGCCAGGATTTGCTCGACGTACTCGACCAACTCACTCCGAAGGTCCAGGAACTGATCCGAAGGAATTGAACTGGAGTGAGCGAGAACTTCAAATCACTTCAGACGCTATCAAAGCCCGCCGTGCTATTGGAGTGCACGAGACCTTCCTCACGGGGCTACTCAAGGAACAAGCAGAGCAGCAGAAGGCGGTAGACGAGCAGCGTGCCGCACGGGACGACATCAAGGACACTGAGGAGTGGAAGGAACTTTGTAGGCAAGAAGAGGAAATCGCCCGTCAACTTGACGAGTTAAACCGGGGACAGACATGTCAGCCGTAGTGCTTTTCCTCATTTACGCTATCGCCTTGTTTTCAACGGCTTACGGACGATCCCCGCGCATATAGCGCATGAAAATGCGGGGTGTCTGGTTCTGCGTGCCAGTAGAATTGCCAGTGGTTTTCAACAGAGGAGCGGTGATATCAACAAGAAATGCCCGGCATCGCGGGTCACGTTTGGCGCATCGAACTGTTGTTAGGTTGGTTGTTAACTTTGAAGGTACGCAAGGCGGCAGAAGATGACGCTGGGGGCACCAAGTCCAAGGAAATCATTGACTTCTGGGCATCACCAGCTATAGCATCATTCCCCAAGGTGTACCTTCGTAACGTGACGAATGGTACGAATGGTCCCTGGTGGTCCCCCATTTGATGCCGATAATTTAGTTCAGTGAGAGTGGCAATGGCCGAGACCAAGATTCCATCGAGCATCAAGCTCCACTACGTAAAAGGAAATTTCTTCCGCGTGATTCATGTTGACGGGGCAATTGGCGGGATAACACCGTCACGCGAGATTTTTATGTCGTTGTTCAATCAACGTGCACCAATCCCCACGATGATCGAGCAGGCGATCACGACGGAGGGGCAACTCGGTGCAGAGGTGGGCCGGGCAAGTAAGACTGGCATATTCCGAGAACTGGAAGTTGGGGTGGTATTGACACCGGCAACGGCAACCCTCGCCGGGTGTTCGCAGAAGACACCTTCGCCTAGTGCGGTTCTACCGGCGGACTCAACTCCCACCGCAGATTCGAATCCCATTCTTTTGCCCGTAAAAGTGTCTGGCAAGTGGGGGTACGTCAATGGCAGCGGACAAATGGTGATAAACCCGCAATTCGACTATGCGGACCAATTTCACGAGGGGCGAGCACTTATCTGCTTGGGCAAGCCCTGCGACTGGTGGGAGTCGCCTAACGACTCGCTCTGGGGGTTCATCGACACGTCGGGAAAGGTAGTCGTCACTCCGCAATACCAATCGGAAGCTTTTTTCAGCGAAGGATTAGCGGCAGTATGTACGGGAGATTGCTCAGGAAGTCCGACAAAGCCACACAGCCGAGGCTACGTCGATCGTGAGGGAAAATTGGTCATCCCGATGCAATTCGGAGGAGCAGGGACTTTTAGTGAGTCCTTGGCACAAGTCTGCGTCGGTAAGTGCGATTGGGAGCAGAAAGGCTCGGGCTGGAGTGGGAAGTTCGGGTTTATTGACCACTCCGGTCGTTTTGTCATCAATCCACAGTATGACGACGTAGAAGATTTCAAGAATGGCTTTGCGAAGGTCACAGTAGGGAAGGGTAAAGACGCAAGAGTTGGCTACATCGACAAGACAGGGAAAACAATCTGGCAACCGTCGAACTGAGCGGTGGTGAACATCGTCTCGATGGAACAGCCCTGTTGCCTAGGATGCGCCGATCCCACGATTCAAAGACCCTGTGCTAGATGCGTGCGAGGAACCCAAAACCCGCCCCCGATGGGCGAACAATCAACGAAAATCGTAGTCTGAGCGACGGTCATCGAGAGGGGGAAACCGTCGCTCGAACAGGCTCAATTTGCTGCGCGGTTTACTGCACGATTCTCTACAGTCGGAAGAGAAAATGAGCCCCGGTGTGGCGAAGGAAATTGTGAGCCAAAATCTTTCACCATTTTTTCACTACGGGCACCAAATAATGCCTAATTTCACCTAACATAGCCAAACGCAAATTGTTGAAAACACTAACAAATGGCTTGTGTCGGCTTGATTGAGAATCTTCCGTCCTAACCCCTAGACGATAGCGCCATCCCGGCAGTCTCGAATAAGAGCTTCGATTATAGCAAAGCTATCCTTCCCGATTTTCTTCGCGAAGGCAGGTTTGCACAGCCTCTGCAGGTCTATAATGAGTTCACTTCTGCCACAAATTTGAATGTTCTCCTAAACGTTGCGGGACAAGTGTATGTGGTTCGTTCAACAGTTCGATTCATTCCTAGATTTAGGTATATGTAAGGAGTATCCGATTATGGCAAGGTCGAAATCTACCCCCGGCAGCAAGGCAAACCGTACAAATCCGAGTCAGAACCAAACCGATAACAGCAATCTGCCCGAAGTGAAGGCAGTCGTAGATGGAGCCACACCCGCCGAAGTTGCAGCGGCAGAAGTCAAAAAGGCGCCCGAACCCCGGAAGATGGAAGTCGTCAGGAGCGAACCGCGAAAAAACGCCGCGCCCCCAATCCCCATCAATCTGGAAGACGAGATCCGGCGTCGCGCCTATGAACTCTACCAGCACCGCGGGAACGCGTCCGGCAGCGAGGCCGAGGACTGGCTCACCGCCGAACGTGAGGTAAAGCAGCGCTACCGTCAGCAGCAGAGCGCTTAGTAGGGTCCTGTCAAGACTGCGGCGGCGCAATTTGGCCGCCGCTTGTCCCTTTGCATTTGCCTCGACGGGACATTTCTGAAAAAATGGTCCGGGGTTCCCCACCATGGCGGAAATTGGGAGTTTCGCGCTTCTTCTCGCTTTGGCCCTGAGCGTTTATTCGTTCCTCGCCGGGATCATCGCCCTAGTTTTTCAGAACCAAACCTCTTCGTTGGCCGCGGCGGCCGGGACTCAGGCCGCTTACCGCGCCAGCGCTGCGCCTTCCGCCGCCGAGGCATCGTTCGTCGCGATCCTCCGCCGCGGTTCGGAACGCATCGGCGAGACCGCCCGCCGCGCCGGCATCGCGACTTTTGCCGCAGTTTTTCTCGCTGCCTTTGTCCTCGTCGTCTGCGCCTTCCAGGACAACTTCTCTATCGCCTACATCTTCCACCACAGCAATCGCGATCTCTCCGCTCCTTATAAGTTCGCTGTGTTGTGGTCCGGCCAGGAAGGTTCGCTGCTGTTCTGGTCGCTCTTGCTCGCGGCCTACGGATTCGTCCTGCGCCTGCGCTACAAAACTGACCCGCGGCTCTTCGCCTATGCTTCGGTCGTTCTAGCCGGCGTGCAGATCTTCTTTCTGCTGCTGGTAAACTTCGCCGCCAATCCCTTCGGCATTCTTGCAGGCCCGCTCCGTGCCGATGGCAGCGGCCTGAATCCTTTGCTGCAGTATCCCGAGATGGTGATTCACCCGCCCATGCTCTATCTCGGCTACGTCGGCTTCACCGTGCCCTTCGCCTTCGCGCTGGGCGCGCTGATCATGAAATATCCCGGCGAGAAGTGGATCAACATCACCCGCCGCTGGACCATGGTTACCTGGGCCTTCCTCACCTGCGGCGTCTTTCTCGGCGCGCACTGGGCGTATTCGGTGCTGGGCTGGGGCGGTTACTGGGGATGGGACCCCGTCGAGAACGCTTCGCTCATGCCCTGGCTCACCGGCACCGCCTTCCTGCACTCCGTGATGATGCAGGAAAAGCGCGGCATGCTGAAGATGTGGAACATGTGGCTGGTCTTCGCCACCTTCTGGCTGGCCATCCTCGGGACTTTCCTCACCCGCAGCGGAATCATCAGTTCCGTCCACGCCTTCGCCCAGTCTTCCATCGGAGAATGGTTCGGCTGGTTTCTCCTGATCACCCTGGCCGTCTTTACGTTCTTCTTCTTTAAGAACAAGTCTCACCTGAAGAGCGAACATAAGCTCGAATCTCTGGTCTCGCGTGAGTCGAGCTTCCTCTTCAATAATCTGCTGTTCGTTCTGCTCTGCTTCACCGTGCTATGGGGCACCTGGTTTCCAAAGATCTCCGAACTCGTGCAAGGCAATCAGGTGACGGTAGGTGCGCCGTTCTATAACCGCGTCGCCATCCCAGTCGCCCTGCTGCTCCTGATCCTCACCGCCGTGGGCCCGCTGCTCGCCTGGCGCAAGACCTCGCTCGAAAGCCTGAAGCGCAATTTCATGTGGCCGACCATCGGCGCCATCGCGGTCGCGATCTTCCTGATGGTCACGCCGCAAAGTTGGGGCTCAGCCTTCGGCCTAAAGCCCTGGCGGGACATCTCCAACTTCTATTCACTGATGGCGATCGCTCTCGCCGTACTCGTGACTCTCACCGTGGCCAGCGAGTTCTACCGCGGCGGCCGCGTCATCGCCAAGCACACCGGCCAGGGCATGTTCGCCTCCATGGTGCAACTCACGCACCGCAACACCCGCCGCTACGGCGGATACATCGTCCACTTCGGCGTGGCTGTCGTCATCATTGGCTTCGCCGGCTCCGCCTTCAATCAAGACAAAGAAATGGAGATGAAGAACGGCGACCAGATGACCATCGGCCCCTACACTCTCATCTGCCGCACCTCCACCGAGGATGACAACGCCAACTATTTCAGCCAGTGGGCGATTCTCGACGTCTACAAAAACGGCAAGCAGATCGATACCATGAGCCCGGTCCGCCGTTTCTACCATGCCAGCCAGCAGACCTCGACCATGCCCGACATTCGCTCCACCCTGAACGAGGATCTCTACCTCGTATTCGAAGGAGTGAACCAGGATAACGGCCATCCCATCCTGCGCGCGCACCTGAATGCGCTGGTTATGTGGATCTGGCTGGGCGTGTGGATCATGCTCGGCGGAACAGTTCTGGCCCTGGTTCCGAACGCCCCCGCGCCAGTCCGCATCCCAGCACCCGCGCGCCTCGGAGGGCGAGCGCAACCCGCTCCCGTGGCCACAGGAGACTGATTTTCGAATGTGGGGACAGCCGCCCTCGGCTGTCCGCCGGGCGCAGCCCGGATGTTTTGATGGCACGATCGGTGAAGATGACAAACTTACCTCCGAAAACGAAGCTAGCCGGGCGACGCCGCAAAGCGGCCCAGACCCTCCTGCTCTGCCTAGCCGTCTTCACTCTACTCGGCGCCGGAGATCCCGCCACCCGCTTCACCGAAATTGGACACCGCATGATGTGCGTCTGCGGCTGCAAAGAGATCCTTCTCGAATGCAACCACGTCGGCTGCCCTGACTCCGACGGCATGCGCAACGAACTCATGGCTGCGGTCTCCCGTGGAGACAGCGACAGCCTGGTCGAGCAAAGCTTCGTCCAGAAATACGGACCGACGGTTCTGGCCGCCCCGACCATGAAAGGTTTCGACCGCGCCGCCTACATCATCCCTCCTGTCGCGCTGTTTCTTGGCTTCGGCTTGATCGTGCTGGTGATTCAGTCCTGGAAGAACCGCCCAGCCCCGGGCATTGCCGACGGCCTGCACCCCGCCAGTGGAGCCGAACTCGAAAAATTCCGCGAGCAGGCCCGCAAGGAGACTGATCTATGACATTGTTCCTCTGCGGCCTGCTGCTCGCCGCATCTCTCTTTTATGTTTTCTACCTGCCCGGAAGACTCTTCCTCGGTCCGGAGAAGACCCGCGCCGGTTATCTCCGCGAACGCAAAGATGCGGTCTATGAAAACCTGCGCGATCTCAACTTCGAGTACAAAGCCGGCAAAATACCCGACGCCGACTTCACCTCGCTGAAATCTTCCCTGCAGGATGAAGCCGCCACCCTCCTGGCCGAGATCGCCCGCCTGGAAAACAATCCCGCACCTCAAAAAGGATCCCGATCTTGAACGAAATGTACCGAAGCGCTGTCATCCTGAGCGGAGTAAGTGCTCCGCGAAGCGAAGCACTTACGCAGTCGAAGGATCCCTTGTCGCTCAACGGCTGCATGAGTCCTCGCAAGGAGTTCTCTCCTCACTCTGCTTTGGCGTTCGTTCGAGCAGCGTGCGCCGCAGCAATCCTCCTCACCGCCCTAGCCTCAGCCCAAACCCTAACCGGCACGGTCAAGAACTCCACCACCAACAAGCCCGCCGCCGGAGACGAGGTCGTCCTGCTCAAACTCGGCCAGGGCATGGAAGAAGCCGGCCGCACCAAAACCGACGCCCAGGGCCACTTCAGCTTCAAGCTCGACGACGCCCAGGCCCCACATCTGGTCCGCGCCATTCATCAGGACGTCACCTACCACCGCATGGCCCCTCCCGGAACCACCTCAGTCGAACTGGAGGTTTTCGATGTCGGAAAAAAGATTGACGGCATCCAGGTAGTCGCCGACATTATGCGCGTCGAGAGCGCACAGGGTCAGATCGAGATAGTTCGGGAATTCGGCGTGCAGAATACGTCCAATCCGCCGCGTACCCAGATGAACGAGCACAACCTTGAGTTCTACATCCCCGACGGAGCCCACATCATCGAAGATTCCGGCTCAGCCACCACGGAAAACGGAAACCCGCTGAAAACCGCTCCCGTGCCCGAAGGCGAAAAAAACCGCTACTCCTTCATCTTTCCAATACGTCCCGGACTAACGCGCTTCGAGGTGGCGTACCAGCTTGCCTATACAGGCAGCGCCAATCTCGATCCCAAGTCGGTGTATCCCTTGGAACACTTCGTGGTCATGCTGCCGAAGACGATGCAGTTTACGGCCGCCGCCGAGTCCACTGGTTACAAGTCAGGGAGTTATCCCGCCGAGCCCAACGCCCTGATGGAAGTCGCGTCCAACACCAGGCTCGGAGAAAACCTCGCCTTCAAAGTTTCCGGCGAAGGCGCACTCGAAGACCCCCAGGAAGCCGGCGCTCAAGGCCAGGGACAAGGACAAAGCCCGGAAGGCGCACAGACAAGTCCAAGCGCGCAGGCCACCGACCGCCCCGGCGGCGGACTCGGCCCACCCATCGACGCTCCCGACCCTCTGCAGAAATACCGCTGGCAGATCCTCGGAAGCATCGCCGCAGCTTTGATCCTCGGCGGCGTCTACGTAGCCGTACGCCAACAATCTGCGGCCCGCGCTCTGGCTCGCCAAACGCCCGGTTCTTCCGCGTCGGCAGCCATGCTGGAAGACGACTACGCTCCCGCTGAAACGAACACCCGGGCGCGCCCCACCTCGATGCTGCTCGAAGGATTAAAAGAAGAACTCTTCCAACTGGAAGTCGAACGCCGCCAGGGCCAAATCTCGCAAGCGGAATACGAGAAAGCCAAGTCCGCCCTCGATCAAACCCTCGAGCGCGCCCTGAAACGAGAAGCACAAAGGGCAAGTACAAAACGGAATGCGGAAGGCGTAGCGTAACGCGGAAAACACAAACGAATTTGTCATTCCGAACTTCGCGCAAAGCGCGGGTGAGGAACCTGCTGTTTCCCGCTACGTCGCCAGCCCTAATGCTCTAACCTAATGCTCTAATAGTTTATGGCCTACACCTGGTTCATACTTCTGCTGGCGATCGCGGTAACAGCCTTCCTGTTGCTCTTGAGCTACGGCACGTCCTTCGGTAAAGCCGTCCACGAACGCCTCCCCGACCGCCCGCATCGCCGTCTCTTTGTGGCTTCCGTAAGTTTCTTCCTGACGTTCGCAGGAGTCCGCGCGGTAGTCTTCGCCGTCCTGCACCACATTCCGCCCTTTCATTTCATCGAGCACGATGGCCGCCACATTCATCACCTGGTCTTCGGCATCATCATTCTGCTGGCCGTGGGCTACGGATGGCTCGCGGACATCGGGACCGGCGAGGACGATTCGTCGCTTCTGTTGAGCCGCCTGATGTCCATCCTCTACGGCGTCGGCGCAGCGCTAACGCTGGACGAATTCGCTCTCTGGCTGAACCTGAAAGACGTCTACTGGTCGCCGCAGGGCCGCTCCAGCATCGACGCCATAATCCTCTTCGGAGCACTGCTGTCAGCAGGCACCTGGGGCTCCCCGCTATTCAAACGCCGCCCCAAGAAAAAGCTGGTGTAGAGCGGGCGCCCCCGCCCGCTGCCTTTGACTTTGATTCTGACTCACAGGACTTCAGGTTCGTGCCAAGTCACAAAACTCAGAGCCCCCGAGAGAGCCAAAAACCGGTCTTCCGGCGCGCGCCTCCGTGTCTCTGTCCGCGCAGGCCTACATCTCCTCCATCTGGGCTGAGCGAGAAAGCAAGCGGGTCTGCCTGTTCAGCCAGGAAACCGTGGCCCGCCCTGCAATGCCGAAATGACGCGGCAGCCGCGAGAGAGCCTGCCCCCAAGCAAACTCGACTGTCATCCTGAGCGGAGCAGTCGAAGGACCCCTTACCCACTAGCACCCCCACAAGCCTCGTAAGGCATTTCCATTTCTCGCGTCTCTTGCGAGAGGCTCCCACGCCGTGACATCTGACCTTGCCATCCACAGCCGGTTTCGCCGATCATCGCCGGGAGGAAGCTGCGCGATCATTGGCACAGCAGAACAGGAACTATCTTGTTTTCAAGATTTTGCCCGCAAACGATTGATTCCAAGAGATCAGCTCGCAATTTCTCTCTAACATCATGATTCCAATAGACCGAGGGGGAGGGGGGTATATCCCCGTCGACCGCAAATTCCCAGAACGGACCGAACTGCATCTCCCCGCAAGGCGTAACATCAAATAGGTGAGATCCGATTATGGGAAACACTTTCAAGACCGCATTCCTGCTGACTGCACTCACGCTCTTGCTGATGTTCTTTGGCCGCTATTTCGGCGGGGAGAATGGGATGCTGCTGGCGCTGGCCTTCGCTGCCGTGATGAACTTCGTCGCCTATTTCTTCTCTGACAAGATTGCGCTGTCGATGTACCGCGCCCAGCCCGTCACGCGCGAGCAACTCCCGCGCGCCTACGAGATCGTCGAGCGTCTGACCCAGAAGATCGGCATCCCCATGCCGAAGATTTATGTCATCCCGACCGAGTCGCCAAACGCCTTCGCCACGGGACGCAACCCCAGCCACGCCTCAGTGGCCGTGACCCACGGGATTCTAGGCTTGCTGACCGACGAAGAACTGGAAGGCGTGCTGGCCCACGAACTGGGCCACGTAAATAACCGCGACATCCTGATCAGTTCCGTGGCTGCGACGATAGCGGGCGCGATCACCATGCTCGCCAGCATTGGCCGCTTCGCCATGATCTTCGGCGGCATGGGCGGCGGCGGCCGCGATCGCCGCGGCGGCGGCCTCTCAGCATTGTTCATGCTGATCGTGGCTCCTATCGCCGCAACTCTGATTCAGCTGGCCGTCTCGCGTTCGCGCGAGTATCAGGCCGACGCCACCGGCGCCCACTTCACCGGCAATCCCTACGCTCTGGCCAGCGCCCTGCAAAAGCTAGACGCCTATTCGCGCCGCATGCCCATGCAGGCAACGCCCTCGACCGCACACCTGTTCATCATCCAGCCGCTGCTCGGCGTAAACTTCGGAAATTTATTCTCCACTCATCCCCCGATCGCCAAGCGCATCGAGCGCCTAACCGGGCGCCCGGCAGAGTTCATGCAGTAACGCTCTCAGCTGTCAGCTATCAGCTAAACCATCCCGCAAGACCAGTTTGTGCGCGCGTTCTAAATTCGAGGCGGGAAGCTCGGATTGGCTGAGAGCTGATAGCTGAGAGCTGAAGTCCAGTGACATCGGTAACTCCGCCGTCGCGACGCCAGCTAGTAAAATTCAACCAATGTCCCCAGAGACCGCAATCGCCGTATCCCACAAGGCTGCCGAACTGGAAAAAGCTCTACGCCGCGTGATCCGCGGTAAGGACGACGTCGTTCGGCTAGCGCTGGTCAGCATCTTCGCCCGCGGACACCTGTTGATCGAAGGCGTCCCCGGAGTCGGCAAGACGACGCTCGGACAAGCCCTCGCCCGCGCCATCGATTGCACTTTCCAGCGCGTGCAGTTCACCAGCGACATGCTGCCCTCCGACGTGCTCGGCATCTCGGTGTACTCGTCTTTGGAACAAGAGTTTGAGTTCAAGCGCGGTCCGGTCTTCACCAACGTTCTGCTGGCCGACGAAATCAACCGCACCACGCCGAAGACGCAATCCGCGCTGCTTGAAGCCATGAACGAAGGCCAGGTCACAGTCGACGCGCACTCCTACGAACTCCCGCAGCCGTTTCTGGTGATCGCCACTCAGAATCCGGTGGAGCATCACGGGACATATCCTTTGCCTGAATCACAACTCGACCGATTCCTGATGCGGGTGCGCATGGGCTATCCCGAAGCCGCAGCCGAGCGCGAGATTCTGCGCTCCGAAGCCGGCGCCGGAGTTCTGCAGGAAATGCGTCCCGTGCTCACAGGCGCGGACGTGCTCGAGATGCAGGAAGCCGTCAAGCACATTCGCGTGGATGAATCTCTGGTGACCTACGCCCTCGAAATCGTAAAGCGGACACGCCAGTCGGAGTATCTCTCGCTGGGAGTCTCGCCGCGCGGAGCGCAGGCCCTTTACCGCGCCGCCCAAGCCATGGCCTTCCTCGACGGCCGCAGCTTCTGCACTCCGGAAGATCTCAAACCGCTGGCCGTTCCCGTCTTCGCCCACCGCGTGGTGGTCAACGGAGGTTATGCCTCGACCCTGAAAAAATCCGAGCAGGCCGACCAAGTACTGCGCGAGATCGTGGAGAATGTAGCTGTGCCGGTGTAGAGGAGCAGTTCCCGGTTCTCAGTTCTCAGTTCTCGGTTCTCAGTTCTCAGTTCTCAGTTCTCGGTACTCGGTACTATTCTGCAAGGTTATAATTCTCGCGTCATGTCTTTCCTCCGTTTCCTCATGCTGCTTTCGCTGGTCGTCTGGATTGGCGGCCTGATCTTCTTCGCCTTCGTGCTTGCGCCGACGGCATTCTCTGTTCTCCCCACGACTCATCTTGCCGGCAATGTGGTTGGGCGCGCTCTGAGCAAGCTGCACTGGATCGCCATCTTTTCGGGAGTCGTCTACCTGATCAGTTCCCTGTTCTACAGCCGACTCACCGATGGCGCGGCGCATGTTTTCGCAGCACGGCATATTCTCCTGTGCCTGATGCTTGCCCTCACCTTGATCTCGCAGTTTGGCATCATCCCGCGCATGGACGTGTTGCGCGCCTCGCTGGGCGACGTGCGTTCGGCGCCGATCGACAATCCCGAGCGCATTCAATTCGACGCTCTGCATGTCTGGTCGACGCGGGTGGAAGGCGCAGTGCTGCTGCTGGGATTGGTGGTGGTGTATATGACCGCTCGAAGCTTCTAGGTACTAGCTTCTAAGCCAAAACGTCTCTGCCTGCCATTGGGCATTTTCCCGCCCGATCATTTATCCTAAAACGTTGTTCAACCGTCGCTGAAGCCACTGTGGATATCCACTCTGAGTTCGCTCGGCATCGCACAAGCTAGAAGCTAGAAGCTTCCTTATGAAAACCGGCATCATCGGCCTGCCTCAGGTAGGCAAGACATCGCTGTTTCGGATCCTCACAAAGGCCCATCTCTCGGATTCGGCGCGCGCCAACCCGCGCGAGGCGCACATCGGCGTCGCCAAGGTTCCGGACGATCGTCTCGATCGGCTGGCCGCGCTTTACAACCCGAAGAAACTCACACATACGTCAGTCGAATACGTGGACGTGGGCGCGATCGGACAGGAGGCGCTGAAAGACAGCGCTTATGCTGCTCATCTGCGGAATGTGGATGCGCTGGCCCACGTAGTGCGCGTGTTCGACGATCCTTCGGTGCCGCACACGGGCGAGATCGATCCGCTGCGGGACATCAAGAATGTGGAATTCGATCTGCTGGTCAGCGATCTGGGGCAAATCGAAAAACGGCTGGAACGGCTGGAAAAAGATCTCAAGAAAATGAAGACGCCTGAACTCGAAAAAGAATTCGAGCTGCTGAAGCGCGCCAAGGTACAGGTGGAATCCGACAAACCATTGCGCGAGATGGCGATGACTGCCGAGGATAAGAAGCGCATCAAGGGCTTCATGTTTCTCAGCGAGAAACCGATTTTCTACGTGCTCAACATCGGTGAGTCGACCGAACTGGGCAAAGAACTGGAAGAAGCGGTGAGCAAGTACAAGCTCACCGAAATTGCCGCGCGGCCGAACGCCGCGGCCACCGCAATCTGCGGTAAGGTCGAGGCCGAACTGGCCGAGATGAGCGACGCGGATGCCGCGGAATTTCTCTCCAGCTATGGACTGACGGAGAGCGGCCTGGTGCGGCTGATTCGCACCACTTACAAACTGCTCGGCCTGATTTCATTCTTCACGGCCGGAGAAGATGAATGCCGCGCCTGGCAGGTTCCCGCGAATTCTCGCGCGCAGGATGCTGCGGGTGCGATCCACTCCGACCTGGAAAAACATTTCATCCGCGCCGAAACCATCCGCTGGGACCAACTGCTGGAAGCGGGCTCGGAAGCCAACGCTCGCGCCAAAGGGACGCTAAGGCTCGAAGGGAAAGACTACATCGTTCAAGACGGCGACGTGATGCATATTAGACATTCAGGATAAATTCACCACAGAGGCACAGAGACACAGAGAAAACCAAATTCCTGATTGTTTCTCTGTGGCTCTGTGGTGAGTTCTCTCTGGTATTATCCTCGCCAACCGCACATGAGCCCGATTCTCATCAGCATTCTGCTTGGCCTCACTGCCGCTGCCGCTAACGTCTTCGGCGGGGCGATTATTGTGCAGCGCAGTTGGGAGCGGCGTTATCTGCGTTATTTCGTCGCCCTGGGCGCGGGCTTCATGTTGGCGACGGCTCTGGTGGAGATGGTCCCGGAGAGTTTGGAACTGCGGGGAAAAAGCGCGGCATACTTAGTCCTGCTCGGCTACCTCATCATTCACTTCTTCGAGCACACGGTTACGCCCCACTTCCACTTTGGCGAGGAGACGCACAAAGACGAGTTCATGCATTCCCACAAGAGTTACTCGGTGTTGCTCGGCCTGATCATTCACACTTTTTTTGACGGCATCGCGATCGCCTCCGGATTTCTGGTATCGAACGCTCTGGGCTGGATCATTTTTTTCGCCGTATTCCTGCACAAGGTTCCCGAGGGCTTCACCGTGAGTTCGGTAATGCTGGCCAGCGGACGCAGCCGGGGCACGGCCTGGGGAGCGTCCGTGATTCTGGGCGGGGCTACGCTGGCCGGGGTGCTGACCATGGCTATTTTTCGCCAGCACGTGGACGCGGGCCTGCCGCTGGCCGCCGGTGTCTCTATCTATATCGCCGCTTCGGATCTGGTTCCTGAGGTGAACAAGGAACCGGGGGCCAAGATGGCTCTGCTGGTATTCGTTGGGGCGGGAGTTGTACTGCTGTTGAATGCTTTGTTTCAAGGGCACTGATGGCGGTTCTCAGTTTTCAGAGGGGGACTTGCAGGGTCGGATCGAGGCGCCAACTCAATTCTTCGTTTTGTATTCCGGGAGCGGCAAGATGTGCAACCCCGGGATCTTCCTGAAGTCCTTCGCATCCGACGTCACCAGGATATTGTCTTTCGCGGCAGTGGCGGCTGCGAAAAAACAGTCAGCGTAAGGCAAGCCATGACCTGCTTTAAGTTGGGCAGCCCGCGCGGTCAGACCTTCCCCAGCGTCTAGAACTGCAAGAGGTAAGAGCGTCACGCGGTCCATGATCCTGACAGTCTCCGCAAAGCCCTCCGCCTTGGCAATGGTGTAGTAGACCTCACCCCAGTTGATCACCGACATGCGGAGGGGCTGCTCGGCGTCGCGCGCCTCCTTGAAAAGCCGGTTCACCGTGTCGGCGCCGGGACCGCCAGTAAGAAAGCGATAGAGGGCGTTGGCATCGAGTACGTGTACCTTCATTACAGATCCCGATCCCTGCTCCGCTCTACCCGGTCAGGCAAGCCACGCCCCGCGAGCACGCCCTTCATGCCATCAATAAACTCATCCGTTACCGGCTGAATGAATAAACGGCCTTGCTCTTCCAGAAATGCCACTCGCGTGCCTTCGTCGATCTGGAACCTACGCCGGATGTCCACCGGGATCACTACTTGTCCCTTCGCTTTGACGGTTGCATACTCGATCGCCATAGTTGGATATTATACGACCGAGTCGTACTTTTGTAAAGTGGTTGGACTTCGAATATATCAGTCGTACTATTCTGACGCTCTCTAAGTCGCCGTGATCCGTCTCAACGGCACGAGTGACTCGTGCCCTTCCCGATCGATAGAGATCCAAACTAGAACCGTTCTTAATCCACCGAATGCTTGGCGGTGTAGCCGTCGCGGGCGACAACGTCAATCTTCTGCTCCTTGCCCTTCTGGTCTTTCACTTTTAGCGGGGCGCCTTCGGGCGTCAGCACTTCGACCTTCAGCTTGCGGTAGGTGCCGTCCAGCTTTGTGTTTGTGGGATGATAGGCGAGCGAATACTGGTTGCGGATGTCGTTGCCAATATCCTGAAAGTCCTCCCCATACTCTGCCTGAAACCGGGGAAAGTAGGCGCGACCCCCGGTGATGGAGGCGAAGGTTCTCAATTCGTTATCGGCTTGCAGATAATCCATTTCGCTGGCGTGAATGCCCGCGCCGCGGTTCCCGGCGTAACCCATGATCCGGGCGATTTGCCCCACACTGATGGGGAAAATGGTCACGTCCTTCGTATCCTTCACTTTCCTGGTGATCTGATCGAGCGTGAGCTTGCTGAAGCTGTCAAATCCGGTGGTGATCAATATGATGTATTTCTTCCCTTCGACCCGGTCCAGTCGATCCAGGGTGTCATACAAGGCGTCAAACATATTGGTTTCGGAGAATCCTGGCATGCGCAACTGGTTCAGCGCGCCATAGATCGCTCTTTTATCCTGGGTGAAATCCACCAGAATGTGCGGCTGCATGTCGTAGTAGGAGACCGCAACCCAGTCATCTTTCGTGAGTGTGTTGGCAAATGCGTAAGAAGCCCGTAGAGCGTCAATCATAAAACTGTAGCGCGTGGCTCCAAACTCCACCAGCAGCACGGCAGTGATGGGCGCCTTTGTCAGGTTGAAGCTGCTGATCTGCTGCTGGGCTCCATCTTCGAACAAGCGGAAATTATCCTTCTTCAAGCCCGGGACGAACTGGCCGCTCTTGGTGGTGACCATCACGTCCACATTCACCAGGGGCACGTTGACCTTGATGGAATAGTCTGGCATGCCTTCGACCTTGGGGGTCGAAGCCGGCGGCGGAGGCGGCGGGGGAACGTCGTCGGGATTTTTCTTTGGAATGGCGTAGGGGCCAACGCTGTCGGTGGGCCCACCGGCGTCTGGAGGAACGTCCTGCTTAGGTTTGCCGTTATTCTGCGTGTTGTCTTGCGGTGGGGCTTGTGACTGGTCTTGAGCGAACGCTGGAGTGACGCCACAAAGCAGCATTGAGAGCATCATCGCCAGCACGAAGCTGGGGAAATTCTTGGAACGCGACCGCCGGTTCATGACCATCCATTTAGCACGCATATAAACCTCTGAGGAGATGGAGATTAAGACCCTATGGAGCGAAAATTCCCTGTGCTAGTATAGACGCAGGGATTCGCGATTGGGATGTTTTGCCCGGCTCCCGGTTTTTCCCCTCCTGGCAACGACTTACAATTTGGCGGAGTCTAATACGAAATAGGGGAGGGCTCAATCGTCCTTCCCGGCGTGGTTCATGAGAAAACTAGCTTTCTTCGTCGCTGTTGCCTGCCTGTCTTTTCCTTCCTTTGCGTCTGCCCAGACTGGTTCTGTTCAAGCCGGTCCTGCTCAACCTGGTTCGATGCAGAAGGCCCAAAATCCTCAAATTATTACCGTTAACCAGATTCACGCCGGCATGCGCGGAGTGGCTTACACTGTGTTTCAGGGCGTGAAGCCGGAAGCAATGGAAGTGGAAGTGCTGGGCGTGCTGCACAATGTGAATGGACCGAAGGGCGACATTATTCTGGTGCGGCTGCACGGGCAGAAAGTGGAATACACGGGCGTGGTCGCGGGCATGAGCGGCAGCCCGGTTTATCTCGACGGCAAACTGGCTGGAGCGCTCGCCTTCCGCATCGGAGAATTCTCGAAGGAGCCGATTGCCGGGGTCACGCCCATCGCCGACATGCTGGAAATCAGTGCGCTGGACCGCTCGCCGGCCGAAGACGCCGGTGCCGTCAAGCCCTCAGTGACTGCGGTTGCAGGCAAGACTGCCGCGCCCGGCGAAGGGTTCGCGCTGCCGGAATCTGCGGGAACAGATTTTACGAATTACCTGATGCCCATCGAGACTCCGCTGGTCTTCAACGGATTCTCCGAGGAGGCGATTCAACTTTTCGCGGGACAGTTTGCTTCGGCGGGAATCGTCCCCGTCATGGGCGCGGGATCGGTGAGCAACGACAAGCAACCGGAACCGCTCGAGCCCGGCTCGGCTGTGAGCGCCATCCTGGTCCGCGGTGATATGGACATTGCGGCCACCTGCAGCGTGACCTACGTCGATCCGCAGCGGCTGCTGGCGTGCGGACATCCTTTATTGCAGTTCGGCTCGGTTGACCTGCCCATGAATAAGGCCGAGGTCCTTGCGACGCTGGCATCGCCGCTCAATGCTTTCAAGATTGTCAACACTACGGAGTCGGTGGGAACTTTCGTCCAGGATCGCCACACCGGGATCATGGGCGTCTTCGACCGGCAGCCCGAGATGATTCCAGTCACGCTGAGCATTCACAGCAGCACTGGAGAGAAGCAGTTCCATTACGAAGTACTGAACAATCCCAAACTGACGCCGATCGCGCTAATGGTAACCGTCTTCAACGCGTTGCACGGGGTGAACGAGTTCGGCGAGGAGATTACGTACCGGCTCGCCGGCAGCATCGGAGTAAAGGGTTTCCCTGACGTCACGATGCGCAATATGTTTGCTCCGACCGAAAACGGGCAGCCCGCGGCCATGCAGGCAGCGATCTCGCTGGGCGAGCGCTTCGGCAGCATCTACGACAATCCCTACAACGCTCCCGCTATCGAGGGCGTGAAGCTGGATTTCGACCTGGTGCGCGAGCGCCGTTGGGCGCGCCTGGAAAGCGCCCGCACTGACGTGACCGAAGCTCGCCCCGGCGACAACATTACGCTTGAAACGGTGCTCGCTCCCTACCGCGGCGAGCGCATCGTGCAGCAGATTCCGCTGAAGATTCCCACCTCGGCGAGCAAGGGGACGTTGCGCATCCTGGTGAGTGACGGCGAGACGCTCGACCGTATCGGCCATGGCAATCCAGCCTTCGGCCACAAGCTCGATCTGGCTTCTACTATCGCGCTGCTCAACAAGGAGCACTCTAACAACCGCCTCTACGTCTCACTGCTCGAAGCCGACCCGGAAGCCCGCGTCGCCGACAAAGTGATGCCCACGCTTCCCATCTCGATCATGAATGTGATGGATGGCATGCGCGGCAATCAGGAAATGATTGTCAGCGGCGAATCGAATGTGGATGAAACGGCAACAGCGCCGCTGGATTACGTGGTGTCGGGAGTGCAACTGCTGACGATCACGGTAAAGTAGGCAGGATTGTCATCCCGAGCGAAGCGAGGGATCTTGGTGTTTGCCCGCGCCAGCAGCACAGGCAGCGCAGGCAAGGACCAGGATCCCTCGCTTCGCTCGGGATGACAGTTGCAGTAATATCAAGCCCACACATTCAAAACAATCCAAACGCAGCCTTCTCCATGTGCCGGAAGCCGTCGGTCTGCAGCGCTGCCAGCACCATGAGCGTTCCGTTGTATCCCACGTGAGTGAGAAAACTTGAGGCCACGGACTTCGTCGCTGCCCGCACGGTGGTGAGCACTATGCCAACCAAGAAGATGATCAGCACCGCTCCCCAGGAGCGCCCGTACTGAAAAAAGTGGATCAGGCCGAAAAGCAGAGCGGTGAGAAGAATTCCCCAAACAGCTCCCATCCGCCGCGCGATAACCGGATAAAGAAATCCACGAAAGAAGAGTTCTTCCATCAACGGCCCGAGGCTGACGGCGAAAGCGGCGGTGAGATAGGCATCGGAAGGATTGGCGAAAAATTGATCGAAGGGCGTCTCTTTCGGCATGGGCAGAAACCGTCCCAGAAAGTCGAGGCTGAGCATGATGACGCCCAGGCCCACCAGACTCACTCCGGCGATCCCCGGCCAGTTCCAGCGAATTCCCTGCCAGAAACGCGTGTGATATTTACCCTCGACCAGCAGGATCATATACAGCGCAACCGCCGCATAGGTCAGAAGCTGGGCAAGCAGCGCCAGCACCGGCTTCTGCGCCACATCAAACCAGCTCTCATGCGGATAGGCGAACCGGTGAGCCCCGACCACAACGAGGAACTGTACGATAAAAAGCGTGAGCAGCGTGAGCCCGGTGATCTGCAGCACGTCCCAACCGCTCCACACGGGGTCCTCGCCAGCTCTCGGCGCAGGCCGGGTCGAAATCAGCGCAGGCGGCGCGAATGGTTCGACGATCAACGGGACCGGCGTTTGCAGTTCACTATTCAGCGGCGGCGGTTCAAGGTGCGGATTTTCGGGTAACGCCAAGCATATCCTTTCCCACAACTGAGCACAGAGAAGTAGTGCCCGCACTCATCTGATGCCACTAACTCGAAATTGTTGCTTGCTTTCAGAATTCTACGATACTTATCGTCGCCGCGTAGGACAGTCCGTATCATTCAAACGATTGTCACTCAGCAGACACCGCGACCTCCAAAGTGCAACTAACCTTGGAGGTCGTGGGAGTTGCGAAACCGCAGCTAGTCGGCGGTCGAGTAAAAGCCTTGTATGCTGGCTCTCGCCAGCACGTGGTCGAACATCGCCCGATACAGCGTCTCGCCATTTGCAGGAAAATTCGGCGGCGCCGACGGCAACTTGATCCAAGTGTCGAGAGCGAACACGGTGATGACGTAGTCGTGGACGTACGGGGTGTAGTTGTTGGGCGGACACGGGCCGTCGTATTCGGCGCCCAGGTAGAAGTCATTGAAGACCTGCTGGCCGTAAGTGCTTCCGGCAACACCGGCGTCCTCGGGGAGTTCGCTCGTCTTGGGAGAAATGTTGTACATGCCCCAGTGCGTGAACGCGGCCGTCACGTCGTAAAGGGTCACGACGAAACTCTGCGTGCCGAACGGAGCATGCTTCCACGAGAGCTCGGGCGACTGGTCTCCGCCGCCGCTAACGTAGGTGCAGTTGTTCGAACCGAGAATCATGCTGAGCGGCAGGTCGCTGCCGTTGGTGAACGTCGTGCTGCTCACTTGGAATTTTCGCTGCCAATCGGAGTTGGCGCCGCCTTGTTGAGCAGCGACTATTGGAGACGACAGCGCGAGGGCCAGCGCGAAGGCTAGACAAATAACGTGCTTTTTCAAATGGCTCTCCTCATTTTGAGTCAGGTTTCACTGGGGACAAACCTCATTCCGGCGCGGGCCGGGAAGCCGCGGAATTGAGGGAACCGGGAAGACTGGCGCGGCTCAGGCGCTATTAAACACCCGTTTCAGCTCGCTGTGAAGAACAAATGTTTTAAGAAGTCGACGGGTTGCGGCTTTGCTGGCGGGTTACAGGCCGATGACCCCAGGCGCTCCACATCCGTGCACTCGAAGACGCTACCGCGCCGCCGCTGCGAGGGGCCGAATTGCTTTGAGTTCCCTGCTATATTTCCGCCGGACCTGATGAACCGCAAACGCGTCCTGCAAATTCAGCCAGAACTGCTCGGAAGTCCCGAAGTACTTGGCCAGGCGAGCCGCCATTTCGGGGGAGATTCCCCGCTTCTCCCGGACGATGTCGTTGACAGTCGGAGGAGAAACATGCAGTTCCACCGCCAGTCGGTAAGCGGAAATGCCCATCGGCTCCAAAAACTCCTCGCGAAGAATTTCCCCAGGATGCACCGCCCATCCGGCCGGACCTTCGTTCTTAATGCTCACGATTTCTTCCCCCTTGAAAGATCAGCTTAAGAAAGATCAGTGGTAATCCGTTATCTCTACATCGAAGGCATCGCCGTGACGCCACACGAAGCACACGCGGAACTGATCGTTGATTCGAATGCTGTGTCGTCCCGCTCGGTCCCGGCGCAACTGCTCCAGCCTGTTGCCAGGAGGAACTCGCAAATCTTCCAACCTCCCGGCTGAGTGAAGCATCGCCAACTTTTTCTTGGCGGCGCTTCGCAGATTCGCCGGAGGCATTCCCTGGCTCTTGCCTGTATCCCAGAATTCCTTCGTGTTTTTGTCCGCGAAGGTCTTGATCACTCTAGCTAGTTTAACGAGTATCGTTAATAACGTCAAGCGTTAATATGGCTCAGGCGCTCCGCTTGCCGTTCCCCGTAAAATACCCCGCCAGCGCCTGGCCGGTATATGACTTCTTCACCCGCGCCACCTGCTCCGGCGTCCCCTGGGCTACGATCCGCCCGCCGTCTTCGCCGCCTTCGGGGCCGAGGTCGATGATCCAATCGGCGTTGCGGATCACGTCCAGATTGTGTTCGATAATAATGATCGAATTGCCCAGGTCGGTCAGCCGGTGCAGCACGTCGAGCAACTTCTTCACGTCGTCGAAGTGCAGGCCGGTGGTGGGTTCGTCGAGCAGATAAAGAGTCTTGCCCGTCTGCCGCTTGCTCAACTCGCGAGCCAGCTTGATGCGCTGGGCTTCGCCGCCCGAGAGAGTTACCGCAGATTGACCAAGATGAATGTAGCCGAGGCCCACATCGACCAGCGTTTGCAGCTTCTGCTTCACCTGGGGAATGTTTTCGAGAATGGGCAGCGCGTCGGAGACCGGCATCTCGAGCAGATCGGCGATGGAGTAGCCGTTGTATTTCACAGCTAGGGTTTCATGATTATAACGGCGTCCGCCACAGACTTCGCACAGCACGTAAACATCGGGAAGAAAATTCATTTCGATGCGGCGCTGGCCTTCGCCCTGACAGGCCTCGCAGCGCCCGCCGGAAACATTGAAAGAGAAGCGCCCAGGCTTATAGCCGCGCTCGCGCGCTTCGGGCAGCATGGCATAGATATCGCGAATCGCAGTGAACACGCCGGTGTAGGTTGCGGGATTCGAACGCGGCGTGCGCCCAATCGGCGATTGATCGATGCGGATGACTTTGTCGATGTTCTCCGCTCCCACGATCGCCTTGTGCTCGCCAGACTTCTCGCGCGAACGGTAAAGCTGGCGCGCCAGGGATCGGTAAAGAATGTCATTCACCAGCGTTGATTTGCCCGAGCCGGAAACACCGGTCACCACCGTCATCACGCCGAGCGGGAAAGTTACGTCGAGATTCTTGAGATTGTTTTCCTTCGCGCCCAGAATGGTCAGCGCGGCGCCGTTCTTCTCCCGCCGCTCGGGACGCATCTCGATCTGCACTCTGCCCGAGATGTAAGCTCCGGTGAGCGAGTTCGGTTCGCGCATGATCTCTTCGGGAGTGCCGTGCGCCACCAGACCTCCGCCGTGACGGCCGGCGCCGGGCCCAAGGTCGATTACATAATCGGCGCGCCGAATGGTCTCTTCGTCGTGCTCGACGACGAGCACGGTGTTGCCCAGGTCGCGCAGGTTCTCGAGCGCGGTCAGCAGCCGGCCGTTGTCACGATGATGCAGACCGATCGAAGGCTCGTCCAGCACGTAGAGCACGCCCCGCAGCTTCGAGCCAATCTGCGTCGCGAGACGAATGCGCTGGCCTTCCCCGCCTGATAACGTTGCGGCCGAGCGGTCGAGTGAAATGTAGTTCAGTCCCACGGCATTCAGAAATTGCAGCCGCTCAACAACTTCATGCATAACGCGGCCGGCGATCTTTTCCTCGCGCCCCGCGAGTTTGATACCCTGCGCCACTTCGAGCGCCCGCGAAATTGGCAGCGCCGTGAACTCTGCGATCGACATCCCGTTCACCTTCACCGCCAGGCTCTCCGGCCGCAACCGCTTGCCCTGGCACGCCGGACATTCCGTCGCTGACATGTGATCCATCAGCCAGTCGCGGTAGCCTTCCGAAGTCGACTCCTCGAGATTCTGCTTTAGGTATCCGAAAATTCCGCGGAACCCAGTCTTGCCGCGGCCCGACTCCCCGTTCAACAGCAGGTCCTGAATCTGCTCAGGAAATTTCTCGAACGGCTTGTTCAAGTCAATGCCGTGCGCCGCCGCCACGACCTGCAAACTATGGATCAGTCCTTGCGACGCCGAACCCGGCCCCAGGCCGCCTTCGAGCAGCGGCTTCGACCAGTCCGTGATCACTTTTGCGGGATCGAAGTCATAGCGGCTGCCCAGGCCGTGGCACTCCGGACAAGCTCCGTACATACTATTGAAAGAAAACGACCGCGGCTCCAGTTGCGGCACGCTGATGCCGCAATCCGGACAAGCCAGTTTCTCGGAATAAAGCTGCTCGTCGCCGCCGACCACGGCAACCTGCACCAGGCCACCGGCCAGCTTCATCGCCAAGCCGACAGACATTTCCAGCCGATGCTCGATGCCCGGCTTCACCAGAAGGCGGTCGATCACCACTTCGATCGTGTGGTTCTTGCGCTTGTCGAGATTCAGGTCGTCATCCAGATTCACGATTTCGCCGTCGACCCGGGCCCGCTCGTAGCCGTGTTTGAGCAGGGTCTCCATTTCCTTCTTGAATTCCCCTTTGCGGCCACGGACGATCGGCGCCAGCACCATTACGCGGTCCTCAGGCGTCAACTGCATCACTCGCTGCACAATCTGTTCAGCAGACTGGCGGCTGATGGGCCGGCCGCACTTGGGGCAGTGCGGCACCCCGATGGAAGCGAACAGCAGGCGAAGATAATCGTAGATCTCGGTGATGGTTCCAACGGTCGAGCGCGGGCTGCGGCTGGTGGTCTTCTGCTCGATTGAGATGGATGGGCTAAGTCCATCAATTGCATCGACATCCGGACGCTCCATCTGGTCGAGAAACTGCCGCGCATAAGTCGAAAGCGTCTCTACATAGCGGCGCTGGCCCTCAGCATAAATTGTGTCAAAGGCGAGCGAAGACTTGCCCGACCCGCTCAGTCCGGTCACCACGGTCAGGGTGTTACGCGGAATCTCAACGTCGATGTTTTTGAGGTTATGCTGGCGCGCCCCGCGCACCGAAATCTTGGTAATAGCCATTTAGTCTGGGGTGGATTGCCCTTCCGTAATGTCGACAGTTCTACAGACATGTTCGACATTAGGAATGCACAGCTTTACTCCGTATCTTAGTCGTCAATAGCGGCCAGCGTCAACGCAGGTAGATTGAAGAAGCCGCGGTTAGCGAGATTGAGATACAACCCAGCTGCGGCAATCTGACACTTAACTCTGGATAGGGTGGTTGATCTTGATTTCGTTCTTCATGCCTCTGATTCTCTGCCTCACGGTAGTCGCCTCCGTTGGAATCGGCGTTCTAGCCGCGTATACCGCGGTCATCGTCATCCTGAATGCCTTCGGCCGATCCTCGCAGCAGGCGCCTCGGTCCGAGGAAGCTCGCCCGCGTCTGGTTCTGGTGCCCACGCATCGCCACGCTAGCGGCGACTAGGACACGCTGCTGTTTGGAAGTCCTCAGATCAGGTTGAGCCTTCCCCTAAGCCACTTGGCGAATTGTCTCGCTAAGGGGCACGCCGCAACGCAATCGAAATCAGATTGTGCACCCAGCGCGCGGGGCGCTTGTCATCAGAAACGATCAACTGAAACGGGCCGTTTTTTTCGAGAGGCTTGCCGTCACGCGCATCGGCCACCAGTACCCGGCCTGCATGAAATTCTGGATCGACCTCGGCCAGCGAAAGCACGACTGAATACCCGTCGGAACCGGTAGCGACGACGTAGCGCGTCATCGCTTCTCCATGAAGTTCCTTGCCGAGAGGCGCGTTGACCTTCTCCAGCAGAGTGGCGAGTGGAGCTCCTGAATAGGTTTCAGCAGCGTTGGTGTGGCCGTTGTGCACGGTGATAGTGATGTGCGGCAGGGCCCGAAAGTCCGCGGGTGACAATACCACACGAGCGTGAGAGGGATCAGCAGTGAGAACCAGGCTACCTTCGACGGCCGCCGTTCCCGGCCACTCGGCTGGGAGAGCGAGGGAAACGAACAGCACGGTGCAAAGTATCCCGATCTTACAGTTCAGCTTACGCATGGCGCAGAATACCATGGCGAAAACAATCAGAAGCTGAACCGCCCACCCACTGTCGGAGCACAATTGTTGTTGTAGTTATAGGGGACGCCGGGGCCATGAGGAATGGCGATAGCCAGTCCGCCGCTCACCCAGGAATACGCAAGTCCGACAAAACCGTCGAAACGCTTGGTGAAGTGGTGATCCATATAGAGCGACCCCTCGTTGAGGGTGCCCGCGCAGGAACTGCGAAAGCCGGCTGTGGGCGAGCAGGTCTGCGGAACACGGAAGTCGTTCTGCCGCTGTTGATACCAGGAGAAAGTGACGTCCGTTTTGCTGTCGACGGCGTACTTCACGCCGGTCCACCAGATATTCACCAACTTTTCAGAATCCAGATTGTTGTCCTCGACCCCGCTCATGAAATAACCGCCCTGGTCTGAGGCGCCAACGCCCAACGGGTCGTGCGGGTTATTCTGCCAGATGTATTCGTAGCCGGCAAAAATCTTGAACGGGTCCCGCACGTACTTGGCAGCAAACATCACTGCGTTGTTGTCGGTCACGATGCCATATACGGTATTGTTTGTGTCGATCACATTATTCCCGGTGACGGGAGTTGTATCGATGCTGTCGGTGGTCGACTGATATTGCCCCGCCCCGCTCAGGCTCTCAGGCCCCAGCAAGGGGTTCAGCACGCTGATCGCCTGGTTGTAATGTTGGAAGACGAGATCGGCGGAGAACTTGCCCTGCTTTCCGCCGTACTCCCCGCCGAGGTCGAATCCGTAGGCGTTGTTATGCGCCGATTCCGGCGTACAGTTGGCGGCAGCCCAGCTCGCCCCCGTGACAGCCGCGGCCGAATAGCAGCCGCCCGAACCATCGGCGAATTTATACATCGCGCCGAAATGCACCGGGCCATAGGCGATGCGATACTTCACGGCGTCGTCCCAACGGCTGTTATCGGTGTCACCGCCGCCGGCCATCGTGCCGTTATACCCGATGTAGGAAAAGGCATAGGCACCGCTGGCCGGATCGTAAAGCAGCATCGCATCGGTACCGAGAGAGCGCTGACGACCGAAGGTCAGCTCGCCAAAGCGGGTGGACGATATACCGCCATAGTATTGGTCATTGAAGGGCTGGCCCGCGCGCGCCCCGTCGATCGCTATCGAATAGCTGCTTCTGGGAAGGCCGTTGTTGATGGTGTCGGTGGCTGGCGCGTTTGCCAGCAGGCCGGACTGCGGATTGATGCCCGTAGAACCGTTGAACACAACGAACCAGCCAGGCTGAAACTCTATCTTGCCCCTGACACCCAGACCCGTTTGCGACAGGTTGTTGGGTGCGACGAGGAATCGATGCTCATAGCCGTTCCGGTTCACCAGAGATTCACCTTCATAGTTGTAGCCGTTTTCCGGCAGGCCGTGGCTGACGTAGCCAAGGCCGACGTCATACGCACCGTACAGCGTGATGCCGTGCCACGTCAGCGAGCAATCGGTGGTAATGAGTTCGCGGCCGCTCGTGCAGGGGTCGTGGTCCTGTGCCAGTGATACCGTCGCTGAGACAATAACAATAAGAATAAGGGTGGTGAACAGCAGAATAATCTTACGCACAAGGTCCTCCAATGTTAGAGATTCAGGCGAGGAATTAAGAAATGTATATTAAATATCGTTTCTATGTCAAAGCTGATACAGATATATGCATTTTCCTTCTAGTCAGGACCGGGAAGCTGTCATGTTGACCGTCCTGCGTGTTGACTGTAGGATTTCGTTCCGATGCCGAAGAACCGCCGATCCGGGCGCAAGAATGACGAGTTGCTGAAACTCCGTGACGCGGCCTTGCAACTTGGCATCAGTTTCCCCACCATCAAGCAGTGGATATACAAGAAGAAGATTCGCAGCGTTCCGACCGCAGGGGGACATCACCGAATCCCGCAGAGTGAACTCGACAGGCTGCTATTTCGAACCCGAGGGAAAACCGTCGCGGAACGAACTCATGCAGCGCGCCGCGTAAGCGGGCGCAATCAATTGGTAGGGCGCATCGACCAGGTTCGGATCAGCGGCCTCATGGCGGAAGTGAAGCTTTCCATCGGAGAACAGCAAATCACTTCCATCATCACCGCAACCTCAGCCCGCGAAATGCACCTCAAGGCCGGCCAAACCGCGGTCGCGCTGATTAAGGCCACGGAAGTGATGATCCTCCGCGTGGGAGACTGATGGCCGGGATCAGTTGAACAGGATTCCTCCATGGTCAGGACGACCAATCGTGTTAGGATTTGAACGTAGTGGCGTTCTCCTCTCCGCTCTCCGCAGGCGTGCGCATGGCCCGCTCTCACCGCACTTCCGTTGGCGTTCTTCTGGCAGGTTGCGTGGTCCTGTTGAGTCTGGCCTCCCGCGCCACTGAGCAGTCTCCGTGGCTTGAGATCCACTCCACGCACTTCACCGTCATCACCGACGCAGGAGATAAAAAAGGCAAAGAAGTTGCCCTGCGCTTCGAGCAGATGCGGGCAGTCTTCGCCGTCCTGCTGATGAAGGAGCACCTCCACGAGTCGCTGCCCCTGACGATCATCGCATTTAAGAACGACAAGGACTATTACCAGACGGCGCCGCCGCGCCATGGTCAGCCGATCAACGGTCAAGCCATCGACGCTCAGCCCATCGACGTTCCCGGCTTTTTCCTGCCCGGCGAAGACCACAACTTCATCGTGCTGAACCTAGCCGAGGAGGAATCCTGGCGCGCCGTGGCCCACGACTTCGCCCACCTGCTGCTCAGCTACAACTATCCCGAAGTCCAGGCATGGTTCGATGAAGGCCTGGCCGAATACTTCAGTTCCATCCGCCCCGACGACAAGAAGTACGAAATCGGCGGCGACCCAGAGCTGACCTCTGCCTCCACGGGCGGCGATGCATCGAAGTCGCTCACGGAACTTCTCGGCGGACAAAATGGCGGCCAGTCCTGGCTCGCGCTGCCCGACCTGCTCACCACGAAGCCGGACAATGCAAACTACACCGAAAGCACGCATCACACGCTCTTCTACGCGCAATCCTGGATGACGATGCATTACCTGCTTCACGACAAAAAGCTGCCCGAGACCGGAACCTATTTCGACCTGGTCGAGAACCAGCACGTGCCGGTGGAACAAGCTGTACAGAAGGCATATGGCATGACGCCCGCGCAGCTCGACCAGGAAGTGAAAGATTACTTCCATTCGCTCACGCCTTTGTTCCTCGCACTCGACGCATCCAGGCAACCCGGTTCCCATCCCAACATGCCGCAGGTTTACGAATTCGCTGAGATAGTGGGCCCGAACGACAGCGCCGTCACATCCAAGGCTGTTCCCGAGGTTGATGCGCGCGCCACGGTGGATGAGGTGAAAATCAGAATTCCCGACCGCCGCAATGCCGCGCTGCAGGAGTTGCAGACGCTCGCCACTGCTCCCAACCCAACCCCTGCCAAGAAGGCTAACGAGAAGGGCAATGAGAAAGACGATAAAGACGAGAACAGCGCGGCGCTTCCAGTCGCAGTCGCCGGCAATGAGATCGCCCATCGCGCTCTGGCCTGGGACCACCTGCAGCACGGCGAGTTTGAGGACGCCGCCGAAGAACTGGGCAACGCCGCCACGCTCAACCGAAGCGACATGTGGATCCGCTACTACTTCTCGGTGCTGAAATACCGTATGTCACAGGCCCGGCACACCGATATCCCGGGACTGCCCAACATGATGCAGGATCTGCGCGCCGTCCTCGAATGGTATCCGGAATTCGCCGATGCCTATGACCTGTTGGCCAGTGCGCGCCGCGAAGGCGGCGGTCCGGCAGGCGCCATGCAGGCCGAGCGCGCCGCCATCGAACTCAGTCCGCGCAACCAGCAGTACCTTTATCATATGGCTCAAATTTACGTCTCCGATAAAAAGTGGGTTGCGGCGCGAGCCTTGCTGGAATTGTTGAAGACCAGCAGCAATCCTCAGGTCGCCGCCTCGGCTGGCGAACAGCTGGCGCAGCTCGCCAACGAGCAGAAATACGGTCTCTCACCCGCCACCGCCGCTTCGGCCAGCAAACTCTCCAAGCCAAGTTCCCCCTTCGACGTGCTGGATCAGGACGCTGCCAAGCGCGCCGCGGCTGAGCAGGCGACGCAATCCGACATAGCAGACAAACGGCCCACGAAGTTCTTCGAGGGCAAGCTGGTGGATGTGGATTGCTCCCAGTCCCCGGCGGCCGTTCTCACCGTGAGTTCGGGCAGCGCAGTTCTCAAGCTGCGCACCGCCGATTACAAATCGGTCCTGCTCATCGGAGCCGACACATTTTCCTGCGCATGGAACAATCGCTCGGTCTCGGTGAATTACAAAGCCCGAGGAATGTCCGCCGGCGATTTGGTTTCGCTGGAAGTGCGCTAAGGTTCGCTGCCCCCGAGGATGCCGCTCGATTAAAACCCCCGGTAGGAGTCAAAGAGTGCTGTCGGGATGGAACGTCAACTACGCCCGGGGCTGTTGCATAACGACGACGAGCGTAATCGGGATATTTCGCCAACAATCATTACTGTGACGCCCAACGGACGGTTAACTTCAGGCCGCGATGGCAGGAGCCCAGAAGCATTGCAGCGGAGGCTCTCAAAACGGCCCCGGCGTACAATGGCTCGTCCCATATGAAAGACACGCGGCGTAAGTTTCTCAAGACCTCAGCTGTCTCAAGTGTTGCACCCGCCATGCTCGATTGTGCGCGAGCTTCAACGAATTCCAACCCAAGCGGAACTTCCCGGTATTTTCACTTCGTACAAATTGATGTCTTCGCGTCGCAGCGGTTGGAGGGCAACCCGCTGGTCTTCACGGATGCGCGCGGGCTGAGCGATGCGGAAATGCAGGCCTTAGCTCGTGAAACCAACCTTCAAGAAACGACGTTTGTACTTCCTCGTGATGCCGCCGTTGAGGAGCAGGAGGGAGTAAGGGTGCGCATCTTTACTCCCGATGAGGAAGTCCCGTTTGCTGGTCACCCGACCCTAGGTACGGCAACTGTGCTTCGGGCCCTGCGGTTGCGCGGTGGCACGGTGAAGGCGAGCGATGCCTCGGCCTCGACTATCGTGTTGGATTTGAAAGTGGGCAGAGTCCCCGTGTCGTTTCGCGAAGATAGGGATGGCTTGTTCGGTGAGATGCAGCAAGTTTCCCCGGTTTTCGGCCAAGTGCATGATCGGAGTGCGGTCGCGGATGCGTTGGGACTTGATGCCGCTGAAATCGACCCGGACCTTTCGATTCAGACCGTCTCAACGGGTCTGCCTTTTGCCGTCGTTCCCTTCAGGCGCTTGAGCACGCTTCAATCGTTGCACTTGGATTTTCAGAAGGCTTACGGCTACCTGAAGCGACAGCAGAATCCGGCAGTTGACTTCTACTACATCAGCCGAGAGACAGGCGACTCGAAGGTTCGCCTTCGTGCGAGGGGCATAGATCCCATTGGAGAAGACCCTGCCACCGGATCAGCCGCAGGATGCACTTCGGCTTGGATGGTTAAATACGGCGTTGCCCAGCCCGATGAAACCGTGCTGATTCTGCAAGGAGTCGAAATCAAGCGGCCGAGTAAACTCTTTGTAAGATCGAGCAAGAGTGGAACCAGCATTTCAAATGTTCGAGTTGGCGGACATGCCGTGCAGATCATGGAAGGCAAGGCTTTTCTGTAATCTCCTTGTCGATTTCCCGAGTAGAAGAAGTCGCCACTAACCGGTGGTTGAGGTAACCATGCGATTTCACTTAAAACCCTTAACCCACCCAGTACCTGGGCTGCATTGCCCAGACGGTCTGCCGTAGTTCCAATCCTGCGGGACGCGAGGCCGTCGTAACGGGCGAAACAGAGAATCAAGCCGAACGATCTCGCCCAGGCTCCGGTTGCCGGATCTGGATCAGGGCAAACTTATCGTGCTTGCGCCTTACATCTTTTCTTGTCCCGTTTGGCTTGTGCTTTGCCGTCTGCAATCGTTTGCCATTGCATGTTGTATGGGGCATCCGCGCCGCCACAAGCCAGCGGGACTCTGTATTCAACCACGTACCCTGATCGGCCTTTCGGATACCCAGTCTCAACCCGGAACGTGTGTTTGGCTGCTCGGCTACCGAAGCAAACTGCGGAGCACAAGAGCAGCAGGATTAGGATTTTTTTCATGTTCTTCCTTTTGGAACGGGAAGCGTCCCATCTCTGAATTACACCAGACATAGGGTCGCCGCGAGCGAACTTAAGTCACTATCGGGGGCTGGCCCACCTCCGCCGGGCGCGACTCCATCTGAGGCTGCCCCAGCTTTGCCGGTTTTGCAACCGACACCTTCTCCTGCGAATGGAATAACCGCTCGGTCTCGGTGAATTACAAGTCCCGCGGAATGTCCGACGGCGATTTGGTTTCGCTGGAGGTGCGGTGAAGCATCCCTCCTGGCCCCGCAGCCTGATCCTCTAGGGACCGTTCGCGTTTCGTAACGGCAATCCAGGATTTGATTTGGGGGGACGTTTGCGGGCCTTAACGCTCCAGGATATGCTTTCGTCCTCTTGATCCAACCGAGTAGATGCGCACGAATAGGCAGGGCTTTCGTTTTTCGTAACAGAGCTAGAAACCTTGACGCTGACGTGGGTAAGTGGGCCATGATCGGCACAAGCGGAACCCGCCGAGCCCTGGGAAAATCCAAACGAGGAGAGCGATTCAATGCGATACCTAGCCCTAATTTGCACGTTATCTGCTTCGCTCGGAGCATTCGCGCAGGAAACCAAAACGTTGCTCATTGATATGCCGGGCCCCAATGATCCGGTAAAGATCGTGAGCGTCATGGACGGCACGACGGAGCTGAAGAGCAACGGACGCCAGTACCCGGATAGATACGCCTGGGAAACGACGTTTAATGCCGGGGATGACTGGCTCAAGGACCTCTCCATCGTCATCAAGAATGTCTCGCCAAAAAAGATTGTCTACGTGGCAGCCGGTTGTCATCTCTTCGAAACCGCTGATTGGCAGGCGGAGGCAGCAAAGCACAGAAACATTCCTCTGGTCGGCAGCACCGGGAATCATGTTGGTCGCAGACCCGAGGAGGCGCTCTATTCGGCGGTGCTTGGCCACAGACTCCAGCCGGACACGGCCAACGCACCGTTCGACCTGGAGCCGAGCCAGGAGTTTACTATGGCGCTCGACAGCCCCGATGCCTACTCGACCTTAAAGTCCTCGGTCGAAGAAAAGGAGCCGATGTCCAGCATCGCAGCGTGCAACGGCGGGATTAGTCAGGTTTTCTTTGAGGACGGGACACAGTGGCAATCGCACCATTATCTACGCGCCGATCTCGATCAGCGTGGGCGCTGGATCAGAATGTCATTCGAGGAGTGGTCGAAATACCACTGAGAATAGAAGTCGCGGGGGGCTGGCCCACCCCCGGCGGGCGCGACTCCAACTGAGGCTGCCCCAGCTTTGCCGGTTTTGCAAAGCTGGGCACCACGGACCTCGCCCGGTGGTTTTGACTTTTCCACAATCGCACTGTGACATCTAACCTTGTGCCCGCAATTCAAATCGGCGATCATGGTCGAGGCCGTAACGGTCCGCTGCACAGCGAATCGCTACGCTCTAAGTCCTTTGTTTCACGGATTTTAGTATCTAAGTTCTTTGACATCCGGATTTTGCGAAGAAATTCCCGCTAACTCGATGATTCCGCTAGACCCCAGGGGGGAGGGGGATACCCTGAATCAACCGGGGATCGCGTCCAGCGAAGGCTTCTCCAACCAATGCTCGCGAGATTTATTTCACGGCAGAAATCCACACGGCCGCCGAGGAGCGCAGAGGTCCTTCGGCCCGCAAAGAACGCGGGCCTCAGGATGACAAGCCGAGCAGGGGGGCGTCGTAATGAGCGTCCCAATAAGAAACCCTCCCGCTGCAAACGGGAGGGTTAGTAATTGCGGTAGCAGCAGGTTTAGGCGCGGACTACGTTGCCCGCCTGAAAGCCTTTGGGGCCTTTGAGCAGATCAAACTCCACGGTCTCACCCTCGTTCAGCGAGCGGTAGCCGTTCTCCTGGATGGCGGAGAAATGCACGAAAACGTCTTCTCCCGTGGAGCGCTGGATGAATCCATATCCCTTCGCCCCGTTGAACCACTTTACTGTTCCCTTCTCTCTCACAGAAAAACTCCTTTCCCCTGATCATTAAGAATTAGTTTCCTGGAGTTCCCGCATCGTAGCTCCGAGTGATGGAACGCCCCCTCGAGAAAACCAGTGAAACCCGGTTGCGTCTATCTGTGCCGGAGAAACTGCTCCAAAGTAAAAGACTCCTCAGTTCCGCGACGCATAAAGAAAATGCGGCGAGAACTTCCGGAGCCCTGGACCATCGGCGCTGATTTCTACCGCCCTGCTCAAGACATCAACCTGCCTTACCGATTCATTCCCCGACTCTCATCGGGTCATGCGCAAAGGATAATAAGGAGTATTAAATCGTTTCGCAACAAAAATTAGTGGGAAGTAACCACGGGTCATATCTAAATCTTTAACAAGGTATAAGAAACGGCGCACTCCAGACCCCCGACCTTGGTTCTGCCGGAAGTCTGACTGGGCCGCAACCCTTTGATAGGATTAGAGAAGCCCTCGTGCCCACTCAAATCACAGCTCCGGCTCCGACAGCCGCAAAGGCCGCACCGGCTCTGCCGCGGCAGCAGCGTCGCCCGCGTTTCTCCGGGATGGCGATTTCGACCGCGAAGTACCTTCTGCGCACCGACGTGCACACCTTTGCCTTCTCAGTTGCAGCCAACTCGATTCTCTCGTTCTTCCCTTTCGTCGTCCTGTTGATGACGCTCATCCGGCGCGTTTTTCACTCGCGCGTCATGTACGACGTGGTGGTTGAGTTGCTGCGCGATTACCTTCCCGCGGGTCAGGATTTCGTCATCCGCAACCTGAACGCCATGGTGGACGCACGCCAGCGAGTACAGGTAGTGTCGCTGATTATCCTGCTGGTCACCTCGACCGGAGTATTCGTGCCACTCGAGGTCGCGCTCAACCGCATCTGGCGCATCCCCAATAACCGTTCTTACCTGGGCAACCAGCTGGTTTCTCTTGGTCTGGCGTTTGCTTGTGGTGTTCTGGCTCTGCTGTCTATTGGAATGACCGCAGGAGTCGTGCGGCCGTTCGAATTCCTGCTTCGGAACCACGCTCCGGCGGTTGTGCGCCTCGCGGGATTCCTGGCGATGAAGGTCTTCGCCATCGGCGCCAGCATCGCCATCTTTTTCCTCATTTACTGGATACTGCCCAACGGTAAGGTTCCGGCGCGCGCGGTGCTGCCTACGGCGATCATTATGGGATTGCTGTCGGAAGCGCTGAAGTACGGCTACATTCTGGCGCTGCCCTGGCTTAATTTCGCCGAAGTCTACGGGCCCTTCGCGCTTTCGGTGAGTCTGATGTTCTGGGCATTCCTGACCGGTCTTCTGCTGCTTGCCGGCGCCAACCTGAGCGCAGCGGAATACCAACGTCACAACCTGCGACGTCAGACCGTGCCCGAATTGGGAACGACCGTTTAATCCACAGGCTCTTGGTGACATCCGTCACTGCGGCACCCGCAGGCGCCGATTAGTATGACCGCGGTTTCCCGAATTTCCTCCGAGCAGACATTTGTTCCCAAGGAATGGCTATGGCCAGAAGTTGCTGGCGTCTGCTCGCCGCTTGCTCGCTGATTTTCACAGGGCCGATCTTGGCAGGGCGGATCCTTCTATGGGGACAGGATGCCGCCGCGGATCGCTCCTCTTTCCTGCTGCCTACGCCAGCCCCAAGAACTGAGCCGTCCAGCTACGCCGTGCCGATCGCGCCGGTCTGGTCTCGACCGCATGATCCGCCCCTGCGCTATCCAGGAACTCCCCGCAACAGCGACTTCCAGAAACTCGTATTCCGGCAACTGGTTCGGAGCGCCGGGATTATCTTCTCCGGCCGCGTCGTCTTCATCGGACATGCAGCCTCGCCCTTGCGCCCAAATCCGGCCTGCACCACCGTCACCTTCCAGGTCGAAAATGCCATCCGCGGCGCATTCCGGGGCCGGAATCTGACGATCCATGAGTGGGCCGGCCTTTGGACGAGCGGCGAACGCTACCGCGTCGGCGAGCGCGTCTTACTGTTTCTTTATTCCCCAAGCAAGCTCGGCCTTACGAGTCCGGTGGCCGGGGCTCTCGGTAAATTCACGATGGATTCCCAAGGTCAAATTGTGATGAGCGCACTGCACGTCGCAACCTTTGCCGGGGATTCGTTCCTAGCGGGAAAAACTGTTGTCTCTTATGCCGACTTCGCGCTGATGGTTCGGCATTCCATGCGGGAGGAATGAGACAACGTGAAGAATCCAGCGGCACGATCATTCTTATTCCGGCTCGCAACGGCTCTGGCGATTGTCGTTCTTTTCGCCGTCCTCGCGCGTGCCGGCGGTCCTGGGTATGTGGCGGGATCCAGCTACTTCAACTCCTCAACTATGGGCCAGCCTCTGACCTGGTCGCTGGGTCTGGTGAGCTACTACACCGACCAGGGAGGCCTCAGCCCGATCCTGCCGAACAACTCGGCCAACGTGTTGGTGGCCGACGCCTTCGCGCAATGGACTTCATCATCCACTACGGGTCTCGCAGCTACCGGTGCCGGCGAGCTCGCCGAAGACGTGAACGGAAGCAATATCGCGGTCGACTCCGCGGGAGTAGTCACCGCTCCCGCTGACATTACTCCCTCGGCCACGGAAAGCCCGGTGGGCATCGTCTACGATTTTGACGGCACGGTAACGGACGCCCTGCTGGGCGCGGGCGCCGGCGCCACTTCGCAATGCTTCTGGAACGCGGTCTACGGCGGCGTGGATAACTTCGCGGTCACAGCCAATTTCCTCCACGCCCTGGTCGTGATCAACGGGCAGTGCGCGCTGCAGTCCTCGCAACTCACTGACGTGGAATACCGGCTGGTGCGGGTGCTCGGCGGCGTGCTCGGCCTAGGTTGGTCGCAGTTGAATTTGAACGTTATCACGCTTAATCCGCCCCCCACGCCTGCTGATTATGCCGGGTTTCCCGTCATGCACTACCTCGACCCCGTGAGTTGCATCCCCATCACGGTCTGCTACGCCAATCCCTACCAACTCGCGCCTGATGACTTGGCAGCGCTCTCTCGTCTTTATCCCGCTTCGCCTCCTTCCCAGACAACGGCTCGCATTTACGGATCGGTTTATTTTGCGAATGCTTTGGGGAGCGCCGCCCAGCCTATGCAGGGCGTGAATGTGGTCGCGCGATGGATCGATCCTTCTACCGGCCAACCCTCCGACCAGTATGGAGCTTCGTCAGTTTCCGGATTCCTCTTCAGCGGCAACGCCAGCAATCCCATCACCGGCCTGGCCGATCCTCTGGGAAATCTGTACAGCGAATTTGGATCAAGCAATCAAACCCTCGAAGGATTTTTCGATCTTGGAGGTCTGCCCATCCCAAACGGCGCGAGCACAGCGCAATACCAGCTTACGATCGCGGCTCTGGATCCCCTGTGGTCTGCCGGAGTGTGCCCCTACGACCCGTCGCAAGTCGCGCCCTCGGGAACTTCCGAGACCATCGTCGTGACCGTGGCAGCAGGCGGCGTTCTTGAGCAGGACATCCTCATGTCTAACAGCGCCCAGCCGGTCCCTCCCTTGGCAGCGACGGAAACCTGGAGCGGCCCCGCCCCGGTTCTTTCCCCGGGCGATTGGGTCGGATCGCTGAGCGGCTACGGCGACGTTGGTTATTTCACAATCACTGCGCAGGCGAACCGCACTCTGTCCGTAGCTGTCACCGCGCTGGATGAGACCGGCGCCCCCAGCGAATCGAAAGCCGCGCCCGTGGTTGGCATGTGGACCTTGGGCGACCCGCTGGGTACAGTTCCCCCGGCTCTTACCACAGTCCCATTCAATTCAGACACGTTTGGCATGAGCCGTCTCGACACACAAATCCTGGTTTCGAACAGCTTCATCATCGGCATTGCTGATCTGCGCGGCGACGGCCGCCCCGATTACCACTACCACGCCCATGTGCTCTACGGAGATTCGGTCAGCCCACCGCGAGTCCCAGTCATGGGCGGCCCAGTCGTTCTGCAGGGTACCGGCTTTGCGCCCGGGCTCACCGTAGCCGTGGGCGCGGCGAGCGCTCCGCTGCTGGCGACTAACGCCAGCCAGATGCTGACGACCATTTCCGGCCAAAGTGACGGACCGCGAACCATCACCATCACCGACCCAGTCAGCGGAGCATTCTCGATCATGACCGATGTGCTCACTTTCGGAGCCGCTTCTACCGACAGCCTCGTCCTGTTGCTGGGGGTGCACCCTCCAACGCCGGTCGGAACCCAAGCCACGAACCCAGTGACGGTGCGCGTGGTCGCTACCGACGGAGTCACCGCTGTGAACGGCGCGACCGTGGGCTGGACCGCGACCAACGGCGCCTTGCTCTCAGTGTGCGCTGGCGCTTCCAGTTGTTCGACGATCAGCGATGAAAGCGGAATGGCCTCGACCTGGGTTACACCTGCAGCTATAGGGAATGCGGTCATCATGGGAACTCTCGCTCCAGGCGTCTACAGTCCCGCTCAGTCGGTGGGTCTACGCTGAGCGCTACGTCTACCTCTTTGGACATCGGAGTCACCACACCGAACCTCTGGATCGCTCAGGGAGCATCGCTCAGCGTGCCGCTTACTGCCCGCCTGGTGAGCCTGGGCGCGCCCCAGAGCGGCAAACAGGTGAACTTCTTTATTGATCAGGGCTCGGGATCGCTCAGTTCTACGAGCGCGGTGACCAACAGCAGTGGCTATGCCTCCGTCAACCTCACGGTGACGAACTTCACCGTCAGCATGCAATTGAGCGCCTGTGCCGCGCCCGGCAATAATCCCTGCCAGAACATCGCTGTGAATGCCGCGGCCGTGATGAACCTTCAAGCCGTCGCAGGCGCGGGACAGGTGGTGACAGGGGCGGCGTTTCAGCCTCTGACGGTGCGGGTCACCGACTCATCGACGCCGCCGAACCCAGTGCTCGGAGCGAGCGTGCTGTTTCAATCTACGTTGCTGCGGCCTGCGGGAAACGATCTGATCCTGACCCCTGGCGATCCTACGGTTACTCAACCCGGCCTGCCCGTCTTCCTCAGCGCGAGCCAGAACACGGCGCAGAGCGCCGTGAACGGCCTCGCCAGCTTCACGCCCTCGGTGGGATCATTTACCGGCCCACTGGAGCTTGAGATTCAAATCTCGGCCGGAACCACGGCCACGATGCAGGGCGTGATGGAAGCCTTTCCGGCGCCGACGATCGCTGAGAGCGCGGATTCATCCATGAAGTGATCGGGAAGTGCACGGCTTCAGCCGTGCCGATCAGGGCGCATGGGAACTGCGGCTTAGCCACGGACGAGATAAAGTCCCGGAGGGACTATCGACAATAGCCCGCCAGTTCACTGGCGGGATCAGCCACGGAACGAGGAGCACGTGCCGGAGGCACGGCTGAACAATCTTCGTCGGACAAACTCGCATTCAGTCGTCCCTACGGGACGAGGTTCCATTTTGGTCCGGCAACCCGGCGTTGAAGCGCCGGGCTATTATCAGCCGTCCCTCCGGGACGTTCCGCCGATCATCGTCGAGGATTGCGGTTGGGCCGAAGCCTGCCTCACTTCTTCGTCCACTGATCCACCCAGTCGTTCACGGTTTTGTACCAGAGCTGCGAATTCTGCGGCTTCAGCACCCAGTGGCCTTCATCGGGGAAATACAGCATTTTCGACGGCACGCCTTCCATCTGCAGCGTGGTGAAAAGCTGCAGGCCTTCGCTTACATCGAGGCGATAGTCGCGCTGGCCGTGGATCACCAGCGTCGGGGTCTTGAAGTTCTTCGCGTACTGGTGCGGGGACCATTTCTCATACATCGCGCGATTGTCGTAGGGAGTGCCTTTGAACTCCCAGTTGTTGAACCAGAGTTCTTCGGTGGTGCCCCACGCTGATTCGGCGTTGAACATGCCGTCGTGCGTCACGATGCATTTGAAGCGGTCGGTATGGCCGAGGATCCAGTTGGCCATGTATCCGCCGTAGCTGGCGCCGAGCGCGCATTCCCTGTCTTTATCGATGAATGGGTAAGTCTTCTCCGCGTAGTCGAGGCCCTTCATCAGGTCTTCAAACGGAGCGCCGCCCCAGTCGCCGTTGATGGCGTCGATGAACTTCTGCCCGTAGCCTGTCGAGCCGTGGAAGTTGATCATGATGACCACGTAGCCATTAGCCGCAAAAAGCTCGGGATTCCAGCGGTAGCTCCAGTCGTCTCCCCAGGCGCCCTCCGGCCCGCCGTGGATGAGGAACTTCACGGGATACTTCTTGCTGGGGTCGAAGTTCGGCGGCTTGACCAGGAAGCCTTCGACTTTGTCGCCGTGAGCGCCGGTGAACCAGAAGGACTCAAGTGGAGACATTTCTATTCCTGATAAGAAAACGTCATTCAACTGCGTGAGCGGGTGGGGATTTTGAAAACAATTCTCCAAAGGATGTTTCTGACCTCCGGAAAATGCGCAGTTTACGACAACATTCGTGGCTGTGGCTGCCTGAAAGATCTCAGTTGGGGCTTGGAGGCTCATCTCGCTGAAGAGCAGATGCTTTCCATCAGGCGTTGCCACCAAGTCGTCGTTGTACCCACGCGCAACGCCCATCAATTCCCCTGATATAGAGATCGAATAAATTGGCGAGCTGTCCTCTTTTCCCGCGGCGAAGTCGATCCTCTTCGAATCGGTTTCCCAAACATAGGAGCCTACCCAGCGATCGAAATCCTCGGTCAGATTCTTCTTCTCGCCCGTCTTGCGGTCGTACAGCATCAGCCGGAAGCGGTCGCTCTCGTATCCCGGACGCTGCTGGGCGCGGTAGGCGATGTAGCGGCCATCGGGCGAATAGAGCGGCGTCGAGTCACTGGCGGGATTGTCGGCGGTGATGTTCTTCGTCAATGGCACTCTCGCCATGTGATCTCCGGAGCCGCCTTCGATGCCTCTCGGCCAGCGCACGGAAACGACCCAGAGATCGTTGTTGGTGGAAGCGGCCGGATTCTTGTCGTGATTCGAGGTGTAGCAAATCTCCTGCCCATCGGGCGAGAAGGCGTAGTTATCCTGGCCGCCGAGCGAGAAGACAGGGGCGTCGTAGTCGCCGGGCGTGAGATCGCGCGGGCGAATCACAATCAGCCTGGCGACCGCCGTTGGCTCAACGACCGGCGGAGCCTCAATCGCCAAGATATGGCTGCGCTTCCCTTCCTTGTAGGCGTTCCAGTGGCGATAGAGCAGGTGTGTAAAGATCTGTGCCTTCACTCTGGATTTGTTCGCTTCGTCCAACATTCGCGCGTTGCAAGCAATTGGATAGTCTTGCGCGTCGCACTCGGGATAGACATCTGAAGTGAAAAGAATATTCTTACCGTCGGGCGACCAAAGCTCGCCGCTGGCCTCGGTTGCAATCGAGGTCAGCTTCCTAACGCGGGTCACAGTGCCCACAGCATGATCAAACTGCGCGATCCAAACCTGCGAGCCGCCTTCCTTCGTCGATATGAACGCAAACCGCTTCCCATCCGGCGCCCAGCGCGGGCGGTCGGCGTCCTGATCGGCGATGATCTCCCGCTCCTCACCTCCGGCCGTGGGCACGATCCAGATGTGCGGCGTCTTGGTGTTGGCCTCCAGATCCACATCGACCACGCTGAAGATTACCCACTTGCCGTCCGGCGAAACCTCAGGCTCGCCGACGCGCTTCAGCTTCATCATGTCTTCGAAAGTGAAGGGATGCTTGGCCTGCGCGATGGCAGGGAGGGTGAAAGCGATGAGAGCGAGAAAAGCAGGAAAGAAGCGGCGCATGGGGATGCTCCTCGGCAAACGGATGAGTGTAGCAGGAGGAAGCTTCTAGCTTCTAGCTTCTAGCTTCTAGCTGCTGGCTACTGGCGAAACCAAGATCCCTCGCTTCGCTCGGGATGACAATGCAGAAGGTCAGTCGGCAAACCCTTTTGCTCCTCCGGCATCCAAGTAAATGGCAGAACTGCAGCGTCCTTACCCCGGCCTCACTGAGCGGAGAGGGGTCGGGGGAGGGCCGCCGCGGTGTGCGCAGACGTTCCTACACAACACCCAAATCCAGTAAACTGTACCTATGAGACTGGCTTCCCGCAGTGCTCTGTTCTTCGCCACGCTTTTCCTGCTCGCGGGTGTGCTCACCACTCTGCCCGCTGCCGCGCAGGAAGGTGCGCTCGACAGCGCGCCTCCCAAGGGTACGACTCCCGATGAAATTATCAAGCGCTTCGCAGATCGGGAGAAGTTGTTCAAGGAAGCACGCGACCATTACACCTACCGACAAGACATCACGGTCAAGATTCTGGATAGCGACGCCAACCCGCCTCCCGAGTACCGGGAAGTGTTCGACGTGCTTTACGACGACAAAGGCCATCGCATCGAAAACGTCGTCTTTGCGCCCCAGTCAACTCTTGAGCGGGGGAACCTTTCGCTTGACGAAGGCGACATTCAGGATTTCCGCAACCGCCTGCCCTTCGTGCTCACGAGCGATGAGATTCCGGAATACAACATTCTCTACATAGGCCAGCAGCAGGAAGACGAGTTGCACTGCTATGTGTTCGATATCGCTCCCAAACAGATTGTCGGCAAGAAACGCTACTTCCAGGGCCGCATCTGGGTCGATGACCACGACTTCCAGATCGTGAAGACGTACGGGCAGGCCGTCCCGGAGATTCGCGACACGAAAAGGAAAGGGAAAGAAGAACACCTCTACCCGAAGTTCACCACCTGGCGCGAGCAGATCGATAACCAGTACTGGTTCCCTACCTATACTCGCGCCGATGACACACTGCGCTTCAACACCGGCGATATTCACATCCGCGAGATCGTGAAGTATGAGGACTACAAGCGATTCGGTTCGAGCGTGAAGATTCTGTATCAGGGCCAGGAAGTGCCGAAGGCAGCGCCACAGGATCAGAAACCGCCGCAGGGTCCGGATCAGAATCCGGACCAGAAGAAGCCGGACGCAGCGCCGCCGAGTCCGCAGAACTAATGTTTCAAGGTTTCAGAGTTTCAAGGTTTCGCAGGCTTCTTCCGCAAGGAGTCGATGAGGCGGTTGAGGAGACCCAGGACTTGGTAGGTATCCTGGTCCAGGGCCTTGTAGCGATCTGCCTGGAGGTAGTTCAGATCTACCGCAATGGCGAGTTGAGTGTCGAGTTCCAACAAAGAGCCGCGCGCCTGCCCGAGGAAGTGACAGAATTCGCCAGATGTCAACCTGCCTTGGCCCTCGGCGATGTTTGAGGGCACCGAAACCGCTGCCCGTCGAATTTGAGAAGTTAGGCCGTACGTCTCAGGCTTCGGGAATTGCCCCGTGGCCTGGTAAATCTGAGCAGCTAGCGCCTTGGCCTTCTGCCATACGAGCAGTTCGCGGTAAGAACGCGCCACAGCTAAGTGTAGGTTTCAAGGTTGCAAAGTTTCAAGGTTTCAAGGCAGAAAAACACTGCATTTTTCCCACTTTGAAACCTTGAAACTCTGAAACCTTGAAACTTAGTAGAAGAGATATTTCCTCCACTTATCGTCGCTGCGGCCCATGAGCCGCATGATGTGGCGGCTGGTGTGCAGGTTGAAAGCGCGGGGTTCGCGCATCAGCTTCATGCCGGCTTCGAGCGGAAACTGGTTGCCCTTGCGGCGATTGCAGAGATGGCAACAAGCTACAAGGTTTTCCCAGGTAGACGACCCTCCGCGGGAGCGGGGAATCACGTGATCGAGCGTCAACTCGCCCGAAGGCAACACGGTGGCGCAATACTGGCAGGTGTTGCGGTCGCGCAGCAGGATATTCTTCCGCGACAAAGCGCGGCTTTGGTGCGGGATGCGGCGGTACTCCAGCAGGCGAATCACGGAAGGCACGCGCATAGCGATGCGCGCCGCATGCAGGAAGTGTCCATTCTCCTCTTCCGTCATGGCCACGCCCTTCAGCACCAGCACCAACGCGCGCCGCGCTGCGCAAACATTGATGGGCTCGTAGGAAGCATTCAGCACCAGAACGGGCGCGTGCAGCGCGTTGCCGTTGCTATCGCGATGCATCGCCGCCGCTGCGAACAGGCCGGCGGCGTGGCGTCCCGGTGGTCCTGCGTCGGTTTCAATCCTGGTTGACATAAAATCCTAAGTTCCCACGGCCTTAGCCAGACCCTCTTCGGCCTCTGGCCCTATTTCCGCATGCTGAGCCGAGATTTTCAGCGTGCGTGCCACGGTCGCAACCCAAATTTTGGCTGCGCCGGCGCGGCGTAAGACCCGCGCACACTCCGAAACGGTCGCGCCGGTGGTGTAGACATCATCCACCACCAGCACTTCGCGGCCTTCGACCAACTCGGGCTGCGCGACTCCAAAAGCGCCTCGCAAGTTCTCGCGGCGCTGGTGGCTGGTAAGGCCAATTTGCGAGGCTGTATCGCGCTTTTTCTCGAGCACTCTTGCGCATAAACGCAGGCGATCTCCGCGCGGCCGAATCTTCATCGCGGCCCGCGCAATCACTTCCGCCTGGTTGAAGCCGCGCTGACGAAGTTTGGTGCGGTGCAACGGCACAGGGATCACAGCCACGGAGTCCGCTGGCAACTCAGGTTCGAGTGTCGCGATCGCCTCGGCCAGCATTCGTCCCAGCACGTTGGCAGCCGGGCGCACTCCGCTGTATTTCAACAGATGAATCAGCTCGCGGAGCCCACTCTCGTAGCTGCCATAGGCAACCGCGCGTGCGAAGGGCGGTTCGACGCGGCGGCATAGCCCGCACCGCGGCCCGCCCACGGCTCCGGCAACCGCGTAGGAGGAAAATAGGCGCTCGCCGCAGATGGAGCAGACTCCGCCCCCGATCGCATGCATGGCATCAAGACATTCCTGGCAGACCGGGAGGCGAGAAATTTTCACCAGCGGGGTTTGGCAAATGCGGCAGTCGGAGGGAAACAAAACGGCGAAGAGACTTGCGGCAATCCGCGCGGTCCAGCTTTCGTGGGTCCGAACCTCATGAATCCGATCCTCATGGGTTTGAACCTGATGGGCTCGTGAAGCAATAGAAGGGCTCGCCACTGCGGCTTTGGCCCGGCTAGCCCGAGTTCTGTCCCCAGTACTGCTGAAGACGGCCTCCGTGTGGCCCGCTGGTAAAAAGTTCTGGGGCGGGCGACTGTGCGATTGCCTGCTTAACTAGAGTATAGCGGCGGCCGGGTCCGCTAGGCAACGTTACGATTGGGTCGAGGCGCAGGGGTCGGCACCTTTTTGACCGGTTCGGGCAACCGCTCCTTTACCGGCACGAATGCCAACCGATAGTCCCGCCGGAAGCACTCTGTGCAGCGCACCGGCTTCAAGAAAAAAGCCGGCAGCAGCCAGCGTTCCAGGAACGTCCGTCGCCGCGAGCGGAATCCGGTATCGCTGCCACAATCGTCACAGTGAAATTCGAAATATTTCTGGAACCAAACCTGGTCAGGGGAGTTCTTCAGCACGGTACACCTCAGAGTCACAAAACTTCGAAGGGGCGAAGGCCAATTACCAGTATTTTACGCCCAAGAAAGAACCAAGCCAATCCGGTTTTGCCCTCGTCGTCATAAACCGGAATCGGCACCGCACTTGTAATGCGGACCATCCCCATGCTAACGTGCCGCCGTTTGTGTTTTGAATAAGTTACCCGCGCCATTGCTTTCATCTCACACCCTACGAGGATTCCGCTTATGAGCAGTCCAGTCCCCGGATCAGGAACTGGCGTCAAAAAACATGTCCCTTTCGTTCCCGAGAACATGGAGATGAAGGAATTCACTCTGCGCGCGGTGCTGCTGGGACTTTTGATGACGGTCGTGCTCGGAGCAGCCAACGCATACCTGGGCCTGCGTGCCGGCATCACGATCGCGGCGACGTACCCAGCCGCCGTCATAGCGATGGCAGCCATGCGCGCCTGGAAGGGATCGCTGCTCGAAGAAAACATTGCTCGAACCGCTGGCACAATCGGAGAGGGCCTGGCTGCGGGAGCAATATTCACGATTCCTGCGTTCGTGATCGCCAAGGCGTGGCCTTCCTTCCGCCCGGCCGACGCATATTGGAAATCGACTGCGCTCATGATGGTAGGCAGCATTCTGGGCGTGTTGTTTATTTCATTGGTCCGCCGCGTGATGGTGGAAGATCCGGAATTGCCCTTCCCTGAGTCGGTCGCAGCGGCAGAGATTCACAAGGCGGGACGGCGGGGCGCGGACGCCGCGAAATATCTTTTCTGGAACATTGGTGTCGGCGGCCTGGTTTATATCCTGGGGCGCTTCGGACTTTTCGCCGCGGATAAAGACATTCATTTTGCCGTCGGCAGTCTTGGCCGCAGTCAAGTGCGCCTCGGCACCACGGGCAGCGCGAATGTTGTAGCCGCAGGCGGCACCAGCACCTTCGCAGCGCCCAGCGTAAGTCCCGCCTACTTGGGCGTGGGTTACATCATTGGCTTGCGGCTGGCGTCGATTCAGTTTGCCGGCGGCGTGCTGGCCTGGGGATTGATGGTTCCCCTGCTTATATTTTTTCTGGGACCGCAGATTAAACATTATCTTCCTGCGGATACACCCGACAATTGGGCGGCGATTGCGATCGCGGTATGGAGATTCATCGTGCGTCCCATCGCCGTCGGTGGAATGCTGGTGGGCGCGGCCTTCACGCTTTTCAAGATGGGTAAAAGTCTCACGGCGGGCATTGGCAGGGCACTGTCGGATCTCAGGCAAACCGCAGATCAGCGAGCCAAGCTCTCTCGCACCGAGCAATACATGAGTTCAAAAGTAGTCTTCGGTTTGATTGCATTGATGTTCGTGCTCATGTGCTTTCTGTACATCCGTATCTCAGGTCTGATTTGGCCGGCAGTGTTGGCAGCTGTTGTCATGCTGGTTGTCGGCTTCTTCATGGCAACCGTGTCGGGCAGTCTGGTCGGATTCATTGGTTCTTCCAATAATCCGGTTTCCGGCCTGACGCTCTCGACTTTGCTGATTGCGGCGCTTCTGATGGTGTCACTTGGAGCCTCTGGAATTAAGGGCGTAGCGGTAGTGTTGGGAGTGGCTGCGGTAGTTTGTGTTTCATCCTCGGTTGCGGGTGAACTGCTGCAGGATTTCAAGGTGGGTTACATTCTGGGAGGAACCCCGCGCAAGATTCAGATGGCGGAACTGATTGCCGTAGTCGTCGCGAGCCTCGCCATGTACTGGCCTCTCTACCTGCTGGACACTGCGTTCGGGTTCGGCAGCCGGCAACTTTCGGCGCCGCAGGCGGGCTTGATGGCGACCCTGGCCATCGGCATCGTAGGCGGCGACATGCCCTGGCCGCTGGTGGTGGTGGGAATTTTCTTCGGCATCGCTATGATCATGATGCAGGTGCGGAGCCCTATGCTGGTGGCGGTTGGCATGTATCTGCCCTTTGAGACGACGTTCGCCATTTTCATTGGCGGGGTTTTTCGCGCCGTTGGAGATTGGCTGGCCACGCGGCGGGGACTGAATGAAGCACAGAAGGCGCGCGTGGAAAATGCCGGAGTTCTCACGGCGTCGGGCCTGATCGCGGGCGAGTCGGTCTTTGGGCTTATTTGGGCGGCCTTTATTGCGTTGTCGTTTGCCCATCAATCATGGCTGAGGGTCGCTGCAGCGTGGGCGACGCGGATCACCTCAGCGCAGATATTCGAACATCCGCTTTATGTGGCGGGGATCGGTGTGATGGTTCTGCTGGCTGGTCTTATGATTTGGTTGCCGCTTACGAGTGCCGGCGATCCGAACGAACCGGCGCCGCCCACGGCCATCATGTAACGATTGTGTGGCGCGGGCGCCCCTTCGACAAGCTCAGGGCAGGCTCCCGCCCGCGACCTTCGCGCAGCGAAGAGCTTCGTGATTTACTTTTCTAATGTCGGTAGCCACAAACATTGCATCGATCCAGGAGCGCATCGTCACTGCTGCCCACCGCGCTGGGCGCAGTCCGGACGACATTGCGCTGATGGCCGTCTCAAAGACGCAACCCCCAGAACGCATCCGCGAAGCTTATGAAGCAGGCCAGCGCCTGTTCGGCGAGAATCGAGTGCAGGATTTCGCGGCAAAGGTGGGTACGCTTCAGGATTTGCAAAACGCCGAGTGGCACATGATCGGCCATCTGCAAACGAACAAAGCTGCAAAAACCGTAGAGCTATTCCGCGCCGTGGATTCGGTCGATTCGTTGAAGCTGGCTGAGAGACTGGACGCCGCCGCCCGCAAGCTCGGCCGGAAGCTGGATGTGCTGGTTGAAATCAACGTCGGCGGCGAATCGGCAAAGAGCGGCGTCGCGCCGGGCTCTGCCGCGCTCGAAGAATTGCTGCTCGCTGCGCCCCGGCTGGAGGCACTCTTATTCCGCGGGCTGATGACCGTGCCCCCATTCACCGAGGATCCCGAGGGTGCGCGGCCCTACTTCCGCAAGCTGCGCGAGTTGCGCGATGCGATTGTCGCTCGTAAACTTCCTGGCGTCGCGATGGAGCAGCTCTCCATGGGCATGTCGCACGATTTCGAAGTGGCGATTGAAGAAGGCTCGACTTGCGTGCGCGTGGGAACGGCAATCTTCGGGGAGAGAACAAAGACTTAACCGCAGAGAGCTCAGAGGAGGGATGCCATGAAACTTTTCGACCGCCTTTGCGCGGGAGTCCTTTTTATTCTAGCGATCGTGGATTGCCTGCTCGTGCCGAAGAACTATACCGGCAGAATCTGGATCTTCGGAACCTGCCTGGCCCTGTTGTTCACCGCCATGTTGAATGTCTTGCGCATTCGAAGCGGCCGCGAAGTAAAAGGCCTGAAGTTATTTTGCATTACTGCGAATGCGACGATGCTCGTACTGGTAATCGCGCTGGTGGCCAGTATCGGAAAAGCACGGACGCCGCAGCACCCGCAAATCCCCTTGATCGGCGCCCTTTTGCTGGCCGAGACCGGATTCTCTTTAGGGAAGAACGATTGATTCCCATTCAAGAATCGGACAGCGCGGTGTCCTTTGCCGTCAAGGTCCATCCCCGGGCCAAGAAAAATGCCATCGCCGGCGAATTCGGTGATGCACTCAAGCTTTCTCTAACTTCGCCTCCCGTCGATGGCCGCGCCAATCAAGCCTGTATCGAATTCTTCGCGAAACTTTTGATGGTACCCCGATCTTCCGTTACCATTGCCTCCGGCCAGACCAGCCGACAGAAAGTCATTCGTGTCTCGGGGCTCTCGGCCGAAGAAGTTCGCAGACGGATTGGAATATAACGCCGTCCTCAGGGAGCCACACTTGAGCTTTTCCGAACGCTTGCAGGAGATTCGCACCGGGTTCGAGCGTCCCTTCTGGGTCGCCAACATCAGCGAGATTTTCGAGCGGCTCTCCTACTACGGCGCTTTTGCTTCCCTTGCCCTGTACCTGCAGGAGCGGCTGAACTTCTCCGCGCAACAGACTGGAACACTCACCGGCATCTTCGGCGGAATGGTATGGTTTCTTGCCATCTTCGGCGGAGCTGCCGCCGACCGCCTCGGCTTCCGGCGCGCTCTTTCCATGGCATATCTCATCCTCGCGGCCGCGTATTTCCTGATTGGATCCATCGGCGCTTCCTGGCTGGCGCCGGTGCGCAACGCCGTCCCGCTCAGTTTGTTTGTCGGCTTCATCCTCATTCTGCCCGCACTCGGCATAGCGCTAGTGAAGCCGTGCGTGGTCGGCACCACGGCCCGCGCTTCCAAAGAGAATGTCCGCTCCATCGGCTATTCCATTTACTACACCATGGTTAACATTGGCGGCGCCGCCGGCCCGTTGTTCGCGTCATGGGCTCATCGCCATCTGGGCGTCGAGAGCGTTTATCGAGTCGCAGCACTCTTTGTCTTCGCGATGTTCTTTGTGGTGCTGTTTTTCTTTCGCGAGCCACGCAAACCCGGGGACGCACCTCCGCCTTCGATCGCCACCGTCGCGCGCAATTTCTGCGTGGTAGTGGGCAACTACCGACTGGTTTTGCCGGTGCTGGCAGTCGCCCTGCTGCTCCGCATCGGCCTGTGGATCTATCCGCAAGTCGCTGTGCCCTGGTGGATCTGGGCGGGACTCCTCGTGCTGGTGCTCGCCGGCATCAGCCGCTTCATGTGGTTCCTCGTGCTCTTCACTGGATACTGGATCGTCTTCTGGCAGCAATACATCAGCTTGCCCGGCTACATTCACGGCTACATCAATCCGCACGCGGATGTCGAGACCATTCTCGTCACTGACGGATTGACCGTGATCTGTCTTACACTCGCTATCAATTTTCTGACACGCAAGATACCGGCATTCCAAGCCGTAATCCTGGGTACGCTGATCACTTCGGTCTCGTGGTTGATTCTTGTTTTCCGGCCGACCATCTGGGGAGCGATTCTCTCTCTTTTTGTTCTGGCGCTGGGAGAAATTATCCAGCAACCGCGCTACTACGAATACATCGCGCTGCTTGCGCCTCCGGGCCAGCAGGGCACCTACATGGGCTTTGCATTCTTGCCCATCGGAATCGGATCGCTCATCGGCGGATGGTTCGGCGGCACGCTCATGCATCATTTCGGAGAAGTCACTCATCAGCCGGAACGCATATGGTGGGCGGTAACTGCCGTAGGCGTCGCGACCACTGCTTTGCTGTGGATTTATGACCGTGCGTTCAGAACGCGAGGCGTTCCTCAAGCGCCGTAGGCCCTGCCCGACGCCCGCTTGACTTCGGGTTCCGCGTCTGGGATCATTCGCTCCGCAAGTGAATCGAAGGAGGCTCTATGCCACATTATCTTCACCAAATCGCGTATTCCCGCGAGGGCTGGGAAGCTCTACTTGCTCACCCCCAGAACCGCATCGAGGCGGTAAGGCCCGCGATTGAAAAGTTGGGAGGCAAGATCGAGACCGCCTGGTTCGCCTTCGGAAAGTACGACGTCGTCGTAATTACCGAACTGCCCGACAATGTAAGCGCTGCGGCGATTTCCATCGCGTTTGCCGGCGGTGGCGCCTGCAAAGCCGTCCAAACCACCCCGCTGATGTCCCCGGAGGAAGCTCTGCAAGCCTTCAAGAAGGCCGCAGAATCCGGGTATCGGCCGGCAACTGTCACCACTCGCGCCGCGTGAGCGGATTACATAGAGAAACAACAGAGGCGGCCTCAGCAGGCCGCCTTTTCCCACTAGGATAATTTGGCTAAGTTAAACCTTGCCGCAACTGCAGACCACGCCCGCCGCTGTCGCCGCTCAACTTCGCCGCGTATTGAAAAACGGCGGCTCTGCCGAGCACGCTGCGGGTGTGCAGTGGTTCTTCAAAGATCAAATCAAATCACGCGGCTGGTACACGCCAGACTTGCGCCGCGCCGCTGTCCGTTTTCGCCGCGAAGTGAGAAAAGATCACGGGCTCGATTTCCTGATCGAGGTCGCCGATTGTCTTTTCTCTGGCCCGGTGCTGGAAGAAAAGATAGCCGCAGTGTTCTTGCTGGAGAAACTCGATGGAGAGTTCAGCGACGCCGAGTTCAAACTCTTCGAGACCTGGCTCGACCGCATCAGTAGTTGGTCTGATCATGACGCGCTGGTGCACGATCTGATTGCTCCGATGATCGCCTCGAAGCCCGCACGCGCAAGAACTGTTTTCCGGTGGGCAAAGTCAGCCAACCGGTGGCATCGCCGCGCCGCTTGCGTGGCCCTGATTCGCGGATCACGCGCGAACATGTTCTTTCCGGAGACCACTAAGCTTTCCGATTCCCTTTTCGCTGACGAAGATGACATGGTGCAGAAAGGCATAGGCTGGCTGCTGCGCGAAACCGCGAAATTTAATGCTAAGCGGACAGTTCCATACTTGATGAAGATTCGCGGACGAGCGCCACGTTTAGTATTGCGGACCGCCTGCGAGACTCTGCCGCCAGCGGTGAGAAAGCGTGTTCTGGCTCGCAACTGTGACTAGCTGCTCAACTCTCCCGCTTCAGAAATAACTCAGCCAGGCATCGCTGCGGCGCTGCTTCAAACCGGCAAACCAGCGGCACAGCGGATAAATCGCAAGCACCACCAAGGCCCAAAACAGATAAACGATCGGCAACGAGTATCCCCATCCCGGCGGCGGGGTGATGGGGAACTGGCGCAGCGTCGGGGATTCGAACATCCAATGCACCTGCCCATAGCGCGCATAACATACCGCAACGGCGAGCATGTGTATCAGTGGGATATGCAACAGGTAATAAAACATGGGCACCTTGCCGACGATAAGCGCAGGCCGCAGCCATCGAGGCGTTGCGGCGTCGACGGCCCACAAAAAAAGCAGAGCCGGCCCGAGCGTCATCAGAAGAAACAGCAGCGACGGTGGATACTTGTTAGTATTCAAAAATGAAAGAGCGGTGAAAGCCGGGGACCTTTGCGTGCTCCAGCGCAGCGGGTCGCCATAGAGATTGATGCCGCGCAAAATGAAGAACGCGGCAATCAAGCCAATGCTGAGCGGCAGCAGAAGCGCCTTGCGGCGTTCCGACGGCCAGCTATAAATCCGTCCCAGGCCGTAGCCTACCGCTGTAACTCCAACCCACGGAATAAGCGCGTAAGCCACGAAGATGATGCGCCCCGGTTCGTTTAAGAGGAAACCGGGCGCGGAATGCAGAATCGTCCAAATCGGGTTCGCGGATTCGACGGAATCGAACAGATTATGGGTTGCGATCATCACCACGCCAAATGCAGCCACAACAGAAGCCGGGAGGTAAACCAGCGCCGAGAGCGTAATCATGGCCCAGCCCAGCGCCCATAAAACATTGAGCAGCATAAGGTGATAGTCAAAATTAAACTGCCAGCCCAAGCAGCGCACGACCACCACTTCCAAAAAGATCAGCCACAGCCCGCGGGTAAAGAGGAACCACGATAGCTGACGTTTCGACTTCTTGCGCAGCGAGAGATAGGCGCCGGTGCCGGTCAGCAGAAAGAACACAGGCGCACAGAAATGCGTAATCCAGCGCGTGAAGAATAACGGAATTGTTGTGGTAGCGGGGTCAGTCGGATTTACGCCGGGAACACCGAAAAAGTCCCGGGTATGATCGAGAGCCATCAGAATCATGATGACCCCGCGAACCACATCGATCGACTCAATGCGGACGCGTTTCGCAATTACAGATTCATCCCCGGACTCAGCGATCGCAACCATCTAGCGTCATAGTGTAGCCAAGATGCAGTCTAAAAACGAATGGAACTCTTAGTGTGCGCCTCCCGACGCGCAGATTCGCCCAAATCCCTCCCATTGTTTACAATAGGGGTTTGCCCATGGACCTGGCTGCCATCCAAGCTGCGCTGCGCGAACGCAACATCGACGCGTGGCTGTTCTACGACCACCACCATCGAGACCCCATCGCCTACCGTGTTCTCGGCCTGCCCGCAGGTCTTATGGTCACGCGGCGCTGGTTCTATTTGATCCCCGCTCAGGGTGAACCGGTAAAGCTGGTCCACAAAATCGAAGCCGGCCACCTCGATTCTTTGCCGGGCAGCAAGCGCCAGTATTCGGGATGGCAGGAGCTTTTTGACACCTTGAAGTCGATGCTCGCGCCCTACCGTGACATCGCCATGCAGTATTCGCCCAATAACATCGTCTTCACGATTTCCCTGGTCGACGGCGGCACCATCGAGTTGCTGCGCGGTTTGGGGAAAAATGTGGTCAGTTCCGCCGACCTGGTTGCACAGTTCGAGGCTACCTGGAGCGAGGAGCAGATTAAAACTCATTTTGCCGCGCGCGACAGCGTGGATTCAATCGTCGCCGCCGCCTTCAAGGAAATCGGAAAGCGTGCCCGCAACGGCGGGACCACCGAACACGCAATCCAACAGTGGTTCATGGAGGCGTTTCGCCGCGAGAATCTGCTCACAGACGATCCTCCGATCGTTGCCGTGAACGCCAATGCCGGCAATCCGCACTACGAGCCTCGAGCCGATCGTCCCGTTCCGATTCGTGAAGGCGATCTAATTTTGCTCGACGTCTGGGGGAAAAAAGACATTCCGGGAGCGGTCTACTACGACATCACGTGGATGGGCTTCGTCGGCAAGTCGCCGTCGGACCGCGTCCGCCAGGTATTTGAAATCGTGCGCGACGCGCGCGACGCCGGGGTGAAGACCGTAACCGATGCGATCGATGCCGGGCGCCGCATTGCGGGATGGGAAGTGGACCGCGCCACGCGTGGCCACATCAAGCAGAAAGGCTACGGCGAATATTTCATTCACCGCACTGGACATTCCATCGGCACCGACGTCCATTCCAATGGAGCCAATATGGACGACCTGGAAATTCACGACGAGCGCCAGATTCTTCCCAATTCTTGTTTCTCCATCGAGCCCGGCATTTATCTGCCGGAATTCGGCGTGCGCAGCGAGGTCAACATGCTGGTCCGGTCCAAGTCGGCGGAAGTCACCGGCAACATTCAACGCGAGATCGTAATTATCTGATGGCAAATCAAACTACAGCTAAAGCAAAGGCGGCTGCGCCGGCGCAGCCCACCAACACCATGTCGGTAATCGCGCCTGCCTTGGGCTGGCTGATTCCCGGCGCCGGCCACATGATCCAAAAACGCTGGATTCGCGGAGCTCTGCTGTTCATCTCCATCGGAACCCTCTTCGTGCTCGGCTTGATGATGCAGGGCCATATCTACAAAGCCAACGGCGGCGATATCCTCGACATGCTCGGATTCATCGGCGACCTGGGCGCCGGCGGAATGTATATTGTGACTCTCGCCATGAACTGGGGCCAGGGAGCGATCGCATTCGCTATCGCCGACTATGGAACCAAGTTCATGATCGTCGCCGGATTGCTGAATTTCATTGCCGTGGCCGACGCCTACCACATCGCGATCGGGAAAAAACCATGACCCGGGAAAAACAACAACCATGACCGTCCAGCTCACTCATTTCAGCGCCGCTTTTGTTTTCGCGCTATTTGCCTCCATCGTCTTCGGCATCACCCACCGCGAAACCACGCGCGAGATGGTCCGCTACGGCCTGTATTGTTTTGCTTTGTTCCTCGGAGGCCTTGTGGCCGCAGGGTGGGCGATGTGGCTGGTGCGGAGATAGTTGTAAGGTTTTACCCTTCCCACACGAACGCGTCAAACACGCGCTTCGATTCAAAATTCAGCCGACGATAGAGAGCGACCGCCCCAGCATTGGCCTCGGTCACGGTCAACGAGAGCATCGCGAAGCCGCGCTTGCGCAGGTTAACGGAAGTCGCCGCCAGCAGCGCTTCGCCGATCCCGCGCGAACGGTATTCGGGCAGCACGCATATCTGCGTCACGTGTCCCACATCGTTGCGAACCCGTGAGCACAGGATCAATCCAATCAAATTCTTCGCCTTCCGGTCGACCGCGGCGTAGGACGATTCGGCATCGAACAGACCGCAGCCCGGAAAACGCACAATGTTATTCAGAAAGCGCAGCGACCCGCTAAGCGTGTGGTACTGGTCGTTGATCTGGGCGTCGACGTGCCCGCGATACGCCGCAGTAATCACCGCGGCTGCGGGCTGATAGTCGGCTTCGGTCCAGTGCCGGATTTCGATATCTGGAAACGCCGTCGAGGCCGGCGGCACGAAGTCGCTCAACCGTAGAACCATGAACAGCCGCGGATGCCGCTGGAATCCCTGATCGAGAAATGGCCGGGCGACGCTTCCCGTCTCATGCGCGAGCAACTGAGCCTCGACCCGATGAATTCCAGGAGACTGCTGCAGCGTCTCAATCACATGCGTCAGCAGCTTGATTTCGACTTCGTGCGGGTCAGACAAGCGACCGCCGTTCGCCACGAAAAGGTCGCCCACCACTCCCTTGCTGCCCTCGTACACGAAAAAGCTGTAACCAAAGATGCGCCCGCGTTCGATCGCTGCATATCCGGGAAGAATTTTTGCGTCGACGTAGCGGAGGATCATCTCGGCTGACCCGTTGTAATCCCAGGAGAGAAGGCTCGCCCAGGCTCGCGTCTCATCATCGAGCAGGGAGCGCAGGTCCGCCGAAGAAAAATGTCTGAGGTCGAGAATCTCCACGGAGCTCCTGCAAAATCAGCCCAAACCAACCCACGGCGTCATCTGCAATGGCAGAACTCCGAGTTTAGTGCGTTCCACGACGCGAGGCAAACCGCCAGAATACAGGGCGGCAACAACGGTCTTAATGCGTTGATCCGGTCCCCGCTGACCCACTTCCCGCTGCAGCGACCCAGTAATAATCCACGTGCTGCGCAGCATAATGCCCAAGGTAAGAGACGCGGCGCCCGGGGACCAGCTTCGCAATCTCCGGCTGCGAATTCTCCGGCGTTACCAGCAAGTGCTCTTCCGGTGGAACGCTGCCCCAGTCGTAGTTGAAGGTGAGCTGGTTGCGATAAAAAGTCAGTCCATATTCCAGTTCACGCCGAACGTGGTACACAGCCAGAGGCAGCGGGTGGGTCTCCATACCGGCAATCTCGAAAGCCAGCGGGCGCGCGGAAAGCGTCTGATCCAGAGACACCGCGCCTAATCTCAAAACGATCCCTACCGTAAGCAAAACCGGTATCACCGTGAAAAACCGCAGCATGCGCAAGCCCGCCTTGCGCACCAGCGTAAGCGCGATTCCGGCGCACAAAACAAACGCAGCGGTGAGCGCCACCAGCATCGGTCGCCCCCCCGAAGGCCGATGTTGCGCGATGTAGCCGATCAGCAACGCCGGAATAATCAGACCCCCCGCCAACAGCGCGTGCAACACGGCCAGTCCCGTCGCGGTTGGCCTGGCATCACGCGCGTCCAAATGTTGCCGCAGGTAATCCGCTAACAGCAGCGCTCCTGCCGGAATCGCGGGAAGAATATAGCCGGGCAATTTCGATTGTGAGATCGAAAATAACAGGACCGGCACAATCAGCCAGCAGCACGCGAACACACCGAGTTGATTTTCGCAATCAAGATCGGCTCCGTTCGCCGGACTTCGTTTACCCCACCACCAGCGGACTCGTTCAACAAACGCCGCAATCACGAAGACGGTCCACGGAACCAGCGCCAGCGCCGCTACCGGCAGGTAATACCAGAACGGCTCGGTGTGGTGATAGAGATCTTTCGAGAACCTTCCCAGATTGTGCTCGAGAATGAATACCCGAAAGAACTCCGGGTTGCGCATTTGCACCGCGAAATACCACGGCACGGCGATCGCACAGAACACGAGGATGCCCGGCAGCCAGAACGTTTTAAGCACCAGCCGCAATTCTCGAACCGCCGCCGCATAGAGGACGATCACTAGTGCGGCGAGAAACAGTGCGACCGGCCCCTTCGCCAGCGCCCCCAATGCCATGAAGCCGTAAAAGACCGCCAGGTAAATTCTTTTCCCACCTTCCCGCCAAGCCCACCACCCAAGCATTCCGACGGTGAAAGCAGCGGTCAGCGCCATATCCATTGAAGCGGCGCGGGCATAGCCGATCACTCCCGCGGAGGAAGCCGCAATCAGCGCACCATCCAATTCAAATCCCGGCCGGAAGCGCCGAAGAAAAAAGTAAACGCTAAGCACCAGGAAACTGGCATCGACCGCCGAAGGCAGCCGCGCTGCCCAATCGCTAACCCCGAACACCCGGTACGCCATCATCGCTTGCCAGTAATACAGCGGGGGTTTCTCCAGCCAGGGCCGGCCTCCGAGCACGGGAGTGACCCACTCGTGACGCTGCAGCATTTCGCGAGCGACCTGCGCGTAGCGCGCCTCGTCAGCTCCGATAAGCCCGAACTGCGCCAATCCATAAAAAAACAAAAACGCGCAGAAGCCCGCCAGCAGTAGCGAATCAGTACGGGTTCGATTCGTCATGGAGTGAATCACTGATGATAACAATTGATTGTACGCAGGAGGACTCCGTAATTACGATTATGCGGAACTGTTGGCAGTGGATCTCTTCGGCCCGCGTGTTCGAAAGCCGCCCCTCGTCGCAGGTCCGGAGTTAGCTCGCGGAACCGTCGGGACTGGCCAGCACAACAGCGTAGCCATCGGGATCGTGCAACCAGCATTCCCAGTGGTTCGGCCCGCCGTCGCCGGTCGGCGGGTTGCGGTGGCGCGGCAGGAAGATGTCGGCCTTCATCGCCTTAGCGCGAGCAACGGCGGCATCGAAATCGTCCACCTCAAACCACAGCAGGACGCCATTGCCATAGGGCTTGTCTACCGGATCACCGATCCGACCATGGTGATGTTCGACATCGAATCGATGTAACTGAAGGACCAGGGCCCCCTTAAAGAGCAGCCGCTCGTATTCCTGCCCACCATGCGCGCTCTCGCATCCGAGCAGTTGTTGGTACCAGCGGCTGCTCGCCTCGACGTCGCTCACGGCAATAAGCGGTTGTGGACGCATCTTGAAAATTATAGGGTGGCATATCGCTCACTGAATTGTCAGCTCCCGGCGGATCGCACACAACCTCAATCTGATCACGATGCCTCCGGGCCGGGCAACGACCAACATTCTCGCCTCGTGGTTCGTCGCGTTCTGGAAGACATGAGGAATATTCGAGGGCGCGTGGACAAAATCTCCGGGATAGGCTGAGATCTGTTTCCCGTCGACTTCAAAAAGAAACTCACCGCTGAGGATGTAGAAGAACTCTTCGAATTCGTGCGAGTGGAGCGGGGGTCCGTGACGCGCCGGGCTCACGTCCTCGAGAATTGAGATGGGACATTTACCGGAACCGGATGCGAGCTTGACGAAGGTTTCCTTTCCGACAAAACGAATTGGCGCTCCGCTTAGGCTCTCGCCGGAGCGCACAACCGCTTGCTGCGGGGCGGAAGGGGAAGCGTCCGCGCGAACAACTTTAGACTCCATGATGCAACCTCCGACGCAAGCATAGCGCTTAACTGTGGAAGGGTCGAGTCAATTCGCTAGAGTTCCATCGATTGCATCTCCACCAGCGCTTTGGCTTTGGCGATGAAGTCGGCGAGCGGCATGGAGCCCTGGTCGCCTTTGCCGCGGGTGCGGACGCTGACCGAGCCGGCGGCTTCTTCCTTGTCGCCGAAGACGAGGATGTAGGGCGTCTTCTGGTTGGCGAAGTCGCGGATCTTGGCGTTCATCTTTTCGTTGCGGTCGTCGACTTCGACGCGGAGGCCGGCGGCTTTGAGTTCGGCTTCGACCTTTTGCGGCGTAGGCCGTGTGGCGCTCGCTGATGGGGACGAGGCCGACCTGCACGGGCGCGAGCCAGAGCGGGAAGGCGCCGGCGTAGTGCTCGATGAGCACGCCGAAGAAGCGCTCGACGGAGCCGAAGAGCGCGCGGTGCACCATGACCGGCTGATGGCGCTCGCCGTCTTCGCCGACGTACTCGAGCTCGAAGCGCGCGGGCAGGTTGAAGTCGAACTGCACCGTGGAGAGCTGCCACAGGCGGCCGAGGACATCGACGAGCTTGACGTCGATCTTGGGGCCGTAGAAGGCGGCTTCGCCGGGGATGGTTTTGTAGGCGATGCCCTTGCGCCTTGAGCACGTTCTCGAGCGAGCCGATCGGCGAGGTCCCAGTTCTCGTCGGAGCCGGCGTAGTGGGCGCGGTCGTTCGGGATCCCAGGTGGAGAGCTCGACCTTGAACTCCGTTGAAGCCGAAGGTGTTGAGCACGGCTTCGGCGAAGTCGATGCAGGCGGCGACTTCGCTCTTCGATCTGCGCGGGCGTGCAGAAGATGTGCGCGTCGTCCTGCGTAAAGCCGCGCACGCGCAGCAGGCCGTGCATGGTTCCGGAGCGCTCGTAGCGATAGACGTTGCCCAGCTCGGCGTAGCGCACGGGCAGATCGCGATAGCTCTTGGGCGAGTTCTTGTAGATGAGAATGTGGCCGGGGCAGTTCATCGGCTTGAGGCGATACTCGGCATCGTCCAGCTCCATGGGCGTGAACATGTTGCTGGCGTAGAAGCCTTCGTGGCCGCTGATCTTCCAGAGTTCGCGGCGCATCACGTGCGGCGTGTAGACGAGCTGGTAGCCGCGGCGGAGGCACTCCTCGCGCATCCAGTCTTCCATGATCTTGCGGATGATGGCGCCCTTGGGATGCCAGAAGATGAGGCCGGCGCCGGCCAGCTCCTGAATGCTGAAGAGGTCGAGTTGCTTGCCGAGGACGCGATGGTCGCGGCGCGCGGCTTCTTCAAGGCGGGCAAAGTGCGCGTCGAGATCTTTTTGCGAGAAGAAGGCGGTGCCGTAGATGCGCTGCAGCTGGGGATTCTTCTCGTCGCCGAGCCAGTAGGCGCCGGCGAGGTTGGTCACCTTGAAGGCCTTGACGCGGCCGGTGGAGGGCACGTGCGGGCCGCGGCAGAAGTCGACGAACTTGCCGTTGCGATAGAAGCTGACCTCGGCGCCGGGCGCGGTGAACTTGGTCACGAAGTGCGTCTTCATGAAGTCGCCGTCGCTTTCGAACTCTGCCAGCGCCTTGTCTCGCGGGGCTCGTATTCGCGGATGAACGGCTCGTTGCGCGCGACGACTTCGGCCATTTTGGCTTCGATGGCGGCGAGGTCTTCGGGCGTGAAGGGCTTTTCGCGGTAGAAGTCGTAGAAGAAGCCGGAGTCGGTGGCGGGGCCGTGGCCGAGCTTGGTCTCAGGGAAGAGCTCGAGGACGGCCGTGGCCAGCACGTGCGCGGCGGAGTGGCGCAGAACCTTGAGCGCGTCGGGATCGTTCTCCTTGAGCAGTTCGAGCTTGACGTCGGCCGTGAGCGGCGAGGAGAGATCGACGAGGCGCGGCGCGGCGGCGTCTTCGGCGGCGTACATGGCGGCTTCGACGGACTCGCTCGCCGTGGCGACTGGCCGTCGGGGGCGGACCTTTGATCGGAGTTCAGTCGCGACCGGCGTGAGGCGCGCGGCGATGCAGGCTGCGGCGAGGCGCGGCGAGATGGAGTTGGCGATGTCGAGAGGCGTTGTGCCGGAGGGCACTTCGCGAATGGACCCGTCGGGCAGATGAATGGCGATCGTGTTCGTGCTCATGTGGTTGGGTTCCGTGGAGGCCGCGGGATGAAGGAAAATGCGGCCAACTCTTGAGGATAGAAGGTGGACAGCGAGACAGCAAGTCGGCGCGGCAGCGAGCCGGTCGCCTATCGCCGTTGTGGACGCGCGGAGCAGGAATGTCTCTTTCGGCGGTTTGCGGGTTGGCGTCGCTTTGCGACCGCCGCGGCACGTTGGCAGGTTCGCCGATAGGTTCTTTTTGGCCAAGGGCAGACCCCGCGACGCAAAGGGCCAGAAAAAACGCACAAAAAGGCTCGGAACACCTCTGAGTGGTCTCAGAAGCGCTCGCGAGCCTCTCTTGGAGTTTGCTAGATTCTGCTGGAATCCGGCCGATCGGGTTTAGAGAGGCTGAACGTCGGCAGCCTGCCAGCCCTTGGGACCCTTTACGACGTTAAACTGCACGGCTTGACCTTCTTGCAAGCTCTTGAAACCACTTGAGTTGATTGCAGAGTAGTGCACGAAGACATCTTCGCCGTTCTGGCGCGAAATGAAGCCAAAACCCTTCGCGTCATTGAACCATTTCACGGTACCTTGTTCCATACTAGTTCGTATTTCCTGGGATTGAATTGCGCTGGAGGAATCGGAGCGAACACTGGCAGAATCTTGCTTTGGGCGAGTACTGCTCACGCCCGGTCTTCTAACGCTGCACCCAGTGTATCATCTTCGTCAAAAAAACATGCAGGAAATGTGCGACTTAGGTCAGATGCGCCATTTCCCGTTCTGAAACGATTGAGCCAGAGTGGCTTAGCAGCGCACAGCCACCTGTGATAAGGTGAGGGGTCGCGATGCCGCACGATCCTGTTATCGAGTTGCTGGCCCACGCCACGGAGGCGCTGGAGGCGGAGTTTTGCTCTTTGCCGGACTATGCGAGCGGAGCCGGCGCGGGCGCGGAGGCGATGGCGCAGGTGCTCGCGGAGACGGCGCACCGGCTGGGCGACAACTACCCGTACTTCCATCCTTTATATGCCGGGCAGATGCTGAAGCCGCCGCATCCGGTGGCGCGGGCTGCTTACGCCCTGGCGATGAAGATCAATCCCAACAACCACGCGCTCGACGGCGGCCGGGCCAGCTCGGCGATGGAAATGGAAGCGGTGCGGGAGATCGCGCGATGTTCGGATACGCGGGACATGAGAAAGCGGGAGAGCAAGGCTCCTATTTGGGTCATCTCACCTCGAGTGGAACGATCGCGAATCTTGAGGCGCCTATGGATGGCGGGACAATTGGCTCCGGGAAAGAGAATTGTTGCGTCGGGGCAGGCGCACTATACACATGGCCGCATCTCGGCGGTTCTGAAGCTTGGCTTTGGCGCGATCGCGGCGGACGCGCGAGGACGCATGGACCTGGAAGCGCTCGAGGCCGAACTGCGCA
>CAVRWN010000004.1:0-137097 GCA_963724875.1 uncultured Acidobacteriaceae bacterium
GGTTGGTTGCTCGCGGACGGTTGGTTCAGCTCTTGCTGCAACTGCAATAGTTGGCGCAGTTGCTCAACATTGGCGGAGTTGGATGTTGGAGTGCTCCGCGCACTTGGTTGCTGATAAACCTGATTGGTCTTGGGGGTCTGCTCGAGGACCACATAGATCGGAGTGTCCGCCGAAATTGTCACCACGATGTGCTGGGTGATCGCTAATCGGGAAACCTCCTCATCTCCAGCCTCTCCGACATTGTTGCTGACGCGCTCCCGCATTAGGTCCGACTCGCTCAGCGGCTGGTTCAGACTGCCTTGTCCCACCAACATCGAGCCAGCTTGGCCGATTCCTGACAGCGATCTGACCAGGACGTTCTTTCCCGTGTTCTTACCCTCAACTTTTCCTTTGAGCGGCCGCAAGTCCAAACCCGTGGCGGCGGCTTCGATGGGAACGACCGCACCATCCGGCATCAGCAGAGAATCGAACTGGATGTCAACGTAACCTGAACGATCTCCGTTCCGGATGTGCCCAACCGCTTTTGCTCCCGCAGGGACAATAATTTCTCCCTCTCGCTCATAGTTGTACTCGATCACCGCCAGGACCGGCGTTCGCACTGCGGTGCTGGCCGCTGATTCCAGGCGTGCACGCAATCGTGTGCCAGTGGCCAGACCCAATCCCAGCTCCGGTACCGGATTATTGAAGAGTTCGCGGGCCTGAGCACTGCCCGCGTTGGCAGAGACGTTTCGCACGTAGATTAGCGAAGACTTCTCCATGGCCTCGCGCTCTGCTTTGCCCAAGTCTGGAGTCTCGGCACCGACTGAGCCTGGCTGATACGGCGGCGCTTGCCAGGGCTGCTGGTCTCCGAAAGGCGGTATCGACCCCAGAGTTCCCGCTCCGCTCGCCACCGTCTGTCCCGCTGCCGGCTTGGTTGCGGTTCGTTGTAGATCTCGTTCGTTCAGGAAGCCTTCGTGAGATTCTTTTGTGACGGGCCGGCCAGAATCGGTGATCGGAAATAGGCTCTTATCGTTGCTCGCGGTGCCGCTCTCCAAGGCCAAGTCTTCAGAAGAAGTGGCGCCACGACTCTTCACTTTCTGTGGCGCGCCCCGATGGGGCATAGACGTAGCAACGAAGATCAGCAGCGCGATGACGATCGCTCCCGCTCCGATGATTACAAAGCGGTTCTGTTGGATCTGCTGCCGGGCTCTCTGTTTTGCTCTAGTTGCGAGCCCAGGCAATGGGACGGTTGCGTCCGGAGGGAGTGGCAGATCGTTCTTGCGAGCTTCATTTTCCGCTGGCTCCTGAAGGACTGCAGCGTTGCCGTTGTCGTTGTGTCCGTTTGGATGAATCACTTTGCACCTCCCGAGACCGGAGCCACAAACGCAATCGGTGCCAGGACCGGACGGTCGACCTCTTCCGCTTGGGCAACCGCGAGCAAGAGCCGTTCCCGGGATTCCTTGAAGGTAGGCCGGTCGAACACAACGATGCCATCGGCCCTGGCGCCAGGCGCGAGTCTACGCGAGGTAATCCAGTAGTCCTTGATCGCGACCGGCTCGGCCTTAATCGCTTTTCGATGCTTGTCTTTCGATGTCCCCGCAAGCTGTACTTGCGGCGGCAGTACTTCAATGGTCCGTGCAGAAGAGTTCAGAACGGCGAACGGCACGGCCATCTGTTGCTCTTTCTCTATCGCCTGTCCTACCGCAACCTGCAGTTGCTTGCCTTCCCAATGTGGATTCTCAATCCGTTCTGCCCTGAGCAAATCCTGCTCTGGTCTGCCAGGCTTCTCTGGGGCAGTGCTGGTTGGCTGATTGTCTGTAGCAACGTTTTTTGTTTCGCCAACCACAAACACGGGATGAGTCGACGCTATCAGAAAGCTGTGCGGGCGCTCACAGTTGAGGACATAGTCCACGGGCTCACTACGGTCTGACTTGCCTTGGCTCACCAGGCTCAGCGAGATCTCGTGGCTTCCTCTGGTGGTAATCAGGGCGTTGGTTTGCGCAGGTTTTGCGCTGGTTGCTTTGAAAAACACCAACTGCGGCTCGGCTTCGGAGTGGTCGGCCTTAAAGGCCCCCGGATCACCCAGTACGACCGAACTGACCTCCTCCAGCACCCGCACCGAACTGACGTATCCTGGCCGCAAGTGCAAGACCACAACCTGTTCTGGGTCAACATTCAAGCTCACGATTCGCGCTTGCGGAAGATCGGCCTGCGCTGAAGCTATATGCAGCAGCACGAGACTGACCGTTGTCAGATGCACCAAACTCAAACAAATTTTCATCTCACATCTCTTTCTGAACTGGTGTTCGTAGTTCTTGGTTTATTTCCGGCTTGGCAGAGGTAAGTTGTTCTAATTCTTGCCACGTAGGCAATTACGTCGGGATTTCGATAGCCGAGGTCTCGTCTGCCGATTACGCCTTCGCCAGCGTAGTAAGCGGCAGCCACTAGCCTGAGATCGTTATGAAACTGTTGCATTAGCCATGCGAGGTATCGCACGCCCCCGGAAACGTTCTGATCGATATCGCAGCGGTTTCCTACTCCCAGTCGTCTGGCCGTCGCCGGCATCAACTGCATGAGTCCTGCAGCGCCTTTGGGAGAGACCGCGCATGCTTGCCAGTGCGACTCGCGTTCGACAATGGCGCGTACCAGCGCGACGGGCACCCGATAATGTTGGGCGTAGGCTACGACGTAGTATTCGGCTTCGAGCCGTGCCTGTGGTTTGGGCGATTGCGCCCAGCAGATCGAGATTGCAGAAAGCACTTGAGCCAAGATGAGTGCTGGCTTCATGCCGCGCTCCTTCGCAGAGCCTCGGCGCTGTACTGCTGCGCGTCATAGATCAAACTGGCAAACCCATCCCGCAAGAGCAGCTTGCGTCGATCGGCCTCGGTTTTAGCCAGCAAGGGCAGGAGAATGTCTCTCATTTCCGCCGTAATTTGTTCAGTTCCCAGAACTTTGAGTGCCTGCGCGAGGTCGAGAATCTCTGAGACTGAGGGTGGCTTTTCCAGGCTCCAGCCGCGCAAAGCCTTGGCGAGTCCCGCCATACCGGCATGGAATTCGTGACTTGAATCCGGCGTCCTCAGTGCCACAATCTCTGCTTCTCGCTCCGCGGTGGGGTGTTCAATACGAAGGTAAAAACTGCGCCGGCGCAGGGGATCGCCGATGCGCCTCTCTTCATTCGATGTCAACACAACGAACGGAATGCTCCGGGCTTTTATGGTGCCCAGCTTCGGAATGCTCAACTGCCACACGCTCAGCAATTCCAGCAACAAGGCCTCAAATGCGTGGTCCACCTTGTCCAGTTCGTCGATCAGCAAGACACAGGGCCTTTCACACTGCAACGCGCGCAGCAGCGGCCCGGCACCGAAGAACTGCTGGCTGTGCAACTCCGTCCGCAGGGATTCCCAATCCACGCTGACGGACTTGGCTTTGAGTTCAACGCAAAGCCTTTGCAGGGGTTCATCGAACTTGCCGATGGCCTTCTCTTCGTTGATTCCCTCATAGCACTGCAGGCGCTCGACGGTGGTGTCCGCTGCGTCCGCAACTGCATATGCCAGTTGAGTCTTACCGCTCCCGGCGGGGCCTTCCAGCAGCAACGGCTTCTGCAGTCTCGCCGCCAGGTACACCGTCGTCGTGGCTACCGAATCGGCAATGTAGCCGCTCGCACGAAGGGCTCCTTCGAGTTCTTGGAGAGATGAAAACACTCGCTCCTCCTCCGTCTAGGACCATGCCAATCCCGGTCCTGAGAGTGAAGAAGTTAAGCGCAAATCGAATTTCGGTCAAATCGCGTCGATTTTCCTGGAGTTTTGACCGAAATCGACACTCGGTGTAGAACCGAATCTCCGCAGTTGTTAGGAGTTGACTATGGCGAACTCGGCTTATCGGTTCAGTCTGGCAAGCGACAGCGTCGCTGGAATGGCAAAGATACTGCAAACGCTGGAATCTAAGGAGTACGCCTTAAAGGCTGGAGAGTTGGCTAAATTGCTCGGCGTGACCCGTCAACACATTTACAAAATGGCAGCCGCCAGCGCTATTCCTTCCTTTCGCATAGGCGCGGCGGTGCGATTTGACCCGAAGCAGGTTGCGGAATGGCTCACGCGGAGGATGCCGCAGACGGTTACCCCCTCTAGCCTAAGCAGGCTTGCTGTTTGACCATCTTTGCAAGCCGATGGCTCCTGTCGTCGAACGTGTTCAGTCAGGTCCCTTCCGTGCGATCTTCTTTGGTCAGTCACTGCCTTCCAACCGAGACAACAGAGAGTTCCCAAGTTCTAACGCCGATTGCGTTTCCTCGGCTTCGATATTCTGACCGTGGACTGCTGAATTCAGGACAGCCGATACGGTTCGCAAATCTGCGACCACTTCTGTCGATAATGCATTCGCGCTCGTGAGTGCTCGCGTCAAGGCCGCAATGCCGACCAATTTCGTCGACAAGCCTCGTTTCTCGGCGATAGTCTGCAACGCCCGTTCCAGCCGAATCCGCATGTTCACCAGATGGAACCGGGGCAACTCGCCTGCAAGATCGTGGCTCGTGGGCAATTCGGACTGCAAGCGTTTTGGAAGCGATTCGGTCAATCGGTACTGTGCCACTCCCACCGGCTTGCCTGTGTCCCGGAGTGCATACTCAACCACAATTCTGTTCTTCTCCTTGCAGAGAATCAGGCCGATGCTGGGAGTGTCATCAACATGGCGCAAGAGGTCATCCACGGCCGACAGATAGAAATTCATCTTGCCCGCGAATTCGGGCCTGAACTCTTCAATTTTCAGGTCGATTACGACATAGCATCGAAGGCGCAGATGATAAAAAAGCAGATCGAGAAAATAGTCTTGCCCGCCGATTTCCAGATGGTACTGGTTTCCGACGAATGCAAATCCCTTGCCGAGTTCCAAAATTAAGTCGCGCAGATGGTCGATCAGACCTCGTTCCAAATCACGCTCCAGCATCTCTGTCCCGAGCGTTAGGAAATCGAAGTTGTAGGGGTCTTTGAGGAGTTCCTGGGCCAGTTCTGACTGGGGAGCCGGGAGCGTTCGCTGAAAGTTCGTGACTGCCCGGCCCTGCCTGCGGTGAAGGTCACCCTCAATTTGATGGACAAGGACGTTCCGCGTCCAGCCACTCTCGACAGCCTGCCGGATATACCATTCCCGTTCCGCCGGGGCCTTCACCATTTCAAGAATCCGTACATTGTGTCCCCAGGGCAATTGTGCAACGACCTGTTGCACAAATTGCTGGTCGGGGTAGGCTTCAGCGAAAGCCCGCATATATTTGAGGTTTCGCGCGCCAAACCCAGTCATGCCCGGAAAGGCTTTGAGGAGGTCATGAGCCAGCCTGTCGACGACCTTTGCTCCCCACCCTTCCGATTGCTGACGGGTAAGAATGTCTCTGCCGATGCCCCAATAGAGCAATACGAGTTCCCGATTGACGGACAAAGCGGCGCGGACTTGCGCGCTGCGGATTCGCTCCTTCAGTTCCTGCAAGAACGCGTCATACCGATCCGGCAGTTCAGGATGTTTTCGCTTCATGATAGGAAACCAGCATAGCCTAAGAGTCAGATTCAATTGCACCTGATCAGGCAACATACCCCGCCAGGGCTCCTGCGTTCACTTTTGCCAAAGCGTCTTTCGATTGCACCCCCTTCAGATAAACCATGGTCGATTTGATGTCGCGATGGCCCATCCACGTCTGAAGCGTGCGGATGTCCACACCGTGGCGCAGGTGCTCGGTGGCAAATGTGTGGCGGAACTTGTGCAGGAAGAAGTGCTGGCAGTACGGCCCTTCAGCGCACTTGTTGCCGTGCTTCGTAACGCACTGTCCACAATTCAACTTCGCCCGGTCGGCGACCCGCTTCACAATCGTGTCGTTCTCGCTGTTGGGATTTCCACGTTTATTGGGAAACACCAATTGCGCTGGCAGAGCATTGCGTGACTCTTTCAGTCGCCGCAACTGGTCGATGAGAGCTGAGGGCAGCGGTACAACTCGCTCCTCCCAGTTCTTCGGCCGAAAGTCCCAGAGAGCCTTGGCGGTGACCCGAACGTGACTGTTGCGGAAGTCGAGATCGCGCCAGCAAACATGTTGCGCCTCCTGATCACGAAATCCAGAACCCAGCATAAATTTCAGAAAGATTGCCTCATCGCCGATGGCGTGATTGAACATCGACTGGATTTCTTCCGGCTCGTAGATCGGGCGGATCTTTTCAACGTACTTCGGCCAGTCGCTGGATGCGATCAGGCCACTTTTCCCGCGCCGTTTGAAAAGCTGCAGCACGACGACCAGCTTGTCGTAGACGGTACGATGGCCGAGTCCAAGTTGGTAACAACGTGCCATGAAGACCAGGATGTCCTCGCGCGCCACCTGGTCTACGGAGCTTTTTTCATAGGACGGGACGAGCAGTTTCTTCAGGGTGTAGCGGTAGCTGATGTAGGTCCGGTGACTGCGCTGGGCCTGGACCATCGCGAGGTACTGGTCGACGGCTGCCGCGAGCGTAATGCCGTTTGGGTTGATCACGGCTGGCTGTGCCGGGCGCGACATCACCCCGGCTTTGAGAGCCTCAACTTCGATGGCCTTGAGCCGGGCCGCTTCGGCTACGGTCGCGAAGTCAGCAACGGCCTTGCGGTGACGCTTGCCGTGCTCATACCACTCGAGGTAATAGCTGCCCTCGGGGTGGTGTTCGTCGCGGCCCGTAATCAGGACGTGGTCGCGCACGATCCTGCCGCTGCGCTTGACGACGTTGGCGAAGCGCCACGCGTCTCCAACTTTCACGTACTTGAGGATCTTGACCCGATGGGCGTAAAGCTTTGGCTTTCCCGGCATATTCCATCTCCCTGTCGAGGGGATGGAAGGTAGACCGGATCGCAAATTCGGGCAAATCCCGGAACGGTATGGAGGGAGTGGAAGGAGTTGACGGAATTGACAGCGACTTTATCGACAGGAAGACCGACAGGAAGCGGGTTAAAGCGATGAAAACAAACAAAACCGAGGAGAAGGCAGCGTTCTAACCAACTGAACTACGTCCCCACTCGCCAAATCAACGAGATGCGTGATCGCCAGTGTTTATGCGGCCTTACATGGTTCGCATACGCGGATCGAATTGCCTCGTTGCGGAAAAAACAGGGCGATTCCTGTCCGAACCGCCGAGAGTATCCTAACAGCTTCCTCGGGAACGCGAAAGACCTGCCTCTGCCGACAGCGCTCTCGTCAAAGGATTCGCAAACGGATTGAAGTGGGGGCCGATCCGGAACTGATAATCCATGACGCGCGTCATGATTTCGTGCGGACCGATGTCGGCGTTTGGAATTGGTGGGCAGTGCAGGACTCGAACCTGCGACCTCCTGCTTGTAAGGCAGGCGCTCTAACCAGCTGAGCTAACCGCCCATCGTACCTTTGCCTTTGCGCGACCACATCCTTAGTTTTCGCGGGACAAGCGCCGCGCAGGTCGAAACGTCTATGAGGGGCATCCCGCGCGAACCGCTCACTCAACGAGTCTACGCGAGCTGCGAAAAATCGGTCAAACGCGCGACCTCTATTTCACCGATCGACGAATAACTTCCGACCCCTGCTAGACTGACGCGGTGCGCCGTCTGATCGTCAATGCCGATGATTTTGGCTTCACTGCGGGCATCAATCGCGCCATCGTCGAGGCTCACACTCGCGGAATCGTGACCTCCACCACGCTCATGGCCAAGGGGCGTGCCTTCGACGACGCCGTGCGTTCGGCAGCGACCGTTCCTGTTCTGAGTGTGGGCTGCCATGTCGTACTGATCGACGGTGTGCCGGTTCTCGACGCGAAGCAACTGCCTTCTATCACGACGTCGAACTCAAGCGGCTCTCGTTTCCGCGATGGACTGAAATCTTTCGCCGCCCGCGCCCTCACCGGCCGTCTGAATCCGCACGAGATCGAGATCGAAGTCAGCGCGCAGATTCGCACATTACAATCGGCCGGCGTCAGCGTCTCTCATGTGGACACCCACAAACACACGCACCTGTTTCCAGCGGTGCTGCGGCCGTTGCTGCGCGCTGCCCGGGCCTGCGGCGTGCGCGCCATTCGCAATCCGTTTGGCCCCAGCAAACCGCTCAAGTCGAGCGCGCTGTTGGCGCGTCCAGGTCTTTGGACCCGCTACGCTGAGGTAAGAATTCTTCGCGCGCTGGCTGCCAAGTTCCGCGAAGCGGCGAGGCGGGAAGGCTTTGTGACGCCAGACGGCACGCTCGGCATCGTCGTCACCGGCGCTCTCGATGAAAAACTATTCCGCGGCATCGCAGCCGTCATTCCAGAAGGGACCTGGGAATTCGTCTGCCATCCGGGCTACAACGACGCTGATCTGACCTCAGCCAGGACTCGGCTGCGCCAATCGCGCGAGACCGAGTTGCGCGTTCTAACCATGCCGGAGGCGCGGCAGTTGCTCTTGGATCAAGGAATCGCTTTGATTTCCTATCGCGATTTCCTTCTCACGGACACTTAGCCGTAGTTTTTTTCCGGTCCCACCGGGACGAGCGACCCGTGATCGAATGACCTTGGTAACCTTTCGCACGTGCCTGTCTGCGTTATGATTGGCTTAGAACCGGCTCAGAGATTCTAGCTGGGAGGCCTTTTATCATGTCTGCCACTGGGGCAGCCCCGCGAGCGACCTTAGACCTGCGCGTACGTGTGTGGGGCATGGGTGCGAACGGTCAACCCTTCCATCAAAACGCCACCGCACAAAATGTCAGCATCACCGGAGCCTGCGTTTCCGGGATCGAGCAAGAGTTGAAGGTGGGCGACGTCATCGGCATTCAATACGAAACGAAGAAAGCTCGCTGCAAAGTAATCTGGGTGTCGGAAGCCACAGGATTAAAAAAGGTTCAGGTCGGAGTTCAGTTGGTGGTTGATCAGGAGTGTCCTTGGCTTTCCCAACTGCCCGCCGAAGTTCGGTCCAACCTGCCGGCTCCTACGCCCGATAATCGCCGAAGGTTTCAGCGTCACAAGATCTCGTTTCCTCTGGAATTCAAAGACGAGCGCGTGAATACTCCCATGCGCGTAAACGCCACTGACATCAGCGGGAACGGTTGTTATGTTGAGACCGCCATGCCGTTGGCGATCACTACTGTGCTCAGGGTGGATTTCTGGATCGACCAGGAACATATCACCGCCACTGCCACGGTCCGTACCCGCGATCCGGGAGTCGGCATGGGCATCGAATTCACCGGCGTGCCGGAAGAGACCAAGAAACGCTTCCAGGCTCACCTGGACAAGATGGATCCGGGCATGATCAAGCCCGGGCCAAAAGCCGACGAGTAAAACCTCCCCCCTCAATCATTATTTCCTCACGCACCAACCCATCTGCAGCTGTACAATCTGCATCCTCTATTGTTTCCTGCCATCGAATACAGAGCTATTAAGAAAAGGCGGATCTTAGCGGAATGAAGATTGGGATTACTTGTTACCCAACCTATGGCGGCAGCGGCGTGGTGGCCACGGAACTAGGTCTGGAATTGGCCCAGCGCGGTCACGAGATTCATTTCATTTCCTACGCCCAGCCCATCAGGCTCAGGGGTGAGGAACCCAATATTCACTATCACGAAGTCGAGGTCTCCAGATACCCGCTGTTCGACTATCCCCCGTACGATCTCGCGCTGGCCACGCGCATGGCCGAAGTGGCGCAGTTGTACGATCTCGACCTGCTGCACGTACACTACGCGATCCCGCATTCCGTAAGCGCATTGCTGGCGCGGCAGATGCTCGGTGATGGTCCGCGCGGCCGCCGCTTGCCCTTCGTTACTACCCTGCACGGAACGGATATCACGCTGGTGGGCATCGACCGCTCCTACCTGCCCATCACCCGCTATTCCATCAATCAGAGCGATGGTGTCACCGCGGTCTCCAACTACCTGCGCGACCGCACCATGCGGGTTCTCGACGTGAAGAAAGAAATCGAGGTGATCTACAACTCCGTGAATTGCGATGTGTACGTCCGGAACAACAACCCCGAGCTTCGCGCCGAGTACGCTCCCAACGGCGAGCGGTTGCTGGTACATCTCTCCAATTTTCGGCCAGTAAAACGAGTCTCGGATGTGGTCGAGATCTTCGACCGCGTGCGCAAAAAAATTCCCTCGAGATTAATGCTGATCGGCGACGGTCCCGACCGTTCGGTGGCAGAATGGCTGGCGGTGCAAAAGGGAATCCATGAGGATGTTCTTTTTCTTGGCAAACAGGATCAGGTGCAGGAAAAGCTCGGAATCGCCGACATCTTGCTGATGCCGAGTGAACTGGAATCATTCGGCCTGGCGGCGCTGGAAGGCATGGCCTGCGAAGTTGTCCCTATCGCGACCCGCACCGGCGGCGTCTCGGAAGTGATCGAACACGGTGTGAGCGGCTATCTCGCCGACGTGGGCGATGTAGACACGATGGCCCGCTATGCGATCGAGTTGTTGAGTGATGAAAGCCGGCTGAAGACCATGGGCAAAGCGGCTCGAGCCGTTGCCCAGGCACGTTTCTGCTCCAGCAGGATTGTTCCCCAATACGAAGAATTTTACCGGCGCGTAGTCGAGCGCACCTCGTAGAAAGCCTCCGGAACCGCTCCCGTGGCCTGCAAAAGCGGCAACCGGATGCGGACCAGAGTTCCCTTCCCTTCCTGGCTATCGATGGTCATGCGCGCAGTATCTCCATACAACACCTGGAGCCTCTCCGAAATATTTGCCATGCCGATGCCGGCGCCTTGCATGCCGCTTGATTCCACCTGCGGCGTGGCCGCCATGCCAACGCCGTCGTCTTCCACCTCGATGACCAACCCGGAGTCGGCTAAGCGGCTGCGCAGGTAAATGCTGCCGCCTTCCACCATCGACGATAGTCCGTGCTTGATGGAATTCTCGACCAGGGGCTGCAAGAGCATGCTGGGAACCATCACGTCGAGTGATGCGGGGTCCAGTTCTTTCACGACCCGCAGCTTATCCGGTCCGAAACGGACGACTTCAATGTCGAGATAGTTGTCGATGAACTCCACTTCCTCCCGTAGAGGAACGAAGGAGTCTGCGCTGTTGAGCAAACGCCGGAGAATGGTAGCCAGTTTCGAAATCACATCGCGAGCTTTATCGGGATCGAAACGCACCAGCGAAGAAATCGAGTTCAGAGTGTTGAAAAGAAAATGAGGATTAATCTGGTTCTGCAGTGCTTCCATGCGCGCGTGCAGAAGTAAGCGCTCCTGCTCTTCCAGTTTGATCTGGATGCGCACGCCGTTGAAGATTTTGATTTCGATTCCGATGGCCGTCACCGAAGTGGCATAAATCGCGGCCCACACCCACAGGTTTCCGGGGCTCTCCAGGCTGAAGATCGAGTGCGGGAAGTATCGTGCCAGTTCCGTCTGCACAAAACGCAAGCCCCACACCGTGGTGAAGAACATGATCTGCCAGTCGAACAGGCGTGGCGTGGGCAGATTACGCCGAATCAGGCGAAAGATGCTTTGATCGATGAAGGGAGAGAACGACCAGATGTCGTCCTTATCGAGCGACATGGTACGCAGCTGGCCGGCAATAAAGCCACAAAGCACGTCAAACGGCATCGCCGCCCACTCACCATGCAGCAGCGCCGGCATACCCATGAGAACTCCGCCGAGCGATCCCGCCCAGCGTCCGCCGATCACTCCCAGCAGCAGTGCGGTCTCAAAACTTAAATCGCCAGCCAGGAAACTCGGGACCGCAAGACGAATCCAGACCCCAGCCGTGATGGGAAGCGCCATGCATAACACGAGGTAAACCTTCTGCCGAAACGAGCGCTCTTCGCGAAACAGCAGCGTCTTGAATTCCTTGGAGCGCACCAGGCTGCTGGAAACGGCCGCGGCGACGCCCAGCTTGAGCACCAGATGAATAAGAATGATCCGCGGTTCCATGGCATTCGGGCGAACACAAACGTCCGCGAGAAAACTGTAGCACGAGGCGGCCGATAGGGAATTTGAATCGTAAGTATCTGGTTTCGGCCTGTCTTGCGCTTTCTCGACAGCGGACGTAACATCTTGGCCTTGAAGGGAAAAGCTCCATGATCTTAGGCATGACGACTGCGACATTTACCTTAGTGCACGTGTTGTTGAGCCTGGTGGGCATCGCTTCAGGATTGCTGGTCGTGTACGGAATGCTTCGCAGCAAGCGGTTCGATGGTGCGACTTTAATCTTTCTCGTGACTACGGCCTTGACCAGCCTGACCGGATTTCTCTTTCCGGTCGAGCACATTTTGCCTTCTCACATATTCGGCATCATCTCGCTGGTGGCGCTCGCGATTGCCATTCCGGCGCGTTACCTGCTTCACATGGCCGGCGCCTGGCGGCCGATCTACGTGGTTTCTGCGGTGCTCGCTCTTTATTTGAATGTCTTCGTTCTGGTGGCGCAGATCTTCATGAAGGTGCCGGCGGCGCACGCACTCGCTCCCACGGGGAAAGAACCTCCGTTTCTGATCGCTCAACTTGTCGTCTTCGCGATCTTCATTGTGCTTGGTTTTTTTCGCGGTGAAGAAGCTTCGCCTTGAGCCGGGCGTCTAGGTGGCGTCTTGGTCGAGTTCTGAATCTCTCCTGTTGGCTGAACGACCGCCACTAACTTCATCATCGTGCGGGGAACTCCGCGTCCTCGGCTGCTTTTATTTGTTCTTCAGAAAAGCGCGCAGATCAGTTCCTGTCATCTCTTTCGGTTCGTCGACCCCGAGCATCCCCAGCATGGTCGGAGAAATATCTCGCAGCGAGCCATTGGGCTTTAAGGTGTACTGCTTCGCGTCTGAAGCGACAACAATAAACGGCACCGGATTGGTGGTATGCGCGGTGTGCGGTCCGCCGGTGACCGGGTCGATCATCATTTCCGCGTTGCCGTGATCCGCAGTGATCAGCATAGCGCCGCCCTTGGCGCGAAGCGCCGTCTCGATGCGGCCCAGGCACGCATCCACGGTTTCCACGGCTTTCACCGTAGGCTCAATTTTGCCCGAATGCCCCACCATGTCCGCGTTGGCGAAGTTGACAATAATCACGTCGAAGGTTCCGTCTTCGGTGGCCTTTACCACGGCGTCGGCAATACCTGCGGCGCTCATCTCCGGCTTCAGATCGTAAGTCGCAACCTTCGGCGATTGCACCATCACGCGCTCTTCGCCAGGGAACGGCTGCTCCACGCCGCCGTTGAAGAAGTATGTGACGTGAGCATATTTCTCCGTCTCGGCCACGCGCAGGTTGCGCATGTTGAGACCACCCATCACGTTGGCGAGAATATTCGCCATCGATTCCGGCGGAATCACCACGGGCAGGCTGAAGTTCTTGTCATACTGCGTCATGCAGACGTAGTGCAGATTTTTCGGAACCCGGTCGCGCGGAATCGTGGCATCGAGGTCAGCTGCACCCGGAAGATCGCTGCCACCCTTCGCGTTGAGCCCGCTGTTGCGCGCCAGCGCGCGTGTAATCTGGCGGACACGATCGGCGCGAAAATTAAAACAGATGCAGGCATCGTCATCGCGAATCGTCGCGAGCGACTGCCCACTCTTGTCGGTACAGACAAACGGAATGACGAACTCATCGGTGACGCCGCGGTTGTAGCACTCTTTCATTCCCTGCACCGGGTCGGAACTCTTGCCCCCTTCGGCATCGCCGAAGACCATGGCGTTGTAGGCCTTGGCAATCCGCTCCCAGCGCCGGTCTCGATCCATCGCGTAATAACGCCCGCTCACTGTCGCGATCTTTCCGGAGTTATACTCCCGCATTTTCTGCTGCAGTTGTTCGAGGTAGCCGGCGCCGTTGGTGGGCAACGTGTCGCGGCCGTCCATGAACGCATGCACGAAAACGCGATCCACATTGTTCTGCTTCGCCATCTTCAGAAGGGCGTAGAGATGAGCCTGCTGCGAATGCACGCCTCCATCTGAGACCAGGCCAAACAGATGCAATCTGCGCTCACCCACGCGGGCGTGCTTCATGGCCGCGAGCAGCACGGGATGCGAAAAGAATTCTCCGTTCTGGATCATCAGGTCGATGCGGGTGATGTCCATGTGCACGATGCGCCCCGCGCCAATATTGAGATGCCCAACTTCGCTGTTGCCCATCTGCCCCTCGGGCAGTCCGACAAACGGTCCGCTGGTATGAATGAGCGTGTTGGGATATTCGCGCAGCAGGCGGTCGTAGGTCGGCTTGCGCGCCAGTGCGATGGCATTGGCTTTGGTCTCGGCGCGATAACCCCAGCCGTCGAGAATGATAAGCACAAGTGGTTTAGCACGAGACATAAATGCGGCTTCGAGCTCCCGATCACCAGATGATTTGAGCCGGATATCGCCTAAACAAGGGATCGGCAGTGATCACGAGAATATCCTCCTCAAGACTTTGGGCGATGTATCCGGTCGAACGGATCGCGATGGTGCAGCGGCAGCGATTCCACACGCTTTACGTGATCAAATGAAATTTGCAGAATCAGGACTCCGTTCGCTTTCAGTTTCGCGGACAAATAGTCGCCTACAGGGATCGGAAGAGTGAGTTTGCCAATTTAGACTTTCGCGATAATCTCCCACAAGCCGGTTCAGAAGGGTTTGGACCCGCCGAGACAGTTTCCCCTCATTTTGAAGTCCGCAAAGCAACACATGCGTATGAATGAGAACTTTCATCACCAGAATAAGTCTTCAATCTCTTTGGGCAACGGGTCATTGAAATCGTCGGGAACCACGAATTCGCCTTTGGCTGATCCTAACTTGAACCTGGGGCGGGAAGACTCGATGGGCACCAACTTTGCAATAGGCCGGCCCGCTTCGGCAATCACCACCTCTTCGCCGACTGCTACCCGCTCCAACAGCCGGGACAGGTGAGTCTTGGCCTCATGGATGTTAACTTCCATCTCGACATTATAGCCAAGTCATGGACTAAGCCAATGCTTACGGTTTCGGCGACGCAGTTTTCTCCTCGGCCCGCTTGAGCAACGCGTCGACCTCTGCCTCAATGCGCGGATACACTGCGCGCATAGTTTCCGCCGTCACCGCAGGTATCTCGTGCAGATATTTCTGCCCGCCCGGAGAAGAGAAAAAAGCCAAGAACGCGTCGATGTCGGTCTTGGTAAAGTGCCGCTGATAGACCGGGATCATGTCGCTCAGCATTTCATCCAGAGGAAAATTCTTGAGAAGTTCCTCCGACTGCCGGTCCATGCTCGCAAGCTGCGCTGGCGTGATATCGGGATGCCGTTTCTTAATCTCATCGCGGTTCAGAGTCCGCGCCTGCGCGAACACCTGTTGCATCATCTGCGCCATCTGCTCGCGGCTGGCCATGACATCGAAGAGTTTCTGGACGTCTTCCTTGGACGCCGCGTCGGGAACGATCGAAACAGTTGTCTGCGCGCCGGCGCACAGAGAAAGAACCAGAAAAGACGCAGACAGCAACCATTTGAATCTCATAAACACTCCCCAACTAAGGATAGGCGCTTCAGCCTTTGTAATTCAGCGCCTTCAGCCCCAGGAACCGGGCTGACGAACCCAACTCTTCTTCGATGCGCAACAACTGGTTGTACTTCGAGATACGGTCGGTGCGCGAAGCTGAGCCGGTCTTGATCTGGCCCACGCCAGTGGCCACGGCCAGGTCGGCGATAAACGTGTCTTCGGTTTCGCCGGAGCGATGCGAAATCACCGAGGTGTAGCCGTTGCGGCGCGCTAAATCGATCGCGTCGAGCGTTTCGCTGACCGTGCCAATCTGGTTCACTTTAATCAGAATCGAGTTGGCTACGCCCTTGTCGATTCCTTCCTGAAGGAACTGAATGTTAGTGACGAAGATGTCGTCGCCCACCAGCTGAATCTTGCCGCCAAGTTCCTTGGTAAGGTTCTGCCAGCCGTCCCAGTCGGCTTCAGATAAACCATCCTCCAGCGAAACGATAGGATAATCCTTCACCCACTTGGCATAGAACTTCACCATCTCGTCGGAAGTCTTTGCCGACTTATCCGACTTCTTGAAGACATACTTGCCATCCTGATAGAACTCACTGGCCGCAGGGTCGAGAGCGATGGCAATTTCGTCTCCCGGCTTGTAGCCCGCCTGCTGAATCGCTTCCAGCACCACTTCGATGGCCTCGACATTCGACTTCACCGAAGGTGCAAATCCGCCTTCATCGCCCACCGCGGTGTTGTAGCCGCGCTTCTTCAACACTCCTTTCAGCGTATGAAAAACTTCTACGCCCCAGCGCAATGCCTCCGAGAACGATGGCGCGCCTACCGGCATCACCATGAATTCCTGGAAGTCGACATTGTTGTCGGCATGCGCTCCGCCGTTCAGGATGTTCATCATAGGCGTGGGTAAAGTATTTGCGCCGACGCCGCCCAGATAACGGTAGAGCGGCAAGCCATATTCCGACGCAGCCGCGCGCGCCGCCGCCATCGATACCGCCAGAATCGCATTCGCGCCCAGCCGGCCCTTGGTCTCCGTCCCATCCAATTCGATCATCTTCCGGTCAAGGCCCCGCTGATCGGCAGCATCCCAGTTGGCCAGCGCGTCGGCGATCTCTCCATTGACGTTCTCTACCGCTTTGAGCACGCCTTTGCCCATGAAGCGCGCACTGTCTCCGTCGCGCAGTTCTACCGCTTCATGCTCGCCGGTGGATGCTCCGCTGGGCACAATGGCACGTCCAACTGCTCCACTTGCCAGCTGTACTTCCGCTTCTACCGTAGGATTGCCGCGCGAATCCAGCACTTCGCGCCCGATGATTGCTGCAATATTCGTCATGCTGCGCTTACCATCCTTATCTGGACCTCTTGGTCGTGACTCGTCATCCACCCGAACCGAGTCCGTGGGAAGATCTGAATTGAAGCTCAAGCGACGGCCAGTTAAATAGCCGACGCCTCTATAGTCCTTGCCCATGCAGTGATTCCGAAACTGTTGATTATAGCGGAAGGAAGATTACGGCGATGTGACGTGGTCCACAGGGAAGTGTTCCGACTCAGCAAGAGGTCGCGGCTTGGCTTGACGGAGTGTGGCGGAGCCGGGCCGCTGTGCGAGACCCGGCTCCGATAATTCTCATCTGCGGCTGTCTAGTTCTCGCCGCCCGAGACGTTGCTGCCCCAGAGCACGTTACTTCCCCACAAGACGTTGCTGCCCCAGAGAACATTCGAACCCCAGAGCACGTTCGAGCCCCACAACACATTGCTGCCCCACACCGCGTCAGAGCCCCAGAGCACGTTGCTGCCCGATACGGCGGCGCTCGCACTCGCGCTGGTTGACACTTTTGATGTGCCGCCGACGAACTGGTAAGCGCCCCAAACGTTCGTGTAGGACCACGTCGACGACGTGTTCCATACCGCCGAAGGATCTGCGGTCATGGTCACTTGGTCGGTGCTCGAATTAAATGTGGTGACCGGAGACATTGCCGTGCCCTGCGCCACGGCGGTGCTGCTCAGAGCAGCTTCGGCGTCCACATATCCGGCACCGATGGTGAAGACGTCGTACTGATCGGTATAGGTGATCCCCGTGGTTGGGTCGGTGGTGCTGCTGTATTGAGGAAACGTCTTGTATGCCGTCAGCATCAGACGGGCCTTCACCTGGTCCGGAGTGAGCCTCGGACTCTTCTGCAAGAGATCAGCGACAACTCCGCTGACAATTCCGGTCGCCATGCTGGTTCCACTCAAGGTGAAGTAGGTGGAAGAGATTGCGCTGCTTCCGCCCTTCACGTAGTAGCTGAAAGGAACCTGGTTGCCGGGAAGCTCATTGTAAAGAGTTGAATTCTGCGCCTCCAACGAAGTGAGCAGGTTGCCGGGCGCGACGAGATCAGGCTTCACGAAGGCGTCTACAACGGTGGGGCCTTTCGAGCTGTAGCTGGCAATCAGGTCGTCGACTCGCGTAGGCGTGCCCATGGGCTTCATGGCGCCAACAGTGATCACGTAAGGATCGTTTCCCGGCGAGGTAATGCTGGCATAACCGTCGGTGGGCTGGTAGCGGCCGTTATTGCCAGCCGCCACGACCACCACAATTCCATTTTTCCAGGCCTCCTCGACCGCCTGGCACAGCGGATCGAGTTTGTAAGTTTCGTACACAGCACGACCCAGCGAAAGGTTGATCACGCGAATGTTGTAAGTCGATTTCAGAGAGATCGCCTCGTTGATGGCAGCGATCACCAGGCTGTCAGTGCCTGCTCCGTTTTCGTCAAGCACTCGCAGATTGATGATGCTTGCGCCGGGCGCGATGCCTTTGAAAGTCTTGCTGTAGGCAGGGCCCGTGGAACTGAGACCGTCTCCCGCGATCAGTCCAGCGACGTGAGTGCCGTGACCGTATTGATCCTTGGCGCTCGAGTTTCCCGGCACGAAGGATTGTTGATACACGACTCGCGAAAGCGGAAGGATACCCAGATCCAGATCCGGGTGACTGTTCACGCCGCTATCGATCAGCGCCACGCCGACGCCGGTCCCGACGTAGTTCGATTGCCATGCGAAGGGCGCATTCACGGCGTACGCGGCGTTGCTGAGTGATGACTGCAGTGGCCGGTCGGAACTGATGTAGACGACCTTCGACTGATTGGAGAGGCTCTGGATTCCATTGCCATCGAGCTGCGCCACGAGGCCGTTGATCAACGGCAGCTGCCCGATAATCTTGCCGCCGAGATTCAATACATCGTTCACCAGGCAATCCAGAAGGCCGAGCAACCCGGTGCAAGTCACCTGCGTTCCCGGCGCATACTGCACGATGACCTGCACGGGCTGAGTTCCCGTGTAGTCCTGCAATTCAGGCGACAGTTTCGGGTTCTGGGCGTAGGCCAGCGTTCCCGTGACGATCATTCCGGTGACGATCAGCAATAGAACAAGAAGTCTTTTCATATGCCCTCAGGGCAGCAATACAGCTGCCGATAGGGGGAGAGAATTCCGCAGGTAGAAGTGCAGGCGTAGGGCCAAAGCAGCCGTGGATTGTCGTTCCAAATCAACGAGTTAGGGGAGCTCGGCTGGCGGTCTACGGGACAGCTTGTCCCCTGACGCTGGGGCGAGGACAAGTTGTCCCAGTTAACTGAGAGAAGCTGCATCCTCGACTGTGTTTTCGCCCTTAGATATGGACACCAGAGAGTCGCGCAAAACACGATGCAACTCACTGACAAGATTGAAGAACACTGCGGTAACCAGTGGAACCAGTTTTGGGCGGACATTGATGCGCACTTCAGCAAGAATCTAGAGGGACTCCCCAAATGTCATGGGCTCGCCAAATTGGCGCACGTGCGTTTATCGCCGGAATGGCGATCGCGGCCCTCGCCTGCTTCACCTTCGCGTTTTTTCACTGGCAGTCCACGGACCCGGTTAAGTTCGTCTGCTACCTGGCCGCTGCTCTGCTGGCTTCGTCCTTCAAAGTGACCCTGCCCGGCATCGAAGGCACGCTTTCGATGAACTTCCTCTTTACCCTGATCGGCATTCTGGAAATGAGTTTGCCGGAAACCTTGCTGATTGGTCTGGTGAGCACGCTTGCGCAGTTCTATTGGCGCCCGGCACGGAAGTCGAAGCCCGTGCAACTACTGTTCAATTTGTCGCACGTTACGGTTTGCAGCGCGGCTGCCTACGGCGCATATCAGCTCGTTTCCATCCATGTCCTGCACGCTCCCGGACCGCTCGCCTTGCTCGTAGCCGCAATCACAATCTTTCTCTTCGGCACCGCAGCGATGTCCATCATCATCGGCCTGACCGAAGCCAAGCCGGTGGGTAAGGTCTGGAGGGAAAGTTATCTCTGGTTATTTCCCTACTACCTGGTGGGAGCAGCCATCGCCGGTTTAGTGAGCTTCCTGAACCGGTACATCGGATGGCAGGCTTCTCTGCTGGTTCTGCCGCCGATCTACCTGTTGTACCGCTCCTATCGCCTATACCTGGCCAAGCTGGACGCGGAAAGACAGCACGCGGAAAAGGTTTCCAACCTCCATTTGCGAACCATCGAAGCTCTCGCCCTGGCCATTGAGGCCAAGGATCAAACCACCGGCGAGCACCTGCAGCGAGTCCGCATCTATGCCATGGAACTTGCGCGGGAACTTAGTTTGACCGAGGACGAAACCGAGGCTCTGCGGGCTGCAGCCGTTCTGCATGACATCGGGAAGCTTGCCGTTCCCGAACACATCATCTCCAAGCCGGGCAAGCTCACACCGGAAGAATTCGAGAAGATGAAGATCCATCCCACGGTGGGAGCGGAGATTCTTGAGCAGGTCGACTTTCCTTATCCCGTCGTGCCCATCGTGCGTGCCCATCATGAGAAGTGGGACGGCAGCGGCTACCCTAACGGGCTGGCCGGAGAAGCGATTCCGATCGGAGCCCGCATCCTTTCCGCTGTCGACTGCCTGGACGCGCTCGCCTCAGACCGCCAGTACCGCAGGGCGTTGCCGCTGCATGAGGCCATGGCCAAAGTTGCCTCCGAAGCCGGATCAGGCTTCGATCCTCGAGTGGTCGCAATTCTGCAGCGTCGCTATGTCGAGTGGGAAAAGCTCGCGCGCCTGCAGCCCTTGCAAGTGCCACCGAAACTTTCAACCGATATTAAGGTCGAGCGCGGCTTGGCGCCCGCCGCCGGCTTCGCCGACTCTACCGAAGCGCCCCGAACCATGCTGCCCCCAGCGGGCACCGCAGAACGTCTCGCTGCGGCGCGCCTGCAGGCAAAGAGTCTTACCGAACTCGGCCGCGGACTCGGCGGGGCGCTCACTCTCGATGACACCCTTTCGCTGCTTTCGGCGCGGTTGAAGCGTCTGGTGCCTCATGACTCGATGGCGGTTTACCTTCGCAAGAACAATCTGCTGGCTGCGGAGTTTGTCAGCGGCGAGAACTTCCGCCTGTTTTCCTCTTTGCGAATTCCGCTTGGGGAAGGTTTGTCGGGCTGGGTAGCTCAAAATCACAAGCCCATCTTGAACGGCAATCCATCGGTGGAACCGGGATATCTGAACAACCCCACGCAATACAGCACCCTGCGCTCGGCTCTGGCGGTGCCGCTCGAAGGCAGCGCGGACGTAGCCGCCGTACTGGCGCTCTACCGCGCCCGGGCCGACGCCTTTACCAGAGATGATCTTCAAGTGCTGGAAACAATAGCCTCCAGCCTCGGAGCCCTCATCGAACAAGCCACCACCCGCAAGGCTGCAGGCACCGCCGCCGGCGCCGACTGATCAATCAGAACGCGTCCACCCTTATCTTCTGTGGTTCCCCGACTGGGCCGCGTATTGTCGCGGCTATCTGCCTGGTCTAAAGTCAAAGCAACCATGGGAAGATTTACGGGTTCGAACACCTGAGGAGGAGGGTTATGAAGAAGTGGACAGTTCTGCCGTGCGCGCTGCTCGCATGCACCTATATGAATACAATAGCCGTGGCACAAGCCGCGGCGCCGGTGCCCGCCGGCACCGCCCTGATGGTAAGGCTCGAAACAACCCTCGCGACTTTCAGCAACAAGCCTGGTGACCCCTTCCAGGCGCGCTTAACCCAGGCCGTCGTGCTCAACGGCAAGACGCTGATTCCTGCCGGAACCATGGTGGAAGGCCGCGTCACCAAGGTAGACGAACCGCGCCGCATCGCGGGCAAGCCGACCATTGGAATTCTGCCGGAGGCCCTCATCCTGCCGACCGGCGAACGCTTCTTTCTCGATGCCACGCTGGTTGACACCAACGCCGGCGGCGGCACAGACGTCAATCAGGAAGGCGAGTTCAAGGGATCGGGTCACGACCGCCACGACCAGCTAGAAACCGGCGGCGGAACAGCGGGTGGCATGCTGATCGGCGGCCTGATCGGCGGTCCTCCGGGAATCCTTATCGGCGGAGCGGTGGGCGCAGGCTCAACCGGCGTCCACTGGCTCTCTAAACATCGCTCAGCCACGTTGATGGCAGGCACCGAACTCACACTCGAACTCAACCGGCCGCTGGCGATGACCACGGCAGTGGCCAGCGCGGGACAGTAGAGCGGTTAGAACAATCCCGCATCTACCTGCAAAAGACCGGTCATGAGGTCTCTTAACTGCTAGCCATAAACATGGCAGCATCGCCGTGTGCGAACAACCGTAGACATCCCGGATCCCCTCTACCGTGAGCTCAAGGGCAAAGCCGCGAGGGAAGGACGTTCGATAAAAGAGCTGATACTCCGCTGCGTGGAGCACGAGCTAAGGAACCGCAACCGCAGAACCATGCGTGTCTCGCCCCCAATCGTGCGTTCGAAGCGGCCCGGAACGCTTGAGCTGGATAATGCCAAGATTTTCGAGATCATTCCTTTTCCCTGATGTGAGGCTGGTTCTAACGCAGGTCAGACCGCTGCCAACTCTTCCTCGCTCACCAACTGCAGATCGATCCATCCTTCGACCGGCAACGCATCCACGGGCAGCCGATTCTGCCAAAGGCTGAAGCGCAGCCGGAGCCGACTGGTCGGTGCGATTGCTGCGGCGCCCCCCTTGCGCTCGCCCGCTGCCTCGGGGCTCGAGCCGGGCACCGCAAGCAGCGAACTCAACGGCAAGCGGAATTCGAAGTTCCGTATCAGAGCCGCCTTGACGGCATCTTCACTCTGGTTGGCAGAAACTGCGGAGGCAACCGTTGAAGTGGCGGACGACGATTCCTCCAACCCATCAACCTTCCATCCTGTAAGCTTGCGGTCTTGTACCCTGGCATCGAGCCTCAACGTGCGCCGCGCACGCGCTTCGCCATTAGCCCACGACTCCAGGTTCACGACCAGATCAAACTCCATATCCGGAACCGCTGCGGCAAAGTCCAATCGCCCGTAAACAAACGTGCTGTCGATCCCGGCATAAACGGAATCCAGCAGGAACTGTTTTCCGTGCATTGCCCCGGCACGCTGATCGGCGGTGTAGATAGCGGCGCCCATCCATTCAAAGTAGCGAATCATGTCGCCCGTGACGCGGGGATGAATGTAAGCGGTCTGCGGAGTAAACGCCGGCCGCACTTCGCCCGCTGTGATGGGCTGGGCCAGGTAATCCGGAGGAGCTGCTCCCAAGGCCTGATAAACGTTCGAAAGATGTTTGCGGTAAAGCTCGTCAAAGTCGCGGTCATTCGCTGAGTGGTGCTCCGGTCCGTACCACCAGTTCCAGTCGCTGCCCTCTGCTATCAGGATCTCTTCGAAAGCCAGCTTTCGCTGAGCTTCGCTGGCCTGCGCCGCATGCTCCGCATAAAATTGGCGCGCGTGATGGAGATAATCCCAGGCGCGGTTGTCCTCGGGAGCGCCAATCCAGACATTGAAGTTCGCGTTGATCCACGAGCCCGGAACCAGTGAGGGCAAGGGCGAGATATTTCGATGGCGGGCAATCGCCTCCGAAACCGTGACCGGCTCCAGACCAGCTTCGCGTTGCAGAGCGTCATAAAAACGCCGCAGAAATTCCCGCCCCGATTTCGGATAATATTCCCAGGCATTTTCCCCATCGAGAATCACCGACACCACGGCGTCGCGCCCCTGCGCCAGCACCGGTTTAGCCGCTTCTTTGATGTTGTGCAGCAAATGCCCGGCCGCCTCGCCCGGATCCATCCCCGAGTAGACAAAGCCGATCAGATCCGAAATCGAGTGGTCGCGGAAGACCATGTGCATCGCGGTCTGGCCATTCTCATAGCGGTGGATGTTGTAAAGCCGCTCCGCCAGATGCGCCGGCAGCCGGCCGTTGCCATCTCGCGCGAAGAACACGCCAGTGCTGCGGCCGAGCACGCCTTCATCAGTGGCCATCCACTTGATGCCGAGACTGTGCGCAATCGCAAGCGTCTCTTCCGAAACACTGCCTTCCGACGGCCACACGCCCTGCGGGCGCACGCCAAACACCTGCTGGTGAAGATCAAGGGCGCGCACCAGTTGTTCACGCGCGTCCTCGGGATGACGAAACCGGTTTTGCGGCAAAGGCAGCCCCGGCGAAGAAGCTGCTCCCGCGTTGGTGTCACAGACCAGAGGAAGAATCGGATGATAAAAAGGCGTTGCTGAGATCTCGATCAATCCTTTCTTCGCCGCGTCCGCGTACGCCGGCAGAACTTTGCCCAGCAGTTCGCGTTCACGCTTGATCACAAAAGCCTGATCTTCAAGCGAGTAGTTGCGCTCTTTCTTGATCAGCTCCGCAACGTCTTTGTCTTCCAGAAAGAATTCGTCGAACCACGCAATCTGCGACAGCACCTGCAGGTCGGTAAAGTGCCGCGGTTCAAAATATTTCTCCGCCTTCTCCGGCACATACCCATGCTCGCGGAACAACTCCCGCAGTTCCCAGTAGCGCGGATAACGCCCGATCACGTTCGCCGGATTGGCCTGAAAAAGATACTCCAGAGCAAAGTGCCGCTCCTTCAGCGTCAAATCCTTTGCCGGCTTCGCCGCCACAGTCAGAAACGGATCCTGCGCCGTCCCCGCAACATAATCCTGAATCTGCGTAATCAGCGACGGCACCAGATTGAAGTTCTGGTGAACGTTAGGAAACTCGTCCAGCAGCTTCACCATGCCGTAATAATCTTTTAGACCGTGCAGGCGCACCCAGGGCAGGCGATATTCGCCGCTTACCAGATCCTTGTAAAAAGGCTGGTGCTGGTGCCAGAGAAAAATCAGACGCAGGGCAGGCATGGCTGGAAACCAAAGTCTAGCATGCGGGATTCGGTCTGCTCGGAGGTCTTTCCGGTACACTAGGAACTCGGAAATGCCCGAAACTCCCACTCCCGCCGCTGCTGACCGTGTAACGCTGCTCTCCGATCAGGATCTTTACCTCTTCAACGAGGGCAGCAACTACCGCATGCAGGAGACCATGGGGGCGCATCTGGTTTCGCGCAACGCAGTCGCGGGCGCGGCCTTCAGCGTGTGGGCACCGAATGCCCGCCAGGTTTCCGTGATCGGCAGCTTCAACAACTGGAATCCCCAATCTCATTTGCTCGCGCCACGCGGAGCATCCGGCATCTGGGAGGCCTTCATCCCCGGCGTGACCAAAGGCACGCTCTACAAATTTCACATCGAGTCGCGTCGTCACGGCTACCAAGTCGACAAAGCCGATCCCCTCGGCATACTCCACGAAAAACCTCCGCGCACCGCTTCGGTAGTTTGGGACCTCGACTACCAGTGGGGTGATCGTGACTGGATGGAGAAGCGTGCCGCCCGCAACTCCTTGCTCGCGCCGCAATCCATTTATGAAGTTCACCTCGGCTCCTGGATGCGCGTTCCCGAGGAGCACAACCGTCCTCTAACTTATCGCGAGACCGCGCCGCGTCTCGCCGAATATGCCGTACGCATGGGCTTCACTCACGTCGAATTCCTGCCGGTGATGGAGCATCCCTTCTACGGTTCCTGGGGATACCAGACGACCGGCTACTTCGCCCCCACGTCGCGCTACGGCACGCCGCAGGATTTCATGTATCTGGTCGACTACCTGCACCAGCACGGCATCGCCGTAATTCTCGATTGGGTGCCGTCGCACTTCCCTTCCGACGCCCACGGCCTGGCTTATTTCGACGGCACGCATTTGTATGAGCACGCCGATTCGCGGCAGGGTTTTCATCCCGACTGGAAGACGCACATCTTCAACTACGGACGCACCGAAGTGCGCAGCTTTCTAATGTCGAGCGCGATGTTCTGGCTCGACAAATACCACATCGACGGACTCCGCGTGGACGCCGTCGCCTCCATGCTCTATCTAGATTATTCGCGTAAGCAGGGTGAATGGATTCCCAATAAGTTCGGCGGCCGCGAGAACCTGGAGGCTATCGAATTTCTCCGCCGCTTCAATCAGGAAGCCTACAAGGAGCATCCTGACATTCAGACCATTGCGGAAGAGTCCACATCCTGGCCCATGGTGTCGCGGCCGGTTTACCTCGGCGGCCTCGGCTTCGGCTTGAAGTGGGATATGGGATGGATGCACGACACGCTCGAGTATTTCAAGAACGATCCCATTCATCGCAAGTATCACCACAGCAAGCTCACATTCCGCATGCTGTATTCGTTTCAGGAAAACTTCGTGCTGCCGCTGTCGCACGACGAGGTTGTGCACGGCAAAGGATCATTGATTGGCAAAATGCCCGGCGATGAGCGGCAGCGCTTCGCCAACCTCCGGCTCTTATTCGCCTACATGTACGCCCAACCGGGAAAGAAGTTGCTCTTCATGGGCGACGAGTTCGGCCAGGTCCGCGAATGGGCGCACGACACCAGCCTCGAGTGGCACGTGCTTCAGTATGCAACGCACAGCGGCCTGCAGAACTGGGTGGGACAGTTGAACCGGGTTTATCGCAGCGAGCCCGCCCTGCACCTTCTCGATACCAATCCGGCGGGCTTCGAGTGGATCGATTGCAACGACAATCTGACCAGCACGATTTCGCTGCTGCGAAAGAGTGAATCTCCCAAAGACACCGTTCTCATCGTCTGTAACTTCACGCCGATCGTGCGTGTCGGCTATCGCGTAGGTGTTCCTGAAGGCGGCTATTGGCGCGAATTGCTGAACAGCGACGCTTTGGAATACGGCGGCACCGGTGTCGGCAATCTCGGCGGAGTGAATGCCGAGGACGAACCGGCCCACGGCCGTGCGCATTCGCTGAAACTCACGCTGCCGCCGCTGTCGGCGTTGTTTCTGAAAAGAGCCTAAGTACGACAAAGCAACTCAATGAGCGTAATAGGGATTTATCACCAATCGATTTTAGGTATTTTGATAATGAGTGTCAGTCGCGAGATTTCTTTCATCTTCCGTAAGCAAGGTTCTTTCCGGCGGGAAGCCACTACTTCTTGGGCTGCGAAGTACTGTAGGCCCACTTCGGGATCATCAGCTGCGCTTGCGCCGGATCGAGCGCTGCCAATTCCACCTCTCCATTGGGTATTCCCGTCGTCGTGCTTGCCGCCAACGACGTCGGAGTCGGTTGTGTCCGGAAGTAGTACACCTTGCCTTCTGCGGCCGTAAATGTAATGGCCGAGGCGTTATTATCCCTGCGCGACTTAAGAGAAGACTGCTGGCTTGTGCCCAACCGATGCTCGCCAGGAGCAACCGAAAAATACATGTAGGATTTGGATCCATAGGCTCCGACCCACTCGCCATCGACCCCCACCCGAGTATTCAAGGCCCCAATGCGGATGGCAGTATTGTCCAGTTCCGAATCTCCAAATACGTACACCAGCGCCTTGCCTCTTTCCGTCGCACCGGTCGGATGCGAGTGAGCCTCCCGCTTAACCTCAAATTTAGTCTGGCCGGGACCACAGCCCGCGGAATTCTCCTGAGCCCACGCCATCGTTGCGAGTATGACCACACCCAGAGCTAGTTTGTACATAGATCCTCCCCCGGATTTATCCAAAGGCACGTTTTAGTCTTTGATGTACCGACTCAAGTCTACGCCGATCAGTCAGATACGCAATGACTGTCGAAATCAGGCAATTTCATCCATTGAGGGGCTTTGAGCGTAATGATTCCATAACAATGTCGGCTCCTAGGCCCGAGTAGACTTTGGAGGCGCAAACCAACCAAAGGGCTCGGAGGAAAGGAGCCGAACATGCTGATTATAGGTTGTGACTATCATCCGGGCTTTCAGCAAATTGCTTTTGTGGAGACAGAAACCGGAGAGTGCGGCGAACGGCGACTGACTCACCGCGAGGAAGCCGAGCAGTTTTACAGCGCGCTCAAAGGGCAGAGCGTACGTGTGGGGATGGAAGCCAGCGGGCATGCACGCTGGTTTGAACGGCTGTTGATGGGCTTGCAGTTTGAGTTGTGGATCGGGGACGCAGCGGAGATTCGCACGAAGCGAGTGCGCAAGCAGAAGACGGATCGTCAGGATGCGCAGCTATTGCTGCGATTGATGATAGAGGACCGTTTTCCGCGGATCTGGGTGGCGGATGCAGAGAATCGGGATCTGCGGCAACTGCTGTGGCATCGCCACCGATTGGTGCAGATGCGCACCCGGGTGATGAATCAACTGCATGTGGTGGCACTCAATGAAGGCCTGCGGCGCAAGAAGGCGCTGTGGCGGCCGGCGGGTCGCAGCGAACTGGAGTCGTTAGTGCTTGCTCCGTGGGCAGGCCGACGACGCCAGGATTTGCTCGACGTACTCGACCAACTCACTCCGAAGGTCCAGGAACTGACCCGAGCTTTGGAAGAGGAAGCGGAGAGGCGACCGGGGACGCGGCGACTGATGACCCATCCCGGCGTGGGCCCACTGACGGCCTTAGCGTTCGAGTTAGTGATTGGAACACCCGAACGCTTTCACTGCGGCAAGCAGATTGCCAGCTATGTAGGACTGGTTCCGTCGGAAGAGTCCAGCGGCGATCGCCGCCGACTCGGGCACATCAGCAAACAGGGCAACTCGCTGCTGCGCTTCTTGCTGGTGGAAGCGGCCCAGGTCACGGTGCGCAGTCAACCGCAGTGGCGCAGCAAGTTCTTTCACCTCGCCACGCGGCGCGGCAGGAAGATCGCCAAAGTAGCGATGGCTCGAAAGCTGGCGGTACATCTGTACTGGATGTGGCGTCAGGGTCGGGATTACGGTCAGTTCCAAAAGCTCGGTTCGCACGCGGGAGAGCCCGGAAATCGCCATGGTGCGCAGTAAATCACCGACGTAATGATTGGGTATCCCGCTCCCCTGCAGAGGGGGAGTTCGAAGTAGTAATCATGATCGCGGTTGTGATCGAAGAGATGGATGGGTCGGACTGAGTTCCTGGCCCCAACGATTAGAAGCGAGCCCAGGTTGGGAAGCGCAAACAATCTACGAGAGCGAAATGGCGCTCTTCAACGAGTGCAGGGAGAGGCATGCGCACATAGCGCTTGACACCGCCGACATTGTTAGAGATGGGGATTTTTCGCCAATCACGCTCGCGAACGACGCCGACATATTACAATTTGGGTCAAAATTCCCGGGAGGACTTAATGTTGCAACGTGCCTGCTTTCTCTTTTTTGCCTTCGCCGTGACTGCTGGCCCCCAAGCCCCGAAGCAGCAGTACCAGTCGACACACTGGCCATCGAGAACGGAAGCTTCGACATCCGTGACTTCCGCTTCGGCACCGGCGAGACGCTCCCCGACCTGCACCTACACTACCTGACGCTGGGCACGCTGCACCGCGACGCCGCGGGCCACGCTGACAATGTTGTACTGTTGCTGCACGCTACCGGAGGCAACGCCCACTCACTACTGAACCCCGTATTCTCCGACGTCCTCTTCGGCCCCGGCCAGGCGCTCGACATCACCAGGTTCTTTATCGTCCTCCCCGACGACATCGGCCACGGCGAGTCCAGCAAGCCGTCCGACGGGCTCCGCATGAAATTCCCCCATTACACCTACGATGACATGGTCCGTTCGCAGCACGAGATGCTGGTCGACGGATTGCACGTTGACCATCTCCGCCTCATCCTCGGCACCTCGATGGGCTGCATGCAGTCTTTCGTTTGGGGCGAGACCTATCCGCAGTTTGCCGACGCGCTGGCGCCTTTCGCCTGTCTGCCCATCGAGATCGCAGGCCGCAACCGTATGTGGCGCTACATGAGCATGCAGTCGATCCGCGACGATCCCGCATGGGACAACGGCAACTACACCCACGAACCCGTCGAAGGACTCCGAGGAGTCGCCGACTTCTTAATCATCGCGGGCTCCGCGCCGCAGCAAATGCAGAAGGACTTTCCGACGCGTCAGCAGGCCGAGGATTATGTAAACCGCGCCGTCAACGCAATTGTCGCTCGCACCGACGCCAACGACTTTCTCTACTATGTCAACGCGTCCCGCGAATACAACCCTGAGCCGAAGCTCAACACCATTACCGCTCCGGTCCTGTGGATTAACTCCGCCGACGACTTCATCAACCCGCCGGAACTGGAGATCGCCCAGAAGCTGGTCACCCGGATGCCGCACGCGCGCTTCATCCTGATTCCGGCCTCGATGGAGACCTACGGCCACGGTACCCACACCGAGGCAGCCGTCTGGAAGAACTATCTCATCGAGCTGCTGCGGGAGTCGGCGAAGAAGTAGCCAGTCCCCTTTTCAAAAAAGACGACACCTTTGGTAGATCAAGCTAAGTGTTGAAATCAGGCGTGGGTGTTGAAAAAGTCCCTCAACAGAACGCCGTTTCATCTGCGAGCATGCCGTCGCCGGTTTTCTTGTCCCGGGTTCGACTACGTGGTGGCCAGCAGAGCCGGTGTTGTTGGCTGACTGAGGAAGCGCACCAGTCGCTTGATGCTCTGGGCTACGGCGGCTAGGAAGAACTGCTCCCGCACAAACCGTAATCTCCGCAGACGGAGGCGACGCAACCCGATCTGATTCTTCAGTTCCGCGAACAAGGCTTCCACCTTTTTTCTTTGCCGCTGTGCTTTGGCGAACTCCGGCGTGTTGACCAACTCTCGCGCACGTTGTCGGGCTGGTTCGTTCTGGTGGATGACAAGGCCCCGGAAGGCAGCACTTGTGCATTGCGGTCGGAGCGCGCACGGGCCACACTTTTTGCGTGTCCCGATGTAGTTGGAGGCTCGGTTGCGATAAACTCGGCCCCCGTAGTTGAGGAACTGGCCAGCCGGACAGAGGTAGCGATTGTTTTCCGGTTCGTAGATAAAACGCTCGGGACCGAAAAATGGACTTCTCTTTCTGTGGATACTGTCACGGGTCCGCATGTAGGGAGTGATGCTCCGATCGGCTAGCCATTGCAAGAACTCGCCGTTCCCCTAGGTCGTATCGGCCGCCACCGATTCCGGCTCTCGTCCTTGCCATTGCGCGAAACGAGTGAGCATGTCCTGCGCGGCTACCGTTTCCTGGCTCATCCGTGCTGCCGTCGCTTGCACTCCGACGATCACGCAACTGTGATTGTCGATCAAATAGTTGTCGTAGTACCCCAGTCGAGCCGGTGTCCCGCCTTTCGTGGCGTAAGTGGAATCGGGATCGGTGGTCGATACCTGATCCTGCTCGTGCACCGACTCTTCCACCGGATTCTGCTGTTCCAGTTCCACCAGAAACTGGCGCACCGTATGGTTGACCAGGGCCGCTTCCGCCAACTGCTCGCGTGGAATGCGACTCTCCTTCGCCGCATTCGCCTCCACGAAACTGCCGTCGACCAACAGTTCCTTCCCTCGCACCAGCCCCACTTCCACGCACTGCTTCACGATCCGTTCGAAGAGCTGCTCGAATAACTTCGATTCCTGAAATCTTCCGTGCCGGTTCTTGGAGAACGTGGAGTGGTGTGGAATCTCCTGATCGAAACCCAGACCGGTGAACCAGCGCCACGCCAGGTGCATGCGCAGTTCCTCCACCAGTTTCCGCTCGCTGGTGATGCCATACAAATAGCCAATCAGAACAATGCGCAGCAGCAACTCAGGATCGATCGATGGCCGGCCCGTCTCGCTGTAGCTGTCCTTCAGTTGCTGCCGGACGAACTCGAAGCTGATGTGTTTGTCGATCAGCCGCAATCGGTGGGTTTCAGGAACTTGGTCTTCCAGACGGAAGTAGTAGAACAAAGCTTCGGAGCGGTCGTGTTGCCCCATCATAATCAGCAGGCCTCCGACGATCAGAATCCAACAGAGCATATGCGATTGCTTTCTTCTAACATGCTTCTGCCGAATCTCATCCCGCTAATCGACGTGACTTTTTCAACACCCACAGGCGTTTACACTCATTGACATTTTGTTACCAAGGGGCTGGCCATTTTTGCGCTACCGCGAACCAGGCCGCCCACTCTTCGCGGTTTTCGAAAAGGCGGGGATCTGCGCACCCGACGCACCGAGATCAGAACATCGTTCGCTCCCCAGATTTTTCCACACCTCCCGTGTGACATCTGACCTTGTGCCGTCATCGGAATTGCGTAATCATGGTCGAGGCCGTGACGGTCGGGTGAACCCGCGTCGTCGCGCCTCTAAGTCCTTTCTTTCACGGATTTTAGTATCTAAGTTCTTTGACATCCGGATTTTGCGAGGAATTTCCTGCTAACGTGATGATTCCAGTGATGGGAGGGGGGAGGGGGATACCCCGATTCTGGTCCGAAACACACGCCAAGGAATCCCGAATCGACAGCCTCATTGGAATTTATTTTGACAAGGAATCCACAAGCGACCAGAGCGGTCGACCTTCACCCGTTCCCAAACTTCCGCTGGAACATTAAGAACCGTTTCCAGCGCAAAGATGGAGATAAAGCCAGCTCCGAGAACTGGCCACTGACCCCTGGCCACTGACCCCTGCTTTTCAACCCCATGCTATTCTGCCCTCAGCAAGCGTCGCCGCCATGCGGATTCTTACCCGCTACATTCTTCGCGAAGTAACTTCACACGCCCTCATCGGCGCCGCAATCTTCACCTTTGTGTTGTTCACTCGCGATCTGGGACACATCCTGGAACTCGTAGTCCGCGCCAGCGCGCCGTTGCCGAGCGTTGCCGAGATCTTCTTCTACACCGTGCCTTTCGCGCTCACCTACACCATTCCTATGAGCGTGCTCGTAGGGATTTTGATTGGACTGAGCCGCCTCGCCGCCGACAGCGAAATCACCGCCATGCGCGCTAGTGGCATGGGCGTGTGGAGTTTCGGGCGAGTGCTGGCAATATTTGTCGCCGCAGCGTGGTTGTTGGCCCTGGTCAACAGCCTCTATCTGGCCCCCTGGTCGCTGGCATCCCTGGGACGGCTGGAGGACCAACTCAAAGGCGCGCAGGCTTCGTATGAAGTGCAGCCTCGCGTGTTTTATGAAGGCTTCCCCAAGCTCGTGCTCTACGTGCAGGACGTGCACAGCGCGCAAGGGGGCGCAGTTTGGAACGGAGTTTTTCTCGCTGATATCTCCGATCCTTCGAATCCCAGCATCACGCTGGCCCGCGAAGGCATCCTCGTCCCCGAAGGCGAGGACCGCCTGCACCTGCATCTGAAGGACGGTTCTACGCACGAAACCGATCCCACGAAGGTTGATCATTACCAGATCTCGACCTTCCAGCAAACTGACATCCCCATCGAACTGGCTTCATCGGAAAATAAAGCGGACGAACAAACTCCGGTGAAGGCCATCAGCACCTCGGCGCTGCTTGGTCACGCTGCCAGCGCCGATCCCGTATCGGCGCGTGTGTACCTCATCGAATTTCACAACCGCTTCGCCTTGCCCACGGCGTGCCTGGTGCTGGCCATGGTGGGAATTCCGCTCGGGCTCTCCTCGAAGAAGAGCGGAAAGTCCGGCGGGTTTGTACTTACGATCGCGCTGGTGTTCGTCTACTACTTCATTTCTCTGATCGGAGTTTCGCTGGCCAAGCAGGGCCGAGTAGGCCCGGTGTTCGGAGCATGGCTCGCCAACATCGTATTCTTTGCCGCAGCGTTGTTCCTGCTGTGGCAAGCCGAGCGCAGGCCGTTATCGCTGCCCGTAATCCGCCTGCCATGGAAGCGAACCGAGGTTCCGGCCAATATCCCTATACATGATCGCAGGCACCGGCGCAGAGAAACGGCCAATGCTTTCGAGCGCGCCTCCAACCGGCGGCGAGTCTTCAGTGCCAGCTTCCCTACCCTGCTCGATGATTACGTGCTGCGCGATTTCTTTCTCTATCTTGGAATGATCGTGGCAGCGTTCCTGGTCCTGCTGCTGGTGTTCACGTTGTTCGAGTTGCTGGGAGATATCTTGCGCAACCAGACGCCCGCAATCGTGGTCGTGGAGTATCTGCTCAACGTTTCTCCCTATCTGCTATACAGCGTCGCGCCCCTGATTATGCTGCTGGCGGTGTTGATCACTTTCGGCCTGATGAACCGATCCAATGAGATCACGGCCATCAAGGCGACTGGAACCAGTGTCTACCGCATTGTCATGCCGGTGCTGGCCGCGGCCGCAGTGCTCTCGACCGGATTGTTCTTTGCCGACCAGTTCTACTTGCCGCATACCAATAAGCGGCAGGAAGCGCTGCACAATCAGATCAAGGGCAAGCCCCCGCAAACTTATCTGCGTCCCGACCGGCGCTGGATTTTCGGCCAGCACAACGACATCTACTACTACCAGTTCTTCGATGCCGATCGCGATCAGTTCGCCAACCTCACCATCTTTCGAATCGATCCCGCCAGTTTCAGCATTACGCAGCGCATCCACGCCGAGCGCGCCCACTGGGCCGACAACCTGGGCCGCTGGGTCTTTGAACAAGGTTGGCAGCGGTCTTTGCACGGAGCCGCCATCGCCGGTTATCACACCTTTGACGTCTCCACTTTTCCTGACCTCAGCGAGCAGCCGTCATATTTCAAGAAGGAGGTAAAACAGTACTCCGAGATGAACTATGAGGAACTGCGCCGCTACATCCGAGATCTGCAGCAAAGCGGCTTCGATGTGGTGAGGCTCCGGGTGCAACTGAACCAGAAGCTCTCCTACCCGTTGATCACGTTCATCATGGCTGGGCTCGCTATTCCGTTTTCTTTGTCGGCGGCCAAGAAAGGGGCCATCACGGGAGTTGCCGTGGCGGTGGGGATCGCAGTGGTTTACACGGTCGTGTCGCGTTTGTCCGAGGCGATGGGCGACATCAGCCTGTTGCCCGCGGCGCTGGCCGCGTGGTCACCCGATCTCATCTTCGCTCTGGTGGGCGCCTACCTGATTCTGAAAATTCCAACCTAGCCCGCGGGCAGGTCACACCGCTTCGGAAGATTACTTCACCGCGACTCCCGAGGGATAATTGAACGTCTGAATCACCGGCAACGGGTCCAAATTTCCATTCTGGAGGTTGATGGCGTATTCCGACAGCGTCCCCGGATTCAGGTTGGCCACGAACACAAAACTATCGTCGCCGCGGATCGCAATCGAATCAGCCCCACCGCTCGCCGAGACAGATGGCGGCGTGAGCGGGGTCAAGGCGCCGGTGGCCGTGCTTACCCTGAACTGCGAGACCGAGCCTGACGCCGTATTCACTACGTACAAGTAATTGCCGTACGCATCCATGGACAAAGGCCCCGGACCCTCGCCGGGGGAAACGGCAAAGGGCGAACCCTTAATCGGAAGCGCTCTGAAGTCTGCAACCGGGCAGTTTGGCGGCGAGACGGTGCTGCAGATCGCGTAAGCGCTGACCGTATTGGATGTAGCCGCGTTCGAAAGCCCGTTGGAGACGTAGACGAACCGGTTACAGGGATCGACAGCCACGCCGTCAGGCATAAAGCCGGTCGGAATTCCAACCTGATTATCAGCTTCACTCAGAGTCAGCGCGCCACTCGATGAGACCGAATAATTTAACAGAATGTTGTTGATGGAATCCGGTACATACAGGTTCTCCGTCGTGGGAGGCGCAATCCCTGAACAGTAGGCATAGTGCGGAGGGTAGAAGGTCGGGGTAACAGCCAGGGCCAGCGGGCTGGAGCACGCCACTTGATTCGTGCACGGTTCTGGCGGGTTCACGTTGACGCCGTTTACCGGAAGTACAAAAGGCGAACCCGTGACCTCGGCCAAGGTGCCATTGCTGCCGACCGAGAGCACTGAGATCGAGCCCGGCACCGGGTTCCCGGAGCTATCGCTGGTCGAGTTGTTGGCCACGAAGAGAAGCTTGCCTGCGGAATCTATCCTCAGGGCCACTGGAGCGACCGGGACCGATTCCACTGTATTCTGCCCGTTGATCAAAACGGTTACACTCGCACTGTTCAGAGTGTATGTGGTGGCGCTCCCGAGCTTGCCATCGGAAGCTATGGGAAACGCCGCGAGCCCCGTGATGCTGCCGCCAGGCACCGCCGGATTCTCGTTGACGATCACATACGCGTTTGCGCCTGCCGGATCAAGAACGATAGCCGTTGGCAACCCCGGCGTCGGAGGACCGTTCACATTGTTAATCTCTGTCGTGGAACCGTTCTGCAAGTCGAGGCTGAAGGTTTCCATTACCGGCCCGTTTAGTTGGTTATTCACCAGCGGACCGCCCCCCTGGCTGGGAATCACCACCAGCCCATTGTCATTCGAGGAGTACTTGGCGTTGCAGGCCATCAGGAAGCCGATTGATACCAGAGCCAAAAGCGCCATCATCCAGGCAAACCTTGTCCACATTCTTCGGTTTATCTCCTATGAGCGTGCTTATGCATTCCCCGGCCACACAAACCGGGCGTGAACCCTATTTGAAGGCGTGAATTGCCATCCATTTATGTATCAGGAATGCGTGGGAAGAGCAAACCCCCGGAGCTATTGGAACCGCGGACGGGCCTGCGAGTTGCCTGAAGGTCAGGGGTCAGGGGTCAGGGGTCGGTGACCAGTTTATTCCCTTTGGCCACTTGCCACCGGCCACTGATCGCTGGTCACGGAGGTTAGAGGTTCGTCGACGCCAGCGGTCGACGCCATCAGCGGCAGGTGGATCTCGACCATCAGTCCGCCGCCCTCGGCCCGGTTCGTGGCGGCGACGCGTCCGCCATGGAAGCGCACGGCGCGCTCCGTAATGGCCAGGCCCAGGCCGACGCCGCCGGTCTGCCGGCCTCGAGCATCGTCCAGGCGGTAAAACGGCTGGAACAATTTTTCCAGCGCATCGGGAGGCACACCGGAGCCGCAATCGGTGACTCGAACCACTGCCTCCTCGCCACCGGCAATCCCCTTTTTTTCCAGATCGATATCAACCGTAGTGCCTTCGCGGGTGTAGCGGATGGCATTACGCACAACATTCTCGATGGCACTGTGGAGCAGTGAGGCATCTCCGCGCACCGCCCACGTTCCCGGGGGGATCTCGCTGCGCACGTGGCAACGCCTCGCCTGGGCTTCGAACTCGGCATCTTCAGCCACATTGAGCACCACCTCGTCGAGCAAAATCGGCGTGGTAGGCACATGTTGCTCGCCATCTTCGAGCCGGGCCAGAGTGAGCAGGCGGCCAATGAGTTCATTGAGGCGGCTGGCTTCCAGTTCAATGCGCTCGAGCATGGCCGCGCTTTCCGGCCCGGAGCGCTGCCGCGCCAAGCCCAAAGCTACATTCAGCCGCGCCAGCGGTGAACGCAGTTCATGCGAGATGTCGTTGAGCAGGCGGGATTGCGCTTTGACCAGATTCTCCAGCCGTTCCGCCATGCCGTCAAAATCTCGCATCAAGCCTGCAACCTCATCGCGTCTTGTGACATTGGGAGCACCGGCTCGGGCAGTGAGATCGCCAGCGGCGAGTTGACGCGTGGCCGCACGCAAACGCACGATTGGCATGGTCAGGAACCACGCCAGCACGTAGCAGACGAGTCCCGAGGAGATGACTGCAATGACAAGACCAGGAACGGGCAATCCCCGCGGACCGAGAAAAAGGCGTGGCCCCGGCGGAGGAGACAGCACGAGCGTGTAACGGTGCAATCCGTCAGAGGACGCGCGCGAATCACGCAACACCGGAGGCGGTGCGGGAAAAATAAAACCCTCGTGCGGCACCCGCGGCCCTCCCTTCGCAACGCGAAGCGCCCATTCTGGCGCGCCCCGGTGCAAAATCTCCTCCATGTTTTCATTGAATAGAAAGACGCGGACATGCTGGGTCTTTTGCAGATTGTCGAAATATTCGCCCAACCCCGCCGTTCCTCTCTGTTCATAGGCATTCACAGAGTCGTTCATCGCGGTCGCGAGAAGAGCTTCCCAACTTGAGGTCCTCGGACGGAACGCCAACGTGACCAGGATCGCCAGCACGAGAAACAAGGCAAAAGCCATCCAGAAGGAAAGAAAAATCTTGAGGAAGAGGCTCTTCATGAGGTCTTCACCTTTTCCCCAACCTTCTCCCGCGGACGGGCGAAGATGTAGCCTACGCCGCGGATGGTCTTGATGTGTTCGTCGGCGTCGGTGTCGCCCAGCTTCTTGCGGACTTTGCTCACGTGCATGTCGATGCTGCGGTCGAAAGGCGAGAATTTACGGCTCAAGACGGCGTTGACGAGGCGCTCGCGGGGCACCACGCGTCCAGCCTCACGCAGCAGCACTTCCAGCAGATTGAACTCGACCGAGGTGAGGTCGACGGGTTCGCCGTCGCGGCGCACGCTGCGCGTGGCCGGGTCGAGTTCGATTTCGCCGACGCGGACGATATCGGGCGCAGACGGCGCCGATTTATCGCTCCGCGTGCGGCGCAGGATGGCTCGGATACGCGCCACCAGCTCCCGCGGATTAAAAGGCTTGGGCAGATAATCGTCGGCGCCGATCTCCAATCCGACGATGCGGTCGACATCTTCGCCGCGCGCCGTGAGCAAAAGCACGGGCAGGCGGGAGGTGGCGCGGATCCGGCGCAGCACCTCGAAACCGTTGATGCCGGGCAACATCACATCCAGCACCACAAGGAGGTATCCGCCGGCAGTGGCGCGCTGCAGCCCGTTCTCGCCATCATGCACGAATTCGACTACGAATCCCTCGGCCTGCAGGTATTCACCCACCAGGGTACATAGTTCGACATCATCGTCAATAACCAGAATTCGTTCCATCTTGGCAGTTTTCATTCTGCACCAGATCGCGGGCTGGCAGCGGTAAAGAATTGTCAAACCCAGAGACGGCTAACCCTGTTGCCCAGCGAGATGTTCCCGTCTTTGACAAAACTTTACTCGCATTGACTGACTTTTTACCACTTTTCTCCGGGAATCGTGTTTGTATAACTGTACCCAAGAGCCCTAGGTTTCCAGGAGGCGAGCACGTGGATGGAGCCGGGGTTAAAGGAGCAAAAAACTTTATGAAGACGATTCGTTTTCGCTTTCTGGTAGCTGCGCTGGCGGTGCTGTTGGGCGGTGCGATCGCCAGGTCGCAAACTGCGGACGCAACCGCGCCGGTGCACGGCCATGCCTTCGGCATGCGAAGCCCCATGATGGGCTTCTTCGCCAAATATCTGGACTTGACCGATGCCCAGCGCACGCAGATGAAGGCTGTGCTGCAGAAAGAGCACGCCGCAATGAAGCCCCAGATGCAGCAGCTTCACCTGATGCAGCAACAGCTGAAGCAGTATGAAGAAGGCACCTATGACGAAGCCAAGGTGCAAGCGCTGGTGGCGCAGCAGGCGCAAACGCTGGTGCAACTGAAGGTGCAGGAAACCCGCATCCATAACGAGCTGTTTCAGTTGCTCACTGCTGACCAGCAGGCCAAGATGCAGCAGTTCGAGGCCAATCGGGAAGCGCGCATGCAGCAACGCATGCAGGACTCGGCCGCTGCTCCGCAGGAGTAAGCAGTCGGGCTGTGTAGTTCGCGGCTTAAGTTTGCTGACGGCGGCCCGAGGTTAGGCTTTCGGCTCTCGGCTTGATCTCGGTCCGCTGCAGCAAGGAGTAATGTCATGGATATGGCTCAGGCATTCATCTTTTACGCGGAATGGATCTTCTTCATCGCCTGGGGGGCGCTGCTTGCGGGGGTTAGCGTTGTCGCTTTCGGAAGCGATCTGGTTCCGAGCGCACAGCGTGCAACCGCCAAGAAAGAGCCCCGTTAGCCTTCGGCCTTCTGCGTCGGGTCTAGGGGGTCGGGCTTCCTATCACATAAAACCTAGCGCCTGAGACCGAGTACGCCAAGGACTGTTCCCTGCCGAACCTGCCTTCCAAAACTTGAACCCCAGCCTGCTAGAATTTCATCTAGACGACCTGAATGATTCCCAAGAGCATGCGTCCCCTGCTGCCCTACCTCAAGCGTTACCGCTGGGGCTTTGTGGCGGGCCTTTTCTGCATTTTTCTCAGCAATGGCGCCTGGATCCTGCTGCCGCAAGTGATCCGGCACGCGATCGATGATCTCAACACCGGCGTTACGTCCGCGAAGTTGCTGCACTTTGCCTGGCAGATGCTGCAGGTCGCCGCGGTTCGCGGGGTCTTCCTGTTTCTAACCCGCTGGATCGTGATCGGCATCTCGCGCGACATTGAGTTCGATCTGCGCAACGATCTTTTCGCTCACCTGGAAACACTTTCCTATTCCTACTACCAGCGCACGCGCACCGGCGACATTATGGCCCGGATGACGAACGATTTGAACGCGGTGCGCATGCTGCTGGGTCCGGCGATCATGTATTCGGCAAATACGCTGGTATTCACCGCCGGCGCGCTGTCGTTCATGGTGCTCATCAGCCCCAAGCTGACCTTCTACGCGTTTCTGCCGCTTCCCCTGGTGAGTATTGTGATTCAGCATTTTGGGCGGCGAATCCATGAGCGCTTCGAAAGAATTCAGGCCATGTTCTCTGACATTTCGGCGCGGGCGCAGGAGAATTTTTCCGGGGCCCGGGTTATCCGCGCCTATGTGCAGGAAGAGGCTGAGATCGCGTCCTTTGAAGGTGCCAATCAGGAATACGTTTCTCGCAGCCTGAAACTGGTGCGGCTGATGGGCATGCTGTGGCCCACGCTGGAACTCATGCTCGGCCTGGCCATGGTGCTGGTGCTGTGGATCGGCGGACGCGAAGTGCTGCACGGACAAACGACGGTGGTTTTAATTTCCTACCTGAAAACGAAAACCACTCTGTTGCTTCCCGGCTCTGTGACGGTAGGCGATTTTGCCGCCTTCAATATTTACATGCTGCAGTTGACGTTTCCTGTGATCGCACTGGGTTGGGTGGTCAACATTTTCCAGCGAGGCACGGCGTCGCTGATTCGCCTGAATGAAATTCTTCACGAGCAACCTGAAATTAAGGACGGGCCCGAAGCCGCAGACCGGCAGGTGATAGGCGAAATCGAATTTCGCGGGCTGAATTTTGCCTATGATGGCAAACCCGTGCTGCATGACCTGAATCTGCGAATCCCGGCCGGCAGCAGCATGGCGATCGTGGGCCCGACGGGCTCGGGGAAAACCACGCTGGTCAGCCTGATTCCCCGCATTTACGACGCGGCGCCGGGGATGGTTCTGGTGGATGGGCGGCCGATCCGCGAGTTTTCCCTGGAATCGTTGCGTAAGAGTGTCGGATTTGTTCCGCAGGAAACATTTCTTTTTAGCGACCGCATCCGGGAAAACATTGCTCTGGGGGTGGAGTCGGCTTCTGATCAGCAGATTCACGAAGCGGCCGAAGCCGCCAATATCGCCCAGGATATAGAGAGCTTTCCCGAGCAGTATCAGACGATAGTGGGCGAGCGCGGCATCACACTGTCGGGAGGACAGAAACAGCGCACCGCGATTGCCCGCGCGTTGATTCGCAATCCGCGCATCCTCATTCTCGACGACGCGCTCTCGAGCGTCGACACTCATACCGAAGACAAAATCCTCAATCACCTGCGCGAAGTGATGCAGGGCCGCACCACCATATTCATCTCGCACCGCGTTTTCACGGTGCGCAATGCCGACCGCATCGCCGTGCTGCACGACGGACGCATCGTGGAATCGGGCACGCACGACGAACTGCTCGCCTTGAACGGCTACTACAGCGACCTGTGTAACAAGCAGTTGCTGGAAGAAGAGCTGGCCGAGGTTTAGACTTAGGCCGCTTCGCAGCCGCATCCAGAATCCTACATGGGGAAGCAACCACTTATGCGATTCCGCGCACTTGCTTTGCCGTTTTATGCATTGGCCTTTGCTTGTTATTTGCTCGCTCCGTTAGTTACCGCACAATCTGCGCCAGCCGCAACTCCCGCGCCTCGGGCTATCACGGTGGATGATGTCTTTGAAATCCGTGCAGTGGGCGATCCGCAGATTGCAGAGGACGGCAAGTGGGTGGCTTATACGGTATCGACCATGTCGTTGAAGGAGGACAAAACGGAGACGCGCATCTGGATGACGCCGGCGGGCGGCGGCGACGCTGTCGTTATGACGGTCGAGGAGGTTTCCTCTTCCCATCCCCGCTGGAGTCCAGACGGAAAGTTCCTCGCATTCCTATCCAAGCGCAGTGAGGGCAAGACGCAGGTTTGGCTGCTGAACCGCATGGGCGGCGAGGCGCAGAAGCTCACGGATACGATTCAGGACGTCGACGATTTTGCCTGGTCTCCTGACAGCAAGCGGCTGGTGCTCATCCTGCGAGATCCGTCTCCGGAAGAATTGGACGAGGCCAAAGCCAAAGAAAAAGACAAGCCGGGGAGCAGCGATAAAGATAAAGAAGCAAAACCGAAGAAGCCGAAAACTCCACCGCCATTCGTCATCGACCGCTATCGCTTTAAGACTGACACGGTCGGCTATCTCGACCGGCGACGCACGCATCTTTACGTGTTCGATGTTGCTACCAAAGCGCTGGTGCAGGTCACCTCCGGCGACTTCGACGATGAGCAGCCCGCGTGGTCTCCAGACGGAAAACTGCTGGCGTTTCGCAGCAACCGCTCGACCCCTGACCCGGATCGCACTTACGACTCCAATATCTGGGTGGTTTCCGCCGATAACACTGACAAGGGCGCCCACCTGACACAAGTCACGACGAATCCCGGCTCTGACGGTTCGCCGGCGTGGTCGCCCGATGGCAAGTGGATCACCTACGTCACGCAGCTCGATCCGAAGCTCCTCGTTTATGCGACCCACCACATCGCTTTTTCTCCGGCAACGGGAGGTCCAGCCAAGGTGTTGACGCTGGCCTTTGACCGCATGTCGAGGTCGCCGCGCTTTTCGCCCGACGGGCAGTTCATCTACTTCATCGCCGATGACGACGGAGCACAGGACCTGTTCCGCGTCCCGGCGGCAGGCGGGGAGATCACACGAGCCATCTCCGGGCACGTCGTGGTCTCGAGTTACACCATCGCCAAGTCAGGAGACCTTGCCGCGCAGATCACAAGCATGGATCGGCCAGCCGAAATCTTCACCACGACCACCTCAGGCGGCCCGCTTACGCGCATCACGCACGTGAATGATGCGTTCATGGCAAAGATCAGAGTCGTTACGCCAGAATATGTCAAGTTCAGGAGCAAGGACGGCACGACTGTGGCGGGCTATCTTTACAAGCCGCTGGATTATGTGGCCGGGAAAAAGTATCCGACGCTTCTGATTCCGCACGGCGGCCCAGTGAGCGCTTATTACGGCGACTTCAATCATTTCTCGCAGCTGTTTGCGGCCAACGGATATGTAGTGCTGGAGCCGAATCCACGCGGCTCTTCGGGCTATGGACAGGATTTCTGTAAGGCCATCTTCGCCGATTGGGGCAACAAGGACTATCAGGACGACTTGGCCATGGTCGACTATGCCATCGCACAAGGCGTGGCCGACCCCGACAAGCTGGGCGTGGGTGGCTGGTCCTATGGCGGCATCTCGACGGATTTCATTATTGCGCAGACCACGCGTTTCAAGGCAGCGGTCACCGGTGCGGGGTCCGCTTTCTTCGCGTCGTTGTACGGGCATGACCAGTACATCCTCGATTACGACGTGGAACTCGGGCGCCCGTGGGAGAACCGCGCGGTGTGGGACAAGATCTCGCCGATCTACAAAGTCGCCAACATCACGACGCCGACTCTGTTCATGGGCGGCGACATCGACTGGAATGTGCCCATCCTGGGCGGCGAGCAGATGTATGAGGCGCTCAAGAGCCTGGGCCGCGAAACCGAACTGGTGGTGTATCCCGGCGAATACCACGGCTTCAAAACGCCCTCGCATATTAAAGACAGGCTCGAACGCAACCTCAGCTGGTACGCGCACTACGTGAAGGCGGACGGCAGCCCGGCGCGCCCAGCGGCGAAAGCTAATTAGCGCGTGCGAGATCTCCTAACCATGCAGCGAGTCGATGCCCCCGAGATTCTCGATTCTGACGCCTGCTCCGCCGCCGACGTCGAAGCCACTCTTCTGGATCTCGGGCGGGTCAACCGCTGGTTCGGCGGGGTTGCCACGACACAGAAAATGGTGGAACGTGTGGCTCAAGTCTCCGGCGCGAAACACTTCTCGCTGTTGGAAGTGGCGGCCGGGTCGGGAGAAGTTCCGGAGCTGGTCCGGCAAAAACTGGCGCGGCGCGGGATTGGGTTGGATGTGACGCTGCTGGATAGGGCCCGATCTCATCTTCCCTGCACCGCAAGTCACGAGGGGCGGAATTCCGGTGTCGTGGCCGACGCGCTAGCAATGCCTTTCGCCGATGGAGCCTTCGATCTCATAAGTTGCAGCCTGTTCGCGCATCATCTTGACGAACAGCAGCTGGCACAATTTATGCGCGAAGGCCTGCGGGTGAGCCGGCACGCCCTCCTAATCAATGACCTCATCCGGCATCCGCTGCATCTGGCTTTGGCGTTCGCCGGATTTCCGATTATGCGCAGCCGCGTGGCTTGGCTGGACGGGCTGACTTCGGTGCGGCGCGCTTATGTTCCGGACGAGATTAGAACCCTGCTGGCCTCTGCTGCTTGTGACGGAGCAAACGAGATCTCGCGCAATTATCTTTTCCGTATGGGAGTAATTGTGTGGAAGAGCCAGAAAATGCACGCCACCTAGCGGACCGCCAGCTCTCGATGTTTCAGTCCCACGTCAGAAGACCCAGGTGCCCATCGCTTCCCTGAGCACCATTAACAGGACACTGCCTGTCGCAAACGCGATTCGCGACCGCCCTCGTCCCAGGAACGAACAGATGACGCTCAAGAACACGAGTATGTATCCCCAATGCACCCACGGCATTGAGTACATCGAGAGCCAGGAGTGCCAGGTGTGCCGCACGTACCATCTCCATAGAGACAACTCAAAAAGGAAAACGGGCAGCGACGCGACTAGATAAACCGAAGTGATCAGCGATATCAGCGCTCGCCAGGTAGTCTTAGGCTCGGGGTCCTTGAGTAGCAGGAACCATCCCGCAAAGATGGCCACGCCTGCTAGAAAAAGTATCGCTTGCTCTAGGATCCGAGAGCGCGCGATCAAGCCTGGAAGGATCAGGACAGTGACGACCGCCGCACAGCCCGCAATAAACTTCGGGCGGATGCGGAACGGCGACTCGCGGCCGACAGCTTGGCTCGTCGAACTCATCTGTCCCCTCGGCCCTGCCATTGTCTACCGCCCGACTGCTCCCGGCAAGGGGAACATTCGTCTTACTGCGGTTAAGGAGGGTTTGCTGAGCCTGGGAGTAATTGTGTGGAAGAGTCAGTCGAGCGCAGCGGCTAAAGCCGAGCGCCGTTGAAGACTGATGGCACAGCTGAAGCCGTGCCCTTCCCTAGCTGGCTAGCGGACCACCAGCACTTCACGGATGTTATCGCGCGCGAGAAAGAATTTGATCGAGGCGAAGTCGCGGAAGAGGGTTTCGATGTGGCGGTTGTTGAACACGCGCTGCAACTGGAAACCTTCCGAGATGGCGGTGTGGATTGCTCCGGTAGGTCCGCGACGAGCTTCGCGACGCAACATGATTTTCTGCATCTCGAGCGTGTCAGTGCCCACGATATGGAAGCGGTGACAGGGCGAATCCGGACCTGCATCACGGGTGTGGAAGAACGCCAGCAGCATGCCACCGGGTTTCAACACCGACCAGAGCCGTCCAACGACCGGCTTTACCAGACTCTCATCGAGATAGTCGGGCAAGTTCCAGCACAGTACGACGTCGAAGCGAGCGGCGGGGTAAACCAGGTTATCAGCGAGAAACTTGCGGCTGTCGAGAACAATGCTTCCCTCCTCGTTCTTGCCGAGAAGCTCGGGATCGGTCGATGCCGTGAGCAGGTCTTCGCTGTAAATCCGGTGGCCGTGTTCGGTGAAATGACGAATGTTGGCGGGTGAGGTCGATCCGAGGTCGAGAATGCAAAGGTCTTCCGCGGATTCCCACATACGGGACAGCTCTCCCAGGCCGCTGGAGCGGCGCGTCAGCTTCTGCGCGCCCTGTACCGGGATGGTCTCCGTTCCGGATGAACCGCGAAAAAGTTTCATGAAACCCTGGGAGACTGACGACATCCTGACTTCATTACTCCTGAAATAAACTCAGCGATCGTAAGACTCACTTGTCAGTCTTGTGAATATCTACTTTGCCCTTCAAATATGCGCCTTCCTCGATGGAAATGCGCTGGGTGCTGATGTCTCCGGTAACGATCGCCGACTTACGCAATTCGACGCGATCGCTGGCCTGAATGTTGCCTTCGAGCTTGCCTTGCACCACCACCCCCTTGGCCTCGACGCTGGCTTTGACCTGGCCGTTGGGGCCAACCGTCAAGCTGTTGCCTTTGAGAGCGATGCTGCCCTCGACCTGGCCATCCAGATATAGATCTTCGCTGCCGGAAAGTTCGCCCTTGATGAAGACCGACTTGCCGATTTGTGCCAACCCACTGGCGGGTGCGCTCATAGGACGCTCTCCTGTTTCAACGGTGATCCGGTGCCGCGGCATCCGTAACGGGTTGCTCCCAGATCAAAATCCTGGAGGTAGTTACGGCGACCGCTCACTGCATCGACTATACGCAAGGCACAGAGGGCGCGGCAAGTTCCTAGCGGGCAACCTGGGATGAATTGAACTTCAGAAGTGCGTCTCTCGGCTCGGTTCTGTATTTAAGAACCGGACGGCGAACGACGTTTTCCAGCCCAATGCAAGAATGATCAACCGAGAAATGATCAATTTTGAACAGCAATGGCTCTGGCTAATTCTTTCATGTCCCGCCGAACTTGTTCCAGCCGCTCCAGCCTCAACTGATATTCCGCGGTGGCTGCGGGGCTGTGTTCATCATGTTGTAAGTACAGATCGTTCGCAACTTGGATTGCTTCTGATTCCTCGCGCCGATCCGCGAGCCTGGTTTTGTCATCCATGCTCGGATACTACGCCCGATCCCGAACAATTCAGATTAGAAATGGCTCACATTTCCCGAGATGGGACGGGCCTCCCGAGCCCGGGATTTCGGAGATATTTGCCTCAAAGCTCGCTCGCCTGGAAGGCTCTAAACCGTGAAGGAACTGGCATCCTTTCTTTCCAAGGCTGCCACTAAGCTTCCACGCACGCTTGGGACATTATCGAGAAACTCGGAAGCTCAAATTGCTACACTGGAAATGTGTCGGACAAATGAGACGGGCAAAATTCATTCGTATCGCCGCCGTTGTTTTCCTGGGTGCCTTGCTCACAGGGAGGGGAGTGACTTCCCTCGGCGCCGTCGCGCGCCGGAGTGTTCCTGGGGATTCGGCTTCCGCGATCGAATTGGTACGGGCCGCTGTCGCCAACGAAGTAGCGGCCAACGACGATTCGATCAAACACATGTTCCGATCACGCAAGCAGACTCTGCAGGGTTCACAGACCAGGCTCTATGTGGAAACGCGGAGCGCCATGGCCGGCATGACGATTGCATACAACGACCAGCCGCTCACGCCCGAACAAATGCAGGGTGAGGAAAACCATCTGGCGGGTCTGGTGGGCGATCCGGAGCAGCTTAGCCGAAAACATTCCCAGGAGCAGCAGGCTGCCGAGCGCACTTTGCGCATCGTCAAGGCCCTGCCCGAGGCTTTTCTATATGACTATGACGGCGATGAGCCGGGCACCGCTCAGCTGGGCAAGGAAGGAAATCGGCTGGTGCGTTTGAAATTCCGGCCCAATCCGGCGTACGAACCACCTTCTCGCGTGGAGCAGGTGCTCGAGGGCATGCAGGGATTCTTGCTGATTGATCCCACATCGCGCAGAATCGCGCGAATCGACGGAACTCTGTTCAAAGAAGTCGGTTTTGGCTGGGGAATTCTGGGGCATCTCGACAAAGGCGGGCACTTTCTGGTCGATCAATCCGAGGTTAGCGATGGATCGTGGCAGATTTCGCGTATGTCCCTTAGCTTTACGGGAAAAATTCTCATATTCAAGAGTATTGTGATCAAGTCTGACGAGGTGTTCAGCAACTTCCGCCGCGTGCCGGCAGACACCACGTTCGCCCAAGGAGTGGGGATGTTGAAGGCGGAAGAAGCGAAGCTAGCTGAGGATCATAAGCTGGGAGCCGGAGCAACGGGCCCTAAGTCGCACTAGGAAGGGCCTTCAGCGGCTGTTAGCTAAACCTTGGCGATCCCGCAGGCGAAAGACGATGCTCGCCGTCACACGAAGATTATTCTGGCTGCGCACGTCGCCGGTAGAGTCTGCATACGCGGTACGCAGGTAATCTCCGGTAAGGCGGACCGCGAAAGGTCCTGCAACGGTGCGTTCGATCCCACCCCCGAGCGCATAAGCTGGCCTTGCCACCCATCCCTCTAGGTATTCGGTGCCACTCACCGGGACTGCACTATCAACCAACCCTGCGCCGACCAGGGCGTGCACGAACGCCCTCGTTTTTCTGGCCTCAAACAGATGAAACACGGGACCAGCAAGGAAGGTTAAAGTGTAGCCCGACTGTCCGGTGGCCAGGACATTGGAGGTGCGGACGTAACCGGAGTCTACGGCGACTCCCCAACGCGGGAGAAAATTGGCGTGGCCGGTCACATCCAGACCACTCAGACCTACTCTGCCCGAGGACGGAACTGTCGATGAGAGATAACTATAGCCGAAACTAACATCGTAAGTCGGACCATAAGCCGTGGCAGGCGGTCCCGCTTGCATTTGATTTTGCGCCAGGGCAGGCGTGACCAGCAGGAACGCAAGAGATAGAGCCTTCCCCATATTCCTCATTCGATTGCGTCTGCTTCCGGACCTTCTGGAGAACCCACGAAAAAGCATAGCCGGTACTTCTTCCTCCCCAGCAGACCAGTTAGGCTGGGACAGATCCCGACCCTAAAATACCGGGGTTGCAGGGGGGGGTAAACGTAACCTCAGCTTCGGACCTTAGGTAATGAGGCGCGGGGCCGGAAGATGCCCGATTCGAGCATCCAAGAGTCTTGCGATCAAGTCTAACGAGGTGTTCAGCTGTTCAGCGGCTTTCGGCGCGTGCCTGGCGACACTATGTTTGCCCAGGGAGTGGAAATGCTGAAGGCAGAAGAGGCGAAGCTGGCTGGGAATCGCAAGCTGGGAGCGGCGGTGCCGAACTCCCACTAGCGACATGCGGCCTCGAATGAGCTTTACGTGGCCGGCACCGCAAGTTTCTTCTCTAGCTCCCTCGCTAGTTCGATCTGAAAGTCAGGCTCAATCGTCTTCGCCAGTGTAAGAGCTTTCTGGTAGGAGACGCGCGCGTCATTAGGCCGTCCCATCGCGGTCAGGACGTCCCCGAGCAACGCATTCGGTTTGGCTGCGTCGGGTGCAAGAGCCACAGCTTGCTGCGCTTCATCGAGCGCCTCTGGAAGGCGCTGAGCTTCGAGGAGCCATTGCGCCTTCTGCGAGTGACTGATCGACGCCGCGAGGGGAATCTGGAAATGGCCGTTGTAGACGAAAACCGCATAGTCAATGACGGCTGTCGGCCGGAGAGATTTGAATTGCTCGTACGGATTCAAGGGGCCGGCGCCGAATTCAAAGCCAGAAAGATCGCCCGCGCTAACTAGCACGGTACCGTCAATAGAGGGCGGGGCGTTTAAAGGTTCTCCCATCCAGAGCGAATCCATGGTTGGCAGCTGCCGGCATGGAATTTTGTAGTAGCTGGCATCGACCACACCTTCGGCGAAGTAGATAAACCAGCAATCCTTTATGTTGTGTCGATCCAAATACCGCCGCACGTCGTGGAGTTGCTGGCCCCAATCGGAATTTGAATCGCTGAGCAGCTCATGAACGTGCGCGGGTCCTCCCCAGAGTTCATTGGCGTACGCGATGTAGGCGGGATAGGCACGCGAAGTCGAGACCACTTGAAAGATCAGGAGCGCGACAACTACGTACGTCCATCCGCGGTTGCGCTGGATGAGGCTCGAGGCTCCGCCCCCGATCAGAACGGAGAGAAACAGATACATCGGCAGGATGTGGCGTACGCCAATGTTCATTCCGGCGCTCATGGCGACGATCAGATGGAAAATCGGAGGGATGGACAGGAAGATGATTTCGCGCCTGGCCGTGAGTCGTCGCGTAGCGATCGCCCAGATCGTGATCAGCAAGAGCAACAGGAACGACAGACTCGATTTGATCACGAAGGCGACGGGGAAATAGAACCACACGCCGTGAGGATAGACTTTGCCGAGCAGGAAACTGGTGTAAAAATCCGACATAATGCGGACATCGGCGAGTCCGTAAATGTAAGACTCCGGCAAGAGATGGAATCGAGCTACGGTCTGAAGCAGCCGCACTTCGCGAGGCCGTGAGAGGCCTTGTACGAATTCGTTCAACGGCGGATTCATCTGGCGCCCTTCGGCGCGGGCCTGATAGCGGAATCCGTAGGCACCCCAAAGCATTGTGATCGCGATAGCACTGATGGCGACAAGGGCAATAGCAAGTTGCCGCGCGCGCTTTGCCGGCGAAGCGCGCACGCCGCCCGGAGATTCCGATCCGCGTCCACTGCGCACCACTTCGGAGACCGCCAGCAACAACAGTATGGGGAAAAGCAAAATGCCGGTGTGTTTGGCAGCTAGCGCGAGCCCGGTGGCCAATCCCACAACAACCAATCGCCATGCGGAGGGCACCTTCACATAGCGATAGAACGCATAAACCGCAGCGAACATGAAGCACGAGAGACCGGCGTCAGTACTGACGACCGCACCGTGAGCCAACAGATTCGGATCGAACGCCAGCAAGGCGAGAGCGATGAAGGCCGCAGCGGTGCCAAACATTTCCTGCGCCGCTAGAAATACGAGAAGCGCCAGCAAAAGTGTGAAGAACGAAACCGCCATCCGCGCGCGGAACAGCATCGTATCCGCGTCGTTCTTGAAGAGGAAATCTTTCCCATCCCGGAATGCTTCTTGTTTGAAGGTGCGGTCTTGCAATACCGGCAGGTTAAGAGGCATGTTGAGCAGAGGAATCGCCGCGACTAATTTGACCAGTGGAGGATGCTCCGGGTTCAGACCGAAGTCGGCGTGCTTCCACGACATGTAGCCGGCGAAGATGTGGTCGTCTTCGTCCCAAGTGATGGAGTTGCGGTGGACGGAAAAAGCGAGCTGCAGAAACAGTACGAGGAGCAGAGACGCGACACCGACGGAGATCCAGGCGCGGCGTCCAATTCGAACGGGTTCAGCCAATTTTTCCCTCCGACGCGGCTAATCTTTTCAGCTCCGGCAATTTCCATGCGTGACGAAGCTTCCGGATTATGCGCGTAGCATTTCTTTGCGAACAGTCAGCTTCTCGATCAGATCTTCTCTGATTCGATAGCCCGTTCCCGGCTGGTCGCTGATCGCAATCATCCCTAGCGGTGAAACCTGCACTTCCGGATCGATGATGTCTTCTTTCCAGTAGCGCTTGGATGCGGAGACGTCTCCGGGCAGGCTGAAATTCTCGAGCGTGGAGAGGGCGATGTTGTGGGCGCGGCCGATGCCCGATTCGAGCATCCCGCCGCACCAGACCGGAATCTTCTGGGCGTGGCAGATTTCGTGAATCTTCTTTGCTTCGCTGAATCCGCCCACGCGTCCGACTTTAATGTTGATGATGCGGCACGCGCCGGTTTCAAGCGCAATGGCCGCAGTACGGGCGCTGACGATCGACTCGTCGAGGCAGATCGCGGTCCGCAGCTCTTTTTGCAGCCGGGCGTGGTAGAAAATATCATCGTCCCAGAGCGGCTGCTCGATCATCAGCAGATTGAACTGATCGAAGTTGCGCAGATGCTCTACCTGATCGAGCGTGTAGGCGGAGTTGGCATCGCAGCTTAGCGTGATGTCGGCCCAGCGCGAGCGTATTTTCTCGAGCACGTTTACATCCCAGCCCGGCTTGACCTTCACTTTGATGCGACGGTACCCGGCGGCCAGTTCGATCTGAATCTTGTCGAGCAGTTGTTCGACGGAATCCTGAATGCCGATGGAGACCCCACAAGCGATTTCAGTCCGCGTGCCGCCCAGCAGTTTCCACAGAGGCTGGCCTTTCTGTTTGGCTTCAGCATCCCACAGCGCGTTTTCGAGTGCCGCTTTCGCCATGCGGTGACCGCGCACTCGGGAGAAGAGTGCCGCGCAATCGCGGGCTGATTCGAGAGTACGCCCTAGAACAGCAGGAGCAAGATATTGGGTGATCGTGGGCCAGGTGCTCTCTGTCCACTCGCTGCTGTAAAAAGGATCTTCGCCGGCCACGCACTCGCCCCAGCCGTTGACCCCGTCGCAATGCGCCGTGAGCAGTAGAATACGGCGGCTGTAGGTGCGTCCAAAGCTCGTCTCAAAGAAATGGACGAGCGGCATGTGAATCTCGCGGAGCGTGATGGCTTCAATTTTCATAGTGTGCCGACAAGAACGATCTCACCACAGAGGGACAGAGACACAGAGAAAATCTATAAACAGAAAAACCCAGAGACTTGGTTTTCTCTGTGACTCCGTGCCTCTGTGGTGAAGTCTTAGTCTTCCGATGCATACGACCACTCTTCATCCCAGTTGCCCAGCAGGAACTTGCCGTTACCTTCGGAATCGCGGTCGTAACCGAGCACAGCCAGCCCATCGCCGAACGCCCGAAGAAATTGCTCGCGGTTGCGTTCCTGCACCTGCTGGGCTCTGCCTCGCGTTTCCGCAGCCGCCTTCCACTCATAAATCTGCGCTGGGACTTCAATCGTCGTCTCCCGCTCGAATGGCAGATTCTTTCCCGTCGTCAGCAACGTTTCCACGCGATTTGATCTCAGCCACCACTCGGCAATTAGCCGGTCGCTGGGAAGGCCGCCCTGCAGGGGCGATGACGTGATTCCATACTGATTGATGTTATAGCGCCGGGAGATGGCTCCCAGCTTTTCGATATTCAAATAAGCGTTCTTGATCTCAAGCGGATCAAAGGTCCACTCGATCAGATCGATGCCTCGGGCCAGTGCATCTTCGCGCTGCAGCAGCTTGAGACGGCGGCCGAGCCCGCCATTGCGCTGGTCTTTCCGAACCGCCAGCATGTGCGAGTGAAGATAGACATGGCCCGACCGCGTACCCGGCACGGAAAGCGCGAAGCCAACCATTTCGTTGCCATCGAAAGCACCCATGACCTGTCCGCCGACTTTTTCGGCCACGACGAACATGCGCAGCGGAACCAGCTCAGCGTCGCTGAAGTTCCAGACGTCTTTTTGCAAAGCGACGCAGGCCCGCAGCTCATCCAGGCCCTGACAACGGCGAATCGCTATGGCGTCCACACTCACGCCGGCTTCTCCTCTTGCTTGGCCTTCTGCCAGAGGGATTCGAGTTCCTCCATCGAAACACTTTCTGGATTGGCGCCGCGCTCGTGCAAGCGTTGCTCCATCCATTCAAAGCGGTGGCGAAACTTGCGGTTGGTCTTGCGCAGCGCGGACTCGGGATCGAGCGAAAGATAGCGCGCGATGTTGACTAGCACGAAAAAAAGGTCGCCGACTTCTCCCTCCAGCCGCGCCCTTAGCTCTTCGGGAATCGTCTGCCGCCCCGAACCGGCGACGCCTCGGCCTTCCGGGCGCGGACCGGGTGCGGGAAACTCCCGCAAATGCTGGCGAAGCTCGCCGGCCTCCTCGCTGAGCTTGTCGAACAGACCCTCCATGTTGGGCCAGTCGAAACCGACCTGCGCCGCGCGCGAACTGAGCTTGTGAGCCTCGAGTAAAGACGGCATCGACGAAGAGATGCCGGCCAGAATCGATGGCGCAGTCTTCGCGGCGGAGCCGGCGGCTGCCTCGGCGATCCCGCCGAAGCGCTTTTTTCGTTCTTCAAGTTTCAGCGCTTCCCAGTTGCGCTTCACTTCAGTGGAAGTGTCCGCTTTCGCGTCGCCGAATACGTGAGGATGCCGATTCACCAACTTCTCCGAAAGCCGGTCGAGAACGTCATCAATCGAAAATGTCCCTTGCTCCTTCGCCATCTCCGAATAGAAAAGCACCTGCAGCAGCAGGTCGCCGAGTTCTCCGGGAAGCTCGTCCCAGTCTCGACTATCGATAGCTTCGAGCACTTCGTAAGTTTCTTCCAGCGTATAGGGCTTGATGGAATCGAAGGTCTGCTCGCGATCCCACGGGCAACCTCCGGGAGCTCGCAAGCGCTCCATGATGGCGACTGCGCGTTCGAAACGTTCGCCGGTCGTGGACATTTGAGCAACCACTCTAAATGAGCCGTCGCGGTGCGGGCAACGAGTGCAGGGATGTTTTATACTTGCTCTTGTTACTTCGTAACTTTGAGCCAACATGCTTGGCCTTTTGGTCATCTATTTTTGCGGTACCAACGTTACCTTCTCCGCCCGGCTGAGAGAGTGCACACTTTAAGGGTCATAGTGTCTGGGGCGGCGTGGTTCGTGGCTCTAGCAGCACCTTTCGAAAGCCCTGTATCTGATTGATAAAATATGGTCTTAGCGGCAAATCCCCGAGCCTCCCTGGAAGGTCAGCACTTTCAAGTAGTGGTGATTGGCGGGGGCATCAACGGCGTCGCTGTGGCGCGGCAATGCGCCCGTGCGGGCAAACACACTCTGCTGATCGAACAGAATGACTTCGCCTCCGGAGTAACCAGCCGCTCTACACGCATCATTCACGGCGGCCTGCGTTACCTGGAGCACGGTGAATTGGGTCTGGTTCGAGAATCGCTCCGTGAACGGGAAAAGTTGCTTCGGGAAAAATCTCACCTCGTGCATCCCATGCATTTCCTCCTCCTTTTGAATGAAACCAGCGAGCGTAGTGCCATGAAAGTGCGCGCCGGATTGTGGCTCTACCAGCGCATGGCCGGAAAACCGCCCAGCAAAGACGCCACCGAAATGGAATTGAAACGGCTGGAGCGAGCGCTGGACGCCGGGCATCGTTGGTCGTTCTACAACTACGAAGATGCTCAATGCGAATTTCCGGAGCGGCTGGTGGCAGAATGGTTAATGGAAGCCGTCGACGCCGGAGCGACCGTGCGCAATCACATGGAAGCGCTCGCGGTTGACGTCTCCCACGGCCGCACCCGCGGCGTGCTGTTGCGCGACCAGATCACCGGACGCGACCAGCGTGTCGACGCAGCCTGGGTGATCAACTGCAGCGGACCATGGGCTGACCGCATGTGCCAGCGCTCATCAATCCGCATGGCTAAACCGATGCTGGGCGGCGTGCGCGGCTCCCACATTGTTTTGCCGCGGTTTTCGGGTTCACCAAGTGCAGCGGTTTATACCGAAGCGGTAGACGGCCGCCCGATTTTTGTCCTTCCGTGGAACGACCAGCTCCTCGTGGGAACAACCGAAGTTGCCGACAACGGTGACCCGGCAAGAACCGTTCCCTCACCGGATGAGATCAGCTACCTCGTGCGTTCCGTTGCGCAGCTGTTTCCCAAGGCCAAGATCACTGCGCAAAGCGTCAAGCACGCATTTGCAGGAATCCGGCCGCTGCCTTATTTGCCCGACAACAAGCCTTCCGCAGTTACGCGGCAGCACATCCTGCACGACCACACCGATGACGGCGCGGCGCGCATGCTCTCCGTGATCGGCGGCAAGTTGACCACTGCGGCTTCACTCGCTCGGGACTGTGCCCGCAAGATCGGGTTGAAGGCGATTGAACCGAATATCATGACGATGGGACCGGACAATGCGCTCGATCCTTTTCTTGACGATGCGGTGCTCGAAATTGCGCGCATCGGAGCGGTGAGCGAGGAAACGGCTCGTGGGATGGTCGAATGGCACGGCAAGCGTGCTGCCGATATCGCGCGCATGGCTTTGGTAAGCGCGGAACTGCGTGCGCCGATCTGTCCCCACACCTCTCACGTGATCGCTGAAGTGGTGGAAGCCTACCGCAGAGAGTTTGCCGTAACTTTGGGCGACGTGCTATTGCGCCGCGTGCCGGTCGCGCTCGGCGCCTGCTGGTCCGAGTCGTGCAGCCGCGAAGCCGCGTTGCGCATCGGCGCGGTTCTCGGCTGGGACGAGCACGCCATGGGAGCGAACCTGGAAGCTTTTGAAACCGAGCGCGCCGCCTTCTTGCGGCCCGTGGGGCACGCCACTGCCGCATTCGAAGCCGCGGCTGATTAGATACTTGGCCACAGATCAACACGGATCTCCACGGATAAACGAAGAACCCAGATCGAATAAAACTCAAAAAGAAGTATCTGTGAAAATCCGTGGAATCCGTGGCTAAGATTTTTCTTGCCGGCCCAAGGCGCGCACTAGCCGCTTGGGGTGGTCCGAGATAATGCCCTCCACTCCCCATTTCGAGAAGCGCTTCATGTCCACCGTAGCGTTCACGGTCCAGACCAATATTTTCTTTTCCGAGGTTTTAATCTCATCGATCAGCATCTTCCTCACCAGCTTGCGGTGCGGAATCACATACTGGACCGGCAACCGGCGCCAGCGGCTCAACTCGGCCTGCGTCTCGCAGATCAATCCCAGCGGAATGGTCCCGTCCAACTCACGAATGTCCCGCAGCACTTCAGGCAGAAACGAAGAGATCACGAACCCGCGCGCTGGGGTAAGCCTTCGCAGCAAATCCGCGACGATCGCCTCGAGGCCAGAGACTTTCAGCTCGATATCGAGAAACGCTGTGTTCTGGTAGCGAGTTAAGACTGCGCCTAACTGCGGCAACGCCAACGCTTCGGCTGGGGATTCAGCAATTTTCAATCCGTGGGCAGTCGCATCGTGGCAGACGACCGCGTGCCCATCCGCCGTGAGCCGCACGTCGAATTCGAAACCGTCGCAGCCCTGAGCGAGTGTGAGATCGAATGAGGCCAGCGTGTTCTCAGGAATAGATTTTTCGGCACGCGCGCCACGGTGGCCGAGAAGCAGTGGACGAATCGCCATGGTTCGATTCTAAACGGGAGTGGATAGTGGGTTTTACTGGCCACTGACCACTGATCACCGGCCACTGCTCTCAATCCAGATCGAAGTCGCGGATGGGCCTGCCCGTGTCCGGAGATTCCTTGGCCTTTTTCACAGCTTCCTGAAATTTCTTGTCCAGAAGTTCGGAAGCATGTTTCTGCGCCTCCACCGATTGCCGGAAAATCGATTCACGGCGGCTGTCCTGTTCCTTCATAGCCCGAGCAGCTGCTTCCATGTCCTCGAACATTCTCGGTTTCACCGCTGCGGTATGGGCGATCACGGCAGCCGTTGCGGTATCGATCTTCAGCAGCGCGCTGCAGCACGGGCAAGTAACTTCGATCGTAGCGGGGCTCTTGGCCATTTTGCGAATGATACCGCAAAAGCGGACCTAATGCGCCAGGCGCAGCGGAGGTTCGGAGGATCGGATCAGAGGATCAGACTTAGCGCTGCAGTTTGATTGGGAAAATGCGGAATACCCCTAACAACTCCCAGCCCAGTAGAAAGATGGAAAGCAGGACCACGAGCACTGCCATCAACTCTCCGAAGGTGAGGCCGCGGCGGTTGGGCTCGAAACGCCGCGCGGCCAGGCTCAGGATATTCAGCGTGGCGAACCCGAAGACGATCGCCCATAGAATGTTGTAAGCGTCGTCGCGGCGGCTGGAATGCCGCTGCAACAGCATCAGGCTCGCGACCAGCACGGACTGCGCCCGCAACAGAGTGTACAGCGAGAGCGCGGCCCGCGTGGTCCGCGCGAACCCCGAGATCATCCACGTTGTCGAAGTAAGCGCCATAGGGCCGAGTGGCAAAAGGGCATTCTGGATGCCGCAAGTGAGGATATTACATTTTTTCTCTGTCCGGGTCACGGAAGCGGCGCTGCGACGGCATCAGCCGGGCCATGCGGTTTCCGCCTTAGCCCGCTCTTCGATGCTTTCGGCCTGATGCTTTCAGTAAGATGGACGGATGGCGGATCGGCGCGTCATCTTTTTCGATGTCGGCAACACTCTTCTGTTTCCCAACCGAGCGAAAATCCTGGCCCCCATCTCGATCGACCGCCATCCGTCGCTCGAACAATGGCAGGCCCTGGAGCGCAAAACCAAGCACGAGTTCGACCAGGGCATGACGAGTGGCCACGTCGATCACGGCTTCTGGTGGATATTCCATACCTACCTGCTGCAGCAACTCGAGGAACCGTCAAGTCTCCGCGAAGTGCTGGTCGGGAATACTCGGAGCTCAGCCAATTGGGATCAGATTTTGCCGGGCACGCGCGACGCCCTCGCCCGCATCGCGCAGAACTTCCGCGTCGCGGTGATCTCCAACTCCGATGGCAAGATCGAGCACGTGCTCTCCCGCTGCGGCATTGCCGACTGCTTCGAAAGCATCACAGATTCCGGAACCGTTGGAGTTGAGAAGCCGCACGCGGCAATCTTTGAGGCGGCGCTCAGCGCGATGCAGGCGCGCGCCGATGAAAGCCTGTACGTGGGCGATATGTACTCCGTGGATTATTTAGGGGCCCGCAGTGCGGGAATGGAAGCAGTCTTGCTCGACGTGTCCGGTGCCTATCGCGACCGTGAACTGCCGCGCGTGGAGTCGATCGAGCAGTTCGAAGCGTGGCTGCGGTAAGCTGACTGCGCTAAGCTGGCTGCGCTAAGAAAGACGCTCCTACAATTCCAAAATCTGGTGGTCGTGGCAATCGGTGCGCATCGTGTCATAGATGCTGCGCAGGAGTTCAGTTCCGTGGCGAGCGACGAAATACACGCCGGCCACACCGCGCTCCTGTAAGGCGTTCTCCGGATACAGCGCCTGGCTGAGCGCGACGGCATGCCGGCTCACTACTTCGCTGCGGCGCAATTCCGCAGCCATGGCGCGTTCCCGAAGGCGATCGAGTTGGTAGCGCACTTTGGAAGCGCCTGTCTGGCTGGCCTCGACGAGCGTGGGATCAAGTTTGGCCAACGCTTCCTGCAAACCGGAAAAGGATTCTTCGATGGATTGGTTCGCGCGTTCGAACGCCGCCTGCAAACCTGCCGGCAGAGTGCGCGCAGCCAGCGTCTGACGTAGCGCCTCAGGGCCATCGAACGCGTCTCGCACTGCAATGCCGTACTGCCCGAGCCAGCGCTGCACTTTAGGCTCAACCAAAGTCGCCGAAAAACGAGGTACGATCGGCGTCACGCGGCCCAGGATTTTTTCATAGACCGCGCCCGCCTGCGCGAAATATGCCGTTTCCGCAGCGCCGCCGGTGTAGGCCAGAGTGGGCAGAAGATAATCCTGAACAACCGGTCGTAAGAGAACGTTAGGACTGAAGTTTTCCGGGGTGGCGGCAATACGATCCATCAATTCAGCAGATGAAATCTTTTCCGCACCAGGTTCGCTGCCGATCACAAACTCCCCGGCCTTATTCGATCCTTCCCGGCGGTGGACGGCTGTCCGTGCGCCGTCGCGCATCGTGAAAAGCAGCACGGACGACGGCGTCACCTTCACCTGCTGGTAATATCCCTCTTTCTCAAGAGCATCCCCTCGCGCCAGCAGCGCAGCATCCAAATCCTCCACGCGTTCGATTGCAGCGCGATACATCGGCGCCGCCACACGATGAAGTTCAGCGTCAGAAGCATCGAGAAGAATCACACCCCACTGGCCGAAAAGCTGCGCATAGAAGCGCGCGAAAGCCGTGCCCAGCGTCTCCCCCGGACGATACGACGTGCGCAGAAACTGCGACGCCTCGCTATCTCCCAGAAGAGATGCGGCCTCTTCCACGACCGGCAAGATTTCTTCTCCCAGACGCACGTTGCTGACCGGCGCGCCCGGGACCCCGTGGCTGGAGGTTGTGAGCGTGCGGAGAAGGCCGTCGGGACCGGGAATCGAAGCGTGATTCACCTCGGCGAGATCGTGGTCCGACGTGGCCAGCCAGAAGACTGGAACTGCATCGATTCCGGCAGCCGTCGCCTCGTCGGCCAAGTTCACTGCTGTGAGCGCCTTGTAGATGGCAAACATCGGTCCGCCGAACAGGCCGACTTGCTGGCCTGTCACGATGGCCGCCGCGCCCGCGCGAAGACGGCTGAGGTTGGCCATGGTCCGCGGCGAGGCATTCCAGGATTTATTCTGCCGCTCCAGAATGGTGCTGACGCGCTCCCGGCGGGACGGTTCATATTGCAAAGTGGAAGCCTGCTCCTTGAACCATCCGCTGAAATGCGGAGAAAGTGGATAAAAGGGTTGGACGCTTGGGGAGTATGCGAGAAAATCAGTGAACAGGCGCGTGGAGTGCGGAATTTGCGTAAAGGGCAGACACTGCGCTTTCACCGCTGGCTCTCCTGACATCGCTGGCCGGTACAGTTCCGGTTTCTACAGCATTGGACGAATGAGATCATTGCAGGTCAACGTCATTCATTCTATAGTGCGTCGCTGTTGAGATGCCGCAAACCGGCGCAAGATGCAAGATAATGGTGTCGTCAGGGAAGGAAATGCACGATGAATTTGGCAGCTTCTCCGTTGCAAATTGTAATGCCGGTAACGCTGGAAGGCTCCACGGTACGCCTCGAACCGATTCGACGCGAGCACGCCGAAATCTTCTGGGACATCGCCAGGGATTCCCTTGACGACATCTTCCAATGGATTCCCTACCGCGTGAAGACGCGGGAGGATTTCCAGCGTCTCGTGGAGAAGATCTTTGAAGAGCAGGAGCGCGGAGATTCAGTGGCGTTTGCCACCATCGACCGCCGTTCCGGGCAGGTGATCGGGAGCACCCGCTTTATGAACATCGACCGCGCCAACCGCCGGGTCGAGATCGGTTCCACATGGATTATCCCGGCGTGGCAGCGGACGGGGGTGAACACCGAAGCCAAATTCCTGATGCTGCGGCACGCCTTCGAAGTCTGGAAATGCTTCCGCGTCGAACTGAAAACCGACGCGTTGAATCTGAAATCGCGGAACGCCATCCTGCGCATCGGCGCGAAAGAGGAAGGCACATTACGCCGGCACGTCCTCACCTGGACCGGAAGAGTCCGCGATTCAGTCTACTTCAGCATCCTCGATTCGGAGTGGCCGTCTGTAAAAAACACACTGGAGCAGAAACTCATGGCTTGACCACGCTACTTGAGCGACGCCATATCGATGACGAAACGATATTTCACATCACTCTTCGCCAGGCGTTCGAAGGCGTGGTTAATCTGCTGAATGCGGATCAGTTCAATATCGGAAACGATGCCGTGCTCGGCGCAGAAATCCAGCATCTCCTGCGTTTCTCGAATGCCTCCGATGATCGAACCCGCGAGCGAACGCCGCCGGAACAGCAAGCTCCCAACCCCTAGCGGTAACGGCGTGGGAGACGCCCCTACCAGGGCAAGCGTTCCGTCGAGCTTCACCAGATCCAGATAGGAGTTCAACTTGTGTTCCGCGGAAACCGTATCCAGAATGAAGTCGAAGCTGCCCAGGTGCTTCGCCATCTCGGCTTCGTTCTTTGAGATCACAACTTCGTCCGCGCCCAGCCGCAGTCCATCGGCAACTTTATTCGCCGAAGTCGTAAACAGCACAACGTGTGCCCCGAAGGCATGGGCAAATTTCACCCCCATGTGTCCCAACCCACCCAGACCTACCACTCCAACCTTCTGCCCTTTGTGAACGTTCCAGTGCCGCATCGGGGAATAGGTCGTGATGCCGGCGCACAACAGCGGCGCGGCGGCCGCCGGGTCCAGTTTCTCCGGCACGCGCAGCACGAAAGCCTCGTCGACCACGATGCTGTCCGAATATCCGCTGTAGGTCACTCCACCAAGGTGCTTGTCCTCGGCGTTGTAAGTGAAGGTCGGCATGCTGTCGCAGAATTGCTCGTTGCCGGCGCGGCAGTTCGGACACACGCGGTCGGAGTCGACCATGCAGCCCACCGCCGCCAGATCGCCCTGTTTGAACTTCTTGACAGCGCTTCCCGCCTTGACCACGCGGCCCACGATTTCGTGACCAGGCACGCACGGATACACAGTCGGCATCATGTTTTTCCACTCGTTGCGCACCTGATGCAGGTCGGAGTGGCAGACTCCGCAGAACAAAATATCGATCTGCACGTCGGTGGGTCCCGGTTCGCGACGCTGAATCGCAGCCGGAGCCAGTCCGGAGGTCTTACTCTGAGCCGCATAAGCCTTCGCTGGATGAGCCTTTCCCGTCGCGCTTTTCTGATCAGCAACCATCGTCGAAGCCATAATTATGAATTCTCCTCAGTAACTAGATGGCCTCGCCCACGGCCTGGTTCCAGAATAAGTTTCTGGACATACTTGAATGCGCAGGCTGCCAGAGATGTCGGAATCTGGTCCAGCGATGAACCGGATGCGGGAATCAGTTATCCAGCCGTGCCGCCACCTACTGAACCTTTGGGTTGCCTTCCTGCATCAAACCATTGACTCAGCTGGGTCTCGCACCTAGTCTGGAACTAGCTCTTTGAGTATGGCCAATCCCACCAGTGGGGGCGTCACGGCTTCGACGTAGATGCTTGCGGCCAAGAGGCATGCCGGGGTGCACACACCCGTAATCGTGGGCAAAATGATAATTGCCAATCAACAAATGGCATACGCAGCCTAATTAATTAGGCAGCCGCTTTCCACCGCTTCGCCCTTGGGCGGTGAGCGAGCGTCACACAGAGGGCTGCTCTTCTCCGCTACGTCTGGGCGGAGAGGTTAAGATCTCAGGCTAGCGGCTAGCGTTTCTTGTCCGTTCTGAGCGTGGGTCGCGAACGTCCTCGGGTAATGCCGGGGGCATGAACTGGAATAAGCATGTAGTCTCTTGACCAGTAACATTTTCGGACGCGGGTTCGACTCCCGCCGCCTCCACCAATAGCCTTTGTATTATCAATAATTTACGGACACTTTTTAATTTTTTACAGTAATACTCCGCAGGGGGGCGGGTTCCCTGCCGGGCTTCTCTCACGGTTTCCTTCTCCACCATTGGTTCACGCCCTTAAACCTTTAAGCTGTGTGGATCCGCGGAGCGCACTCACTTCCTGTTCTAACCCGTCCAAGCGATTCAATTCCGTCTCAACCGCAGGCTCGCCGTCCTCCTTTACTTTCCGGGCGCGGACCAGAGCCTGTTCCGCAATCCTACTCACTTCATGAAGTAGCCTGCGAATCTCAGCTTCTAATTTCCCTCGGCTCTCCTGAATCCGGTTGAGAACGTCGCTTTGCACGCGAGTGCTGTTGGTTTCGAGCAGCCGAGTGAGAAACTCTTGGGCCTCGTTCCGGATTATCCACTGGGCGCCTACCAGGCCAAGAATCAGGTCGGCCAACCAGCGCAGCGGTGAGGCAGGTTGCGCGACGTCTCTGAACTCGTAAAAAGTGAAGTCAGAGCGTACGCGAAATCCGCGTTCCGGATTGAGCGCGTGGGGCATCCGCGCCAATTCGGGAATGCCAGCATTGGCAAGTTTGCTTAGAAACTCGTTCGCCATGTCCACGAATCGCAGCGCAAGCCGCCGGTATTCATTCTCTGCTTTTTCCTGCTCGGGCTTTAACCATGGCATGACATGACGGCGTGCCAGTTCTTGCGCCTCGTGGAACGTGCGCCGGCGATACGATGGACCAAGCCAGCCAGACATCGATCGCAGTGAAACGTCAAACTCCTGATGCGCCTCCGGCAATACGCGTGCGAGAAATGTCTTATGATGATCTACGAACATGTCTGAAATATGCTGTTGTTCGGCCATGAACAAATACCCGAGTTCCCTCATCGAACGCTCTGCATCGCCAATCGTCTGTTTCATCGCGGCGATACGAGTCTCCGACTCTTCGATCGGCCGTTGAAGCGCCTCGCGCTCTTCCGAGATGATCACGAGAAGCTGCTCGCTGATCCGCTCCAGTCCACGTTCGCAGGCTGCCTGAATCAAACGGCGACCCGATCCTTCGATCAAATGGTTCAGAGAGGCGATCAGCTTCTCCCAGTCCCGACCTGTTCCCCGGTGTTCAAGCTGCTCCGCCGCGCTGACCTCAAACAAAGGTCCGACAGAATGTTGGGGAAGTCGCTTTTCGAGTTGGCGTCGCGCGAAGGCCACCGCTTCAGCCCGTTCTGCGTCTGTGGTGCGGTCCGCCTTGTTTACCGTAACAATGAGATCCTGCACGTGCTGCGCGACTGCCTCAACCAACACAAGCTCTTCACCCGCCAGTGGAGGATCTGCCCCGATCACGACCAGCGCCGCATCAATATGAGGAATGAAAGCCTGCGTCGCTGCGGTATCGCCGGTGAACACCGATCCCAACCCTGGTGTGTCGACGAAACACATGCCGGTTGCAAGCAGCGGACTCGGCACAAAGATTTCCAATGCCGTGACATGCTTTGCGTTCTCAGGGTTCTTCTCTTCGGAGACGTACTCATCGACGCTCTTAACCGGAATGTCCGTCCACCTGCCAGCGGCTTCAAAGCGCACGCGAGCGGCCGCATGGCTTCCGTAGCGAACGATGGTCGGCACGGCGGTAACTGGCACAACTCCGGTGGGCAGTACGCTGTCGCCCACCAGCGCATTCAGGACAGAGGATTTGCCACGCTTGAACTGACCGATACAAGCAACGTAGAAGCGTCCCTCCGATACCCGTTCTGCTAAGGAACGCGCATCGGCTGCGACTTGCTGGGCGTCGAACTGGTCGGCCAACTCCGCCAGCCGCACGAGCGCTGACTCTCCGTTGGAATTCTCAATGGAGAGATGCCCATCTTCGGGCGCGACTGATGCCAAACGCGGGGAAGCAGGCTTCTCAAGCAGCGATCTCTCTTTCGACTCTGTCGTCATAGATCGACCGTTACTGGTCTTGTTCCATCCTGTTGGCTAGGAAGCTGGAGAGCGCAGGCCTTCCTGGTGCACGTAGCGGATTACTTCCACGTCAGACATTGCGATCAGTCCTTCATCCACCATTTCATCCAGGGCAGGAATAAGCGTGCTGATTTTTTCCTCCGTGTCGATCACTGAAACCATGATGGGTCGATCGGAAGAGCGCAGCAGATGCTTTTTGTGAATGAGAGTGCTGGCTCCGTAGCCCTCGATTCCGCGAAATACCGTGGCACCGGCGATATCGAGTTCCCGGCACCTGGCTACGATGGCCTCGTATAGCGGCTTACCGTGCCACTTGTCATCTTCCCCAAAATGGATGCGTAGCATTTTGGCTTTGCCTTCGAGTTTCATATTCGTGTCTCCTGGCGCCGCTCGGCTTTCTCATAATTATGCGTGTACTTGATGACGTCGGCGTCGGATAGCACGACCAAACCCTGCTTGACCATTTGGTCAAGAATCGGCATAAAGGCCTTCAGCTTTTCTTCCGTATCAACCACGGACAGCAGGATAGGCCGATCATGGGAAAGGCTCAGCGCCGCATCCTTGTGAATTCTCCGATTGGCGCCATAACCGAGAATCCCACGGTAAACGGTCACCCCAGCGATGTCGTTGGATCGCAGACCATTGACGATGGCTTCGTATAACGGCTTGCCGTTCCACTTGTCATTTTCGCCGATGTAGATCCGCATCATCTTGGCTTTGCCCTCACTCTTCAAGGCGGGCTTTTCAGCCGCAGGATATTTTTGTTTCTTCTCGGCGGGCTTGACGATTGTGGTGTCGTGCATCTCAATCAGCCCGGCACCTACCATGGCTTGCAGTTTGGGTAGGAGCTCTTCGACTTTCTGCGCAGTTTCGATGAACTCGATCTTGACCGGCAGATGGACCGCCAGGTCGACGAGACTGGTCGTTTGCATGTGATGATCCGCCCCAAATCCGGCAATGCCACGCGTCACGGTTGCGCCCGATACGCCATGGAAAAAGAGAAAATCCAGTACCGCTGCATAGGCAGCACTCCCGTGGTACTGCTGGTCCTCAGCTACGTAAATGCCGACCTTCTTCCCCGGCCCTGGTGTCAGCACATTTTCCTCCTATCGTTAGAGTCCTCTTTGACCCACCAAAAACTCAGCGGCACGACCCAAAAGTCCTCCACCCTCATGAATTCCGTGTTTTAGCTGTTCCAGGAAGCTTTCGAGTTCCTGTTGCAACTCGGCTCGATTTCGCTCCACAATTTCGTCAATCAGGGTTCGCAAACGCAATGGAACAAACTCCTTCACCTTTCGGCCGTGCTCCAGACAAAGAGTGCCCTGACCCTTCATCCACTGTGCGAACATTGTCCCTTGAAACTTCTGCGCCAGGTCACGCAAGCGAGTGACTTCCTCTTCCAGGACACGATGACACAAGGTGCATTCCTCACTGTTCACCTTCCCCACCAGAGGCGGCTTCAACATTTCCAAGAAGACAGTTGTGACGCTTTCCCCAGGTGTGGAGCGCGAAAGCTTCGCTCTGGATCGAACGAGCGCCCAGCCGTGAAAATTGCATACGCGCAGCCCTGATTGGGGCCGAGTTGATTCCACCAGTGTCCACTGAAAATCCTTCAGGATCGCGCAAATTGGACATGTGGCCTTGGTAGGAGCCAGGCTTGCGTTAGCTCCCGGTGCTAAAGCTTCCGCTTTCATGGGATCGCCCTCCCCGCTATCACGCCACCCCAGACTGCAACAAAGCCAACGACCACGCTCAGCGCCACATAAAGAAAGCCGAGGCCGATCTGGCCATCCTGGATGGTGCGCAAGGTTTCATATTCGAAGCTGGAGAATGTCGTGTAGCCTCCGATGAAGCCAATTGGGATCAGATATCGCCAGTTCGGGCTCCAATGAGTTCTGGCCGTCAATAAGGCAAAGACGAGGCCTATCAGAAACGAACCCGTAATGTTAATCACGAACGTCCCGTAGGGAAACCGCGTTCCCATTCTGCTGCCGATATAACTGCCCACCCAGAAGCGCAAAATCGAACCTAGACAACCTCCCACACCCACCATCACGTATTTCAGCAAGAGGCCTCGTTCCTTTCCTTTTCAATGCACTTCAACAGACTTACCAGCCACTCACGAAGCCACGGTTGGCTCCGATCGGGTGCCTTCCAAGCCTTCCAGATCACGACGAATGGAGCTTTCTTGTTCAGCCGGCGACACATGATCCCCGACCAACCTTTCTACCTGAGCACGGTAGCCGTTGGCATAAGCGTCAAACTTGCGTTGAATCTGACCCAAGGTTCTCTCCGACCAGTCATATAGCAAAGCGTGGTAGGCAGATAACGACTTCGTCAGTTGAACTCCGATCATACCCGCAAGTCGCTTGGTCGCGATCGCTCTCGAAATGTTTTCTCCGAGCAGGCTGAACATGAAGGGCCGCTTTAAATGAATATTGAGCTCACCTGGGTCAAAGGCTGGCATTTCTCTGACCACTCCTGCGAACTCCTGTTCCCCAGGCACGTCCTCGACCTCAAGCACCTTGGCAGTGGCTCGAAGAGTTTCATGGAGTTTGTGCGCCATTGTGTCCATACGCCGGCGAAGAGATTCGGTTTGTTCCTGAACCGTCCAGGTCACGGCGTTGCGCACGATCCCCGGCACTGCTTCATCGCCGGCACCTTGCTTGGACCATGACTCAACCACCGTGGCGCCCGCAAAGCGTAACGTTCGAGCACTTGAGTATTCCAGGTCGTTCGCAACGCCTCGCGCGATCTTTTTCATCTCCTCAAGACGCCCGCTGGCCTGGCGCAATTCAGCTTCGACGACACGCAGTTGCTCTACCTTCTTCGGTGAGATTTGATCCTTGCGGCGCAAGCGAGTACGCAAGGCCATCTCTACCGATTGGCGAAGCGCCCCCAGTTTGCGCCGAATGGAGCGCAGCTTCAGTTCCTGACGCTGACTGTACAGGGGAGCGATGTCTTCTTCGAACCACTGAGCCACGAGATCTTTGCTTCCGGCCCTCACGCTCACGGCGCGCACCGCCAGGTCCAGGTTCAACTCTCCTTTAATGTGATCCTTCACATATCCGATAACACGCGAGCGATCTTCGAGCATCAACAGGTCTGCCTTGCTCAATAAGACCATGGCCGGAATTGCCGCGTCGTAGAGAATCTGAATGGTTTGGAGGTCGTCGGGGGTTAGGGTCGATCCGGCATCGATGAGAACAACGCCCAGATCACACCGAGGCAAATAAGCGAGTGCTTCGGCGGCCCCGCGCGTCGCCAAAGACCCCAATCCAGGAGTATCGACGAATGCGATGCCCTCGCGAAGGCGAGGCGACGGCAGCTGAACCACGATTCTGGTTACATGCTTCTCGTTCCCACGATTGAGTTGCTCGGCCACAAACTCCGGCAAGTGCGCAATGTCGAACTGTTCGGGCGTCCGATGGGCAAACCAGACGTGCACCGCGGGAGGGTCGCCGTACAGCAAGCGTGTCGGAACGGCGGTAATCGGGGTGACTCCGACCGGAAGCACATCCGTCCCGAGCATCGCGTTCAACAGCGACGACTTACCCGAACTGACGCGTCCAAAGATGGCGATTTCGAAATTGTTGTCTTCCAAGCGATCCAGAATCATCGACAGTGTGGAGCGGAATTCCACGAGTCCGTGCTCGCTGATGACCGACTCCAGCTTCTTGAGAACCGGGATTTCGTCTCCAGTTTGTTCCAGCCTTTCCAAGCGTTCCTGCAGGTTCTCCCTGGACCCACGCATTAGATACTGATCGAGTTGTCGTACCAACCCTTGGAGTTCTCCGGCGATGCCATTCAGTTCAACCGCCGCCGCGGAAGGAACTTCCCCATAGCCGCGCATGTATTCTGGCTTTAGCTCCTCAGTGGCGATATCCACGAACGTGAGATAGGAATGCAACGAACGTGAGACAGGAATATCAGCTGTTGGTCGTTCCATTCCTTGTCCATCAAGCACGCGAATTAGCTGAGCTCGAATGCGGCCGATGTAGTCCTCGATGACGCGTCGCTGGGCTGGACTCAGATCAGGAACATATTGCGGAAAGGCTAATTTGGACGTTGAGACATTGAGGGCGCTTTCCATCTCCGCCAGCAGCTTGTCGATGTGGCGGCAGGTCACCCTCAAGCGCCGCTCGTGATTCGAATTGAGCGAATTGGACCCCGTCACCTTGCGACTCCCCCGTTCATGCGAAAGTCGATGTACAGTGGCGAAATCTTGATGTGCTCCTCGGTGCGGTACTTCGGACAAGTTGCCATATCGATCAATGCGATGATCGTTCCCGGATTTCCCCCGCTGAATTCCAGAACCTTATCGAGGAATTCGCTGATGTTTGTACCTGACAGGCCCGAGCGCTTGATCCGCTCACGAGCAAATTGCTCGGCCGCTGAGTCGTCGAAATTTCGGATTTCGCATTTCTGCGAACGGTCCCCATATATCGCCTGGAGAAAACCGGTGTCTTCCATATGGCTGGAGCACGCCACCGCGCTCACCGGAGTCGAGCCCCATGCCATGACTTCGCGGACGCTCGAGGCGAACGAGGACGAGGGCCGCTTGAGATGATCGAGCACAATCGAGTACTCCCCCTCTCTCAGCGCGTCCATCACAATCCCTTTCAAAGAAACCGCAGACTTTGCCGTTATCGCATCCTCGTCGCGAAAGGCTTTGGAGGCGCGCGGGCTCTGCAGTCGCAGCAGACTGCGCGCGAGACTGCGAAATACTACGTTTATCGTCGCCGAGCTTTCGCAATAGAGAACCGACCGAAACCGGGGCAGCACATTACGGAGCAGAAGTGTTTTGCCAACCCCCGGTGGCCCGTAGATGAGAAATGAACGCCTCTTCGCCAGGAACTGGTCGATTCGTTGGCGTTCCTCCTCACGATCGAAAATGAAATCCGGCATCATGGGTTCCGTTTGCGGCCGGCCTCGTCTTGCTCTTTTCGCTTTGCGGCAAGCAGCAATCGTAGAACATGATCTTTAGTACGAATCGACGCGGGTATCCGCATCGAGATTCGTCACTGGGGTCAGGCCCGTCCAGATCGAAGCCACAAACCCAAAAGATTGCTTATTTTGGGGAACCGTTGCCGGAACATGACTCCGCGACAAGGATTCACCCGCTTGTCAGGAGTCATCAGCTGTGCCCGGCTATGTGGTGGGAACAGCGGTTTCGGTGAACTCCTTCACCGTTGATAACAACTTTAAGTACAGCAAAGACGAGAGGAGAAGTCAACGGGTCTTGGTTTGGATCCTTCTATATCCAATCCAAGATGAACAGCCTGCCTGGTCAGAAAATATGACGGGTTTCAAACGCGGCACTTGCCGCACTCGATTCATCTGTGTTTGAATAATCGCGGCAATGGAGTTTGCCGCCCTGGTGTTTCCAGGGTAAACTGCCGCCGCTGCTGGCGGCTGATGACTCCTCTCAAATCCTGAACCGAAGTTTGGATCGAAGTTCGGTTCGCAAGGAACCTACGATGGGAGGAGTTTCTCACCAAGTCCGAGGGATTCAAGTATCCACTCCATACCAACTCCTGCCCAATCAGCTGAACTTGGGAGTGCGTCTTGAGCGGACATCCGTTTTACCCTCTGAAGATCGCCGGGGTCCACGGTCATGATCGAGACCATCGGCTATAACTTATTGCAGGTCCTGTTCGTACTGGCCTTCGCGCCTCTGTATGCGGGCGTCCTTGCCCGCCTGAAGGAGATGGTGCAAAGCAAGCGTGGCCCTTCTGTTGTGCAACCCTACCGGGATATTTGGAAGCTCTTTCACAAGGACCAGATCGTGTCGGATCAGACGACATGGATCTTTCGCGTCACTCCCTATCTGGTGTTTGTGATGCCGATCTTCGTCACCATTCTGATTCCGGTACTGACCGACTACCCGCTGGTATTCGCATTTATGGGAGACATGCTGGCCGGAGGTTTTTTCCTGGGACTCGCTGGATTCTTTGCCGCGCTTGCCGCGGTGGACACGGGAAATCCTTACGGACCGATGGGAGCCAGCCGGACGCGCATGGTCGGTTTCCTAGCCGAGCCAGTGTTCATGATTGTGTTCTTCACAGTTTCATTCGTCTCACAATCGACAATTCCTTACATCGTGCAACAAAAATGGGTGGCGAACGCTGCCGCCTTCTTCTCGCCAGCGCACGTGCTGTTGCTGATCGCTTTTCTTATGTTGATTTTGGCCGAGGGAGGAAGAATTCCCGTGGACAATCCCTCGGGCCACTTCGAATTGGCGATGATCGATGAGTCGAAAGATCTGGAGTTTTCAGGCCGGGGCGCGGCGTTGATGAAGTGGGGCGGCGAGATGAAGTTCCTCGTCCTGACGTGCATCTTCCTGAATGTTTTGGTTGCTCCGTGGGGCCTGGCTCACGGCCACGCCCTTGCAAATGTCCTTACCGCAGTTCCACAGATTCTTTTCAAGATCTTTTTATTCTCGCTGGTGTTGATCGTGATTGAAACATCTCTCGCCAAGCTGCGGCTGTTCCGGATCAGCGAATTTCTGGGAGCGGCATTCATTATTTCGGTCGCAGCCATGGTGACGAGTATTTTTCCGGGAGGCTAACCGATGTCGACATCCATACCGGAAGCCCTGAACACGCTAAGCGCGGGGTTGATCCTCATTTCTGCGTTCGCCATGGTGGCAACTCGGCAGGTTCAGGGAGTTCTCCGGTTCTTTGTGGCGCAGTCTGTGCTCCTGGCCGCTTCTTCCTTTTTGCTGGCGTATAGCCGGGCGTCGGTTCATCTCTGGGCACTCGGAGCAATCACCATCGTCGCCAAGGTGCTGGCGATTCCCTGGATCCTGCGGCGTCTTCTGCCCGCCGAATTTTATGAGAGGAGGGAAATCGCCCAGGCCGTCAACATCCCAACCTCACTGTTGCTGGCGCTCGTGCTCACAATAGTTGCTGAGGTCCTCCTGGGCCCGATTGTAGCCGCGACGCAGGATCCAGTGATCCGCGTGAACCTGCCGATCGGCCTGGCGGGCATTCTGATTGGCGCATATTCGCTGGTGGCGCGCCGGGAAGCGATTCCGCAACTCATCGGAATTCTGGCGATGGAAAATGGAGCTTTTTTCGCAGGCGTCGCCATCGCCCCGGAACTTCCGATCATTGCTGAACTTGCGGTAGCCATGGATGTCGTTCTTATCGCGGTCGTAGTCGGATTACTCACCCGCAACATTCGAGAAACGGTCGGGACTACCGAGGCTGCGGCATTGGACGAACTGAAAGAGGAAACGACCGCATGACGCTGATCGCAATCCTCGCGCTTCCTCTCCTGGCGGCGCTCCTCGGTTCGATACGGCCTCTTCGCCTCTATGCGTCGGCCATCACAATTGTGTCTACGTCCGCCTGCTTTGCGCTGGCAGTTTATGTTTCCTCTCAAGTGATCGAGCACGGGCGGGTTGTTGCCCTTCCGGGCTGGTTTGAAGCCGATGGCTTCAGTGCTCTCATGCTGGTACTGGTGAGCTTCGTGGTTGCGCTGGCATCGATTTTTGCCCATGGTTACATGCAGCATGGCCACGACGAGGGGCGCTTATGGTGGTTTTACGGAAACTATAACTTGCTGGCGTTCGCGTTGCTGGCTGTTCCATCGCTGGCAGAACCGAATCTTGTTTGGGTCGCGGTTGAACTCATTACGCTTTTCAGCGTGCTGTTAGTTGGCTTTGATAACACTTCGAATGCATTGGAAGCGGCCTGGAAGTTCGCGGTTCTCACCATCATGGGCGCGCCCATCGCACTGCTAGGATTTTTTCTACTGTTTTGGACGTACCGTTCCGCCACTGGCGGAGCCTGGGAGACTTGGGAAGGCCTGCGCACGGTGGCAGCTTCCATGGACCCCAATCTTCTGAAGCTTTCCTTTTTGCTTGTCTTCGTGGGGTTTGGGGCCAAGTCAGGACTCGTGCCAATGCACACCTGGTTGCCGGACGCGCACAGCCAGGCTCCGACTCCGGTGTGCGCCGTTCTTTCCGGGGTGAAGACCACGGTGCCGCTCTATGTAATCCTGCGCTTCTTGTCGATTGTCCTGGCGTCTCCAGCGGCTCGTGTGGGGAACTGGATGATCGTACTGGGTCTGGTTTCGGTGGGAATCGCTGCTTTTCTTTTGATCCAGGTACGCGATTACAAGCGCATGTTCGCCTTCTCGACTGTAGAACACATGGGCATCATCCTGACTGCCGCGGGCATGGCGACCCAAGCCGCGGATTTCGGAGCAGTCTCGCAAATACTCAATCATGCCATCACCAAGTCGCTCTGCTTTTATGTCGCCGGAGCCATGCTGCTGATCCTGAGCACGCGTGAGATCGCGTCAGTGCGCGGACTCTTTCGGGTTTCGCCTTTCGCTGGAGGGGCGCTGTTGCTCGCTTCCCTGGCCATCGCCGGCGCTCCTCCATTTCCGATTTTCTTGAGCGAGCTGTCCATTCTCTCCGCGGGAGTCCAAGCTGGACACAAAGTTGTGGTTGCCGTGCTCGGAACCTTGATTGTCATCGCTTTCGTGGCGATTCTGTCGCACGTCAACCGTATGGTAATGGGTGAACCCGCAGCACAAGTTTCGGCTGGAGTACTGCCCGCGAGCTGCCGCTTCACGGTGTGGGCCGCCGCGGTGCCGGTGGTGCTGTTGGGGGTGTATGTTCCCGCCTCTGTTCACAATCTGCTGCAACTCGCGGCACGACAATTAGGGGGCCGCTGATAGCGTGGACGCAAAATGACTCTCGCCGACTCCTCGACCGCGAACGCGCAGAACATCAACCCGCAAAGCTATGATTCCAAGAGTCTGGCTGCGGCAATCGAAAAACGTTTTGCATCGACAGTCTCGGCTCCAGCGGATGAAGAGAGCCGATTTGACCGTGCTTTGATTGTGACTCAGCCCGAAGCTCTGCCTTCGCTGGCTCAATTTCTGTTTTGGGATGCCGGTTGCTCTTTTGGAGGACTGATTGTCGAGGAGCGCCAGGAATGGATTCTGCGATACGTCTTCCGGATTACCGGCGACGGCTGGATTCATTTCATTCTGCGTCTGCCGCTGGCGACGAAAACCATACCCAGTATCAGCGCGCAGATTCACGCCGCCGACTGGTATGAGCGTGAGGCCGAGGATCTGTTCGGCCTGGAGTTTGAGGAGCATCCCCGCCTGGGGGACTTCATCTTGCATGATCAAGTCTGGCAAGAAGGGTTGGCTCCCATGCGCAAGGCATTCGACGCCGGCCAGACTCATCTCAAGAAGCGGCCCAAAGAAGACTGGCATCCCGTGCTGGTGGTCCAAGATCCTGGTGCTTTCGCCATGCCAGTCGGACCCGTCTACGAGGGAGGCATCGGAGAGTCCATTCATTTCCTGCTGGAAACGGTTGGCGAAGACGTGATCCGGGCGGTGCCGCGGCTGTTTTACAACTACCGGGCCGTCGAAAAGATCGCCGAGGGAAAATCTGTTCTCGATGCCTTATTGCTCGCCGAACGCTTCTCGGCCAAGTCCGCGTTCGCACATTCGCTTGCCTACTGCCAAGCAGTGGAGAAGATCTTCGAGCAGCAAGTTCCGCTCCGCGCCCGGAATTTGCGTGTGGTACTGGCTGAACTGGAACGCCTCCGCCACCACGCAGGAGCAATCGCTGCCATCTGCCAGTCCACAGCGCTCACGGTCTCCGAGGCTCACGCGGCCATCGTTGAGGAACAACTCTTGCGGGCTTCGGGCGCATTTGCTGGGCATCGGTATCTGTTTGGATTGAATACGCCTGGAGGACTGCGACGCGATTTCGATGCGCAGAACTGCCGGACGTTGTTAGGGGCCGTCGACACCGCTTCGCGCCAACTGCAGAAATTGGAGAAACGCCTGCGATACAGCAGCAGTTTCCTCGACCGCCTCGAAGATGTGGGCATTATCAGTCAAGAGAGCGCTCGCGACCTGGATCTAGTCGGCCCGCTGGGGCGCGCATCCGGTCTCGCTCACGACTTGCGCCGCGCTTGTCCCTACTCCGGTTACGAACGCTACCGATTCGAGGTGCCTTGCGAAACAGAGGGCGACGGATTTGCCCGATTGCGCGTGCTCTTCTCTGAAGCTCAGCAATCCGCCGCCCTGATTCACCAGGCTGTTGAGTCGTTGGAACCAGGTGAGACTTGCGCGCCAGTCGCGCAGGCTGGTGCAGGCTTGGCATCGGGATGGGTTGAGGCACCCATCGGCGCGGCCGTGCATTGGATAAGACTGGACCACGAACACAGGGTGGAGCGCTACCGAATCCTATCTCCGTCTTTCCGAAATTGGCTGGGCCTTCATGTCGCGGTGGAGGATTTTGCGTTTCAGGACTTTCCCATCATTTTGGCAACTTTTGGTTTGTCCGCATCAGAGTGCGATCGTTAGATCGTTACATTGTTAGGAGCAGCAATCGATGAGCTCGTGGTTCTGGTACGGAGTACGAAGAGGCATTCAATCGACGCGCTATCCTCGAGCGCCCGAAACAGCCGCGGGCGTTTCACCGGGACGGCCCTTACCAACAACCTTTGCTTCCCCAGAAAAAGCATCCCAAGCTGCGTCGAACTGTCCCGTCGGTGCGATCGCGGCCAGCGAGAACATTGCGACCGTAGATCTCAGGACTTGTGTGTGGTGCCAGCGCTGCCACTTTGGCGGTTCGAATTTGTTGAATTGGGACGCGAGCTACGAATGGGCGCAAACGCCTGCCTCAAGAAAGGATTATTCCGGGCTGCACAGCGCTTTTGGCCGATCGCTGCACGTCATGGTCGTGGACGCAGGAGATTGCGGAGCCTGCCTGCATGAGGTCAAGCAGTTGAACAATCCGTTGTACAACATGCACCGGCTGGGGCTCTTTCTGACCGCCACGCCACGGACTGCCGACGTCCTGCTCGTGGTCGGGCCAGTGAGTGAGAACATGCGGGGGCCGCTGCTGAACACCTATGAAGCGATGCCGGGGCCGAAGCGTGTTCTGGCTGTAGGAACTTGCGCCATCACTGGAGGTGTTTTCGGGAAGAGCTTCATGTCTGCTGGTGGCGTGGGTATGGTCTTACCCGTCGATGTGGAGGTCCCCGGCGATCCACCTCCGCCGCTTGCAATCTTGCACGGTCTGCTCGTCGTGGCAGGCAGAAAAAAGCCAACAACTGCTCCCACGCAGACGCGAGAGGAGGCCTGAGATGGCCGCGTGTGCTGGCGCCGCTCTTCTGCTCTTTTTCGCTCTATGCGCAACCGGGCTGATCCTGTCGTCGGTATTTCGCGGCAAGTATGCCTCGCTGGCCATCGCCCCGCGGGTCGTGACATGGTTCGGGACACTCTGCTCCATTGTCCTGATGACCGCGGCCGGTCTTCGTCTCGCAGCCGGAACGGATTTCCATTTGAATCTTTGGACGCTCAACGGTTTCGGAACTCTGTCTCTTCATCTCGACACACTCTCGGCGGTCTTCCTTTTCGTGGCTGGCTTGGTCTATCTCTCTTGTGGTTTCTTTGCTCCGGATTACCTCTCCCGACATGGACGTCCCGCTGGGCGCTACGGCTTACTCCACTTCGCTTTGATGGCTTCCGTAGTTTTGATCCTGACTGCGGACGACGTTCTCACCTTCCTGATCAGTTGGGAGTGCATGTCGATCTTGTGTTACCTGCTCGTCAACTACGAGCAAGGATCTGAAGGTGATTCGACTGCCGGATACATCATGCTCGCCATGAGTGAGGCGGGATTCCTGGCGGTCGTGATCGCGTTTCTTATCGCCGGAAACGCCGCTGGGGGATATTCGTTTGCCGCCCTGCGGATGGCGGCTGCACATTTGTCGGGCGCGGCGACGTGGTGCGTGTTTCTTCTGGGCTTCCTCGGATTTGGCGTCAAGGCGGGCCTGGTGCCCCTGAATTTCTGGTTGCCGAGATCGTACACGGCAGCTCCGCCCGTTTTCATTCCCGTGTTCGCAGGCGTGACTCTGAATCTTGGTTTCTATGGAATCCTGCGTCTGAACGCCGACTTGGTTCCCGGCCCAGGCGTTGGACCAGGCCTTGTCGCTCTCGTGATCGGAGCAGTCACTGCGTTAGTGGGCATTCTTTACGCGACCACCGAGAACGACCTGAAGACAATGTTGGCGCACAGTTCCATCGAGAACGCCGGGATCATCGTGGCTGGGATTGGAGCGTTTCTGGTATTCCGCAGTTCCGGGAACGCGGTTCCGGCTGCTCTCGCGCTCACTGCCGCGCTTTATCACATGCTCAATCATTCCACATATAAGGCGCTGCTCTACCAGGGCGCCGGCCACATTGAAGCCGCGACTGGCACAAGAGACATGGATCAGTTGGGAGGCTTGATCCGCTTGTTGCCGGCGCTTTCGATCGTATTCCTGGCTGGATGTCTCGCCATCGCGGCGGTTCCCCCCTTCAATGGTTTTGTCAGCGAATGGTTAACCTTGCAGACCTTCTTGCGCAGCGCCCTGCTTCCGTCGGCCGCGGTCAAGATCGTCTTCGCCCTTTCAGGTGCCATTCTGGCGCTGACGGCGGCATTGGCAGTCACTTGTTTCGTGAAGACGTATGCCATGAGCTTTCTGGGAATACCGCGAAGCAATTGGAAATCAAACGCAGCCGAATTCACGCGGAGGCCACGTTTCTCGCTGATGCTTCTCGCGGTGGCTTGTGTTCTTCTCGGGGTGTTGCCGACTTACGTCATTCCAGCCTTGAACCGCGCCGTGGAACCACTGGCGGGAGCGAATGCGACCGCTTCGCTCGTTCCACCGTTCTTTACAGCTACGCAAGCGAACCAGCAGCTTCCGCCAGCCTTCCTCGCCGACTTTCATAACCTGGGAGCACAAACCGGAGCCCGATGGGTGCCGGGTCGCGGTCTCGTGATCCTGCTGCGAGGCTCAGAGCAAAATCCGGTGGTCTTTGCCATGTCTCCTTCTTACAGCGTCGTGGCACTCACGATTCTGCTGCTGCTCTGTTGGTTCGTCACCACGCGCCTCACTCGCCGTCGCTCCGCGGTCAAGAACGAAGTCTGGGCCGGCGGAATTCCGACTCTGTTGCCTGAAATGACCTATACGGCAACGGGATTTTCCAATCCAGTGCGCGTGGTCTTCCAGGCAATTTTCCGCCCCAATATCGTCGAGGACACCCGCGAAACGGTGGCCGTGCATTTCCGGACGGCAATCCGGCGACGCCGCGATGAGACGCACCTGGTGGATCGCCTCTTCTTTCATCCCGTAGGAATGATCGTAAACTCTGTCGCGAGACTGCTGGCAGGAATGCACCACGGACGTCTGAATGCGTACGTTGCGTATGTCTTAGGTTTCTTGATCCTGATTCTCGTTCTCTATCGTGTCGGTTGAGAAGCGGCCCAGCGCTGCTTCTCTAAATCGGTCGCACGGGGAGCCTTGCCTGCTGCATGCGGTTGGCAAGTTCCCGGCGCGGATGTGGCAACCCTACTCTGGTGACAGGGTTCACGGAACCTCTTCAGCAAAAAGCTCACGGGGAAAAACGTCGGGCACGCGCGACTTGTATAGTTGAGCCCATGCAACTTTCCTTCCTTGCTGTGTTTCTCATTTGTCTCGCAACCGCGATTGCCGCGCAGACGCCGCCGGAGGCGGCCCGCCATTACACTGCGGTACATCGGGCGGAACTCGTGCAGCAATTTAGTGAATTGCTGTCGATACCGAACGTTGCCGCCGATCCGGCAAACCTGAAGCGCAATGCGGACGTGCTCCTCGAAAAACTCCGGAAACGCGGCATCGAGTCCCGGCTGCTCTCTCTGCCTGGCGCGCCGGCCGTGGTCTTCGGGCAAATCGATGTGCCGGGTGCGCAACACACGATTGTCTTCTATGCGCACTACGACGGGCAGCCGGTCACTCCTTCGGAATGGGATGGCGGTTCACCTTTCACGCCGGTCGTGCGGGAAGTAAACGGCGAGCAGCGCATCTACGCCCGATCGGCCGGCGACGATAAGGCGGCGATCTTCGCGCAGCTAACGGCGTTTGATGCGTTAAAGGCGGCCGGGATCCCGTTGCGGGCGAACCTTCGCTTCGTGTGGGAGGGTCAGGAGGAAGCCGGGTCACCGCATCTGGAGCAGATCCTCAACGCCAACCACAATCTGGTCCACGGCGATGTGTGGTTGGTTTGCGACGGGCCGGTCGATCAGAGCGGGCAACAGACCGTGGTTTTTGGAGCCCGAGGCGATGCGCATTTGGAAATCACAGTTTATGGACCGCACCATGGGTTGCACAGCGGCCACTACGGAAACTGGGCGCCGAACCCGGCGATGATGCTGGCGCAGTTGCTCGCCGGGATGAAAGACGAAGACGGCCGCGTTCTGGTGCCGCATTTCTATGACGGAATTGAGCCGCTCTCTGCGGCTGAAAAAGAAGCGCTGTCCCGTGCTCCGGTGAACGACCGCATGCTCATGAATGCTTTTTGGCTGGGACATGTCGATGGCAGAGGCGCGCATCTGCTGGAGCTGATCAACCAGCCTTCGCTGAACATCAACGGCCTCTCATCGGGCCAGACCGGAGCCAGAGCCGCCAATGTCATTCCGCCCACGGCGACCGCCGACCTGGACCTGCGTTTGGTGGTCGGGGTCGACTGGCAGGCGCAGCAGCAGCGCGTCGTGGACTACATTCAGTCCCGCGGTTACTTCATCGTGGACCGCGAACCCTCGCAGGAGATCCTTTTGGAGCATCCTCGAGTTGCTATGGTGGTGCGCGATGAGGCAGGCTACAACGCCGTGCGTACGCCGATGGATCTGCCGATTGCGCAGGAAGTGATTGAAGCAGTGAAGAGTGTGCGCAAAGATGTAGTGCTCCTTCCTACCATGGGAGGGAGTGTGCCGCTGGGAGCGATGGAACGCGCCGCGCATACTCGCACCATCACGGTGCCCATCGCAAATTACGATGACAATCAGCACGCCGCCAATGAGAACCTGCGCCTGCAGAATCTGTGGGACGGAGTGGAAACGATGGCTGCACTTCTCGATATGAAGTGATGGGGAGGAGCACGTTACGCGTACAGAATTTCGATTTCAGATTTCAGTAACTATTGAGACCCTGATGAATCCAACTACAGGGTGAGATCCGAAATGTTGCGCACAATCGAGAACGTGGACTGGACTGTCTGATGCTGATCTATCTCCTGGCCTTTGTCGGCGGTGTACTGACGATTTTGAGCCCATGCATCCTGCCTGTGCTGCCGTTTGTTTTCGCGCGTGCGGACCAGCCCTTCCGCCGCTCCGGCCTGCCTTTACTGGTTGGGATGGCGCTGACGTTTTCCGTCGTGGCAATCGCGGCTGCATTCGGTGGCCATTGGGTGGTGCGCCTGAATCAAGGTGGGCGCTATGTGGCGATGCTCATTTTCCTCGTGTTGGGGGTGAGTCTTCTCTTTCCCTCCATTGCCGAGGCGTTGACTCGCCCGCTGGTACAGGCAGGCAGCAAACTGCATGGCGGTCCGTCTGCGGAGAGTGGCATCGGTAAGTCCTTTGTATTAGGAATCTCGACCGGCCTTCTTTGGGCTCCGTGTGCTGGCCCGATTCTTGGCTTGATCTTAACCGGCGCGGCGATTCAAGGCCCAGGTGCTCGCTCGTCGTTGTTGCTATTGTCCTTCGCGCTAGGTGCCGCGACTTCTCTGGGAATCGCGCTCTTCGCCGGCAACAAAGTTTTCTTCGCGCTGAAACGTTCGCTTTCGTTTGAAATCTGGATCCGTCGCGGATTAGGCGTGGCGGTGATCCTGGGAGTAGTTGCGATCGCTCTAGGCTGGGACACAAATTTGCTGACCAAGTTTTCCTTTGTGAACACTTCAAAAGCCGAAGAGCATTTGATCGACCGGTTGCGTCCAGGGAAGCCTGCGGCCGTTTTGGCAGCGAGCGCCGACACGGTGCCCACGCTTGACGATGAAGGCCCCATGCCGGACTTGAGCGGCGCCGTTGCCTGGCTCAACTCGCCTCCTCTCAGTAGCAAATCGCTGAAGGGGAAGGTCGTGCTTATCGATTTTTGGACTTATTCCTGCATCAATTGCCTGCGGGCGTTGCCCTATGTGGAAGGTTGGGCAGCAAAGTATAAAGATGCGGGTCTGGTAGTCATCGGAGTGCATACACCCGAGTTCGCATTCGAGAAGGAGCGCTCGAATGTCGAGAAGGCAGTGCGCGATTTGAAGATCACTTACCCTGTCGCCATCGACAGCGACTACAAGATTTGGCAAGCATTCAATAACGAATACTGGCCAGCACACTACTTTATCGACGGCAAGGGCCGAATCCGTTATCACCACTTCGGCGAGGGCGAGTACGCCGAGTCGGAGCGCGTAATCCAGGAGCTTCTAAAGGAGAACGGGGCCCAATTGTCTTCCTCGGGCACGATCAGCGTATCCGGAGCCGGTGCGGAAGCCGCTCCTGACAATGCGGATGTCCGTTCCCCGGAAACCTACGTCGGCTACCATCGCGCAGAGCACTTCGCTTCCACCGAGGCGATCGCTAAAGATTCCGGGCGCGCTTACACGCCGCAACCCCGGCTTTCGCTCAATCAATGGGCTCTCGGCGGGAATTGGAAGGTCGGGGCGGAAAGTGCGGTGCTTCAGACGGCCCCTGGAAAAATTATTTTCCGTTTTCATGCCCGCGATCTTCACCTCGTCCTAGGTACCGAAAAGGATGGCAAGCCGGTCCGTTTCAAGGTGAAGCTGGACGGCACTGCTCCGAGTGACGATCACGGCGTTGATACCGACAGCGACGGCTCAGGAACAGTCCAGGGGCACCGGCTCTATCAGCTCATCCGGCAAAAGGGGCCAGTGGAAGATCGAACATTTGAGATTGAGTTCCTTGACCCAGGCGTGCAGGCATTCGCGTTCACGTTTGGTTGATTGGTCAATCATCCTTCTTCGTGATCTGTTCGGCCGCAATTTGAAATCCGGTGTTCGCCGCCGGAACGCCTGCATACACGGCGGTTTGCAGAAGCACTTCTTTCAAATCGCATAATTCGAGATCACTAGCCAACCCAGCTCGCAGGTGGAGGGTGAACTCTTCCCACCTCCCGAGCGATGCGGTTACCGCCAGCACCAGCAGCCGTCGGGTGCGCCGGTCCAGTTCGGGACGAGACCAGATCGTTCCCCAGGCGAAACGGGTTATCAACTCTTGAAAATCGCGAGTGAAGTCGGTCGTCGCAGCAATCGCCTTATCGACATGTGCGTCACCAAGCACTGCGCGACGCATTTCGAATCCGGCTTGCAGGGATTCTGCATCAGTGCTCGGTCGCGGCAGCAGGAACTCAAGCAGTGCCGCGGTGAACGAGTGTGGCCGTTCAATATTAGAAAGATGCGCGACCGCCAGATGAAGCGCTTTCGCTCCCGGAATCTCCTGCACCAGCCTCTCTCCGTGCCCACTCCACGGAGTCGCAACGTCGCGGTCACCGGAGATTACGAGAGTTGGAGCCTTAATCTGCTTGATGAGCTCTACGTGATTCATATCGCGCAGAGCGGCGCAACACCCCAGATACCCGACCGGATCCGTTCCTAAGAAGACGGATCGGATCGAAGCGACATGTGGATTGTGTTTGGCCAGCGTGTCAGGGGAGAAGAATCGTTGCATGGCAACATCGACGACTGCCGACATCCCTCCTTTAAGTACCGCCCCGATCCGTGTTTCCCAGTTGGCGCGCGGGACGAACTGAGGCGAGGTGTTGGCCAGCACCAGATTGGTGACTCGCTGGGGAGCGTTCACCGCAATCCACTGCCCGATGGCGCCGCCGAGCGACAAGCCGCAAAAAGCAAACTGCGAAATCGCTAGCGCGTCGGCCAACGAGACAATATCTTTGCCCAACATCTCAACTGAATACTCACCGGCTGTTGCCTCCGAAGCTCCGTGCCCCCGTGTGTCATAACGCAGAACTTGGAAGTAAGGAAGTAGCTCTTCTACTTGAAGATCCCACATCGACTGGTCCGTACCGATCGAGTGCGACAGAATCAGCACGGGCCGTCCCGCGTTTCCCTGCAGTCGGTAGAACATCCGTGTACCGTGAATCGTTGCGAAGGGCAAATCATTGCTCCTTGTCGTTGTCGTTGCCTTCGTGATCGGGCTCTGATGCCAGAGCTTTCCGGAAGGCCTCAGCCGACCCAAGATATTGCTCAGGGACTTCCAGTCGCTTGAGCTCAGCAGGACCGAGATGGATCGTCACCTCGGGAATCTCGGCAAGAACGGCGACGAGATCTTTGCTCTCCTCTGCGCTCTTCCTCGTCGCGGCCTCAAGAATCTTATGAGCAACATCTCGCCCCAGCTTCGCTCCAAGCAGCATCATGGCGCGCTCTGCAAAAACTGCTCCATTCGTGTTCTCGATGTTGAGGCGCATCTTCTGCGGGTTAATTGAGATCCCCTCGGCCACTTCAGCCATCGAAGCAATTGACACGCCAGTCGACTGGACTATGGCGGCAATGATCGGCCACTCCGCCTGCCAGCCTCCCACACCCCGTTCGTGTTCCTGCAGCATCGCAGAGAGAAAAGATGCAACCAATCCCGGCACCCGATGCGCCGCGGCGAGCGTTAGAGCACACGCTGTAGGGTTGCGCTTGTTCGGCATGGTCGACGATCCGCCGCGGCCTTCCCCTCCGGGCTCGGTTGCCTCACCCACCTCGTTCTGCATGAGTAGGCTGATGTCCCGCGCCATCTTCCCGAGAGATCCAGTCAGCACTCCGCAACTGGAGATCAGCGTCGCCAGATTGTCACGCTCTGTGTGCCAAGGCGCGGCTGGAGGATTTCCGAATCCAAGCTCTGCACTCAGGGCTACAGTCACGGGAATTCCACGGTCGCCAAGCGATGCCAAGGTGCCGCTGGCCCCACCAAACTGCAGCACAGCTGCAGCGCAGAACGTCTTCTGCAGACGCCGCCTTCCACGGCGGACCGATGCCAGCCAGCCCGCGGCCTTGAGTCCGAAGGTGACGGGCGGCGCAGGCTGAAGCAGGGTTCGACCGAGCATAACGCTGTCCTTGTGCCGCTCTGACAAATCTGCCAGCGATTCTTCCAACCGCTTCAAATCATCGATCAAAATCGGCTCTGTTCGTTTCAGAAGAAGTGACATCGCGGTGTCGGCGACGTCCTGGCTCGTAGCTCCCCAGTGAACGAATCGCGCCGCCTGCGCGTCCGCTTTTCTCAGCTGGTCAGTCAGCATTTTCACCAGCGGAATGACCGGCGTCCCAGCGCGAAATGCGGCGTCGGCAAGAGCGTAAACATCGAAATTGTCGAGCCTGGCAGCAGCCGTGATCGCGCTCGCCGCCTGCGATGGAATCACCCCACATCTCGCTTCTGCACGCGCTAAGGCAGTTTCGAAGTCCAACATCGCCTGCAGAACAGACTCATCGGAAAACATCGCGGCCAACGCCGGTGTGGTCGCCAGGCTTTCGACCAATCGTCCGCTCATCTTCGACTCCGCACTGCATGGTTCCGCAACGCAGGTTGTTTTGATTCGGCTCGGCCGTTCCATTTGAAATGATCACACATCGAAAAATACCGTCTCGCCCTCTCCACGAAGGTGCACATCGAGAATCCAAGTGCCGGGGCGAGCCGGATCCGGCCGGGCCAGCAACGTTGCGCGCCGATTTTCTGGAACCAAGGCCAACGCGGGGTCTGCGTCGTTCGCCGGCTCTCCCGCAAAGTAAAGTCGCGTCGACAATCTCTTGAGAATGCCCCGGCCCAAAATCGATACATTAATGTGGGGCGCCTGAACTGTTTCGCCTGGACCTGGCACACAACCCGGCTTGATCGTCTCAAATGTGCACGAGCCATCTTCCGCCGTCGCCAGCCGCCCAAAGCCGCGGAAGGCCTCGTCATCCGCACTGCCGTCGTAATCCACGTAGTTCCCTTCAGAGTCTGCCTGCCACACTTCTATCATCGCATCGGGAACAGGCACTCCCTCTTCATCCATTACACGGAAAGTCAGCCACACCCGTTCGCCCTTCGCTCCATCGCCGGCGACACGCGAAATGCTTCGTGCATCCGTCAGGCCAAGATGCAGGTAAGGACCTACTGTCTGCGAAGGAGTCGGCGTCAAGTCCATCGTTACTTTTCTCTATCTTTCTTTATTTCTCAAACGGCGTTGATTCCCGGCCGCGCAGCACGATGTCGAAACGATAGCCCAAAGCCCATTCCGGCTTCGTCGTCTCCAGATCAAATTTCGAAACCAAGCGCTGGCGCGCCCTTTCGTCTGGGATCGACTGCAGAATGGGATCAAAAGCAAATAGCGGGTCGCCCGGGAAATACATCTGCGTGATCAGGCGCGTAACGAAGGCTGGCCCAAACAAAGAAAAATGGATGTGCGCCGGACGCCAAGCATTCTCGTGATTGCGCCACGGATAGGCGCCTGGCTTGATGGTCAAAAAGCTGTAGAACCCGTCCGCGTCGGTCAGCGCTCGTCCAGTCCCGCTGAAGTTCGGATCGAGCGGCGCGGGGTGGTCGTCTTTCGCATGTGCGTATCGTCCCGCCGCATTCGCCTGCCAAATCTCGATCAAGCTATTTGAAACGGCGTGGCCATCGCCATCCACCACTCGTCCGCGCACAATGATGCGTTCCCCCAACGGCTCGCCCGCATGTTGAGCTGTCAGGTCCTGATCGTTTGGATGAATATCGGAATGGCCAAAGACTGGCCCCGTGACTTCCGAAAGAGTATGCGGCAAGAAGATCAACGGCTGGGATGGAGCCCGCAACCTCGTCGCGCGATAGGCGGGATAGAAAGAATCCGGCTGGGTCGCGGGCTCATGCCGGCGGAAGGGGATTACTGACTCTGCAGCATGACTGCCTTTGGCCGAAATCAGCGAAGACATGTTTATCTCACCGTGCCGTTTCAATTGGCCTTCCGCGGCGTTCCGTGTACCAATGCTACCGATTGTACGTCGAGTCAGCTTATCGGCAGTCCGACGTAGTTTTCGGCGAAGCTTTGCGCCGCCGCGCGTGAGGTTGTCAAGTAGTCCAGGTCGGCCAACTGCCTGTGCTCCTCGAACCTGTCGTTCCCAGGAAGCCGATGCAGCATGGAAGTCATCCACAGAGAAAAGCGCTGCACCAGCCATACTCTTCTTAAACAGGTCTCTGAGTAACGGTCGAGCAGATGCGGATTTCCAGAAGCATAGAATTCCGCGAACGCGGCTGCTAGGACCCGAACGTCAGCGACAGCAAGATTTAGGCCTTTCGCGCCGGTCGGAGGAACGATATGCGCCGCATCGCCAGCCAAATAAAGCCTGCCATACCGCATTGGCTCGGCCACGAAACTGCGCATACCGGTAACGCCTTTTTGCAAAATGGGCCCTTCTGTTAGCCTGCGCCCGTCGCGAGTCGTGAGGCGCGTCTGTAACTCTTCCCAGATTTTTTCATCGGGCCACTGGGCCAGGTCTTCATCGGGAGCGCATTGGAGATACAAGCGGGTGATCTCCGGAGTCCGCATGCTGTGCAGGGCGAATCCGCGATCATGATAGCAATAGATCAGCTCTTCGGAAGAAGGTGGCGCTGCAGCCAAAATGCCGAGCCAGGCGAAAGGAAAAACCCGTTCATGGATGGTTAAAGCCTTTTCTACGCTCGGGCGACACACTCCGTGAAATCCATCGCAGCCTGCGATGAAGTCGCAAAGGATTTCCGAAGGCTCCCCATCATCGCGAAATCGTATCTTAGGTGTCGTGGAATCGAAGTCGTGAATCGTAACATCCTCAGCCTCAAAGAAAATCTCGCACTCTGCTGCCAGCCGGGCGGCAATGAGGTCCTTCACAACCTCCTGCTGGGCATAGATTGTGATGCCGCGCCCCGTCAGGGCTTTGAAATCGATGCGATGCCCCTGTTCCCGGAAGCGAATTTCCACACCATCATGGATCAGGCCTTCCCGCTTCATGCGCTCGCCTACGCCCATTTCTATCAGAAGGTCGACCGTGCCTTGCTCCAGGACTCCGGCTCGTACCCGCTGCTCGCAATGCTGTCGACTTCGAGCCTCGACCACAACCGAATGAATTCCTCTTCGCTCCAGGAGGTGCGCCAAGACAAGGCCTGCGGGTCCAGCCCCCACAATCCCAACCTGTGTGCGCATGCTCATCGTTTCTTTCGCCGTGATCTCTGCTGAACGGCGCGACGATCGTTATCCACGGAAAACTTCTCGACCACTTCGCGAGGCACAGGTCTGCTCTCAATCTGATCCGGGTCGGCTTTGGAGGTCACTGCCCAGACCCGGATCTCAAAACATTCCACCGCTAAAACATTCTTGTTAAACAACCGATGGCGGACGCAAAAGCTGCTGCGGCGCCACTCCGTGATCTCAGACTCGACGATTACTGTGTCCGAGAATCGCGATGGCGCCTTAAATGACGCGCGCAGATCGACCATTGGAATACCTACGATCTCATAGGTTTGCAGCATCTGCCGCTTGGACAGGCCGGCCTTCTTGAACAACGCCGTCGTACATGCGTCGAAATACGCTAGGTAACGAGGGTAGTGGACAATCTGAGCAGGATCGCAGTCGCCCCACTCGATCTGAATCGCCTTGCGATTGGTTAAGTTCGCCTTGCTCAACAATGCCCCTTTCCTGTGGCGCTTCTCGACGTTCACCCACAACGTGGAACTAACCTAACAAATGATAGTGGTTGCGACACAGATTCGCTCACGAAGTTTTCTCTTCGTGAACTGCTTTGCCTTCCGCGGCCATGGGGGAGCCGAAGGGGCTACAAAGTTTCAAACTAAATTCACGGTTGCGCAGTCGGCATTCTAGTAGCAGCCTTAGCCAACGCGCCGCTCGAGCAATCCTCCGCGGGAAGAATCGACAAAATCTCGGACCAGAGCGGCGATTTCATCCGCTGCCGTGTCCAGTGCAAAATGACCACCGTCCACAATGTGAACCTGAGCAGTCGGCACATCCTGGCGATACGCTTCCGGCTCTGAGGGATCAAACGAAGATTCGTACTTGCCCCAGATCACCAGCAAACGCGGCTGCTTATCGCGCATCCACGCCTGCCACTTCGGGTAGGCTTCCACATTGGTTCGATAGTCGTAGAACAGATCGCTTTGAATGTCTGCTTGACCGGGTTGATTGAGAAAGTAAAATTCGTCCGTCCAGAGATCAGGGTCGTGGCGTGCTTGGTCTGGGTCGTTACCGGCGTGGCGGCTCCGTGTCGTCTCAAATGATAAGAGGTTTACGCGCAGCGCGCTTTCGTTTGCAGTGCGATCGGCCCAGAAAGCTCGTCGTGCTTTCCAATTCGCGCCCAAGCCTGTGTTGTGTGCGACCGCGTCTTGGACGATGAGAGCCTCGATACGCTCGGGATGGGCCAAGGCCATGCGGAAGCCCACGGGGCCGCCGTAATCCTGCATATAAAGGGTGTAGCGTGAAAGGCCGAGCGCTTCGGTGAAATGATTCATGATCTCGGCGTAGTGATCGAACGTGTACGCGAATGTTTTCGGGCCCGGCCAATCGCTGTGTCCAAAACCTGGGTAATCGGGCGCGACCAGGTGATAGTGATCGGAAAGCCTCGCGAAGAGCGGCTCGAACATTCGCGACGAGGACGGAAGTCCGTGGAGCAAGAGAAGCACTGGCGCGTCTTTCGCGCCGGCCTCTCGGTAAAAAATCGACAACCCATCGATCTGCATTGTGCGATAAAGAGTCGGATACTTCATGAGACGTTCCTTTCCGCGGGCTTAGGCGGCCACCCGTTTCGCAGACCGGACCTTGTGCGGTGAGCCGACGTAGGGAAACACGGTGAGCAGATCCTTGTGCGGCCCTACTTTATCTCCCGTCACCTTTCCATTGGAAAGGAGGGGAAGGAAGAAATCTACGACGTCGTCAGTGAGTGCCCGGCCACTGTCCGGGTAGGATGCCGGCCGCGTGGGATCATAGTGGAGGACGTCCGGCAGCAGGGTTCCCGCGACCCGCGTTGCTTCCGCCGGCGTATATCCCCCGGCGTGCTCCAGCGCGTGCGCGAAGACTGGGACGAAGCGGGCATCGTCTGCTGGCTCCGCAGCGAGATAGGCGGCGTTCTGCTCGCCGGCAAGGAATGGAGTTTGATTTGAACGCGCACCGCGATCCACCTGCACCCATTTCCCGCTAGCGCCGTCCAGCGTGCGAGCCCACAGGCCTACCTTTTTAGAACCGAGGGCGGAGTTAGGTATTTCCAGCACAATGCTGCACACGTCCTTGTCGGCGAAGTAATCGTTACCGGTGAATTGCAAATTGTTCAGGGCGCCATTTACGTCGAAGAAAAAGGGATCGCCGCGCCAGCCGGCGAAGAAGCGATAGTCCCCAGCCTCAATCACGTGCGCCTCCGGCCCGGTCGAGACGGGTGCTCCTTCGACGATCGTCTTCCCTTCGTCGCCTGTCCCGGTGGCCTGCTCCCCTTCAACCCGGCGCAGCGTTGCGGTCTGCGCCCCGCTCTTGTCGGAGGAGAAGCACGCCCGGTAAGCGATCTCGGCAATAGCGTCGCCGTTCGTGTCAATCTTAAGCTCATATACCGCTTCGGTCGCGAAGGGTTCGTCTGTCGTGGGTCCCGGAGGGTTCACGCCGGACGATGGATGTACATTCATAATCAGGATCGACTTGCTGGCGTCCCCAGGCTTGGGGAAGGCATACAGGTCAGTAAAGTCGAGTCGAGCATCGCCATGGGGAAAACCAAAATCCGGACCGGAATAATGGTGTGACATAAATCATCTCCTTTGTCGTGGATATTCGTTAAGGTGAGACCTCACATGGTCAAGACTACGCGGAACTCTGCCTTGCCGCTCATCATCCGTGCATAAGCTTCCGCCGCCTTTTCGAGCGGATAGGTTTCAATCATAGGACGCACGCCGCTCAGTTCGGCGAAGCGCAGTGTGTCCTCGGAATCGGCCGGCGTTCCCGAGGCCCAGCCCTGAATGGTCTTACTTCCATTGATGAGCTGTATCGGCGTCACTTCAATGGGATCGGCGGTCGCACCGACCACAATGAGCTCGCCGTTCGGTCCCAGACCGTTGATCAGCTCGGACATCGCTTTCGAGCTTGGGGCTGTTGCCAGAATTACCCGCGCTCCACCCAGTTTTTGCAACGCCTCGGCTGCGTTCGTCGCCTGGCTGTCGATGTACACGCTGGATCCGAGCTTCTTTGCGAGGGTCGCGTTTTCAGATCCGCGCCCGATTGCCGCGACCTTATATCCAAACTTATTCGCAAATTGAATTCCGAGGTGACCCAAGCCGCCGATACCCTGCACCGCAACCAGGTCGCCGGGAAGCGCGCCGCTGTGCCGCAGCGCGTTGTAGGTGGTAATGCCTGCGCACAGCAGAGGGGCAGCGTCGACGTCGCTAAGAGTTTCCGGGATGGCCACGACTGCCTCCGCGGGAGCGACCATGTATTGCTGGTATCCGCCGTCGTAGCTGATGCCACAAATTTTCATGTTCGTGCAGTTGCCGAAATCTCCGCGCCGGCATTCGCGGCAGGTGCCGTCGTGGCCGCCGTGCCAGCCGACACCCACGCGTTGTCCCTTCGTCCACTCGGAAACACCAGACCCCACTTCATCGACGACGCCCGCCACTTCGTGACCTGGGACACGGGGATACTGAATTCCAGGCCACAGGCCTTCTTTCGTCAACACGTCACTGTGGCAAACGCCGCAAGCCTGCACCTTGATGCGCACTTGCCTCGCGTCCGGCTTCGGAATCTCGCGCTCAACGATCTCGAAATCCGCGCCCGGCTTGGGAACTTGCGCAACTTTCATCTGCGCCGCCTTCATGGGTACCACCGTGGCTCTATTCGTTGCCATGAACCCTCCTATGACTCATTTGGTTATTGATGAGCGCATTTGCGATTTCGCTTCAGTCTTAAGGCGCGTAACGGGTGAAGACAAAGTCGCGAGCTTTCACAGGCTCGTGGCAGGGGAAGCAGGTTTTGAGCAGAGCTTCGTCGGCGGGTTTGCTGTCTGTGAATTGAGCGAAGCCCCATCCGCCGGTCGAGGCATATTTTCTTGAGTCCTTCACCATGAACTGAACGTTCGTGGCAGCCCCGGCCACGAAAGACTGGGCACGGCCGAAGACTTTGTTGTTTTCCTCGGACGGAACGTAACTCCAGGCCAGCCGGGCAATGATTGTGCCGTCCGGGAAGGGCAGCTTCCCCTCCCGGTAGGCCTTGATTGCTACATCGTTGCCGAGAAGAGCCCGCAGATCGTTGAGGTTGCCTTCTTCGTGGGCCACGGAAATCAGCTTCCAATCGCGGTATCCGGGAGGAATCTTGATCCCGAAGATCGGAGCGGCCTCTTCATCAGCGTGTCCAGATGCAGGAGCGCGCAAGAAGACTACGCCGGCCAAGGTTGCAACTGCAACCAACAGGAAAGCGATTCTCTTCATGGTGGTCCTCCTACAAGGTCGAAGCAGAGCAAAGATCAGTCATTATTAGCAGCGACCCGAAACCTTTTGCGAGAGTCACGGGTGGATTCTCTCCTTCACTACGGACGTCCGATTGCGTCGATTTGCGATTCAAGCCACTACATCAGATCAGAAGCGTGGAGGCGAAACAATTAGACGATGGTATCAGCGTCACCCTCGTATCAGCCTCGACTCGCGGCTGGGCATCGGATTCACGGCGCCGTACCCGAGAACGTTGTTGTGGCGATCGGGGGAAGCACATCGTAAAGCGGCTGCACCGGCTTCACCTCGGCATTCTCGTCGGCCACCGATATAGCCATGACGCGGATCTTGTCATTATCCGGCAGCTTGATGGTCTTTGTGCCGGCCGGCAAGTCGATCGAATAGGCGAACAGATAGGAGTAAGCATAAGGAACATTTTCGCCCGCGGCGTTGTGGTGATGCGAACAGTACCAAGCCAGGTCGGCGCGCTTGATATAGCCCGGCTTGATGCCGGTCATCTCGCCATAATCGTCATTGGATGTGTCCTTCGAACTCCATTGCCGGTCATCCCACTGTCCGACGAATCCGCCCCAGTTCTGGATGTCCAACTCGACTTTCCTCTTCCCGACTTCGAATGTGGCGTTCTCATCGCCGTCCGCCGAGGCCGCCAGAACATACACGCGGTTATATCGGCCTTCTGGCAAATCGATCGTCTGCCCCTTGGCCACGACTGCGTTGCGAGAGCCCGTCTTCGCCGCCGCCAGTCGAAACTGCACATCGTTGAATGTGATTTGTTCGGGCAGCATTTCAGCCGGGAACGCATTGCCCTTGCCGTCAAAGCCGCCCACTGAGGGCGTCCCATCACTGCTGGCAGTCGCGAGGTCATAATGCAAGGCAACCGGCGCCGAGCGAACGCTCGCAACTTTGGTTCGGGCCGCAGCCAGCCTAACCGCGAACGTGCGCGGCTGGTACGCGGAGAACGAAGTGACCAGAGCTCCATCGAAAACGGGCGTGCTTGCGACCGGCTGCTCTTGCCCATTCACTTCTCTTGCGGAAATGATCGCGGTGTTGAAAGATATTTTGACGTCACGCTGCGGCTTGCCATCGAGTTCGACCAGACGCACAACGATCTCATCACTCTGCTCCGCTTTCTTCAGCGCCAGGACTCGAATTCGCGGGTTGCTGACCTTCAGCAGGGAAAACTCTTTGCCTAGAACTCCAGCGTGCTTCGAGGCTTGAAACGCAATCAGCGGAGCATTCAGCCGCTGCGCTTGCCAGTCAGTCTGGCTCTCTCGCCACCCGGCGGCGTGCCCGGCGATTCCGTAAACGAATTCATGATGCCCGACATCCTGCGTGCCCTGGTCGGCATAACCGCCGCGCGTGCCGGGAGTTCGAATCAGGGTCAGCCGGATCGTGTGGTCATTCGGCTTGTCCGATCCGTTCTTGCAATCGGTCAGGATGGTAGCGCCGAACTCACCTTTCATGTCGGTCAGGTCGATCCACTGGTGCGAGGGCACTTCGAATTTCTTAGGTTGGGCAGTGGGGTGTTCGATTGTGCCGATATCCCAATTATAGGTGGCCATCTGATTCGAGGCAGTGAGAGGAAATGTCGCTTTTAGATTCGATTCCCGCGTGTTCCAGTCGATCACGTTTGCAAACTCCACGCGTCTACCTGCCTCTCCCACCGATAGCCGGATGGTTTGCACGAAGCGCGAGCCGGCCGTTTCGCGTGACACCTCGACGGCTATGCGCGCCGGACCGCTTTCCACGACGCGAATTTTCGCCGGACCGCCGACGTACGCCGTTGGCCTCGCCTGCTCCTGGTCCCAATCCATATTCCAGGCCGGCCAGTGCTCAGGGTTGTCATAGGAAATGGCAAGACGCGCGGGAGCGACCAATAATTCCCGGTGGACCGACTTATCGAAAATACTGGCTACGTCGCCATCGGCATTTAACTTTACGCGGTAATACTCGTTCTCGAGAGAATTCTCCGAAACCTTCATTCGATGTCGGTCGGGCGCACCTGTCCCGGGCAGCACATCGTAAACCGCGTAGCCGACAGAGGGCGCCTTGGCCACGAAGATCACTTTGCCGTTCGAGATCTGCGCCGCAACTTCATCGTTATCTGGACCGATGACATGCACGTCTTTCGGCATACCTTCCGGAAAGCTGACACTCGCTTCCACCAAATCCTCGCGCGCGATGTTCAACGGGTTGAAGACGATTACTGGCATACCTTTCGTATCAGTGTTCAGCGCCGCCGCAACGGCTTCGGTAGCATTATCGAGCACACCGGCGAACTGATTCATCGCAATTACGTCATCGTTCCAGGCGAACTCGTATGCTTTGGGCGTCGCCGTGCCGGCGGCGATGTCGTGAAAGTGGCCGCCCATGGCCAGCGTCCAGGCATCGTTCAAGCGCCCGAGCGGATACGGACGCGCTCCCAGCCACTCGGCCGTAATCGAAGCTTTCTCGGCGGCATCGGCCAGCAATTCTTCTTTCCTGATCCAACGCTTTTGATAAGCCTGGGAAGTGAGTGAGCCCGCAGAATGGTTGGTCAGTTCCATTTCGCCGGTGTAGCGCGGCAGTCCGGCGGCTTCGGCTGTTGTGATGTCGAGGAACATCTGCTCCGCATTCGCCGAGATCACGTGAACCGGTCCGTCGCCAACCTTCACCGGCGGCGCATCGCTACGTTCTTCGTCAGATCCAAGGCCATTAGGTGGCAGGCTCGTCATGCCCCGCGTGACAATCGCTTCCAGACGTGCCACATCTTTTTCCCGCGGAGCGCCGCCGATGTCACCGGTTCCGTAATAGTGGTAGTCGGTGAACACTCCGCTGACTTTGCCGTTCAGTTCGACCCGCGCCGCCCAGTCGCGCTGATGTAGCGCCTGTGCGCGGTCCTGATCGACCCGCGTAAAAGCGTTTTGTTCGTCTCGCAGGCGGACGGATTCCTCAATGTCTTTAGTATCCGAAGCGTGCCCGCTGCCCTGCTCCTGGTCGAGCTTGGCGCGCACCGCCTGCAGCTTCTTTTGTATGTCCTGGAGCGCCGCATCGGGGGGTAGCGGAGGCAACGGCTTGCTGAGATCGGTTTCGATGCCGCCATCATAAGAGCCCGGATTCAGTCCGGCCAGCACGCTCTCGCCATCCGGTCCCACCCACACGCCTACATTAAAAGGCGTGCCTTCCGGAGTCTTCTCCAACGATTCCGGACCTCCGCGTGGAGCGGAAGAGCCCCACACCAACTTCTGCGTCGAAAATCCCTTCACCCCGGAGTGAGCGAGAATCGTCGGCAGCGACGCGGGAAATCCAAAGCAGTCGGGCAGCATATATTCCACGCTGGCCTTGCCAAGTTCTTTACGAAACCAGTCGTTGCCGTAGAGAATTTGCCGGATGATCGCCTCAGCGCTGGGCGCATTCACGTCACCCTCTTCCATGGACGAGCCCGCCGGGAACCACCTTCCTTCATCCACGTACTTCTTCAGCCGGGCGTAATCGGCAGGAAAATATTCCTTCATGAAACGGTAACGATTGGCCCCGCTGAAGTTGAAGATGTAATGAGGATATTTATCAATGAGGATGAAATTATCCTCCATGGTCTTGCGAATGTATTCATTGATGACCTGGGGATACTCCCATCGCCACTCCGTATCGAGGTGGGCATAGCCGACCACATAAAGCGTTGGCTGCTTGCTCAAATCGGGTTTCTCAATGGTCTGCGCATGCATGGCAACGCCTGGAATCAGCATTGCCAGGGAGATAAACAGTCCGGTGCAGAACGTTCGTGTCATTGGATTGGCGTCCGACGAAACTCTATCAGGCAGCAGCAAGAAATCCAAAATAATGGTTTTCAACGAGAGCTTTCAACGAGAGCCAAATCTCGATCCAGTTCGAACTCCCAAACATGCTGGTTCGTGACACATTCCCAATTTGGGCGATTGCAAGCATTTAAGAGCAAGATTGACCAGTTCTTAAGTCCGCGACGTTGAATAATACTAGTGTGGAAGTCGCGAAGCTCACGGTCCGGCACATATTATCCGTCCGCTGCCCCATGTGCCGGGCTAAACCGAAAGAGCCCTGCACTCTCAGCACGGGACATCCGTCCGCGAAGACCCATCTCGCCCGCGGCCTGGCCGCCGCCAAAGTCCCACCTCCTGCGAACTTCGGCCAAGCAGCTCTGCTATTCCTGAAGTCAATTACTGGTCGCGGGTATCGCGCGCTCTTCCACCAGAAGTAATAGGGCGCGCCTCGAGAGTGAGCACTTCGAAGGGCTCCAGCGTGAAGACGTGCTCCTCACCGGCTTTTAACGACACAGGCGGCGTTCCTCGGTCCTGCTTCCACGGGCTGCTCGCGACAAAGCGATGCGGCGCTCCGGGCGGCAGTTCAAACGCTCGCCCAACGTCTACCGCAATGCTCTGGCGCTGGTCGCTCGGGTTGCGCAGCGTGAGGATGCCATTTGTTCTCGACCAGGCGGCCCAGCCGTAAACTTCGAGCTTGCCCGGGTCGCCGCCGACCCAGTGTGTGTCTCTGAGTATTCCCGCATTGCGCCGCGACCAGTTGGCAGCTTCCGCCAGCACGTCCCAATTACTCTTTGAAAGCAGCGTGTGCGAAATGTACATCTCCTGCAACTGCGTTCCCGTTCCAAAATAGTCGTGGACTTCATTCGTGAAGTCATTTCCCGGATCGCTATCGAGGTGCTCGGCCTGCCGCGCATAAATCAGCCCATGCAGCATCAGGGAATTCAGGGGAAACAGCGGCCCCGCCTGCACAATGTTCTGATAAGTCTGCGCATCGCGGTAAGTGATCCATTTCTCCCGCCAACTCCCCACTCCCGCAAAGCTGTGGTCATCTCCCCCGCGCCAGATCGAATCGGCGTAGCGCAACCAGAACGGCGAAGGATAGGTTCCGGTTGTCAGATTCACATAAAGGTCCGGCTTCTTCGCCCGCCAGTCCCGAATCAGACTGATGGCCGCTGCAAAGTCGCTGTCGAAACTGCTACCCGGAAACACGCTGTCGACGTTGCCGGTTCCGTCGATCTTGAATTGATTGACACCGTCCCGGATGAAATCAAGGGACACTTCCCGGAATCTCGCGTAGTACTTCGGGCCCGACAGCGCAAACCCTCCTTCATTCGTCTCAAAGCCATTCTTCCGGCCAAAATCGAGCCGCTCCTGCTTGGCTTCTTCGTAGCCGCCCCAGGGCGAAAGCCAAACACCCATCGCAGCACCATACTCGTGCGCTACGTGATTGAGAGGAGCGATCCCGCCCGGAAACCCCGAGCCCATCTGCCAGGTCGAGTGCGGATTATCCCAGCCGTCGTCTAATAGAAAAGAATCCAGCTTCACTCCGCGCTTGCGAACCAACTCGGTTCCGAACGCGCTGATCACGTCACGCACCGCCGCCGCGTCGTACGGCTTCCCAAACCCAATGTCATACCACGTGTTGTAATGCAGAAATGTCCGGTAGGGATGTGCGCGCTCGCGCTCCACGTAATTCAGGAACCCGCGCCGCATCTGCCCGGGAGGCGCTGCTCCAATAACCAGCGAATAATCGACCGACTGTCCTTTCCTGAGCGGCAGTTCCCTCTTCATGGCGCAAATCACAGTCGCGCCATCCTGGCATTGCGCCAAGGGGTCTTCGAAACCCAGAAACAAATCTCCGGCTGTCACCGGGGACCCTTTGACGCTTCCAATCACGCGCGCGCCGGGTAGACTGCCATCGAACAAGCGCACTTCGGCGATCGGCTGATCGTCGCTCAGCGCGGAAATCGTAATCTCTTGGCGAATGTAATTGGAACCGTCCCGCAGGATCGCACGCCAGTCGACCGAGAGTTTTTTTGCCGGGTCTTGCAGCCGCACGAGAATCGCGCGTCCGGCGAAATGTTCAGCGGCGCGCGACGCAGCGGGATCGGCTTGCAGCACCTCGATTCGCGGCCTATCGGCGATTGTCATCTCCGAGGTGCGTGCGGACGTCCCATCCTTGAAAATCAGAAGAGCGGGATCGCGCGGCAATGCGATTTCCGCTCTCGTCCCGCGGATCACAAACTTCACTCCAGTCAGCTTGTCTCCGCGAACTGACCATTGCGCTTCCATCATCTGGTTTGACAGCGAGAGAAGCTGGCTCCGGATTTCCGCTTTTGCGATGCCCGGGGACGCTCCGTAAAGCAAGGAACTTTGTTCAGAACTCTGTGCGCTGCTCTGCCGCGCTAGCCAGCCCGTCAGCAGCAAACCCGCGAGCAGCACGCCTCTTATGCTGGCAACTTTCTTGAAGGTGGGCATAATTTTGTGCCGCGTCGATCGCGGCGATGCGAGCGTCACAAAGCGGGCAGTCAGACGATCGTCACTTCCACTCCGGATTTCTTCAGCGCGATCAGGTCTGCCTTCGGAATACCTTCGTCAGTGATGACGTGTTGCAGCGCAGAAGGCGGCGCAATCAGCGAAAGACTCCGCTTGCCGAACTTGCTGGAATCACAGGTCGCCACCGCAACTTGGGAGATCTCGATCATGGCGCGGTTCACCTTCGCTTCCAGCAGGTTGGGCGTACTCAGTCCATACTGCACATCGAATCCGTCGACCCCAAGAAAAAGGATGTCCGCATTCAGCTTGTGCAGCGTCTCCTCCGCAATCGGCCCTACCAGAGAAAAAGAATTCTTTCTCAGGTTGCCCCCGGTCAGAATCACTTCCACCGCGGATCCGGAAAGCTCGGCGGCGATGTTCACTGCATTCGTAATGATGGTCAGGTTTTGAAAATTCCGCAGGGCGCGGGCAATCGCCGTGGTCGTGGTTCCTGAATCAAGGATCACCACCTGCCCTTCCGCCACCATGCGCACGGCGGCGGCGGCAATCTGCAGCTTCTCTTTGCGATGCAGCTTCTCTTTCTCCCGCAAGGTAGGGTCTTCGAGAGCGCCTTCACGCGCCGGCAGCGCCCCGCCGTGGGTGCGGTGAACCCGGCCTTTGACGTGGAGAATTTCCAGGTCCTTTCGGATCGTGACCTGGGAAGTGTGGAACTGCTTGGCCAAGTCCACCACCAGGACCCGGCCTTCCCGGCGCAGTATCTCAAGGATCGCTCTTTGCCGCTCTTCGGTAAGCATTTAGAAATCTTGCGCTACCCTGTTTGAACTCGCCCGTGAAAGGGTGTTGGCAAGCACATCTCTTTTATCGTGCAGGGCTTTGCGTTGTCCATTGAAAAATGTCTCCCGAAACATGCCCACCCAGAAGTTCCGTCCAAATCGTCGGCCGGCAATTCTGACCAGGCCAGTGCCACCGGTTTCGGTCATGTGTATATTGGAACCTAATTCGTGCTCCTGCTCGAAAACATCCCGCTCGCGCCGCTGACCACCATCGAGGTCGGAGGCCCGGCAAAGTATTTCGTCGAAGCCGGGACCATCGGTGAAGTGCAGGAAGCAGTCGCTTTCGCGGGCTTCCGCAACCTGCCCTTGTTCGTTCTGGGCGGCGGCAGTAATCTGCTGGTCGCCGACTCCGGTTGGCCCGGCCTGGTGTTGAAAGTTTCCATTCAAGACATCGACCAGCGTAGCGGCCACGATGAAGACGGCAGAACTCTTTTCGACGCCAGCGCCGGCGAATCCTGGGACAAATTCGTTTCTCACGCCGTCATGGCGCGCTGTGCCGGAGTCGAATGCTTGAGCGGAATCCCGGGTAGCGTCGGTGGCACGCCCGTGCAGAACGTCGGAGCCTATGGCCAGGAAGTGGCCGAGACCATCGCGGCAGTGCAAGTACTCGACTTAAAAGATAATCAGGTGCGCGAACTCTGCCCCGAGGCCTGCGAGTTCAGCTACCGCGCCAGCATCTTCAACACCACCGAGCGCGGACGCTTCATCGTTCTCCGCGTAACCTACGCTCTCACTCCCGGAGGCAGCCCTCGCATCACTTACGCCGACCTCAAGCACCACTTCGAGGGCCGCGAAACTCAGCCGAATCTGGCCGAAACCCGCGAGGCGGTGCGCCACATCCGCGCCCGCAAAGGCATGCTCATCACTCCCGGAGACGCGGACAGCCAGAGCGCCGGATCTTTCTTCAAGAACCCTGTCCTTTCCGCAGAACAGCATGAGGATCTGAAGCAGCGCGCCGCCGCGCGAGGATTTACCGTCCCCAACTATCCCGCACTCGAAACGCGCAAGAAGATTTCCGCAGCCTGGCTGGTCGAGCGCTCCGGCTTCGCCAAAGGATTCGGTTCTGGCCGCGTCGGCATCTCCAGCAAACACGCCCTCGCCATCGTCAATCGCGGCGGAGCCACGGCGGTCGACGTCCTCGCACTCAAAGACCAGATCCAGCAACGCGTGGAAGAAATCTGGGGCGTTCGACTGGAGCCGGAACCGGTGATGGTTGGCTTCTAAGGCGATTCTTCCCAAGTCCAGGACCCAAGACCTGCACGCCTGCAAGCAACACCACCGCAACCGTTCTCCCCAAGAAATAGTTGAACAAACCAGACGTCCCGGCGGTCTTCATGATTGAGGTCAAGCGATTGGCGGCGGGAGAGGCAGTCCTGAACGAGGCCGTGACGGTACCGCGCAGTCAAGACGGCAGTCAGGACCGCAGTCGAGACAAGGTTCTCGAAGAACTCGTCCGCAATCATTCGCGCCTGGTCTACCGCATCGCCTATGCCGCGCTCAGAAGCCATCACGACGCCGAGGACGCAACCCAGGAAACGTTTCTCCGCGTGCTGCGCTACCGCCACAAGCTGGCTACCCTCGAGAACCCTAAGACCTGGCTGGCGCGCATCGCGTGGCGAGCGGCCGTCGACCGCAGCCAGCAGCGCGGTCGCAAGCGAGAGATCGCATTGGAAGATCCCGAAAAGTCGGCGGAAGAAGTGGAGTCTTCAGACACCCCGGCGGATCAGGCGATGCAAAGCTCGCAGGAGAGTGCGCGTCTCAAACGACTGATCGCGGCCTTGCCCAAGAAACTGAGACAACCACTGATCTTATCGGCAGTGGAAGAGATGTCGCCACGTGAAGTGGCCGCGATGCTGGGGATCAACGAAGCGGCGGTGCGCTCGCGAGTGTTTCGTGCAAGGCAAATCTTACAAGGAGAAGCTGGGATGCGGAAGAACCTAAGTTCGAGATGGTTCGGGAAGGGTACGGCTTCAGCCGTGCCGCTTAAAACAATAAGGAAGAAAGGGGCTTTAGCCTCTGAGGGACGGCGATAACGGGAAAACAGCATGGAACACGAAAACTTAAATGACGGCACGCTCGACCGCGAACTTGATGCCGCGCTGGCGAAATTCACGGCAGTCGAGCCGAGAGTTGGACTGGAAGACCGCGTTCTGGCAAATCTGCTAACTCAGCAGGCGCATGTAACAGAGCGCTCGCGGTGGCGCTGGCCGGCCTTGGCCGCCCTCACCGCGGCGATTGTGGTAACTGTGTTCCTGGCATGGAGCCCAGAAAGCCCGATTCAGAAGGCTGCCTCGAATCCATCCGCGAGCACGCAGATCGACGGGGACGCTGGAACCCAAGCAAACTACGGCCGAAGCGACGCAACTCAACTTAGCGACGCTGGATCCGGAAGGCGGCTCAAACCGCGTGCAGTCAGCCACTCTGTGCGGCTAGCTAGTCCCGCACCGAAGCTCGATCAGTTTCCTTCGCCGCAGCCCCTGAGCGAGCAGGAGACAATCCTGTTGCGCTGCATCACAAACTATCCGGAGCACGCCGCCCTGATCGCACAGGCGCGCACCGACGAACTGCGGCGGGACCGAATTGAGGAGATGAGCTTCCCCAGCAGCGATGACGATTCCCAGCAACAGAACAAGTAGCAGCACCACAAACTTGAGGAGGATGACGAATGTTCAGGAAGACGGTTCTTGCCGCAGCATTGATTCTCGCTCTGATGTCAGGAGCGGGATTCAGGAAAGCATCAGCACAGGATTCGAGCGCATCGAAGACGGCTTCTGAAGCGGAGAAGGCCTTAAATGCTTATCGTCTCGATTTCTCCGTCAATGAGTTCGAAGACGGCAAGAAGATCAATACGCGGGGATACTCAATGAACCTGAATGCCGGCGATTCGGATGAGGTCAAGATTGGAACGCGCGTTCCGGTCGAGTCCAAGCAAGGAGAGTTCACTTACCTTGACGTGGGAACCAGTATCTGGTGCCGGCTCGAGGAGCGCGCCAATGGTCTGCCAATATCGGTCCGCGGGGAAATCAGCAACTTCGCTATGCCCGACCAACAAGCCCAGCAGGCGCGCCCGGTGCTCCGTCAACTCTCCATCAAAGCCAGCACCGTAGCCCAACTGGGAAAACCGATGGTGGTTGGCAGTGTCGACGATCCCAACTCCAAGCGAACCTTCCAGCTCGAGGTCACGGTGACGAAATTAAAGTAGGTCCAACCAGCAAACCTGGCGATCGGCGCCGCCCCGGATCGTGACCCCCGCTTCTCCATTGTGACCCCATTCAAATGGGGAAGGTGCAACGATTCGCCCGGCGGCGCCTCAGCTTATTCATCGGCAAGTCTTGCCGCCTGCTTAAATATCTTCACAAACATTTCTCGCGTGAGCTTGCCAGTCTGCGTGTTCTGGTTCGAGGGATGGTAAGAGGCTAGTAACACCTTGCCGTCTGGTAACTGGTAACTGGCGCCATGTTTGAAGGGATAACGTTTGAAGACATAGCCTTGCTTGCTGGCGACCAAGCCACGTCGCTTTACGTAGTTAAGATAAGCATCGAAGCCGATCTTGCCCAAGGCGACCACCACCTTCACGTTCTCTAATCCTGCCATCTCACGATCGAGAAAATGCGAACAGTTGGCCAGTTCCTGCGGCGTGGGCTTGTTGGCAGGCGGCGCGCAGCGGACCGCAGCCGTGATGTACAGGTCTTTCAACCTGAGCCCATCGTTGCGATCGGTCGCGTTCGGCTGGCTGGCGAATCCAGTTTCATAAAGCACAGGGAACATGAACTTGCCCGAAGCATCGCCGGTGAAGGGCCGTCCCGTGCGGTTGGAGCCGTGCGCGCCGGGAGCCAGTCCCACGATCAGCACGCGCGCATCGGGATCTCCGAAACCAGGAACAGGCTTGCCCCAATACTCATGGTCGCGATACGCCCGGCGCTTCTCGCGGGCTATCTGCTCGCGATAGGCGACGAGGCGCGGGCAGCGTGTGCAGGCGATGACTTCACGGTTGAGAACGGTTAGCCAGTTGGGACGATCGGTCTTCACACCTTTGCTTAAAGTAACAGAGTGCAGTGCTGATGGACCAGCGGCCAGAGAGTTCTCCATTTTTCAATCAGACAGAAAAGAGGGGCCGTTGTACGGTGCGCGGCCCCTCATGCCTTGATGACTACTACTTTACGAACTGATTCGCGAGCTGCGCCGAGACCTCGGGCAGCACCGGCGTGCCTTCGACTCGCACCGCGTCGAGCGCCCAGGGATTGAGCCCCAATGCCTTCACGATTGTCGGCGCGACCTGTCTTGTCGCCACCAGGGCCGCGGCCGTCTGCGGGGTGAAGCTAGGATTACTTACCAGCAGCATCACGTTGGTATCGTCGTGCGCGAATCCCCCGTGATCTCCGATCATCGCCGTGCTGCCCGAGTAGGTCACGCCCACGTTCGGAGTGACGATAATGTCCGGCGACCGCGGATCCTCGCCCGGTTCAGTGCCACCCACGTTGTAGTTGAGCGCCAGGCTGCCCTCGTAGTGGATCTCGCCCATCCCGATCGCCGCCGCATTGTTTTCGAGCAGCTCGACAGCCGCGGGCACGCTCGCGCCTTTCTTCAGCCACAGCACGGAGACGTCGTCTTCGGTTGCTCCAATGCCCGTCGAGTTTAGCGGCGACTCCGAGTAGGGGATGAAGCCGGCCGTCGCCAGCAGCGTCGCCGGTGTATTGGCGCCGTCAGCCACGTACCGGGTCGGGTCGATCGGCGAATCGCCATGCTTGGCCGTGACGATGAGCAGAGTGTCGTTGTAGATGCCGGCGTTCTTGAGCGCTCCGACGATCTCACCGATGGCGGTGTCAACGTATTCGATTTCTCCCAGCAACTCCGCGCCGGGTGCCGCTGCGGCGTTCTTGGACCCGGCGGTAGCCACGCCCGCCTCATTCACAGACTGTCCCACGTACACAGACTGGAAGTTCATGCCGAATACTGCGGGAACAACCGCCGGCGCGCCGGAATGCGTCTTGCCTGCAATCTGGTTCAGCAGTGCATACACCTTGATCGCGTCATAGCACTGGATGTTTTTGAAGCTAGCATTCCACGCCGACGTGCCCACTGAGGTTGCGTCGCGGATCGGATCGCAAGCAGCGCCGTCCAGCGTCTCAACTCCAGGCAGCGCCACCACAGCCGAGTCAACCTCCGGAGAATAATAGTCATCGAGGCCTTTGCCTCCGGGGCCGCCCACAAAGGAGTAGGACGGGTGTTTGTCGATCCAGGCCGTGTATCCGCCCGCCGCATGGATTACGCCAAACAGCGTGTTGGTCCGGATGAAGTTCCACGGATACACCGGAGCACAACCATTCTGCGGGTCGCGCGACAGCTTCTTCGGATCAATTGAGGCGATGCCACCTTCGGTCAACCCGGCGCCCGGCGCGCCGCCGTTCACCAGGTTGTCGTTAAGGTCGATGCCCTGGTCGTTGTCCGTGGTGGTGCCAGTCGGCGGAGCATAGGGCGTGCACGTCCCAGCGGCCAATCCGGTGCCGGTCGTCTTTGCCGGCGCATCAAGCGACCGGTCATACGCGACGTCGTAGTAAAGACCGGTCGTCTTCGGCGTTCCGCCCGAAGCCAGCGCCGCCATTCCAGGAAAGGAGTCCGAGGGTTTCGACGACTCGGTGTTCACGTAATTGATCCCCGTCTGGCTCAACGCTGCCATGTTCGGACAAAAGGGATCCCCGCCATTCACGCCCGCAATTCCGTGCGAGCAGTTATAAAAATCCACCGCATGCATGCCGTCAATGCTCAACAGGACTACATGCTTGATTTTCCCTGCGCCCACAGTGGGCGTTTGAGCCGCGATTCCGAGGGTCGACAACGCCAGCGTCGCCGCCACAGCTACTCCCGCTAGTACCAGCGTATTTGCTCTCATATAAAGCCTCCACGAGAGTATTAGCCGCCGAACATTACGCGGATGTTACTTCTCTGTGAAAACTTGGCCAATTGGTACTGGCAGGCTCTGTGAATTCCTGATCCAAAATAAATCTCTCAACGCTCGCTGCGCTTCGGGTTCTTCGCGTGGGCCTCAGAGATTTTTCTCGGTACCCCCTCCCCCCTGGGGTCTAGTGGAATCACTGAGTTAGCAGGAAATTCCTCGCAAAATCCGGATGTTAAAGAACTTTAGATACCAAAATCCAGACAACAAAGGAGTTAGAGTCGCGACGAGGTGGGTTCACCCAACTGTTACGGCCTCGCCAATGATCGCGCGATTCGATGGGCGGCACAAGGTCAGATGTCACAATCTGATTGTGGAAATACTTGCGAGCGGCGACATTTTGAGTGGATCTCGCCCAGCGCTGAAATTATTTCAAGGCTTTGCAGTGCCGGCCGATCCATGCGAGGATTTGGGCAAACCGGAATTCACGGCGCTCCATCGATCCGTTGACGAACTCGTAGCCAGTGGCCGCTTCGACTTCGATGTAGAAGCCGTTGCGACGGAGGAATACGTCGGCAGCGGTGAAGGCGATCCGCTTGTTGCCATCGAGGAAGCCGTGATTGTTGCCCAGCGACTCCATCAGCGCGGCCGCTTCTTCTTCGAGCGAGTTGTAGTATCCGGTTTGCGGACGGAAGACGGCGGCCTCAATCGCTCCCTTGTCGCGGACGCCGTGCAGGCCTCCGAACATGTCGATCAGCCGGTGCTGCATCTGGTAGATTTCGGCGACCGTTAGGTACTCGGACATTTACTTGGCGAGACGTTCGAGCAGCTCACGGTTGGCGGCCACCGACTGCTCGAAGGCATCCATCACCTCCCGGCGAACGAGGTGCTGCGACGGGACCACGTTTTTCAGGTAGAACTTCAGTGCTTCCTCCAGGACATGCCGCTGCGACTGGCCGTTGCGCTTAGCGACGGCGACGAACTCTTTGTAGAGCTTGGCGTCGATCTCAGGGGTGAACTTCTTGGTTGTGGTTGGCATGGCAAGCGCCCTGTCGACCTCTATTCTAGCGCATCGACGTAATAAATCAAGACAAATCTTGATTTGTCAATATCGTGGCCTAAAGCGCTGTTCCTGGGGGCGCCTCGGTTGTGGATGCGTAGACCTGGGGCCGACCTCCGGCGGTAGAAATGCCTTGCCAGGCCGACGCTCATTTGCAGCGGCTAGGGATCCTTCGACTGCGCATGCCGCCCACTTCGTGGGCGTCATGCTTCGCTCAGGATGACAGCGCAGCTCGAGCAGGCTTGTGGCTTGAAGCGTCCCTACGCCTTCCTAGTTTGACGCTTCTCCCCTCCCGTCTTTACACTCAAAGTTAACGCCGTATGAATTCGGGGGGCTTTCGTCTGGAGACGGATCCCTCGAATCACGCGGCGGGTGAAAGGCAAACGTGAGCCCCACAGAGACTAGCGACGCGGCCAAGATCGACGCAAAGAAGACCGAAACTACCAAGACAGACATCAAGCGGGAGATCTCAGTTGAGATCCCGGCCGCCGAGGTTGCGCGGGAGACGGAGTTCCAGATTCAGCGCTATCAGAAGAGTGCGCGGCTGCCGGGGTTTCGGGCGGGGCATGTGCCGGCTTCCATCATCAAGCAGCGCTTTGGCGATGGCTTGAAGAACGACGTGGCCGAGGCTTTGATTCCGAAATACTTTCGCCGGGAAGCTGAGAAACAAGGCCTGATTCCGGTTTCGCAGCCTCGGGTCACCGACCTGCACATGCATGACGGCGAGCCCCTCACCTTTAAGGCTACGTTTGAAGTGCTGCCCGAGATTCAGGTCGAGGGCTACAAAGATCTGCGCGCCGACAAGCCCGAGATTGCTGTCACTGATGAGGAAGTCGAGCAGGCGCTCAACAGCGTCCGCGAGCAGCACGCGACCTACACCACGGTCGAGGGACGTGCCCTTGCCGAGGGCGACTTTGCCCAGGCCTCGATGGACGGGAAGCCCAAAGATGGTAAAGATGTCGCCGATGCCAAAGCGAATCCCGTGCACATGGATGATGTGCTGATCGAGATTGGCGGCAAGAACACGGTGCCTGAGTTTACCCAGCACCTGGCCGGCGCTTCGTCCGGCGAGGAGCGGACCTTCGATGTGAGCTATCCCGAAGATGCCACCGACAAGCGGCTGGCCGGCAAGACCTTTATCTACACCGTGAAGGTAAATGGCATCAAACAGAAGAGTCTGCCGGAGCTGAACGACGACTTCGCCAAAGAGTTGGGCGAGTTCACCAGTCTTGACCAGGTTCGCAAGCAGATTCGCGACAACATGGAGGCCGAGAAGCGGCACACCTCCGAGCATGTGGCGAAAGACAAGCTGGTGGCTGACCTGGTGAAGCGCAATGATTTCGAGGTGCCGGAGTCGCTGGTCGACCGGCAAATCGATCTGCGCCTCGAGCGTGGTCTTAGGGCTCTGGCGGCGCAGGGCATGAAGATGGAAGACTTGAAGAAGATGGACCTGCCGCGGCTTCGGGCGGGGCAGCGGGAACAGGCAGTGCACGATGTGAAGTCCTCGTTGCTGCTGGAGCGGATCGCCGACCTCGAGAAAATCGAAGTCAGCGACGAGGAAGTGAACCGGGAACTGGAAGCCCTGGCGAAACAGTCAAAACAGACGTCAGAAGCGGTGCGCGTTCGTTTGACAGAGGATGGGGGCCTCGATAGAATCCGGAATAGAATCCGCAGCGAGAAGACCCTCGAATTTCTTTATCACCAGTCCGCGTAACTTGAAAAAGATGCGGACCACTTTCGACCCTCCCCGAGATTGCAAGCGGTAGTTCGGGGTGGAGTGTGGCAGGTGAACGTGAAGCAAAATGATGGGAACAGGAACGACGCGCAAATGATGCTCGTTCCGATGGTCATCGAGCAGACCGGGCGGGGCGAACGCGCCTACGACATTTATTCCCGGCTGCTCCGCGATAACATTATTTTCATCGGCACGCCAATTGACGACAACATCGCCAACCTGGTGATCGCTCAGATGCTGTTTCTGGCCCAGGAAGACCCGGAGAAAGACATTCAGCTGTATATCAACTCTCCGGGCGGCTCGATCACGGCTGGGATGGCGATTTACGACACCATGCAGTACGTCAAAAATGACGTCATGACGCTGTGCGTGGGTCAGGCGGCCTCGATGGCAGCTTTGCTGCTGGCGGCGGGCGAGCCTAAGAAGCGCAATGCGTTGCCCAATTCGCGCATTCTCATCCACCAGCCCTCAATGGGAGGATTATCGGGCCAGGCCACCGATATTGACATCCACGCGCGGGAAATCCTGCGTATGCGGGAGATTACCAACCAGTTACTCTCGAAGCACAGCGGGCAGAAGCTCGACAAGGTGGAAAAGGACGTTGAGCGGGACTTCATTATGAATGCCCAACAAGCTAAGGAATACGGAATCATAGACGATATCATCTATAAGACCGGAAAAGCGGTATGATCTGCCTTCGCGCTTGCAGGTGGGCTGTTATCCGGGTCAGGTAAAGGAGTAGAGCCGAGTGAAAACCAAGTCGGGCTCCGACGAGATTTTGCGCTGTTCGTTCTGCCACAAGTCGCAGGATGCGGTAGCCAAACTGATCTCGTCGCCCAGTGATTATCCGCGCGCCTACATTTGCGATGAGTGCGTCGCGGTGTGCAACTCGATCCTGGAAGACGACCGCACGGCGACTCCCCAAACCGCGGCGCCCAACCAGTTGCCCAAGCCGCAGGAGGTCAAGACCTTCCTCGACGAATATGTCATCGGGCAGGAGCAGACGAAGAAGAAGCTTGCAGTCGCGGTTTACAACCACTACAAGCGCATCTTCATGAACCGGCAGAAAACTAACGACGGCATCGAGTTGAGCAAGTCGAACATCATGCTTATCGGTCCGACGGGCACTGGAAAGACGCTGCTGGCGCAGACTCTGGCGCGCATGCTCGACGTGCCTTTTGCCATTGTCGATGCGACCACGCTGACCGAGGCCGGCTATGTGGGCGAGGATGTCGAGAACATCATCCTCAAGTTGCTGCAGGCGGCCGAGGGCGATGTGAGCCGCGCCCAGACCGGCATCATCTACATTGACGAGATCGACAAGATCGGGCGCAAGGACGAAAACCCCTCGATCACGCGCGATGTTTCCGGCGAAGGGGTGCAGCAGGCCCTGCTGAAGATTCTCGAGGGAACCATTGCGAACGTTCCGCCGCAGGGGGGGCGCAAGCATCCTCACCAGGAGTTCACTCCGGTCGACACCACCAACATTCTCTTCATTTGCGGCGGGGCCTTCGTTGGCCTCGAGAAGATCATTGGAAGGCGAGTGGGAAAGAAGTCGCTCGGCTTCCGCACTGGTGAAGAGGCGGAAAAAGAAGACGTTGCAGTCTCGCGGAAGCGGAACTTCGAACTGCTCAGCGAAATTCAGCCGGAAGACTTAATCAAGTTTGGACTGATCCCTGAATTCGTCGGACGCCTGCCGGTGGTGGGCATGCTCGAAGATCTCGACGAGTTTGCGCTGATTGAGATCCTGACCCGACCGAAGAACGCCATCGTCAAGCAATACCAGCGGCTGTTCGAGTTCGAGAATGTGCGCCTGAAGTTCGCCGACGAGGCTCTGCGAGCCATTGCCCGGCAGGCCATGGCGCGCAAAGTAGGGGCTCGCGGCCTGCGGATGATTCTGGAAGAGTTGATGCTTGACCTGATGTTCCATCTGCCCAGCCAGAAGAAACTGAAGGAGTTTGAGGTCACGCGCGAGATGGTGGAGAAACGCAGCGCGTCTGTAGCTTTGGAGAAGGCCGGGTAGTGAAAGAGGAGTAAACTGTTAGTGGACGGTTGTCGTTAAGCGTGAGTCGTGTAGCGCGAGTCATTCACTACGAGCCCAGGGAGATTGAGTGACCACATCCAAGGAAAAATTCGAAACCAAGAAGCTGCCCATGATGCCCATCCGGGACGTGGTCATCTTCCCTTTCATGATGACGCCGTTCGTGGTGGGCCGCGAGTCCAGCGTGCGCGCTCTCGAAGAGGCGCTGGCCGCGGATAAGAAAATCTTCCTGGCTACCCAGCACGACGCCTCCATCGACGAACCCAAGTCGAATGAAATCTACCAGGTCGGCACCATCGTCAACATCGTGCAAAGCCTGAAGCTGCCCGATGGCAACATCAAGGTTCTGGTCGAAGGCATCGAACGTGGCCGGCTGCTGCAGGCCACCGATTCCGATGGTTACATGCAGGCTTCCGTGCGGGTCGCGCGTTATCCAGTAGAGATGAATCCGCAGATCGAAGCCGGAATGCAGCGCGTGACCACGCTGTTTGAGCAGTATGTAAAGCTGTGCCAGGCGCTGAATTACGAAACCATGATCTCGGCCGTGCGCATGGAAGATCCGGCCAAGCTTACTGACATTATTTCCGCCAACCTGCAGCTTTCCATCGAAGAAAAACAGGAGTTGCTCGAGATTTTCGATCCTTCCGAGCGTTTGAACCGTATCGCCGACGTGCTCGACGTGGAGATCGAAAAACTCAACGTGGACCGCACTATCCAGTCGCGCGTCAAGCGGCAAATGGAGAAGGCACAAAAAGAGTATTACCTTAACGAGAAGATCAAGGCCATTCAGAAGGAACTCGGCCGCGGCGAGAAGAGCGAGTTCGACGAACTGAAAAAGAAGATCGAATCCGCCGGCATGCCGAAAGACGTGAAAGACAAGGCGCTGCAGGAACTGAAGAAGCTGGAAGCCATGCCGCCCATGTCGGCCGAGTCTACGGTTTCGCGCAACTATCTCGACTGGCTGCTCGCCGTGCCGTGGAAGAAGCGCTCCAAGGAAATTCGCAACATCTCGCGCGCCGAAAAAGTTCTCAACGAAGATCATTACGGCCTGGAAAAGATCAAAGAGCGCATCCTCGAATTCCTCGCCGTACGGCAACTGGTAAAGAATCCCAAAGGCTCGATTCTCTGCTTCGTCGGACCTCCGGGCGTGGGCAAGACTTCTCTGGGCATGTCGATCGCCAAGGCCACGGGGCGGAAGTTCGTTCGCATGTCGCTTGGCGGAGTGCGCGATGAGGCCGAAATACGCGGCCATCGCCGCACCTACATCGGCGCCTTGCCCGGCCAGATCATCCAGATGATGAAGAAGGCGGGAACCAAGAACCCGGTCTTCATGCTTGACGAAGTCGACAAGATGTCAATGGACTTCCGCGGCGACCCATCTGCCGCTCTGCTCGAAGTGCTCGATCCCGAACAGAACTTCATGTTCGTCGATCACTACCTCGACGTGGAATACGACCTGTCACAGGTTTTCTTCGTGGCCACGGCGAACGTGATGCACACCATCCCTCCCGCGCTGCAGGATCGCATGGAAGTGCTGCGGCTGCATGGCTACACTGAGCAGGAAAAACTAGAGATCGCGAAACAGTTTCTGGTGAAGAAGCAGATGCTGCAGGCTGGCTTGTCGGAGAAGAACATCAAGTTTAACGACGAAGCGATCCTGGGGCTCATCCGCTCCTACACGCGCGAAGCCGGGGTGCGTAATCTGGAGCGCGAAATCGGCAACGTCTGCCGCAAGGTCGCGCGCAAGGTGGTCAAGGAAGGCGAAAACTATACCGTCGCCGTCACTGGTGAGAACGTCAACGACTTCCTCGGCGTCATCAAGTTCCGCGACACGCTGGCCCACGAAAAGAGCGAAGTGGGATTGGTCACCGGCCTGGCCTGGACCGAAGTGGGCGGCTCGATCCTCAGCACCGAAGCTACGGTGGTCGATGGCAAGGGCAAACTCACGCTAACCGGCAAGCTCGGCGATGTTATGCAGGAATCGGCGCAGGCGGCGCTGTCCTATATCCGCTCGCGGGCCCATCGTCTCGGCCTCACTCGCGATTTCTATCGCACTCTCGATCTGCACGTCCACGTACCCGAAGGCGCCATCCCGAAAGATGGGCCCTCGGCCGGCATCACCATTGCCACGGCGATCGCCAGCGCGCTCAGCAAGATTCCCGTGCGCCGCGATCTGGCCATGACCGGCGAAATCACTCTGCGCGGCAAAGTTCTCCCCATCGGCGGGCTCAAGGAGAAGTTACTGGCCGCTCACCGCGCCGGGTTGTTTGAAATTATCCTGCCGCGCGACAACGAAAAAGATTTAGCCGAGGTTCCGGAAAACCTGCGCACTGCCATGAAGCTGCACTTCGTCGATACCATGGATCAGGTGCTGCAAATCGCCCTGGAGTCTCCGCTACCCTCGATCAGCGAAGATGTATCCAGCCAGCCGATCGCTCCTCTGACTTCCAGCACGGGAGACAGTCCGGCAGCGCATCAGTAGACCGTCACGCACGATCACTTGGGAGCAGCAGATGTCCGCCTACGTTGTATTCACGCGTGAAAAAACTCGCAACGCTGCCAAGCTCGAGGAATACAGGAAACTCACCCCGCCCAGTTTTCAGAAGCATCCTGCCACGTTTCTAGCAATTCATGGCCGTCAGGAAGTCCTGGAGGGCGCCCAGAACGAGGACATCGTCATCATTGAGTTCCCCAGCTACGAGGCGGCTCTGGCCTGGTATCACAGTCCAGAGTATCAGGCCGCATGTGAGCATCGCTTTCAAGGAGGAGATTATCGTTGCATCCTCACCGAAGGCGTGGCGGCCAAATGAATGATGATGTAGAGTAGGCATCATTCGCGTGAGCGCGGGAATCTTGAAGATGTCCACATCCAACCAAAGTCAGATCGCTTTTGAAAACGGGCCGGAGGTGCCGGCCGAGCAAGCGCAAGCCCGCACCACGGGAATCCTGCCCTCGCAGGAAATCAACAACCTGATTGCCCGAGGAAATATCAGCGCTTCGCCCGCGATCAACCCGGACCATATTCAGCCGGCAAGCCTCGATCTGCGCCTCGGCGACATGGCGCATCGCGTACGCGCCAGTTTTCTGCCCGGCCCCAACAGCACGGTCGAGGCCAAAATCAAAGAACTACGCATGGCGCGCGTCGATCTGACCGGAGCGCCTGTTCTCGAAAAGGATTGCGTCTACATCGTCCCGCTGGTCGAGGAACTGAACCTGCCGGAAAATATTTCCGGCAAGGCGAATCCCAAAAGTACGACTGGACGCCTCGACATTTTCACCCGCCTGATCACCGACTACGGCACCGAGTTCGACCGCGTGCCGCCGGGATACAAAGGCAAACTCTACGCCGAAGTTGTTTCCCGCACCTTCACAGTCGCAATTCGCGCCGGGATGCGGCTGAGCCAGCTGCGCTTTGTGCAGGGGAATCCAGTCTCTGGCGACCGCACCATTCGCGAGTTGGACCAGGAAGAACATCTGGTCTACATGGACGAAGAAGAGAGCCCGGGCAAAGCGCGGCTGCAGCGCGGCCTGAGAATTACCGTCAATCTGGAGGGCGCAGAAGCAGGCGAGATCATTGCCTACAGGGCGAAGCGCTTTGCCCCAGCCATCGAACTCGACAAGATTAATTTTTATTCTCCGGAGGAGTTCTGGGAAGTTCGCCACCAGAATGCCAGCAAGAATCTGATTCTCGAGCCCGGCGATTTCTACATTCTCGCCTCACGGGAACGAGTGCGCGTTCCTCCCGACTACGCCGCAGAGATGGTTCCCTTCGATCCCTCCGACGGCGAATTCCGCATTCACTATGCCGGATTCTTCGATCCCGGATTCGGCTACGGTTCAAGCGACATCAAGGGAACCCGCGCCGTGCTTGAAGTTCGAGCCCACGAAGTTCCATTCCTGATGGAGCACGGCCAGCTAGTTGGCCGCCTGAACTATATGCCTCTGTTACGGCGGCCCGACAAAATCTACGGAACGAATATCGGATCGTCATACCAGCACCAGGCGCTGACGCTGAGCAAGCAGTTTCGTAAGAGTTGAATTCTGGCATTCAGTCGCTTGCCAACCCCCGCCGCCCCATAGCACACTAGCGCATGAGGGTTATCGCGCGTTTCCTCGCGGCGGCTACTGACGCCGCGCATTTCCCCGCTCCCAGCCTGCCGGAGGTCGCTTTCCTCGGGCGCTCGAACGTAGGCAAGTCCAGCGTGATCAATACGCTGATTGGCGATAAGATCGCGCGCACCAGTTCCACTCCCGGACGCACCCGCAGCATCAATTTTTTCGAAGTGCGCTGGCCGGGCAAGCCGCAGCCCGAGGTCATCTTCGCCGACCTGCCGGGCTACGGCTACGCCAAGCTCTCGCGCGAGATTTCCGAGGAGTGGCCGAAGTTCATCGAGCCCTACCTCAACGACCGGCCCACGCTGGCGCTGTGTCTGGCGCTGGTCGACGTGAATGTCCCGCCGCAAGCCAGCGACCGCCAACTCTTAGACTTTCTTAATGCCTCGGGACGCGACTTTCTGCTGATTGCAACCAAGAGCGACCGGCTCTCGAATAATCAACTGCGCAATGCGCTGAAGGGCCTGGCCGAGGCGTATCCCACGGCGGCTGTGATCGCCTTCTCCGCGAAAACCGGAGCCGGGCGGGATGAAGTATGGAAGAAGATTCGGCAATCGTCAGCCGAATTTCCTGCTGCCGCATTCCAATCCTGAACATTCCCTGTTACGGAAATTGCCCAATCCCTTCGTTGCCACCCGTCGGCACTTCCACTGAGCCTTGCGCCCGAAAGCTCCGTAGACTAGGAGAGGACGTTTGCCGCAACCAGAAGTCAGGCGAGAAGATTCGATCCGGACGCGATGCGGATAAGGCGTTATTCATTCCCATGGCTGATGAAGAAGATGCCGGCGCGGCTTATCTAGCCGCCTTGAAGCAATCCGTCCCACTTCGGGCTGCGGCGGTCGCGCCGGCGCGCGCGCCCGTTGTGCCGCGTTCACCTGAACCTCGAACGGGCGTTGCCAAACCCACGCCCGGCGCCGAGAAACGCCGAAGCCCGCGATACCGCTGCCAGGGCAGCGCCCACATCAACGAAATCGGCAAGGCGGTGGCGATCTGGACGACATTCACCGACATCAGTCTTCATGGTTGCTACGTGGAGGCAACCACGACCTATCGTGTCGGCGTCAGGCTCGGGTTGAAGCTCGAGGCCAACGGTTTTCGCGTTGAGACGATCGGAGAAGTGCGCGTCTCCTACCCGCGCCTGGGCATGGGAATCGTCTTCAGCCAAATGTCGGAGGGAGATCGCGAGCGCTTGCGCGAACTGGTGCGCTCCATCTCGCGGCCGTCTGTGATCCTGGGAGCGCGAGTTGCCATGCCTACTCCAGCAACCCTGCAGCCGGTCGGTTCACCGCAGGTTGCTAACCCGGCCGCAGCCCTGCAGGCGATGATGAACTTCTTCGAAGACCGCCACATGATGGGCCGGGAAGAATTTCTCGGAATTCTGCGCAAGGGGCAGTAGCACCCTCCGGTGTCATCCTGAGCGGAGCCGTTCTTCAGGCGGAGCGAAGGATCTCGATCTGCACACTGCCGCCCTTCTCCGGATTTCCCGTCCCATCTCAAAAGCACCCGCGGATTGCTATGATGGAAGCCTATGGCGCTCTACCTCATCACGGGCATCGGCGGCTTCATTGGATCGTCTCTGGCGCGCGAGTTATTGCAGCGCGGCGAGCAGGTTCGCGGAGTCGACAACTTTTCCACCGGCAAGCGCGAGAACCTGGCTCAAATCTTGCCGCAGATCGACTTTCGCGAAGCCGACATCCTCGATCTCGACGCCATGAAGTCGGCGTGCGCGGGCGCGGATTATGTTTTGCATCAGGCGGCAATTCCGTCGGTGCCGAAATCGGTGCTCGACCCGCTCGGCAGCAACCGCGCAAACGTGGATGGTACTGTGAACCTGCTGGTGGCGGCCCGCGACACCAAGGTGAAGCGCCTCGTCTATGCGGCCTCGTCCTCAGCCTATGGCGATACTCCCACGCTGCCGAAGCACGAGGGCATGATGCCCGATCCGATTTCGCCTTACGCCGTGGCGAAGCTGGCGAGCGAGCATTACCTAACCTCGTTTTACCGCTGCTACGGTTTGGAGACGGTGGCGCTGCGCTACTTCAATATTTTTGGTCCGCGGCAGGATCCGTCGTCGCCCTACTCCGGGGTGCTGGCCAAGTTCATCACCCGGATGCTGAAAGGCGAGCAGCCCACCATCTTTGGCGATGGCGAGCAGAGCCGCGATTTCACCTACATCGACAACACGGTCGAAGCCAACCTCCTGGCCTGCAAAGCTCCCGCGGAGCAAGCGGCAGGAAAGATGTTCAACGTGGCAACCGGGCGGCGGGTCACACTCAATGAGACCTTCAAGCTGCTGCAGGGTCTGACCTCATACTCCGGTTCTCCCATCTACGGCGCTGAGCGCGGCGGCGACATCAAGCATTCACTGGCCGACATCTCCCTCGCAGAAAAGCATCTCGGGTATAAACCCAAGGTGAACTTCGAGGATGGCCTGCGGACGACGGTGGAATGGTACCGGGGGAAGTGAGTATTGTGAGTGTAATGACGATGTTGCAACGGTTATCGTAACCGTGCAGTGAGCCCGCCCATGTGGAATCGAGACAGGCACGCGACGGTTCCGTCGCTGGAGTTCGAGTGGAGCGATTGCCTAGTCGATTTGGACCTTGCGTGTCTCGGCTGTTATTTTGCCTTCCACGCTTTCCTGAATGACGGATCGCAGGCTGTAAGATCCCGGCGGCGCTTCTAACGATAGCGCCGCGTTTATTCCGGAGCTGGTCAGCCGTTCGTAACTTCCGGGCTTTAACGCAAGATCCATCTCCGCCTCTTTGCCGGTGATGAAGGTCCCCTGCAGGTCATAGAGCGCGGCGACAAAAATCAGCCTTTCCACGTGAACATCCTTTTGATGCTGGAATGGGAGACTCCGCGCGTCTACGTGAATGTTGAGTGACAATCGACGTCCATTCGCGGCAGTCTTTGCCAGTTGCAGTGTCATCGCGGCAGGAACTGCGTGCGACTGCTCAGGGTCCGCCATCGCGCGGTCGAGCGCGGCACTCTGGCCCGACTGCGATTCAACTGCGCCGTTGGGAGCAAAGTAGCCGGGTCGCGCCTGAACAAAGTTCGAGCCTTTGTTCTTCAGTTCAACCTTGAGTTTGTGATAGTTGCCGTCATCGGCAGGCGCGAATCCCACCAGATAGGCGACTTCAGGAATGACGCCGAGTCGATAGAACCCAAGATTGAGATCGTTATTATTGCGAAAGAAGAGCCCTCCCGTGCTCTCGGTGAAGCGAGCCACGGCGGCATCCTGGCTTTCCAGGCGTTCACCTAGCGAACTGGCCTCATAGAACATGCTTAAAGGAGAGAGCTTCGTGGCTTCTGAAGGCTCGTCCAGTGGTCGCCCCGGTGTCTCGGCGTAAAGCCCCTTGGCATCGATTGCGTTAATGACCACTGCAGCTCTCAATGCTTCCTGAACGATGAGGTCCTCCTGTGGGTCCGACTCACCCGAGATGAAGCCTGACGAGGCAATGAGGAGCATGCGCTTTCCGGGCATTGTACTTACCGATTGCAAACATGCCCGGATCGCACTAAAGGTGCTGTCGGAAATTAGCTTGGTTTGGAGCCAAGTTGCAGAAGCTTGCGTTTTGACCTCAGAGACTATGTCGCTACCGCCCAAGTTCCCAGCGCTTGCGCTGCCCCCTCCTTCCATGGAACTGCCCAGTTGGTAGGCAGGCATACTATCGATTCCCAGACACTGGGTCGGGTCGTGCCCGGGACAGTTGCAATCTTCCAAGACGGCGGCCTGCAGCGCACTAGGGTCCCCGTTTGAGATGCGGTAGGCCTGGTATGGCGTGATCCTGGGACAGGACCCAATCCCTCCTGCTGAGGCGCGAGGATGGCTCTGTAGCTCTCGAACAGCGCTGATCAGCAAGTTCACGTCGCTGGTAAATCGCGCAACCTCTCCGGCAGATGTGTCGAAGATCGCGATACGGTCCCCTGGTGAAAGCTCTTCTTTCAAGAAACGCGACGCCGCAATCTTGGCACGAGCAAGATCCCCAACAGGAGTATTCACGTCGTCGAAGAACAGCGCAATCGATCGCCCCGCTGAGGCCGGCTGCTGTGGTCCCGAGATGGCCGGCACAGAAACAGATCCAGGGGGCTGCGCCTCGGTGCGTTTTCCGGTCTCTGCATCCGCCGTTGCCGTGGTCTCAACTGAGAATGCAACCATCTCACGTTTCTTTCCAGAGTCCAGAACTTCGAAGTCGTCCTGAGTGAGCCCATTGACGGGCTTGCCGCGAGAGTCGCGGACCACGATCTCGACTTCTACCAATCGTGCTTGGGAATGAACCGTAGCTAGCTCAGGCTGATACGGACGGCTGCTGATGCGTACCTCACCGGGGGAGAGTTGTAACGAGTGGTCCTGCGCGACGACGACAGCAACCAAAACCACGCCGATCAGCCCGAGGGCTACAAAGGGCTTCCGCAGCATTTACAGCCCACTATAGCACCATTGGAATCACGGCTGTTGAAATCAGCCGCCTCGTTACGTTGGTGATCTACTCTAGATTACCGATCTCGATAAAGTTGAAGGCATGACACTCTCGTCGATGGTAGTTTCGCGTGATTGGCAGGAAGTCAGTGTTCTCGAATGCATTCTTGGCGGCTTGCACATGGATGTGGCCGTCGAGAGCGAACCGCAACGAGCTCTCTCCCGGCTCACAAACTCGAAAGTCGACGCTCTGATTGTCGACTGCGACCTGAACGGCACCGGCCAGTTCTTTCGCGAACTGCAACAGGAAGCTCCACGCGCCAGCACCGTGCCGCTGGTGATCATGGGCCGCCGTCAGGGAAAGCACGACATGGAGGAAACCGGCGCCATGTTCGCTTTCGACAAGCCGATTTCCGTGGAGCAGGCAGTGCGCACGCTCTCCGCCGCGCGCAATATGATTCTTGATGGACGCCTGCGTTACCACCGCGCCGGCCTTGAAGTCCCAGTCACTCTGAGTGGCCGCCACCGCAAGCAAGGCGGGGCACAGCTCATCAACCTGAGCCAGGGCGGACTGCAGGTTCGCGTCGAAGAGGGATTCGATGCCAGCGAAGCCTCTCGCGTAGCTTTCGCGTTGCCCGGAACCAAATCCGCAGTGAAGGCCGAGGTAGAGATAGCGTGGTCTGACGATCGCGGGAATGTAGGCATCCGTTTCGTGAAGATGCCCGCCGAGATGAAGCATACCTTGCGGCTCTGGCTGGCGCAGCAGTATTTCGCGAACTAGGGAGCAGTTCTCAGTTCTCAGTTCTCAGTTCTCAGTTCTCAGTTCTCAGTTCTCAGTTTCTAGTTTCCAGTTTCTTGTTGCCACTCGAGCCGCGTCAGCGGAAGCGGCTCGCGTCTTCGGTTTCTTTTTCCTCTTCGAGTCTGGACGCTGCTTGCGCCAGCCTCGCGCCCAGGCTTGGCCCTCCAAACACAGCAAACACAGCCCAGTACGCTGCGACTATGAAAGCCGCCGCTGCCGAAAACGTTCCCAGCGTGACGGACCACGGCGGAAGCTCGTGAGCAATCGAAAGAAAGATCAGAGCGAACAAGAGCAATCCCGCGATCACGATAAGACTATCTACCGCCCAGGCGAGGGTGCGTCCCGACAGCGGCTGGGAAAGCCAGCTCTGCGCGTACGAGCCATCGGCCGCATCCGTAAACTCTTCTTCATCGTAATGCAGAACTGGCGCTCCGTCCCGTGTGGCTAGGCCTGGCTGCAGCAGGATCGCCGGCCGCGGTCGAGGCGACAGAGTCAGGCCGTTTTCTTCCTCCAAAGCATTCTCTTCACCAACATCGTTCTCACCAAGAATCGAGACCACCGAAGCCCCAAAGATCGAAGCTCCGGAGGCCGACCGGGGATGGCCCGCGTCACGGGCAACCGCGTCCAGCAGATTCGAAAAGATCCATTGATTGATCTGATGACCGGTCTGTGCGGGCAAGTCGACGAAACGGATACCGCACTGCCCCGAGGACCGCGCCCAGCAAACCTGACCGGAAGTTTCGACGCGCACGCGCGGAAATCTCAAATTAAAGTGCAGCCGGACGCGCTGTTGCGGATGCAGCGGGGCAACCGCCTGTACAGCGACACCTTCATGGCTGAGATTGCGGATGATTCCGCCGTTGATCTCATCGAGGGTAACGTAGGTTAGACTGCGCAGCTCATGCCGGTAGTGGGTGCGTGCCTGGCGCGGGGGGAAAGAGACTGCCTGCATATTCTCCGCCAATAAACAACGAACGAAGACGAATCGCTCGGACGGGGCCCGTTTCCTCAGATTCTAGTTTCTGCTCCACGCAAGCAGGCAGTGACTGGGTTGGTTCGGGAATCCGCAGGGGAACGGCGCTTACCAAAGGCCATGGTCGGGTGGGCAGGCCCCCATCATTGCATATAGGGCAAAACCCGGTTAACTTACTGTTAAACCCGGCAAAAACCGGAGCCGGGCTGACCAGCCGCGCGAAGCGGGGCGAAGTCGAAGTGGCTACGCTAAGTAGAGTATTGACATGGGCTCGACGGGGTGCCCACACTCGCAATAAGGATTAACCAGTCAGTCACCGAATGGCGACAACTCCCACCAAACCCGAAATCGAAGTTGGCGATAACTCGGCCGACGCGTCGGTGCCGGCCTGGCCCATGGAGCGGAGTGCATCCTCGTCCAGAGAAGGAGCTTTTTCTCAGCAGACTCGCACTCGCGGATTGCGCCCGTCAGGAGGCGACGCTCTGCAGGCGCTTCTGGCCTTTTCGGCGCTGCATCAGCAGGTGCGTCACCGTCGCGCACTGGCCTCGCGCCAAAAAGGATTTGAGACGATTGCGCCCCCTGCGGAGTTCGAGCCGACCGAGCAATTCGTTCTAGATGAAGTGCTGCAACTGGTTGCGGAACGAGCCATCGCCATCACCGGAGCGGACGGGCTCGGCATCGCCCTGGCAGGGAATAACGAAATCGTCCTGCGCGCTTCAGCAGGCGCGATCAAGCCTGATGTGGGCCAGCGCATCCAGCGCGACTCAGCGTTCTCCGGGGCGTGTTTCCGCACCGCGCAGATCATCCGCTGCGACGACACCGAGACTGACGATCGCGTAAATCTCTACACCTGCCGGCAACTGGGCGCGCGGTCCATGGTCGCGGTGCCGCTCTGCGGCCGGCGGCGCGTGATCGGATTGCTGGAAGCATTTTCGGCTGAACCATTCGGATTCAACGACAGCGACGTTGGCAGTCTGGAACTGCTGGCGGAGCTGATTCTCGGCGCTCTCAAACCCGAGGACGAAGATCGCTTCGCGGAATCTGCGGAGGCTGCGGAAGCAGCATTAGCCGCGCCCGCGATTCCCGCCCGAGCGCCTTTGCCGGCGGAAAAAGTTCCCACCGCGCAAGTTGCCGCAGCAAAACCCGTCGAACCGAAAATCGCCGCGCGTGCTGCGACAACGTCACAAGTCACCGATACGCCCTTGGTCGCGTCTGCAGATACGGCAAAGGCGATCTCCGTGCCCGTGCCTGCGCCCGCATCAGTAATTGCGCCGGTGCCTGAGCCCAAGAGCGAACCGGGGCGCGTTGCCGATGACGCGATTGCCCCGCAGATCGTCCACGAAATCGGATCTTCATCTAGTCGTCATCCAGCGCTGGTCTTGGTGCTGGTGATGATCTCGTCACTGCTGATCGGCGGGATTTGGTGGAAGGTGAAGAATGCGCAACTTGGCGACGTAGTAGTGAAACCTGAACCGAAGATCACCAAACCAGCGGCCGTGAAGCAGCCAGCAACTCCCGACACGACGTCATCGGCGAATCCATCTGCAGCCAATCCATCCCGCACCAGCGATGCGCAAGCAAATTCAGCGGCCGCGGCGGACGAGGATACAGCCGCTGAACCCTTGAGTGGAAACGTCACGCCGCAGGAACTGGCTAAGCTGCCTCGTATCACCGGAATTCGCCATTGGTCTTCGGCAGATTCCAGCACCGTTGTGCTCGATCTGGAAGATCAGGTGCAATACGAGGCGCATCGCCTCACCGGTCCCGATCGCATTTATTTCGATTTGCACGATACCGCGCTGGCTCCGGAATTTTCCGGAAAGACTATCGAGATTGGCGACGCGCTGCTGGCGCGGGTTCGCGTGGCCCAGCCGGTAGCGGGTTTGACCCGCGTGGTGCTTGAAACCAGAGGAGACTCGAACTATTCCGTAAGCCTTGAGCCGAATCCCTATCGCCTGATAGTGCAGGTGCGAAAGCTAGGCGCGAACACCAAGGCTCAGGTAAATCTTTTTCCCGGTGCCGAGGCACAAAAGAAGTTGGCGATCGTTGTCCCGCCGCCGACACGTGAGGATTTGCAACTACGAGCCCGCGTACCCAAGATGCGGATCGTGGTCGATGCGGGCCACGGCGGCTGGGATTTAGGAACCGTCGGTCGTCAGGGGTTGCTGGAAAAAGATCTGGTGCTCGAAATCGCCCAGCGCTTGGGCAAGCTGCTCGAAAGCCGCCTCGGCGCGGAGGTAATTCTCACCCGGATCGACGACAATTACATTCCGCTCGATGAACGCGCCGGGATCGCCAATCAGGCGCAGGCCGATCTGTTTATTTCCGTTCACGCCAATTATAGTGACTTGCCTTCGGCGCGCGGTGTGGAGACTTATTACACCAACTTGTTTGTGTCTCCCAACGCAAAAGACCTGGAGACTCGGCAAGGCACTCCCGGCAATAAGAATCCTGTGACCGCGTCGCTTTCTTCAGTCGAACTGCATGACAAGATCGAACAGTCACGCCGTCTTGCGGCCAGCGTGCAACGCTCGCTTTACGGAACTTTGTCCGTGCAGAATCCCGGGCTGCGCGACCGCGGCGTGAAAGAGGCGTCCTACGTGGTTCTCACCGAGACCGCGATGCCTGGAATTCTTGCGGAAGTTTCCTTCGTCAGCAGTCCCACCGATGAGCAGAAGCTGCGCAGCGACGGATACCGCGAGCAGATTGCCGAGGCGCTGTATCGGGGCATCGCGCGGTACGCGGCTGCGTCGAGGGGCGTCAAGGTCGCTAGTGTGAAATAGTACACAGTACCGCCCCTACGGGGCTGGGGTGGTGTCGGCTGCGTCTTTTCCCTCAGGGGTGCGGTTAGTTCATTTTTCTGCGCGGTATCAGGGGAGCGGCGCGACGTTGGGGCTAGCGTTGGTGGGCTTCGTACCGGTTAAAGCGCTGGCCTTGGCTATGGCAGCGTCCTGAGAGGAGTTGGAATTCTTCGATCCACTTCTCGGGATCATTCGAGCGACGTGGGCGGTCGCGGAATAACCCAGCAAGGCTACGGATAAACTGCCGCGCGATTTGCGGAAGTCCTTCACTTCTCCAGTATACGCTGCGGGTATACGCGCATTCTTACCGGGCTTCGCCCGGTGGACAGCCGAGGACGGCTGTCCCCACATGAATCACATTAGTTTCCTGCTGGCACGCCGCCGAACTTTTGCAGCCACGTCAATTCTTCGCGGACTTTGATTTTTCCGTGCCAGGGATTCTTTGCCAGGCTGTGGCCCTCGCCGGGGAAGATCAGGAGGGCGTTGGGAATGCCCAGCGAGTACAGCGCATGCTCGAGCAGATAATCTTCGAGCACGGCTACGCGGATGTCGTCGGCTCCGGCTACCATGTGCGTGGGCGTGCGGACTTTGTCGATTTGGAAGAGGGCGGCTTCGTCGTGATAGCGCTGCTGGGCTTCCCAGGGACGTCCGCCGAGGAAGTAGGCGTCGTCTACGGTGGTGTCGTCGTTGCCCCAGTTGGCGACATGCTCGACTGCGCCTGCGCCGGTGACTGCGGCTTTGAAGCGCGTGGTCTGCGTGATCAGCCAGTTGGTCATGTATCCGCCATAGCTGTAGCCGCCGACGGTGAGATGATCGGGATCGGCGATGCCGTCTTTCACCAGCGCGTCGACGCCTTCGAGAATATCTTTGCCGGGACGGGAGACGATTACGGGGACGATCTGTTCGAGGAACTTGTCGCCGTATCCAGTCGACCCGCGGTAGTTGGGCTCGAATACTAGCCAGCCGTTGGTGGCGGCTAGCGCTCCCCACTTGTACCAGTCCGCTTCGAAGTAGTCGCCATCGGCTTCTGCGGGACCGCCGTGGATGAAGGTGAACATGGGCAGATGCTTTGCTTCGAATTTGCCGGGAGGATAGATCAGCATGCCTTCGATGGTGGTGCCGTCATCGGCCTTCCAGCGATAGGGCTTGCCTTGGGGAAGATCACGCACGGTGAAGAGTTTGTTGAAGGATGTGATGGGATGCGCCTCGGCGATTTTGTCGGCGCTTTCCGCGACATAGACTTCGGTCGGCCTCTGCAGCGACGAATACACGAAGGCGATGCGGGAAGAGTGAATGGTTGTGGAGATGGTTTCGTAGGTGCCGGGCCAGCTATTTAGTTTGTGCAGCGATTGGCCGGGTTGAGTGGCCGAGTACATGGAAGCCCCGGTTCCCATGCGCGCGGAGGCTAGTGCGGAGTCGGCCGCTACCGCGTAATGCTCGACTGGGCCGATGAAATCTTTGCTCCATTGTTCGACGGCGCTGGTTTCGCTATCCACCCAGTAGAGATGCGGCTGGAGGTCGCGATAGGGACCGGTTGGGTCATTTTCGCTCGTGAAAAAGACGTGACGATTGTCGCTGGCCCAGCGCAGGCTACCTTCGAGGGCCTGGTTGTGGGTTAGTTGGCGTGGTTGTGTGGTGGCCGGTTTGTTTTCGCTTCCGGCAGTCGCGGGCGAGGGCGCCCGCGCCACATCTACTGCGTAGATTTCTACGTCTTCGGCCTTTTCCGCGCGCTGGTTGATGGAGTTGGTGACGAAGGCTAGTTTGCTGCCGTCGGGTGAGGTAATCAGGTCTTCGACACGCAGCGGGGAGGTTGCAATCGGGCTTGCGCCGGGGAGATCGGATTCCTTCTCGGCGTCGGATTCTTCTTTCGTGCCTTTAGCGGTGTTGCGGGCAAGAGCAGTCGCCACGTCGAGGGCGAAGATGGTGTCGCCGCGTTCGGCGGTGCGATATTGCACGACATCTTTCCATTGCTTTTTGTAATCGTCTTTCTGGGTCTTGGTCCAGGGGTTGCGCGTGGCGAAATAGATTGTGCGTGAATCGGCGGACCAGGAGAAGGTATGGACTTCTTCGTCACCTTGAGTCAGGGGGATTGCCTCGCCTCCGGCGGGAGAGATGACGTAGAGCTGGCTTACTTCTTTGTCGCTGTCTTTATCGTCGTCATCGGAATCCTTTTCGGAAGAAGCCTTGCGTTCGGAGAGGAAGGCGATCCAGCGGCCGTCGGGCGACCACTTGGGCTCGGAGTCGTGACCGGATTGCGTCAGTTGAATCAGCGTTGGTGCGTCGTTGCGGTATAGCCAGAGGTCGTCGCGGAAGATCTTCTGGTCCCAGTCGGCGCGCTCGGTGGCGATGACGACGGAATTACCGTCGGGAGAGATGGCTACGCTGTTGTAGCTTACGGAGTTGAAGAATTCGTCGAGAGTCAGCTTGGGCTTGCCGTCGGCAAAGGCTAGCGAGGTAAACACAAGAAGTGCGGGCAACCAGAAGAGATGTTTTGAGATTTTCATAAGCAATGGTGGGAAGTAGGTTTATACAACGGCGGGTTTGGCGGAAGCAAACTGCAGGATTGACTCGGGGTCAGAAAGCGAGGCTTCATGCAGATTCGCGCGGCAGGGGACTTTACTGCGCAGGCTCGGAGTTCTTGAGCGCTTCGTCTAGAGGCCGGCCGGGGTGGGAAGCGGCTTGCACTACGCGCCAGCCGTCATCGTAACGGCGAAAGCCGACGGTGGAGCGGTAGTGGGCGTCGCGAGAGTAGAAGACCGCGCCGACTTCGTTCAAGGGAATCCAATGCCAGGTAAATTCGATGTCGGCGACGTTGCCCTGCCTGGCGATGCCGGTGATCGCCAACAGTTCGCGGCGCGCGGCGGGGATGGTGATGGATTGGTTCTCGGCATCGGCGGGAGCGATCAGACTTTGAAATGTATCGACGCCTGAGGGACTGAGCATGACATCCCAGCACGGCGGCGGGGCCAGAGCAGGTGGGCAGGGGACGTTGGTGGCGGAGATCCAGCCGTGATGCTGGAGCGCGAGGTAGTCGGGAGAGAGGTAATCCTTGTTGGCAACTACGCCGAGGCGCAACTGAAACTGCTGCTGAATGCGGAAGGTGTCGGAGGCAACGATCAGGTCGGCGGCTAGGCGGCGGGTTAGGAAGTCGCGCGGGGAGCAGGAGGTGAGCAGGAGTGGGAGCGCGAGCGACAGAGCGAATGTGGATAGTTTTCGCATGAACAAACAGAAATCGATAGGGATGCGAGCCAAACGCGCCCTTCGGTCGCTTGCGCTCTCTCAGGGCAGGCTCCGTGGATTCGCGCGGCTCGGCCGGATCCTTCGCTGCGCAAAAAACGCTTGCTCAGGATGACAAGCCTAACGGATTGTAACGAAAAGCGCGTTCTTGCGTGGCAGGAAAGGGCGGGAGGTGATCTGGCCTTCGAATTTGGCGGACCAGCGGCCGGGGATTGCTGTGGCGCAATTGGGGCAGTGGCCGTCGGGTGTTAGGCGATAGTCTTTGATCAGGTAGCCGTGGCGCTTGATCAGAGTTTGATTGCAGTTTGGGCAACGCGTGTCTTCCCACTCGCCGACCATGCCGGGGAGATTGCCGGCGTAGATGTAGCGAAGGCCGGACTGGCGGCCGATTTCGACGGCGCGCAGGAGGTCTTCGGAGTTTGTGTCGCGTGGGCTGGTCATTTTGTAATCGCCGTGGAAGGCGGTTACGTGCCAGGGAATGTCGGGGGAGATTCCTGCGAGGAATTCAGTGAGGCGGCGTAGTTCGTCGGTGCCGTCGTTGAAGCCGGGAATTAGAAGCGTGACGATCTCTAGCCAGAGTCCCGACTCGTGGATGCGGCGGATGCTGTCGAGGATGGGAGCGATGCGGCCGCCGAGTTCGTGGTAGTGACGGTCGTCGAAACTCTTGAGATCAACTTTGTACAGATCGAGCCAGGGGCGCAGGTATTCGAGAACCTGAGGCGTGGCATTCCCGTTCGAGACGAAACCGGTGATCAGTCCCGCGGGTTTGGCTTGTTTGAAGACGGCTATCGCCCACTCGCTGGTGATCAGCGGCTCGTTGTAGGTGCTGACTAGAATCTTTGCGCCCTGCGCGATGGCGTCGCGCACGAGAAGTTCAGGTGAGGCTTCGAGCGGAGGCGAGACGGCGGTGGGATCGCGCAGGGCTTGCGACGTTACCCAGTTCTGACAATAGGCGCAGTGCAGATCGCACCCCAGCATGCCGAAGCTGTAGGCGAGCGCTCCCGGTTGGGCGTGGAAGAATGGCTTCTTTTCGACTGGGTCGCACTGGGTTCCGGCCGTGTATCCCCAGGGGACGTAGAGCGTGCCGCCGCGGTTGAAGCGTACTTTGCAGACTCCGGGCTGGCCTTCGGGGATGGGACAGCAATGTCCGCAAGCGAAGCAGCGCACGCGATTATTGTCTAGCTTCTCGAAGAGCGCGGGGTCGGCTTCGCGGACTTGCTGGTCGAGAACGGTGCGGAGGGTGGGCACGGGGAACTCTGCTTCTATTCTAACGCTGGGGGTGCAAGCGCGGGGCTGTGGTGGAAACGCCTTGCGGGGCTTGTGGTGGTGCGTGCGGGTATGGGGTCCTTCGACTCCGAAAGTGCTTCGCTTTCGCGAAGCACTTTCTCCGCTCAGGATGACAGCGTCATTACTCAATATGACAGGGTATTGAAGGCTCTTTAGCGGCCGGGGGCGGGTTTGGCGGTTTGTTCGTGTTGCTCGTACCAGATTTCGGCTTTTTGTTCGATGGCTACGGCTTGGGCGTGGGTCATGCGGGAAGCCAGGATCTCGGCAAACATCTTGCTGTTCGGGTCTCCGGCGGCGCGGGCCAGGACCGTCCAGAAGTAGGCTTCGGTCAGACTTGCGGGGACGCCGCGGCCTCCCCAGTAACGAGTGCCGAGTGTGGCCTGGGCTTTCACGTTTCCATTCTCGGCTGCTTTGAGGAACCAGGAGGCGGCTTCCTTGTCATCCTGCTTCACGCCTTCGCCGGAGGCGTAACGCATGCCCAAGGCATATTCGGCGGCCGGTTCTCCTTTGTCGGCGAACTGGCGAAGTTGGTCGAGGGTTGCTGTTTCGATGGCCGGGGTTGGCGGAATGACGACGGTGCGCGGCGGCGCGTGCGTGGAAGCTAGAACCGTTTGTTCGCCGATGGGTTCGCGGCCCTGGAATTTCTCCTGAATCCAGGGCGCGAGGGTGTAGCCCAGCACGAGAAAGATGATGGCGGCAACAACGACGAGGAAATAGAGATGGACACGAGGGAGGCGAATGCCGCCCACTTTGTCGGCATCGGTGGAACCATTCCTTGCGGAACCATTCTTGGCCGAACCATCTTTGGGTAAGCCATCTTTTTTTTCGGCGTTCGGTTCGGGCGCGTGAGCGAACAGAATGCTGCCCGACGCGGATGTTGGAAAAGCGGGAGCCGGAGCAGGTTGATGGACGCGCACAGCGCGATTCACAGCGGCAACAATCATCTCCGCGAAGCGCTGCAGCACGGCGCTGTCGTTCTCACCAAAGGCGCTGGGTTGTGCGGAAAAAACTTCGAGCAGGCCGACCACCCGTTCGCCGAGGCGTAGGGGAGCGGCGAGCATAGAGCGAATGCCGAGGGCGCGGCAACTTTGCGGGTCCACGCGCTCGTCGGTTTCGGTGTCATCGCAGCGCAATATTTTTCCGGTGCGCACGCACTCGCCCGAAAAACCCGAACCCGCCTGCAGGGTTGCGCCCACCGGCGGAGCACTGGGGCCGGCGCTTGCCCGGCAGATCATGGTGCCGGGGTCCTTGGCTGCAAGGGCAATTGCCGCGCCCGAAGCCCGAAGCAGGGATTGTGACCGGGAAGCGACGAGGGAGAGAACCGCTTCGAGATCGGAACCTTGGGATTCCGCTTCGCGCTGCACTGCGGAGGCGGCGGTAAGCGTGTCGGTATAGTTTGGCCGGGGCACCTCAGACGGCGAGACGGAAGGTGGCAGCGTGCCGGAAGACGCAGCGTTGGCGGCCGAAGCCATGGCATTCAGGAACAGCCACTCCTGCAGGCGGTGCAGAGCCGAGTTGCCCAGAGTTGGCAGGCTGAGACCGACGCGTCCCGTCTCGTCTGACCATACGACCTTGGCGGGGGTGTAAATCGGTCCTCCCGCCTCGGCAAGATCGAGAGACAACTCCAGCTGCTGGCCGGCCTTCATTGGCGATGAACACTGCAGAGCGACGCCGACCTCGCTGATGTCGAGGACCTCGTAGAGATCGATCATCCCGCTGTTGGAAGCGCCGCCGAAACTTGCGTAGGCGGGCGCATGCACTTTTTGACGAACACGACGACGGCGGTTAATGGAAACAGGTAGAGATGCCTCGGCGATGGCCGACATAGGGACCTCGCGATCCGAGTCTTGCTGCTACATATTAACCCGATATTGTGGAAAAGTAGCAGGAGAAATCGGAAGGTAAACGGGACCGGGAATTGCCAAAACTTAAGACTCTATGCCGAACAGCGCAGAATTCGGGCCTCATGCAGGCTGGAGATGCGGGAAATGGCGGCAACCATCATGCTGGAAAGGAGTTGCATGGTGGCGACGTCGCGCTCGTCGAAGGCGCTGGGGGAGGACGACAGCACTTCGAACACGCCCAGGGTCCGGCGATAGTAGCGCAGCGGGGAAACCAGGATGGAGCGTACGCCTAAACGGCGGCAACTGGCGAGGTCGACGCGCGGGTTGCGCTCGGCGTCGTGGCACAGCATGACTTCGCCGCTGCGGACCGCTTCTGCGGAGATGCCGGCGTCGGTTTGCAGGCGAACGCCGAGGTCGGGAGCGGTGCGGCCGGCGCGGGCGCGGCAGACAATTTCGTCGCCGGCTCGCAGAGCGATCGCGGCGCCGGTAGCGCCGGTGAGATGTTGGGCGCGTTCTGTGATGGCGCTGATGGCGGGCTCAAGATCCAGTTCAGCGGCGCGAATGTCGACTTCTTGTCCAAGATGTTCCCCGGCACGGACGGCGCGAAAACCAGCAACGGGGTGGGCCGCATTGGCGACGCGAAGCTGGCTGCGAAGCGCGTTCGAGGGCATGCGAGCGTGATGATCAGCAACGTTCGCGAGTTCGTCGTTCAAGAAATGCGGATCGGGGACCGTGCGTAGCAGGTCGCGGACCAGACTGTCGAGTTCGGAATCGGTGATGAGGTGAGCGGTGTGCTGATGGCGAAGGGATCCGCCGAGAACGCGGGAGAGACTGAGCAGCGCGGGATTTCCGCAGGCCAGGCAATAGGGCCGGTGATTGGTGGCGATCAGTTCACACTGGACGCAAAACGTCGCCGATTGAAGAGGAACGAAATGAACGTCCTTGAAAGCAGTGCCATAAATCGTCTTGCCAAACATGATTGCCTTTCCCGCTAAAACTGAGAGAGATCAAGGTAAACAGGGATGGGAGGGTTAGGCAGTGGCCGCGATGGTTCCTCATGTGGAAAAGTCGGTGATTCATAGTTGGCGGATTTCTCGGCTGCGGCTGTTGATTGGTGAGGGAGCGGTGGGTTACAATCAGGGAAAGTTTCGAACCACGGGGGGGAACAATGCTGCAGTGGACGACACCAACTTTTGAAGAAGTCTGCTTGAATTGTGAGATCAATTCTTACGCCAGCGCGAAATTGTAACTGTCGGCCTCGACTAGCGCTTGCTGGAGCCTGAATCACGCGTCAATCAGCGCGTGTGCTGCTGTTTTACTCCGCCTCGTTAGGGAGGCACTTCGCAGTTTTGCTTCCTCAACTAAAAAGAGCCGCGACCAAGGCCCCAGGATGATTTGAGCGTTGCCTGGGAGCGACTCCGGACAGGTAACTTGTTCACTCGATTAGCCAGAACAATCGCGAACCTCGGGTCTGCATTTCGGGGCCGAGCCAAGGGCAACGCCTCCTATCCGATCCGGTGGACAAGCTTTCGAGTCCCCAGATGCAATCGCTCGGTGGGTAGTAAGGAAGACCGGGGAAAAGAGTTTTGCGTTCTCATCCAACCATTTGGACAGCCAGACCGCCGCGACGGTCACAACGAGTGCGAGTGCCAGCATCAGCACCCAGGCTGCCACCGCTTCACGGAGTCTTCTTTTTCCTACCTTTGTTGCGATCAGCTTTGCGCTGCGCGGAAAAATGTACGACGAACGACTACTTGACTGCATGGCAGTACACTCCCTCTGCCCCCTTCCCGCAGTGTGCCGTCGATTCGCAGTCGTGCTGTTTACTGCTTTGACTTTTGGTACGAAATCCGAACAAAAGCCGTTGCCACCCGCAGTCTCCTGCCGGCGGGCTCATCCAGGCGTCCTCCGCTTTGGGATGCCAAAGCGGCTCAAAGGATCGTTGCGATCCTCCGCGACCATCTTCAGCGCAGCGCCGCTGCCTAGAAGCTCTATTCAGAAGCCGCCAGCTACTGCAAGCCTAACGCGACACCTGCACCGCGCAGCCGCCCGTGGTATCCTACGTAAACAAGTCTGATTACCTAGAGTCGAGAAGTAAACCTGTGAGGCCCCGGCTCCCATTCCCGTGGCCACGGTGTTGTCGACGATGCCGCTCGTGCCTCCGGCTGCGGCTATCGCATTAGTTGGGATAGGGCCTACGTTCGTCCACGTTCCCGTGTTGGGCGCGGTGCCATCGATCGCAGTACCCCCTACCGTTTTTTTAAAGCTCGGAATCGAGGAGCCTGAGTCGTCGGTGCCGGCAACAGCTGTTACTAGCTCTATGTTGCCGTTCGGGTCGAGCATGTTTCAAGGAAAGCCCAAAAATTTAGGGGTGAAGAGAAAGGATTTCCACAGACATTTCCACTTGGAAGGCCGCCGATGGCGCGGCGGGACCGGCAAGCATGATTTCGATCTTGCATTCAGGACAGCAACAAAGATTCCATCCAGAAGCCCGCTTCCGACACAAAACCATTTGACTGCCGAGAACCTTGGAGGGTACGATGCCTTTGAGATCACCAAATTAGTTAATAACGGAGTGTGGGATGGGCATGGCTGCTTTCCGCAAGTTGGTAAGTTGCGTGCTGCTGCTTATTGTGCCTGCTTCGCTGTTGGCAGCGGATCAACCTTCCGCCATGCTGTATAGCCACGGAACGGCACTGCTCAATGGCGACAGCATCCCAAGGTCGTCTGCCATCTTTTCCGGAGACTTGGTACAGACTACTGCGGACTCCGTCGCCAACATCAACGCTACAGGTTCCACCGTCCTGGTTCTGAATGACTCGCTGGTTCAGTATGAGGGCAGCACTGTCAAATTGGAGCACGGAGGCGTAACCATATCGACCTCGAAATTACTGGCGACTCGGGCTGGCGCCGTTACCGTGTCACCGGCCGCTGGAGTTTGGACCGAATTTGAAGTCAGGGATGTGGATGGTAGGGTCCAGATCGCATCGCTAAAGGGCAACCTGACCATCAGTGATGACACCGGCACCACCACGCTCGCACAAGGTCAGCAAACCACTCGAGAGGAATCACAGTCGCAGGATGATTCGCAGTCGCAGAAGGACAGTAACAAAAAGAAGAAAGGCGGAGCAGCTGGACCCGCTCCTGCCGCCGCCGCGGGGGGAATCCTCAGCTCTCCTGTGGCAGTCGGAATTGGCGGCGGCGCGATTCTCGGTGCGACAATTTGGGTATTAATCCAGGGCGGATCACCGGTGAGTCCAGCGATCCCATGAACCCCTAGAGTGGATTTCGCGCGCCTTTTAACTGCGCAGAATTCCGCCGATTCCAGGTACAGATTTCCATTAAAAAAAGCGCTCTTAATTGCGCAACTCGTCTACTGTCTGTTTGAACAGTTCCCAACCGGCACATGACCATGGTGTGGCGGCTGCAAGGCTTGTGGCAAACATTTACGGGGCGAGCTGCAATGGAGCTCGGAGGACGCGAGCCGCGAGAGTTTTCCAGGTCCTCACGTCTGCGCCGTTACTGATTGGTCGTCCTCTTCTTTGGCGCAGGCGTGGCTGTCTTGTTCTTCGCCTCCCCTTCCCGGTCACCGGTCAGAGTCAAAGCATCCGCGGCATTGAATGGGAATTGGCGGACCGACGATTGGCCAGTCATGCTCAACGTGATATCCACGCGGCGATCGCTTGCAAGAATAATCGGCTGCATGTTTCCGAGAGCCGTTTGACGCTGTTCCGGGCTGAGCTGAGGATTGTTCTCAATCGCATCCTTCACTGCGGCTTCGGTCAGAGCATGTCGAGCGCCAAACGCCTTGGTATCAATGTTCGCCTCGGAAATGCCCTGTTCGACTAGGAAGCTCTTGACGCGGCCGACACGCCGCTCGGAAAGCTTCTGATCGTATTTAGTGCGGCCCCGCGGGTCGGCGTGGCCCTCCAGGAGCAAGTGCGCCTCCGGCTTACTTTCGAGATACTTCTTGAAGTCGGCGGCTAGCGCAACCAGAGTTTGCTGTTGACTGGCAACTAGCCCGGCGTTGGGATTCTCGACCGGCGGCATAGACGTCGGGAAGTAAATGCTTTCCAGGGCGAGGCGAGATTCCATCACTTCGACCTCCGGTTTCGGCAGAGGTGGAGGAGCGTTCTCCACCACCACTTCGATCTGCGGTTTCGGCAGAGGCGGAGGCGCATTCTCCACCACGACCTCGGTCGAAGCTTGAGAGTTCGGTCCACGCGAATCGGTGCAGGTCGCGCTCACGACGATTGTTCCCGGCAATGCTCCAGCGGTGTCAAGTGCGGCAGAATCGCCAGCGCCGGAAACAGTCCCGCCGCTGGCCGTCCAGCTGGCGACAGAAACCGGAACACCATCCGGGCTGGTACAGTGGGCCGACACGGTCACGGTTTCACCAGCCGGAACGCTCATCGCGCTGGCCGAGATAGACATCGTGGGTCGATTCTTCGGCGGAGGCTTCACAGTGAACTGAGCCGTGCAGCTCGCTTCGTTGTTGCTCTTCTCTTCGGCGTCGGTAACATAGGCGGTGACGCTGTAGCTGCTGGGGGCGGCGTTCGTGGTCTCGATCTGGGCCGTTGCGTCGTTCCCGATGATCTTACCCCCTCCGTTGCTGGGGTACCAGACATAGGTGAGCGCGTGCTTGGGATTGAAGTTGCTGGCAGTGACGGTTCCCGTGACGGGTTCACCCACTATGACTTCATTCGGCTGCACGGAACAGGTGGCAGCCGGGGCTACCGGAGGCCCCGTCTCGGAGTCGCTCTGCGCAAATGCACGACTCGGAATGAACGATGCCGCCAAAACTATCAATATGCCTGTAGCTACACGGCGCTTATTTAGACAGGCGACCGCTAGGCCAACCACGCAAGCTGCTGTTGTGAGCCAATTGGGCATACGCGTGTAGGAAAAAGTCTAGTGTCACAGCGCAGGGCACACAAATGACCAAAGTGTAGTCCGAGGCTCGGCTCCACCTAAAACGTTCCACGTCCGGAGCCGGACCTAGCGAGCGTTCTGGATAGCTGTTCCAACATCAATAACAATAACCCACAGAACTCCACAGAGCCGCCTTGCATCGAGACTGGGGGATCCGCTGATTTAGGACGCCCGGCCCTGCCGTCTGCGGTCACCACATGACGTACGCGTCGCTGGAGCGGGGCGGTCTTCAAACGATTTAGGGGCTGCTACGACGCAGCCCCAAGGTTTCCACGGGACCCCTTCTTCCGGTGATCACGCGAGTCAATAGCCGGCAAGAACTCAGCAAGTTATTCTCGGGTAAGCAGTTTGTGCGGAGAGGTGGGAGTCTATTTGCTTGAATGGCGCAAGCTCTTTTGCGGCATGATGATCATCATTTTGCCGACATCGCTGATGGCCCAGGAATCCGCTCGCGCGATGCTCCACGATGATGGAGGAGTCTGGCTGAATGGGAATCCCGCGCCCAATTCCTCCGCGATTTTTCTACACGACTTGGTGCAGACCCAGAAAGGAAATCCGGCGAAAATCGACGCTGACGGGTCCACGGTCATGGTCCAACCTGACACCATTGTGCAATTCGAGGGAGACGAACTCGTCCTCGATCATGGCGGCTTGCAACTGAACACCTCGCGAGGAATGAGAGTGCGCGTGAATTGCATGACCGTCATTCCCCTGACGCAAGAGTGGACTCGTTACGACGTCATTGATATGGATGGAAGAATGACGGTGGAGGCACACCAGAATGATGTCAAGATCCACTACCAAGATGCGGGTGCCCGGCTGTCGAAAACGCCGGACGTGACGGTACGTCAGGGTGAGCAAGTAACACGTGAGGAACATCGATGTGGTGAGCCGGCTAAGCCTATCCAGGGAACCATTCTAGACAGCCCGTGGGCCGTTGGAATTGGGACTGCCGTGATCGGCATAGTTACTTGCTGGGCTCTATGCCGCGGGGGCGCGCCCGTCAGCCCTTCCAAACCGTAGCGGGTCTATTGTTATTAGCATTTCCTACGTCCCCCATCGTTCACGTGCTGAGGCGTGAAATTTCTGAGCGACCAAGTTGGACCCTGCCTGGCGGGTGTTACTGTGGGAGGGCTATGTTTCTCCAACGCCATTCCGAACACGGCTTCCGGCGGGCCCGGGTCGGGGCAAGAGCAAACGGCGTGCTGCCGATGAAAACGCGGATCTCTGAACCGTTCGTGAAATCTTAACCGAGTTTCTGGACCTCTGCGGGAACTTTCCCGTCATGCGCTACACGTGGCTCGTTTTTTCGATGAGTTCAACGGATTTCCTGCGAGTGGTCGCACGTATTGCTGCGGGAAGAAATCCGGGTATATACGCTTCGTTCAGAAGCTCCAGACGATGCCGCCGCCGGCGAAAAGATTGTATTGGCGGCTCTTGCCCGTGTTCACATCCAGTGGGGGCACACCCGACCAGAACTCTCGACCCTCACCGCGCAGTCTGAAGTTCCTGTAGATCTTCACATCGAGTCCCAAACCAGCCTGCAATACACCCGTGGCGTTTCCCGTCGTGTTCGGGTTAGCGCCAGAACTCCCACTGAAATAGCCGAATCCACCACCAAAACTGACCCACGGCGAGACTGCTTGCTCGGGAAAAAGGTTCAAGCGGGCCGCGGGAGTGACAAAGTAGGAGTGGTAGCTCAAGAATGGGTTAGTGTACGCGTTCACGTGCTCATCAGCGTTCACTACGAACGGGACTTCCAGGGCAAGGGACCAGAGTTCAACACCCATGACCTGCCGGGCATAATTCACTTCGAAGGTTAATCCCTTGCCGAAATGCAGGTTCGGATCATAAGAGGGGGCAGCCGGGATGCCCTGGTCGCTGATGAAGGTACGCCCAATGATGCCCGACAATTCGTCCTTTTGCGCCGCGGCCTGCGCCACGAAGGAACAAACTGTCAAAAGGACCCCGATGGTGAGGCGTTTCAGAGACATTTCTCCTCCTGAGTTGTCTGTTTCGCTGTGACGCAAAGTTCCGGATAGATTAGCACGCTCGTGTTTATCCCGTCGCGTATTTTCCAATCACAGGTTCGTTCGTGGAACTATCGAATGCGGCCCAGCTCGATTGGACCCGTTCCGGATACGAATGATGCGGGATTCAATTAGGTCGACTGCGCCAGGAGTGCGATTGTCAGGCGGAGTGCGACGGCCTCCAATTTCTTGATTCCCGATGGGTCGAGATCGCCTGGATAACTCGGCCAAGGGGGAAGCGGCCAACCCGCAAAGCACATAAAACAGCGCAGCATTAGCCGGGATATGCAAATTGAAATCCACGAAGCTATGGAACAGAATTCCCGTACACCCCAGCAAAGCGGCGAGGGAGACCGCTCCATCCCATTGGAACTCCCAACGGCGAGAGGGCGGCAATCCATGCCGGTACAAACAAATCAGGAACCACAGCATCAGCCCGAACCCGAGCAAGCCGGTCTCCACCAGCAGCTGCGCATAGTCGTTATGCGCTTCATTTACCAACAGATTCGTGTAGAAGCTGCGGTAACTGGGGTAGACGGTTGGGAACGTTCCCAAGCCCCACCCCCACACCGGCCGGTGAGAAAACATTTTTAAGCAGCCCTTAGTGATATCCAAACGGATGCCAGGGTCCAGGTCTCCGAGTCGGCCCAGAACTTGCCCTTTACCTAGAAAAACTAAGAAAGCGAGAACCAAGACGCACACTGCCATAGATCCCAGCGCCACGCGAGGGCTCCGCCTCTTCCCGAGAGTCAGTGCTGCGAGCAGGACAATTTCGAGAACGAAAGCAATCATTCCGCCACGCGAGCCGGAAAGAAAGATCGTGCCGGCCATCAATATGGCGCAGAAGACGACCAAGGCCCGCTTTCCCCCTGTCAGCAGATGGCCCATACTAACGACCAAGGGAAACGGTACTAGCATCTCCATCAGGCCGACGTAGTGGTTGTGGTTGACGTAGCTTCCGTAGATTGCGCCATTGAATCGTACAGTACGGACCCAAAAGATCTTGCCATTAAAGGTCAGTTCCTGAGCCAACGCGAAAAAGGCGTAGAGTGCTCCGAAAACGATCAGTACAAGAGCAAATTTCTTCCGAATATCTTCGTCTCGGACACATTCGGCTGCAATGAGCATGACGATCCCGTACGAGACGTACCGAAGTACTTCATACTTCGTAACGTAACCGTAGGCTGACCTACGCAGCGCAACCTGCGCGAGGATGAGCGCGAAAAATAATAAGGCTGGCGGGTACAGAGGATTTTTCGACAACACCACCTGCCTGGAAACAAACTGCTTCCCCACCCAAACAAGGAATAGAGCTGCCGCACCGGCCTCGAAGGTAAAAGTCGACCACCCTTCGACCGCACCGAAAGCCAACACCGCGAAAATTAAAAGGGCGCATAGGCCGAGAGCGAGCACCCATTGCAGGACTCCTCGCTCGCGACTGCGCCGGAGTTCAGCAGCGATAGAATCAACCGTTTCCACAATCGCAGACGATGACATTTTCCACTTCGCCGACCCTTAATTCTATTAATTCTATATTCTATTTCTCCACTAGCACGAGATCGTCGATCCAAAGCTTGCCCCGGATTAGGGGGGCCGCAGGCAGGCGGACAATTTTCAGCAACACTAGATTAGTGCTCGGGCTGGTTTGGAATCGCGCATGTTGCACATGCCAGGGATTGGTGCCCAGCAAATCGTCAGTGAGAACATAGGAATCATTGGTATAAGCATCGACGATCGCGAAACGCGGACCGCTGGCACTCTCGATGTCTTCGGTCCTGGACTCGGCACTAAACTCGTATTCGGTGTTTGGCTTTACCACGACGAACTGAAGGATTCCCGCACCGGCTGGATTTTGCCCATCGAAGGTGACGGACAGCGATCTTGTTCCGCTGTAAAACTCACTCGTGTCGATGGCTAGGGCCGCGTGGGGGTTCGATTCGTACCACCAGTCAAAGCCGCCTTTCAGCACGTTCTGCTCAAATCCTCCATTTACGATCAAGTTCTCACGAGAGGGAAGATAGGGCTGAAGAGACTGATTGACTCCGGCCAGTTGTTGCCATGCAGTTTGTGCCGCTGCGACTTCCTGCTTCTCGATGAGAAACTGAAGGTAGGGAAATGCAAGCTTCGTCGGAAACGTTTGTTGCAATCCGATCAGATGGTTCCAGACATTTTCGGCGGCGGCTACTTCCTGTTTGGAGATAAGCAAACGCAGAAACGAAAGGTACAGATCCGGTCTTCGCGGCAGCGCCTGGTTAAGAATTTGATTTGTGTCTCCGGTTGCGCGCCAACAGAGCTGGAGGGCGTTGTCAACCGCCTGCGGGTCGTTTGCGAGAACAACGCGAAAATTACGAAGCGCCTTTTCCTGGTCACCCTGAACCAGAAAGAGGAGGGCGGCCTCCCAGGCGACAGATGGCGTCGTCGGGTCAGCTTCCACTGCCTGTTCAACGCTCTGTTCCTGCTCTTTGATGTCGCCAGCCACTTGATAGGCACCGGCTAAATCCAGCCAGTACCGCGCTTCGTAAGGATTCAAATGTACGGCTGTCCGATAATCTGAAATAGCCTCGTCCAGACTTGCGCCGGACAGTTCCAGGTTTCGGCCGAGGAGTTCCCGATATTCAGCGTTCGATGGTTCCAGCCGAGTGGCTTTGTTGAGATTCGACAAGTCCGGAGTCGCTGCAAG
>CAVRWN010000005.1:0-1171110 GCA_963724875.1 uncultured Acidobacteriaceae bacterium
TTATGTGCGAGTATTCGGAATTGCCAGCGCAAGTGGGGCACTCTTTTCCCGCGTGAACATCTTCGATCGGGCCGTTGCGGAACGCCAACGCGACAATGCTCTTGGCTTCCGCTGCCAACTCGGGGTCTAACGGCATCTTTCGCTTGGGCATCGGCGTCTCTCAGATTCGAAATCATACCCTGGACCAACGGCAAGGACGCCAATCGGCAGTGTTCGGACGGTGTGCTCGCGGCGATTCTTTCGGGCGACTGGGCCTGACGGATCAATCGATGCTCTGTTACAATCTACACGCGGGGCATGGACAGATGCTCCGGGTCGTAGGGTTCGCATTGGGAACTGGATGGCAGTACTTCCTTACAGTTTCCTGTCGATAAAACCCCGGAATTGGGTTATATGGGGTGGAAACAGTTGACGCAGGCGACTCTATCGACAGTAAGAAAAGACAGGAAAATCAAGGGTTTCCCGCTATCCCGATGAAAACAAGTTGGGGACGTAGTTCAGTTGGTTAGAACGCTGCCCTGTCACGGCAGAGGTCGCGAGTTCGAGTCTCGTCGTCCCCGCCATTCTTTTCAAAGAGTTACCGGACGTGACACCGGAAACTCCAACCCACAATCCAACCCACATCTACTGCACCGTTACATTCATCCCCACGGCCGTCAGGAATTCACCCTGCGCCGCCCGTGTCTCGTCGCTGTCTTCCTGCGTGTACAGATCGAGGGTCGTTTGAATCTTGCTGTGACGCAAGAGTCCCTGCACGGTCTTAGGTTCGACTTTCGCCTTGTTCACCAGCCAGTTGCTTAAGCTGTGACGCAAGTTGTGAAGCCCGAACCGTTGGCCGTCCTCGATGTGTACTCCGGCTTTCTTTGCGGCCGGTCGCAGATGGTCGGCGACGAATACAGAGGAGCAGAGCGGTTTCCTTCCCTCGGCTCTCATCGACGGAAACACGAAGTCGGTTGCCTTCGCATGCGGCGTCTGTCTTTGCCACGCGCGAAGATGCCCGGCCAGGACCGGATGCAGCGGGACGTAGCCGTCCGATGCATCGGTTTTCGTTTTTCCGTCTTCGCCCTTGGCCCAGCGCTTCGATACCCTAATCCTTCCTTCACCCCATAGCACGTCCGCCCAGCGCAGCGCCAGAATCTCCGACGAGCGCAGCGCGGTCGCCGCACAGGTGAGCACCAATGCGTAGTGAAGCGGGGAGGGGAGAGATTTGAGTATGGTCAGCGTTTGGGCCGGGGTGATGATGATCGCCCGGTAAGTGGACTTGGAACGCGTCTCGACGTGCAGCACGGGATTCTTCGCGACGTGTTCGTGACGGAGGCCGATCTTGTAGATGCGGAGCATGAGGCCCCGTATCTTCGCAATCGTCGTCCAGGCAAGTCCGTTGGTTTCGTTGAGGGATTTCAGCCACTTCTGAATTTCAAGTGGTTTGATGTCCTCCGCGATATTTTCACCGAATTTTTTGATGAGGTAGTCACGGACGTAATGCTCAACGATGGGGATGGTGTTTACCGATTTCGGCCGCACAGCATCCGCGCCGAAATCGGCCTTCAAATAATGTTCCGCCAAAGAGTTAAACCGGATGCGACCGACACAGGGATCTTCGTTGATTCTGACGGGCAGTCCGAGCTTGTCCACTTCATGCCATGCGTCTTTTTCCTTCGGGAAATCCCGAACGAGACCCACTTGCATGATGTTTTCCACTCTTCTACCGTCCGAAGCTGTAACCCGGTAACGCAGCACCCAGGTGGCTCCTTCCTTGCGTTTCACTGCTTTCAAACTTCCTCGCTGATAAGTCATGTTTCCTCTTTTCAGCGGGGACTGCCAGATGCAGGATCGCACAATTCCCGCATTTTGGGATCACTGTTTTTGCCCGCAATCGCAGCCGCCAGTTCCGAGAGCCGAAACACCCAAACTTTCCGAATGGTCCCCGTCCCGAGCGCATATGCCCCTGCGATGCCATTGCGCGCGAGCGCCAGCAGATAGCGGCGCTTGATGGCAAGGAAGCTCGCGGCTTCGTCAGCAGATACAAACGGTTCAGTAGACATTCCTCTCAGGTACGGAGATTGCGGTCGAGCAATCCGACTGGGCTGGGTCGACATTTTAGTCCTCTGTCGGGCCGGACACGGAGGTTCCGAACCGACCAATACCGTTTTTGGCTGGTCGAGTCCGTGTGCAACCGACAATTGTTCCCAACCTGCTTCATTTCTGCCGCCCTGTCTAATGAAATTTCGGGAGTCTGTTATTCCTTCTGCGACTAATAGCTTTTCGAAATAGGTGGATTACGTCAGATTTCCGTTGACCGGGCGGCTTTGAGGAGGTGTAGCTTAATGAAATAGCGGAACTTGCGGAAACGACAAAAATCCCGGAAAGCGTCAAAGAACCTTGATACGGCCGTGGTGTCGGCCTTTGTCGCGGCTTTGCTTTGCGGCTTGCAATACCATTCAAAACGTTCCAGCGGGGCATTCAGAGGGTGTGTGGGTGAGCGAAGAGTTAACGAAATGACCTTGGATATATCTTTTGTTCATCGGAGCATAGAGATTCTTTCTCTCTGTCTCGACTACGAGTTCACCCGCCAAAGCACAATCACGACAAGCTATTAGTCCTCCAGGGAATAACAGACTCCCGAACTTTCATTGGACAGCGAACTTGAGTGCGGTTAGTTTTGCGCCACACGCAGCAGATTTTAGCTGCTCCTGGAGGCGCAAATGTCATCACGTTGGCTCCAAGTCCGTCTTGTCCGCCCAATCCGAACCCTCTTTTGGTCGAAGCGGGCGCGTCCAACCGTCCTTCTCACCCTACTTGTTGTCATGCCTGTGGCCGCGCTAGCGCAGGGCGGTTCACCGTTCGACACTGGCTTTACCGCCATCCAAAGCCTCTTCACCGGCACGATTGCGAAGGTTGCAAGTCTGGTTGCCATCGTAATCGGCGGCTATGGTTTCGCACACGGCGAACCCGGCGCAAAAAAGGCTCTGGCCGGCGTTGCCGCCGGAACGGGCATTGCCGTTCTCGCCGTCAATGTCCTGAGTTGGCTCTGGGGTGTTTAGCGCCCTACCGAGCCGCTTTCGATCCCTTCATTCGACACGCCATCGCTCGGCGAGAGACTTATGACAGACAGAACACAGAAGCAGCGCACAAATCGAGTCTTCAAGAGCCTGCACAAGCCTCTCACCTACCTGGGCGTGGAGCGCACGTTGTTTTACTTCGTCTGCGTCGGCGCGGTGGGGGCCTTCAATCTCTTCAATTCCATCCTGGCGGGGATCGCCGTGTTCATCGGCGGTTTTGCCTTCGGGCATTGGGTGACGAACAGCGATCCGGCATTCCTCCGCATCCTTGCGAGATCCGAACGATACAAGCTGCGCTATGACGCGGCCAAGCAGCTCATCCCCCGCGTAGAGGTACTGTGATGCTGCGAGTCGATAAGGTCATCAAGCCGTGGAAAGAGAGCGCAGCTCTCAACGACCACATCAACCTATACGGCTTCTGGAATGAGACGGCCTTCCTCACCAAGGGCGGCGATGTGGGCATGGTGCTCAGTGTTCCCGGCGTGGACTACGAAAGCCTCGACCGCGCGGAACAGGAGTATGCGGTGAAGCGGCTGGAAGCCGCTCTGAAAGCCTTCGGCCCAGGCTTCCATGTTTACCAGTATCTCTTCAAATCGAATCGACCCGACGTACCGTTCGCCAAATATGACGATCCGATTGTGGAAGCGGCGATTGAGCAACGACGGAAGTTCTTTGAAGCGAAACGCGACCATCTTTATCAGGTGGAAATCTTTTACTGCATTCTGCTCGAAGGCTCGCGGTCGAAAACCGGAGTGGGCGCGGCGTTCAGCCAACTCTTTCGCGATCCTGCCGGGGCCATCGGCGAACTGAAAGCGCAGTTCACGAACGACAACATGAAAACTCTGCTGCGCAGCCAGATCGAGCGTGATGTTGCCTGCCTTGACCAGCGCGTGCAGGCATTCGCTCGGCAGCTCGCGGACTTCATGCAAATCGAGGTCTTGGATCGGCAGGGGCAGTTCAGGTTTTTCCGCCGGTTGCTTAATTTCGACGACTGGCGCGTTGCGGGCAAGCCGCAGTCCACGCAGTTTCTCGACTATCAGGTCGTGAACTCCAATATCGAAGCCGAGCGGGACCATCTGCGCGTCGGCGATCACATCGTCCGGGTGCTGACGATGAAAGAGGCGATCACCGAAACGCGACCCCTGGCGCTCGACGCGCTGCTAAAAATCCCCGCCAACTTCCGAGTCATTACGGAATGGACGCCGCTCGCGGCGGACAAGGCCCGCAAAGAAGTCAACAAGCGCCGCCGCCACTTCAACATGTCGAAAACCGGGTTTGTCTCTCAGATGGGCAACGACGCCAGTAAGACGAACCCGCGCGATGTGCTAGTGGACGAGTCGAAGCAAGCCGACATCGAAAACCTTGGCGACTGCCTGCGTGCTCTGGGCGATGGTCAATCGCTCGGCGATTTCTCGCTGACGATTGTCCTCTACGGCCGCTCAAAAGCCGAACTGGAGCAACTCGGGGCCGAGTTCGCTGGCATCTTCACCAACGGCGACGGCAGCCTGTTTTCGGAGACCTACAACCAACTCAACGCTTACTTCGCCACCGTGCCGGGCAACTATGCCCTCAACCTCCGCAAGCTGTATCTGCTGAACACGAACTACGCCGACCTATCGTTTCTCTTTACAATCCTTCCGGGCGAAAAGACGAACGCGCATCTCGGCACGGAGTACCTGGCTGTCCTCGAAACGGACAACAGCACGCCTTATTTTCTGAACCTGCATAACGGCGAGGTTGCCCACACGCTGATTCTTGGGACGACAGGGAGTGGCAAATCGTATTTTTGCAATTTCGTCCTGCAAAATGCGCAAAAGTACGCACCGCTGACCTTCATCTTCGATATTGGCGGAAGCTTCCAGTCGCTTACTACCATCTTCGGCGGATCATACCTGAACGCCGGCCAGGAAGCGCGGGATTTCACCATCAATCCGTTTTCGCTTCCACAGACCAAGGAAAACCTCCAATTTCTCTTCAGCTTCTTCCGTGTGCTCATCGAAGGCAACGAACAGCGGTACCGGCTGGACTTCAAAGAAGAGCGCCGCCTGTGGGATGCCATCGAGCGCATGTACATGCTGGAGCCGACCCAGCGCACCGTCTCGAACTTTACGAACATCGTTGGGGAATTGAAGGAACGCCTGCATCGCTGGGCACGCGGCGGCCAGTACGGCTTCCTCTTCGACAACGCCGAGGACACGCTTTCGTTCTCGCGCTTTCAAACCTTCAACTTCCACGGCTGGAACGATGCACCCGAGGTCCTGGAACCGCTGCTGTTTTACGTTTTGCACCGCGCGTCGAACGAAATTGCCGACCCACAGAAACTCGCCACCTTCAAGATCTTCCTGCTCGACGAAGCGTGGCTCTTCATCAAGAACGAGACGATCCGCAACTACGTGGTGCAGGCGCAGAAGACCTGGCGCAAGCACAACGCGGCCATGATTCTGGCGACGCAATCCATCAAAGAGCTTGAGGAATCGGGGATGCTGGCGATTGTGGCCGAGAGTTGCCCCACGAAAATCTTTCTCGCCAACCCGGAGATGAACCGCGATGTATATCGGGATGCCTTCCATCTGAACGATACCGAACTGGATCTTATCGGCGGCCTCGTTCCGCCGGGCCAGATGCTCATACGGAAGGCGCAGACCTCAAAGAAAGTGCAGTTGAACGTCGATTCCGTTTCGCACTGGATGGCAACGAACAATGCCCGCGACAACTTGAAGAAGCGAGATTACTTCGAGCGTTTCGGTATCGCCGACGGGCTGCGCCATCTGGCCGAAGCCTATCCATTCCAGCCGCGCACGCTGGCCACCTCAACCTCTAACACGAACCACTAAGGAGATGAACAATGCGAAATATGAAATACATCGTTAACGCCGTTTTGGCCGTTTCTTCCATCGTAGCTCTGCCGCAGGAGTCCGCACGCACGGTGCAGTATCACTCGCAGGACATCGTTGCGATCCGCGCCAAGGTCAAATACACAACCCTGATCGAGTTGCCCACGACCGAGAAGATCATGGAGGCCGCCACGGGCGACAAGGATTTCTGGATTGTCGATGTGGTCGGCAACTTTTGCTTTGTGCATCCGGCGAAACAAGGCATCAGCTCCAACTTGAATCTGATAACGGATAAGGGAAACATCTACAGCTTCACCCTGCAGGACATCTCCGGGTCTCCGGGAGAGCCCGACCTGAAGGTGATCGTCGAACCCGCCGACCGCTCGGCGATTGTGGCCGCGAGTGGCCCCGCGCAGTTCGTGCCCGCCGCGCAACTCGAACAGTCGAAACAGCAGGTCGCCGCCCTTCAATCGCACGTCGAGCAGGCGGTGGACGAGTACAAGAGCAGCTATCCCACGCAGCTCAAGTTTGACTATGTCTACAAGGCGAACGAATCTCCCTTCGACATCCAGTCGATCTACCACGACGACAAGTTCACCTACATCAAGACCAATGCGCCAGAAAAGTTCAGTGTCTATGAGATGAAAGATGGCAAGCCGAACCTCGTCACCTATGACCTCCGGGAAGGAACTTACATCATCCCGAAGATCATGGACGACGGGTATGTGGAATTGGGTAAGAAGCGGATGAGCTTTGCGCGGAAAGGATAGCAGTCATGACCGAGAACAACCGTACTTCTCACACAGACGCGCAGGCCGGGACGCACGCCGAACCGCAGGTCGATCCAACACTGCGCGGCCTTTTAGAGCAGCCCAAGGGTGTCTTGCAGAAGAACCTCAAGACGTTCGTCTATTTGGGCGCGGCGTTGCTCGTGATCGTGGCGGCGCTTTTCAGCTCCACGGGCAAGAAGACGCCCGCGCAGCAGGCCGCCGCGAAAGGGCAACCACCGCAACCCACGTTGCAGGACAACACCGACAACAACGTTCAGGACATGAAGAACCAGGTGCAGGCCGAACGGCAAAAAGAGCAGCAGGCAGCCAGCGCAGTTGCAGGGCAAGATCCGGCGCTTGCGTCTGCGACGCCCGCGCAGCAGGCCGCCGCCGCGGCCTTTGGCCCAAGCGGTGAGGCACCCACTTCTTGCGGTTCAGGTCGGCCCTGCGGGCAAGCGCAGCAAGGCACCATGCCGCCGCAACTTACTCCCGAGCAGCAACAAGCGCAGATCATTGCCGCGAGAGAGCGCGAACGGGCTGACAACTCCCGTTTCGCTTCCAACCTTGTGTTTTCCGAGCAACAGCGACCGCAACAACCGCCGCAAGCGCAAGGCCAGATGATGCCCGCGCAGTATGACCATACCGAGCGGCAGGCAAAGACGAGTCTCGTTGGCCCACGAGCTGAAAAAGAACAAGAAGAGACGCCTGGAGGTTATAAGCGCCCACTGGAGGCCAATATTGATTCCGCCGTCGGCCACCCCTATCTCGTATACGAAGGTTCGGTCCTCGACACCGTCTTGATGAACCGTCTTGACGGAGATGCCGCTGGGCCGGTCAAGGTCCTTGTCTCAAATCCCTTCTATTCGCACGACCGTCAACACGTCATCATCCCCGAAGGAACGGTGGTGCTTGGCGAAGCGAAGAAGATTGGAGCGGCGGGCTTCGGGCAACAGCGGCGGATGGCCGTCGCATTTCACCGCCTGATTATGCCCGACGGTTACTCCGTCGATCTCGACCAGTTCCACGGCCTCGACCAGATCGGTGAAGAAGGGCTGAAAGACAAGGTCAACAACCATTACCTGGAAATCTTCGGCACCTCGATCGCCTTGGGAGTGATTGCCGGAGCCGGCGAGATCACGCAGGGCGGCGGCACCATCACCACCGCCGGCTCGCAGGCGTTCACCAATGGAACTGCCGCCAGCGTCTCGCAATCGGCGACCAGCATTCTTGACCGCTTCATGCAGATACCGCCCACCATCACGATTCGGGAGGGCCACCGCGTAAAAGTCTATTTCACGCAGGACTTGCTTCTGCCTGCCTACTCCAACCACACCATTCCACAAAGCTTTTAAGGAGATTTTCAATGCGATCAGTTGCCCTCTCCCTCTTACTCCTATCGGCTCTGGCCCTTACCAGATGTCAGAGCAAAGCGGAAAAGGTGAAAAAGTTGTTGGACCAATACAACGCCGAATACCCGGCCTATGCCAAGGACTGCCTCGATGAGACCTCCGGCTCCGCAAGAATGCTGACCGGAGAGAAGCTGACCGCGGAGCAAACGGCGGCCCTCGAAGCGAAGAGGAAAGAACGGGACGCACGGTGCAAGCCAGAGGCCGACCGTCTTGCACAGATCCAGCGAGAAATCCTTGCCGCACAGCAGTAACGCGGTATTGCTGTAAGGCTTTGCCACACCAACCGCAACCGAAAGGATAAGGCAATGAAGAAGCTACTCCTCACCGCATTCGCCATCGGACTTGCCACGGCGTTGCAGCCCGCAGCGCACGCGCAGTTCGGTTCCGGCATCGTCTACGATCCGACGCAGTCGGTTCACGCCGTCACGCAGATCGAACACGAAGAACAATCCATCTCCAACCAATTCCAGCAGATCGAACAGGGCCAACAGATCTTTTCCAACACCGTCAAGATTGCGACGACGGCGTTGCAAGCCTACAACGTCGCCAAGCAGCAATACCAACTCGTACACCAGATGATCCTCGCACCGTCCATGCTCTATCAGCGGTTCTTGTCTCCCACGACGGACTTAAGACTGCTGCAACAAATCTCGAACACCTATGGCAATTCGATGGGGTGGCTCAACTCCGCGAACACCGGAAACGGGGCATCAGCCTCATATCAGCAGGTAAGCGTGCCAACTACGACCAGCGTAGTTCCCGGCTACATCACCGCCAGTGTTGCCGGCCAACTACAGATTGCGGCGCAGGGAGCCACCGTTGACATCGGCGATTCCGTCATGACCAACAACCTGCAAATGCTCGGGACAATGCGCGCCAATCAGGCGGCAAGGCAGACCGATATTACTAACTTGGAGGCCGCAACACAGAGCCAGGATGCCACCCAGCAGACCATCATGGCCACGCTCCAACGCATCAATCAAGCCCTGCTCTTGCAACTGCGAACCCAGCAGGATGCCAACCAGATGAACGCCAATCTCGCCTTGCAGCAGATCGTGGCCCAAAAGCAGCAGCAGGACGCGATGAAGTCGGCATTCCGCGACTCAGCGGGCTACGAAAGCTACTACAACGCCAACGTCGCCACGACCAGCGGCGGCGCAGCCAATCTCCTTACGCAAGCGTACTGAGTAGTCGCAAGCGGAAGGAAGTTAGAACAAAGCGGAAGAAAGAACGAAGGTGAGGAACATGGGTACAGGTCTCTTCGAGTTTATCGCTCAGGCGTGCCAGTCGCTTGCAGCCACGGCGGCACCCTCGATTACTGCGATGGGGATTCACATCGTCCTCGCGTTGGCAACCATCATGCTGGTTTGGTTCGGCGTACAGGAGGCGCTTGCATCGGCGCACGGCGGGGACGGGTTCAGCATGGGGAGGTTCCTCAACCTCTTCATGCTGCTTACCTTTACTTCCTCTTTAAACGTCTCGATTACGCAAACACTTAGTTGCTGGGTTATCAGCGATCCGGGAAGTAATGACTGGTGCTTAGAACCTGGGGGTGCTCAGTCTGTTGATCGCCAGTGTAGGGGGATCAAAACACCCGGATGGGATATCGGGTCCACTCAAGACTAGGCTGTCGAACTCCAAGAGAATATACTCCCGGCCGAATACTGCTAAGGTCAATATCGACCCGCAAACCCGTCGTGTGATCATGCAGCTCCGCTATCCCCGTCGCGCGCAGAAGTTGGTCGCCCGTGTCGGCGAGCAGCCCGACCTCATAAGGGCCTTCCTTGCTCCCAATCGGAAGATCAACCATCAAGTGCTTAGCGCTTCGAGGAATTTCCAGAGGTGCCTGAACAGCGTCGGCCTGGCTCTGCCCCCGAGCCACCGATCGTTCACGAAGATCCACTACCGCCGTGTCCGTTGCCTCTGGGCCAGTCCGCGACACCGTGGAGGTTTCCAAGAAAGAGCCTATCGACCTCGATCTGGTAACGCATGACGTTCAAAAGTTCTTTAAGCTGCTTTTGAAATCGAACGGATATGTCCTTGAGCAGTTGTACTCTCCACTCGTGGTGCATACGACACCGGAGCACGAAGAGTTGAAATGGATCGGGAAGGGCTGCGTCACCCGCCATCACGCGCATCATTATTTCGGGTTTGCCGAGAATCAATGGCGGCTCTTCCAGAAAGAGGACCCGCCGAGGGTGAAGCCTCTCCTATATGTTTTTCGCGTGCTGCTGACGGGGATTCATCTGATGCGGACGGGGGTAGTGGAAGCAAACTTGAATAGTCTGAACGAGCAGTACAAGCTGGGTTACATACCGGAACTGATTGAGCGGAAGACGCGGGGTGTCGAGCAGCAGACCCTGGACGCGACTGAAACTTCGTTCTACGCCAGCGAGTACGATCAGCTTCGCAAGAGACTTGAGGAAGAGGCGAGTAAGTCCTCGCTCCCTGAGTCTCAAACTGCGAGAGCCGCGTTGAATGATCTGCTGGTTCGAATGCGCTTGAAAACCGTAAGTGTTCTTAGAGAACCCGGCACACAGTGCCCAGTCTGTCTGTTGCCCTATGCCTTTCGAGAACCGGGTGGACATGAGAACTGTTCTCAATGCGGATGGGAGGACGATCCGGCTCAGCGAGCTTGTCCTGAAATGAGCGGGGGTGCTAACAAGTATTCGCTAGTGGAAGCAAGGGAGTCGTGGAGAGGCGCGAAAATCAGTCAATGAACATTACGATCCCAGAACTTTCATTGGTGGTACTCATCGGTCCTTCCGGCTGCGGGAAGTCGAGTTTCGCTCGGGGGCACTTCAAGTCGACAGAGGTTCTCTCTTCAGACTTCTGTCGCGGCCTTGTGTCAGACGACGAGAATTCCCAGGAGGCCACGAATGATGCCTTCGATGTCTTGCACTACGTCGCTCGCAAGAGGCTCGGTGCAGGCCGACCGGAGACTAGCGAACGCTGCTCGCACGAAGTCGAACAGCATTCGAGTCCGTTCGAATTGCGTCCGATTCTGATTCGAAAGGATATGAGTAATCTGAACTGCCACTTTAGATTACTCCACGCCCGCAACCACCCTGTTCCTTTTGCGGTTGACACGCTTACGCAATATGCGTAATAATGTACGCAATATGCGTAACTCGTCCGTGCTGACTGCGTTGTTCCCACAGGTACGGCAAGGTGTGCTTGCGGCAACCCTTGGCCAGCCAGACAAGTGGTGGTATCTTTCGGAACTCGCCGGCCGTTTGGGCACGAGCCCGTCGAGCCTTCAGAGGGAGTTGTCATCTCTGGTGGCAAGCGGAATATTGGCGCATCGTCGGGAAGGCACAAGGGCTTATTTCAAGGCGGAAACCCAGTCCCCAGTGTTCCGAGACCTGCAGCAGCTCTTCGAAAAAACAGCAGGGCTGGCTCCGATCCTGGAGCAGATACTAAAACCGTTTGAGAACAAGATTCAGAGTGCTTTTATCTATGGTTCTGTGGCACGAAGCCGGGAACATGCGATGAGTGACGTGGATGTGTTGGTCATCGGCAGAGCAGGTCTTGCTGACCTATCTCCACTGCTCCGCAAGGCGGAGGCGCGGCTGGGAAGAGAGGTCAACGTCACTGCTTATTCCCCAGAGGAGTTTCGGGAGAAAATCAAATCGGGCGACCATTTCCTTGCCGCCGTTTTACGAGGACGGAAACAGTTTGTGAAAGGAGGCCAGAGTGACTTGGACGAGCTTGTTGGCAAATAAGGAAGCCCAGAAACACAAAACCTCCAAGAAGGAATTAGACAATATGCGAGCCCTGATCGCCCGCGACCTCGCAGACGCGAGTCTTGCTGGCCTTTCGGCAGATCGGAGATTCGCGACGGCTTACAACGCAGCACTCCAGGCTGCGAATATGGCCATCGCCTGCGCTGGGTATCGGATCATGAGCAAGGTCGGACATCACCGCGTGTCGTTAGAAAGCACCAAACTTGTCTTCGGGAAGGCAGTTCATAACTACGCCGACTACTTCGAGACCTGTCGGCGAAAGCGAAATACCATCGACTACACCTTCTCCAACGTCGCGACGGAGACCGAAGCGAAGGAGATCCTTGTCCAAGCCTCTCGGTTTTACGGCGAAGTCGAAGACTGGATCACGAAAAACCACCCTTCACTTAAGATGTAGGAGTCCGGACGCGACCTGAACTTTGCCGCCGCCGGGCGACAGTCGTTGGATACCACACGACAATCTTAGTCGGACTTCCAGACTTCCAACTTCCGGTTTGCCGACCAACTACCTAGTGTCGAACCGATTCCAGGGCTGTGAGTGGCAATCTTACGACAGTGACGGTACGGAAGGGGATAACGAGGAGCCCGACTGCGCGCTGAAGTGGACACCGCCTCATTGCGCTTCTTTCATTCACTCCAATCTCACGTCGATGCCCGTAGTGGCTAACACATATTCGAACTCTTTAAACAGTTCTTTGCCACATATAGGCTCACCGTTTGGGTCGCACGAAAGAACATTCCCCGTGCGCGGGTCTAATGCTGCATGGCAGTTCTTAGGACCGAAACACTTTGCCTCCCCGTAGGTGCTCGTGACCGAAACAGAATTGTTGCGTTCCTCGCAAGACATTTGGACGATTAACACCGTGTCCATTTTGCCATTGTCGCTCAGATCTCGAATCAGCTCATGTCGCTGCGAGGCTGAGAGTGCCTCTTTGAAAGAGGAAAGCAAAACAGACGCGAGTTTTCCATCACAGGTCGCTGGTTTGGGAAATGCGATAAATACGGGCCTGATACCCAATACTACAAGATGTACCGACGGTTGGGCTTGTGGCTGGGCTTGATGTTGATCCGGCGGGACGCTTGGTAAGGAATTTAATGAAGCTGTCTGCGCGGCTGGATGCGCCTCTTCCCATTTGCGAATGCGTTCCTGCACATCAGCAAGCTGAGCTGGTGTGAGCACCGCTTCGACTTTGTCGCGATAGTCTTTGACAAATCCTTGTTCGAGGGATGTTGCAGCGATCGCAATCCAGAAATAAGCTTGTACGTTGTCCTTTTCTACCCCTGCACCGGCGCGATAAGCCATCCCGAGGTTGTATTGAGCCTTTGCGAGGCCCTGTTCGGCAGCCTTCTGCCACCAACGAGCGGCCTCGGCGGTATCTTTTTCGACGCCATTCCCTAAGTTGTAAGCCTGTCCGAGGTTGTATTGAGCGGCTGCGTTGCCGTGGTCGCCGGCCTTGCGATACCAACGCAAAGCTTCGGCGGTGTCCTTTGCGACGCCTGTGCCAGAATTATACGCAGCTCCAAGCCAGAACTCACCGTCAGCGTTGCCCTGTTCGGCGGACTTCCGCAGCCACTTGACTCCCTCTGCCTCATCCTTCGGAACTCCTGCGCCTTGGAGGTAGAACATTCCGAGGCTGAACTGGGAAGCTGCGTTGCCGTTTGCGGCAGCCTTGGTGTGCCAGCGCACACTTTCCACTTCATCTTTCGGAACGCCCATTCCCAAGCCATACGCTGTTCCGAGATTGCCTTCAGCCGTTACATCGCCTTGCTCGGCGGCCTTCTTCCACCAGCGCACGGCTGCAGCGTAGTTCTTTGGAACGCCCGCTCCTAGGGAATAAACCCCTCCAAGGCTTACCTGCGCTGATACGTTGCCATGCTCCGCAGCCTTCTCCCACCACTGCACGGCTTTCTCCTCATCCTTCGGGACTCCCTCCCCTAGGTGATACGCCTTAGCAAGAGCCAATTGTGCTTGTACATCACCGTCCTCAGCCTTGCTCTTGAGTTCGGTAATGCTTTGCGCGTATCCGAAGGGCAGTATCGCGAGCAAACAGAAGAGTGCGCACAACAAGACATGCCATCGAGTAGCGTGGGTAAGGGCCTCTGTTTTCACGCACCAGAGCTTACTCCTGAATTTGCAATACTTCCAGATCGGTATCGTAAACGCGCCATTGCGCTCGCGATCTAGACGGTTTCGGATTCTGGTCAGATGACGAGCAACCCTGAAGTTATCGCCCCCGAAGGTGCCAGGCTCAAGAAGTACCAACCGAAGTCGCAGCCCCGACGTGAACTACCGGGAATTCGATGGAGGATTGCTATGTAATTCGCCTCGCGCCTTTGCCTTCTCACTCATAAGCAAATTGATCTCGTCGAAATGCCACGGGTGGAAATCGTGGGTGTCAACTCCGACATCCATGGAAAGAGAAGTTGCTGCTTCCGGGAGCTTACCGTGGGAATGTCCGTAGAGATGCCAAGCGCCGTGATGGGCACGGTTCCAGACGCGCATGGCATAGTGACACAGTACGATGGGTTGCCCTTTGACAGAGATTTCCGCTAGGTTCCCAAGCCAAGTAAACTCCTCAGTTAACTTCCGAGCTTCTTTGTCGTGATTGCCGGGTACCGCAAAGACCTTCTTGCAGCGAATTCGCTTGCGGTGCTCCAGAACCTTCGCCTTGCTCCCGATGCAGAAGTCCCCAAGGAAATAGACGATGTCATTGGCCTTAACGAAAGCGTTGAGACGGTCGACGATCGTTTGATCCATTTCCTCGACGCTTCGAAACGGTCGATTACAGTAGCGGATTATGTTGTTATGCCCGAAATGAAAATCCGCCGTGAACCATATGTTCGGCATGTCTCTTGTGAACTCCCTGGCGACCTAGCCCCATCTCAATGATGCTTTGTGTTGCGCTGCGGAACGACTTGCTGCGCAGGAACTTCCGACGTTGGCATCTGTTGTGACTGTGTGGCACTTGACGTTTCCAGCGTTCCTTGTCGCGCGTTGGCAAACCACGTACCCAACGCGAATCCCAGTGCTAGAGCAGCACTGGCAACGACAGGCAGCCAAATCGACCAAACCTGCTTTTCCAGCCTAACAAGGAAATCGTCCATCTGCTGCGCCCTAGTAGTCATGCTCCGCAGGAGCGAGTCATTGGCGCTTCTGACCTTTTCGATCACTCCGATGTCAGGGTGAGCCACTTCTCGTAGCACGTTCACAAGTTGCTCTTGAACGGAGTTCATTTCAGAACAACACTGGTCAAGCGCTCTGGCGGTATCCGGCAGACCGGACCGCTGGAAGCACTGTCGCAGACTCTCGCCCAGCAGCTTCGCAATTCGGGGCGGGTCCAACCCTGTTTCCAATTCCTTCGGCAAGTGGGTAAGACGTGATTCAAGTAGCGATGTGTATTCTTCCATTCGCTTCTCGACCGCATTGGCCTGAGACGCGGAAGCTTCCAAGATCTTCCGCAATGACTTCCGCTCTGCGGCGATCTCCGCGGGCGTTTCTCGGGTGAGCAACGCGAGGATGGAGTACGCCAAGCCTTCAGGGAACACCACGCGCTGCAACTCTTGCCGCTGCTTCAGCCCTGCTTCATTCCACGTCTTCTCAAGGTCAACCACCTCACGCCGTGCCTGCTCGATAAGGCTCTCCATCGTCATCTCCTCTGATTCCAAGGCCTTTAGACGTTCCGTGATCGCGGCTTTGTCGGCCTCGGTGGAGACCTTTATCGCGTCCAGATCGTCCTGCGACAACTTCTCACCGAGTAACGCCTCCACGGCCTTGCGGTGCAAAGTAGTCGCGTCTGCCAGCCGCGTGTTCAACTGACGCCGCTCACTCTCCGATTGCTCCTTCCGCACCTTCCAACGCTCCTGCGCGATCTTCGGCAGAGCATCGAGTAGTTCTTGTGTAGGTTGGTGCAGGTAGAGCAACTCGGTGAAGTGGTGTTCCAACTTGTCGCGTCGAATACCGACAGCGCCACAATCCTTCGTCCAGCACCAATACCTCGCGTACTTCTGGCTCCGGCCACGGGACCACCCAGCCGTGAGTGGTTTGTTGCAGGAGGCGCAGCGCACGAAGCCGCGCAGGGGGAACTCCTCGCTCTCCCGCTTATGTGGCACTGAGCGTTTGCCATTCAACGTGTCCTGCACATCGTGGAATAGTTGCTCGCTGATCAGTGGCTCATGTGCGCCCTTCGCTCGTAGCTGGCCGGATACGACCCACCCTGCGTAGAGTTCGTTTCGGATCATGCGACTGAACGTCTGCTTGGTCACTACGTTGCCATTCTTAGTGCGAAGGCCGAGGGCCACGACCACACGACGCGCTTCGTCTGGTCCGTAGTTCCCAGAGCCTATCAACTCGAATGCCTTGCGAACGAGCAAGGCACGTGCTGGGTCTACACTCAGATTTGAAGCGCCATTCTTCACGTTGGTGTAGCCCAATGGAGCAACCCATGGAAAGCGGCCCTGCTTCACAGCGGCCTGCATTCGCTCCCGCGTCCGTGACCAGACCGGTCTTTTGTACCAAGTGGAATGTTAGTGTAACGCCTTGTTAGACATTTGTCCTTCGTAGCCGCCGGGGGTGTGGGGATGTGGGAAACGCGAAGCGTTTTCCATATCTCCATGCCCCGGTTGCTTCGGCAAGATTGCTTGCGGTGCTGGTGGCCTATAACCCAGTGCCGAGTGCGGCCGCTCCGTGTTGTATTCCACGCGCCACCTCTCGGTCAGAATCTGTGCCTCCTTCAGCGAGTAAAAGATCTCGCCGTTCAAGAACTCATCGCGCAGCTTTCCGTTGAAGCTCTCACAATACCCGTTTTCCCACGGACTCCCAGGCTCGATGTACAACGTCCTCGTGCCCACTTTCCCCAGCCACTTCCGCAACTCCTTGGCAATAAACTCCGGTCCGTTGTCCGAACGAATGTGCTCTGGTATTCCGCGCGCCAACATCACATCGGCCAACGTTTCGATCACCTGCAAACTCCCCAAGCGTCGCGCCACCCGCAATGCCAAGCACTCCCGCGTATACTCGTCGATCACCACCAGGACGCGTAGCGCTCGTCCATCGTGCGTCATCGCCTTGACGAAATCGTAGCTCCACACATGATTCGCCCGCTCCGGTCGCAACCGCACACACGAACCATCCCCGAGCCACAACCGTCCTCGTGGCCGCTGCTTCTGCGGCACCTTCAGCCCTTCGCGTCGCCAGATCCGCTGCACTCGATCCTTGCCCACCGGCCACCCCGCATCTCGCAACAGCACCGTGATGCGTCGGTAGCCGTACCGCCCATACTTTCCCGCCAGGGTCAGGATCGCCTGCGTCAGCTGATCTTCGTCCGTGCGCCGCAGGGGCAGATAGCGTTGTGTCCCTCGCCACTGCTTCACCACTCGGCACGCCCGCCGTTCACTCACTGCGTACTCCTCACGGGCATGCTCTACGGCGCACCGACGTCGCTCCGGGCTTAGAAGTTTCCCTCCGCAATATCCTTTAATATCTGTTTATCCAACGCCAGCTCCGCCACCAGCCGTTTTAGCTTGCCGTTCTCTTTTTCCAGTTCCTTCATCCGCTTCGCCTGGTCCATCTTCAAACCGCCGTATTCCTTCCGCCAGCGGTAGAACGTCTGGATTGTGATCTCGGCTTCTTTGCAGGCTTGTGGGGTGGTTTTTCCGTTTGCGATGCTCACTTCAATCTGCCGCAGCATCGTCACGATCTGCTCTGGCTTGTACCTCTTGATGGGCATGACCCGCTTTTCCTCCAAGTGGATTCTCTCTCATTCCACCTGGTACAAATTTCGCCGGTCACGTCATTCCTTCCTCGCTGGTAGGTCGGCCCAGATACAACTCAATCTCCTTTCGTTTCCCGTACTCGCTCCATCTCCGGCGTAGAGTCCATGCCTTTGTGCGCGGATTCTGTTTCGGTATTGCAGGCAGAAAACCGAGGGGCTTTGTGCTGCTGGGCAGGAAGTATTTCAAGTCCCTGATCGCAGGTTGTTCGGTTGCAGCATCGTAGGGCAGATCACGCGGCTCAGAGAAGTATCGTGCCAGATCAAGTGCTTCCTTGGATGCTGTCTTCGGGGTTTTTTGGACCGGCGTGCTAACCGCTGGCTTCAGCGTAGGGTAGATCACTTCCCACGCTGTACTGTCCCACACTGGGCTAAGTACGAAGTTTGCCCACGCTTGGGGATGAATTCTCTTTGCGTACCCTCGCTCGAAACACAACTCACATGTGCCCTCACGCAAGTTATGTCTGCATCTAGTCAGGTATGCTTCAGGTGCAGGTTCACACAACACTGCAGGTTTGCTCTTAGTCTCTGTGTTGTATTCCTCAACGTGACCGAGGTCGATCCACGTTGCAGATTTTGCCTCTTGCTGCTCATGCAGCGTGTAGCGCACTGCGTGTGGCTCCCTACCTCTGAAAGTAGCAGGACACCCTATGTATGCAGGGTACACATCACACGGTAGTTCTAGTGTGTGGTCATGCGTGATCAGTTCTATTGCTTTCGGTTTGCTCCCTTTAAAGGGCTTGATCCACGGCGCATTCCCTGCGTCGATCCGGGCCTCTTCCGTTAAGAACGGAGATTGTGAGAGGCCATTAGTTCGGCCTGGCTGTCGTGGCTGCAGCCTTCTGCAACATCTCAAAGGCACCCGTGTTTTTCGGATTGAGCGCAAGCGAACGTCGGTAGTTGACGACCGCTAGATCGTTGCGTCCACTGTCAAGGTATGCCTCCCCTAGGCTGTCGTAAACATTCCACGAGTCGGGATGCTGCTCCGTGTTGAAGACAAACACTGCGATGGCGTCTTCCAGCCTGTTGGCGTTGATCATCCGATACCCAAGCGCATTCACGACGCTTTCCGGGAGTGTATCGCTGGGCTCGGAGTGGGACTTGAATTCGCGGATTGCTTCCGTCGCCCCGCGCTCGCCTAGGGTGTGCTGGAACGCGCTTCCCAAAGCCACAATTCGCTTGTAGCCTGGAACTGGCCGTTCAACCAGCCCCTGCAACTCGCGGCTCTCAAACCAGTGACCGCGGACCATCACACCAATCGGTTGCCGCATGTTCCGAACATCCAGCAGCGGGTTGGCCCTTAGCATGACGAGGTCGGCAGACTTGCCAGGTGCAATCGTTCCAAATTCCTCCGCCCCGGGTACATACTGATGGATGAACCGTCCCGGAGTGCGTGTAGCGGCCGAGAGCGCTTGGAAAGGAGTGAGACCCGCACCCACAAGCTGATCCAGATCGTCGTCCACCGAGGTTCCTGGGATCACGCCAAACGCCGGGCTATCCGTGCCTGCGAGCAGCGGCACCCCCGCCTGCGACAGTGCCAGCGTTAGTTTCTTCAAAGTCGCCAACTCCGGAACAAAGCGGTCGGAAGGTTTTGCGGGCCGGGCAGCCAACCAACTCCCCCAGATATCCGGTGGCAGAAATTTTATGTCTGGCTCAGCTAGCCGCTTGTCCAGGATACGGGGATCTGAAGTCACCATTGTTAGAGCGGCAAAGAACGATAGGTTCGGAGTGACGTAGGCTCCAGCGCGGCGCGTGAGCTCGACGGCCCCCGGAATCCGGGCATCGTCAGGCTTGCCCTGAAAGTATGTTTTGTAGTACTCCTCGCCGTGGGCAATCATGACTTGCCCTTGCGCAAGACTGTTCTCCAGCCCCACCTCCGTGGCAATGTGCCCAACGGCTGCGATGTTCTGTTTCTTCGCCTCGTCCAGCACGGCCGCATAGATCGCGGGCTGCAGCCGTGAGTACACCTTGATGAAGTCATAACCCACAAGCTTTGCGCGGTCTACCGCGGCGCGGCCGTCACGCTCGCATAGGGCAACATATTCCGGTCCCGGATCACCGGGCCCATCAATCATGAATGCGGCAAAGACTCGCGGACCTACAACCGAGCCCCTATTGATCTGGTCACGAGTGACGGTAACAAATTCAGGCGAGGCCAGTCCCATGTTGAGCACCGTCGTAACTCCGGCGGCCAGGAACAGCGGCAGCATTTCCTTCCTGTCCACGTGCGTGTGCATATCAGCCATCCCCGGCATCAGGAACTTGCCCCCTCCATTAATGACGACCGTCTCGGGTGGTAGATGCACTGAGCTCGTGGGACCGACGTCGACGATCTTGCCGTTCCGAACAAGGACGGTTTGGTGAGGGAGGACACGCTCCGTGTCCATCGGGATCACCGAAACATCTTGGAAGGCGATTACGCTGCCATTTGGGGCTGGTTGGGGTACCAATTGACTCAGGGCTGGGATTGCCAGCGCCAGAGCCGCCGCGACGGTCAGCACACGCAATGTGGTCTTCATAAGGCCGTGAGCGCTATTTTGTGAGCATATTTGGCAGACCGCTAGAGTGTACGAATGGGGGTGCACGTTTGTTCCGTGCCCCTCGCGACCGTCGATCGCTCGTTCCACCCGGTGGCGGGTCAATTGATGAAACCAGATGGGATGAGAAGGCCGGTCTCCGGACGGGATGCGGAGTACGCTCCCAAGTTATCGACGTGCTCAAGGCACAGATAAAAAGGAGACCGGCAATGAAAAAGGTTAGCACCATAGCGGCAAAGTCGAGCAAGAAAATCTCGCAACCGAGACTGACCATCGGACTAGATCTGGGAGATCGCAACAGCTGGTACTGCATGCTGGACGAATCAGGCCAGATACAACGGGAGCAGCGCGTGCGCACGAATGCGACAGCGTTGCGCGAAGCTTTCGGCGAGATGGCGCACAGCCGGATCGCGCTGGAGATTGGGACGCATTCGCCCTGGATCAGTCGTTTGCTCAGCGCGTTGGGGCATGAAGTAATGGTGGCGAATGCGCGCAAGGTGCGACTGATCGGGGAGAGCCGCAAAAAAGACGATCGGTTGGATGCGCAGACGCTGGCGCGGTTGGCCCGGATCGATCCGCAGTTGCTCTATCCGGTGAAGCATCGCAGCGCGCAGGCACAAGCCGACCTCATGATGATTCGGGCACGGGCCGGGCTGGTGCGCGCCCGGACGGGGCTGGTCAATACGGCTCGTGGACTGGCTAAAAGCTACGGCGAGCGGCTGCGGGGATGCAATGTGCGGAATATGAATCCGAAGAAAGCCGAGGGCCTGAGCCCGGAACTGCAGACCGGGCTGGAGCCGCTGCTGGCATGCATCGCATCGGTGAGCGAGCAGATTCGCGAGTACAACGAACGGATTGAGAAGCTCGCGCAAGAGAGCTATCCGCAGGTGGCGTTGCTGAAGCAGATCAAGGGCGTAGGCACGCTGATCGCGCTGACGTTCCTGCTGACACTGGAAGACGCGCACCGCTTCCGCAAGAGCCGTGATGTCGGAAGTTATCTGGGGCTGCAGCCGGGACGCAGAAACTCGGGACAGAGCGAACCGCAGATGCACATCAGCAAGGAAGGCGATCCCTATCTGCGAACGCTGCTGGTACAGGGAGCGCAACACATTCTGGGACCGTTCGGCGTGGACTGCGATCTCAGGCGCTGGGGGCTGAAGTTGGCCGAGCGCGGCGGCAGAAGCGGGAAGAAGCGAGCCATCGTGGCCACGGCGAGAAAGCTGGCGGTGTTGCTGCATCACCTGTGGGTGAGCGGAGACGTCTACGAGCCATTGCACAACGGCCAGCGCAGGCCACTGACGATCGCAGCATAAACCTCAGTGATCACTTCAAAAGCGGCCAACAGTTATCACTTCAAAACCGGCCAACCGGATTGGCCGTCCGGGACTGAGAATGTTCTACCCTGCCGCCTCCTGTGGTGGCAAGTCGGTTTTGGTGCGCCAGCTCCGGGGGCCGCATTTGAGCACATGGCCGTGGTGCAGTAAGCGGTCGAGCATGGCGCTCACAGCGGCCGCATCGCCCAGTAGTTTGCCCCAGTCTTCCACGGGACGGTTCGAGGTCAGCATAGTGCTGGCGCGCTCATAGCGGCGCATGATGATTTCCAGCAGTTCTTCGGCGGCGGTGAGCGGCAGCTTGCGCATGCCGAGGTCGTCGAGGATGAGCAGGGGCACGGTGACCAGGAACTCCATGTGCTCTTTGCGGGTGCCGTCGAGCGTGGCTTCGGCGAGATCATCGAGCAAGGCGTGGGTCTCGCGATAGAGCACGCGGTATCCCTGTTGGATGGCGGCTTGGCCGATGGCTTGTGCCAGGTGACTCTTGCCGGTGCCGGGTGGACCGAGAAACAGGACGTCTTCGTGGCGCGAGATGAAGGTGCCGGTGGCCAGATCGAAGACCAGGCTGCGATTCATCTTCTTGTTGAAAGCGAAGTCGAAGTTGTCGAGAGTCTTCTGGGAGTCGCGGAACTGAGCTTGCTTTTTCCGCCGCTCCAGCAGGCGTTCTCCACGCAAGGCGAGTTCGTCGGAGACCAGGCACGACAGCAGGTCGATGGGGGCGAGCGGTTCGGCCTGGGCCTGGCGCAGACGGGTCTCTAGCACGGCGGCCATTCCGCCCAGGCGAAGTTGTTTGAGAGCACGATCGAGTTCGATCAGATTCATTCTTCTATCTCCTTCGTTCTGTAGTTGATGAAGTCGCGGTATTGCACCAGCTCGCGGATCAGGGGATCGACTTGCTGCAAACTCAGTGGGGCTTGCGGACAGCGCTCCAGATAGCGGCGGACGAAGCGGTATTCCTGCACTCCCATGTCGAGCGCAGCGGCGCAGGCTTCATCGACCGCCGCGGTGCCATACTTCTTGGCTAGGGAGAGAACGCCGAGAATGCGGCGCACACCGACCTCGCCTTGCTGGTGGTGGATGGCATCGCAGAGCGCCCCGATGTGCGACCCAGCACGACCCGCTCGCCACAGCAGTTGCGAAGTGCGCAGTGGTGTTCGCTTGGGGTGGTCCTCTTCTTTAATGCGATACCAGCCGCGCTTCTGGCGCACGTGTTCGCGCAGCAGTTGCCCGGTCTTGGGATCGAGTAGGCGAACGTACAACTCATCCCATTGCACGCGCAGCACGCGCCCGATCCAGCCTGGCGGTGCGCCGTAGTAGGCGGCCTCGACTTCGACGCAACCATCCAGATGCACGATGCGCTCGCCGTACTGGTAATAGCGAAAGGGCTCCAGCGGGAGCGGCAACAATGTGGGTTTCTCTTCGGCAAACATGGCGGCCACTTGCCGTTTGGTGGTGCCGTGGATGCGCGTGTCGGCCCAGCGTTGCTCCCAGTGATCGAGATGAGCTTGGGCTTCTTCCAGAGTCTCGAAGCGCAAGCCTTTCAGCGGTGTTCTCTGCGCGTGACCGACGCCGGATTCGACTTTGCCTTTGCGGTCGGGATCTTGAATCCGGCAAGGCATGGCGACCGCGCCGTAGTGCGCCAGCACGTCGCGATAAAGAGGATTGAGAGTGGGATCGTAAATGTCGGGGATGAGCACGCCCTCGCGCAGATTGTCGAGCACGACGATGCGAGTAGCGCCGCCCAGCCGGCGAAAGGCTCTTTCGTGCAGCTCGGCCCAGATGCGCGAACTGGAACGAAACGTCAGCAGACGAACCGACTTGCGGCTGCAGCCCAGCGTCATCACGAACAGCCGGGTGCGCCGGTACTTGCCGCTCTCGGGATCGCGCACCATCGGACCGGTGCCGTAATCAACCTGCGCCTCCTGGCCCGGCGCGGTGACGATCACGACGCGAGCTTCGGCTGTTTGCGTTCCGCGCCGCTTGCGCACGAAGCGTTGCACGCTTTGGTAGCTGTTGGCGAAGCCGTACTCGGAAACTAAGTCCTGCCAGATGGCCATGGCATTGCGTCCGCGGCTGATCCCCAGGTCGATGGCTTCCCGGTACGGCTCGCAGGCGCTGGGGCCGGAGACCACGGTAGAGTCGGTGATCACCTCGTTCTCGTTGGCCGGTTTTGAAGTTGGTTTTGATCTTCCCTTATTGGAAGGGTTTTCGGGGTTGGGGTTGGGGCTGGGGCTGGGGTTGCAGGCATCGGGAATCACCGGAATGACCGGTTTCGCCGCGCCAAAGTCGGTGATCACTTCGTTGGCCGGTTTTGGTTCCTGCCGCCCCCAGCCACTGGGCGGACGCACCGCAATCCCGGCCGCTTTCAGATATGCGCTGGCGGTTTCGCGACGAATCCTAGTCGCTTGCTGGATGCGCCGCAGCGACCAGCCCAGCCGTCCCAGAGCTAAGACCTGTTGTTTCTTTTCTTCGTTCAAGACATTGGCCATGCCCACGGAGCCTACAAGCCTCCGCGGGATCAATGTCCCGGACGCTACTCTCGTTGGCCGGTTTTCAGGTGATAATCAGTGGCCGGTTTTGGGTGATCGCTGAGGCATAAAAACAAAACATCGCCAGGAGGAAAGATCAAAAGCCTAAAGCCGAGTTCCGGTGACTGCGTTAATCGCCTGGGCCACCTTCTCGAGGTCGAGGAGAACAGGCCGACAAACAGATGGCAGCACCGGCTGAAACGAGAACGCCCAACCTGCACCGAGCGAACGAATCGCTCCTCGAGAGTGCGCATGGAAGCATGGCGACAGTGGCTAACTCGGCAGGGAGATAAAATCTTGTCCAAAAAAAAACAAACAATCCACTTGACTCCGACCGGCCTTCTCATGGAAGCGTTTACACTCATTGACCCCACTGTAAGGGTAAAACGCAATAATTACATCATCGACTCATCGACTGACTGAACGACGTGATCAGAAACAACACCTCCGTACCCATGAATCTAGGCCCGGGGACGCGACTCGTCGGTAATGGAGCATCCCTCGTTCCTGTGCTTCAGGCATGGAATGTTCCTGTTCGCTTGCGCTCGGTACTCTTTGATCTAGACCGAAGCCATGGTTTGTCGATGGCACAGGGAAAATTTGGTCTCTAATCTCTTTGCCTGAATCCCTTTCCGTGGAGTGCTCACGGAGGGGGGATTTCTGTTGGTGTCCTCACGTTGGGCTCCGTTCGTTCGTGACTCTCTTCTTCCATTAACCACCGGCGTAATTGCAGAATGTCATTGGCGCGAACGATGCCGACAGGTTTGGAGCTCTCGTGAGATTCGACAACAATTACGTTTTCGACATTTTTCAGAAGCATTTCCCGGTTTACAAGGTCGACCAGTTCACCCGGGTAGGAGCGAACGTAGTCCTGCCGGGCCAACTCTCGCATCGTGAAATGGTGGTCTTGGGTATCGACTTTTAACAGGTCGTGGGGCTCGACGATGCCTAAAAGCGTTCCATCTTTTTCTACGACCGGCAGCAGTTCCATGTTTTCGGGCGCGAACTTCGCCAGAATCGTGCGCAGTTCCACGTCGGCCTGAATGGTAGAGAATTGCTTGCGCATGACCTCGTCAATCCGCGCCCGCATCAGCACGGGCACGGAGTAATCCTGAAGCACAATCAACCCTCGTTTTACAAGCTTTCCGGTCATGATCGAATCACGGCTGAATAGACGCACGAAACCGTCGGCAATCATGACGCAGACGATAAGTGGAAGCAGCGAATTTGGATTGTGGCTGAGCTCGAACAGGAACACGATACTCGTGAATGGAGCCCGCGCAATGCCCCCAAACACGCCTGCCATTGCCGCCAACGCGTAGAATGCCGGGTTGCTGACTAGATGCGGAAAGAAATGCTGGCAACCGATGGCATAGGCCCCTCCGATACCGCCTCCCACGATCAGGGAAGGCGCAAAGACACCACCAGTCGTCCCTGAGCCAAGAGAAATCACCAGCGCCCAGAATTTCGCTATGGATACCCCCAGCAGGTTTGCAGGTGTTAACCGATTATTCAACATGTCACGAATGGTGTCGTAACCAGTCCCGAAAACCTGCGGGTAGAAGTATCCAATAACGCCTAAAATGGCGGCGCCGATGGCGGGCGACCATACTAGCGCGCGCTTGAACGGGAGATGATCGAAGAAATCTTCGACCCAGAAAAGCGCTCGGATCATCGCGATGCCGACCATACCCATGAGAATGCCCATTACGCCAAATAGCCACAGCTCATTCATGCCGGTCAGTTTGTAGGCTGGCATGGGGAATAGCGGCGCCCACCCCACAAAGTGGATACGAACTCCTGTAGCGACCGCAGCCGCTAGAGACACAGGAATGAACGAGCGTGCCCTAAGCTCAAATAGCAGCAACTCCACCGCCACCAGAATTCCGGCCAGCGGGGCCGTAAACGTCGCAGCCATTCCCGCCGCAGCCCCCGAGGCGAGCAAAACTCGCCTGTAATAAGGAGTGAGCCCCACCGCTTGGCCAAAAAGCGATCCCACCGCAGCACCCGTCTGAATGATGGGGCCTTCCGCACCAAACGGTCCGCCGGTTCCGATAGCCAGAGCGGTCGCTAGCGGCTTCAAAAATGCCACCCGCAGCCGCATCCTGCTGTGGCTGAATAGCACCGCCTCCATCGCCTCAGGGATGCCGTGGCCTTTGAGCGTGGGCTCCCAGTAGTGGACCATGAGCCCCACAATCAATCCCCCTATCGTGGGGACGGCTATCACCCAGAGACCCAGATGATTGTGCTCGGGGCTGGTGATGGCGAAAGAGAGTTTCCCGTAGAAGCACAAGTTCGTAAAGAGATAGATGAGTTCGAGCAGGCCTTCGGCAACCAGGCCGCCGATCAGGCCAATCAGCAAGGCATAAACGGAGATCTTAATGACTTCAGGCTCCAGGGCAATTCCGAAGTTGCCCTTTTTGGGCAGCTTTGAGTGTCTGGCCTCGGTTTCCGAAAGTGGAGATTCAGCCATCAGCCACCTCCTACGGCATCTGCAATCGCACTACATAGGCTATCGAACGCGTTGACCTGGAGAAGGCCAGAGACCGGTCGACCTCTCCGCGTGCCGAAGTTGTAACTTGATGAACATCGGGCAGTGCAATCAGATCGTTTCATCTGCAGAGTCCAATGCATCCTCCCGGGTCTTTAAAGCTTCCAGGATATCTGTCTTGGTGACGATGCCTTCCAATGTTTTGCTCGCTGACGTAACCAGAAGCATGGGTCGCGTTCGCTCGCTCAGCAGCAAGCGCAGGGCTTCCATGACGTCACAATCAGGAGGTATCCGGATGATTCCTCGGTCGGTGACGTCCGACACGGTGGTCTTCGTCCACCTTTCCGCTCCGATTCGCGTCAGCGACCATGACGGAATGATTCCGACTACGCTGTGACCCTCCATTACTGGAAAGCTTGTGTGACGATAATGGGGTGAGATAGCGTTCGCAAATTCGCGCAAACTCAGACTAGCCTGTACAGAAACGACCTGCCGTTGCATGATTTCACTGACTCTGATGGCCTTGAGTTCACGCACACGGACACCTTCATGCAAGCGCTGGTCCGCTGAAACGGAAGCGTCGCCGGAAACCGAATACGCGACGGCGGATCCGATCAACGCCGGTATGATAAAAGCGTGACCGCCGGTGGCTTCTGCCACGAAGACGACGGCGGCAAGGGGCGTCTTATAACCGGCGGCGATGAACGAGGCCATGCCCACCGCGGCGTACAGTTCGAGCGAGGAACTGCGGACTATGAGCTGGCCAAACGCGGTTCCGAAAGCTCCTCCGGTAAGGAACAGCGGCACGAACATGGCGCTTACTCCACCTGAGGCTAGCGAGAATATAGTTGCTCCCAACTTGAGCACGCCAAAAGCGATGAGTTCCGATGCGGAATGTTGCCCGCTTAGAATCTGCCCCACAGCCTCGTAGTTCGGGCCAAGAGGCACCAGCGATCCCTTGAAAACCTCAACAAAGAGCAGCCCGCAACCACCAGTCAGTACGCCTCCCACTAGAAGTTTCATCCAGTGCGGCCAAGTCCGCTTCACTGCAAAGGCACGGGCGCGGCGGAAGGTAGTGGCAAACGTCATCGCGATGAGGCCTATCGCCAGTCCAAGCAGCGCGCACCAGATGAGATCCCTCCCGGTAAACGACACCGGGCTGGCAAAGTCAAAAATCGGCGCGGCCCCAAGGAAAAAAGCAAGTGTTACATAGGAGACCACAGAGGCGATTAGAGAAGGCAGTAGCGCTTCATGTGCGAGGTCGTCTCGGTACGGCATTTCAAGCGCAAAAACCAAGCCTGTCAATGGCGCGCGGAACACAGCGGCCATCCCCGCCGCTGCACCGCTAATAAGCATGATGCGCCGATCGCGCGGCTCCAGATTGAAACGTCGCAGCTTGGCCCACAACCATGAGCCAATTGCACCCCCGCCATAGATACTAGGCCCTTCGAGAGCGGCGCTGCCTCCGAACCCCACGGTGGTGACCGCTGCGAGAAGCTTCGCAAAAAACGGCCGCATGTCAATATCGCCCTGATGATAGTGGTAGGAACGAACAATCTCTTCCGTGGAATGTTCGTCGGGATCGGGCGTCAGAAACTGCATAATAAGACCTGTGACCAAGAATCCCAGCCCCACTCCCGGCACAATGGCCCAGTGGTGCTGGAGATAGTAGCTGAGCACCAGGGGCCACAATTTCCGCAGAATGATGACAACGATGCCCGTGATCACCAGGCCGGTCGTCAGGCCGATCAATGGTGCGATGATGAGCCACTTACGGAGATCCCGCGCATAGACCGCCGTGAGATCCTCATGGACCAGCGGCAGATACTTACGAAGAGCAGGATGCCGCAAAAGCCAGTTCGTTCTCCGTGTTGGTTTTTTAGCGTCGTTGCTCATGATTCGTGCTCCGTGGACGATCGCTGCTGCAACTTCCTCAGGGGGCCTGCCCGCACACGCTTCATCTCTTCCTTGTGAAGTAAGGTCAGCTTGGACAGGATCTCCTTGCCGCGCGGCGTCAGGGACACCATAACCATCCGCCGGTCGGAGGCTGCGTTTCTCCGGCGTACGAGTCCGCTTTGCATCGCGCGCTCTACCAGCCCTACAACCGAGTTGTTCTTCTCTTGCAGAAATTCAGCAAGTTCCGAAATCGTAGCGGTACCGCACTCCGTAAATCCGGCAACCCCGAGCATCAATTGATGCTGCTGTGGAGTCACGCCGCAGTCTCGCGCTGCATTCTCACTAAAGCGGAGAAACCGGCGCAGGGTATAGCGAAACGAGGCAAGGTCCTGAATGGTTTCCTTATCAACAAACGGCTTCATGGTTTTCGGACTTCCGAAGGGAATGGAATCAGGGCGCATGACAAGTAGATCGCACTACGACCTAATATACATCCTACTACGATCTGTTTTCAAGTTGGAGGAGAATGACCACCACTCGCTCTTATGCATGCTGAAGGTCGAACTTCATGGTCAGCTCTGACCGACGGACAGTTGATTTCTTAACAGCTAAGGGGCGATGCAAGCAAATCTTGACGCTTCGACTTCATTGCCCACCGCATCTAAGCATTTGTAAAAAGATCATGATCCGAATCATTACCGTTGAACGGGAATATGGCTCGGGAGCGGCTCGGATTGCCGAAACGCTCGCTGCCCGACTGGGTTGGAAGCTTTGGGACCAATTGCTCACACGAGAGATCGCCCGCCTCGCGCACTGTGAGCAGTCCGCAATTGAGAAGCGTGAAGAGCGCCGGGACCCGCTCTACTACCGTCTGCTCAAGTCCTTCGCGCAAGGAAGCTATGAGGGCAGCAGTACTAGCGTGCCTGTGGATGCGCTAGACGCCGACGTCATTGTTCGGATCTCTCTGCGCGTAGTCGGACAAGCTGCGGCCTCAGGAAAGTGTGTAATTGTGGGAAGAGGATCGCAGCACTTCCTTCGCGCCAGTGCTGACACTCTGCGTTTCTTTCTATACGCCTCTAGAGAGGAAAAAATACGGCGCCTAGTTGCGCAGGGCCATACCGAAAGCGATGCAGAAACGCTAGTGAATACGATTGACTGTGAGCGCGCTGCGTTCATCAAGCGTTACTTCCACGCCCAGTGGCCCAACCGTTCGATATACCATGCCATGATCAATACTGACTCGGGGGACGAAACAGTGATTCAGGCGATCTTGAGCTTTCTCCAACAACCCCATGAACACCTTGAATCATCACGATCGAGCGTGCTGTAAGGCGGCGCATTGCTTCTTTCGCGCGAGATCTTTGGAGAAATTGGGTAGGAAAACGAGAGGCTTTGGTCCGTCATGCTTCTCCTTCCAGTCTTCATACGAAGTCATGCCGACCCAGGTGTACCGGCCATGAACCTCCTTTCTTGCTTTGTGCGGCTGATCTCCTCCTCGTACCCGAGTATCGAGTAATATATGGCCCGATCGAAGAATTGATTGAGCATCTGCTGTACCTCCAGCTCTCCAAAGAGTTCAAAAATGTTGTCGACAAAGGACTCTCGTTGCAGGAAATGCCACAAATGATTGCGGCTGATTACCAAGACCCATACCAACTGACAAAGGCGGACCTCCTGCGCGGCGCGGCGCGCCGCAATCATTCGGAATCGCTTCCCGATATCGTCCTCCTTCTTTTGTAGTAACCACTCTTCCAAGTTGCGGTATACCTCAACCGCTGCCAAGCGCAACTCATCGCGCGGAATCCTCTTGAAGTCAGAAGTACGCTCGGAATCCCGAACCTGTTGAGTTAGCCCAAGGGCTAACTCCTCGGAATGCCTTTCTATGAGACGTACCAGTCTAAGACTCAACATTTGCTTTGCTCCTTTGGCCTGTACTTGGGGGCGGCATGTTGCGAGGTGTTGTCGCAAGTCGTGTCTGCATTGTCTACTGCCAGCGTTGGCCGCATGGGTTAACGGTTGCGGCATCGCCCATATCGCCACCTCGTTCGACGCCATTGTGAAGACGAACGAGGGCCACTTTGTCTGCATGTGATTCACGAACGAGCGTCATAGTCAAAGCGCACGAGGCGCAGAGCCAGAAACACTCGATCTCTCGTGATAACGTCTCGTGGTGCTTCGGCCCCGACCCTTCGCCGGAAGACCCGTCGATTGTTTTTATTTCAAACTCGAAAAGCTTTCCTTCGTGCAAATACCGGAAAACCGCACGACACTTCGGATTGGCACATTTCGAAACCATAAGTTCACGGACAATTCGACCATTCAAATCTTGGAACGAATATTCCTCAGCGGGCGATCACCCTCGAAGTAAGCTTCACAGTCTTCAGCCTTGGACGAAGTGAAGGAGTAGCAAAATCAACCCCAGAAGCACAATAGCGATTAAGACAACTGTCCACGGATACCTGGGCTCCGAAGGTTGTTGATCCTTTCCCGAATGCATATAGCTACTGTCTCTCCAGGTCACCAAGGCCAGAATCTTTATCCAGTGTGGGCGCCACTGCCTGTCCGCATTTCCTTGATGTCGCTGGGCGTAACCCGCCGCCACCATTGATCAGTACTGGTGCTGATGGTGCGTCATCCGCAGCCGCTCCGCTATTTTGCCTACCCGCAGGTGGTGCGCTCAGGGTGGCTCTTTCAACGCAGGCGTCAACTGATCTGCTGCGGCTCTAGTACGGTGGCGCCCGACACTTGCTCGCTAAAGCGGAAAAAGCGACGGATCTGATAAAGCCCTCATCATCTTGCGCGGTGCGAGTTCTTTGCCTCAATTCAAGTCCTTCAATACCTATCGTAGCACGATATATAGAGCCCGGATGTAAAAATGGTGCCCAGGCCCGGCAATCTATGTTATGCAGCCCAGCGAGAAGCAGTCTGAAAACCTATCGGAGGCACGGTCTTCGTCGCTTCCGCCACGACATGAAGTCCTTACTGGTTCACGGCAGATCCGACCTGAAGCACGCTCCTACATAGTTCATAAAGCGGTGTTGCCTCCGCTATTGTTGCTTCCAGGTGTTCAAAAATGCCATTTGTAGGGACGCCAGATCTAATCAATGCTTTACAGTGCGCCGTGAAAGGCACTGGACCACAGCGGGATGAAAGACCCGCGCGGGAACTTTGGCCATGAACGTGTTTGATGTTTGAACACGGTGCTGTATTCGAGATGGAGGTAGGCCCGCCGGAGTCAGCCGCGGAAACCCGCCGGGAGTGTGCGCCCTCATGTGCGGCGGCTCAAGAGTGGCTGAACCTGACCGTTGCTCTGCTATTACGCCCGCATGAGGCGGTGAAACGCGCTCAGCGTTTTCGCTTCGCAATCCCGCGCGAGGATGAGCTTTCGCGCTCCCGTCACGGCGCACAGGGTTCGCAGTTCTTGGGGCACTTGCTTGCCGACGACCATCAGGAAGTTCAGTCCCTTCGCAATGAACGAATACGTTCTGTCATTGCCCGTTCGTCCCAGGCTGGGGGTATAGAAACTCTCGCGAGAGATCGTATCCGTGCAGACGATGATGAGCATCGCCACATTTGCCGGAAACCCGTTCTGACCCAGGAGATATTGTCTGAACGGCTCGTTGTACGTGCCGAGATCAATTGTGACCGGCTTCTCTCCCGGCTCCCGCCAGATATGGACCGACGCGCGCCAGAAGACGCTTGCCGCGAAGTAGCCCAACTGCTCGCGATCGACGCCCGGCAACGATGTCATGTCGTAACCGGTGAACTCGGGGCCGGGAAGCCACGACGGCGTGCTTGCCCGCAGCATATCGAGCAACGGGAATCTGTTGCTGTTGCCGTCGAAGACTTGCGTCATCACGTAGTTTTCTCCACGCTTGCCGAAAAGCTGCTCGCAGTCGCGGCAAAGCACATAGGTCCTCAGCTGCCGGGATGTCTGGACGCTTCTGCGCTCTGTTACCTGCATCGGATTTGGGTTGGAAGCCCCTGGATTTCGCGATTTCCTGTACAGCGCCGCCGGCATCAAGTGGCTGTTCTGGAGATCGCGCAGCTGCAGGCACAGCTTGCATTGTCCTTGCTTCGTCAACGCGTCGATCTCCTGTGAATATTCATGCCCGCCCCGAAAAATTATAAATCTCCCGCCCGCTTGATCGGCCGCCTCGGGATCGGCCAATTTGGGTCTGATCTGGGTCCGATAAGCCGGCCAAGGAGTTCCCTTGAGTTCCCTTAGAGGATTAAGAACGGGCTGTCAGTACCGTTAAGTTCCAATAAGTTACGTCGGCCAGCGACTCTGTCACGGCAGAGGCCGCGGGTTCGAGTCCCGTCGTCCCCGCCATTCTCTAAGCGGTCCCATTCAGATCTGTTTATTGCCTTCGACTCACCGCCTCTAAGCCATCGGCCTCTCCGAGCGACAGAATCAGCAAAAGAGGATCGCCAGGGTTACGCGATCATGTTCAGCGTGTATACATTGCTGGGCGCTTGCGGCGGATCGTAAGGCATCTCCGAGTTGTTCGCCGCGGTCGCGAAGTATTCGATGGCGCCATCGTCCGGCTGAAAAGGCCCAATCTTTGCGGTGTATACACTGCGTCCAGCATGAGTGGCGGCCGAGGTCTGCCATTCCGGCGCGGTCTGGCGCCGCGTATGCAGGTTGACCTGGATGACTCCCTCCTGGTTTGGGGCGATGATGAAGAGGCGGAGGCATTCCCCAGGTTTGAGCAGCGAGGGCCGGGTCGGGATGAAGAGGCGAGGCGGATTCGCGGCTTCCGGTGAGACCGCGGCTGCATAAGCTTGATCCATCTCGGGCGGGAGTTCGTTCACAAACTCCTTGATGGAAAGTCTGAGACGCTCAAGCGAAATCCGAACGAACTTGTTTTGCATGGACGCGAGCTGGCCCAGGTCGTTGCGTGTAGCAATTACTGCCTGATATTCGACCATCGCCTCTCTTACCAGGGGCGCCATGGCGAGCCAAAGTGGAACGGCGCGTTGGGTGACTAGTGTGCGTGCGGAGTCCTCTTGAGCCTTAGCCCTGAGATCCACAGCCTCTTTCAGGACAGCGTCGAGTTGGTGGGCTTTCTCATAGGCGTCGCAATAGGGCACCATGAAGCCGACAAAGCCGGCGAAGTAACCGATACGATCACGCTCAAGAGGAGATGTCGCGCTCGATACAAGCTGGCGGAACTTCTCTGCCATGACACGTTGAGTGGGTAGGATAGCGAGGTCAGGTTCGGTCTCGGCATACTCAAATGCCTCATCGTAGTCGCCCGCGATTTCGATTCGATTCGCGAATCCCGATTGATCGTAATTGCCGAGAAAGGTTGATGAGATAGCGCGATCGCGATCGCACTGGTCGAATAGCTTTGCCAGTTCCGCGGCACGCACTCCGGAAGCCAGTGCAGCGCTGAAATTCCGGTAATGAGTTGCCGCAGTGAGTTGGCCATCCCAGCTGGCGCGCGCAAGGAACGTGGCCGTAGGGTCAACGATGCGGTGCCGCCAGTGAAGACCGAGCACGCCCTGGCAGCCAAGTTCCTGGGCCCGCTGCATGTCAGTTTGAAAGCGGCTGGCTCGGAACTGGGGGAACCACATGGAAGGATCATCCTCGATCCATGGGATAGGCCAGCGTTCCCGGCTCCCCAGCTTGCCGAAAGCCTCATTGACGGGGTCCCATCCGAGCGAATCGTTCAAGGCCGCAAAGATTATGTCTTCGGGCAACCGCCGATGCAGGGACTCGAAATGTCGAATCACTCCGCCCCATCCGGCGAGCACCAAGCGCTTGCCGGGCGCGTGCCGCCTCAGGAAGTCATGGGCTTGAGCGAACGGAGTAATGGAGAGCGGCACCTCCTTGGAGCGGCTGTCCCAGTTTGCGCCCTCATCCTGCCATAGCCATACATAATCCACCATGGGATAACGTTCCAGCAGGTCTCCGAGCCGCCGTTCGAGAAGATCGTGCGCGGTACGAGACTCAATAAATCCGCCGGGGTGCGAGAGCGCCTGTGGTGGAAGCGCGCGAACGATTTCCGCCGGATTCTGGTACGGCTCAAAGCCGATACCCGTGCGGATGCCAAGTTCTCCGGCAAAATCGAAAGCGTTGCTCAACATCCTGCTCGTGCGGTCGGCAATGTCCCATGTATCTGCGCCCGTGCGCGTGGCATCGGAGCCAAATGTTTCGCCATCGAAAAACTGGGCGGCGCCCATCTTGAAAGTCGAAGTACGTTGCGGCAGATAGCCCCAACTCGTCATCGTCGTGTCTTCGAGGGCGGCTCTGTGCCCACTGCCGGCAAAGTCAAACGACAAATAAGACTCTGCCAAAGGACCAGGATCGTTTTGCGTGTAAACATGCATGCCGAAGGTGTTGAAGCGCATGCGCAACATGGCCGCGAAATATGCCTGGAAATCCTCTTCGTTGTAAATGCTGATGGAATTTAGGAAATCTGGCCAAGGAAGCAATCCGCGGACCGGAAACCGAGGCGAGCCGGTCCAGGGGCGTCCTTGCGCCGGTAAACGTAATCCGGCCGGACTTAATCCCGGCGAACGATCAATCGGACCTGTCGTTCCATCAATACCGAAGACAAGTCCCTGCCGCTCCAGGAAATCGAATACTGCATAAAGGAGAGCCTGCTCGCTCGCCGCGTAAAAAGTGACACCGTTGACTGCGGCTGCGATTTCGTAATCCTCAATCCCCTTGAAGCGTGAGGGATCGAGAACCAGCGTTAGTAACGTTGAATTCGCTATGCGATCGTCACTGGTTTGTGTCACTTCAGGCAGGCCGTTCAGCATCCGCAATCCGCTCATCAGTTCTCGCGTCGCAAGCCGGGTCTTCAGAGTGGAGGCGGCAAGGGTGCGGATGGCAATTTGTTTCGCTTCGGCCGCTTGCGCTGGGGGGCTCTTGGGGAAGACGAAGCTCCCGGTTGAAGCCAAGGCGCTAATTTTCAGAAACTCTCGGCGGTCCATGATCAATGAGATCGATCCTACCGTATTTTGTACTCTGGCAGCGTATTCGCCTTCTCGCCAGAAACCGCGCGGAAGCGGAATGGAAGAAACTGAAAAGCGAACAAAGTGCTGGCATGATGATCGGCAAAGGAAAAATTGAGAGGCCTTTACCTCGATGCTGAAGGCTCGTCGCGTGACTATGGGGACGTGGTCGAGCCGGGTAGTGGACAGGCTCTTTGAAACGTTTTATATTTCTACCGAAAATCCGAAGCCTCCAAATCCGAAGCCTCCAGGAGATCGAACGTGAGATCGCTACTCCCACGAATCGCAAGTATCTTGCTCGGTGTCAGCTTATTCGCCATCAGCGTTGTTTGTTCTGCCCAAGATTCGCACTTCAGACCGACGGGACAGCAGATTCCCGCACCAGAATGCCCCACAATGAAGGGACTGTGGGAGGGTGGATCGAAACCATGCAGCCAGTCAGAACACGAGGCGTGGCTTGCCGACATCACACACTGGAGAGCTGAACGCCGCATTCGTATTGGCTATGATGGCGCCAGATACGAGCTGCCTGCGTTGAAATGGACGCAGTCCAGTTTCATGCAGCCGCAGATGATGGTGCAGGATCGTTACTTTTATGACCCGATCGCCGGCAAGTACACCGTCGATCGCTACCTCGATGACCTCGAAAAGCGCTACGGCGGCATTGACGCAGTCTTGATCTGGCCGACCTATCCAAACATGGGAATCGATAATCGCAATCAACACGACTTGATCCGCAGCATGCCCGGGGGCGTCGCCGGTGTGAAGCAAATGGTGGCGGACTTCCATCGCCGAGGAGTGCGAGTATTGTTTCCGATGATGATGTGGGATCAGGGAACGCGGGATCAGGGCGTTTCCTGGCCAAACGCGATTGCCAGCCTGATGGCGGAAGTAGGCGCCGATGGCATCAACGGCGATACCCAGGACGGCGTTCCTCTGGCGTTCTCACTAGCCGCCGATAAAATTGGCCATCCGCTCGCCTTTGAGCCCGAGGGTAGCCCATCGGACGAAGCTTTGGCGTGGGACGTCATGACCTGGGGGCAATACCAATTTCCTTTCACTCCTCTCGTCGACAAATTCAAGTGGCTTGAAACACGGCACATGGTGAACATCTCGCACCGTTGGAATCGGGACAAGACTGATGATCTGCAGTTCGCTTTTTTCAACGGGGTTGGCTGGGAGAGTTGGGAGAACATCTGGGGCATCTGGAACGGAATCACGCCGCGCGATGCAGAAGCCACCCGGCGTGTTGCCGCCATCGAGCGCGGGATGGCACCGTTCCTGGTAAGCAAGGATTGGGAACCGATGGCGCCCATGCTTCGGTATGGAGTGTTTGCCAGCCGCTGGCCGCTGGGAGAAGAAACACTCTGGACCATTGTGAACCGAAACGAGTACGACGTAGCGGGCGACCAGATAGAGATCGCCGCCAAAAATAATGTTCGCTACTTCGATCTTTATCACGGACTTGAGTTGAAGGCTGAGACCAGGCCTGGTGGGAGAACTGTCCTTGCCTTTTCGATCGAGGCAAAGGGTTATGGAGCCATCCTCGCGACCAACTCTGCGCCCGACCAGAAGGCGCAGGCATTGATGTCGAGAATGAAAGAGCTGACGGCAACCCCGTTGGCCAGCTACTCGCACGAATGGAAGGTTGTGCCCCAGCAGATCGTTCCCATACAAGCAACCAAGGCGGCAACAGCTGCTCCGGCAGGGATGGTCAAGATCCCCGAGGGTGATTTCCTCTTTAAAGTCTCCGGCATTGAAATCGAAGGATTCAACGACGCTGGGGTGGATGTGCAGTATCCGTGGGAAGACTCACCGCGTCGCTTTCACGAGCACCCGATGCATGTGGCTTCCTTCTACATTGACAAATATCCAGTTACCAACGCTGACTTTAAGAAGTTCGTTGATGCCACCCAATATCATCCCAAGGATGACCTGAATTTTCTTCGAGAGTGGAAGGAGGGCAGCTATCCGAAGGGCTGGGAAAATAAACCGGTGACCTGGGTCTCGCAGGAAGACGCGCGAGCGTACGCAAGTTGGGCGGGAAAACGCCTGCCCCATGAGTGGGAGTGGCAGTACGCCGCTCAAGGCGCGGACGGTCGCCTCTATCCTTGGGGCAACGAGTGGGATGACAGTGCCGTGCCGGTGCCTGACAAATCACGTACGATGCGGGGTCCGGATCCGGTCGATGCACATCCGAAGGGAGCCAGTCCGTTCGGCGTGATGGACATGGTAGGAAACGTCTGGCAATGGTCGGAGGAGTTTGTTGACGAGCACACGCGGGGCGGTATTCTCCGCGGTGGCAGTTACTATAAGCCGCAGGGCTCGATCTGGTATTTTCCCCAGGCGTACAAACTCAATGAGCACGGGAAGTTGCTGCTGATGTCCCCCAGTATGGATCGCTCAGGAGGTGTTGGGTTCCGTTGCGTAGTAGACTCGCAGTGAGCTGGCCGGCTGCTCTCCATGATGCGGGGGACAGCAGTCCCCCCGTGTTTCGATACCGCGAGCCATGAATGCACCCGTGACAATGCGGCAGATTGCTGAGCGTGCCGGCGTCTCGATCGGCACCGTGTCGCATGTAATCAACGGAACCGCAACGGTTCGGCCGAAGCTGCGAGATCGCGTGATCGAAGCTATTCGCAGCATGGGCTATCAGCCGAGTGCCTTGGCGCAGGGACTCCGGAAAAATCGGACGAACATGCTCGGAATGGTAATTCCGGACATTACGAATCCATTCTTCCCGGGCGTGGTTCGGGGCGTGGAAGACGTAGCCTACAGACGCTCCTTCCGCGTGATTCTGTGCAACGCCGACAACGATCCTTCCAAGGAGGAGTCGTACGTTCGGGAATTGCGCTCTTATCACATTGCGGGACTATTGATTATTCCGGCTGCGGGCGCGGACATCTCGGGCCACCTCCGCGCCTACGCGTCGGCGTCCGTCCCGGTAGTTTGTATTGACCGGGTGCCCGAGGGGTGGAAGGGCGACGCCGTTCTTGTGGCCAACGCCGAGGGCGCCTATCTGGCGACGCGGCATTTGATTCAAATGGGGCATAAACGTTTGGCCGTGATCGCGGGGCCGCTCAAGCTGACCAACGCGGCAGAGCGCTTGAAGGGTTTTACCCGCGCGCTAAACGAAGCCCGCATCGAAATTGAGCCGGAGTACGTACAGGAAGCGCGTTTCGATACCGCGAGCGGTTACCAGGCCGCTCTTCGCCTGCTGCAGATGCTCCCGCGCCCAACTGCTATTTTTGCCTGTAACGACCTCATGGCTTTTGGCGTACTACAGGCGGCTCGTGAACTTGATCTGCGATGTCCAGAAGACTTGTCGATTGCGGGTTTTGACAGTCTCGAGTTCACCAAGTTCACCGATCCCTCCCTGACATCGGTTTACCAGCCGGGATATCAACTGGGCGCTACTGCGGCTCGTCTTCTGCTGCAGAGGGTCGACGGGATGCGGTTTGCGGCGAAAAGGGTGTTCCTTCCGACCGAATTGAGGAAGCGCAATTCTGTGGGATCGCCTCGTGCGGCGGCGGACGGGGTCGGGCCAACCCCGAAGGTGCGCGACCGCAGCCGCTTGGGGAGCAAGAAGCCGAAGTCTTGACGAGTTTCCGGCAGTTCTTCCAAGGCGTTTCCATTTAGATATTGACAAGCGCGAACGAGTGAGCGTAATGTCTGGTGGTTTGAAACGATTCAAAGTAAAACGATTCAAAGTGAAATGATTGTTGCCGCCGGTTGCCCTACTTTTCCGCAGGGACGGCGCCATGCGTGGAGGAAAAATATATGCGCCGCAGCCCATGGTTCTTTCTGCTCGCTTTTTGTGTCCTGACTGCTACCGCGTTGCTGGCCCAAGTCGTCATCACGAGCACCATTTTGGGCACTGCGACCGACCCACAAGGCGCTCTGATCGCAGGCGCGAAAGTAACCCTCACGAACGTCGATACCGGTGTCCAGTGGAAGGCAACCACGACCGCCAGCGGCGACTATCAATTTCCCAACCTTATCGCCGGCCACTACAAGGTCGAGATATTCAAGGAGGGCTTCGACCGCACCGTTTCGACCGATGTCGCTCTCGAAAACGGAACCAAGCAGCGCGTTAACTTCGCTCTCAAAGTGGGTAAAGCTACGGAGACGGTGCAGGTGAGCGCCGCCGCGGCGCTTATGAAAACCGACGATGCCAATGTCTCGGAAGTCATCGAGAACAAATTCGTCGCCGACTTGCCCATGGAAGGCCGCAACTACCTGAACTTTGCCGAAATCTTGCCCGGCTTCAACAGTGGCACCGGCGATACCACGCGGATGCAGTGGGGTCTTGCCTCAGCAAGCGCCGCCGGCGGCGCAAAGGAATTGAACGTCGGAGGTACGGATTACGGTGTCGGCTATTACGTAGACGGGATCGACAACAACGACAACTGGGTGGAGGGTCCGTTGATGAATATCAACGAGGACACCATCCAGGAAGTGAAAGCCGAAGTTTCCAATTACTCGGCCGAGTACGGCCGTGACGTGGGCCAAATCAGCATCACGACGAAGTCCGGAACCAATACCCTGCACGGAAGCGTATACGACGCGTTCCAGAATGCAGGCTTGAACGCCAACGATCCCTACAGCAACTTTCAGGGCATACCGCGCAGCGCGTATCACCAGAACCAGTATGGTTTCACGGTCGGCGGGCCAGTTTACATTCCCAAAGTATTTGACGGACGAAACAAGGCTTTCTTCTTCGGATCGTTTGAACGGCTGCGCAACGTAGGACTGACCAATTTCACGGCTTACGTGCCGACTGCGGCCGATCTCGCGGGAGACTTCAGTCCATGGCTGGCCGGCGCGCCTGCTGGCTTCGATCCGGCGACACAGTGCACCGGAGTTCCCGGCGCCGAGCCCAGCGTTTGCCAGTTTGTGATCTACGATCCGACCAGCTATAACCCGACCACCGGGGCTCGGACGCCGTTCCCGGGAAATAAAATTTCGTCCACCCTCCTGGCTAAGCAATCCAGCCAGATGGCACTCAATTATCTTGGCCATTTCCCCACTCCCAACGGATACGTCTCGAGCGAACCCGGCGATTACGACAATTATGCCGGATCCTACGACGCCGGCATCAATGACAACAACTACACGGTTCGTGGAGACTACAACATCGGCACTCACGATTTCGTTTATTTTCGCTACCTTCACGACATGGGGTACAGAGTTAATAATCCCAACAACCTCCTTGCTTCGAATACCTCTGGGGTCGGTGTGGTTTTGGACCCCGGTCTGGACGAGGGAGACGGTCCGTTTCACCGCGTGAATACCTATCAATTTCACTACGTGCATACGTTTAGTGCCACTCTAAGTAATGAATTCAACATAAGCTGGATGCGGGCCTACAACTTCAGCAACCTGCAATCGCAAATTTCCGCATTCGACGCATCCTGGCTTCCCAGCCTGTTTACAAACTCCTCTTCGAACATGGCGGGCTATACGTCCTACGACAAGAACCTGTTCGGCGTCAGCAATGACGCTAATTTCGCGGTGAACATTGGGAGCGCAGGCCAGTTTGGCAACGATTTGAGTCTCGGAACGGACTCCGCCGGCGAGTACTGGTATCAGTATGTCCCTATCTTCCAGTTGACCGACAACATTCAGAAGATGATTGGCCGGCACTTCATAAAGGTCGGCTATTACATGGCGCGCCGTTACGAACGCGACAACGACATTATTCGTTCGGTAACGGCAGACGGGGGCTATACCAGCTTCGGGCCTAATAGTTCTGACGGTTCCGGTTTCAATTATCTGGCCGAGTTCGAAACTGGTTTCGTAAGCAATATCAACCAGCGAACTCCCGCCACCAGCGGTGATGCCAGTCTTTATTACGGTACGCCCGAATATGGCGTGTACGCGGGCGATACGTGGAATGCCACTCGAAAGCTCACGGCGACTCTGGGGCTGCGCTACGATCTGCCGATCCCGGCATATTCGGTGGACAATTACTGGGGTGTGCTCGACCAGACGTATCCGGGCTGGCGGTTTGTGATGCCGGGATTAACCCCGGGGACCAATGCTCATCCGTTCAGCGCGGACAAGAAGGATTTCGCGCCGCGCATCGGGCTGGCTTACCGGCTGGGAGACAAGACGGTGATTCGCGCCGGCTATGGCATCTTCTACGAGACCGGCCGTTTCAAATTTCTCGATCAGGTGACGTGGAACTCGCCCGCCTACGGCGGCACTCAGTACTATTCCTCCAACATTTCGGACGGTCCCGGAGGCACCGGCTACACCCTCTCCCAAACATTCCCCACGCCGATTTCCGTTGCCCGTGGCACATGGCCGTATCAGCTGGGCACAGACGGAGGTTTGATGTGGACTCCGAACAATCAGAGCACCACATCGACGGTGGATCAGAAAACCTGGAAAACGACTTACATCCAGCGCTGGAGTCTGGATGTTCAACGCGAGTTGGGAAAAGCTGTCGTGGCGAACATCGGTTATGTAGGTTCCGAAGGCACGCACATGGCGATTCAGTACGACTTAAATCTCTTCCCGCAGGGCTTCTACCCAGACATAAATGTTCAGCTTGACGGGGACGGGGAATGTCTAACCTGCGACGCCGCTCGGCCACAGAATGCGGTGGCGCCAGGGCGCTGGGGCTCAGTTAATTCCGTTCGCCCAGACCAGAGCAACAACTACAACGCCATGAATGCCGAGTTGAAAACCCGAGGCTGGCATGGCATGACCACGGAGATCGCCTACACATGGTCAAAGCAAATGGACGAATACTTCGGGGAAAGCGGCGAGTCGAACAACGCCGGCGTGGCCAAAGAAATCATCGGCGGACAGTGGCACCCGAATTGGAGCTATGGTCCCTCCGACGCGAACCACACTAACCGGTTCGTGGCTGCTGTCACCTATGAGTTGCCGGGCAGAACACTGGGAAATCACGCGTTGCGCGAGGCGGTTGGAGGCTGGCAGATCAATTCGATTGCCACCTTTGAATCGGGGTCGCCGACGACTGTCTTTAACGGCTACACCAGTTCATATGACGGCATGGGAGATGTTCCCCTGCAAACCTGCAACGCCAATCTTTCGCGCGGGAGCAGGAGCATAAGCAACTCTTTCAACACCAATTGCTACACCGAGCCGGCTGCCAGCACGGATCCGTTCTACGTTAGTCAAGGCATCACGAATTATGCCGTGACTCGAGGAAATGAAGGGCGGAATGAGCTGGTTCAGCCCGGAATCAACGACTGGGATTTGGGACTGCAAAAAGCACTCAGGGTGTTCGGCGAAGGCCGTGAGTTGCAGTTCCGCCTGGATTCGTTCAACGCGTTCAATCACACGCAATGGAGCGCCATGAACAACAGCTACTGCCCCTTCCTGGGCTATGCCCCTTGTGTGCTTGACGACCGCCAGACCAATTCAGCAAGTCACTTTGGATATGTCAGCGCATCTCATCCAGGCCGACATCTGCAGTTGAACATGAGGTTTGTATTCTAGGCACCGATGGACGGCGCGATACCCCCGTCGCTCGCGCCGTCCCGTTGCGGCAGGCGGCACCGCGACGAAGAAGCGATTGAACGGGAGTGCCATGTATCAACCAGAAGCTTACTCAATTGCGCTGTTGTTTATGGTGACCACCATGCTGTGCTGGGGATCGTGGGCAAATACCATGAAACTCACTCCAGGATATGCGTTCCAGCTTTTTTATTGGGACTACGTAATCGGCATTGTGCTTGGAAGCGTGGTTTGGGGGTTCACTCTGGGGAGTTGGGGTGGGGGCGAACTTTCTTTTCTGAACAATATCAGGCAGGCAGACTCGCGGCACATGTTGTTTGCCATTGCCGGCGGAGTTGTGTTCAATGTGGCCAACCTCCTTTTAGTCGCAGCCATTGATATCGCTGGCCTGGCTGTCGCCTTCCCGATTGGAATCGGCCTGGCACTGGTGGTGGGCGTCCTCTTGAATTTCGCAATCTCTCCCAAAGGCCACCCCGGATTGCTCTTCGGGGGCGTGGCTCTGGTGATGCTGGCTATTGTTCTCGACGCACTCGCGTATCGCCGCAGCGAAGGCGAGCGCCAGTCGATCAGCGGGCGGGGAATCTGGATCAGCGTCGCCTGTGGCGTGCTCATGGGCGTCTTCTACCCCCTGGTCACCAAGGCTGTCACAGGAGAGCGTTCTTTGGGGCCCTATTCGGTAGCGTTGTTCTTTGCGTTCGGAGTCGCTCTTTGCGCGATTCCAATGAACTACCTGTTCATGAAAAAGCCCCTGACTGGTACTCCGCCGGTCAACATGTCCCAATACTTCGAGGCGAGGCCGGCGTGGCACTTCTGGGGCGTGATGGGCGGACTCATCTGGTGTACGGGAACGGTGTTCAATTTCGTGGCATCGCACGCACAAATGGTCGGTCCGGCGGTCTCCTATGCGATCGGGCAGGGAGCGACGATGGTCTCGGCGGTCTGGGGCGTCTTCATTTGGAAGGAATTTTCCAGCGCCCCGCCAGCTTCTCGCAAACTGATTCCCGCTATGTTCATCTTATTTCTGCTCGGGCTGGGGTCGATCGCGATCGCACCCACGGTGACCAAATAGGAAAATCGATCGTCATGCAAAAGCCCATCGTCGTCGTCGGCAGCATCAATCTCGACTTAGTGGTGGGAGCGGATCACATTCCCCAGGTGGGGGAGACGATCATCGGCAATAGCTATAACACTTTTTACGGCGGGAAAGGCGCAAATCAGGCGGTTGCAGTAGCGAAACTAGGATATCCCCTTGCGATGGTTGGAAACGTCGGCGACGACGCTTTCGGAACCCAGTTGCGCAGTGGTCTGGAAGGCGCAGGAGTGGACACAACCTATGTGAACACGGTGGAAGGGGCATCCGGCGTTGCGTTAATCACTACCGGACGAGGTGGCGAAAATAATATTGTGGTCGTGCCCGGCGCCAATGGCCACTTCACACCGAAGCTGCTCGAAAAAGCGGCGACGATCCTGGAATACGCTGGATTCATTCTGACCCAGCTGGAGATTCCCCTGGATACGGTTGAATACCTGGCGCAGTTCGCCGAGCGACACAACATCCCGCTTATGCTCGACCCCGCACCGGCGCGCGAGCTGCCGGGAAATCTGCTTCGCAAAGTGTCATGGATCACTCCAAACGAAACTGAAACTGAGGAGCTGCTTAAAACCAAGCTTGAGAACAATGACAAGAGCTACGAGGCAGCAGCGGAGAGCCTTCTGGATCGCGGTGTCAGGAATGTCCTATTGAAGTTGGGATCGCACGGTTGCCTGATCGCCCAAGGAAGCCTAGCCAAAGAGCGCATCTCGGCTTTCTCCGTGAATGCTGTGGATACGACTGGAGCCGGGGATGCATTCAACGCAGGATTTGCAGTGGGATTGATGCGCGGCTCGACAGTTGCGCGGAGCGCTATTCTTGCATCTGCCGTCGCCGCCGTTTCGGTGACCCGTCACGGAGCGCAGCCCTCAATGCCGACCTGGGCTGAAGTGAAGGCTTTTCTAGACGAACGCTTGGGGCCAGAAGCGTCCTTTCTTGCAGTCGAATCCGAGGCCTAGGCCAACCTCGGGCTTTGCTTCGCTTGAGCACGCCACTTCTGATCGCCCGTCAGCCGAAGTGCGATATCGATTGCTCCGCAAACGCCGTGGCTTAAAATGACCTCGGAGGACAAATCCCACGCACGCCAAATTCTCCATTGAGGCCGTGGGTCTTGTGATTGTGATTTGGTTCTGGGCTCTGGGTCTGCAGGAGTACCCGCCAAACGTTTCCCGCCCACAAACTGTGCCCGCATCCTCTTCAAGTTCTCCAAGTTCTTCTGGTGGGGTACGGGATGGTTTCGTGGGAGATCTCGCTTGCCGGCCGTGCCATCAGGAGAAATTCAGTACTTATCTTGCGACCGCTCATCATCGAACTTCGCGACTGCCGGATGCAACGTCGATTGCGGGGAGCTTCATCAAGGGCAAGGACGTGATGACGACGTTCAACCCCGAGCTCACCTTTCGGATGGAAGCGCGCAATGGTCATTTCTACGAAACTGCTAACCGACAAAGGAACAGTCACGTAATAGAGCGTAAGGAGCAGATCGATCTTGTAATTGGCTCGGCCACCAAAGGCCAAACCTATCTCTATTGGAAGCAGAATGGACTATTCGAGCTTCCAGTCTCGTACTGGACGCAACTGCGTCGTTGGGTCAACAGTCCGGGATATGTAGATGGGTCGGCTGACTTTGATCGACCGGTGTTGCCTCGCTGCCTGGAGTGTCATGCAACGTACTTCCAGCCGATGACCGCCGCGCCCACCGAGAATCGTTATGCCAAAGACAACTTTGTACTTGGTATCTCATGTGAAAGATGTCACGGCCCAGGCGCGGAGCACGTGGAGAATCATTCAGCAATTTCCGCAAGTTCCATCGGCACAAAACCGATGCCGCCGCTCCGGTTGAGTCGTGATAAACAGGTTGACGTCTGTGCGCAATGCCATGGCGGAACGGGCGAACCAATTGCGACGGCGTTTTCCTTCAGGCCCGGCGAAACACTTTCGGATTATGTCCGGCTCCAGCCGCCGGATGCCAGTGACCAGATCGATGTCCACGGCAATCAAGTGAATCTGCTTGAACGAAGCCGCTGTTTTCAAGCCTCACCTGGAATGTCTTGCTCCACTTGCCATGATGTTCATAAGCCCGAGCGCCCAGCCGCCGACTATTCTGCCAAGTGTCTCGGTTGTCATCGCGTGGATCAATGTGGAATGGTTCGAAAAATGGGAACCCGGATTGCCTCCAACTGCATTGATTGCCATATGCCCGTGCAAGCCTCAAAGAAGCTTGTGCTGGACGCCGACTATCAGCGATTACAGGCGAATGTTCGGAACCATTGGATTCGTGTGTACCAGAACGTTTCGCCTCCCTGACGATCGAAGCCACGTTTCCGGTCGCGCTGCGCCGGCTGGACATTCCATTTGAAACGTTTTATATTGGTTTGCCGCAGTCAGATCGAGCACCCAACAAAGGGGGGCCGCGTGACCTTTCGTTTTCCAAAACTTCTTCCGCTTGTGTGCCTTTGTGTCACCTTTTGCGCCGGCCAGGATACTGCATTTGTCCCTGCGGGCGGGATGGCGTGGGATGTCGAGTGGCAACAGATAGCAGGCCCCAAATGCCTGGAAACGAAGGGCGCGTGGGAAGGCGGATCGAGCGCATGCACACCCGAAGATCACGAGAACTGGCTGGCCGATCTGCAACATTGGCGCGCCGAACGCCTTATCCGCATTGGTTATAACGATTTCCGTTATGCGTTGCCGGCTCTCAAATGGGCGCAATCCAGCTTCATTCAGCCGCAGATGATGGTGCAGGACCGCTATTTCTACGACCCGGTCGCGCACCGCTATACGGTGGATCGTTATCTCGATGATCTGGAAAAGCGATACGGCGGAATCGACGCGGTCCTCGTCTGGCCTACGTATCCAAATATGGGTATCGACAACCGCAATCAGCACGACATGATAAGGAGCATGCCAGGAGGGCTTGACGGAGTCAGGCAGATGATTGCGGACTTTCACAAGCGGGGCGTTCGCGTTCTTTTCCCAATGATGATGTGGGACCAAGGCACGCGCCCCCCGGAACAATCGTGGCCCGACGCAATTGCCTCACTCATGGCTGAGATCGGCGCAGATGGCGTTAACGGCGACACGCAAGACGGAGTGCCGGCTGCCTATGCGGAGGCCGCGGAACGTATCGGTCATCCCCTGGCGTTTCAACCGGAGGGAGGGCCGCCTGATGAGGATATTACGTATGACGTCTTAACCTGGGGCCAATATAAATTCCAGTTTTCCCCTCGAGTGGATCGTTACAAATGGGTTGAAACCCGGCACATGGTGAACATCTCGGATCGCTGGAACCGCGACAAGACCGACGACCTGCAGTTTGCGTTTTTCAACGGAGTCGGATGGGAGAGTTGGGAAAACATCTGGGGCATCTGGAATGGAATCACGCCCCGGGATAGCGAAGCTACTCGTCGTGTGGCGACAATTGAGCGCGCAGTCGCTCCATTTCTTATCAGCAAGGACTGGGAACCATTCGCTCCGACGCTTCACTTCGGCGTATTCGCGAGCCGTTGGCCAATGGGAGACGAAACAGTTTGGACAATTGTTAATCGGAATGAGTACAACATCGCCGGCTCCGAGATGGAACTGCCGGTTCAGGAAGGAGTGCATTACTTTGATCTGTATCATGGAGTAGAACTAACTCCTGAGCGCCGCGGTGAGAAGGTTGTCCTGTCATTTTCTTTGGGAGCCAAGGACTACGGCGCAGTGCTCGCGACAAAGTCGCCGCTCACGCAAGACAGAGCAAGCCTGCTGGCGACAATGAAGAAGCTGTCAGCTGCTCCGCTTTCAAGCCTGTCAGACCACCGAACCATCCTTACGCAGCAGATGGCGGACGTCGCTTCGACGAAATCTCCGTCCGGTACTCCAGACGGAATGGTGAAAATCCCCGAAGCTGATTTTTTCTTCAAAGTTCAGGGTATCGAAGTCGAGGGCTCCGACGACATCGCCGTCGACGTACAGTATCCCTGGGAAGACTCCCCGCGCCGATACCATGAGCACACGGTTCACATGAAATCGTTCTGGATCGACAAATATCCGGTGACCAACGCTGAATTTAAGAAGTTTCTTGATGCGACGCACTATCGTCCGCAGGATGCCCTCGATTTTTTGCGCGACTGGCGGAACGGAACCTACCCGGAAGGTTGGGCGGACAAACCAGTTACCTGGGTTTCTAGAGAAGATGCAAAAGCCTATGCCGCTTGGGCTGGAAAGCGGCTGCCCCGCGAGTGGGAATGGCAATACGCGGCTGAAGGCACAGATGGCCGTCTTTATCCGTGGGGAAATCAGTGGGACGCTTCCGCCGTCCCCGCTCCGGACAAAGGACGCACCATGCGCGGTCCGGACGACGTTCACGCTCATTCAAAAGGCGCAAGCCCTTTCGGCGTGATGGATCTGGTCGGTAATATTTGGCAGTGGACGGATGAGTTTATTGACGATCACACTCGTGGTGGAATTCTGCGAGGCGGAAGTTACTACCAGCCCCAGGGATCGATCTGGTACTTTCCGCAAGCCTATAAACTGACCGAACACGGCAAGCTTCTACTGATGTCGCCGAGCATGGATCGTTCTGGGGCTTTAGGATTCCGTTGCGTGCAAGACGCACAGTAAGACCGAACGCTCGAGAGGTTGTCGCCAGGAGCAAGCCTGCATACGTTCTGCTTCGCTTTAATCGGGAAGGCAATCTAGAATGAATTCACACGCATGAATCTCAACCGCCGTTCTTTCCTGCAATTGTCCATGGGTGCATTGGCCGCCGGCAAGGCGTTGGGACAAGGAGTAGCCACTCGCAAGACAACCGCAGAAGCCAGGATGGCTCCCTCCGGACGCCCCTTCAACGCGCGATTCACGGATGTAGCGAAGGAGGCTGGTCTCGTGTTGCCGGTGGTCTATGGAGATCCCGATCGCAAGGACTACATATTAGAGACTGTCGGCTGCGGCTGCGCTTTCTTCGACTACGACAACGACGGCTGGATGGACGTTTTTTTGCTGAGCGGGAGCACGATGTCAGGAGCACCTCCCGGGGCGTCCAACCGTTTGTACAAGAACAACCGCGACGGAACTTTCACCGACGTTACTCAGAAGGCCGGACTGCACTTCTGCGGTTGGGGCTCGGGCGTCTGTGTAGGCGACTATAACAACGATGGATGGGAAGACCTGTTTTGCACGTTCTACGGACAAAATAAGCTATACCGGAATAACGGCGACGGCACTTTTACCGACGTGACGAAACAAGCTGGCCTGGAGAGTGCGAAGACGCGCTGGGGCGCGGGTTGCACGTTTTTGGATTACGACCGGGATGGTCACCTGGATCTTTTTGTTTCGAATTACGTGCAGTTCGATCCGGCGCACATCCCGAAACCGGGCGAGAATGTTTATTGCAATTGGAAAGGCGTACCGGTGAATTGCGGCCCGCGGGGCTTGCCGCCTGGCTACCACTCGCTCTATCGGAATAATGGCGACGGCACGTTCTCAGATGTAAGCGTTCGAGCCGGCATTGATGGCCTGCGCGGCTCCTATGGCATGACGGTGGTTGCAGCCGACTTCGACGAGGACGGCTGGCCTGACATTTTCGTAGCCTGTGACTCCACTCCGAGCCTTCTTCTGATGAATCAGCGGAATGGAACGTTCCGGGAAGACGGGTTGATCCGCGGCGTGGCTCTAAGCGATGACGGAGTCGAACAAGCGGGGATGGGCGTCGGCGTCGGCGACTACGACCTCGACGGACATCTGGATCTGTTCAAAACCCACTTCACGGAAGACACTGCCGGGCTTTTTCACAACAACGGCAAAGGCATTTTTGAGAACACGACCCTGGCCGCGCGGGTGGGAACGGAAAATCGCTACATTTGCTGGGGAGCCGGGATTGTTGATCTGGACAACGATGGATTTCCCGACCTCTTTATGACTGCAGGCAGCGTTTATCCGAATGTAGAGAAGACGCTGCCGCAGTTTCCCTCCAGGAATCCTCGTATTGTTTTCCGAAATCTCGGCAATGGAACCTTCGAGGAATTGATCGAAGAGGCGGGCCCAGGCGTTGCGGCCGTGCACTGCAGCCGGGGATGCGCCTTCGGAGATTTTGACAATGACGGCGACCTCGACATTCTTATTGTCAATCTGAGCGAAGCTCCGTCACTTCTGCGCAACGATGTCAGCGGCAACAACCATTGGCTGAAGGTAAAACTGGTCGGCACAAAATCCAATCGCAGCGCGATCGGGGCGCGGGTTCTGGCGCGGTATGGACGCAGGATCCAGGCGCAGGAGGTGATCAGCCAGTCCAGCTTTTATTCAGCGAATGATCCTAGGCTTCATTTCGGATTGGGCGCGGAAACCTCTGCCGATCTGGAGATTCGCTGGCCCAGCGGCCTGCGAGAAACGCTGAAGGGCGTGCATGCCAATCAAATCCTCGTCGTTAAAGAAGGAACTGCTTCTGCCGCAAACAAGAAACCTGTGAAGAGTTAGGCCATTCGGCCTGCGCACGGCGTGCCGAGAAAATCAAACAGAATGACAGAAAGCTTTGGCGAGGTTGGTCCACAAGCCTCGCGTCCCATCCGGCAACTTGGTTGCCGGATGGAATGCGATGGGGGAGGGACACTCGTTGTTACGAGATGCCCTTTGTTTAGAAACCAATTCGCAGCCCAAACTGCACGGCTCGCGGCAGGGTCTGCGATAGGGACTGTCCGAATGGACCTGAGTTGCCGGAAATATCACTGATCGGCTGTGTAAGGTTCACACGGTTGAACAAGTTCGATATGTCGGCTCTGAACTCGAACGAGTATCGCTCCTTTAACAAGAACGATTTCGCGAACTCAGTATTAACGTTGGCAAATCCGGGACCGATATACGAGTTTCGACCCAGATTGCCTTCGACTCCGAGCGCTGGCGCGGGAAAGGCTCCAGCGGCAGCGAACCCTTTGAGGAAATCACTCCTGTTGCCGGTGTGTACACTGCCCGAGGGAGGGGCGTTCGGGGCGTCGAAATCGTAACCATCCGCGTTGTAGTCTCCGCCGCCATTGCCAACCACCACGCAACCAGCCGTCACTGTAAGGTTGCAGGAAGGATTGTTCCACACCGGAACGAAGGGTTCGCTCGTATACACCGTGAAGGGCAGCCCGCTTTGAAGCACAACGATGTTTGACATGCGCCATCCGCCCAGGACTTGGCGCCCAATGCCGCTCTTAAACGGGGACGGAAGTTCAATTATGCTATCTGCCGTGAAGCGCTTTGACACATCGAAGTCCGCCAACCCGTGTTGAGCCTGCAGATTATAAGCATCGAAGATGCCCTCTCCAGTCCCGTTGCTTCCCGTGACTCCATTATCGTTGCTGCTGATTTCATCCGTAGCCTTGCCAAACGTATAGATTCCTCGAAGCTGCCACCACTTACTGAACTTCCGGCTCAGCATGAGTGTGGCATACTCCCCGTCTGCCGTGCCGATCGTTCGCCCGAAAATCACCGGCCCGAAATTTGAATTCAGTCGGGTCTGCGTACCTTGGTTCATGATGAGGTCACCGGAGAATCTATTCACATCGGTTTGTGCGAAGAGATGATCGCTGTGGGACCCGTTGTAGTCGGCTTCGGCGACCATGTTGTGTCCGAGGTCTTGCTGCACGGACAGCATCCAAAGATGCGTGCGTGGCTGATCTAAGTGGGGTTGGATGCCTGTGGTCTCGACGTCAACACCCTGAATGCCACCCGCGGGGGTAGTCGTGAACTGGACTGGCGGCACGGGCCAAAGAGTTCCAGTTGAATTTCCTACCGCATAAGTGAACGGGTGACTCGTATTCTGCAAAGAGAAGCTGGGGTTAGCGAAGTTGGGGGGGTTGTCATAAGACGAAAACGTCCAGGACCCATCCGCAATGTTGTTGTAGAACAAACCATATCCGCCCCGCAATGCCGTTTTCCCGTTTCCAAAGATGTCCCACCCAAATCCAATACGGGGGCCGAACCCGTTAGGACGGTTATCCAGGACGTAGCCATTCGGGCCCTTCAGCGTCATAATTCCACTGGCTACCTGTTGCTCAAAATCACTGCCCGCTCCAGGCGTAAAGTATTGGAAAGGAACCGGTCCGGCACTTTCGGTTCCCATACGACCGAAGTAATCAAACCGCAGCCCAAAATTTAATGTAAATCGATGCGTAACTTTCCAGTCGTCCTGCACGAACGCCCCTTCGTATAACCACCGGATCTTTGCGTAGAGGTTATTCGCCAGAGCGCCGGTTTGCACATCAATCACCGGACCGGACTGGGAGAACGGATAGCTCTGAGCGAAATCCATCAAGTTTCCGAAGTAGAACGACGGGCGTATAAGGCCGTTGGTAAAATTGTCGTCATCATGGTGACGATCGATATCCACTCCGGTTGTGACGGTGTGTCTGCCATGCTGCCAGGTCAGCACATCGTGCCAGTTGAAGTTCTCATGAACCCAGCCGGAGTTCCCCCACTGGTTCATCCCCTCTGATATTCCGCCAAAGTTGACGTTCGGAAGTTCCAGGGCGCTTGCCCCTGGCGGGGGGAACTGCCAGCCGCGAGCTCGAACCAGAGTCATGGATGCGTCATTTAAGAGTGAGCCGGAGAACGAATGTGTCCAATCAATCTTCGCAAAGGCCCCGTAATTTGGTACTTGGGAGCGATTAAATGGACGCGCCGCCTCAGAAAACTGGCTGGAATACGTGCGGAACCAGTCGAAGAAGAGACGATCTTTCGATTGATTCAGATTGTAATCAATGCGGAAGTGCCATTGATACGCGGGATGGGGCAAAACTTGGGGAAATATCGCCGTCTCTTCGGCTGGCAGAGATGCGGGGAAAATCGCGTCGGAAGTGAATCCAGGATTAGCCGCCGCGACTTGGGCAACCGTCTGGACATTCGAAATACTTCCCGGAGTAACTGTGCCGGGGGGAGCCGTGGTGAAATACGTGTTGGCCAGGCTGTTGGGAATGTTCTGTTGAACCCACTGGATGAACTGAGGCGTTTCTACGGTGGCGACATCAGCGTATGCCGTGGAGGAACTCAGGCCGAAAGCGCCAGCAAAGAAGAACAGTTTATTCTTGATGATCGGCCCCCCAATGGTTCCACCATACTCATTGCGCCGGAAAGCTGGTATCGCCCTGCACCCTGGCGTGTCAGGCGGGCAATATTGAAACTCGGTTCGTGCGGTAAGCAAATTATCCGTATGGTACTCGGAGACGGTGCCGTGGAACCCATCAGTACCCGGCTTGGTAAATACCTGGACCCACGCGCCGCTGTAGCGGCCCTTCGCAGCGTCAAAGGTTGCACCGGCTACGCGCATGGCCTGAATAAAATCCGGTTCAGGAGACAAGTTCACCACGCCGTCACGCGACGCGCTGACCGTGATGCTGCCATCTACGTCATATTCGTTATTTTCCTGCCGCTGTCCTGCGGCATTGATTTGATATCCCTCTTCCTGCTCGAAACTATCGTTGTTGTTCGATCCAGAACCAATTCCGGCGGGCGTTCCCGCACCAGTTACACCGGGCGCCAACTCGATCAGACTCGTATATATGTTGCGGCCCACTAAGGGAGCATCCGCCACAGTTTGTTCCGTGATCTCGGTCGAGGTGTCGCTCTTGTCGGTCGTGATCTCAGTTGCACCTCCTGTTACCTCAACGGTTGTGGCCTGCGTGGGTAACGCGAGCGATGGGAAAACCGTCTTGACCTGATTATTTTCCAGGATGATATCTTTCTGAATCCAAGGCTTGAATCCGCTCGCCTCGACCGCGATCGAATAAGTGCCGCCCGGCAATGATGGAACCCGAAAATCTCCCGTGCTTGCACTAATGGTGCTTCTGACGACATTCGTGTCCTGATTGGTTACGATGATTTTGGCGCCGCCAACAGCCGCCGAGGTTTGATCCAACACCGTTCCGGTGAAGCCGCTTTGGAACTGAGCAAACGCGGCCGGCGCAAATGCGATCAACAATAGAGCGGGCAGAACTACTTTCAAACCTGCGCACTTTGGCCGTGGCACGTAGCTTCTCCTCGAGGGAGTCGTCGGGATTAAATTGTTTGCTGACCTGAAATTCACCATTCGGCTCATCACCCCTCCTGAGAAAGCGTGCACCCTTAGTTTTGGGCTGACTCGATTCTGGTTTTTTGACTCTCTTTCAGTTTGTCGTCTTTCTGCTGGCGCTCGAATCGGTCGACCAGGGCCTGTCCCGCCGTTCGCCTTCCACTGCTCAGATAGAGGCGCGCCAGTGTGTATTCCGCCGGCGCATGGTTTGGATCCAAACGCAAACACCTAACCAGGTTTTGCTCCGCCAGTTGAGGAGACTCGCGCAGGTCAAGCTTCGCCAGTTGATAATACGAATCCGCATAGGACGGATTACAGCGAATGGCCTCCCGGAAAGCATGCTTGGCTTTCTCGCTGAGTGCGGAGTCGGTTGGATTGTTTTCCTGCAGTTGAACCAGAATTTTCCCCAGATGGTAGTGCATGTAGTAGTTATCCGGGAAGCTTTCGAGCGCTGAAGTCAGGGTAACCTCAGCGTCCTGCAACTGGCCGGCGTGCGTTTGCACAATCGCCAGACTGAGTAACGCCTCACTGTTGTCCTTCTGCAGTTGGCTGGCTTGGCGCAGCAGTTGCTCCGCTTCGTCCATGCGCCCGAGATTTTCTAGGACGACACCTTTCTGCACCAGCAAACGATAGGAATTCGGGATGTGCGCAAGCCCAACATCAGCAGCTTCCAGTGCGAGCGGGTAATTTCCATAGTCGGCGCAGATCGTGCTGAAGTCCAGATAGTTGTCCTCTCGCGTTGGATCCAGCTTCGCCGCGTGCCGCAGCGACTGCATGGCTAGTGGAAAGTTGCCATTCTCTTGAGCGACATGCGCCAGAAGATTCAACGTATCGCTGTCCGGTTGTTTGTCCGCAAGATCCTTCAGGACTGTCATGGCTTCTTGGGAGCGGTTCATCCGGTCGAGCACGAGCGCGCGCTGATACGCGACTCGCTCAAGTCTGCTGTCCTTGGCCTTAGCTCTGTCCAGATCCGCCAGCGCCTCGCGGTTTTGCCCGAGTTGCGAATGAAGTTCGGCTGCTTTCAGGTATTGGAGAGCCGTGATTCCGCGAGCCGTATCGAACTTGGCGAGCGCCGCCCGCGCATTGTGGAGGTGCTTCAGCGCAAGCTCGGCCTCCGCTAACGACAGGACCGCCTCCGGATAGCGGTCCACGAGTGCGACGGATGGTTCCAGCAGCTTCACGGCCTGCACATAGTCAGCATTCTTTTCCGCGATCATGCCGAGGAAGAGATTGGCAATCGGCCGCGAGCTTGACGAATCATTTCTGAGTTTCTGAAACTCAGCCGCTGCAAGATCGTACTGCCCCATCGTGAAGTAGGTGATTGCCAGATTCTTGCGGGCGGGCACAAATCCGGAGTCGGCGTCCAAGCACTCCAGAAAATATTGTTTGGCTCGCTCGAAGTCTCCCTTTAGGCTGTAAGCTGCGCCGGTGGCATCCAGGAGCAATTCATTCTGAGGATCGCTCTCGAGGGCCTTCGCGAACGTCGCAATGGCTTCATCCAGCTTCCCCCGTTTAGCGAGGGCCACACCTGCCTGATACATCCTGCCCGAGTCGGCGTGATGGGGGGGCGTCACGTTGGCGAGCGATTGGGAGCTTAGACTCAGTGCCAAAACCGCGGCGAGACTCAGGCGCACAATCCACGATCCCTCGCGGGACGAACTGCAAGTGAAACAAGAAGTCCTCGGGGAACAAAGACCCGGCTTGCAATCATCGGCGAACATGGCCGTCAAATGCCCCCTGTCTCGAGTGGCGACACCGCACGCGGGTGACTCAGCCACCTGAAAGAGTGTTCCTTTTGAAACCTTTCAAACTAGCGAGACACTCTTCCTTTAAAGATTGCCGCAACATATAAGATTGCAATTCCCCTTGTCAACTAGTATTTTTCAGCTATTCTTTAGGGGGCGGGGAAGCATTCCCTGCTATGGCTCGCCAGAGAACTTAGCCCTGTTTGAACCCTTTTATTTTTATAGTGCGCGACCATAATCAAGGCTCACAGAACCAGAATCTCCCGAGGCAGACAACGGCGTGACTCGGTCGGGCAGAATCACTCCCCCAGGAAGAGACAAGACGAACTCCCCTGTCACAATGCGACAGATCGCCGAGCGAGCGAAAGTCTCGATTGGCACCGTGTCCCATGTTATCAATCGAACCGCGAAGGTTCGCCCGGCATTGCAGGAGCGAGTGTTGGAGGCGATTCACAGCATGGGCTATCAGCCCAGTGCATTAGCGCAGGGACTCCGCAGAAACCGCACCAATATGCTGGGGATGGTGATTCCGGATATCACGAACCCGTTCTTTCCCGGTGTGGTTCGGGGGGTCGAGGACGTGGCCTTCAGGCGCTCTTTCCGGGTAATTCTGTGCAACGCCGACAATGATCCTTCGAAGGAAGCATCTTACGTCCGCGAACTGCGCTCCTATCACATCGCCGGGTTACTCATCATTCCGGCGGCGAGCGCCGACATCGCTGGTCATCTTCGCGCCTACGCCTCGGCTTCGGTGCCCGTGGTTTGCATCGACCGCGTCCCCGATGGCTGGAAAGGCGACGCTGTCCTGGTGGCCAATGCGGACGGCGCCTATCTGGCAACGCGCCATTTGATTCAGATGGGACACACCCGTTTGGCGGTGATCACCGGGCCGCTGAAGTTGACCAACGCCGCAGAACGCTTGAAAGGTTTCATGCGCGCGTTGAACGATTCTCGCATACAGATCGAGCCGGAATTTGTGCAAGAAGCGCGCTTCGACACAGAGAGTGGGTATCAGGCTGCTCTTCGCCTGCTCCGCATGCTGCCCCGCCCGACTGCAATTTTTGCATGCAACGACCTCATGGCCTTTGGTGTACTGCAAGCGGCTCGTGAACTGAACCTGCAATGTCCCGAAGACCTGTCAATCGCCGGTTTTGACAGCCTCGAATTTACCAAGTTCACAGATCCCTCCCTCACTACCGTTTATCAGCCCGGATATCAGTTGGGAGCCACCGCCGGCCGACTCCTTTTGCAGAGGATCGATGGCATGCGGTCCGCAACGAAAAAAGTCCTGCTCCCGACCGAATTGAGGAAGCGCCATTCGGTTGGGGGCCCTCCTTCCGCTGTGTCAACCGGGGTCTGGCGGACAGCAATAGCCTCGCGTTCAAAGTGACCTGACGCAGCAAACAGCAGTGCTGAGATTCAGGCGGGCGGTTCGGGTCCCAGTTCGCTAAGCTCAGGCAAGGTCATAGCGATCCAGGCTCATTACCTTGTTCCATGCAGCCGCGAAGTCCTTCACAAACGCCTCCTTCGCGTCGTCGGATGCGTAGACTTCTGCGAGCGCCCGGAGTTGCGAATTCGAACCGAACACAAGGTCGGCGCGCGTGCCAGTCCACTTGATTTTGTTTGTCGCGCGATCGCGCCCCTCATACACACCCTCGGATGCGGATGACGGCTCCCACTTCGTATTCATGTCGAGCAGGTTCACGAAGAAATCATTGGTCAGCGTCTCCGGCCGCTTGGTGAAGACGCCGTGTTTGGAATGCCCGACATTCGCATTCAGGGCGCGCAGGCCGCCGATGAGAACCGTCATTTCGGGGGCAGTCAGGGTCAGCAACTGCGCGCGATCCACGAGCAGTTCCTCGGCCGAGAGAATCTGTCCGCTTCGGAGATAGTTGCGGAACCCATCCGCGATCGGCTCCATTACGGCGAAGGAATGCACGTCGGTCTGATTCTGCGAAGCATCCGTGCGCCCCGGCGAGAAGGGAACCTTCACTTTGTGTCCAGCCCTTTTCGCAGCTTCCTCGACGGCGGCGCACCCGCCAAGCACGATCAGGTCAGCGAGCGAAACCCTCTTGCCTTTGACCCCACCTTTGTTCCCGTTGGACCTGCTCCCATTGGATTTCGAGCCGTTGAAATCCTTTTGGATCGCCTCCAGCTTCTTAAGAACCTTCGCCAGTTCGGCCGGCTGGTTCACTTCCCAATCCTTTTGCGGCGCCAGCCGAATGCGCGCGCCGTTCGCCCCACCACGCTTGTCGGAGCCGCGAAACGAAGCCGCCGAGGCCCAGGCAGTCGTGACCAGTTCAGAGATCGACAGTCCGGATTTGAGGATCTTGGCCTTGAGAGCAGCAATCCCCTTCTCCCCGATCAATTTATGACCCACGGCGGGAACACGATCCTGCCACAGCAGCTCCTCCTTCGGAACGAGCGGGCCAAGGTAGCGCGAGATCGGTCCCATGTCGCGGTGCGTCAGCTTGAACCACGCTCGGGCAAATGCGTCAGCTAACTGATCCGGGTGCTCGTAGAAGCGCCGCGAAATCTTTTCGTAGGCAGGGTCGAACCGCAAAGCGAGGTCCGTGGTCAGCATGGAGGGCGCGTGACGCTTCGACGGATCGTGCGCATCCGGCACCGTAGATTTGCCCGCGCCATTTTTCGGTGTCCACTGATGCGCGCCTGCCGGACTCTTGGTCAGTTCCCATTCGTAGCTGAACAGGTTGGTGAAGAAGTTGTTGCTCCACTTCGTAGGCGTCGTGGTCCAAATGACTTCCAGGCCGCTGCCGATCGTGTCACCACTATGACCTTTGCCGAGTTTGTTCTTCCACCCGAGGCCTTGATCCTCGATGTCGGCACCTTCTGGTTCGTTACCTACATATTGGGTGGGAACACCAGCGCCATGGGTTTTGCCGAAGGTGTGACCACCGGCGATGAGTGCAACTGTTTCTTCGTCATCCATCGCCATGCGGGCGAACGTCTCTCGGATATCGCGCGCCGCGGCAAGCGGATCCGGCTTTCCATCTGGTCCCTCCGGGTTGACATAGATCAGACCCATTTGCACAGCGCCGAGCGGCTTCTGAAGATCACGATCGCCGGTGTAGCGCTCGTCCGCCAGCCACTTGCCTTCAGGCCCCCAATAAATTTCTTCTTCGGGCTCCCAGACGTCCTCGCGCCCGCCGCCAAAACCGAAGGTCTTAAAGCCCATCGAATCGAGGGCGACATTACCGGCAAGAATCATGAGGTCGGCCCACGAAATCTTCCGGCCATACTTCTGCTTGATCGGCCAGAGGAGTCGGCGCGCCTTGTCGAGGTTCACGTTGTCGGGCCAGCTATTAAGCGGCGCGAAGCGCTGCTGCCCGGCTCCGGCTCCGCCGCGGCCATCGCCGATGCGGTACGTGCCCGCGCTGTGCCATGCCATACGAATAAACAGAGGCCCGTAGTGGCCAAAGTCGGCCGGCCACCAATCCTGCGAGTCCGTCATTAAGGCGTGCAGATCCTTGATCACGGCCTTCAGGTTGAGGCTGTTGAATTCTTTCGCGTAGTTGAACGCCTTGCCCATCGGATCGGACTTTGGGGAATGCTGGTGCAGAATGTTGACGTTCACCTGGTTTGGCCACCAATCAGCGTTCGTGTAGGAGGTGCGAGCGCCGTGCGCCACTGGGCACTTCGACTCGGTTGCGGTGTTTTTTTGCTTAATCTCAGGGACAACGCTTCCTGATGAGCTCGCGAGTGTATTTTCCATATGTTTTCGTCCTTCGAATATGATTAGGTACAGCGCGAAAAAGCTACTTTTTGGCGTTGCAGCGGCGGCAGAGACCGAAAACCTCGACCAACGGCTGCGTCAGATCAAAGCCATCCGGCAGATGCCGGGATAGCCGTTTGAAATCGATAAACTCTCCTTCGATGTCCTGCACTGATTTACAACGGGAGCAAACCAGGTGGTGATGAGGTTTGAGGTTGCCGTCCACGCGCAACGTGGTCGCATGAGGAGTGACTTCTCGCAGCAACCCGCACTCGATAAAAAGCCGTAGATTGTTGTAGACCGTGGCCAAGGAAATGGATGGAATGCGGCGCCGGACTGCGCCATAAATGTCTTCCGGGGAATAGTGTCCGTGGGAAGCGACTACGGCCTCATAGACCACCTGCCGCTGGTGCGTAACCGCTAAACCGTGCTCCGCGGCCAGCTCACGGAACTGTTCATGACTGAGGCGCATCATTATCGGATGAGAACTATTATAAAACGATAGGGAGTAGTGTCAACCGAAATCTTTCCTGTGACGTCGAGAAGGGAAGTCGCACGCTGTACTCCGCCCCGGCAGACGCCGGAGCGGAGTACAGCCGCCCAACCTAGCCTTGCGTGGCGTGCAACACACGGAATGTATTGCCGCCGCTTGACCACACCAGCACCAACGCATCCTGCCCCTTCGGGACGTCGGCTAGCGCCTTCGCCACATCGGCCGCCGACTGTTCGGAATGCCGGTCGACTTCGATAATTACATCTCCTCGCTGCAAGCCAGCGTTGTCCGCCGGACTGCCAGGCTGCACATCTTGAACAACCGCGCCGCGAACGGTGCTGGGGATTTGCATTTGATCGCGAGCGTCTGGGCTCAGATCACCCAGGCTCAGTCCCCAGCGGCCTTTTTCGTGGTCGCCGGCTACTGTCGCGCCGCCGTTGGCTGCGTTCATCGCTTCCAGCGTGACTGGAACGCTCACCGTTTTGCCTTCGCGCATCACCTCGAGTTGGATGGTTTCACCCGGCCGCTTTTGGCCGACTTCCATCTGTAACTCTCCGGCATCGGTTACGGATTGTCCGTTTAGTTTGGTGATGACATCGCCAATATGCAAGCCAGCCTTGCCCCCAGCAGAGTTCGGCTCGACCTCGGTTACGACAGCTCCGTTGGCGGTGCTCATCTGGAAGAACTTCGCGTTATCCGGAGTCACATCCGAAATGCCAATCCCGATGAGTCCGTGACTGACTTTGCCATCGCGGATCAAGGTCTCGACTGTAGGCTCGACAATCTGCGTGGGAATCGCGAAGCCCATTCCGGAGAACGAACCATTCGATGAAATCAGGAAGGTGTTGATCCCGATCAGTTCGCCGCGTGCATCAACCAGCGCGCCCCCGGAGTTGCCGGGATTGATTGCGGCATCAGTCTGGATGAATTCTCCAGGCTTGCGGCGGTCGCTGGCATCGAGATTGGGGCGGTTGAGTGCGCTGATGATGCCGCGCGTCACCGTGAACTGCAAACCATAGGGATTGCCGAATGCCAGCACGGTTTGGCCGGGACGAAGTTTAGCCGAATCGCCCCAGGGAACGCTGGGCAGGTTCGTGCCATTTATTTTGATCACCGCCAGGTCGGTAAGTGGGTCGGTACCGATAAGCTTTGCCGAAAATACATTACGGTTGCTCATGGTGACGCGGATGTCGGTGGCTCCCTCGACCACGTGATTGTTGGTAACGATGTAGCCATCAGGGGAGATGATTACACCGCTGCCCAAGCCGTGCTCCACTCGCGGACGGGAATTATTCGGCATGTTGAACTGATGGCCGAAGGGTGTGCCACCGAACGGGTTGCCACCGAATGGTGCAAAGAACTGCTGCATGTCTTGCGAAGAGTCGTCGCCGCTCTGCTGCGGACTCGCCTTCGAAGTTACGGTCACGTTGACGACAGCAGGTGTAACCCGGGCCGCCAACGTTTCCATGGCATGGTCGAGTGAGAGTATCGCGGAGACGCTGTTGTCATCGAGCGGCGCGGCGGCGGGGGCTGCTGCGGACGCCCTCGCTGGTTTGGCCGAGGCGAACTCGTAAGTCGCGAGCGACCCCACACTCAGTATAGCGACCGCGGCGACGAGCAAACGCCGGGTCAGGATTGTCTTCCAGCTTTTCATTTCACTTCTCCTTTAGAACTAATTGTTTAGTTGTTACTCACAAAAAATTTTGCTTACGTCTTATTCGCGACGGCCTCGTTTGTCGAATGCTGGATCAACGTGATGCGCCACACGCTGACGCTCCATACCCACGAATTTGGCGCGACCTGCTGCGTTGTCCGTACCACCAACAAAGTTTGTCCCCGCACGATGGTCTCGTTGGCTTCCGCCATCACGATGTCAACCGGGCTGGGATCCGTGTCTGCGCTCCAACGTGCCGCAATCAACTGCGGGACAAAGGATCGGCGTTCGATTGCTTGACGCCTAACGGCATGACTATCCGCTCGCCCGGCAGTTGCTCGCGGGAATTTGCGAATCGACTGTGGCTGGCCGGTCCTCAGCGCGGCTGGAATCGCTACCGCCGCAGGAAACTCGGGCTGACGCAGAGTGCCAGCGTGGACGTTGTCGCCGAAAATCGGCTGGCCCGTCCGGTCGAATGCCACGAACTCGGGCACACGCGGCACCAGCACAAGGCACACCAGAGAAAAAGCACCCACGATGCCTAGAGCTGGCTTCCAGACGTGTCTGGCATGCGGTCGGCGGGCATCGAGAATCTGCGCCACGCGCAAGGAAGCCTCGCGCGCGCGGTGCACGGCAGCTTGCGCCATCGTCCAGCCCCGCCGCGCGAAACTCTTCTCCAGTAGGCCGATCAGGCATTTCGCGTAACCGTGGGGATTGGCGGTCTCAGCCAGCACTGCATCGTCGCAGGCCATTTCGCGTTCCAGTTCGAGCCGGCTGTCAATCCACCACACCGCGGGATGGAAGAGGAATACTGCCCGCACGACCTTCTGCAGCAAATTGGTCCAGTCGTCCCAGCGCCTGACGTGCGCAAATTCGTGGAGCAGAATTATGTCTAATTCTTCGGCTGGGAGTTCTCGCAGCGCCCAGGCTGGAATGACAATCATGGGCTTGAAAAAGCCGAGGGCTGAAGGCACGCGCACGTCCTCTGAAGTAGCAAGGGCTACCGATCTGGACGAAGAGAAATCGGCCAGGGTTTTTCGTACCGCAGGCTCAAGCTGCGCAGCATCGATCGCTGTGCAATTCCTGCGAAGCTGTCGCAGCCGCCAAAGTCCAGCTGCCAGTCGCAGCATCCCGGCCGAAACAGCAAGAACCCAAGCGAGAAGAAGGAGAGCGCCCCAGGGACCAGGCAAGGTGATCAGAGGGCGCCAACCACCCCCCGGCAAAAGGGAACGTCCACCCACGATGCTGCCGACGAAGGGGAATCCAGCTACCGCCAGCAGGGCCACGAACCAAACCGCAAATCGCGTTCCCGAGTTCTGTCGCGGCAGAAGGCGCAAAGTGACCCAGGCAAAGAGAGCCACCAGCAATCCTTGAGGTAACGAATTCAGAATACGCCCGATAACCATTTGCGCAATTGTCTGGAACTGGGGCGACATCATTTCGCGCCACCCCGTTCCAGCATCTCGCGCAGGCGATCAAGTTCCTCCGCCTCGATGCCTCGATCCTCAAGGATGTTCAGGACGAGTTTCTCATGGGAGTTTTTGAAGAAACGGCCGACCAGGTTGCGGATCTCCGACTGGGTCGCCTCCTTCTGCCCCACCAGCGGAGCGTACACATGCGCGCGTCCATCTTTGGAATGCTTGACGTAGCCCTTTCGCTCCAGGACGCGAATAGTGGTCAGGACTGAGTTGTACGCCAAAGGGGTTTTCTGTGAAAGGTAATCCATGACCAACTGGACCGTGCCGGCTCCCTTCAACCACAACACGTTCATGATCCGAAGTTCGGCTTCCGTAAGCGTCCTGGATTGTCTTCGCGGCACGCGCTCTCTCCCTAAATCCCTTGGACGGGTCAAACGATAAAAGGTAACTAATCATTTAGTTGCAGCCGAAGATCGCCGGGTTGCCTCCCGTATTTTGGCGGTTAAGTTGAGCACGCGCATCAGGGCGGCGCGATCACCGCCCTGCGCGAGTTGCATCTTCACTGCGCTAGCGCAACGTGGTCACGGCGGTTAGCCTGCCAGCATTGCTCGTCGTCGGCCGAGCAGAAAGGCTTTTCTTTGCCGTAACTAATGGTCTGAATCCGGTTCGCGCTCACGCCCTGTTGCTCGAGCGACTGTTTCATGGCATGGGCACGGCTGTCGCCGAGCGCCAGGTTGTATTCCTCCGATCCCCGGTCGTCGCAATGCCCCTCGACCATGATCTTGAGGTCCGGATGTTGCGCGAGAAATTGCGCATCATCGTCGGTCACCGGCACTTCATCAGGGCGGACTGTGGCCTTGTTAAAGTCGAAGAATACGTCTTTGACGTTCTTGGCAAACAAATCCGCTTCGCTCGGCTGCGGTGTCGCATTCATGGCCACTGGCTTCGGATTAACGGTTACCCGTGCACTCGCATCCTGGCTTCCGCCCGGACCTTTGGCTACGAGTTCGTAAGTTGTGGATGCGCTCGGGGTAATCGTGCGCGAGCCTGATGCTGCCACCGTCCCCAGCCCAGGAATCGTGATGTCATTCGCGTTCGTGGTTTGCCACGTCAGCGTTGTCGACTGACCTTGCTGAAGCACGCTGGGGTTGGCGGCCAGAGTTGCAGTTGGAGCCGGCGGAGCGGGTGGCGGCGGGGGAGTCGCCTTTGCGACCTCCTTGGAACAGGCAGCCAGCATAAACAAACCCGATAGCGCGGCAATCATAAAAAACAATCTGAATTCTCCGTGTCTCATAACTTTTTCTCTCCGATTAGACGAATTGACGGACAGCCGGGCAAGCCCGGGCTCACGAAATGGACCTCGTTGCCGTTCAGCAATTGCAACAAGAAGAAATGTCGGAAAATTGGTCTCGCTTTGGGCCAGATCTGCCGCTGTCAGTTAACAGCGAAGGACAGCGGTTTGCCGGGGATGAATTGAATGCGCCCCGATCTTTTGCCAGGCGTGCTGCAACGCCACAGAGCTGTCTCCCAGCATAAGCCGCAGTAAACGCAATGCGGCCAGTGCTATTGCCAGCCAAAGCTTGAGTCTGAGGCGGAGGCTGCGCAAGGCTGTCACCGGCCCGTGGACGGCGGAGTAAGAACCGCCCACTGTCGGGAACAAGAACAGGCAGACAGTGCAAATTACCACCGCGATGGCGATTTCATACCCCAGGTGTCGGGAAAACATCGACTCGCCGCTCCACATGTACTGCTCCAGCTGCACTAAAAGATGTCCTGGTTCGGGGACCAAATGCTTGGATGGACGCGGCCAATTCGGAGTTGGCTCGCTTTAGTATTCGCGCAAACATTATATCGTGCAACGATACAACTAGCAAGAGCCGCCTGGAATCTATGTAAACGAGATCGCAGCGGCGCGAAACCGGAGATGGTGCGCCTGCGAGTCCGAGCGCGTCGCATAACCACACATCACCACGGCTGCGGTTATGCAGACCCGCACGGTCCGTGCGCCTGTGGGACGGCGGTTTGCTTCTTCCCTCATCGCCGAACCCGCAGGCCGCAGGGAAATTGTTTATTGATTTGGTGTCAGCACAAGGAAGAAGGGAGATTCGTCAAATGAACAAAGTATCCAAGCTCGTTTCGATGCTGTTCACGTTTTTGCTGATGCTGGCCGTTGGCATGTGTCTAGCCGCAGCCGCTCCGGCGGCGAAAGATTCCACAACCAAGAACACAACCACTGCGATAAAGACCAAGCCTTCAGCCAGTAAGACGGCCGTGAAGTCCGCGGCAAAGTCTTCTGCCAGGGAGATGCGGCACGTTCTGGCGTCGGCCGAGGACCTTAGCGGAACTATTTCCATGGTGGATCCCACTGATAAAGAGGTGACGCTGGTTGGCTCCAATGGTGTCCCCTACGATTTCAGGGTGACCACGAAGACGCTGGTTGAGATGTCGACCAACAAGATTAGAACGAGCGAATTAGCGAGCGAAGATCACAAACAGGCCACGGTTCATTTCGTTCCAATGTCAAATGGCAATTTGGCTGAGAGAATCCAAATCAGCGCTTCCTAATCTGCTGATCGATTGCCGAGCCTCCTCGTCGCGACCCGAAGCGAGGCTCGGTAATCGCACAGCGTGCCCGTGCGAGCTGAGGCTTATTTAGAAACTGTCCTGTCAAATAGCCCGGACGCATGCGCGCTCAGCACCCCGACGCCTGATTGTTCAGGGGCGCGACGAAGGGATTGCCATTTTCCAGCACAATACCCCGACGAAGAGCGATAATTACACCCGCTGCGGCTCCGGCCTAATTTAGCTGCGACCAGCAAGGGATGCTGGTCTTTAGAGATCGGCAGCAGCGAAACTTCTACGCATTGGCGATTCGCAAGAACCGCGAGGGGATATCTATGACGCTCAGTACAGGCAATGGGATCATCGCCACTCCCAGCAATCACTCGGTTGTGCAGACGGTAGAAAAACTCAAAGGGATTCTGCAGGCGAAGGGAGTCACCCTGTTCGCTCTGGTCGACCATAGCGGAGAAGCGGAAAAGGTGGGATTGAAAATGCCTCCCACCAAGCTGCTGATCTTTGGAAACCCGAAGGCCGGCACGCCGTTGATGCTGGCCGCTCCTAGTATTGCCATCGATCTTCCGCTCAAGATTTTGGTGTGGGAAGACGCCCAAGCCCGTGTCTGGGTCAGTTACAACAGCCCGGGCTATTTGCAGGAAAGGCACAACCTGCCACCGGAGTTGTTGCAGAACATCGCGGTAGTCGAAACATTGGCGGCTAAATCCGCTGAGTGAAACAGTCATAAAATCGCAACTACTATTGAGGAGAATATTTATGCCAACGATTACGACAAGAGATGGAACGCAGATTTATTACAAAGACTGGGGCACCGGTCAGCCCATAGTGTTCAGTCACGGATGGCCGCTCAGCGCGGACGATTGGGATGGACAGATGTTGTTCTTCGGCCAGCATGGCTACCGAGTCATCGCGCACGACCGGCGCGGCCACGGCCGTTCCACCCAGACGTGGGATGGCAACGATATGGATACGTACGCAGACGATCTCGCAGTGCTCACCGAAAAGCTTGACCTGAAGGACGCAATTCATGTGGGCCACTCCACCGGCGGCGGCGAAGTCGCCCGTTACATCGGTCGTCATGGCTCGAAACGTGTCGGCATGGCCGTGCTGATCAGTTCCGTGCCACCGCTGATGGTGAAGACGGATAAGAATCCCCTCGGCCTGCCCATCTCCGTCTTTGACGGCCTCCGAGCCCAGGTCGCAGCCAATCGGCCGCAGTTTTACCGGGACATTACTCTTCCGTTTTACGGATACAACCGGCCCGGCGCCAAGATTTCCGAGGGTATCCGCGAGCACTGGTGGTTGCAGGGGATGCTGGGAGGAATGAAGGCGCACTATGACTGCATCGAGGCTTTCTCCGAGACAGACTTTACCGAGGATCTCAAGAAGTTTGATGTCCCGACCCTAGTGATGCACGGCGACGACGATCAGATCGTGCCGATCGATGCCGCCGGTCGAATGTCGGCAAAGATCGTTAAGGGCGCCAAACTGATCGTATATCCGGGTTTTCCACACGGAATGCCCGCAACCAATGCTGACCGGATCAATGCCGACCTGCTCGCGTTTTTCCAGCAGAGCAAGCAAGCTGCCGCATAGAGAAACCCTCAAGCCCGGCCTCTCGTAGCTCTGCGAGAGGCCGGGAGTGCCTCGATTGCTACGCCTCGTAAAGTCAGGCAGTTTCCTAGGCTGCGGCCAAATAGACGTAACGCAGAATAAACAGGATCGTGAGGATCCAAATCAGCGCGTTCACTTCGCGAATCTTACCAGCCGCAATTTTCACGACAGTGAAAGAGATTAGACCTAAACTCAGGCCGGTCGCGATGCTGAAGGTGAGAGGTGTGGCCAGCATGGTGATGAATGCCGGGACCGCGTCGCTGAAATCGTGCCAGGCGATTTGCGCGATGGATTGCGTCATCAAAACGCCAACCAGAATTAGCGCGGGAGCCGTTGCGTAGGCTGGAATCGCGGTAGCCAGCGGCGAGCAGAAAGTGGCCAGCAGAAAGAGAGCGGCAACGGCAATATTGCTTAGACCGGTGCGAGCCCCGGCAGCAACTCCGGCCGCGCTTTCGATGTAACTCGTCACCGTCGAAGTTCCCGTCAGCGCGCCGAAGATGGTGCCCACGGCGTCTGCAACCAGCACGCGGCCCACGCGCGGAATCTTGCCGTCTTTGACGAAGCCGCCTTGTTCGCACACTCCGACGAGAGTGCCGACGTTATCGAAGAGATCGACGAACAGGAACGCGAACAGGATTTCGAGTAATCCAAGATGGCTCGCCCCGCGAAAGTCAAGCTGCAAAAAAGTCGAAGAGGGGTGCGGCATCGAAAAAATAGCCGTCGGCCAGTTCGATATCCCGCGAAGAATGCCGAGCAGCGTGGTGCCAAAGATTCCGATCAGGATGGCGCCATGAAGTTTTCGCGACATCAGGATCAGCGTCAGGGCGAGGCCGAAGCAGGCGGTTTGCACCTCTTTGTCGGCAAAGCTGCCGAGCCCAACAAAGGTCGCAGGATTCGCCACCACCAGCTTTGCGTTGCGCAGTCCCACAAACGCGATGAACATCCCAATCCCCGCCGCCGTCGAGTGCTTCAGGCAGTCGGGCATGCCATTGACAATCTGCTCGCGAACCCGTGTGACCGTGAGCACGAGAAAAAGGACGCCTGAGCAAAAAACCACCGCCAGTGCGGTACGCCACGGGACATGCATGGCGATGCAAACGGAATAAGTGAAGTACGCATTGAGCGACATCCCCGGCGCCAAGGCGATCGGATAATTGGCGTAGAGTCCCATGACCAGCGTAGCCACCGCTGCCGAGACGCAAGTCGCGAAAACCACGCCCTCGACGGGCATTCCGGCCTGGGCAAGGATCTGTGGGTTCACCACGATGATGTAAGCCATGGTGACGAAGGTGGTGATGCCACCGAGCATCTCCTGCTTCACGGAAGTTTGATTCTCGGCGAGTTTGAAGTAGCGATCGATCAATAGTTCTCCCTCGACTAAGGTTCGCGAGACCCGAACTGGCTCAGTATTCGATCTTATTGGACTTGTTTCCCCACGCACTAAACGCCGCTAATGCCTCTTCGCGCATCATCTGAATCATCGGAATCTTGCGCTGCGAGTACGGCAGCGCGATTTCACGGTAGATCAGCGAATCGTCAAATCCGGCGCGCGATGCATCTGCGTCGAAATTGGCAAAATAAACGCGAGACATGCGAGCCCAATAGATTGCTCCCAGACACATCGGGCAGGGCTCGCAGGAAGTGTAAATATCGCAAGCTTCGAGGTCGAAGGCGGCGAGTTTTCTGCAGGCTTCGCGGATAGCGACCATTTCCGCATGCGCGGTGGGATCGTTCGTGGAAGTAACCTGATTCGCACCCTCGGCAATAATGTTGCCGTCTTTCACAACCACAGCACCGAAGGGCCCGCCGCGTCCCGAGCGGACGTTATCAATGGAGAGCTGAATAGCCCGGGCCATGAAAGGATTATCCATATTTAGATGGATCCTATTTTCCCAGTCGACGCGCGGACCTTCGCGTAGCCAGGCTTGATGGCAGAATAGATGAAATCGCAGCGCTGTCGATACGGCAGGAAGGCGCTCTTCATCGCATTGATCGTGATCTTCTCAAAATCATCGACGGTCAAACCAAAGGCTTCGGCGGCGGCTTCGAATTCCTGCGTCATGGTTGTGCTGCTCATTAGCCGGTTGTCGGTGTTCAACGTGACGCGGAATTTCTCCTGATAAAGAATCCGGAAGGGATGCTCAGCCAAACTCGGCGTGGCGCCGGTGTGCACGTTGCTCAGCAAGCAAATCTCGAGGGGGATGCGCTTGTCCAATACATATTGCGCCAAGTCTCCCAACTTCACTGCCTTGCCATCCACAACCGCGATATCGTCGATTAACCGCGTCCCGTGCCCAATCCGGTGTGCGTCGCAATATTGAATGGCTTGCCAGATCGATTCTTTTCCGTAACCTTCGCCGGCGTGAATCGTGATATTGAAGTTCTCGCGCTGAATGTAATGAAAAGCGTCCACGTGTTTCTTCGCGGGATAACCGCCTTCTTCCCCCGCCAGATCGAAGCCCACAACCCCGCGCGCCCGGAAGTCAACGGCCAGTTCCGCCATTTCGAGCGAAGTATTCATGTTCCGCATGGCGCAAATGATCAAACCGGAAGAGATGCCGAAATCTTTTCGCCCCCGTTCCAGTCCTTTCAACACCGCGGCCACGATCTGCTGATGAGTTAATCCTTTCTGAGTGTGAAAAACCGGCGCAAAGCGGGTTTCAAAATAAATAACGCCATCTCGACTTAGATCTTCGGCCTGTTCATACGCGACGCGCTGCAGTGCTTCCTCGGTCTGCATAACCGCAATCGTGTGCGCGAAACCCTCCAGGTATTTCGAGAGACTCCCTTGATTTGCGCCGCGGAAGAACCACCGGGAAAGCTCATCCGGATCGCCGGTTGGAAGGCCGGTGTACTTAGCGGCTCTGGCCAGCTCAATCACTGTTTGCGGCCGCAGAACGCCATCCAAATGCTCGTGTAAAAGAACTTTGGGAAGGCTTTGCAGTAACTGTTTATCGAGTTTCATGGCAGGCGAACGTTGCGAAATCATACAACACTTCGCGTCCCGTGTTCTCGACGCCCACGGCTCGTGTTGTACAATCCCACCCCAATCTGAATTGTGGAAGCATTTGCCCCAAGAGGATCAGCCTTGATGGAGCCGACCGTGCCAGAGTATTCCTCGAGCGCCGACTATGGTTTGCGTCGCGGGATTCTCTCTCCTATGGAAACGCTCGCCCAGTCAGTCTCCACCATGGCTCCGACGACCACGCCTGCAGCTACCATCCCGCTGGTGTGCGCGCTCGCTGGCAACGGCACTTGGCTCGCGTATGTCCTGGCCACAGTGGCGGTACTGCTTGTCGCGTTGTGCATCGGGCGCTACGCCCGCCATTCGGCCTCGCCCGGTTCGCTCTATACCTATGCTTCGATGACCTTGCCTCCATGGCTCAGCGCAACCGTCGCCTGGAGTCTTTTGCTCGCCTATGTCGCCACGGGGTCCAGTGTCATCGGCGGTTTTTATCACTATGCGAACTTGCTGCTCCGCGATGCCACTGGTCATGTTTACTCAGCGGTGCTGTTGGCCACTCTGGTCACCGGGGTTTCGATTTGGATTGCCTACCGTGACGTAAAGATCTCCGCACGCCTCATGCTGTGGATCGAAGCAGCCTCCGTCACGGTGATCGTCATCGTCGTCGCGCTGCTGCTGGTGCGACATGGCTGGCACTGGGATGGGGAGCAACTGCATCTGCGCGGCATGACCGGCAGCGGGCTCCGCCTGGGGCTGGTGCTGGCTCTTTTCAGTTTTGTCGGCTTCGAGAGCGCGACTACTCTGGGCTCAGAGGCACGCGACCCGCTGAAGACGATTCCGCGCGCGGTCATCCAAAGTGCCATCCTCGCCGGGGCCTTCTTTACGGTCTGCGCCTACGCAGAAGTGCTGGGCTTCCACACTGCTGGCCAGGAGCTGGGAGCCAGCCAGGCTCCCATGTATCTTCTGGCGCGCGTCGCAGGCGTCCCGGTGCTGGGACTGTTAATTGATATCGGCGCGCTGGTAAGCCTCTTTGCCGGAACTCTGGCGTGCATCACAGCAGCAGCTCGCGTACTGCTGCTGATGGCGCACCACGGGCTCGCCCACGGCTCTCTCCGTAAGACGCATGCCCGGAATCAAACTCCAAGCCGGACTGTTGTCATCACTGGAATAGCCGCGCTGCTTCCCGTCGCGGTGCTGGCCGCCCGCGGCGCGAGCGGCCTGGATGTTTACGGCTGGCTGGGCTCACTGGCGACTTACGGCTTCATCGTGGCCTATGCGCTCGTTTGCCTCGCACTGCCGCGCTATTTGCGCGACCACGGTGTCTTTCGCCAAGGTGCTCAAATCGTTCCCTGGCTGGCGGGCCTCGCCATGTTGCTCGCTCTAGTCGGAAATTTCTACCCCGTCCCCGAAGGGCCGTATGGCAAGCTGCCTTTTATCTACCTCGCCTATCTGATCGCCGGCCTGCTCTGGTTCGTGATTCGCGGCCGCAGAAAGGATGCGCTGCTCGCTGGCGGATAACGGGCGAGAGATGCGGCTGGTCGCACAGAATTCATTGTAGCGATAAAAATATCTAATCCAGGTCAAAGAAAGTTTGACTAACCGGACGCTTTCCTTCCGCAGAAAACTCGTGTAAATTCGGTCAGTCATTTTGTGTGTGGATGGCAAATCATCCAATTCTGCCGGCTACATCGTTAAAACAAAACTTGGTGGTCCGTCAGCCAGTCCTGCACGGGCGTGCTTACAGACTTGCGCGAGGTCACTGAATGTTCAAAGGAAAGGGAATCGGATTTTTAGCTCTCCTGGCTGTCTCCTCCCTGTGGGGGCCGCTGGTTCCACAGGGCGCTCAGGCGCAGCAGACCCTCGGCGGCATAACCGGTACCGTCACCGACAAAACCAGTAGCGTTCTGCCGGAGACTGTTGTGACCATCGTCGGCGACCAGACAAGTCTCACACGCACTCAAAAGACCAACGCGAATGGCAGCTACGATTTCGTCAACCTCCCCATCGGTACCTACACCCTCACCTTCACTCACGAAGGTTTTGAAAGCGAAAAGATTCCATCCATCACGGTGCAAGCGGACCGGACCGCCACGGTCAACGTAACGCTGCCTGTGGGCAAGGTGGGCACAGTGGTTGAGGTGCAGGCCGAACCTTTAATGAACGCGGTCGACACCACCAACGGCTACATTCTGGAAAAAGATCAGATCGACGCCGTGCCGCTGCCCACAGGCAGTTTCACCGGTCTCGCGATCCTCTCGCCAGGAGTAAGCGCCGAGCTTTCCGGCGGCACAGGCGCCAACAGCGGCTTGGGCAACCAGCCAATCTGGGCCAACGGCCAGCGCGACACCAGCAACAGCTTCCTGCTCAATGGCGTCGACGCTAGCAATTTGTTCAACGGCAAGAGCACCAGCCAGGTAGCCTCGGCCCGCGTTGTGAACAATACCGGTGTGGGCGGAGTTGCCAGCACCAACGCCGCTCCTGTCCAGGGCACCGCATCGGTCTACCTGTCGGTTGGTCAGGCGTTGCCTACTCCGGCTCCGGAGACCATTCAAGAGGTCCGAGTAAACACTTCGATGTATGACGCGCAACAAGGCTCGACTAGCGGCGCGCACATCGACATGAGCACGGCGTCGGGGACCAACACAGTTCACGGCCAAGCCTACTGGCACCGCGGAACCGACTGGCTGAATGCGGCACCGTTCTTCAACAACCAGGATCCCAACATCATTCTTGCCCACGAACAGGTGCCGCAGTTGCATCGCGAAACCGTGGGCGGCACCGTGGGTGGTGCGCTGATCAAGGACAAGCTCTTCGGATTTGTCAGCTACCAACGCCTGCACGATACGGATCAGGAGATCGGCCTGTCGCGGCTGATGGTGCCCATCGATTTCAACCCCACGTACCTGTCGTCACCGGTGGCGAACTGCGGTTTCACCAATCGTCAGAGCCCTACATTTGCCGGATGCTTGGCCGCCATTGCCAACAATGACTTCGGCGCGGGGATCACGAATCCAGCCACCCAGATCAGCCCGGTCGCGCTGCAGCTCTTTCAGTATCAGTTTCCCAACGGCCAGTACCTGATTCCGTATTCCAACTTCGGCGTCAACCCTACACCGGATTTTCCGGAAAACGCGACCATTCCCGGTACAGCCCTCTTCACAGCCGATCAGGCAGTGGCGAATCTCGACTGGAACAAGAGCACCCGGGATACCGTCTCAGCCAAATATTATTATCAGCACGACCCAACTGCTGCTCCCTACGCCTACTCCAATGTCGCCGGCTTCACCCAGCATCTCGACGCTGGCAGTCAAGTGGCTTCGCTCAGCAACACGCAAATCCTGCGGCCGAATTTGAGCGTCGTCGAAGTTCTCGGTATTCTTCGGGAGAAGGTCTATAGCACCATCGATCAGCCGTTCACGCCGCAACAGCTCAATATGAACACGTTTGGTTCAGGTTATTTCCCCGGTATCAGCATCGTGAATATTCTTACGGGATCTTCCCCCGTGCCCAACGACTTTCTGCAGATCGGCCAGGGGGCCGCTTCCCAAGGGGCGTTTACCGGGGTATTCCAGAATCGAATCATGCCTTCTGCCAACGCCATCTGGACGCGCGGTAAGCACACCCTCACCTTCGGCGGAAGCTATGCCTACAGCCAGCTCAACACCCGTGATGAGCGAACCAATCAGGGCATTATTGCTTCCGCGGACTTTGGGCAGTTCTTGCAGGGCCTCGTCACCACGAACGACGATTTCACGACGACCAAATTCCTTCAGGGCAACGCCAACCGTTACATGCGCGCCGGCCAGTCCGGCGCTTATATCCAGGACAAGTTTCAGGTCCGCTCCAATCTCAGCCTGACGGCCGGCCTGCGTTGGGACTGGGACGGCGGCTTCTCCGAAAAATACGGCCGCATCTACAATTTCGATCCTTCGCTTTATTCCTATGACGACGCGACCGATACGCTCACTTCTAATGGCATAATCATCGCTGGCAACAACAAGCTGTTTCCCAGCAAGGGTGTCAGCAAAACCACGCTCACCGGACGTCAATGGGGATTTGCCCCGCGTCTAGGTGTGGCTTGGAGCCCGAAGAAGTTCAACGACAAGATGGTTGTTCGCGCAGGAACGGGCATCTACTACGACCGCGGCGAACTCTTCTCCTATCTTTCCCCAGGATTCGCGGAGGGCGTGATCAATGGCGGGCCGTTTGGCGTAAACCAGACTCCGCCCTATGTGAACGCGCAATCTTGCGGGAACGATCCCCTCGCTAGTGGGTCCATTAGCTATTACCAGGGCTATATTCCCACCTGTCCATCAGGCATTGCCGGTGTTCCCAACTACAATCTCTCGAGCCCATGGGGTCCCACTCTCGGCCCTGCTCCGACCGGCAACCCAATGGATGTCAACAATTACCTGCCGAATACTGGCGTACCCGGAGTTGGAATACAAGCTGGCATCCTGCAAGGGCAGCAGCTGTTTTCCTTTGCCACCTACAACCGTGCCAACAAACTGCCCTACACCATCAACGACACGCTCGATTTCCAATGGCAGCCGCGGAATGATCTGGCTATCGAGGTTGGTTATGTCGGCAACTTTGGCCGGCACGGAGTCATTCCCATTCCCTTCAACCAGCCCGGAGTCGCCTCTCCGAGCAATATCATCCACCCCAATTCGCAGAACCCGCAGCAATATACCTACGGTTATACAGTGCAGCAATCAGCGGGTTGCTCTCCGTTTTGTCCAATTAATTTGCCCAACAATCAAGGGCCAATGGTCGCCAATTACGAAGGAGGCAACGTTGACCTGCGCGTTCCCTACCTGGGTTATTCGGCAGAAAGCGAGAGCTATACGGCTGCTGGGGTCTCGGCCTACAATGCCCTGCAAACGCACGTGGAGAAGCGCATGAGCCACGGGCTTCAGGTCGGCTTCTCCTATACTTATTCCCACGCTTTGGATGAGCAAAGCGGCCTGGGCTTGTTCTTCAACGGCAACAATCCGCTCAACCTGCGCTCGGCATACGGCTCGTCGGATTTCGACCGCACACACGTTTTCAACTTCAGCTACAACTATGAGTTGCCTAAGTTCTTTGCCGCGTCGACGCTGAAGGGCAAATTAGCGAACGGATGGGCAATTCACGGCAGCGCTGTTCTCCAGAGCGGACAACCTTACAGCGTCATCGACTACACGGGCGCCGTCGGTAGCATCTTCTACAGTGTCTACGATGGCATCACCAATCCCATCGTTCCGCTTGCTCCCGGCTGCACTGCGAAGAGCGCGGTGACCGGCTACTCCGGCGCCAACGCATACTTCAATCCCAACCAGACTGCGCTCAACGCCGCTTGCTTCACTCTGCCTCTGCTCCAGGCCGGTGCCCTCGGAGGTGCGATCCCTGCCAACGATACTTTTGAGACCAATTTCACCAGCGGCCAGCGCAACATTTTCCGCCAATCCTGGCAGAGGGCCGTCAACGTTTCGTTAGCGAAAATGACTGCCCTGACAGAGCGCCTCTCATTGAAGTACAGCTTCGACGTCTTCAATGTCACTAATACGGCCAGCTTTGATGTCCCCATAGACGACGTCTCTCAGAACCAGTACTACAACCAGTTCCCGGTAGTGGGGACGACCCCACTACCCACAAGTTGTGGCTCAAATAATGCGGGCTTTTACAATTGCCCCAGTTCCCTGGGCGCCGTCAACAAAACCATCGGCAGCCCGCGGCAGGTCCAGATGTCGCTGGGATTAATTTTCTAGTCGTGGTTCGGGATGAATCAGCTACAGAGCGTAATCATTCCTCGCCGATGTCTTCATTCCAGATCGCAGGATTGGCACGAATGTACGCGCTTAATAAGGACGCGCATTCCTCCGAATCGAGGTCGATTACCTTTACCCCGAGCGACCGCAGCCACTCAATACCGCCCTGGAAGTTGCGGCTCTCGCCAACGATCACCGTGCCGAAGCCAAATTGTCGCACCAGTCCGCAGCAATACCAGCAGGGCGCCAGGGTAGATACCATGATGAGCTTGCGATAGCTGCGCTGGCGTCCTGCATTGCGGAAGGCGTCAGTCTCGCCATGCAACGAGGGATCGCCATTCTGCACCCGGCGGTTGTGGCCGGCGCCGATCAGCTTGCCGCTCTCGTCAAAGATTGCAGCGCCGATCGGGATGCCGCCTTCGGTCAGACCTTTTCGAGCTTCCGCTATTGCCACCGCCAGCATCGCAGAGTGATCGGGACTCGGCATTATCCGTAATCATATTACTGTGCTCGGCGGCAGGCGGTAGCTTTCCAGTCACTTCCGCGCTTACGCTTCTCCAGATACAAATGTCTTGTTTTCTTGTGCGATCGCAAGCCGAATACATGACTCACGCTCAACTAGTCGAGAAAGCTGTGCGCTGGCTGCGTCAGTACCGCTGTGGAGTGGTGCTCTCGGAGCAGGCCTGCGTCAGCGGCGAGATGCCCGACGCCATCGGCTGGAAGCGCGCCTGCCATTCCGTCTTGATCGAGTGCAAGATGTCGCGCGCTGATTTCATCGCCGACCGTATGAAGCCGTTCCGCCACAAACCAGAGCAGGGAGTCGGCTGTGAGCGCTTCTATCTGGTTCCCGCCGGACTCGTGGGCCGAGAAGAACTACCCCAGGGCTGGGGATTGCTCGAACACAATCGCGGCAGAATCGAAACAGCACATCCCTCTGCCAAGAATCTGCGTAGCGCTACCGGCTTCCGCTACGAAATGAATCTTCTGCTTGCCAGCCTGCGCCGCGTCGAAGTCCGTGTCGAACCGCAAAGCATCACCGACTTCCTCAAATGGAAGAACCGCATGGCAGAATACAACCGAGGCACTCTGCCCGAAGGCCTGGCTTCCGCCGAAGAAGAACTGAATGTTTTCCTCGAACAGATCTGACGCAGAACTCCGTCGCGAAGAAAGAAGCTCGAACAGCCTAGAAGGTAGCACCTAGAAGCTGAGATCTCACAACTCCCGCCGCCCTTCCATAGCCTTCAGCATCGTGATCTCATCCGTATACTCAATGTCGCTGCCAACCGGGATGCCCATGGCGATGCGCGTCACCTTCACCCCCGCGCGCTTCAGTTGCTGCGAGAGATAAGTGGCCGTGGCTTCGCCTTCCACAGTGGGATTAGTCGCGACGATCACCTCATCCACATTCCCCGCATCGACACGCGTGATGAGATTAGCGATGCGCAACTGTTCGGGGCCCACACCGTGCAGCGGGGAAAGCGATCCATGCAGCACGTGGTAGACGCCATTAAAGTGCTTGGTCTTCTCGATGGTGGCAATATTGGTAGGCTCTTCGACCACGCACACCAGTCGCTGGTTGCGGGTAGCGCTGGTGCAATAGACACAGGGATCGACGTCGGTAATGTTGTTGCACACCGAACACAGCCGGAGGCTGGCTTTAACGTCGCGCACCGCAGCCGCCAAAGCGTCGGCGTCCTCGTCGCTCGCGCGGAGAATGTAGAAGGCCAGCCGTTGCGCGCTCTTCGAGCCCACGCCCGGCAGCTTCTTCAACTCGTCAATCAGCCGCGACATCGGCTCAGCAAATTTCGACATAGGGAATTGTGTAATTTTGTAATCTTGTGATTGGGTAATTTGAAAACAAAACGCCCAAGCCAATCTGAGAATTGCACAATCACCCGATTGGACAATCGTTCATATTGTTACAGCCCACCGATCCCCAACCCGCCTAGCATTCCGCCCACGGTCGACTGCATCAATCCATCGACCTTGCGCGCGGCTTCGTTGACGGCGGCCAGGATCAGATCCTGAAGCATCTCCACGTCACCCGACTTCACGGCTTCGGGATCGATGCGCAAGCTAAGCAGTTGCTTGCGGCCATCCATTTTCGCCGTGACCGTGCCCCCGCCCGACGAGGCCTCAACCACCGTCTCCTGCATTTTCTTCTGCAGCGAGTCATACTGCGATTTAGCCTTCGACATCAGTTCTTGCAGATTAAATCCACCCATAAAGCCTCACGTTTCAAGGTTTCAAAGGTTCAAGGTTTCGAAACCTCGAAACGTTGAAACTCTGAAACCTTGATTTCTACCGCTTCTCCTTGTAATCGATCACAGTGCGAATCTCGGCGCCGAATTTCTCTTGCAGCCGGCGGACCACGGCGTCCTGCTCAGCACGGCTACGCCCGCCAGCCCCCAGGTTCGTCGCGTTGGACTTGCCAGTGTTGCCGTTAGTTTTTCCTTCTATAGTCGCCAGGCTTGCAGCGGGTACGACCCTCAGCTTGACGGCCCGCCCCAGAATGCCGCTGGCAGAAGCAACCGCGAGCCGACGAGCATCGGCGCCCAGCGACATGTCGACCACGGTTTGTGACTCCGACACCTTGATCACGACTTCGTTGCCTTCGACCGCCCATTCGCCCGCTTCCAGCATCGAGACCAGAATCCGCTGATTTCCATCTCCCAGCTCTTGCAACACGGCCCTGCGCAATCTCTCGATTGCAAGAGATGGCACAGTGGCCGCCGGTTCGACCTGCGAGAGTGGTGGCGCAACCTGCAATTTCGCTTCACCCGGTTCAGCATGCGAGCTAGGCTGGAGGTCTGGATCCTCGCGAAGATTTGCCGGCGCAGCTGCACCCATCACCACTCGCGCGGGTGGGCTTCCACTCGCGACCGCGCGAGGTCCGTTGCCTGGAGAGGCATTCGAAACCGATTCCTGCCGCGGACCGCCTTTGCGCGCGGAATCGGCGTCGAACGGAGAAATGTGCTTTAAACCCGCGGCGGGAGCGACATGCTCGCGCTCCTCCGGGAACCGAGACTTCTGCGGACCAGCGCTTCCAGACGCGACGGCAATCGGTCTTGCCAAAGCTCCAACTCCAGATCCACCGCCAGATGAAGCCGCCACGTCACTGAGTAATTGCTCGATCGGCAGAATACGCTGCGCATGGGCCATCTTGAGCAGCCCGAGTTCCAGGTGAAAGCGCTGCTCCTGCTTGTATCCCAGTTCACCGTGAGTGCGGAGCATGATCTGCAGATGCCGCGTCAGATCTTCTTCGCCGAACAATTCCGCTACCCGGGCGACGCGCTCCCGTTCTTCACTCGATATCTGCAGCAGGGAAGAGTCCTTACCCGCAATCTTGGCCACGGTCGCATTGCGCAGGAAGCGCACCATCTGCCGCGCAAAATGCGTAGGGCTATGGCCTTCACTGATGAGGTGGTCGACCTCCCGCAGCACTTCGTCGCTGGCCCCGCGAGCGACTGCCTGCATCACTTCTTCGAGAATGTGTGCCGGTGCGGCGCCGACCAGGTTGCGCACGGAATCAGCCGTGATCTTTCCGCTGGAGGACGCAATTGCCTGATCAAGAATCGAAAGCGCATCGCGCATGGAGCCGTCGCCGGCCTCGGCGAGCAGGGCAAGCGCATCGTCATCGGCTTCAATCTTTTCCCGGCCGACCAGATCGCGCAACTGGCCGACAATATCGTCAAACTTCACAGCGCGGAAACTGAAGTGCTGGCAGCGTGACCGGATGGTCTGCGGAATATCCTCCGGCTGCGTGGTCGCCAGCATAAAAACAATGTGATCCGGGGGTTCCTCCAGAGTCTTGAGTAGGGCATTGAACGCCGCGTCCGTTATCTGGTGCGCTTCGTCGAGAATGTAAATCTTGAAGCGGTCGCGCGCCGGCTTGTAACGGGCCGCCTCCCGCAATTCGCGGATTTCGTCGATCCCGCGATTGGTGGCAGCATCGATCTCGATTACGTCGACCGCGTTCCCGGCACGAATCTCAGTGCAGGATTCACAAACGCCGCAGGGCTCTGCGACCGGCTTGTTGGACGAACGGCAATTCAACGCCGCTGCCAGAATCCGCGCCACGGTCGTCTTTCCAATGCCGCGATGCCCACTGAAAATGTAGCCATGGGCAGTGCGTCCCTGTTCGAGAGCGTTCTGCAGAGTGCGGGTAACGTGCTCCTGTCCGATAACCTCGGAGAATTTCTGCGGTCGGTATTTACGCGCCAGGACTGTATAGCTCATGAGCCGGAAGACACGATTATACGTGATCAGAGGAGGATGAGTTCGCGACGCCGGCCTCACTGTGGCAGGCTTGCTAAAACCGCCGCGCAAGCGCTACGCTGGTCTCTCGACTGGTCCGGGTAATCCGGAACCTGGCAACGGTCCGGCTCCAGTTGAAGTTGGCGCGGGCACCGCGAAGGAGTTCGTATGCAGCTCAAGGTAACAACACGAACCAAAGATGGAGTTCTGGTGGTCGATTGCAGCGGCCGGATTGTGTTTGGAGAAGAGTCTGCGCTGCTCCGCGACACCGTGAGGCAAGCTGTGACCGAGAACAATCGCATCGTGCTCAATCTGGGCGAGGTGAATTACATTGATTCCGGAGGTCTGGGCACCCTCGTAGCCCTGCGTGTTACGGCCCAAAACGCGGGCGGTACGATCAAATTGACAAACTTAACCAAGCGCGTGGGCGACGTGCTGCAGGTCACCAAGCTGCTCACGGTTTTCGACGTCTATAACTCTGAAGCGGAGGCCATCGAATCCTTCCGGAAGGCGGCGTAGCCCGGCCGGTGGTCGGCGAAGAGTGATCAGGAGACTATGATCGGCGGCGCGAGTTAACGGAGTATGATCCACCTCGCATGATCGACAACGCGACCGCCGCCACGCCGGCTTCCTCCCGAATGGTGCCTCGCATCGTATTTCTACTCTGCCTGTTGGTCAGCGCCAGCGGCTTCGTGTCTCCGCCCGTGGCGCTGGCCATGGGACTTGTGTTTGGCTTGGCGTTGCCCCATCCCTACGGCAGCGAGTCCAAAAAATTCTCCAAATTCCTGCTGCAGGCCTCAGTGGTAGGACTTGGTTTCGGTATGAACCTGCACCAGGTCGTGCACGCCGGGCGCAGCGGCTTCGTCTACACCATGCTCGGTATCAGTTTCGCCCTGCTCGCGGGCATGGGCCTGGGAGCGCTGTTAAGGGTGCAACGAGTGCCGGCGTTTCTGATTTCGACAGGTACCGCGATCTGCGGTGGAAGCGCAATCGCCGCCGTCGGTCCAATCACGCAGGCCAGCGACGAAGAAATGGCTATATCACTGGGAACCGTCTTCGTGCTGAATTCCATAGCGTTGCTGATTTTTCCTTCCATTGGCTCGGCCCTCAAGCTGACGCAATCACAATTTGGACTATGGGCGGCCCTGGCTATTCATGACACCAGTTCGGTGGTCGGCGCGGCCGCCAAGTATGGAGCCGAGGCGCTCGCAATCGCGACCACGGTGAAACTGGCGCGCGCATTGTGGATTGTTCCGGTCTCGGTCGCAACTGCGCTGGTGCGCGGGGCCAAAGCCAAGATTCAATGGCCGTGGTTTATCGGGTTGTTTTGCCTCGCCGCGGTATCCAACACGTATCTCCCAAGTGGAGCGCACGTCTACGGCATCGCGGTGAAAGTTGCAAAAGTGGGATTGACCGCTACCTTATTTTTGATCGGCAGCGGAATCTCGGTGGCAACCATCAAGGAGGTAGGGCATCGCCCGCTGTTGCAAGGCATCCTATTATGGTTGCTGGTTTCAATCGGATCACTGTGGCTAATTCACATAGGATGGATAGCGTTGTGAAGCAGGGAATCAAGGAGTTGCCGAAACGTGGAGCCAAGTCTTCTCCAGACCAGTCTTCGAAGGTGCGGCTGCGCATCGAGGGGGTCATACGACGGATTCCCAAGGGGAAAGTGTCTACCTACGGAGCAATCGCGCGGGCGGCCGGACTGCCGGGAGCAGCGCGGCAGGTGGCGAAGGTACTGCATCGCAGCTTCGGCTTGCCCTGGCATCGAGTCTTAGGCGCAGGTGGAGAAATCAAGCTGCGTGGAGACTCGGCCATCGAGCAGCGGCTTCGACTGGAAGCCGAGGGCGTCCGCTTCCGCGGCCGAAAAGTGGATATGAAGCAGTGTGAACACAACTTTGCGCGCACAACGAAAAAACGCTGACTGCGCTTCCTGCGACCGTCACTTCTTGAACTGCTCGTCAATCTCCACCTGATATCCAGAAACCATCTTGTTGGTTTCGTTGGCCATGCCGACCACCGCCATCAATTCTTGAAACATGGCGTCGGTCATGCCTTTCTTTTGGGCCGAAACAGTGTGCGACGCGATGCAGTAGTTGCACTGATTGGTCACGCTGACGGCGACGTAGATCATCTCTTTGGTCAGCGGGTCAAGCGCGCCGGGAGCCATGATCTGCTTGATGTCTTCCCATGTGCGCTGCAGCGTGGCCGGATCGTGCGCGATCGCCTTCCAGAAATTGTTGATCCAGTCGGTCTTGCGCGTGGCCATGATGTCGTCATAAACGGCGCGCACTTCCGGGCTAGCGTCTTTGTATTGAATGAGTCCCAGCGTTGCCATGAGCTCTCCAGTTCCCAACAATCAATTCACCGCAGAGCCACAGAGAGAGGCAAAACCTCAAAAAGGTTTTCTCTGTGACTCTGTGACTCTGTGCCTCTGTGGTGAACGGTTTCGGTTCACTGCCACTTACTTCGGCAATTCCCCACCCAGCAGTTTCTCCAACGCCGCTGCCGGGCAGCGTACGCCCACGAAGAACTGCCCGAAGAGCGCGTAGACAGCGCTGACGTGGTCGAAGCGCATTTCGTAGATCAACTTCTTGAAGACCAGCGGATCGTCGGCGAACAGATCAACGCCCCACTCCCAGTCGTCAAAGCCAATCGAGCCGGTGATGATTTGCTTTACCTCACCTGCATATCGGCGGCCAACCAATCCGTGTTCGTTCATCTGGCGGGCGCGCTCTTCGATGGGAAGCGTATACCAGTTCTTGTCTTCGCCGCGCAGCCGGTTCATGGGATAAAAACAGATGTAACGATTCGGCGGAATGTCAGGGAACAGCCGCGGACGCATCGCCTCCCGATGCCGCTCGAGTTTGCATTCGATCTCCGCCTTCCACTGGTCGGAATGGGGTTGGATACCCTGATCGGCCAACTCCTTGTAAATCTTGAGCGTCGAATCGTAGAGCCCGAGTTCGATGATGGAAAGATAAGAAGATGTGGGCTCGAGGTAATCGCTCAGCCGCAGGCCCGCCACCTTGAGTTCCGCCTGGTTTAGATCCGCAAAAGACTTGCGGAAATGCACCAGCATCAGATCGCCCTTGTGTCCAATCAGCGAGAAAAGTGCAGACTGGCCGCCAGAATTTTGTTCCATTCCACCCAGCGCCGCAGCCGCTTCCTGAGCAATCGACGACCGCGTGGCATCCGGCAGGCCGCGCCAGGCCGTCCAGCGGAAGCGCATCATCTGGTGCAGCACGCTGTAGCCCTCAGTCGTGAGCGGCACCTCGGGAAGCTGCGCGGAGCCGGCCTGCGGATGAACGGGAGGAGTTGATGTCATCGTAATTGTCTTCTCGGGACGTGTGCTCATAATTTCAATCCCCCATTGTACGCAAGAGCCGCGGAGCCAGCGAGTCCACGGTTTACAATCATTCTGGAAGTTCGAGTTCTGCAAGGGCACGCTGCTCATGCGAAAACTGATCCCGGCATTGTGTGTGCTTCTAGTCATGGCTGCGTCGCTGATGGCGCAAAGCCAGCGCCTGTGGGTTCTTCGCCCGCCCGGCGAGATGGTGGAGTACGATCCGGCTACGTTTTCTGCCAAACAAACGGTGAAGGTCCCGGCAGAAGCCGCGTCCTCGCCACAGAGCTTCTCCGTCAATCATCTGGGGCAAATGCTGTTCGCCGCACCAGTGTCTTTGCCGCTCACGGAGGGCGATCTCCCGACCGAACAAAAGGTGTGGTTCTGGGACGGCCACGCCGCAACCACTCTCACACGCGAAATCTCGCGCACCACGGCCACGGTGGGCTCAAACCTAGCCATCACCGAGTCCGCCCCGGTCCCTTTTCTCTCAGCCGATGGAACCCATCTCGACTGGTTTTCGAACCAGGCGCGCCGCCTGCAGCGCGATGGCGTGGATCTTTCCACCAAAACAACCTGGCTAAGCTGGCAAACGGATCTCGGCGGCACCGGCCGGCAGGATTTGGCCTCGATTGTGTTCCCGGATTGTCCCTGCCCGACCGGAGGCTGCGAAGAAACCTGCCCCTACGGAGAAGTGTGGGTTCCAGACGATGGCGTAGGCAAGTTTTTTCTGCTGACGCAATTCGTCTCCGGAAAAACCCAACCCCTCTATAAGGCGACCTCCTTATATGGGGAAAACACTGGAAAATGGGCATCGATGCCGATCGATCCGCCTCTCCGACGGGTGCTTGACGCCGCCAATGCCAGCACCATCCTGGAGGCTATTCCCGATACGGCCTGCTGCGGTTGGCAGAATCAGAGCGACGATCAAACTCTGCTGCACCTCCACGGCAAAACGTTGACTGTGTTCGACGAGCAAGCGACGTACAAGAATCCCGACTACGACGTCAGCTTCTATACCGAAAACGGCAAGCTGTCGCCCGATCTCGCCTCCGTGGCCTTTACGATCGTCGCCACTTCTCAGCCCAACACGCCAATTCAGATCTCCGAGCAAGGGCAGGCCAGCCCGGAAGAATCGCAGCGCATTCGCAAGGCCTTGCTCGATCTGCCCGCGGTCGAGGTGAAGAGCACCGAGGACGTGCCCCGCCGCATCGCATTTCTCCCCCATACCACGCTAGTCGGCTGGATCAGCGACAAGGAGATCCTGATCGTCGAGGGACATCTGCTGGTTGCCTATAACGTCGCGAAGGGAACCCGGCGAAAGTCGACCATCCGCGCAGAAGATGCGGCGCACGTCTTCCTGCGCTGAAGAAGCCAACCCCACCCTCCCAGTCATCCGGCCCCGAAACCTCCCGTATGGCACTCTTGGGCCTCGTATTCCCAGATCGTGCCATTGTCACCACACGCTCCCGGCCTGAGGATACTGGTGCCTGGTGATCGGCACTCTTTATTAAGGGCTATTTCGCAAGGCGAGGCAAAATGGGAACGCACCAAATGTTGCGGCAGAGTTCAATCGGGGAGCTTACCAGACCTCAATCTGGTCTTGCCGGCGAGCAACCTCGCCGCCTCCAGATCGCACTGGCCCTTCTGCTGATTGCCCTCGCCTTTGTAATTGTGAAGGACCGTGATTTCTGGTTCGGCTCGGACGATGCGACCGAATCCGACGCTACGAACTCGCAGATCATCCAAAGCGCGGCTGCGGCTGTACCTGCCAAAACCACCCAACCGCAGGTGGTACGCAGCGCCGCCGCGAACCACGTTGCTAAGAAGACGGCCACCACGGCGGTCACCGTGCCATCTGACCAAAACGTTGCTCAGTCAGACTCACCGGTGGTCGCAACCACTCGCACCGCACTTCCTCCGCTGGATGTCGAAGTGATCGCCGGCGACAGCCACCGCACAGTTCATCCCGGCAACAACGTCGCAAAAGTGGTGGAGATCCCTAACGATTCGAACCGCGTCTCGGCTGTCACTTCAGCGACTCTAACCACGAATGCAGCGCAGCACGAGCGGCTTACCACCAGCAGCTTTCCGGAAATACGGCAAACCGTCGATACGACGTATCCCTTGCTGGGACAGCATATGCGGGTTCAGGGCTCGGTGGTCCTGCAGGCGCTCGTCGGGACCGATGGCAACATTGAAGACCTGCGCGTGCTCAGCGGCCCCGCCATACTGACTGCCGCTGCGCAGCAAGCCGTCCGTCAGTGGCGCTTCAAGCCCTATCTCCAGAACGGACAGCCGGTCGAGACCAAAGCCAGAATCACTGTCAACTTCTCGATTCGAATCGCCGACGAGTCCGCGAACGCCAGCTAAATCAACAATCGCACCGTCCCGCCGCAGACCCCGACACTCCTGCTGATGATCAGAGAGGTGCTTTTTCAGGACGTACCGTGCCTAGTGATGGTCTCCGTGGCTGTGCCGCCATGTCCAGTATTGCTTCTGTTCTTCGGGGGGCAATTTGCGAAAGTCTCTATTTTCGTCGCGGTGGTTTTCGCGGGCCCACTGGTGGTAATAGTTGACCTCAGTATCGTTCCATACATGATAATCGCTGTAGTAAGGGTCGTAGACCCGGTAGTAGTGGTGTGCACAGGCCGTGCCCAACGCGGAAGAAGCCAGGGCGGCGGCCAGGAAAAGTGAACCAACAAAACGCGACTTGCTGTTCATCAGAAAATGTTCCTCCTCATGGTTTTAACCACTAGATATTTACAGTCCATCTTTCCCGGCAATCACGCCGCCCCGTATAAATGCGTCCAAATTCGTTGCCGGGATTTGCCCTGGGGTTGCACACAGCAGCATCCCGCAGTCCCGAATTCTATCAGCGGTAGCAAATCTGCGGATTGTGAAAAACTTATATACCGCGCAAGCCCAAACACCGGGAACATCTCCGAACTGAAACACCCTTGTGACGCAATAGTTGTGCGTTGGACTCCTTTCCTTATTTGCGGCACCGTTCCAGTTCTAAGATAGAATCAATGGAAGAAGCCAAGGAGCAAACGAATGTATCCGGAAATTATGGTTATCCCCATGCGCGAGGAGTTAACCCGCTTGGGCATCGCGGAACTGCGCACCGCAGAGGCCGTCGACCAGGCCCTGAAAGCGCAGCCGGGTACAACCCTGGTGGTAGTGAACTCCATTTGTGGATGCGCCGCTGGCCGCATGCGCCCCGCCGTTCGCATGGCTCTGGAGAAAGCCATGCACCCGGACCAGGCGTACACCGTGTTTGCCGGGCAGGACGCTGAAGCTACCGAACGCGCCCGCAGTTATTTCACCGGACACGCTCCGTCCTCCCCGTCAATCGCCATTCTCCGTGACGGCCAACTCGTTTACATGATGCCTCGCCGCGACATCGAATCCCGCGAAGCCCCGGCCATAGCCGCCGACTTGAAAGCAGCATTAGACAAATTCTGTGTCAAACCGGTAGCGACGCAATAACGTCGGTGCTGCGTCGGAACTTCTATCGATTCCCCGGCCCAGTCCTCATAAACGCCTTTACCACGATCCCATTCGGCTGCATCCCGACCGGAATCATGGTCAACAGCGAATATTCCGTAGGCTCCAGCTTCCGCGGCGTGCGCTTCTGAATCACTGTAACGTCCCCCGCTTGGGTGTCCAGCACCAGAACATACCTCTGATCCTGTGACAGCGCCAGGGCATACGGATGGCTGCCCACTCCCATGGTCGCAATCCTCCGGCCCAGGTCAATGTCGTAGACCGCAACACTGTCCGACCCGAAGTTGCTCGCGTATAGCCGAGAATTATCCAGCGTGACCACGGCGTGGGCCGGATGCTGTCCGATCAGCACGCTGCCGCTAACCTCATTAGTTCCCGTCTCAATGATCGAAATACTATCGGAATCAAAATCGCACACGATCAGCTCGCCGCCATCAGGCTTTAGCGCCAGGCTCACCGGCGTCCGCCCCACATCGAGGAGCGCAAGAACCCGGTCGGTCGTGCCCTCGCCATTTTTTTCGCTCCTCGCCAAGGCAATGGACGCTACCTGCGACGATCCCGAACACGCTACAAAAGCTTTGCTTGAATCTGGCAGGATCGCGATATCTTCCGGTTGCTGGCACACCGGCAAGGTCGACCGCACTCGCAACAGCTTTGCATCGATCACAGAAACCGTATTGTCGCCCCGGTTCGATACCACCACGCTCGCACCGTCCGGCGAAACCCGCGCCAATCCTGGGGCAGCGCCCACCCGCACATTCCCGATCACAATCTTCCTGTCGAGATCGATCACCGAAACATTGGCCGACCCCGAATTTGCCACATAACCGCGCTTGCCATCTTCCGAAACGTCGATGAAGTATGGCCGCCCATGAACTCCGATGGTCGCCACCACCGCGTTCTTTTCTGCATCAATCACGCTGACGTTGTTGGACCCCGTGTTGACCACATAGATTTCGTTCTTCTTGCTGTTGGCCGCGACCCCGGTCGGCTCCACGCCCACCGCGATGGTCTTCGCCGGCTCAAACGTCCGCAGATCAATCACGCTCACCGTGTTGCTCTTCCCGTTGGTGACGTAGGCATACTCGCGGTATGCAGGCCCGTAATCCGGGAGAGCCTGTTCGCGCAGATACCACCAGCCCAGCCCTCCCAGCAGTGGAATCAGAACAATGAGGATGAGGATTTTTCGCAAGATCGAAAGCCATTCCCCTGGAAGAAACAAGATTATCAGAGAGAAGTCCTTCTAGCCGGTGCTAACCTCCCTCCTTGTGACAAGTCGAACCGATAGCGTCGGAGGGTTCCGTGTACAATCATCAACGCCGCCCCGCCCGTCGCAACGAGAATGCCCTCTAACCGATACGTAAGGAGTCTCACTGAATGCGATCTTTGGTCCTATTAGCCTTGCTCATGTCCCTACTGTGCTCGACGGTTCTTGCGGCGCCGCCGCAGTCTGATCTCGAGGCCCGAAGAAAAGCTCTGAACGATCTTCTCGCCGAACGCTGGGAGTACACCCTCCGCACCAGCCCCATCTACGCTTCCGTCCTCGGAGACAAGCGCTGGAACGACAAAATCGACGACTTGTCACAGAAGGCCATCGACGATGACCTGGAGCAGAGCAGGAAGTACCTCACGCGTTTCGAAGCCATCGACACTACCGGCTTCCCCGAGCAGGAAGCCCTAAACAAAACCCTGATGGTTCGCGACCTCCGGATAGCCCTCGAAGGAGCCCGTTTCAAGCCTTGGGAAATGCCGGTGTCGCAGGTCGACGGTCTCCCCATCGAACTTCCAGAGCTCGTGACCGTCCTCTCCTTCGAGAGCGTCAAGGACTATGATGACTACATTTCGCGTCTCCGCCAGTTTCCTCGCGCCTTTGATGAGACCGTAATTCAGATGCGCAAAGGCATGGCCGAGGGCCTGATGCCCCCGCGCATCCTACTCGAGAAGGTGGTTGAGCAGTGCAACGGCATCGCCACGAAAGCGCCCGACGCCTCGCCTTTCGCGCAGCCTTTCATGAAGTTTCCCGATTCCATCCCAGCCGCGGACCAGAAAAGGTTACGCGACCAGGGCCTCGCCGCGATCCGCGAATCCGTGCTTCCTACTTATGTAAAGTTCACCAGCTTCGTCCGCGATGAGTACGCGCCGAAAGGCCGCACCGAGCCCGGCATTTGGGCGCTGCCCGACGGCCCCGAGCGCTACGCCTTCCGCGTGAAAGAAAGCACCACCACCAATCTCACGCCCGAGGAAATTCACCAGATCGGTCTGGCTCAGGTCAAAGAGATCGAAGCCCGCATGCTGCAGGTCGTCAATCAGCTCGGCTTCAAAGACCTCAAAAGCTTCAGCGCCTCGCTGCCGACCAATCCCAAAGTCCACGTACATTCGCGCCAGGAAATCCTCGACCTCTATCAAAAATACATCGACCAGATGTACCTGAAGCTGCCGGCGATGTTCGGTCGTCTTCCCAAAGCGAAGGTCGAGGTCATGTCCATCGGGGAATCCAGCGAGAGAGACGCTGCCACGCACTATGTTCCGGGAGCTCAGGATGGCTCGCGTGGCGCTCACGTTATGGTCAACACCGGCAACTTCGAGAAAGGCACCACTCTCGATTTTGAAACCACGGCCTATCACGAAGGCATCCCGGGTCACCACCTCCAGATCGCCATCGCTCAAGAACTGCCGCAGCTTCCGCCCTTCCGCCAGAATGAGTACTACACTGCCTACACCGAAGGTTGGGCTCTCTACTCGGAGCGTTTAGGCAAAGAAGTTGGATTTTTCCAGGATCCCTACAGCTACTACGGTCACCTGCAGGACGACATGCTCCGCGCCATCCGCCTCGTCGTCGACCCCGGCTTCCACTACAAACACTGGACCCGCCAGCAGGTAGTGGATTTCTTCCATGACCACTCTGCTATCGACGAGGCCGAAGTGCAGAGCGAGACCGACCGCTACATGGCCTGGCCGGCTCAGGCTCTGGGCTATAAGATTGGCCAATTAGAAATCCTAAAGCTGCGCCAGTACGCCAAAGACCAATTAGAAGATAAATTCAGCCTGAGCAATTTCCACGACGAAGTATTGGGTGCCGGTGCTCTGCCGATGGATGTTTTATCGACTCGGATCGACGAATGGGTAGCAACGCAGAGGCAGTAGCCACAGCAGGACAAACGTAGGAGGGGGCCCGTGTGGGGACGGCCGCCTCGGCTGTCCAGCCAAGCGCAGCGAGGCGCTGGCTCTCCTTACTGCCGCAAAGTCAATCCGCTCAAAATCCCTTGCTGCTTGGCAATCAGCGACTGCACCCCCGACCGCGCAAACCCCAGCATCTTGGCAAACTGCCCATCATCAAAAGCCTGCCGTTCCGCTGTCGCCTGTACTTCCACCATCTTGTGCCCGGCGGTCATTACAAAATTCATGTCCACGTCAGCCCGGGAGTCTTCCTCATAACAAAGGTCAAGCAGGACTTCCCCATCCACAATCCCCACACTAACCGCGGCCACAAAATCCCTCAAAGGAACTGAAGTCAAAGTCCCAGCCTCGACCAACTTCTCCAGCGCAAGTCCCAAAGCCACAAACGCCCCGGTAATCGAAGCAGTCCGCGTTCCTCCATCGGCCTGAATCACGTCGCAATCGATCCACACCGTGCGCTCGCCCAGCCGCGTCAGATCCGTGACCGCACGTAAAGACCGCCCGATCAGCCGCTGGATCTCATGCGTTCGTCCGCTCGGCCGCCCCTTCGCCACCTCCCGGGGAGTCCGCGTCAGCGTAGCTCGCGGAATCATCGCGTACTCGCAAGAAATCCATCCCCGGCCGCTGTTCCGCATAAACGACGGCACCGTCTCTTCGATCGATGCCGTGCAAATCACGCGAGTATTCCCCACTTCAATGAGCACCGACCCCTCTGCCGTCGTAATAAAGTCGCGAACGATAGAAACCGGCCGCAGTTGATCGGGCGATCGATTATCCGAACGATAGAACATAAGCGAGGATTGTAACCGATGCGTCCGCCCCGTAACCGGGAGCACCAACCGCAACTCCCATGATCTAATAATATTCGTACTCACAACTAGGATCGACTCATGCCCACCTTAATCCCGCAACCCACACGCATCCAATCCGTCGGCAACAAACCCAAGCTGATCGACGAATACATCGGCCGCGTCAATTCCAAAACTTCATCTGCCAGCGTGGCCCACATGCGCAGCCCTGCTGGATGGCTCGAGCCCGGCCAGGCTCCCGACTTCGACGAGTTCACCATCGTCCTGAAAGGCACGCTGCACGTCGAGCACGAAAACGGTTCCATCGACGTCGCCGCCGGACAAGCTGTAATCGCATATGCCGGCGAATGGGTCCGCTACTCCACTCCCCAAGAAGGCGGAGCCGAATACGTCGCCGTCTGCGTCCCAGCTTTCTCTATGGAAACTGTCCACCGCGACCAGTCCTGAAAGCATTCATTCGATAGAATTACAAGCATGACGGCTAGTCGCTCGGTGGCAGTATTCGATCTTGGCGGTGTGCTTATCGACTGGAATCCGCGTTACCTCTACCGTAAACTCTTCGTCGGAGATGACCAGGCGATGGAGCACTTCCTTTCCACAGTCTGCACTCCTTCCTCGAACGCTCAGCAGGATGCCGGACGAACTCTAGCCGAAGCCTGCGCATTACTCACATCGATGCATCCCGATAAGTCGCCGTTGATCGACGCCTGGAGGCATCGCTACGACGAAATGCTCGGAGGCCCGATCCATGGCACGGTCGACCTACTCTCCGAATTGCATTCTCGCGAAGTTCCTCTCTATGCCCTGAGCAACTGGTCTACCGAAACTTACCCGACAGCTCTAAAGCGCTTCGATTTTTTGAAATGGTTTCGCGGAGTTCTACTGTCAGGCGAAGTCCGGCTCTTGAAACCCGACCCGCGTTTCTATGAGCTTTTCTTTCGAACCTTCTCCATCGATCCGGCCGATGCCATTTACATCGACGACCTGCAACCGAACGTTGAAACCGCAACCGCCCTCGGCATGCACGGCATCCTCTTCACTGATCCTCAAGCTCTCCGTAAAAAACTGCAGAGCATCGGTTTTATTCCAGGCTAGCCGGCTCCGGTGTGGGACCGGGCCTCAGACCCGCTCGCGAAGCTGAGCTCTGTCAGCTGCCAAACGCCCTACTCCCACTCAATCGTCCCCGGTGGCTTGGAAGTAACGTCGTACACTACGCGATTCACGCCCTTCACCTCATTCACAATTCGCGAAGAAATAGTTTTCAACACCTCGTGCGGCAGCGCCACCCAGTCGGCAGTCATGCCATCTTCAGAACTCACCGCCCGGACCGCACATGTGTAAGCGTAAGTCCGCATGTCGCCCATCACGCCCACCGACATCACCGGCAGCAGCACGGCAAACGACTGCCAGATTTTCGTATAGAGGCCGGCATTCTTGATCTCTGTGACCACAATGTCGTCACACTCACGCAATAGCGCAAGCCGTTCCGGCGTGACTTCTCCCAACACGCGCACCGCCAACCCAGGGCCCGGGAATGGCTGCCGCTGCAAAATTTCCTCCGGCATACCCAGGTCGCGGCCAATCTTGCGGACTTCATCTTTGAACAAATCTTTTAGCGGCTCGATTAGCTTCAACTTCATTTTTTCCGGCAGCCCGCCCACGTTGTGATGCGACTTGATTACCTGCGACGGCCCGCGCACTGAGCGCGACTCGATCACATCCGGATAAAGCGTGCCCTGCACCAGCCACTTCACCTTGCCTTCTTCTTTTTCGAGACGCCGCGCCTCCCGCTCGAACACCTTGATGAATTCATTGCCGATGATCTTTCGCTTTTTCTCGGGATCACTGATGCCCTTAAGCTTTCCGAGAAAGCGCCCCGTAGCGTCGACCGCGTCGAGCCGCAGCCCAAGTTTGTCGTGCAAAGTTTTCTGCACTTTCTCAAACTCGTTCTTGCGCAGCACGCCGTTGTTTACGAAGATGCAGGTCAGTCGCGAGTTGCCCCGAGCATCGCGCAGAGCCCGATCGACCAGCACAGCCGCAACCGAGGAATCGACTCCGCCCGAAAGCGCGCAGATCGCCCGCCCTTTGCCCACTTGCTGCCGGACCTGTTCCACCGTCGAATCGATGAAGTGCTGCGGCGTCCACAAGGGCTTAGCACCGCAAATCTGAAAGACGAAGTTGCGGAGAATCTCCGTACCGTTTCTTGTGTGATGAACTTCAGGGTGGAACTGCACCGCAAACCATCTCTTCTCGATATTCTGAATTCCAGCCACGGCATGCGAAGTCTTCGCCGTGAGCTCAAACCCCGGCGGCAGTTCCAGCGCCTCGTCCCCGTGCGACATCCACACCGCCTGCCGCTTTGCCATCCCTTGAAACAGCACCGATTCAGCGACAATATCGACTTCCGCATGCCCGTATTCACGCTTGTCAGCAGGACGCACCTTGCCGCCTAGACTGTGCACCATGAACTGCAGCCCGTAACAGATGCCAAGCACAGGCAGCCCCAACTTGAAGATACCGGCGTCAGCGGGCGGCGCATCTTTGTCGTAAACCGACCACGGCGCCCCCGAGAGCACGATGCCTACGGGCGAACAGCTCTTCACCTCATCAAGCGAAGCCGTACACGGCAACACCACGGAAAAAACATTTTGTTCGCGGATGCGGCGCGCGATGAGCTGCGTATACTGCGCGCCAAAGTCGAGGATGACGATCGATTCGTTAAGCCTGGATTGGGGTTCCACGGATGAGTTTCTCAAATCAGCTGGCCTGTGTAAAGCACCAGATCGTAGAGCCTTGCAAGCTAGGCCTCCACAGCCAGGTTCGGAACATCGCTGAGGATCGTTTCGTTACGGTCTATACCTGTCTGGGCGGGTGCTGGCGACGGCGGAATTGGGATTGGCGTCGACGAAACAGGAGTGTCCGGCATTTCGGCAATGCAAACGTACCCAGCGAGACGCGCCATGTACAGCCAATCCACAACCGCAAAATAGACCAACGTCACCAGAAACACGCCGATAATTACCAGCCGCCAGGGAGCGATCTGGATGAAAGCTAGCGGCACCGACACCAGCGTCGTGGCGACGCTGAAAGCTACGAGGTGTGCCAGCCCCGTCCATGTGCTGACGGCAAGTACCGGTCCAGGTCGTTCTCGAAAAAAAGCAACGGCGGCGGAGAGCGCGCCCAGCGTGTCCTCACCGTCGCGGACCGCGAAGACGCAGGCGAGCGAGAGCAACCAGTTCAAGGCCGGCCACGCTGTGCAGATCAGCCCAGCCAACGGCAGGAAAAAAATGAACACCAGGCCTGGACGTGGGTTTGAATCAGGCGAGGCGAAGCCGGCAAGAATTGCGGCGCCAATGAAGGCGAGGATCGCCGATAGCATCACTGCGGCGCGCAGGAAGTTCAGCCCGACCAGCCAACGAAAAGGCCGCGCCTCACTCGCGGTATCTGTCTCAGTCGAGATGTCATTCGCAGAACCTCTATGAAAATACTCAAGCAGTGCACGGACTGTGGCAGCGCGTCCAATGGAAGCGGTGATGATCCAGAGCAACGCGAGGGCGACCGCCGCAAGCAACGCTGCCAGCACGGCGCGATTCAGGCTGCCGCGAAGGATGTGCGAGAGCGCTCGCCCGACGAGCAAGGGGTGTCTAGTCGATAGAAGCGCCGCGTCCCCCCGGGTCACAGGCAGCGTATCGAGAAATTCGATCAGCCAGAAGAAAATTAACGCCCAACCGACTGCGCCGACGGTCCAGCGCCACGTAATCTCGGCCAGGGTCAGCGAAGGCCGGCGAAAACTTGCGCGAAAGCCTTCGAGCGTGGGTGAGACGCGAGGCATGGATCTATCGCACCACAAGGTTTACGAGCTTGCCCGGAACGTAGATTTTGTTCACGATTTGCTTGCCTGCGATCGCGGACTGCACCTTCTCATCGGCGAGCGCGCGCTCGATAATGAAATCTTCGGTGGCGTCGGCGGCTACGACAATGAGGCCGCGCAGCTTGCCGTTGACCTGCACCGGGATTTGCAGCTCTTCTTCTTTGGCGAGTACGGGGTCGTACTTCGGCCAGGGAGTTTTGAGGAGATTTCCTTTTTCGCCGAGCATCTCCCAGAGTTCGTGGGCGAGATAGGGTGCGAAGGGCGCGAGCAACAACGCAAGATTCCGTTGGACCTCGGCCACAAGAGCTAGGGGAATCTTATCCCCAGTGACCAACTCTCCCGTTACTGGGTTTTGGTTATCCTCACTTCCTAACATTCTGCGGTTTGCATCGTTCAACAGTTCCATGATCGCCGAGATGCAGGTATTGAAGTGCCAGCGTCCTTGGAAGTCGTCGGTCACGCGCTTGATTGTCTGGTGGAGCTTGCGCTGAAGTCCCCGCGCAGAGCCCGTTAGAGGGGTGGGCGAGGGTTTGCGCCAATCCGCATCTTGCGGACGCGCATTCGCTTCGACAAACCGGTAAACGCGGCCCAGGAATCTTTGAATGCCTTCGATGCCCGAATCCTGCCAGTCGAGATCACGGTCGGGCGGAGCGGCGAACAGGCTGTAGAGGCGCGCAGCGTCGGCGCCATAGCGAGCTACCATTTCGTCTGGACTGACGACGTTGCCAAGACTCTTCGACATTTTGGCGCCGTCTTTAATCACCATGCCTTGCGTAAACAAATGCTCCACCGGCTCGTCGTTCGTGATCAATCCCAAATCGCGCATGAACTTGGTCCAGAAGCGCGAGTAGATAAGGTGGAGAATCGCGTGTTCGACCCCGCCGATGTATTGGTCGATGGGGAACCAATACTGCGCGATTTTCGAATCGAACGGAGCGCGCTCGTTGTGCGCGTCGGTGTAGCGATAAAAATACCAGGACGAATCGACGAAGGTGTCCATCGTATCGGTTTCGCGCCGCGCCGGCCCGCCGCACTTGGGACATGTGGTGTTGACGAACTCGGGCAAACTGCTAAGGGGCGATCCCAAAGCATGGGCGATGTCAACATTTTCCGGCAAAATTACGGGCAAATCCTTTTCGGGGACGGAGACGATGCCATCTTTTTCGCAATACAACATGGGGATGGGCGTGCCCCAGTAGCGTTGACGCGAGATTCCCCAATCTTTCAGGCGATAGGTGACGGTGGCTTTGCCAAAACCATTTTTTTCGGCAAAGGCCGACATTTTCTGGATGGCATCGGCACACCCAAGGCCGCTGAATTGGCCGGAGTTAATCAACATGCCTTCGCCGTGCGCAGTAAAGGGAAGGGCCGGCTCCGCCATGGTTTCTTCCGGATCGTTCGAGACGGGAAGAACTACGAGCCGGATTTCGAGTTTGTATTTCTTCGCGAACTCGTAGTCGCGCTCGTCGTGCGCCGGAACGCCCATGATGGCGCCGGTGCCGTAATCCATGAGAATGTAGTTGGCCACCCACACTGGAATCTTTTCACTGTTGAAGGGATTGATGGCGTAGCGCCCGGTGAAGACGCCGTGTTTTTCGATTTCGCCGATGTCGCCCACTTCTCTGGCTTTGCGCTGCTCGGCGATGAGTTGATCGACCTTGGCGCGCAGATCAGGATTGTTGGCCGCAAGATCGTCGACGATGGGATGCTGGGGCGCGAGTTGCACCGAGGTCGCACCGAAAATGGTGTCGATGCGCGTGGTGAATACGCGGATGGTCGAGCCGGCCGGGCCGAACCCTTTATGATTTTCCGCGTAGTCCAGTTTGAAATCGACCAAAGCGCCTTCGCTGCGACCGATCCAGTTGCGCTGCATGGTGCGGACTTTTTCCGGCCAACCCCCGAGCTTGTCGAGATCGCGCAATAGTTCGTCGGCGTATTTCGTGATGCGCAAGAACCATTGCTCTAGTTCGCGCTGCTCGACGCGCGTATCTTCATGGCGCCAGCAGCATCCGTCGACGACCTGCTCGTTCGCAAGTACAGTGGCGCACTTCGGGCACCAGTTGACTTTGCTCTTTTTGCGATAGGCGAGGCCTTTCTCGTAGAACTTGAGAAAGAACCACTGGTTCCAGCGGTAATAGTCAGGCAGGCAAGTGGTGACTTCGCGCGACCAGTCGTAGGCGAAGCCGAGGCGGTTCATCTGCGCCTTCATTTTTGCGATGTTGCCGAGGGTCCACTGGCGCGGCGGAGTGTTGTTCTGAATGGCGGCGTTCTCCGCAGGCAAGCCGAAAGAATCCCATCCCATAGGATGAAGAACGTTGTAGCCATTCATCCACATGAAGCGCGCCAGGGCGTCGCCGATGGCGTAGTTGCGCACGTGTCCCATGTGCAGGGCGCCGGAGGGATAGGGCAGCATTTCGAGCACGTAATATTTCTTTTTTTCGGTATGGGGTTCGGCGACGTAGAGTGCGGGATCGCTTTGCCAACGCTCGAACCATTTGGCTTCTACGCGCTGGGGATCGTAGCGGTCGTCGTTCGAGCGATGGTCGTTCGAGCCGTCGTCGTTGGGACGATCAGGACGGCTGTGGTTGATCGCGGTGGCGACTTCCGAATTGTCTTGCGAAGGCATAGGAACCGGAGGAACTCGAAGTAAGCCTTTGATTTTACAATGAGCGGAGAGAACTGTGCGCGGAAATGGCGGAATCGCACTCCGGAGACGGCCGAGGGCGCCCTCGCCCACATCAGGCGGCGGTTTACACTTTCGTCGAGGTCGGCGTAGGGGCATCCCAGTACAATGGATTTCTTTTGCGGCGATTGACGATTGGATGGCGAGACAAATTGTTGAATGAAGCCACGACTCGGCCTGGGGCCGCAACCAGCGAGCTTGAGCCGTCCCCGAAAGGTTGGACGACGTATTGGTGCGTGGGTGCGCTGCTGGTGGTGATGGTGTTTTTTGCCTTCGTGCGGGCGCGGCTGCGCGATGTGCCTCTGGAACGCGATGAGGGGGAGTTTGCTTACGTCGGACAGTTGATGTTGCAAGGGATCCCGCCTTACCAAATCGCTGGCAACATGAAGTTGCCGGGGACTTATGGGGCCTATGCGGCCATGATGGGGGTTTTTGGGGAGACCACTTCCGGCATCCGGATCGGATTAATCCTGGTCAACGCTGTAACGACGATCCTGGTTTTTCTTCTGGCGAAATATCTCTATGGCCCGGTGGCCGGTGCGGTTGCGGGAGTCACATACAGTTTTCTTTCATGCCGCCCAGGAGTGCTGGGCTTGTATGCGCACGCTACTCATTTTGTGGTGCTGGCGGCGCTGGCGGGGATTCTGCTGTTACTGTATGCGATCGACACAGGCCGGACTGGGCACTTTTTCAGCAGTGGAGTGTGCTTCGGGTTGGCATTTCTCATGAAGCAGCCTGGAATTCTATTTTTTGTTTTTGCGGGATTGTATTGGCTGTGGAGGGAGTGGAAGCGGCCGTTTCCCTGGCGCCATCTCGCAGTGCGCGGCGGGGCGATGCTCGCCGGGCTGGTGCTGCCGTTTGGGCTGACGTGCCTGATACTTTTCCGCGCCGGAGTCTTTTCCAGCTTCTGGTTCTGGACTTGGTCTTATGCGCGTGAGTACGGTTCCATGACGACGTTGCGGCAGGCGTGGCCTATGGTGCGCGCGACGTTGCCGTGGGCTGTGCGTCCGTTCGTGATCTGGGAAATCGTTGCCGTTGGCCTCACCGCCCCGCTGTGGAGCCGCTATGTACGGGAACACGGCGGGTTCGTGGCGAGTTTCTTCTTCTTCTCCTTGCTGGCGGTTTGCCCGGGGCTTTATTTTCGTCCTCACTACTTTATTTTGTTGTTGCCGGCGGCCGCGCTGTGTACGGGGATTGGCGTGAGCGCGGCCCAGCACTGGCTGCGGGAGAGACGATTCGGCGCGTCGGTAGTATGGCTTCCAGTGCTTTATTTCGCCCTTATATTTGTGATTTCCGTGCGCGGTCAGTACAAGACTTATTTTCATCTCGATCCGGTTTCCCTCAACAAAAAGATTTTCGACCGGGACCCGTTTTTGGAGGCGGTTGGTGTGGGCAACTACATCAAGGCGCATTCGGCGGAGCAGGATACGATTGGGGTCTTCGGGTCCGAACCGGAGATTTGTTTTTATTCTGAACGGCACTGCGCCAGCAGCTATCTCTATACCTATCCTTTGATGGAGAAACAGAAGTACTCCGAGCAGATGCGGCGTGACATGATGCAGCAGGTTCGTGACGCGCGGCCGAAGTTCTTGGTCTACGCGGACGTGGCGCGGTCCTGGGGAACTCCGGCCACGCTCGAAGAGAATCGGGGATTTCTTGAGATGGCTTGGGAATATGCCCACGGCAACTACGAACTGGTGGAACAAGCGGCGGTGGGCGGTGATCCAGGGCATATCTGGGGGGATCGAGCTTACCTTTACGTTTTTCGGCGAACTGCGCCGTAGATGCCGACATAGAGGACTTGCCCCGTTTGCTGTGCAGGGCCGGTGACGGTAGACTTGGTGGGCGCGGGTTTCCATGCGCTGCAGGACAAGCTGCGATCGACCGGACCCTTCGGCTTCGCTCAGGGCAGGCTCGCAGGAGTGCCCGTCCCCACATGAGCGCCATCGCCGCACGGGGTTGAGAGGAACATATGTTAGTGGTCATGAAGGCGCACGCTACTGAGGAGCAGGTGCGCTCGGTTTGCGCGAAGATTGAGGCGCTGGGTTATCGCGCGCATGCCATGCCGGGGGCACAGCGCACCGCGATCGGCATCACGGGGAATAAAGGCGAGGTGGAGCAGGGCACGCTGGAAGAAATGGCGGGCGTGCAGGAAGTGATCAAGGTTTCGAAGCCTTACAAGCTGGTGAGCCGCGACATTAAAGAAGACAACACCGTGATTCGTTTTGCCGGGACTGCAGCTACGATCGGCGGCACCGGACTGGCGATTGTTGCTGGACCGTGCGCCATCGAGAGCCGGGAACAGGCGTTTGCCGTGGCCGAGCGGGTGCATCGCGCAGGAGCGCAGTTCTTTCGAGGTGGGGCTTACAAGCCGCGGACTTCTCCCTATTCCTTTCAGGGGCTAGGCGAAGAAGGCTTGCAGATCATGGCAGAAATCCGCCAGCAGTATGGGATGAAGATTATTACCGAAGCTATTGATAATGAGTCGCTTGATCTGGTGGAAGAGTATGCGGATGTGATCCAGATCGGGGCCCGGAATATGCAGAATTTTTCTCTCCTAAAGCGGGCTGGACGGGCGAAGAAGCCAGTGCTGCTGAAGCGTGGGATGTCGGCCACGCTGGAGGAATTTCTGATGGCTGCGGAATATATTTTGAGTGAGGGCAATTACAACGTGGCGCTGTGCGAGCGTGGGGTGCGCACCTTCGCCGACCATACTCGCAACACGCTCGACCTCAGCCTGGTGCCAGCGGTGCAGCGGCTTAGCCATCTGCCGATTTTTGTCGACCCCAGCCACGGGACGGGCAAGCGGAATAAAGTCACTCCACTGTCGCGGGCGGCGGTGGCAGTGGGCGCGGATGGATTGCTGGTGGAAGTGCATCACAAGCCCGATGAAGCTTTGTCGGATGGTCCGCAGTCGCTGTTTCCCGATCAGTTCGATGAGTTGATGGTGCAGGTGCGCCAGATTGCAAGCGTGGTGGGGAGAAACGTGCCGGGGATTGGGGTTAGGGAGACGGTGGGGGTGAAGTAGCCTGCCGTACTCGAGTAGGTTTCAACACTGAGAAATACACGGCGGACCGCGCCCCGTCCTGCTAAGCTTGCTCCTCAGACTGTGCAAAGAACTGTAAATTCTATGGCGTTTTGTTTCGGCCTGCGCCAAGCTAGGGTTTTCTGGAAGCAGACGCTTGGAGGCGCATCTTTGTTGGAGATTCATCGTAGGTTTCGCAAATGGAGTCTCATTTCCGGGATGATAAAGACAGTCCTATTGGGAGCGTCGTTGCTAGCGTATCCATGCAGCGTGCTTGCCCAGCACGGCGGCGGAACCGCGGGGCGTGGGGGTGAGTCGTCCGGCGGCCTTAGTGCACCTAACGGCATAGCGACCGGGGTTTCCACGAAGGACGAGTTGAAGGATTTTCACGAAGTGCTGGCTGTGCAAGCGACCAGCGAGCAGGTTACTCAATTCGCTGCAATGGTGAAGAGTTCGGAAGCGGCCAGCGCCGAGTTGCGAGGCTTTCGGGAACAGTTCGGAAAAGAGAACGGCGGCGCTGTGCTTGCCAGTCGCGGCGCGACTCTTGACCAGGCTCTCGAAAAAGCGCGGGCAGAGAACAGGAAGTTTGTGGACGGACTTTCGGAGAGACAGAAATCCGGACTGAAGGAAGTTGTCAAGCGGCTCGCCAAGGCCGAATCCGATTTGGAGCAGCAGGCCAAGGTGCTCGATCAAGTGGACGCGGATTCGAAGGCGGTAGGCCAACAGATCGCAAGAGCGGCTGAGAATCTAGACCGTGCGCTCACGAGTTTCCGAAGCCAACAAGCCGATCTGGGGCAGGAAATGAGCATCGGGGCGGCCCACAGCAGCCAGGATTTCGCTTTCCACCTCGCGCCGGTGAACAGTTCGATCAACTTCAGGAATCAGCCAGTCGTTATCACGACTTCGGGACTGATTTCCGAGGGCGTGGCGGAAGGCGGGCAAAACACATTCAGACTCGAGTTGGCCGCCGATTTGTCAGACCTGCAAGACAATATGACCGCGGTGCTGGGCGCTCAGCTGAACAAAGCTGAGACCTGCGGAGAGCGGATTGGAATTCGGAACGCAACGCTCAGCCCGCAAGACCCTGCGACGCTAGTGATGGTGCAGTTGCACTATGAACGCTGGGCGTGCTTTGGCCGCGACACGCTCAACGAAATGGCGGAAGGCAACGGCGCGATCGAAGTGAAGCTGACGCCGGCGGTGGGGGAAAACGGGACATTGCGACTGGTGCCGGAGGTCAACCGAATTGACGCCCAGGGATTGATCGGTGAGTTGCTGCGCTCAGGTGCGCTAGGGGACGCAGTGCGCGACGCCGTCGCTCAGTCGGTCCTCTCTAGCGTGCGCCAGGGAGGCGACTTCAGGGTGAACCTTCCTGCTGCCGCGCAGGGTTATGCCACGCTCCGCCATGCGCAGTTCGAAGGAACCGGCGCGGGCCGGGTTATTGCCGTGTTGGATGGAGAGATCCGCGTTTCCAATGACAAAGCGACGGCCTTGACCAGCGAATTGCGGGGACGGTCATCGTCTCCGGCGAATAAGCAGAACACCACGCAAGAAGCCGTGCCCCGCTAGCTGCCAGTTCGACTCCTCAAGCAATTGAAACCGTCTTGATATTCATGAATTCTCGGATGCCGTTAGCGGCCAGTTCGCGGCCGTGCCCGGACTGCTTGACACCGCCGAATGGGATGCGTGGGTCGGAGGCGACCATCTTGTTGATGAAGACCATGCCGGACTCGAGTTCGTTGATGAAACGTTCGCGTTCGCGGTCGTCGGTGGTCCAGGCGCTGGCGCCGAGGCCGAAGCGGCTGTCGTTGGCGAGGCGGATGGCTTCGTTAATATTTTTGACCCGGAACAGCGATGCAACCGGGCCGAAAAACTCCTCGCGGTACGCTGGCGAGTCTTTCGGGATGTCGGTCAAAACGGTCGGGGCATAGTAATTGCCGGGCTGCTTCAGGGGATGGCCTCCGGTCAGGAGTTTGGCGCCGGCCTGGACGGTTTTCTGGACGTCGGCATCGAGGGAGGTAACAGCCTCGGCTGTGGCGAGCGGACCTAGTTCAGTTTTATCGTCAAAAGGATCGCCTACGCGGAGGTTCTTCATGCGATCCACGAACTTGCGCTCGAACTCGGCGGCGATGGGCTCAGCGACGATGAAACGCTTGGCGGCGATGCAGGACTGTCCGTTGTTGATGACGCGAGCCTCAACCGCGGTGGCAACGGCGGCGTCGAGATTGGCGCTGGGCATGACGATGAAGGGGTCGCTGCCGCCGAGCTCGAGCACGACTTTCTTGATGCGCTTCGCGGCCGCGACTCCAACCTGTATGCCTGCCTGCTCGCTTCCAGTAAGTGTGGCTGCGACTACGCGCGGGTCGTTGAGAATTGCGTCTACCTGTTGTGAGCCGATGAGCAGGGTTTGAAAAGCACCTTCGGGGAATCCGGCCTCGAGAAAAATCTTTTCAATTGCTAGCGCACATTGCGGGACGTTCGAGGCGTGCTTCAACAATCCGACGTTGCCGGCCATTAGAGCGGGAGCGGCAAAGCGGAAGACCTGCCAGAAAGGGAAGTTCCAGGGCATCACGGCGAGAATCGGGCCGATCGGACGGTAGCGGATGAAGCTCTTCTTGGCACCGGTTTCGATTACTTCATCGGTGAGAAATTTCTCTGCGTTATCGGCGTAATAACGGCACCCTCCGGCGGACTTCATGGCTTCGGCAACGGCGGCTTTGTAGGGCTTGCCCATTTCGAGAGTCATAAGGTGAGCAAACTTGTCCTTGTCGCGTTCGAGGATGTCGGCGGCCTTCCGCATGCGGCGGGCGCGCTCGGCGAAGGAAGTCCCTTGTTCAGCGTGAAAGGCGGCGACTGCCAGTTGGAGCCTTTGCTCGATCTCCGCCGCGGAAAGAGGCTCAAAGGTTTTGATTACTTCTCCCGTGGCGGGGTTCGTGGTCGCGATGGGCATAGTTTCGTACCTTTCGTCGCAAGTGAATTACTCATACTACGATAACAGTTGGATGATAACTTGGCTCCATTGGGAAACCTTTCTGCTCTGGTGTATACTTACCGTATATACGCGGAGGATGTCGATGACCATCGCCAAGGTGTTTCGCTCGGGCAACAGCCAAGCCGTTCGCTTGCCAAAGGAGTTTCGCTTCAAAGCCAGGGAAGTGGAGATCTTTCGTCGCGGGCAGGAGGTTGTCTTGCGCGAGAAAGACAGGACGCTCGCGCGTGCGTTTGAACTTATCGCAGGTCTGCCCGATGATTTTGACATCCCCGGCCGCAGCAAAGATTATCCCCAAAAGCGCAAGGGACTGTGATGGAGATGCGATTCTTGCTCGACACCGATATTTTCATCTACATCCGCCAGAAGAGGCCAGAAGAGGTTTCCCAACGATTTAGCAAATTACATCCGGGCGAGGCCGCGATTTCAGTCATTACTTACGGCGAACTTCTGTATGGTGCTGCCAAGAGTGTGCGCCGCGCCGACGCGCTTGCGCGATTGAATGCCCTTATCGATCTGCTGCCCATTCTGCCTCTTGTCAAGGGTGCGGCCGATGCCTACAGCCAAATTCGTGCTGACCTCGAATCGAAGGGCGAAATGATCGGGAACAATGATCTTTGGATTGCCGCGCATGCATTGGCGGCTGGATTGACGCTGGTTAGTAACAATGAAAGTGAGTTTCGGCGAGTGCGGGGTTTGAAGGTACAGAACTGGGCGAAGTAAGGATTGGCTCCCTTGCGCATCCCTTGGTTTACAATTAATTGTCTCAAAGCACTCATCTTGCTGGATTCTTGGAGGAATCTATGAAGCTTACCCCGGGCAAACTGGCGGGTCTCAAGAGAGTTTCGAATGAACGCGGCGTGATTGCGGCGGCTGCTATGGATCAGCGCGGGTCGTTGCAAAAGTCGCTGGGCAAGGAAAAGGGCGGGGAAGTCAGCGATGCGATGATGGAGGAATTCAAGACTCTGGTCACGGAAGTTTTGACACCGCATGCGAGCGCCATCCTGCTCGACCCGGAATGGGGATTGCCGGCCTCGAAGCGGCGTGCTAAGAACGCCGGATTGCTGCTGGCTTATGAGAAGACGGGATACGACAAGACGGGGCCTGGACGACTGGGCGATTTGCTCGATCACTGGTCGGCGCGGCGGTTGAAAGAAGCCGGAGCGGATTGCGTGAAGATCCTGCTTTACTACACGCCGTTCGATCCCAAGGATGTGAATGACAAAAAGCATGCCTGGGTGGAGCGCATTGGCGACGAGTGCCGCGCGAATGACATTCCTTATTTTCTGGAGTTTGTCGGATATGACGAGGGCGCCGACGAGAAGGGATTGGATTACGCGAAGAAGAAGCCGCAGATCGTCACCGAGAGCATGCGGGAGTTCAGCAAGGACCGCTATGGGGTCGATGTGCTGAAGGTCGAGGTGCCGGTGAATATGAAGTTCGTCGAGGGTGTGAAGTGTTTTGCCGGGCAGAAAGCATATACCAAGAAAGAAGCCATTGACCTTTTCCATCAGGCTGCGAACGTGGCTACCAAGCCGTTCATTTATCTTTCGGCGGGCGTGAGTAATGCCGAGTTCAGCGAGACGCTGGAGCTTGCCGGAGAATCGGGAGTGAAGTTCAACGGCGTGCTGTGCGGACGCGCGACCTGGAAGGATGGGATTCCAATTTATGCGAAGCAGGGTGCGGCGGCTTTCCGTTCGTGGCTGGAGACCGAAGGGGTGAAGAACATCAATAATGTGAACAGCAAACTGAAGGCTGCGACTTCGTGGTATTCGATTTATGGAGTGGAGCCGGCGCTGGTCGGGGCTTAGGATTATCGAGTTTGAAGGCGCGGGCGAATTCGCCCGCGCTTTTTCTTTTGTTCGCAGTCGAAGCGGCAGAGGGAAAACCCTACCGGAATTTGGGTTCAAGATTCGTCGCAGGAGAATTTATGGAGTCGAAGATTCAAACTGCACTTATTACTGGCGCCTCCGGCGGGATTGGATATGAGCTGGCCAAATTGTTTGCGCGCGATCACTACAACCTTGTGCTGGTCGCTCGCAGCGCGGAAAAGTTGAACCAGGTTGCGGCTCAACTGCAGAGCCAGTTTGGCATTGCCGCGAAAACGGTGGTGCTTGATCTGGCTGCTGTGCCAGCGGCGAAGTTTCTGTTCGATCAGTTGCAGCGCGAGGGAGTGTCGATCGACGTTCTCGTTAACAATGCCGGATTCGGTGGTTTTGGCGAGTTTGCAGAGATGCCTGAGGATGAGATTCTGGGACAGATCCAGCTCAACATCGCAGCACTTACTCATTTGACGCGCCTGTTCCTTCCGCCGATGCTGGCGAGGCACAGCGGGAAAATTATGAATGTGGCCTCTACCGCGGCTTTTCAGCCGGGGCCGCTGATGGCGGTTTATTATGCCAGCAAAGCGTACGTGCTTTCGTTTTCGGAAGCGCTGGCGAATGAAGCAGCGGGATCCGGAGTAGTGGTCAGCTGTTTTTGTCCAGGCGCCACCGATACTGGATTTGCCAAGAGGGCCGGTACCGAGAATTCGCGGCTGTTCAGGAAACTGCGGCCGATGAATGCGGAAGTGGTCGCGCAAGATGGATATCGCGGCTTGATGTCCGGGCGGACGCTCGTCATCTCGGGAGTGCAGAATTGGCTGGTGGCGGAGTCCGTGAGATTTGCGCCGCGGAAAATGGTGACTGCGATTTCGCGGTGGGTCGCGGAGAAGGTGGAGTAGAGGACGGCCCGAGTCCGTGGCGAAGAAGCTGCTAGATTTCGGCCAGCCCCGATTCCAGATCGTCGAGAATGTCGGCGATATCTTCGATGCCTACCGAGATGCGCACCATGCCGTCGGTGATGCCGATCGCTTTGCGTCCCTTTGCGCCTAAGCCCGCATGCGTCATCGTGGCCGGATGCGAGATTAATGTCTCGACTCCGCCGAGCGATTCTCCCAGGGAGCACACGCGCAGTTTCTTCAGCATTTTGTTGGCGTTCTTCAGCGATCCAGTCTCAAACGTGATCATCGAACCGAAGCCGCTCATCTGTCGCTTTGCCAGTTCGTGCTGTGGATGATCTGGCAGGCCGGGATAAAACACCTTGCTCACTTTTTTGTGTCTGGCGAGAAACTCCGCGACCACGCGGCCATTGCGATCGTGGATTTCCATGCGCGCGGCCAGCGTCTTCACGCCGCGCAGCACCAGCCAGCATTCGAACGGCGAAAGGATTGCCCCGGCGGCCTTCTGCAGAAAGGCCAGCTGCTCGGCTTGCTCGCGCGTGCTGCATACCACGACGCCGCCCAGTCCGTCGCTGTGCCCGTTGAGAAACTTGGTGGTTGAGTGCAGGACCATGTCCGCGCCCAATGCGAGCGGCTGCTGAAAGTAGGGCGACATGAACGTGTTGTCGACGACTAACTCGACTTTCCGGCGGCGGCAAATCTTGCTGATCGCAGCCAGATCGCTCAAGCGCATGAGAGGATTCGTTGGAGTCTCCACGTAAACCATGCGCGTGTTCCTACGGATCGCGCACTCCACGGTTTCCGCGTCGGAGGTATCCACATAGGAAAACTCCAGCCCAAAGCCGGTTAGCACCTGGTTAAACAGGCGCGGTGTGCCGCCATACAAATCATTGCCGCAGACCATGTGGTCGCCGGACTTCAGCAGGCTGGCGACTGCGTTAATCGCCGCCATGCCGCTGGCAAATACGGGCGCAGCCACGCCGCCTTCGAGCGATGCCAGGTTCTGCTCAAGCCGCGTCCGGGTGGGGTTTGAGACTCGCGAATATTCGTAGCCTTTGTTCTCGCCGATACCCTGCTGCACGTAGGTGGACGTGGGATAAATCGGCACCGTGACGGAGCCGGTCAGGGGATCAGGCTCTTGTCCATCGTGAATGGCGCGAGTGGCAAATCCGGCTTGTCGGTTCTTTTTCATGCGCCCTCTATGGCCGATTTAGATGCCGCCCTCAAAAATCTTTTTCGACAAGTAACGCTCCGCGGAATCCGGAATGATAGTGGCCACGCGTTTCCCCGCGCCTAGACGGCGCGCTACTTCGAGCGCGGCGAATACCACCGCTCCTCCGCTCGAACCGGCCAGCACGCCTTCCTCTGCCGCCAACCGCTTCACGGTCGCAAAGGCATCGTCGTCCGTCACTGCAATCACTTCATCGCATACAGCTGGGTCAAACGTTTCCGGGATGAAGTTATTCCCGATCCCTTCCACTTTATGCGGCCCGGCCGCTCCGCCCCCAAGCACGGAACCTTGCGTGGTCACAGCAACCGCCAGCACTCCCGGCACGTGCTCTTTCATGTAGCGCGCCACGCCGGTGAAAGTTCCGCAGGTGCCGCAGCCTAAAACCACGGCGTCCACTTTTCCGCCCATCTGTTCGAAGAGTTCCACGGCGGTGGTTTCATAGTGATAATCGGGGTTCGCCATGTTCTCAAACTGCCCCGCCATGAACGCATGGCGATGGCTGGCGACCAGCTCTTTGGCACGTCGGATCGCACCCTGCATGCCCTCTTCGTCCGGAGTGCGCTCCACCTCGGCTCCCAGGGCCAGCATGATGGTTACTTTCTCCTGGGAGAAGTTTTCCGGCACAAACAGCTTCACCTTGTAACCGCGATTCACTCCGATCAGCGCTAACCCAATTCCAGTGTTGCCGGCTGTGGCTTCGACGATGGTCCCGCCAGGCGCGAGCTTACCTTCCTGCTCCGCCCGCCGAATGATCCCGATGGCGGCGCGGTCTTTCACGCTGCCTCCGGGATTCAAGTACTCGAGTTTGGCGAAGAGGTCTGCCGAACCTTGAGCGGCCAGCCGCTTCAAGCGAAGCATGGGAGTTCCGCCGACCAGATCCGTAATGTTGTCAGCGACTCCCAGATGGGAGGCTTCGGAGTTTTTCGGGTGCACGTTACAGGGTAAGGGCAGAGTTCGGAATCGTCAATGGAACAAGAATCTCGTTCTGATTCAAGCCGTTACCATCGTCATCCTAAGCTTGTATTTCTTGTCTTCTTCTCATGGTGCTTGCACTCAGGCTTTTCTTTACCCTGCCGATGCTTCCAGAGTAGGCGCGACTTCTGCGGGAGACCTATGTATCGACGAAGGCTCGGACTGGCTTTTCTCTGGGTATGCTTTTGCGCAGGCCGAATCTCCCTGCAGGCACAGGAATTCAAGCTGTTTGACCGCACGGTTCAGGTGCACGGCTTCGCGTCGCAGGGATTCGTCTACACAAACGACAACAATTGGCTCACCATGAACACGAGCCAGGGCAGCGCTGCCTGGACCGATTTCGGGTTTAATATGTCCTCCGAAGTAAGCGATAAGCTCCGGATCGGCGCCCAAGGTTACGACCGCAACCTCGGCCAACTGGGACAGTACCATCCGTCGCTGGACTGGGCGGTAGTGGATTACCGCTTCAAAAGCTGGTTTGGGCTTCGCGGCGGAAAAGTAAAAACTACGCTCGGTCTCTATAACGACACTCAGGACCTGGATTTCCTGCGCCCCTTTGCGCTGCTTCCGCAAAGTGTCTATCCGACGGATCTGAGGGACGCGGTCATCGCTCACCTCGGCGGCGATGTCTACGGCAACGTTTCCCTCAAGCATCATCTCGGCGATCTTTCTTATACGGCGTATGCAGGGCATCGCAGCGACAGCATCTATAGCGGCTATCCCTTTTACTTAAGTAGTTTTGGAGCCCATATTACGAGCTTTGGCGGGCTGCAGTACGGCGCTGATCTTCGCTGGAACGCGCCGTTAAAAGGTCTTCTACTCGGAGCATCGCGGATCGATGAGGACATCAGCGGCAGGGGCACGGCGCTAAATCCGTTCAACCCTGGGGGAGGGTTGGTGCCATACTCTGAAGCCTCGAAAGCCGACTGGGCTAATCAGTTCTACGGCGAGTACACCGTCGGCAGATTACGGATCGACTCGGAATATCGCCGCTACTGGCGCAACCAGGAACTGTTCGGCGGCACTTCCGAAAGCTTCGCCGACGTACGCGGTTGGTATGTTTCCGAAGCTTACCGGATCAGCAAACGCCTTCAAATCGGATCCTACTATTCTCGCTACACGATCACGAACGTCGTGAGCGGCGCCCTCGCACCCTTTTATCCTCCGATGACTGACACTGGCCTGCCCGCTGATCACGACTACGACAAAGTCGTCACCGGAAGGGTTGACCTAAATAAATTCTGGAACGTGAAGGTCGAAGGCCATTTCATGAACGGCTATGGCAGCGGCCCCTACCCGAACGGATTCTATACGCAAGTGAATCCGCAGGGTTTTAAGCCCGACACCAATGCCTTGGTCATCATGACCGGCATCAACTTCTAGGACCGGATGGGCATGGGAGAACAGAAATGAAGTGTCCAAGAATACTCCTCGCTGGTGCCGGGTTGATGATCCTTGCTGCACTGAATGCCAGAGCCGTTGACGTCAAGCTGATCGCAAATTCCAGCGTTAAAGCAGATAGAATTTCCCCGGAGGAGATTAAAAGAGCGTTTCTGCAGGAGAAGAACTCACTCGCCGACGGTAGCCACGTCGAACCCGTGTTGGAGAAGGATGGACCATCCCACGAAGCCTTCTTGAAAACGTACATGGGCAGGACGGACGACGATTTGCAGACATACTATCGCGCGTTGGTATTTACCGGCAGAGGCTCGATGCCCAAAGCATTGGATTCTGATGCCGAAATGGTGGCCTACGTGGCCAGAACGAGGGGTGCGATCGGGTATGTGAGTGCAGAAACCCGCTCTGAAGGCGTGAAGACTCTAGCGATCGCTTATGCTGGAGACAGCGCCCAAAGAACGCTCATTACCCGGGTCGAGCCGGAATACCCTGAGACTCTCAGGCGCCTTAACATCGGGGGGACTGTGCGCTTGCGCGTAACCATCTCAGCCAAAGGCAACGTGGAAGATGTCCAATTGCTCGGAGGCAATCCAATTCTGGGCGAGTCTGCCATATCGGCCGTGAAGCGGTGGGTCTATGCACCCAGCCACTCACGTACGGCCGCCGAGGTTAGCATCCCATTCGATACCGGCCACTGAGAATTCCCAAGTCACGCTCAGCGGAAAGAGAGGCCTGTTTAGCAAGGTCAGGGCCAGTTACTTGGTCTCCGACTGTGCCGGCTGCAGGGCTGCGTAGTAGCCGCTCTTGGTTCGCACGACAAGCTTTTTGTGTCCTTTGGCCTTGGCCTCGACCCGGATCTCCCGGAAACCGCCAGTGGCTCGGGGATTGGTAGGCTTGTAGCCGATGGTGTATTGATTGCGGATGTCGTGTGCGACCTGGCGGCTGATCTCATCTACCTCGTCCAGAGTGGCGGGAAAAAAGGCGAGCCCACCGGTTCGTTGCGCGATAATCTCAAGGGCTTTCCGAGCCCGCTTGGGATGCTCTTCATCGCCGAGGAGCCCTATCGCATACACCGCCGGACCGTTTTCGACCTGCAAATGCTTCACCGTCTGTTCCAGGCTGTCCCGGCTGGCATTGTCCTCGCCATCGGTCACCACGAACAAGACTTTTCTCTCCAGCCTGGCATACTTGAAGTTGGCCGCGGAGGCTTCCACCGCGTCGTACAGCGCCGTTCCGCCCTTGGCGTCAATCTTCTCCAATGCTTCTTTGAGTTTCAGCAGGTCGTTGGTGAAGTCCTGGTCGAGATAATATTCGTCGTTAAAGTTCACAACGAACACTTCATCCTGCGGATTGCTCGCCCGCACCAGGTTCAGCGCGGCCTGGTTCACTTTGGCCCGCTTCTCGCGCATCGAACCGGAATTGTCGATCACAATTCCCATTGAAACGGGAATGTCTTCATGGCGGAACGAAATGATCGTCTGCGGTTTCCCATCCTCGAACACGGAGAAGGCGTTGCGGTCAAGGTTGGTCACAATATGCTGCTTGTCGTCGACTACGGTGGCGTGCAGCAGGACTTCGTCGACATCCTTGCGGATGACAAAGGTTCCGTTTTCGGCGGAGGGCTGCTGCTGGTTCGAAGTAGCAGGGGGTGACGCAGGGGTGGGTGCGGGGGTCTGAGGCTGACTTGGTTGGGATTGCGTCGATGAGGGCTGAACAGTCTGAGATTGGAAATAGGAAGGGGTCAGAGCCGGCTGCCCAGCAAAAGACTGCGTGAGCGCCGAGACTGCGATTACGGCCCAGATCGCGTAGCTTAGAACACGAAAAAAGCTCCTGGCCCGGTTATTCCTGGGGCCCGTAATATCCGGTCCTGGCATACACTCGGAGTGGCGGCAATCCTTTCGGGGGCAATAACTTCACCCTAATCTTACGCCATTTGCCATCACGCACCACCATTTTAGGTCGATACCCCAGCACATACTGATTGCGTAGTTCGACTCCGATCTTGGTGGCCACATCGGCCAGATCGTTAGGATTTTCGACGGTAAAGGCGCGTCCACCGGTCAGTTCCGTGATCTCACCCAGCAGTGCCGGACCCAGGCGCTCCTCCTCAGTGGGAAAATACCGGTCGTAAATCCCGATGGCATAGATCATTACATCCGCTTCTTTTACCAAAGCCTTGATCTCGCCCTCGGTGTAGCGACTGTGATTGTCGCCTCCATCGGAGATGATCAGAAGGGCCTTCTTGGGGTACTTGGCCTCCCTCATTTTTGTGATGCCCATGTAGATGGCATCGAGCAGGGCCGTCCGCCTGCGCGGCACCGTGAATACGAGTTTGCCCTGAATGTCATCCACTGAACTGGTGAAATCGTTGACCACCTCAGGCTCGTCGGAGAAGGTGATCATGAAGAATTCATCTTGCGGGTTGGCGGTCTTGAAGAACTCCATCACCGCGTCTTTGGCCCTGTCCATCTTGCTGCTCATGCTTCCGCTGGAATCGAAGATCACTCCCAGCGAGACCGGAGCGTCCTCACTGGAGAAAGACTTGATCTCTTCTTTCGAGCCGCCTTCGTACAGCTCGAAGTTCTCTTTCTCAAGCCCAGTCACCAGGCGGTTCATGGGGTCGGTGATCGTGACCGGGACCAGCACCAAATCCACATCCACCTTCAGGGGACGCACGTGAGTAGTCAGGGAGGGGGAGACGAGATTTTGAGTGGCGACCTCATCGCTCTTGTCTTTTTCCACCTCGCGGGGCTGGATGTGGACGTCATTAACCTCGGCCTGCCCAAAAGTTAGCACGGGCGAAGCGCAGACTGCGGCGAACGAGAGAAGCGAAATCAAGAGGCAAGGCAGGGTCGCGATTCGGTGCAGCGGTGCAGAAGCTGGGTTCCAAGGTCGAACCGGCCGGGAGTTCTGAACTAAGCTCCGAACTAGGTTCCAAAGTAAATTCCGACCTAGGGCCTTGAGGCGAGAGAGCCGGCGCCCATCCAGGAGGGCCATAAGCACCTCATTTGGCCGCGATAGTATCACAGCTTGACTCATGGGGCTGCGGTTTTTTTGTCAAATGTGTGTGACAATCCCGAATTGGCGGCCTATTTCAGGCAACTCATCCCGATTCCGGTGAACTCCGGAACCGAAGGCCAATTGCCACCTTGTTACAATCATTAGTTTCCATGGCTGACGTTCATCCCTTTCGCGCGTTTCGCTACGATCCGCGGCAAGCATCCCCTGCCCGGGTCGTCACCCAACCTTATGACAAGATCACTCCCGAGCTGCAGGATCGTTATTATGAGGCCAGCCCGCATAACCTCGTGCGCATCATTCTTGGGCGGCGGGAAGAAAATGACAATGCAGTGAACAATGTATATTCCCGGGCTGCGGGATACTTTCGCGACTGGCGCGGGGAAGGCGTTCTGCGCCGGGATTCGGATCCTTCGATCTATATCTATTCGCAGCGCTTCACCCTTCCCGGTTCTTTGCCCGGTTCAACGAACGAAATGGAACGCCGGGGGTTCATCGGTCTGGGACGCATCGAGGACTACTCCGCTGGCGTCGTTTTCCGGCATGAACAAACTCTAGCCAAACCCAAAGCCGACCGCCTCGACCTGCTTCGCGCCACACGGGCTCATTTCGGACAGATCTTCATGCTCTACGAGGATTCAGGTCAGGTCGAATCGTTGCTCGCCACCAATGCCGATCCGGATATTTCGGTGACGGATGAATATGGCGTCATTCACCGCCTGTGGCAAGTCTCGGATCCGGGTACGGTCAGCGTGATCCGGGACGCGATGAGCGATAAGAAACTAATCATCGCCGATGGCCACCATCGTTATGAAACCGCCCTCACCTACCGCAACGAACGCCGCGCTGCCGAATCTTCCGCCGGGGCATCGGATTCCGGCGCAGCGCCTTACGAGTTCCTCATGATGACTTTTGTCAATATGAACAGCCCCGGGCTGCTGATTCTCCCGACGCATCGCCTGGTTCATAGCCTCGCATCCTTCTCAGAAGAGAAATTCCGCAGTTCGGCACGCGCCTTCTTCGACATCGACGAAGTTGATGCCGCGCTCGACGCTCCCCGCGCCACCGCGATCCTTCGGGAGTCGGGGCGAACCGGAACATCCATTCTCGCTGTCACTGCCAACCGGGCATTCCTATTGCATCATCCCAACCCGAACACGCCACAGGTGTTCTCTGGCTTGTCCGTGCGCCAGCAGTCCCTTGATGTGGTGCAATTGCATAAGTGTTTGCTGGAAAGAGTGCTGAACCTGTCGGAAGAATCGATCCGCAATCAGGAGAATATTTCCTACATCCGCGATGCTGGTGAAGCTTTGTCGCGAGTACGCGGCGCACAGGGAACTCGCGCCGATATCGCCTTTCTGATGAATCCCTGCCGCATCGCGCAGGTCCGTGACATTGCCTTCGCCGGTGAGGTCATGCCCCAGAAATCTACTGATTTCTACCCAAAGCTCCTTAGCGGATTGACGGTTTATGCCTTGGACTAGTCGGCTACCAAATACGGGCATCGGCAACCGAACACGATGCGTTTTCTATATATGCCAACGGGTAAACAAAACAAATTTCGAAAGCCTATGACGGTGGTCGAGTTGATGAGCGAACTCAACCAGGATCCTGAGTTTGTTCGACGCCGACAAGAGCAGGACAATCATTTCAGAGTCCTTAAGGAGCATTTTGAACAGGCACAAAGGCCCTTGGTTCAAGCACTGAACGATGTTGTCAGGGTGTCCGTCAAATCGGTTTGGGATCTCGTCAACACAAGGCGAGAGTACCGGCGCGCCATTCCGGTTTTGGTTGCCCACCTGCGGTATGAATATCCTTATCGCATCCGGGAAGGGATTGCCCGTGCTTTGACAGTAAAGTATGCAGGAGAAGACGCTTACGCAGCGCTGGTCAGGGAATTCAGGAAACTGCCTAATGCAGTCGGTACCGCCGAGCTTGGGTTTAAGTGGGCATTAGGCAATGCCATCTCCGTCGTCGCAGACCGGAGTCACTTTGATGGGGTCGTCGAACTGGCCAGAGATAAGCGCCACGGAGCATCGAGGGACATGATGGTGTTGAGGCTCCCGGGCCTTAACCCCATTAGGGCAGTCGACGTGTTGATTGAGTTGCTTAGTGACGATGAAGTCGCTGGTTTTGCTGTGAAGGCCATTCGGAAACTGAAGGCGCGGAAAGCCCATGGGCAAATCGAACGTCTCCTACAACATCCCAATGCTTGGGTCCGCGAGGAAGCCAGAAAGGCCTTGGACGTTCTAAATGGCTGACGCTTCGACAGAACCGAATGGACGCCGTCAGGGCGCATCGAATGCTACTACGATGGACTCGGCCTCCAATCTCGCCTTCATCAGGCGTGGAAGACGCAGACCTCAGCGCTCGAGGGCACCGCTTATCGCCTGCATCCTGCCACTTGCAATCCTGATGCTCTCCGCGGCGGCTCCGGAGAAGCATCTCGCCGTCTATTCCACTGCCGCCAACTATTCTTTGCCCATCGTGCAGCGGCAAGGGCATGAGTATATTGGCTTGCTGGAGCTGCTGGATCCGCTGGGAACAGTCAGCGCGAAACTCGAACCGCCGCGCTGGCGCATCCACTACAACAACATCCTCGGAGAATTTACCACTGGCCACACCCACGCCCGTGTCCAGGGACGCGACGCCGACCTCGCCGGAAAATTCCTCATGGAAAACGGACGCGGCCTGGTCCCGCTGGCTTCTCTCGGTTCGCTCCTGCCACGCTTTCTGGGTGGTCCCGCAACTCTGCACCAGGAGTCCGGACGTCTTTTCATTGGCAACATCGCGACTCACTTCACGGCCTCAGTGCCTCCAGAAGACCCTTCGCATCTGGTGTTCCGTTTCACCGCGCCAGTGAATCCGTCCGTTGCCACCGAGCCGGGAAAACTGCGCATGACATTCAGCCACGAACCGGTTACCGCGCCAGCCTCCCCTATACTTACTTTCGGCAGCAAAACCATTCCCGAGGCCACCTATTCGGAGGGCAACGGCGCAGCCCAGATCACGGTTAGCACCAACGCTCCGCTTATCGCCAGCTTCAGCCACGATGGCAGGACCATCACACTTGCTCCAGTAAAATCTGAAAGCGCTGCCGCTACAACCGGAACACCCGCCACCCTGGCCGCTACACCTGCGGCGAGCGCATCCGGACAAACACCGCCCACCAGTGCAGCAACGGTTCCACAAAACAGTGCAACTCCGCAGCCGCCAGCGCCCCGACCGTCGAGTGCGGCCGCGCGCCGTTACTTCGCGGTTGTGGACGCGAGCCATGGCGGAAATGACCGTGGCGAAGCGCTCAGTTCCACGCTGGCGGAAAAGGATGTAACGGTTGCCTTCGCCCGCCGTCTGCGCCAGGAGCTGGAGAATCGTGGAATCTCCACGCTTGTTCTGCGCGACTCAGACGCGACGGTGTCGGTTGATGACCGGGCTTTTTACGCCAACACCACTCACGCCGCCGTCTACGTGGCCCTGCATGCAGCATCGAACGGCCGTGGCGTCCGGCTCTACACCGCGCTGCTGCCTTACGGTGGCGAGGATGATCGCGGTCCGTTCCGCTCCTGGACCACTGCTCAATCATCCTCCATGCCCCTCAGTCAAGCGACGGCTGCGAGTGTGGCGGCCGAGTTAAGAAATCAACAGGTTGCGGTGCGCACTCTTAGTGCGCCGCTTCGGCCATTGAATAACGTCGTCACGGCCGCCATCGCCGTCGAGGTTGCCCCCGCGGGGTCCGATGTCTCACAACTCATGTCGCCGGACTACCAGCAACTCGTTGCCGTCGGCGTCGCGAACGGAATCGCAGACATTCGTGCCCAGCTGGGAGCGGCTCCATGACCAGGCAATCCATGACCAGGCAACCTATGACCGGGCAAACTGTGATCGCGCAGAACATGATCGCGCAGAACAAATCGCCAGAACACGATCGCGCAGAAAATAACCGAGGAATAAGGACCAGCCAAGCATGATTCCACGCCATCTGTTCATCGCAATCTCGGTGCTGCTGCTGGCCGTGCTGGGCATGAGCCTCTACGCGTGGCGCATGCGGGGACGGGCCGCCGCGGGTCCAGCGGTTTCGGTCGACAGCCGTCCTGTAGGGCCTCCCGTGGCCGGAGCCACCGAGCAAGTCACGCTGTTTGTGGCGTATGACGATAGTGGTGTGCTGCTCGCGCAGTCGGCCCACATCCCGCTGCCCTCGGTTCGCCAGCAGCGCGCTGAGGAATTGCTGCGGTCGCTGCTTGCCTTATACCTGGACAAGGCCTCGCCTCACCCCCTCCCACCAGGGTCTGATGTCCGCAGTGTTTACCTGGTCGATCCCGGACTCGCCGTGATCGACATCAACGCCGCTTTCGCCGATGGCCACCGTTCGGGCGTGCTCTCCGAAGAACTCACCGTCGCATCGCTGATCGAGACGCTCTCCGCGAACCTCCCGGGCATTCTTCGAGTGAAGATTCTGGTGGAAGGCAAGCAGCGCGACACTCTGGCCGGCCACGCCGATCTATCCGGCTTTTTCGATGTTTCCGCCGTCAATCAGTTAAGCACGCAGCTGGAATCGGGCCGGTAGCCTTCCTCACTAGGCAGGTGGAATCACTCGCTGGAATCTCATGCAGACACAGATTCTGCGATCCACTGCAGATAGGCGGGTGATCCGTCTTCGATCGTCAGGCAGATGCATTCCGGAAGTTCGTAGGAGTGAAGCGCTGAGATCGCTTCACGCACTTGACCGAAGGCCGCCGCCGTGGTTTTGACGATCAAGAGCCATTCGTGAGCTTCTTCGATCTTGCCCTGCCAAACGTAAATGGATGCAACCTGAGGGACGAGGTTGACGCAGGCTGCGAGCCGGTGCTCGAGCAGATGGCGCGCGATCTTGCGGGCTTCTTCTTCCGAGGAGGCGGTGGTTAGAACGATTCTTTTGTCAGTCATATAAAATCGGCTGTCGGTTGTCGGCAGACAGTGTCGGACAAGCAACGACAGGTGAGGGTAGCACTTTGCGGACAGAGAACAGAACATGCTAACGCAAATCAGGTTTGGTACCTCGGGGTGGCGGGCGGTAATGGCGGAGGAATTTACCTTTGCGAACGTGGGTAGGGCCGTGGGTGGCATTGCCCGCTACGTAGCGTCGCAGAAGAAACACGGGGCGCGAGTGATGGTGGGGCGCGATCCTCGATTCCTGGGGGAGGCGTTTTGTTCCACGGCGGAGGAGATTCTGGCGGCACACGGGATTGTGCCGGTTGTGGTTGCAGATCCAGCCCCCACTCCGGCGTTTGCTTATGCAGTCGTTCATACCAAGGCAGATGGCGTGATCAATTTTACCGCTTCGCACAATCCTCCGGAGTACAACGGGATCAAGTTCTCGACGCCGGATGGTTGCCCCGCGCTGCCGGAAGTTACGAAGAAGATTGAGGCCGAGATCGAAGCCGGAGATCGTGCGGATTCAACACTGGGAACGAGAACGGATAAGGGCAACGGCGCCGCGGAATCGCTCGACGTGAAGCTAGCGTACCTGAATCGGCTGCGGGAGATTGTGGATCTGGAAGCGATCCGCAAGGCTAATCTGCAGGTTTGTTTTGATCCTATGTGGGGCGCAGCGCGGGGATATTCGGACGGAGCTTTGCGTGATGCCGGCGTGAACGTTGCTACCGTCCATGATTATCGTGACGTGCTGTTTGGCGGCCATGCGCCGGAGCCGGACGATCACTTGTTGGAAGGTCTGCGTGAAAAGATGCGGGCGACGGGAGCGCACATTGGCATCGCCACCGACGGCGACGCGGATCGCTTTGGAATTGTCGATGCCGACGGAACTTTTCTGCAGCCGAACTACGTGATTGCTTTGTTGTTTGACTACCTGGTGGAGAGCCGGGGATGGAAGAACGGGGTGGCGAAGTCGGTGGCGACCACGAATTTGATCAATGCGATCGCTAAGGCGCGCGGCGTGGAGCTTTTTGAAACGCCGGTGGGGTTCAAGTACATCGGCGAGTTGATCATGCAGGATAAGATTGCGATCGGCGGGGAAGAAAGCGCGGGGTTGTCGATCCGTCACCACGTGCCCGAGAAAGATGGAGTGCTGGCCGGGCTGCTGTGCTGCGAAATGGTGGCGAAGCGAGGGAAGTCGCTAGGCGAGCAATTGAAGGCGCTGTGTAACCAAGTTGGTTCCTATTACCCTCGACGGGAGAACTTCCGCTTGACGCCCGAGGTGAAGGAGAAGTTCACTGGAAAGCTGAGGTCTGATCCGCGGGAGTTCTGTGGACGCGGGGTCAGTGAAGTGGTTCGCACTGACGGATTGAAGCTGGTTTTCGAAGACGGCTCATGGGTCTGCTACCGGCTGTCCGGGACAGAGCCGGTGGTGCGGGTGTATTCAGAGGCGCGCAGTGAGCAGGGTCTCGAGAAGTTGAGCGCGGCGGCCAAGCAATGGATTTTCGAGTAAAGGATGGTCCAAGAATTCGGCGATTTCCCAGTCCGGAAGATGGGCTGCGCGCCGTGGTCGAGAGGGCGCCGCAGGCTGAGGCATTGGCGGCGTCGTGGATGTTAAGCGTGCGACCGCTGGCGACGCGAGTGTACGTCTTGCGGCGGCGCATTGCCACGATCACGGTTGCGGTGCTCGCGGGTTTGCTGTTTGTGCATGTGATGCTCGGCGCCAACGGGATGATGGTATACAAGCAGAAGAGGATGGAATGTCAATCGCTGCAGAAGCAGATCGCGCAAGAACAGAAAGAGAACGAACTTTATACGCAGAAGATCCAGGCACTGAAGACAGACGCAAAGGCGATTGAGAAAGAAGCTCGCGAACAGTTGCGCTATGCGCGTCCCGGGGAGTACGTGTACGTCCCGCCAGCCGCGGCAAATCAGCCGCCCCCAGCTACCCGCTCGGCGAAGAAATGAAATTCTCCGGAGCCGTGTTCGAGCGACCCTTCGCAGTTTACAAGCGCGTGACAATCTACAAATCCCAGTGTGGTATAGTTCGGGACGTTAATCGATGACCGGTGCGTTGAATTGCTTCCGGACTTGCGATTAGAATTCCTTCCATAACCTGCGGCTGGGCCGCAAGCGGAACATCAAAGAGGAGAGAAACCGGCCATGAGAAAAGTTCTAATGCTTTGTCTTGCGATTTGTTTCGTGTTTGCCCTGACATCGTTCGCGTTTGACAATATGGGCAAGAGCACGACCGTGAACGGATGGGTGAGCGACGCAAAATGCGGCGTGAAGATGGCAAGCGCCAGCGGTGCGGCGTGTGCCCAGAAGTGCGTGGCTGCCGGGCAGAAGATGGTGATTGTCACCGATGGCGACCAGAAAGTTCTGGCCGTGGATAACCAGGACGCTCTCAAGGGTCATGCCGGACATCACGTAGCCGTGACGGGAATCGTGAGCAACGATTCCATTCACGTGGAAAGTGTGAAGATGCTCTGAGGGAGATTGGACAAAGACAGGGGCGGCTGCGGCCGTCCCTTTTTTATTTGTTTTGGAGACCGGTGGCGCTCGTGCCGGCGAGACGCCGGCTCTACCTGACTACTCCTTCAAGCGGGGAACTGGCTGTCGCGTAGAGCTTTTTCGGCATGCGACCTGAGAGGTAGGCCTGGCGCCCCGCCAGCACCGCATGATGCATGGCTTCGGCCATGAGCACGGGATCTTGCGCGTTGGCGATGCCGGTGTTCATCAGGACGGCATCGGCTCCGAGTTCCATCGCAATGGCAGCATCCGAAGCAGTGCCCACCCCTGCGTCCACAATCAGCGGCACGCCGGTGATCATCTCGCGCAGGATGCGGATATGGGCCTGGTTCTGGATGCCCATGCCGCTGCCGATGGGCGCGCCGAGCGGCATCACGGCGGCCGCACCAGCCTCCACCAGACGTTTGGCGTAGACGATGTCGTCGGAGGTGTAGGGCAGGACAGTAAATCCCTCGCTCACCAGCACGCGCGTGGCTTCGAGCGTGGCTTGCACGTCCGGGTAGAGTGTGGCCTGGTCCCCAATCACTTCCAGTTTCACCCAGTCCGAAAGGCCGACCTCGCGGCCCAGGCGCGCCGCGCGAATCGCTTCGTCGGCGTTGTAGCAACCGGCGGTGTTGGGCAGTAGAAAATATTTTTTTGAGTCGATGTAATCGAGCAGGGACTCCTTGCTGCGGTCAAGATTCACGCGACGTACGGCTACGGTGACCATCTCGGCGCCGCTGGCTTCGAGTGCGCGCGCAGTTTCCTGGAAGGATTTGTATTTTCCCGTGCCGACGATCAGGCGGGAGCGGAAGGCGCGGCCGGCGATGATTAGGGGATCGGTCATGAATACATTGTAATCAAAACCGGCGCTGGGAACACCGGGCTATGGCTAGGACGTGTTGGCGGAAAGGAAAACAGATTCCTCGGCGGCTGCGCCGCTCGGAATGACAAACTTGTTGATGAGGCCGCCTCGAAATGACAGAGCGCCTCATGGAGTGGTCGTGGCTTCGGCCTGGGCGTACAGTTCGTCGATCTGGATGCGATAACGTTCTTCGATTATGCGCCGGCGGAGTTTTAGCGTAGGCGTGAGGGCACCATTTTCGGCGGTGAATTCGTCAGGCACCAGCAGCACGCGTTTCAGTTGCTCGAATCGTGCCAGATTCTGGTTTACCTCTTCCACTATTCCCTCGTAGAGCGCCTGAACCTTCGAATTTGCGACCAACTCAGTGCGCGAGGAAAAAGTGACGTCGTTGGCACGAGCCCAGTCTTCGAGGAGGGGGAAGTTGGGCGAGACGATGACAAAGGCAAACTTATGCTTGTCGCCGATAATGGCTGCTGTTCCGACCAGAGGGTTGAGCTTCAAGGAGTTCTCGATGGGTTGTGGAGCGATGAACTTACCGCCTGAGGTTTTGATGAGTTCTTTCTTACGGTCGGTGACGGAGAGATATCCATCGGCATCGATCTGGCCAATGTCTCCGGTCTTGAACCAGCCATCCTCGAAGGCATTCTGAGTTTCTTCAGGACGATTCCAATATCCCTTGAACACCGAGGGGCCGCGCACCAGAATCTCTCCATCTTCGGCGATGCGAACCTCGAGGTTGGGAAGGATTTTGCCGACCGTTCCGATGCGATGGTTCACCGGCGTGTTGACGGCGATCACCGGGGAAGTTTCGGTTAAGCCATAGCCTTCATGAATGCGAATGCCAACGGTGGCAAACCATTCGGCCAGTTCGCGGCCCAGAGGCGCGCCTCCGGAGATGAAAGTTTCGACCCGGCCTCCCAAACCATCGCGGATTTTCGCGAAGATCAGTCGGTTGGCCAGTTTCCAGTTGGCCGCGGTGGGGATTCGTCCGGCAAGAATTGCGGGCTTGTTGGCGCGGCCCACCGACAACGCCCAGCGGTAGATGGCGCGCCTGGCGAATCCGCGGGCCTTCGCTTCGGTCTTGGCGTAGATTTTTTCATAGACTCTGGGCACAGACACGCACAAGGAGGGACGCACTTCGAGGAAGGTTTCGGTAAGGTTCTCCATGAAGCGACAGTAGGCGAGAGTTACGCCGTGGTAAAGCATGGAGAAATCCACATGGCGCGCCGTGACGTGCGAAAGAGGAAGAAACGAAATGCTGAGCAGCCCGGGGTGCATATTGAAGCCCAGCAAAGAGCGATTGATGTTCGACGCAATGTTGCCGTGGGTCAGCATCGCGCCCTTCGAGGTTCCGGTGGTGCCTGAGGTGTAGATGATGGTCGCGAGATCGTCGGGTTGGACGGAGCGGGCGATCGATTCGGTGTGGGGATCGAGCCCGCCGGAGCCCTGGCTCATGAACTGACTCATGAGCGCACACGTTACGGAAAGATCGCCGGGGATTTGCACGTGATCCATGACTACGATTCTCTTGACTTGCGTCTGGTTGAGGATCGTCTGGATTTTTCGCAGTTGGAGTTCGCTGGAGACGAAAACGATGCTGGCGCCCGAGTCGCGAAGGGTGTAAGCGGTTTGCTCAGGCGTTAGCGTGGCGTAAACGGGAACGGTGACGGCGCCGAGCAGCAGGATTGCGAAGTCGGCCGTCGACCATTCAGGCCGGTTCTCGCTGAGAATGGCGACCCGGTCGCCTTTCTGCACGCCCCACCTCTGCAGTGCGCGAACGGTTCCAGCGACGTTGCGGCGCAGGTCTGAAGAGGAGATGGGTAGCCACTTTCCCGCCTCCCGGTAAAGCATGGCACGGTCGAGATTGCGCTCGGTCGCGGCGAAGAAGATATCGTTCAGCGTGGCAAGCGGCATCGAATGATCGTCGGTCGGTGTAACCAACGTCTGTCTTGAATTTACTGGTTGCGCTTACTTTCGGCAATGCGGGAGGTGCAAGAACAGATACTGATTGGCCTCGCGACGAGGAATCGTTCACCCAACCGCGCAGTGCTTCGGCTGCGGAGTAAACTATCATTCGAGCAGGAGGTTCGTAATGGAGCAGAAACTACTTAGGATGTTGTCAGGCTTGCTGCTTGCGGGCGCGCTGGCCGTCGCGGGTGCAGCTCCGGCAGCGGCACAAAGCAAACAACCAGACGACGCATCGATCGCCATGCCCAAAGTTGGCGACATGGCGCCGGATTTCACGCTGAAATATTTCGACGGCAACGATCTGAAGGCCGTCTCCTTGAGCCAGTACCGCGGGAAGAAGAACGTAGTGGTGGCGTTTTTCATTTTCGCCTTTACCGGCGGTTGAACCAAGCAGATGAAGGCCTTCCAGCAAGATTTGAAAAGGCTGGAAGCTGCCGACACCCAGGTCCTGGGTGTGAGCATGGATAGCGCATTCGCCGACAAAGCCTTCGCCGACCAAATTGGAGTTACGTTCCCCCTGCTGAGTGATTGGGGCGGAGATGTTACGCGCGAGTACGGAATTTACGTGGACAAATACAAAGCCGCGCGCCGGGTGAACTTTCTGATCGGGAAAGATGGGAAGATTCTGGAAGAGCAAGTCGACAAGGATGCGATCGATCCGACGAAGATTGTGGATACTTGCGAACGCCCGAAGCTGAAGAATTGACTCTCGTCCGCTCAGGCCGCGGGCAGCTCGAAAGAAAAGACTGAGCCACGGCCGAGTTGGCTGGTGACCCCGACAACTCCGTTGTGGGCTTCCACGATGGCCTTGGCAATCGCCAGTCCCATGCCCGTGCCTTGCACGCTATAGCGTTGGTCTCGGCCGCGGTAGAACTTGTCAAAAACCAGCGACTGCTCGAAGTCATCGATGCCGTGTCCATGATCGGTAACGCTGGTGACTATTCGGTCTCCTTTTTGCTCGGCTGTAATCGTGATCGGCGCGGTGGGCGGAGAATATTTGGCGGCATTTTCCAGCAGCTGCTTCAGTACCTCTGCAATGCGGTCGGAATCAACTCGCACCTTGGGCAGCGACGGAGCCACGCGGACTTCGAGCGGATGTAGGCCTATAAACGTTCTCGACTCTTCCACAGCGGACTCAATTACCGAAGCGATATCCACCGGCGCCATATGGAGCTCGACTTTGTGCGCATCGAGCTGGGCCATTTCCGTGGCTTCGCCAACCAGACGGTCGAGGCGATCGGTTTCCTCGTTGATTACTGTCAGCAGCTCACGGCGTTGTGCTTCGTCGAGGTTGTACTCCGAGAGCAGGCCGGTGACTGCGGCCTTGATCCCAGTAAGAGGCGTGCGCAGCTCGTGAGTCACCGAATCGAGTAGGACGGCACGCAGATTCTCGCTTTGATGCGCGGCTTCAGTCTGGGAAAGTTTTTCCATGGCGCCGGCGCGCTCGATGGCGATGCCGATCATGCTGCCCAGAGCCTCGAGAGTGGCGCGCGAGAGCGTTGGTCCGGCAATGCCCACGGCTCCGGTGGTGCGCGTTCCCAGGTGCAAGGGAGTGAGAGAGATTCCGCGCTGGGAATCGATGACCGGTTCGCCGCGTGAGCTGACGATTTGAAGATCCTGCAGAGCAAGCGAGGTTGCTTTGGGGTCGGTGCGGTAGACCTGTTGCGAGCTCAGCAAGTAGATGGCGGCTGCCTTGGCGCCGAATCCGTCACACACGTAAGCGGGAATCGCATTCAGCAGTTCGGCTACGTTATCGGTGGCGAGCAAGCGTTGGCTGAAGGCGTAGAGGCGTTCCACGTCGCGGCGACGCTGATTGGCGTCTGCTGTCTGGCGGCGGGCGCGGTCGGCGAGCTGGCTGGCGATTCCCGCGGTCACAAGAAAAGCGAACAGCGCGACCCAATTCTGTGGATCGGCGACGGTCAAGGTTCCGATGGGGGGAAGAAAATAATAGTTGAAGGCCAGCGTGGCGAGCAACGCAAGAAAGACCGAGAAGCGAAACCCCCAGTAGGCCGCCACCCACAGCACCATCAAAAGGAACGTCAAAGCAACCGTGGTGGGGTTCACGTGGATAATGCGCCGGCAAATCTGGACCGCGAGTTCGATGGCCACGAGACAGGCGGTGTAGCGGAGCAACTGCTGTGGCCAACGGGCTTTCACGGGCACGATTGTAACGGAATCAAGGTCTCAAGGTTTCAAAGTCTCAACGTTTCAGGGTTTCAGGGCGGGCGATGGGTTGCGAAACCTTGAAACTATGAAACCTTGAGACTTACTTTCGTCCAGATTCGACAATTTCCGCTTCAGCGTGGACAATAACCGCGATGCCCAAGACTCCCGAAGAATGGCTCAAAGAAGTGGACACCACCCAGCGGCCGGCGGTGTTCAAGCTGTTTCTGGGCTACGCTCCGGGCGTGGGCAAGACTTACGCCATGCTGAGCGAAGGCGTACGCAGGGCGAGCCGCGGCGAAGAAGTCGTGATCGGCATAGTGGAGACTCACGGGCGCAAACCGATCGTAGAACTTTCGTCGCGCCTGGAATCGGTTCCGCGGAGGAAGCTGGAATACAAGTCGACCATTTTTGAAGAGATGGATGTGGACGCTATTCTGGCCCGCAAGCCGCACGTTGTGCTCGTGGACGAACTGGCGCACACCAACATCGAAGGCAGCAAGCATGCGAAGCGCTATGAGGATGTGTTTGAACTGCTCGATGCCGGGATTGACGTTCTTTCCACGCTGAATGTCCAGCACATCGAGAGCCTGTCGCCGACGATCCGCAGCCTGACTGGTGTGCAGGTGCGGGAGACCGTGCCCGACTGGGTGATTCGCCGCGCGGGCGAAATTGTGATGGCCGATCTTACCCCGCAAGCGCTGCAGACGCGGATGAAACGCGGGGATATTTATCCACTGGAGCGGGTCGAGCGGGCACTGGCAAATTTCTTCCGCAATACCAACCTCGTGGCCCTGCGCGAGTTGGCCCTGCGGCAGGTGACCCAGGCCGTCGACCGCACGCTTTCAGAACTTAAGAACGAAGATGGCCAGCTGCTGCAGGTGCGGGAGCGCATTGCGGTGTGTTTCAGCTCGAATCCGGCAGCACAGTACTTGATTGCGCGGGGAGCGCGCATGGCCCAGGCGATGGACGGCGACTTTTATGCCTTCTACGTGGATACTGGCGCGGACGAGAGCGATGAGAACCAGCGAACCCTGGCTGACAATATCCGGTTCGCGGAGAGCGTAGGAGCGAAGGTGGTGAAGAGCGAGGGCAAGATTGTCGCGGAAAAGGTCGCCGAGTTTGTGCGTGAGAATCACATTACGCAGGTAGTTTTCGGACGGTCGGCCACCAAGGGGTGGAAGAGATATTTCTATCTGTCTGCAATTCACAAGTTTCTGCGCGAAAGCCCCTCCGTGGATGTCCACATCGTGACCCAGGAAATGCGGTAAGTGCAATTGACCAGTGATGAATGACGACAAGAAGATGACGAACGAGCACCGGCGAATCCTGGTGGTCGATGACGAGCCGCAGATCACGCGCGTGCTGCGCACCACGCTTTCGGTGCAGGGCTATGACATCCGCGTGGCCAACGATGGGGAGATGGCGCTGGAGCTCATGAAGAACTGGACGCCGCACGTTGTGGTAACGGACTTAGCGATGCCGAATCTTGATGGGGTAGGCCTGTGCCGGCAAATACGGCAGTTGTCGCACGTGCCGATTATCGTGCTCTCGGTTCGCGGACAGGATCGTTCGAAGGTGGAGGCATTGGACGCAGGAGCCGACGATTACGTGACCAAGCCGTTCAGCATGAATGAATTGCTGGCGCGAATTCGGGCGCAGTTGCGGAGGACCCCGACGGCCGAGGAACAGCCCGGCGCAATTACGGCCGGAGACTTTCACATCGATTTAGATGCGCGATTGGTCAAAGTTGCGGGACACGAGGTCCATCTAACGCCCAAGGAATTCGACCTGCTGCTGTATCTCGCGAGGCGTCCGGGCAAAGTGGTGACGCATCGGACCCTGCTGGCCGCGATCTGGGGCGCGAATAGCGTCGAACAGCCGGAATACCTGCGCGTTTTCATCGGGCAGTTACGCAAGAAGATCGAGTCCGATCCTTCCTCTCCAAAATATCTTCTCACCGAGCCCTGGGTCGGCTACAGGTTTGAACCTGGGTTGTAAATCCTAACCTTCGCTGATCCCTAATCTTTACGAACATTTTATGGAGCCTTTATTCGGACTTTGCAAGATTGCATGTCCAATAGTCTGGGTCCGAAAAAGTGTCCCAGAGAACAAGCAGGTACATGGAGATAAAAGATATGTGGATTCATGAAGTAGCGCCGGAGCGGTTGGCCGAACTTTTTCATCACTATCACGAGGCGCTGACGCCGGACAATCGCGGTTCCGAGCGTGGATCGTGGAAAGAAGTTCCGCAGACCGAGAAGAGCCGGTTGGTGGCAGCCGCGCGGTTGGCTCTGCTTGAACTGGAGTCGATGACCAGCGAGCGTGCAAGCTCACGACAGTATTTTGCGCAACCGGCGAAGCCGAGTGGGGCTGCTGAGCGCCCCTGGTTAACGGACTCACCGACACTAAACGCCCAGGAAGGCGCAGTTGGATTGCGCTCTTGTTGCGTAGAGCAACGTTCTGCCGATTTCTCGCCGCTAACCAGAATTGTACCTTTACGAATTCCTTAGAAATTCCTTAAACCACCTTTACACCCGAGATGATCCACTGAAATGTTTGCGCGGGAGGTCTGCGCAAAGGCGCAGAAAGCAAAAGTATGTGGGCAACGTGAATGGTTGCAGGTGTCGCCTTGGCTGCAGTCGCGTTCATGCTCAGGTTTCTGGCGGCCTTGTTGCGTGAGAATGCGCCTTCGGTCTGCTACTGGGTCGTGCCGGTCCGCCGGGAAACGGAGAAAGAGCAACCCGTAAGAGTTCTGCGCGGGATCTATTTTGATGACGGCGGCCGCGCGCCAAAAAGTGACCGCGGCGACTACCGCTGCGAATTATTGGAGAACGAACATTATGCTAAAGAAAAACACAGCGCTGGTCTTGTGGCTCTTCGGGTTCGCCCTGTTCTTGTCGGCTGGAGCCGACGCTCAATCCACCTCAAACGCGGCTACGTCTTCCGCGAACCCCGGCTCTAGCGCGGCCACGGCAGAGTCGGAGCAACAGGAGATGCGGGACGAGTTGAGAGCGCTGCGGGCTGAGGTTGAGCGCTTGCGCGCGGAAGTTGAGCAGCAGAAGACCGCTGCGCCTTCCAATGCCTTGCCCTCGAATGATCGCAGCGATGCGTCGGCGGCGCCGGTGAAGACTGGGCCCGGGCCAAACGTTCCCGCCGTGACTGCGGCGAACTTTGCCACCTCGACCGCCGCCGGCAGAGCTCCCGCAACGGCAGGCGTAACGGGGTGGTTAGCCCAGCCCGCGAGCCTTTCTTCCTCAAGTCAATCTTCCCCAAGTCAATCTCCCGAAACCGCGCCCGCGAAAAAAGAAAAGATCGATCCTTTTTCCGACTGGGACTGGACCTGGCTGAACGGCAACCCACGCACCAAAGAAGCAGCTTTCGATTCCAAATTCTTCACTCCGGAGATCCGCGCGGATGTTACCTATACGTACGACTTCAACAAACCGGTAGACAACACGATCAGCGGATCGAGCGAAATATTTCGCTCCAACGAAATCCAGTTGGAGCAACTCGGTCTCGGTGGCGATTTTCACTATGACAACGTTCGCGCCCGCTTCATGACACAGTTCGGCATGTACTCTGCAACCACGCCGCGCAATGACCCCAGTCCGGCCAAGGGCCAATGGGATCTCGACACCGCTTATCGCTACTTGGCCGAGGCCTACGGCGGTTACCACATCAATGCGCTGAACGGGATCAACGTCGATGCCGGCATTTTCCTCTCTTACATTGGCCTGTTCAGTTACTACAACTTCGATAATTGGGCCTATCAACCCTCGTATGTTTCCTCGAACACTCCGTGGTTCTTCAATGGATTGAGAGTTCAGATTTTCCCCAATCCTCACCTGAAGATCGAGCCCTGGCTCATCAACGGATGGCAATCGTACGGCTCGGCCAACTCGCGGAAAGGTCTGGGTGGACAGATCAAGTGGACTCCGCGATCGTGGGTGAACGTGATTTCGAACAATTACGGCTTGGGGCATGACGATCTATACATCCCGAACCGCGGACGTATCCACACCGACGACAGCGTCGAGATCAAGTATTACGATCAACCGGAAAAGTTTCTCGACAAGATGGCGTTGTCGTTCACCGGCGATATGGGCTGCGAATTTGGCCCCAGCACGACGACCTCGGCAGGGGTATATCTGCAGGGCGTGGGCTGTCACGGTAATACCAAGGATAAGAACTCAGTCGGAGCCACGTCTGCGGACGAGAGCTTTGCTCCAGGCATCAATCCCAAGCAGAGCTTTATCGGCTACATGCTATACAACCGCTTCTGGTTCAAGAAAGACCGCTACGGATTGACGGTCGGCGGCGGCCAGATCAACAACCCCGGACGCTATCTGGTTCTGGATCCTCCCATCAACGGAGAGACGGCGGAATCGGCGGCAATCAATGCGCCGTATTTTACCGGCAATCCGTCAGACTCATTCAAGGCCTGGGATTCGTCGATTACGTTCGACTACATGCCCAAGCAGTACATCACCTTCCGCTGGGAGTACGACTATCGCCATGCCAATGTGCCGTACTGGACGGGCCGCGGCGGGATGACGCCGCCGGGTTCCGGGGGAGTGCCTTATACCAATAACGGCTATCCTCAATTCTTCGCCTGCATGAATGGGAATTCGTCCATGCAAGAAACCCTCAGCGCCGCGGAAACGGCCTGTGGCAGCCCGGGCAGCACCAGCAGTGTGTGGTTCCCCGACCTGCGCCGGGACGAGCAGTTCATCGACATGGCTATACTGGTCAAGTTCTAGGCTTGGATGCGAGCTAATTAAGCAACCGTCCGAGAAATGAAGATCGAACTGCGAACTGGAGAGATTTTGCGATGCAAGACGTAATTTTTCTTGCGGTGACAATTCTATTCTTTGCTGTGGCGCTCGCTTACGTAGTTTTCTGCGAGCGAGTGCGTTGAGGAGGATATGAATTCTGAACCGATCATCATGCTGATCATTTGCGCGGGTCTGCTGGTGTATCTCGTCTACGCCATGTTGCGGCCGGAGAAATTCTGATGACGGCAAATGGATGGCTGCAAATCTTTTTTCTTTTGCTGGTGGTGTTGCTGGTCACCAAGCCGCTGGGCGGCTTCATGGCGCGGGTGTTCGGGCGCGAGCGCACCTGGCTTGACCCCGTGATGCGGCCTGTGGAACGAATCCTTTACCGGCTAACGGGCGTGGACGAAAACCACGAGATGGACTGGAAGGAATACGCGCTGTCGGTGCTCTTGTTCAGCGGCGTTTCCATGATCCTGCTTTATGTGCTGGAGCGAGTCCAGTTGTGGTTGCCCGGAAATCCTCAAAGGCTGGCAGGAGTGCCTCCAGCCCTCGCATTCAACACCGCGGCTTCGTTCACCACGAACACAAACTGGCAGAATTATTCGCCTGAGACCACCATGAGCTACCTGACGCAGATGGTCGGTCTGGCTTATCACAACTGGATCTCGGCGGCGGCCGGAATGGCGCTGGCCATAGCATTCATCCGCGGCATCGCGCGCCGTGAGCAAAAAACCATCGGCAACTTCTGGGTCGACATGGTTCGCGGTACATTGTGGATTCTGGCTCCGCTGTGCCTAGTGGGCGCGCTGGTGCTGGTGTCGCAAGGAGTGGTGCAGAACCTGAAGCCCTATGACACGGTGCAACTTCTCGATCCCTACCAGACCCCGCAACTGGGCGCAGACGGCAAACCCGTGAACGGGCCTGACGGCAAGCCCATCATGCAGACGGTGAGCCAGCAAGTAATCGCGCAGGGGCCGACGGCGTCACAGGAGATCATCAAGGAATTGGGAACGAATGGTGGAGGCTTCTTCAACGCCAACAGCGCGCATCCATTCGAGAATCCAACACCGTTCACGAACTTTCTCGAGATGTTCTGCATTCTCGCGATCCCTTCCGCGTTGACCTACACGTTGGGAAAAATGACGGGCTCGCCGCGGCATGGATGGGCCGTGTGGGCGGCGATGGCTCTGCTCTTTCTGGCCGGAGTGAGCACAGCATATTGGGCGGAGGCGCGCGGGAATCCGTTGGTAACAGCTGCGGCGCAGCATGGCTTGCAGCGTCCATCATCTACTCCCCAGGCCGCCGGCAACCTTGAAGGGAAAGAAGTGCGATTCGGCGTGGCCAACTCGGCTTTGTTCGCCACTGTAACTACTGACACGAGTTGCGGCGCGGTCAACTCCCAGCACGATTCGTTCACGCCTCTCGGCGGGATGGTTCCCTTGATCAACCTAATGCTGAGTGAAGTGATCTTCGGCGGAGTCGGCGCGGGCATGTACGGAATGCTGGTCTTCGTCATCCTCTCCGTCTTCATTGCGGGATTGATGGTGGGACGCACGCCGGAGTATCTGGGCAAAAAGATCGAAGCCTACGACGTGAAGATGGCGATGCTGGTGGTGCTGATCTTTCCACTGGTGATTCTCGTGTTCACTGCGATTTCGGTTTTATACAGCTTCGGCACTACCTCCATGTCGAACGCAGGGCCGCACGGGTTTACGCAGGTGCTTTATGCCTTTACTTCCTCCGTGGCCAACAATGGCTCCGGCTTCAACGGATTTAACGGCAACACGCCCTGGTACAACACTTCGCTTGGCATCGCCATGTTGCTGGGGCGCTTCATGATGGTTCTGCCGGTGCTGGCGATTTCCGGCAATCTGGTAGGCAAGAAGCAGACTCCGGCAACGCTGGGCACTTTCCCGGTGACAGGTCCGCTGTTTACGGTTCTGCTGATCGGCGTGGTCGTGATCGTGGGCGCACTGACATTTTTCCCGGCGCTCAGTCTGGGGCCGATTCTCGAACACCTGCTGATGATGGCAGGCAAAACTTTCTAGGCAGTCTTCTTAGGAAAACATGGCAAGCAAGAAATCAAAACGCAGTTTGTGGGACATGAAGATCGTGCGCCGCGCGGCGTGGGATTCGATAGTGAAGTTGCATCCCGTGACCATGATGCGCAATCCCGTGATGTTCGTGGTGGAAGTGGGCAGCGTAGTGACCACGGTACTGCTCATTCTAGAGCGAATGCGCGGGCAGCCGGGCTTCGGATTCAATCTGCAGATCACACTGTGGCTATGGTTTACGGTGTTGTTCGCCAACTTCGCCGAAGCCATGGCGGAAGGCCGCGGCAAGGCGCAGGCCGATGCGCTGCGGCGCGCGAAAGCCGAAACCATGGCGAACCGGCTGCTTTGCGATGGAAAAACGGAGACCGTACCAGGGTCGAAATTGCGCTCGGGAGACATGGTGCTGGTGGAGGCGGGCGAGTTTGTTCCCGGCGACGGCGAGATCGTGGAAGGCGTGGCGTCGGTGGATGAGTCGGCGATCACGGGAGAATCTGCACCCGTGATTCGCGAAGCCGGCGGCGACCGCTCCGCCGTGACCGGCGGAACACGCGTGCTTTCGGACTGGGTGAAGGTGAAGATCACGTCGAATCCTGGCGAAACTTTTCTTGATCGCATGATTGCGCTGGTGGAAGGCGCGGAGCGGCAGAAGACGCCGAACGAAATTGCGCTGAACATCCTGCTGGCCGGGCTGACGATTGTGTTTCTTCTGGCTGTGGTCACGCTGCAACCCTTCGCCATTTATGCCGGCGCCCCGCAGACGGTATTCGTGCTGGTTTCCTTATTGGTGTGCCTGATTCCGACCACGATTGGCGGCCTACTCTCGGCGATCGGCATCGCGGGTATGGATCGCCTAGTCCAGCACAACGTGCTCGCAATGTCAGGACGCGCCGTCGAAGCCGCCGGTGATGTGAATACCTTGCTGCTCGACAAGACAGGAACCATCACGCTCGGCAACCGCCAGGCGACTGAATTCGTGACCGCGCCCGGCGTGACCGAAGCAATGCTTGCCGATTCTGCGCAACTCTCATCGCTTGCTGACGAAACTCCCGAAGGACGCTCGATCGTTGTATTGGCCAAAGAAAAGTATGGACTGCGCGGGCGGGAGATGAGTACGCACGACGCGGAGTTCATTCCCTTCAGCGCCATGACTCGCATGTCAGGCGTGAATCTGGATGGACGCGCCATCCGCAAAGGCGCGACCGATGCGGTTGCCAAATATCTGGAAGACCAGGGCAGTTCGCTTCCCGCGGAAGTGCGGGCCTCGGTGGAGGCGATCTCCCGCTCCGGAGGAACGCCGCTCGTGGTGGCCGAGAACGGCCGGGCGCTGGGAGTGATTCAGCTAAAAGATATTGTGAAGGGCGGCATGCGGCAGCGTTTTGATCAGCTGCGCGCAATGGGAATCAAGACCGTGATGATCACTGGGGATAATCCGCTGACCGCGGCGGCGATTGCGAGCGAGGCGGGCGTGGACGACTTCCTGGCGCAGGCAACGCCGAAAGACAAGCTGGACTTGATCCGCCGCGAACAAGGTCAGGGGAAGCTGGTTGCGATGACTGGCGACGGTACGAACGATGCGCCGGCGCTGGCGCAGGCCGATGTGGGCGTCGCCATGAATACGGGCACGCAGGCGGCGAAGGAAGCCGGCAACATGGTCGACCTGGATTCGAATCCCACGAAGCTGATTGAGATCGTAGAAATCGGCAAGCAGTTGCTGATGACGCGGGGCGCGCTGACCACCTTCTCGATTGCAAACGACGTGGCCAAGTATTTCGCGATTATCCCAGCAATGTTTGCCGGGACGTTCCCGGTTCTGCAGGCGCTCAACGTAATGCACCTGGCGACGCCGCAATCGGCGATCTTGTCGGCAGTCATCTTTAATGCCCTGATCATCGTGGCATTGATTCCGTTGGCGCTGCGCGGAGTGAAATATGTTCCGCAGGGAGCGGCCATCCTGCTGCGCCGCAATCTGCTGGTATACGGCTTGGGCGGCGTGATCGTGCCGTTTATCGGGATCAAGCTGATCGACCTGCTCATCGTGCGAGCTGGGTTGGCATAGAAACGATTGGCGTAGAGGCGACTATGAAGAAAAATCTGATCACTGCTGTGCTCATGACCGTGGTGACGACCATATTGTTTGGCCTGTTTTTTCCGTTTGTAATTACCGGACTCGCGCAGGTTCTATTTCCGAGGCAGGCGAACGGAGAGCTAGTGACGCGCAACGGGAAGGTCGTGGGATCGCACTTGATCGGGCAGTCATTCTCCTCACCCGGCTATTTCCACTCGCGTCCGTCGAGCGCCGGAACCGGCTATGACGCCAGCAATTCCGGTGGATCGAATCTAGGGCCAATCAATCAATCCCTCATCGCGCGGGTGCAGGCAGACGCGGAGCGATTGCAAGCCGAGAATCCCGGAGCTGAGATTCCTATGGATCTGCTGACGACGTCGGGTTCGGGCCTCGATCCTGACATCTCCCCCGAAGCGGCGGAATTTCAGGTGCCGCGCATCGCCAAAGAACGCAGGATTAGCGAGGAGGTAGTTCGCGAAGTGGTGCGCAAGCATACGGAGTCGCGGCAGTTCGGATTTCTCGGCGAACCCCGGGTCAATGTCCTGGAACTGAATCTTACTCTCGATGAGATTTCCCCGAAGCCGGCAGTAACTCGCTGAAGTTACTTTCGAAACCAACTTACTCTGTCTGATCTCGCCCAACCTTCGCCCCAATAGACCATCCCAACCAAGAAACTAAAGGTATCTATCGTGTTTATAGAGGTATGGATACGATCGTGGCAAACGCGCTCGGAATCCATTGGGGAACTTATGAACAGAATAAGGCAGTCGTGGGCTTGGGCACTGGTGCTGGCAAGCCTGGCATTTCTACAACCGCTTGTCGCAAGAGCACAGAATGCGCAGGTCGCTCCCGACGCGCAACCCTCCCAGAACTCGCAAAATGACGCGCAAAATGCCGACCAGCAAGATCCTCCAAGCCGGGTAGCCCGCCTGAATTACATAGAGGGTTCAGTATCGTTTCAGCCCGGCGGCGAAAACGACTGGGTCACGGCCGAGCTCAATCGTCCGTTAGTGACGGGCGACAATCTCTGGGCCGACGAGAACTCTCGCGCCGAGCTGCACATCGGATCGACCGCACTCCGTCTGGGTCCTAAGACTGGGATCACGTTGCTCGAGGTCAGTGACCAGGTAGCGCAGATTCGGCTGGTGCAGGGATCCCTGATTGTAAACGTCCGGCACGTGGACGCCCAGGACGCGTATGAAATCGACACACCGAACGTGGCATTCGTGGTCATGCAGCCCGGGGATTACCGCATGGATGTGGATCCAGACGGCAGCCGAACCGAGGTGACGGTGTGGCGCGGACGCGGCGAGGCCACCGGCGGCGGCAACACCTACAGCATGGGAGCGAATCAGTACGCCAGATTTACCAGCAGCGCGAACGATCAAGTGGATTACAGCGCCGGAGACGTTCCCAGTCAGGATGGATTAGATAGCTGGGCGCAGGATCGCGACCAGAATGAAGATCGCTCCGACGCCGCAAACTACGTCTCGCGCGACATGACCGGATACGAAGATCTCGACCAGTATGGCGACTGGGCCTATGTTGCCGACTACGGCATGGTCTGGCGGCCGACCAATCTGGTGCCGGGCTGGGCGCCGTACCGCTACGGAAGCTGGACTTGGGTCGCGCCGTGGGGCTGGACCTGGGTCGAGAATGAGCCCTGGGGATTTGCCCCCTTCCACTACGGACGCTGGGCTTCTTCCGCGACCGGCTGGGTCTGGGTTCCGGGACCGAGCATGGTGCGGCCGGTCTATGCGCCTGCGCTGGTGAGTTGGGCTGGCGGTGGGCCGGGATTTCATTTCTCGGCCGGAGTAGGAGTGGCGTGGTTCCCGCTGGCTCCAGGAGAAGTATTTATTCCGGGTTATCACGTGAGCCGTGCCTACGTAAACAGCGTGAACGTCACCAACACGGCAGTGAATGTCACCAGAGTCACCAACGTCTACAACGCGGTGATCGTGAACCGGAACTTCAGCAACGTCACTTATGCGAACCGGAATGTGAGTGGAGGCGTAACAGTGGTTTCACAAGACACGTTTGTAAATGGCCGGTCCGCGGCACGAAATATGATGCTGGTTCCGTCGAAAGAGCTTGCAGCCGCGCCCGTCTCGAACGCGCTCGCGGTCGAGCCGGCTCGCGGAAGCGTGTTTGGTGCGGGCAGGCCCGTGGCAAACAAGCCGCCAGCCACGGTGATGAATCGCCCGGTAGTGGCGCTGCGTACGCCGGCTCCACTGCCACGGTCGATTGGATCAGGGACGATTGGACCAGGGACGACTGGACCAGGGACGACTGGACCAGGGACGACTGGACCAGGGACGACCGGAGCATCGATCGGATCAGCATCGGCCGCACAGAACTCGACTGCACAGTCGCTGGTGCGGCAACAACCGCCAGGGAGGCCGGTTCCGGTAACGCGCCCGGTGCAATCACAGACACAAGGTGGCTTCCATACGGTTGTACCGGCCGAGGCGGAAGGCAGCCCGGCAAAAACACAGCCTCGCGTGTGGGAGGATCAAGGCAGTGCGGAGCCAGAGCCGCAGACGAGCCAGCAAAGTCCCGGGAATCGGAGCGAGCAATCCCATGCATCGCGCCCGGCTCAGCAAGGCGCGCCGCGACAAGCACAGCAGTGGTCGCACCCGTCGGCGCAACCGCTTGCACCGGTTCGGGGGACAAGCGAGCAGCAGGCGAGACCTGCGTCGACCTCTGCGCAACGGCAGCAGACTCCGCATCCATCCGCCCCAAAGCCAGAGAGCGCACCCGCGCCTAAGAAATGACATTGACGCGAACTAGCCGCCTGCGGTCTGATAGGTTCGCATGCGGCGGAACCTGCCAGAGGCTCGAACCGAAGTTAACGAGACCGCGATAGCGCCGGGAAGCCGGGCACACAGCCCGCTCCTGGCGCAGTTGTTTTTCCGGGTCCTGCCATGAGCCGGCCAATTAATCCCGAACAGAATCGTCCTGTAATCAACTGGATGGATGTTCTCTGGCTGCTGTTTCTCGCAGGCTTAGCCGTGCTGCCGCCAATCAGGGAGATCCACAAACAGCTCACGCTGCTTGCGATTGGAATCGTACAGCTCAGCGAAGGCTGGTTGTTGGCGCGTGCTCCGCGGCGCGGCGCGGCTTATATCGTTCTCTTCAAAATCGCGCTGGCGACTTTGCTGATCGACCACACGGGCGAGATCGGAATCAACAGCACTTACTGGCCGATTTATTTTCTGCCGGCAGTCACAGCGGCGGAGTATTTCAGTCCCTTGTCGACGTTGTTATGGACGGCGCTGGCCTCCGCCGCATACTGTTCGTACCTTTACCCCGCGCTGCAGGATTATGAAATGACAAGGGAGGGTTACGGAATTCTCGCCATCCGGATTCTCTTCTTTTTCCTCGCAGCCATGGTGGTGAACCGGTTCGTGGTGGAGAATCGGCGCCAGACGAAGCTCTATCAGGAGTTGGCAGAGACTCTGAGCGAGACTAACCGCAAGCTGGAGCAGGCTCAAGAAGAGGCGCGCCGTTCGGAGCGGCTGGCGGCGCTGGGGCAGATGTCCGCCGGACTCGCGCATGAGATTCGCAATCCACTGGGGGTGATCAAAGGATCGGCGGAGATGCTTCACCAGAAGTTGGGGGAATCGAATCCTCTGGCCAGCGAACTCGCCGGTTACATCTCGAGTGAGACGAACCGTCTGAGCGCGCTGGTGACGCGGTTCCTCGATTTTGCCCGGCCGCTGCATGCCGAGTTGACTCCGCAGGAAATTACTGGGGTGCTTGATCGCGCCCTGAATTCGGTATCTTTATCATTGGCGCGGAAAAACAAAAACGAAGACCAGCCAGTGCACGTCGAGCGGCAGTACGAAGCCAACTTGCCGCTGGTGCCCTTGGATGAGAGCCTTAGCGAGCAGGCGTTCGTGAATCTAATTCAAAATGCTTATGATGCGATGGGCAGCGGCGGAGGCACGCTGCGAGTCACGGCCGCAAGGGCAAGCAGCGCGGGTCGGGACGGCGTGGAAGTGCGGATCGAAGACTCCGGGCCGGGAATTCCGCCAGAGCTGCGAGAACAAATTTTCAATCCGTTTGTGACGACCAAGAAAACGGGCGTGGGCCTGGGTCTTTCGATCGTCTCCAGGATTGTGGATGGGCATCATGGAACGATTCGCGTCGACGGTGACAGAGAAGCGAGGGCGCTGCAGGGGGCAAGCTTCATCGTCTTTTTCCCCACGAGTGATGAGATTGCAACTGCACAAGCGTCTTAATGTGTTTCAATGCGTAGCATTCAGACTGAGAGCGAGGAAGCTGCGAGCAACTGCCAGAGCGTATGCCAACAGTTTTAATTGTCGAAGACGAAGCCAAGATGCGGCGCCTGCTCGAGTTGAATCTTGGTGAGGATGGTTTTACCACGCTCTCCGCCGGAGACGCAGAGAGCGGGCTGAAACTTCTGCGCGAGAACACGGTTGATCTCGTCGTTACGGATCTCAAGCTGCCAGGAATGAATGGTTTGGAATTCCTGCAAGCCATCAAGCGCCAGAACGCGGCCTTGCCGGTGGTGGTGATGACCGCTTTCGGTACGGTTGAGACCGCCGTCGAAGCCATGAAGGCCGGAGCCAGCGACTATGTGCTGAAGCCATTTTCGTTGAGCGAAATGCGCATGGTGATCCACAAAGAACTGGACGTCCGCAACCTGCGCGAGGAAAACCGGTCCCTGCGCGAGGCGCTGGGCAAGCGCTACGCCCATCCCAACGTGGTGGCGCGCAGCGTGAAGATGCAGGAGGTCTTGGCCACGGTCGAGCGCGTGGCGCCCACGAATTCGACTGTGTTGCTGGGTGGAGAGAGCGGTGTAGGCAAAGACTTAATCGCGCGTGCGATTCACGAGAAGTCGCGCCGGGCTTCGGGGCCTTTCATCAAGATCAACAGCACGGCGATTCCCGAGAACTTGCTGGAGAGCGAACTGTTTGGCTACGAGAAGGGTGCCTTCACGGGTGCGAACGCGAGCAAGCCAGGCAAGTTTGAATTGGCGGACAAGGGCACCTTGTTTCTCGATGAAATCGGCGATGTACCGCCGGCCATCCAGGTAAAGCTGCTGCGCGTACTGCAAGAGCGCGAGTTTGAGCGGCTGGGCGGCACGCGCACGGTGAAAGTGGACGTCCGCCTGATCGCGGCCACGAACCGCGATCTGCGCGAAGCGCTCGAGCAGGGAACGTTCCGCGAGGATCTTTATTATCGTTTGAACGTCGTACCCATCGACATCGCGCCTCTGCGCCAGCGCAAAGAAGACATTCCCGACCTGGTCAATCTTTTCATCTCGCGATTTGCCGGAGATTCCGGCAAGCAGGTGAAAAGTATCTCGCCCGAGGCAATGCAGATTCTGGTGAACTATCACTGGCCGGGAAATGTTCGCGAGTTGCAGAACATCATCGAACGGGCCTGCGCCTTGGCCAAAGGCGCAGTGATTGAACCCGGAGATATTCATCTCGATGTGCGTCCGGCAAAGACGGCAAACGGCGCGACTGGATTTCTCCCCGAAGGCATGACTCTCGAACACTGGGAGGATGAAATGATTCGCGAAGCCCTGCGCCGAGCGAACGGAAATAAGAGCCAGGCAGCGCGGCTGCTGGGGCTGTCGCGAAATGCCCTGCGCTATCGGCTATCGAAGATTGGGATTGCGGATGAGGAGAAAGAATCGTAGGCCTCATCGGCTGAAAACCACCACCTTGGCTCAGCGCAGCCACCAGCTTCAGTTTTCGCCTTTCACTTTCATCGAAGACTCTCATCTTCCCATCTGAAAACAAATGAGTTACGCAACTCCCGGCCGTCCCTCTTTTGGCATGGCACTTGCATCTTCCTATAACGCGTCAAACATCCGGATTGAGGGTTTAACTATATGTGGGATAGGCTGGGGAAGAGGCGGCTTATGAAGAACCGGCTGATAGCAAGTTCGGCGGTCCTCTCTCTACTACTGGTTGGTGCATTGTCGGTCAGCGTTCGGGCTCAGACCACCGAAGAAGGTGCTGGTCCCTCAGAGCAGCCAAGCGCGCCCATGGAGATGGGACAACCTCAAGCCCCGCAACCGCCTCCGCCCGGTCAGCCTCCGCAGCAACCGGGGCAACCTCCTCAACTCGGTCCGGAAGCTCAGCCCGGTGGACCGTCAGGCGAAGGTCCGGCAAGAACCGACCAGGGTGTCGGCCGCGTCAGCATGATTCATGGCGACGTATCCACGCAGCGCGGAGACTCCGGCACATGGTCCGCGGCCGTGTTGAATCAGCCCGTGATGAACGGCGACAAAGTTTCCACGGGAGCAGGCGGCCGCGCTGAAGTTCAGCTCGACTACGCCAACATTCTCCGCCTGGGTTCGAATGCGCAAGCCAATATCGCGAACTTCACGCACAAATACATACAGATTCAGGTCGCGCAGGGTTTGGCCAACTACTCCGTCTTCGGTGAGAGTGAAGCTGAGCCCGAGATCGATACGCCCAACGTCGCAGTTCACCCGGCGCACGTGGATGGCGTCTTCCGCATCGAAGTGCGTCCCGAGGGCGACTCGATCATCATCGTGCGCAAGGGTCAAGCACAGATCTCAACCCCGCAGGGCATTGCCGACATTAAACAAGGTGACATGGCAACAGTGCGCGGCTCGGGCGCCGACGCCAAGTACAAGATCACTCCGGCTCCCGAGCGCGATGACTGGGATCGCTGGAACAGCGAGCGCGACCACATGATTCACCAGGCCGCGTCGTGGCGCAATACCAACAAGTACTACGTTGGGTCGGAGGATCTGGATTCGAACGGAACCTGGGAGAATGCGCCGGACTACGGTCAGGTCTGGGTGCCGAATGAGCCCGACGGCTGGGCTCCTTATCAAAATGGCGACTGGACTTGGGAGCCTTACTACGGATGGACGTGGGTTGGCTACGAGCCGTGGGGCTGGGCGCCTTATCACTATGGGCGCTGGATGTGGTACGGCAATTCGTGGGCGTGGTGGCCGGGACCGGTGTGGGGCCCGGGTTTCTATCGTCCCTTCTGGTCGCCGGCGTATGTGTCGTTTTTTGGATTCGGAGGTGGTTGGGGTCTGGGCTTTGGCTTTGGCTGGGGCGGATGGGGCGGCTTCGGCTGGTTGCCGCTCGGACCGGGCGACCGCTTCTTCCCCTGGTGGGGCGGATATGGCGGCCGCTTCGGCGTGGTCGGCGTCAACCGCTTTGGCACGCTCAACCGCTTCGGCGGGATCGCGCCGCTGCACGCAGGCACGCAGTTCTCGAACGTGGCGCACATCAATGATCCGCACATCGGAGGCGCGCTCTCAACCGTGGCTGCAGGAAAGTTTGGAGCAGGCCGGACGACGGCGGTCGCGGCCACTCGCGCGCAGTTGAGCGGAGCCCGCATGATGACCGGCAACATGCCGGTCGTGCCCACGCGCGCCAGTTTGTCGGCGAGCGGACGAGCCGCCGCTCCTTCGACAATTCATAACAGCGCGTCGCAGCATTTCTTCGGCACGCAGAGCACGTCGCATACGGAATCATTCCAGCAGCAAACCGCACGCCTGCAGCAATCCATGCAGCAGAGCCACTTTTCGCCGATGGCGGCTGGAGCCCGTACGACCGGTCCGGGTGTAACCGAATCTCGTGCTGTGGAGTCGCGAAGTGCCTCGACTGCTGGATTCGGGAGGTCGAGCGCCGGGAATGACGCAGCCACGAATGAGAATCGCGGGGAGCAAGCCCCATCCACCCGCGGCGATCCGAACCGCAGCGAGTGGAAGACGTTTACGCCACCTTCGCAGAGCAGCGAATCCGCAGGTCGCGCCGCGAGCGCCGCTGATACTGTGAGGGGTGACGGCGGCAGCTATTGGAATCGCACCGCCCCGAGTTCCAGCTACTCCCGCGAATCCAGTGCGAGCAACGGTGTGAGTAATTACCCTGGTTCGCGTCCGCAGCTCAACATGAGGCAGCCCATCGTGCAGCCGCGTTCTTCGGGAGCTTACGGCGGCAGCCGCGCCGGCTATAGCGGCGGCGCGTCTCACAGCGCGCCCAGCTCCGGAGCGGGAGCTCATGCCTCCGGAGGCGGACATTCAGGCGGTGGAGGCCACCACTAAATCGGCAGCAGATGTGGGTGATGTAAATGAAGTGAAGGTCAGAGGCGGAAAGGGCGTGCTAAACGGCACGCCCTTTCTTATTTGTTTAACATCTCGCCAACCGGCAGCGGTCTTCTTCTATGTCTGCGGTCTGTCGACCTACTACACTGAACTGGAGCAGGATCCAGAAGCAGACGAGAGGCGTCGAATGAATCGTCTCGGTGTTGCAGATCGACGTGGGCGTCCAGGAAGATATGCCAGGAACGATGGCCGCCCTTGGCTTTTGATTGCAGTCTTCATTTTGGCAGGTCAGCTATTGAGTGGACCCGAGGCAATCGCACAGACCTGCGAGGATGACAATCCGTGGCAGGCCGCTGCGTTAATTGACCAGATCCGAACATCTTGCGAGCGAAACAATGTTCCATACGGTGCGGATATCTACGGTTTAGCATCCGTAGCGGACCGCGAGGCCATACCCGCGCTGCGAAAGCTTGCGGCTTGGCCGACGGACAAGGCTCCAGGAGCAGGATGCCAAGGCTGGGTGGTTGCCGCGCGGGCGGCTCTCGTAAAACTGGGCGACGAAGATTACCGCGCAGGCCTGGACCTTAGCTTTCTAAGTTTTGTTGGCGATGATCGCGCGCTGGCTGCGCTGGTCGAGTTCCTGATCGCGCATGCCAAGGACCCGGCGATGCTCCAGGATTTCGGCGATTACGAAGTCGACCGGCGCGATGGAATTCTGAAGGATATCGACACGATTCGGCGGCGGCGGCGAGCGCCCGATTTACCGACGGCGGATTATTCCGATGCGGGAATCGCGCAATGGAAAGCATATCTGGAAAAGCGCAAAGGCCAACAACTCACGTTTCCTGCCTATCCGATTGTAGATGACCCATATCTGCGGTGTCTGGCGCGCAGGGTGGACTGGGGTTATCCCGACGCAATTCTGGCAATCGCGGCGAAGGGGGGCGATGCCGCCCGGCGAGCGTTGCAGCAACTCCCAACACTAGAAACGCCGGTGGCGATGGGCTTCGCGGCGCATACACCTTTCAGCACGCACTGGACGGACATTCAGGGGAATCTGCAAGTAGCATTGGCGCAACTCGGCGACGATGAGATGTTCGACCAGATCGTCGCGGAACTGAATGGCGCGACCGCTTATGAATCGGTGCGCAAACTCGAGTTTATCGGTGGCAGGCGCGCAGTGGATGCACTGGTTGAGGCTCTGGACTTTTCCGAGGACGTCGTGCAGAAGGTCCGAGCCCAGGGACCAGGATGCGGGAACGGCCCTGCCTACTGCCACGGCAGGCAGGATTTCTACAAGTCAATATGGAGCACGACCGCGTACGGCCCACAAATTGACCGGGAGTCGTGCTTCACCGAGACCTTCCACGAATGTTTGGTGTACGCCTTAGGGAAGATGGTGAAGGATCCGCCAGTTGCGCCCGGGGCGGACGCGACCCCTCAAAATATAGCCAAGTGGAAGGAATGGTGGGCGAAGAACGGCGACCGAGCCGAACTGGTAGTAAAACCCACGCAGAAATTTGAATGATTCTCTTCGCGGGTGGGCGGGTAAGAAACACCAAAGGTGGGCCAGTCCCCGTCTGAGATAGGGGGCTGGCCCATCCTTAATGTTTCTCGGGAGCTGGCCCATCTTTCTTGCCCGCACATCGACAAAAGAGGCTGCCCCAGCTTTGCCGGTTTTGCAAAGCTGGGCACCACGGACCCCGCCCTCGCCGGTCGTTTCACGCGATCTTCCAGACCGTTAGCTCCGCCTTCCGGCGGCTGATCCAACCTTTCGCGCACTCTGCGAAAGAGCCTGCCCCGAGCGGAGTCGAAGGGGTGGGACTGCGGAGCGTTCAACAATTTCCACACCCCCACTGTGACATCTGACCTTGCGTGCAAAATTAATTCGCGTAATCATGGTCGAGGCCGTGACGGTTGGCAGAGGCCAATTCGCGACGCCCTCAAGTCCTTTGTTGTCTATATTTTAGTATCTAAGTTCTTTGACATGCGTATTTTGCGGGGAAAACCGTGTTTAACCCGATGATTCCATTGGACCCCAGGGGGAGGGGGTACCCAACTTCTTGGACCGGAGCACACCCCAGCCATCCGCTCCCGACACGCTCGACGAAGATTTATTTCGGAGAAGAAATCAACAGGCCATCAGCCGCGGGTGGCCCATCCTTTCGCGTTCTCTGCGAAAGGGTGGGACTTCGGCGGCTTACGCCGTGGGCTGCATTCTTGCGCCGCTTCGCGGCTAACAGGCCTGCGATCTAAGGCCGCGCGTAGGCCGGGCTGTCGGGCTGCGGAGGATCATAGTCGCGGCCGTATTTGTTCTTGTGCGCGAGTTCGAGATCGGATTCGGCCAGGCTGAAGCTTCCAAGGAAGGTATCGCCGGGACTCACCGTAATTTCCCTTTCCACGGCATGCAGCGCATCCGGCGAAACCGAGGAATGGAACACATGCATCTGGTAGCGGCCGGGGATTACGTTGCCGATGCTGAGCTCGCCATGCCCGTCAGAGATCGCGTAGTACGGAGTACTGAGCGCGATCACCACGGCACTCATCTGCGCATGAATGTTGCAGAAGATGAAAGAAATGCCCGGCTTGTCGAATTTAACAAATTGCGTGGTGCCGCTCTCATAGAGTCCGAGATCGAAACGCTTTCCATCGAACAACGAAAACACGTTGTGAAAAAAAGGATCCTGATTGGGAAACTCGACCTGCCCTCCCGCCGGGATCACGAGCAGCGAAGGATGGAAACTCTTGTCCTTCTGCACCAGTTGTGGAATTTGCGAGCGCTGCTGCAGCAGAAGCGGCGCAGGAGTCGTCCCCAGCGGTGTGAGCCAGACCACAACTTTCGAAGCATCTTTTACGCGATGTCCGTTCCTGGTGAGCTGCACTTTTCCTCGGAGATCGGTACCTTTGAAATCTGTACCCCGATTGCCGCTCTGGTCCACGTCTTGCGCCATGGCGACCACCATGGTGACGATAAAGAGAAACGGCAGCAACAGGATGCAACCGACCACTCGGCGATGAATGAAGCGAATCATGTTCAGAAAAGTATCCCCATGGCAAGATTGATCTGGTTGGTGACGCTCGCACTGTCATAGACGGGGAACGTATGCAAACGTCTGAATTCGGCAGAGAGCAATAAATCAGATCGCGGCCGATAGACCAGATTGCCGAGCGCCCCGCGATTGCGCCCCAGAATCGGACTGAAATTGTTCGCGTCGGTGGCGAATCCCCGCACGTCGCCGGCAAAAGCGTCATCTTCAGCGAACACTCCATTCAATTCGAGCTTAGGAGTGAGTTGGAACTTCAATTGACTCCAGCCTCCAGCCGAATCGAGCCCACGAACGCTGGTCGTCGCATAGTATGGATCGCCGCCGAACAGAACGGCGCGGCCGATGCCTGCGCCCAATCCTCCCGCTCCACGACCGCGATAGAACTCGCCCGAGAGTGCAAGCCTGCGAAGGATCGGAATCTGCCAATCCGTCATACCAGCCCATGCGTCGACGTTGCGCCCCCAGGACCAGTTCTGCCGCCCGTAATATCCCGCAACGCCGAAGGTCAACGGATGATCAAGCACAGGCCGCGACCACGCAGTGCGCATGGCATAAGCCGGCTGACCAGATTGTTCGCCGGCCGTAGCGTAGCGGTAGGAAGAGTTGTAGGGCGTTTCCCAATCCAGATTGTCGAGAATTCCGCCTTGCCATGTCAGCGTCTGCTGGTCGGAAAGATCGAAGCGATGCTCGACGCGAAGTTGCGGCGTCCAGCCCCACAGGTTGCCCGCGTAGGCAAACGCAGGAGTGGCGAGCGAGGCGAACGAAGTCGGAGAAAGCGGCGAGATGAACAGCGAATCCTGGCCTCCGATGACCGAGGTGTGTTGCCAGTCGAGCCGCACGCTGGCAGTCTGCAGACGAACCAGACCGAAGTTCACGCCGTTGGGAGTTGAGGGAAAGCCTCCAGCAAAATCGAATTGCACGTTGGCTGAACTTCTCGCGCCGGCTAAGGTCGGTCCAAAAATTTCGAGGCCAATCTCGGTTTGCCGCAAGGTGGCACCAAAGCTGGATTGAGGACTGCCCGCAGCAACCGGTTGCGCGTAGTCGGGAATATCCAGATTGTCGGAACCTCCTACATTGTGGAAGGCATTCATCAGGACAATGCCGGAGAGCCGGGCGCGATATTTGGCGGCGGTTTCCACCTTGGTCTGGTATTGCTCGTTGATCTTCGAGCCCAGCAATTGCGTGGATTCTTCCAGCTTCTGAACTCGGCTTCCGAGAGCTGTCGTTCCGAGAGCTGTCTTTGCCGCTGTATCAGATGAATTTTGCGAGACGGATCCAGCCGATTCCGCCGGAACGGAAGTTGCCGGACCGGCATTCGCCGCGGCCGCGAGCGGGGCCAGCAACTTGCGCGTGTCTTGTAATTCCTGGCGCAGCTCCTGCATTTCGGCGCGCGACTGCGCATTCTCGGTGCGCATCTGTTCGATCACGGCGCGCAATTCGCGCACTTGCGAATCAAGCTCGCGCAGCGAGTTGTCCGGCGGCTGAGATGCCGTTGATGGTGTGCCTTGCTGCGCCGGGCTGTAGGCGCTCAAAAGGACAAAGACGGCTGTCGTCATGACAACTTTCCAAAGCGCGAGGGTCTTTGGTTTCTCCACAAATCCTCCTGCGCGACATTCGGATCATCGCGAGATCAAGAAAATGGGAACGGGTGACTACGTATCCGAATGTCGAATTGAGTTTTCAGTCGGTCTGTTTTCAGTCGCTCGATCGCTGGCTACAGACAAAAAGGGACGATCTGCCAGCTCATCGCCGCCGCCGTCCGATCCTTGTGAAGCGCGTCCCGGTATCGTGATGCGAAAAACGGTGCGGGCATCGGGAGTGCGTTCCATCAAAACCTGGCCACCGTGATCTTGCACGATCTTCTGCACGACCGTAAGTCCGAGTCCGGTTCCGTTTTCTTTACCGAAGCTCACGAAGGGATGGAACAACCGGTCGAGAATCGGCTCCGCGATGCCGGGACCATTGTCCGACACCTCAATTGTTACCGCGGAGCCGGTTCCGCCGATCGTGACTTGAACTCTGCCCTCGCCGCCGGGCGCCGCTTCGCAGGCGTTCAGCAGAAGGTTGTAAAGAGCGCGCTCCAGCTTGCGAGAATCGAACCAGGCCAGCTTCGGACCGTCGTTGTTGATCTCGATCAGAGTGCCCTGATGGCGCGGATGCAAACGCACCGCCTGCATGGCCCGCTGCACGGTTTCCACTACGCTGCCGTAAGCCGGGTTCAGGGACTCTCGCGTCCGGGCGAACTCGAGCAGGGAGTCGATGAGGTCGGTCATCTGGTTCACGCCGGTGCGGACTTCCTGATACAGCTCTTCACGCTGCGCCGAGGTCAGACGGCCGTCACAAAGAAATTCAGAATTTGCCACCACGGCGGCGAGCGCGTGGCGAAGGTCATGGGAGATCGAACTCGCCATGCGTCCGATCGTCGCCAACTGCTCGGACTCGAGCAATGCTTGTTGCGTTTTGAGCAGACTGGAGCGCATTCGGTCGAAGGCTGAGGTCAGTTCCGCGACCTCGTCGCTGCCTCGAGGATCAAGAGGATGGTGAAAGTCTCCGTGCTCCAAGGCGCGAACGCCCTCCACCAGGCTGGCCAGCGGGCGAGTGAACGTGTGCGAGATGAGGAATACCAGACCGCTGCCGATCAGAACCGCCGTGAAACCCAGCAGCAGCAGCAGGCGATTCAGATTATCGAGGAACTTCGCGGCTTGATCGTAGGATCCCAGCACGGTCAATCGCACCGGGGTCTGTTGCTGGCTCGACAAATCGAGCGACGCGGCCACAAAATTCTCTTTGCCCACTTCAACATCACGGGGTGCACCTTGCGACAATCCGGCAGCCAAGGCGCGCACGCCCGGGCTCTCAGCTTGCGAAGGGGTCAAGGTGGTGGCAACGATTTCATCCCCGTAGGAGAAAGCTACCTGGCTGGCCGAGACCTTGCTGACCTCGCGAGCCAGCCGGTCATCTATTTCATAGCCGATGACCAGGAAACCGAGCAAACCACCCTCTGTCTTCGAGCCGAAGTAAACCGGTTGCATGAAGGTCTGGTAGAGATGGTGAGCGTCGAACCACCAGTGGCTGGAGTCCTCTTCGTTTAAAGATCGCGCAAAGTACTGCTGAGCGGCCTCGCGGCTGAAGCCGTTTGACTTTGTATGCAGAGCGACAACCTTGCCGTCGCGGTCGGCTAGCACCAGAAGATCGCTGCCGGTCAGCGGCCACACATCTTTTGAAGCATCCTGAATCGTGGCCGGGTCGTGAGCGGTGAGGATCGATCGCGTGATGGGCAGGTACGCGACCAATTCGGCAGAGTGAGTCAGCATGACTTCACGATCGTGCTGAAAGTTCTGGAAAGTAGTGACGGAGTTCCGCAGATCCTGTGCGATTCCTTCCCGGACGTGGCTGCGCACGCTGTGCCGCACGACCAGAAAACTTAATGCCGTGAGGCCGGCGGTGATGACCAGCATCGAGAGCAGAAACCGCGTGCGCAGAGTGGTTCGAGGCACCAGCGCGTTTCCGGACTGTACTGGAAAGGTCTGCGAGACGGGTTCTGACGAAGGGGCCAAGGGATCTCAGCGAACGAACTTGTAACCCATTCCGTGCACTGTGCGGAAGTGTACCGGACTGGCGGGGTCACGTTCCAATTTTTGGCGAAGCTTCAGGATGTGGTTGTCCACGGTGCGTGTGGAGGGATAGTTCTGGTACCCCCAGACTTCGTTCAGCAATTCATCCCGGCCGATCACGCGGTCGGCATTCTGGACGAGAAACTGCAGAGTCTTGAACTCTTGCGCAGTTAGCACCACGACCTTGCCGTCACGCAGGATTTCCATTTTTTTGAAGTCGATCGAGATGCCGTCGAAACTCACCAGATTGACGTGGGCCGTTCTCGAGGTATGCCGCAGCGCCGCGCGCACCCGCGCCAGCAGTTCCCTGGGGCTGAAGGGCTTGGTTACATAATCATCGGCGCCCAACTCGAGCAACAGAACCTTGTCGGAGACGTCACTGGTTGCGCTCAACACGACGATCGGCAAGGTGGGAGCCTGAGCTTTTACTTCTTTGCACAAGTCGCTGCCGGAAAGTTTGGGCAAGCGCAGGTCGAGAATAATAACTGCCGGCGGGGCAGCTTGGAAGCTCTCTAGCGCCGACTTTCCGTTGGCCTGAACTTCAACCGTGTATCCCTCGGATTCGAAAAGGCGCTTTAAGGCCTTTTGGACAGCGGGGTCATCCTCGACCACCAGAATTCTTCCCATCGGCCGCACCGAGTTCATTGCATCCGCCGATCTAGCCGTGCTCATAGGTGTTGCGATCTGTCCCATAATGCCATCCTTGCTTGATTCGAATCTATCTTCTTGAATCGGTGTGCTTGTCGGAGTCTGAGGTTTCAAGGTTGCAATGCTGCAAAGTTTCAAGGTTGCAAAGTTTCAAGGTTTCAAGTTCAACCCCTCACGTGGCCCTGTATCACTGGAAGCTTACAACGTTTCCGCCCACTTTCTTGCTGGTGGCAAAGGTTTGACAAATTTTTTACATTTGCACATCCAGACGCCAGGACTTTACGGCAACAGGCGTGCAGCGAATTTGCTTTTCCTGAAGCTGTCTCCGAAGGGTTGCAGGAGTCGCAAACCGTGTGTGCCAGGCTGCCGTAGAATAGGAAACAGCTTGCCCGCTCCTGCTGAATTCGATCATTTGCGCGTTGTTTTGGTGGACGCGCGCAATCCGCTCAACATCGGCGCTGCGGCTCGGGCTATGAGCAACTTCGGTTTCCAGCGCTTGCGGGTTGTGAATCCTTACGATGTTGCGTTTGAGGGCGCGCGCTCTGCCGTGGGCGCGGCCACCGTGCTGGCGACGGCCGAGAAGTACGAAACCGTGGCGGAAGCGGTTGCCGACTGCTCGCTCGTGGTCGGAACCACCGCCATCGGCCATCGCGATCTGCAGCATTCCCTTCAACGTTTGGAGGTCGGGGCGCCTCTCATTCGTGGCCATCTTGCGACCGGACATCTTGCAACCGGCGCCTGCGCGCTGCTGTTCGGATCGGAAAAATTCGGGCTTTCGAACCAGGACATGAGCCACTGTCACTGGCTGATGCATATCCCGACTCGCGACGAGCATGCTTCGATGAATCTGGGACAGGCGGTGGCGATTTGCTTGTACGAACTAGCTCGCGATCCCGCTGCCTTGGCCGAGCCTGAGAAGGGAAGTCCTGCGTCGGCAGCCGAGGTGGAAAGAATTACAGAGACCTTGCTCATCGCGCTGCGGGCCAGCGCTTATCCCAAGCTGAACTCCTCAGATTCTTTTCACGGTGCGGTGCGCCGGCTGGTGCGGCGGCTTCATCTGCAAACTGGCGATGCGGAATTCCTGCTCGGCATGCTGCGGCAGATGGTTTGGAAGATGAAGAATAGTGGTGGTGAAGAGGCGAAACAGGAAGAAGCAAAACGCGAAGACGCAAAGCGCTGAACCTCTTTGCTCATGGGTGTTTTTCCACCGGAAACACGTCGACGGCTGTTCTTCGAAACTGAAAACGCAGGACCCACTCATTCGGCGTGGCTTGTCCGTTGACCTGCGGCGGGTTGAACTTCCAGCCGCGCACTGCTGCCAGCGCCTTATTCGCGAAGTACCGGCTTGGCCCCGGAGAAACGAACTTTGCCTGTGAGACGTTGCCGGAAGCATCCACAGAAACGTCGACGACGACTTTGAGACGTCCCTGGATCGTGTTTTGTGCGTTCCGCGAAACGTCGGGCATGACCTGATGAAGCACACTGCCCGGCGCAGTTCCCGTTGGCACGGGCTGTGCCTTCTGGGCAAATGGAGGCTTCGCAGGCTCAACTTCCACCGCGGGCACCGACGGCTGATGGGACATAAACTTGCTTCCCACCCACACGCCGAGGACGAGGGCCACGGCAAGGATAGGTGCGACAATCCAGCGTTTGGAACGTGCTGCTGATGGTCGCGTCTCGACTGCTCTGGCACTAACGGGAACCGGGGGGCGGCTTACCTGAGGTTGGAGCCGGCTCAAAATGTCGGTCGCCGTATAGCGCTGCTGCGGATCGATCTGGAGGCAGCGTCCCGCGATTTCACGAATCGCTTGCGAAATGGTTTCAGGGACGACCACCGGCTCCCGAGCGAGGTTCTTAAGGCTCGGCTCGTTCTGAGTGAGGACGGCAACCAGCGTGGCGCCGAGCGACCAGATGTCGGCAGCCGGATACAGCCCCGCGGTCGCAGCCTCGGGTGCGTCGTACACGCTGCGCGTGCGCGCGTCGCCACGATCTCCGGACTTGCAAACTCTGTCGGCAGAAATCTTCAACTGGTCGCCGACCGCCATGATGTTCGAGGGCTTGATGCGACCGTGGACAAACCCGGACTTGTGAAGATAAGCCAGGGCTTCGGCCGAGGGCCGGAGCATCTCGGAAGCCTCGGCAGCAGAAAGCGGGCGCAGCGGAAGAATCTCCGCGAGATTCTCTTCCGCGTATTCCGTGACGACATAGAGCAGCCGCGTGTCGCCGAGCTGGCAGCGTCCGTATTCGAAGATGCGAATCAGGTGGGGATGGGAAAGTTTCGCGGTGTCGGCCCAGAGAGACAACTGATCGCCCTCGCGTGAGTCCGCGGGGATCAGCTTGATGGCAGCTTTCTGTGGTCCCGGGCCGGTTCGGTCGGTGAGAAATACAGCGCCGTGATCCGATCCTCCCAGCCATTGACGCAGTGGGAACTTTCCATCCGCTGCGCGGCCTTCCCAGTTTTTCCAGAGTTCGCTCAGAGTGCTCATAGGCCAAGACTTGGCGAAGCGCTATTCTATTCCAGCAACGCCGTTGGCGCTGCTGAAATCGAGTGGGAAGGGCAGGTCTGCGGCGAGGCCCGCGCCCCCGCAGTCCGCGCGATGGGTGCGTGGGAATATGTTAGATTGAAAGACGGGCGGGCGCGTAGCTCAGTTGGTAGAGCAATGCCCTTTTAAGGCATGGGTCGCAGGTTCGAATCCTGCCGCGCTCACCAAGACTTCAAAGTACTTAGCTGATTTCGGCAGGCTTGATTTCAGGCACCCTCGGACACCTAGAATGGGTTCTACGCAGTTGGTGCGGCGCTTCGCGCTTTCAATTTCTCGGGAAATTTCGCCGGCAGTACCATCTGGATGACCTTCTTGTGTGCTTTCTGCTGGTCGGCGGAAACCGCTTGTGCGTAGAGTTCCAAGGTTATCTTTGGGGTGGTATGTCGAAGTTGCGATTGTGCGACCTTCACATTCTCGCCGTTCGAGATCAGCAATGTAGCTAGTGATCGGCGCAGCGTGTGCCACCCAATCGGCGCTTGCTTGCTGCTCTTGAGATTTGAGACTCGCTCGATTACAGGTTGAATGTGACGCCGGAAAAGGATCTGATACGTATACGGGGTCTTGCCATGGTAGTGCGGACTGGCAAAGATCCAGTCTTCGTCCGAGCGATAAGGTGTGTGCTCGCGCCAGAGACGAAGCACATTCAGAACCGGTCGGCCGAGGGGTAGAGCGTTGTTTCTGCTCTTGGTATCCTTCAATTCGCCTTCCACGAAAGCAGATTCGGATCGAAGGATGCTTGTGCCCCAACCGACATTCCTCCACTTCAACGCGACCAACTCTGAGGCCCTCAACGCCGTGACGGCATCGATGAGCACCATCGTCGCTTCGCGCAGGGGCAACTGTTCGAGAGTTTGACGCACGACATCGGGCGGCAGAATCACGCGACTGATGGAGATTCTGTTGCTCTGCCGCACGCCAGTTGAGGCACCGCGGTGGCCAGGTGTGCCGCCTTGACCGCAGACGGGGTTGCGTTCCACGAATTCCCATCGGACCCCGTGTGAGAAGATCGCGGACAGGATGTTCTTGATCTTCAGCTTGGTTCCGTCGGGGCGCTCGATCTTGTCCAGCCAATCTTGAATTTGCATGGTTTTCATGTTGTCGGCAACATGACCGTGCCACGCAGGCTCGATCCAGTTCTTGATGTACGATTGGTTTCCCTTGCGAGCGGATTTCGACAAGCGCGGGAGTTCGTGATTCAGGTAGTGATTGATCAGTTCCCCAAACGTCAGAGATTTGAGGCTCAGTGATTGTTTTTGTTCGTTGAGGCGACAACGTAGCCGGTCGGCCTCTCTGTTGGCCGCCGCTTCCGTAGGGAATTTCTTCGTTGCGCCGATTACTTCCTTGTGTTGGCGCCGCCGACCATTTACCTCTTCGCTCCAGCGGAATACCCACACCATGCCAATTGACCTTTTCTCTTTGCAAAGCATACCCGCGTTGTAGCGGATAGGCTTGCGGCGATCGTGACTCAAATGACCCTCCTTTGCGCCTTGTCACGACCAGCTTCTCCATGACCGGAATTTACCTGAGAGCGAAGATGCTCCGCAAGCTCCGAAATGAGGAAATACCATCTCTTGCGGGCACCGGATCCGAAAGGATGAGCGGGAATCCGCCCCTCCCGGGCCATCTGTTTCATCGTTCGAGAGGAATAATTCAGAAATTCTCCAGCTGCATTTGCCTCTACAAAAGGCTCGGGTGATTGCGCACCCAGATGCGAAAGAGCTCTCACGCTAGGTTTTCTACTGCTTGTGTTCCAACCTGCGGCATCTGCGAAATGAAGGGAAGAAGGTTTTCTTGTTCGATTTGGCTGGGGCATGGTTGATCAACTCCTGGCTGGTATTGCGCTTGACAATAACGCAGGAGTACCAATACAGTCAATATGTAACGTTACTTGATTTTGACTGGGAGGGCCGATGGCAGAGAAGGCAGCGACGCTGCACCAACCGGTGATTTCCATTCGGATTTCCGAAGAACTCCGCTCAAGGCTGGAATCGCTTAAGGAAGTGATCGCTCTCAAGACGGGCCAAACGGTCTCTACATCGGAGGCCGCAAAGCAGTTGCTTGAGTCGGCGAGAGACGACCGTCTTGAGTTAGCAAATCTGCTCACCGAGCCAACGGATTCTTTGCTCAAGATTCGCGGGAAAGCAGAGGCAAAGCTGCCGCTATCCCTGGCCGAATGGACCTTGGTTGCCTACTATTGCGCGAAGGGTGCAGAGTCGTTTACGAGCACTGAACAAGGCCAGCTTTCTTATGAATCTTTGGCCGAGATTCTAGAGGCATTTCTCGCTGCCTACGCTCTGGTACGCCGACAAAAGAAATCGCCCCGCGACTTCTTTTACTTGATGACGCTTCCCGAGGACAAACAGGCTGCAACAAAGGAGCCAGCTGCGGTCGGAAGCGAAGACGTTCACCGAGTCGTTAAGCATACGATTCAAATGCTGAAAGACACGACTCAGAAGCGCCGTAGGCCCTTGCTTGCCATTCGCAATCTCTACACTCTCTTGGATGAGGAAAAGTTCTCGAATGTCGAGAAGCTGAACGATGCCCTGTTGCCCCATTGGGCTGCTCTTTGGCGGGTGTGCGCGAGAGGGCATTATGCGGCTCATCGCAAGCCTTTGCGCCCACGGCCAACAGAGGGGGATGACGACGATTTTGAACTCCCCGTGCAGCGAGGATTGCCCGCACAGGAAGAATGCGAATACCGTCTCGATCTCGTGCGGGAGAAAGGCAACGAATTCTCCCCGATCTTGCAGTTTCCGGGACCGCAGGCACCTCGCTATCCCGTGGGCGGATACGCACGGATTGCCGAGTTCCGAAGGATGCTCGAAGGGCATGACATGACACGCCCATTTGCACAGTGGAAGGGGTCTTATTTCTCGGCCATCAACATGATCATGGAGAACGAGGAGTTGAATGTGTCGTTTTGTGCGCGCGAGAACGGGATCAGCTTCAGCTTTCCTATAGAACACTGGAACGCAATTCGCACTTTGTTTCAGCGCGCGTGGCAGTCGCCAGACGTGGTCAGCGCATGGGAAACGTTGGCGCTGGAGTATGGCGAGATGTAGAAGCGCGGTGCTTCGCACCGGAAGAGGGGTGGACACGTCACCCCCAATTTGGGAACTGCAGAGCGCCAGCCGCCGCTTTGATGTTTACGCAGGTTAACTTTCGCTGCGTCAACAAAATTCGTCACGTGCTGACTGACCGGGATATCGAACGATGACGTTGGTTTGAGACAGGTGGCCGCAGAGCGTCGATCACGTAAACGCGTTGAAGGGCAAGAGCTTCCTGTGTACCAACAATTACGCAGTGTAATCGCAGCGGAATCAAGCGCAGTAGTGCAACTAGGCGGTTCGTCCAATGAGTAGTCCTCGCGCTCAAGCTAATCCCCAGTCCAGTTTGCCGTTCGGAGAAGAAGCGAAGCCCGGCTTCCGCACCAAGACCGCGGCCACGAGATTGACTCCCGAAGAACTAGGAGAATTAGAAGCCGCCGCCGAACGCGCGGGACAGGCTCTCTCCGAGTGGCTGCGAGGGACCGCTCTGTGCGCCGCGCGGCAGCGGCCCGCTGACCCCGCCGAACTGGTATTGTCAGAAGTCTGGGCGGTGCGTTACACGCTCTTGAATCTCTTCCATGCAGCCGCCGAGGCCGCATCGGAAGGCAGACAATTGTCGCCTGATTCTGTCCTCACAATTCGCGACCAGGCAGACGCACGAAAGCTTCAGCAGGCACGCAAACTTCTCGAAGAATTCTTCGCCCGCGAGGGCAATGAAAGAGCTCGTATGCCATGAGTGCCATGCTTCTTCCCGGAATCTTTTCGCGCTTGACGCCGTTGCTTTGGGTAGCCGCGATGTTCCTCTTGCTACTGGCTATGCGGAGTGGGTTGCAGAACCGGTCCTCACATAAATGGAGGGATCGGGAGACGATCGAATGGGGCCGACCTAGGCCAAGTTTGATCCAGAGATGGAGGAAAAAGATGGACAGAATCCGATTCAGACTGCCGAGATTTTCGCAGCGGCAGATGCCAGAGATCGCGCCGAAACCAGCGCCATCAGTGACCCCGAACGCTCCCGCCGATCCGCAGAAGACGCCTACCCCGCCGATGCTCGCGCTCTTTGGTTCGACCATCGGTGCGTCCGAGACCAAACCCAAAGAGGCCTTCGCCTGGGAGAAGACGAAAGGAATCGAATGAGACACAAATTGCGAATTACACGACTTCGCGCTTGAGGAACGTTCGGTATGCTCACGATTTCGAAACCGTTGTCAGCCAGCCAGGCGCAGACCTACCATGTGCGGGAGTTTGCCTCGCAGGAACAGAACTACTGGAGCCGCGATCAGCAGGGTCATACGGAGTGGCAGGGCAGACTCGCCGAGCAGTGGGGGTTGCAAGGCCCCGTTGGTTCCGAGCACTTTGCCCGGCTGAGTGAAGGCCAACATCCGCACACCGAAGAGCAGCTCGTACGGCATCAAGTTGCGAGAACCTATGAAGGCAAATTTGGCAGAGGGGTGACCAGCGCCGAGCATCGCGCCGGGTGGGACGCCACCTTCTCTGCGCCGAAGTCGGTATCGCTTACCGCTCTCGTGGGCGGCGACGATCGTGTGCGGGAAGCACATCGGGAGAGTGTACGCGCGGCACTTCAGGAGCTTGAGCGATACACGCAGGCACGAATCGGCAATGTCCATGCCCCGGAGACGACCGGAAAATTCATCGCTGCCACCTTCGAGCACGACACCGCGCGGCCCGTCGACGGCTATGCTGCGCCCCAGCTTCATACTCATGCCGTGATCTTCAACATGACCGAGCGGGAGAATGGCCACGAAAACGGGAAACAGATGCGAGCTTTGCAGCCGCATGAGATGTTCGTGTCACAACGCTACGCCACGGCGGTCTACCGATCCGAGTTGGCTCTGCGTCTGGAAAAACTGGGCTACGAACTGGAGCGCGGCAAGCACGGACAGCCGGAAATCAGGGGCTACTCGAAGGAATATCTGGAGGCTTCCAGTCCGAGGCGTGAACAGATCAAAGACCATCTCCGGGAACAAGGAATCGACGGAGCCGCAGCAGCGCAAATCGCAGCCCACCATACGCGCGACCGCAAAGAGCTGCTGTCGCCTGGAGAAGTCTTACAGCGACACCGCGAGTTGGCCGCACAGTACGGGCATCAGGCGGACCGCGTCGTCGCACAGGCGCGCCAACATGGGCAATACCAGATGCCGGAGCCAGAGATGCAGGCGCAGCGGGCCGTGACATGGGCGCGAGATCATGTCTTCGAGAGATCGGCAGTGCGGGACCGCCGCGCGATTCTTGAAACAGCGCTGGTGCGCGGCATAGGAGAAACCACCTATGCCCAGGTCCGGCGGGAGTTCGAACGCCGGATAGAGGCCGGGGAGTTCCGCGAAGTCTCGCACGTTGGCGCTGGCAGACAGTACACAACCGCCGCGATGGTACACATGGAGAGTGAGATCGTTGCCCGGATGCAGGAAGGCAATCGGCGCGACTACAGCGATCCCATGCTGGTCTCGCCGCACGTGCGCATCGCCAAGGAGGACCGCCACCCGGAGTTGAATGCGTCGCAGCTCCAGGCAGTAGACGAAATCTTTCTTTCGCGGGAGAAGCTTGTCGGTTTAGATGGCATCGCAGGCGCGGGCAAGACAACGACTCTGTCCGTGATCCGCGAAGGCGCGGAGGCCGAGGGCTACAGGGTGGAAGGTTTCGCGCCAACGTCCCGCGCGGCGCAGAAGCTCGGGGAAGCAGGCATGGAGACATCAACACTACAGAAGCATCTGGTACGTGGACAGCAGCCGAATACCGGCGAGAAACGGCTCTATGTGCTCGACGAATCCTCTCTGGCGTCGACCAGGCAGGTGCATGAGTTTGTGAACAGGCTTCATCCGAATGACCGTGTGTTGCTCGTCGGCGACCGGCGGCAACATGAGGCGGTTGAGGCCGGGAGGCCCTTCGCGCAACTCCAGGATGCTGGTATGAAAACGGTGAAGCTCGAAGAGATCGTGCGCCAGAAGGACCCAGAACTGAAAAAGGTAGTCGAGCAGCTCGCGCGGGGCGAAGTGCAGCAAGCGATCCAGAATCTTGACCAGCAGGGGCGCGTCCATGAGATTCAAGGCCGCGACGAGCGCATCGCCGCCATTGCGAAAGAGTATGCAAAATCGCCGGAGAACACGCTGGTGATTTCTCCCGACAACCGCTCTCGTGGGGAGATCAACGAGCGTATCCATGCGGAATTGCAGCGGAGTGGCCTCGTTAGTAACCAAGAGCACTGCATCAGGACGCTTGTGCCGCGCCAAGACCTCACCGGCGCGGACCGTACATGGTCCGAGCGCTATGAGGTTGGCAATGTGCTGCGCTACTCTCGCTCGTCGAAGGAAACCGGCATCGGGAAAGGCGCGTACGCACAGGTGAAGAGCATCGACGCTCCGCGAAACCGGCTGACAGTCGAGCTCCAGGATGGCACTCAGCGCACTTACGATCCGCGCAGGCAACAGGGAGTCTCCGTCTTTCGGGAGGAGATGCGGAGTTTTTCAGTAGGCGACCGCATCCAGCTCACTGCGCCGGCCGACAACCTCAGAGTTGCGAACCGCGAGTTGGGGACCATCGAGAGCATCGACGGAGACGGGCGGCTGCGGTTGAAGATCGACGGTGGGCGCATGGTTGAACTCGATCCGCACAAGCATACGCATCTTGATCATGGGTATGCCATGACCAGCCACTCCAGCCAGGGACAGACTGCCGACCGTGTCCTCATTCACGTGGACACCGAGTTGGGCGCTAAGGATCTGCTCAACAGCCGCATGGCCTATGTCGCTGTCTCGCGCGGACGCTATGACGCGCAGATTTATACCAACAATGCAGCGATGCTGGGCAGGGAACTCAGCCGCGACGTATCCCATTCCCCCGCCATTCAGCAGGAGCCAGCGGCGCACAAGTTGGAACCACGAACGACGCACACGAATCAGATCAGTCAGGGTTTCGGTCTTGGTCTTTGATGCAGCATTCCCGAATGACATGCCCCGGATAGCCAGAGCATAGCCGAGGCCCGGCCAGTGTCAAGGCCGCGCTTCGCGCGCCGCCTTCGCGGTCGAAGAGCCTTGACACTGGCCTTTGCGCCTCGGCTTATTATTCAGCTATCCGGGGGATGTCAGATCTTAAATCCCAGTTCTCCGAACCTAGCACAGCCCTGCACTATGCATTACAAGTCGGCCCTATACGGCGCCCCTGCTGGGGGGTGAGGTGTCTCCCCTACTCCCCGTGCGCAGCACGGCTAAAAACCCTCGACTCGGAAACTGGCCTCCGGGACAGCTAAAAACTCATCCCCCATCGTGCCGGAATCGCCCACGGATTCGGCAGCGACTCGGGAGCACATCAGGCAGCTAATCGGGCCGGGATCAGGGCAGGATTCGGCCAGGGGAACGCGGCGGCTAAAGAAAGAACCCTCCCATATCTCTTAGCCGATCTGGAACTCACGCCTCAGCGGGCCAGGAAACGCCAAGAGAAGGTACTCTGCTCAGGCGGGGTAATGTAATCAGCCTTCACCGGAATATCCAGAGGGCGGCTCCCATGATTTCGCTACCCTGAAGTGGCCCCACTTCGATCATCACATTTGGCCCCACCCTAACCGATAGATCGGCCTACCCTGTCTGCGAAGCGGACGGGGAGGGCGATGGACAGGAGACGCAAGGTGGAGCTATTCGAAGAGATCAGACGGGAACACGCACACGGAGCGGGGACGATTCGTGCGGTCGCGAAGAAACTGGGCGTGCATCGGCGAATGGTGCGACAGGCCCTGGCTAGTTCGATTCCGCCGGAGCGCAAACTGGCGGCGCGAAACAAGCCGAGGCTGGGTCCGGTGATGGAGTTCATCGACAAGATTCTGCGCGAGGATCAGACAGCGCCGCGTAAACAGCAGCACACGGCACATCGTATCTGGGAACGAATCCGGCAAGAGCGGTCGGACAGCGTGGCGGAAGCGACCGTGCGCCGTTATGTGCGGGAAGGCAAGCAAAAGTTAGGACTCACGGGGCGGGAGACATTCGTGCCGCAAGTCTACGACTGGGGCGGAGAGGCGCAGGTGGATTGGTACGAAGCCATGGCCGATTTCGCGGGCGAACGATTGCGGGTTTACATTTTTGCGATGCGCTCAATGGCCAGTGGGGGAGCGTTTCACGTGGCCTACTATCACGCCACGCAGCAGGCTTTTTTGGAAGCGCACGAGTTGGCGTTCAGCTATTTCGGCGGGGTGTTCCGGTGCCTGCGCTACGACAACCTGAAGAGCGCGGTGAAGAAGATTCTGCGCGGGCATCAGCGGGAGGAAACGGAGCGACTGATCGCGTTCCGCTCGCATTGGGGCTTTCAGACGGAGTTCTGTAATCCGGCGCGAGGCAACGAGAAGGGCGGAGTGGAGGGTGAAGTGGGTTACTTCCGCCGGAACCATCTGGTGCCGATTCCGCAGGCGAAGAATCTGGAAGAGCTGAACGAACAGTTACGAAGTTATTGCCAGCAAGACGAGCAGCGGCGGATCGCAGGCAAGCCGATGTTGGTGGGCGAAGCCATGCGGATCGAACGCGAGCATCTGCTGCCGCTGACGGCGGAAGGATTCGAGCTGGCGGAGGCCAGTTTTCCGACCGTGGACGGCAAGGGCTGCGTGAAGGTGCGCACCAACTTCTACTCGACGCCCTTGAGGCCGGGGACTCGTGCGCAAGCGAAACTGTTGCCGGCCTATGTCGAGATCTGGCAGGAACGGGAGTGCGTGGCGCGGCACGAGCGCAGTTTTGGTCGCTATGAGCAGGTGCTCGATCTGGAGCACTATCTGGACGTGCTGGAGAAGAAGCCGGGAGCGCTGGCGGGATCGAGTCCGCTGCGGCAGTGGCGGGAACGCGGACGCTGGCCGACGAGTTTCGACCGGCTCTGGCTGAGCTTGCAAGAACGACACGGCAAACACTCGGGCACGCGGGAGATGATCGAGTTACTCACACTCGGCAAACGATATGGGTGGGATCGGCTGCAGCAAGTTGTCGAGCAATCGCTGGCATTGGGTTGCACGGATGCGGCCGCAGTGCGGCACCTGCTGACGGCAACGGAACTGAGTCGTCCGCGCATCGAGTTACTCGAACTGGATGGACTGGAACGCTACGAGCGTCCGCTGCCGCAGATGATCGAGTACGACCAGTTACTCGGCATCGCTGCCGTCACAGCGGAGGTTGCGCGATGAAAGAGCAAACTCAGGCTCTCGAACACGCCAGCGTAAAGCAATATTGCAAAGCGCTGCGCGTTCCGATGATCGGAGCGCACTTCGTGCAACTGGCGGAACAAGCCATCAAAGAACAGCGCAGTCACATCGGGTATCTGGAAGCGCTGCTTACGATGGAATCGGAAGAACGCGACCGGCACGCCATTCAGCAACGACTGCGCGATGCCAAGCTGCCCAGGTTGAAAACGCTGGAGGAGTTCGACTTCAACCAGGCGCGACAGATTCCGGCGGCGAAGATCCGCGAACTGGCCGAGGGCGGCTACATCGAACGCGCCGAACCCGTGGTGCTGATGGGCGAATGCGGCACGGGTAAGACGCATCTCGCGACGGGCCTGTGCGTGGCCGCGTGCCGACAGAAGCGACGGGCGCGATTCACCACCGCTGCGAATCTGGTCAACGAGTTGGTGGAAGCCCGGCAACACAATGCGGTGAAGCGAGTACTGGCGCGCTGGTTGCGCTATGACGTGATCGTGCTCGATGAAGTCGGCTACGTGCCGCTGGCCGACATCGGAGCGGAGTTCTTGTTTCAAGTGATCGCCGAACGCGCCGAGCGAGCTACGTTGATCGTGACCACGAACCTACCGTTTTCCGAGTGGACGCAGGTGTTTCCGAATCCGCGCTTGTGCAAGGCGTTGCTGGACCGCATCACAGATCGAGCGCACATCATCGAAACCGGTGCCGAGTCCTACCGCTTTCGCAGAACCTTGGAGGTGCGACAGAAAAAGAAAGCATCGTAGGCGGCTGCTTCTATAGCGCTGCGCAGGGGAAGGAACTCAAACGCCGTTCCTTCCCCTGCACCCCATCCTGGCTGCAACCGCAAGACCGGACAGCCATCCTTATTAATACTGGGTGGGGCCAAATGTGAGTATCGGGGTGGGGCCAAATCAAGTTGTCAAACGCAACGGTAAAAATGATCCACTCAGCCTTGTCTTCGGGGACGATATTCCAATCCCAATCACCCCTCATGAATGTTTCATGCCGATACTCACATTCGCTCTCTTGCCGGCTTCGCGCCCGTGCCGAAACCGCCCGACCAATGCTGCCGAACCCGCTGCGAGCGCCAGATAAACAAGAATCCGGCCTATCCAGGCGAGGAGTGCGCCTCCATTCCCCGAACCGTGCAGCAGCATTAGAACCCATGGTACAAGGCCAACTATTGACGTCAAGGCAGGATGATCGTTGCTCAATAGGCCGACCAAAACTCCGACCAACACCGCGATCGCAGGATTGAAGATGAAGCGAATCATCAGCGAGAGATGCCCTTCGCTCCGCCCCTCTGAAAGTGTGTACAAAATGTACCCGCTGCAAGCAGTCAACGCAAAACTAGTAACCACCGCCATCACGACCAGCAATATTTTTCGCAGCATAGACTCCTCTCTTACTTGCTGCCCGACGAACTTATTAACCACTTCAACCACCAAGGTGGTGGAAACGGATTAGTGAGAGCCAGCTTGGTGCATCGAGTCAGGGCGTCTTTGCAGTTCTGGTCTTGCCTGAGTCCGCACTGGAGCCTTTGATTGCTATAGCCTCCTTGGCTGCCCATTGCGTCAGAAGTGTTCCCAACCGCGTCGTCGGTCATTTGGTCCAAGCTCTGCCGGGTTTCGGCAATGTGCGATAGGCAAGCGTAGTAGCTGATGAAACAATTCGCCCTGCTGGTCCATGTCCAGCTCTTGTTGCCCCAGCCGTAAGGGCCTAGTCCAGGAGGGTCGATATTGATGAGGGGATTATTCAAAACGTAGCGGTAGAAGTTCACACCTCCGTGGAACCCAATCGGGTCCCCGGAGATGAACCTGCCGCTGTTCGGATCAAAGTAGCGCGCTCGATAAAAATACAGATTGGTTTCGGAGTCGAACTCACGTGCCGTGTACTGGAAGTAGTTGCGCACCGTCCCGGTCGAGGCGGTCGTGTTGCCGAAGGAATCGTACGTGTAAGTGTTCGCGAGCGCCCCGGTGGAGTTGCTCAACGACGTGATGGACCCCAGACCGTCCGCCGCGTAGTAGTCCGTCGTGCTGCCCCGGAGTTCCGCCAGCGGTTCATCGATTAGCGGCCCTTGCGTGTAGCTCGCAACCTCGCTGCCCGATGCATTGATCGTCCCGACCAGACTGACGCCATCGTAGACAAAGATGCTGGTCGCATTCGGGGATTGTTTGTAGATTCTCCGTCCAAACGGATCGTACTTGAAGCTCACCGTCCCGGTTCCTGGCACGACGGCCTGAGTTAACTGGTTCTCGAAGTCCCAGGAATAGGATTTGCCGGAGGGATCGGAGAGGGTATTGCCGTTTGCGTCATACGTGTAGCTACCCGAAGAACTCGACGTCAGCTCGCTCACGGAAGGCTGGAATCCATTTTCGCAATTATCTGGCGCAAGTGTGCTTCAGATGTGTCATCAAGTTGGAGTGTCTTAGCTGCAGCGGCAATGTGCGCCCGAGAAGCTTCAAGATCCCCGCTTTTCTCGTCCAACAGCGCTAGACGCATGTATGTGAGACCGCGATCAATTTCGAGGGTCCTTTTGTCTGTCGCTAGTCGATTCGCCTCAGCGTAATCCATAAAGGTAAGGAGGTCCTGCTGAGCTTTTTTGGCATGATCTGTATCTGCATGCTTGTACTCCAGGCCGGCCAAGTTTTCATACTCGGAAATTGCTAGCCACTGGGATAAATATTTCGAATTCTTGTCCAACCGCTGGCGTGCGTAAACGGCGCCGCCAACGGCACCAAGTGCCAGGCCAATAAGTATCCAAGGTATCAGGGCCCCAGCGTGCCCTGCTTTTCGCGTGCTGTTCTCGCTCGCATTCATCATTTGCACGCTCCGTCCATCTTCGCTAACGCTTCGCGTAATGTATGCTCCGAGTCTTCAGGCCAACCTGAACGCTTGAGCAATTCGTTCACCGTGGTCGCTTCGCGCTCAGCACTTTCCGTCGCAGACTTGGATATCGCACCGTTGCTGCGGAGCTCCAATATTGCGTCCGCGACGTCCAAGGGCGGTGCGAAGCCGCTAGCCTTGGCATCTGTCCGGAGGCCTCCGATTAGCTCAGACTCAACCCGCAAGCTTGCCTGCGGTGAGGAAAGGGTAGATGCGTTTTTACAAGAGCCAAGAACGCTTTCTGCCTCCTTCAGCCGAACCATTTCGACGAACACTCGCGCAGAGGGATCGCTCCTGTCGGCGAGGTTCAAGCCCATGGGGTTCGTGGCAACCACTCTAAAGCTCATCGCGGCGTAGCCGACTGCAAATCCAACGATCACGCTTGCGATCAGCCACAGAAATCTTGATACCCATTTGTGCATCGTACACTCCGTTCTTGCTGATCCCGCCTCACGGTCCAGGTATAGGTGGTGTCGGCAGAGGAATGGCTTGTCCGGCTTTCAGGCACTTGTCAAATGCCGGCAAACAGGTACCCGTCGAACAACCAAGCTTGAGGTTAAGGTCATCATCGTATGCCTTGTTGTTAGCTGCCATATTGTTGAGCGTGACGTCGTTAGACATACCCTGCAGCGAGCTCACTACCGCTTGCAATCCTGTCAGACAGTAATCCGCCTGGATGGTGCAGTTGACCCAGCCAAATACTTGCGTGCCCCAGTTGTACACGTTCCACCAGCCTCCAGCGCTTGCTTTGCCGTCGGGATCCCTCCAATTGAGGCTGCTGTTCTTTACGTATGGATAGAAATTGATTCCACCCTTGAACTTGGTCGGGTCCTCGGAGATAAATCTACCAGTCTGCTCGTCGTAGTATCGCGCTCGATAATAGTATGCTCCGGTTTCTTGGTCGAACTCGCGCCCCGTGTACTGGAAATAGTTGCGCAGTGCGCCAGTCGAGGCAGTCAGATTTCCAAAGGAATCGTAGGTATAGGTGTTGGCCAGCGTTCCCGACGAATTGCTGAGCGAAGTGATTGAGCCTAAAGCATCCGCCTCGTAGTAATCCGCCGTGCTAGCTCGCAGTTCGGCGAGTAGCTCGTCGATGTTTCGCGTTTGCGCGTAGCTTGCAACTTCGCTGCCGGACCCGTTCACGGTTTCCAGCAGGTTAGTTCCACTGTAGAGAAAGATGCTAGTCGCGTTCGGTGACAGTTTATAGATTCGTCTGCCAAATGGGTCGTACTTGAACGTCACCGTTCCCGTCCCTGGCACCACCGCCGATACCATCCGATTCTCGAAGTCCCAAGTGTAGGATTTGCCGGAGGGATCGGAGAGGGTATTGCCGTTTGCGTCTATTACTATCCCCAACACGGTTTCCGACCACCACGGCCCGCTAACCTGATGCGTTCCCGGCCACTTAACCCACATCGCCCCTGATGCGGTTTTGCGTTTTTTTAAAAAAATCCCCTGATGCGATTTTTTGCCCTCAGGCGCGTTTGCGCCGATGCGATGTTCCGACTCGATGGCAGCGAAAGGCACAGCTAAAGAAAAAATATCTTCGCTGCTCTTGAAAGCAGGGATTCGTTCTTCGGCAGTGGCGGCCATCACCGCTGATTGTAGTCAGCAAGGCGAGCACATAGAAGTGACTTTGGAGACGCACGCACAGGTACTTCAGGACAGCATTGCAATCCGCCGCGCAGCGCAGCCGGACCGGGGCCCGTGGTCCGCTCGACAGCCCCCTACAGGAGCGCCTGCGTGCGCCACAGCGCACACAACACGAACAGGCGCGGGAGAAGGGTCTTTCTCCCTTGGGGATTCCATAGAGATGGGGGTGCCCGGACGAGAGGGTTCCAAGGGAGAGAGACCGTGGCGGGGGCAGTCGAGTGCGCGGCGGTTACCAAACGATGCGAAGCTATTCTCTATGCCACATGCACGCGAGCCTGGGACCGGGAGCGGGGACAGGCTTGCACCGTGATTTTGATGTCCTGCCCCAACAGCAGCAGGAAGCGCATCAGCCGCTCCAGAGAGAAGCCGGAGAGACGCCCGCGAAGAAGGGCTGAGACCTTGGGTTGATCGACGCCCAGCAGTTTGGCGGTCTGCACTTGGGTCAGCCCCTTGTTCTGGATCAGCAGGGCGATTTTGTGGGCAAGCTCGGCCTTGGCCAAGGCCTCCTCCGGGTTTGGCAGTCCAAGATCGGCGAAGACGTTTCCGCTGCTGACAACGTAATCTTTTGTGCGTTTGGGCATCGCTATTTCTCTCTTTCGCGGTCGATCTCGCTGGCACGTTGCAACCGCTGTTTCACAAGGTCCATGACGCTTTTCGGCGTGGCTATGCCGTGCTTCGATTTCTTCTGAAAGGCGTGCAGCACATACACCGCCTTTTCCAGCTTCACCGTGTAGACCGTGCGGAACGTGTCGCCGCGATGATCGGAAACCACCTCCAGCACTCCGGCCCCGACGTTCTTCAGCGGCTTGGCGTCGATGTGCTTGCCGCCCATCTGCGCCTGATAGAGAGCAAAGCCGACCTGCTGCTGCACGGCTTTTGGAAACTCCAACAGAGCGCGGTGTGAATCGGCAACGAAGATCAGTGGTTTCATCGTACCTCTCGAATATGCCAGATATGGCATACCTCGTCAAGAACAGCTTTTAGTCTTCCTCTTCGTCCTCGGCTTCGAGCGCGGCCAGCAGTGCGGCTTTCTCTTCCTCGCCGTGGCCGTTGTCGCTCGTGCCTTCTGGTTTCTGGTTCTCTAACTTTGCGCCGGGATGCGTGGCGGCGTGGATTTGTTGCAGCTTGCGGATGGCCACGTGCGTGTAGATTTCCGTGGTGCTCAGATCGGCGTGGCCGAGCATCTGCTGGATGTAGCGGATGTCGGCGCCGCCTTCGAGCATCAGCGTCGCCATGGTGTGGCGGAACGTGTGGCAGGAACCGGATTTTCCCAGGTTGGCCTGCGCGATGTAGTTGCGCGCCAGGTTGCTCATCGCGTCGGGATGAAACGGCTCTCCATACTGCGTCAAGAACAGCGTGGCGTCGTCCGGCTCGACAGCAAGCGGAGGGCGGGCTTCGCGCAGATATTTTTCTACCCAGGCCAGCGCCCGCTCGCCGATCGGAATCATGCGGTCCTTCTTGCCCTTGCCCTGGCGGATGGTCAGCGTGGCGCGTTCCCGGTCCACATCGTACAGCTTGAGATGGATCAGCTCCGTGCGCCGCACGCCGGTTGAGTAGAACGTTTCCAACATGGCGCGGTCGCGCAGGCCGACAGGCGTGCCGATGTCGGGCACCAAGAGAACGCGCTCGACTTCTTCCGCAGAGAAGATCGTGCGTGGAAGGCGCTTTTCCATGCGTGGCAGGTCGAGATCAGAAGCCGGGTTGTGCAGGATGTGATTGTTCCTCACCAGCCAACGAAACCAGCGGCGCACCGGCGTCAGCCGCGAGTGCTGCGTGCGGAACGTGAGCGGCTGTCCGTTCGTCTTGCGGTAGTAGTAGAGATATCGCTGGTAGCTTTCGAGGATGGGGCGCGTCACTTCCATCGGATGCTCGATCCCGCGCTGCTCGGCCCAGCGGATAAAATCGGCGATGGACCAACGCGCATGGTCGGCAGTGTCCTGGGAGTAATTGTTGATCAGCAACCATTCCAGATGTTCTTCCATGAACTGGCCCAGCGGCGAGTGCGGCTCCAGGTGCGGATGACGACGTTTGCTGACGCGGGCCATCACTTCACCGCCGCGTGTCCCGCCAGCTCGTGGCCGTTCGGTTTTTCCGCACCGTTCGGTTTACCTACGACTACGATGTGACTGGATTCGGTCCCGTTACCCCTTAATATACTTCCGGCAAACCGCGCAGTCGGCGTCTGTGCCCGCATCATTACTGGCGATTCTCCACCTTCACCCACCCCCGCGCGGTCCTCGCGCACCCCCCGCGACCCCGCATGGTTACGATTCGTCTCCTCTTCCTCGGAGTGCAACTGGTAGACGAACGTCTGTCCCGGCCCACCGTAGCGCACCCGCAGATATTCCATCTCTTCCAGCCGTCGCAGATGCACCCGCAACTGTGTGTCGCCCCACTGGCTGTATTGCCGCACGCTGCGCCGCGTGAAACGGTATTCCGAAGATTCGATCTCTAAGCGTTCACACTCTTCCTTCACCATCTGCTCGATCACCCCGAGCAGGCGGCGCGTGTGAGGCGGCAGTTCGTCGAGCGAAGGCATGATGACCTGGTGCATGAGTTGCTTCGCCAGCGCCACGTCCTCCGCCGTGGCCTCGATGTATTCCAGCGTGTCGCCGCCGCGCGAGTCCCGTTTGATCTCCCGCTGGTGCTGATGCAGCAGCGCAATCGAGTCGATCAGCGTCAGCAGTTTCGCGTGATCGCGCCGCGTCCGGGTCATGTGGTCGGGAAAGTCTTCGTCCGCGTCGGGCTGGTTATTGGCGACGGCGATGGGCCGCAAGAGACGCTGCGCGTTGCGATGCAGCTTCACGATGCGGGCACGTTCCCGCCATGCCCAAAGTCCTTCCGTCGTGCGGGCCTCGCGTTGCTTGCGATGAATGGCCCGCGTCTGTTCCCGCTCCTCGTTCACCGTAAGCACAATCGAACGATTCAGCAACTCCTCATCGACCTGCTGCGCCGTGGTGGTGAGGAAGATCATCACCGGGCCTTCGACGGTGTATTCGTGCGTCACCTGCTTGCCGCTCACCGGGTCTTTGCCGGTCGAGGCGATTTTCAGCTTGCCTTCCGACTGCAAGAGTTTCAGCGCATAGGCCGCGCGTTGCGCGCCTTCTTCTTCCGAGACGGCGAGGATTTTGTGTTTCAGATTTTTTTGTCCCATGTAGAAGAGTGCTTGCCCGGTCATCGCCGAGTAGCTTTCCCGCTGCTCTTCCGGCATGAAGTCCAGCACAGCTTCCATCAGCGAACTCTTTCCCGCCGAGGATGCCGACTGCACCACAATCGCCAGCGGTTTTTCGAGCAGCCGCGACACCGCGGCCAGATAGCTTACTTTCTTGTTCGTCTCTTCCCCCACCACGCCGCATTTCTCGAAGTCCTCCAGCACCCGCTTCAGCAGGCGCGGATCGCGCAGCAGTTCCATTGCGGCCGTTTTCTCTTCGACGGTCATGATGGTTTCTTCCGCCTCTGGCGTCAGCGTCTTGCGCAGCATCTCCCGCTGCATGTCCCCGAGCGCGCCCCACAGTTGGCCGACTTCGCGCTGGATCGTCTCTTCCTTCGTCGCCAGTTCGTGCGCCGTTTGTTTGATGAAGGCTGCGCGGCGCGGAAAGCTCTCCATGTCGAACGTGTCGCCGTGATAGCACCACTCCCCGCGCACATTCGTGCCGGATACTTTCACGTTGATCTGCATCCGGCCCAGACTGGTGCATTTCTTCAGATTCAGCACGCGGTACGCGCGTGTCCCGAAGCTCGCTACGATTTCTCCGTTGTCGATCTTGATCTGCGGCCCGGCGGGCGCACTCAGCGGCATCGGGCGTTGTACGGTCTCTTCCTGCGGCAAGTCTTTTTCGTGCTGCGCGGTTTCAGGATTAGCAGCTAAAGAAAGAACACTCTCTTCCACAGTCGAGGAAGTTGGAGACGGAGTTGGACTCTCGCTTGCTATTTTTTCTTTAGCTGTGCTTTGGGGTTTTTCTTCTGCTGGGGATGGCTCCTGCTTTTTCATCGGCTCTGACTTTCCCTCCTCCTCGGACGCCGGCGATGCCGGCGTCGGCGTCATCACTGCAACCGTGGGCCGCTGGCCCTTGCCCAGCCATGCCGCGCTGGTCAGAGACATCCCCAGCCACTTCGCCGCAGGCTGTTGCTTCCGCGCAAACTCGTTGGCGTCCTGGCCGCGCGGAAGCTGCACCCGGAAACACTCGATGCCCATCTGCATGAGTTCGTCCGCGTGTTTCGCCGCCGCTTTCTCTCCCGCCTCGTCGCGGTCGTAGGCGATGTAAATTCTCTTCGTGCCGTGCTTGCGAAACGCCTCCCGGTGCCAGTCGTTGAAACCGTTCACGCCGTAGCTGGTCGTCACGTTGCGATAGCCCGCACACCAGAACGTCAACGCGTCGATCAGCGCTTCGCACAGGATGATGTCTTTCGACGCGATCAACGCCTGCTCGTTCCACACGCCGCATCGCGGCCCCGGCAGATACAAGTGATATTCGGTTCCGGGCCGCAGACGGTCGCCGATCTTGCGCCCGTACATCTGCACCACTTCGCCGTTGAGATTCAGAATCGGGATCACCAGCGAGCCCACGAAGTGCTCATGCCCGCTCTTCTCCCGCAAGATGCCCAACTGCTCCAGCCGTCCGCGCTGGCGCAAGCCCTCGGCGCGGTTCTTGTCCGCCAGGTGGTAATTCAGCGAGCGATTGGAAAAGCCCAGCTTGAAGTGCTCGACCATCTCCGCCGATTGCAGGCCGCGCTTCACGAGATACTGCTGCGCTCCCGGCGACTGCTTCAGCGTGCGGTGGTAGTAATCGACCACGATGCCCAGCAGCCTTTGATCGTCCACCGTTGGCTCGAACAACGGCGGCAGCTTGGGCACCGAGCTTTGCTTCGGCGGCGGCTCGGCGGCGCTGGCCGGGGAAGGCAGATAGTTCCGCTTGAGCAGTTCCACGGCGTGCGTAAAGCTGATGCCTTCGGCCCGCATCACCCAACTGATGACATCACCGCCTTCGCCGCACGCACCCAGACAGTTCCACACGTTCTCGACCGGGTCGACGGATAGGCTCGGGTTGCGGTCCTTGTGGAAGGGACACAACCCCATTAGGCTCTTGCCTCGCCGCGTGAGTTTGATGCCCCGCGCCTCGGCGAGTCGTTGGATAGAAACTTCCCGCTTGATCCGCTCCTTCATCTCCGGGGGAACATACGGCATCGCTTCGGCTCCTTTCGTCGTTTTCCAGCTTCCTCGGAAAAACCTGTCAAGAGGAAACTTGAAAAAGTATGCGATTTTAACTAGGTCAGAAAATACGTTAAAATGTTATATCAGTCAAGAGAGATTGCCCAGCAATGGAAACCAGCCCTTACACTGCCGCTATCATGCCCCGGAAAAAAGCGCCTCAATCAGTCCCCGGCTCGGAGCTAGAGCTGCCCCGTGAGCGGCTGTCCCGTCTGCGGAAAGAACGCGGTTGGACTCAGGTGGAACTAGCGGAGCGAGTCGGTCTTTCGCAGACCTTGATCTCGGATTATGAGCGGGGCAGGCTGCGGCTGAACGCTGACATCGTGGTGCGGCTTGCGAACGCGCTGGAGGTCACCGCCGACGAACTGCTGCAACCGAACGGACGACAACACTCTTTGCGCCGCAAGCCCAGCTTGCGTGTGCTGCGCCGCCTGGAGAAGATCGAAAAACTTCCTGCTCATCAGCAGAACACACTGCTAAAAACCATCGACACATTCTTGCGGGGAGCAGCCGCTTCGCGCTAGAACAACCATCGAATCGATATCGAACGCCAGACCGGACAGACGCCGGACAAAGCCCGGATGCTCACCGGACGCGGCACGCTTTCCGGCACCGTGCTTTTCGTTGCGCCGAAGGCGCAAGGGATGGTGTCTTTGCGAATCCTGCTGTTCGCGCTGCGCCCCGGCTCCCATTTCTTTCTCACATTTTTTCGATGGCTGGAAGCAAACAGAGCGGACAGGGAGATGAGTCAAGGGCGCGCGCTTTCTGCGCGTTCATCGGAGCGAACGCGCAGACCCTTGACTCGGCTCCCGCGCTCCGTATCATCTCCAGCGGAAAAATGGGGAGATTTCACCCGCTTCTTTGTTTTCAAGACGTTTACGCGCTCTCGCCGCGCCGTTGCCGCCGCACAGCAACCCGGAGTCGAGGATTTTTCTTCTTCGCCGCTTGTTTTCTACAGGTTCGCGCAAGCTAACGCGTAAACCGCCCATTTTTCGCGCTTCTCCCGCCTAGCTCCCTGATCCCATGCACGTTAACCGACGTTAACCGAAAGTTGCTCTGCAGCTCCCGTTTGGGGGTGACGTGTCATACCTACTCCCCGTGCGCAGCACGGCAAGATTTTGAACCTCACCCCGGCAGCGCATCTTCGGCAGGCAGGACAGCCGAACCTCACGTCTGGGAGTACCCGAGCCCAACCCTTACCCGTGGCGGAATCGCCACACCACCAGCTCAGGAATCAGCCTCGGAATCGGGATCGAAGCAGGCAGCTAAATCGGACGCGGATCATGGCCCGGATGAGAAAGCGATGAAGACAGAAATTGCCAGCCAACGGCCAGCGAACCAGCGGCTAAAGGAATGAACATTCTTGGGACTCTCGCGCTCTACCGGTGTAGCAATGCTTTAACAAAATCATCCGTTGCCGCGTAAGCTATGGCGACGGCGAACAACGCTAGATTCAGGCCACCATAAAGCACGTAAGCCAAAGCATCGAGGGGAACCGCTATCCTAGCGTCTTCAGTGAGCTTTTCGACTGATGTGGAGTGAATAGCCTCATAAACATCACTGTGCGCTTTCCACACGCGCACCCAGAGTACGACCAAGACAACTATTGGCGCAAACATCCAGAACAACGAAGGGTTTGGGAACAGTCGAGAATGCGTGAACTGGATCGGAGACAACCTGACCAGCCGAAAATCCATCATGATCTCGATCGGAAAGAACGTAACCATGAGGAGCAAGAGGGTACTGATGAGAAAATGATACGACCTCCATGGCGACCGCGAGAAGTATTTGAGTCTGCGGACCTGCATTTTGTCCTGATAAAACATTCCCTCGTTCCCTTTCTAATTCATGTCAAACCAAGTGCCACACACTATCTTGTGCGCACCTAGCGAGCCAAGGCCTATTACTATAGGGATCTCTTCCTGACCGAAGATGGCTGCGCCGATGGCAAATCCATGAAGCCAACTGTCGCCTAACGTCCAGGCTAGGCATGGGCCCTCACCGAGAATCGGCGGAATCACCGGGATCGGATCCTGCGGAGGCGGCGGCTCGTCCGCCGGCTGATCTCCCTTTTCGCATTTATTCGGGCTAGGAGGATTCGGATGCGGCATGTACGGATCGGGCTCGTCTGCGCCCTGAGGCCCGGCACAAGCGTTCGGCGACAGCGCCCACTGTGCGGGGCTACATCCTCCGGGTAGATCTGACGGGAGCGGTGGCCCATCGTTCTGCCACACTCCGTCAGGTCCTAGATAGATCGAGCCCACAACCCCGCTGCCACTGTAATAGCCAAAAGGATCAGTTCGAACTACGGGATTGTTCCGAGTGTACGCGTAAAAGTTCACTCCGCCCGCGTACCGGATCGGGTCTTGGCTGAGAAATCGTCCCGCACTCGGATTAAAGTAGCGTGCGCGATTAAACAACAAACCGGTTTCGGAATCGGACTCCCTCCCGGCGTACTGGAACGGGTTCCTGATCGTGCCTGTAGAGTTGGTGACGTTGCCGTAGGAATCGTAAGTGTAGGTGTTCGCGAGCGCGCCCGTGCCGTTGCTGAGCGACGTGACCGAACCGAGGCCGTCTTGTTCGTAGAAGCTGGCGGTGCCGCTCCTTAGCTGGGCCAGCGGCTCATCAATTGCCGGGCTATCCGTGTAGTCAGCCACCACGGTGCCGCTGGAACTCACAGTCTCAATTAGATTCTCGCGGTCGTAGAGAAAGGCTCCCGTCCAGGTCGGCGACGACTTGTAAATTCTGCGTCCGAAGGGATCGTACTTAAAATTCACCGTTCCTGTACCCGGAACAGTCGCCGAGATCAGGCGGTTCTCGAAGTCCCACGTGTAGCTCTTGCCGGAGGGATCGGAGAGGGTATTGCCGTTTGCGTCGTACGTGTAGCTGCCGTTCGAGTTCGCCGTCAGCTCGTTCGACGCATTGTAAGAATATGACGGCACGCTCAGTGAGCTCAGTCTATTCCCCACCGCGTCGTAGCTGAAGCTCTCCTTGGTACTACCACCGTGGGTTACCTGCAGCAGTTCGTAAATTGCGTCGTAGCCGTAATTCCACGTGGTCCCGTTCAGGTAATTCGTCTTCGCTGTGCGGTTTCCCGCCGGGTCGTAAGCGTAGCTGGCCCCGTCGAGCGTGGTCGAACCCGCCTGGTGCAGCACGCTCAGCAGATGCGACACCGAATCGTAGGTGTAATTCGTGTTCACGCCGTTCGGCCGGGTCAACTGCGTTCTCCGGCTCAGCGCATCATAGCTGAAGCCGAACGATCCTGCCCACGAGTTTGCCAGTCCGTTCAGGCGGTTCAGCGTGTCGTAGCCGTAGGTGCTAATACTGCCATCGGGCGCGGTCAGCGACGTGCGGTTCGAGGCCGCATCGTAAGTGTAGCTGTTCGAGTACGTCGGCCCGGACAGGAACGCGTACGACGTGCTCGTCCCCACCAGCCGTCCCATGTTGTCGTAGGCAAAGCCGTAGGTGCCGGTCGGATCGCTCACCTGCAGCACCTTGCTCGCCAGGTCGTAGGCGTACTCCACGGTCGTCGTGTCGGGATAGGTCTTCTGCGCCAGCCGGTAAAGTGAGTCATAGAGATACTGGATCGTGTTGCTCTTGCGGTCGGTCTTCGAAAGCAGGTTGCCCACCAGATCATAAGCATAGTACTCCGCCAGCGACGACGGGAAGGTGGTCTGCGTCACCCAGCCGCGCGCGTTGTAGGCAAACTGCGTGCTGTGGCCGTTCGCGTCGGTGATCGAGAGCAGGTTGTCTTCTGTGTCGTAGGCGTACTGCGTGGTGTTACTGGCCGGGTCGGTGACGGCGGTGAGCCGGTCGGCCGCGTCGTAAGTGTAGGTTGTGGTCTTGCCGTTCTGATCGGTCGAGGTGATGCGGCGGCCCCGGATGTCGTACGTGAAGCTCACGCTGCTGCCGTCGGGATAAGTGATGCCGAGCAGCCGGCTCATGGCGTCATAGGAAAAGCTGGTCGGATGGCCCGCGCCATTGATGGGATCGATGACGGCGGTGCGGTCGCCGACGGAGTCGTACTGATAACTGGTGACGTTGTTCTGCGCGTCGGTGATCGAGGCAATCAGACCCACGGCTGTGTAGGTAAGCGTAGTGACGTTGCCTCTAGGATCGGTGATCTGTGTCAGCTCGCCCAGGCCGTTGTACTGGAACTGGGTCACGCTGGCCGTGGTGTTGGAGTTCGGCGCGGGCGAGGTCACGGAAAGCAAATTGCCGTGTGCATCGTAGGTGTTGGTGGTGGTGTTGCCCAGCGGATCGGTGGAAGTGAGCACCTCGCCGAAGCTGTTGTAGGTGTAGGAAGTGGTGGCCGTCGTGGTGGAGTTCAGCGGTTTCGAGACCGAGGTCACATCGTTGCTGCCATCGTAGGTGTAGTTGGTGACGTTGTTTAGATCGTCGTAGGTGGAAAGGGTGTTGCCGTTGGCGTCCGGAATGTTGGTGATGTTGCCGCGGATGGAGCAGGTGACGCATCCCGGCCCCTGCGAGGCCGTGAAGTAGTAATCGCCAGCCTCGCCGGTTGCGTTGTACTGGGTCTGGTTCCCCAGAGAATCGGTGATGTGCACAACCATATTTGAGTGCCACCACTGGGGCGCAATGGCAGTGACGCCGCCCACGATCACTGTGACCGGCCCGGTGTCGGCGCCAATCGGCACCAAAACGTCGATGGAAGTATCGCTCCAGCTCGTGACGATGGCCCCATTAATACCGTAGAAATTGACCGTGCTGTTGCTTTGCGTAGCGCCAAAGCCGGTGCCCGTAATGGTGGTGGAACCAAAGATTCCTCCAAGGCTATCGAAGGGCCCTGAGTCAGGTGAAAGCGAAGTGATGGTAAGGGGATTCTCGACATTAAAGTCTACGCTGTTGCTGCTAACACCGCCCACCACGACGGTCACGGTTCCGCTGGTGGCATTGCTAGGAACCTCGGCGATGATGCTGGTGGCGCTCCATTGATTGGGAGTGAACGAGACGCCATTGAACAGAACTTGAATCGCCTGACCGGCGTTAAGCTGAAAACCTGAGCCGTTGATCGTAACGATCGCTCCCGGAGCGGCAGCGGGCGGTACGATGCTTCCGATGGCCGGATTCGTCACTGTGAACGCATTGTTTGAATTGCTCGGGATCGAGTTAACGACTACGACTACAGGCCCCGTGGTCACGTTGCTCGGCGGAACGGCATAGATAGCCGTGTTGCTCCATGACGTGATCGAGGCCGCCGGAACTCCATTGAAGGTGAGAGTGCTGCCGCCTTGGGTGGCGCCAAAGTTGTTTCCTGAAATGGAGACAGGAGTGCCCGACACTCCCGAGTTTGGATTGACTTGAGAAATACTCGGCGTAGGGATCACGGTGAAATTCAATCCGTTACTCGCATCTCCATCGGAGGACACGGATACGCTTACACTTCCTAATGGCGCGTTTGTCGGCACGACCGCAGTAAGAAAGGTTTCGCTCTGTACCGTGGCGGTTACGTAGGCACTGTTGAAGGCTACTTGTACGCTGTCCGCGCTATCACCAAGATTGGTTCCCGTAATCGTCACGACCGTGCCCGCGGCCCCCGAGGCGGGTGAAATGCCTGCTATTGTCGGCGTCGCGAGCACCGTGAATACAAATCCGTTGCCAGCCACTCCGTTTACCGTCACGACGACAGGACCGGAAGTTGCGCCGCTCGGCACCGGAACGGAGATCTGAGTGTCGGTCCAGTTTGTGGGTGTCGCCGCCACTCCGTTGAAAGTAAGCGTGCTGCTGCCTTGGGAAGTTCCAAAATAGGTTCCATCGATAACGACGGGGGTTCCGGCGGAGCCCGCAGCTTGGACCACAGAAGCAATTGCCGGTGGTTCTGCCGGCGTGCCCTGTCCGGTTGTGAAGTAAGAAATGAAGCCGCCGCCAGACAGGCTTTGGCCTTCCATGTCGGTAATGCCACTCGTCAGCTGCAACTCGTACTGAGTCAGCAAGTCCAGTGGCTGATTCGGAGTAAATGTCGCCGATCCGCCGGTACTCGTTGCCGTTCCAGCCACGGGAATCCTGGTGCTTGTCGGGATCAGCTGCATTGTGCCCGTCGTCACCGTGAGCGGATCGATGCTCTTGCTGAAGGTCACCGTTACTGTGCTATTCGCCGATACTCCGATTGCGTTGCTCGTAGGACTTACGGCTGCTATTGTGGCCTGGGTCAAATCCGGTCCAGTCCCAGTTGTAAAGCTGTCGGTGACAGGAGACGCCAGCACATTTCCGCTAAAGTCCTGCACTCCGGCGATCGTAAGCGTGTACGCTGTGCTTGGAGAGAGCGGCACTGCCGGGAGCAGAGTCAGTCTCTGATTACCGCCAGTCAAACTTTGCGATACATTTACTGCACCGCTGCCTGCGCTCAAAGTTACTCCGCTCAGGTTCGCGGCTGCGATTGGCTCGTTGAACTGAACAACAACCTGTGCATTGATCGGTACTGCTGTCGCCGCATTCGCTGGACTTACACTGACTACTTGTGGCCCGCCTGTGTTAGCCGTCGTCCCGGTCGTAAAGTTAAGGGAGTAACTTACCTGCAGGGAGTTTCCCGCTAAATCGGCAATACCACTCCCCGAACCAGCACCAGGAAAGCTCGCCGAGTAGCCAGTGCTTGCCGCCAGCGGGGCCCCAGGAACAAATGTGATCGTCAGTCCATCGGCACTCACGGCATAAGTGCCGGTAACTGTCTGGCCGTTGCTGCTATTTGTTAATGTTAGCGTGCTGCCGTTCACTGTCCCTGGGTCTACTGGTTGACTCATCTGCAGAGTCACGATGGCGTTAAGTGGAACGTTCTGTGCACCCTGTATTGGACTGGCGCTCACTACGAAAGGCGGCGCTACGTCTGGCCCGGTCCCGGTCGTGAACTGCGTCGTCTGCGTAGGCACTGCATTACCCGCCACGTCGGTCACTCCCGAGATGGTCAGAGTCATCTGCGTTCCGTCTGGGAGCGGCGCGTGAGGCACCAGCAAGGCGGTCTGATTATTGTTACTGAAGCTGATCGAGTCCGGCACCTCCGTAATCCCTGCCCCGCTCAACTGGATCGTGCTGGCATTCACCGTCAGAGGATTGATTGGTTTGCTGAACACCAATCGCACATCCGCGTTATCGCCGACATTCGAGGATCCATTTGGCGGAGAGGTCGTCAGGATCGTCGGCACAACTGCGTCTGGACCCGATCCTGTGGTAAACGATATCGAATTGCCCGAAAGTTGCCCCAGAGCGAGCCCGTTGAGTCCTTGAATTCCGCTGCCGAGCAGGCAACTTGCGGCGGTATTGGGCGCCAAGGGCTGCCGCGGTGCAACCTGCAGAAGTGTTCCTCCATCGAGCAAGCTCACTCCGGTCTGAAACCAGGTACCGTTCTGGCTACAGCTCACGGTAGCCGGAGTCAGGGCGGTCGGGTCCAGAGGTTCATTGAAAGCGAAGTCAATCACGACATTAGTGGGCACGGTACTGACCTGATTAGCTGGACTGGTGCTGACCAATGTGGGAGCAGTCGTGCTGGGATCTGAAGCTGTTGTAAACGAGGCCTGATAGTTGTTCACGCTGGCGCCGCTCAAGCTCTGCGCCCCTGAAGTCAGAAATACCTGCACCAAGGCACTTGGTTGCCACTGTGCCGACGGCGTGAACTGTACTACTTGTCCATTGTCGGTCACCTGCGTGGTTCCGCTCACCAACGCTCCGTTCTGGGATACCTGCAATGCCGCCTGCACACTCGATGCTTCCATCTGCTCGCTCATGTACAACACGACATTCGCGCTCAGTGGTACGCCTGTCGCTCCGTTTCCAGGCCGCTGCGACACCACGGTTGGGGCCGACATATTAGCAGGCGCTGTCGTAAAGGTGCTCTGGAAGCCCGCTAATGCATTCCCCGAAAGATCCATGACGCCACTGGTGACGAGTACGGTTATCACGCTGGAAGGAGGCAGTCCGTATCCATTCAAAGTCACCACCCGGTTGTCGGCCGAAGCGCTGATCGAGCTCGACAATGCGCTTCCATTAACTAGAAGTGCAAAAGTATCTGTGTTGATCGTATTGGGGTTCAACGACTCCGAGAACGTCAGCACGACTACGGCATTGGTTCCGATCCCTGTCGCCCCACTCTGCGGCGTCACCATCGTTATCACCGGGGCTGTCGTATCTGTGCTCGTACCGGTGGTGAAGGTGCTGGAGAACGAGTTAGCTGCGTTTCCTGACAGGTCGAGCAAACCCGAGTTCACCTGCACTGTGACCGTTGCATTGCCCGGCAATGGCGACAGCGGCGTGAACGTCATCATCGTCCCCGTCCCATCCAAGCCATAGCTACCCGCCAATACACCACCGACTCCATTCACCGAGATCGGTACTGTCGATTCGGTCACCGTCGTTGCGTCTATCGCTTCATTGAACGTCAACACAATCGGACTGCTGACCGCCACGGCACTCGCCTGGTTCGCCGGACTTACGCTCACCACCGCGGGTGTCGTCGTGTTCGCCACCCCCGATGTCCCCGTCGTGAAAGCGCTGGTGAAGGGCACCACAGCATTTCCCGCTTGATCGGTGAACCCACTGGCTGTCACCGTGTACGGTGTGCTGCTTGCCAGCAAACCCGCCGGGATGAAGCTCAGCGTTGTCCCGCTACTGCTTAAACTCACAGTCCCTGCAACGGTTGTTCCGGCAGACGATACCACGACGGCATTGCTTCCCACGCTGGGAGCGCTTAGTGGCGCACTCATCGTCAAGTCGATGCGAACATTAGCAGGAACATTCGTAGCTCCATTTTCGGGACTAACGAGCTGCACCGTCGGCCCCGACGTGTTGGTTGCAACTCCGGTCGTAAAATTCGATCCGAAGGACGATAACGGGTGTCCTTCGACATCTGCTATACCGCCCGTGGCTTGCACATAATATGTGGTAAACGAGTCGAGCTGTGCGCTCGGCGTGAAAGTAGCCGTCTGACCGGTCGGCAAGATCGAAACCGTCCCCGATATCGGCACTCCTGTCGCGAGCGTCACCTCAAACGTTGTCGACGTTACCGTCCAAGGATCGACCGGCTTGCTGAACTGGAGTTGCACGACTCCATTCACCAGTACTCCGGTCTGAGCGTTGCTTGGACTTACACTGGTGACGGATGGCGTTGTCGTGTCGGTTGCCGAGCCAGTCGTGAAACTGAACGTTCCTGGGTTGGCAAGGGCGACTCCCCCGATGTCCGTGAGCTGTGTGGTTGTGGCCACGCTGTACGTCGTATTCGCGGTTAGCCCACCCGGCGGTGTGAAAGTTATCTGCTGGTTGCTGTTGGAGAGCGCAATGCCACCCGCAACCGGCTGTCCGTTGGCTTCGATCTCTAAGCCTTGCGCCACGCTGATCGCGTTGAGCGGATCACTGAACTCCAGCACGATCAATGCATTCAGCGGCACTGAGGTTGCGCTATCCGCCGGACTCATGCCGAGCATCTGTGGGCCGTTTGTGTCTGCGGAGAACGAGGTCGTGAAATCAAAAGATGTGTTGCTGCCGCCCGTGAGTGTGTTACCCGACGAGTCCTGAATTGCCCCGAGGTTCACAGCAAATGTGCGAACGACCCCGAGATATCCCTGGGGAACATACGACGCAATCGTTGCCGTGGGATCCAGTTGAATCGTACCCGGCACGTGGTTCCCCGTCTCGTTATCGACGACACTAAACGACTGCGGCGTGAGTGTCGCCGGATCCATCGCCTTGCTGAATTGCGCCACAACCGCTGCGTTGATCGGGACACCTGTGTTGCTATTCTGCGGGTTGGTCAGCACGAGCGTCGGCGCCACTGTGTCTGTGGCGGAACCGGTCGTAAAGCCGCTTTGAAATTCCGGTGTTAGCTGATTTCCTACGAGGTCCGTGATTGCTATCGTGTATTCGGTGTTCGCTGTCAAACTCTGCAATGGTGTGAATGTAACCCACAGTCCGTCATCTGAGAACGTCAGATTTCCTGTAACGTTCGCCCCGCCTTGCGAAACGGTAAAAGCCCCGGAGATGAATGCGATAGGCTGGACCGCCTGGGCAAAACGCACGATAACGCGCCCGTTTAACGGAAAACCTGTGCTCTCGTTGGCCGGCAGCACTGTGGAAACTGATGGAAGCGACAGCAACGTGATCGAAATCGGCGCCGCATTACTCGATAATCCATTGACTGTAACGATCACATTTCCTGTTGTTGCTCCGAACGGCACCGGCGTCACAATGCTTGATGGCGTCCAAGACGTTGGCGTGGCAGTTACTCCGTTGAACATCACTGTACTTGTGCCCTGCGTCGAACCGAAGTTGGTTCCAATGATTGTCACGGACGCACCAATTGTCGCGGAGGTCGCCGAAAGGCTGGTGATGCTTGGAACTTGCAACACTGTAAAGGGCACCCCGGTGCTCGCCATCCCGTTGACGGTGACGATTACGTTGCCGGAGGTCGCCCCACTTGGGACGGGCACTACAATCGTGGTTGCACTCCAGCCTGTTGGTGTTCCAGGGGTTCCGTTGAAAGTCACTGAACTACTGCCTTGACTGGCGCCAAAGTTATTCCCAGTGATGGTCACGGCTGCACCAGGCAATGCGGCGGCCGGGGACAAGTTTGTAATCGAGGGACCGAGAACCTCCGGCGCGAAACTCGTGGAGAGGTTGTCGAAGGTCGCTGTGGCCAACGCGGTAGTGTTGCTGCTCGTCACTGCCAGCCCCACGTACACATTCTGCGTCATGCTGATGGTTTCACTCGATCCCACCTGCGTCCAGGTCACCCCATCGGGGGCGATGTAGGTGGTGAACGTGCTCCCACTACGCGCCAATTGCAACCAATACGGAGGGGTGGCCCCGGAGGTATCGCCCGCCCATGATAGACCTGCACCCGCTGTGGTTCGGGTGTCAAAGTACACATATGGCGACCAGTCCGTCACATTCGCCGTGATCGATCCGGGATCCAGCGTTTGGCGAACCATTACGCCTGCCTGAGCCCCAGACGTTAAGCTCGCCACTCGGGCGATGATGCTGCCGTCCCCGGAAAGGGGTTGGTAAACAAAATGAAAAGCATCGCTACTGCCGCTTATTAGCTGTCCGCCACCGGCACCGTTTACGGCAAAAACGCCACTTGCATAACTGGCATTGCCAGCCGTCCCGACCACGCCTACATCCCCGTCCAGCCACCCTGAGGGTAATGGTTGTGATTCCACCGTAAATACGATGGGGTTGCTGTCGTTCATGCTCGGCGCCAGTGATACCGCAAGATAGCCTGAGGTAGAACCGGAAGGAATCGTAACGCTAATCGACGTGTCGCTCCACGAATTGATGGTCACAGGTGCATCGTTCAACAGGACCGTACTGCTGCCTTGAGACACACCGAATCCGGCGCCCGTAATGACTACCGTGCTGCCGATGTTTCCGGTGGTTGCTGAAACGCTAGCGATTAATGGTGCCGGCGCTGCCGTTGTGTTGATTGAAACGTTGTCAAAAGTCGCCGTAGCCAAGGCGGTAGTGTTGCTGCTCGTCACCGCCAGCCCCACATACACAGTCTGCGTCATGCTGATGGTTTCACTCGATCCCACCTGCGTCCAGTTCACCCCGTCGGGGGCAATATAGCTGCTGAATGTGTTCCCGCTGCGCACTATCATCAACCACTGCGGTAGCGTCAGTCCGCTCGCATCGCCTACAAACGATATGCTTCCACCTGCCGTCGTCCGCGCAGAAAACTCCGCGAAGGACCCTTCATCCAACATATTGCTAGTGACCGATCCCGGATCCAGCGTCTGCCGAATCATCACCGCCGCCTGGGCCCCAGACGGCACACTCACCACTCGCGCGACGATGCTGCCGTCCCCAGACCATGCCTGATAGACAAAATGAAAAGCGTCGGCGCTTCCGCCATTCAACTGCCCGCCGCCGGCGCCGTTCACCGTGAAGACTCCGCCTGCGTAGCTCGAACTTCCCGCTGTCCCCACCGACCCCACATCCGCGTCTGACCATCCCGAGGGCAGTTGCGCAAACAAGCCCTGCGACGAAACCATGAATACCAGGATGAGGACTGCCAGTTGCCATTTATCCCTGGGTCTCATATTTTCAAAGTCCTTTTTATTGCTGAATCGATCGCCGTGGTCGCGGGTCAACAATGACAATTAATCTTGAGAAAGGGAATACTCCAGTCCTAGAGTCACTCAAGGAAGAAACAATATGCCGTTGGGAGGATAGGTGACTGTTAACGCTTCTACCCCTCCAGCTCGCGACGAAGTTAGCCCTCTTCCCATACTGTCGTAGGTGTGAGACTCAAGCACGGCACCATTCGAATCAAGCACCGCCGTAATCAACGTCGGGTTTGTGGTGTTGTATTGAAAAGACACTGTCGTGTGGTCAGGTTTCGTGTACTGGATCAGTCGCCCTTGGCCGTCGTAAGAGTAGGAAAGGGATATGCCTACATCTGAAGTCACGCTCGTCACCAAGTAGCTTGAGGGACTGACGTAGGAAAAATAGAGATGCCTGGATGCCGGATCCGTCACGGTTGTTAAACGATAAGAGGAGTCGTAAGTCAATTGCGTAATGTTGCCATTGCGATCCGTTATAGACAGCAGATTTCCGCTCTTTCCGTCAAAAACTCTTTGCTCGCCATTCTGAAACATCAGGATCCAATTCGTGGAAGTGTAGAAAAGCGTCGCAGGCGCGTTGGCTGGGGCCACTGCCTGATACGTAAAAAGGGTATTGGCCGGAGGAGTTGCCCCCGATCCACCAACAACGAAATTCCATACGTGCCCATCCCCTCGTGCGTATCCGACCGTGTTATCGTCGTCAACATATATGCGCTCTTCATAGGTGGAACGCCAATTCGGCCCAAATAAACCGATATTCGCAAGGCTCACTCGCAAGAGGCTGTTCCAAGTGCGAACAAGGGTTAGTCCATTCCCAAGTCCAGGAATTCGAACATCCTGCTGAGTAATGAAAGTATTTCCAGTAGCCACACAGATTGGACTACCGCCGTTAGGACCACATGACTCGCAATGTACAGAGCATTGAGGCAAAATGCAGATAGAGAAACCATCTGGCGCAGCATTTTTGTTGTTGCACACCAACCCAGGCGGTATCGGGTCTCCCTGCCAATAAATGAATTGGAGTGAGCAACTTTGGCCTTCGGCTGCACCGACGTAACAACCACAGATCAAAGCGCCTACAGCCACAGCTACAATCAAGCTCCGAGTAGTCACGGTTTTTGACCTCCTGGTCTCGCTGCCGCTGATTCGATTCCGTCAGACCAAGCTACCGCCGGATCCCACGGTGTTGCTGGCATTCTTCTCGGGGGGAAGGTGAAGCGAAAAGCTAAGATGGTCTCTTTAGCCTGTCAAGCACCAAAAATGTGGAAAAGCTACTGTGGGGCAAAAGTGTCGTGGTACTGGGCTAGCTTCGAGCAAATGCAGTTACAAAAACCGAACAGGTCTCTACGGTAGGAAGCGGCGCGTCACACACGCAAGTACGCGATTCGGTCCGGGCCTAAGGTGGCGACCGTTTGGCTACCCCTCGTGGCGATTTGTTACGAAATCAGAACAAGATTGGGCCTGCGAAAAAAGTACTTATTGACCCGCTGTTCGCAGGGGACTCTTACAGAATGGAAACCCTGTGCCGTCGCAAAGATACTTGCTGGTTAAACGGATGTTTCTAGATTCGAATCTCCTGAGAGGACTGGAAGGTCGCCGTGCCACAACGCATTGGAACTGCTGTAGCGGGTTTGCAGCAGAACTATCCGGGGGTTGCGGTTCCAGATCCCATTTAAGTCAAGGATGGGAACTGTTATACCTCTGCGGGCGTCACTGTTGGGATCGATATGACTCTGGCGCTGGTTGAAGAGGATATCGGGAGTGAGCTTGCCCTTCGAATCGCAGGGATGATGGTCGTATTTCTGAAGCGTCCGAATGGCCGGGAGCCAGTTCAGCGCAACGCCTGCTTGACGTTGCCCTGCCACACGTCAGGAATCTACTACAAAGTAAAAGGCCCAAGATGCACGCGATGGGTGGTCGGCAAGGGGAAATTCACTTAGGAGTCTCTCACTAACGTAATCTTGTTGGTGTCCGCCATCCGGATTAGTCTGCGCCTGAGGATTCATCCTCCCGGAGAATCTTGTGGCCTACGGATTGCGCAGCAAAGCACTGACGGACTTCCTGAGCCGTTATTTCGACATTTCCTCAACTCCATTCAAGGCCGGAATCCTCGGGCTGGCTCTGGTTGGGATGAGCCCATTCGTCGTCGCGGCAGATCAGAAAGCGAGTGCCAATCCGTGTAACGTCAGCGAGGCCGATTTTGCCGGGCTAAACGGGGACTTAAGCGCTGACGTGCACGCAATAGGCAATTACGAAGGCACCATCGCGCACATTCTAAAGGAAGAAAAGTTCGACCAGCTCGATTGTCTCGCAGACCGTGCGCGATCAGGCAAGGAAAGACTTCCCGGCGGCATATGGAAGATCCACATACTGTATGCGGGTCTGGACCTTCCGGTTCAATCTCCGATGCATGCCACGCACGAGGATTGGAGCGCCCTGCTACAGCGGCTACAGAGGTGGGAAACGACGCGCCCGAAATCGATTTCTGCGCGGGTGGCATTGGCCTGGGCCTACATCAACTACGCTTGGGACGCGCGAGGGAACGGTATGAGTGGTACAGTCAGCGGAAGCGGATGGAAAGCGTTCGCTGAGCGCACGGCGGAAGCCAAGCGAATTCTCGACGAGGCCTCAACACTTCCCGCGAAGTGCCCCGAATGGTACACGGCTATGCAAAACGTAGCTCAGAACCAGGGCTGGGATGTGGCCCAAGCGCGGGCTATTTACGATGAGGCAGTCAAGTTTGAGCCGGGTTATTACTACTATGCTCGCAACTTGGCGAGCTACCTGCTGCCCAAATGGGCCGGACAGCAGGGTGATGCGGAAAAGTTCATCCAGGAAGCCTCCGACCGCGTGGGCGGAGACCAGGGTGACATCCTGTATTTCGAGGTCGCAGCCCTGCCGGGTCTGATCTGCGGCTGCGAGGACGAGCCCCACCTGTCCATGGAAAGAATTGTGAAAGGCTTTGAGGCTTCGGAGAAGCAGTACGGTGTTTCGACGCTGAGCTTGAATCAGGTCGCTTACCTAGCGGCCAAAAACAAAGAGACTGACGCAGTGGTCGCAGACAAAGCTTTTGCTCGCATCGGCGCGCAATGGAGCGAGGAGACGTGGGAGAAAAAAGAGGACTTCGACACGACCAAGCAATGGGCGGCGACTTGGGCGCCAAGGGTAGCCAAGACTCGCGAGATGGAAGCTACCGCGCAAGCCAACATGCAAACGCCGGAGGGCTCCCGCTACAAGGTTGCCTTCGAAAAAACTTACCGCGACATCGTGCAGCAATGCGTGCGCAGCGATGGAGACAGTCAGACGCCATCGGAGGGCAAGTTCAAGACGTTCACTCAAGTTGGGGCCAAAGGCACCATTGAGGCCGACGCGATCTATGCGATGAATCCCGTGACTATGTGTGTCCGCCGGAAGTTGGGACTGGCCTGGCGAGAGAAGTCGCCGGTGTTTGCGCCGCCGCCGCAAGCTCCCTATTGGGTCGCGCTGGAACTGGATTGGGCGGACTTTGTTCCGGTCGCATCCAAGTGAGCGCCAAAACGGAGGAGCCTTTGACCTACGAAAGCTTTCGCGAATCACTCGCAGGTTCTTTTGCTCGCTGCTTCAGCCCTACATCGAAGGCCCTGAAGAGCTGCGTCGCGGCGTCGCTGCTTGCGGTGATCGGATTGAGCGGATGCAACAGGAATCGGGCTTGGCATAGCGTTGTGGCCAACCAGTCCCCGAACTCCATTTCAAATTCAAACACATGCGAGATAAGCGAAGAGGATGCGGCCGGCTTGAGCGGCGACCTCAGCACTGATGTCCACGCTGTACGGGACTACGCAGCCACGGTTGCGGGTATGCTTAAGGAAGAAAAATTCGAGAAACTTGATTGCCTCGCCGACCGTGCGCGAACCAACAAGGAAAGATTTCCCGGCGGAATGTGGAAGCTCCATGAATTGTATAAAGGTTTGTATGAGCCGGTTCCCTATTCCGTCCACCCCACACAAGAAGATTGGGACGCGCTGCTGGCGGAGTTGCAGAAGTGGGTGACGGCGCGCCCGAAATCCGTTACCGCGCGGGTTGCGCTGGCCTGGGCCTATATCGGATATGCGGGGGACGCGCGCGGGGATGGGTATGCCAACACGGTGAGCGAAAGCGGATGGAAGCTGTTCCGGGAGCGCACAGCGGAAGCTAAGCGAATTCTCGAGGAGGCTTCGGAGCTTCCCACGAAATGTCCGGAGTGGTACGTCGTAAAGCAAAGCGTCGCTCAGAACCTGGACTGGAGCGAGGCCCAAAAGCGCGCGCTGTTCGAGCAGGCAAGCAAGTTCGAGCCGGGTTATTACTACTATGCTCGCGCGCTTGCTGCTGACCTACTTCCGAAGTGGGGCGGCGAGCCCGGAGCGACCGAAAAGTTTGCGCAGGAAGTCGCCGACCGCTTGGGAGGAGATCAGGGCGACATTCTCTATTTTCAGATTGCGAGCGCGAACTATGTGATGTGCGCCTGCGAAAACGATCCCCATTTATCGCTGACGAGAATCGAGCGCGGCTTTGAGGCGACGGAAAAGCGATACGGAATATCGATGCTGAACTTAAACCGGATTGCCTTTCTAGCGGCCCGGACGCGCCCGGACGACGAACTCTTTGCAGACAGGGCTTTTGCCCGCATCGGCGACCAGTGGGACGAGGAGACATGGTGGGTTGAAAAGGATTTTGAATTGGCGAAGACGGCCGCGAGTTTCCTGGGCAAGCGGCAGGCCATACAGCAGGCTGCGGATGCCAATATGAAAACCCCTGAGGGCCTTCGCTACAAGGCAGCGTTCGAAAAGCCGTATAAGGAATTCGTTAAAGAATGTGTGCGGCCCTCCGATAGCGACGTGGGGACCTTCATGACTCTGACTAATGTAGGAGCGAAAGGTACGATTGAAGACGTCAGGATTGCCTCTCCCAGTGGAGTCGCCATGTGCCTTTATGAGAAACTGCACGCGCTTCAACTGGCAAAGGCGACGCCGTTTCCCCCGCCGCCGCAAGCTCCCTATTGGGTACGGCTAGATCTGGACTGGGCGGAGTTCGCTCCCGTCGCGGCCAAATGACGGGGAAAAGGTCGAGAGATGAACATAACTGTTGCGGCTCTGCTTGCCTTCCTGCCGAAGAGATATCGGGAATCGTTCGTGCCCTACGACGTACCCTCTTCGGGGGCCCTGCTGGGCGGGATTCTGGAAATGCTAGCTGGTTTGGGGCTTCTGATCCATGGTTATCAATCTTTCACCACCGAGAGACTGGCCGCCCTTCCGGCGTCCGTCTTGATGAAGGCTGGAGAGAAGGGCGGCGAATCCGCAATCATGGGTTTTGGCAGCATTCTGCTGCTCGAATATGTATTCCAACTCACCACCCTTGTTCTCTTGTTTCTCACTTTAGAAGGCATGGTACGCGCCATCGCCGCGATCGCGAGCGGAGAGACTCTGCCCAGCCTTCCTCTGCAAGCACTAGCGTTCTTGCAAGGTAAGCTGGAAGCGCAGGGTCGTGAGGCCCGGATGGGGAAGCGAATTCGGGACGAGGTGCAGATGACTCCCAATGGAGAGTCTCTGCAAATCGCAAGTTGCCGGCCGAAGCCCTGGACCCAGCTGACGACCATTTCGTACGAAGGCGAGTTCTATGAGTTGGTGGCGACCAAAGCATGTCGCACGCCACGCCAATTCGCATACCTCCTGCGGAAGAAACCCGTTTCCGGAGTGATCAGGGGACTCTACCCCTACGATCCAGATGAAGTGCTGGAATGATTGACTCTGTGATAATGGAGTGGATTAGATGAGTTCAAGCAATTGAACGTCGCACTCGGGGTTTCGTCCTTCTCCCGTAGAATCAACTCTTGCTCCTAAACATTGAAAAGCTCATCTACGGCGGCGACGGCCTAGCTCGCTTTCTGCCGAATCTCCCACCGATAAAGACTGCGGACGCGGCCAAAGCTGTGTTGTTCTTCCCCTTTGTTCTTGCGGGAGAAAAGATCGAACGCCGCGAGTGGGGCTAGCGCGGGGCCTGGGAGTGTCGGAGTGCGTGTGTTATATGGGAAGCCCGCAAAAACGCCCACAAAACCCTCGGCCTGGGATGATCTTCAATGACTTACGGTGTCGTCCGTGCGTTCCGAGTCATTGTAAACACTTAACAGTTAAGCCCTGAAAAAGCTCGATGCTGGACGGTTCGGCAAAAATGATTCTTTCTGCGTTACAAAGGATCCAGCCAACCGAAGTGCATTGTTCGAGAGGCCGGATTCCGGGCACCCTCCGGGCACCCAGACCGATGACCTATTGGCATCTCATTGATTTTGTTGTGTCGTGCATGGAGTAAGCTGGACGTGCAAGTTGTTGTTTGTAATTGGGTTGGCGACCCTTTTAAGGCATGGGTCGCAGGTTCGAATCCTGCCGCGCTCACCAAGATTTCATGGCGCGCCGTTCCTGGCATAAGTCTATGCCTCGATCGCTGCAGCGCCTGAAGCCGTCCCATGCCACTCGACCCGGTCGCCTCGACGATGATGCTCACCGTTGACTAGCGTGTGCTTCTGGCTGCTCGGGTTTATTTCGGTGGTGGGCTGGTTTGGCCCAAAGTCGCCCACTACCTTTATTTCAAATTTATGGCGGTACTTGCCGGGCCGGTGTAGAATTCCGGCGTCTGAACGGGGATCCTCGACCTAGGGTCCGCCCGTATCCCAGGAGATTAAATATGAAGCCATTTGGCAAGATCAGGATTTCTCTCGCTCGCGCTATGCGCACGTCTTCGAACGCGCGCGTCTTCGGATCATCCAGCCCCAGTAAAAAGAAGAGGCGGCTCGTGGGTGTCGTTGCAATGCTGCTCGGGATCGCGGTGCCCGGCCTGATGCTGCCCGGCCCGGCCCGCGCGGGCGCGCCGGACTCCAGCCAGCCCAACGCGGCGACTGTCGCGCGGGCGCGGGCGGCTTTCCTCAAGAACATGTCCTCGCACCGGCCGTTGGTGCGCAGCGTCACGACACCGCTAGCCGTCCCCGGCGCAGGCGCCACGTCACTGCCGTCGGTGAACTGGTCGGGGTTCGCCGACGTCGAGAGCGGCTCGAACACAGTGTCGTCGGTCAGCGGCCAGTGGGTGATCCCGTACGTGCAGTGCCCCGGCGGTCCCTACCGATACCAGGACGCCTTCATCGCGCAGTGGGTGGGCATCGACGGCGCCACTGACGGGACGGTGGAGCAACTGGGCAGCGCCACGCAATGCTTCGAGGGGGTCACGTACTACTACGTCTGGTACGAGATGTTCCCGGGCGGCACCGTCGAGGAGGGCACGGTGGCCTGCATCAATAACAACGTCGACTGCCCGAAGCCGGGGGACTTCGTCAGTGCCTCGGTGACTGTCAAGCCGGCTGGCGCTACGAACGATTACAAGCTGTCGCTCACCGACTTCACGCGTCCGCAGGAGAGCTTCTCGGTGACTGCGTCTTGCGCCGCATCCACCTGCCTCGATTCGAGCGCCGAGTGGATCGTGGAGCGCCCAGCCTTCGAGTTGCCTTTCGGCTTCCAGATACTGCCGCTGGTGGACTTTTTCCAGACCGGTTTCTCCAACGGTGAGATGACGTCCGGCGGGAAGAGCAAGAGCATCGAACAGTTCCAGGACGGGGCCGTGTATGACGTGCAGATGAGCGACGACAGCGGATCCTACTGGCTCGACTGCGTCGGGCAGAAGGGATTCGGCTCCCAGCTGCTGCTGACGAGCGACGCCAACGCTTGCCCGATAGTGTCGCCGTACAAAGGGAGCTTCAATGCCACCTGGGACTCCAGCTTCTGAGACTCGGGCGACGCCGACAACCCAGACTCCGACAACTGCTAATTGGCATTCCTGGGTAGGAGCGCTGACCGGAACCTTGGGGGTTCCGGTCAGCCACAAATCACCCCGGTGCTGGCATTCTGATGCAACTACTGTTTGTTGTCTTCTCTTGCTTCCGCGACGTGGGACTGGTGCCCGGCTTCGGACACAGCGTTCACAAACGCCACTCCGCTTGCGGGAGTTGACGCGTGGCCCGAAAGAATGTTGCGGAACCTCATGTGGTGGCCGTAAATGGCGCGAGTTGAGTCGTTATCCTGCTCGATTACCGCGCCTTCCAAGGTCAGTCCGGCGAACGCGCCTTTCGAGCGCGAGTAGGTGAGCACTTCAGTGTTCAGCAATACGTCCGTTCCGGCGGAAGTGTGACGGCCGACTGGGCCCGCTGCCACTGATCCTTCACCGGTGAGCTCGAACTTGGTCGAAAGCAGATGCTGCAGACCACGGTCGTTCATGACCAGCATGACCAGGTCCACACCTTCGACGCCAATCTGTAGTCCCCAGCTGCCGCCGCCAATTGAAACGAATGCGGGAGCGCTCCAGCCTTCAGGCGTGCGGCAGGAAGCCACACCACGTCCGTGCTTTCCACCAAAGATGAAGCCGCCTTTGAGCAAATTTGGCACTACGACGATGCACTTTGCACCGTTCAGCACTTCTTCCGGAATCCCTTTATCGGGGGTCGACATGATCGATTGCAGAACGTCTACGGAACTTTGCATGCGGGCGATCGTATCTTCCCGGTCCGAGCCGGCAAACGCATAAGTTCCAACCATGCCGAGCAAGCCCATCAATATCAGCGAAATTGTCTTCTTCATAAATTGTTCCTTTCGGAGTTGTGGAACTAAGAGGGGAGGACTTCAGATGGGCTGACTTAGTTCAGGGATCTGAAAGAGACCGCAGAATTGCTCGCCTCTGCATGATGATCGCGCACACGCCTGAGAATAGCTGATCTGAATTGCTCACTTCGGTCTGCCCGTCAAAAGCCAAGTTCGCCGGGTTTCAGCCAGGCCGCTCGAAGTTCCTTGCAATTGTGAGCAATCCTGCACAGCATCGCTGCCCGCGGCATGTCATGGTTGACTGCGAAGGGTACGAAATGAAAACGCTGGTGAATCTATGACGCGTGGCCGGCTGCGCGATCGTTTTCGCCAAAAGCTGGCGGGCATCGCCGACGCCTGGTCGCATCTGACCCCGACCATTAGGCCAGCGACTCAAAAATTCGAACCACAGAGGATGTGTCCCTTCTGCAATCTGATTACACCGCGATCCCGGCGATCTTGTCTGGAGTGCGGAAAGGCCTTCGGTAACGCTTAGTCGACCGAAAAGAGTAAGACTTCAAGATTTCAAGATGAATAAAGGAGAAACTCTATGCTTTGGACAATTTTCGTAGTGCTTCTGGTTCTTTGGCTTCTCGGCTTCAGTCTCCACATCGCCGGCGGCCTCATCCACTTGCTGCTTGTGGTAGCGCTGGTCGTTCTCGTCATTAACCTGCTGAGCGGCCGTCGAACCGTCTGAAGACGCATTTCTGGAAAGGCGAGAGCTGAGTCATGCTCTTCCGTCTTTACTTGTGCGAGAAAAAAACACTAGAACCCTTTCGCTGCGCCCCTGTTCGTGCGGCAACCTCAGAAACGGATCATTCCCGCCCGAACACTTCTCCACTCCCTTGCAGAAAGAGGTGCATCCTTAGGGTCAGTTGACGGTTTGTTCTGCGACTCGTGCTGTGCTTTGCGATTCTTGGCGGGCTTCACACTCAATACAAAGTGAACGGTTGCCCACAGGAAGTGGGCGCCGTCGGACCTGGTGACCAGTGCATCGACCGAATTCAGAGCGCCGTCAGGCAATTCCAGATTGTCAGCCAGCATGACGATGGGAATCGTCGGGCGGACCCGCTTGATCTCATTTGCAAGCAATACGCCATCCAACGTTCCGAGGTGGTAATCGAGCACGATCGCATCCACAGGCTGAGAGGCAAACAAGCGTAGACCATCATGGCCATTGGTCGCGGTCAGCAGTTGGTATCCATTCTCCTGCAAGGAACGCAGTTGCGCCGGATCTCGATTTATGCACAGGAGAGTTGGGTTGTTTGCCATGCTCGTCATTTATAGAGGATGGGTGTCTAAGAATCTGCTCAGAATTGCTCAATACGTCGGACTGGCGGGTGAATAGGCAGTAGACTCAAAAGCCGCGGGGTCACCCAACACAGTCTCAGGCGATGCTTCTATCGCTTGCTGGGGAACTGGTGCATTCACGGCAGACTCGATTGAGCACCGATAGTAAGCAGCTGGCTACTTCGTCTTTGGATACGAACGCATCAATTGCACCCAACGCCTGTTCGGCAACTGCCTGGTCACTGGAAACCATTACGATTGGAACCTGTGGTCTGATGCGCTTTATTTTGGTCGCGACCTCGTGCCCATTCATCTCGGGCATGTGATAGTCGACGATCACAGCGGCGACCGAGCGGACTTCCGCAAGCTGTAAGCCCTGTCGGGCAGAGGCTGCAGTGAGCACTTCGTATCCGCGTCTCTCAAGCAGCGCTTTGTGGTAACTGAGCACGCCGTCATCATCGTCGATACATAAGATAGTCTTTCCAGCCGAGTAGTTGGACATCACTCATACTCCACACTTCCCGCATGATGGAGGATGCGCCCAACTAAAGCTGTTCAATTATGAACACCTTGTGCCACATTTAGTGTGCAAGTTGGCCTTGGTCAGGGAACTCTTTGCCCTCGGCGCGCATGGATCCACACTGGTGTTTTCTTATAATTGCGCTGGCAAATTAGTGAAAGATAACGGCGGCCAGTCGCGGCCTTGGGCCGGCGGGCCGAGCAATACTGATCAGACTTTTCCCGCGTCCAGGTCTAGGCTGTGTGGCAGATCTCCTTTGAGAATGCGAGGACGCAAAATGCGAAAACAATATCTTCACTTGTCCGCTTACGCTTGTGACCTGTGTGCCGGTCCGGTCGTTGCCGGATCAGTTGCGGTGCGGGAGAATGAAATCTCGAGGGAGACTGACATCCGGCAGGTGGGAGCAATATGCCTGTCCTGCGGCCATCGGCAGAGTGGGCCAACCGAACCGGCTCGTGTCCACCATTTGTTGCCGATTGAATGGGATGCGGTCAGCGCGAAGGGTGCGGGACATCTGACCAGCGCGTACGCTGAAGCGGCTAATCGTGCAGAACTACATTGAGCAGGGAGCTGTGAACCTGCAGCCCGCCGTTGTAGTGAATGAATCCCATCTTTCTGAAGCGGTTCATGAAGAAGCTGACCCGCGAGCGGGTGGTGCCGATCATTTCTGCCAGCGCCTCCTGACTGATCTTGGGAATTACGATCTCAGGTTTGCCTTCCTTGCCAAAGTGAGCCAGCAGTAAAAGGATCCGGGCCAGCCTCTTTTCGCTCGAGTTGAAAAGCTGATCCACCAGATCTGCCTCATAACGGATATTTCGCGCCAACAAATACGCTACGAACATGTCAGACATCTCGTGTTCGCGATGCAACGCTTCCATCATGGCTTTCTTCTCGATTCGCATAACCGCGCAATCCGTCAGCGCGGTCGCGGAGCCCATGCGCAGCGCCTGGGCCGTCAGCGCACCTTCGCCGAAAAAGTCTTTCTCCCCCAATATTCCGATGGTTGCTTCCTTGCCGCTCTTCGAGACCACCGTGAGTCTCACCTTGCCTGTCTGGACATAAAACACGGCATCGGCGTTATCCCCTTGCGCGAAGATGCGCTGCTTCTTCGGGAAGAGCACAAATTTTCTGCCCGTGCCGATGGTCGCGAGGAAAGTGTTGGGATCGAACTCGTTCTTTTTCTTAGGCACCGGAACTGGAGTCATGGTTGGGTGCCCCCTATCGAGTGCGCCAGGACGATTGCCAGAAAATCGTTTACTTCCTGAGCGTCTCAGTCACCCATACCGCTAACCATGCTAGCGTGGCGCAAACCGTACGGGCGAACTCTTATCAGGTCTTAGTGCAACGTAGCGAGTGCATATTGCTGAAAACAATAAATTTAGTGCACAGGTATGCAGCGGACCGCTGTCATAGACAGCGGTTCGCATAGATTCTTAGTTGCAGGATACGATTCTTTGCGATACGATTTCGCGGATACGGATACGATTTCCGGTGAAGGGGGAAGTCCGATGGGACGCAATGGAAACGGTACCAACTATGCGGCCGTGAATCGGTCTGAGGTTCCGCAAGGTCGCAAAGGAAAACATCGCAAAGCGGTGGCGGACATTCTTGCCGACCTGCCAAAGCTGAACGCCCAGCAGGCCATCAAGATTCCCTTGAGCAGTCTGAACGGCGAGAAGATGCAGAATCTCCGCTCTGCTTTGAACCGCGTGACGCGGGAGAAAAACATCCCCGTGGTGACGTCGAGCGATGAGAAATTCCTGTACGTTTGGCGCGCCGACGCGTCTAAGAATACCCAGGCGGCCGAGTAGGGCGCTGAGGCAGGCGAGGCTAAAGCCAGACGAGACACTTTCACATCTACCTTCAGCCGGGCGACGGCTCAATCGTGCAGAACTACATTGAGCAGCGAGCTGTGGACCTGCAAAGCCCCTTCGGCGCCGCCGGCGTAGTGAATAAAGCCTAACTTTCTGAACCGGTTCATAAAGAAGCTGACACGAGAACGCGTGGTCCCAACCATTTCGGCCAAGGTTTCCTGGCTGATCTTGGGCACCACGGTTTCGGGGATGCCCTCTTTGCCGAAACGAGCAAGCAATAGAAGGACGCGAGCCAGTCTCTTTTCGCTGGAATTGAACAGTTGGTCGACCAGATCTTCTTCATAGCGGATATTCCGCGCCAGCAGGTACGCCACAAACATCTCGGAAAACGCTGGTTCGCGGTGCAGCGCCTCCATCATTGTTTTCTTGTCAACCCGCAGGATCTCGCAATCTGTCATCGCCGCTGCCGAGCCCATACGCAAAAGCTGCCCGGCCAGTGAACCTTCCCCGAAGAAGTTCCCTTGACTCACGATTCCGATGGTCGCTTCCTTGCCGATCTTCGATACGACGGTGAGCCGCACTTTGCCTTTTTGAACATAGAAAACGGCATCCGCCTGGTCGCCTTGCGCAAATATGGTTTGCTTTTTCTCGACGGTCAGGATCTTTCTGCCATCGCCGATCGTCGCGAGAAAAGTATCGGAGTTGAACTTGCCGTTCTTCTTGGCTGCTACTGGGGCGCTCATCATCAGTCAGTATAGTCCGCGAAACAGGCGGCGAAACCGCGGAAATCATGAGAAGTTAATAATCCGCCCAGTGTGCTTTTTTGCTCAGTATGTCAGAGACAAATGTTTGATCCTGAGAGATTGGTCAGGGAAGCGTTACGTCGATTGCAGCGGGTTGTCTCCGGAGGGCTTATGTCAGCAACGGTTCAAGTCGGCACGATTCTGATGAAGGAATCGCCGGGGATGGCACAATTCCTTCAGTTGGAAAGTGAGCCCTGTTCGGGAAACTGGAGTCTGGTCAAGACATTGGATGGCGCCTCTCTCGACCGCAAGGTTCATGCGGCGGGATGGAACTTCTTCTTCATGGCAGCGGAAGTCAAGGCGATGTTCTTTGGCGTTCCGGGAGCGGCAAAAATCCAAAACGCTTTGCAGCGGATTTTAGCGAAGGTAAAGCCGCAACACTTTAATGGCCTCGAAGTGACCGGAATCGTCGCCAGCCATTTTCTGGGAGTGCCATACGTTACGGTTTCGGCGCATTCGCGCCACATGCAACCGGGGTGTTATCTGGATAGCTCTGAGGCGCGGCAGGCGTCCCATGACAACGCGGAGTGGGCCAGAGGCTGAGTCCGTCTGCGAGCAGCTACTTTTCTGAAGCCATCAAGCGCCGGTCTCGATGCGGGTTTGTGCGGGGCAGACCAGTGCTAAGCTCGCACTTCTCGCCCGGCTTCGCGCCGCACGTGGGGCAGCGAACCGCCAGGGCTTCCTTCTGTTTTGCCTTCATTGCGCCATAATGCAGCGTTACTCAGCGAGAAAATGGTCAATAGTGACCAGTCCTCAGTCTCATTTAGTTGAATACTCACAAGAGGAAACTTTAATCCATCCTCAGTGCATGCTTGCGGCTCCTCGGGAGAGCCTCATGCGGCAATTGTTCTCACCAGGCGAAGGGAAAATGGCAATTCCAAACACAACGTTTCCGAACCGCGCCCTCGAAGTAGTTAGTTCGCGGCCGCTCGCGCAGGGGAAGACGTCAAACACTCGCGCGCGATCGCCTGCGAAGCCATCGCTGCCCAGTCGCATTGCGGTAATCGGGAATTATCTTCCGCGGCAGTGTGGAATCGCTACGTTTACCACCGACCTGTGCAGCGCCATCTCCGCGGAATACGGGAATGCCCGACTGTTGGCGCTTCCGGTCAACGATACGCTGGAAGGTTATGACTATCCGGGGCGGGTGCGGTGGTCGCTGGCTCAGGACGACCTGTCGTCGTATCAGGAAGCGGCTGAATTCCTGAACTTCAACAACATCGACATGGTGTGCCTGCAGCACGAGTACGGAATCTTCGGCGGGCCCGCCGGAAGCCATATTCTGCATTTACTGCGCCGCCTGAAAATGCCTTTAGTGACCACGCTGCACACGGTTCTGCGCGAGCCTGATCCTAATCAACTGAAAGTGATGGAAGAAATTGCAGAACTCTCGGATCGCCTTATCGTCATGAGCCAGCTGTCATCCCAGTTCCTGCAGGAAATTTTCAAGGTTCCCGGCAACAAGATCGACATGGTTCCTCACGGCGTTCCAGATCTGCCTTTTCTCGATCCGAATTTCTATAAAGACAGGTTCGGGGTGGAAGGGAAGGCGGTCCTGCTGACGTTCGGCCTGCTCTCGCCGAACAAGGGAATCGAAAATGTGATTCAGGCGCTGCCCCAGATTTTGTCCAGGCACAAGAATGTCGTTTACCTCGTCGCCGGCGCAACTCATCCTCATGTTCTGCGCCGCGAGGGTGAAAAATATCGAGCGAGCCTGCAGGCCCTGGCGAAGGAAGTGGGAGTGGAATCGCAGGTGATGTTTCACAATCGCTTCGCCAGTCCCGAGGAGATGGCCGAGTTCATTGGCGCCGCAGATATTTACATCACACCTTACCGGCACGAGGCGCAAGTGGTTTCCGGCACGCTGGCCTACGCACTCGGAGCGGGCAAAGCGATCATCTCGACTCCGTATTGGCACGCGATCGAGCTGTTGGACGACCGCCGGGGCGCGCTGGTCCCTTTTCAAAATCCTGACGCGATTGCGCAAAAGACAATCGAACTACTGGACACGCCCGCGATCCGTCACGCCATGCGGAAACGCGCCTATCTGTTCGCTCGGGAGATGATCTGGAAAAGAGTGGCGCAAGGCTATATGGAAAGTTTCTCTCGGGTGCGCAGCGATCGCATGGAGAATCCTCGAGTTCAGTTCTCGGCACGAGCTACGCCCGAAGATCTCAATCGGCTGCCAGAGTTGAAGCTGGATCATATCAACGCGCTGACCGATGACACGGGAGTGCTACAGCATGCAATCTTCACCGTCCCCAATCGAGGCGAGGGCTACACTACCGACGACAACGCCCGCGCGCTCATTTTCACGGTGATGCTGGAGCGGGAGAACGTCAATTTGCCGCTGGTGAATTTCTCTAACCGTTATTTGTCATTTCTAGAGCATGGGTTCAATCCGGCGACGGGCAGGTTCAGAAACTTTCTCGGGTATGATCGACGGTGGAACGAAGCTGCGGGCTCTGAAGATTGTCACGGACGCACAGTCTGGGCGCTGGGCACGGTTCTGGGGAGGTCCGGCGATCAGGGATTGCGCTGTGCTGCCGGTCGTCTATTCGAGTTGTCGCTGCCTGCAGTTGTAGAGTTTTACAGCCCTCGCGCCTGCGCCTACGCGCTGCTTGGAATTCAGGGATATCTCGACTCCTATCCGGGCGACCGCGACGCGCAGAAGATCAGAGCGGTGCTGGCTGGGCGGCTGCTTGCCATGTATGAGTCGATCCGGCGGCCGGATTGGAAGTGGTTTGAGAACGTTGTGGCTTACGGGAACGCGAGACTGCCCCAGTCCATGCTGCTCGTTGGTTCCGCTTGCTCGGACGATCGCATGGTCTCCGCGGGCCTAGAATCGCTGGACTGGCTCACGGAAACTCAGCACTCGGAAACCAGCTCGGAAGCCAGCGGCCACTTTGTGCCGATCGGGTCGCAAGGTTTCTATCGCCAGGATGGTGGTAAGGCGCGCTTCGACCAACAGCCGCTTGAGGCTGCCGGCGCCGTATCCGCGTGTCTGCAAGCTTACCGCGTAACCGCTGATAGTCGTTGGCGCGAGGAAGCCTGGTCGGCATTCAACTGGTTCCTTGGCGATAACGATCTGCAGATTCCTCTTTACGATTGCGTCACTGGCGGCTGCCGCGACGGACTTCATCCCGACCGCGCCAATGAGAACCAGGGCGCGGAATCGACCCTATCGTTCTCGATGGCACTGCTGGAAATGCATGCCTTGCAAGAGTCTGAATCAACAGAGTCTGGATTAACGGAAATCCCATCATGAGCGTGCCCGCACAAAACATAATTATTCCTCCGACCACTCGTTTCGAGCCGCTCCTGGTGCGGCATCCCGCCAACCCGATCCTGACCAGTAAGGATTGGCCGTACTTGATCAATAGTGTGTTCAATGCGGGAGCAACCTTGTTGCCCGATGGAACGACTTTACTGCTGTGCCGTTGCGAAGATCGCCGGGGGCTGTCGCATCTTTGCGCTGCGCGCTCTCAAAACGGCGTCGATGGATGGGAAATCGACAGCGAACCGACCCTGATGCCCAGCCCGAAGGATCATCCCGAGGAAATCTGGGGTATCGAGGATCCTCGAATCACATTCATGCCCGAACTGCAGCAATACGCAGTCACCTATACCTCTTATTCGCGCGGCGGCCCCGGAGTATCTCTCGCCCTGACCAAAGACTTTCGCAGCTTCGAACGCTACGGCGTAATCATGCCGCCGGACGACAAGGACTCGGCTCTTCTGCCCCGACGAATCAATGGACACTGGGCACTGATTCACCGGCCGGCGACCAATCTTGGAGCTCACGTATGGATTTCCTACTCTCCCGATCTGCGCCATTGGGGAAGACACCGGTTGATGCTCGAAGCGCGCCGTGGCGCCTGGTGGGATGCAAACAAGATTGGTTTGTCGCCGCCGCCCATCGAGACTTCGAGAGGATGGCTTGTGCTTTATCACGGCGTGAGACAAACGCCTTCGGGCTGTCTGTATCGCTTGGGCCTGGCCCTCTTCGATTTGGAGAATCCGGAAAAATGCCTGCTGCGGGGCGACTCCTGGATCTTTGGGCCGGAAGCGGAATACGAGCGCCACGGCGATGTCGACGACGTTGTCTTTCCCTGCGGATATACGATGGACGCCGATGGCGACACGCTCAACATCTACTACGGCGCCGCGGACTGCGCGATTGCACTGGCGCGGGCGAGCGTACGCTCCCTGCTCAGTTGGCTGGATGCCAATGCGAGCTGTGACCGCCGGCAGCGAACACAGGACTTGTAACCGACGGAGTTTTCGGCAAGTGAGCTATCTTGCTCAGACACCAAAGTCACCACCTGTCATTCTCTATTCTCCTGAGTGTGTAGACGGAGCCGCGGACGCTGATTCGTAGCTCTCAATTCTTAGGTTGCGACAGCGACCACATCCAGCCAATCGGCATTCTTTATCCGCGTGTCCGCTCGCGAACCTGCGGCGGACACGATTCGACCCTAAAAGCTCTCGACATCGAAACCAGGGCGCACCTCAAGCGGATGAGAGGCGTTAGCCCGCCAAAGGAAGAAAGGTCAAAGATCATGCCTTTAATTCAACTCCTGGAAGTTCTTATCGTGGTGGGTGTGCTGCTGTGGCTAGTGAATCGCTTCATCCCCATGCAGTCCTCCATCAAGTCAATCTTGAACGGTGTGGTGGTGATCGCCGTCGTTCTCTGGCTGCTCAATGTCTTTGGGCTGTTCCATTCCCTTTCTGGAATTCGTCTCGGAAAGGGATGAGACTGGCGACCTCTCTCTCAAAAATACGTCGCGAAACCCAAACTCTGGATAAAGCTAGATGCTAGGCAGGTACCTGCCCCAAGGAGACTTTGTGAAAACAAGATTGTTGTTAGCCGTCGCGGTGGCTCTGAGTGTGCCAGCAGTAGCCCAGACCAACTCTCAAACGCCCACGTTCCGGGTAGTGGTCATCAGCCGCAGCGTGCGGGCCATCAACTACGAGCATCGCAGCGGAAGCTCAAAGCTGGATTTCGCAGGTACCGATCTGATGCTGGGAGCGAACGGCGAAGCGCATGTGAACAGCAAGCGGGGATCGATCTCGATCGATGCGTATTTCAGCAACCTGCAGAGGCCTACGACTTTTGGCAGCGAGTATCTGACCTACGTCTTATGGGCAATCTCGCCGGAGGGCCGGGCGGTGAACCTGGGCGAAGTACTGGTTGGCAACGACGATCGCAGCAAGCTGCACGTGACCACGGACCTTCAAGCGTTCGCGCTGATTGTTACGGCAGAGCCTTACTATGCAGTGCGGCAGCCCAGCAACGTGGTCGTGCTTGAGAACGTGATTCGCGAAGACACCAAGGGAACCAGCGAAGCGGTGAATGCGAAGTACGAACTAATGGAGCGCGGCGGCTACATCCCCACCGGATACAAGTTCGATCCGGTCGTCCTGAATGCCAACTTGCCGCTGGAATTTTTCGAGGCGCGCAACGCCCTGCGCATCGCTCAATCGGAAGGAGCAGAGCAGTACGCTTCGGACAGTTATCAACGTGCCGTGCAGTTAATGAACACCGCAGATACTGATGCCACCGACAAACATATCGACAAGAAGCCGCTGATTGCAGTCTCCCGCGATGCAGTGCAGACGGCCGAAGATGCACGCGCCATCGCAGTGAAGAAGGAAGGCGAAATGCGCCTGGCCAACGAACGCCAGGATTCGGCGGACGCGCAAGCACAATCGCAGGCGCAGGCGGATGACGCGATGCGGCAGAAGCGGCAAGCCGAGGCCGCCACGGCGCAAGCCCAGGCGAATGCGGCAAACGACCAGGCGGCCGCGGCGCAGGCTGAGTCCGACGCAGCAGCGGCGCGGACAAACGCAGCCGATGCACAGGCTGCGACGGCGAAGGCTCAATCCGATATGGCGGATAACCAGGCTGCCTCGGCAACGGCCCTTTCCGCGGCGCAGGCGGATGCCGAACAATCCCGCCTGGCGGCACAGCAGGCCGAGGCAAACGCGCAACAGGCAGATACGGACAAGGCAGCCATGCGTGCGAAATTGTCGGAGCAGTTGAATTCGATTCTTCAGACTCGCGACAGCGCGCGCGGGCTCATCGTCAGCATGTCCGATGTTCTGTTTGACACCGGCAGATTTTCATTGAAGCCGGGGGCGCGAGAGAAGCTGGCAAAAGTCGCTGGCATTCTGCTCGCCTATCCGGGACTCAACATTGAAGTCGGCGGATACACCGACAATGTCGGCGGCGATGCCATGAACCAAACCCTATCCGAGAACCGCGCCGACTCGGTGCGCGACTACCTGGTGCAAGAAGGCGTAGCCGCAAATTCGGTCAGTGCCAAAGGCTTCGGCAACACATTGCCCGTAGCCACGAACGATAACTCCGCTGGACGGCAGCAAAACCGAAGAGTGGAACTTCTTGTTTCCGGCGATGCCATCGGCAACCCGGTGAACGCGACCACAGGAAGCTTGCGGTAGGCAAGCTTCTGTCAAACGATCGAATCGACAAATGGAGGCAACACCAATGAAACTCGCAGCAGCAATCGGCACAGCAATCTTGTCCTTGACCCTAGGCGCATCGAGTTTGGCATATGCTCAAGACCAACACGACCAACAGGAGGAACAGAAAGACAAACCTGTTGAGAAGAAAGCAACGCCGGAAAAGCCGGCAAAGCCAGAGGAGAAAAACGCTCAGGAAGAAAAGAACACCAAACCTGAGCAGAAGAACGCGCAAGAAGATAAGAACGCCAAGCCAGCGCAGAAGAATACTCAGCAGGAACAGCACGCAGCCAGCAATCGTGGCCAGATTCCTGCAGACAAATACAAGGCCAGCTTTGGACAGGGACACACGTTTCGCGTGAACCAGGGCGATTACAATAATCACCGCTTCCAATACGGCGGCTATTCGTTCGGATTTGTTGGCGCGTGGCCAGGCAACTGGCTCTACACGCAAAACGCTTATGTAGTGGAGATAGACGGCGTGTATTACTTGTGCAACCCGATGTATCCCGGCGTTAACATCGAACTGAACGTCGTACTCTAGATGTCATCCGGTTGTGTCCGGGACGCAGCCAGCTTATTACGATCGGCGCGAGTCCATGGTTGGGCTCGCGCCCTTTTTCTTTGCGGCACGAGCAAAGTAATCGCAGAACAATCGATCCATCGCCCTGGGATCGCGACATCTGTGAAAAGTGAGTCGTATTGCACAGACTCGGCAGTTGCATCTGTGACATCCTGCGTCTGACCCATCGCCCTCAATCCACGCAGCCCGCAGCAGTAACGTTGAACCGGGCAATCGAAGGATGATCCGGCAAGGTGATTCAAAATGCGTATCTCCCGTTTTCTGTTGTTGGCAGTTGTGATGATGGCCATACCGGCCAGTTTGTTCGCGCAGTTCGGCGTGTCGATTACAATCGCTCCGCCCCCGCTGCCTGTATACACTCAGCCCATGATTCCCGCCGCCGGCTATATGTGGACGCCCGGCTACTGGGCGAACGGCGATGGAGGCTACTTCTGGGTGCCCGGCACCTGGGTCGAGCCGCCTGAAGCGGGCTTGCTCTGGACTCCCGGTTATTGGGGTTGGGGCGGCAACGCCTTCGCCTGGAATGAAGGCTATTGGGGCCAAACCGTCGGCTTCTATGGTGGCGTCAACTACGGCTTCGGCTACGGTGGGGTCGGCTACGGGGGCGGATATTGGAACAACGGAGGCTTCTACTACAACCGCTCAGTCAATAATATAAGCGGGGTCACCGGCATCACCAACGTCTACAGCAAGACCGTAATTAACGAAACTAGGGTGAACCACGTCAGCTACAACGGCGGCAGCGGTGGAATTACCGCACGCCCGACTGCCGCGGAAGAAACCGCGACGCGCGCGCATCACACGCCGGCAACCGCGATGCAAACCCAACATGTACGTGCTGCCAGCACTAACCACGCATTTCTGGCATCCGTGAACCATGGCCGGCCGGCAGTCGCTGCGACCTCCAAATCAGGAGAGTTTAGCGGCAAGGGCGTGGTAGCGGCTAAGGCTGTGGGAGCACCCTACAAGGCTCCTGAAAGCAAAGCGGCTGAAAGTAAAGCGGCTGCAACCCGCACGGCAGAGGATAAAGCATCTGCGAATAAGTCGGCCGAGAACAAGGCCACTGAGAACAAGGCAGCTGAAACGAAGGCAACCGAAACGCGCGCGACCGAGAGCAAAGCAGCGGCAACGCGTACGACTGAGAATAAGGCAGCGAAGCCTAAAGAAGCTCGCCCGAGCGCCGAGTCCAGCAAGCCGACCGCGGCTCGCGCGAAACCTGCGTCTCGTGCGGCCACTACAGCACACGCGCAACCGGCGCCTCGACAAGCTGCAGCACCCCGGCCTGAAGCCGCGCCGCGTGCGAAGCCTGCTTCCCGTCCGGTGACCACAGCTCATGCGCAGCCTGCTCCTCGTCCAGCGAAAGAAGAGGCCAAACCGGAAGAGAAACCTCGTAAGTAAAGAATTGACCGTGACAACTCTGGAAGGCCGCTTGGATCGGTAAAGAAGGTCCAATCCATGCTTCGGTGCGGGTCCGCATTTTGGGCCCGCACCATTTCCTTTCTGGCAGAGGCGCAGCGTCGGAGAGCAGCCGTAACTGTTGCGACGACGTTTGCGAAAGGCGTCACAGCCGGAGCACTCATCGGCTGGACGAAGAAACGAAAGTAAGGTTGTCCCGCCGCTTCGATACGGTGAGACCCTGATTGAACAATCGACTAGGGAGAACAATGATGACAACTACGGAGAACAATGATGACAACTAATGAGCAGAAGAAGTGTGCGCATCTGCCATGCCGGTGCATGACCCAAAATGGCGAGAAGTATTGCGGTCAAGCATGCAAGGAAGCAGGATCCAAGGAAGTAGAGATTGCGTGCCAGTGTGACCACTTGCCCTGTCCGCTCACGGCGTGAAGAACATACAGCGTCCATGCGGAGGCAGGTTTGGATCGACCAAGGTGAATCCTATATGAGGACGCGTGGCAGTATGCTCCTGATAATCGCGGCCTTATCATTTGCTTTTCTGCCGATGCTTGCAGAGGCGCAATTACTGGCTGATCCTGGGAATTCTCCGAGCATTGTGGCCGGCCCTGCGACGCAGCCGAGCCTGGCGTACACGCGACCGACGGCGAAAGCGAAACTCCACAACTACGTGTTCGACGCGCCAGATCCAGGTGCAAACCCATGATCGACCGTACACTCAACGCGCCCGCGAATGCCGCTGCACTTCTGCCCGGTCCGTTGACCGTGCCGGCGCCTTCTCCTGCCTCGACCAAGGGTGCGATCAACCAGTTTCTGGAATGGTTCGGCGATCTCGGAATATTTTTCTGGCAAGTGGTGCGGGCTGCGGTGACGCCGCCATTCGAATTCCGCGAACTACTTCACCAACTCGACGAGATCGGATCGAAGTCCCTGCCGCTGGTCGCCCTGGCCGGCGCCGCCACCGGCATTGTGCTCTCCATGGAAGCTCGTTACAGCCTTACTCGATTCGGCGCCAAATCGCTGCTTCCGGCCGCCATCGTGTTCTCCATTGTCCACGAGACCGGGCCAATTATTACTGGTCTGGTAGTCAGCGGCCGAGTGGGCGCTGGCATTGGAGCGGAGCTCGCGTCCATGAAAGTAACCGAGCAGATCGATGCCATTGAGGCATCCGCGGTAAATCCTTATCGGCTGCTGGCGGCGACCCGCATCCTGGCTTGCATCCTGATGATGCCGTTGCTGACACTCGCTGCCGACTTTTCCGGCTTGATTATGGGCTGGATTGCGCAAGCCGTGGCCGAGCCGCTCTCGTTCCATCAGTTCATCAGTAGCGGTTTTAAGGGCGCCGGGTTCAATGACTTTCTCCCGCCCACCTGCAAGACGATGGTGTTTGGCCTGATCATCGGGCTGATCGCGTGTTTTCAGGGAATGCGGACCCAGGGAGGCGCCGCCGGCGTGGGCCGTGCGGCCACCAGTTCGGTGGTGTTGTCGTCGCTGTTCGTGATTCTGGCCGATGTTGTGCTGGTGAAAATCATTCTCATATTTTTCCCGTAATCGTTTTCGGGCGATCGTGGACGATGGGCAATTGCGAATGCGTCAAACAAGTATGGACACAATCGATCAAGTCGCGATGAAGCAAGATGCGGCCGAGAAGGACGGCGGTGCGCCGGCTGTCGCCGTCGAGCACTTGCTTAAATCCTTTGGGAGTCAAAACGTTCTGAACGGGATCAGCCTGGTTGTGGGCCGCGGCGAGACCCTGGCCGTGCTGGGACGCAGTGGCACCGGCAAGAGCGTATTGCTAAGGCTGATCATTGGCCTTGAGAAACCCGATTCCGGATCGGTCTACCTCCATGGTCAAGACATCGCCGGCTTGACTCTCGACCAGATGGGCGAAGTCAGGAAGAAGATGGGTTTTCTGTTTCAGAACTCCGCACTTTACGATTCGCTGACCGTCGAACAGAACGTGGCGTTTCCGCTGCTGCATCATAAGAAGGAGATGTCGCAAGCTGAGCGGTGCGACCGGGTGAAAGCGCTGCTCGCGGAAGTAGGCATGGAGCGCGCTCTTGCGAAAATGCCTTCGGATATTTCCGGTGGTATGCAGAAAAGGGTGGGGCTGGCGCGGGCGCTGGTCTTGGAGCCAGACATTCTACTGCTGGACGAGCCGACTGCTGGTCTCGACCCCATTAGTTCCGCGGAGATCGATGATTTGATTCTCAGGCTTCAAGAGGAACACCACATGGCATCGATCGTGGTGACTCACGATCTGCACAGCGCCAAGACGATTGCGGATCGTCTGGCTCTGCTCGACGGTGGAGATGTCGTGATCGAAGGCAACTTTGAAGAGCTTCAGAAAAGCGACATCGAGTTTGTTCAGGAATTTCTCAAGCGTTCGTAGGAGAACATTTATGTCGAGAACGGCGCGGTTGGGAGCTTTCATCGTTGCGACCCTGGCGATTCTGGTGGCCGGCATCTTCGTCATCGGCAGCAAGCAGTATCTTTTTAGCTCCACTTACCAGTTGAAGGCGCAATTCGACAACGTCGAGGGCTTGGATGTAGGAGGCGATGTGCGTGTGGGCGGGGTGCACAGTGGCACAGTGCACAGTATTGTGCTGCCCCACAAGCCCGGCGAAAAAGTTACGGTAATTATGGATATGGGCAAGTCAACGCACGAGATTATCAAGCAAGACTCCCTGGCCTCCATCGAAACCGAGGGATTGTTGGGCAACCAGTTTCTCGCGATCTCGTTTGGATCCGCTGGGACACCTGGCGTGCGGGACGGAGATACCATCGGCAGCCTGCCACCGCTCGAAATGTCGGAGTTGCTCAATAAGATGAGCGGCATTCTGGATAGCAGCCAGCAAGCCATCCACAATGCCACGCAGGCGACGGCGAATCTGGATTCGATCAGCGCCAAAATCGACGAGGGTAAGGGAACCGCTGGTGCTCTGGTGAACGACAAACAACTCTATTCCAACCTCGAACAGACGACTGCCACTATGAATGCCACGATGCTCAGGGCGAAGGCCGGGGTTACCGACTTCCAGGAAAATATGGAAGCCATGAAGCACAATTTTCTCCTGCGAGGGTATTTCAAGAACCGCGGCTACGAAGATTCAGACGAACTCGCTAAAAATGAGATTGAACGATTGCCGCAAAGCGCACCGACCAAGGAATTTACGTATATGACGAAGCAGCTTTTCGATAAGCAGGATTCGGCCAAGCTGAAGAATCAGAAAAGTCTCAACGCCGGCGGCGAGTTCCTGGCCAATAACCAGTTCGGATTTGCGGTCGTGGTTGCATCCACCGGGATGGAGGGTGATACTCAGAAAGATTTGGTGCTGACCCAGGCCCGCGCGATGGTCGTCCGCGAATATCTGGTCGAGAACTTCGGATTCGACGATAGTCAGCTTAAGACTCTGGGCATGGGCAAGGAGTCAGACGCGAATTCCGATGCGGGGTGGGGCAAAGTGCAGATCTTCATCTATCCCCCCGGAAGCGAAATCCCTCCTGGCAAAGAAGCACACGTAGCTGTTTCGTCCCAATCTTCTTCACAGTAGCTTTACGACCGGCCGACCGACTGTCTCAGCACGCGCCAACCGGCGGAAGCCACCGTCGCGGAATCTGGCGCGCCAGATCTTCGCCGGGCACCCAGCCCAGCCTTACTTCCACCCTGATCTCCCTGAGCCAGGCGAGCACTAAAGTGGACGGTCAATTCCTCCGATGGAAGAGGCAGGTGATTTGGATCGGTGTCTTCGCCCACGGAACTCTCCGTTACTCGCATCGAGGGAACAACCACAACGGCAGCAATGGTTTGCGAATAAATGAGCGATACGCTAATGCGGATTCTTCTGGTGGAAGACAATTCCCTGGATGTTCGTCTGCTGCGGGAAATGCTCAGCAGCCAAGCCCTGCGTAAGTTCACTTTAATCGAAGTCGGATTCATGAGCGAGGCAGAGAAATACCTGGCCACGAATAAGGTGGATATTATCCTGCTCGACCTCGGCTTGCCGGATGCACGGGGATTGGAAGCGTTGCGGCGTGCGCGCGCGGCCGCGCCCCGTATCCCGCTGGTTGTGCTGACCGGATGTGACGACGAATTGATGGCTGATCAGGCTTTGCGGGAAGGGGCCCAGGATTTTCTGGTCAAAGGCCAAATCGAGACCCCAGCCTTGCTCCGAGCCATTCGCTATGCTACGCAGCGGGTGAAAGCAGACGTTGAAATGCAGGAAGCCCGGGAGGACGCGGAGGGTGCCAACCGGGACAAAGTGAACTTCTCGCCGCCTTGCGGGGTGCGCAGGCTGAAACCAATCTCTTCCTCCGCTCCATCCCTTCAATTCTGATCGGATTGGACTCTCAGGGCCGCATCACTCGCTGGAACCTGACCGCGACCAATACTTTCGGGATCGACGAAATCAGCGTGGACGGGCACACCATCGAGGACTGCGGAATCAAATGGCTGCATCCCGAGATGAAAGCAGAAATCACGCGCTGGCTAGCCACGGAGTCTATCTATCGTGCTGACAATCTGCCCTACGAGCGTGAGGGCAAAAGACGGCTCCTGGGGCTCCAGGTCATGCGCATCCCAGCGGAGAACGGCGTGCCCATAGGGTTCATCGTCACCGGAGCTGACATTACCGAACGCCTGGGGCTCGAATTACAACTTCGACAGGCACAAAAACTTGAGGGCATTGGTCAATTGGCGGCAGGCATCGCCCATGAAATTAATACTCCCACGCAATTCGTTGGGGACAACATCAGGTTCCTGAAGGATTCCTGGGGTCCGGTCGCGGAATTTCTTGTGTTCTGCGGAACGGTGCAATGGGAATGGACCACCGGCCCGGTTTCACCCGAACAGCTGCAACGCTTTTGCGAACTCCAGCAGAAGTGCGATCTGGAGTACCTGTCGGAACATATTCCGAAAGCCATCGATCTGTGCCTGGAGGGAGTAAAGCGCATCGCCAAAATCGTAAAGGGATTTAAAGAATTTTCCCATCCCGGCTCGGAAGAAAAGCGCGCCATCAACCTTAATCAGACGATCGAAACCACCATCTCCGTTGCCCGGCATGAATGGAAGTATTGCGCTGACCTGGTCACTGCGCTCGACGCCGACTTGCCCCTGGTCCCGTGTCTGGTTGGGGAATTCAACCAGGTGATGCTGAACCTGATTGTCAACTCTGCTCACGCCATCACCAACACCATCGAGAAGAACGGCACCGGGAAGGGCACCATCACCGTCAGCACGCAGCGGGAGGGCGATTGGGCCAGGGTCGCAGTGGCCGATACCGGTGCCGGCATCCCGGTCGAAATACGCTCCCGGGTTTTCGAACCTTTTTTCACGACCAAAGAAGTGGGCAAGGGCACCGGGCAGGGATTGGCGCTGGCCCATGCCGCGATTGTCAGCCGTCATCAGGGACAGCTCTGGTTTGAAAGTGAGCTGGGGCAGGGAACAACCTTCTTCATCCGGCTTCCGCTGGGAATGGAAACTCCCGCTCATGAATAAGCGAATTCTCTTTGTCGACGATGAGCCCATGATTCTGCAAGGCATCCAGCACAGCCTGCGCGGCATGCGCTCAGAGTGGGAAGTTCAACTCGCCGGCAGCGGCGCCGAAGCCCTGGAGACGATGGCGCAAGCTCCCTTCGACGTGGTGATCAGCGACATGCGTATGCCAGGGATGGACGGCGCCGAATTGTTGGATTTGGTTAAGGCCAGGTTTCCCCGCACCGTGCGCATCATTCTTTCCGGGCAGTCGGACCGCGAGACCATTTTGCGTTCGGTCGGCCCCAGCCACCAGTATCTGTCGAAGCCCTGCGATCTCGACGAACTCAAGCAAAGGCTGGTCCGCGCTTTTGCCTTGCGCGACATGCTGAACGACACTCATTTGAAAGAAGTCATCGGCCGGCTGAAAACTGTGCCCAGTCTTCCCGCACTCTACGTTGCAGTCACCGAAGCTCTGCGCTCTCCCGAAACTCCGATCGCAAAAATAGGCGACCTCATCGCCCGCGACATGGGCATGTGCGCCAAAGTGCTGCAGTTGGCAAACTCGGCGTTCTTTGGGCTGTCTTGCCACGTTTCGAACCCGCAGCAGGCGGTGAGCCTGATCGGCGTCGAAAATCTGAAGGCGCTGGTTCTCAGCGTGCAAGTCTTTTCCGATCTCGGAGGCCATCCCACCCAGGATCTAGCCTTCTTGTGGGACCACAGCATGACGACCGCCAATTTCGCGAGGGCCATCGCGGGCGTGGAACGGTCGTCTGGCACAGTGATGGATGACGCTTTCACTGCTGGCCTGCTTCACGATGTGGGACGGCTGGTTCTGGCCTGCGCTTTTGGAGCCGAATATCAGCAGGTTCTGAAAAGGACCGAGGAACCCGGAGTTCTGCTGGCCCAGTGTGAAGGGGATGCCTTTGGCTGTACGCACAACGGAGTAGGCGCATATCTGCTCGGCTTATGGGGGCTGACCGATTCCATTGTCGAAGCGGTTGCCTGGCACCACCAGCCGGCGCAGGCCCAACCTGCCTCATTTTCCGCGCTGATCGCCGTGCACGCCGCCGATTACTACGATAACCAGTTGCAGGTTCATCCCCTTTCCGATGAAACGTCGGTGCTGGATGAACTTCTCTTAACTCAACTCGGACTCCAGCAACAACTGGCGCCGTGGGAAAAAGCTTGTCGGGAAATGGCCTCTCGGAGTGAACTCAATGCCTGAAAAAATTCTTATGGTGGACGATGAAGACGCCGTGCTGGTGGGGTACCAGCGCATGTTCCGCAACGAATTTCAAATCGAGACGGCGCCTGGCGGAGCTGCGGCCCTGGCCGCGCTCGAAGCCACCGGACCCTATGCCGTGGTGGTCTCCGACATGCGAATGCCGGAAATGGATGGAGCCAGGTTTCTGACCAAAGTGAAGCTGCTCGCGCCCGACACCATTCGCATCATGCTGACCGGCGATGCCGATGTCCGTAGCGCGGTGACCGCAGTCAATGAAGGAAGCATCTTCCGCTTTCTGACCAAGCCCTGCAACAAAGACACGTTGGCCAAGGCATTGACTGCGGGATTGATGCAGTACCGGCTGCTGACCGCGGAGAAAGACCTGTTAGAAAATACGCTGCAAGGCAGCATCCAGGTGCTCACCGAGGTGCTCAGCCTGGTCAACCCGGCGGCCTTCGGCCGGGCCCTGCGAGTCCGCCGCTATATCCATCAGGTGGCTACGCGAATGGCTCTGGCCAGCCCCTGGAGGTTTGAGGTAGCGGCCATGATGTCGCAATTGGGATGCGTCACCCTTCACCCCGAAACCATTGAAGCCGTCTACGCTGGCCGGGCGCTTCCCCCGGATGAACAAAAGCGATTTGACGCTCATCCCGGCGTGGCTCGTGATCTGCTATTGAAAATCCCCCGAATGGAGCCAATTGCCTGGATGATTGCCCACCAGAATGACTCGGCGCCGATCGGAGGCGATATCGCCAAGGTGGCCACGGCCGACATGCGCCTCGGAGCCAACATGCTGCGGGCAACTCTGGCTTTTGATGAACTCGTAACCAAGGGTCTCACCCAGAGCGAGGCAGCAAGCCGTCTGTCGCGGCAGCACGCCGATTTCGATCCGCGAATCTTTCAGGCTCTGGTGGAACTCGATGCCGGCAAAAGCAAGATGGAAGTGCGCTCCTGCGATATTGACGAGTTGATCTCCTACGACATGGTTCTCGAGGAAGAGATGCGCACCAAGACTGGCATGTTGCTGGTGGCCAAAGGGCAGGACATCACGCCGACCCTCATCCTCAAGCTCAAGAATTTTCTCGAGAAAGGAGCCATCGGCCGCAAAGTCTTAATTTCCGCTAAGAACCGTGCCAAGGCCGCGACGGCATGAAACGCTCCGGAAAAAATTGGGACCCGCGCGACCGGAATCCCCGCGAAAGAGAGACGCACTCGCTGGCTCAAGTCCGGCAACGGCTTCAAATTGGGCCGGGTCCCGAAGTGGAACTGTCCCGGCACGTTTCAGAATTTATCATGTCGGATGGCCAGTATTTACGGAGCATACTGACAACATCGCCAGTAGGCAACTGTCCCCGTATTTCACCGCCAGGCACCAGCGCCCCTACTCGAAGTAGAGACCTTGAAGCACTGCGCATAGCACAAAGTCAGGTGATATGAAGACTGCGTCCCGATTGAATCGGAAGGTGCAACTCGAGTCCTATCGCGGGCTGCTGGAAGCGGCTCCGGACGCCATGGTGGTAGTAAACGTAGGCGGAGAGATCGTTCTGCTGAACGTTCAGGCAGAAAGGCAGTTTGGCTACAGACGAGACGAACTCGTAGGCCAGAAAGTAAAAAACATCATTCCCCAGGGCTTCGCGGAACGCATCATCACCGACGGTACCCGATCCGCCGCAGAGGCGCTGGCGCAGCAGATCGGCACCGGGATCGAACTCATCGGGCGGCGCAAGGACGGCAGCGAGTTTCCCATCGAGATCATGCTGAGCCCGCTCGAAAGCGAAGAAGGAATTCTGGTGACCGCGGCCATTCGCGACATCAGCGTGCGCAAGAACGCGGAAACCCATCTGGCGCAGATGGAAGGCAGATACCGCGGGCTGCTGGAAGCGGCTCCCGACGCCATGGTGGTGGTGAATGTGGGCGGAAAGATCGTTCTGCTGAACGTTCGTGCGGAAAAAGAGTTTGGCTACAGCCGCGACGAGTTGGTCGGCCAGCCGGTGAAGAACATTATCCCCCTACGGTTTCGCCGAGCGCCTGCTGGCCGACGGTCTTCGATCGGTCGATGATGCGCTGGCGCAGCAGATCGGTACGGGGATTGAGCTCACTGCGCGACGAAAAGACGGAAGCCAGTTTCCCATCGAGATTATGCTGAGCCCGCTCGAAAGTCCCGATGGAGTTCTGGTAACAGCGGCGATCCGCGATATCAGCACGCGAAAAAAGGCGGAAGCGAGCCTTCTCAATAAGATCGACGAACTGAACCGCTCCAATGAGGAATTGGGTCAGTTTGCCTACATCGCCTCCCACGACTTGCAGGAGCCGCTGCGCATGGTGGCCAGTTACACCCAGCTTCTATCGCGGCGCTACAAAGGCAAGCTCGACGCCGAGGCCGACGAGTTTATCGCCTTCGCAGTCGACGGCGCCAACCGCATGCAGCGTCTCATCCAGGATCTGCTGGCCTTTTCGCGGGTCGGCACCAAAGGCAAAGATCTGCACGATACTTCCAGTGAAGAAGCCCTCAGCCAGGCGCTGCGCAATCTGCGAACCGCCATCCAGGAGAGCGGCGCACTGGTCACCCACGATCCCATGCCTACCGTCCTCGCGGACGAGATGCAACTGACTCAGTTATTTCAGAACCTGGTCGGCAACGCCATCAAGTACCAGAACCCCGGCGTGCCCCGGATTCACGTCGCCGCCGCCAGGAATGGCGGGGGGAAATGGGTTTTCTCGGTGAAGGACAACGGACTCGGAATTGACTCGCAGTACTTCGAAAAGATTTTTGGTATGTTCCAGCGGCTGCACAAACGGGAAGAGTTCGCCGGCACCGGCATAGGATTGGCCATCTGCAAAAAGATTATCGAGCGCCACGGTAGCAGCATCACGGTCGAATCGACACTGGGGCAGGGTTCCACATTCAGCTTTGCCCTCGAAGGAAGTGAGAACACATGTATACCCACGAATATAGCGGTAGGGGCGACAGCATGCCTTTAGAAGTCCTGTTGGTTGAAGACAGTCCTGGAGACGTCCGGCTAACCCAGGAAGCCTTTCACGCTGCCAATATTGCCATCCATTTGAACGTGGCTACTGACGGCATCGAGGCCATGGCGTTTCTCAGGCATGAGGGGGTTTTCGCCGGCGCCCCTCGTCCCGATCTTACCCTCCTGGATCTGAACATGCCTCGAATGGATGGGCGCCAGACTCTGGCTCTCATCAAGAACGATGCCAGCCTGAAAACCATTCCTGTCGTGATCCTGACCACGTCCGACGCGGAGGGGGATATCGCGAAAAGCTACGAATTGCACGCCAACTGCTACCTGCGCAAGCCCGTGCAGTTGAACGCCTTCGAGAGCCTGGTGAGGAGCATCAATGACTTCTGGCTGACCAAGGCCACGTTGCCACAAATACAGTAGGCCTGAAAAGAAAGTGGGAGGAAATCATGTATGCCCACGATTACGCGGACGGGGGAGACGATATGCCGTTAGAAGTTCTTTTGGTGGAAGACAGTCCCGGCGATGTCCGGCTGACGCAGGAAGCCTTTCGCGCCGCGAATCCCGCTGTCCGGCTGCACGTGGCTAGCGACGGCGTCGAGGCTCTGGCGTTTCTCAGGCGCGAGGGGGTTTACAAGGATGCTCCCCGGCCGGATCTTACCTTGCTGGACCTGAACATGCCTCGAATGGATGGCCGCGAGGTCTTGGCTCAAATCAAGAAAGACGAGAAGCTGAAAACGATTCCCATCGCGATCCTGACCACTTCCGAGTCGGAAGCCGATATCGCTAGAAGCTATCAGCTGCATGCCAACTGCTACCTCTGCAAGCCCGTGCAGTTGAGCGCGTTCGAGAACCTGGTGAAGAGCATCAATGACTTCTGGCTGACCAAAGCCAGGTTGCCGCAAGCGCAATAAGCGCGAGTCGAAAACCGTTCGGGAGCTTCTCCCCGGCTAGAGGTTCGCGCACACCGGAATTGATCTTCGAAGACGTCGGGTCGCGGATTCGAATCCTGCCCCGCTCACCAGATATATCCCCTCAGTCCGCTGCATTTCCCTTGCTGCACTTACTTCGCCACCCGCCCGCAGTAGCCTCAATTCGAATGGAACGCTTCTGTCGGAGACACTGCCAGCGGTCTGAGAGATGTTGACGACGAGGCGTAGCCTCTGGCTCGGGGTTGGACTGAACAACGATTTTTTAGGGAGCTTCCCGCTAAAGACTGAAGATCAGCTATGCTGTTACCGCCCCTTGGATGCCGCCGACTCAGGCGTCGGAGCAATCGGAGGAGCGTGGCGAAGTAGTCGGCCGGTCGCGGTCAGCCGCTGATGGTCGAATGAAGATGTCGCTTTAGCGCCATGTAAGTTATGACACTGGAGGGCTCGTAATGCTGCGCAAAGTGCAATCGTTTTGTCTGTTCTTTCTCTTATTCGTCCTGCCCGCGGTGTGCCAGACTGCGCCCGCGTCCCCGGCAGCCACCGAGGCGCGAGTAGATTCCATGCTCAAGCAACTGAGCCTGGATGAAAAGATCGATCTCCTCGGCGGGGTCGACAGTTTCTACATCCGCGCTATTCCTCGCATCGGTCTGCCCCGCCTGAAAATGGCCGACGGCCCGGTCGGAGTCCGCAACTACGGCCCGTCTACAGTCTTCGGCGGAATCGGCCTGGCCGCCACATGGGATCCCGCGCTGGCGCAGCGAATCGGCACCGTTATTGGAGAAGACGCGCGCGCTCGCGGCGTCCATTTCATGCTCGGCCCGGGCGTGAATATTTATCGCGCTCCTCAGTGCGGTAGAAACTTCGAGTACTTCGGAGAAGATCCCTTCCTCTCCTCGCGAACTGCCGTCGCCTATATCGAGGGCATGCAAAGTCAGGGAGTCAGCGCCACCATCAAGCACTTCATGGGCAACAACTCGGAATTCGACCGGCACAACACGGATTCCATCATCGACGAGCGCACCATGCACGAAATCTACCTTCCGGTGTTCGAAGCCGCAGTGAAGGAAGCCCACGTCGGCGCGATCATGGATTCCTACAACTTCACCAACGGCCAGCACATGACCCAGAACGGCTTGCTCAATACCGATGTCGTGAAGAAAGACTGGGGCTTTACAGGAATCATGATGTCCGATTGGGATGCGACCTACGATGGCGTGGCAGCCGCGAACGGCGGCCTCGATCTCGAGATGCCGTCAGGAAAATTCATGAACCGGGCAACATTATTGCCGGCAGTGAAATCCGGCAAGGTGAGCGAGGCAACCATCGACGACAAAGTCCGCCGCATCCTGCGCACCGCAATCAACTTTGGATGGCTCGATCGCGACCAGACCGACTTATCGATTCCCAAACTAAATCCTGAAGGTGAGCAAGTAACTCTGGAGGCCGCTCGCGCCGGCATGGTTCTCCTCAAGAATGACGGCAATCTTCTCCCTTTGGAAAAGGGCAAGATCCACTCGATTGCGGTCATCGGTCCCGACGCCTATCCCGCGCAGCCCGGCGGTGGAGGCAGCGCCGAAGCGAAGCCCTTTACAGCAGTAAGCTACCTTGAAGGCGTAGCGAATTACCTGGGCAGTGGCGCCAAGGTCTACTATGAGCGCGGCCTGCCCACCTTCGAAGAAATCGCCGACCACACCGAATTCACCACCGAAGCAAGCGGCGGTCGACGAGGTCTCAAGACAGAGTTTTTCACTAACGCTACCCTAAGCGGCACTCCCGCCATCGTGCGTACCGACGAACACGTGAACTACCAACCAGCGCGTGGAGGCGACGGCGCCGCCGGCAATATATCGATTCGCTGGTCAGGCTACTTCACGCCCACAACTCCTGGCGATTACCTGGTCTTCGTTCAAGGTCCCGGAGAGAACGGCGGCTACCGGCTCTATGTCGACAAGAAGCTGGTATTCGACAACTGGAAGCAGTGGTACGCCTTCGTCAGCGAGGTTTCTATTCCGTTTGCGGCCGGCCCACATCTCGTTGAATTGGACTACTACGCCCACGGCGGTTGGGGTAAAACTCACTCGACTCTCGGCATCGTACGTCCCGAGACTCTGGTAACGGCTGAGGCGAAAGCGGTGGCCGCCCGCGTGGATGCCGTGGTGCTGGCCGTCGGCTTTGATCCCTCGACCGAAGGCGAAAGCGGCGATCGCACCTTCCGCCTGCCTCCCGGACAGGATGAACTCATCAACCAGATCGCTGCCGCAAACAAGAACACAATCGCGGTCGTGACTTCCGGCGGCGGCGTAGATATGACTGGCTGGGTCGACCAAGTCCCCGCGCTCTTCGAGGCCTGGTACCCGGGCGAGGAAGGCGGAACCGCTCTGGCCCAACTTCTATTTGGCGAGTTCGATCCCTCCGGAAGACTGCCCATCTCGATGGAGCGGCGTTGGGAAGACAATGCCGTCCACGACAGCTACTATCCGAAGGATGGCGACAAGAAGGTCGAATATACCGAGGGACTTTTTGTAGGCTATCGCCACTTCGACAAGTCCGGAATCAAGCCGCTATTTCCCTTCGGTTACGGCCTTTCCTACACCAGCTTCACCTATAAGAATCTGACGGTTTCTCCGTCGGCGGGTTCAGAAAATACAACCGTCGCTTTCGACGTTACCAACACCGGCACCCGCGCCGGCACAGACGTGGCGCAGGTCTACGTTGGCGATCATCACGCCGGCGTTCCTCGCCCGGTGAAGGAATTGAAGGGTTTCGCAAAAGTGGAAGTCAACCCGGGCGAGACCAAACACGTCGAGGTCGCACTCGACCGCCGAGCCTTTTCCTATTACGACGTCAAGAATCACAAGTGGACGGTCGCTCCCGGTGACTTCGACATCTACGTCGCGCGCTCCGCAGCAGAGATCGAACTCACGGGCAAAGTGAGCCTGCAATAAAGATGTGGAGTTTCGAGTTCCGAATCGTAGATCCGAACGGGACGGACCTCACTCCTCCGTCCCGAATTTCTTCAGATCTTCGGGGCCATCCGCCAACCTGACGGTTTCTTTCCCCTGAACCTGCACTCGAATACTTTCTACCACGTCCGGATTAGCGAGCGTCGTGATATCTCCAGTGTTCATATTGTTGGAGACGGCGGCAAGAATACGGCGCATGAGCTTGCCGGAACGGGTCTTGGGCATGTCCGAAACGATGTGAACATGCTTCGGACGGGCAATCTTGCCAATGATGATTTCAATCGCCTTGTTGACCTTGTCCACGATCGCCGGGCTCGCTTGTATCCCCGGTTTCAAGGCGATGTAGACTTCGGGCACGCGGCCCTTGATCTCGTCCACGACCGGTACCACTGCCGCTTCGGCAACCTCGGGAACCGTCAGACACGCAGACTCGATTTCCTTTGTGCCCAGGCGATGCCCGGCCACATTAATCACATCATCCACACGTCCCAGGATGCGGAAATAGCCGTCCGCCGCGAGCACGGCTCCGTCAGCCGCAAAATATGGCCAGTCATGCCAATCCTTGCTCGCGGGATTCTTGCAGTACTTCTGGTAATACTGCTTGACGAAGCGTTCGCGATCGCCCCAAATGGTTTGCATGATCCCTGGCCAGGGATTGCGGATGCAGATATTCCCAGCCTTCCCCGACCCGGCCGCGAGTGGCTCGTTCTTCTCATCAATGATCACCGGATAGATTCCAGGCATCCCCGGCCCCGCGCTGCCCGGCTTCATGGGATCGATCGCTGGCTTCGTGCTGCACAGGAATCCTCCGTTTTCGGTTTGCCACCAGGTATCGACGATCACGGCTTCACCCTTGCCCACAACATCGTGATACCAGCGCCAAACCTCCGGCTCGATGGGTTCTCCCACCGTCGTCATATGCTTGAAATGGTAGTTGTACTTGGTGGGTTCATCGTGGGCGGCCTTGCGCAACATGCGAATCGCCGTCGGCGAAGTGTGAAAAATATTGACGTCGAGGCGCTCGGCGATTCTCCACACCCTCCCCGCATCGGGGAAGGTAGGCACGCCTTCATACAGAACGCTGGTAGCGGCCAGCGCCAAAGGACCGTAAACAATATAAGAGTGGCCCGTGATCCAGCCAATGTCCGCCATGCACCAGTACACATCCTCGGGATGAATATCCTGAATGTATTTGGAGGTGCCGGCCACATAGGAGAGATAGCCGCCGGTGCGGTGCTGGCAGCCCTTAGGTTTTCCAGTGCTGCCGCTGGTGTACATCAGAAACAAGGGCGCTTCGGCATCCATCGGGATGGGAGCGACCAACTGCCCGGCGTAGTTCGGGAGCACTTCATCGACGAAAACATCGCGCCCTTTGACAAACGGCGAAGCCGACGCATTCTTGCCCGGGTGCCGTCTCCACACCAGCACCTTATCCACCACCTGACCCTCTTTTTTCGCAACCTCGAGCGCGATATCAGCGCCCGCTTTGTGGTCAATCATCTTGCCGTTGCGGTAGTAACCGTCCATCGTGATCAGGACGCGGCTGCCCGAATCGGCCGCGCGCGTGCCGCAAGCCTCGCCGCTGAAACCTCCAAACACAACCGAATGGATGACGCCCAGGCGGGCGCACGCCAGCATCGTGATCGGCAACTCGGGGACCATCGGCATGTGAATGGTGACGCGATCTCCGCTCTTCAGGCCGCAGAAATCCCGCAGCAGCGCCGCGAATTCATTCACTCTCACGTAAAGTTCGCGGTAGGTGACGGAAACCGGCGTCTCCGATTCCGGCTCCGGCACAAAGATCAATGCCGCTTTGTTCTTGTATTTGGCCAGATGCCGGTCCACGCAGTTGTACGAGGCGTTGATCTTGCCGCCCACGAACCATTTCCAGAACGGCGGGTCGCTGGTGTCAAGCGTAGTGTGCCAGTACTTGTCCCAGCTCAAGAGGTCGGCGTACTCTCGGAAACACTCGGGGAAATTCTTCTCGCTGAAGCGTTCGGTGACGCTCGGGTCAGTCAGATTCGCCTGGCCGACAAATTTCGCGGAGGGATAGTAATATTCTTCCTCCCGCCAATGCACCGCGATCTGAGCTTCGCTGGTCTCGACCGCGGGCTTGCTTCTCTCTTGCACTTCAGCCATGGCCATCACCTTTTCTAAATCGTGAAATCTGGGTGGCGGCCCGTTTGCCGTCACACGCAGGTCAGGCCAATTATCGCGCAATTCACCCGCTTCGTGCGAGCCGCCTGGGGCGCGCCGCCGTGCTCCATGCGCTTAAGTTTGAAGGGATTTGGAAAGAATTTAAACGACAAAAAGCAACCACGCCGCAGGCGTATTCACCGCAAGAACGCGCGAACCGCCAGATCGGCTTCAGGCGCCGGCGGAGCGTTGCTGTGAGTTGGCACGAGCCTTAGCCCCGCGCGCCGCAAGTTCCGGGATTGTCGGCACCGATTCCGGAGCAATCAGTTTGCTCCCCGGTGGCTGCGATCCAGTGCGGATCGCCTCAGTCAGCATTTCCAGCGCAAGGTCCGTATTCGGACGAATAAAGATCGTCGCCGCCAGCAGGCCGCTCCGCACCCAGGACTGGCCCGTCTTCGGCAACCCGTCGCAACCGGTGAACGGAATCTTCAGCCATCGTTCGCGCTCACCCACCGCGATTTCCGCGAACGCCTTCCTGGCTCCCGCCGCCATGCTGTCGTCCTGCGCTCCCACCAGATCGATCGACGTCTCTTGCGAAGTACGCAGTCGCAGCCACGAACTGACGGTGCGGTACGCGCTCTCCTCGGTCCAATTCGCCCGCATCGTTTTCACTTGAATGTTCGCAGGCTTCGTCGACTTCATTCCCGCGGTTCGCTCATGCGAGGCGGAACTATTCGCCGGCCCCTCGATATACAGAATCGATCCACCCTGCGGCAACAACGCCGCAAACTGTTTTCCCTGAATCTTGCCCACTTCCTCGTGATCGGAGCTAAGGGAAAAGACCGGCACATGGCAGCCCCGCCGCAGTTGCTGCAGATAGTCGGCCTCGTGGTTCAGCACGACCCAGCCAATATCCGCGGCCACCGCGGCGCGAGCCACTTGCGGAAATCCCGTTCCCCCCGCCGGCTCGAACACAATGGCATCGGGCCGCGACCCGGCCGTTCCCTGAATGTAGTGCAGCAGTTGTTGGCTTTGCGTGACCGCGTCGTTGCCGGCATGGACGATCTTCAAGTCCACGCCCAGACGCCGCGCAGCCTTCTCCGCCGCCGCCTGCTGCTCCTGCTGATAGTCGTTCTCGTTGTTTGTGAGGGAGACCAGAAAACTCAGTTTCTTCATAGCTCGTTCCAGTCTCGATGATAATGCAACTTCGAAAACGTCTGAGGTAACTAGAGTAACCAGGTTTTCATCAGAAGAAAATCGCCAGCCAAGTCACGGGCCCGGCTTGATTCCATGCTCTCGAAAGAATTGTGTGCGGTACTTCGCATCCCGAAAGGCTTCCGTCCCTCCCGGCCGCGTGGTAGAAAACGCCCCCGCCAGATTCCCGGCCGCCAGGCACGTCGCCAGATCCGCGCCCCGTACGTACTCGTGCAGAAAGCCCGCATCAAAGCTGTCTCCCGCCCCCACTGCGTCCACGGCCTCCACTCGAAATGCCGGGCTGATGAACCGTTCGTTTCCGCGTTGCGCCATCGCACCCTCGCGCCCCAGCTTCACCACCACCAGCGGCACCATGGCAGCCAGTTTCTTTACCGCCGTTTCCAGATCGCTGACTCCAGCCGCTTTCGGCGCCTCCCGCTCATTCGGCAGGAAGATGTCGACATATTTCAGCGTCTCATGCAACCCGCCCTCCCACCGATCGTCGGGATCATCATTGGTGTCGAGTGAAGTAGTGAGTCCCGCTTCTTTCATCTTGCGAAACAGCTCCGCCACTCGCGGCCGCAGCCCTCCCTGCAGATAATAAGAAGAGACGTGGAAATGCCGCGAATCAGCGAGATAAGCCAGGTCAAGATCATCCCATGTGGTTTCCGCAATGGTTCCGGAATAAGTCACCATGTTGCGCCACGCCGCCCGCTGCAAAATAACCGTGAGCCCAGTCTTGACCGCGCCCGGCACGCGACGCACCTGCGAAACATCCACTCCGCTCTCCTGCAGCCGCTGCAGAGCAGTCGCACCCAGATCGTCGTCGCCAATGCGCGTTTGAAATCCCACGCGGCTGCCCAGCGCCGCAAGATTGTGCGCCAGGATCGCCGACGATCCCCCCAGCGTCAGCATCATGCGATCGGCCAGCAATTCGCGTTCGGGCGGAAGCTCATCAGGAAGCCCGTACATAATCAGGTCAAGATTCAGCTCACCCGCAATGGTGACGTCAAAACGAGGCATCTTTGAGATTGTCATTCCGAACAAGCGTTCTTTGCGCCGTGAGGAATCCGGGCGAGCCGCGCGAAGGGTCGCGTTCTTTGCGACCCATCAATCGCGCGTTTGGCTCGCTTCCTTGTTAGACTGCGCGCCCACGACCGGCACTTCTTTCTATAACGATCATTCCAGTTTGTCCATCGCCAACCACGAATCATGTGGGGACGGCCGTCTTCGGCCGTCCAGCTGAGCGCAGCGAGGCTTTTCTGCCTACGCCACCTCTGCCTGCACTCCCGCCAAAACCGCCACCCTCCGCAGCGGCTCCGCAATAGCCTTCATCACCCTCTCAAACCCCGCGAAGTCCAGTGACTGCGCCCCGTCCGACAGCGCCCGCTCCGGGCAAGGATGCACTTCAATGATCAGTCCATCCGCTCCAACCGCAACCGCCGCCCGCGAAACCGCCGCAATCAGGCTCTGCTTGCCCGTCCCGTGCGAGGGATCGGCAATCACCGGCAAATGCGAAAGATCCCGAGCCAGCGCCACCGCCGCCAGGTCGAACGTATTCCGCATCTCCGTTTCAAACGTCTTGATGCCGCGCTCGCAAAGCACAACCTCGCTGTTCCCACCCGAGAGCAAGTACTCGGCCGCCAGCAGCCATTCCTTCACCGTCGCCGACGGACCGCGTTTCAAAAGCACCGGTTTTTTGACAGTCGCCAGCCGCCGCAGCAGCGCGAAGTTCTGCATGTTCCGTGCTCCCACCTGCAGTATGTCCACATGTTCACAGATGATGTCCACATCCTCCGTGCTCATCACCTCCGTTACTACCGGCAGTCCGGTTTGCTCCCGCGCCTCGCGCAGAATCTTCAAAGCCTCCAGCCCCAGTCCCTGAAAGTCATAAGGAGAAGTCCGTGGCTTATACGCCCCGCCCCGCAGCATCGTAGCCCCGGCCCGCTTCACCGCGTGCGCCGTGCTCAGCAACTGCTCGCGCGATTCCACCGAGCAAGGTCCGGCAATCACCACCACCCCCGGCCCCCCAATCGCGACCCCGTCCACGTTCACCACCGTTCCCTCCGGCTTGACCTGCCGGCTCACCAGCTTGAAAGGCTGGGCAATGGCCATCACATTGTCCACACCCGGCGCCACCTGCAACGCCTCAATTTCGTGCCGCCGCCCGTTTCCCACCGCCGCCACAATGCAGCGCTCCACTCCCCGCGTCACATGAGGCGTATATCCCGCCTCGCGGATGCGCTCGATGATGTGTGCAATTTCCTGCTCAGTTGCCTTGTCCGACATGTTGACGATCATTGGTTCTCTCCGAGTCTTCCAAAATGGCTTTCCAAAAAATGGTTTGTCATCTCGAGCAAGTTCTTTGCGCAGCGAGGGATCCGGGCGAGCCGCGCGAAGCGTCGCGTTTTTTGCGACGCAATAGTCGCGCGTTTGGCTCGCTTCCTTATCGCCTCGCCCTCGTCGTCAAAAGCAAAGGCCTAGCCAAGAGCAAAGACCTGCCAAAAGCAAAGGCCGCGATCCTAAATCGCGGCCTTTGGCGAACTTGCTTGCATCTAGTCGATCATGGCTGACTCGATTTCCCCGCAAGCCCTGCCGCAGCCGCTACCCCGGTAAACCAGTAGTAGCGAAACTGCCCGGTAAATGAGAAAAATCGAGTCATACCAGGAAAAACCTCTCTACGTTTATGAATTGCCAGTGCGCCCGCCGGTCCAGCTATTGCATTGAACTGGCTACGTTGGAAAAGGCATTGTTGGCATTGGACCCGATCAGTCGTATCGTGCCCACGACCAGAACCAGGATCACTGCCAGCATCACCGCATATTCAGCAATATCTTGTCCCTCATCTTCCGACCAAATCCTGCGGATGAATTCGGACATGCGCTCCCTCCAGTCCCCAATCTACTCCCTGCAACCAAAAGTACTGCAATTTGACGCACCCATAATGCCCCACCGTGCAGCCGTTGTCAATTGTGGAAATGGCCAAAAAGCCCGACCCCAATCAACTCCCGATGCATATACCGATCGACCCCGTGCCCCCTGTGTATAAGCCTTTGACCTCGATCCGTGTAAATCCGCGAAAATCCGTGGCGAAAGGTTTCAAGAAGTGAGAACTGATACCCTACTCCCGTGCCCGTCCTCCACAACCTCCGCGTCACCCTCGAAATGATCAAGTGGGAGCACTCCATCTTCGCTCTCCCTTTCGCTCTCTGCGGAGCCATGTTAGCCGCTTCCGGCCTTCCCACAGCCCATCAACTTCTCTGGATCGTAATCGCCATGCTAGCCGCCCGTTCCGCCGCCATGGCTTTCAATCGCCTAGCCGACGCCGCCATCGACGCCGCCAATCCCCGCACCAGCACCCGCGCTCTCCCCGCCGGACATCTTTCGCCCGCGTTCGTCGTCTCTTTCGTCATCGTCTCCTGCGCCATCTTCATTCTCGCTGCCGCCCAACTGAATCGCCTCACCCTCTGGCTTTCTCCGGCCGCCCTCGCCGTCCTGCTCCTTTATTCCTATACCAAGCGCTTCACCCGCTGGTCGCATCTCGTGCTCGGCTTCGCTCTCGGCATGGCTCCCGCTGCTGCCTGGATCGCCGTTCGCGGTTCCCTCGACCCTCGCATCCTTATTCTCACCGCCGCCGTCACCTTCTGGGTCGCCGGTTTCGACATCCTCTACGCCTGTCAGGATTTCGATTTCGACCGCCACGCCGGACTCCACTCCATCCCCCGTCACCTCGGCATCCCCCGCGCTCTCTGGATCGCGCGCGCCTTCCACCTCATCATGCTTCTCTTGCTGATCGCCCTGCTCCCGGCCTTCGCGCTCGGAAAATTCGCCGTCGCCGGAGTCATAGCCGTCGCACTACTCCTCGCCTACGAACACTCCCTCGTTTCGCCCCGCGACCTCAGCAAACTCAACGCCGCCTTCTTCACCATGAACGGCGTAATCTCCGTAGTCTTCGCCGCATTCGTAGCCGCAGACCTACTCCTGCGAAAGTAGAAGTAATTAGGTAGGGTTGAGAAGCGAACCATGTGGGGACAGCCGCCTTCGGCTGTCCAGCGAGCGCAGCGAGCAATTCACCGGGGTCGCAGGGAAGGGAATCGCGCCGCGTCCGGGATCAGGGAGTGATCCCTTCGGCGCCGCGATGCGACCACATCCCGTCCCGAACCAAAAAACCGGCGTCCCCACCCCCTGCGGTGGAAACGCCGGTTTCCCCATTCCCTCACGATGACGAGGGCGTGAAGAGCAGCGATCATCACCCCGATCCTGATCGCGACACCATCTTCCTTCACGGGCGGCCCCAAACTTGTCAGACAGATGTCTATAATTTGTAAAACTATTCGCCATCGTAGCTGCTCGGACCAGCACTCTATTTCCTAACTCAGTTTCGCAACACGAAGCTGATAGCATTGGGATGCCTCGGCCCAATCACCATGCGCCCATTACTCCTCGGCATCCTCATTCTGACTCTCCTGCTCCTCGCTCCTCATGCCGACGCCCAGAGCAACACCGGAGAACTCCGCCTCAAAATCACCGATCCCGACGGCCTCGCTCTGCAAACTGCGGTCGAACTCATCAGCCAAGCCAACGAATATCGTCACACCTTCACTACCGACGATCAGGGCAACCTCGACGCCAGGCGCCTGCCCTACGGAATCTACCAACTCCAGATCCAAGCCCAGGGCTTCGCCGCAGTCTCCGAGCCGGTTGAAATACGTTCCGCGCTTCCCCTGGATCGCACAATTCGTATGAAAGTGGCTTCCGCGTCCGAGTCGGTAATGGTGAGCGCATCCCGCACCTTGGTCGATCCCTACCGCGCCGGTTCGGTCAACGAGGTAGGTTTGCAGACCATCGAGAATCGTTTGACCGCGCTCCCCGGCCGCTCCATGCAGGACCTGGTCAACTCCCAACCCGGCTGGCTCTACGAAGGCAATGCCGTTCTCCACCCCCGCGGCTCCGAATATCAAACTCAATTCGTCATCGACGGCATCCCTCTCACCGACAACCGTTCGCCCAGCTTCGGCCCCGAAGTCGAAGCCGACGATGTCGAATCCCTGGAGATCTACACCGCCGGCATCCCCGCCGAATACGGCAGAAAGATGGGCGGCGTCGTCGAAGTCGATACCCTGAAAAGCGCCGACCCCGGCTATCACGGACAACTCACCCTCTTCGGCGGTACCTACGACACCGCCGGCATCAACACCCAGGACCAATACACATGGAATAAGAACACCTTCAGCCTGAGCGCCTCCGGCAACATGACTGGCCACTATCTCAACCCCGTGGTCCCAGAAAATTACACCAACAACGGCACCACCGGCAGTTTTTCGCTGAGCTATGAGCGCGAACTCACGCCGAAAGACCGCCTCACCCTGATCGTCCGCCACGAACTCGCGCGCTATCAAATCCCCAACGAACTCGTGCAGCAGAACGGAGCATATCTACCGAGCGCGAACAACACCGTCGGCTGCCCGCCCGTTCCCGCCGAAGATGAGCCCAGCGACTGCGTCTTCGTTCCCGGAGGCCAGCTTCAAACCGGCGACAACTTCGAAACCATGGGCAGCATCGCCTACCAGCACATTTTTTCCTCCGACTCAATCGGCGTGCTGCGCGCCATGTCCCGCGATAACTCCACTGACTTTTATTCCAGCCCTGCCTCCTGGCCTCTCATCGCCACCAATCACAACGACTTCAAGGAAATTTATTTCAACGGCAGCTTCTCCGTTCATCACGGCAGGCAGGAATTTAAGGCGGGCGTTGAATCCGATGCCATCTTCCTGCACGAAAACACCAGCTACGAAATTCCCGACTGTGCCGATCCTGCCGATCCCCAATGTCCCATCAATCTCGGGATCCTGGATTCCGGCGCGATAACTTTTGCCTTCCAGGGCCAGCGTCCCGATCTCGAGCAAGCAGCCTATGTTCAGGATTTAATCCGCCTCGGCAATTGGACGATCAATGTCGGCCTTCGCTGGGATCACTACCAATTGCTGCTGAATCAGAACGCAGTCAGCCCGCGCCTCGCCGTCTCGCATTATTTCCCCTCCATCGGCTTAAATATTCACGCCTCCTATGACCGCATCTTCCAGACGCCTTCCTTCGAAAACATACTCTTAGCCAGTTCTCCGGCTGCCGAGGCCATCGACACCAGCGTGCCCGCCCTGCAGTTGCCGGTCAAGCCTTCTCACGGGAACTATTATGAATTGGGAGCCACCAAAGCATTCTTCGGAAAATTGCGGCTGGATGCGAATATGTTCCGTCGTCAAGTGAACAATTACGCCGACGACTCCCAGATTCTAAGCACCGGGATCAGTTTTCCCATCGCATTTGACCACGCCATTCTCTACGGCGCGGAAGGCAAGCTGCAACTCCTGCAATGGAAGGGGTTCTCAGGCTTCGCCAGCTACTCCTACATCGTCGGCAATGCCTGGTTCCCGGTGACCGGCGGATTATTCTTGGGAGATGATGCGATCAACCCGACCAGTGGGCATTTTCCGGACTCGCAGGACCAGCGCAACACGGTGCGCGCCCGCGTCCGTTATCAGGTTGCCCCGCGCCTGTGGGTCGCCGTGGGAGCCGATTACAACACCGGGCTGCCCTTTCAACCGGATTTGACCCCGCAGCAATACGCCACGGAATACGGTCAAGTCGTGGTGAATCACCTGAATTTTAGCCGCGACCGCATCAGCCCCTACTTCACGCAGAATGTTTCGCTGGGCGTCGATCTCTACCAGCAAGAAAAACGCTCAGTCCGCTTTCAAGGCGACGTCGCGAACCTGGGCAACACCCTTGAACTGATCGACTTCGGAGGCCTGTTCTCCGGCAACGCCCTAGGCCCGTCCCGCCAATACACCTTCCGCCTGGTAACAACCTTCTAAGCATCTGCGAGCGGCCACGCGGATTTGTCATCCTGAGCGAAGCATGATCGTCTGAAAGACGATCATGCGCAGTCGAAGGACCACTTTCACGCCGACGCTGTGAGAGGCCTCGAAAGGAGTTTCCACCACAGTCCGAGCCGCCCGAAGAGATATCGCTCCTCACACCACAAAATACTTAGCCCCCGGATGATGCACCACCAGAGCCGATGTAGATTGCTCCGGTTCCAAAAGAAACCCCGAAGTCAAACGCACCCCAACATTCTCCTCGGGCTTAAGTAGCACAAACAACTTAGTCTGATCCTCCAGATTCGGGCAAGCCGGATACCCAAACGAATACCTCGACCCGCGATACTTCTGATGAAACAAATCGCGAATCGCAGGAGCATCCTCGCCCGCGATCCCCAACTCCTCCCGCATAGTCTTATGATGCAACTCCGCCAAAGCCTCAGCCGTTTCGACGCTAAGCCCATGCAGATACAAATATTTCGTATACTCCCCACCCTCAAACAGCTTCTGCGTCTCAACCGAAGCCTTAGCCCCGATAGTAACCAGAGAAAATCCAATCACATCCATCTTCCCCGAAGCTTTGCTGGAAAAAAAGTCAGAAATGCAAAGCCGCCGACCCTCCCGCTGCCGAGGAAACGTAAACCGCAACAACTCCCGCAAATCTTTACTAGACTTTGTCATTCCGAGCGAAAGCGAGGAATCTGCTGTCTGCGTCCGCTCATTCCTGCCGCTATCGTTCGTAGGCACGTCATACACCACCACATCATTCCCCTCACTCTGACAAGGAAAATACCCGTAAACCACCTTAGGCTCGAACAATCCAGTCGCAGCCACTTCCTCCTCCAGCTTCTTCTTAATCGGCCTGAACTTCTCTTCGACCAGCCGCACATAATCCGCCTGCGAAGCCGTCTTCAACTGCCACTGATTCTTAAACAGCGCGGTCTCATTGATGTAAGGAAACACATCCCGCACATCGTAGGCCTTAACCCGGACTCCCCAGAACGGAGGCTCAGGAGTATTAGGAGCATCCGTCACTACCACGCTCCGCTCCGCAAACACCGGACCAGTCTCCTCATCCACGGCAGCAGCCTTTGCGTACTCCTTCACCGTCCGCCCATCCAGCAAGCGAGCCTCTCTAGCTCCATCCTCCGTGATCAAATCTTCCATCACATGCAGCCCGGCGAACGCATCCTCCGCATAAAACACCGCATTCGCATACTCCCGACGCAAGTCATCTTCTACATATTTGCGCGTCAAAGCCGCCCCGCCGCAAATCACGGGAAACTCCAACTTCTGCCGCTGCAAATCTTGGATCACATACTTCATCTCCAAAGTAGATTTCACCAGAAGCCCGCTCAACCCAATCGCATCCGCCCCATGCTCCTGCGCCGCACTGATAATCTTGTCCCCGGGCTGCTTGATTCCCAGGTTCACAACTTTGAATCCGTTGTTCGACAAAATAATGTCGACAAGGTTCTTCCCAATGTCGTGAACATCGCCCTTCACCGTCGCCAGCACAATCGTGCCTTTCTGCGACCCTCCCTCCTTCTTCTCCATCTTCGGCTCCAGGTAAGCCACAGCCTGTTTCATCACCCCGGCAGAATCGAGCACGGAAGGTAATTGCATCTTGCGCGCGCCAAACAGATCGCCGACAGTTTTCATTCCGTCCAGCAGCACAGTATTAATCAATTCCAGCGCAGAGTAAGACCCAAGCGCCTCTTCCAGCAATTCCTCCAAAGATTTCTTACGCGCCCCCTCGCCCACCGATTTCTCGCCGTTGATGATGGCAAACTTCAGCTTGTCTTCGACCGATAGCGTATCCACATGCGCGGTAGTCGAAGCCGCCGGCTTACCCTTCAGCCCGGCAAAATGATTCATGTAAGCTTGCAGCGGATCGCCCGCAGACTCATCCCGGAAAATCAGCTTCCGTGCCAGATCCACTTCTTCCTGCGGAATCTTGTACAACGGATAAATCTTCGTGTAATTCACGATGGCCATATCCAGCCCGCGATTCACCGCCTCGTGCATGAAAACCGAGTTCAAAACCCGTCGCGGATAGGCATCCAGCCCAAACGAAATATTGCTAACGCCAAGAATCGTCTTAACGTTAGGCAATTCCTTCTTGATCTTCTCGACCGCTTTCAAAGTCTCAATCCCCGCGCTCCGGTACTCCTCCTGCCCGGTGGAAATCGGCAAAGTCAGCGCATCGAAAATCAGGTCCGTCCCGTCCAGCCCGTATTTCTTCGTAGCCAGATCGAAAATCCGGTGCGCAATTGCCGCCTTCTTCTCCGCGGTAAGCGCCATCCCGTCTTCATCGATGGTTAAAGCAATCACCGCGGCTCCGTAACGCTTCGCCATCGGCAGCACCAGCGAAGTCCGCTTCTCCCCATCCTCCAGATTGATCGAGTTGATAATCGCCCGTCCCGGAATCCGCTTCAGCGCCTCCTCCACCACATCCGCCTCAGTCGAATCGACAAGAATCGGCGCCGGAACCCGCGTGGCAATCCTTTCGAGAATGGTCGAGATGTATCCCTTCTCATCCTCGCCCACAATCGCGCAGCACAAATCCAGCATGTGCGACCCGTCGTTCACCAATTTTTTGGCCAGCGCCAGAATGTCGTCGTATTTCTTCCCCCGCACCAGATTCCGGAAATGTTCAACCCGCGTCGTCGTATTCATTTCCTCGGCGACGATTAAGGGCTTCGGCTCCAGATCGAGGGGGACGGAAGTGTAAGCGCTCGATGCCGCGCCCACGCGCTTCGCCTCGCGCTTCGCCGGTTCCAGGCCAGAAACCGCATCCACCACGGCTTTCAAATGCGCTGGCGTGGTTCCGCAGCAGCCGCCGACAATCCGCACGCCGTAATCTGCCACGAAATGCTTGTGGTATTCCGCCAGCTCGGCGGGAGTCAGCTTGTAAACTGCGTGCCCGCCTTCGTTGTGGGGCAAGCCCGCATTCGGCAGAATCGATATTTCCTTTGTGGAATTCAGCGCGAGATAGCGGACTGCATCGTTCATCTCCTTCGGCCCGGTAGCGCAATTCAGCCCCAGGATGTCCACGTCAAACGGCTCCAGCGCCGTCAGCGCCGCACCAATCTCGGTGCCCAGCAGCATCGTCCCACTTTCCTGCAACGTTACCTGCACGGCGACGGGAAGCCGCTTGCCCGCTTTCCGCATGGCATCGAGTACGCCAATGGTCGCAATCTTCGCCTGCAACAAATCCTGGCAAGTCTCGATCAAAAGCAGATCCACTCCACCCTCGATCAGCGCAGCTGCCTGCTCCTCATAAGCCGCCGCCATCGCTTCAAACCCAATGTGCCCCAGCGAAGGCAGCTTCGTAGTCGGACCCATCGACCCGGCCACAAACCGCGGCCGGTCCTTAGTCGAGAACTGCTCGGCCACTTCCCGCGCCAGTTGCGCCGCCTTCACGTTGATCTCGCGCACCCGGTCCGGCAGCTCAAACTCCGTCAGCACAATCCGCGACCCGCCAAATGTGTTGGTCTCAACGATGTCGCAACCCACACGAAAGAAATCCGCATGAATATCCCGAATAATGTCGGGACGGCTCAGCACCAGAATCTCGCTGCAGTTCTCCTTGCCCCAGTAATCATCCAGAGTAGGATTCCGCGCCTGGATGTTAGTCCCCATAGCGCCGTCATAAACCACAACGCGTTGCTTAACGGTTTGTAAGAAATCAGTCATCGCTTAATCACAATGCACAAACGCCGGCCCCCGAGGACCGGCGTGTCATCGAAAACGAAACTTGGAAACTCTAACTCCCCGCCACCATCTGCGCCGGAGCCCCGCCATCCACATCGGCCTGATTAAATATGACGTTCTCTCCCATATGCGCCGGCCGGGGCGCCAGCATCTGCTCTTTGCGGTAAACCAGATTGCTGGCATTAAACGTGGCCAGCTCAAACCCATGCCCATGCGTGATTGCATCCGTAGGGCAAGCCTCCACACAATACCCGCAAAAGATACATCGATTGTAATCGATGTTGTAGACTTTGGCGTAGCGTTCGGCGCCGCTAACGCGGCGTTCGGCCGTGTTGTCGGCGGCCTCGATATAGATGCAGTTCGAAGGGCAGTTGGCGGCGCAGAGGAAGCAGGCTACGCACTTTTCCAGTCCGTTCTCGTCGCGCTGCAGGACGTGGGCGCCACGGAAGCGGGCTTCGAACTTCGCTCCCTTCAACGGTCCTTTGCCGTCGGGATAATTTTCTACCGTCGTGGGCTGGAACATCTCCATAAAGGTGATGCTCATGCCTTTGGCGATCGCGGCAATGTTTTTCAGGACCGGCATACCTTTTCTAGTATACCGAAAGCCGGGCTTCGTCGTTGGATCCGGCCCCCGCGCGAACTGGTGGAGGTTCGAAATATCGCGTGATGCGGGTCGGCGAGGCAGGGGTCCGTGGTGCCCAGCTTTGCAAAACCGGCAAAGCTGGGGCAGCCTCTTTCGCCGATGTGGGGCAAGAAATATTAAAGATGGGCCAGCCCACAAGAAACATTAAAGATGGGCCGGCCCCCGCTGCATTAGACCTTTCTGGATACAAACACAGTGGCGGAGGCTAGAATTGATAGGCAGGTGCAGGATATTACACCGAGCATATTATGTTTTTCCTTTCAGCAAAAGAACAAGTAGAGTTAATTGCGTCGCGGCTGGAGACTGCAACATATATTCTTACCCTCTTAGCCGCCATTGCGGGGTTCTCATTTTTGATGGTTAATCGCCGTTTGCAACGGTTTACCAAGGTAGAGTTTTCTGCCTTTCAGAAAACCATCGCTGAAACAAACGCTCTGAGTGAGGCTGCAAAAGCAGATGCTGCCACAGCACGGGCGCAGATTGAAGAATCCAAAACCGAGAGAACCAAGCTAGAACTTAAGATCAAAGAGATCGAGCAGTCTCACTCCAAGCTAGCTGCAACAAACGCAGAAAACGAACAGCAACTTGCGCGGCTGCAGGAAGCTAGAAAACCTCGCACTATATCTCCCGCTCAGAGTTACCAGATTGCAAATTTGTTGAGGCCGTTCGCGGGTCAAACCGTAGTCCTCCAACGTTATGCTCAAGATAATGAAACGACGCAGTTCACGAATCAGATAATTTCGGTCTTACAATCAGCAGGATTACAAACCACCTCTGCGATCATGATGGGTGCCTCGGGAACGGGCTTCGCTATTGTGGTCCACGATACTCAGTCTGTACCGCCCTTAGCAGGATGCGGAAAAAGGGGTGATGCGCACTTAGATCATCTCCAGGCTTCCAATTTCGTGACTCAGGGAAGGGTTTTGGCTCGATCCCGCTGGCAGCCCGAGCGGATCGTTTTCTAACCTGCGAACATACCCAGTCTTAGCTTATGCATGCTTGAATCGCCAGATTCCGCAAGCGGACTAAGTTGTAGGCGGCTGCCGCGAAGGTGAAAACCCATCCCACCTTGAAGACCCCACGATGCCGAACCTTCCGCAACAGCGCGATCGTCTTCAGCCATCCGAAGCATTCTTCAACGCGTTTCCTTTTCCTCTGACTGATGGCATATCCGGCGTGCTGCGTCGTACGAGCATCAATGGCGCTTCCACCGGGCCGCTCCAGATTCTGGGCCACGTGCGGCGTGACCTTTAAGTTCCTGCACTCCGCCACGAAATCCGCCGTGTCATATGCCTTATCGCCGCCCACGGTCACCTGCTTCGTTCCCGGAATCTGTTCCAGCATCACCAGCGCGGCGTCGCGCTCCGCCGTTCCGTTGGCCTCGAACACCTCGGTGTTCACGATCAATCCGTTGCGGTTCTCCACCAGCAGATTCCCGTTGTAACTCAGCTTCGCTTCTTTGCCCTTGCCTTTGCGTGCCATCTTCGCATCCGGGTCCGTCTTCGATGCGTGCGTCTGGTTTGACCGCTTCTCCCCGTGGAAGTCCACCGTCGCATTGCCAGGATCGTCCGGCGGACCGGCGTTCTTGGCATCCTTGCGTTGATAACTCTTCACACTCGCCCACGCTTCCAGCAGCGTTCCATCCACGGTGAAGTGCTCGTCCGAGAGAAGACTCCGCTCGCGTGCCTGCTGGAACACGGCTTGGAAGAAGGCTTCGGCAATGTCTCCATCGAGAAGGCGTTCGCGGTTCTTCGTGAACACAGTCACATCCCAGATGGCGTCATCCATGTTCAAGCCCACGAACCAGCGGAACAGCAGATTGTAGTCGAGCTGTTCCATCAACATCCGCTCACTGCGCACCGAGTACAGAGCTTGCAGCAGCAGTGCTCGCAATAACTTCTCCGGCGCAATCGAGGGTCGCCCGGTTTGTGAGTACAATTTGTTGAACCGGGGTTGCAGCTCCCTCAATGCCTCGTCGGTCATGGCACGCAGCGAACGCAACGGGTGAGCCTGCGGCACACGCTGCTCGGGACTGATATAGCTGAACACATCCAATTGCTGATCGTCTTTTCCGCGCATGCCTTCTTCTTATCAGGTTCTGTTGTGGAAGCAAGAGAGTTTTCTGGTACATGCGCTGGCCTTCTCAAGGCGTGACTAGGCATGGTGCGAAGGGCGGTTTATCGACCGTAAAATGGACCAAATGCCAAAGGACCTGATTTACCAGCAGCCCCCGGAGATGTCGCGCAAAGAACTCGAAGCCGAGTTCGCCACCGATGACCCGGAACGCATTCTGCACGCACTCATCGCGGCCTTTTACACGGAACCGCCACAGTGGGTAGAAGAGTGGTGCTTCAAGTTTGCCACCCATTCGGGTGAAGCTGCTCGGCGTGGAGCGGCAATAGTACTGGGCAACATTGCTGTTGTGCACGGCACGTGCGACTTCGTGCGAGCGGTTGCGACACTTGAACAGCTTCGCCAAGACCCTGCCCTCAAGATGCACGCACAGGACAGCTTAGGGTACGTCATGCACTCAGGGCGCAATCGGATCCAGTAGTGCCTCTGCATAGATGCCGTGAACCGAGTTTTTCCGCAGCCTGTTAGGGGGACAATTCAGCATGCGTTCAAGGCTGCGGGCGTTGAAATGGATGGCCTTATTAATCCCGACGTAGTACGAGAATCGGGGAAGTTCATAATAGTTGTCGGGGGAAAAACCCCAACGATGAGCTTGCCTTACCCATCAAGTCTGGTAACTCTGGCTCTAGTAATCTGTTGGGCAAAGTCGAGGGTATGCCCGCTTCGGGCATGGGGCGGGGGCTGGCCCATCTTTAGGGTTTCTTACCCGCACATCCGCGAAAGAGGCTGCCCCAGCTTTACTGGTTTTGCAAAGCCGGGCACCGCCGGCCTCGCCCCATGTTCATTCGTCACATACCCGACCTCGCATGCTGTGCTAGACCTCGCTGGTGGCCAACAAGCTTCGTCGCTACTACGGCGCGGGATATCTCCACTTCATCACCACGAGCTGTTATCGCCGGCTGCCGCTGCTCGAGAAGCCGCAGCATCGTGATCTGCTGCTGGAAGTGCTCGAAGGCGTGCGCCGGCGGTATCACTTTGTGGTTGTGGGCTACGTGATCATGCCCGAGCACATGCACCTGCTGCTGAGCGAGCCCGAACGCGGCGATCCGTCGAAGGTGATGCAGGCAATCAAGCAGGGGTTCGCGCGACGTCTGCTGCCCAAGCGGAGCGCGGCTGACGGTCCTCCGACTAAAAATCCACGGCGTGGCCGCTTGTGGGACACGGCCTTCGACCGCGGCCATGTCTGGCAAGCGCGTTTTTATGACTTTGTGGTGTACAGGGAGAACAAACGGGTGGAGAAGCTGCGCTATATGCATCGCAATCCGGTGAAACGAGGACTGGTGGCGGAACCTCAGGAGTGGGAGTGGAGCAGCTACCGGCATTACGCTGATGGCGAGCGCGGCATCGTGCTGGTAAATGAAGAGCGGAAGGCGGAGCTGAAGGTTCATCAGATCGCGTGAAAGGTCGGCGCGGTTGGGGTCCGTGGTGCCCAGCTTTGCAAAACCGGCAAAGCTGGGGCAGCCTTTTTCGTGGTGGTGTGGGCATGGGACATGAAAGACGGGCGGCCTCCGAAATCCTGTCAAGACCCTAAGCGCGAGCTTTTTCACTCAAGCGATTGATTTGCTGGGAAATATAAACTGTCGAAAGATGGCGGGTTTGCCCCCTCCGATTTGATATTCTGAATATAGAGTCAAAAAATGGCGGCGGCCCATGGCTTCGTCAAAAATCCTGTCAAGACCCTGAACGTGAGCATTTTTGCTTAAATGGTTGATTCGGCGGGAAATATAATTTCATGGAACCTGACTCATTTACCCCCTCCAATTTGATATTCTGAATATATAGAGTCAAGAAAACAGCGGCGCAGGCCTTCCGGTCTGCGCCGTTCGTGTTTGCGGGGAAGGCGCGCCTGCCGCCTGAGGAGGTGCATCGGAGCTAAAAAGTCAAAATCAAACGCGACATCAAAGTCAAAGGTAACGGACAGGAATGTCCGTTCCACACGCGCAAAAACCAGGATCATCCGAGCAATGAGAAAACTGGGGTAGGAGTATGAGTGCGAATATCGGTGCAGTGAAATGGTTGGGGTGTGCTACGAGGTCAAGATCAACGTCAAACGCAGCGGGCGGGGGCGCCCGCTCTACGCGTGCCGCCAATGTGACCAGCAAGCAGCGTGGTGAATTGGCGGAGATGATGTTCATGGTGAAGGCTACGCAGATGGGATTCGCTACGGCGAAGCCGTGTGGGGACAGCCGGCGCTATGACTTCATCGTGGATACGGGACGGCGGTTGTGGAGGGTGCAGGTGAAGTCATCGTCCAAGCTTTGCAAAGGAGCCTATCATGTGTCGGCGAATCGGCATTCGAGTGGGCGCACGATGGCGTATCGGGCTAGTGAAATCGATCTGGTGATTGCTTATGTTGTGCCGGAGGACTCCTGGTTTGTGATTCCGGTGAAGGCCTTTGCGCCGCGCAAGAGCCTGCGACTCTATCCGCGGGGCGATGCCAGGGGAACTATGTATGGTCGGTTTCGGGAGGCTTGGGGGCTGATGCGGTAGGCGCTTGCTGGCGTTCGGGGAGACCCACCCTTGCGAGGAGCGCGAGGGTGGGTTTATACCCCAAGATTCTCTTAGGGTACGACTATAGGTGATCTAGCTTTGTCTCGAGGTGCACGGATAAGATCGGAAGGAAGGTAGGGAGCATATGATCTCCGAATCCGCGGGAGTCCGTGAGCTTATTGATGTTCTCTTAATCGAAGATAGTCCGAGCTATGCTCGCCTGATTCAGGAAACATTCCGTGAGGTCAACGCTCACGTCAATTTTTATGTGGTTAGCGATGGCCTTGAGGCGCAGGCCTTTTTGAAGCGCCAGGGCAAAGCCAATGCCGACACGCCGCGGCCCGATCTTATTTTGCTGGATTTGGGGATGCCAAAAATGGATGGCCGAGAAGTCCTGGCCTGGCTTAAGCAGGACCGAGATCTGAAAAGCATACCTACGCTCGTTCTGACAACCTCTCAAATGCAGGCGGATATTGATATTAGCTATGCTAACCACGCGAACTCGTATCTCCAAAAACCTTTAGAGCTTGGACAATTAGACACCTTGATGAAGAGCATCAACGATTTCTGGTTCTCCAAATCTACACCTCCGACTCGACTGCGATGAGCGGTGTCACTGTTTGGCAATCACGCGGAGTAGGAAAGTGGTCAATTGGGAACGCTTGGGTCGAAGAAGCGAACTGCGGCCCGATAGAAAGAATCGCGGGGGGCCATGCTTTGCGTTCTTTGCAAAGGATGGGATTCCGGGCTGTAGGTGCGATTAGCGTTGCTTACGCCGCGAAAATCCCACCCTTGGCAAAAAGCGCAAAGGATGGGCCACCCACAAGTTAGGCGGCGGCTTGTGCGAAGCGGTGATCGGCGGAGGCCAGGAGCGCCATCATTTCATCCAGCGTCGCAATGTCGAACTCTCGCATCGAACTGGCGCGCGCCAGGCTTTCCCGCACGGATGGACGGGGATTGAACAGTTTCAGTCGAATGTCGTGGTCGAGCGCCCATCGCTGCAGAAAGACGAGCATGCCCAGGCCTCCGCCCTCGATGGCGGTGACTTCGGAGAGATCGAGGACGATGATTCGGGCATCGCTTTGTAAGTTGAATGCTTTGCGTAGTTCGAAAGCCGCTTCGCTGCGGACAATTCGGCCTTCGCATTCAATCACCGCCATTTCGCCGATGTTTTCAGTATGGACAGTCAGCATATTCTTTCTCCAACCTCAGCCTGTTGCTGTGTCTGCACGCGTCGAGCCATTCATTTGCGTCTTGCATTTGGTGCGGATAAGTGGCTGATTAGTTGGAGGTACCGGGAGTTTTTGTCGAGGGACCGAGAAAATTTTTGCTACAGCAAATGCTGTAGGAATCGTGGGTGGATTTCCCACCCAAGCCAAAAGACGGCTCGAATGGGCCCGCACCCAGGCGCGAGACTTAACTGAGACTGCCCCAGCTTTGCAAAACCGGCAAAGGTGCGGTAGCGTGTTTCGTAGCGCTGTGGGTAAGAAATATTGTGGGTAAGAGGCATTAACACTAAAGATGGGCCAGTTGCTCCCACTCAAACCAAACCTGAGCTTGAGTGGCCCACCCGCTAATCCGTAATTCCTCAAGTAAAGGAGAACAAAATGACACCTACGCAAACTAAACCCAGCATCGTTTTCTGTCACGGGCTCTGGGCCGACGGCTCGTGCTTTAGCAAGGTGATCGCTCCCCTTCAGGCAGAGGGGTATGAGTGTATTGCAGCGCAGTATGGCCTCAACTCAACGGCAGAGGACGTCGCTTTGGCAAAGGCTACGATCGGCCGGGTCAGCGGCCCTGTCATCCTTGTCGGCCACTCCTATGGCGGAAGCGTCATCACAGGCGCCGGAGTCGACGACCGCGTTGCGGGGCTCGTCTACATCGCCGCGCTTGCTCCGGACGCCGATGAAACGTCTCAAACACAGCTGTCCAAGTTCCCGACGACGGACGTCTTCTCCCAGATCGAAGTCGTGGATGGACGTATCTGGCTGCGTCCCGAGGGCACGAAGTATTTCTGCGGAGATCTTTCGGAGCAGGAGCAGAAGCTGGTTTGGGCGACTCAGGGCGTGCCGGTTCCAGACCTGTTCAATGCGAAAGCCGGGGGAACCGCTTGGAAGTCGAAGCCAAGCTGGTACATCGTCGCTAAGAACGACCGCACCGTCCCTCCCGACATGGAACGGTTCGTTGCAAAGCGGATGGGCGCCACCACGACGGAGGTCGCTAGCAGCCACGTCATCATGCTCTCCCATCCCGACGTGGTGATCGATGTAATCCGGGCCGCGGCAAATGCAGTTCAGAAAACCACGGTGGCAGCGTAAAGTTCTCAGGACTTTGCGCGGGATGCCGGCGGCTTCAGTCAAGGACGAAAAAGCGGAAGACTTCTGTCCATCTGTCGAACTGCCCCACTCAAGCCAAAGTGCGGCTTGAGTGGGCCACCGGCGTCTCTATCCCCACTTCCTAGTCGATCCCTAGTTCTTTGGCTAGAGCCTTCCACTTGCTATCCACTAACGCTTTCGTTTTTGCATCCATCACGATTTCATCGGGCCATGGGCGGGTGAAGCCTTCGGTGGGCCACTTGCGGGTGGCGTCGATGCCCATCTTCGAGCCGTAGTTAGCGAGGCGGCTCGCGTGGTCTAGCGAGTCGACTGGGCCTAGCGTGAATTGGATGTCGCGCTCGGGGTCGATGTGGTTCAGAACCTTCAGGGTTACGTCGGCGAGATCCTGCACGTCGACGTCTTCATCGACCACGATTATTACTTTGGTAAACATGGCCTGGCCTAACGACCAGATGGCGTTCATTACCTTGCGGGCCTGGCCGGGATAGGACTTGCGGATGGAGACGATCATCAGGTTGTGGAAGACGCCTTCGATGGGTAGATTGATGTCGATCAATTCAGGAATGGTGAGCCGCATCAGCGGGAGGAAGACGCGCTCGACGGCTTTGCCCATGTAGGCGTCCTCCATGGGAGGCTTGCCGACTATTGTCGTGGCATAGATGGGATCTTTGCGGTGCGTGATGCATTGCACGTGGAAGACAGGGTAGAGATCCTCGAGCGAGTAGAAGCCGGTGTGGTCTCCGAAAGGGCCTTCGGGGCGGAGTTCGTCGAGGTTGACGTAGCCTTCGAGGACGATCTCGCTGGTGGCGGGGACTTCGAGGTCGACGGTTTCGCACTTCACCAGCTCGACCGGGGCGGCGCGGAGGAAGCCGGCGATTAAGTATTCTTCGACATCCGGGGGGGCGGGGACTATGGCGGAGAAAGTTACGGCGGGGTCGGTGCCTATGGCTACGGCGACTTCTAGTTTGCCTTTCGGATTTGCGGAGAGGACCTGGCCACCGGAGGTGCGGGCCATTAGATCTACACGGGTGGTCGAGGACGGAAAGTCAGAATCCCCACCCTGTCGCAAAGAACGCGACAAGGATGGGGCACCCTCCGTGCCCGAAACTGTGTTTCTTAAGGCTTGCCGGTAGTGTTCGGCTGCGACCTTCTGTCGCTGCCAGTGCGCGCCGAGAGTGTTTTTGTCGTAGACCTGGAGGCGGTACATGCCTACGTTGCGTTTGCCGGAGTTGGGGTCGCGGGTGATTACGCAGGGGAGGGTGATGAAGCGGCCGGCATCTTTGGGCCAGCACTGGAGGATGGGGAAATCGAGTAAAGAGAAATTGTCGCGCTTGATTATTTCCTTGCAGGGGCCGGTGGGGACGGTCTTGGGGAAAAACTTTCCGGCTTCGGTTAGGAGCGGGAGCATTTTTAATTTGTCGAGGAAACCTTGGGGAGATTTGAGGTCCATGAAGACGCGGATGCGGTCGGCGAATTCGTCGAAGGAGTTTACGCCGAGGGCTAGTTTCATGCGGGATTCGGAGCCGAACTGGTTTATCAGGAGCTGGGAGTCAGGATATCCCTTGATGTTTTGGAATAGGAGGGCTGGGCCGCCGGGTTTTCCGGTTTTCGATTTGCTTACGCGGTCGGTGATTTCGGCGATTTCGAGAATTGGGTCGGCTTCGGTTTTAATGCGCTTTAGTTCGCCGGAACGGTCGAGAGCGGCGATCCATTGGCGTAGGTCGTCGAAGGGCAAAGGGGCCTCCTTGGAACTGATGATTATAAACAGTGGCCAGTGGTTCAGTGGCCAGTGAAATAAGGAAGCGAGCCAAACGCGCGATTATTGTGTCGCAAAGGGCGCGACACATCGCGCGGCTCGCCCGGATCCTTCGTTCGCGCAAATAACGCGCTCTCTCAGGATGACAACGCTTCTTTTATAGTTTGCTGCGGAGCATGGTGATTACGTCGTCGGAGGTGATTACGCCGGCTAGTTTATCGTGGTCGTCGATTACGGGCAGCGTTACTAAATTGTATTTGTCGAAGAGTTCGGCGACTTCGTTGTCGCCGGTTTCTTTGCGGGTAGAGACCAGAGGGTCCTGGACCAGCGAAAGGAGTGGAGTATCGGGCTGGGCGAGGACCAGCTTTACCAGTGGGACGGCGCCGACCAGGGTGCCGTGAGTGTCGACGAGATAGATGGTGCTGACGGTTTCGATGCCGCCTTCGAACTCGCGCATTACGCCGATGGCATTCTCGACCGTGGCGGTTACGGGAAGAGCGAGGAACTCAGTGGTCATGCGGCCGGCGGCGGTTTCTTCTTTGTGTTCGAGGAGTTCGACAACTTCCTGACTGGCCTCGGGCTTCATCTCGACGAGGATTTGCTCGGTGCGATCCTGGGGGAGATCGGCGAGAAGATCGGCGGCGGCGTCGGGATCCATTTCCTGAACGATGTCGGCGGCGCGTTCGGAGTCGAGGGATTCGACGATGGATTTTTGGACGCTGGGCTCGACTTCTTCGAGAGTCTCGGCGGCGACGTCTTCATCGAGAGTGCGGAAGACGGCTTCGCGCTCATCGGGAGCGAGGTCTTCGACGATGTCGGCGATGTCGGCGGGATGGAGGGTGGCGAGGCCCTCGTTGGAGATCTTGAGTTTGACGCGACGCGCGGGATCGGTTTCGATGAGATCGACAAAACTCCAGGGGATGTTGCGGGGAGGAATTCTATCGAGCAGCACGTGGAGAGCGGCGCGGGGCGCGAGACCGCGGAGGAGCCGGCGGATGGCGCCGCGGACGCCGATGTCGACGGACTGGATGCGCAGGATGGCGTGAGGGTGACCAGCCTCGGTGAGGGAGTCGACTTGCAGGTCGACATCGTTGACACGGACGACCTTTCGTCCGTGAACATCGATGACCTGCTGATCGAGGAGATCGCGTTCGAGAAGGAATAATCCTTCGGCGCCGTTGGCGGCGGGCCAGTCGGCGGGACTGGTGGAGGTGTGAATGTCGCCGTTGATGGTGGTGACAGCGGAATGAGGAAGAACGCGGTTGCCGGATTTGGTTTTGACGATGAAGGAGGCGATGCGGTTGCGGTCTTCCTGAGGGGCGAGGGTGACTTCGCGGACGTGTCCGGTTGCCGCGCCGGACGGGTCATACACCGTGGCGCCGAGGAGTTCGGAAAGAGGCAGCGTAGTCATCCGGGGTAGAGGATAGCGGAATTTTGTGGGGGAGAGAAAGGAAATGTGGAGGGCTGGCGAAAAAGTTCTCGGGGTGGTGCAGACAAACTTCATAGGTCCTTCGCGTGGTGGTTCCCTGCCGCGCTGGAGCACGCTGGGCTCAGGATGACAATCGAACTGCATCCAGTCCCGTATAGGGTTCAGGGGCCGCAGGCGGATCAGGGTTGAGCAGGGTCGAGGGCGGAGTTGGCTGCTGATTCGGACGCTACGGTGGCGTTGTGCCAGTCGCTGATTTGTTCGACTGCCTGGGCTAGCGAGGCTACGACCCGGTCGGGTCGGGTGTTGCCGAAGCGTTCTTTGGCCTTGTCTAGTTCGCCGGTGAATCCCCAGATGCCGGCCATGATCCTGATCTGGGGCAGGTGGATGCGAATGCGCTGGCAGAGGGCGCGGGCCTGGGCAAAGGCGAAGGGCGGAACGGCGGAGATGCAGACTACGTCCTGGGGCTCGGGAAGGAGATTGGTCAATATTTCTTCGACGGGGGAACTGACTGGAAGCGAGAGAACGCCGTGGCCGGCACGCTCGAGCAATTGGGCGAGCATGGAGGAAGTGATTTCATCCGCTTGATCATTGGCTGCGAGACAGAAAATGCGGACGGTTGAGGGTGCGGGCTCGGCCAAGGTTGAGGGCAAGTCCGGCCGCGCGGTGGGTCGCCAGCGCGATCTCAAGCCTCTGCGTTTTGGTGCGACTTCTTCCGGGCGGTAGACCGCCAGCTCGGAAACGATTTCGCTTACGCTGAGGAACAGGAAGGACTCGCGTGCATCGTCCAATGCGCCTTTGTGACGGTCTTGTTCGGCCAGGGTCAGGGCGGGAACCAGGACTTGATCATAGAGGCTCACGAGGGGATGGGTTTGCAGGAACTTAAAGGCGATGGCGCGGGCGTCTTCCTGGTCGAGAGCGAGCAGGCGTTGATAGAACTGAGCTTCGACGGAGAGAGCGGTTTCATCGCCGAGCAGAATATGCAGAAAAGAAAGGCGCGGGACATGACGCCCGAGCACGACGGCAACGACGGTGAGCGGTACGGCTAAGACGAGGCCGGCCCATCCCCAGAGCATGGTCCAGAAGACGGTGGTCACCAGAAGAGCCAGGGCGGAGATTCCGGTGCGCGCGCCGTAGAGCAGGGGCTCGACGAGATTGGTCGTGATCAACTCCAGCAGCACGAATAAGAGGATGACTAAGACTGGCGGTCCCCAGGTGTCGAATAACGCCAGAGATAAAACCAGAGGAAACGCGGTGGCGGTTAGGACTCCGGCATAGGGCACGATGCGGAAGACGCCGGCGAAGATTCCCCAGAGGATGGCGTTGGGAATCCCGATCAGGAAGAGGCCGGTTCCGAAGCAAAGGCCGTAGCTGGCGTTTACCAGGAACTGAACCACGAGGTAGCGGCTGACGCGGTTGGCGGCGTCGTCTAAAGCCAGGGTCATGGTGTTCAACTGGGCCACTCCAGCGAGGCGCAGGACGCGGTTGCGCAGGTCAACCTGCGTGACCAGGATGAAAACCGTGAAGATAAGGACCATGCCTGCGGTGCCGAGCGGCACGAGAGCTTTGCCCAGCATCTGGCTGAGATATTGCAGACCGCCGGCGGGGGGCGCAACCACTTGAACTGGGACGGGCACCGGCGGCTGTGCCGACGTCTTCGCTGGGGAAGGTTGCGCAGCCAGGCCGGCGGGCGGAGTTGCGGGAGTGGGGCTGGAGTCAAAATCCTTGCCGATTTCGGTTACGCTGTCGGCGGCGCGGCCGAGTGCGCTGTCGGACGGAAAGTGAAGAGCTTCGATTTTATTATGGATATGTAAACGATATTTGGGGAGATTGCTCGCGACTTCGAGCAATTGATCGGTGACCACCCAGCCCACGCCGGCGACCACTGAGACGGAAATCAGCATTACCAGCGCGACCGCGGGACCACGCCGCAGACCGAGCTTTTGGAACCAGAGGACCATCGGAGTCAGCAGGAAGTTGAGGGTGACGGCGAGGGCGAGAGGGATGAGGACGGCGCGGGCAAAGTAGAGAATCAGGATGACACCGGCCAGGACGACGAGCGGGTTGAGCGCGGGCGAATCTGGTCGGGATCGACTCATATGCCTTGGAACTCTACTCCAAGTGCGGGCTAAAAATCGCGTGGAATCCGCGTTTCGCGTGCATTTTGCCGTGTTTCAGGCCGATTTGGAGCAGGTCGGTGGACTCTGGTTACTTGTCAGTGATCCGGTTTCGCGGTGCAATTGATTTTTGAAAGAGACGTGGGGAGGGCACATGGGCCGCGTGTTTGGTTTTCTCAGCCTGGTTATCGCGTTGGGGATCGGGATGTACATTTATTCCCGGCAGGCGCAGAGTTCATCGGCTGCGGCGGGGGCGAACAATCCGAAGGCCGCCATTAACATCACCGGGGTAAAGACCGATCTGATCGGCATCGCTTCGGCGGAGCGGATGTACTTCGCGAGCGAAGGGAAATACGCTTCTCTCGACGATCTGATCGCGAGCCACGCCGTTACCATGCGGCAGCGTCCTCCTTATAGTTATGAAATCGAGACCAGCTCGAGCGGATTTCGCGTGGTGGCTACGCGGTCTGGTGATGACGGCTCGGGCACGCCGGCGCAGATGTCGGTGGATGAGAATATGGAGTTCAAGACTTTGGAGTAGGGGTCGCGGCCTTGTCGATGAGTGAAGTACAGATGTTATGTCAACCGATGTTCTGATTTGGGTCGTTTTGCTTGATTCCTAGAGCAGTACCATCATCCTTCACCATTAGCCAAAGACTCAGTTCACCGGCTGTCGACCCCTCTGGTGGGTTGCTTCCCAGTCGGTTTATGTAGTGGGAGAGGCGTTGCTTTGCTGCCACGACGCTAGCGTCGAACTTATCGACTTCTTCGGACCTAAGACCTCTTAGAACGCTGACATGCCATCCGTCATGTGCCTCGTACAGGACTGCCACAGTTTCCCCCGAATCATCTGAAATCTCGCAATCAGTCCGCAGGTCATCAACGTTGCCGCATATTGTTATGAAGAACATGTCACGGAAACCTCGGTGATCTTTTTCAGGCAGGGGCAATTCGTCGAGCTTGGCGTTTTCGTACGTGCGCAGGACCTTTGAGAGATTGAACAGGATGACAATGCCAATGAGCCCAACCCACGCGTATCCAGCTCGCACACACGAGATGAACGCGACGAAACAAACCATCAACGTCAGATAGAAATAGAGATTGTGGTTACTCGTGTAGCTCCAGCCAATCATGAATAGAATTCCACCAAAACCAGCAAACATCGGACTCAGAAACAGAAACAGCATCAATAAAGTGATCGCGAGCGCTACAAGAAAATGGAGAGTGGGTTTGGTCATAAATCTCTAATACGATTGCGCTTGGGTGTCCCGAAAACACCGTATGCTAATCCAAATGCGATACAAGGCGATAGCAAGAAAACTCTGACTATTGTAACCAGGCGGTCGCACTCAAAACCCCCTCCGTCGAAGCCAATGACTGATATGGCAATGTTCCGCGGTTGGGATCTTCCGCCGCGGCGAAGCACTTTAGTACTCTTCAATCGGTATCCTCGGCGGCTAATAATCGGGCTTGCGACGCCTCGAGGGCTCGATCTGATCATTCCCTCGGCGTATTAAACAGGCACTGGGAGAATTAAGAGTATGAAGAAACTACTGGCACTTGCTGTGCTGATGGCCGGTGTAACCATTGGTCTTCGTGCGTTTCACCAAGGGGCCACTGTGAGCGGAGCGACATTTACCGTGGACAGAGGCAACCCCTATGTCGATTACGAGGATCTACGGCGTCGAAGACTGCCCGACGATGGGTTTTCAATGACGGGATACCAATTGGAATCGGACAACACCCTTGATTTGCGTTTTTACACGCATGGAAAGCCGGACGATAGCAAACTGATCGATCCGACGATCGAAAGGGTCAAATACCTTACGCAGAATCTGAGCAAGCAGTATCCGATCCACATTGTTTTTGTTGATGGGAATCCTTTTCTGAAGGTGAACGGCCAGCCTGTCGGAACAGGGGGATTGATTCGAGAGATCGACCTCCCGGTTACGCAATAACTGTCAGCAAACGCGGCGCCAGCCGGAAGCGGGAAATCAGACCCTACGCTTGCCTAGAATTTCTCGCGGAGGAATTCGAAGAGGATGTAACCGATGACCGCGGCGACCATGGCGATTTCAAAATTGGAAGCCGTAAACACATCTCTGAGTGCCCAGGCTATGCCCTTCTTCTGACCCATGCCGGAGCGCTCGAATTCTCCCATCAAGAGATTGGAATAGAACAGGAAGACGATAAAAGATACTTCGATCACCGCTCTCCAGAGATGTTTCACCGCAGGCTTCCGTAAAAAAAGCTTTGATCCACAGCCCGTATAATACAGAAGTGCGGCTGATTTTCGACATTTTCGGGCAGACGCTGCGGACGCTGTGGGGGCACAAGCTGCGGTCGTTTCTGACCATGTTCGGAATTGCCTGGGGAGTGTTTTCGCTGCTGCTACTGGTGGGACTGGGGGAGGGATTCCGGTCGGGAAACAAGAAGCAGTTCGACACGTTGGGCGAGAACGTGATGTTCATCTGGTCGAGCCGGGCTCCGATGATGCAGGGGAGTTTTACGGCGCTGCGGCAGTACTACCTGACGGACCGGGATTATGAGGATATTTTGCAGGAGGCCCCCAGCGTGGGAGCCGTGGCGCCGGTGATCCGGCGCAACGATATTCGGGCGGTGAGTGATTACTTCCAGTCGAGCGGCGACCTGATGGGAGTGCCGGCGATGTTTAACAAAATCCGTTACCTGCCGATCAAGGAAGGGCGCTGGCTGAATACGATGGATGTGGCGCAGAAGCGGGCGGTGATTGTGCTGGGAGATGAGACGCAGCGGACATTGTTTCCGGGACGGCCGGCTGTGGGCAGCACGATTCTGCTGAATGGACAACAGTTTGAGGTTATTGGAACGCTGCAGCGCATTGGACACGGCGATAACAATACGCAAAACCTGAAGTGCTTCATGCCGTTCACGACCATGCGGGAATATTTTCGACTGACGAACGTGGGGGAAGCGCCGGATGTGATCAGCATGATCGAATACCAGCCGAAGACGCGCGCGTTGCACGAAGAGGCGCGGCAGGAAGTGCACCGGATCATTGCGCGGAACCATGGGTTTGACCCAAGCAATCCGGATTCGTTCGATGAGTGGGATACGGTAAACACGGTCGACCAGGTGGGAAAGATTTTCGACGCGATGGATGCGTTCTTAGGGAGTGTCGGTCTGGTCACGCTGGGGCTGGGCGCGATTGGCATCATCAACATCATGCTGGTGGCGGTCGCGGACCGGACACAGGAGATTGGATTGCGCAAGGCTCTGGGAGCAACGAACGCTAGCATCATGTTCCAGTTTTTCGTGGAGGGCGCGTTTCTGACGTTGTTGAGCGGGACGATTGGAATCGGCCTGGCGGCGGGGCTGATGAAGTTGCTGTCGGGCGTTGATCTGGGTGGTGGATTTGATCCGCCGAAGCTGGTGGCTTCGACGGCGGCGCTGGCGGTGTTGTCGCTGGCGGTTGCGGGAGTGGTGGCGGGATTGTATCCGGCGCGGCGCGCGGCGATGCTGCAGCCGGTAGAAGCGCTGCGGAAGGAGTAGGGGCAGTGGCCAGGGGTCAGTGATCAGTGGCCAGTTAACAACCTTTCGCCACGGATTTGCACGGATTTGCGCGGATTTAAAAACAAAATCTTTAACACAGAGGGCACAGGGGTCACAGGGTAAATCATTTATGCATCGGGATTTGTTGGGACAGGCTTTTGCGGCGATGCGGCATGATTTGCGCAAGACTACGCTCACCATGGCGGGGATGGCATGGGGGATTGCGACTGTCGTGTTGCTGCTGGCTTATGGGAATGGATTCGCGCAGGCGATCACGAATATCTTTCAGAGTTTTGGCGCGACTGCGGTGGGGATATTTCCCGGGCGCACTTCGGAGCAGGCGGGAGGGGGCAAGGCAGGAGTGGAGGTGCGCTTCACCAACGATGATGTGGAGCTGCTACGGAACAATGTGCCGCTGTGCAAACACGTGGTGAGAATGTCGCAGAAGGATTCGCTGGTGCAAAATGCAAACCGTGCGTTCACGCTGCCGGTGTTGGGCATGGATCCGGCGATCGAGGAGATCTGGAATCTGGATATGGATCAGGGCCGCTTTCTCGACGAGGAAGACAACGAGCGGCACCGGTTGCTGGCGGTGATTGGGTCGGAGGCGAAGGACAAGTTGTTTTCCGGGATGCCGGCCGTGGGTGAGGATATCCGGGTGAATGGAGTGGAGTTTCAGGTGTTGGGAGTAGTGAAGCCGCGCATGCAGGAGGGCGATGACGACGATAACCGGACGATCTACATTCCATATAACGCGATGAATGTGCTGAAGGACAATCACTATCTGGATGGAATCTGGATGGATTCGCAGGGGTTGAATCACGACCGGCTTGACGAAACGATTCGGCAGACCCTGTCAGCGGCGCACGGCTTCAAGAGTGACGACAAGCGCGCTCTTTTTGTATTCGATGCGCAGAAGCAGCTCTCGCAGTTCGGAATTATTTCACTGGCGCTGAAAGTTCTGCTGGCGTTTATTGGGACGCTGACGCTGGGCATTGGCGGCGTGGGCCTGATGAACATGATGCTGGTGACGGTGACGCAGCGCACGCGCGAGATTGGAGTGGAGAAGGCGCTGGGAGCGCGGCGGCGGGACATCCTGTTTCAGTTTCTGGCGGAGGCGCTGGTGATTACCGGGGTTGGAGGCTTGCTGGGAATTCTGTTGTCGTACGTGGTTTCGGTATCGGTGGGGCGGCTGACATTTTATAGCGCAGTGGCGAAGCATGCGGAGGCGGCGGACATACGGCTGATTTTGTCGCCGATGATTCTGGTCGTGGCTACGGGGATATTGGCTTTGGTTGGGGTGGTGAGCGGCATGGTTCCCGCGATGCGGGCGGCTAAGCTGGATCCGATTGAGGCGCTGCGATACGAGTAGAGGAATCTGCCTGAAGAACTTCGCCACGGATCTTCACGGATTCACACGGATGAGGGGCGAATCAATGTCGGAGCTTGCGCTTCGGCGCGGTTGAGTTATGACATCGTCGGAAGACATTTTGAGCTTGGCTGCGCCTCGGGCTGATGCTCGGGTGGCTTATGGCGGGGATGGAAATCAGTTTTTGGATTTGCGCTTGCCTAAGGGAAAAGGACCGCATGGGCTGGCGATTTCCATTCATGGCGGATATTGGCGGTCCAGGTACGATCTGGGGTATATGGGGCATCTGTGCGCGGCATTGACTGCGCGGGGAATCGCGACCGCGAATCTGGAGTACCGGCGGGTGGGCAATGCCGGCGGAGGCTGGCCTGCGACGTTTGCGGATGTGCGGGCGGGTTATCAGTTTCTGTTACAGAATGCGCGAAAGTATGAGTTCGATGCGCGGCGCGAGGTGGTGATAGGGCATTCGGCCGGAGGGCAGCTTGGGCTTTGTCTGGCGGCGCACGAGAGCGGTGTGAAGGCCGTCGTGTCGCTGGCGGGCGTGGTGGATTTGCAGCAGGCATATGCACTGCATTTGAGCAACGATGCCGTCGTGGAGTTTCTGGGTGGGACGCCGGCGGAGGTGCCGGACCACTATCGCGAGGCCGATCCGATGAAGCTGGCGATCGGCGCGCGGCAGTGCCTGGTGCATGGTGCGGACGATGATGTGGTGCCTCCGGCATTCAGCCGCGATTATGTTAGCGCGAAGCAGAAGACAAAAGAGGATGCGCGGCTGGTCGAGATTGCCGGTGCGGGGCATTTTGAGGTGGTCGACCCGCGGTCGGGTGCCTGGAAGGCTGTGGAGAAAATAGTGATGGATGCGGTGGAGTGAGGTCGCCTTCGCCATCCACCTTCAACGCAGGACTACATCCGGTTCGTCGATTGTGATCAGCCAGTCACTTCTGATCGTTTCCAGATGGCTTCTTTGGCCTCCGTGCCCCAAACCGGATTCGGCGTGACCGACACTATGTAACACAAGCCGTAACCGGGAAGCTCTGCGATCCGCACGATGCGTCCTTCTTCCTGGCTGGCCTTATTATGAACTACATCCCCAACTTCGAATTGCATGACAAACAGTAAATTCCCACAAGTTAAGTTTAAGTTTTATAACTATAACTTTAGATGCACGAGCATTCGATCGGGATGCAGGCGTAGAGGATCAGTAGCTCTTGACGGGCGAAACTGGCGACTTACTTACTCGCTCTGTCCCGTATTGCCCGCTCCGTCTCCAGGGCTTGACGGCGGACGTCGTTGGAAATATCTGGCAGGTCTCGTTCGTAGGGGCGAATGGCAGATAGGTCATCGGGCTGGCCGATCAGGTAGAGTGCGCGGAGGGCTTCCCAGACCTGGTCGTTCGCGGGATCGACTATAGCGACTTCCGCTCCTGCGGAGAGATTTGCTCCGGTTCCGGCTACGGCGCGAATGCGGCCGGGAATTGGAGAGCGGATTTCTGCAATCTGTTTGCTCCCGAATTCCAGCTTTGCGATCAGGCCGCCTTGGTGGACAGCCGTGCCTGGTCGATCTGAGTCGATGATGCGGCCAGACTCGGGGGAAGTAATGTGGGCGGGCTGCAGCAGCGCGAGAATCTGCGGACGGCCTGTTGCGTCGCCGAAGCGCACCAGCGAGAGCGCGGCGTTGCCGCGAACCATCTGCGAGGGGTCAGCTAGCATTTTGAGGAGAGTGTCGTGAAATCCTGAGCCGGATGTGTCCTGACCCATGACCCAGGCGTCGGTGTTGCGCACTTCTTCGACGGGATCGGCGGCCAGGTGCACCAGCTCTGGATACCATTGTTTTGCGGTTGTGTCGTTTCGCGTGATGCGCTCGCCTACCTGAACTAACGCCTGCTGAATGTGGCGCGGCTTTTTCGTGTCGTGCAGGTACTCGATCAACTGCTGGTCAGAGAGCTTGCGGCCGAACCAGGTGTTCCACCAGAACAGGAACGGCATGAGGCAGATCAGCCAGGCGGTGACGAAGAAGAGAACTTTTTGAGCGCGGGACATGCCGGGCTTTTTGGCTTCGGATGCCTCGGTCACCGGGGTCGGATTGCCAGACATAAGAAAAGACATTTCACCACAGAGCCACAGAGACACAGAGAAAACAAATCCAAAAGGAAGAACTAGTCTACGACATCGGCGTCGAGCACGCGGTCTTGCTCCAGGTAATGGGAGACGGCGTATTGGGCCAGGAGCGGCGTCTGGAGCTTGATTTCGGCACCGATCCATGCGCCTTTAGGGTATGGCTTCCGCTTCGCTTCGCTGGGCGGCGCGGCCGAAGCGGCCGTGGCCACGGGGCTTGCGGAAAGTCCGCCGCTGCCGAACTGGGGGCCGAAGCTGGCACTCTGGATTTGGTCGAACTGGTTGATCTCGCGCCAGGCTTGGTCGCCTGTCGTGCCGGAGACATCGATTTTTAGTCTTAGGATCGACATAAGAAAGTCTACTCACCACAGAGACACAGAGTCACAGAGAGAATCTTAGCGCTTTCTTTTGCATTTTGCTTTCTTCTCTGTGTCTCTGTGTCTCTGTGTTGAATTAGCTGTGCGGAAACCATTGGTAGAGCATGAAATATACGAGCACGCCGGTCACGCTGACGTACATCCACAGCGGCCAGGTCCAGCGCGCGATCGCTCGATGACGATCATAGCGTCCCCGCAGGCCGCGGATCAGGGTGATTATTACCAGAGGCACGATCACGATGGCCAGTGTGACGTGGGGGATTAAGACGATGAGATAGATAACATGCCAAAAGTGGTTGCCTAGAAAACGGATGTCCCCAACGTGATAATGAAAATACAAGTAGCAGGCCAGAAAAAGCGCCGACGATACGACGGCGGCAATCATTAGGGCGCGATGCACGGCCATGCGGCCGCGGGCAATGGCGTAGCGGCCGGCGATGAGAAGAACTGCGCTGGTCCCGTTGAGACTTGCGATTAGAGCAGGGAAGTAGGCGTACTGTTCAGCGATCATATCGTGTCGATCAGGCAGCGGGCTTCGTGGTGCGGCGATTGGCCATCAGGAACGCGAGCGAAAACATTACCAGGGAGAACAGGACTAACGTCGCGATCGAGGACGGCAGAGGAAATTTGCTCTCCATCCCTGGATAGAGCAGGTCACGCAGAGCTTCCACTCCGTAGGTCAGGGGGTTCAAGTACATGAGGATGCGAATCCATCCCGAGGCTCCGGACAGGGGAAACAGCGCGCCCGACAGGAGCCAGAGCGGAATCAGGAACAGATTGATGATGCCGTGGAAGGCGGAAGTGGAATCCATGGGCCAGGCGATAGCGAAGCCGAGCGAGGTCAGCGCGAACGAAACCAGAAACACGACCACGGCCACCGACAGGACCTGGAGCAGATTGAGATGGACTCCGGCAAAGGGCGCGAAGACGAGGAAGATCAATCCCTGAATCGCTGCCAGCGTCGTGCCGCCTAAAACCTTGCCCAAGACGATTGCCGACCGCGGCACGGGGGCGACCATTACGGAAAGCAGAAAGCCTTCCTGGCGGTCCTCGATGAGCGACATCATGGCGAAGATCGAGGTGAAGAGGACGATCAGGATCAGCGTGCCGGGATAGAAATAATTCATGTAGTGCTCTTGAGCCTGACCGGAGCCGGAGCGGAACGAATTGCCGAAGCCGGAGCCGAGGACCAGCCAGAACACCAGCGGCGAGGCGAGGACGCCGACGACCCGCGACTTTTGGCGGTAGAAGCGCACGATTTCGCGCCACCACAGAGTGAATGCCGGCAGCAACACACCCGCGGAAACGGGCGCGACGGGTCTTGACATGACGGCGGTTTGAGTAGCCACAGAGGTTAGCTCGCCTTCGCCGGAGGAGTTTTCGCTGCCGGAGCCGCGGCCTTTTTCTTGGGGAGCATGCCCAGATCACGCATTTCCCAGTACGCGTTCAGCGTGAAGACGCCGGCGAGGGTCAGCAGGATCAGGGTCAGGAACAGGCCGTCGACAGTAGTGATGAAGCCGTTTGTCAGCGTCCACACGATTCCCAGCAAGGGGAGGACGACAAGCACGATCGAAATCGCTAGCATCATAGAAAGCACGTTACCTCCTATCGTGATTTTTCGAACTGGTTTCCGCTTCGTTTGTTTCGCTCCAGAACTTGTGTCCGGTGCGGCGAATGAAAACGTCTTCGAGCGCCGGCTTGCTTACCGAGATCGCCTCGATTTCTCCCGGGAAAGCCTCGACCACTTCGGTGACGAAGCGGTGGGCGGACTCGCGTTCCATACGCACCTGATTTTCGAGGACCGTGGTGTCCACGTGAAACCGGTCCTGGATGCGCTCGGCAAGCAACGGCGCATCATGGGCGGCATCGAGCAGGATCACATCGCCGCCGATTTCACTTTTCAACTCGGTGGGCGTGCCCAAGGCTACCAGGTTGCCTTCATTCATGATGGCGAGACGGTCACAGCGCTCCGCTTCTTCCATAAGATGCGTGGTGACAAGCACGGAGACGTGTTCCTCTTCGCGCAACGTCCGCAGGTATTGCCAGAGATCGCGCCGGGCACCGGGATCGAGGCCGGTGGTGGGCTCATCGAGCAGCAGCACTCCGGGATGATGCAACAATCCCTTAGCCAATTCGATGCGGCGCTGCATCCCGCCGGAAAAAGTTTCGACCAACTCCTTGCCGCGATCGGCGAGACCGACGCGGCTGAGGATTTCCTGAATCCGGTTCTTCAGGGCGGCGCCGCGCAGACCGTAGAGATGTCCCTGATGCCAGAGGTTCTCGTAGGCGGTGAGTTTCAGGTCGATGCTCTGGGCCTGAAAGACCACGCCGATTTGGCGACGCAAACGCGCCGGCTCCCGCGCAGCGTCGCAGCCCATGATGGTGGCACGGCCCGCCGTGGGGAGCATTAGAGTGGAAAGAATGCGGAAGAGTGTGGTCTTGCCGCTGCCGTTTGGGCCGAGCAGGCCGAACAATTCTGCCGGACGCACGTCGAAGGAAACGCCATTCAGAGCCGTGCGGTCGCCGTAGCGATGCACTAGGTTCTCCACGGAAATGACGGGTGCGACGGAAGGCGCAGTGACTTCCGGGGCGGCGTCGGCGAATGCGGAAACTTTCGATAGCAAGAGGCGTCCTGAGTTAGTCCACTAACAGTTTACGACGAGACCGCGTCTCAGGTCATGAGAAAGCGCAGTGGTCGCTGAGATCCTTCGGCAAGCAAAAGCGCCTGGCTCGGGATGACAATTGCAGGGCTGTGGCCGCCCGCTCAGAGGACCACTGTTCATGCGACGGACACGTCCCGTTGCGGCTGAGGTATACGCTCTTCAAGCGCGGCTGGGACGTTGCGCCACACTTGAATCGCCAGAACCACTGTAGTTGCGAGCAGCAGCGCGCCGACAGCTACGTGCGCCACCGTTGCGGCGACCATGGGCAGCTCCGGTTGCGCTGCGCCCTGTCCCCAGGCGACGCGCGTCAGGAATGCGGCGAAGCCGAGGCAGAGTTGAGTGATCAGCAGCGACAACATCAAGATTGCCGGGCGGCGGACTGCGTCAATGTTTGAATAGACCGAGATCGCGCGGATTGCGGTCCAGGCCAGCACGAACGAAACGATCACCGCATTCAGCACGTGCGGCCACCAACTCATTCCGTGATGGCGAAACATCCCGCCGAGGATGAGCTGGACATACAGCACGAAGATGCAGAGCAGGGTCAGCGTGAACAGGCTTGGGCGGCGGGAGTCGAATACGACCCGGGGCTGCTCCTCTACCCACCTACGTCCAGTGAAGAGCGCGATGGCGACCGCGATACAGAAGAACGTTTGCGCTACCGTGGCGTGAGCGGTGGAGACCCACGGTGGCTGGAAGAATAGGACTGTAAGGCCGCCCAGCGTCGCCTGCGCGATCACCGTGCAGAATGCGCCCACAGCCAGCCAGCGCATCCAGCGGCGCTTTTCAACCAGCAGAGTCCAGATGGCGATGGCCAGGGTGAGCGACACGAGTGTGCCGGCGACCATGCGGTGACTCCATTCGTAACGGACGCCGCCCACGAAATGCGGAACCTTCACCAGGTAGCCGAAGGAGGTTGGCCAGTCTGGAACCGAGAGTCCGGCGTCATTGCTAGTGACCAAGGCACCGGCAGTGATCACGACAAGGGTGGCGCACGCCACGAACACGGCGAAGATGTGATGGGCCGGGTTATAGGTTGACGGAGTGGCTTTCAGAGTGTGTCCTCTTGGGTGAGCAACGGCGAGAGAGCCTCTGCGTTCACCCATGCTTGATGGCCCTCAGGGCTAAAGCCTGAGTCTTACGGCGCGGTTGAAGGGCACGGCTTAAGCCGTGCCCTTCCCGAGCCCATCTGATCCAGCTACTTATTCAGCGACATTACTCGCCCGCGGGCTTGAAGCTCTGATCCACGGTCTTGGTTTCTTTTGGACCGATGGTCACTTTCTGGTCTTGCTCGCCGAGTTTTTCCTGCACGAAAGCGATCGTATAGTCGCCCGGGGGCAAGCCTTTGATTTCATATTTCCCGGACTTGTCAGTCACGGCGTAGAGCGGGCTCTTCACCACGTTGATGTACATCTTCATCCACGGGTGCTGGTTGCACTTCACCGGGAGCATGATTTCTTCGCGGGCAAAGTTCTTCTCGAGCGGAGCGGTTGCCGGAGGCTGCGATTCGTTCCACTCGCGGTTATCTTTCGGAGTGGGATGAATGTTGTGCGTGGTCTGATCGTCATTCTTGATTTCAACGGTCTGTCCGGCCATCACGCCCAGCACGTGAGGATGATACTTGCAGCCCTGCTGGTCGAGGACGACCGCGTCCTTGGGAACGTCGAAGGTGCGGTTGCCGAGGCCGTCTTTTACATAGACGAAAACGTTGGCGAGGTCGCCGTTATCGACAACAATGTTTTCGGCTTCGTTCATGCCCTTGCAAGCGGGATCCTGGCTCATGTCGATCTTCGCTTCTTTGGGCGCCTTGCCATCGAACTTTACGGTTCCGTCGATGGTCGCGACGGTTGCGGGATCGATTGGCGTGGCCGCCGGGGCCATTGCCGGTTGCTCTGACATAGTGTTGGCGGGTTGTTCCTCTTTCTTGCTGCAAGCTGCCATCAGCAACAGGCCGCACAGGGCCAGCACGCTGACCGATATCATCCAACTGGTTTTCTTATTCATGATGTCCTTCCTTCTTTCTTTCTCTTATAGCCAACTAAAAGCGCTTGTCATCCCGAGCGAAGCGAGGGATCCTGGTTGTTGTCTGCGCTGCCGGTGCTGCCGCCGCGGGTAAACACCAGGATCCCTCGCTTCGCTCGGGATGACAGCCCCCGGGTGGGATACGGCCCCTGGTGGGATGACGACAACCCGATACCAAGGCAATCCGCTATCGAACCAGCCATTTTACCGCGAACCACCGCTTGCCGCCTGACGAGATTCCACGGCAGCCTGTTTGCGGTTACTCTTCGGCTGCAACGCCGCTTTCGCGTGCGGCATAGACGCAGCTACTCTCCGCTGCTCTTCCGGCGTTAGCTGGAAGATGTAATCCGTGAGCAGCTTGCGATGATCTCCGGTGTAGCCCTGGAACGACGGCGGCGTCGGCCCGGCAAACACCCACTGATTATTCTGCTGCTTGAAAAGATCCGATGGCATTGAGGTTCCCGGGCTGACTGCTTGCGGGTCGGTGATCCAGCGCTCGACCCAGTCCGGTTTCAGCCGTTCCTTCGCGAGCAGGAAGTTGGGCGCGGTGGCGATCTTGTCGTGCGAGGGATCGCCGGTGGCGTGGCACTTCAGGCAGGGAGCCGCGGTACTCGAGAACAGACTGCGCGCCATGTCGGTTTCCTTGGCAGTGAGAACCGGCACATCTTCAGGAATGTAGGGCATGGGCTGCTGGGACAGCGCCTGGAAAAAGCGCACCAGCTTACGCAGTTCATTGTCGGAGAACGAGAACGTGGGCATGCGGACCTTCAAATAAGGACGCACGCCGTCGCGGTTGGTGTCGGTGGTGCTCAACGCGGGATTCGACAGGAACTTGCGCAGCCATTCGGGATCGACTCGCGCACCTTCGGTGAGAAGTTTCGGGGGCAGTTGGTCTTGCGCGTCCTGATACTGCTTCAGCCCCATCAAGATTGTCTGCTGCCCGGGGATGAACTGGTGGCAGCCCATGCAGTTGTATTTCTTGACGATCCACCAGCCTTCCTGAATGTCGTGGCGCGCGTCGCCCGGCTTGTATAGATAACTCGCGGGCAGGGAGGTCTCTTCGCTTCCCATCAGGAAAGTTGTGAGATCGAGCACCTGCTCTTTGGTCAGGTGCAGGTTGGGCATGCGCAGAGCTTCGGTTTCGGTCTTGACCATGCCTTGATCGAAAACGTTGGGCTCGGCCAGTTTGTGTTCGAAGAATCCTTTGTGGTCGTACCACGGTTCTGTGGCAGGGCCGTCGGGCAGGCGCGCTAGATCTTCTTTATCTTTGATGGGCTCGGCGTTTTCGCCGCCGCGCTGGGATATGGTGGTGAACAGAGCGAAGTCGAGACGCTCGATGGGTTTGCTGCCTTCGTAGGTGAGTTCGGTGCCGATGCGGCCCTCGTCTTCGAAGCCCGAGATTTCGTGGCACCCGGAGCAGCCGAAATGTCGTACCCATACCTTGCCTTCAGCCTTGAGCGCGGGATCATCCATGAACGGAGCATCTGGATACGATGACGGATCCTTCTTTTTCTGCGTCATCAGATAGGTTGCGATGTCTTCGGCATCCTCCGGAGACAGGCGCAGGCTGGGCATCACGGTCATGTTCTGGACTTGCAGTTCGTGGCCGTCGTTGGGACAGCGGCTGTGATCAAGATCGAATTGATAGGGAAGGCCCTTCTTGGCGTAATCCTCGGGACCAATGTCCTTCTTTTCGTACGGGCAATAGGGGCGAGTGCGTTGGCGCGCGTTGTGAATCCAGCGGACGAGGTAATCGTAATTCGCTTTTTCTCCGACGCGGCTGAGGTTTGCAGCGAAGGTGCCGCCTTGCATCTGGTCGCCTTCGCCGATCGAATGGCAGGCCATGCATCCGCGTTCTTCAAATAATTCTTTTCCGTGCGCGGCATCGCCCGGCTTGTGTTTGGGAAGCGGATCGGTAAATCCTGATTGCCAGATGTAAGCGGAAATCGCCTGAATCTGATGATCGGTAAGGCGGAAGTTCGGCATCTTCGTGGTCGGACGGAAATCCGTTGGCTTCTTCAGCCATACCGGAATCCAATTCTTGTTCAGCTTGAGCCGGACGTCTTTCAGGTTGGGACCAACCTTCTTCATGTCCTGCATCAGGCTGTGCGACTGATAATCCAGCTGTTGCAAACGGCCGTCCAGCTTGCTGTTTGCGACTCTCAAATCGACCGCCTGGGTGTTCAGCTTGTTGGCTTCTTCGTTCGACTCGGCGGCGTCAGCCTGCTTCATCAGGTACGCGGTCTGCTTCACGTTGTCTATCTTTTGTGTTTCGATCTGCTTGATCTGCTGGCTGATCGCATTCAGATCTTCGGGCTCTTTGTCGTATCCCTCGTAGCGATGACAGCCCATGCAGCCTTTTTGTCGGAAGAGGTCTTTGCCGCTGTTGATGGTTTGCCACTGAACGTCGCCACTGGCCAGCACCATGTCGGCGGCATGGCAATTTTGGCAGCCCGCCTGCGAGTTTTCCTTGGGGAACAGCGGCCACAGCCAGTGCTCGTAGGTGCCGTGTCCTTTCTCGATGCTGGTGGTCGCGCGTCCATTGCCTTGGTGGCAGGGCGAGCAGCCGAACTTCTCGGGATCATGAATCTGCAACAACTCCGGCTGGGGATGGCTCGTGAACGCATCGGCGTACTCATCCGGCTTCTTCTCGCCTTTCGCTGTCATCGACACCGCACTGATTTTCAGCGGCTCGCGGGCGTTCATGTGGCAGGATTCGCAACGGTCAACGATATTGGCCTCGGCCACGTTGATCTGCACAATCGCTGGAACCCATTCGGTCGCCCGCCTTTTCAATCCGTCGATCTGCTGCGGCGTGAGATCGACCATGTGGTCGGTGATGTATCCATCCATCTTTGTTTTGGCTGCGGTCACGGGCTTGAGCACTTCGCCGAGGTCCAGGCTTAGTTTCGTACGCTCGTCGCGAATCGAGTTATAGGTCTTTTCCAGTTCGTCGAAGTCGTAGTCTTGCCTGGTTCCATCGGGAAACTTGACGGTCGCTTTCTTCTCTTTGTATTCCTTGATTTCGGTCTGCTTACTCGCCTTGGCCGATTTGCTCTTGCTGGTTTCGAACTCGTAGGTCAGTGCGTTCACATAGGCGCGCCGGTCGGTGAAAACACTCTGCACCGCGAGCAGGCGGGCGCTGGCGTCGTCCAGCTTTTTGCGCGCTTCTTCAGCCTGGGCTTTTGAATCCTGATAAGCCTGGGCATAGGCCTCTTTGAGCGCGACGTAATCCGGGTTCTGTTCAACGTCCTTTTCCGACGTGGCCGACTTCGACCGCGCCGTATTCAAGAAAGCGCTGTAGCGGCCTTTCCACTGTTCCTGGAAGGCCTTCCAGGGCCGCTGGGTCCATGCCTCATCCCACAAAGCCCAGAACAACGTCGCCATCAGAATTACCATCGCGACCAGATAATAGGCGGCATACGACTTGCTTGTGATCGGATCCTGCTCGGGGTTGGGTTGTTCAGGCACCGCTTCCTCCGAAAGTGTTTGTCATTCCAGTCTCTTTGTCATTCCGAGCGAAGCGAGGAATCTGCTGTCCGCGCCCGCTTCACTTTTTCACGGTGCTCCTAAACATTGAACCAGGGCGTGATCCACACATACTTGATGTGCCACAACAGGCGCAGCCCCATCTTCAGCGGCAGAGCCACCATGGTCAGCAAAAGGAACTGGGTGATCGAGAATTGCAGCAGGCTCATGCGCTTGAAATCCTTCGCCATGAATCGCCGGAACAGCGAATAGACGATAAACCCGCCCAGCAGGTAATAGCCGCCAACGACGACCGCGCCGAAAATTCCCTTTGCCAGGTTCGACGTGATGCCGAAAATGTCGGGCAAGTCGCGGTTCACCTCATAGATCAATCGGTTGTGATCCCAGGTTTGGCCTGGCCAGAACCACTGCCAGCCAGGGCCGCGAATAAACGTTCCGATCAGGATCATCGAGACCCACAGAATGATGAAGCCGAACAGAAATGTGCCGATGGAAAACTTGCGCTGCTTCCACGTGTAGTAGCCGCTGCCCAGCGGGTTGGTGTCAATGTATGGAATCACCATCAGACCGACGATGATTACCGTCGGCATAACCACGCCTGCGATCCAGGGATCGAAATAGACGAGCATCTCCTGCAATCCGAGGAAATACCACGGAGCCTTCGCCGGATTCATGGTCAGGTTAGGGTTCGCGGGTTCTTCCAGCGGAGCGTTCAGGGTGATCGACCAGACCATCAGAATAATGGTGACGATGATAGCGGCGAGAAATTCGATGCGAAGCAGGAACGGCCAGACGTGCACTTCTTTTTGCCAGCCCGGTTTGAAGGGCCAGGTCTTGCGATGATGCGTCTTGGCCAGGGCGGGATCGGCCTCAAGCTGCGCGATTAACTGGTCGTTGGCATGCGCCTGCTTCCACGCCAGATAAATGTAGAAGCACAGGAGTGGAATCAAGCCAACGATCGGCACGTTGTCTGGAGCCGAGCAAATTTCCCAAAGTTGTCGCCAGTCCATAATTGTTCTCGCGTCACAAAAGTCTTGTCATTCCGAACCGGACCGAGGCCCGGTGAGGAATCTGTTGTTCGTTTGTGCTATTACTCTCCTGCTGCTTTCGGCCTCCGGCGCGGCTTGTCGGCTTCCGCTTCCAGCATCACTTGCGCGGGACCCGAGATTCCACCGTCTTTCCGCACACGCCAGAAATGCACGATCATCAGGATCGACGCGACAATCGGAATTCCGATGCAATGCCAGATGTAGGACCGCAGCAGTGCATTCGCATCTACGATCGATCCGCCGAGCAAGCCGAAGCGCACGTCGTTGTAAGGCGTCATGCCAAGCATCGAGCCGAACGGGCCTTCGTGCCCCAGCAGCGGCGTGGCTCGCGCCATGTTCGTGCCCACGGTGACGGCCCAGAATCCCAGCTGGTCGTCGGGCAGCAGATATCCCGTGAACGAGAGTAGCAAAGTAAACACGAGCAGGAGCACGCCGATGTTCCAGTTAAATTCGCGCGGCTTCTTATACGAGCCGGTCAGAAATACGCGGAACATGTGCAGCCACACACCGATCACCATCAGGTGTGCGGCCCAGCGGTGCATGTTGCGCAGAATTTTGCCGAAGGGTACATCGTGCTCAAGGTAGAGCACATCGCGGAACGCCTGCACCTTGCTGGGATGGTAATAAAACATCAGCAGAACGCCGGTGTAGGTGAGGATGATGAACAGAAAAAATGTGATTCCGCCCATGCCCCAGGTGTAGCTGTAACGAACCGAATCGCGATTAATCTTCGCCGGATGCAAGTGCAGGAACACGTTGGAAAGCACGCCCAGAGCCCGGTTGCGCGGGGTGTCGTCGTGCTTGTGGCGGAAGATGGAGGTGTAGACCTGAGTCTTGGTCGGATCTTTCAGGCCCTCGATCTGCTCCTTAGCCTTGGCCGGGATGTCGACCTTCATCGCCTGAATGTCATCTTTGACGCGGTCGACCAAGCCCACTTTGCCGTTCTTGCCGTTATTTTCGTCAGCCATTAGTGCCTCATGATGATTCGCGAAAAAGCCGGCGGGACGCCGGTGCTACACTCCGGTGCCTTACCCAGGCAAATACGCTCCGGGGTCATTGAAGTGTGTCGGCTGCCCTTTCGGCCACTGGTATAGCCGCGAGGTATCGACGATGATCTGCCCGTCTGGCGCCAGTTCCACGTGAGCGCGGTCCATGGGACGCGGAGCCGGCCCTTCGAAGTTGATGCCTTCGCTGTCGTAGCCGCTGCCGTGGCATGGACATTTGAACTTGTTCTCGCTCGGTTTCCAGTCGGGAGTGCAACCCAGGTGGGTACAACGAGCGTAGATCACGAACACGCGGTCGGGAGTGCGATCGACCCAGATGCGGTATTTCTGTTGAAACTTGGTGTCGACGCCCAGCGCAAACTCAGAGGGATAGCCTATTTTGAAAACTGTATTGGGTTCAAAAAGAGTGCGAGGCAGAAAGAATCGGAAGAAAGCCAGGAACCAAGCAGTCAGGAACGCAGTTACTGCGACCCACACCAGACGGCGCCGGCGGCGGTCAATCTCGGTGTTCGACGGTCCGGGCGAGGACAATCCTCCCGCCGCGGCCGCTTTCGAGGTTCCGACCGCAGGCGTGCCTACGTACTTCGTGGCATCCACCGCGCCAGTGGCGGCCGGCTTGGCTGGTTCGGGATTCGGATTGGGCTTCGCGCCCTCCGGTTCCGGCATGAGTCTACCTCCTTAATTCTTTATTCTTTTTCTACTCGTCGAACAAAACACTCTCGAACAAACCTTCTTTAATAAATCTTCGCTCTTCGCTAGTCGGCTGCCACCAGCGCCGGCGGAACGTAGGCATTGACCTCTTCGCCCAGAGCGTCCGTCACCAACTGCGCGAGCGCCGAAATAAACCTCCGAGAATCGTTCAGTCCAGCGCTCATCTCAAATTGCGTGATGCCCAGCCGCCGCGCTTGCTCGCGAGCCTCGTGATCGATCTCGCCTAGAGTCTCCACGTGATCGGAGACGAACGCCACCGGCACAATGCAAACTTCTCGCACCTTCTCAGCGGCAAGGTCGTGCAGCGTGCGGTGCAGCGAAGGCTGCAGCCATTTGCTGGCTCCGACCTTGCTCTGGTAGCAGAGCCGGTGACGATTCCGCCATCCGCCGCGCTCCATCAGAAGGCGCACCGTCTCCTCAATGTGCCGCTGGTAGGGATCCCCCTTCGCGATGACCGACATGGGGACGCTATGCGCGCTGAAAACAATCTCGGCGCGTTCCGGCCTTGGAAATCGTTCGAGCGCCTCTTCGATCTTTTCGATCAGCGCGTCTAAATACATGGGATGCTGGTAGAAGGCGCCCACGTTGTGTACGGGAAGATCGCCGCGAAACAAGCGTTCCCATTCGTTCAGGCTGCTGCCGGTGGTGGTCGATGAGTATTGCGGATACATGGGCAGCAGCACCACTTCGTCGCACCGCGCCGCTTCGAGTTGTGCGATGGCTTCGCTGGTAAAGGGATGCCAGTAGCGCATGGCCATAAAGCAGCGCGCGTCGAGACCCTGATTCGTGAGCTCGGTTTCGAGCGCCCGCGCCTGCTGCTCGGTGAAGCGGCGGATGGGTGAGCCTCCGCCAATGGTTGCGTAGTGGTGCTGAACTTTGCGGGCACGTGTGGTCGAAATCAGTTTGGCCAGAGGTTTTCGCCCGATGCGGGCAAAGGGAAAGTCAATAATATCGGGGTCGCAGAAGAGGTTATAAAGGAAAGGCTCGATCGCAGCCAGCGTGTCAGGACCGCCCAGCTGAAACAGAATCACCCCCACACGCCGTGTTGTGCGCGCCATTCCCCAGATTCCCCAGAACGGGCGAATCTACTCTCATCTGCGGCGAGAGTCAATGGCGGAATTGAAAGTTATGAAAAGTGATAACCCATTTTTAGTGAACGGCGGCCGGCGTGGTCTTCGCCTTTTCCATTTCTTCGATCACGGAGTCGGCGAATTGCGACGTTCCCGCGTTGCCGCCGATATCCTTCGTCAGCTTCTCGGGATGGCGATATACCTTTTCCAACGCGTTGCGAATTTGCAGAGATGCGTCGAACTCGCCCAGATGACGCAGCATCAGCAGTCCGGAACGCAGCAGGGCGGTGGGGTTCGCCAGATTCTTTCCCGCAATGTCAGGCGCGGAACCATGTACCGCTTCGAAAATCGCACAGTGATCACCCAGGTTGGCGCTGGGCACAAATCCCAGGCCGCCCACAAACGCCGCGCACAAGTCTGAGATGATGTCGCCGTAAAGGTTTTCCATCACCAGCATGTCGTACTGATAGGGATTCATCACGAGCTGCATGCAGGTGTTGTCGACAATGTGCTCGCCGTAGGTGATTTCGGGATACTGCTTGGCGACGGTGCGGCAGCAGCGCAAGAATAAGCCGTCCGAAAGCTTCATGATGTTGGCTTTGTGGATGGCATGAATTTTCTTGCGCTGATTCTTCCGGGCATACTCGAAAGCAAATTTCGCGATGCGGGTCGAGGCCTTCTCGGTGATGATTTTCAGGCTTTCAACAACTCCGGGTACCACTTCATGCTCCAGCCCGGAATATAGGCTCTCGGTGTTCTCGCGCACGATGATGAGGTCGACATCCGGATAACGCGTGGGGATGTGCGGCAGATTACGGATCGGCCGGAAGTTCGCGTACAGCTCAAATTTCTGGCGCAGCGCCACGTTGATGCTGGAAAAGCCGCCGCCGACGGGCGTAGTGACCGGTCCCTTCAACCCCACGCGCGAGCGCTCGATCGATTCGATTACCTCTTTTGGAATGTATTCGCCGTGCTTTTCAAAGGCATCGGCGCCCACGGCGAAGGACTCCCACTCGAACTTCACCCCGGTGGCTTCCAGAATGCGCACCGTGGCCTGGGTCACTTCGGGGCCAATGCCATCGCCGGGGATGAGAGTTACTTTATGAGTCATGATTTTTTTCTGGGCAAGAGACTAGGGCTCAGGGGCTCGGGACTAGACAACCTCCGCTCCGAGAGCGCTGCTAACCCCTAAACCCTGGTCCCTAAGCCCTGCCTATCCACTCTTCTTCGCTTTAAGATCCGCGGTGTCTTTCGATTTCACCAAATCCGTCAGCTCATTCATGAACTCTTTGACGTCCTTGAAATCCAGGTAGACGGAGGCGAAGCGCACATAAGCTACTTTGTCGTAGCGGCGCAAGCGGTTCATGATGAGTTCGCCGATTTCGCTGGTCTTGCGCTCGCGTTCCTGCGACTCGATGACGAACGATTCCGCCTCGTTGACAATCTGTTCCAGCTTGCTGATGGGCACCGGCCGCTTCTCGCAAGCCCGCAGCAGGCCGTTCAACACTTTCTGGCGATCGAACTTTTCTCGCCGGCCGTCTTTCTTGACGACCATGTAAGGGATTTCGTCGATGCGCTCGTAGGTGGTGAAGCGCTTGCTGCATTTCAGGCACTCGCGCCGGCGGCGGATCGATTCCGCCTCTTTGCTTTCCCGCGAGTCGACTACCTTGTCATTCGCAAATCCGCAAAAGGGACATTTCATGGCGCTGATGTTGATCGAAAACGAATCTGCCTAACTACGTTGAATGGTCGGGATCAATATAGAAATTGTAACAGGGGAGTGAGCCTGGGCCTTCCAGCCCGTACCTACCTGATCGACAGCAACCTGCTTTACGCCGGAGGCCCTGCAGTTTCGGCTTCTTCAGCTTGATGGCTTTCCTTCGACAATTTCCGCAGTGACAATCTTTCATGGTGCGCCAGCACCAAGCCGAGGGGGACAACTGCGGCAAACGTCACCAGCCACAGCAGAATTCCGCAACTCGCCGCCATCTCCGGAGGCACGTCGAACACGCTCGAAAGTGCGGCAATGGTTGCCATCTGCGAACCGCCGCCCACCGCCGGCAACTGCAACATCGAACCGACCATGCTCGCTCCCATGAGAATTAGAATCTGCGATACCGGAATTTCGAGCGACGCCGTGCCGTAGGAGTGGGTCACTTCCTTATACGCGAGGGCAATGATGTACCACATCCCTACCGAAACCAAAGTCAGCCAAAGCATCGATGCGGGCCCATGAATGGTGTCAAGCCCCGCGCCGAACTCGCGCACCCTCTGAGCCAGCCTGTGGCCAAAGTTCGACGAGAGATGCCCGAATTTCTCTTCCACCCAGCGCGCTACGGCGTCTCCGCTGCGCCGGATCACGATCGCAGCCAACGCGGTAACCAGCACGACGCCGACTAGAAAAAAGCCACCTTCCTGGAAGCGGCGGTAGTACTCCGGATGCGGAATCGCGGGTAATGCGCTGGGCAGAAAAATCGCCAGCACGATCAGCACGGTGAACGCGCCAATATCAAAAATGCGCTCTACGGTCCACACTGCCAACTGCGAAGAGAAAGGAAGATCAGCGCGCCGGGCGATCAGATAGGGACGGATAAATTCTCCGGCGCGGCCGAGCAGAGCCAATCCGGCGAATCCGATCAAAGTCGGAGACACCAGTTCCATCGTCTTCACTTTCGGTCTCACCGGTTGTAGAAAAATCTTCCAGCGCAACGCCCGCAACACATAACCTATGTAGATCCACCCAATCGCGCGCAATACTTTTACTTTGTTGATCCGGTGGGTCTGGCTCCAGAACGTACCCCAGTCAAAGCTCTGCCAGTGACGATATTGCAGGTAAAGCAGAACGGCCAGGATGAGGAACACCACCGTACTGGCCAGGATGCGCTTTTTGTCCATGAAGTGGGGCAGCCTCGCGCCGCGACCTTCGCAACGCGAAGCGGAAACGGCACTCTCAAGGTAACTGACTGGGAGTGGAGGGTCAAACGAAGGCTTCGTTTACTGACTCGGTGCGGGGGTTGCTTTCGCTTGGGCCTGCGGAACGGATTTATGCGGTTTAGCCGCAGGCACGGGCGTGCCGGTTGCCTTGCTTCCCGAACTCTTCGGAGCTGCGGGCTGGTTTGCGGTTTTCGCGGCGAGTTTCTTTTTATTGAAGTCGCGCACGATGCGCGCTACGTAGGCTTTGGTTTCGTGGTAGGGAGGAACGCCGCCGTATTGCTCCACGCGCTGCGGGCCTGCGTTGTAAGCGGCCAGTGCCTTGATCAGATCAAAGTCATAGCGCTCCAGCAGTTCGCGCAGATAGCGCGCGCCGCCTTCCACATTGGCTTGCGGGTCGAATGCATTCTGCACACCCAGCTCCGACGCGGTCTGGGGCATTAACTGCATCAGTCCTCGCGCGCCCTTCGGCGAGACCGCCCGCACGTTAAAGCCGCTTTCGGCGCGAATCACGCTGCTTACCAGATCCGGATCCAGATGGTAAGTTCCGCTCGCTGCTCTTACAACTTCGTTCAGATCCGTCGAAGGCTGGAAGTTTTCAACCGGAGATTGCGACCGTGCGGCATCGTTCTTCGCGTTTGCCTTTGCCGGTTCGCGCGGCGATGAATCTGCCGGCAGAGCCTCGAAGTGGTCGATCTCCGCAGTTGGCACATCCACAAAACTAGAGTCGTCACCGTCGACATACAGGCGAGTGATCGTCCCGATGACCTGGCGGCGCTCGTGGCGGATGGAGAATCCGTTGCGCAGCACGGCTGCATCGGCGGCGGAGCAGGGAAACGCCGCGGCTGCGAGCAGAGCGACAGCGGCTGCCCATTGCACGATCTGGATTGGCTTCGTCATGCGAGAGACCCTAGCTACCAACCACGTCTGCAACCGCTGCGGCAACGCCGCAGCGATCATTGCCGAGGGTTACGCTCCAGCCGCGCCCGCGCAATTCCTCGCAGGCATTCCCCATGATAACCGGATGGCCGGCAAACTCAAGCATTTCCACATCGTTATGGTTGTCACCGATGGCCATGACCTGCTCGCGCTTATAGCCCCGATGTGCAGCCCAGCGCTCGAGCGCGTGCCCCTTGGAACAACCCGCATTCAGCACGTCGATCATCGACAAATCCCGCTCGGGATATTCCGTGCGCAGCACCGTGATTCTTCCTTTCATGCCGTTAGCTTCGAGCGTACGCAAGGCTCCGCTCATCCGCTGCATGGAGCCGCAGAACATCGCCTGCACGGGATCGCTCACCAGTGCATCCTCGATGGGCACGACGAACTCGATGTACGCCATATTCTTCTCCAGCCAGCGCCGGATGCTCGAGTTCAGATCGTCCAGGTGTTCGAGCACGATTGCGCCTTTGGATTCCTGGTCAAAGGTAAGAACGGTATTGCCGCGAAAGTCTTGCATGGTTCCGCACAACTCGCGGCAGATCTGGCGCGGCATCAGGTCGCGGTGGAAAGTTTCCCCCGCCAGGGAGCGGGTTACGGCGCCGTTCGAACTGATGAGCCAGAGATCGAAACCCAATTGCTTGGCGATGGGCAGAGCGAAAGTGTGGCGACGTCCGGTGACTAATACGACTTCGATGCCGGAATCATGGGCATGGCGCAGCGCCGCCATGTCGTCAGGCGAAATCTGGAATTGGGGATTGAGTAATGTGCCGTCGATATCGGAAGCTAGAAGACGGATCGGGCGGGTGAAGGACTTGACCACTCGTGATTCTAGCATCCGTCGAAGCCCGTGGTATTCTGCGCTGTCATATTGCGCTCCATGGGATCACTTCTTTTCTTTCTCGGCGGATGGGGATTCGTTCTGCAGGCGGTGGCGATTGTTCACTTCATTCGCCGGCGGCCGGACACTTACTGGATTTTTATCATTCTGTTTCTGGGATGGGTTGGGGCGCTGATTTACATTGTCGTCGAAGTGATTCCCGATGCCGGGTTGCTGCGCGGGTCGTTTCAGGCGTTCCCGCGGCGACGCCGGATTCACGAACTGGAGCGGGCCATTCTTGATAATCCTTCGGCCGGCAACTACGAAGAACTTGGCCTGCTTTATCTCGATGACGGCGACTTTGCCCGGGCGCGTGCTTGCTACGATAAGGCTATCTCGTCGCGAACCGATTCGGCCGATCCCTTCTATCGCCGCGGCATCGCGGAGGTCGAACTGGGCGATTTCGCCGCGGCCGTTCCGGATCTCGAGCGCGCCGTTGCAGCCGATCCTAATTACGATTTTCAGCGCGCGAAGGGGTTGTTGGCTGATGCCTACGCCCTAACCGGACAAGCGGAAAAGGCCGAGGCCCTGTTTCAGCAGGCGACGAAGATTTCAACGAGTTCGGAGACTTACTACAATTACGCCCTGTTCCTGCAGTCGCAGGGCCGTGCCGAAGAGGCTCGCGTATGGGCGCAGAAAATTCTCGATAAAAGGCCAACCATGCCGGGATACCAGCGGCGGAGGGAGCGTCCGTGGTTCCGCAAAGCGTATGCGCTGCTGGCGAGGCTGCGATTGCAGAATAAGTAGCAGCTTCAAAGCTTCGCGAGAAATTGTCCTGAGAACTAGAAGCAAACCTCGGAAGAATCGGAAGAAAATGATCTTCCAGACAACGGGTCGGCCGACGAATTAGGGAGCCGGCCCTGCCAAATATTTCCACAACCACCGTGTGACATCTGACCTTGTGCCGACCTTGAATTTGCGTAATCATGGTCGAGGCCGTGACGGTCGGGTGATCCCACATCGTCGGTCCCCTAAGTCCTTTGCTTCACGGATTTTAGTATCTAAGTCGTTTAGGCTCCGGATTTTGCCGGGAATTTTCTGCTAACTCGATGATTCCATTAGACCCCCGGGGGGAGGGGGTATCGGGAAAAAAGCTCGAGGTCAACGTCAGGAATGGCCGCGCGAACCGCTCACGACAAGTTTATTTCGACAGCGAAATCCACAGCGAATGGGTCCGGTTCCTCGGCGCTAATTGCGGTCGTCGGTGTTGATGTTGAAGCCCAAGATGGCGTTGATTTCGACCGGCCGCGTGCCGCGCATGGCCGGGCGAAATTTCCAATTGGGCAGTGCGGCCATAATCTTGGCGGTCATTGCGGCCGAGCCGGGCTCGAGAACCTGGAGATTTTGCAGCTTGCCGGAAGTATCAAGTCGGCATTTGATGACCACGCGGGCGTGCGGAAGATTGGCCGGCAATCCGGTGATGTAGCCTCGTGGGCCAACCAGTGTTTCAGCCTGAGAACGCGCGACGGGATTAACTTCGGCAAATTGCATCACGACCGTGCCGATCGACGTATCCACATAGACGGTGTAGTTGTCGCCCGGGAGCTTGCCGTAGAAATCAAATGCTCCGCCGGAGCGCGACGTGGCGACGATGGTGATGGCTGGGCCCTGGTTCGGCATTGCCGGCGAGTGATCGGGAGAATTGGGAGCGCTGCTGTCCGATCCGAAGCTGGGCAGATTGACGACGCTGGTGCTGCCGCCGCGAACGTCGACGCCGGGGACGGCGGGAGATCCGGTAGCAGCGTTGCCGGCGCCGCCGGGGCCGGGCGTGGGAGAGATTCCAGCGCGGACATTCTTATTGGGATCGGAGCCCACGCCGGTTCCACTCTTGCCTGCACCTGAACCTGTCGAATTCAAGCCGCTGCCGGGACCTTCGCCGTGACCAATGCTTGCGCCTCCGCCGGAACCGCCGAGGCCCGGCTTGTCTCCACCGGAAGGCGACATGGCCAGTGAGCCTTTGCCACCGCCCGGCATCCCAACCTTGGAGCCGGGTTGGGACGAGATCACAATTCCAGAACCATCGCTGCTTCCGGCTTCGCTTTTGGGAGGAGCGAGAACTGAGCCGGAATCGCCCGGGCCACCAAGTCCGGAGCCTTTTCTGCCGGAGCCCGATAAGCCGCTGCCGGAGCCGATGGAGGGAGGCGGCGGAACGACGTTGTTCGCGAGCAGCGCGCCGTTGCCGGTGCTGCCGGAGTTTCTCGCGCCAGTGGAAGAGCCGCGTATTGTACCTGAGCCTGCGACAGATGGAGGCGGAGGGATAACGTTTGATGTGACGCTTGATGCGCCGAGGCTCGCGGTTCTTCCAGAAGTCGAGTTGCTGGAGCCCGCAATCGACGGCGGAGGCGGAACGATTTTTGCAGCGAGCGATTCGCCCGGCGCCCCCGCGGTTTTGCTCCCAGTTGCTGAGCCGACGGTGGGTGGAGGCGGAACAACGTTGGTCGCGAGTGAGCCGCCCGGCCCTCCGATCCGAGAGGTTCCTGATGCGCCTGCGGAGACGGCTGGCGGAGGCGGCACAACATCCTGCGTGCCGAAAAGTTTGCCGATCACGGTGCTCACGAACGATCCGTTGCTCGCTGGCGTGGGGGGCGGAGGAACTACGGCTTTCGAGGGGTCGGTGCCGCCGCTTTCGAGACGCCGCAGGTCGTGGGCGGAATCAGCCGAGGGCGGTGGTGCGACCACGGATGGTGCAGGCAGATTGAGCTTCGCATTGCGTGCGCTGTCGCGCTCAGGAGCTGACACCGGCGGAGGTACAACCGCGATGTTGTTCATCTGCACTCGCGTGGGCGCAACTTCGCTGCCGACAGTAGCTGGAGCGGGCGGAATCACGCTCGCACTGAGTGCGGGAGCGGGACGCGCCTGGTCGCTGGAGACCCGTGTGGATGCTGGGGCGATCACGCTGGCATTTAGGGAGGGTGCGGTCCGCGCACGGCCGCGGGAAACACGGGGAGCCGGGGCGATGATGCTGGGATCGAGCGCGGGCGCGATCAAGGCGTGCTCAGAGTGGACGCTGGGTGCGGGAGGCACGACCGCCGCATTCAGAGCGGGAGCGGACCGAGACTTGTCGGAAGAAATATTGGGAGCCGGGGGAACGACAGAGTCGAGGGTGAGCGGGGCGCGGGATTGATCGCGAGTAATGTTCGCGGGCGGCGGAGCGATCACGTTGACGGGAAGACTGGGAGCAACCAGAGAAGAATGCAAGCCTTCCGACGGAGGCGGGCCAGGGTTGGTGGGTTTGAAGGCGAGTAGATTGGCCACGGCGCCCGCGGTGGAGGGAAGTTTAAGGTTGGGAGCGTCGACAACTTTAGGAGCGAGCGAGCCTCCGCGAGCTACATGAATGGTCTGAGTTCGGTGATGCGCTTCATGACCACCGGCGCGGCCAGTTGTTCCGGCCTGTGCGCCGCCCAAGTCTTCGGTGCGCGGCAGTTCGTCGCCGGAGAAATAGATTACTTCATAGGGCTGCACCTTGGGTGGGGCGTAGGGACGGAGCTTCGCAATCTCCTTCGGGATTACGATTAGGACGAACACTATGAACGCTTCCAGCAGCAACGAAGCCAGTAAGCCTGCGTAGGGGAAAATACCGTGAGGAGCTTCGCCGGCCAGGCGCGCGCCGGAGCGGGCGAAGGCAGGGCGGATGGAGGTGACGAACTCCTGCCATCGCGGCGACCACTCGATCAGGAGCTTGGGCGCGTCGTGCAGATCACGAAGCTCGATCGGGTCTTCGAGTTGGAGCGTATCAGTCACTGAGGGTTTTGTGGCCAGAGGCTAAAGCCCGGGTCCTGATTATTGTTAGCTGGTGCGGAACCGCGGAGTCTAGACATCCTCCTTTATCTTGATCTCAATTCTATCGCCGAGAGCAGTTCCAGTTGAGGTTATCGTATTTTGGGGGAGTTCCAGGACCGAGGCTGCCTGCAAGCGGACTGGGGCAATCCGCCAGGGCCGGAGAGCGCGCTCGAGGTGCACCACTGTGCCGGCTGGGTCGAGGTATATCACGTCGATGGGGAACCGCATAGCTAGAGTATGAACGCCCCGGCAGGGTCGAATCCAGAGGCCGCAGCCATTACGGAAGTCATCTTCGGAGGCTCCGAGCAGGCCAACGAACCGGGACCAGTGCGTCTGGGCCACGCCAAGATCAGTGGCTAGATAGAGCTGGCGGGTTTGGTTGAAAGCCTGGCCGTTCGGGACTAATCCCGGCATCGCGACTCCTGAGTTTTCTGGTTGGATGCACCCCGAGCTGCTTCTCGCTGCGCGCTATTTTGAAGCTTATTTCGAAACAAGCGAGTGATAAGCCTGAATGAGTGCCGGTCCAACTGTGACGAAGAGGAACGGAACCAGAATGAATATCACGAGGGGAGGGACCATCTTGATGGTAGTTTTGGCGGCCTGTTCTTCGGCCCGCTGACGGCGTGCCGTGCGCAGAGAGTCGGAGTGAACGCGCAAAGCTTGAGCCACGCTGGTGCCGAAGCGGTCGGTCTGGATGAGCGTGCCCACGAGCGACCGAATGTCATCGACGCCGGTGCGGTCGACGAGATTGCGCAGGGCTTCGGCACGAGGCTTGCCCGCACGCATCTCGAGGTTGACCAGGTGAAATTCATCGCTGAGATCGGGATGGGCGTGATGCAGATCCTTGCCGACACGCATTAACGCCTGATCAAGCGCCAATCCGGCTTCGACGCAAATTACCGTGAGGTCAAGAGCGTCGGGCAGGGCGATGCGGATGCGCTGCTGGCGGTCTTTAATCATGCGCTTCAGGAAAAAGCGGGGAAGGAAGAAGCCGAATGCGGGCACGCAGACCAGCAGGCTCAGACTCGTGAAACCGGAGAAAAGCACAACGCCGGCGAAGCCAAGAAACGCCAGCATCAGGCGGGCGCCGAGGTAGTAGCTGGCGTGGCGCGATTCGCGAAGTCCGGCCTGGATCAGCCAGGCGCGCGCGCGGGAAACGTCAGAGGGTGAAAGTGGAATGGCTTTGCTGAGCGGATCGAGCGCCTGCTCGAAGCGCTCTTTCATCTTCATCGCAGGCTTCTCGGTAGCCTGTAACCCCTGTCCGCCGAGGGCGCGCAGGCGGGCTCCCAGCACGGAACTGGGCGTCACTACCGCGGCGCCGAAGGCAAACACCACCAGCACGACGGTGACGAATACGACGATCGCGAGAATCATTGACGGCATTCTTAGCCTGGTATTGCTTAAACCTGATCTCTTAAACCTGGATCTTAATAATCTTCCGGATCACGAAATAGCCAATGGTTTGCAATGCAATACTCACCACCAGCAGGGTATGGCCAATGGGATCATAGAAAAGCGGGCGAACAAATTCCGGGCTGAAGACCGCAAGAATAGCCACGACAGCGGGAGGCATGGCCATGAGCAAGGCCATGGTGAGGCGTCCCTGCGCGGTGTGAACCCGCACCTGGCGCTGAATCTTGAAACGCTCGCGGATCACGTAAGACAGGTTGTCGAGGATTTCGGCGAGGTTGCCTCCGGTTTCGCGTTGCAGCATGACGGCGGTGACGAAGAACTTCACGTCCACCAGAGGAACACGCTCGGTTAGATTCATGAGGGCATCGCGTACCGGCATGCCGAACTTCTGCTCCTCATAGAGTTTGCGGAACTCGCCGGCCAGAGGCTCGGTGGCTTCGTTGGAAATCATTTCCAGGGCGGTGGTGAAGGCGTGTCCGGCGCGGACTGCGCGGGCCAGAGTGTCGATCGCCTCGGGGAAAAGCTCCTCGATTTTTTCGAAACGCTTCTGGCGGCGGTAGGACACGGAGGCATAGGGAATGAATGCGCCAATGATCAGAGCGGCCCAGGTGATGGCAGGATTGCGGCTCCAGACCAGCGCGGCGAATCCGGCAACGGCGCCGGAGAGCAGGCAGAGCACAAGAAAGTTGCCGGCACGAAACTTCATGCCCGCCTGCAGCAAGGCTTCCTGCATGGCGGAAATGCGGGCGGAGCGGCGCAGGAGACTATCGAGGGCAGGGATCTCGCTGAGTTGCTCGTCGCGCAGCAGGGCGAGCTCCTCGTCGGGCTCGCGTTCCGGCGCTTTCTGCACCGTCGCCAGACGATCTTTAATGAGGCGGGCTTGGGCGCGGCGCTGGTCGACCAGCGACAAACCCGCGAAGGCTGCGAGGGCGACCACGACGAACACCAGGAATGTGATCAACAGTGCGGACATAGAAAGCGACCGGCTAACATCGGTTACTGATTGTTAATTCTTGATTGTTGATTGAAGCACCCACGCGACTTCGATTCTTAATCAATAATCAGCAATCAGGAATTAATAATTTCTTTTCTAAACCTCAGTCTTCGATTCGAACAGTGACGGACGCAGCTTGGTGCCGGCATTGGCCAAGCGTTCGGCGAATTGCGGGCGAACTCCGGTGGCGCGGAACGCTCCGCGCACCTTTCCGTTTTCGTCAATGCCGCGGCGGTCGAACACGAAAATGTCCTGCATGGTGATGGATTCGGTGTCCATGCCGGTGACTTCGGAAACCGAGATGACCTTGCGGGTGCCGTCGGACAGGCGGGCGACCTGGACCACGGCGTGAATGGCGGAGGCAATCTGATGGCGCACGGCGCGCTCGGGAATGTTTAGGTTGGCCATTGAGACCATATTCTCGACGCGGGCCAGGGCATCGCGCACGGAGTTGGCGTGGACGGTCGTGAGCGAGCCTTCGTGGCCGGTGTTCATGGCCTGCAACATGTCGAATGCTTCTTCGCCGCGGACCTCGCCGACCACGATGCGATCCGGCCGCATACGCAGGCTGTTGATAACCAGCTGACGCTGGCGGACCGCGCCCTTGCCTTCGATGTTGGGAGCGCGGGTCTCGAGGCGCACCACATGCTCCTGCTTGAGTTGAAGTTCGGCGGCGTCTTCGATGGTGACGATGCGCTCCACATTAGGGATGTAGCCGGAAAGCACGTTGAGCAAAGTCGTTTTACCGGCGCCGGTACCGCCTGAGATCAGCAGGTTCAAGCGCCCCTTCACCATGGTGGAGAGAAGTTCAAGCATGGCTTCGGTGAGGGTGTGGTTCTCGAGCATGTTGCGGGCGGTGACCGGGTCGCGTCCGAAACGGCGAATGGAAAGGCAAGCGCCGTCCAGTGCCAGGGGAGGAATAATGGCGTTCACGCGGGAGCCATCGGCCAGGCGTGCGTCCACCATGGGAGAAGATTCATCGACCCGGCGACCCACGCGGGAAACGATGCGCTCGATGATCTGCATGAGGTGCTGATTGTCTTTGAAGGACAATCCGGTCAGTTCCAGCTTGCCGGAGCGCTCGATGTAAACCTTGTCAAAACGGTTGACCAGAATGTCGGAGATGGTGTGGTCCTTGAGCAGGGGTTCGAGCGGACCGAGGCCGAAGATTTCATCGAGAATTTCGCGCGACAGCCGTTCGCGCTCGGCGAAGCTGAGAGGGACGACTTCGCTGTTCACCGAGTTGCGGATGAGGACTAGAACTTCTTCGCGGGCGGTATCGCCGGTAGCGCGGCCGAGTTTTTCGAGGTCAAGGCGGTCGAGGATCTTGCGATGCAGATCCGCCTTTACCTGCTGGTACTCGCCGTGCTCGAAGGTTTGCAAATTCGCCATAACGTCTGTGTCGTCTTAACCTGTATCGTTCAAAACATAAATCGCTGAACCTACACCGCTGAACCTACACCGTCTTGAACAAAGACCAGGCGGCGCGTTTTACATCGACGTCGTCGCGGGTCAGTTCATGGGCCAGCCCGGAAAAGCAACGAGCAATCTCGGTGTGGCTTTGCTCCATAACGGGCGAGCCACGGTCAATGGCGGAGGAGATGGCAAAGTATTGATTGGGAACGCGCCACAACAATTTGACGCCGGCCGCGTTTTCCGCATCCGCCTCACTGAAGCCGGGAACTTTGCGAAAACGATTGAGCACCAACCGCAAGCGTTCGCGGTTGCCCGTTTCTCCAAGATACTGCTGCACCCGCGCCGCACTCCAGAGCGAGGCTACGTCGGTGCAGGCGACGAGCAGGACGCACTCCGACAAATTGGCGACCAGACGGCTGGCGGCGTCTAGGCGCGAAGAGTTATCCACCACCACGTAGCGATAGTGCGTGACCAGCATGTCAAACAACCGGACAAACTCCGCCGTCGAGGGTTCAACAGCGGCGGGGACATTGGTTCCCGCCAGCAACTGCAGACCTCCACTGTGCCGGGTCATGAAACTTTCCAGCAGCGAACTATCCATGCGGTGCAGATTGCGAGTAGCGTCGGCCAAGGTAAACAGCGGTTTGAGATTCAGATGTAGCGAGCTGTGACCGAGGGGCGCGAGGTCGACCAACGCGGTGTGGCCATGGGCTGCCTGCAGAGCGAGGGCGAGGTTCACGGCTACGGTGGTCGCGCCGCTGCCGCCTTTGGCATTGACCACGGAGAACACTTTGCCGCGCGGACCCTCTTTCTTAACCTTGCGCTGCGCCGTAGTCAGGCGAACAAAGGCTTCGAGAAGATCGGTGGTGGTGGTAGGGCGTTCGATGAATTCGCGGGCACCGGCGCGCATGGCGCTCACGATGACTTGCGGCTGATTGAGACCGCCGATGGCGAAAACGGCCGAGTCGGGCAGTTCCTGGCGCAGAAGTTCGACGGCGCGCATGGCCGTGGTGGGATTATCGGCAGGAATGTCGACCAGGACAACGTCAGGACTGGCGGCCTGAACCCGACGGGTGACCGGATCCGAGGCAGCGAGCGGGAAACTGGCGCAGGTGTGAACCGTGCGGGCTACGCTGGTGCCATCCACCAACACCTGCAGCACGGTGCGCTGCTCGTTATCGGTGGCCACGATGACGACGGAAAGCTCGGCCATAGTCTAAAATCCCGTTGCCTGTTGCCAGTGTCCAGTTACCAGTAAGTTTCCCTGTTCAGCAACCGACCTCTTGCTTCGTGCTCTCCCCGCGCTGAGTTCCATCCGCATCATGAATCGAGCCGGCTACTTGCTCGAAGGTTTCTTTCCATCGAACTTATCGTTGTTAATGTACGGCTGCGGATTCTTTGGTCCGGGGGGTGGTTCGGTGTTGGGAGAAATCCGGTGCACAGTGCAAAGCACCATGAGTTCCTGATTGCTTTTCGAAATACTCTTGCTCTTGAAAAAAGTGCCCAGGATCGGGATATCGCCCAGGCCGGGAACCTTGTTCCAAGTGTCAGTGACGCGATTGTCGAGGAGGCCTGCGATCACGAAACTCTGACCATCCCGCAACTCGAATTCGGTCTCAGCCTTGCGCGTGCTTAAGGCTGGAACGGTGAAACCGGAGATGGTAAGCGCATCGGCGAAATCCAGCGTGCTGACCTCCGGCGCGACGGTAAGGTGAATGTTGCCGTTGGGCATGATCACCGGAGTGAACTCGAGCTTCACGCCAAATTCCTTGAAGGAAATAGTAACGGCAGTGAATCCCTGTCCCGGTTGCACGATGGGGAAGGGAAATTGACCACCCGCGAGGAAACTGGCTTTCTTGCCGTTGACGGCAATGAGAGTGGGCTCGGACAGAATCTGGAGCAGGTTCTTGGTCTCGAGCGCCTCGATCACCGTACCCAGGTGAATATTGGGCTGAAATAAAAACAGATTAAGAACGTTGCTGAGAGTTTGGGTGGCCGAAAACGGAGGACTTTGTCCTTGCGTCTGGGTGATCGTCGGCGCGGTGAAGCCGCCGTATTGGCCGGTGGTTGTGGTTCCGATCAAATTGCCGGCGCCGGTGGAGAAAATGTTGACACCCATCTGGGTAAGGGCGGAGCGGTCGACCTCGGCAAACTTGACTTCGAGCAAGACTTCCTGAGCGCCCACGGGACCGAAAGTGAGCACGTTGATTACGTTTTTCGAATAAGCAGAAGCCAACTCTCCTGCGCGCTTGGCGACATCCTCGGTGGTAACGTGGCCGGAGAGCACAATGGCGGCGCGCGAAGGCGTGACGGAAATCTGTTCGTCGGGGAAGACGCGATGTTCTTCTTCGGCGCAGGCGCTGACATCAACATCCACGCGGAGATCGAAGCTGCGCGAGCGCTCGTTTCTGTCCCAGATAATCAGGGAGACTTCGCCGGGGGCTCGCCCATGGACCAGGATCTGTGTGGAAGTAAGTACTGTCGGATCGGCGATAGTAGAGTCGGTCACCGAAATACGCGCGATGGGCTCGGTGGTGTTGATGAGCAGAGACTTGCCAACCATGACGCGCAGTGGCGCCGAACCCTGCGGCTGAGCCGACTGCGGCGGAAGTGTGGTCTGGGCGGTGGCCGGCGGAGTTGGTTCCTGGGGCGCCTGAGTCGCGGGGTCCTGAGTTGCGGGATGATAAGGCAGCGTCTCGGCCAGCCCGAAGACGGGGAGCAGGAACGACATTGCGGCAGCCGCGAAATGTATCGTGCGAACCTTCATCGTTTGATTCCTCTCCACGTGAGGAAACCTGCTACGCAGCCCGTCGAGTGCGCAGGCCGAACTGCTCTCCGACTACTTGGGATCTTCACCGCCTTCTTGCGGTAATGTGACCTCAGTCTTCTTGTCACCTTTAATAACCTCGATACTGAGGACCGAAGGAGAGGTAGGCGGTGGCTCAGTTTTCTGTCTTACGGGACGAATCGTTACCCGCGGCCGAGCCGCGACCGGCGTGCCGCCCATGTAGAGCCCCTTGGCATTCGCTGCCTCGACGGGGTCCTGGTGGGTGTCGAGCGGGTTGCGCAAAACGAGTTGAATCTTGCCTTCGGAACTGGCCAGGGTCAGGCGTTCGGCGTCCTCGGGAGAAGCCAGCAGCGTGATCACTGGAGTGCTCTGAGCTTCCCCGGCGGCATTTCGTTCCAGGCGTTGGCCCGAAGCGATGACGGCAACATTCTGCAGGACTGTAGTGGTTTGGGACTCGGAGCTGCCGTTGGGGGTTCCGGTAAGAAGCACGTCGACCCGGGTTCCGGGACCGACGAAGCCGGCGACCGAGACCACTTCATTCACTCGCACCGAGACGGCGCGCATGCCCGGGGGAATCAACGCGGGCAAACCTGCCCCGGCATTTTCCGGAGCCAGTTTGCTGGGCAGGACAAATTCCCCTTTGGAGATAGGAATGATGACGCCGCGGCCCATCACCTGAGACCTTTTGGTGTAGGCTCCGGGCGGCAGTCCAGAGGCGGGGAATCTGGCGACCCGCACGTCATGCTCTTCGACCCGGGATCCCACCTGAATGTCGTCGGCGGCTACGACGACATCTGCACCAGCTTCTACGGTTGGCGGCCGGCCCACCAGGTTTTTGTAGACGAAGAGGCTGACAAAGGCTCCCAAAGCCAAGGCCACAATCCCGATCATCAACAAACGAGTGCGGTTCATAATGCTTTGTCAGAACGAGCAGAAGCGCGATCCACGCCGTATCCGTGGAGGACTGCCTTTACGCTGCGCGCCCGTTGCCGATCCCTTACTGAATCGAACTGGCGACGTTGGAGAAAACATTGTTCGCGTTAGAGCCGATCAGCCGAATGGTGCCTACGACGATTACAAGGATCACGGCCAGCATCACGGCGTACTCTGCAATATCCTGTCCTTCTTCGTCGCGCCACAATCTCCAAAGACGATCCATAGTTTCCGGCCTCCTTAGAAATCTCAAGGTTCTGAAACAAGCATTGAAAGCAGAGAAAGAGCGCAGGGCCTCGGAGACTTGCGTCCCATTAGCTCGCGCTGCTCTGCGGGGGAGATTTAATCTCCCTCATAATAACCTGCAAAATGCTTTAAGAGGTGTACTTTCTTGCATACCGATGGTAACTGTTTTGCGGCCTTGGCATCGGACTCTAACTGACTGCTGCTCTGCGGATTTGGCTTGGCGATGGACGGTTTCGCTGAATCGGACTCCCTGCGCATCGCAAATGGGGGTGCCGTCAGAACAACGGCCTGCGGGTCTTCGTAGGAGACGGTCCAACCCGGAGAACTCCGCAAACCAGTTGCCAGGGGTGAATCGGAGGGGACGATCACCGTATCGATGCTCCACTGCTTGAGGGTTTGCTGCCAGTCCCCCTTGAACTGATAGGTCTCGGCGAACTGGTCAAACAGTTGTTGTCCATAGAGATCGGCGCGGCCGTCGATGAAGACGGGCGTTGAAGGGTAGAGCTTCCAGATGAGGTAGCCGCCCCAGTCGTAGTGGTTGAAGATTCGACCGGAGGGTGGATGATTCTGCAAAAATGCCGCTGCGCGGGCGGGGAAGCGCTCGATCTCGACCTGCGGCTGACGCTGGATGATCTGGGCGATGTGGACTCCGGCGAAGGCAGCCATTGCCAGCAGGATGAGGCCATTGAGCAAAGTGCGCGCTGAGGATTGCAGGCGCCGTCCGTCACTTCGTGGCCAGCTTCCAAGACGCGTGGCGACGAGCGGGACTGCGATCAGGACGAACAGCGGTATCAGTCGGATTGAGACGAGGGCGGCATACAAACTGACGAGCAAGAGAAGCAAGTCGCGCAGTCGCAGCTCGAGACGGGACCAACTGAGGGCCGCAAATGTAGCCAGCACAATCAGCAGGAAAGGCCAGTACTCTGGATGGTGAAAGTTGGGCGAGGCCCATTCGGCGATGTACTTTTGCATGGCGGCGGAGCGGAGGGTCTCGAAGGGATAGGAGAACATGCGCAGGCCGTTGGGATTCAGCGGCACAATCAGAACATCGAGTAGGAAGATCAGCGCTGCGATACGCTGTCCGGAAGGGCTCTGCCGCGAGCGGCCTGGCGCGCGTTCGATCCATTCTCCTGCGAGGTACAAGGCTGAAAGAGCCAATCCTACGGCGAATCCGGCGTGCAGGTTCACCCACAGAAGAGTGAGCGGGAGAGTCCACCACAGAAGCTCGGGATTGCGATCGGAGCGGTCGAGAATCAGCAGCCACAAGCTGATCAGTAAGAGAGAAAGAACTTGCGGGCGCACACCCCATACGGGTACGGTGGCCCAGGCTGCGACGATCGTGGCCACGCCTGCAACATAGGTCGCGGGCCCGCAGCGCAGGTACAACAGAAAGAACGCCGCACTCAGGACTGCAGCAAAAATCATGATCAACCCGGCCCATCCCGCGGTGCGTTCAATCTCGTACAGTAGAAGCTCGCTGAGCCACTCATGCGCGACCCAAGGCTGTCCGGCACGAGTGTAGGAAAAAGGATCGGTGTGAGGAACGCTTCTGTGCTGAGCAATGTACTGCCCGGTCTTGAGATGCCACCAGACGTCAGGGTCGGTGACATTGCGAGCGGCCATGGCGAAAAGTCCGATGAACAGCGCTGCCAGGAAGACGTTTCTTGTCCGCAGAAGTTTCTTCACGGTGGCATGGATCATACCGCGCCTGGGGCGAAGATATAATCCCGAACTTAAGGAAGAAGACCAAGGACCGAGTGAGCCGAAACAGACTCAAGACGTGGATTGCTGTGCTGATCGTCGGCATGCTGTGCATTCACGGCGTGCTCTTCTGGAAGGCGCGAGTCTTGGTCCAGCAGGGCTACCCGGACTTTACGATTTTCTATACGGCAGGAAAGATGTTGCGCGAGGGGTTGGGGCACAATCTGTATGACGGCGCTTTGCAGTATGAAGTGCAGCAGACTTTCGCTGCGGGAGTGCGAATCCGGAAGGGGCCGCTGCCTTACAATCATCCGCAGTTTGAGGCTTTGGTCTTTGAGCCGCTGGCCTCGCTCGATTACCCCACCGCGTACCTCGTGTGGAGTGCAATCAATCTCGCGATCTTGGGATTGCTGCCTTTTCTGCTGCGACGATATATTCCGGCGGTGGCGCAGTATCCTCTTTTTGTGTGGCTGTTGGTCTTGCTCGGTTTCTTCCCCGTGCTGGTTGCGTTGTTGCAGGGGCAGGATGTGATTTTGCTTCTTCTTCTTAATGCTCTCGCATTCGCGGCTTTGAAGCGAAATGCTGACACGCTCGCCGGATGCTGGCTCGGCCTTAGCGTGTTCAAGTTCCAGCTCATCGTTCCTCTGGTTGTGATCCTGCTGTGCTGGAAGCGGACCAAAGTCCTTCAGAGTTTTGTGGTTATCGCTGCCGGGCTGGCGGCAATCTCGGTTGCTATTACCGGCTGGGCGGGGGCGCTGCGCTATCCCTGGTATGTCTTGCATTTCGAGAAATTCATGGAACGGGGCGGAATCGCGGTGGACATGCCGAACCTGCGCGGATTGCTCGAGGGCTGGTCTTTCAGCGGGTTCCCTGGCGCGCGCGTGATTACCATTGCACTTTCTATTGGTTTGCTGGTGTGGGTTAGCGTGAAAGGACGCGGTCGGACACCTTCGAGCCAGAGGTTCGACCTATCATTCGATCTGGAGTTCGATCTGCAGTTTTCCGTGGCGATTGTGGCGGCAGTGCTGGCCAGCTATCATGCATTTCCTTACGACCTCAGCTTGCTTGTGATTCCCGTGCTTCTGGTGGTTAACTACGCGATCGAGACAGCTGCGCTTCAGCGCTATAGAAACTGGGCGCTCATGTTGCCTGTGGGATTGCTCTTCTTCACTCCGGTTTACATGCTGCTTTGGATCCGATTCGATCACTTCAATCTGTTTGCGACCGTGTTGCTGCTGTGGACGTGGGGGATTGCGCGAGAGATTTCATCCCGCCTCGATTCACCGGAGACGCAACGACCTTGACCAGGTGGACTCAGATCGGCTCGATGCTTGCTCTCGTCGCCGCGGCGAGTATGTGGTTTTATGTCGATCGAATTCTTGTAGGTTTTCAGGTTGCGGATGCTGCTGCGCGCGACCGACCGCGCGGCAATCTCTCCGATCTGTATCCGCGCTGGCTGGGGGCGCGGGAACTGCTGCTTCACCACCGCAATGCTTACGGGGACGACGTTACGATCGAAATTCAAAAAGGATATTACGGACGCGCGCTCGATCCCGCCCGGCCTAACGATCCCAAAGATCAGCAAGGGTTTGCTTATCCCGTTTATGTGGTGTTCCTGCTGGCACCGTTTGTCAGATTTCCGTTTCATGCGGTGCAGCTTGTCTTTTATTGGGCGCTGATCGCACTGACCGCGATCAGTGTCTGGCTGTGGCTGCGCGTGCTGCGATGGCGGCTGCCGGCGCTTGCGACTGCCGGCTGCATCGCGCTTACGCTGGGAAGTTTTGCCGCGGTGCAGGGATTGAAGCTGCAGCAGTTGAGCCTGCTGGTGGCAGCGCTTCTGGCCGCGGCGGTTGCTTGCGTGGCCGGAGGTTTCCTGTTTTGCGGCGGAGTCTTGCTGGCGGCGGCAACCGTCAAGCCGCAGCTGGCGTGGCCTTTGGTGGCCTGGCTGATCGTGTGGGCGTTGAGCGACTGGAGAAATCGGAGACGCTTTCTGATTGGGTTTGGCCTGGCGATGGCGTTGCTGCTCGGTGGCGCAGAAATTATTCTACCTGGTTGGTGGCGGCTGTTTGCCGATGCTCTGGGGAAATATCATCGCTACACTCAGAACCAGTCGGTGCTGCTGGTTCCGTGGGAGTATTCGGGCATCTTTATCGCCGCCGCTGTGGTCGTTTGCGGATTTCTTCTCTGGAAGCTGCGCATGGAACCTGCCGATAAGCAAAACTTCGGTCTGGCGATCTCTCTCGTGTTGGCCTTGACCGTGCTCGTGGTGCCTATGTACGCGCCTTATAACCAGGTGCTGCTTCTGCCGGCGATTCTGGCCCTGGTGCGGGATCGTTTTTTTTTCACCTCGCGGTCGCGCGGAGTTCGCTTCCTGTATCTGGCGGCGGCTTTTGCTTTGGCCTGGCAGTGGATCGCGAGTCTGAGTCTGAGCTGCGCTTATTTGCTGGGATGGCGGCTGTGGGCGATCAGCGCCTGGAAAGTGCCTTTCTTCACGACGTTCAGTTTGCCGGTCTTCGTTTTCTCAGTCATCCTTCTGGCTGTGCAGGGTGCGCAGCGGCGGGCGGGAATCCGGGAAAGTTCAGGTTAATCGACAGCACGAGCTTCTCCCCGCAGCGGAAGAAACGCGACGTTCAAGAACAATGCCAGCAAAGGAAGACCTACGAGGGCATAGACCGCGTTGCTCAGCGCCCACAAATGAAATGGGGGCAGGAAAAAGATCGCAAGCAAGCCTAAGGTCATCCAGTTCGCTGGATTCCGCACACTTGACGTTGGGGCGAATGCGCGGTGGGAGAGCAGGGCAATCGGCAACAGCAGAAGGGTGAGGTCATGTGGGTTGAGGTGATAGCTCACCAGCAGCGCAAACGACACAGTGTTGGCGAAAGTTAAATCGAAGTCGTCTTTCTTCTTCCATCGCCAGAGCGTCGCGACCAGCGCGGCTGCGCTAGCGATCGACAATGTAATGATGGGGCCGGAGGATTGGTCGTTGCGAAAGAAGAGGTAGATCAATCCCCTGAAATTCGCCATGGCCGAGGGGATGATTCCGGCGAATGGCTGGGTTTTCAGATGGAGCAGAAACTTTGGATAGATAAGGAAGACAGACCATCCGGAGATGGCGGCCGACAATCCGGCGAGCGCGAGCGCAGCCAGGCTAAACCCCTTCACAAGACTGGTTCGGACGCTTCTGTTTTGCGTCACGACCAGTACCAGCGCTAATGGCAGCGCCAGTTGAAACTTGAAAAGTCCAAGCCCTAGCCAGCAACCGGCGGCGAGCCCACGGCCGCGCCGGAGAGCTGCAAAGGATGAAACTACCAATAACAGCAAGAGCAGAGAATCCTGACCCTGCAGGAAGCAGAGCAGCGTGGGAACGAAGGTGAGCGACGCCACGAGCGATAAGCGCCAATCCCAGGGCAGAATTTCTTTAGCCAGGCGGCGTACTGCAAACCCTAGAAATGTCAGGTTCAGCAAAGACCACAGCAGATAGGCGTAGCGCAGCGGTAGCCACGCTACGGCGAGATAAAATACGGCTTCAAAAGGTGGGTGAATGTAGAGTGTGCCGACTCTTCCGGCGTAGCGGGCCTGATATTGACGCTGGAGGTCGGCATCGTAGAGTTGATGTCCGTGGCCCGCAGCCAGCATGCGCGCGGCACAATAAAAATCCGGGAAATCGGTGCCCTGCAACGCCGCGGAATGTGTCAGGGCGAAAGCCGCGAGCGCGGACACGAAGACACAAAGAATGAAGGTTTTGGCTGTTGAGCTGACGGCCGTCTCGCGACTTGAGTCCCGGGAGAACACGCCGCCGCAGTCTATCGAACCGCTGGGGGAAGCGCTACCGGCAGTCTCGACGAAAGCGCTCCCGGCAGGGCATAATTCCTCTGAATTATTCTTATTTGTGCTATTTCCGTGTAGTCTTGGGCAGGGGGCGGCGCCACATCCCATGGTCTTAAACGCGATAGGCCGGCCACAGTCATCGGCTTCCGGAGTGTTTCCCGGGCTGGTACTGGTGCAGGGCAATGAGCAGAAGAACATCGTGCTCAACCGCACGCCCTTCAGCGTGGGCCGCAAAATCGATAAGGATCTGGTCATCGCCGATCCACGAGTGTCGCGCGATCACGCGCTCATCGTGCTGGAAGAAGATGGATTCTTTCTGGTCGATCAGGGCAGCAAGCACGGCACATTCGTCAACGGGGAACGGATTCAGCGGCAAAAGCTTGAGCGCAACGACCGGCTGGAGTTTGGGGCGCGCGATTCTGCTTACGCCATTTTCAATCCGGCGCACGGAACTTCGAACACGGCGCGCGAGTTCCTCAGCCAGATCTCCGAGATTCAGATCTCGCAAGAGGCCAATGACCTCGAAAAGCTGACCCTGTTCCTGGAAGCGGCGCGGAAGTTGAACACCGCGGGTGTGCTGGATGAAATCCTCATGACCATGCTGGATGTGACGCTGCGGCTGACGCGGGCCGAGCGCGGCTACGTCTTTCTGAAAGACGACGACGGCAGCCTGCGGCTGGCCGCGGGACGCAACAACAAGGGCGAGCCGCTGCTGGATGACAAGACCATTTCGCATTCCGCGCTGGAAGAATCGTTGCGGTCGAATTCCGAGTTTCTGCTCACGGATACCGGCAGTTCGCCGGAACTCGCGGGCCGGCAGAGCATCGTCGCCTATGATCTGCGAACCGTGATTTGCATCCCGTTGCGCAAGCGGCAGGTACAGGCCAAAGTACGCGAACAAATGACGATGGTCCCGGGCGCGCCGTCCGCCGAAGTGACCGGAGTTCTGTACGTCGACTCGCGCTTCGCCTCGCGCGAATTCTCCGGCGTGGGCCACGACATTCTGCGGGCGATCGCGACGGAAGCAGCGTCGTTGATCGAGAACGCCCGCCTGGTGCAGGCCGAGGAAGAGTCGCGGCGCTATCAACAGGAACTCACCATTGCTGCCAGCATCCAGCAGCGGCTGATGCAGGTGAAAATTCCCGACGTGCCGTTCGCTAAATTGCGCGGGAAGAATCTCTCTTGCAAAGAAATCGGGGGAGACTTCTTCGATGCGGTCCATACCAAAGAAGGCCTCGCGGTGGTGCTGGCCGACGTCAGCGGCAAGGGAGTCTCGGCGGCGCTGCTGGCTTCCACTTTGCAGGGGATGATCTATTCGCATTTGAGTTCGGGCATGCCCTTGCTCGAAGTAGTCTCCGCGGTAAACCACTTCTTCAGTGAGAAGCTGGTGGGAGAAAAGTACGCCACCGTCCTGCTGGTTCTGCTGCGCCGGGACGGCGATCTGGAATATGTCAATTGCGGGCATGTGCAGCCGTTGCTGGTGTGCGCGGGAGAAGTGATGCGTCCGCCGCACGGCAATGTGCCTGTAGGCTTGCTGCCCGACGCCACGTTTGAGAGTGCCCGCTGCCAGCTTAAATCGGGTGACCGCTTCATCCTGGTGACCGATGGTGTGACCGAGGCGGAAAATGCGATGGGAGATTTCTTCGAGGACTCGCGGCTGGAAGCGACTGCGGCCAAGAATCCCACGCTGGAAGGAATCTTTTCCGCGGTCTCGCAGTTCTGCGCTGGAAATCCTCTGAGCGACGATTGCACCGTGGTGGAACTGATTTACTCGCACGCCGGCCCGGTGTCGTCGGTCTAGACCACCGTGACTGTGTAGTCCTTACCTTCCCAGCGATTCTCCTGTGTCCAAAGAAATGTGAACGTGATTGGGCTTCCCGCGGGCAGCGAAGCTGTCGGCAGGTCGAGTATATGGAGGCCCATGCCAGTGTCCCGGGTGTTTGTGTCATGCGCACTCTTCCACCCGTCAATGCTCCAGCGCACCAGCGCGGGATCGAGCAACTTGATGCGCAGCTTCTTGTGACGCGGAATGGAGCGAGGCTTGTTGTTAATCCTCCAGCCCGAGAACTCTCGTATGGGCTTTTCAACCTGATAGCGCTGCACCGTCTGCGGAGCCTGGTCGAAAATCTTTCCGTCGCGCAGGGAGCGGCGCAACTTGATGTATTCAGAGTGAGCCCAGACCAGCGGACACGCAGACCCGGTGGGCTTGCCGCGGAACAGTTCGAGGCTGGGAATATCGTCGGCATCCCAGACTTGCTCGGGGAGCAGCCGGCTCTGGCCGATGGGGCAGTTCTCCATCATAGTAAGCAAGGCTTCGGCTTCGCCGGCGCGACCTGCGGCTAGTTCATAGTGAGCGCGTTCCCCGGCCAGCAGAGGCCAGGGGCGTCCGATGCCGGTGCCGTCGAACGGCGAACCATCCTTGTGTTCGCCATATCCGTCGCCGTTATAGCGGTACCAGCAGGGGCCCTGCGGCAGTTGCACGCGGAGCAGAGCGTCGATGACTTTGATGGTATTGAGAATGCGTGGATCGTTAGGCGCGCGCAATCCGAAGCGCACCAGAGCCAGCGCATCGGGGCTAATGATATGAGATGCGGGTTCCGGATTTTCCCCGGGAGGGCGATTCTTGATCGGCACGAAGCCCTGGGTCGGAGACGCCGCTCCATCGGTGTCTGGCGGAGCGATGCGTACGTAGTAGCCTTCGACGCCGATTTGCTGGGCAAGATCGCCGCCGGTCGCATAGACCCAGCGCTCGATGTTGTCGTTCCAGGCATCGGCAGTGTCACGCAGGATAGGGGCGACATCGGAGTGACCGGTCAATTCGGCGATGTCCGCTGCGGCCAGGAGCGCGGCAATTTCCGCCGCGAGAGTGAAGGGGGAATAGCCTGCGTCTTCTTCCCAGCGATCCTGCTGCGTAACCGGACCGTTGCGCAGGATAAAACTGGCAGCTTTGCGCACCATGGGCCACCAGCGCTCGAGCTTGCCCAGGCCGGGCGTGGCTTGACGGCGCAGAAGATCGAGCAACAGGATGGGAAGCGCGGTTTCGTCCATCTGCACGCCGCTCCAGTAAGATCGCCCGTCAAGCCAGAGATTCTGGGCCCAGTTGCCGGCGGCTTCCTGCGTGGATTCGAGGTAGCGCAGCACTCTGACCGCCTCGGTAGGGGCGCCGGCCGCCACTAATGCTCCCGCAGTCTCAACCAGGTCGCGTGGCCAGACCAGATGATAACCGCCGAGATCTTCGTCGCCTTTACTGAAGCCCCACGGAATCGAGAGGCTGGCGATGATGCCGCCGAGAAAGTCCTTGGACTCGTGGGTGCGCAAGACTGCGGTCGAGGCGCGGTACAGATCCTTCTCGCGCTTCGGTTCATCGAGTTTGAGTAGTGTGCGCTGCCAGCTGCTCCACTCGGCCACGTAGTATTCGCGGATACCGTGGTAGTCCTCGGACAGGCTGGAGCGCGTGTGCTGACCCGCTTCACTCCAGATTCCGCCAAAGCCCAGGGACAGCACGAACTCTCCGCCGCAGGCCGCGAGGTCGATCTCTCCCGTGCAGGCAAGGTTGCCGTTCTCCGCGCGCTGGTATTCCCACTCCATCTGGAAGTGGGCAGAAATATCCTGCCATCCGTCGGAGGCGCCCACGAATCCCACCGACATTTTTTTCCAGGGGGCCGAGCAGCCCAGTGCCAGCGCTGTTCCGTCGTGCTCCGCGAAGAACATGGGCACACCTTTGTAATCGCCCACCCAACCGGTATTGTGATCGCCGTAGTTGGCCAAGTGCGGCGAGAGCAACGCATAAAGGTGATAGTCGGCGAGCTGTCCCTGTAACGGTTCGAAGCGGATTTTCTGCAACACTACGTTGCGGAGGGGGACGGTAAAGACTTCCTTGTGGATGCGGTAGCGACCGCTGCCGTCAGTGTTGGTGAGTTCATAGGCCGGGATGCCAGGCTCGAACGGCTTGCTCTCAAAAGTGCAGTGTCGCTTCTCTTCGGAGAAGAAATCGCGGCCATTGGTGACGATGAGGCCGAGATCGCGGGTGCAGGCTTGATCGACTCGTGGGAAGTACACTTCATTTAGAATGCCATGACTCAGCGTGAACCAGACCTTGCTGTGCAGGTCCAGCGCGGTGCCGACGGCGGTCTTCGCGCTCGATGTCCAACGGGGTGGAATGCCCGGCCAGCCCGGGGCATAGCGGATGGAGTCGCTCATGAAATTCTCGTGGTGAAGCCTTCCGCTGGAGTGTAACCCAATCGCAGAACAGAGGTACTCGAGGGGCGAAGTTCAGATTGTAGAGAAGATTGCACCCTGGCAGCTTTCGGTGACCTCGACGCCTCAAATGCGCCGTTCATCAGAAATTTATCCGTTTGTAACCATGCTGTAATATTGCGCCGATAGAAACGAGAGCATCCATCTTCAGGAGGATTCATCGAGCCATGCGCAGACTTACCCTGCTTCTGTTATGCGCCTTTGCAGCCTCGCCCGCAGTAGGGCAGACCACGCTGAACGGAGCGGGCGCGACGTTCCCCAACCCAATTTACTCTAAGTGGTTTAGCGAATACCACAAGCTGCATCCCGAGATTGAGGTCAACTACCAGTCCATCGGTAGTGGCGGTGGTATCCGCCAGGTGACGGAAGGCACGGTGGATTTTGGCGCCAGCGATATGCCCATGACAGATGGACAGCTCGCGGAAGCTGAAACCAAATTGAAGACTAGCGTCCTCAACATCCCCAGTGTGCTCGGTGCGGTCGTCCCCGCCTACAATATTCCAGGAGTGAGTGGGGACGTGAAGTTCACGCCGGATGCGTTGGCTGGAATCTTTCTCGGCAGGATTACCAAGTGGAATGACAAGGCCATTACCAGCGTAAACCCGGGCGTGAATTTTCCCGACAAAGACATCATTGTGGTTCATCGCTCCGACGGCAGCGGCACAACTTTTATTTGGACCGACTACCTCTCGAAAGTCAGCGCCGAGTGGAAGAGCGAAGTGGGCAGCAACACGTCGGTGAAGTGGCCGGTCGGACTGGGAGGAAAAGGCAACGAAGGGGTCGCCGGGCTGATCCGGCAGATGCAAGGAGGCATAGGCTACGTCGAGCTGATCTATGCCCTCCAGAACAACATTCCGTACGGCAGCGTTCGCAACGCGGCGGGCAATTTCCTGAAGGCGTCGCTCGAAGGAGTGACGGCGGCGGCCGCCTCGGCGCCCAAAATGCCCGCTGATTTTCGCGTCTCCATCACTGATGCACCGGGCAAGGACGCGTATCCTATTTCCAGTTTCACCTGGCTGCTGATCCCCCAGCAGTCGAAAGATGCGGCGAAAGGTAAAATCCTGGCCGATTTTCTGAACTGGATGGCGACGGACGGGCAGAAGATGACATCCGCTCTCTCTTACGCTCCGTTGCCGGAAAGCGTCGTCCAAAAAGAGAAAGAGGCAATCAAGCAGGTCAAGTAGGAAAACCAGGCAGAACGAGGGTGGACGCGCGAGGTTCACGCGGCCCGGCGGTTGGCGATCTTCCCGGCGCATCAGATGGCAAGCCGTCCCCGATGCGCCGGATTTTTCTGCGCGAGAGCCCTCATGTCGGACGAATCCCGTCACGTGCCTGCCTTGATTTGCCATTCTGCGCCCGGCGGGGCGGATGTTTTATACTAAATGGTCGTAAAGCCGTTTCCCCTCGGCAACAAAAGATCGCAAGAATGAAGGCGTAGCACCCTCGCACATGGCTCGTCTTTCTTTGGAAAATCCTGCGTATTATCTCAACCGCGATACTTCCTGGCTCGCGTTCAACCGGCGTGTGCTCGAAGAAGCTGAGGATGAAGGCAATCCGCTTCTGGAGCGGCTCAAGTTCCTGGCCATCTCCGCCAGCAATCTGGATGAATTCTTCGAGATTCGTGTGGCGGCCATGGTGCAGCAGATCGAGGACGGCTATAACGAAGCCGGCCCCGACGGGTTGACGCTCACGGAGAAGCGCGAGATTTTAGCGCGTCAATGTCACAAATTCGTCGACGACCAGTACGAATGCTGGAACGCGTTGCGCCCTGCTCTGGCCGAGCACGGAATTCGCTTGCTGAGCCTGCACGAGCTGGATGCGGAGGCCCGGCGGTTCGTCGACCAATACTGCGAAAAAGAACTGGATCCTTTGCTCACCCCGGTGACCGTCGATCCCACTCATCCCTTTCCACGGGTCATCAACAAGGCGCTGTGTCTGGGATTTCTTTTGCGCCGGCGGCGCCGCTCCACGCTCACCTACACTGGCGTGGTGTCGGTGCCCCGCGCGTTGCCCCGTCTGGTGCGGCTGCCCTCGGATACGACGACTGACTTCATTTTTCTCGCAGACCTGGTCGCGCACCACGCTCAGAACATGTATCACGGCTACGACATCGTTTCCTCAGCGCCCTTCCGCGTGACCCGCAACAGCAATCTTTATCTGCAGGAAGAAGAAGCGCGCAATCTTCTCGAATCTGTGCGGGCGGAATTGCACAACCGCCGCAAAGGCGACGCGGTTCGCATGGAAATTGAAGCCGATGCCGATCCTGAAATTATCGATCGCCTCCGAACCGTGTTCGAACTCGATCCCTGGCAGGTTTTTCCGGTGAACGGCCCGGTTAATCTTTCGCGGCTGTTTAACGTCTACGAGCAGACGCAGCGTCCGGATCTGAAGTATCGCAGCTTCGCCCCCCGGGAATTGAGGCTCACGGCCAAGTCGCAGAATCTTTTCGAGGAACTGCGGCGTCACGACGTTTTGTTGCACCATCCTTACGATTCCTACGATGCGGTGGTGTCGTTCATCGAGTCGGCGGCAGAGGACGAGCACGTACTTTCAATCAAGCAGACGCTGTACCGCACCAGCGAACACTCTTTGATTGTTCCATCGCTCATGGATGCGGCGCCGCGCAAGGAAGTCACGGCGGTGGTCGAGTTAAAAGCGCGTTTCGACGAAGCCCACAACATTCGCTGGGCGCGCGAGATGGAAGACGCCGGGGTGCAGGTGTTTCACGGGCTGGTTGGCCTGAAGACGCATTGCAAGCTTTCACTGCTGGTGCGCCGCGATCCCGACGGTGTGCGTAGCTACGCCCACATCGGAACCGGCAACTACAACGCCACCACAGCGCGTATCTATACGGACCTGAGCCTGTTCACGGCGAATCCCGAGATTACCCGCGCGGTGCATGACGTTTTCAGTTTTCTGACGGCGTACGCTGAGAACCCCAGCTATGATCCACTGTTGGTAGCCCCGCTCGACCTCGCGGAAAAAGTGATTGCACTCATCGATCGCGAGGCCGATCATGCGCGGCAAGGCCGCCCGGGCCGCATCATCGCCAAGATGAACGCCCTGCTCGATAAGAACGTTGTGCAGGCTTTATATCGCGCTTCTCAGGCCGGGGTGGAAATTGATCTGATCGTGCGCGGCATTTGTGCTTTGCGCCCGGGGGTGCGGGGCGTGAGTGACCGCATCCGGGTACGCAGTATCGTGGGGCGCTTTCTCGAGCACAGCCGCATTTACTACTTCGCGAATGGCGGCGAGGAAGAAATCTACATGGGCAGCGCCGACTGGATGCCGCGCAATCTTTACGAGCGCGTCGAAGTGCTGGTACCTCTACGCGACGAATTCCTCCGCGAGCGCGTCCGCCGCGAGATTCTCGACGCTTACCTGGCGGATAATCGCAAGGCTCGCATCCTGTTGCGCGATGCAACTTACATTCGAGCCTGGCAGCCGATGCATGGCAAACGCAACCGCAAGCCGCCAACGGGCGCAGCCGCATTCAGCGCGCAGGATTATCTGATCGGCGTGGCGGAAGGCAAGCAGGCAGCGGATTTCGCAATACCCCCGCAGCTCCCGGCAGCAAAACGCAAAGCTCCCGCCGGGAGAGTACGATAACCGAGAGAACGATAGCTCCGAATGATTATTTATTTTCTACGTCATGCCAGCGCCGGCGAACCCTTCGCTAATCCGAAGAAAGACGAAAAGCGCGCGCTCGACAAAGACGGCATCGAGCAGTGCGGTTACGTAGGCCGCGCCCTGGCCGCAATCGAGGCCCAGGTGGATTGCATTATTTCGAGCCCGCTCAAGCGCGCGACCCAAACCGCTTCGCTGGTCGGCAATGAGATGGGGTACGAAGGCAAGCTGCAGATCGAGACCGCGCTGCGTCCGGGTGCGACCTTCGCCGACTTCCGCCGTCTGCTGGAAAAGTACGCGAAGCAGGAATCGATCATGGTCGTGGGACACAACCCCAACCTCAGCCAGTTCCTCGGCACCGTCATCAGCGAGTCCGGATGTGAAGCTTCGGTGGAACTGAAAAAGGGAGCCGTGGCCCGGGTCGACATGCGCCGCAGTTCCGGCACGCTGATGTGGTGCCTCACGCCGAAGGCGCTGCGCACTCTCTACGCCGCGGCGGTGGAAAGTTCCCGACCGAATACCTCGCGGAAATAAGCGCAGTCCTTCTCGATTGCCCACAGTTCCAGGTCCACTCCCATGCGCCGGCGGGGCACCAGCGTCAGACGGATTTCCGCAGCGCGCTGGCTCACCCGCACCTTTTGTACAGCGCGGCTGCGGCCCAGGTTCAAAGAGCGCGCGAGCCGCAGCAGCAGAATCGCCTTCTGCACTCCGGCGCGTTCTGCCGGATCGATTGCCTTGATCGGGCCATCTTCCATTGCGGGTCGAGACTTTCCCAGATAGCGCGCGATGGCGGCAATAATCCGCCGCTGTTGCGGCGTGTAGCCCAGAATCTCCGAGTTCGAAATGATGTAATACGTGTGCCGGTGATGGCCGTTGCGGTTCACGTAGTCGCCAACTTCATAAAGCATGGCCGCTGCCGAGAGCCACTCGCGGAATTCCGGGGCCAGCCCGTGCACAGAACGCAGCGCCGAGAACAAAAACATCGCAGAGTCGCGCACATCGAGTGCGTGCTTCAGGTCCACGCGATAGTGAGCGACCGCCCGCGTGATCGATTCCCAGCGTTCCGATTCGATCTGTTTTCCCGAGCGCGTGCTGTGGTCATGCTCGGCCGCCATCTGTGCCAGCAACCCATCGCGCAGGCCCAGTGGGGAATAGCGAAAACCTTTGAGATGGCAGCGATCGAGCAATTCGTGATAAACGATCGCGCCGGCAACGATGATTTCGGCCCGCCGCGGACCGATGCCCTCAATCTGTTGCCGTTCATCTTCCGGCAGGCGCGACAGTTGCTTGGCGATCCGCGTCATCTCCGCGCGGGAGACGACTGCGCGCTGGCGGCTTCCATTTTTCCGCAGGTGGCTAGCGGCGGCGGCTAGCGCCGCGGCGGTTCCAGACGTGGCAATCACATTCTTGACCTTTGCCGCCACCACGCGCGACGCGATGCGGTTCACTTCGCGCGCCACGAAGCCTTGCAGCCGTTTGAGTTCGCCCTTGCGCGGCGGGTCGTGGCTGAGAAATTCATCGGTCAGTCGGACCGCGCCCAGGGGCAAACTCACCGTGTCGCGGATGTGTCCGCGTACTGAAACCGTCAGCTCGCAGCTTCCGCCGCCCACATCAACCATCAACGCCGGCGAACTATCGACACGGAGATTGGCGACCAGTCCGAGATGAATCAGACGAGCTTCTTCCAATCCCGAAATGATTTCAACTTTCCAGCCTGTGGCCGACCGAACCCACTCCAGAAAAGCTTGCGAATTACGGGCATCTCGCAACGCGCTTGTGGCGACCACGCGGACCGGATCGGTGACCACTTGCTGTGTGGCGCGATGAAAGCGGCGCAGAACCTTCACCGTCTCAGCCATCGACTCGGGAGTGAGAAAGCCGGAACGAAAAACGCCTTCGCCCAGCCGCGTGACCTCGCGGTCTTCGTGGATGGAACGAAGGCGTCCGCGGGTGAGGCGCGCAATCTTCAGCCGGACTGAATTGGAACCGATATCAACCGCGGCAAACGTTGGCATGAGCGAAGGCCAACAGTTTACATGCCGAGCGCCGTCCGGTCATCAGGGGCACGTCATCGGAACTATGTGCGCGTCTCGGAATCTGGCAGACCACCCTCATGCGCCGCAATTGAACCACCGCAGCGGCCTTGGCGGCGGCCCAGTCGTATCGCCATTACGTTAATGCCGATCGACGCCCCGAACAGCAGTCCCCGCAGTCCGTCGCTCAAGTCCTTCCCTAAAAGCGTCGCGGGGTGGAAGAGATACGGCCAGAGGAGTCCCACCACCAGGCACATCGAGGCGACGGGGATCAGAGCTGTGGATTTATTCCTGCGATTTCCAATGCACATTGTTTTGTTCCTCCACTTCCATTTAATCGGTGATGCGATACCAAGCCATCACAGTTAGCTTGACCCCGAGAATGGTCATGACGACAACGAAAAGGTCCCAACTCCAGACGTGGTTCACGTAAAAGCGATAGGCGAAGAGACAGATGGCCGTAAGGCCGCCGATGATCCCAGCAAGACTTGTGGATTTGAGACGATGGTTCAGGAAGCGTTCATCGACCAAGGTACCGACGATAGGGAGTTTCATTTTTTGCTCTCCAGGGTAAAAATCTGATCGGTGGAACAGCCAAAAACGCGAGCGAAGGTGAGCGCCAGTTCCAGACTCGGCACGTAACGGTCGCGCTCAATCGAGTTGATGCTCTGGCGCGATACCCCTACGGCCTGGGCGAGTTGCTCCTGAGTCCAACCGCGGGCACTGCGAAGCTCTTTGATTCGGTTCAGGATATCGGGCATAAAATGTAAAGCCGACTTTCCACACTATAAGCGAGGCGCCCGTCGATGTCAAGTCGGCTTGTCATTTTTATTTCGTCTTTAGAATGAACGATTTGCGCGAAGTATTCCGGCCGTCACGCGGCCGAAGCTGTGGGAGTTGCGGGTCTTATTTTGGCTCGAGCAGGGGAAGGTGCGGCGGGTTCGGGGGAGGCGACTGACCTGGCGCGCATCGGCGAAAGCACCGCAACCGCATGCCGGAATTTTGCCCCGGTTACGTTGTGCAGTTCCGCCACCAGAGGCGACTCCCGCACTTCGCCGAGATGCTCGGATGCTGTTTGCGTCAGAGTGAGCCAGTCATGCCAATCGCCCAAGGCGTCTTGAATGCGCTTCACTCCGGCGATGAACTGTTGCGCATTCGCCGACGGCTCGGCAAACTCGGCCGCATAGCGAGCGCGCTTGCTCAGAATTCTGTACTGGTGCAGCAGCGCTTCCGTGACGGGCGCGTCTCCCCGGTTGATCCCTTCCAGCATTCCTGCGGCGACTGCCAAAGGATCACGGCTCGCTTCCGGATCAAAGTTCTTCCCGGCGCGTTTCAGGCGTTTGCGAATCTCGCGGACAGTGTCTTCGTCTACTGCTTTGCGCAGCTTCTTTTCCTGCTGGGCCCGCAGTTCGATTAGATGGTTTACGAGCTGCGTTTTGCGGCGCGGTTCTTGCGGGACCTTCAGACCGCGCAATGCAGCCAGCTGCACGTCGAGATCGCGCACTTTGCCGGCGCGCTTGCGAATCCGGCCCAGCAATTTGAGAAGCTTTTTCTGATTCCGGTCCATCTTGGGCGAGAGCTCGCCCAGCAGAATTTGAAGACGGCGCGTGCCGGTGCGGAAACGGTGCACGTTCTCCGCGCGAGGCTTCGAGGAAAGCTTGACCAAATCTTGTTCAAGCTTCCGAAAAACCACACGGCTGCGCTTTGGCGCGATAGGCATAACGGAGAAACAGAATCGAACCGGGAGATGAAAATACAGGCTTGCCGGGGAAAAGGCAATCCGAAAACCCCATGATTTTAACATTCTGTTAACAGGATTCTGCTACCTTGAGGCAAGCATGGCCTTTTCTGCATTACCTCGGCCCGATATGCCGGTTCCGCAACCTGTTGAAGTGACGAAGGTTAGTGACCTCCCTCCAGCGGGACGGCAGACCGAGCCTTTTCTTCGTGGGAATCGCGGCGAAACCGGCGACCGGGTGTTCAAAGCCGCCATGCTCCTGTGCGGCCTGGCTGTGCTGGCAACGCTCGCGCTGATTGTCTACGAGTTGACGTTGCGTTCCGGACCTTCGTGGCATGCCTTCGGCTTCAAGTTCTTCGCCGGGCATGACTGGGATCCGGTGAACGAACAATTCGGCGCGATGCCGTTCATCTACGGCACCCTGGTCTCTTCATTCCTCGCCTTGCTCATCGCCGTGCCGCTGTCGATCGGAGTTGCGGTTTTCACCACCGAGATGTGTCCCAAGGCGCTGCGCGGCCCACTCTCGTTCTTTGTGGAGTTGCTGGCCGCCATTCCGAGCGTGGTCTACGGGCTGTGGGCGATCTTTATCCTGGTTCCGATCCTCAGCAACTATGTCGAACCCTTTCTGGGCCGCACGCTGGGCTGGACCGGTTTCTTCGACGGCCCCCCTTACGGCATCAGCATGCTGGCAGCAGGGATTATCCTCGCGATCATGATCATCCCCATCATTTCTTCAATCACGCGGGAAGTGCTGATGGTGGTCCCGCAGCACCAGCGCGAGGCCGCGCTCGCCCTTGGCGCCACGCGCTGGGAAATGATTCGCGTAGGAGTGCTGCGCAATGCGCGCGCCGGCATCATGGGGGGCATCATTCTGGGCCTGGGTCGCGCTCTGGGAGAGACCATGGCCGTGACCATGGTGATCGGCAACCGGCCGGAGATTGCGAAGTCGCTGTTCGCGCCGGGCTACACCATGGCCAGCGTCCTGGCCAACGAGTTCAGCGAGGCCACGGGAGATGTTTATCTCTCGGCGCTGATCGAGATTGGCCTGGCTCTGTTTCTGGTTACGATCGTGGTCAACGCGCTGGCACGATTGCTGGTATGGACCGTCACTCGCGGCCAGCCTTCGAGGGCCAATGCCTGAGACCGCGCACGCTTCCGCGCTGCATAGCGTCGCGCCCATCGCCTTGCGGCGTCGCATCACCGACCACGTTATGACCGGCGTGGCCGTGCTTACAGTCATCCTGGTGCTCGCGCCCTTGTTTGCGATCTTCACATACCTTGTCTACCGCGGCATCGGGTCGATCAACTGGGCCTTCCTCACGCAGACTCCGAAGCCCGTGGGCGAATCTGGCGGCGGAATGGCCAACGCCATTGTGGGCTCCGGCTTCATCCTCGCCTTGGCCAGCGTTCTGGGAGTGCCGGTGGGCGTGGGTGCGGGCATCTACCTCGCGGAATACGGCCGCAACCGTTTCGGCGACGTCATTCGCTTCACCGCCGACGTTCTGAACGGCGTGCCCTCGATCGTAATCGGCATTGTGGCTTACGCGATCGTCGTTCTAAGCCAGAAACACTTCTCCGCGTTGGCCGGGGGAGTTGCTCTGGCCATCATGATGATTCCTACGATTACTCGCACCACGGAGGAGATGCTTCTGCTGGTGCCGCAGGCTTTGCGCGAAGCCGCCTACGGGCTGGGGATTCCGCGCTGGCGCACTACGCTCTCCATCACGCTGCGCACCGCAACCTCCGGTGTGATTACAGGAATTATGCTGGCCTTTGCCCGGGTCGCAGGCGAGACTGCTCCGCTGCTCTTTACGGCGTTCGGCAATCAGTTCTGGAATCTGAAAGTGAATGAGCCAACTGCCGCGCTGCCCCTGCAAATATTCAGCTACGCCATTTCTCCTTACGACGAATGGCACCGCCAGGCGTGGGCTGGAGCGCTCGTACTGATCATCCTCATCGTGACTGCGGTCGCGGCTGTGCGCTTCGCCGTACGCCGTGGTACCTTCGGAGCGGCATAGTCTATGGGTGTTGGAATCCAGGTCGAAAACCTGAATGCCTGGTACGGCAAAACCCAGGCGCTGTACGACGTCAAGCTGACAGTGGCGGCGAACCATGCCACAGCGCTGATTGGACCGTCTGGCTGCGGCAAGTCGACGTTCATTCGCTGCCTGAACCGCATGCATGAGACCATTCCTGAGGCGCGGGTCACGGGAAGTGTGCATATCGGCGAAATCAACGCCTACAACGGCACTTCAGCGACCCAGTTGCGCCGCCGGGTTGGCATGGTGTTTCAGAAAGCCAATCCCTTTCCGACCATGTCGATCTACGACAACGTCGCTTCCGGGCTCAAGCTGAACGGTTTTCATGATCGCGGCAAACTAGACGACATCGTGCATCGATCGCTCGACTCTGCCGCGCTGTGGGACGAAGTAAAAGATCAGGTTCACAAGAAGTCGGGCGCCAGCCTTTCCGGCGGCCAGCAGCAGCGGCTCTGCATTGCCCGCGCTTTGGCAGTCGAGCCCGAAGTGCTGCTGATGGATGAGCCTTGTTCCGCGCTCGACCCCATCTCCACCGGAAAGATTGAAGAGTTGATCTTTCAGCTGAAAGAGCGGTATACGATAGTGATTGTCACGCACAATATGCAGCAGGCCGCCCGCGTCGCCGAGTTTACCGGGTTCTTCCTGCTGGGGCGGATGATTGAGTTCGACAAGACGGAGAAAATTTTCACCAAGCCGTCGGACAAGAAGACGGAAGACTACATCACGGGAAGATTTGGATAAGGTTTCTTAAGAAGAAAGGTTCGTATAATGCGCACGCGTTTTCAGCAAGGGCTCGACGATCTGCGCCAGAGGCTGCTCCGCATGGGCGGGCTAGCGGAACAGGCGGTGGATCGGGCCCGTCAGGCCTATGTGGACCGCGATCTCGCCCGCTGCCAGATGGTTCTCGAGAGCGAGACCCTTATCAACACCGCAGAGCGGGAGATTGACGAGGCCGCCTTCGACTTGCTGGCAATGCAGCAACCGATGGCGGTCGATCTGCGCTTCATCCTGGCTGTCACCAAGATCAACTCTGACCTCGAGCGCGTCGGCGACCAGGCGGTCAACATCGCCGAGCGTGTGATGGACATGGTCGAGCTTCCCGCGGCAGACTTGCCTGTCGATATCGCGCGCATGGGCGCAGCTGTCAGCGCCATGGTGCGCCGGGCACTGGAGTCGTTCATCGAAGGCAAGGCAGAACTCGCCCAGGCCGTGCTCGAAATGGACAGCGTGGTTGATCGCATGAAAGATGACGCTTTCATCCAGTTGGTGAAGACAATGAACCAGCGTCCGGAAGTGGTGCGGCAGGCCCTCGACGCCTTGCTCGTGGCCCGCAATCTCGAACGCGTCGCCGACCACGCCACCAACATCGCCGAGGATGTCATCTTCTGGGTGCAGGGCGCCGACGTCCGCCACAATGCGAGTACGGAGGAGCACTCCGAGCACTCTCCAACTCACGAAGCCCCGACACGCGCCTCCGGAGTGTAAGAAAGCCCTGTCATCCTGAGCGGAGCGAACTGATTCGCAAAGCGAATCAGTTCGCGGAGTCAAAGGATCCCTTGCACCTTTACCATACCCCGGCCGCGCAGGGCGTTTCGGTCACCGAACCGACCCTCTTGTTTCTTCCGATTCCTTTGACCGCAGCACTTAACCTGAATTAGGCTCATCTTTCTCCACTGTCGCCGACAAGAATCCCGCGGAGGTTCCGTGACCCGATCTCTAGCCGTAATTCTCCTGACCGCCGTCCTTGCTCTTCACATCGCGCTTTCAGCTCAGGAGGCCAAACCGGAAACCTCATCGATCCCGTTGTCCACCAGCAAGATGCTAACGATTCCCACCCCCGGCCGCATCGGCAGCACCAACAGCTTTCCCGCAACTATCGTGATCAGCCCGGACGGCCGCTACGCCGCGCTCTTGAACAACGGCTATGGCACGCAGGAAACCATGGCCATGCAATCGATCGCAGTTCTCGATCTGAAGACGAATCAGATCACTGAATTTCCCGACAAGCGCTTCGGCGAAGACGTCCACCAGAGCTATTTCCTCGGTTTGGTTTTCGGCTCGGATGGCAAGCACCTTTACGCGTCGGTCGGTTCGATCACTGACGCAACCGGAGAGAAGCCGGGAGACACCGGCAACGGCGTCGCGGTTTACAGCTTTACCGACGGCAAAGTCGCCTCCGAACGATTCATCGCCATCGCACCGCAGTCGCTCGCCGCCGGGAAGAAAATCGCAATCGGTTTACAGAAGACGCCCGCTGGAACTGCGATTCCTTATCCCGCAGGATTGGCGCTGGTTTCCTCGGGCACTAACAGCAAAGACCGCCTTCTCGTGGCCAACAATCTTTCCGACAACGCGGTGCTGCTCGATATTGCGAGTGGCAAAGTGCTGCAACGTTTCGACCTCAGCACGAGTAATCTGGTGCCGTCGTCGTTCCCCTATGGATGCGTAGCCACGCGCGGCGGGCGCCGCGCCTGGTGCAGCCTGTGGAATGCATCACAAGTCGCGGAACTGGATCTGACCGGCGGCAAGGTCGTCCGCCGGATCAAACTGCGACAGCCGGAAGATCCACTTGCACCGGGGTCACATCCGACCGCACTACTCTTGAGCCCGAACGAGAAAACGTTATATGTTGCGCTTTCAAATGTCGATGAGGTCGCGATGGTTGGAACGGACAACGGGCAACCGATCGACTTTCTGAGTACGTCGGTTTTCAGCCGGAACCTAGCCGGAGGGAGTAGCTCGGCCCAGGTGCTTAAGGGCAGCTATCCCAGCGCGTTGGCGGAGTCCGAGGATGGCAGATATTTATTCGTCGCTGACTCCTCCCTAGATGCTGTCGGTGTTTTCGATTCCGCGAGCTCCGATATAGTGCAGACTCCCGGCGACTTAATGATTCCTAGTTCCATCCCCACCGACTGGTACCCCAGCGCGCTCGCCGTCCACGGCGACGATCTCCTCATCGCCACCGCCAAAGGCCAAGGCACGCGCCCCAACAAGGGATCAGGCAAGACTGCCTGGGAGATCAAATACCACGAGCATCCCTACATCCCCACGCTGCTGCGGGGCTCGATCGCGCGCCTGAATATTCCCTCCACGCTCGGCAAGCTCGATGAACTCACCCGCGTCGTCGAGCACGACAACCTCTTGCATAGCGATCCCGGAACCATCGAATTCGCCGGCGGCAAGAATCCCATCAAGCACGTGATCTATGTCATAAAGGAAAACCGCACCTACGACCAGATTCTCGGCGATCTGAAGTCGGGCGACAAACCGGTGGGCGATGGCGACCCTTCACTCACCATGTATGGCGTCGACATCACGCCCAACGAGCACAAGCTGGCCCTGCAATTCGGCGTGCTCGACAATTTCTACGATAGCGGAGAAGTTTCCGGTGACGGGCATCTCTGGTCGACCGCCGCCATCACCAGCGATTACAACGAAAAAACCTGGCAGATCGCCTATCGCGGCAAAGAACGAACCTATGACTTCCAGGGCACGGTTGCCGATGAATATCCACTCGAACACAACCAGCCGGATATCGACGATCCCGGTACCGGTTACCTCTGGGACAACGTTGCCCGGCATGGCCTGACCTATCGCGACTATGGCGAATTCGTGAACGCTAAGTGGTGCAATAAAACTCGCAAGGCAGCCACGCCGAAGCATGGAACTCCGTCAGCACAGGAAGCCGCATGCCCACGCACCGAACTTCACCAGGGAGATGCTCTGCCCCCGAACGTCGGCGACCCTCACGCCGGACCGAGTCCGTTCCCGTGGACAGTGCCCTTGTTCGACGGGGTTAAGCCCACGAAGGCGGTGCTGCGCGATCACTTCGATCCGCTGTTTCCAGATTTCAACACGGACTATCCCGACCAGCTTCGTGCCGACGAATTCCTCAACGAGTTCGAAGCGTATTCCCGGGCTCGCAAGGAAAACGAAAGCGCCGAGTTCCAGTTGCCCGCATTCGTCCTGCTCTATCTACCCGACGACCACACCGGTGGCACGCGGCCCGAGCGCCCGCGCCCAGCGGCCTCGGTGGCGGATAACGATCTCGCGCTCGGCCGCGTCGTCGATGCCGTTTCCCACAGCCCGTACTGGGATGACACCGCCATCTTCATTCTCGAGGATGACGCGCAAGACGGCGGCGACCACGTCGATGCCCACCGCTCCATCGCTTTCGTCGTCAGCAAGTATTCGCCAGGAACCGCGGCCGAGCCTTACCTCGAGCACCGCTTCTACACCACGGTGAACATGATTCACACCATGGAAATGCTGCTAGGCTTGCCCCCGATGAACCAGAACGACGCCTACGCTCTGGCGATGGGACGAATGTTCTCCGGCGCTGGCGACCAGCCCGCATTCAAAGCGGACCATCGCAATTTGAACAACGGTCTTATCTACGAGACCAACCGGCGCGACGCCCGGGGCGCGAGCGAATCGTCGAAGATGGATTTCTCGCGTCCCGACGCAGCCTGGGCCGCGGCTCTGAACCAGGTTCTCTGGCAGGATCAGAAGGGCGACGCCCCCGTGCCAGCACCCAGGCACGCAGTTTTTCCAGGGAATTAGACTGAAGTCGCGCTACAGCATTCCCGACCACCCGCCGACCCGGAACGGGCAAATAAAGTTGCATCTCCAAATCGGGACTCCCGCCCGCTTGTGAACTAATTTAAATTCTTGCCGATAGATTGGAATGAGCGCAGTTTATGCCCGAGTTCCGCATGCCAGTGATGACTCTGGTGGAGGCGTCGTGGGAAGACCAAGGTGGAGCATCGAGAACCGCTGCCGCACGCATGGAAGACCGGTCCACCGGAGGCGCATGCATACGCATCAAGACACCAATCGGAGTGGGATCAAAGGTGCGAATTCAGTGGCGCTTCGAGCAGTTCTCGGGCACCGCCAAATACTGCCGCAGCGAGGGAAGGGAATACCTGGTGGGGATTCAGCGCGATACGACGGAGAATCCGATCCCCAGCCAGCCTGTCCCCGCGGATGTCCCAGCGCCGAAGAGCGTGGGAGCGAATGTTGCGGCAGTGTCTACAGTCAAGGCCGAAAATCTGCCGAAGCAGCAAGAGAGCAGACCCAACGAGATTCCCGTAGCCGCGCCGAAAGCAGAAACTGTGCCGCCGGCGCTTACGGCGACCCCTGCGGGCGCGATGCCGGCAACGCTTCCGCACAGCAGTGGTTACGAGATGGACGACAGCGAAAGACGCCGTATTTCACGGCTCGACGAATTCAATGCGCTTCGACGGACTCAATTTAAGACGAAACAGCTCCCAAAACGAGCGCAGGCTGGCAAGGAAAGGAAACCCATGCAACGCAAATGGCTTGAACTACCCTGGAGCAATAAGCCGGACGGCCTCAGTGTAAGCGGCGACCAAGGCGCCGACGAAAACGTCAAGGCCGAGGATGAGAAGGAAAATCTCAGGCCTGCGGTCACTTCACCCGGCACTCCACCCCCGAAAAAAAGCGCCGCGGCGCGCGAGGTCCCGAACTTCCAGGTCGAGCTGTTGGCCATGGAAGACATTTACCGTGCAGCCGGCATCATGCTTCCGCGCAAGGGATACAGCATTAAGAAGGTTGTCGAAATGCTGAACAGCGCCCACATCTGCGGGTTGCCGAAGGAGATGAAGCGAGTAGCGCTGCTGATGGCTCTCGATGCGGCGGGTGTTCCCATCGACGAAGTGCTGCGCGACGCCGAGGCCCGCCGCGATGCGATGGATTCCTACGAAGCCGCTGAACGAAAACAGGTCGAGGCGGAATGGGCCCGAAAGGCGGAAGAAAACCTGCAAATTCAGGCGGAACTGGAGAGCATAAGGGCGCACTACACGGCCCGCATCGGCCGCAACCTCGAGGGTGTGGCGCGGGAGAAAGCCACCTTTGACAGCTGGGTGACGTTGAAGCAAGAAGAATGCCGAAGCATCGCCGAGGCTGCGGAACTGTGCATGAAATTGCCGGCTCCCGAGCCCGCCACAGCCTCGCCCTCGAACGGTAGCATGGCGAAAGCCGCCACCGCCGCAACCTCCAGCGCCAAGCTGTTGTGAGTACGTCGTCGGCGAGCGCCAAGCCGCGGCCGAGGAGTCGCGAAGCGACGCCATTCATTAGCCCCGCACGTGAGCGCGGGGGTTGAAAGCCGCAGAGGAACAGAGTCGCCAAGCCAGCGTAACTCCATCCCCTGACCATGCCGCGCAGGAACCAGCAGACTAAGAGTCCCGCACCATGGAAATGCTCGCCCGAATGGAAGCGCCAACTTCCGCCCGGCGTCATTTTGAGTGTAGACGCCTGTTTACAGAAGTTACGCGCAGCCTCTTTGGCGTAAAGCGAGAAATGCCATCAGGGTGCGTCTGCGCGCCAGAACCTGCAATCTGGCACCTCCACTATTCTTATTGGCAGATGAAGCTGCCATCGATAGATCTTAATTACAAGGAGAATCACCATTCCGTAGAAAAGCGCCCACATGCCGAGAATAATGCTCTCGTGGCCTTGAAGGTAAGCAACCACTACCCCGATGGTGAGTGAAACTACCGTATATACCCAATTCGCCTTGAGAAATACCTGTAACTCTGTCTTGCAGCTAGGACAAACCGTCGGACTGATGCGAAGCTCGTATACCGTCAGCGGCGCACCGCACTTGGGACATCGTCTTCTTATTTCCACTGGCCTTGCAGGCCCTTCGTGTTTTTGTTCGGATGGGCCGTTCATATTTCGCGACCTCGCACAACAGTCAGCGTTAAAGCAATTATGCACCCAGCCGTCAACTGTTGATAAATCCCCGTTGCGCTCACTCCCCGAATCCTCTCCTCACTGCGCGCTTTTCCTTGACTCCCATTCTCAACCGTGAGACCCTATCTCTATACGCATTAGATCATTGACAAAAAAATAGCAATGAGATAACTCCAGCAAATGCAATATTTTGCGAGACGCCCGGCTGATTCCAGGGCACTTACCCCAAGCAAGACTGGCTAAGTCCTGTGAATCGAATATTTTACGAGCAAGTCGTTTGTTTCCAAGATTTTAGCCGGCTTCCACCCGACAACAGACACCGCAACCCACTGATTCCAGATATTTTAGCCATTTTGATCCGTAATTTTTTTATCTGGATCGCGGTCCGACCAAGTCGAAGCCCGAAAGCCGAAGCCCGCCTTCCTGCTTTACACTAAATAAGTGAAGATTGCGCTCGGCCAAATCAACCCCACCGTTGGAGATTTCGCAGGCAACCGGAACAAGATCGTCGAGTTTTCCCGCCGCGCGGAATGGAACGGTGCCGGGCTCATTCTGTTCCCCGAGTTGTCGGTGTGCGGTTATCCGCCTCGCGATCTGGTGGAGCGTCCATCCTTCGTCGCTCGCAATCGCGAGACTGCCGAGCAGATCGCTCTTGAAACCCGAGGCATCTCCGTGATCTGCGGACTCGTAACCCCGGCTCACTCTGAAACCGGCAAGTCCGCCATGAATTCCGCCGCGTTGTTGCAGGATGGCAAGATTGTCTTCCTGCAATCGAAGATGCTCTTGCCCACCTACGACGTCTTCGACGAAATGCGCAACTTCGCGCCCGCCAAGAGTCAGGATCTGTTCTCCTTCTGCGGCAACCAGATGGCGCTGACCATCTGCGAAGATGCCTGGAACGACAAGCTGTTCTGGCCCAAACGCCTGTATACAGTCGATCCCATCGAAGCCCTGGTGCGTGCCGGGGGGAACTTCGTGCTTAACATTTCCTCGTCCCCTTTCTGGATCGGCAAGCGCGAACTGCGCCGCGACATGCTGGCCGCCATCGCCCGCCACCACAAGGTTCCAGTCGCGCTGGTCAATCAAGTTGGAGGCAACGACAGTCTGGTTTTCGACGGTTCCAGCATGGTGCTCAATGCTAAGGGCGAGGTCGTCGCGCAGGGGAAATCGTTCGAAGAAGATCTCATCTACTTCGATTCCAAGACCCTCACCGGCGAACTGCACGAGCAGATCGAAGGCGAGGAAGCCAGTGTATACGCCGCGCTGGTGTTGGGCACGCGCGATTACATGCGCAAGTGCGGATTTCAACAAGCCATCATCGGCCTGAGCGGTGGAATTGATTCGGCACTCACCGCCGTCATCGCTGCTGATGCTATCGGAGCGGAGAACGTGATCGGCATAGGCATGCCCGGTCCGTATTCGTCGCCGGGTTCCATCGACGACGCCCGCGCGCTGGCCAAGAACCTGGGCATGCGCTTCGAGTTGCTGTCCATCGATCGAGCGTTTGAAGCCTACCGGCAAACGCTGCAGGAAGTGTTCGCGGGCCGGAAGCAAGACGTGACGGAAGAGAATATCCAGTCGCGCGCCCGAGGCACACTGCTGATGGCGCTGTCGAACAAGTTTGGCGCCATCGTGCTTTCCACTGGCAACAAAAGCGAGCTGGGCGTTGGCTACTGTACACTCTACGGGGACATGGTCGGCGGCCTGGCGGTTATTTCGGATGTGCCGAAGACCATGGTTTACCGGCTGAGTCACTACGTGAATTCGCGTCGCGTTGTGATTCCGCAGGCTACGCTGGAGAAGCCGCCATCCGCGGAGTTGCGGCCCGATCAGAAAGACAGCGATTCGCTTCCGCCCTACGAGATTCTGGACGCAGTGCTTGAAGATTACGTGGAAGACGCGCACTCCGCCGAGCGCATAGCGGCCGATCGCGGTTTCGACATCGAGTTGGTGCGGCGCGTCGTCCGGATGGTGGATCGCGCCGAGTACAAGCGCCAGCAGGCGGCCCCGGGTATTAAGATTTCTCCCAAAGCTTTCGGCTACGGCCGCCGTTTTCCCATTGCTGCGAAAAGCGAGGTTTGAAAGGGATCCGTCAGAGATCGATCAGACAATCCCAGTGCGTCCCGCTCTTCAATAATTTTGAATTGAAAGGAAACCATGCGCAGTTCTATTAATCTGATTCTTCTTCTCCTGCTGGCATGTAGTTTGGCCGTAGCTCAAGCCCCGGGCAAGGCGAAGGCTGCTGATGCGAAGGCCGCCGACAAACCGGCCGGAGCGGTCAATCTTCCCTCGGAATCTACGGTGGACTCCTTCATGCAACAGACCTTTGGCTATGAACCCCAGGTGAGCTGGAAAATTTCCAGCATCAAGCCTGCCCCCGTGCCGGGCCTGGCCCAGGTCGACGTTGTTCTGGCTACGCCCCAGAGCCAGTCGGTCAGCCGGTTCTACGTTACGGCGGATGGGGAACATGCCGTGCTTGGCGAAATTATTCCGTTCGGCGCAAAGCCTTTCGATCGAGCACAGAGGATTCTGGAGAAAGGCATTACAGGCCCTTCGCGCGGACCGAAAGACGCGGCAGTTACGATTGTTGAGTTCGGGGATCTGCAGTGTCCAGCATGCAAAGCGGCGCAGCCGGTCATCGAGGGGCTCATTGCGGCGGAACCCACCGCGCGCTTCGTCTTTCAGAACTTTCCCCTCGAGATGCACAACTGGGCGGCAAAAGGCGCGGCTTACGCCGACTGCGTGGGGCGAGCGTCGAACGAAGCGTTCTGGAAATTCATCGCCAAGACGTATGAAACGCAAGGCGACATCACCGCCGAAAACGCCGATGAAAAGTTGACGGCGCTGGCGGATGGCGCGGGCGTGAAAGGCGCCGACATTGCAGCTTGTGCCCGCACTCCTGCAACCAAGGCTCACGTTGATGCCTCTATTGCCCTGGGCAAGGCGGTTAACGTGAACGGCACGCCAACTCTTTTCATCAACGGCCGCGCCATCGGAAATGTTGATGGGCGAATGGCCGATACCTATAAAGGTCTAGTGGATTTTGCAGCGAAGGAAGCGAAGTGATTCGGCTTTGCCGGGCGAGCGGAAAAGCTACTTCGTACTCAGCCAGATCTCGTCCGTGGTCCGGTCCGGGTTGGCCAGGACGTGAGGCGTGATTACGATAAGTAGCTCGTCCTCCTCTTTCATCCGGTTGTTATCGTTCGCGGCTTGATCCAGGAGTGGAATCTCGCCGATGCCCGGAATACCGGCTATGGAACGCTGATCGTTGGTAGAGATTTCTCCGGCCACCACGGCCGGCTCGCCATCGCGCAGTCTTATGCCGCCTTTGTATTCCGTGTTGGAAAGCACCGGCACCCCGTTCGAGCTCTGCCCGGTAAGGGAGCGCACCTGCAGTTCGAGCGTCAGGGTCACTTCGTTATTGCCATGAATTACCGGCTTGGCCTTGAGGCTCAAGCCCAGATCCTCGTAACTGACCGACGGAACGGGCGGCACGTAGCTCTGATTCCCCAACACTGCGGAAATCGCCGAAGAATTATAGATGGGCGCGTAGGACGCATTCAGAATGGGGTAGCGCTCGCCCACATGGAGAGTAGCGTCGTTGCCCTGCCCCGCGCGCAGGGTCACGCGACTCAAGCTGCGGGCCCATGACTCGTTCAGGGAAAGAGCGGCCGTCAGGTGATCCAGGCTCACTCCTGAAAAGGAAATGCCGTTGCCGAAAGTGGCCAGCGGCTGGCTGAAGATGCCGCTGGTCTGGTTCTGCAGTTGCGCCAGAAGCCCGGACAGCGCCGTACTTCCAGCGGCGTTGATGCCGCCGGAAGAAATCAGCTGGTTGGCGAGAGACTGCAGGTTCTGTCCGCCCAGCGCCGCCACTGCCGCCGCTATCGCTGCCACCGGAATGTTGTACAGGTTGAACGTATTCGGAATGTGCATCCCGATTTCGCGCGTAAAGTTGTGGCTGATCTGGTAGACCTCGATATCGAGCGCCACCTGCGGACGCTCGTTGGTCAACTGATTCAGAAGCCTGGTACACGCCTTGAGCGTAGTCTGCGGCGCGCGGACCTCCACGGTTCCGTTTTGTGCCGAACTGATCTTCTGAAATTCGCAAATGTTTTTCAGCGAGGTGACCAGCTCGGTGACTTCCTGGGGCGTGCTCGCTCCGGGGATCGAAAAAGTGACGAGCGACATGCGGTCAAACTGCTTGTGATTCTGCTGAGTGTCCTTTGCGATGAATACCTGGTGTGCATCGAGCGGCGTCCACATCGTCCCGCTTACCAGACACGCCAGCCGAAGAGCAGTAGAGAAGTCCACATCGTCCACATAAAATCGGACTGGCTTTGCTGTAAACGAATCGTCAAATTCAGCGCTCACGCCGTAGGCCGCGGCCAGCTCGTCAAACAGTCCGCGAACATCGCCGCGGTAATGAAAGGTCGCAAGGTACTTCTTGGGCTGGACATCAATCTCGCTGGCGTCGGCCAGCGTCGCAGACAATCCAGCCAGCCGGGAAGCTGCCGGACCGCGCAGCGCCTGCGTGAGGCGCTCCTCCACATACGCATCGTCGGGGTCGAGTTTCAGAGCGGCGCGGAACTCAGCCGCCGCCTGCTGTGGCTGGGCCAGGGCCAGGAGGGAATCGCCGCGTTCGGTGTGCTGAAACACGAGTTGCGACTTCGTCAACTCCTCCGCCGAAAGGAAGGCCAGGTCTTGCGGCTCGAGCCGCGAGGCTTCGTCGAACTGGGTAAACGCGTCTTGCAAACGATCTTGACCCTGCAACTTCAACCCGCGCGCGTAAGCGTTCCGGGCTTCCTTCAAATCCTTCTTCGTGGGAACGCAGTAAACGCCGCCGGGAATCCCGTTGCCGCAGGAGATGATCGGAGCGTCAATGGTCGCGTCATCCGCGGCGAACGCCGGAACCGCCGGCATTGCCGCCAGAAGACCAACCGCCGCCATGATCCATACTCGCTGCATTGATTTGATTTTAACCTGAGGCCCCATCCCCGACGAGAGCTATTAGTCTCCGTACCTCCGGCCTTAACGGGGGGACGGAATGAAGCACCATCGGTAGGAACGGGTCAAAGGCGCTCTCTTGCACGGGCCCATCGAAAGGTCTTAACAATGTTCAAGGCCAGAATTGCTGCAACTGCCAGCCTTTCGGCGGTCATGAGGGTCCGGAAACCGGTGGGGAGCCATATGCGCTCATCAGCCTTGCAATCAACACGGCAAGGTAAAGCACGCCGATAATGGCCTCAATCACGGAAAGCGAGCGGGCGGGTGCTGAGACAGCGGTGATACCACCCGCACCCAGGGACACCATGGTAGCGAAGCTGTAATAAATGAAATCGAACCTGTTGGGGACAGCGTGGAGATTCGTCTGAGGATCGAGATAGAACGCCCTCGGCTGAATGGCAGACACCATGCCGTAGAGACTGGCGAAGGCGAACCCTACCAGTAAATAAATGCAAAGCGCCCCGAAAATTGTTTCCGAATTGGGTTTCTCGTTGCCAAAGACTCGACGGAAGATAACCACCACAATAAATACATCGAACACAAAGTTAAGAGTGATGCTGAGAATGGAAAGCAATCCTGCGTTGAGTTCACGAGGCAGCATGCGCTCTGAAACGGCCGGGACGGCTAGCACGAGGGCGATGAGCAAGAGTGTTCGCCTCAAGCGGATCGCGTACACAGCAATCACAATTCCGGCGATGCCGACCACACGGAATGCGAAATAAGCGAATCCACCGCTCTGTAGGTACGGGTAGAGGATGAGGATGGCTAATAAGAAGACGAAGAGCAGGAAAAAGTGGTGTCCAGTCGGAGGCTGGGTGCGACTAGAGGCGGTCGAGGTACGCATGATAAAGAGGGACGAGCCGTGGCGGAAGCAAACGGAACGCCGCATCTTTCTAGCATCCCGCGCCGTTCCGCGCAACATGATTGTGGCAAAGGTTGGGTAGCGCTCATTAGCTCGGCTGCGAAGAGTGGGGTTATTCGAAGTGAGATTGACGGCACCTTCAGCAGGCCCGATTCAACTTAGCATCAGCCGTTCAATATCCCGCGCCTTGCCGGTTTTCTCATCGCAGTCGATCACCACCGCGCACAGCCGGACGTCGCCCGTGGCTGGCTCAAAGCGCACCGGCATGCCGTTGAGGAACTTGTTCACCACTAATTCTTTCTTCACGCCGATTACGCCGTCATAAGGACCTGTCATGCCGACATCGGTGACATACGCGGTTCCGTTGGGCAGAACACGTTCGTCGGCTGTGGGAACATGGGTGTGTGTGCCGACGACCGCGGTGACGCGTCCGTCGAGGTACCAGCCGAGTGAGATTTTTTCCGAAGTCGCTTCGGCGTGGAAGTCCACGAAGATCACCTTGGCCGTAATCTGCTGCAAAAGCTGGTCGGCGGTGCGAAACGGATCGTCATTCGACGCCATAAACACCCGTCCCTGCAGGTTGATCACGGCATAAGGGATCTTGCCCTTGTGACCCTGATACAAACCCCAGCCCGGCATATCCGCAGGATAATTTGCGGGACGAAGGACGCGGCGTTGCGGACCGTGGCCGTTGCCTTCGACCATCTGAAAGTAATCCAGGATTTCGCGTTTGTCCCAAACGTGGTTGCCGGTAGTGATGACGTCAATATTGAGCTCAAACAATTCCTCGGCCAGCGCCGGAGTGATGCCGAAACCAGCCGCCGAGTTCTCTCCGTTAGCGATCACCAGGTCGATGGCCTGATCGCGGACAATGCCGGGCAGCCGGTCCTTGACGATAGTCCGCCCCGGCCGCCCGAAAATGTCGCCGATGAAGAGAATCCGCATGGAAGGAGGAGAGCCGGCGGGACGCCGGCGCTACGTCCAAAGTTCGATGGTAACACGCGAAGTTGGCAGCTTAATTATTCGCCGGTGCCAGCTCAGCGGTCCGCAGAAAATCGTAGTTTCCCGCCGGATTAAGCTGAAGATTGCGCACGCGTTTGTTGTGAACGAGAACATTATCCAGATACCACAGATCGATGTAAGGCAACTGCTCCGCCAAGATGCGTTGGATCTCGGCATAAATCGGTTTGCGCACCCTGGGATCGACTTCGCGGCGGGCCTGGTCGATCAGCGCATCTATTCGGGGATTCGAGTAGTGGCCGCGGTTGGCTCCGTTCGGTGGGAACCTCGAGGAATGAAACACATAGAAAATATCCGGGTCTTCGTTGCCCCCCACCCAGCGTAATCCATAAAGCTGAAAGGCTCCGTGGATCACGTCGGCAAAGAAAGTGGCCGACTCGAAGCTGCGAATGTCGAGCGCAATTCCGACCTCGCGGAGTTGCTGCTGCATAACCGCAACCATGAGCCGCGTGTTCTCGTCGGTGGAAGTCTTCATGGTGATGTGAAAACGCACGCCGTTTACCGGGGGATAGCCGGTTGCGTCGAGCAGCACCTCGGCTTTGGCGGGATCATGGTCGTAGGCCGGCACGTCGCCGTTGTAAGCCCAGCTTTGCGGAGGTAGAACGCTGCGCGCCGGCTGTGCCATGCCCCGCCACAAATATTCGATCATCGGCCGGCGGTCGAGGGCATAGGCGATGGCCTGCCGCACCCGCACATCCTTCAGAATCGGATCGCGTAAATTGAATCCCAAGTACTGCACTTCCGTGCCCGGCGCATGTTCGACCGCAAGAAAGGGCTCGCGCTCGAGGGCGAGCACCGTATCCGGCGTGAGCGCGTTGATGGCCAGGTCGGCGCTGCCTTTGCGCAGCTCGAGCGCGCGCGTTGTGGCGTCAGGAACCACTGCGAAGCGCACACGGGCGAGCTTCGCCTTTTCGCCCCAGTAATCTTCGTTGCGCTCGATGATCACTTCTTTGTCAGTCTCGGCGCTCACGAACCTGAACGGCCCCGAGCCGATCGGATGTCGTGAAATCTCATCTCCGCTGCCGTAGGGCACGATGCCCACTGCGCCGTCGGAGATGTTCCAGAGCAGGGCTGCGTCAGGCTCCTTCATGTGAAAGACCACGGTGAAATCATCGGGCGCGTCGACATGATCGACAAAACGATACGCTGCCGCCTTGGTGCTACGAATCTTGCCTTGAAGCAGCGAATCAAAGGTCCATTTCACATCGCGCGAGGTAAGCGGGCGCCCGTCATGAAATTTCACGCCGTGATGCAGATGAAAAACGTAAGTCAGCGGATCAGGAATCTCCCAGCGTTCAGCCAGTCCCGGCGCCACATCCAGGTTATCGCCGCGCGAGAGCAGGTCGTCGAAAATCAAGTTGTCGATGCGCTCCGAATATGCGTCAATTCCCACGCGCGGGTCCAGGTTCGTGGGGCTCGATTCGATCACCATCACCAGCGTGTTGGGATCGGCCTTCTTGGAGCAGGAAAGCACGGAAACGGCCAGGGCCAGCGCCGTGAAAGCCGAGAGAATCGAGTGAGTCCGTCCCATCAGCGGCAGTCCCTGCACATCTGGTGGAGGCTGCTCACGGTTTTCCAATTGCGAGTCGTCGCTCCTACAGACAACACGCCATCGAGCGGGTGCTTCCACAAACTGCTGCCGGATACTCCATTCGGAAAATAGAGATAAACTTCGCGGCCGAGACAGCGAGATTGGTCCGGCTTCAAGGTGAGCTGCGCCAACTTGTTCAGGGCCGATGGTGCTGGGGCCTCCGACAGAAAAGCGACGTGAAGTTTCTCGGGATCGATTCCCGGCTGGTTCAGGAAGGGATTGTTTTTGATCGTACTTGCTATCTCGTCCGCTGTCCTCGAAATGACGGAGACTGAAAAACCGAAGTCGCCGAGAATGCGCTCTTCGATTCTCTTCGAGAGTCCTGCAACGGAAACTTTGCCGGCCTTGAAAACAACGTTTCCACTCTGAATGTAGGTCTTCACCTGCTCGAAACCCAGCGCCTCGAATGACTCACGAAGCCTCTCCATTTTGATTCGCTTGTTTCCGCCAACATTAATTCCGCGAAGCATCGAAATGTAAATCGGCATAGCTTACCAATCCGCGTGTATAAGATTACTGCGCTAAGATCCAAAAGATCTAAGGGTAGGAAATCTTTCCCAGCACCGCCGCGCGTCTCGCTCCTGTCGCCGAAGGAACATTCGACGCTCGCCGGTGCCAGGTTTCGTGGGCAAGAACGGCAAAGGCGACAGCCTCTTTTGCCGCCGAAGGCAGGCGAAATTCGTCGGAGAATCGCAGCTGCAATCCAAGCGATGCAAGTTCGCTGGCTAACATGGCCACAAGCGTGGAGTTTTGCGCTCCTCCCCCGGAAAGAATCATCTCCCGAAAACCCGCCTTTCGCGCGGAGCTTGCGTTCAAGGCAAACCGCCGCACCGCATCTGCAATCGACTTCGCGGTCAGCGCCGTAGCCGTAGCTACTACATCCTGCTTTCGGCTACGTCCACAACTCCGCAGGAACTCGCGCACAAACTCGCGGCCGAATTCCTCACGCCCCGCTGTCTTGGGCGGTCTTCTCCGGAAGAAGTCGCGCCGTAAAATTCCGCGGATGACTTTGTCCAAAACTTTTCCCGAAGCCGCGATCCTCCCGCCTCGATCGAAGGGCTTCCCGAACAACTTCTCGGTAACCGAGTCGATCACCATGTTACCCGGCCCAGTATCGAACGCGGTCACATCGCCTGCTGCCGCGCCCGCCGGGATCACTGTCATATTGGCAATGCCGCCGATGTTTTGCACGAGCCTACCCGCGCGCGCATCGCGAAACAGCAAGTAGTCGAGGAACGGAACCAGCGGCGCGCCTTTGCCCCCGGCCGCAATGTCTGCCGGACGAAAATCCGAAACCACTGGCACGCGAACTCGGGCCGCGATGACTGCCGCCTCGCCCGTCTGCCAAGTCGCGGCCACCTTACGCCCAAGAAAGAACTGAGCCTCGCCCTGATGATAAAGCGTTTGTCCGTGGCAGCCGACCAATTCTACCTTTGTCCGAAACTGCCGCGCCGTTGCCAACACCGCATCGGCATAGAGTTCCCCCAGCAGGAAATTAAGCCGGGCCAGATCCGCGACGCTGGCTTGCGGGGCATTCATTGCGGCCAACACTACCGATCGAACTTTCTTTGGATAAGAGTATTCAGCGTGGCCAAGCAATTCAAAAGGTACATGGGAACGACGGTGTAAACGCACCAACGCCACGTTGATGCCGTCAGCAGAAGTCCCGCTCATCACCCCGGCAACAATCATGTCTTTCTTCGTCATTTCCGCAGCCGCAGGTTCTCCGCGCGATTCAGAGCTTCCAGCCGCACCTGCTCGCTGAATTCCCACAGTTTTCGCGAGAGTTTTTCAGCAGTCGTGGCGGATGGTTCTTTCCGTCTCCGCAGTATTTTGGCCGACTTCTTCTTGAATCCCAGCACTCGTCGTACCGATTCCTCGACGCGCCTGGCAAACTTGAGGTCGCGCTCAGCTGTCTTTGAGATCTCTTCGAAAGCTTGCGCGATGTAGTCCTCGCGATGGCAGACCAGGCAAAGATCTCCGCCGGCTCGAACGAATTCGACCGCCGCCGGTCCCACGGGCGCTGCCGACAAAACTCCTCCCATTTCCAGATCGTCCGACACAATCAGCTTGCGATATCCGATGCTCTTGCGCAGAATGTCGGTAATCCAAACCTTCGAGAGCGACGCTGGAGTCCGATCTTTTGTGACGAGCGGATACGCCGCGTGCGAAATCATCACCAGCGGCATCTGCGCGTGGAGTGTGCGGTAAGGCAGGAGGTCCTGGGCCCAAAGCTTTTTCAGCGGCTTGTCGATCACAGGCAGCTCGTGATGGCTATCGAGTGTGCCCTCGCCCAGACCGGGGAAATGCTTGCCACATCCGAGTACTCCGGCGGCCCGCAGGCCAGCAAGAAACTCGCGTGCGTAGGCAATCGTCTGGCGTGGATCCGCCGAAACCGAGCGCGTACTCATCACGCGGCGCGAAGCTTCAAACCCCAGATCGAGCACCGGCGCGAAGTCAACGTTGAATCCAAGAGCACGGCAATTCTCTCCGATGATTTGCCCGTGTTTGCGAAAAAGTTTGCGATCGCCGGTCGCGAACACCTCCGCCGCCGCTGGCGTGGGACCAAGCACATCGCGAAAGCGGTCTACATTTCCGCCTTCGAGATCGACGCAGGTAAACAATGGCGTCGAAACGCATTTCTGACAATCGCGCAGCAGCCGCCAGGTCTGCTCGGCACTCTTTATATTGCGAGCGAACAGAATCACCCCAGCAGGCTGCAGACGCGCGAGCAGGGAACTGAGACGCGGCGTCATTTCGGTGCCATCGACGCCCATGATCAGGAGCTGGCCGACGTTGGGCGCCTTAAGCGTCTTGCCGTGAACAGTCATTCGATGCGATTTATCAGTGGCCCCTCTAGTCTGTGTGGCTAGATTTCTTTCTTCAACTCCGCGAGCAAGTTCAAGGCCTCCAGCGGCGTGAGCCGGTTCAAATCCACTCCGCGCAGCTTCTCTAGGACGGGCTGCGACAGCGGCGTGAAGATGGTCAACTGTGTTGCCGGCGGCGAGGCTCCCGGAGAAAGATGTCCCGTCGCGAGTCGCTCGACAGATTCATGCTCCGCCAATACCTCGCGCGCCCGCGAAATCACTTCATTCGGCAGTCCGGCGAGCTTGGCGACTTCGATGCCATAGCTGCGGTCGGCCGCGCCCGGCTGAACCTTTCGCAAGAATACGATCCCGCCTCCCGTCTCCTTTACCGAAACGTGATAATTCTTTACTCCCGCAAGCTGCTCGGCCAATTCTGTTAGCTCGAAATAGTGCGTGGCGAATAAAGTCTTCGCCCGCACCCGCGCATGCAGATATTCGATCGCCGCCCAGGCAATCGCTAATCCATCATAAGTGGATGTCCCGCGGCCCACTTCATCCAGCAGAATCAGCGACCGCGCGGTCGCGGTGTGCAGAATCGCCGCCGTCTCCGTCATTTCGACCATGAAGGTCGAACGACCGCGCGCCAGGTTGTCGCTGGCGCCGATGCGGGTGAAGACGCGATCGACCACGCTGAGCCGCGCCGAGCGCGCCGGAACGAACGAGCCCATCTGCGCCAGAATCACAATCAACGCCGTCTGCCGCAAATAAGTAGACTTGCCGCCCATGTTCGGGCCGGTCAGCAGCAGAATCGTGTGCGTGGACGCGTTCAGATAAAGATCGTTGGGAACGAAACGCTCGCTGCCTCCGGCCATCTCTTCCTGCTCGATCACGGGATGCCGTCCCTCGACAATCTCTAGATCGCCCGTGTCACCAGCTGAGGTGGCCTTATCCGCTGAAGAGACGAATTGTGGCCGGCAGTAGTTGCGCAGAGCCGCGACGTGCGCCAGCGAAGCAAGCACATCCACCTCAGCCAGCGTCAATGCCGTCTGCCGGATACGCTTCGCTTCGGATGCAATCGCCGTGCGCAATTCAGTAAACAGACGCCGCTCGATCTCGGCTATCTTTTCCTGAGCATCAAGAATCTTGGCTTCATATTCTTTTAACTCAGGAGTGGTAAAGCGTTCGGCGCCCACCAAAGTCTGCTTGCGTTCATAATCCTGCGGAACGAGGTGCAGGTTGGGCTTCGAAACCTCGATGTAGTAACCGAAGATGGAATTGAATTTAACCTTGAGCGAGCTGATCCCGGTCCGCCCGCGTTCTCGCTGTTCGATCTGTGCCAGCACCTGCTTGCTGTTGCGCGAGAGTTCGCGCAATTCGTCGAGAGCACGATCCACGCCCGCCGCAATTACGCCCCCATCGGCGAAACTCAACGGAGGCTCGGGCACAATCGTCTTCTCGATGCGTTCGCGCAGGTCACCGAGTTCGTCGAGCAAACTGTGCAAAGTCTTCAGCCGCTCTGCGGCGAGTCGTCCTACGGCAGCTTTAATTCCTGGAATCTTCGCGAGCGATGCGGCCAGCGCCAGCACATCGCGCGGATTCGCCTTCTCCAGCGTGACGCGGCTCAAAAGCCGCTCCAGGTCGAGCACGCCGTCGAGGGCGCGCCGCAACTCCTCGCGCGCGATGATGTCCTTTGCGCCGGCTTCCACGGCATCGAGCCGGGCATTGATTTCTGCCAGATCGAGGGAGGGCCGCAGCAGCCAAGCCCGCAGCAACCGCTTGCCCATGGGTGTAACCGCGGCATCGATCGAGCGAAACAGAGTGACGCCCGCATCCGTCCCAGCAAACAGCGGCTCGATCAATTCGAGATTCCTGACCGTAACCGCATCTAGCACGAGACAGTTCTGCCGCTCGTACCAGCCGATGCGGTCGACGTGGTCGAGCGATCCACGCTGGGTCGACCGGACATAATAGAGGATGGCGCCGGCCGCTGCCGCCGCGGCCGTCCGTCCAGCCAGCCCAAAGCCTTCGAGCGACAGCACTCCAAAATGATTTTCCAGCAACGGGATAGCATGATCCGGTGCGAAGATCCAGTCATCCAGCGGAGTCTCGGCACAGGTAATCCCTGATGCGCGAGGTTGAGGCGTTTGCGGGCTCCGTGGCTGTGTAGGCAAGGCGCGGCTGGTTTTAGTATCAAACAGCGGCGCCGCCGACCCGTATAACAACTCTTTCGGCCGCAACTGTTCCAGTTCTTCCTGCACCCGCCGCAGCGCGCTTTCACCCGAAAATTCCGTTGCGCGAAACTCCCCGGTGGAAAGATCCAACGCGGCAAAGCCTACATGCTCTCCCACCTGCGCCAGCGCCGCGAGAAAGTTATTTTCCTCCGACCCCAGCAGGGAGTCGGCGGCGGTACCGGGCGTGACTACGCGTGTCACTTCACGCCGCACTAATTTCGCTCCGATGTGCTTCTTCGCCAGCCGCGCATCTTCCATTTGCTCGCAGATCGCCACCCTGAAGCCTTTGCGGATCAGCTTGCCAATGTAGCCTTCCGCCGCATGGTGCGGCACTCCGCACATGGGCACCGCGATGCCTTTCTCCTTGTTGCGCGAGGTAAGCGTGATCTGCAGCTCTTTGGAAGCGACAATCGCATCATCAAAGAAAAGCTCGTAAAAATCTCCCAGGCGGAAAAACAGCAACGCGGTGGGATGTTCTTTCTTGACGGCGGCATATTGCCGCATCAGCGGAGTGGACGGCTCGGTCATCGTTGCAACGCGCTTGGCGCGGATTATAACAATTTCAAAGTTGCAAGGTTTCAAGGTTGCAAGGTTTCAATGTTTCACGGTTCCCAAAACAACACTTGGAGGTTGACCTTGAGACCTCGGAACCTTGAAACCTTGAAACCTTGAGAACTTTGAAACCTTGCTTGACGCAGCTTCTCCCACAGTGTTTACCTAATACATGGAACTGCGCAAAGATCCCATCACTCGCTCCTGGGTCATGACAGGAGACGACCCAACCGAAACCACACCGCGTCTTCAAACCGCCTGCCGCTTTTGTCCGGATTCACCAGAGGCCACTCAGGTGATCGCCGCTCTGCCCAGCGGTGCGGGTTGGTCGGCGCGGTCCATGGTGCATCCCGCTCCTCTCTACCATATTGAGGGTGAACCCGGCCGCCGCGGCGACGGGATTTACGACCGTATGAATTCGGTGGGCGCGCACGAAGTGCTGGTCGAGAATCCCCAGCATGACCGCCAGCTGTGGAACGCCAGCGACGATGAAATCGGAATGTTCCTGCGCCTTGCCGCCGAACGCATCCTCGATCTTAAACGCGACCCGCGCATCAAGTACGTCAGTCTTTACAAGGACTACGGCCCCAACGCCGGGCAGGAATTCAGCCATCCCACATCGCAGCTCACGGCCACTATGTTCGTTCCCCGGCGCGTGCTCTACGAATTGCGCGCAGGACGCGAATACTTTAAGGAAAAAGAGCGCTGCGTGTTCTGCGACATTCTCAACCAGGAAGAGCGTCAAGCCTCACGCGTGATCGAGGCCCGCGGCGATTACGTTGCGCTCGGGCCGTACGCTCCCCGCGTCCCGTACGAGACCTGGATTTTGCCTCGCAACCATGACGCCTCCTTCGAGCGCACGGGATTATCGAAGCCGGGATTGCGCGTGAATCTCGCCGCGCTTCTGCGCCGGACACTGCAGCGCATTCGCACCGTCACGGAAGGTTTCCACCTCGTGCTGCACACCTCGCCCAACAGCTTGCATCCCTCGAAAACTCTTGGCTATTGGAAGACCATCGATGACGACTACCACTGGCACATCGAGATCATGCCCGTCCTCGCCGCGAAAGCTCGGTCCTATACTTTCAAAGAGGTTTACTATTCGCCGGTGAGTTCGGAGACGGCGGTTAAGCAATTGCGGGAGGCGAAGATTGATGGATGACGAATCCGCCGCGCATGTGACTGAGTGAATTCGCAAAGCCCGATGGGGTACTAGGAGATCAGGTTGAAACAAACGCTCTGCACCGTGCTGTTGCTTGTGGCGGCATCCGCTGCCCAGACTGCCAGCAGTGGATTGGCGAACGATGCCCCCTCGGCCGAAAAACAGAAAGTCCTGTGGCAAAAACTGGAGTCGACGATTCACGATGTCGACCAGAATCTCGACGGCGTAATGGGTGTTGCCATCGAAGACCTGACGACCGGCAACCAGTTCTTCCTGCACGAGAATGAAGTCTTCGCGCAGGCCAGTTCGATCAAGATCACGGTACTCGCCAATCTGTTTCTCCAAGCGCAACAGGGCAAGCTGAAGCTTAAAGATCTCTACACCGTGCAGTCCTCTGACCTGGTCCCCGATAGCGACATCATGGGCGGGCTCACCCCCGGCGTCACCCGCATCACCTTGCGCGATCTCGCCACCATGATGGTCGCGGTCAGCGACAACTCCGCCACCAATGTCCTTATCGACCGTGTCGGGATGGCGAACGTCAACGCCATGCTCGATTCCCTCGGACTGGCGCACACTCGCCTGCGCCGCAAGATGATGGATGTGGAAGCCGCCAAGCAAGGCCGCGAAAATATTTCCACACCCCGTGAAATGATGACCTTGCTGGAAGACATTTATCGGGGAAAGGTGCTCGACAAAGAATCGACCGCCGAGTTCTTCAAAGTGCTGAGCACGAATAAAGATTCATGGATTCCCCGCGATCTGCCGGCCGATGTGAAGATCGCCAACAAGCCGGGCTCGCTTGAAGCCGTGCGTAATGATTCCGGCGTCGTCTTCGTCGAAGGCCGTCCTTATGTGATTTGCGTGATGACCTCATTTCTGGGCAACGAACGCGACGGCGAACAGGCCATCAGCAAGATTTCACTCGCCGCCTGGCGCATGTTCGACCGCCTCAGCCGTGCCTCCGAATACGGCCGGGTCGTCTCGCCGGGCAACGGCGCCCGTTGAACTTGCGGCCTCTGGTCGATCACCGCTAAAGCAACGCCCGCGTGGCCAGCGCCGCTAGGGCCGGCCTCCGGCGCGGCGCAGCAAACGAATGACCTCGGCATTGTTGTGAACCTGCGCCCAGGTCAGAGGAGTATAGCCGGCGCGGCTGCGCAGGTTCACATCCGCCCCCGCAGCCAGAAGCGCCTTCACAACGTCAGGGTTTGCCTTGGGGTTTCGGCAAGCGAGAATCAAAGCTGTTTGCCCGCTCTGATCCAATGCATTTATGCTCAGCGCATTTGCACCGGTATTCACGTTGGCGCCCGTTGACGGCGACAGCAACTGCTGCACAGTTTTCAAGTCTTCTCGCTCTGCCGCCCGCATCAGGTCGGTTTCATCAGGATCCTCAAGGGTTTCGCCACCGCTCCCCAGCTCGATCGGCCAGGCGATCGGAATGATTCGGACCACCTTGACGCTGATATCCCCATTCATCTTCTGAAAATCGTTGAGTTTGAAATAGCCTCGCAACAAGGGCTGAATCTGTATCCCAATCGTCGATTGCCATGCCGGACTTCCTACTGGCCGCCAGATTGCAGCGGTGTCGTCCCACACCTGCAGGCGGAACACATTGAAGCCGTCGGCCAGATTCCACTCAAAGTGCGCATCCAGACCACGCGTGAAGCCAGCAGGGCTGATCCACACGACAGTGCAAACCACCAGCAAAGCTGCTACTACGTAGGGCCACGCGCGCCGCCCAGCGAAGCGAGATACCACAACTGCCGCCAACCCCACCAATGCGAGCGCTTCAATCAAAAACCCCGCAGCGATGAGCGCTTCACCAGCGATGTTCCACCAGCGCAGCCGCCAGTCCAGGAAGCCGCCCTCATCAAAATGCCAAAACGGATTGAGATAGAGAGCTACCAGACCGGCAACAAACAGGACCGCTCCAGCCTCCAGACCATAGAGTGTCCACGTCACGCGGCGGATGTGCTTGGCGGTTGGAGTGAGCATCGAGCGTCTGCCAGCGTCATGCGGACCGGCAAGAAGAGTATAGACATTGCGCGGGAAGGGAGGAATCAAAGCCGACATTACTGAGGACGGCATGATGGGAACACGGAGGACAGCTTATTGCGCTCCCACCATCTTCGCGTGCAGTGCCGGCACCCGTTCGCGCAGAAGCTGCTCGGCTGCCTTCGCCTCTACCGGAGCGAAGAAGAAATGTCCCTGCCCGAGGTCGCACCCTAGCGCCTGGAGGTGTTCGACCTGACGAGCGGACTCAATACCCTCGGCAATCGCATTCAACTTCAATTTGTGGGCGAGCAGGATAATCAACTCCACGGTGTCACGCGTGCCGTGGTCAGCCAGCATTCCGGCAATCAGGCAGCGATCGATCTTCAGCGCTGCGATGGGAAACTGCCGCAGCCCGCTCAGAGAGGAATTACCCGTTCCAAAGTCGTCCAGGATCACGCCGACGCGGAGTTGCTTCAGGTGCGAGAGCACCGTCGCAGTCAGCTTTTCATCGGCTGCCGCCACGCCTTCCGTCATCTCCAGCTGCAGCCGCGATGGGTCGATCCCGGTCTGCCGCAGGGTCGCTTCCAGGCCGCTGACGAAGCTGAGATCGGCCAATTGCCTGGCTGAGACGTTCACGCTGACACTGACGCGCGGCAGTGCGGCATTCTCAGCTCCCATCCCACTGTCCGAAGCGTTGTCCCAGGCGCGCAACTGCTCACATGCTTCCAGAATCACCCATTGGCCAATCGAAACCAGCAACCCCGTGTCTTCCGCTGCGGCCATGAACTTCTCCGGCGAAATAAGACCCTGCTCGGGATGGCGCCAGCGCAGCAGTGCCTCAAACCCGGCGATCTGGCGGGTTTCGATTTGCACAATGGGCTGATAGTGCACGCGAAACTGGCGTTTCTCGAGTGCCTCGCGTAACTCGGATTCCAGCTTGAGCCGGTTGACCGCGCGGGTGTGCACCGCCTCGTCAAATACTTCACAGCGCGACCCTCCCATGGCTTTGGCGCGACGCATCGCGGCGTCGGCATCCACCAAAAGATCCTCGGCGCGCTCATGCGTGGGCTTGCTCAAGGCAATGCCCACGCTCGCCGAGGTGCGCACCTGGCGCCCTTCCACCAGAAAAGGCTCGGCCACGGCAGAGAGGATTCGCTCCGCGACCCGCATTGAGTTGCTCGGATCGCTTACCTCTTCGAGCAGGATGGTGAATTCGTCACCGCCCATGCGGGAAAGCACTGCATCCATCGTGGAGTTTTCGAACTGCGGCCGGGCAACCGTGTCGTCATGCCGCAAACAGGCCCCACACGCTGGCCGATCTCGACGATCACACGATCGCCCAGCGCCTGACCCATGGTGTCGTTGAACGTTTTGAAGCCATCGAGATCCACAAGCAAAACAGCGTGCTGCCGCTCCGGATTGCGCCGCGCCCGGGCAAACAAGTGCTGCAGGCGATCGAGGAAGAGGCGGCGGTTGGGCAAGCCGGTTAGAGTATCGTAAAAAAAGTTGTGCTCGAGTTCTTCTTCCGCGCGTTTGCGATCGGTCACGTCGCGATTCACGATGACCAGCTTTGCGACTTCGCCTTTCTCGTTCCGAATGGTGCTGGCCATCGACTCTAGTACCCGCCAGCTGCCGTCTTTATGGCGGATGCGGTATTCCAGCTTTTTCCCGACGCCAGTGCTGCGGGCCTCGCGCGCCGCCTCCAGCACCTTAAAGCGATCCTCTGGATGGATCTGCTCAAATGAAGACGTCTCGGAGAGTTCCGCCGCCGAATAACCCAGAATTTTCTTGTACGAGGGACTGTTGTAGAGACGCCGTCCCTTCACATCGACCAGCGCAATCATGTCGGCGGCGTTCTCGGTGACGATCTTGAAGAGCTCTTCGCGCTCCTTCGACTTCCGCCGAGCCAGATACATGCGGAACTGCTGGTAAATCACCAGGATGCCGAGCGCGCCGAGAGCGACCCCGTACCATTGCGGCATTATTTTGCACCCAGGGTGAGAGGAAGAACGTCCGAAGCCGACCTTCAAGAAGGCTATCGGCAAATATTGGTGGGATGATTAGCCGGCTGCGCAGTTTCTCTAAGGATTCACCACGATCTTGCCATACATCTGGCTCCCCTCCAGATACTCATGCGCAGCCCGCAACTCGCTGAGGGGAAACACGCGGTCGACCACCGGCTTTAGGTGGCCAGCGAACACGTGGCGCAATACTTCATGCAGTTCGCCCATGGTTCCCATATAGGAGCCGAGCAGGGTTAACTGCCGGGCAAACAGATGCCGCAGATCGAGCGCGACGTTTGGTCCCGTGGTCGCTCCGCAAGTGACCAGCGTGCCGCCGCTCTTGAGAGATTTCACACTCTCCTCCCAGGTCACTGCGCCCACGTGTTCGACCACGATGTCGACTCCCTCTTTATTCGTAATCTTGCGGACTTCTTCGGAGATCTTTTGCTGATAGTGGTTGATGCCGTAGTCCGCGCCCAGTGCGCGGCCCTTGGCGAGCTTCGACTCGTCGCCCGCAGTGGTGATCACGCGGCAGTGAAAGAACTTGGCAATCTGAATGGCGGCGATGCCCACACCGGAACTTGCCCCCAGCACCAGCACGGTCTGTCCCGGACGAATGCCGGCGCGTCCCACGAGCATGTGCCACGCGGTCACAAAAACCAGAGGCACGCTGGCCGCCTGATTGAAATCGAGCGAGTCGGGAATTGGAATCACATTCGCTGCGGGTACTGCAATCAGCTCGCAGTTTCCTCCATCCACGCCGTTGCCCAGCACGGTAAATGCGCGGCACTGGTTTTGCAATCCGGCAACACACTTCTCGCAATGTCCGCAGTAATGCATGGGCGCCAGCAGCACGCGCTGTCCAGCCTTGAATCCGCCGACGTACTCGCCCACCTCGACGACTTCGCCGGCGACGTCGCTGCCGAGAATGTGAGGCAGCTTCACTCCGGGCAGCCCCTTGCGCACCCAGATGTCGAGATGATTCAGCGCACAGGCGCGCACGCGGATCAGCACCTGATCCTTGCGGGGCTGCGGATCGGGCACATCTTCGTAAGTCAAAACTTCCGGCCCGCCGAATTGATGAATGCGGACAGCCTTCATAGAAGCGATCTCCTGTTAGCTTTGATGCCACACAGCATACCGCCCAGATCGGGAATTCCCAATCCGGAATGCGAGTAACATTTCTTGAATTGATCCAGTCGATCTCGGGACTTTTCAGAGTACGATTTGTTTGGCAGGCCAGTCTAGAGGGTGTTGCCAGTGGGTACTGGACACGGCTTGCCAAGTCGGTGAGTGGCTTCATCAGCCACTGCAGTTCGACTCTGCCACCCTCTGTGTTCCACTCACCGAAAAGTAAGCTTGACACCCAGGTCGCCATGGTTCACGCTTATGAGGCTTGGTAAGCCGTGTAGTGCCATCTGGTTTTACCGCAAACGCCCCGGAGTGATGCCCCGGGGCTTTTGCTTGCCATGTCGTTTGACTCTCCCCTATTAGCCGACTGATAATCAGACTGCAAGCGTCTCCTGCCCTGTGGACATCTACGAGCAAATCGTGCAACTCCGCCGCGACGGACGGCGCGGGGCGGTTGCTACGATTGTGAATGTGCTCGGCTCGATCCCTTCATTTAAGACGGCGAAGATGCTGGTGCGCGACGACGGATCGATCGTCGGCACTATCGGCGGCGGTTGCGTCGAGGCCGACGTGTGGCAAGCGGCGCGCGAAGTCATGGAAACGGAAAAGCCCCGCACCCTAACTTTTGATCTGAATCAGGATCCGAAATACGACACCGGCCTGGTTTGCGGCGGCACACTCGAGGTTTTCATCGAGCCAATATTACCTCCAGCATTACTTTATATTTTCGGTGCAGGTCATGTAGCTGCTAATCTTTGCCAAGTCGCGGCTAATGCGGGATTCGACCCCATCGTTACAGATGACCGCACCTCCTACGCGACCAAGGAACGTTTTCCGGCCGCCCGCGAAGTGCGTGCGCTTGATTTCGATGAGGCGACCATGCAGCTTGATCCCAACGAAACTTCCTACATCGTCATCGTCACCCGCGGTCATCGAGACGATATGCGCCTGCTGGGCTGGGCCGTGCGGACCCGCGCCCGCTACATCGGGATGATCGGCTCCAAGCGCAAGGTGATCGGAATCTTTAAAACCTTGCAGGAGGAAGGCGTGCCCGCACATCTGTTCGACCGCGTCCACGCCCCCATCGGACTCGATATCGGCGCCGTCACCCCCGAGGAGATTGCGGTAGCGATTACGGCAGAGCTGATCGCATTTCGCCGGCATGCCGGTGCTGGCTTGCCGCATATGAGCTGGTTCGGGCCGCAGGAATCGCAGCCTGAACCGAATGAAACGCCGGACCCGCGACAAGCGGCGCTCGATGAGCACGAGTAGTGGTTGTTTGATCGGTCCTGATTGCTAGTTGTGAGGCAGGCCCTCAATCGGCAATCAAGAATCAACAATTCTTTGCCGTTCCTGCTATCTTCGCAGCATGATTCGCGCTTCTACCTTCGCTGGAGTGATTCTTGCCGCCGGAGACTCCTCGCGCATGGGCCGGGATAAAGCGTTGCTGCCCTGGCCCCCGCCAGTGGCCGGGCAAGCGATTTCCAATGATACATTCCTCTCAGCAGCAATTCGTTCGCTCTTGCTGGCCACTGATTTCGTTGTGGTGGTGGTCGGAAAAAATGAACCAGCGCTGGCGCCAATTATTTATGCGGATGGGGCGTCTCTCGTGGTCAACAAGGATCCGACGCTCGGCCAGTTCAGTTCATTGCAGATCGGCCTGCGTGAGGTGCTCAATCACGGACGCGACGCCGCCATGGTGACCCTGGTCGATCGCCCTCCTGTGAGCCCCGCGACCCTCCAGATTCTCCACGATGCCTTCGAAGCTGCCGATCCCAATATCTGGGCTGTTGTGCCTGAGTTTTCCGGCAAACACGGGCATCCCTACCTGGTGGGCCGTGAAATGATTGAGGCGTTTCTCCGGGTCCCGGCTACGTCGGTCGCCCGCGACGTCGAACATCAGTATCAGGAGCGCATCCTATATGTGCCGGTCAACGATCCTCTGGTCGCCCTGAATGTCAACACGCCGGAGGACTATGCGGCGCTACTGACACGTTGCTCTTGACCGGTCGTGTGCCGTTGCGCGATTTCCTCGCGCACGTTATCGTCGATAGATGAACGCCGCCGAGTCCGAAACATTTCTTCCCGTCACTAACGAATTTCTCGATTCGATTCTCCGCCTTAAGCTGCGCGTTGCCGCCTTCGATTGCGACGGCACGCTGTGGTCGGGGGATGCCGGGGAGCGCTTTTTCGATTGGGAATTGAGAGAGGGCGAGCTTATTCCGCGGGATCTCGATCGTCCCCTGCGGGAACGTTACGCAGCCTACAAGCGCGGCGAGGTGGATGAGGCGACGATGTGCGGCGAAATGGTGACGATGCACCGGGGCATTCCCGAACTGAAGATGATGGACGCCGCCACGCGCTTCTTCGACCAGTTTTTTGTGGTGCAAATTTTTCCCGAGATGCGAGAACTGGTGCACCGCCTGCAGGAAAGTGGTTGCGAGGTCTGGGCAGTGTCGTCTTCCAATGAATGGATAATCCGGGCCGGGATGAAGCATTTCGGCATCCCTGAAAGCCGCATTCTCGCCGCGAATGTGGAAGTCGATGATGGGATCGTTACGGATCGGCTGATCCGTGTGCCTTCCGGCGCGGGCAAGCCGGAGGCTCTGCGCGAGGTGGTCAAGAAGGAAATCGGCGGCGCATTCGGCAATTCCCGCTGGGACCGGGACATGCTTGCAATGGCGAAGCATGCCTTTGCGGTGAACCCGAATCCGGATCTCGAGGCCGTGGCCCGCGAGCGGGGCTGGCGAATTTATTTCCCTGAGGGCACGCGTTCGCGGAGCTGAGTGTGCTTACCGGCGCCAGCCATTTACAATTGAGCAGCAAATGTATTCCGCCCAGCTGCTCGATCATTTCCAGAATCCGCGCAATGTAGGAGAGCTTGCCGATGCGGACGCCGCGGCAGAAATTGAAAATCCCGCTTGCGGAGACGTTTTACGGCTGACCCTGAAAAGCGGCGGAGGCCGAATTACCGGGGCTCGGTTCAAGGCGAAAGGATGCGTGGCGTCCATCGCCTGCGGCTCGGCATTGACGGAAATGATTGTGGGGAAGACGCTGAACGAGGCTCACGAATTGCGGCGTGAGGACGTGATTGCCGTCGTCGGCAGCCTGCCCCAAGCTTCAACCCACGCCGCGCAGTTGGCCCTCGACGCGCTTTCGGCAGCGCTGAGTCAGATCGGAAAGTAGTGCAAAGCTCATGCCACCCTCGCACACCCCGCGCCGCATCGCCTGCCTCCAACCCAGCGCGACCGTCATTCTCGCTGCGGTTGGCGAACTCGAGCGCGTAGTCGCCTGCACGAAGTATTGCGCGGACGTAGTTCCTGAAATCATGGTGCGGCCTCGGACTATTCTTGCCGACTCTTGGACGGCCAACGCCGAGCAGATCATCGCAGTTCAACCTGACCTCGTCATCGCCTCTGTGCCTTACCAGGAAAAAGCGGTGATCGAAATACTCAAGTCTGGAACTTCGTTTCTAGGGCTTGCGCCTAAGAGCCTGGACGATGTCTACGCTGACATTGCCCTCATTGCCGGGGCAGTCGGGGCGGGTGAACGCGGCGAAGAAGTGATCGCTCGCATGCAGCACCACATCGAAGAGGTCCGCGCCCGCACCGCTGGATTAGCTCGTCCGAAGGTCTTCTGCGAAGAATGGGGCAAGCCGCTAATTGCGTCGCAAGTCTGGGTCGCGGAACTGGTGGAAGCCGCCGGAGGCGAGTTTCTGAGCGCACCCGGACGGCAGATTTCCGCCCAAGAAGTGGCCCGCATGGATCCTGACATTGTGATCGTCGCCTGGTGCGGAGCGGGCGACCGAGTGCCGCTGGAGAAAATCGTCGCCGAGCGCAAGTGGCAGGGAACTCGCGCCGCTCGCGCCTCCCGCATCTTTTGCGTGCGGGACGAGCATCTCAACACTCCCGCTCCCACGCTGCTGCGCGGTCTCGACGCCCTGGCCTTTGCGATTCATCCCGAACTCTTTGCCTGCACGGAAGGAATCCGGCAGATTACTTGCGTTTCATCTTCCACAGCCGCGAATCTCCCGCTCTGAGTTAAGATTCTCCTCATGCCCGTCACCACCAGAATCGAAGAGGTTCGCAACGAAATCACGGCACTCGCACAAGCGGCGCCTACGGCCAAGGACCTTATGCAAGGCGTCTGCAAGCTTTTGCATGAGCGGATGCTGAAATATAACTGGGTTGGCTTTTACATGCTCGAAGCCGGCGCCCAGCCGCCCATGCTGGTGCTGGAGGCTTTCGTTGGCGCTATGACTCCGCACACGCGAATTCCCCTCAACCAGGGAATTTGCGGGGCCGCCGCTTCCAGCGGCAAGACGATCGTGGTCGACGACGTCAGCAAAGATCCCCGCTACCTGGCCTGTTCTCTGGAGACAAAGTCTGAAATCGTCGTGCCTATTTTCATCAAAGGCCAGGTAGCCGGTGAACTCGACATCGATAGCCATTTCCCCGCGGCGTTCGGCGTCGACGATCAGAAACTCGTCCAGTACTGCGCCGAAGTTGTTGGGAAAAAGCTGGAAAAGGGACGCTGAACCTCGTTTGCTGGTAAACCACAAACTCAAACGGGAACTCATTGGTTCTCCGGAATCGGCAATTTATGAAACGGGTGGTCGCAGCCGTAATCGAGAAAGATGGGAAGCTGCTGGTCTGCCAGCGGACGCGGCATCAGACCATGCCGCTCAAGTGGGAATTTCCTGGAGGAAAAATTGAAGAAGGCGAGCAGCCTCGCCACGCCCTGCGCCGCGAGTTGGAAGAAGAATTAGGAATCCACGCTAAAATCGGCGATGAGATCGTCCGCTTGAAGCATACCTATCCGAACGGCGCCATGGTGGAGCTGCGATTTTTTATTGTGCGCGAGTACGATGGCGAAATCGAGAATCGCATTTTCCGCGATCTGCAATGGTCAGCTCCCAAGGATCTGGTCAAGTATGATTTTCTTGAGGCGGATGCTTCGCTGGTGAAGGATTTGGCGGCCGGGAAACTGATATGACAGGCGGAAAAATTTATCTGTGGAAAAGTTCGGAGCGTCCTAGCCTCCGCCTCTCAGCGTCCAGAACCACGCAATCGTCAGCCCGATCATAATCACAGTGGTCGCCCAGGCTATAACATTGAACAGTCGCGTGTTCACGTACTCCCCCATGAGTTCCTTCTTATTGATCAGCAGCAGCATGAAGATCAGCACGAACGGGAGCACAACGCCGTTCACGACCTGCGACAGGACCGCGATCTTCACCAGCGGCAAGCCGGGGATTAGAAGCACGGCGCCGCCGGCCACAATCAGCAGCGTGTACAGCCAGTAGAAAAACGGAGCCTCACCGAATTTCTTGTCGACGCCGGATTCAAAACCCAAGCCTTCGCACACCGTGTAAGCCGTGGAAAGCGGCAGAATCGACGCGGCAAAGAGCGACGCATTGAACAGCCCGACGGCAAACAGGATGTAAGCGTACTGCCCGGCCAGCGGCTTCAGGGCCTGGGCCGCGTCGGCAGCATACTTGATGTCGCGGTAGCCGTGCACGTACAAAGTCGCGGCGCAGGCCACGATGATGAACCACGCCACCACGTCGGTAAAGATGCAGCCCACAATTACATCCCAGCGCGAAGCGTGAAGTCCGCGCCGGGTCACGCCCTTTTCCACCACGGAGGCTTGAAGATAGAACTGCATCCAGGGCGCGATCGTGGTCCCGACTACGCCGATCACCATGTACAAATAGGCCTGTTCGCGGAACTTAGCCCACTCAGGCGGCTTGAAAGTTGCGACGGTTGCAAGTTTCCAGGCCGGGTGCGCGAGCGCCCCGGCGAAGATATAAGTGATGTAGAAAAAAGACGCGGCCAGGAAGACCTTCTCCACAGTCTTGTATTGGCCTTTCACCACGATCAGCCATACGATGACGCCGCAAACCGGGACGGTCACGTAGCGCGAAAGGCCGAATAACTCAAGGCTGGTGGCGATGCCGATAAATTCTGTGACCACATTGCCGAAGTTCGTGATCAGGATTCCGAGCATCATCAGAAACGTGATGCGGAACCCGAACTCTTCGCGGATCAGGTCGCTGAGGCCCTTGCCGGTCACGGCGCCCATGCGGGCGCACATTTCCTGCACCACGATCAACGCCAGGGTGACCGGGATCATGGTCCACAGCAGGAGAAATCCATATTGCGCGCCCGCTTGGGAGTAGGTCAGGATGCCGCCGGCGTCGTTGTCGACGTTCGCGGTGATGATCCCCGGCCCAACTACAGCGAGGAACAACAGAGTCCGGCCTCTCCAGCGTCTCCAAAGCTTCATGCGCACATTTCGCCGACATAGGAATTAGAACAACCTGAGACCGGCCTGCAGGCTGCGTTTCGCGGCACACATTCCGTCTCAAGGCGGCATAAGAATACATGGGGAGCCTGCATCCGGGGTAGATGAAAATGAAAAATTGTGACGAAAAGAATCGAAAGCGCAAACAGTTTAAGATGTTTCCAGGCCCTGGTCTCCGCAGTTAGAGGGGCAGGCCAAGACCCCGAATGACGAAGAACTCCGCGCGCGCCTTTTACCTGCTGATCGCACTTATCGTTGTTTTGCTGGACCGCTGGACTAAGCATCTGGCGGCGCAGCGCATCCCGCTTTATTCGCATATTCAGGTCATCCCCGGTTTTTTTCGTCTAACTCATACCGAGAACACGGGCGCGGCTTTCAGCCTGTTCGCGGACTCGAATGCGCACTGGAAAACGGCCATGCTGATCGCGTTTTCCGTGATCGCGCTGACCGTGGTCTTGATCTTGCTCTGGAAAAACAACCATGCTCACGTGGTCACCGGCGTCGCCCTGTCGTTGATTATGGGTGGAGCTGTCGGGAACCTTTGGGATCGCCTGGCGCGCGGGCGCGTGGTCGACTTTCTGCTCTTCTATGTGAAGCGGTATCAGTGGCCGGTGTTTAATCTGGCGGATAGCGCAATTGTGATTGGGGCGGGGTTGCTGGTGCTGGAGATTTTGTTTCACAAAGCGGATGGATACGAAAAGCGCCCCGAAGGGGGATAGCCATGGCATGCTATAGGCGAAGGCCGTCTGCACTTCGCCGCCTCACACAATGTATTCCGGCATTGTGCCTTGCGCTTTGCTGCTTGGCCTATGCGCAGCAGGTCGCTTACCCCGAACAGGAGATCCGCGTCAACGATCTGCCTTCGCTGACGGCGCGATCTCCGCACGCCGCCGATGTGCTGGCGACATCGCTCGAAATACTTTTCAACGACAAAGAAGTGTGCTGCGGAAAGAATTCTGCTCTGGAAGACAGCATCGAGACGGCGGATCCAAAGTCTTTGAAGGACATCTCCGCCAAGCTGCAAGGAAGACATCTTCTAAGCGACGGCCGGGCCATCATGGTCACTACGGAATATCTGACGCCAGATCAGGTCAATGCCGGTCACTTGATCACCATGATTCGGAGCCAGCGTGCGGCGCTGATGATGTGGAACGCTCGCGTGTATGTGCTCTGCGGCGTGACTTATGTCGGGACGGTGGATTACTCCACCAACGAGACTGCGTATGCGCTGCACAAGTTCTTGCTGCAGGATGTGCGTTTTTCTGATTCGCGCCGGGCAGTCACTTTCGATCGCTTAACCGAAGACGCGAATAAGGTGCAAGGGTTACTGTTTGTTGAGGTGGCACGGCTGTAGTGCTGCTCCTACGGCGTGCCGTAAAGCTGCTTGTATACACTGGCGTTGCGCAGGATCGCCTGCACGTATTCGCGGGTCTCGGTGAAGGGAATCGATTCGACGAACTCCTGGGGGTCACGATATTGGCCCTGGCTTAGCCAGTCCTCGACGCGATCTGATCCGGCGTTGTAAGCGGCCAGCGCGTATTCAAACGAGCCTCCGAATTTGTCGACCATGCCGCGGAAATAGCGCGTGCCCAATTGCAGGTTCACTGCGGGCGTGTACAACTGGCTAGGGTTATAGCGCCTCATCTTCACTTGACGGGCTACGGTTTTGCCCGTTTTCGGCAACAACTGCATCAGGCCCACGGCGTTGGCGCGCGAAACCGCGTTGGGATTGAATTCCGACTCCTGCCGGATGAGCGACGCTACCAGATAGGGATCCAGTCCATTCGCCGCGGAAGAGCGCTTCAGGTCGCTCCAGTAGGCTTTGGGAAAGAGCGCTTCCCAATATTTCCGCGGCAGATCGGGAATGTCGAGGGCAAAATAATTCGGCGTGGAATGCTTCAGGACCTCGATGGCCTGATCGTAGTGCCCGCTTTCATCGTAGAGCTGTGCGGCTTCTGCCGGGCCCCAACTCCCGCCGTCGGCCGCGGCGGCGGCCTGCAATTCGCGGACGGCGAAATCGACCAGGCCGCCATTGCCGAGAAGCTCCGCCTTCTGCACGTGCAATTCGTCTGACGGCGGTTCGGAGTCGGCTACTTTGCCGCTGATATCGAGAGGTGGCACTCGATCGAGCAAAGCGTAGTGGCTGGTGGCATCGGCCTCCGCCGCTGGAAGATGCTTCAGTCTCTGCCGGCCCAACTCCGCATAGTAGAAGTTGCGGTAACGATCCGAAAGCTTCTGATAAAACGCGCGCGCCATGAGGAACTGATTGTCTTCTTCTGCGAGACGGGCGCGCCAATACAAAGCTGCGGGAGTTTCTGCTCCGGAAGGATAAAGCGCAATCTGTTCTTCGAACGCTTTCTCGGCATCCTGGTTGCGTCCCTGACGCAAGGTGAGCCAGGCTGCCTTCCAGTGAGTATAGGAGGCGCGCGCGCCGTTCGGAAAGCGCTGCTGCGCTTCACGAAATGCGTCGAGGGCCTGGTCATATTCGTGATGAACCAAATGAAGGTTGGCATCTGAGATCAGCGCCTGCTCGAGCCATGGACTTGAAGGAGCGGCCTGGCGCAGTTCGTCGACGGTGCGATAAAAGGCGTCGTTGTCATTCGAGGTGAAGTTGACTTGACCCAGCAGATACAGGCGATGCGCATTGATTTCGCCGCCTTCGCCGCCGACCAGGGCGAGGACCAGCTTGGCGTCACGGTTTTTACCGCTGCGATGAAGGGCGTCAGCCAGGTCGAGTTGGATCGCCGACTGCTCCGTGCTATTGGCGTTGGGGCTAATTTCGTTGATCAAACTTCGATATTCCTCGGCGGCGTCGGCATAGCGCTTCTTGCTCATCAACCCATCGGCGCGGGTTTTGAGTTGAGAGGCAGTTGGAGGCGGCACCGAGGGCAACTTCCTCAACTCGGCGTATGCCGCATCGGCGTCGGTGCTGGCGGGCATCGTGTAATAAATGTTCGCGAAGATTTCGGCGGCCTTTGCGGTCTCGCCCCCCGCGGCATAGGCGCGTCCCAGCGCAAGCTCCACGTCCGAGCGCACGGGCGTGCGATCCTGCGCGAGCAGAGTTATGGCTTCCGCACCCTGACTTTCCGCCAGGAGCGCGCCAGAATAGCTGACGTCGGCGTCACGCACCAGCAGCGAATCCGGATGGGTCTTGGCGAAGTTGGTCAAGCTTGCCAGCGCCTCAGCCGTGCGTCCAGTCTGCAAGTACGAAGTTCCAAGGTAATAGTCGACGTAATCGCCGAGGTCGCCGGCATGCACTTTGGCACGGCTCAGCGGGTCGATGGCTTTGGCATATTCGCGATCGAGCACGTGGGCATAGCCGACCACGAGCCAGGCCAGAGCGCCGGCATCCTCTTTAGCGTGAGCGCGCGCATAAGCTTCCACGCCGGCGTAACCGGCGAGCGAGCGATCCTGCAGAAGCTGTTGCGCCATCGGCCGCAAGCTAGCGGAAGCCACAAAGGCCTGGCGCATGCGACGCACTCGCGGGGAAATCGCCCGCCGGTGAGTGGCGACGGGATGACGCCTTGCCCTGACTGCGGGCTTTTTCATGGCAGGGGTTTTGCCGGTTGGGGCGCCGGTCGTGCCGGGAGCAGCGGCTTGGTCGGCCTTCGGGGCCGCTTGCGCAGGCGGTTTCGACGGAGGCGTGTCTGTCTGGCTTTGAACAGAAACCGGCTGAGGTTGTGGCAATGCCTGTGCCGGAAGCAGAACGGCGGAGACGCCGCACAGAGCCAGGGCTGCGAACATCAACCACTTCGAAGCTGATTGCACTACGTATTCTTTTCCTGGAAACACTCTACTGCCAGAACCCTTCCGCAAATCTAGCGGCGGAAATTTGAACCCATGATGGAGATGTCGTCTTCGGCCAGGCTGCGCAGCAACTCGCTCTGAAAGTAGTCAGCGCTGGCGGCGGCCGTGTTGCCGTACCGCTTCTGAAACGTACCGCGGCTCTTGTCAATGTCTTCTTTGAGCCGGTCGTACAAATCCTTATTGCGACGTCCCTCGGCCACTTTCGCCTGGTTGTAGAGTTTGATTTCGTCCACCAGCAGGCGCGCGAAGCGCTGCGCTTTGCGATGGACGTCGGCATCTTCCGGCGACAATCCGGCCAAAGGATCGGTGGCCGCGGCCGGTGCGGCTGCGGCGCGCGCCGAAGCCACTTCCACCACTTCGGCCGCAGGTTCGGGCTCAACTGCAGCCTTGGCAGGCACATGCTTGGGTGCGTGGGATGCGAAGGGATCGGAAAACGAAGAAACCGTTTGCACCGGCGGAGCCTCAACCCGGCTCACCATCTCGCTGTCTTCTCTGGCGGCTGCCTGCTTGCGCAGTGATGTCACTTCGAGCCAGGCGCTGGTCGCGACCACCAGTAATTCCAAGGCGTTCTGATCAAGGTTGCCGGTATCGCCTCCGTCGGCATAAACCAGTGCCGCTACTTTATCTTTGAGTGCCAGCGGTAACACCAGCACCTGTTCATTGGCGGGGCTGCCGAACTCTTTCACGAATTTGCGGCCCATCTCCGCGATGTTGCCCGGCGTTGCCACTCGATTCTGGTAGGTGTGGGCCACCGGACCGGCGCTCAGATCGAGAGCAAAATCCTTGACCCCTTCCTCATCCCCGAAACCGCGGGATTGCCACCCGGACGCGGCTCCCGCCTTTACCACGAACAGCGCGATGCGCGAGCAATACCCACTGCCAGCGTCGAGCAGCGCGCGTAGAATTTCCTTCTGGCTCGATCCCGCATGAATCGCAGCGACGGCCTGAACCAGTGCGCCGGAGTCTGAGGCGCCGGGAGCATGCGCAGCAGAATCTTCGCTCGAGCGGGCGGGCAAGGCTTCCAGCACCTGTTGCACAATCTGCGATTGCAATTGCGGCATCTGCGCCTGCAGGGCTTGCGCCACGGCGTGTTCGATTACCTGCCGCACTTCATTCTGTTTTTCGTGCCCCATGCCTAGAGAACCGTATCCCTTCGAAACACGCACTGCGGTAACATCCGCGCGAGCCTAGCCGTAAGTGCTGATTATACGGCACTTGTGGGAAGGCCCCAGAGTACGCAAGGACGTGGTCAACCGCGCAGCTTCCCAATCCTCGACTCTACCGCAAATCTTGTCCCGCTTGAAACGGGAAAGTCGATTGGGCAAACACTTCGGTTACCAAGTAGAATAACAGCTTACTTTTGAGTGCCGCGGTTCGGACCCGCAAAATACTGCATCGTCGATAGAATGGGAGCCATCCAAAACAAACTAGAAGGGCCTGTCAGTGATGAGCTGACACTGGTTCGGGCGGCCAAGCAGGGCGACGACTCGGCTTTTGAAGAGTTGGTGCGCCGCTACGACCGCAACGTCTTTCGGATCGCGCAACACATCACGCAGAACCGCGAAGATGCGGAAGATGTGGTGCAGGAAGCGTTCCTGAAGGCGTACGGGAACCTGGCGAAGTTTCAGGAGCAGTCGAAATTTTATACCTGGCTGGTGCGCATCGCCGTCAACGAAGCGTTGATGAAGTTGCGCCGGCGGAAGCCTGAACGAACGGTCTCGCTCGACGAAGATATAAAGACGGAAGATGATTCGCTTCCGCGTGAGATCGCGGACTGGAGTCCGAATCCGGAGCAGCAGTATAACCAGGCGGAGTTGCGGGAGATTTTGAGCAAGACGATCCAGGGCCTACCCCCGGGCTTCCGGACCGTGTTCGTACTGCGGGACGTGGAGGGACTTTCGACGGAGGAAACCGCGGCCGCTCTGGAGTTGAGCGTACCCGCGGTGAAGTCGCGGTTGTTGCGGGCACGCCTGCAGCTGCGCGAGCGCCTCGGAAGGTTCTTCCAGAAACGCGAGAGTGGAGATGGCGACCAGTGAAATGCTCTGAATTTTTGCACGAGCTGACCAATTATTTGGACGGCGTTCTCGACGAACCCACGAAAGTCGAGTTGGAGAATCACCTTTCCTGGTGCCACAACTGCTATGTGGTTTGCGACACTACGAAAAAGACCATCGAGATCTATCGCGACTCTCAGCTTTACGAATTGCCTGAAGACCTCCGTTCCCGGCTCCGATCCGCCATCATGACCAAATGTCAGCAGCATAAGAAGCGCGGCCCGGAGAGTGTGTAAGCGCCTCTTCAGTCGTCACCCCATGAGATGACGAACATCCCGGCGAAACTCGGGGTTCACAAATAGGCTCGCAAATAGCCGATGTAGGCTGAACTCCTGGCGGCGGTGCCCGTGTTTCTATGTGGCGTCCGGCTGCTGTGACGGCGCTATAATAGGTGCGAGTCAGCCTGGGGTAGGTCATGCACAGTGTTCGCGTTCTGCTGCTTATCACCCTCACAACCACTGCCGCGGTTGTGGTCGCAAGCGAAAACTGCAGCGCGCAATCTGCCGAACCGGATTCCCAGGGACAGCTTCGCAAAGCAGTTCAGCCGACGCCATCCTCCTCAGAGCAACCCACAGTTCCGCCGATTCCTGCCAACGCACCGCGTATCAGCAGACAAAGTCGCTATCAAATCATTCGCGAATTTGAAACTCAGCTAGTGTATGCGCGCACGTCTTTTCCCATGGGCTCCAAAGGACTGCTGTTGAAGGACGGCGTGATAACGCCGGATGGCGAACAATTGCGCCAGGATCTGGCGCTCTGGGGACCGGCGATCAAGCCCGGTGATCCGGCACGCATCTCTTATGTGCAGATCAAGGATGACCATATTCATTTCGAGATTAACGGCGGCCCCACCCGTCACAAGAAGTGGTATCAGCGCGTGGAGGTCACCGGGGCTTACGGAACTCCAGTTTCGGGTGGGCCGGACGATGCGCAAGCCAATCCACACGGTTCTTTCGTGGACCTTTATTTCGACAAGCATGTTCCCGAGATGACGGTGGCGCAGGCGCGGGAATTGCTGCATCCCGTGCTCGATTTCAATGCCAGGAACAAGGAGCAGGCCTATCTGGACAGCGTGCCGCCTAAGGTGAAGGCGGCGATTCAGGCCCACCATGTTCTGGTGGGGATGAATCAGGAGATGGTGCTTCACGCCAAAGGCAAGCCGCCGAAGAAAGACCGGGAACGGGATGGGGAGACGGAATACGAAGAATGGATTTACGGCGAGCCCCCGGCCGATGTCGACTTCGTGCGCTTCGTGGGAGACGAAGTAGTGCGCGTGGAGACCATGAAGGTGGACGGCGAAAAGATCGTGCGCACGCGGAAAGAAGTGATCCTGGAGCCGTCGGACAGGGATAAAGATAAAGAAGCGAAGAAAGAACCAGTGGCGCAGCCCGCGAACCCGCCCTCATTGCGGCGTCCCGGAGAAGATTCACAAGATGTGCCGAGGCCGGCGAACGGTGCCTCGCCGGTGCCGGCCATGCCACCGCCCGACATTCCTCAGCCTCCAGGCGATCCGAATGGGATGCTGCCGGCGCGATAACACTACGCAAGGCGCGGCTATCGCGTGGCGACGGCCGCTCCAGCATCAGCGAACGAGAAAGCCAACGCTACATTCGAAAACTCCTGGCCGTCGACTTCCACGTAGGGGTAGACGAAATAGTTCAGCGCCTCACCCTGCTGCGGCGGGTTGAGCCGCAGGTCGCGTCCCATGCTGAACTGCACACGGTTCACATCGTGGGAGCCGAAGAAGTAGTCGCGCTTCTCCGGGTGCTTCCAGGCCTCGGAAATATCCACGGGAATCCATCCCCGGCCGTCAATCCAGAAATCGGACCAGCAGTGGTATCCGGCGATCTCGGCGCTGTGCTTGTCAGGCGGCAGTGGAAACCCAATCTCGAAGCGGGCTGGGATGCCTTGGGATCGAGCCATGGCAATGAAGAGGGAATGGAAGTCGGTGCAGTTGCCTTTCTTGGCGTCGCAGGCATAGAGGACGTCGCCGTGTCCCCAGCCGGTTCCGGTTTTGTCGTAGCGCATGGTGGTGAAGACGTAATCGTAGATGGCGCGGGCCTTGTCGAGTTGATCGGTCTTGCCTTGAGTCATTTTGACCGCAAGATCGGCGGCCAGACCAGTTACGGGAACGAGTGCGTCAGGCTGAAGATCCTGATGCTTTTCGGCCGAGGAGAGTGAAACGGCAACTACGTGAGGCGCAGTTTCTCCGAGAGCAACGCGCTCATGGCGCGTCACGTCGTATTCCACATCGAAGTGCAGTTCGGGCTGCGCCGAATTCGTTTCGGCGTAGTAGATCTGGTTGCCGTATTTCGGCTCGGTGGTTTTCTTCAAAGGCAGATCGCCTTGAGCCGAGATGATTTTTACTTCTTGATAAGCGTCGGAGTGCGCCGCAGGCATCCAGATTCGGACTTTCTTCCCGGCAGGAAGATTCCTCACCGTGAAGGCATAGTGGAACGTGAAGTGGCGCGAATCCTGGGGCAGGCCGGACAGAGCAAGGGGAAGGAACAGAAGCGACAATACGCAGAGCTTGCGCAGCATAGGCGGCGTCCTTTCATGTTCTCAACTGAGAACGGAGAACTGGAAACTGAGAACTGGATGGAAACGACACACGGGCGTCTTAGAGGGAACGCCGTCAAGTGAAGCCGCGCTCGGGTGTGCGCATGGAAGTGAGGATGCCGGAAATGAATCCGGCGATGCGGTATTTTAGCAGGACGAGAGTGGAACCGTGACCTCCCGGACGTGCTCCATGTTGATCCGATAGAATCGAACCTTGGCCATAGCTATTCAATGTCGCGATCTGCGCAAAACGTACGACGGCAAGGTGGAAGCCGTGCGGGGGCTGAACCTTGAGATTCAAACCGGCGAATGTTTTGGTCTTCTCGGGCCAAACGGGGCAGGGAAGACGACGACGATTGAAATCCTCGAAGGATTGCTGGAGCCCACTTCGGGCGAAGTGTCGATTTTCGGGCACTCCTGGCGCGAGAATGCGCGCGAGATGCGGGAGTGGCTCGGGATTTCGCTGCAGGAGACGCGGCTTTCGGAAAAACTTAGCGTACGGGAGACAGTCGAGCTGTTTGCCAGTTTCTACCGCGAACCGCGTTCGTCCGATGAGGTGCTCGAGCAGTTGCAACTCACGGAGAAGGCCGACGCCTGGGTGGGAAAGCTTTCCGGCGGGCAGAGGCAGCGTCTGGCGGTAGCGACGGCGTTGGTGTGCAATCCGAAAATTCTTTTTCTGGACGAGCCAACGACGGGTCTCGATCCGCAGAGCCGGCGGCAGTTGTGGGAGATCATTCGCGAATTTCAGCGCGCCGGTGGGACTGTGCTGCTGACCACGCATTACATGGATGAAGCTGAGCGGCTTTGCGACCGGCTCGCGATCGTCGATCACGGGCAGATCATCGCCGAGGGTTCGCCGCCGGATTTGATTGAGCGGTTGGGCGGGCATCACGTGGTGGAGTTTGCCGTGGGTGCAAGAGCGGCAGGGAACTCGGACGGCGCGGCTCTCGAAGCTTGGCGTGCGCTGCCGAGCGTGGAGTCAGTGCGCGAGGACGACGGCATGGTCGCGCTCAGTGTGAAGGAGCCGCATTTGACGATCCCGGCGCTGCTCGAGGCAGTCGGAAAGCAGGGAGGCGAGTTGCAGCACTTGACCACAAGGCAGGCCAGTCTGGAAGATGTGTTTGTGCGGCTGACCGGGCGGCATCTGCGGGAAGATTGACGCCATCCACGAAAGGATGATTGTTGTGAGAAGCATGATTTGCAGTGCATTGATCGTGGTCACGGCTTGTGCCGTGTCCTACGGTGTCGCTCAGACACCCGCTTCCGGCTCGGCGATCACTTTTGCACCGCTCGTGCAATGGAAAAACGCGGTACTATCCGGCGACCGCGCCGGACTGACGTCGCTGTATAGCACGGCCCCTGCGGCAAAGGTGACAGTCCCGCCGGCTGAAAGCACTCCCGATGCGGATATTGACTTCTGGACCGGACTCAAAGCGCGAAGCATTGATGTGGATATTCTGCAGAATGGGTCACCTCAGCCGGGTGTTCAAGTCGTCCGGTTTCAGGCTGAGATTCAGTCAGGAACTCCCCCAGAGAACGAAACTCTTTATGTGAACGAAGGCCAAGTGTGGCAGCAGCAGGGCGGCGAGTGGCGACTCGTCGTGGTGCAGCGTACGAATGCGGCTCATCTGAGGCAGCCGGTGAGCCAGAACAAGAATATTTATCCCGCGGATGCCAATGCCCTCGTCGAGATCAAGCAAGCGGAAGAAAAGGCTGGGCAGGAGCACAAGCGTGTTCTGCTGGTTTTCGGCGCGAACTGGTGCTACGACTGTCACGTGCTCGATCTGGCGTTTCAGCGGCCCGATTTCGCCGCGGCTATGGCGGGCTATGAGGTTGTGCATGTGGATATCGGCCCGGACGGAAAAAAGAACTCAGACCTGGCAAAACAATTCCAGGTTCCTCTGGATAAGGGTGTTCCAGCCTTAGCGGTTGCTGACAGTGCTGGCAAGGTATTAGTGAGTCAGAAGAACGGCGAGTTTGAGAATGCGCGCGCCATGACACCGCAGGCGCTGCTTGAATTCCTGAATAAGTGGAAGCCCGAGGCGCCAGTAGGCGGATCGCCTGTGGGTAATCGGTTATGAGTGTGGCTGAGCAAACACCTGTTCCCATAAAAACGGTTTCGCAGAAACGGACGCCCCGGCGGAATGGGCGCTGGGCCGGATACAGTCATCTGCTGATGGCGCGCATGCTTGAGTTGAAGCGTGAACCGGAGGTCGTGTTCTGGGTGTTCGTGTTTCCGCTGTTGCTGGCGTTGGGCCTCGGGATTGCCTTCCGCAACAAGCCCGCCGAGGCATCTTCTGTGGCGATTGTATCCGGAGCGGAGACTCAGGAAGCGGAGACACTGCTGCAACGCTCACCGGAGCACGCATCGTTCAAGATCGATGTACTGGACGGAAACGCTGCGCGCAAGGGTTTTCGTCTGGGAAAATACGATCTCGTGATCGAACCGGACGGCGGCGGAGGACTTCGGTATCGCTACGATCCAGCACGGCCCGAGAGCGTGCTCGCCCGGGCTGAGGTCGATGATGCGTTACAAGCTGCGGCTGGCCGAAAAAACGTGGTAGCAACCTCTGTGGTGACGTCGTCTGAGCCGGGTTCGCGCTACATCGATTTTCTGATTCCTGGATTGCTCGGCATGAACCTGATGAACTCCGGGATGTGGGGCATCGGATTTGCGCTGGTCGACATGCGGCAACGCAAGTTGCTCAAGCGCTTCGTGGGAACTCCTATGCGGCGCAGCGATTTTCTGCTGGCGCTGATGTCGAGCCGCCTGGTGCTGATGATCATTGAGATTGCATTGCTGCTCACGCTCGGCGTCATCGTGTTCCACATGAAAGTCCTGGGATCTTTGTTCTCGATTCTGTTACTGGGTGCGGCGGGCGCACTGTGCTTTGGCGGAGTTGGATTAGTGACGGCAAGCCGGGCGCAGAAGATCGAAAGCGTAAGCGGCCTGATGAATTTGGTAATGATGCCGATGTGGATTTTTTCTGGAGTATTCTTCTCTTACGAGCGCTTCCCAGCGGTGATTCAACCGCTGATCAAGGCGCTGCCGCTGACCGCTCTGACCGACGCGCTGCGGGCCAGCATTCTGGAAGGCACGCCGCTGATCCATCAATGGCCGCGGCTCCTGGTGATGTTTTTGTGGGGCGGTATCTCGTTTGTGCTGGCGCTGCGCTGGTTTCGGTGGACTTAGTCCGGCTGGCTAATCTTTGCTTAGTCCGAAGCCTAGGCCTCGTCCGCAAGTCTTGGGAGAAGTTACGAACGAGGCCGGCCGCGGTGCTCGCGAAAACATTACTCTACTTAGGACTTCACTAGCTTGGCGGCTGCCTTTCGGACTTTCGCCCAGCGTAGTCTCTGTGCAGCGGCGATTCGCCTGCGCGCGTCCTTGCTCAAGGTACGGCCTGTCTTCTTGAGTTTCTTACCCCCGGCATGGCCAAGAGCGTCGAGCGCCTTCCCTACTTGTCCCATCTCTTTTTCGAGACGGGAATACTCTTTCTGCAGGGAAGCAACCACCTTATTGATTATCATTGAATACCCCCTTGGCCATAAGGCTAACACGACAAGACATCTTGCTGAGACCTCGCGGTGACTCTAAGTCAGTTAGTTAGCCCGCGCCGATAGTAGATAAGAAGCGCGGAGTCTGACGAGCTTTTGTAGTTTGTTCGAAGGCGAAGGCCAGTCGGATGAGAACCGGCTCGCTCCAGGCGCGCCCAAAGAATGAAATACCAACCGGCAAGCCGGAGATGAATCCCGCAGTTACGTTGATATTAGGATAGCCTGCGACGGCCGCGGCGTTCGAGCTTCCACCGGCCGCGTGGTCACCATTGACTAGGTCGGTAAGCCAGGCCGGGCAGCCGGTGGGGGCAACCATGGCATCAAGGCGGTACTTGTCCATTGTGGCGTCGATGCCTTCGGTACGCGCGAGTTGATGGTTCTTGTCGAGCGCGTCGAGGTAGGCTTTTTCAGTTAGCGGGCCTTTCGCTTCGGCCTTCAGAAATAAATCCTGACCGAAATATGGCATCTCCTTCTGTCGATTGCGGTCGTTGAAGTCGATGATGTCTTTCAAATTGTGCACGGGAGCGTTCGTGCCACGGCGGGCTAAATACTTATTGAGGTCGGCCTTGAGTTCGTAGAGGAAGACCAACAGTTCGCTCTCATCAAACTTACCCAGAGTTTCAACTTCAGCGGGATCGACCAGCGCGGCTCCCTGCTTCTTCATGGCGTCGAGGGATTGCTCCATGAGAGCATCGACGGCATCGTTGAAGCCGAAATACTTCCGGGCTACGCCGATGCGCGCACCCTTGAGGCCGTTGGGATCGCAGAACTGCGTGTAATCGGTGTAGGACTTGCCTACGCTCGCGGCGGTCGCTGCGTCTGCGAGATCGATTCCAGTGAGCGCGCCCAGTAAAATCGCGGCGTCGCGGACGGTGCGGCACATCGGCCCGGCGCTGTCCTGGCTATGAGAAATCGGAATGATTCCGCTCCGGCTCACCAGGCCGACAGTGGGCTTGATGCCTGCCAGTCCGTTCGAAGAAGATGGGCAAACGATGGAGCCATCGGTTTCCGTGCCGATCCCCACCGCGCACAAGTTGGCGGAGATACCGGCGCCGGTGCCAGAGCTCGAGCCGCAGGGATTGCGGTCGAGGGCGTAGGGGTTTTTCGTAAGGCCGCCGCGGCCACTCCATCCGCTGGTGGAATGGCTCGAGCGTATGTTTGCCCACTCACTGAGATTAGTCTTGCCCAGAATCACCGCGCCGGCGCCCCGCAGTTTCCGTGCAACATGGGAATCTTGCTGCGGCTTCGAACCGACCAGGGCGAGCGAGCCGGCCGTGGTCATCATCCGGTCTGCGGTGTCAATGTTGTCTTTGATCAACACGGGGATGCCGTGCATGGGGCCGCGCGGGCCTTTCGACTTGCGTTCTTCGTCAAGAGAGTCGGCAATGGAGAGGGCGTCCGGATTCAATTCGATGATGCTGTTGATCGCGGGACCGTGCTTTTCTTTATCTATCTCTTCGATGCGAGCCGAATATATTTCCACCAGAGAACGAGCCGTGAACCTGCCGGATTTCATTCCATCTTGCAGGTCGGAGATGGTAATTTCGTCAAGCTCGAAGGGTTTGATTTCTGGAGGCGGCACGGAGGATGCAATTTCACGCGCGGCACCGAGCGCGGGATACCACGGGATCGAAGCTGCGGTGGCACCGCCGATCAGAGTGCTCTTGAGGAAGGAGCGGCGGCTGGCGGCGATTTTTCGAGCGGTGGGGCTCATGGTTGAAGGGTCCTTTGTGACTCGGTTGGAATTCGCGAGTCGCGACCAGACATAGTAATCCATGCTGGCCAAAATCTCCTGAGACAAGCGCCCATTAGAGAAAGACGAAGGGCCGCCGAGGGATCGAACCGCTACGCTCGTTTCTTACTAGGGCGCGATCTACCAGTCACAACTTCCGCGCGGGCTGGCTGCTTAATTGCGCCGGCCTTCATCGCAGCCGCAAGCAGATGCTGCGCGTCGTCGTAGGGATTGTAAGTAACGTCGGGATACCAGAGGCCGGCGAAAAGATCGCCTTGCCGGGTGACTGTGCAACGCTGCACATGCACGCTGTCGACAAAGCTGTGCTTAATTTCAGGAGCGCCCCAATCGCCCCCCCCAGATAAGCCCGCTGCTGTGCGCAAGCTGTCCCAGGAAGGAGAAATCACCTTTCCAGCAAGGCTCTCCAGCCGCCACGCGGACGATGTCACAGGCCAATCCATAGTGGTGAACTCCTACGGTTCGAAGTTTGGTAGCGCCACTGTCGAAGAGCTCCTGCTGGCGGTTCTGGCTGCGGTAGGTCTCAAAGATGATGACTTCAATTCCCATTTGCTGCGCGACCGAGACTACGCTCTGCACGAGTTGGCGAGTCGCGGATTCGAGCAGGGAAGGGTCATTCACTCGCGTCAAAGAGGCAAACCGCGCGTCCTTGCAGATCACGTCACTGTAGAAGTTTCCCATGCCAATACCTTTCTCTGTGCCTGAGGTCAGACAAACCCTGAACTCGGCCGCGCAAGCATGGCTGGAGGAGTGGCTCTAGCTAATCACGGATTAGTGCGATGTCCAGCGGAAACACCGAGAAAGCTTAGGAACAAACGTCGTTCGTGTCAAAATGGGACCGCGACCTTGTGGGCGAGTTTCCTGAAAATCCTGCCTGGCGCAAGATTTGGCGTGGTTTCTTGCTTCATGGTGTACAATGGTTTTAGCTAAGTTTGACTCACGAGCAACTGAAGGTCGGTATCGCCAACCAGCGTCACCCCCTCACTAGCAGCGAATCTTCTCAGCACAATCCAAAGAAACAGAATAGGACTATCAACAATGGCAGAACAAGGAACAGTGAAGTGGTTTAACGACGCCAAAGGCTATGGCTTTATCAGCCGTCAGAATGGCGAGGACGTTTTCGTGCATTTCTCCGCGATTCAAGCAGGCGGCTTTCGCAGCCTGCAAGAAGGACAAACCGTGCAGTTCGACGTGACCAAAGGCCCCAAGGGCTGGCAGGCGGAGAACGTCCAAGCTGTCTAAGCGACCGCTTTTGCAGTGAAAACAGAATGCCCGTGATTCGCAAGAATCGCGGGCATTTTTTGTTGGGCTTTGTTCGTCATTCCGAACCGGCGTTCTTTGCCGGCGAGGAATCTGCTTTCGGCCTGGACAAACAGCAGATTCCTCGCGCGATAAAGCCGCGCTTCGGAATGACAAATTGTTGCTCTCAAATTAACGCGACTGCTGCACCATCTCCACCAGAACTTTTCTAGCTTGTACCGGATCGCGCACTTCCCTCAGGAACGCGATGCGAGCACCTTTCATCCCCTCAGGGGTTTTCAGGCGCACATGGAAGCCGAGTCGATCGACGGCCGTCATCGCCGCTTCCTGAGACTCGATGCCGGCAAAGGCCTTGGCCAGCAGGACGAGCGCATCCTTGTGGTCGGCATTCATGTGTTCGATAATTCCGGCTGCGGCCTCGGCCAGCGGATCCGGTTCGGCAAGGCCATAGTCCGTAGCCTGCACCCAGCCCATTACTCCGAAGCCGCCCACGTAGTAAACATCCAGCACGTCCATGCGGTAGAAAGAAAAATCTTCAAAGTCCACCCAGTATTTGCTGTTCTCGTAACGCTCCAGGTAGAGCTTGCGAGCGTCAAGCAACTCGGGCTTCGGGATGATTAGAACATTTCCCATTACTGTTACCCGCGATGCGCCTAGCGGATCGCCGCTGGCATCCGGCTGAGTTACGAGAAGGCTGGCGCGCGCATCCGCCTGCAGGTTCTGAGTGTGCATGGCCATGCTGCTGATCAGGAAGATTGGGCGCCCGGTCCCGTCGAGGGCGTACGGCATCAACGAACCGAAGGGAAAGCCCGGCTGCTTGCGCGAAAGAGTCGAGAGGCTTCCGATACGTCCCAGGTAGACGAGTGTTCTCGCCCTCTCCGAGAATGAAGGTTCAGGGATTTCGGAGTGATCGCTACCGGCTCCCGGGCCCGCGTGTTTTCTTGAGGATGAGGAAGGCACAATTCCGCTCTTCAAGCAGTCTAAATGATACCGGCGCTGAATGGCCCTACTCTGGCGGGCGATGTCACGACTGCGCGACGATTTAGCCCGAGTTTCGGCGAAAGCGACGCGCTTCAGCAGATTGTTTCCAACGGCTTCGAGTGCTAAACTTTGGTTGGCTTAACGGCAGTTTTCTGCGTTTTTGCCAGCGAGCGGGAGTAGTTCAGCGGTAGAACGCCAGCTTCCCAAGCTGGATGTCGCCGGTTCGATCCCGGTCTCCCGCTCCATCTTTTCAATCATTTACGCTTGACACACTCCAACTACTCAGCACACACTCAGCAAATGAAGTCTCAGGATGGCTATCTCACTCAGCAGTCCGGCAAGTGGCTGGGTCATTTTTCTCGCTGGGTCACCGACTACAAGACAGGTGAAAAGAAGCGTCAACAAAGGGCCTTCGTCATCGGCCCTGTCAAACAGTTCACTAAGATCAAGGCACGGGACGCCCTGCGTGAGCGTATGGTCAGTGAACTTGGTCTGACTGCCGACAGGCGAGTGACGCTCGAATGGTTCATAAAGCAACGCTGGCAACCGATGCGGGAAGGGAACTGGCGAGCCTCCACCAGACAAACGAATCTCGAACTGCTCAAGGTCATCAACGCTCGCTTTGGCAGCCTCGCGGACTTGGTGAATGCACACGCCTTCGCACCGGGCGAGCAGCTCAACATTATCGGACACAGCCGCGGCGGCGACGTAGCGCTGGAGGCGACTCAATATCTCAGCCACAATATTGACAACCTAATTACGCTTGCCACGCCAGTGTACCAAACCAACGACGACGGCAGCGGCGGTGTCTTTAACATTAACATGAACCTAATCGGCACGTGGATCAATGTCACAACCGCGCAGGACTGGGTAGCGCCATTCGACTCCACAATGTCAGGGCACTATCCGGGCGCATATAATCTGCAGCTGAATGCGAAGGGGTACGGCCACTACGCGGCCCATTCAGCGATCTATCAAAACAAGTCGCTGCGGCAGCAATGGTGGCAATTTTGGATGAGCCACAGTTGTACCAGTTGGGTAACGACCTCCGCGCCGGGCGCGGGAACAGAGACGACATGCGCAGATTAGGACACATACCAGCCGGGATTTTCCTTGTAGTGTATTGGTGTCTTTCCGCGGTCGTGTTGTGGTGGTCCTACGACATCAGTTCCCAGATAAATGGGGAGCACTACAAACGAGGTCAGGCCCTCAAACTCGTCGCGGAAATGGCATTGATTATCACAGTGCTGACTGCCCTCGCATGGGTTTTCACAGTCAAGTCTAAGCGCGACGCTTCGCCCCTGCGAGCGATTTGGGGAGCCACATGGCGAACCGGGATGGCGTTATTTTCTTATTGGGCAGTGGTCTTTGCGTTCATGAATTTCTCGCCTAACCCGGTTCCTTTGCCAGACTCCTCATTCATTCCCCTGTTGGGGCACATCAACTCACATTTCTTCTCGGAAGCTGGCTGGCTGTCGTACCTTCTGACGGTGGCTCCAATTATGACGCTTCTTTCTGGAGGACTCTACTACATTCACTCTCAGATATCTAAGCCGCTGTGAACGCTGAATCGGAGAGGCCGCGTGGCCCACTCAAGCCCGGTTTTGGGGTGGGTGGGATGTTCGTACGTCACAGACTTCAGGCCGGTGACCCAAAACCCAAAAACTGACACAGAGGGGATTAGAGGTAAGCTGGGGCAGGAGTCCGGAACAGGAGACAAGGACGATGCCCAAGAAGGCTCACACGGAAGAGCAGATCGTGGCGGTACTACGGCAAGTGGAGGCGGGAGCGCGAGTGGATGACGTTTGCCGCAAGGTGGGGATCAGCCAGGCGACCTACTACCTCTGGAAGAGGAAGTATACCGGGGTGGGAGTGAGCGAGTTGCGTGAGCTGCGGCAATTGCGGGAAGAGGTGGGGCGACTGAAGCGGTTGGTGGCGGACTTGAGCTTGGACCGGCAGATCCTGCAGGAGATCGTATCAAAAAAGCTGTAAGGCCTCGTGCGCGTCGGAAGTTGGCGCGCTGGGCGCAGGAGGCCTATCAGATCAGTGAGCGGCACGCGGCGCGGATCGTGAAGTTGGCGATCGGGACACTGCGGTACGAGAGCCGGAAAGTGTTCGATGAAGTTCTACGGCATCGCTTGCGCGAACTGGCGGGCATGCATGTGCGCTACGGCTATCGGCGCTTGACCGTGCTGTTGCGGCGTGAAGGCTGGCATGTGAATGCGAAGCGCATCTACCGGCTGTATCGAGAGGAAGAGTTGATTGTGCGCACCAAGCAACGACGGAAGATGGCGCGACGACGGGCCGTACCAAGCGGCGCCGCGTCGCGACCGAACCAGCGTTGGAGTATGGATTTTGTGAGCGACAGGTTAGCGGACGGACGGTCGTTTCGCATTCTGACCGTGGTGGACCAGTTCACGCGCGAGTGTGTTGCGCTGGAAGCGGATCGTTCGATGACGGGGATGAAAGTGGCGCAAGTATTGGACCGCGTGAAGCCGGAACGAGACGGATTGCCGGAGAGCATCACGGTAGACAACGGGAGTGAGTTCTGCAGCCGGGCGCTGGAAGCCTGGGCGATGACCAACAAGGTGCAGTTGCGTTTTATCCGGCCAGGCCGTCCGGTAGAGAACGGATTCATCGAGAGTTTCAATGGCCGGTTGCGGGACGAGTGTTTGAACGTGGAATGGTTCTCGACGCTGGAAGATGCGCGGCAGAAGCTGGCGAAGTTTCGCGAGCATTACAATCAGCAGCGACCGCACAGTTCGTTGGCAGATCGGACGCCGGCGGCGTTCGCAGCACTGCACAGGGGAAAAGCTAGTACATCGCTGGGGCACGCACTCCAGAGGCTCTTGATCGAGCCTCTGGAGTGCGTGAAAACCGCGTCAACAGCGGAAGAAAGGACTTACACTGCCCAAAATCTCTAGCTTCGTCTGTGATAGAAAATGGGAGCGGTCCAAGAGCAGAGTTGTCGTATTCTTACGTGAACGAAAGCAGGGGGCAGGTCACCGGGAGGCTGGCTCACTTTTGCGTGGCCATGAACGAGGCTGCCCCATCCCGTTATGGTTTTCGACGGGTGGGCTCTCTGAACGCATATCATAAAAGTTTGTCGTATGCTGAGTGCACGGAAAGACCTGGTTTCTCGCAGGTCTCCAGCTTTCCGAGGTTCAGAAATGAAGGCGGTTTTCGTCCGGAAACTCTTCCGAATGCGGCTCCAATGTTTAGCTTGCTGTTCTCTTCTTGCATTCCTACTCCCTGACACCGTGAGAGCACAAACATCGCCGCGTAGCCCCGCTCATGCCTTAGGACTTTACTCAGAGAGACAGTCCCCATCAGCCCGGCGAACAGCGATCCGAAAGAACGGACGATTCCTAGGTTGGAAGTTTGCCGCGCTGTCGGGCCAAGACACAAGGAAGTGGCAGCGCAAGAATTCTCAATACCAGCAGTTGTCGGCAGTAGATGCCGCTCAGAACCTAATCCAGCCGCGAGGCGCGACGGCTGCGACGAGCGGTTTAGGGAATGGTGGGTTCCTGGCGAGGCCGTCCCTGCCCGCAGGTTTTATCCCCACGGCGATCACCAATGCCGATTTCAATGGTGACGGAAAGATGGATTTCGCGGTCAGCAACGGTGGCGACAACACGATCTACGTGTTTCTCGGAAACGGAGACGGCACGTTCAAGGTGCCGGAGATTCTTTACACGCAAGGCCAGTCTCCCAATTGGATTACCGCCGTCACACTGCGCAAGAATGGCCCTGCCGATCTTGCCGTTACCGACGGTGACTCCAATACGGTGGAAGTTTTCCTGGGCAACGGAGACGGCACCTTCCAGCCCAGCACGCAGACCTCGCTGCCTCAAATCCCAACGTTCATCCTCGCCGCCGACGCCAACAATGACGGTAACCAGGACCTCGTTGTCGGGCTCACCGTTGCGCAGGACTTGACCCAGCCTCAATTTGAAATCCTATTGGGCAACGGCTCGGGTGGGTTTTCGGGTACGCTCTTGCCGAAACCCATCTATTTCCCTGACGGCGACATCGTTCCAACCACCTGGATCGCCGCTGGCGACCTGAACAACGACGGCTATATCGATTTCGTCGTCACTGCCAATACTGAAGGCTTCTTCATGCCGTATCTCAACCAGGCGGGAAAGACCTTCCCGCTCGGTGATTATCTCGGCTACAACGACGGCCCGGTAGTAGTTGGTGTGGGCGACATGAACGAAGATGGGTGTCTTGATGCCATACAGCTTGGAGGGTACGGGCTGGTCACGGTGGCACTTGGAACATGCGATGGCAATTTCGCGGAGAATCCGAACCCGACTGCAATGCTCGGCGATCTCGATCCTGCGATTGAGATCGCCGATGTGAACGGCGACGGCCACCTGGACGTTCTCGGTTCGGCGGTTTTTTATCCCCTTGAGGACAATCCGGGATATGGTAACGAAGCTGGTTACTACCTCTCCGTATTGGATGGCGATGGCAAGGGGGACTTGGGCGTCGCGACTATTTACCGGGGCGGAACCGATAACTATTCGTTCATCGTAGCCGATTTCACCGGGGACGGCTTCCCGGAAATCCTGACGGCATCCTCGTTGGAGAATCAGGTAAGCTTTTTTCTTAATGACGGAACGGGCAAGTACGGCGACCCGCAAGGCGCAACCATTGGATACACGGTTGGCCCGTCAAACGCTCCCGACAGCCAGTCTCCGCTGGAAACTGCCGATTTGAACGGTGATGGCAAGCCGGATCTGCTCCTGGTGGAATACAACCAGATGGGCGGCGGACCACCCCAACTTACAGCGCTGATGAACGACGGTAAGGGAAATTTCTTGCCGCCCGTACGCACTACGATTCCGGTTGGCGAGGCGCAACCCGTTCCAGTTTTCATCTCCGCGGCGTTTCGTAGCACCGCAGAGCCCGACGTGATCTACATCAACACCTACGACGGCAGCAACAGCGTGTTTTATGTCGAATACTTTCCAGGCAATGGCGATGGGACGTTCGGGACGCCTGTGACCGTCACTACATTACCGAACCCACAAAGGGTGGTCGCAGGGGATTTCAACAGCGACGGCAAAATGGACTTCGCTGTCTTGGGGACGGACCTGGCCGGGCTGCATTGGGAGGTTGATGTTTTTCTTGGCAACGGAAACGGAACTTTCAACCACCTGGCGCCCCAACTATCTCCCATCCTCGTCTCCCAGCCTTTTTCCCCACAACAGCTCTTTGCAGTCGATCTGAACCATGATAGGAAACTCGATCTCCTTTTCGGCCTCAACTCAAACGGGGGATGGGTGGTGAGCGGAGATGATCTGATTGAGGCTCTGGGCAACGGCGATGGAACCTTTCAGACGCCAACAATTCTTTTCTCGCACTTCGGTGCCGTCGCCGTGGCCGACGTAAACCTAGATGGGTATCCGGACCTGATTCAGAATCGAGATCCGAACGGCGATTTCGCCACAGCGGGTCTGCTGTATCAACCAGGCATCACGGTTTACCTGGGGTCGGCCGACGGCACGTTCCAGCAGCAACCTAGCTACGATCTTCCGGGGCTGACAGCGCCTTCCTTAAGTCCGGCGCGGGTGGGAGACTTTAATGGGGATGGAATCCCGGATATCGCAGTGTACTACTGGCCGGCGCCATCGTCAGTGCACGCATCACTGAGTGTGCTGCAGGGCGTCGGCGACGGAACATTTATTGTGACGGGCCACAACTATCAGCTGCAGGCAGAAAGTTACCCTGTCGTCGGTGCGGATTTTAACGGCGATGGCGCAACCGACCTGATGGAGCTTACTGGTCTCACGTCCTCGTACAGCACGATTCCGGCTGCCGCCGCACCGGCGCTTGACATCGCTCTCGACTCTTCTCCTATCCTTGGGACCACCGGCAAGGCGACCGTGACTCTCGATTTGCCGGCGACTTCTTCACAGACCGTTACTCTGTCGGCAAGCGATCCTGCGATTGAGCTTCCGGCGAGCGTCCACTTCAGTGCTGGTCAGCAGACGCAGGGTGTCACGTTTACCCTTGGCGCTGGCTTCGACACGACTCACGTCTTCGCGCTCTACGCAACTCTGGGGACTCAAACGGCAGTCGCCTATGGCACGAAACCGAATCCGAACCTCACGGTTGGAGTAGCAGTCCAACTGTCATATCCCTTGGACCCACTGAGCACGAATGTCTCTGTCGAACCTGGAGAAAGTTTCCCAATGGTGTTCGGCCTCACGAGCGAAGCCGGATACTCGGGAACATTCTCATCCCTGCAATGCACTGGATTACCCACCGGGGCTTCATGTACTTTCGATGCCCCGACCATTCCGATTTTTCCTGGGGGAAGTGGTAGCGTTGGCTTCACGATCAGTACATCCACAGCTACACCGTTCGGGACGGAGAACGTCACGGTCAGCGGCACTGATGGCTTCGTGACCGGAGCGGCCAGCTTTAAGATGGGCATCGGCGATTTCTCGCTAAGCATCAATCCCTCGACGCTTGTTAGCGGACCCAGTGGAGACGCAGTCACCACCCTTACTTCGGCCGCGACGAACGGCCTGAACGAATCGTTAACTTTCACTTGTAGTGGTCTGCCCGCTGGCACGCAGTGTGGAGCCGGTAGCAATCCTTCCACCTCAAGTTCTACTGATTTCGGCGTCAATCACAATCAATTGGCCGCGAACGACTATCCCTTTCAGATCACAGGAACGGCAGACATCATCTCTCACACGATTAACGCTATTTTGCGAGTCGGAGACTACACCGCATCTCTCGACAACACCACCGCCACACTTTCGGCTGGACAGTCTGCCACGTTCAATGTGACGCTGACTTCCGTCAATCACTACGCGAGCAGCATCACCGTATCTTGCAGCTATTCCGCCAGCGACCTGGGATGTGCCGCCTCGCCGTCGCCTGCAACTCTCACCGACGATGGCACGACCGTGGTGCAGTTAACGTTGACGAACACGACGACTGTACCGCCAACAATCCGACGCGCGGCTTCGCAGTCCTCAGGCAAGCTTTACCTGCTCGCTAGCCTGCTGCCCCTGTCGCTGTTGCTTGTGCGGGAAAGGAAACACTTATTTCTTACGCTCATTATATTGGCGGGTCTGGCGGCTACGCTTTCCTGCGGAGGCAGCGGAGTTAGCGGACTCGGTGGGGGTAGCGGAGGCACTGGAGGCGGCGGGGGTGGTGGAGGCGGAGGCGGAGGCCCGCAGATCATAAACGTCACGGTGGTGGCACAGGCGGCTGTAACCCAGAGCGACACCAGTAATCAGAAGATTCTTGGGCCAATAGTGATCACACTGAACTAAGGTCTGGTTATAGGAAACTTCGTAGTCGATTTTGCCGCGCCCGACGTGGATGTGGGGTTTTGCCAATGACATTGTCGACCCCGGACTTTCCATCAATCTGGGGGGGAAGCGGTCTGGTGCGATCTTTATCTACCATGCCATATGCGAACGTTAGAATCGTGCCATCCTCGCTACCAGCTATGTGTCCGCTTATCACTCCGTCTCCAGAAGGGTTGAGACTGAACTTCAACTCACCGATAAAAGCTGCCGGTCCCGGGACTGGCGCGCTGGCGAGGAACATGCCGGTTGTTTCCAATCCAAAACGGCCCTCAACTCCAGCATTGGTGCAGGTCGGGGAGCCCTGCTTCACGCCGAATCCCGACGAGGTCGCGCCTGGCCTTTGGAAAAGGAACAAAAAACCTGTTGGCGTAACCACAAAGGAGACATTGACATTTTCAGACGCGCCGCCGCTGACTAGTGTGACTTGAGCCGTGGCGGTGCAGTTCTCGGCGACTGCGTACGTTGCGGTGAGAGAGGAGGGGACAATCGCGCCGCCTATGTTTTCTAAGTCCTCTCCGGTATACGTGCCTGTGGTTGGGTCAAACGTGAGCTGGGTCACGGCGACTGCAGGGGCGCCGTGGCTATCTACGCCGGAGTGCAGGAACCCGTAGGTGCCACTCAGAGAGGCGTTGGAACAAGTCGCCGCCCAGGCAGCGGAACTGAGCGCAAGGCTGGCAAGAACAATCATTCGAGCGATGCGAAGCGGTTTGGAAATCATGGTTCTCTCTTCTTCCCTGTTTTTGCTTGCGTGCTTCTATCTAGCCCGGACTTTCCTTCTTAGCACCAAAAACGGCTGCCATTGTCCGCTCAATCGCTGTTCCCGAACGTGCCTGTGGACGAGTCAAAAGTGCTCTTCCCGAGGTTGGCGGTAGGTACCGTTGTTGTGGAGAAGTGTGCATCCAACTTAGTCAGCGCACCATTAGTCCTTCTCCTCCTCCAGCCTTACCCCCTCTTCCGTGACAATCGTGTCGGGCGCGACGCTGAACACGAAGAGTCTCTTGCCTCCGTCAAAGACGACGATGTTTTCGCTTTTTGTGCCGTACATATCGAAGAACGACCCGGTACAATCCGAATCGACTGTGTAGGTTCCATTCGGCGACGGTTGATCGGTCCAGTCTTCGATTTCTCCGTTGGTGCTTCTGGTCGTGCGAATGAGGCCATGACCAGACCGGTCTTTTGTACCAAGTGGAATGTTAGTGTAACGCCTTGTTAGACATTTGTCCTTCGTAGCCGCCGGGGGTGTGGGGATGTGGGAAACGCGAAGCGTTTTCCATATCTCCATGCCCCGGTTGCTTCGGCAAGATTGCTTGCGGTGCTGGTGGCCTATAACCCAGTGCCGAGTGCGGCCGCTCCGTGTTGTATTCCACGCGCCACCTCTCGGTCAGAATCTGTGCCTCCTTCAGCGAGTAAAAGATCTCGCCGTTCAAGAACTCATCGCGCAGCTTTCCGTTGAAGCTCTCACAATACCCGTTTTCCCACGGACTCCCAGGCTCGATGTACAACGTCCTCGTGCCCACTTTCCCCAGCCACTTCCGCAACTCCTTGGCAATAAACTCCGGTCCGTTGTCCGAACGAATGTGCTCTGGTATTCCGCGCGCCAACATCACATCGGCCAACGTTTCGATCACCTGCAAACTCCCCAACCGCCGCGCCACCCGCAATGCCAAGCACTCCCGTGTGTACTCGTCGATCACCACCAGGACGCGCAGTGCTCGTCCGTCGTGCGTCATCGCCTTCACAAAGTCGTAGCTCCACACATGATTCGCCCGCTCCGGTCGCAACCGCACACACGAACCATCCCCGAGCCACAATCGTCCTCGTGGCCGCTGTTTCTGCGGCACCTTCAGCCCTTCGCGTCGCCAGATCCGCTGCACTCGATCCTTCCCCACCGGCCATCCCGCATGCTGCAACAGCGCCGTGATGCGCCGGTAGCCGTACCGCCCATACTTCGCAGCCAGGGCCATGATCGTCTGCGTCAGCTGATCTTCGTCCGTGCGCCGCAGCGGCAGATAGCGTTGCGTTCCCCGCCATTGCCTCACCACTCGGCACGCCCGCCGCTCACTCACTTCATACTCCTCACGGGCATGCTCCACGGCGCACCGACGTCGCTCCGGGCTTAGAAGTTTCCCTCCGCAATATCCTTTAATATCTGTTTATCCAACGCCAGCTCCGCCACCAGCCGTTTTAGCTTGCCGTTCTCTTTTTCCAGTTCCTTCATCCGCTTCGCCTGGTCCATCTTCAAACCGCCGTATTCCTTCCGCCAGCGGTAGAACGTCTGGATTGTAATCTCGGCTTCTTTGCAGGCTTGTGGGGTGGTTTTTCCGTTTGCGATGCTCACTTCAATCTGCCGCAGCATCGTCACGATCTGCTCTGGCTTGTACCTCTTGATGGGCATGACCCGCTTTTCCTCCAAGTGGATTCTCTCTCATTCCACCTGGTACAAATTTCGCCGGTCACGTCAATGTGTCCGCGGAATTCTCCCAGGTCACCTGGTAGACGGAACGTTATCCCTTCTTGATTGTGTTCCACCGGGATAAGGAATCCGGCGATTTGAGCGCACCATTGAGAATATCGAGCGTCGACGGTGATCTGCCCCCGAATCGTTGGCCCGAACATTTGTTCGCTTCCCCAAAGACCCACCAGCACACCCGCGGAAGATGGGGTTGCGGAAGATGATCGAGTGGGAGAACTCTGAGCGCAAGAACATATACAGGGGCTCGTCACATATACCAGAAGTACGAGACGGCCTAAACTTCTCAACCGGGACGAACCAACGAGTGGCATGCATGGCTTCGTGATCATGCCTCCATTGTCAGACCACGCTCAGCGCCTGTCTTGTGAAAAAGAAACATCCTTGTCCCGTCGCATCCGCTTTATTGCGAACGCGCGCCGGAATTCACCCGGCGTGAGTCCGGTAAACTGTTTGAATGAATTCGTCAGTTGACTCTGATCTGCGAAGCCGGTTTGCAGCGAAAGATCGGCCAATGGTACTTCAGAGCTGGTAAGGAGGTGTTGCACTCTCTCCATTCGACATCTGCGTAAGTATTCTCCCGGCGAATTACCGAAGTACTGGCGAAACGCTCTTGCTAAATGAATGGGATGTACGTCCGCTTCCCGGGCAATATCCCGAACAGTGACCCGAGCTGTACAACCATCGCGAATCAATTCCTGAGCTCTTCGCAGCCAATGTGGTGCTCTCGGGTCAGAATGGCTCCGTGCAGGCCCGAGCCTTCCGGTGAGCTCCAGCCCTAAACCCTCCATGATGAATTCCGAAAAGTGGTTCAGATCCTGAAACTCCAAATACGCTTTCCGGACAGTCGCAGCGATTTTCCCTGACGTGAAGGCCACGGGAGAGCGTATCGTCCGTTCAATCTCAGACGAAACTTCCGCGGAAACGGATATTGTTAAGAACCTGCCGCCCTGGCTTCGAAATCGGTCCCGGTGAGTGGTTCCTGAGGGATTGAAAATCAAGGTTGAAGGACCGCACAGTCCTTCATTCGGTTGCGCGGCGGTGATGTACACCCCCTTTACCACCAGCACAAAATGCGCACTTACATGGGTGTGTCTCGGGACTCCTTCTCTAGAATTCAGCAGACATTTCTGAGAAAACGAAGGAGGGTGTTCGCAAATCCCGCCGCGCCGTCCCGAAAAATGCTCCAGGGCCGAGTATCTGCGGACTTGGTGCCATAGTGTGCTCTCCCAATACCAGACTGTCGCCAAGTGGGTTCCGCCGCATCGGCAAGAGCCTCAGTGCGTACTGTAAGACGCGTGCGACATCATTCCGTAAGCATGTTTGGATCAGCGTACGTGAGAGCGGAATCTCAATCAAGATCACTATACTTCCCGATAGCGGCCGGTTAACGGGCAAACCGGAAGTAACTGTTGTAACCACGTTAGCACTCAAAACCCCTGAACCCTTCTTTTGCGCGCACGCTTGCATCGCCCATACGGTCTACCGTAGTCCCAATGGTGCGGCATGGGAGGCCGTCGCCGTGGGCACACAGAGAATCAAGCCGAAATTACCGTCGCCGAGTGCTGCGGCTGCCGGATCTGGATCATTGCAAAACGGCAGTTCTCAATAGCCTCGGCTCGCCAGCTTCGCGCCGAGTCTACGAGTACGCCATCGACCAGTTCATCGCCTGGTACTGCTCCGAGCCTCGGCTGGCTTTCAACCGTATCGTCGTTGTGCGCTATCGCATGTACCTGGAATCGCGTCATCTGGCCGCCAACACTATCAACCAGCAGCTTGCAGCCGTACGCCGTCTAGCGCACGAAGCTGCCGACTCAGGCTTGCTGAGTCCCGAGTTGGCTGCAGGCATCAGAAGGGTGAAGGGCGTCAAGCAGCTCGGGTTTCGATCCGGCAACTGGTTGAGCACAGAGCAAAGCTCAGAAGTACTCAAACACGCGTGTGGCGATACCATGCGTGTCAAGCGAGATTATGCAATGCTGGCCATGCTGTTCGGTTGTGGCTTCCGCAGATCGGAACTAGTCGGCTTAGAGTTGGACGACATCCTGATGCGCCTGGGGCACTGGGCTGTGGTCGACTTGATCGGCAAGGGTGGCCACATCCGCACCATTCCCATTCCAAATTGGGTTAAAGCAGCGCTCGATCAGTGGACGGCCGCCGCTGGAGTCAGGCAGGGAAGGATCTTTCGAGCCGTCGCCAGGACGGGCAAGGTATGGGGGAAAGGCATCTCGCAGAATGTCGTGTGGTACGTCGTGAAGACCTGCTGCGAAAGAGCGGGCCTGGAAAATATTGCGCCGCACGACTTGCGGAGGACTTGTGCGAAGCTGTGCCACACGAGCGGGGGTGAAATCGAGCAGATTCAATTCTTGCTGGGGCATGCATCCGTTCAGACCACGGAACGCTACCCCGGCTGCAAGCAGAATCTAGGGCACCCAGGATCCACGCAACGAAGGGCCGCTCGACAACGCGGTTACCGCCATCTTAGATTCTGGCGGTGATGCCGCGACCACACCTAACCAGCCCAAGCAGAGTCCAGTTGCCTACGCATTTTATGAGAAGAAAGGGTCCGGCGAGCGGGTTCAAGCTTTTGTTCGCCCCGTCAATTCCTCGGGGGTGGTGAACGTTACAGCTTGGACACGTCAACTGGCAGCTACGAGGAGGGCAACGAGGAGGAGACAACTATGCGGTATCTCCGTTTTGATTTCAGTATGAAGCAAGGCGGCTATGTGCGGACGCAGTCCTTCAATGGCACGGGCGGCCAACGGTTCAATTTGCCCTAGTCGCTTGGGAGGAAGTTGTGTTCAACAGTGTATTCAACAAGTGCCCGTAGTGCCGTATTCCGGCCTGCAAGCCCCGCTCTAAATCGCTGATTCTGCGTTGGCCGACGCTATGCCGCCAGCTTCCCAAGCTGGATGTCGCCGGTTCGATCCCGGTCTCCCGCTCCAATTAGTTTTCTCGATATGACCGAGCGAGAAGTAGCCTGGGTCAGGGGCTCGAAAGCGCCGCAACCACACATGCCCCAGCGAGGCTATAATGGTTCATCATGACTAGCAATCCTGGAAACCCCTCAATGTCGGAAGTGTGTGCACGGGTCAGGCACCTAGGATATACGGTTTCAAAACGGGTTCGCCTTTACGGCGAGGAGTTTGAAGTAGTTTCAGACCCATTTCCAGAGGCGGATGGCATCGCGGTTCACGTGACCACCAGGAAGGACTCGAGAATCCGCGTGCTGCAGATTCCCGCAACCGTTCTTCAGAGCGTGAGAGGGCGGGCCACGAACGCCGCCTGACTGAGGTCCGCCAGAGCAGGCTCCCAACGGCTGGCGCGAGGCATACTCAAGATTTTGATTCCAACGATCGAAATTATTCATCTGATGGAAACGGGCGGTAACTTGACGCTGTTGTCAGGTACGGCCTACTATTCTTGACAGCATGATGAGTTTCAGCAATCTTCGCCCGATGTGGATGTGCGCATGTTGTTGTTGTGCATGCGTGTGCTCTGGCGCAGGGAGGTTGCTGACTTAAAGGTTTCATAAAGTTCGGCACTTATCGCCCACCGCCAGAGAGCATCTGGCGGTGGGCTTTTTTTGTGGCAAATCAGCTAACACAGACGAGCTTAGGGGAAGTGGGCCTATGGCAAACCCGGCGGTAGCGAATCCAGTCAAAGAAACGAAGGCGCAGAAGGTGGAGCGCCTGAAGCGCGCCATGAATCCCTGGGAGGGGTTGGCTGAGATTCGCCGCTTTGCACGAGAAGGCTTTGCCTCGATTCCGCCGGAGTGGATTGGGACCTACTTCCGCTGGTGGGGAGTCTACACCCAGGGTGACGGAGCCGGGGTTGTCGGCGGCAAGGACGGTCAGGGGCTGGCGTTGCCGTTCTTCATGCTACGGATCCGCATACCGAACGGCCTGCTCCGATCAGATCAACTGCGAGCCATCGCCCGACTGACCAGCCGCTACGCCCGCGGCATCGCCGATCTCACCGTGCGGCAAAACATTCAGCTGCATTGGGTCACGATCGAGGCTCTTCCCGAAGTCCTCGAGGAACTGTGGCGCGTCGGGCTGAACACGATGGGCGCTTGCGGCGATGTCACACGAAATATTACCGGCTGCCCCGTCGCCGGTGTAGATGCGGACGAGATCTGCGATGCGTCATCCTTGGCGCTCGAAGCCGATCGAATGCTGGCGGGCAACGCCGAGTTCTACAATCTACCGCGCAAATTCAAGATTTCTATCACAGGATGCCGCGTGTGGTGCCCCTACCCGGAGATCAACGATGTCGGCCTGACGGCAACCCAGCGCGTGGTCCGTGGAACTCCGGAGATTGGATTTGCTCTCCGCGTGGGCGGAGGACTTTCTACGGAGCCCTATCTGGGCGCGCCACTGAATGCCTTCGTGCGCTGGAACCAGGTTCTGCCGGTGATTAGGGGAATTGCCGAGCTGTTCCGCGACTCCGATCAGTTGCGCGAACATCGCGAACGGGCGCGACTGAAGTTTCTTTTCCTGCGCCATGGCTGGACGCCGCACGACTTCCAACGAGAGCTGGAGCGGCGCATCGGCTTTCAACTCGATCCGGCCGAACCCGAGCAGCCGCCAGCAGACGTCTACCGCGATCACATTGGGATTCATGCGCAGAAGCAGCCGGGCCTCTGCTACGTAGGAGCCACGGTTCTGCGCGGCCGAATCACTCCCGAACAGATGCACGCGGCGGCCGATCTCGCCGACCGTTTCGCGAATGGCGAACTGCGAACAACAAACATGCAAAACCTGCTGATCGTCAACGTGCCGCGGCTGCACGCAGACGATTTGGCAAAAGAGTTAGGCGCGATCGGACTGCCCGTGAGCGGGTCGCCGTTCTGGCGCGGAGCCATCGCGTGCAGTGGGACGGAGTTCTGCAAGTTGGCCATCACCGAGACAAAAAGTTTTTCTCGCTGGCTGGTGGAAGAATTGGAAGAACGCCTTCCCGGATTTGATCAGCACCTGAAACTGCACGTCACCGGCTGCCCCAACAGTTGCGGACAACACTGGATTGCCGACATTGGAATCGAAGGCAAGAAGATCAAGGTTAATGGACGCATGGAGGACGCCTACTACTTCTGCCTGGGCGGTGCGCTGGGTTTGAATCAAGCGATTGCGAGGCCGGTGGGATTCCGCTGCGTCGCGACCGAGGTTCCGGAAGCCATCGAACGCTTGCTGCGCCGCTACCTTGCCGACGGCAGGCCGGGCGAGAATCTACGGTGTTTCTTTGCTCGTCATAGCGACACGGAGTTGCGGAATTTCCTGGCGGGAGAATTCGTGGAAGCGGTTCCCCGTGATCTGCCCGAGGGACGCGTGCCGAGCGGCGTGGAAGGTTAACAAAGATTATGAGCAGGCTGTTTCCCATGTTCGTAAAACTCGAAGGCAAACGTTGCCTCGTGGTTGGAGCCGGCAGGGTCGGCGAACCCAAGATCGGCGGACTTATCGAGACCGGCGCACGCGTCGAGGTGGTTGCTCTGGAGGCCTCCGAGGCCGTGCATCAGTGGGCAGCGGCCGGGAAGATCACTCTGGAAATCCGCAGCTTTGCTCCGGGCGATCTCGATGGAACATTCCTGGCAATCGTCGCCACCGCGTCCCGCGATTTGAATAGTTCCATTTATCGCGAAGCGCAGCAGCGTGGGATTCTATGCAACGTGGTCGACGTGCCGGAGTTTTGCGATTTTTATTATCCCGCGGTCGTGCGCCGCGGCGATCTGCAGATAGCAATCTCGACGAACGGGCAGAGCCCTTCGCTGGCACAAAAGCTTCGGCAGCAACTGGAACGGCAGTTTGGTCCGGGATACGCCCGATGGGTAGCGGAACTGGGCGAGACGCGAAAGCTGGTGCTGGCCAGCGATCTCGATCCGCAACGGAAGAGCGATTTGCTGCATTCGCTGGCGAGCCGTGAGGCTCTGAAGGCGGCGCTCGAGGAAGAGTCGGCGAAACGTGAGGAAGACAAGGGGGTAACAGCATGAACGGCAAGGTGTATCTGGTGGGTGCGGGCCCGGGCGATCCTGAGTTGCTCACGATGAAGGCTCTGAGGCTGCTTCGGACAGCCGACGTGGTATTTCACGACGACCTGGTTTCGCGTGAAATCCTGAAACTGATTTCGCCCTCGGCCGAAGTCCAAAACGTGGGCAAGCGCTGCGGCAGCAAAGCCATCCGGCAGGAAGAGATTAACTTTCTGCTGGTGGCGCGGGCGGCTTCAGGATTCCAGGTGGTGCGCTTGAAGAGCGGAGACCCGCTGATCTTCGGCCGTGCCGGAGAAGAAATCGAAGCGCTGCGCCAATCCAACATCGAGTATGAGATCGTTCCCGGCGTGACCTCAGCTCTTGGCGCCGCCGCCGCCGCCGGAATTCCGCTGACTCATCGGCGGGCGTCTTCGACGATCGTGCTGACGGCCGGCCATCGAGCCTCTGTAACTCGAGCGTCGGCGAACGACGATGCGGATTGGGGCCACTTTCCCACGGCCGAGTCGACCCTTGTTGTCTACATGCCGGGCTCGGACTATGGTGAAATTTCCGGCCGGCTTGCCGCAGCCGGATTCGCGGAAAAAACCCCGTGCGCAATTATTTCGCGGGCGACAACTCCCAAGCAACGAATTTACCGCACTACAGTTTCGCGTCTCGGCCGCGCGCCGCGGCTTGAGTCTCCGACACTTCTTGTCGTCGGCGAGGTCGTGAGGTTCGCCGATCGCAATCTGGCGGAAGAAGCCGCTAGCTTTGTGGAACCAGAGTTCGAAGGAGCGTTCGCAAAAACTATCACCGCAAGCTTGAGAACGGATGAGGAGCCGTTGGCATGAAGAAGGAAGCAGTCATGAAAGACGAAGTGGGCAAACTGCAGATCGCAGCGGAAGCCTGGAGCCCCGAGCGCGTTCTCGGCTGGGCATTCGAAACCTTGGGAGATAGGGTCGCGATCTCTTCCGCATTCGGCGCTGAGGGCATGGTCCTCATCGATATTGCTTCCAGGGTTCGCGAAAGTTTTCGCCTCTTCACCCTGGACACTGAATTTTTGTTTCCAGAAACCTACAACCTCATGGATCAGGTGGAACAGAGATATGGCGTGACGATTGAAAGAGTCTATCCGCTGAGTTCGCCCGAGGAACAACAGCGGCAGCATGGTCCCGCTCTGTGGCAACGAAACCCTGATCTATGCTGCAACCTGCGGAAGGTTGAGCCGTTGCAGCGCAAGCTGGGCGAGCTCCAAGCGTGGATCACGAGCATTCGGCGCGACCAGACGGCGGCCCGCGCCAGCGCCGGCAAAATCGAATGGGACCACAAATTTGGCCTGGTGAAGATCAATCCCATCGCGGACTGGAGTTCCAAGCAGGTGTGGCATTACATTCACGAGCATGAAGTGCCTTACAACGAGTTGCACGAACGCAATTATCCAAGCATCGGCTGCACGCACTGCACACGGGCGGTGCGGCCGGGAGAAGATCCAAGGGCAGGGCGCTGGGCAGGATTGGCGAAGACCGAGTGCGGACTGCATGTCATCCAAGCCGCTGCCCAGTCTGCCGGAGGCGACGCGTAAAAGAAGAAGCTCCCCGAATAGTGCGGCTAGGCTTCCGTTTTCTTCAGATAGTCCGAGAGCTGCCGCACCACGGCGATGAAAGTCTTGTTGGCTACCGAGAGCGTACGATCGCGACGGTAAGCGAGCCCGAGTTCGCGCCATAATTCTGCGCCTTCCAACTCGATCAGCTTGACTCGACCCGCCGCCACTTCGTCGCGCGCAAAAGACGCGCTGATGAGCGATATGCCAAGATCGGCGGCCACGAAGCTCTTGATCATTCCAATGCTCGGCAGTTCCATTCTCACCTTTAACTCGGCGTTGTACTCGCGGAACAGCTTGTCCAGCAGGCGCCGCGTATGGCCGGTCTTCGGCAGCAGCAGAGGGTATTTCACGACATCACTAATGTGGGCCGCCTTCAGCTTGGCGAGAGGATTCCTCGGGCTGACCATCAGCATCAGCCGGTCGCGGTAGATCGCCTGAACCTTCAGGCTGGGAGACTGCACGGGCAGGCTCAGGATGCCAACGTCGAGAGAGCCGTTCTCCAGTTTCTCCACTATCTTGTAAGTGAAGTTGCGATAGATGCTGATCTGCACGTCGGGATACTTGCGGCAGTATTCTCCGAAAACTTCGGGCAGAACGTAAAGGCAAGTCGCCTCGTTTGCGCCGACAAGCAGCGTCCCGCGGGGAGTGTGGCCGTGATCGGCCACGGCCACCAGAGATTCGTCGCGCAGCTTTTTCATGCGCAGCGCGTAATCGTGGAAGACCTGGCCGGCGGGAGTGAGCTTGACCGTTTTGCCGGAGCGGTCAAGCAGGCGGTCGCCGTATTCCTGCTCCAGTTGCCGGATCTGCGCGCTGACAGCCGACTGTGAGCGAAAAACTTTCTCTCCGGCACGGGAGAAACTGCCTTGCCGGGCGACTTCCAGAAATGTGATGAGCTGATCGAAATCCATGCAGTTTGGTCAGGAAATTATAGCGAACTTCGCACCGGAGTGGTTCCCCGTAAGCGCCCAGCAAGCGAAAGGGCTCATTGCACGACGGGTCTTTCGGAAGTGAGAAGTTTGTCCCGGCTGTAACTCCGCGCTTCCTCCGCGGCGAGGCGCGCCAGAATCGAAGCCCAGGTATCTTCGATCGAGCATGGAGGAGTCACGGGTTCGACCCGAAGCAGCGGCAAAGCGGAGCAGGAAAGCAAGTCGGCCGCCCGAGGACTTCCCGTGAGCTGCAGATGCCGGCGAAGAATGCGGCGGAGCCACAGCTCTTCCTGAGGTTCGAGAGTTGCAAACCGGACAGAGTCTCGGTTCAGTGCATCGTCGTTCAAGTAGTCGTCAGCCTCGGAGCGCAACAGATAAGCCAGACCACCAGTCATGCCTGCTCCCATATTGGCTCCTGCCGGACCGAGAATGACGACGACGCCAGCGGTCATGTATTCGCATCCGTGGCGCCCCACGCCCTCGACCACGGCGAGCGCCCCGCTGTTGCGAACTGCAAACCGCTCTCCCGCGCGGCCGGCGACGAAAAGCTCACCTGACGTAGCGCCATAGAGCACCGTGTTGCCCACGAGAACATCTCCGCGCGCCGAGGCTTCGGCCTGGGCAGTAATGGCGATGCTGCCACCGCACAGGCCCTTGCCCACATAATCATTGGCTTCGCCACTGAGCCGGAAGTTCGCGCCGGAAATCAGGAAAGCGCCGAAGCTCTGCCCCGCAGTACCGAAGAACTCGCAGTCGACTCCGGCCATTTCGAGAGTCGAACGGCCGAACGAAGATCCCAGGCGGCGGAGCACCTCGCCACTGAAATGGGCACCCACGGCCCGATCCTCGCTGGTGATTTCAAAACGATAAGGACGGGTGGAAAGTGATTCCAGATCGTCGACCACACGATTCAGTTCAACGTGGAGCGCGCCCGAGTCCTCATGCGGACAGGGAAATTGCGCGGGTGAATCGAGAATAGGTTGCAGCAGAGAGGCCACGCTTTGTTCGGCCTCGGCCGAACGCGGGCGCAAGCGGTCGACGGCGCCCAGAATTTCGTCAATGGACCCCGCACCCATATCCGCCAGTAGTTGGCGGACGTCGCCGGCCAGCGCGCGGAAATACGCTTCAACCATCTCCGGATTTCCGGCAAAGCGTGCGCGCAGAGTTTCATCCTGAGTCGCGATGCCGACGGGACAGGTATTAAGGTGACATTGCCGCGCCATCACGCAACCGATGGCCAGCAAAGCCGCAGTTCCAAAGCCGAATTCCTCGGCTCCGAGCAGAGCCGCAACCACAACATCACGCGCGAACTTGAGCCCGCCATCCACGCGCAATCTCACCCGGGCACGCAGGCCGGCACGCACCAGCGCGGTATGTGCGTCCCGCAGGCCAATTTCCCACGGCAGTCCAGTGTTCTTGATAGAGGTAAGCGGCGATGCGCCGGTGCCGCCATCGTGACCGCTGATGGTAATCACGTCCGCACCGGCTTTGGCTACGCCGGTAGCGATCACGCCAACTCCTGAACTGGAAACCAGCTTCACTCCGATGCGCGCGTTCGGATTTACGGCCCGCAGATCGTAGATTAACTGCGCCAGGTCTTCGATGCTGTAAATGTCATGGTGCGGCGGCGGCGAGATGAGCGATGTTCCGGGTACGGCGTGCCGCAGGCGCGCGATGTAAGGCGTAACTTTTGCGGAAGGCAGTTGTCCGCCTTCGCCCGGCTTCGAGCCCTGCGCCATTTTTATTTCGATTTCGTCGGCGTGCACCAGATATTCCGCGGTGACGCCGAAGCGCGCCGACGCGACCTGTTTGACGCGGTTGTTGGCCTCGGGGCGCTCATAATAAATGCTGGGGTCTTCACCGCCTTCTCCGGTATTGCTGCGCCCACCCAGGCGGTTCATGGCGATGGCCAGCGTCTGGTGAGCTTCCGGCGAAATCGCGCCGAGCGACATGGCTTGCGTGCTGAAGCGGCTGAGCAGGGAAACTTCGCTTTCCACTTCTTCCAAAGGGACAGCCTGCGCGGGACGGACCTCGAGCAAGTCTCGCACCGAAACATTTTTCCTTTCGTTCGAGAGCACAGCCAGGGACGCCTGATTCTCCGCAGTTGGCGACTTGATGTAGCGATGCATTCGCCGCACCAGTTCGGGCGAACTCGAATGTAGTTCGCCGTTGCGGCGGAAGCGGTACAGGCCAGCGTCACGAAACTCCGCAGCGGCAGAGCCAAAGCCTGCAGCGTGACATGCAAGGCAGTCCTCGAGAAGACCGTCCAGTGACTTCCCGCTGAGCGTATGTCCCGCATCTTCGAAGAACTCTTCGCATACTGCCGGATCGAGCCCGATCGTCTCAAAGATCTGGCTGTTCCGATAACTGCTCATGGTGGAGATGCCCATGCGCGCCAGCACCTTGCGCAGACCTTTCTCAATGGCAGCGCGGTAGCGTGCGGGCCCATCACTGTCAGCGCGAGCGCTAAGGCTCATGGCCAGATAGGGATGCACGGCGCTCGCCCCTGCCGCGACCAAAAGGGCGACGTGATGCGTATCGATGACCTGGCCCATCTCCACAATCAGCGGCAGTTTCCAGGCTCCGGCAGCAGTCATGGCGCGCCATGCGCACGAAACCGCCAGCAGCGCAGGCAGGGCCGCTCGCTTGTCGCTCACGGCGCGATCACTTAGCAAAATTGCTCTGCCAGCTGCTGCCGCGGTCGCAGCTTCTTCGCGGATTTGGTTCAACGCCTGACGGGCAGCCCGAACCCCTCCAGCCGCGTCGAAACTGAAGTCGATGCAGTGGACCGTGAGCAGCGCTTCTCCGAGCGAATTCATTTGCCCAGCATCGAGCAGCGGAGAATCCAGCTTCGTATTCTCGCTGAGGTACACGTCAAGCGACATCACGTGGCTCTCGCGCAGCGGGTCGATGGGAGGATTCGTAACCTGCGCGAATCGTTGCTTGCAGTAATCCCAGAGCGGACGCGGCAGGCTTGACAGCAAGGCCGGAGGAGCGTCGTCGCCCATACTCCACAGCGGTTCCTGGCCACTTTCTACAAGCGGCTGAAACAGCATGCGGAATTGATCTTCCGTCCAGCCAAAAGCTGCCATCAAGCGGTTTGCATCGAGATTGATCGGCGCGGCCGTGTTTTCTGCCGGAATTACAGTTGTCGGCGACTGCAGAATGTTATCCGCATGCACAAGCCGCGCCACCTCGCCCGGCCGGAAAAACGTTCCGCTCGCCGGGTCGGCAATCAGCATCTCGCCCGGACCCAGCCGCTGCCGTTCGATCACCTGCTTATCACAGAGATCTGTGATGCCAACTTCGGAGCCCACGATCAGCAGTCCATCCGAAGTCAGCGTATAGCGCAAGGGACGGAGGCCGTTGCGATCCAGCTTCGCGCCCACCACCTGGCCATCAGTGAAAAGCAACGCGGCCGGGCCGTCCCACGGTTCTTGCTCGCGAGCGCTGTTGGCGAGAAACAGGCGTAACCCAGGGTCGAGACGCTCGTCGTGCTCCCACGCCGGCGGCACCAGTCGCAAAGCAGATTCGGCAACGCTTGCACCGCTCCGAACCAGGGCCTCGAGCGCGTTATCAAAACTCGCGGAGTCACTCATTCCTGGCTGCAGCAATCGCGAGTTGTCCGGCACTCCAAGCTGCCGGCGCAAAGTGGCGCCGCGCGCCTGGAACCAGCGGCGATTGCTGCTGATGGTATTGATCTCGCCGTTGTGCGCGACGAAGCGAAAAGGTTGGGCCAACGACCAGCTCGGCTGCGTGTTGGTCGAATAACGTTGGTGGAAAACCACAAACGCGCTTTCAAACTCAGGATCGTTCAGGTCAAGATAGAAAGGGGCCAGTTGCTCCGGAGTAAGCAGTCCCTTGTACACGATGGTTCGCGAAGAGAAAGAGCAGTAGTAGCCGGCACCGGGAATGGTTTCCAGTTCCTGCCGCAGCCGGAAAAGCTGCAACTCAAAGTCGGAGGATTCGAGGCCTGGAGATTCTAAGTGAGAAAGCCCAACTCGAGGCGCCACAAAACATTGCTGCACCACGGGCAAGGAATCGCGCGAGCGCGGTCCGAGGATCGAGGAATCGGTCGGCACCGACCGCCAGCCCAAAAACGAGAGGTCGAACTTCGAAACGGCGGATTGGATCGCTGCCGATGCATCATTTTCCTGGCCACGCTGAAGAAACACCATGCCGACGCCAAACTCTTCGGGCAGTTCAATCCCTTCAGCACGAGCGACCCTGCGGAAGAACGCCTTCGGAAGCGCGACCAGCAGGCCGGCTCCATCACCGCTGCGGCCATCGGCGTCCACGCCGCCGCGATGGGCCAGGCGCGCCAGGGCCTCAAGCCCGCGCTCCACCACGCCACGCGACGCAGGTCCACCCAGTTGGGCGATGAAGCCTACGCCGCAAGCATCATGATCCGCCGAGAAGGTGAGGCGACTCTCCGCCATACTACTTGTCTAACCTGAAACACCTGGCCAAGTACAATCGTCATTTTCGATGGGATGGATGGGTTTTTCTGCATAGCCCGGTCAAGCGATTTTCGGAGGCTCTGCGCGAGGTTCCTGTATCGTTAGGCTTCGATATTTCCTTCGGTTAAAATGACGACTCTTGCCGCAGTCAGCGCTCCCATGGTCAGTCTCTCGGACATTCAATCCGCCCTCGCACGGGTTCGAAAATCGATCTATGTATCTCCCTGTACGCGTTCGGAAACGTTCTCCGAACTGACGGGCAACTCCATCTATCTCAAACTGGAGAACCGGCAGAGAACTGGCGCCTACAAAGAGCGGGGTGCGCTGAACAAGCTGCTGAGTCTTACCGCGGAGGAGCGCTCTCAGGGCGTAATCGCGGCCTCGGCGGGCAATCACGCGCAGGCCGTCGCTTACCACGCCTCCAAGCTTGGAATCCGGGCAAGAATTGTCATGCCCTTGGCGACTCCGCTGATCAAGGTGTCGGCCACGCGCGGCTACGGCGGTGATGTTGTGCTTCACGGCGGGAATTACGACGAAGCGTACGAGGAAGCGTTGCGCATCAGCGCGCAAGACCACCTCACCTTCGTCCACGCGTTCAATGATGATGTAGTGATTGCCGGACAAGGAACTCTGGGGCTTGAACTGCTTGAGCAGCATCCCGATCTGGAGGCGGTTGTCGCGCCGATCGGCGGGGGCGGCCTGATCGGCGGCATCAGTTGCGCCCTCAAAGAAACTAATCCCCGCATCCAGGTCATAGGCGTTCAACCGGCCCGGCTACCTTCGGTGAAGGTTGCGCTTTCCGAAGGAAAGCCCGTGACCTTGCCCTCAGCCGTGACTATCGCTGACGGGATCGCAGTGCGCCGTGCCGGCGAGCGCACGCTGCCGCTGATCCAGAAATATGTGGACGAAGTAGTCACGGTAGAAGAAGAAGAGATTGCCAACGCCGTTCTTCTGCTGCTGGAACGAGAGAAGATTCTGGCTGAAGGAGCAGGCGCTGCCGCGCTGGCTGCAGTGGTCAATCGGCGAATCCCGACCATCCGTGACAAGACCGGCAAGAAAGTCGCCGTAGTGGTGAGCGGCGGCAACATCGACGTAACTTTGCTGGCACGCATCATCGAACGCGGCTTGGTCAAAGATGGAAGGCTGGTTCGCCTGCGCGTCCATCTGCCGGACTATCCCGGAGCCCTGCACCGGGTCACCGGCATCCTCGCCCAGCACCGCGCCAACATCGTTGAAACTTCTTACGACCGCGCCTACCACAACGTGAATTTAGGGGACACCGCCATCGACATCACCATGGAGACGCGCGGTCCCGACCACATCGCCGAACTGATTTCAGCCCTCGGCGCCAGCGGCTACACTCACGAAAGAATCCTGTAAAGGCCAAGCGACCTGCTCGCTCCAACTGCATCTTAACTGGTAAAGTGAGGAGAGCAGTTCCGCTTGCGACGCGATCAATATTGGCGCACATACTGGCAGGACATCTGAGTCTGTTTGCGGAGAATGTACTGCCAACAGTGGACTGCCAACATCGCCTCGGCGATATCTCAATGAACTGGACCTGGAGCCATTATCAATTTGAAACTAAGCTACTGTTCAACGCGTGTGAGCTTACTGATTGTATCGATCTTATTCTCTGCAGCTCTGTGCGCAGCTCAAAGCGCTCCGCAGCCTCAAACCTCGGACCCTGCCGCGTCCGACCAATCACCCGCCAACAGTTCTTCGAGCCAGAGCAAGCCCGGAGAACAACCCTCCGCCCAGGGTAATTCTCAGGACCAAAAGAACCCGGCCCAGGAAGATCAAAAGAAGAAAGATGACCGAATGTTTTACGTGATGCCGAACTATCTGACGGTTGACAGTCAATCACAGGCGAAACCCATCTCATGGAAAGAGAAGTTCGCTATCTCAGCAAAGGGATCCTTCGACCCCTATGAATTCACGGTGGTGGGCATCGTGGCGGGCATTCGGCAAGCGGATAATTCCTCTCCGGCGTTTGGACAGGGAATGAAGGGATATGCGAAGCGCTATGGAGCGGCTTTCGCCGATCAGGTGGATGGCAACGTCATGGTGGGCGGCGTTTACCCCACGCTGCTAAAAATCGATCCCCGTTATTTTCAACTCGGCAGGGGCTCGTTCATGCGCCGCTTTGGCTATGCCGTCGATCGTATTTTCGTCGCTCGAAGAGATTCCGGTGCCAGCATGTTCAACGTTCCCGAGTTTGCCGGCAACGCCACGGCCATTGCTATTTCCAACTTCTATTATCCCGCCGCCGATCGCAGTTGGTCGTCGAGCTTATCCGATTGGGGAACCCAGATGGGTCTGGACGCCTTCGGGAATGAACTAAAGGAGTTCTGGCCCGATATCCATCACTATTTGCAGATGAGACACGAGCGCCACGTGGAGAAACAGCAGCAGAAAGTGCCCAACTAACCGTTCCAATCCGGATTCGGCACTTACCCGTTTTCTGCTGGCGTGCATCCAAACCCCAGCTCAACCAATCCAACTGCGAATGACTGGAAGGAATTGTTTGAAAAGACTGCGAAGCCGAAAAAAACGGACGTGGGGGGAGATTTGAAAGCCATTCGATTATCTTGCATGGCGGTAGCGCTGGCGGGGATGTTGGCAGCGGCGGCAGTTCAAGCTCAGGAATCAGCGAGCGCGCGGGAATGGTCCCGAGAAGGAACGGTGCCGTCGGATCTGGACGATAGTTCGCCGACCACCAATGTTGCCCTTATCGATGTTTCGTTAACCCACGGTTCGCAAAACCAGACTTCGCAAAAGCAGGACCTCCCGCCGACTGCTGCAACCCAGAATGGAAAGCCCTCCCTGCCCGACGCGCCCAGCGTCACCCCCGCAGATGCCAATAACCCCGATGAGCAGTTTGGCAAACAACCAAAGAGGATTTTGTGGGTAATCCCCAATTATCGGGCGGTCAGCGCCAACACGCGTTTGCCTCCGCTGAATTTCAAGGGGGAACTCTGGCTGGCGACCCAGGATACGTTCGACTACTCCTATTTCATTTTAGTGGCAGGGCTCGCGGGAATTGACATGGCCGAAAAGTCGGAGCCGGCCTTCGGGCAGGGCGCTCAGGGCTATGGCAAATACTACTGGCACAACTTTGTCGACGGCGGCATAGAGAACTACATGACGGAAGCGATCGTCCCAGTGGTCACGAGAGAAGACCCGAGATACTATACCTTGGGCAAAGGCGGATTCGCTAAGCGGACTGGGTATGCGGTAACTCGACTGTTCATCACCAAGACGAACTCCGGAAAGAGCACTTTCAACCTATCGGAGATCATTGGGGCCGGAGCGGCCGCGGGCATCGGCAATACGTATTACCCGGCACAATCCAACCCGTGGGTGAAAACGTACCAACGCTGGGGAACGCAGGTGGGTTTGGACGGCTTGTTCAACACGCTAAAAGAGTTCTGGCCCGACATCAACCAGGCTGTGTTTCACGGAAAATACTAGGTCCGATTGCTCTTTACATGGATTTACCAACCTTCCGCGGGATCCCCCGCGGAAGAGTTGTAAACACCTCCCGCTAGAAATGGAACCCAATCTCCACCGTGAGCGAACGCGGCGTCACATAGTGAGTCCCGCTGAAGGTTGAAAGAAAGTTGTAGAGCGCGTAGTTGTTCGCCACATTGATGGCGGTCAGTTGCGCACTCACTCTGTACTTGTCGCCCTGGAAATGGAACACGTTGTCTTGGCCGACCGAGATGTCGAATAGATTCCGCGATGCAATGCGCGGCGGATTATGGTCGTCGTTCTCGGCATTGGGTGCAGGCACTTTGATCAGGCTGGAACTGAACTCATTTGCCGGGCAGTTGTAAGGTAATGGGCTTGTAGGAGTTGCGCGCACCCCGTTGCAAGTGAACCCAGCCTCGAACTCCTGATCAGCGGAAAGCGGTACCCCGCCCACGTTGGCAGCGATCATGCTGACATTATCCACGCCACCGATGACGACCGTTCCCGGGCAATCGTTAGCCGCGAGCTGCCCGAAGCACGGCGTCGCTCCAGCCACCAGTCCACTGTCATACCGCCAGTTGAAACCCAGCCACGGGCCGCGCTTCCACGGCTGGTATTGGAAGTGAGTGGTCTGGTTGAACTTTTCGTCGTGGTCGATGCGGAAGGGAAGTCCGGCGGCGGTTGCGACTGTCGCACCGGCTCCGCCGATCTGGGGCTGGAAGAACCTCGCCGCCACACTGGAGAAAACCATCAGCGCCGAGAAGCCGTGGATTTCAGGCACGCTCACCCGCCCCGCATATCCCGGAATCTTGGAGTTGTGCCATTCAATCGGGAACGTGATCGGTGTGTTGCCCAGCACGCTGAAGTCGTAGCCGTTGTGCGTGTACTTGGTGATCCATTCGCCGGAAAAGACCAGGTACTTGCCGAACGCCTGCTCCAGCCCAGCGTGGAATTCATTGCGAAATCCCGGACTCAAGGCCCCACTCGCCCCCGGCGAACAAAGTAGCAGCGGGTTCAGGACAGCATTTTCGCATCCGATGCTGGAAAGAATCAGATTCTCGTTAAACGGAGATTCCAGCGTGCGCGCATAGGAGATACGAACAATCGTGTTCGTCTTCTTCACGTTGTAAGCGACTCCAACCCGCGGCTCGGCCTGCCGCGCGATCGAGAGACCGTTGTACAAATCACCGCGCAACCCCAGGTTCATCGACCAGTTTCCCTTGGTGATCACATCCCGGACGTAGAGCGCAAGTTCCTTCACGTCAGTGTGGCCGTTGAAGGTGTACAGGTTTCCGCCACGGGTCAAGTCGTATGGAGCCAGAATCGGATTGAAAAAAGGATAAAAGGGGGACCCAGGGGCGCTCAGGTTAGCGTCCGTGTTCGCGGCATAGCCAGCCCCGGCGCACTGCGAGGGATTCGTGTACCCAGCAATAGGAACATTCGGAATCGGAGCTATCGCCAGTGTCAAGCAAGGTGCGTTGTAGGTCGGGTCGACGATGCCGACAGTGTCGTTCTCGTTGAGAAATGTTTGCTCATAGGTCACCCCGGCCTTGATGTCATTTATCCCTTTAACGTAAGAAAGATCAGACCGAATCCCGGCGTTGGTAAGCGTCCGGTTTTGGCCAACAGACTGTCTCTGCAGGCTCGGAGGTCCCAGGTCGGCGAATGGATCGCTGCTGGGATAGTAGTTGTAATCGTCGTGACGCACAAATGTGCCCAGAGTAAACACCGAGTGCGCGTTCAGCAGACGCGTCCAGGAAGGGGCAATGTTGAACGTGCCGATCTTGGAGCGTTGGTCCGTCGGGCCGACAGTAATGCCGGGAGCGGAACCGGTTGGACTTCCGATGGGAACTACCCCCCCATAGTTCTCGACTTGCGGAAGAATCCCGTTCAGTCCACTCCACGCCGTCGCATTCTCGGCATCGAGGGAGTTCGGCGTCTGGAACCAGCTCCGGCTGTAGCCCAGGTTCAGATGAATCGAATCACCGGTCGTGATTTGATAATCGACCCGATCGAACAGATTCTCTTCGTTGCCCTTGTCGTGCAGCACGGCGAATTCCGGTGGGTCAAGGAACCGGCCCGTATCCTGGCCGCTCGCCGAGATAAAATTTCCCCAGTTCTTGCCGCCGTAAGCCAGCTCCGCCGCCAGATTGGAACTGCCAAACGATCCGTAGGAGGCCGTCACGCTCCCGTGAGGAGGATTCACACCCTGGCCAGAACGCGTGGTCGCCACTATCACCACGCTGGTTTTGCCCCCGTATTCCGCCGGCGGCGCGCCTGAGATCACTTCCAGCGATTGCACCGAATCGAGCGGGATCTGGTTCGAGAACACCTTGCTTTGCTGATCCGTGATCGGCTGGCCGTCGACCGAGAACGAATTCTCCGCGTGGTCGCCCAGCCCATGGAACAGTCCATTGGAGTCGGCGGCGATTCCCGGTGTTGATTGCGTAACTAACGCGCTTACCCCGGAGGTGGAACTTTCCAGAGGAATCTTTTCGAACGAGTTTCGGTCGATGTCGGAATGAAAGGTCGAATCGTTCTCCACCAGGTCTCCTGCATCCGTGACCGTCACCGAGGTCGTCGACCCCAACACCTGCAGAGTGATGTTGGCGATCACGGGCACGACGGACCGCACCTCCACGTCTCTTGCGGTTGAGGCAAATCCCTCCGCTTTCACCGTCATGTGATAAGGATTAAAAGGGATGTTCGGGAGATTGAAACTCCCGGATTTATCGGTGGTGGTTGATTGGTCGAAGTGGCTGACCGGATCTTGGATTTCAACGGTCGCATTGGGAACGACCGCGCCGTCAGGGTCGAGCACAGTGCCGTTGATAGAACCTGAACTCCCGCCCGACTGCGCCTTGACCAAAACGCCGGCGAAACCGAATGAAACAATAAGAATAGCCAAAAGCAACCACTTGAATGAAGAAAGCATGAGTCCTCCTGGGACGAAGCCAAGAAATAGGGATCGACCGGCGGCCGCGCCGGAGCTTCAAGGTTCGAGGAATCCCTAGACGGCAGGAGGACCACGAATGCCCAACTCAAAAACACTGAGCGGAGCGATCGCGATTACGTCTTCTTCTTGCTGCAGTCCGACCGTGGCAAACACCGGCCGGATGTGATTGCAGCTGGGCGTAGGCGTGGTGGTATGGGCCGCCACGCAGATCGAGCAGGAGTTGGAGTCGGTCTGGTTCGGATGGTTGTGCGTAGACTCCGCCACCGCCGTCCACAACATCAGGGACAGACAGAGCCAAGCCAGCCATCGCGAACTAAACCGCATGCGTTCCTGCATTGGGCTAAATTCCCTTAAGCTTATATCGGTTCTCCTGCACAAGGCAATGCCGGGCAAGTTACTATTGGGATGACTGTTATGTTGGCCGCCGGGGTAAGGCGGCCGTTCAGCTGTCAAACTTACCAGCGAGGAAACACATGTCGGAACCAACCTACGAAGAACTCAAAGCCCGGTTATCCCAGTTGGAAAAAGAAGTCGAGATCAAGAAGCGCAGCGGCGGCCTGATCTTCAAGGTCGGCGAAAAAGGCGGCGTCAGCGTCTACGGACTCGGCCGCTTTCCGGTCACGCTTTACTACGAGCAGTGGAACCGCCTGCTGGGAGCCGCAGACGATATAAAGAAGTTCATGGAAGAGAACAAGTCCCGCCTAAAGCTCAAGGAATAAGGCTGACGGTCGATTTCTCAGTCCCCAGTTGGTTACTCTTGGGTTTACTGAGAACTGGGAACTGAGAACTGGTTTCGGGCTATAATAAAAAGACTTTGCCCAAGTACTCCATCGTCGTCCCTCTGCACAACGAGCAGGAGAACGTTACGGATCTCTACGACCGCCTGAAAGCGGTGATGGAGGCCGCGGGCGAGACCTTCGAAATCGTGCTGGTCGATGACGGCTCGAACGATCACACTTTCGCCATGCTGCGTGAGATCGCAGCCGTCGATAGCCGCGTCACGGTCGTCAAACTCCGCCGCAACTTCGGCCAGACCGCCGGACTGGCCGCCGGTTTCGACCATGCCCGGGGCGAGTACATCATCGCCATGGATGGCGATCTGCAGCATGATCCCGGCGATATCCCGCTGTTTCTGGAAAAGATTGCCGCAGGCTACGACATCGTCAGCGGCTGGCGCAAGGTCCGCGTCGATAATTTCTGGATGCGCCGCATCCCCTCCCGCATGGCGAACTGGCTTATGGCCAAGCTCAGCGGCGTCGACATTCACGATTTCGGTACCACCTTCAAAGCCTACCGCCGCGAGATCCTCGAGCAGGTGCCACTCTACGGTGAACTGCACCGCTTCATCCCGGCGCTGGCGTCGTGGTACGGCGCGTCCATCTGCGAAGTGCCTATCCGCAACGTAAACCGCGAGCGCGGCACCTCGCACTACGGCATCACCCGCACCTTCCGCGTGGTCTTCGATCTCATCACGATTCGCTTCCTGCTCCGCTATCTTTCCCGTCCGCTGCACTTCTTCGGGACTTTCGGCCTGCTCAGCCTGTTCGGCGGCAGCGCCGTCGTAGCCTGGCTCGGAGTGGAAAAATTCCTGCGTCACGTTCCTATCATGGCGTCTCACGGCCCGCTGATGATGCTGTCCCTGGGCCTGCTGCTCGGCGGATTGAACCTGCTCGCCATCGGACTGCTCGGCGAGATGCAAGTCCGCCACTACCACGAACCCCGCCACCGCGCCCCCTACTCCGTCGACCGCGTGCTCCGTTCCCAGAACGAAGAACACAGCGTCTCGGAATAGCTTGCGATCGCCGATTTGCATCAGGGCAAGGCTTCAGTCGCGAGATTCAAAGCGAAAAGACTCGGGCCTAGCCGCTGAGGGACCTCATTTCGCATGACCACAGATCGCTGGACCTCAGGTTCTCACTACGACCAATGGATGGGCCGCTGGAGCCTCCTGCTCGCCCATGAATTTCTGCAGTGGCTGGACCTTCCGGCAGGTCTTCGCTGGCTCGATGTGTGTTGTGGCAGCGGCGTTATCACCGAAGCGATCGTTGAACGCAACGCACCGGCCAGCGTTGTGGGCATCGATGTCTCACCGCAGCAGATAAACTTTGCCCGCCAGCATCGCTGCAAACCGAGCGTCACCTTCCAAACCGGGGACGCCATGTCCATGCCGTTCCCCGACGCCACTTTCGAGGTCGTCGTCTGCGGCCTGGGATTGAACTACGTTCCAAACCCAGTCCAGGCGCTGAAAGAATTCTGCCGCGCGGGCACGCCGGGCGGCACCATCGCGGTCTACCTTTGGGACTACGCCCATGGCGCAAGATTCTTACGGGAGTTCTGGGATGCGGCCATAGCGGTTGATCATGACGCGGCTGCCTTCGACCAGGCCCGCCGTTTCCCAATGTGCGCGCCAGAAGCGATGCAAGACCTGTTCGAACTGGCGAAGCTTGAGAATCCAAGCCTGCATGCGCTCGAAATCGTAACCCGGTTTGCCAGCTTTGATGACTATTGGCAGCCGCTCCTGGCCGGCCAGGGCTCGGCCCCGAACTTCCTTGCGACGCGCGATGAGAAGATACAGGCTGCAATTAGCGAGCGTCTGAGAGCGGCGCTGCCGACAGACGGCGATGGAAAAATCGAACTGCCCGCACGCGCTTGGGCAATTCGTGCGCACCGTCCGTGAAGGCTCTGATCATTCCCACCGCGCTGTTGGCTGGCTTTGCCGTAACCATTCGATAAAGTCGGTGCCCGGAGGCACGCCTCCCAGTTCGCGCAGCCGGGTCGCATTTTGCCGCGGTGGTAGTGGCTGTGCATGGCGGCCTGGGTCAGAGCATGCCGCACGCTGATCTTCAGCGGCGGCTGAAACCACGTACTTCAATCGTCTTTGCCAAGCTCCCTTCCTCCAGGTCTCCCAGCATCGACGACATTTCGGAGTGATACTTCCGCGCAAACGCCTTCAAGTCGGCCGGGTTCGAATAGTCTTCGACTTTTGTGATGGCGAATTTCCTTGTCTGCCCCTCAACTGCCCACAGAAATGCGGCCTGCACCAAATGAATGTGGTGCAACCGCTCACGAATCCTCTGGTCTTCCAGGGCTGCAGGGTAGGTCTCGAATGCCAGCCAATGCTCGGCATCCGCCCATTCCTGATGTAGATATAGTTCGCGAAGGTATGTGTTCATCGCGTCCCCCCGATTCATTGTAAAGAGTAAGGTCCTATGAGCACAGAGACGCGCGATCCCCGGCGTATAATGTGCCGTTTGGCTTCCCAGGAGTCCGGTCATCATGCCCCAAACCACACAATACGAATTGCAACTGGCCCGCCGCATGTCGCGCCTGGGCACCGAAACTGCTTTCGAAGTTCTGAATAAAGCACGCGCACTCGAGCGTCAGGGCAAGAGCATCATTCATCTGGAGATCGGCGAGCCCGATTTCGACACTCCCGCCAACGTGATCGAGGCAGGCGTCAATGCGCTGCACAAGGGTTGGACCCATTACGGTCCCTCCGCCGGCCTGCCCGAGCTGCGCCAGACCATCGCCGACTACGTGAGCCGCACCCGCAGCGTAAAAGTTTCTCCCGATGGAGTGGTCGTTGTGCCCGGAGGCAAGCCCATCATTTTCTTCACGATCCTGGCGTTGATTGATGAAGGCGATGAGGTCATCTACCCGAATCCCGGCTTCCCCATCTATGAATCAATGATCCACTACGTCGGCGGCAAGGCCGTGCCCATCCACTTGCGTGAGGAACGAGATTTTTCACTCGACGTGGACGAACTCGCATCCCTCATCACCGACCGCACCAAGCTCATCATCCTGAATTCGCCGCAGAATCCAACGGGTGGGGTGATGCAACGCAAAGATGTGGAGCAGGTTGCGCAGATTATCGGCGATCGCAACATTCTGGTGTTGTCCGACGAAATTTACAGCCGTCTCCTCTTTGAAGGCGACCATTTCTCCATCATGTCGGTGCCCGGCATGCAGGAGCGCACCATCCTGCTCGACGGCTTTTCGAAAACCTACGCCATGACGGGATGGCGCATGGGCTATGGCGTGATGCGCCCCGACCTGGCCGCACACATCACCCGCCTCGCGACCAACTCCACCTCGTGCACTGCCAGTTTCACCCAGATCGCAGGCATCGAGGCCCTACGCGGCGACCAGAGTTCAGTCGATCGCATGTGCGCCGAGTTCAAGCGCCGCCGCGACGTATTCGTCGCCGGCTTGAATAAGATCAAGGGCTTCTCCTGCCGCCTCCCCAAAGGCGCATTCTACGTTTTCCCCAACATCATGAAGACTGGATGGAAATCGAAGCCGCTAGCCGACGCTCTGCTGGAGCAAGCTGGAATTGCCGCGCTCTCGGGTACAGCTTTTGGAGAATTCGGTGAAGGCTACCTGCGCTTCAGCGTGGCCAACTCTCTGGAAAACCTGCAGCAGGCACTCGACCGCCTCGACCAGTGGACCCGCAAAAAATCTCTGAGGCCGACGTGCTGACTTGACTAATTTCATGCCAGCGAAAAAGACGGCAGCGCGATCAGGAAAACCCAAGTCCAGCCGCCCCTTCATGCCGGGCTACGGCCTTCCCGAAGGCAGCAAGGGCCTGCTCCCGTGGACCTGGGCCGAGCAGCGCCTCAAGAAGTCGCACAACTACTGGATCACCACCCTGAAGCCCGGAACCTCGCCCGACAAAGCTTCGCCAGAGAAAGCCTCGCCCCACACCATGGTCGTCTGGGGCCTGTGGCAGGACGGCTGCTTCCTGTTCAGTACCGGTAGCAAGTCGCGCAAAGCACGGAACCTGGCGCAAAACACCAACTGCGTTGTGTGTACGGAACACGCGCACGAAGCGGTCATCGTCGAAGGCACAGCGGAAATCGCCGGCGTCCCCGCGCGCCGCAAGTTCCTGCCCAGGTATGAACGCAAGTACAAATTCGACATGTCTAAAATGAAATCAGACATCCTCTCCATGAAGGAACCGATCTTCGCCGTGCGCCCCCGCGTGGTGTTTGGCCTATGGGAGAAGGAATTCATCGAGAAGTCGACACGCTGGACCTTCGAAAGGCAATAGTGCTGACGCGCGGGAAACTCAACGGCGGAGAGCCTGACCAGGCTCTCCGCCGTTCTCGTTTCAACCCTTAAGCCTCACTCACAAGGAGCGCAGGAAATTCAGAAGGTCCTGCACCTGCGATGGTTTAAGCGAATCGTATTTGCGGATTACCATATTCGCCTCGGATCCGCTGCTGCTGTGTGCCTGAATGGCCTGGATCAGATCTGAGGTCCGTCCATCGTGGAGAAAAAACAGGCGCTGTCCCAGTCCCCACAGCGGCGCCGTGCGGAATTGATTAGGCCCGGCTGAGCCCTGGTGGATACCGTCGGCCAGCGCCGTGCCCATATCGTGCAGGGCAAAGTCGGAATAAGGATGGTAGGCGACGTTCGACATGCCGGTGAAAATCGACGTCCCCGTGGTCAGACTCGGCGAGTGGCAAAGGTTGCAGCCGATGGCATTGAAATCAGCAGCCCCGTTTTGGATCGATTGAGTGGAAGCGGCAGGTGCAGGCGGCGCCGAGAGGCGAACGAACGCGGCAAAGTTCACCACGTCCGACGACATTTCTGATTCCGTGCCCAGACTCGTGCCCCAGTTCGGGCTGCTCGCATTCTGGTTCAGCATGTTCGTGGCATCCTCCGGGGTCCCATTGAACACGCATCCCGCGACCGCGCTCCGCTCATTGGGAAAATTCTCATTCGATACTCCTTGCTCTACGTTGTAGGCCTCGCTGGCAAAAATCAGCAACGACTTGTTCTGCGCCTTCCACCCGAACCGGGTAATGGTGCCATCGTTGGCGCTGGTGTTGAACACGCCGCCAATTTTCAGCGCCGCTCGAGCCGATTGCGTGGCCGCCAGGTTGGCCTGCAGATTGGCGTCAGGCGTGGCTTCCACCAGGCCCAGACCAAACAGCGGCGTGGGCGTTCGGAAAATTACGTTGCTGGTAGAAAGCGCGCTGGCAAAATCAGGCTGCGCCAGCGTGCATCCCGAAGCGTCAGACCGCCCCGCGATGGTGTAGAGGTCGTGGACTCCTCCATCCAACGCCCCGCTGGAAGTTTTGACAAAGCGAGCTTCGAGCACCGGGCCGTTCGCAGTAATAAATGAAGGAACCACGTTAGTCGCGCCGTCGAGCGCGGCCATCGCTACCTGCGGATTCGGAATCGCGTTCTGTGGACTGAGAAGTCCCGGACTGGCTCCTCCGATGGTGGGCTGAGCATGGCACTGCGCGCAGCTATTGCCGTTGTAGGTGGGACCGAGACCCGATCCCGTTTCGCCGGCAATGCCGCCAGAAACCGAATCGATTTCCTGAAAACGCAGCTGTGCCTGAGTGAAAAAAGCCTGCTCATTTGCGTTGAGAGTTGAATAAAAACTTCCCGCCGCCGCCGGCCCAGGTCGAGGGCCGGGATCGTTTTGAGCGTGAAGAAACGGTACGACAATCGCAGCCAGCGCGAGACACACAACCGCTACATTCAGATTTCGACTCTTCATTTTGCACCTCCGTGCAGGGTGAGGGACACACTTCTAGCTCGGTTTTGTTCTGTGGCGAAGCGCGGCGCGAAGTTGGGTCTTAAGCTGTTCAGCTTGAGGCTACGGGCCGGCGCAAGAAGCCGATACCGTCCTCACCGCGAACCGAACAGCAATGCGGGAGCGGAATCCCACAGTGGAAACTTTCCTCAGGCGAGGAAAGAGGAGTAAACGTTGCAGCGACTCTAGGCTGGATGCGGCATCCGGTCAACGGCCCGGAAGTACATTTGTATGACTCGTCGAAATCTCCTTGGCGATGTGCGTGGCGATACGCCGCCATGCAATTTAGGCCGTGCACTTAGTAAGAGCATCTCCCCGTCGCGTATGATATTTTCATCTTCGCCGTTCCGCATCGTGAGATGCGGTGTACATTTCGGTTCAACCGCTAGTCCCACGAATAAAAACATGGACAAAAAGTTCCGCGTCTTTGCCACCTGCGACATTGGAGAAGCCATCGAACTGCTGCGCCGCCGCGGCCACGACGTTGAAGTCTATCCCCAACCGGAACCCCCGCCGAAAAGTCTGATCATCAATAAGGTCAAATCCGGCATCGACGGCCTCATCACCACGCTGCGCGATCCCATCGACGCCGAAGTCTTTGAAGCGGGCAAGAATGCAGCCGGCAAAAACACGCTGAAAGTCGTGGCGCAGTATGCCGTCGGCTTCGACAACATCAACCGCGCCGATGCCAACCGCTACAAGATTCCTTTCACCAACACGCCGGATGTCCTCACCGAGGCCACGGCGGAGTTCGCTTTCTTCATGCTCGGTATGCTCGCCCGCAAAATGTGGCCCGCCGAGCACCTCACCCGCGACAACCAGTGGGGATACTGGCATCCCTATCTGCCGTTCCTTGGCGACGAAGTGACCGGCAAGACCATCGCTATCATTGGCACCGGACGCATCGGTCTCGCCATGATCAAAAAGTGCGCCGGCTTCGACATGAACATGCTGTGCTACGACCCGGCCTACGAGAATCACGACTACATCAAAGCCATTCAAGAAGAAATGGACCTGCGCCACGCCCGCGGTATTTCGAAGGAGAAGAACTGGATCAAGTACGTCGGTTTCGAACCAGCTCTGCGCGATGCCGATTTCGTCAGCGTCCACGTGCCCCTGCTGCGTGCCGGTGAAAGCACCACGCCCACCTATCATCTGTTCAACGAAAAAACTCTCCGGCTGATGAAGCCGACTGCTTTCCTGGTCAATGACTCGCGCGGCCCGGTCATTGATGAACTTGCTCTGGCAAAAGCCCTGCGCGAGAACTGGATCGCCGGCGCCGCCCTCGATGTCTACGAAAAAGAGCCACTGCCCGCTGACTCGCCGCTCCGCGATCCCGCCATTGCCGACCGCTGCCGCCTCATGCCGCACTTCGCCAGCGCCGCGCGCATTACGCGGCTCTCGACCGATCCCGACAAAGGCATGGCCGGCCGTTGCGTTCAGGGATTGATCGACGTGCTCGAAGCCAACTACGGCGGCGACATCACCAAAATGCCCTACGTCGTAAACAAAGAGGCGTTCGGAAAGTAAACTGCCAACAGATAGCGCCGAGCCCTCACCCGGGCTATATTGACTCATGACAGATTTGCCGGATTCTCAGGGCGGGTCGAAATGATCAAACAATTCCTTCTGCTCTTGGGCGTGATCGCAGTCATCCTTGCAGCGTTGCTTTGTTCCCTCTACATCCTTGATCTCGTAAAAGCTGCTGACCTGCAGGCTGATCTGCGCAAAGTCTTCGGGCTCGTAGGAGTGGCCGCCGCGGCTGGAGTGTTGATCACGTTGCTCATGAGGGCCGCCCAGAAAAAATAACCTGCCGTTCCCTGACAATTCTCTATTTCATGTGTTCCCCAGGCCGCGCATTCCCGCTAGAATGTAACCTCGTCGCTTTTGTCCAAGGACACGAATGAGAAAACGAGACAGTTTCTTTCTTCCATTGCTTCTGCTGCTTCTGGTTCCTTTCATCGCCGCCGAAACCCCCGGCTCCGGGAATCAACTTAAAGACGACCAACTCAACCTGATCCCCGCGCCCAAAGAAGTACACCTTCAACAAGGCGGCTTCCGCGTAAAGCCAACCACCAGGATTCTCGTAGAGTTCGGCCATCAGGAAGAAGACCGCATCGCTGCCGAAACGCTGGCGGAAGAAATCCGGGACCAATCTGGATTAAAAGTAAGCATCACCGGCTCCAAAGAGAAAACAAGAGAGGTGCGAAGCGCCATCGTGCTGGCCCGCCTGCAGGATCGCAGCGTCAGAGATTTTCTGGCATCGAAGGGCCTGACTGCGGATTCAATCGGTGACCAGGGCTACCTGCTTTTTTCCGACAAGACGCACCTGATCGTCGCCGCCAACACCGGACAAGGATTGTTCTACGGTGTGCAGACGCTGCGGCAACTACTTCGCGAGGACGATGGAAAACTAATCTGTCCCGCAGTCTCCATTCGCGACTGGCCCAGTATGGAATGGCGCGGCGTGCAGGATGACATCAGCCGCGGCCCTATTCCCACCGAAGACTATATGAAGCGCCAGATCCGCACCTTGGCCGCCTACAAGGTGAATCTGTTCGGGCTTTATATGGAGCACGTGTTCGATTTCGCCAGCCAACCGCTGCTCGCCCCCACGGGCGCCGCGCTCACTCCGAAGGAAGTCAACGCTCTGGTCGACTACGCCAGAAAGCTCTACGTCACCATCCTTCCCGAGCAGCAAACCTTCGGACATCTCCACCACATGTTGAAGTACGAAATCTATTCCGAAGTCGCCGAGCGCCCGCACGGCCATGTTCTCACCCCGACCAACCAGCAGTCCTATGAGATCATCAAGGCCATGTACGCCGATCTGGTCCCGCTTTTTCCTGGACCGTTCCTGCATGTCGGCGGCGACGAAACTTTCGAGCTCGGTCGCGGACAAACCGCCCAGCGAGTCTCAGAAGTCGGCTTGGGCCGGGTGTATCTCGACCACATGCAAAAGGTATTCAGCATTCTTGAGCCCTATCACAAGCAACTCATGTTCTGGGGCGACATCGCAATAAAATATCCGCAACTGCTCGGCATCCTGCCCAAGGACATGATCGCCGTCCCTTGGGATTATGATCCGAAGCCGAGCTATGCCAGCATCATCAAACCCTACCGCGACGCCGGCCTGCGCGTGATGGTGGCCCCGGGCGCGCAAACCTGGAATCAACTCTGGCCAGACCTCGACGCGGGTTACATTAACATCCGCAACTTTGTTCGCGACGGCCAGCACCTGGGTGCAATGGGAATGCTCAACACCACGTGGAACGACGACGGTGAGGCCATCTACGGCATGGCATGGCCGACACTTGTCTACGGAGCAGCCGCCGGATGGCAGGCAGGTGAGTCGAGCATTGATGAATTCAAGAATGCTTACGACTGGGCCTTCTACCGCAACGGAAACGACGCCACTTTCCGCGATGCGCTCGAGAATCTCGACCACGGCCATCAGGCGCTGGCCAAAGCAAAAATCGATAACGAGACTGACGACTTGTTCTGGATCGATCCCTTTACCCCTGAGGGCGCCAGGATGATGCAGAAGCTAGCCGCGGCCGCTCCCGAAATGCGACTGGGCGCTGAGCACGCGCTCGAGTCGCTCCGCCGGAATCGTGCCAAAGCCCACGCCAATCAGGACACGCTGGCCGACATGACCCTGGCTGCCTGGCGCTGGGACACACTCGGCATGAAGGCCGAGTTCACGCAGGAGATCAACAGATTTTACTGGGACGCTTTTTTGAACCCGGCCGACGAAGAACGCGTAGGCGGCGATCTGGAAGAAATTACATCCATCAACGCGCGCCTCGAAGACTTGCGCGACGCGACCACGCGCCTCAGCGAGATGTACCGCGAAGCCTACCTGCGCGAATACGGCCCCTACTGGCTCGACAACGTCCTGGTCCGCTACGACGACTTGGCGCAGGAATTCCAGAAAAAAATCGTAGCCGTTCGCCAGGCGCACCGCCAGTACGATGCAACGAAAACTCTGATCCAGCCGCAAGCTTTGGGATTCTACCTGCAGCCGTGAAAGCAGTGATCAGCGGCCAGTGGCCAGTAATCAGTGACCGGAATGTCACAGCTGAGTCCGCCGTTTTACTGACCACTGGTCCCTGACCCCTGGCCACTGAATTCAATGTTTTCCAACCGCACCAACTGGAAGCTAACGCAAAATCGCCTCACCGAAGCGCTCGAACAGGTGCGATCCGGCGGCGCGGATGTGCTCGATCTCACCATTTCGAATCCAACCCGTGCCGGCCTGCATTACGACGAGACCCAAATTCTTAAATCGTTATCCTCGCCGCAAGCCATGGATTACGATCCCCAGCCCAAAGGCTTGCCCAGCGCACGCGCAGCTGTTGCCGATTACTATCGAACCGAACACGGAATCAACCTCGACCCCGATCGCCTGCTTCTCACCACCAGCACCAGCGAAGGTTATTCCTTCGTCTTCCGACTGCTCTGCAATCCCGGAGATGAACTGCTGGTCCCCAAGCCAAGCTATCCATTATTCGAATTCCTCGCCGACCTGCAGGACGTCAAGCTCGTGCCTTATCCCCTGATCTACGATCACGGCTGGCAAATGGATTTTCCCTCGCTGCATAAAGAAGTGACCAAGCGCACGCGAGGAGTGGTCGTCGTCCATCCCAACAACCCAACTGGTTCCTACGTGCACCCAGAGGAAGAGAAATCTCTAAATCGCTTCTGCCACGAACACGAACTCGCGCTAATCGCCGACGAAGTTTTTCTCGACTACGCCCACGGCGAAGAACGGCGGCATAGCTTCGCCGCTAATCAAGACGTGCTCACCTTCACGCTGAGTGGAGTTTCCAAGATCTCGGCACTCCCGCAAATGAAAGTGGCATGGATCGTAACCAGTGGCCCGGTGGCCGACGTCGAAGCAGCGCAAGCGCGCCTCGAAGTAATCGCCGACACCTATCTCTCGATGAATACCCCCATCCAGTGGGCGCTTCCGCTTTTGCTCGATCAACGCAAAAGCATTCAGCCGCAATTACTCGACCGCGTGCTCGGGAACGTGGCCGAACTCGACCGCCAGTTAGCAGCTCAGAAGAGTTGTCAGCGTTTAAACGTCGAAGGCGGATGGTACGCGATCCTGCGTGTCCCTGTAACTCAAACCGACGAAGAGCTGGCACTTGACCTCCTGCGCAGCAAGTCGGTGCTGGCGCATCCCGGCCACTTCTACGATTTTCTCAGCGACGGATACCTCGTGCTCAGCTTGATCACGCAGAAACCGGAGTTCGCTGAGGCATTGCAGCGTGTCTTGAAAACCCTGAATCCGTAGAGACGTGATTCACCGCTTCACCAGAAACGGATTACTCTCCCGCTCTTCTCCGATAGTAGTCGACGGTCCATGTCCCGGCACAACCACAGTTTCATCCGGTAAAGCCAGCACAGTGCCACGCAGCGACTGCATGATCTTCTGCATCGATCCTCCAGGCAAATCAGTGCGCCCGATCGATCCGGCGAACAAAGTGTCACCGGCGATAAGCAGTTTCTCAGCAGGGAAGTAAAGGCAGACGCTTCCTTCCGTGTGTCCCGGCGTATGCAGAACGTTGGCCGCGTGAACCCCGGCCTTCACCGTATCGCCGCTGGTCATGCTCTGGTCAATCTTGACCTCGCCAGGCGCAGCCACGCCGATCCATGCGGCCTGTACGTCGAGCATCTTCAGCAGCGCATAATCGTTCTGGTTCAGCAGGATCGGCGCTCCCGTAGCCGCGCGCAGCTTCATCGCGCCTCCCACGTGGTCAATGTGAGCGTGCGTGATCACGATCTGCTTGACTTGCAGCTTATGCTTGCGGATGAGCGCAAGCACATCCTCAATATCATCGCCAGGGTCGATGACCATCGCTTCGCGAGTTGTCTCGTCGCCAATGATCGAGCAGTTGCAATGCAGCGGCCCCACGGGGAAGATTTCATGAATCATGAATCTATTGTAGCGTCAGGGACTATTCGGAAAATCTCGTGAGAGAGGGATCGGGAAGGGCATGGCTTCAGGAGCCTGCCCTGAGCGAAGCCGAAGGGTGCCGCCCGGACTCCGTCAGGGTTGGGGCTTTAGCCCCTGAGGTCCGCGCTCCACATTCACACTTGTCTTGAAGCGCCGCAGGCGAGACAATACGCCAACGTGCTCGGAGGTTGCGTGGCCAAATACCGTCAGCATGGATATCAGGACCGCGATCGCGAAGACAAGCCGCGTCAGGGGTCTGGAGAACTGGGGTCCCGGGAAGAAAAGCCGAGAGAAAAGCCAGCCCCCGTACCACCCGCCAGACGCGACTACAGCATGGGCCCCAAGCCCGTGAATATGCCCGGCACCCGCTCCGTTTCGCGCTGTGCCCAGTGCGGCACGGTGCTGCAGTCAATTCCGCCAACCGGTCTCTGCCCCAAGTGCGGCTTCGAACTGCATTCCTGCAAGCAGTGCATGTATTTCGATCCCGGCAGCCGCTTCGAGTGCATGCAGCCGATCAAAGAGCGCATCGCCAAAAAAGATGCCCGCAACGATTGCACGTTTTTCGAAATCCGCGTCACCCGCGAGAAAGAAACTTCCACACCCGCCAGCCTGCGCCCCAACGACGCCCGCCAGGCGTTCGAAAATCTGTTCAAGAAGTGATCTGTGGCAAACGGCGCCGAATCAAGGTTTCTGCGTAGGCCGCAACAGAATCTCACTCACAAACGACTGCGGACTCTGCGTCACCAGCATCGCCACAGCATGCCCCACGTCTTCCGGCTGCAACATCCTCGCCGGATCCTTGCCCGCATGCGGGCTAAGCTCAGTGTTAGTCGATCCCGGACAGATCACAGCAACGCGGATGTTGTATCCGCGTAGTTCCTCGGCCACAGAATAGCTCAGCCCATTCAATCCCCACTTCGACGCCGCATAAGCCGCGCCGTTCGGCAGCGCGTTCTTTCCCGCGAGCGACGAGATGTTGATGATGTGTCCAGATCGCGCCCGAATCATCAACGGCGCGAACGCTCTCACCGCGTAGTAAACGCCCCGCAGGTTCGTGTTCAAAATCCGGTCCCAGGCGTCGGGAGCAAGTTCGTGCAGCGGCCCGCCAAACCCGCCGATGCCGGCGTTGTTCACCAGAATGTCAACCCGCCCAAACAATCGTTCGACGCGCCCCGCCGCTGCCTCAACCGACTGCAGACTGGTAACGTCACAAGGAACGACCTCGGCCGTTCCCCCCGCCCGCGTGATGGCCTGCGCCCCCGAATCCAAAGCCGCGCGAGTGCGCCCGCACAGCACGGCAGTCGCACCCAGCCTCGACAACTCCTTTGCAATGGCGAGGCCAATACCCCGGCCAGCCCCGGTAACCACGGCCACCTGCGCAGAAAGCGGGTGCGCCGTATCTGTTCGAGCAACCTCGCTTCGACCCGCATCCATGGGAAGAGCCCTCCTGTCCAGTTTCGCACACAGCAGAATCATAGCCTGTGCGCGAGCCTCGATTTGTGCATCTTATACAATGCCTTCGGGGGGCAAACTAGGAAGTTGCTTGCCTTCAGAAGAAGACGTACTTATAATCCGGCGAAACCCGAATGATGGGTCGGTCGCTATACGTCTCACGCAGATACAAAATTGTCGAATCCCCTAAATTCCAAGGAGCCACACTGATGAAAAAGATTCTGGTCACGGTTGTGCTTGGCGCTGCCGCGCTGGCGGCCGCCCAAACCGCTGCTCAGCCGGCACAGTCGCAACCGTCCGCGGCGCCCGCCCAGCCCGCACAGGCGCAACCCGCAGCCGCCCCCACCGCCGCGCCGGTTATTAAAGACCCAGCTGAGTACAACGCCTACGTCGGCGCAATCGGGCAGAAGGATGCCGCCCAGATCAGCGGCCTTGAAGCATTTCTCACCCAGTATCCCAACAGCATTATGAAGGTCGCTGCCCTGCAGACCCTCATGCAGGACTACCAGCAGGCGGGGAACACGGCGAAAACCATTGAAACCGCCACGAAGCTGGTAGCGGCCGACCCGAGCAACGAGCGCGCCATGTTCTTGCTCGCTTATTTTGATCGCGTGAAGGCGCAAGGCGGCGATGCCAATGCCACGCAGGATCTAGCGGATGCCAAAAAATACGGCCAGATGGGACTGGATGGCCTGCCAAAATTCACTAAGCCCGATAGCATGTCAGACGCTGACTTCCAGAAAATGAAAGATCAGATGACCGGAGTCTTCAGCGCTGCCCTCGGCCTATCTGCCCTCACCGACAAGGACTACGACACCGCGAGAAAGGACTTGCGCACCGCCGTTGACAGCAGCCCCGACTTCCAGAAGGATTTTACCGTGGTGTGGCCCCTGGCGCTGGCCTATGCTGGACCCACTCCACCTGATCCCAAGCTTACGCCCGACCCCATCAACGCGATTTGGTACGCTGCCCGCGCTTCCACCATTGCTCCCCCCCAGGCGCAGGCGGGGATTGAGAAATACGCCAGATCGCTCTACATGAAGTATCACGCCGGAGACGACGGCTGGACAGATGTTCTGGCCCAAGCCAAAGCCAACCCCACGCAGCCCGCCGGTTTCACCATCAAACCCGCTCCTACCCCGGCAGAACAGGCTCACAACATGGTGGTGGCAACGCCGCCTGACAAAATGGACTTCGCCACCTGGGAATTCGTGCTCTCCAACGGTGGCCAGGCTGATCAGGATGCGGTCTGGAACGCCATCAAAGGTAAGCCCGTGTACATGAACGGCACAGTCGTCAGCGCCACGTCGACTGAATTCGATATCGCCGCCAGCGAGGATGACATCGTCGCCAAGAAAGCTGACCTCACTCTAACCTTTGAAGAGAAAGTTCCTCTGCGACTAATCCCCAAAGCAGGCGCCAGCCTGGATTTCCAGGGCAACCCCGCCTCCTACACCTCAAGCCCATTCATGATGACTATGGAAAAGGGCCTGCTACCGAAGCCGAAGACTGCTCCGGTGCATCACAAACCAGCCGCGAACTAATGCTCGTCCGATTCGAACCAAAGGCAGCCCGCAAGGGCTGCCTTTGCTTTTGAGCGGTAGGGACCAAAATATGACGCGCAGGGCCCGGTGTGGCGGCTCAGAAAAGGCTTTTCTTCGCTGCCTTTGAAAGCTCTTACTTTCTATGCCATGGAAACCGTCAAGACACAAGAGTCGTCTCGCACCTACCGCACGGCCTTCTTTTCCCGATCCAAAGACGCCGGCCGAGCGCTCCGCGGCGGCCGTTTCGCCCCGTCCCGAAGCTGGCGAACGTCGATCTTCAACTCGTCAATGGTCCGGCTCAGCGTGTTGCGGTGCATCCCCAACTCGCGCGCCGCGCGGCATTGGTTGCCCTTATTTTCCTGGAGAACGGTGAGGATAAATCGTTTCTTGAATTCGCGCACACCCTCGGAATACAGGATGTTGCTCTTATACATTTGCAGAATGAGTGCTTCCAGTTGATCTTTCACGGTAGGTCTCTCTCTTTTTCTGAATGTCTTTTTTTAACTTTCTAGTCGCCCCGCACTTATTTCGGCTTCGCCGCCGGAGCCCCGGTCAAACCCTGCGGCGCCCGATGCAGAAACTCCAACCCATCATTGAACCGCGCCCGCAACTCAGCCGGAGCCACCCACATCGCAGCCCGGCCCACCACCAGGAAGTAAGGTGCCAACGCCGACTTCTTCAGCATGGTTGAGGTAGGTGTGAACGCGGTCATACCCATCAGCACCACGGTCACAACTAAAACCCCCTTCACCACGCCGAGCAACGCTCCCATAAAACGGTCAAACCCGCTCAGCCCGGCTGCCTTCATCAGCTTCCGCGCAACGCGGGCCGCTACGTTGAACACCAGCAGGATCACAAAAAAGATAATCAGGAAACTGAAAATATCCGCCAGCCACGCGTTCTTCAAAAACGTCATGAACCAATCCGACAACCCCGGATACTTCCAAGCGGCAACAATGTAACCCACCACCAGTCCGGCCATGCTCAGAGCCTCCGCGAAGAAGCCCTGTACCGCCGCCGAAATGATGCTCAGCAATATAACCGCGACAATCAGCCAGTCCGCCGCGGTCATGCTGTTCTCCTGTCCGCCGCTTTCCCCCGGGCCTCGCTCCTACACATCCAGCTTGTGTCCCGTAATCTGGAAATAGGCGTCAAGGTACTTTTCGCTGGTCCGCCGCGCCACCTCGTCCGGCAACGCCGGCGCAGGCGGCTGCTTGTTCCAGTGAATTTCTTCCAGATAATCGCGAACATACTGCTTGTCGTACGATTCTTGCCCGCGACCGGGCGCATACTTGTCGGCGGGCCAGAAGCGCGATGAATCCGGCGTGAGCACTTCATCGGCCAGCGTGATGCCCTTCGCCGTTCGTCCAAACTCAAACTTGGTGTCGGCGATGATGATACCTCTCTGCCGGGCATACGCGGCAGCTTTCTTGTAGATCCGCAGCGTCAGGTCGCGCAGCGTGCTGGAAGTTTCCGTACCCAGAATTTCGCACATCCGGGCAAATGAAATGTTCTCATCATGCCCGCTCACTTCCTTCGTCGCTGGCGTAAAAATAGGCTCCGGAAACGCTTCCGACTCGCGCAACCCCGCCGGCAGTTCGATTCCACACACCTTGCCGCTAGCCTTGTATTCCTTCCAGGCCGATCCTGAAATGTATCCCCGCACCACGCATTCCACCGGAAACATCTCAGCCCGCTGCACAATCATCGACCGTCCGCGCAGCACCTCGGCATACTTCTGCAACTCTTGCGGATACTGCTCAACGTCCGCGGTAATTAAATGGTTCGGGACGATGTCAGAAAGAAAATCAAACCAGAACAAAGAAATCTGAGTCAGCACCCGCCCTTTTTGCGGAATGCCGGTCGCGAGCACATAGTCGAAAGCCGAAATGCGGTCGGTAGCGACGAACAGCAGGCGCTCATTATCCAACTGATAAACATCGCGTACCTTGCCGCTGGCGTGAAATTTGAGGTCCGGGAAATCGGTCTGCAGCACTACAGGGTCAAGAAGTTTAGGAGTCATGTTTTAAATTTAACAGGCCAAGGAGCGAGGCGTATTTTAGCCTCTCAGAATTTTTTGTCAACGGCAGAGATCACATCCTGGAAGGAAGTCTCTATCCTATTGAGTAGGGAAGCGTTCCGCGCCGGGTCCGTCAGATGTTTCCGTCGCAACAGTTGTGGAAAAGCTGAGGATGAAAGTGGATAACGCTCCTTACTCCGCAGCCGGCCCCTTTTCTGCGTTGCCTGCAGTAACAATGACCGCACCTCAGTATTCGCGGCGGATTTGCCAGCTCGGAGCGAGACCAAATCTTTGTTTAAATATGCCTTGACAAGTATATACTCCGTGGAGTATATCAGACCAATGGAATCTGTCTTCGAAGTCATTGCCGAGCCCAACCGCCGCGCCATCCTGAGCCTCCTCGTCTCGTCAGAACAGTCGGTGGGGGAGATCGAGCGCCGGCTTCGCATGTCCCAGCCGACCGTGTCCAAACACCTCCGCGTGCTGCGCGAAACTGGTTTCGTGGAATCAACGGTGGACGCGCAGCGCCGTCTCTACCGGCTGAATCCTGCACCACTTCAGCAGCTCGACACCTGGCTGGCTCAGTTCCGCCGCTTCTGGTCCGCTCACGTAGATGCTCTCGAACGCCACCTCGATCGCATGGAGCGCGACCGCCTGGGGCAAACTAAGCCGGAGCAACCTAGACCCGATCAATCAACACCAACAAAAAGGAAGACCAGGCGGAAGACGACGCGGTCCAAACCACGAGCGTAACCAAGGAGAATCCAAATGAAAATCAAAGTGACCACCCTATATGTCGACGAGCAGGACAAAGCCCTGCGCTTCTATACCGAAGTCCTGGGTTTCACCAAGAAGACCGATTTCAGCCAGGGGCCATATCGCTGGCTGACCGTAGCCTCGCCCGAAGAGCCGGACGGCACCGAGCTGCAGCTCGCGCTGAACAACAATCCCGCAGCCAAAACCTATCAGCAGGCGATTTTTCAACAGCGCCAGCCCGCAGCCAGTTTCTTCACCGACGACCTCAAGGCCGACTACGAGCGCATCAAAGCCCGTGGCGCCGAGTTCACCATGCCGCCCACCGACGTTACCGGCTCGACCATTGCCATGCTGAACGACACCTGCGGCAACCTCATCCAACTCACCCAGCTGAAGCGCTGGTGACGCTAAGGAGAACAGCATGCTCGATCGCGCGCAGTACACACCGGGTCCCGCCAACCTGGCGCGGATACAGAAAGACCGGGGACAAAACGGAGAAGAGAAGTGGACGCTCGTCCTCGTCCGCGAACTTCGCCACTCCCCGGAAAAAGTCTGGCAGGCGCTAACCGACCCGGCGCAGCTGCGCGAGTGGGCTCCCTTCGACGCCGATGGCAGCCTAGGCGCGGTCGGAAATACGGTGAAACTCACCACGGTTGCAGCGCCCAAGGTGAACGTCAGCGAAGCCAGAGTGACGCGAGCCGACGCTCCCAACGTCCTCGAGTACAACTGGGGCGACCACGACATGCGATGGCAACTCGAATCCTCCGGCAGCGGCACGCGCCTGACCCTCTGGACCAACATCGGTCATCGCTTCATCGCCATGGGTGCCGCGGGATGGCACATTTGTTTCGACGTTCTCGATCACCTGCTCAGCGGAACGCCCCTCGGCCGCATCGTCGGCCCAGACGCGATGAAGTTCGGCTGGCAGCGCCTGCACGCCGAGTACGCAAAGCAGTTCGGTATCGAACCGCCTAACTGGCCGCCTAAGGCCAAGACGGACTGAATGGCCCGGCATCGCTAGGAAATGGAGGACAAATCAATTATGAAAGAAGCCACCAAACGTCCGATTTTTCGCTGGATTCACATCATCTTCGGCATTCCGACAATCGGCTACATCTATGATTCACCCACCAACACCCCACACTACGCCCCCACGATTCGCTATGTCTTTCTTCCTATACTTGTCCTTTCAGGATTGTGGATGTGGAAAGGCCACGTCGTTCGACGACTGATAAGCTCATCCAATAAAACTGCTCGCACGAAAATACGACAAGAATTGGAGGCATGAAAATCCAATGAACCCCTCAGAACGTATTGACCAACTGATCGCAAAACTCCCCGACTGGCGCGGCAAAACGCTAGCCGCGATCCGCAAGACTATCCTCGACGCCGACCGCGAGATCATCGAAGAATGGAAGTGGATGGGAAGCCCCGTATGGTCTCGCGATGGCATGATCGCGGTCGGCAACCCCCACAAAGATAAAGTGAAGCTTACTTTTTCCCACGGCGCGAACCTCCCCGATCCTGACAAGCTCTTCAACGCCGGCCTCGGAGGCAACGCCTGGCGAGCCATCGATGTTTTCGAGGGCGACAAAATTAATCAGCCCGCTCTAAAAAATCTCGTCCGCGCCGCCATTCTTTACAATCAGCTCAAATTGAAAAGCAAAGCGCCCGCGCGCCGAAAGAAAGTAAGTTAGATGCGGAGACAGCCGCCCTCGGCTCTCCGCCGGGCAAAGCCCGGTCCAGCTCCGCGTCCTCGAGATCAACATTGACAACGCCCACCCGCGGGATTAGCTTGTTTACGGGTTTGGTCTTACTGGTCTGGGTGTAGCGACGCGATGCGATTTCGTTTGACATTAGTTCTGTTCCTGTTAGCGGCCGCAGTCTGCGTATCCGTCATACCCCGGCCTGACTTGCCCGAGACTGCCTTCAATGAAGCCGACACTCCCGTAAATCTGGCTCCTCCGGTACGTCCCCGCATCCAGGTGATTTCTCCGGCGGTCAATCCCATTGCGGTTTTGCCCGCCCTGCCGAACCACTGCTCAGGATGCTTCGTCAGCGGCGTGGTGCTCCAGCCCGCAGTCACCCTGAGACAGCGCCATCCCCGCTCTTTCCAGGATCTCCTCTGTACGTTTCTGATCTGAAGTCACTCCTCGATCCGACTGAATAGCTCGCTGTGCCCGTGGAGCCGGCGCCGTCTGCCGTCGCGGACACAGCAACGGACGATTTCCCGGAACTCCGAATTCCGCGCAATGGCCCCGAAGTCTTGAGCGCACTTCCGTCCCAGCCGAATCCCGTCATCTAGCCCGAACAGGGCAAACGCCGCGTTCGGCCAAAGTCGAGGACTGAAGTTCAATCACCGAAACAGAGGAGAATTCCAATGAAAAAGATTATTTCCGCCCTGGTGCCGCGACGGCGATCGCCGCACGCCACCCTGGTCAGCGCAGAATTTTTACCCACCATTCCATGCTCGCCCTCAAAGTCCCTTTCTAGTTCGTCGCCCCCAGCCAAACGCTCCGCCCCGGAACCCGCCAACTCTCAGCCCAAACCGTTCTTTCACCGCTGGCTCGATACCTGGAGAACCCAAAACGGAGGCGACCATGGACAAAGCAGGTAAGCCGTTTTTCCCGTCCCACGCCGAACGCATGTGCCTAAGCAGCGCCGTCGGCAAGGCCTATTCCGATTCGTCCCTCTATCTCAAGGATAAGAGAGTGGCTCAGTTGGTGCTGCTTCTGCGGCTGCTCCACCAGGACGTCGGAGGATTTGCAACTCTGCCCCAGCCCGAACTCAGCGAAATCATCTCCAGCGCCGTCGGAGTGTGCGGTTTTCGGAACCCCGTCGAGGCCCAGGACGTGATCGACGTCGTTCTGGAGGCGATCCAGACCGAATCCCCAATCCAGGAGAGCCCGTGATTCTCTTAGCGCTTGTCTAAAGCAATGGACAAGCCAGATTTCGCGCGTCAAGTTTGCCCTCACCACGAGTAACGATTCGTGGTGCAGGGCGCGGCTGAGTGTCCGGCTGTCGTTGATTGAATGTTCTTGGGGGGATTTTCAATCAGCCCAGCCGGACGCAAGCTGCCCCACTCCGTTACCATGTCATCCTGAGCGAAGCATGACGCCCACGAAGTGGACGTCATGCGCAGTCGAAGGACCCCACACCCGCCGGCAGGGTCACATGCCTCGCGAGGGATTTCTACCGCAGACCGCGTGGGACGGACACTACTGTCCATCGCCCTTGACTTTGCTTTGTCATCCTGAGGAAGCGGAGTCCCACGCGAAGCGGGCGACTCCCGACGAAGAGCCTGCCCTGAGCGAAGCCGAAGGGACCTATGCACTTGCTCTCCGCGTCTTGAGCAAACCCGACGAGAACCAGCCGTCAACTCCCCGACGCGAGCCACAAGCCGGCCCCTTGCGCACCAATGTTAAAATAGATCTAGAACCCCAAAAATTTCGCAAATTCAGGCGGAGCCCCAAGGCTCCGCCTTTCTGTTCTCAAGAATAAGGTTCTAAAGTAGGGAGCCCCGATGTCCAAGCGCCAGCCCAGCCGCCCCGACGACCCCAACCGCCCCAACACCAAGCGCACCGGAGAGCGTTCCGAAGCCGCCTTCCTCTACCAGGCCAGCCAGCGCCGCTTCGCGATCTGCAAGCCCTGGGGAGATAGCGAGCGCTACGACTTCATCCTCGACAACCGCCCCCAACCCAAAGTGCACCTCTTCCGCGTCCAGATCAAATGCACTGACTGCCTGCGCGCCGACGCCTACGAAACCGGCGCCACGTATTCCGTCGGCCGCCGCCACGTCCCCTACAACAAACGCGACATCGACTTCATAGCCGCCCACGTAGTCCCGCTAAACATCTGGTACATAATTCCGGTAGAAGTCTGCACCCCGCAACCCATGCTCCGCTTCTATCCCCATCGCCAAGCCAAGCGCATGCGCCTCGAAAAATACCGCGAAGCCTGGCACCTGCTAGATCCCCACTCCCAAATCCACCCATCACCATCCAAGCCTGCATCGATGAAGATTATCCCGAAGGCTACGAGCCGGAGATCGAATTCCCGGAGTTCCCATAAAAGCCCTGTCATCCTGAGCGAAGCATGACGTCCACGAAGTGGCCGTCATGCGCAGTCGAAGGACCCCACACCCGCTGCAAGCATCACCGGCCCGCAAGGAATTTCCACCCCAGCCCGTGTGGGACGGACACTCCCGTCCGTCGCCTTTGACGTCGGCTTTGATTCGTCATCCTGAGGAAGCGGACAATGTATGGAGGCGCCATGAGCATGCCGCGAACGCGACCAAAGTTTATCGATCCGAAGAAGTCTCTTATATCGACGTTGAGGACGTATCGCCGTCTTACGTGCGACGCGGCATTGGTTACTATGCTCTTACCCAACGCAAATCCATGGACCACTGCTCTGGTCTTGTAGGCCACTCTTAGCACGCGGTTCAGGTTCATCTGGATTATTTTTAGGTTGTTCGCCGGCGCCGGTATTGTCCGAACTCCGCCGCGACGCTTCGGGATGTCGAAGGTCGCGTAGGCTCTGTTCTTGTAGGCGTAATACATTAGCTTTTGAGCGGGCAACTCCAGGATGCCGGCTATGTCATATGACGTCTTGAGCGTCGCAAAACGCGCCTTTATCTGATCGTCTGTTCTTTTTAGGGCTAGTTTCGGCGGGAGATTTCTCAAGCAAGCACCGGACGATGTTTCAAGCTTTTCAGAGTTCAGTCATCGAGCTGCGCTATTCATCGCACATATCGTGCTAAATTGCGCTGCTATGTCTAACGTTTCATCTGTCGGCCGCAGATTGTCAGCCAAGATCAAACAGAACACCGGTGCCTGCTCGTGAGTCGGTTATGAAGGTGCACGAGTCAATCCGTGAGCCCCAGAACAGATATAAGTTTGTACACCTAGGTAATGCAGAAAGGGAAACAAAAAGAGTGCGCCAGCGACCAACGAACGGCGGCCGCACACATCTGGGGCCCCACTGCTCGCGCCTTTACGAGGAATGGGGGAGACGAACGCCACCGCTGATCCTACAAATCCTCCACGCTCAACCCCGTATGCTTTGCGATCCGCGACAGCATCTTCGGGCCGATCTCTACGCGGTCGTGAAAGGCCCACACAAAGTCCGCGTACCCGGATCGTTGCAATGTAATGTGGGAAGAACCCTTGTGTGCTTTCGCAGACCATCCGATGCGCAACAAAGCTCGATACACCCGGCTAGCTTTCGAACTTGGCCACTTACTCACGCCGTAGCAAAGCTGATTGTCTTCTGCCCGACCTTCTCCGTCTCAATCCGGTCCGCAATCACCCGCAGCGCCAGCGCCTCTACGGCCGCCTCGGCCTCGGTGGCGCCATAGGCCATGACTCCCGGCAGCTCGGAAATCTCGGCAACCCATCGACCGTCCTCTTCCCGCTCAAATTCAATCTTGAAATTCACGCCGCCTCCGCGAGCTTGTCCTGCCGTCTCATCTTACACCCACCCACAAGGGGCGAAGCCAGAAAGCCCCGTTTCCTTTCAACAACTTACCCCCACCCAATCCCCCAATCAACCGCTAAACCCCATTTTTGCGCCATTCGTTGGGATAAAGATGCGTAACCCGTTACCCTCCAATAGCATCACACCAGACCAATACCCAGGGAAAAGTGTAACAACCAGGTTCAATTCCCGGGGAGAACCATAAGCAGTCAGGTCTGCAGCACAGGGTTTGGTGTACCGGTTTTGTGGGTGAGGATCAAAGGCGAAGCCAAGGCAAGTGTCCGCCCGAGTTTTTCCAAGACCGAACCCAAAACCAAAAAAGCTAGAAGCTAAAAGCTAGGAGCTAGAAGCTAACATGCGCAGGCCGATCAAGTACGTAGAAAAAGCAGTAACCGTCGCCGCCAAAGGCGCTTGGGCAGTTTTCGACCGGATGAATCGCATCAAGCCCAACCCATCGCCCACCCCGAAATGGTCCGACAAGCCTCTGCTCAAGTCCTACGAGAAGTCGAAGCCGCCGCTCGGCTGGCCACGCTCCACCGATTCGCTGTGCCCGAAGTGTGTCCCGGAAATCCGCCAGCAGATTCTCGACGGCAAACTGCCGCACGAAGTTCTGATGAACGAGAAGGTAGGCGAGATCAAAGCCACCATCATCGAACGCGACGGCAAGATCCTGATGGTCAAGGACTGCCCGAAGCACGGCCACTTCGAAGACGTGATGTCGATCGACACCGAATTCTCCAAGCATCTCGAAGATGTCTTCCCCGGCCGCGACATCGCCGCCCACAACGACGAAAAGCTCCACCATCACGGATCTTCAACCGTGAAATACGGACGCGGCTCGGTGCTGACCATCGACCTGACCAACCGCTGCAACATGATGTGCGATCCCTGCTTCATGGACGCGAACCAGGTAGGCTTCGTCCACGAACTCACGTGGGAAGAAATCAAGACCATGCTCGACAACGCCATCACCATCAAGCCGCGCCGGCAGATGAGCGTGCAGTTCTCCGGTGGCGAGCCCACGTTGAGCCCGTACTTCCTCGACGCAGTGCGTTACGCCAGAAAAGTCGGATACAACTCCGTGCAGGCCGCGACCAACGGAATCGAATTCGCAAAAAGTTTTGAATTCGCGCAGCAGGCAGTGGAAGCAGGCATGCGCTACGCCTACCTGCAATTCGACGGCATCGGCAACGCCGCCAACGCTCACCGCATGGTAGGCAACCTGTTCGACGTGAAGTTGAAGGCGATCGAAAACCTCCACAAAGCCGGAGTAGAAATCGTCCCGGTAGTAACGATCGTAAACGGCATCAACAACGAACAGGTAGGAAGAATCATCAAGTTCGCGCTGGATAATCCAAAAACAATCAGCTTCCTGAGCTTCCAACCAGTAAGCTTCACCGGCCGCGACGAAGCCGTAACTGACGACCGCCGCCAAGCCCAGCGCTACACGCTAAGCCACCTGGCCCACGACGTAAAAAACCAAACCGGCTTAGGCGAACCAAGCCGCGACTGGTTCCCCATAAGTTTCATGGGAACATTCTCCGACTGGGCCGACCTAATGCACGCCAACGACGTAAAAAACGACTGGGGCCAACTAAGCTGCGGTTGCCATCCGAATTGCGGGACTGGGATGGCGGTGATGATTGATAAGGAGACTAAGGAAGCTGTGCCGGTTACTGCTTTTTTGGCGGGGGATCAGCTGGCTAAGGATATTGCCAAGGTTAACGATGCGGCGCGGGGGAAGTTTCTTACTGCGTTTGGCATGGCGTTGTGTTTGATGAAGAATTACGATCCGTATCAGGCGCCCACACATTTCAAGATGATGGATCTGTTGAGGAAGTTTGACAAGAATTACAACGTCACAGGAAAGAACTATGGCAAGGTTGGTCCGGACCGGACGGTCGACGACGTGATGAAGCGGCGGACGAACGACCGCTGGAACTTCCTGTTCATCGCGGGGATGTGGTTCCAGGATCTGTTCAACTATGACTTCCGGCGGACGGAGCAGTGCATTATTCCTTATGCCACACAGGAAGGGGAGATCTCGTTCTGCGCTTACAACACGGGTGTGGGGTGGCGGAACATCATCGAGAAGATGCATATGACTGCGACCTTGACCAAGTGGTATGAAGAGCATGGACGGCATGAGATCTTTGCCGGCGGCAAGAAAGTGAAGATGGAAGACGAAACCGCCGACTATCTCAAGCTGCGGGAAGAGATCGTGACCAATGAACTGCAGCACGATCTCGACAAGCTGGGCATCGCGAAGAACGCGCGCGAGGAGAAGACTCGCGCACGGGATGCGAAACAGAAGGCTGCTGCCGAGCTTCAGGCTTTGGCGGTGGACCATTCGGAGACTCCGGTTGCGGGACATCGTGGGCCGCAGAAGAATGATGAGGCGTACAATGCGCGCATGGCTTCGCTTTATCGCGAAGTCGTGTTGAAAGAGAAGCCGGCGGTGGCGGAGAACGGATTCATTCCGCTGGGCGCTTTGGGTAAGGCCAATGGGAACGAGGCCAGTGCTCCGAAGCCGGAAGTGGCCGAGCCGGTGGCGGGCGATTAACGGCAGCTTCTAGCTACTAGCTTCCAGCTACTAGCTTCCAGCTGAAACCAAACGGGCTGCCTTCGGGCGGCCCGCAATGCTTTGGTCCGGTTGCACTCACGGTGCAGGGAAGCTGGAGGCGGCGCTTTCGCCGTGGCTGCGGGCGTCGCTTCGCTCCTTCCTGCACCCACGGCTCTCGCGCTCCACCCCCGCTTGCCCACGAACTGGCCGGCTGCGTCGCTTCGCTCCTTGCAGGCCAGTTCGCCCACCAGGTCAAAAGCAAAGGCAAAATCAAAGTCAAATGCAGCGGGCGAGGGCGCCCGCTCTACACGGGCGGAGTGGCTCGCTGCGCTTGCTGGACTGCCGAAGGCGGCTGTCCCCACATAAACCTTACGGGAGCATGTTGCCGATGCGGCGGATTTGTGCACCTACGGCTTTTAGTTTTTCTTCGATTTTTTCGTAGCCGCGGTCGATGTGGTAGACGCGGTCGATTATGGTTTCGCCATCGGCTACTAATGCTGCCAGGACTAGACTCGCGCTGGCGCGCAGGTCGCTGGCCAGGACTGCGGCGGCGCTTAGTGGGGTTTTGCCGCGGACTACGGCGCGGTGGCCTTCGATTTTTATGTTGGCGCCCATGCGGACCAGTTCCTGGGCGTGCATGAAGCGGTTCTCGAAAATGTTTTCGGTGATGATGCTGGTGCCTTCGGCTTGCGTGGCCAGGGCCATGAATTGCGCCTGCATGTCGGTGGGGAAGCCGGGATATTCTTCGGTGTTGAGGTCGGAGGCGGTGAAGGGATTGTCTCCCATGACGCGGACGGAGTCTTTGGTGGATTTGGTTTTGACTCCCGCTTCTTTTAGTTTGGTCAGGATCGCGTCCAGGTGAGTGGGATCGCAGGCGGAGATGTTGAGGTCGCCGCCGGTGAGGGCTCCGGCGATTAAGAAGGTGCCGGCTTCGATGCGGTCGGGGATGATGCGATGGCGTGCGCCTTTTAGTTTGGTGACGCCTTTTATTTTGATGGTGGAGGTGCCTGCGCCCTGGATCTTCGCTCCCATTTTGTTCAGGAGGGCGGCCAGGTCGGCTACTTCGGGTTCGCGGGCGGCGTTTTGCAGGATGGTTTCGCCTTCGGCTAAGGTGGCGGCCATCAGCAGGTCTTCGGTGCCGGTTACGGTGATTTTGTCGAAAACGATTTCTGCGCCGCGGAGGCGGTCGGCAATCGCTTCTACGTAGCCGTGCTCTTGCTTTATTTTTGCGCCGAGGAGTTCCAGGCCTTTGATGTGGAGGTCGATGGGGCGCTGGCCTATGGCGCAGCCTCCGGGGAGGGAGACGCGGGCGCGGCCGCAGCGGGCTACCAGCGGGCCGAGGACTAACGTGGAGGCGCGCATGGTTTTTACTAATTCGTAGGAGGCTTCGGGGCTGGCTAGATTTTTGCAGTGGATGGTGGTGCGGTGCTGGGCGCGTCCGTAGCCTAGTTCGACTTCGGCTCCCATGGCGGCTAAGAGGTTGCGGGTGGTTTGGATGTCGCGGACTTGCGGGATGTTTTCTAAGATGACCGGCTCGTCGGTTAGGAGAGCGGCGGCCATGCAGGGGAGTGCGGCGTTTTTTGCTCCGCTGACGCGGACGGTGCCGAGGAGCGGGGAGCCGCCGCGGATTACTAGCTTATCCATTGGGAAGTCCTGAAGTTATTTTAGTGGCGAAGAGTGCGGGGGCTGTTGATTGGGAGGGCACGTTGGTGGTGAGTTTCGGGAATAAGTCTCGCTGCGCTCGGCTGGACAGCCGAAGGCGGCTGTCCCCACATGGACCTTTCTTCCTTTCTTCCTCTATTTTGGTGTCGCTAAAGCTATCGCCTCGCGGACGTGACCTTTTGCTTTCTTCAGGGCGGCTTGGGCTTGGGGGCGGGTTGCTCCGGCGGCCAGCATTACGAGGGCGACTGGCGTTTTGTTGCCGGAGGCTTTCAGGGCTTTGGCTGCGGATTCGCAGGTGGCTCCGGTGGCTTGTTCGAGAATTCTTATGGCGCGATCGAGCAGCTTGGAATTTTTTGGGGCTACGTTCACCATGAGGTTGCCGTAGACGTAGCCGAGGCGCGTCATGGCTGCGGTCGAGATGATGTTGAGGACCATTTTGTGGGCGGTGCCGGCCTTCATGCGGGAGGATCCGGCGAGGACTTCGGGGCCTACCTGGGTGACGATTGCGAAGTGGGCGGCGCGTTCGAGCGGAGAATTGGGATTGCAGGTTAGCGCGATGGTTTGGGCGCCGCGGCGGCGGGCTTCGGCGACGGCAGCTACGGTGAAGGGAGTGCGTCCGCTGGAGGCGATGCCGAGCACTACATCTTTTTTTGTGGGCTTGTGGCCGGACATTTCCTGGCGGCCTGCGGCGGAGTCGTCCTCGCTGGTCTCGGATTCGGAGGCTAGAGCTTTGTTGCCGCCGGCGAGGATGAACTGAACGGAGCGAGGGTCGGTGTTGAAGGTGGGTGGGCATTCGACGGCGTCGAGCGCGGCGATGCGGCCGCTGGTTCCTGCGCCTACGTAGATGAGGCGTCCGCCGCGGCGGAGGGCGGCGGCTACCTGATCGATGGCGCGGGCGATTTGGGGCAGGGCGCGGGTTACGGCCAGGGCGACTGTGGCGTCTTCGGCGTTGATTAGGCGGGCGATCTCGAGGGACGATTTGCGGTCGAGGTCGTCGGCGGCTTGGTTCGATTGCTCGGTGTTTAAGCGGCGGAGAGTGGTTGGCTTGCGTTTCAAGTTGGAACCTTTCGGGATTGGAAGGGCGTGTTCATTCTAACTGCTTTTCGTGGTGGCGCTTGTCGTGGCTGAGGCGGGGGTTGAAGAGGGTACCGCAGGGGCTAAAGCCCGGGTTATTTGTTCATCCTTGATTGGCACGGCTGAAGCCGTGCCCTTCCCGATCGCTTTCATCACAGAGTTTTGTCATTCTCTGTTGAGGGCTTCGATTATGGCGTTGTGGAAGTTGGGGCGGATTTGTTTGATTGCCTGGTTGGAGCAGTCGGGCCAGGTGCGGTTGGTTAGCAGAGTTATTGAGAGCTGGCGGGTGGGGTCGATCCAGAGAGAGGTTCCGGTGTAGCCGAGGTGGCCGAAGGATTGGGGAGAGAAATATTTTCCGGATTGCGATGGGCGTGAGGGAGTGTCCCAGCCCAGGGCTCGCGAGGTGCCTGGGGGCGCGGGTTCGCGGCGGGTGAAGAGGGCTACGGTTTCGGGGCGGAGGATGGGGCTTCCCTGGTTCAGCATGGTCTGGGCGAATTTGGCTAAGTCTTCGGCGGTGGAGAAAAGTCCGGCGTGGGGAGCTACTCCGCCGAGGATGCTGGCGTTTTCATCCTGAACTTCGCCTTGGATGATTCTTCTTCTGAAAGTTCGCTCGTCGGCGGTGGGAGGAATCTTGGCGCGGATTTCTGCTGGGGGATTGAACGTGGTGTGGGTCATGGCTAGCGGGGCGAAGATTTCTCGCTGGCAGAAGCGGTCGAGGGATTCGTCGGCCAGGCGTTCGAGGGCGACGCCGAGGATTATGAATCCGACGTCGCTGTATTCGGCGCGGGTGGCTGGATCGAGGGCTAGCGGTGTGGTGAAGGCGGCTTGCAGGAGTTGGTCGCGAGTGTGAGCTTTCAGGAAAAACTTTTCGTGGGCCGGCAGGCCGGCGGAGTGGGCTAACAGCATGCGGAGCGTTACTTCGTGGCGGCGGGGATCTTTTGCGGCGTCGGTGATGAATTCGGGGACTATCGCGGAGACTGGGGCTTCGAGATCGAGCAGGCCGCGCTGGTAGAGGAGCATGGCTGTGGTGGTTGTGGCCACTACTTTGGTCACGGAGGACAGATCGAAGAGTGTGGAGGGGGTAATAGGCAGGTCAAAATCCCCACCCTTCGGCAAGCTCAGGGCAGGCTCCTCTCGCACAGAACGCGAGAAGGATGGGGCACCCGCTTTTGGGGTGACGCTGCCTAGGGCTTTTAGGGCTACCAGGCTGCCTTGGTGCGTTACGGCTATAGACACGGAGGGGAAAGCTTGGTGGTTTATTGCTTCCTGAAGAATGGCGAAGGCGCGGGGGAATGCTTCGTCTTGATTTTCGAAGGCTGCGAGCAGAGTGGATGAGGGATGGGGTGCGGGCATGGAGAGATCCATGATATGCAGATCATGATATGGCATAAGTGGCACTCCCTTACTTGAGTTTCTTGAGTCATACCGGCTGAGTTGTGTAGAGTCAGAACATCCTTCCTTTTGAATCAAACTCGTGGGATAAAGCGCGCGGAGTGGTGTTCGCTCTGGGCTTGGTGCTGGCGTGCGTTCTTAGCGCTAGTGGGCAGGGTGCGGCCAGTGCTGGTCGCGAGAAGTCCGGGCTGCGCCCGGACGGACCCTTCGGCTCCGCTCAGGGCAGGCAGCCGAGGGCGGCTGTCCCCACACATATGGTTGCACTGCCGGCTGTCGATGCCGCTATTGAGCAGGCTATTCAGGAGGGGCAGGTTCCCGGAGCTGTGTTGATTGTTGGTCATGACGGGGCGGTGATCTACCGGAAGGCTTATGGGTCGCGGGTTTTGGAGCCGCGGCGCGAGGCGATGAGTTTGGATACGATTTTTGATCTGGCTTCGTTGACCAAGGTGATTGCCACTACTACCGCCGTGATGCAACTTGTGGAGCGCGGGGAAGTGCGGCTGAATGATCCGGTGGCGAAGTATCTGCCGGAGTTTGCGCAGAATGGGAAGGACGACATTACGGTGCGGCAGTTGCTGATCCACTTCTCTGGCCTGGAGCCGGATCTGGATTTGAAGGCTACATGGGAAGGGAAGCAGACGGCTTACGGAATGGCGTTTGCGGATGCGCCGGCGGAGGCTCCGGGGTCGAAGTTCACTTATAGTGACGTCAATTTTATTGTGCTGGGTGCGCTGGTGGAGCGCGTTTCGGGTGAGACGCTGGACGAATATGTGCAGCGGCATATTTTTGTGCCGCTGAAGATGACGCGGACGCGGTTTGTGCCTCCGGCGGCGTGGCTGCCGAAGATTGCGCCGACGCAGTATGACGAGAATGAGCACATGCTTTGGGGGGTGGTGCATGATCCTACGGCGCGGCGGATGGGCGGAGTGGCCGGGCATGCCGGGCTGTTTTCTACTGGAGATGATCTGGCGAAATTTGCGCAGACTTTGCTGAATGGTGGTGACGGGATTTTGGCGGAGCTGACGGTGGAGAAGATGACGCGGCCGGAGCAGCCGCCCTGGGCTCCGGTGCTGCGGGGGTTTGGATGGGACATTGATTCTCCGCTGTCGTCGAACCGGGGGGATCTGTTGCCGGTGGGGAGTTATGGGCACACGGGGTGGACGGGAACATCGATCTGGATCGATCCAACGACCCAGACTTACATTATTTTGCTGACAAATGCGGTGCATCCGCGCGGGGGGAATGCGATTGCTTTGCGGACGAAAGTGGCGACGGCGGTGACGGCGGCTTTGCATTTGACTGCGAGCGAGAAAGAGGCGCTGCGGTGGGAAAGCATTACCGGGTACAACGAGGCGCTGAGTGCGGCGCGGCACGTGAGCACGCGCAACGGCAGCGTGAAGAATGGGATTGATGTGCTGGAGGAGCATGGGTTCGATGTGCTGCAGGTTGCGGGGGGGAAGAAGAAGATTGGAGTGGTGACCAACCAGACTGGATTGGATTTGGAGGGGCGGCGGACGATCGATGTGCTGGCTGGGGCTTCGGGCGTAACGCTCGCGGCGATTTTCAGTCCGGAGCATGGGGTTACGGGGACGCTCGATACTACCGACATTAATAATTCGAAGGATGCTGCTACCGGGGTTCCGGTTTACAGCGTTTATGGAGCTAAGGATGCGGATCGGCGGCCGACGCCGGAAGTGATGAAGTCGCTGGATGCGATGGTGATCGATATTCAGGATGCGGGAGTGCCGTTTTATACCTACGAGACTACGTTGGGATATTTTCTGGAGGCGGCGGCTGCGGCTGGGATTGAGGTGATTGTGCTGGACCGGCCGAATCCGGTTACCGGGTCGTATGTGCAGGGTCCGGTGGCGGATGCGGGGCATGAGAAGTTTACGGGTTACTGGACGGTGCCGGTGCGGCATGGAATGACCATGGGCGAGTTGGCGAAGATGTTCAATGCGGAACGGAATATCAATGCCAAGCTTACTGTGGTGCCGATGGAAGGATGGCAGCGCGGGGACTGGTTTGATTCCACCGGGCTGGGGTGGGTGAATCCTTCGCCGAATTTGCGGAGCCTGACCGAGGCAATGCTTTATCCGGGCGTGGCTTTGATTGAATACACGAATGTTTCCGTGGGGCGGGGGACGGATACTCCGTTTGAAGTGGTGGGTGCGCCTTGGGTGAAGGGCCGAGAGCTGGCCGCTTATTTGAATGCTCGCGGGATTTCGGGAGTTCGGTTTGTGCCGGTTGCGTTTACACCTACGGCTGCGGTTTATAGCGGGCAGAAGTGCGAGGGCGTGAATCTCGTTCTTACCGAGCGGAATGCGCTGGATGCGCCGGAGCTGGGGATTGAGCTGGCGACGGCGTTGCAGAAATTGTATCCGGCAAATTTCAAGATTGGCGGGGTCGCGCCATTGCTTGGGAATCAGGCGGCGTTCGATGGTCTGATGGCGGGAGAGGATCCGCGGCGGATTGCGCAGGATTGGCAGGAGGAACTGGAGAAGTTTGAGGTGATACGACAGAAATATTTAATCTATAAATGATCTCGGCGGAAAGTGTGAGGAGCAGCTAGAGGAATGAAGCTCAAAATCAGGATGCGCGTCGCTCTGCTGGCGACATGGGTTGTGGTCTCGCCAGGGTTCGCCAGTATTTTGGAAGGAGCGTCGAGTGGGGTCGGGCAGCAAGTCAAACAGGAGGCGGCGGGGTCCTCGACCGATGCAGTCGAATATACGAACACAAAATTCGGTTTTCGCTTTTCACTGCCTGGTGAATGGAAGGGTTACACCGTTGTAACGGAGCAGTGGGAAGCTTCCGATGCGCAGAAGGGTTCGGTGGAGCGGGGGCCGATCGTCTACATCCGGCCTCCCCAGTGGACCAAGGAGAATTCGCGGCAGGATATTCCGATTATGATCTTTACTTTGACACAGTGGGAGTCGGTGGAGCATGGCGACTTTTTTATTGGCGGGGCGGCGATTGTTCCTGGCGAACTTGGACGGAATCGCAAATACGCGTTTGCCGTTTCGCGCCGCGTCGAAGACTCTGAGGCTCCGGGAGCGAAAGAAGTTAACGAGATTCTGCAGCACCAACCGCTGCATCCGATCTGGTCGAAGTGATTTTCGTTGACCAGAAACCAGCGAGACCGCCAGCGGTGAGGACCCGGGGGCTGGCAAGGCGTTGGCAGAAGCTCCCAGGGAGGCCGGAGGCAGAACAGGCGCGCAAGGGATCCTTCGACTCCGCGGCTGGTTCGCTTCGCGCACCAGCCACTCCGCTCAGGATGACAGAGTAGAGGATTGCGGGCAGCCCGCTTCTTATGAGGGCGCATCCTATGCGGCTGAGCGTGGTATTCTCGGCTGAAATGGCGATTGTGGAGGTCTGCGATGCGGAGTGCTTGGGCTTTACTGCTGTTGTCAGGGATGGCGTTGGGGCAAGCGGCGGACTCTCCAAAGCCCGACGCGAGTGTCAATTCCCAACCTGGCGCGCCAGCGGTTGCAGCGGCTGCCGATCGTAATGCGCTTAGCATTCCGGCGGGGACCAAGATTCCCTTGTTGCTGAAGCAGGCGATCTCGACCAAGAATGCGCGCGAGGGGGATGCGGTTTATGCGGAGACGGCGTTTCCGTTTGTGATGAATGAGCGGGTGATTGTGCCGGCGGGGACTTATATTCAGGGAAAGATTTCGCATGTGGAGCGGGCGGGACATGGGCACGGGCGGGCAGAGATTCTGATCCACTTTACTTCGATGATTTATCCCAGCGGTTATACGGTGATGCTGCCGGGGTCGGTGGAAAACACGCCGGGGGCGGAAAACAATTCGGTGAAGGATTCGGAAGGGACGATTCAGCAGGACAGCGAGACCGGGAAGAAAGTGGAAGATGCGGCCAAGAACGGGACGTACGGAACCATTGGCGGGGCAACGGCAGGAGGGCTGGCGACTGGCGGGCTGAATGGGGCGCGAGTCGGAGCGGGCGCGGGAGCCGCGGCGGGCATCGCTTGGGCGCTGTTAAAGCGCGGGAATGATGTGAGGCTGGATGTGGGAACCTCGATTGAGATGGAGATTCAGCGGGAGGTTCCGGTGGATGGGACTAGGATTGCGGTGGCGAAGGCTGGGTCGTAGGACCAGGCAGATTCAAGAGTAAGATCAAGAGCAAAGTCAAAAGCAGCGGGCAGGGGCGCCCGCTCCACACGAGTATTTCACTTCAAATTGAATAGCGCATTTACGTGGGCGGTCACTGTCAGCGTTTGCGGGGTGAATTCTTCGGTGGGGGCGGGGGTTGGCTCGGTCTTGGCGGCCATGGCGCGGATGCGTGGGACTGGCAGGTGCTGATTTTCAAAAGTGTCGATTGAGGCGTAGGAGAGTTCTGCGACGGTGCGGCCGCTGGCGCGGGCCAGGGCTTCGGCGGAGTTGCGGGCGCGGCGGTAGGCGTCTTCGACGGCTCTGTTCTTGGCCTCGTCAATATTTTCGAGAGTGTAGTTCACAGTTTGGGTTTCGCTGACGTTGGCGTCGGCCAGTTGCTGGGTGATGGGGCCGATCTTGGAGAAATCTTTGAGCTTAAGGGTGACGTCGGTGGTGACGCGATAGCCGATCAGTTTTTGTTTGCCGGTATTCCATTCGTAGGCTGGTTGGACGGAGAAGAATCCAATCGTGGCGGCTTTGGGCTCGATGCCGTCGTCGCGCAGGGCCTGGCGAACCTGCTCCGTTTCCTTGGAGGCGTGCTCGAAGGCTTTCTGAGAGGTGCTTTCCTGCACCGAGATGTTGAACTGAATTACGGCGGTGTCGGGAGCGGATTCAAATTTGCCGTCGGCGCCCACGTAGATGGAATTGGGAAGCGCGGTGACGGCGGGGTGGTCCTGGGCGAGGGATGCGGTCGTGAGGATGCAGAGCGCCAGGAGATAGGGTGCGGATTTCATGGGAGTGCCTCCTGCGTGAGTATGGTCGTTTCAAATTGTAAGTTGGGTAGGTGGCCGGTCGCCAGTAAGAACGCGGGGACGGTTGAGTCTTGCAAGAGCGGTTGTGCGCTTCGAGGCCAGGCATAGCGCAAGCGAATACATGGATCCCTCGCTTCGCTCAGGATGACAATTCTATCCAACTCGGCGAATTTCGAACGCTACGCTAGTTGCCTTTGGCGCTGGCGGAGTAGCTGAAGGGGTAGGTCTGGGCGTTGATTTCGCGGCGCAGGTCTTCGAAGACGTTGTCGGATATTCGCATGAAGACGTCGACAACCTCGGGATCAAACTGGCGGCCTTTCCAGGCCAGGATTTCCTGGCGAGCTTCGGGGACGGAGCGGGCCGGGCGATAGGGGCGGTCGGAGATGATTGCATCCAGGGTATCGGCGACCGAGAAAATGCGGGCGCCTAACGGGATTTCGTTGCCTTTCAAATTGCGGGGATAGCCGGAACCGTCGAAGTGTTCCTGATGGGAGTAGACAATCTCGCAAGCCTCAGCGAGGAACGGGATCTTCTTGAGCATCTGGTAGCCGTGATAGCAATGCTCCTTCATGATCTCTCTTTCGTGGTCGTCGAGTTTTCCAGGTTTGCGAAGGATGCTATCGGGGATGGCCATTTTGCCGAAATCGTGGAGGAAAGCGCCGCGAGCGATGATTAGAATCTGTTCACGGGGCACGCCCATCTCCCGGGCAATGGCGATGGTGAACGCGGTGACGCGCCGGGTGTGATTTTGGGTTTCGGCGTCTTTGAGGTCGAGCGCGTCTCCGAGAGCTTGCAGGGTGATGTCATAGGAGCGCTCGAGATCTCGCAGAGCCTCCTGCAACTGGTCGGTGCGGGCCTTTACCAGCGACTCCAGATTGATTTGATAGTTGCGGTTTTCCACCTTGAGGCGGCGATTCTCGAGAGCGCGTCCTGCGGCGTTCAGCAACTGCTCGCGCTCGAAGGGTTTGAGCAGATAGTCGAAGGCGCCGTTGCGCACGGCAGCGAGAGCGACAGAAATATCGTGGACGGCGGTGACCATTACCACCGGCATGTCGGGAAACTTTTCCTTGGTGCGTTCGAGCAGGCCGATGCCGTCGAGGTCGGCCATCATCAGGTCGGAAAGCATGAGCTCGAATTCCTCGCCGGAATTGAGCAGGGCGAGCGCTTCCATGCCGGAACTGGCTTGCTTCCACTGATAGCCGGCGGCAGCGAGGATGGCGCAGACAATCTCGCGGATTGCCTCTTCGTCGTCAACTACGAGAATGCGGTCGGCCATGGCGCCCTGTCAGTATACTCTCGGCAATTCCATCTCCTCCGCTAGGTGCCGAAAGTAACCATACAGGTCCTGAAAACGCATGGATAAAGGGCCGGACCATGATATTCAAAAGCAGGGCACTGTTACGTCTGGGGTGTGCGCCTGAAGAAATCAAGATGAACGTTTCCCTCTGGTCGATCTGGAACACTACCGCGCAGCCGGCGCTGGCCGGGCTGAAGGCCGGGGAGTGGGCACTGCTGCTGATGCTGGCAGCGTCGGTGGTGGTGTTGTGCGCGCTGCGGCAGCGCTATCTCTTAATCTGGACGGCGGGTTGGGTGCTGCTGGTGACTTCGCGGCTGGCGGGCGTACACGGGGCCGCGATGGGGATTCCGGAACGATACGTTCCGGCGGTGGTGCAGGCGGCGTTCGTAGTGGCGATTGGACTGTTCGCGGGCGCGATCCTGGTTTACATCCGCGGGCGGGATCTGCTGGTGCCGCTGGTTGTGATCACAGTAAGTGTGGCGGGGTTTGCGGTGGCGCGCGTGGCGTTGTGGCCGGATTCGCTGCCCCTGCGGTTTGCTCTGGAAGTCTCCTACCAAATCATTCTGGTGACGGCGGCGATTTCTTTGCTGCGTGCCCGCAAAGGGCGTTGGGAGCTTGGGGCATGGCTGCTGGCGAGTTGCCTCCTGATACAGCACCTGGATTGGCCGCCCTTCACGAATCAGATTCCAGCGGGACTTGGTGCGATCGCCGATGTGCTGCTCGGACTGAGCATGCTGCTGATTGTGTTTGGAGAAACTCGGGCGCGGGACCAGAAACTGAAAGTGCTGCGGGCTTTGATCGAGAACATTGTGCTGGCACAGCAGCAGGGCGGCATGATGGAAGACTCGCTGGGAGAATTGCAGCGGCTGACCAAGAGCAAGGCGGCATGGTTCCGCTTGATCGAGGGCGGACACCTCGTGGCGACGCATGCGGTAGGAGTTTCGGCCGACTTCTTGCGGGAAGCGGGTTTTGCGGAGTTGACGGAAACTGTTTCGCAAATGCTGGAGCAGGGCAGGCCAGTGGTGGCCGTGGCGAGTGAAGCGATCGCGGAAGATGTGGGGCTGCTCGCATCCGAAAAGCTGGGCCATGTGGTGATGGTGCCGGTGGTTGGGAAGAAGTCGTCAATCGGCTTGATCATTCTGGGCAGTGCGCGGGCGAGGAAGCTGACGGCTGAGGAACTGGATTTTCTGGAGACTTGCGGACGGCAGCTGGGGATTGCAATCGAAAATTTCCGACTGCTCGAGCAGGCGCTGCGCTCGCAGCGGCAGTGGCGCAACACGTTTGATTCGGTACATGACATTATCCTGGCGCACGACGCGGAATTCCGCATCATCAAGGCCAATCAGATTCTGCTGGAGCAGGTGCAACTCGCATCCGCGGACGTGATCGGCAGCACCTGCGAATCGGTATTGCCGCATGGGCTGGGCGAGTGGACGGGATGTCCTTATTGCGCGCGCGGGGGCGAGGAAATCAGCGAAGGAGCCGACCCGTGCTTCGGCGGATTCTCCATGGTCTCCACTTCTTCGTATGCGGAGCAGGGGAGCAAGCAGAAGGGCACGATCCACATCGTGCGCGACATCACGGAGCGCAGGTCGGCGGAAGAGAAATACCGGCTGCTCTTCGAGCAGGTGCAGGAAGGCGTGTATGTAGCTACGCCGAGCGGGCGGTTGCTCGATTGCAACGACGCGTTTGTTCGCATGCTGGGGTATGAGAGCCGGGAAGAGGTGCTGCCACTGAACCTCGACGAGGATATTCGCGTGGATGCAGGGCAGTGCGATGCGTTTCACCGGGACATCGATCTGCAGAATTACGTCCGGAATTTTGAAGTGACGATGCGGCGCAAGAATGGAACGCTGCTGCTGGCTTCGGAAAGCAGCTTCGCCACGCGCGACACATCGGGCAAGGTGGAACGCTATCAGGGATTTGTGCTGGATGTGACCGAGAAGCGGCGCGCCGAAGATGAGATGCGGCGGCGCAACCGCGAACTGAATGCGTTGAATGCAATGGCGGTGGTGGCGACGCAGTCTTTCGATCTGGATGAAATTCTGAACCTGACCCTGCGGCAGGTGGTTTCGTTGTTCGGAGCGGAAAGCGGAGCAGTGTACCTTTCTGATTCGGATGCTCCCACCTACCGGCGGCGGGCGGCGTGGGGTCCGAGCAGCCGGGACAAGTCGCGGCCGGCGGAAATCAGTTTTGCAGAAGGTTTCGGGGATCTCGTTATGCGGTCGCGTGCTGAAGTGATCACGGCCGAGTACCTACCGCATCTCACCGGGACCGTAGCCGGGTTCATTCGATCGGACAGCGACGGTGCGTGGATCTGGGTGCTGTTCTGGGGTAAGGACAGTCCGATCGGAATGATGGGACTGCGGAGCCACGCCGAGTATCAATATTCCAGCGGGGAAGAGAATCTGATGGTGGCGATCAGCCGCCAGCTGGCTACCACTATTGAAAAAGTCCGGCTCTACGAAGAGACCTGCAAAGCTTACGAAGATTTGCGGCGCACGCAGGAACAACTTTTGCAGAGCGAGAAAATGTCGGCAGTGGGGCAGTTGATTGCCGGCGTGGCGCACGAGCTGAATAATCCGCTGACTGCAATTCTGGGTTACGCGCAGTTGCTTGAGAGCGAAGGATTGAGTGAGCGCGCGCAGGATTACGTGGGCAAGATGTTCAAGCAGGCGCAGCGCACGCACCGGGTGGTGCAGAACTTGCTTTCGTTCGCGCGGCAGAGAAAGCCGGAGCGGTCGGAAGTGGACATCCGTAGGGTGCTGGAAGAGACGCTGACGCTGCGCGACTACGATTTGAAGGTCAACAACATCGACGTGCAAAAAGATCTGGGGTCGGATGCGGCGATGGTGGTGGCAGATCCGCACCAGATTGAACAGGTATTTCTTAACATCATCAACAACGCGGTGGACGCGGTGCTTGAGACCGGGCGCGCCGGGAAGTTGAAGATCCGGGTGTACTGCGAGAAAGGCGATGTGTGCGCGCAGTTTGCCGATGATGGTCCGGGGATCAAGGATCCCAAGAGAATTTTCGATCCTTTCTATACGACAAAAAATGTTGGGAAGGGAACGGGGCTGGGGTTGAGCATCTGCTACGGGATTGTGAAGGAGCACGGCGGCGACATTACGGCACACAATGCGGCTGAGGGCGGAGCGGTGATCGAAGTGCGGCTGCCGATGGCGGCGACGGCGGGGGCGGTGGTGGAAGCGCCTGTGGTCACTCCGCCGAAGCGCGAGGGAGCGATTCAAGGCCGAGTGCTGCTGGTGGAGGAAGAAGAGTCGGTGCTGGAGTTCGAGCGCGACGTGCTGACCGGCGCCGGGGCCAACGTGGTTACGGCCAGCCGGAGCGACGATGTGAAGACGCGGCTGCTTTCCGAGCCCTTCGATGCGGTCATCATGAGCGGCAAAATGCCGTCGGATTGGAACGCGAGGGAAGCTTTCCTCTGGCTCAGTAAGAATTGTTCCGACATGGAAAAACATGTGCTGTTTACGTTCTCCAACGGCGTGGAGCAGGGCGATGAGCGGGCATTTCTGCAGGAGAACAACATACCCTACCTGGTAAAACCCTTCGAAGTGGCGGAACTGATTTCACAGGCGCGACGGCTGCTGCAGAAGGCCAAAGGGGCGGCTTCCAGCGGTAACTAGAACTTCCAAGAGCAAAGCTTGTCATCCCGAGCGATAGCGAGGGACCCTGGTGTTTGCCCGCAGCGGCACCAACGGCGCGACAGGCAAGAACCAAGATCCCTCGCTTCGCTCGGGATGACAATCCCCTTAAGATCACAGTTGAGTGCGCAGGCTCTTCACCAATCGGCGAAGGGCTTTTTCGTTGCGGCGATACCAGCGCCATTGGCCCTGCTTAACTACCTCGACCAGGCCGGACTTGGTGAGAATGGCCATGTGATGCGAGATGGTGGGCTGGGAGAGGCGCACCCGTTCTTTGATGTCGCCGGCGCAGAGCCCAGCGTGCTTGGCGACTGTGGGAGTGCTCGTGGCAGCCGGGCCGCGTTGTTTGAGAGCTCCCAGGATGCGGCGGCGCGTGGGATCCGCAATGGCATGCAGAGTGTGGTCGAGCGATGTCGGCGAGGTCATGGGGACTAGGAATAGCTGTTAAATTGACGGTTGTCAATATGAGGGCCGCTGTCGCGGGGCCCGAAGCCACTCGATGCGGGCGAACTCGAGGAAGCGCACGTCATTATCCTCAGAACAATTGGATTGGTCGAGTTGAGGGGCCAGAGTGCCGCCGCGGATCCAGTAGCCGGTTGCTTCCTGCTTGAGAATGGTTGCGTCCAGCGGGTCCATGCCGTGGAGCTTGAAGATGACACGGCGATTCAGCGGAGGGTCAGGCTTCATAGGATTTTGATCTTTATCTCGATGCCGATTTTTTCTGTTGATTGTTTCAGTTTTTCACTTCTTGACGATCGGGTTGTATCCGTCGTTGATGAGCCGGGAACGGGCTGCTTCGGCGTCTTTGACGTCGTTGAAGGGACCAACCTGAACGCGAAATAACTTTTCGTTGGCAGAGTTGGTGGCTACGAAGGCGGCGTACTGCTTGTTCTTAAGGGCATCGACCAGGGCCTGGGCGTCCTCCTGCTTGGTGACGGCGGCGACCTGCACGAAGTAAGGCGTGCTGGGAATTGCTGCCATGGGATCGGGCGGGTTGCCGGTCTGCGAAGGCTGCGCAGGGCTTCCGGAACCAGCCGTTCCTGAGGCAGGCGTTCCAGAGGAAGATGCTGCCGGGGAAGACGCGCTGGGCGAAGATGTAGGCTGACCTGTTGCGGCGGAATTCGTGTCCGCGGAGGCGGGCGTCAGTTGCGCGTTGGCGTCCTTCTGCTCGACGGCTTTGTAAAAAGTCATCGGGGGAGCGGGTTGAGGAGACGCCGAGCCGGCCGGTTTGAGGCCGTTCGACGCGGGTTGCAGAGGAGTTGCGGCGCTGGGGGCGGCAAGTCCGATGTCTGACTTGCGGCCGAGGGTATAGCCGAGTGCGAAGAAAACCGCGCAGACCACCACCAGTCCGAAGAACAAGGTAAGAAGTTTCGCCGTGCCTAATGTGATTTCAGTGTCTTGTTCGGGATCCATCGCAAATATGTACCTCGGGGGCTAAAGCCCACTTATTGCACATCCCTTTCCGCGGCGCTGAAGCGCCGCTCTGCCACCTCATGCCGCAGCCTTGTCATCGCCCTTGCCCAGCAGCTTCTGCAGGCCGGAGAAGAAATCCACGGGAACGGGGAATATGACCGTGGTATTTTTTTCGACGCCGATTTCGGTCAGGGTTTGCAGGTAGCGGAGCTGCACGCTGACCGGCTCGGTAGCCAGCAGATGGGCCGCGTCCACCAGGCGCTGCGCGGCTGAGAACTCGCCCTCAGCGTGAATGATCTTGGAACGCTTTTCGCGTTCGGCCTCGGCCTGCTTGGCCATGGCGCGCAGCATGGATTCCGGCATGTCGACCTGTTTCACTTCGACGTTCGTCACTTTTACGCCCCAGGGGGATGTGTGCTGGTCGAGAATGCTTTGCAGGCGCAGGTTGATTTTTTCGCGGTGGGCGAGGAGTTCGTCGAGTTCCTGCTCGCCGAGCACGGAGCGCAGCGTGGTCTGCGCGAACTGCGAAGTCTGGTACACATAGTTGGAAACTTCGACCACGGCTTTGCTGGGATCGATCACGCGCAGAAAGATTACCGCATTTACTTTGAGCGTAACGTTGTCGCGGGTGATGATGTCCTGCGGCGGGACTTCGAGAGCTTCCTGCCGGAGCGAGACGCGGACCATGCGATCAATCGGTGCGAACACCAGGATTAAGCCGGGGCCCTTGGCCGCGCTCAACAGGCGGCCCAGACGGAAGATGACGCCACGTTCGTACTCGGCCAGGATCTTAATCGAGCTTAGTGCGTATAGGAAGACGATGATGCCGGCAATGCCGAAGAATCCAAGTCCAAAGAGTTCCATTGGTACCTCCGCGCCCGAAACGCACAAGCGCTCCTGAGGCGGATTGTAACGCAATGGAGCGGTGAGGGCGCGGAATTCGAGTGCTGGCCGTTGCTTGCGCTGGTGCGCGGGAGCTGGTGCGCGAGAAAGTTACGTGGGGATGGCGGGCGCGGGTGCGGGTCGGGTTGCGGCCAGAGGCTCGACTTGAAGCAGCAGCCCGTCGATGCGCCGCACCACTACGGACTGGCCTGCAGACACGTCGCAAGAGGAAACGGCGTCCCAGAGTTCGCCGTGGACGAAGACTTTTCCGCGCGGGGAGAGATCGGTTTGGGCGATTCCAGTTTCGCCGATAATTCCTTGCGCGCCGGAGACCATCTTGTTGCGGCGCGCTTTGAGGGCGATGCTCATCAAGAATGCCGTGATCACGCCGAGAGGGATGCTGACCGCGAGCGCAGTGAGCAGGTGGACGCGCATTTCCGGGATGGGCGAGTCGACGAGGAGCAAGCCTCCGAGGGTGAGGAGCGCGATACCGCCGATAGTGAGCACGCCGTGAGTGGCGAATTTGGCTTCCGCGGCGAACAGTGCGAACGCGCCAAGAATCAAGCCCAGCGCGGCAAAGCGCACAGGCAGCAAATTCAAGGCAAAGAGAGCGAGCAAGATAAAGACAACGCCCACGGTACCAGGAACCACCGCGCCGGGATGATTGAATTCGGCATAGAGCGCGAGGGCGCCGATGGCGAGCAGGATGAACGAGATGTTGGGATCCATCAGATAGTCGAGGATCTGTTCCTTCACGGTCATGCCAAAAGCTACGACGGGCTGGCCGGTGAGATTCACCGTGGCTTCCTGGCCGTTGAAGCGCTTGAAACTCTTGCCCTCCATCTGGCGGAAAAGATCGTCCTGGCTGGATGCGATGTAGTCGATTAGGTGCTGCGCCAGGGCTTCCTGGTCGGTGAAGGATTTCGATTCGCGCACGGCGCTTTCGGCAAGTTCGACGTTGCGGCCGCGCCGGGAAACGACCGAGCGCATGAGAGCAGCGGCGTCGTTCTCAATCTTCTGCTTCATTTCATCGTCGGGCTTGACCGTGGTTGGGCCGAAGAGCAGGACGGGATGCGCCGCTCCGGCGTTGGTGCCGGGAGCCATGGCCGCTACGTCGGCGGCTTCGAGAATGAAGATTCCCGCCGAACCGGCGCGGCTGCCGCTGGGCGCCACGTAAACGATGACCGGGACTTGCGACGACGTGATCTTCTCGATGATCTGGCGCGTGGATTCGACCAGGCCTCCCGGCGTATTGATCTCGATCAATACAGCTTGATCGTTGCGGCGCTGGGCTTCGTCGATGGCGCGAGCGATGTATTCCTCGGTGATGGGCTGAATGGTGTCATTGACGACGATCTTTAGAACTTCGGCGGAGGAGACGGAGCTTAGAACGAAAGCTGCCGCGAGGGCGAGAAGGATTCGCGAGATAGGAATGCTTTTCATGAACCGCCTACACCATATTCTTACTCTTATTTGCGAGTCGCAGCAGAGATTTCAACTTCGTTGGAGTTGGGCATGCTGAAGTTCTCGTCGCTCCAGCCGGGGAGACTGGTGCTCCCGGTGATGAGGCGCGCGCTGCGCTCGTAGGTGAAATACGACCATGCCCACTGGATAAAGACAAGGATGCGGTTTTGGAAACCAATCAGAAAAAGAATGTGGACGAACAGCCATGCCAGCCAGGCCATGAATCCAGAAATGTGAATCCTGCCGAACTGTGCGATTGCGGCAGAACGGCCGATGGTGGCCAGGCTGCCTTTGTCGACGTAATGGAACGTGGGCCTAACGTCAGAGTCCCCGCCCTCTCGCACAGAACGCGAGAAGTACGGGGCACCCGCTTCGAGGTGTCGGCGAATCAGCTTGGCTACGTAGCGGCCTTCCTGGATAGCAACTGGCGCGACACCCGGCAGCAGCTTGCCTGATGCGTCTTTCAGGGCGGCGAGGTCTCCGATGACGAAGACTTCGGGATGATCGGGGAGGCTGAGATCGGGATTGACCAGCACGCGTCCGGCGCGATCGATGGGCACGCCAAGCCGTTTGCCGAGCGGCGACGCGGCGACGCCCGCGGCCCAGAGAATGACGGCGGCGTTCATGCGGGTTTTGCCCATGTAAATCGCGCCGGGCTCGACGTTCGTAACCATGGCCGAAGTGAGCACCTCGACGCCGAGGCGCTGCAGTTGCTCGAGAGCGCTGCGCGAGAGATCTTCGGGATAGGCGGGGAGCACGTGCGGTCCGCCTTCGATGAGATGAATGCGGGCGCGGCGGGGATCGATGGTGCGGAAGTCCTGAGCGAGGGCGTGGCGGCAGATTTCCGCGAGGGTTCCGGCGAGTTCGACCCCGGTGGGGCCGGCTCCTACGACCACGAAGTTGAGCGGGTCGTTCGCGTGATTCTGTACATCATGGTTCTCGCCATCCTGGTTCTCGCTGGCCGAGGCACGGCGTTCGGCTAATTCGAAGGCCAGCAGAACGCGGCGGCGGATTTCGAGCGCGTCTTCGATGGTCTTGAGACCGGGCGCGAAAGCTTCCCAGTCGTCGTGGCCGAAATAGGCGTGGCTGGCGCCGGCGGCGACGATGAGTGAATCGTAGGGAATCTCCTGAACTTCATTTTGCGCGGCATTTTGCGAATCGGCTTGCACGGCGGTCTGCACCACGCGGCGTTCGAGGTCGAAGCCGGTCACCTCGGCCATCAGCACTTCGACATTTTTATGGCGGCGCAGAATGGAGCGGATGGGAGCGGCGATCTCGCCGGGCGAGAGACCGGCCGTGGCCACCTGGTAGAGCAGCGGCTGGAAGGTGTGATGATTTTTCCGGTCGATGACGGTGATGCTTACCGGTGCACTGGCCAGCGCCTGGGCCGCGTTCAGTCCACCGAAACCGGCGCCCACGATTACGACGCGATGTAATTTCTGGCCGTTCATTCTGCGGTTAATCTTCTTTGGCTGCTCTTCTCTTGCTGATCTTGTCTTGCTGATCAGGCTCCTACTCTATAAGATTCAGCGCGATGGCAATCGGCTCTAGAACTTCGACTGCGGACCTGCGTCCAGCGTGGCTGCGGCGGGTTGTGCCGTCGGTGGGTGATCTGATTTTCGCGGCGCTGCTGGGCTCGCTGACGTTCACCACCCTATCGGTGCGGCTGCTGGGCGACGCCGGAATCGGCTGGCACATCCGCACCGGGCAAATGATTCTGGCGACGCATGCGACTCCCCGCGTTGATCCTTTTTCCGCCACTTTGAGCGGCCACGCCTGGTTTGCCTGGGAGTGGCTGTACGACCTGCTGGTGGGCTGGCTCGATCGCACGGCAGGACTGAACGGCGTGGTGCTGCTCACGGCGCTGGTGATTGCGACGGTGTTTGCGTGGACCTACCGGCTGCTGCTGCGGCGCGGCACGAATATTTTGCTGGCGTTGCTTCTGGTGCTGCTGGCGGCGTCGGCGGCGATGATTCATTTTCTGGCCCGGCCGCACGTGGTGAGTTGGCTATTCACGGTGGCCTGGTTCTGGATTCTGGATTCGTCGGAAAGACGTTGTTGGGCTTCTGACTCAGAATCGTTCGCGACTTCTGACACAAATCCCCGGCGCGTTTCGATGCTGTGGCTGCTACCGCCGCTGATGCTGGTGTGGGTGAATGTTCATGGCGGATTTCTGGTCGGCTTCGTGCTGCTGGCGATCTACTGGTGCAGCGCGGCCTGGCAGTGGCTGAAGCCGACGGGAGATGGGCTCGACGACGTCTTGCGGAAGATCCGCGCCGGGCGGCTCGTCCGAGTCTTAACCTTGACCGGCATCCTGAGTGGGCTTGCGACTTTGGTGAACCCTTACGGCTTCCAGCTGCACATTCATATCTACCGCTATCTTACCGACCGCTTTCTGATGGATCACATTAATGAGTTTCAGTCTCCGAATTTCCATTACGTGGCGCAGAAGTGTTTCGCTGGATTATTGCTGCTCACGTTGGTGGCGCTAGCGGTGAAAAAGCGCGAGGCCGGCCAGGCTCGCGCGAGCCAGGCTCTTGTGGTTTTGTTCGCTGTGTATTCCGGGTTGTACGCGTCGCGGAATATTCCTGTCTCGTCGCTGCTGGTGATTCTGGTGATCGGGCCCTGGCTATCGGAGGCGATGGGAAAATTTAGGGCTCGGCGCCCGGGATGGCGAGGTTTTGCATCTCCGCAGTTTCTGCAGCGAATGGAGGCGGTCGAGTTCAGCTTGCGTGGCCATCTCTGGCCACTCGCGATGGTTGTCTTCACCTGCTGGATTGCGGCGCATGGCGGCAAGCTGGGCGCGAAGCCGTTGATGGACGCCCACTTTGACGCGAAGCGATTCCCGGTGGCGGCGGTGAATTATCTCGAGGCGCAGGATAAAGATAAAGACGTGCAGGGGCCGCTGGTCGCTCCCGACGACTGGGGCGGATATTTGATTTACCGGCTTTATCCGCGGGTGCGCATGGTGATCGATGACCGGCACGATTTCTACGGGGAGGAATTCTTAAAGTCTTACTTGAAGATAGTGAATTTAGGGCCGGGCTGGGAGGACTTTCTTCAGCAGTCCCATGCCCGTTGCGTGGTTGTGCCCAAGGATTCAGCCCTGGCTAACATTCTCGCGGAAACCGCCGGCTGGAAAGCGATCTACAGCGATGACGTCGCGACCGCGTTCGTGCGCACTGCGGCATGGAGTCAGTAAACTGGCGAATGCCCTTGAGATTAAGGGCACCCCCGCTTCATCAATGCCCGAGCGCCCCACCCCTGATAAACTTTCAACGTGTCGCGCCTCACTCACCTGGAATGCACGCGTTGCGGCGAGCCTTATCCCGCCGACCGTCCACAGACGGTTTGCCCGAAAGATGGCGGCATTTTATATGCACGCTACGATCTGGCGAGCATCAAGAAAAGTTTTTCGCCGTCCTCGCTGCTGCCGCTGGCTCCCACTATGTGGCGTTACGATGCCATACTACCTGAAGCTGCACCAGTGTCGCTCGGCGAGGGTTTCACTCCCATGCTGCGCAGCCGCGAATTTCCTGGCGTCTTTATCAAAGACGAAGGCCTGAATCCCACGGGCTCTTTCAAAGCTCGCGGACTTTCCGCAGCGGTCACCATGGCCCGCCATTTCGGCCTGAAGAAGCTCGCCATCCCCTCTGCCGGAAACGCTGCCAGCGCCCTTGCCGCCTATGCTGCCGCGGCCTCCATCGAAGCTCACATCTTCATGCCCAAAGATGTTCCCATGGCCAACCGCGTCGAGTGCGACTACTACGGCGCAAAGGTGATGCTGGTCGATGGCCTCATTTCCGACTGCGCCCGCAAAGTCGCCGAGTTAAAAGAAACCGAGTCTTGGAAAAAAGACGGATGGTTCGACGTTTCCACCACCAAAGAACCCTACCGCGTCGAAGGCAAGAAGACCATGGGCTACGAAGTGGCCGAACAACTTGGCTGGCAGCTTCCGGATGGAATCATCTATCCCACGGGCGGGGGAGTTGGCCTGCTCGGCATGTGGAAGGCTTTCGATGAGATGGAAAAGCTGGGCTTCATCGGTCCCGAGCGTCCGAATATGATCAGCGTCCAATCTGCGGGATGCGCTCCCATTGTTAAAGCATGGGATGAAGGTCGCACCGAAACAGAAATGTGGCCGAACGCCGCGACCCTGGCTGCCGGCCTGCGCGTGCCGAAACCCTACGCCGACTACCTGATTCTCGACATTCTGAAAAAAAGTGGAGGCCTCGCCCTGACCGCCACCGACGCCGAAATTCTCGATGCCACACGCCACTGGGCGAAGGTGGAAGGCATCTTCGCCGCGCCCGAGGGCGCCGCGTCTCTGGTCGCCTACCAGAAATTGCTTGCCAGTGGATTCTTCAGCGCCGACGATACCGTGGTGCTCTTCAACACCGGCTCCGGCCTGAAGTATCTGGATGTGCTCGACACTAAAAAGGAAGAAACGAAAGATGCCGAAGCTGCGCCGGCAGCCCGCGCCATCGCTGGTATCATCGGGCCCTACTGATCATCCGGGTGTGCCGGGCATCTCGCTTCTTGATATTTCCTTCGTTTGCGCGTACAACCCTGCTAAAGATTCAAAGGTAAAGATGAGACGCGCACTGTTGTGCACCGGTTTCGTGTTGGCATTTGCGGCATCGCTGATGGCCGACGCTAACCTGCGCATCGCCGACGTCGGCTTGCACGGCTACTCGGGTGCTACCTCCGCCGTCCGCCTGATCGTCCGCAATCCTTCCCCTGAAGTGCAGACGATTCATCTGAGGATCGTAGCCACGGACCAGAATAATTCAGTCGCGAATAATTCCGTCGTGAACACCATTACAGCAGACATCAGCCTGAAGGGCGGGGAGCAGCGCGAACTGGAGTTTCCAATTCTGATGCCGGGCGGGAATGCCGTTATCACGGCTGACGCGACTGCAGCGGGCGTTGTTCTCGGCCATGACAAGCAGGAAGCTCCTTTGCGCCAGGCTAATTTGATCGTGCTGCTGTGCGCCGGCGACAGCACGTGCAAAACCGTGCAGTCGCAGATACAGTTCAGCGGAACCATTGAGGAACGAGCCGACAAGAACCGCCAGGCCAAGTTCGAAATCGTGAACGACCCGCGTGAGCATTGGTGGGCCTATTCGGCGTGCAGAGCGATTGTGCTGGCAAGGCCGATGGCAGACTTCACTCAGGCGCAGCGCGATGCTCTCGAAGGATTTTTGCGCAGCGGCGGACGCCTAGTTCTGCTCGAAGACCAGATCGCTGATCCCGGCTTTCTTTCCGCCTATCGTCAAGGGCCTGCACCGTCCAACAGTGAACGGGTGGGCAAGGGCACTCTAATTCGCGTCTCCGGGCTAAGCGGGGACCAACTTGGCAACTCCTTTAGTGGCCAGAATCTGCGGGGCGCTCTCGATCCAACCTATATGTCGAACTTGAACCAGGCGAACTGGCTGAGCCGCCGGTTCGCCACCGCTTTCGATTTTCCGCGGCTGCGCTGGCTGCTGATCTGGCTAGCGGTTTACATAGTCATGATCGGTGTATTGAATTTTGCCGTGCTGCGGCGCCTGCACCGCTTGGATCTCGGCTGGATCACCATGTGCGGGCTGGCGCTGCTGTTTGCCGCAGGCTTCTACTTCTCCAGCGCCAGCCGCGGCCCAAAAAATTTTCGTTTGGACAATCTTGCGACCTATTACCTCGATTCGCGAAGCCCATTGGCGATGGCCGATTACAATCTGCGCGTCTCCGCTCCTGACCGGCGGGACATCCTGGTTTCGATCGCCGATCCCGCAGTGTTCACGTCCTCGAATTTCGGGGACAACGAAGCCAACAGTCAAATCTGGGCGGAAATGAATCGCCAGGCAACGCAAGCGCGCCTCGTCTCCGACATTCACCTCGGTCCGCCCAGCCAGGTTGAGTTAGAGATGTTGAAATGGTCGTTCGACGATCTGAACCTGCGGGGTTTGCACGAATTTGCCGGAACGCTGCACTTTGTCGCACCCAACCGCTTGCGCAACGATACGGGCCAGCGTTTTGAGGAGGCCATCTACCTGGATTACCCGGCCAACGCCTTATACGTACTGCCCGCGCTGGGGCCCGGTGAAGAAATTCAACTGGACACGATCACTCCGAACCGAATCCGCCCGGAGAACGGGAATCAGCGACCTGTGATCGTCCCGACCTATGATGCCAGACAACAAACGTTACAGGATGCCGTGCTCACCAGCGGCTTGCCATTTGCCGGCTGGGGGCGCGTATTTGCGGGACTCAGCGACGGCCCGGCGCTGCCGGTCGAGTTGAACGTTTCCCATCAGCGAAGCGTCCACGCGCTTGTTGTTGTTTACTTGGAGCAGCCATGATTCTGGACCAGCCATGATCTCGGAGCAGCCATGATCGATGTCGAACAACTGCGCAAAAGTTTTGACGGCACGCGCGCGCTCGACGGTTTCACTCTGCACGTGGGCGCCGGAGAGCTATTCGGACTGGTCGGTCCGAACGGCGCCGGCAAAACCACGCTGATGAAAGTGCTTTCGACGCTGCTTCCGATGGATAGCGGCACGGCCCAGATCGACGGCCTGAATGTGAACCTGCAAACGCGTGACGTGAAACGCCTGATTGGCTACCTGCCCGATCAGCCCGGCGTGTACCAGGACATGAGCGTGCGCGAATTCCTGGAGTTCTTTGCCGACGCGTTCCAACTCAAAGGCGCGCGCAACCGGGCTGCCGTCGACCGGGCGCTGAAACGCTCCGGGTTGGCAGACCGCAGTGAAACCTCGGTGGAGCAACTCTCATTCGGCATGAAGCAGCGCCTGGTTCTGGCCAAGACTCTGCTGCACGATCCCAAGGTCTTATTGCTGGACGAACCGGCTACCGGCCTCGACCCTCTGGCTCGCATCGAACTGCGCGAGCAACTCAAGCGATTGAACGCAGACGGCATCACCATCCTGATCTCGTCGCATATTCTTAGCGACCTCGAAGACATCTGCACCCAGATCGCGCTGATTGGCGGAGGCCGCAATGCGACCGATGCGGAAGGCCACTCGGTTCTGCAATTGCGAGCGCCGCAAGATCCGGTGCGAATCTACGAAATCGAACTGATCGGCGACAGCGCTCCCGCGGTGACCGTTGTCAACGCAATCGCAGGCGCGCGCGCGCTGGAATCGAGCGCCGGCCGGCTCGTAGTCGAAATCACCGGTGCAGACGAGCAGGCCGCTGCACTCCTGCGGGCGCTGGTGCTGGCCGGGGTGAATATCCTCCGCTTCGATCACCGCGCGCTGGGTCTGGAGGAACGATATCGAATGGTTTTCCGGGAGAAACGCCCATGAACCCCATGATCCGAAAGGAACTTCGGCAGCGCATGCGGGAACGCCGCGGTTGGCTGCTGCCCTCGCTCTACCTGATCGTTCTCGGCGCCGTTGTGACCTTCGCCTATTTCTTGACTACCAGCGAGGGACGCGGGTCCGGCATTCAAGGGTCAACCGTGGGCGTGGTTCTGTTTCTGACCCTCGCCTACTCGCAGCTGGGTCTGTTGTTGCTGCTGGTCCCCATCTTCAGCGCCAGTTCCATCACCATTGAAAAAGAGCAGCGAACCCTCGCCGGGTTGCTCACTTCGTTGCTGACTTCCTGGCAGATCTGGTGGGGCAAGTTTGTTTCTTCGCTGCTGTTCGTCCTGCTGCTGCTGGTCACAAGCTTGCCGGTGTTGAGCATGGCCTTTGCCTTTGGCGGCGTCGGCCCCTGGGAAGTCTTCAGCGCCACGTTGACCACTATCATCATCCTGGCCTGCATGAGCGCGATCGGTCTTTATTGCTCGTCGGCGTTTCAGCGCAGTGTCCATGCCACTGCCGTAACCTACGCTACGGTCGTTGCCATCAGCGTGGTGACCGCCATCGTCTTCTTTGTGCGCCTGACGATACAGGAATCCGCGTATCGCGGCCAGGGCGTCGATGTAAATGGAGGAGGTTGGTACAGCATCCCGCTGAACATCCGCATTCCGATGTATCTGAATCCATTCTTTTTCCTGACTGCGTCCTTCGCTCCGCCCCAGCAGTTGTACCCGGCGTGGATCACCAGCGCCTGCGTCTTTATCGCAGTCGGTGCCGTGGCCGTGGCCCTGACGCTGCGCAACCTGCGCTGCAGAGGTGATCAGTAGAGCCTCGGCACTACGAGGATCTCGGGTAGCGTTGCGGCTTATTTCGCGACTTCTCGTCGCTGTGCGTAATACCCAGTCCGGGTGCGTGCTGTGAGTCCGGGTTTGTCGATCTTGACCTGAAGATCATGATACTCATCCGGATGGTCAGCGTCGGCCGCCTGAAAGAAAAGAGTGTAATAAGCCTTTGTGTCTGCAACGCATTTAGCAATCAAGCCGGCAACATCACTGCTTTTATTGAGAACCTGCCCGCCGCTTTGCGTGGCAATCACCTGCAGCCCCAGGTTCCCGTTATCTACCTTATTTGCCGAAACCACACCCTTGAGGTAGTTCTCGTAATAAACCGTCTGCAATCCACCGGCATCGTCGATCCCAAGTGGATCGACGCTGTAAAGCGTGATGCGTGCTTCTCTCATCTCGGTGGACAACTTAACAACGCGGCGGAACGCCATTTCCTGATCTTTCGGGGGCAATTCCGCAAACATCCCGGAGAGCAGAGGCCATCCTGAACTGAGCCAGATCAACAGCTTTCTACCCGGCTGTTTTGATTCAAATGACACGAAATCCTCGAGATTGCCGAGGGAGAGTTGCATTTGTTCCGCACCGCCATAGAATCCTCCCGATCTGCCCATATCGCGTAGGCCGGAGTCGGCGGAGCGCAGCCAATCCAACAAGGCGTTTCTGTCGCGGGTCACCGTCCCTTGGGCGCGAATTGATTTGCCGGCAAACAGGAGCAGCGACATCGGCACGGGAAGTGGGCCGTCCCCCTGCCGCAGAAATTTTTCCAGCTGCTGTCGAGCGTAGCCTACTGCCCGGTACGAAGCGTTCACGTCATCGATGAGGAAAATTACCTGCACCCGATCTTTGCTGGTGTCGTCGAACGCGCGAAAGGCGAGGACCGCCCGTGGCTGCTTGTCATCGAGAATAGTGAAGTCCGATTGCTGTAAGCCGGAAACGGAAGTACCGGACTTGTCGGTCACCACCACATCGAGCCTGACGGGTCGATCGGTGGCACCACTGGCCGACGGAGGGGCCGGAGTCTGCCCCCAGGCAGCCGAAGCAAGACACACGACAAGATCGAACACTACGAGTCGGATAATTTTCATGGCTTGTCCTCCTGCCGGCCATAGCGAAGTTTTTTTCAACGGGGGAGGATTATAACTGGCCCAATTGTATCGCCGTAGGACTGCGGTTGCCAGGTATCGACTCACTGCTCAACTTTCGCGGACTTCAGGTTTACGGCCTGGGTTGTGTTGGGGTCGACCTTTACGTGCTCCGCAATGTCGGCGTGGTTTTCCGGAAAATCGAGGGCGAAGTAGGCGTCGTCCGGGCTCGGCTGGACGGCAAACAGCAGATACTCTCCGGGGATTGTCCCCGCAATTTTGTACTGACCGGCTACATCCGTGTGGGCGGTGAGGGTGTAGCGCGGAATCCGGCGAAGCTCATTTGACTCAGGGATCAAAGCGACGACCAGCCCGCGAGCCGGCTTCTCACCGTCCGTCACCTTTCCCTGAATCGTGCCAGTGTCGCTGGCCAGAGTGACATCACAGTCGAGCGTGGTCCCAACTGCCAACGTCAACTCGCGGGACGCATAGTCGCGACCGCCGCAGATCGCCTTCTTCACGTAAGCAGACTCTTCTCCCTGGGCATCGGAAACCGTAAAGGTGAATTCACCGGGCGGGATGTTAGTGATCACGAATCGTCCGCCAGCATCGGTGCCCGGAGCTCGATGGAGAAGATGAAAGCCTGACCAGAGGTTTCGAGCGTGATACGTTTCCCCGCGGGCGAAAGACCCGGGGGCATCTCAACGCTCCCGCGCACTTCGGCAGCGCGGCCGATTTCAATGTCGGCGTTTACGTTGGAATCCGTGACGCGAACCGACGCAAAACCCAATTCGCGCTCGAAGCCCCCATCGGTTATTTTCACCCTGAGCGTGTAGTCACCGGGAGCGAGAGACGAACACTTGAACGAATGATCGGACTCTAGTCGCACGTTGTCGCCAATGGGTCCAAATGTGTACCCCGCGGCATCGGCCCTCTCGCAGCTGACCTCCGCGTCCTTAAGCGCCGGGCGCGCCTCTGAGATCACCTTGCCCGTGATCGCATAGTTTCTCTCGGTTGGCACGGTGAATCGGACTTCGTTGGTGGTCGCCTCGGGTCCGACCTTCACCACCTGCGCTTCGTCCAGCGCCGGCGTTCCGGGATAAAAAGTGTTGCGATACTGCGTGCCGCCCGTTGGATCCTGCTTGAGTCCCATTGCCCCCATCGGATGCTGGATCATGCCTCCCGCGCTCACGTAGTAAGAACCGGGCTGAAGATTCGCCATGCGAAAGTTGCCCAGGTCATCCGTGACTGTCTGACCGGCATGGGAAACCTGTTTTCGTCCCCCAGGCTGAAACTTGATGCGCAGAGCCAAGACCTCGACGCCCTGAACTGCCTCCCGGTCTTCGTCGGAGACCTGCCCGGCGATCACGCCAGTGGGGCGAAGGCGCAGGATCAGACCGTCCGCTTTTTGTCCGGGCCGGAGGGTAACAAATTGACCTTGATCCGTGTCATGCGATGAGACTTCTGAGAATCCGTTGCGCCAAGCTGAAATCCCAAAGGTGCCGGCGGGAAGATCAGGAAACACAAATGTACCGTCGGGGCCGGAACGCACGATGCGTTCAGCACCGGCGGCTTTCGCGGTGTCGGGATCGGCAGGGTAGAGTTCGACTTCCGCCTTGGGAATGGATTCCCCAGTGTCGGAGCGGCAAACGCGCCCGGAAATCTGTCCCAGCATCGACTTCGACGGTTGGGCAGAGTCCGTGGTCTGGGCGGCCGGAAGCGCGACGGGAGTCAGCAAGAGCACTGCACACACAGCCGCGATGCAGAACGCAAAATGCGTGGACGCGCGATCAAGCTCTGAGTTCATCGCCCCTGCCCACAAGCATCATAACCCGCCGCCTGCTGGGATGCACTGGGCCGTTCCTATCAGGATAAGTGAAGCCGCGTCTCGCTGACGGCGGGTGTTGACACCTCACCTCTGTACTCAGGACCAAGAACGGTGCGGGGCAGCATTAGGCTGCCCCGCCAGGTTTGAGATGTTCTCAGAGAGTTACGCTGACGTCGACCGTCGTAGTTGCGCCACTGGCCGGCACGCCTTTGCGTGACGGGATATCGGGAACGCTTCCGCGCGACTCGATTGGCTGCACAAGCGTCGCAGTTCCATTGGACGCGGTGACCTCGTACCCATAATCGATCGTTGCGCTTCCCGTGAAGCTTACTGTATCGGTTGTCGGGGTATCCAACAACCACGAGTAATGGATAATTGCGGAGCAGGTGTACGTCGTTCCGCTGACTAGCGTGGCGACTCCGGTCGCGCGTTCCTCGTAGGAGCCCGCAGCGTCTCCGCTCTCGTAGGCGATTGTGGAGCAACCAATCACTCCGTTCTTCGGTATAGTCGACTTGACCGCGATCGTGTACTTCACGATCAGCTCACCAGTTTCCGCAGTGGCTGTCGTGGCGTCGGGCTCAGCCGCCGGATGCAGCGGTTGGAATACCCCGGTTGCAGGGTCATAGTAGCCAAGAACGCGCTGGGAGGGGCGTGCTGGGCTGGCAAGCTGTCCGAAACTGAGCGGCGCGAGTCCGAGGCCCAGAACCGCGAAAGAGAGAGCTAACTTCCGAATATTCATTTCCTTTTCTCCTGAGGAGTAGTTGGACTGACAAGTCTTGTCAGCCTTCTGGGCGCGAAAATATCCGATGGCCGCGAATTGGGCAATAGCCCGATTGGGGGTGAAAGTTCTTGCAGTTAAATTCTCAAAGGAGTGACCCCGGCCGGCGTGCATGCGCATCAGCGGGGCCGGCGCAGATGTAGTTGCATCCAATGCTGCACGCTGCGGGGACGCTGCTCGGGGGGCTGGTTGCCATACCACAAGACGCACGCACTCAGCCCCAGTAGAACCAGCATCGTGGCGTCCAATATCCATCGCTTGGACGCAGCCGCGGCCGCCACCGCCGGAACAACCACCTTGCCCGGTTGCGCCTCCGTGATCTCATCTGCCGTGCTCCCTTGCACAGGCGCCGAAATCGCGGCCGCATCACGGCTGGCTCGCAAGCTTCCAACCACCACCATCACGTTCGTCACCAGGATCACGGCGAAGGCCAGCGCAGAAAGGAAGCTGACTTCCTTGCGTGCCGCGACAACTTGCAAGGCCAGCACAACCGTGATCAGACCACGCGGCATGATCCACAACATCAGTTCCCGTTCTTTTGCTGAAATGTCGCGGAACGCCAACCGGCTGACCTGCAAGGCCAGCCAGCGCGCCACAAATAACGCTCCCAGCATCCCCGCCATCAGCAGAGTGTGGCCGCGAAAACTTCTCAGGTCCGCAATCGCTCCAATCAACACGAAAAAGAAGGTTCGCACCAGAAACGCCAGTTCGGAGTGGAAACTCAGCAGTGACTCCTGCGACTGCAGAGATACCAACTCCTCTTCCACGGCGCGGAACCGCGGATCGATTCCGGGAAAGTTCGCCAGCGTCAGCCCGAAAGCCAGCACCGCGATCAGCCCACTCGCGCCCAGGGCCTCTGTTCCCGCATAGAGCACCAGCACAATCGAGAACGTCATCACCTGCCAGAAGCGGGCGTCCGATAGCGCCGGCAGCAGACGCGACCACAGGATTCCCGCCGCCGTGGCGAAGACAACCGCCACTCCCACCTGCGTGAGCACTCCTTGCAGAACATGCCGAGCCACCGCACCGCCCTCGCTCCCCACGCCCAGCAACAGGCCTACAGTCAGCACCGCCAGCACATCTCCCCAGGAAGCTTCCAGCATCAGCGTGACCTTCACCGGCTCACGCGACTGGAGTTGTTGCAGAACCGGCAGCACTACCGTGCTGCTCGTGCATCCCACCACCGCTCCCACCGCCAGCGCCGTGGTGACGGGCAGTCCCAGACCTTTATGGACTATGAGTCCGACCAGCGTAATGCTGAAGCCGTAGGCCAGCACCGACAAGAGCAGGCTGCCGGGAAAATGCTGCAAGGTACGCCGCAGGTCCAGTTCCAGCCCGCCCTCAAACAGCACGAGGATGATGGCGAGAGTACCCAGCACATTGGTAGTCGAGGAAAGATGAGCGGGGTTCACCAAACCCAGCACCGGGCCCAGCACTATTCCGAGCGTCATCAGCACCAGCACATCAGGCACGCGGGTTACGCGGAAGACGCGGTTCGCCAGAAAAGCCAACATCAGCAGACCGCCGACCAGACCGAGGATGAGTACGGTAGACACTGTTTGAGGGCCGATTGTCGGATGCGCGACCGCGACCTGTCAAACTCCCTTAGGGCAAAGGATTGTTCGCACGGCAACCTTCAGAAACTCGATCGCCGCCACCTGGCTGGAGCGAGTCAGCTTCGACACGTGTAACCAAGATTGCCATCGACAAGCAGCCGCGACAGAGCGAAAACAGAGAGCATGAAGAAAGCTGGACTATTGCTTTGCCTGCTCTTGGTCGGTTGCGCAGCCAAGAAGCAGACGGTCGCGCCGACTCCAGCTCCCATCCGAAGCCAGCTTCCGCCACCCACCGCCGAAGTGATCGAACACTGCGTAGTAACCGCACAGGAAAATGCCAACACTGTGACCTGCAGCTGTGTGCCCGCGAAAACCGTAATCGATTCAAAAACCGGACACACCACACTGGTCTGCAAGGCCATGAAAGAAGAAAAATAGATCGAAGCAGACGCCTTTGTCGCCGGGATGCCGCCCGATTCTGTCCCCGCCTCCGGCGGTTATACTCATTGACCTGTACTCAGGTAAGCTCAGATTCGAGGAGAATTCATGACGACGGAATTGCGCGGCAAAGTTGCAATCGTAACCGGCGGCACGTCAGGCATTGGTCGCGATACTGCCGTACTCTTCGCTCAGGCCGGAGCCAAAGTAGTAGTCGCCGGCCGGCGTGAAGTCGAGGGAAACGAAACCGTCGAAATGATCCGCGCCGCCGGCGGTGAGGGCCTGTTTGTGAAGACCGATGTCGCCATAGCCGCGGATGTTCAGGCCCTCGTTCGCAAAACGGTGGAGAGGTTTGGCCGCCTCGATATCGCCTTCAACAATGCCGGAATCGAGGGCAACCTTGTCCCCATCGTCAATCAAATCGAAGCCGATTGGGATCGCACCATCGACATCAATCTCAAAGGCACCTGGCTTTGCCTGAAGTACGAAATTCAGCAGATGCTCAAGCAAGGCGGAGGCGGAGCCATCGTCAACATGGCGTCCGTCGCGGGCCTGATCGGTTCCGCGGGGTTCGCAACGTATTCCGCGAGCAAACACGGCGTGATGGGCCTGACCAAATGCGCCGCACTTGAAACCGCGCGCAGCGGCATTCGTGTGAACGCCGTGTGTCCCGCAGTGATCGAAACGCCCATGGGCGAGCGTATCTTCGGTGGGCCGGAGATCAAGCCCTACGCCATCGGTCTTCATCCCATCGGCCGTTTCGGAAAGCCGATGGAAGTCGCAGAAGCGGTCGTGTGGATGTGCTCAGACCGCGCCTCTTTCATGACCGGCCAATCCCTGGTTCTCGACGGCGGATTCCTGGCAGGTCCCAATTCTCCCAGCTAGGCCCCCGATCCGACACAGCGGACTCCCCCCAGCTATTGCAGCTTCGCGAATTGGGCTTTGGCTTCCTTAAGGATGGGGATGTCGGGGTCGGCGTTTTTCCAGAGAGTGAAAAAGTCCTGGTAGGCGGCCTTGGCTTTTGCGGTGTCGCCGGAGATGGTATAAGCGCGGGCAAGGCCGAGATGTGCCAGCGCGCCCAGCGGAAAGTTGATGACAATGCCGCGGTGGTCCAAAAACTTCTGGAACTCAGCGGCTGCCGCGGTTCCATTATGTTCCGCCAGGTATGCTTGCCCGCGAATGTATGCCGGATACAGAGTCCCCATCTGAAATTGTGGCGGTCCGCCCAGATCATACGGCGCGGCTGCTTCCAGAAAAACCACGGATTGCGCGGCATTGTTGGCGCTTAGCTCTATCGCTGCCTTGATGGTCGGCAGCCAGTAGACTTTCAGAACAGTATGCGATGGGTAGTTTTTTTCGAGTTCTCCAACAATCGTCTTCGCTCGGGCAGTTTCACCACTCCGCGCCAGAGCCAATGCAGCCAGCATTTCGACATCTCGGCCCGGGGAGAGCGCCAGCGCTGCGGCGACATCCTGCTTCGCGATTGCCGGGTTGCCAAACTCCGCTTCTCGCAGCGCAGCATTGATCTGCCAGATGGCAGCAGTTTCCTTCGAGTCGGCACGGACCGCGGCATCCACCGCGCGCCGGGAAAAGTCACGAGCCTTGTTGAGACGCCCGTAATAAGCTTCCGTGTCCGATTGAAATGACAGCAATATGTCTTCGCTTCCGGGCTTATCGGCCGCCCAGGTTACCTGCCGCTCCATCTCTGCCGCGTCGCTTTTGAGAAACGATAATTGATAGATCGCGAGGTGCAGGAAATCACCGACGAGATTGTGCTTTTGAGCGTCCTCAATTGTTTTCTGGGCATCGTCGACCCGGTTGAGGGCAAGGTAGATATCTGCGAGATCGGAATACCCGATTGCGCCTTGAGTTAAACGCTGGCTCTCCTGCGTCGCCGCCAAAGATTTCTCATACTGTCCAAGTTCGGCATAAATGACGCCCAGGTTGATAGGCGGCACCGGGTCCTGCGGATAGCTCTTCGCCCACAGTTCATAGACTTGGGTCGCCTGTTCCAGCTCGCCGGTTACATTGTCGTAGTACAAAGCCGAGATACGATATTTCTCCCGCTCGCTCACCCGATCCCGCAGAGCATAGGCCTTCTTGATATTCTCTGCCGCTAAACTGGCCTGTCCTAGATTCCCATAAATAAGACCCAGACTGGCATAGGCCACAGCGAAATTCGGATCGAGTTCGAGCGCGCGTTTATAAAACGGAATAGCCTCGGCATTCCCCTTCGAGCGAAAGGTGGTGATGCCCATGCTGAACGCCTTCAGCGCTTCGAGAGACGGCGTCGTGGCTTCGACCGGCACATCGAACTTCTGGATCGTAGCCAGCGATTCGCCCAGTTTCGCCCGCAGGTTGGACGCGGCTTTCCCTAGCGCGCGCAGCACGTCTTGCTTGCCTGCCGCCTCTTCCTGTTCCTGCGCCAGCGTGTCCCCGCTGCTGCAACCGACCGCGTCCAGGCCAATCACATACTGCCCGCCGAGGTTCGATATGGATCCCAACACGATTGCCTTGCTGCCCGTCCGCACACACAGTTCCCGCGCCACGTCCCGCGTGATGCGGTCACTCGACTGGCGCCCCATCAAGTGCAGCGTTTCCTCCACTCGACGATCGGACAGAATATTAAGGAAGGGGGACTGTCCGAGCTGCACACCCAGCGCCTGCTTCAGTGCGTCGTCGAAGACGGGATCGCCCGTAGAGTTGGTGAAGTCCGCAAGCACGACCGTATCCTTCTCGGTGAGCGGCGCGGCGTTGGCCGCCGGTGCCGCCGAACGCGAGCGCCAGTAAAGGCCGCCGGCGATGAGCACGGCCACCAGCGCCACCGCCGCCACTGGAAGCACGACTCGCGACAGCTTCTTTCTCCCAGTTTCAGCAACGTCGACTGCTTTCGCGCCACCCGAGGAAGACGAGGCAGCTACTGCGGGAGCCGATCCCGAACCCGGCTGCGGTGTGGCGGCCACTGCCGACAACCCAGCTTCCTGCGCCGCCGTTATCGTGCCCGAATTAGCCGAAGCGCCGTGCCGCGATTCCGTTTCCCGCTTCAGACGCTTCAGGTCGGCACGCATTTCCGCCGCGCCCTGGTAGCGCATTTCGCGGTCCTTCTCCAGTGCCTTGCTGATGATTTCTTCCAGCTTAGGCGGAAGGTCAGGATTCAAGCGAACGGCGGGAATGGGCTCCCCGTCGAGAATGGCGTGCGAGATCACCCCCGAGGTCTCGCCTCGGAAAGGCAACGTCCCGGTCGCCATCTCGTACAGCACCGCCCCAAACGAGAATAGATCGCTGCGCGCATCCAGGTCTTTGGCGCGAACCTGCTCCGGAGACATGTAGGCCACGGTTCCCAGCATGGTGCCCGGACTCGTCAGATGATCCATCGATCGTGTCTGCGTATTGAGCGCAGCAATGTTGTTCGAAGAAGTGCCCGCCAGACTGACCTTGGCCAGTCCAAAGTCAAGAATCTTGGCATGTCCGCGCTCGGTCACGAAGAGGTTTGCCGGCTTGATGTCGCGATGAATGATCCCCTTGGAATGCGCCGCTTCGAGCGCGTCGGCGATTTCGATGGCCAGCGACAGAAGCAACTCGGTTTCCATGGGCCGGCCGCCAATGCGATACTTCAGCGTCGAGCCCTCCAGAAACTCCATGGCGATGAAGGACTGATCGTCGTGCTTGCCGATGTCGTAGATGGTGCAGATGTTGGGGTGGTTGAGCGCGGAAGCGGATCGAGCTTCACGCCGGAAGCGTTCCAATGCCTGCGGATCCTGCGAGACATCCTCCGGCAGGAACTTGAGAGCTACGAAACGGCCAAGTTCGGTGTCCTCAGCCTTGTAAACCACTCCCATGCCGCCGCCGCCAAGTTTTTCGACGATGCGGTAGCGCGAGATGGTCTGGCCGATCACTAGGGGCAAATCTTACGTAAGTGAAACAGGCAAGTCAACGAACGCCGTGGATTGGCAGTAGTGCAGTTTGATTGTCATCCTGAGCAAGCGCTTTTTGCGCAGCGAAGGATCTGGGCGAGCCGCGCGACGCGTCGCGTTTTTTGCGACGCAATAATCGCGCGTCTGGCTCGCATCCTTGTCAAACTGCACCAATACCCGTGGGTCAGCGCGCCTGTCGCAGTCAATTCGTCTTAAGAAAAGACTTTGTTCTTGAAATCCCGCTCGACTCGCTCGATATTCTCCGGCCGGCCGAGATCCCGCCAGTAATATTCATCGGCAGGAAACGCAATGATCTTCTCTCCCTGCGCCGCGAGCCGCAAATAGCAGTCGATGATCGAGAAGGCGCCATCTTCCGTCATCCGCGAGAAAATTCGAGAGGAAATAACGTGGATCCCGGAAAAGGCCAGCGCACGCACCTGCGCATCAGGTCGCGCCAGGCCAGCCTCTCGGTCGCGGGCCGTCCCGCGGCCGCGGAGTTCGCCCTGCTCGTTGAAAAGAAGATAGCGGGAAGTCTCGCGCTCTTGCACGGCCAGCGTTGCCAGAGCCCCGTGCTCGCGATGAACCTTCATCATCCGCTGCAGATCAATCGTGCTGATCACATCGACATTGTGCAGAATAAAGGAATCGTCTAAGCGACTTGGGTCGTCAAGAAAGAAATGAGCCGCCTTCTTCAACCCGCCGCCAGTATCGAGTAAGACTTCCTCGCGGGAGACTTCAATGCGCATCCCGAAGTTGTCGTTCGCTTTCAGATAGTCAACCACCATCCCGGCAAAGTGATGCACATTGATGATCACTTCGCGAACGTCGAAAGTACGCAAGCGCGAAAGCGTGATTTCGAGCAAAGTCCGTCCCGCAACTTCCACCAGCGCCTTAGGCCGATCGTCCGTAAGCGGCCGCAGACGCGTGCCCAGCCCCGCGGCCAGAATCATCGCCTTCATTGCGCCGGGTTCTCCCGGCACCGGACACCAATCCCAGACCTCGTCATTCCGAACCGGACGCCACCCCTAACTCTTGTCATTCCGAACCGGGCTGAAAGCCAGGGGAGGAACCTGCTTCTAAGACCGCGCCTAAGGCTCGCTCCCATCTCAAACCGCATCCCTCCCCTCCAACTCGCGATGTCTTACCACAACCTCCACTCCATTCCTGCCACGCAGCCGTTTCGCCAACTGCTCCGCCAGATAAACGCTGCGATGCTGCCCTCCGGTGCAGCCAAACGACACCATCAAGTGCTTGAAGCCGCGCTGCTGATAATTGCTCACGCTGGCATCCACCAGCGACAGGACGCTGGCCAGAAACTGATGCACGCTCTCCTGCTGGTTGAGATAGTCAATCACCGGCGCGTCCTTGCCCGTGAGTGCCTTGAAGCGCTCTTCGCGGCCCGGATTCGGCAGGCTGCGGCCATCGAAAACAAACCCGCCGCCATTTCCATTCTCATCTTTCGGCCAGCCCCGATGGAAAGAAAAACTAAAAATCCGCACCGTAAGATTGTCCGCTTCCGAGGCCAGGCTCTGCAGCTTCTCCGAAGCCAGCATGCTGTTGAAGGCTTCCATCAGCGTGGGTAGCGCGACCGGCAGCTTCACGTTATGCAGCAGCCAGCGCAGGTTCTTCAGCGCGTACGGCACGCTCTGCAGAAAATGAACCTTGCGCTCGTAGAAACCGCGAAATCCATAAGCCCCCAGCGCCTGCAGAATCCGCACGTAGACGTAAGCATAGTAATGATGTAGAAACGCTTCCCGGCTTACGTCGATGAAGCCACCGAGCTTGTCGATGTATAGATCAAGCAATTCCTGCCGAAGGTGGGGAGGCAGATCAGCCTTCGCGTCATAGAGAAGGGAAGCGATGTCGTACTGGAGCGCGCCTTTGCGTCCTCCTTGATAATCCAAAAAGAACGGCTGCCCGCCCTTGAGCATAATATTTCGCGATTGAAAGTCGCGGTACAGAAAGTAGTCGCAATTCGCGCTTAAGAGAAAATTGGTCAAGCTGTCGAAGTCGTCTTCAAGCGCCTGCTCGTTGAACGGAATGCCGGCGAGCCGGAGAAAGTAATACTTGAAATAATTCAGATCCCAGAAGATCGATTGGCGATCAAAGCTGCCCCGCGGATAGCACACCTTGTAATTCAAATCGCGCCCAGCTTCGATCTGAAAACGCGGCAACACGGCCACAACTTTGCGATAGGCTTCCACTACTTCGGGAGCGATGCTTTCACCCGTCCGATGCTTCGAGAGAAATTCGAAGAGCGTGGTATCGCCGAGGTCTTCTTCGAGGTAAGCCCCGTGGTCCAGATCAACCGCGTAGATCTCTGGCACGGGCAGGCCGTGCTTGCGAAAATGCTTGGAGAACTCCAGAAAGGCGATATTCTCTTCGCGGACGTTGTAAAGAATCCCGATCGCACTTTGTCGCCCGGCCGAGAGCCGGATAATATTCCGTCCCGATCCGCTCAGCTGCCCCTGAAGCGGCTGTATCTGCGCAGCCGGCGCGTTAAAATGCTGTTCAAACAATTTCTGCAGAACGTCCATAGTCAGGAGAGCTTGTCAGCGTAAACAATCAAGCCTAACGACTCAAAGATAACATCGAACCCACACCCCCAAGGCCGCGGAATCGCCGAGCGCAACGACTTGATAACCGTCCGTTCCATGCCTATTCTGAAGAAACCATGACCGAGCGCCTCTACTACCACGACTCCTTTCTCTATAACTTCGACGCCGAAGTCCGCTCCGTGGTCGAGACCCCGCGCCCAGCGCTGATTCTCGACCGCACCGCGTTCTACCCCACCAGCGGCGGCCAGATCCACGACACCGGCTCGATCGTCTTATCCGACGTCAAATTCCGCGTCACCGAAGTAGCCGACACGGAAGACGGCCACATCGTCCACTACCTTGACGCTCCATTAAAAAACCTGCAGCCCGGAGCGCGCGTTCACGGCGAAATCGACGCCGCCCGCCGCCGCGACCACATGCAGCAACACTCGGCGCAGCACGTGCTTTCCTCGGCCTTCGTCCGCCTTTTTGGTATGACGACCGTCTCATTCCACATGGCCGACGATTACTGCTCAATCGACCTCGACATTCCCTCGCTCAATAAAGATCAAGTCGAAGCCGCCGAACGCCGGTCCAACGAAATCGTTGTCGAAGATCGTCCCACCGACGTGCGCTATGTAACGCGAGATGAAGCCGAAAAACTCGGCCTGCGAAAACTTCCGCCCGTCGAGCGCGACCAGCTCCGCTTAATCGACATCCGCGACTGGGACCTGACTGCTTGCGGCGGCACGCACGTGAGCAGCACCGGACAGATCGGCGGCATCTTGCTCCGCAAGACCGAAAAAGCTCGCCAGGGATATCGCGTCGAATTCGTTGCCGGCCAGCGCGCCGTCGCCACCGCGCGCCGCGATTTTTCCGCACTCACCGAAACCGCAGCGCTGTTTTCCGCCGGCATCTACGACGTGCCACAGCAAGCCCGCAAGTCTCTGGATGAAATCAAGTCGCTGCACAAGCAGCTCGAGCAATCGCAAGACGAACTCGCCGCGGCGCAGGCCGCAACTCTACTAGCAGAAACTCCGGAGAGCCAAGGCCGCAAGCTGGTCGTGCGCACCTTCTCCGACCGCGACCTCAACTCCCTCAAGCTCCTGGCCCAGAAACTAACGCGGCAATCTCCCGCGATCGCGCTGCTAGCCACCGAATCCCCGCAACCCGCGCTGGTCTTCGCTCAATCCGCCGGGCAACCGCACGACATGGGCGCGCTGCTGAAAGAAACCATGGCCAAACTCGGCGGACGCGGCGGCGGCAGCAAAGACCTAGCCCAAGGCGGCGCGCCAAAATCCGATGGAATCGCCGCTGCTCTCGCCGCTGCCGCCGCAGCATTGTCATCCTGAGCGCGTTCCTTGCGCGAAGGACCTGTGCAACCTGCATACAGCGCCACGCCTCTCGTAGCATGCAAGAAAGCAAAAGCCCTCATCGGACTAGAATCCAATGAAGGCCCAAAAAATTATTCCGGTTCCCGCTTAAACTACGCGACCCGATTCCGCCGTCCACCCTTTTCCCACCAAACTCTGGGATCCTCAGGACGGTTCAGCATCTGCGACAGTTCTTTCTTGATCTCGAGCAACCGGTTGGCGCGCATTTCCACCGCCGACTGATCGATCTGGCTGTCCGCCGTCCGGTTGGCGGTGCGAGCGTTCATGTTCCGTAAATCCGTAATTTCCTGACGAAGGCTGGTAAGGTGTTCCAGAAGTAGGGGCATGTATTGATCATACCCCAGATTTCCCCACCCACCGTTTATTAATTCCCCATTGAAATCAGGGTGTTGGCCGCGCTTTCCCTTGTCGGCAATCGAGTATGCTAACCAAGGCACGCTAACCAAGGCGCACGAAGCGCGTCTATTTTCCGTCTCCAGCCAGCAACAACAACGATGAGGAGCAACCATGAAGCATGCAATTGCCGTCGCAGGTTCAGTTCTGGTTCTGCTGTTTTCTCTTCCATCCCAAGCCCAAACTCATCCGCAGCCCGCAACCCTGCGCAGCCTCCTGCTGCAAGAGTTGCACACTACCCACAATCAGGCCCAGTGGTTTGTGCCCATCAGCGTGGCGGTCGACGGACTCACCGCCGAGCAAGCCAGCTGGCAGCCTCCCGCCGGAGGCCACTCCGCCGGCCAGCTCACCTATCATCTGCTGTTCTGGAACCGCCGCAGCCTGGTCAAGTTCCAGGGCGGGACGAACGAGAAATTCGGCGGCGACAATGAGCAAACCTTCGAAAAATTCGACGCCAAACAATGGAGCGACACCGTCAAACAGCTCGACCAGGTGATGACCGACCTCGAGAAACTAGTCGAATCCGCCGACGACCAAAAGCTGGCGCAGTGGGCGCCCACCATCGGAAATATCTGCACCCATAATGCCTACCACATCGGCCAGATCGTCTACGTGCGCAAGCTGCAAGGCTCGTGGAATCCGGACAAAGGGGTGAAGTAGCCAGCGGTCGCCTTGTGCTCGCTGCTTGTGGATTACTGACGCGAAAAATACTGTCGATTGAGAGTTCGAGCGGCGGCACCGGGTTAGTTTTTCTTCTCAATGGGACATTTTTCAAGGGTATCCCCCCTCCCCCCTCAATCTCTAGAATCATGGGTTTAGCGAGAAATTCCCTGCAAAATCCGCAGGGCAAAGAACTTAGAGGTCAAAATCTAGAGAGCAAAGGACTTGCGCCTTACGCGACTCCCACTCGATATATCGCCTCCGCTTTGACCATGATGGGCCAATTCGGTTTGGGGCACAAGGTCAGATGTCACAAAACGACTGTGGAAAATAATCAAGGGTGGGCACGATGCAGCCTGCACGCCGGTCTCGAGTTCGCACCGCCACTGGAACGTTGTCGAGGGCGCGGCTCAGGCCTCACACCCGCCCGCAGCTCTCCACGGCAAGCGATTGAGAAGGCGAAGGTGGGTGAGCCGCCTACTTAACAGTGAACAGCGCCGACGCCGTCACATTCTCCCATTCGATGAGCAGTTTTCCCGTGGCGCCGCCAGCGCCTGACAGCGTGATCTTGAGGGTTTCGACTGGAGATGACGGCTTGCCCATGGTGAGCGAAGCGCGGCCCAGTTCGGTGGCCGGATCATCCGTGGTGGCGCCCTCGCGAATGCCGTCCGGTGATTTCCCCACGCCCCAGATGTGGCGGGCGCCGTCCATCAGGGTTTTGTTGACGATCAGCTTCCATTGGCCGTTGTCGAGGTCGGCGTCGGTGTGCAGAACGGTGGCGTAGTCGGCGCCCATACGCCACACCTTGCCAGAGGGCTCGAGCGCGCCGTCGTTGCCGAAAATTTGGCGACCCCTGACGGAGGGGGCGTGGTAGTAGATCCACAGGTTCTGGCCGTTGATGGTGACGCTGGTTTCGGCGCCTGGACTCTTGGTGTTCTTAGTGACCAGGTCTTCCTTCTTCACCTGGGCGACGGCCAGCACCACGCCGCTCAATAAAAGAGCACTCAACAGGATTCGTTTCATTTCTGATGGAGTTCCTTTCTCTAGAGGTCGCAATGTTCAATGTTGGCTGCGTCGGGCCCGGTCTGGCTGTCAGCTGTTAGACGACAATTGCTTGGCAGCGTTAGCTCAGCGCGGCTTTCCCAAAGCGGCACACCCGCCGACAAAATAAGGCTCGGGAAGGGCACGAGTTCACTCGTGCCGCATTAAGCTGGCCAGAGAGCGGCTTCAGCCGCTGAGGTGCGCTCTTGAAGCCGACCCGGGACCTCAACCCACGCGGAACCTACTTCGTGACTTTCTCAACATGGCAACGCCGCAGGCTGTTCGTTGTCGAATCCTACGCACGGCTCTTTCTCAAAACGCTGTATGGCTATCGACGGCAAGGACGATTTGAAGTCCACGCATTCGTCGTTATGCCTGAACACGTGCACATCTTACTCACTCCGGCGCCCGGCGTCACGTTAGAGCGGTCAATTCAATTCATCAAAGGGGGCTACTCGCATGCGTTGGGCGCGGAGCTAGGGAGAAAGAGTGAAGTATGGCAACGCGGATTCACCGACCATCGCATCCGGGACGTTGCGGATTTCGGTGCGCATCGCGGCTACATCCACGAGAATCCCGTGAAGCGAGGGCTGGTGGAGTCGGCTGCGGACTATCGCTCTTGCTCAGCTTACCCGGGCTTCAAACTAGACGGCTGGCCCTCAGCGGCTAAAGCCGCGTGACGTAGCACGTCTTAGCGGCACGACTGGAAGTCGTGCCCTTCCCGGGCGTAGTCCTGGCGACTGTCCCTTGTGCGCAAGCAAGACCGGGAAGGGCACGAGTTTACTCGTGCCGTATGAGCATCCCCGAGCACAAAAAAGGCCCCACTCTCGCGAGCGGGGCCTTTGACTTTACTGGCCACTGGCAACCGACCACTGGCCACTGCCTTTAGTACATTCCGTCCATGCCGCCGCCGCCGTGTCCGCCCGGCATTGGAGCTTCCTTCTTTTCCGGAATCTCCGCGACCAGGGCTTCGGTGGTGAGCATCAACGATGCAATCGAGCCGGCGTTGGTGAGTGCGGTGCGCACCACCTTCGTGGGATCGAGCACGCCGGCCTTGACCAAGTCCTCATACTCGTTGTTCAGAGCGTTGAAGCCGTAGTTGGGGTCTTTGGAATCGAGCACTTTGCCGAGGACGACCGCACCTTCTTCGCCGGCGTTCTCGACGATCTGGCGCATCGGCTCTTGCAGGGCGCGCTTCACGATGTTGACACCGATCTGCTCATCCCCTTCGAGCTTCAGCTTGTCGAGAGCCGCGACGCAACGCGCCAGTGCCACTCCGCCGCCGGGGACAATGCCTTCTTCCACGGCTGCGCGGGTTGCATGCATGGCATCTTCGACGCGGGCCTTCTTCTCTTTCATTTCGGTCTCGGTTGCGGCGCCGACTTTGATTACGGCTACGCCACCGACCAGCTTGGCCAACCGCTCCTGCAACTTCTCGCGGTCGTAGTCGCTGGTGGTCTTGTCGATCTGGCTGCGAATTTCTTTCACGCGGCCTTCGATCTCCGAGTGCTTGCCCTTGCCTTCGACCAGCGTGGTGTTGTCCTTGTCGATGGTGAGCTTCTTGACCTGGCCGAGATCGCTGATCTGCACGTTCTCGAGCTTGATGCCCAGATCTTCCGTGATGGCCTTGCCGCCGGTGAGGATCGCGATATCCTGCAGCATAGCCTTGCGCCGATCGCCGAAGCCGGGAGCCTTGACAGCCGCGACTTGCAACGTTCCACGCAGTTTGTTGACGACGAGAGTAGCGAGTGCTTCGCCTTCAACGTCCTCAGCAATAATCAACAACGGCTTGCCGCTCTTGGCAATCTGCTCGAGCAGCGGGAGAAGATCCTTCATGGAGCTGATCTTCTTCTCGTTGATCAGGATATAAGCATTTTCAAGTGCAACTTCCATCCGCTCAGGATCAGTAACGAAGTAAGGAGACAAATACCCGCGGTCGAACTGCATGCCCTCGACCACTTCGAGCTGGGTCTCCAGAGTCTTCGACTCTTCGACGGTGATGACGCCATCCTTGCCAACCTTCTTCATAGCTTCGGCAATAATGTGTCCAATAGTTTCATCGTTATTCGCGCTGATGGTGCCTACCTGGGCGATCATTTCGCCGGAGACGGGTTTCGAGAACTTGTCTAGTTCGCCTTTGGCGCGTTCGCCGGTCTTTTTGTCGAAGGCTCCGCAGACCAGGGAGACTGCTTTCTCGATGCCGCGCTTCATGGCCATTGGATTGGCGCCGGCTGCTACGGTCTTTACGCCTTCGCGGTAGATTGCTTGGGCTAAGACTGTTGCAGTGGTGGTGCCGTCGCCGGCTACGTCGGAGGTCTTGCTTGCCACTTCGCGAACCATTTGGGCGCCCATGTTCTCGAGGCCGTCCTTGAGTTCGATTTCCTTGGCTACGGTTACGCCGTCTTTGGTGATGGTGGGCGAACCGAATTTCTTTTCAATTACTACGTTGCGGCCTTTGGGGCCGAGGGTGACTTTTACTGCGTCGGCCAGAAGGTTGACGCCGCGCAGGATTGCCTGGCGGGACTCTTCGCCGTGTACGATTTGTTTTGCCATTTGCTTTTCTCCTTAATTCTGTTGCGGGCTTGACCCCGCGATTTCCTTGAGTGCTGTCAGCTATCGGCTCTCGGCTTCTAGCTCCTAGCTAAACCTGAAGCGCCGATCAGATTGAGATCCTTCGCGCAAAGTGCGCGCTCAGGATGACAACGCGTGCGGCGCGCTCGGGATGTCAACGCGTAATTACCTTCGGGCGCCGGCTAGTTCTTTCTTGGCCGGGGTGGAGGCGCCGGTGAGGATGCCGAGGACTTCGTCTTCTTTCATGATGATGAAGTCTTCGCCATCGATCTTGATCTCGGTGCCGGAATACTTGCCGAACAGGATGCGGTCGCCCTCTTTAACAGCGAGAGGGAAGGTCTTGCCTTCATCGTTGGTGCGTCCCTTGCCGGTGGAAATGACTTCGCCTTCCTGCGGCTTGTCCTTGGCACTGTCGGGGATGATGATGCCGCCTCGGGTGGTGGATGCTTCTTCTACACGACGGACCAGAATGCGGTCATGTAGCGGGCTGAATTTAGCCATGGTTGTGACTCCTTTCAAGGTTGGATCGTACGGTTGACGTTCTGTAAGCCTATGAATTGTTATGGGTTAGGGAGTGCTGTTAGCGGTCTCGCCTATCGAGTGCTAATTATAGGAGGGTGAGTGGGGGGTTGTCAAGGGGTTGGTCTTGTTGGGTAGCTTCGGGGTAGCCCGTCACTCGGGAGGAATCGCGGTAATGACGCTGCGTCTTATCTGACGCGGGCCAACGTCAAGCTGCCAAGCTACGGCAGGTCCAGGTCGAGAGCGTAGATTTCGTGGGTACTCAAATCGCGGATAAAGAGTCCCGAGCCGTCGGGAGCAATACCGCTCCAGCCAAGGGCGGGAGGCGTTATGTACCTGAGCAGCCCATTTAAATCGACCAGAAATTCCGAGTGGGTCTGGCCGACCTTCACCCTGCGAAACGTCGGATGGTCGGTGAAGATACTGTCGTAGTAGACATAACCTCCATCGGGCGACCAGTTGAGAAAACCCACCGTGCCTGGCTCGGTCATCCAGTCCGACCATTTTTGCGTTTTGAAGTCGAAGAGCAGCAGCTTTGAAGAATCCAGGTTCAGCGCCGCCAGATACTGCCCATCGGGCGACCAGCGTGGGCTAAAGAGATTCTCCGAACCAGGGATAGTCGACACCTGATGAGTGGCGAGGTCGACGATAGAAATCGCCAGTGTCTCGGACGGACCCACATTCAGTTCCCGACCGAAGGCGATTTTCTTGCCATCGGGGGACCAAGTTGCGTCCACCTCGGGATGGTTTTCCGCGAGCATTTCCTGGGGCGCGCCACCTTGGGCAGAGATCAGAAACGTCTTCCAAGGCCGACCGGGCTGGATATCTACATAGGAGATCTGGGTAGCGTCGGGAGACCAGCGGGGCAGGCCGGCTAAAACCGGAGGGTAGGTGAGTTGCAAGCGATCGCTGCCGTCCACGCGGCTGCGCCACAGAGTGTGCTCGGGATAGGAAACATAGGTGACCCACTTGCCGTCCCGCGAGAAGTCCAGTTCGCCCGCCGAAATCCCCGCAAGAAATGGCACGAATTGCTTGGACTTGGGATCGTAGCGGACGAGTTCTCCGCGGCCCTGCTGCGCACTTACAAACAGTTTCTTGCCATCGGCGCTGGGCACCAGGCTTTCGAACGACAGCGGACCGGTGGTCAGTTGGAATGGTGCGGGAGAATGCCGGTGAAATAGCCCGGTCGGCTCGCGCACTGCCCAGACATTCGCACCGGAAGGAGTTCTGTATAGGAAAAAGTAGTAGCGGCCATCCGGAGTCCACGCGCCACAGCATTCGCTGGGCGGGTTATGCCATTCGGGCAGGACGGGATGAAGATCTCTGCCGTCCGCTCGAATCTCCCAAAGCGAGTCGGAGCCGTTCTCGGACCGTTGGATCGTGAAGCGGATACGGGTTCCATCCGGAGAGAAGCTGGGAAGCACAGGACTGCCCTGAACTGTGAGCAGTTTGTGAGGTTCGGTCCCGTTGGCGTTCGCCTGGTATATGTCGGAGGCCTTGAAGAATACGATGTGACGGGCGTCGGGAGACCATGCGCTGCCCCGGCTGACAATGTCGCCAAGACGGCGAGGGGCTCCGGAGGGCAGAGGCAGACTCCACATCGCGGATTCGGTCCCGGTTCCAGCAAAGCTACCCGCCAGGAGCTGCGTATGATCTGGCGACATGCCATCGGCGTAGGCGTTGACGAACGGAGTTGGAATGGGCGATGTCTCGCCACCATTCGTGGAAACCTGCACGATCCGCCATGGATCTGCTGTTTCATTTATGTAAAGCCTGGATCCATCGGTCGCCGCGACGTCTTTGGGGATGCCATCGCGTGTGAGTTGCGTGGTGCTCAGGACCCTGGGTGGAGGAGGCGGAGAGCTGAGCCAGGCGAATGCAGCGGCAACGACAATAACTACGGACATGATCGCTGCGGGCCAGAGCCAGCGGGGCCTGCGGGCAGCAGACGGAGCAGCGATGGCTTCCATCTTTCCAGAGGTGGTGTCGCGCCTCAGACGCTTCAGGTCGGCTCTTATTTCTGCGGCGGACTGACAGCGGATGTTGCGGTCTTTCTCCAGAGCTTTGTTGATGATCCTTTCCAGTTCGGCAGGCACGTCGGGATTCAGCCGCACCGGAGCTACCGGGGCACGTTCCAGAATCGAGTTGAAGATCAGCGCGGATGTATCGCCGCGGAAGGGCAACGTTCCCGTACACATTTCATACAGGACTGCGCCGAAGGAGAATAGATCGGTACGGGCGTCGAGTTCCTTTCCTCGGACCTGCTCCGGCGACATGTAGGCGACGGTGCCCAGAGCGCTTCCGGGACTGGTGAGATGTTCTTCAGAGTCGATGGTCGCGGCGCTGAGGGCAACACGTTCGGGCTTGAGCGTGACTTTCGCGAGGCCGAAGTCGAGAATCTTCGCCTGTCCTCGATTGGTGACGAAGATGTTTGCGGGCTTGATGTCGCGATGGACGATGCCTTTGGCGTGAGCCGCGTCGAGAGCGTCGGCGATCTCGGTGCCGAGCTCCAACACGGTTTCGATCTCGAGCGGTTTGGCTGCAATGCGGTGCTTGAGCGTCTGCCCTTCCAGCAGTTCCATCGCGATAAAGGTCTGCCCAGCGGCATCGTCGATTTCGTAGATAGTGCAAATGTTGGGATGGTTCAGCGAGGATGCCGCTTTGGCCTCGCGCTGAAAACGGCTGAGGGCCTGCGCGTCCTGGGCGAGTTCGTCCGGCAGGAACTTCAGAGCGACGTGACGGCCGAGCTTCAGGTCCTCAGCCTTGTAAACCACGCCCATCCCGCCGCCGCCCAGCTTCTCTACGATGCGGTAGTGCGAGATGATTTGTCCGATCATTCGAAGCGGCTTTCAGGTCGCTTCATCTTACGGGCGGGGCACTCGCGAGTCAAAGAAAGGCGGCTATTCTGGCCATGCTGTGATATCACTCCCGGTTGGTCGGCAAACCGGGAAATGGCCCATTTGCGCCCGACTGAAGTCGTGGCCTAACTGAGCTTATTGCAAGTGAGCCGCAAGCGGGGGCGTTGTGGCATCATGGCGGTATGACGAAACGGTCCACGAGAATTGCGAAACGGGATGAATTTGAGAATGCGCTGAAGGAGGTTGAAGAGAAGATACGCTCCCGGGGCGAGAAGCATCCTCCAGCTGTTCCGGTCGCGACGGGGCGGTCTGAAGAGCGGGACGGCGAGAGCGCAGAGGTTGAGCTTGACCCACAGAGAAGACCGGAACAGTAGCTATACGTCCGACAGCGCTCCCGCGTCCCTCGGGGGCTGAAGCCCGCTTTCTTCTTGGTCCCTGGCGGCGCCCTTCGGCGCGCTTCGCTCGCTCAGGGCAGGCTAAGAGCTGAAGTCGTGCCTTCCTGATCTCGCTCTTGCGCGCAGCGGTCGAGGGCAACTGCGAAGATCACGGCCAGATTGAGGCCCGTGGCATCCCACCTTTCGCGAAGCGCGCGAAAGATGGGGCAACCGGCAGGTTGGCGACGAGTGCATAGGTCCCTTCGGCTTTGCTCAGGGCAGGTCCTTCGTTGGGAGTTGCCCGCTTTTCGCGTGCAACTCCGCTGCCTCAGGATGACAACTGTGGAGAGACTGCGGTCCTTGCAAAAAGTCGGCTGGTCGGGCACCCTGCTAGACCATGGAACGAACGAATCGGCTTGGAGCTTTCGTGGTTTCTTCTTTCCTCGGCCTCTTTCTTGTCATCATGGCGGCGAGTTCGAGCTTTGGGCAGGCCGATCCCGGTCCCGAAGAGGGTGGGCATGAGGTGCAAGTCTGGGCTGGGGGCGGGCACTCGGTGCCGGGCGGGACTTCGAACACCGGAATTTTTGATGTCGGGCTGCGCTATGGATGGGTGATTACGGGGCCGCATCTGCCGGGATTTTTGCGAGGGCGATTTGAGTATGCGGTGGATGCGGAGCCGGCGTATCTGATTTTTCAGCCGGCGAATACAGCTTATGGAGTGGGATTCAATCCGTTTGGGCTGAAGTGGAATTTTGAGCGGCGGGGGCGGTTCTCGCCTTACCTCGAACTCAGCGGCGGGACATTGTTCAGCGATCACAATGTGCCGACTTATACGAATACGGTGAACTTTACTTCGGCGGCGGCGCTGGGGACGCATGTGTTGGGCACGAAATATAACTGGAGCGTGGAGTTGCGGTATCTGCATATATCGAATGCCGGGCTGGCTACGCCTAATCCGGGGTTGAATACGGTGCAGGTGCGCGTGGGGGTGGGGAGGTTCTGGAGGGGACGGTAGTTTTTGAAACGTTGGCTGAAGGGGTGGTGGAAAATCCTTCCGGGCCGGCGGTGAAGGGAAGCTGCTAGGGGTCCCCTCGGCTTCGCTCGGGGCAGGCTCTTCGACTCCGACACGCGCTCCGCTTTCGCGGAGTGCATGTCTCCGCTCAGGATGACAATTTAGTTTAGGCTCTCCGCTTTCAAGTTCAGGGAACGCGCGTCTCCGCTCAGGATGACAATTTGGTTGTAAGCCGGATATTCTTCTCACCTATGTCTACACTCGTCGAGTGCGTTCCCAATTTTTCCGAAGGCCGTGACAAAGCTAAAGTCGACGCTATTGTTGACGCCATGAAGGTGGATGGCGTCTACCTGCTGGACCGCGAGATGGATGCGGACCATAACCGGTGCGTGATTACGCTGGTGGGCGAGCGGGACGCCATTCAGGAGGCGGCGATTCGCGGAGTCGGGAAGGGTGCGGAATTGATCGATCTGAATGTGCACAAGGGGGCGCATCCGCGGATGGGCGCGGCGGATGTGGTGCCGTTCATTCCGATTGATGGCGTGACCATTGAAGATTGCGTGGCCATGGCGCGGCATGTGGGCGAGGAGATCTGGAAGCGGTATCAGATTCCGGTCTATTTGTATGAAGCGGCGGCGGCGACGCCGGAGCGGCAGAATCTGGAAAACATCCGGCGCGGGCAGTTTGAAGGGATACGGGCGGAGATTGCTACGAATGCGGCGCGGAAGCCGGATTTTGGCGAGGCGCGGGTGCATCCGACGGCGGGCGCGACCGTGGTTGGGGCGCGGAAATTTCTGATTGCTTATAACGTTTTCTTGAGCACTCCCGACGTTGAGATCGCCAAGAAAGTGGCGAAGGCCGTGAGGTTTTCGAGCGGTGGGATGCGGTTCGTGAAAGGCGCGGGATTTCTGGTGCGGGGGCTGGCGCAGGTCTCGATGAATCTGACGGACTTTGAGCAGACGCCGGTGCATCGCGTGTTTGAAATGGTGAAGCGGGAGGCGGCGCGGTATGGCGTGACTCCGGTGTCGAGTGAGATTGTGGGATTGATTCCGAAGAAGGCGCTGGAAGCGGTGGCGGAGTGGTTTCTGCAGGTGGAGAATTTTGATTCGTCTTTAATCCTCGAGAACCGGCTGGCGTCGGTAATGAGTGGGAAGACGGCGGTGGGCGGGCTGCGGGCGGGCATGGAACCTTTTGTCGAGCAGCTGGCGGCACCGACCGCGACACCCGGCGGCGGAAGCGCAGCGGCGGCGGCGGGAGCGATGGCGGCGGGACTGGCGGCGATGGTGGCCTCAATGTCGCGGGGGAAGAAAGCGTACCTGCAGTATGAGTCGCAACTGAGCGCGGCGATCGGGCGGCTGGAGCCGTTGCGCGAGGAGTTGAAGGCGGCGATTGATGGCGACGCGGAGGCTTACAACGCTGTGATGAAGGCTTACAAGCAGGCCAGGACCGACCCGGGTAACGGAGATGCGCTGATCGAAGCAAGTCTGAAGCTGGCCACCGGGGTTCCGCTCAGCGTGGCGGAGAAGGCGCATGAAGTGGCGGAGATTACGCAGAATCTTGTTGAAATCAGCAATCCTAATATGAAGTCGGACTTGATTACCGCGCAGGCTTTGGCCGGGGCGGCGATTACCGGGGCGCTGGCAAATGTGGACATCAATCTGGCGTCGATCAAGGATCTGGCTTTCGCAGCGGAAGTGAGGAAGAGAGCAGTTACCATCAAGAGCTGATGTCATGGGTAGGGACTGGCCGGCAACGCTTCGCGCTCGGACCGCAACTAATGAAGATAGCGAGATGTGGTCTTCAGGTGCCGCGCAAGCGCAGCCCAACTCCAAGAATATATTCTGCCTTGACCGAGTGGAAAGATCTGGGGCGGGGTTGCTACTGAAGGTCTGTAGGATTTAGTTGTTTTCCGCAAGAGGAAGTCTCCCCCATGAATCGTCTGGCCTTAGTGTCAATGTCGTTTGTGTTGCTTGGTGCCGCAGGATTTCTTCTGAGCCTGAACGGCTGCGGCGGAGTCAGCAATGCCAAGCACTACGCCACCTTCCCTGGCTTGAAAATTCAGCATGTGGTGATCATTTTCCAGGAGAATCGCACCCCGGATAATTTGTTTCAGGGACTGTGCATTCCGCCCTACGGCAGCAGCAGTGCCTGCAGTACGAACCCGACCGCCTCCCAGTACGACATCGCCAGCAGCGGAGTGGATCTGACAGGCACGACCATCCCGCTCCAACCTATCGATTTGGGCACCGTCGGCACTAATGGGAACCCGGACAACTACGATCTGGCGCACCTCCACGCCGATTTCGTGTATATGTGCAACCTGAATGCGTCCGGGGCATGTCAGATGAATGGCGCGAACCAGATCCCGTATCAATGCACGAAAGGAACGGCGGGCTGCCCCCCACCTCCGCACTTTCAATACATGTACGTCTATCCCAGTGACGTTGCGCCATACCTGCGCTTGGCTCAGACGTACACGTTTGCCGATCACATGTTCCAGACCAACCAAGGGCCGAGTTTCCCGGCGCATCAATTTATTATTTCGGGGACATCGGCGCCGTCACCGGGCAGCAATCTGTTTGTGGCGGACACTCCGGTTGGGGGGCCGAACCCCAGCAATGACACGGGTTGCACTGCTCCCCCTGAGGAAACCGTTAACGAGATCAATCCTGCGGGAGTCGAATCCCCGATCTACCCGTGCTTCGAGCATCAAACACTTACTGATCTGCTGAACTCGGCCAACATCGGCTGGCGCTACTACTCGCCCTTGGCGGGATCGATCTGGACGGCTCCCAACGCGATCGAGCACATGTGCGGGCCGAACGCAGCCCCGCCGAACGCCACCGCGTGCACGGGATCCGATTGGGTCAACAACGTGGTGCTGGCTGGTGCGGGGAACCCTGTGCCGGTTTTGACGGATATTGCAAACGGGAATCTCCAGACTATCAGCTGGGTCATTCCCAGCGGCCCGGAATCGGACCATGCTTTGGAGAACGATGCGTCAGGGCCATCTTATGTTGCCTCGATCGTTAATGCGATCGGCAACAGTCCCTATTGGTCGAATACCGCGATCTTTCTTGCCTGGGACGACTGGGGCGGCTGGTACGACCACGTCGCCCCGACAGTGCTGGGAGGGCCGAACTGTGCGCAATGGGGATGCGGATACGTGTACGGATTCCGCGTGCCGATGATCGTGATTTCGCCCTACGCCAAGCCGGGTTACATCTCCCACGTCACGCATGATTTTGGAAGCATTTTGAAATTTATCGAGACCAATTTCAGTCTGCCGTCGCTGGGCTACGCCGACACCCCCGCCGACAATCTCTCTGACTGTTTCAACTACACCCAGACGCCGACCGCGTTCCAGACGATTTCTGCGCCGCTGCCGGCGGATTACTTCATGAACGATAAACGCCCGCCTACGGATCCGGATGATGACTAAGATGGAAGAGCGGGAACCGTGGAGTCGTACCCAGCGCTACTCGAAATAACTCTGATTTGACCGAGTGGAAAGCTCGGCTGCGGGGTTATTGGCGGAAGGCTGGAACACGATACGGTTGCCCCGGGGGACTCCGCGATGAGACGCTTCGCACTCTTATCCACTGCGGTATTGCTCTTTTGCGTGGCCGGGCTTCTCTTGAGCATGAACGGCTGCAGCGGAAGCGGTACGAGCACTACGGTCCCGCCGCCTGCCCCCAAAATTCAGCACGTGGTGATCATTTTCCAGGAGAACCGCACACCGGATAATCTGTTTCAGGGATTGTGCATTCCGCCCTACGGGTCGACCAGTGCCTGCAGCACAAACCCGAGCGCATCCCAGTACGATATTGCGAGCAGCGGGGTGAATTCGACAGGTGCAACCATCACGCTCAACCCTATCGACCTGGGCACGGCCGGTACCAACGGTAACCCGGACAACTACGATCTGAGCCACGCCCATAGCGCTTTCGTGGACATGTGTCAACTGAACCCGGCGACCGGAACATGTGCGATGGATGGCGCTGACCTGATCCCAGCTACATGCACGCCGACCACACCGCCTATGGTCAACTGCCCGCCGCCTCCCGATCCGCAATTTATGTATGTCTATCCGAATGACGTGGCGCCATACCTGACCATGGCTCAGACCTATACGTTCGCCGATCACATGTTCCAGACCAACGAAGGGCCCAGCTTCCCGGCGCACCAGTTCATCATTTCGGGAACTTCGGCGCCCACGGCGACGAGCACTTTGTTTGTTTCCGAGAACCCCGCGAAGCAAGCGGAAGCGGCGGGCTGCATCGCTCCCGCCGACCAGACGGTTAAAGTGATCGATGCCGCAGGCAGTGAGACCAGCAACCCGGCGATCTACCCATGCTTTGAGCATCCCACGCTGACGGACTTGCTCGACACCGCGAACGTCAACTGGCGCTATTACGCGCCGTCGGCAGGGTCCATCTGGACCGCACCCGATGCGATTGAGCACATGTGCCAACCGAATGCCCCCACAGGGGGAGATTGTGTGGGACCGGATTGGACCGGCGCGTCGCCCAAAGTTGTCCTCGGACAAACGCAGAGCAACGCCCAGATCATCGCCGACATTCAAAACAATCAACTCCAGCAAGTGAGCTGGGTGATTCCCACGGGCCAGGATTCCGACCATGCGCTCAGCAACAACGGCTGTGGGCCATCGTGGGTAACTTCGATTGTCAACGCGATCGGCAACAGCCAATATTGGTCGAACACCGTGATTATCCTTACCTGGGATGACTGGGGAGGGTGGTACGATCACGTGCCGCCGGCGGTCATCGCCAACGGAAGCAGTTGGGGATCCGGCTACGTGTATGGATTCCGCGTGCCGATGGTTGTGATGTCGCCTTACGCCAAGCCGGCGTACATCTCGCACGTCACACACGACTTTGGAAGCATTTTGAAGTTTATTGAGACGAACTTTAATCTGCCGTCGCTGGGCTACGCGGACGCTCCCGCCGACGATCTCTCCGACATTTTCAATTTCAGCCAGACCCCGGTTGCGTTCCAGACCATCACGCCGCCGTCCGATACCGCCAGTTGCCTAGCGGACCCGAGCCCGGCCACAGATCCAGATGACGACTGAAGGTGCTGACCTCAGCGGCTAAAGCCGCGCGATCTAGGACAGTTTTGTGGCACGACTATAAGTCGTGCCCTTCCCGAGCCTGGACGTAGGCGGCTCCCCTCAGACGGAGAGCCGCTGTTTGATGCCTGCCTAGTCTCCTGCGCTGGTGGCGGTGGCTGGTGCGGGTCTGGTTCGTGAATCCCACCAGGCTTCGAAGCCTTGTCTAGCCAGTTTGAAGATGGTGTTGCGGTTCTCTGAAATCACCTTCCACCAGGCGAAGCGGCCGAGCATGGGGAAGTAGATTCCGCGGAAGCAGAGCCGTGCGATCAAGATGTTGATGCGATAGCCGAGCGGTTGGTCGTCGAGCGAGTCCACGGCGTCAGCGATGGCTTTTGCGCCGTAAGCCTGGGACCATCCGTAGTTCACTTCGGCATGGGCCTCGTTAATCGTCATCTTGAGGGGGGTGTGCGCCATGGTGAAGGGGACGAATTCCTGCCAATGCTTGGGGCGGGTCAGGCGCCCGGCGGCTTCCAGACGCTTCAGCAGGGGAGTGCCGGGCAAGGGCGTGAGCAAGCCGAAGATGGGCAGGCCGGGTGGCCAGGTGCGGACTTGCTCGAGAGTGCGTTCGGCGGCGCCTACGGTGTCGTTATCCATACCGAGGATAAACGAGGTGATGGCATAGACGTTGCGCTGGGCCAGACGCTCGAGCACGGCGGCATACTCTTCCGGTTTGTTGAATCCCTTGTTGACGTCTTTGAGGTTGGCAGGATCGATTGACTCCATGCCGATGAAGACCCATTTGCCGCCGGAGGCGGAAATGAGGTCGACGAGTTCTTGATCGCGCAGGAGATTGGCGCTGATCTGGGCCACCCAATTGACTTGAGCGCCGGCGGCGATGATGTCGCGCAGCAGGGACTTGGTGCGCTTCAGGTTGATGGCGAAATTGTCATCGATGAAAAAGACGGCGATCTGTCCGCGTTCTTTTCTGGCTCGCGCCTTGAGCAGAAGGAGTTCGTTGACCACGCTTTCGTTGGTCCGGAAGCGGATGGAGTCGCCGAAGAATCCGGTGACAGTGCAGAACTCGCAGCCGTAGGGACAACCGCGCCCGGATTCGACGGGAACGATGCGGAATGTTCCCCAGCCCTCGCCAATCTTCTCGAGCCAATGTTTTGCCGAGCGGGGCACGAGGTTGAATTGGTGAAGGTCGATGGTGTCCCAGGGGATTACAGGATAGGGCTTAAGCGATGGTTTCAGTTCTTTGCCCGCGGCATCGACGGGTGCGTAAATATCTTTCAGCTCGCCGCGGGCCGCGTCTTCCACGATGCGCGGCCAGGTGTCGTCGGCCTCGCCAAGAGCGACGGCGTCGGCATGGCGAGGGCCACCATCGCGGCCCAGGGCCTCGTCGGCCATTTCCGTGACGTGAGGGCCGCCCATGACCACGGGCACTCCCACCGTTCGCACGGCGTCGGCCATGCGGTAGGCTTTGGCGATCATGCGGGTCATGGCGCCGATGCCGACCAGGTCAATTTCTTGTTCGATGACGTAGCGGGCGATTCCGGCTTCGTCCATGGGTTGAGCATTACCATCGATGAGTACAACTTCATGGCCGGGCGGGGTTAGAGACTGTAGCAGGAACATCCAGAGGTGAGGCATAAAATTGCGCGTAACCCCGTTGTCGGGGTTGTACAGGAGGATTTTCAATATTTCCCTGATTTCTCGGCGCCCAGAATCGAGCTGCGTGGGAGCGGGTGTTTAGTAGCGGATCAGCAACGATCTTACAGTGATTCGCTTCTGCCAAATAAAGTATTTCTATAGGGAGAGAGAAACTGTCCCAAATTGATCACTGGTCTAGTACTTTTGGCCAAACAGGGAAACGCCTGATGACTTAGAATAGTGGTACCGGCTAACGGGGAAGCTTTAGCATGCATCTAATGCGCAAGATAGAGGCAGAACTCCGTTCCGTTGTTACGTAAACAATCGTCAGGAAAACAGCGATCAGGAAGACCCTTGCTGAGAAAATCTTTATGAGGACCAAGATCTTTATGAAAACTTTGAAGGCTTGTCTCGCGCCATGTGTAGTGCTGGCCGTGGCTCTTGTGGGCGTGGCGAATGCCATGCCGTTGAATTCGTCGGCGCGGGCGGTGGTGCCCGCTGATCTGCAGCAGTTGATTTCGGTGGATTACCGGGCGCTGAGAGACTCGCCGTCGGCAACTGCGCTGAAGGTACAAATTATGGATTCGCAGGAGAGCGTGAAGCAGGCCGAGGCCGCGCTTAGAGGTGTCGGCATCAACCCTGATAAAGATATCGACACGCTGGCACTACCGTCGTTCCGCACTCCCAAGCAGGGGGTGAGAATAATCTTTATCGCCAGTGGGCCGTTCAACCAGAAGGCTGTGGTCAAGAAATTGACCCTGCTGAAGATCAAGGGCACGAAGTACCATACCTCGCTTCTTTATCCCATGGACGGTGGGTTCGTGATGACATTTCTGGACGACAGCACGCTCTTGTTCGGAGAGCCTTCGGCGGTGAAGCTGGGTCTGGACACGCGCGATGGAGAGATCTTGAACATAGACACGAACGCGACCATGGCAGACATGATGTCGGATGTGGATGCGGCTGCTTTCTGGAGCATTCTTGACCAGCAGGGCTCACAGAATATGATGCGGTCGGCGTTGGGGCAAGCGGCCCAGATCGCAGACTACGAGACGGTGAAGAAGCGGGTGCTGGGTTCGTACTACACGATGGATTTTACCAGCGGAGTGAACTTCGATCTGACGGTTGTCACCTCGGACTCGATCACGGCGGGGACTCTAGCCATGATGATGAAGGCTGTCATCATGTACAAGAAAAGCAGCGCTTCGCCGGTTGAAAAGGCGGCCATGGACCTGGCGACGGCCGATTCCGACGGGACGAAGTTTATGGTGCACTTCAAGGACAGCGATGCGCAGTTTCAGTCGCTGATGCATTCGCCGTTGTTTGCCGCGATTTCGCACTAAGGACAGGTCCCTCAGGGGCTGAAGGGCGCATTTTTTGGAGGTTCTCGGCGGCACGAGTGAACTCGTGCCCTTCCCGAACCGTTTCATCTCGGGTGGTTTTAGCCAACCGGTTTTTACCCAGAGCACCTTTATCAAACATTCTTATTCAGCGCTCGACGAGAAATCTTCTCATCTCGGCTTCCTCGCGGCGCGCTTTTCGCGGGCCCAACCTTCTTTTACGACCTGTCGGGCGCGGCCGACTGCGAGGGCGTCGTCGGGGACACTGCTGGTGATGCACGACGCTGCTCCGACGTAGGCGCCTTTGCCTACCCGCACGGGCGCGACGAGGGTGCTGTCGCTGCCGATGAAGGCTCCATCGCCGATTATGGTGGTGTGCTTCTGGACTCCGTCGTAGTTGCAGGTGATGGTTCCGGCGCCGATGTTGACGCCGGCGCCGATTTCGGCGTCGCCGAGATAAGTGAGGTGGTTGGCCTTCGAGCCTTTGCCAAGCTTGATCTTCTTGGTTTCAACAAAGTTGCCGACGTGTGCGCCTTCTCCGATGTCGCTGCCGGGACGCAGATGAGAATATGGGCCGAGAACTGCGCTGGGGCCGATATGGGCTTCCTCGAGAATGCAGCCGGGACGAATGAGCACGCCGGTGTCGAGCTCGGAGTTGCGAATTACTGAGAACGAGCTGATGTGGCAGGCGGCACCGATACGCGATCGGCCGAGAATTTGTACCGACGGTTCGATCACCGTATCGGCAGCGACTTCGACTTCGTCATCGATTACGCACGTGGCGGGATAGAAGATGGTGACGCCTTCGGACATAAGCTGGTGGCACTTTTGCATGCGGATCTGGTGGTCGATGGCGGCGAGTTCGGCGAGCGTGTTGGCGCCGAGAACCTCGTTGGGGTTTTCGGTTTTCCAGACGACGACGCGCTGTTTGGAGCGGCGCAGGACGCTGGCCATATCGGTGAGGTAGTACTCGCCGTGGGGGTTGGCGGTGGAAAGTTTCTCGATGTTCGAGAGCAACTGGGGCAGAGCGAAGACGTAGAAGCCGGCATTGATTTCGTGAATTGCCTTCTGGGCGGGGCTGGCGGACTTTTCTTCGACGATGGCTTCGACCTCGGCGCTGCGACTATTTTTGCGAATGACGCGGCCGTAGCCGGTGGGGTGGTCAAGGTCGGCGCTGAGTAAGGTGAGAGCGGCGTGCTGGTCGAGGTGGAAATTGAGCAGGCGGGCGATGGTTTGAGGAGTGATCTGCGGGGCGTCGCCGGAGAGAACGATGACGTGGTCGTAGGCAGAGAGTGCGGGCTGCGCGACCATGAGAGCGTGGCCGGTGCCGCGCTGGTCCGTCTGCAGGACGAAATTGACGCCGGTATGGGCGACGACGGAGCGGACACGCTCGGCTTCGTGGCCGATGATGACGAAGACGTCCGCTGGTGGCACGACTCGCGTGGCGGCGGCGATAACCCTGGTCAGCAGCGGCTTGCCTCCAACTTCATGCAGAACCTTGGCCAGCTGCGACTTGAGCCGCGTGCCTTTGCCTGCGGCCATGATGGCGATCGCGATGCGGGGCGGATTTGCCGCATGATCGTGAGCGCCGGAGGAGACGTCTGCGGCAGACCGCTTCGAACTAGGGGACGGTTTGCTGGATTTCTTCATTCGCCCCAATATACCTTGAGCCGGGACGGTACAGAAGTGGTGGCACCTTCTGGAGCAAGTGGCTATTTCTTCCGGTGCGGCGTAATATTTTCGGGCACAAGTCGGGAACATTCAAACTGAGGGAAGAGAATATGCCCAAATATGTTATTGAGCGGGATATCCCGGATGTGGGAAATGTGACTCCGGAGCAGGTTGTGGCAATTTCGCAGAAATCGTGCAGTGTGCTGAAGAACCTGGGGCCGCAGATTCAGTGGCTCGAGAGCTACGTTACCGCGGACAAGATTTACTGCGTGTATATTGCTCCCAATGAAGCGATGGTGCGGGAACATGCCAAGCAGGGCGGGTTTCCAGCGAATCGGGTTTCGGAAGTGAAGCGGATTATTGATCCGACATCGGCAGAGGGGTGAGGCCATCGGACAAGATGTTGCGCAATCGCGAAGCGCACCTCAGGCGCTAAAGCGCTCATAGTTTCGGCCACTTAACGGCACGACTGAAGTCGTGCCCTTCCCGAGCCCCCGCCCGCCCTGAGTCGTGCGTTTCCCGAGTCGTGCCCCTCGCGAGACCGCCGGGGCGGAATCTCCAGGGCTCGTATCCTTAAAGACCAAGACCGCCATCTACGGCGAGAATCTGTCCGGTAATAAATTGCGGGGCGGTGGCGAAGAACAGCACCGCGGCGGCGATCTCATCTCCCCGGCCGTTGCGCAGCATGGGGGTCTGCTTGGCCATGCGACGAAAGAAAGCGGCCGCCGATTTCTCGCCTAGATCGATCATGCCGGGCGCGACCGCGTTGACGGCGATTTCGGGCGCCAAGGCTTTTGCCATGACCTTGGTGAGCATGTGCAGGGCTGCCTTCGAAGAGCAGTAATGGGCGTGCGTGGGCCAGGGGCGCAGGCCGCCGAGCGATCCCATATTGATAATTTTGGCCTCGATCTTCTTTGCGCCTAATCCGTCCGATCGCTTCGATCCGGTTCGCTTTCGGCGCATCCACTTCAGGGCTTCGCGCGAGACCAGGAAGGGCCCGCGAGTGTTGGAGGCGAACATGGCATCCCATTGGCGGACGGTGAGGCGTTCGAACTCGGCGGTGGCGTAGTTGGCGGCATTGTTGACCAGGATGTCAATGCGGCCGAGTTCGCGTCCGGCCTCCTTCATCATGGACTTGACGCTGGCTTCGTCGGTGATGTCGCAGTGCAGGGCGAAAGCGCGGACGCCGAGGCTGGTCAGGTCGACGACGGTGCGTTGTGCCTCGCGGGCTGAGGTGCGAAAAGTGATGGCGACATCGGCGCCGGCCTGGGCGAGAGCGAGGGCGGAGGCGCGTCCGAGGCGGAGGGCGGCGCCGGTGATGAGGCAGGTCTTGCCGCGCAGAGGCTTGTCGGGATCGTTATCGTTGCGATCGGTGTGCATGGCGGAATTCTACCTCTTTTCATTTTTATACAATTTCGCAGTAGAATCGCCGCCTTGGGAAGGCTACAATCCAGCCGTGCCAGAGTCACGCCAAGTCGTGATTTACTCGCGGAAGGGTTGTCATCTTTGCGAGCTGGTGAAGGAGAGCCTTACGAAACTCTCCCGCCGCGGTGGGTTCACCTGGCAGGAAGTGGATGTGGATAGTGACAGCGAACTGCGGCGGCAGTTTAATGACGAAGTTCCGGTCGTGTTCATTGATGGGCGCAAGGCCTTCAAGTACAGGATGGACGAGCGGGAATTTCTGAGGAAGGTAGCCAGCTAGAAGCATACGTCGCCAGTCGGCAGGTTTCAGGCTGAGCGCAGTGGGGCGAGAATATGATTAACCCGATGAGGCGCTTAAGCCTCGTTGTCCTTGGTTTGTCCCTGTCAATCGTTCCGGGAGCAGGGGCTCAGCGGGATGCGACTTCGTCGGGTGGCTCCAACCCCAAAACGATCGAATACAAGTCCGGTCAGGTCTGGAAAACCGGGTTCGGCCCTATCGTCACCATTCTCAAGATCGAAGAGCTTCCGAAGGTCGGCAGAGTAGTCCATGTCAGAGTCGATAATGTTCCCGTTCAGAACTGCGGCGGGTTTCAGTTGACACGAACGATCGAGCACATGGCTTTGGCAGAGAAAGTAATGACAAAGGGCGTGACCAAGCTGATCAAGGACAACGTCGATCTGCCTGATTCTTATTTCGAGGCGTACAGGAAATGGGAAAAGCAAAAGAAACGCGAGGTAGTCAAGGTGCCAATACAAGAGGCAGTTCTCCGATCCAGCGCGCCTTTGGGACCGATAATCTGTAACTTCCTTCCGAGTCAGACGTGATGATGCGGTTCAAGGCCGTCACACAGCTGAATTCCGGTGCTTTCCGCTACAATCATCCCCGCCATGTTGCGCACCAAGCTTTACGCTGATCCCCGTGATGTGTTTATGCACGATGCCGTGCTGGCATCCTGCCGCGAGCATCCGGAGAAAACCGCGCTGGTGGATACTTCCTGCGGGCGGCGGCTCAGCTTTGCGGAGTATGCAGCGACCGTGGAAGCGCTCGCCCGCGGGCTGGTTGCGGCCGGATTAAAGCCCGGAGACGTGGTTGCCATTTTTCTGTGCAATTCGTGGGAATTCTGTACGGTTTACCATGCGGCGACTTTAGCTGGTGGAATCCCGACGCTGCTCAATCCTTCTTATCGCGAAAGGGAAGTGCGGCATCAGCTGGGGAATTCGGGCGCTGCTTTCTTGATTACGGATGGGCCGAATATTGCTGGCGTTAACCTTGCGGGGCTGCCGAATTTGCGGCGGGTGTTTTGCACGCGAGAGCAGGGAAGCGGAGCAGAGCCGTTCTCTGATCTGTTAAAGCCGGTGAGTGCCACGGTCCCCGAGCCTGAGCAAGGGTCAGAAAAAACTCTGGGCGCGTTGCCTTATTCGAGCGGCACGACGGGACTGCCGAAGGGTGTGATGCTTTCGCATTACAACCTGATCTCGAACGTTTATCAGTTTCTGGGGCCGCGCGGGACTCCGCTGAACTCCCAGGACAATATTCTTTGTTTTCTGCCTCTCTATCACATTTACGGATTGAATGTGATGCTGAACCCTTCGCTGATTCTGGGGGCAACGCTGGTGCTGATGCCTCGCTTCGGGGTGCCTCAACTCATGCAGTTGCTTACGGATGAAGCGATCACGATGATGCCGCTGGTCCCTCCGGCGATGAATGCTTTGTGCCTGGCCGCGGAGGCGGGACAGTTTTCCAAGAATCACAAACTGAGCTGGGTGAAATCGGGAGCGGCGCCGTTGGCCCCGGAACTGCCGCGAAGATTTACGGCGCTCACCGGCATTCTGGTTTGTCAGGGATATGGCATGACGGAGGCGTCGCCGGTGACGCATTCTAGTTTTCTGGAACCCGAACTGTACCGGCCGGATTCGGTGGGGCATCCGCTGGCGCTGACGGAGTGCCGGGTGATTGGGACGGAGGATCCGGCGTTATCGCCGGAGGGTGCCGAGGAAGTTCCTACGGGCGAGCCCGGGGACTTGGTGATGCGCGGACCCCAAATCATGCAGGGTTACTGGAAAGAGCCGGAGGCGACTGCTGCGGTGTTGCGCGATGGATGGTATTGGTCGGGGGACGTGGTCACGCGCGACGCGGAGGGTTTTTACCGGGTGGTCGACCGGCGCAAGGAGATGATCAAGTACAAAGGATTTCCCGTGGCTCCGGCGGAGGTGGAAGCGGTGCTGCTGGAGCATCCGGCGGTGCGGGAATGTGGAGTGGTGGGACGGCCCGATGCAGTCGCGGGCGAGATTCCGGTGGCGTTCGTTGCTTTGCGGGATGGATTTGCGACTTGCCGGAAAATGGAAGATGAGTTGTGCGCATTCGTTGCCGACCGGCTGACCAATTACAAACAGCCACGGGAAGTGCATTTTGTGGAAGCCGTCCCCAAGACGGCTTCGGGGAAGATTCTGCGGCGCGAGCTGCGGCGGTTGATTCGCTGATTTTCGGAATCCGCGGCGTCCCTGTTCTCTCCTCATTTTCCGACAATTCAAGAAAACGATTTAGCCAATCGACTTCCGCGATCGGTATTCGGGTTGTACTGCGCATAAACTTGAGATAGTATCGCTGCCCCATGGTCCGAATCGTGCTGCTATTCCTGCGCCGCTTGTGGCTGCCGCTGGTGGTGTTTGCCGGCTTCAGCCTGATGTGCGTGCTGGTGTACCGGCATTTGGAGGGATTGACCTGGCAGGATGCGCTGTTCTGGATGATCCAGCCGCACGCCATCGATGCCAAGCGAGTGCACAATTCCACCAAGCTGTTCTCGATTTTTGTGTACGCGGGCGTATTTGGGTTTCAGATCTGGGTGGCGGAGCGGGTGGCGGTTACGATCTTCAACCGGCAGGGGATGGAGGCCTGGAGAACCATGGTCAACGACGTGAGCATCGAAAAATTGCGCGATCATTTCATCATCTGCGGCTACGGGCAAGTCGGCCGTACGGTGGTCGACCAGCTTAACCGCCTGAAGATTCCTTTTGTGCTGATCGAGACCAACGAAGGGCTGTGCCGCGAGCTGCTGAAGGACAAGGTGCTCACCATTCAAGGCGATGCCAAACGGCATGATGTGCTGCAGTCCGCCGGGATTGAGCACGCGCGGGGCGTGTGCATTGTGATCGACAATGACGCGGACAATCTCTACATCACGGTGACGGCAAAGGCGCTGAACCCGAAGGCGCGCATTATTACGCGGGCCGGGCAGTCGCGCTATGCGCAGGCTATGCGGAATTCGGGTGCGGACGAGGTGATCATCCCGGAATACGAAGGCGGATTGATGACGGGACGGATGATTGCCAAGTTTTATCCGGATTCGCATCCGAATCTGGTGTGAGGCGAATTACTTCGTGGTGCCGGTTTCGTCTGCGATTTTCTTGGTAGACAGGAAGGTCCAGATGGTTTCGTTGGCGTTGAGGGCGTTGCTGGTTTTGCCGACCTCTTTTTCGCTCATGTACTGCTCGCCGCCGGGCCAGGTGTTGCCGCCATCCTTGACGGCATAGAGCACTACTTGAGCGTTGTCATGGCAGCCATTGAAAGTAAAGGTTTTAATTTCCTTTTCACCTTTTTGCAATGGCTGGATCTTCTCTTGAGCCGGTTTTTCGTCGCAGCGGTCGAACTTGGCCCAGGTCTTGGCGCTGTCTTCGGCCGAGAGTGCATGGAACTGGCCCGGCTTGTAGGTACCGCCGCCGTAGGGAACGATGGGGTCATCGGTGCCATTGATGAACAGCGCGGGCACGGGTCGTGCCGGCAGACAGATCATCGTCTTCGGCATGGCCGCGCCTACCGGAGCGATTGCGGCGATGCGATCGGCCATTTCGCAGCCCACGCGCAGCGCCATGAATCCGCCGTCGCCCAGACCGGTCGCATAAATCCGGTGAGTGTCTACTGAGTATTTGAGGGCGAGTTGGTCGAGCATCTGGTTGAGAAAAGCTATGTCGTCCGCAGGCTCAGGCCGGTTCCGGTTGTCATCGGGATTCTGTCCTCCGCTCTGGCCGCCTCCGGGATAGCCCCCGCCGCCACCCGGATAGCCACCACCACCGCCGGGATAGCCTCCGCCGCCCATGCCTCCGTGACGCCCATAGCCGCGGCGGGGCGCCATTGCCGGCTGCTCCTGGTGCACTCCAATATTCCACCGGCCGCGAGTGGGGTTGGGATAGACCGTAATGATGCCGTTCTTATCGGCGACCAGCTGGTCGAAGTGCGTGAGCCGCTGCATGTCGTTGGGTTCCTGGTTTTGACCCGGCAGGAGAACCACGACTGGATAGTGTTGCTTTGAGTCGTAGCCTCTGGGTAGATGCACTACGAAATTTCGGGAAAGGTTGTCGACCTCGATCTTTTCCTGGACATCCTGTGCCCGCAAATGCGGCGCGAACGGCAGGGCAGAGAGGCAGACGGCGACGCATATCCGGCGCAGCAAGAACCACCGGTGCAATTCGATCTTTGTTCTTTCAGGCCTCATCTTGCGAGTAACCCCTTCTAAGGTTCATGTTCTGGGCTTCCCGTTCTAAGCTCCGTGTTCTAGCCGCATTTGGCTGGTGCACCAATCGCTAAGAACCAGTAGTTTAAGCCTGGGTTGCTAAGTGCGCGGCGAGAGATTTGCAAAGTTTTGTAAGCGGATGAGGCTGGGAGGGGAACTTTTTCCTTGGGACTGCGTAACTAGGGATGACGCGGCGCGGGACTGAAACCGGCGCTTGTGTGGACTCTCAGGAGGTCCTTTATGGACGGAAACATCGTAGGACTGGCGGCGGTGGTCATGATCTTTGGGATCCCGATGGCGGCGATGTACACGTTTTTCCGGGTGCGCAAACTGCGTAGCGAGGAGCGGTTGGCGGCGATTGCGCGGGGGATGGAAGTGCCGATGCAAGCGGAACTTTCGGAAGCGGCACGTTCGCGGCGGTCGGGGATTCTGCTGGTGGCCGGTGCGATCGGCTATATCGTGACCTTCGTTCTTATCGGACGCGCGGAGCCTGACGCGATGATCGCGGCCACATTTGGCGTGATTCCACTGGCGGTCGGGATCGGCTTCTTTGTCGATCACGCGCTGATCCGGCGGGACGCGAAAGCCCACTGAAGCGTCCGGCGGGCAAGCACATTTAATGGCCCGTGAGAAACTTCAGCTGAGTGTCGGTCAGGGGAACGACGCTCAGCCGTCCTTGCCTCACCAGCGGGGAATCGGCGAAGAGCTTGTTCGCCTTCACCTCGGCCAGCGTCACCGGCTTGGCGATCGGCTTGCCGACTTTAATCTTCACTTGAGGATTCCTGGCGTCGCTGTCGTCGACCGATACTACGGTCGCGGTGCCCACTGCGCTCTTCTCGTCCCCAGTGTGATAGATGACCAGTGAGTCACCCGGCTTCATTCCACGCAGGTTCTTGACGGCAACGGGATTGGTAACTCCGTCCCAGAGCGTTGTACTGTCGCGCTGCAGATCGGCGAAGGAATATACCGTGGGTTCGGTCTTAAGAAGATAGTTCATGGGCAAGATTTTACTCGTGCACCGCTATTCCTGCTCGTCGTCTCCGATCGGCTGTCCGGGTGGGGCGACGACATCGGTTGCCGGCGTAAACTTCGCCGGATCTTTCTCGAAAGCATCGATGCGGGCGATGGCTGCGGTCCGCACGGCTTTTTCTTCGGGAGATTCTGGTGCCTTAGTCACTTTAGCGGACATCCACGATCGAAGAGACAACGCCTCGGCGCGGGCCTGAGCGCGAGCTACCGGGGAAGCACTGGGGTTCGCCGCCAGCGCAAGCAGATGTTCCACGGTTGAAGCTTCGGTGATGCGCTGCGTCTCAGCCCCCAGACCGGTGGCGGGCAGCGCTTTCCATGTGGCTTGGAAAACAGCTTCAATGACCTGATTGAGACTGGGATTCGCGGCGTTGCGTGCGTGATACTCGACCAGCCGCGAAGCGCGCTGGGGATCAAACAGGAGCGTGAGGGTGAGACCGGCGGCGGACTCGGCCGCGCCGGCCGGATCAAAGGTGAGGCCGGTGTGTCCTTCGAACGATTCGACGGTTCTGGGATAACCGAACGCGCGTGGAGGCAGAATCCGCAGCAGCGATTCGGGGAGGGTCAGAGTCTCCGGCGCGAGCGTTTTCAGTACAGCGTCGAGCGCTTTTTGCTGGTTTGCCGGGTCGACGATTTTGGTGACCAGTTCGCCGTCGCCGCGGAGCGCGTAACGATAGTCGAGACCTCCGATTTCTTTGGCTGCGGCCTCGGTCTGGTAGCGATGCAGCAAATAAAGAGGAACCAGAGTGTCTTCGAGTTCAGACATGGGCCGGTCCGGATGAATCGCGTCTTCACCGAAACGCGCGAGGGCTGCGGCTCGAACCTTGAGAATGCGATTGAGTTCGGCTGCCGGGTCTGGGCCGTTGTCCCAGAGGTGGGCATGAGGATGGGCGCTGCCAAGGGGTCGCGCATCCTGGTCGGTGATGAAATAAAGGCCGCTGGCCTGGGCGGTGTTCAGGATGTTGTCGAGGGCCGCGCGTTCGTCGGTTCCCGCAGCGAATTGCGAATAACCATATTCGATCGAGACCTTGTCCCAGGCACCAATCCCTGTAGCGTAGGCGTGTGACAGGTCGGGCTTGCCACTCGGATCGAGCGTGATCCAGGGATGAGGATAGTCCATGACCGAGGTGCCCGGAGCGATGGAACTGGCGGCGAAGTTGTGGGCCAGGCCTAAGGTGTGGCCGACTTCATGGGCGGCGAGTTGCCGAAGCCGGGCGAGCACCATTTCGCGCATCTCAGGTGAGACCGGCTCGCCTTTTTTGTAGGGCGCGAGCAGCGCTTCGGCAATCATGTAGTCCTGGCGGGAGCGCAGGGAACCGAGAGTGACGCGGCCTTGAATAATTTCGCCGGTGCGAGGGTCGGAGACCGTGGTTCCCATCGACCACCCGCGGGTCGAGCGATGCACCCACTGGATCACGTTGTAGCGAACGTCCATGGGATCGGCCCCCGGCGGCAGTACTTCGACGCGAAAAGCATTCTTGAAGCCGGCAGCTTCGAACGCCTGGTTCCACCAGCTTGCGCCTTCGACCAGAGCGCTGCGAATCGGCTCTGGGGCTCCCGGGTCGACGTAATAGACGATGGGCTTTACCGGCTCGCTCATGGCCGCGTTCGGATCTTTCTTGATCAAGCGATGCCGCTCGATAAGGCGCACCTCGAGGGGTGAGCCGAGTGGGGCAGAGTAGTCGCGGTAGCTGGTGTCGAAGAAGGCTGAGCGCGGATCGAAAGCGCGCGGCTGGTAGCCATCATCGGGTAATTGCACGAATGAATAGTGTTCGCGCAGAGTGACCGCACGGGCATCGGGAGTCACGGTGGCTACCAGCGAGTGTTCGGCCGGATGTTCAGTGGTGAAAGTCAGAATCGATTCGAACTCTGTGTTGAGAGGAAAGTTCTTCGCGTTCTCCAGCGCGAACGCGCTGCGCTTTTCGTCCAGCTTGTAGGATCCCTGCTTCGTATCCGCAAGTTGTTCGGCGACGCCGAACGAATCCCCCAGAAGGAAATCGGTCGCGTCGATCAGCACTGCGCCATCCTCTTCCGCTTCGACTTTGAAGCCGGCGAGAACTGACTCGGCAAAAGACTGCCTCACGGCCAGACTTTCCATGGGGTTGGCGGAGGACGAGCGGTATTGCAGATTCGGCGCGATCAGCAAAACGCGTGGACCGACGCGGGTGAAGTGCACAATCCGTTCCTCGCCCAACCTGCCGCGGTCCAGACCAATGTCATTCGATCCCAGCCCATAAGGCAGGGAAACGACCAGCAGGAAATCCTGGTCGACCTTGTTGATCCGCAGAAAAAGTTTTCCCGTCTTTGCGTCCCATGCGGTTGGGAACAGGCCATCGGCAACCTTCATGCCAGCAATGCGATCATGGATGGTCGGAGTGGATTCTAGATTCGCGGCGAAAGAAAGAGTGGTTGAGAGAACTACGCAGGCGGATACGAAGAATAAGGTGCGACGGATTGGCATGGTCATCTCCAAGCAAGGCTGGAGTACGACACTAACATTTCCCTCAACGGCGGTGCCAGAAAATTACTTCCATCTGCGCGGAACGCTGCCGTCAACACAACCGCGCGCTGGCTACTGCGGCTTGGTGTTGGGATCAGGAGGGGGCGTCTTGTCGTCCTTCTTCTCGTCAGGGTGATCCTGATAAATGGAGTACTGGCCTTGTGGGCGTTTCAATTTGATGGTGAAGTCTACCTTGGGCTTGTCAATCTCGTAGTCTTCGCCGAAAGTCTGGAATCCGGAAGCCAGCACCTGCACGCGCAGCGTTCCGTACGGAATGCCCTCAAAACTGGTCTTGCCTTCGGCGTCGGTTTTGAGTTCGAGTCCGCCCCGGCTTTGTTTGCCGTGGGTGTTGACCGGGTGCATGATGACGGCGGCGCTGCGAATCGGTTTGCCGTTGTCATCTTTAATAATTAGAAAATTCAGGATAGCGGTTGGCTCGTCGGCCTCGTCTTTCTGTGCGACGGCTGTGCCGAGCAGCGCGGAAGCCGATAGCAAGCTGGCCAGCGTCCAAATCTTTATCGTTCTCATCCTCACCGATTTCATATCTCGACATTCTAGCCAGTGTGGCTGGCGCGGGAAAGCATGAAGTGGGGCGCGCGCAGGTTTAAGCTTCTCCATCGGACCGGCTTTCGCTCTCTGCTCTCCTGCTCTGGATTGGAAGTTGCACCAGGTCGCTGGCCACACGGGCGGTGTTGTGGCGGGCGACGCCGGCCTCTTCCAGGTAGTCCCCCAGAACAGGGATCACGCCCAGAGCCTCGATGGCGTCGAGATCGGCGACGATCTGGCATGCGGCCTCGAGCGCGTATTTGGCTCCGAGTTCCTTGGAAACCGGCGTTCGATTGATCAGCGCGTAGTCGAAGAGTTGCTGGCGGGCGTGGCTATTGAGAGCCCGGATGTGGTCGGCTGCAGTAAGGCCGAGGCTCTCGTTCGCCTGAGTCATCAGATTGCAGATGTAAACCTTGGTGGCCGGGGAGTTGACGATGGCATCGGCGATGCCGTGCACCAGCAGGTTCGGAATGAGGCTGGTGAACAGCGAGCCGGGGCCGATGCTGATGATATCGGCACGGGCGATGGCGTCGAGCGTTTGCGGCATGGGATCGACATTGGGTGGAACGAGGAACAGCTCCTTAATGCGTCCTTTGCTGGCGGTGATCTTGGTTTCTCCACGGACGCGGGTGCCGTCCTCCATCAGCGCTTCGAGTTCGATGTTGGAAGTGGTGGCGGGATAAATGTGGCCACGGGTGACCAGAATCTCCGAAGACAGACGTACCGCTTCGGAGAAGTCGTGGGTGATGGAGGTGAGCGCGGCCAGAAATAAATTGCCAAAGCTGTGACCCTCGAGACCGGAACCTTTGTCGAAGCGGTGGCGGAAGAGCCGGGAGAGCAGAGCTTCGTCTTCGCTGAGGGCCACGATACAGTTGCGGATATCGCCGGGAGGGAGCATGTTCAGTTCTTTGCGCAGGCGTCCGCTGGAGCCGCCGTCGTCGCTGACCGTGACTACGGCACAAAGGTCACGAATTACGGGCGTACCGGGTGGGGCCACGGCCAGCTCGGCCGGGGTGAGAGCGAAACGTTTCAGTCCTTTGAGCAGAGTGGAGAGACCGGTGCCGCCGCCGATGGCGACCACGCGGAGACCACGCGCGCGCGCGGCCTTCTCCAAGGTCAACAGATCAGCGATTCTGGTTTCCATCTGAGGATCGGGTGCGCCGATCTAATTTGCGTTTTCTGTCGATCAGTCTGCGAAGAATCAGTCTGCGTCGATCAGAACGATTCGTCTTCCCGGAAAGAGCTTTCCGGCGAAGAGTCGGCAGCTGGATCCGGGTACAAGAGCTCGGTAAAGCGGGGGTCTTCGGCCAGGTTGTGGAAATCGGAGTCGTTACGCGCCTGGTAGCGCAGGCCGGAATTCAGGCGCAGAGCCTCGTCCAGATGCTTGAGAGAGTCCTCCACGTGGCCCGTAAGACAATCGAGAGCAGCTAAACCGTAGATGACGAAATCAGTCTTGGGCGCCTGCTTCAACAGCTTTTCGATGTGCTCGCGGGCGGTGACGTAGTCTCCGACATTCATGAGAGAAACGGCGTAGTCATAGTGCTCCTCCACGCTCTTGAACTGTTGGGAGGTCGAGCGCTCGAGGTGCTGGTTGCAGATGCTGAGATGGATCGTGGCCCTGTCGGTCAGCTCCTTGCTGGGCCCGGCGAGCACTTTCTGGAACAGCGGTTTCGCCTTCTCGAACTTGTGTTCCTGCAAAGCTCGCAGCCCGGCCTCGTAATTCTGCAGAGCCTGAGTGATGCGCGGGTCGTCCGCAATGGATGACTTCTTGGGGTTAGCCTTTTGAGCCATATGGAGAATTTTTCCTGTGCTCGTCGTAATAGGGACTCCTTGGCTCCTAAGACTCGAAGAGCCGACACACAAGTATCACTCAAAGAGCGGGTATTGGGCAATTCGGCGACGTCCAGTGCCTAGCGCGGAGTCGCCAGTACCCAGCAAAATCCGGTGACGTGGGCGCTCGACGATCCAGCTCGCGAACCTGCTCGCGCTCGCCAATCGCGCCTCAAGAAGTGAAGTAGCGCTCCGGCAGAACGACTCCATCAACATTCCAAAATGGGAAGTCATCGCGTGAATAGGCCCATCTGGTGCGGCTGAAATGCTTGTAGTCATGCGGCGCCGAGGTTAGCTTGCGAAATAGAGGCAAGCAATCGCGGTCGCTGGCTTAGCCGGAGAAGAAGGATGAACGTCATGCGTAGATACAGCAATTCGAAAATCTGGTTCCCAGCATTCCTGCTGCTCGTGTTCGCTACCGGGTGCAGCGACTACGACAAGCCTGGCGCCAACCCAACCGTGACCGCGCCAACTGTGAGTTCGGTGGCTCCTTTGGATGCTGCCAGCGGCGCGTGTTCCAGCACAATCGTTACTGCCACGTTCAGCGCGGCGATGAATCCAGCCAGCATCGATGGCGCGACTTTCATGTTGACAGGGCCGGGCACTACGGCCGTCGCCGGAGTGGTCAGCTATAGCGCGTCAAGCAACACTGCGACCTTCACGCCGACAAGCACTCTCGCACTGGGCACCATCTATACAGCCACGATTACGACCGGCGCCACAGACGCTTACGGCGTGGCGCTGGCGAGTAACTATGTATGGGCGTTCACGACCGGCACCAGCCCCTGCGTACCGCCCGCCGTGGCTTCCGAGATCCCCGCTAACGCCGCAACCGGTGTCTGTCCCGCCACGGTCGTGAGCGCGACCTTCAGCGAAGCGATGAATCCGGCGACCATCAGTGCGACGACCTTTACCTTGACCGGACCGGGCACGACGGCCGTTGCCGGAGCAGTTTCCTACGATGGGTCGACCGCAACCTTCACACCATCAAGCGCTCTCGCCCTCAACACGGTCTATACCGCCACGATTACGACCGGAGTCCAGGATCCATCGGGGAATGCGTTAGCCGCTAACTTCGTATGGAGCTTCACCACCAGCACCACGGCATGCGCTGCTCCCACGGTGGTTTCCGTAGCTCCCGCCAATAATGCAACCGCGATCTGTCCCAACACTTTATTGACCGCCACCTTCAGCGATGCGATGCAGTCGTCCACCATCAACACGACGACCTTTACCTTGACTGGGCCAGGCACTACCGCGGTGCCGGGAACCGTTGCCTACGTTGGGTCAAGCGATGTCGCGACCTTTACCCCGACCAGCCCTCTGGCATTGAACACTCTCTACACAGCCACCATCACCACCGGGGCCCAGGATCTGGCCGGCGATCCACTCGCAAGTAATTATGTATGGACTTTCACCACATCCCCACCACATGCGCGGCGGCCGTGCCGTTGGGAACGGCTTGCATGTTTGGAATTCTGGCCGCGACCCCGGCCGTCGCGAATAGTGGTCCTACTGACGTTACTGGAGATATTGGAATATGGCCGGCCTCTGCGATCACCGGCTTCCCGCCGGGAACGCTGACGGGCACGGAATACGCGGGCGATGCGACTGCCCAGACCGCTCAGGCAGATTTGACCACGGCATATAACTTCGCCGCGGCTGCGCCCGGCGGAGCCATCCTTACTGCTGATATGGGTGGGCAAACGCTCGTTCCCGGGGTTTACAAAACGACGAGCGGCCAGCCTTCGCTGGGAATCACGGGCAACCTTACGCTCAGCGGGAACGGAGTCTACATCTTCCAGATCGTCTCCACCCTGACCACGGCGGCGAACAACAGCGATGTCATTCTCAGCGGCGGCGCCACGGCCGATGACGTGTTCTGGCAAGTTGGCAGTTCGGCGACGCTCGGAACTACCACAACCTTCGCAGGAACCATTATGGCGGAGGCAAGTGTCTCGCTTGACACCGGCGCAACCCTGAATGGCAGAGCGCTGGCCCTGACGGGCGCGGTCACATTGCTGAGCAATCCAGTCAATGTACCTGCTTGTCCGTAAAGAAAGGGCGTTCTGCGATGAGGGTCAATAAAGCCGGTCCGCTGGCGGCCGGCTTGGCAGCGTGATTTCACGCTATCGAAGTTCGCATTGAAGTTCGGAGGAATCGGACATGTCATCTCAGTCTCATAACTCTCGTGGTCAGGTTGCAGTTGTGCGCCTGGGGGTGGTTGCCATCCTGTGTGGCGTGGCCACACTCGCGGCGGCCCAGGATCCGCCCACTCCGAAATGGGAGCTTTTCGGGGGATACTCCTTCGTCTACTTCGGCGCGGATGTGCATGGTCTGCTTCCCGGCGGAATCATCCCGGTAAACAGCCTGGTGGAATCGAATCCGCGGGGTGCAGGCGCCAGCATCACCTACAACTTTAACCGCTGGTTGGGATTGACCGGCGACGTCAGTGGTGACCTGAGCAGCGGCGAGAGTGGCGTAGAAATGCGAATCGATGACGCTGAATTCTTCAACTTCTCCGCTGGACCGAAACTTACTTTTCGCAGGCGCCGTTTTTCGCCGTTTGCCGAAGCTCTCGTGGGCGAGCACCGGCTGGCCTCCGAAGTCTTCGGGAGCGATTACGAAGTCGGCCTCATGGCTGGCGGCGGTCTCGATCTGAAGTTGAACCGGCACATCGCGCTGCGTCTGATCCGGGCCGATTACGTGTACTCGAATCATCAGTATGGTTCGTCGAAGGTGGTTCCAGCCAGCGATATCCGAGGGGCAAGACTGGAAAGTGGGCTGGTGTTTACGTGGGGTGGCAAGCGCGTCACAACGCCACCTACGGCCGTGTGCTCCGTACAGCCGGGCGAGGTCTTTGCCGGTGAGGTTGTGACCGCGACCGCCGATGCATCTAATTTCAATCCCAAGCGTACCGTCGCATATAGCTGGAGCGGCTCCGGAGTGAAACCTTCCGAAACCCATGCTTCAACCCAGATTGACACCGCCAGCTTGCAGGCCGGCGCGTACGAGATCACTGCAACCTTGAGTGATGGCAGCCTAAACGGCGTCGCCTCCTGCAGCGCCAGGTTCATCGTGAAAACGCCGCATCCGCCGGTGATCTCATGCTCCTCCGATCCGGCGGCGTGCCGATGGGTGGAACTTCGACGATTACTTCGACCGCCAGCAGTCCTGACAGCCGCCTTTTGAGCTACAACTACACCGCGAGCGCTGGAAACATTACCGGCAACAGTTCCACCGCTATGCTCAACACCACAGGCGCAAACCCCGGCACTATTACCGTGACCTGCAGCGTAAGCGATGATCGCAGTCAACCGCTCACGGCATCTGCTTCAACCGTGGTGTACTTGCAAGCTCCACCACCTCCGCCCCCGTTGCCCGATTTTGTTGCCATCGAGAAAAGGCTGGCTTTACACAGTGTCTATTTTGCGACCGCGAAGCCGACGATCGAGAATCCCGACGCCGGCTTGCTCGCAAGCCAGGAAAAAACCCTGACTGCGCTCGCGCGTGATTTCCTGATCTATCTCCAGGCGAAGCCCGACGCCCACCTGACACTCGAAGGCCACGCTGATCGGCGCGGTTCTGTGGAATACAACCAGGGACTCTCAGAGCGGCGGGTTGACCGCGTCAAGCGCTTCCTGGTCGGACAGGGCGTGCCCGACGCTAGCATCCAGACCAAGGCATTCGGCGAGCAAGAAAACCTCACCGACCAGCAGGTAAGAGATGCTGTGGAACGGAATCCGGAACTCAGTCCGGAAGACCGGCAGCGAGTACTCAGTAATATGAGGATGATCATCCTGGCCAGCAATCGACGAGTCGACATCACTCTCAGTAACGCTGGCCAGGCCGCCCAGCAGTCCGTCCGCGAATACCCCTTCAATGCCGCGGATTCACTGACACTGCTCCAGGAAGAACAAACGAAGAAAAACACCGTCCCAGTGAGGAAAAAGGCAAAACCGAAGGCTCAATAGCGAGCAAAGCCGAAGGCGCAATGAAAGGGCCGGGCGAGTGCATCGGCCGGCCCTTCTTTTTCCCTCAGCAAATAGATCCTACCGGGTTACGAGAAAGACCCCGGCACTCGTTGCTAGTTAATCGACGCAGCCGATTCCAGGTCGATCGACTTCCACTCGCCCTTGATAATTCCGGCACGAATCTGCGCCGCGGTCTTGCCTTTCTTGTGCTGCTGATAAGAGTAGTAGAGCTCTTTCAAGCAGGTGGCGCAACGGGCTCCGTGCGTGTTCTCATAACAGCTGTGCAGGCTATTGTGGCCCATGCGGTCGCAGTAGCAATAACAGGGCTGCTGGTGGAGCACGGTCGGGATCTTCGCCGCCAATTCATAAGCATGCGTCTGATAGGGATACTGCGCATCTGCTCCCCAGAGGTCGGCCTTGGTGAGCAGGGGAGGGAGTTTGGTGCCTTTGGGAGGCGGTCCGGCGTTATAGGCGGGGATGCCGCCTTCGTCTTCCTGCGCAGGCCATTGCGCCGACACAGTGAGGGTCACCGTTAAAAGAAAAATCAGGGTTAGGGCACGGTGAACGTATTTGTTTTGAAGCAGGCGGCTTGGCGTCATGCAGGTCTCCTGGATGAGGTATTTTAACCTGCTTCCGACCTAAGCGGAGAAGCGGGTTTGTACAAGTCGCCGCCGGTCGTAGGCAATCTGTACAATGGGAGTCTGCATGTCCGACAGCCCAAATACCGAAACAGGGAACCGGCCGGAGCAGTCCGAGCCGAACTCTGGGGTGCGTCTGCGGCCGGCTTTCGGGGTGTGGCTGCGAGACCTATTGCTCTCGCTGGCGATTTCAGCTTTCATCATCGTATTCATTTACCAGCCCGTAAAGGTCGAAGGCACCAGCATGATGCCGTCTCTCGAAGACCAGGAGCGAATCTTCGTTAACAAGTTTGTCTACCGGCTGGAGCCGATTTCGCGCGGAGATATTGTGGTGTTTCGTTACCCGCGCGATCCGTCGAAGAGCTATATCAAGCGCGTGATCGGCGCGGCCGGGGACCGCATCCGCATCGACGGCGGGCAGGTGTACGTGAATGGTGAGGCGCTGGACGAGGATTATGTTCCGCCCGCCTATGCCGACTCGCGTTCGTATCCGGAGACGGTTGTGCCCCCGGACAGCTATTTCGTGCTGGGGGATCACCGGTCGATGTCGAACGACAGCCGCGATTTTGGTCCGGTGAACCAGAGCTATATTTACGGCAAGGCCGTATTTGGCTACTGGCCGATGGATAAGTTGGGTAGAGTGCGATAGGAATCTTCCCGCCCAACTTTTCGCCGTCTTTCTTATTTTGTGTGCGCTTCCCTTACTTCGCGAGCCCGATACCACGCCGCGCTCCTTTGATTTTGCTCAGAAAGGCCTATGAAGCCTCTCGCCTACACTTGCCCTTACTGCTGGCTGTTCTGGGCCATGTTCCTTTATTGTTACGGCCCAGAATTCGCCTTGGTCAGGCGTTCTCGCCCTGCGAAAGGCGAGCAGACAGATCGCGGTTCGATGGCGTTCATCATGATCGCCTCATGGATTGGATCGATCGCGGCTTTTGCCGTGGCTTCGAATGCTCGGTTTGCGATTGCACAGAATCGAAAGGCATGGTTTGCGGTTGGCCTCGCCATACTATTGCTGGGCCGGCTCCTGAGAAAACACTGCTGGAAGATGCTGGGTCAGCACTTTACGGGCGACGTAAAAGCCTCTGCCGATCAACCTGTCATCGATAAGGGCGCCTATCGCTGGGTCCGGCATCCCTCATACACCGGCGGCATACTCATGTATTTCGGAACCGGCCTCGCCTTGACGAACTGGCTGAGCGCCCTGCTCATCACGATTTCCGGCGCAGCCGGCTACATTTATCGCGTGTATGTCGAGGAGAAAGCTTTGCAGGCCAATCTCGGCGGGCGATATCAGGAGTACATGCGGCGAACCAAGCGGTTCGTGCCATTCGTGTTTTGATTAGTTCATTTTTTCCACACAAAATTCCCGCGTCAGGATCTTTCCTCGCTTGGCCTTGAAGCATTTCCCTGATAAAATCTCTAAAATCTACACACCGGAGCGAGAATGCAAGCTATCCTTGCGCTGGAAGACGGGCGAGTCTTCCGAGGCAAAGGCTACGGCGCCAAAGGCGAATGCTACGGCGAAGTAGTTTTTAATACTTCCATCACCGGCTACCAGGAAATCTTCACCGACCCATCGTATTCAGGACAGATTGTTGTCCTGACCAATCCTCAGATCGGCAACTACGGCACTAACCAGGAAGACAACGAAGCCACGCGTCCGTGGATCGAAGGGCTGATCGTGCGCGAGTTCTCGAAAGTGAGCTCGAACTGGCGTTCGCAGCAGGTGGCCGAAGAATATCTCGAGCAGTTCAAGGTGCCGGTACTTTCGGATATTGATACCCGGGCGCTGGTGCGGCATTTGCGCGACCACGGAGTGATGCGCGGCGTGGTCTCGACCCTCGAGAGCGATGCGGAGAAGCTGGTGGCCAAGGCGAATTCGATTCCGAAGATGGACGGGACGGACCTGGCGAAAGTTGTGAGCACCAAGGGACCGTACGTGTGGGAAGTGGGCGAGCGTTCGCACGAACCGGTGGCTCAGGTGGGAGTTAAGGACGAGCCTGCGCGCTTTCATGTGGTGGCTTACGACTTTGGGATTAAGCAAAATATTCTGCGGAAGTTGCGCGGTGAAGGTTGCCGGGTGACCGTAGTCCCGGCGCAGACTCTGGCGGAAGATGTGATGGCCTTGAAGCCTGACGGAGTTTTTCTGTCGAATGGTCCGGGCGATCCTGAGCCTTGTACTTACGCTGTGGACAGTATTCGGCGGCTGATGGGAAGAATGCCGATCTTTGGTATTTGTCTGGGACATCAACTCGTCGGCATTGCGCTCGGCGGAAAGACCTTCAAGCTGAAGTTTGGACACCATGGCGGGAATCATCCGGTGAAGCAGTTGAAGAGTGGCAAGATTGAGATCACGGCGCATAACCATAACTTTGCGGTGGATCCGGATTCGCTGCCGGAGAGTGAAGTCGAGTTGACGCACATCGACCTGAACGACTCGACTCTGGAAGGCTTGCGGCACAGGAATCTGCCGTTGTTCAGCGTGCAGTATCACCCGGAGGCTGCGCCAGGGCCGCATGACTCGCATTATCTGTTCAAGGATTTCGTGACGATGATGGAGGAGTGGAAAGGGTGAAGTGGCGATCTAGATTATCGTGTGTTCTGCTGCTGAGCATCGCGAGCGTCGGCATTGCGCAATCCGGCCCGAAGCTCATCACCTTTGATCGGTTCTGCGGTGTGCTCGAGTTTGTCACCCCCGTTTCGGGTGGTGGAAAAGATGCAGAACCGCTGAGCTTTACGAAGATGGAACTTTATCCTTGGGAACAGGGAATCTCATGCTGCAAGAACTCACATCCATTTTTCAAAACCATGACGGACAAGGACGGAGCCTACGAGTTTAAGAATGTAGATGCTGGGCGTTATTGGCTTGTCACACGGTACCGTGGAAAATTGCTTGAGGTTGCCGTCGTTTTTGACCCTAAGAGCCGAACCCCCGCCAGCGCCGGGTGTTGGCAGCAACTATTGCAATTCGACTCCCACGGCAATTTCACACTTGGGATTCAGGTTGAAATGTAACCGCAAGCAGCTTGGATGTTTGCTTTGAAAGGGCGCGCTTTAAACCGCACCGAAACTGAGAACTAGCCACCGGCCGCTAACAACTGGTTCCAAATGCCAAAACGAACTGACATCTCGAAAATTCTGATCCTCGGTTCCGGGCCCATCGTTATCGGGCAATCGGCGGAGTTTGATTACTCCGGCACGCAGGCTTGCAAGGCGCTGAAGTCCGAGGGCTATCAGGTGGTGCTGGCCAACTCGAATCCGGCGACCATCATGACCGACCCGGAGATTGCCGACCGCACATATATTGAGCCGCTGACGGTCGAGTATCTGGAAGAAATCATCCGGATCGAGCGGGAAATGGCGCCGGGCGCTGGTTTCGCCGTGCTGCCTACGGTGGGTGGGCAGACTGCCCTTAATCTTGCGATTGAGCTTTCCGATGGCGGGGTGCTGGAAAAGTACAACGTGAGCCTGATTGGCGCGAAGGTCGAGGCCATCAAGAAAGCCGAAGACCGGCTGTTCTTCAAGGACGCGATGCAGAGGATCGGGCTCGACGTGCCCAAGTCTGCGTTGGTGAACAGTACGAAAGATGGGCTGGAGTTTGCCGGCAAGATTGGTTTTCCTGTCATCGTACGGCCTTCGTTCACGCTGGGCGGCACGGGCGGGGGCATTGCCTTCAACCGCGAAGAGTTGGTTGAGGTGCTTAGCCGCGGTTTGGACATGTCTCCCGTGCGCGAGGCGCTGATTGAGGAGTCGGTGCTGGGCTGGAAAGAATTTGAACTTGAGGTGATGCGTGACACCAAGGACAACGTCATCATCATTTGCTCGATCGAAAACTTCGATCCTATGGGCGTGCACACCGGCGATTCGATTACCGTGGCGCCGGCGCAGACGCTTACTGACCGCGAGTACCAGGCGATGCGTGATGCTTCGATCGCCGTGATTCGCGAAATCGGCGTGGATACGGGCGGATCGAATATTCAGTTCGCAGTGAATCCTGAGACCGGGCGCATGGTGGTGATCGAGATGAACCCTCGCGTCTCGCGTTCCTCGGCGCTGGCGTCGAAGGCTACGGGGTTCCCGATTGCGAAGATCGCCGCGAAACTCGCCGTGGGCTACACACTCGACGAAATTCCAAACGACATTACGCGCAAGACGCCGGCTTGCTTTGAGCCTACGCTCGACTACGTGGTGGTGAAGATTCCGAAGTGGCAGTTTGAAAAGTTTCCTGGAGCCGACGAAAGCCTTGGGGTGCAGATGAAGTCGGTCGGGGAAGTGATGGCGATCGGCCGCACTTTCAAAGAAGCGCTGATGAAGGGCGTGCGCTCGCTCGATACCGGAAAGCGCGTGGGCGGTGCGAAGATCGAGCCTAAGATCCTTACGCAACGGCTGGTGACGCCGCATCCCGAACGACTCGCTTATGTGCAGTATGCTTTGCGGCAGGGACACACGGTGAAGCAGATTGCGAAGATGACTTCGATGGATCCGTGGTTTCTGTATCAGCTCAAAGAGATTAACGACATGCAGCTTGAGTTGGAAAAGCATCCCATCGAATCGATTCCGACCGAGGTGTTGCGCGAAGCCAAGCGCATGGGATTTTCCGATGGACGGCTGGCCAACGTGTGGCGGCTGGAGGGGCAAGAAAAAGTTCGACACCTGCGCAAGAAACATGGTGTGATGCCCGTGTACAAGCGTGTGGACACTTGCGCGGCGGAATTCGAAAGCTTTACGCCGTATCTCTACTCGACCTACGAAGATGAAGACGAAGCTGCGCCGACCGACAAGAAGAAGATCATCATTCTGGGCAGCGGGCCGAACCGGATCGGGCAGGGAATTGAGTTCGATTACTGCTGCTGTCATGCTTCGTTCGCGCTGCATGAAGATGGCTACGAGACGATCATGATCAATTGCAATCCTGAGACAGTCTCGACCGATTACGACACCAGTGACCGGCTCTATTTCGAGCCGCTGACGTTTGAGGATGTATGGGCGATTTACCAGCACGAGACTTCGAAGGGGGCACCGTGCGGCGTGATCGTGCAATTCGGCGGGCAGACTCCGCTGAACCTGGCGTTACCGCTTAAGGCGGCAGGTGTGAACGTGATTGGAACGTCGCCGGAGTCGATTGATCTGGCTGAAGATCGCAAGCACTTCAACAAGCTGCTGCAAGACTTGAACATTCCGCAGGCTGCGGGAGTGATGGCGACCTCACTGGAAGAAGCCATCGAGGGAGCGAAGCAGGTTGGATATCCGGTGGTGGTGCGGCCTTCGTATGTGCTCGGCGGGCGCGCCATGGTGATCGCGTATGACGAAGAATCAGTCGTGCGGTATATGAAAGAGGCGGTCGAGTACTCGCATGATCGTCCGGTGCTGATTGATCACTTTCTCGAAGATGCGGTTGAAGTGGACGTGGATGCGCTCTCGGACGGCGAAGACGTGGTGATTGGCGGAATTATGCAGCACATCGAGGAGGCCGGGATTCATTCCGGGGACTCTTCTTGCGTGCTTCCGGCGGTGGATATTCCGCAGGCGCAGATGGACTGCATGCGCGACTACACCTTCAAGCTGGCGCGGGCACTGAAAGTGATTGGGCTGATGAATATTCAATTCGCCATCCCACGCGGCAACGGCGGATCGGGGAATAGTGCGGAGGGCGGCAAAGTCTACGTGCTGGAGGTGAATCCGCGAGCCTCGCGCACGGTGCCGTATGTATCGAAGGCCACGGGTGTGCCCTTGGCGAAGATCGCGGCGCGGTTGATGACAGGGCGCAAGCTTCGAGAATTCCTCCCCGAAAATATCGACCGGCGCAGCGATCTGGACACGGGAAGCTGTTACTACGTGAAGTCGCCGGTGTTCCCCTGGAGCAAGTTTCCTGGCGTGGACACCGTGCTGGGGCCGGAGATGAAATCGACCGGCGAAGTGATGGGCGTGGGCGACAGTTTCGGGGAAGCCTTCGCGAAGGCGCAGTTGGCGGCAGGCCAGAAGTTGCCGACGCAGGGGACGGTGTTCCTCAGCGTCACGGAGCATGACAAGCGCAACGTTGCGGACCTCGCTCGCAAGTTTGTGGATATGGGCTTCAAGCTGGTCGCTACCTCGGGTACCGCCGACGTGATCGAAACCGCCGGGATGAAGGTGGAGCGAGTTTACAAGGTAAAAGAAGGCCGCCCCAACGTGGTGGATTTGATCAAGGGCCAGCGCATTCATCTCATCGTCAACACTCCCACAGGATTGGAGCCGTGGTTCGACGAGAAGGCAATCCGGCGCGCGGCGGTGATGGCGCGCATTCCCACCATCACCACGCTTTCGGCGGCGCGGGCCGCGGCGGAAGGGATTGCTGCGTTGCAGCGGGGCGAAGTGAATATCCGCGCGTTGCAGCAGCTGCACGCGGAGCGTGCGGTAAAGAGCCGGTAGAGCCGATATCGAGGCTCGCTCGGCGTGTAATAATGGATGCGCGAGGTTTCCTGTGCTACTTCACGGTATTTTCCCTCCCATAACAACGCCGTTTTATCCCGACGGCAATGTGTATTTCAAGAAACTCGAAAGCAATGTTGAGCGCTATTCGCGCACGCCTTGCGCCGGCATTGTCGTGCTGGGCTCGACTGGCGAGGCGATTCTGCTTTCTGATCAGGAGCGGCGGGATGTGTTGAAAACTGCGCACCAGGCGGCTGCGCCTAACAAAGTGCTGATTGCGGGCACTGGAGTCGAGTCGGCGATCGAGACTTTGCGACTCACCGAGTACGCGGCCGAGTTGGGCTACGACATTGCCATGGTGCGCACTCCGCATTACTACAAGAAGCAGATGACGGCAGCTAGCATACTGGCGTTTTACCGGACCGTGGCCGACCGCTCGCCGCTGCCGGTGATCATCTACAACTTTCCGCAGGCCACTGGCTACGACATCCCCGCCGAACTCGTGATTGAGTTGGCGGAGCATCCAAACCTGATTGGGATCAAGGAATCGAGCGGCGACGTAGAAAAGGTTCGCAAGATGGTGGAGGGGACGCGTCACATCCAACGCAGCGTCACGGTGACTGAGACGTTTGAAGCGGTAACGCCGCGGATGTTCGCGGCTGCAACCGGGGGCTCGAGTGGAGAAGGTGGGGAACTTGTCCAGGTCGGAGTGTTGGCGGGCGCGTCTTCATCTTCGTCCTTGGCGAAGCCTTCGTCTGCGGCGGTTTCTATCGTGGGCAAGATGAAGACGCGCCAGAAGGAGGCGGGATTCCAGGTGCTGGTGGGGGCGGCGCATAAGCTGTATCCGTCGCTCGATGCGGGAGCGGTGGGCGCGATTCTGGCGTTCGCCTGTGTTGCACCGACGTCGTGCTATGAGATTTACGCGGCGTGGAAGGAAGGTGACGCCGACCTAGCACGGCTGAAGCAGGAGCGCATCGCTTCGGCAGCGCAACGGGTAGTTGGTGACCTTGGCATTCCCGGCGTGAAGTTTGGCATGGATTTCAACGGCTATTTTGGCGGCCCAGCGAGGTTGCCGCTGTTGCCGCTCACTGGCGAAGCTAAGGGCGAGATCGAGCAGCTGCTGGCGGATGTAAGGAACTAAGCGGATGGCTCGTCTGCAGATCTACACGTTGCACCCCTTGCCGTGATCTGGTACAAGTCACGCCCAGATGATGAGACCGGGCCGCATCTACGTTCTGATTTTCCTCTTCCTATTCCCGGCTGTCCTGCTGGCCAAGAACGAACCCACCATAGTTATGACGTGGCCAGCGGATAAGCCGGCCATAAAATTGACGTTCGAGAGATTTCGACAGCTGGGAAACTATGCCGGGCAAAGCACGTTCATTTCCGAGGTGTCTGTACAAAACCTGACGGACAAGCAGATAGCGCGGGCTACTTTCACTGTGTACTTGATGGACAAGAACAAAGTGCGAATCGGTGAAGGAACACTTGAGGTTTCGGATCTGGAGGCGGGCCAGACGGCGAAGGTTCAATTCCAATTCAACTCGGTGGGAATTCCGGCCAGCATTATCCTGTCGGCGAAGAAGGACATGCTGGGAGCCAAAACGATTCCGCTGAGAGTTGTCTCTGTGCCACCAGGCGCCAGGCTGAAGGTTGATGGTCAGGAGGCAGGAACCACGCCGGTTATGGTCCGGCTCACCGTGGGCACACACCAATTCGATCTGACAAAGGAAGGATATGCGCCGGGAGGTACTCCGCTGGACGTAACTCCCGACGAGCTTCCGGGAGGAAGTATTACAGTGGAACTCGGCGGCCTTTCGAGGGACATGGTTGAACTGAGGGATGGATCAGTGGTCCTCGGCGATGTGATATCCATGTCGATGACCGAGGTTCTGATGCGGGTTGATGGGAGAGAGCAGACATACGATCGAAACCAAGTGAAGAAGATCATGTTGGTGGAGCGCCAAGTGATCCAGCAGGCGCCCCTGGCGCAACCCGTACCGGCTCAACCACACCCGTGAGAGGAAGTCTTTGCGCCCTGAATCCCAAGACTTCAGGGACTTGCGATCAGGATGATGGTACCGTATACTCGATTCGAACGAACGTTCGAATACCTCTACGGATACTGTCTCGACATTCATGGCCAGTCCTTCGACAGCAGCACGAGTTCCGGCGCGGCGGCATCGGGCCGTGCTTGCTCCCGCCACGCGCTTTGACCGGAGGCTAGCGGAAATTCTCAGCCACGCTACGGACGTCTTTTGCGAGAAGGGATATGAGGGGGCTTCGATGCGTGATCTTTCGCGCGCCAGCGGTATGTCGCTGGCTGGTCTCTATTACTACTTCGAGTCCAAGGAGAGGCTGCTTTTCCTCATCCAGAAGCATACCTTCACGACTGTCGTGCGGCGGCTAAAGTCACGACTGCAGGGTGTAAGCGATCCGGAGCAGCAAATCCGCATCTTCATTCTCAATCACCTGGAGTATTTTCTCGTCCATCCGGCGAGCATGAAGGTACTATCGCACGAGGCTGATGTCCTGAAGAATGGGTTCGCCTCGGAAGTGGCGGCGATCAAGCGCGAGTACTATCGAATCTGTGTGGGGTTGCTGGACGAATTGAAACGCATTCGCGGATTGCAGTTCTCTACGCGTATCGCGGTGCTGAGTTTGTTTGGCATGATGAACTGGATTTATACCTGGCACAACTCGCGGATCGACGCCGACGCCGAACAACTTGCAAGTGAGATGAGCGAGATCTTTCTACGCGGCGTGACGAAGGGTTCTAAGGCGCGCAAGGATGTGCGCTGATGCCGGGTTCGTAATGTGTGCCGGCGAAAGCAGATTCCTCGCTTCGCTCGGAATGACAAAGTGATAGATGAGGGACAAAGGTAAACTGAGATCTGAAAGAACATAAGGAGTTACAGACATGGCTACCACAACGCAGCTGACCGCTGGCGAAACCACCAAACAGCTTGTCAACTATCGCAAGGACGGCGGCGTTGCCGTCATCGAAATGTGCGATCCGCCGGCCAACACCTACACGTACGAGATGAACCGGCAGCTCGATGAGGCGATCCTGCGCGCACGGATGGAGAATGATGTTTACGTCATTTTGCTGACCGGGGCGGGTGACAAGTTTTTTTCAGCGGGCGCGAATATCAAGATGCTGTCAAGCGTAGATCCTACGTTTAAATATTATTTCTGTTTGCACGCCAATGAAATGCTATTGCGGCTCGAGCACACGCCCAAGCTGGTAATTGCGGCGATCAACGGCCACTGCGTGGGCGGGGGACTTGAGATTGCGATGGCTGCCGACATCCGGATCGCGCGCAAAGATGCGGGCAAGATCGGATTGCCAGAAGTGAATCTGGGCGTGCTTCCGGGCACCGGCGGCACACAGCGGCTCTCGCGGCTGGTGGGCAAGAGCAAGGCGATTGAGCTGATGGTCACAGGCAATACCTTCTCGTTTGAAGAGGCGCAGGAACTTGGCATCATCAATGACATCTACGAGCGCGATGGCTTTATGGACAACATGATGGAGTACGCCAAGCAGTTCTGTCCGCCGAACAAGGCTGCCAAGGCTGTAGGACGGATTAAGCGCGCGGTGCAGACTGGATGGGAAATTCCCATGGAGTCGGCGCTGGCAGTCGAGCGCGAGAACCAGCAGATCCTGTTCCAGAGCGAAGATGCGAAGGAAGGGTTGGCTGCTTACGTGGAGAAGCGGCCCGCGGTTTTCAAAGCAAAGTAGAAAGGCAGTAATCAGCGAGGAAGCGTTCATGCCAGGCAAAGTAGCGAAGATCGGAACCTTTAGCGATTGGGAGGGTATGTTCAACGATTGGCGCAAGGACATTGGCGTCAACACGGCGGACATTGAGGCCTTTCACTTCGACACGCTCTATGGCGCGATCGATACCGAAGAGATCGAATTCGGGTCGTACAAGGGGCGGCGCAAGTGGGAGAACCTGCGCCAGATGCCGACGCAGCAAATGCGCGACGCACTGATGAATATGATCGTTTATCAGGGCGATACTGAGTTTGCCAGCGTCGAGCAGCAGCGCAACCTTCTGGAGAATGCTCCGACTGACTGGGATCGGCGGGCCATCACCCGCGTCATGATTGAAGAGATGCGCCACGGCTGGCAGATGTGCGCCCTGCTGGTGGATCATTTCGGATATTCGGGGAAGGTCGAAGCGCAGAAAATGCTGGAGCGCCGCGCTTTCGAGAACAAGCGGTTGCTGGGCGCCTTCAATGTCGATGTCGACAATTGGATGGACTTCTTTACCTACACCGACTTCGTCGATCGCGACGGAAAGTTTCAGTTGCAGATGCTGAAGTATTCGGCTTTCGCACCCCTGGGAAGGTCGATGTCGTACATGCTGCGCGAAGAGGCGTTCCACATGGGCACGGGCAACGACGGCCTGCGGCGCATTGTGGAAGCGGGTGTGATTCCGGGCTGGCTGATCCAGAAGTATCTCAACAAGTGGATTTCAAGCTCGTACGATCTGTTTGGTACCGATCATTCCTCGTCGGCGCACTGGGCCTACGTGTGGGGTGTCAAGGGAAGATATGACGAGCCGAAAAACGAGCACGCCCCTGACCTTGACGATTTGAACGATTACAACCGCAACCTGTACCGCGACGAGGTGGCGGGACTGATTGAGCGATTCAATGTCGCCTTGAAGCCGGGGCAGCCGAAACTCTATGCGCCGCACATAAAATTCAATCGCGAGATCGGTCGCTGGGCGGGGCAGAAGTTCCACGCGCAGACCGGCGAAGAACTTGACGATCGCGCTTACGAAGAACACATGAAGGAATACATGCCGTCCGCGGAAGACAAGAAACTGCTGCTGGAAATCATCGGCACGGAGAAGAAGTGGATTGCTGAGAAGACTGGTGCGCGCGATCCGCTGGCAAGCATTGGCGAGGTCAGAAAGTCAGCCATCAATCTGTAGTTGGAAACAAGGACAGTGAAGAACGAGACGATCGGATGACAGCTACAACGGTTACGACTACGCTTGGACGGATTGCTTATAGCCTGTGTCCGCCAGTGGCGCGTCTAGCGTTGAACCATGCGCCGCTAAACGTCATCGACATTCCGATGATGGAGGAGTTGGCGCAAGCGTTGGCAGAAATCGAAATGCGATTCGATGTCTCGGTGGTCGTGCTAAGCGGGGAGGGCAGCGTCTTTTCAGCGGGCGTCGATGTGGCAGCGCATACTCCCGACAAAGTCGAGACGATGCTGCTCAAGTTTCATGCGGTGATTCGGTCTCTGATCGCGAGCAGAAAAGTGACCATTGCTGCCGTGCGCGGGCATTGCCTGGGTGGTGGCGCGGAGATGGCGATGGTTTGTGACGTCATATACACAGCCGCTTCGGCGCAATGGGGATTTCCAGAGATCAAGCTGGGTTGTTATCCGCCAGTAGCGTGCACCGCGCTGGCCGCGTTGGTCGGACAGAAGCGAGCTGCGGAATTGATTCTGACTGGACGGACGATCAGCGGCGCTGAGGCGGCGGAGATTCGACTGGCGAATCGTGCCGTCGCTGCCGAAGAGTTGGATTCCACAATCGATCTAACCGTGCAAGAACTGCTCAGGCTGAGTCCTGCGGCGTTGGCGGTCACTAAGAAAGCGATCTACGCGTGGGATTCGATACATTTCGACAAGGGCCTGGCCCGGGCTGAGAAGATTTATCTCGAGGAGATGATGAAGACGGCGGACGCACAGGAAGGCATACGCGCTTTTACCGAAAAGCGTGCGCCCAAGTGGAAGGGGAAGTAGGGCCGGCGACGAGAGCATGGACTACGAGATCACTCCCGGGGAAGTGAAAATGAAGCTCGATCAGGGCGAGGAGTTTACCCTGCTCGATGTGCGCGAGCCCTGGGAGTTCGAAACGGTACACATGGCTGGGGCGAAGCTGGTGCCGATGGGAGATGTTCCGTCCCGCGCGCATCAGGAATTGGATCCGGAGGATCACATCGTGGTGGTTTGCCATCACGGCGTGCGTTCGATGAACGTGACGGCGTGGCTGCGGCAGCAGGGATTCGAGAAGGCGCAGTCCATGCGGGGTGGCATCGATGCCTGGTCGCGGCGTGTGGACGACACTGTGCCGGTTTACTGAAGCGATGATTCGGGTGTTTGCCAATCGAGTGCCGGCGGAGTGACCAAGTGAGGGGCACGCGAGTGAATCCGATCGAATGATCACAGACTGCCACATTCACATCTCGCCGCTGGAAATGTTTAAACCCCAGGCGCTGGAGCTGATGAAAAAGAAGCGGCCGAACTTCGAGCAGATTGCCGAGTTCTGCCGCTCGCCCAAGGCATTCCTGAAATATCTCGACGTCTGCGGCATCGACCGCGCGGCGCTGATCAACTATGTTGCGCCGGAGGTGATCGGCTTCACGAACGGCGTCAATCAATTCATTGCAGATTACGTGAAGGAAGATCCCAAGCGATTGCTCTCATGCGGCAGCCTGCATCCGCGGCATACTGCGAACGTTTTGGCCGACATGGAGCAGATGCTGCGGTTGGGAATCCGCATGATCAAGATTCATCCTCCGCACCAGCTTCTGTTTCCCAACGACTACTTGAACGGCGTGAAGGAACTGGAGATTATCTACCGCGCTGCCGAAGCCAACGGTGTGCCAGTTATGTTTCACACGGGAACATCAATCTTTCCCGGAGCGCGCAACAAATATGGCGATCCGATTTATGTGGATGACGTCGCCGTCGATTTTCCCAAGCTCAAGATCCTGCTGGCGCACGGCGGCCGTCCGCTCTGGATGCAGACCGCATTCTTTTTGATTCGCCGCCATCCCAATGTCTATCTCGACATCAGCGGCATCCCGCCTAAGACGTTGCTCCGGTACTTCCCACGCCTCGAGGAAATCGCCCACAAGACTCTGTTCGGCACGGACTGGCCGGGTCCGGGGGTACCGGACATAAAGAAGAATCTAGATGAATTTCGTGCCCTTCCCCTGGATCATGGACTTCAGCAGCTGATTCTGAGCAAGACGGCGTTAAGCATTTGGCCGGCGTGATTCGTCCCACGCAATTTCCTACTTAGCTGCCGCTGCATCTCTCTTAGCGCCCAGAAGTTCATCGGCCAGTGCGCTGGCACCATATATCTTCCGCAGCGCTTCTTGAATCCCGCGAGAGTCCACCGACACGCCTCGGCCCTGCACGTCGCTATATGCGAAGTTCCAGGGCAGCGATTCGATGTTGCCATCGAAGACGATGCCCACCACCTCGCCCTCTTTGTTGACCATGGGTGAACCGGAGTTGCCGCCGATGATGTCGGGAGTGGATACAAAGTTGAGCGGAGTATTTAAATCCAGCTTGGACTTCATCTTGATCCAGCTTTCCGCAAGGTTGTAGGGCGGCTGGTTATTGTGCACAGCCGCATGTTCGAATGCGCCGCCCATGGTCGTGAAATACGGAATGTCCTTTCCATCTTCCTTGTAGCCTTTCACCGCGCCGTAACTCAGGCGCAGGGTGAAGGTTGCATCCGGAGGGTGGGCAAAGCCGCTCTGGTCAAAGCGGGCCTTGGCGATGAGTGTGCCGTCGCGGCGAACGACTGAGTCAATCTTGTCGTCGAATTGCTTGCGTGCAGCGAGAGCATCAGGTTCGATCGCTCGCATGGCGACGATGAGCGGATCGGTGCTGGCGGCGATCGCAGCTTCACCGCCTTCGTACAATTGTTTGCGGACGGCTACGTCATCCAGTTTGGTGCCGGCGATCATGTCCTCCGCCGCTTCAGCCGGAGTCTTGCCGTTCATTACCTTTTGGACATCGGGGTTGTCCTTGCCCAGTTTCTGCTGCATTTCAGCCAGCGAGTCCGCCAGAATTACGGTCTCGAGCTTCTTGTATACCGGCGCCGTTGAGAACAACTGTTGTTCCAGCGAAGGCAGCGCGGAATCGCGAAATTCGCGCAGGCGGTCCGCATTGGGCTTCGGTTTCTCCTCGGCCGCCCGTACCAGTGTGCGTGCCGTCACCGGCAATCCGGAAGATCCTAGGACAAATCCGCGCAGTCGCTCCAAATAGGTGAGTTGGGGATAGATATCGTGTTCCAGTTTCATGGCCTGTGCAATTTCATCCCAGGGATCGGGCACGCCGGAATTCTTGGCAGCGGTCTTGTAGTACGCCCGCAGGTGTGCTTCATCGGCAGCCTTGGCGTTCATGATGGCCTGATCGAGTAGCCCGGACAGGTATCCAGTAATAGCTTTCTGCGAGTTTTGCCACGAGAAGAGAACTTCCTGCGCAATGCGGGCGTTCTCCTCCGACTGTTTGCTGAAGTCCTGCAGCAGAGCGATGCGACGCGTCAAACTGTCCAGAACCCAAGGATAGGCCACGTCGCGCGTGAATTCCCATTGAGCCAACGTCTGCTGGCGGCTGGTACTGCCGGGGTGGCCGGAAACGAAAATCAAATCGCCATCTTTTACGCCGGTACGCGACCAGCGCAAATAGTTGTCGAGGTGCGCAGGATGGCCATCTTCGTAAACCCGGAAGAAGGTGATGTCGAGGTCGTAACGTGGATAAGTGAAGTTGTCGGGATCGCCACCGAAGAACGCGGCGTCGAACTCCGGCGCGAACACCAGGCGCACGTCCGTGTATTTCTTATATTTGTAAAGGTTATAAACCTGGCCTGAGTAGAAGGTGACCACGTCGCAACGCAACCCGGTGGAAATCGCGCAGTCTTTTTCGATCTGCGACATGGCGGCGCGCTGGGCCTGCCCTGCGTCGGCGACTGACATTTCCGGTTTCACGCCGGCATTCACTTTGTCGGTTACGTCCTCGATCCCCACCAGTTCGTTCAGTTCGAGATTAGGGCACTTGGCTTCTTCGGCCTGAGTCTTGGCGTAGAAGCCGGTCTTGAGGTAGTCGCGCTCGGCGCTGGAAAGTTGCTGTACGCAGGCTGCGCCCACGTGGTGATTGGTGAAGGTCAAGCCGTCAGCGGACACGAACGAGCCCGAGCCTCCATTGTTAAACCGCACTGACGACAGTCGTACATGATCGAGCCACTGCTGTGTCAACTCAAAGCCGTATTTGGCCTTAATCTGATCCTTCGGCGCCTTGTTGTAGAGCCACATGCCCTCGTCGGCCGAAGCTGCGGTTGAAAAAGGAAGGGACAGGGCGAGGCAAATTGAAAAAAAGCGCTTCATGTAGGGTTTCCTCCCGGAGGGGTTATGAGGAGCGATTGCGGGTTCCTCGGCAAGCCATAAGCAGACCTTTTACTATACGCTGCGCCCGGAGGTGGCGGCAAAAACGCATGCGCATCCCGCTGAAGGATGAGCATCGTGCTTGTGTTTGACGATGCCACTCAGCAGAGTCGCGGCAGCGTGTGGAATCGGAGCCCTGCTTTGGCGTATAACAGAAAGTTGCATGCCCCGCGCGCCCCTGGCGCGGTTCGGCAACGGTAATCAATCCAAATTAAGCGAGAGAATTATGTCCAGCGTGATCAGCGCTCATGCCCCGAAAGGCCTGGAAGGCATTGTTGCCACCAATTCCAGCATTTGCTACATCGATGGCGACCGCGGTGTTCTTGCCTATCGCGGCATTGACATTCACGAATTGGCCGACCACTCCACGTTTGAAGAAACCTGCTACTTGCTTTGGTTTGGACATTTGCCGAATCGTAGCGAGCTAAAGGGTTTGCAGGAGCGTCTTGCGGAAGAGCGCCACCTGGACCCGGCGATCATCCAGTTTCTGCGCACTGCACCCAAGTCGGCTCTGCCCATGGACGTGCTGCGCACCGCGGTTTCGGCGCTAGCTTTTTACGACGCCGATGAGAAGAACAACGATCACGATGCGAATGTGCGCAAGGCCATCCGGTTGACTTCGCAGATCGCGATGATTGTTGCCGCCTACGACCGGATTCGCAAGAGCAAGCCTTACGTCGAAGCCGACCGTTCGCTGTCGCATGCTGCCAATTTCCTGCTGCAGTTAAATGGAACCAAGCCCTCTGCCACGGCCGAGCGGGCGCTTGATATTGCCCTGATCCTGCATGCCGACCACGAACTGAATGCCTCGACGTTCGCAGCTCGAATTACGGCGGCGACCTTGTCGGACATGCACTCGGCGATCACATCGGCAATTGGCGCGCTGAAGGGCCCACTGCACGGCGGAGCCAATGAAGCGGTCTTTCGCATCCTGGAAACGATCGATAGCGAGAAAACCGACCCGGTCGGTTATGTCCGCAATATGCTGGCCGAAAAAAAGAAAGTTCCCGGCTTCGGCCATCGCGTCTATCACACCGAAGATCCGCGAGCCACACACTTGCGTGCGATGTCCCAGGATCTCGGCCGTTCCAGTGGGCAGCCCCAGTGGTATGAGATGTCAGAGAAAATCGAGAAGTTCGTGAAGGCGGAGAAGAAACTCAACGCCAACGTAGACTTCTACTCTGCCTCCACCTACCATGTCCTGGGCATCGATGAAGATATGTTCACTCCGGTGTTTGCAGTTTCCCGCATCAGCGGTTGGGCTGCACACGTCATCGAGCAACTCGACGACAATCGCCTGATTCGACCGCGTGCTGAGTATCTTGGACCGGACTATCCCAACCATTACGTAGCGATGGAAAAGCGATAGCAGCCGTCCAAAGTGCCCAACCACGCGCTCCTCAGCTAAAATGGAAGAGTGAGCGCGATGCCCCGGATCTACCTCGACAATAACGCCACCACGCCGGTTCTGCCGGAAGTGTTCGAAGCCATGCGTCCGTATTTTGGCGAGCATTTCGGCAATGCATCGTCGATCCACCACCATGGTCAGGAGACGCGCGCTGCGGTCGAGCGGGCGCGGGATTCCGTGGCGGCACTCCTTGGCTGCCGTACGTCGGAGGTTGTCTTCACCAGCGGAGGCACGGAGGGCGACAATCTGGCGATTGCCGGACTGACAGGCCTGGGCGACCACATCGTTACTTCGTGCATCGAGCATCATGCCGTGCTCCATGCCTGCAAGCATCTGGAGGAAACCGGTTGCGAAGTCACCTATCTGCGGGTGGATGGCCGTGGCCTAGTCGATCCGGATGATGTGAGACGTGCGTTGCGGCCTGATACCAGGCTGATTTCGATCATGATGGCGAACAACGAGACTGGGGTTCTACAGCCGGTCGCGGAGATTGGAAAGATTGCCGCTGAGGCCGACGTCCATTTCCACACTGACGCAGTGCAGGCCGCGGGCAAGATCCCGATTGATGTGAAGCGGATTGGCTGCGACGCGCTTTCGATTTCCGGTCACAAGATGCACGCGCCCCAGGGTGTTGGTGCGGTCTACGTGCGCAAGGGGGCCCGCCTTCAGCCGCTATTTTACGGCGGGCGGCATGAACGCTCACGGCGCGCCGGAACCGAGAATGTTCCTGGAATCGTTGCGCTGGGCAAGGCTGCGGAGTTGGCAATGCACGGCTTTGAGCGCGGTGACGATCAGAAGATGTCCGCATTGCGCGATCGCCTGCAGCAGGGAATTCTCACCCAGGTGGAAGAGGCTGGGGTGAATGGGAACGGCGCTGCTCGCGTTCCGAACACGACGAACATTTATTTCGATCATCTCGAGGGCGAGGCGATGGTTATTTCCCTTGACCTCAAAGGTCTCGCGGTTTCTACAGGCGCTGCATGCTCCTCCGGTGCGATCGAGCCATCCCACGTGCTCATGGCGATGGGGCTGCGAGCCGATCAAGCGCGGGCCAGCATCCGCTTCAGTTTGGGCAAGCAGAACACGGCGGAGGACATCGACCTCGCATTGGCGCTGGTGCCGGAAACAGTTGCGCGGCTGCGCGAGCTGTCGCCGGTGTATCGAAAGCAGGCGGTTCACTCTTAGAATGAAGAATCCGAAGACCATTGCCGTAGCCATGTCGGGCGGAGTCGACTCCTCCGCGGTCGCGGCCATGCTGCGCGCCGAGGGACACAACGTCATCGGGCTGACCATGCAGCTCTGGAACCAGCGACGGTTGGCCGGACACGAAGGCATGCCCGAGCAGGTAACCGGACGCTGCTGCTCGCTCGACGATGTTTACGATGCCCGCCGCGTGGCTGAGCACATCGGCATTCCCTATTACGTAGTGAATCACGAAGAGCGTTTCGAGCGGGATGTCGTGCGTCCGTTCGTCGCCGAATATCTTTCGGGACGCACGCCCATCCCCTGCAGCCTGTGCAACAATCACCTGAAGTTCGATCAGCTGCTCGTCGTCGCGCAGCAGATTGGCGCCGATTGCGTCGCCACCGGACACTACGCCCGCGTAGGCTACGACGACGAAAGGGGACGCTGGCTGCTCAAGCGTCCCGCCGACCGCAGCAAGGACCAGACTTACTTCCTTTTTGGTCTCACCCAGGAGCAGCTCAGCCGCACGCTCTTTCCACTGGGCGGCATGACCAAGCCCGAGGTTCGAGAGCTGGCGCGCAGGCAAGGGCTGGCTCTCGCCGAGAAGCCGGACTCACAGGAAATCTGTTTTGTGCCCGGTGGCGATTACAAGCGGTTCATCGACGCTTATCTCGCAGAGAGTGGCGAGGCTCTGCCCGACACTGCGGGCGAGTTGGTGACTGCGAGCGGGGAAGTGATCGGAGAGCACAGCGGAATTCACAATTTCACCGTCGGCCAGCGCAAGGGTCTGGGGATCGCGACTGGATCACCGCTCTATGTAATTCAGATTAGCGGGGCCGACAAGCAGGTGATCGTGGGGGGCGATGAGCATCTCTATTCGCGAACGCTGCATGCGCGCCGCGTGAACCTCATCTCAGTCGATGACCTGCGCGAGCCTATGCTAGTGTCGGTGAAGATTCGGCATCGCCACGAGCCCGCTCCCGCCCTGCTCGAGAAGTCTGGTGATGACGAGGTTCTCGTCACCTTCGATCAGCCGCAGCGAGCCATTACTCCCGGCCAGGCGGCTGTGTTCTACGACGGCGAGATCGTCGTGGGCGGCGCCTGGATCGCCTAGCCGATCACACGCGACGGGGCCACAGTTCTGCCAGGGCGAGCCCCACCGCGATTCCCAGCGATACTTCCAGAAAGCGATGCGAAGCTACGATCCACGCCGGGCGCTGGTGGGCGATCAGAAGAATGATGCTCAAAGTAATCGCCGCAAAACGGTAAGCGCCACGGAATCGGAGAGCAGCGCAGAGCACTCCGGACAAGAAGATTGCGGCCGCGTACACCAGCGCGCTCGCAGGAAAGAATGTGGCGATCACTGCTCCCAGTGTGGCTCCCAAGGCTGTGCCCGCAAACCTCTGCCACGACAGGGTTCTCGGATCGATGGTCGACTCGATGATGACGATAGCGGAGATCGGCGCCCAGTAATACTCGGGAAGCTTCAGCATGCGAGCCAGCAGCATAGAAACGACTGCCGCTACCGTGGTCCGCACTGCGTCCAGAAGCGTGTCTCGCGTCAGCTTGTAAGTGCCTGTCATGGTCGAGGAGATTACCCGAGTTTAGAAGGGAGCCGAACTTCGCGCCACCACACTTTTATAAGTGCTCCGGTCAAGACCTGACTGATGGTCGTTTAGCTGGACATCGAATGTCCACGGGAGGAGAATTGTGGATATGCCGAGAGCGGGCATTTGCGAACTGAATGGACTTCGGCTGTCGGCGCGCGGTGGTCGTAAGTTTGGAGACGGCTACACTCGCGCGTCACCGGTTGCCTGCCTGGCTCGAATCATGCTGCTGGCAGTCGGAGCATATTTGTGTTCGGGTGTCGTAATTAGGGCGCAAACTTCTGATTCTCAAGCAGACGTCGCGAGCAGCTCCTGGACGAGCACAGCCGATTTGCAAAGTGGGAGCGCAAATCCGACGCGCACTCTCGAAACCCATACCCAGAGCGGAAATCGCACGGTAGACAGTGAATCGATCCAGCGCCGTGACGCTGATGGAGATTTCGAACCGTACCAGGATATCGAGAAAACTACTGTACGGGTGGATTCGACCACGGTGCGAACCACGACGCGCACCACGACGCGCACCTTTGGTCGCGATGCCGATGGCGCAAAAGCGCTGGTGCAGGTAACGGAAGAAGAAAGGCACACGCGAGCGGGTGGTGACGCTTCCGTCGTCCGTTCGACCTCGAATCCGGATGCTGACGGCAACCTTCAAGTGGTTCAGCGCGAAGTCGAGGAGACGAAAAAGACTGGCAAAGATGTGGAGGAGACAAAGACCACGGTGATGCTGCCGGGCCCCGACGGTGCTTTGGCTCCAGCGACGATGGTGCAGGAGCGCCGCCAGGAGGGAGCGAATGACACGGTTGCATCGCAAAAGACCACGCTGCTACCCGATCTCAACGGCAGCTGGCAAGTCAGCGAAGTCAAGCAAGCTACCACGAGGCAAGACGGAAAGAACCGGAGCACCGAGGAGCGCGTCTCCCGTCCGGATGCCGATGGCAAGCTGAGCGAAGTCTCTCGCACGGTGAGCAAGGAATCCGAGGGTTCAGGGGGAAAGAGCGGTACAGTGGAAAGATATTCCGTTGATGTTCCAGGGTCGGCCCGGGACGGAAGCTTGCATCTGGTCGAACGCTCAACCGCCGCCCAAAGAACGAGCGCAACCGGTCAGCAAGACACCGGACGCCAAGTGGAAGAGCCTGACCCCGGCGATCCGGGCGGAGGCCTGCGAGTGACCATGCTCACGACCGACTCCGTGCGAACTTCTGCCTCCGGAGCGCAGGCTAGGCAAACCATTCAGATGCGCGACGCGAATGACAGTCTTGAAGTAGTGTCGGTCGACACCTCGAAATCTGACAATGTTCACGCAATACAGGTTCAGATAGAACCTTCGGAGAAGCCAAAATAAAAGGGAAGGGGGCGTTCCCAAGTTACTCATTACCTCAGAGTATTTCCTCGATGCTCTTTGATCCATGATCTATCAGACACTTCGTCTTTTCTTTACGCATAGTGAGCTGCGAAAAGGCACGCCTGAGGCCTTCAACTTCTGCTCCAACCGTGCGGTGCAATCGCAGTCGCTGCAAGCCCATGGTTCCCTGCCGTTTTCGTCGCGGCACTTGCGCCGGTCGTGTGCATCTTGCACCCGCGAGAGGTCGAAATATTTTTCCCAATAAGGCCGTTCTTCCTGCAGAGGTGTAGGGCAATAGCAGACTTCCACCAGCGCACGGTCTGGTCGGCGCAGACGCGCGCTTCGCTCATGTTGCGCAGATATTCACCTTCGGCAACCGAGCCTTGCCCGAGAGTTTCGCTCTCAATGGCTTGCAGCAGATCGCCTTCACGGCCAGGTTTAACGCGGGCTCGAACCAAGTAACGCATAAAATAAATTGTTGATTGATGATTCTCGACTTAAGGGCGACACACGGCGGGAAACGATTCTGCTCCAAAATCAACAATCAGAAATCAACAATCAATATTCTCAGATGAACATCTCGTCCTGCGGCACGGGCCGCCGGGCTTCGCGGCCGCTTCCGTTCTTGCGGCGACGGTTGCCGAGCAGGAACTCGATTCCCGCCGTAACCCCTTGAATCACACCGGCGAATTGCCGCACCGGTGAGACCACAGTGTTGTGCACCATGTCAGAAGTCTCTTCCACGCGATCAAGCGTGCGGCTTAGCAGTTCATCGGCGCGGATGATTTGCAGACGGGCTCGATCCACAACGTCACTCACCGTTGCATCCATGCGTTCCACCTGCGAACGCACTGAGTGCGTGGTCTCGGTCAGATTGTCGGCGATTAGCGTCAGCTGCGGGCGGAGTTCCGCCAGCATGGCTTGTGCCGTCTCGATCGTCGGCAAGGCCTTGGTCTTGACCTCAATTGCCAAAGCTTCCATGCGGGCGCTTCTCTTGCGCATGGTTACATACATGGCCACCAGAACGCCGGCTTGCAGCGCCACTGCGGCTCCGGTCAGCGCGACGAATACAGTAAGGTTTTCCATAAATGCTCTCTCCCGAGCCGGATGGCTCGAAGAGACTTACAGGCTCTTCGGTGCTCCGGTCTCCGTCGTAGCCTCTTGATAGGCCTGCCGACCGGCTTCGTAGGCGGCGCGGAACTGCTCTTTTTGCTGATTCACGACGTCGCGTCCGCGGTCGACCCATTCCGAAGCCTGGCTGCGGGCGTCGCGCGCCCGGCTGCGCATGTAATCGCGCCCCTCCTCGGCTCGAGAGCGGAGCACGTCCCTAGTCTCGCTGCCCGGCCGCGGCGCGTATAGAACTCCCACCAACGCGCCCAAACCCAGCCCGGCCAGGAACCACACAAAACTGTTGCTTTCGCGATCCGACATAGCAGATACCTCCCGGCTTATTAGTGCCGATAATCGGATGGTAGCACTCGCATGAGGGAAATACAATTACAGCAAAACCCGCACGGCGGCGCGGGGGATACTTCAAGCTCGATCATCGATTTCGAGGAATCCGGCTCACTTCTGCGGAGCGGGACTTGCGGGAGTTGGCGCGGGAGTGGCCGGCTGGGTCTTGACTGGCGCGGATTTTACTCCCTGCAACACGGACTTGGGGCCGCCTTGCTTAATTGCATTGATGGAGAGGGTGACCGAAGTTAACATGAAAACAACTGCGGAAATGGTCGTCGCTTTTGAGAGCGCCGTGGCTGCGCCGCGCGGGCCGAAGGCGGCTTGACTGCCTTGTCCGCCGAAAGCCGCCGAAATGTCTCCCGCCTTGCCGCTCTGCAGAAGAACAACCACAATCAGAAACAGGCAAACGATCACGTGGATGATGGTGACAAGAATGATCATGGAATCGAAAGATCCTAAATGGTTCAGAATGAGCGCATTGCTGCCAAACGGGAGACCCACCGCGGAAAAGAATCGTAAACCGAAGCCCTCATTCTTTCCCAATAACAGTTTGACACCCGCCCCTTACATCGGTCAAGCGACCCTCTGAGAATGCGGAGCGGTCATGCTTTCGAAACGCGCTCAAAGTCCGGCCAGGATCTACCGGGCTACTGCCCTCGGTTCACCGTCGCTTGATACATCGCGTCCAGTAAGTCTTGGGAGTGGCCGTCATAGTCGGCATCGAGCGACCACATGAAAGTTCCGCCCAGATTAAGCATCCAATCGGAGTATGAGACCCGGAGATAGGTCGAAACCGGGTCATCATAAGTAATGTAGCCAGGCTTCCCGTCGGTTCGCAGCATGTAGGGAACCAATGCGATCGGGTCATAGAACGTCTCCCAGCCGTCCTGGTTGACGCGATTCTTGATAAAGGGCGCGTAATTCTCCGTCAAGACGGAGTTGTCGCAGTTTCCGTCCGACGTATGCAATGAGTTGGGACACACTCCGAAAAGCGCGCTGACGTTCTTGTAGAAATAACCATAGAAAGGCGTTCCCATGTTCAGTTGGTCGGGCGGAACAACCTCCAGAAATATCTGGGCGGCTTGCTGGTCACTGCCTCCCGGTTCGCACTCCCAGGGTTGGGGATCGTTCGGATCCCAAAAAATCGGGGAATTGAGCTGACCGTCATCGGTCCACGGGCCGGCGCAGTCGTACATCATGATATTGAAATAGTTGATCCAATGTTTCAATTGACCGAGATCGTAACCGTATCCGCCCCAGGGAGCCGCGTCGATGGAAAGAACGTAATCGGAGTTCGTCTCGCGCAGTCCCACCATGAGTTCTACAAGAAAGTCCCGATCTTGCGTGGTCGCGGGATATTCCCAGTCGATGTCGAAGCCATCGTAGCCGTGTTTCGCAGCGAAGTCGGTAAGTTTCTCGATCAGGGTTAGAAGAGTGCCGTTAGCCTCAACCCCGGGAAAGTCGCCCCCGATGAGCAGAAGAACCTTAACCCCTTTCGCGTGCGCCTTCGTGAGCAGCTCGGGCTCGAGGAAGCCATCGGGAACCGACAATGAACCGTCTGCGTTGAAAGATACGCCGTCATGGTTTATGTGGGTCAATTTGTCGAATGGAATCTGCGCCGAGCTGTAAGGTGGGGTCTGCGTTCTGCTCCAATAACCGTAGTCGCCAACAACTCGTTTGGGGAGCTGTTGCGCGGTAGTGGAATCCTGCGCATAGGTCGGTTGAGAGAAAATCGTGCCGGCCACAACAGCCGGCAGCAGCAAGCAAACCCGTAACGGCGAAAGAAATCTCATTGACTTGTCCTCTGGGAGAAACTCTCTTGGGGCATGGCCGGTGTCACCCGGACCTAGCGCACCAACCTACCAAACCCGAGCATTCTACTACCGATCCGCCGGGTCGCGGCCTAAATTTATCGATCATCTACGACCCGAAGTCACACAAAAGCCGCGCCGGACGCCTTCTTTGGCAGGGGCGTGAGAATCGGTTAATCCTTTAAAGCAACCACGGACACCGAGAAGGGCAGCAACCGGACTTTCATATCTGCAACATTTTGCGTCTTTGTGTCTGGTGATGCTCCTCCGATGGTCTGGAGCGCCGCTCCTACGCATTCTTTCGGCAGTTCCACCGTGACTTCACGATTTCGCTGGTTGATCAGCAGCAACTTTCGGTGGCCGCCTCGAGTAAAAGCCTGGGCATCGATGGCGTCGGACTCCGGCAGCGAACCGTTGCTTCGAACTTCAGTGTCAGAAAGCTCGTCTCCCGGACCGAAATTGTTCCTGAGCAACTCCAGAACCGTGAAGCGTGCGTTAGGTTTGCCGTTCGTCCAATCGACCATGCTGACGCTCGGAAACTGCGATGGGTAGCCGACCAGTTGCGATTCACCGACAACGTCAACCCCAAGTTTTGCGAGCTCCGCGTAGAGGTAGGCGTAGAGCGCTCCGCTGAGATTCCAGTAGGCGGCGGGGATCGGCTTCTCGATATGATTCGGCTCGCCTTGAGTCATATCACCGTTAAGGATCGAGCCGGCTTCGTTGACCATGACTTTAGTTGAAGGCGACAGCCGATCCCGAATTTGAAGGATGTAACGGGTCACCGCGAGAAACTCGCTTGCCTGATCAAAGAAAGTGTATTGCCAACTCTCTAACGTTTGATCTGCTGATGGCGTGGCATAGACGTGGAAGGAAATGTAGTCCAACGGCACGCCCGGCTTGTGGTTCTTCGGGTCCAGAAAATATGCGAAGGTTCGCGGGGCATCGGATGGGGCGGACAGAGCAAGAGCAACAAATTTCATCCCAGGTGCGACCTTCAGCACCGCCTGGGTTATGGCATCGTATTGCTCGACGTATTTCTGCGGAGTGGTGTCGTGTTCCCCATCGATTTCGTTGAACACTTCCCAGTAGCGGATGTCGTAATGATGGCCGGAAGCGTGGAATTTTCCCAACTCGTCCGTGAAGCCACCCTGTGTGTACCAGCTCGCCAGCCGTGCATAGTAGTCGGCCAGCGCCCCGAGATCGTTGAGGTCCGTGCCTTGCGAATAATCCCAGAAAACCTGATTCGGATCGTCCGGATAAATGACCGGCTTGGGTGTCGAGAACATCCACTCGGGGATTGTGCTGAAGCTGAAGACGGGGCTGTGACCCTCCGATGCATGCAGGAAGTCCTCGACGAGAGGATCCATGTATTGGAAGTCCCAGAAGGTCCGGGTTGCATCGGGCGGGCGCAACTCCGCAACTGCCAGCTTCGGATAGGGATACCAGAAGGCATAACGAACATAATCAGGTCCCAGTCTGTGGAGGACCTCGAGGGCGGCATCGTGAATGGGCGATCCACGGCGCAGCATCGGATTAACCACTGCTTGTAAAGTGGGAACCGTGCGGTTGGGTGTTTCTTTTTCCCAGTGCACAATGACGGAGGGTGCGGTCTGCGCCAGTATGACACCGCTCGCCGTTATCGCGAACAGAGCGAGCATCAGAACGATTCGGGAGTTTTCTCGTTTCTTATGCATTGGCTTTGGCTGCGTGTTAATAAGCACTCGCGTTTATACGAGACTCAGGTTCAGCTTGGTGACGGATGCGGGCGGGATTTGGACAGTGATCACGCTTCCCGTCGATTGCAGGTCTCTTACCTGCGGCGCCACTACATTTTTCTGATCGAAAGTGTTGTGGGCGTGAAGATCAGAATTAGTTAGCACGGTTGTCGTCCCTGACTTTATCGATGCGCTGCGTACCGTAATTTCCGTCTCTCGGATTTCGCTCACACTCGGGTTCACTACGGTGAGTACCAAATTCTTTCCGTGCAGAGATGCGGAACCCTGCAATCCCCAGAATGGCGTCGGCTTGCCATCACGCGCGTACTCGATGTTTGGGGCCGAGATGATGGCGCGCACTGCCTCACCTCCGTGGTGGGCGGCGTACATTCCGAAAACATGGCCCACCGGCGTCACACAGAACCTGTCTTCATGAGCAAGGTAAAGGCTGTTCAGACAATTAATCAGCTGCGCGGGACTTGCGAGTGTAACCTTTTCCGGATGCCGGTTAAAGATATCAAGGGTCATCGCGCTGAACACGGCGTCTCTGAGCGTGGGAACTTGTTCGAGGAAGTTCTCCACCGTGAGTTGACTGCCGGGACGATACCACGGACCCCATTCGTCAACCACCAACTTCACCAGATGTGCGAGATCAAACTCGCCCATAGTTTGCCAGTGACCCTCGATGAGAGATTCCAGCCGGCCGCCTTCGTGCAACACCTCGTACCAGTCCTGGACATCAAACTTAACCGCATCGCCCTTGCCCGCGTCCCAGTCCTTGGTGCGTCCCCGGCTCAGGTTCCAGGAATAATAATGGAGAGCCCAGCCGAAGATTGAGCCGAACAGGTCTTTGTCTTTTCGAGCAATCTGCTCGAAGAATCCCCGCGTCCATTGCCAGTTATCGTCGTTCGGGCCAGACGCAATCAGTGCCAGAGGCTGCCCGTACACCGGCAACCAGCTGGTGTACCTGCGAAACTCGGCGGAATATTCCTCGGCGGTAAAATTGCCGCCGCATCCCCACGATTCATTTCCCACGCCCCAGTAGCGGACATTATAAGGTTCCGCGGAGCCGGAAGCGGCCCGTTGATCCGCCAACGTGGTGCTACCCGCGGGGGAATTACAGTATTCCACCCAGCGATAGAATGCTTCGGCCGGCAAGCTGCGAACATTGGCCGCAAGATATGGTTGGCAGCCAATCAGTTTGCAGAAACGCATGAACTCATCCGTGCCGAAACGGTTGGATTCATAGCGGTGATTCGCGGGCTCTGAGTTGGGCTCGGCTTCAATCCAAAAATTCGTTCTTCTGGGACGTTTATCCTCCGGGCCAACTCCGTCGCGCCAGTCGTAACTATCGGCAAAGCAGCCACCCGGATAGCGAACTACGGGAGCTTTGATCTTACGCATTTCGTCGATCAGCTCTTTACGAATGCCACCGATATTTCGGACCTTCGAATTCTCCCCCACCCAAACGCCGTCATAGATCACGCCGCCAATGTGCTCAATGAAGTGTCCGTAAATATTTGGAGAGATTGTGCCCAAGACCTCGTCCGGCAGAACCTCAATGCGCGAGTCGGATGCGCTCGATACGATCGCGCTCGCCAACGTGGCAGATCTGCCAAGCACCGGTTTGGCCAGCAACAGTGCCGCTGCGCTTAATGCGCCGTTGCGCATGAACTCCCGGCGCCGGATCATGCCGCTACCGCGCTCCAGCGAGATGAGTGCCTCTGGTAGGAAAAAGTCATCGCAACCTCTGGCGTCCGTGGAGTAGACAATCCGCTCTTGAAACTTTTGAAAACCGGGAAGAGTATATACTGCCTTCGTCCTGCGAACGTCCTTTTAACTCATGCGCCGCTCCCCAAGCCCTTCTCGGCGAAACCGGTTATTCCTGGCAGGACTCGTTCTGGGTTGCAGCGTGCTCCTTCTCTGCTCCCCTGCCTTGGCTGAGCAATCCGGGCGAACGCTGGAACTTTCAAGACCTGTTCGATCATGGGAGTTTGTTTCAGCCGTGGGCACGCGCGCCGGAATATTCGGGAACGAACAGGGAACTCTCGAAGCATGGGTCTACCCCTTGAAAATCCTGCGCAATTTCCATCTACTCTTCCACATCGCCGGCGCCACGCTTCCAGCCGAAGCTCTTGCCCGAACTCTGATTGTTCACCCCGAGTCGAGCACCATCGTGTACACCGGCGACGTTTTTTCCGTCCGTGAAACTTTGTTCGTACCGGTGCATGAGTCAGGCGCCGTCATCACTCTTGAAGTTGAAACTGCTGAGCCTCTGGAGATCGAAGCCGTTTTCGAACCTGATTTCCAGCTGGAATGGCCCGCAGCTCTTGCCGGAGTAGGCGGAGATTGGGATCCGGCCCTGCACGCCTTCCGGTTCGGAGAAGAGTCGGGTAAGTTGCAGGCCCTGGTCGGTTCTCCCACAGCGGTCAAAGGCTCTGAAGAATATTCCACGAACTATTTTTCCTCTCCACAAGATTCGATTCTTCTTGGGGCTACGAAAAAAGGAAGCGATACCAAATTCGTCGTCATTGCGGCAGGGTTCGAGGGACCGGCACCGCTGACGAAGGTCTACGATCACCTGGCTAACGATTATCCGGAATTGCTGCGAAGTTCCGCTGCGTACTACCGGGACTATCTGGACCGCACCGTCAGCCTGAAGCTGCCTGACGCACTACTCGAAACAGCGTATGACTGGGCGAGAGTGAGCATGTTGCAAGGCGTTGTGCAAAACCCTTTTCTCGGAGAAGGTCTGGTTGCCGGCTTCAATACGTCGGGCAACGACCATCGCCCTGGTTTCGCCTGGTTTTTCGGTCGCGATGCGGAGTGGACTTCTCTTGCGCTGGACGCGGAGGGCGACTTCCCAACTGCCCGCAACGCCTTGGAGTTTCTAAGCAAATATCAGCGGGCGGACGGCAAGATCCCTCATGAGATCGCTCAGAGCGCCAGTTTTACGGATTGGTTCAAGAGCACACCGTACGCGTTTGCCTCTGCGGATGCTACACCGCTGTTCATCATTGCCGTGGACGATTATGTGACGCACAGCGGAGACGTTGGATTCGCTCAGCAGAAATGGGACAACCTCTCGAAGGCTTACGAATTTCTCCGGTCGACGAATGATGCGCAGGGACTAGCACAGAACTTCGGCGTGGGCACCGGCTGGATCGAGGGCGGACCACTCTATCCGGTGCGGACTGAGCTTTACCAGGCGTCGCTGGGCCTCGAAGCCATACGCGCGCTTTCTCACCTCGCTCATCTCCTGGGCAAAGAAGATCTCAGCAAAGAGCTGGAGCAAACTTTTGAACATCAAAAACCGCTCCTGGACAAGGCGTTCTGGTCCGCGGAAAAGAAAATCTACGCTTACGCCCTCGATACCAAGGGCAACCGCGCCGATGTTGCCAGCGTGCTGGCCGCGGTTGCATTGTGGTTTAAGCAGTTAAATGACGATCAGGCTGGGAGCATGATTGAGGAACTCGCTGGTCCCGATCATCAAGCCGATTGGGGCATGCGGATTCTTTCTTCGCAGGACCCGAAATACAATCCGGGCGGATATCATTATGGAACCGTGTGGCCGCTATTCACCGGATGGGCATCGATCGGGGAGTACCGCTACCATCGCCCACTTCCCGCGTACTCGAACTTGCGGGCCAACGCTTTGCTTGCACTGAATGGGTCGCTGGGCCATGTGGCTGAGGTTCTTTCTGGCGATTACTTTCAGACGCTGGCGACAGGAACGCCTCATCAGATTTGGTCGGCGGCTATGGTGGTTAATCCTTTGCTGAGCGGATTGCTCGGCTTGCAAGTGGACGCTGGCGATTGTCAGTTGAATTTCGCTCCGCACGTTCCAGCGGACTGGAGTTCGTTCTCCGTCAACAATGTGCACCTTGGCGCAATGGTTTTGAATTTAAATTATCAGCGCACACCCGATAGTATTCGATTAGAAGTGCAACCTACGAGTACGGGACACTGTTCTATGCGGTTCTCGCCAGCGGCGAGTTTGCGTGCCAGGATTACGGGGGTTCGACTCAATGGACGCGCGCTGCCGTTTCACATCGAAGCGAATTCATCGGATCAGCACGTAACTGTAAATGTTCCGATTGTGAGCGGCGAAAGCACCGTTGAAATCCAGATGAAGAATAACTTCGAGCTGGGCGAGACGTCGACTCTTCCAGAACTGGGCGGCACTAGCCGTGGTTTGCGAGTGCTTTCCGAGTCCTGGTCGCCGAAGCGGGACACACTAACCCTGCTACTCTCCGGTATGGCAGGACAGAGTTATGAACTCTCGGCATGGAACCCAGATCAGATTTCATCCGTCCAAGGTGCTGATCTTGATAAGAAAACCGGGACGGAAGCGAAAGTCCACGTACAAATTCCGGCGAGCCCGCCCCGAAGCGATCCGCGGGCCACCGTTGTCTTTCATTTTGCGGCGAGGTAAGGCTGCGGAGCTTTAGGTTGCGGCTGTTTTAAATTATGGAGAGCGATTCGAAATGTCTGAAAACTTCAGGTTCATAGCCTTGCTAGTAAGTGTGTGCCTTCCACTCTCTTTTTCTCAAGCGCAGGCACGGCCGGTTGATGCCGAGGGCCACGCTTGGTGGCAGCATGCGGTTTTTTACGAAGTCTATCCGCGCAGTTTTGCCGACAGCAACGGCGACGGCATCGGCGATCTCAAGGGGATCGAGTCCAAGCTGGACTACCTAAAGCAATTGGGTGTGGACGCCATCTGGATCACGCCTTGCTATCCCTCGCCGCAAGTCGACTTCGGCTATGACGTTTCCGATTACGAGAACATCGATCCCATGTATGGAACCTTGGCCGATTTCGATCACCTGGCGGAGGCCGCGAAGAAAAAGCACATCCGCATCATCATGGATTTCGTCATCAATCACACTTCAGAGCAGCACCCCTGGTTCCTGGATTCAAAGTCATCGCGCACCTCCGCCCATCGCGACTGGTACATCTGGCGCGACGGCAAGGCCGACGGCCAACCTCCCAGCAATTGGATCTCTGGTTTTGGAGGTTCAGCCTGGAAGTTTGATCCCACAACCGGTCAGTATTACTACCACTACTTTGCCACCGCGCAGCCCGATCTGAACTGGCGCAACCCAGCCGTTGAAAAAGCCATGTTCGATGCCACTCGATTCTGGTACAAGCATGGCGTCTCCGGGTTTCGTCTGGACGCGGTTGATCTTTTGTTTGAAGACCCCAACCTGCACGACAATCCGGTTCTGCCGGGAAAGGATGAACTCGGCGATCCGAACATGCAAAACAAATACAACGACAAACTCCCGGAGAATCATGAGGTGCTTCGCCGCCTCAGGACTGTCGCCGACCAGAGCGATGCCGTTCTAGTGGGTGAAACCTACACCGACAGCGCTGCCGAGCTGAAAGAGTATTACGGAGCTCACAACGATGAAATCCAGTTGCCCATGGATTTCATGTTCTGCACTCTCGACAAGCTTTCCGCCCCTGGATTCCGCAAGCAAATAGCACTCGCCGAATCCACTGGCGGCTGGCCGACCTATGTCATCGGCAATCACGATATGCCGCGATCCTTCGTGCGCTACGGTGACGGCAAGCACAATGACCAGATCGCCAAGCTGATGGCGGGACTCTATCTGACGCTGCGAGGCACGCCGATCATGTATTACGGCGAAGAGATCGGCATGGAGAACAACGATCCTACACGCAAGGAAGATGTGAAGGATCCGATGGGAATCACGGGCTGGCCGGGATACAAAGGCCGAGACGGGGAGCGCACTCCCATGCAATGGGACAACTCGGCCAACGCGGGCTTCACTCAGGGAACACCCTGGCTGCCGGTTCCGCCGAGTGCGAAGACGCACAATGTTGCCAGCGAATTGAATGACCCGAATTCCATTCTGCAGTTCTACCGGCAGTTGCTGGTATTGCATCATCAGAATCCCGCCCTTCTGGACGGGGATTACGTCGCGCTGAACCAGGACGATCCCAACGTGCTTGCCTACCTGCGGCGATACAAGAATGAAGCCGTGCTGGTCGTTCTGAATATGTCAGGGACGGCGCAGCAAGTTAGCTTCGATCTTTCCGCGGAAGGCTTCTCATCCACTAAGGCCAAAACTCTGCTCACGACGTTGGTATCCGCGCCGAGTGGCCGGTTGGACAAGGTCACTCTGGAGCCGTTCGCCGTGTACATCGCACAAGTTTCCCGATGAAGCAGATTCACATGAGAGGAATTAACCTACGAGATGTTTTGTGGCTACAGATAGTCCTTATTGCCATCATGCTGGCTGGCGCCTCTCTCTGGGCCCAGTCGGATGGCGCGCAGAGCACGATGCTCTCCGGCCTCGCCTCACCTCATGATTATGTTCAGAAGCGGGCCTCCAGCTATGACCGCACCGGCGGCAACGATGATTTTTACAAAATTGCCGCCGGAGGCACCATCACATTACTCGATGACGCCGGCCCCGGAATCATTACCCACATCTGGATCACCATCGCGTCGCCGGAGCAGTACCACTTAAAAAAGCTGGTTCTACGCATGTATTGGGACGGCGAAGCCTCGCCCAGCGTCGAAGCTCCGATCGGCGACTTCTTCGGCCTCGGCCTCGGCGACTACTTTCAGTTTGAATCGATCCCACTGTCTGTGGCCCCGGATAAGGCTTTGAATTCGTTCTTCCCCATGCCTTTTCGGAAGCGAGCTCGAATCACGGTCACTAATGAAGGAAGGGAAGCGGTCGATGCGTTTTATTTCAACATCGACTATCAGGCTTTGCGCAAGGATCTCGCCGCCGACACCATGTATTTTCACGCCCAGTACCGGCAGGAAACGCCAGCCAAAGGATGGACCAACCAGTGGGAATCAAACGACGCACCAGCCGTAATCGCGAAGAAAAATCTCGACGGAGACGGCAACTACGTGTGGATGGAAGCGACCGGCCAGGGACACTTCGTCGGCGTCACCATGTCAGTGCTTCAGAATCAGGACGGATGGTGGGGCGAAGGCGACGAAATGTTTTTCATCGACGGAGAAAAGCGTCCCTCAATCAACGGCACTGGGTCGGAAGACTACTTTCTCGGAGCCTGGGACTTTGGCGATCATCCCTTCTCTTATGCACTATACGGAGCACCGGTGAAGGGCGCCGAGTTAGCGGGCAGCCGCTCTTCCGTGTATCGGTTTCATCTGGATTCCCCAATTCCTTTCACCAAGTCTCTCAGAGCGACGATCGAGCATGGCCACGCCAATCATCGCTCCGATAATTTCTTTTCCGTGGCGTATTGGTACCAGAAGGAACCGCATGCCGCTTTTCCCCCTCTACCCCCGGTCGATCAGCGCCTTCCCCGAATCTATCCCGTGGGAGGTCCAGGGAACGCCGCCAAGTGATCGCAGGATTCGAAGCCTACGAGGAAACTCCGGCAAGACCGCACCGCCCTCACTCCTAGAACATGATCTTTACGGCCAACTGGCACTGCCGCGGCCCAACTGCCAAATAGTTGATCACGCCAAAATCGCCATCACCGACGCCCATATCCGGCGAGCCAAAGACTGGATGGTTGAATGCATTTTGGGCTTCCAGGCGCAACTCCATCCGTATTCCTTCATGCATGTTCGACAGCAGGAATTGCTTCGCGATTGACAAGTCGCTGGTGAACGAGAGCGGAGTGCGGATGTCTGCCGTGGTCCGAGGGGCATTCCCTAGTGTAAAAGGAGCGGGAGCTTGGATAGCGTTACCCGAATTGGCGTAGAAATTGTTCACCCAGACACTATCGGGGCCGTAGTTCCGCTGTGGCTTGCCCACGAAATTAGGGCGCTGCGGACCGTAGGTTGGCAGTGGTATTCCGCCGTTTGATACAAAAAACTGCAACGGCCGGCCGGAGTGAATCTCCCAGATGCCATTGGTTTTCCAGCCGCCGATGATGTAGTCCACAAGTCGTGGCATGCCGGACCAAAAAGCTTTACCGCGCCCCAACGGCAGATCGTAGCTATAGCTGAACTTCAGCATGGCGGGCACGTCGAACGTCGAGAGGCTTCGCTCCGATTTCGGATTGTTCGGATCCTGCAACGCAAAGCCAGATTCGGGGCCATAGTTCCCCAACCAGGCCACGTTGGTGTCATACATAGAGGAGTCGTCGATCGATTTCGACCACGTGAAGCTGGCTACAAGTTCCAGGCCGTTGCTGTAGGCCTTGTTTGCCGTAAGCTGCAACGCGTGATAGGTCGAATTCGCAATAGGCGGCTCATCGGTGGTAACGCCGGTGTACTGTGGGAACGGCATGAGTAGCTGGTAATAGGGCACCGTCGGCGACAAGCTGGAAAGTGTGCTGTTCGGATTGGAAATCAACGGGGCGAAGGGATTGGCGACGTAATTTTCGAGACAGGAGATATTGAGCGTCTGGCATGGATTGGGATTGCTTGGGTTGGGAGGATTGAGGGGCAAGCTCTCAATCGAGCGTCCCAAAATGTCGCTATTGTTGTCGCCGGCGAAATAAAGGTGGGTTCCTTTTTTTCCAATGTAGTTCGCAGCCAGAACGATGTTCCCTGGCATCTGCCGTTCGATGCCCAAGGTCCAGCTCTGCTCGTATGGCGTCAATGCCGCAGCATGGGTGCGGAGTGGGCCGATGGCGCCGAAGCCCACATCATTCAACTCACCAAGCGCGCTCCCGGGCGGCTGGATCAAGCCATTGGGAAAAGGATTGCTTAGGTGCAGCCATGGTGAGTTGTTCTGATTGAGATACGTGGTGATCGCGCTGGTGTACTGGTTGAAGCCTTGCGAACCGTAACTGAGCAAGCCATTGGCACCCGAGCGAGTTTGGCTGTAGAAGATGCCGTAACCGCCGCGCACCACCATTTTCGGAGCGAACTGATACGCAAAACCAAAACGCGGCTGAATGTCGGTCCAGTCCGTCAACCAATCCGAGCGCACGCTGGGGCTGTTGAAGAACTCGCCGCCCATCAGCGGCGCGGTCACCGGCTGGAGGCTAACCGGATTGGTGTACGAAATGCTTCCTCCATTCAGCGGGTTGGTCACATTCGGGTTCCACCAGTTCATCCGGTTGAAGCGCTCGGTCCGGGGCAGCGAGACGTCGTAGCGCAGCCCCAGATTCAGCGTCAGTTTGCTGGTGGTCTTCCAGTTGTCTTGAACGAATACAGCGTACTGGTAGTTCTCGCTGGCCGGGCGGAACTGAATCTCGTAGAAAGTGTTGCCCCCGCCCGCCATCTGGCCCCATCAGGAAGCTGGCCATGTCGTCTCCGCCGCCGACATTGCCGTCGTTACACATGCCTGTGATTCCCCCTGAAGCCGGACACTGGGAGGTGCCCCCGTAATTGAAATTGAAGTAACCCAGCGGGGCGTTGGTCTGGATGTAATTCTGCTGGTGCAGACGGCCCTCGAGTCCGAATTTCAATTCGTGAGCGCCATGGATTTTCGTCAGCATCGCCGAAAGCTGACCAGTCTCCTGTCCCTGTTTGTAATTGCCATACGGGTTGTTCCCCAGGTTGGGAAAGCCCGCCGCAGTGTAATCTCCAATAAACATTGGAGGAACACCATTGAAGCCGTTCGACTGCAAATAGGAAGGGAAACCCAGCGTGCTGAGCGGGTTGGCATTCAGGCTGGAGTTGTAAGCATAGATCAGCGTGGTTCCCCGAGTGAACCCAAAAGTCGTGGTCAGCAGCATCGTGGGACTGATGGTGTAGACCTCGTTGAGGGCGATCAGGTGCGAGTTTCCTTTGTTCGCTCCGCTGCCACAGGGATCGACAAAATTATTGAAGCAGTTATAAGGAGTCGTGTCGCTCCACTGCTGGGAATACTTTCCGCTCAACAGATTCTTTTGATTGAAGCGGTGATCGATTCTGATATCGAATTCCTCGTTGTTACTGGGAGTTGCTCCGGAAGCGATCCAGTTCTGGTATGGGGTAGCACCGGCGTAGCCGGGGGTTGGATTGGGAAACAACTGGATCATCTTCAAAGCCACAGGGTCGATAAGATTGCCCGGAACACCGGGCGTGGGCTGGTCCTGGGCTGGAGGACAGGTATTACCCGCAGGAAGAGCGGCCGGATTACAGCCCGGGCTTATGTATTGGTCAACTCTGTTGTTCGGGATCGGGGTGAGGCGAACGGGTCCGCCATCATTGGAGCTATAAACGCCGGAATAAGGATCGTAAAGCTGCCCGGCCGCATTGTTGCAAACCCCGTTCACGAAGGCTGCGCCCGGCGCGGGCCCGTTGGGACCATCCCCGCCGCAGAGCTCTGAGAAATTCCCCGTGCGCTCGGCCGCGCTGGGCACGCCGGCAAAATAGGTTTGCGCGGATGACTGGAGCGTTCCATCCCAGTCGAAGAAGAGAAAGGTCTTGTTCTTGATGATCGGCCCGCCGAATGTCCCGCCGAAATCATGCCGGTGAACCGGGGGAATAGGAGTTATTGGGGTGGAGTCATCATCGAACCAGGTATTTGCGTCCGTGATGGTATTGCGAGCGAAGTCGTATACCTCACCATGAAAAGTGTTCGTCCCGGAGCGCGTAATCATGTTGACGATGGACCCGCCGGAGAAGCCATATTCCGCGCTGAAGTTCGACTGCTGTACTTTGAATTCTTCCACCGACTCCGGGTTGGGAACGTAGGTCGCGTAGGTAATGCCGCCGTTGGGCTCGAAGTTGGTGACGCTGGCGCCATCCATCAAAATGTCCGCACTGGCTCCACGGCTGCCGTTGGAAATGAAGTTCGTTCCGTTTGTATCCATCACGCTGTTTGCATCACTTTGGTCGGTAACGCCCGGCGCGAGATAGATCAGGTCCTGCACCTGACGATCGATCAGGGGCAGGTCGTTAATGAGCCTGCGGTCGACTACCTGGCCAGTCACTGCATCTTGGGTGTCGATGCTCTGGTTTTGGGCCTTAACGTCAACACTTTGTGATGTACTCGCGACTTTCAGAGTCAGATTCGCGGTCGGGTTCTCACTGATGCTCAATTTGATATGGGTGCGCTCCGTTTTCTGAAACCCTTGCTTCTCCGCCGTCACCGAATACAGCCCCGGAGGAATCGAAACAAACAGGTACTGCCCCTCATTGTTCGAGGTGGTCGTGAACTTGTATCCCCTCTCTTCATCGAGCAGCGTGACCTTTGCGCCCTGGATGGCTGCGTCCGAGGGGTCGGTTAGGATGCCGCTCACCGTCCCGAAGTAGCCTTGACCAAATAGCGCTGCCGGCAGCAGGACGATGACGGCGGTGATAAGAGTTCGCAGTACGCGCTGGTAGTTTTCCTGAAATGTAACAGTGGAGAGATTCACGTTGCCCCCTTGGCCCGGATAAACAAACGAGGCCGGATCCTCGATTGCTGTCAGATTCCATCGAGGAAATTCCCTCGATGCAAAGCCCGGTCCCGCGATGTGAGTTCGGCGAGAACGGACCAGCGCCCAATTAAAACGATTTATTATGCACTTCTGAAGCAACTATGCAAAGGATTTTTGTATGCTGTTGTCACTCGGCGCCTACGTTTTTCTGTAAGGCAAGAATGGCCCAGGCAAACCGCCGGAGAATCGCTGGCTTACGATCCTGCGCTCAGAAAGGCTGGGGTTCTCGTGGAAATACATTTGTATGCACTCGGGGGGGGCGCACGTCCTGGGGCTCCGCTCCACGAAGTTTACAGTGACGGGATGCCTTCGAGACCGGGATGGGGACGATCGCAATGATTCCGGAGTAGGAGTTCCGGAATTGCATACGACAAGCCGAGGCCGCCGGGTGCATGGTGCGATCTTGTACGAAACCAGGCAGCTGCCTGTTGCGCACTCAATTCACAACGTTAAAATTGGTGCGGAAGGGGGGATTTGAACCCCCACGCCTTTCGGCGCCACCCCCTCAAGATGGTGTGTCTGCCAGTTCCACCACTTCCGCACTTTGTAAATTACTTGTAATCAATAGCTTAGCGAGCTCGTCCTGTGAGGGCATTTCCAACTGCACCGGATTTTGCACCGACTTCTTGCACGCGATGCGCTCCTCCGGCCGCTGCAAGTCCGCCAGCCGCGCAAACAGCTTATGTACTGCAGCCTCCCGCGGGTGTACGTAGCGCATCGTGGTCTTAATGTTATCGTGTCCGGCGACATACTGCAACGTAAACGGATCGGTGTACTCTCCGGCTTCGGTCAGAAAAGTGTGACGCAGAGCGTGCAGGCCGGCATCGGGATGGGTATTGATCTTCTTCCGTACCTGGCCTATCTGTTCTTCGAGCACCCAGGGCCCAAGAGGCTTTGTCGGATCTTGCGGGCTCGTGAAGACGTAGTCGCACTTCGAGTCTTTCAGAAGTCGTTCGAGTACTTCCTTCATTTCGTGATCGATCACCAGCTTTCGCTTTCGCGCTCGCCGTTTCAGGCCTCGCTTGATTATGAGCTCTCCGCAAATTTTCCCATCTGCACCCTGCTCCAAGGGGAGGCGAACGCAATCCTTCATCAGCTTTAGCATCTCGTTACGACAAATACCGGAGTGGCGCGCCAGAATGGAAGCGGATCGCAAAGGTTCGGCAGCGCGCGAAGTCCATTGCGCATACTCCGCCGCGCTGAAGATGTAATCCGTTTCACGTTCTGCTCCTTCGTCCTTCGTGTACTGTTCAACCGTCGGCACCTTGGAGATCAGCTTAAGCTTGAGATGCGCATAACGCAGGGCCTTGCGGAAAGTGGCTAAATAGCGATTAACCGTGGTTTTGCCCACCGGCGTAGGTTTTCCGTCACGCTGTCGTCCCGCTTGCTTCAAGGCCCAAGCTTTGAACGCTTCGATGTGAGCTTCGTCGATCTGGTCGAGCGGGAGATCAGCCCAGGGACCGTAACTGATCAGTTTCCGATAGCTCTCCTGATAAAACTTGACGGTGCCATTCTGTTCCGCTTTGGCTGTGGCAACCCACTCGTCGAAAGTTGTTTGGAACTGCCTCAGCGTCGGAATGTTCTTGAGCTTTTCATCACTCGCGGGAGATTTTCGCTCGGGCTCGGGTTCCTCGAGTCCTGCAGCCTGGCGAACAATGCGCGTTCGTGCTGCACCGGCGATAGCCTCGGCTTCGCGCCGATTTTCGGTCCCAGTCGAGCGGTAGTACTCCTTGCCTCGGTACTGGAACTTGTAGGCGTAGTATGAGCTTCCGGAGCGTTTGAATACTTTCATCAGCCTGCCGCGGGTCGGGTGTTGCTTGTCACGAATTGACGGATGGTTTCCGGCCGAATCATGACTCTTGTGCCCACTTTCACGTAGTCGATCCTACGACCCTGAATCCAGTCGCGCAAGGTCTTGACCGAAATGCCCAGCAAATAGGCAGCTCTGCTCACGTCGAGTAAAGGTTCGATCGGATCAGATGCAAATGCTGGGGGCTTCGCTTCGTGCACAGTGCACCTCGACGACTCATGCTTGACAATAGCGTATTTGTGCACGTACAGTCAATATGTAACGTTACCTTTTCATTGACTGTAGCGATCTAAGAAAGGACTACATGCTAGAGAAGGAAGCGATCCCGCAGCAGCCAGTGATCTCCATTCGCATCTCCGAGGCGCTGCGCTCAAGGCTTGAAACCTTGAGGAAAATCATCTCCCTGAAGACTGGCCAGAACGTCTCGACATCGGAAGCTGCAAAGCAGCTTCTTGAGTCTGCCCGAGATGACCGTCTTGAGTTAGTAGACCTGCTCACAGAGCCGACCGATTCCCTGCTAAGAATTCGTGGGAAGGCCGACTCAGGGCTGTCGCTTTCGCAGGCGGAATGGACCATGGTCGCCCATTACTGTGCGGTGGGCGCGGAGTCATTTATGAATACCGCGCAAGGCCAGATTTCATACGAGACCCTGGCCGAAATCCTTGAGGCATTCCTTGCGGCTTACGCCATCGCCCGGAGACCGAAGAAGTCGCCAGTGGACTTTGTATATCTGATGAGTCTCCCAGGGGACAAACAGGTCGAGGCCAAGGCTGAAGACGTTGGAACTGATGACGTGCGCCGGGTGGTTACGCGCGCCATCCAGCTGCTGAGAAACCCGGCTCAAAAGCGGCGCAAGCCGATCCTCGCCGTGCGGAATCTCTATCGGCTTCTCGATGAGGAGAAGTTCTCAAATATTGAGAAGCTGAACGAGGTGCTTTGGCCGCACTGGTCGGCCCTGTGGCGCGTGTGCGCGCGCGGCCACTATTCCGTCCACCGCAGGCCACTGCGAGAGAAGGTGCCTGCGGAGACAAATGACGAGGATTTTGAGCTTGCGGTTCAGCCAGCATTGCCGTCCTTGGAAGAAGGCGGATACCGCCTCGATCTGGTGCGGGAAGAAGGGAATGAATTCTCCCCTCGTTTGCAGTTCCCCGGAGCCCTTACGCCGCGGTATCCGGTGGTTGGATATCCGAGGATTGCGGAGTTCCGAAGGCTGCTCGAAGAGCTCGATTTGGAGCGGGACCTTTGCCAGTGGCAAGGGTACTACTTCTATGCTCACACGGAGATCCTGGAGAACGACCAAAGGGGGGTGTTTTTCTTTGCGCGTGAGAACGGAATCACGTTTGGATTCCCGATGGAGCATTGGCAGTCGATCCGGAATCTGTTTCGGCGCGCATGGCAGGCTCCAGAAGCACGCCGTCTGTGGGACGCGCTGGCTCTTGAGTATGGCGAACTGTAAGAGCGGCGGTGCTTCGCACCGGGAGAAAGGGTGGACACGTCACCCCCAAATTGGGAACTGCGGAGCGCGCGTTGGCGCTTCGATGTTTACGCCGGTTAACTTTCGCTGCATCAACAAAATCGGCGATTGGCTGAATGAGCGCGGTAGCGACCAATCACATTTGTTTGCGACAAAGCGCCGCCCATCGTCGATCAGGTAAACGCGTTCGAGCGCAAGAGCTTGCTGTGAACTAACGATTGCACAGTTTAGTCGCAGCGGAATTAAGCGCAGTAGTGCAACAAGGCGGTTCGTCCAATGAGTAGTCCCCGCGTTCAAGCTAATCCCCAGTCCAGTTTGCCGTTCGGAGAAGAGGCGAAGCCCGGCTTCCGCACCAAGACCGCGGCCACGAGACTGACTCCCGAAGAACTAGGAGAGATAGAAGCTGCCGCCGAAAGCGCTGGACAGGCTCTCTCCGAGTGGCTGCGCGGGACCGCTCTGTGCGCTGCGCGACAGCGGCCGGCTGATCCCGCCGAACTGGTATTGGCCGAAGTCTGGGCGGTGCGTTACACGCTGCTTAATCTCTTCCATGCAGCCGCCGAGGCCGCAGCGGACGGTAGACAACTGTCGCCTGATTCCGTCCTCAAAATCCGCGACCAAGCCGACGCGCGAAAGCTCCATCAGGCGCGCAAACTGCTTGATGACTTCTTCGCCCGCGAGGGCAAGGAAAGAGCTCGTATGCCATGAGTGCCATGCCTTTTCTCGGAAGCTTTTCGCTCTTGACGCCGTTGCTTTGGGTAGCCGCGATGTTCCTTTTGCTGCTGGCTGTGCGGAGTGTGTTGCAGAACCGGTCCCCACGTAAAGGGCGGGATAGGGAGACGATCGAATGGGGCCAACCTCGGCCAAGTTTGATCCAGAGATGGAGGATAAAGATGGGCAGAATCCGGTTCAGACTGCCGAGATTTTCGCGGCGGCAGATGTCAGAGATCGCGCCGAAACCAGCGCCATCAGTACCCGCGACTGCTCCCGCCGATCCCCTGAAGAAGCCTACCCAGCCGATGCTCGCGCTCTTTGTTTCGACCATCGGTGCGCCCGGGACCAAACCAAAAGAGGCGTTCGCCTGGGAGAAAACGAAGGGAATCGAATGAGAGACAAATTGCCCAGAACACCACTTCACGTTTGAGGAACGCTCGGTATGCTCACGATCTCCAAACCGCTGTCAGCCAGCCAGGCGCAGACCTACCATGTGCGGGAGTTTGCCTCGCAGGAACAGAACTACTGGAGCCGCGATCAGCAGGGTCATACGGAGTGGCAGGGCAGACTCGCCGAGCAGTGGGGGTTGCAAGGCCCCGTTGGTTCCGAGCACTTTGCCCGGCTGAGTGAAGGCCAACATCCGCACACCGAAGAGCAGCTCGCACGGCATCAAGTTGCGAGAACCTATGAAGGCAAATTTGGCAGAGGGGTGACCAGCGCCGAGCATCGCGCCGGGTGGGACGCCACCTTCTCTGCGCCGAAGTCGGTATCGCTTACCGCTCTCGTGGGCGGCGACGATCGTGTGCGGGAAGCACATCGGGAGAGTGTACGCGCGGCACTTCAGGAGCTTGAGCGATACACGCAGGCACGAATCGGCAATGTCCATGCCCCGGAGACGACCGGAAAATTCATCGCTGCCACCTTCGAGCACGACACCGCGCGGCCCGTCGACGGCTATGCTGCGCCCCAGCTTCATACTCATGCCGTGATCTTCAACATGACCGAGCGGGAGAATGGCCACGAAAACGGGAAACAGATGCGAGCTTTGCAGCCGCATGAGATGTTCGTGTCACAACGCTACGCCACGGCGGTCTACCGATCCGAGTTGGCTCTGCGTCTGGAAAAACTGGGCTACGAACTGGAGCGCGGCAAGCACGGACAGCCGGAAATCAGGGGCTACTCGAAGGAATATCTGGAGGCTTCCAGTCCGAGGCGTGAACAGATCAAAGACCATCTCCGGGAACAAGGAATCGACGGAGCCGCAGCAGCGCAAATCGCAGCCCACCATACGCGCGACCGCAAAGAGCTGCTGTCGCCTGGAGAAGTCTTACAGCGACACCGCGAGTTGGCCGCACAGTACGGGCATCAGGCGGACCGCGTCGTCGCACAGGCGCGCCAACATGGGCAATACCAGATGCCGGAGCCAGAGATGCAGGCGCAGCGGGCCGTGACATGGGCGCGAGATCATGTCTTCGAGAGATCGGCAGTGCGGGACCGCCGCGCGATTCTTGAAACAGCGCTGGTGCGCGGCATAGGAGAAACCACCTATGCCCAGGTCCGGCGGGAGTTCGAACGCCGGATAGAGGCCGGGGAGTTCCGCGAAGTCTCGCACGTTGGCGCTGGCAGACAGTACACAACCGCCGCGATGGTACACATGGAGAGTGAGATCGTTGCCCGGATGCAGGAAGGCAATCGGCGCGACTACAGCGATCCCATGCTGGTCTCGCCGCACGTGCGCATCGCCAAGGAGGACCGCCACCCGGAGTTGAATGCGTCGCAGCTCCAGGCAGTAGACGAAATCTTTCTTTCGCGGGAGAAGCTTGTCGGTTTAGATGGCATCGCAGGCGCGGGCAAGACAACGACTCTGTCCGTGATCCGCGAAGGTGCGGAGGCCGAGGGCTACAGGGTGGAAGGTTTCGCGCCAACGTCCCGCGCGGCGCAGAAGCTCGGGGAAGCAGGCATGGAGACATCAACACTACAGAAGCATCTGGTACGTGGACAGCAGCCGAATACCGGCGAGAAACGGCTCTATGTGCTCGACGAATCCTCTCTGGCGTCGACCAGGCAGGTGCATGAGTTTGTGAACAGGCTTCATCCGAATGACCGTGTGTTGCTCGTCGGCGACCGGCGGCAACATGAGGCGGTTGAGGCCGGGAGGCCCTTCGCGCAACTCCAGGATGCTGGTATGAAAACGGTGAAGCTCGAAGAGATCGTGCGCCAGAAGGACCCAGAACTGAAAAAGGTAGTCGAGCAGCTCGCGCGGGGCGAAGTGCAGCAAGCGATCCAGAATCTTGACCAGCAGGGGCGCGTCCATGAGATTCAAGGCCGCGACGAGCGCATCGCCGCCATTGCGAAAGAGTATGCAAAATCGCCGGAGAACACGCTGGTGATTTCTCCCGACAACCGCTCTCGTGGGGAGATCAACGAGCGTATCCATGCGGAATTGCAGCGGAGTGGCCTCGTTAGTAACCAAGAGCACTGCATCAGGACGCTTGTGCCGCGCCAAGACCTCACCGGCGCGGACCGTACATGGTCCGAGCGCTATGAGGTTGGCAATGTGCTGCGCTACTCTCGCTCGTCGAAGGAAACCGGCATCGGGAAAGGCGCGTACGCACAGGTGAAGAGCATCGACGCTCCGCGAAACCGGCTGACAGTCGAGCTCCAGGATGGCACTCAGCGCACTTACGATCCGCGCAGGCAACAGGGAGTCTCCGTCTTTCGGGAGGAGATGCGGAGTTTTTCAGTAGGCGACCGCATCCAGCTCACTGCGCCGGCCGACAACCTCAGAGTTGCGAACCGCGAGTTGGGGACCATCGAGAGCATCGACGGAGACGGGCGGCTGCGGTTGAAGATCGACGGTGGGCGCATGGTTGAACTCGATCCGCACAAGCATACGCATCTTGATCATGGGTATGCCATGACCAGCCACTCCAGCCAGGGACAGACTGCCGACCGTGTCCTCATTCACGTGGACACCGAGTTGGGCGCTAAGGATCTGCTCAACAGCCGCATGGCCTATGTCGCTGTCTCGCGCGGACGCTATGACGCGCAGATTTATACCAACAATGCAGCGATGCTGGGCAGGGAACTCAGCCGCGACGTATCCCATTCCCCCGCCATTCAGCAAGAGCCAGTAGCGCACAAGATAGAACCACGAACGACGCACACGAATCAGATCAGTCAGGGTTTCGGTCTAGGTCTGTGATGCTGGATTCCCGAATGACATGCCCCGGATAGCCAGAGCATAGCCGAGGCCCGGCCAGTGTCAAGGCCGCGCTTCGCGCGCCGCGTTCGCGGTCGAAGAGCCTTGACACTGGCCTTTGCGCCTCGGCTTATTATTCAGCTATCCGGGGGATGTCAGATTCTTACTTTCACGAACTGGGCTTCGCGTCGAGTCGAATCGCTGTCGGAGGAGATCCGGCACTTGAGAAGGACGTGTTCAAACAAGCATTCTCTCAGGAGCAATGAGAATCATTACTTATAGCGACCTGCATCTTGAATTTGGCTCGGGCTGGATGTTACCGCCAGATGCCGATGGAGATGTCATGATCCTGGGAGGCGATATCGTCACGCTCAGCGATTATGAGCCGCTCGACCAGATTCTGCGGAAGTGGAAGAAACCAGTCCTCTATGTGACGGGAAACCACGAATATTACACGCAGCGGCCGATGAACGAAGAGGATAATAGATTCAAGGCGTGGCTCGAAGACAAACATCCGCATGTGAAACTGCTGCTTGATGAAGAGGTCAGCATCGGGGGTGTCAATTTCTTCGGCGGCACCATGTGGACGGATTTCAACGGCGGCGATTTGCGCGCCATGGAGACCGCCCGCTCTCAAATGAATGATTACCGCCTCATCTATAACTCCGACGAAACGCCTTTCACGCCAGCAGATTCGATTGCGCTACACAAAAACTTCGCGTCGAAATTGCTGAACTGGTTTGGCAAGAATCTACGTGGTCCGCGCGTGGTTATCAGCCATAATGCACCAGTCATCAATCCCAACTCCAAATACAAGGGCGGCCCACTCACGCCGGCATTTAATTCCCTGGACATGGTGGAGATCATTGGGACCCACCAGCCGGCCCTCTGGGTTTATGGCCATACGCATGAATGCGACGATCAGACGATCGGCCGGACCCGGATCATTTCAAATCAACTCGGATATCCCGGCAACTTTGGCGGTTTTGAATGCAAGGATTTTGATGAAGCGGGTCTGCCAGTCTCGGTAGGGTAACCCCGCGTCAATAGTATTTCAAAGGGATTTGGCGGCCCATGCGAGGATTTACACAGTTAGCATGGAAGAAAAAGTGTGTAGGTACTGCATCCATAAATTCCGCCCTTCTCGGTACCACCCGGATCAAAAAGTCTGCAGCTCAGGAGATTGCCAGCGCCGCCGGCGCGCAGACTACCATCGGAAAAAGCTCGTTGAAGATCCCCTTTATCGAGAGCAATGCCGCGACAGTCAGCAAAAGTGGCGCGAGAAAAACCCCCACTACATGAAGCGCTATTGGGCAGACCGGCGAGCCGGTGACCGTCTTAATGCTAAGAAATCCCACTTAACATCTGAACTGAACCAGCTCTTGAAATTGGCAAAGAACAACTCGGCTGTCGATCTTCGGTCGCTGGATGCAAGCATTTGGCTTGTCTCTCCAGATGGGTTATATGAAAAGAACAACCTTGCTTCCGCCAAAATCATTATCGTGCTTGGGATTACGTCCTCCCAGGCTAGGGTCAGGCAGTAAAGAACACCTCTTTGAACCTGGTATGCCGCTCGTCATATAACTACTAATAATGTCTGGAGAATCCAAAATTGGGCGTAAAGGCGGTCCCCTGCAGGGTGACCACGCCGGCCAGCGGTCCGCAAGAGCAGCAGTGACTCTTAGGGTCGCCCCAGCTCCCATCGCGTGAAATCCGCACTTCAGACGACGGCCAGCAATGGAAGAAACGGGACAACAGCAAGCTTCATCATGTCAATCCGGTACTGGCGCGACCCGCGTCGTGGAATACGTCCGCATGTCGACAGAGCACCAACAGTACTCTACCGACAACCAAAGGAAAGTTATCCAGCAATACGCTGAGGGCCGAGGCATGACCATCGCGCGGACCTACACAGACGCCGGCAAGAGCGGCCTTCGAATTGACGGTCGAGATGCTCTGAAAAAGTTGATCCATGATGTAGAGAATGGCCGAGCCGACTTCAGCGCAATTCTTGTCTACGATGTCAGCCGTTGGGGGCGTTTCCAGGATGCGGACGAGAGCGCCTATTACGAGTACATTTGCCGACGCGCAAAGATCGATGTGCACTATTGCGCTGAGCAATTTGAGAATGACGGCAGCCCCATTTCGACAATCGTTAAAGGCGTGAAGAGGGCCATGGCTGGTGAGTACAGCCGCGAGCTTTCAGCCAAGGTCTTTATCGGGCAGTGTCGCCTTATCGAACTCGGATTTCGCCAGGGTGGCTCACCAGGGTTTGGGCTTCGTCGGATGCTGCGTGACGTGACCGGCCAATACAAGGGAGTGCTCAACCGGGGAGAGCAAAAGAGCATACAGACGGACCGCGTCATTCTCGTTCCAGGGCCGCCCGAGGAAGTGGAGATCGTTCGTTGGATGTACCGCACGTTCGTAGAAGAAAGAATGCTCGAATCAAGACTCGCCAAGATGTTGAATGAACGCGGCATTACGACAGACTTGGGACGGGCCTGGACTCAAGGCACGATTCACCAAGTCTTGACGAACGAGAAGTACGTTGGCAACAACATTTACAACAGAATGTCCTTCAAGCTGAAGAAAAAGCGCGTTCTAAACCCGCCTGAGATGTGGATTCGTAGCGATGCGGCATTCGAGTCCATCGTCCCAGCAGACCTGTTCACAAGGGCGCAGACCATCATTCGCGAACGCAGTCGCAAATACTCCAATGACGAACTACTGGACCAACTTCGCAGGTTACTGGAGCGCACCGGCCGTCTCTCTGGTCTTCTGATCGACGAGACTGACGGCATGGCGTCCAGTACGGTCTATCGTAGCCGATTTAGCAGCCTGATCCGGGCATACGGCTTGATCGGGTACACTCCCGAGCGCGATTACCAGTTCGTCGAGACAAACCGCCAGTTGCGCCTGATGTATCCCAAGATCATCGCCGATGTCATTGACAATATTCGCCAGCTCGGAGGTGCTGTGAGCAGTGACCCCACGACCGACTTGTTGTTGGTGAATGATGAATTCACCGCAGCTCTCGTTATCGCCCGATGCCGTCAAAGAGACTCAGGGGCCTTTCGATGGTTAATTCGCATTGATGAGGGTTTGAACCCAGACATCACCGTTGCAGTGCGAATGGCCGCCGATAATCAGAGCCCTCTCGATTACTATCTCCTGCCGAGTCTCGACATGACCTTTGAAAAACTATTGCTCGCCGAAGATAACGCGGTCAGTTTGGATACATATCGCTTTGTGACCCTTGATTTCTTTTTTGGCATGGCCCAGCGCGCAAGGATAATGGGGGCCGCATGAACGATGCCGCGCCGACCGTTCAGATGATCCCCATAGATCAAGTAAATGTCCTCAATCCGCGAAGCCGGAACAAGATCGCTTTCCAAGGCATCGTGGCCAATATTTCCAGTCTTGGTCTCAAGAAACCCATTACCGTCGCTCGTCGGATCGAACCCACAGATGGCAAATCATATGATTTGGTGTGTGGCCAAGGTCGACTTGAGGCCTTCGTGGCGCTCGGCCAAGTTGAGATCCCTGCAATTGTGAAGGAAGCATCGAGGGAGGAATGCTTCTTAATGAGCTTGGTAGAAAACATTGCTAGGCGCCAAATCCGCCCGTTGGAGTTGCTCAGAGAGATCGACGGTCTGAAGTTGCGAGGTTACAACACAAATGAGATTGCGAAGAAGATTGATGTTGCAAGGAGCTACGTTGTGGGAATCACGCATCTGTTGAAAAACGGCGAAGAACGTCTTCTTCATGCCGTTGACAAAGGCCGAATACCGCTGTCGGTTGCGATGCAGATCGCGAATGCCGACGAAGATGGTATTCAGCAAGCCCTCTGCCAAGCCTATGAGGATCAGTCTCTGCGCGGCCGCAAGTTGCTCACTGTCCGTCGCATCATAGAGCTGCGCAAAGCCAATGGCAAACGGTCGATCCCAGGTGTCCGACGTAGAAATAACGGCTTCCAATCAGCAGAGTCGCTAATTCGTGTTTATCGTCAAGAAGCCGACCGGCAAAAACTCCTGGTGAAGAAGTCGCAGCTAACGGAGCACCGCTTGCTGTTCATCGTGTCCGCTCTAAGAAATCTTTTCCGCGACGAGAACTTCACCACATTGTTGCGGGCTGAAGGACTGGAGTCGCTGCCCGCTTACCTGGCGGAGCGGATTCAGATCACCGAAAGGGCTTGAATATGGCTAAGCAGGTGTCCATCGCTTTTAATCCCCAAGGAGTGGTGGTGCCGCTCACAAACATCCTGCCACTCAAGCAGGTAAAACCTGTCGTGCGGTCCAGCCAAAAGTACCAGCAGGTCCTTTCTTCCGTGCGCGAAGTCGGCATCATTGAGCCCTTGATCGTATTTCCACACAATGGCCAGTCAGACACATATTTATTGCTGGATGGCCACGTGCGCCTTGAGGTCTTGAGGCAGATCGGCGAAACTCATGCGCGCTGTTTAATTGCGACTGATGATGAAACCTACACGTACAATCGGCGAGTAAACCGGATGGCTACGATTCAGGAACACAACATGATCCTGAAAGCGATTCGGCACGGCGTCTCGGAAGAACGGATCGCCAAGGTACTGAAAGTTGATGTCGCTATCATCCGGCAGAAGCGGGACCTCCTGAATGGTATTTGCAAAGAGGCCATCGAGATCCTCAAGAATAAACACGTGTCGCTCGGAGTATTCTCCTTTCTACGAAAGCTCAAACCAATGCGCCAAATTGAGGTAGCCGACCTGCTGCTGGCCACGGGGAACTTCTCGGTGCCCTACGCAAAAGCTCTTCTGGCAGGGACCCGCTCCGACATGCTTGTCGATCCTGACAAACACAAAGCGGTCGAGGGCCTGACCCCGGAACAGGTCGCGAAAATGGAGAAAGAGATGGAAGTCTTGCAACGCGATTTAGGGATTATTGAGGAATCTCATGGAAATCAGGTCCTCAATCTGGTCCTAGCGCGTGGCTACCTCGCGAAGTTGCTTGGCAATGCCCGTGTTGCGCGCTACCTTGGCCAGCACCATGCAGATATCTTTCGCGAACTACAATCGATCTCAGAGAGTTCTTCACTGGAGAACTGAGGTTGATCCCGGTTGATCCGTCGCGATGGGAACGCCTTCAGCAAAGAAGGCGTATTTTTGGTTCCAGGGTGAGACTTGAGCCGAGAACCCAATTAGGGTACAATTGTACGCATTATGAGTACAGGAGGGAATTTTGAGGTCGCGGCCCGAGGGCTTTTTGGCCAGACGCGCAGCGCGCTGCTGGCCATGCTTTACGGCCATGCAGACCAGTCATTCTACCTGCGCCAGCTTGTCAGGGCAGTTGGGGCCGGCCACGGTGCCCTTCAGAGAGAGTTGAAGCACCTAACGGAGATGGGCCTCATTGTGAGAACGGTTCAGGGTAATCAGGTCCTATATCGCGCGAATTCAAAAAGCCCGATTTTCTTGGAAATCAAGAGTCTGATATCCAAGACCGTGGGCATCCACGATGTCATCCGTTCGGCTCTGACGTCTTTGGGAGGAGAGATTCAAATTGCTTTCGTGTACGGTTCGGTTGCGCGTCAGAAAGAGCGAGCGGATAGTGACGTGGATTTGATGGTTTTGGGAGATGCACCGTTCAGCGACGTTGTTTCCGCGCTGAGTCCGGCACAGAGAGCGCTCGGCAGGGAGATCAACCCGACCGTTTTTCCAGTGTTTGAATTCCGATCAAAGCTGGCGGCAGGGAACCATTTCTTGCGCAGTGTAATGAAGGAGAAGAGACTTTTCGTGTTGGGGACCGAGAATGAGCTTGCAAAGTTGGCTTCAAAATAGTTGGTTGGTTCAGCACACAACAACCGCTGAAGAGATCAAGAACCTGTTGGCAATCTCGGATCGGGATCTCTCGGCTTGCCAAGTGAAACAGTTGCCCGCCGACTGGCGGTGTACGATCGCCTACAATGCGGCGCTCCAGGCAGCGACCGCCGCTCTGGCTACTGCCGGCTACAGGGCCGCGCGGGACAATCATCACTACCGTGTTATCCAATCGCTGGAGTTCACGACGGCGCCGGGCAGAAAATTCATCGACACCTTAGATGGCTTTCGCAAGAAGCGCAACGTGAGCAGCTACGATCTAGCTGGGGCCGTGTCGGACAAGGAGGCGGACGAGATGTTCAAACTCGCTACCAGCCTGCGCGCGGACGTGGAAAAGTGGATGAGAGCGACTCGTCCGGAACTATTTAAGCCTATGGTCTAGCGGCGTGCCAGTGGCCAAGTGGTTCGGCGTGTTCGCGCGACTTGAAGTATGGCGGAGAGAGCGGGATTCTATCTCTCTACAACGGCTATCCTTCTGCGCTTCAAGCACATGCCAACTAACTTAAGCAATTACAATGCATTACGACATGTTTCACCTGATAGCCCCCGTTGCATGTGTTGCTTCTGGAACCCTGTTTGTCACCGTTTTCGGTATCACTGGTATCACTGCCTGACAGGATTAAGTTTCTCGCCTCGCGTCGCGGCACCGTGATTTCCCTCACCCATTGGCCGGCAATAAGGACGTGGGTGTCGCCCCGGCAGTTTTCAATTGGCGAGGGATCGGAAGACCGGGGACTTGATTTCCAGTGCGCACCGCTCCTATGGGCTTAGAATCTTGCCTAGGCTCGATAAGCCCTTATGCTCCGCGCTAGTCGCTTCAAAGGGAACGCACCATAACTGCCGTGTTATCCTTCCGTCCGTTCAGGGTTTGCACCTTAGGAGGAGACATGAAGCACATAGCAGGAGTGACATTAACAGCGCTGATAGTTACGGCAACGCTTGCACAGGACGCCTTGCCGACCGACACAGGCGTCTACTATGTCTCCAGCGGCAAGTACACGCTGATGAAGAGAGCCTGCAACTCTGGGATGAAGTCGATGGGGATGAGTTTCGGACTACGTGACAAATTCATCTACCCCAAACCGACAGGTCAAGTTCAGATTGATGACCATCGCCCGACGTTCGCCTTCAGCCTGCGCGTGGATCACAAAATCAACGATAAGCTGAATCTCTTCGGGCGTTACAACTATTCTCCTTCAGTGCTAACGGTGCGCGGGAGCAGCGGGGCGTTAAGCACAGTCTCGCCGACCACGACCAATACCCAAACGGCAACCGTAGGCGCACTGTGGACGATGTCTCCGGTGATCGCGAATGACTTCCGCTTCAATTACAGCAGAACCGACGCTTCCCTCTCGTATCGCTTGGACGACTTCGGGGGCGCAGTCCCGCTGCAGACGCTCCCATTGCCTTTCACGTAATCGACGCAGGGCGCCTTTTCTAGTGCCTCGACGAACTGCACCGGATTTTGCACCGACTGCCTGCATCCAGGGCTTACTGGCGCCTACTGGCCGTTCCGAAGGACGTTACCGGAAGTGATTGAGGCGAAAGGTAGAAGGTTTATTATCAGAAGCTTGTAGAGAATTGCTAAAGCGATATGGGTAGATGGTGTGTCTGCCAGTTCCACCACTTCCGCAGTTTGTGAATTATCTATGAGTCGTCAGGTGAGGGCTTGCGTCGAGTGATGCATGCGCCCGCGACTTTCAATGTTATCGTGTCCGGCCGCAGACTGCAACGTGAGGGCGCTGGTGATCCGCTCTTTAAGGAAGCTGGCGGGCGTGTCGGGAGAGTTGCCGAGGATCGGCTGACAGACAGATCCGGATGTGAAGTCTCGCACCAGAGCAGGTCGGTGGAGCAGGTTAGTCCACAGACCATGCCACGCATTCTCGAAGCGTTCGAGCACGTGGCCCGGCACATCTCCATGGGCATGGGATACCGAGTCCCGCAGCGCGGGGCCAGCGGCGCCTAGTCCGTTCCGGGACTCCGGCCGTCAGCGCTATGCGGATTCTCTGTATTCCGCCGCCCTTGCCGCGCTCGCACTGAACGGTTCGCGCGGCAATGCCACCAGTACAATTCCCTGCCTTCGGTCATGCACCAGTGTCCAAACCTGTGCGCAGCGGTCACACAGCCAGTAGCACTCCACGCGCCGGGCCTGAGGCCGCATGTGAGGAGCGGGAGGAGCTCTCAGCTCTCCTGACCTGCCCACAAATTCCGTCTCCACCAGAAATAGTTTGCCTTGGCGTAGTCGAAGAAAGGGTCTTGAGCACGTCGAATTAGCACAGTAGCTGAGCATACGCCCTCCGCCGACTGCTCTTCAGCTCAGATTTTCCGGGTTCGGACTCGCTCTCTGAGACTTTTACCAGCAGCCAGATTCGGACTCCCTTGCAGCTGAGATGCCACACTGCGTTGAAAGGCGAACCGGGTCGATTGCTCGCATTCGCTACCCTGTTCGGCTTCGTGTCCCATCCCCGGTGCCGACTCATCGGCACGGTGACGAGCTTTCGTCGCCAATTGAACCACCGAACGTCAGTGGGCCATCGCTCCCATTACTGCCACGACAACTCCCACTACGCCCAGCACAATCCCTAGGTGCCAGAAGATTCGCCGTCCGGAGAGCAGAGTGATCGAGGTCACGACCAGGCCAATCTCCAGGAACACCTCCGCCAAGTCAAACAGATCGGCGCGATTTCTCTCCGTCGCGACCTCCTGCTCCAGCTTGCGCGCATCGGCTTGAATCTCCTCCTTATCGTGCTTGTAGCGGTCCGCTTCCTGCGCAGCCTTTTCGCGGAACTTGGCCATCGCCGCGGCGTCATTGCTGGCCACCACCGCGCTCAGATCGCCGAACAGTTCGTCCTCGTGCTCGCGAATATTCTTAGCCTGGTAATAAGCCCACTGATCGGAGGATTTCGCCTGCAGCACCACTTCCTCAGTGTGCGCGCGGTGCCCCAGAAGCGACACCACCGCTACGCATACTGCCAGAACTGCCATGGTGAGCGACACGGCGGCGAGGGAACGATCCTCTCGCGCTTTTTCCGCGTGTTCTCGTAATTCCTGAAGTTCGTCCGCCATAGTTGTCCGATCCTGATTCAAAGTGATGGTGCAGACTCAGCTGCCGATATTACGCAATCGCGGAGTTTTCGCCAAGCGTGGGATGTCAGGTGTTAGATCAAGAAGGAACGTGCACGACAGCAAGTCCTACCGCATGGTCTCTTCAATCTCAGAAATCCAGTTAGGACGCTTCAACACTTCCCGCGGCTTGGGACCATCCGCTGCGCCCACGATTCCGTCCTGCTCCATCAGATCGATCAAGTGCGCGGCGCGCCCGTAGCCGATGCGCAGCCGCCGTTGCAGCAGGGAAGTGGACGCTTTCCCAAACTCCACCACCAGTTTCACGGCATCCTGATACAGAGGATCGTCTTCGCCCCCGCTCTCAGATCCCTCAACTCCATCACTACTGCTGCTGCCGGCCTCGCGCTCATCTTTCGGAGCTTCGAGGAATTGCTGCTGATACTCCGCCGAGCCTTGCTGTTTCCAGAATTCAACCACTGCAGCGATCTCTTTTTCCGTAACCAGCGGAGCGTGCAGTCGGTGCACGCGCGCCGATCCCGAGGGCAGATAAAGCATGTCGCCTTTGCCAAGCAGAGCCTCCGCTCCGTTGGCGTCGAGAATCGTCCGCGAATCCACCTTGGTGGCAACACGAAACGAAATTCGCGCCGGGAAGTTCGCCTTGATCAAACCAGTTATAACGTCGACCGACGGACGCTGCGTCGCCAGCACCAGGTGAATGCCCACCGCCCGCGCCATTTGCGCCAGCCGCGTGATTGATTCCTCCACATTGCTCGAATCGAGCATCATCAGGTCAGCCAGTTCATCGATGATGATCACGATGTAGGGAATCGGCTTGTCATCGGAGTCTTCTTCAAACAGACTAGGAGTTCCCTGGTCGAACAGCCGGTTGTACTGGTCGATATTGCGCACGCCCTTGGCAGCCAGCAGCTTCAACCGTCGTTCCATCTCGCGCACAGCGTTGCGCAGCGCATTCGCTGCCAGCTTCGGTTCGGTGATGATCGGCGTATACAGGTGCGGCACACCTTCGTAATTGCCGAGTTCCAGACGCTTCGGATCCACCAGAATCAGGCGTACCTGGTCCGGCGTCGCCTTGTACAAGATCGACATGATGAAGGCATTGATCGCAACACTCTTGCCCGAGCCAGTCGACCCGGCGATCAGCAGGTGCGGCATGCCATTCAGATCGGCGGTGACAATGCGCCCGTTGATGTCCTTGCCCAGGGCCATGGTCAGCTTCGATTTCGAGCCCATGAATTCCTGCGACTCAATATTCTCGCGCAGCCAGATGATCTCCCGCTCACGGTTCGGCACCTGAATGCCCACGGTAGATTTCCCAGCCATGCGCTCGATCAAAATACTTTCGGCCTTCAGCGCTAAACAGAGATCATCGGTCAGGTTGGTGATGCGGCTGTACTTGATTCCTGCGTCAGGCTTGAACTCGAACGTTGTGACCACGGGGCCGGGATTGATTTGCGTGATCTGCCCGTGGACATCAAACTCCGCATACTTTTCTGTGAGCACCTGAGCCAGCAGCTTGAGTTCTTCCGCATCCACAGCCTGCTGTTCGTCAGGACGCTGCAGCAAACTGCTCGAGGGCAGTTTGTAGCCGCCCGCAATCCGCGGCATCGTCGTCTTTGCCTTGTGATCGCTGTCGCCTCGCTGCGTCACTTCGGGGTCTGCCGTCGTTTCAACTTCCGCTAAAGATTCGGGCAGAATTCCACCCGTACCCGAAGAGGCGGCTTCTGTGACCTCCGGCCCCAGCATGCGCTCAATCCCCGTACGGCGAGGCTCAGCAGAAGTCCGCGAGGGCTCGATTGACTCGCCGCTCTGCCGTGACGGAATGAGCTGCGTCTTCACCACCGGCTTCGAAGTCCGGCGTTTGTCCAGTTCCTTTTGCTGACGCCGCTTGGCCCGTTCCGCCCGCCAATCCTGGTATCGGTTCCACAGCGCGGTAACAAACGCAAACCGCGTAGGCGCCCACAGTCGAATCGAAGAAAACGAGAACGCCGTCGAAAGATAAAGCGCAACCGCCAGTACGCTGGCGCACACGATGTAGGCACCTGTCAGGTTCAGGAAGTGGATCAGGACATCGCCGACCACCCGCCCCAGAAGACCTTCGACCGGAATCACATGCAGCCAGCGCAAATGTCCCGGCAACAGCGCCAGCAGCGCCGGAACGAAGATGACCAGCCAGATTCCACCCAGACTTTTCGCCACCGGAGATTGAATCTTGCGCGAGGCAAACCAGCGCAGTCCAAGCATGGCCGGGAAAATCGGCAGCAGAAACGCTCCGATCCCGAAGAACTGCAGGGCAAGGTCCGAAATAAGCGCTCCCACCACGCCAATCCAGTTGCGGGCAACATGGGTCCCGGTCAGCACGGAAGCGCTATTGAGCGAAGGATCAAGCGGCGAATACGAAGCCAGCGCGAGGAAGAGGAGGAGCGCAGAAACGCACAGCAGAAAACCGATCAGCTCATTCAGCCGCCGGTTGCCCGTGGGCACAAATATGCTTGCCAGAAAACGCATGTAGGCCGTTTCTTCACCGGACGCCAAACCGCCGTCCCGTGGCGCAAATCGGCCAGAGCCTCATTATTATGCCAAGAACCGTCTGCTCCGGCAATGCCGGAATTCGCCAGGGGTATTGAGTTGGCTTCCGGGGCGATCGCCGCAACCAGGTCAATGAGTCCTATCGCCTGTTAACGACGGTTACCCCGCCCTTCTGTACAGGATTTTCCCGATTGACAGGTTCGGATTTCGCAGATGACATGATAGGAGTGGCGGGGACAAACAACGCGACTAAGGGAACTTTTTGTTCCACACAGCGCGGTATCCTCGCCTCGCGGTTCCAGGCGCAGTCATGTACGTTCCCTCCTGAGGGCTGAGGCGTGACTCTCCAATCTCGCGCGATGGAGCATTCGAATGACGAAACTACGAGTTCTTGGGCTGTTTTCTTCTGCACACACGCGAGAGCTGCGACAAGGCAGTGCGGGGAAACCTGGCTTCGCGAGGATGGCCTGTATGGTGTTTCTATTTTGCACCGCAGCCGCGATTGCAGCGCCAGCCCAAACCTTCAAGACCGTCTTCACTTTCGATGGTACGAACGGCAATGCTCCCAGTGGGGCTCTGGTCCAGGGCAGGGACGGGAACTACTATGGGGTAACCCTCTACGGCGGAGCTAGCACCGTCTGTGGCGGCGGCTGTGGCGCGGTCTTCAAAATCACCGCGGCGGGCACTCTGACCACGCTTCACAGCTTCTGTTCCCTCACGAACTGCGCTGACGGGGAAAACCCTAGTGGGGGGCTCATCCTAGGCACCGACGGAAACTTCTACGGGGTGACCGCCAACTACAATTCCCAACCAGCTGGGGCCTGCTCGCAGAGATGTGGCACAGTCTTCAAAATCACCCCCGAGGGTGCGCTGACCACATTGCATACCTCGACGGCGCCGACGGGGAGGAACCGTCGGCCGGGCTGGTACAGGGCATCGACGGAAACCTCTACGGGACAACTTTCCTGGGAGGGACCGAGAGCAGACTGTGCAACACGAACTCACAAGGCTGCGGCACCGTCTTCAAAATCACCACAGGCGGCACGCTGACTACGCTGCTCTTCTTCGATGGCGGTAACGGCGGCGCGCCTTCGGGGCTCATCCAAGGCACGGACGGAAACTTCTACGGGACAACTCAGGGAGGTGGGGTGGGCAGCAATTGCGAAAATGGATGCGGCACGGTTTTCAGAGTCTCTCCATCCGGCACGCTGACCACCCTGCACAGCTTTAACGCTACTGACGGCGCATTCCCCTAGCGGCTCTTGTCCAAGGCGCGAACGGGGATTTCTACGGGTCAACTACCGCGGGCGGTGCGGACGGGATTGGCACGCTCTTCAAAATCACTTCATCCGGCGATCTGACAGCCCTGTACAGCTTCTCTGGGCGCCTCTCTGGGTCTTTTATTGGGCTCTCCCCGCTGATCCAAGCTACCGATGGGAACTTTTATGGGGCCGGGGCCACCGACGGCACCGATTTATTCGGCATGCTTTTTAGGATAACGCCGGAGGAGGACACGCTGACCACGCTCTACAACTTCACCGGAGGGACAGACGGCCTCTACCCCAACGGCATGTCTCAAGCCACCAACGGGACCCTCTACGGGACAACCCAGGGAGGGCGGCCGTGCGATAGCTGCAACCCCGATAATAGTACGGTCTTCAGCCTTGGCATGGGACTTGGGCCCTTCGTGAGTTTCGTGCGCAGTTTGGGTCATGTGGGGGTAAGCGTACAGATTCTCGGACAGGGATTCACGGGAGCCACCGCGGTCTCCTTCAACGGAATTTCCGCTTCCTTTGCCGTCAAGTCCGACACCTATCTGACGGCCACCGTTCCTGTGGGAGCGACGAACGGCTTCGTAACCGTCACCGAACCCAGCGGCACTCTCACCAGCAACAAAATCTTTCGCGTGGTGCCGTGGATCTCTAACTTTTCGCCAGCGAGCGGGCCAGCCGGCACCACCGTGGTCATCAATGGCGAGAGTTTCACCGGAGCAACCAGGGTAGTCTTCGCCTGCGGAAACCAGGCGACCTTCACCGTAGACTCTGACACGCAGATCACGGCCACCGTGCCGGCCAGAGCGCTGACCGGAGCGATCAACGTAGTGACACCGAGTGGGCCTGTCGGCAGCACCACCGACTTCACCGTGACACCGTGATATTTTGAAAGCGTTCGAAACAAGAGGCGGTTGCCCCGGCCTTCAAACTGCAGAAGTCGCCACAGCTGCGGGTGCCCCGTCCTTCGCGTACTTTGCGAAGGGCGGGTACGACGACGGCATACACTACGGATAGTGTAGAACGGGCAAGAGTTGCGCCGGCAGCATCGCCGCCCACCCCTTCGGCAAGCTCAGGGCAGGCTCCTGCAAAAAGCACAAGGATGGGCCACCCTCAGTGGGAATGGTGCAATGCAAAGATGGTCCACCCGCCAAGCCGACTTATCCGTACCTACCGTGGTTCACGAGACGATAGCTTCGAGTTGCACAGTCAGTCGTCGTTCAACACTGGCAGTGCGGATGCCGGTCGGTGTCAAAGCAGGCCGCGGTGACCATCGTAGTTTTTGTCGACGCCGAGACCACGCTCCTTGATAACCTCGGCAGCAGCAGCCAGTGCTGTTGCGATGGCAGGATAGCCAACATATGGCAGCGCCTGGATGAGAACTTCCTCGATTTCTTTCAACGTCAGGCCGTTATTGAGCCCCGCCCCCATGTGGATGGCGAATTCGTAGGGCTGACGCATGGCAATCATGACGGACATCGAAACTAGGCTGCGGGAGCGCCTGTCCAGACCGGGACGAGTCCAGATATCCGCAAAGACCTGGTCGATCGCGTAGGCAGCGATCGTGGCACCGAAGGTGTTTGAGTCAGCGGAAGAGCTGAGTTTTGCGGCCGCCTGGTCACCCATCATTTCGCGGACTACATTGATTCCGGCCTCTCTATTTGTCATGAGTGATTCCTCCTGCAAAGCTCAAGTGACTTCTCCACCCCAAGACTACCCGAACGGCTCGAGGACACATAAGACAATAAAACTCGCTTATCAGTGCTGATCTCCGAAGCATACCTTTGTCGACACTGGGTCGAGATGATGGATAGGATCGCTAAGGGACAGGAAGATGTGAAAAAATCAGTCAGGCCGCAGATGAATTCCCATAAAGCGGAGAACCTAGTGTTTTTTATCGGCGTTCATCCGCGTTCATCGGTGCATCCACCGGATTCGCCCTGGAAAGACTACGAGATGCGAAAAGGGTTTACGAGAAAACCACAAGCGGACGCTCCCGCGACGCCAGTCAAGAACTACATCACGCCGAGCGGGTTGGAGCGCCTCAAAGATGAGCACCGGTTTCTGCTCACCAGGGAACGCCCGGCCGTGACGGAGGTGGTGGCGTGGGCCGCCAGCAACGGCGATCGCAGTGAAAACGCCGACTATCAGTATGGCAAGCGGCGGCTGCGGCAGATCGATGGGCGGATTCGCTTTCTCACCAAGCGAATCGAAGCCGCGGAAGTGGTGGACCCGGAAGCTCCGAGAGCGGGGCGGGCGGCGACGAGCGCATTTTTCGGAGCGACCGTGCACTATGCCAATGCCGCGGGAACGGAGCGAGTGGTGAGCATCGTGGGCACCGACGAAATCGATCTCAACCGCAACCATATCAGTTGGGTGTCACCTCTGGGGCGCGCGTTGATGAAGTCGGCAGCCGGTGACAGCGTAGTCCTTCAATTGCCGGACGGCACAGAATACCTGACCGTGCTGGAAGTGTGTTACCAGCGCATTTCTGTGGAACCGTTCCGTGAACCAGCTGGATCCGAGGCCTCGGCAAAGAGACTCCCTCGCGGAGCCAATCCCCCTGACGAAGTTTAGCGAAGCGGCACATGAACATTCCAGGCCGTCACTGGGCAAAGAGATGCCGTCAGTGCCCGACCGCCACCGAGAATATCCACAGCCCATCCCTGTGACATCCAACCTTGCGCCGCACCAAAACCTCACTCATAATTGCCCAAGCAAAGGCAATAAATTCAGAGGCTGTCACGATCCAAAAATCGTCCCGTAACTCCTTTGTTTTATAGATTTTGACCCTTAAGTCCTTTGCCCTGCGGATTTTACGAGAAAAAACTCGCTAACGTGATGAATCCAAAAGAGGGAGGGGGGAGGGGGGTACCCTGTAATAAGAAGGTAAACAGTCATCAAACCATAAACTGACCTTCCGCCGGGCAGAACTGACGACATGCGTCAAAGTTTGGCAGCTATAGCATCGCTCCCGATTCTCGACCACTCCTCAAACGGCGCCGCGGATGGCCGCAGCCGCCCCGGGTTCATGATGTTGTCGGGGTCGAGCCCTCCCTTGATCGCGCCGACTGCCATCACGCCCACTGGCGAAATGTCATCGGTCAGCCACGGCAGGTGTTCCGTGCCGACTGCGTGATGGTGGGAGAGCGTGGCGCCGTGGTCGATGAACGACTGCTGCACAACGCGTTTGGCGTGCAGATACTGCTGCATTTCGTGCCCGTCCTGTTGCCTGCAGGCAAAGGTTAAATAGAGGCTGGCCCCGCTCTGATAAGTGTGGCTGATATGGCATCCGACCCAGGGCTTTACCCCACTTTCCTGGATCGCGATGCGCAGCCCTGCAGTTGTCGCCTGATACAGAGGAACGATATTGCTCCAGACAGTCGAAGTCTCGCTCACATCCGAAGTGATACCGCGATCCAGCAGAAAGTCGCGGATGTGGGGAAAATCGTACTTGGTCGACTCGAACGACTTGCCTGAACCGGAGCCCAGATCGACCGCGCCGAAGCGTCGGTAGACAGCACTCACCTGACTGTGTTGGCGGACGGCGCGGTTTTTGCCGCCCTCGAAGGTTGTAAGCATGAGGCATGCTCGTGAATCGAAACCTTTTGCCTTGAGGTAACTCTTCATGATTTTCGTCGCCGCCTGCGAGAGCCGCGACGACGGTGGTTTGAATGCCAAAGACAGCGCAGTCTTGTCCGGATCGCTGAGGCGCAACATCGAAGGTACGCACTCTTTTCGCACGCATTCGTGCATAGCTTCGATGCCAGCCTCGAATTCGGGAAACAGGTAGCCGTGAGTGCGACGCAACTCAGGACGAGGATGGACTCGCATGGTGGCTTCCGTAATCACTCCCAGCGTTCCCTCGCTGCCGATGCACAGATGATTCACATCAATGCCGTTTGACGATTTGGGCACGGTACGCGTAGCGAGCACTCCGACCGGAGTGACCATGCGCAGCGCAATCACCATATCCTCGATCTTGCCGTACTTGTCGCTCTGCATTCCCGCCGAGCGCGTGGCGATCCAGCCGCCGAGCGTCGAGTGCAAGAAGGAATCAGGAAAGTGGCCGAGAGTCAGGCCGTGGTCGTTCAACTGCTCCTCGAGATCAGGACCAAAAGCGCCGGCTTCGATGCGCGCGGTAAACGACTCCGTATCCACTTCGAGTACGCGCCGCATGCGTCTCATATCAAGCGACACCACCATGCGTCGGCACTCGCTTCGCTCGAGGCAGCCCGCGATATTCGAGCCGCCGCCGAAGGGAATAACCACGACGTCATGGCGCGCCGCAGCCCGCAACGTCATCAGAACATCGTGTTCGTTCTCGGGATAAAGCACCAGGTCTGGAGCACCTTCGGCCAATCCCCGCCGCATGCGAAACAAGTCACGAAAGCCCTTGCCATAGGCGTGGATCACGCGCTCGCGGCGGCTGTCGCAGATCTGATCGGCGCGCATCCCTCGCCGCAGATCCGCCAGGAACCCGTCATGCTGAATCGCATCGCGCAAGCGCACAGCCTCAAGCGGTACATGCGGAGCATCTACGTCGTCACTTTCCACATCAAGCACCGCCTTGGCGTAAGGCCACAATCCGGGATGCGCACGAGAATCGAAGCCGACCTCTTCATCTCCCCATCCCCACCACTTCATGTGCCTGGCTGTGTACATATCGTGTTCACCTTACCACCCTCGACTCTTTGTATTCTGGACCTCCTGTGCAACGATCGAGGCGGAAATCGTCGGGTGCCCTTCTTTAACCTGCAGCCCGGCAAAGCTTCCGGTGGGCAGCTTCCGGCTGAGCCCGCGGATTCGCTGTTCCAGCAATTCGACCGCGGCTTTTCGAACCCCGCGCTCGCGCAGAGGATCGGACGAATTCGATGCGAACCTGATCGGCTCGCCGAAGCGCACAGTAGCGGACCCCAGCCGCGGCACGTTTTGTCCTTTTGCGAGAATCTTGCGAGCGCCCTCGATGTATGCGGGAACGACAGGTACGCCGAGCGCAACAGCAAACAAGCCTGCGCCCTTCTTGAATGCCTGCATTTCACCGCTATTTGAGCGTGTGCCCTCAGGATAGAGGATTAAATTGCCGCGGGTTCGCTGCAAAAAATCATCACACATTGCCAGACTCCGCTGCAATGATCTGGCTTGGGCCTGGCGATCGATGGGAATAACGTTCATGAATCGAGAGACTATGAACTTCACCCTGCGCGAGTGAAAGAAATAATCACTGGCGCCGAGCAATGCGAATGCAGAGAAAGACCTCCCTGAAGCTGTCATCAGAACCGCACTGTCGATATGGCTCGTGTGATTGCTGCAGATGATGAATGGAGAAGCCGGAAGGTGTTCTCGTCCTTCGACTGTCAGCCGGCAATAACAGAAGAAAAACCACCGGCAAAAGGCTTGAAACATGGCGCTACCAGGGGCCGGCGCCAGGAACATGCCTTCCGCTTTGCCAGAGCCAGTCATGGGACGTGAGGTGTTGCCTCAGCTCTTTTCCCGATTGCCCGATCCCGATTCCCCGATAAAGACGAGTGCGTCTGTGCCGACGTGCCTATTGAAGATGCCACGCGTACGCGAGGGCGATCACGATGATGCCAACCACGATGCGGTAAACGATAAACACCCGCAGAGTGTTCGACTGCAGGTAGCGAATGAGCCAGGCGATAGTGGCGTAACCCACGATCGCGGAAACGACAATGCCGACGATAAAAGGCGCCTGCATTCCGGCAGGCAGTCCTTCCTTGTGAACCTCGTACGCCTTCAGCAACGCGGCGCCGGCGATGAGCGGAGTAGAGAGCAGAAAGCTGAAGCGAACCGCAGCTTCGCGAGTCATGTTGCGGAACAATCCCGCAGTGATGGTCGAGCCGGATCGCGAAACGCCGGGGAGCAGGGCAAAGGCCTGCGCTACGCCGACGACCAGCGAGTCGGCGAAAGAAATGCGCGTCAGCGGTTTATCTCGTTCGCCGACTTTTTCTCCCAGCCACATCAGAAGGGCAACTATGATCAACGCAGCCGCGATCAGGATAATGTGTTCGCGGAAATAGTCTTCTGCAGAATGCTCGAGCAGCTTGCCCGCAATCGCTCCGGGAATCGTCGCCAGAGCCAGAAACCACAGAAGCATGCGTTCATCCTTGCGCTCCTGGAGGGTCAGGTTTTCGTCCGAGCCACCAGCTTCGGAGAAGCGGACGATCTTACCTCCCAGCGCCGCGCGGACAATCTGAAACCAGGTGCGGCGGAAGTAGAAGAGTACGGAGAGCAGAGTGCCGAAGTGCAACGCAACGTCGAAGGTGAGTTCGTGAGCAGGGGAAAGCTCGTTCCAGCCCAGCAGACGCCGCACAATAATGAGATGTCCGGAGCTGGAGACGGGAATGAATTCCGCCAGTCCTTGAATAATGGCAAGAACCACAGCTTGATAAATGGGCAAATTCAGTCCGCCGTATTTCCGTAGGTTGGAATGCCTTGCTGAATGTAGAAGATCAGCCGCTCGGTGCGCAAGGCCCAATCGCTTTGCCCATACTGGCTGATGACTTTCTGTGCCAGTGCAATGGCACGATCTTTGGATTCAGCAGACTTCTTCTGGTTGGGCTCTGTTTTGTAAATCTCTATCAGCGCCGAGCGGCGCCAAGCCGCGTCGTACAGGGCCTCGGGTGCGGCTGGAGATTCCGGATGTTCCTTGGCGTAGTTTTCGTAAAGGTCGGCTTCTTTATCCGGACATTTCGCCAAACCTTCCCACTCGCCGCACAGCTTATTCTCTATCAAGCGAAAGGCGGCGAGGTCAGCCCACTTCGTGCCGGGGTATTTCTTGATGACCAGCTTCATCCACTCTTCATTCATCTGGCCGCGCATGTAGGCCTGCCGTTCGCGCGCAGAAGGGCGGGTCATCACGTCGGCCCGCTCGATTTGCCAGCGAATATCGGCTGCCCGATAAAGCGCCTCTGATGCCAGGGGCGAAGTCGGCATCAAATCATAAACACGGTAGTAAAGCTGCATGGCGTCCTGCGCGGTATCGCGATGGCCGCGACGGCTGCTGGCTGCATCTTCGGAGTCCGCGGCTTCGCCAAAGATGATGCGGTCGCCATCTTGGGTCGTGCTGGTGATCACTGCCCTTGCTGGAACCCAGCCGGTAATCGCCTTGCCCTCCTCTTCGTCTTCAGTCGCGCCCTCATCGTGGCTCGGCTGGCGAAGGATTGCTTCCACGTGGACCCAGTCGCGGCTGGTGTCGATAATGACCAACTCCCGGCCTGGCCCTACCTCCGCCAGCTTGGCGGCGCTGCTGTCTGGAGCGACGCGGATAGTTTCTGCGCTGACGAGCGTTCCCCGCAGAGCGTCCGCCCCGGCGAACGAGGCGCAGACGGCAAGAACTGCAGCAATTTTGAATATCACAGGCGTAAATCGCAGTTTCATAAAATTCGGGAAGCTAGGAATATGTTAGCCCCTTTTTCCTTCGCCGGTCACGCTGCCGTTAAAGTTTCTGGATGCCGAATAATCGACGCTGTACCCTCCACCAATTAGGGCGGGAGTGGTGCTGTTTGGCGTACGCGCTGGGCCGGTTAAGCGGGAGATCCTTCGCTGCGCCTGAAAAACGGCTCCGCTCAGGATGACAATCGTCGGGTAATAGTCAAACTGCGCTGCTACCAAAATTGGTAGGATTGGTAGCTGATCGCGCGATCCTCCGATGACGCCATTATCGATATTCGGTTTGTTTGCGGTAACAGCCATGCTGGTGTGCTACGCGCTGGAAGCGCGCAGCCGGTGGTTCATCCTGGCTTTCGCCGGAGCTTGTGCGCTCGGCTCCGTTTACGGATTTCTGCAGGGAGCCTGGCCCTTCGGGTTGGTCGAGGCCGTGTGGTCGGGGGTTGCGATACGGCGCTGGGCGGTCGCCATACGCGCAAAGTGATTCTTCCAGCTAACCGCGGCGGAATTCTTCCAGCATCTTCGGATCGATGTTGCCGCCACTGATAATGGCGACGTTCAGCTTCGTGGCCGGAAGCTCATCGCGGTGGAACAGGAACGCGGCGACGGCCACGGCTCCGCTGGGTTCGGCCAGGGTGTCGGGATTCGCCGCCAGCAGACGGACTGCCTCAATAATCTCTTTTTCGCTTACGGCGACGATGTCGTCAACGTAGCGGCGGATGTGCTCGAAATTGATGGGGCCAATGCTCTGCGTGCGCAGTCCGTCGGCGATGGTGGAGGAGACTTGTTCAGCAGGGAACTGAACGATTTTTCCCGCGCGAAAGCTGGCCTGCGCATCGCCCGCCAGTTCTGGCTCCACGCCGATTACCTTAACCGACGGCTTGCTTAATTTAATTGCTGTCGCCACGCCGCTGAGCATTCCGCCGCCGCCGACCGGAGCAAGAACTGTTTCGACCTCCGGCAGGTCTTCGAGAATCTCCAGTCCCATCGTGCCTTGACCGGCGATGATTTGCTCATCGTTGTAAGGAGGCACGATCACGTATCCATTCTGCGCCGCGAGTTCTTCGGCCTTGAGCTGGCGTTCGGAGCTGCTCGAGCCTACGAAGACGATCTCCGCTCCCAGCGCCGCCGTCGCTTCGCGCTTGATCGCCGGAGCGTTCTCCGGCATGACGATGACGGCTTTCACCCCCAGCGCCCGCGCCGCGTAGGCCACGCCCTGCGCGTGGTTGCCGCTGGAATATGTGATTACTCCACGCCTGCGGTCTTCTTCCGAGAGGGAGGCGATCTTGTTATAGGCTCCGCGGAGTTTGAAAGCGCCGATGGGTTGCTGATTTTCGGGCTTTAGGTAGAGTCGGAGTCCGTCATTTAACAGATCACGCTGCTGCAGGTTGAATTCGATCAGATGCGTACGCAAAGCCACGCTCGCCAGGCGAGACCGCGCCTCCTGAATTTGCTTCAAACCGACGATGGCGCCTCACTCCTTGACGAATTTCTGCACTCGACGGCCCCAGATATCTCCAACGTAGACGGCGCCATCTTTGCCGACGGCGAGGTCATGACCGACGTAAATTTGCCCATCATAGTTGCCGTGGCGGCTCCAACGGTCCAGCACCTTACCGCTAAGATCGAGACGCAGGACTCCGCCGTGGTCTGGTGGGGCCGGCTTCTGATCGCTGCCATCCACCACATAGGCAAAACCATCCGGCCCGATAGTGACCGCGAAAGGCTTGCCCATTTCGTCGCTCTTCCACGCGGAGAGAAACTTTCCATCATGATCAAAAACCTGAACTCTTCTATTTTCTCGATCCGCGACATAGACGCGGCCTTCGGCGTCAATTGAGATGCTGTGGGTAAGGTTGAACTCGCCAGGCTTATCACCCTTGTTGCTTCCCCACTGGCCTAGAAACTTTCCATCCGGTGAGAAACGCGCAACCCGGTTGTTACCGTACCCGTCGCTGACGTAGATGGTTCCATCGGCACCGATGGCAACGTCAGTGGGTTTGTCGAAGTGAGTACCGTCCTGACCGGGGATGCGCGCCGTGCCCAGAGTCATCAAAAGCTTGCCATCGTGACTCAGCTTGAACACCTGGTGCAGCCCCACGTCAGTGAGCCAGAGATTATCTTCACGATCGATCCGGAGGCCATGGGGCACGACGAACTGGTTCTCGCCGAACGCTCTAATTTGCTGGCCCGTTGCACCATCAAAACAGAGAATCGTCGGCTCGGAAATCAAAGGGAGACTGGGTTCCGCCGAGTACTTGTGACTTCCGCGATGAAAGACGAAGACTTGATTGTGGCTATCGACGGCCACACCCGAGACTTCGCCCAAAATGTAGCCCTCAGGCAGCGCAGGCCAGCCGTGCACAACACGATAGGCAGGGTGTTCCTTGCTGGTCGACTGGGGGCGACCCGGCGCTGAAAACGACGTCTGGCACAAGAGAAGCAGGACAGCCGAAAGGTAAAACCATTGGGAAAGTTTCATCGAGATCTCCAGATTCCTTGCTTGCGCCTGCAAAAGGAAAACTGCCGAATCTAAATTTCGAGTATCACCGGCATGATTAGCGGCCGCTTCTGTGTCTGCCTGGAAATGTAACGCTTCAAGTCAGCGCGGATCTTTTCTTTGATCACGCCGTAATCGGCTTTCTCTTCTTCGCTGGAGTGCGCCAGGGTATCTTCGACAATGCGCTTGGCTCCGTCCAGCAAGCCGTCTTCGCCGGGATTGAAGCCGCGCGTCACGATCTCCGGCGCGGTTTCCACGCGACCCGAAAGCTTGTTGATGGCGATGATAGGCAGCACGATGCCGTCTTCACTCAAGTGCCGCCGGTCTTTGATAATCAAATCTTCGACCACATCCGTGCGCGACCCGGAATCGATGCAGACACGGCCCACGTTGACGCGGCCGGCCTTGCGGGCGCTGTGCTCGTCAAACTCGAGAATGTCGCCGCTTTCGATCAGAATCACTTTGCCCACCGAGCTGTGCATGGCTCCAGCCATTTCGGCGTGCAGCTTCAGTTGCCGGTACTCGCCATGGATGGGAATGAAATATTTCGGCTTCACCAGGTTGATGATCAGCTTCAGTTCTTCCTGGCTGGCGTGCCCGCTGACGTGAATCGGCGGCGAAGTGCCGTCTTCGTAGATGACGTACGCCTCGCGGCGGAACAGGTGATCGATCATGCGGTAGATGGTCTTCTCGTTGCCGGGAATGATGCGCGACGAGAGCACGACCGTGTCGCCTTTCTCGATCTTCGCGTGCTTGTGATTGTCCACAGCTGCGCGCGACAGCGCGGACATGGGCTCGCCCTGGGTTCCGCTGATCATCACGCAGACTTTTTCCGGCGGGAAGTTTTTCATCTCGCCGGGATTGATTACGAGCCCTTCAGGAATCTCCAGATAGCCGAGATCCTCGGCGATTTCGGCGGAGTTGTTCATGGAGCGGCCGATGAATGCCACCTTGCGCCCGTGCTGATGGGCCAGTTCGACCGCTAACCGGATGCGATGAATGGAAGAAGAGAAGCACGAAATAAAAAGCCGCCGTTGAGTGTGCGCGAAAACCTCGTCAAACTTGCGTCGCACCGCGCGCTCGCTCGGCGTGTAACCCTTGCGCTCAACGTTAGTCGAATCCTGAAACAGCGCCAGCACGCCTTGTTGGCCGTATTCGGCGAAGGCGTGCAGATCGAACAGATGATTGTCGGTGGGCGTGGGGTCGACTTTGAAGTCGCCGGTATGAATGATCACGCCCAGCGGAGTGTGAATTGCGAGCGCAACGCAATCCACCAGGCTGTGCGTCACCCGAATGGGATGAATGGTGAACGCACCGACTTTGAACCTTTCGCCGGCACGAATCTCGCGCAGGTCAGCGTCGTCGAGCAGTCCGTGCTCGTCGAGTTTGTCTTCCACGTAGGCCAGCGTGAACTCCGTGCCCCAGACGGGGACGTTGAGCTCGGAGAGAATCCAGGGCAGCGCGCCGATGTGATCTTCGTGGCCGTGGGTGAGAATGATTCCGCGAACACGCTGCCGATTCTCGATGAGGTAGGAAATATCGGGAACCACAATGTCGACGCCGAGCAATTCGGCCTCGGGGAACATGAGTCCCGCATCGATCACAATAATGTCATCGCCCCAGCGCACGGCCATGCAGTTCATACCGAACTCGCCGAGTCCTCCGAGGGGAACAACCTGCAATTTTTCAGTTGGCATTAGGAGTAGACCCAATGCTAGCACAGCGTTGCAGCGAGGAACGCAGGCCCACCGCTGACACAGTTGGTCAGATTGAGCCTACTCGGGGTCTCTGTCCGCGGGCGCCGCGGCGTCTCCTACGGCGAGCGTTTCTCCAACGGAGTTATATTCCGTCTCAACGTCCAGTGGAGGGCTTGGTGTGGGCTTTTGTTGAACCCAGCGATTTAGGTAAAAGACGACAATCACGGTGAGCACAAATTCCATCAACGAACCGAACAGATTTTCCCAGGGCATGGGATGTGTGGTCGTGCTCTCAAACAGCTCGGATTCCGTGTGGCCCCGAAGCGACTTGCCGATGATAGGAATTATGAGATACCAAGTGAGAGAGTTGACGAGACGCCAGACCGCCTCGGCCAGCACAACAGCAAGAGCAATCTGTCCCACCCTCTTCTTGAGGACTGAGGATCGCAATTCCTCCAAGAACGCCTTAGGTATGTCGTCCATTCGGTCATAATCTACTGCCTCCTCACGGACCCTTCAAGAACAAAGTCCGTTTGTCTTGTGTGTAGCCGACAGATCGACAATAGGACCTTGAAACTAACAACGAACCACTACTCGTCGCTTTCTCGACGCATGGCATTCTCCGCCGCCTTGAGTTAAGGTTGAAGCAATGGCCGACGCTGAATCTAAATCCTGGCTTCGCCGCCGCGTCGAGAAGGCACTGGTCGCGGGATTGACCCGCGCTTACTCCACCGTCCAGGTCGACCCGGCGAGGTTTCTGGTGCAACTGCGCTCCGCTTACAGGCTGCCGATCAGCGGTTATCACGGAGTGTATTCGCTCGAAATCGGTGAACTCGATGTTGTAGCCGACGAACTCATTCGCAGCGGCATGAAACTTGCCGCACTTGAGGGCGCCGGTTTTGGCCTCGGTGGATTGATCACCATCTTTCCCGATCTCGGCATCTTATCGGCCATTACCATGCGGACGATCCAGAAACTGAGTCTGGTCTATGGTTTTCAGTTCAACACCGACAATGAAATCGCTGAACTCTGGATCGCCGCCGCCAGCGCGGCCGGGGTCGACATCAGCCGTGAGCTGCTGGAGAAGGAAGTGGTCAACAAGTTTGTTCCGCGCGTGATTCAGCGCATCGCCGCGCGCGCGAGTGCCGAGGTTGTCGAGAAGTGGGCGGGACGCATGATTCCACTTGTTAGTTCGGCCCTCGGGGCTGGGTTGAACTACTGGTTCGTGCGCGCCTGGGGCGAGCGCGCCAAGGCCCACTTCCGCCAGCGCCATCTGCAACTTCGCCAGCAAGCCCAGCAAGCAGCCTTGTCGACCCAACCGCCTCAGACTCTGCCAGCGACAGTGCGCTAGGCATCCATCTTTGTGATAAAAAAAAAGAATGACCAAGTTCCGTTGCGCCGCAATCCTCTTTGATCTCGACGGAGTACTTGTCGATTCCACCCGCTCGGTGGAGCGGCAATGGCGCATCTGGTCGCGCGAGCTGGGACTGGACGAAGAGAAGGCGGTGGCTGTTGCCCACGGCGTCCGAGCGATCGAAGTGATTCGCAGGGTTGCTCCTCATCTGGATGCGGAAAAGGAACTGCGCAAGCTGGAAAGCCGGGAGGCGGCGGACTACGACGGTGTCGCCGTGATGCCTGGTGCGGTCGATCTGGTGCGCTCGATTCCTCACGCACGCTGGGGTGTGGTCACGTCGGGAACGCGGCATCTAGCAGTTGCGCGGCTGCGGCTGGCTGGCATCCCGGCTCCGAATATCATGATCACAGCGGATGACGTGGAGCGTGGAAAACCGCATCCCGAGCCATATTTGAAAGGTGCCGAGCTGTTGGGAGTGAATCCGGCAGAGTGTTTAGTGATCGAAGACGCGCCCGCCGGCATCGAGTCCGCGCACGCTGCAGGGATGAAAGTGATTGCGTTGACCAGCACCTATCCAGCCTCGGCGCTCAGCGAGGCCGATGCGGTGGTTCAGAGGCTCGATCAGATTCGGGTGGTTTCAGACGGTGCGCAGATGCTCGCGGTGAACATCGACTAAGGCAAATCGAGCGTCAGCGCAGCCAATCTTCTAACTCAATCCCGCGATCGGTCTTCTCATCACGGTATTTCACGATCACCGGGGTATACAAAGAGATTCCCAAATCTGCCGCAGCGCCCTTCGTTACCGCGCGCGATCCGGGCACAACCACCGCGCCTTCGGGAACTTCAAGTGGCGCTTCGGGCGTCGCCCTGTAAACTTCATTGCGCACCAGGTCGTAGAGCGGTGTCGAGCGGGTCAAAATCGTTCCGGCACCGAGCACGGCGCGCGCGCGTACCAGCGTGCCTTCATACACCCCGCAGTTGCCGCCGACCAGCACATCGTCTTCAATGATCACGGGCGCGGCATTGACCGGCTCGAGCACGCCGCCGATCTGCGCTGCAGCGCTCAGATGCACGCGCTTGCCGATCTGTGCGCAGGATCCTACCAGCGCGTGCGAATCGATCATCGTTCCCTCATCCACATAGGCGCCCACGTTGATAAACATCGGTGGCATGCAAATCACCGACGGCGCCACATAAGCTCCCACTCGAACCGACGAGCCGCCGGGAACAATACGTACCCGGTCGGTTGCAGAAAATTGGCGGGCAGGGAAGGTGTCCTTATCGACGAAGGTGAGCGCGGCGCAGCTTGTCTCAACCAGTTCGCCCAAGCGAAACCCAAGCAGGATGCCGTGCTTCACCCAGGTGTTGACGACCCAATGGGCTTCGCCTTTCTTGTTCGGGATCTTTTCGGCGGCGCGTATTTTGCCCTGCGTGAGCGCGTCGCGGAACTCGAGAAACGCCGGCCGCGCCTCGGGATTGCGCTCGACTTCGCCCAGCGCGGCGAGACGCTCGATGGAAGATTTCAGAGATGACATGCGGGGAAGTATAAAGCAAACGAAAAAAGTAGAAGTTCTATACCCCTAAACGCACTTGCACTCGCTACGAATGAGTATGCCGGTCATGCCATGCGCGGTCTCGCGCCCCTGGGCCAGCGTCGCGTACGGTCCGTGCCAGCGCGCGTGGTTGGCGTCATGCCCTGCTGGACGACCCTTGCCGTGGTTGCATTGCCCGCACGATCCGCGGTGCAGCACGATCTTATGTGGCCCAGCCACCCAGTTTTCGTAGATGTAGAATTGCGCTGCCTCTGGCGCTGGTGCGGCCGGCTTCGTGATCAGCCCAACCTCTGTCACAATTTTCTGCAGCTTCGATCGCGTATCGCGCCGCATGGGCAGGAGCGGTAAGCGATAGTTTTCTTCGATTTTGCCCATCATCGCGAGCACCGCTTTCACCGGAAGCGGACTTGATTCGATAAAGTTCGCTAGCATCAGCGGCAGATACTTGCGATGGATGCTGCGCGCCGTGCTCCAGTCATTGTTGAGGGCAGCCCGCGTCATGGTCGCCATCTCGTGCGGAATCTCGTTCGACGCCACGGAAACAAGTCCCACGCCGCCCAGAGCGATCACAGGTAAGGTGACTGAATCGTCCCCGGAAAAAACCAGAAACGTTTCCGGCACCAGGTTGATGGCTTCGGCGACCTGCGTCATGTTGCCGCTGGCTTCCTTCACGCCCACAATGTTCGGAATCTCAGCGAGCCGCGCCAGAGTTTGTGGTTCGAGGTTCGCTCCGGTGCGGCCAGGTACGTTGTAAAGAATGACCGGTTTGTCGCCCACGGCTTCCGCGATCGCCTTGAAGTGCCGGTACTGGCCTTCTTGCGTCGGCTTGTTGTAGTAGGGAGAAGCCGTGAGAATGGCGTCAACTCCGGTTCGCGCAGCAACCTCCTTCGCCTTTTCCACAGCATCGTGCGTGGAGTTCGAAGTCGCCCCCGCCACAATGGGCACGCGCCCCGCTGCGACTTCGATGGTGGTATCAATCACGTGCAGCCACTCGTCGTGGGTGAGAGTAGGCGTCTCGCCCGTGGTTCCGCAGGGGACCAGAAAATCTATGCCGGACTCCACCTGCCATGCGACAAGATCGCGCAGAGCAGGGTCATCAACCGAGCCATCCTGATGAAAGGGAGTTACGAGCGCCGTACCGCAGCCACGGAGTTGCATGCTAATAAGATAACGCGAATGAGGGGTTGTGGAAACGGGGTGCGACTACAACTTACGCCACACATCCTTGAAATCGTAGAAGCCCTTCTTGCCGGCAATCCATTCCGCCGCGCGCACCGCGCCATCGGCAAAGCCCTGGCGAGACTTCGCGTCGTGACAGAGATAGATCCGGTCGGCGGCAGAGTCGAGCACAACCTCGTGCATGCCCACTACATCGCCTTCGCGAAACGATGTGATTTCCAAAGCTTTGTCCTTGTCTGCGCCGCTGGCTTCGCTGATTACCCGCTGGATCACGAGAGCTGTCCCGGAGGGCGCGTCTTTCTTCTCAGCTTGGTGGCGCTCGAAGATCTGGCCAGAGTATTCATGCCGCAGGGCCGCGGCTGCCGCGCGCGCGACATCGTAGAAGAGATTGACTCCGATTGAAAAATTAGCCCCGTAAACGAATCCCGTTCCGCGACTTTCGACTAACTGCCGGATGCGATCCAGTTCTCCGTACCAGCCGGTAGTGCCGACCACCATGCTTTTGCCCGCCGCAACACAGGCTTCGATATTGGCGACGACGCAGGAAGGGCTGGTGAAATCGATCACCACGTCAATCCCGCCCAACTTCTCCGGGGTGAGACATGCCCCACCGACGTTCTCCGCGCCGCCGACGATACGAACGTCATGCCCACGCTGGCGAGCGCCCTCGGACACTAGGGATCCGGTCGTGCCGCGGCCGAGCAGGAGGACTTTCATGAAGACGCACCTTTAACCCTGATCTTACGCGTATACTTCTGGATCCAAATCCGCAAAGAACGTGCGGTGCAGTCTCTGGATCACGTCTGGCACTTCATCCTCTTCAATTACAAAAGTCAGATTAATCTCCGACGCGCCTTGCGAGATCATGCGAATCTTTTTGTCGGCCAGTTCGCTGAACACGAGCGCAGCTACGCCCGGTTTATCCCGCAGGCTCTCACCCACCAGACAAACTATGGCTTTGCGGCCCTCATACTTCACGTCGGCCATCTTGGCCAGATCGGCAGCCAGAGCGGGGATTGCGTTATTTGAATCCACGGTGAGTGAAACGCTTACTTCGCTGGTCGAGACTACGTCGACGGCGACCCTGTGCCGGTCGAAGGCCTCGAAAATCGCGCGCAGGAAGCCGTGAGCCAGCAGCATGCGCGGTGCGGCCACATCTACAATGGTAATCCGTTTCTTCACCGCAATCGCTTTGAAAATGTTTTTTCCCTGGGGAGCGCGGGTGGTAATCTTCGTTCCTTCGCAGGACGGATTTCGCGAATTCAGCACATACACGGGGATGTTTTTCTGGATGGCGGGCAATACCGTGGCGGGATGCAGCACCTTTGCACCGAAGTATGCCAGTTCCGCGGCTTCGTCGAAGCTGATCACTTTGATCCGCCGCGCGTCCGGACAAATGCGTGGGTCCGTAGTCAGAATTCCATCCACATCAGTCCAGATTTCAATGCGCTCGGCCCCCAACCCTGCGCCTACAATCGCCGCGGAAAAATCGGAGCCGCCTCGGCCAATCGTCGTGGTGATACCTGCGCGGTTTGCTCCAATGAAACCGCCCATCACCGGAACCCGGCCGGCATCGAGCAGGGGTTGCACTTTGTTCCGCAACCGCTCGTTGGTTCCTTCAGTCTGGGGTACGGCTTCCATATAGCTGCTGTCGGTGACCAGAACTTCCCGCGAGTCCACGTGCGCGCCGTTCAGGCCGTGAGCCGAAAACGCAGCCGCCACAATCTTGCTGGAAAGCATTTCGCCGAAAGCGGCAACATGGTCGGTGGTTCGCGGGGTCAACTCGCCGACTGCGGAAATCCCGCGCAGCAATTCGTCCAGTCCCTCGAAGTCGCTTCCGAGCTCTGAGTGAAAGTCGGTAAACAGCGCCGTGCCCAGCAATTCGCTCGCGGTGTTGTAATGCCTTTCCTGAAGAGACCGGCAGAGTTTGAGCGCGGTTTTGCGTTCTCCGGCTCCAGCCGCGCGGGCCATGGTGAGCAAAGTGTCAGTAACTTTGGCCATGGCGCTGACTACCACTACCGGTTTTTGCGGCAGCCGGTCTTTGACAATTGCGGCCACGCGCTCGATGGCCCGGGCGTCTTCCACCGAGGTGCCGCCGAATTTCATCACGATCATCGGCGTCGCTTCCTTGCAGGAGTGCGGGAGTGCCGATTATAAGAACACGGTTTGGGTTTCATTCTAAGAATTTGCAGCTAAGAACTTGCGGCTAAGAACCTGCGAAGTAGCCCTTGGCCTTGAGCAGTTCGGCATTCAACACTGCCGCACCAGCGGCTCCGCGAATGGTGTTGTGCGAGAGCACGGTAAACTTCCAATCCAGCACGCCACACGGCCGCAAGCGTCCTACCGCAGTGGTCATGCCTGCTCCCAGGTCAACGTCGAACCGCGGTTGCGGACGATCATTCGCCTCGAGGTAAACTACTGGGCGCTCCGGAGCGCTGGGCAGTTTCAACTCCTGCGGCTCACCGCGATACTCGTTCCACGCGGCGATGATCTCCTCTGGCTTGGCCTTGGTCTTCAGCCGCACCGAAACTGATTCTGTGTGCCCGTCCTCGACCGCAACCCGGTTGCATTGGGCGCTCATGGCAAAAGTCGCGGGAATAATCTTCGTTCCGTTCATCTGGCCGAGAAGCTTAAGCGTTTCCTCTTCCATCTTCTCTTCTTCGTTGCGGATGTAGGGAATGACATTGCCGAGGATGTCGAGCGAAGCCACGCCCGGGTAGCCCGCCCCGCTCACCGCTTGCATCGTTACAGCCATCACGGTCTCCAGGCCAAATCGCTTTTGCAAAGGCACCAGGGCCAGCACAAGTCCGATGGCGGAGCAGTTCGGATTGGTCACTACATAACCACCGGATTTCTTCCGCCAGGCCTGCCCGTCAATCAGCCTGATGTGCCCGGCATTTACCTCAGGGATCACCAGCGGCACATCCGACTGCATGCGCAGCGCACTCGAATTTGAAACCACGGCACAGCCTGCGTCAGCAAACCGCGGCTCCATTTCGGCGGCAATCGAAGCATCGAGTGCGGCGAGAATAATCTTTGGCGCGCCTTCCGGCGTTGCGGGAGAGAGTCTCATCGTAGACACGTTGGCCGGCAACGGTGTCTTCAGCCGCCAGCGCGTGGCGTCCGAGTAGATCTTGCCTTCGGAACGGTCGGATGCCGCCAGCCACGCCACTTCAAACCACGGATGGCGCTCCAGCATCTGGATAAATCTCTGCCCAACCACGCCCGTGGCGCCCAGGATCCCGATAGGTAGTTTATTGCTCACAGATGTAATGGTAGCACTCCGTCGCTAAGGTGCAGATTTCAGATTCTAAGGATGGTAATAAACCCATCACTGGGAGCGGGGGACCAAGCTTGGGTTGAGGTGGAAGACCCCCTTATATGGAACCACCGGGTAGCCCTTCGCCTTCCAGGCCGCCAACCCACCTTCGAGGAATTTGATCCGTGAGAATCCTAGCGCTAAGGCGCGACGCAATACCATGCGGCTGGTTTTGTCGCTCGGACAGGTACAGTAAACAACCGACTCTTTGTCGTTCGGGATCAGTGTGGGGTTCGCCAGCACTTCATCTGGGGCGACCCGTTGAGCCTTGGGAATCACCTCCGGATAGGCTAATAAGTCCAGCGGCTGGCGAACATCAAACAGGAGCACCTCTGGATCTGATGCCAGCAATGCGTGGAGTTCGTCCGCCGTGATGCTGTGCTGCTCCAGCTCACGTTGGTCCCTTCGGCGTTTCACGCGAACGACGAGGGATATCCCAAAAGCCACAACACCCACAACAGCCAGAGTCAATAACATCGCTATGAACATCACGCACTCACCGATATCAGATTCACTTCGGCAGCTGGACGATGCAGAGGCCAAGACCGCAAATCCTGAGATCGCAGTCACTTCCTAGCATTACAGAGACAGCGTCTTCCCGCGACTCCAGTACTGCTCCCTTCTGCCGATAGAAGATTCTGGAGGACTACCATGCCGGAGCTGCGTCAGAATTTCTTTACCAAGGAATGGGTCATCATCGCCACGGAACGCGCCAAGCGTCCCGAGGAGCTGGCCACGCATCGGCCCGTGCAAACCGTGCCGTCTTTCCTTGAGAGCTGCCCGTTCTGCCCAGGCAACGAGAGCAAGACCCCGCCTGAAGTCATGCGCTTCCCGGCAAAGGCCGGTCAGCCCTGGGCAGTACGAGTCATTCCCAACAAGTTCGCGGTGCTTTCAAGAGATGCCCAGCCAACCCGCAGCCAGCAAGACGTTTGGCGCCGCATCGAGGGCTTCGGCTTTCACGAAGTTGTCATCGATAGTCCGGACCACTCCTGTTGCATGGCACTGTTGCCGGATGAGCAGGTGGCCAGCATTCTCCGTGTCTACAAGGAGCGCTACACCTTGCTCAGTATGGACCGCCGCGTGAACCACGTGACCATCTTCAAAAACCATGGCCTTGATGCTGGCGCAAGTCTGCAACATCCGCACTCCCAGATCGTTGCCACGCCGGTGATCCCGAGCCAGGTCCGGCATCGGCTGCACGAGGCTCTGCGCCATTATGACGACTCCGGAGAATGCATGTTCTGCCACATGGTCGACCGCGAAATGGAGGACCAGAGCCGTATCGTCCTGAAGAGTGAACATTTTGTGGCCATGGAAGTGTTCGCTTCGGCCACGCCCTTTGCCACTCACATCTTTCCCCTCCGCCACATGGCCACCTTTGGGGACATTTCAACGACGGAGGTCGCCGACCTTGCCTGTGTTTTGCGCAGCCTGCTGGCGAAGATCTACGTGGGGCTTGAAAACCCCGATCTCAATTTCACCATCCGCAGTGGGCCTTCCGATTATGCCAGCGCCCGGCACTTTCACTGGTATGTAAGCGTCATCCCGCGCCTCACCCGAGTCGCCGGCTTTGAACTAGGTTCGGGTATGTTTATCAACACGGTGCTGCCCGAAGCGGCCGCGGAATTCCTCCGCAACATTAGCGCAGGAAAAGCCGCGGGAGCAGGCGCCCCAGCCAGCTAAATTCGAGGACGAACCGAAAATGCAGTGCAGTCGTAAGAAGAGAAGCGTCGAAGAACTGAAGGCTGAGAACTGAGAACTGAGAACTGCTCTACTTCGACCGTCCAATCTGATTATCCAGCACATACTCACTGAGGGGGCCGAACTTTCTCTTCTCGGCATACAGGTGCCAGCGCCGGAAAACGATTCGCAAACTTGCCATCACCGGAATGGAAAGAAAAATACCCAGAATGCCCGCTACTTCTGCGCCGGCCATCACGCCAAAAATTGCTGCCAGAGGATGCAGCTCCATACTGTGCCCCATGATGCGCGGCGAGGATACGTAGTCCTGGATCAGGCGCCAGACACCTAGAAAGATGACGAGCGCCACCCAGTGCTGGTAGCCCATCAGCAAGGCCACGCCCACGATTGCTACTGCCGCGGTCAGCGGCCCAAGCACGGGAATAAATTCCAGCAGGCCGCCGACTGTCCCCAGCACCAGGGCGTAGGGCATTCGCATCATGGCAAGAACCGCCGAATACATGACGAACGTCAACGCCGCCAGGGTGAGTTGCGCCCGAATGAAATGGGCCAGCATCTGGTTTAAATCGCTAAGCACGCCTTGCAGTAGTTCTCGCTGAGGTCGCGACTGCACCAGAGCCAGCAGAACTTCGCTGAAGGCACGGCCATCCTTCAGAAAGAAAATCGACAACAACGGAACAATGACCAGTAGCCATGCCTGTTTTGCCGCTTCCGCTACGCGCAGCCCTACTTTCTGCGCCAACTGTTCAATTTCATCACTGTGGCTGGCGATGTAGTCGTGAAGCAGTTCGACGATTCGGGAGTTCCAGCCATGCTGTTCTCCCAGTTGTTCCGCGATCTGTCCTGAACTCAGCTTTGCCAAAGCCGGCAGCGACTGGCCCAGGCGCGCCCCTTCGTGGCCGATCCGCGGCCCCATGGAAATGAAAAACAGCACCACCAGGCTCAGCAGCAACAGGTAAATTACTGCGATCGCGCGCACCCGCCCATGCAGCAGTTTTTCCAGGCTCGACACCAGGGGGCTCACCAGATAGGCAAAGAAAATGGCAAACAGGAAAGCAATCAGTGTCTGCCGCGCGGCGTAGAGAAACCCCAACCCCAGCGCAAACAACAGCACCGTGATCAGAACCCGCGCCGTACGTGCATCCGCCACCGGCATGGTGCCCAGTCCGCTCCTAATCGAATACCGTGCAGCTCGCGCGCTCCGGCTAATCCCGCACTACTTCTGTATTATCGTCTGGAATCAGCACTCGCATTAGCTTGAACTGGTCTTTGTCGTCCACCCAGAGGGCCCAGGTGAACTCCTCGCCCTTCAAGTCTAAGCGTAACAGTTCGCGCTCAGTTCCTCGAATGTTGACCTTTTCTCTCCCCACCAGCTCCAGGCGCACCCGCATCGACGTCCGGTCTTGCGGCACCAGCACGCCGTATTCCCCAGGATCCTTCCGGCACCGCAACTCTCCGCTCTCGCTGCTGCAATTCGTCTTCAAGTAGCGCCATGCCAGAACCTCACGGTGAACAAAAAAATTGTTGTCCAGAATCGCCGATGTGCTGGGCATGAGAAATGGTTGCTCGGCCGGCTTGGCACCTGCCGAGGGTGTGATTTTTTCGAGCAGGAAGTCATTGTTGGGCGTGACTACCAGCGAGCTATTACCGTCGCTCCATTCGTACTTCAGCAACTCTGCGGAGCCAGTCATTTCTAATTCTGACTTTTGGCCGGAGGAGGAGGAACCGCCGATTTCCTTTAACTGTGATTTTACTGTGCTGATGTCGTTCTCCTGCTTCACGCTGAAAGTCTCGGTCAGGACACGCTGGCCTTTGACGAATACCCCGAACGAGCCCGAATCGATCTCTGAGCTGGCTGGTTTGGGCTTATCTTTCTTGTCGCGGGCGTATAAAACTGCCGCGCACGCTAGAACCACGACTGCTCCCCATCGCATCCTCGCCACCAGAGTCACTTCTTTCTCCTTGCTATTCTCGTCTTCGCTCTTCCCGTCTTCGCCCCAGGCCCAAAGCTTCAATCACCTCGGTTGCAATTTCCTGGATGGTTTTCCCGCCGGTCTCCTGCCTGAAAGAAGCCTTCAGGTAATGCCTTCGCCGCGCCTCGTAAAGCTCGCCGAAGCGTTCCCAATTGCCACGCAATGGGCGCTCCATTCCTTGCTGCTCGGCCTGCTGCCGGCAACGCCGCCACAACTCGTCCACTTCCGCGTCCAGGAAGACGGTGGAAGCGGCTCCGGCTTCCACCAACCTGGCATTCTCCTTCTGCACGAAAGCCCCACCGCCGAGGGCGACGATTCTCTCAGGAGCAGCTTGCAATTCCCCCATCAGTTCCCTTAAAGCCGTATGCTCAGCTCGGCGAAAACCCACTTCGCCGGACTCGCGGAAGATTTCAGGGATCTTGCGCCCCTCCCGCCGTTCAATCCGGTCATCGAGATCCTCGAACGTCCATCCCAGTTGTTCGGCGAGGGCCCGGCCCACATTGCTCTTGCCTGCGCCCATGAAGCCGACAAGAATCACACCCCGCGTTCCCGGCTGGCGGCGTGGCTGCTTGACCTTACGGCCAAGCACAACAAAGCCCGACGTTTTCTTCGGGCCTTGAGCAGACCGTTTCCGCCGAACCGGTTTTCGCTTCGTTTTCTTTATTGTTTTTCGGAGCGTTTTCTGAGGTGAATTTTACCACTGAAGGTGCGCAATACTACGGTCGAGGACACGGCGACTCGACCCATGGTACCTGCGAAGGCACGTCCCTTGCTGATGGGAAACCAGGTGTGATTCTTTGGCTGAAGAGGAATATCGTCGTGTACTTCTCCGCGCACCGAACGGGCGCTCACGTCGGCGGAGGTCCATTCCGGGATGGTGGCTTCGATATCGCCGCTGTGGCTGGTCAGCCGGTATTCGCCGCTGTTGCCGAAGTCGCCAAAGTAATTAATTCGGCCACTGGTCGAAACCACCTGCACCAGAGGGCCGGTCACGCTCCTCAAGGTAACGTCTCCGCTGAGGGAATCGACCTCGACATGCCCGTTTTGAATGTTATCCAGATTCACGGCCCCATTCATAGTCTTGACATGGACGTGGGCGTCGGAGACGTCGCGAACATCCACAGCCGCTCCTGCGCCTTCCAAATTAACGTCGCCGTGCAGTTTCTCGGCGCGCAGCGAGCCGGTGCTGGAATGCAGGGTCACGCTGGCATCGGCTGGAACCAGGACTTCATAATCCACGCGCCCCGAATCGGCATCAGCTCCGGCCAGCAGATGCGATTGGATATCCACGCGGTTTCCGGTCTGACTGTTGTCGACCTCAACCTTGTCGGAATGCAAAATCGCGTTGACCACGACGGTATTGTTCAACGATGGCTTAACTGAAATTGAGCCATAGGGATTCATCACCGACACGCCGGCTTTCGGCCCAACCGAGAAGTGATATTCCTTCTTGCTCTCGGCCACCAGCGTGCCTGCCACGACGATGCCAATCGCAACCAGTTTTGCCGTGCGTTTGTTTACCATGTGCAACTCCCCCAAGCCCGCTGATCCGCCATCGCCGTCAATCCTACTCGCAATTTCCGACACTATTCCGCAGAGTGGTCCATGGCCAGCTCAAAAAGCATGGCTTTCTGCTGGTACGCATCCATCAAGGACCGCCGGGCATCCTCGTCATTCGGAGTCTCATTCACAACGCCCTGGGCATCGCGAATGGAGTCGTTCACCTGCCGGAGATTCTCTTCGTATTGCGTCTTTACTTCCGGAGCGGTGTCGGCGATTTCCTGCCTCAGGTCGTCGTCATTGAGATCCAATGGATTCGCGGCCGAGACAGGCACCGATGCCTGTTGAGCCAACTGATGCGGCTGTGGCTCATGCCGCAGAGAGATTCCCAGAGCCATCAGCAACATCGCCGCCGCCGGAATAAGCCATCCCGCCGCCCCCCAGCGGGTGCCGAAGGAAGGTATGAGCCGGCGCGCCGCTCGCTGCGGACGGATCACGCCCTCTTGCCGCAACGCGGCTTCAATGGAATTCCAAATTCGAGGGCTGGGTTCGTTCGCCGCTTGCAGTCGGCTCGCCGCCGCCGCAATCTGATTCAGGTCTCTTACCAGCGCCGAGCAAGCCTTACACGCCCTGAGGTGGGCGAAGTGCTCCACGCTTCCGCCATTTTCCAGGTCCGCCAAGCTTTGCTGCAGCTCAACGCAATTCATAACCTTCTCCCCAAGTCAACTGCGGTTCGAAATCTGACCGCAACACTTGCGCCCCTGCTCAGGTTAATGTCGTTCCGTATTCGTCGTTCAGTGGTCGAGCGCCTGCCTAACCTACTCGAGATTTTGCGGCCTTTTCGGCTCTATTCATCTTGAGCAGGTCGCGCAACTTCATGCGCGCCTTGTGTAACTGCGACTTGCTGTTCCCAATCGAGCATCCCGCGATCCTGGCGATTTCATTATGCTCGTAACCTTCTATGTCATGCAGCACGAAAATCGTCCGGTAACCGGGAGGGAGATTGTCCACCGCCCTCTGCAACTGCATGCGGTCAATGGACCCGGCCAGCGCGATATCGTCTGCCCCGAAATCCCTCTTGGGAGAATCCTCTTCAGTCCCCTGCGTGGTCTCTTCCAACGAAACCACGGGAAGGCTTTTCTTTCTCAAATGCATCAGCACAACATTTACCGAAAGCCGGTGCAACCACGTCGAAAACGCCGACTCTCCGCGAAATGTTGCGATCTTGCGGAAGAGCTGCAGGAACGCTTCCTGCGCGAGATCCTCGGCTTCCGCCGTGTTTGCCGTCATGCGCAGACACAGCGAATATACCCGCCGCTTATGCTTGTCATAGAGCGCCTGGAACGCTTCTGCGTCCCCCCGCTTGGCCAGTTCAATCAACTGGGCTTCGCTAGGTTCAGTCGCCGGTTGCTGTCGTGGCTCGGTCAAGTCGTCTGTTCCGGGCCGCAATCACTGGGATGCGGCATAAGTAGTTTGTGTTGTATCGTTTGCGCGGGTTTCGCCGTAACCGAGGTGCCCTCCGCACTTCCAGAATATCAGAGTATTTCTACCAATCTTCGGATGTTTGCATCAATCGAATTTTCGTCCTGTGCCACGCTGGAAAACCTTTACATTCGGAGGCTTGGATGCATTCGGCTCACTTCAGACTTCAAACCCGCGTTAGAACGAAGAGTCGCAACCTCCGCAAATTGGTAGCTTTCATGCTTACGCCGAGGCCAGGAACGCCTTAATTCCGCTAAGTTTCGGGCTGGCGGGTCGTTCAGCTCAGTAGTTCACAATCGCCGCAAACGATTTCGGATCAAGCGAAGCCCCGCCCACCAGCGCCCCGTCGATTTCCTCTTGCGCCATCAAAATCGCGGCGTTATCCGGCTTCACCGATCCTCCGTAGAGAATACGCATCTGCGATGCGAACTCCTCGCCGAAGGCCTCTGCAGCTTCCCGCCGGATCACTGCATGAGCTTCTGCGGCCAGCTCCGGCGTCGCTGTCTTGCCGGTGCCAATCGCCCATACCGGTTCATAGGCTACGACCAGCTTAGCGGCTTTCTTGGCAGAGATGGCATGAAAGGCTCTTACACACTGCCTTCGCAACACATCATCAGTGAGGCCAGCTTCGCGTTCCTCGAGTACTTCGCCCACGCAACAGATCGGCGTAAGACCGGATTCCAAGGCGGCCTTCAGCCGCAGGTTCACCGTGTCATCGGTCTCGCCAAAATACTGCCGCCGCTCTGAGTGTCCTACGATCACATGAGTTACACCGAGGCTCACCAACATCGGTGCAGAAATTTCTCCGGTGTAAGCGCCTTCGGCTTTCCAATGGACGTTTTGCACTCCGATCGCCACGTTCGAGCCCCGCGCCGAAGCGATTGCGGCGTCCACATCCGTGTAGGGCGGACACACCACAATCTCATCACGAGTGTGGCCTGCAACCAGAGGGAGAAATTCGCGGAAGTACACGCGAGTTTCGTCCGGGGTCTTGTTCATTTTCCAGTTGGCGGCCATTAGCTTGGTTCTCATGAGGAGACCTTCTTGATTCGGAATGGAGAAACGAATGCCGGATGGTTAGACTTTTCACAAGCTTGGTGAAGATGGATCACTTCTTGTCTGTGAGCGCTTCGACTCCCGGGAGCTTCTTGCCCTCCAGAAACTCCAGCGACGCTCCACCACCGGTGGAAATATGAGTGATCTTATCCGCCACCTCGGCGCCATGCACCGCCGAGACTGTGTCGCCGCCGCCCACAATGGAGATCGCCCCTACGTTCTCCGCTACTGCTTGCGCGATTTTGAAAGTGCCCCGCGAAAATCCAGGAACCTCAAACACGCCCATTGGCCCGTTCCACACAATGGTGCGGGCCCGCGAAATCTCTTCCGAGAACAACTCGATCGTCTTCGGCCCAATGTCGAGGGCCATGCGATCGGCCGGAATAGGCTGGCCTTCGCCGATTTGCTGGACGACGGCGTTGGTTTCGGGCTTAATCGCAACCACGTGATCGATCGGAAGCAGGATCTTCACATTGCGCTTCTTCGCTTCTTCCATCAACTGCCGCGCCAGGTCAACTTTGTCGGCTTCCAGCAGCGACTTGCCGATTTCCTGTCCTTTAGCCTTGAGAAAGGTATAGGCCATGCCGCCGCCGATGATCAGCGAATCAACCTTGTCCATCAGGTTCCGAATCACGCCGATCTTATCGCTAACTTTGGCGCCGCCCAGGATCGCCACGAACGGCGGCTCGGGATGCTCCAGCGCCTTGCCCATGTACTTCAACTCCTTCTCCATGAGCAGGCCAGCCGCGGATTTTGACACGAACTTTGTAATGCCAACAGTAGAGGCATGTGCACGGTGCGCTGTGCCGAAGGCGTCGTTTACGTAGAAATCCGCCAAAGTTCCCAATTGCTTGGCGAACTTCTCGTCGTTGGCTTCCTCTTCGGCATGAAAACGGAGGTTCTCCAGCAGCAGAGTCTGGCCCTTTTCCAGTTGCGTGGCCACTTCCTCCGCTTCCGGACCGACGCACTCCGGGCAGAACCCTACGTTTTCGCCACGTGCCAGTTCTTTGTCGAGCACCATGCGTAGCCGCTCGGCCACCGGCTTCAGGCTCATTTTCAGATTGACCTTGCCTTTGGGCCGCCCCAGATGCGAGGCCAGAATCAATCTCGCTCCATGGCGTAGCGCGTACTCGATGGAGGGCAGGGTTTCGCGGATGCGGGTGTCGTCCATGACCCGCCCGTCTTCCAGTGGAACATTGAAGTCGACCCGCATGAAGATACGGTTGCCGTTCAGCGGGAGATCACGGATAGAAAGCTTGGACATTGGCTGGTTCGTCCTTAGTCAGGAGCCGCATATAGAGTAGCGCCGGCACGCTCGCGAAAGCCGATGCCGGCGCCACAGAACCGCTACAACCCTTTGCCGGCAATGTAGTGAATCAGATCCCGCACCCGGCACGAATATCCCCATTCGTTGTCATACCAGGAGATCACCTTGACGCAATTGCCCCCGACTACAAGCGTCATGGGCGCATCGACGATCGAAGAACGGGGATCGCCTTTGAAATCCGACGAAACCAGTTCCCCTTCTTCAAAACCCAGATAACCCTTGAGCGGCCCGCTCTCTGATGCTTTCTTCAGCGCCGCATTTACTTCTTCCCTGGTCGTCTTCTTTTCCACCCACGCCACCAGGTCGACCACAGAAACATTCGGCGTAGGCACGCGCATGGCGAAACCATCCAGCTTTCCCGCGAGATCAGGAATCACCAGCTTCAGCGCCTTGGCCGCGCCTGTAGAGGTTGGGATCATGTTGATCGCAGCAGCTCGCGCTCGGCGCAGGTCTTTGTGAGGGAAGTCGAGAATGACCTGATCATTCGTATAAGAGTGAATCGTGGTCATGGTCCCGCTGACAATCTTGAACGTGTCATTGATCACTTTGGCGATCGGGGCCAGGCAGTTCGTAGTGCAAGAGGCATTTGAAATAATGTTGTGCTTAGAAGCATCGTACTTCTCCTGATTCACGCCGAGCACAAGCGTAACGTCTTCGTTCTTCGCGGGAGCCGAGATGATGACCTTCTTCACCGATCCCCGCAGGTGCTTCTTGGCATCGTTTGCGTCGGTGAAGTGCCCAGTCGACTCGATCACCAGCTGAGCGCCCACAGAATCCCAAGGCAGCGCGCCGGGATCTCTCTCTTTAAACACCCTGATGGTTTTGTTATCGATCGTGATGCTGTCTGCGCTCGCTGAAATCTTGTTAGGCAGGTTCCCAAGAATGGAATCATATTTCAGTAAATGCGCTAGGGTCTTCGGATCGGTGAGATCGTTTACCGCCACGAACTCGAGGTTAGGGTCGTTGAGCGAGGTCCGCAAAACGTTGCGGCCAATGCGTCCGAATCCGTTAATACCAACTTTGATTGCCATGATTTCTCCGTTCTTAACGTTGTAACGTCTTATGAGTGCGACATCAGAAACCTTCCTGAGCCGGTGGACAGACAGATGATGTTAGCAGGACAGCGAAGCGGCGTAAATGATCCGACGGCTGATTGAAAAGGCCGCGGTTCCCATCACAGAAACCAGTGCTTGCGGTCCTTGACAGGCGGGTTACGGGAAGCTTAGTTCCAGAAAAGTATCCGCCCTGCTAAAGGGCGACGTCAGTCGGGCCAACAGGTATTTTCGGTTGATGGTCCGCCGCGCGTGGGCGTGCTCTTCCAGCGGCAGAATGCGTGCCGTGGCCGGGATTTCAGGGCCAGTCAATTTTCCCCGCATGGTGCAGGAAGCCACCGTGACCTGCGGATTGTTGCGAATGCGCTTCGTCTTGCCCATCTTGCTGATGGTCATTACGTAAAGCTTGTCGCCATCTTCCCCAAACCAAACCGGGGTCGCGACCTTCGCCCCGGTCTTGCGGAACGTGCCAAGAGAGATGTATCTCTGGCCGGTGATTGCGGAAGGGATTGGCTCAGCCATGGTTACATTCTAGCGGAGTTTACTTGGCTGTCGCGCGTGGTTCGCTTGCGGTCCGGCCGATTGATCCCGCCCTCTCTTCTGTGTTAAAAGCCTTGCATGCGTAAATGGATGCGCGAGCGCCTGCAGCGCCGCAAAAAGACGCCGGTAGAGCCCTCCGACCAGCCCGCGCCCCCGCCCTTACAGCCGGCCTATTTTGATGCGGAACAAGCGCCCGGTGCGCCTCCTGACGCCGAAACGCAGTCGGAGATTTCTGCTGAACCACCGCCCGCGCAGAATGTTCGACCGGCGCGCAGGTCGCCTTCAACTTCAGGGGAACAATCCTCCGAAGAACCCTCTTTAGAAGCGTCGGCAGCGCAGGAGTCTGCTGCAGTACGAACTCCAAACACCGGCCGCGGTCGCCGCCGTCGCGGCGGGCGCGGGCGAGGGGGCCGCGGACGCGAGCAGGCCGTCGCTCAAGCCTTTGCCCCCGCGGCGGTCAAGGGATCCGTGTCCGCGGAGCCGGCGGGGGAAGAACTTGCCGACGCCGAAGACTCGGAGGAGCCAGCCGTAACTCCTTCAGTCGCGGCTGTGCCGAGGGTTCCATTAACTCCTGCCGCTCCACAACGTCCGCCGAAAGGCGTGGTCGTTCTGGCGATCGGGCTGCCCGGCTCGGGGAAGAGTTCGTGGTTTAAGCGCCACAATGTGGTACCACTCTCCAGCGACATGGTGCGTTCGCTACTGTTCGACGATGTGCGCGAGCAGCGTTTTCAGGATCTCGTGTTTTCCAACCTCCGCTCCATGCTTAAGGCGAGGCTCATCGCCAAGCGTCCGATGAATTATGTGGACGCGACCAACCTGACGCCGCAAGAACGGCAACACTGGATCAAGTTGGCCAAAGATTACCAATACGAAGTGCACGCGGTCTTTTTCGACGTGCCGCTCGAGGTCTGTCTCGAGCGGCACCAGCGTCGCGATCTTGTCGTTCCCGAAGACGTGATGCGCCGCATGGCCGCCAAGCTGAAGCCTCCGGCGTTCGAAGAGGGCTTCGCAAAGATCACCGTCGTCCGGGTAAAGAAGAAGGATTCCGAAGGCTAGCCCACCTTCGGAAATAGAGACACCCCAGGCCAGACCGTTTGTCATCCCGAGCAAAGCGAGGGATCTTGGTTCTTGCCTGCGCTACCTGCGCTGCCGCCGCCAGTAAACACCAAGGTCCCTCGCTTTGCTCGGGATGACAATCCTTGGTGCGCCTGGCAGGACCGTCATTCCTTCAGATACGGCAGCATTTCCTTAAATGCCGGCGACGACGAGGACCGCATCAGTTCGTAGATCATCATCTCGGTCGAGGAAATCACCGCGCCCGCGGCCCGCATTCGCTCCAGGCCGATCTTCCAATTCCACTCCGTTCGCGAACTGACTGCATCCGATGCGACGTGCACGAGATAGCCTTCGCGCAGTGCCGCCAGCGCAGTCTGCATCACGCAGATATGGCTTTCCATGCCGCACAGCAACAGGGTGTTCCGGTTCCCCGGCAGCCGCTTGAGCAGCGTGCAGAAGACATCGCTGCCAAAACAGGAGAATCTGTCTTTGTCGATGGCTTCGGTTTCCGGCAGCAGGGAAGCGATCTCCGGCACAGTCTTACCCAGCCCCTTCGCGTATTGCGTGCTCACAATCGCCGGAATCTTGAGTACACTTGCGGCGCGGACCAGCAACTTCGCATTACGCAGCAGTTGTTCCTTCTGGAAAATGGGCGGGAAAAGTTTTTCCTGAATATCCACTACGATGAGCGCACACTGATCCGACTCCAGGTTACGACGCGCAATTTCGGTGTATTCGGTGGAGATTGCAGAAACATTCTCGGAGAGAGTGACCATAAACGCTCCTTGGGAAGTAGCGGACAGGTGCAGCGGACTAACAGAGTTTAGCGCGAACCGACGGACTGGACACGGGAAGGTTGACCGCGTTCCCGACACGTTGGATAATGAGGTGACTGCCCCCTCGTTCAACGGCTAGGACACCTGCCTCTGGAGCAGGTTATCGGGGTTCGAATCCCTGGGGGGCAGCCAAGTTCGTATCCCTCCTGTGTTTCTTCCCAAGCAAAAACACTGCTAGAGATTTACCGTTGACTGGTATACTTTTCGAGCGCAATGCTGATTTCCTTCTGGCGTGATTTTTGCTGCAGCGGCCCGTCAGCGAGTTCGCAAATTCAAATTTGTTTCCCCAATTACGTTGTCTCCAGCGCCCTCCCAAGACAAGACTCCGAACAGGTGTGAATTTTGGAATCCGTTGACGTTTCTTCCGAGATCATTATCGCAGGGGCTGGCCTGGCAGGCTCCACCCTTGCCGCCGTATTGGGCCAACAGGGTCGACGCGTGATCGTGGTGGACCCGCGTTCAAGCTGCCCTCCGGTTTTCAAAGCTGAGAAACTCGATGTAGACCAGGTGCAGTTGTTGCGCAAGTTTGGTCTGCTTGAAAGTCTTATCCCGAATTCCGGGCGATGGAATGAGGTGCAGTTGGGCTACGACGGTCGAATTTTCAGGACTGTCCGAGTCGAACAATACGGCATCAACTACGCCGACATGGTGAACGCGCTCCGTGCGCAAGAGCTTCCCGGCGTGAATTACCGACTTGGACGCGTGGAACACATCGCCAACACTGGAGACGTACAGCGCGTAAAGCTAAGCGGAGGCGAGGAACTAACTTCGCGTCTGGTTGTATTGGCTTCAGGTGTCAGCGTTGGACTGGAGGCCGGCTTAGGTCTGCGCCGCCGAGTGATCCGGCGGGACCAGTCGCTCGTCTTAGGTTTTGACGTAGCTGCTTCTGCGGCGGATTCTTTCAACTTCGACTCAATTGCTTACTATTCCATCAGCCCGGCGACCCGCATCGGCTATCTGACGCTTTTCAAGATTCGCAACACCATGCGCGCGAACCTCTTTGTGTTTCGCTCGGTGTACGACCCGTGGGTTCGGGAGTTCATTGTGGACCCCGAGCGGATGCTGCGCCGCTATCTACCGAAGCTGAGTGCCGTAACCGGCGAGTATCGCGTGAGCAGCAAAGTCGAATCCGGCCCGGCCGATCTGTACTGCGTGGACGGCAATCCTCAACCCGGCGTCGTCTTGATTGGCGACGCGTTCCAGAGCGTCTGTCCCTCGACGGGTCTAGGCCTCGACAAAATCCTGACTGATGTGGACGTGCTCTCGACATGCGTCTCGCGATGGCTGGCGACTCCCGGCATGGGTGCTGATAAACTGGCCGACTTTTACAACCATCCGCGCAAGCTTGCCTCGGATTGGCGAGCCTTGCAGCGCGCCCATGAACATCGAAGCGCTGCGATCGATCCCTCTCTTCGGTGGCGCATTCATCGCTTTCTTTTGCATCTCAAATGGCGTTTCGAGGCTGCTGTTGAGAGCCTGCGCCGTCGCCGAGGTTTTATGCGGTCCGGAAAGCTGGATTCAATAGGCTCCGCTTAAGCCACAGATCCTCTTCTTCGCGGTTCCACGGCAAAAAATTCACGACATTCGCGCCCCTGAAAACGGCGTTACTTGGCGAGCGCATCTAAGTCTGCTGCAGCGGAATCAATAAGCGCAGTTTCGTTTTCGAGCACCTTGGCGACGCGCGCGATCTCAGTGTCGGCCTCCTGCCAGCGGCGTTGCTCGATGGCCTCACGAATGCCCGGCATGGTCTTAGCCCCGTATCCGGTATAAACGCCGGGAGCATAAATCATGTGCCGGTACCAGGGCCGACGGGGAAGACCAGCGGGATCGGTGAGTCGGCGTTCACTTTGCAGCAGTGTCTGGTTCAGCGCGGCCAACCGCTTGTCGCTCCCGGAAAATCCCGCGGCTTGAGCTTTGTTGAAGGCCGTCTTGTAATGCTCTGCACTCTTGCTAAGTGCCTCGAGAGCATTCTCTAGCGGCGCAAAGTTCAAGTGCGGGGGCATGTCCTCCGGCGGTGGCGCGACGGTTGGTTTCCGAGGATCGAGCAGGGCGTGAAACGCGCCTTCCTTTAACTCTAGGTCGCGTTCGCGAGCTTCCTCTTGTTTATTCTGCAAGAGCTTTTGCAGGTCTTTGTTGTAGTTCTGCATGGTGTCAGCGAGATCGGTGAACTCGTAAGGCAGAACGTCGGCGTCGGCCATTCGCATCACCGCGGTGCCAATGGTCTGCGAAAGGGCGACCCCGTAGGCAAAATTAGTATCGGAGAAATGCGTGTACCAATAGAAGTCATCGTAGATCGAGTGGTAGATCCCGGCGTCGTCTTCACCTCCGTAGCCAAGGTTGAGAGATGCGACTCCAAGGTGATCGACAAACGCTGTGTAATCGGTACCCGAGCCAAGAGCATTCATGCGCAAATCAGCCCGCTGGCGCAACTCTTTGCGTTCCTCGTCAGACTTGGCCTGGGTAATGTCAACCAGCCGGTTGCGTTCGAAAACTGAAAGTTTGCTCTCCGGATCCTCGATGCTGCGAGCCACATTATTCATGAAGTGCTCCAGCGAATGTGAGCCCTCCATTAACAGATAGCCGCGATCGTTGCTGTCGGAGTTGATATACACAGCGGCATGTTCCTGTAATTCGCGCCCGTGGGTTTCGGCCCAGGCGGTCGAACCCAGCAGCATCGGTTCTTCGCCGTCCCAGGCACAGTAGATGATGGTGCGCTTCGGCTTCCACCCCAGCTTTAGCAATTCGCCAAACGAGCGGGCTTCTTCCAGCAGAGCGATCTGGGCTGAGATGGGGTCCTCGGCACCGTTCACCCAACCGTCGTGATGGTTGCCGCGCACCACCCATTCATCGCCTTCAGTCGACCCAGGGATGCGGGCGATGACATCGTTTACATCCTTCACGTCCCAATTCGCTTCGACCACCAAATGGACCTTTGCCGCGCCGGGACCGACGTGATAAGGAATCGGCAGAGCCCCACGCCATTCTTCGGGCGCAAGCGGGCCGGTGAGAGCAGCCAGCAGGGGTTGTGCATCTCCGTAAGAAATGGGCAAAGTTGGAATCTTTGTAATGCTCGGTGCGTTGCTGGCAGTCATACGGGGTGCATTGGGATCGCCTCGATCAGGAGTGAGCGGATCACCAGGATAAGAAGATGCAAAGTCCATCACGCTGCCGCGCTGCACACCTTGATCGGGACGCATCGCGCCCTTAGGGAAAACGTCGCCATCAAAATAACCGTCGTCTTTCGGATCAGAGTAGATCAGGCAGCCCACAGCGCCATGCTCGGCGGCAACCTTGGGCTTGATGCCGCGCCATGACTCGCCGTAGCGCGCGATGACAATGGCGCCCTCCACCGAAACGCCGAGGCGCTGCAGGCGGTCGTAGTCTTCGGGCAAGCCATAATTTACGTACACCAGGGGCGCGGTTACATCTCCATCGTGAGAGTAGGCGTTATAGGTGGGAAGCTGTTCGTCCTGCTGGCTGGAAGTTGGATCTTCGGCTAAGGCAGGTTCCTGCAATTTAGCAACGTAGCGTGTGGGCGCAATCAACTCCACCAGACGGCGCTTGGGCGTGGGGAAAAGCACTTTGAAGCTTTCAATGTGCGCATCCAACCCCCACTCTTTGAACTTCGAGAGGATCCATTCCGCATTCTGCTTGTCGTAGGCGGATCCCACATGGTGCGGGCGGGCGCTCAGCAATTGCATATAGTCGCGTTGCTTCTGGGCGCTGGGGAGGGCGCGGAATTTGCTTTCCCACTCTTGCTCGGTACGCGCGCTTTGCCTTGAAAATCCGTCGAGCGTAGCGTCTTGATTGGGTTCCGGAGAATCTGCGACAGCTGAGTGCAGAAACAAGCCGATGATGAGGACTGCAAGGATTGAGCGCTGCATAGGCCTCCTGAAATTTGCGACCAACGAGTATGCCACGGAAGGGCATTGCTTTGATGCGCTCGGAGAAATTTGTTAGGCTGTCGCCGTTCACGGGAGGCACATATCATGAGACGTCACGGCTTTGCATTTCTTGCTGTAGTCCTTCTCCTTTCGATTTCGAGCAGCTTCGATTACGCGCAGCAATCCTCCACGCCCGCCCCGAAGCGCATCGCCATTCGCGCCGGGCGCCTAATCGATTGCAAAAGCGATACACCCATTTCGAATGCTCTTATCCTGATCGAAGGCGACAAGATTCTCAGCGTGATCCCGGGTGGCTCCGCGCCCCCGGGTGTCGAACTGATCGATCTCTCGAAGGCCACAGTCCTCCCCGGGTTTGTCGATGCCCACACCCACGTTTTGCTGCAAGGGGATATAACTGCGGAAGACTACGATAAGCAGCTCCTCAAGCAGTCCATTCCGTACCGCGCCATCCTGGCGGCGCGCAATGCGCAGATCGCGCTCTCTCATGGCTTCACCGTGCTGCGGGACCTGGAAACCGAAGGCGCAATGTACGCCGATGTCGATCTCAAGCAAGCCATCGCCAATGGGGAAATCATAGGCCCGCACATGCAAGTGGCTACCCGGGCTATGGCTCCGACCGGCATGTATCCGTTGCTGGGCTATTCCTGGGAACTCCATGTGCCTACGGGCGTGCAGTATGTCGATGGCGTGGAGGAAGCCGTTAAAGCGGTGCGCGAACAGGCGATGTTCGGTGCGGATTGGATCAAGTATTACTCCGATCACGGCTACTTCTACGGTCCCGATGGTGTGCTGCACAGCCACGTCAATTTTACTGACGCTGAAGCCAAGGCCATTGTCGATGAAGCCCATCGCATCGGAAAGAAAGTCGCCGCGCACGCCATCGGCAACGACGGCATCGCGGCCGCATTAAGAGCTGGCGTCGATACCGTCGAGCATGGCGATGGGCTCAGCGCAACGCAGATGGAAGAAATGGCGCGCCGCGGCATCTACTGGGTTCCCACCATCGCGGTGGGCGCGTATGTCGCCTCCGGGCGCCAGGGCAACTGGCCGAAGATGGTGGAGACTGAAAAGGCAGCGTTTCAATTGGCTCTGAAAAAAGGAGTGAAGATCGTCCTCGGCACCGACGCCGGCGGTTTCGACTGGAGAGACTTGAACGAAGCGAAGGAATTCGAGTACTACGTCGAATACGGCATGACGCCGCAGCAGGCGATTCGAACCGCAACCACGACGGCCGCCGAACTCCTCGGCTGGTCCGACAAGATGGGAACCGTCGAAGCCGGAAAGTGGGCCGATTTGGTAGCCGTCTCCGGCAACCCTCTGAAGGACATCACTGAACTCGAGCGCGTCAAATTCGTGATGAAATCCGGTAGTGTTTTCAAGAATGAGCTCAAGTGACCCTCTGCCCCGGCCCAAATAGTGGCGGGACCCGCGGAGACTGGCTCCTGGGGAAGCGCACAAAACTTTACAGCGCCAGGCTGTGCAGAACGGTATGATCCGAACAAGACGCCGCCGACCGTCTGCACGATACTATGAGGAGATTTGGGCTTCGCCTTTTGGGATTTGTGGCATTCAAGGAGAGGCTGCGCCCTGAGTTCGTTTTTCAGATCCTCTTCTTGCTTCACGTGATCGCGTTTCATCCGCATTTCTTGCGAGCACAAGCAGCTGCCCCAGCGACTGGAGCGCGAGTCGTCCACGGCGTGGTGAAATCCGGAAACATGCCGATTCCCGGCGCAGGAGTTTCCGCGGAGAATACCGCCACCAAGGAACAAATAAACACGTGGACGGACGTTGACGGAACTTATTCGCTGCGAATTCCCGCCGACGGGCGCTATACCGTGCGAGTACAGATGGCGGCGTTTGCCGCGAGCACGCAGGAAGTGGCGGTGGACGGGACTCATCCCGACGTGCAGGCGAATTTCGAGCTGATTCTGCTGTCACGAGCGCACGAAGCGGCCAGCAAGAGTGACCAGCGACAGGCGAACGCTGGCGGACGTGGCTTCCAGAGTCTCTCCGTGTTTCAAAGTGGAGCGGGGCAAGAAGCCGCTGGCGGCTCCATGAGCGACGTCGTTCCCTCGGGGATGCCGGTTCCGGGGATTGCGCCCGACAGCGCCACGGAATCTGTCGCGGTTTCTGGCAATACTTCAAATTCCTTCAATGCAATGAGCGCTGATGAAATGCAGCAGCGCTTCAACGACGCGCGTCAACAAGGAGGAGGATTCGGCGGCGGCGGATTTGGTGGTCCCGGCGGCGGGTTCGGCGGTGGTGGTTTTGGCGGCGGAGGTTTTGGCCGGCGGGGTTTCGACATCAATCGCCCGCACGGATCGATCTATTACGGGATCGGCGATTCGGCGCTGAATGCCGCACCCTATGCGCTGAACGGCCAGGTTACGAATCCGTCCTATGAGCAGAACAGTTTCGGGGGATCGGTGGGTGGTCCGCTGAATATTCCGAAGATCTATCACGGCGGCACGAAGACATTTTTCTTCGCAAATTACAACGGCAGGCGCGGAGAGAATCCGTTTGACCAATTTTCGACGGTGCCCTCACTGGCCGAGCGGCAGGGGAATTTTTCAGCTCTATGCCTGACTGGATTCAATAGCGCAGGTGTGTGCAATGACGTGAACAGCAGCGGCCAGACGATTGACCAGATTTATTCCGTGAGTCCGGTCACCGGGAGCACGCCATACGCGGGGAACGTGATTCCGGGATTTGCCTCGCAAACCTGCCCGTGGACTGCATCGTCAGCGTCTGGGCCGGCGAACATTGCGGCAGGGTTGCTCGAATACATCCCTTGCCCGAATCTGCCTGGAGTTACGCAAAACTTTCACTATGTCACTTCGACGACCAGTGACAGCGACGACTTGAATATACGCGTGAATCATACGATCGGCGCCGCACCCGCGGGCGGCGGCCGGCGCGGTGGCGGAGGACGCCGGCCAGGTAACAGCCTGACGTTCGGTTTTCACTACCACGGGTCGAGCGCGAGCATTACGAATCCGTTTCCGAGCGTCGGCGGCACCACGGGCGTACGCAGCTTCGATGTGCCGATTGGGTGGGTGAAAAGCATCGGGAAGCTGACGAACAGTTTGCGCTTCGATTTCAATCGCAGCCGCACGAAGACCCAGAACCTCTACGCGTTTGAAGACGACATCGCCAGTGGGCTGGGAATTACGGGAGTTTCGACGAACCCATTCGACTGGGGACTGCCGAATCTGTCTTTTGGCGACCTCTCCAGTTTGTCGGATACGAATCCGCAGCTGCTGCGAAACCAGACATACACCTTCTCGGATTACGTGGTGTGGTCGCACGGCAAGCACACCTGGCGGTGGGGCGGAGATTTCCGGCGTGTGCAGCTCAATACAGAAGCCAGCAGTAACGCGCGCGGGGCGTTTACATTTTCTGGCGTCAATACTTCCGACATCGTGAACGGCAAGCAGGTTATGGGCACGGGATATGACTTTGCCGACTTTCTGCTGGGATTGCCGCAGTCGACTGCGGTCGAGTTCGGACAGGACAATTATCACTTCCACGGCAACTATTGGGATATGTATGTGCAGGACGAGTGGAAGATGCGCGGAAATCTCACGCTGAATCTGGGCGTGCGCTATGAGTATGTTTCGCCGCTCACGGAAGAAAATAATCTGATTGCGAATCTCGATCTCTCGCCCCTGGTTTTTGTTGCAGGCCCCTTGCTGCCGGCGACGGCAGTGGCTGTGGTTGTACCGGGCCAAGCAGGTCCCTACAACGGCACTCTTCCCGCCAGCCTCGTAAGGCCGGATCGCAAAGGCTTCGCGCCCCGCGTGGGAATCGCGTGGAAGCCGTTTTCGAAAACTGTGGTGCGTGGCGGGTATGGGATCAACTACAACACGGGTGCATATCAAACAATTGCGCAACAATTGGCGTTTCAGCCGCCGTTTTCGACGGCGGAGACGAATATCCAGAGCAGCCCCGGCGAACTCACGCTGCAGAATGGTTTTCCGGCGCCGGCGGCCGGAATTATTACCAACAGTTATGCAGTAAATCCAAACTACCGGTTCGGGTATGTACAGATTCGTAATCTCGATATTCAACAGCAGATTCGTCCGACGCTGTTGCTAAATATCGATTACACGGGAACGAAAGGAACGAACCTGGACATTCTGGAAGCGCCCAATCGCACGATTTCGTCGACGGGAATTTCGACGCGGATTGCCGAAGTGCAAGCCTTCACGTTTGAGAATTCGATCGGCGATTCGGAAGCAAATGCGGGATCAGTGCGGCTACGGAAGCGGCTGGCACATGGATTTTCGATCGGCGGCATATATACGTTTTCGAAGTCGATCGACGACGCGTCTTCGATCGGAGCCGGTGCAACGACGACGGCGAGCGCTCCTGGATTGGGCGCAGGCGGAACCGGGGCAGCGGGAGGCGGCGCAGGGGGCGCGACGGCGTCGGCGGGGAGCGGAGCGAATAGCGTGGCGCAAAATCCGTTCGACATTTCGGCGGAACGCGGGCTTTCGAGCTTTAATCAGACGCAAAAATTCACGGCGGATTATTTGGTGGAGCTGCCTTTCGGACACGACAAGCGCTGGCTTACTGGCAACACTCCGATGCGAGCGATCTTCGGCGACTGGCAGTGGAGCGGCGACTGGACGATTGCATCAGGGCTGCCGTTTACGCCACGGTTACTGAACACTTCCTGCGAGGTGAATGGAGGGACCGCCGGCACGCTGCGCCCGAACCTGGTTCCGGGGCAATCGATAAGCTCCCCCAACCCGTCGATCGCAGAGTGGTTCAATACCGCGGCATTCGTCGCGCCGACCACGTGCAGCTATGGCAACGCCCGCCGCAATAGCATCATAGGACCGGGCAGCAAGGTCTTCGACATGGCATTCACAAAAATCTTTCCCCTGAAGGAGTCGCGCATGCTGGAGTTTCGGGCGCAGGCCACTAACATTTTCAACATGGTTAACTATTCATCGATTGATACGAGCCTCAACTCGCCCACCTTTGGTCGGGTCGTGGCAGTTGGGGGCATGCGGCAGTTCACGATGACGGCGCGGTTTCGATTCTAAAGGATTGTTATGACATCCATCCCAATCCGATTCGCCAACAAGGCAGTTGCCGTGCTGCTGACGCTCGTGATCCTGTGTGCTGCCTTGCCTTCGCAGCAGGAGTCAGGGTACGTGCTCCATGTGGAATCGGAACTCGTGCTCGTGAATGTGACGGTGCGGGACAAGAACGGTAACTTTGTACCGGGATTAAAACCAGAGAACTTCACGATTCTCGAAGATAACAAGCCGCAGAAAATTGTTTCCTTTGACGTGGAAAACGTGGACGCCATCCCCGCAGCGGATGTGGCCCAGGTGAAACCGCTGCCGGAAGCGGCGACGGGGCAATCCAATCCGACAGTTTCTCCGGCGAACACCGCGGCCCAGTTCAAAGATCGGCGCCTGATCGTCTTGTTCTTCGATCTCTCAGCCATGGAGCCAGACGAAATCGACCACGCGGTTACCTCAGCCGAACACTACGTCGATACGCAAATGGCGCCTGCGGATTTGGTTTCGATTGTTTCTCTGGGAAGCTCGCTGCTGGTAAATCAGGACTTCACCACTGACCGCGCCCTGCTGAAGAAAGAGCTGGATGCATTCAGTTCGGGCAGTGGCCAGGGCTTCGAAGAAGGCACCACAGGGACGACCGAAGGCACGCCCGACGCGGGTCAGCCCTTTACCGCGGATGATACCGAATACAACATCTTCAACACTGACCGCCGCCTGGAAGCTCTGCGATCAGTAGCGGCAAAGCTTTCCCACATTCAGCAGAAAAAATCGCTGATTTATTTTTCCAGCGGCATGGATCGCACCGGCATCGAGAATCAATCGGAATTACGCGCGGCCGTGAACGAAGCTGTGCGTTCGAACCTGGCGATTTACACCATGGATATGCGTGGCCTGCAGGCACTGGTGGCGGGCGGGGAGGCGCAGAGCGCCAGCCTCCGCGGGGTTTCCGCCTATTCTGGACAATCGACGCTCAATGCGCTCAATTCGAACTTCACCACACAAGAAACACTGGTGACCCTCGCCAGCGATACCGGCGGCCGCGCTTTTCTCGACGACAACGACTTCACCAAGGTCTTCAAGGGAGTGCAGCAGGACACCTCGACCTATTACCTGCTCGGCTATCACAGCACGAACCCCGCGCGGGACGGGCATTATCGCCGCATCGTCGTGAAGAGCAATGTTCCCGGAGTGAAGATCGACTATCGCCGCGGTTACTATGCGCCTGCGGATTTCAAGCATGCCACTACGGATGACAAAGAGCGCCAGCTTGAAGAGGAGCTGGCTTCAGAGCTGCCAGCAACAGATTTGCCGCTTTATCTAGGCGTCGCCTATTTCCGGTTGGATGGCAACAAGTTCTTCGTTCCTATGTCGCTAGTGGTGCCGGGATCGCAGATTCCGTTCGTGCGCTCCAGCGACCTCGACAAGGCAACCTTGGACGTGATCGGGATGGTGCTCGACAACGAACACCATCCTCTGAACAGGTTCCGCGATACCGTAAAGCTTGCCGTCAACACTACAAAAGACGTTCATAAGAAGAATGTGCAATATGACACTGGGATGAGCCTGCTGAGCGGCAAATATCATCTGAAATTCGTCGTGCGCGAGAATCAAACCGGCCTTATGGGATCATTCGAGACCGACATCGACGTGCCGGACTTGAAAGCGCAGCCGCTGAAGATGAGTTCGGTGGTGCTGGCCAGCCAGATTCAACCGGCCAAGAAGAGTGCCAACCCGAACCCTTTGATTCATGATGGTTCCGAAATCATCCCGAGCATCACACATGTCTTCTCAGCCTCGCAGCACCTTTTTGTTTATTACGAGGTGTACGATCCGTCACAGCACGCGGCCGTGGCTTCCGCAGCAGAAGGACCGCAAAAGCCCGGCATACGGCTTCTGACGAATGTCGCTTTTTTTCAGGGTAAAGCCAAGGCCTACGAGAGTTCGTTGATCGAGCTGACCGAATTAAACGCGCGCGAGCGCAAGGCCGCGGTTTTCCAACTGGACGTGCCGCTGACGTCGCTCAAACCTGGTTTTTATACCTGTCAGGTAAATGTGATCGACGACGCCGGCGGGCATTTCCTGTTTCCGAGGCTCGCCTTGTTGATCCGGAAGGAGCCTAAGGCCTAACGCACAACAAGACGCGAAGAAATGCCGCGCCACTCAACTCCCCACGTACCGCGCGTACAGACTGCGCGCCACGCCAGTTTCGTTTGTTCCCTTGATGATTGCTCGCCCATCGGGGAACAGCGTTATCTCATAGGGGTCGCGCCAGAACTTCAAAACGAATTCGTTGTGCCGCACCACGCCGTGCGCTTCCAACCGCCGCTGCATCTCGACAAAATCAATTGGCCGGGTACGCTCATGAATCTGCACCGAGTTGCGCCCGCACATCGTGATATGCGGACGCCCCTCGCCCGCCAGGTGGACAAAATCGCGTTCTCCACACGACCGGCAGCCCGGCCGAGGATGCGCCGCGGCAATCTCCGCATGCTCATTACTCCACACATCAAACGACCACAGCGTTTTCCTGAGCTGTTCCGCCGCGCCGACGAGCAACTTCAACGCCTCCGTCGCTGCGATCGAGGCCACCAGGTTCACCGCCGTATTCAATATTCCAGCGGTTTCGCAAGTTTCTACCATTCCGCTCGGAGTATCCGGAAAAATGCACGCCAGGCATGCGGTCTTGCCCGGCAGTACATTCAGCGTCACTCCATAACTGCCCACCGCCGCCGCATAGATCCACGATATGGAGTTCTTCACAGCATAATCATTCACCAGATAGCGCGTCTCAAAGTTGTCGGTGCCGTCGAGGATTACATCCATCCCCTCAAGTAATACATTAATATTCCCAGGCACCAGATCCTCAACCCGGGCCTCGACCACGATCTCCGAATTGAAAGCAGAAATCTTTCGTGCCGCTGCAATCGCCTTGGGCAACGATTCAGCCGCATCCTTTTCGTCGAACAGCGACTGCCGCTGCAGATTGCTCGCCTCCACGTAATCGCGGTCGATAATCCGCAACGTTCCCACGCCTGCGCGCGCCAGTAATGCCGCCAGCACTGAGCCGGTCGCGCCGCATCCCACAATCACCGCTCGTCCTGCCGCCAGGCTCCGCTGGCCCCCGGCGCCGATTCCCCGAAACAGAATCTGCCGCGAGTACCGCTCCTCGAACTTTTCCTTCTCCCCACCCTGCCTCAAAGAGGTCACCAGCTTTCACCCGCAAAACCTTTATTATAAGTGTCTGGACTGCTTTAGCCGCCAGGATGCAGACAACACCGGCCTTCCGCGCTTCATCGAATGTAAGCAACAGGCCCAAGGACATTTTTTGCTGAGACGGTACGCCTCATTCGTGATGGTGATCATCGCTTCGCTCGGCCCAGCTGCCCGGGCCGGATCGCCCGCATCCGCTTCTTCGCAATCGCCAGAATTGTCAAAGGAGCCGCAAACCGCGCAGTCTTCCTCGGCTCTCGCCACAATGGCGGCTTATGCCGGACGCACCGTCCAATCCATCGAACTGCCTGGCGTGCCGGATTCCGACCAGTTGCTACAAATCCTCCCGCAAAAAGCCGGACAGCCGCTCGACCGCGACCAGGTCCGCGAAAGCATCCGCGTTCTCTTTGCCACCGGGCGCTTTGCCGATATTCAGGCCGAAGCCGAGCCTTCCGGCCCGGGCGTGCTGCTCACCTTCGCCACCTCGCTCAACTTCTTTGTCGGAGCCGTCGACGTGGAAGGGGCTCCCGCCCACCCCAACACCAACCAGGTCGTCAACGCCACCAAGCTCCAACTCGGCGAGCTTCATACTCAGGACAAACTCGAGCGCGCCCTCCGAAACATCAGCTCTCTGATGCAAGAGAATGGCTACTATCGCGCGCGTGTCACTGCTGAAAGCGTTTCCAATGCAGCCGATCAGCAGGTCAATATTCTCGTCCACATCACCGCTGGAGAACCCGCCCACGTCGGCGAGGTTAAACTCACCGGCCACGCAGCTTTCTCCCAAGGCGAATTTGAGGACATCGCCAGGATGCACTCCAGTGATCGCGTTACCGCCTCCCGCATCACCAATTCTCTTCAGCGTCTGCGAAAGAAATTTCAGAAACAGCAGCGCGTCCTGGCTCAGGTTTCCATTGCCGAACAGCAATACCGCCCTGAATCCAACGCCGTAGACTATACCTATCTGATCGAACCCGGCCCCGTCGTTCTCATCCGCGCCGAAGGCTTTCACATCAGCCACGGCGTCATGAAAAAAGAAGTTCCAGTCTACGAGGAAAACGCACTCGACGACGATTTGCTGAACGAGGGCAGGCGCAACTTGCTCGACTACCTCCAGAGCCGCGGCCATTTCGACGCCACGGTCGATTTCCAGAAGGAAACCTCTCCCGACACTCTCCGCGTCAATTATCGAATCGATCCCGGCCCCCTGCACAGGTTCGACCTCATCGAGATCACAGGAAACAAATATTTCCCCCGGCAAATGCTCCGTCAGCGCCTGCAGATTCAGCCCTCAGGGAGGTTCCTGTCTCACGGACGTTACAGCGGAGAGCTACTCAAAGGCGACGTCGCCAACCTCCAGGCCTTGTACGTCTCCAACGGGTTTCGCGAGGTCAAGATTCAGACCAAGGTCGACGACAACTATCACGGCGCCGAGAACCACATCGCGGTTCATATTCAGATCGAAGAAGGCCCGCAAACCGTCGTCGGCTCTCTTCATATCGTGGGCAACCAGAAGATTGACGCTAAGGCGTTCCCTGAACTCTACACCGCCGAGGGCCAACCCTACTCTGAACAGAATCTCGCCAACGATCGCGAATCCATCCTCAACTACTACTTCAATCACGGTTTTTCCAATGCCAACCTCGAAATCACTACCAGACCGTCGCCAGGCCAGGCTAACCGCGAAGACGTTACTTACACCATCCAGGAGGGTGATCAGTTTTTCGTGAACAAGGTGATGGTCGCCGGTCTCGATCACACTCGCGACTACGTCGTGCAGCGCGAAATTCAGGTGGTCGCCGGACAACCCCTCAGTCAGGGAGATCTTCTTGATACCCAACGCAGGCTCTACGATCTTGGCATCTTCAGTCAGGTCGATACAGCCGTACAGAATCCTGATGGTTCCGACGCCCAGAAAAATGTTCTCGTCCAGGTACAGGAAGCCAAGCGTTACACCTTTACTTACGGGTTCGGTCTGGAATTTGAGACCGGGCTGCCCGCTGGATCCACTGCTCCCACCGGTTCCACCGGTGTAAGTCCACGCATCGGATTCGACATTACCCGCCTGAACGTCGGCGGCCGGGATCAGAGCCTGATCTTCCAGTCTCACGTCGGTCGGCTCCAGCAGCGCGGCCTCATCAGTTACGAAATTCCCAAGCTCTTCGACAACGACCGCCTCAAACTTTTCTACACTGTTTTTTACGACAACAGTCTTGACGTCTCCACCTTCACCTCTCAGCGCTGGGAGGGCAAAATCGACCTGCGCCAGCAAATCGGCCAGATTCTGCCCAATTACTCCACCTCCATCTCCTACCGCTTCGAATACCGGCGCGTGAAAGCCAGCAGCATCGTTTCAGATTTTTCCCCGGCCGAATTCAGTTTGTTTTCCCTGCCCGCGCGCGTCGGTGGTCCCGGTCTTACTTACATCCGTGACAAACGAGACAACCCGCTCGAAAGTACAAAGGGCCAATACTTCACTCTGGACGCCTTCGCTGCATCCAGCTTCTTTGGCTCCCAGGCCAATTACGGCCGCGCTCTCGCACAGGATTCCACCTACTATGCCTTCGGGCGGCCCAATCACAAGTTTGTCATCGCTCGCTCCACTACCTTGGGCCTGGAACAGGTTTACCACGGTACCGTGGTTCTGCCGCCGGGAGCATGTGAAATCGCTTTCTTGGTTAACTCATGCCCATCGGGTATTTCGGTGATCCCCTTGCCCGAGGTCTTTTTTGCGGGCGGCGGCAACTCCCACCGCGGTTTCGGGTTAAATCAAGCAGGACCTCGCGATCCCGATTCCGGTTTTCCCGTCGGCGGCACGGCCCTGTTCGTCAACAGTGAGGAATTGCGCTTCCCGCAGATTAGCTTGCCTTACCTCGGAGAAGGCTTCGGCTTCGCTATTTTTCACGATATGGGCAACGTCTTTACCGCCGGTCACGATATGCTCACAGGTCTGATGCGCTGGCACCAGCCGGATCCCTCTCAGTGTTTGGTGGCCAACCCCGGTGCGATCATTCCAGCGTGCGAAACATACTTCAACAACAGCGGTTACGACTACACCTCTCATGCGGTGGGGCTTGGGTTGCGCTACAAGACTCCGATCGGCCCCTTGCGCTTCGACTTCGGGTACAATCTAAATCCGACCTACTATTTCCAGGAAATCCCCAATTCATCGAATTTTGAGACGCAGCGTATGCGTCATTTCAACGTTTTCTTTAGTATAGGGCAGCCATTTTAATGAGATTTCTGACGAACAGAACGATGACCGTGACCGTGCTAGCACTCTTGCTCGCGGCGCTGTGGCTCGCGCCTGAGCCAGGCTCGGCCCAAGTAATCGACCGCATCGTCGCCACCGTGAACGGGCACGTCATCCTGCAAAGCGACTGGGACGAAGCTCTCTGCTACGAAGCTCTGCTCACCAACCGAACCCTGGCGCAGTTCACCGACGATGATCGCCGTGCCGTTCTTGACCGTCTTATCGACCTCGAGCTTCTTCGCGGACAGATGAAATCCGCCGACTTCCTCCACGCCACCGATGCCGAGGTTGCTGCCCGCGTGGCCAATGCGCGTAAACAGTATCCTCAGGCCACATCGCCGGAGACGTGGGACGCTCTCCTGGCCCAATACCACCTCACCGAAAAAGATCTTTTCGCTCACGTCCGCCAGCAGATCGATGTGATGCGCTTGGTCGACGCCCGCCTTCGGCCCACCGTCGAGATCGATTCCAAATCCATCGAGGCGTACTACCGCGACAAGTTTGTCCCCAAGTTGAAGCAGTCGGGAGCATCCGAAGTCCCTCTCGCTGATGTCTCCGCCAAGATTCGCGAGCTGCTCACGGAGCAGAAAGTAAGCGAGTTGCTCGTCTCCTGGCTGCAAACTTTGCGTTCCGAAGGCCAGATTCGCATCCCCGGGGCCACTCCTTCTGTCAACGACCCGGGAGTCCAATCGCAGTGACTGAAGCATCCGCCAAACCTAGGGGCCGCCGCTGGTGGAAATATCTGTTGGGCTTGATCGCGGCCGGCCTCCTGACCGTGCTCGGCCTGCTTTTTTATGTGAACACCGACTCATTCCAGTCACTCGTGCGCCGCCGTCTCATCGCCGAACTGGAGCGCATCACCGGCGGCCGCGTCGAGGTCGGCAGCATCCACACTACGCCCTTTCGCCTGCAGGCGGACGTGCGCGAGATCACTGTCCACGGCCGCGAGTCTGCTTCCGACTTGCCTCTAGCCCACGCGGATCGCATTGTCGCGCGCCTGAAGCTCAGTTCACTTGTCCGTTCCGAGTTCGGATTCCACGAGGTCGTTCTCGAGCAGCCCGTCGTCCACGTGGCCTTCTACTCCGACGGCACCACCAATTTTCCCCCGCGTAGAGCTGCCGCGGTTACCGGCGAGAGTCTTGTCGAGCAACTCTTTGCTCTCTCCATCGATCATCTCGAACTTAGCCATGGCCGCATCCTTTGGGACGACAAGACCATCCCGTTTGACTTCGCAGCGCGCGACGCGGCGCTTCAAATGGACTATTCGTTGCTGCATCGCCGCTACGACGGTCACCTTCGCGTAGGTATGGTCGACACCAAGCTTAAGGACTGCCGCCCCTTCGCATGGATGACCGACGGCGAGTTCACTCTTGGAGCTAACTCCGCAACCGTCTCTTCTCTTAAGTGGAACTCCGAACATTCGCATTTCTCGGCTAGTGGAGAGATCACAGATTTTAATCGTCCCCATCTCCAGGGTTCCTACGATGCCCAGTTCGATCTCACCGAAGCCGCGTCCATCGCCCGCCGCCGTGATCTTCGTGCCGGCGTGCTCGACCTTAAGGGGAGCGGCGACTGGTCGCTTTATCAGTTCGCCACCAACGGTCTTCTCACGGTCCGTGATCTCGTGTGGAAGGATGATCTTGTCTCGTTCTCCCGGGCGTCGCTCAACACCGGCTACACGGTCACCGACCAGCAACTCAAACTCTCCAGGCTGCAAGGAAATATTCTCGGTGGCAGCTTTACCGGCGACGCGGAATTGAATCAATGGCTCGCGCCCGCGCAGCGCATCTCTCCCGCCGTCAGAAAAAGCCTTGAGACCGCCGTGATTTCAGCCGCCCCGCCCCAGGGTAAGTCCGGCCGAAAAGTCCCCAACCGAAAGCCACCGGCGATCCAAAACGCGCTCGTTTTTGTTCGCCTGCGCGACCTCTCCGTGCAAGATCTGATCGCCGCCTTTACCGCTGTTACTCACCCTCTCGCCCGTCTTCATCCTTCCGGATCTGCTTCCGGAACTCTGGAAACCCGCTGGAAGGGAACTGTCGGCGACGCGGAAACCCAATTCACTCTCGATCTAACTCCTCCCGCGCATCCTGCCCCGTCGGAACTGCCGCTCACCGGCCACGCCGGCGGTGTCTACCGGGCTGCCGACGAGGCTCTGGACCTGCCGCAGTTCACCCTTACCACACCCACCTCCCACGTCACGGCTTCCGGCACATTATCTAACACATCTGCGGTCCGCCTCTCGATTAAGACATCGAGTCTTGCTGACTGGCTGCCCTTCATCGAGGTTGTCCGCGGCCCCGCGCTGTTTCCCGTCTCACTGAACGGCAGCGCCAGCTTCAACGGCAGCATGATCGGTTCGCTCTCCGCTCCTCAAATTGCCGGCAGTCTGGAAGTGGACGATTTCGATGTCACCCCGGCTGCCATAGGCAAAACTCGACTACCCCAAACCCACTGGGATTCTCTTTCCACCTCCATCCAACTTTCCTTCAACGCCATCTCCCTTCGCAGCGCTACTTTGCGGCGTGACGACACTTCCGCTGAGTTCGACGCCTCCGCCACCCTTCTCCATGGTCATTTCACCGGAGACAGTACGTTCAACCTGCGCGGCAACGTACAGAACGCCAGCCTCGCGGAAATCGAAAACTTCCTTGGATACGACTATCCCATCTCCGGCAAGACCGATTTTTTCGTCCAGGCCTCCGGCACTTTCTCCGAACCGCACGGCGAGGGAAAGATGCACCTTACCGAAGGTTCTGCCTACGGTGAGATTATCGACCAGTTCGATTCCCCCTTCCGCATCGGCCAGGGCGAAATCGCTTTCGACGATCTGCATCTCTTCCACCACGATTCAGTTACCACAGGGAGCGCCACCTACAACCCTTCCACCCGCGCCTTCAATCTCGATCTCACGGGCAGCAATTTCGACCTCGCTCTAGTCCGGCAGATCCACTCCAATCGCCTCTCTGTAGAAGGACGAGCAGATTTCATCCTGAAAGCTTCGGGTACTCCGGACGCGCCTTTGATCAATGCAGACGTTCACCTTCGCGAGTTCACCCTCGATCAAGACCTTGCGGGCGACATGGACTTGCACGCAGTAACTGAAGGCAGTCAGTTGCACCTCACCGGAAATTCCAATTTCAAACGCGGTTCGCTCCTCCTCAGTGGCAACGTCCAATTGCGCGATGACTATCCCGCCGAGCTCACTTTCAAAATGGAGCAGTTCGATCCCGACGCCCTTTGGCGCTCCTATCTCCGCGGCCAACTCACAGGGCATTCCGCCGTTAGCGGTTCTCTCCACCTGCACGGCCCGCTCCGCCAGCCGCGGCAATTGGCTCTGGAGGGGAATCTGACTTCCGTTTCCCTCGATGTCGCGAATTCTACGGTGCATAGCCAGGATCCCATTCTCTTCTCGATCGCCAATCAGTCGGTCAACATCCAGCAGTTCCACTTTGTCGGGGAGGGAACTGACCTCACGGCGCATGGGTCCGTCCAGCTCACTGGCGACCGCAAACTCGATCTCACGGCCGACGGACGTCTTGACCTCAAATTGCTCTCCAGCTTCGATTCCAACGTTAGCTCCGCGGGTCTCGTTACGTTGAACCTGAAAGTCGGCGGCACTCTCGCTGACCCCTACCCTCACGGCCGGCTTGAAGTCGCCGACGGTTCGCTTTCCTATGCCGGGCTGCCCAGCGGCCTGAGCGAACTCAACGGCTCGCTTACCTTCACTCGCGATCGCGCGCTCATAGAGACGCTTACTGCCCGCACCGGAGGCGGCACGCTCGACCTCAAAGGCGATGCAACCTACTTCAACCAGCAACTCAACTTCAATCTAACCGCCACCGGCAAGGATGTGCGCTTGCGCTATCCTCCCGGGGTCAGCTCCACTGCCAACGCTGAACTGCATTGGGTGGGCACGCGCTCCGCGTCGACCGTCTCCGGCGACATTAGCATCAACAAGATGGCCGTGACTCCGGGCTTCGACTTCAGCAGCTATCTCGAGCGCAGTCGCAGTTTCTCTACCGTCACGACAGCTAACTCCCCGCTCAATAATGTAAAGCTCGATATCCACGTCGTGACTGCACCCGAACTCCAGATGCGGACCGCGATCGCTCGCCTCTCCGGTGACGCTGACCTGCGGCTGCGGGGCTCGGTGGCCCGTCCCGCGGTCCTCGGACGGGTCGACATTCTCGAAGGTCAGGCCACTTTCCACGGCATCCGGTTTACGCTCGAGCGCGGCGATATCACGTTCGCCAATCCGGTGGCCATCGAGCCCCAATTTAATCTGCAAGCCTCCAGCCACGTTCGCAACTACGAACTCAACATCACGGCAACCGGCACGCCCGACCGGCTCAACATCAATTACCGCTCCGAACCACCTCTGCCTAAGTCCGATATCATCGCTCTCCTCGCTCTCGGCCGCACCAATCAGGAGTCTGCGCAACTTCAGGAGCAGTCCGGTCAGAGCGCCTTTTCCGACCAGGCCAGCGCCCTCATCCTCAGCCAGGCTCTGAACTCGACCGTCAGCAACCGTCTCGACCGTCTGTTCGGCGCCAGCAACATCAAGATCGATCCTCAGGGACTCACCACCGAGACCAATCCCATCAGCAACGGCCCCCAGATCACCATCGAGCAGCAGTTCTCTAACAACCTGTCTCTCACCTACTCCACCAATGTTTCGCAGAGTTCGCAGCAGATTATCGAGGGGGAGTACTATGTGAATCGCAACGTTTCCCTCGTCGGCAACCGCGACCAGAATGGTGTAGTCAGCTTCGACGTGCACATCCGCCACCGCAAGCAATAAGACCGAAGGCGGACGTGCCAAAGCCGCAACTCATGTCCGACCCGACCGCCGCGCGCCAACTCATGGTCGCCTCGCAACTCCGGGCCCGCGGCATCTCCGACCCTCGTGTTCTCGACGCCATGCTTCGCGTCCCCCGCCACCTATTCGTGACCGCACCATACCAGGGCCAGGCCTACGAAGATCATCCTCTGCCCATCGGTGACGGCCAAACCATCTCTCAGCCTTACATCGTTGCCCGCATGCTCGAATCTCTTGAACTCACGCCCGCCGATAAGGTTCTCGAAGTTGGAACCGGTTCCGGCTACGTCACCGCTCTGCTCGCTGAACTAGCGGCGCAGGTATTTTCCATTGAACGCCACCCAGCCCTGGCTGACCGTGCCCGCAATCTTCTCGCCGAGCTCGGCTATGCCAATGTCCGAGTTCTCACCGGAGACGGTGCCCTCGGCCTCGCCGCTGACGCTCCGTTCGACGCCATCCTGGTCTCCGCTGCTGCTCCCGATCTACCTCCTGCTCTGCTCACCCAACTCCGCGACTCCGGACGGATGATCATCCCCGTCGGTTCTCCCGGCTCCCAGCAGTTGCAGTTCATCCGAATGCACAACGGTCAACCCGCAATCTCCCTTCGCGAGCTTGTGCTCTTCGTTCCCTTGGTACACGATCGCGATTGAATGTCCACTCGGGAGACCCTGGGTAAGAGTGCATTTTGATTGTCATCCTGAGCAAGCGTTCTTTGCGCGGCGAAAGCCTGCCCTGAGCGAAGCCGAAGGGGATCTGGGCGAGCCGCGCGCCTCCACGGAGCCCGCCCTGAGAGAGCGATAGCGACCGAAGGGGGCGTTTGGCTCGCTTCCTTATCGAAGTGCTTAGGGAATCTTTGAAATGGCTGTGGAAGATGAAATCTCGGGCGTAGCCTGCTGGACCAGTTGCTGAGCGGAGCCTTGAGCAAATTGCAACACGCGGTTGGGAAAAAGTCCGAAATAAAAGGTGGCGACAAGACAGCACGCCAGCGCGAGACCGAGCGCGAACGGAACCCGAGTCACAGGCACTTCCTTCCGCGATTCTCGCATATACATCATCACGATGATGCGCAAATAGTAGTACGCCCCAACGCCGCTATTGAGGACGCCAATGATCGTGAGCCAGATCAAGTTGGCCTTCACCGCCGCGCTGAACACATAGAACTTGGCAAAAAAACCGCCAGTCATGGGGATGCCGATCAGCGAGAGCAAAAAGATAGTAAGAGCCGCTGCCAGCAGCGGAGAGCTGCGGCCCAAGCCTTCATAGTCTTCGAGCGTCACATAGCGCTCGCCCGCATTGGCAAAGTGGCTGACGATTGCGAACGCGCCCAGATTCATGGCGGCATAGGCCGCGGTATAGAACATCGCAGCCGAAATTCCCAGCGCAGGCGCCGCTGCGAATGCGACCAGCAAATAGCCCGCATGCGCGATCGAGGAATAAGCTAGCAGCCGCTTCACGTTGTCTTGTACCAAAGCGCCCATGTTTCCCAACGTCATGGAGAGCGCCGCGGCAAGCCAGATGACCCACACCAGTCCGTGCACGTCGATCACGAAAACCACGCGCAACAAAACTGCAAAGGCCGCAGCCTTAGGCGCGGTCGACATGAAACCAACAACCGGCGCCGGCGCTCCTTCGTATACGTCAGGAGTCCAGATGTGGAACGGCGCCGCAGCCACCTTGAACCCCAGACCCACGAACATGAAAGCCACAGCCACGAACGCCAGTAATGGGACCGGGCCAGCCCGCAAGGTGCTGCCGATCTGATCGATGTTCGTCGAGCTCGTGGCCCCAAACATCAACGCTACTCCGTACAGGAAAAACGCTGTGGCGAATGAGCCCAGGAGAAAGTACTTCAGCGAGGACTCAGCGCTTGCCGCCTCGTGCCTGCGAAATCCCGCCAGCACATAAGAAGAGATGGAGGAAATCTCAAGCGCGATGAAAATCAGCACCAGTTCGATGGCCGACGACATCAGCGCCATGCCGACGACACCGAAAAGAATCAAAGCGTAGTATTCCCCCGCGCGAATCCGCTGCACCGCCAGGTACTCGTATGAACTAAGAATCGCGACAGCGGCAATCGCAATCACCAGGACGTGGAAGAAAACGCTGAATCCATCCACCTTCACCATGTTCCAGAACGCGAGCCCGGGAGACTGTGCCATGAACCAGGTAGCCCCAAGCCCCGCCAGCGCTCCCAGGAAAGCGATCAGGCCAAGAAGTTTCTGACCGGTCTCCTCGTCGAGCAGGGGTTCGAGCAACATCACAATCATGCCGAAAAGTGAAAGAACAATCTCCGGCAGGATGCGTACATAATCTGCGCTCTGCGGCAGCGACTGCGAGTAGCCAGGGACGAGAGACAGTATCATTGCCCCACCATCCTGCTCGCCACTCGCACAGCGGGCATGAGTGCCGCCTGAACCGCCGGGTCGATCGCCCCCAACCACAGAATCGGTGCAACTCCCATCACCAGCGCCACCGCAGCGCAAGGCCAGATCGCAATCTTCTCGAACCCGGAAAGATCGCTCAAGGAATTGTTTATCGGATGCGTGACCTTGCCATAGAACACTCGCTGATACATCCAGAGCAAATAGATCGCGCTCCAAATGATGCCGGTCGCGCCCAGTATTCCGTAAATCGGCTTGTCCTGAAACGCTCCGCTCAACACCAGGAACTCACCAATGAAGCCATTGAGAAGCGGCAGACCCACGGACGCCAGGACGATCACAAGATAAGTTGTGGCATACACCGGCAAGGGCGAGGCCAGTCCTCCGAACTCGCTGATCTCATAAGTATGCCGGCGCTCGTGCAGAATTCCTGCCAGCATGAACAGTCCGCCAGTAGAGATTCCGTGAGCCAGCATTACGAACATCGCGCCATTCAATCCAGCCTGGGTAAAGCTAAAAATTCCCAGCACGACAAATCCCAGATGGCTGACAGACGAGTACGCGATCAGCTTCTTCATGTTGGGCTGCACCATGGCCACCAGCGCGCCGTAGATGATACCGATCAAGGCCAGTATCATGATCCACCACGCATTCTGCCGCGACTGCTCGGGGAACAAGCCGAGGTTAAAGCGCAGCATCCCGTAGGTGCCCATCTTGAGCAACACACCGGCCAGCAGCACCGACCCCGCCGTCGGCGCTTCCACGTGAGCATCGGGCAACCATGTATGGAAGGGAAAAAGAGGAACCTTCACCGCAAACGCCACAAAGAACCCAAGGAACAACCACTGCGCAGCCGCTGGGAACTTCGGCACGGCTCCGCTCGCGATGGCATCGCGAATCACAACAAAGTCAAAGCTGCCGGTATGCGCGTAAAGCCACAGAATCGCCGCCAGCATGAACACCGACCCGATCATGGTGTACATGAAAAACTTCACCGCGGCATACACTTTGCGCTCGTGGCCGAAAATACCGATCAGCAACGCCATCGGGATCAGCGTCGCTTCCCAGAAGAAATAAAACAGGAACAAGTCGAGAGAAGTGAAGACCCCGATCAGAGCAGTCTCCAGAATCAGCAGCAGAATGAAGAATTCCTTTACCCGCTCATGAATCGACTTCCAGGAAATCAGCACGCAGAGCGGCGTCAGAAATGTAGTCAGCACCACCAGCCACAACGAGAAGCCGTCAATCCCCATGTGATAGTGGATATTCGGAGTGGAAATCCACGGCTTGTCGACCTGGTATTGAAAGTCAGTTTGCCCACGATGAAAATAAACGGGCAGGTGCAGGGACAAAACAAATGTCAGCAGTGTGATGACAAGAGCAAAAATACGGATATCGCGATCGCGCCGCGGCAACAGCATCAAGAGCAGTCCGCCCACCAGAGGAGCGAATGTCACCAGCGTCAGAATGACCGGGCTGAGATTATCGGTGCTCATCGCACCCCCATCCAGATCATGAAAGCAATCACCGCCGCCGAACCGGCCGCAATCCAGCCCGCATAAGAGCGAATGTTTCCGGATTGCATCTGCCGGACTTCGTCCGAAACTTGCCGCGCCCCGTCCGCGGACTCATTCACGGAAGCATCGATAATCTTTCGGTCCACATCCTGCCAGAGGATTCGAGTCGAACCCTCCACCAGCGGCCTGACGAAAAGCGCAGCGTAAAGTTCATCGATATAGTACTTGTGCAAGACAGCCTGATAGAAGCCGCCGAGCGAATCGGCAATCTTCTGCGGCAGATCGGGACGGCTGCAATAGAGGACGTACGCCAAAATCCATCCCAATGCGGCGAGAACCACCGACACGCCCATCAACAGCATTTCGGTGCCGTGACTCGCGGCCTCGACTGCCTCGGTCGTGCCGAACACGGGAACCAGAAAATGTTCAAAATTGTTGCCGATCCCCACCAGTCCGCCGACCAGCGATAGCAGCGCCAGGATCATCAGCGGTACCAGCATCACCATCGGGCTCTCATGCGGCTCGCCGTGTCCGTGAGTTTCGGAGGCGTGGGGGCCATGGGCTTCTGCCGAAGCTCCGCGGTAGTCGCCAAAGAACGTCATGTAGAACAAGCGGAACATGTAGAAAGAGGTAAGGAATGCGGTGAAAACGCCGATTCCCCAGTACACCCAGCTAACCTGATAAGCCTTCCACAGAATTTCGTCCTTGCTCCAGAAACCGGCAAAAGGTGGAATTCCAGAGATCGCCAGTGTCGCAACGCCCATCGTGAGAAACGTCCACGGGATGTAAGACCTCAGCCCGCCCATCTTCCGCATATCCTGCTCACCGCCGACAGCATGAATCACCGAACCCGCGCCCAGAAACAGCAGCCCCTTGAAGAACGCATGGGTCATCAGATGGAAAATTCCCGCCGAGAAAGCCCCCACTCCACAAGCCATGAACATGTAGCCCAGCTGTGAAACAGTAGAGTAGGCGAGAACTTTCTTAATGTCGGTCTGAGCAATGCCGATGGTCGCCGCCAAAAATGCCGTCAGGGTTCCGATAATCGCCACAACCATCAGCGCAGTAGGCGCGCGTTCAAAAATTACGTGCGAACGCGAAACCGTGTAGACGCCCGCAGTCACCATCGTCGCGGCATGGATCAATGCCGAAACCGGCGTGGGACCCTCCATCGCGTCAGGAAGCCATACATACAACGGAATCTGAGCCGATTTCCCGCAAGCGCCCAGCATTAGCAAAATGCCGATGGCCGTGAGCAGCCCAGCGCCCGCCGACTCCGCTCCGAGAGGCGAGATGCTCTGAAAGACCCGATCAAAATTCAGCGAACCGAAATGTTTGATCAGCAAAAACAGCGCGATCAGAAACCCGAAATCGCCAATGCGGTTCACGATAAACGCCTTCTTGCCCGCCGACGCCGCGGAATCCTTCGTAAACCAGAATCCGATCAGCAGATAGGACGCCAGTCCCACGCCTTCCCACCCGATGAACATCAGCAGGTAGTTGTTCGCCAGCACCAGCGTCAGCATGAAAAACATAAACAGGTTCAGGTAGCTGAAAAAGCGGTAGTAACTGGGGTCGTCCCACATGTATCCGACGGAATAAATATGGATCAGGAAACCGACGCCTGTGACCACCAGCAACATGACCAAAGACAGTTGGTCCAGATAGAAGGCAAAGTCCGCACTGAAGCCCACGATGCGGATCCAATGCGCAACAAACTCCTGGTAGGGAAGGGACAACGACGAAAATCGCACAGCAACCCACAAGGCCATCGCAAAAGCTGCGCCACTGAAGAACAACGCCACGGTGCTCACGGCCTGCCGCGAAGACCTTTTTCCAAGAAAGCCGTTGATCGCAGCCCCCGCCAGCGGCAGAACCGGGATCAGCCATAAATTGAGATTCGGGTTCATAGCTTGAGCAGGTTCACCTGATCCACGTTCAAAGTCTCGCGCGTGCGATAGACCGCAATAATGATTGCCAGCCCCACGGTCGCTTCCGCCGCCGCCACCACCATCACAAAGAAAACGAATACTTGGCCGGCCAGCGCGTGCCAGTGCGCTGCGAACGCCACAAATGAAAGATTCACTCCGTTCAACATCAGCTCAATCGACATGAAGATGGTGATGATGTTGCGCTTGATCAGAAATCCAACCACACCGCAGGCAAACAAGAATCCGCTCAGCAGCAGGTAATACGACAGCGGAATATATGAGGGAACCATCAGTTCGTCTCCCTCGCCGGCGTCTCCGGCTTGCTGGCCAGAACCACAGCGCCCATGATGGCGATCAGAATCAATACAGACGTGACTTCAAAGGGCAACAGAAAATCGTGAAAAAGAAGCTGGGCAATATCGGTGGGATGCCCCGGCAGCGCTCCTATCGGCACGGCTTCCGTGCCGGATTGCCGCAGCACCACCCATGCCACGAGTACGCTGCCGGTCAGCACTCCGGGCACACCCAATAGAAGCGCGACACGGCTGCCATTCGTGTGCTCCTCTTCGCCCGCGTTCAGCAGCATAATGACAAAGACGAACAACACCATGATGGCGCCGGCGTAGACGATAACCTGCACCGCCGCGACGAACTCCGCGCCCAGCAGCAGATATTCGCCAGCCAGCGCTGCCATGACCGCAATCAGCGACAGCGCGCTGTTAATGGGATGCCGTTGCACCAGCAGGTTGACCGCCCCAGCCGCGCAAACCGCGCCGAACGCCAGAAATAAAATGAGATGCATCGATCAGTTCTCAGTTCTCAGTTCTCAGTTCTCAGTTCTCAGAAAAGGCCTTAGAAGGCTACTCCTCAGCCGGCGCTCCGGGCCGTTACTGAGAACTGAGAACCGGGAACTGAGAACTCGCCTTTGTCACCAGGCCACGGCGATCGCCGTTGCCACCAGATTCGCAATCGCCAGCGGCAGCAGAAACTTCCAGCCGAAAGACATCAGTTGGTCATAGCGGAAGCGCGGCAACGTCCCGCGCACCCAGATATAAAGAAACAGAAAACAGAAAACCTTCGCGCCGAACCAGAAGACCGGCAGCAACGAGCGCAGCAAAGCAGGTCCAAACAATGGACCGTGCCATCCCCCAAAAAACAGCAGCGTCGCCAGGCAAGCCACGGTGATCATGTTGGAATATTCAGCCATAAAAAACATGGCAAACTTCATGGCGCTGTATTCCGTGTGGTATCCCGCGACCAGTTCAGTTTCAGCCTCCGGCAAGTCAAATGGAATGCGATTGGTTTCCGCGTACGCCGCCATCAAGTAAATGAAGAAGCCAATGAAGTGCCCGTGAAAAATATTCCAGCGTGGAATGAATCCTAAAAAGCGTCCTCCCTGCGCATCGACGATCGCGCGCAGGCTAAAACTGCCCGACTGGATCAAAACTCCAATTAGCGAGAGTCCCAGGGCAATTTCATAGCTCACCATCTGTGCGCTCGCGCGAAGTCCTCCCAGCAGCGAATACTTGTTGTTCGAGGACCATCCCGCCAGAGCAACCCCGTACACTCCCAGTGAAGTAACGCCCAGAATCAGCAGCAGCCCAATATTCAAATCGGTGATCTGGAGCGGAACGCTGTAACCAAAAATCGTGATCGCGTTGCCAAACGGGATCACCGATATCGAAGTCAGAGCAAAGATCAGCGCCATCATCGGTGCCGCCAGAAAAAGCGGCTTGTAAACGTGCGGCGGCGTGAGATCTTCTTTGAACAAGAACTTCAGCCCGTCGGCCGCGGGCTGCAGCAATCCAAACGGACCAACCCGCGTAGGGCCCCAGCGATTCTGCATGTGGCCGACAACTTTGCGCTCCAGCCAAACCGTGTAGGCGACCGCCGTGAGCAGCACCACGAGCACGATCACCGACTTGATCACCGACACGAGTATGAAAACGCCAACGGACAATGTCTTGCTCTCCAAATTGCCGGAATCCTAATGCTCGATAATCAGTCCGCCGCGATCTCGGCGGGCTTGACCTCGTGACTTTCCATCACCGACTTCAACGTGCGCGAATAACGTCCCAGGGTTCCAGAAGTGAAAAGATTATCGTTCGCCGGAGCGATCGACTCGGTTCGATGCGCCACCCCAGGCCCCGCCTTGGTCAGCGAGGTATGCTGGCTGTTTCCCGCCAGCAGATTCATGCGAGAGACGTCGTAACCAGGGACCAGCCGCTGAATTTCGTCCAGAATCGCCGTGGGATCGAACGGGCTCATCTTCGGCTCCAGTCCATGAGCCTCAAGCCACACCGCATGACGGTCAGCTTCACCCGACTGTGCCCCGCGAGACTGGCCCATGTCGGCATAGGTGCCGCCGCCGAAAGGCACCAGCCGGCGCACATCGAAGCCCATGGCATCTGCGAAGCGCACGATCATCTCGAAATCAGTTTTCGTGTCCGTGACTTCGCCGGCTTTCTTCACTAGTTGCAGGTCGCCGCAAATATTGGTAAATGTTCCCGACTTTTCGTAAGCATTTGCGGCCGGCAACACAACGTCGGCCATCACCGCTGTTTCGGTGAGAAACATATCTTGCACAACAACGAAGCTCTTCGAGAATGCAAACGGATCGATCTTCAATCGGCCGACAGGATTCGACCCCACAATATAAAGAGCCTTCAACCCGCCCGCCTTCCCGGCTTCGACCATGCCATCCAGATCAAGACCGCCGGCCTGCGGGACTTCTCCCCACTCCTGATGGAACCGGCTGTTTCCGGCGGTCGGGTGATATCCCGGCAACAGATCGGGATACAAGCCCATATCGGCAGCTCCGCGAGAGTTCGCATAATCCGCCAGGCAGACAAACTTGGCCCCAGGAATTGCAGAACCAAACTTGACGAGGCTGGCAAGATCGTCGCCGCGCACTTCAGAACCGAAAACGATAACCAAATTCTGCTCGCCACGAAGCTTGTCGCGGAGCGTGGCCCATGTGTCTTTGCTACTTGATGACTTGTTTTCCGATAAAACGACGAGCGAATCTGCAGCACCGTCGCTGCCCCCGAGAAACGCGGCAACTTGTCCTTCGCTTCCAGCCGGGATCTGCATGAAGCTCGTCGCCTGCCGCCGCAATTTGATCGGCTCGGAGTTAATCAAATAAAGCCGCGCCCGGTGCAGACGCACGTTGTTGCGAATCTGCCAGGCCAGCAACGGGTGTTGTTCCGTAGGATCATTTCCAATCAGCAGAATAGCGGGAGCAGTGAACACATCCGCCATGCTCGCCGTGGCATCGCCTTTACCGCGAAGAGCAGCCACGAAAGCAGGGAAGTCCGCAGTGCGGTGGTGATCCACATTGTTCGTCTTCAGTACTACGCGCGCGAACTTGGAAAGCAGGTAAGCTTCTTCGTTGGTCGTGCGAGTCGAACCGATCACCCCAATCGCTGCCCCGCCATCTCGATCGCGAACCTCGGCGAATTTCCTTCCGATCAGTTCAAACGCTTCTTCCCACGTGGCTGGAGTCAGCTTGCCGTCTTTGCGAATCAGCGGACGCGTGAGCCGTTCCTCGTGATTCGCAAAATCGAAGGCATACCGCCCCTTGATGCATAAGAAGTCGCCGTTGGTCCCGCTCTTGTCGCGGTTATCGCCGCGCACAATCTCCATCCCCGCATCGGAGCGGCGCACGCCCAGCGTAGTCTTGCACCCGTCCCCGCAATGGGTACAAATCGTGCCCACATGCTTCATCTCCCAGGGTCGCGTCTTGTAGCGATACGCGCCAGAAGTGAGCGCGCCCACCGGGCAGATGTCGATGCACATCCCGCACTCTTCGCACTCCAGGTGATCTTCCTTATTAGGCGCGATGATCGAACTAACGCCGCGGTTCTGCACCCCCAGAGCCCAGACGTCCATCCCTTCGCCGCACACCCGCACGCAGCGGAAGCAGAGAATGCAGCGCGGCCGATCGAAGAACACTACCGGCGACCATTGCTGTTCGTCCTTATGATTCTTCGCCTCCATGAACTTCGATTCAGCCGCGCCGTAGGAGAACGTCATGTCCTGCAGTTCGCACTCGCCCCCGGCATCGCACACCGGGCAATCGAGTGGATGGTTCCCCAGCAGCATCTCCAGCGTCGACTTCCGCGCCTGCTTGATCTCGTCACTTTCCGAAGTGACGACCATGCCTTCGCTGATCACGGTCGTACAAGCAGTCTGCAGCTTAGGCATCTTCTCGATCTTCACCAGGCACATGCGGCAAGCGCCCTGCAAAGAAAGGTTGGGGTAATAGCAAAACGAAGGCACTTCAATACCTACGGTCTTGCAGGCCTCAATCAGCAGCGTCCCAGCGGGAGCCGTGACCTTCTTGCCGTCAACGGTAAGTGTTACGTCAGCCATAAATAACGCCACAAATCGTAGCGCCGGCGTCCCGCCGGCTGTCACGAGGGCGTCTCGCTCTCGCTGCCATCAGCGTGGCAAATCCCGCGGGCTTCCACCCGCACTCCGAGCCGCCGGCGCTACGCCATCACTTCTTCCACCGCGCCCACCTTCTCATACGGGCACGGCCGGCCTTCCAGATGATCTTCAAATTCTCTGCGGAACTTCTTCACGAACGCAATCGTCGGCATCGCCGCCGCATCGCCCAGTGGACAAAATGTCCGCCCCAGCATGTTTTCCGCCAGGTACTGCATGTTGTCGATGTCCTTCTTTACGCCGTGGCCGGAATGAAAGCGCGTCAAAGTTTTTTTCAGCCAGTCGGTACCCTCGCGGCAGGGAATGCACCACCCGCAACTCTCGTGCTGATAAAACTTCATAGTCCGCAGCGCGAACTTCACAATGCACTGCGCATCGTCCACCACCACCACGCCGCCTGAGCCCAGCATCGACCCAGCTTTCGCGACCGAATCGAAATCCATATTGACATCAATCTCATCGGCGGTAAGGCAAGGACACGAAGCCCCGCCCGGCACAACGGCTTTCAGTTGGCGGCCGTTAGGGATGCCGCCACCGACTTCGTAAATCATTTTCCTCAAGTTGTAGCCCATCGGCAGCTCATAGACGCCGGGTTTAGCGATATTCCCGCTAAGGCAAAACAGCCGAGTCCCACCATTCTTTGGCGTACCAATTTTGGCAAACCATTCTGCCCCGCCAAGAATGATATGAGGAACGCTGGCCAAAGTTTCCGCATTATTAATGACAGTCGGACCGCCCCACAGCCCCACCACGGCAGGGAACGGCGGCCGAATCCGCGGAATCCCCCGCTTGCCCTCAAGCGACTCCATCAGCGCCGATTCTTCTCCGACTTCATAAGCCCCCGCGCCGCCATGCCAGTAAACCTCGAAATCGCGCCCGCTGCCGAAAATATTCTTGCCCAGAAAGCCCTTGGCGTAAGCATCCCGAATCGCCTTCTGCATGATGTTCAGCAGATAGCGATATTCACCTCGGATGTAGATGTACCCGCTCTGCGCACCCACCGCCAGCCCGCCGATCATCACTCCTTCGATCACGGAGTGCGGATCCTGCTCGAAGATCAGCCGGTCTTTGCAAGTGCCAGGCTCGCTCTCATCGCCGTTGCACAGCACATACTTCGGCTTCGCCGACTGCTTGGGCACAAACGACCACTTCATCCCGGTCGAGAATCCCGCCCCGCCGCGTCCGCGCAGCCCAGAATTCTTCACCTCATTAATGATGGCGTCCGGCTCCATCCCAAGCGCCTTCCTCACGGCCTTGTAGCCGTCGAGTTCGAGATAACGATCGATATTTGTCGCTCCCTGGCCAAAGCGCCGGGAGACGACCTTTACCTCGTCGGGATGGGAAACCAGAGAAGCCATTTTGTAATTTGGTAATCGGGTAATTTGGTAATTGAAAACCGGTACGCCAGATCAGTGCGGTTCAGATTTCAAATTACAAAATTACCCGATTACAAAATTACAAATTCTCTCTACCGAGTTCCTCTTGCTCGATACTCATCCAGAACCTTGTCCATCTTTTCAGTGGTCAGGTTCTCGTGAAAATCGTAATTCACCTGCGCCGCCGGAGCCCAGCTGCAAGCCCCAATGCATTCCACTTCCTCCAGCGTAAACAATCCGTCACTCGTCGTTCCCCTGTGACCCACCCCCAGCTTCTCAGCACAATGATGCAGAATCTTTTCGCCCCCCCGCACCAGGCAACTGATGTTCGTGCAAACCTGCACGTTGAACTTCCCGCGCGGCTTCGTGGTTAGCATCGAGTAATAACTGATCACGTTCCGCACTTCGAGTTCCGTCAGATCAAGCCGCGCAGCAAGTTCCGCGATCACCTCATCGGATAAAAATCCAACCTCATCCTGCGCATAAAGCAGAGTAGGCACCAGCGCCGACCGCTTCGTAGGATAGTGCGTAACCATCTCCGCAAACCGCGCCTCGAACTCGTCAGAAAGCTTCATAAGAATTGAGCCATTGGGCGATCGGGCGATTTCGCGATTGAAAATCTCACGCTGCATTCCTCGCCGTGCGTTGCGAGGCTGCAAAAATCGCCGTCAGTTCGTTCGCCTCCTTCAACAGTGCCTCAGTCTTGGCCGCCGAAACAATTCCGGACTCGGTCATCAACTCCAGCCAGAGAATGGCTTCGTCGGCTTCTTCAACCACCACACCCATCTTAGCTATAAACTCCGCCTTGGATCTCGCTCGGCACACCGCGCGATAATTCGCCGCCACCGACGTCGCACAACGCAATAGCTGCTTACCTAGAACCTGAGCGTCCGTCTTGTAAGGCAGCGACCGGTAAAGCCGAATCACGCGCAAAGCGAATGCCTTAGTCCTATCCCGAAGTTGCTCCGGCTGACTGCTCACAACAATTCCCTCAATCGCTTTTCAATCGCCCAATCACCCGATCGCCCAATGGCTCAATTCCTCACCGGTCGATTTCCCCCAGCACGATATCGATGGACCCAATGGCCGCGACCACATCTGCAATCAATCCGCCCTCGCACATCTTAGGCAAGGTCTGCAAATTGGCCAGGCAAGCCGCACGCATATGCACGCGATAAGGCTTGGCCGTGCCGTCGCTGACAATGTAGTAGCCCATCTCCCCTCGCGGCGATTCCACCGCCTGATACACCTCGCCCGCGGGCACCGCAAATCCCTCGGTAATAATCTTGAAGTGATAGATGAGCGCTTCCATCTGCGTCTTCATCTTCTCCCGGTCCGGCAGCACAATGCCCGGTGCATCGGCTTTGATCCGCCCTTCCGGCATCCCATCCAAAGCCTGCTTCACAATCTCATTCGATTCCCGCAACTCCCGCACCCGGCACATATACCGCGCGAAAACATCGCCTTCCTGCGCCACCGGAACCTTGAACTTGAAATTCTCATACCCCGAGTACGGCATATCACGGCGCAAATCGATGTCCACACCGCTTCCGCGCAGCGTCGGTCCACTAGCCCCTAAGGCAATCGCGTCTTCCGCGCTGAGTTTGGCCACGCCCTGAGTGCGCATCATAAAAATCGGATTTCCCGTCAGCAGGTTTTCGTATTCATCCACCTTGCTGGGGAAACGCGCGATGAATTCGCGAACCCGGTCGAAGAATCCCAAAGGTGGCTCCAGCGCCACTCCTCCTACGCGGAAGTAAGAGGTCATCATGCGCTGTCCGCTGACCATCTCGAACATGTTCAGGACTTGCTCGCGCTCGCGGAAGCAATAGAGAAACACCGTCAGCGCGCCAATGTCCATGGCATGCGTGCCCAGCCAAACCAGATGCGAATTGATCCGCGTCAGTTCATTCAGCAACACCCGCAGCCACTGCGCCTTCGGAGGAATCTCCAGTCCCAGCAACTTCTCCACCGCCAGCACGTAACACAGATTGTTGGTCATGGGACACAGATAATCGATGCGATCCGTCAGCGGCACTACTTGCTGGTAAAACTTCGCCTCGCAGGTCTTTTCGATTCCCGTATGCAGAAAGCCAATATCCGGGATGATCCGCACAATGGTCTCGCCGTCAATTTCCAGCAGCACGCGCAGCACACCATGCGTCGAAGGATGCTGCGGCCCCATGTTCAGGATCATCGTCCGATCCTGACCGGGTTCGAGCACGAGCGTGGGAGCAAGGTGAGCCATGAGAAAGCCTAGCGGTGGCCCTCCACTGGATAGTCTTTCCGCAACGGATAGCCTTCCCAATCCTCCGGCATCAGAATGCGCCGCATATAAGGATGCCCGTTAAATCGGATGCCAAACAGGTCAAACACTTCGCGCTCAAAATAATTAGCGCCGGGCCACAACGAAGTAAGTGACTCCAAAGCCGGGCTCGCGCTATCGAGCCGCACCTTCAGACGTACCCGCTCCTTCTTGGGAATCGAAAGCAAGTGACAAATCACTTCAAATCGAGGCTCCGCCGGAAACCAATCCACGCAGGTCACGTCAGAAAGAAAGTTGAAAGCGCACTCCTCATCGTCACGCAGCAGGGCGCAAGCTTCGCGAAGGTTTGCACGATCCACGGTTATCGTCATCTCGTCCCGATCGAACTTCACTCCCGCAACCGCCGAAGGATTCCACGCCAACAGCCGCGCCACGGCAGGATGACCCTTCAGTTGTTCCACATCGGTAATGGCAGGCGCCAAAGCCATCAGCGTTCTCCCTGCCGAACATTGGACCGAGCACTCGACCGCACACGAGACGGACCCCAATCCAGAACACCCTTCTTCCAGACATAAAAGAAGCCGACGAGAACAATGCCAATGTAGACAAACATTTCCCACAACCCGAAGTGTTTCAAATCGTGCAGAATCACCGCCCAGGGGTAAAGGAAAACGGCCTCAACGTCGAACAGAATGAACAGCATAGCCACCAGGTAGAACTGCACCGAGAAGCGCCCGCGCGAATCTCCCACGGGAGTCATGCCGCACTCATAAGCAGACATCTTGGCCCGAGTCGGTTTACGCTCCCCGATCCACCAGGAAAGCGTGATAATGGCAGTCGCAATCCCGCCCGCCAGCACAATATGGATCAAAAACGGCAGGTAGCCAGCGAAATAATTGTCGGGCATAGGACAGGCTATATATAATTCGCGCGAAGCATCGATTAAACATTCTAGATTAGGTGCTACTCTGCAAGAGTGTCAAGGGATTCGGCCACGCATTCGCTGATTCGGCAAAAAGAATTTCAGGATCCTCATGATCTTTGGATTTAACACTGATGTAAAACATGTCGACACTATCTACCACGTGCAGAGCGAAGCGCGCGAGAGCGAAAAACTGCTCCAGACTCAGGTTTTCGTGCGCGGAAGGTGCATAGGCAAAAGGGCGATCTCCTATGCGAAGTCCGCCGCCGAAGTCGGTTTCGGCGATCCTCAAAAAGAACAGCAACTCCGCGATCAGCATCGCCTCGTGCTCGAAGCCATTCGGGAAGGCAAACTCGAAAGCGTTCTCGACCGCGCCGAAACCGATGCCTTGGCTGGCATCAAGCAACTCGACGTGCAATGGGAAAACGCCGCCTCGGTTCACAACGAGCGTAATCTGACGATGCAACTGCGTGTCACCGAAGACGGCACAGCAGTGCCCAGCGCGCGCCTCACCTTCCGCTTCGCCCGTCCCGACGCTGCGCCTTTCTACACTCAGGCCGTCACCGATTCCGCAGGCGCCGCTCAGATCTCCGTCGAGGTCGAAGAATCCGCCTTGGCCGACGCCTCAGTAATGGTGCAAGCCAATCACCAGGGCCGCACCGTAACCCGCAAATTCGCGTTACGCAAAGCAGAGTAATCGTAGCGCCGCCGTCCCGGCGGCTGAAGATGTGGGAACGGCCGCCTCGAGAGCCTGCCCTGAGCGGAGCCGAAGGGTCCAGTCGAGCGCAGCGAGACGTCGTCGTTCGGCGTGAGACAATACGGCTCACAGAAAGAGCGTTCTCAGCGTTTCCTGGTTCGAATGAAATGACTCTTCGCATCAATGGAGAAGAGCGGGTATTCGCGGATCAAACACCATCCGCCAACTTCACCCTCGCGTCCCTGATCGAATTCCTAGCCATGAAGCCCGACCGCGTGGCCGTCGAACTCAACCGCGAAATCGTCCCCCGCGACCGCTGGCCGCAGACTCATCTCAAAGACGGCGACAACCTCGAAATCGTCCACTTCGTCGGCGGCGGCTGTCCGTCTAACCCTGCGACGCACTCTTCTAGTTAACCCTCCTCTGCGAATCTCCGTTGACACCCGCCAACTCACGTCTAGAATGTTTCAAACATTCGACTTGCAGACTGTTTCAAACAGATTGACCAGGAAATGGGACGGGATTCATGCAAGATAGTTTTTCATCGCAGGAGGTGATCGCTCTGACCGGCGTAACTGCCCGCCAGCTCCAGTGGTGGGACGAGCGGAGCGTGGTCAAGCCGCAGCGGCTAGGTCATCGCCGCGTGTATTCCATGCAAAACCTCACGGAAATGGCAGTCATCTGCGAACTGCGCCGCAAAGGTTTCTCGCTCCAGGGAGTCCGCAAGGTGATGCGTTTCCTCCAGCGTGAGTGCGGCAAAGGTCTGGCCGAAATCGTCGGCCGCAACTCCGACGTTCACCTGCTCACCGACGGCAAGCATCTCTACCTCGAAACTTCGGCGCGGCAGATCGTAGACATCCTGAAGAATTCCAGTCAGCCCATTCTAGGAATCTGCCTCAGCGACGCGGTGCGGCAGGTGCGGGCTGATGTGGTCGCCAGAAAAACGAGTACCTCCGTAACATCGCCGACGTCGCGTCGGCGTGCTAGAAAAGCTTCTTAGGCGAGTGTGAATCGGAATTGGTTGCGGTAGCGGAACACAGGAGGAATGCATGGTCGGAGAACTCGATATTCTGAACGAATGGATTCCCGAACAGATGCAGCCCGGAACAATTTTTGTCCTCGAAAACGCCGGCGAAGTCGGCGAGAAGGAAGATCCTTACTGGGCTGTGCTTGCTTGCCCGTCGTGTGGAATGCTTGGGCTGATTACGCGGCGGCAAATCAATGGCTTGATGCCAGTCATTTGCGGCTCGGAGCATTGCTCGGCGCAGTTCTTTATCCGCGAGAGCGAAGTTGTCGTGCGCAAACCTTTCTGAAAACAGGCCGCGCCTTGCGGCCTTTAATTTCTCCTGGTCCGTACCCCGCCCAATTCCACCGGAACCTGATCCACGATTTCTATCCCGAAACCTTCGAGCGCGGCCACACGTTTGGGCCTATTCGTGAGCAGACGAATGCGGCGCAGGTTCAGGTCGGAAAGAATCTGGGCGCCGATGCCGATCTCGCGCTGCGTCTGGCGCTCGCTGTCGAGTAGTGACGGGAGTTTGCGGCCGCGATGGAATGAGAGCGCGCTGCGATCGCCGGCTTTCTCGATCGAAAATCCCTTTGAGGTTTGGTGTAGATAAATGAGAGCGCCTCGTCCTTCCTGGGCGATTGCTCGGAGCGAACCCTCCAGCGTGGCGTGACACTCGCAGCCGGTTGCCCCGAACACGTCTCCCATCAGGCAGTGGGCGTGCATGCGTACCAGCACTGGCGCATCGTTCTTCTCGTCTTTATTTTCTACATCTCCTTTAATCAGGGCCACGTGCGACTCGCCGCCATCGACCTCGCTTTCGTAAGCGATGAGGCGGAACTCGCCGAAGCGGGTGTCGACTAACGCTTCGCCTACGCGATGCACGTAACGCTCATGCGCCATGCGATAGCGGATCAACTCGGCGACCGTCAGCATCTTCATGCTGTGCTGGTGGCAGAACTCGATGAGGTCTGGGACGCGGGCCATGGTGCCATCGTCCTTCATGATTTCGCAGATGATGCCGGCGGGAATCAGGCCCGCGAGGCGCGCGAGGTCGACTGAGGCTTCGGTTTGTCCGGCGCGGACGAGCACTCCGCCTTTGCGGGCGCGGAGAGGGAAGACGTGGCCGGGGCGCGCCAGATCTGCGGCTTGCGTGGCCGGATCGATGGCTACCTGGATGGTGCGGGCGCGATCGTAGGCGGAGATGCCGGTGGTTACCCCCTCGCGGGCGTCGATGGCCTCGCAGAATGCGGTGCCGTATTGCGACGTGTTCTCGGCGCTCATGGGGCCTATGCGGAGGTGAGCGAGGCGCTCCTCGGTCATGGTGAGGCAGACCAGGCCGCGTCCACACTTGGCCATGAAGTTGATGGCTTCGGGCGTGACCTTCTCGGCGGCGAGGGTGATGTCGCCTTCATTCTCGCGGTCTTCGTCGTCGACGACCACGATCATGCGGCCGGCGCGGATCTCCTCGATGGCGGTGGGGACGTCGGCGAAGGCTTGCGTGCTCATGATGAAATTGTAGCAAAGGCGTTGGCTGAGCACTTGGCGCACAATGTTCCAATCGGAACATTAGAGCGGTTTTACTGGAACACTGTGGAAATCTCGGAAAACTCGGAAAACCGCCTTAAAGCTACAGTTGATGGGCTGGAAGCGGCTGAGGTGGATGGGTTTGCAGGCGTGCCGAAATATCGGCACGAAAAGCGTGGGGCGAATGGAAAGCGATTAAAAACGGGGCTCGAGGCTGGCAGTCGGGGCGGGGAAGTGCTAATTCGAGCTGTCGAGTGTCGGAGGCCGGCCCCCTAGCTTTCGTTTATTTTCTTCTCCAGATCACGGATTGCCTTCATCACCTCGTTGAAATCGGGCTCGTTCCCGAAATACATCTCTCTCATTTTCTCGTAGTCCTTCCGTAGTCCGTCTTCGAGAGGCTTGCCCGGGGCCAGGCGGAGAGTGTCTTTTTTCGCAAGTTCATAATGTGCGGCTCCTTCGCGAAAAAAGTGCTGTTTGTGCGCAGCTACTTCGTCGAGTAGATGGGCATGCGTCGTAATAGCGGAGTGTCCGCGTACGTGCGCGGAAATGACCACTAGGTCGTCGTTGTGTCGGAACACCCGTTCTGTAATCTCTTTTCCAGCCTCGGCTCGATAGTATTCCCTGTGAAGAATCGTTGCCTTTTCCCAAAATGTCCGCTCGGGACTGATGGCGTGGACTGGTGCGTCGGCGATGGCAAACAGACTCGGATTCACTTCGGCAGCGTAGGGCGTTACTGTCGCTTCCTCGCAGGGGATTTGATCTCCGCGACATCCGAGTTCAAGGCGCACTGCTCGTCTGATGTACCCCGAAATCTTAGAATCGGGAAGTCCTTTCGGGTATTGGAATTCAACCGTGTCAAGCTCGGGTGCGCTCGGATCGATCTTAAGGGTCCACCCATGGTCGCCAATTATCGAGGCTGCCTGTGACTGTAGCTTTGGGGCGAACTCCTTCGCGATTACATCAAAACACGTCTCCTTAAGCCTCTCGATGGTTCGGTTCCGTAAGTTCGTTCCCTCTAGATTAGCGGGATCTGTTTCGTCGTTGAATCCGAGTTCATGTCGGTTGATGACCAAGTCGATGTCCTCGGAGAATCTTTTGATGATGCCGAACGCCTTTGAAAGAGAGGTTCCGCCCTTGAAAATAAGTCGCGGAAGGCCGGTTAGCCGAGAGATCTGAAGCAGCGTCCAGCATACCCAAAAGTCCTTTTCGACGATTTCAGGCGAGATGTCCTTTTTAGCCGCCGTTTCGGTGAAGAGCGCCTCTCTGTCCTCCGGTGGTGCCTTTGCCCATTTGTCCATCGATTGTCGTCTCCAATTGACGAATGATCTCCTGAGTCCATCTCGGAGCATGCTTTCTGAGTTTGATCAGTTGTAATTTGTCGCTTGCGCTCAGGCTCCTAGATAGTTGTCGAAGGAGCAGGTCTTTGTCGACCTTTGGTCCTACGGCGCGCATTGCCTGTATCGCTAAGCCGGCTGGTGAACCAGTACCCGGAAACTTGGACGGTCGAGCATTCCGAAGTTGAATCGTTTGCCCCGCGACCCTTACTCGACGCGGTGGGCCGTCGGTCAGATACACGAGTTGAGCTGGAACCTGGGTCGTCAGCCCGAAGAGGTTAGCGGCGCGTCCGCCAGAAATTTGTAGGCGGCTCCCCGTGCTTGCTGCCAGCGCAGCGGCCACGTCATCTGGGTTCGGCGAAAGAATCCCTAGCTTTTTGTGAACGCGTGGATAATTGTAAATGCCCCGCGCCAAACGCCGGATTTTGCGATCTCGGCTGAGCCGCGATAACGTCTTTTTCAGAGCGCTCTCGGCGCCTAAATCAAGAAATTCTGAGGTCGTGAATATCCAGCCTCGCCCGTGTCATCGGATCCTCCGCAGGATTGAATCGGACGTTGATTTACCGTTGTTCATGTGTCACTAAAACTACCACATTTGGTGACAAAAATGGGGTTTTAGAAGCAGTCTAAATATATGAAAAAAGGTATCTTGGGTGGGGAATTAGATTTTTAGTGGTTAGGCTCGCAAATGCCAGCACGTGCGACGATTTTGATATAGGGAATGGAGTTTCACTGGGTTTTGACGCGTTAGCAAGCATGATGAGGCAGGTATATATACCTGCCTCACCATGCACCTAATTTAAACTGATCGAGTGGGAGCAATGTCCTCCAAACGGCTCAAGACGTACTTCGATCGCTTACCCCGACGTATCTTTGGGCCCAACGAAATGGCGCAATTCCTAGCTGAACTCCGCGGCGAGTGGGGCGCACCAGATATCAGTATCCAACGACTTTTGGATATCCTGCTCCAGCGAAAGCTGGTCACAAAAGCGGAATTCAAGTCGAGTAAATATAGCACGATCATTCGGTACCTCCGGGGTGAACACACAGTTAATGAGTTGGCGCTGTCCTTGCAGCGAGACTCATTCCTCAGTCACGGAACAGCACTGACGGTGCATGGAATGGCGGGGCCGGAGAATATTGTCTATGTGAACCGTGAGCAGTCTCCCAAGGGTCGACCGACCGGAATCACCCAAGCGGGCATAAACCTTGCGTTCAGGAACAAGCAGCGACAATCCAAGTACATCTTCAATTGTTCTGCCGTGAAATATATGCTCTTAAGCGGAAAGCACACGGATCGTGCCGGCATAACGCGAGCCAAAACTCCGTCGGGCGGGACGGTGGATGTTACCGATAAGGAGCGCACTCTGATCGATGTCGTCGTGCGACCGGCATATGCCGGTGGAATTAAACGAGTCGCTGATGCCTATGTTAAATGGGCCGACGGAATTGACGTCGATCACGTGATAGATCTCCTGCAGCGATTCGACCATGCATACCCATATCACCAGGCGATTGGTTTCCTGCTGGAACGAGCTGGGAGGCCTAATGCAGATTGCCAAAAGTTTGAGGCGATGGGAAAGGAATTTGATTTCTATCTGGACTACGGCATGAAGCGTCCCACCTTCAGCAAGAGGTGGCGACTCCATTACCCTGCGTCCCTCGACTGAGTCCAAGGACAGCAGGTTCCTCACCGGGCTTGGCGCCCGGTTCGGAATGACAAGGATTTGGGATGGGCTAACGGGCATCCTCGGATTGGGCTTCCATGTAGGAGCGGAGGATGGCGTTGATACGGGTTTGGTAGCCTTTGCCGTGTTTTTTGAGCCATTGCACGACGTCGTGGTCGACGCGGATGGTTAGACGGTCTTTCGGTTCCGGCAGGGTGAGCTTGGCGGTGGCCCAGAAGGATTTGCCGAGCTTGGGGATGTCGGAGAAGTCGATTTCGGAATCGCGCAGGGCGCGCAGGCGTTTGAAGTCAGTGGCGCCTTTGGAGCGCGAGCGTGAGGTGGTTTGCGTAGGCTTCTCTTTCATCGCGATGTGCCCTCCTGGCGGAAATGATTCGACGGCGTTTGCCGCGGGTTACGTAGACCACTACGATCTCGACGTTTTCGAGAAGACCGATGGCTAGTACGCGGTCTTCTCCGTGGCCGCGGGTTGCTTTCTCGAAAACCGGGCTTTCAAAGATCCGAATCGCATCCTGGAAGTCGATGTGATGCTTGGCGAGATTGGACTGGCGCTTGCTCTTGTCCCACTCGAAAAGCATGGCTGTCTCCGCCTCTTACAGACGCGGTATTGATGTGCACATACTGTACATACATCAGGGAATGTTTGTCAAGCCTATGGAGGGTCGCAGAGTCGAGCTTCGCTCGACGGACAGCCGAGGGCGGCTGTCCCCACATTCTTTTCCCATTAAGTAATTATCCTGCCAGTTCTTTTTCTGCTCCTTGGAACAGGTTGCGCATGGCTTGGATTACTGCTCTCGCCAGCGACGCTATTAGTGCTACCAGGGCTAGGGCTATGGTCGCGGCGGCGTAGGGGTGGCGGGTGGCTAGCCAGGTTAGGGAGAGGGCCAGGGCGTCCTCGGCTAGGCTTAGGGTGATGTTCGAGAAGGGCTCGGGGGATGGGGTTACGGCGGCACGGAGGGCGGTTTTGCCGGAGTGGGCGGCCAGGGCAATGGCTGCTCCGAGGGCGGCGGCCAGTAGTTGTTCGCCGGGGGTTAGTTGGCGGGTGGCTCCGTAGGCTAGCAGGGCGGCTACGGGGACTCGGACGAAGGTGTGGAGGGCGCTCCAGATCAGGTCGAAGGCGGGGATTTTGTCGGCGAAGAATTCTATGGCGAAGAGAGTTGTGCTGGCTGCGATTATTGGCCAGGTTTCGAGGAGTTCCAGGGCTGGCGGGAGGGGGACGTGTCCGAAGCGGGCTAGCAGGCCTAGGGCGGCTACTGTGGCGTAGACGTTTAATCCCGCGGCGAAGGCTACCGCTGCCAGGACGGCGAAGAGTTCGGGGAGCGGGAGGTGGAGGAGGTTGAGCATGGGGTGGGTGGTCGGTCGTTCCCTCAGGGGCTAAAGCCCTTGATCATGATAGGGCACTTACCGCAGCGCTGGAAGCGCTGCGCCACCCAAAAGCAGAGTTGAGTTGGTGTCGACGAGACCAGGATCCCTCGCTTCGCTCGGGATGACAATCCCAGGCGGAAACAAAAAGGGTCGCCTTTTGGCGACCCCTGAAAATCCTTACGGCTGGGGTTACAGCGTGGATTCGATTTCGAAGCCCCAGGCTTCCAGCAGAGGCTCGGGGATGTACTTTGAGTTCTTGTTGCGGCGGGCCCACTCGCGCAGGCGGGTCGACCGGAGGTACTGGTCGGGGGTGAGCTTGTATTCGCGCACTACCTGCTCGAACTCGGTGATGGTGGGGACGATCGGGCCGATGGGCTCGGGTTTGCCCCAGTTGGGATTTCCGCGACGCTTCGCCATGAAACATGCCTTTCGTACAAAGGGGGAATTAAATCTATCGATTGCTCTATGTATATGATTCTCCGGAGAGTATGGGGATTCAGGGAAAAAGACAACGGGGCTTGCGCAGCCTGGCGTGCCCCGGACCTTGTGATCCCAACCGCTGATCGGAGAGTGTGTATGTTAGGGCAATCATTGGCGGAAGTCAACCAGAATTTGGGTGGTATCACTTGAGTAAGCCATTTCTAAGTAATTGGATTCATTGTTGTTATTGCATCGGCTGGTTTGGTAGCCCTACGGAAGTTGAGTGATCGGCCGGCTCCGGATCTGCGCCTGAAGGCGCGCGATTTGTGATGCTGCGGGAACGGTATGGCTGAAGCCATACCCTGATACAAGTCCTTGATACGAGTTCCGGATACGAGTTCCGGATAGGAATCCCGATTTCTGTGAGAGCGGGGCGAGCGCGCCTGGGTTACGCCCGTAACTTCTGGCGCCAAGGGGCCATTGATCGGGTGTTTAGAGCGGCTTACAGTGTGAGGTGGGGGCCGTCTTGCCTGGATTCCACAGGCGAAACATGCCCGTTACGGCTCAGGTCGGGGGACTACGACCGGGCCGGAAGGATTTAAGACCGGGCCATGAATCTGAAGTCGCTTCTGCTTTGTTCCGACGAAAAGATCGTGCGTGTGCTGCGCCGGACGCTGGGCGATCTGGACATCAGCGTTGAGTTGTGCGCTAGTTCGGAGATTGCGCTGCGCAAGCTGACGCGCGAGCGGTTTGAGGCGATCATTGTCGATTGCGCCGGGCCGGGGGCGGCTGCGGTGCTGCGCAGTGCGCGGGCGGCGCCGTGCAACAAGCGGGCCATCGCGGTGGCGATTCTGGATCCCGAGGTTGGGCTGCGGTCGGCGTTTGAGATTGGGGCACACTTCATCCTGTACAAGCCGGTGTCGGTGGAGCGGTCGAAGTCGAGCTTTCGCGCGGCGCGCGCGCTGATGAAGAAGGAACGACGGCGGAACTCGCGAGTGTCGGTGAATATTCCGGTGGAGATGACGAGCCGGGAATCGGATGCGCACTTCAAGGTCAACACCACCGATCTTGGCGAAGGCGGCCTGGCGGTGAGCCTGCCGCGGCGCAGCCGGAGACTGGGACGCTGGACGCTGGTGTTTACACTCCCGGGTTCAGCTAAGCCTTTAGAGGTTCATGCGGAGTTTGCGTGGGAGGGAACGGGGAAGCAGGTGGGGTTGCGCTTCCAGGATGCGTCTTTGGAATTTACGCAGCAGTTGCGGGAATGGCTGGGGCGGAATTCTCCGGATGTGGAAAAGGACGATCCGCCGGCGAGTTGCCAGCTTACGGATTTGAGTTTGGGTGGGTGCTATCTCGAGATCAGTTCGCCGTTTCCGGTTTCGACGCGCGTCACGTTGTCGATGCGAGCGGGCGGAATCGACTTGAGGACCGAAGGCGTGGTCCGGATCATGCATCCCGATAAGGGGATGGGAGTGGAGTTCATCCAGAGCACTCCGGAACATCGTGCACTGCTGGAGAAATTCCTTGGCTTGCTGACGGACAATCGCGACGTGCTGCCGGAATTGCTGGTGGAGCCGGAAGGTTTGGAAACTGAATCTTCTAATGCCTCGCCTATTCCCTCGGCGGATGGTGAAACCGAAGATATGCTGCTGGGACTCTTCCGCAGCCAGGCTGCCCTTACCGCCGACGCGTTCCTGGCGGAGTTGCGCAAACAACGCGGGCTGGCGGCTTCGTCGGGCGCTTCGGCCTAATACTGCGGGCCGGGTGGGCGCGAACCTCAGGGGCTAAAGCCCGTCCTCAACGCTACCTAAACGGCACGGCTGAAGCCGTGCCCTTCCCGAGCCCGAGATTTCCCCAGGCCTCGATTTCCTTAGAAGGTTTTGCGGAAGAGCCAGAATAGGGATCCGGAGAGCATCATGGCTACGGGCAGGGTTAAGACCCAGGCCAGAGCCAGATTGCGCACGGTGGACCACTGGATTCCGGAATGGTTGGCGGCCATGGTGCCGGCAATGCCGGAGGAGAGGACGTGAGTGGTGCTGACGGGGAGGCCGAATCCGTCGGCGGCGCCGATGGTGGCCATAGCGGTGATTTCAGCGACTGCTCCCTGGGCGTAAGTCAGATGTTGTTTGCCGATCTTTTCCCCGACCGTGATCACGATACGCTTCCAGCCAACCATCGTGCCGAGGCCTAGAGCCATGGCTACAGCAACTTTTACCCAGAGAGGAATGAAGCGGGTGGAGTGATCGATGTGCTTCTTGTAATTGGCGAGGATAGCAGTGTCAGCAGGGGCAAAAGTCGGGTTGCCACTCTTCTGCATGAGGCGAATGGCTTCGCTGATGAGGTACATGTCATTGCGGAAGTTGCGGACGCGGTCGTTGGGGATGTTCTTCATTTCTTTGTACAGCGCCGTCTCGTTGCCGATGTCGCTGACCATGGTGCGCAGGGCGAGCATGGTGTTGGGAGTGAAATTCTTGTCGCGGATGTAGGCCGTGACGTCTTCATGGGCGTCGCCGATGGCGGCGTTGGGGCTGATGTATTTGCTGAGGGCGTCGGCGGCCTGGGCGGAGACGGCGATGAAATCCTGGGAATCCTTGTAGGTGATGGCGTGATTTAGCGCGTAGGCGGTGGGAACCGTGCCGATGAGGATGAGCATGATGAGGCCCATGCCTTTTTGTCCGTCGTTCGAGCCGTGGAAGAAGCTGACGCCGGTGCAGGTGAGAATGAGCAGGCAGCGGATGTAGAAGGGCGGCGGCTCGGTGCCTTCGGGAGCTGTGTAAAGTTTGGGATCTTTAATGAGAGCTTTGGCGAGGAGCAATAAGAGACCGGCGCAACCGAAACCTACGATGGGCGAGAGCAACAGAGCTTTGCCGATGTTGGCGGCTTGTCCCCAGTCGACGCCGCTGGTGCCGCTTCTGCCGTTCATGAGCTGATTGGCGATACCGACGCCGATGACGCTGCCGATCAACGTGTGCGAACTGGAGGCAGGCAAGCCGAACCACCAGGTGCCGAGGTTCCAGATGATGGCGGCTACCAATAAGGCGAAGACCATGGCGAATCCGGCTTTGCTGCCGACTTGCAAAATTAGTTCGACCGGGAGTAGCGAGACGATGGCGAAGGCTACCAAGCCGCTCGAAGCGAGCACGCCGAGGAAATTCCAGAAGCCCGACCACACGACCGCAATATGAGGTTCGAGCGAGTGAGTGTAGATGACCGTGGCCACGGCGTTAGCGGTGTCGTGAAATCCATTGACGAACTCGAAGCCGAGAGCGACCAGCAGCGCGACACCCAGGAGCACGTAGGGCAGGACGGATTCGTTGTGAATGGTGGAAAGATCGTGAAGCAAGCTGGAGCCGGCATAGGCGACGCCGATGACCAGCACGATGCCGAAGATCAGCATCCCGATTTTGCCCGGGGAGCGGGAGAGTTTTTGGTCGAGTAGAGTTTGCGATGCGCTGGCCATGGTTGCTCCTCTGGTTGCTGTTGTTTGAAAGTGCTACGAGTGTTAAAGGTCGCAACTATACGGAAGGATTGTTACGGCAATATGAATACTGGGCGGGGGGTAGTGGCGTAGTTCGCCGTGAAGAGGTCGAGCCGCGCTCGACTGGACAGCCGAGGGCGGCTGTCCCCACATAAGCATCTCCCCATGAACCCATCCCGACACAGGCCTCGCGGGGAGTGGGGCCATTGTTTACAATAGGAGATTCGTCCGCCTTGGTTCAGAATCGCTGTGGGACGAAGCATTACATTGGAACGGTTGAACCAGGAACGGTCAAACCAGGAACAGTCAAACCACTTGGAGCCTTCAAACCACAAGCCTCGCGTGCCGTCGGTTGCGTCCCCTACCGTGTACTGGCGGGTGGAAGGAAGCCTGCTTGACCTGACGGTGGTGCAACCGGTGGCGTTCTTCACGTGGAACGCGCAGACCTTTGCCGAGCGGTTTCGGCGGCGGGGACTGATTTTCCTGATGGCGGCGCTGCGTCCGTTTCTGTATTCGACGAACCGGAAGTTCGCGACTCGAGTGGTGCATACGACGCTGCGCGGGGTGACGCGGGACCGGCTGGATCTGCTGGGCGAAGAATACTTCCAATACAGATTGAAGCCTGAGCTGAAGACGCATGGGGCGGAACGGGTTCGGGAACTGGTGCGCTCCGGGGCGGATGTGGTGCTGGTGAGTCAGGCGCTGGAACACGTGATGAAGCCGCTGGCGCAGCATCTTGGAGTGAAGCGGGTGGTGGCCAACCGGCTGGAATTTCGCGATGGCGTTGCTACGGGACGATTGCTGGAGCCGGTGATCCGGCCGCGAGGTGCGTTTGCGCGGATCCGGGAGCAGAGCCCGGACGGACGGCGGGCGCCGAAGACGCTGGCGCGGCAACTGGATATTACGGTGGAGGAACTGCGGGCGGCGACTATAGAGTCGGAACGAGAGCCGGCGGTGCGGGAACATCCGATTGTGCATTTCGAAGGGCAGAGGCAGACGGCGGAATTTTCGGTGCGGCGGGCGTTGGCGGGCAAGCACGTGATGCTGATCGGAGTGACGGGATTTATTGGCAAGGTGTGGCTGGCGAATATTCTGATGGAGTTGCCGAAGATCGGACGGATTTATCTGCTGATCCGGCGGCAGAAATCGAATCCGGCGCAGCAGCGGTTTGAAAAGATCGTGGAAGAGTCACCGGTTTTCGATCCGCTGTTTGAGAAGTATGGGGCGGGGCTTGCGGAGTATCTGCGCGACAAAGTGGAGGTGGTGGAGGGCGACGTCACGCGAGCTGGGTTGGGGCTGAATGAGGAGGTGGCGCGGCGACTGCAGAGGAATCTTGATCTGATTGTGAATAGTTCTGGATTGACGGACTTCAATCCGGACTTGCGGGATGCGCTGGCGACGAACACTGATGCGGCGATGAACATCGTGGGATTTGTGCGGGGCACGGAACACGCGGGGCTACTGCATCTTTCGACGTGTTACGTGGCGGGCGAGCGCGATGGGCGGGTGACGGAGAAGCTGATTCCGAATTACACGCCGCATCGCGTGCCGAACTTTGATGCGGAACGGGAATTGCGATCTCTGCATGAGCTGATCGGCAAGGCTGAGGCAGAGGCTGAGGGTGCGGAGGTTACTGCGGGTTTGAAATCGCAGTCGCTGGCGAAGGAACACGCGGCGAAAGGGCTGACAGGCGCGGCTTTGGAGAACCAGATCCGCAAGAACCGGATCCGGTGGCTGAAAACTTATTTGACGGAAGCAGGGTTGCGGCGGGCGAAGGAATTGGGCTGGCCGAATACTTACACGCTGACCAAGAGCCTGGCGGAATCGCTGATCGTGAAACACGGAGCGGGGCTGGCGATTGCGGTGGTGCGTCCCGCGATTGTGGAGACTTCGGTGGCGAAGCCGTTTCTGGGGTGGAATGAGGGAATCAACACCTCGGCTTCGCTGTCTTATTTGTTGGGGACGTACTTCCGGCAGTTGCCGTCGAATGAGAGCAAGCGGCTGGACATTATTCCGGTGGACGCGGTGTGCGCGGGGATGACTTTGATTGCGGCGGCGATTGTGGAGCGGCGGCATGATGCGCTTTATCAGCTGGCGACGTCGGTGACGAATCCCTGCGACATGGGGCGGTCGATTGAATTGACGTCGCTGGCGCACCGCAAGCATTACCGCGCGCAGGAAGGGTTGGAATCATGGCTGCGGCTGCGGTTTGATGCGATTCCGGTCTCGAAGGAGCGTTACCAGCGCATGTCGGCGCCGGCGCAGAAGGCGATTGTGAAATCGATTCAGCGGATCATGTCTCCGCTGCCGCTTAAGAAAACTCCGCTGGTGAAGGCAGAGAGGAATCTGGAGCGGCTGGAGAAGTTGATTGAGTTGTTTGAGCCGTTCATCCTGCTCAATGAGCACGATTTTGCGGCGGATAACGTGGAGAAGCTTTCGCACGCGCTGATAGAGGACGAGCGCGAGGAGTTTGGATACAAGGCGCGGTTGCTGGATTGGTGGGATTACTGGATCAATGTACATATTCCGGCGCTGCGCAAGTGGACTTATCCGCTGATTGAGGGAAGGCCGCTGGAGGCGCGTCCGGCGCGGAGTTTGCAGAATGGAGAGACGGTGAAGACGGGGACGAATGGCGGGACGTGGTGAATGGCGATATTTCTGACGGGATCGACCGGTTACATTGGGGCACATGTCGCGGCGAATCTTCTGCGGGATCATGGCGCGTCACTCAATGTGCTGGTGCGGGCGCGAGATGCTGGCGAGGCGCAAGGGCGGCTGTGGCAGGCGCTGCAATTGCATCTGGAGTTTCCGCAGTTTTATGAATACCTGCAGACGCGGGTTCGAGTGTTTCGCGGCGATCTGACGGCGCCGGGTTTCGGGCTTTCGCGTGATGAGTACGACCGGCTGGTGCATACGACGGATTCGGTGATTCACTGCGCAGCGTCGCTGAACCGGAAATCGGAAAAGAGCTGCCTGAATGTGAATTTGCGGGGCACGCTGGAGGTGCTGACGCTGGCGCGGAGTGCGGAGCATTATCACGGGTTGAGGCGTTTCAGCCAGGTCAGCACCGTGGCGGTGGCGGGGAAGCGGCACAATGAAGTGGTGACGGAGGATCGGTCGATTGATTGGGAGCGGTCGGATTACGATCCTTATGCGCGGACGAAAAAATTCTGCGAGCACATGATGCGGGTGCTGTTACCGGAGACGCCGAAGACGGTTTTCCGTCCGAGCATTGTGCTGGGAGACAGCCGCTATGCGCAGACTACGCAATTTGACATGGTGAAGGCCTTTGTTTTTCTGGCCGTGCTGCCGGTGCTGCCGTTTCGTCCCACGGACAAGATCGACATTGTGAATGTGGATTTTGTGGCGGAGGCGATTGCGACGCTGCATCAGAAGGAGCGTCCGGAGCACGATACTTATCATCTTTCGTCAGGAGTGGGGTCGCAGACGTTTCGTGAAATCACTACGGCGCTGGCTGCGGCACAGAACAAGAGAGCGCCGGTGTTTGTGCCGGTGGTGGAGCGTCCGTTTGCGGGGTCGGTGAATTTTCTGGCGAACCGCTCGGGCGCGATTGGAAAGGGTGCGTCGCTGATGAAAGTGTTCATGCCGTATCTGGTGTGGAATACGGTGTTCGATAACACGCGGGTGACTCGAGAGTTGGGGAAGAAGCCGGTGGCGTTCTCGGAGTACTGCTATCCCTTGCTGAAATTTAGTCGTGAGAATAATTTCGCGTACAAATATCAGCCCTGGCCGGTGGCCGCGGGAGGGACCGCGGCATGATGGACCTTATTTTGGAAGCCTGGGTGAGCGGGTCGATCGAGCGGGCTAAGGCGGGATGGATGTTGGGCGAAGGCAAGCGCTGGCAGCCGGGCGAGAAGCTGAAGCTTTTGTTTGCGGGCTACAACGGCACGCGGAATATGGGTTCGGATGTGCGGGTGGAAGAGATGCTGCGGCAGGTCCGGCATATTCTGGGCGCGGAGCGGGTGGAATTCAGCGTGATGAGCCAGAACTTTGACTTTTCCCGCGGATATTTTGAGGGCACGAAGCAGGTGCATCTGCCGGATATTTTTCCTCCGTTTCTGGCGAATGAAGTTCCAAAGCATGATGGAGTGGTGGCGTGCGAAGGGTCGATGTTCAAGAGCAAATTCGCCAACGCGCTGACCACGATGATGATTGGGTCGCTGGGGATTGCCGCCGTGCAGAACAAGCTTTCCGTGGGATATGGCGCGGAGGCCGGGTATATGGATCCGCTGGTGGCGAAGATGTGCGGACGGTATTGCAAGAATTCGTTTGTGATTACGCGGAATGAAGAGTCGCGGACGGTGTTGCGCGAGCTTGGCGTGCCTACCGAGTTGGGGACCGATACGGCGTGGACGTTTGAGCCGCGGCCGGCGGAGTACGGGCAGAGCGTGCTGCGGAAAGTGGGCTGGGATGGGCGGACGCCGGTGCTGGTGGTGTGTCCGATTAATCCGTTTGAGTGGCCGGTGAAAGCTTCGGTGGCGAAGTATGCGGCGCATAGTTTGACGGGAGCTTACAAAGACAGCCACTACCGCACGGTTTATTTTCACAACTCGGGACCGGCAGCGGAGCAGGCGTATCAAAAGTATTGGACGGCGATTGCGAATGCGGTGGATGCGTTCCGCAAGAAGAAAAATGTTTTTGTAATTCTTGCGGCGACGGAACGTCTGGATGCGCGTCCCGCGAACCGGATTGCGGAGAAGCTGGGCGGCGTGCCCGTGCTGACGTCGGATGAGTACAACATGTATGAACTGGTGAGCATTCTGCGGGCTTGCCACATCATGGCTTCGTCGAGGTATCACGGCATTGTGACGTCGATGCCGGGGCTGGTGCCGTCGGCGGGAATTACGATGGATGAGCGCATCCGGAACTTGATGCGGGAACGCGGGCATCAGGATTTGCTGATGACGGTGGACGATCCGGAACTGGAAGGCAAGCTGCTCGTGGCTCTCGAGAAGCTGAGTTGTGAAGGTGAGGCGATCGCATCCGGAATTGCGCAGACCGTCGTCAGGAACTTGAAAGTCATGGCACGCATGGGTGTTCATTTTGAAGAGGAAGTGCAGAGAAGGTATCCGGAGTTTGAGACGCGCCGGGGCGAGTGGAGTTGGGAGGATTATTTGCCGCCGATGAGTCGAGGGCTGCGAGAGCTGGCGGCGGCCTACAACTGAGAATTTGTATTTTGAGAATTTATTAGCCGGGCGGGAATAGTGGGAACTCCTTTCGGTGCCTGTGGGAGATATCTGCGGGCAAGGGGTCCCTTCGGCTTCGCTCAGGGCAGGCTCTTCGACTCCGCAAAGCGCCCACTTTGTGGGCGCTTTGCTACGCTCAGGATGACAGGGTTAGAAGATGAGTTTTCTGGAAGAGATTTTCGACGCACTCGAGAAGGCTGGAAACGCCAACGTGCTTGCCGAAATCCGCAACGGCGAAGTCACCGGCGTGACCGGTGGCGAGTTGCTGGAACTCGTTCGCAGGGCCAGAACCTTTATTGCTTCCAAAGGGCTGCAAAAGGGCGAGCGGTGCGGCTTGCTGGCGGCGAACAGCATTCGCTGGGTGGCGATGGATTTGGCGCTCATGGCCGAAGGGCTGATTGTGGTTCCTCTCTATTCGCGGCAAGCGCCGGTGGAGTTGGTGGCGATGATGAAGGACTGCACGCCGGCGGCGGTGTGCTGCGGCGACGCGGGGTTGCGGGATGCGATGGCGCAGAGTTGGGCGGACGCTCCGCCGCAGTTTCTGTTTGATGAGATTTTTGCGGGCGGGGAAGGCGTGCAACTGGAGCGGCCACAGGTGGGCAAGGATAGTCCCGTAACGATCATTTATACGTCCGGGACATCCGGGGAAGCCAAGGGTGTGGTGCTCACGGCGGCGAATGTGGGCTTCATGCTGGAACGGACGGCGGAGCGACTGGAACAGTTGATGTCCGGTTCGAGATCGGGATCGGGCGGACAGGATCGCATCTTTCATTATTTGCCGTTTACCTTTGCGGCGTCGTGGATCGCGTTGCTGACATTTCTGAAGCGGCGGAGCCTGGTTACGATCAACATGGATCTGAGCAAGATCGCAAATGATATGAGGGTTGTGGCTCCCGATTATTTTTTGAATGTGCCGCAATTGCTGGAGCGGATGCGGCGGGCAGTGGATGAGCAATTGTGGCAAACGGGCGGAGTGGCGCAGGCAATTTATTCGCGGGCCAAGGGTGCGTGGGCGCGGCGGCAGGATGGGCATGCGAAAGCTAGAGATGCGATGTGGTTGGCGCTGGCGAATGCGCTGGTATTTCCGGCGATTCGAAAGAAGATGATCGGGAGGAATCTGAAGGCGCTGATTTGCGGCTCGGCGCCGTTGAGCGCGGAGACGCAGCTGTATTTCATGATGCTGGGAATCCGTGTACTGCAGGTTTACGGGCTGACGGAGACTACGGCGATTTGCACGATGGATGATCCGAACCGCGTGGAGGTAGGGCGCGTGGGGCCGGCGATTCCGGGCATGGAGATGAAACTGGGAGAGCACGATGAAATCCTGGTGCGCGGGCCCAACGTTTTTTCAGGCTACTGGAAGCGGCCGGAGCAGACGGCTGACGCGCTGCGTGAAGGATGGTTCCATACTGGCGATCAGGGCGAGGTGAACGCCGCCGGAAACTGGCGGATTGCGGGGCGGATCAAGAATCTGATTGTGCTCGGGTCAGGGCACAAGATTTCGCCGGAGCCCATTGAAAGTGCAATTTTGAAGAATTTGCCGGAAGCGCAGCAGGTGGTGGTGGTAGGGAACGGGCGGGGATATTTGTCGGCGATCGTGACTGGGAATGTGAGCGCTGAAAAGGTGCAATCCGCATTGGACGTGGTAAATCCGGAGTTGCCTCACTACAAGCAGGTGCGGGCGTTTTACGTGCGCGGGGAAGCCTTCTCGATTGAGAGCGGGATGTTGACGGTGAACGGGAAGCTTAAGCGGGATACCATCACGGCGGCGATGAAGGAAGAGATTGAGGGGATGTATCGAGTGAGGCAGGCGGTGTAGTGCAGACGGGGAATGCTGGGAAACGCTGAGGATGGCAGGGTGAGCAAAGGGAAATCTGAAGTTCAGCTTGCGAGCAAGTGTGCTGGGAGCGCCCTGTCCTGGAATATTGCGGACGGCGCGATCGAACTGGCCCTGCATCGGGAGCCTTGCAACGAACTGGGATCGGTCTCTCTGGATGAGTTGGAGAAATTTGCGGCCGCTTTGGAGAGGATGCAGGCGGAGGCGCATGCGCTCATTATTTATAGCGAGATGAAGCCCGGCTTTTGCGCTGGGGCGGATTTGCGCGAGCTTTACCAACGCTCGCGGGTGATGGAGAAAGCTGATGCCGCCGAAGGCGTGCGGGATTTCTTGGAGCGGATTCACCGCGTGTTGAATCAGATTGATGCTGCGCCTTTGACGACAATTGCGGCGGTGCATGGAGTGACATTTGGGGGAGGGTTCGAGCTGGCGCTGGCTTGCGATTTGATTATCGCGGATAAGATGGCCCGGTTCTGTTTTCCCGAGCTGAGGCTGGGTTTGATTCCCGGGTTTGGCGGGATTCCGCGGCTGAAGCGGGATTTGGGTAATGCTGTGGTGAGAGATCTGTTGTTTACGGGACGCAGTATCAATGCGACCAAGGCGCAGCAGATTGGGTTGGTGAGCCAGGTCGTGGGTGAAGGTGAGGCGCTACGGGCGGCGCGAGCGACGGCCGCGCAGCTTGGGAAGTTTGACCGGGCGACGGCTGCTGCGGCGAAGAAGTTCATCAAGCCGATTCCGCGGGAGGAATTGCGGCGGGAGATTGATATTTTTTGTGAGCTGTTTACGCGTCCCGCGGTGCAGGCGGGGTTGCGGAAGTTCGTGGAGAGCGCGGATGCGCAGCCTTACTTGCCGTAGCGTTGCGGACACGGAACGGCGGATGCCGAGGAGATGGAGATCCTTCGCTTCGCTCGGATGACAGAGCTTGTTCAGGATGACAACCCTGCTCAGGATGACACAGCATCTATGGAGATGACAAAGTGCATTTATGAAGACTGCTGAACAGACGCTTGATGAAATCCTTAGTCTTGCGGCGGCGCACTTCAAGGTGCCGCGAGAGAAATTGGGTCCTGACGACGATTTTTTCAAGACGTTGGGGATTGACAGCTTGCAGACGCTGGATCTCCTGACCAAGCTGGAGAATCATTTTCGCGTGGAACTACCGGATTATGAGCTGCAGGGGGTTTCCGACTTTCGCACGCTGGCAGGGAAAATTCAGGCGCGGCTGTAGAGCTATTACCACGGAGACACTGAGGCACGGAGAAAAACGTATCCGGTCTCTCTATCCTCGATCTTCGCGTTTGCTATCGGCTTGTGCGGGTAGCTAATTCATTAACAAGGTTTTCTCCGTGCCTCTGTGGTGAAATGATTTCTTAATGCTTGATCTCCAAAAATATAGCTGTCTGGGCGCGGCGTTGCGCGATGCGATGGAGCGCTTCGGGAGCGAGACCTGCCTGATTGAGGCTGACCGGGAGCGGGAGAAGACGCGGCTTACCTACTCCGATTTTAAGGAAATTAGCATGCCTCTCGCTCGGGCGCTGGAGGATGCTGACTTCGATGCCGGGGACCGCGCGGCGATTCTGATGACGAATCAGTCGAAGTGGCTGATTTCGGCGTATGCGATTTTCTACTGCGGCGGGGTGCTGGTTCCACTTGATTACAAGCTAACGGCGGGCGAGCAACTGCAACTGCTGGAGCATTCGAAGGCGAAGGTGCTGGTGGTGGAGTACTACCTCTGGCGGGCGATCATGCAATCGCCGGAATTTCAGAACATCAAGACGAAGCTGGTGCTGGTGACCGAAGCGCAGCTGGGGGCGGAGTTGGCGGGAGGATTCCGCTGGGAAGACTTTCGGCGCAAGGGCGCGCCGGATTTTGTGATGCGGCAGCGGGAAGATGTGTCTTGCATCGTGTATTCATCGGGTACGGGCGGACGGCCGAAGGGTTGTGTGCTGACGCATGAGAATTATCTGGAGCAGTGCCGGGCGCTGACCGCGTGGTATCCATTCTGGCCGGGGGTGCGGTATTTAAGCATTCTGCCGACCAACCATGCGATCGATTTCATGGTGGGATTCATTGGGCCGTTTGTGTGCGGGGCGTGCGTGGTGCATTTGCGGACCCTGCGTCCGGAGTTTGTGCGGGATGCGTTTGTGCGCTACCGGATTACCTATGTGGCGCTGGTGCCGATGATTGTGAAGAACCTGGAACGCGGGCTGCGCGCGAAAATCGAGGAACTGCCAGCGTGGAAGCGGGCGATACTGAATCGAATGGTCGGGCTTAACAAGTTGCTGACACGAGGCAAAGCGCGGGTGAAACTGAGCCGGACGCTGCTGCCGGGAGTACATCGCGCATTTGGTGGGGACGTGCTGGCTGTGTTTACGGGCGGGGCATTTATGGAGCCCTCAACTATGCAGTTTTTCTATGATCTTGGAATACCTGTGGTGAATGGTTACGGGTTGACAGAGGCGGGAACTGTGCTCACCGTGAACGACCTGAAGCCATTTCGCGCGGACACGGTGGGCAAACCACTACCGGGCGTCGAACTGCGGGTGCTCAGTCCGAATGAAGAGGGGATCGGGGAAATTGCCGCGCGGAGCAAGACCGTGATGTCGCATTATCTTGATGACGCCGAGCTGACGCTGGAAACGATTGTGGATGGCTGGCTTCTGACGGGCGATTTGGGGCGCTTTGACAAGAGCGGGCATCTGCAGCTTTTCGGGCGGAAAAAGAACATGATCGTGACCGAAGGCGGGAAGAATATTTATCCCGAGGATATTGAGACGGTTTTCGACGGACTGCCGGTGAAGGAATACTGTGTGTTCGCGGCGAACTATGTGTGGCCGCAGAAGCTGGGGCGGGAGATGCTGGTGATGGCGCTGCGGCTGGAACAGAATCAGCGATTCGACAGCGCGCTGCTGGAAGAAATCGTTGCCTGCAATCGACGGCTGCCTGATTTCAAACGTGTGGGCGGTTATGTGATCTGCGAGAAAGATTTTCCGCGGACAGCATCGATGAAAATCAAGCGGCAGGCGCTGGCGGAGGAACTGGGGAAGACGGTGAATCGGGCAGCGGTGGTGGGGCTGTGAATGAGCGGCGGGAATCGTATCTGGCGATTGTGAATCCTGCGGCGGGCGGCGGACGGAGCCGGAAGTTCTTGGGCCCGGCCCTGGAGCGGCTGCGGGCGGGCGGGGTTGAAGTTGATGTGGTAGAGACGCAAGGCGCCGGCGATGCTACGAGGATCGCGCGCGAGGCTTACGGGAGTGGGCGGCGGCGGTTTATTGCGGTTGGCGGGGATGGGACCTCGTATGAAGTGGTGAATGGGCTTTTTCCGGAGGCCGGGGAAAGCAGTCCCTTTAATGCCGGCAAGGCGGGCGAGGGCGCCCGCCCCACACTGGGATTCTTGCCGCTGGGGACGGGGAATTCTTTTCTGCGGGATTTCAGCGACCGGGGGGTGGAACACGCGATCGAGTCGCTGATTGCCGGGCGATCCCAAGCTTGTGACGTGCTGCGGCTGCGGCACCGTGGCGGAGTGATTCACTACATCAATCTGTTGAGTGTGGGGTTTCCGGCCGACGTTGCGACCTTGCGGGCACGGCGTTTCAGCCGCCAGGGAGAATTGGGATACGTCGTCTCGATCTTTCTAGGGTTGGCACGATTGCGCAGGCGGCCGTTTCCGGTGCGCGTGGACCAGGAAACGGAGTTTGACCGGCGGCGGTGCTTGTTCCTCACTTTCAACAACAGCAAGTTTACCGGCGGGACAATGATGATTGCTCCGAAAGCTGAAGTGAGTAGTGGGTTCATTGAATATGTCCGATGGGGAGCGATTGGGAGGCTGGGGCTGATCGGGAATTTGCCCGGGCTCTATGATGGTACGCACATTGAGCATCGTTTGGCTGAGCGGAAGGCGGTGAAGCGGGTTGAATTTGATTTGAATGCGCCGGTCGATGTGATGGTAGATGGCGAAGTGCTGACGCTGCATTGCGAGGAATTGGATGTGCTGCCCGGGGTGTTGAATGTAGTAGCGTAAGCCCGTGATATAAGAATTGAAATCTTAGTCGGAAGGGAATCATGTCGGAAGAGCGGCGAAAGCGGCAACAGGAGCGGGTGCCGGAAGCGAAGACGCAGTCGCGGAACAAGCTGATCCTGGGCGGGATTGTTGTGCTGTTTGCTCTGGCTTACGCCGCGGGCTGGTACCACAGCAATCACCGCTACGATGGGTTCGCGCAGTGCCTGGCTTCGAAGCAGGCGAAGATGTACGGGCTGTACTGGTGTCCGCACTGCAGCGAGCAGAAAGAAATGTTCGGAAAAGCGTTTCAGTACGTGCCCTACACGGAATGTGCGATCAAGGGCTCGCATGACATAACGCCGGAGTGCAAGGCGGCTGGGATAAAACTGTTTCCGAGCTGGCAGTTTGGCGCGAATCCGCCGGTGCCGTCGGTGTTTCCCTTGGAAGTGCTGAGCGCTCAGACTGGGTGCAGTTTGCCGTGAGCGCGACGGGGGATCAGCACGAACTGAAGGCAACTTCTATGGAACACAACCGAGGGCTGTTCGTAGCGATTGTCGCCTTGGCGGTCGCGGGAATCGTGGTATCAGCATCGTCGCTGGAGCGGCATTATGCGAAGTCGGCAGCGGCGTTCTGCGATATCGGCGAGAAATTCAATTGCGACATCGTAAACCGGAGTGAGTATTCGACGCTGATGGGCATTCCTGTGGCGGCGATTGGGATCGCCGGGTACGGAGTGCTGCTGGCGCTGGCGACGATTTACAGGTCGCGGGCGGAAACGCCTACGCGGTTATTGGCTGCAGCAGTCGCGGGGTTGGCATTCGCGCTGTATCTCACCTACATCGAGGGCTATGTGCTTGAGACATGGTGCATTCTGTGCTTGAGTTCGCTGGGGCTGATTGCGGGGATCGCAGTGCTGGCGGGAGTCGTGAAGGCTCGGGCTTCCTCTGACTTGAGACTAGGGTGATGGTCTCGGCGAATATTCTTCCGATGGGAAAAGTCCAGAATATCCAGAACATAAGGAATGGCGCAGCCGCACCTTCTGCGATGATTCGCGCCAGCGGGGCTACCGGAGATTTGCGGCTGCATGAATTTCAGAGCCGAGTCTTCCGAAACACGCGTTTCTTACGCGTGTGGCTGCCGCCGGGTTATGACGATGCGGAGAATTCAGGCCGGAATTATCCGGTGCTTTATCTGAACGACGGACAGAATTTGTTTGAAGCGGCGACTTCCTTTACAGGGGTTGAGTGGCAGGTGGACGAGACGGCAGATCGTTTGATCGGCGAAGGCGTGGTGCCTCCGATGATTATCGTCGGCATCGATAACGCGGGCAAGGACCGGATTCGCGAGTACATGCCGCACCGGTCGATGAATCCCATGATGCTGCGGGTGCAGGGGCGGTTTTATCCCGATTTTCTGATGAAGGAAGTGATGCCGTTCGTGGAGCGGAATTATCGCGTGGCTGCTGGGCCCGAGAGTACCGGACTGGGCGGCTCTTCTTTAGGGGCGCTGATAGCGCTGTACACCGCGATGGTGCGGCCGGGCGTGATTGGGCGGTTGCTGGTGGAGAGTCCGTCGCTGTGGGCGTCGCACCGGCAGGCGATCAAAGAGAGCCGGTCGGTGAGAATCTGGCCGGAGCGGATCTATCTGGGGGTGGGAACGGCCGAGGCTGGAAGCGCGGAACGGAGCCAAAGCGTGGTGGACGATGTGCGCGAACTGGCGGCCATCTTGCGGCGTGCGGTGCTGAGCGAGAAGCGCTTACGGCTGGTGATCACGGATGGAGCTGGGCACAACGAAGTGGCGTGGGCGGAGCGATTTCCGGAAGCGTTGAGATTTTTGTTTGGGCAATGAAGGCGCGATCAAGAGGTTGTCGAAGACCTTAGGCGACCTCCGGGGCTGGAGCCGCTTTCATTATGGCCTTTTACGCGGCGCTGAAGCGCCGCTCTTCCACGTTACTGTGGGAAGCAGCTTATCAAGCGCTCTTGGCTTGTAGCAGCGATCCCTCACCGAGCTGAAATATCACAATCAGAATAGCCAGCATCACGGGAACGGTGAGCTGCAGGTGTGTCCATCGAGCGAGAGGGCCGAGCAGCGGCAGGGCATAGGCGAGGTAAAGAAAAACTTTGAGTTGAGGTGTCGAATCGTCGGGTTGAATCGCGATCCAGTTGGAGAGCAGCAGGAAAGCAGGCGCGAGAATAACGAGGTCGTAGACGGTGAGATGCGGAGCGACTAGCACGGTCGCCAACAACATCGCGGAATAACGCAGAGACAAGGACAAGGGGCTCTGCCAGCAGCGGGCTGCCAACGCGAGCACGAGGAGCGCGGTGACCACATAGAACGCAAAGGCGAGACGCGGCCACGGAAGGAGCATCGTCCAGAAAGTGCGCAGGCAGTGGGTTTGGTAAAGCCTCGGTTCTAGCAGCGGAAGAACGCTAGGTAGACGAGAAAGAGTCTGGATCCAGGTGCGGAGCGAATCGGGGCCGTAGTAAATACACGCCACAGCGAGTTGAACGGAGGCGGAGAGCAGAGCGCCGGCGATCACTTTCCAGCGGCGTACGTCGACGAAAATGACGGCGGAGGCAACGCCGAGTTGGGGCTTGAAGATGATGCATCCGAGGGCCAGCCCGGCGAGGAATTCGTGCTCTGCGCGCAGAGCGAAGAAGGCCAGGGTGAAGCAGGCGAGAGCCAGGGCGGAGGTTTGTCCCCAGGCGATCAGGTGCCAGAAGGCTGGGAAGGCGAGTGCAAGGATCAGAACCGTGAGTTTGTATTTGCGCAGGTTGGGGCATGCGCGCCAGAGGGCATAACCGCAGAGGCCGTAAATCAGCGCGCTCAATGCGAGCCAGCAGATCAGCGCCCAGGGGTACGACAGACGAGCAAAGGGCGCGAACAGGATTGAAACCTGCGGCGGATAAAGCGGCAGATAGTGGATGCCTGCGGCTTCGGGAACGCGTTGCGCTGCGAGTGCGGACTGCGTCTTCATGTCGTACAGATCGTTACCGCGGTGGGCCAGGGCGAGCGAGCCGAGAGTGTAGAAATGCAGGAAGTCAGTGCCTTTTAGATTGCCGGCGCGGTCGAGCAGTCCGGGCGTGGCCATGTTCCAGATGTAGACAGACCAGAGGCTCAGTGCGAGAAGCAGACCGTGTACGCGCAGGCGCTTCGGGGTCAGCCACGCGGCGGCTTTCGCTGGGGTCATGCGACCGTCATCATACCGAATTCACAAACTCACGGGAGGCGAGCTTCCATTGTTCCTTCTCGTGATTAACAAGAGCGGCAGGATGAAGGGCACAAAGGGAACCAGCAATGCGGGGAGCAGCGGGAGCTGGTTGGGAGAGATCGTGCTTGGCGGAAACAACAGTAAGGCTAGGGAAACGATGCAGGGCCAACTCAACAGGAGAATGAAAACCGAGCGGGAGAACCTGGGCAGAATCTTCCAGTCATGCAATAGCAGAAGCGCGGGCAGAATCAGTAACACCTGATTGAATGGGGTAAATAGCGGGAAGGTGAGGAGTGCGCACATGAAGAAGATTGCGAGCATGGAGGCGAACTGCCGCGAGTCACCTGCCTCTTTTCGATTTTGCCAGGCAAATGCCAGGAGGCCAAGCACGAGAATGCCTGCCAGGATTTCTCCCAGGGTGTCACCGAGAGCTACTCGGAGCGCGGACGTGGGCATGGCGTATTTTCGATAGGCGGCGAGGCCGGCCAGAAAATATCGGGGCCATCCGGGAAGAAGCAGTTCGCCGCCCACAATGAGCGCAACCATGGTTGCTATAAAGCTGGCCGGAAGACGCCACCTTCTGCGCCAATCGCCCACAGCCCAGACCGCGAACCAACACAGAGGTAGAAGCGCCATCTGCGGCTTTATGGTCGCGAGCGCGAGCAGCACGCCGGCGGCGACTGCGTGGTTCCTGCTGATGCACCATGCGCCCGCGGTCAGCAAGCAGCCTTCAACAATCGCCAATTGCTGAAGGCGCAATCCCTGTACGATCTGCGGGCTGCTCAAGGTGAACAGCACTATCGCTGCGATCGCTTCCCAGGACAGGCGCCAATGCAGAATGCTGACGCAGAAGAAAATGTTCAGGGCTATCAACGAACCCAAAGCGAATGGAGCCCAGCTTTGCACGCGTGAAAAATCTGTGTAGACGAGAGGAGCGGTGAGAAAAACTTCGTAAACCGGGTAGGCAAACCGCTGTTCATCCACTAACGCTACGCCTGTCTTTTCGTACGTCTGGTTGATCGCGTGACCGTAGAAAACTATCTGTATTTCATGGCTCACCTCCGGGCTGTAGGGGTTGCGGCGGTGGAGCAGGAGTTCGCGCGTGCCCACCCAGGGCGAGTACAAATCGCTGATTTGAGCGATCACGTAACCGTTTTTGAGGTGAAGGTAGCTGGTCCACGGCACCAGAATCCGGTGCACGTAAAGCCACGAGATTCCGGCGACGAAGAAACTTAGCAGAAGCCAGAGTCGAACGTTTCTCGCTCGAACATTTCTCAGTCGAACATTCGTGGGTCGAACATTCTCGCCGCTGCTGATCCGCATGTCGGGAGCATTCTATCTGCGAGCAGGCTCTCGATCAGCTACTTTCTGGAAGAGGCCGTCGACGATCTTAATCATCTCATCGTCCACGACCCGGTTACGGGAAATGGCCTCGATCAGCGGGATGGAGACGATTTTGTTGGCGCGCAGTGCGGCCATGCATCCAAATTCGCCGCGGTGCACCATGTCGATCGCGCCCAGGCCGTAACGCGTGGCCAAAACGCGGTCGAACGCGCTGGGCGAGCCACCGCGCTGGATATGTCCCAGGACTACGGCGCGGGTTTCATAGCCGGTGCGTTTTTCGATTTCGCGGGCGAGGATGTTAGCGACGCCGCCGAGTTTGACGTGGCCGAATTCGTCTTTGCCCATGTCCGACAGAACGGGAGCTCCCTGGCCGGGCTCGGAAGAGAACTTCGCACCTTCGGCCACCACTACGATCGAAAAGTAACGGCCGCGTTCGTGGCGTTGACGGATGGAATCCGCAACTTTGTCGATATCGAAGGGGCGTTCGGGGATAAGGATGACGTCGGCGCCGCCGGCGATGCCGCTGTAGAGAGCGATCCAGCCTGCGTCGCGGCCCATGACCTCAACGATCATCACGCGGTTATGAGCTTCGGCGGTGGTGTGGACGCGGTCGAGGGCCTCGCAAACAATGTTGCAAGCGGTGTCAAACCCGAAAGTGTAATCGGTGCCGCCGAGATCGTTGTCGATGGTTTTGGGCACGCCGACGACCTTGGCGCCGCGTTCATGAAGTTTCTGGGCGACCGAAAGCGTGTCGTCACCGCCGATTGCGATAAGAGCCTCGATCTGATTTTTTTCGAGCGTGGCCAGGCAACGGTCGATGCCGTCGGGGCGCTTCGAGGGGTTAGTGCGCGAAGTGCGCAGGATGGTGCCGCCGCGGGGCAGAATTCCGCCGACTGCGTCGAGATCGAGGGGAATGCTGATGTCTTCGAGGACGCCGCGCCAGCCTTCCATGAACCCGACGAATTCGTCTTCATAAGTGAAGATGCCCTTGCGCACGACCGCGCGAATGACAGCATTCAGGCCGGGACAATCGCCGCCGCCGGTCAACATACCAATCTTCATTGTCCGCTCCGGTGCATGAATTCGGATGAAGCTTCCTGGGATGCGCTCCGAGCCGGGGCTTGATTCAGCGGCAGCCCGAGGCGCGCGGGATCAGCACTCGCCGGGAAGAACAAGATTATCATTAAATGCGGAGTGATTCCTGCCGGGTTAATTCCGACGAGTCTGGAGAAAAGTGATTGGCTAAGATTCCATTTTCAAGTGAAGGGATATGGCTTCGCCGCTGACCTCCAGCGATTTGATTGCCCGTTTAGCGATGGGGATACGCTTGCGAATGCAAAACATGACCAGCGCAGCGCCGACCTCATTCTCGGTGAAATTGGTCGCCAACCCGTCTCCGGGAGAGTTCAACACAACCTGGACTCCGCCGTCCTGCTTCAGGGTCAGCCGCTCAGCGCTGTCGGGGGGTAATCGCCGCCCGGTGCTGATGTAATAGTCTCGGAGTGCCTCAAACAGTTCGTTCTTGTTAAAACCTAGAACGCGGGTTTCGGTGGGCATCGGGCGAGCATCCTTATCTAATCCGTCTATCGGCGTTTTCTTAGCTTTTGATTATCTCGGCAAGAATTGGCCCAAGAAAGACAACTGGGCACCATGAACACACCAAAGAACTGACCATTGCGCGGCGAGCTGAGTTTCGGCACAATGCTGCACTGGAAACATGGGAATGAACAAGGTGGTGAAAATTCTGGGCTGGGGAGTGGTCGCGCTTCTCGGCGCGGTGGCCGTGGGCACGGTAGCTGTGCATCGCGGCGAACCCATCAACGCACTGTGGCTGGTGGTGGCGGCAACGTGCTGCTACGCGCTCGGTTACCGCTTCTACAGCAGGTTTATTGCGGTGAAGATTCTCGCCCTGGATGGCTTGCGCGCGACCCCGGCGGAGCGGCTGGAGAATGGCCGCGACTTTCTGGTGACAAATAAGTGGGTGGTGTTTGGGCATCATTTCGCGGCGATCGCCGGTCCGGGGCCGCTGGTGGGGCCGGTGCTGGCGGCGCAGTTTGGCTATCTTCCCGGAACGATGTGGGTGCTGGCGGGGGCAGTGTTTGCGGGGTGTGTGCAGGACTTCGTCATTCTCCTGTTCTCGGTGCGGCGCGACGGGAAGTCGTTGACCGAGATGGCCAAGAGCGAGATCGGGCGGGTCGGAGGATTCGTCGCTTACGTGGCGGTGATCGCGATTCTGATTATCCTGCTGGGCGTGGCGGCGTTGATCGTGGTGAATGCGCTGAAGTCGAGTCCCTGGGGCACGTTCACGATCGCGATGACCATGCCGATCGCAGTGTTAATGGGCGTGTATCTGCGGCGGATTCGCCCGGGGAAAGTTCTGGAAGTGTCGGCGCTAGGATTCGTTTTGGTGCTGGCGGCGATCTGGGGTGGACAGTATGTATCGCAGAACCCGGCGCTGGCGCGAGTGTTTACGTTCACCGCGCCCACGCTGGCGATTCTGATCATGGTTTACGGGTTTGCCGCGTCGGCGTTGCCGGTGTGGTTGCTGCTGGCACCGCGCGACTATCTCAGTACGTTCGTGAAGCTGGGAACGATCGCGCTGCTGGCGGTGGGCATTGTGGCGCTGCATCCCACGCTGCACATGCCGGCGCTGACGCGGTTTGTCGACGGCACGGGTCCGGTGTTTGCGGGGAAGATATTTCCTTTCGCTTTCATCACCATCGCCTGCGGAGCCATCAGCGGGTTCCATGCACTGATTTCGAGTGGGACGACACCAAAACTGATTGCGCGCGAGACTGAGACGCGCATGGTGGGCTACGGCGCGATGATGTGCGAATCGGCGGTGGCGATTATGGCGATTATCGCGGCCTGCGTAGTGCAGCCGGGAGTTTATTTTGCCATTAACAGTCCGGCGGGAATTGTCGGGCAGGCGCCCGCGGCGGCGGCAGCGACTATTTCCAGCTGGGGTTTTCCCGTGACTGCGGCCGACATGCAGGCGTTGGCGCACACTGTCGGTGAGCAGACGCTTTACAACCGGACCGGTGGAGCTCCTGCCTTCGCGGTCGGCATGGCGCATATTTTCTCGCACAGCCTGGGCGGCGATACTTTAATGGCGTTGTGGTACCACTTTGCCATCATGTTTGAGGCGTTGTTTATTTTGACGATCCTCGATGCGGGCACGCGGGTGGCGCGGTTCATGGTGCAGGATGCACTCGGGCATGTGTACAAGCCGCTGGGGCGGACGAGTTGGTATCCGTCGATTCTCGGCACCAGCGCTTTGATCGTCGCGGCCTGGGGATATTTTCTGTGGCAGGGAGTGAAGGATCCGCTGGGCGGAATTAACTCCTTGTGGCCGCTGTTCGGCATTTCCAATCAACTGCTGGCGACCGTGGCTTTGTGCGTGGCCACAACGATCATCATCAAGATGCACCGGGCGAAGTATGCTGCGGTCACGCTGGTGCCGCTGGCGTGGCTGGTTGCGGTGACGTTTACGGCATCGTGGCAAAAAATGTTCGATTCCAATCCGCGCGTGGGATTTCTGGCACAGGCGCGAGCGCTGGCAGCCGCTCCGGCGACCGGCGTGACGGGTCGGCTCATCTTCAACAACCAGCTGGACGCAGCGGTGACGGGAGTGCTGGTGGTGATGGTGACACTGGTGCTGCTGGAGTCGGGCCGGCAGTGGTGGGGAATTCTGCGTGGAACCAGAGAAGCGCCGGTAAAGGAAGCTCCGTTTGTGAGGACGCGGTTGGTCGAGGAACGCCTGGCGGAGGAGCGGGGATGAAGCGAACTATTTCTGGCTGGTACATTCTGGTGGCGATGCTCCGCGAGATTTTTGATGAAGCCGCGTATGCGCGGTTTCTGAATCGGGCTGGGATGGCATCTTCGGGCGAGGCGTATGCGGCCTTTCGGCGGGAATTCGATGAGGCTAAGATGCGGCGGCCGAAATGCTGCTAGGTCGGTAAGATGCTGCGGTGAAGGAGCACCAAGGGCATGCCTATTGCAGTATTGACGTATATCGTAGCTGTTGGCGGGACATGGCAATCTGTGGGCGGCCAGTTGCTAGCTTCGGGCGTGCTCCTGGCAAGCGGTTATCAGGACCTGGGATTGCGCACCCGTGTAGGCGCGGCTTTCGGCTTTTTCATGGCCTTAGCCTTCGGTGTCTCAGCTCTCGCTACGGCTATGCGGGCGAGCTTTTGGGGCGGAGCCTTGATCTGTGGCGTGGTTCTTTGCCTCGAGATTTGCCTAATGCTGCATTGGTGGAGTCGGAAAACTTCGCCGTAGCCACTCGGGGTGCAATAGACGGGGTTTCCCTGCGATCTTCTGGTCAAGGATTGTGGCGCACACATCGAAGATCCTCTCAGCAGTAACCTTCTTTGAGAACAGTGAAGTCTATTAAGTGAGATACACTTCCTGCGTGCGAGTCTTAGGTATTGACTGCGGCGGTGCGTACACCGGGTACGGCGTGGTGGAGATGTCTTCTCGAGGACATCTGGTGTGCCTGACTTGCGGGGCGATCAAGCTTTCACTGCGCGAACCGCTGGCGCGGCGCTTGTCGCGCATCTATGACGAACTCGGCGGACTTATTACGGAGCACCGTCCGGATGAAGTGGCGATCGAGGGAATCTTCTACGCGCTGAATGTGAAGTCTGCCTTGAAGCTGGGCCAGGTACGGGGAGTGGCTATGCTGGCCGCTGCGGCGGCGGGATTAGAGGTCGCCGAATATTCGCCGCTGACCATCAAGTCGTCGGTGGTGGGATACGGGCGGGCGGAAAAGCAGCAGGTGCAGCAGATGGTGACGCGCTTGCTTGGGTTGGCCGAGGCTCCCGAGCCGATGGATGCCTCCGACGCGCTGGCGATCGCCATTTGCCACTTGCATACCGCAGGCACGCTGGAAAGGCAGAGGGCCGCGGCGAGGTGATGATTCCGGCTCTCCTGAATAGAGCTTCCTCGATTCGCTGCGCCCGCGGCTTTTTTGCGATTGGGATGACGCTAGTCGGGTTGATGTTGTCTGCGCCGTCGATGGCGCAGCAGGCGGCGAATGGGAGTACGGCATCCGCTGCGACCGTTACTTTTAGCCTGGATTTTCCTCAGTCTAATCCTGAGCACTATTCAATCGTTATCGACACATCCGGGCACGCGCGTTATGAGTGTATGGGAAGCATCGCGGAGGATTCCGAGGACGAAGCCTACCAGGCAGAGTTCCAGGTGTCGGCGGCAAACCGCGAGCGAGTCTTCTCCCTGGCAAAACAGGCGCGCTATTTCACTGGAGCGGTTGACTCAAACAACGGCAAGCTGGCTTTCACCGGTACGAAGGTGCTCAGCTATCAGGATGGCCAGCATTCGAACACGGCGCACTACAACTATTCGAACCTGGCGCCAGTGCAGCAGTTGACCACACTTTTCCAAAACATGGCGGCTACTCTGGAATATGGACGGCGTTTAGCCTACTACCACCGCTATCAGAAGCTGGCGCTGGACGACGAGCTGAAGCGCATGCAGACGCAAGCGCAGAACAACGAACTGAACGAGATACAAAGCGTGGCGCCGGTGCTGCGGGAGATTCTTGAAGACTCTTCCGTGATGAACGTCGTGCGGGCGCGGGCTAAGGAGTTGATCGAGATGGGGAATGTCGCGGGCGGGCACTGACGATGGGTGCAATCGCCCATTGGCAACAATCACGACAGCTACATTAGTCGCTCGACATTAGTTGCTCGACCACAATTGTGATGTTGTATTCCGAATCGCTTATATCGCCCACTGAATTGACACCGACGCTTATCGGAAATCCCTCCCTGTCCCAAAAAGTAGACCCAAAGAGAGACACTGTCACAGGAGACGCCGGCATAACGAAGTTGTATGTTTCCTCGCTCATGTGATTGGTAAATGTGAATGTGGGACTCCAGTACGCGTCCTTGTCTGACGCCGCTTTGAGGATCTCGCCATAAATCGTAAAGCGGAACAGACCACCCGCTTTGGGCGTAAATATCGGGGCGTTTGAGATGGTATCGGTCTGATTGCACCGATGAAATACGGCGACGACTTTGGGAAATGTAGCAGTTTGAGCAAATGATCCGACAGCCAGACCTAGTGAAACGATCAGGAAAGAAACAGCTTTTCGCATAGACCCTCCTTAATAGTGGGAGGGATCATACCACTCCAAGCGAAGGCCAGAGGCCGCAAATTCCCTTGTTGCCTGATCCACGCGGCTTGCTGGTGAAACATCACATTGTGGGACGGATCACGAAGCTAGGGGGAAGATCAATCATCCTCAGAAGGAACTCAAAAGGACCGCTGGTTCTTGGAAAGAACCGCTCAGAGTTGGGCTCTCTTTTGCGCTTTAGTGGGCCACTGCACAGTTGCTCACTGCACCGTAACGCCGACGGATGAACTGCGCTGGATGGTCCCGGATACGGCGGTGATGTTCACGGTGTAGGTCCCCGCGGGAGTCGCGCCGCTTCCGGAACCGCTGCCGCCATTGCCACTGCCGTTGCTGCACGCGACCTGAATTGCGACCGATCCGCACAAAGCAAAACAGAGGACGAGAAAAGCCAGCCTGCGCCTCATCGACTCCAGCGCAGGGAACCAAATCCCATCAGAGCCACCAGGGGAAGACCGAACAATGCCGGGTAGAGGGGATGCGAGCGCATGGCTCCCGGCGATAAAGTCAGGGCTGCGGAAGGTCCCGTCGTCGTCACAGTGAGTTTGACGGGAGTGCCAGGTAGCGCGGAGGTTGGAGAAAGAGAACAATTCACGCCCTGAGTCGTGGAGCGGAGCAACTCAGGGCGACCTGACCGCTGAAGCCTCCAGTTGCTGCGACGGCCAGGCTGAAGACAGCTGTGCCCCCTGCAGAAACTGAGGCGGTTAAAGGAGTAGGAGTCAGCGTGAAGCCCGGCCCGCAGGACGGAAAATTGAAGGACGCGATTCTCGTGGACCAATTACTGCCGGTGGTCGGAATGTATGTGGTCGTATAAAAGAACGTGCAGTCGTCCGTCGGATCGATCGACATTCCGCTATAGTCGGCCCAACGGTAGGTAGTAGTTTGGGAACCAGTCGCAATGTCCTTCGCGGACAAAATATCGATCTCGCTCTCCATCGTACCCAATGCATCAGTCGGGACGCGGCCGGTGTAGCGAATCGAAGGGCTCATGCTGGCGCTGGAAACGCTGTAGCCCAAAGCCATGTCTCCAGCCTGGTCCATGGCGATGCTGCCCATCCAGCGATAGCTGGAATCCGGGGCGTACGTCCCTTGTTGGTTGACGCTGAAATTTGCCTGGTTTTCGGGGGATTGCAATTCGTACCAGCGCACGCCAGTCTGGCTGCTGCCCGTCCCAATGGTGACCGTGTGGTTGACGACAAGAGCCTCGTAAGTTCCAAAATTGCGGTAAGCGAGCCGGTACATCAGCCGGTCGCCGTAGGAGTCAAGCTTTTGCGTGGTTCCGATCTGCGGAATGCAGGCGCCGGTCGTGTAGTTGAGTTCCGTGACGGTCTCACCGCAGGCCTCAGTGAATGCTGCCACTGGGATATTCGTAGGGCTGGAGTCTGTCGATGAGCTTCCGAACCAGGAATTCGCAGGGGTCGTCCAATCCACGTGAAACTGCCAGAGGTCGAGAGATGCATCATTACCGTCGAAATTGAGGAAGTACTCCGGCTCTCCCGTCGGAGGCGCAGTGGCCCCGTCCAAATCAGCAGGCAACAGAACGCCGTAAGAGGTGGGCGTGTTTGTGAAGCACTGCATGGTGGGCGCATCTGCACCCTTCAACATGGAGCTGCGGTCCAGCGCACAGGCTGCCGCGCCTTCGAAGACGCCATCGTCGCCTTGGTTATAACTCACGTAGTAGGCATCGGGCCAAACGGTCAACTTGGGGTAGTCGTCCGTCAGGTCTCCGGGTGTCGGGTAAGCATAGAGATTCCATGTCGTATTCGCTGCATCTGCTGTGGTTGAAACCGCGACACACAGTGAATTGGGGCTGGTCCAGGCCGGCATCATCATCACCCAAACGCCGGCCATTTTGTCAAATTGGACGATTTCGTCAGAGTACGTTGATCCGGGAGCGTAACAAGGTGTTCCCATCGCTTGCCACAAGGTCGCCCCGGTGATCGGGCCAAGAGTCGTGGCGCCGGTGGATTTGTCGAACACCGCGTAGGACCGATTCACAAACTGGACAACCTGCGTTGTTCCCACGGCCACGTTGGAGTCAGAAACAATAGCTTGATCGCTATAACCAGGAAAGCCGTTCCCGACGCCCAGAATGTTCAGTCCCGAATCTGTGGAGAGAGTGGAAAGAGCAGAGCTAAGAGGCGTTTGGTCCGATCTCTGAAGCACCGAGTCTGCGGCCGGGCTTGTAGCTCGAGGCCCGTGTATCAGCAACCTGTCTTCGTCGTCCTCAAACGAACTCATCTGCCCCGACGGCAAGGGAATGGACTCCATCTGGCTCAGCGGAGGCGCAACGGCATGCTTTACGGCCTTCACCACCATGGAGTGAGATTGTCCCTGCGCCCAAGTGAAGACGTTCCCGCAAGCAATAGTCCAGAAGCCAGAACCAAGGAAGGCCGCATTCGCATCTATTGATGCTACCTGCAGCGGGTTTGGTTGGGCAAACGATTCAATAAGCCGGTAGTACCACAGTCTAAGCTCTAGCGCCACCAACCCCTTCAGTACCCAAGTCTCCGGGACGGAGCAACAGCAGCAGCCTGAGGTCGATGATGGCGTGCAGGGCCATGGGCAGCCACAAACTTCCGGTGGCGAGAAAGATCACCGCCATTACTGCTCCAAGCACGGCTGTGCCGATGATGCCGGATAATCCCTGGTAGCCGTGGCCCAGCCCGAAGGAGACGCTGGCAACGGCCAATGCGATCCAAAGGCCGATGTGCCAGGGCCCGTCAGAAAGATATCGGATCAGAAATCCGCGATATAAAACCTCCTCACAGATGCCCGCCGTGACTGAAACCAGGGCGAACCAGGCGCGCTCTTCCTGAGTTACTGGAAGAATGAAAGCCAAGCGCCTGAAAGCCCGCAAGATCTTCTCACGCGCGGTTGCGCTGCGACGGACGAGAACCACCTGCAGCAGCGAACCAACCGCAAACGCGGCGGCAAAGCCCCAGGCAAACGACGCTCCTATCTTTTGCTGAGTCGTTTCCCGGACCGCTGGCCAGATAAAGAAAACGCCCGATCGCAAGGCGATCCAGGCAACGATTGCGGCAGTCCATAGGATGAGCAAAATTCTCTGATACGACCGGATCTTCCTGCGCGGATTTGTGCTGGTCTTCAACGCCCGGGTTTCGAGCGCATCCCAGATGGGAACGCCGACGAATAAGAACAGGGCGAGACCGTGCTCGTAGGGAAGCATGGCGTCAATTTACAGGATGAATCAAGCAGTCAGCGAGATGTTTTCTACCCGTGGCCGCTACCAAACCACAATGCCGGCGTAGCCTACGACCCGGTCGCGGTCGCCGGAGACGTCGCTCGAGGTTGCGTATTTCACCAGCTCAGCCGAGGTTGCGCCCAGCTTTCTGGCAGCAGTCAGCATAGCCACGGCTGGACCGAAGCCGCACATGCTGATGTTTTGCTGCGTGACCACGTCGTAGAGGGCGCGGGCGTCGAGGGCGAGGATGGGCTCGATTGCACGGTGGTCCTTCACCCGCGTGACGACATCCGATTCGTAATGATTCATGTCGCTCGAGGCTACGATCAGGACGGAATTGTTCTGCGTCGCAATCACATCCGCAATGGCTTCGCCTAGTTGCTCGAGAGCCTCGAACTGATGAGTGCCGAGCGCAATGGGAACGAACTTGAGTTGGGGCTGGCGCATCTGGAGAAACGGTAGCTCCACTTCAGCGGCATGCTCGTTGCGGTGAGCGGAGGAATCTTCCTGCAGAACCGGGCAGCGCTGCTTAAGAGCGGAGGCGAACGAGTTGTCGATGACGACCGTACCGAGCGGCGTCTCCCATGCGCCTTCGCTCATGATTGCCAGGGGACGGCCAACGCCGGTGTGGTTGGGACACAGCACGAGGCAGAGCTGAGGGGTCTCTAATCCGGCGAACACGGCTCCAGCCACGTGACCGGAATACATGTAGCCCGCATGCGGAACCATGCAGCCCACAGCGCGAACAGGTTTTCGTTCGGAAGCCTGGGATAGATAGGCGCGAACTTCCTCGCGCAGATCATCGGGATCGTTGGGATAGAAGCGCCCGGCAACTGCGGGATGGCGAACACTCGCGGTAGTCATGGGCCCACCTGCACTCGAAATAATGCTACGAGCCGTCGTGGCTGTCGCGCAAGGCACGAAACAGGGCAGCGCTTTCTTCCAGAGTCAAAGTCTCGGCGCGGGCGGCGGGTTTTACTCGGGCCTGGGCCAGGGCAGCGCGGAGACGAGGCTCGGAGTAGTTCGCCTTGAGGTTATTCCACAGGGTCTTGCGCTTTTGTCCGAAGGAAAGCTTGAGGAAGTCGATAAAGCCGTCGTTCGCGGAGCCAGCATCGAGTCGGCCTTCCCCGTCGAGGCCCAGATCTTTTTGTCTCGGAGCGATGGTGAGGCGCAGCGCGGTGGAATGCACTTTGGGCGGCGGGGAAAATGCTCCCGGCGGCAAGGTGAAGAGTTTCTCAACCCGGGCGTAGAGCTGCGCCGTGGCCGAGAGCAGACCATAATCGCGGCTGCCCGGCTCGGCGGCAATGCGATCCGCGACTTCGCGCTGGACGAGAATCACGATTGTTTCAAAGTATCTGGAATAGTCGAACAGCCGCAGCAGGATTTCAGAAGTGATGTAGTAGGGAAGATTGCCGATGACCTTTGCCGGCTCGGGGCGGAATTCGATGCCGGGACGGCGCAGGCCGGGCTTGGGTCCGAACAGGGAATCGAAATCGATGGAAAGAATGTCGGCTTCGATGACTTCGACGTTCGAGAACATGCCGAAGCGCAGACGAAGTTGCGCGGCCAGCACGCGGTCAAGCTCGACAGCGATGAGTCGGCGGGCGCGCTTGGCCAGGAGTGATGTGAGAACGCCGCGTCCGGGGCCGATTTCGAGCACGGTGTTTTGCGAAACGTCGCCGAGGGCGTCGACGAGCTGCTGAGCAAAGCTGTCGCTGACGAGGAAATGCTGTCCCAACTTGGGCTTATGTTGAGGACGGCGCGTGGACACGACCTTCGGCACGTTGACCCTCTTTTCCCCGGACATATAGACTGATGATGTCCCGAAACATATTCCATCATAGCGTGCGCCCGTGACAAGCGGGTCTCCCGGGAGGGATTCATGCATATCGCGTTTGTGGCTTCGGAAGGCGTGCCGTTTTCAAAAACCGGCGGATTGGCCGACGTGGTAGGCGCATTGCCGCGTGCACTGGCGGCGCTGGGGCATCAGGTAAGCGTCTATTTGCCTCGTTACCGGCAGACCAAGCTGGCTGACCCGGCGACCGTGGTGCGCAGCATCACCATTCCTTTCGATGACAAGTATCGCTTTGCCTCGGTGGTGTCCGGTGGAAGCCAGTCTGGCGTGAAATTTTATTTCGTCGACTGTCCGGAATACTTCGATCGCGATGCACTGTATGGCACGCCCGCAGGAGACTTCCCCGATAACGCCGAGCGTTTCGCACTATTCTCTCGCGCGGTGCTGGAGGCGACGAAAATCTTAGGCGTGCCGCAGGTTTTTCATTGTCACGACTGGCAGTCGGCGCTGGTGCCCGTATTGTTGCGCACAGTTTACGCAGAAGATCCGGCGTTCCGCGATGTGGGCACCGTTTTTACCATCCACAATATCGGCTACCAGGGACTTTTCCCGCCGGAGACGCTGCCGCTGCTGATGCTGCCCTGGGACCTGTTCACCATGTCGAAGATGGAATTCTTCGGGCAGGTGAACTTCCTCAAGGGTGCGCTCACCTTTTCCGACTTCGTTACCACGGTGAGCCGGAAATACAGCCAGGAGATTCAGACCGCCGAATACGGCTTTGGACTGGAGGGCGTGCTGCGCGACCGCGCAGCCACGGTCACGGGCATTTTGAATGGCGTGGATTACGACGAGTGGAGTCCGCAGGCGGATAAGTTCATCGCCGCAAAATACTCGCCTCAGGATCTTTCCGGCAAGGCGCAATGTAAGCAGGATTTGTTGACTGCGTTCGGAGTGAAGAACGCCGACCCCAAGATTCCCGTGATCGGTATTGTGTCGCGGTTTGCCGCGCAGAAGGGCTTTGACCTGATCGCACAGATCATGGATCGGCTGGCGCGCGAAGAGATGATCGTGGTAGCGCTCGGCGCCGGCGACAAGCAATATGAAGAAATGTTTGTCCGGCTCAACAAGCAATTCCCCAACAAGATTGCGGTGAAAGTGGCTTACGACAATGCCATCGCCCACAAAATTGAGGCCGGGTCAGACATGTTCTTAATGCCTTCAAAATATGAACCTTGCGGGCTTAACCAGATCTATAGCTTGAAGTATGGAACGGTGCCAATCGTGCGAGCGACCGGCGGCCTCGACGACACCATCGAGCCCTGGGACGCGCGCTCCGGCAAAGGCACCGGGTTCAAGTTCACGGAGTATAACGGCGAGTCTTTGCTGCTCACCATCAAGCACGCGCTGCAGGCTTATCGCGATCAGACCTCGTGGCAGGTGCTGATGCGGAATGGCATGAACAAGGATTTTTCGTGGAACGCTTCGGCTCGGGAGTACGGCAAGATCTATGAACGCGTGAAGCAGATGCGGGCCGCCGCGGCGCCGGTGCAGGAGAGAGTATTGGTTTAGGGCGCTTTGTGTGATGTGAAGCCGAAAGAGGCGGTCAGCGAGTGATATAGCGACTTGTCAGTAACTACGACGAGGGTGCCTCGCTTGGATTTGGCGGCGTCTTCGGATGAGCGGGGCGACGCCAACTCCAAACTGCCAAGAGCACAGATGCGGCAATAGAAACAGCAAGACCAATACCTGCACAAAACATAATCAGGAAACCGTCACCCGGAGCGCCTCGCCCGGTGGGGTCCGGTGGGAGTAAAAGGCCACCGACAATGAAACCTGACACGAGACCCAACATTGGGCCGAAAAGCAGTATGCCGACCACTCTGACAAGCCTCATGCTATTGCATTATGCCACCAAGTTGCGCCTGTTTCTTTCCTAACTGTCGAGAACGGCGGTTTTCTCTCAATGACTTCGGATTGCGACCTAACAGGCTGCGGAAAAACTCGGTTCACGGCATCTATGCAGAGGCACTACTGGATCCGATTGCGCCCTGAGTGCATGACGTACCCTAAGCTGTCCTGTGCGTGCATCTTGAGGGCAGGGTCTTGGCGAAGCTGTTCAAGTGTCGCAACCGCTCGCACGAAGTCGCACGTGCCGTGCACAACAGCAATGTTGCCCAGTACTATTGCCGCTCCACGCCGAGCAGCTTCACCCGAATGGGTGGCAAACTTGAAGCACCACTCTTCTACCCACTGTGGCGGTTCCGTGTAAAAGGCCGCGATGAGTGCGTGCAGAATGCGTTCCGGGTCATCGGTGGCGAACTCGGCTTCGAGTTCTTTGCGCGACATCTCCGGGGGCTGCTGGTAAATCAGGTCCTTTGGCATTTGGTCCATTTTACGGTCGATAAACCGCCCTTCGCACCATGCCTAGTCACGCCTTGAGAAGGCCAGCGCATGTACCAGAAAACTCTCTTGCTTCCACAACAGAACCTGATAAGAAGAAGGCATGCGCGGAAAAGACGATCAGCAATTGGATGTGTTCAGCTATATCAGTCCCGAGCAGCGTGTGCCGCAGGCTCACCCGTTGCGTTCGCTGCGTGCCATGACCGACGAGGCATTGAGGGAGCTGCAACCCCGGTTCAACAAATTGTACTCACAAACCGGGCGACCCTCGATTGCGCCGGAGAAGTTATTGCGAGCACTGCTGCTGCAAGCTCTGTACTCGGTGCGCAGTGAGCGGATGTTGATGGAACAGCTCGACTACAATCTGCTGTTCCGCTGGTTCGTGGGCTTGAACATGGATGACGCCATCTGGGATGTGACTGTGTTCACGAAGAACCGCGAACGCCTTCTCGATGGAGACATTGCCGAAGCCTTCTTCCAAGCCGTGTTCCAGCAGGCACGCGAGCGGAGTCTTCTCTCGGACGAGCACTTCACCGTGGATGGAACGCTGCTGGAAGCGTGGGCGAGTGTGAAGAGTTATCAACGCAAGGATGCCAAGAACGCCGGTCCGCCGGACGATCCTGGCAATGCGACGGTGGACTTCCACGGGGAGAAGCGGTCAAACCAGACGCACGCATCGAAGACGGACCCGGATGCGAAGATGGCACGCAAAGGCAAGGGCAAAGAAGCGAAGCTGAGTTACAACGGGAATCTGCTGGTGGAGAACCGCAACGGATTGATCGTGAACACCGAGGTGTTCGAGGCCAACGGAACGGCGGAGCGCGACGCCGCGCTGGTGATGCTGGAACAGATTCCGGGAACGAAGCAGGTGACCGTGGGCGGCGATAAGGCATATGACACGGCGGATTTCGTGGCGGAGTGCAGAAACTTAAAGGTCACGCCGCACGTGGCCCAGAATCTGGAGCGGCCCGGTGGAAGCGCCATTGATGCTCGTACGACGCAGCACGCCGGATATGCCATCAGTCAGAGGAAAAGGAAACGCGTTGAAGAATGCTTCGGATGGCTGAAGACGATCGCGCTGTTGCGGAAGGTTCGGCATCGTGGGGTCTTCAAGGTGGGATGGGTTTTCACCTTCGCGGCAGCCGCCTACAACCTAGTCCGCTTGCGGAATCTGGCGATTCAAGCATGCATAAGCTAAGACTGGGTATGTTCGCAGGTTAGAAAACGATCCGCTCGGGCTGCCAGCGGGATCGAGCCAAAACCCTTCCCTGAGTCACGAAATTGGAAGCCTGGAGATGATCTAAGTGCGCATCACCCCTTTTTCCGCATCCTGCTAAGGAGTGCGCCTGTCGCCTACCCCCGCGTTCTGTTTCTCGGGGGCATTGCCTCGGCTGCTAAAATTCGTTCAACGTGGCCACGGCATCGCACATCTCGGCTTTCGCCCGAACCATCTTCCACGTCGACATGGACGCCTTCTTCGTCTCGGTCGAAGAACTCTACGATCCCTCGCTAAAAGGCAAAGCTGTTGTGGTGGGAGGACAGCGCCACGAACGTGGGGTGGTTTCCGCGGCATCCTATGAAGCGCGCAAGTTTGGGGTACATTCGGCGCTGCCGTTGCGCACTGCAGCGAAGCTTTGTCCGCATGCCATCTTCGTCGACGGGCACCCGGAGCGCTACCGCGAGTGTTCGGAAAAAGTTTACAAAGTGCTGACCGCATTCTCTCCGCAGGTCGAGATGGCTTCCATCGACGAAGCCTACCTCGACATGACAGGTACGGCCCGCCTGCACGGTCCGCCGCTGAAAGCCGCGCACAAGCTGCATCAACGGATGAAGGAAGAGACGCAGCTGAACTGCTCGATCGGCATCGGGGCGTCGCGCCTGATTGCCAAGGTTTCGTCCGCGCAGGCCAAGCCCAACGGCGTGCTGTGGATCGTCCCGGGAGAAGAAGCGCAGTTCCTCGCGCCCCTGGATGTGCGGGAGATTCCCGGCGTCGGCAAGGTGATGGAGAGCCATCTGCACGAGTTGGGCATCAAGAAAGTCGGAGATCTGGCGCGGCTGGAAGAAGCAGAACTCGAAGAACGCTTCGGCAAGTGGGGCCTCGCACTGGCAGGGAAATCCCGCGGCGAAGATGCTGGCGGATGGTTCGATACCGAAGTAGGCGCCGATACCGAAGCAAAATCGATCAGCCACGAACACACTTTTAACGAAGACACCGCGGACGTAAACCAGCTTGGTGCCACGCTGATGCGGCTCTCCGAGATGGTCGGGCGGCGCTTGCGCGAGGCGAAACTGCACGCGCGCACTATTCAACTCAAGCTGCGCTATAAAGACTTCACCACCATCACGCGCGCCCGCACTCTACCCGCACCGACTCAGCTCGACGGCGAAATCTTTGAGCAGGCGCGCACCCTGTTTCGCAAGAACTGGAAACCAGGCCGGGAAGTGCGGCTGCTGGGAGTGCAGGCGTCGTCATTTGAAGCGCAGGCAGAGCAGATCAACCTCCTTGAAGGCGGCCGGCAGCAGCGCTGGAAAGATGCGCTGGCCGCCGCCGATCGCCTGCGCGACAAGTTCGGCGAGTCCAGCGTCACCCTGGCCGCGGGGATGCGTGGTAAATTCCGCGAGCGCTCGCATGAGAATCCCGCGGGACTGCCGGGGAGGGGTAAGAAGCAGTGAGTGCTAAGTAGCTAGTACCCAGTCGCCCTCGCATCACATACCAAGTACTGGGTACGAGTTACTGCCAAGAACGAAGGCCGGGTATCCCGGAAGGTGATTCCGGATCCCGGCCCACGTCTTATTGCAACTTGTAGAGCTTTGTTAGTTGCCCGGGTTCGAGTTAGCGGCAGCGGTAGCGGGCGCGGCGCTCGGAGTAGTCGAGGAGCCGAAACGTGCCAACCGGGGATAGAAGGGCGTGACTTCAAACGGCATCTTGTCACGCGCCGAGGTGATGGCGACCGGAGTCGTCTTCACCATCTCTGCCTTGTCGTCCCAGGGATTGATCTTGACGCGCCCACCCAGCGGGAGCGCGGCAACCTGATCCAGTTTATTGTTGTCCAGCGCCGGACCCTTCGACTCGAGGGCCTGCAAGCGGTCGATGGTACCGTTCTCCGCCAGCGGGTTGCCCAGGTGCGTGGTCAACAGGGCGCTGAGCTGAGGAGCCCGCGCTTGCAGCGCCTTCAGGAACAAGCCAACGTTGTCGAGCTTCTGCGCGTACGGCGAATTATTCAGCAACTCGATCGCCTTCTTGTCGGCTGCGGCTTCTTCTTCGGGAATATGTTTGAAGCCCAGGTTATTGTAGGTGGAATCGTCGGAGAACAGCATGCGGTCGTTGAACGCATACTTGCTGCCGAGATTGTGGCCGAGCACGATGTGCGCCAGTTCATGCGAGAGCACCGCGGCGAGGCTCGCCTCGTCAGGAAGCACGTCGATGAGTCCGCGGCTGATGACGATGGTGTTGCCTACGCTGAAGGTTTCGAGCGGCGCCGTGAGCAGCACGCGTGTGCGCACCGGCCGCGGCAGGTCGATGTTGTTGGTGACTTCCAGGTTGTTGACCACGGTCTGAAGAATGTGGTCGACATCGCCTTCGGGAGCGAGCAAGCCCGCCCGGGTAAGGCGCTCAATAACGTTGTCCTCAGCCTGCTGCTGCCATTCCCGCTCAGCCTGCAGCGGAGACGCGTCCTGCGTGGTAGCGGTTTCATCCTTCACGCTGTCCACGCGAATCTGCGTGAGTTCGTCGTCCTTGTCGCCTCTCTTCAGGTCATAGCCCCAGATGCGGGTCTGGGCTTTGAAAGCCAGCTTGTTCTTCACCCCAGCGCTGAAGTCGCCTTCTTCGCTGTAGATGTAAGCGGGAACCCAGTAGCCCGGAATCAGATTCAGGCGCCAGCTATCCATGTGGAAGAAGTAGGAATTCCGTGGAGCCGGAGCATAAGTTCCGTTGAGCCGGACGATGTTGAAGTCCTGGTCTTCCACCCAGATGCGGCCGAGAAAGCGCCCTCCCTTGCCGCTCTTGGCGTTCTTCTTGGGGGTGACGTCAAATACGAGGCAACGGATGTCGCCGAGAAATTCGCGCCGGATATAATGAAACTCATAGTGCGAGCGGTCAAACTCGGTGCGGTCGGCATAGACCATCCAGGAAAAGCCAGTGGGCTCGTACTGGACCTTGTAGAGTTTGTGGAAGCCGCCCAGCAGGCGCGTCTCCATGCCCTGCATGCCGATGCCCTTATCCTGGTCTTTCAGATAGTCCTTGCGGTCGACAGTCACGCCCATATCCATGCGGCCCAGGAAATAGTGGTCGGCGCTGGGCACGGGGCCGAGCTGCGGATCGGCGGTCAGGTCCTGCAGATAGGTCTCAACCACGGGAGTGCGGTTGGAGAGCGCCTTCATGAGATCGTGTTCACGCTCGATGAAGCGATCCACAACCTGATCCATGGTAGTGGGTGCAGGCAGGGTCGACGGAGTTGGCGCAGGAGCGCCACCAGACTGCGACCCTTGCGGCTGAGCCGCCGAAGCCGGTTGTCCGTCAGCCGTCTGGGCCGACGCCGGCGTGGCATCAGAGGACGCGGGCGCAGGCGTGACAGTGGCAGCGTTGGGCTGCGCCGAGGGTTGAGACTCCGACGGCTGCTGCGCGGCAGCGCTCACCGAGACCAGCAGTGCGGCTGTGAACATCCATTTCCAAGTACGCATGACTCTTCTCTCCAAGGTTCCTTCTGAACTTATGTTTTCTCTAGATCGATTGTTTCCGCTAACTGATTTCCTGGATTCGTCTCGCACCTACAGGGCCACGAAGCGAATCTTCTAACCTAAAATCTGCCGATCCCGCGCACCTTAGTACGCAATCTGGAAAAGCACGTGTACGATTGCCGTCGAATCCACCGGCTGCCCCATGCGCAGCGCCGGCTTGAAGCGCATCTTATTAGCGGCCGCAACGGCGGCTTCATCCAGCCCATGACCCAGGCCCCGAACCACGCGATTCACATGCAGAGACCCATTGGCCCCGAACATCACTTCCAGTAGAACTTCGCCCTCCAGCTTCAGGCTGCGAGCTTCATCGGTATAAACCGGCTGCGGCTTAAATGTGATTTCCACCGGCGTGGTTGCCGGTCCGGAAGCCTGTGCCAGCTTCGGTCCGCCGTGAACCACTTGCTCTGAACCGAATCCACCGGTTGCAACACCGGCTCCGTTGCTACGGCCGTCGCCCTTGCCTCCGCTGGCGATGCCGTTGCCGAAGTCGGCGCTGGCTATCGTCCCTTTAATGCCTTTCGCGCCGCCCGTTCCGTTCCCCTGTCCGGGACCGGCGGGCATGTCAAATCCACCCGCTTGTGCGGCGTACAGCTTGGCATTTGGCTTGCCGGTGCCCTTCAAGCCATTGGGATCTCCGAAGCCTCCGGTCTGCACTTTCTCCACGGCGACGTTGACGGTTGGAGCCACTGAGCTGCCCCCGAAATCACCGGTGTGCAGGAGTTGAGGACGCGCCCCACCCGCCGCGGCCATCTTCAACTGCGGAGCGGCGAACGTGTTAACCACGACCTTGGGTGCTTCCACGGGCGTGGGAGCAGGCGTGTGGCGAACTTCGCGAGGTACGATCAGCTTCGGCTGTTCAAAAACCGGCGCTCGAGGAAGCAGTTTCGGCTTCACCTCCGGCTTCACCACTTTGATGGGTTCCGGCTCCGGCCTCAAGGCGGGAAGCGGAATCAATTCTGTAACGCGGTATTGTTTCAGCGAAATCCTGTCCGGAAACAAAAGTCCGATGTTGATCAGGATCAACAGCATGACCACCATGAACGTGTAGCTGGCGACCAGCGCACGCTTGTCGATCTTGCGCTCCGGGAGAATGCCGAGCTTGAAACCGCGTTGATACGTAGCCATGTAATAACTCCAAGGGGACCCGAGACGAGGGAGCGACCGGGACTGGAGTTTTCAAGATAGGGGAAAAAGGACAGGGGGTAAACGTGTCCACGGCTCTTGACCTAAGGTAACCAGCGCGAGTAGCTATGGGACTCTTGCCAAAGTGGGCCGGCAGTGCGGGCCAGCGATAGGCCTGATGGCGGGCTATAACCCCAGCCGCGCCCGACGACCCCTGCGAAACCAGAAGGACACCGCTATACAACCGGGAAAGGCACGACTTTCAGTCGTGACGCGAGTCTGGAGCTCGGGAAGGGCACGAGTCCACTCGTGCTGATTAACGATCCCTAGAAACCGCAGCGGTTTTGAAAGGGCGCGGCTTCAAGCCGCGCTGCAAGACCCGGTTTTGGGTGGAGCAACGCTTCCAGCGCTGCGTCAAATGCCCTCTTTCAGAGATGGCTTTGGGTCCGGCGAGGGTCACGCGACCGTTATTTACCGATCAACTCCAACACCCCATCCACAGGTTCGGCAATGGAGTAACCGGAATTGTGAAATTGCGTGTTCGAATAGCTCATCGTCTGACCTGCCCCCCATCTTTAGTCCAGGGATAATGAGACTTTCTCCGGTTTCTGTTCAGCCCGCGTGCCTGTCTCGGTAGCGGGGATGGGGGTGTGGGGCAAGGGGTCGGCGTTTGAGACCCCTTGCCCCACTCCAGCTGTATCGAAGCTCACTGCTGACTGCGCTGCGAACTCCACTGGGGTACGGTACTGCAAGCTGCTGTGCGGACGCTCTTCGTTGTAGTCTTGCTTCCACCGTGCAATCTTCTCCCGTGCGTCGCCCAGATCGCTGAACCAGTTCTCGTTCAGGCACTCATCGCGGAGGCGCCCGTTGAAACTCTCCACGTAGCCGTTCTCCATCGGTCGTCCGGGTTGGATCGTGTGCCACTGCAGACCTTGCTCGTAGGCCCATTGATCGACCGCACGGCTCACGAACTCGGGTCCGTTGTCGCTGCGGATCTGCCGCGGCAGTCCACGTCTCTGCTTCAACTCTTCCAGTACGCGCACCACGCGCATCCCGCCCAGCGAGGTGTCGACCTCGATCGCCAGGCACTCCCGCGTGTAGTCATCCACGATGTTCAAGGTACGAAACCTCCGCCCCGAGCTGAGCGCATCCGTCATGAAGTCTACCGACCACACCTGGTTGGCTGCCACTGCCTCCGGCAGCGGCTGGCGCAGCGTGCTGCGCTTCCGTCCACGCTTGCGCCGCAGCGACAGCTTCTCTTCGACATACAGCCGGTAGATGCGTTTGTGATTCACCTGCCACCCTTCCCGCTGCAACAGAACCTGCAAACGCCGGTAGCCGAACCGACGCCGAGCTTCGGCCAGCTCGCGCAGCCGCACCCGCAGTCGCTCGTCCGCACCCCTCCGCCTTCGATACCGACACGTCGCACGATAGAGTTCCATCAGCCCGCAGGCGCGTCGCTGGCTCAGCTCGACTTCCACCTGCATCACCAGCACTGCCTCTCGCCGCATCTCCGGGCTCACCACTTTTTTGCGACTACCGCCTTCAACGCCCGGATGTCCACCGCCTGTTCGGCCACGATGTGTTTTAGCTGCCGGTTTTCTTCCTCCAACGCGCGCAGCCGCTTCGCCTCGCTCAGTTCCATCCCACCGAACTTACTCTTCCACCGATAAAAACATGCCCGCGTGATCCCGTGCCGCCGGCACAGTTCCCCGGTTTCCACTCCCGCCTCTGACTCCTTCACCACGGCGATGATCTGTTCTTCGCTGAATCGACTCTTGCGCACGACTCCTCCTTTGACCCTGGGCGGGTCATCCTAAATGGAGAAGTCACATTTCCAATGGACTAATTTCTGGGGGGCAGGTCATAATGGCTGAGATTATATTCGGTTTTACGCGGTTTTCCTCTCCGCCAACTTCGGCAATCGCTCCAACGATTGCCCTCTGGTAGAAAAGGAAGATTAAGGCGGCACTGCTGGAATTGCCGAGCCGATGACAGAACCGAATTGGCGTCGCTACCAATCGATATCCAATACCTGCGACAGATATTTGCCTTCCTTAAAATTGATCCTTACATTATGAAAATTCAACTGAGCCTGTCCAAGATCCTCACCATTTAACATTAGCCCTTGCAAGGGCTGAGGAGGTCCCTCACGCTCAAGGAACAAGAGAAAGCTCTGACCTCGAAATACAAACAGCCCGCCTTCAACACGAGGTACATCCTTCTGGACCAACGGTGCAAAGATAACGGTGTCGGTAGATTCAATTTTCATTCCCACCCTGGCTACGAAATAGAGGCCAGCCTTGTCCCTAAAGGAGCCAAGACTGTATGCAATTCGAACCAGATCATCCGAGGGCCGGCCGACAATTTGAGATCCTCTCCCGATCGGATATCCCCTATCACAACAGAGGTTAATGAGCGTCTTTAGGAACCACCGCTCAAGTCCAATGCCGTCAATTCGATATCTTTTAACGTTCCGGTAGCCGGGCTTCTGCTTCTCGCGTACATTTGCAAGCCGTCTAATTTCTCTAAACGTGGCAAATGCCTGCGCCCCGGCCGTGTCGATCGGAGAAAGATCGTTGTTGTGCTTCACACAAAGGATTTTCGCCGTAAGTCCAGCGATGCCGACTTCGACCGTTTCCCCCTTACACCAATCGAATCCCTGGACCTTGAGGTTTCCTTCTAAGAATAGAGAGGCGGAGACCAAGTGCTCGCGCGACATCTTGTCGCTGCAATCCCCTAAACACGCCGCCCAACATCTCATACTTCCAGAGTAGATACCCAGATGCCCCTTTTCAAGGCACCCCTGGATATCAGACATAACCAAATCCCGCCAACTCCATCATTCCCCTGCCACGCAATTCCCAAGGAGAGAAGAGGGCGGCCCATCTTTGGTTTTCCCCACCGCTGGCACATCACGACTGAGGAGGCCCACCTTTGCTTCTTTTGCAAAGGTGGACGCGATGCAGCCGGGAGCCAAGGGATTTTGACGTTCACACCAAGAACGAATCGATCTAGAAGCTCACCACTCACAATAATTTCCACAGGCCCCCTGTGACATCCGACCTTGCGCGCAGCCCGCACTTCGTTTCAGAATTGTCCCAGCAGAGGGAATCGGAACCAGTTCATTGAAAACTAAATATCGTTCGGCTAAATCCTTTCCGCACAGGATTTTGGCTGGCACAACCGGCTGTTTTCAGTCTAGACAGAAATCGCCGCACTGATTCCATAGGACTTACATGAAATCGATGCAGCTAACTCCCCTGTCCACAGGATTTTACGGGCAAGTTATTTAGAATCAAGATTTTATCCAGATCAGCCGCAGACAGATTCACCGTAACTCATTGATTCCATGGATTTAAGCCGATTCGATCCGCGATTTTTTTGATCGAAACCACGCGAACACCGGAACGCCAGCCAGGATGACCAGCAATCCATAGAAGGAATTCGGCCAGTCTCCGCGGAAGGTGTAGCAGAGCAGGACGGCCGCAACAAGAATGAACAGGGCTGGGACGAAAGGATAGCCGAACACGCGATAAGGCCGCGCAGCTTGCGGATCGCGCCAGCGGAATACAAATATGGTGCTGCCAGCGATCATATAGAAGAGCCATTCCGCGAAGATGGCGAGAGAAAAAAGCTGCCGAAAGTTTCCTCCCAGTAGCAGAAGAATGATCGACAGCACGGCTTGGAACACGATGGCAACGGACGGAGTGTGAAAGCGCGGATGTACATCGGCCAGGGCCGAGAAGAAATATCCGTCGCGAGCCACGGCAAAAGGCACGCGCGCGCCGCTCATAATTGTGCCGTTCAGCGTAACCAGCATCGAGATCGCCATGCCCGCAGACACAATGCTCGCGCCCATCCGCCCCACGACCAGAGCCACCGCGTCGGAGGCAGGCCGCGGCGAGGCCGCAATCGCACTCGCCGGCAGCACGTACTGCACGCCGGCATTCACCAGCACATACAGCAGCCCGACGGTAGCCACACCAGCAATCAACGCAATCGGAATGCTGCGCTCCGGCTTCTTCACTTCGCCAGCAACCATGTTCAGATCATTCCATCCGTCATACGCCCAGAGCGCCGCCACCAGCGCCGCCATGAAGCCGGCGACTCCACCTTTGGCCCCGGTGAAGGTTGTGGCAAAGTTGCTCCAGCCGCGTCCCGTAGCGCTGCCGGCTCCGCTGAAGCAGACCACCACGATGCCCAGAATGATTGCCACCTTCAGCACAGTGAACACGAGTTGGAATTCGCCCGCCTTCTTGACTCCAAAATAGTTCAGAAGGGAAACGAGAACTGCCGCAGCGATCGCGACCACCTGCCCCCAGGTAACTGCGAAAGGAACCGAGATAACGTGGGTGGGAAAAAAGGAAAAGATCGAGAACGTGCCGAGAATGCGAACCAGTCCGATCGCGATCGTGGCGACGGACGCAGGTTTGGCGATGACGAACCACGTCCAGGCATAAAGAAAGCCGCCCAGCGGACCGTAGGCGTCGCGGACATAAACATATTCTCCGCCAGCCTGTGGCTTCATGGCGCCGAGTTCGGCATAAGTGAGCGCGCCAAAAAAAGACAGGATCCCACCGACGAGCCACGCCAGATACACGAGCTTGGCGGAACCTACGGCTTGCATCATCTCGGTCGGAACCAGAAAGATCCCACTGCCGATGATTGTGCCTACAACCACCGCGGACGCGTGACTGACGCCCAGATCACGGGCCAACTCGGGACGCGCAGTAGTTCGCTGGGTCAGTTCCGGCATGATGGAAGGGTGTCAGTATACGTCAGTAGCGTCGGTTTTCTTTGGATGCTCCGGTTGAAACAAGCTTGCGACGTATCCGACCGCGAACGTCACGGTCGTTCCAATCACCACCCACCATGTCCACGGGACATGCGCTCTCCACAAATACAATTCGGTGCTGAACCCGAACAGCATTCCGACCATCGCGCCGCGCTGATTGGCTTTTCGCGTCAGAACCCCGAGCAGAAAAACTCCGAGCAGTGCGCCATAAGCTACAGAGGCAATCTGCAACCCAACCTCAACCACGCGTCCCACTTTTTGCAACGCCAGCACTGCCAATCCGAAAAGCACCATCGCCCAAAAGAAAGTTGCCATCCGGGAGAGCTTCATGCGTGCCTGCTCATCGGTCTTTGGGCGGAAGCGCAGAAGAAAATCCATAATTGTGCTCGACGAAAGCGAATTCAGCGCCGCGCTCAGATTCGACATGGCAGCCGCAAGGATCGCGGCAATCAGCAGTCCAGAGATTCCGTGCGGCATTTGATTGACGATGAACGTGGGATAGATTCGATCCGGCTTTCCGAAGTTCGCCGAGGGCACGCGGTAGAACGCCCACAGCATCACCCCCACAATCAAGAAGAGAGCAAACTGAAACAAAATTGCCATCCCGCTCGAAAGCAGGGCGACAGTCGACTGCTTCTGACTGCGTGCCGCCAGCAGGCGCTGGACGATGAGTTGATCGGTGCCGTGGCTTGCCGTGATGAAGAAGGTTCCGCCGATGACACCTGCCCAGAATGTGTAAGGCAGCCAGAAGTTAGGCCGGAAGTCGAACACCTGCAGTTTGCCCGCGCTGGCCGCCGCAGCATGAATCGCCGTCCATCCGCCCGGCACGAGATGCAGGATGGTCACCAATCCAACCAGAGTCCCGCCAACGTAGATCACGGTCTGCACCACGTCAGTCCAAATCACCGCAGCCAATCCGCCCTCGAATGTATAGATCAGCGTCAATGCAGTGATGATGGCGATCGAGGCTACCTCGCCTGTGCCCAGCGCAATCGATACCACAATCGACACGGCGTAGACACGGACGCCTTCCGCGGCCGCGCGCGTCAGCAAGAAAAGTCCGGCCGTGAGTGAGCGCAATCCGCGCCCGAAGCGCCGTTCAATCAGCTCGTAGGCGGTGTAAAGATCGCCGCGAAAATATTGCGGCAGCAGCACCAGGCTGATCACCACGCGGCCTACTAAGTATCCCATCACGACTTGCAGAAAGGTGAGGTTCGTATCATAAGCAAGTCCAGGAATGCTGATGATGGTGAGCGTGCTGGTTTCGGCGGCGACGATGGAGAGCGCGATTGCCCACCAGGGAATGTCTCGTCCCGCGAGAAAATAGTCGCTCAGCGAGCGGTGGCGCTTGCGGAAGCGCAGCCCGAACAAGGTGATTCCTACTAAATACAGCGCGATAATCGCGAGATCGAGTTTGTCGAGACCCATTCGTTCTGCCGCTGGACAGTTTTTGCTATAGAAGTTTCGCTTTGAATTATGGCGTCAATCGGGCCTCGGCGCGAGTGAGTCTTTGTAGACATGGCTCGAGAGTTGCTTCCGAAGTTTCCGACAACGATTCGAGAGACCTCGATCTTTCCCTGTGATAGAACTAACGCGTGGCCTACTATCTGGGCATTGACGGAGGTGGTAGCAAGACAACGTGCGTCGTGGGCGACGAATCTTCGGTTCTCGCCACCGTTAAGGCCGGTGCGAGCAACATCACGCGTGTAGGCGAGGCCGCCGCCCGTGAAGCTCTGCAACAAGCCATACGTGAGGCGTGCCTCGCGGCAAAAATTAATCCTCAGCAAGTGCTCTGTGCGTGCATCGGCGCGGCCGGTGCCGGGCGCGAGGAAATCGCAAGCACAGTGCGCGAGATGGTTGCCGAGATTGTTCCAGGGGAAATCGAAGTCGTGGGCGACATGGAGATCGCGCTGGCGGCGGCCTTCGGCAAGGAGCCGGGCGTAATTGTTATCGCCGGTACCGGTTCGATCGTCTTCGGCCGAGACGCGCACGGAAAAGTCGCTCGCGCCGGAGGTTGGGGGTTCGCGATTTCTGACGAAGGATCGGCCCACTGGATCGGCCTTGCGGCGGTTCGCGCCGCGCTGCGCGCGGCCGATGAGGTTGGAGAAGATCAAGCCGAGCGCGATCCGACATGGCCCGCCCGGCGGCTTTTCTCCGAACTGAAGACTGCCTGGAGCCTGAATTCGCTCCCGCAGTTAGCGCGCGCGGCTAATGCCAACCCTGACTTCGCGGCTCTGTTTCCTGCAGTCTTGGCTGCGGCGGAAGCTGGAGATGGCGTGGCTCGACGGGTTATCGCGGAGGCGTCTGGCGAACTGGCACAACTTGCCGGGATCGTGCTGCGCCGGCTTTTTTCTGCGCAAGACTCTTCGGCTGTCCCGATGGCCATGGCTGGCGGGGTCTTTCGTCACGCGGCGATGATTCGCGAACTTTTCTACAATGAAGTGCGCGCGGCGAATCCAGACGTTGTCTTGAATCCCGAAGTGGTCGATCCGGTCCACGGCGCGTTGCAGATGGCCCGGAGAGCTGGGTGAGCGCTGCGATCCATTTATGGATTCGGAAGAAATTCAACAGGAGCGCATATCAGTGGCCGGGATTGAACGGTCCGAGACCGCACCGCCGGATGCGTCTGCCGCCTCCTCGCTCGGCGCTGAACCTGCCCTTCCGGTGAGCGCGGACCTTGTTCTCGCGCTGCTCGAACGTCGTGACCTGCCGGTGGAAACTCTTGAACAACTTGGGCAGAACCCTGCCGCTCTGAAGTCGCGCAAAGTGTGTGTTGCCCTTGCCGCCCATCCGCACACGCCGAGGCATCTGGCGCTGCGGCTGCTCCGCCATTTTTACACCGGCGATCTTATGCAGTTTGCGCTGAAGCCGTCGGTCGCGGCTGATCTGAAGCATTTAGCCGCAGAACAGCTCGTGACCCGTCTTCCCTCGGTGACGCTGGGAGAGCGCCTGATGCTAGCCCGCCGCGCCGCGGAAACAGTTGCCGCGGCATTGTTGCTCGACAAGGAACCTCGGGTTGCCCATACGGCGCTCGAAAATGCCCGGTTGACCGAAGCTGCGGTCACGAGGGCAGTCTTGCGACCAAACGCTGGCGCAGCTTTTGTCGAAGCTGTGTGCCATCACCCCAAGTGGTCGCTGCGACGCGAGATTCGTCTGGCACTGCTCCGCAGCCCGCACACGCCGCTGGCACGTGCCCTGGAGTTTTCTCGCGGCCTTCCCCCGCCGCTGCTGCGCGACATTCTGCACACCTCGCGTTTGCCGGAAAAGATCAAAGCCTACCTGCGGGAGAATCTGAAGCAGGGGAGCAGGGAAGTCAATCCCCGAGCGAGTACTAGCGGCCGCCGCCGACCTCCAAAATAGCTCCGGTCGTGTAAGAAGCGGCGGAGGAGAGCAGCCAAAGCACTGCTTCGGCTACCTCCAGCGCCGTGCCCGCACGTTGCATCGGAATTGTTGAGGCCAGTCGACTCAGCCGGTCAGGTGCGCCGCTCGCGGCATGCAGGCCCGTGTCGATCAATCCGGGAGCGACTGCGTTTACGCGGATTCCTTCCGTGGCAACTTCGCGCGCCAGGCCAATCGTGAAGCTGTCGATCGCGCCCTTGGACGCAGCATAGTGGACCCATTCTCCGGCGGAGCCTATCCGGGCCGCGCGGGAGGAAATGTTCACGATCGCGCCACCGGTTCCACCGTGCTGCGTAGACATACGGCGCACAGCCTCGCGCGTGCACAGGAACGCTCCCGCGACGTTTACGGCCATGACTTGCTCCAGCGTCTTCGCGCTCACTGAGTCGACACGCGAAAAGCCGCCGGTAATGGCGGCGTTGTTGACTAGGGCCTTGATCCGCCCCAGTTCGCGTTCAGCAGTCTCGAAGAGCCGGATGACATCTTCTTCACGGGCGACATCTGCTTGAATGGCGCAAGCGCGGCCGTCGGCTGAAACGATCTGCTCAGCGATCACCGCGGCTTCGGCTGCCCCGGTGGAAAAATTGACTGCCACGGAGAAGCCGCGCCCACCGGCCAGTTTGGCTATGGCAGAGCCGATCCCGCGACTTGCACCGGTCACAATGAGAGTGCCGCGTTCGCCTTGGTTTGACATAGAGATAGAATATCCGCTGCTGTTCACGGAGGTTGCATGAAATCGCTTCTGCTCGTTCTTGTCGCGGCCTTGTTGATTGTGATCGTAGCAGCGCTCGACCCACGTCCGCTCGCTTCAGCGCCGGCAAAAGCCACCGCCGACACGTTGCGTCAACTGGAGGGCGAGTTCATGAAGGCTGCGGCAGAACGCGGTTCTGCTGGATACATGTCTTATTACGCCGACGATGCCGTCGAACTGCCCAACGGCGGGCCGATCATTCAGGGGAAGGTAAACATCGCGAAGGGCATGGGATTTCTCGATCAGAAAGACAATCATCTGACGTGGACGCCCGTCGGCGCCGACATATCCGCCTCTGCAGATTTGGGCTACACCTATGGCACCTACGAGTTCCGTTCGAAAGATAAAGACGGGAAGCCGGTGATCGACCACGGCAAGTACACCAGCATCTGGAAGAAGCAGCAAGACGGGAGTTGGAAGGTCGTGCTCGATATGGGGAACGCAGGTCCAGAGCCGAAATAGGAGGCCCCTCATTGCGTCCATCTTGGAAGATGATCGTTCTAGCAAACGTTGGAGGATTGGCAGGAGTCGGGATATCCCTCTTCACCGTTCCGCCTAGCACACCGTTGTGGCTATGGGCGACGCTCTCCGGACTCGTGCTTGTGATATTCAACTGGTTGCTCTTCAAACGGAGACGAGTGGTGACTGGAGACCCCAAACCCAGGCTGACGAGTATTGTCGTGGTGAGCGTCGGTGTGGTGATCCTATTAGTGGAACTTATGTCCCGGTACTGGCGCCGTTGAGGATGGGTGGTTATTTTCTGAAGTGATTGCTGATCGCTTCCGCCTGCACCCGGGTCACAACCGCCGACAGTGCGGACGCATCTGCCTGCTTCACTGCTTGCACGCTGCCAAAATGTTCAAGAAGACGCCGCGTCGTACTCTCGCCTACGCCGGGGATCTCTAATAGCTCACTGGAGCGATCGCGCATCTGCCGGCGTTTGCGATGGAAAGTTACGGCGAAGCGGTGGGCTTCGTCGCGAATCAGTTGGATCAAGTGCAGCACCGGCGAGTGATGATCGAGAGCGATCGGATCTTTCTCCTGCCCGTAGACGTAGAGAATCTCTTCGCGCTTCGCGATGGCCGCCAGCGGCTGATTGATGATCTCAAGCGTGTCCAACGCCTCCGCTGCCGCATGCAGCTGGCCTAGGCCGCCATCGATCAGCACCAGGCTGGGCATGGGCTTTTCTTCCTGCTGCAGGCGTTTATAGCGGCGCGTGACCACCTCGCGCATGGAGGCGAAATCGTCGACGCCTTCGACGGTGCGGATGATGAACTTGCGGTAATCCGATTTCTTCATCTTGCCGTCCTCCCATACCACCATCGAAGCGACTGTCTCCGCACCTTGAATGTGCGAGATGTCGAAGCATTCGATGCGCTTCGGAACTTCAGGCAGGCTGAGCACATCTTGCAGTTCTTCCTGGATGGCCTTGGCGTTGGGCTTGAGCACGCGAAAACGCTGATCGTAGGATTGCTTGGCGTTGGTGCCGGCGAGATCGAGGAGCGAACGCTTGTCACCACGCTGTGGAACGAGGATGTGAACTCGCGCCGAGCGGGCGTTCTCGCCCGCGACCTGGTCGGAAAGTAAGTCTTCTAACTCTTCTCGATCCTCGAAATCCACCGGGACGTAGAGATTGCGCGGCACATAGGGCTGGCCGATGTAGAGCTGCTTCAGCAGAGCGGAGAAGAACTCGCCGGGGTTGAAGGGGTCCGTGGTGGAAGAGGCCGGCTCGCTGCGCTCGCCTGGACGGGCGAAGGCGCCTGTCCCCACATGTTCCGTTTCCGTCTCCACACGGTCTATCTTTGTTCCCGCATGGTCTGTGGTGAACTCCGGCAGGTCTTCCCAGAAGAATTCACGGCGGTCGACCACGCGGCCGCCGCGCATGTGAAATAGGTTCACTGCCAGCATGCCGTTTTCATAATGATAGCCGAAGACATCGGCGTCATCGCCTTCGGCGGCGGCGATGCGCTGGCGCTCCTGCAATTGCTCGACGGTGGAAATCAGGTCGCGATAGCGGGCTGCGCGCTCGTACTCCTCGGCTGCGGCCGCCTGCTCCATGCGCTCGTGCAGCGAGCGACTCAAGTCTGTGGGACGGCCCTCGAGGAACAACTTCACGTCGCGGACCGCTTCCTGATAGGCGTCCGGAGTAGTCAGGTCCTTCACGCATGGGCCCAGGCAGCGCTTGATGTAGTACTGCAGGCAGGGACGGGGATGAAAGCGCGTGAGATCGACCTTGCACGAGGGGATCAGGAAATTACGGTGAATCAGGTCGACGATGCGGTAGGCGAGATTCGCAGGGAAGTAGGGACCGTAGTAGACGCTGCCGTCCTTGCGCAGACGGCGGGTGACGTACACCCGCGGCCAGCGCTCGCCCAGCGTGAGCTTCACGTAGGGGTAAGTCTTGTCGTCGCGCAGCAGGATGTTGAAGCGTGGTTTGCGCTGTTTGATGAGATTGTTTTCGAGCGCGAGCGCCTCTTTGTTGTTGGCGACTACGATGTAGTCAACGTCGGCGGCTTCGCGGACCAGGGTGCCGGTTTTTGAGTCCTCCCAGCGGCCTTCGTGGAAGTAGCTGGCCACGCGGCTGCGCAGGTTCTTCGCCTTGCCCACGTAGATGACTTCGCCTTCGGCATTCTTGTAGAGGTAGACGCCGGGCTCGGTGGGGATGGTGCGGATTTTGGCGAGGAGGTCCATTGCGGCTGTGGTAGAGGTAATTCTATTTGATGACGGAGGTGACCCGCCGGTGCAGGTCCCTCACGCCGGCAGCCTTTGAAGGGCGCGATGTCACAGGGCGGATGGCGTGGAGCGCTCGGTAGAGAGACCGTGTTACAATTCTGCCATATGAGTCAGACACTAACAATCCGTCTTACAGACGAGCTTCTCGCCTGGCTGAAGGAAACCTCGCGGCAGACTGGGGTGCCGATGGGGCGACTGGTTCGCGAGCAACTCGAGAGCGCCAGGTCCAACGGGGGGAAGCAGCGATTCCTGCGGCATTTGGGCGCCATAAGAGGTGGGCCCCCTGATCTTTCGTCCCGCAAAGGGTACTCCCGAGGATGAAGGGCATCGCGGACACCGGTTTCATCGTGGCTGCCGGCAGTCGGGATGACGCCCATCATGATTGGGCGATCGGTCTCGCGAAGGCCGTCACGGAGCCTTTGCTCACCTGCGAGTCGGTTCTCAGCGAGGCGGCATTTCACCTGCGGTCGAGTTCCTATGTGTTGTCTCTGGTCGAAGCTGGTTTGTTGGAGGTGGCGTTTGAGTTTTCCGAACACATCGCCCAACTGCGGGAATTGGCTCGGCGCTACGCCGATCGCAAGCCGGACTTGGCTGATTTGTGTCTCATCCGAATGAGTGAGATCTATCCGCGGCACGCTGTCATTACGGTCGACGAAGCCGATTTCCGGGTCTATCGAAGAAACAAGAGGGAGACAATCCCGCTGATCTGCCCGCCGCGGAGAAATTGAGGTCCAGCGCTGCTCTGGCCGCCGACTGTATAAAATTTCCACCACTTATGTGCGGTTTGCGTTACTAAAGGGCAATGCCATTTTTTGGCATTTGCAGTACTTTGCCTGCAAATGGTTGAAAATGTATATACTTATGGCAAGCGTTGCCTATTCATGGGACTGGCACGTCCCGTGCAAAAGTAGGGGTGTACTTGTGAGCATTGAAGATTCCCCCAGGGCTAGCAAGGGGGCAAAATTCCGCGGGCGGAGACCCCGATCGCGATGAAGACAAGAAATCTAAGGAGCTTTTCCAATATGACCCGCACTTCGTTAACGATTTTCCTCGCAGTCAGCATGGCTGCCACGATCGGCTGCACCAGCAAGAACTACGTGAAGCAACAAACCACGCCTCTGATCAACAAGACCAACGAACTGGACGACATGACGGCGAAGAATAGCAAGGACATCAAGGACGTGGATGCCCGAGCGCAGGCCGGCATCACGGCTGTGAATGCCAAGACGGCAGACGTGGAGCAGAAAGCGCAGGCCGCCGGCCAGTCCGCGGCATCGGCGCAGCAAACGGCTGACGCCGCTAACGGACGGGTAGGCGTACTCACGAACACCGTCGCGAACCTGGATAATTATCATCCGGTGGCGGAAACGTCGGTGAAGTTTGGCTTCAACAGAGACAATCTGACGCCCAAAGCCAAGGAAGCGCTTGACCAGTTGGCCGGGACGATCGCCAGCACCAAGGGCTACATCATCGCGCTTGAAGGCAGCACGGACTCCGTAGGTTCCGCTGACTATAACTACGACTTGAGTCAGCGCCGGGCCAACTCGGTGATCCAGTATCTGGCTTCGAAGTACAATGTGCCGGCTCACAAGATTTACGTGATCGGACTGGGCAAGGACAAGCCGGTCGAGACGAACAAAACCGCAGCTGGCCGCGCCGACAACCGCCGCGTTGATGTTCGCCTGATGACCAACACGGTGGGCGACACCACGCAGCCCGCGACCACGCCGGCGACGACTGGGCAGAATAATCCTTCGTCGCTGTAATCGAGAGATAGCAAATTCTCCTCCCCCGGAGAACTTCGCCAACCAGGCCGCTCAGATCCTCCCCCTTGAGCGGCCTGCTTTTTTGTGCCACCAGTTTCCACGCAATTGAAGGACAGAATTGCTTCCAAACAATCCAGCGACAACTGTAAAATAGGTGCATGCAGGGTCGGCCGTATTTGTATTTGTGTTTGCTCCTGGGATTGAGCCTGGCGGGGTGGGCGCAGCAGACTCCGCCGCCACCCTCGTCGCCGCCCTCGTCGCCGCCGTCTGCTCCTGCTGAGAATCGCGACGCTTCCGGTTTGAGCCGCGATCTTTCCTTTCCGGAGGACACTCCAGCACAGCCGGCTCCGGCGAAGGCCCCCGTGAAGCGAGCTCCGAGCATGGCGCCACCGCGCTCGGACAGTGTTCAGGCTGACGATTTGGGGACCGGTGTCGGCGAGAGTTCCAGCAAAGATACGCAGGTGGACCTGAGCCCTCCCGGTGACGACGCCAAGGCGCATCCGCAAAGTTCGGCAGTCTTGGCTGAAGCAGAGGCTGCCACCTCAGGAGCCGGGGGAATAACCGAGCTTCATATCTGGGATCCGCACAAGGCCGCGAAAGACATCGAAGTCGGGGATTTCTATTTCAAACGCCAGAACTACCGTGCGGCCGAAGACCGCTACCGCGAGGCCCTGCGCTACAAAGATAACGATGCGGTGGCCACGATAGGGCTGGCTGTATGCTTGGAAAAGCTGCGAATCTGGGACGATGCCCGCGCCGAATACGAAAGCTATTTGAAGATTCTGCCGCACGGCCCGCAGGCTTCAGAAGCGCAGAAGGCGCTTAACCGGCTGAAAGCGCAGACCGCCCAGTAGCCGCAGGCGCTCGACCGGGTCGTCCGGAAGAACGAACCCCGCTGAGCCGGACTGCGGACTTCCGTTTCGAGCGACTATCTCGCTTCGCGTTCGATTCGGTCCCGCCAACAGTTTCCGCTTCGGTCACCGTGCTGTGGGCGGCTTCTCCGAGGATCAGGTTGGCCGGCCACTTCGGACCGGAGTGCGCCTGACCCTTGGTACGGGTGGCTTGCACGACAATGGCTTCGACCGCGTCCAGACAGGAATGAACCATCTGGGCGCGCAGTGGCCCGGCAACACCTCCACGGATCAAATGCATCGCGGTGCCGTGCATCAACGACCACAGCGAAAGCATGAGGCGAGTGTGTTTGCGCGGATCTCCTCCCAGACGCTCCGCCAGGCGGAGTCGCATAAGATTAAAAGAAGGCCAGGGCTCGTGGAGGGATGGAGGCTGTGCGAATCCATCGAACAGAACTTCATAGGCGTGGCGATGCTCCAGAGCGAATTCCAGATAGCGGTGGCAAGCTTGCGTGAGCGATCGGGTGCGGCTGAGCGCGGCGAAGAGTTCGGTGCGCGTCCGCATGCGCACGGCTCGAAGAATATCGTCACGGTCGTTGTAACGCTCGTAGAGAGTGGGGGTAGTGGTGCTGGCGGCCTTGGCGACGCCGCGCATGGTGAGGGCTTTTTCGCCCCCTCGGGACCACAGCCGGCAGGCCGCGTCAAGGATGCGCTGTTCGAGTTGAGGATCTGCTTGTCTGGGCAACGGCCCGCCTCCGTACTGCCACAGGATTACTGCCTGGCCCGATTGCTTTGACGATGTTCAACTAATATCGTACAACCGCTCTCACACTAGCAATACAGTTAAAACCGCAGGCTGTGCCGTGCGGTGCCTCCAACGCCCTTGTTTACAGTGCTCCCCACAAAAGTTGCTCCGGCAGGCGCACGCCATCGACAATCCAAACTTGAGGTAGTCTCAGGCGCAAAAGAGCGCAGCCACATCTCAGATGCGAAACCCACCCAGCCTATTTCTCCACGCGGATAAAGGCGCCGGATGAGGCGTCGACGCTGACCGTTAGTTTGGCGGTTTCCCGAGACGTGCCGTAGATCACTTGCCAGACCAGTTGGTTGGTGTTGTGATTCCACTCGCAGGTATAGAGCACGGGGGTGGTGGGATCTTTTTCAAGAATTTTGTCGCCGCCGTGTTTCTGTGCTTCGGTGAAAGCCTGGTCGGTGTCCACCTTCAGAAATGCCGGATCAAAAACCTGAGTGGAGGCGTTGCCGGGGTTGTAGACATCCTCGTTGCCGGGGGAAACGCCGCGAGAGGGAGCGTCAGGGGCGTTGCTGCCCGACCAGAAAAAAGGTTTTACGCCGTGTTGTGTGGCCGAAGCGTAGCTAATGCGCCAGATTGCGGATTTTCCATCCTGGCCATTGCTCTCACTTGAGGGTGTCGACTCGATGCGGAAGGGCTTTACGTCCGCGGCATAATTGCGGGCGGCGATAAAAGTCTTATAAAACGCCGCGCGGCCGGTGAGCAGTTCAGGAGGCTTGGGTTGCGGCTGCGCTGGAGGCGTGTTTGTAGTACTGGAGTTGCAGCCCGCAAGCAGAGCGAGAATAGTAATACCGAAGACTGCGGCCACGAAGACCGTTGTAGCCGGAGGGTGCCCATCTCGCGAGACTGTCCGGGTCGCGTGAGTGAATCTAGCAATAACATCTTTATCGACTGCGGTGGCTACGGCGGTCTCGGACTGAACGAAGTCCCGCATCTTCATGACGACCTTCCTGTTATAAATTAAGTGTTTTGATTGTCGCGGAACATTCTACCTGAAGCGCGCAGAAACACGAGAGTGCTGCAATGGATTCCCGACTGGAAGAGTTGAAGCGAGCTGTGGAGTCGGCGGTCGAGGGTCTGTCGAGCGAGCAACTGGGCTGGCATCCCACAGACAAGTGGTGTGCGGCAGAGGTCCTGGAACATCTGTACCTGACTTACACCGGAACGATAAAAGGATTCACCAAGGTGTTGGAATTTGGAAAGCCGCTGGTGACGCGGGTCTCGCTGAAGCAGCGTATGCGGACCTTGGTGGTTGTTGGATTTCAGCACATGCCGGAAGGCCGCCAGGCGCCCGCGAACACGCGTCCAAGGGGTCTGCCAGGGGCGAAGATTCCCAGCGAAGTGGGGCCGAAAATTGTGGAGATGGATGCGATCATCGCTGAATGTGAAGCCCGATTCGGACGACGCAGTCGTCTGCTCGATCATCCAATTCTTGGGCCGTTAAGCGCTGCCCAGTGGAGAAAGTTTCATTTCGTGCATGGACAGCACCACGTGAAACAGCTGCTCCGGCTCCGGAAAAACATGAAATTAATCGGCTGGACCGTGCCAACCGGCGTTGGTTGAAACGAAAAGCGCCGGCTCACGAGCCGGCGCTTTCTTGTTGTGAGAAATCAGTGACCGCAGCCGCACTGCGCGGCGCAACTACATCTAATCGAGCACGCCTAGTCGACCATCGCAGAGGGAACGCCAGCCTTGCGGGCTTCCTCCTGCATATCCGTGAGTTTGGACTTGGCGTCCTCAACCGCTTTCTGCTTGTCGGCGATCTTTTGCTTGTAATCCGCGTCCTGCTTATCCCACTGAGCCGAGTTGCGCAAACGGTTGCCGGCATCGGCGTACATCTCGGCGGCACGCAGCTGGTATTCGCGCTGTAGCACGTCGAGCTCGCGGCTGGCCAGGTCAATCTGATCCTTCTGCGCGCCCAGCTTGGTCTGCCAGGATTTCCAAGCGGCTTGTTTCTTGGCCTGGTCGTCGTCGGCGTTGGCTCCGGCAGCACTCTTGTCATCGCCAGGAGCTCCGGCATTTTCGGCAGACTTCTCGCCGATGACTGAAAGCTTGTCATCGGTCGGGAGGTTGTCATTGTCAAAGACTTTGGGCTTGGCCTTGGCAGTCCCGGGATCCTTGCGGATCTTGCGAGCATAATCGCCGAGCGACGATTGAGCCGGCGCCGGAGCTGTGGACTGTGCCACTACTGTAGACGCTAGCAAGGCCATGGACGATCCGAGTGCTAATCCGATCAGCGTGATGTGCTTCATAGGTTCACCCTTTACTTGCACGTTTGTTAGAACTCGATTTTCACGAGCGATCTTCATCTGTTGACTCCTGCCGCGCTGGCACGCGTTACCGCGGCTCCGGAGCGTTTTTCGGAGAGAAATCCTCCGATGTGGCGATCGAGACGCGAAGCCTCGCTGGCAATGTCAGCGGCCAATTGCGGAGCCATCTCGGGATCGCGATTGCGGGCCAACTGCTGGGCGTAACCGGCGATCGTGGCTAGAGAGGTGCGCAGCTCCAATGCCATCTCCGCAGAAATCTCACCATGCAACTCCTGCTGGTGTCGGATGCGTTCGAATTCGCTGCGGTCGCCGATCAGGCAAGCCGCGCCGATCAAGCCGCCATCGACCGCGGGCACCGGCGAAACTGTGACCGCGATATGAAGTGTGCGGCCCGCTGGCGTGGTGTAATCCGCCTCGAACTGCCGGCATTTGCTTCCTTCGCGCAGGACGGCGTTGATTTCTTCTGCCAGGCGTCCGGGCGTATTTCGACCTCCATCGGCATGGAGGGTGGAAGAGTTTGTCGAACTGATCGCCGCGTCGCGAAAGATATCTTCGACACTCATGCCCGAGGGAGAATGAAAACCAAGAATCTCTTTAGAGGCGGGATTGGCTTGTTTCACCAGTCCGTTGATGCCGAACACCAGCACGCCAGAGGAAAGATTAGAGAGAACGGCCTGACTGAAATTTTCAGTGGTGCGGGCGCGGCGTTGCTCGACCTGCGTCTGCACCTGTAATTCATGTTTCTGCTGCTTCAGTTGCTGAATGACGGTGTTATAGAGGTGGAGCGGAAGAGTCTCAAGCGTTGGGGTAGCGGTGGAATCGAGGTTAGCTTCCTCGACGATGCTGCGGCGTAAGCCGCGAATCACCCAAATAGCGAACACGAATAAGCCGCCGGCAACGGCCAGCACAAGCCCGGCGGGGAGAAGGAGCGGATTGGCCAGCATCCTTACCACCAGAACCTCCCATACCAACTGAGGAACTGATTGCCCACGAACAAAGCGAGCAACGCCATACTGCCCAGGAAAACGCCGAAAGGCATTTGATAATGACGGTAGACCATTTGCGCGGACCGCCAGCCGCGCCGTCGCGCCGCCTGCAGGTTCTCAAGGCGCCGGCTGAAGCGGTGGGTGCGCTTAATCCAGACCACGAGCATGGTGGTCAGGCCAAACATCGACCCGACCAGCGAACCGGCGAAGATGGTGAAGATCGTGAGTTTCATGCCGAGAAATGCGCCCACCATCGCCATCAGCTTTACGTCGCCGAAGCCCATGCCTTCAGCGCCGCGCCAGCGCAAGTAGATCGCTCCCGCGCCGTAAATAAACGAAGCGCCCACGGCCGCGCCTAGCAGGGAATCGAGCAGGGAAAACAGGCGGCCGGTGAGATCTGCGCTGAAGGGCAGGTTCACCATTCCCGGCAGAAACTGCGATGCCATGTCGTGCACCGGAACCAGCAAACTGAAGAGCAGGCCAAGGGCAAGGCCGGGCAGCGTCAGCTTGTCCGGCAGCAACTTGGTTTCGGCGTCGGTAAAGACGAGACCGAGCAGGAGAAATCCGAAGACACAGTATTTCACGGTAGCGAGTGTCAGTCCGGCATAAGCGTAACAGCCAAGAAAGAGAGCGCCAGTCAGCACCTCGATGAGCAGGTAGCACGGCGAAATTCTGACTTTGCAGTGGCGGCAGCGGCCGCGAAGAAACAGCCAACTCAGAACGGGCAAGTTGTCATAAAAAGCTATCGGGCGCTTGCAACCGGGGCACGCCGAACGAGGCGTCACCACCGACAGGCCCAACGGCATCCGATAGATACACACATTCAGAAAGCTGCCGAAGGCCAGCCCGAAGACAAACATCGAAGATGCAAGAAACGGATCCACTAAGTCTCGCGGGCGTTCATCGGAAAGCTGCGGCCGCACCGCCGCGCCATCTTCCTCAGAACGCAGATATTGTTGGTTCTTGAGTGGATTATAAGGCGACAAGGGTAGGGAGGACTAAGGTACTGAAGTCACTGTCCAATCGGACAATGGGCAGCAAGCTGATCAGCAACACCGAGGCCGCAACAGGTTGGAAATAAGTCCTTTCAGAGAGAGGCGAAACGCAACAGGTCCCCTTCCAGCGCGACGGCGGAAGGCTCACGGGCGGGAAGCCGCCCGTCCCAGCGGGTCCAGCCGCGGGGAATGAGGCGGGTTTCGGGAGCAGGAAGCTGCAGCCATCCTTCGCTGGTCTGCTGCCTAACGAACATGGAAAAGGCCGACCCGTTGGCCGCGACGCTCATGTCGGGTTGAATGGGCGCCACACTCCACTCGAAAAGGCTTGCCTGCAATCCTTCGCTGATGGATTCGGCCGGATCGAGGCAGAGAACCCAGTCGTATCGCGCTAAGTCAAGATAGTGATCTGCGGCGGGATGGGCGTCTGCCGTTACGACGCGAGCTCCGTATTGACGCGCGACGCGCAGGGTGGCGTCGGTGGAGTGATGGTCGACAATCACAATATCGGTGCAGGGAAGAAGCATTTCGAGTGCGCGGCCCAGGCGCAAGGCATCATTCTTCGTGTGCAGGAGCGCCGTGATTGGTGGCATGGGGACGCACTCGCCGTTCTTCCCGAGTGTACGACGAAGCCGAGCGGGTCGGCGAGTTCGTCCGTGATTTCAGCGGAAGGATTTGCTGATTGTTTTAAACAGGAGGTCCGGCACTTCAGAAGAGGCCCGAATGTTCTAGTGGATGAACTTGTAGTCGACGATCGAGGCCGCCAGCAGGCCGGTGCCGTCGTCGGTGTCTTTGTCCTGGGTTTCCTTACCCTGCTTGTTCTTCGAGCGCATTACGCGACCCTGGCAGAGCACGTTGCGATTCTTCTGCCCGGAAATTTCTTCCGGCATCTCAAACACCATCTCGATCAAGGCATTTATCGGCAACTGCTGCGGACCCCGAAACAGCAGCCCACTCTGGCTCAGGTTGTCGATTATGCCCTCATGCCATGCGCTAGTGTTATTGACCCGATAGCGAAGCGCCACGTCGAGCTTCAGGCGCCGGGCACGAGGAGTCCACGACGGCCGCTTCTCCCGCGTGTGGCTGCGCCGGGCCACGGTTTCAGGCTTGGCGTGCTCCACGCGCTGGGTGCGGCGCATGGTGGTCCAGTCATATTTGTATTCGGCTGCACACAGCAGGCAAACCTGATAATAGTCGCCATCTGCGCCGCGCCGCGGCCAGGAGAACTCGTGGGAGCAGCGCCCGAGCATAAGTACATCCATGATTTTTTGCGGCATGATGGTTACTTCCGGACCCGACGGGAGCGCCCGAAACCCATCATCTCCCGCCTTCGAATTCTTGGGTAGGTTACTTTCGTGTCGGTCACCCGATGAACTGGAAGACAAACCGAATTGATGCAGATACTTACGCTGTGGAAAATGTTCTGAATGCGGGAAACCGCGGTTACCGGGCTCAGTTGCCAGGGTCAAAGTGTATGATCGTGCCGTGGAAAACGGATCTGCCCGCGATGTGAGTGTGTTTATTCTGGCTGGTGGCAAGAGCACGCGCATGGGCACGGACAAGGCGTTTGTCGAGTACGAGGGCCGTCCGCTGCTGGCCAGGACACTCGACGTGGCTCGCTCGGTCGCCTCCGGCGTGTGGATTGTGGGAAGCAAGGAAAAGTTTGCAGGGTTCGCTCCGGTGGTGGAAGATGTATTCCGGGACTACGGACCTTTGGGTGGAATTCATGCGGCGCTGCTGGGTTCGTTGACCGAACTCAACCTGATGCTCGCGGTCGACATGCCGTTCGTTTCACAGGCTTTTTTGCAATACTTAATAACCCGGGCGCGCGGCGCGCCCGATGCCGCGGTGATTGTTCCGCGCAGTGACGGCCGTCGGCAGCCGCTCTGCGCTATTTACCGCCGAGAATTCGCCGAAATCGCGGATCGCGCGCTGAGGGCCCGGCAAAATAGGATCGACCGATTGTTCGAGCAGGTTCACACGCGAGTGATCGAGCAAGAAGAGTCGGAAGGCGCGGGATTTTCGACCGCCATCTTCCGTAATCTAAACACGCCCGAGGAGTTGGAAGCTGAGAAACGACGGGCCTGACCGCCCGGCGAAAAGACGACTGACTTTCGAGAGATCCCAATGCCCGATCCTGTGCAACCCTACATCGAATTCCGCGAAGTCTCTAAAGCCTTCGGCGACAAGAAGGTGCTCGACCGCGTCAGTTTCAACGTCATGCCCGGCGAGACCGTCTGCATCCTGGGGCGCAGCGGCGTGGGTAAATCGGTTTCGCTGCAGCTTATTGTTGGTTTTCTCAAGGCGGACTCCGGCCGGGTGATCGTCGCCGGGGAGGACATCACCAACTTTTCCGAACACCAGATGGAAGCCATCCGAAAAAAGGTCACCATGGTTTTTCAGAATGGGGCGCTGTTTGACTCCCTCACGGTCGGCGAGAATGTGGCGTTTCCCCTGCGCGAGAGCCGAGATTTGAACGAAGATCAGATTTACGAGATCGTCGACGGGTTGCTGAAGATGGTGGGTGTGCAGGAGATGCGCGACTTGCTGCCCTCCGATCTCTCGACCGGCATGAAACGCTCAGTAGCCATTGCCAGGGCTCTGGCAGCGCGTCCGGAATGTGTTCTCTACGACGAGCCGACAACCATGGTGGATCCTCTGATGGCGCAACTTCTCGGCGATCTCATCAAACGCCTGAAGCTGCAACTAGGCCTGACCAGCATCGTCGTCACCCACGATATGCGTCTGGCCCAGAAGTTGGCCGACCGGGTGGTGTTTCTGTACGAAGGTAAATCGATTTTCTTTGGCACTTACGCGGAACTGGAAAAGTCAACTGAGCCCATTGTGCAGGAGTTCCTTGAATTGGACGAGTTGAAGCTGGGATTCGAAGATCACGGCGGAGTCGCCGAGCCGGAGTGTTTAACGTAGCCGCTGCAAGTGAGAACCGGAAGGCGTGGATACTTCGCAAAACGCGAATCGGTGAACGAAAGCCGGCACTGAAGAAACTTTGAGCCCTTGTCCGATGTTATTCGCTGTGCGTGCAAGCAGTCGGAGCACAATCCCAATCCTGACCGGCCGTATTTTTCCTCTTCATCAGAGGCCATAGTTCGAAGCCACAGAAGTACAGCGCATTCGCTCAAAACCCTTGCTGCACCAACTCTTCCACAGTGAGGCCAGTGTCAGCCGGTTCTCTAGCCATCATCTTTTCGACATACTTTGCGATCAGATCAGCTTCCAGATTCACAGGATCGCCGGGGCGTAGCGAGTTGAGGTTGGTCATCTCGACGGTGTGAGGGATGATGGCAACGGTGCAGTTTCTGCCTTCAAGTTTTGCCACGGTGAGACTGATGCCTTCAATCGAGATGGATCCTTTGTAGACCGTGTACTTCTCCACGTCGTGGGGCAACTCAACGTGCAACCACCAGTTTTCCGAATCGGCGACGCGCTTGAGCGCTATGAGTTTGCCGACGCCATCCACGTGGCCTTGCACGATGTGACCGCCGAAGCGGCCATCGGCTTTCATGGGCAGCTCCAGGTTGACCTGCGCGCCTTCATGAATGCGCGAGAACGACGTTCGCTCCCAGGTTTCCGGAGCCAGATCGGCGCAGAACGAGCCGGGCTTGATCTCGAGCGCGGTCAGGCAGACTCCGCTGACTGCGACGCTGTCACCGGTCTTCAATTCCTTTGCCAACTTCCCGGCGGCGACTGTGATGCGGCGATTTTCGCCGTTTTGTTCGAGGCGTGTGATACGCCCCACTTCTTCAACGATGCCAGTAAACATGAAGACCTCGATGAGGAACCAAACATCATAAACCCACCGGGACGATGGGTGATCTCACTCAGCGTATGGATCGCGCAAATACGCCTCAACCCCGAAGTCCTCTCCAAACCGATGCAGCTGAAGATGCTTAATCTGCAATGCTTCGTACAGTTGGCGGGAGCCTGCGCCCGCAGCGAATGGAACCGACGCAGCACCCAGAATCTTTGGAGCGTAATACAGAAAAACCTTGTCGACCACTCCGGAGTCGAGCGCTGCTCCGTTCACCACCGATCCACCCTCGATCATGACACTGGTGATTTCAAGTTGCCCCAGGCGGGGGAGAATCGCGCGAAAATCAGGGCGGCCGTCCGGCGTGTCTGCTGGAAGCTGCTCGACGCGAACGCCACGCACCTCAAGTTCGGCCTTTTTCTTTTCGTCGCCAGAGGAACAAAACACCAGCACGTCTTTCTTGCAGACGCCTTCATTTTCAGTGCTCCGCACGAGGCGCGACTCCAGCGGCAGGCGCAAGTGCGAATCCAGAACCACGCGCAGCAAAGGCCGTCGTCGCGGATTGCTACTGCGATCGGTGAGGAGCGGATCGTCAGCCAGGATCGTCCCCACTCCCACCAGGATGGCGTCGCTTTGGTGACGCTGTTGCTGCACGTTTGCGCGCGCGGCTTTTCCCGTGATCCATCCGCCGGCAGGAATTCCTGCGGTGTGTTTCACTACAGCGGCGGGTGGTGGAGCGATTTTGCCATCAAGCGTCATGGCGGATTTCAGCGTCACCAGGGGAACGCCGTGGCGAATGTAGCGCGCGAAAGCCTCGTTTAATCTTCGAGCTTCCGCTTCCAGTTGTCCGACCTCCACATGGATGTCAGCGGCGCGCAGTTTCTCAAAACCTCGCCCGCTCACCTTGGGGTTAGGATCAGGCATGGAAGCCACCACCCGACGAATTCCGGCGGCGATCAAAGCCTCGGTGCAGGGGGGGGTGCGGCCTTGGTGCGAGTGCGGTTCGAGATTAATGTAGAGCGTTCCGCCTCGCGCCTTTTCGCCTGCGCTTTCTAGAGCGCGCACCTCAGCGTGCTTTACGCCATCGTAGGTATAAACGCCAGTGCCCACGATGCTGCCCCGTTGATCAACGATGACGGCACCAACGTATGGATTGGGCGACGCCAATCCGACGCCCTGACGCGCCAGGTCTAGCGCGCGGCGCAGAAACTGCTCGTCGGTGGAGTGGTCCAGCATATTTGGCGGGGACCGTCGCGAAGAACGGTTTCATTCGAACAGCGAATCCACAAATTCCTTCGGGTCGAACGGCAGCAGATCGCCCACCTTCTCGCCGACGCCGACAAATCGCACGGGCAGCCCCAGTTCGCGCGAAATGGCGACCACCACGCCGCCTTTGGCGGTACCGTCAAGCTTGGTTAGCACGATGCCGGTAACGCCTGCTGACTCCGTGAACAGGCGCGCCTGCTGCAGACCATTCTGCCCGGTCGTGGCATCCATCACCAGCAGCGTTTCGTGCGGCGCTCCCGGGATAATGCGCTGGGCCGTGCGCCGCATCTTCTCGAGTTCCGCCATGAGGCTGGCCTTGGTGTGCAGCCGGCCGGCGGTGTCAACGATCACGTAGTCTGTCTTCCGCGCCGTTGCTGCCTGCAATGCATCGAACAACACTGCTGCAGGATCGCCGCCAGGCTTGGTCTTGATCACTTCCGTGCCGGTGCGTGCGCCCCAGATTTCCAGCTGATCAATCGCCGCCGCGCGGAAAGTGTCGGCGGCGCACAGCAGCACGCTCTTGCCCTTCGACCGAAATACCTGCGACAACTTGCCGATGGTGGTTGTCTTGCCAGTACCGTTCACGCCCACCACCAGAATCACTTCCGGCGTGCCGTCAACTCTTTGAACCGGGCGAGTGTTTGCAGCATTCAGAATTGCCAGCAATTCTTCTTTCAGCAGGCGCTTCAGTTCCTGCACGTCCTTGATCTGTTTCCGGTCGGCCTTCTCGCGGAGCTTGCCCAGGACCTCCTGCGTGGTCGCAGTACCCAGGTCGGCGCCGATCAGCGTCGCTTCAAGATCGTCGAGCGTGTTGCGGTCAATCTCTTTTCCAAAAGCAACCTCCTCAATGCGCTCGGCAAGGTTTTCGCGCGTGCGCGTAACCGCCTGCTTCATGCGCTCGAAGAGCCCCGGCTGCGTTTCCTCGGTACTGCCGAACAGAGTTTGAATCATGAAGAGTCCTGAGCTGATTATAGCGGTCAACACGGTCAGACCGCGGTTGGATGGCAAGATGAACTAGAACAAATTGGTTCAAAGCAAGACGGGCGAGAAGTAGTTAGACGCGGGTTCGTTCGAGGTTGGCCGCTTCAGGGGCGGGCAGCGCGGCGGGAACATCAGCCACGGCCGCATCCGGGGCTGCCACAGCTCTCTTGATCGAGAGCCGCTGGATGCGAATTTCGCCCCGTCCGTAAACCGCCATCAGTGCCGCCACCGGCTCGGGATCAAGCCGCTTACCGGCGAGGTTCTGAATGATCTTGAATGCCTCTTCCGGAGTGTGGGCATGCTGGTATGGACGATTGGTCGTCAAGGCATCAAACGTGTCGGCCACCGCGATCACCCGCGCCAGCAGCGGAATTTGATCTCCCTGCAGTCCGTAAGGATAGCCCCGGCCATCGAGAGCTTCGTGATGCAGTTCAATGCCGGGAAGCATCTCGGCAAGCTGGATAACCGGGCGCAAAATGTTAGCGCCCTTCGTAGTGTGAGTTTTCATGACCTCAAATTCTTCCGCGGTCAGCGCGCCCGGCTTCTTGAGAATGCGGTCTTCGATGCCGATCTTACCCACGTCGTGGAGCTGCGCAGAAATCTGGAGCGTTTCCATAAAATCAGTGGCCAGTTTCAGCTCTTTGCCGATCAGCAGGGAGTAGCGCGTGACCCGGTCGGAGTGGCCGCGAGTGTAGGGATCCTTCTCGTCGACCGCGCCGGCCAGCATCTGGATCGAGCCCAGAAACAGGGCGCGATTCTCTTCCGCTGCCCGCTTGAGATCTTCGACGAATTGTTCAAGTTCTCGCGACATGGTATTAAAGGTCTCCGCCAGTTCGCCGATTTCGGTTCGGCTCCGCAAGTGCACGCGCTGCGAAAAATCGCCACGCGCCAGAGCCCGGCCGGATTGGGTAAGGATTTGCAGGGGATTCGTAATCCTGCGGGCCGCAAAGATGCTGACGCCGATGCTTAACAGTACGGCGAGTAACGCGAGCAGGCGCGCCGTACGCTGCATCTCGGCAACTCCGCGGTAAGCCTCATATTGCGGTTTCTGCACCACCACCGCCCAGTCAAGCGCCGTCACCGGACTGTAGGTCCCGAGCATCTCAACATTGTTCTGGCCCTCGCGTACCCCGAACTCCTTGGTGGCGGCAAGTTGCGCCTTACTCCCTTCGTCCACAAAATTGCGGACGATCTCCAGGCTCTTCATGTCCTGCCCGGTTATGTATTGCGAAGTGCCGGCGGCCACCAGCCGGCCTTGCGAGTCCACGACATAAGGAATCAGACCGCCGCCGCTTACTTCCTGCAGCCTGCGAATCAGGAATTGCAGGTCGACGACCGCCCCGACCATGCCGAGAAAACGTCCGCCGTAGCTGACCGGACTGCTTACCAGCACAACCGTGCGTGCCGTCTTACCGTCTTCCACCTGGAGGGCCTGGCCGTTATAGGCGCGGCCGTCGCGAGCAGCATCGTAGGCATGTTGTAACTCGCGTTGCAGAAAGGCATCCGGCGCAATGCGGCCCGCAGATATTCCCTTAGCTTCAGAGTTAAGCAGGGTAGCGTAGGCGAGTTCATCCGAGGACGAAACAAAGTTCTCCAGCAGTGCGCGCAACTCCGGTGCTTCAATGTTCTTGTTGCCAATATCGCCGCCGCTCGCCACCTGAATCGCAGATGAAAGATTGGCCAGCATCATCCGCACGGAACGCTCGTGCTGCGAAAGATCGTCGGCCAGCGAGCGCGTGACTGTATTCTGCAGCAGCATTTCGTTAGTCTTCAGCCGGTCCCGGTTAATCGCCTCCACTTCCGAGGAGTAGAAATACATGGGCACGATGCTGATCACCAGAAGTACACCGAGGATCACATAGAGAATCGGGATACGCGCCGGATTGGGTGCGCTGGAAGGCAGGTCGCTCCCCTGACTCAGTGCGGAAGCGCCGTCGATCGAAGTGGCGGCGGATTTCACGGGTATCTATAGAATTTTAATGTCGAAGGAATGTCCGGAGGTGAAAACCGTAAGATTTGCCGTTACCAAAGTACCACTCGAAGCGCACGTCTGGTGCCGGTTTGGCAAGAAAACGTTTGGCAAGAAAGCGCGCCGGATCCTTCCAGCGCGCGGAGATGCATTACGCCCCTAGAGTTTCGCTTTTGCTGCTGCGGGTCATCAAGTCGTGAATCGCTTCGCGCGGATCCTTGCCCTCATGCAGAATGGCGTGCATTTGCTCGGTGATGGGCATCTCGACTCCCTGAGCCCGCGCCAACCCCACGGCCGCAGTTGTGGTGAAGATCCCTTCCGCCACCATGCCATGCATCCCGGCGAGAATCTCGGGCAGCTTGCGTCCACGGCCCAGCTCAACTCCTACGCTGCGATTGCGCGAAAGGCCGCCCGTGCAGGTCAGCACCAGATCGCCCAGGCCCGCAAGGCCCGCCATGGTTTCGGCTTTGCCGCGGCAGGCCACCACCAGCCGGGTCATCTCCGCCAGACCCCGCGTAATCAGGGCGGCTACGGAATTGTGTCCCAGGCCAAGGCCCGCGCAAACCCCGGCGGCGATGGCCACCGTATTTTTCAACGCCCCGCCCAGTTCCACGCCGACCGGGTCCTGGTTGGTATAAAGGCGAAAGCTGGCATGACTGAACTCGCGTTGGACGAAGTGCGCGAGTTCCTTATCCTGCGAAGCGATGGCGATGGCCGTCGGATCTCCCCGCGCCGCTTCCAGCGCGAACGATGGGCCGCTAAGCGCGCCGATCCTGGGCGCTGGAATGCCGCGGCCTTTGACCACTTGCATGATCACCTCAGTCATGCGCAGAAAGGATTTTTCTTCCAACCCCTTGGTCGCGCTCACGATCACGGTTTCCGCGGACAGGTGCGGCCGCATCTGCTCAAACAGCTGACGGCAGTGTTGCGAGGGCATCACGCTCACCACAATGGCCGCACCCTCAAGCGCTTCTGCGAGGTCGTTACAGGCTGTAACGCAGGCTGGAATGTGTTGACCGGGAAGAAAAATCTCGTTGACCCGTCGTTGCGAGATCGATTCGCAAACTTCCTTTTCGTGAGCCCACAGCCGAATCGCATGACTCTCTTTGCGACCAAGAATGATCGAGAGCGCCGTTCCCCAGGCTCCCGCGCCGATAATTGCGATCTTGCTCATCCGCGTTTTACCCCCACGCGGCTTTCGGTCCCGGCCCAGAGCCGCCGCAGGTTGTCGCGATGCTTTACCAGAATGAGCAAGGACGCGAGCGAGATCAGAGCGAGTCCTGTGGGAGAAAGATAAAACTGACCGATTCGCCACGCTATAAAAGGAAAAACCGCAACCGCAACGATTGACCCCAGGGAAACGTAGCGCGAGATCACGACGACAGCGATAAAAATGCCTGCTGCGATCAGCACCGCTTTAGGCGCGATCAGCGCGAACGCGCCCAGCGCGGTGGCGACTCCCTTGCCGCCGCGGAATTTCAGCCACACGGGAAACACGTGGCCGACAACAGCGAACAACGCGGCAAGCGCCGCTCGATCGACGGCAGTAGGGCCGCCGACCATGCGGTCAGCCACCGCGTAGGACAAGGCCACGGCAGCAGTTCCTTTCAGCGCATCCAGCAGCAGCGTCGCAACTCCGAGGGCCGGCGATTTGCGGAAAACGTTGGTCGCCCCGATATTCCCGCTGCCGCTTTGCCGCACATCTTCGCCGCGAAAGATGCGCACCAGCAGATAGCCGAAGGGGATCGATCCCACCAGGTAGCTCAAAGCGGCGATAATTAAGAGCATTCGCAAGGTATGTCGTTTTCCTTTGCTGGGGTTCACCTACCGCAAATTAAAACCCGCCAGCTTTGTGTACTTTGAACCGCCGCGAGAGAGCTGACTCTGGTACAGAAAAAACTTGCAAGCCGTCATCGCGCCAAAATCTGGCGCCGGGAGAGCTGCCAGCTTTTCCTGCAGCTGCTGAAAGCTGCGGTTCGGATGATCGCTCTTTTGCTTGCGTGGCGAACCGGAGCCTCCCGCGCCCCGCGCCAGCGTCAGATGCGGGGTAAAAGCATGCTCCTCCTTCGGAATGTCGAGCCGCGCCAGCTTTTCGTCGACCGTTGCGGCCAGAGAAGTCAATTTCGGACCGCCTTCAATTCCCACCCAGAACACCCGTGCCGCGCGTGCTCCCGGAAAGAATCCGTAGCCGCGAATGCTCATTTCGAACGTGGCCGCCTTAATCGTTTCCAGCGCCTGTTTGATGTTCTCAACCTCTTCTTCGGACTCCTCTCCGATGAACTTCAGCGTAACGTGCAACGACTCGGGCTGAACCCAGCGCGCCTCCTCTGCAAACCCACGCACTCCCTCGAGAAAGCGGGTAATACGCTCACGAATAGCGTCGTCGATGTCGACAGCAACAAAAAGCCGCATAAAATCAGCTGTCAGCTGCTGCCCGTAGCTTTCATAGCCAGCAGCCAGAAGCTAGGAGCCAGGAGCTTTCTTCACATCAGCTTCCTTCTCACCATATCCAACGCCAGTGTCGTCGCGAACCAGCGAATGCGCTTGCGATCGCCAGGAAAATTCCGCTCGATCACTTCCGTCCCGCCATCGCCGGCAAGAGCATGAAACACGAGTCCCACGGGTTTCTCCGGAGTTCCTCCGCCGGGTCCGGCCACTCCCGTGATGCCGATTCCGAGAGTCGCCTCGCAACGGTAGCGGATGCCCTCGGCCAGCGCCGCCGCTACTTCACGGCTTACCGCTCCATGCCGTTCAATCATGTCGGCGGGCACTCCCGCCAGTTCAGTCTTTACCGCGTTCGAGTAAACGATCGCGCCGCCGGCAAAGTATCGCGAGCTGCCGCTGACCGATGTAATCCGCTCACCCAGCAAACCGCCGGTGCACGATTCCGCCACGGCCAGAGTCGCGTTGCGCATCTGCAACCAGTAGCCGACTATTTGCTCGAGCGATTCGCCGTTTCGCGAGTACACGGCGTCATCGAGTTCTTCCTCCACCGCGTCCGCCGCTTCATCCACTCGCGCCTGAGCCGCCTCCATGGTCTCGCCACGCGATGTGAAATGAAGCTGGATCTCTCCCGCTCCTGCCAAAATTGTGGTCTGAACGTCGCTAAACCGCTTGTAGATGGGTGCCACGCGCGCATCTACATGCGACTCGCCCAGCATTGCGACCTTCAACACGCGAGTCGCCAGGAACGCGCGCGGTAACTTCGCCCGTAGCCGCTCGACGCACTCCGCCTCGAACAGAGCTTTCAGTTCGTGCGGTGGCCCGGGCAACAATATGACGATGCGCTCACGCCCGTCAAACTTGCCGCTCAGCCACTGTCCCGGAGCAGTCCCATTAGCGTTAGGCAGCACGGTCGCTCCTTCGAGAACGTCCGCCTGCTTCGCATTATTAGGAGACATTTTCCAGCTACGCGCTGCAAAACGCTGTTCGATGCCTGCCAAAACCGCTTCATCGCGCCGCAAGGAAACACCCAGGGCTTCCGCGACCGCTTCGCGGGTCAGGTCATCTTCAGTAGGACCGAGACCGCCGCTGAAAATCACGACCTCTGACCGGAACAGCGCGTGCTGCGCCGCTTCAACCAGTCGCCTGAGATCGTCGCCCACCACGCACTTGAAGACCACTTCCACGCCCAGTTGGTTGATCTGCTCGGTGAGGTAAAGGGAATTCGTATCCGTGCGGAAGGGCGTCAGCAACTCAGAGCCGACGGCGATGATCTCGGTATTCACGGCTAGAAGTGTAAATGATAAAGGCAGCTCTCAGTTCTCTGTACTCAGCTCTCAGCAATGCAGGTCAGGTTTTTCTGAGAACTGAGAACTGAGAACCGAGAACTGCCTTCGTTATTCCGGCAGCAACGGCAGCCCAGGAATATTCCACGAGAGATGATGCACCGCATCGGTGGTCGCAAGAATCACACTGCGTCCCGGCGCAAAGGCCAGTCCCACTAGCCCGTGGCCCGCAACTTCCAGGCTAGCTTTGCCGTCCGGAGTAATCTTCACGATCCCGCGTTTGCCGGAGAGCGACGCGGCCACATAGAGATTCCCTGACGAGTCAAAAGCCAAGCCCTGTGGGCGTCCCAGGCCGCGGTAGAACGTGTGGACCGTTCCTTGCGGATCAATTCGATGCACACAGTCAAAACTTGATGTCGTCGGTCCCGTCACAAATAAATCGCCCTGCGGACCGAAAGCAAGGTGGTAGGCCGAGACACTGGGCTCCAAAGTGGCGAACACGAACACCTGCTGGTCGGGGCCAATCTTAAAGATCGTACCGCTGCGATCGCCCACGTAGAGGTTCTGATTCTTGTCAAAGGCAATCCCCGTGGCGACTCCCATGCCCTCGGCATACGTAGACATGCTTCCATTCGGCGCCACGCGATAGACCGCGCCGTCATGGCGCGACGAGACATACATCTGGCCCTGACGATCGAAAGCGATCGAAGTTGCGTTCATCATCTCCGCGACGAACGGTTTCACGGCATAGTTGGTATCAATCTTGAAGATCGCGACTGGAACCTTCTGACCCCGCGAACCGGAGAAGGTCACATAGATATTGCCCTGAGCATCGAGCGCCGGATTGGTCACGGGGTGCAGGTTGTCAGCGATGGGGACGGCCACCTTCACAGTCTGTGCGTTGCTGATGTGCCCATCGGCCGCCACCACCACCGGGCCCGAAGTAGCTCCCTCGGGAACGCGGGCCACGAGAAATGAATCAGAACTGATTACGACTCCGCCCTCGACGTCGCCGAACTGCACTCGTGGACGCTCGTATTGCTGGGGCCGCAATCCCGAACCCGCGATGCGGACTTCGCCTCCCGCCAGCGCCAGCACGGGCGAGACGGACTCGATGTGCGGTCCGCCATTCACGTTCTTCTTGCCCAGGATGCGCTCCGAAAATCCCATGAGAAAGCACTCGCACTGCTGTAGCCAACACTATCTTAGAACACCGAAGTGCAACAAGAGATGCATTGTTCCCAGAGCGTAAAGGCCGGCGGCCACGTCGTCCAGCACGATCCCCGTGCCTTCGGGGAGTGCCTCCAATTGTCGCACCGGAGGCGGCTTCACGATATCGAAGGCACGAAAAAGTATAAAGGTCGCTAGAAAAGATTTCCACGCGAACGGCACCGCGATCAACGCCACCAGTTGACCCGCAACCTCGTCAATCACCACAAACTGCGGATCTTTTATCCCCGAACCTCGCGCCACCTGAGTGGCCGCGGGGATTCCGATCAGCACGACCAGCAAGGCCAAAGCCATTGCGATTGGCGTGCGCGAGGCAGCCGCGAGCGCGAGGCACAACGCCGTCCATAGCAACACGGTCGCCGCCGAGGCCCAGGTCCCGGGCCCAGGCCGCAGCCGTCCAATACCGAAAAACGTAGCAACGAGAGTAGCCCAGAGCGGAGCCGGGTCGAGCTTCGGAGATTTCATAATCAGGCGGTCGTTGTAGCGCCGCCGTCCTCGGTGGCTGTCGCGCGGGCGTTGTCAGGTTCCGTGTTTGCGGCCCTCGAAATCTGTTTCACGATTCTTCGTCCACATCTTCGGGTGTGCGCTCGCGGATCGGTTCGTCGGCATCTGTCACCGGGGATGGAATCACATAAGCGCCGCTTGCCCACTTGCCTAGATCAATGGTGCGGCAGCGGTCACTGCAGAAAGGAAACTCTGGGTCGCCGCTCTTCACCGTTTTCTTGCAGATGGGGCAGCGGAGCTTCAGAGTGCGTTTGCGAGGCATTCGTCAGGGAAAATTCCAGCCTTTCGCTGAGTTGAAGCACAGAATTCTTAGCCAACAGCTGGCTACAGAATCCTCGCCACCAGATCATAGTCGTGCGCTTCCGTGACCTGGCAGCGATAAAACTCGCCCGGCTGGGGCTCGGTCTCTGCCGGAAAGTCGTTCACGAAGACTTTGCCGTCAATTTCGGGAGCATGCATCGAAGTGCGGCCTTCCATGAGCAGATCGGTTTCCTCCGACGTCCCTTCGAGCAGCAGATCGAACTCTTGTCCCACGAGCGCCTTCTTTTTCTTCTTGCTGATCTGCCGCTGAATGCTCATCAAATGTTTGCGCCGCCGCTCGATCTCACGGACGGAGAGCTTCTTGTCCAACCCATAGGCGTCCGCGCCCTCCTGATCGGAATAGGAAAAAGTTCCCATCCAGTCGAACTGCGCTTCGCGGACGAAATCGCACAGCTCCTCGAACTCTCTTTCAGTTTCTCCCGGAAAACCCACGATAAACGATGTCCGCAACGTCAGGCCAGGAATCGCCCGCCGCATCTTGCTGATCGAGCGCAGAAACAGATCCGCTCCACCTCCGCGTTTCATGCGCTTCAGCACCGGCGCCGATGCATGTTGCAGCGGCACATCCATGTAGGAGCAGATCTTGTCGGACGATGCAATCGTCTCCAACAGCTTGCCCGTAATCTTATTCGGATAAGCATAGAGGAACCGGATCCAGCGCAGGTCTTCAATCTTCGCCAATTTCTCCAGCAGCAGCGCCAGACCATCCTTCAAGCCGAAGTCTTCACCGTAGCAGGTTGTATCCTGCCCAATCAGAGTGATTTCCCGGACTCCACTTCGCGCCAGTCGCTCCGCCTCAGCCACCACCGACTCGAACCGGCGCGAGCGAAACTGCCCGCGCAACTGCGGAATGATGCAAAACGTACAAGGATGATCGCAACCCTCCGCGATCTTGATGTAGGCCGTCGACTTCGGCGTAGCCAAAATGCGCGGAGTCTCGTCGTCATACAAATAATTCGGGAGATCCGCAATCGCCCCGTCCCACTGCTCGCGCGAGAACCGTCCCTGCGCCGCCCGGGCATCGCCCTCGGCTCGCGAAGGTAGAACCACGAATGGGGAAGTGCTGTGCGACAAATTCGCTGCCGCAGGCGGGATAATCCCGGTGGCCGCCAAAATGTTCTGCAACTCCCCGGTCCCAACAACGGCATCCACTTCCGGAATGCTCTTCCGAATTTCATCCCGAAAGCGCTCGACCAGGCAGCCCGCGACCACCAACTTCTTCGCCCGTCCAGAGGTTTTATGACCGGCCATCTCAAGAATCGTATTCACCGATTCCTGTTGCGCGCTCTCGATGAACGAGCAGGTATTCACCACAATTACGTCGGCGTCCTCGGCCCGCGGAGAGAGTTCAGCCCCCGCCCGCGCCAGCAGTCCCATCATCACTTCACTGTCGACCAGGTTCTTGGGGCAGCCCAGGCTGACGAACCCGATTTTCTGTGGACCTGCAACCTGCTCAGGCTCAGTCGACGCGCTGTCAGTGGTTTTTTCGTGGGAACGCGAGATAGTGAGGTTCTTCGAGGGCATGCAATCTCGCTATTTTAACATTTTCTGCTCAGATCCCAGGTCACAACCATCGCCCGGGCTGCATGCATCTCCTTACCATCCGGCGGTAGGGACGACGAAATACACAACCTGTGGATGAAAACTCTGTGCTTCATGCTACCCTAAGCGTTACCGAAGAAAACTGTAAGTCCCGCATCCTGGAGGGGAAATGTCTGGGAAACAGGCCGTAATTGCAGTCCTGGCAGTGATGATGTCCATTCTGGGCGGTTCCGCAGCGGCTCAGGGCGAGAAAAACGAGCTGACCGGCCTTATTGGCCGCATCTTTATCAGCGACCAGGGCATCATCGGCGCGACGAATTTGAATCCGGTTGTCCGCTCCGGTAACGGACTCACCTTCGAAGTCAACTGCGCGCGCCGCCTCATGGGCACTCCCGTCTTTGCGGTCTCAGGAGAAGTGCCAGCGGTCTTCAATCTTGATGAAAAGCTCGGCTCGGGCGACGACGTTGTTCCCAAAAATTACAAACAGATCTTCGTTACTCCTTCGGCCCGCCTGAATCTGTTTCCTGATACCGCGGTGTCGCCCTGGGTGAGTCTCGGCGGGGGTTTCGCTCACTTCAGCGAGAACAAAGATCTTCTCTACTACGGCCCGAACCCCGGCAGCTCCACGACCTCAGGCGTACTCCAGGGAGGATTCGGCCTGGACGTCAGAGTCTTGCATCAATTCAGCATTCGCCTCGATGTCCGCGACTTCTGGTCCGGCACGCCGAGTCTGCCCTTGGCCGAGACCGGCAAGACCCGCCAGCACAACTACTTCGTCGGCGGTGGCGTGGTCTGGCACTTCTAGGTGCACCGTCGGCAGCCAACCACCTCCAGCAGTGAATGTGGGGACAGCCGCCCTCGGCTGTCCGTCGAGCGCAGCTCGACTCTCTGACACCTTACATTTTGTTCGCCTGCTCCACCTCTTCGTATAATTCCGGCAGCCGGAGCGCATCGTCCGATGAATTCCCGAACCGCGCTGATTCATAAGCGTCGGTAAATTCCCCGACCCGCCTCCGCAAGCGTTCATCTTCAATCACCCGCACAAATTCCTGCGCCGTCTGCGTCTCCGGTTTCTGCATTCCTCTCCGTGCCAGAGAACGAGCCATCCGTTCATACCACATCGTGGCAGCCTGGTTGGGCGATCGCTCCGGATGTGCCTGCAACTGTCTCCTACGGATCATCCGGGTTATCCGCCCGGCGTTGCCCAGCACCAGCAACACAAGCGCTAGCGCTACGCTCATCGCGAACCAGCGTCCGGGCGAATGTCCGACTCTTCGCTCGCTTCGCCGCGCCCAATTCAGCAGCCGCTCATACCGCAGCCGGGCCCACATACGGCTCTGCTCCCAGAAACCCCGCGTCCCACTCATCAATGACTGGCCGAGAACGTACTGATGCGACGTATCGTAACTGACCACCCACTCCCGCCAGAACGACGCCGCAGCGTCCAAGTAGAGCATCACCCTCCCCCACCCTTGCGGTGACTCAATCGCACCGCCCGGCGTGGGATCGAACGTCACCCACCCATAGCCCGGAAAGTAGGCTTCTACCCAGGAGTGAGCATTCTTCCCGCGGACCACGTAGTAGCCGGTTACATCATTGAATTCGTCGCTGCGGAATCCGTTCACCACGCGCGATGGAATGCCGAGCGTCCGCAGCATCACAGCCATCGAGGAAGCGAAGTATTCGCAGTGTCCTTGCTTGCGCTCGAAAAGAAAGTTAGCCAGCGGATCGGCAACCAGTGAGCGCGGCAACTGCAGGGTGTATGCATAATGCGACTGCAAGTATCTTTCCACCGCAGTCGCTTTGTCGTAGTTGTTAGAGGAGGAACTCGCGATCTGCGCCGCCAGCTGCGGAATCCGTTGGTCGAGCTTTGGTAGTTGCAGATAGGCCGGGGCAAATTGCGGAAGATTGTTTCCGGCTGCTCGAAGTTCTCCAGGAGAAGGCGTTGAGATATCCGAGTCTGCTTCATAAAGGCTCACGGAGCGCTGGCTGTCCAGATCGGACACCGCCCCGCCACTATCGATCTGCAACGTGCGATACGCTCCCTCCACCCGGCGCGCCCAAGGAGCGAGAAAGAAAATATTGGTTCCAATTGGTTCCATCAGCACGCGGTAGTGAATGAGGTGGTAGCGCGAAGTCCAAGCCCGCGCAACTCCCTGGCCGAGGAGGGGAATGCGGAAGCTTCCGTCCGCTTCCCGATACAGCACGTACTGCTGACGTGGGTTAGACCAGTTCTTGCCGTCGAAATTCGCCAACGCGACCCCGCGCCAAGCCAGCGCGTGCCTGCCATCTCGGTCCCCATCAATCTGGATGTGCATCACCACCGCATCCGACTGCTGAATCTGCCCGATCCGCCCCAGTTGCACCTGGTCGCTGAAGCCGGTGGAGAAATCCGTGCCGAACGAGTAGCCGCCCAGGTAACCCGCCGACATGCGGGGCAGCAGGAAAAACATCGCCGCTGCGCCGATGAGTATCATCAGCACCAGGCCGGGCGTGACCCGCGCCAGCGAGAAGGCCAGATGCCGGTGCTCCTGCGTATCGCTCGAGTGCCGCGCCTGAAAACGCGCCGCTTGCCCAGACCGTCGCATCTCCATCAGGATGAACGTGGCCACCGCCATCAGCATGAATACGACAAAGAAAATCATAAAAACGCTGTCCACGGTCAACACAGCCGACGCCAATACCATCAGGAAAGCGAGGATGGCCAGCGTTATGTAGTCGCGATCGCGCCGCAGTGAAAATGTGCGCACCACCACCGCGAACAGAACGAGGTGTACCGTCGCCGAAAGAAAGCTATGAGAGAGGAGCAGGTAGTCCGCTCCGTAGAAGACGAAGTATCCAATGGTTAGCGGCGTAGTCCAGTGCTCCGAAATCACGACGGTTTGTCGCCTGGCCAATAGGTAGCCACGCAACGCCAGCGCTGCTCCCGCCAGCACCACGGTCGGCAGATCCACACCCCCAGTGCTAGCCAGCGTCCCAAATCCAACCAACACAAGCAAATAGACAGAAAACTCGAAGTACCGGTTAATTGCCTGGGACAGCGGGCTCAAGTCGAGTTGTCGGTTGGGCTGAAGCATCGAAAGTCGCGGCCGCGCGTGAACTGTCCGCGTCTAAACTGATTTGTCCAAGTTCCCGGGTTCAGTGTCTAGGTTCAACCTCTATTGTTCGACAAGTTCCATCCAGAAGGGAAGGCTTTCATGCCTCTTTCTTGCACCGAAAGTCACCAGCCCTTTGCCCGCACCACAGCGGCGAAAATGGAGCCCCAGCTTCACTTTAGATTTCGACAGCTGCCCATCGCACGCCCCTGTCGGGCAATTTGTTAGAATCATTCAGGTCAGGCATCGGTCTCACGCGACGTACTCTCGCCAACCCCGCCAGGTCCGGAAGGAAGCAACGGTAACGGGCTCTTGCGTGTGCAGTGGGCCCCCGGTGCCTGGCTTAACTTCACTCTCTGCCCGCGAAACCTTTACGCTCCCTTTACAAGTCTTTGCGCAAGAAATCCTTGTTCTCTCATCTCAACTATGGCAACGAAATATCTGCCAGGTTGGCCAGGGAAGGTTGGCTATGGAAAAGATGCGCACGGTTCCATCGAAAATCATATCGCCGAGTGTGACAATTCGCGTTTCTGGTTCTCTCTCCCAAAGTCATCTGGCCTACCTCGACCAACTCGTTTCTTCCGCCATTGATTGTGCCTTGTGGCCTCTGCTCGACCTGACTCATCTGGAGGAACTGGACCGCGTTGCGCTAATCTACCTCCTAACCGGTGAGGGACGCCATTTCGGCGTCGTCGCCTGCCCCAATTTCATCCGCGAATGGATGCAGCACGAAAAGGAACGGGAAGCAGCCTGACCTCCGCAGTCCAAGCTGCGGCCCCACCTTCTGAATGTGGGGACAGCCGTCCTCGGCTGTCCGTCGAGCGAAGCTCGACTGTCTATGCTTGAGGCTCGCGGTAGTCGTGCAGTTTGATTATTACCTGACGACTGTCATCCTGAGCGCAGCAGTTTTTCAGGTGTAGCGAAGGATCTCCCGCTTAACCGGCCCAGCGCGCAAGCCAAATTGCACCACTACCATGCTCGCCATCAGTTAGACATTCTGCCTCCAATCCTGCAAAATACTCCCTTCATACTCAGGAGCTCTCATTGACGAACCCTATCCGCGCCAAGATCAGCGCCCTCGGCACCTACGTGCCGCCTCGCCTGCTCACTAACGCCGACCTCGAAAAAATGGTCGACACCACCAATGATTGGATCCTGGCCCGCGTCGGCATCCGCGAACGCCACATCGTCGAAAAAGGCGTGGCCACCAGCGATCTAGCTGTAGAAGCTGCCAGGAAGGCGTTGGCCCAGCGCGGCCTCGCCCCGAGCGACCTCGATGCCATCATCGTCGGCACAGTCACGCCCGACATGTTCTTCCCCTCAACCGCCTGCCTCGTTCAGCACAAACTAGGCGCCGAAGGGGTTTGGGGATTCGATCTTTCCGCTGCCTGCTCCGCCTTCGTCTACGCCGTACAGACGGGCGCGCAATTCATCGCCACGGGAACCCACAAGCGAGTCATGGTGATCGGCGCTGATGTGATGTCCTCAATCATCGACTACGCGGACCGCGCCACCTGCGTGATCTTTGGCGACGGAGCTGGCGCCGTGCTTCTCGAGCCCGCCGAAGACGATTCCGTCGGCTTGATCGACTTCATCCACGAAGTCGACGGCTCCGGAGGATGCTTCCTGCAGATGCCCGGCGGAGGCAGCCTCAACCCAGCAACCCGCGAAACCGTCGACAAGAAAATGCACTACGTTCACCAGGACGGCCAGCAGGTCTTCAAATTCGCCGTGCGCAAGCAAACCGAAGCCTGCCTGAAGTTGCTCGAACGCAACGGCCTCAAGGGTTCCGATATCGACGCCTTCATCCCCCACCAGGCCAACCTGCGCATCATCAACGCCACCGCCGAGCGCCTGGGTCTGCGCCCTGAAAGTGTAATCGTCAATATCCAATGCTTCGGCAACACCACCGCAGGCACAATTCCCCTAGCCATGAATACGGCTGTAGAACAAGGCAAACTGAAGAAGGGAAGTCTGGTCCTGATGGCCTCGGTGGGCGCCGGATTCACAGTAGGCGCAGCCCTCCTGCGCTGGGCCTTCTAAAACCGCAGGGCTGCAAGAGTAGCGCCGGCGTCCCGCCGGCTTACCTCTTAACAGGTTCGGACCGACGGCTTGTGCTTTTGGGGAGGAGCAGCGCTTCACCGCCGCGCCTACGCGCACCGCGGAGACCGGGCTTTAGCCCGTAGGTACGTTCGTAACGCTCCCGCAAGCATTTCGATATCCCGAACCACTAACCGGCTGTTATGTTTTCCCGAGCGTCCGCCCCACGTGGGGATGTGGCGGACGAGCAAGGCCATGCTTCGTGCCACATGCTGTTGCCTGCTGCTGGCTCTCATTTCGCTAAGCCACGCCGCTGCCCAGAAATCGAAAGACGACTCGCAAGAAACCAAGATCCTGATCATGGAACAGCTGTGGAATGAAGCCCAGGTGAATCGCGACGCCCGCGTTCTCGATGCCATGATCGGCGGCCAATTCATCAACACCGAGTACGATGGCGAGGTCAGCGACAAAGCCAAATTCCTCGCCGACATCAAAGACCCGCAGTTCAAACCCACCACCCTGACGATTCAAGACGTCAAGGTCAACATGTACGCCGACGCAGCCGTAGTGGTCGGCATCTATCACACCAAAGGCATCTACCAGAACAAGCCCTACGAGCACTTCGGACGCTTCACCGACACCTGGGTGTACGCCGAAGGCCGCTGGCAATGCGTCGCCAGCCACACCAGCCTGCTGAAAAAGTAAAAGCCAGCTAGTAGCGCCCGGCAGCCTGCCCTAAGCGAAGCCGCGTTAGTCCCCATGGCATGAGGACAGATCTAGTCTTGTTCGCCGGACCAGGTTGGTGACGTGTGAACATCCCCACTCAAGCCAAAACCGGTCTTGAGTGGGCCTCAGCCGCAGGCGGTCTTGTTGTGGTCACCCAGGGACAATGTGCGGACCTTGCACTAACACGTTCGAGTAAAATGCTGTCAGAGCAACGCAGAAAGGAGAATACGATGCAAGGTCAGAGTGACTACTTCAATGCTTTTCACAACCTAAAGCTGACACGAGATGACAAAGGCGTGCTGGTTGCTGAATTCCACACCAACGGCGGGCCGTTCATTATGTCCGCACCATCTCACACGGAATTTGTCGAGGCCTTCTACCGGATTTCGCAAGACCGGGCGAACAAGATCGTAATCCTTACCGGCGCCGGTGGAGAGTTCATTACTGATGTCGATTGGTCCTCTTTCGGCGATGTCGCCGACCCCGGCGTCTGGAGCCAGGTTCACGACGAAGGCGTTCAGGTTTTGGAAAACATAGCCAACATACGCGTCCCAGTGATCGCGGCAATCGAGGGACGTGCCCATGTGCATTCAGACTACGCGCTACTTGCCAGCGTAATTGTGGCGGCAGACGGCGCGACCTTCCAGGACGTGGCCCACTTCTCCGCCGGCGTTGCGCCCGGCGACGGAATCTTTACCACCTGGAGTTACCGCGCGGGAGCGGGACGAGCAGAGGCGTTCCTGCTGAACCCGCAGCCGCTACCGGCGCGCACTGCACGCGAATGGGGAGTGGTTGCCGAGGTTGTGCCGAACGGTAAGGCGCTCAGTCGGGCGCGGGAATTGGCTGAGCTGTACCTGAAGGCTCCGGAGGTGACCCGCCGCAACACTCGCATCCACTTCATTCAACCGTTGAAGGAGCGCATCGTGCGCGAAGTTGGCTACGGATTGTCGCTCGAAGGAGCGTCGTCGGCCGACCTCGTCAAATCAATGCGAGCCAGGAGTGAACCGGTCGCTCAGAAAGGAAAAGTCGCATGAAGCGTGCCGAAAGCGCTTCATCCCCTCAGGTGCTTAAGAAGAGTCTGTGACGCGTAAACATCCCACTCAAGCCGCGCCGCAACGCTCTGTCATCCCGAGCGGAGCATGAGCGTCCGAAGGGCGGTCATGCGGAGTCGAGGGACCCCATGCCCGTCGATACCCAGCAGTGGCCCGACAGGGAGTCCCCTGAGGTCCCGGTCCTCGGCTGCGGGGGGCGCCGCGCACCGTGTGCGGCGGACGCTGCGGTCTGCCAAGGTGACGAAATGACTCCGCCCACTGTGCCGAAACGCGTCAGCCCCCACGGCCTGAGGACAATCTAGTTTTGTTCGCCGGACTGAGTCTGTGACGTGTGAACATCCCCGCTCATGCCAAAACCGGGCTTGAGTGAGCCACCCGTCAGCCACTTGCGCTAGGATTGCGATAGGCTCAACCTAAGCACTAGGAGCCCAACGTGACAATCCGGAAAGCTGCCTTGCAAATCGCAGCCGTGGTGCTGCTCACCCTGATGGCGTTCAACACCTATCTCGCCATCGATCACTTAAAGCGAATCCAGGCGACTGCGGCGCTCAGCCTCGAGAGCTCCGGCGTGCAAGCTGGCATCGCCCGCGTCTGGCAGGATTTCACCGACATGGAGACCGGTCAGCGCGGCTACCTTCTCACCGACGACCCCGCCTACCTGCAGCCGTACGTTGACGCGAAAAATGGGATCGCTACCGACTTCGCCAATCTTCGCTCAGCCCTAGCCAATCGCCCCCAAGCCGAGCAGGCGCTCGAAACCCAGCTGCAATCCCTCGCCGCCTCGAAACAAGCCGAGATCGAGCGTACCATCGCTTTGCGCCAGCAGGGATATCGCCACCGCGCCTTCCAACTCGTGCAAACCAACCAAGGCAAACAATACTCCGATCAGGCTCGCTCTCTCATCTCCTCCTTGTCCTCCTTGGAAACCGGCCGCTTCGCCGCGCTGGAAAAACAGAGGGACGCCAACTCCACCCAGGCCATGTCGCAAATCATCGCCGCCAATTTGTGTTTGCTTCTGCTAACCGCAGGCCTCTTTCTGCTCATCCGCTTCCACGAGCGTGCCCTCGAACAGCAAGCCGCACAAAGCCGGCAAGCCTTAGCCGAGCGCGATTCGCAACTGGAGAAACTAGTCAGGCTAATGTCTGCCGCCAGCGATCAGACTCGCGCCCAGATTGCAGTCATCGAAGAGAACGCCAGGCTCTTGCTCGAAAAATACGACGGATTCCTGCCCCCGCTCGGCTACGCCTGCGCCCAGCAGATCAAGGAGGCGACCGCACAACTCGAACAACTTCGCAAGCATCTCCTCGGCCACCCGGAGTCCGACACCCAAGAACAAGCGGCCTAACGGACGGCGCGACGGGCTTTGGGTGGGCAGTTCGGGTTTTGGGTGGCGCAGCGGTTCACCGCTGCGATCGACGCACTTCTGAGTCGAGGGCTTCGACCCCTGAGGTTCCGAAGAGTCGGACTTGACGAGGCTCCGGAAGGCTACAGGCTCGGGAAGGGCACGACTTAAGTCGTGCCGTTAAGTCGTCGAAAACCTGTCGGCGCTTCAGCGCCTGAGGTCCCTCGATTTTCACCGGCCGGGTGCCCCATCCTTAACGTCGCGTTCTTTGCGACGTTAGGGTGGAGATTTTGCCTCCTTCCTGTCTCGAAGTGACGCCGTGGCCCAGCCGGTCGGCGGAGCCGGAACGGCCTCGGGAAGGGCACGAATTTATTCGTGCCGTTAAGTCGTCCGATCGTTTGTCATTCCGAGCGCAGCCGGAGCGACAGCGACGGCGGAGTCGAGGAACCCGCTGTCAGCCTGCGCCGTCCCACTCCTGCGTGGAGCACAAAAGAGGAAGGGCACCGCTTCAGCCGTGCCGCCGAGGCCTTAGAACTAGCCGCGCTTCAGCGCCTGCTGTGGGTGTTCAACGCCCTAAAAAAACATTCGATCCCAGATAGCGCAATTCATCACGCCGTTCGGTGTCCTCCCGCATGGCTTCAAACGTCGCGATAACCCCGGGCGGCAAGGCGCAGGCCGGCATAACGTGCGGGTTCTCAACGAAATCAACGTTATACTCTACGCCGGCGCCGGACAATTCTGGATGAAGAAATAGGACGCCTCCGAGCCGCTCGTAGGTGTAGCGATCCTCGGGGTCGAGTGGATCATGGGCAGGATGCCCGCACGCCTCCCGCACGTACTCTGCCTGAGAAGGAAGCCCAACCGGAGTCACCCTGCACTCGTCAACAACGAGCGCGAGGTTCGGCTGGCGATCCGAAAACTTCGGAAGCGCATTCCTCCGTACCACCCGCATGGAGAAATGGTGTGACCCGACTGCGCCACCCTCACACACGTTTGGCAAGAACCGCGGCTGCTTCATGCGAGCGATGCGAGCAGCCCTCTCCGCCGAAGAGAGCCTCCTCTGATCCGCGATCATCAGCGGCAAATACTCCCCTTGCCAACTCGGTTGCTTCACCTCCACGAACACAGCCGGATATGAACCCAAGCTGGCCAGCACTTCGCCGCGCGAGGTGCCCTCGCCCAACGGCTCCCAGTACCCGAAAGCCGTGCCGATGCAGGTGAAAACTGCCGCGCGCCTCTGCAAGCAGAGCATCACGGTGTTGCGCAGACCGGGTCTTCTGGATCATGTCCAGGAAGGTCGGAAGCCGATTCCGCAAGTCCAGGAATTCAAGTACAGTTTCGACGTCATCGGCCCATGTTTGCCAGGCTGGGAACGCATCTTGGCCCCGCCATTTTGCGCCGGAAAGCATAGCGCGGGTTAGGGGCCCAAGATTAACATCGAATGGAGGACCAAGCGGAGATAGCGGACGACGAGATTTCTGAGGCACGTGCCTCCCAACAAACAGGCCACCACCGACCTGTACCAGCTCGTCTTTGGAGCCCGAGAGCTGACCATCTAAGGGCGAGATCTAACACTATTTTACCACCACGAGTACGGGCCCAGACGGGACGCTCGGAGCAAGTAGCTAGCTGGAATCGCACCCCAGAGAGAAACGCAAAGCAGCACACACCTCATTCATCCGTGCGGAACTAAGCTGGGCCACACGTTTCCCCAGGCGCTGCTGCGATACCGTAACGGCATTGTGCAGGTTCACCGCGCACGGGGACTTCATGCCGTCCTCCTCATTCAGAACGACTTCCGATGGCACGCCGCGAATGGTAGAAGTGACAGGCGCAACCGTGACGGTCGATAAATACGCGATAGCGCTGTCGCGGGTGAGTACGAGCGCTGGCCGTTTCTTGTCGGGCGCCGAAAACTCGTAGAGCCGAACGTCGCCTCGGGCTATTCTTCCGGCCACGCTGCCTCCGCTTCCCAACCCCGCGCTTCCGCGTCGGCCTGCGATTGTCGCGAGTAGCCCTGGCGGTCGCGCTCTTCACTGGCTTGCAGTTCCAACCGGAGGAGATGTTCTCGCAAAGCGTCGCGCACCAAAGCGGAACGGTTTCGCTTAGTGCGCTTCGCGGCCTGGTCCGCGGCATGTAATAGCTTTTTATCCAGCACGATTTGAACGATTTCCATATGTGGAACCTATTCCACAGTATACTCCACATCGAAAACATTTCAAAAAGCAAGCCACAAAAGATTTCCACAAGCCCACTGTGACATCTGACCTTGTGCCCTCAATTAAATCGCGCGATCATAGTCGAGGCCGTGACGGTTGGCCGAAGCCAACTCGCTGCGCCCGGAAGTCCTTTGTTTCACGGATTTTAGTACCTAAGTTCTTTGACATCCGGATTTTGCGGGGAATTTCCTGCTAACGTGATGATTCCAATGAGGGGTGAGGGGTGGGGGGAGGGGGATACCCGGATTTTCAGAGGAGAAGCAATCGATCCAACCCCAGCCGCAACCACGCCCCAAACTTTATTTTCGCGACGAAATCCACTACGGCCGCGTCATCTTCTCCGGCTTTACCAACTGATCAAACTCCTCACCGGTGAGATACCCCAGCTTCAGCGCCGCCTCGCGCAGGCTGCTGTCGTCAACGAGCGCAGTATGGGCGATCTGGGCCGCCTTGTCGTATCCCACTTTCGGAGCCAGAGCCGTCACCAGCATCAGCGAATTCTTCACGTACCAATCCACCTTGGCGCGATGGACCTCGATACCCTTGATCATGTACTCGACGTATCCGTGGCAAGCGTCGGCAACCAGCGTGACCGAATGCAGAAAGTTGTAGATAATCACCGGCTTATAAACGTTGAGTTCGAAATTCCCCTGCGATCCAGCGAATCCCACGGCAGCGGTAGCGCCATGAACCTGCACGCAGACCATGGTCATCGCCTCACACTGCGTAGGATTCACCTTGCCCGGCATAATCGAAGACCCAGGTTCGTTCTCCGGGATCGAGATCTCGCCCAGCCCGCAGCGCGGCCCCGAAGCCAGCCAGCGAATATCGTTTGAAATCTTCATCAGCGAAGCCGCCAGCGTTTCCATCGCACCCTGCGCGAACACAATCTCGTCATGCGCCGAAAGCGCGGCGAACTTGTTGCCATGCGAGCGGAAGGGAAGTCCCGTAAGCTCGGCAATCTTCTTCGCAGCCCGCTCCGCAAATTCAGGATGAGTGTTCAGCCCCGTCCCGACGGCAGTTCCGCCGATCGCAAGATCGTAAAGTCCCTCGATCACCTGTTCCAGCCGCTTAATGTCACGCTCGAGCAGACTGGCCCAGCCGCCGAACTCCTGGCCGAAGGTCAACGGCACAGCATCCTGCAAGTGAGTGCGTCCGATCTTAACGACGTCATCGAATTCCCGCGCCTTGGCCGCGATCGCATCGTGCACGTTCTTGACTGCCGGAATCAGCACGTTCCTCACCCGATCGGCTGCAGCAATGTGCATCGCCGCCGGAAACGTGTCGTTCGACGATTGCGACATATTCACATCGTCATTGGGATGGATCGGCTTCTTCGATCCCATCACGCCACCAGCAATTTCAATGGCCCGATTCGAGATGACCTCATTCACGTTCATGTTGGTCTGCGTGCCGCTGCCCGTCTGCCAGATGCGCAGCGGAAACTGGTCGTTCAGCTTGCCCGCAATTACTTCGTCAGCAGCCTGCACGATCAATTTGGCCTTTTCGGCCGGCAGTTTGCCAAGGTCCTGGTTCACCAGAGCGCACGCTTTCTTGAGGACCCCGAACGCGCGGATCATCTCCGGAGGCATGGTGTCGCGCCCAATGTTGAAGTGCAGCAGCGAGCGCTGCGTCTGCGCTCCCCAGTAGACGTTGGCCGGGACCTCAATCTGCCCCATGCTGTCGGATTCGATGCGCGTGCGAGCCGCCGGTTCTACGGAGATTGACATAGGGTCCTGATTAGAGCGCGATGAATGAGGTAACCGCAAATTATAGCAAGCAGGCAGCTCAGCTTTTGGGTCTCGGGGGTGTCTTGTGGGGGCAGATAGCTTGACGCTTGACGTTACACGCTGCACAGAATACACTCGGTGGTGTGATCAGGTCGTTCCGGTGCGACGAGACAGAGCGGCTTCAGCACCGCCAACGCAGCCGGCGCTTTCAAGCCGTGGAGCAGATTGCCCGCAGAAAGCTCAGGCAGTTGGATAGCGCCACGGAATTGCGCGATATGGCAGCGCCGCCAGGCAATCGCTTGGAAGCGCTGCACGGGGCACGCAAAGGACAGCACAGCATTCGTATCAATGACCAGTGGCGGCTCTGTTTCGCCTGGCGGGATGGAAACGCCTACGAAGTCGAGATCGTGGACTACCACTAGGAAATCTATGCCTAAGACGCAAAAGCTTCTGCCCCCCATCCATCCCGGCGAGATCCTCCGCGCCGAGTTCATGGAACCGCTCCGGCTCAGCATGAACCGGCTGGCGCTCGACCTCCGCGTTCCCGTGACGCGAATCGCGGAGATCGTCCACGAGCGCCGCGGTATTACTCCAGACACTGCTTTGCGCCTGGCACGGTATTTCAACACCAGCGCCGGCTTCTGGCTCAATCTTCAGTCCGCCTACGATCTCGAAGTTGCGCGAGACAAGCTCGCGCGCACGATCGAACGGGAGGTTCGCCCAGCTTCCTTTGCGACTGCGAACCCCGCTTCGTAGGCAGTCTTACCCACGTCAGATTTTGGCGTCATGCGCATGCTAAAATCATCGGCTTCTAATCTACTCACTCCGTCACGCACTCCATGCCTCACTTTCTCGCCGCCGCGGAAGTTGAAACTAAACCTAAGCCCCAACTTCGTTCGCATCCCGAGATGCGCACCGACGTCCTGGTCATCGGATCCGGCCCTACCGGGCTGGCCTGCGCCATCGAGGCGCAGAAGATCGGGCTCAAAGTCATCGTTCTTGATAAAGGCTGTCTCGTCAATTCACTGTTTCACTATCCCGCAGGCATGACTTTTTTTACTACGCCCGAACTGCTCGAAATCGGTGATATCCCTTTTACGACATCCCTGCAAAAGCCGACTCGCGAAGAGGCTCTCGAGTATTACCGCAAGGTCACCGAGCATTACCATCTCGATATTCGCCAGTACGAGTGGGTTAAAACGGTGATGGGCGAAGACGGAAACTTCAGCATCACGGCCACTGACCGCGCCGGCCGGCCCCACGACTACCGCGCCCGCAAAGTGATCGCCTCTACTGGATATTACGATCTAGCCAATCAACTCGGTCTGCCTGGCGAGGATCTCCCCAAGGTCTCGCACTACTACGCCGAGGCTCATCCTTACTACGACACGGATGTGCTGGTGATCGGCGGCAAGAATTCCGCCGCGATCGCCGCTCTCGATCTCTGGCGCCACGGCGCCCGCGTTACGTTGGTCTATCGCGGAAGCCAACTGCACCGCCACGTCAAGTACTGGATCAAGCCCGACCTGGAGAATCGCATCAAGAACGGAGACATCGTGGCCTACTTCGACAGCCGTGTGCAGGAGATCGGCATCGACCACGTCGTCATCGTCACGCCGCGCGGCCCCATCCGGCTGAAGAACGATTTCGTGCTGGCCTTGATTGGTTACCACCCCGACTACGACTTCCTGCGCAGCATGGGAATTGAGTTGTCGGAGGAGCAATGCCGTCCGGTCTGCGATCCCGTGACGCTAGAGAGCAATGTGCCGGGGATCTACGTCGCGGGGGTGATCGTCGCCGGCTCCAGCACCAACGAAATTTTCATTGAGAACGGCCGCTTCCATGGCAAGCAGATCGCCGACGACCTCAAGCGCAAACTGCGTCCTGCCTCATAACTGGGCTGTAAAGGAAGTCCCGCACGCACGAGTCAAAGCCTAAAGCCCGAAGCCCGAAGCTGAAGCCCGAACTTTGTTAACCTAGCCACTCGCATGCAAACCCAACCGGAGCTCGCTGCCCCGACAATTTCGCTCGGGTCATACCTGCGGCTGCTGCGCACCAACCGCAATTTCCGCCGGCTCTGGATGGCGCAGATTGTGAGTGAGATCGGCGACTGGTTCTACACACTCTCCATCTACACTCTGCTGCTGCAGTTGACTGGGCGCGCCAGTTCGGTTGCGTTGGCGCTGGTTCTGCAAGTTCTACCGCAGACTTTTATCGGCCCAACGGCCGGCGTGGTGAATGACCGCTTGCGCCGCAAGCATGTGATGATTGCCGCCGACCTGGTCCGCTTTGCGGTAGTGTTGGCCATGCTGCTGGTGCGCTCACGCTCCATGGTGTGGCTCATCTATCCGCTGCTGCTGGCCGAGACCGTCATGGCCGCGTTCTTCGAACCTGCTCGTAACTCGGTGATCCCAAACATCGCTGCGCGGGGAGAAGTGCTGATCGCCAACACGCTGTCTTCGGCTACCTGGTCGGTGAATCTGTTGATCGGCGCTTCGGTGGGCGGAGTGGTTGCGGCCTTGTTCGGACGAGACGCTGTTTTCATTCTCAACGCGCTGTCGTTTTTGGCATCGGCCTGGCTGATTGGAGGCATGCATTTTGCCGAGCCGCACGCCGAATCTGCGGCTCCGCTGCGTCCGCGCGATCTGGTTGACTTTTCCCCGGTACTGGAGGGCATTCGCTACGTGCGCAATCATCGCACGCTGCTTCCAACCGTTTTTGCGAAAGCTGGCGAACTCATGATTGGGCCAAGCTGGGTGATCTTCACCGTGATGGGTGCGCATGAGTTTGCCGTGCATTGGCACCACATCGACACCGCGCGCGGAGCGATGCTCGGCATGAGCATCCTGCTCGGAGGACGCGGCTTGGGTGCTCTCGTGGGCCCGCTCGTCTCGGCGCGCTGGGCGGGCCGCAGCGACCGCCGGCTGCAACTCGGAATTCTCTTTGGCTATCTCATCATCGCAGTCGGATACGGAGCGCTCGGAGTCAGCCGCACGGTTTGGATGGCCAGCGCGTGCGCCATGCTGGCCCACGCCGGAGGATCAACCGTCTGGGTTTTCTCCACCACGCTTTTGCAGCTTCATACGGACGACCGCTTCCGCGGCCGCGTCTTTTCGGCTGACCTGGGGTTCTCGATGTTGACCATCGCCGCCGGCGCCTACTTTTGCGGACGACTCCTCGATGCCGGCGTCGCCGCTCGCACGGTCGCGACTTGGACCGGACTAGTCATGCTGGTTCCGGCAGCGTTATGGACGCTGGCCATGCGGGTGAATAGTGAGCCGATTGCAGGCGTGCGGTAACGCGGAAGAGCGGCGGTTCAGCGCCCGAGGCTATCCCGCGAGCCGGTCGATCTTCGCGGCCATGATGAAGTCACTCTCGGTGAGGCCGTCGATCTTGTGCGTCCACATTGTAATTTCGGCTTTGCCCCAGGCCAGCAGAATGTCGGGATGATGGCCTTGCTCCTCGGCCAACGCTCCCACCCGATTTACGAAATCAAGCGCCTGCTTGAAGTCGGGAAAGGTGAACGCTCGAGTTAGATGGTGCTGGTTGACTACGCTCCACTGGGGGACGATCTTGTGCAGCGTCTCGAGTTCCTTGCCTTTGAGCGGAGGCACGCCGCCCCGGCAAGGGACGCACTTCTTATCGGCAAGTTGTTCGGTCATGGTCATGGAAATCCTCGTCGCGAACTCAGTTCATTGTACGACCGAAATCCAACTCGTACTGCGCCGAGGCGTTCGGCATGATGTCACCTTCTGTGCGGCACGGATGAATCCACCTCGTCAGACAGGAGAGATCGAACTGCATAAGGCGGCTTATGGTAGCGGAATCTGCGGATGGAGAGAAAATGAAATGCACCTCGCGACATGGACCGTCGCACCCTCCAGGCCTGCCAACAATATAATCGGGATGATTGGCCGGCGGTCGATAACTCCGCTCGAATTCAGACACACTGTACGCGTCGGCCATCAGGGGGTAATCCCACCATCGCCCCTGGGCCCGATGGCCTGTAACTCCAACCACAACATGGAATCCTTTACCCACAACGACTCCGTTGTCCACTGTCACTTGTGCCTTAATCTGTTCGGGGCGACCGCCAGCCAGTAAAAAGAAGTGAAGCACGTCAAACCGGAGAGCCATCCGACATGTCGAAGGTAACAATCGTCCCATGAGATTTCGAGAGCACACGCTCTCTCCGTGCAATTGCTCTCGTAGTGCGCAAGCCTCTTCCACTTGCGCCCTAGCCCTTCAACGTCGCTAAACGTGGCGCGATGGATTTCTAGAGATCGGATGTCGATGAGTAATCGCTCCGCCCGCCGACGCAGCACGCGCTGCTCAACTTGGATGGACAGGATAGCGAGCAGGAAAATAATGCAAATTCCCAGAGCAGCAGCTCGAAGAAAAGGCGCAATCTTCCGCAGACGGTTCACGGGTTGATTAGACACCGCCGAGAATTAGAACGGACGAGATTCTTTCGCGGGGTAGCCTCTTGCGTTACTGCGCCGCAGGACCGCGAGCAGACCTTTCTTTCTTACCACGGTCATGTCGAGACTTACTGTGGGCTGGTTCAAGGCTCCGATTAGGGCTTGTTCGAGTAAGCAGAGGCGATGCAGTTTTTCCAAATGAGTTCGATCATGTTCCCGAACGCCGTTGTCAGTCATAGCCTGGCAGTTCTCCACAAAATCTTTCCACCGCGTGCCTGGTTGTTCTGATGGCGAAGAAACCTCAGAGGCTAAAGCCTCCCATCAATAAACGGGCTGATCGCAGCGCTAGAAGCGCTGCGCCACCCCAAACTCCGGGTCGCCGCTAGAACGGAATGTCCTCATCCGTGATGGGCCCCGATCCAGCTGTAGCGTGCTCGGGTTCCGGCGTGCGCTGGTCGAAGTTGTTGCCGCCGGCTGACGCGCCTCGCGAGCCTTCTTTGAAGTCGCCGCCACCTTCGCCGCGGCCGCCGAGCAGGATCAGATCGCTGGCCACCACTTCGGTCATATACTTCTTCTGACCGCTGGTCTTGTCGTCCCAGGAGCGGGTTTGCAGGCGGCCTTCGATGTACACCTTGCCACCCTTCTTCAGATACTCGCCTGCAATCTCGGCCAGCCGCTGCCAGAGCACGACATTGTGCCACTCGGTGCGGTCCTGCCACTCGCCGCTCTTGTCTTTGAAGCGCTCGTTGGTGGCGATGGTCAGCTTGGCCACGGGCGTGCCCTGCGGCGTGTATTTAACTTCGGGATCCTTCCCAAGATTTCCGATCAGTTGAACCCGGTTCAGACTTTTTCCAGCCATGGGGTGCTCCTTTGCAGGGGTTCAGTATACCGGAAGCAATAGGTTGCGGGAGCCGCGGGAGATCTTATTCTCGTTGGAAATCCGTTCTGGGACATCGGGGCTAAAGCCCGGTCGTTCAGGTTGGCTCGCGGGCCCATTCGACTACGCTCAGGGCAAGCTGCTGAAGCGCCGCTCTTCCACGTTACCGCCAGCGGCGAATTTTGGCTTGGAGGGAAATCGCGTTATAATCGCGCCATGCCTCCTGCACCCGGCGCCACCAAAGCTGTCGGCATGGTTCCCGACGAGATGAAGTCTGAACCCAGGTCCAAAGGGCTGACCACGCCTCGCAAGAAGAAACCCAAAGAGCTTGCCGTGATCACTGAGTGCTGCACGGGATGCGCCGGCTCGCCGGCCTGCGTGGAATATTGCCCGGTGGAAGATTGCATGTTCTGGGTGGCGGACGAAGACAGTACGCCGTTCGGGCGCATCGCGGTCGATCCCATTCTCTGCATCGGCTGCAAGAAGTGCCTCAGCAAAGGTCCCGACGGCTGTTTCCTCGACGGCTGCCCCTGGGACGCCATTGTCATGGTCGACATCGCTGAAGTGGAAAAAGAAGTCGGCGCGATGACGATTTAAAGAAAGCAGGGACTAGGGTTCAGGGGTTAGGGGTCAGTCGAAGCCCCGTGTTAAGCAGGATTTTCCCTAGCCCCTAAGCGCTAAACGCTGGCCCTGTTCACCGCTTCTCGCCGGAATGTTCCGGATTCTCCCCCGGTTCGGGGAAGTCGGTGTCAGCGCCTTTAATCAGAGGATCCTGGTCGCGGTGTCCGAGTGGCTCGGACAGCGCGAGGTTCCCATCGTGGTGATGTTCTTCGCCTTCCGTAGCACCCTTGGCGCGGTCGGGATCGTTGTCAGAGATTTTATTCATAATGATTGCTCCTGCTCGCGAGCACGCTACTGCCCCGAACGCCCAGCGGGCGCGACTCCCAGCTTGCGAAGACGCTCGCGGGCCTGCAAGGCTTCGTTGGATTTGGGATAGCGCTGGATTACGTGGCGGAGTTCTGTGACCCCGTCGTCCTGCTTGCCGAGTTCGATCAGCGAAAAGCCTTTCTTCAGCTGAGCCGAAGCAGTCTTGTTTCCTGCCGGATAGTTTTGCACAACCTGATCGTAGCTCTGCGCCGCCTGCTGGTAATTTCCCTGGCGGAATTGAATCTCACCCAGATAGAAGTAGCAATTCCCGGCGAGATCGGTGTTGGGATAAAACTTGAGGTACTGGGAAAACTCCTGCGTAGCCAGATCGTTGTTGCCGCCGTTGTAATCGCGCAGCGCGTTGTTGTAAAGCACATCGGGCGGCGGAGCCTGCGCTAAAGCCTGGGCCTGCGCCTGTTGCTGAGCCACCTGTGCCGCTTGAGTTTGCTGCGACGACTGCATGTCCTCCAACTGCTTGCTGACTTTGGCTAGACGAGCTTTGAGTTCGTCGAGCGTGTCATTGAGCGATTGGAGCTGGCCCGAGAGCTGGTCGACGTGCGCGGCCTGATCCCCCTGCTGCTTTTGCAGCGTGCCTTGCAGGGCCGTGATGGCGCCAGTAACTTTGTTGATCGCGTCCGTATCCTGCTCGACCAGGTTTTTCATGACGCCCATGCGCTCGTCGAAACTGCGCTGCATGGCCGTCATCTGCTGCTGCAGTTGCTGCACCTGGGTCTGCAGTTCGATGATTTCCTTGCTGACGCCCCAAGCCGGAGTGACAGCCAGCCATAGCACGGACAGCAGGGCGAAAAGAATGGAGCCGCGTCGTAGTGTCATAGGTGTAGGTTCCCTGCGGTCTATTTTAGACGTGTTCGCGGGACTATGGGTTGGGAAGATTATTCGGGGACATAGTTGGGAACAAGGTTGGGAACAAGAAAACTCAGGGGCGGAGGAGTGCTCCGCCCCCGAGAGGAAAAATCTCCGGCTACTTTTGATAAACAAAGTGGCCGCGGCGGTTCTGCTGCCAACAGGCTTCGTTGTCTTCCAGGCAGAACGGTTTTTCCTTGCCGTAGCTGATGGTCTTGATGCGGCTGGCGCTGACGCCGGCCGCTACCAGAGCGCTTTTGACTGACGAGGCTCGCTGATCGCCCAAGGCCAGGTTGTATTCGGTTGAGCCGCGGTCGTCGCAGTGTCCCTCAATCGTGAAATTGATGTTGGGATGCTGGCCGAGGAACTGCGCGTCGCCTTGTGCGGAAGACTCCTGATCAGCGCGAATATTGGACTTGTCGTAATCGAAATAGATGTCCTTGACATTCTGCCCGAACAGGTCTTCGTCAGTGGGCGATGGAGTCGCCGCCATCGGTGGCGGCGGCTGGGTGACGGTGAGGCGCGTCGTCGCCTCCTGGGTTCCGCCAGCGCCTTTGGCCACCAGGTGATAGGTGGTGGATTCGGTAGGGCTGACCGGCTGCGACCCAATGGCTTGAACAGCTCCGATGCCACCAATGGAAACGTCGGTGGCGTTGGAGGTTTGCCAGGTCAGAGTCGAAGACTGGCCAGCTTGAATGGTATCTGGGCTCACCGAGATGGAAGCAGTAGGTGAGGCCGGCGGCGGTGGCGGCGGTGGCGGTGGCGGCGCGGTTTTCTTCTTGCAGGCACCGAGCATGAGAATAGCGGCCAGAGCGATGACGGTTGCGAGTACCTTCCAGGTTTGATGTTTCATGTTCTTCCTCTTCACGTTTAGATCCTCCTGCGGACCGGAAAATCGATTTCAACTTGCGACGAAGCGTTTTATTTCCAACTCCAGTCTGGTTGCGAATTGCGTTCCGTAAAAGTCAATTGATGGAGCTTGGTGCCATCGGCCAGCATCATCCAGATCTCTTCTTTCCCGGAGCGGCTGGACTGAAAGACGATGTGCCGGCCGTCCGGCGCCCAGAAAGGAAAATCATTGCGCCCGCCATCATGAGTCAGTTGCACCCACTGCTTGCTGGCAGTGTCCATCAGGTAAATGTCGGAGGAGCCAGGATCACCGGGGCCGTACTTCCGCGTCCATGCCATCGTCAGGAACTGGCCATTCGGCGCCCAGTTCGGCGAAACCGCGTAGCCCTGATCGGTCATGCGTTGCTGGTTGGTGCCGTCGGCCTCCATCGTATAAATCTGCGGCAATCCGGTGCGGCCGCTGACGAAAGCGATCTGGGAACCGGTCTTGCGGTTCCAGGTCGGCGAAACATCCGGGCCTTTGTTAGCTGTCATGCGATGCAGGTTGGCTCCGTTAGCATCACAGATATAAATTTCGGAATTCCCGGTGCGCGAAGATGAGAACGCCAGGCGGGTGCCATCGGGTGACCAGGCGGGCGCCAGATTCGTTCCCCCGAAATGGGGAAAACTGACCAGCCGGTTGAGATCCATGGAGTACATCAGAATGTCCCAGCCCGATTTGGTCAAGGAACTAAAGGCCAGCCGTGAACCGTCCGGCGAGATACGCGGCGAAAGAGAAATGGATCCGAGATGAGTGAGTTGGCTCTGATTCGAGCCATCGTAATCCATCACCCAGATTTCCTTGTGGCCGGAGCGGTCGCTGACGAAATAGATTTTGCTCTCGGCAATGCCGGGGATGCCGCCGCCCAGACGCAGAATGATTTCATCGGCGAATTTGTGCGCGATGAGGCGAGCACCTTCGTCTGTGGCGACGTCTGTGTATTGCTTGCCCAGGACCTGCGGAGACCCAGTGTTTTTGACGTCGTACAACCAGCCCTGCACGGTAATTTTGCCGCTGGTTGCGCCCAGATTTCCAAAGGCCAGCATGGCGGCGTTGGGCGGAGGCACATTCCACAGATCGAACGTGACGTCGGCGGGTTGCCCGGGAACCTGCAGAGGATAGAAACTCTTCGACACAAGTTCGACCACACCGGAGTTATCCAGATCGTTCCAGAAAGTATCGTTGAAAGTCTTCAGCAGGGCGGTATTCTGGGGATCGCCGGTGGAAGGCTTGAAATCGGGTACTGCGAGGCGGACTTTTTCGACACCCAGCGAAGTGCCGGTGCGGACCCAATCCTGAGCCCAGAGGAAAGAAGTGAGCGAACCGAGCAGAAGGAGCAAGCCGCTCAGAATCGGTGCGGCGGTTCGGGCTAATCCTCGTCTGTGTCTGTCGTCCATCCGTGCGGAGCCGTTACGCGAACCCGGACAAAAAGATACCGTATACGACAATATCGTACCCCGATATGTTCTCATTGGCAAGTTACGATTGACCACGAACCATCATAATTACGAATTTAGACTTCAGGAATACTCAGGTAGATGCTGCGTCCTTACGATAAGTCCCAGCATAACTTTTATGGATGCCGCGGCATGGCTCTAAGGCGGAAAATTTATTTCTTGCTGTAATCGAACCAAAATTCCACGGAAACCTTGTTGCCGGAATAATCCTGGGGCAATGGTCCGAAAGTATCGATACGCTGCACGGCGCGGACCGCCGATTGGTCGAGCGATGGCACGCCGCTGGATTGCTCCACTTGCACGTCGAAGGGGTGGCCATCCCGCGCAATGTCGAAGGTCACATAGACTCGCTGCGCAGTAGAAATTCCGGGATCGACCTCGTACTTCAGCCAATTTTCCGAAACCTTTTCCTGGATGACTCGGACGTAGTAGGCGTAAAGACTGCCGAAATCACCCCCTCCTCCGCTAACTCCGAAGCCTCCTTTCGCGCCGCCGGCAGCGAAGGTACCGTAAGGGCCGCTGACCGGACCCCCTTCACCGTAGGCAACCTGGTTCGTTTCTTCCTCAGGGGCGGGTTCAGGTTTCGACTTGGTCGGAGTGGGAGGCTTTTTGGGTTTGATCTTGGAATTCTTGCCCTGAATTTCGATCGCGTCCGGCGCTTTCTCTTCAATCTTGGGCTGAGATTGGGTAAGGCCCTTGGATTCGTTCGCCACAACGTTTTGGGTTTGTCTGGGGTTAGCGGGCAAGGGAACTGAGCCGACTAAAGTGACGCCGATGGCGCTCCCGCCGCCGCCCGCGCCCCAACTCGCGCCGCTAGATGCGCCAAAGATAAGCGAATAGAGCACGATCAATGCCGTCACCGCGACATGGAAACCCGCCGACCATCCGAGGGCGCGCCCCCAGTTGTCGTGCTCGAAGAAGATCTCAGCGTTTTGCGCCATGTTCTTCCAGGGGCTGGGTGACGATGCTGATGTTGGTGATGCCGGCTTGCTTCACCGCATCCATAACTGTGGCGAAGGCTCCAAAAGGGACTTCTTCATCAGCGCGGACGAAGATGAACTGGTTACGGGGATCGCGAATCTTCTGGTGCAGCGTAGCCGCGATCTGATTAATGTTGATGGCTTCGTTGCCCAGGAACACCCGCTGATCCTTGTTGATGGTGATGACCAGACGTTCTTCGGTGATTTCCTTGACGGTGCGGGTTTTGGGCACGTTTACTTCAATGCCGGACTCGAGCACGGGCGCGGTGACCATGAAGATGATCAGCAGCACGAGTACGACATCCACCAGCGGGGTGATGTTGATGTCGGCAAGAGCCGTCTGCGTGCGACCGTTGGAGGAAGTGAAGGCCATCAACGCCTCACTTCGGGTGCGGCTTGCGGCTGAATGCTCTCGATGGCGTTCAGCACTTCCAGTCCAAAGTCGTCTCCGCTGGCAGCGAACGTGCGGATGGAGCTGCCGATCAGGTTGTAAGCGATGACGGCAGGGATGGCCGTCGCTAATCCCGCAGCAGTAGTAATGAGAGCTTCGGATATACCTGGGGCAACCGCGCGCAGCGTGGCCCCGCCGGCCGTGCCGAGGCCATGAAAAGCGTCAATGATGCCCCAGACCGTGCCGAACAATCCGATGAACGGGGTCACGGCTGCGGTAATGGCGAGCCAGGGGACATTGCGCTCGAGGCGCGTGATTTCTTCCGAGGCTCCGATCTGCATGCCGCGCTGCACCGCAGTCAGGCTGCGCAGCGCTGTTCCATGCGCCGACAGCTGGCGTTTATATTCCTGGAATCCGCCTTCGAAAACGCCCACTAGAGGACTGGGACGGAACTGATCCGCCACCGTCGCAATATCCTGCAGGCGTTGTGCCTTGCGAAAGGCGCGCAGAAAGCGTCCACTCTGCCAGCGCGCGCGGCGCAGCAAGTTCCATTTGGTGAGAATGATGGCCCAGGAGATAAAACTGAATGCCAGCAAGGTTAGGAGGACAAACTTGGCGACGGGACCGCTACTGGAAACGAGTTCGACAATTTCGCCGCCGACGAAAGCTGCAAAGTAGGGAAGATGCATCGTAGTTTTGGGATACCTTGGTTGCGATTATAGATGATCGAGGCGAGCTTCTTTGCAGGACGTATCCTAAGAATAACGTCCGTGCGGACCGAGAGCATCCGCTCCTCATATTTATTTTCCTGATATACCCCAACCGCGCGCCTGACATCTAAGGGGAGCATTTAAGTCAGTAAGGGATCTCGAAGGAGGGGAAATCATGGCGCAGCACGGACTGCTGGGAAACTATCGCTTCACGGATGCCACAGAAGACATTCGAGGCTCCAAGTTGTATGGGCTAAACGATGAAAAACTGGGCAAGATCGACGATGTGATCTTTGATCACTTCACCGGACTCATTCACTACGTGGTGGTCGACACCGGAGGATGGTTGACGACCAAGAAGTTTATTGTCCCCGCGGACCGGCTTCGCGTGTCCGCCGAGCACAAGGACGACTTTAGCGTCCCTCTTACCAAGGAGCAGGTGGAAAGTTTTCCGCCTTATCAGGAAGTCGACCTGGAATCCGATGAACAGTGGTCGGACTATGAAGGGCGCTACCGATCGAAATGGAAAGCGGATCCGGTGATGCACCGCGCCGGAACGGAGCGAAACATTACTCCGACCACACAGCAGATGCCGGGGAATTCGCCTGCGCCCCGGGCGGCGGACCCACCGGTCGGCAACATCGATACGGGGGCATTCACCGAAGGCGGCTTCGCTGCGAGCACCGATTCGGTTGTGATCAGCCAGAGCGCGGTTGGAATCGGGCCGCGCTGGGATCGATTCCAGGACACACTAAGGGAACGTCGGAAGCAGGTGATCACCACAGGTTCCACAGAGGAAAGCGCGGATAAGTACCGCAAGGCTGGCTAATCAGGCGACCTTTTATAGAGCCACGGCTTCGGCCGTGGCTTTTCTGTTTGGTGCTGGAACCGAGGCGTTGAAAAGATTCTCGTCAGCGCACACCGCCAAACCCGTTCCTGCTCAAACTGACAACTGACAACTGGCAACTGGACACTGCCTTTCATGCTATGCTGCGCAAAACTTCGACATCGTCGACCTGATCGTCGACTGAGGACGGCCTGTGCTGGTTGAATTGCGGTTGGAGAACTACGCGGTCATCGACAACGCGGTGGTGGAGTTCGCTTCTGGGCTTAACCTGCTGACGGGAGAAACCGGCGCCGGCAAATCCATATTGATTGATGCGCTGGCCCTGCTGCTCGGGGAAAAGGCGTCGAGTGAGGTGATTCGCACTGGTGCGGAGCGCGCCCTGGTGTCGGCGGTCTTCGCGTGCGAGGGCCGCGCCGGAGATGCAATCGAAAAAGTGCTGGAGCACAACGGTCTCGACGAATCAGACGACGGCTCGCTGATCGTGCGGCGTGAAATTGCCGCCGGAGGCAAAGGCCGCGTGTTCGTGAACAATCAGCCGGCCACAGTCGCGGTGCTGCGGCAACTGGCGCCGCATCTGGCGACCATTCATGCGCAGAATGAGTCGATCCTGTCCTTTGATGCCCCGGCGCGCCTGGCGTTACTCGACGCATTTGCCGGAAGCCAGCTCGAGCAAGTGACGGCTGCATTCGAAGCGTGGAAGGGAATTCGCGCTCGCATCGACGATCTGGAACGCGGCGAGCAAGACCGTTTGCGGTTAGTGGATCTCTGGATGTTTCAGAAACGCGAGATCGAAGAGGCCGCGCTGCAAGCGGGCGAAGACGAGCGCCTGGAAACCGAAAAGCGCGTTCTGGCTAACGCCGAGAAGATTTACAACGCTGCCATGCAGGCTTTCGATCTGCTGTATGAAGGTGACGGTTCGACCTCGGCGTCGATGCGCGCCGCGCAGAAGCAGATTGAAGACCTGGCGCGATATGAGCCCAGGTTTCAAGAGGCGCTGGCCGCACTCGAAACCGCGCGCATCAGCGTGGAAGATGTAGGAGCCACGGTCAGGGATTACGCCGGCGGAATCCACGCCTCGCCCGAACATCTGGCGGAGGTAGAAGACCGGCTCGCGCTGCTCGACCGGCTGAAACGCAAGTATGGTCCAGCGCTCGATGACGTAATTGCCTTCGGAGCTGACGTGGCGCGCAAGCTTTCGGAGATCGAAAACAAAGACGAGATCCTGCGCGAATTGCGCTCCAAACTGGCGAAGAGCGGCGCGGAGTATTTGCCGGCAGCGCGGACCCCGTCGAAGTCTCGTCAGGACGCGGCGCGCAAGCTGGAGAAGCTGGTCGAGGCCGAGATCAACGATCTGGCCATGAAATCGACTTTCCGCATCCAGATGACGACCGGCGAAGAAGAAGGGAACTGGGCAGCGACGGGAATCGATGAAGTCGTTTACATGATTGCGACAAATCCGGGCGAGCCCATGCGGCAGTTGGAGCACATTGCATCAGGTGGCGAACTGTCGCGGGTAATGCTGGCGCTCAAGGTGAGCGTGGAAGCAGGGCTCCATCCAACTCCTGGCAAGAAGCGTCAAGGTTCAGCCAACCCACGTACCATGGTCTTCGACGAAATCGACACCGGCATCGGCGGCCGCGCCGCCGAAGCCGTAGGAAAAAAGCTGAAAGCTCTGGCACGATCCAATCAAGTTCTTTGCGTCACTCACCTGCCACAGATCGCCACGTTTGCTGATCAGCACTACGTAATCGAGAAGAAGGACCGCAACGGCCGCACCCGGACCAGTATCCGCGCCGTTGTGGGCGAAGAGCGCACCGAGGAAGTGGCGCGCATGCTGAGCGGGGCCAAGCTTACCGACACATCGCGCAAGCACGCGGAGCAGATGATTAAGGCCAACGGGTAGGTTCATTCCAGGGTTGGAACCATTCACTGCTCGGAATCCCCGTCCGCTGCTAATCCCCGCCGTTTCTGTGGCTTACGTTGACCAGAAGGGTACTTTCCGGTAGTTTATTACTATCGCCTCAATGGGGTTCGTGTACCCTGATCGTACAGGTTTCAAGGCCACATTTTGCATCTTGGATGGTCTGGGGCTGATCAGTACGACGATCACAAGAACGGGAGTTTGATAGTGCCAAGTAGCCAGGGAAAGACGTTGTTGTTGCTTAAGCCGCGCGGGTTCTGCGCCGGGGTGGTGCGGGCTATCGACGTCGTGCGTATCGCGCTCGAGGCCTTCGGTCCGCCCATTTACGTGCGCAAGGAAATCGTCCACAACAGTTTTGTGGTGGATGAGTTGCGTGGCAAGGGCGCGATCTTCGTCGACAGCGAAGATGAAGTCCCCAACGGCGAGCGCGTCATCTACAGCGCTCATGGAGTTTCGCCCGAGGTGCGCGAGCACAGCGCCCGGCGCGGACTGCGCGTAATCGATGCGACATGCCCGCTGGTCACTAAGGTGCACGTGGAAGCGGTGAAGTTTGCCAAAGAGGGCTACTCGCTGATCCTGATCGGACACCACGATCACGATGAGGTAATCGGGACGCTGGGCGAGGCTCCGCTGGTGACCCAGGTGGTGGGAAATCCCGAACAGGTGAAATCGCTGAGCGTGCCCGATCCTGATCACGTGGCTTATCTCACGCAGACCACGCTTAGCCTGGATGAGACCAAAGACATTATTGCAGCGCTGAAGAAAAAGTTCCCCAACATCAAAGGCCCGGCCGCGCAGGACATTTGCTACGCCACGGAGAACCGGCAGGTAGCCGTGAAGGAAGTCGCCTCGGAATCTGATCTGCTGCTGGTCGTCGGCTCTGAGAACAGCTCCAACTCGAATCGTCTGGTCGAGGTGGCGCGCAATCTGGGAACGAATGCCCATCTCATCGACAGCTACAAAGACATTGAGGCCGAGTGGTTGCTCGACGTGAAAACCATCGCGCTCACGGCCGGAGCTTCAGCTCCGGAGTGCCTGGTGGAGGAAACGATGAAGTTTCTCGCCACCAAAGGTTTCGACAACGTGCAGGAACTCGAGGTCATGCCGGAAAACGTCCGCTTCGGGCTGCCACCGGAGATTGTCGAAGCCATTGCCGCTGCTCCGGCCAGCGCCACTGCGGACTAACGGAGCCGCTTTTAATGGAGATGGACACTAACTCCCCCGATCCCCATACCACTTCCGCACCCCAACTTCGCTTCGGCAAAATCGACGGGCTAGCCAGTCGTGTCGGCGCTGCCATGGACGCCGCCCGCAAGCTTCTTTTTTCGGCTCAGCACGAGGAAGGCTATTGGTGCGGCGAACTGGAAGCCGACACCACGCTCGAGTCAGACTACTTTGTGCTCCACACGTTGCTGGGAACGGTCGACCCTGTGCGCTTCCAAAAGGCTGCCAACTGGATCATCCAGCATCAGAACGAAGACGGCGGATGGAGCATTTACCCTACGGGGCCGTCGAATATCAGCGTTTCGGTCAAGGCATATTTCGGTCTGAAGCTGGCGGGATACCCGGCGGATCATCCCGCGCTCCAGCGTGCCCGCAAAAAGATCCTGGCACTCGGCGGCGTCACCGAGGTCAATACATTCACCAAGATCTATCTCTGTTTCTTCGGCCAGTATGACTACGACGCCGTGCCCGCGATTCCGCCCGAGATCGTTCTGTTTCCCAACTGGTTCTGGTTTAACCTGTACGAGATCTCATCGTGGTCGCGGGCCATCCTGGTGCCGCTCTCCATCTGCTACGCCAAGAAGCCGTTCAAGAAAATCCCGCGGGAGATGGGCATCGAAGAGCTGTTTGTCGGCGGCATGCAAAAGTCTCGCATGCACCTGCGCTGGTCGAAAAAGCTGGTGTCCTGGCGGAATTTCTTTCTTTGTCTCGATCGCATGACGCACTGGTTCGAGCGGGTGCACATCCGGCCTCTCCGCTCGATCGCACTAAAAACCGCCGAGAAGTGGATGCTTGAGCGTTTCGAGATGAGCGACGGGCTCGCGGGAATATATCCCTCGATCATGAACTCCACGATTGCAATGCGTTGCCTGGGTTACTCAGTCGACGATCCCCAGGTGATCCGCGCCCTGGATGAATTTGAGAGATTAGGCATCGAAGAGGGCGACACCTTCCGCATGCAGCCCTGCCTGTCTCCGGTGTGGGATACGGCCTACGCCATGTTTGCCCTCGCGGAAGCGGGAGTGCCAGCGAATGATCCGCGGATGGTAAAGTGCGCCGACTGGATTCTGCAGAAGCAGGTGCGGAATCCGGGCGACTGGCAAATCAAGAACAAGACAGGCAAACCCGGCGGCTGGTACTTCGAGTTCAACAATGAGTTCTATCCCGATGTCGATGACACCGCCATGGTTTGCCTGGCGCTGAGCCGGGTGGAGCATCCCAATGGACGCTACCAGCGCGAGTCAGTGCAACGCGCAATCGATTGGGTCTTGTCGATGCAGTGCAAGAACGGCGGCTGGGCGTCGTTCGATAAGGACAACGACGAGATGGTGTTTCAGAATGTGCCCTTCGCCGATCACAATGCCATGCTCGATCCGGCGACGGTTGACATTACAGGCCGCACGCTTGAGATGTTGGCGGCTTACGGCTACGACAAAAACCATCCCGCGGTAAAAAAAGCCATCCAGTTCCTCCGCGACGAGCAGGAACCGGACGGAAGCTGGTTCGGGCGCTGGGGCGTGAATTACATTTACGGCACATTCCTGGTGCTGCGCGGCCTGGAAGCGATTGGCATGGACAACCACGAGCCTTTCATTCAGCAGGCCGCAGAGTGGTTGCGCATGATGCAGAACCCGGATGGCGGTTGGGGCGAGTCCTGCGGTTCCTACGACGATGCGGCTCTGCACGGCGTGGGGCCGAGCACCCCTTCGCAAACGGCGTGGGCGATTCTGGGCTTGCTTGCGGTCGGCGACACGCGCAGCGACTCCGTGGCTCGCGCCATTGCCTACCTGCTGCGCACGCAAAAAGAAGATGGATCGTGGGACGAGCCTCACTACACAGGCACCGGCTTTCCCCGCGTGTTCTATCTGAACTATCACCTCTACCGCCAGTATTTCCCATTGCTCGCCCTGACAACGTATGCCAAGGTGATGGAGAAGGCCGAAAACTAGTTCTCGGTTCCCAGTTCTCAGTTCTCAGTGTCGCTCCCCGAGCGATGAGGCTCTGACTGAGAACTGAGAACTGAGAACTGAGAACTGCCCTGAAAGTTTTCGTCACAGGCGCGACCGGATTTCTAGGCTCCCACGTTGCCCGTGCTCTCTCGGAGCAGGGAGCCGATTTGCGGTTGCTGGTGCGCCCCACCAGCAATCTGAAGAATCTGGAGGGACTGTCCGGGACAAAGGCCGAAACCGCGATCGGCGACCTGCGCGATCCAGCGTCGTTGGAAAAGGCAATGGCCGGCTGCGAGGTCGTCTTTCACGTAGCTGCCGACTACCGGCTCTGGGTGCAGGATCCGGCCGAGATGTACCGCTCGAATGTGGAAGGAACGCGGGCGATCCTATCCGCAGCGCAGAAAAACAGTGTACGCACCGTGGTGTACACCTCAAGCGTGGCCACCATGGGCTTCACCGGCAACGGGCATCCGGCGGACGAAGACTCGCCAGTTTCACTCGCCGACATGATCGGTCATTACAAGCGCTCGAAGTTCATGGCCGAACAGGTTGCAATGGAAGCGGGCCGGGGCGGGATGCGGGTGGTGATAGTGAATCCGACAACGCCTGTGGGCGAGCGGGACGTCAAGCCGACGCCGACCGGGCGGATCGTCGTCGACTTTCTCAAAAGGAAGTTTCCCGCCTACGTGGAGACGGGATTGAATCTGGTCGATGTAAGGGAATGCGCGCGGGGACACATTGCAGCGCTGGAAAAGGGCAAGACCGCCGAGCGCTACATTCTGGGCGGCGAGAACCTGACGCTGAAGCAAATTCTCGACAAGCTCGGCCTGATCGCCGGCTTGCCCTCGCCGAAAGTCAAGCTGCCATACATCGTTGCCTACGCGGCGGGCGCGGTGGATGAAACCGTATCAGGCCGCCTGCTGGGCCGTGAGCCGCGCGCCACAGTCGACACGGTGCGCATGGGAAAGAAAAAGATGTGGGCCAGTTCCGACAAGGCCGCGCGCGAATTAGGATGGAAGACCATCCCAGCGGATGCCGCGTTGCGCCGTGCTGTGGAGTGGTTCCGGGCCAACGGATATGCCTAAAGTCGCCATCGTAGCCGCGCTCGAGCGTGAAGTCCGCGGGCTCACGAAAAGTTTGAGCCGCGTGGAACAGCAGCACGATGGCCGCAGGTTTGTTTTCTTTGAGCGGGACGAGATAGTGATCGTATGCGGCGGAATCGGCGCGGAAGCCGCCCGTCGCGCAGCCGAAGCGGCGATCGCGTTGTACAAACCGACGCTGCTGCATTCGGTGGGATTTGCCGGCGCGCTTGATGCAGATCTGCGAGTAGGGGACCTCTTCGTGCCAGCGCTTGTGATTGATGCGCGCGACGGAAGCCGGATCGAAATCGAAGGCGCAACCGGGACAGGAAAGGGAAGAAGTTCATTAGTGACCTTCGCATCAGTGGCCGGAGCACAACAAAAAGCGAGCCTAGCCCAAGCCTACGGAGCGCAGGCCGTGGATATGGAAGCGGCGGGCGTGGCAGCGGCGGCCAGAGCCCATGGCATTGGTTTCGCCGCTACAAAAGTGATTTCCGACGAGTTGAATTTTGAAATGCCCCAGACGGCCCGCTTCATCGACGCCAACGGCCGCTTCAAGACCGCAAGCTTCGCCGCTTCTGTAGCTCTCCGGCCGTGGCTCTGGCGCCGCACTGCCACGTTGGCAGCCAACAGTCGCAAGGCGGCAAGAGTGCTGAGTGAGCATCTCGAGCACTACCGCCAGGAACTGAGCCGGCCGCCGAGCCCAGTCGCAGCGTCTCCATCTACGGCGAAGACAGAGCCGCAACCGGCGGCCGCCGGCGGGTTGCGCCTGGGAGGTCGCGAATGAGAGTACGCATGAAACCGCAACAGCTACTCCTGATTATCCTGTGCACGGCGATGCCTCTTGCCGCGCAGTCGGCCGCCACTGAAGTTTACGCACAAAGTTTTCGCCAGGGCACAACCCGCGTTGTCGAAGACAGCTTTGACATCAAACTCACCCCGCAGGACCCGCTCTTCCGCCAGCGCATCAAGGACCTCGCCGGCAACGACCGCTATATCTTCTCAATTATTCCCCAGGGACCAGAAGGAGATACAAAGATCACGTCCTGGCAGGGAACCATGGGAGACCTGCTACACCCCGTTTACACCAACGTACTGTTGGTATCGCCAAATCCGTCGGATGATCCGAAGAACGACGCGAAGAACGCGATATGTCGGCTCTGGCCTTCGACTTTTGCGCTGGTTCCCGTGGGCGCCCGGCGAATCATGAAGGTGGATAGTTTCTATGTGGTGTTGCAGGTGAAGTCCTATCACTTCACCCCTCCCGAATCGCCATACCTGGATTCCATGACGGTGCACGTCGAGTTCAAGGATACTGACCCGAGGCAGACAGGAGGTCCAGCGAAATAAGTAGCCCGACCGCTCTGAAGCCTATCGCGGCCGCAGTTCATCTAAGGAGTTCATCCAGGGAGTTCGTCGAAGGAGTTCATTTAGGATAAAAATGGGAATTGCAGGACAAGTCGCGATCGAAGACCAAAGCCAGTCGATTCCTGCGACCATGCTGGCGGCAGTTTACCGGGGGGTCAACGACGTTCGCCTTGAGACCGTTCCCGTCCCCCAGATCGGCGCCGGAGAACTTCTCGTGCGCGTACACACCTGCGGGGTCTGCGGCACCGACCTGAAAAAGATTGCCTCCGGCTCTCACTCGGCGCCTCGCATCTTCGGCCACGAAACCGCTGGCGTGGTGGCGGCGGTAGGCGCAGGGGTGAGAAAGTTTGCGCCCGGCGACCGGGTTGTGGTCTTTCATCACATTCCCTGCCGCCAGTGTTACTACTGCTGGCATAAGACCTTCGCCCAGTGTCCAACCTACAAGAAGGTAGGCTGCACCGCCGGCTTCGAGCCCTCCGGCGGAGGTTTCGCGGAATACGTTCGCGTGATGGATTGGATTGTCGATCACGGAACCGTGAAGATCCCTAAAGGCATCACGTTTGAGCAGTCCTGCTTCGTGGAGCCGGTAAACACCTGTATGAAAGGCATCGATGCCCTCCGGCTTGAACCAGGCGAGACCGTGCTCACCATCGGACAGGGCCCCATCGGCATTATCCTCAGTGTGCTGGCGCGCAAGGCAGGGGCCACGGTTATTACTTCCGATTTGTATCCTGAGAGGCTTAGAATAGCTAAAAGCCTTGGTTTCGAGCTTACAATTGACGCATCCCGGCAGGATGCAGTCCAGGCTATGCGGGAGCAGACTGATGGCCGCGGCGCGGATGCTGTGATTTTGGCCGTGGCCAGCAATGGCTTGATCCGTCCCGCGATGGATGCGGCCCGTCCGGGTGGCAGGGTGCTGTTGTTTGCGCAAACGCAGCGCGGCGAAGTGGTCGTGGATCCGGCCGCGATTTGCGTGGATGAGAAGGCGCTGGTCGGCTCTTATAGCGCCTCAGTCGATTTGCAGGAAGAGTCAGCTCGTTTTGTGATGAACCGTGAATTGGACTTGGAACGGCTGATCAGCCATCGGTTTCCGCTGCAGGAGAGTGCGCAAGCGTTGCAACTCGCCGCTCATCCCCAACCGGCATCGATGAAGATCGTAATTCAGCCGGGTAGTTCCTGGAACCGTGAGCCCCGGGAAGGAAGCAAGCAGTGAATGGAAAAATGACAGCTGCCGTTCTTTACGGCAAAGAAGATCTGAAGATTGAAAGGGTACCCATCCCTCGCGTCGAAAAAGGCGAGGTGCTGGTCAAGGTGCAGGTCGCTCTCACCTGCGGCACCGATTTGAAAGTGTATCAACGCGGCTACCACGCCCGCATGATTGTGCCTCCCGCCTTGTTCGGGCACGAACTGGCCGGAGTGATCGAGGAAGTCGGCGAAGGCGTGCACAGCTTCAAGAAGGGCATGCGCGTGGTCGCGTTGAATTCCGCGCCCTGCCAGATGTGCTTCTATTGTTCCAAGCACCAGGAAAATCTCTGCGAAGACCTGCTCTTCAACAATGGAGCGTATGCGGAATACATCCGCGTGCCACGCCGCATTGTCGAAGCCAATATGCTGGTCATCCCGCCCGGTGTGAGTTTTGAAGACGCGGCCATGACCGAACCTCTGGCTTGCGTGCTGCGCGGCCTGCACGAAACCGGCGTGGAAATTGGCGACACGGTTACCATCATCGGCGGCGGCCCCATTGGATTGATGTTTGTCCAGGTGGCGCGGGCCATCGGCTGCAACGTGATCTCGGTGGTGAAGCGCGACGAACAGGTGATCGCCGCCAAGCACATGGGTGCTCACGAAATCGTTCAGACCACCAAAGTGCCGAATGTGATCGAGGCGGTACGCACGCTGACTCCGCAGAAACGCGGCTGCGATGTAGTGATCGAAGCGGTGGGTCGTCCCGACGCCTGGGAGTGGACGGTAGAGATGGTTCGCAAAGGCGGCACGGTAAATTTCTTCGGCGGATGCGCCAGTGGATCTAAAGTGCAACTCGATACCAATCGCCTGCACTATTCGGAGATCACGCTGAAAGCTACGTTCCATCACACGCCGGAGACGGTGCGCCGGGCCTTCGGCCTGATTGCGGCCAAGAAAATTCGCCCCACCGACTACATCACCGGCGAGGCTCCTCTGTCGAGCCTGCAAAAGGTGCTGCGGCACATGCTGAACCGCGGCGGCGACATCAAAACCGCCATCATTCCCGGCCACTAGAGGCACGAGATCGGGAAGGGCACGACTTCAGTCGTGCCGTAAGTCCTCCGGAACGGATCTCGGCTTTAGCCGCTGGGGTAAGCTTTCTGGTCGGGTGCCGAGCAATCCTAAAATGATTTCTGACTAAATGACCTCTGCAACCAGCACTGAACCCCGTACACCGGCCGCCGCGCTCGGCTGGAGCCGCCTGCCCGCCGAATATGCGATCCCGCACTCGGCACCAGCTCTCGAAGCAGCGCAGGAATATTGCCGCCGCCTGGCTCGCACCCACTACGAAAATTTCTCAGTAGCAACCTGGTTTCTTTCTAGAAAGCTGCGTCAGGATTTCTTGAACGTCTACGCCTATTGCCGCGTTTCCGACGATCTAGGCGACGAGGTGGGAGACGCAACCGCTGCCCTTGCCCTGCTCGATGAATGGCAAACAGAACTAGACGCCTGCTACCACGGCAAACCGCGCCATCCGGTCTTCGTAGCCTTGGCCGAAACCGTCAGGAAGTTCGACATTCCGAAGCACGAGTTTTCCGATCTGCTGATCGCTTTCCGCCAGGACCAGACCGTCACCCGTTTCAAAACCTTCGACGATGTCCTCGCCTACTGCCGTTACTCGGCAAATCCCGTGGGGCATCTCGTCCTCTACCTCTGCGGCTATCACGACCGAGAGCGCCAGCAACTCTCCGACTACACCTGCACCGCGCTGCAATTAGCCAACTTCTGGCAGGACGTCAGCGTGGACTACGCCAAGGGCAGAATTTATTTACCTCTGGAAGATTTGCGGCGTTACGCGGTGAGCGAAGAAGATATCCAGCACAATCGCAACACTCCTGCCTTCCGCGAGATGATGAAATTTGAAGTCGAGCGCGCCCGTCAGTGGTTCGATCGCGGCCTGCCCCTGGTAAGTAAAGTAGACCGGGAATTAGCGGTCGACATCGAACTCTTCAGTCGAGGCGGCCAGGAAATTCTCAACGCCGTCGAGCGCCAAAACTTCGCCGTGCTCGGCCGCCGCCCGGCAATCTCCAAAACCCGCAAGCTGGCCCTGGTAGGTCGCGCTGCTCTGGGAAAGCTCCTGGGGAAATCGTTATGAGTGCGGGAGCACAGCCCGTGCTCATTCCATGGACTCCCGCGCCAGCGCAGCTCACCATGGCCTATTCCGTGTGCCGCGGCATTACCCGCACTAGCGCCAAGAATTTTTATTACGCGTTTCTGGTACTGCCCAAGCGCAAAAGGCAGGCGCTGTGCGCCGTCTACGCTTTCATGCGCCGCTGCGATGATATTGCCGACGACCCCAATCTCAGTCTCGAGGAACGCCGCTATAAACTCGATACCTGGCTCGACGCCCTGCATCGCGTGCAGCAAGGCGAGCCCACCGACGATCCCATTCTGCTCGCTCTGACCGACGCGCAACGCAGATACACCATTCCCGCGGGTCTGCTCGACGAACTCGCGTTCGGGACGGCGATGGACGTCGCGGATCCCCACGCTGAAAGCCAGAGCGCGCCAGCTGCAAATGTCGCGGTTCCCGGCCTGACCATCCAGTATCAAACCTTCGACGATCTCAAACTATATTGCTACCGCGTAGCGTCGGTGGTGGGCCTGGTCTGCATCCATGTCTTCGGATATCGCGATCCCGCCGCCGAGCCCCTCGCCGAGCAGTGCGGTCTCGCCTTCCAACTCACCAACATCATTCGCGATGTCAAAGAAGACGCCGCCATGGGCCGCGTGTATTTGCCGGAAGAAGATCTCGCCAGGTTCGGCCTCTCCGCCGCGGAACTGCTCTCGGCGCCCGATGCCGCGCGCTTCCGCCCACTGCTAGCACTCGAAGCCGACCGCGCCCGCCAACTCTACCACTCCGGCGATCAACTGATCCCATACATTTCCGAAGACAGCCAGCCCGCCCTGTGGGTGCTGGTCAACATTTATCGCAAGCTGCTCGAGAAAATCGCCGGGCGCCAGTACGACGTCTTCAACGGCAAGGTAAGCCTCACGGTCAGCGAAAAACTGCGCGTTCTGGGGAAGGGTTTCCTGCAGCGCCTCACCTGATGCAATTGGTCGAAAGCGTCTCCTGTGATTGAGGTAGCGTTGGCCAGGCGAAAAATAATCGTCGCGGTGATCGTGCTGGGGCTGGCGGTTTCGGCGCTCGCATGGCTGCGTGTGTACTACGTTATCGACAAATCCGGAGGCGACCTTGTATGGAATTCATCCGATGCTTATGTGTTCATTGGCGTAGTTGAAAGCGGCCATACTTTCAGCTACTTGGGATTTCTCGGAGAACTGGTCAGAGAGCTCTTTCCTTTCGGGGCATCGGAGCCTGAAAAGAAGCACTATTACGCAGTGGTGCTCCACATCACCCAAGAAGCAGTACAACGCTATACCTTTGATAATTTCTGGTACGGCGGTGTGTTTCCCGTTGGAAAGACCATCTCCGCTGGAAATTATCTCGATGCAACTAGGACGAAATGGTCCGGGACACATTTCGAGCCGATGACCCCAGCGGAGGAAAAGGAATGGCGGGAGGGCGCCCAAATGATTCCCCCCGGACCCGCCTATGACAACATCGCCGGCTGGTCCAATCGTAAGGCAGGCGGAGAGGTCGTGCGTGAGTCGTCGACTCATTTCATTGAAACAAATGCAGAGGCTACGATTGAATTGGGTGGAAAGCCTTTGACACTTCGAATGAACAGCGGCTTTATCAGCCATGAGGCCTTCATCGACCTGTTGCGCCAGGGGCATGCGCCTGAAAGGGTCTGGCATCTGAACGAGAATCCTGAGAGAGTTAACAAGGCGACCTACGAACAAATCTTTGGAAATGGGCCGGTCGGCAAGTAGATCGACGGGGTTGGCCTGCCGAGATGCACCTCGCGGCAACGCCGATCTTCCCGCCGTGAGCTAGAATCCCGCATGGTCCACAATTCCACCCAACCCACAGTAGCCATAGCCGGAGGCGGCCTGGCCGGTCTAGCCGCCGCCTGCGCCCTCGCCGACTCCGGCTTCCGCGTCACCCTCTTCGAGCGCCGCCCCTATCTCGGCGGACGCGCTTCCTCCTACGAGCATCCCGGCACCGGCGAGGTCGTCGATAACTGCCAGCACGTTCTGTTTCGCGTCTGCACCAACCTGGTTGAGTTCTATCGCCGCATCGGCGTCGAAGACAAAATCCGCTGGTTCGACGAAATGACTTTCATTGAGCCCGGCGGCCGCACCAGCGTGATGCACGCTTCACCGCTGCCCGCGCCTCTTCACACTGCACCATCGTTCCTGCGTTTCCCATTTCTGTCAGCCAAAGACAAGCTGACGATTTCCCGCGCCATCGCCAAGCTAACCCTCACTTCGCAACCGGACACCGGCCGCTCGTTTCTCGACTGGTGCAACCAGCAAGGCCAAACTCAAAACGCGATCGACCGTTTCTGGAAACCAATCCTAGTCAGCGCCCTGAGCGAAGACCTCGACCTGATTTCGATTTCCGCCGCGGCCCAAGTCGTGCGCGAGTCCATGAAGTCGCCAGCCGCACGCCACATGGGCGTTCCCAGCATTCCCCTGACCGACCTCTACAACCGCGCCGGAGACTACATTCGCGCCCGCGGCGGCGAAATCCGCTTCCGCACGTCGCTCGAATCGTTTTCTCCCGACTCGTCGCGAGTGCACATTCACGTGAGCGACAAAAGCGAGAGCGAAATGGCGTTCGACTATCTGGTCCTCGCCCTGCCCTTCGATACCCTCGAGCGCGTGCTGCCCCAAAGCCTGGAAGCCGCTCCCCTGCGCGACCGGATCACCCACTTCGAATCCTCTCCCATCACCGGCATCCATCTCTGGTTTGATCGCCAGATCACCGACCTCGACCACGCCGTTTTACTCGACCGCACAATTCAATGGATGTTCCATAAATCGCGGCTGCTGCAGCGTGATCGGGAAGGGCACGACTTCAGTCGTGCCATAAAGACGCCGATTGAGAATCGGGCTTTAGCCCCTGAGGGCAGCTACATCGAGCTAGTCGTCAGCGCCTCGAAGAGCCTCATCGACAAGTCGCGCACCGAAATCGTCGACCTTGCCCTGAAAGAAGTCCACGAGTTTTTCCCGAAGGCTCGTTCGGCGAATCTGGTCAAGTCCACCGTGATCAAAGAAGTTCACGCGACCTACTCGCCCCGCCCCGGCATCGATGCCTACCGTCCCCAACAATCGACCGCGTGGCCGCGAGTTTTCCTCGCCGGAGACTGGACCGCTTCAGGATGGCCTGCCACCATGGAAGGCGCAGTCCGCAGCGGGTATTTGGCGGCGGAAGCGCTGGCGCGCTCGGCCGGAGTGGAGCACTCCCCCTTCATGGTTCCTGATCTACGCGCCGCTGGCCTGATGCGCCTGTTCACAAAGTGAACGGCGCGTTATAAATCTGCTTAAGTTATGTCCAGAAAAAAGCCCCACTCTCCGCACAGCGCGAAGAATGAGGCAGCCAGGATGAAGGGACTTACATCCCGCTTTGAAAGACCAAGGCTTCCTTGTCGCGCCGGAAGTCGATCTCGTTGAGCGTCTTATTCGCCGAGTCGGTTTGGATCGCGTCTGCTGTGATCTGGTTGTCGTTCGTCTTCAAAGTCCCCGGCACCGTCGCCACCGCCTTCCCGTGGCTGAGGAAGGTTACTTGCACCTCGGGACCGGCTCCTTGCCATTCCACTTTGTAGCTCCCGGCTTCAAGTTGCTTACCCCCGACCTGCACCGCGTTGGGGATATCGATCGAATGCTGATTCTTATCTCGCGCGAACGCGCTCAGCGGTACCAGCACGGCGAGAATCGAAAGGAATGCCACGTAGTTTGGAAGTTTCATTAAACAATCTCCTCAAAATAGAATTTAGAAACAGCTTTACCGTTGTTAAGGTTACGAGACGGTGAGTTCAGAAACTGGTCTTCTTCCCTATACAGATGCGCACCCCCAGCAGGAAGATGCAGCGATTGACGAACGGATGGCAGGTGAAAGCAAAGTTTTGTAAAGGCGCGGGTTTGCAGAGCTGCTGTAGATTCTCCTCAGCCCGCCAGCAGTGCCACGCCTGCCGCCACAAGCCCAGCCGCAATCCACCGCCGCCCATCGACTTTTTCATGCAGGAAGATCTTCGCGGCGACGGCGTTGCCGATGAAGGTGAGGGAAGCGGCGGCGGGAGCGACCAGGCTGACGTCTCCCCAGGACAGCGCGAACAACAGGCTGAAGAAGGCCACGGCCATGGCGGTGACGCCGAAGAGAAAGTTGGGATTGCCCAGCGTCCGTCCGATCACAACACCGAGCCCGGCGCGCCGCCACAGCGCTCCGACATCGCCGACCTGCTTCATCGCGCGCGCGAGCAACACGTCGCCGACCACCGAGGCGAATACAATCGCGATGATCGCGCTCCACGTGTAGAGGCCCTTCATGATTTAACTCCACCGGTGGCTATGGCAGCATGTGCCTCGTCCGCGGGCTTCGTATGAGGATGCTTCGTTAGTTCCGGACCCCCGGCAATAAATCCCACCCCTCCGGTAATCAAAGCAATCCCCAGCCAGCGCAGCGGGCTGACGTGCTCGTGCAGCACAAATCTGGCGACCAGAGCGAGCAGCACATACCCAAGCGACGTTGCCGGCAGAACGTAAGTGAGATCCGCCCAGGAGAGGGCAGTCATATAGGTGGCAAAAAACGCAAGCAGAAGAAGAATGCCCACCGCGACCCAGGGATTGAGCACAGCAAAGATCACACCTTGCAGGTGATTCAGAGAGATGTTCCCGGTTTGCTTCATCCCATGCGAAAGCATGGAATCTCCGGCCGCGGCAAAGACCGTGACTCCGGCCAGCACAAGATACTTGCGAAAGGTCACTGGAAGTTTAGGGAGCGAATTCTAAAACCTTTCACCACAGAGACACAAAGTCACAGAGAAAAAAGAAAGAAGAGAAAAAGACCATAAAAGGCCTTCTCTGTGTCTCTGTGCCTCTGTGGTGAAAAGCCTTTATTGGTTACCGATCAGGCCTTAGCGAGTTCGGCAGCAGCCTCTTCGCCGTGCTGCTTGACCAGCTTGTTGCGCGCCGCACGCAGCTTCAGGAAGGTCTTGGCTTCCTTGTAAAGGCGTTTACGGTCGTTGCTGTCAAAAGCGGCCTTCCTCAGGATGCGGAATACCGCCTTCGGCCGGAAGTAATACTCATCGTAAAAGCGATGTACGGCGGAAAGAATTTCGTCGGCCGGCAGTCCGGGATATTGGATGTGCGCCAACTGGTGGCCGCCTTCGTCGACCATTTTGTTGTCGCCGACCATGAATCCGTTCTTCACTGCGAAGTCGTAAAGTTCGGTGCCGGGATAGGCGTGGGCCACAGAAACCTGAATGGTTTCGACATCCAGTTCTTTGGCGAAGGCAATCGTGGTGTTGATGGTCTCGTGAGTCTCGCCGGGCAGCCCCATGATGAAATCACCGTGGATGACCAAGCCCAGCTTGTGACAGTCTTTGGTGAACTGCCGGGCGCGTTCGACGGTTGCGCCTTTCTTGATGTTCTTCAGAATCTGCTGATCGCCGGATTCGTAACCCACGATGAGCAGCCGGCAGCCGGCTTCCTTCATGGCCTTTAGGGTTTCGAAGTCGGTAGTGACGCGCGAAGTGCAGGACCACGTCAGCCCCAGCGGCTTCAGCTTACCGCACAGTTCGATGGTCCGCGCCTTCTGGATGTTGAAGGTATCGTCGTCGAAAAAGAATTCCTTCACTTCCGGCCAGTACTGCTTGACCTTCGCCATTTCGGCGGCGACGTCGTCGGTGGAGCGCTTGCGCCAGGGATGTCCGCTCAAGGTCTGCGGCCACAGGCAGAAGGTGCATTGCGCCGGGCAGCCACGCGTGGTGTAAAGAGAAACGTAGGGATTCAGTAAGAACGGCACGTTGTAACGGCTCACATCGAGATCGCGCTTATAAACGTCGGTGACGTGCGGAAGGGCATCCAGATCCTGAATTTGCGGCGCATCCGGATTGTGCACCACCTCACCGTTCTTCAGGAACGAAACGCCGGGAATGTCCTCCAGCGGCTTACCTTTGGCGTAGTCGACCACGGCGTAATCGAACTCTTTACGGGCCACGAAATCAATCGCGGGACAATCCCTCAGAGACTTCTCCGGCAGCACGCTAACGTGCGGTCCAACGAAACAAATCTTGATCTTCGGATTGCCAGCCTTAATGGATCGAGCCAGGCCGATGTCGCCAGGAAAGCCGGGCGTCGAGGTAAACAGAACAAGAAACTCATAATCCTTGGCAATCTCAATGGTCTGCTCAGCCGAAATATAGTGCGGAGGCGCATCCAGCAAGCGAGCGCCCTCCAGCATCCCAGCCGGATAAGCCAGCCACACGGGATACCAGTATGACTCGATCTCGCGGGTGGCGGGCCATCGGGAGCCGGCGCCGCCGTCGAAGTTCTCGAAAGAAGGCGGATTCAGGAATAAGGTTTTAAGAGGCATATTGGGTGAGCTTCAATTTTAACATCCGAAGGCGGCTTATGTGTTGAAAAACCAGTGTTTATGCAGGTTCGTCGTTGAACAGAACGTTTGATGCAGTGAATGGACGAAAAGAGGCATCGGCTGACTATTTGGCGCCGAGGGCCCAGTGTTCCAGATCTCCGGTGGCGCGCAGTAGCTCGATCTGGCTGCGTTCCAGTTCGATGGCGACATCCTGCAATTTGATCCAGCGTTCGCTGGCCTGAGCTTCGGCGTCCTCGAGGTCGTGAATGGTGGCGGTGGAGGAGTCCATGCGGGTGTGAGTGGCTTCGACGGTACTCTGAGCAATTTCATATTCGAGTTGCGCGACATCGCGGGCGGCCTGCATCTGGGTCACGGAGCGCCCAAGGCGCAAGGTTTCTTCTGAGACTTGGTTGCGTGCGGCTTCCGCCTGCGTGGTGGCTTTGTGGGCTTCCGATTCCGCCTCTTTGACGCGCTCGTGCTGCGCGAGATTCAGGAAAGGGAGATGGATGGCGACGCCGACGGTAGCGTTATTGGGCTGGAAGTGTTTGTAGTAGGCATCGTAATTGTTGTAGGTGGCGAGGTTGGCGTACTGGGCGGCAAAGTCTACGCTCGGCCATAGCGACCTGTGCTCGGCCTTTGCGCGAAGGTATTGGGCGCGGGCGTGCTCCACAGCAGCCTGCACCACGGGGTTGGCGTCGGTGGCTTTGGCCAGGGATTCGGCCTCTGGCTCTGGTTTCACGACGGGGAGAGCCGGCACGGAATCGGCATCTATTTCGAGAGCGGAGGTTTGCAATCCGGTGAGGCGCGAAAGATGCTCACGTAGAACGTCGGCCGCACCGCCGGCTTCAGCCAAACGCATGCGGAGGCGGGCCACCGACAAGCGGGCTTTGCTGCCATCGATTTCGCTGTCGACACCGGCCTTGACGCGCTCCGAGACGGCTGTTTCCGTCTGTTCTGCGGCGGCCATGGTTTCGTGCAGGTGGCTCAAACGCTGTTCCCATTTCGCTAGTTCGGAATAGCTCAGCACGGTGTCTTGGATGACCTGATTGCGCTGATCTTTGGTTTGCAGGCTGCTGACGACAATATCCGATTGCGCGGCGCGAATGAAATCCTTCAAGGCGGGATTGATCAGGGCCGATTGCGCGTTCACGTTGAACAGCGAAGGGGCGGAGCCTTCGAGGCTGAGAGGGAAGCCATCGGACCAACCGATTCCGGCTCCCGCATTTAGCTGGGGAATGTAGCTATTGCGGAGTTCGCGGTAGCTGGCGGAGGCGTGCTGTTGGTCGTCGGCGGCGATGCTGACGCCCGTGGCATGCTTCAGCGCAAGTTCGACGGCCTGGTGGAGCGTGATCGGTTCGGCCAGCAGGGAAGCGGGCAAGAGGACAAGCGCCGCCAGTAGCAGTCTATGAATGCGCGCGCTACTCCGTGACACTCTATACCATGATGGGTTTGTCATCGTTATGTTTCTCCGCGTGATGGTTCTCCGTCGTTATTGTCTCAAGCTTTGTGGGACTCACTTGCAAAGTAGCTGGGAAGATTCTACGGACAATCTGATGCGAGAGAAATGATAAGGGTGAGTCGGTCCCGGAATGACTACTCGCTGGTTGAAACTTGGTAATGGGGTTGGGTCAGTGAGTGTGGCCTTCTCATCCCACCTGATTGCGTCAATTGAGGACTGATGATACCCGACGCTCCCGTCTCTTCCGCTGGGCACCGCTAGTCTGGCTCGAAACTGAAAGCGGTTCCGATGATGCAGAGCTTAGGCGGCGCCATGAGATTCGGATGGCGCGGGCTTGGCGATGAATGGGGCTACATGATCGGGGCGGAAACCCATGCCAACGATGCGGGCAGGAATTCTGCGAAGCGAAGGAAACAGGTTCAGCAGTCGGAATTGCCATGGCAGCTTGAGCGGTTTGGAGCTGCCGAGCACGCGCCGAATGACTCGATTCTGAATCGCGACCTGCAATCGTTGCGTGGTGACAGTGGGAAACGTACGGCGTTCCTGAACGGCCCGAAGGTCTTCGGGCGAAGGCACCCCGACTCGAAATTTCGGACTGAGAACGTTGGCGGCGGCGACGGCGTCTTGAATGGCGAGATTGATTCCAACGCCGCCGATGGGAGACATAGCGTGAGCAGCGTCTCCAATGCACAGCAGCCCGGGACGCGACCAATTCTTCAGCCGGTCGACGGCGACGGTGAGAAGGCTGACTTGATTCCAATCGTGCAATTCCTCCACGCGATCACAAAGGAAGGGCTCCATATCCGCGATCTGGCGCTGAAAGGCGGAGATGCCCCGCTGGCGAACCTCATCGGCGGACCCTTTCGGGATAACGAACGCACATTGCCAATAGGCGTCGCGATTGATCAGGACGAGAATCCTTCCAGCCTCGGCATGGCCGAAGGTTTGTTGGGGATCATCCGCTTTGCGGCTCAGGCGCATCCACATCACATCCATCGGGGCGCCGATAGGGAGGACTTCGAGGCCGGCGCGCGCGCGAACGATCGAGCGTCGACCATCGGCTCCCACGGTGAGGTCAGCGCGGACTTCGAGAGCTCCCGTTGGAGTTTGGGCCTGGAGTCCGATGATCGCGCCATTCTCTTCGATCAGGTCGGTGACTTCTGCATTCAGCTTAAGTTGAAAAGCGGGACATTTTCTCGCGTGTTCGGCGATAAAGTCGAGAAAGTCCCACTGCGGCATGAGCACGAGGAATTTGCAGCGGGTTGGGAGACGAGTGAAATCTCCCAGGATGACAGTTTCGCCCCCGACCTGCGCGGCAATCGCCTTTAGTTCTTCATGGGGACACTGGAGAAATTCGTCGAGAAGACCAAGTTCGTACATCACATCGAGAGTCGAGGGGTGAATCGTGTCGCCGCGAAAGTCGCGAAGGAAGTCGGCGTGCTTTTCGAGAACGAGCACACCGAGGCCCGCGCGGGCGAGGAGAAAGCCGAGCATCATGCCGGAGGGGCCGCCTCCGGCGATGCAGCAGCGGGTTTCGATGACTTCGGACATAAGGACGGCTGCTAGCGAGGTGCTCGAAACGGGAACCGCTTATTTGTTTCGCGATCCGAGAACCAAAGCAGGAATATCAGCGCCGATCAAAGCCGCAGTGGCCGCAGTCGGAACCTTTCGCGCGTCTCGGTTTGGATGCTAATTCTGGCGTAAAGGGCCTCCCAGAAGACAAAAGTTTCCACTTGCACCGAAGAGGAATGCTTCAAACTGGCGCGCCGCGACATCGTCATTACACTCATCAATGATCGCGGGCAGCATCTTACCGGGTAGCTCTCCGGTCACTTCGAGGGTTGCCAGCCCTCGGGCAGCATATCGAATGCAAGCGTGTCACGGTAGGCGTACTGATTGCCGTCCTGCACTGCCACTGGAGTCAACATATGCCAGACGCGGTCATCGTCGAAGACGTAACACTCACCCGATTCGCGCATCGTGAAGCGATCTATTTCGTGTCTGTCATTGTCGGTTATGATGACTTCGCCGCCCTCGGCTCCGCAGCGGCCCAGCAGATGCGTGGCGATGTATTTTTCCCCGTCTTTATGTAACCCCGGTGGGCTTGTGTCGCATGGCCGGCCCGGCGTACCCGTGAACCGGACCACATGCATGTTGACTAAATACCTCGTACCCACCGCCGAGAGCGGAAGGTATCGAAGGTGGTAAGCAATCATCTTGTGAACGCCTGCGGTACCGGCGATCGACTGGGGCAGTGGAGCGTATTCTCGCGGCAGGCCTCCCAGTGTCGTGTTGTATTTTTCCAGCTGTACATACGGCGTGCTCTCATCCGTCGACGAAACTTTCACACCGCCCTCAACAATCTCGGCCCGGAGACGATTTAAGGAGCGATACCTGTCGCCCCCATCATAGTATTTGTCTCTTGGAATGGACCAGGCAGCATGGGCTAACGCTTCCAGTGTGCGCGCTACCTCTAAGTCAACTCTGAGCGGCTGACGACTAAACCCGCGCTCGATGAGGTCGTTTCGCGACCTGGTATTTGTTTCAACCGGAATAAAGCTGTGTTGACCCATGATCCCTCCTGACACAGGCTTGAGGATTGCACGACTACCCAGATTTTCCTATCTGTTGCTGGCAGCCAATCAACAAGCCTAGGAAGGGATGGAGGGGGCCGTGTGTCCCAACAGATCGATGACGAGAGTGATACTCTCTGATTCGATTTGTACGCCAGCCCAAGAAAGCCGCACAATTCGCATGAACCATAATATGCCGTCAACTGGCGAAATATCCCGATCACACTCACTGACCAGGCCTTGAGCGCTAACCTCTATTATCTGCCGCTTGCTTTGGTGGCGAGAGTGCGATCAGCACCACGCCCACAATAAAGAGCGCTGGTATGTCGCCGAGGAGATGTCCATGTTCGCTCGTATTGCGGAATGCCTGTACGGCCATAATGGCCGCGTGGACGAGACTCGACCATGCTGTGAAGGCGATCAGGCTGCGATTCGCCGACGAGTTACGAGATGCGAGGAGCAGGAAAATACCGAGTGTGGCATACACGCCAAGGATCATCTGCTCGTATTCCGGCTGATTAGGCTGCCATCGCCACCCGCTCGGCCATAGAAACATCATCAGCGGGTAGACCCCCAGCAAAAAAATCAACCCCACCAGCACCAACACAACCTTGAGTACCCGTTCTCGATTCATTGTGCTCCCTTCCTGCGATGCGATGTGACAGTCATTGGGCTGGAATCTTAGATTCAAGGACACGGCAAGTCAACGCGAGAAAAAGGAGTTAACTAACAGTTTGAGCGGGTTGTTAACGAAAAGACTGCCATCTCACTCATTGACCCAGGACAGAGCGTTGGTGTTTCGCTATTTACCGGCTGGTGGGACGACATAACGTTCTGATGGGCGGCGATGCAGAGGTGGGAACGCGCTGCGTGAGTGCGAAGTAGACGTGTTGACTTCAGCTCGGAGATTACTCTCAGAACTTAAGTAACATTGACCGATCTCGGTCTAGTTGTAATGCTGGTAGTAATGGCCAACAAGTCCGAGAAGCCCAACCGGCATAATCGCCCGCCGCGCATTCGTGTCCCCAATAATGAGCGGGCGTTGTTCACCGTGGATGCCAAGAAACATGTTGGAGTAATCCGGCGGCTCTCGCTTACGGGAGGTTCCGCGGTTCTTACCAACGGCCCTATTCCAGAGGGAACGATGGGGGAAATGGATTTAGGAACAGTGTTTGGTAAAGTGACGGCGCAAATCGAATTCATGCATTGCGGAGCGGATGGAATGCCGCTGGCGCAAGCCTTCCGTTTCATTGATATGGACGAAATAAGTTCCAAGCGGTTTAGTGCGGCCGCCAAGCAAATGGAAAAAGCGGGATTCAGCGATGCCGAGGAGAAAGGGAATCCGCTCGGCAATCTGGCGTCTCAGACTTTGAGCAAACTCCGCAACAGCATCGGCAACCTTTCGGGCATGATCACTCCCGGAAGCACCAACAAATCCTAGCCTCGAAATCGTACGTGGTTCCTATCCTGTTGATCCTGTCGACAGAAGCACCCGACCTCTTATCGGGTTACGCGCTTCAGGGCATCCTGGGCTGGGCGGAAGCTGTGAGCCATGGAGAGCGCCGTGCGGTATTCTTCGGCGGCGGCGGGGCGGTCGCCTTGTTTCTCAAGCAATTCGCCAAGTAAATAATGGGCTTTGAAGACCGGGGCTTCCTCAGCCGTGTTGGAGAAGGCGAGATAACTCCGCAAGAGCTTAATAGCTAGAGGATAATCAAGATCGGCACGAAGTAACATGCTGGCGCCATCGACAAACGCTGCGGGATGATCGAGGCGGCTCGACTCCATGCTGTGGAGGGCTTGCTCCATCTCTTCGAAGCGGTCGGCGTGGCGATAGAATCCCGCAAGATTGAGCCAGGCGCGAGCGCCGCCTTGACTGGCGGTGACGGCGGCGCGGAATTCCCGCTCCGCCGAAGCCGGGTCTTTCTCCCTCTCGGCGATGCGTCCCCTGACCCAGTGCGCCATGGACGGATTGAGTGGGACGAGCGATTCAGCCTGGGCCCGCGCTTTGTCTTTGCCACCGCCGACAATTCCGGGAGCTTCCAGGTAAAACTCAGCCAGGTCGGTGCGGGCCTCCCAGCTGCTGGGAGAGAGTTCGACGGCGCGTTCGAACTCCGACCGAACTTTCCCCGCCAGGCCAGCGGCGCTGAGAAAACCGGAGCGATCGGCCTTCTCGCCGTAGATGCGGCCCAGCCAGAGGTGATAGAGGCCGTTGTCGGGGGCCAAAGCGATGGCCTTTTCGCAAGCGGGGATGCCGGCGTCCCAATTGTCGAGTTCGAATTGAGCACGGCAGAGCAGGTTGTAGTCCTCCGCGGTGGGCGCCGTGCCGAGGTGCTGCTCGATGACTTGTATGGCCTGATCGACGCGACCAGCGGCGAGAAGGGCTTCAGGTGACTCGGCGGCATTCACGATCGGCAAGAACAGGATTAATGATAAGAGCACGACAAGTAGACGAGCCTTGGGCGCGATCTTAAAAGCAGGTCGCCTTCGGCGTCGCTTATGGCAAGCCTCGCAGTCGCCCGGTTCGGTATGACAAAAGTCGTCGTCAGGATGACGATCGTTATTAATCCACTGCATGGGCTAGGGGACCACTCTTACGCGGGCGCCGTCGACTAAGGGCTTGTTGGCCTCGGCCGAGGACAGGGCGACCACGGCATTCTCGGGTAGGCCGCCCGTGATCTCGACCTGGGTAAGATTCTGGAGGGAGACTTCCACTTCGCGCCGCTTCAATTCGCCGTTGACCACCTGATAAACGTAAGGTTTGGTGTCGTCCATGCGCACGGCCTCACGCAGCAGCGTAAGCACGCCGCTGTGCTCGGCGGTGATGATGGTGACGCCGACATTGACGTTCGGCAGCAGGCGCAGATCGTGGTTGTCGAGTGTGCAGGTGACTTCGCCGACGTTGCGCGCGCCGCGAAGTTTCACGGTGGAAGGAACGGTGCCGATGGTGCCACTCCAGATGCGGCCCGGCAGAGCGTCCCAGGTGACTTCGATTTTCTCTCCCGGCGCTAGGCGGCCAATGTCAGGTTCGTCAACGAAAGCGCGCACCAGCATGTGCGAAAGATCGCCTTCCTGCAGCAGCAGATCCCCGGTTTGCACGTAAGCGCCTTGCTTGATGGGCAGTGCGTAGACGATGCCGTCGAAGGGAGCCCGCACGCTGGATTTGCGGAGAGCATCTTCGGCGGCGTCGTAGGCAGCCTCGGCTTCCGCTCCCAGAGCCTGAACCCTGGCGACCTCCGGTCGCGAGTAGCGGTCTTTCTTTTTTTGCTCGAGCAGAGTGGCGTCAGCCTGGGCCTGCCGCAATGCGTCTTCAGCCTGCTTAACCTCGCCGGCGGAAGCTGCACCTTGCTGCTGCAGGCGGCGGAGAGCATCCAGATTGCGCTGGGCTGCGTCACGCGCGCTGCGGGCTTTGACCAGTTGAGCATCGAGCGTGAGGATTTCTTCGCGCGTACCGCCAGTATCGACGTCGGCCTCATCAGCCTGCGCGGCTTTGATCTGGGCCTGGGCGCGGGCGGCCTGGCTGCGCAGGTCGGCATCATCGAGCTGCAATAGCAGTTGACCCTGGCGAACGTGGTCGCCTTCTTTTACGAACAAATGTTTCACCGTGGTCGCCGCCGGGGAGTGCGCCTCGAAATTTCGGATGGGTTCGATTTTGCCGTTGGTGGAGATCAGGCTGCGGATTGGCCCGCGTCCAACTGTGGTGGTACGGACCCGCAAGGGTCCGGGGCGCGTGAAGACGGGGATGATGGCGAGCGCGACGGCAATAGCTCCGAGACTCAGCCAGGTACGGCGTTTGCTCGCGGGACGTCCGTTCGAATTGTGGTTGGTTCCTGCCAACTCGTTATCTTTTAGGCTGCGGCGGGCACTACTGCAAGGATTAATTTACCACTCACACCGCCGCGAAAGAATGTTGTCTACTCTGGCCGTTGCTTGGTTAGATGCGGGCGGAGGGGGGTGGATGCGAGCGATCAGGTTTGAGAGTTCCATGGGTGTCGGCTTATCGCGCGGGCCCCGCCCTCAAACGCTACAATGTTCCCATGCCAAAACCGCGCCGTTACACGCCCGGGCACGCCGCTGCCGGGCTGGACGCCAAGTTTCCCGAGATTGAAACCTGGCCGAACCAGTTTCCTGGTTATGAAATCGTGATCGACGATCCGGAGTTCACCTCCGTGTGTCCGAAGACGGGCCTGCCAGATTTTGGCGTGATCACGCTGCGTTACCAGCCCGATAAAGTGTGCCTGGAGCTGAAATCGTACAAAGAATATCTGCATCATTACCGCAACCTTGGGATCTTTCAGGAGAACGTCGTGAACCGTGTGCTGGAGGACGTGGTGCGGTGGGCGAAGCCGGTGTGGGCCGAGGTCAAGGGAGAATTCCGGCCGCGCGGCGGAATATCGACGACGGTTGTGGCACGGTGGCCGCGCGCGAAAAAGAGTAGTGGGCGACTTTGATTTTGAACTGACTGGCGGGCGTGGCATAGTGGGTCATGCAAAAAGCGCTCCGGTAACGAACCAGCCTGGAATGTAAACTGAGGCAGCCGACGCGACGGAGCGTAAAAGATTTTGTTGCCCCCGCAAGCCTACGAGCAGCGGCGGGTGGAAAGGGCGGCGTAAATCACGAGCACCGTGAGTCTAGTTATTTTCATTGGAAGTGCAATGATGCTGTTTGGGACGTCCAACTTCCTTCCCAACGCAGATCCCTCAATGCATGGCCCGCTAAGGCGGCTGCTTATGCAAGCCGTAGTTTCGCTGGCTGTCCTGGGTGTATCTCTCTTTATCATTTTGACTCACGGATTAGGCGCCGATATTAAACGCTGGGCCTACGGTTCGGTGGGGATGGTCGTCGCTTACTGGTTGAAGCCGAGCAGCCCACTGCCGCAAAAGCAGTAGGCGGGAAGAAAAGAAATCGTCATCCCTTGCGCGGTCTGCGCCGTTGCGGGGCAAACATACGCGGATCGTAGCTTAGCGGCTCGACTCCACGCACCACCACTCGGCGGAAGTCGTGATGCCGCGGATTCAGCAGCCAGTTGTTTTCATGCGGGGCCAGCGCTGAGGGCACAACCAGCACGCAATGTTTGGCCTCGGCTGCAAATCCGTCTCCGATGCGGGCAAGTTCAGCGGGCGCCGGTGAGTTTCGCCACGAAGATGGAAGATCATCGACCGCGATGACTTTGGCCGGCAGATCGCTCGGAAGTTCAGCCGTGACCAGAACCAGATCCGGCGGCGCGTCGTCCGGGTCGAGATGAACGAAGTATTCGAGCATCGCCAGAGATTGGTGCTCGGAGGTGTACGCCAGACGAGTGCCCGGACTCGACCAGCGCCCGCCGTAAAGATACGAACCTTCACCATCGAGCGGAGCGCGCGCGTACAACTTGCGCAGCACGCGATAGACTTTTCTCAAGAGACTCGCCTCAAGAGATTCGCCTCAACTGATGCCGCCGTAGGCGATCCGTCCCAGCACGTTTTCGACTTCACGAGCTCCTAATTCCGTATCCACAGCGCTGATGGGAGCGGCGCCACCCAAGGCGCGATTGGCCCGCTTCAACCAGCGCGCGGCACTGTGGCGGTCGCCAAGACTGTGTTGCGCGAGAGCGACGATGCGGGCCAGGCGATAGAGGCGATCGGATTCGAAGCGGGCCAGCCGCCCACTGCGGCGCCTGCGCTGCAGGCTGCGGGGCGAGAGGTCCAGGGCGTCGGCCAACTCCTTGAGCGTAAGTCCCGAAGCCTGCATCAACTGCTCGACCACGGCGGAAGGGAAGCCGGTGCGGATGGCCTCGCAAAGATCGCGCTGGTTGTTGAGGTTGCGTCCGAGAACGGTTCGGCCGCCGAGTTCTTTCACCACCGCGTGCAATTCGTTTACCATTTGTCGTTTATGATAGCGACAATTGTCGCCTTTGTCAATTGGTCGGGCACGGTCTCAATTAGCGGAGGTCCCATGTGGGGACAGCCGCCCTCGGCTGTCCGTCGAGCGCAGTTCGACTCAGCTTTCGAGAAGGCCGCGGTCCGCGTCCGTGCTATATTCGCTCGACCGTGACCTCCGCGAAACTGCAACCCCGCACGGCGCTGATCGTACTCACGGCGCTCAATCTACTGAACTACGCGGACCGCAACGTGCTGTTCGCGGTGCAGCCGCTGGTGCAGGACGAGTTCCACCTCAGCAAGACGCAGATTGGCTACCTCACCAGCGCATTCCTGGGCTTCTACATGGTGGCCGCGCCGTTCGTTGGTCCGCTGGCCGACCGCTATTCGCGCAAGTTCATCATCATACTGGGCGCGTTCTTCTGGAGCGGGCTCACGCTGCTAACCGCCTTTACCCACAACTACACCGAGCTGCTGATTCGCCACACGCTGGTTGGGATCGGCGAGGCCACGTTCGTCACGATCGCCCCGACGTTTGTCGCCGATCTTTTTGCGGAAAAGAAACGTGGCCGGATTCTCGGCGTGTTCTATCTGGCGATTCCCGTAGGGTCGGCGGCAGGATATTTGCTGGGAGGCTATCTCGCCCCGCAGTATGGCTGGCGGTTTCCGTTCTATATCGCGGCCGGTCCCGGATTTCTGCTGGCGATCGCTGTCATGTTTCTCAAAGAGCCGGAGCGCGGGCAATTCGACTCGCTGAAAACCACTCCGGAGCGGACCACGGTGTTCGGTTTGGTGCGTAATCCTGCGTTCCTGACCTCGACCCTGGGCATGGCGGCCATGACGTTCTCTCTCGGTGGCATTCAGGTATGGATGCCACAGTTCCTCTACAGCGAGCGTCATTACACGCTAGAGGCGGCGAACCTCACCTTCGGCCTAATCATTGTCGGAGACGGAATCGTCGCCGCCTTGGCGGGAGGCTGGCTCGGCGACTATCTCTTGCCCCGCCTGAAGAGTTCTTATTATCTAGTTTCGGCGGCGAGCATGGCGCTCGGTGTCCCCGTGATGATTGTGGCGCTGTTTGTCAAAGGCCGCGCCATGATTCCGGCCATTGCGCTCGCCGCGTTTTTTCTTCTCCTCAATACCGCGCCGCTGAACGCAGCGGTGATCAACTCGGTCGATGCTCACATTCGCGCCACGGCGCTGGCGGTGAACATTTTCATCATCCACATCTTGGGCGACGTGCCTTCGCCCACCATGATGGGCTGGGTTGCCGACCGGCGCTCGCTGCAGGCCGCGTTCATCCTGCCGGTTATCGCCATGGTGATCTCTGCTGTCATACTGTTTTACGGGATGAAATTCGCGCCGGCGGTGAGCGGCGGCGCTCTTGAGGCAGGGAAGACCTAGGCGGGATGCATTACTTTCACTGGATTGCAGGGACGATTCTCGCGCTTGCCTGGTTCTCACGCATCATCGACGCTGCGATCGGCATGCCCAGCGTCGCCAACATCACGAAGCCTGAATGGAACCGCAATCCGGTTGCTGCATCCGGCAATCCGCTGGTTTCGATTATTGTGCCGGCGCGCAACGAAGAACGGGACATCGAGCAATCTCTGACTCGCCTGCTCGAACTCGATTACGACAATTATGAAGTGATCGGGGTCAACGACCGCTCCACCGATCGCACTGGAGAGATTATGGAGAGCGTTGCGGCTCGTCCTGCAGTGCATGATCGACTGCGCGTGATTCATCATCGCGAATTGCCCTCGGGATGGCTGGGCAAAACGCATGCGATGTGGACTGCGACGAATGAGGCGAAGGGCGATTGGCTGCTGTTTACCGACGCCGACGTGCAGTTCAAGCCGGACTCGCTGCGGCGCGCTTTGGCTTATGCCGAGGCAGAGCATGCGGACCATGTCGTAGTGTTTCCGCAGATGATCATGAAGCGGCCGGGCGAGTTCATGATGATTGCATTTTTTCAGACCATGTTCGTTTTCGGGCATCGACCGTGGAAGGTGGCGAATCCGAAGTCGAAGGACCACATGGGCGTGGGCGCATTCAACCTGATTCGCCGCAGCACGTATGAAGCGGTGGGAACCTACGAAGCGTTGCGCATGGAAGTGCTCGACGACATGAAGCTGGGCAAAGTGGTGAAGAACGCGGGCTTCGCGCAGCGCAATGTTTTCGGCGAAGACCTGATCTCGATTCGCTGGGCGCGCGGCGCGCGAGGAGTGGTCGAGAACCTGACCAAGAACTTTTTCGCCGTGTTGTCTTTTCAGTGGTGGCGCACGCTGATCGCGGCATTCGGCCTGGCCTTCCTGAATCTGATGCCGTTTGTCGGCGTGTGGCTGGCGCACGGCTGGGAGCGTTTGCCTTACGCCATCGCGCTGGCATCGATGTTTTCGATTTATGCGGGCATGTCATGGCGTTCGGGGGTTCCGGCTTATTATTTTCTGCTGCATCCCGTCAGCACAGTGCTGTTTGTGTATACCTTGCTGCTCTCCATGTGCCACGCGCTGTGGAATGACGGCATCATCTGGCGCGGGACGCGGTATCCGCTGGAGGAGTTGAGGAAGGGAATGGTTTGACCACATTTTGTAATTTGGTAATCGGGTAATTTTGTAATTTCGTTATGCATTGGATCGGGCAGTTCTGCGCGATGCCGTGAAGATTGCGGTCAGTTCCTGGCTCTTCTACAACAATGCCGATTTTCGCGACCCATTCTGCCTTCGACCTGGCCCGACCTGCAGCCCGGTAATTCGCAGCGACCGCTGTCCCGCAACGTATTAGTTGCTTTCCCAACACCTGCGTGTCGGTCCTGTAAGGCAATGAACGGTATAACCGCACAATCCGCACTGCGAATGCCTTTGTTCGATCTCGCAAATCTTGCTGTGGATAAGACATGTATTTTTAAAGTTACAAAATGACCCTGTTACCAAATTACAAATTCCCTTGCCAGAGGTTCATTGCGACGGGTCATCGTTGACGTTCGCCTCGTTGCCGTAGGTCGCGGTGGAGTTGGGCTGCGTATAGGTTTTCGTGGGCTTCTTAGGCGGGCGTATCCTGCCGGCGCTGTAGTGGCCTTGTTTTTCCACGTCGTAATTCTTAGGCAGCGGCGGGATCAGGGTTGAGCCCCCGGTCAACTGACTGACGCGGCTCAGAATGATCTCGGCGCGGCCGTCATAAAGTTTGACCGGGCCGCGAATTTCGATCATTTGTCCGGCGAGGCGGCGCACGTCGCCAACATCTTTCAAGTCGTGAGGAAAGACCACGACTGTGAACGGGCAAGCCATTTGATCCTCGCAGAAATCAACGAAGTGCACGCCTCTGGCGCCGACTTTCACGCGCAAGACTTTTCCCGTCACGCACTTGACTTCTCCGACGTGTAATTTCGCGTCACGGATGGGGAGGCAGTCGGAGGCGGCGGCTGTTGTGGACAGCAGGGTCGCCGACAATATGGCGCAGAGGAACCAAGTACCTGGTGCCCAGTACCCAGAATTCTCGATCTGAGGAGAAGATAGTTTCATCGGCCTTCGTAATCGGGCTGAATTGTTTACGGTTTGGTAACTGTTTACCTTATTCGAACGGTGTACCCCCCTCCCCCCTCGCCTCTTTAGAATCATCGCTGTAGCGGGTTTTTCCCCGTAAAATCCGCAGGGCAAAGGGGTTAGGGGTCAAAATCCGGATAACAAAGGAGTTAGGGATTGATTTTTGGCCCTGTCGCCCCTTTTTGCTTACTCCGAATTTAGGCTCTTTGCTGGAGCAATTATGGAGTGGGTTGGAGGCTTGGGGCAAGGTTAGATGTCACAGGGAGGGCCTGTGAATTTCTGGCGGCAGTTGGGAATCGTTGCGAACGGACGGCGTCCGTCATACTGTCTCAGTGACTCGCTTGCACCTACGACTGCCCGGTCACACGCCCATCCAAGATGCGGTCGATCTGCCGAAGATGGTTCAAGTCGTGTGCCGCTTCCAAGCGGACGAACTCCTCGACCGTTTGCCGTCCGCGTACCTCGTGGACCCCATAGCACTCCACCCACCCCGCGCGCGGGACCGACTCCAATAGTCGCAGGTTGCTCTCGCGCAGTGCCCGAAAGACCCCTGCCGAAAGGCTCGCATCTTGCTGCGCATAACCCAAGCGCTCCGCCCATACGGCCTGATCCCACCACGTTAAGGCCACGCCCGGATTCGCCAGCATGTTTCGCAATCGCCACCCCATCGCCAGCTCCGCGTCCGCCAAGTGCGCTACGATCTCGGCGATTGACCACTTTTCAGGTGCGGGGCGCCGGATCGACTCCTGGGGCGCGACATCGCGCAGTCGACGCTCGAGCTGGGATGGAGTGGCTTGTTGGACAGCGATGGGCTCCTCATCGCCAAGATAGCTCAGGAGTCAGTTTCGGTATGCTTCGAACGTCTCTGCCATTGGTACTCTCGGTAGACAGTGTATGCGGGCGAACTCATGGTGGAGTAGACCGCTCTCGCTGCTTCGCAGCTAACGGCTTTCCACCCGCGATTCCGGCGCCCCGGCGAACAGCCCGCAGTATATGGCGGAAATCGGGATGGAGGGAAGCCGCGAGCGTCGCACGCGGGTGTGGTCCGGAACCCGGTCAATGAGTGAAATGATTCCATAACAATGTCGGCTCCTAGGCCCGAGTAGACTTTGGAGGCGTAAACCAATCAAAGGGCTCGGAGGAAAGGAGCCGAACATGCTGATTATAGGTTGTGACTATCATCCGGGCTTTCAGCAAATTGCTTTTGTGGAGACAGAAACCGGAGAGTGCGGCGAACGGCGGCTGACTCACCGCGAGGAAGCCGAGCAGTTTTACAGCGCGCTCAAAGGGCAGAGCGTACGTGTGGGGATGGAAGCCAGCGGGCATGCACGCTGGTTTGAACGGCTGTTGATGGGCTTGCAGTTTGAGTTGTGGATCGGGGACGCAGCGGAGATTCGCACGAAGCGAGTGCGCAAGCAGAAGACGGATCGTCAGGATGCACAGCTATTGCTGCGACTGATGATCGAGGACCGTTTTCCGCGGATCTGGGTAGCGGACGCAGAGAATCGGGATCTGCGGCAACTGCTGTGGCATCGCCACCGATTGGTGCAGATGCGCACCCGGGTGATGAATCAACTGCATGTGGTGGCACTCAACGAGGGTCTGCGGCGTAAGAAGGCGCTGTGGCGGCCGGCGGGTCGCAGCGAACTGGAGTCGTTAGTGCTTGCTCCCTGGGCCAGCCGACGACGCCAGGATTTGCTCGACGTACTCGACCAACTCACTCCGAAGGTCCAGGAACTGACCCGAGCCTTGGAAGAGGAAGTGGAGAGGCGACCGGGGACGCGGCGACTGATGACCCATCCCGGCGTGGGCCCACTGACGGCCTTAGCGTTCGAGTTAGTGATTGGAACGCCCGAACGCTTTCACTGCGGCAAGCAGATTGCCAGCTATGTGGGACTGGTTCCGTCGGAAGAGTCCAGCGGCGATCGCCGCCGACTCGGGCACATCAGCAAACAGGGCAACTCGCTGCTGCGCTTCTTGCTGGTGGAAGCGGCCCAGGTCACGGTGCGCAGCCAACCGCAGTGGCGGAGCAAGTTCCTCCACCTAGCCCTGCGCCGAGGACGAAAGATCGCGAAGGTGGCGATGGCTCGGAAACTGGCGGTGCATCTGTACTGGATGTGGCGCCGGGGCTGGGATTACGGTCAGTTCGAAAAGTTCGGTTCGCACGCGGGAGCGCCCGGAAATCGCCATGGTGTGCAGTAAGCACCGACGTAATGATTGGGCATCCCGCTCCCCTTTGGTCGGGGAGTTCGAAGTAGTAATCATGATCGCGGTTGTGATCGAAGAGATGGATGGGTCGGACTGAGTCCTGACCCCAACGATTAGAAGCGAGCCCAGGTTGGGAAGCGCAAACAATCTACGAGAGCGAAATGGCGCTCTTCAACGAGTGCAGGGAGAGGCATGCGCACATAGTGCTTGACACCGCCGACATTGTTAGAGATGGAGGTTTATCGTCAAATACCGGAACGTGATTGGTAACCCCGCCCCGTTTCGGAATTGCCTGCGTCGGTGTCTAATTTAGCTATGAGTTTAGACACGAGCCTGAAGCCAAGCCGGTGGGCTTGGCAATTGCCCTCCGTTTCGGCGGTTGCCGTTGCTTGGATGCTTGTCAGCTACGCTCGATTCGTCCGCGTGACCTCGCTCGACAAGACGTTCATTGCTGCGTCCACGGCTCCCTTTGTACTTGCGGCTGCGGTTCTGTCGCGCAACCGTCCTCGCATCGGATACGTGATGACTGTTATCGGGGCGGCTCTGCCTCTTTTCTGGATTTACAGAACGGAATCTCGAGCGTTTACAAACTCGTGGGTTCTATTGAACGCTTCAGGGGATAGAGAGGAAATGGTGTATTTGCGTTACGCCCAGCTTAGGATCGTTTGCACGGCTCTATTGCTGTTTGCTCTGGCCTGGGCTCTGATTCGATTGCTTCCTTCCTCTTGGCAAGTTCGTAATCTGCCATTCAACCAGCGCACGTGGCCGGCGGTCGTCATTGCGGTTCTTGTGATCGTGTGGTGGTTCGCAACATTCGCGTTCCCCTACCGCCAACCCGTCATCGTTGATGCCATGGCTTCCGAACTGAGCGTTCTGCATGTCGAAAAGAATGGAATCGATTTCCATGAGACCAGCCTCCGCATTTATCGCGACTGCAGGTTTTTCATGACACATAATGATCGGCGGCTATTTCGGTATAAGTTTGAGGAAGTATGGCATGGAGGGTCCTGACGGAGGACCAGTGCGTGCAACTGAGAACGGTGCTAGGGCTCCCGGATCTGCAGCGTACGCAGGATCGTGCACCGAAGGCACTCCGCGTTGCGCATGGCGAGGGTTGGTACACCGAAATGCAGAGATCCGAGATCGCGGCCTTCACCACGGAGAACGCGACTGCACCTCCAGCGGAATTAGTCACCTTCTTTCGCGGGATTGTAGCGATGCCCTCCGACGGTCCACACTCCCGCTACGACGTGAGAGATGTTTGTCTCGGCTTTTGCTTTGACCCACAGGCGGGACTCGGCTACCGCGCTCTGAATCAGCGTTGCCGCGAGGGAGCGGACAACAAGGAACACTGCTACTAGTCTCAGCTGTTGAATCCAGGCGTTATCACTCATTGACCGTTCTGGATGCCAGGTGCGATGGGGGCCGGACCGGCGACCTCCAGAAGAAGCCCAAAGGGTTGTTAGCAGCGCTGGCAAAGTGCAGAGATTCTTTATGCGGAGATCCTTCCTTGGGAGCCCGCGGCTTTGCCGAGGACTCCACTTCGTCAGGATGACAAGAGGGAGGGCTGTGAAATCCTCGCAGGAGCGAGCAACAAGAGTCTGTGTGAGAATTCAATCGTCCCTACGGGACGCCGTCCTCGTTTCCCACTTTCCCGGCGCTGAAAAGCGCCGGGCTATTATCAGATGCCCCTCCGGGGCGCAAATCTCTCGTTCTCTTTCTACCCCATCGTCCCAAACCTAGTTCTCACAGAGACTCAAGGAGCCCAACAGGTCTGGCGGCGTTGGCAAAGTGAAGAGGTCCTTGCTTCGGAGTCCTCGGCTTCGCCGAGGACTCCACTTCGTCAGGATGACAAGGGGTTGGTGGGCGGAGAGAGGCGGCACCCTTCGGCTCCGCTCAGGGCAGGCTCCTGAAGCCGTGCCCTTCCCGGGCCCAACTCTGCGGCGCGGCTTGAAGCCGCGCCGTTTCCAATCAACAGCAGGATTATTTGAAGGCCTTGACTGCGGCGGTTTCGTCTTCCTTCACATCGAAGACGGTGTAGAGCTTGGTGATCTGCAGCAGGTCGTGCACCTTCTTGGTGAGGTTGAGCAGCTTGAGTTCGCCACCCTGGTTCTTGGTGGTGGTGAAGGCGCTGACCAGTTCGCCAATGCCGGAACTGTCGATGTAGTTGACGTCGCCCAGGTTCAACACGATCTTCTTGTTGCCCTTGGCGAGCAGGTCGCGAACGGTATCGCGCATCAGGACGCTGCCTTCGCCGAGAGTGATGCGGCCGCTGGCGTCCACAATAGTGACTCCGTCCACCTGCCGAGTGCTAAGTTTCATGCTCACTGAGACCCCTCCTTAACGCCCGCGGATCGCCCGTGGACGTGTTTGATCAGTTTAATTTCCGTGCCTGTCTGGGACGGGCGGATTTCCACCACATCCATAAAGGACCGCATAAGAAAAATGCCGCGTCCTGACGTCTTGAGCAGATTTTCCGGCGCCAGAGGATTCGGAATGCAGCCCAAGTCAATGCCTCTGCCCTGATCGCGAATGGTGATGACCAGATCCTCCGGAGTGCGCTCGAAGGCCAGAATTACCTTCTTGTCCGGAGCGTACGCGTTGCCGTGCAAAACGGCATTCACCGCGCCTTCGCGCACCGCCATTGAAATCTGCATCACCTCGTCTTCGCCAAAGCCCAACTCCGTGGCGATGCGGGAGGCTTTTTCTTCCGCATGGTCCACGGTTTCCAAAGTGGAATCGAGCGTATAGGAGACTGTCTGCTCCATGGCCGATGAATACGTGTCGAAACCCGCTCCTATCTCTGGATTGCCTGGACTGCCTGCCCGTAGGCGCTCTCCGCAGCCCGTAATCAGCAGACGAGGTAGTTTGCCTGTCGAAGCGGGGAGTTGTCAACGAGGACAGTGGGGTGGGTCCTGACGCTCCCTTGCTAGGGTTGTTCTTTGTCTTTGTCTCTGGGAGTTTCGTTGCAGTTGTGGGCCGCGAAGTCTTCTCGCATACGCAGGATTATGTCGTCTGCGCGTTCTCCAGGCTTCGGCTGGAGTTCGAAGCGCCGTTTGCAGACGGTACAGCGCGCCGAGGGCGTCGCGCTGGAGCCGGGAAGCACCATGAAGTACAAAGCTCGCTCGTGCTTTCTCTTTTCCACGCCGAACAGGTTCCTACAGCTTGGGTGCTACTACCATCCGTAGTTAGGCAGCAGTCTTCACATAATGCGTGGCTAAGCCCTGGCGATTTCTATGGAAGGGTTGGATGTCTTCGGCCGGCGGGTATAATGGCACGCCGGTGACCTCAGTGCTAGCTGCTGAAATCAAACGTTGGCTGACGCGTGCGATTATCATTGTGGTCACATCCGCTGTAGGTCTGACGGCATTGGCTTATGCGGTCGACTACGCGCTCTTCCGCTACCGGGTCGCTGCGAATCGCCAGCCTTTCGCACAGATCACGGTCACCAACTACGACGCGATACCACAGAAAAGTGGCAAGACCCAGTTCATCTTTCATCCGCCAGAGCCGGAAACCTGCGTCAATGCGCTGTTCCCGCATGCGGGATACGTGGCCTGCTGGTATTTGCAGCGCCACACCGAACAAGTCACCAACTACTGAAAGCTGAAGGGCAACGCAAAACAGCCCGGGGTTCAGGCTTAGCGCGGGCATCGAAGCCGTGCCTTCGACCATCTAATAGAGTAGCGAAAAGTGAAGAATTGGTAGGAGGATGCGTTATGAAGCTGTTACAGGTACAAGGGCTGACAATCTTGTTCCTGGCAGCGGTTCTATCTGTGCCCGCATGGGGAAGTAGTGCGAGCCCAAATTCAGCTGTGCCGGGAACTTTGAATTATGTCGAGGGGCAAGCGTATATCGGGGATCAAAGTATTGATCACAACTCGATCGGAAAGACTACCCTCGAAACTGGCCAGTCGCTCAACACAGAAAGAGGCAAGGCGGAAATACTTTTGACTCCGGGTGTGTTTCTGCGCGCTGGCGACAACACCTCGGTGAAAATGGTTGCGGCTGGTCTCACTGACACGGAGTTGAATCTGACCCATGGCCATGCCATGGTGGAAGTCGACCAGATCTATCCGCAGAACGATCTCAGCATAGTGCAGGGCGACGCCACTGCCAGAATCATGAAGCCCGGACTCTACGACTTTGATTCCCAACAGAATCAAATACGGGTGTTTGATGGCGAAGCCATGGTCCAGGAGGGCGACAAGGAAATCAAGGTGAAGGGCAGCCACGAATTGACGGTGGCCGCGAATGCGCCTGAGAAGGCGGAGAAGTTCGACAAGAAAGCCTTAAGCGCGGACGACCTTTATCGCTGGAGCAGCCTGCGTTCCGACTACGTGGCGGAAGCCAACGTGGATGCGGCGCGGATTGTGGTCGCCGATGGCTGGGGTCCAGGTTGGTGGGGCGCTGGCTTCTGGGGTCCGGGATGGGGTTGGGACGGATGGTATTGGGACCCGTGGTTCTCGGCGTACACCTTCATGCCTTGGGGCGGAATCTATTACAGCCCGTTCGGTTGGGGATTCTACTCGCCGGGCTTGGTCTACCGCGCCCCGTTCTACGGTGGACATTTCTATCACACGTTTAACGCGACCAACGTCCGCGCCTGGGGACCGGGTCCGCATTACGCTACCAGCCTCGCCTATTCCCACGGTGTATACACCGGAGTTGGAGCCGAGCGTGGCGCTTTCCACTCCGGACCTGCCATGGCGGCGGGAGGCATGCGCAGTGGCTTTGGAGGATTCCATGGCGGTGGGGGAGGTTTCCATGGTGGCGGCGGAGGCTTCCACGGCGGAGGCCGCTGAAAAAATAATTCTCTGAGGAGCGAGACGAAGCGGGGCACAGAAATCTGCCCCGCTTTTTTCCTGTCTGCAATCGGCTACAATATCGTCCATTCGGAGAATACAGATGAACGAAACTCCACAGCAGTACACGCAGCGGATCATGGCTCATTCTGAAGGCAAGCGGCCTATGGCAGTTCAGGCAGCCACGGCGAAGAAACTCGAGCGCGCAATCAAGGGCGTGCCCACCAGCAAATTGCGCAAGCGCCCGGCTCCGAACAAGTGGTCAGTCAGCGAGATCGCAGCGCATCTTGCCGATGCGGAAGTTGCAATTGGGTTCCGTCTGCGGCTGATTCTGGGCGCGCCTGGAACTCCCGTCGCGGCTTTCGATCAGGATGCGTGGGGACCAGCCTGCATTACGAGAAGCGCGATCCGCGGAAGTCGGTCGAGCAGTTCCGCGTGCTCCGCGAAGCCAACCTGGCTTTGCTCAAAACGCTGACCCCCGAGCAATGGAAACATTACGGGATGCATGCCGAGCGCGGACAGGAAACCATCGAGCACATCGTGCGCCTGATTGCGGGGCACGATCTGAACCATCTGCAGCAGATCGAGCGCATCTTATCTCAGAAAAAGAAGTAAGCGGAAGCGCTCAGCCGCCAGCCAGGCGAGTTCGATCAGAAGAAAAGATCAGAAGAAAATCTGATCGGACAGTTTCAAAAATGCGTGTCTGCTTCCGCAGCACACTGTGCTACCTTCGCGCTGTAACCTTGTCCAGCGCGATGACAACAAAAGTTTGCATGAACAGCAACTGCCGGGCTTACGCACACTTCGTTTATACCGTGGCCATGCGTTGCGTTCTTTGCCGCTGCGACCTGATCGCGGCCAGAAGCGTTGAGGCGGCAAGCACCCCAGCCTCCACACGACCGAATATCACGCTTTCCACCAAGTCCGCCAGACCCCAGGTCGCGGGTAATCCCACTTAGAACAACAAGGTGCACGCTTTCAGCACCGGTCCAAATCGAAGGTAGATCGGTGAACTGGCCTGTCTGCAAGACGGTTTCGCCCCGCTAGATTTTTGCATCCCACTTCTGGCTTAATAGCAGCTGATTTACACTTGGGCGTTCGCTGTCGAGTGCGGCCAGACATCTGAAGCAAAGCTCAGCAGGATAAAACCTGGTTAAGAAGGGAGAGAGAAAATGCCGGTTTCCTTCGAGAAGGACATAAAGCCGCTGTTCAGGCAGATTGATATCGAGCACATGGGCAAACACAACATTCTGCTCGACAACTACTCATATATGTCGGATGCTTCAAACGATCACGGCAATGCTCGAGCGGTCGAGGACACTCTGAAAAATCAATCCATGCCGCCCGGAGGCCCCTACTGGATCGCTCAGCAGCTGGATCTTTTTAAGCAGTGGAAAAGCGACGGATATCGGCCATAATCTGCGCTGAGTAATTCCGATTCCAGGGAGGCAATCGCATCGCGAATCGCTTTTCTATCCTCCAAGGGTCGCGCCCTTTTCGATGGCCGGAGGTACCGAAGAACCTCCTCGCGGGATTCACGCTCGCGGCCATGAACATTCCGCAGTCGCTGGGTTACACCAAAATCGCTGGCATGCCGGTCATCACCGGCCTCTATACGCTTTTGCTTCCCCTGGTTGCGTTCTCCATCTTTGGTTCTTCGCGCTATCTTGTCGTGGCGGCTGATTCTGCTACTGCGGCCATACTCGCGAGCAGCCTCAGCGGTCTGGCTCCGATGGCAAGCCCCAGATACGTTGCACTCGCGGGCCTGGTGGCTCTGTTGACCGGCATCTTTCTTCTTCTCGCTCGGCTGCTGAAGCTCGGCTTCTTTGCAGATTTCCTGTCTCAAACAGTTTTGCTCGGCTTCCTCGTTGGCGTCGGCTTTCAAGTTGGCATTGCTGTGCTTGGTGAAATGCTCGGCATCAACGTCCACAGCCGCCGCACTCCCGGTCAGCTCGTCGAAGTGCTTCGATCGCTGCCACACGCTCACTTGCTGACGATGGAGATTTCAATCGCAGTTGTAGCCGCTATCGCACTCTGCTATCGCATTGCTCCCAAGTTTCCCGGCACTCTTTTGGCAGTTGCCGGGACAGTCGCGGCCAGTGCCATATTTCACTGGGCCCAGCGAGGAGTCGCCGTTCTCGGCCCCGTGCCCGCAGGCTTGCCCCATTTGGGGTTGCCTGATCTGGGTTGGAGGGACGTGAAAACGCTTGTTCCCGTCGCAGGCTCCTGTTTGCTCATGATCGCTGCGCAGAGTGCAGCCACCTCGCGCGCCTATGCGACCCGCCACCATCAGGAACTCGACGAAAACGCGGACCTCGTCGGCCTCGCTGCCGCCAATGCCGCTGCGGCTTTCAGCGGCACCTTCGTTGTGAATGGAAGTCCTACCCAGACTGCCATGGTTGAAAGTTCCGGCGGCACTAATCAGATGGCGCACCTCGCCACGGCGGGAGTGGTGGTTCTAGTTCTTCTTTTCCTTACCGGCCCGCTGCAATTTCTTCCTCAGTGCGTTCTGGGCGCGGTCGTGTTCACGATCGCCATGCGTCTCATCGATCTGCGTTCGCTGCGCGCTATCCGTCGCGAGAGCCCCGGTGAATACCTGCTGGCGGTCACAACTGCGGCGGTTGTGGTTTTTGTTGGCGTGGAGCAGGGCATTCTCCTGGCGATGTGCTTGTCGTTGCTGCGCATCGTTCACCAAAGCTACCGTCCGCATACCGCGGTGCTGGAACAGACTGATGAAGGACTCTGGCAACTGGATCCGGTCGTTCCCGGAGCGGTTACCGAGCCCGGTCTCGTTCTCTACCGGTTCAGCGCGCCGCTGTACTACGCCAACGCCAATCGCTTTTCCGAGGAAACGCGGATGCTGGCCGCTTCGGCGCCTTCGCCGTTGCACTGGCTGATCGTGGATGCCGGGGCCATCACCCACGTGGACTTTACTGCTGCGCGGGTTGTGTGCGAACTCCAGAAAGATCTCTCCGCTCAGGGCACGGGTCTGGTCTTTGCTCACGTACAGTCGGACCTGAAGCCCGATCTTGACCGTCATCACCTGACCGAAGCCCTTGGTCCCGACCGTATTTTCGATAGCTTGCACGAAGCCATCGCCGCGGTTCGTGGCAGGGTGCCGCGATGACATCCTCAATCATTGCACCGAACCAGCATCGAGAACACTCGCGAGCAACTCACTGACAGAACCGCGTAGAATTGTTGCCATCATGTCGTACCGATTCGAGTTCGACCCGGTCAATAAGATCCTGCTGGCCCGGTTCGAGGGCGAACTCACGAATGACGCTGCCGCGGAATACCACGATGCCCTCGGCAAGAATTGGATCGCTACCGGCGCCCATGCGGGCATCTGGGATTTTTCAGCAGCTACCCACTTCGCTGTGGCTGCCGACTTCTTGCGCAGGCTGGCAATGCGCAAACCAATCACCCCGGGTTTGACCGACCATCCCAGGTTTATCGTGGTCCCGGTGACGGATGGATACGGATTGATGCGCATGTTCCAGATTGCCGGAGAGTCCAGTCGGCCTCTGCTGCATGTCGTGCGCACCGTGGACGAGGCCCTGACCGCACTTGGCGTCCAATCGCCGCACTTCGAACCTTTGGAGTGACCGGGCGGGGCAGTTGACGGAATCAGGCGCCCCCGAGTGGACATGAGGAAGCTGTTTTCACTTCCTGTGAAAGAGTGAAAATACGATGGAGGCAAAATGGAAACGGCCGCTTGCAACGGCGGCCGTTCCTTCTTACTGGCTCCTACTTTGGGTTTATTAGTTCCGTTCCTTAGCAGGTTTGGTCTTGTTGTTGTTGTGCTTCTCGTTGTAGATCTGCTTGCTGTTTTTGTTTTCTTCCTTGTTGGCTTGTTGCTTTTCTTGCTTGGTCAAGGCGCCGCCGTTGGCCGTGCGCTCATTGTGAACCTGCTCGGCAACATTGGCCTGGTTCTGGTTGGTCCTGGCCGCTTCGCCGGAAGTCATCTGGCCGCTGCGCAGCCCTTCGGCAGTGCGCTGCTGCTGGTTAGCTTCCCGGTCATCGACTTCGTTCGGCGTGACGGTATTCCCGTTGTGCTTTTCGTCGTAGATCTGGCGGCTCGCGGCATTTTGCTCGCCGTTGATCTGTTGACGCTCCGCACCGGTGAGCTTGCCACCGTTCGCTGCACGATCGTTGTGCACTTGCTGGTCAATGTTGGATTGCGTTTGCTCCGCGCGGGCCGCCTCGCCGGAAGTCATCTGGCCGCTGCGCAAGCCGTTAGCGATGCGCTGGTCCTGATTGGCTTCAAGGGTGTTGGGATTGTAGTTGCGCCCCGCCGAGCGATCGGCAGACGAGATGGGCTGCGACTGCGCGTGCTGTTGGGCCACCTGGTGATACGCGTTTACGTTCGCGCTCGCCATGGTCGCCGGACGTCCTTGATTCACTGACGCCAACTGCGCGCGGTCCTGCGAGGCAAAATGTTCATGCTGCACCTGGTCGGCAGTGGGCTCGAAGTGGTGCTCGTTGGCCGCCTGCATCTCCATAGCCGACGCATGCGCCTGAATGCCCTCGCCGCCATTGAAGCTTACGTGGTTGACGTTGACGACGGTGTTTTCCGTCACGATCGTTCGGTTCTCGTACACATTGGTGACATGCACGCTTCCAAAGTTCGCCACGGCACTGTTATAGGCGAACACTCCACCACGCCACTCGCCGCCAACGAAGCCGACGCCGCCGAAGCCGAAGCCGTAGTTCACGCCACCGTAGAACCCGACATGCGGTCCCCAGTAGCCGCCGTGCCAGCCGTACACTCCGCCTTCATAGCCCCAGTAGCCAGGGGTCCACAGAAGACCGGCGACGGGAGGTTGCGCCCACACGCCCGGAACCCAGAAGTAGCCCGCATCTCCGTAGGACCAGTAGCCGGGAGTCCAGAGATAACCCGGCGCTGGCAGCGCAGGCTGCTCATACACCGGCAGAATGGGAGGCGCAACGTGGATGTTGATAGCGATGCCGACGCCGATTTGTGCCTGCGCGGTGGGCAGAGCAAGCATCGGCAGCATGATCAAAGCAGCTGCAAACAGATTGCGAAATGTTGAACGAAGAGACATAGTTATTTCTCCTTGTGCCGGGGCCCCAAGAACGGCAATATCTCCCCGTCTGCCCGCACTCCGCGGGCGTGTTCATTAAAACCCAGAATGGGAATGTTTGTTGCAAACCGAAGTGCAGGGCCGGGAGGCCGCAGCCCGTGGTGACTTCAGTAACCAGTGTTGGTGATGGTGGGGTCGATGTCGCGATGGGCCATCGGTGACCCCTGCCTGATTCAGGTATCCTGGACGATCTGCAGAGGCTTGCCACGCGGAGAAACGTTGCCGTGGTTGCCAGCATGGGCGCACCTAAACAGAAACCCAAGGACAGATACTTTGGCCGTGATGCGCTGTTTGGCAGCTCCGCATTTGCACGCAAGGTTGAAACCGTGGTCACGATCACACTGACTGATGCAGACGACGGGGACAGCACGCGGCGCTACACCGTGTTTCCGCGCAATGGCCGGGTTGAGGATCTGTATATGGGTTGGTCTGCAAACGGTTTGGTGGTTGTGGACAAACCTGCCGAAACCGACAACACAGCAATAGGCCAGATGCACCGCGCCGTGCTCTCCGTGCTCAAGCCGGGTGACATGGTGATTTACTCGCCGGAGTTCGGGCCGGAGGCAACGTTCTATCGCTGGAGGAAACACGCGGTCAAGAAAGGGTTTTTGGTGTACAACCGCGGCTCGTACTTCGTGGCACGGGAGGAAGAAGTTGCACAAAAGCCCAACTAAACTCCCGGCACTACCTGCGTGATGAGGGGAATATTTATTTCCCCCCACCATAGCAAATGACCGTAGGGTATTTAAGTCTTGTGTAGTGTTTTGTTATAGATAGCGTGGCGAGGAAAGCGTCCCTGTTGATTGGTGATTGGCCGATCACAATCAAGGAAAGTGCGTCTATGACTCAATCGCGGTCCTCACGGGACGGCAACTTAGGTTCACACGGCAACGCTGCATCGTGGCCGCACAGACCAGACAGTGAGCGATTTCCGGCGTTATCACTTCGCAAGGTTGACGCCGACAGCGTGCCTTACGGTGAGTCCGTCTCTAGGAATGGGCGCGTCTGTTGGGCGGCGTTTCACGACGGTGCGTTTGTCTGCTGTGCTGCTACCCGTGATGAATGCTGGACTAAGTATCGTGACTGGTACGTACGGCAGAGCGCAGCACAGGCAGAGGCAAAGCGAAAGGCTGCCGAGCTACGCGAGTAGCGCAAAGGAATTGTCCGTGGTTTTGCAGGGAAAATGTTGCCAGCTATTTGCCTATAGCCCGCCGCATCCGTTTTAGGTATATGGACGAAAAATAAATCCGAATTTAAGTCTAGCAATGCAGTAGACATTAGGAGCTAACAAATGCCCCGCACCGTCAAGAAAGACCCCAACCTCAAACCGTGCAAGCCAACCAAGCCCACCAACCTGTCCGACCGCGCTAGTCGTGAGTGGGACCGGCTCGTTACCGAGTTAGACGCCTCGCACATTCAGATCTCCGCATCCCATCGCACGCTGCTGCAGCTCGCGTCCACGATCGCCGCGGACATTGCCAAGGCGTATGCCGTGGTCCAGGAAAAAGGGGAATACATCGAAAACCGAAAGACCGGCGCGGTCCAGATTCACCCAGCGTGCAAGATGCTGAATGAACTCCGGCGCGATTACATCAAGATCATGGTCACCCTTGGCACACGCGCCCAAGCCGCTCCACCGCCGCCGGACGAAGGACCAACCCTGGAGGATATTCTTAGCAGCTAGGTCAAAAAACCGCTTCTAGGAAGACCCGTACTTGCGTTGAGAAGCCCGCAGTTGAAAAAACGCTGGATGCAAGCTACTTCCCAGCCAGAAGAAACCGCAAGCCCGACGACCATGTGCCGCCCACGGATTTCTGAATTATGTCGATCGCAGATGAAATCGAGCAGATCGGTCGGGCCTTGACAGCTGAGGAACTAGCAAAGCTCCTCTCCGTATCCAGGGTGACGATCTTCAAGCACGCCGCAGCCGGACGGATACCTTCGTTCCGGGTGGGAACGTGCGTGCGATTTGATCCCAGAGCTGTAGCGAATTGGCTGCGAAAAATGTAGCAATTTGTATCCGGATTAAGGGTTGATTAGAGAGTATTGACCAGAAATCATTAGATCTCACCTCGACGGATTGGTCACTCGACCTATGAACAAGATACTGCCGGAGCGATTGTCGCGGATCAGAAACATGAACGGATGATCGGCGCGGAAGATGATCGGAGGATTTGGACGTGCATGGTATGCTCCCACATTTTGATGTACTATCGCCGTTGCCGCCGCTGCTTCGGTTCCCTCTTCGTTCACATCGACATAGGCTTTGTGGATGACGGCACCGATATAGAGGTTGCCGTTGCCGTCGCGCTGCATCGTTTTGCGCGAAGCCGTGCCAGTGAAATCGGCCATTTTCACATCAAACGCCTCCTTCATTCCCATCGCTATCAACGTATCACCAAGGCTGAATCGAGCTTCTATCTTGAATTTCGGCATCGTCACGATGACTTCCCGGGTAGTCCGCAACTGATCCAGAAATTGGTGCATATTGGAAGGACGAAGCGATTGCTCGAATGCAGAAAGCCCCTCCATCGCTTTTGGCAACAATATAATCATCGAGAGTTCCTTGTTCTTATAAGGAATCTCCAACGCCTGGAACGAACCACCGTCGAAATAATTAAAACCACGAATTCCGCTCGTCATGTGCATCAGGGGCGTTTTGATGGCTTGCGTGGCAGAGAGGTGAAAATCTTCGTCTTTCGTGTCTTCTTTCTTGAACTGCTTCTCCCAATCGCCTTTAAAGTAAATGGCATTGGTCAGCACCAGCCGCGTATCAGGAGTAAGGCTCCCCGGCGTGAGCAATTCCCTGATCTTGTTCTCGGTGCGCTGCTCGACCCATAGGTTGATGGTCTGCCGCGATGCTTCGGTTGCACCCTTGAAATCCACCTGGTTCAGCCCGGCTTCGTAATTGTCCTGGTTCAGCTTCAGAAACTCCGGCAGGAGCGAATAGCCCTGCTGCACCCACAGCGCGTCAGCTTCCTTTAATTGATAGCCGTCATGCGCCGCGTTTCGATCGCGCAGCAGCGCACCCATCGCCGGATGCAACTTCTCCGGCGGTAATGTGAAATGCAGTGTCTTCGCCATCTCAGCGGCGGTATCACCCCGCGCCCCGGCATAGGTCATGGCCAACGCAGTGGAAATGCTTTCGGGCGAGAAAAACAGATTGCCGCTGTGGTTACGCAGTTGGCCGTACAGTTCGATGGCAAAAGCATTGTTGTCTGGCACCGCCTCGGTCTGACGGGACGTGGCTTCCTGCATGACCTGCGCCTCGATCTGATCGGCTGCCTGCTGCTGGTCCTGCAGGGTTTTTTCCGCAGTGGTATCCGGTGGGGGAGGTGGCACGTCCGAGGCCACAGTGCTCGTATCCGGCGCCTTCGGCATACCGCCCGTACCTTGCTTCTTCGCTAGTTCGCCTAGCAGGCTGCGGAAAAACTCGGTTCACGGCATCTATGCAGAGGCACTACTGGATCCGATTGCGCCCTGAGTGCATGACGTACCCTAAGCTGTCCTGTGCGTGCATCTTGAGGGCAGGGTCTTGGCGAAGCTGTTCAAGTGTCGCAACCGCTCGCACGAAGTCGCACGTGCCGTGCACAACAGCAATGTTGCCCAGTACTATTGCCGCTCCACGCCGAGCAGCTTCACCCGAATGGGTGGCAAACTTGAAGCACCACTCTTCTACCCACTGTGGCGGTTCCGTGTAAAAGGCCGCGATGAGTGCGTGCAGAATGCGTTCCGGGTCATCGGTGGCGAACTCGGCTTCGAGTTCTTTGCGCGACATCTCCGGGGGCTGCTGGTAAATCAGGTCCTTTGGCATTTGGTCCATTTTACGGTCGATAAACCGCCCTTCGCACCATGCCTAGTCACGCCTTGAGAAGGCCAGCGCATGTACCAGAAAACTCTCTTGCTTCCACAACAGAACCTGATAAGAAGAAGGCATGCGCGGAAAAGACGATCAGCAATTGGATGTGTTCAGCTATATCAGTCCCGAGCAGCGTGTGCCGCAGGCTCACCCGTTGCGTTCGCTGCGTGCCATGACCGACGAGGCATTGAGGGAGCTGCAACCCCGGTTCAACAAATTGTACTCACAAACCGGGCGACCCTCGATTGCGCCGGAGAAGTTATTGCGAGCACTGCTGCTGCAAGCTCTGTACTCGGTGCGCAGTGAGCGGATGTTGATGGAACAGCTCGACTACAATCTGCTGTTCCGCTGGTTCGTGGGCTTGAACATGGATGACGCCATCTGGGATGTGACTGTGTTCACGAAGAACCGCGAACGCCTTCTCGATGGAGACATTGCCGAAGCCTTCTTCCAAGCCGTGCTCCAGCAGGCACGCGAGCGGAGTCTTCTCTCGGACGAGCACTTCACCGTGGATGGAACGCTGCTGGAAGCGTGGGCGAGTGTGAAGAGTTATCAACGCAAGGATGCCAAGAACGCCGGTCCGCCGGACGATCCTGGCAATGCGACGGTGGACTTCCACGGGGAGAAGCGGTCAAACCAGACGCACGCATCGAAGACGGACCCGGATGCGAAGATGGCACGCAAAGGCAAGGGCAAAGAAGCGAAGCTGAGTTACAACGGGAATCTGCTGGTGGAGAACCGCAACGGACTGATCGTGAACACCGAGGTGTTCGAGGCCAACGGAACGGCGGAGCGCGATGCCGCGCTGGTGATGCTGGAACAGATTCCGGGAACGAAGCAGGTGACCGTGGGCGGCGATAAGGCATATGACACGGCGGATTTCGTGGCGGAGTGCAGAAACTTAAAGGTCACGCCGCACGTGGCCCAGAATCTGGAGCGGCCCGGTGGAAGCGCCATTGATGCTCGTACGACGCAGCACGCCGGATATGCCATCAGTCAGAGGAAAAGGAAACGCGTTGAAGAATGCTTCGGATGGCTGAAGACGATCGCGCTGTTGCGGAAGGTTCGGCATCGTGGGGTCTTCAAGGTGGGATGGGTTTTCACCTTCGCGGCAGCCGCCTACAACCTAGTCCGCTTGCGGAATCTGGCGATTCAAGCATGCATAAGCTAAGACTGGGTATGTTCGCAGGTTAGAAAACGATCCGCTCGGGCTGCCAGCGGGATCGAGCCAAAACCCTTCCCTGAGTCACGAAATTGGAAGCCTGGAGATGATCTAAGTGCGCATCACCCCTTTTTCCGCATCCTGCTAGACCAATATTAAGTTGCTCCGCGAAGTGGTTTTGCATCTCCTGCAGGTCGTCCACCTTAACGGCTACGGTTTGTCCAGCGGCGCAGTCCGACTTCTTGCTCGCCGAAACGCTGGCGTTCACCATATTGTCCGCGTCCGGAGTGTCGGTGAGCCGCACGATGACGTCACCCGACGTCAACCCACACTCCTGCCCGTACGCCACAACGGAGAGCTCGCTTGCCACCACAAAGGTGCGCCTTGCCGGATTCAGTGCCGGCGGAGTTTCGCCGCCGCTGCTGGTGGGCGCCGGTGCTGCCGCCGCTGCTTGACCGCCAGACGCGCCACTCTGCGCCGCTTCTGCCTGCGCGGCCAACTCGGCTTTTACTTCTTCGGCGATGGCCTGCTTGACCTGGGGAGTCAGTGTCACCGAATTTGAGGCCGCCGCTAGTGAAGGATCTCGACCGCCTGCATTTCCACCACCTGCGGCGCTCGCCATGGCATCCGCATTTGCCTCCGTCTGGGCGGCATACGCCGCCCGCAAATTCGCCGCAATCAGGTAATCCGTCAGCCAGAACGCCGGCGAAGTGTAGTAGGGATAAGGCGCGAAAAACCCGCCATAGAAGCCGTACCACGGAGCTCCTCCCCATCCCCACGGTCCTATGCCCCAGTACACCGGTGCCGGCCAGGCATTATAGGCCCATGCGTAAAACGACGGATGTTACCAGACGCCTGAGTAGTACACGTAATACATGTGTCCGCCCCAGCCGTAACCGCGGTAAATCCCGACGCTGTAGTGCCCGTTTACATAGAAGGTTCGCGAATAGTACGCATGTCCGCCTCGGGTCACGTAGGCGCGCTGCACATAACCGCCATGGCCCGTGGTCACGATGCGCGCTCCGTTTCGTTCACTCACAACCGTGCGCCCGCCACGGACCCCAGCCTCGATATGCATGCCGTTGCGATCGACGGAACGGATCGATCCGTTCGAACGAACGCTAGCGTGCCCTCCACCCTTCAGACTGACGTTCCTCGTGCCTGCCGGCTGGTGCGCGCTGCCCCCGCGATTGCCGGCCGGGGCGTTCCCGCGACCCGCCGTCGTCGTGTGTCCGGTCGTCGCCCGGGTTCCGCCCTGATCGGGACCGCCCGGACCGTCCGGCGTTTTGGGCTTTGGCTTGTGTGGGGTTGGAGCTGGAGACGCTTCCTGTTGGGCTATCACCAGGCCCGGCCGAGCACATATAGAAACCCAGAGCAGTAGCTGAAGGGCCGACATCAGAAGATGCAGACCGGTCTTCCGTGGTCTATTGCCATCTTCCATCATGATGCAGTCAACCCTTCTGGCCAGCGAGACTCTACAAACAAATGAACGAAGACCAAACTTACCGGCGCGATATAGTCGAGGTACCTCCCGACGTTGGCGAATGCGACGTATGCGGCTAGAAGCGGCAAAACGAAGGCCAACAAAAGCTTTACCCGCATGGCCTTTCCTGTAGCCGACCTGAACAAAACATAAAGCAAAACCGCGATTCCCAGGTCTATCAGAACCGCGAACTTTTCAGGCACGGCGGCCCTGAAGTTCCCACTCAATAACGCCTCCACGTAATTTCCGTGAAGATATAGGCCCGGCACAGGACCAATCGGACTGACATGCTCATCCGCTGCTGGGCCGCGTGAATTGCCGAATTCATGCCATGTACTACCGATAATCACCACACGATTGCGGCACATTCCTAGCGCCTGCTTGTCTCCTTGCAGGAGCTGCTTCGCCGTTACGCGGGCCCATGCGGATTTTCTTAGAAAACCGCCATAGACGTATTCGTTGTCGGCTATTGCTTCGGCTATGACCGGTTGGTCCTTAGTTCGGGGATGCAGGTGGTTTGCCTCTTCATACGAGTCGACAATCTTCAACGCAAATGAGTCCAACGAAACTTTGGACTTCTTGTCCAGTTCCCAGGCCGTCATATCGAGCGGAATCTGCCGGGGGTCAATCGGAAGATTGATCTGCCCGAGGCGCGTACCGGGGGGCAGTTCGTCATCTTTAAAGATATTCGGCTCCCGCTCCCACTCCCCCTTGTCGTTGGGAACAAGGCCAATGGTCAAAACTACCGGCTTGTTGCTTCCGGTGATCTTCCGTATAACGTCGAGCAAATGTTTATTGTCGTGATCACGGATTTTGTCGTCACCGGGCACCGGTGACGGGCTCTTGAGCTGTATGTCGAACGCCACTACCAAAGCCCCATGTTCCGCCGCGAGTAGACCTACGTCGGCGAGGACCGCACGGTTCGTTGGTAGAATGCCGGATAGCGGGGTTGACCAGAACGAGTCATCGTCGATTTGAACGAGAGTCACCCAGTTCACTCTTTGTTGGCGCCAGTCTAGGTTCGAGAGGAGTTGGTGAAACTTGAGTTGCGCCGTTAGAAGAAACGGGAACTCCTGCTCAAGCCATTGAAACTTGTAGGCCCACAGCAGGGTTAACAAAAGGACCACAATTGTCTGCCAACGGCAGAGATCCTTTAGCGCGGACGTAACGCTTTCCTTGTTCATGCCCGCTGGACAACGCTCTCGTCATGAGGTAAGCGAGGACAACCGTGATCGGACATGACTCTTCCCGGCAACATCGGATGAATGCCCGTTCGCGCAACCGACAAACGTTGGTTGTTTCCGGGGAAGTGGAAGCAACTTACTGCGGAATCTTGCCCCTCAGCCCTGATTCAGTCAAGCAAAAAACACGTCAAATAATACCAGCCAGTACCATTGCCGGGCCAGAAGTCTTAGTGCTGTATCTGAAGCGCCCCGAGCGAAGAGCTGGGAGTTGAGACGCTGTGTCGGGGGGCGCTTCAGATACAGCGACTTGAAGGAAGCCGCCCCGGGGGACTATGGGATTTGTATCTGGATGAGCCGGCCTTGATCGTTTGCGAGTTTGCCGTTGCGGCCAGAGCGCTGGGGTTTCAGTAGCGGGTCGCAGAGAGAATGGTCATGGGGCGGCGCATCGAAGAGTCCCGAGCGCACAACCACACTGCATTCTGAGGAATGCGAGACAAAGGACCAGTGTGCGCGCCGAAGCACGAGCGAGATTCGAGGCTGGAGATGTGGATTCATGCGGCGCACCGGCTGAGATGAGGCGGAGATCGGAGGAGAAGTTGGGCGGGGGAGAGGCGCTCGACAACCTGCATGGTTCCGCCGCAAAGCGGACATTGCCACAGCGGGTGAATGGGTAGCGCGGACGAGGTGGCGCCTGCTACTGGCTGACCGGTTGGCTGGAGCAACCGCAAACAAAGCGGAAGGAGTTCTGCTCGCCGCCGGTTAGCGAGGAAGCCGAAGTTGCGGATGCGCATAAAACCGCGCGGCAGCAGGTGCAGGAGGAAGCGGCGCAGGAACTCTTCGACCGGCAGGGTCATGAGCCGTTTCTTGTTGCCGTGAGCGGAGTCGCGCCAGCGAAAGGTTACGTTGTCCTCGGAGAGAGCAACCAACCTGCTGTTGGAAATGGCAACGCGATGAGTGTAAGCGCCGAGATAGCGCAACACATGTTCTGGCCCGCCGAAAGGCCGTTTGGAGTAGACGACCCAGTCGTGACGGAACAATACCCGCAGCCAGGAGGCGAAGGCGCGCGGTTCCGCAAGCGGTAAGAGATGTCCGTGGAACTGGAGTGCGCCGGCATGAAAGGCGGTCTTGAGTCCGGCGACAAACTTGCCGCGGAAGACACGGCTGAGTACTTTGACGGGAAGGAAGAAGGAGCGGCGCGAGGAGATCCAGCGGGAGTGGTCTGGGGCGAGGCCGCCGGCGGCAAGCACGCAGTGGACATGGGGATGATGCCGCAGGCGTTGATCCCAGGTGTGGAGCACGCTGAAGAAGCCAATCTCGGCTCCAAGGTGCCGGGGATCGCGAGCGATCTCCTGCAGAGTTACAGCGCTGGTGTGAAACAGCAGGTTGTAGATCAGCCGTTTATTCTGCAAGGCCAGCGGAGCGAGTTCCCGCGGCAGCGTGAAGACGACGTGCACGTAGGTGGCGGGCAGCAGCTCCCGTTCCCGCGCCTGAAGCCAGCGCTGGCGGGCGTTGCCCTGGCATCGGGGACAATGCCGGTTGCGACACGAGTTGTACGAGATGGCAGAATGTCCGCAGTCTGAGCACTGATCGCGATGTCCACCCAACGCGGCGGTGCGGCAGCGTGTGATGGCCAGCAACACCTTTTCGTGTTGTCCGTTGATCCACTTGCGACTGCGCTCAACGAAGGACGGTCCGGCACAGCGAACGATGTCGGCCACCTCCAGAGGAGGCCGGTTCATGCGCTCTGTGTCGGATCTCCTTCTCCTCGGATGGGGAGTGCATCCAGCGGACTGCCGGTGGCGCTGAGATGGCGCCGGGAGAGGTGCAGATAGATCGTGGTTTCCTCCAGGTCGCGATGTCCCAGCAGCATCTGAATGGTGCGCAGGTCGGCACCGGCTTCGAGCAGATGGGTGGCAAAGCAGTGGCGCAGAGTGTGGGGATGGATGTGCTTGTGTTCAAGGCCAGCGCGTTCGGCGGCCTGCTGGCAAGCGTGCCAGAGAACTTTGGTCGAGACCGGATGACTCGCTGTATGCCATCGATTGCCGGGGAACAGCCAGTCGGTGGGCTTGCGCTTCAGCCCGCGCCAGTAGACGCGCAGGGCATCGAGCAGTTTGGGGCTGAGCATGACATCGCGGTCCTTGCGTCCCTTGCCGCCCCGGATATGAATGACCATCCGCTGGCTGTCGATATCGCTGATCTTCAGGTGTGCCACTTCTGCGCGACGTGCGCCCGTGGCATACAGCGTCATCAACAGGATGTGATGAAAGGGAAACTCGGCCGCGTCGATGAGACGTGCGACTTCTTCCGGACTGAGCACTTGAGGTAAATGCAAAACTTTCTTCGGATACGGTGTCTCGGCAACGCTCCAGCCTCGCTTCAACACCTGAACATAGAAGAAGCGCAAAGCAGCCAAGCGCTGCGTTACGGTGTTCGGGGCCAGCTTCCAGCGCGTGAACAGCGCGGCCTGATACTGGCGAATCTGCTCGGGGCCAAGCTGATCGGGTGAACGACGGAAGTGCCGACTGAAATGCTCGACCGTGTGAATGTAAGCCTGGATGGTGGACTCGGCATAGTTGCGGCGCCGTAGTTCTTCAAGCATGATCTGGCGTAGATGGGTCACAGAGAGTTCCTCCTCTGCGCCACAAACTAGCTCAGATCACCTCGACCGTTAGCTCAGCAACACGCGAATGCGTCCGCCGCAACGCGGCTTCGTTCAAGTCGGCTTCTTGGAAGTTACACGAGAGAATTGCGAGACAGACCGGCAAGGCCGACATCCTGGGCGAAACGGACCTAATGGGGTGCTATCGCCGTTGAGTTCCCAGGGCAATCGTGCCTTTTGCTGCTATCATCCTTCACCGAGGGGGAAACACTGAAAATGGGAAACCTGTCCGTCGTTGTAATGCAGTTGAGGAAAGAACGCGAACGCGTGCAAAAAGAAGGCCAACGTATCGATGCAGCACTTGCAGCCTTGGGAAGTGTCAGTTCCAACGGCTCATCGCGGCGGCACTCGATGTCTGCTGCCGCCCGTCGGAAGATCAGCCTGGCGCAGAAAGCGCGTTGGGCAAAGCAACGAGCACCGAGACCTAAGCGAACCATCTCGGCAGCTGGCCGGAGGAGAATTGCTTGGGCTCAGCGAGCAAGGTGGGCAAAGGTTCGGGAGAAGAAAATCGCCTAGGACCTTCGAACTGGGGAGAGAAAATGATTCCTCCCACCTACAAACCGAAGAAAAAGTTTATGCAGCTCGCGATCGCAGAGGCAAAGCGGGCCCGCGACCGGGGCGACTATCCGATCGGTGCCGTCATTACGCGTCTTATCGGGAAACGGGAAGTGGTTATCGCGTCTGCCGGCAACCGGGTAAAAACTTCGGGTTCATCCATCAAGCATGTGGAGCTTGAAACTTTAAAATACGTTTCCTCCGGCTACGGTCGGTACTTACCGGATTTCGTGTTGTATTCCACGCACGAACCTTGTGCTATGTGCGCGGGTGCCTGCGTTTGGGCGAAAATAGGAGCGGTGGTATTTGGCGTTTCCCAAGAAGATATCACCGCCTACGGCAAGAAACACGGTACCGAGGAATTCAAATGGCGCGCCTGTCTCATTTCATGCAAATTCGTCCTTGAAAAGGGCAACCTTCACATTCCCGTCTTCGACAATTTTTTGAGACTGGAGTGCCGAAAGTTATTCGGATATCGAGTTTCCTGACGTACCTCGCCCGCGCGAAGCCCGGACCCGAATCGCAAGACCTCCGCTTCCATTTTCCTTGACTTCCCTCTTTCCCAGGGCGAGAATCCGGCCAGACTGCTTTCGCTACTGAAGCGCGCCAATTTCGGCAGTGTGGGATGTACCAGCCACCACCACTTCGTCGCTCGGTTTTCGATGACAAGAAAGTTCTGCTCATCGACCCTCACCGGTGTACTCGCGACGTGCGCGCGAGTGTCCTGCGAACTCGTGGCGTCGAGGTCGATGCGACTGACAGCCTTCAGGCGGCGCGATCTCTGTGGCGACCCAAGCTGTACGACCTGATATTGTTTGCTACTCGTGGACATTTCCCTGGAGAGGCTCTCGACTTCTATATCGAGATCAAGCGCGCGAGCCCCGGCGAGCGTGTTGTCTTTCTCGTCGGCCCTCCGACCTTCCTGTCGCTGACTTGGCCGGCCGAGGCTGCAGAAAAGGAACCTCAACAATGGGCGGAGACGGTGAGGCGCTTCGTCACCGCGGCCTGAAGAGTTCTTCTTTGCGACTAGAGTGAGTCAAAGCTGTCGTGGGGGGGCTGCCCCTTTATCTATGAGCGTGGAGCTGACAATGAAGGACATATCTCAGGTTCTGAGCCAAAAAGAGATGGATATAGAGCGCGTGCGGAAAGAGATCAAGGCGCTCCACTTTGTGATTCCCTTGCTCGCCGAGAACGGGGACTGGATTGAGAATGGGCTCGCTCCGCCTCTGTCCGTCTCAGAGTTTCGAGGGACTCGGACTGCCGACGTGACGCGACGAGAACACGAGCTGGCGCGCTGATTTGCTTGCCTCTTGCCGCACTTTTTAGATGCGAAACCTGCAGCCTTCCGCTGTTGACCCACATTAAAAGTGTCTCCATTTAGACTGTCTCCGACCAAAATACATCCAGAGTGGCCCGACCCAGACCCTTCTGATGGGTTGGTAACTGCCGATGTCCTTCTTTGACAACAACCCGGGTGAAGGGGTCAACGAGTGTAATGGAGATGTTGCGCCAACAATCGCACTGATACCATATCTGCTCAGGTGATTTTGGATGGAATTCAAAATTAAAGACATCGTAAAGGGCAACAAGGCCTACTTCTCTTTCTACCGGACCGGGAACATGTTCTACACGGTTACCGTCCAGGGAACGAAATGGACGTTTCCGGTGAGCCTTGAGGACATCGCTGGTGCGTCACTGTTTGCTCAGATGAAAGCAATCACACTCATGCGCTATATACGGAAGGCTCTTGAGGACAAAACGTTCGTGAAAGCAGCGTAAGAGTGGCGGCGAGTTCTGACGATCCGGAGTGTCAATGAGCGTAATGATTCCATAACAATGTCGGCTCCTAGGCCCGAGTAGACTTTGGAGGCGTAAACCAATCAAAGGGCTCGGAGGAAAGGAGCCGAACATGCTGATTATAGGTTGTGACTATCATCCGGGCTTTCAGCAAATTGCTTTTGTGGAGACAGAAACCGGAGAGTTGACGTGACCGGCGAAATTTGTACCAGGTGGAATGAGAGAGAATCCACTTGGAGGAAAAGCGGGTCATGCCCATCAAGAGGTACAAGCCAGAGCAGATCGTGACGATGCTGCGGCAGATTGAAGTGAGCATCGCAAACGGAAAAACCACCCCACAAGCCTGCAAAGAAGCCGAGATTACAATCCAGACGTTCTACCGCTGGCGGAAGGAATACGGCGGTTTGAAGATGGACCAGGCGAAGCGGATGAAGGAACTGGAAAAAGAGAACGGCAAGCTAAAACGGCTGGTGGCGGAGCTGGCGTTGGATAAACAGATATTAAAGGATATTGCGGAGGGAAACTTCTAAGCCCGGAGCGACGTCGGTGCGCCGTGGAGCATGCCCGTGAGGAGTATGAAGTGAGTGAGCGGCGGGCGTGCCGAGTGGTGAGGCAATGGCGGGGAACGCAACGCTATCTGCCGCTGCGGCGCACGGACGAAGATCAGCTGACGCAGACGATCATGGCCCTGGCTGCGAAGTATGGGCGGTACGGCTACCGGCGCATCACGGCGCTGTTGCAGCATGCGGGATGGCCGGTGGGGAAGGATCGAGTGCAGCGGATCTGGCGACGCGAAGGGCTGAAGGTGCCGCAGAAACAGCGGCCACGAGGACGATTGTGGCTCGGGGATGGTTCGTGTGTGCGGTTGCGACCGGAGCGGGCGAATCATGTGTGGAGCTACGACTTTGTGAAGGCGATGACGCACGACGGACGAGCACTGCGCGTCCTGGTGGTGATCGACGAGTACACACGGGAGTGCTTGGCATTGCGGGTGGCGCGGCGGTTGGGGAGTTTGCAGGTGATCGAAACGTTGGCCGATGTGATGTTGGCGCGCGGAATACCAGAGCACATTCGTTCGGACAACGGACCGGAGTTTATTGCCAAGGAGTTGCGGAAGTGGCTGGGGAAAGTGGGCACGAGGACGTTGTACATCGAGCCTGGGAGTCCGTGGGAAAACGGGTATTGTGAGAGCTTCAACGGAAAGCTGCGCGATGAGTTCTTGAACGGCGAGATCTTTTACTCGCTGAAGGAGGCACAGATTCTGACCGAGAGGTGGCGCGTGGAATACAACACGGAGCGGCCGCACTCGGCACTGGGTTATAGGCCACCAGCACCGCAAGCAATCTTGCCGAAGCAACCGGGGCATGGAGATATGGAAAACGCTTCGCGTTTCCCACATCCCCACACCCCCGGCGGCTACGAAGGACAAATGTCTAACAAGGCGTTACACTAACATTCCACTTGGTACAAAAGACCGGTCTGGTCAGAGTGCGGCGAACGGCGGCTGACTCACCGCGAGGAAGCCGAGCAGTTTTACAGCGCGCTCAAAGGGCAGAGCGTACGTGTGGGGATGGAAGCCAGCGGGCATGCACGCTGGTTTGAACGGCTGTTGATGGGCTTGCAGTTTGAGTTGTGGATCGGGGACGCAGCGGAGATTCGCACGAAGCGAGTGCGCAAGCAGAAGACGGATCGTCAGGATGCACAGCTATTGCTGCGACTGATGATCGAGGACCGTTTTCCGCGGATCTGGGTAGCGGACGCAGAGAATCGTGATCTGCGGCAACTGCTGTGGCATCGCCACCGATTGGTGCAGATGCGCACCCGGGTGATGAATCAACTGCATGTGGTGGCACTCAACGAGGGTCTGCGGCGTAAGAAGGCGCTGTGGCGGCCGGCGGGTCGCAGCGAACTGGAGTCGTTAGTGCTTGCTCCCTGGGCCAGCCGACGACGCCAGGATTTGCTCGACGTACTCGACCAACTCACTCCGAAGGTCCAGGAACTGACCCGAGCCTTGGAAGAGGAAGTGGAGAGGCGACCGGGGACGCGGCGACTGATGACCCATCCCGGCGTGGGCCCACTGACGGCCTTAGCGTTCGAGTTAGTGATTGGAACGCCCGAACGCTTTCACTGCGGCAAGCAGATTGCCAGCTATGTGGGACTGGTTCCGTCGGAAGAGTCCAGCGGCGATCGCCGCCGACTCGGGCACATCAGCAAACAGGGCAACTCGCTGCTGCGCTTCTTGCTGGTGGAAGCGGCCCAGGTCACGGTGCGCAGCCAACCGCAGTGGCGGAGCAAGTTCCTCCACCTAGCCCTGCGCCGAGGACGAAAGATCGCGAAGGTGGCGATGGCTCGGAAACTGGCGGTGCATCTGTACTGGATGTGGCGCCGGGGCTGGGATTACGGTCAGTTCGAAAAGTTCGGTTCGCACGCGGGAGCGCCCGGAAATCGCCATGGTGTGCAGTAAGCACCGACGTAATGATTGGGCATCCCGCTCCCCTTTGGTCGGGGAGTTCGAAGTAGTAATCATGATCGCGGTTGTGATCGAAGAGATGGATGGGTCGGACTGAGTCCTGACCCCAACGATTAGAAGCGAGCCCAGGTTGGGAAGCGCAAACAATCTACGAGAGCGAAATGGCGCTCTTCAACGAGTGCAGGGAGAGGCATGCGCACATAGTGCTTGACACCGCCGACATTGTTAGAGATGGCGATTTGTCGCCAATTGAGGCGATCCCTACCCGGCTCTGATTGCTTCCGGTTAGCCGACCAGGACTAAGCCGCTGGCGCGGCGGACGCTACCGCGTGGATCGACCCAGAGAGTTCAGGAACTGCTGACGTAGTGTGGGTCATAGGGAAAGGAGATTCCTGTGACCCGTTTACGCAAGATGATGCTGGAGGAACTCCAGCGTCGCAACTACTCTGCCATCACCACGCGCAACTACCTGCGGGTGGTAAGCGATTTTGCGAAGCATTTCGGCAAGTCTCCCGACAAGCTCGGCCCCAACGAACTTCGAACCTATCAAGCCTATCTGCTGACGGAGTGCAAGCTAACGCCCGGCACGGTGGTCAACCGGGTAGCGGCGCTGCGCTTCTTTTTCGTCAAGACACTCAAGCGCCATCAGTTTCGCGAGTTCTTGCCCTACCCTCGGGACCGGCGCCGACTGCCGACGGTGCTCAGCCTAGAGGAGGTTGCGCGATTGATCGATGCGGCGGGAACACTCTTTCGACGAACGCTGCTGATGACGCTCTACGCCACCGGCATGCGACGTAGCGAACTGGCTCGTCTCAAAGTCAGCGATATCGATAGCCAACGGATGATCATCCGCGTGGTGGAAGGCAAGGGCGGCAAGGATCGTGATTTGCCTCTGAGTCCAACCCTGTTGGAAACCCTGCGCGAGTACTGGCGCTGGCGCAAACCCAGACTCTATCTGTTCCCCACTCGCACCCGTCAGCACAGACTCGATCAGCCCATTTCGGACAAAACCGTCTGGATTGCATGCAGCGAGGCTGCGCGCCGCGCCGGTATCCGCAAACGCGTCACCCCGCACACGCTGCGCCACAGTTGGGCGACTCACTTGTTGGAGGCGGGCACCGACCTGCGCACCATCCAGGTTCTGCTCGGGCACGGCGACCTAGAAACTACCGCTCAGTACCTGCACCTGTCGCAGCGGCACCTGCAAGTGGTGAGCAATCCGCTGGATGGCCTCGCGCTATCCAGCACCGAGAACATCAGCCGCAGCTTCAAACGGAAAAACGAAAAATGACTCGGCCCACCCTCGAGGTGGCCGACATTCTGCGTGCGCAAGGCGATCGCTTCCTGGAGCGCTATCGATCGAGCTTTGACTTTCAGCAACTCAAAGCTTTTCGTGCCATTTTGCGCTGTCGCACCGCTGCGCTGGGCGGTCATCGCGATGCCTGCCCGAGCTGCGGTCATCAGGCCATCTCGTACAACTCGTGCAGAAACCGGCACTGCCCCAAGTGTCAGACGCAAGCGCGCCAGCGCTGGCTGGCGGCCCGCGAACGCGAACTCCTGACCACCAGTTACTTCCATGTCGTGTTCACCGTGCCCCACGAACTCAACGTGCTGGCTTTAGAGAACCCGCGTTTGTTCTACGACCTGCTGTTCACTGCCAGCGCGCAAACCTTGCTCGAAATCGCCATCGATCGCAAACACCTGGGTGCCGAGATCGGCGTGATCAGCACTCTTCACACCTGGGGACAGAACCTGCTCCTGCATCCCCACATTCACTGCGCCATTCCCGCGGGCGGACTCTCGCCAGATCACCGTCAATGGGTCCGCCCACGCTATCCTTTCTTCTTACCCGTGAAGGTTCTCAGCCGCGTCTTTCGCGGTAAGTTCCTCGCTGGTCTCAAACGTCTCCACCGCCGCCACCAACTCTGCTGCGCTGGCCCCGCCGCCGCTCTCGCCGATCCGTTGCAGTTCGCAAAACTCATCCGCCGCCTGCACCGACATGACTGGGTTGTCTATGCCAAGCAAGCCTTCGGTGGCCCCATGCAGGTGCTGCGCTATCTCGGCCGCTACACCCATCGCGTGGCCATCTCCAATCATCGCTTGTTGGACTTCGACCAGGAGCGCGTCACCTTTCGCTGGAAGGATTACGCCCACGGCGGTAAGCAAGGCAAGATGACGCTGGGCACCACAGAGTTCTTACGACGCTTCTTTCTGCACGTGCTCCCCAGAGGCTTCGTGCGCATCCGTCACTTCGGATTCCTCGCCAATCGCTTTCGCGCCTCCCGCTTGGCACTATCCCGACAACTGCTGTCCAGTATCTCCTCCACGCTGGTCGAGGCTGGAACCTGCAAAGCTCCGGCGGAGAATTCTTCTGTCTGGCATTGCCCACGCTGCGGCGCGGCGATGATCGTGGTTCAGAGATTTACCGCTGCGGAATTATCCCCATGCGCTTACTTCGATTCTTCGTAGCGTGTCCACCACTGGCGGCCCAGGGATGTGCTCCCGCACGCCGGCGCACTCGTGTGCCCGCCGCCTCGCCACCGTCTCTCCGGCCACTCTCCGCATACGCTCTGGCTCATCTTCAAAATCATTCCGACAATCCTAGCGGCGTTCCCACCACGCTTCGCTGCTCTCCCCAAGCCCCGTTCAGATCCACGCTGCCGTTCAAATCCCATAGCGCACCGCGTCCGCCGCAAACGCCAGCGGCTTCCTCCTAGTCTCCTTATCGAAAACGCCTCGGTTCGAGACCCCGCGCCACCCCAACAGTCTGCCCCGAGGCGTTTCCGATCAAGGCTAGCGACGATACACTCAGAATCTTCGCATCCGATCCCACGTGCCGCAGAGGCTATAATTGCGCCTACGCATGGCCCTACTCTCTGGCACAAAGCTCGGGCCCTATGAAATCCAATCGCAGCTCGGTGCGGGCGGTATGGGCGAGGTGTATCGGGCCAAGGACACGCGCCTTGACCGCACTGTGGCCATCAAGGTTCTAGCCTCGCACCTTTCTTCCTCGCCAGAGCTGAAGCATCGCATGGAGCGCGAGGCGCGCGCCATTTCCGCCCTGAACCATCCGAACGTTTGCCATCTTTACGACATCGGCTCGCACGACGGCACCGACTATCTCGTCATGGAATTTCTCGAAGGGGAGACTCTGGCCGAGCGTATTCGTAAAGGCCCAATTCCTCTGAAAGAAATCCTGAGGATCGGAATCGCCGTCGGCGAGGCGCTCGCCGTCGCGCATCGGCAAGGGATCGTGCATCGCGACCTGAAGCCTGGAAACATTATGCTGACAAGAAGCGGCGCGAAGCTCATGGACTTCGGCCTGGCCAAGCCAGCAGCCGCAGGCGTTTCGGGAGTTACATCCAGCGCGCCCCTTTTGTCCGCCGCACGAACAATGAGCGGTGCCAGCCCTGTGTCTCCGCTGACGACGGCGGGCGCGCTTGTCGGCACCATCCAGTACATGTCGCCCGAGCAGATTGAAGGCAAAGAAGCGGACGCCAGGTCCGATATTTTTGCCCTGGGCGCCGTTCTCTACGAAATGCTCACCGGCACGCGGCCATTCGAAGGCAAGAGCCAGATCAGCGTGGCCAGCGCGATTCTGGAAAAAGATCCGGAACGAATCTCAGCTATCCAACCGCTCACGCCACCGGCGTTGGAATATGTCATTACCGCTTGCCTTGCGAAAAATCCTGAGGAGCGCATTCAGACCGCTCATGATGTCGCTCTCCAACTGAAATGGATTGTCGGGAGTTCGACCGTCGCAAGCCTTGCTCCGCCCAAATCGACTGACACAGAACCCAACCGTCGCGAGCGCATGGCGTGGCTGGTTGCAGCGGCACTTGCCCTTTTGCTCGTCGCATTCGGTTTGTGGTGGCTGAGTTCCAGGACTACGCCGAAAACTTCTTATTTCGCTGCGCCTCTTCCCTTCGAAGCACAAGACCTATCGATCGCGCCGAACGGTCACACCGTGGTGATCGTCGGTCACCCGGAATCGGAACGCACGAATTCACTGTGGCTTTATGAACCGGGCGCGCAGGAGTCCACGCGCATTCCCAACACCGATGGCGCGAATTTTCCCTTCTGGTCAGCCGATGGACGGTCCATCGGATTCTTTGCCGATGGAAAGCTCAAGCGGCTGGATTTGGCCGGCGGCCCGGTGCAAACGCTCTGCGATGCTCCGACGGGGCGCGGCGGCGCGTGGAACAAAAACGGCGACATTATTTTCACACCCAGCGGATTGTTGGGCGTGGGCCTTTATCGCATTCCTGCTTCCGGCGGAACGCCCACGTTGGTTGCCGCACCCAATCGCAGCATGCAAGAGGACAGCCTGCGCTGGCCGTTCTTTCTGCCCGATGGCATCCACTATCTTTTTTCGGCGATTAACCTCTCCGGCAGAAAAGACCTCTATGCGATCTATGTCGGTGCTCTTAACTCAACGGAGAGGCACTTAATCTTGAGAACTCAGGGCAACGCCGCCTACGTCGATCCTGGACATTTGCTTTTCTACAAAGACCGCACACTCTTTGCGCAGAATTTCGATCTTAAGAATTTCAAACTGACTGGCGAAGCGGTCCCAATTTTCACTGACGTTGGATTTTCACCGCGCATTTCCAAGGCGGTCTACTCAGTATCGGACAAAGGGCTGCTGGTCGCGCAAAAGGCTGGGGAATCCGCTGTTTCTCAACTGGTTTGGTTCGACCGCGCAGGTCACGAGGCAGGAGTGGCTACGAAGCCCGGCTTTTACGGTAACATCGAGCTTTCTCCCGGAGGGAAATGGGTTGCGTCCGACACAACCGACCCGGGGAGTTTAAACACCGACATCTACATTTACAACGTAAACAGCGGGGAAACCAAGCGTCTTACCTTCGATCCGGCCATCGATTCGATGCCGACCTGGAGCCCAGACGAAAAGCAGTTGGTATTTGCCGACAACCGCGAGGCCCAGTTCGATTTGTACTTGAAAAACAGCGCCGGCTCGCAGGACGAAAAACGAGTTCCCCAGGATGGCCCAGACCGTTTCCCGAATGACTGGTCACACGATGGCAAATACATCTTGTATGAGCGCGGTGCCGACTTGTGGTATGTGACTGTCTCCGACTTCAAAGCGACGGAGTTTCTAAAAGCTAGTTCCACTCTGCGCACGGGACGCTTCTCCCCGGACGGCAAGTGGGTCGCATACGCGTCCAGTGAAAGTGGAAAATGGGAAATCTACGTCACCTCATTTCCCGAGGGGCATGGTAAATGGCAGGTCTCAAACGCCGGCGGAACTGAGCCGCGTTGGCGCGGCGATGGCAAAGAATTGTTCTATCTTTCGCCCGATAACAAACTCATGTCCGTTCCGGTAAATACCGGAGCGAACTTCGATGCGGGGACACCGGCCGCGCTTTTTCAGGCCTACCCCCGGGAATTCGTCGCCACGTCGGAACAGTTTTTCTACGACGTGACGCGGGACGGGCAAAAGTTCCTCATCAATACGCAATTTAAGTCTGCGAAAACACCGATCTCGGTCGTCCTGAACTGGTCTTCCACGCTGAACGACTGAACCGATTCCCGGACGCTCGTAAATTGAATGAAACCCTCGTTTTGGACGCAGTGTTGAGTGTTGTATCTGATCGACACTGCTCTGGCATTCTTGGCGGATGACAGGCAAGCGTGAAGTAATCCCAAGGTGAGAGTTGCCGACCAACCGGAGTCATCGCACCGAGGGTCGAATCAACGCGAGCGTGGCCACTCCTACGGCAGAACCGCAGCCTGAAAGTCGGCCGACTTAACAACACTGGAGAGATCCCTCAAAGCTGGTCTCTAGGCAGTTTGGTCGCAGAGATTATTTTGGTCGCGTGTTCAGCTTGTCGAGTGAGCGCTTCAACTCCTCAAGCTTCTTTCCAGCTTCGCCAAGTTTGCCTTCCGCCGTCAGGCGTTGGTAGTCGGCAAGATCTTGGGCGGCTTCCGCGATGAGCGCTTTGAGATCGGCTGCGGGCTGGGGCGAAAAGGCGGATCCCAGTGTGCCTCGCGCACCTTCCGCCGGGACTGCGCTTATCGAGGGGGCGGTCATGGACGAGACCGCGCCCCCAAAAAGCGACGTCATTGCCGACTCGAAGGTTGGGCCGTATGCGAGCTTGTCTTGCAGTGCGAGCACGACCAGACGCAACTCCGGCATTGGACTTCGCTCGGCCTGCAGGTAAATCGGTTCCGCATACAAAAGTGCGCTTCCGATCGGAATCACGAGCAGGGCTCCGCGCCGCACATGCGAGCCTTGCTGATTCCAGAGTGTCAATTGTCCGGAAAGTTGTGCGTTTTGATCGATTCGCGCCTCGATTTGCAGCGGTCCGTCGACCAGCTTCGTTTTAGGAAAGTTGTAGACCACTGACGTACCGTAATGGGCGCCATCGCTGCGCCCCGCAATCCAGCCAATCAGATTATTACGGTTAGCGGGGGTGAAGGGCAGAATCTCCACGAACTCCTCGCCGCGTTCGCCCGGCAGTTTCATCAGCACAAAATTGGGCTGCACTGCTTGTGTTGTTTGTTCCCCTCCCGCGCTCATGCCGACCTCGGTAGCGATCGTCCACAAATCTTCGCGGTTGTAGAAGGCTTCAGGATCCGTCATGTGATACAGGCCGTAGACTTCCGCCTGCAGCTTAAGCAGCAACTCGGGGTAGCGCACATGTTTGCGCAGGTCCGGCGGCATCGTGGACGCATCTTTGAACAAGCTAGGAAAGATGCGACGGTAGGCTGCAATGATCGGATCCTCTGTGTCGAACACGTAGAATGTTGTCGTGCCATCATAGGCGTCGATGACCACCTTCACGCTGTTCCGCATATAGTTAATGGAATTGTCGGCGAGACGATAATGGCTGGAGTAGGGATAGCTGTCTGAAAGCGTGAACCCGTCCATGATCCACGACAGCCGCCCATCATCCCCGAGCACGATGTAGGGATCCGGATCGAAGGTGAGGAACGGCGCCAAGGCCGCGACGCGGTCGCGAATGTTGCGGCGCAGCAGCAGACGGCTCTTCGGGTTCACGTCGTCGCTGAAGGGCAGCTTGGCGAGGTCGCTTTCATCAAATGCGATCATGATGCGGCGCAGCAAACCGCCGAGTACGATGCCTCCCTTGCCTTCGTATGACGTGAGGTTGTTGGTGGCGCCTTGCGGGTAGTTGAATTCCTTCTGCCGCGTCTTCACGTAGACGTCGGTGTTGGTCATCTCGCCGAAGTAAATCTCTGGGCGGGTGACGTTCAGACCGGGAACCGTGCTGTGGACCGGCATGTTGCTTAACAGGAGCGTGGGCAGCCCTTCCGGAGTGAACCCATTGACCGGATTCATCGTGATGCCGTAGCCGTGAGTGTAGATCAGCTTATCGTTGATCCAGTTGCGGCTGCTCTCCGGGAGCTTGTCGACGTTCAGCTCGCGAGCGGCGAGCATTACCTCGCGAGTAGTGCCCTCAATGTCATAACGATCAATATCGATGTCGGGGAAATCGTAGTAAGTGCGGATTTCCTGAATCTGACGCAACGTGTCCTGGAGTGCGTGCCAGTCCCACAGCCGGATGTTCTGAAGCGTAGCCTGATTGTTCGAGGCATCAGCCGCCTCGACGGTGGTATCCGCGGGAAACTCGCGCTGCGTGACCCGATCCAATCCGTAGGCCTGGCGCGTCCAGTTGGTGTTGAAGACAATGTAGGGCTTCTCGCGAACCAGTTCGTTGGGTTTAACCATAAAGCTGCTCACGTACCAGCCGACTGCTTGAACCGCAACATAACAGACCGCGGCCGGAACAATCGCAATAACCAGCCGGCTCCCGCGTGGCATCCTCACTGCGTTTACGGCTGAGATCCCCGCGCCGAGAAACAGTGCCGCGCAAACGATCAGCTTCCCGGTGAGCGTAACGTGCGCGTCCGTGTAGGTCACACCGCCGAAGATCGTGTGATCCTCGAGCAATAACTCGAACCGGCCGATATACACCTGCATCGCGAGGATCAGCAACAGAAACGCAAACGCGATCGAGAGCCCACGCCAAGGCAACGTGACATGGCGGCTGAGACGTCCGGCGAGTACTCGCGCTCCGCCCGCGGTGAGAATAAAGAGAACGGCCAGAGCACAGGTAATCACAGCTAGCGTAAGCAGCCAGCTGAGGATGACCTGCCATGCGGGTAGGGTGAAAAGAAAGAAGTTCAGAGGCTTGCCAAAAATCGGGTCTACGACGGTACCCGTACTGCGGGGCGTGTACCAAAAGAGCGCGAGCGTCGTCCACTCCGACATCATGGCGGCGCCGGTTGCAGCCGCAATGGCGAGCGAAACACCGAGCGCGATGACCCGCAGAACAGGCTCGACCGGTAGCTTCACCTGTTGTCCACCGATGAAAATCGTATGACCGTCCGGCAAATCGGAGAGATGTGCCCGCTTCAGGGCCAGGAACGATCCATACAGAATGAGAAATGTGGCCGCTGCGAAAGCCGTAAAGACTTCCCACTGAAGACCCAGTGTTTTCCAAAAGACGTCCCCATAGCCGAGCGACCTAAACCAGAGCACGTCCACGTAGTACGACAATGCGGCCCGACCGCCGAAGAAGATTACGGCAAGCACGACCAGAATGCGAAGGTAACGGCGGCGACGAGGCTGCGACGGGCGCATCCGCGGCCAGTCAATGGACTGGGGCATTGCTCTCCTTTTTATGCATCACTGCATTCAGTCATCCGCATAATACTCCCTCCGTTTCCGCAACGTTGCACGATGAGAGCGATGAGACCATTGTCATTGGCGAAAGGAGTCTTCACGAATAGAGGCGATCTGTTTCGCCGCCCGATTCAGGGCTTCCGGGGTTGCTCCTGGGTAACGGGCAACTCTTCCCTAATCTTGTAAGGTAAGGCTTGGCGACCATACGGGCGTCGGCTCGCCACACAAGCGGCTGGCGATCGCCCGATCGGGTCGGCTTGACTGTAACCCAGATCGGTCGTTGGAGGAGCGCCTTGGGTTTACAAGCCCTACGCTGGGCGACATTCGATCAGCGAATCCGCCTCTGTCGGGATGATGCGAGTGAGCGAGAAGCCGGCGGCAGTAAGCAGCGCGCGCAAATCAGCTTCGGTGCGTTCGCGACCGCCGATTACCAGCATAAGCAGGTCCATGAGTCCCGCGGGGCGGGCGGCGGAATCAACGATTCTTTCGATGAGAACGAGCATGCCGTCCTGAGGGATAGCGTGGCGGGTGTTGCGAAGGATTATGAGGGCATCGTCGTCCGGCCAATCGTGAATGACACCTTTCAGTAGATAGCCATCGGCCCCTTCGGGCACCGAGTCGAAGAAACTCCCTCCCACGATCTGACAGCGTGCGGCGAGATCACCCCGCAAAATCTCGGAAGCACCGGCCACGACCCGAGGCAGATCGAATAGGACACCCTTGAGCCTAGGGTTCGCAGTAAGGATGTCACGCAGCAGCGCCCCCTCACCCCCTCCTACATCCACGAGTAGCGCGAAGCGCGAGAAGTCGTACGCGACGAGCACAGCGTGGCTAGTCCACGCGATGCCCTGAGTCATGACGGCATTGAAGACTGCGGAGTCGGCCGGTTGCGCGGCGAGGTACTCGAAGAAGCGCTGCCCAAAGATTCGTTGGAAGGCAGGCTCCCCAGTGCGCACCGACTCGTAAAGCTCTCCGAGCGGGCGCCACAGAAATGGTGCGGGCAAGAACAAAACGCCATCGCGCTGCGACTGGGGATGATCGGTGCGAAGGACTTCAGTGAGGGGCGTGTTATAAAAACGACCGTCGGGCGTGAGCGCGAACATCTCGATACTGGTGAGTGCGCGCAATAGACGCTCTAGCGTTGCCGCGTGCGCACCGCAACTGGAGGCGAGTTCCGTGGCAGTCTTAGGTCCGGAAGCAAGCAGGTCCGGAATCCGCAGTTTCGTCGCAACGTAGATCGCCTGCGCGGCAATGATGCCGGGCCAGATGTATTCGATTGGGTTGGTCGGCATCAGCGGTAACCTGTCCCACCTTGAAAATAGGCAAGAGTCTGACAATTTTAGCCACGATTATATCTTCAGCATCCTCGCCCCTGTCGATCTCTTTCCGCATCTGCTTCGCCAGCCACATCAATTCCGCGATTACTCGAGCCCTTCAGTTGCTCGGTGCTGGTATTCCGGGTGGATCACGGGCAAACCGGAAGTTAGATCTCAACTCTTGAAATCTCAACTGTTGAAACCAGGCGATTTCACTCATTGAGAAGATCGCAACGCACCCTACGCTACGCCCCCAAAAGCGGAAAACGGAGTAAGATTTGGTTCATGGCACTGTGGAAGAAGATCGCGATTGTCATAGTGGCGTGGGTCGTGTCTGTCTTGGTTTACGTTGAGTTTTTTAAAGCTCGATGAGACCGAGTGTGAGTCCTCTTGACGTATGTGTACGTCCTCACTAGTCCTTCACCGTTTAGGATAGTTGACGTTATCAGCCGTTTACACTCCCGATAGTTCCATAGCCTTACTTCACGCCTTCCGGCGACTTTGCCACCCATCACCGGCGGCATCATGCGTTCGTGTGCGGACCAGAGATGATGCGACGATGTTGAGTATAATTTCGCTGGCGCACAAGCACGTTCGGCATCAAGGACGTGATTCGGTCTGAGGGTAGCAGCCATGTCCCTGGCCAAGCTCGGCTTTTTCGCAGTTCTTGCCACCATTGTTGCTCACGCGCCGCAGGTGGCGAACAAGGACTTGGCAAATCGGGTCGAGGCATCCTACGCCGAGACCCAGATCTCTCCGGCCATTCCTCTTCCCATCCAATCCGAGAACCCCGAACTTCTGGGTGTCGGAAAGATACTCGTGGCTAGCCGAGGCCTCGGCGATCCACATTTTGCTCAAACCGTAATCCTGCTGGTTCAATACGATACTGACGGTGTGATCGGACTGATTCTCAACCGTCGAACCGAACTCCCGGTGTCACGCGTGCTTGGGGACTACAAGGCTGCGAAGGACCGTTCCGACACGGTCTATTTCGGGGGTCCAGTCGATTCCCAGCAGATATGGGCGTTGCGGAAGTCGCTCCCGGCCAAGCTCGATGGGGCGACGCAGATTTGCCATGGGGTTTACCAGATTGCCACGAAGGCCCAGCTCGAACAGACCCTCAGCGATCGGGTTGTCCCCAAAGCTTTTCATGTATATCTGGGCGATGCCGGATGGCATGTCGATCAACTGCGAAAGGAAATGGAACTGGGCGCGTGGTTCGTTTTTCCAGGAGATGCGGGGACGGTCTTCAATTCCGATCCCGATTTCTTGTGGCCGCAGATGATTCGGATAACCGAGCTGCAGATGGCGCGGAAGGAGCCCGTGGACGCAAACTAAGTGGACATGGGTGCCCCAGGAGAAAGCATCCTGCAACTTCGCGAGTCCTTGGGACTACCTAAAAACGCCCCGGGCATTTAGATGCTTGGACCGAGGCAATGAGTGAAATGATTCCATAACAATGTCGGCTCCTAGGCCCGAGTAGACTTTGGAGGCGTAAACCAATCAAAGGGCTCGGAGGAAAGGAGCCGAACATGCTGATTATAGGTTGTGACTATCATCCGGGCTTTCAGCAAATTGCTTTTGTGGAGACAGAAACCGGAGAGTGCGGCGAACGGCGGCTGACTCACCGCGAGGAAGCCGAGCAGTTTTACAGCGCGCTCAAAGGGCAGAGCGTACGTGTGGGGATGGAAGCCAGCGGGCATGCACGCTGGTTTGAACGGCTGTTGATGGGCTTGCAGTTTGAGTTGTGGATCGGGGACGCAGCGGAGATTCGCACGAAGCGAGTGCGCAAGCAGAAGACGGATCGTCAGGATGCACAGCTATTGCTGCGACTGATGATCGAGGACCGTTTTCCGCGGATCTGGGTAGCGGACGCAGAGAATCGTGATCTGCGGCAACTGCTGTGGCATCGCCACCGATTGGTGCAGATGCGCACCCGGGTGATGAATCAACTGCATGTGGTGGCACTCAACGAGGGTCTGCGGCGTAAGAAGGCGCTGTGGCGGCCGGCGGGTCGCAGCGAACTGGAGTCGTTAGTGCTTGCTCCCTGGGCCAGCCGACGACGCCAGGATTTGCTCGACGTACTCGACCAACTCACTCCGAAGGTCCAGGAACTGACCCGAGCCTTGGAAGAGGAAGTGGAGAGGCGACCGGGGACGCGGCGACTGATGACCCATCCCGGCGTGGGCCCACTGACGGCCTTAGCGTTCGAGTTAGTGATTGGAACGCCCGAACGCTTTCACTGCGGCAAGCAGATTGCCAGCTATGTGGGACTGGTTCCGTCGGAAGAGTCCAGCGGCGATCGCCGCCGACTCGGGCACATCAGCAAACAGGGCAACTCGCTGCTGCGCTTCTTGCTGGTGGAAGCGGCCCAGGTCACGGTGCGCAGCCAACCGCAGTGGCGGAGCAAGTTCCTCCACCTAGCCCTGCGCCGAGGACGAAAGATCGCGAAGGTGGCGATGGCTCGGAAACTGGCGGTGCATCTGTACTGGATGTGGCGCCGGGGCTGGGATTACGGTCAGTTCGAAAAGTTCGGTTCGCACGCGGGAGCGCCCGGAAATCGCCATGGTGTGCAGTAAGCACCGACGTAATGATTGGGCATCCCGCTCCCCTTTGGTCGGGGAGTTCGAAGTAGTAATCATGATCGCGGTTGTGATCGAAGAGATGGATGGGTCGGACTGAGTCCTGACCCCAACGATTAGAAGCGAGCCCAGGTTGGGAAGCGCAAACAATCTACGAGAGCGAAATGGCGCTCTTCAACGAGTGCAGGGAGAGGCATGCGCACATAGTGCTTGACACCGCCGACATTGTTAGAGATGGGGATATCGACAACCATCAGAGCGCAGGGACTACATCGAAACATCGACGCGATGGGGAGCGCCATTACCCGCAAAAGTGCTTATCCGGCGGCTACGGCCATCGACGCAGCGGATGCGATTGTGACTGTAGTCCGATATGTACAAGTTTCCGTTGTCATCCAGTGCTAGGCCGTCCGCATTCACCATCGCATTTGTTGCGAGTTCCCCATCGCCGCTGAACCCGCATACCTCTGTTCCGGCATACGTGGTGATAATGCCCTCCGCGTCGATTCGGCGCACCCGGCATCCTTCCGACAGAAAGATGGTGCCATGCGAATCCACAGCCAGTGCTCTCGGATTCTTTAACAGCGCCACTTTGGCTGCCTGCGTGTCTCCCCTTGAGTCGCACTTGGTCCCGCCCGCAATAGTGGATACAGTTCCATTTTTCTGCGTCGATTCTCCGCAAGCGGCAATTCTCAGTATCGGCGACAAAAATATTTCCCTGCTTGTCAATCGCCAGCCCCTGCGGCCAATTGAATGTCGCATTAATCGTGGGGCCGCCATCTCCTGAAAATCCGGGACTGTGATAGGACCCTCCGAGCCTTGCCAATTCATTAGTTTCCGGGTTCCAACGCAATAGAGCATGTCGATCAGTCAGCACAATCGTTCCGTTGCGTGGATCAGCCGCCATGGCATGGATTTGGGGAAATTTCTCCAACAAGCTTGCTCGCTTTACTAAGGCCGAATGCGTGTCTTGATTGATCTGAGCCAGCTTCCCTCCAACATCCCCAACAAAGACGTCTCCCTTATACGACGCCGCTAGCGCAAATGGACTGCCCAGAACCCTTTTGTCATCGGTGTACGGCTGTGTTGTTGGGGCCAGAATTAGAGTTGCTGCTTGTCGAACTGTATCCAAACTCCAGATTCCCGTTCCAGCAGTCTCCATAACGTATATATGGCCGCTTGAATAAGCCATTGCACTTGGGCCGTTGAGGGGCGTTGAAAGAGCCGGCTGTTCTTCGCTTGCAGGAGACATTCCCTTTGCTCGAGGTGTCCCGGAAGTCTGACTGAAGCCCGAAGTCAGAAAGCCAAGTAGCATCCCGATGAGTAGTAATGCTGTAGAGATCACGGCATGCAAGGTCGCACCCGTCTTGTTACCTCTGACAGCCATGGACGCCATTGTAGTCCTTCAACTGGCGAAACCAGGCGATAGCGCTCATCGACCGGGCTTTTGTGTGCGTCTGGATTCCCTACGGCATAGTCGTCGGTTAACTTCATCTGCCGAGAAGGACTCAGGGACAAAATCGCCAAGCCACTCACAGGCCTCATCGTGACTCGGGTGATTGGCGTCCTGGAGTGCTTGGAGAAGCTCTGCAAATCCTTGCGGCCCTCCACAGTCTTCGGGCGGGCAACATCGTTTACCAGCTACGCAAGTCTGCTGAAACGTTTCGTCTCCAAGCAAGACTTCTTCAAGAAGAAGCTCGTGCTGCCAGCCGTCCCCGAAATCGTACTCGTACAATAACCTCGCCCCCACAGTCCCGATCAATTGCCCGAGCATGGTCCTGTTCTCGTTTGCGACCTTGGTCCCAACTCTGGATCTAGGATCAGAGATCCTCTGTCTCTGGACAACAAATTGATGAAGATGGCAATTGGTCCACCCCATCACGGTCTGCAGGGTCCGGTGGAGATGGTGGAGCGTAATCTCACGAGGAACTAAAATGCGCCTCCAGACAGGCGGACTTGTGCCTAGGAGGGTCACTTTGAGGGCGTAAACTACCAAGCGGGTTTCGGGCTGTCTCAAGCGGCCGGGTCCTCTGCCAAGAATTTGGCGAGAGAACGGATCGTATTCAGTTTGTCCTTACTGAAACCGCGTAGCTCCTCTTCACTCACTCGGGTCTCGTACAAGAGTCTCCCAAACACTTGCGTAAGGTCCGAGTACCGATAGTCGTACTTCCGGTCGATCTCTTTACGTCGCTGGGTTAAGTATTCCTGCAGGTCCCACAGGTCCGACGGCTGCTTGATCTGGCCGGCGATCTGCTTCGCTTCCTGCATCAACTCGTGAAGCTCCCGTTTCAGAGCAGCGTCGAAGGCTTTGCGCGCGATCGCTTTCTCTGACCTCGACCATGTCGTATCGCTCGCGCTGGCATACCCGTAATGGACGGGAGATTGGGATGGGGTGCTCATGGACTGATCCTCCGTCCCGACATTCTATCCCTGGGCGAGACACGGTTTCTACTGGGGTGGGGCCTTTTCGTGCCTCAGCTTCCCAGCTGGTTTGTTGCGGCTGGACATCGCGTCTGAGGTCGAGGCGAAAGAGATCGTTTACCGGATGTCCGAGATTCTGTTTGCAGCCGAGATAGCGTTCGGTCGTTTGGACCGATGCGTGTCCCAGCAAGAACTGAATCTGTTCCAGCTCTCCTCCACTGTCATGACACAACTTCGCACAGGTCCGCCTCAAGTCGTGGGGTGCGATATGCTCCAAGCCCGCTCTCTCACAGCAGGACCGGACCACGTACCACACGACATTCTGCGAAATGCCCTTGCCCCATACCTTGCCCGTCCCGGCGACTGCGCGAAAGATCTTTCCTTCGGTAACCCCTGCGGCTGCCGTCCACTGATTGAGCGCGGCTTTGACCCATTGCGGGATGGGCACTGTGCGGATGTGTCCGCCCTTGCCGATCAGGTCCACCACCGCCCAGTGCCCCTGCCGCATCTGGATGTCGTCTACATCTAAGCCGACCAGCTCCGATCGGCGAAAGCCACAACCAAACAGGATGGCCAACATGGCGTAGTCCCGCTTGGCACGCATGCTGTCGCCACCAGCACGTTTGAGCACATCTGAACTTTGTTCTGTGCTCAACCAGTTGCCGGAGCGAAACCCAAGCTGCTTGACCCCTTTTACGCGGCTAATCCCAGCAGCCAACTCAGGACTCAGCAAGCCAGCATCTGCGGCTTCGTGAGCCAGGCGACGCACGGCGGCAAGCTGCTGGTTGATGGTGTTGGCGGCCAGATGCCGGGATTCCAGGTACATGCGGTAGCGCACGACCACGATGCGGTTGAAAGCCAGCCGTGGCTCGGAGCAGTACCAGGCGATGAACTGGTCGATGGCGTACTCGTAGACTCGGCGCGATGCTGGCGAACCGAGGCTGTTGAGCACGGCGGACTTGCAGTGATCCAGGTCCGGCAGCCGCAGCACTCGGCGACGGTAATTCGGCTTGATTCTGTGTTTGCCCATGGCGACGGCCTCCCATGCCGCACCATTGGGACTACGGCAGACCGTCTGGCCGATGCAAGCGTGAGCACCGTAGAAGGGTTCAGGGGTTTTGAGCGCTAACGCCTGATTGCGTCAATTGACACGAGGGCTGGTAGTGGGAGCAACAGTTTAGGTCGATGCGCTCCTTCTTATTTTGCGGGTGCGCCTGCGCCATCCGATCAAAACGATGGCCAGCAGAAGAACGAACACGAAATACAGAAGGTGCGAACTGATCCTCAGGACCAAGCTGAGCATGCGCAGGCGGTAATTGGCCGCCCGTATTGCAACCGCCGGGATAGTGACGGACTGGCTCCAATTCATGGTCTTCAGACGAGGCAGGAAGCCCTGGCGCACGCAGCCTTCGAGGTTGTATACGCCGATGAGGTGCGAGAAATGGCCCGCGACAATCAAATCGCGGGAAAACCTGCTCCAATCGAGCACGGCGGGGTTGGCGGCCGGATCGCCATCGGTGCAGCAAATGGCGATTGACTGCGCATCCGGGCCAAGCTTCCAGATGATCGCCGCTCCGACAGGGCCCGCATAGCTGGTGTACAGCATCAGGACTTCCTGATCACCGCGAACGTCGACTGTGCCGAACATCCGGTCCAGTAACGACGAGTGGGCCTTGCGTTCGACAGGGAGGTACGGCAATTGATAGGTTTGGACGAAGTAGCCCCGGGATCGGATGTTGGCGATGAGCGCGGAATACACTCGCTGTGCCCGGTAAATGCGCTGAACGTCGACGGCGCGCCACAAGAACGTGGTAAACAACCGCCACCAGTGGCCATTCAGAGACGCCAGCTCAGCAAAGTTGGGCTCGATGTCTAGCCCCACTGCGTCCCACCGCAGGCCCTGCTCGCGGCTCCATGCGTCGAATGCTGCAAATCGTGCCGCAGCCTGTGGCGCGTTCTCCGCATTAAAGTAGAAGCCCTGCTCCGGCGGCATCCCGAGCCCGGCGATTACCGGAATTCCTTCCCGATTCAATCGACGCACAAGTTCAGCACGCTCCGGAGTGAAGTCGACAATGGCGACGCCGAGCCCGGCGTGCAGGCTCTTCAGGTTCGCGATCACATTGGCGTCGGTCAACAGGGACTGCATCTGGCTTATACCGTGATCACAACAGGCAAACATGAGCTGCGGGGCCACGCTCGGCCCCTGAACCAGAATTCCGGCAGAAGGCGTGGAAGCGAACGCGGAAGCCGCGACGAACTGGCAAATGCCTACGAAGCGGCTGATGCAGAGCAGCCTTGAAAGGAAACGGCGTTCTGGAACGATGCATTTCAAGGAACAAAAGCCTCCGCGATCCGTTTTATCCACGTTGTACGTCGAAACCCCTCGATGGGCACATTGCCGGGTTCCGGCAACAATGCGGATCGCGAGCCTCGCGAGCCGAGCGGACGCCGGACGCGGCGTCACCTATACTTACCGGCCTAGTTTCGCGCAGGTTGGACAGGCACTTTGCTTCTTCCCCGCCCCGTGCTTCCAAACAACAAATCAAAGAGCGGCAAAAACACGTTATAGCGGCTGTTAGGAATGTCGTGATGGCACATGTGATAAGCACGAGCAAACCGAAGTCCGGGAGGGAGCCAGCCGTTCATGTGTATACGCCAATGGATCTCTTCAGTCAGAATCACGTAGACAGCCCAACCAATGAAGACACCGGAAAGAATTCCCCAAACACCGAACCGGGAAGCAACCAGAAATGCTGGAACGCCGTTGATAACGAACAAGAGAAGAATGTTCAGTGCGGAGCTGATGAGCGCCACGTGTTCTGCTTCCTCGGGAGTGCCAATCTGCGCATGGTGCTCGTGATGTCCAGTTCCCAGTGAGCTGCGAGGCCGGTGTAGCAGCCAGCGATGATAGACGTATTCGAAAGCATCACCCCAGATCAGACCGACGATGAAGCCGAGAAGCCAAAGCTCCCAACTGGCAGAAGAAACAGAATAGAAGCTCAGCAGCAGCGCAGGTACAGCTCCGCACAAAAGTGCAGCAAAGGCGTTCCTTCGCTTCTTGTCGCGCCCATGCCGGACGGCGATCTCCGTCAATTTTGTGCGTGCCGCCACTGGTGGGTTCTTTTGTCAATCTATTACAGGGTGAAGTTTTGAGTGCCTGGGCCAATTCTCAATGAGTGTAAACGCCTTCCATGAGAAGGCCGGTCGGAGTCAAGTGAGTTGTTTGTTTTTTCGTTGGACAAGATTTTATCTCCCTGCCGAGTTAGCCACTGTCGCCATGCTTCCATTCGCACTCTCGAGGAGCGATTCGTTCGCTCGGTGCAGGTTGGGCGTTCTCGTTTCAGCCGGTGCTGCCATCTGTTTGTCGGCCTGTTCTCCTCGGTCTCAAGAAGGTGGCCCAGGCGATTAACGCAGTCACCGGAACTCGGCTTTAGGCTTTTGATCTTTCCTCCTGGCGATGTTTTGTTTTTATGCTGCGATCGTCAGCGGCCTGCGCTGGCCGTTGTGCAATGGCTCGTAGACGTCTCCGCTCACCCACAGGTGATGCAGCAACACCGCCAGCTTTCTCGCCGTGGCCACGATGGCTCGCTTCTTCCCGCTTCTGCCGCCGCGCTCGGCCAACTTCAGCCCCCAGCGCCTGAGATCGCAGTCCACGCCGAACGGTCCCAGAATGTGTTGCGCTCCCTGTACCAGCAGCGTTCGCAAGTAGGGATCGCCTTCCTTGCTGATGTGCATCTGCGGTTCGCTCTGTCCCGAGTTTCTGCGTCCCGGCTGCAATCCCAAATAACCTCCGACATCACGGCTCTTGCGAAAACGATGCGGGTCTTCCAGTGTCAGCAAGAAGGTCAGTGCGATCAGCGTACCCACTCCTTTGATCTGTTTCAGCAGCGCCACCTGCGGATAGCTCTCTTGCGCGAGCTTCTCAATCCGTTCGTTGTACTCGCGAATCTGCTCGCTCACCGATGCGATGCATGCCAGCAGCGGCTCCAGCCCGGTCTGCAGTTCCGGGCTCAGGCCCTCGGCTTTCTTCGGATTCATATTCCGCACATTGCATCCCCGCAGCCGCTCGCCGTAGCTTTTAGCCAGTCCACGAGCCGTATTGACCAGCCCCGTCCGGGCGCGCACCAGACCTGCCCGGGCCCGAATCATCATGAGATCGGCTTGTGCCTGCGCGCTGCGATGCTTCACCGGATAGAGCAACTGCGGATCGATCCGGGCCAACCGCGCCAGCGTCTGCGCATCCAGCCGATCGTCTTTCTTGCGGCTCTCCCCGATCAGTCGCACCTTGCGCGCATTCGCCACCATTACTTCATGCCCCAACGCGCTGAGCAAACGACTGATCCAGGGCGAATGCGTCCCAATCTCCAGCGCGATCCGGCTGTGCGCCATCTCGCCGAAAGCTTCGCGCAACGCTGTCGCATTCGTGCGCACGCGCTGCTCCCGCTGTATCTGGCCTGATTCGTCCAGCATGCAGTACCAGCTGTTGCGATCTCCCAGATCTAGTCCGATGGTCAGTCTCGGTTGCGAGATTTTCTTGCTCGACTTTGCCGCTATGGTGCTAACCTTCTTCATTGCCGGTCTCCTTTTTATCTGTGCCTTGAGCACGTCGATAACTTGGGAGCGTACTCCGCATCCCGTCCGGAGACCGGCCTTCTCATCCCATCTGGTTACAACAATGACCCAGTCTTGCGGGTTTTCCGTCGATAGAGTTCATTCAACAGCGGCAAGAGAACAGCGCCTACTACGGCCACCCACTCCGGATTGGGCCCGGTGCCATATGTCATGGTGTTCTTGGGCCACACAAGAACGCAACCAATGAATCCAGCAAAGTAGCCGAATGTTCCGAGAATCCCATCAGCAACGAGCGGCCTAGGCCGAATTTTGGCGACCAGACAAACAACCCAACCTGTGAGCGCACCAATGGCCATTCCCGCGAGCGCGTGCAGCAGCAAGAACAGCGCCACGATTGGCCATGGGAGGATAGGCATCATAGTTAAATCTTAACCGATCAGGAAAACGCTGACGCAGTATGCAGGGATAGGTGGTGAAAAATCGCCATCTCTAACAATGTCGGCGGTGTCAAGCACTATGTGCGCATGCCTCTCCCTGCACTCGTTGAAGAGCGCCATTTCGCTCTCGTAGATTGTTTGCGCTTCCCAACCTGGGCTCGCTTCTAATCGTTGGGGTCAGGACTCAGTCCGACCCATCCATCTCTTCGATCACAACCGCGATCATGATTACTACTTCGAACTCCCCGACCAAAGGGGAGCGGGATGCCCAATCATTACGTCGGTGCTTACTGCACACCATGGCGATTTCCGGGCGCTCCCGCGTGCGAACCGAACTTTTCGAACTGACCGTAATCCCAGCCCCGGCGCCACATCCAGTACAGATGCACCGCCAGTTTCCGAGCCATCGCCACCTTCGCGATCTTTCGTCCTCGGCGCAGGGCTAGGTGGAGGAACTTGCTCCGCCACTGCGGTTGGCTGCGCACCGTGACCTGGGCCGCTTCCACCAGCAAGAAGCGCAGCAGCGAGTTGCCCTGTTTGCTGATGTGCCCGAGTCGGCGGCGATCGCCGCTGGACTCTTCCGACGGAACCAGTCCCACATAGCTGGCAATCTGCTTGCCGCAGTGAAAGCGTTCGGGCGTTCCAATCACTAACTCGAACGCTAAGGCCGTCAGTGGGCCCACGCCGGGATGGGTCATCAGTCGCCGCGTCCCCGGTCGCCTCTCCACTTCCTCTTCCAAGGCTCGGGTCAGTTCCTGGACCTTCGGAGTGAGTTGGTCGAGTACGTCGAGCAAATCCTGGCGTCGTCGGCTGGCCCAGGGAGCAAGCACTAACGACTCCAGTTCGCTGCGACCCGCCGGCCGCCACAGCGCCTTCTTACGCCGCAGACCCTCGTTGAGTGCCACCACATGCAGTTGATTCATCACCCGGGTGCGCATCTGCACCAATCGGTGGCGATGCCACAGCAGTTGCCGCAGATCACGATTCTCTGCGTCCGCTACCCAGATCCGCGGAAAACGGTCCTCGATCATCAGTCGCAGCAATAGCTGTGCATCCTGACGATCCGTCTTCTGCTTGCGCACTCGCTTCGTGCGAATCTCCGCTGCGTCCCCGATCCACAACTCAAACTGCAAGCCCATCAACAGCCGTTCAAACCAGCGTGCATGCCCGCTGGCTTCCATCCCCACACGTACGCTCTGCCCTTTGAGCGCGCTGTAAAACTGCTCGGCTTCCTCGCGGTGAGTCAGCCGCCGTTCGCCGCACTCTCCGGTTTCTGTCTCCACAAAAGCAATTTGCTGAAAGCCCGGATGATAGTCACAACCTATAATCAGCATGTTCGGCTCCTTTCCTCCGAGCCCTTTGATTGGTTTACGCCTCCAAAGTCTACTCGGGCCTAGGAGCCGACATTGTTATGGAATCATTTCACTCATTGACCTGCCCGGGCTAACCCTCAATGGAAGTGGTCAGTCAAAAAGGCAAATGTGGGCTTGCGAACGCTTCACTTAAGCGAAAATCTCGTTAACCTTATCCCGTACATGCTGGCTGCGGGATGGCTTTAAATATCGCATCGTCGATTCCATGTCTGAGTGGCCGAGCCACTGCTGGACGGTGCGTAAATCGACTCCGGCCCAGAGACACCGAGTTGCAAACGTCGCACGGAACTTGTGAAGCCAGAACTCGTCGTCGTCGAGCTTCGCGTGCTCGGCAACGGCCTTTAGACAGTCCAGGAAGTCGAGCTTTGGCTTGCAGCCCGCAGTAGGGAAGACCAAAGCGCAGTTCTTGTCAGCCTTCGCCTTCCACACCTTCAGACTCTTCGTCAGCTTCGCAGGAATGGGGATCTCGCGTTCTTTATATGCCTTTGGCGTCCAGCCGCGATCAGGCTTGTGCCTGACACGAACCGTGGCGTGGGCGAGGTTGATGTCTGCCCAGTACGTGTACATGACTTCCTGCTCTCGCATTCCCGTCATCAGGAAGAACTCGTACCAGAGCCGCTCTTCCCCATCGCAAGCCGAGAAGAGCTGGTCGAGTTCCTCCTGCTCGTAAATCTCAGGCTCCTCTTCGGTGTAGCGTGGCCAGTCGTTCTTTCCCGCCAAGCCTCGAATCCCGTTCGCCTTCAGGAACGTTATGACGTTCTCGAATTTGTTGTAAACGCTGCGTGGGGCCTGCTCCTTCTCATCTCTCAGGAAGGCGGAAAACTTGAGCAGATCTTTGCGTTCAATTTCGTCAAGGTTTAGTTTGTGGCAGGACTCGGTGAAGTAGTTCAGCGCGGTCCTGTATGCGGCGAGTGTCTTGGGCTTCTTGGTGAGCGTCGTTTCGTCCAGAAACTCTGCGACCGCTGCAGCCAGGGAGCGATGCCCATTCTGTTCGTCAGGCACGATGGAGACACCGTTGTTCACAGCATTCAGCTCAGCCTCTTTGCGCAGCCGTCGTGCACTGGCATCGGCCGGATCTTTGCCGACCGACAGACGTACACGCCTCGCGCCTTCGCGCCATTCCAGGTAATACGCGCCTTCGGGGTGGCGTTCTTCCTTACCGTCCACGAATACAACGTCAGGCTTCACACGCCCGTTTACGGACAGCAAAACGCGGCAATACCGCCATCCATGCGGTGTTTGGACTCGTTTGGTGAGATTGACTTCGCGGTTGGCCATCGGCGCTCCTTCACTGAAACTGGTATCAGTGTAGGTATCACCGACTCGCAAGTGCTAGATAACAAAAGTAATGGCGGAGAGGGAGGGATTCGAACCCCCGATACCCGTTAAGGTATGTCCGCTTTCGAGGCGGCCCGTAATCCGCATGTAAACGATTCTACGTCAATGGCTTAGAGTTTTGAAGGGTGCAGTAAGGGTGCAAATAAGAAACTCGCAGCCATTTTCCGTTTAAGGGATGGTCTCGAAGGAAACTGCCGAAGTTCGCCCTCAGGGCGCTCTTTTCGCATGGGTGACAGCTTTTCATCGCGCGTTTGCGCGAAATCGAAAGCTGAACAACAATTCCAGCGCAGAGAGCAGGTTTCATGGCACGCGGACGTGCGCGTTATCAACGAGGCCGGGTCGTCGCTACCAAGGGCGGCGGCTGGGAGATCCACTACAACGTCTACTTGACCGATCCAACAACCGGCAAACCAAAGCGACATCACCGCAGTCGGGTCGTGGGCTATAAGCCTAAGATGCACCGGGCCGACGCAGAGAAGATCTTGGCCGCTGAACTGGCTGCCATCAACGGCGGTCCGGTCACCCGAGCGGCAGACGGGACAATCACATTTGGCAATTGGATGCGGAATTTCTACATTCCCATGCGCGGTGCCAACTGGCGCGACGCGACGCGACGCACCAACCTCGACTACCTCACCAGCCACGTCTATCCAACCCTCGAACACGTCGCGCTCAAAGACGTCACCAAGTTTCAGGTGCAGATGCTACTCAACCGGCTGGCCGCGGAAGAATACTCATACACGGTTGTTTATCATGTGCGCGACCTGATCAAAGCGGCCTTGGCCGAGGCCTTGGACCAAGAGGTCCTGGAGCGAAACGTCGCGCGCAAGACTGTCATTCCGGAGATAGAAGAGTCCGACAAGCCGGTTCTCCCCGTCGAAATGTACGCCAAGCTTCTGGCCGGTCTTGACGGTATCCGTGACCGCGCCATCTTTCTGATTGCATGTTTTTGCGCCCTGCGACCGAGCGAGCTTTTCGGCCTAACTTGGGGATGCTACACAGGCAATGTATTCACCATCGTGAATACCGCGTGGCGGGGCCGGCTGCAGCGCAAGAAAATCAAACGCAAGAACCGCTACGGACGCACGAATTATCGGCTGGTCGCGATCCCCCAAGCCGTGCGCAAAGCGATCGACCTCTGGAGGGCGAGGTGCCCGAACCCGGATGCCGATGCCCTCATGTTTCCTGGGATGCAAGCTCGGGCGCGAAAGCCACTGGCGACACCGATTCACCCGGACAATTGGCTACGCCTACGCCTCTACCCGGTCGCGAAGAGACTGGAAATGGCGTTTCATCCAACTTTTCAGGTGCTACGGAGGAGCTTCTCCACGCATGGCAAGAAAGAAGCACACCCGACCGAGATGCAGGCCCAACTCGGACACAGCGACATTCGTACCACCCTGGACATCTATACACAGATTACGGACCCGGAGGTGGCGAAAATGGTGAACCAGGTCACAAACCGCATCCTGGGCTTGGATGGGGAGGCTGAACCGGGCTCAATTCAGTGAGATGGGCGGAGAAATTCGAAGCCAACAACTTCCCTGATAAAATAAAAATGAAACTGGTGGGCGCGGAGAGATGGCCGAGTGGCTGAAGGCGCGCGCCTCGAAAGCGTGTATACCTTTACGGGTATCGGGGGTTCGAATCCCTCTCTCTCCGCCATATTACCTGAAACGGTAGTCTCTACCGCTCCATAACGTCCGTGTCCCCATGGCCTCCAGATATGGCATTACAGACGCCCAATGGCAATCTGCGGTCACAGAGGCTACCGCAATCTTGCGGGCCTGCGCACGCTCTCAGCCTGGCACGATTACGTATAGCGACTTGGCAGCCCAACTGAGCAGTATCTCCGTTCAGCCCCACGATTTGGCAATGGACTATCTGCTAGAGCAGGTATCCAGAGAAGAACATGCGGCGTGCCGCCCATTGCTCTCCGTCATTGTGGTGCACAAGGGAGGCGATATGTCGCCGGGCAGCGGTTTCTACGATCTCGCAAGAGAACTGGGTTTTAATGTGTCTGATCGCGTGGCCTTCTGGTGTTCAGAGTTCCAGAGAGTTACCGACTACTGGCGAAATCATCCTTGAAACAAAGGGTACCTCCACAACGAGCTCCATCGCGCCGTAGAAACCGCCCGTGCGTTGATGATCTCTATCTCCGGCGTTGATCCTGAATAAACTGATGGACGTCTTCTTCACGAAATTTCCACAAGCCCTTTCCCTTTGCCGGGCCAAGCTTAATCGCGAACAACCGCGGTTGTCGGCGCCCTAAAGCATGGTCCCGTACCCATCCTTTGCTGACTCCCAGCCATTCTGCCACATCGCTGACGTCGAGCAAACGCTTGGGTTTGACGTGAAAGGTGGACGATTCCAGGACTTCGAGGGATGGGGATCGGGATGGTTCGGCTGGTCTTGGCAAAGTAGCCATGGACGTAATCTTCCTTGCGGGACCGCAAGTTCGACTGTCGGCGGCATTTTCGGGTGCGTCTTGTCACGCGAGTCACAAAGGCCACGAGTCGATAGCGGGGCAGGTCCGTGGGTCGTATTTAAAGCAGAAAGGGATTCCAGTCAAATGTGCTCTGTAACGAATACTCAATTCCAGCATGGCGAGCCGCTCGGCGACTATGAGCGCCTTGATGTGAATGATCTTAGCGTGGCAATAATTTGGCGATCGAAGGCGCCGGGATGTCACCACCCAAAATGCGCTCGGCCAAAAGAATTTCCGGCCGCTGTTAGAGCCGTTGTGCTCCGCGAGATTGAGAGCTTCAATACCTTCAACAGCATTGTGTACTCGACCGCGACGAATCTCGAGCTCAATGCCAGCGTTTGAGTACTAAGGATTAGGTCTCGTCGCTCGCGATCTCAAGCCCAACTTCCCCAAGGGCCGGCTTGATTAGGCGTTCCGCAATAATGCTCTTGGTCATGAGTTTGATGAGAACGTCTCGCGGCATTCCGATCTTGTGTAATAACAGAGCATGGAACAGGCAGGCCAGCGCCTCCGCTAGACGAAATGCCTCCTGGTGAAAGCTGTCATAGTCCATGTCGCCATTCGGACCGCCGCGATGGGAAATGTCGTTACGCCGAACAGCGCAGTTTTTCGCGAATTTCTCTAGCTGCCCCTTTCCGAATTTGAAGGGAAGTTCACGGAGAGACTCTAGCAATCGGTTTTCTAGCGACGGTTCGTGGGCGTGGGCGAGCTTCTTCGCGAGCCATTTTCTGTTCGGATCGGTTTCTGAGAACAGCTTCAAGGTTTCCCTGACTCTCGACTTTTCATGGATAGCGTGGCCTGAGTTCTCGGAGTCAAAGCATCTCCGATGCAAGGCCTCGATTCCGGTCGCTAGAGTGAACAGCCTGTCTTCCGTGTAGACATGAGGATTGCGTAGAGCCGCGACATACAGGTAGTAGCCAGCTCCGTAAAGCTCACTTCCTGCCAGCCATTCCGCAAATAGCCCTCCGAAGTGGTCGCGAATATCCGTGAATTGAAGCCACATTTGAAATCTGTTTGGAGGCTCAGCGGTTGGCGCAGGGCCATTCGAGTAGATCGTCATCCAGCCGTCGAAAGGCTCCTCTTTGCGGATGAAAGTCGGCCTCTCGAATCGAAAATAGGACCCCAACATCAAGGCCATGAACTCCTCAACCTTGCTGAACACGTACTGCAGGTGGCTCAAATCAGAAGGTTCGTCAGGGCGGTAACAGATGTAGAAAAACTGCTCGAATTTCACATCTCTCACAGCCCGATCACGACCATGGAAAAGGAAGTTTCCACCGGTCGTCAGAGATTCGACGGAAATAGTCCCACCGGGGACTGGAAAACTGATGTTGTGGTTGGTGTAGGTTACGGTTTTGCGCTCGCCGTCTTCGTAATCGTAATCGGTCTCTACGATGATGCTTTCGAGATTGAGCCATTCCTCAAGACCTGTCAGGTCGATACGTAGCTCTATGAATCCGTTTTGCGCGTAGTCGTCTGGGAAAGGAAATCCCCGGCGCGTGCAGATATTTGCGGATAGGCTCTGTTTCTTCGGGCTGTCGTCGCCCGCTATCGAGAAGTCCGTCCGTTCCAGTTCTTCGAGAAGAACGTAGTCGCCAGGAGTATCGAGTAGCCCAACAATCCGGGACCTACCGAAGGAACGTGGCTTTGACCAGTCAGCGTGCTCTCCGTCCTCTGCGAGGGCTCCATCTAGGTCCAACGTGACCTTCCCAGTTTGAGTAACCGTGAGCAGGCCGGGGACGGAATTCTGCTTCGAATTGGCCTGTCGAGTGGGTTCGTTGAACCACCAGAAGAAGCCTCTTTGCTCAATCGCGTTTGCCAAAACGTTCTCTCCTGCTTTCTCAAAAAGTCCAATCGCTAACGTCTACTGGCCAATGCCTCGATTTTAGGCGAGCAAGCACAACCTCACGTCGCTAGGGCTTGACGCGAGGTTGTGCTTGTACACCTTTGATAAGTTTGCCTGAAGGAAATTCCAATTGCATGTAGATTCACCTCAGCGCTCGATAGATAACGGGAAACAGGCTGGTAATAAGTTATGGATCGACGCACCGGACTGTCAGCGGAGTGCCTGTTTGGCGCGATTCGATGATGGATAGGATCAAAACAGCCGGATGGGATATCGGGACCACTCAAGGCCAGCCTGTCGAATCCCAAGAGAATACGCCCCCGGCCGTACACTCCTGAGGTCAACATCGACCCGCAAACGGGTAATGTGATCACGCAACTCCGCCGTCCCCGTCGCGCGCGAGAGCTCGTCGCCGGTGTTAGTGATCAGCCCGACATCGTACGGTCCTTCCTTGCTCCCAATCGGAAGATCAAGAACCAGGTGCTTGGCCGTTCGAGGAATCTCCAAAGGTGCCTGACCCGTGTCGGATGGATTGTGCCCGCGGGCCACTGATCGCTCACGAAGGTCCAAGACCGCTGTCTCGGTCGATTCCACCGAGTGTAGGGCTCGCACCCACAGCCATCCACCCACGGCGAAGAGCAGAACAGCAGCACTGGCCGCTGCCCAAGTCAGGACGCGTCGGCGCAGGATCGCAGATTGGCTACGAAACTCCTTGAACTCTTGAAAACACGGACTGCACGACCCAAGGTGGTCAAGCCAAGGCTCTGCTTCGGTGAGTGACACCTTTCCTCGCGCTATGCCTCTGAGTAGAGCATTGCCCGGACAGCCGATCCTGTCGGGATTAGGGAACTCCGTCGCTAAGCCTTGCCGGAGAATATCAAGCAAGCGCTTGTCCGCCGCGTTGGATTGGCTTTCGGTGCTCAGAGAGAGTCCACTCGGTATCAGTTCAATCTGAAAAACAGCCCCAGTGTAACTGAAGGAGAGCCCCACGACACATTGGCATTTCATCTACCTCCAGACAAACGTGCTCGGAGAATTTTCATGCGGCGCCGGAAGCGAAGCATGACACTATCCCCAGGAATTCCCAGAACGCGGCCAATGTGCTTCCAGGTATAGCCGTACTCGCGTGCAACCCAAACTTTGCGACTCCACGCGTCCATTCGATCAAGAATCTCCTGAGCATGCAGGGTGCTTTCAATGTTTTGCTGCTCCGCCTGATTCGCTGCACCAAGAACCTCCAACTCCTCGACGGAAGACACAAGACGGATCGCTTCCTCGCGGCGTTGTTCTTTCTTCAGAGCACGGTTAAGCCGATGGTAAAAACTTCCGAGAAGATAAGCCTCCAGATCCCCGATCTCACTCCGCCTTCCATTCATTCGATCGAGCGTCATGGAAACCGATTGCAGAACGTTCTCCCACACTTCAGCGACCAAGAGTCCGTCGTCATTGAATGGATTTTGTGATTGAACTTGTCTGACGTGGGCCAATGCCTTCGGCCACGCCGATCTAGCCGCTTTCAAGAGTTCACTTTCGGTGGCCGAGTCTGGACGAGGGGTGACACCTGAAAGGACCCACTCCGGACCGGGTTCGGGGGCTGGCATACCAGTGCCTCACATCAGCAATTGCGTGGTACCCGGCCAGAGGACTAACGCAAGCGTGCCATCCGACAGAAAGGGATGTCAAGAAGAACCCGAATGAGAACAGAAAGTAGCGAAAATATTTTCGATAGGTTCGGTACTGTTTTGGTTCCTTTTATAGGTATGGGGCAACTGTGATTCTCGGAAGCAGAAGCCAGATGCATCGGTCGATTTGCCTATGGAAGATGGAATCAGTCCCGACAGACAGAAGCAAAGCCAATCCTTCCGTTGGTTCCACGAGATAGACCAGATCCTCGTCGTCGGGATGAAATATGGTCCGAGAGGTACTCAAGAGGCCGTCAAAAGGGTACGGCAGCTAACCCCGGAGCTAGTACCCGCCCAGGTCTGGCACCGCATGCGACACCTGCGCGAGAAGGAACGCAGCAAGAGTGCGACAGCGGTCGATTGGAGCGACTCTGCGATTGAGGTTCTTCGCGAGGGCTATCGAAGCGGCGGCCGGAAAAAGACCGAAGCAATCAAGACCGTAAGGGCGCTTTATCCGGGACTCGCGGGCTACGTGGTGTCGAGATTCGCCCGAAGTCAAGGTTGGCTGGACGAAGAACAGGCAGACAAACGAAAGGGAGATCGACGACCTTGGACAACGGAGGAGGAACAAGAACTATTTTCGCGCGCCGGTTATGAGCCGGTCAAAGCGATAGCCGAAAAGCTCAAACGCTCAGAGCAATCAGTTCGATTTCGCCTTAAAGGCCGGGCCATAAGCGCGAGAGTTACAGACGGCTGGTCATTGCGAAGACTCCAGCAAACTTTGCACGTAAGCCATCGCCGGCTGCAGCGTTTGATTGGTACCGGTCTTCTAAGAGTCCGCGATCCGCGGGTCTCGGCAATCTCCCTGGCCGAATTCTGCCGCAAACATGGAACCATGACCCTACCGGGGATGGAGGCAGAAACCGATGCGGCCGTGTGTAACAAGAACGAAGGGCACTCGTGGGGACGCGTTGCGAAACTCTTGGGTGTCTCTACTGTCGAGGTGGGGAAATGGGTCGCCGATGGGGAACTCAAGGTAATGGATACCTCGGTGACCGACCGAGCTTTCGAGGCATTCTGTCTTCGGCACAGCTCGGAATTAAATTTCGGCCTCATGGACCCAGCCGTCGCGAAGTGGCTCATTGATGAGTATGGCGTCGAAACAGTGACGCCGGAGCGACCCCGCCCTGTGGCGCCTTCGCAGAAACAGGCGCTCGTGGTTAGACCTTGCCCAAAGTGCAAGCGGGGTATTCGAGGGAACGGATATTTTGGACATGTCCCAGCGTGTCGCGGAGCAATGTCGGAGGGCAATCCCGGACACTTGCGCGTTGATCAGCAAGCAAGTTGAGACGGGCTGGCAACAGCGCTGCAATCACGATTACTAGACTAGAAGGGCAGTTGATTCTGAGTCTCGACGAGTTCCACCCGTGCGGAACATGCTGCATCGTCGTTAATCACCTGGTTGACGCGAGTGCTCACGGGATAAGAACGCATGATCTTGGCATTGCAGGGCTTCAACAGTTCGGAAACCAAACCCACATCCTTCATCCCCGGATCGAGCCACAGATCGTAAGAGTCGAGATCAAGGATGACTGGCATGCGGTCGTGGACAACAGCGGCCACGGCGTTTGGCGTTGTGGTCAAAATCGAGAAGGTTTCCAATACGTTGCCACTGGCGTTCTTCCAGCGATCCCAAATCCCAGCGAAAGCGAACAACCCGCCTTCGTTGACTTCGAAACAGTATGGCTGTTTCGATTTCCCGATCCTCTTCCACTCGTAGAACGCGTCCGCAGGAATCAGGCACCTGCGAGATTTTAGTGCATCCCGGAACGCAGGCTTCATGCTCGCAGTTTCGGATCTTGCATTGATCATCTTTGCCGCAACAGACGAGTCTTTTGCCCACGATGGAATGAGTCCCCAGCGAACAAACGACATTTCCCGGACAGGTTCTTTCGGATCTTGGCGGATGATGGGGACACTCTGGGTAGGGGCGATGTTGTATCGGGGATTCCAGTCATGCTCCAGCGGGGCGGTGTCGAAATACTCTTCAACAACCTGTTTCCTCCGCGATAGACGATAGCGACCGCACATAAGAAAATTATTGCAGATCAAAAGTGGCTTTCTGCAACTCTTTCAATGATATCCGAACTATTCTGGCGGAAGGGATCGTCGCCGCAGCGCGCGCACTTCCTCGATCAGATACGGCGGCGTTTTGCGATGGATAATGGCGTGGCAGTTCGGGCAAACCGGCACGAGGTCCGTCACAGGGTCCACCACGTAGCTTTCCTTGATTGCTGACAGAGGAACGATGTGGTGGACATGAATGTATCCGGTTCCCACAGGTCCATAAACAGCCTCGAAATCAAAGCCACAAACTAGACACTTGCAACCATGGTGGGCGATGCACTTCTTCCGGGCTTGGTCGTCTCGCTCATATCGGTTGATTATGATTGCGACGACGGCGCCCTCGATATGTTCATCCTCTTTACGAACTTCCTCCGGCAACGGTATGAAATCCGCTTTCGCAACGATGTCGAAGTGGTTCTCCCGCAGAATGCGAAAACAGATTGTGCTCACACCTCCCTTGAAGTCGTAGGGACCATAGGGGCGTCCCGTCACCTTCGTTGCCGCCAGTCCGACTACAGCCTTCGGAGCATAGCGGCGCCCCTCGTACAACACATCCCAGGAGACTGACCTCCCGAAAGTATGGGAAGCACTGTGATCGAGATCGTCAATCGCAGCCAGCAAATGTCCACGAGTTATGCCATCTGGAAGCCGCTCGGCCATTAAACTGTCTCCTCAATAAGAGCTGCTCGGCCGATCACCGTTCGATGCCGTCTTTCGTGACCATCGAAACCTTTTCACCTTGGCGCCAACGGTAAAGCAAATAGCCGATTCCGTTGGGTCCACCGTTGGTGAATGCAGCCGATGGCCAGTTAGCTTTTTTCAGCACTCTCGGGTAAGTCTGGATTAGCCGCGAATCGCTGATCCCCACTGGCGGTTGAATCTCGGGAATGCCGAGAGCTTGGTATTCAGGATAGATATGCTCCGTGACAACCTGGGTGACAAAATATCCCATGTAAATCGTGTTCGCGCAGCCTGTGCCGATTCGCACCTTGCCACCATCAGTCTTGGTCGCCTCAATGGTGAAATCGGTTCCGTGACTTCCCAAATGAAACCCGTCCAGCGCACCGATCCAGACTCTCGTTCGTGCCGGAATTTCAAGTCGCTCGCGCATCGCTACGCGCTCTTCCCGCGTGTAGAAATTCTCATTACCGATCCGCGGCTTGATTGAGTCCTGAACCATAGCCGTCTTCACCGCCCATTCAGTAAGGATTTTCATGCCTCCAGGGTCGATGGTGAAGGGCGCATTCTGCAGCATGAGCATGAAACGTGAACGATTCTTGTGCTCGATGCGGCTCATCCATGTGTTGTTGCAAGTGTGGCAAACAGTGTTGATCGTCTTCTCAAGATCATCATCGATGATCTCGGGACTTGGCCCCTCCTGAACCCGCAGGCCACCGAGATCAATGCCATGTTCTCTTATGAAGCGGTGAACCCAATCCGGCCATAGGTGCTCTTCGCTGCCAGATTCCTTATCGCAGAAGATGCAAGGAAGAACTGGTGCCGGTCTATCGCTGGCCTTGGCCACAACAGGGTTTGCCTCTTTCTTCGATTTTCGCAGGACGATAGCGACGATGGCCACGGCCAGCCCAACAGCTCCGATGATCGATGCACTTCGCCAATTCAGCACGTCTATCAGAATACATCTGTCTGATTGCCGTATGGGACTGTCACCACCCGGATTGTTCTCAGGGGAAAAAAAGCTGTGAAGCATTGCCTTGTGACGGTCAAAACCACGCGCAGAGCGATCGCAAATGCCGTTGCCCTTAGTTACGAATCGTTTACAAGGTGCTCTCACGCGCGGCTCGACAATAACTCCTTCCATAGAGTCGCGCTAATCTTCGTGGACGTTCTTCTCCAGCACAGCCGATTGCAGCAAGGCCATTGGACTTGTTGATCGGGTGAGGTTAGTTTTGCGCGAAAGGCAGCAGCATTCAGGCGCTGCGGAGGTGGACATGGCACGTTTAGTAGGATTCCGTTCTGGTCACCCAATCAAACCCCTTCGACGGTCGAAATCGGCGCTTATAACCGCCGCTCTGTTCACTCTACTTGTCTTCATGCCCATGAGAGTACTGGCACAGGGTTCACCGTTCGATACCGGCTTTAACGCCATCCAAAGCCTTTTCACGGGGACGATCGCGAAAGTTGCAAGTCTGGTTGCGATCGTGATCGGCGGCTACGGATTCGCGCACGGCGAACCCGGCGCAAAAAAGGCGCTGGCCGGCGTTGCCGCCGGAACTGGCATTGCGGTACTCGCGGTGAATGTCCTGAGTTGGCTCTGGGGCGTATAGAGCCCTTCCCAGCCACCGTCAACCCGCGGTTAGACGAGGGAGTTATGTCAGACAAACCACAGCAGAAGCATCGCACAAATCGAGTCTTCAAGAGTCTGCACAAGTCGCTCACTTACTTGGGTGTGGAACGCACACTCTTCTACTTCGTCAGCGTCGGAGCGGTGGGGGCCTTCAATCTCTTTAATTCCATCCTCGCCGGTATCGCCGTCTTCATTGGAGGCTTTGCCTTTGGCCATTGGGTAACGAACAGCGATCCGGCATTCCTCCGCATCCTCGCAAAATCCGAACGATACAAGCTGCGCTATGACGCCGCGAAGCAGCAAGTTCCCCGCGTGGAGGTACTGTGATGCTGCGTATCGACAAGGTCATGAAGCCGTGGAAGGAGAGTGCCGCACTGAATGACCACATCAACCTCTACGGCTTCTGGAATGAGACGGCCTTCCTTACCAAAAGCGGCGATCTAGGCATGGTTCTCAGTGTTCCTGGTGTGGACTACGAAAGTCTTGACCGCTCGGAGCAGGAGTATACGGTGAAGCGGTTGGAAGCGGCGCTGAAAGCCTTTGGCCCAGGCTTCCATCTTTACCAATACCTCTTCAAATCGAACCGCCCCGACATACCGTTCGCAACATATGATGACCCCATAGTCCAAGCGGCTATCGACCAGCGACGGAAGTTCTTTGAAGCGAAGCGGGACCATCTTTATCAGATTGAAATCTTCTACTGCGTCCTGCTCGAAGGCGCCCGGTCGAAGACCGGCGTCGGCACGGCGCTAGCTCGCCTGTTACGCGATCCAGAAGGCGCGATTGCCGAACTCAAATCGCAGTTCACCAACGACCGCATGAAGAAGTTGTTGCGGACGCATATCGAGCGCGATCTTCAACGGCTCGACCAGCAAGTGCAGGCGTTCGCTCGGCAGCTTGGGGATTTCATGCAAATCGAGATCTTGAACCAACAGGGGCAATTCACGTTCTTCCGCCGCTTACTGAATTATGACGACTGGCGTGTTGCCGGCAAGCCGCAGTCAACACAGTTTCTCGACTATCAGGTCGTCAATTCCGACATCGAAGCAGAACGCGATCATCTGCGGGTAGGCGAGCACATCGTCCGTGTCCTGACGATGAAAGAGGCCATCACCGAAACAAAGCCTCTGGTGCTGGACGCATTGTTGAAGATTCCAGCCAACTTCTATGTCGTTACGGAGTGGACGCCACTCCCGACGGACAAGGCGCGCAGAGAAGTGAACAAGCGCCGACGCCATTTCAACATGTCCAAAACAGGGTTTGTCTCCCAGATGGGCAACGATGCTACGAAGACGAACCCACGTGACGTGCTCGTGGACGAGTCCAAACAAGCTGACATCGAAAATCTTGGCGATTGCTTGCGCGCTCTCGGCGACGGTCAATCGCTTGGCGATTTCTCGCTCACGATTGTGCTGTATGGCCGGTCACGCGCGGATATCGATCAGCTTGTAGCCGAGTTTACTGGCGTCTTCACTAACGCCGACGGCAATCTGTTTGCCGAAACCTACAACCAACTGAACGCTTATTTCGCCACTGTTCCGGGCAACTACGCGCTCAACCTTCGCCAACTGTTTCTGCTGAACACGAATTACGCCGATCTGTCTTTTCTGTTTACCATTCTTCCCGGTGAAAAGACGAACGCACATCTCGGCACGGAATGCTTGGCAGTCGTCGAAACCGACAACAGCACGCCCTACTTCCTCAACCTGCACACCCGCGACGTAGCCCATACCCTGATTCTCGGGATGACAGGTAGCGGCAAGTCGTATCTTTGCGTTTTTCTGCTGCAGAACGCGCAGAAGTACAAGCCGCTGACCTTCATCTTTGATATTGGCGGCAGCTTCCAGTCGCTTACGACGATATTCCAGGGGTCGTATCTCAATGTGGGTCAGGAAGCACGGGACTTCACTATCAACCCCTTCTCGCTGCCTCAGACCAAAGAGAACCTGCATTTTCTCTTCAGCTTCTTTCGAGTACTCATTGAGGGCAACGGGCAGCGTTACCGTCTAGACTTCAAAGAAGAACGCCGGCTCTGGGATGCGATCGAGCGGATTTACGTGCTGGAGCCCAACCAGCGCACGATCTCAAACTTCAGCAACATCATCGGCGAGTTAAAAGAACGCCTGCACCGCTGGACCCGCGGTGGACAGTACGGATTTCTGTTTGACAACCCTGACGACACGCTTTCGTTCTCCCGTTTTCAGACGTTTAACTTCCACAGTTGGAATGACGCGCCCGAGGTTTTGGAACCACTGCTCTTTTATGTTTTGCATCGAGCATCGAATGAGATCACTGACCCCAAGAAGCTCGGCACGCCCAAGTTCTTCCTGCTCGACGAGGCGTGGCTCTTCATCAAGAACGAGACGATCCGCAATTATGTGGTGCAGGCGCAGAAAACATGGCGCAAGCACAAAGCAGCGATGATTCTGGCGACGCAGTCCATCAAAGAGCTTGAGGAATCGGGAATGCTCGCGATAGTGGCCGAGAGTTGCCCCACGAAGATCTTTCTCGCCAACCCGGATATGAACCGTGACGTTTACCGGGAAGCGTTTCATCTGAACGACACCGAACTGGACCTTATCGACGGCCTTGTTCCGCCGGGCCAGATGCTGATTCGCAAGGCTCAGACCTCCAAGAAAGTGCACTTGAACGTCGATTCGGTCTCGCACTGGATGGCAACCAACAATGCTCGCGACAACCTCATGAAACAGGAATATTTCGACCGCTTCGATTTTGCAGACGGACTTCGCCATCTCGCGGAAGATCATCCATTCAGGCCGCGCACGATGGCTGTATCAACTTCGAACACTAACCGCTAAGGAGAGCTCTATGCGGCATCTGAAATTCGTCGTCAAATGCGCTTTGGTATTTTCTTCGGTCGGTGCTTTCGCCCAGGACTCTGCGCGCACAGTGCAGTATCACTCGCAGGACATCGTTCCCATCCGCGCCAAGGTGAAATATACGACCCTTATCGAACTACCGACGACCGAGAAGATCATGGAAGCCGCCACGGGTGACAAGGAGTTCTGGATCGTGGACGTGGTTGGCAACTTTTGCTTCGTGCATCCCGCGAAGCAAGGCATCAGCTCCAACTTGAATCTCATTACGGATAAGGGGAACATATACAGTTTCACTCTTCAGGACATCTCTGCCACATCGACCACCCCTGATTTGAAAGTGATCGTCGAACCCGCCGATCGCTCCGCCATCGTTGCCGCCAGCGGCCCTCCGCAGTTCGTACCCGCCGCCCTACTCGAACAATCGAGGCAGCAGCTTGCCGCTCTGCAATCGCACGTCGAGCAGGCGGTGGATGAGTACAAGAGCGCATATCCAACACGGCTCAAGTTCGACTATGCCTATAAGGCAAACGAAGCCCCCTTCGACATTCAGTCGATCTATCACGACGACAGGTTCACCTACATCAAGACGAATGCGCCTGAGAAGTTCAGTGTCTATGAAATGAAAGATGGCAAACCCAACCTCGTTACCTACGACCTGCGGGAAGGGACTTACATCATTCCGAAGATCATTGACAGCGGATATGTGGAACTCGGCAAGAAGAAGATGGAATTCACGCGCAAGGGATCACCGTCATGACCGAGAATGTCTTTACCTCACACACAGAGCCGCAGCCTGAGCCAACGTTGCGTCGCAACCTGGAGCTACCAAAAGGTGTTTTGCAGAAGAACCTCAAGACCTTCGTTTATCTGGGTGCGGCATTGCTCGTAATTGTTGCGGCGCTGTTCAGTTCGTCTGGCAAGAAGACGCCTGGACAACATGCGAGCGTGAAAGGGCAACCGCCGCAGCCCACGCTGCAGGACAACACCGACAGCAACGTCCAGGAGTTAAAGAACCAGCTTCAGGCCGAACGCCAGAAAGAACAGCAGGCGACAATGGCCGCCGCCGCAATGGGAGATTCAGCGCTTGCACCTGCGACGCCCCAACAGCGGGCTGCAGCCGCGGCCTATGGGCCGACCGGTCTTGCCGTGCCCTGTATTCCCGGCCAGCCCTGCCCGCAGGCGCAGCAGGGCAACATGCAGATGCAACTCACGCCTGTGCAACAGCAGGCACAGTTGATCGCTGCGAAAGAACGCGAGCGCGCTGACAACTCCCGTTTCGCTTCCAATCTTGTGTACTCCCACTCTGCCGATCCGCCGCAGCAACAACAGCAAGGCCAGACGATGTCCGCCCGATATGGCCCCGCCGAACGGCAGACAAACAGCAGTCTCGTCTCCCCACCAGCCGAAAGGAAACAGGAGGACACGCCCGGAGGCTATAAGCGTCCCCTGGAGGCCAATATCGATTCAGCCGTCGGTCAGCCCTATCTCGTCTACGAGGGCTCGGTTCTCGACACTGTTCTCATGAATCGTCTGGATGGAGACGCCGTAGGGCCGGTCAAAGTCCTGGTCTCAAATCCGCTGTATTCGCACGATCACCAACACGTCATCATTCCCGACGGAACGGTCGCTTTGGGCGAGGCTAAGAAGATTGGAGCGGCAGGCTTTGGCCAACAACGCCGGATGGCCGTGGTTTTTCACCGCCTGATCATGCCCGACGGGTATTCCGTGGATCTCGATCAGTTCCAAGGCCTCGACCAGATTGGAGAGGAAGGGCTCAAAGACAAGGTTAATAACCACTACCTCCAAATCTTCGGCACCTCGATAGCTTTGGGTGTGATTGCTGGAGCAAGCCAGATCACGCAGGGTGGCGGCACCATCACGACGAGCGGTTCCCAGGGATTCACCAACGGGGCTGCAGCTAGTGTTTCACAGTCTGCGGCCACCATTCTTGATCGCTTCATTCAGATACCGCCCACGATCACGATCCGGGAAGGTCACCGCGTGAAAGTGTATTTCACGCAGGACTTGCTTCTTCCTGCGTACTCCAACCACACTATTCCACAGACGTTTTGAGGAGGATCTCCATGCGAATCGTTGCCCTCTCCCTCTTAGTGCTGTGGACTCTCACCCTTGCCGGCTGTCAGAGCAAAGCCGCAAAAGTAAAGCAGTTGCAGGACCAATACAACGCCGAATACCCGGCCTATGCCAAGGACTGTCTAGATCCGGAGACCGCCGGATCGGCGGATCTTCTGACAGGAAAGAAGTTGACTCAAGAAGAGATCACGGCCCTAGAAGCCAAGAAGAAAGAACGGGAGGCACGGTGCAAGCCACAGTCCGACCGTCTTGCGGAGCTCCAGAAAGAAATCCTCGCTGCACAGCAGTAAAGCCGTACTGCTGTAAAGCATCGTGAAGCCAACGGCGACGAAGGGATGAGGCAAATGAAGAAACTAACCCTTACCGTGCTCGCCGTTGGGTTTGCGGCGTTGCAACCGTTCGCAAATGCACAATTCGGTTCCGGCATCGTCTTCGATCCTACTCAGGCAGGTCACGCCGTCACGCAGATCGAAAACGAACAGAGATCCATCGCCAACGAAGTTCGCCAGATTGAGCAAGGCCAACAGATCTTCACCAACACAGTGAAGATCGCCACTACGGCGCTACAAGCCTACAACGTCGCAAAGCAGCAATACGAACTCACCCACCAGATGATCCTCGCGCCCAGGATGCTCTATGCGCGGTTTCTGTCTCCAACCTCTGATTTGCTACTCCTGCAGCAAATCTCGAATACCTATGGCAATTCGATGGGTTGGCTCAATTCGGCAAACACAGGGAAGGGTGCCGCTTCCGCGTACCAACAAGTCAGCGTTCCGAACACCAACAACATGATCCCCGGTTATGGCACCGCGAGTATGGCCGGACAGCTCCAGATTGCGGCACAGGGTGCCACGGTTGACATCAGCGACTCGGTGATGACCAACAACCTGCAATCTCTCGGTACCATCCGCGCCAACCAGACCGCAAGACAGACGGACATTGCCAATCTGGAGGCCGCAACCCAAACCCAAGACCCGTCGCAGCAAACCATCATGGCTGAACTGCAACGTATTAACCAAGCCCTGCTCTTGCAACTGCGCACCTTGCAAGACGCAAACCAAATCAACGCCAATCTTGCCCTGCAACAGATCGTTGCCCAAAAACAGCAGCAGGACGCGATGAAATCGACGTTTCGTGACTCGGCGGGATACGAGAGCTACTACAACGCCAATATCACCACGACCAGCAGCGGGTCCGCCAACCTCCTCACACAGGCGTACTGAGACACGAAGAGCTGAAGGACAGAATATATGAGTCTCTTTCAATACATCGCGCAAGCGTGCCAATCGCTCGCAGCAACGGCCGCTCCCTCAATTACAGCGATGGGAGTTCACATCGTCCTGGCACTGGCAACCATCATGATGGTTTGGTTTGGCGTGCAAGAGGCATTGGCATCCGCGCATGGTGGACCGGGGTTCAGCATGGGGAGGTTTCTTAACCTCTTCATGCTGCTCACCTTTGCATACGTGATGGTGAACTACTACGACAGCTCCATTCCCGGACTTGGTTTTTCAATCAAGGGCTTCATCGACGGCGGAACAATCAGTCTAGTCAACCTCATTGGATCGGATGGTTCAAACACGATGCTGAACGAGATTCACGCGGCATCGTCCAAGACAGGGCCCTCAATATTGAACAGCATGATGAATCCCTACTACGCGATCGTGTACTTCGTTGTGCAATTCCTGTTAGCCATGCTGGCCGCGATCGTATCCGCCATTGTGGCCTATGGAGCAATTGCGGCAACGATCATCGGACTACTCGGACCGATCTTTATCCCATTTCTTGTCTTCGACAAGCTCGATTGGTTGTTCTGGGGATGGCTCAAGGCGTATCTCGGGTTCAGCTTCTACAAGGTGGTTGCCGCAGCCACGCTGAACGTTTTGTCTCATGTCCTGACAAACTACTACATCCAACTCGGCCAAAGCCTTTCGGACCCCTCACTGATCGTGCAGACGTTACCCCTTCTCGTCCTTCTGGTACTGGTCAACATCTACATCCTCTTCAAAATTCCAACTATGACGCACAGTTTATTCACTGGCGGTACTGGTGGACACGGTGGAGGTCTGGGCGTTGCGGTAATGGCGATACGGGCGGCGATGTAAGCGACAAGCGAAACGAGGTCACAGATGACCACAAAAGCAACGAATCTGGAAACCAAAGCGACGCCGGAGATCACCCGAGCCGCAGAGCGTTACCTGGAGCAGTACGGCGATCCACTGGTGATGAATACGTACTTGAAGGTGACCGTTCTTGTGCTCGCCGGCGCCTGTATCGCGCTGGCGGTGCTCACATTCAAAAGTCAGCAAGCCCTCGCCAACATGCACCCAATGATCGTGCGGATCAACGACGTGGGCCACGCGGAAGCGATCGACTATCGGAACTTTCAGTATCGCCCGCAGGAAGCGGAGAACAAGTATTACCTCATCCTCGGAGCGACGGAAGACTTGGAATCCGGCGAAGCCAAGAGGCTTTTGGCACACCCTTTGCCACATTGGGTCGAGCGCATGACCGTTAGCTATTTGAGAGCGAATGGCGGCCGTGCTGATAGAGAGAATCAGGGCTGGAACTTGATCTGGCCCAATGGCGAAAACGATGCAAATGTGGTTTTCACAGCCAAAGAAGCAGAGCAGATTCCGGCATCCCGGCACCTCACCTTGGAAGAGCCGAAGATCCGCGGCCTCGCAATGCGGCTTCCTCGCTTCGCTCCAGGACAGCCAATCCCGATAGCGTCAATACCAGGACTTTCCGAAGAAGTCCACGGCATTTGGTCCTTATGGCGAATCGCAATTGCCAGCATGGAATGGAATCGCCGGAGCATTATGCCGCTCTTCCTTGCGGACAACGGAATGATCCTCATGCCGACAGCCAGACATGTTTGGGACCAACTACTCGTCTCAAACACGCTCGCTCACTCGACTCTTGACAACACTATCTCCCAGGGGCTCTTCACGAAGCTTCAGAGCGCCGCTGAGGAACATGGCCGGCCAATCTACGATGGGTTGGTTCAAGAACACCGAGAACGCATCGCACGAGAACGCCAGAGGGCCGATTACGCATTCACAGCCCGTCGCAAGACTGTGCGGCGTATTGGGCTGCCTGAGGTCCGAAGCTATCGACTGAACGTGCTCGCGCAAGAGGAGCGTGCATTCCAAGAGCAACTCGAACTAAAGGCCCGTACGTATCCAGAGATGGTGCCGCTGCTTGTGATGCGAATAGATGGCGGTGGCCATGAGTAACTGGCGAGATCAAGTGTTGAAGGAGTTTATCCCGAACATCGCACGGCTGACCATTGTGGCAGACCCGGACGGACTCCTACTCGAAGAACGTATTCTCGAATCAGTGCGTGAACGAGGATTCGAAATGATCCCGTTTGACGATCACATCGCCTTCCGTTATGCATACGAATCAAGGTTCAGGTCTCGCTGGGACCAAGGAGAACAGACCGACCTGGCAGTCTTATTGCTATCCCAGATCAGTGATGTTGCTGGCTTGCCTTACGATCTTCTTCTCGCTGGACGACGTCTCTCTTTTAATCTCGCCGACATATTCCCAGCTCTAAGCTACCCGATTGTGGCCGCTCTGAATCGAGGAGATCTTGACGCACTGTACGATGCCCACAGGCGGCATTCACCGGGCCAATTAGGTGACAACGCCACCAAGGAGTTCATACTTCGGCACGTCTTTCAAATTGCACCTGAATTGATCAGACAGCCGTCGGATCTTCTGCGCGTGCTCCTGCGCCGTCATTGTTGCGATCAGAAACCCCCAGCGATTCTCGATGTACGTTTCATCGAATTGCTGCGCCAGAGTAACCTCTTCGAAGAGTGGCCGCTTGAGCGGATAATCGGGGACCGGGAAACCTTCTTCGCATTTCTCCAAGAGCGCTGGCCAATCTTCCTCCATCGTCTCGCGCGAAGTTACGGAGTAGCGGAGCACGAAAGAGACAAGTCCCACGACTTCGCCATCAATGGCCCTATCGATCTTCCCTTTGAGCACGACGATATTCGATCCTACGTCAATAACCTCTTTGTTGAGGGGCTGATGCACCCTGTCGCTAGCGAACATGCAGCCGTCCTCTCAACTAGCTGGGCAGAAATCGGCATTATAAATGCGCCACTCGAAGACCGATCTCGTCGCCTGGAAGGACTTATTGAGAGCTTGCAAACATCGATTCCTGGCGACGAGGCAAGGTACACGGAATGGATACACTTCGCCAATGGATGGGGCGAGTTCGTCTGTCTGTCAACGGAAATATCTGAGACTATGCCCGGTGACATGAACAGCAAGTATGGGATCTTGCGTGCAGAGGTGGATTCTGCGTTTACAAGGTGGCTCCTCAAACGATACGCCGGACTTGTTAACTTGCCACCGGTGCCTCCGGTCATGCTGCACCACCTCCCGCGCTTCCTAGCCTGCCAGATCAGCGAAAACAGGAATTTAAAGATCGCCCTTATCGTGATGGACGGACTGGCGATGGACCAGTGGATTGTGGTTCGAAATACGCTCTCTCTAAAGCAGCCCAGTTTGCGATTCCGGGAACAAGGAATATTTGCTTGGATTCCATCTCTAACATCTGTTTCACGCCAAGCTGTCTTCGCCGGAAAAGCCCCTATGTTCTTCCCTAACAGCATTCAGACAACGGCAAAGGAACCTGTACTATGGGCGCATTTCTGGGCAGATCAAGGCTTTGCGCCAAACGAAGTCGTGTATATCAAAGGGCTCGGCGACAGCAGTCTTGAATCCGTTGCAGAGGCGCTTTCTCACCCCAAGGTCAGAATTGCCGGACTGGTCGTCGACAAGATTGACAAAATCCTGCACGGCATGGAAATGGGCTCAGCGGGTATGCACAACCAAGTTCGACAGTGGGCCAAACAGCCATATCTGACGACACTCCTCGATTTTCTTCTCGACCATGGCTTTGGAGTCTATCTGACTTCTGACCACGGCAACATAGAAGCCGAAGGTTGCGGCCGTCCGGCCGAAGGGGCAATAGCTGACCTGCGCGGCGAAAGAGTCCGCATCTATCCCAACGCGGCCCTTCGCGGGAAAGTTAGAGAACGCTTTCCAAATGCGCTGGAGTGGGCACCAATTGGTCTCCCGGACGACTATTTGGTTCTCTTAGCTCCTGCTAGGCAGGCTTTTATCCAAGAAAACCGTCGCAGCGTGTGCCATGGAGGTATTTCGATGGAAGAACTTATTGTTCCTCTGGTCCAAATTGAGAGGAGGAGCGAATGACCGAACGGACCGACCAAGTCGGATTCAGTCAGCGAGTGCGCCTCGAGTGGCTTGAACAGACTGCCAACTTTGTTATGGCAGGGAACGACAAGACAGCTGTCGTGCAGGCCTTGCAGGAGGCACTCAAAGACAAGGTCTCCGTCGGCGGCCAAGGGCAACGCAGTAATCGCGAAAAAATCATCACGATTCTATTGAAAGCGTGGCTAACCGTTCCGACTGAAATCGATCCCCTTCGTCTCGAAGGTCTGGAACTGCTCAGGAATCTTCCTCGACGCGACCATCTGGCAATTCATTGGGGGATGGTGATGGCCGTTTATCCCTTCTGGTCTGGTGTGGCGGTTCAAGTGGGACGGCTTTTGAGGCTTCAAGGAGCTGCTGCAGCAGCTCAAGTCCAGCGGCGCGTTCGTGAGCAATATGGGGAGCGTGAGACAGTTTCCCGAGCCGCCCGTCGCGTACTGCGTTCATACCTGGATTGGAACGTACTTCAGGAGACCACGAGAAAGGGTATCTACGCCGCCGGTTCAACCTTTGACATCGACGACCACAGACTGATTGCTTGGCTAGCGGAAGCATCTCTTCACGGCTGCGCCAAACCTTCGGCTACGCTGAAAGATCTGATTGATAGCCCGAGCTTCTTTCCCTTTCGTTTCAAATCCATTCACGCCGAAGGCCTTGTAGCAGCGTCGTCCAGACTCGACGTTCACCGTCACGGGTTGGACAGCGACCTCATTATATTGCGGAAGACATCAACAAACGCTAGGGGATAACGACTCCTATCTCCGCAAGCCGTAGACGGCGCTTTCCCGATATTTTCATCTTGCTGCTCTTCTATTCTTTGGCGCCCGATTCCGCAAGTTCGCAGTCGATTCTTTCCAGGCCGCTCGGATTACGTCCATCCTGCTTTCGGTTAGCTGGACTCAAGTCAATCTGTAGCTCTGCCACGATCCGCTCCCGTTCATCTTCGGGAATTTTGGCCAACAGATACGTAATCAAATCCTCTTGCCGGCTCTGGCCGAACACCATACGGTAGATTGCCAGCGCACGGCGCAGTCCGTACAGACGCTCTACCTCACGGCTGAACGGCAGCGCGGGAACATGCCGCTCGATTTTAGCGTTGCCGGGAAACAGCCAGTAAGGCACCAGATCATTTTCTTGTGTTGACCGCCCAGCGCGACCGAGCTCAAAAGCAGTTTCCCACGCGTCCGAATCGCCGTCGCGTAGCGCATTAGCCGCGAATGCAGCCGCCACATTCTTGCGGACGGCGTGTCCCTTATAGCGATGGATACGGCCCTCGCGCTGCTCCAGATCGACAGGATTCGACGGCAGGTTCCAGTGGGTAATGGCATGACAGTAATGATGAAAATCAAGACCCTCCTGCCCGACGGAGGTTGAAACTAGGATAAAGGGCCAGAATGGCGAGTTGAACGCGGCGCGCACGCGCTCCTTGCGCGTGGCCGGCGACGCCCCATCAAAGACAAGCGGAGCTTCTTCGTCGAAGCGATCATCGCCAAAACGCATCGCGAAGCGGATGCGCATCGGTTCAGTCTTGAGGTTTATCTCGCGGGCATACCGGGGTGCCGTGACTTCATCGATGCGCAGCGATGCGGCGCGGATGGTAAGTGCCGCAATCAGTTCAGTGCCGATTTTGTCGGCTGCCGCCGCTGCAGGCAGCGGGGCTACGCTGAGCGACTCCCGGAGCAAATGCGTGTATTCATCGAGCACAGCCTGGAGCCCGACCGCATGCGCGTATTCCAGCACGCGCTCCCAGTATGGTTCGCCACGAAATTCCGTGCGAATCGCTTCGATGACCTCCGCGTGGTTGAAAAGCGCAAGAAAGGCTCTTCCTGAGCGTGCCGCGATGTCACGCAGGGGAAGGCAGGTCGAAGGATCAGTGCGGCTTGCACGCGCGTAGGCGCGCATAGCGGCCGTCGCCGGGGCGGCGGAGGCCGCAAGGGCCAGAACATTAAGGAGATCGTCCGGCGGCGTGCCAAGATGGTCTTTGCCGCTGCGAATAGAATCAAGCGTCTGCTTCGCGTGATCGACATGGCTGGACCAGCCGTCGTCTTCGTCGCCGGGTTCGCCGCCAGCCCATGTCTGCGCCAGCTCCGCGCGATCCCACCATTCTTGCGCCGCCGCCGGGAACTGCGCGTAGTCAAGCAGCATCGGTGCAAGCCAGTACCAGCGATCATCTGTGCTGGTGGTAGGCTCTTGAACAATCCTAAGCTTCTCAATCACGCCCTTTATGCGAACGGCGAACTGCGAAAGTACCTCTGCCGCGGTCAGACGGGCGCCTCGCGCCAGCTCTCGGGGGTCGCAGTCACGGGCAAACGTAAGACAGGGATAGACAAGCAAGAGAACGGGCAAACCTGTAAGACGACCGTCGGATATCCCGAAGCGCAACAATCCCCGCTGCTTTTTCCAATCGTCTTGCGTCAATCGCGCGCTGCGCGGATGAGACGCCCGCATCATCCGGCGCTCAGCTTCGTACGAAACGAGGGATGCGACCGCACGCGGAACCATGTGCCAGGCGGAGAAGACCAGGCGTTTTGTCACACTGGTCAATTCCGGGGCGGCGAAGGGCCGCTCCAGGGCGTAGTAGCTGAGCGATGGCGGCATCCACAGCAGTCGCCACAGGCCACGATCCACGGTTTCGGAGAGCAACTCGCGCAGGCGCGCATTCGCAGGTTCAACGGGTTGGTATGCGCGCGCGCGTTCCAGATCGAGAAATGTCTCGGGGAACTTCCTTACGAAGCCCACCATTTTGTCTTTTTCGGGTGCGTCCCTGAAGGCCTGCTTCAAAGCGTAGCTATCCATGAAATTAAACAGGTAGGGTGCTGATTTCCAATACTCGACGACATCTCCCTGGTCAACCGCGTCGGCTACGCTCTGTGCGCCCAGAAATGCGCGAACATCGACGGCGTGGAGCGAGGCGTCGGCGGGCGGCGCATCCAGAAGCATTCCGCCACGCAGGTTCGAGGACGCGAGCCGCTCCGTGCGCACCATGACCCGGCACAGACGCTGCTGGAGCGCTGTTTTTGCCCTGCGCAATCGCGTCAGTCCGTCGGGCGTCATCACGGCAGGCAGAGCAGCGCGATATGCCGCCAATATCTCCTTGCAGCCGACCGCATCGCTGTTCTCCAGAAAACGCAACAATGCCAGGAAGTCCCCGTAGTGATCGTCATCGGCCTCGTGATGGAGACTCAGGCTTTTATACGGCGTAGCCGAGAGCAAAAGAACACGGGCACCCTGCCCGGCTTCCGAATCGAACAGGTCGCGCGCCAGTTCTCCCGCTTCCGATTCCTGTTCGAGGAGATGTTTGAAACGCTGAAACTCATCCAGGATGATTAGATCCGGCTTTAGCGTCGAGAGGCAGACGCGCGCCAGCAACCGTCTCAGCTCGCCGATCCACCGCGTCCGCTGTTTGGGCGCGTCTCGCGACACTATCGAGTTGCTCCGGCAGAAAATGCCGCGCAATTCATCGAAGCGCGTACGCAAATCCGGCTTCCCGGCGGCTATGTCTTCCTGAACCTGCTTCGCCAGGGCCGAAACAAACTCACCTGCGATCTGCTCATTGAGTTTGTCAAAATCAAACGCGTTTAATCCCCGCCTGAAGGGAGCTATTCCCGCATAGTCCCGCATCACATAGAGCGAAGCACGGGAACCGCTGATTCCCCACGCGCGATCCAGCAGCCAATAAAGCAGAACCCGTTCATCCAGGCGCCCGCCGCCGCCGGTCTGCTCAAAAGAAGTGGCAGGCGTCAACGCTACGAAGTTGACGCGATGGCGGCGTAGGTCGTGCATCTGCAGCGGCAGTAACGTGAGGCGTGTTGCCTGCGCCGCATCCTCGCACCCCGGAATTTTAAGGCGGTCTATGTTCTGACGCGCGATGTCGGCGTTGGAGCAAATGTAGACAACATCGATGCGGCGCTCTTCGTTGCAGGACACCACAGACCAAAGGTGGTCAATTGTTCGCGCGATCACACCGCGCGCGACAAGGGTCTTCCCCAACCCCACTTCATCGGCGACGAGAAACCGTCGCGTCGGATCCGGTCCGTAGAACCGGTCACAAACATAGTCCACCGTCGCGCGCTGAAAGTCCTTCAGGCCGGCGAGAGCGGACGAGGTGTCGGGGCGTGCTCTCATTTCGCCAGGGCCTGCTGGGCGGCATCCCAAATGGGTTCCCAGATTTTCTGGAAGTCGTCGCTGAGAAGCTCCGAGCTTCCCGGCTGCTTCCGGAGCACTTCTAATAGAGATTCAACGCGTTCGAGTTGCGCCGGACCGCGATGAAGGGCACGCAGCATCGTTTCCAGCAAATAGGGATGTCGCTGCCCGCCTTCCGCACCGTCCCCCGGAGATGTCAGCAACCGGCGCAGGTCTCCGGAAGAAGCGGCCGCTTCATCGCCGCTGGCAAGGAGGAAGAGAATATAGCGGAGCAATTGATCGCGGTTGTCGATCAGGGAACGCACAACACGATCCTGCCGGTCCTCCGGTGCGCCTTGAAGCGGAAGGTTCATGACAAAGACTGAGTTGCGCTTCATCTCGCCGATTTTCGCGGTCACGGAAAAGGCAATTAGAGGCGTCAGACCCAGGTACGAAAGCCGGGCAAACACGACTGATTTGGCGAGTGGCTCGCCCCGCTCCGCTTGCTGCGATATCGGCCATGCACGCATCTCGCACGACCCCTTTGGCCAACGTGGCGCGCTCTCCCATTCCAGCCTCATATCGAACAGGTCTCTTTCCTCAGTAGTTGTCACGAGCAGTCGGGGACCCGCCGCGGCTATTGCTCGCTTCACAGCCTGTAGCAGATCATCAAGCTGCCGCGCCGTCGCGTCGGCCGGCACGGACGGCGCATTCACGTCGTATGCCTTGAGCAGGTCGGCAAAATTTGTTTCACCCTTCACTTGCCGGAGAAACTGGTCCACGCCAAACCGGCTTTTCTTGCCCACGAGTTCGACCATGAATTCGACGTTGTGCTGCAGGGCATGGGTAGTAGCATTGAACGAGCCGCTGAAGATGCTCGCGTCCCAGCCACGATCGATGACGAAGAGTTTCGCGTGCAGGCCGTCCAGCACCTCATCTTTTTCAGACGGGATTTCATCGTTGGATTCATCGGCGAGTTCAGGCGCCAGAAACCAGACGCTACTGCAACGCTGCAAAGTCTCCTGTGGCAGTTCCTGGAGGCACTCGGCACGGGATACCAGATGCATATCGCCGGTGTGATCAAGAAAGTCACGCACAACCGGAATTGAGACGAAAGGCGAAACTATCAGTGCTTTGTCTTGTCGCGAGCCGAAAGGCGTAGCGGTTCTTCCGTCCAGCCCCGCGACCCAGAAGCGGCATTGGTTTTCATCGAAGCCTTCAGGCCAGGTGAACCGCACGCGTCGCAGTTCGTCCGCAATCTTCGCCACCGCCTGACGACGTTCGCGCGGGACCGGGCGATGGCGACCAACGAGACCTGGCAGCGCCGCTATGAAATCGGAGAGAGGGCGATTTGCCCCAATAGCATTCGAGCGGTCCGTGAGTTCGCCATCGAGGGCGACAACAGTGTCCCAGCAACGGTCAAAAGTCAGGTTGCGACTGAGGCAGAGGACGCGATACCGAATCGCGCCGTCGTCGGCAATGAAGCGCAGCGCCCATACTTTCGGGTGAAAAACGCCATCCGCGTCGGGCGCTTTTACGTCGTAAATGCAGGGCTCCAGGAACGTGACCAGCGGCGGGTACTTGGCAGGCAATTTAATCTGCCCGCTCTGGCAGAAGATCGTGAATCGATCCCCATACCGCCGTAATGCTTCCAGCAGGGCAAGCGGATCGGCAACCAGTTCGCCGTCCTCGTGCTCCCAGTCGAAGAACGCGAACGAAAGCGGGAGCATCAGTGCGCTGATAAGGTCGAGCGAATAGGTAGTGCCGACGGCAACGTCGAGCTTGCAGCCCGCGGGGGGACGGAGCAGCTCCAGCAAATGTTGTCTCTCCTCCGGTCTAAGCATCAGGCGCCTCCAGACCGTCGAAAATGTCCCCGAGCAATTGCTGGCTTATAGACCATCTGAATTCCAGCTGGGCGGTGCCGGAATCGCCAGTCCACAGTTCCTGTGCGCGGGGATTGTCTATGCGGGCCAGGTTCTTTTTCAGGCACCGCTCACGCTCGCTAATCAACAAGCGGGCGGCCTGGCTATCGGACAACCCCGCTGCATTGCCTGCCAGGGCGAGATCCCACCACGAATTGATGAATTCGTACGTTCGGGCTGTAATACGCGGGTTAACAGAGCGGACGAGTTCCCAGAAACGCTCCCTCTTCCATTGCGCCAGGTCACGGGAGCGTGCAGACAGCAATTTCGCCCACTCTCCGAAATTTCGACGGTACTTGGCAACGCTATCGTTGCGGTGGGCCTGTTCGGCCAGAATCAGGTTGTAGAGCAAAGGCGCGCCGTGCATGACTTCTGAGAAATTCTGCGCGTGATCCAGCATTTCACGTAATTTTGGCGGCAGTGCGGCGCAATGCGGGTGCTCCCACGCAAATGAAACATCGTCGTTGCGCCGGCGCTGCGCGACTAGCTCAGCAAGCAGCGAGCCTGCACAGGCCGGGCTCAAGCGGATACGTTCAGCGAGATATTCGGCCTCGCCACGCGTCAGGCTTAAGGAGCACTCCCTGGGGAAATCCTCCGGCGGCGAAACCAGCCCAGCGTGCCAGTTCGACGAAACGAGATCATCATGCTCCACGTCACGCTCCGACGCGCGTCCGCCGTGCCGCGTAAGCTGCGCATAATACCGATCAAGGCTGCGGTGATACTGGACCTGCGCGCCCCTGAAGGACCGAATCCCCCACACACTGAGACCCTGCCAATAGACACTGCTGGGCAGTCGTTTCAGGGTATTCTTCGCCACCTTGCCGATATTCCCGTCATTGTCATCCGACAGCTCGATAGGCTCAACAAGGTTCAGCTCTGCCTGCCGCGCGCGCGCCGCTATCTCCGCTGATCTGACGTGCAGTCTTTCCAGTCTCTGATATGCCCACGGGACGAGAAGAAAGTACCGAGCGCGGGTCATGATCGTGCTCGTGCCGGGGAAGAGCATATCGGCAAAGGCGTCGCGCACTGAGCCCACGCCCAGTTCGTCGCGCGTGTCATGCTCCCTGAACAGATCGACGACTTCGAGCATTTTCCGACGCTCGCGCTCCGAATAATCCAACCACACAAACGCTGACATCACTGCCTCCTGCTCGCCAGATGCAGATACTTATGTTCAAAAGCTGAGACCATGCGCTTCTGCGTCTCCATTACAGGCCGCCGCGCAATCTGTCCGCCACAGCTTGCTCCCACTGATACATCATCATTGACAGTGAATGACTGGGCCTAGAGACGGACTTCTGATACCTCTCCGGCGCTCATATAAATGATGACTCCGCGCCCTGCGCCTGTGCTCTCCAGATATTCCCGAACCTGAGCCGCATGGTGTTGGCGCTTATTAGGTGTTGGCTCCACATCGCTCTTCCAATCGAATACAAGTTCCGGAGCCCCTCGAAGGTTGTAGCCAATGGCATCGACAATACCAGCCGTACAAACGGTTGCGTTCCTTTCGGGCGACATAAGCCGAAACACTCCAAATTCCGGTTGCAGCTCCTGACGATATTGCGCCACGATTGGCAAGTGAAGCGTACGGAGTATCGTGGAGGTGATTTCTAACGACGATGGTCCATCCGACGGGTTAGGATGGTCATTCTCTCCAAGCTGCCGCAGAAGTTCAGCGGCTCGGGTCTGTAGAGCAGCTTCGTCGTCCCGCGTCTCGCCCAAAAGGATGTCCTCCATCAGTTTGTGTAAGACCCTCCCACGGGCGGCGCTGCCACGAACATCAGGAATAGACTCGGCGAATTCGTCTTCTGGAGGGGCGGGTAACGGGACCTCCTCGAATTCGACGGAGCTCGGCTGGATCCACCGGATATTCCTCGTTTGTTCTACGAGCCTCAACGCCTCTTGGTGAAAGACCTCTGGCGTCTGTTCATTCATCGGCAACGCAGGTGGCTTGAGCTCTCCTTCCGTGAGGTCCAGAGTCGAATACTCGGGCAGGTCGTCCAGAGACAAGTCCACTTGCTTGTGCCACCCATTGCCCAACTTACCCAAGTAATGAGGAAACACCAGCAGGTCTCGGGCGCGCGTGCATGCAACGTAAAGTAGGCGAATGCGTTCTTCGCCGAGCTCTCGATTCTCAACTTCCTTGAGCAATTCGTACTCCGGCGGGTTTAACGTTCTCAGGCCAAAATGCAAAGTATCGTCCGTCGCCCGGTGAAGAACTCCAGTGGCGGATCGCATGGCTGTCACTAGGTTGATCGGGATCACGACCGGCCACTCCAGCCCCTTGGCACTGTGAATCGAAACTATGTGGACGGCGTCGTGAGTCGCGTCAGCTCGGCCTTCGACTTCGCGTTCGCCCTCTTCCCAAAGTCGCGTCATGTCGTCGGCGAAGACACGCAGGCCACGAACCGAATATGGCTTTGCCATCTCGAGAAAGCGCTCTACGTTGGCAAGGGCACGCTCGACATATCGTGGATGCCGCTGGGCCAGTATCGCGCGGACATGAAGCTCTTCAACGGCTGCGGACAGGATGTCAAAAGGCGAGGTTTGATACGCTTTTCGCCCGAGACCCTGAAGAACTCGGATGACTTCCGCCGCTAGCGGATGATTGATTTCGGCCGCGTCAGTCCAAAGCCGCAACCGTCCGTACTCGCCGTCACGTTGTGGCAATCCAACAACAATGTCTAGGAGTTCCTGCTCCGTAAGTCCCACGAGAGGTCCACGAAGCAGTGCTCCCAACGCTAGCGTGTCCCGGCTGTTCGAAAGAATCCGAGCTATGGCCACCAGGTCATGCACTTCTTGGCGAATGAAGAATCCCTTGCCGGCCTGGGTAGCAATGGGGATGTCCATCTCCTCAAGAGCACGCTCGAATATCCAGAGGTCCGTTCCGGTTGGAGCCAGCAGAGCGATATCGCCGGAACGGCAGGGAACCATTTCGTTGTTCTCACGCACCGTGAATCTCCCGATCAGTTTGCGGCAAAGATGGGCTACTGCTTGCGCTTCAAGTTCGCGCCACTCATACACCTTGTGCTCTGAGCCTTCCGTGCCGATCGGGATGTGTCCAATGGAGAACGCTTCTTTACTGCTGGATGTAACGGTAGGGACCAACGGTTCGTACCCAATTGAGCTCAATGGAACAGCAAAGCGTTGATTGACAAAATCGAGAATCGGTCCCCGCGAGCGAAAGTTATCTGTGATGGGCAGGATGTTCTCGGGCCATTGCCGCTGAATTGCAGCTTTCGCCTCTTTGTAGGACCGAATATCCGCACGGCGGAACCGATAAACCGATTGTTTCGGGTCTCCGACCAGGAACAGTTGCCCCGGCCGAAGCCGCTGTTCGTGCCAAGGCTTATCGGCGCCATCTTCGCCGCACAACAGGAACAAGATCTCGGACTGCAACGGATCTGTGTCTTGGAATTCGTCGACCAAGATATGCTGGTAGCGATTTGTGAGCGCGGCCCGAACGGCAGGATGCGTTCGCAGGAGCTCGCGGGCAAAGTAAAGTAGATCGTCGAAATCGAGCAGTGCAGATTCCCGTTTGAACGTCCTGAAAGAAGCCTGGAAATCATCGAGGGCTGAGATCAGTTGCGACTGCGCGGATTCAGCAGCCAGGCCAACCAGTATCTGAAGAGACTCCGTAACTCTCTCGTAGAGCGCGCAGGCTTCGCCGTTATGTCGATCGACCGTAGCTTGCGACTGACCGGTAGATTTCGCAGCTGCAACCCATTTCCCCTTGCACTTATATTGCCTCAATTCGTAGGAATTCTTCTTCATTGCCGAAATCTGTTGTGGATGCGCATAACCCCACAACTGTCGGAAGCTGGTGTCAGCACGATAGCCAGAGGCGTACTGGGCGGCAAGCGCCTCGAACCCAGAGATGTACTCTTCCGTTGTCGGTTCTTGAAGACCAAGACTCTGTGCTCCTGCGTACCATTTTCGAAACGAACTGACTGACTTGCGGAATTCGTTTATATGTTTCTGTGAAAGCTTCGCTTCCGGAGCGCGTGCGGTCCGACGAGCTCGGCGGGCTTCGGCCAGTTGTTCTATCAGCCTTAGACCCTGCTCCCCTTCGATCACCAACAACTCTGCGAGTGGATCGTCCGCCTGTGGCCCTTCCAGGCGTTTTCGGAGCCACTGCCGCAGCAACGTCTTGTGGTTCAGATCGGCTTCGCCTGCGTCCATCATTACCGCACCCGGATCGACATTTGCCTCGATGGGGTAAGGCGTAGTCAGCCGCTGACAGAATCCATGGATGGTCGTACACGTCAGTTCATCCAATGCGGCTGCCGCCGATGAGAGGAATTCCATCTGTTTGTCCGTGAGTCCGTCTGGGGCTGATGCCGCCAATGAAAGAGGTTCCGACTGTTCGTCGGCGAAATCCTCTGCCATTGCGATCTCCAGGGGTTCGGGAACATTCCCCCTCACAAGCTCCCGAACGTATTCCTGAATCCTTTCGAGCAATTCGCTAGCGGCCAGTTCAGTAAAGGTAATTGCTGCAACGTTGCGAGGATGTACTCCCGAGGCCAGAAGCAACGCTACCCGTCCAGCCAATAGGGATGTCTTGCCTGTTCCAGCCCCCGCCTCGACAAGCAGTGTTGATGTGTGATCGGTCAGCGCACGTCGCCGATGCTTTGTGTCGCTCAACTCCGGCATCAGTTCTCACCCCAGAGGCTGCTTAAATCTCCTACCATCGCATCCCGCGCCGCCGCCTTCTGCGAGAAATACACACCCTCCGCGTTTGCGGGAAGGGCAAAAGCCAAGTCGTTGTAGCGGCTCTCGGCTCCCATACCCGATCGCGGACTTCAGCGTAGTGTCGTATCGAATTTATGACAGCGTCTACTCCGACAATCGAAGCCGAAAAGAGGATCCGCTACGAGCAGCTGTTTATACTCCGGTCTACGCCCTTCCGAAGGCGACGGTCCAAGGGGCATCGAAGAAGGCTTCTCACTGAAACGAAATCACGTCGGCATTGGCTAATCCCGTTTTGCTTCACGGGCAATTCGCGATGGTGAATCCGAGGTTCTATACCCCGAGCCGATTAGGGTCCCAGACGGACTGCCACCCAGGATCGCTACCGCATAAAGCGCTGCGCAGAAAGAAAGGAGACGGAATCCCAAACCGACACGGGGAGTTGCTCCGGGTGAATGTCATGATCGGTCCAAGGTTAGCCGCATCACGTATAGCGAACGAATGGCGAAAGTGATATCCTGTCTTTCGTGGTCCTCCGAACGTGCACAGTTGCGGTAAAGGACGTCCGAGACGTTGAGCATTCCATAGAAGTCACCGCGGAGACACTCTATGAAGCGATCGCCGCGGCTCTCGCAGCCTTGCAGCAGGACAACTGGGTAGGAGAGATCGGCCAGGGATTCTCAACAGTTACCGTTGTTGTCCAGCAGCCGCCCGTAAAGCACACGAAGTCAAGATGAAGGACTTTGTTTCGTGGCTCGGACGCCAAGGACGTTCTCCCGCAGAGGTCATACTGAAGCAAAAACTGGAGAAAATACTGAGCAAGGTAACCCACCCGAGGACGTGACAGAAAACGCGAAACAGCCGAAGCAAGAGAGCTCCGAGGTCTTCACCGACTCGGAGTTCGGGCCGCTTTGTGGGAATGCTTAGGTTGTTGCCCCGCGTCCGCAGCAGTACCTTTCATGGCGGTAGGCTGCGTGATGGTCGCACCTGGCGCGAAGGGGTCTTTTCCTTCAAGCACCGAAGATGCAACGAAACCAACAAATATCATCCCGCTGAGCAATCCCCACACGAGAACGACTGGCTTCCAGGGAACGAGAATCTGCATGGCAGAACCTCCGGGGACGAAGAGCGGCTCGCGATTACTGCTATTATACTGCGAAAAACCCCACATTTTTTGTGAACATCTTGCCAGAGTTTCTTCGCTCAGGAGTTGCAAGCGCGACGGACTGCAACGCCAGGAAAGACGAATTGCACCGCGTCCACAGAAGTATCTTTGTAGAATGGAAAGGAAATGTCTGTGTCGGTCGAGCTGCATAACACCGGAGATGCCACGATCAGGAGGGAAGTGCAGGCGATCATTGAACACGTTCTGAGCGACCGGCCTGGCGGGTGGCGAGTGTCGATTGTTGGATCTCGTGCGAAGGAAGATTGGGAGATGAAGGTCGAAGGTCCCAACGGTTTCGAGCGGTCATACACTCTGGTAAGAAGTGCAGGGGAACATCAACCTGTGGCCATCGGGAATCTGCTCCTGAGGCTGCTGCCCACTAAGGCGTAATCATCACCGCCAGTCAGACAGCCAACTAGATTTTCAGTGATCTCCGTCCGCTTCCCGTGCGACAGATTGAATTGAAAATGATTTTCAAGAAAAGTGCAGGAAGGGTGCAAAATTCGCCGCACGTGCGGTATTTTCGGCTATACTCGGCGAGATAAGTTGTTTATTTCTGTTGGCGTTGGAGTTTTTTACCCGCTTTCGAGGCGGATCGTTTCAACCGCTCACGCACCTCTCCGAGAAGCAGTGGTCAGTGGCCAGTAACAGCAACAACTATCTGCGGCTTTTAAAGAACGTTTGCAGTAGTTCTGCGCTGCGTCCCGCTAAGACGCCGCTGCGGACTTCCACTTTGTGGTTCAGTTGCGGGTGATTGAGCACCTGCATGACTGAGTGCACGGCGCCCGCTTTGGGATCTTCGGCGCCGTATACCAGGCGCTTGATCCGGGCGTGCACCAGGGCTCCCGCGCACATCGGGCACGGTTCAATTGTAGCAAACAGGTCGCAGCCGGCGAGGCGATGGTTACCCAGAGTGGCACCGGCTTCGCGCAGGGCTACGATCTCGGCATGGGCGGTGGGGTCGCGGTCGGTGAGGTTGCGATTCCAGCCGCGGCCAACGATGCGCTCTCCGCATACGACGACTGCGCCTACGGGAACTTCGCCGGCTTCGAGGGCGCGCTGGGCGGAGCGCAGAGCTTCCTCCATCCAGAGTTCGTCTTTAATTGTTGATCCCGCGCTCAAGTTGTGAGGTGACACGGAGAGCTCCCCGCAGCAGAGTACCACTGACGCTGTGCGATCGATTGCTGCCCGAGTCTGTTCGGTAGGCGATTAGGGCCGAGGCTGCGGGCCAATTTACATCAGGCTTAACAAGGAGCGCACCAGGTCGGGGATCACGGCTCGAATCGCCGCTGGCACCACGATGGTTACGACGGCGTACGCGATCGCGAGTGCGGGCAGGGCGAGCAGCATTCGGGTTCTGGGCGTCAGGTTGGCGAGATAAGCTTGCATAACATCCTCTTGATTTAGGTACGAAAGAAAAGGCGAGAAAGTTCCCGAGGCCTCCAGAACTTTATTGCGAAGGCGGGGTTTGCAACTGGGGCGCCCGCGAAAACATATTGGAGATCCTGGTCAAGAAGAGAATTCTGACGCGGAACGAAGGAGGCTGTAATGCGGCTGAATTGTTCAAGACTGGGCCTGGTTTTACCATTCTTCCTCGCCGCTGTCGGCAGCATAGAAGCGCACGCGCAGACTGATGTTGCACTGAGCTTTTATGGAACGTTCAATAGCACAGCCACCTACAACATCGGCCTCGAACACCAGACCTCGGCTGACGCCGCGGGAGGGCTGTTCGAGTTCCGGCACATCAGCAATCCAATCGTTGGCTACGAGGCCACCTATTCCTTCAACCGCGCCAACCAGGTGTACAGCTACACCGGCCCGACCCCGGCTGGGGTGGGGCCGCCTGGGCCTTCTATTTCCTCCGTCTCAGCCAATGCGCACGAAATCACTGGCGACTGGCTGTTCTCGGCTCACGTGGGGAAGCTCAGGCCATTCGCGCTGGTGGGTGTCGGCCTCCTGCACAACGAACCCGTGAGTGGGCAGAGCCAAACCACAAACTCAAACGAGCCGGTCTACGTCTATGGAGCCGGACTCGACTGGAAGCTGGTTCCGCGCCTCGGGTTGCGTTTCCAGTACCGCGGCAATGTTTACAAGGCTCCCAACGTCACCACGGCCTACGGCTCCGACGGCGCCTTCATGCATACAGCGGAACCGATGATCGGCGCTTACTTCAGATTCTGAGGACTTAGTGGGGAACCGCCCGCATTCCCGGAGAATGGCGACCGGCGGCTGCTCAGTGATATGCTTACCCCGTTATGGGGATACCAAGCCTGCTCCGCAAAGTTTTTCTGATTGATCTTCTGCAGGGGTTGAAGGTCACGTTCCGCTATCAGGATCCAAAGGAAATCTATACCGAGCAATATCCCATGGAGCGGCCGCAGGTGGCGGAGCGCTACCGCGGCGCGCCGCGGCTGAACGTGAATCCTGATACCGACGAGACCATGTGCATTGCCTGTGACCTGTGCGCGCTGGCCTGCCCGGAGAATCTGATCGTAGTCTCGAGCGCGCGTAACGAGCAGACCCGCCGCAAGGAACTCACCAACTTCACCTACGACCTGAGCCGCTGCATGTTCTGCGGTCTGTGCGAGGATGCCTGTCCCGTGGATGCGCTCGAACTCACGCAGGATTTCGAACTTGCCAGCTATACGCGTGAGGGCTGGATCTGGGATCGCAAGACTCTCGAACAAGGTCCGTCGCCTACGCAGTATAGGAAATAGCTAGCGGCTTCTAATTTTCTTCGCCGCACCGCATTTTCAATATTGTCATCCTGAGGAAGTGGAGTCGTCCGCGGAGCGGACGACTCCCGAGGAAGGACCTATGCAAATGCTGGCGGCATCGAGTCTGCACGCAAGCTGCATAGGTCCATCGGCCCGCTAAGAGCGCGGGCCTCAGGATGACAGAGATTTGTTTCGTGCCGTGAGAAGAGGACGTTACTTTCTGCCGACTACGTGACCGCGTCCGTCGCGCACTTCATTGCCTTTGAAGTGGGCAACCTTATCGAGATGGTTTTTTGGATCGGGTCTCTCACCTCGGGCCGGCATGGGGCCGTGATAGCCGTGGTCGGGATGGAAATGGTTATTTACGTGGCCGTGGAAATCGGCAGGGCCATGAAACCATGGGCCCGCGCCGATGAAGACGCCGCCGGTAAACCACTCCGGGCCGTAGTAGCCGTAGGGGGCGCAGTCGTACGGAGGGACTGAGTAGTATCCGTAGGGGCAGACCGGCGCGACTCCGATATCGACTTGCACTTGCGCTTGAGTAGATGGGGTGGTTGCCACGAAGCAGAAGGCAGCGATCGCGGCGACGGCAAGGAACGTAAGTTTAGTCATTGAATTGATCCTTTGTGAACAGAGGTTGAATCCTGGCTATCATATCGCTTATTACGATTCAAGTTTTCAACACAAGGTTGCGATCGCCGAAGGTTCTGGTGGTCATCTAGCGGCGTTATTAGGGGGAATCTGGTACGGAGATCTGGGAAGATATGGTCAAGGAGCCGGCTGCTGTTGGGTCATGCAGTGCATGGTGCCGAGTCCCCAGACCAGGTCGCCGGAATAGATTGGGACAGCTTCTCTTGTGGGAAATAACGCTGCCAGCGTGTTGAGCGCTATGCGGTCGTTAGGGTCGTTGAACACTGGCACCAGCACGATGCCGTTGGCGATGTAGAAATTGGCGTAGCTGGCGGGCAGGCGGTGGTGCTCGAAGATTACCGGGGCGGGCATTGGTAACTCGACTATGTTGAGCGGCTTGCCATTCTGGTCGGTGGCGGATTGGAGACGGCGGAGATTGTCGCGAAGCGGTTTGTGATTTGCGTCCCTGGGATTCGTCTCGACCATGGTGACTACCGTGTCGGGCGCGACGAAGCGGGTCAGGTCGTCGACGTGGCCGTGCGTGTCGTCGCCGACGATGCCTTTGCCTAGCCAGATTACGTGCGAGGCTCCGACGTAGTTGGCGAAGATGTTTTCGTAGTCTTTGCGCGACATTCCTGGGTTGCGTTGCTGGACTTTGCTGAGCACGCATTCTTCGGTGGTGAGGAGGGTGCCTTCGCCGTTTACGTCGATGGAGCCGCCTTCGAGGACTACGCGGGTGTTGCGGTGGGCCGGGTGGATTTCTTCGGCTTCGGTGGTGGTCGCCATTTGGGTGCCGATTTGTTCGTCTTGGCGGTAGTTTGAGTATTTGGCCCAGGCGTTGAAGCGGAAGTTTGTGGCTTGCAAACAACCCTCAGGGGCTGAAGCCCTTTTCTTCTTGCCATCTCTGACGGCACGACTTAAGTCGTGCCCTTCCCGGGCTTTTTGTCCTGAGGATTCGGTGCAGAAGATGCATCCGGAATCGCGGAGCCAGACTCGGTTGGTAGGCCAGCGGTGGAATCGGACGTTCTTCACACAGGCGTTGGCTTGGTCTAACAGCTTGCGGACCTGGCGTTCTGCTGCTGCGTTGTTGACTATCAACTCGACGCGCTCGTGGCGGGCTAGATTGCGGATGATTTCGGTGTAGACCCAGGGGATCGGTTCGAACTTTCCGGGCCAATCTCCGTGATAGTGGGGCCAGGCTAGCCAAGTCGCGGCGTGCGGCTCCCATTCGGCGGGCATGCGGTAGCGAGGGGCCGCCGGGGGAACACTTAAAGTATTACTTGAATGAGTGGATCGGGGCATGGAGGTAGTTTATTGTACGGGATGAAATTGCGCATTGAATCCCGAGCCTGCCATTGATCTTGACGGACGGATTCCTGCTCGATAAAGATTTTGGCTTGTTGGGGCTTAACGTTGATTTTTCTTGGTCATTCGGTCTTGCAGTCCTGATAGGCGGCGCTGCCCGGCAACTGATTCGCCTTGTCGGCGCAGTCGATTCTCACCATTAATGTGTAGATCGCGTCGTAAGGGCGGCTATGAACTTTCACGCACATTGTTTTTTCACTCGGTCTTCCGCATTCTGGATATTGATCATTGTCGACGGCTTCCGCCTCATAAGTCTGCCCAAAACGCAACTGCATGCAAGTGGCTAGCCGAGCATCGCAAGAGAGCACGAAAGTTACCTTCTCTCCGCTCGTCATTTTCGGGTGAGATTCTGCCACGCACATACGGGCATCATCCGATGGAAGTCCGGTGTCGAAATCCCTGGACAGGTAGAAGCAGTTTGAGCCGTCAATGGGCAGCTCGACCGTTTGTGGCGCAACGGGCCGGTCTTTCGGACCGCCCTTTGGCCTGGCGGACAGGGCATCCGGGCTACCCTTCGGCGCAAGGGAGGACAAGGAGGGTACCAGACCGTGCGCTCGGAAATAAGCGCGCGTATACGGCGGGGATGACCTATTGACTGTGCCAAAGCCCCGAGATCGCACCCATTCTTCGGGGCTCTGCGGCTGTTGCGCGGAAACTTGCTGCCAAGCAAAAGGATTACACAAGAGCGCACCGAGGATCAGCAGACTCTTCATTTTTCCTTCTGCGCCATTTTACTCTTCGTCTTGGACCAAATGACTGCCCTGAATCTTGCCGATTTTACCGTCCATCGAGCAGACGATTGGAGATGGGCGCATAGGCGTCGATTCGGCGGTCGCGAAGGAAAGGCCAGTTGCGGCGGATGTCTTCGAGGGCCTTCAGGTCGACGTCGTCTATCAGGATTTCTTCGCGGTCGTGGGAGGCTTCGGCTACGACTCGGCCGAAGGGATCGCAGAAAAACGATGCGCCCCAGAATTCTAGTCCGTGGCCGGGGGTGGATTTGCCGCGGATGTTACCGGTTTCGAAGCCTACGCGATTGACTACTGCTACGTAGACTCCGTTGGCGATGGCGTGGGCGCGCTGGATGGTGCGCCAGGCGTCGTGCTGGGCCGCGCCGAACTCGGCTTTCTCGGCGGGATGCCAGCCGATGGCTGTGGGATAGAAGAGCACCGACGCGCCTTGCAGTGCGGTTAGGCGGGCGCCTTCGGGAAACCACTGGTCCCAGCAGACTAACGTGCCCAGGCGGCCTACACTGGTGTCGAGAGCGCGGAAGCCTAGATCGCCGGGGGTGAAATAAAACTTTTCGTAGTACAGCGGGTCGTCTGGGATGTGCATCTTGCGGTAGAGGCCGCTGAGGGATCCGTTGGAATCGAAGATGGCGGCGGTGTTGTGGTAGATGCCGGGGGCGCGCTTCTCGAATAACGACGCGATCAGTACTACGCCGTGCTGGCGGGCGGCAGCGGCCAGCTTTTCGCTGCTGGGGCCGGGGATGGGCTCGGCTAGATCGAACAGGGAGTGATCTTCGCGCTGACAGAAATATTGCGTTTGAAATAGTTCGGGGAGGCAGACTACCTGGGCGCCGCGTCCGGCGGCGTCGGCGACGCGTTCCAGAGCTTTTTGAAGATTCTGTTCGGGCTCCGGGCCGGCGGACATCTGCACTAAGGCCACGCGGAATTTATCAGGGGGCACGATCTTCCTCTGGCGAACAATATAGCATCCGTTGCTGGTGGTTGGTCGCGGGCCATTGCCGAGACAAACGTGGGCGGATGTGAGCCGGGCTTGCGCGACGGGTCGGGGGGAGCGGGAGATCCTTCGCTCCGCCTGAAAAGCGGCTGCGCTCAGGATGACAGAACGGTGGCGACCCGCGGGGGAGATCCTGAGGGCTTGGCGCTCGTGGAATCCCACCCCTTCGGCGGGCTCAGGGCAGGCTCTAGTCGCAAAGGGCGCGACTAGGATGGGGCACCCGGCCGCAAAGGGCGCGGCCAGCATGGGGCACCTGGCTATTGTGTGCGCTTGAGCACCAGGTCCAGGGTGGTTCCGCCTTGCTTCCAAACGCCGGTAATTCTTGAGCTGTCCTTGTCCAGGGTGCCGTCATAGGCACACAGACCGGGCGTGCTTTCGAAATGCAAAGCTGACTTGCGATAAGTGATGGCCGTGATCTGAACGCCGGAAACATCCTGGTCAGGGTAGTCGATGGTGCCCCGCAGGCTGCCATCCTGCTCAGCGGAAATGTGAAGCACGACGTGCTTTTTAGGTTGGCCCCCGGGATTCAGCGTTCCCGTCCATTCTCCAACGACGGGCGGTGCGTCTTGCGCGGTGATACGCGGCACAATGCTAGTTGCGAGCATAAATGCCAATCCGAGGTAAAGCGCGAAGGATGGATGACGAAGGTGTTTCATACTGGAGTCTTCCTTATGTTAGGAAGATTACCACGGGCGAAGACTACGACGCGGGAAGACCCTCACGGAGGAACCGGACCACAGTCGGCGTGCTTGCTAACGTCCGCGTGGCAACGTTTCACGCTGTTCCTGTAAAGTAGTTCCTCGGAAAGTTTGCGAGTCGATTTGGAGGTGTCATCTTGAAGCAGAGCAATCATGGCGGTGGGCATCCTGCGGGGAAGTCGCATGGCAATTCGGGGCACGCGGGTGATGGGGTGGAGCGGCATCTACATAATCCGATTGAAGACCGGCTGATTCCGCTGGAGCCGCTGGATCTTGGCAAGGTGAAGTCGATTGACGACCTGGTTCGTGCCATGTCTAGGACTGCTTTTACCGGGCGGCAGCTGGGTGAGGCGGCCGACGTGCTTGAGGCTATGGCACGCGACGAGGATTGTTTCGTCGTGATGACTCTTTCGGGTGCGATGACTGTGGCCAAGCAGGGTCTGATCGTGACTGAGTTGATTGATCGGGGCATCGTGAATGCTGTGGTTTCGACCGGGGCGCTGATGGCGCATGGGCTGGTGGAGGCTACTGGGCGCGCCCATTTCCAGGTCAATCCTGGAGTTTCGGATGAGGAACTTTATGAGCAGGGTTACAACCGCGTGTACGACACGCTTGAACCGGAGCAGAACCTGGACGATGTGGAAGAAGTGATGTCGCGGGTGCTCGAGGGTTGGGATCACAACGAGGTGATGTGCTCCTACAAGCTGAATCATGCGATTGGGGCTTATCTGGCGAAGAACGTGCCGGAGCGAGGGATTTTGAAGTCGGCACATGACCAGGGCGTTCCGGTGTTTGTGCCGGCGTTCAGCGATTCGGAGATGGGGTTGGACACGGCTTTGAATAATCGGCTGCGCGAGTCGACCGGGCGGCACAAGATACGGTTTGATCCATTTCTGGATCTGGAGCACTTTGCGGCGACTTTGTTGCGGCAGAAGAAGCTGGGAATTCTGACCATCGGCGGTGGAGTGCCGCGGAACTGGTCGCAGCAGTTTGGTCCGTTCTGCGAGTTACGGCACCGGCGGCTGGGGGAGAATATTCCGCTGAAGCGGTATCACTATGGGTTGCGGATTTGCCCGGAGCCGGTTTATTGGGGAGGGTTGTCGGGCAGTCCTTATAGCGAGGCGATTTCTTGGGGGAAGTTTGTGCCTCCGGCGGAGGGTGGGAGATTTGGAGAAGTGTTTGTGGATGCTACGGTGGGGTTGCCTTTGATCGTTGCTGCGGTGCTGGAGCGGTTGGATAAGAAGGGGAGCAAGGCGGGAAGGGGGAAGACAGCTGCTGCCAGAAAGTGAAGTCGCCTGGGAGAGGTCAAATGCTGATGCGCAGAAGAATTCTCGCACTTGGTTTCTCCGCGGTTTGGGCCGCGAGTTGCGGCGGCGGCGGTGGCGGCGGCGGTGGCGGAAACACACCGCCGATATCAGGACCGGCAGTATCTGTGGTGGTGAGTACGAACGATGAGACACAACTGATGGCGGCTCAGCCCAGCGTCAACTTCACCGCCAGCACAGCGGACGCGGGAACGAACACCGTCGTCGTCGATCCAACGCAGCAGTATCAGTCCATCGAAGGATTTGGCGCCGCTTTTACGGATTCGGCCGCGTATTTGCTCATGGAAGTAGAGCCATCGTCGACACTTTCTGGAACGCTCAACGATCTGTTCACACTCAATGGCAATGGCATCGGCCTTAGCTTCATGCGCATTCCCATCGGCGCATCGGACCTCGCGCTGTCGGTGTATTCGTTCGACGACATGCCGGCAGGGCAAACGGATCTAACCCTGGCGAACTTCTCCATTGCCCACGATCAGACCTACATCCTGCCACTGATACTGCAAGCCAAGACGCTGAATCCCCAGATGAAGCTGATGGCCAATCCCTGGAGCCCTCCGGGATGGATGAAGGACCCGAGCTCCATGAGTCCAGTCTCCATGCTGGGTGGAACGCTGCTGATGACCGGTCCGAATGAGACAGCCTTTGCGAATTACTTCGTCAAGTACATTCAGGCGTATCAGGCTGCGGGCGTGTCCATCGATTACATTTCGCTGCAGAATGAGCCTTTGAATATCACTACGGCCTATCCGAGCATGGGGATGAGCGACACCGTGCAATTGAGTTTGCTGCAGAACTACGTGATACCCGCATTGACCGCCAACAACATTTCCACCCGGGTGTTTGTCTATGACCACAACTGGGATACTCCATCCTATCCAGAGCTAGTCATCGGAGGGCTGACGGCGCAGCAATTGACCCAGGTTGCCGGAACCGCGTGGCATGGATATGGAGGCGTCCCGGGCGCGCAGCAACTGGTGCAGAACCAATTCCCAACCCTGGGCAATTGGGAGACTGAACACTCGGGCGGCACCTGGATCGCCGATCAATTCACCTCAGACTTTCTTGAGATCACACAGGTGCTGCGCAATGCCGGAAAGTCCTATGTGAAGTGGAGCCTTGCTCTGGACCAGGACTTGGGACCGGACCTCACGCAGAACGCCGGCCTCGGTGGATGCAACACATGCACGCCAATTGTGACCGTCGACAGCCAGACTGGCGCGGTTACCAAGGAGATTGAATTCTACACGCTGGGCCACTACAGCAAGTACGTGTTGCCCGGCGCGGTGCGGGTTTACTCCAGCAACACGCCCGCCATTGCCAGCGTGGCCTTCGTGAATCCAGACGGCTCAATGACTTTGATTGCGTACAACAGTTCCGTCTCGAGCCAGAGCTTCCAGGTTCAGTGGGGAACGGAATCGTTCTCCTACACCCTCCCGGGCACCGCCGCCGCTACATTTACGTGGACGGGAACAGAGAACGGCAGCACACCTTCGATTGCGGCCACGGCCGAGATACAGGGATCCAGCTTCTCCAGTGAATCGGGGCTGGAAACGGAGAACACCAGCGACTCAACCGGCGAATACGATCTCGGCTACATCACGCCCGGCGCGTATGCTGTTTACAAGAAGGTTGACTTCGGGGCCTCGGTTAGCCAGGTGACAGTGCGTACGGCCAGTGGTGGCACCGGCGGGACTGCGACGTTCTACCTGGATAGCATGACGAGTACGCCGGTTGCCAGCGTCAATTTGCCGGTTACCGGAGGCTGGCAAACCTGGGCCAATGCGACCGCACCCGTCACCGGCGCTGCGGGTGTGCACACCCTGTATGTCGTCTTCGAAGCGGGCGGAGACGAGGGCATCGCAAACGTCAACTGGTTTCAATTCCAGTAGTCCGGGTACTCAGGCTAGCAGCCGAGGGCGGCTGTCCCCATGTGATGTAGTTCTAGCGTTAGGCTCCGACTTCCTGGGTGTCAGACGGTTGGCGGCTGTCCTCGCGCGTTTTGCGGTAGAGTGGGGCCAGGATGCTGTTTTCGAGCACTTGGGATTCTGCTTCGACCCAATCCTGGAGGGCGAAGCCTTCGGTTTGGCCGCGCTTGTCGTAGAGTTGCTGGGCGTGCAGGCGGATTTTTCTCTCTAACAGTTCCGTTATGAGTGCTTGCTGCTTTTGTCTGCGGGTATCGTGATCCACACTATTCCTCTTGCTTATTTGGTATTTATCTACAGTTCTATGATACGGGAATGCTGTTAACGGAAGATTACATTTGGGAGAGCTGAGGGGTTACTAAAGTGCAATTATAGCATGCGGCTTATGAATCGGGTCGCAAAGAAGCCCCCTCAGGGGCTGAAGCCCGCGTTTTTCGCGGTTTCTGGCGGCACGACTGAAGTCGTGCCCTTCCCGATCCCTTCCTGGCATTGGAAGTCGAAGTCCCGAGGATTTGGCGTGGGTGGAATCCCACCCTAGTCGCAAAGGGCGCGACTAGGATGGGGCACCTGCTTCAGTTTTACCGACTAATCGAAGATCAGTACCGCCGAGGCTATCACCGTGGTCCACAGGCCGCGCTTGTCGCCTACGGCGGATTGGGTTACGTTGGCGGTGCGAACGATTTTGTTGGAGAGGCGGTAGATTTGTTTTTTCTCGTCCCAGGAGCGGTCGGGGTCGAATTCCACGTTGAGCGTGGTGGCCAGCATTTCGGCGGCTAGTTCTTCGGCGTATTCTCCGGCGGCGTCTTCGGTTTCGCCGAAGGAGTGGTGCTCGCTGAGATATCCGTAGGTATTCTTGTCGGCGGGGATGGCGACGCCGATCGAAGAGGCTAACAGGCGATGGGCCTCGTGCGTGGAATTTTCCGCGACTACCGCAAATACGACTTCGCCGGGACTGAGATACTTCACGCCCTCTTTGCGGGCCAGCATCTTGCAGTTCGGAGGGAAGATGGAAGAGACGCGCACCAGGTTCTGGGCTGCGATGCCAGCGTCGCGCAGTGCCAACTCGAAGGATGTTAACCGCTCGCGGTGCTTCCCGACTCCTTTGGTGAAGAACATCCGCTTGGGAACCATGTCTTTACCCAACGCTATTTACCTCCGGCACGAAAAAATTTGAGATTGAGAATGCACATTAACACAATGGTTTGTAAAGGAAATATGAATTTCACGTGAGGAGAGAAAAAATGGCGGAAACCGCGGGCGCGGTTCCCGCCACCATGCCCGGTCCGATTAGGGGGAGGGCGCCGGGCAAATCCGAAACACTCTACCACAGGTTCGGCCCAGGTCAACAATAAGGCTGCGGCTTTTCGGATTTGCGAACAGCCGCGAAGCTTGGTTCGTCGTCAGATGGCCGTTGTTCCTTAGTCCTCACTTAGCGGCAACCACCGAGCCGACCGTGATGGTGTCGCCATCCAAGGTGCCGGTTACGGTGGCATTCTTGCCTGCCTGCTGGTCGAGCGTGGCCAGAGCTGCCTTGTCGGTGATGTTCAAGACGTAGATTTTATCGCCCACCACCAGAGCGAACTTCGAACCTTTGGCTACGCAGGCGCGGGTGCACTCTGCTGGCGTACCCTCCATGTGCTGCCGACCGCACATGGCGTCGCCAACCTCGCCGGTGAAGGTCTGCTTGCCGGAGGCGAAGGCATAGATGCTGAAAAATATGGTCGCGGAGAAGATGACTGCCGTTATCGCTGGGAACCGCCGTGAACCCTTAATCATTCTTGATTCTCCTGGGTGTTTCCGACGGCTCGCATGAAAAAGATGATTGCCGCCGATGCGTTGACATTACGCTAACGTCATAGATGATTGAGGCCGCCGGAGGTTGCAGAAACCGTGTGATTTCAGCGGCTCGGCTCTTGGACCCCAACCGAACGTAACGCTTCCTGCCGGTCGGCGAAGGCCCGCATCTGGATCGCCTTGCCATTGCGCATCGTGTATACGTCGGCGAGTCTCACGTCCTGCCATTGGGGGATGTCTTTCGCTCGAACCCGGGCGTGAACGAAGACCACAATTCGGTTTCCGGAAGTGATGAATCGCTCGGGTTCGCTGCTCACTTCCGCCCAGGCGGCGCGCGACTGGGTCAAGTAACGCTTCACTTCTTCCCGCCCGTGATAGGCGCCACCCCCCGGAAAATCCGCAGGTTCGGTCCACTCAATCTGGGGATCGAACCACTGAACTGCCGCTTCGATGTCGCCGCGGTTGAATGCCGCGTAAGCGTCTCGAAGGTTCCTAATGGCTTGTGCGGATTCGGTTTTGCTTTCCATGCCAGTCTCCTTTCGCGCTCGCGTGCATCCACCTACAGTTAAGACCGCGAACATGGTGAGGAGCGTCGGTAGCCGGCTCATAGCTAAATTCACTGTATCGCTTTGGCGGTGTATTGCAGGTCGACGTCGACGGTTTTGTCGCGGGTGATGGCGGTGACGTGGGGATCGACACTCCAGTCGAGGGTGGGTGGGAGCAGCTTTCTAGCCTCCGGCAGAAACTGCTTGAGGTAAGTGGCGTCGTAGATGTCGCCCGGACGCAGCTTCCAGGCGGCGCGCAGCCTCGCGGTGAGGCTGTTGTCGATTCCGCGAAATTCCAGGTCTCCCATGTGGTAGAGAGAATCCTCGTGGACGATTAGGTGGTAGAAGACGGTCCCAGCGACGTCGTCGAATTCCGCGTTCACCTTGATCGTGGCCAGGATGTATCCGCGCGAGCCGTAGAGTGTCTGTACCTCGCGTAGATCGTCCGCTAGCTGAACCGTGTTGGCCGGTTGCCCGGTTTTTGCATGGAGGAACGGGTCGAGCTGGTCTTTGGGGATTGCTTGGTTGTCCGACCACTCCCATTGCGTGAGTTTGTACTTGATGCCGGGAGCAAGCTGGAACGTGATGTCGACGTAGGTTGGCGGCTGTTTGTTATCGGTTGAATCGGCGGCGGGTAGTTTGACGACCTTGGGTTGAGGCGTGGCGCACGAGGCCTTCAGGTATCCGCGCTCATGGTAGAGGGGCAGCACAGAGTGCTCGACGAAGTTTGCCATGTAATCGCGGGAGTATTCGCGATCGGATAATTTTTCCGCGGCAGCCTGGAGCAGGGGCAACTCGGCTGCTCCGGCGCCGGGAAACAGGGCGTGGCGGATGCGAATGCTCACGCCGGCGACGGTATAGTCGATCGACTGCAGCCGCTCGTCTTTGCCTTCGGTGCGCACATATTGGACGATGCCGGGGATTCCGTTTTCGACTAGCAGGGCTTGCAGAACGTCTGAAACCTGGTCGGGCATACGGCCGCTGGTGGGCAATTCTCCGTCGAAGAGAGGAATGCGGTTATGCAGCTTCTGGTGCAGTTCTTCGTCGGTGAACCAGACGAAGTCGGCGAAGTGGGTGGGGACAAACTTGTCGGCATCGGTGACTTGAAACTCGAGCCTGGTGCCGGTTGAGGAGTAGGTGTAGGTGTAGGTGATGACGCCGAATGCGCCGGTCTCACCGAGCTGGCGTGCGGCTTTCTTGAAATCTTCCTCATGACAGATGGTGCCGACGGGCAATCCGCTTGCGGTTGCGATTTCCTGCTGGGTGAAGCGTTTACTGCCAGTGACTTTGACTTCGATGAGCCTGTAGGCGTAGGGCGGCTGGGCGCCTCCGGAGATCTGAGCGGCAGCCGAGAGGCTGAGCAGCAGGGAAGAGAGCAGGAGGTGCGCGCGAAATTGTTTGGAGAGTCGCTTCATCTACTTCGATCTGGATGTCGATACATCGCTGGATTTGTGTTTCTTGGCAATCTCGATGAAGGCGAGGGCGGCGCGGCTGAGAGCTTTGTCTTTGCGGAAGACCAGGGCCAGATCGCGAGGCAGTTGGGCGTCGGCCATGGGGATGGCGACGAGGACCCCGGCACGAACATCCTCTTGCACGTTGGAACGGGCGATGAAGCCGACGCCTACGCCTGCGGCGACGAAGCGCTTTAGAAGTTCGCTGGAATCGAGTTCCATACTGTAGTTTGGCTTTAACTTGCGCTCGCGAAACAGGCCATCGAGGGCGTCGCGGGTGTGGCCAGCCTTAGGAAGCACGAGCGGATACTTGGCCAAGTCTCCCACTGGGGCCGACTTCATTTTACCCAGCGGATGGTGTGGCGGGGCGATGATGACCAGTTCATCCTGATGGATGAGGACTACGGTGAGGCGGTTGTCTTTCACGGGGAGGGAAACTACGCCGAAATCGACGGAATTGTCGGTGACCGATTCGAGAACTTTGGCGTAGTCGGCGCGCTTGATGTTGACCGAAACGTCGGGATACTGCTTCTTGAAATCTGCAAAAACTTCGGGAAGGATGTGCAGGCAAGTGCCTTCGTTGGCGCCCACGGTGATAGCGCCGCGGGGAACGTGCTCCATTTCAGCGAGCGAGGTGAGCATGGCCTTGCGGGCGTCGAGCGTCTCCTGTGCGTATTTTTGGAAGGACTTGCCGGCGGCGGTGAGCGAGACTTTGCCGCCGGAGCGGTCAAACAGTTTGGCTCCGACTTCGTCTTCGACGGAGCGAATCTGGGAGGAGATGGCGGGCTGGGTGCGGAAGCGCTTTTCCGCCGCGCGGGAGAACGAGGCGTGGCGGGCTACTTCGAGGAAGGTTTGGAGTTGATCGAAGTCCATGAAGCAGTTGCCAGTTGCCAGTTAAGACCGCAACGCAATCTGAAAACTGCGCTGCATTTGCTTTTGACTTGTCTTGCGAACCGAATTGTAGCAGGGTGGGTGATTGTCCAAGGTACTGGTGCGTGGGGTAAGATTCTCGCGCTGACCGTCAATCCGTTGTTTCGCCGAAACAGAAATGTTTCAGCGGTCGAGGAGATACGTGACCACCCGCGAGGAGCGCGTCCGGAATAGCTTTTCGAGGCAGGCCTTCATGTCCACCTTGGGAGCCGAGCTCGCAGTCGTGGTTCAAGGCGGTGTGGAAATTCGTCTGCCATTTTCACCAAATCTTACCCAACAGAATGGCTACCTGCACGCGGGTGTTATCGCTGCCGTGCTGGATTCTGCTTGCGGTTATGCCGCCTTAAGCGTGGCGGCAGAGGATAAGGAGGTCCTCACGGTGGAGTTCAAGGTGAACCTGCTGGCACCCGCCACCGGCGACGTCTTCGCGGCCAGAGCGCAAGTAAGGAAGGCGGGACGGACGCTGACAGTTTGTACAGCGGATGCCTTTGCCATGAAGGACGGCAGCGAGAAACTCATTGCGACCATGCTGGCTACAATCATGGCTGTGCCAGTAACGCCCGCCAAGTAGCACGAGATCGCGGCTTGTGGGAAGTCGGCCGATGGGCTGCTACTGCTGCTTCAACTGCTTCTCAATCGCCGCGATCACTTCCTTCGAATCGGGCGTGACTGCCGGTTCGAAACGCTGCACTACGTTTCCGTTGCGGTCGACCAGAAACTTGGTGAAGTTCCATTTGATTTCGCCGGCGATCGCGGGTCCGGTGTCTTTGGTCAGGTAAGCGTAGAGCGGAGCCTGGTCTGCGCCTTTGACGGAAATTTTCGAGTACATGGGGAAAGTTACGCTGTATTTACGGGTGCAAAACGTTTTGATCTCTTCGTTGGTGCCGGGTTCCTGAGCTCCGAAATTGTTGGCGGGGAAGCCGAGGATGATGAAGCCCAGGTCTTTGTACTTTTCATACGTCGCTTCGAGAGCGCTGTATTGAGGGGTGTAGCCGCATTGGCTGGCTACATTGACGACGAGAACCACTTTGCCCTTGTAGTTCGCCAGCGGCGCGGGTTGGCCGTCGATGGAGTTGAGGGTGAAGGTGTAGATTCCCGAGGCAGCAAGTAAGGATCCAGCCATGATCAGTAGAGCTCCGGATAGAAGATAGCCACGAATCGTGAAAAGGAAGCGTAGGTAGGAAGATTTCATTGGTAGCTCCGGACTGGACTGGATCTCAACTGGAGTGAGGATACCGGGCGCGAGCAGACGCCGCAAGCCGGCAATTTGTAAAATTTTTGTCTTATCCAGTTGTCTTGCTCAGTTTGTCTTGCTCAGGCGGTGGTGCTGAGAGAGGCCGGCTTGGTAGTCTGCTTTACGATTCTATCCACCAGTTTGAGGGCCTTGGACGAATCGGCGGTGACCGACTCCTGGTGTGTTACGTCCATCAAGCCTTCCTCGATCGCATCGAGCGCTTGGCCGGACCGCTCCAGAACGGTGAGCAGATATTTTTGGGCGATAGGGCGATCAGCGGGGTGAATGAGATCCCACCAGCGGCGGATAGAGTCCTGCACCTCAACCTCTGTCTTTTCGCCGACGACCAAGGCGTCGATTAGCCGGTACACCTTGCTCTTAATGGCCTGATAAGAGACAGACACTTCCTGGGGCATGGGCTTTTGGGACTGCTGTAGGCTGATATAGCAATCGGTCCGCCAAACCGTAGATGCTTGCACCGTAAGTCCTTTTGACAGCGAGGCCTTCTTAGTAATCCTACGAATGGAATAAATCTAAATTGTGGATATGAAATCTGGAAGGCGACTGGCAGACGCCTCGGGGTGGGGCGGTCGTCGCGGTTTCCCGAACCGGATTCATGTAAGACTGTTCTGTAAATCTGTTCTCTTAAACCTGTTCTCTCAAACCTGTTCCTTCAAACTATTCTTTTAGACCTGTTCTCTTAGATCTGGATTCGGGGAGTCGATCGGAATCATGCGCTCCGCCAGCAGGTTACAATGTTCCGCCCCATCTAATTGTCGAAGGATAAGTTCGAGAGCCCGGCACGGTAAAGGTGAAGTTTGGGGGGCCGTAGGCTGTGGATTCTGCATCACCAGATTCTGGAGGCTGGATGAAAACGTTAGCACTGATTCTTGTATTTCCCCTACTAATCTCAATCTCTGGCAGAGCGCAGACCGCGGCGCCTGTCAGCGCTTCACAGGATGCGAAACCCCAGCCGAGAATGTTCTTTCCGAGCGACATGCTGTGGGGGTGGGCACAATTGGATCTCGCCCCGCCCCATAACGAAATCGACCCGGGCATCTGCGCGGGAAACGCCGGACAGTACGGTGGGGTGAACGCGCCTTGCAGCATGTTTGCGCGCTATATGATCTCGGGAATGCTTGAGGTGCGTCCCTTTGGGCGGGGAGAACTGCGTCGGTTTATGGTGTTCGGCGCGCCTTCGTTCCTGTTTGGTAAGACTATTCCGCAGACGCTTTACACCTGGTCGCCCGATGCGATCGGCATCGAGCACTCGTGGGGAGGCGCAGTATACATCGGGAAGGGATTTGAGTTTCGCGTGACCCAGCATTTTCTGTTCGATCGCCTGGGCGCGCGCGACACCAATCTGGGTCCGGCTGATCAGGGTAACAATGGACCATGGGGACGCTACATGTCGCTGGGCGTCCGCAAGTATTTTGGGACGAGGCGGTGGTGATGCATCGCCCGCTCTAGGCTGGCACGGGGGGAGCCGCAGGCCTGCGGGCGCGCTGAACCAGCCAGATAACGAATGCGATCAGAAGCCCGAGGATGACAAACGGGGCGAGGAGGATCGGAATAATCCACCCGCGCCCGCCGAGGGCAATTAGATCACCCTCAATAGTGGCCTGAGGATCGCGACGAATCTCGCCGCCGAATACGGTCACGTCTCCGGCTACCTTCACAGCCGGGCCAAGCCGAATATCAGAGCCGAACACAGTGACTTCGCCGGCAACTTCTGCCTGATCTTCAATCACAACGCTGCCGAAAAAGGCGGTTACATCGCCGGCTACCTGTCCGCGCACGCGAATGTCACAACCGAAGCACATCAGTTCGGAGGCTTTCTCGTTCGGGCCGATGGTGATGTTGTGACCCCACGACGTGTGGTCGGGTTTGTCGGCGGCGAACGCGGTGGTTGACAGAGCAAGGCAGACGAAAACGCAGGCGGTAAGCGCTGAGTGAAGGTAGGTACGGTGCGACATGAAGATACCTCCTGAAGTCCAGCTCTGGGATGGATTATGCCACAGGAGACGGATTCTCTTATAATGAACGGTTTTATAAAGCTGCTCGAACTCGATAGGGAGGGTGACGATGGCGGGCTCTTATAACGGTGTGGCGGTTCCGTCCGACGGAAAGAAGATCGGCTATGCGGCCGGGAAGTATGAGGTGCCGGATAATCCGATCGTTCCATTCATCGAAGGCGATGGAACTGGACGCGATATCTGGAAGGCGTCGCGACGGGTGTTCGACGCGGCGGTGGATAAAGCGTACAAGGGCAAGCGTCGTGTCGTCTGGTACGAAGTGTTTGCCGGGGAAAAGGCCAAAGCAAAGTTCGACACCTGGCTGCCCGATGACACGGTAGCCGCCGTTCGTGAGTTTCGCGTCGCCATTAAGGGTCCGCTGACCACGCCCGTGGGTGGCGGCATTCGGTCGCTCAACGTGGCGCTGCGGCAGATTCTGGATCTCTACTGCTGTGTGCGTCCTGTGAAGTACTACAAGGGAGTTCCGTCGCCGGTAAAGCATCCGGAGCGCATGGATGTGGTCATCTACCGCGAGAATACAGAGGATGTGTACGCCGGCATCGAGTGGGAAGAGGGAACTGCCGAGTGCGCGAAGCTCATCGAGTTTCTCAACAAAGATATGCTGAAGGGTGGCAAGAAGCAGGTGCGGCTGGATTCCGGGGTCGGCATCAAGCCGATCTCCGTGACGGGAACCAAGCGACTGGTGCGCATGGCGATTCGTCATGCACTCGAGACCGGCCGCAAGAGCGTGACCCTGGTGCACAAGGGCAACATCCAGAAGTTTACCGAGGGCGCGTTCCGCAAGTGGGGATATGAACTGGCTACCGAGGAATTTCGCGACCAGGTGATCACGGAGCGCGAGAGTTGGATCGTCGACAACAAGGACAAGAATCCGAGCCTGACGGTGGCGCAGAATGCTGAACTGGTTGAGCCCGGGATGGAATTTGCTCCGCCTGCCTTTCGCCAGGCTGTGGAGCAGGAAGTGAAAGACGTGCTTGACCGCATCTATGCCACCCACGGCAAAGGCCAGTGGAAAAAGAAGATCATGATCAACGACCGCATTGCCGATTCGATCTTTCAGCAGGTGGTGACGCGGGCGGATGAATACTCGGTGCTGGCTTGCCCGAACCTGAACGGCGATTACATTTCGGACGCATGCGCGGCGCAGGTCGGCGGGCTGGGCATTGCCCCGGGGGCGAACATTGGCGATGGCTATGCCATTTTCGAGGCTACGCACGGCACGGCTCCGAAGTATGCCGATAAAGATGTGATCAATCCCGGATCTGTGATGCTCTCGGGCGTGATGATGTTCCGCTTTCTGGGATGGAACGAGGCTGCCGATCTGATCGAGGGCGGGATGGAACGGACCATCCTCCAGAAGAAAGTTACTTATGACTTTGAGCGGCTGATGGAAGGCGCCACCAAAGTGAAGACCAGCCAGTTTGCCGACAGCATCATCGAGAATATGGGCGCGGCGGTGCTGGTGTAGATCCATTGAGCGATTGAGTGATCGCGCCATTGAGCGATTGTCGGTACGCTTGCTGCATTTTCGCGATTTTGATCTTCAATCGCTAAATCGCAAAATCACTCAATGACCCAATCATTTTTGAAAGGACTCATACATGCGTAAGAAAGTAACCATCGTAGGTTCAGGAAACGTGGGGGCGACGGCGGCTCACTGGATTGCTTCGAAAGAGCTGGCCGACGTTGTCCTGATCGACATTATCGAAGGCGTGCCGCAGGGCAAGGGGCTGGATTTGCTCGAGGCCATGCCCATCGAGAAGCGCGATTCCTACATTGTTGGCACGAACGACTACAAGGACACGGCGAATTCCGACGTCGTTGTGATTACTGCGGGCATTCCGCGCAAGCCGGGGATGAGCCGCGACGATTTGCTCAACACGAATTACGGCATCATGAAGGCTGTGGTGGGCGAGGTGGTGAAGTATTCGCCGAAGTGCATTCTGATTATTGTGTCGAATCCGCTGGATGCCATGGCGCAGGCGGCTTACAAGCTGAGCGGGTTTCCGCGCGAGCGTGTGGTTGGCATGGCTGGGGTGCTGGATTCGGCGCGCTTTCGCGCCTTCATCGCTGACGAATTGAAAGTCAGCGTGGAGAATGTCACCGCATTTGTACTTGGCGGACACGGCGACACCATGGTTCCGCTGCCGCGGTATTCCACAGTAGCGGGCATTCCTATTACTGAGTTGATTGAGAAGTCGCGGCTTGAGGCTTTGGTACAGCGCACGCGCGACGGCGGCGCGGAGATCGTGAAGTATCTGAAAACGGGCTCGGCTTATTACGCGCCTTCGGCAGCGGCCACCGAGATGGTTGAGGCGATTCTCAAGGACAAGAAGAAGATTTTGCCTTGCGCGGCGTACTTGCAGGGTGAATATGGGATCAGTGGGCTCTACGTCGGCGTTCCGGTGAAGCTCGGCGCGAAGGGCATTGAGCAGATTATCGAGATCAAGCTTACTGCGGAAGAGAAGGCTGGGCTGGATAAGAGCGCGGCGGCGGTTAAGGAGTTGTGTGGAGTGATTGGGGTGTAAAAACCGCGAAGAACGAGCCGGGCGCAAGGAAACCGCTAGAAAATAGCTGCGCGCAACGGCTTACCTCAGGCGCTGAAGCGCGGCCATTTTATTTACGTCTTGACGGCACGACTGAACGTCGTGCCCTTCCCGATCTCGCCCCACCGAGCTTCAGCTCTCACACCTGCTCGATCGTTACCTTCTTTACCACTACGTCCTTGTTCGGCCGATCATTGCGCCCGCGTGGGACTTCGGAAATCTTCTTGACGATATCCTGCCCTTCGATGACCTCGCCGAAGATTGTGTGCTTGCCGGTCAGCCACGTGGTGGGCGCCACGGTGATGAAGAACTGCGAGCCGTTGGTGTTGGGGCCGGCGTTGGCCATGGCTAGTTTGCCCGCTTTGTCTAGCTTGTGGGGCGAGCCTTTGGTTTCGTCTTCGAACTGGTAGCCGGGCCCTCCCATGCCGGTGCCTTGCGGGTCGCCGCCCTGGATCATGAAGTCGGGGATCACGCGATGGAAAATTGTTCCATCGTAAAGACGGTCGTTGGATTTCTTGCGGGTCGAGGGATGCGTCCACTCGCGCTTGCCTTCGGCGAGTTCGACGAAGTTGGCTACGGTCTTGGGCGCATCTGCTTCGAAAAGGCGGCAGACGATGTTGCCTTCGCTGGTTTCAAAGGTGGCGTAGAGTCCGGGTTGGCGGGTCATGGAGTCCTTTCAGTCGTTGGTCGTTTTTTGTGGCTTCGCAGGACAGCCAAGGGGGCTGTCTCCACATGTGTCAATTCTGACTTGCTGCTGGTTTCGGCGCAGATGCCGCGGGCTTTGCCGGGGCTGCGGGTTTCGCCATGGGCACTCTGTGGACAATCGAAATGTGAATAATCTTCACCGGACGGAAGGGACGGTCGTTCATCGGGTCAGTAGCCATGTGCGCGATCTGTTTCACCAGCGCCACGCTGGCTTCGTCGCACTGGCCGAAGATGGTATAGCCCCCGTTGAGATGCGGCTGTGCCTCTTCGGTGATGAAGAACTGCGAACCGTTGGTACCCGGGCCGGCGTTGGCGTAAGCGAGACGGCCGGGCTTGTCGAAGAGCAGATCGGGGGAAACTTCGTTTTTGAAGTCAATCCCGATCTCGCCCGTTCCGTCTCCTTTTGGATCGCCGCCCTGGATCATGAAGCCGGCGATGACGCGATGAAAGATGGTGCCGTCGTAGAGCGGAACTCCGTGCTTGGTAGCTCCGCTGACGGGATTCTTCCAGTCTTTGGTTCCGGTGGCGAGGCCGATGAAGTTCGCGACTCCGATCGGGGCTTTGTTGGGGAACAGAGTACACGTCAACTTGCCCACCGTAGTGTCGATAATTGCCGTGGGTGGGCCCGCTGCTGCATGGTGAACGGTCGTGGCTCCGGCGGCGGGCTTGGCTGGAGGCGCGGCTTGGGTGCTAGATTGCGCCCAAGCTGCGAGCGCAGACACCCCGAGCAGGGCGGAAACTAGAAAAGCGTTACGCATGATTGCTCCTTGCACGGGCACGGACTTGCCGCAGTGGTTTACCAGCAATACTCGATTGCAGCGTCGCATTGTAACGTTGCATTGTACGACAGAGAAGTCAATGAGCGCTGGCGCTAATGAGACTGGGCGCTCTGCATTTCGCGACTGACGGTCTCGACCTGGCGGAAGACTCGCAGAATATTGCCGCCAAGAATTTTTTTGATGTCTTCCGCGCTGTATCCGCGATCGAGCAGGGCCTGCGTAATCTTTGGCAGGTCGGCGGCGGAATCCATGCCTTGAGGCGTGGCGCCGCTGACACCGTCGAAGTCAGAGCCCAGGCCAACGTGATCGACCCCGGCGACCTTGGCGATGTGATCAATGTGATCAATCAAAACGTGAAAAGGCGGACGCGGAAGTTTCGCCGTCCACTCACGCTCGATGCGGTCCTCATCGACGTAAGTAACAGGCTGTCCCTCCGCTTTCTTCTTTGCGACAAAGGCTGCGATGGCCGCGTCGCGATCCTTGGCTTGCGCCCGCGAGGCATCCCAATAGCTCTGATCGTCGAAGCCGGAGAAGAAGTTCACCTGCACGACGCCGCCATTCTTGGCGACCGCGCGCAGCATGTCGTCCGCCATATTTCGCGGCGCGTCGACGAGGGCCCGGGCGGAGGAATGCGAGGCAATGAGTGGAGCTTTTGTGGTGGCGATCGCGTCCCAGAAAGTCTTGTCGGCGACGTGTGAAATATCCACCATCATGCCGAGGCGATTCATCTCGAGCACGACCTGTTTGCCGAAATCAGTGAGGCCGTTGTGGTGCTCTACCTTGGGGTCGTTGATGTCGCCCGAGGAATCAGCCCATTCGTTCGTGTTCGACCAGGAGAGTGTCATGTAGCGCACGCCCAGGCGATAGTAATCGCGCAGCAGGTGCATGTCGTTCTCAATCGAGTGGCCGCCTTCAATGCCCATGAGCGCGGCGAGTTTGTGTTCTTTGTGCGCGCGTTCGATGTCGGCTACGGAGAAAGCCATCATCATGCGATCGGGATGCCGCGCGGCCTGCTCGTAGACAGAGTCGATGAGGTCGAAGGTATGCTTTTCGAAGTGACCTTCGTTGGTCCCGGGGTCTACCCAGATGGAGAAAAACTCCGCGCCGAGATTGCCGCGACGGGCTTTCTCGAGGCTGATGTGCCCCACGTCGTTGGGATCGGTCGAGCCGATGTCGAAGCCTTCGTCGAGAAAACGCTGCGGCGTATCGGCGTGGGTGTCGACTACGATGGCGGATTCCTGAATCGCGCGAGCCTTGGCGCTGACGGTTATGTCCGGTGGGTTTGTGGATTGGGCAACCGCCGATGAAGCGGCAAAAACGAGGCACCCAAAGAAGATCGCGACAAAGCACATTCTGAACTGAGTCATAGATGGGGCACGCAGCGAGTAAGTCTGCGGGCAAGTCAACGATTGTATAGGTCTTAACGCGCGGAGGAAAGACGATTCGCAAACAACAATTAGCGCAGAGCCGCCAGGGCCTGAGCAATGCAGACTGCCAGCGCCTGCCCAGTGTCGATCACGGCTTTAGGCAAAGTGATGGCCTCGAATCGTGATTTCACTTCGATGTAGAGTTGGAAGTTGCGATTGCCGGCAGGATGGGCTCCCGAGGCAGACTGCTCCTCGATGCGTTGCCGCGCTAATTCCTCTGCACACACGCACTCGAGGATGCGCCAGCTCTGGTGCAGCGCGGCCGCAGCGTTTACGACGTTGTCGATCTGGTAGCGGCGAGAGAACGTCCGGCCATCGAGGAAGATAAAATGGTTGGAATCTCGCTGTAAGAGCTGGCCCGCGGTTTCGAGCATAAGATGCAGGCAGAAGTCATCTTGCCGGGGAGAATATTCGATTTCGTCGGCGGAAAAGAGTGCGTGCCGGATCTCATCTTTATCAAGCACCCGGCCGCGCAGGCGACTCGCCAGTTCGCGGGCGAGTGTAGTCTTTCCGCTGCCAGGAAGGCCGGCCATCAGAACGATCATGATCCATTAAAGCACGCTCGATGTTCTGCCCCATCGATGTTCTGCGCATGAATCGCGTTGAGGAGCAGATTCATCCATTGTCTAGCGCTACTGACAATTCCAGGGAGGGATCGATGCCACTGGTTCGAATCTCGTTACGTGAAGGCAAGACTGAAGAATATAAAAAGGCTCTGGCAGATGGGGTGCACCGAGCGTTGGTGGAGGCTCTGGACGCGCCTGCGCAGGACCGATTCCAAGTGATCACCGAGCATCCGGCTGGCGGTCTGATCTACGACTCCGCGTATCTTGGCGTGCAACGGACGGATAACTTCGTGATGGTTCAGATTACGCTCTCCACCGGACGCAAGCTGGCGCAGAAGCGGAAGCTGTTCGAGCGCATGGCGGAAATTCTGACGGAGAATCCTGGATTACGGAAGCAAGACCTGATGATCAATCTGGTGGAAGTTGCGTGGGAGAACTGGTCGTTCGGCAACGGCGAAGCGCAATACGCGCTGTGAGGGATTTTATCAGCCACTAGGTAGTGACTATTCGGCGCGGCTTTCGGCAGTCACTGTGGCGGGTTCGGGGCGATCGACTGGAATGATGTCCTGAGTTTCGCGCCAATCCGCATAGCGACCTGAGACCATGATGTGGAACACCCACTGATGCCGCTCTTCTTCGGGCTCAACCAGGCCGAGCGCCTTCATGTAGAAGAGGTAGTGTTCCATCCAGTGAATTTTCCTGAGTCATGCCCCGGCGTTGCAAGTCCACCGTAAGACCGGCGAGATGGGACGACGCCGTATCGCCCTCAGACGGAGCTGCATTGCGGTTATGCCGGCGCAGTTTCTTCTGAAGCTTCACCGTGCGCACTGCGGAATTCACCTGAATCTGTTCGTGAAAACGATTGTAATAAGCTTGGGCGATATCCTGCACAAAGTCGCGGGTCCAGGGACGGCAGTAGCGGCGCGAAGGATCAAGGCGCGGATCAAAGCGCAGCGTTTCCCCGGCGATGATGGGCTGCAGCGCTCCGCTGGCCTTCAGCGCCTCGAGTTCGTCGTCGTCCTGAATGCGAGGCAGTTCCAGGCGGTCAACTTCAGCGTTCTGCGCCAAAAGAGATTCGTGAGTGGGACGGAACATGGGATGCCACAAGGTCCAATGCAGCCGCGGGAACCGGCGATGATGGACTTTGTGCACAACCGTGGCAGTCACCGCAAAAAGCGAGCTGCACAGGCAAGCCAGCATGGCCAGAAGAATTATTTGACGCTGTGGTTTTTTTCTCAATGAGTTCCGTAGTCTTCCGAAACGGCCCGATCCGCAACCGCCCAGACATTGTAAGTCATCGTGTCAAGCGCCCCAACCTTTGATTGCCGGGAGCTGGTTACCAGAGTTTCCGGCGGGCATTGCCCGCGCTTGGTTACCGCTGGTTACTCGCCGCTTTCGCAAGCGTGCTTCACCTGTGGATGGGAGCACGCGAAACGCCACTCCAGCGCGGGATCACGAGCAACGCATGTGCTCTCGCAGCAAGCATTTAGCACCTGCGGAGGCGTGGTAGAGGTGGGTTAAGGGGACGAAAGTGACAAAAATCAGCGCCGGAAAAGGTCACCGACCGCTTGCTTCATGACCGCGCCGCCTACCTCGGAAATGGCGCGGGTCAGCGGGATATCCTTAGGGCAAACTTCTACGCAGTTCTGGGCGTAGCCGCATTCCTGGATGCCGCCGTCGCCCATCAACGCCGCGAGACGCTCGCGCTGCAACTCCTTGCCTGTGGGATGCGTGTTGAACAACCTCACCTGCGCGATGGTGGCCGCGCCTACGAAGCCGGTCTCTTCGTTGAACTGCGGGCAGGCCTCCATGCAGCAGCAGCAGGAGATGCAGCGCGAAAGCGGATAAGCCGCTTCCTGCTCTTCCGGCGACAAGCGTGGGCCGGGGCCGAGGTCGTAGGTGCCGTCGATCGGAACCCAGGCCTTCACGATCTTGAGATTCTCGAAGAGAACGCTGCGATCGACCGCGAGGTCGCGGACGACGGGGAACTTGGAGAACGGTTCGAGCTTAACCGGCTGCTCGAGATTGTCGATCAAGGCCGAGCAGGCCATGCGGGCGCGTCCGTTGATGAGCATGGCGCAGGAGCCGCAGACTTCCTCGAGGCAATTCGAATCGTAGGTGATGGGCGTGGTCGCCTTACCCTCGCGGGTGACGGGGTTGGCGGCGATCTCCATGAGCGAGGAGATCACGTTCATGCCCGGATGATGGGCGAGTTCGAACTCTTCCCAGTAGGACTTGGACGTGGGGGTGTTCTGGCGCTTGATTTTGAGGATGACGGATTTGTTAGCCATGATTTGGTTTTGGGTTCCGGTCGTCAATAAGAGGCCCCGTGTTGCCCTTTCTAGAGAGCCGGCGGTAGACAAATGTACATTGGACGGCTAATGCGAACGCCACTGTGCCAAAGAACCCATCGTCGCTGCTGCCTCTGAGGAAAAAACGCCTTAGGTTGTCCGTTCCCATCGCGATGAAAACCAGCGCCGCCGAACAGGTACAAGCGGCGCGGGATATCGTAACGCTTCGCGACATCGTAACTTGCCTGTAATCCTGGCTGGGCGTACAGCCCAAGGGCAAGCCCCATCAGGACGCCCGTCCAGCGATATTGCCACAAACCGCTCCAGCCCTTCAGCCAAACGAACAGGATCACTAGCGCGGAGGCCAGAGCGATATCTAGCCACGTGTTCCCGTGCGTTTTCTCATTCATGATCGCGCTCGCTCCCATCACTTCACCGCGTCATACTTCCTCGGACGCGGCGGAATCAGCGATACATCCACCGGCTCGAACTCAAATTTTGGCTCATCCGCGTCCGGCGCGAAATACGCCTTCGTCGTCTTCAAAAAGTTCTTGTCGTCGCGGTCCGGGAAATCCGGTTTGTAGTGCGCGCCGCGCGATTCGTCGCGCAACCGCGCGCCTTGCGCGATCACGCGCGACAACTGGAGCATGTTATAAAGCTGGCGAGTGAAGACTACGGTGGTGTTCGCCCACTGCGTGCGGTCGCTCAGATTCACCTTGCGGAAGCGTTCCAGCATCTCGACCAGTTTCGCATCTGTCTGCTGCAGGTTTTTGTTATAACGAATAACGGTGCAATCTTTGGTCATGAACTCGCCTAGTTCACGCCACAGCCGGAACGGATTCTCCGTGCCCGAGTTGTTCATGAGCAGGGCATTGCTCTCTTCCTGCTTTTTCTTCTCGGCCTCGAAACTTCCATTGCCGTCGGGAAGCGCCTGCAGCCCGCGCGCATACTTCACCGCATTCGGTCCGGCAATGCTTCCGCCGTAAATGCACGACACCAGCGAGTTCGCGCCCAGACGATTCGCGCCGTGATATTGATATTCGCATTCGCCGGCGGCGTAAATGCCAGGAATGTTCGTCGCCTGCTTGAAATCGATCCAGAGACCGCCCATGGTGTAGTGCATGCCAGGGAAAATCTTCATCGGCGTGTCGCGGGGATCGTCGCCCACAAACTTCTCGTAGATTTCCAGAATGCCTTCCAGCTTGCGGTCGAGAATCTTGCGATCGATGTGAGTCAGATCGAGATAGACCATCGGCTTGCCATCGATCCCAAGGTTGTATTCATAAACTACCTTGAAGATCGCGCGCGTCGCCACGTCGCGCGGAACCAGGTTGCCGTACTTGGGATACCACTCTTCGAGGAAGTACCAGCGGTCACACGGCGGAATCGTTTTGGGGTCGCACTTGTCGCCTTGAGTCTTCGGAACCCAGACGCGTCCGCCTTCGCCGCGGGCTGATTCCGACATGAGACGCAGCTTGTCTTCGCCGGGAATGCAGGTGGGATGCACCTGAATGAATTCACCGTTTCCGTAGAAGCAGCCCTGCTGATAAAGCGCGGACTGCGCCGATCCGGTGCAGACTACAGAGTTGGTCGACTTGCCGAAGATCGCGCCAATACCGCCGGTGGCGATGATAATCGCGTCGGCCGGAAAAGTTCGCACTTCCATGCTGCGAAGATCCATGGCACAGATGCCGCGGCAGACGCGGTTTCCGTCGAGCACGGCGGAGAGGAACTCCCAGTGCTCGTACTTCTTCACCTTGCCCTCGGATTCGTAGCGGCGGACTTGTTCGTCAAGTGCGTAAAGTAGCTGTTGGCCCGTAGTCGCGCCGGCAAAGGCGGTGCGGTTATACAAAGTCCCGCCGAAGCGGCGAAAGTCGAGCAAGCCCTCGGGCGTGCGGTTGAAGGGAACGCCCATGCGGTCGAGCAAGTCGATGATGCCGGGCGCGGCCTCGCACATATCTTTGACCGGTGGTTGGTTCGCCAGAAAATCGCCGCCGTAGACCGTGTCGTCAAAATGAATCCAGGTCGAATCGCCTTCGCCCTTCAAATTCTTGGCGGCGTTGATGCCACCCTGCGCGCACACGGAGTGCGAACGCTTCACCGGAACAATAGAGAAGAGATCGACGTTCGCGCCCATCTCCGCGATCTTGATGACGGCGGAGAGTCCGGCGAGGCCGCCGCCTATGACGATAATTTTAGGAACTGCTGCCATCTGTTGGTCTACCGGCCTTCCATATTCTTGACAGGCTGATTCTTTGCAGCGTGATCGTTGGCAGCCTGATTTTTCGTAGCTTGGGCCGATTGCATAGCCGTGGTCCCAGGCTCATAGAGCTGTTGCGGGCGCGACCGGAACGAAGCCAGGCTGGCCAGCCCGGCGCCAGACAACACAAAGAAAAACACCACACACACGGCCAGAAACCGCTTCTGCGCCTTGTCCCCGGAAACGATGCCCCACTTCGCCGAGAACAGCCAGATACCATAGGCGAAGTGCCACGAAGCCGCGATCAAGCCCACAGCGTAAAACAAGAACAACGGAGTCTGAAGAACCTCTTCCTGCACTTTGCCGAACGAAGCGTTGGGGAACGCGTGGAGATCGACCCCGGTAAAGCGCATCGTCCAGGTGTGCCAGAGGATGTAGGCAAAGGCAATCCCCCCGGTCCAGCGCTGCGCCGTGTACATCCAGTTGCCGGTCCAGGGATATTCCATCGTATTTCCGTCTCCGCGGTACCAGATGTAGAAACCGTAGAGCGCGTGGAACGCAATCGGCAGCCAGATGCCAAACAACTCAAGAAAGAAAACCAGCGGAAGATTCGCCAGAAAACTCACTTGGCGGGCGTAGGCGTCCGGTCCTCTGATTGCCGTGGAGTTTGAAATCAGAATGTGTTCGAACAGGAACGCGCCCACGGGAACGATCCCGGAAAGGGAATGCAGGCGGCGCAACACAAATGAAATACCTTTGCCCGCGCGCAGAGGCGCCACAGCATGTACCGTTTTGTTCGCAACTTGTTTCGCCACAACGGGAGCAGTAGAACTGGCTGCTGACGCCACGAATCGCTCCTTATGAGTTCGTATGATTCTGCTGGATGACTCGACCTTGACGGTCCGATGCTGACAAAAGAACTTTTTATTATCCAGCCAGGGAAGAAACGAAGTCAAGAAGCAGTCGCCACGTCGTCAACCGTCAGCAAGAACGCCCGCACCATTGGAGGAACTCCCGGAACGCCGCGCCGCGGTGACTGTACTTGGACTTTTCTTCCGCAGTCAGCTCGGCGAATGTTTTCTTAATGTCTGGAAAATAAAACAGGGGATCGTATCCGAAGCCATTCTCCCCACGAGGAGCATCGAGAATGATTCCTTCGGCCACGCCGCGAAATGTCGCCAGCGTCTCGCCGTCGCGAGCAGGCGCGAGCACGCATACAAAACGTCCATTGCGACGCGCCTGAGGAACGCCCTGCAGTTCGCGCAAGACGCGCGCGTTATTGGCCTCGTCGTCGGTGTTAGCGTCAGCCTTGTCAGGCTGGTCGGCTGCGTAGCGGGCGGAGTGCACGCCGGGGGCTCCATGCAGAGCATCGATCTCCAATCCCGAGTCGTCAGCTACTACCACTTCTCCGGGGACATATCGACTGTAGGCTTCGGCTTTCTTGCGTGCGTTCGCCTCGAATGTAAGTCCGTCTTCAACCACCGCGGGCAGGGAAGAGAAGTCAGGAATGCCCGCGATCTCGACCCCGTGGCGCAGAGCAGCGCCGGCAAAGTCGCGCAGCTTGCCGGGATTCGAAGTTGCAATGAGGATTTTTCGCATCGACGATTTCATGGCAGCAATACAACTGAAGGCTCATCCGCTGGAAGGCGGAAGCTTCCAGAACACGAAGGCCAAAACCAAAGCGACCAGCGAGATCCACCCACCCGCCGCGCGATCCCATGTGCGAACGAAACTGATCTGCACTCGATTTGCGCCTGCCTCCACGGGAACCAGCATCTGCCCCGTGCCCTCGCGCGCGCCGGGCTCGACTTGGTGTCCATTCACATCGACCCGCCATGCCGGATAGTTGAACAGCCGCAACGAAAGATTATCCCGGGCTGACATCTCCGCCGTGAAGAGTTTGAATTCCGGAGTCCACTGAGAAACATGAATCGCAGCATGCGCCGCTCCGTCTACCGTCACGCGGCGAGCATCTTTCGAGACCGATGAAGGATCGGCACCGACCGGCGTGTACTCGTCGACGCCCTCATAGCCCTCCCCGGATTCCATGTTGTCCTGCATTTCGCGCAGATCGCCCGCGTTGTCCCACCAGGGCGACTGGAAGTGGCGCCACCCGAAGACGAGCACCGCCAGCAGGGCCAGGTAGAACGCTGCGCGCACGGTCCATCGCCTCACACCTAACACGGTCAGCAAAGCAAAAGGAATGCCCAGACACAGCATCCAGCGCCAGGGGAACTGCATGTACTGAAGTTTGGGAAGAATTCTCCACAGCCCATTCGTGATCGAGAGCATAAGCACCGAGCACGCCGCAGCCCATACCACGAGCGCGTACCAGAGCGTACGATTGCGGCGTCGCCAGCTGCGTGCGGCCCAGGCCGCTGCAGCCGTCAGCAGGATTTCGCTCACCGCAATCCAGGAAATCAGGTGGTTGAAGGCGTCGTGATCCGCATCGGTAGTGTGGATAAACAGAAAACTATCTTGCGGCCGCGATCCGGCAGAAACAGCCTGCGCAATGGTGACCCACTTCTGTTCGTAGACCGCAGGCAACAGATAAACCGCAGCCAGCGCAGCTCCAAGAATCACTGCGACCGTTCCCACCAACAAGACGCGCCGCGAGCGCCGCTGCCAGGCGATCAGCAACATCAATAAAGCCAAAGAATAATGGATCATCACCGCCGCGGGGGCATTGATCAGCCATGCCGAAGCGAGCAGCAGCGCCAGATAAATGGTGACGCGACGGCCTTTTTCGTCGGCCCGCAACAGCAGCAAGAGCAACAGGGGCAGCAAAGAACTCGCCAGAAGTTCGGCGAACGCGCTGCGCCAATACACGATCACCAGATGATAAGGATTCACGGCGTACAGCACAGCCGCGAAGGTTGCATCGCGCCGGTCGAGCCACTGCCGCGCCAGCAGAAACATGGACACGCCCGCAGCCAACAGGGCAAGCCAAATATAAATGCTTGCGGCCAGCGTCCAAGGAAAGATTGCGCTGAGCGCCGCGCCCAGCGTCCAGGAAGCCGGGGGATAGAAGACGAAACGCGGCTCGCCATAGGCGAAGTTCGCCAAGGCCGCCCAGCGCGGATAGACGATGCCCAGCTTCCATTGCGAAAGAACTTCCAGCCATGAGTACAAATGGAATTCCACGTCGTGTCCGGAGGGTGTGCCGAGGAAGAAGAAAGGAATTTCAACCGCCAAGGCTGCAGTCGCGATCGACATAAGCGGCGCCCAGACTAGGCTGCTGCGGCGTGCCTCGCGCGAGACGTTGCTCGCGACATCATTAGAGCCCAGCTCGTTTCCGGATTTTATATTCGCTGCCAGCTTCGCTCCCACCAGCCTCCCCGCCGAGTCGCCGTCTCGTGTCGCGTACATGTTCGCACAAGGGCGAAAACAGTGCACGGAGCTTATCCCCGCGATCTTCGCACCGGGGAACTCGTACTTCAGGCAAAGCGGACGAGCGAACTACCTACTGCATTTAACCTAGATTTAATATTTCTGAAACCGTCACGCAACAGCGATCAGCTACCGTACTTCCATCGGGGTGGAACAGACCACGGAAGGTGAAGGGCCCTCGTCAGAGACGGGGCGCGGGCCCTTCGCCCTCCGAAAACAGTTCACCTGAGCCTCTCGCGCGTTCCGCTACCCTAGCTGCCCAGTATTCCTCCTGCCCTTGCGATGCCCCGTGAAGTCCCCACGCCACCTACCGCGAGAAGCGTGCCTTGGAGTAACGCTTGAATATCACAGAAGAATGGCGGATCGGCGAGTAAAAACCCGGAGGGGGACAAGCGGCAAGCTAGGTCGCGACACTCTCGCCGGAACGTTGTCGGCGAAGTTCGTCGAGGAAGTCGTCCTGTTGCAGAGAAGACCCTTGGCGCAGCAGTTCGAGCAATGGATCTTCGAGCGGCTCCGCGGCGGAATCTCCCGCCGCTTCTGCAGCGTGCTCGAATTGACTTAGGTCCGCAGTTAGAGCGCGCGGAGAAATAATCAGCTCCGGCATGGATTCCGGACAGCTGCGAAGAAAGTTAATCAGATTTTCCACCTGGGCTCGCTGCTCCGGCGTACGGGAAGGGAACTCCAATCCCATGCCGTGTCCCGGATGCGTGACCAGCACCATGCCTTCGGTGTGGACCGCCACGTCTCCGCTCTTGAGGCAAAGATCGACCAGCGCCCGTTCCGGAAACGGCGATTCGCTTTCCAGATAGCAACCGCCCAGGCTCAAATCGGTGAGCTTGCAGTGGGGAACGGCTTCGTCGGGACTTGCGCCATTCATCACCGCGGCAGCATGCAGCCAGACTTTGAGCTGAGCCTTCATCGACTCCTCTAAATCCAGAAAATGGACTCCGGTTTGTCCGTTCGGGTTCGCCCATGCCACCTGCCCGTGTGCGTCAACTTCAAGGCTGCCATCGGGCAGTTGAAAACGGAAATTTAGCAGCGATCCCGGGGCCTGGGGTTCAGCGGTGAGAACGTCCATACCGGTTTCGCTCAGATCAAGCAGAATACCTTCGGCTTTCCGGGCGTCGGGCAGCGTGATCTCCACGGGAGCCTGCACGGGAACGCGGTAAGCGCGCCGGCGTTCGCGATTCAACAGCGCGGCCACGGCGCGCAGGCCGGCTTTGGCCTTGTCATCGGAGAGTGGCTTGTACAGAACGAAGTGCGCCCCGTTGCTGAGAATAGCGCGCGCTTTCGCGAGTTCGGCAACCAGGGCCACACTCACCGGCAAGTCGCCCGAATTCAGCCTGCGAGCTTCGTCAAGCACCTGACCAGCAGCGTCTGGGTCGTCAAAGTCAACCACCAGAGCGTCGAACCTCTGCTGCTGCAGACGGTCGATCGCAGTCGGGAGATCGCTGAAACGCTCCACCACGATCCCCATGGCCGGCAGAACCCGGCCCAGGATCTCGGATGCAGAATCGTCAGTCGAAACCAGCAATGCCAGAAGGGTCATAACTAGATGCCCCGCCCTACAACGGCGAGATTATGGCCAGCGAGGTGCCGCAGGCCGGGCTGCCTTTGATGCCGCGCCTGAACCAGACGCGCCCGCCTTTGCCGCCAGGCTGTCGGAAGTCTCATCGACTTCCATCAATACCGCGTTATCTTCTTCGTCGTTTTCCGCGAGCAGGGGAGCCACTTCGCGCAGCTTCTCCGCCGCTTGCTGGAGCATCTCAATCTGCTTCCCCAGTGCCGCGTACTTGGTCTGCTTCTGCCGCAATACTTCATGAATATCCTTCATACGACCCCCTGTGGAGAATGTAAGTATGGGGACCGGTAGGGGTCAACGGTAATCCCCGATCGAGGGTTACTGCGGTAATCGCGGATTAGACGGCAGGGAGCACGAGGAACACTCTTCTGGATCTCCCGGCCGTAGCCGTCTCGTGCTATGACGTGGCACAGAAGCGCAATTCACAAACGGTCCGTGCTGCCGCTAAGTTAGGCGCTGAACAGTTCTTGGGGAGGGCTGTTCGAGCGTCCTGAGACTCGAAAGAGTTATGGGACGCTTTTTATTTTGGGGCTAGCTTCGCTCGGCCGCCCGGGACCCGGCAAAATTCGATCTGCTCAACGCTGACACAATGAAAAAGCGGGGAGCCTCGTAGGAAACTCCCCGCCTCGTAGACCAACCTTACCGCCCTTAGTCCGTAGCCGTCATCACCACTGTTTGGGTGCCTCCACCATTGTCGAATATGTTGAGGTCGGTGGTGAAGGCCGTGGTTCCGCCCGCAAAGGTGAATTGCACGGTATAGGTGCAACTCGCGTTTTGAACCAGAGTCACCGTTCCGTTCAGGCAGGTGCCCTGGGGGCCGGTAGCGCTGTAAGGCAGTACAACGAAGTTCGCGCTCCCAGTGCCGGTTATGGTTGGAGCTTTGCTGAAGCTCAGTGTTGTGGTGCCCACGTTCTTCACTGTCACCGACAGCGCCTTGCTTCCCGAAGCCACCGTTCCAAAAGCCAGCGTGGTCGGGGTCAGGGTTACCTCGGTGCCTGTTCCCGTGAGGGCGACAAGCTGCGGGTTGGTGGGGTCATTGTCGTGGATGATCAGCGTGTTCTTCAGTGCGCCTAACGTTGCCGATGTCGGCTCGAAAGCTATTCCGATTACGCAGCTCGTAGTGATCGCGCCTGTGCAAGTGTTGCTTGCGATGGTGAAGGCCGCGCTCCCATCGAGCGTGGCTGACGGGGAGGAATAGGTCGTCTTTCCCGTCACCGTCACTGTCTTGGTCACGGCCGCCGCGGTGACGAGTTGGGTTGCAAAGCCCAGCGAGACCGGGCTGATGCTGAGGCCCGATCCTTCACCTTGCAACGGCACCACCAGCGATGACGTCAAGAAACCGTTGTATTTGACGGTCAGCGTGCCGTTGAGTACTCCATCTGTCGTTGGGGAGAAGCGCACGTTGACCAGGCATGTCGTGCCGCTGCTCAGGGCGGTAGGGCAATCGTCCACCTCCAGGAATCCCGCGCTTGGCGTGATGCTGGTGATGGCGGCTGTGCCGTTGGCGCTCAGCGTCAACGCCACGGCATCGCTGGTTGTGTTGATGGTCTGCGTGTCGAAGGTTATGCTCGGGACTGAGGAATTAAGTGTGATTGGCGCATTGATCTTCCGGACGAGGTCGTTCTGATAGTCGGCTTCGTAGATGTTGCCTGAGGAATCAACGTTTACGCCGCGTGGAGTGTAGAGCTCGGCGGCGGTTGCCAGGATGTTAGTGCCGCCAAAGCCGGGAGTTCCATCACCTGCGATCGTGTGAATGATCCCTTCTCCATCCACCAGGCGAAGCCGTTCATTGTTCTGATCGGCGATAAGAACATCGCCGGCCCCATCGACTGCAAGCCCCGCCGGACCGTACACCGAGGTATCGGTCGCAAGGACGCCATCGACCTCGTATCCGGTCGCACCATTTCCGGCGAACGTGGAGATGATTCCTGATGTATTCACTTTGCGGACGCGATAGTTGCTATAGTCCGCGATATAAACATTTCCCAAAGCATCCACGGCTACGTCGTAGGGGCTGTAGAGCTGAGCGCTTGTAGCCGGGCCCCCGTCGCCGGAGAACCCAAATCCTTTGGCGTTGTCGCCGGCGAACGTATAGATGTAGCCAGCCGTCTCACCAGCTTTGGGAGTGCAGGTGCCACCTGCGCTGTTCACCGTCAAGCAGGACACAACCCGGATCACTTGATTTTGATAGTCTGAGATGTAGAGATCCCCCGACTTGTCAAGGGCGATGCCGTTTGGATAAGCGAGTTCGGCGGCAGTAGCGGGCCCGCCGTCTCCTTCATAACCGCAGGCCAGCGTGGGGCTCTTACCCACGACGGTGGTGATAGTTCCGCCGCTTACCTTGCGGATCAGGCAGCTGTAGTAATCTGCGATGAAAACGTTGTCTTTGCTATCCACCACCACTCGATAGGGATAGTACAAAGAAGCGCTGGTGGCGGACCCGCCGTCGCCGCCGTAGGTGCAACCTCCTGTCCCCAGGGTGCCGGCAAACACCGAGATCTCTGCTGGGGTCCCGCTCACTTCCCGGATGACGCAATTGTTGGTGTCGGCAATGTAAATATTTCCGGCGGAATCCGAAGCCACTCCGGTCGGGTCGTTCAATACCGCACCGGTTGCGGGGAGGTTGTTGTCCGCCGTGCCGGAGAACGTGAGCTCCCCAGTTCCCGCGATGGTGTAGATGAATTGTTTCGTATCGCCAGATGGAGGCGTGCACGTGAGCGTGTTTACGTCGCAGGGGACCTCACGGATGCGATAGTTATCCTGGTCGGCGATAAATAAATCTCCCGCACTATCCACCGCCACTCCCACGGCGTATTCTATTTCGGCTCCCGTGGCCGCCTGGCTGTCGTCGTTGTAGCCTGGCGTTCCGGTGCCTACCACTGTGTAAATGTATCCGGCGGTCTGATCCGTCGAAGCCGTGCATGTGCCCCCGGTGCTGGTCTTGGTCACGCAAGACACTTCGCGTATGCGAAAGTTGCTATAGTCGGCAATGAACAGATTGCCCTCGTTGTCCACGGACACAGTCGTGGGATAGTTCACCTCGGCTGAAATAGCCGCCGCGCCGTCGCCGGCGTAGCCAGCCGTTCCGTCCCCGGCTACGGTGTAGATGTCGCCCTTGGTCTCGCCCGTCGGGACCGTACACGAACTAATCCCGGTCCCGCAGGCCACCCGGCGAACCCGATTGTTGTCCTGGTCCGCGATATACAGGTTTCCAGCGCTGTCGGTAGCCACGCCGTAGGGGGCGTAGAGCTCGGCTGAAGTTGCCGCCTGGGAGTCACTATTGTAACCAGCCGTTCCGTCCCCGGCTACGGTGTAGATGTCGCCAGTCGTCTGCCCCGAGTTGGGAGCACACGTAGCGCCGGTACTGGTCACCGTGGCACAGGACACCATTCGAATCTGCTCGTTGACATAGTCGGCGATGAAAAGGTTCCCATTCTTGTCAAGGGCCACACCCTGTGGGTAATACAGATAGGCGCTCGTCGCCTTACCGCCGTTGCCTATGGTGGCGCCGGTGCCGTTTTTGCAGACCGTGGGGGTTCCGGCCACCGTGGTTATAATTCCGGTGCTGGCCGTCACTTTGCGGACGATGCAGTTATAAAAGTCCGCAAAGAATACGTTGAGGTTGTAATCGACCGCGATGCCCAGCGGGGTATCGAGCAAAGCGTTAACCGCCAAACCCCCGTCGCCGTCATAGCCATAAGAATAACTTCCGGCGACCACGGTCAATTTGCCCGTCGACTTGGTGATCTCCCAGATCCGATAGTAGTTTCCATACCCCGTACTGAAATAGACATTCCCGTTTTTGTCGAGGGCGATGTTCGTCGGCAAGTACACCGGCGCAAGAGTCGCGGTGACATCATTCGGTCCGCCGCCGGCGAGAATATTGATATAGTCCTCCTGCGCGCTGGCCACTCCGGCCAGGAGCAGCAAAATTCCGGTGCAAACCATCAGCTTGATGTAACGCATATTGATATCCCCTTCTTCTCTTAATCTTTTTATCGGCGCTAAGCACCGGCTGGGATTGCTCTTTCGCAACCCCGCTTTTCCCACAACAACAGCGCGTCTCGGCGGCTGCACTCCGCAAAACTTCATCGTTTCCTTCTAGAAAGAGGGCGCCGTGTCGACTCTGAAGCTCTGCTGCTCGCCCGCTGCATCCTGGTAATCGATCACGAAGTTTGGCCCGGCACCCTTCTTCCATTGCTCGTATTCGTCGGCCGGAATTCTGAAGCTGCCCACCAGGGGAGGCACTACCGTCTTGACGTGGGCGTTAAAGGGCAGCGTCACATTCGTGAATGGAATCTCCTCCTTCTCCCAGTCGGGCACCGGCCCAGCCGCAACAGTCATCAGGGAACTCACCAGCGTGATCTTGGCGCCTGTCACGTTGGCCCCGCTGTGGTTGAATACGTTTAGCGACACCTGCACTTCCACGTCATCGCCGTGTTCCCTGACGCTCAGAATTTGGTAAAGCGCGCTGAATTTGTGCGCGCTGCCGGCCTGCGCTGCGATCGCCAGGCAAAGCACAAGGGCTGGCAAGCAGAAATACTGAAACGAGCGTAAAACCCTGTGTTGCATAGTTCCTCCTGAATTTTCTATCCGGCGGTCCGCCAATAGCATGGACGACCTGCTCTCGCTTATTTGTTTATCGCTGCTCTTTATCGGTCCTGTGAAATCCGCTATGAGCGCAAAACGGCGCGGCAGCAGTTCCAAAGCGCTTTTTGGGGGGGGATGAAAAAGCCCGATGGGAAAGCGCCAAAGTGAAGATGCCCACGCGAGCGGCGGCAATTGTCCGCTGGCGACACAACCTTGTCAAGATGAACGTTTTTGCACAGTGGGTGCTTCGGGACGAGCCCCAATCACGTCCCTGAGACGCCGGGACAGATTCGTGGCCAGAGACCGGTAGAAGCGCGACGCGAGGTGGGGAAACAGCTCAAACAGGCTTTGCAACGTGGGATGGTCGAGATGAAAGGCTTCCACCTCGCTGTCGGCGACTACGCTGGCGCTGGCCGCCGCATCTTCCAGAAATGACATCTCCCCGCAAATTTCCCCCGGCCCAATCACCGGAGTCGGAGTTTGCGGAGGAATTTGCACTCGCGCGGTTCCCTTGAGCAGAAGAAAGACTCCAAAGCCTTTCTTACCCTTTTGAACCAGAACTTCACCCTTCTTGAATCGGACCCGGCTCGCCTTGTCGGCGACCAATGCCCAATCATTGGCGGTGAGATAGATCAAACCTTGTTTCGACGACGACAGGATGGATACGTCCTGTTCGATCACTTTCGACATGGCGCGCGACCCGAGTTCCGGAGAACTTCTCCGGTCAGTAACAGAAACAGAGTGAAAGATAAAGCATGAAGAAACAACAGGGCTGATCAAGACTAACAGAAAATGCCAAGGACGCAACCCAACTCGCCACGCGCCTATTGGCTATGAAGACACCCCGATCCGCGCCATGGGCTTGAACTACGAGTGACCAGCATTCAGATGCACGGAGTAAAGATGGTGCGCCCTGAGAGATTCGAACTCCCGACCTTCTGGTTCGTAGCCAGACGCTCTATCCAGCTGAGCTAAGGGCGCAAACTTTATTTGGCAGGAAAACTTGCTTAAGAATTATAGCGGAAGTCTCCGCCTGCTGCGAACCGCGCCGCAAACGGGTAGTGCTGTAAGGTCTTCCGCTTATACGCGCAGAATGACCCTGAGATTCGACGGCCTCGACCTTTCCACAGGCAGAATTCTTCTCAGCAGCTAGGCTAGCTAAGCCGCGTCCCGCGCTCGAAGTAAATCTTTCCCGGCCCGAGCAATTCCTACAAAGCGGGGCAGGGAACCCGCCTGTATTTTGAGCGGCTTAGAGACGGCATGCCAGGTGCTTATAAAAAGCCAGACGAAGTGGCGCGCAACGGGGCGTTCCAAGGACGACTTCGGCCAGAGGTTCTCTTGGGCGCCCCTTGCATTCACCAGATCGCGCCAGCGGAAGCCCTCCCCCACCCTCGCTTTCGCTGGCAGCTTCAGGCCAGCGTCAAAGGTTCCCGTACATCCACTCCAGCCTGGCGCAAGAGTCGGGCCACGGCATCCGTCTTCAGGCGAGAGGCGTCAAACTCCACCCGCACTGTTCGCTCCGCTTCGTTGAAATCCACTTTCCGTATTCCATACACCTCGCGCATGCCGTCGATCGCCCGCAATTCGTTCTCGCCGGGCGCCGCGCCGTAGCGGAAAACCACGTCCAGATAAGTCATGGGATAATCCTTCGTTGCCAACGAATCAATGAAAGCAGATGCCCGGTCAATCTTCCGGGCTGAATCCAATATAAAGCATTGCCCATCGAAGAAGACGTACTCGTGTTGGTTTGTATCAGGGGATGGCTTTAGCCGTCCCGCAATCGTTCAAAGGGATGTGGGCTTTAGCCCCAGAAGGAGGTTTGCGCGTTCCAGTTGCCCACGAGCCATGTCCACGACCTCAACCAACCCGGCGCCCAGCATGGAACGCGACCCCGTCTGCGGAATGGATGTAAATCCCGCAACCGCCAAATATGTTCGCGGGCACGGGGGAAAGAACTATTACTTCTGCTGTGCGGGATGCGCTGACAAATTTAAAGCGGACCCCACGAAATATCTGACAGCCACACCTGCGCGCTCTTCTGGTTTAGTCACGCTCGGCGCGAAGGCCGCCTCGCCCCCGGACCGTCAACTCCACCCACTCGGACCTCAGCCCTCACAGCCAACGCCGGCTGGCCCAGCCTACGTCTGCCCCATGTGCCCCGAGGTTCGCGAAAATAAACCTGGCGCCTGTCCTTCCTGCGGAATGGCACTCGAACCAGACGTTTCGGTCGCCTCTTCGCGCACCGAGTACACCTGCCCCATGCATCCGGAAATCGTGCGGCCCGCGCCCGGCGCATGTCCGATCTGCGGCATGGCCCTCGAGCCCCGCACAGTTACCGCCTCCGCCGAGGAAAATCCCGAACTACGCGACATGACCCGCCGCTTCTGGGTGAGCCTCGCGCTCACTGTGCCGTTGCTCGTCATCGCGATGGTTGGCATGCGGGTCGGCCTGCGCTGGGGGAGCGTGGTCCCGGGTAGGGGTGGCATCACCACCGAAGACCAGGCAGTCTATCAGAGCCTGAGCTCGAGCTTGAGCTCAATCTTACCTTGGATTGAACTGCTTCTTGCCACTCCAGTCGTGCTCTGGTGCGGTTTCACATTCTTTCAGCGCTTCTGGACCTCGCTGGTGAACCGCAGCCCCAACATGTTCACGCTGATCGGCATGGGCACGGGCGTGGCGTATGGATACAGCGTCATCGCCACGGTTGCGCCGCAGATTTTCCCCGAATTTCTGCGCGGTATGGGTGGCTATCCCGATGTTTATTTCGAAGCTGCCGCTGCCATCACGACCCTGGTCCTGCTCGGCCAGGTGGTCGAGTTGCGCGCCCGCAGCCGCACCAGCGCCGCCATTCGCGCGCTCCTCGATCTCACTCCCCAAACCGCGCGCCTGCTCGGCCCTGACGGCGGCGAGAAGGATATCCTGCTAGCGCAGGTCAAGCCCGGAGACCGACTCCGCGTGCGCCCAGGAGAAAAAATCCCCGTAGACGGCGTGCTCCTCGAAGGCCGCAGCACCGTCGATGAATCCATGATCACCGGTGAATCTATTCCCGTCGAAAAATCGCTGCAGAGCAAAGTCATCGGCGCCACCATCAACGGCACCGGCTCATTCGTCATGCGCGCTGAGCGCGTCGGCAGCGACACGTTGCTGGCGCGCATCGTGCAACTCGTCGGACAGGCGCAGCGCAGCCGCGCGCCCATCCAGCGACTCGCCGATCGGGTGGCGAAATGGTTTGTCCCCATCGTGGTTGCAGTCGCGATAATCACTTTTGTCGCGTGGTCGCTGTTCGGTCCCCAGCCACGCCTCGCGCACGCACTCGTCAACGCGGTCGCCGTCCTGATCATTGCCTGTCCCTGCGCCCTGGGGCTCGCCACCCCGATGGCAATCATGGTCGGCGTGGGCCGAGGGGCGCGCGCCGGTGTCCTCATCAAGAACGCCGAAGCGCTCGAGGTTCTCGAAAAAGTCGACACGCTGGTCGTCGACAAAACCGGAACGCTGACAGAAGGCAAACCGCGAGTGCTGGGAAGTACTGCGACACCAGGGCTCGATCCGCGAGAGGTCCTGCGCTTGGCCGCCAGCCTGGAACGGGCCAGCGAACATCCCTTGGGAACGGCAATCGTGCGCGGCGCACAGGATCGCCAGTTAAAGCTTTCCGAGCCGGCGGAGTTTTCTTACTCAACGGGAAAAGGCATTCAAGGTATCGTGGACGGCAGGCCAGTAGCCGTCGGCAATCGCGTTCTCATGGTTGAGGTCGGGGCCCTCGGGCAAAGCGAGACGTCAACCTTCCCAATCGACGCTCCGGGCGCCACGCAAATTTTTGTGGCGATTGATGGCAAGTATGCCGGAGACATCTCCATAGCCGACCCTGTCAAGCCCTCCACTCCTGATGCAATTCGCTCCCTTAAAGACCAGGGCATCCGCATCGTGATGCTCACCGGGGACAATCGCGTCGTAGCCGAGTCCATCGCGAAGGCATTGGGCATCGATGAATTCGAAGCCGAAGTTCTACCGGAAGGAAAACTGGAAATCATCCGCAAGCTGCAAGGGCAGGGAAGAGTGGTCGCAATGGCCGGCGACGGCATCAACGACGCGCCCGCGCTCGCGCAGGCCGATGTCGGAATCGCCATGGGCACTGGCACCGACGTCGCCATGGAAAGCGGCGGCATCACGCTGGTCAAAGGCGATCTCACCGGAATCCTGCGCGCCCGCAAGCTAAGCCAGGCCACCATTCGCAACATCCGGCAAAATCTGTTCTTCGCCTTCGTCTACAACGCCATCGGCGTCCCCATCGCGGCAGGAGTCCTCTATCCATTCTTCGGCCTGTTGCTCAGCCCCATCTTCGCCGCCGCAGCCATGAGCTTCAGCTCCGTCTCGGTAATCACCAACGCCCTGCGCCTGCGCAACGTGAAATTGTGATTGTGGGTGGCGAGGTGCTTTGAGCGCTGCGATAAGAGCTGCAGGCTGATGCGGGCTTCAGCCCTGAGGTTCCTGCCGTTCACGCCGAGAGAGGGAAGCCAAACTTACAACTTCCCCAGAAAATCCATAACCTCCGGATCCGTCCAATCCACCGCGCCTATGAACTTGCGCCGCACGATGCCCTTGCGGTCGATCACGTAGGTCTCCGGAAACTTGAACGTTCCATACAATTCATTGCTCTTCTGATCAGCATCACGCACCGAGAGCAGATTCACGTTGTGATCACGCAGGAAGCGCCGATAGCTATTCCCGTCAACGTCGACGCTCACCGCCAGCACGGTCACGCCCTTCGGCTTCAGCCGTTCCTGCATCTGCACCAGCGAAGGCATTTCCTCAATGCATGGCGGGCACCAGGTGGCCCAAAAATTCAATACCACCACCTGCCCCTTGAACTGGCTCAGCGTGACCGTGCGCTGAGAATCGCGCACTGTGAAATCCGGAGCCGCCATCCCGATCCGCGACGGCCGCGACCCGCTCCAGCAGCCCGACAGCGCCCCGGTCGCAAGCAGAATAATAATGAGGAAGGCCGGTGCCGCAGCGCCGGCAAGTCGCCCAAAGCAAAAGATGCGTCGCACCCAGCTATAATAAAGGATTCGGCGTATGCCTGCGACCCTCCCAGCCCCCACTCGGCCCTCAATATCAGTCATCATCCCGGCGCGCAACGAAGAAGCCTGCCTGGGTGCCTGTCTTGAGTCGCTGGTCAAGCAAAGCGGTGTGCCACTTGAGATCATCGTAGTCGACGATCACTCCACCGACCGCACCCGCGAGATTGCTCTTTCATTTTCAAACCAACAAGTGCGAGTAATCGAAGCCGGCCCGCTCCCCGCAGGCTGGACGGGCAAAAACAATGCCGTCAACGCCGGATCCAAAGCCGCCGCCGGCGACTGGCTGCTCTTCACCGACGCCGATACCATCCACCGGCCAGGGTCGCTCGCCCACAGCCTCGAAGAAGCGAAGCGCCACGACGCGTCCTTGCTCTCTTATTCGCCCGAACAAATCGTAAAAGGTTTCTGGGAAAAGGCCATCATGCCCGTGATTTTCGCCGAGCTAGCCGCCAGTTATCGCCCATCCCAGGTAAGCGATCCCAATTCTTCCGCAGCAGCCGCCAACGGCCAGTACATCCTCATCACGCGCGAAGCCTACGACGCCGTCGGCGGACACGCCGCCGTAGCCGCAAACCTGCTCGAAGACGTAGCTCTGGCCCGCGCCGTAAAACAATCCGGCAGAAAAATATTCTTCCGCTACGGCGCTGATGCCGTCCAAACCCGCATGTATCGCAACTTCGCCCAACTCCGCGAAGGCTGGACCAAGAACCTCGCGCTCTTATTCCCCGCGCAGGAAAGGCTAGCCGCGTTGCGAGCAATCGAGTTCGTTCTGATCGCCGCTGGCACCGCCGTCGCTATCTCCGCAGCTCTGCGCGGAAGCTGGCAACCCGCGATTACGGCGGGAACGCTGGTCGTAATCATGTACGGTTTGTTTCTCCAGCGAATCCGCCGCGCGCATTTCGCCTGGGATGCAGACTTCCTTGCCGTGTTTGGACTTCCTCTTTTCTCATATCTACTGCTGTGCTCAAAGAGCGCGCATAGACAGGGTACGGTAGCCTGGAAGGGCCGCAAATATTCTAATGAAAGGCGTTTACTGGCAACTAGCCACTGACAACTGGCAACTGCTTTATGGTCTATCTAACGCGCAAAGCCGAATTTTCCGCGTCGCACTACTACCACAACCCGGATTTTTCTCCAGAGGAAAACCGCCGCATCTTCGGCAAGTGCAATAACCCCAACGGCCACGGGCACAACTACACGCTGGAGGTAACGGTAAAAGGAGAAGTCGACCCGCGCTCCGGTTTCGTCGTCGATCTCAAACAGCTAAAAGAAGTCATGCACCGCGAAGTGCTCGACGCCATGGACCACCGTTTCCTGAATAAAGAAGTCCCCGAATTCGTGCATCAAATCCCCACCACGGAAAATATCGCCATCGCCATCTGGCAGCGTCTCGCCACCAAGCTCGAGCGCGCAAAACTGCACCGGGTGCGGGTTTACGAGACCCCAGATCTATTCGTCGATTTCTTCGGAGAATCCTGAGTCGGATTACGAGTTTCCCGAGCTTACGAGTTTCCTAAAATGAAAGCCCACCTCTCTCGCCGCTATCTCTTCTCCGCCTCGCATCGCCTGCACAGCAAAGCCATGTCTGAGGAAGAGAACCAGTCAACCTACGGCAAGTGCAACAACCCCTACGGCCACGGCCACAACTACATAGTCGAAGTAACCGTCAGCGGGCCGGTCGACGCCGCAACCGGCATGGTCTGCAACCTCACCGATCTCGATGGCTTCATCGAAAGGGAAGTGCTCGCCCGCTACGGCCACGAGAACCTGAACACGATGAAAGAATTCACCAGAGAGGTGCCCACCACCGAGAATCTCTGTATCCAGATCTACGAAATAGTGCAGCGCGGCTTCCACCACGCGCATCTGGAAAGAGTACGGCTCGAAGAAACCATGATGAATTCCTTCGAGTACGCCGGCAAATCAGAACCTCTGAGATGATTGCGCGATTACAAGAGAGACAATAAAGATTGGATCAATGCCAATGAAAACCACCGAACAACCAACCCTAACCAGCGCCAGCTTCGAAGACCTGGTCCAGGAAATGCTGGTCCGCCTGGGTGAAGACCCGCAACGCGAAGGCCTTCTGCAAACTCCCCAGCGCGTTCGCAAGTCGCTGCAGTTCCTTACTCGCGGCTACACCGAAGATCCCGAAGCCCTGCTCAAAGGCGCGCTCTTCACCGTCACCTACGACGAAATGGTGATCGTCAAAGACATAGAAATGTTTAGCCTCTGCGAGCACCACCTTCTCCCATTCTTCGGCAAAGTGCACGTAGCCTACATTCCCAACGGCAAGGTGATCGGGCTAAGCAAAGTCCCGCGCCTGGTCGAACTCTTCTCGCGCCGCCTACAAATTCAGGAACGCCTCACCACTCAGATCGCCGAAACCATTCAAAAAGTAATCGAGCCGCAAGGCGTAGGCGTAGTCATCGAAGCCCGCCATCTCTGCATGATGATGCGCGGCGTAGAAAAGCAGCACTCCGCCGCCGTAACCTCGTCAATGCTAGGCTGCTTCCGCAACGAAGAAGAAACGCGCTCCGAATTCCTCTCCCTGATTCGCCAGCGCCCGAATGGGATTTAGTCGGCACTGGTGTCGAAGTTTTCCTCTTGCGGAACTTGACTTGGCCCGCTTGCGCTAACGCCACGGAATGCTGTCCAATGCGATGCAATGGAATGCCTGAAGATGGTCCTCCTGTCGATCGCCGCAGGAGTCTTCTACGGCATCGTCCACGATCAAGTAACGGTTCGCATCTGCCCTGAGTACTTCACGGTCTTTCATCCACCCCTCCTGCCGATCGATTTTCCGGCAATGCTTGTGGCCTTGGCCTGGGGAGTGGTCGCGACCTGGTGGGCCGCAGCGATCCTGGGAATTGCGCTCGCCCTCGCTGCACGATCCGGCTCGCGCACGAAGCTCACGACGAGGGATGTACTTCCTCTGATTGCTCGGCTGTTGGCGGCGATGGCCGCAGCCGCAGTAGTGTTCGGTGTCGCGGGGTTCCTTCCTGCGAAGAAGAACATTGTAGTTCCTCCGGCGTGGGTGCAGTCTCACCTTCCACCCTCACGTTTCCCGAACTTCATGGCGGATTGGTGGGCGCATAGCGCCTCCTACGGCGCGGCGTTTCTAGGCGGTGCGCTATTGTGCGTCATCGCATATCGAAAACGCCGCGGAGTTTTACGAGAAATTTAGCCAGTGCAATAGCAAAACAGGTCTACCCAGTGTGGCCCTGTGGGCGAAGAATTTATTTCACCCCTCCACTAGTGAGACTGACGCGTGCGGTACGAGAAAGCGCCGCCATCACAGCCCGTCATCGCAGCCAATGCACTGTCATCCTGAGGCCCGCGTACTTTGCGGGCAGAAGGGCCCGCGCAATCGCCGGCGCCGCCTCGGCTCACACGAAACTGAAAGTCTGTGAGCAGCGAAGGTTTGTTGATCCGAGCCCTAGGTTTGATTTGGACGATCAGGAATCACTGGTAAGCATACGGATACCTCCGCGACCGCTCCGGAAACAGCTTGATCATCAGCGCCCCGGAAATAAATCCGCCGACGTGCGCCCAGAAAGCCACGCCCCCAATGTTCTGACCCTGAAAGGCGAGCAAGGTAGCCGTCCCGCTCAGAAATTGCAGTGCGAACCAGTATCCTAAGATGATCCACGCCGGAACCCAAAGAACAAACACAAAAAACCAGGTCAACACGCGCGCCTTTGGGTACAACACAAAATAAGCACCTAGCACCCCCGCAATCGCCCCGCTGGCTCCCACTGTGGGCACGCTCGAGTGCAGACTCACGGCAACTTGCGTAGACATCGCAATCAATCCCGCAAGAAGGTAAAACACCAGGTACTTGAAGTGCCCCAGATAATCTTCCACGTTGTCGCCAAAAATAAAGAGAAACCACATGTTCCCAATGACGTGCATCCACGACCCATGCAGAAACATCGACGTGAAGAAGGGAAGCACGATCGCAGGCAGAGGATACCGTGGCGACCCCGCAAGAAACTGCGCCCAGTGCGACGGCATCACCCCGAACTGCCGGATGAGCAACTCCAGGCTTCGCGGATCCAGGGTGAACTCAAAGAAAAAAATCACCAGGTTGAGCCCAATCAAAAAGTAATTCACCCAGGGAGTGCTGTACCGAGGCTGGTCGTCGCGAAGGGGAAGCATAAGAAATCTGGTAATTTGGTAATTGAGTAATTTTGTAATCGAAAATCTCTGCGAGCGAGGTCGAGATTTTCAATTACTAGCCGATTACCAAATTACCAAATCTCCCCATGAATGGCGTCATCATCATCGACAAGCCCGCCGCCTGGACCTCTCACGACGTGGTCAACCGCATGCGTCGCATTCTGCAGCAGCGCTCCGTCGGCCACCTCGGCACGCTCGACCCCTTAGCCACCGGCGTCCTGCCCCTCGTCACCGGCGGCCTCACCCGCCTGGCCCAGTTCTACACCGCATCCGAGAAAACCTACGAAGGCGTGATCCGCTTCGGCTTCGCCACCAACACCTACGACGCCGATGGCGAGCCCGTAGGGGAAGCACACTCCATCGCCCCCAGCCTGGTTAATCCGAGTTTGGAGCAGCTCCAGAAACTAGCCGCGGGATTTAAAGGCACGATCGAGCAAGTCCCGCCGCCATTCTCCGCCAAGAAGATCCACGGCGTCCCGGCGTACAAGTTGGCGAGAAAACAGAAAGAGGTAGTTCTGAAGCCGGTCCAGGTCGAAATCAAGGAGTTCGACATCCTCGCCGTCGAAGGCGACCGCGCCCGCTTCCGCGCCCGCGTAGCCTCAGGCACCTACATGCGTTCGGTAGCCCACGAAATGGGCCAACTCCAAGGTTTAGGCGCCCATCTCGAATCCCTCCGCCGCACTGCCGTAGCCGAATTCGATATCACCCAAGCCCACACCCTCGAAGAAATCGAAGCACAAACGAAGGGAGAGCAAGAGGCGGGACAAGAGAGGGAAGAAGTAACAGAGGCAAAAATTAAACCTTGTCATTCCGAACCGGGCGGAAAGCCCGGTGAGGAACCTGCTGTTTCCCGACACAAAGGCATAGCCGCCCTCTTCGTCCACCCGCGCCAACTCCTGCCCCATCTGCCATGCGTCACCGCCGACGAGTCCACTGCGGCCCGCATCCGCAGTGGTCGCACCATCAACCTTCCCGACGTCTCCCGCGCCCGCCAGGTAAAAGTCTTCCAAGGCCAAAGCGACCTGATCGCCATAGCCACCCGCATAGCCGGGACGCTCTTCCATCCCAAAATCGTGTTTTCGGAACAATAGCCCTTATGGGAGTGTCGGGAGATCCGCCGCGGCTGTCCACTGGGAAATCAATCGCGCCGCCCTTTTAGCCTCCGGCTAAGCATTCGCGCTGGAAAATAAATCCCCAGCATCACGGCAAACCAAAAGATCCAGTCGACGAGGATCTGTACTCCCAGTTGGTTGCCCATCCATTCGTTCGGGCTTTGCGGAACTAACCTCGCGGCTAAGACACCCGGCGTTGGAATACGAAAATTGTCGTAGAGACTACTGCCGCCGACCGCTAGGAAGAGCGATATCGCCAATCCTACAACTGCAAGGGCGAGCCTGAATATCGCTGCCTTCTTCATACATAGATCATGCGCTAGGACGCAACGTCCGATAACAGGTATTATGTAAAGTCGCGAAAGTCGATATCCTTTACCCAATCACTTCCACCGAGCCCGCAGGGGCCAACTGTACGATCTTTCGGTCAAGCGTGGCCAACCGGCCCCCGTTATGGATCGCTAGAGCGACCAGGTAAGTGTCTGTGATCTGCTGGTGGCCGCTTAAGACCGTCGGCATCCGCTCCACGGCTTCGCGCAGTCCAATCGAGTCGCTCCAGAAGTTGTGACCAGGAAGTCCCACATTTTGACTGAGCACCTGTAAAGCTTTAGAAGGAGTTAGCGCGCGCTCCGAAAACGCCGGATTCGACAAAACCCTGACCAGTGCCGTCTGCGTCATGGGACAAGTTGCCCAAGCACCTCGCGCATGCTGCGCGAACCACCGGCCGGCTCGATCATGCGCCGAGTGCTCCGGCCACGCCAGCGCGATCAGCACGCTCGCGTCCAGCAAATAGACCGGCACTAAATCTCATCCTCTAACAGTTGCCGGACCTGCTCTGTAGTGACCTTCTTGCCGCCTTTGGGTAGGACAACCGTGCAGAAACCGTTGACGATCTGCATTTTCACGGGCGCGTTTGCCCCCAGCCGAACTAATTCCGAGGCAGCTTTACCCAAGGCCAACGAGCGTGCGTGGGAGTATTCGCGCAACAGCCTCAGAGCATCATCATCGAGGTTGAGCGTGGTGCGCATCGTGACCATATGATGTCACGATCTACGCTTTGATGTCAAGCATATAGCGTCGGCATCATCATCGCGCCACTGATGCTCGAGTCACTCGCTGCCTACATCTTGTACTTCCCCAGATCCTCGTCGTTAAGCCCTTCCAGATACTTCCGCAACTCCTCGGCAGTAACGCGATCCGACATGTTCGCCGCCTGCTTCGAATTCTTCAGCACCACTTCATCCACAAATATCGGACAATCCACCCGCAGCGCCAGCGCCAGCGCATCCGACGGACGCGAGTCCACGCTGATCACCTCGCCCCCGCGCTCCAGCCAGATCACCGCATAAAACGTATCTTCCTTCAGTTCGGTGACCACCACCTTATGCACCTGCGTCTCCAGCCCAGTCAGCACATTCTTGATCAAGTCATGCGTCATCGGACGCGGCGTGTTCACCTTCTCCATCTCCAAAGCAATCGCATTCGCCTCGTAAACCCCCACCCAGATCGGCAGCACACTCTCCCCAGCCACATCCTTAAGGATCACGATCGGCATATTCGACACCGGATCCATCAATAAGCCGCGAATTGTCATTTCCACTTCCATCGTGACCTCCCGAATGCGCGTCCACCTTTCTTCGCTTCTTATACCACCATTTCGCCTACCAGGCTGTTGGGAAAGCTGGCTGTGGCCCTCACTGGGACGTAGCTTCCCACCTTGGGAGCAGCCGCTTCCGGCGCCGTGAAGTTGAGCGTCTTGTTCTGCGAAGTGCGGCCTATCCACTGCCCGCGCGATTCGTTCCTTCCCTCAACCATTACTTCCGAGATTGTTCCTATATATCTCTTGTAGCGCGTGATCTGGATTTCCTTCTGCTTCGCCATCAGCCCTTCGAGACGCCGCGCTTTTTCCTCATCTGGAATCGCGTCGTCCAGAGCCAGCGACGGCGTGTTCGGCCGCGGAGAGTATTTGAAGGTGAATACTGAGTCGTATCCGACTTCCTCAAGCAACAACAAAGTTTCCTCGAAGTCCGCTTCCGTCTCTCCCGGAAAGCCGACGATCACGTCACTGGTGAAGCTGATCTCGCGCTTCGCCGCTTTCATCCATGCAATGCGCTCGAGATATTGCTCGCGGGTGTAGAGGCGCTGCATGGCGCTCAGCATGCGGTCCGATCCGCTTTGCACCGGCAGGTGCACGTGGTCGCAGAGCGTGGGCACGGCGTCGATGGCTTCGATGATGTCGCGGCCGAAGTCGCGGGGATGCGAAGTCGTAAATCGCACTCGCCGAATCCCTGGCACTTCACCCACTGCCGCGAGTAATTCGGCGAAGCTTTTCCCTCGACCCAGCTTCCCTGCCGGATCTTTATAAGAATTCACGTTCTGACCCAGCAACTGGATCTCCGTATACCCCAGATCAGCCATCTGCCGCGCCTCGGCCAGCACCGACTCCGAAGTCCGGCTGCGCTCCTTGCCGCGCGTAAACGGCACCACGCAGTAGGCGCAGAACTTGTCGCAGCCTTCGATGATGGTGATGTATCCCCGATGCGGATTCGTCCGCGCCGTGAACTCGGTTTCAAAACACTCGTCGGTTTCGCGATCGTCGAGTCCGGTGATGCGCACCAGGCTGCGGGCTGCGGGCTTCGGGGCTTCGAACTTCCCTGCCTCAAGCGGAGCGTTTTCCAACTGCGTCAGCATTTGCGGCAACTTGCGATAGCTGGCTGATCCGCAGACCAGCGACACATGGGGCGCGCGCTCGAAAATCTTTTCGCCTTCCTGCTGGGCCACGCAGCCCAACACACCAAACTTCTTGCCCTTGGCCAGCAGCTTCTTGTAGTCCGCCAGCCGATGAAAAACTTTCTGCTCCGCCTTATCCCGGATCGAGCAGGTGTTGTACAGAATCAGGTCAGCCTGCTCGACCGTCTCCACCTGCCGGTAACCTTCATGCACCAGCGTGCCAATGACTTTTTCCGAGTCATGGACGTTCATCTGGCAGCCGAAGGTTTCCAGGTAGAAGGTCTTGTGGGAATCGACCGACATGTCCACAAGTATAACCGCCCCTTGTCATCCTGAGGACCGCGTTCTTTGCGGGCCGAAGGACCTATGGACTTGTCAGCAGCGCCCCCGTCGCCGGCCAAATGCGCAGGTCCTTCGTTGGGAGTTCCTCGCCTGAGGGCGAGGAACTCCGCTGCCTCAGGATGACAGTTTCTTTCCATCCGCGACCAAATCGAGGAAGGCCCGGTGCACTCGTGTATCTTCGGACAACTCGGGGTGGAAGGTCGCGGCCATCGCTCTTCCCTGCCGCACGGCGACCGGGTCGACCCCTTCGGCAGCGATCACCTCCACGCCTGCGCCGACGCGCTCGATCTTAGGGGCGCGGATGAAGACCATTTCGAGCGGCGAAGCTTCCGGCTTTTCCGGCAGGTAGCGGCCTTCGCGGATGGAGCTGTCGAGCTGGCGTCCGTAGGCGTTGCGGCGGATGCGGATGTCGATGGCTCCCAGGCCGGCTTGCTTGGGATTCTCCACCTCCGTGGCCAACAGGATCGCGCCGGCGCAGGTGCCGAAGGTGGGCTTGGCATGAACGAATTCTTTCAGTTTTTCGAAGCCTTCGTTGCCCAGCAATTTCAGGAACGTGCCACTCTCGCCACCGGGGATGACCAGGCCGTCGATTTCGTCCAGTTGCTCGGGCTTTCTTACGAGCACAACTTTGGCGCCCAGCTCTTCGAGCCGGCGGCGGTGAGCGTCGAAATCGCCCTGCAGGGCCAGAACTCCGATGGTCATTGGGACTAGGTCTTAGGTCTCGGGTCTTAGGGCTAAAACCGGCTGACTTGATTTTAAAGGATGGGGCACCGGCATAATAGCAGCTGAAGGAGAATTGATCCATGCAGAAGATCACGCCGTTCTTGTGGTTCGACAGCAATGCGGAAGAGGCGATTAACTTTTATGTCTCCATTTTCAAGAATTCGAAGATGGGAGAGATTCAGCGATATGGCGACGCCGGGCCGGGACCGAAGGGATCGGTGATGACGGCGAGATTCCAGCTTGAGGGGCAGGAATTCATGGCGCTGAACGGCGGTCCGTATTTCAAGTTCACGCCAGCGATCTCGTTCTTTGTGGATTGTGAAACCCAGCGGGAAGTGGATGAGTTGTGGGAGAAGCTCTCCGCAGGCGGAGAACTCATGCAGTGCGGCTGGTTGACAGACAAGTTTGGAGTTTCCTGGCAGATCATTCCCAAGACCCTCGGTGAACTGCTGGGGGACAAAGATCCCGAGAAGTCGCAGCGCGTGCTGAAGGCCATGATGAAGATGGTCAAGATTGATGTGGAAGGACTGAAGCGGGCGTATGAGGGGAGAGAATAGTTTGAGGGCGCCCGCTCCCGTCTTCACCTCCGCTGATTGGCAAAAGAAAGCCCCACTCCTCGCAAGCGCGCGAAATGGGGCCCGGTTTGTGGCGGGTGCCGAACCCGGAAGCTAGTGAGAGGCGCCAGCGCCCTCGCAAGTCTTTGAAATGTGCTTAAACGAACTGACCTCGAGGGTTGGGCTGGCTTGGCTCATCGTGCCGTCCGATGATGCCGGGGCAGAACCTGCGGTCCCGGTCACCTTAATCTCGTGGCCGACATGATCGCTCAACTTCGAGGTGTCTCCGGTCAACTCGAAAGTCTTCCCGTTTTTGTCGGTCAGCATGTAGTTCCCGCCGGAGCTGCTCAAACAACCCTTGACGGTCTCCTGGCCCGTGTTCCCGCTCGTTCCCTGGCTCGCAGGAGTTTGCGCCGCAGCCCATGACACGCCGAGCAGCAGCACCGAAAACAGCAGTAGATGTCGCATAAAGAACCTCCTATCCATTGGTCATCACGAAGCGGCGCGAGATCGCTTCTGGAACCTAAGTTAGGTCAATGGAGATGCAGTTCGATTCTCGGCCTTCGCCCGGGAAGGCGCAATACAGGGATTGCCCGAGAAGGCTCGACTTCCTTACCATCCTCTAGTCTGCAACATCTGCGCCTCGTCTAGTCCAGCTACGGCCAGGCCCTTCATCGCACCCGCCAGATCTTCGCTGACTTCAAGTAATACTTTAGGGTCGTTGAAGTGGGTGGCGGCTTTGACGATGGCGCGGGCGCGCTTTTCGGCTTCTGCGGGATCAGCGAAACTCGTCGAATCTTTCATGAAGATACCACTGCCAACGAAGACGGCTTCGGCGCCGAGCTGCATGACCAGGCTCGCGTCGGCAGGAGTGGCAATGCCTCCGGCAGAAAAATTCGGCACAGGCAACTTCCCTGCTTTCGCGACCATCTTGATCAGTTCGTAGGGTGCGCCGTGCTCTTTGGCTTTGGCGTAGAGCTCTTCTTCGCCGAGCACAGTAAGGATTTTCATTTCCTGCACAATCTGGCGAATGTGCTTGACGGCGTGGACTACGTCGCCGGTGCCGGCCTCACCCTTGGTGCGGATCATGGCTGCGCCTTCAGCGATGCGGCGCAGGGCCTCGCCCAGATTGCGGGCGCCGCAGACGAAAGGAACTTTGAAGGCGTGCTTGTCGACGTGGTGAGCTTCGTCGGCAGGGGTGAGGACTTCTGACTCGTCAATGTAGTCGACGCCGAGTTCCTGCAAAATCTGCGCCTCAGCAAAATGCCCGATGCGGCACTTGGCCATGACCGGGATGGAAACCTCGGCCATGATCTCGCGAATCTTCTTGGGCGAAGCCATGCGCGCAACTCCGCCCTCAGCGCGGATCTGCGCCGGGACGCGCTCAAGCGCCATTACAGCCACGGCCCCGGCCTTTTCGGCGATGGAGGCCTGCTCGGCGTTGGTCACATCCATAATCACGCCGCCTTTTAGCATTTCGGCTAGGCCGGTTTTCAGGCGGAGACTGGTGTTGGTGCCGTTGTTCTGGGACATGGTGGACTCTTTTCTGGAAGCGGCTGACAGCTCTCAGCTGTCAGCTATCAGCGAACCCGCTTCCATTTTACAGTGGGTTCACCATTCGCGGTACCCCATTTGCGGCGGGGCATTTTGGGGGTGCGCTACTGGGGCTTTGCCGTTTTCAGGAAGGGTGCGGCTCCAATCAGCAGGGACGCGCTGGGAAAGATAATGCCAACGGCGAGCGCGACCGAACCGTACCACCACTCCGGGTGCGCAAAAGTGAGCAGTCGAGTGACGACCAGGATTGAGCCCAGAGTCAGCAACGCGATGGTTGGAAATAGACCTGCAGCCAGGCGCGCGCGCGGGCTGCCGCCGCTGCGGCGGGATAAATAGGCTCCGGATGCGCCGCACAGGGGCAGGACGGCGAGCCAGGGTAGAAGAACCATCTCAAGCGGGCTGCGCCCCAGGAAGCGCGGCTGCATGGAAATCGCGATCAGAGGCGCGAGCAAAATCATGGCCAAAGTCAGGCTTACCAATCCCGGTAGCCAGAGATGCTTAGTTCGATCGTTCATAATTTCCTCCTTGAGTTTTGCACGTTGAATACGGGTTGCGAGCGAACGCCAGCGGACGACCTCGTGGACAACGCCTTCGGCAGCTTCCGGTTCGCTTATTCCCTGCCCTAATTTCTCTTCGTAGAGATCTTCCAGATGGGCGGCCAATTCGGCTACGACTTCTTCCTGATCGTTCGCGGGAAGGCGAAGTGGGTGCAGATGTTCGCGGACCAACGCGATCCAGCGGTTGGTGACGTTATCAGGCATCGGCCACCCCCGCGAGGCGATCGAGAGCCTGGAAAAAGAAATTCCATTCCCGCCGCAAGGGCGCTAGTTCTTTTTTGCCGGCCGGGGTGAGACTATAGACGCGGCGGTCGCGCCCCGCGCGGTTGGCCTCCCAGCGGCCGGCGATCGAGCCGCGCTTTTCGAGGTCGTAAAGCATCGGGTAGAGCGAGGCCAGGGTGAAACAGAGAGCGCCATCTGTTCTCTCCTCGATACGCTTGCAGATTTCGAAGCCGTAGAGCGGCTGCTCCGCGAGCAGGGCGAGGATAGCCAGCTCGGCGCTGCCGCGGGAGATTTTGGAACGGATACGCTTGGTCATGATGAATATAGGAATCCTATATTCCGGCGTTTTCGTCAACGTTACTTTGGTCGCAGGTGGTAACTTGCCCAGGTGGAAGGAAGTCAAAGTTTCCCACCCTCTTTGGCAACGAGCGCGAAAAGAAAGTCAAGATCCCCACCTCTTCGGCTTCGCTCAGGGCAGGCTCTCTTTTCGCAAAGAACGCGAAAAGAAGGATGGGGCACCCGTTGCCATTAGCGCTCTACGAATTTGGCGAACATTTTTGCGGGGTCGATGGCGATAAACGTTCCGCGGCTGCGGGCCAGGACTTCATCTTTTTCGTTCAGGATTTCGGCGGCGTTGATGTGGGTGCGGCCTTCTACTTTGACCTCACGGCCTTCTACGCGCAGGGGCTTGTGCAGCGGGACGGGCTTCAGGTAGTCGATTGTCATTTCGCGGGTCAGGGCGATTACATGGTGCAGCTTGTTTACCTTGCCCATGGCGTCGTCGAGGATGCAGGCGATAATTCCGCCGTGGCAGTGGCCTGGGGGTCCGGTATAGCGCTTGCCGAGGCGGAAGCGGCAGATGAAGGTTTGGCGGGCTTCGTCGAGGGTGAACTTGAGGCGCATGCCTTCGGGATTGTTCATGCCGCAGACGAAGCAGTTGTTTTTTTGCATCTTCACGTAGCGGGTGTCGTGGCCTTGGGACTTGGCTGGCATGGAGTGATTTTAACCTGCGGGACTTCTATGGGATGCTGGAGCGGCGCCGGCAACGCGCGGAAGAAGCGTAATGATGTGGTAGAAACGCCTTGCGAAGTCCTGAGGCGGCACAGAAGTGCAAGGGGTCCTTCGACTACACAATAGCTTGCGCTGTGCGCGCAAGCTATTGCTCCGCTCAGGATGACAGAGCAGAGGGGGATACTAGAGCATGAAACGCATTCTTTTATCTTGGAGCAGCGGGAAGGACAGCGCCTGGAGCCTGCATGTGCTGCGGCAGCGTGGCGAGTATGAGGTTGTTGGGCTGCTGACTACTTTCAACGAAGAGGCTGATCGCGTGGCGATGCATGCCGTGCGAAAGGAACTGGTGGAGAAGCAGGCTGACGCTGCGGGGCTTCCGCTTTGGGCCGTGCCGTTGCCCTGGCCTTGCTCGAATGAACAGTATGAGTTGTTGATGGCTCAGACCTGCGCGCGGGCGGTTGACGAAGGGATTGAAGGCGTGGCGTTTGGTGATCTGTTTCTCGAGGACGTGCGCGCTTACCGGGAAAAACAGATGAAAGGTACGGGACTGGAGCCGCTGTTTCCGGTGTGGGGGTTGCCGACCCGTGCTTTGGCGGAGGAGATGATTGCATCGGGCACGCGGGCGAAGTTGACTTGCATCGATACGAGAAAACTTGATCGGTCGTTTGCTGGCCGTGACTTTGATGAACAATTGCTTGCTGAGTTGCCGGAGGGAGTTGACCCCTGTGGCGAACGCGGGGAATTTCATTCGTTTGTTTATGCGGGGCCGATGCTGAATGCCGTTCTGCCGGTTTCGGTGGGCGAGATTATCGTGCGGGATCAGTTTGTGTTTAAAGATCTAATTCCGGCGTGAGGACTATCGCCATCGCTCGCTTGGACATTCGACGGCGGCTCTCGCCACATAACCGTTTTGGCACGCTCCTTCATAACTCGGTTGCGATATCCTCAAGCGGCTGTGGTAAACTCGCCGCCGACTGGTGCTCTCGCAGTGGGAGGATTGGGGAATGGGTCTCGCGTTACTGGTCGTCATCTGGCTGATCACTCTGACCAGCACTTACTTTTTCGTGGCGAAAACCTGGTGGCTGCCGGTTGGGGCTTCGGCGGCGGCGGGGTTTATCGACGGGCAATTCGCCCTCACGCTTGTGTTGATGGGGATTATTTTCCTTGCGGCACAACTGTCTCTTGGTTATTTCGCGTGGCGATACCGGGAGCAGCCTTCTTCGCCGCCAGTGAGTTATTCGCATGGCAATGTGAAGCTGGAAATCATCTGGACGGTGTTGACCACGATTCTGTTCATTGGGCTAAATCTGATGGGCAGCAGCGTATGGGCGGCGCAACGCTGGGATCCGGCGGGGCCGGGCGCGGTTCAGGTGGAGGTTACCGGGATGCAGTTTGCGTGGTATTTCCGCTATCCGGGACCGGATGGAAAATATGGCGCGACCAGCCCGAAGTTGATGGACCCCTCGGCCGGTGGTGAGGCCGCGGTGGGGCTCGACACTTCGGATCCGGCGGCCAAAGATGATGTGGTTACGGGCACGATGTATGTTCCGCTGGGTCGCCAGGTCGATTTGAGTTTGCGGTCGGTCGATGTGATCCACAGTTTCTTTGTGCCTTCGTTGCGCTTCAAGCAGGATGCGGTGCCTGGACTCAACATTCACATGCACTTTACGCCGACCGCGATTGGCGAGTATGAAATTGCGTGCGCCGAACTCTGCGGCTTGGGACATTACAAAATGCACGGCATGGTACACGTCGTCAGCCAGGAAGATTTCGACAAGTGGCTGGCCGCACGGGAGGCGGAGAAACAATAAATGGTTGCCATGGAGAACCCGCACGCGCACGCTCCTCAGGGTTTTATACGCAAGTACATCTTCAGCCTCGATCACAAAGTGATCGGAATGCAGTACTTCTTTCTGGCGCTCACAGCAGTGTTTGTGGGGATGTTCCTGTCGCTGCTGATGAGGATTCATCTGGTGTGGCCAAACGCGGTGCTGCCGCTGGTGGGCGAGATCAAGCCGGAAACTTATCTCAGCCTGCTCACCATGCATGGAACCATCATGGTGTTCTTCGTGCTGACTACGGCGCCGCAGGGAGGATTTGGAAATTACTTTCTGCCCATTCAGATCGGAGCGCCGGATATGGCGTTTCCGGTCCTCAACATGCTTTCGTTCTGGACGACCTTCGTCGGCTTCGTCGTGATTATCGCTGCGTTCTTTGTCACCGGAGGAGCTCCGCTGCACGGGTGGACGGGGTATCCGCCATTGAGTGCGGTGCAAAGCGCTGGTCCGGGTGAAGGGCTGGGCGCAGATTTGTGGATTACCAGCATTGCGATTTTTTGTTTGGCGTCGTTGATGGGGGCTTTGAATTTCCTGACGACTACGCTGGATATGCGGGCCAAGGGCATGACCATGATGCGGATGCCGTTGACCGTGTGGTCCTGGTTCATTACAGCAATTCTTGGACTGCTGGCGTTCGGTGTGCTGCTCTCGGCGGGGATTTTGTTGCTGATGGACCGCAACCTGGGCACGAGTTTTTATGTGCCGCTGGTGGTGGTGAATGGACAGATCATGCAGCACAAGGGTGGTTCGCCTTTGCTGTGGCAGCATCTGTTCTGGTTCTTCGGACATCCTGAGGTTTACATCGCGATTCTGCCGGGGATGGGGGTGACCTCGCAGATTCTCTCGACCTTCTCGCGCAAGCCGATCTTTGGCTACAAAGCGATGGTCTATGCCATGCTCTCGATCGGCTTTCTCGGATTCATGGTTTGGGGCCACCACATGTTCATGAGCGGCATGAGCCCATATTCGGCTTTTGCCTTTTCGCTGCTGACCATGTGCATCGGTGTACCCTCGGCGATCAAAACGTTTAACTGGCTGGGTACGATGCACAAGGCGCGGATTCGCTTCCAGACTCCGATGCTGTATGCCATCGGGTTCGTTTCCCTATTCGTGTCTGGCGGATTGAGCGGACCGTTCCTGGCGCAGCCGGTGCTCGACATTCAATTGCACGATACTTATTTCGTGGTGGGTCACTTCCACCTGATCATGGGAGTGGCCGCGATCTTCGGAATGTTTGCGGCGACTTATTACTGGTTCCCGAAGATGTTTGGGCGGATGATGAACGAAACCTGGGGACGAGTGCACTTCTTCATCACGCTGATTGGAACCTACGCGATCTTCATGCCGATGCATTATCTGGGCATTGCCGGTGGGACGCGGCGGTACTCGCAATATACGGAAGTCGCGTATCTGACGAAGCTGATGCCGATTCATCAGTTCATGACCTACGCGGCGATCATTACGATTACGGCGCAGTTTATTTTTGTGATCAATCTCTTCTGGAGCATGTTTAAGGGGCCCAAGGCGAGCGACAATCCCTGGGAAGCCACGACCTTGGAATGGACCACGGCGACGCCTCCTCCGCATGACAACTTTGGCGGCGTGACGCCGGTGGTTTATCACGGTCCTTATGAGTATGGGGTTCCAGGCGCGGCTAAGGATTACGTGATGCAGACGGATCCGGCGAGCGTTCCGGCGGCGCACTGAAGCGGCTGAGTGATGGCAACTTACACTCCAACCCGACCGATCGATCACGTGGGGCACGGCCAGCAGCCGCCAGCGCCGCCTTTGGGTGGCGGCGGCGATGAGGGCCGCGGAGACGGCTCTCCGAATTACGGAGTGCGCTTGCGGCGGGCGCGGCTGGGAATGATTTGCGCCATCGCAACCATCTGCATGGTGTTTGTTTCGCTGACCAGTGCGCTGATCGTGCGGCGGGGCTTGCCCACGTTTGACGATTCCAGCCGCACTTACTTTCGCGACTGGGGCGGAGTGCAATTGCCCTGGTTGCTGCTGGCGATCAACACGGCAATCCTGCTCATCAGCAGTTTGACCATGGAGGGCGCTCGGCGTGGAATTGCGCGGCGCGCGGCGCTGGCACCGGTGCGGTCGATTCCGGGAGTCTCGCTGGGGAACGAACGAAATCTTCCCTGGCTGGGCGTGACGGTGATTCTCGGTTTGGCATTTCTGCTGGGGCAAGGGATTGCATGGGCTGACCTGAGAAGCCGGGGATTTTTTGTCAGCACGAATCCGGACAGTTCGTTCGTTTATCTGTTCACGGCGGCTCACGCGGTACATCTGATGGGGGGGATCATTGCCTTGTCGTGGGCGAGCATCACTTCCCTGCTGCATAGGCCGGTCGAAGACCGGCGGATCGTGGTGGATGTTGCAGCCTGGTATTGGCATTTCATGGCGGTGTTGTGGATTTACGTTTTCGCACTGTTAGCGTTTGTACGATGAGGGAAAGGGGAAACGAGAGGATGGCTGACGCCGCTGCTGTGCAGCACGGAGTTTCCGGGGAATATGAGGCGCCGCTGTTCGGGGCTTATTCGAAGAAGGTTGGGATGTGGCTGTTTCTGGCCTCAGACTCGCTGACCTTCGGAGCGCTGCTATTTGCCTTCAGCTACAACCGGATCTATACGGCATGGCCCACGCCGTTTGGCAAGGAGAGCATTATCAACGCAACGGTAATGACGGCCTGCCTGCTGTCGAGTTCTCTGACTATGGTGCTGGGCGTGTTTGCGGCGCAGCGGGCCGACCGGACGTGGACGCGGCTGTGGCTGCTGGCCACGATGGCGTTTGGAACCGCCTTCATCATTCTTCACGCGAAGGAGTGGACTCATTTGATCCACGAAGGGCTGAGTTTGCCAGCGTTTCCGAAGCCCGCCGGGCAACTGAATTCGGAGTACGCGAAGATCTCGGCCGGCGTGCCGCAATTTGCGGCGACGTTTTTTGGGCTCACTGCGATGCATATGCTGCACGTGACCATCGGCGTGATCTACCTGGGCGTGGTGGCGCTGCGTAAATGGTTTCTACCGATTCTGGGAGGGCTATGGCTGGCGGGATTTCTTCTGATTCCGTCGGATAATGTGTTTCATTACCTGGTCAATGCGTTGCTGATTGGCCTGATTGTGGCAGGCGTGATTCTGTTTCTCAAACCGAAGAATTACGATGCGCACGATGTGGAGGTGGCAGGGCTCTATTGGCACTTTGTGGATTTAGTGTGGATGTTTATTTTCCCGCTGGTGTATTTGATGTCGACCAAGATTTAGGTGCCGTCGCGAGGATGGAAAGTAAGGTGCCGCGACAGCGCCGGCAAGTTGCATAGGTCCTTCGCGCAAAGAACGCGCTCAGGATGACAAATGTCAGGGGGGAACGCAATGCACGATGTGGCTGCGCATGACGATAGCAAGGGGCAGTATTTCTGGGTTTGGGGCGCGTTGCTGTTTCTGACTGGGGTGGAAGTGTGGCTCGGTTACCGGCAGATATTCGTGCCGGTGCGTATGCTGGAAATGCTGCTGGTGTTATCGGTCATCAAGTCGGCCTTGATCATTGCCTACTTCATGCACTTGAAGTTTGAGACGGCGCTGATGCGCTGGATGCTGGTGATCGGAGTGGCAGGCTTGTTTGTGATCATGTATTTCTTTTTCTTTCCGGACGCGGACCGGATTCTGCGGTTGGGCGTGAAGTAGGATCGAGGCGCGATGACGTTTCTCTGTGGCAAAGCTCGAGTTCTTGCGCTGGTGGCGTCCCTTTGTTTCTGCGCGGCACCCAGCTTCGGGCAGGGATGCGCGATGTGCAATGCGACCGCCCGCAGCACGCCCAAAGAGGGCCAACAGGCGCTGAATCGCGCGATTCTGGTGCTGTTGGTTCCTCCCGTTGGAATTATGGTGTTTGGTTTTGGTTTGGCTTTCCGGTATGGAAAGCGGCGCGATCAGGAAGAGGATTAGGCGGGCGCTCTTTGACGCTTTGACATGGTGCTGTCGCTCTCGGGACTCGTTCCATCCTTCCATTTCGTGCATTCAGTTCCCCCGCAACACACTCCGCTGCGAGGTCGCGCGCCTTCTCCGGAAAACTCTGATTTATAATAAAAGGTTCGGCAGGGCTCTCTGAAGACGCTGGGAACACTCCCGGCGGGGATGGCATCTGCTGCCGGACCTTTTACCCGATGTCTGACTTACTACCCACGGAAAGCATTATTGTTCGCGGCGCGCGCGTTCATAATCTCAAGAACATCGATTTTGAGATTGCCCATAACACCTTGACCGTGGTCACGGGGGTCTCGGGTTCGGGCAAGTCTTCCCTTGCATTTGACACTATCTATGCTGAGGGCCAGCGGCGGTACGTGGAGTCGCTCTCGGCTTATGCGCGGCAGTTTTTGGAGCGCATTGAGAAGCCGGACGTGGATTCCATTGACGGCATCGCCCCGGCAGTGGCGATCCGGCAGAAGAACACGACGCGGAATCCGCGATCGACCGTAGCGACGGCGACCGAGATTTATGACTATCTCCGGTTGTTGTTTGCCCGCATTGGGCGCACTTATTGTGTGAACTGCGGCCGCGAGGTAAAGAAGGATACCGTCGACGAAATCGCAGATGCGGTGTTGGCTCTGGACGCGGGAACGCGAGTGCAAGTGGTTTTTCCTTTGCAGCCTGCCGTGGCTGCGACGCAGGAAACTCAAAAGAAAGCTGCGCGCGGACGCAAGTCTGCCAGGAAAGCTGCGGCGGCGGACTCGGGACTTACTGAGCAGCTTAAGACTCGGCTGTTCGAGTTGCGCAAGGCGGGCTTTAATCGGCTGTATCAGGCGGGGCAGGTGTTTGAGTTTTCGACGCCGGAGTCGCTGCTGGATATTCGCTTTGATCAGCCGGTGTTTATGCTGGTCGACCGGCTTACGATTTCGGCAGAGTCGCGATCGCGCATCGTGGATGCGGTCGAGACTGCCTACCGGGAAGCGGGCGAAGTGATTTTCGACCTGCCGCCGCATGATGATCAGCCAGCACGGCAGTTGCGGTTTGCGCAGCGCTTCGAATGCAAGGCTTGCAATCTGCGTTATGAAGAGCCAGAGCCGCGCTTGTTTTCTTTCAACAATCCTTATGGCGCGTGCCCGCGGTGCCAGGGGTTTGGGAACACGATTGACTTCGATCTCGACCTGGTTATTCCGGACAAAACGAAATCGTTGGGCGAAGGCGCTATTGATCCGTGGAATAAACCCAAGTACCGGCCTGTTTTTACGGACATGAAGCGGTTTGCCAAACAAGAAGGCATTCCGCTGGATGTGCCTTGGGCGGAGCTTGGCGAGGCGGAACAGGAACTCATTCTGGAGGGGGATGGAAAATTCCTGGGCGTGCGCGGATTCTTTGCATACCTGCAGCGGAAGAAGTACAAGCTGCACATTCGGGTGTTTTTGAGCCGCTATCGCGGGTATTCAACTTGTCCCGAGTGCCGGGGGACGCGACTGCGGCTGGAAGCGCGGCAGGTGAAGATCAACGGGAGAAACATTTGCGACGTTGGCGCGATGACGGTGGAGGACGCGGCCAAATTCTTTGCTGGGGTTCAGTTGAGCCCGGAAGAAGCCGACATTGCGGAGCGGCTGCTGCAGGAGATCCGCGAGCGGCTGCGCTTTCTCAACGACGTGGGCCTGGAATATCTGACACTCGACCGGCTCTCGTCTACGCTCTCTGGCGGTGAGGCGCAGCGCATTCAGCTCGCCACCTCGCTGGGATCGCGGCTGGTGGGTACGCTCTATGTTTTGGATGAGCCTTCAATCGGGCTGCATAGCCGCGACACGCACCGCCTGATCAAGATCTTGCAAGACCTGCGCGATTTGGGGAACACGATTCTGGTGGTGGAGCACGATCCTGACATTATGCGGACGGCGGATCGGATTCTCGACCTGGGTCCCGGAGCTGGAGAAAACGGGGGCAAGCTGGTGGCTGCGGGAACGTATGAAGAGATTCTGCGGAATCCCGCATCGCTTACGGGACGTTATCTCGCGGAAGATTTGCGCATTCAGATACCCGCCGTGCGACGCCAGCCCGGGGCGCAGCAGATCAGGATCAAAGGAGTGCGGGCAAATAATCTGAAGGATGTGGACATTTGCATTCCGTTGGGACTGCTGGTGGCAATTACGGGAGTTTCAGGGTCGGGGAAATCGACGCTGTTGCATCAGGTTCTTTATCAGGCGCTGGGAGAAGCCAAGAAGCAGCAGAGCCTGGGAGCGGCGCGCGGGGTGGCGACGTGGGAAAGTCTGGAGGGCGATCAGTTCATTGACGAAGTGGTGCTGGTGGATCAATCTCCGATTGGGAGGACGCCCCGGTCGAACCCAGTGACTTACATCAAGGCGTTTGACGCGATCCGCGAGCTTTTCGCCTCGCTGCCTGAGGCCAAGAAGCGCGGTTTCGCCTCGGGACATTTTTCTTTCAACATCCCCGGCGGGCGGTGCGAGACTTGTCAGGGCGATGGCACGGTTACGGTGGAGATGCAGTTTCTCGCCGACGTTGAACTCATCTGCGAAGAGTGCAAAGGGACTCGGTATAAGGGGCAAGTACTCGACGTACGCTACCGCGGTAAGAATATTCATGAAGTGCTGAACCTGACGGTGAAGGAGGCACTCAAGTTTTTTGCCGAGGTGCCCAAGCTGACCGACAAGCTGCGCGTACTGGAGGAAGTTGGCTTGGGATATTTGCGGCTGGGGCAATCGGCGACGACTTTGTCGGGAGGAGAGGCGCAGCGCATGAAGTTGGCGGCACATCTGCAGCCCACGGGTCGTGAGATTGGGCGGCCGTCGGCAACGCGGCCCGAAGAAAGCCGACGACGCCGACGTGTGCTTTATATTTTTGATGAACCAACGACGGGGCTGCATTTCGATGACGTCAGCAAACTATTGGCAGCCTTCCGCCGTCTTATCAGTGCGGGGGGATCGATCCTGGTGATCGAACACAATCTGGAAGTGATCAAGACTGCGGATTGGGTGATCGACCTGGGGCCGGAGGGTGGAGCGCGTGGTGGGAAAATTGTGGGAGTGGGTCCGCCCGAGGCGATTGCGAAAGTGCCCGGCTCTTATACCGGCAAATATCTGTCTCGAGTGCTGAACGGGAATAGCGCGGGCAATGGCCAGGGACATGGAGCGGCGCGGTCCAATGGGAGCAAGTAGTGTTTTTGCGGGCTGCCTGTTGCTGTTGACGGCGGGCTTGTGCTCGGTGGGGCAAGATACCAGCGCGCCTTCGGGACAGTCTTCATCACAGCCTTCAACGCAGTCTTCATCACAGCCTCAGGGTCACCGGTCGGTGCATCACATTCAAGTAGAGGATGAGGATTCTCCGACTCAACCTGTCGAACTTACCCAGGCGGAAAGTGCTATTGAAAAACGGGATTACGCTGCCGCGGAACCTCTGCTTCGGAAATTACTGGATCGCCAGCCTGCGAGCTACGTGGGATGGTTCGATCTTGGTTTTGTAGAAAATGAGCTGGGCAGGTTGGATGATTCGATTGCGGCTTACCGCAAATCGGTAGCGGCTAAGCCGGAGGTTTTTGAATCGAACCTGAATCTTGGGCTGCAACTGGCCAAGACTGGGCAACCTGAGGCGGAGCGATTTCTTCGCGCGGCGACTCAGTTGAAACCCACGGCGCACGTAGCCGAAGGTCAATACCGGGCCTGGCTTTCACTGGGAGAGACGATCGAAAAGTTGAAACCTGAGGAGGCGCTTGCGGCATACCGGCGCGCGGCAGCGCTGCAACCGAAAGAAGCTGAGCCGCATCTTTCCGCGGGGCAACTTCTCGAACAGGAAAATAAATATGCCGCGGCTGAGCAGGAATACAAACAGGCGCTGGCACTCGATTCGCGGTCGAGGGATGCGGCGGTCATGGGTTTGGCCAACATCTACATGCGCGGGCGCCGGTTCCCTGAGGCGGAAGAGTATTTGCGAAAGTTGTTGGCGGTAAATGGGGAGTCGGCTGCGGTGCACATTCAGTTGGGACGCGTGCTCGCGGCCGAGGGCAAGACCGACGCTGCCATCGCAGAACTGCAGGCCGGACTGAAGTTGGCGCCGGGTGACGATGCGGCGCAGCGCGATCTTGCGGAGGTCTACGCGGCCACTGGGAAAAACGATCTGGCCGAGGCGGCCTACCGCGCGCTGCTGGCTGCGCACCCTAACGAAGCGGGGTTGCATGATGGGCTGGGCAAGGCTCTGTTATGGCAGAAGAAGTCGCCGGAGGCCCAGCGCGAGTTCGTCACGGCAGTGACGCTGAAGCCCAACTCCGGAGGCGCATATTATGATCTTGCATTTGCGGCCAACGACAACAAGGATTACCCAGTCATCATTCGTGCGCTCGATGCCCGAGCTAAACTGCTGCCGGAGACTCCGATGACATATTTCATGCGGGCCTCGGCCTACGATCACCTGCGGGACTTCAAGAAAGCTGCGGCCAATTATCACCTCTTCCTTAACAACGCAAATGGGAAGTATCCTGATCAGGAGTGGCAGGCAAAACATCGGCTTATCGCCATCGAACCGAGACGGTAGCCTGCGGGAAGCCAATATTGTTGGGGATGGGACATTCACGATTCTGGCTGGCTGTGATCGCGGTCATAGCGTTGTCCGCGCTGGTCGCACCTTCCCTGCTGCGCGGCCGCGACGAACCGTCAGTCGAAGAACTGAAAGAACGCGTGGCCAAGGCAGCTGTCGGCGATCGTCCCGCGCTGTGCATTCACATATCTGAACGGCAACTGGGCGGTGCCGACAGGTTGTACATTGCCGGTGACAGTGAGAAGGCGCGCGCGGCGCTCGCCGACGTCGTCGCTTATGCTGAGTTGGCTCGCGACTATGCGATTGAATCGCGCAAGCACGAAAAGCAGAGCGAGATCGCTATTCGCAAAATGGTGCGCAAACTCACCGACATGAATCACGCCGTCTCCCACGAGGACCAGGCGCAGATTCAGAACACGATCGACCGGCTGCAGAAGATTCGGGACGATCTGCTGGTTGCCATGTTTCCGAAAGTTGACAAGAAGAAATGAGAATCTGCCGATTTCGGATTTGCGCTGCTTTGGGGGCGTTCTTGATGATGGCGGCGCTGGCACCCGCCCAGCGTCACCGGGATCCTTTCACCCAGGCGGAGATTGACCAGATCCGCGATGCCAGTTGGGAGCCTCAGCAACGGCTTTCTCTTTACGTAAAATTCGCCCGGGCGCGCCTGGTCGCGCTCGAGCAGATGCGCAGCGATCCCAAAACGAAGGACCGGGCGCAGCAAACCCATGACAAGCTGGATGACTTCCTGCTGATCTATGACGAACTAAACGACAACATCGACACCTATGTCGATCGCAAGAATGACATTCGCAAGCCTCTGAAGATGATCATCGACGCCGATACTGAGTTCCAGGCCAAGCTGCTGGCGCTGAGGGATGCGGCCGGGGTTTCTGCGGAGGAAGCCAAACAGTACGAATTTGCTTTGACCGAAGCCCTCGATACGCTGGATGGTTCGGCGGAAGACCATCGCAAGCTGCTGGCGGACCAGGAAGACGCGGCTAAGCACAAGAAGACATTTGCCTCGAAGCCGGCCGCTGACAAGTCTGAGTGAATGTGCTCTTGCCAATCATCCTCGTGCCAATCACATCGTGCTAATCATGTCGTGTTAATCTGCTCACTGTGCGTGAGGGACTGCTCGAAATCTTCCATGAGGAACACCGGCGGTTGCGGCCCGGCGCTTTGGCGCCTGAGTTGAAGATTGAGTTTTTTGCTTTCGCGAACGTTAATAACACCATCCGCTTGCGCGAGGGCAGACTTCTGGTGAGGCTCTCTGATCTACTGGAAGGCGCGCCTGATGCCGTAGTGCGGGCCATTGCTCATATCCTGCTGGCCAAGATGTACCGCAAGCCCATCGATCGAGGCCACGCGGCTCGCTATCGAAAATATGTGGCCAGCCACGAGGTTGTGCGTAAAGCCCATCTGGTGCGGCAGATGCGCGGGCGCAAGCGGCTGCATTCTCCGAAGGGCCGCGTCTACGATCTGGACGCTGTGTTTGAGGATCTGAACCGGCGTTTCTTTTACGGACTGCTGGGCCGGCCGCGTATGGGTTGGAGCCCGACGAAGACCCGACGCATCCTCGGGCATTACGATCCTGCGCATAATGCGATTGTCATCAGCCGAATCTTTGATCAGGCAGCTGTGCCCCGCTACGCGGTCGAGTACATCGTCTACCACGAGATGCTGCACTTGAAGCACCCTGTCAGGCTGCGCGGGAGCCGGCGGTGCGTGCATTCGGCGGAGTTTCAGGCGGAGGAGAAGTTGTTCCCGCGGTTGGAGGAGGCGGAGGCGTTCTTGAAACGGTTGTGAGTGAAGTGGGATTTCAGCAATTGCAGCCGTTGTTTTAACATTACCGGGTCGACGTGTTGGGGATGCCCATTGAAAAGAATCTTCTCTCGCCTGGATGCTGCGGTGCTTCCAGTGCTTCTCGCATGCGGAGTGTGCTCTCTTGGTCAGAGCCAATCCAACTCGATCGCGATCGGTCAGACAGTGCAAATACAATCTGCAATCCTCAATCAGTCCAGGGCGCTTACCATCTCAAAACCTGAGGACTATGACAGCAGCACCGACCGCTACCCGGTCTTGTACCTGCTGGATGCTGAATCCAATTTCGAATTCACAGCAGCGATTGTCCGTTTCCTTGCTGAGAACGAACGGATTCCCGGGGTGATCGTGGTGGGCATTGATAGCGGAGACCCTCCTGAGCGCACGCACGACCTGACGCCTCCTTCGCAAGTCGAGATCGAAAACCGCTTCTCACCGGGAAACGGTGGGGCTGACGCCTTCCTTGCATTTATCAGCGGCGAACTCGTGCCTTACATCGAGAAGAACTACCGTACTCGACCATACCGAATTCTGGTGGGACACTCCTTCGGAGGCCTATTCACGATTCACACGCTCGCCAGAAGACCCGCGCTGTTTAACGCCTACATCGCAATTGATCCCACCGCCGGATGGAATAACGGAGCCGAGATTGTTCTGATACAGCGTGCTCTCTCTGAGTTGAAGGATTTGCAGGCCGACCTGTTTATCAGTGCCGCCAATGACCTTGGGAGTCCAACGCCTGATGTTCAGCAGCTTGCTGCAGCTTTACAAAATATCAAGCTGAAGAGCTTTCGGTGGAAGTTCGAATGGATGAAGGATGAAACTCACGGCTCGGTTCCGCTGCTCGGTATATATTCCGGGATCTGCACGATATTTGACGGTTGGTACCTGACTGATCCGTTGAGACTCTTCGATGAAGGTGGCCTTGAAGCGATTGATGAGCATTTTCGGAATGGTGGCAGGCGGGCTGGTTATGAACGAACTACCCCGCCCTTTACCGTCTCAATCTTAGTCGCTGCACCGATCCACGAGGGTCGCCTGGAAGAAGCCTCCTCAGTCTTGCTGCACGATCCTAAATCCTATCCACCTCCGTGGAATCAACTCGATGCCCTGGCTCGGGCATACGCTGAGCGCGGCAACACCGGAGAAGCAATCCGCTATTACCGCTCTTCGCTCCAGGAAAATCCGGGCAACGTTTGGGCTAGGCAGAAGCTCAAGGAGATGGGCGCCGACCCCGACGCTTCAACCAAAAGTAAACAGCGCTAGTTGAGGGATGTAGGGCGAAGACGCGTTGGCGGAACTGCTGTCGGGACGGTCCGCAAACCGCAAACTACGCGCCGTTGGTGAAGGGTCGCCCTTGGCCAACTAACCGCTCCGCGGGTGCCGTTTAATCCCAGATTTCCCCGTGTGATGCAGATCACGCTCGTTTGTGACGCCGCGGATTGACGGGCCTACTGGCCGCGGCATATCCTTGAAGTTGAAATTGAAATTCATTTTCAAGATCGTTTTCAGAAACCCAGGTTACTTCTAAATGCTTCAGGCTTTCATCATCACGCTGCGCGAAGGGGTTGAGGCCGCCCTGATCGTCGGCATCACGCTGGCTTATCTGGCCAAGATTGGCCGGAATGATCTGCGCAAGACGGTTTACGCCGCGCTGGGCGCTGCTTTCCTCGGCAGCATCGGCGTGGCGATCGTGATTTCCCGGCTGAACTGGAATGAAGACGTTTTCGAAGGCTGGGTCATGCTGGTCGCCGCCTTCTTCGTCGTCACCATGATTATTTTCATGATGAAGACCGGGCGCAAGCTGAAAGGACAGATTGAGGGCAAGGTTGGCCTGCTGGCCGGCAACGATGCCTGGGTCGGCCTGTTCTTTTTTGTGTTTCTGATGGTGCTGCGCGAAGGCGCGGAGACCGTGCTGATCCTGTCTGCGGTCTCGCTGAACTCGACTGAGCTGATGAGCTTTCTGGGCACGTTGCTGGGCGTGCTGGCAGCGGTTGCTTTCGGTGTGATGTTTGTGAAGGGCAGCGTGCGGATTAACCTGCAGAAGTTTTTTCGGGTGACGACAGCGATCCTGTTCCTGGTGGCGCTGCAGTTGGTGGTGGCAGGTCTGCATGAGCTGTCGGAGAGCGGCGTGATTGCTTCTTCCAAACGCGAGATGGCCATCATCGGTCCCATCGTGCGCAACGATCTTTTCTTCTTTGTCACGATTGTCGCGCTGGCGGCGCTGATGGTCTTGTTTGACGCCAAGCGGCGACAGCCCGTTCTCGAACCAACTTCCCCAGCGGAGCGGCGCAAGGCCGCCTGGACGGCTCGCAAAGAACGCTTGTGGATGGCTTCGGTTTACGGCTTCTCCTTCATCTTCATCGCGCTGGTTACGGCCGAATTTATCTATGCCAAGAGCGTGAGCGCTCTGTCACCCGCCACCGAAGTTAGTTTTACGAACGGTCAGATAAGGATTCCGCTAGCGCAGGTTTCGGATGGCGACCTGCACCGCTATCAGGCGCAGGAGAATGGAACGGAGATTCGATTCTGGCTCTATCAAAAGCCGGACGGGAAGATCGCCACGGTTTTCGACGCTTGCGAAATCTGCGGTGCGGTCGGTTTCTACAAGTCGGGCAACATGGTGGTTTGCAAGAACTGTGCCGCGCCGATCAATCCGCAATCGGTTGGCGCTAAAGGCGGATGCAACCCGGTGCCGCTCAAGGCGACCGAGACGGCTGACTCCGTGATTATTCAAGAGGCGGACATCGCGGCCGGCAGCCGCATGTTCGAGAAGCAGTAGAGGATGTTCGCCCGGCTCGTCTACGAATCCTTCCGTCGCCAGAAGCGGCGCAAATTGCTAGCCGGCGCAGCCATCACACTCGGTGTGACTGTGGCTACGGCGATGATCGCGGTCGCCACCGACATCGGCGACAAAATTAATCGCGAGCTGCGCACCATCGGCGCCAACCTGTTAGTCACTCCCGAAGAAGACACGCTGGATGTGGAAATTGGTGGGGTGAACCTGAAACCACCGAGCGATGGCGCGTTTCTGAACGAAGCCGACCTGCCGAAGATCAAGGGTACATTCTGGCATAACAACATCACCGGGTTTGCGCCGATGCTTCCGGTGAATGTTGCGCTGCAGCGCGACGGCGGAACGGAAACTCTCACGTTGCTTGGGACTTACTTTGCCAAACAAGTTTCTTTTGGCAAGGAAGAGTTCACGACTGGAGTGCGGTCTACGCATCCGTGGTGGAAGGTTTCGGGAGCGTGGCCCGATGACAATTCCCGCGATGTTCTGCTCGGGGAGCGGCTGGCGGCGCGGCTTTCGGCGAAAGCTGGTGATGAGCTTACTGTCTCAGGCCGACAGTTGCATGTCAGCGGAATTCTTTCTACCGGAGGCGGCGAAGACGACCAGATCGTCGCGCCCATTGCGCTGGCTCAGGAAATTCTTGGCCAACCGGGCGCGGTTCGCCGCGTCTACGTCAGTGCGCTTACCAAGCCTGAGGACGCTCTGGCCCGCCGCGACCCCAAGAGCATGTCTGGTCCGGTTTATGACCGCTGGTACTGCTCGCCCTATCCGCAGTCGATTGCATTTCAGCTGCAGGAAGCGATTCCGCATTCGCACGCCGAACAGATTCGTCAGGTTGCACAGAACGAGGGCGCAGTGCTGACGCGCATCGAGGGGCTGATCTTTCTGATCACGCTGGCGGCGCTATTTGCTTCGGCACTCGCAGTGTCAGCCGCCATGGCTACGGCCATTTTTGAGCGGCGCGCGGAAGTGGGTCTGATGAAGGCTCTGGGCGCGGGAAAGCTGGCGATCGCCTCCGTCTTCTTTGCTGAGGCGACGCTGCTCGCTTTGTTCGGCGGCCTGGTAGGTTTCGCTGCCGGAGGATTGCTCGCGCATCAAATCGGACGATCCATTTTCGATTCGCAGATTACGATTCCGCCGGTGCTTCTGCCTGTAATTCTGTCGATTGCGGTGGTGGTTACGTTCGCGGGAAGCGCCGCCGCCATTCGCAAAGCAGTTAGGCTCGAGCCGGTGTTCGCCTTGCGAGGTGAACTGTGAACGTCTCGCATGCCGCGCAGGACGTTGCAGCCAGCCGCGCGCGGTCGCCGCATACCTCCATGTTTCTTCGGATGCTGGTGCGGGCCGCCGTACTCCGCCGCGGACGCGCGCTCTCAGCGCTTTTCGCCATGGTCGTGGCCGCCGCTGTCTCCACGGGGATGTTGAATCTTTACGTCGATGTGCAAGCGAAGCTGCAGCGCGAATTCCGTAACTACGGCGCGAACATCATCCTGGTGGGCAGGGACGGCACTTCCCTTCCCGCAGACACTCTGACGCAGGTGGAATCCGTGCTTGCCGGCCGCGGTGTGGTCGCGCCCTTCGGGCTGGTGGTGGCTCGAACCAGCGATGGCCAGCCGGTTGTCGTGGCAGGAACGGATTTCGACCGGGTTCGGCAACTCGACCGCTGGTGGTCGGTAAGCAACTGGCCTTCCGCACCGCACCAGGCGCTGGTCGGCGCGCGCTCTCTTTCTGTCGTATCGCCGAGGAATCAGCCCTTCGATCTCAGCTTTCAGGGACATGCCATTCACCTCACGTCGGCTGGAACCGTGCGGACCGGGGCTGCCGAAGACAGCCGCGTTTATGTTTCGCTGGCGGATTTCGTTTCCTGGACGGGTGTGCAGGCCTCGACGATCGAAGTCGCCGCCAGCGGATCGCCGGAAGAGATCTCCGCCATCATGCGCCAGCTTGCGCAGGCTATCCCAGCCGCTGATGTGCGTCCGGTGCGGCAAATCATGGAAGGCGAAGCGCGTGTTCTGGGCAAGACTCGGGCCACGCTGCTCGCCGCGGCTGCGCTTATTATTCTGACGGCTGCGCTGTGTGTGCTCTCTACTTTGATGGGATGGGTTTTTGACCGCCGGCGCGATTTCGCCATCATGAAGGCGCTGGGTGCGTCCGACCGGTTGTTAAATGGCTTTTTCGCTGCGGAGGCAGCGGCCCTGGGGGCAAGCGGCGCGCTGATCGGCTTTGTTCTGGGCGTCGGCATCGCGGCATGGATCGGGCGGGTTAACTTCCATGCTCCCGTGGTGCCACGTTTCAGCGTGCTGCCCTTTGTTCTGGCTGGTAGCATAGTGGTGACGTTGCTTTCGGCAGTTCTCCCGATCTGGCTGTTGCGCCGGGTGCAGCCGGCGGTCATCCTGCGGGGAGAGTGACATGATTGAGATCAAGAATGTGACCAAGCTCTATCCCGCGAAGGCTGCAGGGGGCGAGCACGCGAATGGCAAGGGAGAGCAGAGCGCCTCGATCCATGCGCTCGATGACATCTCTCTTCACGTGGCGCGGGGTGAATGGCTGTCTATCATGGGTCCGTCGGGGTCGGGGAAATCGACGCTGGTGAATCTGATTGGTTGCCTTGATCGCCCGACGTCCGGCGAAATCTGGCTCGATAGTCAGAACGTAGCCGGCATCTCTTCGGCAGACTTGAATCGTGTGCGGGCCGAGAAGATTGGATTTATTTTCCAGCAGTTTCATGTCATACCGTTTCTGACGGCGGTCGAGAACGTCATGCTGGCGCAGTACTTTCACAGCATGACCGACGAGAAAGAGGCGATGGAAGCCCTGACTCGAATCGGGCTGGGCGACCGCGCCCATCACCTGCCTTCACAGCTTTCCGGCGGAGAGCAGCAGCGGGTCTGTATCGCGCGGGCCCTAATCAATGATCCAAAGATTATTCTGGCGGATGAACCTACCGGCAACCTCGACGCCATCAACGAAGAGATTGTGCTGCGGCTGCTGCGCGAGTTTCACCAGCAGGGGCGGACGATCGTGATGGTCACGCACGATCCCGTGGTGGCGCGCCTGGCCGACCGGCGCATCGAGTTCCATCATGGCAAGATCGAATCGCAGGAAGTTTTTGCCATGGCGGACGAAGAGCAGTTCGATGAGGTGCTCGAAGAATTGTGGGTGCTGGCCGAGCACGGCGAGATCGCAGAAGTCGAGCGCATGGAGGTGCACGGCGCGCTGCCCGTGAGCCTGGCGATTGAGAAAATGATTCAGATGGGACTCGTGCTCTCGGCGCCGCATCCGCCTCACCCTCACGATCACAAACCGTTCGTGAATCCCTGCCACGATGCGCTCAAACCCGTGGCCGCCTCGACCGGCGATGGTACTTTGATCGTGGAACTTACGCCCCGCGGGCGCGAACGGGCCGGCAGCATCATTCGGCGCCATCGCCTCGCCGAAAGACTTTTTACCGACAGCCTGGCGATGGACAGCGAATCCGAGATCGAGCAGCAAGCCTGCAAGTTCGAGCACATCCTTTCACTGGAAGCGACGGACAAGATTTGTACTTTCCTCGGACATCCTCGTACTTGCCCGCATGGTGCGCCGATTCCGCCCGGGGAATGCTGCGGAAGAAGCTCTGAGTTCGAGGGAACTGCGGTACGCTCGACCGCGACGAAACATTCCTAGCTCCCTCCCAGGAACATCTCTGGTCATCCCTGAATCCCGTTCCTGTTCTTCCCCGCTGGTATTATCGTGATGCGGTTTCATCAATCATGACCCAGCGTCGTCCCACCATCGGCGTATTTGATTCCGGCGTCGGCGGACTGACCGTCCTTAAAGCTTTACTTGAACTTATTCCCGACGCCGACTACCTCTACTTTGGAGACACGGCCCGGCTTCCCTACGGTTCCAAGTCGGTCGAAACCGTGGCGCGCTATGCGGTCGAAGCTGCCCACTATCTTGAGGCTCACGGAGCACAGTTGCTGGTAATCGCATGCAACACCGCGACTGCCCTTGCCCTCGACCTCATCGCGGCGGCGGCGCATGTACCGGTCGTGGGGGTGGTCGAGCCCGGGGCCGAGGCAGCCGCTTCGGTCAGTAAGAAACGGAAAGTCGTTGTCTTGGGCACCGAGGCCACCGTCAGCAGCCACGCTTACCGCAAGGCTCTTGAGGCGCGGGGGCTCGAAGCGCGGGAAAAGGCTTGTCCGCTGCTGGTTCCGCTGGTCGAAGAGGGATGGGTGGAGCATCCCGTCACCGAGCAGGTCGCGCGCATTTATCTGGATGAGGGCTTTGCGGATGGCTTTCACGACGCGGACGCTCTGGTTCTTGGCTGCACGCACTACCCGCTGCTCAAGCCGCTTCTGCATCGCGTGGCGCCACCGCATGTGAGCATCGTCGACTCCGCCGACTCGACGGCTCGCGCCGTCGCGGACTGCCTGGAGCGGCTTCTCCCGCTGACTCGGGCCGTCCATGAAGAACGCCGCAAGCTTCCGCGCCTGAAGTTCTTCGCTACTGATTCGGTCGAGAAATTCCGGCGCCTGGGCGAGCGCTTCCTCGGGCACGCGATTGAGGATGTTCAGCATGTGGATCTGAAGGAATAAACAAAAGGGAACGATTCGTCTTTGTCCGCAAGGTTCGGATAGCGTGATTCCCCATTTCAGAATTACTGTGTCCTAGGTAGCCTCCGATTGCTCCAATCAAAATGTCAGCCCTACGGCAAATGCATCCTCTCGACAACATCATCTGGAAGGCACTGACCACGCGGCAGGCTGAGTTCGCCGAGTCATTCGAGCAGGCACGCAGGTTTGTGCCGGAGGTCTCGCCGCTGGCTGCGTTTCATGAGCCCACGCCTAGGGGATACAAGTCGCTCGCGGGATTGGTGGGCGCGGGTCAGACAATCGGACTGTTCCTGGAAGCGCCTTACCAGCCGCAGCACGGCTGGAGTTTTGTTGCCGGCGCTCCGATGCCGGAAATGGTTTATGAGGGCGACGGCTCTCCGGCCGCACACCCCTCTTCTGATCCGGAAATCGTTGAACTTGGCGATGCGGACTCGCCGGAGATGATGGCGCTTACGGCGCTCACCAAGCCCGGTCCCTTCGGCAAACGCACGCATGAATTGGGCACTTACTTGGGGATTCGCCTCGACGGAAAGCTGGTTGCCATGACGGGTGAGCGGTTGAAGATTCCCGGCTACACCGAAGTGAGCGCCGTCTGCACGCACCCTGAACACACGGGCCACGGTTACGCGCGCATCCTGATGGCCGAGGTGATGCGGCGAACCTGCAGCCGCGGGGAAACGCCGGTTCTACACGTCCGGGGCGACAATGTGCGGGCGATTGAGCTATACGAGAGGCTGGGTTTCAGGCAGCGTGTGGTGCTGCACTTTGCCGTGTTGCGCAAGGAGTAGGTTTTCTTTTTTCTCGGGAACTGAAAGCGAGCGCCTCAGTACAAGTGGAAATCGACTTCCACCGCCATCTCAACCTTCACGGGGTGGCCATCTTTCATCCCAGGCTCGAAGCGCCAGGTCTTGACCGTCTCAAGAGCCTTTTCATCCAATCCCATGCCCAGGGAGTTGACCACTCGAAGATTGGTAGGGCGGCCGTCAGTGTCCACCACGATCATCAGAGTGCAAACACCCTGATACTTGGCTTTGCGAGCTTCCTCAGAGAACTCCGGATCCGGCGAGAAGATCGGTCGCGGAGGAGTCACTCCCCGACCGGCACGGTAAACGCCGCCACCCATACCCATGCCTTCGCCCGGCCCTACGCCACGCCCGTTTCCGGGGCCGACGCCACCTCCGTAGCCTTCGCCGATACCGCTGCCCCCTCCCGTACCATTGGACGGAATGACGGCGGTGGACTTCGGATCGCCAAGGTTCGGCATGTTATTCATCGCGGTTACTTTAATATCGGGAGGCACCATCACAGTGGGCTCGACCGCCAATTTCGGGTTGAGATTGCGGATCACCGCGGCTGGCGGCGTGATTTGCGGCTTCATCGAGAACTTTGGCAGCTTTCCTTGCGACGCCTTCAGCACGTCGCGGTCACCACCGCCGCCGCCACCACCAGCCTGGGTCTTGGCGGGCTTCAGCGTGTAGTCGCCGGGATCAATCAGTTCGGTCACCTGCGGTTTAGCTTCGACCTTCGTCACCATCCGGCGTCCCAGAATCGTTGCGCCGATAATCAAGGCGATCACGATGACATGCGCAACCGTCGAACCGAGAGCGCCATTCTTTTTATAATTGTAGAAACCCCAAATATCCTTTACCGGGATGGGCTTTGACTCCAGCTTCAGCGGCGGTAACTTCTTGGGAAAGAAGAATTCGTCTAGGCCGCGGAAAAGCGACTTATACAGAGGCTCAAAAGTGTCGGGGGCCAGCAGGAGGTGAAGCTCCGGCTCGTCAGCGGCTTTCGGGGCGACGTTCGGGTTGACTTCAGTGGATGCCATTGTTCCCGGGTTCGGCTTTTCCTTGTGGGTGGTGAACGAGCTTTCCTGAACCAGCTACCCTGGTGAAGACTTCCCACCTACACAGATGAGCCGTCTTTCCAACGAGTTGCCTCTGTTTTTCTTCCCTAGTTTCCATAACCGGGTCGGGGCCCGCCCGCAGGTGGCGTCAAGCTCCCCAACCTTGGCTTGTACATGAAATTGTACCCCTTCTGTCGCTCTTTACGAAGTGTATTTCAAGTCCCGGTCGGGAATGTACCAGCTGCCGCCCATACCATTAAGCAAGCTGGTTCCCCTGGTTTCGCCCCTCGAGTATTGCGATTCCAGCGCGCATGGACGTTCCCTGCCAGTATCCCGGTATAATGAAAAGATTCAATCATTTGGGAGAGTCCAACCGAGTGCCGTTCGACCTGAAAGCTACCATTAACCTGCCTAAAACCGCCTTCCCCATGAAGGCCAACCTGCCCCAGAATGAGCCCAAAATGCTGGCCCGCTGGGAGGAAATGCGCATCTACGAACGCATCCGCGAGGCCCGCAAAGGATCGGCCAAGGGCACCTACATTCTGCATGACGGCCCGCCTTACACCAGCGGACCGATCCACCTGGGCACGGCGCTGAACAAGTGTCTGAAAGACTTCGTTGTCAAGTCGAAGAACATGGCCGGATTCGACGCGCCCTACGTGCCCGGTTGGGATTGCCACGGCCTGCCCATCGAGATCAAGGTGGACAAGGAACTCGGCGGCAGGAAGCTGCAGATGCGTCCCATCGACGTACGCGCGGCATGTCGCAAGTACGCGCAGAAGTTTCTCGATCTGCAGCGCCAGCAATTCAAGCGCATCGGCGTCTTCGGCCGCTTCGACCGGCCTTACGCCACCATGAACCCGCAGTACGAGTCGGTGGTCCTGTCGACATTTTTTTCCTTTTACGAAAACGGCTTCGTCTACAAAGGCCTGCGCGCCGTCTATTGGTGCATGCATGACGAGACTGCGCTGGCCGAGGCCGAGGTCGAGTACGAAAACCACACCAGCCCCACGGTGTGGGTGAAGTACGCGTTGCTCGACGATCCCGCCAAGATTGACGCGGCGCTCGCCGCAAAGAAACTTTCAACCATCATCTGGACCACCACCCCGTGGACTCTGCCTGCGTCCATGGCCGTGGCCTTTCATCCGGATGAAGAGTATGTCGCGCTCGAATCCGCCGGCGAAGTCTACATCGTTGCCTCGAAGCTGGCGAAAGACGTTGCGGAGAAATGCAATCTCTCAGCTCCGCGCGAACTCGCGCATTTCCCCGGCCGCAAACTCGAGCACCTGAACTTCCAGCACCCGTTTCTCGATCGCAAGATCCTCGGCGTGCTGGCCGAATACGTCACCATGGATACGGGCACGGGCGTAGTGCACACCGCACCTTCGCACGGCGCCGAGGATTTCATTACCGGCGTCAAGTACGGTCTTGACGCCACCAGCAACGTCGACGAAAAAGGAATCCTGCGCAACGGTTTGCCGGAGTACACGGGCAAACGCGTCTGGGAAGCGAATCAGCCCATCATCGACCTGGTCAAGAGCCGTGGCGCTCTGCTGCATGCGGAAAAGACCGAACACTCTTACCCGCACTGCTGGCGCTGCCACAATCCGGTGATCTTTCGCGCCACGGAGCAGTGGTTCATCTCGATGGAAACGCCCATGCCCGGCGGGAAATCGAAGGACGACACTCTCCGCACCCGCACCCTCGCCGAGATCAAGCACGTGAAATGGGATCCGGCGTGGGGCGAGGAGCGGCTTTCGAACATGATCGCCACGCGCCCCGACTGGTGCATCTCGCGGCAGCGCGTGTGGGGCGTTCCCATCGCGGTTTTCCTTTGCGAGAACTGCGGCAAACCGCTCAACGATCACGCGGTCAATCGCAAGGTAGTCGAGCTTTTCGCCCGCTCCGGCGCTGACGCCTGGTTCACGTCCGAGTCGGACTCCATTCTTCCCGCAGGAACAAAGTGCCCACACTGCGGCAGCGCCAAGTTCGAAAAGGAAACTGACATCTTCGACGTCTGGCTGGAATCTGGAGCGAGCTATCTGGCGCTGATCGCGGATGAACCATCATATCCCTGGCCCTCCGATCTTTATCTAGAAGGTGGCGATCAATACCGCGGCTGGTTCCAGTCGTCCCTGCTCTGCGCTATGGGCACGCACCGAACGCCGCCTTACAAAGGCGTGGTCACGCCGGGATGGACGCTCGACGAAAAAGGGCAAGCCATGTCAAAGTCGCGCGGCAACGACGTGGACCCGGTCGATATCGCCGATCGCATGGGAGCGGAAGTGGTTCGCCTCTGGGTGGCGTCGGTCGACTTCCGCGAAGACGTGGTCGGCTCCGAGCTGTTGATGCAGCGGGTCGCGGAAAACTACCGCAAGATTCGCAACACGTTTCGCTACATCCTCGGCAACATCGGAGACTTCGACCCCGAGACCGACGCAGTTCCCTTCGACAAAATGCAAGCTCTCGACCAGTACATGCTGCGCCGCACAGCCGGGCTGGCCGTCGCTCTGAAGGATTGGTATGACGAGTTCGCGTTCCACAAGATCTACCATCGCGTGAACGATTTTTGCATCGTTGACTTGAGCGCCTTTTATCTCGACGTGCTCAAAGATCGTCTTTATATTTCCGCGCCCAAGTCGCAGGCTCGCCGCAGCGCACAGACGGCAATCTGGCGGATCGGCGAGGCGCTGGTTCGGCTGCTCGCTCCCATCATGAGCTTCACCTGCGAAGAGATCTGGCAATATTTGCCGAAAGCGACGCAACGTGAAGAGAGCGTGCACTTGGCATCGTTCCCGTCTCCGAGCGAGATCGCTTCCCAGGCTGACTCCAAGTCTGACGACGATTGGGCGACGCTGCGCGCGGTGCGCGACGAGGTGCTCAAGGCGCTCGAGGAAGCTCGCAACAACAAACTGATCGGCACCGGGCTCGAAGCTCAGGTTGCCTTGACTGCTCCCGACCCGGTCTATTCAGTGCTGGCTCGCCACGCGGGCGAACTACGCTACCTCTTTATTGTTTCCGCCGTGACGCTCGTTCCTGGTCCAGGCAATGGCACCGGGCAGGTCCACGTCGAGGTGAAGAAGGCGGATGGAGCCAAGTGCGAACGCTGCTGGAATTATTCGATCCACGTCGGCGAGGACAAAGTCTACCCCACAGTCTGCGAGCGTTGCAACGCGGTGCTGAAGGAAATCGCCGGGACTTAGCTTCGCGCGCGAAAAGATGTCTCGCGCTGAAGTACACTTCTTAGCGACTTAAAGGCACGAGTAAACTCGTGCCCTTCTCAGTCTTAAGGCAAAACCGATTGTGAACTGGCGAAAGCTACGAACGTTTCTGCTGACCGTGCTGGTTCTGTTAATGATCCCAGCCACCCGCTACTATCAGATCGACGTTCCTCTTCTGCATTGGCTGAGGGGTTCGCGCCACGTCGATCCTTTGTCGCTGCACCTGGCGGGAGAGTTCGTTGAGAATAATCTCGGAACCGAGCAGGATCCGGATGGCTCGGTCACCGTGCGCATGATCGCCCAGCAATACCTGTTCATCCCGCATTGCATTCTGGTTCCGGCTGGGGTCCCGGTTCATCTTCGCATCACCAGCGCCGACGCGGTCCACTCGCTTGCCTTCGATGGCACTGCCTATAAAGTTGAGGTCTTGCCCGGCACGATCAGCGAGGCGCAACTTCAGTTCCCGCGTCCGGGCGAATATAAAATGCCTTGCCGCGAGTTTTGCGGAGCTGGACATTATGCCATGCGCTCCGAATTGAAAGTCGTTCCTCGCGAGCAATTCCCCGCTCTACAGCCAGGAGAAAGGGGGAGCTGTGCAGCACAATAGGCGCCTATCTGCCAGGCTCGTTGGCGCAATCGTTGTGGCGTGTTCGCTCCTCGTTCTAGCGAGCGACAACCCTCCGGATCACATCCCTTCCTATGTGGCTTGGACGCCGGCAACGATCGCTGCCGCCTCGAGCGGGGATGCTTTTCGCGGGTTGCTCCTGGCCAGGCGTTGCGACCATTGTCACGGAGCCGAAGGCTTCAGCGCTGTCGGTTACACGCCAAACCTGGCAGGCATCGATCGGCTGGCAATCTGGAAGGAGTTAGAAGATTTCCGATCTCATAAGCGGCTATCGCGCGAGATGAACCCGATCGCGCAGTCGCTTTCGCCCAGGGACGTGGCTGACGTGGTCGCCTATTTCGCAAAGCTGCCGGCCTTCGCCGATCCCGGAGACCATCGAATCTTTCCGCAGCCGCGGCCTGATCCCGTTCGCGCCGGCATCGCATCGCGTCTGGTTTCCTTCGGAGACGGAGAGCGCGGCATTCCCCCGTGCCAGGCTTGTCATGGCCCGGTTGCCTACCGTCCCGGAGCTCCCCTGCTGGTGAACCAGAACGCCGAATACGTGTTGAACCAGTTGGAAGCATTCGCCAGCGGAAGCCGCGCCAACGACATCAACATGCCCATGCGCACCATCGCGCGGCTGCTGACCGACGATGAGCGGCATGCCCTGGCGGAATATTACGGCGCGGGTCAGGGACTTGAGCCCGCAAGCTTAACGGCGCCGAAGTAGAACGCGGGCGCCGAAAGACGCGCTACCTGAGCTCTTCCATCGCCGCTGCCAGCGCTTCCCTGCCCGGCCGCGTCAACGATTCCGGCAGCGTGGCCAGCGGCTCATCCACCATGTTCAGCATATCGAGGAAGCTGGGCGATTTCGTATTCACGTAAAACAGTCCTGTTAAGACCTCGCCCTTGTCGTGAGCCTCACTCAGCCGCGTCATCGCAGCGATGCGATCGGTCGGGTCATAGTCCTCTTCGATCTTGCGCAGCCGCAGATGCGAGCCATCGTGCATGGTGACGTTGACCGTCGTTCCCGGATCATACTCGACGTCAATTTCTTCGAAGTGCGGAACGAAGCTTATTTCCTGCAAAGTTTCTTCGTGATCCTTCACGTACTTATAGGATTTGGTTGACCCTTCGTGATCGTTGAAGGTGACGCACGGCGAAACCACATCGAGCATCACGGTGCCGTGGTGCGCGATGGCGGCCTTCAGCATGGCGCTCAACTGCTTCTTGTCGCCGGAAAACGACCGGCCGACAAACGTCGCGCCCAGTTCGATGGCCAGCCCGCAGGTATCGATCGGCGGAAGATCGTTGATCACGCCCGATTTCAGTTTCGAGCCCAGATCGGCAGTAGCCGAGAACTGCCCCTTGGTCAGGCCGTAGACGCCGTTGTCTTCGATGATGTAGATGAGGGGAAGATTGCGGCGCATGAGGTGAACGAACTGTCCAATGCCGATCGACGCCGTGTCGCCGTCGCCGCTAACGCCCAGCGCAATCAGATTGCGATTCGCCAGCATCGCTCCTGTAGCGACGGACGGCATCCGTCCATGCACAGAGTTAAAACTGTGCGAGCGGTTCATGAAATACGCGGGGCTCTTCGACGAACAGCCGATTCCGCTCAGCTTCGCCACGCGCTCCGGCTGCACTCCCATGTCATACATGGCCTCGATGATGCGCTCGGAAATGGCATTGTGGCCGCAGCCGGCGCACAGCGTAGTCTTGCCGCCCTTGTAATCGATTACGGTGAGGCCGATCCGGTTTATTTTGGGGTCAGGAGATCTCGGTTCAGCAGCAGGCGTCGTCGCCATCTTACTTGCCCTCCATGGTGCTCAATTCGTCAGTCACGGAGCGCGCATCGAGCGGCAGCCCGTCGAGATGGCTGATGCTGCGCAGCCGCGTAGTCAGTTCCGGTTTCAGGTCGAGCTTGAGCAGGCTGAGCATCTGCGCATCGCGGTTTTGCTCGACCACATAAACCCGGTCGTGCTGCTCGATGAATTCATGCACCTCGCGCGTGAAGGGATAAGCCCGCAGCCGCAAGTAGTCGGTCTCAATCGCATACTCGTTGCGCAACTGGTCGCGGCTTTCGATGACCCCCCAATGCGAAGTCCCATACGCGATGATCCCTATTTTTGCATTCGCACCCTTGAGAACTTCCGGGCGAGGTACGAAAGAGCGTGCGCTCTCGAACTTGCGATTGAGCCGCTCCATGTTGTCTTCATAATCATCGGGGCGCTCGCTGTAGTTCGATTTGTCGTTATGGCCGCTGCCTCGCGTAAAGTAAGCTGCAGCAGGATGATTCGTTCCCGGCAGCGTGCGGTATCCCACGCCGTCGCCATCCAAATCTTTATATCGGGCAAAGCTGCCCAGCTTGTCGAGATCTGCCTTGCTAAGAACCTTGCCCCGCTTGATCGGCGTAGTCGGATACTCGAAGGGATCAGACATCCAGTTGTTCATCCCAAGATCAAGATCAGACATAACGAAGACCAGCGTCTGGAACTGCTCGGCCAGGTTAAAGGCCTCCGAGGCCATGCTGAAACATTCCGTGACCGAGCACGGAATCAGCATGATGTTCTTAGTGTCGCCATGGGAAAGAAAGGCAGTGGAAAGAATGTCCCCCTGCGAGGTGCGCGTGGGCAAGCCGGTCGAGGGACCGACGCGCTGAATGTCCCAGATCACGCCCGGAATTTCCGCGTAATAAGCCAGCCCGGAAAACTCTGACATCAGTGAAATACCCGGGCCCGCTGTCGCCGTCATGCTGCGCGCGCCCGCCCAGCCGGCGCCGATCACCATGCCAATCGCGGCCAGCTCGTCCTCAGCTTGAACAATCGCAAAGGTGGCCTTGCCGTCCGGCCCGATGCGGTACTCCTTCATATAATCGATCATCGTCTCCACCAGCGAAGACGACGGCGTAATGGGATACCACGTCACCACGGTGCACCCAGCGAACATGCAACCAAGAGCTGCGGCCGAGTTGCCGTCGATGATGATCTTGCCCGCAGTCTTGTCCATGCGCTCGATGTAAAACACTCCGCGCTTTTGCAAACCCGCTTTGGCGTAGTCGAATCCAGCCTGAGCCGCGGCCAGGTTGAGGGTGGCAGCTTTCGCCTTCGCGGCAAACTGTTTGCGGATCGCCTTCTCCACCTCGCCCATCTCGATGGTAAGCAGCTGCGCCACCACTCCCACATACACCATATTTTTGACCAGCTTGCGCAACTTCGCCTCTGGGCAGACTGTGGCGACCAGCTTGTCGTAAGGAACCGAATAAAAGATCAGGTCGTCGCGCAGCTTCTCGAGAGCCAGCGGCTCGTCGTACAACACAGATGCACCCGGCGCCAGCGACATCACGTCATCCTGTGCGGTCTCCGCATTCATGGCCACCAGGAAATCGATTTCCTTCTTGCGGCCAATGTAGCCATCCTTGTTGGCGCGAATCGTGTACCAGGTGGGCAGACCGGCAATGTTTGAAGGAAACAAATTCTTGCCCGAAACCGGCACACCCATCTGAAAAATCGCCCGCAATAATACCGTGTTTGAACTCTGTGAACCCGAGCCATTCACGGTAGCGACCTGAATGCTCATGTCATTGACGATGCGCTTGCGCCCCAATTGCCCGCCCGTACCCTGGGGCGCAACATCCGTAGTGGCCATCCCTACACCTTCCTTTGATTTAGCGGCAGACGATCCGCATAAAATGATCCGCCCAAATTTCAACTTGGGGAAAACAGATTATTATACGGCGAGAGCGCTCCCTCGGCACGTCAAATCGCCCGCCCGAAGCCGCGAGGAACCTATTTGGGAACGAGAGGTAACAAGCAGAGAAGAACGATCGCTGCCCATTCGCTACTCAGTCTTGAAGAATTGCGCAATGGTGCGGAACTTTTCGTATCGCGACGCGATTAAGTCTGCCGGCGGGATTTTCTTCAGCTCCGAGAAATGCTTCTGCAGGCTGACGTCGAGTAAGTTCGCCGCCGCTTCATAATCCCGGTGAGCCCCACCTTCCGGCTCCGGCACGATATCGTCAATGCAGCCCAACTCGCTAAGATCCGTGGCCGTAATGCGCATCGCCTCGGCGGCCAACTCTTTCTTCGTGGAATCCCGCCACATGATCGCGGCGCAGCCCTCGGGCGAAATCACCGAGTAGATTGAATTCTCCATCATCAATACGCGGTCAGCCACGGCGATCGCCAACGCTCCGCCACTGCCGCCAACCCCAATCACAGTCGCGATGATCGGCACTTCAAGCCGCGCCATTTCTCGCAAGTTGTAGGCAATCGCCTCGGCTTGCCCGCGCTCTTCCGCGTGAATGCCCGGGTAAGCTCCGTCGGTATCCACCAACGTGAAAATCGGCTTGCGAAATTTCTCTGCGACTTGCATCACGCGCAGCGCCTTGCGATACCCCTCGGGATGAGGCGTCCCGAAATTGCGGTACACGCGCTGCTTCATGTCCCGGCCTTTTTGCGTGCCGACCACAAGAACTTCCTCGCCATGGAAACGCGCCATCCCGCAAACAATCGCGGGATCGTCGCCGAACCCGCGGTCCCCGTGAATCTCGCTCCAGTCCGTGAACACGCGCTCGATGTAGTCGAGCGCCTGCGGACGCTGCGCGTGCCGTGCCAACTCCGTCTTTTGCCAGGCAGTCTGCAGGCTCTTCATTTGCTCCCGGAGAATGTGAACACGTTCATGAAGCTTCGCCAGCTGGCGCTGCGTCTCGTCATTTTGCCCAGCAGAGGCCTCGATCAGCGCCACCTGGCGTTCGATCTGCTCCAGTTCCTGCTGCGCCTTATCGCTGGCTTCCATGTCTGGATGAATACGGTTTTGCTGAATATGGTTTTGCCGGATACGGTTAATTGATCACGCGCACGCTGCCGCGCCCGCACAACTGCTCGACCCGGGCGATGAAGCTGCGATCTGGCAGCACATTATAACCTTCTACTTCCATCACCACCATAAAATCCCCGGCACGTTCCACGTCAAATAACACCTGCGCTGCGCCCTTGCGCTGCGTGAAAAGTGCATAAAGATCGTCCACCGTAGTCTCCCCCGCGGTTTCGAGCGGCACTCGAATGCGGATCGCGCGCGGCAGCGGAACTTTCGCGTCTTCCAGCGGCATGATCTCGGCGGCCGTGATCTTGGGATTCGTTCCTTCTTCGATTCTCACTCCCGCCCTGACCAGCACAGGAACTTCAAGTTTCACCTTGTCACCAAGTCGCTTGTAGGCCTCAGGAAAAACAATCATATCGATTGAGCCAGACATATCTTCGAGCGTGGCCTGCGCATAAAACTCTCCGCGCTTCGACTTCTGCACGCGCAAGTTGCCGATGATGCCGGCCGTCGCGATGGTCTCGTCCTTCCCGGTAGACTTTGTCATCACAGCAATCTCATCGACGCGCAGCGCCTGAAGGTCGGCTAGTTTGTCTTTATATTTCTCCAGCGGATGCCCGCTGATGAAAAAGCCGAGGATTTCCTTCTCCGCCGCCAGCCGCGCCTGCTCATCCCAGTCCGGAATATCGGGTAGCCGATCGTTGTTGACCTCAGACTCCTGCTGAAAGACGCCAAACAACCCGTGCTGCCCGGATTCCGCGTCGCGCTGTGCCTTCTGGGCGCGCTCCATGGCGCGATCGAGCACAGCCATGACCTGGGCGCGCCGGCCCAGTGAATCCATCGCGCCGCTCTTGATCAACGATTCCAGCACGCGCTTGTTGAGCAGCCGCAGATCGACGTTCTCGCAGAATTCGTAAATCGATTTGAATCGGCCGAGCTTCTTGCGTGCCGCCACAATCGATTCAATCGCATTGCCGCCGACGTTCTTCACCGCCGCAAGTCCAAACCGAATAGCTTCGCCATGCGGCGTAAAGTTGGCATCCGACACATTGATATCCGGCGCTTCCACCGCAATGCCCATCTCGCGGCATTCGTTGATGTACTTCACCACATCGTCCGTGCTGCCCGTAACTGAAGTCAGCAGGGCCGCCATGAACTCGACGGGGTAATGTGTTTTCAAATATGCCGTGTGATAGGCCAGCAGCGCGTAAGCGGCCGAATGCGACTTATTGAAGCCGTATCCCGCGAACTGCGCCATGAGGTCGAAAATCTTCTCGATCTTTTTCGGCGGAAACTTACGCTGCGCCGCACCCTGAATGAAACGCTCGCGCTGTGCCGCCATTTCTTCCGGTTTCTTTTTGCCCATCGCCCGCCGTAGCAGATCGGCTTCGCCCAGAGAGTAGCCTGCAAGCTTGTTCGCCGCTTGCATGACCTGCTCCTGATAAACGAAGACGCCCAGCGTCTCTTCCAAAATCTCTTTCAGCTCCGGCAGCTCATACTCAATCTTGCGCCGTCCCTGTTTGCGCTCGATGAAGTCATCGATCATTGCCATGGGCCCTGGACGATAGAGCGCATTCAGGGCGGTAAGATGTTCGATCGAGTTCGGCTGATAGCGCCGCAGCACGTCGCGCATGCCATGCGATTCAAACTGGAAGACGCCGGAAGTCAGGGCTTTGTTAAAGACTTTCTGGTAGGTTTCGGTATCTTCGAGAGGAATGCTTTCGAGCGTGATCGGCGTTCCGCGAGTCTGCGCGATCAGTTTCAGAGTGTCGGTAAGAATCGTAAGCGTGGTCAGCCCAAGAAAGTCCATCTTCAGCAGGCCCATCTTCTCGATGGCAACCATGTCGAAGGCAGTAACGATTTCCTCGTTCTTGGTTCGATGCAGCGGGACAAGTTCGGTCAAAGGCCGCGGTGAAATCACCACGCCCGCAGCGTGAACTCCCGAGTTGCGCACCATTCCTTCCAGCTTCTTCGCAGTCTGGATAAGTTCGCGAATCTGCCCATCTTTTTCCATAGCCTCGCGTAGTTGCGGTGAGTCTTCGATGGCCTGGTCGAGCGTGATGTTGAGTTGCGTGGGAATCATCTTCGCGATGCGGTCGACATCGCTGTAAGGAATGTCCATGGCGCGTCCAACGTCTTTGATCGCCGCCTTGGCCGCCATGGTGCCGAAGGTGATGATCTGTGCCACATTATCCCGACCGTATTTCTGCGTGACGTAATTGATCACTTCGCCGCGCCGATTCATGCAGAAATCGATGTCGATATCCGGCATCGAAACCCGCTCCGGATTCAGGAAGCGCTCGAACAGCAACTCGTGCTGCAGCGGATCGAGATCGGTAATTCCAAGCGCATAGGAAACCAGCGACCCGGCGGCCGATCCCCGTCCCGGCCCCACGGGAATGTCACGCTCCTTCGCATAACGAATGAAGTCCCACACAATCAGGAAATATCCGGCGAACTTCATCTGCTGGATGATCGCCAGCTCCCGCTCCAGCCGCTGCTCGTAATCTGAAATCGGGTGCTTCAGTTTGCCCTGCTCGTGCAACGGACGCAGCGCTGCCATTCGTCGCGCAAACCCCTCGCGCGTGACGTGCACAAAATAGCTGTCAATCGAATAGCCCGGAGGAACCTCGAACTGCGGGAACGGCGTCGCAACCTTCTCGAGATGAAGCCTGCAGCGCTCGGCGATATCGAGCGTTCGCGTCAAGACTTCGGGCGAATCCTTGAACACGCGGTACATCTCATCGTGGCTTTTGACAAAGAACTGCGTGCCCTCAAACTTCATCCGTCCCGTATCGTGAATCGACTTGCCGGTCTGAATGCACAGCATTACGTCCTGGGCGTGCGCGTCGTCTTCGCAGAGATAATGGCTATCATTGGTCGCCACCAGCGGCAGCCCCAGGTCTTTTTCCAGCTGGAACAGACCAGGATGGATCTTATGCTCCATCGCCAGTCCCTGATCCTGAATTTCGAGATAGAAATTGTCCTTGCCGAAAATGTCGACAAACGTTCCCGCGGCCGCGCGCGCGGCATCGTATTTGCCTTCCATCAAACGCTCTGCGACTTCACCCTTGAGGCATCCCGAAAGCCCGATCAATCCGCGAGAATGCTCCGCCAGAAATTTCTTGCTCACCCGCGGCTTGTAATAAAAGCCATGCAGCGAGGCTTCCGACGTAATCTTCACCAAATTGCGGTAGCCCTCTTCGTTCTCCGCCAGCACCAGCAGATGGTTGTAGGTATCGCCCTCGGGCGGCGTGCGCTCGATGTTGTGATCATCTTTCTTGCAGATGTAAAGTTCACAACCCACAATCGGCTTTACGCCCGCGTGATTTGCTGCGTTGACAAAGTGCACGGCGCCAAAGATATTTCCGTGGTCGGTCATCGCCACGGCCGGCATGCCCAGCTCTTTCACACGTTGGCAAAGTTTTTCGACGTCGCAGGCGCCGTCCAGCAAGGAGTAATCAGTATGCAGGTGCAGGTGGACGAATTGGGACATAGGCCTCAGTTTTATTGTACGTTGGCGTCATTCTAACGGGAAATGGGAACGCGCAAGCGCGAAGTTATCCACAGAATACTAAGGTGAGTGCCAACGCAGATTCGCGGCGGAGATTATTGTCCTTCGCTCGCGCCGGGCAACTGGAAATCCACACCGCGCGCGTCGTTTGCCTTCGCAGTAGCCGGAAGGTCGAGATCAGAGAGCGGAATCTTCTGGGTATGCTGCAGATCGAAAACCCACAGCATCTGCCCCACGATCGCGTAATTCTTCACTTCCTGCTTGTGCTCATCGCGGAAAACCAGCACCGTGGCCGGCGCGGCTTCGTTGAGTTCCGCGTGCTCGCTGTGTTCACGCGGCGGCGAAGGCGCCCACTGCGCATAAAGATCCTGATCGTTCTGCTGGCGCATCCTCTGCTCATCGAGACTCTGCTCATTCATCTCGTTCGCCAGCCCAGTCTGGTATTGCTGATCCGGATCGTATGAAGACCCCGAATCCGAATCCCACCACCAGTACGGATCGATCTCACCCGCATACCCCCACGGGTACCCGTAACCGCCCACACATCCGTAGCCGTAGTAGTAGCAGTTGCCTCCGACGCCGTAAGCTCCGAATCGGGTGCGACCGTAACGGTTGGAGCCCCGATTGGAGAATGCGGGACGCGAAGCGGAGCGAGGGGCAAACGAACGCGCCGCGGATCCAGAACCCACACGCGCCCCGCCGAAAGCCGGAGCGCTCGAGTGTCCGGCGAACCCGCCATGGGAAGCAAACCCGCCTTGCCCACCACCGGACGCATGCCCGCCGCCACCGTGCTGCGCCGCAACCGGCACAGCGGCCAGCAGCAGCACGAACGCCGCAATGAGAAGCGGTCGATGCATACCCCTATTATATGCCCGATTGGAGGCCGGCAAGCGAGAAATTGGTACCTGCCGGAAGGCGAATTAGGACACTAGCCGGTACGGAAATGACCCGGAAAGACCTTATCGCTTCTTGCTCTTCGCCTTTGCCTTCGGCTTATGAGCCGGTTTGTTCGATTTTGCAGGATGTTTCGCGGCAGGTTTGGCAGCGCTCTTCGCAGGTTTGCCCTGAGCTTTCACTGGCGTCGGCGTCGCCTTGGACTTCGTCTTCGCGGGCACCGCAGCCACCGGAGCCGGAACTGCAGGCACCGCAGCCGCTCCCTTCCCTTTGCCCTTCGCCACTTCGCCCTTTTTCCCCACTGGAGCCGCAGCCGGTGCAGCAGCCGCTGGAGCCGCTTTCGGCCCACGCCCGCGCCGCGGTGGTGGTGGCGGCGGCGGCGGGGGCGGCGCAAACGGTTTCAAGAACTTCAACGTCTCCGTACGCGAGCGCAGCTTTCCGTCGAGCAGCAGCATGAACACATCGCGCGCTATCTTCGGATACTCCGGCAACTGCGGCGTAATCAGCAACTCCGTCATCTCGGGCAATGGAATGCGTTGCTGCACCTGCCGCCACTTGGTCAGGAAGTTCTTAATCTTTTGCGCCACCGTCTGCTGCCGCGCCGTCACCGCCAGAAACAAAATCATCTCCGGCCGCGCCGACGACAACAGATTCCATGTACGCGAAGGCGTCGCCGCTTCTTTCCCGGTCAGTCGCTTCGCCAACTCCTTCGCGTGATCCTCGATATCGCGCCACGACTCGACCAAATCCTTGCGCGGAATCTGCCGCCGCAAATCAGAAATGTCTTTGTCGGAAAGCCGTGCAGTCAGAAAGTGCATCACCGCCGGCGATGGATCAACCGTATACCCCAGGTCCACCATCTGCTGCCGCGTCTTCATCAACAGAGCCAGCCCGTTCGTGTCCACCTTGGCCGACGACCAGTGCGGATGCAGCACCTTCAGCCACTCTTCCTTTTCCAGCGCCTTCACCACATTCAGCGGATCATCTTCATGCGCCAGCTGCGCAATCTCATGTCCCACCGCGCTGCGCGAGATGTGCTCGATGTAGTTGTTTTCTTTGGCCGCGTTGTAGCGCAGCTGCGTGCGCTCCTCCAGCGGCCAGTGAAAGCGCGCCGCAAATCGCGTAGCGCGAATCAGCCGCGAAGGATCCTCCACGAACGAATAGTTGTGCAGAATCCGCAGCAGCTTGGCCTCGATATCCGCCACGCCGTTGAATGGATCAAGCAGCAGCCCGCGCGACCCCTCATTCAGCGACAGCGCCATCGCATTCACCGTAAAGTCGCGCCGTCGCAAATCGTCCTGAATGCTGGCCGGCGTAATCACCGGAGCCTTGCCCACCTTCTCGTAGTGCTCGGTGTGCGCCATGCCAATTTCGGCGCGCACATTTCCCGGCAGCACCAGAAACAGCGTGCGCACGTCTTCATCGTGGCCGGCCACCTGCGCGCCCGCCCGCTCAAAGTCCTTCTGCAGTTTGAGAGGATTGCCCTGAACCGTGAAGTCCAGGTCGCGGATCGTGAACCCGCTGATGATGTCCCGAATCGCCCCGCCAGTTAGATAGAGAGTAATTCCCGCGGCCCGGGCTATGTCCTGCACCAGATTGACGCCTTTCGTCTGATCCGGCGTCAACCGGATTTCCATCGTGTAAATGTAATCAGCCATTCGTCTTCAGACAACCGACTTCAAGCGCTCCAACCCAGCTGCAGTTTCCTGCACATCGCAGATGCGGCCACGCGGGATGAAATCCAACGCTTTTCCACAGGATTTCCACAGGTTACTGGGGCCCACACTCATTCCCTCAAGACCGGCTGATACTCAAGCCGTTAAATATAAAGCACTTAAACAGAGTTTAGGTGAGACCAAGCAACTTAAAGGAATAACACAAGGTTTATATTTTGGCTACTGCCAACGTGGATTCCAGCGATTTCTTCCCGATTAGTGCGAGAATGAGGCGGCTATCGGGCTTCAGCTTTCGGGCTTCGGCTAGACCACCGTGCCTTGCCGAAGCCCGAAAGCCGAAGCCCGAAGCCCGACCATGCCCTCGACCCACAAGAAAGTAATCGTCCGCAAGACGGACCGCGACTCCGTCTCCGGCTACGTCTCCCACGCGCAATTCATCAACGAGGGCAAACTCGAACTCCTCAACACCTCCGGCACCGTAATCGCCATCGACCTGCGCGAGATCAAGGGCGTCTACTTCGTCCGCGAGTTCGGCGACTCCGAATCGCTAACTCGCAAGACCTTCACCACCCGCCCCCGCTCCGAAGGCCTGTGGGTCCGCCTCCGCTTCAAGGACAACGAAATCCTCGAAGGCCTAATGCCCTCCGACCTGACCCAGAATCTGCCGGAAGGGTATCTAGTCAACCCGCCGGACCAGCGTTCCAACACCCAACGCATCTTCGTCCCCCGCACCGCCCTCGAGTCGCTAACCGTCCTGGCCGTAATCGGCGCCACCCGCCGCCCCAGACGCGGCCCCACCGACGACCAGCGCCAGGTCCCCATGTTCGAAGAGTAATGTTCGAGGAGTATCTTCCGATTTGTCATTCAAAGTTTTGTATTGTCATCCTGAGCGGAGCACGACGGCGAGCCCCGCGAGCCATCGCGCGTAGTCGAAGGACCCCTAACACGATTGCGGAACCCTCGGCTTCGCAGGGAATTTCCACCCAGATGCGATATTTCTCACGCTCGCGAGAGCCGGTTCGATTCGTCATCCTGAGGAAGCGGAGACCTGCGCGCCAAGCGCAGGCCTACCAACGAAGGTCCCGTGCACTCGTAGACAGCGCACCAACAGAGGGTGCCCCACTCTTGCGCGTTCTTTGCGCAAGGGTGGGAACGATGCTGCCGGCAGCGCCGATCTTGACCTGAGCTTAAGGTGCCCCGGCAACTCAATCTGTCTGCCTCAGGGAAGGTCTAAGTAGAGTCCCCTTGCAACCCGCCACTGATTCCCGTGTTCTAATTCCCCCAGGAGGGCCTTATGGAAAAGCTTCGCCTCGCGCTCTTTTCCCTCAGCCTGGTTCTGGCTGCGTCACTTGCCTTATCCTGTGGCACAAGTTCAAAGAATACGACCGGCCAACTCCAGTCCATCACCATCACCCCTGCCACTGCCGCAGCGGGCCTTCCCGGTCAGCAGGTGCAGTTCATCGCCACCGGCCACTACAACACCGCGCCTTACATCGTCACGCCGCAACCCGCCACCTGGGGTGCGTGTTATCAAAACGCGCCCACAACCGCAGTGTCCGTCACCTCCACGGGTCTGGCTCAATGTGAGGCCCCGAGCGGACCAATCACCGAATATTCACTCTTCGCATTCGACCAGACCAACTGTAACGTGATCACCGCCTGCGGCGGAGGCTGCACGATCGTCGGCACCGCACAACTCAGCTGTTCGGGCAACCAGGTAGTTGCCACAGTTCGGCGGACCGCTCCCAGTCCTCATCTTCCTGGCGAACAAAATTAGGAGCAAGTTGCACATCCGCGACTTGTCATCCTGAGGAAGCGGAGTCCTGCGCGCCAAGCGCAGGCCTCCCAACGAAGGACCTCTGTAGTTATGGGCACCGTACCAACTGTGGGTGCTCCGTCCTCGTCCCTTCGCTCTTTGGAGGGACAGGGCGTGGTTTTTGACTTAGCACGCGTCATCGTAGACTCCGACTAACCGAGGAAGGGCTGCCCCACTCTTGCGCATTCTTTGCGCAAGAGTGGGATTCCACGGTTCCATCCCCCTAAGAGAGATCCAACCGAGCCGGACTGAGCCGCGCGACTTGTCATCCTGAGGAAGCGGAGACCTGCGCGCCAAGCGCAGGTCTCCCGACGAAGGGACCTCTGTACCTGCAGCCATCACATCGAACGAGAGTGCCCCATTTCTCGCGTCCTTTGCGAGAAGTGGGATTCCACAGTCCAATCCCGCCAAGGCCCGACCGACAAAGACTGCACACCCGCAATTTGTCATCCTGAGAAAGTGGAGTCCAGCGCGCAAAGCGCAGGCCTCCCAACGAAGGACCTCTGCACTCGCATGCGCCGCACCAACCGAGGGTGCCCCATTTCTCGCGTCCTTTGCGAGAAGTGGGATTCCACGGTCGCGAATCCCTAAGGGTTCAGACAATCCCGAACCCGCACCCAACTCTCGAATTACGCTCGCGGTCACTTCGCGTTAAAATCCCCCGCAGTGCAAGAAAACGTGCAAAAGAATCAACTCTATTACGGTGACAATCTCACCGTCCTCCGCGAGCACATCAAGGACGAGTCCGTCGACCTCATCTATCTCGGCCCGCCCTTCAACAGCCGCCAAGACTACAACGTCCTCTTCGCCGAAAAAGACGGCACCCCCTCCAGCTCCTGGATCATGGCCTTCGAAGACACCTGGGAGTGGAACATGGGCGAAGAGGCCACAGACAACACAATTGACGCGCCCAAAGAACCATTCTGAAGGGTCCCGAAAAAGATACCGCGATTGTGACATCTGACCTTGTCATCCACAGCCCTAATCGCCCATCCTGTTCGCGGAGGAGTTGCGGCGCCATACTTCACGGCCCGCGCTTCACAGGTAAGTCCTTAGGTTTCTAGATTTTGACCTCTAAGTCATTTGTTTAGCGGATTTTACGGGCCAAAACATGTCTAACTCGATGATTCCATTAGACCCCAGGGGGAGGGGGGTACCCTGTTACGAAAAGGTAAACACGCTCCGGCGAGCATGGCCCGATGGACCACTTTGGAACTGGTGTACGATTTACCCGCGTCCCATCCATCGACCATGAAACTCTCAAAGATCGCATCCGCCCTCAACGCGCGCCTCGACAACAGCTCCCTCGATTCCGAGATCATCGACACCGAGATCACCGGCCTCAACGGCATCGAGCAAGCCGGCCCCGGAGAACTCACCTTCGTCGCCAACCCCAAGTACGCCGCCGCCGCCCGGCTCACCAAGGCCGCCGCCGTAATTGTTGCCGAGGACTTCCCTGCTATCCCCACGGCGATGCTGCGCGCCAAAGATCCTTATCTCGCCTTCGCCCATGCCCTCGAGCTCTTCCACAAACCGCTGCGCTATGCCCCGGGCAAGCACCCGACGGCGGTCGTCCACCCCACGGCGAAGATCGGGCGCGGCGCCCACCTAGGCCCGTACGTTGTCGTCGACGAGCACGTCGAGATCGGCGACCGTGCAGTGCTGCTGGCGCACGTTGTGATTTATCGCGGCACAAAGATCGGCGATAATTTCTTCGCCCACGCGCACGCCGTGGTGCGCGAGAACTGCCGCATCGGCAACAACGTTCTCTTGCAGAACGGAGTGGTGATCGGTTCCGACGGCTTCGGCTTCGCCAAGACTCACGACGGGCGCTGGCACAAGATTCCCCAGCCCGCCCCAGTCATCATTGAAGACGATGTGGAAGTGCAGGCGAACTCCTGCATCGACCGCGCCAGCGTCGGCGAAACCCGCATCGGACGCGGGGTGAAGATCGACAACCTGGTGCAGGTCGGCCACGGCTCGCAGGTTGGCGAAGACGCCCTGCTCTGCTCCCAAGTAGGCCTCGCCGGCTCCACAGAGATTGGCAAACGAGTGATTTTAACTGGCCAGGTCGGAGTGGTCGGACACTGCAAAGTCGGAGAAGCCGCCATCGTCACGCCGCAAAGCGGTGTGGCCCACGACATTCCCGCGGGAGCGCTGGTGAGCGGCGCTCCCGCTGTAGATCACAAACTGTGGTTGAAGTATTCCGCGATCCTGCCGAAATTGCCCGAGATCGCCCGCGCGGTTCGTGCGAGGACTGCAAAAGAGTGAAACGCAGACTAACTCTCGCAGAGATCTCAACGCCGTGCGCTGGTTGCCGAAGCTTGCCGGAACTCTTCCGGCAGACCGCTCTCGATCACTGCACGCACTTTTTCCATCAAACACTCACGGCTGGCGAAATTGCTGGGCTCAATCGGCGGGTGAAAAATTACGGTCGCCACTCCCGGCTTGATGGCGAACCTTCCCTTCGGCATCAGGTCATGTGTGCCTGCAATGGTCACCGGAACCACCGGCACCCCGCACTCCATCGCCAGGTAGAATGGTCCTTTCTTGAAGGGCAGCAGCTTGCCATCGAACGAGCGATGCCCTTCCACGTAGATGCTCATGTTGATGCCTTGCTGCACGACCTGCTTCGCCATCCGCACCGACTCGATCCCAGCGTCGCGATTGCCGCGATCGACTGGCACCAGCGACCCTATTCGCATCGCCTGGCCCAAGATCGGAATGCTGAACAGCTCTTTTTTCACCATCACCGAAGTGCGTCGAGGAATCAAAGGAATCGTAATCGGCGGATCCAGGTTCGACACGTGATTCGACATGAAGATATAGGTGCGCGCCGGGTCCAGCTTATCGAGACCGACGGCGTGCACCTTTACTCCCGTCAGCCGAACTCCGTTCCACGCGCCAAACATGAACATGCAATAGAGCAGGCTGACGTCGCCAGAAATAAACGTCCAGGGAAACCCGACTAGCGCCGCCACGGGCGCGGCCACTGCCCAGAACGCCAGCATCGCGATGGTGCGGATCATTTTAGGTTTGCCCCATGGAGCCTCTACTGTGGGTTGGTTTTGCGCGGAATCTGCGCCTCGCCCTTCAGCCACGCTGACCGCCTAGCCTGCTGTTCCGCCGTAAGATTATCTACGTCTCGGAGTTCGTATGATATTTGGTCTCGGCTTCCCACCTTCCACTTCAACTCGCGATCGCCACCGCGCCGGCCCTTCACCTTAACCACGATCGTGTCGCCTGCAGAAAGCTGAGCGATTTCCTGGGAGAATTCTTCTCCCGAGGTCTTGCCGTTGATTTCGAGAATCGTATCGCCGGTTTGCAGACCGGCACGCTCCGCCTCAGTGCCTGCAGTGACTGACGCGATCATGGGACCGTCAAAGTTTCGCGAGGCGACAAATCCGGCATCCGCGATCGTGTTCTTTCCCGCGATCAATCGCAATCCGACGCCGCGAAAAAAATCATCCCAAGGGATTTGATCCGTCCCGGCAACATACTTGGCGAAAAACCATCCGAGATCGGCATGAGTCACGGCCTCGGCAGCCTCGCGGACGCCGTCTGAATCAGCGAAGAACCGTCCTTTCTTCGCGTAGTTCTGATTCATCCACTGAAAAACTTCGCGCAGGGACGCCGTTCCGTGGCTGGCTTCGCGTACCGCCAAATCCAGCGCAACGCCAAGCAACTCACCCTTGTTGTAATACGAAATGCTGCGCTCTGGCCGTCGATAGTACGCGTCACCCTCCAGCCACGCATCCAGACTCGACTCTTCCGCCGACTGGGTCAGGTGCGCGGGGCGGCGCTCGAGTTCGGCGATTCCTGAGGCCAGTTGCCGTTCGAAGTGGCGCTCGTCGAGCAGACCGGCGCGCAACTGGATAATGTCGGCCGCGGTACTCGTGCATCCCTCACTGAACCACAGGGCCCGCGTGTAATTCTCGCGTGTGTAGTCGACCGGCTCGAGAGTCCGCGGACGGATGCGCTTCACGTTCCACAGATGAAAAAACTCATGCGCTGTCACCGACTCCAGCACCTCGGGAGCCTGCAGCGGCACATCCGCGTGGACGGCGATGGCGGTGGAGTAAGAATGTTCCATGCCGCCGCCAGCTGGTCCGCGCGAAAAGTGATAAAGAAACATGTAGTTGTCGAAGGGACGATCGTCCATCCAACTGGTTGCGGCCGCGACAATCTTGCGGAGCATGCCGTCAAGCTTCCCCATATCGTAGTCAGCGGCGTCGGCGTCCACGATCACGCGAAAATGTCCGCCTCCTTCGTCGAAATCAGATTCCTTAAAGTCTCCAATCTCGACCGGAGAATCCACCAGCCGATCATAATTTTCTGCGCTGAATCTGGCCTCGGGCATCGACGTTAACGGTGTCGCGACCTGCCATCCTCCGGGAACCTGTTTGAAACGCACGACCATCGGAGCGCTTCGCGCCTCGACGGGATACATGAGAACCTGCGCCAGATTGAAGAAGGCATGATGGGAATTGAACTGAGCGCCGAAGGGCCCCGGTGAATCGACAAAGATCTGATAATCCACGGTGGCGCCTGCTTCTGCACCCGCGATCTGCCAGCGGCTCGGGTTCAATGCACGCACTGCCAGCGGTCGGCCGGCGCGGTCTTTTGCGCGCACCCAGTTTACGTATTGCGAGAAGTCACGCACTTGATACAAAGCGTTCCAGACTGGAAGCTGCAACTCCCGCTGCGCCGATCCTTCCGGGAGTATGATCTGCACTTCGACCAGATGCTGCTCAGGATTGGCAAGAGTAATTGTGTAGTTAGTGACGGCGTAGGATCGCGCAGAAGCCGAAGCAATCCAAAGGAGCAGGACTAAGCGAAGCGCTCGGCGCGCTGTACGTCCCGTCGCGACGGAAAAGTTCATCGTTTACCCGCCACGTTCGCCGACTTGACGTTGTCAGATTGTACGGCTAGGGCTCGCAGGCGCGCCGGGAGTTTTTCGTAGATTCCGCCGAATCCGCCGTTCGAAAGAATCGCCACTACATCGCTGGAGCGCATCTCCGGAGCTGTGGTCTGAACGATCTCGTCCGCGCTGGCAAGCAACCGAGCATGACTGCCATGTTTCTGGATATCGGCCGCCAGCTCCGGTAGATCCAACCGTTCGTTCTCCGGGAGCGCTTCCGAGCGGAATACGCTCGCGACGATCACTTCATCCGCCAGCGCCAAACTCCTGGCTAGGTCGACCTGGAGCACGCGGCGGCGCAGCGTATTCGATCGCGGCTCCAGAATCGCCCACAATCGCGAACCCGCATAACGCGCCCGCAATGCCTTCAACGTGCCCGCAATCGCCGTGGGATGATGCGCGAAGTCATCGATGATCGTAATGCCATTGACCTGCGCCTTCACTTCCAGGCGGCGCTTGACGCTCTTGAAAGTTTTCAACGCCGCCGCGATCTCCTCCTTCGAAATACCGTAGACGGAAGCGAGCGCCGCCGCTGCCGTCGCGTTCCATACGTTGTATTCGCCGGCCAGTGGAAACTCAAGATCAGCCCAGGGCTTTCCATCGCGCTCGACCGACCACGAAGTGCGCCCGGCTTCGAATTTCAGGTTCGTCACTTGCCAGCTCGCGCGCGGTCCGGCGCCATAGCGCTCGACCGGGCAAAAAGACTTGCTCAGGCAGCGTTCAAGACTGGCGCTCTCCGCCGCATCCCCAGCCACGCCATCTCCAGCAATTCCGTCGAAAGCGATGATCCGCCCGCGCCGTGGAATGAGATTGACCAACCGCTTGAACGCTGTTTCCACAGCGTCGAGATCTTTGTAGATATCGGCGTGATCAAATTCCACCGACGTAAGAATGATGGCATCGGGAAAGTAATGCAGGAATTTCGGTCCCTTGTCGAAAAATGCCGTGTCATATTCGTCGCCTTCCAGAATGAAATGCTTTCCCTCACCCAGATGGAAGCTCGATCCGAAGTTCTCCGCAATGCCACCGATCAGAAACGAAGGCTGCATGCCCGCGGTATGAAAAATCCATGCCAGCATGGAGGTGGTCGTGGTCTTTCCGTGCGTTCCTGCAACCACCAGCACTTCCCTGCCGCGCAGGAACTCATCGTGGAGCAACTGCGGCAGCGAGCAAAATGGAATGCGCTGGTCGAGCACTTGCTCGAGTTCAGGATTTCCCCGCGATATGGCATTGCCCACGACCACCAGATCGGGGCGAGGCTCCAGATTCCGCGGATCAAACGGCTGAGCTACCGGAATGCCCAGCTCTGCCAGAAAATCCGACATTGGAGGATAGGCCGCAGCGTCGGACCCGGTGACGCGAAAGCCGCGCTGCTTCAGCATGCCAGCGAGCGACGCCATCGCCGTGCCGCAAATGCCGATCAGGTGAATGTGGTTTTTTTCGTTCATGAGCGGGGCTGGCTCTTTCCGACCGCGGTTATGGCCGATTCCAGGATCTTCAAACTTACTCGTCCACCTTCCACGGTCAAGCCAGCCCGCACGCCAATCGGCAGCGTGATGTTTCTGGACGTCACATGCCCTGAATGCACCCCATAGGCCACTGGCACTCCCAATTTACCGACGACCCGCAGAACCACTTCTTCCAGCGCGTAGCCCTGATTCGCATTCTGTAGGCAATCCCGCATCTCGCCGAACACAATTCCCTGCACTCCATCCAGCTTGCCGGCCAGCTTCAACTGTACGAGCATGCGATCGATTTGAAACGGCTTCGCCGCCAGATCTTCAAGAAACAGGATCGTGCCGGGGGTCTCGATCTCATAGGGCGTTCCCAGAGAAGCTACCAGAATCGACAGGCAGCCGCCGTAAAGAATGCCCTCCGCCGCACCGTCTACTAATCCTTTCGCTCCAGAGTCCGCGTCCAGACGGGGTTCCCAAGGCGCCGTTCCTGCGAGCGCCGCCTGCCACGAAGCCAGATCAACGCCCTCTGGGTGCAGCCAATCTTTTGCCACCATGGGTCCGTGGAAAGTAATTAATCCCGCTTTGTCGGAGAAATACGTGAGCAGCGTGGTTATGTCGCTATAGCCGACGAAAATCTTGGGGTGCGTCGTTATCTTTTCCAAATCGAGGGCTTCGAGCAGATAGTTCGCGCCGTAGCCGCCGCGGGCACAAATAATCGCTTCTACATCCTCGCGCACAAACATTTCTTCCAGTTCGCGGGCGCGGCGTTCGACCGATCCTGCGAAGTAAAGGTCTTTATCCAGAATGGCGTCGGAATAGATCGGCCGGTAACCCGCGCGCCGCAGGCCTTCGCATCCCGCCTCCAGATCGGCGCGTTTGACGTTGCTGGCCGGAGCCACAATGCCGACCGTAGCGCCCGGTCGAAGGGCGGGCGGCTTGATCCGGCGAGTGGTTGAAGAAGACATGCGTCCAGATGCCCGTTTGATTGAGAAAGCGCGACCAGTACAGATGGGATGCGAACGACTAAGCTGCTATCACTAAACTCAGCAGCTTAACTCAAATAAAATTCTCCCCGGCACACCAACCGAGCCGTTCCACGCAGAAATATCAGATCGCCTTCCCCGCGCACCGTTTGTATTCCACCGGGGGTGTGCACCCGAACCGGCGATTCTGCCTGACCCGCCAAAATCGCCGCCACTGCTGCTGAGCACGAACCGGTGCCGGAGGATTGCGTCTCTCCCGCTCCACGCTCGAAGAAGCGCGCCTTCACATCGTGCCTTCCATCGACAGCGACCAGTACAACGTTTACGCCCTGCTTGAACTCGCCGCCGCGCTGAATCTCGGCAGCTTCGTGCTGCCAATTCGGGGAAAACTGCGGTACAAGCATCACGTAGTGTGGATTCCCCATAGAAACTGGAATCCCGCGCACCTCACCCGTGCTGAGCTTCAACGCCAGCTCCGCTCCTACGACTGCCTTGCCCATGTCGACCTCGAACTCGTACTCAAGTTCGCCGCGTCCGATCAGCGTGCAACTTTTCAATCCAGCTCCGGTCTGGATTGTTATCTTCTGTTTGCCTTGCTCGGCGCAAACATACGCCGCTACACACCGGGTGCCATTGCCCGAAACCTCCGCCGGGGAGCCGTCGGCGTTAATCAGCCGAACCTCCAAATCCGCTGCCGCGTGCGGATACATCCACTCCACTCCGTCCGCGCCTACACCTTCGTGGCGATCGCACATGCGCCGGGTAAGGGCTGCCAGGTCGGCGGGAGCGGGAGCGTCTTCAATATTCCTCGAATCGACCAAAAGGAAATCATTTCCGAACGCGCAGGCTTTCACAAACGGAATCACCACTCGGTTCGGATGGGCGGATTTTATCACTGCGATGGTCTCTCTCCAGCGACTTCCAGCGTTAACCTGCTAGGTTACCGCGGCTGCTCTTCTCTGCGAGTCTGTACTCGTCCCTGAAATATCGCCGCCCGCGGTTGCCCCGTAGTGTGAATTTCGACCAGCGCCGTCAAACGGTGCTTCTCGGCGGAAGTCCAGACCGGATCGCCATCGAACCCGACCAGGTAGTCCGCGTACCGCGCCGGATCTGCCAGCGCACGCTCCCACAATCCTTCTGGATCAATAGGCTGTTTCCACACGCGATGATTGCCTTCGTTGATGACCCGCCGCAACGGAACCGCGGCTTGCTCGAGTGCGCCGGCGTGCTCTCCTAGATACATCAGCAGTGTCGAATCCCTTGGAAGCTTTGCGATCCAAGCTGCCAATTGAACATCCAGAGCGACGCGCCCGCGCATGTTGATCGTGGCTTCACGATAACAAATCGGATCGGCGCGCCAGATGATGCCATAACTCGCGACCACCAACACCAGAATGGCCAGGAATGTTGCGGCATTTGTCCAACGGTTCCACGAAGCTTCGAAGCGCGGAAGCTTCGCGGCCGATTGGATAAGGTAAGCAATCCCCAAGGGTACAAACACGGCAAAGGCCGGCAGAAGCTGCAGTCCGTAGCGCAGGTTGTAATGCGAAAATGGCCACCACGTCGGCACAAAAATCGGCACGCTGACGTACGCAATAGACAAGGCGTAGAACGGCAGCGGCGCCCACAGCAGCAACGCGATCCGTCCACGTCCGCCGAACGCGGCCGCCAGACTTCCCAGCAGCGCAAGCGCCAGCCACAGGCGGCCTTGCCGGGTTGGTTCGGCCACGTCGAGTTCCGCCGCTTTCAGAAAATACGAACCGGCGGCCAACAGGTTCCCTTTGGCCGGATTCACCGTCGCCGTTTTTTGTTCGATCGCTTTTGCGGAGTAAGGACCGTTCGCGAATTCCAGAGGATTCTGATAGACGATGGCGTTGTACGCGATCCAGAGCGCCGGCGCGAATGCTGCCAGTAAAACAAATCTCACAAGAGCCGGGCGCGACGAGTGAGGTGAGGATCGAGGTGATTGATCCTCGGGCAGTTTGCGCGGCCGGAAAACGACGAACACAGCTCCTACCACCAGAACCGCTGCCAGAAACCATCCGTCATAGCGCGTCAAGCACGCCGCCGCTAGGCAGAGCCCGCACTTTGTAAGCGCCTTTTGCTTCCCACGTGCGAATTCGGCGAAGTACACCACGGCCCATATGAAGAATGCCAGATACAACGACTCTCCCATCGCCGTGGATTGCATGTAGATGAGATTTGGATTCGCGCCGTAGACGAACACCGCGACCCAAGGCCCGATCATCGCAACGATGTCCACTTGCCCATTACGGGTCAAGACTGCGCGCATCAGGCGAAATGTTCCCAGGACGCCAAACACATAACCCGCCATCGAGGGTATCGAGCCACCGGAGCCGTTTTGCCACATCTTCATCGACACGATGAACGGCACGATCAGCAGGTGGGGCAGCGGCAGCCAGACGGTTCCCAGTTGCAGGAGCCCGGGAGTTTTCGAATCGAATACGCGGCGCGCGATGTTGATGTGCGCAACGGCATCGCCGTAAAGCAGGACGTCTCCATGCCGGTAGTAAAAGAGGAAGGAGAATACCGAGACGAAGATCGCCAGCCACGCGAGCCGCACGATCTCAATTGCGGAATACGCCTTCGGCGGCGGGGGTTGGGGTTTCATTCGAGGTGGGTGAGTTCACGAAAGATCTGAAAGCGCGCGTCGATTTCTTCGCGGGTGAGCGACTGCAGCCGTTCGGTGCCAAAACTTTCCACGGCGAATGATCCCATCACTCCGCCGTAGAACAGAGCCCGCTTCAGCACTTCGCGATTCAATTCCTCCTGCGACGCGACGTAGCCCATAAACCCACCGGCAAAAGAATCGCCGGCTCCTGTGGGATCCTTGACTTCATCGAGGGGCAAGGTCGGCGCGCGAAAGGGATGACGTCCAATGCCGAACGCGCCTTCGCGAAAGAAAATGGTCGCGCCGTATTCGCCGTGCTTGATCACCAGCGCCTGCGGACCCATGGCCAACACCTTCTGCGCCGCGCGCGGCAGGTTTGTCTCATTGGCCAGCATCTTGGTTTCGGTGTCGTTGATCAGGAGCACATTCACCAGCTTCAGGGTTTCGACTAGCTCCTGGCGCGCGCCCTTAATCCAGTAATTCATGGTGTCGCATCCGGTTAGTCGAACGCCGTTCATCTTTCGGCGTACGTTGGCCTGCAAGGTCGGCTGGATGTTGGCCAGAAACAGAAACTCCGTGTCTTCGTACTCCTTTGGAATCCTTGGCTGAAATTTCTCAAACACGTTTAGATCGGTGAAGGTGGTCTTGGCATCGTTGAGGTTCTCGGCATAGGTTCCACCCCAGCGGAAGGTCTTGCCCGCGGCGCGCTCGATGCCGCGCGTGTCCACGCCGCGCTTTTTCAGGACGTTTTCATGTTCGGGGCCAAAGTCGTCGCCCACCACCGCGACCATCCGTACCTGAGTGAAATAGCTGGCGGCCAGCGCGAAGTAAGTTGCCGCTCCGCCGAGAATTCCCTTTACGCTGCCCGAAGGGGATGCGATGTCGTCAAACGCAACCGAACCTACAACGACAATGCTCATCGTGTTTTCACGTACTTTCCGATAATCAGCTTCAGCCTCTTCCGCGTCGCGGCCGGAATTGTTTTAGGGTCGGTCAAGATCGCATGCGCCAGGGCCGCGCCGCACTTGCACGACCGGCCGCGCGGCATTCCCGCTACGGTTTCTCGAATTACCTTCGTCGCGTTCTCGGCATTCTTCAGCAGCACCGCAACGATTTGATCTACCGTCACCGAATCGTGACGGGGATGCCAGCAGTCGTAATCGGTGACCATGGCAACCGTGACGTAGCAAAGTTCCGCTTCCCGCGCCAGCTTCGCCTCCTGCAGGTTGGTCATGCCGATCACATCCATGCCCCAGCTGCGATACACGTTCGACTCTGCCCTGGTTGAAAACTGTGGGCCTTCCATGCACAAATACGTTCCGCCGCGCTTGCTGGTCACGCCGATCTTTTTGCAAGCATCCTCGACCACGCTCGCCAGTTCTCCGCAGACGGGATCGGCAAGAGCAACGTGCGCCACTACGCCGCCACCGAAAAACGTATCGACGCGATGCCTCGTCCGATCGAAGAACTGGTCAGGGATCACGAAATCCAGCGGCTTGTGTTCTTCCTTCAGCGATCCCACTGCGGAAACCGAAACAATCCTTTCGACTCCAAGTTGTTTGAAGCCGTGAATATTGGCGCCGAAGTTCAGTTCGGTCGGCAAAATCCGGTGTCCCCGCCCGTGCCGCGCCAGAAACGCCACCTTGCGTCCCTCGAGCGTGCCACAAACATAGGCGTCGGAAGGCGCACCAAACGGCGTTTTCACACGGAGTTCTTTCGCCTTCATCAGGCCCGGCATGGAATAAAGCCCGCTGCCGCCGATAATCCCAATCTCCGCCTGTGCCACCAACCCTCCGAAGTGCGCGCCCCGCAGTAATCTTTGCGCGTGCAAGTCAAACTCGTGATTATACAAGACCGTCTGCGCGGGCCTGTGTCCTCTGTGGTGCAATCCTTCCAACCCGCTACAATCTTCTCATGCGATTCACGGCGGCCTTCGCGCTCCTGATTTTTTGCTCCGCAGCCTTCGCGCAGAGCACGCCCAAACTCGCGTCCCAGCCCGAGCCCAAGTCCAAGTCCGTCACCGTTCCCCTGAAACTCAGCCACAACCGCGTCATCATCGATGTCGACCTTCGACTTTCGGATGGAACAACCCAGCGTGTTCTTGCCTGGGTCGACAACGGGAGTCCCGATCTTTACATGTCGCGGCGGTTAGCTGTCGGATCTTTTTCATGTGACGGACAACTGTGTTCGACCACTCCTCCGGTGGAGATGAACATCGGCGGCATGACGATCCCCCTCGGCGGAAGAATTCCAGGAACTGGAATCAAAGAGGCTTGGGTGTCGCCGATCGATAAGGCCCCTCTCGCTCCCGGACTCCAGGCCGAGATCAACATCCCTTCCACCATTCTGCGCCACTATGAAGTGCTCATCGATTTTCCCGACCACCGACTCACCATCGCTCAACCTGGCAGTTTGAAATTCAACGGGGTGAATACCAAGGTGATCGTGAACCCGCAGAATGGGCTGATCCAGGTGCCCAGTCAGATCGAGAGAAAGAAGTACAATCTCGGACTCGACGTGGGCGAGCCGATCAGCTCTCTTTCAGAAGAATTATTCGACAAGCTGTCAGCAACTCACTCTGACTGGCCAAGCATGACGGGCGCGATTGGTCCGGCCAATGTTTCCGGATCGGCTGATGAGGCGAAGCGGAAGCTGATGCGCGTCGATCGCTTGCAATTCGGTCCGCTGTTCCTGACCGACGTGGTTGTGGTCGATTTTCCTGGGGATCAGATGACGCTCTTTGCAAGTCGCGCCGGCGGCCCGACCGCCGGCCTGCTCGGTTCCGAGGCTCTATTGAATTACCGCGTCGGCCTCGACTATGCGCACTCTATGGTCTATTTCGACATTGGCCGCTTGTTTAATGTCCCTGATTTCGACGTGGTTGGCCTGATCCTGCGCCCCGAGAACGACGGACGATTCACCATCCTCGGCATCGCCGACTACGACGGCAAACCTTCCGTGCCGGAAGGCAACGATGGAGTTCAGGTGGGCGATTCTCTTACCGCAGTCGACGGCATCGCTGTGCGCGGGTCCACGCTGGGGCAGGTCTGGTCCATGCTCGGAGGTTCGCCCGGCACGGAACGCACGCTGACGGTTGAGCGCGCGGGCCAGCAATTCACGATCGCCGCTCAAGTGCAGCACTTTCTGGGTGATGCGCCTCAGGAAAATCACACGAACAAGCGGTCGAAGAAGAAAAATTGAGATCGGAGATTGTCGGGTTTAGTTCGCGAAAACTTCTTTCTCTAGGGCCTCCGTCGTGGCCGGATCGAGGCTCTCGCTCACCAGCACGGTATCGCCCTGCTCATCAATCACTACCGGACCTTCTTCCGTAACCCAGACATGACGCCCTTTCAGAGCTTCGGCTTTATTCTTCGGGTGGGTCGAATCCGGGCTTGCGGATGATCGATCGTTTACCTCATCCGTCTTCTTATACCGTTGCCGGAGGGACCGGGCATAAATTCCGGCAAACTCTGCGGCTCGCTCCGCACTCGACCAGCGCGACACGTAGAGCAGGCCGAGCGGCGCCGTCGCGTCGTTTTTCGGATGTGCAGCATAGTAGTAACCGCCGCGCCATTCGGGACACATCAGCTTGGACAATTCCTTTCCCGCATATTGCTCGATCAGCACCGCGACATCGAATTCGCCCATGGCGCCGACATCGAACTTAATGTAATCCTTGAAGTCTCGCTTGAATTCCGGCAAAGACATGGGCTCTATCCTTTCGCCCGAAAGATAAGTTTCCGGCTGCATGATCTGCCGCGTGGTGTGCGGAGGATTCGCCAGGACGCCGGCGAAAGCCTTCTCTTTGCCCCCGGCCGCCATCAGCTTCACCACAAACTCCATGCCGTAGCTGTAGGGAAAGGTCAGCGACTCTTTCATGAAAATGGGAGCATCGTTGAAGACCTTGGTGCTCGGCGTCCCCGTCAAGGTTTCCGATTCCATGCTTTCGACCAGGTCCGGAGAATCGGCAATCGAGCGTCCGGTTGGGGACAGGGCATATTGAAACATCATGGCCTGCGCCTGGCCTTCGATCACCGCCTCGCGCGCATCGTCGATCTCGTCGTTCTCTATATCTTCGGGCGTGGGATCCTTCTTGATCTCACCCAGATCCTTGTCGCCCTTCTTCATCCATTTGTCGAGGCCGATTGCCTGATCCTGCAGCGCGTGCGTGAGTTCATGCGCCAGCACGGGCTCCTGCTCTTCCAGCGGAACCCAATCCAGAAGGTTCACGGTTTTTGTCTTGGGATCGTAGTAACCCGCCACTTCTTCGCGCAGCAGGTCGACCAGCAGCTTCTCCATATCAAACTCGCGCGGCAGCAGGCCAAACTTCTTCAGCACCAGCTCCGAGCGCTGCAGCCGCTTTACGTCTTCATCCTTCATGTGTTCGGTGAGATAGGCAACGACCTCGTCGCGGCTGGTGAGCCGGCGCTTGACCTGCTTCTTAATCGGCAATCCTGTCCGCTTGCTGTCGAAGGCAAGAATCTCGTCGACGGAGTGAAACAGTTCCTCTGCTTCCTCCGGCGTGATTTTGACTTCTTTGTCTTCGGGAGCGGGAGCAGGAGATACCTGTGTTTGAGGCGCTTGCGTGGCCTGGACACCCTTGTCCACCTGCTCTTGATTTTGATCTTGAGTTGGTTGCTGACTCTGATCCTGAGTGGCCTGGGCGGAAGGTGGCGGAGTCTGATCCTGTGCCTGAGCGCAAAGAGCGCAGCTCAACCCCAGGAACAGAACAACCGCGAAAATTGGCCCAAGAGACCTCGTACGCAGCAGCTTGACGGTATCCATTAGGAACGAGTCTACCCTGTTTGCCTATACTCTCTTCAAGGACAAACATGACTCCAAACATAACAACGAATACCCCCGTCAACCTCTGGAGTTCCGACGGCCACGTTCGAGACTATCTGGAGCGCGCCGATTCCATCCCGCACCGCACGGAAGGCGAATCCGTGCTTCTGGAGTTTATTCCGAAGACGGCACGGCGCATCCTGGACCTCGGCACCGGCAACGGGCGACTGCTGGCCCTGGTCAAGTCTGGGCTAAACGCTGCTGGCGTGGAATCTGTGGCTATCGACTTCTCGCCTGCCATGCTGCAAGCAGTGGCTGAGCGTTTCGCCGGAGACTCCTCAGTCAACGTGGTTACCCACAATCTCGACCAGCCCCTCCCGGTGCTGCGGAAGTTCGATGCTGTGGTATCCAGCTTCGCCATTCATCATGTCGTGCACGAGCGTAAGCGCGCGCTTTATGGGGAAGTCTTCAGATTGCTCAACTCCGGTGGCGTTTTCTGCAACCTGGAACACGTTGCCTCGCCCACGCCTCGCCTGCATGAGGAGTTTCTTCACCACATCGGCTACACCGTCGAAAGTGAAGACCCCTCGAACAAGCTTTTGGATTTGGAAAAGCAGCTGCAGTGGCTGCGCGAGATCGGCTTCGCGGATGTGGATTGTCAGTGGAAGTGGAGAGAGCTGGCGCTGCTGGTGGGCAGGAAGGCCTAAGGCTTACCCGCAACTAACACGTTCGCTACCCAGTCGCCTACTTCCCTCGTTCCGAGGGTTCCACCGATGTCCTGCGTGGTCTTTTTCTGGCGCACGGCTTGGAGCACTGCCGCTTCCATCTTCCCGGCTTCTTTCGCCAATCCCAAATGCGCCAGCATCATTGCCGTCGTCAGAATCGCGCCGAAAGGATTCGCCACGTTCTTCCCCGCAATCGGCGGTGCTGAGCCGTGTACCGGCTCGAACATCGACGTTTTCCCGGGATGAATGTTGCCGCTGGCCGCCATGCCCAAGCCGCCCTGGAGCCCAGCGGCGAGGTCGGTGATGATATCGCCAAACATATTATTAGTCACAATTACATCGAACCCGCGGGGATCGCGGACCATCTGCAGGCAGAGCGCATCCACGTACATGTGCTGCGCCGCGATTTGCGGATGCTCGCCGCTTACTTCTTTGAACACGCGCTGCCACAAGCCGCCGGCGTGGGTCATGGCATTCGACTTGTCGCACATGAGAACACGCTTGCGTGGCGAGCCGTCGAGTTTGGTGTGGCGCTCGCAATATTCAAAGGCGTAGCGGATGATGCGCTCGACGCCCTTGCGCGTGTTGATATCCTCCTGAATCGCGATCTCATCCGGCGTGCCCTGCTTGAAGACTCCGCCGGCATCGGTATAGACGCCCTCGGTGTTCTCGCGGATCACAACGAAATCGACATCCTTCGGCTCGATACCTTTTAGCGGACACAAGGACGCGTCGAGCAGACGCACGGGCCGCACGTTGGCGTAGAGGTCCATCTTGAAGCGCATGCCGAGGAGGATTTCCCGGGCATGGATGTTTGTGGGCACGCGGGGATCGCCGAAAGCGCCAGCCAGAATCGCGTCGAAATCGCGCTCGAGCATAGCGAAGCCATCGGGAGGGACGGTCATGCCGTCGCGAAGATAACGGTCGGCGCCCCAGTCAAACTCGGTGAGCTGCACGTCGGCGCGCGACGCCCGGATGACCTTGAGGGCTTGCAGGATCACTTCCTGACCGATCCCGTCACCGGGGATCACCGCGATGCGTTTTCTGGAAGGTGTTTGCGGGTGCTCAGTAATACGGTCCACGGCAGAAAAGCTAACACAAGCCGAGGCGAATGAGTAGGTTGTCAGCGGGCCGGCAATGAATCGCAGGGCCGTTCGCTATAATCAATACCTTGATGTTCACTACTCCGCTACAAGACGCACTGCAGGCTCAGCCGGGGAATCAAGTGCGACCGCTTGCGCTCACCGAATACCGCGGGGCCGGGACAGCGGCGCGGTTCGCGGATCCTCAAGTGGAGTTTGCCGCTCTGCTTCGTGGTTGCGGAGCTTATGACCTCGGTTTCCGCGCCCGGATTTCCCTCAGCGGAGGAGATCGCGCGCGCTGGATGAACGGCATGGTCACGAACAATATTCGCGATCTCGCCTCAGGGTGCGGCGTATACGCCTTCCTGCTCAACCCGCAGGGCCGCATCCTCGGCGACATGGTTGTTTACAACCTGGGTGAGAGGTTGGTGGTGGAAACCGATCACAGCCAGGTTGAGAAAATCCTGGCCACGTTCGACCATTACATCATCATGGATGACGTGGAAGTCGCGGACATTAGCGCCGAGCGGACCGCTCTGGGTCTGGCGGGACCAAAGTCCCGCGCCGTGCTCAACGCTGCGGGGATTGAAGTGCCGGAGCTGCAGCCCTTGCAGATGATCACTCCGCAGTGCAGCTGCGACTGTGGTTGCGTGGAGTGCACCGTGGTGCGCGGCGAGAATGCCCAGCACGAATCTTACGAAATCTGGCTCGCGCCCCGGGACGTTTACAAAACCTGGCAGGCTCTGGTTGCTGCTGGGGCCACGCCAACGGGCAGCGAGGCGCTGGAAATGCAGCGCGTCGTGGCCGGGGTTCCGCTTTATGGCGTGGACATTCGCGAGCGCGACCTGCCGCAGGAAACCGAGCAGATGCGTGCGCTCAACTTCAACAAGGGATGCTATGTGGGGCAGGAAATCGTGGAGCGCATTCGGTCTCGGGGCAATGTCCATCGCAAGTTTACCGGGTTTCTGCTGGAAGGCGTGGTGGCAATCGCGGCAGCTGCTAAGATCACTTCCGACGAAAAAGAAGTGGGCGAAGTCACGAGCGTTGCTACTGTGCCTACTCCGTCTGGTGACCGGACGGTTGCGCTGGGATATATTCGCCGCGAAGTGGGAGTGCCGGGACGCGAAGTGATGATTGGAACCGCCAGGGCCACTGTCGTCCAATTGCCGCTGGAAAGCGTCGTACTGGGACAGCCGGAGGATTCGTTGCACCATTCTGTGGTGCATTTATAGGAACAGACATATGGCTGAGAAGAAACAGGAATCAGGTTTCACCGTAACCGACCGGCGGTTGTTTACCGAGGACGGAGAGTTGCGCAAGGATGTTCCCGAGGAAGCAGAAGCGCCGAAGGTGGTTGCGCCCGCGCCTGCGGCTCCGGCCGCTGCCAAGGAAAACGCGCCTGCCAGCAACACCGTGGCAGGGTTTCCGGCGGAGGGAGATGGAATGCCGGGGCAAGGTGTACCAGCGCCAGCGCCCCCCACCGCTGCCGAACAACAGGCGCAGGCCGATGCTTACCGGGAATCCGCGCAGGAGCTGGATTCAAGAGTCGAGCTGAGCGGACGCTCCGCCAAAGAGTTTGAGATGACCTTCGAGCGCTTCCTGGCATCGCTCTACATGACGGCGATGCTGCAGCTGGGGCTGATGCACCAGCAAGGTGAGCAGCCGCGGATTGACATTCTTGGCGCGCGACAGACCATCGATACGCTCTCTCTGATTGCGGAAAAAACCAAGGGCAACCTGACCCCGACCGAAGAGAACTTTCTGCAGAACAGCCTCTATGAAGTGCGCATGGCCTACGTGGAAGTGACCAACGCCCTGTCGCGCCCTCCGCAGCCGGGACCGGCCACGGGAACCAGTGGGCGATGAAGCTTCCGCGTAAAGATTCAAGCTTGAAGGTTAACGCATGAAAGCCACGCTCACGGTGCTGGGCAGCGGCACATCCATGGGTGTGCCTACGCTCGGCTGCGATTGCGCGGTTTGTTGCTCCACTGACCCCCGTGACCGCCGCACCCGCCCTTCGATCATGCTTGAGTTTGCGGGCAAGGTTGTGCTCATCGACACCTCGCCGGATTTCTACGCTCAAGCCATCCGGGAAAGAATCACGCAGGTGGATGCGGTTCTTTACACGCACACCCACGCCGACCATATTTTAGGCATCGACGACCTGCGGCCACTGAGTTTCCGTCACAAGCCGGCGAAGCTGCCTCTTTACGCGCGGCCGGACGCGGCAGCATTTCTGCGGCGCATGTTCACTTACATCTTCGATGCCGACTACAAGTACGGCAGCTTGCCTCAACTCGAGTTGCGGCCGATTGATGGTCCCGTGGAGCTGTTTGGAGCGCGTTTCGAGCCGGTGCGCTTGATTCACGGAGAGGCCGAAATTTACGGCTTCCGCTTCGGCAGCGCGGCTTATCTCACCGACCACAGCGAGATTCCCGAAGCATCGTTCCATCAGTTGCAAGGGCTGGACATTCTTTTCCTGGATGCGCTGCGGCACAAACCCCATCCCACGCATTCGACGGTGGAGAATTCGCTGCGCATCGTAGACCGGGTAAAGGCCAAGCGGGGTTTTTTTACCCACATTTGCCACGATCTGCCGCATGAGGCGACGAATGCAAGCCTACCTCCGCATGTTCGGCTGGCTTATGACGGGATGAAGCTGGAGTTTGAAATCTGAAGTTCAGGGTTCAGGGGCCAGGGATTAGTGGTCAGCAAACCCCTTGCGGAGAGCTCGGTTTCTTGCCCCTGGCCCCTAACCCCTAACCGCTGCAATGGAAGTCTTTCACAAACTCGAGGACGTTCCGGCGGGATTCGGGCCGTCGCTGGTGAGCGTGGGTAATTTTGACGGCGTACACCGGGCCCACGCCCATGTGCTGGGCGAGATCGTGCGGCGGGCGCAGGAGCGCGAAGCCAAAGCGGTTGCGGTGACGTTCGAGCCCCATCCGGCGCGCATTCTGCGCCCCGACTCCGGACTGAAGCTGCTTACTCCTTTGCCTGAGAAACTGCGCTCGCTCGAAGCCACGGGCATTGATGCCGTGCTCATCCTGCCTTTTGGACGCGATCTTTCGCTGATGACGCCGCGGCAATTCGCCGAGCGCATTCTCAAAAAGAAACTGCATGCAATCGAGGTGCATGAGGGCTTCAACTTCCGCTTCGGGCACAAAGCTGCCGGCGACGTGAACGTCCTGGCGCAGCTTGGGCAGGAGATGGGCTTTGCGGTGGAGGTCTACCCGGAGCAGACGCTGCGCGGCGAGCCGGTTTCGAGCAGCCATATCCGGAAGTTAATCGGCGAGGGCCGGGTGAGCCGAGCGCGGCATCTGCTGGCACGTCCGTTCTGTATTTTAGGCGCGCCGGGACGCGGCCGGGGGCTGGGATCGAAGTACACAGTACCAACCATCAATCTGGCGCGTTACGAAGAACTTGTGCCGAAAGACGGGGTCTACATTACGTGTACCAGGGTGGACACGGAGCAGTTTGAATCCGTCACCAACGTGGGCAATCGCCCGACGTTCGGCGTCGATTCGTTCGCCATTGAGACCCACCTGCTGAACTTTCACCCGATTGACCTGAGGCCGGAGAGTGAGGTCGAAATCTGCTTCCTCAATCGCGTGCGCGACGAAATCAAGTTCCCATCAGTGGAGGCGCTGCGCGCGCAGATCGCAAACGATGTAAAGAAGGCGCGAAGGTATTTTCATTTGCTGCGAAGCGCCTCTTAGCGGCGCGCTCTAATGCGGCAGATAGCCTGATTCCATGGGCAATTTGCCGTCCACCCGCACCACGTTGATGGAGTTATCGACGGAGCGGACGTCCACCAAGCCGATGGCGCCCGGCGTGGTCTGCACGATCTTGAGCACGTCCTCATCGGAGTCGGCCATCATTATTGAATCCTTGTGAGCGGCGATCATCGCCTTCAATTCATCAGCGTTCATTTTGATTAAGCGCTCGATGGTTTCGGTTTCGCCAGCCGAATCCTTGTGCAGAACCAGAACGACGGCCTTGCCGTCTGGCCATTTCTTGACCTCCGAGCGGAGAATCCTGGATAAGTGTACAGCTGTGACGTTTTCCACATTGTTGTCCTTGTTGACCACAACCGCCATGTGGTGGGCGAAGCAAGGGGTGAGGAACGTCAGGAGAAAAACAAAAAGCACGCCAACTCGCTGAAATTTCATAGGCACATCCAGTTTCAGGCCTTCGTGACCCGATAGTGATACTCCGAGGCTAACCTAGAAACACGGCCAGACAAGTAAAAACATTGTCAAATCCCGGTGAGGTACCGAATGAGAAAACACTGAAATCCAGCGCGAAAACGGGTCGCAGCTACTCGATCGGATCCACCGCCGCAGATGCTTCCCTTGCGCCCAGTCGGCTGGGGCGCTGCACGATTACGATAGCCGCCAACACAAAAACGATTCCGACGGTCTGCACCGGGCGCAAGACTTCGCCCAGGAGCATCGCGGCGAGAAGAATGGAGAACACCGGCTCCAGACAACTGGCGATGATGGCGCGAGTGGGTTCGAGATGTTGCAGGCCGAGGAAGTAGAGAGAGAACGCTCCCAACACCGAGATCATCGAAAAAATGAACAGGAACAGCCACTGCGCGGGTGCGTAGTGGGCGGCGAGGATTTTCCAGGGAGGGTTGACGACGAGCCAGAAGCCCGCGGCGGCAGTAAGCGTCCAGACCAGCACGCGCCAGCGGTCGTAGCGGGCGAGAATGCGATGTCCCCCGACATTGTAAAAGGCGAAAGAGAATGAGGCCAAGAGAGCGGCAAAGAGGCCGTAGGAATCGAGGCGAAGAGCCGGTCTCTCACCAGCCGTGGTTCCGACGATGCCGATGACGAGGGCAATGCCCGTAACCGCCATTGCCACGGCGACTACTTTTTGTAGAGAGAGCTTTTGCTGGCCGCGGGCGACCACATAGAACAGAACCCATACGGGAGCGGTGTATTGCACGATGATGGCGGTGGCGACGTTTGTCCTTTGGATCGCAACGTAGTAGAAGTAATTCGAGACAGCCACGCCGAGTGTGCCCAGAAGAAAGCAGTACGCGAGATCACGCCCGGGTAGCTTGATGCGCTGCCATCCCTGGGAAACGACGAGGAGCGGAAGCAACACCAGCAAAGAAAATGTAGTGCGAGTCTGCGAGAGAATCAGTGGGTCGATTGGACGGAGAGTAGCGGCCCCCAGAGCGAGCTTCCCCGTGAAAACGGCGCGGCCCAGGGCGGCCGAGACTCCCCAGAGAAATGCAGCCGAGGCGATGAACAAATAACCGCGCAGAGGGTGCGAACGGTCGTTTTGCGGACTTCGGTTTGAGATAGTGAACCTCGTCTCGACCCGCTTTCGATGATCAGGCAGCGCAGAGGAAGCGGTCAAGGCGCTCAGGGTCAAACCCTTCGCTCGTTTCGGTGCCGCGTTGGGTGAGAAGACTTTGCATGGCAGTTTGGCCTGTTCTATGCATCCGCGTATTCGATCTCGGTGGTGATCTTCGCGGTCTTTTCGAGCATGGCCGAGACCGAGCAATATTTTTCTTTTGAGAGGCGAACGGCGTCCTCGACCGCCTTGTGCGAGACTTTACCACCGACATGGTAGGTCAGTTTGATTTCGGTGTAGACCAAGGGTGGTTCGGCGGGGCGCTCGGCCTGAGCGCGAACCTCGATGCTTGTGAAGGGCTCGCGCTTCTTCTGCAGGATGGAGACGACGTCGTAACCGGTGCAGCCGCAGAGCGCGATCAGCACGAGTTCCATCGGGCTATTGCCTGCGGCTTTGTCGCCATCGACGATAATCGAGTGGCCGCTATCGGCGAGTCCGTTGAAGCGTTGTTTCTCAATCCATGTGGTCTTGGCATTGGTCATAAGACTGGCTTCCTAAACTTCACCGCCGATTATCCGTACTGGGTTCGGGATGGATCAGCACGCGAAACAATTCCGGCGCGGCCTGCTTGAACCGGATTTCGAGATCGGTCTGGATGTCATGCACGCTGGCCAGCGAAAGATCGTCGGAAAACGTGCAATGGCAGGAAACGTAAAGGCGTCCACGCACCTTCTTAATCTGGACGTCGTGCATGTCGACAATTTCCGGAAATCGGCTGGCCAGCGATTTCAGGCGCCGCTCGAGTTCCGCGTCGCGGACTAACTCATCGCCGGTTTCAATGGTGGCAGGTTCGCTTTCGATGTGAGTGAGGATGTCGGCGATCTCCGGCACGTCGTGGCGCATGTCCGCTTCCAGTTCCGTGACTTGATCGTGGGCGCTTTTGAGGGTCATGCGTTCGTCGAGTTCGACGTGCTGCTCCACGTGGAGCCGTCCGGAGAGATCCTGCACGCTGATGTCGTGGACGTTGAGGTTGTGACGCGTGGCGACGGCGCGGATGCGGTCGAAAATATTTTCCGAGCGCTGGGCGCGCGGTAGCGGCTGCACGGTTACGTCAGCGTCAGGCAGGATGTCGCGAACCGCCGCCGTCACTGCTTCCACCAGTTGCTCGGAACGCTGGAAAGTCACGGTGCGGGCCAGACCGACGGCGAGATCCGCGAAGTAACGGTTACCTGCGCGACGAATTCGCACCCGTCCGACTTCGAGCACACCATCGACATGGGAGACCGCGTCGGTGATCTGGGCTCGGACTCCGGCGGGCGCGGCGTCGAGCAGAGCGTCGGTAGTACGCCGGGCCAGGCGCCAGCTCACAGAAACAACGACGCCGGCGACAAATAGGGCGGCGATGGGATCGGCGACGCGAAGCCAATTCAGACCATAAATGCGCCCCAGCAAAATGAGCACCAGACTGAGCACGACCACGCCCGATGACCAGATGTCAGTGGAAAAGTGGAGCGCATCGGCTTCGAGAGCCTGGCTTTCATACTTCGTGGCGATGCGGCCGAGAGCGCGGGAACGCCACCAGTCAACAGCCATAGAGATGAGCATGACGGCGAAGGCCCCGACCGAAGGCTCGACGTCGACGTGCCGGTAGAACAGACGCATGACCGCTTCGTAGATGACCCAGGCGCAAGTCAGCAAAAGCAGACCGGTTTCGACGAAGGCCGAGAAATTTTCGATTTTGCCGTGGCCATATTGGTGGTCGGCATCAGCAGGCTTGTCGGAGACTCCGACGGAGAAATAGGTGAGCAGGGCGGCGATTAAATCCAGCGCGGAGTGAGCGGCTTCAGAGAGAATTCCGAGGCTGCCCGTGGTGACGCCAACCACGATCTTTCCGCCAGTGACCAGAACTGCAGCCGCAACCGAGTTTCCGGCCACTGCACGTTTCTCGGCGCGCATGGCATTGGGAGAATAAAGGGCGGGCGTCCCGGACATGATGGGATTATCGCCGCTTCAGCGGGATTGCGCCAAGAGAATCGCAGCGATGCGGGGTTCTGAGGAAACTGGCTCTGTGCTAGGATGCTAGGTTCGAGCTGTGCAACTTCCTGATCTACCAATCCTGGAGGAATTTTTTATGCATAAGAGCTGTTTGCTGTGTGTATTTCTGGGAGCGCTGGCCTGGGGACAGGCGCAGCCGGGGATGCCGCCGGCTCAGGCTCCGGGCGCTGCGAAGGCGCCGGCGGCGGAAGTGGCTGAGAGTGCGGTCGTGCTTACCGTCAAGGGTGTGTGTCCGGCGACGGCGAGAACAGTAGCGGCCTCCAAGACCGGCGCCAGCAAGACGAGCACTGCAAAAAAGCCGGCAGATTGCAAGACGGAGATCACCCGGGCACAATTCGAGAAGCTGATTACTGCGTTGCAACCGGGTCCGAATCCGCTGACTCCGCAGCAACGGCGGCAGTTGGCAAGCCAACTTCCCCAGCTCATGGCCTTGTCGGAGGCGGCGAAAGCGAAGGGCCTCGACAAGACCACGCAATTCACGGAGACGATGAAGTTCGTTAAAATGCGGGTCCTCACCGCGGAACTGCAACGCACCGTGCAGGAAGAGGCCGACAAAGTGCCGCCGGCAAAGATCACCGAGTATTACAAGAATAATCCTGAGGCGTACGAGCAGTTCTCTCTCGACCGGTTGTTCATTCCGCGCTTCAAGCAGCCGGAGGTAGAGAGCAAAGAAGCGGGGAAAGAGCCTGAGAAGCTGACCGAAGAACAGCAAAAGGCGAAAGACGCGGCCGACCAAGCTAAACGGGAGCAAGGCGAGCAGGAAATGAACAAGCTGGCCGACACCCTGCGGGCGGAAGCGGCAGCCGGTGAAGATTTCGCAAAACTGCAGAAGGAAGCGTTCGAAGCGGCCGGCACGAAAGTTGCCAATCCGACGGTGAACCTGCCCAAGATACGGCGTACAGGACTGCCTCCGGCTCACGCCTCGGTGTTTGATCTGAAGGTGGGCGAAGTATCGGCGGTCATCAGTGACAATGGCGGCCATTACGTTTACAAGGTGGTGAGCAAAGAAATTCTTCCCCTCGACCCGCAGATCGAAAATGAAATCCATAACCGGCTCAAGACCGAGCGCCTGAAAGAAATGATGGAAAAGTACACGAACTCGTTCCAGGCGGTGCAGAACGAAGCGTATTTTGGACCGCCAGGACCCGTAGGGCCGATGGGAGGGCGGCCTCCAGGGCTGCAGCCCCGTATGCCGCGTCCCCAGATGACTCCGCCTCCGACTCAGCCGCAGGGCGCGCCGCCGGCCGCAAATCCGCCCGCGCAGCCTCCACCGACTACGCCCCCTGCATCGAAGCCAGACTGATGGCGAGCGCGAAACCTGTCGTCGTGGTCACTGGTGTCGCGGGGAACCTGGGCTCCCGGCTGCTCCCGCTGCTCGAGGATTTCTCGGTGATTGGGGTGGACCTGAATCCACCCCATACCGAACTTCCGGTACAGTTCGAGCGCCTGGATGTGGGCGAGGAGTCATCCACGCGCGCGCTCTTCGAACTGCTGCGCGACACCCAGCCGGTTTCCGTGGTTCATCTGGCGTTTGTGATCGACCCGGTGCGCACCGGGGTGCTCGATGGCGAGCGCATGTGGCAGATCAACGTGGCTGGCACCGCCCGGGTGATGGAGGCCGTTACCGAGGCGAATCGCACGGGGGATTTCGGAATCAAGCAATTTATTTTTCCCAGCAGCGTTTCCGCCTATGGATCCAACCTGCCCAGGCCGGCGACAGAAGACTCTATATTGGCGGCCCATACGCTGCCCTACGCGATTCACAAGAAACAATCCGACGAGGTGGTGCAGCAACGCGCGCCGGCCTTGCGAGGATGCAGTGTATACGTTCTGCGTCCCCATATTTTTGCGGGGGCGAGCGTGGAGAATTACCTATTGGGAGCGTTTCGCGGTACGCCCAACGGGAAAGGCGCGCGGGCCGACAAAATGCGGAGCGAGGGCAAACGGCTGCCCTGCATGCTGCCGCGCGGACAACAGTATCTGGACAACAAGATTCAGTTCGTGCACGTGGATGATATGGCGCGGCTGATCGCGCACATCCTGCACCGCGATCCGGAGGCGCAGCGCCTGACAATTCTGAACGTAGCCGGGCGCGGAGAGCCGCTTACCTTCGGGCGCTGCATCGAAATGGCGAGGGCAAAACTGGTGCGCGTCCCCGGGAAGTGGGCCATGCGGCTGGTGCTGCAATTTCTATGGAAACGCCAGATCTCGGCGATTCCGCCGGAAGCAATGTCTTACATGACCGGCGAATACATCATGAATACGGACCGGCTGCGCGGCTTCCTGGGCGGGGAGTATGAGAACGTAATTCGTTACACGATCGCAGACGCTTTCGCCGACAGCTTCAAGACCACTCGCGCATCGACGAAGACCGCAGACGCTAAATAGCTTTCTCGCGACGACAACTCTCACTTCTTCCCGCGATACAAACCTGCAATACCGAACGTGTAGGGCGTCCAACTCGCTTCGCGGAAGCCGGCGAGTCGCATGCGGGCAAGCATCTCCTGCGGCTCAGGGAAGCGCTCGACAGAATCGGGGAGATAGGCATAAGGCCCGCGGACGCCGGAAATCATGGTGCCGACGCGTGGCAGAACCTGCCTGAAGTAGAGGCGATAGAGATAGCCCACAACTCCCTTGGGCTCACTGAAGTCGAGGATGCCGCACTCTCCTCCAGGCCCCAAGACGCGCGCGATCTCGCGGAGGCCGGCATCGTAGTCGGCGAGATTGCGGAAGCCAAAAGCTGAGGTCACCAGGCTGAAGTGCTGGTCGGGAAACGGGAGAACGAGCGCGTCGGCTTCGATCCAGTGCGGCAGTGCTGGCTTGCCGGTTGAAACTTTGTCGGGGGACTTCGAGAACGCGCGCTGCAGCATTGCGTGGGAGAAGTCGACGCCGACGATCTGCTGCCTAGCTTTCCCCGCTTGCCGGCGAAGGGCAAAAGTCATATCTCCGGTACCGCAGCACAGATCCAGGACACGCGAGTCTGGCTCCGCGAGAATCTCCGCGAACGTGCGCGCGGTACGGCGCCACCACAGGCGATCCACGTTGAACGACAACACGTGATTGAGCAGGTCGTAGCGCGGAGCGATCGAGGTGAACATCTCGCGGACAGCGCGGGCCGCGGAACGAGCGTCACCCGTGCCCTCGGGCGCGGCGCCCACCACGGTCGGTCTCTGCGGCTCAGCCACGGGGTTTTAGTTTCCCCATCCGCCGTGGGACAAGCGGCGCAATTCTTCGACCGCGCCGATCACCACGCTATCCGGCACGTCGGAGGCAATTTCGACTTTCCCGATTTCCCGCGGCAGCACGAAATGCACTACACCGCCTTGCGTTTTCTTATCAGCCTGCAGGCGTGCGAGAATCTTGCGAGCGCTCACTTTGAGCTCCGGCAGGCCGCCCAGGCTGAGTACGGCGTCGGCGATGCGCCCGGCGGTCACGCTGTCGGTGCGACCTACGGCGAGTGCGATGTTGGTAGCGGCAATCATGCCCCAGGCAACTGCCTCGCCGTGAAGCAGGCTGCGGTAACCGGTTTCCGCTTCGAGCGCGTGTCCGATGGTGTGACCCAGGTTCAGTACGCGCCGCAGGCCGCCCTCACGTTCGTCAGCGGAAACGACTTCGGCCTTCAGTTTTACAGATTGAGCGATGAGACCTTCGAGCTCCACTGGATCGCGCTTCAGGATTTGGGCCCGCTTCTGTTCGAAGCGCAGAAAAAGATCAAGATCGCCGATGATGCCGCACTTGAGCGCTTCATACAGCCCGGCGCGATACTCCCGATTCGGCAGCGTGCGCAGGACTTCCGGATCGATGAGCACAGTACGGGGATGATGGAATGTTCCGAGCAGGTTCTTCCCCGCCCCAAGATTCACCGCGGTCTTACCGCCGACCGATGCATCCACTTGGGCAAGAACCGTGGTGGGAATCTGCACCAGCTCCACGCCGCGCATGTAAAGGGACGCCAGCAGCCCGGTGACATCGCCGACCACGCCGCCACCCAGCGCGATCAAAACAGCTTTGCGGTCGGCGCCCAGCCGGGACAATCTTTCGGCCAGCTTCTCGATCGTGTGAAGTTTCTTGGCAGGCTCCCCGTTAGGCATTTGGATTACCTGAGGCTTGAAGCCTGCCGATGTTAGGGAGCGCACCAGCTTTGCGCCCCAGCGCCGGCGCACCGGCGGAACCGTAACCACAAACACTTTGCTGGCTTGCGGCAGCAACTCCGCCAGCAAGGTTCCGGCCCGCGCCAGCAAGCCGTTTTCAATGCGGGCCTGGTAGGGCCGAGGAGGGACATGGATGGTGACCTGCGCCATGGGAATTCCATAATAGCCTATGGGCAACGCAGCTCGGGTCGCCTAGGCCCGGGAAATTTTTTCCGGAAACATTACCGACGCAATGACTGAAGCGGCCAGTACTCCGGCCACGACCGCCAGCGTCACCAGCGTCGAGATCGGGAAGCGATCGGAGGCGACCATCTTCAGGCCTACGAGAATCAACACCAGCGCCAGCCCGGTGTGAAGGAAGCGAAAAGCTTTCATCAGTCCGGAGACGGCGAAATACATCGAACGCAGCCCGAGGATGGCGAACACATTCGAAGTGTAGGCGATGAAAGCGTTGAGCGTGACGGCGAGGACGGCGGGGATGGAATCAACGGCGAACAGTACGTCTGTGGTTTCGATTACGGCCAAAACAATTAAGAGCGGCGTGGCATAAAGTCCCGGATTCCCTTTCCATCCCCGGACAAAGAACCGGCCGCCCTGATACTCGTCGGTCACCGGCATCAAGCGGCGCAAAGCTTTCACTGCTGGGTTGGTTGCGGGATCAATTTGATGCTCGCCGGAAAGCCCCACCCGGACTCCGCTATAAATCAAAAGCGCTCCAAGAAGATAGAGGATCCAGTGGAAGCGGTGAATCAGGCTGACACCGGCAAAAATAAAGAAGCCGCGCATCAGGATCGCCCCGAGAACTCCCCAAAACAATACGGAGCGCTGATGCTGCTCAGGAACGGAGAAATAACGGAAGATCACGAGGAAGAGGAAGAGATTGTCCACACTGAGCGAGAGTTCGAGCACATAGCCGGTGACGAACTCCAGAGCGACCTGGCGGCCCTGCCAAAAGAAAACCAGTCCGGCAAAAGCGGCGGCGAGTGCGATCCACACGGCGCTCCAGGCAAGCGCCTCGCGCGAACGCATAACCCGGCCGCCACGGTGGAAGACGAGCAGGTCCAGCGCCAGCATGCCCAGCGCGAACAGGTTGAAGAGAATCCAGAAGTAGAGCAATGGCGTCCCTGGAGGATCAAGAATTGTCGATTGCTGATTGATGATTGTGGATTGAAGCACTCATTGCAAGCCTGCCAATTAACAGTCATCAACTAGCAATCAACAATCGCTTCACTTCTCCCGGCCCAGACGTCCACTCTGCCAGGCATCCCACAAGCCGGAGGACTTAAGCAGATCCTCGTTATGCGTTTCTTGCAGGCTCTGCTCGATCTGGGCGCGAGTGAATCGCGGACCGATCTTTTCCGGAAGATTGGCCAGGGCGAAGCTGAACTCGGCAGCCTCGGCTACATTTTTCTTGAGTTGAACGAAGTCTACTTTGTCGTAGGTGTCGGAGACGGCGTGGTAGTTCTCCATATAATTTGCCTCGTCCTGATCGGCGACGAATGTCGGAACGCCTTCCAGCATGAAATCAAAGTGATCGGTGCCCGATTCCATGTCGGTCTTCATATCGGTTAGGCCGAATTGTTGCAGCGGTGCGACGAGGCGCTTGGCGGTATCCAGCACATCCTTGCGGCCGCCGTCGGAAAAGCCCGTGGTTTTGCCGGTTCCCGAATCGTAGATGATGACTCCGGCAGCTTTGTCGAGTTCGAAGCGATGCGTTCGAGCGTAAGCCCGCGAGCCCAGCAAGCCCTCCTCTTCACCGGAAAAAAGAATGAAACGGATGGAGCGGCGCGGCTTCAATCCAGAAGCTTTGACCGCACGCAGAGCGTCGATCACCAGGGCAGCGTTGCACCCGTTGTCGAGTGCGCCGGTGCCGAGCTCCCAGGAATCGAGATGCGCTCCGAGAATGACAAACTCGTCGGGTTTTTCACTGCCTTTGATCTCCCCGATCACGTTCGCCGATTTGATCGGCCCGCCAATGTTGTTCGGGATACTGAGATCAACCCACACTGGATGCCCCGAAGCCAGTAGCCGGCTCATGCGTTCACCATCTTCGCGCGCCACCAACACCTGGGGGATGCGGTCGATTTCTCCCTCGGCTGAATTCGTGTGCCGGTAGAGGATGTCGTGCTCTCGCGTCGCCATGAACGCGATGGCCTTGGCTTTTCCCTTAACCGCAGCGTCGATCACCGGCGGGGCCTTCGAATATTCGGCGAAAAGATCGTCCCATGTCTTGAGGACAACCGAATGCACCAAGACCAGCTTGCCGGAAATGTTGCCGGCTTTCGCGAAATCAGCGGCGCTGCCGTTGCCCACATCGACCACCGGAACGTGCTTCGCGGGAGCAAGGGCGGGCGCCCATGCTACCGACACCGCGTGCGCGCGGAACACTGTGGGCAGGAGTCCGCCGACCTTGGCATCGCCGACTTCGTAGAACGCAGTCACCGTCATTTCGGTCGCGCCCTCAGACCAGGAGTTCGGGATGGTGAAGCCTTCGGTGTGAACGCTGTCGGCCCCGGCCACGGTAAGCGCTCTAACTCCCCACTCGACCGCATGTTGCATGGCCGGCGTGCCGGGCACGCGGCCGCCGATTTCGTCGGTCAGATGCTGCAGGTTGCTTTCGAGCGGCGAAGGTTCCAGGGCGACCTGAATAATGCGGGCCTGATCATCGGTTTCGGTTGGAGGTGCGGCAGCAAGGCAGATGGCACTCAGGATAAAGCAGAGCCAGAAGGCTTTCATTTTCATATCGGGTGCATTAGAAACGAAATGCTGGAAAAGAGCAAAAACTCATCGCGAAAACCGCGGTAGCTGCGGCCTCACTTCGGCGGCAGCGGGTCCATTTTGTCGAGAATGCCGACTGTCTCCAGCATGGTGGCACCGACAATCTCGAGGCTCTTGGGACTGAGCTTGTCCACCGTGTCTTGAGTCGTATGCCAGAAGACATCGTTGTATCCGTAGTCGAAATCGATAATGTCCGCCGAGGGCACTCCCTTCTTTAAGAAGGGAAGGTGATCGTCGTCGACCGCCATGGTTCGCGCGAAGAAGTGCGATTGATAGCCCAGCCGAGTGGCTGCTTCATAGACCACGTCTTCCAGCCATGCCGTTGAATTCGTATCGTGCTCGATGTTGAGATCGGCGTCTCCCACCATATCCGCAAGAAGGAATGCTTTGAGTTTCTTCAAAGTTCCGCCCGTTTGCCATTTCTCCGCGAGGTGAGTGATGCCATAGAGGCTGTCGTCGGAAAACGGGATTTCCTGTGGAAGTCCTCCGGAGCCGTCGGGTTTTATGGCTTCTTCCGCATCGTCCCACACCAGCCATACGCTGTAGCCATCGCGCTTCTTCCCGCGCAACTGATTCGCGAATTCGAGCAGCAGCGCGCTCGATGAGGCACCATCGTTAGCTCCCACGAAGGATGTTTTGCGGAGCGGATAATTGGTGTCGTAATGGCTGGCGATTACGATGATGCCGTCTTTTGTCCCGGGAAACTTGGCGATAATGTTGTGAACGGGAAACTTGCCCTCGGGCGTGTCGGCAACGAATGTGTCGTTTTCAACCTCGTCACCTTTGAGATGGGCGAGGATGTAGTTTTCGACCTTCTTATGATTTGCGCTGCCGAGCGGACGCGGCCCGAAGGCTACGATTTCTTTCACGTACTCGAAGGCGCGGGCAGAATCGATCGCGGGCGGCGGACCGGTGTCGGGTGGCAGTGAAAGTTTTGCGGCAGGTGCGCCGTCGGAAGCAGCTGGCACTTTGGTCTGCGCTGCCGTGGGAGCGGCATCTTTGTCTTGCTCGCAAGCTAATAAGATGACGGCAAACGAGAGCAAGAGGATGGGAAGAAGGTTTATCCCACTTAGCTTTCTTTTTCTCAGGATCGCCCTCATTCTTGTCTTTACCCCTCTGCTTTTCGATATCACTGAATGAGCCTTGGAATCAACTCCGGCTGCCACTGGAATCTTATGTGGCCTGTTTGTCTCTCCGCGCCTGCCGCTGCTTGGGATGGACCAGCCAGGCGATGCCGATGCTGAGGCCGTACAACGCCACCATGGGAGCAGCGAAAACGCACATGCTCCCGGGATCAGGACTGGGTGTGACGATGCCCGCAACGATGAAAATAATCAAAATGGCGTAGCGGAAGTTTTTCCACATGAAGCTGGCGCTGACGATGCCCATCAGCGCCAGAAAAAAAATAAGAATCGGCATCTCGAAGATCAACCCCATGCCCAGGATAATGCTGAGAAACAGCGACGTATACTCGGAGATGGTGATCATGGGCTGGAACTGGCTTCCAAAGCCGATCAGGAAATCCAAAGCCCGGGGATAAACGATCCGGTAGCCGAAGTATCCTCCGGCGCTAAACAAAGCGATCGTAGACGCCATGAAGGGAACCACGTAGCGCTTTTCGTTGCGATAAAGGCCCGGCGAGATGAACATCCAGACTTGGTAGAGCACAAAAGGCGAGGTAAGGAACAGACCAGCCAGCGCGGCTATCTTCAAGTAAAGGTTGAAGGGATCAATGGGATTCAGATAGACCAGCTTTTCCGTCAGGCCGTTGGCTTTAAGCGCGTCCATGATCGGCTTCTGCATGATGCCGTAGATTCTTTCGCGATAACCCCAGCAGGCGAAAAATCCCACAGCCACGGCGGCGATGGAGTAAACCAGGCGGCGGCGCAGTTCCTCCAGGTGATCGAGAAAGCCCATGGTGGGCATGGCGTCGTGCTTGGGCTCTTCGCCGGAGACCTCGGCGGCAGTATCAAACATGCGACTCCTGCGGCGTTTTGGGATCAGCGACGCTCTCGGCTGCTGGAGTTGAACTCGATGCGATGTCAGGATTCGCATCGGCTGACGCGGCCTGGTCTTCAATGGAATGTTCCGCGGGAGCGTCCAGGCTGACAGGCGACTCAAGCTGGTGCGGGACGGGATCGCTGGCTGCGGGGCTTGAAGTCAGGCTGGCGACAGTTCCTTGCGGCGGCGTGCTGGGCGGGAGGATCGTGGGCTTCTCAGTTTCCAGATGAGCAATTTCGGTTTCGATCTGCGATTTGAATTCGTTTGAGGCGCGCCGCAGTTCGGCGAGCAGACGGCCGGCTTGGCGAGCCATCCCCGGCAACTTCTTCGGCCCAAAAAGAATGAGGGCCAGGAAGAACAGGAAGATAGTGTCGGAAAAGCTCATGGCCTCATCATAATGCGGCGGAGCAAAGGCGGCAACGCGACGCTCGGCTCCGGGCGGTTCCAGAGTTATTTCGCGGCAGACTATGCACAACTGCTCTGCTGCCTTAACATGGTCGGCCATGCAGCTTTGGTTTGCACGGGGAAGCGAAGTCAGCATTCGTCAACAGTTGGTGACGCAGGTCGTGCTGGGCATTCTGGGCGACGAGCTTGCTCCGGGCCAGCGCCTGCCGAGCACGCGCGAACTGGCGCGGCGCTTTCATCTCCATCCCAACACTGTGAGCGCGGGCTACCGGCAACTGGCGCGGGAGCGCTGGGTTGAGAACCGGCGTGGCAGCGGTGTCTTTGTGCGAGCCAGTAAGCCGGAGACCGCACTCTCCTCCGGGCTTGCACTAGATCAGCTGATCGCCGGCCTCTTCCGCGCGGCACGCAAACGAGGCGTGTCTCTTCCCGTTCTACGCTCTCGACTCCGGCAGTGTTTGGAATTGCAGCCGCCCGATCATTTTCTACTGATCGAGCCGGACGAAGAACTCAGACGAATCGTGGCGGCGGAGATGCAGCAGGCTGTGAATCTGCCGGTGATGAGCTGCGGACTGGAAGATTGTCAGAAGGCCCTGGATGGCAGTATTCCGGTGGCGCTTCCCAATCGGGAAGCCACGGTGCGGCAGACCCTGCCGGCCGGCACCGAACTTCTGGTTCTGGGTTTTCGCTCCGTGCCATCCTCCCTGAGACAGTGGCTGCCTGCTCCCTCGGGTGCTCTGGTGGGTGTTGCCTCGAAGTGGTCCGATTTCTTGAAGCTGGCCTACACCATGCTGAGTGCCGCCGGTTTCCATCCCGACAGCCTGGTGTTGCGAGATGCCCACAAACCGAACTGGCAAAGAGGGCTGAAACAGACCGCTGCGGTGGTGTGTGATTCGCTGACGGCAAGCGAACTGCCCGCCGGTTGCCGCGCAATCCCGTTCTCGCTGATCGCGGAGTGTTCTATTGACGAACTGCAGCGCTACGTGGAGTTCGTCAGCAAGCCGCTCGAATCGCTGTGACACTCCGGAAAGTGTCCTAAGGCTACCAGCCCCAGCGTGGAATGAGCGCTACTCTGCGCTCATGAGACACACAAAACACACTCATCTGCTGCTGGCATCGGTTCTGCTGGCGTCCGTCGCATTTGCGCAAACAAGCAATAGGGAAGCCGAAGGCACCGCTCCGGCGGAGGACGCAATCGAGGCGGCGCGGAGTCAATATGTACCGACCGCCGCCATCTCGGCTGATGCTAACGATGGCAAGACGCTGGCTCAGTCCAGCCGGCGAAGGCCGGGCCCTCCGTTTCCACCGCAGCATGGATATCGCTGGGGAAGCAACCAAACACCATGGATGCATCACGGCAGCCCCGGTCACATTCTGATCGGAGCGGCAATCGGGTTCGGTGTTGGGGCGGCTCTCGGCGCGCACCAAAGCGCTCACAACGGGACCCCAGTCGGAGGCGGAATACTCGTCGGCGGTGGCATCTTCGGCTTTCTCGGCGGATGCGTCGGTCAGGCCGTCGGCACGTTCCCCGGATTCCACTATTCGTCTGCACATCGCAGGAGAGACTACCGGCCATCCTGGCCTGAGGACGATGACGATGAAGAGAGCAATCTTCGTTCGCGCTCCAAGGCCAAAGAAGGTCAATGAGTCCGGGAATATCACGAACACCGGCTTTGTAGCGCCGTGCGAGGAGGAATGGAGTACTCGAAGGGGAAAAGCTCTTATGGAGCAGGCTTAAGCACGACCGTGCTTCGTTCATCGCCGGCAATGATGCGGTAGAACTTTCTGAGATCTTCGGCTTTGTTGACGGGGACACTCAACTCTTTCACTTCAAACGTACGGGTATAGTCGACAACGTTCCCCTTCACGACCGTCTTGGCGTGATAACTTGCGAAACCGAAGTCCTCATCGACGGCCGGCGGCAGGTCATCGACCACGTAGCCAGCCGGAATTGAGATTTCGAACGAATCCGTATCGCGAGCTGGCCCCTCGAATTCGATGGGGAACTTCCGGGGCTCTTTGGTCTCGAGAAACCCCGAACCCTTGCTTCCAATCACACGAGGCCGCACCAGGAGCAGGTTGCCGGCGTTCTTGGCATAGTTGGGCGACTCGAATGAGTAGTTGAACCCGAAGGGCTGGTCGGTTTGCTGGAGATTGACGAGGCTAGCGTGGGTGATGCGAAAGCTGGAAAGCGAATTGCCGAGAAGGTCCTCGATTGGCTTGATGCGGTCGGTGTCCTTGGTGACAGTCTGCAACCGCCAGCGCTCGGACGCCGCGCGATCCCCAAACCGCATCTCCCGAACGTCGCCCTTCAAGGTGCCAGTGGCATCGAGGGTCAGCTTGGCCGTGCGCTGGATGCTGTTCATAGAGGACGGCTGCTGCGGCAGTTCGATCAACTCGCCTCCGGCGGGCGTAACCAGCAAGCCATAGTTAGCTTGCAGCTCTCCCCGAATCTGGCCAAAGGGCGTCAGCTCGTCCGTCGGATCGAAGAAAAGAAGCTTGCCGAGCTTGGGATGGTCGATGGTGGCAATGAGGGATGGATCGGCCACGCCGTCAGGAAGTTTGACGGCAAGAATTGCGTGATTGAATCCCTGATGGGCTGGTGTTTGTGGGGTCACAGCACCGCGTTCGGTATAAATCACCACTGGATAGGAATCGATTCCAATCTCACGAAGCATGGAACGGACGAGCGTGGCTTTGTCTTTGCAGTCGCCGTAACGATGCGCGAACACCTCAGCCGCGGGGTGCGGTTGGTAGCCACCCACGCCGAGTTCGATGGCCACATAGCGAATGTCTTGTTGAACGAAACCGGCGACTGCTTGCATTTTCTGAAGTGGTGTGGCCTGGGAGCCGGTGAGCGACGCCACCTGCTGTTTCACTTCCGGCGACGCATCGATTCGCTCCCCGATCAGATCGGAATACCACTTTCCCATCGCGTTCCAGTCAACATTCGAATTGAGGGCGATTTTTTCCGATGTGAAGAAGGACAACACCAAACGGCCGGCGACTCCGTCAAGGGGAGGCATGAAGGGCTCGTGACGAATCTCCTTTACGTCGCTAAGCACCCATTGCCAGGAATTGCTTCCGGTCTGCGTGGGCTTGACCTCAGGATGATTGAGCCAGGACGCTTTGTATTCCCATCCGGCGGGAAGCTGAAGAGAATAATGGCTCTCCCGGACCGGATCATGTTCCTGGAACTCCCAGATATCTTGCAAAAATATAGGACGCTCCTCCGTTTCGTACTCGTAGCCGACGATGTTGCCAACATCCGCCGCCGGGATCTGCAGTATTTTCACTTTTGCATCTGATGCAAGTACGAAGTTTGGCGCGTAAGCACTCTCGATCGCGTCTTTCTCCTTCACTTCATAATCCTTACCCTGAGCCGGAATGCACCAGCCGTGAAGACTATTGATCTTGCTCTGCGCATCGAAAGGGACTTTCACGGTGCCGTGATCGCGGCCATTGGGCCGAAGAATCTTGTAGGCCTCCCGAACCTGTGTGCGCATTTTTTCGGAGGAGATAACGGTGACGTTGGTTTCGGAATACAGCAGGACGGCGTCAGTCTTTTCATCGTAGGAAGGTAACGGCGCATTGACCAACGCATGCATCCACGGCGGAGCATCGCCACCTGCGGCGGCCTGTGGCGCCCAGATCACAATGCACGCAACGACGGACCCCACAAGCAACAGCCCCCTTGGGTCAGTTGCTCGCGGTCGCCGAACCGGGCTGCAGTACGATTTGTTCTTCATCTCCAGTCCTCACTGCCTGAAAGAAATTTCGCAACGCCGGATAGTACTTTGGATCCAGTATCATGAAATCCACGTTAAGCTTGCGCGTTAGATGCAACGTGTTCTTGCCGTTTTCCACTTTCAGGCTATACCCGACTACGTGCCCATCCTGATCTTGCCCCGCTGGAACACTGCCTACTTGCCAGCCCGGAGGAAGTTCGATGGTCACGTCGTCCATTTTCTGGTAGGGATATTCGAAGTAGATGGGATAAACCCGGTTGGCATGTTCGAAGATGTGTTTCTCGACCCCCGTAAAGACCCCGGCAGGGATCAGTATGCGCTTCCCGGCATTCGATGCCCAACCCGGAATCTTCAGATCGAACTCCGCCACCAGCGGGGTCTCTGAGCCCGTCCAGTCAGGTTTATTCGTCAGTTCCGCCTCGGCGGCGACGGGCACCTGGGTTTTCACCCGATCTTCCAGGAACTTCTTTCGCTCCACATCGTCTGCATGCCGCATGTCGAGACGGTGGTACATGGCTTCCAGGCCGGTATAGGTGACCGTGAGTTTGCCCTCGAGATCGCCGGTGTCGGAGAGCTTCAGCAGACCCTTGCGCTCCATACGGGACTCCGAAGCAGCCGGGAGTGTGGTCCGGATCCAGGTACCGCCGTCCTTGTCCAGACGCAACCCCACCACTCCTGTTTCCGGCCACTGCAACATCCCAAAAGGAGTGAATTCCGCGCCCGGATCAAAATAAAGATCTTTGCCCTTCAGTTTCACCAGCACAACGTTGGAATTCAGCTTCCCAGGCTCCATCGTGTTTGGTGAAAAGAAATACTGCTGTCGACCGGAGACCCAGCATCCGTAGGCCTCGAAGCCGGCCGCGCGCACCAGACTTAGATACAGCCAAGTAAGTTGCACTCCGTTGCCGTAGCCGCGCTTCCACAAGTCTTCCACATTCCCGACTGGCTTTTCCCTGTCGCGCTTTTCCTCTTGCTCCGTCTTTTGCAACTCGTACGATTTGTTTCGAATCTGCTGCACGCGATCGTAAATTTTCTTTAGCTTTACCTCAGGAGGGTCGTTGGGAGAAACGATCTGTGCTACTGCCTCTTCCATGGCTTGTCGCCTCCCTACAAAGCTTTCCAACTGCCCATTCCGTTTCTTGCCGACGTTTTTCCAGAACTTGTCCGGATTGCTTTCGGGGAGTTCGTCGGTGTAGATAAAATCCACGCGCGACCTCAACTCGTTGACTGGAGGCATGAAGTCCTCCAACTGCAACGCGGGAATGTTGCTCGCCTCCATTCGGATGATATTGTCTGCGCCTTCCTTCGGAACGGACCCCGGCGGTAGCTCGTTCCAAGTCCAGCGGAGATGCATCCCCCCGTAGCTGGCGCTGTACGGTTTCAGCGAGAACCTGGCGCTCTTGGTGAAGAGATCGGAACTAAGAATCCACTGCGAACCGTAAAGCAGGACCTTGTGCTCGTAGACCTGGTCCTCTTTGAAATCGTGCGTAAAATAATACTCAATGACGCTTCCCACCTGGACGTCGGGAAGGGTAAAGCTCTTTGCCGTAAATCGCGATCCCCTTTCCTTTGCCAAAGATTTCTCGAAGACCTTGCCGTCAAATTCCGCGATGGAGCCGTCGGAATGAACCGTTCGGGCCCGGATGTTGACTATGTTTTCGCTTTCCTTGTAAAACGGAATTTCTACGTTTCCGTAGTTGCGCCCTTCCTCGCTCAAAATCTTGATTCGGATGTAGTCATTCTCGTGAGTAGTCTGGCCGTTATCGTCGCGATCGACTTGGCGGTAGAGGATGATGGCCGGAGCGCCGGGAGCGAGGGGTTCGCTCGTCATTTTCAGCTCTTCAGGAGAAATGGGCTGAAAGCCTTCGCTGGCGCGAACCGTGACCGGAGGATACTTGGCAGCGCCCAGAACCAGAAATACCGTACAGGAAGCAACAATGAGCCCTTGACGAAATGGCATGGTGAACTCCCCAAGCACTTGCCTCTGCCAAAACGGGCCCCCTGCACGTTTGGTGACGGCCACAATATAGCGGTATGCCTTCCGCGTCAATAGCACTTTGCGCGACGGCAGGCCAGCAGTATCGGCACCGTTTTAGAGGCGTATCTTGAAGCGGGGAACCTTAACGGCCTCCCGATGCATCTCAGAATAAGAAAGGGACGGTCGGCGGGATGGTTACCATTGGTAACTATCCCGGTCCGGAACCGTCTAACGCGGTGCTATACTGCGTGTATTCAGTACGGTAGCTGGGGTAGTCCGACAACCCTCAATCGAAGGAAAATTCAAGATGGCACGTAGTTCTCGCCGCTCTCTCTTTCTCGTAGTCTTCTTTCTTCTTGCCTGCGGTTTTCTGGGGATTCTTTTCGCCCAGCGCACGGGGCAGCAGTCGTCGCTCGACAGCGACTCAGACGTCAAAGACAGCCTGAAACAGTTTGCGGATGTCTATTCGATTGTCGAGGACAACTACGCGGAGCCCGTCAACCCGGACAAGGCTATCTACAATGGCGCCATCCCGGGAATGCTGCACGCGCTCGACCCGCATTCGAATTTCTTCGATCCTAAATCCTACGCGCTGATGCGCGAGGACCAGCGCGGCAAGTACTACGGCGTGGGCATGACGGTGGGGCCGCGCAACAACCAGGTCATCGTGATTTTTCCCTTCAACGGCACCCCCGCCTACAAAGCAGGCATTCATCCGGGCGACGTGATCATTGCAGTTGACGGCAAATCTACGGAAAACATGGGCACCACCGATGTCGCCGACCTGCTCAAGGGCCCAAAGGGCACGACGGTACACATCAGCATCTCGCGCGAAGGCGTAGAGAAGCCGATGGAGTTCACCCTGGTGCGCGATGAGATTCCGCGTTACAGCGTGGACGTGCATTTCCTCATCCGGCCTGGAATCGGCTACATGCACGTGAACGGATTTAACGAGACCACGGAAGAAGAAGTCTCAAGAGCTCTGGATGAGTTTGGCGATCTCAAGGGGCTGATTCTGGATCTGCGCGGCAATCCCGGCGGCCTGCTGAGCGAAGGCGTGGGTGTGGCCGACAAGTTCCTGAAAAAAAACCAGCTCATCGTTTCTCACCACGGCCGCGCTTCCGCGGAGAAGCGTTACGTGGCGCAGCACGGCAATGGAGGCAAGGATTATCCGCTGGTGGTGCTGGTCAACCGCTTGACTGCGTCAGCGGCAGAGATCGTCTCGGGAGCGATTCAGGATCACGATCGCGGATTGATTGTGGGTGAAGTCACGTTCGGAAAAGGCCTGGTACAGACCGTGTACCCGCTATCGGAGAACACAGGACTGGCTCTCACCACGGCGCACTATTACACGCCGAGTGGGCGCTTGATCCAGCGCGACTACAGCAACATTTCGCTCTATGATTACTACTACAACCGCGAGCCGGAGTCGGGCAGCAACGCCAATCGGGAAGTGAAGTTGACCGACAGTGGACGCACGGTTTACGGCGGCGGCGGCATCACGCCCGATGTGGTGATCCCTCCAATTAAAAGCAATCACTTTCAGGACACGCTCCTGCAGCACTACGCGTTCTTCAATTTCGCCAAGCGCTACGTTGTGGATCATCACCCCACGAAGGGCTTCCAAGTCGACGATGCCATCCTGCAGGATTTTCGCAAGTCGCTCGACGAGGCTAATATCTCCTACACCCAGGCGGACCTGGTCGATAACAACGACTGGATCAAGTCCAACATCAAAGCCGAGATCTTTGTGGATGCTTTTGGTGAGGATGAAGGGTTGAAGGTACGAACGGAATCGGATCCGGAAGTGCTGAAAGGTCTGGACCTTCTTCCGCAGGCGAAGGCGCTCGCCGATAGCGCCAAGCGCATCGTGGCTGAGCACAATGCGGCCGGAGCATTCAATCGCTAGGCTCTAGACGGGTGGCAAAGTTTCGGGGTTTCAAGGTTTCAATGACAATAGGTCCGGATAGATTCCGGGCCTTTGCTGTTGGCGCAGATCCAGGAGTCCAAGCTTCGAAGTTCTGCCGAACGTCTTGCGTTAGGGATCCTGAAACTTTGAAACCTTGAAACCTTGAAACCTTCTTTTTGCTTCATTGACTTCGATATCGGGCTATGTGAAAATCCGCGGCAGAAGGCCATCTGGCTTGGTTTTCGGCATCTGGTTGTGCGAAGCAGGAGCCGCCTATTTTCCCCATAGTCGAGAGTTGTTGGAGGTTGAGCCCTTGCATTCATTCCGGGAAATCGCGGTGAGAAGAAGACGATCCCGGTGCGAATCGGGGTCGGTTTGAAGGCGGTCGTGCTGGGCCTTGCGGTCGTGTTGGCGTTGATTGCCGGGTGGACGGACTGGCGCAGCCGCCGCATTCCGAACTGGCTCACCGTGCCCGGATTCCTGATCGGGGTTTTGGTGAATGTGCTGGCGAACGGCAGCGCCGGGCTCAAGGCTTCCCTGCTCGGAGCCGGCTTGGGGCTGCTCGTGCTTTTGCCATTCGTTTTTCTCCGCAGCCTGGGCGCGGGAGACTGGAAATTGGCTGGGGCTTTGGGAGCCTTCGTAGGTTGGCAAGCGCTGGTGGATCTGCTGATGGGATCGGTCTTCGTGGCTGGGATCATGGCCCTGGGATTAGTGATTTACAAAGGACGATTCAAGGAAACGCTGCGCAATATCGGCAGGCTGCTCATGTCAATGTTGACGCTTCGGATGCCGGGGGCCGAGGTTTCGCTGGATAATCCGCAATCCCTCAAGGTCCCCTATGGGGTAGCATTGGCCTTAACAACGTTCCTTTTCGGCGTCGGGAAGATCTGGGGAACGAAGATCTGGGGAGCAAGATAGCGATGAAGCAGTTGGGTTGGAGAGCATGGCGCGATTTGGCGCGAAGCGCAGACGCTTCTGAGATCGCGGAAACTGCCATGATCCTGCCCCTGTTCTTCATGATCTTTCTGGCCATCCTTTGGTTTGGGCAGGGCTTCCGCATTTATGGAACGATCACGCGCGCGGCCCGGGAAGGCGCGCGTGCGGCGGTGGCCCCGGTTTGCACAACCTGCGGGGGCTCGAGCAATCCATCGGCAAACGCTTGGACCGCGGTGCAAAGCGCCATGCAGGCTGCCAATCTTAATCCCGCTCAGCTGCAGCAACCCACGGTTCTCCCCGGGCTGTGCGCTTGTTCTCCCACCGCAGGTGCGACGAGTTGCAGTGGGGCCACCGTTGTTAGCTGTGACGGCAGCGAGTCCAACATTTGCGTCCAGGGCGTAAGCCACCCCCACGGCAATGGTAACCCCGCGCAGGAGGATAATATTGAGCTGTCGGCCCCTGCGAACGGCGGTGCTGGGGAGTGTGGCGTCTCGGTCAGCTTCCAGTATCCGTACAAATTTTGGCTGCCCTTCAGTTCTTTGAACAATCAAACCATCAACCTACGGGCGCAAGCCCAGATGCGGGCGGAAACTCAATGAGCAACTGCCTTCATCGTTCAGCTTGGAAGGGGCATGAATTCCGGCGGCGCTGGGCCGACGACTGCGCTTCCCAGATTGTAGAATTCGCGCTTTCCCTGCCTTTGCTCGTGCTGTTCGTGGTGGGAATTTTTGATTTCAGCGGAGCGATTTCCCTGAAGCAGAAGCTCACGAACGCGGCACGCGAGGCAGCTCGCGTGGCTGCAGCCGATCCCGCCAGTGATCTGGGCAGTCCCTCGGGTGCGCAGCCCGCGTCTGTGCTCGATGCGTTCTACGTAGTGGATAACTACCTGGTATCGGAGAAGCTCAACGATTGCGGCCTGAGTGGCACTCTTCCCACGCAAACCGGTGGAACTCTTACCTGGGTGTCAACCGTTAGCGGATGTCCCGGCGGTGGCCCGAGCGGTACGCTCACTCTCACCATCAACCGGGGCTGCGTCAAAACGCAGGCGATAAGCGGTAACACGGTAAATCTGGTCGGCACCTGTGTCACCATTCTGTACCCATACAAATGGCAATACAGCAGCGTGACTGGTCTGCTGGGAATCACCTTCATCGGTCCGACTGGCATCACTACCACGGCTTCCGCATTTAACGAGAATTGAGGGATCGCACATGCTGCCGCCGCTAATCGACCGCCAACGAGTTCACGCGAATCCACGCTCGGGCGAGCGCGGTTTCACGATGGCGCTGGTGACGGTGGCCTTGGTGACTATCATTGCGATGGCTGCACTTTCCATCGACATTGGCACCCTTTACCAGGCCAAGGCCGAAGCTCAGCGCGCGGCGGACGCGGCGGCCCTGACCGCGGCGAGAATGATCTCGATCTCAGGCATCACCGGAGACCCGGGTAACGTAAGCAATTCATGGCAGACGATCTGCGGCGGAACCAGCAGCCCCGCCACGCTGGCCGCAATCAACGTGGCTCAACAGAACTTGATCAGCGGCATCGCGGCTACCAGCGCTGACGTGTCCGTAAAATACGGCGGGGGAAGCGCGGGCGCCACCAGCACCAATTGCACAGGTGCAGGAGCAACCTTCGGTGTGAATCCTGTGGTTACAGTAACGGTTACGAGCGGCAAGCTGCCAATCTTCTTCGCCCGCGTTTTTACGTTATTCCCGCACGGGACTTTTTCGAATACCACCGCTGTTGCTACTGCCACCGCCGAGGTATTCAATTCATCGAATTCGGCCAGCGTTGCTGGCAGCATGATTCCGGTGCAGCCGCGATGCGTGAAGCCCTTGATCATCCCGAACCTCGACCCCACAAGCGGTGGCGGGACATTTGTGAATACGTCAACCGGAGCCATCACCAAGGCGGGGATTTCTCCGACTGGAGCCATCGGCGAGAACTTCATTCTGGCCGCCGACTGTCGCCGCGGCGCACCCAACTGCTACGGCGGGAACTTGCTCAATCAAACCCCGACAAGCACAGGGGGCACCATCGAGTACGTTCCGGCCTTAGTTCAAGACACGCCCGCGCCGGTTGCGGTGCCGTCCTGCGCGACCGCCGATACTTTCCAGGAGGCGATCGCAGGATGCGATCAGAGCACGGTCGTCTACGCATGTGGAGCCCCACTCGGAGCGCAGGTCGACCTGACAAAGAACCCGATAAATCCACGTGCTTCTACTGGCGACACAGGAACAGCGCTGCAGTGTTTAACTAATGCCACGGCAGAGGGGCTGGGCAACGGGCAAGACCAGCTTGGGACAGGGTCTTTCCCGTTCCAAATCCAGGCGGGTTCCGACAATCCCCTAGTCCAGGATGGCCTGGTTTCCAATAACGGGATTGTCACCACCAGTAGCTCCATTATTACGATTCCGATATACGATCAGACCACGCCGCTGCCGAACGGCGTGCAGCAGCCCAACGTCACGATCGTCGGTTTTCTGCAAGTCTTCGTCCAGGACCTCAACCCCACCAACGGAGCCACCAAGGGAGACCCCGTCGTCTACGTGCTGAACGTCTCTGGATGCAGCAACAATGCCACGAACTCTGCTGTACTTGGCACTTCCCCCGTGCCGATCCGGCTGATCACGCCGCCGTAGCCTGAGACGCGTCGATTGGTGTGCAAATCCGCGAGCCGGAATAATCACGCCAAACGATTAGCGGAGGGCGATCCAGAACAACTGGCTCTCTAGTTCGGAGGGTCGTTATTTGCGGGAACTTCGTTCGCGGGATTCGGAGTCGGGGGCAATGTACGGGTCACGGGTGCGCCTGCGGGCGGGACGTCGGCTTCATCTTCGTCGTTGGTCAGGGAGCGGGCTTGCGGCAGAGGAGTTGGCACCGGTCCATCCGGGCGTGCGGTGAGAATAACGCGGTCCAAACCGCCGGGATTGGTTGGCGAACTCAGAATCAGAAAATTGAATTGGGTACCATTCAGCAAGTGAGCCAGAACTTCTGGAGCAGGCGCAGGGCCAAGCTCCGCCATGACCTTTTCCTGCTCTGCGCCCGCAGGGATGGCAATCTCCGCGCCGGTGCGCTCATGCACCGCTGAAAGAATTTCGGACAGGCTGGCTTTGTTGGAACTGATCGACAGCATCCCACTTTGAAATGAAACTTCCAGTGGCGGCTTCACGGGAGGTGGCGCTGGTGCGGAAGGCGGCACGGCCCGGACGGCGTAATTCGCATTCACCAGGGCCGCCCCTGAGGCAGCGTTGATTCTGGCAGCCTCCGTGCCCGCAGTTCCTCCGACTTTGAGGATCACAGTTCTTCCCGACGGAAAAACCTGGTAGCGCTGCGGACCGTTTAAATCGAGGACAACCCGCGTGACCGGTGGATCCGATGAGAATAAACCTACGCGCAGGCTTTTCACTTCTTCGCGGTTTACCGGCTGATTGCGCAGCTGAGGGCCGGGAACCGCGTTGACAAAATCCACCACCAGACGATCGGGACTGGTTAATGCGTTGATCTGCGGAACTACGCGGTCGCTGGTCTCGATCTCGATTTCGACTTGGTTTCGGGAATCAAGCACTCGCACTCGCCGAATCGAGGGCACGGCCGTGGCCTGGCTGGAGAGCGGAGCAACTGAACACACCGCTGCCCAAAGCAGCAAGATGGCACCGGCTCTGAGGGAGGGGTACATGAAAACCTTAAATACTTGTGTACAGTTGCGCTTAGGGTGATTTTAGCAGCGTTACCGACGGGAAACCCTTACGAAAGGATTACAACCTTTGATCCTCCTGTTGCCGCTATGGCGTCAGCGGATGGAGCAGAGCGTCGAGCAGATCGGACTGGCCGGAGACGCGCTCCAGGTGCGGGTTCTGCTCGCCATCGTGGTAGGAAACGGAATAAGTCCGGAAAAACTGGGCATTTTCGACAAGCAATTCAATGGGCGCAGTGGTTCCCTTTGCCGACTTGATCGCCGCATGCAGAACTGCGGGAGTCCACTTGCGTCCGTCGACGGCGACTAACTTCATGCCCGGACCGAGCCCGGACTGATAGCCAGGCGAACCTACGATCACGTCAACAAGTTTGCCATCCTTGTCGACGCTGAACCCCAGAGAATATGCAAAGCTCGCGGATTTCGATCGCTTTTCCCCGGCTTGGTTGAAGGCGTTCGGCCGGTCGTTGTAGGTCAGCTTCCAGCCATCGCGCTCGATGCCACCCAGCGGCGCGTGAGTGCTGGTCGCGCCGACCCGCTCGCGCAGCAGGCTGGCCCAATCATAAGCAGCAACGTCATTCAACGTGTGAACCACGTCGTCAAAAGTGTAGGGCACAACTATCGGAGGTCCGCTCTGGCCGCCCTCGAAGCGGCGGCAAAAATCATCGAGAGAACGCTGGCCGTGGGTTTGCTGGCGAATGATCGCGTCGACTTCAAGCCAGATCAATTCCCCTTCGGGATAATAATCCAGACCGCGGCGCCAGTTTGACCACTGCGGTCCCATCATCCGCAGAATCTGCACCGAACGCGCGGTGTCTTCCAAGGGCCGCCAGGTGCGCCCGGAGCGGTGATCGAGGCTGGCGGCGGTTGCAGCCAACGCTTCGCGATATTGCTCGGGGGACAACAGTCCGCTGCGCTCCGCCAGCAGATTGCCCAGGTAATCGGTAAGGCCTTCGTAAACCCAGAGAAGATCTCCGATCATCGGCTCCTGATAGTTTCGCGTAGCCAGCCCCGCGGGCCGGCGATACTTGCCGTTCCAGGAGTGCGCGAACTCGTGCGGCAAAAGATCTGCATATAGCATTCGCAGGTCAGGATCGAGCAGCGTGCGTTCCGCAGCGACACTGTCGTTCGATTCATGGTGCTCCACACCGTGGCCGCCGACCTGATCGCTGAGCGTGTACAGAAAGTGATACTGCCGGTAATGGCGGGCGCCAAACAGCGCGCCGGTTTCAGCCACCAGCTTCCGGTAAGCTGCGAGGTCCTCCGGCGTCATCGCCAGATCCTCTTCGCTGTCGGCGACCAGATCCATTACATGCGCCGGAGTATCCGACGCGGCGGTCAACTCGATGCGACGGTAATGCTCTCCGGCGATCAAGGGCGAGTCCACCAGAGTAGTGAGCGAGACCGGAGCGAACTCAACCTCATCGCCCGAAGTGTGCGAAGGTGTCAAAGCTGTTCCAAATTTCCATCCGGTCGGAAGCTTGATGGAAGGAACGAATTCGACCGAGTCGGAATCGGCGCCCTGCGGATAAAGAAGAACGGCATTCCAATTGAGATCGAGCAGATTGCTCGAGGCGGCTGGACCGCCGCCACCTGCGCTGTCGTTCGAAGTGATCGCATCCAACGATACGTCGATCGCGCGCCCACCTTCGGGCACCGTAACGTGAAAGGCGTACATATCAACATCATCGCGCTGCCAGGCCAGCGGCTTGTCCCCGGCCTCCATGTGAATGCCAGTGAGAGCCGCGATCGGGCCGCTGGGGCGATGATTGCCTGGAATCCACTTGGGAAACACCAGAGTCATCGCGCCCGGCTTGGCGGGAATGCTTAGCTTCGCATGATAGAGATTCCGCGGAGCGTCGGTGAGGTCCACACGCAGGTGGATGGATTGAGCCTGGACAGATTGAGCCTGGGTGGATTGAGCAAACATGAAGACGCGCGGGCTCGCTGCGCCTAGCGTTCCCAGAACGAGCAGAATCGAAAACCCACGAGCCAAGCGCAAGAGCACCGGCAAACCTCCATGAGAATTGACGCCAAGAGACAAGGGTTACTTTGGGAAGCAAGAGCCTACCGAAAGAAGATACATCTTCGCAAGTGAGGCTCGCCGGAGATCAGACTAAGCGCAGACTGAGGGAAGGCAGCGCAAGCCTCTCTACCTCAAACGTCCAGAGATCGCCACTGGTGGTCAAATGTCCAGCAGTAAGCGTGCCCGAGCTGACGATTTCACCGGCGCCAAGCGGCTGGGTTGGAAACCGCTTTGCGACGGCCGCGCCGAGTTCTGCCAGGCACAGAGCCGGGCTTTTCAAAGAGTTCTTGCCGGACCCTTCTTCCACTAAGTCCCCGCTCTTCGACACCCGCACCTTAAACCTCGGCAGCTCCTCCACGAGTTTGGAGATGCGATCGGAACGCACTTGCAGTCTTTCTCCGACAACGAGCGCGGCGTGAAGTCCATAACACGCGACAAAATCACTGGGTTGAAACTTCCAATCCGGAAAAGGACAATCAATGATCTCGAATCCCAAAGCCAGCCAGTCGCTTGCTTCAAGCGCGGCGTGGGCATCCAAACTCTCGCTCTTGACCGTGCGTTTCAAGCCGAAAACAATTTCAGGTTCGACCTTCAGTGAACGGGGATAGGCGATCGAAACGGCGCCGGAGTTGCCGTCGCTGTAGTGCACGGTGTCTTCGTACATATGAGCCCAAACCAGGGTTTCAAGTTTAAGCACACGCCACATGGCCTTATTGGCATAACCAACTTTGCGACCGACGGCTTTGTGACCACCGCTTTCACGGAACCGTTTCAGCATTGCTTCGACCTCGTAGGCCGTGTCGAGGTCAAAACCTGGGCGCTCAGAAGGAAGGCGCGCCACCGTCCGTCCCGATTCATGCGCCGACTGCAACTCGCGCGCTAAAGATTCAATGTCATCTCGCGACATAACGGAGAGTCCAGACTTTCAGCATCTTAGCACCCGGCGTTTGTCGGGCCGGCGGTTGTCCAGCCACGTTGAAACAGCACTTTGAGTTATTTCCTCGGGTAGCAAAAGTTCAAGCCGTAGCCGTTCCTACTCTGACAATAGCTGCCGCGAGTCGACGGACCAGGTTCGCTCAAAACGGTGGTAACTTACAGTCGTGAGCCAGCTTCAATTCCCCGGCGGCCCCAAGGATGCGGCGGTTTGACGCAGGTGCAGCTACGACCCGGAGGAACTCCGTGAAAGAAACCGCAAGATCGTCGGCTAAAAACCTCGCGCAGCTGCGTTCCACTTTCCTCTTTTTTTCGCGGATCTGCCTGCTGTTCCTTCTTGCTCTCGCACCTTGCGGAGTTCCCGCCGAGGCGCAAACCGTTGTCGTGGTGGGTTCCGGTTCGAGCGTACCGGCGCCTCTTTACAGCCGCTGGGCGCAGGAGTACAGCAAGCGCAACCCCGACCTTCAGATGCGATACCTGCCAGTCGGCACCAGCGAAGGGATTACGCAGATTTCTCACGGAGCCAGCGATTTTGGCGCAGGAGAAGCTCAGCTCACCGAGAAGGAGCGCAAAGACGGCGGTTTGATTGAATTGCCGGTCGTGCTCATTGGAATTGTCCCGATCTACAACCTACCGGAAGTCCACGCGGAACTCAGGTTTTCAGGAGAGGTATTAGCCGCGATTTTCCTCGGCGAGATAAAGGCGTGGAATGCCCCGCAAATCGCGAAGCTTAATCCAAACATTACCCTGCCCAGTCTTCCGATTCAGGTGGTGAATCGCCCTGCCGGAAAGGGATCCAATTATGTGTTCACCGATTTCCTATCCAAGGCGAGTTCCAAGTTTCGCACGCAGGTTGGAGTCAGCCCCTCCCCGAAATGGCCGGTGGGCGAACCCGCGGACCGCAGCTCCGATATGGCTGACAAGGTGAAAAACACCCCCGGTTCCATCGGTTACGTGGAGTATCAGTATGCGGTGAAGAACAACATCCCCCAAGCCGCGGTGCTGAACCCCGGCGGTAGCTTTGTAAAAGCTTCTCCAGAGAGCATGACAGCAGCCTGCAAAGGAGCAGAAGCGCCGCGGTGGAATAGCTTTTCGGCGTCGCTGTCGAACGCTCCGGGAGTGGAGTCTTTTCCCATTACCAGTTTCACTTGGATTTATTTGCGAACTTCGTCGTTTGACTCTTCTCGATCCGCCGGATTGAGCGATCTGCTTGATTGGATATATACCGACGGCCAGGGTTATGCGGTTCAGGAAGGGTACTCTGAGCTGCCTGCGCCGCTGCTCGAGGCTGTACGAAAAAAAATCAAGGAACTGAAATAGAGTTCCGCTTTATGTATACGTTGCCCACAAGCGTACTTACGACTCGCTGCGGCGGCCATGGAGGATTTGTGAAAGATTTCTTCGTCTTCACCTGTATAGCGGGGCTCGCGTCCGTGGCTCTGGCGCAACAGCCCGCAGCGCCGGCTAAGACTGGCGAGAGCAGGCCACCCAGCAGCGTTTCCGCCGACTCGGCTCTGAAGGATATGTTCGACGCGAAGATCAAGGTTGAATGGGAAGCACTGAAGAACAAAGACAGGAAAACATACGGCGACCTGCTCGCCGACGACTACCAGGGCGTTGAGGTCGACGGCCGGGGTGAGCGCACAAAGATCCAGGCCCTCAACGAATTGCCTGACACGAACGTCTTCAACTACACGCTGTGGGGGCTGAAGGTGATTCCCCTGGGAGCAGACGCCGCGTTCGTGATCTATGAAAGCACAATACAGTTCCCGCCCAAATCAGCCGTCCGGTACTCACGCTTGTACATCGGTGAACTCTGGGTGAAGCGCTCCGGAGAATGGAAGGAAGTGCACTACCAGGAAACTCACGTCAAGTAGCCTCTCTCGCAGCGCAGAATGATTGCAACCGACGCCATCGCTAGGTCATCCCATCTAACTAGAGGAGAATATCTCCATGAAAATACTTTGTTTCGTTCTGCTGCTTTCGGGCAGCTTTCTCCTGGCGCAGGATAGCGCTTCAGTTAACCCTAAAGATTCCAAAGGACAGGTAACCTTGCAAGGCTGTCTTACCCGGTCAAGTGGCGATTACATCCTGATGAAGCAGAATCCGGCAGTGAGTTATCAGCTTCAGGCCACAGGCAAGATAAAATTGCGCCACTACCTTGGACAACGCGTGGAAGTAAGCGGGAGCGAGGCGCCAACCATGAGCACAAGTTCCGACGCGATAAACCGGATGGGTTCGGCAGCGCCGGTGACACTGACAATCGCCTCGATCAGGACTATCGATAAGGACTGCCCCGCAAGCCCGGTCCCATAAGCGTTGGTTTGCCAGATGCGCGGCCGACCAAGTCCTCAGTCGCAATCCGGTGGCATCGCCATAATTTCGGATTCAGAGTCGCAAGGCGGCTTTTTCTTGGCCGGCTCCAGACGGGACGGACGATTGTAGCGGAGAATCCATAGGCCATCGTCGTTGGTCAGATAGACCAAGCCGTGTCCGCCGTCCGGAAGAAGGCTGGTGACTTTGTTGAACGTCTCGAGCGTTTTGGGATTCTGCGGGTCGCTCAAGTCGAGCACGCGAACAACCTCTGTATGACGGGGGTTGCTGGTGAGGGTAGTCGGCGTTTTTTCCGGAGCTTCGGCGATGGCTACATCGGGGCTCAGCATTTCCAGATTGCCTGACGTCGACTGATTCGATTCTGCGGTCCGCTTTAAGAGGCCAGGCTTCTCCGGGTTGGAAACATCCACCACCATGAATCCTTGCTTCCCGGCCTGCTGTACGTAAAGGTAGTGTTTGCCGTTCTCTCTCTGCAGCACCATCTGACTTCCGGTCGCCTGCGGCAAAGGCAAGTGAGCGATTACGGTTGCAGGAACGTCAGTGGGTTTCGCCGTAGTTTCTTCGCTTGCCCCGGCCAGCGCCACGGGCAACAGAAGCGATAACAACAGGGCACAACTTCCAGAACGGCTCTTGAAATAGTTCACCATAAATCACTTCACTATTCTCGACACGAACCGCAAGGTCGCGTCTCACCCAACTATACCACCGGTCGTGAGGGACTCACTGCTCCGCCGCAACCCCCACGCAACCCGCGTTAGCCAGGGTCGAACAGATGGTTCCGGCTTGAAGCGGCACAAAGGCATGGTTATCGCTGGGATCGACCGAGATGCTATGCGCATTGGATCCGGTCGGCATGTTGTACAACCACTGGTTCGTGCCGGCGTCGATGACGCCCATCACCGCGATCGGCTGCATGTCGCGCGCCGCGAGATAGTACTTGTTATCCCCCGGGTTATACCAGGTCTCGTCCACGCCTCCGACCTGCGTGATTTCGATGCAGTTGGTGAATAGGCCTTGCTGGGGCGCACCCGGTACTCCAGTGTTCGCCGGTATGCAGTTTATGTTTCCGGTCGTGGTGTTGGTGATGATGAATTCGTTTGCCGGAAAAGTTTCGCCATCATGGTCGGCACAGCCCACGAGGAAATTGTCCCCCGGCCCTGGGATGATGCCGGTAGGCATGCAGTCGTACATGGGAAAACTATTGACCACCACCGGCCCGTCCGCAGTAATTTGAATGGCATCAACGCTGCCGATTTGCGTGGTGGCAACGGAATTTTCGTTGGTGAGCAACCAGAGTCCGCTGTTTGGATCGTAGGACATCGCGCCTAAACCGGCCGGCGCTATGGCCCCAGCACAGGTGGGGTCTGCAAATGGCGGGGTTTGGCTGCAAAATGCCCCAGTGGCGTAGCTGATGATGGGGCCGTGATGGCATGGGATTGTGTAGGAAACACCGCTGGGGGTGGTGCCGATGCCAGGCAGACCAGCCGGGCCGTCAGCAGCCGCAGATCCCGATACGCCGCTGAAGACGTGCGGATTGGAAGGATCCGGGCACGGGAATGTGTTTCCAACGGTGTCTACCGGGACGGTGGAGGTGAGACCGAGTCCTCCTGATGCCGCGCCACCTGCGCCGTCGTAATAGATCTGGCCGATAATGCACCGTGCAGGATTAAACGAGCCGCCGACGCTTGGATCTAGCGCTGGCGATGGGAGGGGGTTGCCGTCCGGTCCGGTTCCGGTTCCCACGATCCCAGTTCCCGTTCCTTGTAGAGGATAACCAAAAACTCCGGGTCCCACGCCAGGGTAGGGATAAGAGCCGAAGGTACCAGTCGTTGCATTAAATGCCGGAGTAAATCCAGCGGGATACGGGCCGTAAGCGAGATTCTGATCAATCGGCAAACAGTGCAGATCTCCCTCACCCAGCGGGTCCGCGGTTGACGTCCTTGGCGGGGTCGCGCCCACGATGTACTCCATGTCGATAAAAGTGATGAACGGCAATCCGGGATCGCCATTAATAACCGCAAGAACATGATGAGTGGAGTCGTACCACATTTCGTCGGAGCGGTCATCGCCGCAATCGGCGGCTGAACCAGCTTCGCCGTTCCATGAGGCGATGCAGCCCGAGATTCCTTGCGGTCCGTCGTAGTCAGCGGAGACGCCCGTAGGGATGGTGGCGAGGATGTTTGGTGGAGTGGGAGGGTTGGTGTTCAGCTTCATCGAAGTTAGGTCGAAAACTATCACGTTCGAGCTGCCGTTGCCGACAAACAGGACCTTGCCATCGGGAGTGGTCGTGTTGCCGTCTGGCCCAGACATTGGGTTTACACCGTTAGCGCGCGAGGCGCAGCACTGCGCCCCAGGGAATCCGCCAAAGTTGCCGCTCGGACCGAAGCCCGTGTTCAGATGGAACCTCGAACCGTCCCCCCACGTCATATCGGTTCTGCAGGCATACCGGACGAAATTGCCAAACACGTCAGCTGTCGGCGGAATCACCTCCACGGTGGGAGGGTTCGTGGTGACGCCGGGCTGAGGCTCTGTGGGGCAGGGGCTCGCGCCATTACCGGCGTCGGAAACACCGTTCTGTCCTTGAATCGAGAAAACAGCGAGGTCCTGCGAAGTGTCGATCACCTGCATGGCTATGCCGATGCGGTCGGAAATAAAATCCAGATAAGGCCCTCCCGACCCTGTCGCGTTCGGAGCAATCGTGCTGATGTCGAAAGAGTTGAACGGACCGCCGGGCTCGCCAGTTGGATTGTGCTCGGGCACGGCGATGACGTTGATGATCGCATAAGCGCCGTTGACGGTGGTGCCGCAAGTGGGGCAATTCGGCGTGGTGCCGCAGCCGCTCAGGATCACAAACAACGCGGTGAGAAGAATAGTAAGAAGAATCCTCGGTCTCATTCCAATTCCCTCCTGCGATTTCGCCTCGGAACCAGCCTTTGACCAGCCCCGGTCTTTAACCCAACTCGTTAGCCGCTCCATCCGCAATCGATGCCGGTGTCGACTAGAACCTGAACTGCAGTTGCTGCAAAACTACGTAATAATTTTGCGGCACTGCTCCGATCGTGCTTGGATCCTTCAGCTGATCGACACCCAGATTGACTGAGTACTTGACCCAATAATTCGGATACCACGTGACTCCAAAGGTGAACTCATCCGTGTGGTAATTAAACCCAGGGACAAAACCTGGGGTGTAATAGCTCAGGAAGTTTGCCTCCGGTTCGTCGGCCTGGATGCCCATGTATCGGAAGCCGACTCCCCAGGCGCCTAACCCTCGCCCTTTGCCGCCAGGAGTGTCGGGTCCAAACGTTGGGTGCCTTACCCGCGGAGTGCCATTTTCCGGCTGCTTCTCTCCGGTCAGCAGATAGGTAGCACCGATGTCCCAGGCCTTGGCGATAATCGAAGGAAGACTCAAGAAGCCAAGTCCACCCGCTTGTTCGGAGCCGACGTTGTTGCGGGACATGTTGAGTTGATCGAATTCACCGCGCAGAGCGAACGCCGACTTGATGTAGGTAAACTCACCGTTGTATCGCTGGATCGGTCCGTTAATCGCGAACTGCGGAAAGAAGTCATAAGCCCGGTCCGGCAGCGTGCCGTTAAAGCTCTGATCCCCGGATAAACCGCGGGAGCGCCCACGATCGGCAGCCCCGCCAAAGGCAAGTCCCTTCAACCACTCACTCTTGGATTTGCGCCAAGGATAGAAACGAAGTCGTCCAATCACTTCCGGTTGATTGGTGGTGTTTACCGCGGCATATCCCTTGCCGTTAAATGCCCCCACCCAGTACTGCACGACGCCGCCGTCGATGTCTCCATGAATGGCGGCGCCTGGGCTGCGGAAAGCTGAAGCTGCCGAGGGGTACAACATCGACTGAAACCCGCGCTCTACAAAGTCCAGGTTGGTGGCGCCCGTTCCGGCTTCCTGGGCAAAGGGTGTCTTGAACTGGCCGAATTGGAGTTGAAACTCGGGCCGGACCCTGATGTTGAGGTAAACATCCCGGACGATTGATCCCGTAGTGCTGGCGGCGTCGGTTAGCAACGCAAAATCAAAGTGCGAACCATAGTTGCCTTGGAAACCAAAACGGGCGCGGCGCAAAGCGAACGTGTCGGAGGGCGCGCCGTCGCCCTTGTAGGCCCGATAGTCGGTATCCACATAGCCGTAAGGGCTAATGCTGAACTGTCCGTCAGCGCTTCGAATGAAAAAGTGCTCGCCGTTCCATCCCGCCGTCAGCGGAGCATCTCTCTTCGGAGCAACTTCGGGTGGCGCCTGGTCCACCACGGCCGCTTCCGCAGCCAGGCTGGGTTGGACGAGGACAGCATTCGTGAGGTGAACAGCGCTCGCGCCGGGAGCGTCAGGCGGCTGTGCACTGGCTTCCGCCGACGCCGCCGCCACTGGTCGAATCTGGACCGCGCCGCTAACCGGGCCCTTGTCAGACGCCCGCGCCTGTCCCGCCGCCAGCTTCTCGACCAGAGCCTTCAGTTCCTCGATGGTCTGGCGCTGCGCGGCCACCTCACCGCGCAACTGGTTGACTTCTGCCTTAGTGGCAGTCTCGGAGGCCGCATCGCCCGTTTTGCTCGTGGGCTGCGTGCCTTGAGCGCGGGCCAGCAAACCCGTCACGATGAAAACAACCAGAAGCGCGAAAAATTTTGTTAATGAGCGCATGTGCTTCCTTTCCCGGGACGATTTCCAACGAGAGCCTGCCCTCAAGGCATGCGGACACGAAAGTCGCGCATTCCACTCTCCGTTCGGGCGGCGAACCAAAGGTTCTCCAAATGTTGCGATTGGGTTCTTGTCCGGTCTGATGAGCGGACCAGTCAACGCGCGGGTTTACCACATTGAAATGCAGCCTGTCAAGAAAGACTTTTCCTCAGCATGGGACGAGGATGACTCTGACAACACCCCGATGCGCCAAGAGGTTTAGTGAGGAGTAATCGTTTCGAGTCGCGAGAGATAGCCAGGTTTCGCAGGCGGAACCTACTCCGGGCCAAGTTTCTTGAGAGCTAATTTGACTCCGCAGCAGCGCGCTGCCATGATGTGGCCATGCACGACCGCAAGCTCAGAATCGTCCGCTTCATCGGGAGCACTCCGAACACCGCGTATTGCGATGTTTGCAAACTGGCGTTTCGAACCCGGCAGGAATTTATCGTTGACGCGGATAAGGCCAAGGCCCAGCTGCAATCCGATTTCGAAAAGCATGAGTGCCAACCGGAAGAAGGTGTCGTCAATGATGCCCTCAACCACATCCGCTGAGTTGACTTCATCCTATGGCATCGCACTCTGAACACACAACCTCGCAATCCATGAATTACGCCGCGGTGGGGTTCGATCCCCGCAAGGATCTCCCCAAGGGATTCTTTGACTTCCTGATGCCCCTGCACCAGCAATTCACGCCCTGGCAGCAGAACTTGGTGGCAAAACGCGCCGAGGCCTTGCAGGCGTCGCATCGCGGGCATTCGCCAAATTACCTCCCCGCCTCAGAAGCAACCTCCTCAGATTGGCACATCGAAGTGCCTGACTGGTGCGCCGATCAGCGCAACCAGATGACCGGCCCAGCCGACGACGCCGAGTTGACAGTGAAGCTCCTGAACTCCGGATCGCCTGCGGTCATGATCGACCTGGAAGACTCCATGGCGAACGCCTGGGATCAAACCCTGCTGGGCGTGAAAAACACTCTCGCCGCCTACAAATATGAACTGAGCTACGACGACAAGAAGCGGAAAAAGAAAGTCACGGTGCAGCGCTCGAAAACCGTGACCTGGGTGCGTCCCCGTGGCTTTCACGTCAGCCAGGGCGGAGTCATCAAGAACAAAATTATCTCCGCTTCCCTGTTCGATTTGGCTTTGATCTGGTACCAGATTGACCCGGCGTCGCTGCCCCATAACTTCTCTGTGTACATCCCCAAGAGCGAATCTGCCGAGGAGGCCTTCTGGTGGCGCGACCTGTTCCAGGTGTTCGCCAAACAGAAAGGCTTGCCCAAGGACTACATCAAGTGCATGGCGCTGGTTGAGGCTCACCCGCTGGCCTATCAGATGGAGGAATTTCTTTTCAATCTTCGCGAGCATTGCCTGGGATTGAACCTGGGCCGCTGGGATTACATGGCCTCGCTGATCGATTTCATGATCGAGGACCCTAATTGGATTCTGCCGGATCGCAATACCATCCCGCACGATGTGGCATTCTTCCAGAACTTCCGCACCCTGATGCCGGAGGTTTGCCATAAACGCGGAGCTCTAGCGATTGGCGGCATGACTGCGCTTTTCCCCAGCCGCACCGACAAAGAATTGAACGAGCGGGCCTTGAAGGTTCTGAAGCAAGACAAAAAGAACGAAGCCGACTGCCTGATGGATGGAGCCTGGACCGGCCACCCCGACCAGAACGAGATCGCGGTAGCGCAGTTCCCGTATCCCAATCAAATTGCCAAGCGACCCAAGTTTGCGAATTCGCATCCCGACCTGCGGCCCATCCCGAAGGGTGTGGGCGAAATCACGCTTGCTGGAACTCGCGCGGCGGTGCGCATTGTGATTCGTTATCGCAACGGCGTGCTCAACGGGAAAGGCGCGAGCCTGCTCGATGGCTATATGGAAGATCTGGCTACCGACCGCATCTACCGCCTGATGATCGCCCAGCGCGTTCGCCACAAAGTCAAGGTCGCCGGCGACGATGGCAAACCGGTCGAACATTCTCCCGCCCTGGTGATCCGATTGTTTGATGAAGAATTAGCCAAGATCCAAAAGAACTTGCCGGAAGAGATCGATCGCAAAGCCGTAGCAACCCTCCCCGAAGCCCGCCGCATTGCCGAGGAAATGATCGTTCAGGGACACCACTCGCCGATCTAGGAAACGGAGTCTGGCTGGAGGAATTCAGAGTTGCGTGCTCCATGAGAAGAAAAGTTGATCGAAAGGATCAATAGAATTGATTTGACGGCACTTGCGTTAACGGTGCTCACTGTCAGACTGCGTCGCATCTCACAAGGCACATTTTCCGCCTGCGTTCTGGCGATTGTCCGGTCCGTACCGTAATATCAATATCCTGCAAAGTATAGTTTCAATTAGAAACGAGGATTTATGAGCGCCATCGAACAGCCCGCTGCACTTCAGTTCCCTGCCCTGCAACCGCCTCGCCGTTACCTGTTCGGCCCCGGCCCCAGCATGGTTCATCCCCGCGTCTATGAGGCGCTTTCGAAGCCGATCGTCGGACACCTTGACGCCTACTTCATCCAGGTCATGGCGGACGTTCAGCAATTGCTCAAGACAGCTTACGGAACCACCGAGGGCGCCACACTGGTGATTTCCGGCACCGGCAGCGCGGGCATGGAAGCCGCCGTCACCAACTTCGTGGAGCCTGGCGCCAAGTTTGCCGTGTTCGCCAACGGATATTTCTCCGACCGGCTCACGGAAATGGCCAAGCGCAACGGTGCGGACGTCGTGCGCTTTGAGAAAGCGTGGGGTGAAACCTATACAGATGACGAAGCCAGAAATTTCATCCAGCGCGAGAAGCCCAAGGTTGTAGCTTACGTTCACGCCGAGACCTCAACCGGAGCGTTGCAATCGGGCAAAGCAATCTGCTCTGCCGCGCACCAAGCTGGCGCTCTGGTGATTGCCGATTGCGTCACCTCGCTCGGCGGAGTGCCCGTAGAGTTCGACCAGACGGGCATCGATGTTGCCTACAGTTGCACACAGAAGGGCCTGAGTTGTCCGCCGGGCTTGTCTCCCATGGCCATGTCGGCGAGGGCAATGGAGTTTCTGCGCGCCCGCACGACCACCCCGCGCAGCTGGTATCTGGATCTCAAGCTGATTCACGACTACTCGACCGTGTCGCACCGTTACCATCACACCGCGCCGATCTCTATGTTCTACGCCTTACGCGAGGCGCTCCTGGTCATTGCTGAAGAAGGGATTGAGAACCGGTGGGAGCGTCATCGCCGCAGCAACCGGGCGTTCGCCAAGGGAATCGAAGCGATGGGTCTGCACATGCACGTTCCCGCGGAGCACCGAATCGCAACGCTGAATACCGTGTGTGTGCCCGCAGGAGTTGACGAAGCCAAGGTCCGCAAACTTTTGTTGGATGGTCCGGGGATCGAAATCGCCGGCGGTTTTGGACCACTCGCAGGCAAAGTCTTTCGCATCGGAGTGATGGGACCGCTGGCTACCGAAGATAACGTGCAGTTTTTCCTCAAGGAGTTCAAAAAAGCCCTGGGTGCAGCGGGCTACTCGAGCTAGTAAACGATCTGGAGGTAGAGGCCACGAAGAATGACACTGAAGTCGGTAGACACGCTACTTGACCTTTTACATTTCGCGGACAGTCACACCGCCGTTATCGTTCCTGAGCTCAGCCTCCACGTCACCTATGATTCGCTCCGGCGGCAGGTTCTCGAGATGGCGAACGCTTTGGCTTCCGCCGGCATTCGCCGTGGCGACGCCGTGGCTATTGCATTGCCCAATGGTTTGCCCGCAATCGTGAGCTTTCTGGCGGCATCGATCGCGGGCAAGGCAGCCCCTTTGAATCCCGCGTATCCCTACGAAGAGTTTCATTTTTTTCTGGGCGACACCAATGCCCGGGTTTTGCTTTGTCCTCCAGTAGGGGCGGAGTTCGTTCGCACGGCCGCCGCGGACCGCAAGATCCCGGTGTTCTCGGTGGAAATGAATGAGAGAGGCAACGTGCACCTGACGGGTGCGGCCACCGGAGCTACCGCGACGAACCCTACCGCGGACGACATTGCGTTGATCCTGCACACCAGCGGAAGCACGGGAAAACCCAAGCGGGTTCCCTTGCGGCATTTCAACCTGGCGGTTTCGTCGGCAAATATTGCAAACACCTACGGACTTTCCGAAGAAGACGTTTCGCTGTGCATCATGCCGCTGTTCCATATTCACGGGCTGATTGGTTCCACCATGGCTACTTTGCTTTCCGGTGGCGCCGTAGTAGTGCCCACCAAATTCAATGCGCTCTCTTTCTGGCGCACCGTGCGAGAGCATCGCGTCACGTGGTATTCGGGGGTGCCCACGATGCACCAGCTTCTGATGGCCCGAACACACCACAAGCCCGCAGAGGCTGACTCTCTGCGCTTCATCCGTTCCTGCAGCGCGCCCCTTTCCTCGGAACTCATCCACAAGATCGAAGAGGTCTTCGGCGTGCCTTTCGTCGAGGCCTACGGAATGACCGAAGCCTCTCACCAGATGACTTCGAATCCACTGCCCCCGCGCCACCGGAAAGCCGGTTCCGTGGGCGTGGGTGCGGGCCTTCGCATCAGCATCATGGACAAAGAGGGCAATCATCTGGGAACCAACCAACGGGGCGAAGTCGTGATTCAGGGCGCCAATGTGTTTCGCGGATACGAAAATAATCCCGAAGCCAATGCGCGCGCTTTTGTGGGCGGATGGTTTCGCACCGGCGATGAAGGAATGCTCGACGAGGATTGTTATTTACATTTGACGGGCCGCATTAAGGACATCATCATTCGCGGCGGCGAGAACATCGCGCCTCACGAAGTTGATGAGATTCTGCTGCGCCATCCTGCAGTGGCAGCTGCGGTAACGTTTGGCTGCGCGCATCCCACGCTGGGAGAAGAAGTCGCTGCGGCCGTGGTTTTACACGAGCCTCACGGCGCGACTGAATCAGTGCTTATGAAACACTGCCGCGAATTGCTGGCGGAGCACAAATGTCCGAAGAAGATTTATTTGGTGAAGAGTATTCCGACTACGGCCACAGGAAAAATTCGCCGCCGCGCCGTCGCCGCCGCGCTCGTGGATCAGCACCGCGGATAGCCCTCGTGGCTGAACGACTGGGTGAACAACTGGGTAAACGACAATGAAATTTCTGGTCGCGGGAGCAGGCGCCATCGGCGCCTACGTCGGTGCGCGCATGGCGCAGGCGGGATTCGCCGTCACGCTGTTTGCGCGCGGGCCGCATTTTCGGGCCATGCAGGAGCACGGCGTGCAGGTGAAAAGCAGTGAGGGAGATTTCGTGGCGCGCCCAGCCATCGCCGGTTCGCTCGAAGAAGTAGGGCCTGTCGATGTTGTCTTTCTCGGCGTGAAGGCTCACGCCCTGCCACGTCTTGCGCCGCAGTTGAAGCCGATTCTCGGCCCCGATACCACAGTCGTCAGCACGCAGAACGGAATCCCGTGGTGGTACTTCCAGGGTTTCGGCGGAGAGTACGAAGGATTACGACTGGAGCGCGTCGATCCCGGCGGCGTAATTTCGGCGGCAATCGCGGCTCCAAGCGTGGTCGGGTCGATCGTTTACTTCGCCACTGAGATTCCCGCCCCGGGCGTAATTCAGCATATCGAGGGCAACCGCATTACGCTCGGCGAGCCGGACGGTTCACGCTCCGATCGCATGCGGGCAATTGCGGAGGCCCTCGTCGCCTCCGGCTTTCGCTGTCCGGTCACCACTCGCATACGGCACGAGATTTTCGTAAAGCTTCTGGGCAACGCGTCCTTCAATCCAGTCAGTGCGCTCACGCGCGCCACGTTAGTCCAGATCGCCCGCGATCCGGGCGCGGCTTCGGTCATCAGAAGCATCATGCAGGAAGTGGAAGCCGTTTCCAACAAGTTGGGGATGGAGTTGCCCATTTCCATCGATCAACGAATTGCCGGCGCGGAGAAAGTTGGCGAGCACAAGACCTCAATGCTGCAGGACCTTGAAGCCGGCCGGCCAATGGAACTGGAGGCGCTGGTGGGCTCGGTTGTCGAGTTGGGAGAACGCGTCGGAGTCCCGATGACATGCACCCGTGCGGTGTACAACTGCGCGAAATTACTGGCCCAAAGCACGGCTCAGCAACCCCGCTGATCTCCCTTGCATCGCCCTTTTTCATCCCACCCATAAAAATATTTGCTCGGAGGCTTGACAACGGGCGTATACTCCGTCCGTTGGCTGGTCCACTTATCGGACCACTTGGAATTCACCTTGCCCACAGCGATCAAATCCGACTTCGAAGTCGTTCGCAGGAACAAAGTCTACGAGGAAGTCGCCAAGCAGATCGAACGCCTGATCCTGAAAAAGCTGCAGCCCGGGGACAAGCTGCCCTCAGAGCGGGAACTGGCGGAGACGCTTCGCGTGAGCCGCAGTTCCATCCGCGATGCGATTCGAGGCCTGGAGCTAATGGGCTTGGTTGAGCCGCGTCAGGGCGCTGGCACCATTGTTCGCGAAATTTCCGCTGAAGCGCTGGTGAACCCTTTTACTGACGCGCTGAAGCGCCGCCAAGAGCTGGTGAGCGAGCTTCTGGATTTTCGCAGAATGCTCGAGCCACCGCTGGCCGCACGCGCCGCCACGCATGCATCGGCCGATGATATTTCCGACATGGAAGAGATCCTGCGACGGCAGGAAGAAAAACAGAAGCAAGGAGACGCCGCGGTCGCCGAAGACACCGAATTCCACTACAGCGTGGCCCTGGCTTCCGATAACAGTGTCGTGTTGAAGGTGCTCGATATTCTTATGGATCTGTTGCGTGATACGCGGGAACGCTCGCTGCAGGTAGAAGGACGCGCGCAGAAATCGCTCGCTGGCCATCGCCGGATTTTGGCCGCCATCAAGCGTCGCGATGGCGAAGCTGCCAAGTCCGCCATGCGGCGGCACATTGAAGATGTAGAAGAGATCGTACTCAACAAATTTTAACGAGCGGTTCTAACGGAGGTTTGTCATGGGTCGGTTATTCGCAATCGAGATTATTTATCGAGGAATTTTCCAGAAAACCATGGCGGGCAGAATTAGCCGCGCCATCGTGCTCGCCGCCCATCACGAAGGCAAAGTGGGCATCTCTTTTGGCCGTTACGGCGACAGTCCCGAGCGCAACGGCATTCCCGCGAAGGGCTTCGCGATCGTCGCCACCGACGAACAGACCCTGCAGGAAGGCATGGCGAAGTACGAGCCCAAGGAAGTCGACGTCACCATTTGCGTCGATGACACGCTATGCAAAGGCGTCGAGTCGTGGGCCTGGTACGGCCTGCAACCGGTCAATCGTTTGCTGAAGCCGGGCGGCACGCTGATGGTCACCTCGCGCGAGGGCCCGGAAGCCATCATTGCCATGGCCCACCGCAAGGAGGCCCCTTACCAACTGTCGATCCTTAAGGGCACTGTCAGCTTCTCCGGCTTGTGGGTTTACAAAGACGATCACACCGACGTTCGCATTCTGGGTGCGGTCGCGAAGATCCTGCCTGAACTGTTCAGCCTGAAATCAGTCCAACGAGCAATCGTTGACGAGTGGAAAGATGAACTCAAGGCCACATCCGCAGCGAAGTCCTACGAGCGCACCAGCAGCATCACGGTGAATCCGGACCAGGGCAATCCAGAAGTGCCCTACAAATTTGATCTTCCCAAGTGGCATGAAATGGGCGAAGGCATCGCCATCCCCAGCATTCCTGCCGGTCACAAGATGGACGATCCCGCATCGCACGCGCACGGTGGATTCCAGCCCGACCGCAATCCCACGTTTCTGAAATTCAGCACACGAACGATGAGGCCGGTGGTGAATTTCGATACCTGCATCAAATGCACCTTGTGCTGGCTGCAATGTCCAGACTCCTGTTTCGATGTAACTCCGGAAGGCTTGTACGACGCGAATATGAAGGCCTGCTGCGGGTGCGGCGTGTGCGAAGCGGTGTGCCCGGTCAAGGAATGCGTCACCATGGTCAACGAAACGGAATTCAAAGATAACAGCAGCCAGTGGGAAGACTGGCGCAAGGACAAAGACGGTTACAAGGTGTGGCTCGAAGAGAAAATCAAGCATCCGCCGGAGCGCTCCCACGGGTTCCGCTATCGCGGGCAATATGAGGAGCAGATTCCGGAGATGCTCGAGATCGCCCAGGGGAAATAAACCATCATTCATAGCGCCCTTTACGAGGAGAGTCCGTCATGGCAGTGGCAACCGTAATCGAAGAGCAGAAAAAGAAAATTGAAGAAACCGCGCTGATCACCGGCAGCGAGGCCATTGCAGTTGCCTGCAAGCTGGCCGACGTTGATGTGATCACGGCTTATCCAATCCGTCCCTACGACACCGTCATGCAGTACGTCTGCAAGCTGGTGGCGAATGGCGAAATGGATTGCGAGTATATCGTCGCCGAAGGCGAGCACTCGCAGTTTGAAATCGTAAAGCACGCCTCGGCATGCGGCGCGCGCGTGTTCTGCGGGTCGAGCGGCGTGGGATGGATGTACGCCATGGAAGCGCTGACGGTAACTCCCGCGCTGCGTATTCCTATGATCGCCATGGTCGGAAACCGGGCACTCGATGATCCTGGCGCTTTCGGAGTCGAGCACAACGATGCTTTGGCGGTTCGCGATCTGGGCTGGCAACTGGTCTGGGTCGACAACGCGCAAGAGGCTCTGGACACGGCCCTCATCGCTTATCGAGTCGCCGAGGACCGACGTATCTTTCTGCCACTCGCAATCAGTTGCGACGGCGCATTCCTGACCCACTCGCAGGCGCTGGTCAAGATTCCATCGCAGGAACAGGTTAACGAATTCCTGCCGCCATACGATCGCGCAGATCTTTTACTCCACCCCGACAATCCCATCACAGTTGCGCCTCAGGGGAACGAAGACTGGGTGATGGAAATTCGCCGCCAGAACTACGCCGCGATGGAACGGTCTTACGGTGTGATCAAAGAGGCCTACGCCGATTTCGAGCGCATCTTCGGCCGCTCCTACGGCAATCCCTTCTTTGAGGAGTACATGACCGACGACGCCGATATCGTTCTCATGGGTATGGGAACGCTGTCGATCTCAGTGAAGGTAGCAATCCGCGAGATGCGCAAACAAGGCAAGCGGGTTGGATTTGTGCGCATGCGATGGTTCCGTCCTTTCGCCGCGGAAGAATTGTCGAAGTCTTTGCAGCGATTTGCCGCGGTCGGAGTGATCGATCGCGACTATTCCTTCGGCTCCCCTTATCTCGGCGGCGTGCTGGCCGGCGAGGTTCGGCACGCACTGTATCCGGGACCGGGCAAGAAGCCGCCGGTGGTGGGCTTTATTTGCGGGCTCGGCGGACGCGAAGTGACTGTGCCTGATGTGCAGAAAATGGCCGACGCAGTATACGCAGCCGCCGATGGCAAGGCAGCTCCCCTAACTCAATGGATCGGATTGCGAGAGTAAACGGATGCGCCAGGAACGATTGCTCGCAATGACAATCAGGCTTACGGGTTTTAGAAATCAGAGAGGATAAGAATTATGGCTACCTACGTACAGATCGATCCAACCCAGAAATTAGATCCGTTCAAGTCAGTTAAGAAGATCCCGCTGGACGAGTACTTTACCTCTGGGCACCGCACCTGCCAGGGTTGTGAATCAGCTCTGGTCATGAAGATGATGGCCAAGGCCGCCGGCCCGAGAACCATCGTGCTCGGCAGCACGGGATGCATGTATGTGGCAAACACCACGTATTACAGCACCTCGTGGGTGCTTCCCTGGATGCATACGCAGCTGGGCAGCAGCGGCTCGGCGGCTCTGGGAACGTCCGCCGCTCTGAAGGTGCTCATGCGCAAGGGAAAGATGAAGCAGGAGCCCATCAACGTCATCGCGTTCTGCGGCGACGGCGGCGGAGCCGACATGGGCGTCGGGGCAATCTCAGCCACGCTCACTCATCCCGATTACAACTGCCTCATTCTGATGTATGACAACGAGTCATACGCAAATACCGACATACAGCTTTCAGGCAGCACGCCCTGGGGCGCCAACACCACGTTCAGTACGCCCGGCAAGGTGAAAAGAATCATGCATCGCCGCTGGAAAAAGAATATGGCGGGCATGATGGCGGCAGGCCATCCCACATGCCGCTATGTTGCAACTGTTTGCATGTCCTACGGTCTGGCGGCCATGAATTCCATGCGCAAGGCTTTGGCCATCGGCGGTCCGACGTTCATCCACTCGCTCGATCCCTGCCCAAAGGGTTGGGATTACGATCCTTACATCTCCCATGAACTCGGCGAATTAGCCGTCAATACCGGGATTTGGCCGCTCTACGAAGTGGAAGATGGCGTGCTAAAACTTACCGGCAGGACGCAGCAAATTGCCTCGAAGAAGATACAGAGGCAGCCCGTACGGGATTACTTGCTCAAGCAAGGAAGATTCGCCCACTTCACCAACGACGACATTGATTATTTCCAAAGCAAAGTCGATGAGATGTGGGAAAAGTGGCTGGTCCCGGGCGTGATCCCGTTCCGCACAGAGGTGGAGGCCGACACCCCGCCATCGAGCTAGATATCTGGGCTGGCGAGGTTAGCGGACTCTGCCATCGTGCGAAACGAAGTCACGGGGAACCTGCAGGTTTCGCTGTGCGCTGTTTAGCGTCCGTTGTTAATGTCTGACGTTTAAGTCCGACTTACCTCACGGAGGTATCGCCATGGCCACATCCACCGTCTCACCGGCCTCCCTTATTCACCCTTCGCGCATTCCCAATCGCTGGGTCCAGTTAATCGCAGGCATTGTCGCCATGATGGCGATCGCCAACCTGCAGTATGCCTGGACTCTGTTCACTAAACCCATTCAGGCTCATCTGCACGTTTCCCTGGTCGCTGTCCAGTGGACGTTCACCTTATTCGTCGCCCTTGAGACCTGGCTCGTACCTTTCGAGGGATATCTGGTGGATAGGATTGGTCCCCGATTGATGCTGGGTCTTGGCGCGTTCATGGTAGGGCTGGGCTGGATTGGATCCGGCAACGCAGAGACGATAGGGACCCTCTATTTTTGGTACAGCGTGGGCGGACTCGGCGCTGGCATCGTCTACGGCGGAGCCATTGGAAACGCGCTGAAGTGGTTTCCGGACCATCGCGGTCTCTGCGTCGGATTGACGGCCGGAGCCTTCGGCATCGGCACCGCGGCGACCATCGCTCCTATTGCTGCCATGATGAAAACCTCGGGCTACCAGCACACCTTCATCGTCTGGGGAATGATTCAGGGCGTCGCCGTTCTAGCTTCTTCCCTCTTCCTGGCCAGGCCGCCGGTCGGATGGACCCCGCCCAACTGGAAAGAGAAAGAAGCGAAGATCAGGGCCAAGATAAATACCTCAGCCGTCGACCTGACCCCGTTGCAGATGCTGCGCCAGCCGTCTTTTTATGTCATCTACCTGATGATGACCATGTTGGCCTTTGGCGGTTTGGTGGTTACCGCCCAGCTCAAGCCCATGGCTTCCTCTTACCATGTGGATAACATTGTCGTGGCCTTCGGCATGACCGCCTTGATATTGGCGATTGAAATCGACCGCATCCTGAACGGATTGACCCGTCCCTTCTGGGGGTGGGTCTCGGACCACATCGGCCGGGAGAATGCCATCTTCATCTCGTTCATCCTGGAGGCGGTCGCGGTGTTTGCTCTGCTCCAGTTGATCAGCCATCCGCTCTGGTTTATCGCCTTGTCTGGTTTGTGTTTCTTCGCGTGGGGCAATATTTTCTCGTTGTTTCCGTCAATCACCGGCGATCTCTACGGAAAGAAATGGGCCACCACCAACTATGGAATCGTATACACGGCGAAGGGAGTGGCGGCAGCTTTTGCCGGACCCGGCGCCGCCTGGTTGTTCCTTAAGACCGGCTCTTGGTCACGGGTCTTTTGGGCGATGATCGCCTGCGACCTGATTGCCGCGTTCATGGCCTTGCTGTGGCTGAAGCCTCTGGCTCACCGCACGGTCGAAGAATCCGAAAGCGGACTGCTTGTCCCTAACCCGCCTAAGGCGGACGGGGCGAGAACAGCGGCGTAGCTGGCCGTAGCAGCTGCGCCGCAAGATTGGCCTCTCCCCTGACTCATAGCAGCCACCGCGCGGGGCAACTCAAGCTGGTTTAGTGTGTCCTCGCGACTAACCTGGTAAGGGCTGGCCGCGCGTTTCAGCGCCGAACGGAATCAGGAGCAGTCCGAGCGCGAAGGCGATTGATGTCAGCGCGACCGGAGTTCCGAGTGATCCATAATGGCGCACGCCGCTTCCCACCAGAAACGTAATTCCAGCGCCGCCGAATCGGGCGAATGAAGTTGAAAAAGCGAATGCGCTGGCGCGGCATTCGGTGGGATATTGTTCGGGCAGCCAGAGGGTGTAGACGGCGAAATTAGCTCCGCCGAAGCCCAAGAAGAAAAGACAGACGAAAAACCACAGCAACGCGGCGGCTCCGAGGTAGAAAACCTTGCCGAACGTCAGGGCGATAAAAACCATCATTAGCGTAAAGAAAACCGCCAGCGCGCCGCGCCGGCCAAGCCGTTCCGCCAGCCATGGCATCGCCAGGCAGCCGAGGATCGTGGCGAATGAAACTAGCATGACGCCCCAGGAAGCCAGTTGCGCCGCTGCCGGGCCTACGTGTCCGCCCGCTTCAGCGAGGGCCGTAATTGCCGCGGGAACGTAGACGGTTCCCGCCCACAGGCCGCAGATGGACGCCAGCATCAGTAAGGCGTTGACGATGGTGCGGCGGCGCCAGGCGGGCGAAAATAGAATCGCAAAAGGACGCCAGACGGCCCACGACCGGACTACACTCTCTTTGTTTTTCCAGGCTGCGGGCTCCACGACGCCGTGGCGGACCCACGCTAACACCAGTGCCGGCACGCCGCCGACAATAAACATGGAACGCCAGCCATAGTGGCTGCCAATGCCGTAGTTGGCCAGTGCCGCGAGAAAGAAGCCGACGTAGTAGCCGGTATGCATGAACCCGGCGCCCATGCGGCGGCGATGCTCGGGCCATTCTTCGGCGACGAATGTACCGCCCATGGCCCATTCGCCGCCAATGCCGATCCCGGCCAGCAAACGCAGAATTGCCAGTTGCCACACGCTGGTGACGAAGGCGCTCAGGAACGTGAACACCGAATACCAGACGATCGTCAGCATCAAGGTGCGGACCCGGCCGAACTTGTCTCCAACTGGGCCCCACAGAAATGCCAATCCCCACCCGATCAGGAACAGCGCGAACAACAGAGCTCCGTAGTAGCCGATGTTGCCTTTGGTGGCGGCGACGCCGGAACGGGGCAGCAAGTCGCGCAACGCGGGTACGAGCACAAGCGCGTAAATGACCGAGTCCATGCCGTCGAGCGTCCAGCCACCCCACGATGCCCAGAAGCCGCGAATCTGATTTCGGGTTAGAGGTTGAGACAAGGTCAAGCTCGGGTGCGTTGTCTCGTCCCCAGCGGAAGGCGCCATGATAGGGGGGAACTATATCAAAAGGCGGCGGGGGCGCAACGACAAATGGCACCTCGCCCGGCTTGGCCTTGCCTGTGAATTTCTCTCTAGAACAAATTCAACGCGGCTGGTTGATTCGAGGGCTGTTGAGGTGCACTGCGGAGTCTGCTTTCGGTACCCCCCTCCCCCCTGGGGTCTAGTGGAATCAGCGCGTTAGCAAGAAATTCCCGGCAAAATACGGATGTCAAAGAACTTAGATACTAAAATCCGTGAAGCAAAGGACTTAGGGGCGCGACGATGTGGGTTCACCCGACCGTCACGGCCTCGACCATGATCGCTGATTTGAATTGAGCGGGCAAGGTTAGATGTCACATGCTGTTTGTGGAAAAGATCAGAACCAGGAGGCGAGATCTGTGGTGCCCAGCTTTGCAAAACCGGCAAAGCTGGGGCAGCCTCAGTTGGTATGGCGCTTGACGAAGATTGGGCCGGCGCAGCTTTGCTATTTCACCAGCGGCAGCTCCAGCGAACTGGGGTGATCGCCATCGTGATAAAGGGTGACGTGGGCCGTGCGCGCGTCTTTCCCTGACTCCTCGGCCACTACGCCGCCGCTGTTGTAGTTTTTCTCCATGTAGATGCTGTTTGGCGAGGTCAGCACCAGCCGGAGCCGGCTGCCTTTCGCGATCCGTCGAGAGAAGAATGTGAACCCGCTGAATTCGTAGCGGTAGATCTCTCCCGGCTTGGCCAGCTTCTCGGTGACGGTGGAATCCCGGTAGCGCGCGCGCATCTGGTCTCCAGTGAGCTGGATGCTTTTGCCATCCGGCATAATCTCGTACAGGTTCACGCTGAAATCGGTGTCGGGCACGTCCATCGACATCCACACCGCCAGCTTTGCGAAGCCACTTATTTCAATGTCTTCTGTAAATGGCCGGCTGTGATACACCACGCCGTCGCCGAATAAATTCAAAGCATATCGTTCGTCGGTGATGTTGTTCTTGATGTCTTCCTTTTCCAGCTCCGCCGGCCGCACGTCGAGCGGATCGTAAACGTATTGATCGGGCTTCGCGGCGCCGGGTTTCGCCTCGGTCAGACTGCCCGAGTGGAAGGCGTCGTTCGCCTCACCGTTGCTGGAATTCAAATAGAGGATTCTCTTCGCATTCGAGATTGCCTCAAGGCTGTCGGCGTATTTCCACTGCTCGGCGCCGGTCACGTAATAGGCGACGCGTTTTTTGAGAAACTCCGGCGGCTTGCCGCTCTTCATGGTCCAGTCGTACCAAGCTACATGCAGTTCATTCATGTCCAACATGCTGGCATCACCGAAGGTCAAGCCACCCACTTCCTTTCTCGGAGTGCGTGTGCCCGCGTGGTCCCAGGGTCCGATGATCAAATAATGTTTTGCCTTGGCCTCTTCGGTTCCGTACTTCATGTGATCGCGGTAATACGTCATGGCGCCGGGCTGGTCGCCGTCGTAGTCGCCGGTGATGGTCAGGATTGGGATATTGATCTTCTTATATTGCTCAGGGGTGATGTCTAGCTTTTGCCAGTAGGCGTCGAACGCGGGGTGGGCTATCCATTTCTGGAACACGGTGCTGTCGTCGCCCACAATCTTGTCGAGGTCTTTATAGGGACGGTGGGTCAGATAGAGTTCGCGGAATTTCTCGATCCAAAACGAGGACTCCTCGAATAGATTCTGCTGCGGCGTCACTCCGCTGGTGAACGTCAACCATTGCATGTCATAGGCGCCCCAGATGCCTTTAAACATAGGGAAATCGACGCCCGCGTGGGCTGCCGCGACTGGCACCACCGTAGCCAAATGAGGAGGAAACTCCCGCAACGTCAGCCACTGGTCATAGCCGGCGTAGGAACCACCCCACATCGTCACTTTGCCATCCGACCACGGCTGCTGGGCCAGCCACTCGACCACATCGTGGCCATCTTGCGGCTCCTGCTGGAACGGGTCGAATTGTCCCTCGGAATTTCCGCGTCCGCGCACGTCGACCAGGGCAAACACGTAACCGTGTTGTGCGAAGTAATAGGCCCGGCTGTGATAGTTGTCGCTGATGTAAGGGGTCAGCTCGAAGATCACAGGCAGACCTTCTTTTTGATCCTCCGGACGGTAGACCGTGGCGTTCAGCTTGACGCCGTCGCGCATGGGGATCTTCACGCCCCAAGTCAGGTGCACTGCTTTCGGTGGCTCTGGGTTGTGCGGTTCCTGCGCGCGCAAGGGGAGGCAGGCCAGAATTGACGAGGCAAACAGCACAAGGAATGTGCGGTTCCTGTTGACGGGGATTTTCATTTGGCTCCTAGCAGGCGGCATTCTACCACCCGCACCTGCCGATGAGCCCTGGTCTATCAACTGAAGGTCGGAAAGCCAGCGGGCTTTCGCCCGCCGTTGGGCCGGCGGGACGCCGGCGCTACTCGTGCCGTATGGGCCGGCGGGACGCCGGCGCTACTTTGCGGCGCGCAAGCGCTCTTCGAGCGCCTTCACTTCAAGATTCAATGCCTCGGGGAGATGGCTGCCGAACTGGGCGAAGTGCTCCTTAATCGACGGGACTTCGGCCAACCAGCCGTCGATGTCGACGCTGAGCAGTTCCTCGACATTAGCGCCTTTGATGTCCAGTCCCTTAGTGTCAAGATCGGCGACTTCTGGAATCCGGCCGATCGCGGTCTCATTCGCATGGACCGTGCCGTCGCAACGCTCGAAGATCCATTTCAACACGCGGCTGTTTTCCCCATAACCCGGCCACAGGAATTTACCATTCTTATTCTGGCGGAACCAGTTGACGTAGAAAATCTTCGGCAACTTCGAAGCGCTGGATCGCGCCCCGATATTAAGCCAGTGCGCGAAATAATCGCCCATGTGGTAGCCGCAAAACGGCAGCATCGCCATGGGATCACGGCGCAGCCGGCCTTCTTTGCCTGTGATCGCAGCCGTCGTCTCGCTGCTCGCGGTTGCGCCGAGGAAGGTGCCATGCTGCCAATTGAAGGCTTCGGTGACCAGTGGAACAATTCCCGCGCGTCGGCCGCCGAACAGGATGGCATCGATGGGCACACCTTTCGGATCTTCCCACTCGGGCGCGATCACGGGGCATTGCGAAGCGGCGCAAGTGAAGCGCGCATTCGGGTGCGCCGCTTTCCGCTCGGAGGCCGGTGTCCAGGGCCGACGCAGCCAGTCCACTAACTTGGCTGGCTTCTGCTCGGTCATCCCCTCCCACCACACGTCGCCATCGAGCGTCTCGGCGCAGTTTGTGAAGATGGAATTCCGGCTCATCATGCGCATGGCGTTGGCATTCGACGTCATGCTCGTGCCTGGGGCCACGCCGAAAAAGCCGTACTCCGGATTGATGGCGTAAAGCCGGCCATCCGCACCGAATTTCATCCAGGCAATGTCATCGCCGATGGTCTCGACCTTCCAGCTGGGAAGGGTTGGGATCATCATTGACAAGTTGGTCTTGCCGCACGCCGAAGGAAAAGCGCCGGTAAAATACTTTGCCTCGCCGGATGGGCTGGTCAGTTTCAGAATCAGCATGTGCTCGGCCATCCAGCCTTCATCGCGGGCTTGCACAGATGCAATGCGTAGCGCGTGGCATTTTTTCCCGAGCAATGCGTTGCCGCCGTACCCGGAACCGAACGACCAGATCTCGCGCGTTTCCGGAAAATGGCAGATGTATTTGTGCTCTTTGTTGCAATTCCATGTTGCGTCTGGCTGATTTGGCCCGAGCGGCGCACCGATCGAATGCAGCCCGCGCACAAACTCTCCGTCAGTTCCGAGCGCGTCGAGCACGTGGCTTCCGACGCGGGACATGATGTGCATGCTGACGACGACGTAGGGCGAGTCGGTGATCTCGACTCCAATCTTTGAAATCGATGACCCGATCGGACCCATGCTGTAGGGAACCACGAACATGGTGCGGCCCGTCATCGAAGCGGTGAACAATCCCTTCAGGTGCTGCTTCATCTTTGCTGGATCCTCCCAGTTATTGGTCGGTCCAGCCTCTTCCTGAGTTCGCGAGCAGATAAAGGTGCGGTCTTCGACGCGGGCTACATCGGCCGGGTCGGAGCGGACGAGGTAACTGTTGGGCCGCTTCGCCTCATCCAGCGGAATCGCGGTTCCGGTGAGCATCAGCAACCGCGCCATTGCCCGGTATTCCTCTGGCGAACCATCGCACCAGTGAATCCGGTCGGGCTTGCACATTTGCGCCACTTCTTCGACCCAGCGCTCCAGCCGGGCATGCCTGTGGCTGCCCGCGGCTGTTTCAACCTCTATCGTAGTAGTGGCCATGAAGGTGATGTCTCCATATAAATGATACGCGGATTGCAGTGCCGACCGCTGAATGCGGTCACAGGGTCACACGGCCGTCGGAAGCCAGGCTGACTGCCTGCCCGATACAACCTTAATATTCTCTCGCAGTTGTGAAGATTATTCCAGCAAATGATTCTGCCGGTATGGCTCTGATACACCCCTCTGTGATAGGCGTCACACAGGAGCATTAACCGAATGAAGCGACGGCCTGTTGCTGGTCTTGAAAAATCTCAAACAGGTCCAGCAGGCAGATCATCTTCAAGGTCTGGACGGTAAATTTTGAAGGATTAAGCAGCTTGATCGATCCGCCTCGCTGCTTCGCAGAAGTTAGGATTTTGACGAGCAAGCCGATTCCGCTGGAATCGATCCAGGGAACTTCGCTCAGGTCGAGCACGATACGCGTGTCGCCGCTGCCCATGAGATCGTCGAGAGTTCCGCGGAAGCGATCGACCGCGTCGCCCAGACTCAGCTTGCCGCGCAACTTGACCAGCTTCACCTGGCCCAAACTGCGAAGTTCAATTTCCAAAGTGGCCTCACCTCAAATGATCAGGGGACGTGGACGGGGTAGAATTCGTTGACAGCGTCTCGACCCTCTGTTAAAGTGCACGCTCAACTTAGAAGAAGCTCCGCGAATTTGCAAGTTGGACTTCTGCCTCCCCCAGGGCTCAATAAGAGTAGCGTGGTATTCCGCAGCGAGCTTCATGGCAACTCAGAGCCCCAATCTGGTTCTTGACATTGCCGCGATATCGGTGCGTCTTCTGGAGGCACAAGAGGTCGCCCCCAGGGCGCGCACGATTGCGCGCGACCTCGCTTCTCTGCTGCCCGGCTCTGCCGTCAACGTCTACATGGTTTCGGAGACCGCCGAGGGAGAAGTCTGGACCGTGAGCGGTACGGTCGGCGACGCCGCACCCGATAAAACAGTTCCGCTCGATGCCGGAACTCTCGGCATCCTTGCCGCCAGCCGCAAATCTCTCCTGTTCGCGGGCAGAAGTCTCATCCGCGAGCAATACGCTCATCTTAATGTCCGCAAAACCCTGCACTCTCTGGCCTATCTTCCACTGGTGGGCAACGGAGCCTTGATCGGCGCGATTGAGATTCTCAGCTTCGATGAGCCGCTGGCGGAAGCGCACCTCGACATCCTGCAAGGTGTAGCCGAGGTTGCCGGTCCCGCGCTGGCTGCCGCCCGGCAGTATGAACTCGAGCGCCACCACTCCCTCACATCCATTACCCGCCTCACCCACTTCTACGACATCGAAAAGGTTTTCAGCTCGACCATCGAGATGGATCAACTCGTTCCGCTCATTGGGTCGAAGATCTGCGAGACGCTCGAGTGCCGGGCCGTCAATGTCTGGATGGTACAAGGCGATGGCAACCTTTTGCTCATGCATCAGGCAGGCCACGATCCGACTACCCGGCAAGGCATGACACAAAAAGGAGGCGAGGGGATCGCCGGTGACGTCTCCGACGACGGGGAACCTGTGCTGATCGCGGATCCGAGCGACGAACGGCTGGGGCGACGCAACCTGAATATAGAAGAGGGACGGGTCGAGTCCGTCGCGGTTGCTGCGCTGCTGGACAAGGAATCTCTGGTCGGCGTCGTGGAAGCGGTGAATCCTCTCGACGGCAAGCCGTTTGATGAAGACGACCTATTCGCGCTGAGTAGTTTGAACGAGACCGCAAGCATCGCTCTCCGCAACGCCAGCCTGCTGTTGGCTGAGCGCAAAGTGGAGATCCTCGAAATGCTGGTGACCGTCAGCCACGAGATCACGTCTACGCTGAACCTGGAACGGGTTTTGCAGACCATCGTCAACGCGCCGCAGGCGGTCATTCCTTACGAGCGCGCTGCCGTCGCCCTCGAGCACGGGGGAAAATACAAACTCAGCGCTATCACTGGCGTCACGCAGGTTGATGCCGGCGCCCCGGACGTCGCCCCCCTCAACGATCTGCTGCGCTGGACGATGCTCTCCGAAGAAGTGGTGCATGTTCGCCAGCATGGCGACAGGGTTGATGCCGCGCGGGAAGAAACCCGAGCCAAGTTCCAAAGTTACTTCGCGACTTCGGGGATGCGGGCGTTCTACGCCATTCCTCTGACTGACGACACCGGGCGAGTTGGCGTGCTGGGCCTCGAAAGCGCGGATCCAGATTTTCTTTCACCCGCTCATATCGAAATCCTGCAGGTGCTCGCCGGGCAGGCGACCGTGGCGCTGCGCAATGCGCAGATGTACAAGGAAGTGCCATTCATTTCCGTGCTCCAGCCGGTGCTGGAGAAAAAGCGGAAGTTTATGGCCATGGAAAAACGGCGACGCACCTTGACGGTCGTGGCGGCGGCCGCTGTCCTGATCTTTCTGGCAGCGGTTCCCTTGCCGCTGCGGGTCGACGGAGATGCGGTCGTGGCTCCCTTGCACTCCGCGCAGATCCAGCCGGAAGTCGAGGGAGTGGTCAGCAAGGTGTACGTTCGCGAAGGCGACCATGTCACCCGTGGCCAGGTCATCGCGAGCCTGGCGGATTGGGATGCTCGCTCAGTGCTTGCTCAGGCCCAGGCCAAGTACCAGATGGCCCTGCTGCAGATGAATCGTTCTCTGGCAGCGAATGATGGCAGCGAAGCCGGGGTGCAGCGCATTCAGGCTGACTTCTGGAAGTCGGAAGTCGGCAGGGACCAGGAACTGTTGGACAAGACGCAACTGCGTTCACCCATCAATGGCCTCGTCGCGACGCCTCACATCGAAAACATGGTGGGAAAGCGCCTGCAATACGGCGACACCTTCGCCGAGATCGTCGATACCTCACGGGCCATCGTAGACGCGGCCATCGACGACACGGATTCTGCGCAGTTGCGCGCCGGCGAGCACGCTTCCATCAAGCTCAACAGCTTCCCCACGCGAATTTTTCGCGGCGACGTGATGGTGGTCAGTCCCAAGGGAACGCTACAGGGTGATTCTCGCGTGTTCTTTGCGCGGGTTGCGGTCCCGAACGCCGACGGCGCAATTCGCTCCGGCATGGAAGGTCGCGGAAAAGTGCGCGTGGGGTGGTATCCGGCCGGCTACGTCCTGTTCCGCAAGCCATTCTTGTGGATCTATTCACGAGCCTGGTCTTGGTTTGGAATATGAATGTTTGGAGTATGACCGGTTTGGACTTGTGACCAGTTTGGAGTAAAGAGATGCAGAATAAAAAACCGAGTCTTCTTCTTTTCATCGTGCTGAGTGCGGCTCTGCTGCCTGGGCTAGCATGTTCCCAGAAGAGCATGGAAGCATCGGCAGCTCCCGCCCCATCATCGCCGGCGGGCGCACCGTCCCCGGCTCCAGTCGCGAGCCTTCCGCCAAATGACAACAGCTTCACTGTCTCAGGTCCGTTGATTGTCGAACACCAGCTCGACGTGCTGGCGCAGCGCGACGGTGTGATCGCGGAATTGCGCTCGGAGGCAGGCGCCCACGTTCACGCCGGAGATCTGCTGGCACAGATCGATGACCGGCAACTGACTGCCGACCTGGAAGCGGCACGTGCCAAGACCCGCAGCACCGAAGCTGACTTGAGGAACTGGGAAGCCGAAGCCAAAGTCATGGAGGCAGACTACGAACGCGCCCAGAAGATGTGGGACGCCCACATCATCAGCAATGAACAACTCGAGCACGCCAAGTTCAAGGCGGAATCGGAAACCTGGGACGTCCGGCGGGTTCGCGAATTGCTCACCGACGATACCCAGACGCAGCGGTCCCTTGAACTCGAACTGGAAAAGACGCAGATCCGTGCGCCGTTTTCTGGCGTCGTAGCCCGCCGCTACGTGCGCCAGGGACAGCAGATTGTCAAGGGCGATCGGCTGTTCTGGGTCACGGCCGAAGGCCCGCTGAACATGCGGTTCACTTTGCCGGAGAAGTTCATTGGACGAATCCAAAAAGGTCAAGTACTGCCCATGACGACTCCCGATCTGCCCGGCCAGAAGTATCAGGTCAGGGTTGTGGAAGTCAGTCCCGTTGTCGATCCCGCCAGCAGCACCATTGAAGTTGCGGTCGAACTCGAAGGCAAACCCGGCCCGCTCCGTCCCGGCATGGACGCGAGCGTTCAACTCGAACACCTGCGATGAACATCACTGAAGCGCTGAACGAGGTGTTGCCGGAAATACCGGTACGCATGATCGGGCAGCGCTACCCTCGGCTTCATCCCAGCATTGTCTTTAAGGAACACACGCAAGAAGGTCGCGTCGCAGTTCGGGCCTTTGTTCCAGGCGTAGAAGCTCTTTTTACTTTCACTCCCGAGAATTGGAAATTTGCCAAGCTTTTCGACGGGCAGCGATCGTACGAGGAGATCGCTGCTCTATTCTTTCAGGAGACCGGAATTCAGTACTCCGCGCAGGAGGTCCGCGACTCAGCTGACAGCCTCAACGCCATCGACTTCTGGTACAAGACTCCTCTGGAAAAAAATATCGCCCTCATGCAGAAGACCGCCGAAGAACGGCGGAAACTATTCAAACAAAAGAAGAGCAAATTCGGCGACCTCTCCATGATCACTTTCCCGGCCGTCAACCCGGACCGGTTCCTCGATTGGCTTCACGATCGCATCGGGTTCTTCTACACGTGGTGGTTCACGCTCATTACATTGGCCGCTTTCTCCTTCATGGCCAGCATTTTCATGATTCACTGGAGCGAAGTCGGGCGGGACACGTTTCAGTTCTATAACTTCGCTGACAAAACCTGGTGGGACGTAGCCGCATTCTGGCTCTTGGCAACGGTGGTCATGTCGATGCATGAGATCGGCCATGGTTTGACCTGCAAGCATTATGGCGGTCACGTTTCCGCGATGGGATTCGCTCTCATCTACCTCAGCCCCGCCTTTTACACCGACACTACCGAGGGCATGGTCACCGGGGACCGTTACCAGCGGCTTATGATTAGTGTTGCCGGAGTGTGGACTGAATTAATGATTTGTGCCATTGCCACACCTCTCTGGTGGGGCACGCCACCCGGAACCGCAGTTCATGATTTCGCCTATAGCATTATCCTGATCACCGGCGTCGGTGTGGTTCTCATCAATTGGAACCCGTTAATAAAACTCGATGGCTACCACATGCTTTGCGAAATCCTGGGTATCGTCGATCTAAAGGAAGCCTCGACGCTCTATGTCTCCTCCTGGGTAAAGAGATATGTATGGCGGCTGCCTGTGGAAGTCCCGTATGTGCCCCGACGGCGGCGATTGGGTTTCGCAGTCTATGCAATTCTCTCTGGGCTCTACAGCTACACGGTCCTCTACATCGTGGCCCGTTTCGTGGGGAACGCCTTCCGTAACTTTAATCCAGAGTGGTCGTTCATTCCCGAGCTTGGCACAGCGGGACTGATCTTCCGCTCACGCATCCGGACCCTGGTGAACTTTATGAAATTCGTCTACTTGGACAAAAAAGACCGCGTGCGGGCCTGGTTTACTCTCCGCCGATCGACCGTATTGGCGGGAATCGTCATTGCCTTCGCGCTGGCGCCGGTGTGGCATGAAACCGGCGATGGCCGCTTCATGCTCGAAGCGGAAAATCGTGCAGTAGTTCGGAACCTGGTGCCCGGAACAGTAACCAAGGTCTACGCGGACGAAGGGCAGTTCATAACGGCAGGGGCCCCGCTGATCCAAATGCACAACGTGGCCCTGGAATCGAAGTTAGCACGGAGCCAAGCCGACTACGAGGTTGCCAACGCGCGCGCCGCTACCGCCCTCCTGCATTATGCCGATCTCGGCGGAGCGACTGGCGATCGCGACCGGCTGGCTCGGCAAACTGAGCAGCTCAGTTCCAAGGTCGCCAAACTCGATCTCACAAGCCCTGTCTCGGGCGTTGTGCTGACCCCCCGCGTGGGCGATCGACTGGGAACTTACCTCGCCGAAGGCACGGAGTTAGTTGAGGTTGCTGACCTGAACACCTTGAGGGCCCGTGTCTATCTCTCTGAGCACGACATGTACAAGTTGCGGCCCGACTCCTACGCCCGTCTCCAAATCGATGGCATGTTCGGGTTGCGGGAAGTCCGAGTTATGGCAGTGGCTCCGGTATCGGCGCAGATTCCGCCGGGCCTGATCGACCTTACCAAATACAAAGGCCTACGCCCGCCCAACTTCTACGTGGCGGAGCTTCTGCTCGCTAACCCGCACGGAGACCTGCGGCCAGGGATGATTGGGACCGCCCAGCTCTATGGAAGGCGATCCAGCCTCGCGCGCCTAACTTGGAAAAGCGCGACCGACTTCCTGGGTCGCAAAATCTGGTAACAAAAGAGGCTGCGGTCCCCCGGGCCGCAGCCTCTTCCGACTCGAGCCGCCAAAGCAGCCCCTAACCTTACCTAAGAACAGAATGCTTATCTCTTAGCCAGGCTGCGGTTCGCCAAGGTGCGGTTCGCCAAAGTGCGGTTCGCCAGGGTGCGATTCGCCAGGGTGCGATTCGCCAAAGTGCGATTCGCCAAGGTGCGGTTCGCCAAGGTGCGGTTCGCGGGGCTCTTCGAGGCCGACTCTACCGACACGGTACGTGCCTGGTTGCTGGCGATGGTAGCTTTCTTGGTGGTGTTCAGGGTGCTGATCAAGGATTTCTTCTGAATGGTCACGTGGCGCTCCTCAAATTTGTTTTGGATTTGAATTCCATCACTCGGTCTAGTCTTTAGCACGAGCCGTGCCAAACCGGAGGGGCTGATCTCAATAATTGCTAAGTCTAACAATTACAGATTCTTAGCGGTGGCGCGAGTGAATCCGGAATCTTTTTCAGGCGGTGAATACTTCCTTGTCGGTTAATAATTAACCGACACCTAGTTAATTTTTAACTTGGTTCACGTCCAGCGCCTAGAGATGCAGCTTCCGGCAGAGATACTTCATGCGTTGGGGGTCCATGTTGAGAAGAGTGGCGGCCGCGGATTTCCTGCCCTCCGTCCGGCGAAGCGCGGCGTTGAGGTAGGCGATCTGGATCTTTTCCATCTCGGCGTCAAAGTCCACACCTTCTTCCGGAATCAGGATGGCCTCGTGGCTGGCCGCGCTGGAGCGGAGAAGCTGGTGTGGCAGGTGTTGAGGAGTGATCACCGGGACGTCGTTCATCACCACCACGCGTTGCACCACGTTTTCCAGTTCCCGAACGTTGCCCGGCCAGGAATAGTCTTCCATGATTTGCATCACGTCGGGCTGGAGCTGCTTGATCGGCTTTTTATTGGCTGCACAGTAGATACGCAGGAAGTGTTCGACCAGCAACGGCACATCGCCATGCCGCTCGCGCAGCGGTGGGATCACGATCGGCACGACATTAATACGGTAGTAAAGATCCTCGCGGAAGCGGCCTTTCTGCATCATGTCTTCCAGATCGTCGTTGGTCGCCGTAATCAGGCGGAAGTCGATTTTGCGGGACGAACGACCTCCCAGGCGCTGGACCGAGCGGTCCTGCAAAATCCGTAGCAGCTTGCTCTGTAGCGGGTGGTTGAGCGTAGTGATCTCGTCCAGAAATAACGTGCCGCCGTGTGCCATCTCGATCAGCCCGGGCTTGGCGCCCTCAGCTCCGGTGAAGGCTCCTCGTTCGTATCCGAACAGTTCCGACTCGATCAGGCTCTCAGGCAGGGCGGAGCAGTTGAGGCACACGAAGGGCTTGCCCTGCCGGTTTCCCGACTGCACGATGGCATGGGCGACCAGCTCCTTGCCCACGCCGCTCTCCCCGCGCAGCAGCACACTGGCGTTGCTGTCGGCCACGGCCTGGATTGCTCCGTAAACTTTCTGCATCCCCTCGCTGCCGCCGATTAATCCGCAAAATGCGGACTTGCTTTCCACCTGGTCAAGCAGCCAGCGCCCTTCAAACTGCAGCGCGCGCTTCTCGATCGCCCCTAGCAGGACGCCGGCCAGCTGGCTGAAGTCCATGGAATCGAGAAAGAACTCGTCGGCGCCCGCCTGGCTGGCCTTCAGCGGTATCTCGCTGTTGCTCGATTCCGTGATCGCCACCAGCACAATGTCCTCGCGCAGCTTGCGGATTTCCTGCACCACTTCAATGCCATCCGACGCTCCGTCGCCGATGCAGTCGAGATCGAACACGATCCCATGGATGCCGGGGTCATGCACTGCGGCTTGGATCTGCTCTTCCGTGCTGGCCAGCACGGTCCGAAAGGTGAACGCCAGGTGTCTGCCGATGTCGTGAAAGGACGTCCCTTTGGCAGTCACGATTGCGACGGAATACTTTTCTGATCCGGGTTGATTTACGGGCAGCTGAAGCGATGCAGCCATGGTGGGCGCTCCGGTTGCGGATTATAGGTGAATTTCTCACCCAGGGGAATGCAAAAAGTCACCTTATTCGTATTTCAGATCTTTCAGGGACGCCTGTCCCGATCGGCGAAGCTCTCAGCTTCCAATCACGTTTGACTTGACTTCGGCCTTGTCGGGAGTATTGTAGTGGCGTTCAGCTTGCCCCATTTGTTCGGGTCATTGGGTGCGACTGAACCCGCGCATCCCATCCCCAAGAGCGCCGCTCGTTGTCCGCAGATTCCTGACTAAGGAGGCCTATCATGGCCGCGAACCCCATCCCAATCTCAGAATTAAGCTTGGAAACGGTAAAGGCGCCCGATGAGACCATCGTCCGCTGCGTCGGCAGAATCAATTCGAGCACCTCGGCCCTGTTCCAAACGACAGTCCGCAGTCTCATTCCAGGGAGGGAAACCATCGTGTTGGACTTGACCGATGTTAGCTACATGGACAGCTCCGGCCTGGGCGCCATCGTTGGCCTCTACTTGTCGGCCAGGAGGCAGCACTGCACCCTGAAGCTCGTCAATCTGAACCAACGCCTGCGGGAGCTGTTCCGCATCACGAAACTGGCCTCGGTGTTCGAGGGACACGAAGACTTCCTTGGCCACACTCCGGACTGACAGGACGGGTTCGCCGGACCTCTGGACGGCGCGAGATGTCGCGGTAGCCAATCCGCCGGGATCCGGATACAGTCGACCGTTGTCGCTTGGGCCGATCCCTCGTCGGCTGGCTCCGGCCTCAGCCTGGTTCCGGCCTAAACCTGGAAAGCACCATTTTCTCACAGGAAACGCCATATTCTTATCTTGACAAATCGTTACGGTCGGAACAAAATGCTAGGCCGGAAATTGGGACCCGGCTGAGAAGGCGCGTCCAGCCTTGCGTTCAGCGCGCTGACGGTAAGCGAGTTGAATTGACTCAGGTTGGAACGGAGAGAATATGGAAACGACGATTGGAGTATTCGCTTCGCGAGATGAAGCTGAAGGAGCGGTTAAAGAGTTACTGGAACGAGGCGTGCCGGAAGAGTCCATCGTTTTCCTGACCCGGTCAGAAAGCGAAGCCAAAACGATAGCCAAGGAGCTCGGCGCATTTGTGGGAGGCTTTCTTGGCGGGGCTGCCGGCGTGACCACGGGGGTTGTGGCCGCCTCACTGCTTCTTCCCGGCATCGGAACGGTATTCGCGCTGGGTATCGGCGCCGCCGCGCTGTTGACTGGCGCTGGCGCGGGCGCGGGCGCAGGCTCTGCCCTCGGCTCAGGGACGCACGGCACCGAGGCTCCGAAACCGACAGCGGTCGAAGATTGCGCTGAGGACATCACTTTCTTCCGCGAAGTTCTCAAGGAGGGACGTTCGCTGATCGTGGTTCGCACGGAATCGCAGGAACTTGCGACTGCAGCCTGCACAATTCTCGACCGGCGCGGACTCGGAATGCAAGGATCCGCTCCAGTCAAGATGCAGGCAGCGACCCGCCAAGTGGGGCCCGTGACGGTACTCGATGTCAGCGGCAGAATTACGCTCGGTGACGGAAATATCAGGCTGCGCGAGATTGTGCGTGATCTGTCAGAGAAGGGACGGAAGGCAATCGTGCTCAACCTGGGCGGGGTCAACTACATTGACAGTTCCGGGGTCGGCGAATTGGTCAAGGCTCACACTACGATTCGCAACCAGGGTGGGCAATTGAAACTCGCCAACCTGACCAAGCGAGTCCACGACTTGCTGGACATGACCCGGTTGTCTGCGGTTTTCGATATTCAGAAAGATGAAGCTAGCGCCATCGAGTCGTTTGGCGGCTCTTCGCAAGCAGTGGCTTAGCAACAGACTGTAAACGATTCAGCAGTGAAGTTCAGAGCAGCGGGTCCCCCAACTCGCTACACCAATATCCATGAGAATTGCTAGCGACAGGTCCCCCACCTGTCTTGCGTTTCGATCAGCACAAATTGATGAACTGCAATTGCCCAGGTCAAATGTTTGCCGTGGTCCGCAGCGGCCGTCAGCGAGGCCCACGAAGATTCGAAAGTCCGAAAGCACGACTGGCTAGAACCAGCGTGAAGAAAAGAGGATATTTATGAAGCTAGCAATTACGAGGTTCGCTATTGTCGCCGCGATCGCGGTTTTGATGGTGGCCGTGGGAAGTACAGCCGCCTGGGCCCAGACGCCCTGCCCGAATTCTCCCAACTATAGTCCAGATTTCACGGGCGCCACTTTCACAACCGTCGAGGGGGCGCCAGGTTGCCTGACGGCGAACGGGACGGCAGCTCTCGGCGCGCCGGCTTTCAGCCTCAGACAGCCAACTGGGACGACAAACCCAGCTCTGCCTGACCCGACGAACGTAACGACGGTGCTGCGGGTTACGCCGAATGCGACCGCGGTGGCGGGGTCTGTCTGGTACAACGCCGAGCAATCGGTCACCGCGGCTTTTTCCACCACGTTCACATTTCAATTAAGCGGGTCCCAAGTCACCGGGTACGGCCCCGCTGACGGCATTGCGTTTGTAATTCAGGCTTCTGGGCCGAGCGCCTTGGGCCCTGCCGGCTGCGGCGAGGGATTTGCGCAGGGCAGTTGCTCAACTCCTACTGGCGGTATCACGAATAGTCTGGCGGTAGATTTCAAAACCTACAATGACGGCTATCCTGACCCGAACAATAACAGCGTATCGATTGTAAGTGCCGGGACTGGCCCGAACTGCATCGACCAGGCGTGCAATATTGCGTACAACAACAGTCTGCCGAACGCCCCCAACTCGAATACCCCCATCAACCTGGCGGACGGTGGCGTCCATACGGTGACGATTTCGTATACGCCAACACCCACTCAGTCGAGTTCACCGAATTGCTTCTCGGGCTCTACCGCCGAGCCGTGCCTCGATGTGATCCTGGATGGCATTGACTTGTTTAGCGGCGGCGTGCAACTCATCCTTAACGGCACCACCACTCCGCTCTCCCTGAGCACCCTGATCGGCAATAGTAGCAGTGCCTGGGTCGGGTTCACGGGCGGAACGGGCGGCGGGGACGACAATCAGGACATCCTGAGCTGGACCTTCACGCCGTTAGCCCAGTCCCAGACGGCGCCGGTTACGCCGTCAGTTCCGGCCACCTACAATATCAACGGCGGCTGCAATTACAACGGCAGCGGCTGCCCTGGCAACGGCTTCACTTCCACCGTAGCGGAAAACCCGGGATCCACTCTGACCATAAACAATCTGGTGGTCACGCCGATACCGATCATAAGCGGAGACGGATCAAATCCCGCAGCAAATCAAGCAGCCTGCAATGCCATCGTCAACCCCCCCAGCATCTCGCCCGCGCCCTGGGCTAGCCCGTCTGGCTCGTCGCCAGAACAGACAGCTGAGTGCTTTGTGTACACGAACGGCGGCGGTATGGGGATCGACGCGCCGGTGATGTTCGCAGTCACATGCCCTCCATCCGGAATATGCGACACTACCGCAAATCCGTTCTACGCAGCGGAATCCTATTTTTTCAATTTCACTTGCACGGAAAACTCACCTCTCATGCCCTCTAACTGCTCATCAAGTTCGCCGTCCAGTTTCGGCAACTTCACAAGTCCACTGGGTCCAACGTCGGCCACGGGCCTCCCAGCGGTTGGCGTTCTCCAAGGAGCCGGCCCTGATCCGAATAACCCTTGCACACCGGCTACAGGCACTAACCCGCCGCCGCTGTTCTCGAGCAACCAGATCGTTTCCTTCACTTTAGGAGATGGAGCTAGCTCTACTCCGACTAAGGCCGGCAGCCCTGGGTTGACTGCGTGTTATGTGGCAACGTACGACACGCCGAATGAGATACCGACCATTACTGGTCTCACCATCAACGGTAGTTCGCCCATGAATGGCGCCACCTATCAACAGGGCTCATCGGTTACCGCGAACTACACCTGCAACTCAGTAAGCACCGCTCCCGACAGCGTCCTGGGCTCCAGTTACCCTGCAGCTGGACCGTATTTGACTGTGAACTCCTGCACCGCGACCTCCGGCTTGACCGCGGGCGGAGGGACGCCCACAACCGGGAGTCCATGCACTTTTGCCTCAAATGTCCTCGACACATGCTCTAGCATGATCGCTCTCGACACGAGTGAGGTAGGTGCGCATACCCTAACTGTACAGGTAGAGGACTCCGCACTGAACACCAATTCTACAACGGTGACTTACAACGTGGTTGCGGCGACTAATGTGGCGATCGCGAACATTGCCGCTAGCCAGACAACCCCCGGCAGCAAGCTAACCTACATCATTGGGGTGGGAGATTTGGGAGCGGCAAATGCTGTTAACGTCCTGGTCACCGATACCCTCGCGTCCGGCACCACTTTCGTGAGCGCGTCGGGCACCAACATAGCTTTCCCTTGCACGACGGTTGGAGGCAAAACGACTTGCAAGGTTACGTCGACCCCAATTTCCTGTAGTGCAAGCGGCGGCATCGTGACTTGTCCTGTAGGAACAATTATGCCGGAGTCTCTCTACGACCTAAACGGGGCGGTCATAGAGGTTACGGTATTAGTGAACCAGCAGGGCACGAAACAGAAGCCAACAACAATAAGCAACACTGCTACGGTTACGCAATCAAATGCGGAAACCAAGAAGGATAACACCGCTACCGCCACGACGACGGTGAACTAAGAGGAGGCGGAGGAACTGAGACAAAAGAGTGCCGGCGAATGCCGGCACTCCTTTTTTTGCTGTCTCGTTCTCAGCTTTTCGCGGGTTGCAACCAGTGCGAGGAATCTTCGTACATGAGTTTCAGGTCGGAGCGCTGCAGCAACTTCTCGGCGCCGGCATCTCTTTTCATCGTATCCAGCGTGCTGATCACCGAGCGGTAATTATCCTGGGCATCAGTATTGTTGCCGGCATCTCGCGCGATGGTGGCTAACAGATAATGCGCGTGTGCGCTCAGTGGCTGCTGTCCGAATTTGTCTGCCAGCAGCAAGGCGCGCTGCAATTCCTGGCGAGCATGAGCATAGTCGTGGCTTTGCATCATAGCTTCGCCCATGAAAATCGAGCACTCCCCCGAAGAGTATTTCAGGCTCAAATCATCCGCTTGCTGGATCAGCTTTCGGAGGTCTGGAATGGCCTGGCGCCCGTTTTTTTCCCGGACTTCGACTTCGGCCAGTCCTATTTTGGCGAACAGGATTTTTTGCGCGTTCTTGCTGCGGTTAGCGGCCTGCAGGGACTGTTCGTAAAGGGAACGAGCAGCCTGGAAATTTCCCCGATAGAAAAACGCATCCCCTTGAAAATCTAACGTCTGGGCAACCAAGCCGTCGTTCTTCAGTTCGTGAGCCCGGCTAAGCGCTTCTTCCAAAGAACCCTGGGCCTCGTCTCCGCGCCCGGCAAGGACGAGGGCTTCTCCGTAGTTCCCGAGAATTTCGGGCATCCAGAAGCTCCCGTCCTTGAGCTCGCGGAGGGCCTTGACAGCGTCCCCGTCGGAGTTGGCTGCCGCGCCGAACCGTCCCTGATAATCGAACACAGCGCCCAAGGCGTAGGACACGACAGCGGTACCATGTGGATCGTTCATGCTGCGACGCAAGTCCAGCGCCCGCATGAAGTATGAAATAGCCTGATCGTATTGCCCCATGCTGGCCAGAACTTGACCCAGGTTCTGAACTGCATCGACGATATCCCCCGGCACTTTCGATTTTTCGCGCAGCTGCAGCACCTGCTGAAAGTAGGTAAGGGCGTCTTCGTATTGATTTTTTTCTGAGTACACAGCCCCGATGTTGTTGAGACACGAAGCCTGCGCAGTCTCATCGCCGATGTCGCGCTTCAATTCCAAGGCTTCCTTGTACATCTTGAGCGCCTGATCGTGGTCGCCGCGGTCGTCGGAGAAATTGCCCATGTCGATCAGAGTGTCGCCCAAGCCACGCTTGTCGCCGATTTCACGCCGAATCGACAGAGCCTCCTGGAAGTTGGACTCGGCATCTTTGGATTCGCCGAGCGAAGACTGGGCCCTGGCCATTTCATTCAGGCTGGAAGCCAAGCCGCGCTTCTGACCGATGCTGTGCCAGATCGTGATCGCCTCCCTTTCGTTACGCAGAACTTCCTGAGGCTTGATCAACTTCCTGTAAGCCATAGCCATAAGGTGCAGACTGGTAGCCTTCTGTTCCTGGTTGTCCACTTGTACAGCCAAGCTATAGGCGCGGTTCAGAGGATCAAAACTGCCTTGTGGGTCGCCGTTCTTTATCGCGATGCGGCCGATGTCAAGAGTTGCGGCTATGTCCTTGGGGTTAGCGGACAAGAGCTTCTGGTAAAAGTCACGGGCTTTCCCGAGATCGCCAGAATCCTCGTACAGGCCAGCGAGCGCCGCTTGCACGTCAGAGTTACCCGGTGAGGCCTTGGCTAGGGTTTCATAGGCTTTTATTGCTTCCGGATAGTTCTTGGTTGACTGGAAGCGCATGGCAGAAATCAAGTACTTCTCCGCCTCAGGGAGGTCCTGGCTCAGTTCAACGGCTTTCTTAGCGGACTGCTCTGCTTCGCTGTCATAGCCCAAACTGCTATAAGTCTGTGCCAGCCTGGAAAATGCCAGCGCGAATGTAGGGTCTTCCTTGGCCGCGGCGGCGAATTGCTTCTGCGCTTCCAGATTCTTCCCCTCTCGCTGCGACGTGATGCCCTCGCTGTAGTCGCGCAAGGCAGCAATCGACTTTGAGCTGGGTTGAAAAGACCCGGCCTTCAACTCCTTAAGTACGTCTTCCGGGAGCGCAAGTTTCTGCCGGATGGATTCGGCCAGCCGATCGATCGCGCCTGGAACCTCCTTTTCACTGGGCACATCTATTTTCAGCGGAAGCGCACGGTCGTTCTTGATGTCCTGAATAGTGGCATCGATGCGGATCTGCTCGCCGAATTTCGCATATTGCCCCCAAACTACGCGGTCAGCGCTGCTGAAGTTAGCCACGCGCCGGATCGTCGCGGGGTCGAGTGTGGTGGCAGAAGAAATGCGCAGGTCGCTGAAAATCTGGTGCAGGGTGGCGGGGCTAACTGTGCGCAAGCGCGCGGACTGGCCCACGTCTGTGCTCAGCATCTCGGCGAGGCTCGGCCCCAGCCAGTCGACGCTGGGATCGCCGGAGGCATTGCGGAAAGGCAGAATGGCTAGCGAAACCGACGGCCCGGTCGCAGTCGCCGTCGCCTTCTTGCCCGGGGCAAACAATTCTGCGCGCAGCAGAAAACCTATGATCGCGACCGCCAAGACCGCCGCTGTGCCGCCGATCCAGTGCCAGGGAATGGTTTGTCCCCAGGGCTTTTCGCTGGTGGGGAAACGTAATGTGGCCGCCGCGCTCTTGCCCTGCCAGACTTCCAGGTCCTGCAAGAACTCGCCCGCTGTCTGGTAGCGCAAGGCTGGGTCGCGTTCCAAGCACTTGGCGACAATGTTGCTAAGTGCGCGTGGAATCGTCTGGTCGTGATCGGAGACCGGAGTGGCCTGCTCCTGGTTGCGCTTGATCAAGCTGGCTACGGCACTCTCGGCCTTGAACGGCATTTTCCCGGTCAACAACTCGTACAAGATCAATCCCATGCTGTACAGGTCGGAGCGTTGATCCAGATCCTTGCCCAGAGCCTGTTCCGGTGACATATATTCCATGGTCCCGACCAGGGCTCCGGTCTGGGTCATGCCGTCGCCTTCCACCATGCGTGCCAGGCCGAAGTCCATCACCAGGATCCGGCCAGTTTGATCGCGCATGATGTTTTGCGGCTTGAGGTCGCGGTGGATGATGCCGAGGGTGTGCGCCGCTTCCAGAGCGCGGCAGACCTGTTGCATCAGCGCGACCGCCTCTTCCGGAGGAAACTTTTTCTTTTCCCGGATCAGCGAGCGCAGGTCCTGGCCCTCTACGAATTCCATGGTGATGAACTTCACACCATCGGCATCGCCCAGATCATAGATACGGATAACGTTTCTGTGAGTGACCTCCCGCGAGAGCAGAAGCTCCTGCTTGAATCGCGCCAGGATGGAGGGATTGGCAGCCAGTTCCGGACGGATCAGCTTCAGAGCCACGAAACGGTCGAGTTCCCGGTCCCGGGCTTTGTAGACGGCCCCCATTCCACCCTCGCCCAGCATCTGGAGGATCTCGTAGCGGCCGCCAAGAATGTCACCGCTTTGCAGCATGGGAGCAGTAACCTGGAGCCGGGCGTTTCTGGGGCCGGAAGACGGAGCTGGTGAACCGCGAACCGAGCCGGCATCCACTAGAGTAGCGTCGACATCCACCAGGGTGGCATCGGAGTCGACGAACGTGGCCTCGGGATCGGAAGTTGCTTGGGGAAAGTCGACTAAAGTAGCGTCGGGATCAACCGGAAAGTGCGAACCAGAACTATCGCCCTTTGCAGGAACGCTTACACCGGGCTGGTTTGTGGAGTTCGGTCGATCCTGAGGATCAGACCGCGGATTCCGGTTCTGCATGAGTTGCCCCGCCCTGAGGCCAGAATCAGGTGCCCCAATACTCGCACAAGAAAACTGAACAGAAGTATATACCGGCACAAAGCCCACTGTCCCCAAAAACGGAGGCTTTACCTCATAATTGTGTTAGCGGTCGTGGTGCCGGGAAAGCCCGATTTTACTGGGGTTTAGAGGGGTAGGCCAAGTCGCGATCGAACCGACTGCTTCCTCATGGCGGACGACGACGTTCAGAGCTCTATCCGCGGTTACAAACCTGAAGCCTGCAATGTGAGCTGGGCTTTCTGATATCCCTGCCCTGCCGCCTCTTTTAACCACTTCCTGGCTTCGTCAATGTTGGTCGGAGTTCCATCTCCGGAGACATAGCGAAGAGCGAGGTTGTACTGAGCTGCCGAATTACCCTCCTCCGCTGCAACAGCGACCCAGTGCGCTGCTTGCGTGCAACTTTGCGGAACGTTGCGCCCAATCTCATAGGCCATCGCCAAGGTCAGAGCCGCAACGTCATCTCCGTACCGTGCCTGGCGGCTCACCGTTTGGATCTCGTACTGGCTCAGGCCTGCCACGAGTGAGGAGGATGCAGCGTCCGTTACCCGCATGTGGCTTGGTTCGAGCACTGCCGATGCCGGTGGTTCAAGCGCAGGTGGTTTAAACAGGGGCAGGGTTGCAGAGTCCGCGATCTCGGGAGTTGCAGCAGATTGGGCCTGGGCAACATAATCAGGCGCCGACGAGTCAGCAGCTTTCACCGCGGTGACGGAAGGTCCGTGAATTCCGAGCAGCGAAAATACGAACGCGAGCATGATCGCCAGCACAGCAATTGGCCCCGCATATGCTGTCGAAACTCGTGACGCGCGTTTCAAAACGGACGCGGTCCGCCGGGCCAGCGCGTGTTCCTCGTCTTCACACGTCTCTCTGACCGGCACAAGACGGAGAGCTACTCGATATTTATCTTGGGTCCGCACCAGACGGAAAGTTACTCGCCGATTGATCTGGGCGAGGGCAAGCTTCCCTCGCGCAGCCTTCTCTAAAACATCTGCCGCGCGAAACGCGACTGGATCACCGTGCGGTGAGCAAGGTCGGCCCGTCGCCAGAGCCAGCGCTCCGGCAACTTCAGCTTGCTGGGAAACGGGCGCGACTGTCACCCGGCCAGGAAGGGCAACCGGATTCAAAATCTCGTAAATCTTTGGGGTGTGCGCCTCGGCAACAGCTCTCGCTGGCTCAAAAACATTGCCCGCCGAAGGCAGCGCAAGAGCGGTGTTTCGTTCGTCTTTGTCGGAGGGAACTGTGTCGGAGGCAACTTGGAGGACACTGACTCCCTCGGGCGATTCAATCAGATGTGATTCAATCAGGTGTGAGTGAGTCAACCGCGGTTCATTTAATTCACGATCGCGCTCACACTGGAGAACCCAGGCCGCTTCCAACAACTTTTGGAAGGAGGAAACATCGAGGGTAAAAGGCTGATTCATACCACGACTCTTCGCATCCGGCCTAGCCTATCTGGGTGATATTGTATCCGTCCGCTCGGTAACTGTCGAGAACAAGCGTTGGACGGGCGTTTGCGGGCGGTCTCCGTTCTCGCGCCGAGTGGTTGAAAGAGTTGGTGGAGCTAGTCGGGCTCGAACCGACGGCCTCGTCGTTGCGAACGACGCGCTCTCCCAGCTGAGCTATAGCCCCACGTGGCTGGATGGACTTCTTTGTTTACGCACCCCATTTTAACAGCGTTCTCACCTCTGTACCAAAGGCCGGCGGCAATTCCCTGCCGCTGGAATCGTGACAGTTACCGGGGGGTGGGATCGACTGAACAAACTATCTTGACGAACTCCCCCTCCCGGCGTCTAACCTTAGATCAACAACGCGGGCTGGGGGTTTACTCGAAGATGTTTACGCAACTAAATCCCGCAGGACTGAGAATTCAACGCAGAATCCTGATGGGTTCACTTGCATTTCACGGCCTGTTGTTCGCCTGGCTCCTGCATACTCCGGAGCCGCAATTACTGACTGCGTCTTCCGTCGCAATCGGGCGCAACGGTAAGGTGCTCACGCAGATCTATTTCCCTACCAATTCCCCCGACGACAGCGCTACCAGTTCACCAGCCCACGCAACTGAGATCTATCGCCATCAGCGCCTTGGCCACCAGAAGCTGGCGTGGACTCCAACTTCCACGCAGCCCAAACTTCCCATGCCGATCGCCCCTCTCACTCCATCCGAAGCTGAAGACAATTCGAAGACCGCCACGCTCTCGAAGCTGGGGCATGGAGCGCCTGCAGGACTTCCTTACGGAAGTGTTCCCGGCGGTCCAGTCTATGGCGATGAGATTCGTCCGGCTTTGCCCATCACGACGTCCGATCCCGTGGTCTACCCGTGGCAACGGCCGCAGTCCGAGGGCAAAGAGGTCATCGAAATCACGATCGACGAAAGAGGGGAAATCGTGCGCAAGAAGGTGCTGCAGAGCCTCGGTCCCGAGATCGACGAAAGGTGCCTGGCAGCCCTCGACAATTGGCATTTTCAGCCAGCCACGCACAATGGAGTTCCCATTCCTTCGAAGCAGGATGCCATCTTCCCCTTCAAGGCGCGCGGTTGATTCGTCATGCGGCGCGAGCGTTGTCTCGGTAAGCGCGAGCTGTTGCCGCGGCTCCCAGCCGTTATAATCAATTCGTGACCGCCAAAACAATTCAACCACTAGCCTCGGCGGATTTCCCCACGCGCTGGGGGGCGTTCCGCATCTATGGATTTCGCGGAGAGTCCGATGGAGGCCGCCCGGTCGAAGAAGCGGTCGCCCTGGTGATGGGCGACATTCACTCGGTCCCCCCGCTGGTGCGGGTTCACTCGCAATGCCTCACGGGCGACGTTTTTCATTCCCTTCGCTGCGATTGCCGCCAGCAGCTCGAGATGGCGCTGTCGATGATTCGCGACGAGGGCGCAGGTATCCTGATCTATGAACAGCAGGAGGGCCGCGGCATCGGCCTGATGGCGAAACTACAAGCCTATGAGTTGCAGGATTCCGGGCTAGACACCGTCGAGGCAAACGAACGCCTCGGCTTCAAGGCCGACCAGCGCGACTTTGCCCTTCCTGGCCAGATTCTGAAGGCGCTCGGCGTGAGCAAGGTGCGCCTGCTCTCGAATAATCCGGAGAAAGTCGAGGCTCTCGAGCGTGCCGGCGTCGAAGTCATCGAGCGCGTGCCCTGCGAAGTTGAGCCCAGCGCGCACGCCGAAGAGTACCTGAAAACCAAGAAGGAAAAGCTCGGCCATTTATTCAGCTCGTGATTAAGAGTCGCCTCAAAGCGCTGCGATTCTTCGCCGGCAAATCGCGCAACGCCGCCCGAGCCAGAGCAACGTAGATCTCCCGAGCTTCCGGAACTTCAAGTAACACTTTAAGATGCTTCTCGACCGTCGCCACGTCCCCGCGAGCGATAGGGCCGCTGAATGACCACGCGGGGCCCAGCTTCGCGTAGTTCGCCAAAGTTTGCCGCAGAATCGGCAGCATCCTCTCGCGTGCTGACTTTCGATTGATCCCAGCGGCACCGGCCACGCGCTCGCCGGCCGCCAACAAGGCCGTGAACAGTGGCGAGGCAAACATCCCCCAGGCGTGATATGCCCCTTTTGACTGCTTGTCGATGGCGAACGGCTGCCCGCGCAATCGCTGAACAATGGCGCGAGCCGCCCGCACCGCCTTCAGATCGCCCTCGATTGCGAATGACACTTCGGCAAGCGATGGTCGCGAGCCCTGCACGAACGTCATCAGGGGATGCACGGAAGCAACCGCCGCCCCCCGCTCGCGCAGCACGGCAAGCTCATCGCTGGTCAGTACGCCACTGGAATGCAGCGCCACTTTACCCTTCCAGTCAGCCGCATCAGTCAGGGAGGCTGCAGCGCGGGCAATCACTCCATCAGGAACGCAAAACCAAATGATGTCAGCTCGAATCTGCACCCGAGCCGCCACTACACTTGCAGCCCCAACTTCGCGGGCCAACCGCCGCGCCTGCCGCAAAGATGCTGCCGGACTCCGTGAAACGATCTGGTCGACCCGATACCCGGCCCCGCGGAGCGCTACGGCCAGCGCGCCCGCCAGATTCCCCGCTCCGACAATTGTGACAACCGGCTTTGTCGACTGCTTCGCAGACATGCCCGGCAGAATAGCAGAATGCCGAAAGCCGAATCCCGTGCTTTATATTGTTGTCATGCCAAAGCGATCACGCTCCAACACAAAGAAAGCTAATCGGATCAGGGCTACACACGGCGGGGCACGATTGATTTCTTCCCGCACGGTATATCGTGGCCCGGTCTTCTGGGTGACGACCGATGACGTTCAGGAACCGGGAGGCGTCCGCGCTCGTCGCGACGTCATTCATCACAGCGGCTCTGTAGTAATTCTGGCTGTCGACGAATCAGGTTCCACGCGTCGCGTCCTGCTGGAGCGCCAGTATCGCCACGCCGCAAACGCTTATCTGTGGGAACTTCCTGCCGGCCGCATCGATCCCGGCGAAAATGCTCTGCACGCGGCGAAGCGCGAACTCTTAGAGGAGACGGGATACACTGCGAAGAATTGGCGCCGCATCCTCCATTTCTATGCCAGCCCCGGATTCGTTGCCGAAACCATGTCGGTATTTCTTGCCACAGGCCTCAAAGCCGGCCCGGCTCACCCTGAAGCCGATGAAGTAATCCACAAGCGCCTGGTCCCGCTCGCGACGGGAGTCCGCATGGTATTGAGAGGCACAATTCGCGACGCCAAAACCATCTCGTCAGTCCTCTGGCTGGACCATCAGTCTCGCAAAAAATAAGATGCCGTGTGGGGGACGCTCAGTTGTGGGAACGGGCGCCTTCGCGAGCCTGCCCTGAGCGAAGCCGAAGGGTTCAGCCAAGCGCAGCGAGGCGTCGGGCAGTGCCTCGGCCCCGGCCCCCGCCGTTTCGTCTTGACACCCCAAACCCAATCGCTCCAAAATGCCTTTATGCGGGCACGTCTGGGGCCCCCCAATGCAGGACGTGCGGAAAGCGGGGGTGTACGTGGAACGTCTGAAAGGCACCGTCAAGTGGTTCAATAACGCAAAAGGCTACGGGTTCATCGGACGCGCAGATGGTCCCGACGTTTTTGTTCATTACAGCGCCATCACTTCCGAGGGTTACAAAAGCCTGCAGGAAGGCGATACGGTGGAGTTCGAAATCACCGAAGGGCAGAAGGGGCCGCAGGCCGCCAACGTTAGCAAGAGCGCCTGACCTCGCAGTGGATCTGCCTTCTCCAGCGCCGCACGGCCGTTCAGCAGCCTCACGGCCGAATGGGTAATTCTATTTTCCGTCGCTTCCCTCTTTTCTCTGTGCCTCTGGCACTCCATTCCAATCTTGTTTACTCTTTAGTCCGTGGACAACAAATCCATCGCCAACATCTTGTACGAAACCGCCGACCTTCTCGAGATCGACGGCCAGGATTCCTTCCGCATCCGTTCCTACCGCAATGCCGCTCAGGCCATCGAAAACAACACCGAGCAGATCAAAGACATCATCACCGAGCCCAAGAAAGTGCTGGCAATTTCGGGCATCGGCAAGGGCATGCTGATCAACCTGCAGGAACTTTTTAAAGACAACAGCCTCAGCGTGCAAGCCGACCTGCTGAAGAAATATCACCCCTCGATGTTGCAGCTGCTGAAGATTCAAGGGCTCGGTCCAAAGACGATTGCGCTGATCTGGAGCGCCCATAAGGTCTGTGACGTCGATGGCGTCGAGAAGTTGGCACGTGAAGGCAAGATCCGCGAACTGCCCCGCATGGGCGAGAAGCACGAGCAAAAGCTGCTGAAGGCCATCGAAGACTACCGCCGAATCTCGGGCCGATTCTTAATCGACGCCGCCGAGGCTGAGGCGGGCAAGCTCACCCAATACCTTGCCAAGTTCCCCGGCGTCGACCGCATCACTCCCGCTGGTTCCCTGCGCCGTGGCCGCGAAACCGCGGGCGATCTGGATATTCTAGTGACCGGCACCGCTTGTTGCGACGATCAGCAACGAGCAAGCGCCATCGAATACGTAGCCAAATATCCACCTCTCATGGATGTGATCGCCAAGGGCGACAACAAGATCAGCTTCCGCCTGCGCAGCGATCTGCAGGTCGATGTTCGCCTGCTACCTCCGGAGTCGTTCGGGGCGGCGATGCAGTATTTCACCGGATCAAAGGCCCACAACGTCGCCCTGCGCCAGCGCGCCCTCAAGATGGGTTACACGCTAAACGAATACAGCCTAGCCGACCTCAAAACCGAAAAGCCGGTCGCCGGCAAAACCGAGGAAGAAATCTACGCCAGGCTTAAGCTCGATTACATTCCACCTGAGCTGCGCGAAAATCTGGGCGAGATCGACGCGGCCGCGAACCATACGTTACCGATTCTGATTACGCTGGATGACATTCAAGGCGATGTGCACATGCACACCGTCGAAACCGACGGCAAGAACACCATCGAGGAAATGGCCGAAGCCGCCAAGGCGCGCGGGTACAAATACATGGCCATCACCGATCACTCGAAGAACCTGGCCTTCGCCAACGGCCTAGATGACAAGCGCGCCATGGCTCACATCCAGCGAATTCGCGCCACCAATGACAAGATCGACGGCATCAAGATCTTCGCTGGAATCGAAGTCGATATCCTCGCGGACGGAGACCTCGACCTTTCCGACGACGTTCTTTCGCAGATGGATCTAGTCATCGCCAGCGTGCACTCCGTCTTCAATCAGGAGTCCGCCAAGATGACCGAGCGCCTGCTCAAAGCGATCGCGAATCCGAACACTTCCATCATCGGTCACCCCACCGGCCGCCTGCAGCTTCGCCGCGACGCCTATCATTTCGACATGGATGCAGTGCTGACCTCGGCGGCAAAACACAAAGTCGCGATGGAGTTAAATTCCTACCCCGACCGTCTCGATCTCAACGACGTGCACCTGCGGCAGGCCAAACAGAAACGTGTGAAGGTCGTAATCAACACCGACTCCCATCACACCTCGCACCTCGACAAAATCCGCTACGGCATTCTGCAGGCGCGGCGCGCCTGGCTCACCAAGAACGACGTCCTGAACACACTGCCCATGCAAGAATTCGCCAAAGCGATGAAGCATCAGTGGAATTGAACTCCGAAGCTAGGAGTACAATCCGAAAGCGCGAACCACTCCATGCCCGATCAAACGCAGAATCCTGCTCCCACTCCTCCGCCACCGCCAGGATCACCGGCAGACGCTGCAGCCACCAGCCCGCAACGCGGGCCAACGATCAACATCGCGGACGAGTTCGGAACCGCCAAGCGCAACATGCCCCCACTCAAACCGCTGTTGCTGACCACGGCGGGGATACTCATCATCGTCGCCATCGTATCGTTTTTCCAGCGCGCCAAGCCGCAAGGCGCAGGATCGCTCGATGCCGTAACCGCGGTGGAATTGCCGGGGCAGAACGCGTCGCTTGTTGCGCTCACCTTCACCTTGCGTAACTCCGGCAAGAAGCCGCTCTGGGTGCACGACATTCAAGGAAAGCTTGTAACATCTAACGGAATAGCAAGCAGCGATGCAGTTTCGGCCATCGATTTCGACCGCTACTATCAGGCTTTTCCGATCCTGAAAGCGAACACCCAGCCGGCTCTTTCTCCTGAAGACAAGCTACAACCCGGCGTGGAGGTCAAGCGGACGGTGATCGTCGCCTTCCCAGTGACCCTGGAGAACTTCAACCAGCGGCGCTCCGTAAGCGTAGTCATCCAGCCGTACGATCAACCCGTACCGGTGACTCTAACCAAGTGACGGCCCAGAACTGCAAACGCGTGTGCACTTGCGCGAAAGGTCCGGATGCGATTCTATAGAACCATGAAACTAACTCGACACATTTCCCGCAGCATCGCGGCATTCCTCATCTTCGCTTTATCGGTTCTTTGCGCGGAAGCAGCACCGGCCTCGCACAAAAAGTATTTCGTATACGTGGGCACCTATACCGCCGAAGCCGGCAGCACAAGCAAGGGCATCTACGGCTATCGTTTCGATTCGGAGACGGGCGAGCTAACCTCCATCGGCGTTGCCGCCGAAACCACCAATCCATCGTTTCTCGCAGTGCATCCCAACCACCGGTTCCTTTATGCGGTGAATGAAACCGGAAACTATCAAGGCCAGAAAAGCGGAGCGGTCAGCGCTTTCTCGATCGATCGCGCGACCGGCAAACTAACGCTGTTGAATGAAGTCGCCTCCAAAGGCGCGGACCCCTGCTACATCACGGTAGATAAAACTGGAAAATACGTTCTGGTGGCCAACTACACCGGAGGCAGCGTCGCCGTATTCCCGGTGCTCGAGGACGGACGACTGGGCGAGGCTTCTGCCTTCATCCAGCACACCGGGCACGGCGCTGATCCCGAGCGTCAGGAAGGACCGCACGCTCACTCGATCGATCTGTCGGCCGACGAGCGCTTCGCCATCGTCGACGATCTCGGCCTCGACGAAACCCTCGTGTACAGATTCGACCGCGCCAAGGGCTCGCTCAGTCTGAATGATCCGCAGATTTATACGACGCTCGCCAAGGCCGATCCCGGGGCCGGTCCCCGTCACTTTGCTTTTAATCCCAACGGCAAATTCGCCTATGTGGTCAACGAAATCCAGTCCACGGTTTCCGTCTTCAGCTACGACGCCTCCGCGGGAGTCTTGCGCCGATTGCAGACGATTTCGACGTATCCAAAAGACTTCTCCGCCCACAATGATGACGCCGAGATTCAGGTCCATCCCTCGGGCAAATTCCTCTATGCCTCGAACCGCGGCCATGACAGCATCGCCGTGTTCGCCGTCGACCCAGACAAAGGCACTCTGACGCTGATCGAGTACGCATCGACCAAAGGCAAAACTCCGCGCAGTTTTGAGATTGCCCCAGGTGGTACGCTGCTGTTCGCGGCCAACGAAAAGTCAAACAACATTGTCGTATTCAGCATTGACGCCAAAACCGGCCGCCTTACGCCGACCGGTAAAGTTCTCGACGTATCGGAACCGGTCTGCGTGAAATTCGTGCCGATCGACTAAGCCGCAGTTCAATTGGCTGTCACCGGGACGGGCGCGGCCTTCGGAGTACTCAGATAGCCCGTCGCCTTCTTCTTGTCCACCGTCCACACAACTAGTTCAAACAGCAAGTGATCCCGTCCTGAATAGAACTGAATCGGCTCGGAGGTATTGCGATCCTGCTTCTCGATCGTCCTATCGTCAGAAGTCACATTGACCGTGAACTTGCCGTGTTTGGGGTCGGTTTTCTTAAGCTGAAGGCTCACCGTCGCCACGGGCTGCGGCTTCGCACCCTTGAGCAAGGTGAATTCGTAATAATTGCGGTCGCCTCTATGCTTGAGAATTTCCAAATCGCTGCGCGTATTGGCGATCAGTCCGCTCTGCACCCCCAGGTCGCCCACCGCACTCTGCAGCTTGGCTTTCGTGGCTTCCAGATCGGCCTTGGTGGAAGCCACGTCGGTCTTGACCCCGCCGACGTCGGTCTTCACCCCAGCCACTTCCCCGCTCACCTGTCCGATCTGCTCCTTCGATTCCTTCTCTTGCTGCGACAGACGGGACTCATCAACCTTCTGTTGCGCCTGCAGCGCGGCAGCGCGCTCCATCAGTTCTTTTTTAGTCATGCCCAGCTTTTGGGCGATCGTCTCTTCCTGAGCTTCTGAAGATTGCACCCTCTTTTGCAGCTCCGCAACCTGTGCCTGGCTCGCGCTCAGGTCCGCGGTCAGCTTCTGTACGTGCTGCTGCGTGGTCACATACCCATACACCGAACCCGCGACAAAAAGAATTGCGAGGATCACCAGAATCCACTTCCCTGCGGTCGACTGCTGTTCCATCTGTATCTGTTCGCCTTCGTCCGGCATGTAGTTCCTCCGAGGATTAACCGCCTTGACAGCGTGGTCCACTCAATTGTTTAGCACAAGCGCCACAGTGTCAAACGGATCGCGGAATTTCGGGCCGGCACAAAACACGCGAATGAATCGTGGAAGGAGCGCCGCGGTGGGGCTAGGTTAGCGGCGAAGCGTCAGCGCTTCCTGCAGCACCGGGTCGGGATTGTGCCGGATCGCAGCAGCTTCGGACCCGATGCGGCCCTCGGCACGCTTGCTGGCATCGGCCAAGAATTGCTTTTGCGATGCCTCGGGGAGAGCATTCTCGAGCCCGGACTTCACAAAGCAAGCGTAGGCTAGTCGAGTCGGAAACCCGGAGTTATCAAGGAAGCGTCCATAAGCCAGCCAGTCTTCCGCACTTGATTCCTTGTCGGCGATCGAATCATCCAACTGCAACGCGCGCTGGTAAAGCTGAATAGCCTGGCCCAGTTTGCCGGATTCCGCCTGCAGCGCCGCTTCATTCACGTCGGCGACGCTCTCAAGCTTAGGCTGCTTGGTTTGATCCGCAATGGTCGCCGCCAATTCGTAAGACTGGATCGCCAGCGCTTTCTCAGACGCACGCCGCTGGCAGTCTGCCATCCGAAGCGCAATCGCAATCACTTTCTCCGGCACCGGGCGTTGTCCGACCGGCTGCCGTGCAACTGCGTCAAGAAACACTTCGTAATGTCCCGCTGCCGCGTGAGCCTTGCCTTCGTGATCGAGTTCATTCGCCAGGTAAAGATGCGCGGCCATCTGGCCCGGATCGGCGGAAATCGCCCGCTCCCAGCTGTCAACAGCTTGATCGGGTTGACCCAGGCGCAAAGCCAGCAGGCCACGGTCCACCAGAAGATTCGTGTCTTTGGGGGAGTACTTCAGCGAAGCATCGGTCAAACTCAAAGCCTCATCGATACGGCCCTGTCCGATGAGCAATCGCAGCAACGCCTGCCGCGGGGCGGGATCGGTTGGGTTGACTTGAATGGCCTTTCGCCACGCTACTTCCGCAAGCCGCGCCTGGCCTTCATCCAGCTCTCGCCGGGCCAGACGCATCTGCACCGAAGTATCGAAAGAATCCATTGCGGCCGCACGCTGCAAGTCCGGCAGATTATCGGCACGCAGCGACAGATAGTACCGCGCTTGATCCACCGTTCCCCACAGCAGTAGCACGAGAGCGGCGCCGATCCGCAACTGGCGGGCGCGCGCAGTTGTGCCGGTAAGCCAGCTCCACGCCTGCGATAGCCGGCTTCCGGCTCCGGAAGCAGCATCAGAGATGCGCTCCCGCGAACTCAACAAGAGTGCTGCAATCTTTCCATCCCGCAGTTTCCAGATGGCGCCGTCCAGAACAAAGTGGTGGATGTTCACCAGCGCAGTGAAGATCAGGAAACTATTCGTGAAGTCGTGGTGGAACACACGGCTCGCAAGCCATGGTCCGGGGACAAACAATGCGATGCCCCCGGCAATCAACACAGCGAAGTACCCCCACGCTCGCCAGGGGCGGCTGCCCTCACCCGCAGCCTCGCGGCGGGCGTAGTAACTCGTAATCCATAGATATTGCGCGGAGTGCATCACGGCCAACACGCCAGTGCTGTAACGGCTTTGCGGAATCTCCCAACCTTTAATCAGCGAAATACCAGCCGGCAACACGAACCACAGAAACTGCGAAGAGAATAAGGTCAGCGAAGGCAACAGCTTCCGCCAGCCTGTCTCCCGTGCGAGTCGGGACAGCCCAAACCCCGCGAGCCCAACGAACCCCACGGCCAGCAGAATCTGCTCCCACCGGCTCACGATGGCGGGAATTCCGAGAGAAATAAAGAGCGGATCAGCCGACGCCCCGGTATGGAAGCCCAGAAACAGAATCAGATACGAAGCGATGAACGTGCCGTAGAGCGCGCGGCGTACCGCCTCACTCGGCTTCGCTCCCGCGCGGCGCGCGAACATCATAAACAAGCCGTAGTTTTGACCGCTGTAATGCCAGGGGCTCCAGGTCAAATAGATGGTGAAAATCCAGGGCAGAATTCGAACCCAGGAATGCGCCAGCACCAGCGTCAGTACGATCAGCGCCGTAATATGCACCGTGAAGATCCGGTATTTGTGAAAGTCTTCTTCGCGATGATAGGCGCGATAGATGGTCGCCATATAATGCGGGTAATTGAAAAATAGCGCCAGGACGTAGAAGGCAACCGCCCATGCCCGAGCGCTCGAAGCAATCGAGAAGTAAGAGATGAGCAACAGCGGGGCCGACCACGCCCCGCATCCGACAATAAGGTCAAGCCATGGACCATAAATCCACGGCGATGCCGCAGCGGTTCCGTGGCTTGGGTTGGGCTTAGTGGCCGTCATTATCTAGTAGGTTTGACCGGATTATAGGGGGCAGAAGGGTAACCACACGGGTAACGAAAGTAACAGAGTCTTTTACAATGCGGAGGTGAAGAATTGGGATGTTATCGTCATCGGCGGCGGCATCATCGGTCTGTCGCTGTCGATTGAACTCCGGCGTAGAGGCGCGAGCGTCCTTGTGGTCGAGCGCGGCGAACCCGGGCGCGAGGCGTCGCATGCCGCTGGCGGCATGCTGGTCGATTGCCCGCTTGAAACGTCCGCCGATCTGCAACCGCTAGCCACAGCCAGCGGGCGAATGTATCCCGAGTTCATCCGCGAGCTGGAGCTGGAGTCGGGCATGAAAGTTGATCTGAGAGATCAGGGCACGATCTTCTTTCCCTCTGCCGAGCATCTTTCTTCTCCGTACTTACGACACGCGACGCTTCCCGCACCTCTGGCTGAACTCGAGCCAGCTCTTGCTGTTCTCAACCAACCGGCTTTCTATCTGCACGAGCGCAGCGTCGACCCACGCGCTCTAACTATGGCAGCTCTGCAATCAGCAAAGCGCCGTGCCGTGGATATTTCGTCGGGCGAGGAAGTTGCCTCCGTCAATCTTTCCAACGGCCGCGTCGCCGGCGTCATTACGACCAAGACCTCGTTCCATGCCCCGAAAGTCGTCAACTGCGCCGGAGCATGGTCGGGTCAGATCGCCCCTTACGCTTTTCCCACGCGGCCGGTGAAGGGACAAATGCTCTGCCTGCTCTCACCCTCACCCCCCCACAATCTGCTTAAACATGTGATCCGCGCGCCAGAGGTTTACCTGATCCCGCGCAGCGACGGAAGAATTCTGGTCGGGGCCACCGTAGAAGAAGCCGGATTCGACAAGCGCACTGACGTCGGTACAATTCAGCGCCTATTCCACGCCGCGATCGCCATCGTTCCCGAACTGCGCAATGCGAAGATTCTCGAAGACTGGGCCGGCCTGCGTCCCGGAACTCCCGGCGCATTGCCGATTCTCGGCCTCACGGCGACTCCCGGCTATTACGTAGCCACCGGCCATTTTCGCGACGGAATTCTCTTAGCCCCCATCACGGCGCAGGTCATGGCAGACGTAATTACAGGCAAAGAGCCCGCATTTGATCTCAATGCCTTTTCCGCGTCCCGCTTTTCGACGCGTTTTTCAAGCAATCCTAAATAGCCCTGCTAAACTCATGCGCATGCAGCAAAAGGTGATCGCAGTCATCTTTACCTTTCTGTTCCTTGCACCTTTGACTTTGGGTTTGGCGCAGGATCGGCCAGTTTCAACGAGTAACCAGGCCTCTGGAATACTGAGCCCAACGCCAGCTGTCCCCGGCTCAAGCTCGCGGCAGCCCAGCGAAGGGTGCAAGCTTGGCACCTGCACAGGCAAGATTCCGCTCACCCAGTTGCAATATTATGCGGCGGGCGACGAGGATTTTCGGGGCGGCATGACTTGCAGCTTCCGCATCAATCCCAAGCTTCCACTTTTCACTTTCCATTTTGCCGGCCAGGAGGACAATACTTTCGGCGACGTCGAAATCGCGACCGGAACCAGCTCCGAAGCAATTCAAACCATCGATAACACGACCGATCCCAATGCAGTTGCGCCAATGAAGGCGCGGAGCGTGCTGGCGGTGGTTGATGCCAATTTCGATGGCTACCAGGATTTGCAACTACTGAGCCAGTGCGGAGGCACAGGTAATTGTTCGTACGATTTTTATCTATATGATCCCAAGGCGAACCAATTTGTTCACAACGATTTTCTGAGCAACCTCACGACTCTTTCGTTTGATCAGGCAAAGAAGCAAGTGACCACGAGCTCAAACAGCAGTGTTGCCGACTGGCAAAGCGAAACCTATCGATACGACGATGATGGTCGATACATCTTGATCCACAGAGAGGTATCGACATGGGATAGGAATAGCGGCACCGTCACCGTGCGCTCCTACGAAGTCCGGAATGGAAAAATGGAATTGGTTGACTCCACAACCAAGCCTCAATAGCTGTCGCTTCCCGTTGCCAGGCGGCGCTATACTGATGCGTTTCCGTCCCACGACCTAAAAGCTTAGCTCTCATAAGAAAGGACCCGCCATGGCGTCGCCCGCAGTAGATTTCGCCCGCAATAATCAGCAGCGCTTCTTAAGCGAACTCAAAGACCTCCTCCGCATCCCGAGTGTCAGCACGCTGGAAGAACACAAGCCCGACGTACGAAAAGCCGCTGACTTCGTAGCCAACGAACTTCGCCGCATCGGCATGGAAAACGTTGAAGTCATCCCGACTAAAGGCCATCCTCTGATCTATGCTGACTGGCTGCACGCCCTCGGCAAGCCCACGGCGCTGTGCTATGCCCACTACGACGTGCAACCACCGGATCCGCTCGACGAGTGGGTGACTCCGCCCTTCGACCCTACCGAGCGCAACAACAACATCTACGCCCGCGGCGCAGTCGACGACAAAGGCCAGCTCTGGATGGAAGTGAAGGCTCTCGAATCGCTGATGAAATCTGGCGGCGGAAAACTGCCCATCAACGTAAAACTGATTTTTGAAGGCGAGGAGGAAGTAGGCGGCGAATCCATCACCGAGTACGTCTACAAGCAAAAAGCCGAGCTGAAAGGCGATTTCGCCCTGGTTTGCGACACTGAACTTTTCGCGCCCAATCTTCCCACGCTGTGCGTAGGCCTTCGCGGCCTGGTCTACACCGAGATCGAAGCCGTCGGCGCCAAAGTTGATCTGCACTCCGGCGTCTACGGCGGCGCTGCTCCCAACCCCTTTTTCGCTCTGATCGAAATCATCAGCAAGCTGAAAGATGCCAAGGGAAAAATCCTCATCCCGGGGTTCTACAAGGACGTGAAGGCACCGAGCAGAGACGAACTCAAAGCCTGGAAGCGCCTACCCTTCAACGAGGACCACTACAGAAAAACTGAAGTTGGTTCCAAAGTTCTAACTGGCGAGCCGGGCTATTCAGTTCTCTACCGCACCTGGGCCCGCCCGACGCTAGAAGTCCACGGCATGCCCGGAGGATTCATCGCCGCCGGCGCCAAAACCGTGATCCCCGCCAAAGCCGCGGCCAAAGTCTCCATGCGCCTTGTGCCCAATCAGGATCCCGACGACATCCTCAAACGTTACACGGCCTTCGTGAAGAAGCTCACACCCAAAGGTATCGAAACCAAAATTAAAGTGTGGAGCAAAGGCCCAGCCAGCGTCGTCGGTACCGACAACCCATACATCAAAGCTGCCACTGAGGCGTTACACGACACATTCAAGAAAGAAACCGTGTTCATCCGCAGCGGTGGCTCGATCCCCATCGTCAACGACATCTATAAGGCTTTGAAAATCCCCAGCGTGATGATGGGCTTCGGTTTGCCCGATGACAACCTTCATGCCCCTAACGAGAAATTCCACATCCCCAACTTCCACCACGGCATAGAAACCATCTGCCTGTTCTTCGAAAGGCTGGGAGCAAAGTAAGCCGCAGCAAGAAACGTGTGGGCACATCCGCCCTTCGCCTTCGCTCAGGGCAGGCTCTCGGCTGTCCCGCCAACCGCAGCAAGGTGCACATCTCGCAGTGATAAGCCGGGAATCGTTGTCTTAGACCGCCGGTTGCGCTACCATAATCGTGCTCTCGCGGTTCTCCCACCTCGTCCTTCCCTCACCCATAAACCATCGATGTGCTGCAATGCATGTGCAACCCAACGCGCTCGCGCTTAAGGCCATACAATATATAGTGTTATATTGCTTGACCCCACCCCAATTTCACCGTTACAGTAGTTGCAATTTGTGCCTACCCGGTCCAGCCCGGGGACAGCAGAAGTTTGGGCAGGCGCCGGTTCAACGCTGGAGGTATCAGTCTGGTAAACAGGCCGGCAGGCAGCAAAACGAAAGACTGGCCACTGCTTCTCCAAGGAGTTCACGTTGCTTAAACTGAAGCGGCTTCAGATTCTCGGCTTCAAATCATTTTGCGACCGCACCGACCTCAAGTTTCACGGGGATGGCATCGCCGCCATCATCGGCCCCAACGGTTGCGGCAAGTCGAATATTGCCGACGCCATCTCCTGGGTGCTGGGCGAGCAGTCGGCCAAGACGCTGCGCGGCTCCCGCATGGAAGATGTGATCTTCGCCGGCACCCGCGACCGCAAGCCCACCGGCATGGCCGAGGTCTCGCTCACGCTGATCGATCCCGAAGAGTATCCCGGGCCCGACGCAGGCGCGCCCACAGAAATCGACATTCAGGATGAACATCCTGTCAGTGCGGAAGCCTCGCGACGTCCAGCCGAGGACTGGGACGAAGCCGCCGTCCGCGCCCGCGCCGCCGAGGAAACCGAACGCGCCGTGGAAGACGCTCAGCCCGGCAAAACAGAAGAAGTAGAAGTTCCGCGGTCGAAAGTAGACACTCTGGCGGTCGCTTTCCCCGACGACGAGCCAGTGTTCGCGCTGCCGGTGCATGCAGTCGTGCCGATCGCGACTTCCGCCGCAGTGAGCGGCGCAACTCAAGTGGTGCTCAAGATCCGCCGCAGGAAGTTCAATCAGCAGCAATTCCGCACTGGAGAAATCGTAGTCACGCGCCGCCTGTTCCGCCCCGGCGACAGCGAATACCTGCTCAACGGCAAGCTCTGCCGCCTGCGCGACATTCAAGAACTCTTCATGGGCACTGGCCTCGGACCAGAGACCTATGCCCTGATTGAACAGGGACGCATCGGCCAGATTCTCAGCAGCCGGCCCACCGACCGCCGAGCCATTCTCGAAGAGGCGGCGGGAATCACGAAGTTCAAAACCAAGAAGCGCCTCGCCGAAGCTCGCCTTGAAGATGCCAAGCTGAACCTTGCTCGCGTCAACGATATTTTCGACGAAGTCACGCGCCAGATGAATTCTCTGAAGCGCCAAGCCTCGAAGGCCGAGCGCTACGCCAATCTGCGCGATGAGATGCGGGCCCAGCTGCGCGTGGTGCTGGCAAGTAAGTTCGCGGCGATTGAACGCGAGAGCGCCGAACTCGACGCCCAACTCAATGCCCTAGCGGAAGACATGCACCACCGGGCCGAGTCGGTCCGGCAACTCGAGTCCGAGCATGGAGAAGGCACCGAGCGCGGCTATGCCATCGAGGCCGAGCTGCGCGAGAATCGCGAGCGCCTCAGCCAGATCGATCTGGAAATCGACCGCGCCAGCGCTCGCCGCCGGCACAACGAAGAACGCTGCGCCGAACTTGTTGTCCGTTCCGCCTCGGCGGAAGCGGAACTGGCCCAGGCTCGTCACCGCCTGACCGCGCTCGAAGCCGAGCGTGATTCCAACCGGCAAGTGCTCGAATCAGCCGCCGCCGATCTGGCTGCGGCTCAACACGAACTCGCGCTGTCGCAGAAAGAAGCCGCGGCCGCCGCGACTGCACTGGCCGAACTTGAACATCAGCAGGAAGAATCGCGCGTAGCCATCTTCGACACCGTGTCGGCGGCCTCGCGTCTACGCAACCAGCTGGCGCAGGCCGAAGAGCGCCTCGCCGGCGCCGATCGCGAAGCCCGGCGCCTGCAAACTGAAATCACAAGCGCCAACCTGCAGGTCGAAGCCTTCGGTGGCCAGCGCGGACAACTCGCCCTCGAATTCGAAACCATCACGCAACGCGTCACTGGAATTACCGAAGAGATTAGCCAGCTCAGACGCCTGCTCGAAGCCAAGCGCCTCGAAGAGACGAAAGCCAAGACTCATCTCGACCTGCTCCGCGCAGAGTTCGCTACAGCTCTTGGTAAGAAGGGATCGCTCGAAGCAGTGATTGCGGAACATGGATACTCCACCGAATCTGTTCGCCGCCTTTTCCAGTCGGGAGTAATGCAAGGCGGCCTGGCGCCGGTCGGCGTGCTCGCCGATTTCCTCGAAGTCGAACCGCGTTTTGAGCGCGTGGTCGAAGACTTCCTGCGCGACGAGTTGAACTACATCGTGGTCAAGTCCTGGGACGCCGCCGACGAAGGCCTTCGCCTGCTACGCAGCGATGTCGACGGCCGCGCGACTTTCCTCGTTCATCCGGAAGACGCGCAGGCGAAGTTCTCTTTCATTCTCGACGAAGCCGCGCACTGCGCGCCGCCCACGGCTTCCATCGTGCCCCTGAAGCACACGATCCGCGTGCTCGACGGATTCGGGAAGTCGCTGGAAGTGATTTTGCCGAAGCTGCGCGATGGCTACATCGTCCCCGGCTCTGATACAGCGCGTGGTCTCGCCCTCGAGAATCCAGACGCGTTCTTTCTCTCGCAAAACGGAGAATGCTTTCACAATGTGACCGTTACCGGCGGCAAACAACGCGCCGAAGGCCCACTCTCGATGAAGCGCGAACTTCGCGAAGTTCTGCGGCAACTGGAGGACCTGGAACGTGCGCTGCGTGAAGAAGAGACGCGGGTGCTCACGCTGGGCAGGGAAATTAAAGACTTCACTTCCCTGCTGGAGCGTCTCGACGCTGAAAAGCGCGAAGCCGAACACCAGTCCATGACTTCCGGACACATGCTGCAGCAACTCGATTCGGAGATGGCCCGCGTCACCGAACGCGTGAGCGTTTCGCAAGCCGAGTTGCAACGTCTATCTGCCGAGCGATCTGAGCAGGAGTCGATTGTTGCTGCGCGTCACTCAGAGATCGCCGTCCTCGAACAGACTCGCGCCGAACTCGAGCAGCAGATTACGACCGCTCAGGAATCGCTCGGAGTGCTGCGTCAGCGTCGGGAAGACGCCGCCCAAGCCAGTTCACAGCGCGTGGCCCGGGCCGCCGCGCTCGAAGAGCGTCACCGCTCGGCAACCTCAGTGCTCGCACGCATAGATTCCCTGTTTGCTGAAATGAGTGAGCGCCTCCACGCTCTGGCCTCACAGATTGAAGCGGCTGCCGAGGAGAAAGTGCAGCGCGAAGCCGAGAACCTGCAACTCGAGCAGCAAGCCGCCGACTTTGTGGCCGAGCGCAACGCAAGCCAGGCTCGTGAAGGTCTGCTGCAATTCGAAAAAGATCAGCTGCGCGCGCGCCTCTCCGAAATCGACGACCTGCTCCGCCAGGCTCGCCAGCTTCTCGACCAGGCGCGCGACCGGCGTGGCGAGTTGCAGGCAGAGGCCGCCAAGCTGCAAGCCGATGCCATGTACATGGCCGATACCTGCCTTAACGAACTGGGAATTGAGCGCGCCGCTTTGCTCGCCGACACCACCCTGGCGCTAGTCACCGGCGATGAACTCGCCACCTGTGACCAGGCTCATCGCGAGATGCGCGCCAAGCTCGAAGCCATGGGTCCGGTAAACATGATGGCGCTCGAAGAGTACCGCGAGACTGCCGAGCGGCACGGCTTCCTCGATGGCCAGCGCAAAGACCTTATCTCCTCCATCGAGAATACGACGGCGACCATCCGTGAGATCGACGAAGTCTCCCGCCAAAAGTTCAACGAAGCCTTCACCAGGATTAACGAGAACTTCGGAGTCACGTTCAAGAAGCTCTTCGGCGGCGGCCACGCGTTTATGAAGCTCACCGACGAGGAAAATTCCGTCGAGAGCGGCATTGACGTCGTCGCATCGCCTCCCGGCAAGCGCCTGCAGAGCGTCTTGCTGCTTTCCGGGGGCGAGAAGGCGCTCACCGCGCTGGCCTTGCTGGTCGGTATTTTCCAGTACACGCCCAGCCCGTTCTGCATTCTCGACGAAGTGGACGCGCCGCTGGATGAGGCGAACATCGGACGCTTCACTGAACTGGTGAAAGAAATGAGCATCAAGACCCAGTTCGTCCTGATCACCCACAGCAAGAAGACCATGAGCATCGCGCCCGTTCTTTACGGCGTGACGATGCAAGAGCCCGGCGTTTCGAAACTGGTTTCGGTGCGTTTCGGAGCGGCATAGCTCAATTCGCATATGGAACGCCGGAAAGTTGTGTTCTGTTTTGGAACCTTTCGACAAGGCAGAATGAATTCCTTGGTATCCAGGGCATGGAATCTGGCATCTAATTACCGACAAGGAGTGGCGATGTCGGTTTTCGACGAGAAATATCGAGTCGTGGGCGTCGAGCGCGATCGCCTGCTCCTGCGCGGAGTTCACAGCGGCGATGTGCTGACGATCGTTAACTCCGAGCCTGCGATTCCACTTACCCAGGAAGAGTATCCGGTGGGCAAACTGATTGCTCTGTCGGACCCATCCAGCACGCCTCTAAATTAAGTAGCGATCCGCAAGATCCCAGCTGACCAATAATAATGCGCGGCTGTGTCTTTTTGACCTTCGAAACCTCCCGAATCAGCATCGTACTCGCGAAACCAGGGGCGGTAGAGTTAATCTAGATGACAGAATAGTCGAGGAGGGTGTGTGCGCTGCGGACGCTGCGGCAACGAAAATGACGGGGCCAACCGCTTTTGCGGAATGTGCGGAGCTTCTCTGGTGGCGACAACTACGCCTGCCGGGCGAGCACAAGCCGCAGCGGCGCCACCGGAAAGCCTTGCAGCACCGAAGGCAGCCTCGATTCCGGCACCGCCTGTTCCAGCCCAGTCTGCCGCCCCCCAAAGTGCGGGATCGACCGTGGCCGAGCCTGCGCGACTCCGCCGAGCGAACGTAGACCCGCAGTCGCCACCGCTTCGCACTGAAATTCGCAACGAGATTCGGCCAAGCGACGTTCGACCGAGCCCGGGACCGGTGATCACAGGGCATTCATTTCTTGGCTTAAGCACTCCCGGACCCGCTGTCGATGGTCGTGCGGAGCCTGATGCTCTGCGACCGTCTTCGAATGTGGACTATCTGCTGGATGATGAGGAAGAACCGAAGCGGGGCTGGGGCAAGCTGGTTTTTATTGTCGTGGCGCTGGCGCTGGCGGTGGGAATGGGCTACCTGCACTTCAAGCAAGCGGGCTTCGATGGACTGATCCCAGCGGACAAGAAGCCAGTGGCCACGAAGCCGCCGTCGGACGCTACACAGAGTCCGGATTCCGGCCCGGCGGCTGGGCCTACAACGCCGAATAGCGCGCCTCCAACAGCCGGGATCGGGAATAATGGGACGGCTCCTGCCACCGGCAGCGGCGCGGTGACTCCCGCGCAACCAACTGCACAGGAGCCGGCACAGACCGCTCCATCTCAGACCGCTCCCGCAACTTCGCAGCCGGCACCTGCTTCGCAAACGCCTCCCGCTCCTACGCAGGCTGCTCCTGCTGCTTCACAATCCGCTCCTCCTGCAAGCTCCCCTGCCGGGGCGGTTCCGTCGCAAGCTCAGCCTGTCGATCCCAACCTGCCTGCCGGGACTGCGCCACTATCAGCTTCTCGCCCCGACCAGCAAACGGCTCCCACGGCTGAGGCGCCACCCGCGCCGAAACCAGCAATCCCCGCTCCTGCAATGGCGAAGCCTCCGGCGGCAAAGCCGATTGACCCTGTGACCAACGCGGAACGCTATATTTACGGACGTGGGGTGCGCGAAGACTGCGATCACGGCCTGCGGATCCTGAAGCAGGCGGCGGACGAGTCCAACGCAAAGGCGATGATTTCGATGGGGGCGCTATACTCGACGGGAACCTGCACACCGCGGGACTTGCCCACGGCCTACCGGTGGTTTGCGCTTGCTCTGCACAAGGAACCAGACAATCAGGCGTTGCAGGACGACCTGCAGAAATTGTGGAGCCAGATGACGCAGCCGGAGCGGCAACTGGCCATCAAGCTGAGCCAGTGAGCGGGGAGTCCAGCTGTCTGCTCTTTTGTAGCCGCTTGCTCTCTGCCAAACGCCTCGCTGGCTAGCCGAGGCGGTCGTCCCCGCATAAGGCAAACTCCGGAAAACTCGCTCCACCAATTACTTGTTTAAAACTACCGTGGCTTTCGGTGCCTCAGCGTGCTCTTTTTTATAGGCGCGGGCCACGTCGCCTAGAGGCGTCTCGTACGGGAGTGATCCTAATTCGGCCAGCGGAACCTCGCCCTTGGCATAACTGTAGGGTGACATGCCGCTGAACAAGCTGGTTTCCTGCGCCAGGGCGTGGTCAGAGGCGTGCAGCGGGTGCTCGGCCATCACGACGGGCGCCGGGGTGTTGCTCAGCAGTGGAGCGCTTTGGGCGAAGGCAGCAGTTGCGCAGAGAAGGCAGAAAACAATGATTGTGGTCTTCATAAAATGATCCTATTCCGGGGGAAACTGCATATTGATGCCAAAGAACTAGCGGAATGCCCGATTGGCGCGGCTTCCGGAGGTATCATGGCAATCCGCATACCAAACCGAGGCGTCTGGCATTCGAGTTAGGGACTGGAATACAGGGCAGGACGCAAGAATTTGCACATGTGTGGAAGATGGGCGGATTTCCTCAACAAGGCTCAGTCTCCAGCTGACGCTCGGTCAGTTTCATATCGCTTGAAGACCGAGTCGCGCGTGACCACGCCTTCCAACTTGCGGAAATTGGCGCGATTTACCACCGGCACCAGCGCGTAATCGTTCACGTAACGCAGCGCCGAATCGAGCGGAAGATCAGGATACAAACTGGGAAGCGACTGCTGCGGCAGTACCGAGCCCAACGTGTGTTCTCCTTTGCCTTCGAGGAAAAGTCGTTGAAGCTGGTCGCGGCTGATGGTGCTCCACCCGCTGGGATGCATGCGTACGAGAAACGCGGCATCGGTGGAATCCTGCACGCGGTTCGCGTTGGCATCCACGTAGTCCTCGGCACTGAGGATGGTCGATGGCACGGGAAGCATAGCGTCTTCGACGCGGAGTATGGCTTCTTCGCGGTCTTCTTCCAGTGAGGGGAGGATGAGGCCGTCCTGCCGTGTGAGCAGGTCAAAGATGGGGACATCTTCCAGGCTGCGCGAGATGAGGTAAGAAAAAGTGTTGGCAACGATGACGGGAACGATGATCTCGTAATTGCCGCTGACTTCGAGAACCATGAACACGGAAGTCATAGGGACACGGAGGAATCCTGCGAACAGGACGCCCATGCCGACCAGAACATAGGTGCCGGTGGATCCTGTGAGTTGAGGAAAGTAGAACCGTTCGATGTCGCCGACCGCCCCGCCGAGCATGGCTCCGATGAAGAGCGTGGGGGCGAACATGCCGCCCGGAGCGCCGCTGACGAACGAGAGCGTAGTGGCAACAATCTTTAGAACGGCCAGAATGGCGAGGATTTTCCAGGCGTACTGGCCATGCATGGCCTGATCCATGGAATCGTAACCGGCGCCCATTACCTGGGGCGCGCCGAGGAAAGCGATGAGCCCGATGAGGAGCCCCGCGACCGCGGGCTGAAAGTATTGCGTCCAGCGCGGCCAAGCCTTCAGGCGGGGGCGCAGATAGCCGATCGATTTGGCGAAAGCGACGGAAGCCAGGCCTCCGACGATGCCGAGCACGGCGTAGGCAAGAAGTTCGCTGGGCCGCTTGAAGGTCGTGACGGGAATGCGGAACAGCGGCTCACTGCCGAGAAACCAGCGCACAATCACAACACTGGAGACAGCAGAGAGGACTACCGAACCGAGGATGCCGGCGCTCCAGCGGCCGATAACCTCTTCGATGACGAAGAGGACTGCCGAGATGGGAGCGTTGAAAGCGGCAGCGAGGCCGGCGGCTGCGCCGACGGGAGCCATGAGGCGCAGTTTTTCGCGCGAGATTTCGAGCTGGCGACCGAGAGCGGAGGCAATGCCGGCTCCGATCTGGAGAGAAGGATCTTCCGGACCGAGGGATTGGCCGGAACCGATGGCGATGCCGGAGCAGATGAATTTTCCGATGACGGTGCGGAAAGGAATGAATCCGTTGAAGATGTAGAGCGCCGCCTTGGTCTGATTCACCCCACTGCCACGGATGGTGGGAAACACGTGAATCACCAGGGCAGCCACAACAAGGCCGGCGATCGCGGGGACTGCGAACAGGCGCCAGCTATGAGTCTGGGGGAGTGGGCCGAGCAGAGCCAGGTGGATCCAGTCGATGGCGAGCCGGAAGCAGACTACGGCGAGGCCGGAAAAGATTCCAATGAAGACGCAAAGAATGAGGAAGAATACTTCTTCGTTAAAGACACCCTCAAGAGACGAAAACAAACGCCGGGGCCCCTGGAAGCGGTCGGCTGCAGCAGTAGAAGTCGGAGCGACGTTGCTCATTGGTTGGCGGCCTCGCGCTTTTGAGAGATCAGAAGCAGTGCGAGGTCGAGGCCTTGCGGCTGGCCACAAGTCGCGGCGGTCTGCTGCTCGATTTGGAAGACCACATCCATGATCGCATCAGGGAGATCGGTTTCCGCCGGCGAGCGGAGACGCGCGAGATCAGGTTTGGCTTCAGTCCATACAGATTGAAGCGCAAGCAGCGGTGAAGGCACGGGTGCCGGCGCTGAGGCAGAGGAAGAGCCGGACGCCACGCCTGGAGTTGTTGTCGGTTTCAAGTCGACGCCCTTCTGCTGAGCGCATTCCTCGAGACGTTTTTCAGCCTGGGCAAAGGCGGCAGCGATGCGGCGATTACGTTCGGCGTCGGAGATGTGGCCGAGAAAGGGATCGTTGCGGAAAATGAGTTCGGTGGTTGCCAGAAGCTGCCGGGAGTCTTCATCCTGCGGATTCGTATTCACCGCCTCCTGCAGATAGCGGCGGGCGTTGCCGTAGTTGCCGGCGCGGTAAGCCGCCTGCCCGGCTCCCGCCAGCGCGGCGGAGTTGGTGGGGTCGAAGCGGAGAACATCTTCATACTGAGCCAGTTCGCCGCCGTAGTCCCGCGCCTGGGCAAAAAGCTGAGCAGCCTGAAGATGCGCGTCAGGGGCGGGCGGTAAGGCGGTAGCGAGTGCCATGAGTTCTGATTCGGCTCTGTCAGGAGCGCCTTTCTTGAGTAGGAACTGGATCAGCTCGATGCGAGCTTTGCTGCGGTTGGCGTCGGGATTAGAATTCCAGACTCCATACATCGCGTTGTGATAGTAACGAGTGGCATCTTCGATGGAGCCGCGGCGGGCGGCCACGCGAGCTAGAGCGAGATTCACGGCGGCGTCCTGCGGGGCGCGCTGCCAGAGAGCGATGAGGTAGGATTCGGCTTCGTCGAGACGGCGGGGATCGTCGCTGTCGCGTAGGGCCCGGGCCAGGCTCAGCTGATACTGGGAGTTGGTGGGATCGCAGGTGAGCGCGGCGCGGAAAGCGTCGATGGCGTCGTCGTAACGGTTGGCAGCTGTATCGGCGACGCCCTGCTGGTAGAGTTTGCGGCCGCGGGACTGCTGATTGGCGTTGTAGCGGGCGACGAGATGGCTGACGGCGGCGAATCCGGTAACGGCGGCAAGAGTGAGAAGTAAAAGGATGATGGGCGCGGAGCGCGGGATCAGTTTTGGCAACCTCCACGACATATCTCGTATCACGATATCATTTGCGGGCCTGTAACGGAGGAACTGAGCACAAAATTGGTCTTGCCGGGTTCCCTATCAGGTAAGATACTTCGTCTGCCGGGTCCGCTAAAGAATGATTCGCGAATATTACAAGGGATACAGCCAGGAACTGCAGCGGGATATGGAGGGGCTGGTCTTCGGGCACGCGGGCACGCCTCTGCTCGTATTTCCGACTTCGATGGGGAAGTTTTTTGAGTATGAAGATCGCGGGATGATTGGCGTGCTGGCGCCGAAGATTGAACGCGGCGACCTGCAGGTTTTTTGCCCGGACGGCGTCGATACCGAGAGTTGGTACAACAAGAGCGTGCACCCCAAGGTGCGGGTGCTGCGGCATTTGCAGTATGAGCGCTACATCCTGCACGAGTTTCTGCCGTTTGTGCGCTGGAAGAATCAAGCGCCACGGCTGGCGGTGACCGGGTGCAGCTTCGGGGCTTACCACGCGGTGAATTTTGCCCTCAAGCATCCCGACGTAGTGACGCACTGCGTGAGCATGAGCGGGGCGTTTGATATCCACCAGTTTCTGGATGGATATTACGACGATGATTGTTACTTCAATTGCCCGCCGGATTATTTGCCGAACCAGCACGACGACTGGTTTCTGAGCCGCTACCGGCAGATGAAGATTGTTCTGGGATCGGCGGATTGGGATATGTGTCTGGACCAGAACGTGAAGCTGTCGGCGATTTTGAATGGCAAGGCGGTGCCGCACTGGCTGGATATTTACGGCGACAATTCGAAGCATGACTGGCCGCTTTGGCAGAGGATGGCGGGGAAGTATTTTTGACGTCAGTGGCCAGTGGCCAGTCATCAGTGACCAGCAGTGAGATTGAAAGCTGAGGAATGGAGAAGGCTGTGAAGAAGATTGGCATTTTGTTTGGGATGGAAAATACGTTTCCGCCGGCTGTCGTCGAGAAGATCAATTCCCTGGGTGTTGAGGGGGTTTCGGCGGAGTTTGTGAAGATCGGCGGGATTCGGATGGACGAGCCGAAGAAATACGACGTGATCATCGACCGCATCTCGCAGGATATCCCGTTCTACCGGGCTTACTTGAAGAATGCGGTGCTGCACGGAACGATTGTGGTCAACAATCCCTTCTGGTGGACGGCAGATGACAAGTTTTTTAATTATGCGCTGGCGAACAAGCTGGGCGTGGCGATTCCGCCTACCGTGATTCTGCCGCATAACAAGCATCCTGAGGGAACTACCGACAAGTCGATGCGGAACTTGATTTATCCGTTGAACTGGCAGGAATTGTTTGATTATGTCGGCTTCCCTGCTTTCTTAAAGCCTTATTCCGGCGGCGGATGGAAGCATGTTTACCACGTGCATTCGCCGGAGGAGTTTTTTCAGCATTACAACCAGACCGACGATTTGTGCATGACGCTGCAGCATGGTGTCGTGTTTGAGGAGTATTACCGGTGCTATGTAGTAGGGCAGGAGAAAGTGCACATCATGAAGTACGACCCCCGCGCGCCGCATCATGAGCGCTACGTGAAGGGGAATCCTCCACCGTCGTCGGAAGCTTTAAGGGTCAAAATTGAGAAGGACGCGCTGACGTTGTGCCGCGTGCTGGGGTACGACTTGAACACCGTCGAGTTTGCCGTGGAGGGTGGAGTGCCTTATGCGATTGATTTTCTGAATCCGGCCCCGGATGCGGAGATTACTTCCGTCGGCCAGGAGAATTTTGACTGGATTGTCAATGCTGTGGCGGAGATGGCCGTGAAAATGGCTTTGAGCGGGGAGAATCCGGCGAAGGAATTGCGCTGGGCTGGCTTTCTCAATGGGCCGTCTGGGAAGAAAACTCGCAAGCCAGAGCCAGGATGGGTGACGGAGCGGAAGCGGGGGAAGGCGGCGAAGTAGCTCAAGATTTGTCGTTACTCCAGTTTGGATCGCGTCACTGTTTCATCCCCCATCATTCGTTATACTGTTTAGGTTTGCGGGCGAAGAGTAGATTCCCCGCTCCGCTCTGAATGACAAGGCCTTTGAGAGCTTATGGCTCCTACTTTCACTATCGGGATTGAAGAGGAATATCAGACCATCGATCCTGAGACTCGCGATCTGCGATCGCATATTCAGGCCGAGTTGCTCGAGAAGGGCAAGCTGATCCTGCAAGAGCGGGTCAAGGCGGAGATGCATCAGTCGGTCGTCGAGGTGGGGACTGCAGTTTGCACGAACATCAAGGAAGCCAAAACCGAAATAAAGTTGCTGCGGCGCAATATCATCCGTCTGGCCGCGGAGAATGGGTTGCGGCTGGCGTCGGTGGCGACGCATCCGTTCGCAGACTGGAAAGTGCAAGAGATTCATCCTGACCCGCGCTACAAGAATATTGTCGAGGACATGCAGCTGGTGGCGCGGGCGAATCTGATTTTTGGGTTGCATGTACATATTGGGATCGAGGATCGCGAGACGGCGATCCACATGATGAATCATGCGCGGTACTTTCTGCCCCACCTTCTCGCGTTGTCGACGAATTCGCCGTTCTGGCTGGGGATGAATACCGGGCTGAAATCTTACCGGTGCAAAGTGTTTGACAAGTTTCCCCGGACCAACATTCCGGATTATTTTCCCAGCTGGGGCGAGTACGAGAACTTCATCAAGCTGCTGATCAAGACCAACTGCATCGATAATGCGAAGAAGATCTGGTGGGACATCCGGCCGCACCCATTTTTCAATACGATCGAGTTCCGTGTGTGCGACATTCCGATGCGGGCCGACGAGACGATTGCGCTCGCGGCCTTGATCCAGGCGACGGTGGCGAAGCTGTACAAGCTGCACACCGCGAATCAGGGCTTCCGACTTTACCGGCGGGCGCTGCTGATGGAGAACAAGTGGCGGGCAGCGCGCTATGGGATGGAAGGCAAGCTGATCGATTTTGGCAAGCAGACGGAAGTGCCAGCCAAGGATTTGATTCTCGAGTACCTGGAATTTGTGGATGACGTGGTGGATGAGCTGGATTCGCGCGAGGAACTCAACTACATCCACAAGATGCTGGAGACCGGCAGCGGTGCTGACCGGCAACTGCGCGTGTTTCAAGACACGGGAGATTTGAAGAAAGTTGTAGATTACATCATTGAGGAGACGGAAGCGGGGCTGGCGGAAGTCGAGCCAGCTGCCGTTAGAAAAGTAGGATGAGCATTTCTGGAAACGAAGTTAAAATCCCCACCGCTATAAAGGAAGTCAACAGCCCCACCCCTTCGGCAAGCTCAGGGCAGGCTCTCTCGCGCAAAGCGCGAGAAGGATGGGGCACCCGGTCGAATCACATTTCTTTTGATCCTGAATTTTCTCTTGGGGCTCGCAATGCTGTGAACGTGTGCATTCGCGTGCGGCCTGAGGAGAAGGTCTGCGTGATCACCGATGAGGTTACACTCCGCATCGCGGCAGCGATCACCCACGAACTGGAGAAGGTGGGAGCACGATACAACGCCTGGGTGCTTGAGGATCTGGCTCCGCGTCCGCTGAAGGATCTACCGCACGAGATTATCGACGATCTGGAGACCAGCCAGGTTTCTTTCTTCGCCGTGCAGGCACAGCGCGATGAACTTCACTCGCGCATGCAGATGACTGAGGTGGTGAACCGGCGGAAGATACGGCATGCGCACATGGTGAACATCAACCCGCAGATCATGGTGGAAGGCATGCGGGCGGATTTTCAGAAGGTCGACCGGCTGAGCGCGAAGATTGTCGCCATGGTGCGCAAGGCGCAGCGCGTGCGGGCCCAAACTCAAGCGGGGACCGACCTGACCGCGGATTTGAATCCGAACTACAAGTGGCTGAAGACCAGCGGGATTATCACTCCGGAAAAATGGGGGAACCTGCCCGGTGGGGAAATCTTCACCACGCCTGGCGAAGTTAACGGGACGTTTGTGATTGACGGCGTGGTGGGCGATTACTTGTGTGCGAAGTTTGGCAACTTGCGAAAGACTCCCCTCACCGTGCACATCAAAAAGAACCGGCTCACCGAAGCGCACTCGGAGAATCGCGAACTCGAAAACGATTTCTGGGCGTACACGCATACCGATGAGAACAGCGACCGCGTGGGCGAGTTTGCCATCGGAACCAACATCGATTTGAAGGAAGTGATTGGGCAGATTCTTCAGGATGAGAAGTATCCTGGGGTGCATATCGCGTTTGGGAATCCTTATGGAGCGCACACCGGCGCAGAGTGGGATTCGTCGACGCATATCGATGTGGTGGGGCGGAAGTTCAACATCTGGGTGGACGACGAGCAGATCATGCGCGATGGGAAGTTTCTGGTGGAGGCTTAAGGCGGTCCTTTGTGCAGAAAACCCCTTGCTAGGCTTCGGGAGATTATTAGGTGATGGGGGTCCTTCGACTCCGCGAGACGCCCAATTCTTGGGTGTCTCGCTTCGCTCAGGATGACAAACTTCAGGGATCATGATTCCTTCTCTCCGAACGCAGTTCAACGCCAGGTTTACTCCCGATAAATATCAAACATTTTTGCGGCGGATCGATGATGCCTGCGGAACCCATGTGTCGTTCCGGCTGTCGGAGACTCCCTGCTTCTTTCCCAAAGCGTTGCTGGACCGGATGGCTGAGGATGGCAAGGAACTGATCCGGCAACTGGTGGAGAATCCCGAGTATCGGGCGCGGTCGGAGGCTTCGATCCCGGCGGAGTTTCGAGTTCCGAACGAGCCGGCGCATCCCATGTTTGTGCAGGTGGATTTTGGTCTTGTGCGCGACGCCCGCGGCGAGTTGCAGCCCAAGCTGGTCGAGTTGCAGGCCTTCCCTTCTCTTTACGCGTATCAGGTGACGCTGGCAAAGAGTTACATCGATGTGTTCGGATTGAATCGCTTTGATGGCGGGGACGGGCTGCAATTTTCCCTGGATGGGCTGGATGAGAAATCTTACCGCGAACTTTTGCGGCAGGCGATTGTGGCTGGGCACGATCCGGAGAATGTGATCCTGATGGAGATACATCCGCAGGAGCAGAAGACTCTGCCGGATTTCCTGCTGACCGAGAAGATGTTGGGGATTAAGACCGTCGATATCGAGGCCATCAAGAAGGATGGGTCGCGGCTCTACTATGAACGGGACGGGAGACGCGTGCCGATCCAGCGGATTTATAACCGGGCGATTGTGGACGAGTTCCAGCGCAAGCAGGTGAAGCTGGCATTCGATTGGCGCGACGATCTTGATGTGGAGTGGGCGGGACATCCGAACTGGTATTTCCGAATCAGCAAGTTTTCGATTCCCTATTTGCGGCATGAGTCGGTGCCGAAGACATGGTTTCTGGATAAATTGGAGCGGGTTCCGGAGGACTTGCAGAACTTCGCGTTGAAACCTTTGTATTCGTTCGCCGGATTGGGGGTGGTGATCGCGCCTAAGAAGCAAGACATCACGGCAATTCCGGCGGAGAAGCGCGGGGAATATATTCTGCAGGAGCGGCTGCATTTCGAGCCGGTGATTGAGACTCCGTTTGGCGGGACCAAGGCGGAGGTGCGCGTGATGTATGTGTGGCTCGATCAGTTGCAGGCCGTGTTGACGATTATCCGCATGGGGCGGGGCTTGATGATGGGCGTCGATCACAATCGTGATATGGAGTGGGTGGGGGCTTCGGCGGGGTTCTGGGTGAAGGGGTAGGAGCGCCTCAGCCGGAAAGCCGTGGTAGAAATTCCCCGCGGAGCTGGCGGCAGCGCTGCAGTGAAAGGGCCTTCGACTCCGCAAGACGCCCACTTCGTGGGCATCTTGCTCTGCTCAGGACGACAGAACAAGTAAGGGTTCGTCAGCCGATTCTTTTTACGATGGTGGTTTGAAGTTCCTGGCCGTTGGGGCGGCGGAGGTGGAGTTTGTCGCCGCAAAGGCGAATAGGAACGGGATCGCCGGGCTTCCACTCGCCGGGGGTGTAGCCCTCGGCCGCGGTGGAATCGTATTCACCGGTGTAGACCACGCCTTCTACATTAACAACGACGGCGCGGCGAACAAGGTAAGGGGCCGATTCGCGAAGGATCTCGGCTTCAGCCTGGTACCAGTTTTCGTAGTCATGACCCTCGACGGCTCCCTTCTGATGGTAGAGCTCAGTAGCGCGACGGCGGATGGCCTCTTGCATTTCAGGAGAGTAGTTCCCAGAACCCCGCGCCATATCGGAATCGCCTCACGCAATCAGGATTGCTAGCATCATATTAGTCGTGTTGGAGCAACCCGGACCCCCCGCAAACACACAAAAGGACAGGGTATTTATCAGTTTGGGAACGATTGCAATCAAAACGGGCCAGTTGACCGGAGTCGCTGGCGGGCCTACCATTACCGCGTTCGGCACTTGGTTCCTCTCATGATCGGCCAGACCGTATCCCACTATCGCATCCTGGGCAAGCTCGGGGGCGGTGGTATGGGCGTGGTTTATGAGGCCGAGGATCTGAAACTGGGGCGGCATGTTGCCCTGAAGTTCATCCCGGAAAACCTTGTGGGCGACCCCAAATCGCTGGAACGCTTCACGCGGGAGGCGAGGGCGGCGTCGCTGCTGAATCATCAGAACATTTGCACAATTCATGGCATTGAGGATAACGGCGGGCATCCCTTCATTGTGATGGAGAAGCTGGAGGGCGAGAGCCTGAAGCAAGCCATCTCCGGACAGGCGATGCAGACCGAGCGGGTGCTCGATATCAGCATTCAGGTAGCGGACGCCCTGGCGGCATCGCATGCCAAGGGGATCGTGCACCGGGATATTAAGCCGGCGAACATTTTCCTGACCCCGAGCGGACAGGTGAAGGTTCTCGATTTCGGGCTGGCCAAGCTCGTCCACAACGTCGGCACCGATAGCGATGGAGGAGTGGCGGCGGACAATTCGCTGACCGCAGTGGGAGTGATTCCCGGGACGGCGGTTTACATGTCGCCCGAACAGGCGCGCAGCGACGAAATCGACTTCCGCAGCGACCTGTTTTCCTTTGGCGTGGTGATGTATGAAATGTCGACGGGGAAAAAGCCGTTTACCGGCAAAAACTCTCTAATGACGCTGGATGCGGTGCTGCATCAGAAGCCGGTTCCGCCCGGAGAATTGAATCCAACTGTGCCGGTGGAGCTCGAAGGCATCATCGGCAAGGCGATGGAGAAGGATCGCAACGAGCGCTATCAGAGCGCCACGCAGATGAAGGCCGATCTGCTGCAACTGAAGCGCGAGACCGAGTCTGGGCAGGTAAAGAGCGGGCTGCACCCGGCCAAGCTGCGGGTTGCCAGCAATACGTTTGGCCGAGCCAGCGCCACTCGGTGGCAGTTGTGGGTGCTGCTGGGAACTGCTGCGCTGCTCGTGACGGTGTTGTCGGCAGTGGGAGCCTACTGGTTTAAGCATCGGTCGGTGGTGAGCCTGCAGGAGGCAAATGCGATCGCAGTCTTGCCGCTGCAGAACATGAACGGCGATTTTGCCGTGGATTATCTCCGCTTCGCCCTGGCCGACGAACTCACCAGTGTGCTGACCTATTCACGATCGCTCGAAGTGCGGCCTTCGTCGGTCACGCGAAAGTATGTGGAAGTGGACCTTGATCCACGCAAGGTAGGGCAGGAATTGCATGTGGGCAAGCTGCTGACCGGGCACTTCATGCGGCAGGGTGAGCAGTTAACTGTGACGTTGGAAGCGATTGATGTTACCAACGACCGGTTGCTGTGGCAGGCCACTGTCACGGCTGGAGTCAATGACTTGATTTCCCTGCAGAATAAATTGACCACACAGGTGCAGCAGGGACTGTTACCCGTGCTCGGCGGCGGGGGAGGAGAGTTGGATACGGCCTCGCGCCCGAAGAATCCGGAGGCCTATGACCTCTACCTGCATAGCCTCGCGCTGTCCCACGATGTCGCCCAGAACAAGGATGCCATCGCGGTGCTGGAACATGTGGTTGGAGAAGATCCGGGCTACGCGCCGGCGTGGGATGCGTTGGGATACAGGTACTATTACGATTCTTATTACGGCGGGGGCGGCGAGGAGGTATTCCAGCGCTCCAATCGCGCATATGAGAAGGCACTGGCCCTGGATCCGAATAAGGTCGATGCGGCCAGCAGTTTGATCGCCCACCGCGTGGAACGGGGAGAACTGGGCCGGGCCTATGACGCAGCCACAGACTTAGTACGACGTCGACCTCAGAGCGCCGATGCGCATTTTGCGCTCAGCTACGTGCTGCGTTATGCGGGGATGCAGGAGCAGGCGACGCAGGAGTGCAACACGGCGCGATCGCTCGATCCCGGCAACTCCAACTTCCGGTCGTGTGCGTGGGCGTTTCTGGAACTAGGGAAGACCGACCAGGCGATGGATTTCGTCCATCTCGACCCGGGCACGGAGTGGGCAGCGTGGGTTTCGACGTACCTTCATCTGGCCGCGGGGAATGTTGCTCAGGCGCGCGAGAGCATGAAGAACATGTCGAAGAATGTAATCTACCATCGGGAGCTGCTGGCCGCGTGCACCCAGACGCAGCGGCCGGCTGACATGGACCGCATTGTCCGCGAAGCGGAATCATCGGCCATGATGGAACCAGACCCCGAAGCGTGGTATCACGTCGGCGCGCTCCTCGCGTATTGCGGGCAGACGGAGCCAGCTTTGCGTTTGCTGAAGGCGTCGGTGCAGCAGAATTATTGCGCGTATTCGGCGCTGCTGGAGGATCCGCTCCTGAAGGACTTGCGTAAGGACACCGCGTTTAATGAGGTGCTGACCGCGGCGAGCGCCTGTCAGCAAGCGCTGAAGGAAGGGCGGCAGTAAAGCAGTTCTCAGTTCTCAGTTCTCAGTTATTGGATGTTGGTCTTGGCATACGGGGTTACTCTTGTTTCTTGCCGGCGTCTAATTTGATCGAGGGGAAAGAATTTGCGTCGGAGCCGGGGTAGGCCCCATCCTGTTAGGGTGAAATCTCCGAGAACTCACTACCTTGCCGGGCGTGTGGGACGGTTCCTTCAGCCTTTCGTCCACAACTCGATCGCTCGATCCTTATTCATATTTCTTTTCGCCGTGCTGCCGGTTTTGCTGCTGGCTTCGCCGCAGCAGAGTGCGGAAAGCTCGACACGGCCGGCCGAAGCGGCTCCGCATGCGAATCAGCAAGCCCTGGCCACGGATTTTCCGCAGCTTCCCTGCCAAGGCACTCCGCCTGAACTCCCTCAAGATCGGGGAATCCTCGGGCTGCGGCTGATGCTGCGGCGGCTGGGGAGCACTGCGCGGCTGATGCAGACGGTCGCGCATCCCGATGATGAAGATGGCGGAATGCTCACGCTGGAATCGCGCGGGCGCGGAGCGAGCGTGCTGCTGATGACTCTGAATCGCGGCGAGGGTGGGCAGAACAAGGTCGGCAGCAATTTGTCGGATGTGCTGGGTGTGCTGCGGACGCTCGAACTGCTCGCTGCGGACGAATATTACGGAGTGCAGGAACGCTTCTCGCGTGTGGCTGATTTCGGGTTTTCGAAAAGCGCCGACGAGACTTTCGCGAAGTGGGGCGGACACGACATAGCGCTCGCCGATATGGTGAGGGTAATTCGAACATTTCGTCCGGACGTGTTGGTGGCAAGGTTTTCGGGCACTCCCCGGGATGGGCACGGGCACCATCAGGCTTCGAGCATCCTGACCCAGGAAGCGTTCCGGGCGGCGGCCGATCCGAAACGGTTTCCCGAACAGATCGCGCAGGGGCTCCGGCCGTGGCAGGCGAAGAAGCTTTACATCGACAATGTTTGCGGGTTCGGGGCAATGACCTGTCCGGACGCGAACTGGACGGTGAAGCTGAATACCGGAGTGCCGAACGTGGATCTGGGCGGGTCGTACGTGCAGTTCGCTATGCAGGGGTTGCGGCACCAGCTCTCACAGGGCTCAGGGAACTGGACTGTGGAACCGGGCGACCGGTTTACGTTCTACAAGCTGGTGGATTCGGTAGAGCCAGCGAAGCTGGATAAAGATGGACACGAGAAAGATTTTTTTGATGGTCTCGATACGACTCTGCCTGGCCTCGCGGCAAGCCTGGGGACGGAGGGATCGAAACTTCCGCAGTTGGGTCGGGAGCTGACTGAGATCGCGAAGAAAATTGCAGTCGCCAGCGAGGATGCGAAGGTAAACGATTCGACTGCCGCTGCAGCGCCTTTGATGGGAATCGTGGATGGGTTAGAGCGGATTCGTGCAGAGGTCGGCAAGAGTGCAGTCAGCGCTGGCGCAAAATCCGATCTACTGGCGCGACTGGAAGAGAAGAGCGAGCAGGCAGAGACTGCGCTCAACGAAGCACTGCATATCACCATTGAGGCGACAACCGTTTCTCGGGTCGACGCGAATGGTACGCCGGTAAAAGAGGTTCTGAGAAAAGAACCGGACGCAATGACCACGGTTTCGCCGGGTCAGGAGTTTCTAGCGGCGGTCGATTTTCACAACGGATCAAAACAGTCGCTGGTGATGGACGGCATAAAGCTGGAGGTGCCCGAAGGCTGGGCGACGATTTCCGACAAGACGAAGCGGTTTTCGGTTCAGCCCGGGCAAGACGCGCGGGTCGTCTTTCGCCTGAAAGTGCCGAAGAACGCGGAGTATACCCGGCCATACTGGCACCGCGATAATCCCGATACCGACAGTCTGAATCACGTCGACAACGAGAAATATGCGACTTTGCCGTTCCCGCCTCCGGTGTTGCGTGCACGCGCAGACTATTCGGTCGCCGGCGCAGGCGGAGCAGCCGTAAAGAACAGCATCGGGGCGACCGTGGTCACAGAGTTTGTGGACGATGCTGGCAAGGCAAGCGCGCGTCCTCTGGCCGTGGTGCCGGCATTTTCAGTTGCACTGGAGCCGGGGACGCAGGTGATTTCCGCACACAACGGCGCAAGTACGACCGTGACGGTCGGCGTGACTAGCAATCTTACGCATGAGGCGCGAGGCATGCTGCAGCTGGAATTGCCTGAGGGATGGCGGTCGGAACCAGCCCAGCTTGCCGTGCACTTCGCGCGGCGCGGAGACAAACAGGATTTCGAGTTCAAGGTCTTCCCTGCCGGATTGCAGGAAGGTCGCGCGAAGATTCGGGCCGTGTTGGAGGCGGACGGCGAGAAGTTCAGCGAAGGTTACACGCTGGTGACCCGCGAAGACCTGGGCAGCTTCTATTACTACCAGCCGGCAGTGCAGCGCGTGAGCATGGTAGACGTCCAGGTGCCGCACGATTTGAAGATTGGCTACATCATGGGCGCTGGCGATGACATTCCCACCGTGCTGAAGCAAGTAGGGATGGATGTGACCTTGATTCCGGCGGAGAAACTGGCGAGTGAGGGTCTGGGCCAGTACGGAACGATAGTGCTTGGAATTCGTGCTTACGACACGCAGCCAGATGTAGTTGCGAACAATAAAAAGCTGCTCGATTATGTCGCCGCCGGGGGAACTCTGGTCGTGCAGTACAACACTGGGGTGGGAGATTTTAACAATGGGCACTTCACGCCGTATTCCGCGGAACTAAGCCGGGCGCGGGTTTCCGTGGAAGAAGCTCCGGTGGAGATTCTTGCGCCGGAAGATCGTGTGTTTCATTATCCAAACGCAATTACGGCTCGCGATTTCGACGGCTGGATCCAGGAGCGCGGGCTCTACTTCATGGATAAATGGGATGAGCATTTCAAACCACTGCTGAGCTGCCATGACCCTGGTGAGGACGCGCAGAAGGGCGGACTGCTGCAGGCGGAGTATGGCAAGGGAACTTATATCTATACCGGGTACTCGTTTTTCCGGGAATTGCCAGCAGGTGTGCCGGGAGCGGTGCGGCTTTATGTAAATCTTTTGAGCGCGGGGCACGAGAAGCAGTGATCAGTGGTCAGTGAACCACCCCCGCGCGAAGTAGAAACGACGAAGGGTAAACAAACTTCATGCGCGCCATTCGTATTCATGCCTACGGCGGCCCGGAGGTCATGCAGTTGGAAGAAGTGCCCACTCCGGTTCCCGGCCCTGGGCAAGCTCGCGTACGTGTTGAAGCAGCCAGCGTTAATTTTCTGGATGTGCAAAAGCGGCGGGGCGAACTTGTCGGGCAGGCTTTCTACCGCCGTCCGGGCAACCATGAGCCTGACCTTCCGGCAACCAGGGGCACCCAGGGAGTCGGAGTCGTGGAAGACCTTAGTCCCGAGGTCAAGAAGGTTCGCGTGGGAGACCGTGTCGTGTTCGTTGGAGATTCATATGCGACGCATGCTCTCGCTCCGGCCGCGTGGCTGATCCCGGTACCGGATGGCATCAGCCCACAGGTAGCGGCCGCTGGAATGAACCAGGGTTTTCTCGCTTATGCGTTCACGCATTTCGCCTATCCAGTGAAACCGGAAGACTGGTGCCTGATCCAGGCAGCGGCTGGCGGCATCGGACTTTTGCTCTGCCAAATGGCAAAGATTCGGGAGGGACGCGTGATTGGCGTTACGTCGACGGCGGAGAAGGCCAAGTTTGTTCGAGAGGCGGGCGCGGACGAGGTCATCGTTTCCACGCAGTCTGACATCGCGAAGGAAGCGAGACGGATGACCGGAGGGCGAGGCGTAAGCGTAGTTTATGACGGCGTCGGCAAAGACACCTTTGAGGCGAGCCTCGATAGCCTGGCACCTGGCGGATATCTTGTGATGTATGGTCAGTCCAGCGGATACGTGCCGCCGTTCGATCTCATGAAGCTGCAGGAAAAGGGATCGTTGTTTCTCACCCGCACAAACGGCAGTCCCTACTTCAAAGAATATCCGCACTACTCGCCGCATTTCGTTGACTGGATCAAACAGGGGAAACTTTCCATCAGAATCGACCGCACCTATCCGATCGCGGATGCGGCCAAGGCACATACGGCTTTTGAGCAGCGGCAGGTCAGCGGCCGGATATTGCTTCTTCCATAGTTGTGCGACGCACGGCTCAACTCAGCGAGAAATGCACGCTCCATCCCAAGGCGACTCGAGTTCTCCTGGCCTCATCCGCGGCATGGGCCTGGGCAGCGCTACGGCCCTCAACATGATCGACATGATCGGCGTGGGGCCGTTCATCACCATGCCGCTGGTGTTGGGCGCGATGGGCGGCCCGCAGGCCATGCTGGGCTGGATCGCGGGCGCACTGCTCGCGGTGTGCGACGGTCTGGTGTCCGCGGAACTGGGCTCGATGTTTCCCGGGTCCGGCGGATCGTATCGTTACTTGAGCGAGATTTATGGGCCGCAAAAGTGGGGGCGCCTGATTTCGTTTCTCTTTATTTGGCAACTTTCCTTCAGCGCTCCGCTTTCGATTGCCAGCGGATGCATCGGGTTGGCCGGCTACGCGGCCTATTACTGGCCAGGACTGGAGACGGTTTACGCAGCACAGACTGCGGCTGTGCGTATCCCAGGAGCAGGGCCTCTTCAGGTGAGTTGGATCGTAACGCCGGGAACAGGTCTGGCGATATTCATATGCCTGTTCACGGTTTTTCTGCTCTACCGGCGCATCACCGTGATTGGCCGGCTTTCGAAAATATTGTGGCTGGGCGTGATGGGGACGATCGGATGGATCATCTTCGCCGGTCTCACCCACTTCAACGCCGCTCGTGCCTTTGATTTTCCTCCCGGCGCCTTCAGCCTGTCGCCCGCGTTCTTCAGCGGCTTGGGCGGAGCGCTCCTGGTGGCCACCTACGATTATTGGGGCTACTACAACGTTTGCTACCTGGGCGATGAAATAAAAGATCCCACGCGGAATATTCCACGGGCTCTTCTGCTTTCCATTCTGCTGGTCGCCTGTCTATATCTAATGATGAACGTGTGCATTCTGGCCGTGGTCCCGTGGCGCGAGATGCTGCAGGCGGGGCATAACAATACCGGACTGTACGTTGTGTCTCTGTTCATGCAGAGAATTTACGGGCCGTGGGCGGCGCGGCTGGTCACGGGACTCATCATCGTGGCCGCGTTTGCCTCGGTCTTTTCCCTGACGCTGGGGTATTCGCGGGTTCCGTATGCGGCAGCGCTCGACGGGAATTATTTCCGGGCATTTGCCAAGGTGCATCCCGTGTACCGTTTCCCCTACGTTTCGCTGGTGGCACTGGGAGTAGTCGCGGCGATGTTCTGCTTCTTGCGGCTGCGGGATGCGATCGCAGCCTTGGTCGTGATTCGTCTGATTTTGCAGTTCCTGGTGCAAGCGGTCGGATTGATTGTGTTTCGGGTGACGCATCCTGAGGTGGTCCGTCCATTTCGGATGTGGCTGTATCCGCTGCCCGCGCTGGTGGCGATTGCCGGATTTCTTTTTATTTTGTTCGGTCGCGAGAACTGGCAAAAGGAGATGCGCTATGCCGTGGTGATTTTGCTGGCCGGGCTGGGGATTTACATGATTCGTGCCTGGAGAAGCCGGGAGTGGCCGTTTGGCGTAGGGGAACACAGCGTAGAGCATTCGAGTGGCTGATCACATTTCAGTTCCGGCAGTGGAGGGCATTGCGGTTCAGCATGCCGATGCGGCATGGGCGCCGCTGCGGGAACCGCTGTTTCGGTCGTTGTGGATTGCGGCCGTAGTTTCCTACACCGGAACGTGGATGCAGAATGTGGGCGCGGGCTGGCTGATGACGCAGCTCTCGACCTCGCCCTTGATGGTGAGCCTGGTGCAGGCAGTTGCGGCCGTGCCAGTGTTCTTCGTTGTGCTCCCGGCGGGTGCGCTGGCCGACATGGTCGACCGGCGCCGGTTGCTGTTGTTCACCCAGAGTTGGATGGTGGCAGCGGCGGCGGGGCTCGGTGTGCTGACTTTGCGGCATGCGGTGACTCCTTGGAGTCTGCTGCTCTTCACTTTGGTCTTGGGAGTGGGCGCAGTTTTGAATGATCCGGCGTGGCAGGCGATTACGCCGGAGGTCGTCTCGCCGGAGCGCCACGCTTCGGCTGTAGCGCTGAATTCGGCAGGATTCAACGTGGCGCGCGCGGTGGGTCCGGCCTTGGGCGGCATCGTGGTGGCGACGGCGGGATCAGGATGGTCGTTTCTGCTGAATGCGGCGTCGTTCTTTGGAGTGATTCTTTTTTTGTGCCGCTGGCGGCGCGCGCCGCACGAAGCGCTGCCGACCCGCCCAGTGCGCGATGCGATCCTCGAGGGCGTCCGCTACGTGCGCGGAGCACCGCAGGTGCGATCGGTGCTGATTCGCACGGGGGCATTCAGCGTGGGCGCAACTTCCCTGCTGGCACTGCTCCCCCTCATCTGCCGGCCGCATGGAGCGCAAGGCTATGGATTCCTGCTGACTTCCTTTGGCGTGGGAGCACTGGCTGGGGCGGCGCTGCTGCCGCGCTTGCGGTTGCGGTATTCGGTGGATGGACTGGTCGCTGCGGCGACTGTGGTGTTCGCGACAATGACTTTTGCGGCGGGGCAGGTGCATGCCTTTGAGTGGCTTTGTGGAGTATTATTCACCGCGGGCGCGGCATGGATCGGAATTCTGGCCTGCTTCAATGTTGTAGCGCAGACCATGTGCCCGTCATGGATGCGGGCGCGGGCCCTGTCGATGTACCTGCTGGTGCTGCAGGGAGGCATGGCGATCGGCAGCGCGGTCTGGGGAGAGTTAGCGGCGCGCAAGGGAGTGCCTGTGGCGCTGGCGTGGTCGGCCCTGGCAATGGTGGTAGGGTTGACGAGCATCTTGCGTCATCGCTTAACCGGGCGTGAGTTGAAGATGGCTCCGGCGGTGGTCAGGGATTAAAGGAGGAATCGGCATGGCGAAGAGATTCAGCTGTCTTGCTTTCTGCGTGCTGGTGCTGGCGGCGTTTGGCGCAGCCCAGAATCCGAAGAGTAAGGACGAACATCGCACGGTCACCCAGGTGCTCGACCATTCGGTTTCGAGCGTTGAACACGAATTTGTTCCCGCGGCGGAAGCAATGCCGGAAGACAAGTTCGGATTCGCTCCCAGCAACGGCGAGTTTAAAGGGGTGCGAACCTACGGCGAACAAATAAAACACGTGGCGGCGGTGAACTACCTGTTTGGCGCGGCGATTCTCGGCGAAAAAGTTCCGGTGGACGTGGGCGATGAATCCGGGCCGGAATCGCTCAAGACCAAGGCAGCGATCATGACCTACCTTAAAGATTCGTTTGCCTATGTACACAAGGCCATCCTGACCATCAACGACAAGAACCTGGTGGAGCCCATGAAGAGCCCGTTTGGAGAAGGAACAGTAACCCGCCTGAGCCTGGCCACGAGCGTCTCGGCCCATGCTTCCGACCACTACGGGCAGATGGTGGAATACCTGCGCATGAACGGGATTGTGCCGCCGGCCAGTCGCTAGACTGGGCGTGGCCCCCGATTACGAGCGATCGGCCCGGGGGTCCCGGCGAGAGTCGCGAGTCGACGCGAATACGCTGCATAGATGCTGGTGAAAGCTGAGCCGGGGTTCACGGGCGACGCGAGCGGGGTAGGAATCCAGAGCCTGAAGAAAATTCTGGATCTCCTGTTGAACCCGCACACTGCGCGGTGTCGCGATCGTGGGCTGGATTTGACCGTGCATCTTAGACGTCCTACTCATCCCTTTAGAAACTTAGTCCGCGCTTGCGATGAAGCGCTGACCGTACCTGACTCCGCAAACACGTACGCTGCGGATAAGTTTCGCTTGAGGGGGAACAATGAAGTTATCCAGCTTTGTTGCCATGGTAAATAGCACTTTAGTGGCGCACGGGGAAAAGCCAGATCAGCGGTGCCCACCGCGCCGCGAGATGGAAGTGAGCAGCAGTTCGGCGTGGAGCCCTCTCCCTGCCAGGTGCGCGGCGACTACGGTTCGCGTTCTCTTGCTCGGTGAAGCGGGATCAAGAAAAACAATGGCCGAGGGGCCTGCTCCGCTGAGGGCTGCACCCAGAACACCCGGTCGCCCGGCCAACTCCTGCAGGCATGGCAGCAAAGGGCACAATGAAGCGCGGTAAGGCTGGTGGATGCGGTCTTCGAGCGCGACGGAAAGCAATTTGTGATTGCCTTGCGTGAAGGCTGCGAGCAGAAACATCGAATTCTGAATGTTCGCGACTGCGTCGGCACGGGAGTACTGCGCCGGGAGCACGCGGCGCGCTTCTTGAGTGGACAGGACCTGATCGGGGATGGCCAGAAGAAGCGGCCACTTCCCTTTCGGGCGAATACAGACCACCTGGGCCTCGGCCTTGCCATACATTCGGGCGATGGTCAGACCTCCCATCCAGCAAGCCGAGGCATTATCCGCATGGTGCTCGCGGCGCGAGGCCTCGCCGATGATCTGGGAATTCTTCCACTGCAAACGGCCGAAGTGATTGGCCAGGGCGATGCCGGCGAGGCGGGCAGCGGCGGACGAACCGCAACCCTTGCCGATCGGGATGTCGTTGTTGATGCGAAGAGAAAGAGGAACGATTTTCTGGCCTTCCGCCTGGAGAATCTCGCTGTAGGTCTTGAGGATGAGGTGATCCTCAAGATTGCGGCAGATTTCCTGGTCGCGCCCAGTGACCGTAATGGAGAAGGCTGACGCCGGACGAGCATCGATGGTAATGTACAGATCCATCGCCAGGGCTGCGGCATCGAAGGCCGGACCCAGATTGGCCGACGTGGCCGGGAGGGCCAAATGCAGCGCGGCGACACGGCGGGTTTTCTTCTTGGACATTCGTCTTTTGTTCTTACTCATTCGAATGCGCGGAATCGGATTTTTCTGCTCGTTCCAGCGTCTTGATCACGGCGTCCAGCGTAGCATCGAGAACGACGGGAGGGTGGCGGAACGAATTCAGCTTCGCGCTCTCCTGCTCGTATGGCGTACCCTTAAATAAATCGCCGCGGTGGAACTCCATGGTGTAGTCGGGATCCTTGAGCAGGCTTCCAGTGAGAACCAACACCACGGTTTCTTGCGGCTTCACGAAACCCTGCTGCAGCAACTTCTTCAAGCCGGCCAGAGTAACAGCGGAGGCGGGCTCGCAACCAATCCCTTCGGCGCCGATTTCAGCCTTAGCCTGCGCGATCTCAAGTTCGCCGACCTGTTCACAGGCGCCACCCGTGGCCTGAAGCACCTTCACGGCTTTTTCCCACGAAGCCGGGTTGCCGATGCGGATCGCCGTGGCCCGAGTTTCCGGCTGCATACTGACCAGATGCTGGCCCTCCCCTTCGCGCAAGGTGCGAACCAAGGCATTGGCGCCCTCGGCTTGAATCACCGACAACTTCGGCAAGCCGGTAATCAATCCGACGCCCCGCATTTCGAGCAGAGCTTTACCGATCGCGGAACTGTTTCCGAGATTGCCTCCGGGCACGATGATGTGGTCAGGTGGCTCCCAGTCCAGTTGCTCCAGTAATTCGAAAGCGAGAGTTTTCTGCCCCTCGAGGCGAAACGGGTTGATGGAATTTAACTGGTAGACCGGGGCTTGCCGGACGAGTTCCTGCAGCAGGCGGAGGCAACCGTCGAAGTCAGTGCGGAGTTGGCAAGTAAGCGCTCCGTAATCGAGGGCCTGGGAGAGCTTGCTCCAGGAGATTTTGCCTTCGGGCACAAGAACCAGGCTGCGCATGCCGCCGCGCGCGGCATATGCCGCCATGGATGCCGACGTGTTGCCGGTGGAGGCGCAGGCTACCCAGCGGTATCCGGCCTGGCGGGCAAAGGTGGCAGCAACGGTCATGCCCGCGTCTTTGAACGAGCCGGTCGGGTTCAGGCCCTGATGTTTGGCGTAAAGGTGCGGCACGCAGGTGACACGCGAGGATTGCGGAAGTTCGTAGAGAGGAGTATTACCTTCGCGCAAGGTGACGATTTCCTGCTCGGATTGCGGCGCGGGAAGAAACTCCCGGAATCGCCACACGCCGCTGAGGTCGATCGCTTCGTTTAATGTACGGCGTTCCCGCCATAGGGTCTTCAGAGCGGTGGGGTTGCGCGAGTTCCACGACGAATCGGTGATCTCGAGCAGGTTGCCGCAGTCCGAGCAGCGGAAATCCTGCGCGGCTGAGGCGTTCACCGAACCGCACCCGATGCAGCGGAAACGAAACGTGGCCTGGCCGGGGGAAGAACCTTTTTCAGAAGTGGTCGAAGGGGGCATGGAATGAAAAATTATCTCTGCCCTCGCAGATATTGGTCAGTCTTATTGATCCAATCGGCCCGGGGCGGATTGAATACGTCAAGGTCGACCGTGTCTTCAAGCGCCTCCGCTCTGTGCGGCATGTTCGACGGGATACAGAGTACTTCGCCGGCGTGCACCACGATTTCCTGTCCGTCGATCGAGAACTTCAACGCGCCTTCGAGAATGTAGGTGAGTTGTTCGTTGTGGTGGCTGTGCTCGGGAACTATGCAGCCTTTCTTCAACAACACCCGTGCCAGCATTATTTCCTGACCGACGACGAACTGACGCTGCAGAAGAGGCTTCAGGTCTTCGAGCGGGATCGTCTGCCAGGGAACATGTTGCAGTTCGATCTTGTTGGCCGCGTGTTTGGTGACGGCACGCTGCGCACGCGAGTGAGAGCGCGCGTTTCTTGCTTTCCTGCCGGCGGCAGTCGTCCGGTTCTTCAGTTTCTTTGCCATAGCGTGATGCCCCGCCCCTTGATTGTACGAGAAACAATCCGTAGCAAGCAGCCCCTGGAATCTATAGGCCCTTGTATATGCCTCCGTCGACCAGCACAGTCTGGCCAGTGATGTATGAAGCCCGCTCCGATGCCAGCCACACGATGGTCTCAGCAACTTCGCGAGGCTCGCCCAAGCGCTGCAGCGGAGCATCAGCGGCCCAGCCTTCGAAAATCTGCTGCTCGCTCTTGCCCGAGGCCGAAGCGCGGGCCTTGGCTAGCTCCTTCAGCCGGTCGGTTGCCGTGAAGCCAGGACCAACGTTGTTAACCAGGATTCCATCTCTGCCAAACTCGTTGGCCAGGCTCTTGACCAGGCCCACCACAGCCGCCCGCACCGCATTCGAAAGCACAAGATCAGTGACCGGCTGTTTGGTCGTGATCGAAGTGATGGTGATGATGCGCCCCCAGCGTTTCCGCTGCATGTGCGGAATAACCTCGCGGGCAAAATAAACCGTGCTCAGGAAGTTCAGCTCGACGGCACGTTGCCATTCCTCGAGCGTGGCAGCGAGAAAACCCTTCGCCGGCGGGCCTCCGGCATTGGTCACGCAAATGTCGACGCTGCCGAATTTCGCAGCCACGGCAGCGACGAACCCACTGACGGCTGCTGGGTCGCTGACATCGAACGCTTCGACAAGAACTTCCGTTCCGTGCTGCTTTCTGATCTTCTCCGCCGCGGCCAGCAAGGTCTGCGGGTTGCGGGCGCACATGGCGACGCAGCAGCCTTCGGCGGCGAAGGCTTGCGCTGTGGCGCGGCCAATCCCCTGACTGGAAGCCGCAACCAGAGCGACTCGATTCTTCAGGCCAAGATCCATCGAACGTGAATTATAAATGGTACCTCGGAACAGACGTGGCTTGCGAGAGTGCTCGCGGGCAATTAGTCTTGGAAGGAACGAGGTATCCATGAAACGGCACTCGCAACACTCCGAAACCAAAGCAGTGCACGGCGCGGCGGACCTGGAGAAGAAAAACGGCCCTCTGGGTACGCCCATCTATCAGACTTCCACGTTCCAGGTGACCGACAACGAGGAGCAGGTTCGAGTCACGCATACCGACCACTACTACACTCGTTACGGCAATCCAACGAATACGGTCGCAGAGAAGACGATTGCCGAGTTGGAAGGTGTCGATGCCGCGCTTACCTTCGCCTCCGGCATGGGCGCAGTCACGACCACGATCATGGCTCTGCTCAAAAGCGGCGACCACGTGGTAGCACAGCGCGATATTTATGGAGGCGTGAACAAGTTTCTTGCCCAGTGGCTGCCGAAGCTGGGGATTGAAACCACTTTCGTCGACACCTCAGATTATGACCAGCACGCGCGGGCAGTCCGTCCGAACACGAAGCTGCTCTACCTGGAGTCGCCGACGAATCCCACTTTGCGCGTGGTCGATTTCAAGAAAGTCGCAGCCGTGGCCCGGCAGCACAAGCTGCTGAGCATGATCGACGCCACATTCGGCACGCCGATCAACCAGCATCCCGCGGAATTCGGCATTGATCTAATCATGCACTCAGGGACGAAGTACCTGGCCGGACATTCCGATTTGATCTGCGGCGCAGTGGCCGGACGGCACGAGCTGATCGAAAGAATCTGGGATACGCGCACGACGCTGGGCAACTGCATGGATCCCCACGCCTCATGGGTACTACTGCGTGGATTGAAGACGCTGGCGGTGCGGGTAGCGCGGCAGAATGAGAATGCCCTGCGCGTCGCTGAATTCCTGGCGGAACACGGCAAAGTGCGAAGCGTGCATTATCCGTTTCTGAAGAGCCATCCGCAGTACGCCATAGCGCGCCAGCAGATGAGCGGCGGCGGCGGCATGGTCACGTTTGAGGTCGAGGGCACGGGCGAAGACGCACGCCGCGCGAGCGAAGCCATGCGCCTGTTTACACTGGCCACGAGCCTGGGAGGAGTGGAATCTCTGGTGTCGATTCCGGTATTAACCTCTCACGCCATGATTCCCGCAGAAGCCCGCGCCAAGATGGGAGTCACTGAACAAATGATCCGGCTCTCGGTAGGAATCGAGAACGCCGACGACTTGATTGCCGATCTGGAGCACGCGCTGGAAGCCGTAGCCGCGCCGCAGCAGGTGCAGGTGGGGTAAACAGTTCGAGGCTCGCCTTGAAAAGAAAAATCCCGGCCGTTCTGGCCGGGATTTTTCTTGAGGCTAAAGTCGGCAACTCAAGTCAGAATGTAAACCTCGCGCCAAACTGGAATTGGCGTGGAGTGTTGACGTTGTTGCTGATCACCCCGAACGATTCGCCTTCGCTGGCCACGCCGACTACGCTGTTCACACTCGGGTATCCGTACTGCGCGTAGTTGGTCATGTTGTAGCCCGAGATATCGAAGCGTAGCGCCTTCGTTTCGGTGAACTTGAACGTCTTATAGACGGAGAGATCCAAATTGCGGGCTCCACGGGTGCGAACGTTGTCGAGGTAGACAGGGGCGGTTCCCGGAATGTAAGGATTCGGATTGCCCCCATTCTCACTGCCGGGTTGCACGAAGCAATTGATGTTGAACCAGTCATCGACCGTGTGCGGGGCTCCTTGGGCGGGATTGCAGACCATGTCGGAGCGCTGATTGAAAGGCGTTAGCGGATTTCCCGAGCTGGGTGCGTGGATGGGGACTCCGGTGCTGAGATAGAGAATACCGTTTGTGGTCCAGCCGCCCGCAATAGCGTTAGCTACGCCATGAAGATTGATCGCCTGTCCCTTACCAATGGGCAGGTCGTAGGATACCTGTCCAGTGAATGAATACTTGAGGTCCTGCGGGCTGATGGCGTGTTCATAGCTCAGATTTCTCCAGTCTTGCACCGATCCATTGTGGCTGCCCACGAAACCCAGGGGAGGATTGCCGTCGTCAGTAATCAGCTTAGCCAAGGTAAAAGTAGCCAGCGTGGTGAAATGGCCCGTCAGGCGCTTTTGCACTTTCGTCTGCAGGGAGTTGTATTCAGAGTCTCCCGCAGGATACCCCCAGGTGACGACGCCGGTGCCGAAGCCGCCGCTGCCGAACTGAGGATATTTTTCGAGCGCCATCCACTGTGGCACCTCCGATTGACCGTAAAAGGCGTTCGTCGAGGGCAGGATGGGTTCCCAGGTGTTGGGTACTGCACAGCTCGGATTAAAGATGAAACACAACGAGTTACCATATTGCGCGATGGTGCCCAGATCGAGCTCATTCTGATCCACGGAGCTGAAAGGCATAAAAAGTCCGCGGCTGCCCACATATCCAGCGCTGACCACTACCTGATACGGAAGTTCATATTCCAGACCAAAGTTGTAGTTGTAGGTCGTGGGCGTGCGCTGCGCATGTTGCACGGTGTTGATGGTGATTCCCAGGTTATTGGCCGCGCCGGCAGGGGCGGTTGTGAAAATGGGGATCAGCCCATTGGGAAAGGGATTGCTTAGCGAATACGGCACGGTGAAATTATCGACGGGGAGTGCAGGGCCTGCTGAGATGGTGCATGCCGATGAACCGTAAAAGACCCAATTGCCATCGAGGTTCGGGCAGTTGGAGTTCGGCGTGGTGATGGAAGAGAAGCCGTCGGTATTGATGGCGGCGCTCGCCGCCATCTCAGTGCTGGGACCATAGTAGAAGCCTACGCCGCCGCGGACCACAAAATGGTTCACGGGCTGGAAAGCAAAAGCCAGGCGAGGCCCGAAGTCATGCAGATTGGTTTTGAAGGGAGAGCGGTGGCTGCTGTTCACATAGAGCTCCGCGCCCGTGTACGGCACTCCCAGGTAAGTGTTGTTAACGTTGGGATCGAAGTACTCCTGGCGGTTGAAGCGCTCGTTGCGCCCGCCAAAGATGTCCCAACGCAGACCGGCCGTGATGGTCAACTTCGTCGTGGGGTGGTAAGTGTCTTCGATAAATGCCGCGTAGTAGGGGTTGGATTCGGCGCCGTATACCGGTCTGTCGAACTCACCGCTATCACCCATGCCGATGAGCATAGAAGCGTAATCGCTGCCGCCGACTAGATTGCCCGAGGCAGGCGAGGTTTGTTGGTCGGTACCACCATAACCAAAACTGTAGGTGCCGGCTGGGGCGTAAGGCTGGCCAACATTGAAATAACGTTTCATCCATTCGAAGCCGGTGGAGATTTCGTGCTTGCCGTGAATTTTCGTCAGGGTAGCGTTCGCATCGCTATTCTCGCTGGCATCGACGAAGTTGTTGTAATCGGCGGTGCCACCAACTCCGCCACCGTAGTCATCGAAAAGCATGAACGGAAGCTGTTTGACGACCTGCTGCGCAGCCAGCGCGGCGGGAAAACCAACCGTAGTCCCATTTACGGTGCCTAGGTCCGTGATGTCGGTGCTCAAGTACGACGGCGGCCCCCCTTGCTTTTCGAAGCGGCGGGTAAACGAGTAGCGCAAGTTCAGGACGGTCGACGCGTTAATGGTAAGGTCATCAGCCACCATGGCGCTGCGGCCGTTCGTGGTGTTTAGGGCGTAATCAGGATCCCAGCCCGGGCTGGGAAAGACGTTGGCGGTAGAAAAGACTAGCTTATCGTAGGAAAACCGAGTGAAGATGCGCTGCTTCTCGCTTTTGGCCCAGTCGACGCGGACGTCGAAGCGGTGCGCATTGAACGGATCCAATCCGGGAGCGGCGTAGTTATAACCAACGGAGTTGATGTCCGTGGTCGCCTGATCGCAGGTGGACGGGCTGGGGTAGTTGCACTTGGGCATATTTGCCAAGTAGAGCAAGGCGATGGGATTGGGATTCGGGATGATGTTACCTGGAAAGGCTTGCCGAGTACCGTCGGGGTTGTCGGGTTGCGTCGGATCGTAGATCGTAAAACCCATCTGCGAGAAATTGCCCGTTCTTTCGAGACTCGTGGGGACGTTGTAAGTCTTGAGTCCTTCGAATTGTTCCTGCTGCGTATCCTCGTAATCGCCGAAGAAAAACAGCTTGTCTTTCTTGATCGCTCCACCAATTGCGCCACCTTCCTGATAACGATAGAAAGAGGGTGGGGTATTGGCTTGTCCACCTGCTATTTCACTGTCCTTGTTGAAGTAGTCGTTGGCGGCCAGTACGTTGGGACGGAAGACACCAAAGAGATCGCCGTGGATTTTGTTGGTGCCAGATTTAGTCACCAGGCTGATAGCACCTGCGCCGCCGCTCTGGTAAGAGGCCGGGGTATTCTGGGTTTCGACGCGCACTTCCTGCACGCCATCTTCGGGGACTTCCATGGCGGGAATAATGGCGGCCGAGTTGTTTTCTGCAACGCCAATCGGTGCGCCGTCGACCATGTAGTAGACCGAGCCGACAAGCGAACCGTTGATGGTGTCGGCGGAGACGTCGACTCCCGGACGCCCGACGGAAATGTTCTGAATGGACTGCATCGAGTCGCTCGAGTTGGGTGAACCATTGACTGCGTTCACGCCCGCACTCAGCTGGATGAGGTCGTAAACGTTGCGCGACACCAGAGGCACCCGGTCGATGGTGGCTGACTCAATCAACTGGCCGACGGTAGAGTTGCTGGGCTCGACCAGTTCGACCCCTTGGGTGACTTCGACCGTCTCCGATATAGCGCCGACCTGCAGCGTGATGTTGACCTCAGTCACCTGATCGACGGTGACGATGACTTTGTCCTGCGCGACGTTCTTAAAGCCCTTCTGGCTGGCGGTAACCTGATAGGTGCCAGGGTTGAGGGAAATGAATGTGTAGAGTCCACCGGAGCTGGTGACAGTGTGCTGCGCGACTCCGGTGGCTTGGTTCAGCAGGACTACTTTGGCTCCGGCAACGACGGCCCCGGCAGGATCGGTGACCAGGCCGCTGACGCTTCCGCGGCCGGCTTGGGCGAGCACGATTGAACCCGCGCAGAGGAACAGAATAGAAACACAAAGAAAATTCCGCACGGCCTTAACAATTGCGCTTCTGTTATTCATGAACGACCTCCCAGTACGAAAAGGGTAACCGGCGATATTGCACGAGTGAGATTTCATAGTCGGGCTTTCCTCTTTTGCACGGCAAGGAGGCGCGTGTTCCCCCCAATCCCATGCCCGGCGTCAGCGGCGTGGGGGCGAATTTCTTTAGCATTCCTAAGGCAACTGCGGGTGGGCTGAGACCCCGAGACCGCATATTAAATCGTATGAATAGTGCGTTTATTCGCCATCTTATGTCAAGAAAAAAGCGTGCGGTACGGCCCGGGGAACGATTTCGACCTGGCAAAACTGTTCTCCTGCTGCACATCCGAACCAACTACGACAGACTCCGAGTCGATTCCCGGGCCACCACTTCGGGCGCCACCTTGCGATGGTGCGCGGCCACCTCCCGCTTTTCAAGTACCAAGTTGATGCCTTCGAGCACAATCCCCACGGCGCCCGCTCCCATCGCTTCCATGGGCTGCCGGATGGTAGTGAGCGGCGGAGTACAAAGAGCCGAGGCGGCGACATCGTCGAAGCCAATCACCGAACAGTGCTCGGGCACGCGCAGGCCTCCGTTGGCCAAAGCGCGCATGGCGCCGAAGGCAGTCATATCGTCGAAGGCAAGAATTGCCGTGAACGGACGCTTCCGCTTGAGCAGGTCCTCGGTGAGTTTTTTCCCGGCCTCAAAGCTGGAAAGCGGATCGCGCGACTCGGGCAGATCGACGATGAGGCGGGAGTCCAGTTCGAGGCCGCGTTCCTTGGCGCTGTTGCGAATGCCGCGCCAGCGCGGAGAACTGTCTCCTAAAGTTTTCGGTCCACGGATAAAAGCGATCTTGCGATGACCGAGGGAGTGCAGATGCTCGAGCGCGAGATAGCCACCAACCTCGTTATCGACGATGACGGAACTCATCGCGTCGCCTTTCAATTCGCAACCGATAATCGCCGTCGGGATGCTACTCTTTTCCAGATCAGCGAGCAGGTTGATATCGAGAAACAGCCAGTTGGCGAGCACGACCAGGCCTTCCACGCGGCGGTCGAGCAGCATCTCGAGATAACGTTCGAAGCGGCTGCGCTCGTTATGCACATCGGTGAGGATGGGCAGGTAGGAAGCCTGATAGAGCGTGTTCTCAATCCCGCGCAACACCAGCGTGCAGTAGGGATCGGTCATGTCGAAGACCATGACTCCGACGGTGTGGCTGCGCTTGCTGCGCAGCGAGCGGGCAAACTGGTTCGGACGATAGCCAAGTTTCTCCGCCGCGCGCTCAATGCGCTTCTTGGTCACCGCCGGGATATAGCGCGCCAGCGGAGCGTCATTGAGGACGATCGACACCGTGGTGGAAGAAAACCCGCTCTCCTTCGCAACGTCACGGATAGTGACCATTGAATTCTTCAGCCTGCTTGGCGAACTCCGGAGCGCCGCGTTACCAGATTCCGGAACCGCCCTCGCGTGTGAATTTAGCGCGAAGGTTGGCGGACACTACAGCAGAGAGCGGGACGGGTGTCAAGCGCGCGCGTGCGGCTGGGATCTGCGGGAGGGACGGGCGCCGCCCTCTCGATTGGCCCGACGGTTGGCAGGATTGACAACTCTAGTCTAAGATTCTGTCTGGGATTCTGTCTGGCGAACTCTGCTGGAGATCCCTCATAATTTAAATCACTTTTGCAGCTGATTGGCCGGCGGCATTGTTTTGGGCCGGCTCAGGCAGCTTTTGCGCCGTTGGAGGAATCGAAGGTAGTGAGTTCTTATCCGCTCATGGTGAATCCCAGGCAGGCCGTCCGCCCAATCATTCTCGCATCGTTGCTGTTCGTCCTCTCTGCCGCATCTGTGTCGCGGGCTTACGGGCAACAGTTCACCCTATCAGTCTCAGCCTTCACCCCGAAAATAGGTGTGGATCCTGGCGGGTCTGCAACGGCCACCATCGACCTTGAGCCCATCGGGACTTTCGATGAACCCGTCTCGTTGAGCTGCGCGGTAACGTCGAACCAATTCACCACGAATCTGCCGCAGTGCCTGGTCAGTCCGGGCTCCGCGATCCCGCCTGCCGACGGACCTGCTCTCACCATTACGACCACAGGCGGCACGGGCATGTCTGCCACGGCGGCGGGTACCTACCAGGTCACAGTAACTGGCACGGGCGGTACCACAACGCAAACTCAAACTTTGTACTTGAGCGTAGCGGATTTGACGGAGGACTATACGCTGTCGGTGTCGCCAACGACCGCGATTCCCAGCCCTCTGCCTGCGGGAAGCGCCGCGACGACCACCGTGACGGTGCTGCCGATCGGCAGCTATTCAGGTCAAGTCACGCTCGCGTGCCTTTCGGTTTTCCCCATCGTCACCGCGGCGCCGTATTGCGCGTTTGATCCTCCGACAGTGAGCATCAGCAGCAGCACCGGAGCGACTTCCACGCTCACCATTACGACCTTCGGGCAAACAACCAGCACGAGGGTGTGGAACCTTCGCATGTGTTATGCCTTCTGGCTGGCCGTTCCCGGGCTGGCGCTCGTGGGAGCACGCGGAGTTCGAAGCCATAGGAAAAATCTGCTGGCCGTGTTTTTCCTGGTGGCGATTGCTGGAAGCTTATTGCTACTGTCGGCCTGTCCGGGCCCTCCCGGCACTACCGCCCTGAATGGCCAAAGGACTCCGAATAATACCTACACCCTCACGTTAACCGGCGCGGATACGAACGGTGCGGCGCCCAGCAACGTCCCCCCCAACGCAGATGTTGCGACCGTCACGCTGGCGGTGACGACAGTCCACACGGCGAACTGAGTTACGCCGTTAACTTTTCCGTGGTCGGTTGTCTTCAAATCTCTGCCCGGTGATGAGGTCCGTGGCAGCTCGCCGAAAGCTAAGGCGCGGAAGACGCCTTCATGAGGCGCGGCGCTGGCGTTCGAGTTCGGCCGCTTGGCGCAGGACAATGTCGCGCAGTGAAACCAGCCCTTTCAATTCTTTGCCTTCCACGATCGGCAGGTGCCGGAAGCCGAACTCGTGCATGATGAAAAAACATTCCTCGATAGTCTCATCCACATTAACCGCGCGGGGGTTGGCGGTCATCACTTCGGAGACGGCAGTGTGACCGGGTGTGCGGCCCGCGGCCACGACGCGGTTCATGATGTCGCGCTCGGAGAAAATGCCGGCAAGTTCTCCGTTGCGCAGCACCGGCAGCGCGCCGATGTTGTGTTCCATCATGAAGCGCGCCGCTTCCAGCACGGTGCGCTCGGCATCGATCGAGTAAATTTTGCGGTCTTTCACGATGTCGCGGAGGGTAGGCATGGCAGGCTCCTTTGCGAAGGTGGCGAGGACCCAATTCCTGGGTGCATTACTTTACCATACCTGCGCCCAGTGCGCTCTTGCGGGCTATAGGCGGCGATCCAGGGGGCTGGTAAAAGCGGATTCGAAGCGCGGAGAGTGTTCAGCTCTCGACCAGGCCTTCCAGCGTGGAAAAGAATGCCGGATACGAGATGGCTGCGCATTCGCTGCCGCGTATCAGGGTTTCGCCCCGGGCTCGCAGAGCCGCGATGCTGAAGGCCATCGCGATGCGGTGATCGCCGAAGGATTCGATCTCCGCGCCGTGCAGCGACTGTCCTCCGGGAATCTTGAGGCCGTCTTCGCGTTCTTCCACCGCGGCCCCCATGGCGCGAAGGTTGGTGGCAATGGATGCGATCCGGTCCGACTCCTTCACTCGCAACTCCTTCGCATCGCGGACCTCGATTCCCTGCTCAGTATAAGGAGCGATCGCGGCCAGCACCGGAATCTCGTCAATCAGTGCAGCCGTAGTGGCGCCGGCGATGGTCGCACTTTTCAGCCGCGCACCCTCGACCTGCAGCGTGCCTACCAGCTCACCGTAGACGCTTCGCAGTTCGGTAATATAAATGCGCAGTCCCATGTGCATGAGGATATCGAGCAGGAGCGCGCGCGTCGGATTCATCAGCAGGCTGGTGATAGTCAATTGCGAACCTGGAAAGAGAGCGGCAGCGCAGAGAAAAAACGCAGCGCTCGAAATATCTCCTGCAATTCGCACATCGATGCCGCGCAAACGCTGGCCGCCGCGAATTCTCACTTCGTTCCCTTTGCACTCAAGATCCGCGCCGAATGCCCGGAGCGCCACTTCTCCGTGATCACGCGTCCGCAGCGGTTCTTCGATGCGGGTTTCGCCTTCGGCCAGCAAGCCGGCGAACAGCAGGCACGTCTTCACCTGCGCGCTGGCCACCGGCATCCGGTAGTCAATCCCTTTTAGCGTAGCGCCGTTGATGCGCAAAGGCGGGCGTCCATTTTGCGATACGATCTGCGCGCCCATGGCGGTGAGCGGCGTGATCACGCGCTCCATGGGCCGGCGCGAAAGCGATTCATCCCCCGCCATCTCGCTTGAGAACTTCTGAGCCGCAACGATGCCGCTCAGCATCCGGATCGTCGAACCGGAATTTCCACAATCGAGCGGCTGAGTCGGAGTAGTCAGTGACAATCCGCTTCCCTGCACCTCGATGACGTTGTCGGTTCCATCCTTGCGTTCCCACTTCACTCCCAGCGAGCGCAGGCAGCCGAGAGTGCTGGCACAGTCGGCCCCGGTCGAATAGTTTTCGAGGCGTGAGGGCCCATCGGCAATCGCTGCCAGCATGGCGTAGCGGTGCGAAATGGATTTGTCGCCCGGAAGGCTCACGCTACCCCGCACGTTCAGCGCGGGAAGCACGATTACGCTGGACTCGGTTTTCATGCTGAGATCGATATTAGTGGAAGGAGAATACAAAAGTGGCCAGCGATCAGTGCCCAGAAATTCAGCTTCGCGAACTGGCCACTAGCCACTGATCACTGACCACTCAGTACAGCCTTGGCCTCGGCGGCAGCTTCACGCAGCACGTCCGCGGGAATTTCCTTCAGCCTCACGCCGAACTCAAACATCGGGGTCTCGGCGCCGCGTCCCCACCGCGCCACGTCCCAGTGCGCCCGCACGAACCTCACATCAGGATGCGCAGTCAGATCAAGCAGCAGCGGAGACTCACCACGATAAAACTTCTGCGGAAACGCCGCCACTGGCTTCGCTTCCCACGCAGTGCCGTCCGCAGAACCGTAGACGCTGACGTCGAGCGACTCCTGCTCGATGATCTCGGTGATCTCAAGCGTCAGCAAGAACACGCGCCCGGCCGCCCCGCTTACGTCCGCGCTGGGACCGTCACCCTTGGCATTCACTACAGTCTTTGCAGCAACCAACTCCGTATCAATCATGCCGGGAGGATTGTAGCAAATTGCAGGAACATCGTCTCGTCCGCTCACTCTGTCGGATGCGGTCCGGTGAAATCGTTGCAGCACGGTTTCTGCGTGGGTTTAAATTCCATCAGCTCCACGCGCGACAGGTCCGGATCAAACACGTCGAGCTGCCATTTGCCGTCTTTGCCGATCTCCGCCTCTTCGTCGCCATGCGGCTTCCAGCCATGCGATTCCATGATCGCCTGCGCCTTCTTCATGTCGGCGACTCCGAGCGAGATGTGATTCATCACTCCTGTGAGTTGCAGGTCCATGTGTTCTGGCTGGTTCAACATATATTCCAGCCAGTCGGTGCCATCGGGAACCTGCATCGCGACCCAGTCATCTGTCGTGCCCGGCTTATCGTGGCCGTGCCAGTAAAGCCTGAACCCTAGAATGTCGCGATAGAACTTGTCTTCAGCATCGCGGTGATAGACCACAAAGCCGGTGTGAATCATGTGGCGCGAAACCGCGGAATCGGCCTCGGGGACAGGTGGTTCCGACACACTGCGCTCGACAAACTCGATGCGATGGCCCTCCGGGTCTGCCATGGTGAAGCTCAGGCTGTGGTCCGCATGCCCTTCGACCGCGGGCGCCTTCACGCCTTTCGCGATCAAATACCTCCGGAGCGCTCCGACGTTGTCGGTCGTGAAAGCAACGTGATCCATACGGTCGGTTGCCTTGGGATCGGGCGCGGCGCTGTAGCCGATCCACTGCCTGCCCACCATATATCTGACCAGCCCGCCAGACTCCACCGGCGCCGCGGAAGCAAGGCCAAGCGTGCCGCTGTAGAGCGCCTTCACGCCATCGGGGTTTGTGGTGTAGAACGAAACGTGATCGATGCCGAGTATGCGGGGACGAGGGACGGCCGTGCCTTGCGCGTAGGCAGAGACAGAGATCGCCGATATCCCGAGAACAAGCAGTGCAAAAGGTGTCTTCATAGCGCCCTGATTCTAGCCCACCCCCGACTCGGAAAGCACTCGTTCTAAACTCGCTCCAGAAATTGACGCAACAGCCTGGCGGATTCCTCGGGCCGCTCCCACGGCGAGTAATGGCCAGCTTTCGGGATGACGCGCAACTGGCTCCCGGGAATGTGCTGCCGCATCAGTTCGGCCTCGTTCACCCCGGTCAGGATATCTTCGTCTCCAGTTACAAGCAGCGTAGGCACATTGATGGTCTTCAATGTATCCACGGAATCCGCACGGTCCGCCATGCCGCGCTGCACTTGCGCCACGCCTTCCGGAGACATCTTCCGCATCATCCGCAGCGCGCCGTCGACCAGATCAGGCCGCGTCTCGCGCGTGGTCATGCCCAGCAGACGGGGAATCATGCTCTCGAAAACCGGCTCAGTGCCTCGTTCGAGCACATCGTTTGCCGCCTGCAGGCGTCCGGCAAGGGCTTCGGCAGAATCGGCGGGTGCTTTCGTATTGCAAAGACCAAGCCCGGCCACACGCCCACGATGCCTCCGCCAGAATTCGAACAAAGCGTATCCGCCGATCGAGACCCCAATTAGCGGAGCGCGGCCGATATCGGCATCGTCCATTACGCGGGCAATGTCGCCGGCATGTTTGTCCATGGTGGCTGGACCCTCGCCCACGTCAGAATCTCCGTGCCCGCGCAGATCCGGCAAAATGACGCGGTAGCGCGTGGCCAACTCCTGAGCCACGGGCAGCCAGAATTCATGATTCACAGGAAAGGGATGCAGCAGAACTATGGGAGGGCCTTCACCCAGCAAGCGGTATACGATCTCGGCATCGCCGCTGCGGATTTGCCGAAGGGCAATACTCTGCATCAATGGATTTAATCACAGCGCAGCGTATCGCGTCCCATACCTGGGTTTTACGGATTCGCCGCGCGCTGCGCACCCACCGGTTCGGCTAGCTGCAGCGGCTCTTCCGGCATCACGATCCACGCGATGGGATAAGCGAGCAGCCCAATGCCGGTCAGGCACGAAGCGACCAGCCACACCAGCCGCACCACGGTAACGTCGACATCAAAGTACTCGGCGAACCCGATGCAGACACCCGCGATCTTCCGTCCCTGCCGGGGACGCACTAGGCGCTTGCGTGCGACCGATGCTCCCACCCGAGTACCGCAATAAGCGCAAACCGCCGCGTCGTCCTGAATCACTTTGCCGCAATAGTTGCAATACATAACTCTGCCCTCCCAGACATCTTCTACAGAACAATACGCAATTGTAGACAGAAAGTTCCTGGGCTGGCCAACCGGATAAAAAAGGCCTTGTTCCCACCCCTTGTTCTAATACACATAAATGTGCAATACTTACACATTGGAGACTCTGCATGCGCACGAACATTGAGATCGACGACCGCTTGATGAGACAGGCAATGCGGCTCAGTGGTGCTCGCACGAAGAGAGCCGCCGTGGAAGCCGGGCTCCGGTTGCTGGCAGACACGCTCGCCCAAAGCTCGATTCGCCGGCTCCGAGGAAAAATCGCTTGGGATGGCGACCTCAGCCAGTCACGCTCGGCGCGGGGCGGGGAGTAACGCGATCGTGGTCATCGTCGACACCACCGTGTGGGTCGACTATCTGCGTGGCGCCGAAAACCCGGAAACGCGTTGGCTCGACCGCGAACTGCAAAGACAGCGGCTCGCACTGACGGACCTTATCCTTTGCGAGGTGCTGCAAGGCATTCGGGACCAAGACGCGTTTTCACGAGCCCAAGCCGACCTCATGAAGTTCGAGGTTTTTCAGACCGGAGGCAGCGGCTTGGCTGTTGCCGCCGCCCAGAACTATCGAGACCTGCGAGCGCGGGGATACACGGTCCGCAAGACCATTGACTGTCTGATTGCCACCTTCTGTTTGCAGGCCAAGCACGAGCTCTTGCACCGTGACCATGATTACGATCCTTTTGAGGCTATGCTGGGGCTTCAAGTCGTGCATGCAGCCTGACCGCGTGAGCCCCGCTTACTCCCGGTAAGCTTCCCTGATGTGCTCCCGAGCCTTTTCCGCGGGAGGAGTGGCGCCGTTTTCGGCCAACACGGTCTCATACTTCTTCATCGCCAAGTCACGCTTCTGCAGCAGGTCGTACATTTCTCCGGCAGCCAGGTTGGCCTTCTGCAGGGTCTCAGGATCGGGCTCCGGAGCCTGCCCCACCATTTCATACGCGGCCGCAGCTCCGGCGTAATCTTTCTGGCTGCGCAGCAGCTCACCCAGACCCCACTCCGCCAGCTCGTAGTGCAGGTTGCCGTACTTCCCCTCCCGCCCATTCTGCCAAACCTGGCGATAGCCTGCCGCGGCCTCTGGCGCATGGCCGCTGGCGCGCAGCAGATTGGCTTCCTCCAGCGGAAACAAATAATTCCTGGGATACCGCGCTGCCAGCTCGTGCATAAGCACGCGCGCCTCATCGTAGCGATGCTCACGCCGCAGAAACAGGCTCAGCACCACTTTCGCATCCACGCTGTTTTCCCCGTTACTGTCGGCCACTTCGCGCAGGTATTCGAGTCCCTTTTCTTTCGTCCCGGTCAGCCCAACCAGCGCCACTGCGACCTTCACACTCCAGGGCAGGCTGCCCATCACGTAGTTGTGCGTGCCCACGACCAGCTTGGCATCCACGTAGTGAGGGTCGAGTTCCAGAACTCGTTCGTGATCGCGGCGCGCGCCCACGGCGTTGCGCAGCGCAGAAAACCAGGCGCGCTCGACCAGCGCCGTATATAGTGCGAACTGCGCCCGGGTGACGCCACGGGCGTAGAGCGCATCCACGTTGTTGGGATTCACCCGGAGTTGCTGCTCTTCCAGGCCTTCGGCGCGCTCCACTAACTGCTTGATCCGCTCGTTCACCTTCGGATCGGCGCTTCGATGCGCCTCCCCGATAAAGCTGTCATTGGCATACTCGCCGCTGTTCATCGCGCCCATGCGGTAAAGCTCGCGCATCAGAACCGCGGTCAGCAGGTGGTTTACCGCCGAAGGGTCGCCCGGATGCCGATCCAGCACCTTCTCGAACTCCTGGATTGCCCGGTCGTATTCGAGGTTATAAAAATGGTCAGAAGCCGCCTCGACCAGCGGATCGTGTTCCGCGCCATTAGCCGCGGATGATGCGAGAGCTTGAGCGGTGGCCTGAAGGGACAACAGGCAAAAGATGGCGAGACAGCACAGCCCTTTCTCCCCGACCAATCGTTTCACTACTCTCAGACTCGACTGCATCCCGACCGTTAGCCTTTGTACTTTTAGTCTAACCGAGTTTTCCCGAGCACGGGACGAACCAAAAATGTCATCGGGCAAACCCAACGATTTCTCAAAACATACATGGGTCGAACCCTATAATCACCCAAACCAGACCAGAAAAAACCAAGGTACTGGGGCATCTTTACGGGTTTGCGGGTAATAATTGCGCGGGATTTACTTGCAACACAATGGGGGAAAGCTGCAAGTATTTGACTTGAAAACACCTTAGTCGACCGTGCGCTTTGGTTGTCGGCTTGCCTTTCCCAAAATAGACGTTCCTAACATATGGCTGAAGTTGTTCAAGAAGCTCCGCAGGAATTTTGGCGGTCCCCGCTTGTGCTAGAACCACCGGCGGTCGCAGCTCCCCCGGCTGCGGCCCCGGCTTTGGCAGACGCTTGTGCCGATTGCGGCACCGAGTTCATGATCGGGGCCAGGTTCTGCCATGCTTGCGGGCTCCGTCGTCCGACCGCACACGCCAGCGCTGAGGCTACTCTTCTAGGTGGTCCGTTCGCGCGGAACCTGGCGCGCGCGGCAGCTGGCTTCCGGTCGTCTGTGCGCCTGATCGCCACTGCCTGGCAGGAGATTTCCTTCCCTGACTGGCTCCACTATCTGCATTTCCACGAAATCAAGCACTGGATCGGTCTGCCGACTGCCTCGCTGATTGCCTTCATGATCGGCCTCGGCTGTGTAGTGGGAGCGATTGGCGTCAGCCTCTTCTACCGCCCGGCAAATCTGGCGGAGTTCCAGGCCATCCAGATGTGGCGGATCGAATGGCTGCTGGCCGCAACCGCATCCTTTGTAGCCGGGATTTTGCTGAAGAAGCCGTCTGACACCGAGTAGCGCCGGCGTCCCGCCGACCGTCCTCCCCCAGCGAGTCGAAAGCGACGTAGTTCGCCGCCCGAGCGCTGGCCCCGCCGCTACGACTCGCTCCCCGTACCCGCCGCCCGCCGCTGCTGATTCATGCGATAGAGATGATGCACCGGACCGGTTCCGTGCCCCAGCGGATGTCCCGCGGCGATCGCCGCCGTCACGAACGTCTTGGCCAGCAAGGCAGCTTCCGCTAATCCGCGATCGAGCGCCAGATGGCACGACATCGCGGTAGCAAAGGCGCAACCCGTGCCATGAGTAGAATTCGACCGCTGCCGCTCCGCCTTGAATACCTCTTCCTCGATTCCGCTCTTCGTGCTGAAACTCAACAGATCGGTCGCCTTCTCCAGATGGCCGCCGGTGATTACCACGGCGGCCGAGCCCATCTGATGGAGCTTCGCCGCTGCCGCCCTCATTTCGTCGAGATCGGTCACCTTCAGGCCGGTGAGCACTGCAGCCTCCTCCACATTCGGTGTGATCACGTCGGCAAGCGGGATAAGCTTTTCGATCAGCAGCCGGGTTCCCGCCGTGTCCAGCAGGTCCGCACCCGAGGAAGACTTGAGTATCGGATCGAGGACTACGTTCGGCAGTTTAGACTTCCCCGACCGCCGGCCGAGGAACTCTGTCACGGCCTTAACCACCTTCCCGGCACCCAGCATCCCGATATGGACCGCTGCAATGGGAATATCGGCGGCAAGCTCTTCCAGAGTCTCAGTGACCAGCCCGGCGTCCAGAGCTTCAACCCGGCGTACCCCGGCGGTCGATTGCACCGTCAGGGCGGTGATGCAGGCCACCCCGTAGCAGCCGTGGGCGGCAATCGTCTTAATATCGGCCGTCACGCCCGCCCCGGACGAAGGGTCGAAGCCGGCGATGGTCAGCACAACAGGCGGTTTTTCAGCCATGGTCTCGAAAAAAAAATAAGCTCTATTGTATGCAACCTTGTACCTAAGATGCTCTCCTGAAACAACTTAAAAAGAATTCTCTGTAAGTCCATGAATCTATTGGGGATGAAAATTCTTCCCGAACTACATCCTTCTGAGTATTTACTATATAATAAATATGTAACCTAATTGTTTTGAATGACTTGTTGCCGATTACTCATGATTAACAACAAGTTACGTGAGATATCGATAACTATCACGTCACCATAGGCCATGCACTTTCGGGTTGACAAGCCCCTCCCAGCCCCCTACCATTTACAGAACCTTAACCAACACAGCCTAGCTAGGACGACTTTTGAGTATGCGAGGAGAACTGAATGCGTGGACGTATAGCTCATGGACTGACGATCGCTTTCTTGGTCGTCGGACTGGGAGCGGCTCAGGGACCGAACAACTCGGAGGCCAGTTCAGCCCAGACTAGGGCAGTTCCAGCCACACCCGAAACCCGCAACCACAACCTTAAAAACCAACCGTATCAAGTTGGGACAGCCTCCTGGTACGGCGAATATTTCGTCGGCAGGCCGACCGCCAGCGGCGAAGACTTCGACATGTATGACATGACCGCCGCCCACCCCACGCTTCCCTTGGGAAGCTACGTGCGCGTCACCAACCTGCGCAATGGACGGGTGGTCGTGGTCAAGATCAACGACCGCGGTCCGGTCGTACCCGGTCGTATTATCGACCTCTCCTTCGGTGCCGCCCAGGTGCTGCAGTTCGAGCAGCGCGGGCTGCAGCGGGTTCGCCTGGATCTGGTCAAGCCCCGGACCGAGCACCGGCAGGTTTACCAGACCGTAGCCTACAACCATCCTATGGCGGAACTCCAGTAAACGAACTACACTGTTGGGGATGCAGGCCACTTTGACCAACCGCATCCCCAACAATCCAGGCGCCAGTTCTGCGCGCGAGAAGCTGATCGTCGCTCTCGACGTATCGACAGCGACGGCCGCACAAAAAATCGTTGCGGCCGTCGGCGACTCCGCCCTCACCTATAAAGTCGGCATGCAGCTCTACACCGCCGAAGGCCCGCAGGTGGTGCGGGATCTCGTCGCCTCGGGTCGCCGCGTCTTTCTCGACCTCAAGTATCACGACATTCCGACAACCGTCGCAGCAGCCGTGCATGAAGCCGCCCGGCTCGGGGTGAGCATGCTGACCGTGCACGCCGCAGGCGGCGGCAAAATGCTCCACGCCGCCACCGAAGCCGCTCGCGCCAACAACCCCGCACTCCTGGTGCTGGGCGTCACCGTACTGACCAGCCTCGACGAAAACGAAATGGAGAAAGTCGGATTTCGCGGGACCGTGCGCGAGGAAGTGTTGCGCCTGGCCACGCTGGCCTTAGACAACGGATGCAAAGGCATCGTCACCTCCGCCCGCGAAACGGCGGCTGTGCGCGCCGAACTCGGCCATAACTTCGCCATCGTAACCCCCGGCGTGCGTCCCGCCGGCTCAAGCCATGCAGATCAAGCCCGCGTCGCAACCCCCGCAGAAGCCATCGCCGCCGGAGCCAGCCACATTGTCGTAGGCCGCCCCATCACCGAAGCCGCCGACCCCGCAGCGGAAGCCCGCGCGATCCTCGACCAGATCAGCGGCTAAGTGCCAAGGCAAGGAAAGGAAGCGAATCAGCCGGTAGTGTCCTAATTTGGCTGTTTTGATGTCGTCGTGGAGACTGGACTCGTGCGATCAGAAGCTATCGCAAGAATTTGGTCGCGAATACGGTCGTAAGCAGGCTTGCCGTCGAAAGTACCTAGGAGTGCTTGCGTGAAGATCAAATTCCCGTCTGGGTTCTTCTGTGTCGGGGAGTATCCGTCGAGAAAAAATACACGCTCTCCAGCGGCTGCCTCCTTGGAATGAGTTTTTGCCCACACTGTTTGATCCAGGTCTGAGCTATCGAGGGCTATGTGGTAAATCTCAACGCCTTGCCCGCCGTAGATTCTGGCGAAGAGATAGGTGTTAAATTTGCCCCAAGGCTCCAGCCTATACCAGATGCGTACCGAGCCGTTAGGAAGGACTCGGCGTTCGAGCAGGAACATTTGTAATTGTGCAATCCTGGGAGCAAATTTCGTGTCGTGAAGCTGCTTCAGGTTTGCTATCTCCGCGTCGCGCTCGGCGTCACGATTCGACTCCGCATAGGCGCGTGCGAGAAGAGCCGACGCTTGCCAGCGCTCGGGCGATACCTTGCGGATAGGCTCCATTAGAGATATGGCTAGCTCTGTGCTTCCCGTATTGAAGGCAGATTCTGCAAGATATTCTGAGATTTTGTCGTCAGTAGGATATTGGCTGTGAAGCTCGTTAAACTCTCTGAAAGCCTCGGACCATTTCTCTGCAGCAAAATCTTGCTTCGCTTTGTCTAATATCTGCTCTCGGCTAGGAGCAGAGACGGAGCTCTGCGCGAAAGCTGAAACGGTAACAACTCCACAGGCGAGTGCCAAAATAACATTGCGGTTCATTTACGTAATTACTCCGAGACCTACGCCTGTCTCATAGTACCCTTTGAAATCTCCACCCTGTCAAATGGCATGCAACGATCGTTCCGGAGCAAATTCGGAAGAAAGAAACCCTGAAATGCCGCGAGCGCAGAAGGTCAAACACCCAAAGCAGGACACTACCAAATAGCTGGAGAAGATGACGTGGGAACAGCCGCCCTCGGCTGCCCGTCGAGCGCAGCCCGACTCCGCTGCCGCTATCGCGTTGTTTTTCCCGGCTCCCACGTGCAAGCTATACCCATGCCAGAACTGCCCGACATCGCTGCCTATATCTCCGCACTAGAACCACGCATAGTCGGCCAACCCCTCGAGCGCATACGGCTGCAAAGCGCCTTCCTCCTGCGCACCGCCCAACCGCCGCTCCAGGATGTGGAAGGTCGCGTCGTCAGCGAACTGCGACGTGTAGGCAAACGCATTGCAATCGGCGTCGAGCCGATTGGTTCAGGGAACGATCTCTGGCTGGTCCTTCACCTGATGATCGCTGGCCGGCTGCACTGGCGCCCGCCAGAAGCAAAGCTAGCGGGACGCCAGGCTCTGGCGGCCTTCGATTTTCCCCACGGTTCCCTGGTTCTTACGGAGGCCGGCTTCAAACGCCGCGCGTCCTTACACGTTGTTCTCGGTGAGGAAAGCTTGCGTTCCTTCGACGCCGGAGGCATCGACGTCTTCTCCAGCAATCTCGCCTCGTTTCGCACGGCGCTCACCGCCGAAAACCACACACTCAAGCGCGCCCTCACCGATCCGCGCCTATTGAGCGGCATCGGCAACGCCTATTCCGACGAAATCCTGCACGCCGCGCAACTCTCCCCGCTCACCCTCACGCAAAAACTGCAACCGCAAGAATGGGAAAGATTATTCGCCGCCACCCGCCACACGCTCGAGTTCTGGATCGACAGGCTGCGGAATGAAGCAAGCATAGCCTTCCCCGAAAAGGTCACCGCTTTCCGCAAAGGCATGGCAGTCCACGGCCGCTACGGCGAACCCTGTCCCAGATGCGGCGACAAAGTTTTACGAATCCGCTACGCCGACAAAGAAACCAACTACTGCGCCCGCTGCCAGACCAGCGGCAAAGTTCTAGCCGACCGCAGTCTATCGCGGCTTCTAGGATCAGACTGGCCGAGGACTCTGGAAGAGCTGGAAGCCCTAAAGCGCCGCTAATCGCGGCCCACGCGCCAGGCATAATATTAGGGAATGACGTTTCCAGACAATGCTGATTTCTGCTGTTTAGCTCTCAACGGCCCATCGCTAGCCATGCAAGGAATGCATACTCTACTGCCTGGGTCGACTATAAGTAATTCCCAAGCGCCCCTAGATCTGGATGACACCTGGGCGAACTGGCTGGGGACACTTCAGGCAGAAGCCTTTAAAGGGAGCTCCCTTTTTATCACAGCGCAGACCCAGCACCGCTTCGCGGGTGCCGACGAGACTGCGCGCGTGAACCTAGAGCGTCGCGTCCGGCTATTGCATGATGCGCTGGTTTTGGAAGGATGTGGTTACAATTCCGGCGTCTTGATGATAGGGGGGAACACCTCCGGCGGTTACCTTCATATAGGGCCAGTCAGTCCTGGATTAAAGCCTCTTTACCGCCCGAGCTTTAGGACGCCAAAGCGGATTAGTGCGCCGGCGCTGGAACGAGCAACAGCCATCCTGACCAGCCTAGAGCATGTGTATGGTCACGCTCCGGGGCCACTCTATCGGCGCATCAGGAAGGGATTCAATCTATGGATTCAAGGCGCTGAAGAAGGCTACGAATTCAGCGAAAGACTACATTTTTTTGTTCGGGCAGCTGAGGCAATCATTCGGCCAACGATAGCGCGGAGAAGAAGGAGAGGATCAAAGGGGGGGATCCTGGAGAGCCATCACATTCACCTTCACAACTAGAGGTCAGACATTCATCGGACAATCCGAGCGAAACCGCCGCCTGCTGCAGCAGCTTTACGAGATTCGCAGCAGCATTGAGCACATCCAGGACGTTCTCCCCAAGGTGCGCAGTATCAAGGGCGCCTCACGTGAAGAAACGTTCAGCTTTCGCGCGCTGCAGTGTGAGATCCTTGCGAGCGCGATATACTCACGCATTTTCACAAACAATGCACTGCGGGAGCGACTACGGACCGAGCGAGGAGTCGAAGGATATTGGAGGCGCAGCGAAGCGAAACGTGCGGCTCTTTGGGGAACAAGCCTAGACTTAAACGCCGCAGCGCGCAACGAGTTTATTCCCCAAATCCGGATTTAACCAAACCATACTGGGCGCTCCACACCGTTCGCCAAACTTCGCGTGCCAATCACTTCAAAAGATTCCTCAACACGGCAACCTCCGCAATAATCCCGGTCCGCAGCGCCGGATCCACATCCGGAGCAAACAGCGGAGAGTGATTCGACGGCAGCATCGTCCCAGCAGCCTTAGCCTGCGCCAGTTTCTCTGGATCGGCTCCTCCCAGACCAAAGTAGAAACCCGGAATCCCCTGCTCCACGAAATAAGAAAAATCCTCCGACGCAGTCGCCGGCGGTTCCGTGATCATATTATCTTTGCCGAGTGCGGATTCCAGCACCCCGCGCATCCTCTCCGCCAGCGCAGGATCGTTGTACACAGAATCCGTAGCCTCGTAGTGCTCAATCAATGGAGGACGCGGCGCACCTCCTGCTTCCGCTTCCGCATTAGTGATCCGCGTGATCGCGGCGAGCACCTGCTTCCGGACGTCCGCCTTGAAGGTCCGCACCGTCAGCCCCAACTCCGCCTGATCCGGAATGATGTTATTTTTTGTGCCCGCCCGAATATAGCCGACCGTCACCACCGCCATTTCTCCCGGCTTCACCTCGCGGGAAACAATGGTCTGCAGCGCCAGAATTGTTCGCGCCGCAATCACAATGGGATCGATCGCCGTATGCGGCGCCGAGCCATGCCCACCTTTGCCATAAATCGTAATCCGCAGAGAATCCGCGTTGGTACTCATAACTCCAGGAGTAATTCCAACCTGCCCCGCAGGCAGCCCATTGCCAACGTGCAACGCCACAAGCACGTCAGGCTTGGGAAAGCGCGTGAACAAGCCATCGTCGATCATTCCCTTGGCGCCAAGAATCGTTTCCTCCGCCGGCTGCCCGATCAGCATCAGCGTCCCATGCCACGTATCTTTGCTGTGCGCCATGGTCGCCGCCGTCCCGATGATCGACGCCATATGCAAGTCATGCCCGCAGGCATGCATCACCGGAACCTCGTGCCCGGCGTCATCCTTGGCATGAACCTTGCTCGCATAAGGTAGTCCAGTTTTCTCCTCCACCGGCAACGCATCCAGTTCCGTGCGCAGCATCACGGTCGGGCCCGCGCCATTTTTCAGGATGGCCACAATTCCCGTCCCTCCCACATGTTCCGTCACCTCATAGCCGAGGCCTCGCAACCGCCCCGCCAGCTTCGCCGCAGTTTGCGTTTCATGCGAAGAGAGTTCCGGATTCTGATGAATATCCAGATAGAGCGCATGTGCCTCAGGATAGACAGCATCGACTTCCTTCGACGAAGGAGCCTGAGCCCAAACCGACGCAACCAGACCAGCAAGAGGTAGAAGTTTTCTTAATTTCATGGCTCACGGATCATATCTGCCTCAGCTCTACTCTGTAAATTCGAAAGGAGGGTGCCCCATCCTTGCGCGCTCTTTGCGCAAGGGTGGGATTCCACGGACGCCAATCCATCGGGTTCCTGGGTGGGGTCGCTCCCCGCCTCTCACCTATTCCCGAAACCGTCGAACCGTCCAATCACTTTTTTCGATTACAGCCTTCCACTCTTGCCCGGGTGTACAATCGCGGTAGAAAGCACTGGTTTGCGCGTCGCCGTCTGGCAAGCTTGAGGTGCTCATGAACGTTCACGTTAGTTACCGCCTTCATAAAACTCCCGCCGTAGAAAAAGATATCCAACATCAAGTCGAAAAACTGCGAAAACGCCTGCAGGTCTTCCGTCCCGAGCTGATTCATTTGAAAGGTATGGTCGAGGAGATCTCTGCCCGCGAAGGCACCAGCGTTTCCCTCAACCTGCGCCTGCCTTCAGGGCAGATGGCGGTCCAGGCCAAAGCCTCAACCGCCGCGGCCGCGGTGAAAAGCGCATTCGAAGATCTGCTGCAGCAGGTCAACAAGCACAAAGACCTGTTGCGCTCCTCCCACAAGTGGCCGCGCCGCCAGCATGAGACCTCAGCCCGCCGCAATCTTTCGGTGCCATTTGAGCAGACCCTGGCCGCGGTTTTTCCGGCAATGGTCTCTGCCGAAGACGTGCGCTCCTACGTCAACGTAAATCTCTCCCGCCTCGAGCGCTTTGTGGAACGCGAAATCTATTTCCGCGAAGCCTCCGATCTGGTGGCGCCCGACTCCATCAGCAAAGAGGAAGTGATTGACGAAACCATCGCCGCCGCTCTCGGCGAGGGCGACGGCAATAACAAAGACAAGCCCGAGCGCCTCGCCCTCGAGCCCTGGCTCTACCGCTTAGCCATGAAGGCTCTCGACGAACTCTCGCGCCCCGAGGGCAGCAACGGCAGCGCCGTGCACCTCAGAGATTCTGCCCGCAAACAAAATGTAAAGGCCAGCGACGAGGCCGAACTCCAGTTCCATCAGCCGGACGAAGCCATTACCGAAGAAAATATCATCGCTGACGGTCGCGTGGCCACGCCCGAGCAGATCGTTGGCTCCGATGAAATGATGCGCCTCATCGCCTCGGCTCTGCACGACGTGCACCCCGCCCATCGCGAGGCTTTCATCCTGCACGCCCTCGAAGGCTTTGGCGTCGACGAAATCTCCGCCATCACCGGCGCTTCGCCCGATCGCGTATTGATCTCGATTGCGGCGGCGCGTGAGCACCTGCGCAAATCGCCACGCCTCGTCCGCCAATTTAAAGGGAGGTTCGCCAACACCGGCACCGCATAAATCACCTTTCCACTTCTTTGAAAGGACTGATTTGAAAGGATTGGGATTACGGAATGATCACTCGGGAACAGATTCACGAGCTGGCAGAATTTGAAGATCCTTCAGCCTGCGCTCTCAGCTTCTACTTTCAACCCACCACACCTCGCAACAAAGCACACAAAGAAGAAGCAATCCTAACCAAAGATCTGGCGCGGGAAGCCATGCGCCAGTTGGAGTCCAGAACCAGGAGCAGTAGCGCTGGTAACAGCAATAATAAAACTAACAGCAAAGACAAGTTCGAGTCAGCCCGCGCCGATCTCGAACGCATCGTGCGCCTGTCGCAGGATCTACGCGGTAACGGCACGCATGGCCACGGCGCCCGCGCCAAAGCCGTGTTCGCCTGCAGCGCACGCGGCTTCTGGCGTGAATACGACCTGCCGGCGCAATTGAGCGAGACGCAACTTCTGGTGAACCGCCATTTTCACCTCAGACCTCTCGCCCAATTACTCGGAGCATTTTCCAGCCTCGGCATCGTGCTGGTTGATCGTCATCGCGCCCGCCTCTTCGATCTGCGTCTGGGCGAATTAACCGAACGTATGGATTTCTTTCATGCTCTAACCCGCCGCGGCCGGGGCGACGGCTTTGGCGGCTACGATGCGGGCCACGTCGAGCGCCGCGTCGCTGATGAAGCCCGTCAGCATTTCAAGTTCATCGCCGAGTTCGTAAAGGATGCGCTGGGTAGCAGCAACAAAGACAAAAGCGATAAAGACAAAGGCATGTTCGAAAACTGGATCGTGGGTTGCCAGGACATTCACTGGTCGCAGTTCGAACCGCAACTCCACACCTACGCCAAGCAGAAGTTGCTGGGCCGGTTTACCGCCGAGGTTGCTCACGTGAGCAATGAAGAAATCCGTTCGCACGCAGAAGAGATTTTCGCCGATGCCCAGGAGCGCCGCGGTGAGGAAGTGTTTCGCGAAACCCTCAACCAGGCGCACCACAACGCCCGTGGCGTCACCGGCTTGCGCCGCGTGCTCAACTCCCTGGAACTGGGCGAAGTGCAAACCCTGCTGGTCGGGCAGAACTATCATTCTCAGGCGGTCGAGTGCTCCGGCTGCGGCCACCTCGACGCCCACTTGGTCAACTTCTGTCCAGTTTGTGGCCGGCAGACTCGAGAGGTCGTCGACGTGGGCGAAGCCATCCTGCCCTGGGTCATCCGCCACGACATCGAACTTTTCTACGTCAAGGACGATCCCGAGTTCGACAAGGTAGGAAACATCGCCGCCCTGCTGCGCTTCCGCTCCGAGCACAGCGTCACTAATCTGCGCTCCATCGCCGACGTCCCGCCCAAGCCCTCAGTAAGCCGCCGCGCCGGTCTGGTAGGCCGCTACCGCGGATTAGCCAGCGGCTGACCATTGCCTCACAGACTGCCGGAGACTACAAATGCGCGAAGCGCCGTGGAAGAGCGGCGCTTCAGCGCCGCGTGAAGCTTCCAAGACTCAGCCGGGCTTCAGCCCGTAGCGTCGCCCGTCAGTGGGTTGACTATCTGAACCGTCCCGTACTTCTGCTTCGCCGCCAAGTCCTCCGAGTACAGAATTGTTGCGCCTGCCTGCTCCGCCGCCTGCAGGATCAGCGCATCCCAAAAAGAAGTCTTGTATCGCACTTCGACCTCCAGCGCCTGCAGCACGGCCTCTGGAGTATTAATCACGATCTCCCAACTCATATAGTCGCGTATCAGCAGGCGGATTTCGTCCACAGGCAGCGGACGCGCAACCTTGCGCCTCAGGTTCACGCAAAGCTCCTGCAAGACTTGCGTGCTCAACACGCCCTGTCCGCTCATCCACAATCCTTCGATCAGCCGCCGAGCCCGCTCATGCTTGATTCCCGTAGAGCGGTCGTGGGCATAGATCAAAACGTTTGTGTCGACAAAGTATTTCTCAGCCATCGCGCGCCCTCACAGATCATCGTTCATGAATTTCGTCGCGTGATTGAGGAGGCGTCCAGCGAAGATCCATTCCTTCGCGTAGCCGCGCCAGTGCACGCTTGCGTGCACGATGGTAGGCTTTGCGCTCGCGCACGATCTGTTCCAGACGTGCCGCAAGCATCGCGCTGATTGACGTGTCTTCTTCCGCCGCCAGTACGCGAACCTCGCGCAGCAACTCGGCATCCAGCTTGAGTGTGACATTAGTCTTCATAGAAGCACATGAATACGTGCAGCACAATGTTACGTGCATACGAAACCAATGTCAACGAAGGCACTTCTTACCTCCACACTTTTTCCACAGCCGACGCGTGTGACATCCGACCTTGCTCCTCACCCCAAATTCGTTCATTATTGCCCCAGCAAAGGCAGTAAAGAATAGTTCATTGAAAACTGAATAGAGCCCGAGCTAAGCCCTTCCCCCACAAGATTTTGCCGGCTGAATCCGGTTGATTTCAGTCTCGACAGAAATCGCATCACTGATTCCAAACAACTTACGAGATGCCATGCGCCGAACTCCTTTGTCCGCAATATTTTGCGGGCAAGCTCCCTGGAATCAATATTTTAACCGGATTCGGGCCGGATCGATTCCTCGCAAAGTATTGATTCTAGATAATTAACCGGATTCGCTCTGCATTTTTTTTGATACCCGATCTGACCCGCGACAAAGCCCGGAACCTCCATCCCGCGGCGTGATATCCTTCCGGGTTTCCTACAACCAGGAGAAACCCATGACTTTCTCGCGCCGTGACTTCGTAAAGACCTCGGTTCTCGGAGCAGTCGCCGCCGGAGTAGGAGCCCGAGCCCAAGGAGAAGAATCCAACCAAGGTGCTGCAACCCAAGAACACGATTCGCAATCAGGCTCGTACAAGCGTCCCATCATCATCTGCGCCAATAACGGATTCAACTATCTCGACGACGCCTACGTGTTCCTGAAGAGCGGCGGCGACACGCTCGACGCCGCGCTCAAAGTGGTTAAGGGACCGGAGGACGATCCCAACGACACCAGCGTCGGCCTCGGCGGACTTCCCAACGAAGAAGGCGTGGTCGAACTCGACGCCTGCTGCATGCACGGCCCCACGCGACGCGCTGGTTCGGTCGGAGGCGTGCGCAACATCAAAAACGTGTCGCTGGTTTCGAAAGCCGTGTTCGAGCACACCGGTCACGTCATGCTGGTGGGCGAAGGCGCTGAGCGCTTCGCTGTGGCCGCCGGCTTCCCGCGCGAGAACTTGCTCACCGAGCACTCCCGTAAAGTCTGGCTGCTGTGGAAGGAAATTCATTCCAACGAAGACTGGTGGGGACCTGGCCTCGCCGATCCGCGCTGGCAGTCTCCCGACTCAAGTCCGAACCCCGACAAACCACAATCGAAATTGTGGCAGGAGCGCATCCAGAACCTGCAAGCCCGCGCGGCCGAACTCGGCATCGAGCCCGAGTTGCAAATGACGGCCGTACGCCAGGTTCTGTTTCCACCAACTGGAACGATTCATTGTTCCGCATTAAACGAGAAAGGAGAAATTTCCGGCTGCACCACGACCAGCGGATTAGCTTTCAAGCTTCCCGGACGTGTCGGGGATTCGCCCATCATCGCCGCAGGCTGCTACACCGATCAGGACGTGGGTTCAGCCGGGGCCACCGGCAGTGGCGAGGAAAACATCAAGGTCGCCGGCGCGCATACCATCGTCGAAAACATGCGCCACGGCTTGTCTCCGCACGAAGCCGGCATGGACGCGCTCAAGCGCGTCGTCCACATCTACAACGGCGACATGAACAAGCTGCGCTTCGTCGACATGACTTATTACATCCTGCGCAAAGACGGCGCCTACGCCGGTGTTTCGCTGTGGGAAGGATATTCGAAGGGCCATCCTCACAAGATCGCCATCCACGACGGCGCTCGGCGCAGCGAGGTAGCCGTAAGTTTGCTAAAAGGCTACTCGCAGGAGTTTCCGCCGGTCCCCGAGCTTCCCGAGGAGAAGAAAGGTTAGAAGTATAGAAAAGGAACTCTTACATGAATCGCACTTTCACATCCGGACCCTTTTCCAGGTGAATGCTTTCGATGAAGCGCACTTTCCCGGTGAGTTGGGTGAGGATTACCGACGAAGTCCGTGTGCCTTCGCCGAAGAAGCGGACCCCTTTCAGCAGCGCGCCGTCGGTGACGCCGGTGGCGGCGAAGATGAGTTGCTTGCCGGGGGCAAGATCTTCCGCCTCATAGATGCGACTCTTATCTTTGATCCCCATGCGGGCGAGGCGATCTTCCTGGTCGGGCTTGACGACGAGCCGGCCGAGCATGTAGCCGTTGAGGCAGCGGATAGCCGCGGCGGTGATCACGCCTTCCGGCGCACCGCCGGATCCCATGACCGCGTGCACACCTGTGCCGATCACAGCAGCAGCGATGCCGGCTGAGAGGTCGCCGTCGCCGATCAGGCGGATGCGCGCGCCGGCGGCGCGGATATCGGCGATCAACTTCTCGTGGCGCGGACGGTCGAGCACGATCACGACCAGGTCTTCCACATCGCGCTCCATTCTCTTCGCGATGTTCTTCAGATTGTCGGCCACGGGCGCATCGAGCTCGACTGCGTTTTTGCACGATGGCCCGACCACGATCTTTTCCATGTAACAGTCGGGAGCGTTGAGCAAGCCTCCCCGCTCGGAGGCGGCGAGCACGGTGATCGCTCCGGGCGCGCCGGTGGCGCAAAGGTTCGTGCCTTCGAGCGGATCGACGGCGATGTCGACCTCAGGCACCTCGCGTCCGTCGGGAAAGTCGGCGCCGACTTTCTCGCCGATGTAGAGCATGGGCGCTTCGTCGCGTTCGCCCTCGCCGATGACGATAGTGCCGCGCATGGGGATGGAGTCCATGGTCTGCCGCATCGCCTCGGTGGCAACCTGGTCAGAGAGCTTGCGTTCGCCCTGGCCCATGGTGTGGGCCGAAGCGATTGCCGCCACTTCGACTACACGCAGAAATCGCGACGCCAGGTCGCTTTCAATGTTCTCCCCGAAGCTGCGAGCCTTGCCATCTGAACGAGTTTGCGTACCCATGGGGGTCTCCCGGCGCTCCGTACCCATCCTGCACGAGCACCGCGCATGATGCTCTATTGGAAGGGTCTTGGTCAAGACTGGCAAGAGCAGTCAAGCTGGAAAGCCAGCGTTCAGGAAGCTAGTTCACGGAACGCACCTGATCGGGCGTCAGCAGGAGAGCCTGGCAGCCGGTAACCTGTACACACATCACCATAGCTCGCCGGAGAAGACGCGCAGAACTGCCGTCGGGGAATGCGACTGGGAACTTTGCCGAGGTGAGCACTTTCCCCGCAGCCTTGAGATTCTGTGATCCGCTGATGAATCTGACATCTTCGAGCTTGGGGCCGGGGCCGAAAAGCAGAAAGAACTCACCGCTGCATCGGCCTGGTGTGAATCGTGGGAGCTTAACGAGACGCATGTGGTAGAGGTTAATGCCGCTTCCAGTACTTCCAACAGCGCCTATGGTTCCGGGACTGAGACGAGCCAGGCGTTTGCGAGTTTCCGCCAGGTCATCGCCCGTCATTTGTGTTTCCGGGGTTGAAGCCGCCAGAGCGAAGCGGTACATCTGAATGGCCTTCGCGGTTTGGTTTTCCTGTTCGTAAACCTGCCCCAGGTGATCGGCGGGGACCGCCATTTGGGTTAGGATCCACGCGGCGTTCAAGTAGCTTTCGGCCTGCACGAGATGGCCGAGGCGGAAATGAACCCAGCCCAGCGTATCCCAGTAATAGCCAAGCTCCAAGGTGTACCTCGGATCGTCGGGACGGAGATTAGAGAGTTTTACGTCCCGCGAACTCTTCTCGTGCTCGTCGACCGCGCGCTGAGCCCACTCCAGCGCTTTGGGGAGGCTGGCATTAGCTTCGGCAAGTTGGTACGAGATGTCATTCAAGACCGCCGGCCTGGGGTCGGCCTCGACGGCTTTTTCCAGCAGCGCCATGGCTTTTTCGATCTGTCCAGCTTGCAGGTAGGCGGAGCCCAGCCGGCTCCAAGCGGCTGGCGAGTTGTCGCCTTTGGCGGAGGCCTCCATATAAGGTACGGCTTCGCTATAGCGCTTTTGTTGCATGAGCGCGAAGGCTATTCCCGAGTTTGCCTCAGAATCTTCGGGGGCGATCTCCAGAACACCGCGCCAGGCATCCATGGCCGCCTCTGGACGGCTGAGGCGCACGAGGGCATAGGCGTAGGTCTTCCGAGCGAGTACTTGCTTGGGGTCAGAGTCAATGGCATTGCGAGCGACATCCAGAGCGGAATCAACCTGTCCTGAGGCCCAATAAATCGCCCCCATCTCAAGCCATGCACGCGTAAACTTTGGATCGACTTCCACAGCGCGCTTGAACGTGGAGACAGCAGTTAAATGATCACCCAAGCTCATGGAGGTTCGAGCATCCGCCTCTAACCGGTTCGCTTCAGAAGAACTGCTCTCGGGCAGCTGCCGCACGGCAGTGAGGAACGAGGGAGACATTCCAGGGAGCTGGAAGTTTGGGACCGCCGGCGAGTTAGACGACGTCTGCACATACTGGTTCACATCGTTCTGCAGGCTCTTGAGGAAGCGGCGGTAGTCATCGAACTCGGCGACCGGCACTTCGTGCAACTTAACCAGGAGGCGACGTCTAGCGGTGAGCACACTCTGATCCAGGGAATACGAGGCGTGGTATTCCGCGAAATCGTACTTCAGGTCCACGTTTGAAGGCAGTTGCGGCTTGTAGCCTTTGGGAAGTTCGACCTTGGAATCTGAGACCGACTCCAGCGGAGATCCAAGCCAAACAGGATCCTTGGCATCATCTCTGAGCTGCGGCATGAAGAACGGCAACCCCGGAACGGTAAACTGGTGGTTGCTCCAATCGGGATAGTCCTTGCGGCTGTAGGAGTAGGAGAAATGAAAGGTCTCGCTCATGGCCTCTGGTGCACTCGCGCTGACGTCGCTGACCGTACCCTGAAAACCCAGGCCGTATGAAATCTGCTGCGCCAAGTCTTTCCACTGGGGCTGCGGTACCCGGCGAAACGCGTACCGCACCGCGATCTCTGTGTCTCCCCGTGTGCTGTCCTCAACTTTCGCGTCGAAGGTGCCGTTGTCACTGAGCTTGCCTTCAATCTTGAAGGTTTGAATGCCAGGGAACGGCGGATCGGCAGGCGTGGTGAGCAGCAGCGCGGAGTTTTCCCCCGGCATCACCAGCGCTTGCTTGTCGCGCAGAACTGTAAGCAGATATCCGAACGGCGCGACCTCCGGTGTGGTGTCGATCCAGACAGCATCTTTACCGTCTTTATTCTTGCCCGGCAGATAGCCAATGATGTGGTCAAATTGTGCCGGCGACGGGACGTCGGGGTCGAGCTTCATGCTGGAACTGATGAGCGCAGGATAGAGCAGAATCCCCGAAGCCTGCAGCAACGAGGCCAGCAGCGTCTGCTTGTCCTTACAGTCGCCGTAGTTGTTGGTGAGGATATCGTCAGCCGCGTGCGGTTGGTAGCGCCCGATTCCAAAAGCAATTCCAATGTAGCGGTACTGCAAGCTGACGAAGGTGTAAAGAGCACGGAGTTTGGACGCGTCATCGGTCAGGCCTTTGGTGAGCTCTGCCGCCTTTACGCGGATGGCTGCAGTAGGTACGACGCGGTCTTTTTGCAAGTCAAAATACCACCGTCCCACGTCTTCCCAGCTCTGAAAACTGCTGATTTGTACATCCGGCGGAGGAAGGCGGCCGAGTGCCGTTTCTGTCGCTTTCCTCTGGTCGCTCCCGGCTTCCTTGGCGTTTTCCAGCTTGGAATAAGTCCAGGAATAGACCCGAACGCCGGCATCAGTAGTGACCGACTGCGTGGCTTGCGGTCCCTTCACCTTAACAAGGCGTTCGCCCGGCACCCTGATCTCCAATCGCTCGTCCAGCACAATGCCCTCGTGGTGAAAGCTATATTGGAACCAGAACTGCCCCGGAACTAGCGGTTTGACGCTGTGCCAGTGGGCCTCATATTCCAGAATGTCGCCCTTGGCCAAGCCCTTGACCGCAACATGCTTTTCTCTCAGATCGCTGTAGAAGGGAGCACTGCGCGTGATTTCAGCGTCGAGGTCCTGCACATTGTCTGGAGGCGTAATCAAAGTACTGCCGTCGGCCTTGCGGACCCGCACGTAATCGACCTCCACCGTCTGCGTTGCCGATTGAAAGGGAAAGTTCAACAGTCCCCACTGCTGCACACCACCGTCGGTTTGCACCCGTATTCGGCTGCTCTGCTCACGAGTAAGATTGCCGTCGTTGTCGAAGGCGATCTTGGTAGTCAACTGCTCGACGATCGCAGATTCTTGAGAATAGTCGGGCTTGGCAGGGGCAGGAGGCGACGGGGTCTGAGCGCTGGCGGCTAGCGACGCCACCAAGACCACAACAACGGAGCGGGCGCAGCAACGACTGATCATAACTTGCCTGTATTTATCGTTGGTGCCGGAGAAAAAGGCAAGCAAGAAAGTAAGTCCCCAGCGACGCGGAATGGATCCGGCCGTTGCCGCATTCGGCAGCCATGGAGACGATCGCCATCAAACCAGTCGATGCCCGGCCGGACCCGTCGTGGTATCCTCTCTACCCTGTTTGCTTTGATTTGGAACGGTCCATGCCAGAATCGCGCCCCCTGACTTTCCTCTGCATTACGACCTACGAGAAAGGACAGGAATTCATGCGCGAGTGCAAGCGGCAAGGTTGCCGCGTGCTGCTGCTTACCGCGGAGAAGCTGCGCGAGGCCGATTGGCCGCGGGAGAGCCTCGACGATACGTTTTATCTTCCCGCCGAGATTCCCCTGCCCGACATTGTGCAGGCTGTTACCCACCTGGCACGCACGCAGAAAATCGATCGCATTGTCGCGCTCGACGAATACGACATGGAGACAGCAGCGACCCTTCGCGAGCACTTGCGCATTCCGGGCATGGGCCTCACCACGATGCGCTATTTCCGCGACAAGCTGGCCATGCGCATGAAAGCGCTGGATCGCCACGTGCGCGTGCCCGATTTTGTTCCAGTGTTCAACCACGACGACATCCGCTATTACCTTGAACATCTTCCCGGACCGTGGGTGTTGAAGCCGCGCCAGGAGGCATCAGCGATTGGGATCAAGAAGATTCACGCCCCCGAAGAGCTGTGGCCGGTGCTCGAGCAACTAGGGGATAAGCAGTCTTCGTTCCTGCTGGAAAAGTTTGTTCCGGGCGAGGTCTATCACGTGGATTCAGTGGTTTCAGAAAACGAAGTGCTCTTTGCCAGCGTGAGCAAGTATGGCAAGCCGCCGATGAATGTGGCGCAGGGCGGAGGAATTTTTACCACGTGCGTTATACCGCGAGGCAGTGAAGCGGACCTGGGCCTGCGTCAAATCAATCGTGATTTGATTGCGGCGCTCGGACTGCTGCGCGGCGTGGCCCATACAGAATTCATACGGGCACACGCCGATGGGCACTTCTATTTTCTGGAGTGTGCGGCTCGAGTAGGCGGCGCCTACATCAACGAGATGGTCGAGGCCGCCAGTGGAATCAACCTTTGGCGGGAGTGGGCCCGCATCGAAGTTGCCGGCGGGGATGGAACGTATAAGCTCCCTCTGGTGCGCGAGGAGTATGCCGGAGTGATTCTTTCACTGGCGCGACAGGAGGAGCCCGACACTTCGGGATACAACGACCCGGAAGTGTTCTTCCGGATTAAGAAGCATCACCATGCTGGGCTGATTTTGCGATCGAGCGATCCGCGAGGCCTGGAAGAGTTGCTACAAGATTACAGCCAACGATTTGCCGAGGAGTTCCTCGCGGTAGAGCCGCCGCGGGAAAAGCCGACTGCGTAAGGATTTGACGGTTTCGTGACTCTCTCAGAAAAACACTTCCGGCGAGACATGAAATCTCCGACTGAGCCGCCGGATGTGTTCTGTGGTGAGCTGGCGTTTTCCGTGGAGGACTTCCGAGACAATGCTCGGCGTAGCGAAAATGTCTACAAGGTCTTTCTGCTTCAAGTTGTTGGCCAACATCAGTTCATTCAAGACATCGAGCGCGCTGCCGGCTTCGAGCGCATAATGTTTCTCTTCAAAATCCTCGATGAGTAAAGTGAGCAGCTGAGCCAGACGCCGTTCGGCCGCACTTATGCGGCTGCCCTTATGGTCGAGGTCTTCAAGAACGCTGATGTAGCTCTCGTTCTCAGCCTCACTCCCGATCACCGAAGGCAAAGTCCTGGTCAATAAAGAAGCGTATTCGGACCTGACTGCGCTTGCGCTCATTGCTTCCAACCTCCCCGTCATACTCGGTATGGGTCAGCACATGGCGGACGTAAATCCGTCCATATGCATAGTTGACCTCCGCGATCAGCCTGTATCGGTTTCCCTTGACATTGAAGACCGTCCACTTGACGACGGCCTCCGCGGTAGAAAATGTCTTCCTGAGATCCGCCAGACTCTTCCATGCCGCCTTCTTAGCGATGCGGAACCACACGTCGAGCGGGCCTTCCAGCTCACCGTGCCGGGCAGCGGCTTCCTTGAGTTTCTTGCGGCTTATAACGTGCACGCCGCTCCTCGCGAGTTCGCAATATGCGAAGATTATACTTCGCAAAACGCGAAGATGTCAAGAGAGCTAGAACGCGTCAATCCCCGTCACGCTTTGCCCGATGATCAGCGAATGCACGTCATGGGTGCCTTCGTAGGTCTTCACGGATTCCAGGTTCATCATGTGGCGCATGATCGGGTAGTCGTCGGCGACGCCATTGGCGCCGAGAATGTCGCGCGAGAGGCGAGCGCACTCGAGGGCCATCCAGACGTTGTTGCGCTTGGCCATGGAGATGTGCTGGTGCTCGACCTTGCCTGCATCTTTCAGGCGGCCAACTTGCAGCACGAGCAGTTGCGCTTTTGTGATCTCACTGATCATCCAGGTAAGCTTGTCCTGTACGAGCTGGTGCGAGGCGATGGGCTGGTCGCGCCACTGCTTGCGCAAGATGGCATACTGCAGGGCGCAGTCGTAACAGGACATGGCCGCGCCGATCGCGCCCCAGGCGATGCCGTAACGCGCTTGATTCAGGCACATCAATGGAGATTTCAGGCCGTCGCTTTTTGGCAGCAGGTTCAACTCGGGGATGTGAACGTCCTGCAACGACAGCCCCGAGGTGACCGAAGCGCGCAGCGACCACTTGCCGTGAATGTCATCAGCCTTAAAGCCGGGACGGTCTTTTTCGACAAGGAAGCCGCGAATCTTGTCGTTTTCGTTTTCCACCTTGGCCCAGATGACGGCAACGTCGGCGATGCTGCCGGAGGTGATCCACATCTTCTCGCCGTTGAGCACGTACTCGTTGCCCACTTTGCGGGCGCGGGTGCGCATGCCGCCGGGATTGGAGCCGAAGCCGGGTTCGGTGAGTCCGAAACAGCCGAGTTTTTCGCCCTTTTGCATGGCGGGCAGCCAGGTCTGCTTCTGTTCTTCGCTGCCGAAGGTATGGATGGGATACATGACCAGCGCCGATTGCACGCTGACGAAGCTGCGCACTCCGGAGTCGCCGCGTTCGAGCTCCTGAGTTACCAGCCCGTATTCGACGTTGCCCATGCCAGCGCAACCATAGCCCTGCAGCGATGCGCCGAAGAAGCCGAGATCGGCCATGGGCTTGACCAGTTCGCGCGGGAAGCGGCCGGCGCGGTTGCACTCTTCGATGATGGGAACGAGGTTGTCCTCAATGAATTTGCGGGTGGTATCGCGGACCAGGCGTTCTTCTTCGGTGAGGAGCGAATCAAACCGGATGAAATCGACACCGCGAAATTTGATGGCAGGCATGACGAACCTCCTTGGAAGGCAAACATATGACGGTAGCAGGGGCGAGGAATAGGGTCAACGCCACACTGAGCGCGCAAGACAGGCGGCGGGATATTGCTGTAAAATGACGTGTACGGAAGAGAGACAAGACGCAGCTGTAAGAATCTTCCTGAGTGGATTTTCCGGTTAGGTTTTCTGAAACGGGCTTTCTGAAATATCCCATCCACAAATGTCTGCTCAAGAAATTCAGCGGATCGCTGCGTAAACATTAAACAGATCAGGAGAAACGAACCATGGCAGTAGGCGCGAAGATTGCAAAAACGGCAGACCGTAAGAAGGTCATGGACACCAGCAAGAGCACAGATTGTCCCAAGTGCGGCAAGACTACGCGCATCGTCAAGCGCATGAAAGACCGGGAGCGGGGCGTGCCTGGTGGGATCTATATTTCATGTTCGGCGTGTGAGTTCTACGAGAAGCTGTAGGTAATACTTTCAATCTGTAGGTCTTACTTCCAGAGGCCGGAGGATGGGAATCATTTTCCCCTGCTCCGGCCTTTTCGTTGTCCGAGAGCTCTCCGTTAGCTTCTACACCGCGACCGTGACCGACGTCTCGGTGCGCGTGACGGGCCGATAAAGAGTGTCGCGCTCGATCGGCTCACGGCCGGCGGCGCGGATGAGGCGCTCGAGTTCTTCGCGGCGCATGCCTTGCGGAGTCGTCGCGCCCGCGTCGTGATAAATCTTTTCTTCGATCACCGTTCCATCCATGTCGTCGGCGCCGAAGCGCAGCGAGATTTGCGCGATCTTGGCCGTCACCATCTGCCAATAGGACTTGATGTGCGGGAAGTTGTCGAGCACGAGGCGGCTGACCGCGATCTGCTTGATATCGAGCATGCCGGTCGTTTTCGGCAGATGCTGCAGCGGCGTGTTGTCAGGATGGAAGGCCAGCGGGATGAAAGTCTGAAAGCCGCCGGTTTCGTCTTGCAGAGCGCGCAGCTTGAGCAGGTGGTCGATGCGGTCTTCGTCGTTCTCGACGTGGCCGTAGAGCATGGTGGCGTTCGATTTCAGTCCGATCTGGTGGGCTAGCTTGGCTGTGTCGAGCCATTGACCGCCGTCGATCTTGTGGTCACAGATGATGTGGCGCGCGCGGTCGGCGAATATTTCTGCCCCGCCGCCGGGGAGCGAATCCACTCCGCTGGCTTTGAGTTGCTCCAGTGTCTCGCGAATCGAAAGTTTGGCGCGCTTCGATAAGTATGCAACCTCGACCATGGTGAAGGCCTTGAGATGAACCTGTGGAAAGCGCTGCTTCAGGCCAGAGCAGAGATCGAGAAAATATTGAAACGGAAGGTCGGGATGCAATCCGCCGACGATGTGAAATTCAGTGACGGCTTCGCTGTATCCAGAAGCGGCGGTTTTGAAAGCTTCGTCGAGCGCCATGGTGTAGGCGCCGGGGGCGTCCTTCTTACGGCCGAAGGCGCAAAGGCGGCAGGCCGCGACGCAGACGTTGGTGGGATTGATGTGTCGGTTGACGTTGAAATACGTCTTGTCGCCGTGCATGCGCTCGCGGACGTGATTGGCCATCCAGCCCACAGCGAGAATATCGCCGGTGCGGTAGAGGGCTAACGCATCTCCTTCGTCCAGTCGCCCACCGGCCAGCACTTTGGCGTGAATGGGCTGCAGCCGCGGGTCATCGGTCTGAAACGAATGGTGTTGTTTCCAGGAAGACATCCCCTTGATGATATCGCAGGATCGCACCGAAGTCACAGGCGACATCATCCGGTATCGGATTGGACATTACCTGCGGTCAGCGTCCGGCGATAAGGCGGTCCCGGATTTTTTCGTACTCCTCTTCCGAAACCACGTGGCGTGTCACCAAGTCATGTGCATTTTGGAATGGCCGATCGGCAATGACGCGGTCGGCCTCACGCTCGGTCAGGCCGGGCAGGTTGAGCAGATCCTCACGCGATGCTCGATTGCTGTTAATCGCCTGCTGGTGACCCATCCCTTCCTTCACGCCTTCGGCCACCGCCTGGGCATCGCGCCTCATGGTCTCCGTGGCTTCAGCCGTGCGCCGACGGATTTCATCTGGATTGTCCCTGTGATTTGTGCACGCGGCGATGCCGACTAACGACAGGCCAAGCACGAAAACTCCTACGCGATGGAGAGGCAGGAACGACACATTGCTTCGATGCGATGTTGACACTTGAGGTTGGCGACATTCTGACGGCCCCTCACTCTAAAAATGCATCGAATAAATAGCAGATTAAGACGAGTATTGCGCCCTCGGCTTAATAAGCCTGAAAGCTCATGAAGGAGGTCGTAAATGAAAACGATTCTGATCAGCATTTTTTCGAGCGTCTTGATGCTGGGGGTCGCGTACGGACAAGTTAATCCGGCCCCAGCGCAGGCTAGTCCGCCTCCCGGTCCCCAGACCTCGGCGCCGGCTCAGCCTTCCGCACAACAAACGGCGACGGAGTCCGCCACTCAAGCACGCCCAACGCGAATCGCGCCGGGCAGCGTTATTCCAGTGTCGTTGACCAAGACCGTCGACGCGAAAAAAGTGAAGACCGGCGATGAAGTGGTGGCCAAAGTCACGCAAGACCTGAAGACCAACGCCGGGGAAGTAATTGTGGCCAAAGATACGGAGGTGGTCGGTCACGTGACGGAAGCGCAGGCGCGCAACAAGGAGCAAAAAGAATCTCAGGTGGGAATCACATTTGACCACGCTGTGATGAAGGACGGAAGCGAGATGCAGATGCCGATGTCCATCCAGGCGGTCGTTGGTTCACAGAATTCGGGTCCACAGAATTCGGAGAGCAGTGCAGCGGGAAATAGCGAAGCAGCTCCGAGCACCGGAGCAGCCGGCTATCCGGGCTCCCCGCGAGCCGGAGGAATGGGCGGATCCATGCCATCGCCTGCGCCCCAGACCGCGTCGCAAGACAGCATGCCAAGCGATACGCAGACGGGAACAAGCACGCGTCCCCGGATTACCGCACAGACGGAGGGAGTGGTTGGAATCTCTGATCTTAAGCTTACGTCGTCGTCGCCGACGGCGAACCAAGGTTCTCTTCTCAGCTCGGAAAAGAACAATGTAAAACTTGAAAGCGGGACGTTGATGCTGTTGCGCGTGAACTAATCGCGTGAGCTAACAATGATTTGATACCTTACGGAAGCGCCGCCCAACAGGCCGGCGCATCTTCCTAAGCCCTCTGTTGGCGGATGACTCCTCGGCTGCTCGAGGCCAGTCGTTCCCCTGCCTCGCGTCCTGTACAATTTGCACTTCGATGAGTTTTCACGCGAAATGGTGGCTGAGTGTTGCCGCTGCGCTGCTGTTGGCTTTGGCAGCGCGGGCGGAGCCGGTCTCCCAACTTAAGGCCACTGACTACGTCAACGACTTTGCCCACGTGCTGGATCAGAACGCGATCGCGCAGATGGACGACCTCTGCCGGCAGGTTGACCAAAAAGCCCACGCCAAGATCGCGGTGGTGACCATCCACTCGCTCGACGGCTCGGATATTGAAAGCTACGCGGTCGCACTATTTCAGCAGTGGGGCCTGGGAACCAAAGCGACCAATCGTGGCGTGTTAATTCTTTATGCCATTGACGACCATCGCGACCGCATTGAGGTCGGTTATGGGCTGGAGCCCATTCTGCCCGATGGGAAGACGGGGGGATTTGCGCGGGAAGCTGTGCCGCTCATGCGGGCCGGGCAATATGGCCAGGGGCTGCTGCTGGTCACGTCGCGAGTCGCGAAGGTCATTGCCGACGACGCTGGTGTTCAGCTTACAAACCTGCAGCCGGAGGCTCCGGTTGAGCGCGATAACCAGCGCGGCAGAGGGATGTCGGCCGGCGGAGTAATCCTGCTGATTATTGTCATACTCATTATTCTTTTTACTCCGCTTCGGAGCGTGCTTTTCTGGATCCTCTTTTCCGGTATGTTTGGCGGAGGAGGATCCGGAGGAGGCGGCTGGAGTGGGGGTGGATTCGGTGGCGGGGGCGGTGGTGGTGGAGGCTTCGGAGGATTTGGCGGGGGCGGGATGTCCGGTGGCGGTGGGTCTAGCGGAAGTTGGTAGCGAGAGGGTGCGATGGATCTTGACGAGATACGGTCGGATAAGAAAATTGCGGAGTTTGTAAAGAAGCTCCGCGAGGCAGCGAAGGACAATCTAGTGAGCGTCATCGTCTACGGATCGGCCGCGGCCGGCGACTTTCACCCCGAGTATTCCGATTTGAATCTCTTCTGCGTGCTTCGCGACAGTTCGTTCACCGCACTCCAAGCCCTGGCACCGGTTGCAAAGTGGTGGGATCGGCAAAAGCAGCCACCTCCGCTTGTGATGACGCGCGATGAAATCGGGCGCTCTACCGATGTGTTTGCTATTGAGCTGATGGATATGCGGCAGCATCACCGGGTCGTCTTCGGCGAAGACGTATTGCAGGGGCTGACAATTCCGATGAATCTGCACCGGGTCCAGACGGAATATGAACTTCAAGAAAAGCTTTCGTTATTGCGGCGGCACCTGCTCCTCGCCTCTGGGAGCGACCCTCGTATGTGGGAGTTGCTGACGCAATCGGTCTCGTCGTTCGTCACACTTTTTCGACATGTACTTATCGTTATGGGCCAGGACCCGCCTCCCGGGAAACGTGAGACAGTGAAGGTGCTGGCAGACAAGATTGGTTTCGATGATTCCGGGTTTTTACAAGTGCTGGATGTTCGGGAGCGTCGAGTCAAGACCGGCCAACTCGACGCCGCTGACGTTTTCTCACGTTACCTGGCTGCCGTCGAGCAGGTGGCGGCAGCAGTTGATAAAATGCTGGATTCGGGTGTCGCGGGTTCTAAGTAGAACTCGCGGATGCAGGGCTTTCAGGAGAATTTCATGAACAAGGCGTTGATCGCAGTGCTCGTTATCGTGGCAATTGTATTACTGGGTTGCCTGTTTGTTGCTGGCCAGTACGTGAGCGTGAAAAACACGCTGGTCAGCAAGAACGAGGCGGTGAAGGCGGCATGGTCGCAAGTCGACATCGTGTTGCAGCGGCGCTCCGACCTGATCCCGAATTTGGTGGAGACGGTGAAGGGCTATGCGCACCAGGAAGTCACCGTGTTCGGGGATATCGCCAAGGCGCGCTCTGCGCTGCTTTCCGCGGGCACGCCACAGGAGAAGATCGCGGCCAACGGGCAGCTCGATGGAGCGCTTGGCCGCCTGCTGCTGGTGGTTGAGAACTATCCTCAGCTGAAGTCGAACGAGAATTTCCTTCGCCTGCAGGATGAACTCGCTGGCACGGAGAATCGGATTGCGGTTGAGCGCAAGCGTTACAACGACACGCTGCGGGATTACAACACTTATGTGCAGCAGTTTCCCAACAGCTTTTACGCAGGGTTTGCGGGATTCAAGCCGAGTGAGGCTTACTTTGAAGCTTCGCCAGGATCGCGCGAAGTCCCAAAGGTGAATTTCTCCGCCCCTAGTGCAACGGCTCCGCAGGCCGCTCCACAGCCAGCGCCGGTGCATTAGGAGTCCGAGAGGAATTTGTGGGCCGTTCTACTGAGGGCTGGTAGGCAGTTCCCAGCCTTCGTTCTTCATCTTGTTGTTGGTCCAACGCTGTAGCTGCTCGAAGAGAGCGGGGTCGATGACGGCGAAACGAAGGCCGACGCGGCCTTCGCCGCCGAACCACACGATACGGGCCTTGGCTCGAAAAACAGTCTCACTGTCAGGGAGCGGAAAACTGACATCGAGCAGGCCGGTAAACTTCATCGGTTCTTTCAATCCATCCACTCCCATGCCGCCGGTGCTGAGGTTCACGCCCTGGACGCAAACTTCTTCACCCTGCTGGTTCTTCAGCGCGACCGCAAGCTGGATGCGGGCACGGAAAAACTTTTGCTGCTGGAGGCTGACGTAGGCTAAAGAATCCGCAGCGTCGGCGGAATTCACGTTGATATTGTATTCCTTCAGCTTCCGGCTGAGCGTGCGGCGGGAGATGCCAAGTTGTTCCGCGGCTTGGCTGCGATGGCCTCCGCTGCGCTCCAGCGCGCGGATGATCATCTGCTCCTCCATGCTCTCGAGATTGCCCACCGGCATGGAAGCAGCCTGACGCTGCGCGACCGGGTTGCCCGACATGGCGTCGGTGATCTGCGATTTGTGGATCTCAGGACTGCGTGATTCCACGGCAACGCGGGCAATGAGGTTGCGCAGTTCGCGAACATTTCCGGGCCAGGAATGCGAGAGCAGCGCGGAAACGGCATCGGGTGCGAAAGCGCTGCCAGGATTCTTGAGGCTGAGGAAGTGCTCAGCCAGCGCGACGATGTCTTCAGGACGCTCGCGCAGCGGAGGCACTCGAAGCTGAAACTGGCCGAGACGATGGAAAAGATCCTGACGGAAGCGGCCGGTGGCGACCGCAGCGTCGAGGTCCTGGTTCGTGGCGGCGATGATACGGACGTCGACTGTGATCTTGCGGTGGCCTCCCAGGCGGTAGAAAGGAGATCCGTCCAGGACGCGCAGCAACTTGACCTGAGTTTGAAGCTGTAGTTCTCCGATTTCATCGAGAAAGAGCGTGCCCTTGTCGGCGAGTTCGAACAGGCCAGGCTTGGACGCATCGGCGCCGGTGAACGCGCCCTTTTCATAACCGAACAACTCGCTCTCGACCAGGTTCTCGGGCAGCGCGGCGCAATTGATATCGACCCAGGGCCGACTGCGTCGATTCGAAGCCTGGTGAATCGCGTGGGCGATGAGTTCCTTGCCGGTTCCGGTTTCACCGGTGACCAGCACGCTCTCGGCATGGCCGGCAACACGGTCCACCATGCGCATGAAGCGGTGCATTACGGGACTGGCGAGGATAAGGTTGGTACCATCGATTTCGCGCGAAACAGTGTGCGCGGTCTCGTCTTCATCCATACCTTGTTGCTTCAGATCGTGTTGTTTCACATCGCGTTGTTTCGCATCGTGGGCCCTGGTGGGCACCGAGGCGGAGATCGATTTTTCCTCGACCACAGAGAGTAAGGCGATTATTCCGGCCGGTGCGGACTTACCGTCACGAAGCAGTGTGAGGGTCAACTCGGCCGCAAAGTTCTTGCCGGCTTTGTTCTGACACGAGTGTGAAGATCGATAGTGGCTGTGTTCCAGCACCGCAATGAGCATGGTCTTCTGCAGTTGGCTCTGCTCGGCGCCGTTCTTCCCTGAGATGAGAACTGCCAAAGTTTGGCCCAGGACTTCAGCGGCGGTACATCTGAAGGCCTTCAGGGCAGCTTCATTGTAGCCAGTTATTTTCCCTTTGAGATCGGCCGATAAGACCGCGATTCCGCCGACTGCGCTGGCATCATTGGTTGGCCCTTGCGGCTGCGAATTGAGATTAACTGGTGGCATCCCGCGCGTTTGGAGTTGATCTTGCCACAGTGAACAACGGTTGGATCGAGTATGCAGTCTCGGATGATCACGAAAGTAACCTCGCACTTCGCAAAGCCGCGAGACTGGGTTGAGGACATCACTCTTCGGTTACTGAAGTAAGCTATTTAAAGCCCTTTAGCCGCAATAGCATTTCACTGAACAGGCTCGCCCGAGGTGTGCGCGGGGAAGGACTTCTCGCGCCTTGGACGCAGTCTGCCACCTCCCCTTGCGATAGCAGTAACGACGCAATGTCGACTCGGACGAAACTATTTGTCGGGATCACGGTCTCGCTGGGAATGGTGGTGCTGGGCTATGCCCTGTGGCACTGGCAATCCGCGGACCTGACTCGGTTTGCGTGTTATCTGGGGGTGGCGGTCCTGGCTTCCAGTCTGAAGGTGCAGTTGCCAGGCATCGACGGCACGATGTCGGTGAACTTCCTTTTTATTCTTCTGGGCGTCATGGAGCTCAGCTTGCCGGAGACGCTGGTGATCGGCTGCATGGCCACTCTGATCCAGAGCGTCTGGCACACGAAGAATCGACTGGATCCGGTTAAAGTCCTGTTCAATGTTTTCGGCATGATGGCGAACGCCAGCGCGCTTTGCTACGTCAGTTATCACTGGCTGGAACCGAGAGTAGGGACGAACAAACCCATCTTGCTGATGATGGCGGCGCTGGTCTTTTTCCTGGCGAATACGCTGCCCATCTCTGTGGTCATCGCGCTGACGGAAAACAAATCGAGCCGCAAGGTTTGGAAAGAGTGCTACTTCTGGTCGTTTCCTTACTACCTCGTGGGAGCAGCAGCGGTGGGGCTGGTGGGAATCATCAACCAGCGCGCCGGATGGCAGACCTCCCTGCTGGTACTTCCCGTAATTTATTGGGTATACCGGTCCTATCGACTTTATCTGGGACGGCTGGAAGCTGAGAAGGAACGCGTAGAAGTTGAGAAGCGGCACGTGGAGCAGATTGCTTCGCTGAACATGCGAACCATCGAGGCTTTGGCTCTCGCGATCGAAGCCAAGGACCACACTACGCATACGCACCTGCAACGGGTGCGGACCTATGCGGTAGAAATCGCCAAAGAGATTGGTCTGTTGCCGGATGAAATCGAGGCGCTGCGGGCAGCGGCGCTGCTGCATGACATTGGCAAGCTCGCCGTGCCGGAGCACATCATCAACAAACCGGGGCGGCTCACGCCGGAAGAGTTCGAGAAGATGAAGGTGCATCCGCTGGTCGGCGCTGAAATTCTGGATCGCGTCGCTTTCCCTTATCCCGTGGCTCCAATCGTGCGCTCGCATCACGAAAGATGGGATGGTTCTGGATATCCCGCTGGGCTTAGCGGCGAAGCGATTCCGATCGGTGCGCGGATTCTGGCGGTCGTGGATTGCCTGGACGCCATTGCCTCAGACCGGCAGTATCGCCAGGCGATGCCGCTCGATCGAGCCATGGATCGAGTGAAAGAAAGAGCAGGAACCTGGTTCGACCCGAAGATCGTGGAGGTTCTGGAGCGCCGCTATGTCGATCTGGAACGCATTGCGCAGACTTGTGAAGATGGCTTTATTCCTCGCGGATTATCCAGAGAGCTGCGGGTCGAGCGCGGACTTGCTCCTGCCACGGGGTTCGAGAAATGGGCTGACAACTCGCAGACCGACTCCGACTTCCTGACCTCGATCGCATCAGCGAGGCAAGAGGCGCAGGCCATGTTCGAGTTGAGCCAGGATCTGGGAAACTCGCTGAGCTTGAGTGAGACCCTTTCTGTCCTGTCGATGCGGCTACGCAAGTTGATTGCGTACGACTCCATTGCCGTATTCGTGAACCGGAATGGCTGGTTGCTGCCGGAACTGGTGAGCGGCGAGAACTTTCGCGTGCTCTCGTCTCTGAAAATCCGCGTGGGCGAAGGGTTGTGCGGCTGGGTTGCGGAAAACTGCAAGCCCATCATCAATGGTAACCCGGAGGTGGAGTCCGGTTACGTGGCTGATCCTAAAACCGTGAGCTTGTCTTCGGCCCTTGCAGTTCCATTGCAGGGATTGAATGGAGTGGTGGGCGTGCTGGCGATGTATCACTCGAGCCCGGATGCTTTTACGGCAGACCATCTCCGGATTCTCTTAGCCGTGGCTTCGAAGGTCGCGCTCTCGGTGGAGAATGCTCTGAAATATCAGCAGGCGGAAAGTTCCGCAACCACAGACTTCCTCACCGGGCTGCCCAACGCGCGCTCGCTATTCGTCCATCTGGCGCAGGAAGTCACGCGATGCCGGCGCATGAAGACTTCGCTCGCGGTGATGGTCTGCGACATCGACGGGCTGAAAAAGATCAACGATTCTTTCGGGCACTTGGAAGGCGACAAACTGCTGCGCGAGTTCAGCACGCGCCTGAAGGACGCGTGCCGCGGTTACGATTACGTTGCGCGGATGGGTGGCGATGAGTTCGTTATCACGGCTCCCGGCCTCACAGTGGAGGCGGTCGAGGAAAAGACAATCCGTTTGAATGAAGCGGCGGTCGACGCGGGGCGGCACACTTGCGGACGCGACGTTGTTAGCCTGAGCGTGGGAACGGCTTTCTGTCCTGAAGACGGGTATGACGTGGAGGCACTGCTGTCTGAAGCCGACCGGCGCATGTACTCCATGAAGCAGACTCACCACGCGAAAGGTGCCGCCGGCAAAGATCCCCTTGCGCGCGGCGCCTCGGGAGAATAAATGCGAGGCCTGCGATGGAAAATTGCCGGGCATGCGCTGGCTCTGCTGGCAACGGTTCTTCTCGGAGGATTGCTTTCCGCGACGTTAGTGCGCCTGGCACCGGGTTTCAACGTCGATGAGCGGGAGTTGGATCCGCACCTGAATGCTCAGAGCCTGCAGGCGCTGCATGATGCCCGGAATCAGGACCGCAACGTCTTCCAGTTTTATTTCTCTTACATGAATCGAGCCGCGCATGGCGATCTGGGAACCTCGCTCGCCCTGGGACAGCCGGTGCGCACGCTGCTGCGCGATCGCGCGCCGCTCACGCTGCGATTGCTGGCTGTGGGTCTTGGACTCGCGTGGATGCTGACCCTAACGCTGGCATTGAGTGCGGCGTGGCTGCGGCTTTCGGTTTACGACACACTGACCACGGTGGTGAGCGGAACATTTCTCTGCCTTCCGGCTGCCGTGCTGGCATTGCTTTCTGTACTGTGGAATGTGCCCGGGTCGTTAGCGATTGCGCTAATCGTGTTCCCGCATACTTACCGGTATGCGCGAAATCTTCTGGTGAAGGCTTATTCCCGGCCTCACGTCATCACTGCGAGAGCAAAGGGCCTGGGCGAGGCGCGCATTCTTTTCTGGCATGTCGTGCCGGTGGTGACGCCGCAGTTGCTGGCTGTGGCTGGAGTGTCGGTGAGCCTGGCCGTAGGCGCGGCCATCCCTGTCGAAGCTTTGTGCGGGTTGGCGGGAATTGGACAGCTGGCATGGGAAGCCGCGCTGGCCCGCGATCTTCCACTGCTGGTCAACATCACAATCCTGGTGACACTCGTAACCTTGCTGGCTAATTCGGGGGCAGATGTAATCGGTCATGTGGTTCGAGGCCAGGAAGCATGAACTTCTGGCGCAAACTGGCGTGCGTAGTTTTAGCGTTAGTGATCGGTGCATCACTCGCGGCGAACTGGCTGGCCCCTGCCGGATACGCCAAGCAGTACCGCGAGGCGACCGATACACCGCCATCGCGCGCGCACTGGCTGGGAACGGACGAGATTGGGCGCGACCGCTTTGCCCGCGTGCTGTATGGAACCCGAATCTCTTTGCTGTTGGCTCCGGCCGCGGCTCTGCTTTCGACGTTGATGGCGGCGTTGATTGGAGGACTCGCGGGATATCTGGGTGGCATCTGGGCGCGGATGGCAATGGCCGTGACCGATTTGTTTATGTCGCTGCCCTGGTTGTTCCTGCTGATCACAGCGCGGGCGTTGATGCCGCTGAATGTATCTCCGTTGGTCTCGGTGCTGGTCACATTCTTGTTGCTCGGACTTCTGGGCTGGACCGCCGCAGCTCGCGTGTTGTGCACGACCGCAGGGTCGCTGCGTGCCTCAGATTTTGTCAGGCAGGCGCGGGCGGCAGGGCTTCCCGGGCAACGGCTGTTTTGGATCCATGTGGTACCGAACTTGAAACCCGTGCTCTACGCGCAGTTTTGGATTTCGATTCCGGTCTTCATCCTGAGTGAGGCCAACCTCGGAATCCTCGGGCTGGGCGTGGCCGAGCCCATGCCCTCGTGGGGAAGTTTGTTGAAAGAATTGGAAGGACTGGTCTCGGTTGGTGAAGAACCATGGAAGTTTGTGCCTTTGATTTTGCTGGTGGTGGTAGTGACGTCGTTTCAGGTTTTGCTTTCCAGGCAGGAGGAGTTGGCCGCATGATCCGTGGCGGAGAAAAGCTAAAAGAATTGGTAAATCCTTGCGGAAGAGCAATCGCAGTCGCGGTGCTCTGTCTGGGATCTCTGCTGGGGCAAGCGCTCGGTCAAGGGGGCGGTCAACTGAGATTTTGCCTGCGCTCAGAACCAAAGACGTTTGACCCGTTGAAGGTTGAGGACGATGCCTCCGGCGCCATTCGTTATCTGACCGGAGGAGTTCTGGTTCGGGTGAATCGTCAGACTCAGGAACTCGAGCCTGGTTTGGCAATCTCATGGAAGGTCTCGAAGGATGGCCGTCAAATCTGGTTTCGCTTGCGCAGCGGCATATCGTTTTCCGATGGCACGCCATTCTCCGCCGAGGACGTGGCTTACACCATTCAGCAGTTGATGGACCCGGCGCTACATTCCCCGACCGGCGATGCTTTCCGTTCCGGCGCGGGGAGTGTCGAAACCAAAGTGATTTCTCCGAGTCAGATCTCGATCCGGTTTCCAGCTCCGGTGGCCGGACTCGATCGCCTGTTCGACCAGGTCGCGATTCTCTCCGAGCGTTCGCCAAAGAAAGAAATGGCCGTGCTGGGCCCGTTCATGGTGGCCGACTACAAGCCCGGGTCCTCGGTCCTTCTGAAACGCAATCCCAATTACTGGAAGACCGACGAACAGGGGCGGAGACTGCCCTATCTGGATTCCATACAGCTCGATATCCAAGCGAACCGCGATGTGGAGATGCTGCAATTTAAACGCGGCGAGTTGGAGTTGATCAACTCTCTCGACAGCGAATACTTCGACAAGCTGGCCGCAACGTCGCCGCAACTCGTGCACGATGCAGGGCCGTCGCTCGATAGCGAGCAACTCTGGTTCAACGAGATAGCGAAGTCGCCGATCCCAGACTACAAAAAGAACTGGTTCCGCTCGGCCAGCTTCCGGAGGGCAATTTCGGAAGCGATTAACCGCGACGACTTAAGCCGCGTGGTCTTCCACGGTCACGCCCAGCCCGCCGTAGGGCCGTTCTCGCCGGCCAATAAATTCTGGTTCAACAGCAAACTGAAGCCTCAGACCTACAGCCCCGATGCGGCTTTGAAGGAACTGCAGGCCGAGGGCTTCCGCACGGAAAATGGGACACTCAAAGACAAAGACGGCAACGAGGTAGTGTTTTCTATTATCACGAACTCCGGCAATAAATCGCGCGAACGCATGGCAGTATTGATCCAGGACGATCTGCAGAAGATCGGCATCCACGTGAACGTGGTTACACTCGACTTCCCTTCCCTGATCGAACGCATGACCCAAACTTTCGATTACGAGGCGATTCTGCTGGGGCTGACCAACGTTGACCTGGATCCAAACGGCGAGATGAATGTATGGCTGAGTTCTTCGGAGAATCACCAGTGGAACCCGCAGCAGAAAGTTCCGGAAACGGCATGGGAAGCCGAGATTGACCGGCTGATGCGCGCGCAGGCGTCCTCGAGCGATGTGAAGAAGCGAAAAGAAGCCTTCGACCGCGTGCAGGAAATCGTAGTCGAGGAAGAACCATTCATCTTTTTGATTAATAAGAATTCGCTTTCTGCAGTTTCGACGGCGGTACACAGGGCCGTTCCGGTAATTCTGTCTCCGCAGACTTTCTGGAATGCGGAATGGCTTACTGTGTCGGGGAAGTGATGGAAGATTCTTTGCCACGGATTTTCACGGATCACACGGATGTGAATTTTAGGAGCTGCACAGGTAATTAAAGATGGCGTCCGAGGCTTTGCAAAACCAGATTCTGCTGTCGGCGCGGCTTTCGGTGGGCTATGCCGGAAAGCCGGCGGTTCTGCGCGATGTGTGGCTGGAAATCCAGCGCGGCGAAGTGCTCGGCCTGGTGGGACAAAGCGGTTCCGGCAAGAGCACGCTGGCCCTGGCGATTCTCGGACTTCTCGATAAGAAAGCGCAGGTTGAAGGGACAGTAAGGTTGCGGGAATCCGACCTGCTGCAGCTTAACGAACGCGAACTGCGTGCGTTGCGGGGACGCGCCGTTGCCCTGGTGTTGCAGAGTCCCCTGTCCTCGCTGAACCCGGCACTCAAGATCCGAACCCAGCTCAAAGAAGCATGGCGGGCGCATGCGTCGGGCGCGGCCGCAGACTGTACGAACGCGATCCGCGCTTCTCTGCAGAGCGTCTCCCTGCCCACTGACGACGATTTCTTGCGTAAGCATCCTTCGCAGATGAGCGTGGGGCAAGCCCAGCGCGTGCTGATTGCCATGGCGGTGATGCATCGCCCAGCGCTGCTCATCGCGGATGAAGCCACCAGCGCTCTCGATGTGATTACGCAATCCGAGATTCTCGCGCTGTTTCGCCAACTGAACCGCTCTACCGGGATGGCGATCCTCTATATTTCTCACGATCTCGCTTCGGTGTCAGGGATTTGCGACCGCATCGCCATTCTTCATCAAGGCGGGATCGTAGAGTGCGGAGCCACCGCGCAGATCTTCGCCCATCCGCAACACGCATACACCCAGCAACTGATGGCGGCGATGCCGCGACTGCTGCCGTCGGCCGCGCAGTTGCCAATGAAGGCCGAGAGAGCAACCGCGCGATAAAATCCTCCGCTTTCGGATTCCAGACTTCACCCTTCGACCACAGCAGCCACCAATTCCAGTCAACCCGAATTGAGCGCAACAACGAAACCGCGCGGGACAAACTGTCCCATGCCCCGCATGGAAGGACAGAGTGACCCAATATTCTACGCGGAGCATCGCCGATCTCCCATCGTAACAATCACTTACGAGGACCGAATTGGCATTGCCCGTGCACAACCCTTATGCGGGTAGAGGACAATTTCGCTCCACATTGGTTCGCATCAGATTCGTTCGCACCAGACAGGAAAGGTGAGACTCATGTTGCACAGACTGAAAGCTAAGAACCCGGGTCGGGACCAGCGTCACAGCGCAGCTTGGGGAAAACGCCTGAGCTTGCTGCTTGTCCTGGTCGCTGGAACTGCCTTCGCCCAAAATCCTGCAGGCGACGGCCACTTCGTGGGCAAGTTCGCACCGGACCTCGCGCCATTCGCGGCTCGAGCGCAAAGTGCAGCGGCCAGTGAGACGGTGCAGGTAATTGTGCAATACGGGCAGGTTCCTCAATCCGAGCAAGAAGGCAAAGTGCTGAGCCTGGGCGCACGGCTGAACCATAGGCTACACGTGGTCAAGGGGATCGCTCTGACTATTCCGGTAAGAGCGTTGCCCGCTTTGGAAGCCGACCCCGAGGTTGTTTCCGTCAACGTTGACCATCCGATGAAGGAACTGGATGACACCACAGACATAGCTACCGGCGTTCCCTCGGCCTGGAATGCTGGTTACAACGGAAGAGGGATTGGCGTAGCCGTAATTGATAGCGGAATTAACGACAGTCATCCCGATCTGTGGAATTCGAACCAGACTCATTCGCGCGTGGTCTACCACCAGGACTTCACCGGCACTGCGACCTCGAATTCGAGCGGGGCAATGTACGACCTCTATGGACACGGCACTCACGTCGCCGGAATCATCGGCGGCAACGGCTATCTCTCAAGCGGGAATTACATTGGAGTCGCTCCCGCGGTCAATCTCGTGGATCTTCGCGCGCTGGATCTCAATGGCGTCGGTACCGATAGCACCGTCATTGCAGCCCTTGAGCAAGCGATCGCGCTGCAAAACACCTACAACATCCAGGTGATCAACTTATCGCTCGGGCGCGGCATTTTCGTCAGCTATACCCAGGACCCTCTTTGCCAGGCAGTGGAAGCGGCCTGGAAGGCTGGGATTGTGGTGGTTGTGGCGGCGGGCAATTATGGCCGCGTGGGCGTCAATGGCAGCAACGGATTCGGCACCATCACAGCTCCGGGCAACGATCCCTACGTAATCACCGTGGGTGCGATGAAGAGCAACGGATCCACTTCGCAGTCGGCCGAGACCATTGCCAGCTACAGTTCCAAGGGTCCCACTACCTATGATCACGTGGTAAAGCCCGACATCATGGCTCCTGGCAACGACATCGTTTCGCTAGCCGCTCCTGGCGCCACCCTGGAAAGCTTATTTCCAGCGGAACTGGTCACCGGCAACGACGGAAACAACGACTACTTCACGCTGAGCGGCACCAGCATGGCCACGCCGGTCGTCGTCGGCGCGGTTGCACTGATGATGCAGCAGAACGTCAATCTGACTCCGGACCAGGTGAAGGCGCGCCTGATGAAAACGGCGTACAAAGTGTTTCCTGCCTCGACCGTCGCATGGGTGCCACACCTCCAGCAGAACTTTACCGGCTTCTATGATCTGTTCTCCGTCGGTTCGGGCCTGCTCAATATGCAGACGGCGATTGCCAACACGGATCTTGCTCCGGCGACGGTAGGTGCCGCGTTGTCTCCATCTGTTGTCTATAACCCGTCCACGGGGACAGTTTCCCTGGTTGAAGGAAACGGCTCCGTTGCGGCGGGATCGGTGGTTTGGGGAGCGTCCGTAGTGTGGGGAGCATCAGTAGTTTGGGGTGCAAACGTAACCGGCAGTTCCGTGGTTTGGGGTGCGGCGTTGCCGTGGAATGACAACCTGTTGAGCGCCTTCAGCGTGGTTTGGGGCTCGAGCACAGGCACCGGTACGCAAGCTACCAGCGTAGTTTGGGGTGCAGCGGCATCGAGTGCCGACGGAGCATTCTCCGATGCCGGAGACGATGAGCAGTAGCCGTGTGTAATCAGCAAAGAGAGGAGAAGATATGCAGCGCAATCCACGGCTAACCAAGACTTTCATCGGCGGAATGACGCTGGCGGCGATTGGCGGCACTCTGTGCGCAGCCTGGCAAGCCACGCCGTGCACCCGGCGTATGCGCCGGCCATACTGGCACTCGCCGCCGCAACCTCGAAGATGAAGATTAAACTGCCGGGCATTGATGGCAACATGTCAGTCAACCTGCCCTTTCTGCTGATGGCAGTGGTGAATCTGAGCGCCCTTGAAGCCGTCTCGATCGCCTGCCTCTCCACAGTTGTACAGTGCTGGCCGAAATCGGGCAGAAAGTTCCGGCCGGAACAGATGTTGTTCAACGTGAGCATGATGGCGTTTGCCGCCAGCATGGCCTGCTTGATCTGGAATGCAGGCTGGCTGGGAAGATCGGCCTGGGGAAGATCGGCCTGGGATTCAGAGCCGCTCATGCTGGCCTCGGCAACCGCCGCGTTTCTTGTCGGACAGACCGCTCCGGTCGCGGCATCATCAAACTGGCTGAGGGCACGGCCATGCGCCGCGTGTGGCTGAGCATCGTTCAACTATCATTCCCCTATTACGTACTCAGCGCGGGCATGACCTCGATGGTGAACACGGTCAGCCATCATCTGGGTTGGCAGGCGGCGTTGGTGGTCTTCCCTGTGATGTATGGCATCCACCGCTCTTACCGGCTCTACTTTCGCCATGAGGAAGAAACTCCGCGCACCGTACCATTGGCCAGAGCGGCCCGCGCCGGGGCGTGAGCCAAGCCGAAATTCTACTTGGAGCAAAAGCAGCCCCTCAGTCAGCCTTCGCTTTGCTGCTATCTTTTCGCTCGAGGTCAGATTGGCTTGGTTTGCTTTCGCAAGGTAAAAAGCCTAAATTTGAGCGCGCGTGAGTGGTCCAAACTGGGTCGCGTCGAGTGGCGGCCGAGCAATCCTGAAACCTTTGGGAGCGTGCTCAATGCGAAAAACCTGGTTCCTGATTTTTATCCTCGGCGTGGCCTGCACTTCGTGGGCACAAGGCGATCGCGCATTATGGACGAATCTCAGCACCCTGCGTCCGGGGCAGAAAATTGAGACCGTCGCAATGAACTCGACGAAGCACTCCGGAATCTTCGTGAGTTTTTCCGAGGCAGCGATCTTGTATCAGGACGCGGCAGGCGGACAGACCATCCCGAAGCAAGACGTTCGCAAAGTAAGGCTCATGGAAAACAAACACCATTTGCGCAACACCATAATCGGCGCAGCAGTGGGCGCCGGAGTAGGTGCCGGGATAGGTGCGGCGAAACCCGAATGCTCGGGTCCTGACTGCATTAATGTGATTGGTAGAGGCACTGTGGCCGCGATTGGCGCTACTATCGGTGCCACTGTGGGCGCAGTCGTCGGAGTTCTGGTTCCAAGCCACCACACGATTTACAGCGTAAACTGATACTCGCGTGGACGAGATCAGAACGCGCACCGCCGTAACCGCCGATGCCGAAAATATTTCGCATTTGGTGAACGCTGCATTCCGTCCGGAACGCTTCTTCATCGACGCGGACCGCACCAATCCAGACAAAGTGCGCGCGCTTCTCGATAAGGGAGAATTTCTGTTAGCCGAAGAGTCCGGCGCGCTGGTCGCCTGCGTCTACGTTGAGCTGCGCGGCGATCGCGGTTATTTTGGCTTGCTCGCGGTCGATCCCCTGCGCCAGCGAGCCGGCATGGGATCTCGCCTGATCGACGCCGCCGAAGAGTACTGCCGCGTCGCCGGTTGTCGTTTCATGGACCTCACCATCGTGAATCTGCGGAAGGAGCTGCCCGGATACTACCGGAGTCGGGGATACGTGGAAAACGGCACCCTGCCTTTTCCCAGCGATCAGCATCCTCCTAAAATGCCTTGCCATCTCGTCAAAATGTCCAAACCTCTCGCCTAGCAAGTCAACCCAAAACTACGAGGCCGGAGAGCGTACTACGGTACGATGCATCACTGGACGCCCGCCCTGCCACCATCCCTCCCCACACTGCCGCGAACCCGATAACCACGCTCGGGGCCACATAGAGCAGCCCGAGCCCGATCTGCCCATCTTGAATCGTCCGCAGCGTCTCGTACTCGAAGCTCGAAAATGTCGTATAGCCTCCAATGAAACCAATCGGAATCAGGTATCGCCAGTTGGGACTCCACTGCGTCCGGGCAGTCAGGAAGGCAAACACCAGGCCAATCAGAAACGATCCCGTAATGTTGATCACCAGCGTCCCGTAGGGAAAACGGGTTCCCATTCTGCCCCCGATATAACTGCCCAGCCAGAAGCGCAGAATCGAGCCCAGACCGCCTCCAACGCCAACCATCGGGTATTTCAGCAAGCCGCTCCGATCCTTTCCGTTTTCATACTAAATCTAGGCGTTTTTGTCCTTCTGATCGCAGCGAAGAAGCCGCTGCCCACCCCGCCAAAGCCGCTCCGAGGCACAAATTTATTAGCCGAAATTCCGCCGCTTTGGCGCTACAATACCACTGCGAGACTGCGGGCTTGCGCATCTCGCGGCATTGCCATCGCCGGGCGGCACTGGAACTCAGGCAGGAGTGAAGCTCTCGGGACCTTCACTCAGAAGGAAATGATATGACGAACCGCTTACTCATAACACTGCTGTTGTCGATGGGGCTTGCGCTGTCCGCCGTGGCGCAGCAGGCTACTCCGAGTTCGAGCGCGCAGCCGGCAACATCGGCGAGCCAGGCCGCTCCCACTTCACAGCCTATGATGGTCTACCACAGTGAACCCTTACAGTCTCCCCGGCCCCAGGATTTCTGGGACGGCGATGAGCCCAGCCTGACCTGGCTCGTCCTGCATCCCTTCGCCAGCAAGCAGTATGTTCGGCGGCACGTTCAGCCCATCCAGGACCGCGTCAACGAACTCGATGAGATCACCGCAGAGAGCAGCCGCATGATCAAGGACATCGATGCCCGCGCCCAGCACGGCATCCAGTTGGCTTCTGAAAAGGCCAGCCTCGCCGATGAACACGCGCAAGATGCTGCCAACAAAGCTCAGATGGCGCACCAGACGGTAGCCTCCCTTGACACTCGCATCGCTAACGACCAGACCGTGGTCGGGAGCCTCGATCAGTACAAGTCCGGCGCCCAAACCGAGATTCGTTTCCGTCCCGGCCAGACCGTGTTGAGCAAGCAGGCCAAGGACGCACTAGATGAATTAGCCACGCAAGTGAAGGGTCAGCACGGTTACATCATCGAGGTACAAGGCTTCTCCGCAGGCCGCGGCCAGGCTGCCATCCTCAACTCCAAGAAGATGGCGGATTCCGTCGAGCGTTATCTCGTCCTGAACCAGGAGGTTCCGGCCTACCGCATCTACGTGATCGGGATGGGCAACGCTGCTGAAGGAAAACATACCGTTGGCACACGCATCGAAGTCAGCCTGCTGAAAAATGATCTCGAACAAACTGCCAAGCAATAACATTCAGCGACTGTGTTTTTGCCTGCCAAAGGGGATATAAATCTCCTAGTATCAGTGTGCGCTTCAACTTCCCTCCAATTACCGCCTCTTCCGGAGACCGCAGATGACGTTAGTGACCCAGCCAGCACTTTCGGGCCGTTGTTTTCTCTCCCGACTAGTGGAGAATACCGGAAAGGGCCGCGACCGGCGCTGCGACCGCAACATCTAAACCTGTGGGCGAGAAAAAGCTGTGAAGCGAAAAAAGGGGCCAGCATGAACTTCGGAGAACCAGCGGATCACGAGAAGAATCCACCTCTGGCGGGGCAAAAAGCCGGAGCGCCGCAGGATCAAGATGCCGACGAGGCCCGACGAATCCGCCGCCTCCAGGTCATGATGAGCATGGTAACGTCGGTGATCAGCCAGGATCCCGGCCTCACCGTGGAAGAAGCCTCCGAGCTCGCTGCCGGCGCCAAGCGCGCCGCGCTCGCCATGTTCCCCGACAAAGAACTGGCCTACGATCTGCTCTACAAACCCCGCTTGCAACGCTTGATGCGAGAGAGATTCCGCCTGCAGTAAAAGAGCCTTGTCATCCTGAGCAAGCGTTCTTTGCGCAGCGAAAGCCTGCCCTGAGCGAAGCCGAAGGGGATCCGGGCGAGCCGCGCGAGGCGTCGCGCTTTTGCGACGCAATAATCACGCGTTTGGCTCGCTTCCTTATTTATTCGTCCACCACAGAATTCCGCAGCGTCCCCACGCCCTCGACGCTGATCTCCATCACATCTCCCGCCACGACGGGTCCCACCCCCTGCGGCGTCCCAGTAGCGATCAGATCCCCCGGAAAAAGCGTCATAACCTGCGCGATGTATCGGATGACCACATCCAGCGGAAAGATGAAATCCCGCGTATTCCCCGACTGCCGCACCGCGCCATTGATCCGCGTCTCGACCCCAACCCCGGTCCGCGGATCAAGATCCGCCGCCTCCACCACCACCGGCCCGACCGGGCACGACGTGTCAAATCCCTTGGCCCGCGCCCACTGCCCGTCTTTATTCTGCCAGTCGCGCGCCGTCACATCGTTCAGGCAGGTGTAGCCGAGGATGTAAGGCCGCACATCCTCATCCGGAGGAAGCTGATAGCAAGTCTTGCCCATGACCACGCAAAGCTCGCCCTCGTAATCCACTCGCTCCGAGCCTTTCGGCCGCCGCACCACGCCGCCCGGCCCCAGCAGCGCCGAACTGGGCTTGAAGAACAGCAACGGTTCCTTAGGCACTTCATGACCAAGCTCCGCCGCATGTTCGCGATAGTTCCGACCGACGCACACAATCTTCGAAGGCCGCACCGGCGCCAGCAGCGTGGCTTCTTCCAGCGCAACCGGTTCAATCCGGCGCGTGCGCAAACCCTCCACGTCGCCATCGGATTCTTCCGGAGCCGTAAGCAGTATCCGCAAAATCGACTCGCGTCCCGCAACCGACTCGACCAGTCCGTAGTGAGCTTCACCATTCAGTTGAAAGCGGCAATATTTCATCGTCCTCTATCTAACCACGAGACCCGGAAATTCCTCCAAACTTTTTTGCTGTCATCCTGAGCGAAGCATGATCGTCTGTCTTCCCCGCTCTGTCATCCTGAGCGAAGAATGATCGTCCGATAGGACGGTCTTGCGCAGTCGAAGGACCCCTTGCACCGAGGTGCCACCTCTGGCGATGCGGGGAGTTTCTATTACAGCCCACTCCTACTTCTTCCCCGCGCCAGAGTCCGGCACAGCCTACGGTACCCTCTCACTCGCCTCCTCCGACCGCCCACTCTCATTCCCCCGCAAATCCACCGCCGACACCGAATAAAAATACTTCTTGCCCGAAACCACCTGCATATCGCGATACGCCGGCATCTTCACCAGTTCGGAATTCACTTTGACCGGCGTACCACCTTCCTCATGGCGATAAACGTTGTACCCGCCAAGGTCCGCATCTGAAACCGGAGCCCAGATCAAGTCGATGAACGGCTGTTGCCCCGGCCCGGAAAACACTGCCTGCAACCCCGAGGGCACAGCCGGCGGAAACACATCGTCGGCAAACACTTTTACTTCAGGGGTGTCATCGCCCTCGATCGACACTTCCGGTTTTCCCGGCTGGGCAATCGTCGTATAAGTCGTTACCCGGTAGTAATACGTTTTCTCCCAATCGAAACTCTGATCCGTGAGCGAAAGATTCTTCTCCGTTCCAGCTTCCCGTTCACCGACAAGAATCTCCCGTCGACTGCCCTCGATCCGGCGATAGACGCGGTAACTGCGGCGCAGAGGGTTGGGACTGGGCAGAGACAACAGTGCTCCGCTCCACTCAAGCACCACACCCTCCGCCGTGACCCGGGCGCTGAAGTCCGTTGGCGCCGGTAGAGTTTCAGCCAGCGGAACATGCACCTGATTCGACAAACCGGCTGCGCGACCGTCCCGGTTCAATACTTCTACTGCATAAGTCGCTGAGCCGAAAGTATCGTGTAGCCGGAGGTCGAGCGGCAGAGTATCGGTATAGCTGGCCGTCAACTTCTGGCTGCCCGGCTCATTCCTGCGCGCGAAATCCGCCGCAGGCGCAGCCTCGCCTACCGGTGTGCCGCACGCCGTAAGGGTCGAACTAAGGCCGCGGCAGATATTCGTCTTTCCCAAATAGCGCACCCGCTGCCGGTCCATCGTCCGCGGAGGAATCGTCCAGGTAAGGGTAACTTTATCGCCTTTGCGCGCCGCCCGCAGGTCTTCTGGCGGCCGCGGCAGCTCCAGTGAGGGCGGAAGCGGCGCACCAATCGATGCGCAGCCGGTCAACCAAACCAACGCCACCAGCGCGAGCCATTGTCCTCGTAGAAGCTTCATGCGCGGAATGTACAGACTACATCACTTGCCCGGCTCGCGTGTCGCCCATCCTCTCACTTCGCCAGTCGGTTGTACTTCTGCAGCACCTCGCGCAGTCGATCATGGGGCAGCGCCACCGCCGTATGCCCGTCGACCCCGGTCATCGTTTTTGCCGCGACCATCGCATTCACCACCGCCTCTTCCGTAGCTTGCACCGTCGCCAGAAAAACGGGATTAATGTCGTCATTAGGCAGCATGCTGATTTGAGTGGCATGGCTCGCCAACGCCGCTCCTGCATTCGCCGTCGAAAACGCAATGAAGATGTCTCCCGATCCATCGCCCGAATAACTCCCGTCCCTCCCCAGCCCCAGCGACACTCTCTTGGCGACGCGCTTCAACTGTGTCGGAATCAACGGAGCATCCGTCGCCACCACAACGATGATCGAACCCACATCGTCATCCCACACTTTCGCTCCGCCAATCTCGCGGCCCACCGGCACACCCGCAATCCGCAACTGATCACGCTGTCCATAATTGCACTGCACCAGCACGCCCACGGTGTATCCACCATATTTCGCGTCGAGCACTCGCGAAGCCGTGCCAATGCCGCCTTTGAATTCGTTGCAAATCATTCCCGTTCCGCCACCCACGTTCCCTTCTTCCACGGGCCCGCCGTGCGCGCTATCCAGCGCATGAAAAACGTCCTCAGGCTTGACATGAAATCCATTGACGTCGTTCAAGTAGCCATCCCAGGTTTCAGCAACCACAGGCAGAGACCACGAATAGCCGTCTTTGTCGGGCCCGCCATGTTTCAAGCGCCACGCGATCACGGCATCGCGAACCACACCCACGCTGTGCGTATTCGTGATCATCACCGGGCCCTCGAGAAAGCCCGACTCCTCAACCCAAGTCGTACCCGTCATCTCACCATTGCCGTTCAACGTGAACCATCCGGCAAATACCGAATCGCTCGAATCTTTTCCACGCGGGAAAACCGCCGTCACGCCCGTTCGCACCGGCCCCACGCCCACCTTCAAAGCTCCGTCTCCGGAGATCAAGGTCGTGTGACCAACTTCCACCCCTTTAACATCGGTAATCGCGTTGAGCGGCCCCGGTGCGCCATCAAACGGAACGCCAAGATCGCGGGCCCGGCCCCCAGTCTGCCCTGCTCCAAAAGGAACCAGAACCGCACACCCTCCAAAAACTACAAGAACCACAAATATTTTTTTCACGATCACGGCCTCCACAGTATCAAATAGTCTTACCCGACTGCTGGCCGCTTCCGCGGGGATCGTCGAAGTAGCCATCCCTGCCCTTCGCTCTTCATCTTCTTGCTCTGCACCCCTCCGAAAATCATAAATATTGTGGTGCCGGGAGGGGGAATCGAACCCCCACAGTCCTTTCGGACCTGCGGATTTTAAGTCCGCTGCGTCTGCCAATTTCGCCATCCCGGCCGGTATCACCGCACTACACACTACACCGCTCGCACCCTGTCAATATCGCACAGGCGCTGCACAGCTGCCAATTTGCGTTTGTGAAGTGCTTTTGCGGGTGCGTGGCAAGCTTAAGAAACTGCCTCAGGAATTTCCCGGCCGTGCATTCCTACCGAACTTCAAGCCAAGGCCGTCCGCTTCCCTCTCCACAGGCCCACGCCAGCCAGGCAGTAAACTCCCACGGCGACGATCAACAGCGCCCGCATCCCAAACAGTAGCGAAAGAGTTTCCAGGAATCCTCCCGCCACGGCGCCCAACATGTTGGCTCCCAGCGCCGCACTCGGCGACGCGGTCGCACGAAATTCCAAAGCAAACAGGATGCCCGCAAATACCACCGGCACCGAAAACACTACCACTGCAATCGTCCCCGCAATCGACGGCGATCCACCGATTCGCTCAAACGGAAACCAGTACGCAATCGCCAACCCAGCAATCAACGCCGCCCATATCCAAAACCGCGGCCAGTCTTTCTTGCTCCGCTCGACCAACGCATTCGCTACGAGCAAAGCGATCAGCAACGCCGAAATCACAATCCCGTTCACCTGCCAGACCGTTCCAAAGAACAGCGCCAGCCGGCTGATCACCTGCGTCTCCAGCAAAAGAAATCCTGCGCCCATGCCGAAGAAAAACAACGAAGGCGCCCGTCGAACTCCTCCAATCTGTGCATACAACCCAATCGCAATCAAAATCACCAGCACCCCAATCGAATAATAGGTCCGCGGAATCCACTTCCCTTCCTGATATAGATAAGGCCAGTCGTCGGTGGTAACCGGAACCGGTTCCGTCGGCACCGCAAACGGATTCCTGCGCACAAACTCCGCCAGCTGCGGATCCGCGACCAGAGCCTCTTCCACCCGATTCCCCTGCGAGATCACAAAGCACGTCGCCGATGCGCTGTAATTCGACTCCGCCAGAAACACCACCGGAGGCTTGCCAAACGTCTGCTGCAGAATCTCAACCAGCCTCGTTCCCAGCCAGCGATGGTCAACCTGAAACTTCACAAAGATCACGCCGTTCGGCGTCAAATGCCGCTCCGCCTCGCGAAACGATTCTGCCGTGTAGACAAAATTGTCGATCCGCATGTTCGCATAATCCGAAAACTGCGCATGCGAATCGAGCAACCCGAACAGGATCAGATCGTAGCTCTGCTTCGTCCGCTTCAGAAATGCGCGCGCATCATCCACATGAATCGACACTCGCGGCGAATCATAAGGATGCTCCGGATGTTTCCGCTCCCCCAGCCCGAGAATTGCCGGGTCGATTTCCACCGCATCCACCAGCCGGCTGCCATGCCGCAAAGCTGCCGCCACATCGTTCCCCGTTCCCGACCCCACAATCATCACTGCTGGGTCCGACACAGCAAAACGAAACGGCAGGTTATAAGGGTTCTCATCCGGCGCTTCCTTCATCGCGTGCGGATGCCGCGCCAGAAATGCGTCGGATAAATTCACGATCTTCTGATAGAGCGCGTGGTTCACGCGCATCACTCCGCCGTAGACCTCGCCATCCGGAGTGTGCACCGGCGTGTATTGGACCTGTTGGTACGGCGTCCACAAGACCGTGGTATCAGGACCGGCTTCGCCATGCAGCAGCAAAACCAATGGAATGATCAGGCTTGCGACCAGCACAATGTCCCGCCGCGAAGCTTGCAGAAACGCAAAGCCGATAACCACCGCTCCCAGCCACACCGCAGGCGGCAGCATCAACAGGCTCACCGCAAAAAACGCCACCACCCCCACCAGGCTGCCCACCAGATTCCACGAATAAGCCCGCAAGGCGCTAGGCGCAAGGTCCATCTGCCGGCTCACGGTTTGCCCCAGCGGCACAAACACAGAAACGATCAACAGGAACAGCGCTCCAGCGACCAGCACCGCCATGCCATACTGCAACCAGTTGGAATTATTTCCCGTCGCCCAGATCGCAATGTCCCCCGCTCCTCCCAAACTTTCCGAGAGCCCTTCCAGCAACTCCGCGCCGCGCCACGGCATTCGTACGATCAGCAGCAGCCCCAGAAAAGCCAGCAGAGCGGACTTCCATCGCGCTCGTTGCCCAGCCAGCGCGCATCCCAGCCCGAATCCAACAAAGCAAAGCAGCAGCGCCAGGTTCTTGAAATAAGCGAAGACCCGCACCTCCACCGCGATCCAACGAATGAAAGCCAGCTCCGCAAATAGCGTGAGAAAGCTAGCCAGTAAAAGCTGCCCTGTACTCCAGCGCTCGACTGCGCCCCCTTCCGCTTCAAGAAACGGACGCCCGCGCCGCTTCGCCGCAAAGGTCGTGATCCAAACCACGCTCAGGATCGCAACCGCCAGAAAAAAAGTAAAAGACTGTGAATTCATAGTTGACGACCGGGGAAAAGTTCTCAATCAAGACGAACGCCGCATTATATCTGTTTGCAGTGCAGCAACTTTGATCCCACGAGGTGTCCGTGACTCCAATTTGTCATCATGAGCCCCGCGTGCTCGTGCGCCGCCGAAAGCCATCACGCGAAGAGCCTGCCCTGAGCGAAGTCGAAGGGACCGACGCAATTTCTTGGCTGTCTGCACAGCTCACGCCAGGAGTTAAGACGGGAAGGGAAAGGCTTCCTGCGTGTTGAAAGGCATTAATATTCTCGGCCGTCATTTCTTATGCTGCGCGTATTCGTTCGCGCCCATAAAATGCAGCGAGACATAAGGCTCGTCGCCGACCACCCAGCTATCGTGCCCCGGCGCAATATAAAACAAGTCGCCCGCCTTCATCTCGATAACCCGGCCATCGTCCATCGCCGCCGTAGCCCGCCCCGCCACGACCAGGCCAACATGTTCCACCATGCAGCTCTTCGCGCCCGCTGCCTTCCCCACATGCAGCGACCACTTCCACCCCGGCAGATAGGTCGCGCGTCCAATCGTCATTCCGCCCACCTGGACCAGCTCGAACTTCCCCTTTTCAAAAGTTCGCACCTCATCCGGATTCTCAAACCGCTTCAGAATCACTTCGTACATGACTCCTCCTTACCACTCACGGTGTTCCAATCACCTACCCTCGTGAGGTTTGAGGTCGCTTAGCTTTGGCGTGTCTCGATTTGTTCTTCCTGTCCCACCCGCCGAGATTCAGAGCAATGGCAGTGCATGCGGCCCGCAACTCGTCCGCCAGGGCGCGGTCCACCATTGTCCGTGCCACCACCATGCCTCCAATCGACAACGCAGCAATGCTCTGCGCTGTGGCACGGCGCTGTCGGCCATTCTGCACCAAACTCCGCTCTAGCACGCTTACCATCGCTTTGAACACAGTCTCGAAGGCGCGCCTCGCACTTACTCCGCTGCGCGCGACGTCGGTCGGCAAAGCCACCATAGGACAGGAGTTCTCGACGTCCTCGAAATGCTGGCGCGATAGATAGGCGCGAATCACCTGCGACCCCACGTCTGTCGACGACAGATCCACATGCACCCCTTCCCAGCAGCTTTTCCACTGCGGGTCGGTGAAAAAGCATCCGAGTACCTCGGCATACAGATCGCTCTTGCTTTTGAAATAGCTGTAGAATCCGCCGTGCGTAAGGCCCACACCAGCCATGATCTGGTTGAGAGAAACACTCTCAAAACCATGGCGATTGAATAGCCTGCGCGCGCTGTCAATGATGTCTCTCTTCACTGCAGCGCGATGACCAGTGGGGTAAGGCATAGGTCCTCCTCGCTCTCTTGGCGCATAAGTATGACTCGCAGCGCGCTCGCCTGCCTAGAAAAATATTATCTTGAACATATTTTCACGCGCGGCTCTAATGCGGTGACAGTTGAAGGCAAGGATTGAGGAGGAACGACGACCATGACAATGCCAATGCCCACGATGAAGCGCGACAGGAATAATCCGGTAACGCTGGCCGAACCAACGCGGCGGCAAGCGATCGCCGCCGCCGTAATCGCATTCAGTGGACTAGCTCTTGTCCCAACTATAGCTTGGGCCGGAGCCGACGGGGAGATTTCTCATACCGAGGAATCCATTCACCAGGAAACCGAATTCAAAGCAAATCGGAAGCGCATCTACCAAGCGCTCACTGACACCAAACAGTTCGACCAAGTCGTTCAGCTTAGTGGAGCGATGAAGTCCATGCGTCTGGGAAGCACACCTACTGAGATCAGCCGTGAAGTTGGCGGCGCGTTCACCCTCTTTGGCGGACACATTACTGGACGGCACGTAGAACTCGTGCCCAACGAGCGCATCGTGCAGGCCTGGCGAGCGGGCAACTGGCCTCCCGGCGTTTATTCGATTGCGAAGTTCGAACTAGTGGAGCAAGGCTCCGGCACCAGGATCGTATTCGACCACACCGGCTTCCCCAAAGGCGACGCCGAAAGCCTCGCCTCAGGCTGGAAAGCCCACTATTGGGAGCCACTCGCGAAACTCCTAGCCTGAGAAAAAAGGCCGCGACGAGCGTCGCGGCCTTTATGATTCATTAGTTTTATCCGCGTGAATCCGCGAAATCCGTGGCAAAGACTTTCTAGTGTCTCCCACCACCAGGTCCCCCGCGTCCACGATCCCGCCCGCCACCACCAGGCCGTCCGCCGCGCCCGCCGCGTCCACGATCCCGCCCGCCACCGCCCGGCCGTCCTCCGCGTCCGCCACGGTCTCCGCCATGCGGACGGTCGCCATGCGGACGGTCACTACTAACAAGCGGCGCTCCATCGCGGTTGAAGTTCGGCTCACTCTCAGCTTCGTCAGGAAAATCGCCGCCGCCTTCAATCACCACGGTTCCCGTCGCCGCTGCCACCGGAGCAAACTCGCCCTCGGCCCCAGCCGCCACCGGCGTGCCTTCCGCGACCACGCCGCCGCCCATCTTGGCGCGCTGCTCTTTCAGAATAGCCTTCCTCGACAACCGGATGCGGTTGCCTTCTACCGCCAGCACCTTCACCAAAACCTGATCGCCTTCTTTCAACTCGTCGCGAATATCGCCAATACGATGCTCCGCCACTTCGCTGATGTGCAGTAATCCGTCGGTTCCGGGGATGATCTCGACAAACGCCCCGAAATCAGCGAGACGAGTAACCTTGCCTAAATAAGTCTTTCCGACTTCCGCGGTAGCCGTCAGATCGCCAATGATCTGCAACGCCTTCGCCGCCGAAGCCTGATCGCTCGACGCAACCTTCACCAGCCCGGAATCCTCCACGTCAATCTTCACTCCGGTCTGCTCAACGATACTGCGAATCATCTTTCCACCCGGCCCAATCAGGTCGCGAATCTTATCGACCGGGATCTGCACGGTATAGAACCGCGGAGCAAAGTCAGAAATCTTCTCGCGTCCGCTGGAAATAACTTCTTCCATCTTCCCGAGGATATGCAACCGCCCGCGCTTCGCCTGCGCCAGCGCCTCGCGCATAATCTGCGAAGTAATCCCGGCAATCTTAATATCCATTTGCAGCGCGGTAATGCCGTCGCGAGTTCCGGCAACTTTGAAGTCCATATCGCCGTAATGATCCTCGGCTCCAGCGATGTCAGTGAGAATGGCATACTGCTCGCCCTCCTTCACCAATCCCATAGCCACGCCCGCCACCGGAGCCTTCAACGGAACCCCGGCATCCATCAGCGAAAGCGAAGCCCCGCAAACCGTAGCCATAGACGACGACCCATTCGATTCCAGAATGTCCGAAACCACCCGCATCGCATAAGGCCAGGATTCTTCGGTCGGCAGCACCGCCGAAACCGCGCGCTCCGCGAGCGCCCCATGTCCAATCTCCCGCCGCCCAGCTCCCCGCAAGAAAGCAACCTCACCAACCGAGAACGGAGGAAAGTTGTAGTGGAGCATGAAGCGCTTTTTGGCTTCGCCTTCGAAACCTTCGAGGCGCTGCATGTCGTCCGACGTGCCTAGCGTTGTCGTGACCAGGGCTTGGGTTTCGCCGCGCGTGAAGATGGCGCTGCCGTGGGTGCGGGGGAGAATTCCGGCTTCGATCCAGATGTCGCGGACTTCGTCGAAGGCGCGGGCGTCTGGTCTCCGCTTCTTTTCGATTACTTCTTCGCGGAAGATGCGTTCGCGGAGAGTCTCGAAGTATTGCTTTAACTTTGCCTGCGCTTTCTCATCATCTTCGGGGATTTCCGCTTGCAGCTTTTTCTTGAGCGCTTTGGCTAGCGTGTGGCTTTCTGCCTTGGGATGTTTCTTGGTGTCGAGTGCGTCGGAGAGTTGCGCGCCGGCCTTTTTCTTCAGCGCGTCGTAGTAGGCCTGGTCGAATTCCGGCGGCGTGACTTCCCTCTTCTTCTTGCCCGCCTTGGCGCGCAGGTCATTGAGAGCGGCGCAAATCTTCTTTACCTCGGTGTGCCCGAACTCAATCGCGTCGACCACGATCTCTTCGCTTACTTCTTTCGCGCCCGACTCGATCATCACAATAAAATCCGAGGTGCCTACGACCATGATGTTCAGCAGGCTCTCGCGCATCTCGTCGTAAGTGGGGTTGATGATGAACTTTCCGTGTATCTGGCCCACGCGCACCGCGCCGATCGGTCCAAGAAAAGGGATGTCGGAAAGCGTGAGCGCGGCGGAGGCGCCGTTGATGCCGAGCACGTCGGGATCATTATTTGTGTCGGCGGAGAGTACGAAGGCGATGACCTGGGTCTCGCACTTGAATCCCTCGGCGAACATGGGACGCACCGGGCGATCGATCTGCCGACTGGTGAGCACTTCGCGCTCACTCATGCGGCCTTCGCGCTTGATAAAGCCGCCGGGAAAGCGTCCGCCGGCATAGGTGTATTCGCGGTAATCGACGGTGAGGGGGAAGAAATCAATTCCCTCGCGCGGATCGGCGTTCGCGGTTGCGGTGGCGAGCACGACGTTGTCGCCCTGCCGCACCACGGCTGAGCCGTGAGCCTGCTTGGCTAATTTTCCTGTTTCAAATGAGATTTGTTTGCCGCCGGCGAGGTCTACGGTAACGCTGCTAACTTCTGGTTTCATGTTTCATCCTTTGGAACAGCTGCTAGCTCCTAGCTTCTAGCTAGAAGCATTCCAGGCAGATTGAGAGAGGGGCGCGTCTGTACTCGCCAATCGAGATTGGTGTGGTGGGATGCGCTGAAAAGATGCACGTTGCAGAAGATCCTCAATGCTCGGCCGGCTTCGCAGGGAAGGCGGCGTTCTCTCAGATACGTTGATGGGAACAATTTCCCGGGTTTCTTACGCAAGCCTGTTTCGCAAGCCTACTTGCGGATGCCGAGCTTGCCAATGACCGTCTTATAGCGCTCGGAATCGTATCTCTTGAGGTAGTCGAGCAAGCGACGCCGCTTGCTGACCAGCATGAGCAGGCCGCGGCGCGAGCCGTGGTCCTTCTGGTGCGTCTTGAAGTGGTCCGTCAACTGGCCAATGCGTTCACTGATGATGGCGATCTGAACCTCGGGACTCCCCGTGTCAGTCGCGTGCGTCTGATACTGGTCAATTACGGATTTCTTTTGCTCTCTGGCTAACACTAACCTGGTGCACTCCTGTTCTGATTTCGATTTATCTTTGTGACTTAGTGAGGATAGCAGGCGGGGGGTGGGGGTGTAAAGGCGGACGGTGGCCGGGCGTGGACGCATGGCGCTTGAACTCCTATGTGAGGAACGGATATTCTTTTCGAAACAAATTTGTGGAAAGCGAAAAGCTGATCTCCGCTTGCAAAGACGAGCTGCAGCTAGTCCTCGGTTTTTTCTCCCGCGTTGATTCCCGCTCCTCCGTCGTGCTTGCGATAGATACCGGAATGGCCGCCTTTCTCGCTGGGAGCGCTCCGCCGATGCATTCATTTTCGGCGTGGATGGTGATCGCGAGTATCGCGACGATCCTTTTGCTGGGGGTGAGCATCGTATTTCTCTATTTCGGCAGCGCTCCGAATCTGAAGGGCGGCGAGGAATCTCTTGTCTACTTTGCAGAAATTGCAAAGCACCGGGAGCATAAGTTTATCGAAGATTTCAAGGCGCAGATCGAAGAAGACTACGCAAATGACTTGCTCGGCCAGGCATGGCGGAACGCGAAGATTCTGAGCATCAAATTCCACTGCTTGAAGTGGGCGTTCCGCTTCATGGCATTTGCGATCGCGCCCTGGCTTGTGAGCCTTGCCCTCTTTGCGTCCTTTACGGGCACGCATACCACGTTCTTCAGGCCATAACGCATGAGCCTTATCGACGATCTGAAATCAGAAACCGACGCAATCGTGAGAAAGCAGTGGAAGCGTCGCGATGGAGAAAAGATCCCTGAATCGGAAGATATTGCACTCGGGAACGAATGTGTTGATCTCGACGCGACGTTTTTGTATGCCGATCTTGTTGACTCAACGGAACTTGCGATTGAAAGTCAGGATATTGCTGCCGAGGTCGTGAAAGCGTATCTCATGGGAACGACACGGATCATCCGGGACGTGGGCGGCGACATCCGGAGCTTCGACGGCGATCGGGTAATGGGTGTCTTCTTCGGCAAGCGAAAGAATACAGCCGCTGGGGAGGCCGCGCTGAAGATCAACTATTTCTTCACACAAATTCTCGTGCCGACGTTCGCGCAGTTTTATACGGCTCGTACGTTCTCGCTGTCGCAGGCGGTAGGCGTCGATACAAGCAAGGTTATGACCGTGCGAAGCGGCATCCGGAACAATAACGACCTTGTCTGGATCGGCCGCGCGCCAAATGTCGCTGCCAAATTGAGCGCTTTACGCGACGGATACTCTTCATACCTCTCTGAGAGCGTGTTTGACATGATGAACGATTACAGTAAGACGAGCACTCTTCCTCCGACGCCAGGACTCGCGATGTGGGAGTCAAAATCCTGGGAGAAGGGAAATGCATACGGCGTTGGGACAGTCTATGTCTCTAATTGGTGGTGGACGCCGTAGGGGGCTGGCCCACCCTTTCTGAAGCGGGGTCTATGAGCACGCGCGCACGAAGTCAAAATCCCCGCCCTGTCCCTGCAAAAAGCGGAGGGACGAGGACGGGGCACCCTCATCGATGGTCCTGAGTCGTTTGTAGGTATCAGAACTAAAAGTAAGAGCGCGGGTGCCCCTTCCTTGGCTCGCGCTTTTTGCGAGACAGGGCGGGGGGTTTGACCCCCTTTCCATTGTTCCTATTCTCGGAATCGGAGACGAATTATTTTCCGAAGTTGGAACCGCACGCCCTTGAACTCGGCTTACGATTGAGTCCATGCCTTGGGGTCTGAAACGATTTCAGGAAGCGCGATGTCTGCACTTTCTAACGTTCAGCTGCTATCGACGGGCGCCCTGCCTGGGAACACCACGGGCATGTGACATCTTCGAGCAGACCTTGGAACGGGCCCGAAAATGGTACGGATTCTACGTCGCTGGATATGTAGTCATGCCAGAGCACGTCCATCTGCTGGTGACAGAACCGGATCGAGCGAAGCTTTCTGTTGCGCTCCAGATGCTTAAGCAGAATGTTGCACAGCAACTGCGCGAGGTTGAAGGCGGATCGTTCTGGCAGGCTCGGTACTATGACTTCAACGTTTGGACTGAGGCCAAGCGCATCGAGAAGATCCGCTACATACATCGCAATCCAGTGCGAAGAGGATTGGTGGCGAGCCCCGAGCTGTGGGCGTGGAGTAGTTTTCGCCACTACGTCTCGGGCGTCGAGGGCGCGGTAGAAATCGAGTCGCCGTGGACGGCCCGAAAAAGAGAACTGCTCGGGATCGCGCCGCGGTTGAGAGTTCAAGATCAAAATCCCCGCCCTGTCCCTGCAAAAAACGCAGGGACGAGGACGGGGCACCCGCAACTAGAGTAGAAGGCGAGGCCAGCCGCCGGGCAGAACTGGGAGAGAAAATGACATCCCTTTTTATTTCCACAGGTACCCTGTGACATCTGACCTTGTGCGCGCCGCCAAATCGCGTAATCATGGTCGAGGCCGTGACGGTCGGGTGAACCCGCATCGCCCCGCGTCTAAGTCCTTTGTTTCACGGATTTTAGTATCTAAGTCCTTTGCCATGCGGATTTTGCGGGGAATTTCCTGCTAACGGCATAAATATATTTGACTAATCAACAACGATTCAGTCAGTATAGCTATGCCGGAAAGCGAGAAGTGGGTGCAAAATCCGGCTATAAGATACCTTCCCATAAGGGAGTTCTGGGAGCCGTTTAATCCCTTGGGATTCGATAAGGGAACCTTTGTGCTGTTCACTGGCTACATTGATGAAAGCTGCCTGCAAAGGCGGACGCTGTTTGCTCTGTCCTGTCTCATTGCGCGTGGTAAAGATTGGGCCAAAATGGAGCGGGTGACCTGCCCCCCAGAAATTAGTCCAGTCGAAATGTGACTTCTCCCATTTAGAATGGCCCGCCCAGGGCCAGGAGGAGGAGTCGTGCGCAAGAGTCGATTCAAGGAAGAGCAGATCATTGGCATCCTGAAGGAGTCCGAGGCTGGAGTAGCCACGCCGGAGCTGTGCCGCAAGCACGGGATCGCGTCGCAGACGCTCTACCGGTGGAAGGGGAAGTACGGCGGGATGGAAGTGAGCGAGGCGAAGCGGTTGCGGGCGCTGGAAGAGGAGAACCGGCAGTTGAAGCACGCGGTGGCCGAACTGCTTCTGGACAAGCGCGCATTGCAGGCGGTGGTTACAAAAAAATGGTGAGCCCGCAGTTGCGACGGCAGGCGGTGGTCGTGATGCGCTCGGAAGTAGCGGTTTCAGAGCGACGCGCCTGCGGGCTGATCGAGATCTATCGCCGGACGTATCGCTACGTGCCACGGCCCGAGGACCCGCGACTGCGCGTGCGGTTGCGCGAGCTGGCGGCAGAGCGGCGAAGGTTCGGATATCGCCGATTGACGCGAATGCTGGTGCGTGAGGGATGGAAAGCGAATCATAAGCGCGTATACCGGCTGTACGTCGAAGAAAAGCTGAGCCTTCGTCGGAAGCGGGGCCGACGCCGACGCGCGGGATCGCGCCTGGTGCTAGCGCCGCGCCCGACGCAGCCCGATCATCTGTGGACGATGGACTTCGCCAGCGATGCGTTCACCAACGGGCGCAAGTTCCGGACGTTGAATCTCATGGACGGCTTCACCCGCGAGGCGCTGGAGATCGAGCCCGACACCTCGCTGCCGGGAGCGCGTGTGGTGCGTGTACTAGAAGGACTGAAGCAGCAGGGACGCAAACCGGAGGTGATCGTGATCGACAACGGGCCGGAGTTCGTCAGCCAGGTGGTGGACCAGTGGGCCTACGAAAACGGAGTCCAGTTGCACTTCATCACGCCGGGGCGACCGATGGAGAATGGCTACATCGAGAGCTTCAACGGCAAGTTCCGCGATGAGTGCCTGAACGAAAACTGGTTCTTCGATCTGGCGGACGCCCGTCGTAAGATCGCCGAGTGGAAGGCGGACTACAACCACGTGCGACCGCATTCGGCGTTGGGATACAAAACACCGATGGAGTTTGCCGCTTCGTGGAAGGCAGGCTTCTACATTGCTGGACTGGGGCAAGGGGCCTCAAACGCCGGCCCCTTGCCCCAGACCCCCATCCCCGCTACGCTGCGGGGCGAACAAAAACCGGAGAAAGTCTCATTATCCCTGGACTAAAAATGGGGGGCAGGTCAGATGGCACAATTTTGAAAGCGTTCAATCACCAGCTTATGAATGAGAAGTTTGAGCATTCAAAGTATTTCACAACCATTGCTCCGTTAGGATGGGAAGACTGTCTTGCTTTACAGCCTGCCGATCTGGTTGCATTCGAGTCCTGCAAATACGCAGAGCGCACGACAAAGCCTAGAAAATCATGGACTGCGCTCCTAGACTTGCCGCAATTCGGTATTCACGTAAAGAACTTCAGCAAAGAAGCATTGCAGGAAATGCGGAATGATTTTGAACAACACACTATAACCCCTACGGTGTGTTGTCCGTAGCTACATAGCACACTGCCGCATCCGGCAACTTGGGGAGAGGTTTTGGAATACAGGAAATTCCAGCGACCCGAGAGCCGGGAATGACTTTGATGGCTGGGAGTTTTGCGTTGTCCATCCATACGGTATTAATGAACACGGCGACCGAACCCGATGCCTGGGGAGTCGCTTTGGCTATTGGAGTGTGAAACAGGACCGCTCCGAGGATGAAACTGACCGCTGTTACTGAGATGGTTTTCAGGAAATTCATGGTCGGGTTCTCCGTTTCCGTGATTTAATTGGCGCAATAGAAAAAGCCCGGATGCCAGTCCGGGCCAAATTCGATACGCTCAGGCGCATATTAGCGCAGGAGCAGACTTGTGTCCACTTCTAGTTCGCGTGCTTCTTCCCTCCTGTCGAAAGCAGAACAACAAATTCGTTCAATTGTTTCTCTAATTCAACTTCAACGGGATTTTTATGATTGGCTAATGAAGTCTCCACTTCCGATAGGACAGTCTGAAAGTGCTCCTTCCAGTGAGAGTCCAATCGCGCCAAGGCTTCCCTCAAAGCGATTATCTGATTCTGCAATTTCACTATGTCTTTCCGTGACTCCCGAAACAGATTCATTACCGCTAACAGTATCGCTTGAAATTGCTCAAACTGTTTCTGGTCGTTCATTAGGTTTGCGCTATGATATGCCCATGAAGTCTAAACCGCTAACGCCATTTGAGAACTTCACGCAAGCAATGGACGGCCTTATGCGCGTCCCTCACTCCGAAATCAAAAGAGCTCTGGCGCGGGAAAAGCGAGCAAATACTGGAAAACCGAAACGCGGCCCTAAACCGAAACATTCTTCGGCTTCCGGCCGCGTTTCAGGCGACGGGGATTAGAACGGCTCTGGCGTTGTAGAGGCTCCCTCCGCAGTCTTTCCAGTCAACTCCGCATAAGTCAATCGCTTGTTGGCGATCTGCGTTAGTGCGAGACTGAATCGGTCTGCGTCGGTCAGTGGGTTCTCCTTCGTAGCGCGATTGTTGTAACGGAAAATCTGTTCGTCCAAATATCGGTCAAGGTGGAATGGTTCCACGGCCACGTATGTGCCATTCAGAGTCCGCTTGAGCAGACTCCAAAAGTTCTCCATGCCGTTAACGTGAACCTGCCCACGGACGTAAGTTTCAGTCTTGTTGACGAACTCATGTACGAAGCGCCATTGCATCCCCTGCTCGTAAGCTACGGCATCATCCGTGTAGACCTTCGTGCCGTACTTCACGTTATTGAGAATTTCATTTTGCAAGGTCTCCCGTTTTACATTCGGTACGACCTTGGCTCTGACTTCGCGTGCATTACGGTCTAGCATTCCTTGCACAATGGTTTTTCCAGATGCGCCGCCGCGTGCTTCATAGCGGACCTTCTTATCCTTGTGCATGTTCTTCTTGTTGCCGCCAATGAATGTTTCATCTACTTCCACGGCAGTTGCACCGTTGCCCCCATCGCCCATTTTCGGACGAGTGCCGAACCGCTTGTGCTGTAGAGACATTCCGAGGCGAATGCGATGCAGCATGAACCATGCGGACTTCTGGGTGATTCCCAGAGCGCGATGCAGTTCCCAGCTAGAAATCCCGTTCTTGTCATTCACAATGGCCCAGATCGCGGGAAGCCACTTTTCTAGCGGGATGGCCGAATCTTCCATCACAGTTCCGACCTTCACTGAGAACTGCCGATGATGATGTACCGCCTTGCATTGCCATCGGCCCTGTGTTTCTAGGAACTTCGCATCAGTGCGCTGGCAGACCGGACAAACTGGTTTGCCATCTTTCCAGCGTCGGAGCGCAAGGTAGTCGATGCAGCGGTTGCGATCTGCGAAGTACAAAATTGCCTCTTGAAATGTCTTCGGCTCTTGCATAATATGATAAATCTACACTTGTGCGACTGATTAGTCAAGGATATTATTACCCTGCTAACTCGATGACTCCACTAGACCCGAGGGGGGAGGGGGTACCCAGATAAAATGCCCACGCCAACAAAAAGCAAAGAACTCAAACCCGCTTCTTTAGAATTTATTTTTGCGAAAAGGAGGCTCTCGGAACCCTGGTTAGCCTCAGTCTCAGGATGACTCGGCAAGAGATCCATACAAGAATCACAACCGCGACAAGAAGGCCGAGGAGCGGCCACTTTAGCTGGGCCACTAATTGGTGGGCGGCTTGGAGTTCGTCGAATGAGGTCCACTCCTCGCGGATTTTTCCGTCGACGATACGCCAGACTGTGATGCCACGAAGTTCGATCCTGGCTCCCGTCGGCGGTAGTCCGTATCCGGCGGCGGTATTGGTTCCCCGGAAGGTCCATACCACGGTGACCAGGTCGCCTTCAGCGACCATGAGGTCCACAGTGATCTTGAGATCGGGGAACGCCTTTTTCTCGGCATGCACGGCCGCTTGATCCGCTTGCAGATCAAAATTCCTGTGGAGGCCGTGGTTCACGAAGTCGCTGGCGTAGATTTCGTCTGCGACCTGGAATTTTCCCTGGTTGAAAATCTCGTCGAACACTCGCGCGGCGACCGCTTTGTTTTTACCCTGCTGCGAGGTTCCGTCTGGGGGAGCGCGGGATTACTAGTTGCGAATACGGTGCCTGCGGCCGCGAGTGTCACGAAAAATAGCAGCGAGCCCTGCCCATAATCCTCCTCCGAGGCTGTCACGGATTTCTGCGACGCAATTCATGGCTGCGTCGCGGGCTTGGCGGTGAAGATGCCTTTGAAGCTTTGGCGGTACTGAAGGAAGACCAGTATCCACAGTACAGAGGCCACCAGAGCAGGAGGAATGCTTGCCGGCGCAAGCGTCAGGTGAAACGCAAGGATGTTGTAGAGTTCCGCCGCCAACACTGTCAGCGCAAGTGGCACGAAGTAGCCGGAGAGCAACAACAGTCCGCCAAGAACCTGCAGAGCGAAAAAGAAAGCGGCAAAGTGCGATGCGCTGACGGCAACAAGGAACTGCATTGCCAGCGGATTCGCCGGGGGCGGCTGGTGGATGAAGTTGAAAAATCCGTTCAGCCCAAAGACCATGAAGGTCAGGCCCAGCAGGTAGCGAGCAACAAAGGAAGTAATTCTCATGCGTGTCCTCTCCTGGAAGGTCTGCGCGTGCGTCTGCACGGACTGAAGATGTGCAAGAAACGCGTTCCAGTCATGGTCCTAATTCAGCACGCTGGTCCCCCCTGCGGTGAGGGAGGTCGCGTCCGTCACGGGGCTGGCCCAGCCTTTCCGAGCGAGAGTGTACGGCCACAACCGCGCGAAGTCAAAATCCACGCCTGACGCTCCCCGCATAGTGCTCACGGACCGTCAGGAAGTGGCCAAAATTGGACAGTTTGCATGAGATGGTTCTGCGAGACTCGCAGCCATGAGCTCTCAAACGATCGCAGAATACCTTGACGAAGAGCGGCAGAAATATGCCGCCAATCAGCTACGAGTGGACGAAGAAGCTGCGCGCATCCAGCCGTTGCAGCATGGACACCATCGCGCCGGGAAGCATCCGAAGCTGGAACTGATGCCCGCAGTTAAATGCCCAGCCAAGAAAAAGAAGAAAAAGAGAGCCGTCGCCGCAGCTCGCGCGAAACCGCGCGCCGCGAGAAAGATGGCAGCGAAAATCCGCAAGCGCGCGTGACTTGTTTGCCTGACTTGTTTGCGATAGCTGGTTCGTCGTTTCGAAACTGTGTGACGAGACTGCTGTTTAAATTCAGGCTGTCTACCCGGTTCGCCCGATGGCTCACGTGAGATACAGACCGTAGGATTTAGGCACAGGATGGCCTCAACCGCATTCAACAGATTGCCGCAACGACACAAAATACGGGAGGAACTTATGAATAAGGATCAGGTGACGGGCAAGATCGATCAGGCAGTGGGCAAAGTGCAGAAGAGCGTTGGAGAAAGTGTTGGTAACGACAAACTAGCCAATAAAGGAGTGGTCAATCAGGCCAAAGGCGCGGTGAAGGAAACCTGGGGCGACGCGAAGGACGCCGCGAAGCAGATCCATGAATCGCACAAGCAGGCCGCTTCCGAAAAGGCCGCCCAGAGTCGGGAGAATACCCGGGAGAAGATCAGCCAGTCCGTGGACGACACGAAAGAGAAGGCCAAGAACAAAATTGAGGAATTCAAAGAACGCCACTCGGCGTGAGATTTGGGGGGTTATCGCATATGACAAATTTCGATCCAGTTGTAAACGCCGTTGTCGTTGTCTGCAGCGTCGTGGGCTTTGTGGGAGTGCTTTTCGGGGCCTACCTCGTCCTGACGGCACTGCCCGAGTTGCCGCGCTACATACGAATAAAAAGGATGTAACGTGAAAAGCAACTTGGCCTGATCAAGGCGCGCATGGCGCACTCAAGCCCGGTTCTTGCTCGAGTGAGGATCTCCACGCACCACAAGCCAATGACGCCGCAAGGTGTGCGACGCCCGCGATTTTGCCATATAATTCGCGAGCCATGAAGAAATGGATTACCGCGACGTTGTTCCTTGCTACTGCCGCTGCAGCGATAGCGCAGCAGACCCATAATCAATATGAGCCGCCGAATGCGGCGGGCGCCGGCCAGAAGCTGCTGGCGCAATTTGCGGGCGACTGGGACCTCGTCAAGACTTTTTTCCCGATGAATGGAAAACCGATCGTGACCAAGGGCACTTGCAAGCAGTACATGATTGAGGGCGGCAAGTTTCTGCAATCGGACTTCGTCTTCTTCAATGCCGACGGAACCAAGAGCACAGGCACCGGAATCTCCGGCTTTGATTCGAAAACGAATCGCTTCACTACGGTGTGGTATGACTCGCGGCAGACGACGATGTCGATTCGCCAGAGCGACGGGACGTTTGATGGCAGGAACATCGTGCTGTGGGCCACGCCGCTCGATCCCGACCGGCCCGGGCGCAAGACGGTCGCGCGCGCGCACCTTGAGGAAGACGGCCGCGTTCTGGTGCATCGCCATTTCCTGGTCGATGACAAGGGCGAAGAGCGGATGATGCTTGAGCTGCGGCTGACGCGGAAGTAGTTTCTTTGTAGCGTCCTTCCGGAGTAGACATCCAGAAATTTGTTGATGAGAGTGTTGAGCCTACGCTAGCGGCTCTCTTTCACGACACGGCCGTTGAGGGGTTGAATGGGACGGACATCGTGCGGAAAGAGCCTGGCGAAGGCGGTGATTTGCCCGGCGGAGATCTCGACCGGAGTCTTCAGCACAAACCAGGTCACGCCTTCGGTGCAGGGCGGAGCCGTTACCGAGCCCATATACATGTAATAAGAAGTGTCGCTGTCAGTGGGCAGGAGGCCGGCAGGATTAATCTCGACTCCGGGCACTGCCTGCTCTTCGTGGGAGAAATCAGACAAGACCTTGCTCTCGGTCTTGGGCATGTGATCCCAAATCTGCTGGATGGTGGAGTTCGCTTTGCCGGACCGCAGAAGAACTGCGACTCCCACAACTTTTCCATCACCATCCTTATACATCAGGTGGGCAACCATGTCGTAAGGTTTGCCGTGGATGTACTCTTCGCTGGGACGGTGAAAGTGGAATTGCGTCAGCTGGTAGTGCTTGTCGCCGAAGATGAGAAAGTTTCCGGTTCCCGGAGCGTCGTGGTAGTTCACTCGGATGGTGTATCCGTTGTTGAGGAGGTATTTGAGCGGGCCTCTTTTTGAGTCGAAGCGCAGCGCGGGGAGATCGGCTTTCTCTGCATTTTGGATGTCGATGGGAGACTGTTCCTTGCCGGTGTTGCAGGCGGCGTAGGCGGGATCGAGTTCACTCCAGTGTTCGGCTCCTCTTGGGCTTTCGTAGGTCCACGGTGTCTTCCATTGGGCTCGTGCGCCTGCTGGCAGGAGAGTCGTGACCGCCAAGGATATTAATGGCATCCATCTTGTTCGCATACGTCACCTCGTCTCGAAGGACCGGGCCACACTTTTTTGCTGTATGGTGGCGGCACTATCTTAACTTGAGAGTGAATGGTCCGTCGTGGTTTTCGGTGCCTGGGCGCCGCTGAGTTCCCATCACTTCAACAGCGCCTTGACGGCTGGCGGCAAATCGAAGATGGAATCCGTGAGCGGCTCGTAGCTCACGGACTTCACGGTGAAAGTCCGCATGCGGTCGCCGGTGCGCGAGATGAGTTTCGTCGCCACCATGGGACCGCCGAAGTTCTTGTAATCCTGAAACACGAGGGTCGAGACTGCCGCAGACTTGTTGTCCGCCTGAAAACGGTAGCCGACGAGCAATCCGGTTTGGACATCATAGAACTGATTGTTGTCCTTGCCCCAGTGCGTGGTGCCGTGAAGCCAGTAGCAGGAGCGGCCGTCAAAATCCGTCACGCCGGCGAGGTCGAGATTTTTGAAATAGTCGGGCTGATGGAGCGCGTATTGCAGGTCGGCGTCGCGGCGCACGGCTTCGAGGGCGGTGTCTTTGTCGATGCTCGGTCCCTGGGCATCGATCGACCACGAAACTTTGCCGTCAAATCCTGAGTGACTTCGCTGCCGTCGGCGTGGGTGACTTTAAAGATGGACTTGAACGGCTTGGCATAGGAAACGAAGGTGGCTTTGCCCGACAGGCCGGTGCCTTCAATTTCTCCGCGTACGGTTTCGGACTGGACCTTGGCTATGGCCTGGACACCGCCCAGAGCCTGCTTGTAGCGATCCAAAACCGCATCGGCGGTTTTAAGCTGGGCTGCCTGAGGCCAAACCTGTTGTGGCCGGACCAACCCGACGCAAGCAAACAGGAGAATTCCGAGCCTGATCCCGCGCATGTCCGTTAGACGAACCTTCCACCCGAAAGTTATCCCGAAGAGAGAAACGAAAAGCCCGGCTTGATCGGAGCCGGGCTTACTGCTTGGGGTTGCTAAAAGTGCTAGGCAGCCGCTGATCTCTTTGTACGACCCTCCGTCGTGACTGGTTGAGCTACTTTACGCACGAGGAAGGGTTGCAGGTTAGGCTCTGAACCGGCCCACTCTATGCTGGAAATCGAGTGTCCGGGCATGCAGGTTACGAAATAGCGCTCGCCGTTGGGGCTGGTGACTTCAAACTTGCCGGACTCGCCCTGTAGAGCCTCGGCAATGTCGTAGGTGGAAATACTGTCATTCAGTTTCATGGGGACTTCCTCCTTATTCTTGTTACGGGTTGTTAGTTGGTCGTCCCCTACCCTAGGGAGGAGTTGTAACTTCATCATAGACCTCGAGACGACGGAGTCAAGACCGGGCGCGCATTTGTCGCGATTTTTTTCCTACTGGATTTGTACTAGAGAACTTTCCTGAGGCTGGTTTTTACACTTCTTTGCTCACTCTTTACGCCTGATGCCAGCGATGCGGGCATCCAACAATTTAAAAGACGGAAAACCTCAGCCTGATGAGGTAGAGGTAAACAAGGAGGAAGTATGAATCAGCGAGCACTCTTTGCAATTGCGTTGTTTTTCATAATGGCATTCTCGATCAGCGTCCCTAAGGCGCATGCTGACCAATGGAACCAACAAACCAAGCTGACATTCAGCGAACCGGTGGAGATTCCTGGGCACACGCTGCCCGCGGGAACTTACTGGTTCGTTATGGTCAATAGTAGTTCCTTCCGTAACATGGTTCAGATCTACAGTGCGGACTGGTCGGTGCTGTACGACACGTTGATGACGGTCCCCGCGGAGCACGGGGAGGCAAGCGACGTGACGATTCTCACGTTTGCGGAGCGACCGTATAGTCAGCCGCAGGCGATACTCGACTGGTTTTATCCCGGCGAGACCATGGGACACGAATTCCTTTATCCGAAGGGTGTGGAGCGGGAGTTGGCCGGTGATACTCATCAGGAGGTAGTGGCTCAAACCGGCGAATAGAGCGTGATGGTGCAGGGGAAGGCGGCCTGGCCTTCTCCTGCCGTCGCGGTTTTCAGCACGTGGGCGGCAATTCTTGCTGCCCAGACATTCTTGGAGACAGTCCTCTTATTTTCTAGAGATCGTTTTACTTAGAGATCCAGGAATCGACCACGATGTTGATCAGGCGGCAGCATGCAGACTTCGTAACGGCCGAAGATGCGGTAGCGGCGGCGGGCTACGGCGTTGTAGACGGCGTCTCGGAGGGATTTGGGCAGAATTTGCAGCAGGGATGCGAGTGCGCGCCAGGGGCGTGCCAGTTGTTTTAAGACGAAGAGGACGGCTTCGGAACGAGAGAGCAAATATTCGTCGGGGAGTTCATGATCGACTACGACGTAGACTGTGTCGAGATCGGTGGGACTGGCGCCGTGGCGGGAGAGGATGGGAGCGGCAAACGCGCTTTGCAGCGAGGCGAAGCGGAAGATGGCGTTGCGATCGCGGCGGAGGATGAATTGGACAAAGCGGTTGCAGAGTGCGCAGACGCCGTCGTAGAGGAGGATGGGGTGCGGCATGGATAGGGTTACAAGAGAGAGGTTAGCATCGCTGGGGGAGAAACGGCAGGGATGAAATCCCAAGACATTGACGTGTGTGGAATCCCACCTTTGCAAAGAACGCAAAGATGGGGTACCCTCCCTCGTGGTGGCGCGATCGTGGTCAAGCGCAAACTCAACGGCGGCTGCGAAGGGCGTCGGGATGACAAGTTGTTTATGAGCCTAGACGTAGTAATTCTGATCGGAGGCGGGGGTGGTGTTGGGTTTGGCGTAGGTAGGGCATTTCGGTGCGCGCGCTCTTGGCGCGGATTATTTTTGTCAGTTGGTCTTTTTCGTTAGGCGTCCAGCGGGATAGGTTGGGGATTTCGGACAGGACCAGGGACCAGTTTTCGAGGGACTGTTTTTGAAGAGTGGTCCAGCGGGAAGAGTTCAGGTTCAGGGCTTGGGTTACGGCGGCGGTGGAGGCTTGGCGGATTCTCTGGCTGTCTCCGTTGAATTCGCGGGACATGCGGCGGTTGATTCGGAGGCCCAGGTTGCGGGTGGAGAAAGTGTCCCAGGGGCCGGAGTCGTTCTTTCGCCCCTTTGGGGCTCGGTCATCTTTTTGGCTCTTACCCACGGCTTGCGCCCCTTCGGCGAGCTCAGGGCAAGCTGTGGGCTGCATTCTTGCGCCGCTTCGCGGCTGATCGACGGGCGGCCGCGCGAGCGGGGGATTCATCGGCTCCCGCAGATCGTAGAACATGTGGGCTTCGGCCAGGCGCTTCAGGGTGCGGGGTGGGGTGCGGTAGTTTGGGTTGGCGGCGATTCTCTTCTCTTCTCGTTCACACAACTTTTGCAGATCGGGACGGCCGGAACGGAAACCTAGTTTGCGGTAGAACCAGAAGGCGCCGCTTTCGATGGCTTCGTCATTGTTCTGGCCGATCTGGTAGGGGTAAATCGAAATGCATGTCGCCTTTGTTAAGGCGCGGAGGCAGCGCAGGGCTTGGGCATAGATCCAGGCGGTTTCGCCCTGGCGGTAGGTGTAGAAAGTGTTGAAGCCTACCTCGATCCATTCGCAGAGGCCGATGGCTTCGATGTAGTTGATGGGGACTCCATTTTTCAGCGTGTAGCCAGCCACGTAGGCGCGGAGGGGGAGACGGCGGGTCGGAGGCAGTCCCCAGAAATGCATGGTTACGCCGCGGCCTAGATCGACTTTTACTACTGTAGTGGGGTCGCCCAGCGTGGTGCCGTAGAGTTCGCGGTAGCGGACTACCATGATTTCGCGGATGGATTGCATTACGGATTCTCCGGCGGTGCGGGAGAGTTTTCTTAGCTTCGGCGTGGGTTTCGATAGTTCGTGCGCTAGATCTACTTCGCTGCGCTGGATTAGCGGGGATTGGTGGAAGTAGAAACGGCGGGGAGTGGTCCAGTTGCGGGTGCGGGAGAGTTTCAGGTTTTCCAGGTTCCAGCGGAGTGGGATTCGGAGGGAGTCGTAGAGTTCCGACTGCTGGCGTGCGGGGAGTGGGAGTTTGGCGAATTGATTCAGCAGCCAGCCGAGTGCATTCTGGCGGCCTCTGGCGGCGTCGATCCAGGTGGACCATGGGATGTTGGCTTCTACATCGGCATCTTCTTCTAATAGAGGGATGAAACGAGGCCACGTGTTGCCGCGGGCGCGCTCGGATTGGTAGTCGTCCCAGTAATCGTTCCAGGCGATTTCGATATTTTTGGGAATGCGATGCACGAGCCACTTCGCTACGTCGAAAGAGAGAGTGTCTTGCATGGTGGTGCCGGCTATGCCGGAGGCGTCGAAGTCGTCGAAGACGGACATGTCGGCGTTTGCGGCGCGGAGCTTTTCTATGCGCTGGTGGAAGGTGTTGAGGAGATTTTCTACGCGCGGGATTTCAGACGGGCCGTGGGGGAAGGCTCTGAGGAATAGAAGGGATTCGTGGAAGCGGATTAGCTGGTGGGGATCTAGTTGGAGATTGGAGAGTTGGGTCAGAAGCTTTTGGATTTTCGTGGCTTGGCTGGGGTTGAATTGGTTTTTGGCGGCTTCTAGTTGGGTAAGGAGCTCGATGGGGCCTGGTGACTTAGTGGGCATGTCCGGCGAGATAGTGTAACGCAGTTAACTATGCCTGCCGAACGCAGCTTTGATTTGCGGTTGCAACAGGTACCAGACAATCCACAGAGAGAGCAAGCCCCGCGCCAATGTTGCCATGGCATCGGGGAGGCTGTGCGCCATAAACGCACCTGGAATAGCGATCAACGACAGGCCAGAAAACACAATCGTGAGGACGCGCGCCCAGTTTTCGAGTTTCAGCAAAGCCACGCCAAGTCCGACGCCGAATAACGCTACTGTCGCGAGTAATCCCAGCTCGACGCCTTGCGGTGGCTGCGACCGGAACATCCCAACCGCTATAACGACGACTCCGCCGAGGATATTAAGACCGGCAATGACGACGACACCGATTGGGCGCTTCACAGGCGTCGCGGTAGCGGGGCGGTCTTTAGTGACGCTTTCATTCGTGAATACTGCTATCGTGAATAGCACCACCACAATCGGCAATGCCAAGATCACGCGCCAGCTAAGGAAGAAAACGGCGACACCGAGAAGGACTCTGTCATAGAACGGGATCACGCCGCCCTGTTCTAAAGACGGAAGAAGAAGATGCTTCACGACGAAATCCAGGCCAAACATTCCGCCGATCAGCACGACGGACAAAACAGCAGCAGTCCTATAGCGCATAAGCCCTCCGATGGTGCCTGACCTCCTGCACGTTAATTTTTCAGAGCGCGAGGTTCGTGCGGCGAGCGAACGAGGATGCTTCGTTCCCCCAGAATACCGGTCAGGATACTGTCGAAGCAGCGGCAAACTGGGGTTGGGACTTACGAGGGTAATGCGAGGGTCACCTGTGCACTGCGGAGGGGTTGGGACCAGATATAGCCAGTGTTTTGGCATTCCGACGGAGCATTTTGACGGCCGGCGGGACGCCGGCGCTACTTGGACGTCGGGATCAGGCGTAGCCTTTTTTCTTCCAGACTTGCCAATCGGCGCGGGTGGCTTCGAGCATTTGTTCGGCGGCTTGGTGCAGCCACTTTGGTTTTCGTTTGTCGATGTGGCGGAGGATTGCCTTGCGGGCGGTTGGTGTGCCAAGGTGGATGTTGGCGGTTTCGTATCCCATGGCGTTGAGGAGGCGAAGCTCGTTATCGGGGGCGCGCAGGGAGGCAAGCAGGATGCGGGAGCAATCGGGGGCGAGGCGGCGGACGATCCAGCGGCCGCGGAGCTGAACGAAGTGATCGGGACAGCGGACGGCGCGGTTGATGATGGTCTGGTAGAGGATTTCGGCGGGGCCGCAGTTCCGATCGGCTTCGATGCTCTGAGCCCAGTGCGAGGACGACGGGACCAGCGCTTTGGCTTCGCGGGCGATGCGGCCGCCGCGCCAGTCAGCGATGGCTACGTAGCGGGCATGGCCCAGGCTGCCGAGTCCGGCGACGCGGTGGGCGAGGCGGTAGGAGATGCCGGGAGCTGGCATCAAATGCTCCAGGGCATCGATGGCAGTGATAGGGCACTCGGCTTTGAGGGTGCGGAGCGCGTCCATTTTCTGCCAGAAGTGGACGGGATCGCGGAGTTCGCCGGTGGCGATGCGGCGCAGCCATTGATGACTTTCTCCTAGAACGAAGGGGCAACCTTTTTGCAGCATGGCTTCGCGATAGCCTTCGAGTATGGAGCCGCAGATGTCTTCGCGCTTGACGGGGAGATGTCCGGCTTCTGCGGCGAGGTGAGCGCTGACGGCGAGGCGAACTAAATCGATGGCGTAGGACATGGGCCAGGCTTCATCGAAATCGTTGACGCCCCAGATCAGGCGGCCTTCGATGTCACGCCAGGTGCCGAAATTTTCTACGTGGAGATCACCTACAGCCAGAACCTTTGGGGCTTGGGCGAGGTCGGGACAAACTTGCCGCCAGAGTTGCGCCCAGCGGTAGTAGGTGGCGCGAAGGAACATGAAACAGTCTTGCTTCATGTTGGAGTGCTTCAGGCGGAGGTCTTTCTGATCGATGCGGGTGCGCAGGGCGAGCCAGGCTTCGAACTGGCGCGAGGCTTTGACTACATTCATGCGGGCAAAGATAGCGGCTGGGGAATGGGGAGTCAAATGGCGAAAGGAGAAGACCTTCACCACAGAGACACAGGGGCACAGAGACACAGAGAAGACAAAAACGAAAGATAAGAATTGGAGATTTTCTCTTTGTCTTTGTGGTGAAGGCTTTCTGATGATCAGGATAACGCAGAGCGGTGACGGTCGTCACGGAAATTAAACGTTCGTCGTGGCAGAATGCTGGCACTGAAGTAGTTCTTACTAGTTGAAGATCGCCCGGCTCCAACCTACAGAACCCCACAGAGCCGTTACCCCAGACGGCGGGGGCCGGGCGCCTTAAAACCCAAATCGATTTTCTTTGCCTCGCGTCATCGGTGACGTTGACCTACGGGTTATGCCCCTTCGACAAGCTCAGGGCAGGCTGTGGGCTCCATTCTTGCGGCGCTTCGCGGCTGATCTTGTTGCGTCCCGAGAGCGTGTTGGAACTGACACACTGACCTTTAATTGCCACTCCCCCCGCCTGCACCAGATACTGCAAGTCATTTGGTTTCAATCTTATAAACATTGGTGTTCGTCCTGCGATTGAGGTTGGTGTGCGGTAAGCGGCATAGGAGGCTTTATGCAGATGGCGATAACATTTATGGCGGTGGTGGCGGGCCTGATTTTTTCGGTGGCGGTGGCGTTGCTGGCGGAGGAACTGATTTTCGGGCAGGTGTTCCGGCTGTTCTTCATCCAGCAATCTGTCCCGCAAACTGCGCGAGAGGGCGTCGCGCAGACCGTGCCGGTGAAAGCCGAGCAGAAGCGCTGAGGCGCACAGGAGAACTACGATGCTGGCGTTGCGGTATTTGCTGATTACTTGCGCCGTGGGGATGATGATCGCGGCGGTGTGCATTCTCATCTACGATTTGTATCGCGAATTTTTGTACCGAAGATTGTTGGCGACACCGGGAGGAGCAGTCAGTGCGGCTCCGGTGGTGGTGCGGTGGCGGACTTCGCTGGCTTTGGTGATGCTGGCCTGGGGACCGCTGCTGGTGGCTTTCAGCATTGTGGTGGTGCCGAGCGGGATGGCTGGGGTGCGGATCAGCGATGTGAGCGGAACGGTTCCGGGGACGCTCTATCCGGGGGCGCACATGGTGATGCCGCTGGTCGAGGATGTGGCGCTGTTCGATACTCGGGATCAGATTTTTACTACGGGGGATTCGGAGGTTCCGAAGCCGTCGGCTGGTGGACTTCCTGTGCGGCCGCAACTTCTTGATGTGCAGGCTAAGGAAGGACTGACTTTGGGACTGGCGATTACGGTGCGCTACCGGCTGGATGCTAAGCGGCTGGATTATATCCAGGGAAATTTGCCGCGTCCGGTGGAGAAGGAAATCGTTCCGCCTACCGTGGCTAGTGTCTGGCGGGAAATTGTGCCGAACTATACGGTGCGCGATGTTTTTTCGGCGAAGCGTGAGGAAGTGCGGCAGCGAGCCTCGGCGATGATCACGCAGAAGCTGGCGGCAGATGGGATTGTGGTGAAAGAGGTGATGCTGCGGGATATCCAACTTCCTCCGGAATATGCTAAGGGCCTCGAGACTTTGTTGCTGAAGGAGCAGGAAAACGACCGCATGGGCGTGGAGACGGAATTGAAGACTAAGGAAGTGCGGATTGCCGAACTGGAAGCCGAAGCAGCGAAGGTGCAGCAGGTGAAGCAGGCGGAAGGCGAAGCGCAGGTTCACGTTTTGCAGGCGAAGGGTGAGGCCGACGCGATGCAATACACTTTGCCGCTGAAGGAGAAGCAGATCCAGCAGAGCCGACTGGAGGCGCAGGCGCGGAAGGAAGCTACCATCCAGAATGCGGAAGCGGAAGCGCAGGCGAAAGAAATCGACAGCAAGGCTGAAGGGGAGCGCAGGAAGTTGCTGGCGGACGCTGAGGCGCAGGCTAAGGTGATGGACAGCAAAGCTGAAGGAGAACGGCGCAGGTTGCTGGCGGATGCGGAGGCAGATCGCATCCGGGTGACGGCTGTGGCGGACGCGGAGCGACTGCACAGCGAGGCAGCGATATTGAAAGACAATCCGCTGCTGATTAATAAGATCGTGGCGGAGCGGCTCTCGGACAAGCTGCAAATCATGATGGTGCCGGCAGATGGGAAATTCTTTTTCGCCAACGATGTGCTGCGGGGCATGGACTTGGCTAGTCAGGGCAGGCCGGGAAAATAGTGGTCAGGGGTCAGTGGCCAGGGGCCTAGAGCCAAGTGGCCTGTAGTCTCTCAGGTCCACTGGCCATTTCCTTTGGCTCCAGGAATACTCACCGACAATTGTGGGAACGCCCGTTGTGAGAGGCTGCGGGCGTGGCGGCGCGGCTGAAGCCGCGCCCTTTCATTTCACACCGGTGAAGCTGAGGGGTGAGATATCATGCAGACGATTCCCTGGCATCCCACGGAACCTGATTCCGATGGAGTTGGTCTGCATGGGAAAAGAAAGGCAATAATGTTTCGCCGCAAACTGCTGACCGTGTTCGCGCTGACGGTTTTCTTGTCGGTGGCGGCGGTGACGCTGCTGGTGTCGGCAGTGACGCGGCGAGCGTTTGAACGCAGCGAGGATGAACGGACGACGGCGCTGGTGACGCAGTTTCGGCGCGAATTCAACCGGCAGGGCGAGGACGTGGCGCGGCGGGTGGAGGCGATTGCGGCGTCGGAAGAGGTCAGCCGTATGGCTGCAAAGCTGAGTCGTCCGCAGGCGGATGCGGGGCCTTATTTTGAATTGGCGAAAACAACCGCAGGAAATAGCGGACTCGACTTTCTGGAGTTTGTGGAAAGCGATGGAACCATCATTTCGTCGGCGCAGTGGCCGGCGAAATTTGGTTATGCTGACAGTGGGATCGGCAGCTTCGCTGCGTCGGCCGACCAAGGCGCATTTCTCAAGCAAGAGGAACTGCAGGATGGGGCGGCGCTGGGACTGTTCGCGGTGCGGGCGACGCGAGTAGGAGAGCGTCCCGTCTATGTGGTTGGTGGCCGTCGTCTGGACAAATCTTTTCTCTCCGCGATTGATATGCCGGTGGGAATGCGGGTCTTGCTGTATCAGAGTCGGGGAGATCGCTTTGCGGCGGAGTTGCTGGTGGATCCGTCCGAGTCCGCCGCCGGGACAGAGCGACCGACGGGGAAGCTTGAACCTTTGGTCGATGCGGTGCGGCGGTCCAAAGAAGAAGCGAGCGGCCTGGTGCATTGGTCGGGTGACAAGGCGGAGGATGAGGTGTTTCATGCCATTCCGCTGCTGGGTGCGGGCTCCGGCAAGGATCGTCCAGTGCTGGCGATATTGTTGATTGGGAATTCGCGGCGGAGCTATGTGGCGTTGATGCGGCACATACGCTCGGCGGCGTTGATGGTGGGAGGCGGAGGGATTCTGCTGGCGATTCTGCTGAGCAGTTGGGCAGCGGGGCGGGTGACGCGACCGGTGGAGCAATTGGCGCACGCGGCGCAGGAAGTCGCCGAGGGCAATTGGAATGTGCGAGTGGATGTGATGGGCGACGACGAACTAGGGCAACTGGCGGATTCTTTTAATCGAATGACTACGGAGCTACTCGGGCAAAAAGAGCGCCTGATGCAGGCCGAGCGGGTCGCGACCTGGCGGGAACTGGCGCGGCGGTTGGCGCACGAGTTGAAGAATCCGCTGTTTCCGCTGCAGCTTACCGTGGAGAATCTGGTGCGAGCGCGGCAACAGACGCCGGAGCAGTTTGAGGAAGTGTTCCGGGACAGCTCGCGGACATTGCTCGCGGAGATCGCTAATCTGAAGGGCATTGTTGGGAGGTTCAGCGAGTTTTCGAAGATGCCACAGCCGCAATTGCAGCCCGTGCAGGTGAATGAAGTGATTCGCGCCGTGGTGCAGCTTTTTCAAGCGCAGATGGAAGCATCGGGACGTGCGAAGATCAGCTGCGACCTGCAGCTGGATCCGCATCTGGGAGCGATCTCAGCAGATGCGGAATTATTGCACCGGGCGATTTCAAATCTGGTGCTAAACGCGATGGATGCGATGCCGCAGGGCGGTGCGCTGACGCTGCGGACGAGCGACCATGGCGGCCAAGTGGTGATCGAGGTTGCGGATACGGGAGCGGGGTTGACACCGGAAGAGTGCGAGAGAATCTTTACTCCTTATTACACGAGCAAGGAGGATGGAACCGGACTGGGGCTGGCCATCGTACAGTCGGTGGTGAGCGATCATGGAGGAAGAATCCACGTGGACAGCTCGCCGGGGCGAGGGACCAAGTTTGTGATTGAGTTGCCGCGGAATGCGGAGTCCGCGCAGAACGCGGGATGAAGTAATCCAGAAATCGGAGGACGGTTGCCGACAAAAGCACATTTGCTGATTGTGGACGATGAGGCGAACACGCTGGCTTCCCTGTCGCGGGCATTCCGGCTGGCTGGGCATGAGGCTACGGTGTGCGACAACGCGGCGAAGGCTGTGGAGTTGGCCAAGGTGCAGAAATTCGACGTGATCTTATCGGATTTGGTGATGCCGGGAAAGGGAGGGCTCGAGCTGCTCGAGGAATTGAAGGCGCAGGGAGTGACGGTGCCGGTGGTGATGATGTCTGGGCAGGGGGACATTGAAACCGCAGTGCGGGCTACGCGGCTGGGCGCGCTCGATTTTCTGGAAAAGCCGATCTCGACCGAAAAGCTATTGCTCACAGTGGAGAACGCGCTGAAGCTGCAGCGGTTGGAGAGCGAGAACCGACAACTAAAGCAGCGGCTGGGCAAGCACGAGATCGTGTGGCATGGCGCGGCCATGCAGCGCGTGATGGCGCAAGTGGAGCGCGTCGCGGCGAGTGAGACAAGGATTTGCATCCTGGGGGAAACCGGAACGGGGAAAGAGCTGGTGGCGCGGACGATTCATGAGCGCAGTGCGCGGGCCGGAGGAGCATTTGTGACGTTGAATTGTGCGGCGGTTCCGGCGGAGCTGATTGAGTCAGAACTTTTCGGGCATGAGAAAGGATCGTTCACGGGAGCGGCGGGCCGGCATATTGGAAAGTTCGAGCAGGCGGATCATGGGACGATTTTTCTGGACGAGATTGGCGATATGCCGCTGGCCATGCAAGCCAAGCTGCTGCGCGTACTCGAAGAAGGAGAAGTCGAGCGCATTGGCGGCGATAAGCCGGTGAGCGTGGATGTGCGGGTGGTGGTGGCGACGCATCGCGATCTGGAAGCGCGGGTGCGGGAAGAGAAATTCCGGCAAGACTTGTTTCATCGAATTTATGTTTTTCCATTGCTGCTGCCGCCGCTGCGCGACCGGCGTGAAGATATTCCGTTGCTGGTAGAGCATTTTGCGGCACAAGTGAGCGCGCAGAATGGATGGAAGTCGGTTCCGTTTACGGCGGAAGCGACAGCGGCGTTGCAGTCGTATGCGTGGCCGGGTAACGTGCGGGAGTTGCGCAACATGGTGGAGCGGTTGATGCTGCTCGCTACCGACGGGCAAGTTGACCTCGCGACTGTCGAGATCGCGATGCCCAAAGGTGGGAGCACAGGCGTTGCTGTCTCTTCTGCATTTTCGTCGGGGGCGCTCGCTGCGCGCGTGGACGCTTTCGAGCGCGAAGTGATTTTGGCGGAATTGAAACGGAGTCATTCGAACGTCAGTCTGGCGGCGAAGTCGCTGGGGCTGGAGCGCAGCCATCTTTACAAGAAGGCGGAGCAGTTGGGAATTGATCTCCGGGCGATGCGGCGGGAACAGGGGTCGCAGGAATAGTTCTCTTTCAACATACACACGCGTTTAGGAGACACCGTTGATCAAAACGGATCGTCGTTGGATAGTCTGGGCTTTCTTGTTCGGCTCACTTACATCTATTTTCTTTCCGTCTGTAGCTTTTGCCATCGAGCCACTTTCTCCGCCCACCTATGGGGTTCGTATGGAGCAGGATTGGATTCCCATGAAAGATGGTGTGCGGCTGGCGGCTACTCTTTATATGCCGGATGGAGCGAAGGCGAGCGAGAAGTTCCCTGCCCTTTTGGAATATTTGCCTTATAGAAAAGATGACGGGACGGCGGCGGGAGATTATCCCAAGCATGCTTATTTTGCGCGGCGCGGGTATGTGAGCGTGCGAGTGGACATTCGCGGATTTGGGGCGAGCGAGGGCTCGCCGCCGGATCGGGAATATTCGGAACAAGAACAAGTTGATGGTGAGCAGGTTATTGCATGGCTGGCTCATCAGAGTTGGTCGAATGGAAACGTGGGAATGTTCGGGATTTCGTGGGGAGGATTTAATTCTCTGCAGATGGCAATGCGGCATGCGCCGGGGTTAAAGGCGATTTTGGCGATCGACGCTACAGCGGAATTGTTTCATGACGATGTGCATTACATCGATGGCATAGCGCACATCGATGAGTTCGAATTGAACATGGATATGGCGGAGGGATGGACTGGGGCGCCGGATTATACGACTGACGAAAAGGTCCTGGGGCCGAGATTTGAGACTCCTCCGTGGTCGCTGCTTTACTTGAGACATCAGCATGACGGGCCGTTCTGGCGGGAGCGCGTGCGTCCGCTGAAAGACATTACGATTCCGAGTTTTCTAATCGGTGGGTTGCTCGATGGCTATCGCGACAACGTGACCGACATGCTGATGCAGGCGAGCGGGCCGGTGAAGGCGATTGTTGGGCCGTGGAACCATACGTTTCCGAATGAGGCGGTGCCGGGGCCGCAGATTGAGTGGCGCAATGAGGCAGTGCGCTGGTTTGATCATTGGCTGAAGGGACGCGATACCGGCGTGGAGCACGATCCGCAGCTCGTCATTTATATGCAGCACTGGCATGCGCCCGATCCGAGTCTGGAAAATGTGCCCGGGGAGTGGAGGCGGGAGGATGTTTGGCCGCCGAAGGATACGCGGCCGTCGACTTTATTTTTTCAGTCGTATCACTTGCTGGCGGAAACTGCCGCACAGATCGACACACATCAGCTTAAGTATGTGCCGTCGATTGGCGTGGAGGCGGGATTCTGGTGGGGCGAGCTGTTGAGCGATGCGCGGCCGGTGGACGCGTTCAGTTTGGTTTACGATTCAGCGCCGCTGCAAACGGACGTGGCTATTTTGGGGCGTCCGCATGCCTTGTTGCGGGCCTCGGCTACGGCGCCGCTGGCGGACTGGTTTGCCCGGCTCTCGGATGTGGCGCCGGATGGAACCGTTACCCAGATTACAGGAGCAGGGATCAACGGCGCGCAGCGGGATTCGATGAGCGAGCCTCGCGATCTGGAGCCGGGCAAGGTTTATCCACTCGACATTGAAATGCATTTGACTTCGTGGGTATTTCCCAAGGGTCATCGCATTCGCGTGGCGATTTCGAATGCATTGTGGCCGATGATGCTGCCTACACCTTATTCCATGACGACTTCTCTCGAACTCGGCGGGAGCGATGGTTCGCGTATTGTGTTGCCGGTTGTGCCCGAGCGCGGCATTGCTGCGCCTGCGTTTTCTGCGCCCGAGCCATCAGAAGAACGGACCGATCTTAAGAGCGAAGGATTTCCCTGGCCGGGGGAGTGGACTGTCGAGCGCGACGAAGGTCGTCAGAAAACTACAGTGCACTGGAAGGGGCAGGAAAGCGGCGAATATCCCTGGGGGAAAGAAGTCGATTATGAAAATCTGACGTACGATGCTGACGATGCGCATCCCGAGACTTGTTCGGTGCGCGGTGAAGCGGAGACTGTGTTTACGCTAAAAGGACGCACACTGACCTGGCGTGGACATTTGCTGGTGACGACCGATCAGAAGAACTTTTATTATAAATACACGCGTGAGTTGCTGAAGGATGGAGTGATGGTTAAGTCGAAGACTTGGCAGGAGACGATTGCCAGGGATCATCAGTGAGGCGAGTTCACCTCAGCGGCTAAAACCGCATCCGTTCGTCGAACTTGATGGCACGACTTAAGTCGTACCCTTCCCGAGATCATTGTTTGTAGATTTTGCCATCTTTCATCACGAACTGAATTGTTTCCAGCGTGCGAATGTCGGCTAGCGGGTCGCCGGTTACGGCGATGATGTCGGCGTATTTTCCTGGCTTGATTGATCCAATCTCATTCGAGTGGCCTAACAGGTCGGCGGCGCTGCTGGTGGCGGCTTGAATGGCTTGCATGGGAGTCATTCCGTACTTCACCATGAAGGCGAACTGCTTGCCGCTGGTGCCGTAGGGACAGACTCCGGCGTCGGTGCCGAACGACATTTTTGCGCCGGCGGCCACGGCTTTGCGGAAATTGTCGCGCTGGATCTGGCCGAGTGTGGCATCATGCTCGAGGAAGTCCTTGGGCATGCTTCCGTTCTTCCCTTCTTCCTGAATGCACTCTTCGTCGTAGATATCCATGTCGAGATAGGTGCCGCGCTGCTTAGCGAGAGCGATGCCTTCGTCGTCGATCATGGTGGCGTGTTCCACCGAGGCCACACCTGCGCGGATCGCGTTCTCGATGCCTTCGGCAGAGTGGGCATGCGATTCGACTCGCAATCCAAAATGGCTGGCTTCATCTACCGCAGCCTGAAGCTCCTCCAGCGTGAATTCCTGTGAGTGAGGATTGCTGCCATGGGCGAGCACGGCGCCGCTGGAAAGAATCTTGATGTGATCGACTCCATCATGCGCGAGCTTGCGAATGACTTGCCGCACTTCCCACGGGCTGTTGGCTTCGCCGTAATGCATGTCCCAGGGCAGCGTGATGTCGGGAGCGAGGCCGGTATCGGCGCCAGCGCCGCCGGTAATTGTGACGTAAGCGCCAGCGACATACATGCGGGGACCGATGATGTCGCCGCGATTGATCGCATCGCGCAGAGCAATATCTCCGAGGGCGCGGTACGTGCCTACATCGCGCACAGTGGTGAATCCTGATTCGAGCGTGACTCGCGCGTTCGGCACGGATTCGAGCGCCAGTTCGGCGGCGGTTTTTCTGAATACGCCCATCGGTTCCGAATCGTGCGCGCCATCGGCAAGATGAGTGTGGCAGTCGATCAGACCGGGGAGGACGGTCATTTTGCTGAGGTCGATGATCTTCGCGCTAGATCGGATAGTTAGGTTGTTGCCAACGGCATCGATTTTGTTGTCGCGGATCAGGATTGTCTGGTCGGTTAGAACTTTGCCAGAATCCGGGTCGATTAGTTTGCCGGCGCGAATGGCGATGGTTTGAGCGGCGGCGGGGGCTAGCAGAGCGCAGCACGTCACAAGGACCATCAGGCATGTGCGCACGGTAGAGCTGATTCCTTCGCCCCTCTGGGGCTCGGTCATTTCTGTCTCCTTACCCACGGCTTGCGCCGTGGGCTGCATTCTTTCGCCGCTTTGCAGTTCGTCTCCACTACGGCGGAATCTGCGGTTCTAATCGGCGGCGGCAGACATCGGCTCTAAGCCGCGTTTTAGGTCGGCCGCCAGGAGGCGGTGAAATAATTGTTCTCCGGCTTCGCGGCGGACCGAAAGACGTCCGGCGCGATAGGTTCGCGATTTCAGGCCGCGTTGCACGTCTTCGCAGATGCCAAGATCTTCTTCCTGCACACGGTTGCCTACGTTTACCGACTGCTCATTGTATTCGCGGCGCGCGTCGCTGATGTCGCCAAAATAAAAATCGAAGATCACGTGGCAATGATCGACGTCGACGGGGATTACAAGATTGGTGTCCATGTATCCCTCATAACAATTGATCATGAGGTTGGGATGCTGCCAGAAATACCAGGCACGGTCGCCTTTGCGCGCCGCTCCGGTAGCCGCGTCCGTTTCGGAGGAGACCATGGGGCTGGACTGCAGGCAGTAACGATCTTCGTTCTCGATGGTGTACTGCTTGTAATCAAGAACTGAATTCAAACCTTTGTGCAGATGCGGGACGTGGTAGCCGCCGTCGAGGTAGTTGTCGACGAAAACTTTCCAGTTGCAATTGATGTCGTAGGTGCGGCGGTCGAAGTAGTGCAGTTTGCTTATGCCTAGCGGAGCGATGCGTTGCACGAGGCCGCCGAGAAACTCTGCGAGTGGGGCGGCATGGTTGTCGAGGTTGATGAAGACGAAGCACTCCCAGGTTTCAACTCGAATCGGGACAAGTCCGTTTTTCGCGCGATCGAAATTCTCGACGCCTTCGAACTCGGGCATGCCTTTGAGCGACCCATCGAGGCCATAGTTCCAGCCGTGATAGGGACAATGCAAGAGGGCGGCGTGGCCGCAGGGTTCGGTGACGACGGCGGCGGCATGATGGCGGCAAACATTGTAGAAGGCACGCAGAGCACCGTCGTTGCCGCGGACGACGACGACCGGCTCACCCGCGACCATGGTGCTCACGAACTGGCCGGGAGTTTTAACTTGTTCAGTGCGGCCGACGAGTTGCCAGGTTTTGCTGAATACGCTGAGGCGCTCTAGTTCCGCGATGCGAGGATCGACGTACCAGGTGGCGGGAATGGTCGAAGCCTGCGAGAGCGGCGCGTGGTCGTCGTAGCCAGCGAGAATTTGCTCGATGGAAGTTCGCATCATCTGAATTGTTCTCAGTCTGGATTTCTACACTAAGTTGCGACTGGGCGGTACGGTTTGTTACGACATTTTCGGTTTGGCCACCAGTGCCACGGCAGTGACCTTTCGTATTTGACGTATTTCACGGCGGCGACCGGCCGCAGACACAGAAGTGGCGCCCACCGCGCGCTGCAGCACCTCGAGGAATTGCCGAATCCGGGCTTCCTTCTTCTCCGGCATCTCACCTTGCCTGCGGAAAAGACCGGGGTCGAGTTCGGCCGTGAGCAGCGCGTCCTGAAAGCGCTCGACAGTCCAGTCGAGGATAGAGACAATCATTTCAATGTCCATGTCGTTGCGCAGCTCGCCGCGCTCGATGCCGAAGCGCACGAAGGCGACGGTACCGTAGGGATCTTCGGTGGTGAGAAAGCGATTGATCTCACGCTTCAACACCAGATCCGTACCGTAGTTGCCGAGCAGCGAGATGCGGTAGGGAATCCAGTCTTCGCGCAGCAAGTGTTCGGTGCGGACCAGCCAATAATAGAGAACATCGAAGAAGCCGGCGGCGCGCACGTCGGCGGGCGCGTCCAGATATTTCGAGAAGGAGCGCACGGCGCGCTTGTAGACCTCGAAGAACAAGCCGTCCTTGCTGCCGAAGTGCTGGAAGATGGAACCTTTGGCGATGCCGAGCGCGGCCGCGACGTCACCGACGCGGGCGGCGTGGTAACCGTTCTCGGCGAAGTGTTGCATGGCAGCGTCGATAATGCGAGAACGCTTGGCCTCGGACCGCGGACGGGGTGCGGGCTGCCGCATGTAACGCGGAGGTGCTATGGGATTGCTGGCGATTCCGCTCATGAATGACTCCAAGTCACGAAAGCATATAAGAGAAGAGTCCAACTTTCAACTTCATTTTTACTGAGTAGTACAGTAGTGTATGGTTCCGCGTGGCAGTGCGGCGTGACTTTGAGTCAGACTTCGTTAGATACGCGAGTTCGTCCTGGTGAAAACGGGTTCCAACTTTATTTATGACGCGATTGTGGTTGGCGGCGGCCACAACGGCCTAACCGCGGCTGCGTATCTGGCGCGGGGTGGACTTTCCACGCTGGTGCTGGAGCGCCGTGAAATCGTCGGCGGATGTTGCGTGACCGAGGAGATCGCTCCGGGCTGCCGGGTTTCGACTACTTCTTATATTGCCAGCATGCTGCGGCCGGAAGTGATTGCGGAATTGGGCCTGGCCGATCACGGTCTGCGCATGATTCCCTGCGACCCGGCGATTCAAGTTCCCTTCCCTGATGGGCAGGTGGTTCCGTGGTGGGTGGATCGGGAACGGGCGAAAGCGGAGTTTGGAAAAATATCGACAAAAGATGCGGCGCGGTTCGTTGAAATCGACGATCAACTGAAGAAGCTCGCGCGCTACCTGCAGCCGTTTTTCATGGAGCCGCCCCCGGAGATTGATACGACGACAGTTGGCGGCTGGAGCGATTTATTTCGCGTGGGCAAACGGTTTCGCGGGATTTCGAGCACCGAGATTGCGCAGCTGGTTTCGTTTCTTACCGGAAGTCTGGGGGAGTTTCTCGACCACAATTACGAATCCGAGAAGATGAAGACGATGTTCCTGGCGAACAACGTGTACGGCAAGCATGGCGGCCCGTATCAGCCGGGAACGGCGATTGGGCTGCTGTTTCACTTGTTGAGCGGCGGAGAGCACGAGTTGCAGGGGTTCTACGGGCACGTAATGGGTGGGATGGGAGCGATTACGCAGGCGCTGGCTGCCGCCGGGAAGCAGTTGGGAGTGGAGATTCGAACAGCCGCGTCGGTGGCGGAGATTGAGGTTCGCAACGGCCGCGCCTGCAGCGTTGTACTGGAGGATGGAAGCGAAGTTCGCGGGCGGATGATCCTGTCGAATGCCGATCCCAAGCGAACTTTCTTGAAGATGGTTGCGGCGCGCGAGCTGCCCGAGGATTTTTTGTTTGCGGTGCGGGGCATCAAGATGGATGGCCCCTGCGCGAAAGTGAACTTCGTATTGGCGGAGGAGCCACGGTTTACAGGAACATCGCCTCAGGCAACGCCCTTGGAGCGCACGTTCTACACGCTGGTTCCATCACTGGAATTCGCGGAGCACTGCTATGACATTGCGAAATTTGGCGAGATTCCGGAAGAGCTGTGGGTGGATTGCGTGGTTTCCTCGAACGCGGATGCTTCGCTGGCGCCGCCGGACAAGCACATTCTGACTTGCTTCGTGCAGTACGTGCCTTACAGATTGCGCGAGGGAAACTGGGATGAGAAACAGGAATTGCTCGGCGATCGCGTGGTAAAGAAGATTGCCGAATATGCGCCGAACGTGCCGGACGCGATTGTGGCGCGGCAGGTGCTTACGCCGCTGGACTTGGAACGAAAGTATGGATTGACCGAGGGCAATATTTTTCACGGCGATTTGCGGCTGGAGCAGCTTTTCTTTATGCGTCCGGTGCCGGGCTGGGCGCAGTACCGCACACCGATTCGCGGACTTTATCTGTGCGGAGCGGGAGCGCATCCCGGCGGCGGCGTAACGGGTGCACCGGGACGAAACGCGGCGCGGCAAGCTCTGCGCGATTGGAAGAAGGGACAGTTCAAGGCGGCAGCTTAAGCCTTTCACTGCAAAGGCCGCTAAGGATTCGCTAGCGACGCGAAGAGGAACGTCGGGATAGGGAGGGAGCATGAAAAAGAAAGGGATTCTGGAGAGACTGAAAGAAGGGCCGGTGTTGGGCGACGGCGGATATTTGCTGGAACTGGAGAAGCGAGGGTGGGTGCGCGCGGGTCCGTTTACCCCGGAGGTTGTGTTAACGCATCCGGAAGCGTTGCGCGAATTGCATGTGGAGTTTCGCGAAGCGGGGTCGGAAGTGCTGCAGGCGCTCACATTCTATGCCAGCCGGGACAAGCTGGCCACGGTAGGGCTCGAGGATCGCCTGCAGGATTTGAATAGGGCCGCCGTGCGAATCGCTCGCGAGGTTGCGGGAGATCAGTGCCTGGTGGCGGGGAACCTGAGTCTGACCTGGATGTACGAACCGGGCAGCGCATCCGCCGCCGACCGGGTGCGGCGAACGTTCGACGAGCAGTTGGCGGTGCAGATCGAGGAAGGCGTGGATCTTATCATCGGCGAAACGTTTTCTTTTCTTGGAGAGGCGCTGATCGCAGTGGAGCGCGGGAAGAAGACGGGTTTGCCCACCATGGTCACGATTTGTTTCGAGAACAAAGATGAGACTACCGACGGCAAGAGCGCATCCGACGCGGCGAAAGCGCTGTTCGATGCCGGGGCTGACATTGTCGGAATGAACTGCCTGCGACCGCCGGAGCACATTCTGGGGCCGATGGAGGAGATGCGCGAAGCGGTATCGGGCTATCTGGCGTGCCAGCCGGTCGCCTACCGCACTCCCAAGGCGAAACCTGACTTCACTAGTTTGCCAGAATTTCCTTACGCGCTGGATCCACTGCAACTAACGCGGCAGGAAATGGGGAACTACGCGGCGCAGGCTCGCGATATCGGGATCAACTTCATAGGCGCGTGCTGCGGCACGGTGGCGATGCACATCCGGGAAATGGCGCGGGTGCTGGGCAAGTTGCCCGAGGATTCGCGCACCTGGAAAAAGGGCGGCGAAAAACCGATGTCAGCCTACGAATATTACGACCACGACAATCTGAAGGCGGGCAGCCGGACTTAGCCAGGAACTTGGCAAACAACGAGCAGGCTCCACGACGGGAGCCTGCTCGATTTATTTGTCACGGGTTTAGCCGACGCTGCGTAAGCGCGGCTGCTCTGCGTGAACTAAAGGCGCGTCCACCAAGTGCTCGCTGAGGAACCAGACTTGGAGTTCATTGGTGCGCAGCACGTCGCTGACGACAAGATCGTTGGTGCCATCGTCTCCGATGTCGTCGGCGCGGCGAGCCAGGGTGCGGCAATGGCCGATGATGATCTGGTGAGCGTCGAGCAGGCGGGAAATCTGCACCGGGACTTCTTCCCTGCCCCGCGGCGGACGTTCGATGCGCGTGGTTTCGGCTACGTCGGCAGCCATCGCGATCGAAACGCCGCCGAGAAGCTGTATTCGTTCCGCGATGGTGTCGACGATCTCTGATTGTTCGCCATAATGCTTGTCAAACAACAGATGGAGTTGATAAAAAGTTGGCCCTGCAACTTGCCAATGCGATTTCTTGTAAAGATCGCGCAGGGTCATGGTGTCGGCCAGCAAAAGGTTGAGTTGCTCGGTCATTTCCAGGCGAACCGGTTCCTCAAGGTCGAGAGGCAACATGTGCGAAACCGTGCCGTACTCTTGAATTGTGTCAGCCCGCTGGTGAAGACGAGGCTGGGCGCTCACTGTCACGCGCTCGCTGGTGGGTGCTTTCGGGTTGAGATCCTTCTTAGCCATAAGTTCTCCTCGCTGCGCAACTATCGCTTCGTAGTCTACTAAAATCCCCGGTCACAGAACTATGCCTGTGTTGGATGTAGGAAACAGCCCCTTGGGTGCGGTCTCGAGGAGAGAATCCAAATAAACAGAATGGCGGAATCTGTCGTGGCGATCGGCGGTCGGTCCTGGGTTCGGAAGTTTGACGATGTCGAAGGCATTGTTTATGATCAAAGTGCGGGGTGGAGCAGTCTGGTAGCTCGTTGGGCTCATAACCCAAAGGTCGGTGGTTCAAATCCACCCCCCGCAACCAACCTTAAGTATTTGATTCTGAGAGTCTTTCCTTCCCGGCATTAGCCAAGTGTAAAAAATTTGTATAAAAGATTTGCCTCTTTAGGCGCTTCTCGCCTTTCTGGGCGGGGCCATTTGCGCGGATTTGAGGCCGATGCTAGATTACGCAAAATTCGCCGGAAGGATTTCAGAACATGGTTGAGCTCGAAAGCACCGGTGAGTGTGAAGACACCAGCCAGGCTGACCCTGTGGGAGCGCTTGTCAGCCGCACGGTCGAAACCGTCAAGGTCTACACCCGCCACAAGCGCACTTGCCCAAAGCGAGACAGGCCGGATTGGGCCCGGTGCAATTGCGTGAAGTGGTTGTACGTCTACCGCGACGGCAAGTGCAAGCTGACAAGCGCGAAGACGCGCAGTTGGGAAAGGGCGGAACAAAAAGCGCGTGAACTCCGGGATTCCTTCGACGCCACAAAGCAATTGCAACGTCAGCTCGAGGCCAGAATAAACGTACGCAACGCACAGGTGGAGATCGCGCTTGCGGTCGAACAATTCTTTAAGGAAGTGGCACGTCTGAATCGGGAGGAGGCTACCCGTGCTAAGTACAACCTCACGTTGAATCGTCTGTTGACTTGGTGCGCGACCCAAGAGCCTGCCATTTTGCACCTGTCTCAGCTCGATGTTCCGACATTACGGTCCTGGATCCATTCCTGGACAGGCGCTCCCACGACCCGCCATAACCAGCACCAGCGTCTACGCACGTTTTTCCGGTTCTGCATGGAGCAAGGGTGGATCACGGAGAATCCCGCCAAGAGAATTAAGAACGTTACGCCGCAGCAGGAACAAACTCTGCCGTTCAGCCGGCAACAGTACGACGCTCTTATCGAAGCGACGTACTACTATGACAGCCGGGGCAAGAAGAAAAACGGCAACACCACGAATTCCCGCCGCGCACGCGCCTACCTCAAACTTCTGCGCTGGAGCGGTCTTCGTGCGGGTGATGCAGCCTGTCTCCCTAAGAGCAACCTCCGAGATGATGACTCGTTGTTTCTTTACCAAGCGAAGGTCAAAAGCAAGGCCAGCGCTCCCGTGCAAGTGCTGCTTCCGCACAGCGTAGCGGATGAATTGCGCAAGGTTCCTCCAGGCAGTTGCACCGATCCCAACTATTTCTTCTGGAGCGGTCGCAGTAAGCGCAAGAGCGAAGTGTCAAACTGGCAGAAGATTTTTTCCAAGATCTTGTCTAAGGCAGTTGGGATGCTCCCAAAGTTGTTCTTGGATGCGAACGGTCGACAAAAACCGGCTCATCTCCACATGATGCGGGATACGTTCGCCGTTGAATACCTGCTGGCCGGCATGCCGCTTGAAGAGGTATCTCGGCTCCTTGGACATTCGAGCGTGACCATTACCCAGAAGCACTATGCTCCCTGGGTACGGGAGAGGCAGCAACGTCTGGCTGCGCGTCAGCGCGAAGCGTGGGCGAACATGGGGGTTGAAGAGAACCGCCTCGGCGCTAGGGCGCATAGGAGACATCGCTCACCCAAGACCCGCCGACATACCTCTTCTCAGGGCCGTACATCTGGAAGCGCGGTGCGTCGTCTATGATCTCGGCTTGTTGCGAGCGGATGAAAGCTGCAGCTCAAGAAATTGGCAGGTTCTTCGACATATGTTGCGACGATTTAGCTGGCTTTTCTCAATCTCCGGTATACCCGTCGCGCGACGCTTTCCGGGATACGGAGGGTTTTGTACGCCCTTTTCATCCGGCGTTCGCACGCTCCCCACTCAACCACACCGGGTTCTCCAACAAACATTCGACGGATTGTTCTATCGCTCAAATTCCACAGGTCGGCGAGTTCTCTTACGGAATAATGCTTCTCGAAAACCGGTGTCAGTTCCAGCCCGTGGGGAGATCGAGTGTTGGTTGAAAGCTGCATGCTGTCTCCATACCTCATAGGAGATAGTTTGGAGCCTTCGCCAGAATTCAAGGCGTCCTGGCTTAACTCCGGCCGTTCGATTATCTCTTCTCGGCCCGTCAACTGGTGCATCTCAAAATTCGATTCCTTCCTTGTTCGTGTTTTCACAATCAACTCCTGCCAACTTGGCACAGTTGTAGCCGAGAATGATGTTTTGGTCAAAACAGTCCGCCGAATGAGCCGATTTGACCGAAATTTGGTTCCGTATTAGCTTCGTGACGCTTAGGGCCGAAAGCGCAGCTCGGGCGCAGGAGGAAACCGGTGTTTTCATCGCTTGAAGAGGTCAGCGCGGGCCTGCGAGCTACAGGCTACATCGCTGATGCGGTAGCCAGCACAACGGTGTACCTGGCGGCGAAACTCCATAAACCGATGCTACTGGAAGGGCCAGCGGGCAGTGGGAAGACGCAATTGGCCTATGCAGTTGCAGAGGCAGCCCGCACGATGGTTGAGCGCCTGCAGTGCTACGAGGGAATTAACGAAGAGAAGGCCATCGGCAAGTTTGATGAGCCGCTGCAAAGGCTTTGCGTCGAATTGAAGTCCAAGTCCGCCAGCGTTGATTGGGAGTCCCTGCGGACGGAGTTGCACGGTCAGCAGTTCTTCTGTGCCGGGCCGCTTTTGCGCGCGTTGCAGTGTGAAAGGCCTTGTGTCCTGCTGATCGACGAACTGGACAAGGTGGACCATGCATTTGAGGCCCTGTTGCTGGAATTGCTGAGCGTGTGGCAGTTGAGCATTCCGAAGCTGGGCACCATCAAGGCCAGGAGCATTCCCTTCGTTGTGCTGACATCGAATGAAGAGAGGCGCATCGGCGATCCCCTGCGCCGGCGCAGCTTTTACCTTCGTGTTGAACACCCCACCGCGGAGCGTGAAGCGGAGATTGTGGCGCTGAGAACGCCTGATTCCACGCACGAATTCCATGCCGGTATGGCGGGGCTCGCCAAGGCTTTGCGTGGGTGGAGCATGGAGAAACCGCCCTCGGTCTCGGAGATTCTGGATCTCGCTCAGGCACTCAAAGTTCTGGGAAGTGAACAAATTACGCCGGAAATGAGAGACATTCTCCTGCCGTTGCTGGCCAAAACCGAGGCCGATCGACGCAAGCTGCTCTTGCGGGATGGGTTTGCCAGCTTGATCTTTGACGCGCAGCAGTACAGCGCCGAGGCTCTGCGAGGTAAAGCGGCATGAAGCTGGCATTCATTTTGGCCCAAGCGCTCTGTGCAATCTCGATCTGCTGGGCGCAATCCCCCAAACCACAGGCACGGCTCGAAGCCGAATACTACGTCGCAGCCTACGCCCAACATTATCCGGTGCCCGTCGCGCTGGTACGCGCCATTGTCGAACGCGAGTCGCAGTGGCAAGCATGCGCGGTCTCTCCCAAAGGCGCTGCAGGACTAATGCAGTTAATGCCCCTAACCGCTCAGCGACTCGGAGTGAGAGACCGGTGCAGTGTCGATCAGAACGTTTCCGGGGGCGTGCGATACCTCGCATGGCTCATGCAACAGTTTCACAATGATTTCAGGCTAGTGGCTGCCGCCTATTATGCCGACGAAGACGTGATCGGCAGACGAGACCTCGGCTATCGAAATCCCGACGTGATTGCCTACGTGGCAAGAATTAGAACAACTTACCTCCGCCAAGCCGGAATTAAACCAAGAACTACGAACACCAGTTCGGAAAGAGATGTGAGATGAAAATTTGTTTGAGTTTGGTGCATCTGATAACGGCCAGTCTCCTGCTGCTGCACGTAGCTTCAGCGCAGTCCGATCTTCCACAGGCGCGCATCGTGAGCTTGAATGTTGACCCAGAACAAGTTGTGGTCTTGCACTTGCGGCCGGGATACGTCAGTTCGGTGCGGGTGCTGGAGGAGGTCAGCTCGGTCGTACTGGGCGATCCGGGGGCTTTTAAGGCCGATCACTCCGAAGCCGAGCCGCAGTTGGTGTTTTTCAAAGCAACGAGCGTAAAACCTGCGCAAACCAACGCCCTGATTACCACCAGAGGAGGCCATGAGATCTCGCTGAGCCTGGTGAGCCAAGGTAAGTCAGACCGTAGTGAGCCCGTGGACTATGTCCTCAACTGCGAGCGCCCGCGCAGCTTTCTGATTGCGTCGACTCACCCCATGTTTGTGGTTGGCGAAACAAAGAACGTTGCCACGGAAAATCAGCCAACCAGCACTGCCCCAGAGAAGCCTGGCAGCCAAGAGCAGGATTTGCTCAGGGCGGAACGGATTGAGAATCCACATTGGGAAGGCAAGCAACTGCAGGTTGCGGTAGGACAGGCGATCGAGAAAGAGCAACAGATGGCCGTGCCGTTCGCCGTTCTGAACTCTTCTGCACGGACCATTGAAGTACTGCCGCCGCAAATACAGCTTGCGGGGACATCGAAAGACAAGCATCGCAAGGCGATCAAGGCCGAGCCGGTTGCGATCAAAGACTACTGGATCACCTCGCGTAGACTCGCGCCCGGCGCCAGAGCCGACGGCATCGTTGTATTTGACCGGCCTACCTTCAAGGAATCGAGGGAACGGCTCTTGCTCGCGGTTGCCCAAGCGGAAGAGGTCGACCGTCCGGTCCTGGCCCCGATTGCGTTTGTGGCTCCGGTCTCGGGAGGTGCAAAGTGATTCATCCAAACGGACACAACGACAACGGCAACGCTGCAGTCCTTCAGGAGCCAGCGGAAAATGAAGCTCGCAACAACGACCTGGCACTCCCTTCGGACGCAACCGCCCCATTGCCTGGGCTCGCAACTAGAGGAAAACAGAGAGCCAAGCAGCAGATCCAACAGAACCGCTTTGTCATCATCGGGGCTGGAGCGATCGTCATCGCGCTGCTGATCTTCGTTGCTACGTCTATGCCCCATCGGGGCGCGCCACAGAAAGTGAAGAATCGTGGCGCCGCTGCTTCTGAAGACTTGGCCTTGGAGAGCGCCGCTGCGAGCAACGATAAGAGCCTATTTCCGATCACCGATTCCGGCCGGCCCGTCACAAAAGAAGCTCACGAAGGCTTCCTGAACGAACGAGATCTACAACGAACCGCAACCAAGCCGGCAGCGGGAAGGACGGTGGCGACCGGAGCGGGAACTCTGGGGTCGATACCGCCTTTCGGAGACCAGCAGCCATGGCAAGCGCCGCCCTATCAGCCAGGCTCGGGCACCGGCGCCGGTGCCGAGACTCCAGACTTGGGTAAAGCAGAGCGCGAGGCCATGGAGAAGTCTTCGCTAATCTACGTGCGAAGCGCCTCTGCCAGTTCGGCCAATGCTCAGGCCCGCGAACTCTTCAATAATCAAGCATCGGAACTGGGATTGGGTCTGGCCACAGGCACGCGATTGCGTGCACGCTTGGAATCAGCGGCCAGCACGGCAGTGCGAACTCCGGTCCTGGCGGTGATCGAGTACAACTATGAGCGGGACGGAGAAATCATCGTCCCTGCGGGAGCAAAAGCGGTTGGTCACATCCGGAACGGAGATCGTTCAGGTTACGTTGACGTCCAGTTCGATTCTCTGCTGATGCCGGATGGTGCGGCCGTTCCCATCGAGGCCGCCGCCACGGGTTTGGACTTGCGGCCGCTCAAAGGAAAGGTTGAGGGCAAGAACACGGGAAAGAACGTCCTGGTCAGATCGCTGTCAGGAATCGGCCAAGCTGGCTCGATGTTGGTGGGACAAGGCAGTCTGAACCAGCCGCTGAGCGAGTCGGACCTAATGCGGGAGCGCGTCAGTAACAATGTCGGCGAGGCTGGAGATGAGGAGGTTTCTCGATTAGCGATCACCCAGCACATCGTAGTGACGATTTCGGCGGATACTCCGATCTATGTGGTCCTCGAGCAGACACCCAAATCCAATCAGGGTTCTCCGCAACCAAATGCGAGGAGCGCTCCAACATCCAACTCTGCCAATGTTGAGCAACTGCGCCAACTATTGCAATTGCAGCAAGAGCTGAACCAACCGTCCGCAAGCAATCAACCAGCGCAGTAGACGAGCGGTTCTCAGTTAGGAAAATTCGGCGGGAGCGCGTGTCGGCTGCGGCTGCTCAAGGCGTGCTCCTCGCGAGGTAGCTCACGAGTCGACCCAGTCGACGCCCAGCGCCAACGCAAGTTCCAACTTGGGATTCGAACCACGGTACGGGTGTTAGCCCGTACAACGGTTTAGCAAATGAAACCGTCCTGGGGCCTGTTGTTCGGATTCAATGACATACAGCGGAGACAATAGGCGATTTTTGGCCTGAAATACTCCTGTTCGGGAGCAGTTGTGCAGCAGTTGTGCAGCACGGGCCGATACTTCATCGCAGGTCAGCACTTATCTCTGCACCTCAAAACCGTTGCGCTGGATTTGGTGTCGACCATTAGGTGTGATTTCCCGCAAGCAACCGACTTGCGCAGCGGCTCAAAGTTGTACCGGGATGCAGTCGATTAGCGAGAAGGATCTCGAGTGTTCGGCGAGCACCGGAGTAAACACAGGCGTTCGATGGCTTAAATGGTCGGCCTCCGCTAAGGAAGGGTTTGGACGGGTTCGATTGCCGCAAATGACTTCGGCGGAATCCCTGAGGAATTAGGAGTCAAATCCGATCCGCTGGTGCTCGCTGTACCGGCACAACGCGTCTTCGATTACCGGATATGCCATTTCCACAGGAGCAATTTCCTCAACTTCGACGATCTTCTTTTCAAGCTGCTTATAGTCCTGGAAGAATCGTCGAAGCACGCGCAGACGATGCGGTGGGAGTTGGCTGGCTTCGTGATACGCGTTGAATTCCGGATCGCTCGTGGCCACAGCGATGATCTTGTGATCCTTTTTTCCCGTGTCCATCATGGTCATCAATCCGATCGCCCGCGCGGGTATGATTGTCAGCGGTGCAACCGCTTCTTGCGCTAATACGAGAACATCCAACGGGTCGTCATCTTCGGCCAATGTTTGGGGGATGAATCCATAATTAGCCGGGTAGTAAACAGCTGAGTGGAGAAGGCGATCCATTCGTATCAAACCGGTTTTCTTGTCCAACTCGTATTTGACACTGGAACCAAGCGGAATCTCTACCACCGAGTTGAATTCCTTTGGCAGGTGCTCTCCCGCTGTAATGTCATGCCACGGATGCGACATCGTTGTCTTTCCTCCGCCAAGCGCGAGGTATATGCGTCAGCGCTTCAAAGTGCTTCCGTACTTCTTTCGGTTCCACATCTAGGAGTACAGATGTCATGATTGTAGTGTTCTCCTTTATTAGCTAGACAGGAGCGTAGCTCGCTTGGAGCCTCTCGACATTAACAAGGAATCCGGATTCACCCAGGAGCAAGCGCGCAATGCGTCGGTGGAACAGATTCCGACTTTGATCCACGAACATCGCGAAGAAATCCTTCGTGGTTTGCTGGAGAACCCGCATTTCGAAGAACTGCATCTTTGCCTGCTCCTCGGACGAGCGGATCTGTCGACTCCTTTGCTGCAAGAAATCGCCAGCCACAAGCAGCTGACAATCAGCTACCGCGTAAAGCGTGCGCTTGCATTTCATCACAACATCCCCCAGAGCCTCGGTTTGGGACTGGTCCGCGAACTCTATGCCCATGATCTTGTGGCCCTAAGTCTTTCTCCTTCGGGGAATCCCGCACTGCGGCATTTGGCGGAGGAACTGGTGCTGGCAAAACTGCCGCAACTGCCGCCCGCGCAGAAAATGACATTGGCCCGCCGGGGCACGCCCCGAATCATTGGAGCCTTGCTGACTGATGGCAGTCCCGAAAGCCTTCCCGCCGTGCTCGATAGTCCGTTGCTCAACGAGGGGCACGTCCTCAAGGCCCTCGCTAGGGTGGCGCTGCCAGTGCGGATCGTCACTGCCATCGCCGATCATGCGAAGTGGTCTCACATCTACAGTGTGCGACTCGCACTGTTGCGCAACTCGCAGACGCCGTTGCCGCGAGTTCTTGCTTTTCTGCCCAGCATTACGACCACCGACCCGAAGATCCTGAGCCAATCCGGCTCCGTACCCTCGAAGGTGTTGCCTCATCTGCGCCGGGAACTTGCCAACCGTATGCAGCATGGCAAAACACCGGTCCGACCGACTTAGCTAAGCCAAGGGCTGGCCCGCTTCTCAAACAACGCGATAGAGAATGAGAATCAGGATCAGGAAACCTAAGACGTACGCAACGTACGCATTCAGACGTCCATGGTGCATTCCTGCCAGCAGTCTCGCGACAGAGTTCACAAATGTTCCTACGGGATGAAAGAAGAGGCGGTCCACGAGGTGCGTCTCATCCCGACGCCGCCGGATTGCCGTCCGGAAATGCACGGCCACCGTTTCGCGGGTGTCCTCGACGATATTCGGGCGGAAAATCGCCTGGAACACAACACGCACGGGGTTGGAAAAACCTGTCGCCGTATAGGTCATTTCGGGTAGCAGAGTTGGAATGCCACCGGCCCAGACTTCATTCTTGACGAGCGAGCGTTTACGAGTGAGGCGTGTGGTGATGAACCAAGAGAGCAGCAGCAGAATCGTCAACGCCACGACGCTGTAAGAAGGAGACATGGCAAAGACCACCGGATTTTGCTCTCCGCCTCGCAGCAGGATTACGAGTCCGCGACCGGGCACCCATCGGGCTCCGGTTTGTGCTCCCAGGTTATGAAAGTCCGCAAGGAAGGCGGGCGGAAGCTGCTGGTTCGCTTGCGTAGCTGTAAAGAACGGCGGAACGAGCGAAGCGGTTGCACTCGCCCCCGCCAGAGGTTCCACGGCGCGGTTCAAGGCTGGAATGACATAAGTTGGCAGCACTCCCAGAAGAACACAAGCCACCGCGAGAAGTGTCAGGGAAAAACGTGGCCTGCGTGCGAATTTGGCGTTTGATTCCCAATTGCTGCGCGGTGTTCCCAAGAAGCTCATGGCGTATGTCTTCACGAAACAAGTGACGGCCAACGCGGCCGTCAGCGCCAGGATGGCACCGGAAAGGGCGAAGACGATCTTGACTGCGGCCGAGGGAAGCAGCGCGCTGCGCAGGAAAGTCTGCAAGGTCAACCATTCACTGACAAAACCATTGAAGGGTGGAACCGCCGCGATGGCGAGACACCCAGCCAGGAATACGATCGACAGCGCCGGCAAAGAGCGGATCAGGCCGCCCAGTCGATCCATGTCTCTTGTGCCAGTCGCGGCTTCAATGTGGCCCGCGCCCTGGTAGAGCAGTGCCTTGTATGTCGAATGATTCAGCATGTGATAAAGCGCGGCAGTGAGCGCAAGGGCAGCCGGGATCGCATTCCCGGAATTGCGGAATACCAGAAAGGCTCCGATCCCAGCCGCGATGATTCCGGCATTCTCGATGGAACTGTGAGCCAACATGGTCTTTAGGTCGTTCTCGGTGGTGGCATACAGAATGCCCACTAACGCGGTGACGGCTCCGATTACGAGAGCGACTAAGCCCGGTCCAATGCCGTGGCCGGGGACCAGGTCTGCGTTCAAACGCAGGATTCCATAGAAACCGAGATTCAAAGTCACGCCTGCGAACACGGGGATGAAAACGGGCGGCGCCGCCGTGTACGATCTCGGCAACCAGAAATTCAGCGGCACCAGGCCCGCCTTGACGCCAAATCCGAGGAACCCCAGAAGAAACACTCCCCACGTGGCCGTACCCGACAAATGAGCAGCCCCCATCCGCAGGACGGCAAACGAATATCCCCCAGCCGCGTTTCCAGCGATAAGAAACGCGATGACCACCGCCAGAAATCCCGCCTCGCTCATGGCGAGCATGATGTAGCCCGCGGTCGAGTCGCCTTCAGGTCCTTGCTCGTAGTTGACGAGCAGGTAGCAGAGGATCGACATGCACTCCCAACTGATCAGGAAGGTGAGAACGTCGCCCGCAGTGAGGATCAAAACCACAGAAGCCATCAGAGCGAAGTGGAGCAAGCCATAGCGGCCAGCAGGGTACTTATCTCGGGAGAGGTAGTCAGGAGCAAATAAACAACAGGAGAGATAGACCAAGCCACCTGCGAATAGAAAAATCGCCGACAGTGCGTCGAGATGAAGAGACAGAGTTCCGAAGCCATTGAGCGTCCAAAGATTCAAATGGAAATCCGCTCCGGCTGCGAGACGCAGACCGGCCGCAGCCATGAGGACCATGGAGCTGAGTGTCCCGAACCAGCCGATGGCCAGCGAGGCATACTTGCCGCGAAATACCGACGACAGGATCAGCCCGGTTGCGCACAGAGCGAAAAAGAGCAAAAGAGCGGCGCCAGCATACGCAGCCATCTCAGGCCTCCTCTCGTGTCTGCGTGGGAGCAGTTGTTGGCTTTTTTCTGCCTGCCACGACGAGCAGACCGTGCAAGATTGCCAGCGGCGGAGGTGGATCGCCGGGTACTTCCACATCGACAGGAAGGACCATACCCACGCCACCAGCAGACATGAAGCTCTTTCCGAAAACACCGCCTGTAATGGCGCAAGTGCCGACAGCCAGAACACGCTTCGGCTCCGGCATCGCTTCATAGGTCTTCAGCAGCGGCCCCCGCATGTTCTCACTGACCGGCCCGACCACGAGCAGGACATCGGCAGTCCGTGGAGTAGCGGTCAGAAAGATGCCCAGCCGGTGCATGTTGTACAACGGGTTGTTCAATTGCTTGACCTCGTGCAGACAGGCTCCGCAATCTCCTGCATCCACCACCATGACGTGGAGCGACTGGCCAAAGGCTCTGTGCAAAGCGGAATAATCCTTTTTTGTGGCAGGCGTTTCCGCCCACTCGTAACCTTCATCCCACTTGAGCAGATTCGAACTGCCAAAGTGGCAGCGTTGGCACCACACACAATTCCTGAGATCTACGGACGCAATGTTCCGGCTTGCCGTGATCGCACCTACGGGACAGTTTGACGCAGCTTGGGATGCTTGCTCTGGGGAAGCAAACGTTGTGGGTAGGGGTCGTCCCGGTGAAACGCCGGCGGCTGTTTCGGGCGCTCCAGGATAGCGCGTCGACTGAATGCCTCTTCGTACTCCGTGCCAGAACCAAGAGCTCATCGATTGCCGCTCCTAACAATGTAACGATCTAACGATCGCACTCTGATGCAGACAAACCAAAGGTTGCCAAAATGATGGGGAAATCCTGAAACGCAAAGTCCTCGACCGCCACGTGAAGGCCCAGCCAATTGCGGAAAGACGGAGATAAGATCCGATAACGCTCCACCTTCTGTTCGCGGTCCAGCCTTATCCAATGCACCGCCGCGCCGATGGGTGCCTCAACCCATCCCGATGCTGCACCAGCACTACGTTGCGTGACCGGAGCGCAAATTTCTCCGGGTTCCAACGACTCGACTGCCTGGTGAATAAGCTTCGCGGATTGTTGCGCCTCGGAGAAAAGCACCCGCAGTCGGGCAAATCCATCGCCTTCTTCCTCGCAAGGCACCTCGAAACGGTAGCGTTCGTAACCGCCATAGGGACAAGCGCGGCGCAAGTCGTGAGCGAGACCGGATGCGCGCCCCAATGGGCCGACCAGATCGAGGTCGCGAGCACTCTCCGAGCTGATAATGCCGACATCTTCGAGGCGGTCGAGGAAACTGCTGCTGTATCGAAGGCGCTCCTCCAGTTTCTGCAGTTGGCGCGAAGCGGTGTCGACAGTTCCTAACAAGTTCCGGCAGTTCTGCGCATCGAAATCGCGTCGCAGTCCTCCAGGGGTGTTCAGTCCGAACAGATACCGATGCCCGGCAAATGCGCACGAGGCACGCAGGAGCTGTTCCTCGACGATGGCCGCATGAGCCTCGGAGACGGCGAGCGCTGTGGACTGGCAAATGGCAGCGATTGCCCCGGCGTGGTGCCGGAGTCGCTCTAACTCAGCCAGTGCCACACGCAGGCTACGGGCGCGGAGAGGAACTTGCTGCTCTGAGATCTTCTCCACTGCTTGGCAGTAGGCAAGCGAATGCGCGAACGCGGACTTGGCCGAGAATCGTTCGGCTAGCAACAAGGCATCGAGAACCGATTGTCCCTCCGCGATCTTCTCGACAGCCCGATAGTTGTAAAACAGCCGTGGCACAGCCCGGATCACGTCTTCGCCAACCGTCTCTAGCAGGAAATGGACGGACTCGCCGATGCCACCCTCATAGACAGGGCCGACTGGCATGGCGAACGCACCGGGATCTTGAACCACCAGCACCGGATGCCAGTCTTCTTTCGGCCGCTTCTTGAGATGAGTCTGGCCGGCATCGAATGCCTTGCGCATGGGAGCCAGCCCTTCTTGCCAGACTTGGTCATGGAGGATGAAGTCTCCCAGCCGGGGATGCTCTTCGAACTCCAGGCCGAACAGATCCTCAGCTTCACGCTCATACCAGTCGGCCGCATGAATCTGCGCGCTGATGCTCGGCACCGTTCGAGTCGCCAGCGGCAGACGCAGAATGAAATGAATCCAGCCGTCGCCGGGAATCCGGAAAACGTAGCGCAGAATCCATTCCTGGCGCTCCTCGACAATCAGTCCTCCAAAAGAGCAACCGGCGTCCCAAAACAGAAATTGCGCCAGCGAAGGCAGAGCTTCGGGCTGAGTCACAATCAACGCACGGTCAAATCGGCTCTCTTCATTTGCCGATGGTGAAACCGCCGATGCGAAACGTTGCTCGATTGCAGCGGCCAGACTCTGCGCGTCATACCTTTGCGGGTTGATTTTTGGCGTGTTCACGATCGAGGAGTCAGCGGGTGTCATTTAGCGGCCCCCTAATTGTTGTGCCGCGAGTTGCAGCAGATGGTGAACCGGGGCAGGAACGTACACCCCCAGCAAGACCACAGGCACAGCAGCAGCCCACACCGTGAAGCGGCAGGTCGCGGGCAGTACTCCAGCCGAAACTTGTGCTGCCGGTTCGCCCATCACCATACGGTTGACGTGCGACAGAATGGCCACGAAAGCGACGACGATCAACACACCGAGCACAGCAACTACAAGTTTGTGCCCAGCGTGAACTCCCGCAGAGAGGATGGAAAGCTCGCTCAAGAAAATCGGAAATGGGGGAGCGCCGGCGATGGCCAGGGAAGAGAGCAAGAGCGCCCCGCCAGCAAAAGGCGAAACCCGAAAGAGTCCGCGCACCGACGCGATCTCGCGCGTGCTCAGGATCAGCAGCATAACTCCGGCCACATAGAAGCAAAGCGACTTGGTGATGGCATGATTGAGGATTTGCGAGACCGCTCCGAAATCCGCCGCTTGGGTTGCCATGCCCGCGGCAGTCAGGATGATGCCCATATGTTCGACCGTTGAGAAGGCGAACATACGCTTGTAATCGCGGACCTGGATCAAAAGAAACGCGGCAATGCCCACCGAGACCAGACCCAGTGCGATCATCCAGTTACCAACCCGTGCCGCTGGAGAAGCCAGAACAATCGACAGGAAGCGCAGGATTACATAGAGCGGCACCGTGGTCTTTACCCCGGAGAGAACGGCGCACACCGGAGTGGGAGCTTGGCTGTGGGCGTCCGGCAACCAAGTGTGCATCGGAGCAAGGCCCGTCTTGGTCCCAAAACCCACGAAGACGAGCAAAAAGGAGAGTTTCAGAAGACTTGGGTCCATGGAAGCCGCTGCGAGGCGAAGCCCCTCCCAAGTCTCCCAGGCTCCGCCAGTGGTGGAACGGTACGTCCAAAACAGTAGAAAAAATCCTAGCAACGCGATGGGCGCGCCCATAATCGTGAGCACCGCGAACTTCCAGGCTGCTTCCAATGCATTCGCCGTGTTATCGAAGCCGACCAACAGGACGCTGAAAAGCGTAATGAGTTCAACTGCGACCCAGACCAGATTCGGTTCTGCCAGCGATGGAACAGCCAGCAAAGCGAAGGCCAGCAAGTTATAGTTTCCGTAAAACCACCATAAGCGTCCCTCGTCGTGGCCATGCTGCATGTAACCATTGGCAAAAATTGATGCCAGCGCAACCACGAAGCTCACGAGTACCAGCATGAGAGCACTGAGGCCATCGGCTTCAAACCAGCCCGGAAGGGCAACAACCCGCCCGTGCTCGATCACTTGGGAGGAAACATACACTGCTAGCGCAAAGCAGGCCGACGTGGACACAATCGTGATGGCCGACGCATAGAGGCGAAGAGGCCGTATCGAAGTCAGGAGCGCCGCCAGTAGAGGAAGCGCGAGGATTGCGATCAGCGTCATGCGGTCGCGTCCTCTTTGAGTTCGTCCAACGCCGCAGCCTCGGTAGTCCCGACCGTTTCTCGAATGTTGCGCGTGAGTAATCCAACCACCACGGCGATAAGAACGACGTCGACGGCCACCGCAAGCTCGGCGATCAGCGGAAGTTCCGGGGCGATGGCGACGCCCGCGAAAAAGGCTCCATTTTCCATGGCCAGGATTCCGATGAGTTGCGGAATCGCCTCGCGGCGCGCTACCAGCGAATACGCGCCAATCAAAATGCCCGCCAGGCCGATCGGCAGGTTCACGCGGATCACTGGATCATGCGTCGCGCCTACAATCGGGCCCATGAGAACCTCAGCAACTATCGTGAGCAGGAGTGCCAGCAGCAACGAGGTTGGGATGTTGACGGCCTGGGCGATTTCCCGCCTCTCGTAAAATTCGGCGGGCAGAAGACGCCGCAGGACCCAGGGGATCGCCAGCACCTTGGCGACGATGGTGATTGCTCCGAGTGCCCAAAGATGAACCGACGCGCGGCTGTACGCCAGCAAGAAGGAGGAGGCCGCGAGGAGCACGGATTGCGCCACAAAGAACCGCAAAACTCCCTGAACCTGCCGGGTTGCCACCATGGCGAACGCAGAAATGAGGATCAAACCCGCGCTTAGCGTGTTTAGGGCTTCCGGTATGGATGTCGACATCGGTTAGCCTCCCGGAAAAATGCTCGTCACCATGGCCGCGACCGAAATAATGAATGCCGCTCCCAGAAATTCGCTGATCCGGAACAGCCGCAGCTTGGCGAGAGATGTTTCAATCACGACCAACACCAGCGAGAATAAAAAGATCTTGAAAAGAATCTGTGGAATCGCGGTAAGAACATTCGCAAGGGCGTGGCCGTGAGCCAGGCCCCACGGAGCAACCAAGACATTCAGGAAGATGCACGTCAGGACGAGGAACTTCATCTCGCCGCCCCATTTCATCAGTGCCGCGCCCCGACCCGAAAACTCCAAGCCTTTCGATTCATCGATCATTGCCAGTTCGAAGTGGCCCGAGGGATTGTCCACCGGGATTCGTCCTCCCTCGGCCAGAATCAGCATAAGAAAGGCGATTAGCAACAGGACGTGCGCTGGTGAGAAGAAGGCGGCAGCGTTCGCCACCCATTTTTGTTGCACGATGTAAGGAATCGTCGATTGCGAGACGAATGAAACCGTGAAGAACACAATCATGAACACTGGCTCGGCTAAGAAACCGACCATGCGCGTCCGGCTGGCTCCCATCGGTCCGTAAGGATTTCCCGTGTCCACCGCAGCAAGCGCAGCGAAAAATCCGGCGAGCCCCAGGAAAAACCCTCCGGCCAGCATGTCTCCCATAAATGCGAATACCAGCGGGTAGTCGGTCAGTACCGGAATCAGAATGGTGACGAAGATCGGCATCACAAACACCAGATAGGGAGTGACGCGAAAGATCCATGTCGTCTGATCCGACACGATCTGGTCCTTGTGAAAGAGCTTCCAAATATCCCGATAGGGTTGCACGACAGAAGGGCCGCGCTTGCTTTGTACCATCTCCTTCAGGCGAGCAAGGACGCCTGCATACAAAGGCGCGAAGGCAAGTACGAACAGGATCTGTAAGAAGTTATACCCGATCGTCTCGATCATGACCGTGGGCTCCGGCGATCTTCAGGAGCTGAAATAGATTTCCGTTCGGGACGGATTCCCGCGGCCACCCAATTGGGCACGGGATGGTTTGCAGTGAATACTTGAATCCCTCGGACTTGGTGAGAAACTCCTCCCATCGTAGGTTCCTTACGAACCGAACTTCGGTTCAGGATTTGAGAGGAGTCATCAGCCGCCAGCAGCGACGGCAGTTTACCCGGCAACACCGGAGCGGCAAACTCCTTTGCCGCGATTATTCAAACACAGATGAATCGAATGCGGCAAGTGCCACGTTGGAAACGCGTCATATTTTCTGACCGGGGAGGCTGTTCATTTTGGATTTGATAAGAAAGAACAGAAACTAAAATCCGTTGACTTCTCCCCTCGTCTTTGCTGTACTTAAGTTGTTATCAACGGTGAAGGAGTTCACCGAAACCGCTGTTCCCACCACATAGCCGGGCACAGCTGATGACTCCTGACAAGCGGGTGAATCCTTGTCGCGGAGTCATGTCCCGGCAACGGTTCCTCAAAATAAGCGATCTTTTGAAGTTTACGGCCTCAATCTTGACGGCCCTGATCCCAATTGCGATCACAACGCGGGTACGCCTCTTGAAGCGGAGCAAAGAGCTCGAAAAGCAGTCTGGCCCAGGACAGGGCCTGTGGTTCACGCGTAACGCTTTCGCCAAAGCGTTTGCGCTGGGTGGTTGCGCGATCTGCAGCGTAGTGCATACCGCTGAGCGCAAGGGAATCCACTCCTTCCTACACGAAGGCATGATGTTTCCTTCGGTGCGGAAAAAGTTTCTAGATGGAGGAGGGTTCTGTCTCCACCACTTCTGGATGGCTAAGGCCATCGAAGAATACGCCTGGCAAACCGGCGGCTTCGGAATCGCAATCCTTTGTAGTGATCTCGCATCATTGGCTGGTTCGGGGCTGGCCAATGCAAATGGAAGCGAGCCAAACCCGCGATCCTCACTACTCCGACGCCGGCAGAAGCCTCTATTCGTGCCGGGACACGACTGCATGTTCTGCCAAGACAATCGAGACAAGGAGCAATTCTTGGCTCAGGTTCTCGAAGAACTTGTCGACGAGGAGGAGTTTCACAAGCCTTTGGCTGAACATGGGCTTTGCATACGGCATGGCGAACTGTCGCTCCAGACGTGGAAGCACTCTCGGAAGCGGAATAAGTTGTTCGCCCAACTTGAGGCGCAACTTAGGGATTTGGCGGCTGACTTGGGAGAGTTCATTCGCAAGCGTGATTACCAACATCGCAACGAACTTCCGGGCCGCGAACAGGATTCCGTGCTACGAGCCATGCAGTTCTTTGTTGGTCCAAATCCCTGTCGTTCTCGAACTGGAAAAGAAACGTCATGAAGATCGCCATCGTCTCCGACCTGCACGGAAATTACGAAGCGCTCCAGTCGCTACGCGAGAACTACGACGAACTTTGGGTCTTGGGTGACCTTGTGAATTACGGTCCAGAACCCGGCGCGGTGGTTGATTTCGTCAAAGCCAACAGTTCAGTTGTCGTTCGCGGCAATCACGATCACTCGCTTGGATACGATGTGGACCCGCGCTGCGGAGCTCGCTACCAGAAGATGGCCGATGTCACACGCAGGTACAGCGCTTCTGTATTGAAGAAGGACCAAAAGGAATTCCTGCGCCAGTTGCCGCTCAAGCTCGAATTGAAACGCCAAGACACCTGCTTCTATCTGTGTCATGCCAAGCCGTCGGATCCTTTGCATTGTTATTGCCCGGAGCAGTCCGAACAGTGGGTGAAGGAATTGGGCCAAGTGAAGGCGGATGTGCTACTCGTGGGCCATACCCACATTCCGTTTGTCCGCCAGATCGGGAATCGTGTCGTGGTGAATCCTGGAAGTCTAGGACAACCAAAAACAGGGAAGTCGGATGCCTGTTACGCAGTATGGGAGGATGGCTTATTTTCACTGAAGTCGTTTCCCTACGCAGTGGATGAGACCATCGGGCGGCTTAGGTCTTTAGGCTTCCCGCAAGAAGTGGAAACGGACTTGATTACCGTACTTCAAACTGGATCGGTGTAACGAACTCATAGCAAGGAGAACTCATGCCAAAAATAAAAACTGTTGATGCGATGGAAATTCTGGACTCACGAGGCAATCCAACAATCCAAGTCAGCGTGGTGTTAGAGAGCGGCGCCATAGGCGTCGCAAAGATCCCTTCGGGAGCTTCGACCGGCAAACATGAGGCGGTCGAACTTCGGGATGGGGACAAGGCGCGTTACAACGGTAAAGGGGTATTGAAAGCGGTTCACAACGTGACCAAACTCATCCAGAGTACGGTCAAGGGAATGGACCCCAGCCATCAGAAAACCCTGGATGAAGAACTGATTGCGCTCGACGGAACACCCAACAAGTCCCGTCTGGGGGCGAACGCAATTCTGGGCGTCTCGATTGCAGCCGCAAAAGCCGCGGCCGCGGAAAAGAAAATCCCTCTCTACCGGCAGTTCGCACCGCGGGATGAGTACGTCTTGCCAGTGCCGCAACTGAACGTACTTAACGGGGGCCGGCACGCCGACAACAACGTGGACTTTCAGGAGTTCATGATCGTCCCCGTGGGCGCACCCAGCTTCAGCGAGGCATTGCGCGCTGCCGCAGAGACGTTTCACACACTTAAACAAGTACTGCACGACAAGGGATACGAAACCAGTGTCGGAGATGAAGGCGGCTTTGCTCCTCGGTTGCGGTCCAATGAAGAACCAATGGAACTGATCTTGTCCGCTATCCAAAAAGCAGGATACGAACCGGGGAAGGATATTGGCGTCAACCTGGACCCGGCGGCTAGCGAGTTCTACGAGAACGGCCAGTACGTTTTTCACAAGTCCGACAAGACGCGAAAGAGTTCCGACGAGATGATCGCAATCTGGGCGGACTGGCTGAAAAAGTATCCGATCTTTTCCCTCGAAGACGGGCTTGCGGAGGATGACTGGGCGGGATGGAAGAAACTCACATCGGAATTGGGAAAGAAGGCCCAACTGGTGGCCGACGACATCTTTGTGACCAATCCTGACATTTTTGCTAAAGGGATCAAAGAAGGTGTTGGCAATTCGATTCTGATCAAACTCAATCAGATTGGCACCGTAACCGAGACGCTGCGCTGCATCGAGATGGCAAAGAAGAACAATTACACCTGCGTCGTCTCGCATCGTTCGGGCGAGACCGACGACACGACGATTGCTGATTTCACCGTCGCAACCGGTGTGGGGCAGTTGAAGACAGGTTCTGTCTGCCGCGGTGAGCGCATCGCCAAGTACAACCGTTTGTTGGAAATCGAAAAAGAGTTGGGACGCAATGCGAAGTACGCGGGACGTTCCGTCTACGCCCGATGGGGCAAGTGATGGTGATAGGAGTCGGGCTCTGGTGGAGAGAAGCAGCAAAGCATTTCGCGATCTTTCCGACGACGAGATCGAAGAGCTCGTCCAGAGCCTGAACTCCCTTCACGAAGGTGAATTGGGAGTTGACATGCTCGTAGCCTGCGGCAGAAAAGCCATCACGCCGCTGCAGCGTTTCCTTCTGCAGGGCAAACGCAGTGGCATCTTTCTGCCACGGCAACGGGCGGTGCGTGCTCTTGCCGAACTGGGAGCTAAGGACGTGTTGCTCGACTATCTGACGTCGGAGGAGCACATTGTTGATCCAGTCGCGGCACACGGGGAGGAAGCAGTTAAAAATACGGCGGCACGAGCCCTTGGTGCCTGGCGGACCGAGGACGTTTTCGAAGCTCTGCGGCATGTTTTGCAGCGGAAACATTTGGTGGGAGCGATCGAAACGCTGGGTGAGTTCCGGCGTCCAGAGGCTGT
>CAVRWN010000006.1:0-805193 GCA_963724875.1 uncultured Acidobacteriaceae bacterium
ACCCGTCGCGGAAATGGCTTCGGGGGTCTGCTGAATCAAGTGGTCGATGATCGACAGGTCGTGAGGAGCAAGATCCCAAACCACATTCACGTCGTGTTGGAATAGACCGAGATTCACGCGTGTGGAATCGTAGTAATACAGCTTGCCCAGGGCTCCATCTTGCAACAGCTGCTTGATTTTCGTGACCGCGCCGGTGAACAGAAAGGTGTGGTCCACCATGATTTTCAGGTTCTTCCGCGCAGCCAGCTCAATCAGTTCCTGGGCCTGGGCGGCGTTGCTGGTAAACGGCTTCTCGACGAAAACGTGCTTGCCGTGCTGGAGGGCTGCCTTGGCCAGTTCATAATGCGTCCAGACCGGAGTCACCACGGCGATGGCGTCGATTTCGGGAGAGGACATCAGCTCTTCCGCATTGTCAGTTACCCGCACGTCAGGATAGGCTTTCGCGACTTTTTTCCTTGCAGCCGCGCTTTTGTCGCATACCGCGACAACTTCGGCTTCGTCCAGGCGGTCCAGGTTCCGAACCACATTCGGCCCCCAGTACCCATACCCTACAACCCCAAACTTCACCATGACTTCACTCCCATTCCCAAGCGTTGCGTTTGCCCGAGGCTCTGCGAGATTTGTGACCATATTTGGATTCAGGACGGTTCGTTGACTACGGATCGTTAATTACAGATCGCTAACCAGGGAGGACGGAGGGGAGAAACTTGTCTAGTACGCGCCTTCGCCAAGCATAACTGCCCCAGGCGTGCGCCAGAGGATCTTGATGTCCATCCAAAGGGACCACGTGCGCGCATACTGCAAGTCGAGGCGAACCATGTCATCGAAGGTCACACGGCTGCGTCCGCTGACCTGCCAGAGTCCGGTTATCCCAGGCTTGGCTTCGAGCAGCCGGCGGCGATGCCAGATATCGTAGGCCTCGACCTCGTAGGGAACTGGAGGACGGGGCCCAACTAATGACATCTCCCCATTCAACACGTTAATGAATTGGGGAAGCTCGTCTAGGCTGGTTTTTCGCAAGAAGGCTCCGACGCGAGTGATCCGGGAATCTTTCGTCAATTTGTAGACGCCTTGACCGTTTCCGTCCGACGGATGCCTGTCAGCTTTCCCAGCGATCAATTTTTGCACGTACTCTTTGTGGACAGAGGCATCATTGTTTACATACATCGAGCGAAATTTGAGAAACACGAACGAGTTGCCATGCTGGCCAATGCGACGTTGCCGGAAAAAAATCGGCCCTTGCGACGTCGCTTTGATGGCGACGGCAACAATCAGTAAGATTGGCGAGAAAAGAGCGAGTGCGACCACGCTGCCCAGGATGTCCATCATCCGCTTCACAACGCGGAAAGCCTTTCGGGCGTCCTCCCGCTGGGACAGATCGGGATACAGCGTCGGGTTCGGCCCCTGAGCATCGTTATCCCAGTCCTCCGGAAATACGTGAAACGAGAGGCTGACTTTATTGAATTGCTCGAGGGTTAAATTCTTGCGCAGCGTCTCTGTTACCCTGGCAATGATCGTAGTGGGAACCGAACTGCTGTCGCCGGTGGCGATTTCGGTGAACATGACTCCGACTACGCAGTGGTTGGCATACCATCCGGTAACGTCGGTATCGCGCGTAGAGCCTGCGAGTGCCGAAAGTATTTTGCCGAGAATTTTGCCATTTTTCTCGGATGGGAGACGATCACCCATATCGAGAAGCAGGAGCATGAAGGGCTTGCGCGAGCGCTCACTTCTCTTTCTTTCGAGGGTGATCATCCGCCGAAAGGCATCGGCGTTTAGAATGCCCTGATCTCCTAGCGACGAGGCTTCAGGGACCGGGGCAAAAGATAAACCATTCGGACCAGAGCGTTGTGTACTCATAATTTCCTCGCTTGATCTGCTTGCTTCTCGGACAAAGTCAAGTGACCTGCTGTTGGCTAGCGATTGACGGGGAAGGGTGGAACCAGAACATGTCGGCCGCTTGCTGCGACCGCTTAATCGTTGGCTTGGTCAGCGGGGGAGCTGTACCGTTGATAATAGTCTGTGTGCGCTGCGTTTGCGCTGCTGTTGACTAGTGCTCCCAGCAGCTTTGATTTCTCGATCGCCTCAAGACCGCGCTTTAGTTGCCGTTTCTCGGTCGTACCATTTCGCGTGACCAGCAAAATTCCGTCCGCCAGCCGGGACCACATGCTCGCGTCTGCCAGCGGTAGCACCGGAGGAGAATCAACGACAATCCAGTCGAACCATGCTTCCAACTGATTCATCAAGGGCAACAGCTTCCCGGATTGCATCAGTTCCAGTGGATTCTGTGGCGCAGCGCCTGCCGGCAAGACCCAGAGTCCTAAGCTTTCCAGCCGGTAGAGGTTGATACCTTCAGTCTGTCCCGAAAGCCACTCGCACAGACCCGGAATCCTGCCCAAACCGAACCGTGCCGCCAAAGTCGGGCGCCGCAGGTCACCTTCCAGAAGCAACGTCTTCTGCTGTTTTCTCCGAGCCAATGTGCAAGCCAGGTTGGCCGCGACCGTGCTCTTTCCCTCCTGCGGAATGGTGCTGGTAATGAGAATCTTTTTCAGAGGACGGCTTTGTCGAAGATGCCGCAACCGAACCGCGAGAAAACGAAACTTCTCCGCGCCCAGGCTTTCCTCTTTCCCCACCGCGACTAAACGAGTGTCCTGGGGGATGGAGACTTGCAGCACCGGACACCGCTCCAGATCGTCGAACGACGAAGGTGCCGGGGTCGGCTCCATTGACTCCACCCGGGCAGGCTGATTAACGGTACCGCGCGTCTTCTGCTCAGTCGCTTGGAGCAGTTCGGTAGCAGGAGTTGGAGCGGGTGAGTCACCTCGGGCCTGCGGCTGGGCCGCATCAGCTTCGCGCATCCTCTGTTCCGCGGTTTGCAAAAGTTCGGCGGCCGAGATCGGACTGGACGACTCGACCCCGGCCTGTCGTTGACCGGCGCCGGCCTCACGCATCTTTCTTTCAGCGGCTTGCAGAAGTTCTGTGGCAAGGGAGAACCTGGGACTTTCGCTCCCAGAACTCTCCGATTCCGCCCTTTGTAACGCGTCAAATATATTGCTCATGATTGATATTGCTTAATGGTTCACTAACATCGCGCTCGTGCTTGTTGCCGAACGAGGCTCAGGGAAAGCGTTGCTGGCTCTCGAACCGCAATCCCTTTTCCTCCCGCGCTTGCTCCGCCTGCAGCCGTTCGTAGAGTTCGAGCAATGTCCTGGCGGCTTTCCGCATGTCGAGGTCTTCGAGGGTTTTTCTCTGGTCCGCCGGGGACGTTTGAACTCCAAGACGGAAATCGGTCGCAATATCGTCGATGATGTCTGGGCTCACACTTCGCATTTGCCTGGCATAAGCCGCGATCAGTGCGTTTTCGCAGATGGTGTTGATTAGTCTCGGCAGTCCTTGGGAATGCTGATACACCGCGGCGATTGTCTCTGGTGGAAACAGCGCCGCTGGATAGGGACTTCCCGCAAGATAAAGCCGGCGCTGGATATATCCCTTCGTCTCCTCCGAATCCAACGGTACAAGGCGGGAACGCAGCGCGATTCTCTGCTTCAGCTGCCGCAGGGCAGGGGAGTCGAGTTTGTCGTCCAGTTCGGGCTGCCCGACCAGAAGAATCTGTAACAGCTTCTCGTCCGCAGTCTCTAAATTGCTCAAGAGTCGGATTTCTTCAAGTATCTCTGTCGAAAGATGATGCGCTTCGTCGACCACCAGAACCGTCGTCTGTCTCTTTTCGCTGCGAGCGATGACGAAATGCGCAATCCGCAGCAGAAGTTCGCCCTTGTTCTGGCTGGTGCCGGGGAGTCCCAGATCGCTGACGATGTACTGCAAGAATTCGATCGGGGAGAGACGTCCGTTGAAAATGTAGGCATATGCGACATCCCTATTCTGTTTCAGCGACTGCAGCAGGCAACGGAGCAGAAGCGTTTTCCCGGTTCCCACCTCTCCGGTTAAGACCACAAACCCTTTGCGCCGCCGAACGCCGTAGTAAAGAGCGGCCAGAGCTTCGTTGTGCCTCCCAGTGGGAAACAGGAACGAAGGGTCGGGAGTGATCTCGAACGGATTGCGCTTCAGGTTGAAGAAGGGCTTGTACATGGGGAATATCGTTAGCCGCGGAAGTAACTGAACGCCGACCCCAACAAAATCGTACCAGATACGAAAACTGCCGTCGCCCATCCGAGCCACAGCCGCCGGCGCTCGCTTCGCTCATCTGCCGCAGCCGCAATGACTGGAATTTCCGAAATCACCGCGACTGGCAACAGCGTCTGCAATTCCTTTTCGTCGTAAATGCGATCGTCCATCATCTCGAATGCGCCGGCCACGACAACTCCCAGCGCCAATCCGATTCCCAGCCCCATGCCACAAAACTTCAGGCGATTGGGGAAGTCGGGTTTCGAGGGCAGGCTGGGGGGGTCGATAACCCGGAAGCGCTCACCCTGCTGAAGCAATTCCATGCTGGTGGCCATGGCGGACTCATTTTTCTTCTTCAGTAAGTCGTCATAATTCGCTTTCGACTGTTCGTACCCACGGGTCAGGTCCGAGAGTTGCTGCTCCCGCACCGGTTCTTCATTCAGTCGCGCCTGATAGTCGTCCATTTTTGCTTTGAGGGTGACGATGGAATGCTCGCGGTTTGCGACCTCCACCTGGTTGGATTTCAGTTGGCTCTGGATCTGAGCTAGAAGGGCTGCTTGCGTCGGATCCATGCTCCCGGTGTCGGCAGCTGTGTCAGTGCCGCTAGTCTGCGTTTCGCTGCTCGCCTTAAGACTGGCTACAAGCTGGTCCCGCATCTTCTCCGTCTCCGCGATCTGTTCCTGCACTTTGCGCACATCAGGGTGGCGATCGGTGTAGCGTGACCTAAGATCGGCCAGCTGCGCCTTGAGCTTATCCAGTTCCTGGTCGAGCGCGGGCAATCCTACTGCCGTGGTTCCGTCGGAACTCTTGGATGTCCCTTGCAGTGTCCGATATTGATCGGCCAGGGTCTGCAGGTAGACATGTTGCTGCCGGGCAGTGTTGAGAGCGTCTTCCTCATTTTGCAGCTGGGATTGCAGCCCGCTCAGTATCTGAAGGTTGCTGGCCAACTGACCTGGCATTTCGCCTACGTGCAGCCCTTTGAATTCGCGAACTTTCTCTTCCTGGTCAGACAGAGCTTTCCGGGCGGTCTCCAATTGGCTCTCGAGAAAGGTTGTGGTGTCCTCCGACTGCTGCTGGCGCACTTCCAGATTCTCGTTGATGAACAGGTTCGTCAGTTCACTGGTGACCCGTTGGGCCATACGGGGATCACGCGATGAATAGGAGACATTGAATGCCGTGATCTGATTGCGCGCGTCGCGCACGAGTTCGATATCGATATCCTTGCGCATGCGCTCGACCTTCTGATCGGGTGAGGGCTGGGAGCGCGGGGCCGCATACAAGTTGTACTGATCGATGATGTGCAGAAGACGTGTCCGGCTGAGAATCTGCTGGGTGATGCTCTGCATCCGCTCCTGCAAGTCATCATTCACGTTAGGTGTAACGTAGTCCTTTGGCATGGTGGGTTGCTCCACCAGAATCAGCGTGCTCGATTCGTAGCGCGGCGGGAGCACCCAGCTTGCGCCCCACACTATTGCCCAACCCAGGAAAAGCGGGATCAGGAACTGCATATGGCGGCGGCGCACAATGCCGAGGTAGCGCTGCAGGTCAAAGCCTTCCGAACTTTTCTCTTCGAGATCGTCAACCATAAATTACCTTCCCAACGGTCGGGAGAACTGATAGGAAATTGAAACGAATTCGCGATTCGTGTCGGGAGTCGCGGCCAGAACAGCCACCGTGCTGTAATCCTGGTGAAGTCGCGTGTATCCCAGCTGCACATTGAGGTGCTGGCCAAACAGTTGCTGCAACGATGCGGTTCCAGAAACCGTGTGTCCGTTACCACTGGTCAGCGTTGCAGCGGCCAAGATGTCATTGTCAGCATAGCCGCCCGCGACGGTCGCACTCAACGTCCGTCTAAGTTGCTGGCGTATCGACGCGCTGACGTTGTCCGTCTTCACCGCACCGATCAACCCTCCGCCACTCGATATCAGATGCGCGTAGCTGATGGCCGCGCTGCTCAGGTGCCCCTGCCAGCCCAGGCTGCCGCCAGCCGACGGGTTCCAGCTTCGGGATGCAGGCGTGGGACAGCCAGCGGGCAGAACGCCGCTGCTCATGCAAGCCGGCGGCGAAGGCGGCACGGTATTGGAAAACTGCGGGCCTACTTCCGCGTATTGCGGTCCTCCGAAGAGGGAAATCGAGAATCTTTTGGTTGGATACACGGTGTAGAAAAGTAGTAAAGCGTGGGTTTGCGTCTCGTTGGTTCCTGGAGCCGGATACGACGCCAGCCTTTGGTACTGATAGGTTGCGCCGAAGTAGTTAATCCTCGAAACCCGAACCGAATAGAACGCCAACCCGCCCTGCGACACCGAATCAAAAAGGCCCGGAACTTCAGCCTGGTCAGGGTAGTGCAAATTCGTAAACGTTCCACCGGCTCCGACCATGCTGTTCGCAGCGAATTGATAGGTGATGCCCACATTCCCGGTATTGCTGAGACGATCAGCGATTGGTGCGATCACCGAGAAATTCCCCACTTCGGTGCCGCCGGACACTGCCGCGGCCGAAGCCAGATCTGGCTGGTTAAACACACTGGAACTTTTCTGGAAGCCGTCGCGCGCGCTGAAGGTTACGTGCGGGCTCAGGCGGTACTGGAAATTGATCGATGCATTCTCATCCGCCTCGTTCAAGGAACTCTCCCGCTGATAGAACGTGAACCCAGGCGCGTAGCTCAGGACCAGGTGCGATCGCGTCGTCGTCTCGTCGAGCGCGACCGTGGGCCATACCGAATAACTCACATCGCTAACCGGATGACCGTCAACCGGCACAGCGTTATCCGTGTATGCGCTGGTGAATGCCAATCCGCCACGGAGGTAGTTCGAGCGTTCTTGAGAAGTGAGCATGATTGGGTACGACTGACCGCTTACAGGCGGTGGAGTCACCATCCGGCCCGAGCTATCGTCAACACTCGTGGATGCATCACTGTCCGCGGACGCGTTGCTCGCCGGGCCAGTCGCTGCCGGCACTGGGACTGGACGTTGCTCGTCCTGTGACCAGGCCGTCACGCCGATCAGCAAGAGCGATCCTTGCAGGATCAATCCCAAACAGATTGAGTCGAAGCTCTTCATGGTTGCGAGTTGCTGCGGAGCGTCGCTACGGGACAATGATTGTGTCGCCGGGCTGCAGCTTGATGTTCTGCGACATGTTCTTGCCCTGGCTGACTTCCTTGTAATTAAACGGGATGCGTGACTCTCCCGCGGGTCCCTGCCGGAGAACATAGATGGACTTCTGTTTTGCAAAGTCACGGAAACCACCGGCCAAGGCGATCGCATCGAGCACTGTCAGAGAATTGACAACCATGTAGGATCCCGGCTTGACCACTTGTCCCAGAATGTTGAATTTCTGGCTGTTGACCTGCTGCACCATCACCGTAACTTCCGGCTCCGAAATGTAATTCTTCAGCCGACTGGCGATTTCTTTTTCCAGATTCAGCGGCGTCAATCCAGCCGCCTGTACTTCTCCCACCAGCGGCAAGGAGATTTTTCCATCCGACCGCACCGGAATCGAACGTGAGATATCCGGCTCTTTCCATACGTTGATGGCCAACACGTCGTCATTGCCAATGACGAAGGTGTCGTCGTGCGGCTTCGCTTGCTTGGATGCGTCGGCATTTTGCGTGGCCGGGGCAGCATTGGAGGTCTGTGCAGTTGCTGCGCTTCCCGATCCTGCCTGCGCCCAAAGCCCGCTCGAGATCAGAAGACACGCTGAGGCTGCAATCAGTGCGGTCCTGCAAAACCTGTTTGGCTTTGTCACGGTCATGGCGGCTCGCTGGGGCTTCTCGGCCCTGGTGGTGCCAGCTCGACTCAACTTGCTTTTCCGTTCCCCTTGGCCTGAACTGCACCCGTAAATCTCACCTCCGGAAAGGCCGAAGGGTAGGAATCTGAAGCGCTCATGTGGTACTGGTCGATCTTGTACAGCATCGTACGATAGCTTACTCCGAGCAGCCGCGCGGCTGCTTTCCGATTCCAACCAGTTTTCTCGAGAGCCACGGCGATTGCGTTCCTCTCGGTTTCCCACTTGACGCTCTGGATCAGCGATTTCAGCGATTTCGGGATTGAAGCGCCCACACCGGCTTCAACTTCCTCGTGTACGCGCGGAGCAATCGCTGGGTTGAAGATCTGTCTGTGAGACCCGTTCCCATTGGCCCCGTTACTCGGTTCGAGCCCGCTCAGGTTGAGTTGTTTGTCGCCAGCGACGAGGTAACGTTTGACGAACGCCTCTAACTCTTTGAGATTTCCCGGCCAGGAGTGATTCTGGCAGGCAGCCAGCGACGCCGGAGAGAATTCTCGTGCAGGAAGGCCATAATACCGGGCCAGCTTGTGCATGGAGTGTCGAAGAAGAATTTGGATTTCATCTCGGCGCTGGCGCAAAGGAGGAACATGGACGGTGAATGCGCTGAGTCGGTAATAGAGATCGGCGCGCAGCCGCTTTTCCGCGAGTGCACGATCCAGTTTTTCGCTGCTGGCGGCGAGAATGCGGACATCGACCACGACCGGTTTGTCCTCTCCCGCGCGGACAAATTGCTTGTCCTGCAGCACCTGGAGCAGTCTCGATTGCAATGCAAGCGGCATTTCCGTGATTTCATCCAGCAGAAGCGTTCCCTTTTCACCCATTTCGAGCTTGCCCACGCTCACGCGACCGTTCCAGGTGGAAGATCCATTCGAGGGAGCATGCCCTCTGCCGAATAATTCGATCTCCAGCAGGTCTCCCGGCATCTCCGCACAATTGACTCGCAGGAATTTAAATCCGGAGTAGACCGACAGCTTGTGGATCAGACGGGCGACGGAACCTTTTCCACTTCCAGGCTCTCCCAGAATGAGTACGGGAACATCCGCCTGCGCGAGCAACTCCGCCTGCGCGTGGAGTTTCTGCATAACTGGGCTGACGCTGAGGAAGAACTCGTCCTCACCCAGGGATTCGATATCTTCGCTCGCCATTTCCGCTTCAGCTTCGTCATTCGACGAGCCGAGTTGTGTTTTGATTAAGGATTCCAGTTGCGCTTCATCGAAAGGCCTAACCAGCACATCTTTGGCGCCCAGGCGAATTGCTTCTTTCTCTCGGCCCGCGTCCTCGGGGTGGCAAAGTACAACCACTGAAAGATCCGGACGCAGCCGGCGCAGCCACGGCAAAAGGTGCAAGGTATCGGCATCGCCGCGAGGAAGATCCAGAAACAGGAGACTTGGCGCCGCATCCGATTGCACCCGCTCCATCGCGTCCCAACCATTGGCGGCGGTTTCCAAATGCCAGGAGTTGGAGTCTGCGATGGACCAAAGCAAGCGCAGGACGGCCGAGTCCCTGCTCACGGCCAGCAAACGAACGGTCTCAGTTGTGTGTGGAGACATGAGTGAGGGATCCTTACCTACAGAAAGAGGGGTTATTTCTGGGAACCAAGTTCGGGGGAGTTTTCAGGCAGGTTCTACTTCGTAACCTTCTACGCGAACCGACAGCGATCGCTGAATCGCATCGACGGAGATAACCAGTGTGCGGTCTCCATTGCACGAGACCAAAATGCCTTCCAGACCGTCAAGCGCTCCGCTACGGATGCGCACGCGCTGTCCGATCTTGAGGAACGGATGGGAAGACCAAGGCAGCGGCCCTTCGATCACGCTTCGGACTGAATCGATTTCCCCGTCCGGAATCGGTGTGCCCTCGCCGCGCGCGCCGACCAGCCCAAATACTCCGTCTACGCGAAGAACGCGCAAGCGGTCTGCTCGGTTAGGCACAAACTTGGCGAACACGTAGCAGCGGAACAGCGGCACTTGCACTGACTTCTTGCGGTCACTCCAGCGATGCACCTCGGTGACGAGAGGCAGGAACGTCTTCACGCCTCTCTCCTCAAGTCGCTGCGCCACAATTTTTTCGTGGCGGGGGCGGGTCTGCAGCCCATACCAGTTTTCAGTTTCCGCTTCAACCAGCGGCGCCGGGTTCGGTAACGCAAGTGACAAGCTGCTGACGGCCATAGCTTCGCCCTCTAAGTCACTGCTGGCAGTGACCCCAAAACTAATCGCAGGACTGTCGCTGTCGAGATCTCAAACGCGAGATCCAGGGGGGATTACCACTTTGGGCAGGAAACCGGGGGGAAAGCTAATTTCCTGCTAGTTCAACGTCTTTAGATTCTGTAAAACGTCGTTACGATTTCAACTAAAGAGCTTGGGGAACATCGAGTGCAAATACGACACACTCGCGAATCCCTACTGGTTTAATAGTGATTGTAGCATTACTGATTGTCCTGTCAAGAGAACCATCTTGCAACCTGTATCAGAGCCGAAACCAAACGGGCGGGGGAACCAGTACTTACCTAACAGCTGGGCTTCAATGACAACTATCGTACACGGGGCCGCAGATCGCTGCAAGGGGTACACCCACCCATCTCCATACTTCTCATAGAATCGTAGGTGTAGTGTCTCTAAATATAGAGAATCCCATACTAGAGAAGCACTCCTCTACTAATAGCGCGGACTGGATGAGTCAACTGCTTGCTCAAGGCTGTAACTTCCGGCGCCGTGCATTTCCTGTAAGACGTTGATTCTACAACTTATTACATCTAATGATAAGACCGAAGCTCGCTTCGACGTCTTTCGACTAGATTCGCCTTCTTTCACAAGGGGGGATCCATTGAGCGATCGTGTGCAAGAACTTGCAATGGCGGCCTCATTGCAACCCAAAGGAAACGCAAGGGTTGCATTGTTAATGAACTAGGCGATAGAATCGTGCCGCTTTTCATTTCGAATTCTCACCCCAGAATTCATGTAGCGCCTTGGGAATCATTCGTGGAACTCTAGGCGAGAGGGCCAATGTTCAGCGATTCGGACCCTCGGAAAAACAAAATCCGAGTGCTTGTTGCCGACAGCTCCCGAATTCATACTCACCTGCTCGCGGACGCCTTGAAGCGCGATCCGCTGCTGGAAGCGATCCCTTTCGACTCAGATTCTCGCAGTCTGGTTGCCGCGATGATGGGTCTAGATATCGAGGTGCTGGTGATCAGCCCCAGTCTGGACGAACAACCCTCTCGCGGGCTCGAGGTTCTGCGCGAGCTGCGCGCAGTACGCCCCGTTCGTGCCGTGGTCTTGCTGGATTCCTTGAAAGACGAAGCGATTCTCGATGCTTTTCGCGCTGGCGCAAGGGGCATATTTAGCAAGAGTCAGCCTCCCGATGTGCTCAGCAAGTGTGTGCGATGCGTATATCAGGGTCAGATATGGGCCAACAGCCATGAATTGGCGCTGGCCGTAGAAGCACTGGCAAGCGCTCCAAACGTGCGCGCCGTGAATGCGAGTGGGATGAGCCTGCTTTCGAAGCGGGAACTGCAAGTTGTTCGCTGTCTCGCCGAGGGAATGACGAACCGCGAGATCGCCGAGCGCCTTAAGCTCAGTCAGCACACCGTCAAGAATTATCTCTTTCGAGTCTTTGACAAACTCGGCGTTTCCAGCCGCGTTGAACTCTTGTTCATGACTCTAAGCCAGGCTGGCTCGGGTCAATCGCCTGCGCTTGGGGAACCCAAGGGCTCCGGTCCAGGCCTGAGTGATGAATTCGCCATACTGCACAAGGCCGCCGAGACTGGTTTGCCGGCCGCGCAGTTGGCTTTGGCGCAACTCTACCTGGTTCGCCGAAAGGATCCGCAGGACATCGTTCACGCCTACATGTGGCACCTCATCGCGCTGGAACGCGCATCCCAAGGCAGGAAGCATATTACGGAGATGCTCACGGCGGAGCAACTCGACGAAGCTCAGGAAAAAGCGAGCGCCTGGCTTTTACGCCTGAAGGAAATCTCGCCGATGGCCTCGGAAAGTGACCCAGTGCACAAATCCTCCACCCGTGTCGTAACTAAGGCTCAAAAGATGGATCATTGATTCGCAGCCTCGATTAGCAGCCTCGCGTTGTCACAATCCTTGTGACAACCCCACCAGGGACGATGAACTCTGCCGCAGAGACCGACAGCGGAGCGGGCTGAGTCGGATTCGATCTCATGCTTCAAGGAGATAACGGAGCTCAAGAAGTTTGGGCGTCGCGCGCGGCCAACCTCAGCCTCGGATCCCATACCCCATGCCCGCCAGAACACCTCGCAGATACGCGAAACTGCCGATCACGCCCGGCATCGGATCGTCGGGATGGATCTCATACTCCAGATCCACAAAGCCCTCATACTTTATCGCAATAAGAGCATCAAACATCTTCCGCACCGGCATGATGCCATCGCCTACTGCGACCTGGCTCTCCTTGCTCTCGAAGTTCGTGAGGTCCTTCATGTGCATGTTAAATAACCTCGGGCCTGCTTCGTGGATCGCCTGAACGACATCTGTGCCCGCGCGAACCGTATGCCCAACGTCGATGCAGCACCCCATGCGCGCATCCATATCTTTCACCGCCTTCAATACATCCAGCGGGGAATGCCACAATCTGTCCTCAGGCCCGTGATTGTGGATCGCGATACGGATGTCGTACTCCTTTGCGAACTTCTCAATTCGCGGCAAGGTTTCCGGAGCAGGGTCACCGGCGACTATAACTGGAATGCCACCCCGCTTGCAGTATTCGAATTTCGTCCGTATGTCGCCGTCTTCGTCTTTCGCAAAATAGATGGTCCCGGCCGCGTGCAGCTTGACGCTGCCCGCGGCATAGTCAGCCAGCGCGACCGCCTCTTCCTGCGGGTCTATCGGGAGATGGTCTTTGACGTCCTTCGCATTCAATGCGAACACATTGAGCTGCTTCATGAAGGCGATCAGCTGTGTGCGGGTGAAGTTGCGAAACGTGTAACTTGCCAGACCCAGGCGAATCGGCGATGCTTCGCCAGCCGAAGGCGGCTCCTGAGCCTCCGAGAAGACGTGACTCGGGGTAGCGATCGCCGCGGCAACCAGCGCGCCGGAGCGAACGAAAGCGCGGCGGGAGACAGGATTCTTCGTGATTAGCAAATCGTTAGACATGCGGTGCCCACCCCTTTTCATACTCGCGCCCCCACATCTTCATGGCTTCCGGGTCGCCCTGGATCCGTCCATCTTTCGTGTCGAGATGCAGCTCCCGGTTGACTTCCCATGCGATGTTAGAAAGCTGGAGTATCGTAACCGCGACGTTGCCGACCGAGATCGGCGCGTTGAGTTTTTCGCCTCTACGGATTCCCGCGATGAAGTTCGCGAAGTGCGCATCCGTCATGGAATCGCGGCCGATCAGATCAGCGGATGAAGTCGTATTGCCAACCTTGAATTCGCTTGTCTTATTGCCTTTGACGTCATAGATCTCGTAGCCACCGCGATCGACCAGCACCGTGCCAGTCGTTCCCATGATTGTCGAACCGCGGTCGCGGCCGTAATATTTCATTCCCTGGCAACTCTTGCCCTCCCACGAAATCATCTTGTCTTCGTACTCGAAACTTGTAACCAGCGTGTCATAAAACTGCCAGTCGTCTTTGAACTGGTATCTGCCGCCTGACGCTGTAATTCGCTGCGGATAGTCCACACCGAGTGCCCAGCAACAAACGTCGACCTCGTGAGTGCCATTGTTGAGCGTTTCACCAGTGCCGTAAAGTTTGAACCAATGCCAGTTGTAGGGATGGACATTGTCCTTATAAGGACGGCGTGGCGCTGGGCCCTGCCACAGGTCCCAATTAAGCTGCGGCGGCACGGGAATCTCTTTCCCAGTGCCGATCGACTTCCTCGTATTGACGTACCAGCATCTCGCGAAGTAGGGCCTTCCGATAATCCCTTGGTGAATCTTCTCGATGATCTCGATAGTATGCGATGAAGAACGCTGTTGCGTTCCCATCTGCACAAGCTTCGAATATTTCTGCTGTGCCTGCACCAGCATCTCGCCCTCAGCGGGATTATGGCTGCAAGGCTTTTCCACATAGACGTGCTTGCCGGCCTGCAATCCGGCGATGGCCATCGGCGCATGCCAATGGTCGGGAGTCGCAATCGTGATCGCGTCAACAGTTTTCTCTTCAAGAATTCGGCGAAAGTCTTTCTCCGCAACCGGAGCCTCCCCCATTTCCTGTTGAGTGTGTTCCGCAAACTGCTTGAGGATGTTACTGTCTACGTCGCAAACATGAGAGATGCGGGCTGCGCTCCGGTTCGCCTTGAGCGAAGAAAGATGGGCATAGGCGCGGCCATTCAGACCGATAACGGCGAAGTTGAGCCGGTCATTGGAGCCAAGAATCTGGCTGTAGCTCTTGGCAGGAGTTCTCACCACCAACCCCGCTGCGCCTATGGCAAGTGCGTCGAGGAATTCGCGTCGCGTAACCATAAATTCTCCTTATTCCTGCTCTTCTAGCGAGAGAAATCCTGTTCAGCAGGCGATCCCAGCTTTTATTAAAGTCTTTCTGAGTCCGTCCATGCTTACCCGCGTGGAGGCCTCCGGCGTGCCCGCTCCGCGCCAGTGGGTCTCGAGGCTCAGCCCGTAATGAAATCCATCACGCCGCAAAGCCTGAAGTTGCCCAACCCAATCCACGATGCCGTCACCTACCGGAGCCCAATCATATTTGTGATCGGGCTTGCTCACCACATCCTTGCAGTGACAGTGGCCGACGCGGTCTTTGGGCAGCAACTCATAGCCAGTCGGGTAGGGCGTGCTTCCTAGGGCTGCGGCGTTGCCTGGATCCCAGTTCAGCATGAAATTCTTGTTCGGGATCGCCTTCAGAACGTTGGCCGCTTCTTCGCCCGTTGCTGTGTTGCAGGACATTTCATTCTCAATCAAGAGGATGAGGTCGTCTTTCGCGCAGCGCTCCGCAGCCTGCCGCAATCGGGCATTAATTCTCGAACGGTACGGCTTTTGATCATCCAGCCGCCAGTAGTCGAAACAACGAATCCTGTCTGTGCTAAAAGATTTGCAGAGAGAGATGCAGCGCTCGAGCAGCTTATCCTGTGCGCTGGCATCGAGGTCGGCATGGAACTGGTCGTGTGTCTGGCTCTGCGAAGAACGGGGAGCCCCAGGCCAATCTGTCTTGAACAGAGGACTTGCGATATCGGTGACGCGCAGTTTGTGTTCGCTGAGAATCTTTTTCGCGTCTTCGACTTGTTTCGCGTCGAGTTCAGTTACATTCTTGTTCCACATCGACCGCAGCTCAATCCAACGCAGCCCGAAATCGACGGAGACAATCTGGCAGGCCTTCTCGAAGTCCTGGGTGATCTCGTCATTGATCACTGCCAACTTGAAGGGGCAGGCGCCCGTTACCGCGGCCAACGATTTCGACAATGAGGATGCCGCCGTCTTCCTGATATGAGGCGATACCGCCGCCTCGAGTACAGCGAGCCCTAACCCCGCCAGAACCGTGCGTCGTGTGTGCCCCATGCAATCTGCCTCCTGGCTCATGGAACATTGCGTTCCGCAACCATCACGCACTCATGCTGCGAACTCTGCCTTTTTTAGTCGCAGCTTCACTGCCATCCGGCCACCAGCATACACGTCATACCGGCCGAATCATGATCGAACCGGCATTTGAAACGCCGGCGAGTCAGGCGAAAGTTTACGGAAAAGATGGTGGCGAGGGACGGAGTTGAACCGTCGATGACAGCCCTTGCAGGCGTCCCCGTCTCGGTTTTCTCGACCGAGAATCACGGATTGGCCGTGAAAGAAGACCAGATCAAAACGAAAACGGCGTGCCTGATTCGGCACGCCGCTGGATATTAGGTTCAGTTTATGGCTAGTTGGTTTCGGGCATCGACGCTTGCCGACGTGACCGCAAAACCATCGCTCCGAAGCAAGAAAGGCCGGCCAGCAGCAGATACATTAGAGGCGTCCCGCCCTCTGGAACGGCCGCGCATTTTTCGCCGTAGGCGCACACAGGGTTTTTACCGCCGTTTCCGTTGCCACCATAGCCCCCATAGCCGTTGTTACCTTTGTTGCCTTTCCCATTATTGTTGTAAAGGGCGTTGCCGGAGGTTAGGGCGAAGGCTAACAAGCTCGGCAGCTGGTAGGTAAGAACGGCGTGCTTCGCGCCGGCCACTTTACTGTTCGCCGGGCTTTGCCCGAAGGCGGAAGGGAGGAAACACAACAATGCGGCAAGAGCTACAAGTCCTGATAATTTGCAGAACGACTTCACGGCTACTTCTCCTTTGGGGGGAGAACACGGGGGGAGAACACGGGGGGAGAACACGGGGGGAGAACACGGGGGGAGAACACGGGGGGAGAACACGGGGGGAGAACACGGGGGGAGAACACGGGGGGAGAACACGGGGGGAGGGCCGGAGACCAGACCCCTACTACAGAAAACTACACGCTCACTCTAACGCGAAACCAGAAACTGTCAAGAGTGATAATTTCTGCGGCCGGCTGCAAACCATTGCAACAGTGTTATTCCCTGCATTGTTTTCACCAAGATAAGGGCCCGACGCTGATTAAGAAAGAATCCGGCTTCAGCCGGTGGCCGGAAGATTTTCGACTTCGGTAATGGGATGCTTGCATTCGATGGCAACGGCGAATCCGGCCCCAGGTTCCAGCCGTTCCACCCGCACAACCTTGCCCTTACCCAAGAGTCGGATGGGGTGGCGTAATCGAGGGTCCTCCACGGCCATCGTCAAGCTCACGCGAGTACGAATCGGAACCGGATCGTAAACTCTTAAGAGCAGGCCGCCAATGCTTATGTTCCTGCTGATTCCCGCGAGTTCCCGGACCCCACTCCCGGAGGGAAAACTGAGCGCGACAGGCAATTCGAGATCGAATCGGCGGTGCCTGCGCTGTTTCCGATGGGGCGCGTCGAAATCTTGGGGGAGGCCCATAAACAATGAGTTGAGAAAATGGCCGTTCACTAAACCGAGCCAGCATCCCGGCGGGACTACTACGGCGCCGGAATCACCGCCTGAATAATGTTGGAGTATGCGCTCTCGCCACTCGGATCTACCGCCGTGGTCGCGTAGCAGTAAGTCGTGCCGTCGGCTACCACGCTGTCGGTATACGCCGGGGTGGAACTCGGCGAGGAGCCAATATTCGTATAGGAACCGCAGGCACTCCCCGAGTAGATTGCGCGGTAGACGTTGTAGCTGGTGACGCCGGTCGTGGCGCTGTCCGTCCACTTCAAGCTAACTGTATGTACAGGAGCCGCCGTACCGGTGCCCGTCAGACTTCCCGCGGTTGGCGTATTGGAGGCGGTACTGGTGAACGAACCCGAGGCTGAGGCAGTTCCGCTCGCACCGGGCGTGAATTTCACGGTAAACGTAACCGGCTGGGTTGTGGTGACCGTGACGGGGAAGGTGAGGCCGCTGATCGAAAACTCGGAGGAGTTGGTGCCGCTCAAGCTGACCGAGGATACAGATACGCTCGCACCGCTGGCACTCAGGGTTCCAGTTTGAGTTCCGCTGGTCCCGACGACGACACTTCCCACGTTGACGGCACTAACAGCCAAAGTGCCTGCGCTTTGCGTAACCGCAGATCCAGTCAAGCCTATGCTTAAGGTGGGATTCGAGGCATTCGAATCGATTGCGACGCTTCCTGGGAAACTGCCCGCGGACTCAGGCGCAAAGGTCACCGTGAAGGACGCGCTCTGCCCCGGGGTTAAGGTCACAGGAGCAGATATTCCCGAGATGCTGAAACCCGTGCCGGCAACCGTCGCCTGCGAGATCGTCGCATTTTCGCCGCCGATATTCTTCACCGTTTCGGTTTGCGCCTGATTCTGACCGACCGTGATGTTGGTAAACGCCAGGCTCGCAGGGGTTGCCGTGAGAGCAGCAGGCGCCACTCCGGTTCCGGAGAGGGCAATGTCAACCGTAGTACTCGATCCGCTTATGGTGAGCGATAGGCTTCCACTGCTGGCGCTCGCGGTAGTCGGGGCGAAAACCACGCCAAATGTCGTGCTTTGGTTTGCCGCCAGGGTCAGCGGCAGGCTCAGACCTGTATAGGTGAAACCGGCGCCGCTCACCGTCGCCTGAGAAATGGTGAGACTGTCGCCGCCGATGTTCTTCAGGGTTTCGGTCTGTGTCTGACTCGTGCCCACTTGCAGGCTGCCGAAACTGAAGCTGGTCGGAGTTGCTGAGACACTGCCCGCAGCGACCGCCGTTCCGGAAAGCGCGACGCTCAGCGTACTGTTCGAGCCGTTGTCGGTGAGTGCCAGAGTTCCACTGGCGCTGCCAGCGGACTGGGGGGCAAAGATCACGCTAAAGGTCGCGCTTTGCGACGGGATTAGAGTGAGGGGCAGACTTAAGCCTGTGGTACTAAAACCGGGCCCTGTGACGGCTGCCTGAGTAATCGTGAGATTGGTTACGCCCGTGTTAGTCAGCGTGTCGGACTGTGTTTGACTAGTCCCTAGCTGCACGTTCCCGAAGCTGACGCTGGCTGGGCCAGCAGTCAGCGTACCGAGCAGCGGGTTCTGCGTACTTTGCAGGCTGGATTTGCTCGTGCTCAGTCCCTGGCAACCGACCATCGTAGCCAGAGCAAGCACAATCACGAGCGCGTTCCAACGAGTGGGGAGGTGACCCATAAGTGATTGACGAAGCTGTGTTTCGTCCACTCCTAGTCGAGAAGATAGTGTGCACTTGGACAATCATTCGGGAAAGTTCCGAAAGGGCATGCGGGGATAGGCCAGATGGACTACGCCTCGACTGGGGCTGCGTCACTTCCTGCTTGCCCTAACGAGGAGGGATAACCCGCCAAGGTTGGCAGTCGCTGAGGTGTGGTTCTTGAACCTGAATCGAGGCCAGCCCTCTAGCGGGCTAATTCGACCATTTTTGAGGACGTGCTCCGCCTAAGACCAGTTCGCACAGACTGTCGACGAAGTCAGGCGTCAGCTTGTCGTGCCGAATCAGGAATCGCATGTAAATAGGACCGTAAAGTGAATCAAGAATGAGGTCCATATCCACATCCTTGCGGAGTTCGCCGCGTAGAATCCCGCGCCGGAGGGTCGCGTAAGCCTCCTGGCGCCGAGGCCAAAGGAAGCGCTCACGGAACGCGGCAATTAGATCTCGATCGCTCTGGCCGCCACCGAGAATCGCTGAAACAATCCGTCCGCGCCGGCTGCCGAAAATTTTGATCAGCTGCCGCATCTGCTGGCTCATGTCGGTGCGGACCGAGCCAGTATCCGGGAAGTGCAGCTTCCGGGTTGTGCTGCTGGCGAACGCATCTGCGATGAGCGCGGCCTTATTGGACCACCAGCGGTAAACCGTTGCCTTGCCGACGCCGGCGTGAGCTGCCACGGCTTCAATGGTCAGTTCTGAAAAGCCGTTTTTCCCCAGGAGCTTCAATGTGCTGCGCAGGATGGCCAGTCGAGCCTGTTCACTGCGCGGGCGGCCGGGAGGGCGCTTGCCGCGTCCTCTGCCGCGTTTGCGATGAGCCGAAGACTGCTGGCGCATGCCCTTACCCTACCATATAATCGACGGAATGCTTTAGAATCCAATACGCTTAGTATCGAATCTAAAAAAACGTCTGTGGATTCCCCGTCGCGTCCGGGCCGTGTGATCTCTTTAATTCTTGTTCATTCGAACTTCGGGAGTGGTGCCTAACCAATGTGGATTGTTGCGTTAGCTCTAAGGCGTCCCTACACCTTCGTCGTAATGGCGATCGTCATCATTGTTTTGTTTTTCGTTACGCTGGTCCGCACTCCTGTCGACATTTTCCCGAACATCGATATTCCGGTCGTCTCAGTAGTTTGGTTCTATACGGGCATGTCGCCGCAAGACATGGCCGACCGCATCGTGGCCAACTCCGAGCGCGGCATCACCACCACGGTCAATGACATCGAGCACATGGAGTCGCAGTCAGTCTACGGTCTGGGCATCATCAAGGTTTTTTTCCGTCCGGGCACCAACGTACAAGGAGCGATTGCGCAAATCACGGCCATCGGACAAACCACTGTGCGCAGCTTGCCACCCGGCACCACGCCGCCTCTGATAATTTCCTATAGCGCCTCCACCACGCCCATTATTCAGCTCGGCCTCAGCAGCAAAACGCTGCCCGAGCAGGATCTCTTCGATTTGGGCCAGAACTTCCTGCGTAATTTTCTGGCTACCGTGCCCGGCGCTGCCACGCCATATCCTTACGGCGGCAAGATTCGCCAGATTCAGGTAGACCTGGATTTGCCGAAGCTGCAGTCCTACGGGCTCCAGCCCAATGACATTGTCAATGCCGTCAATGCCCAGAACATCATCCTGCCGACGGGAACCATCAAAATGGGCCCGACGGAATACAACGTGGAGATGAATGGAACGCCGCAGACCATCGCGGAACTGAACGACCTGCCGGTCAAGACTGTCAACGGAGCCACGCTCTACATGCGCGATGTTGCCCACATACGCGATGGTTTCGCGCCCCAGACCAACATCGTGCGTCAGGATGGGAACCGCGGCGCGCTGATGTCGATGTACAAGAACGGCAACGCTTCCACCCTCGATATCGTTAAGGGAATCAAGAACATCGTTGTGCAAGCTGCACAGGCCCTTCCGCCCGAGTTGAAGATCACTTCGCTGTTTGATCAGTCTCTGTTTGTGCGCGCTTCGATTCAGGGAGTGTTGCGCGAAGGTTTGATTGCAGCCGCTCTTACCGCGGTCATGATCCTCATCTTTCTTGGCGATTGGCGCCCCACGATCGTCATTTCCATATCCATCCCGCTGTCAATTTTTGTTTCGATCATCGTGCTGGGTGCAATCGGACAAACCATCAACATCATGACTCTGGGAGGGTTGGCGCTCGCGGTTGGCATCCTGGTGGATGACGCCACGGTGGAAATCGAAAACATCGAGCGCAATCTTGCCATGGGCAAGGAGATGAGGCAGGCTATCCTTGATGGAGCGCAGCAGATCGCCGTGCCGGCCTTCGTTTCCACGTTGAGTATTTGCATCGTGTTCGTGCCCATGTTCTTCCTGACGGGCGTGGCGAAATTCCTTTTCGTGCCCCTTGCCGAAGCGGTGAGCTTCGCAATGCTGGCCAGTTATCTGCTCTCACGAACTCTCATACCGACGCTGGTCATGTACATCATGCGCGGGCACGAGCATCGCGCCGAAGCGCCCAAGTCGTCGCTGGGCCGCTTCCAGCGCGGCTTCGAGCGCAAGTTTGAAGAGTTCCGCCGCAGCTATGAGCAACTGCTGGAAACTACCCTTGAGCATCGCGGCGTCTTCGTGGCTTGTTTCCTGGCTTTTTGCGTGCTTTCGCTCGGACTGTACACTTTTCTAGGACAGGACTTCTTTCCGCAAGTAGATGCCGGCCTGTTGCGCCTGCACGTGCGGGCGCGTCCCGGCTTGCGCGTGGAGGAAACGGCGCGGCTGTGCGATGAAATCGAAGCTGTTCTGCGGGACGAAATTCCCAAGGGTGAATTGCAGACGGTTCTCGACAACATCGGGCTGCCCAACTCCGGCATCAACCAGTCCTACAGCTCCAATGGGACCATCGGCTCGAGCGATGCCGAGATCCTGATCGCGCTCGATCCAGAGCATCATCCTCCCACCGCTGGGCTCATGCGTCATCTGCGCGAAGTGCTGCCGCGGCGCTTCCCAGGAGTGGAGTTTTTCTTTCAGCCTGCCGACATTGTTACTCAGATTCTGAACTTCGGTTTGCCTGCGCCCATCGATGTGCAGGTGGTCGGCACGGATATGCAGAGCAGTTATCTCATAGCCCAGCAGATCGCTAACAAGATGCGGCATATTCCCGGCACCGCAGACGTGCATGTGCAACAGTTGCTTTCGCTGCCTACGCTTCACATGGACATCGAGCGCACGCGCGTCACCCAAGTGGGACTCACGGCGCGCGATGTGGCGCAGAGTGCGCTGGTTTCGCTGAGTGGGAGCTTCCAGACCTCGCCAAATTTCTGGCTCAACCCACGCAACGAGGTCACCTATCAGGTGGCCGTTCAGTCGCCGCAATACCGCATGACCAATTTGCAGGATCTGATGGATATTCCGGTGACTTCGCAGCAGGGTCCGCAGTTGCTGAGCAACCTGGTGCAGGTGACTCCGGTGGCGCGCGCGGCCACCGTAAACCACTACAACGTGCAGCCCGTCATCGACGTTTACGCCAGCACTCAGGATCGCGATCTGGGCGCGGTCGCTGCCGATACCGACAAAGTGCTCAAGACGTTCGACGGCAAGTTGCCGCGCGGAACTCATCTCATCGTACGCGGGCAAGTCGCTACCATGCGTTCGTCGTTCTTCGGGCTGGGCGTCGGATTGATTGGCGCCATTGTGCTGGTCTATCTGTTGATCGTCATTAACTTTCAGTCGTGGCTTGATCCGTTCATCATCATCGCAGCATTGCCGGGAGCCTTGGCGGGAATCTGCTGGTTCCTGCTGCTGACCCGCACCACGTTGAGCGTGCCGTCACTCACCGGCGCGGTGATGTGCATGGGCGTGGCCACGGCCAATTCCATCCTGATGGTCAGCTTTGCGCGCGAGCAGTTGGACGAAGGTATTCCCACCGTTCAGGCCGCGGTCGCAGCCGGATACACCCGCATGCGTCCCGTGCTGATGACCGCGCTGGCTATGATCATTGGAATGGTTCCGATGGCGCTGGGCTTTGGCGAAGGCGGCGAGCAGAACGCTCCGCTGGGCCGCGCCGTAATCGGCGGGCTGCTGTTTGCCACGGTCGCCACTTTATTTTTTGTACCCAGCGTGTTCGCCATTTTCCACAGCCGCCGCGAAGCCAAGCGGGCGCGCCAGGGGTTAGCGTAATTGGGAGTGGCTCAAATAGTGAATCGGAGTCGAGCATGAGCGCAGAGAACGAACCTAAGCCGGATGCAACGCGAGCCGGGCAGAGTGACGCCGCGACTCCGCAACAGGCGGTGCAAAGCGAGGAACATCACGCGCTCAGCGCACAGGCTCAGCGCGACCAGGAGATCGCCGCGATCCAGCAGCACGCCCGGCATCAACCACCGGCAATCCAGAAACCGCCCGACGTTCCGCCCGCACCGCCGCGTAAAGCTCTGATGGTGGTGGGCATTGCGTTGCTCGTACTGCTGCTGGCGGGTGCACTCACTCTTTGGGACCACGTCACCCACGAGCGCGCTTTGGCCGAGGAAACAGAGCGCGAGACCGTACCAACCGTCGCCGTGGTTTATCCACAATCGGAAAAGCCCGATGAAGATCTGGTTCTGCCCGGTTCCCTGCTAGCTTACGTCGAGTCTCCCATTTATGCCCGAACCAACGGCTACCTCTTGCAATGGTACAAAGACATTGGCAGCCAGGTAACTAAAGGCGAGTTGCTGGCGAAAATCGACACGCCTGAGGTGGATCAGGAACTGAACCAGGCTCGCGCCACTCGTCAGCAAATCGTGGCACAGATGGATATCGCCAAAATTACCACAGATCGCTGGGCCAACTTGCTCAAGACCGACTCCGTCTCGGCGCAGGAGGCGGATCAATACGCGAGCGGATACAAGCAGAGCCAGGCCAACCTGGCCGCCGCTGAGGCGAATGTCCGGCGCCTTGAGCAGTTGGAGGGCTTTAAGGACGTCTATGCGCCATTCACCGGCGTGCTCACACGCCGTAACGTCGACCCCGGCGCGCTGATCAACGCTGGCTCGGGCACTGTGGGCACCGAACTGTTTCGCATGGCACGCGTCGATCCCCTGCGGGTTTATACGAGCGTGCCACAAGCTTACTCGCCGTTTATCAAAATTGGCGCCAAGACTGCGGTTACGTTGCAGGAGTTTCCCGGCCAGAAATTCTTCGGCAAGGTGGTGCGCACGGCGGAGTCGATTGATCCATCTACGCGGACTCTGCTGACAGAGGTTGACGTACCGAACAAGGATGGCCGTTTATTGCCGGGGTCGTTCGGCGAAGTGCACTTCGCGGTAGGCTCGGGCGTAAACAAGGTTACGGTTCCGGTGAATGCAATGCTGTTCCGCGCCGAAGGTCCGCGTCTCGCCGTTGTCGGTCCCGACGGCAAGGTGCAGTTGCGTCCCATCAACATCGGACGCGACTACGGCACGACTCTGGAGATTCTCGGCGGAGTTTCTCCCGCCGATCAGGTCGTGATCAATCCCGCAGATTCGCTCGAGGAGGGGCAACAGGTAATCGTGGCGCAGAGGCCCGCTCAATCCTCGCCGCCGAGCCAGCAGAAAGGCAGCGGATCGTGAAACGAGCCGCAATCTCAGCCGCTCTTGCGCTGCTTGGTTTTGCCGCCGGATGCACCGTCGGTCCGCGCTACAGCCGGCCGGCGGCTCCAGCCCCAGCGCCGGATGCGTGGAAGACACAGCCTCCCTGGCAGCAAGCCGCGCCTAAAGATTCGATTCCTAAAGGCCCGTGGTGGCAAATCTACAACGACCCGGCGCTCAATACGTACGAACAACAATTGCTCCAGGCCAACCAGTCTCTGGTGGCCGCGCGAGACCGCTTAGACCAGGCACGCTCGCTGGCGCGCGTCGCCACTGCCGGCATGTTCCCGCAGCTTTCGGCCGATCCCAGCGCCTTGCGGGAGCGCGCGGGAGCCAATCGCCCGTTGAATGGCGCAGGCCCGACCATCGTCAGCGTCCCTGGTGTGCCACAGCCCATCACTATTTATTCGCAGGATACTTCTTACACTCAGAACGTCTTCACGATTCCGTTTTCTCTCAGTTATGAGGCCGACCTATTCGGACGCGTGCGGCGGACTGTGGAAGCGGCCAACGCTTCTCTGCAGTCAACGGCTGCCGATCTGCAGAATGTGCAGTTGGTGCTGACTGCTGAACTCGCTGCCGACTATTTCACGCTACGCGAACTGGACGCCGAGTTCGACGTGGTGCAGGAGTCGGTGGACTACCAGCAAAAAGGCCTGAATCTGGTGAAAAATCGCCACGACGGAGGCATCGCCAGCGGACTTGAAGTGGCACAGCAGGCCGCGCTGCTTGACTCCACGGTTTCGCAACTCGCTCTGGTACAGGAATCGCGCGCACAGTATGAACACGCCATCGCCGTGCTGGTGGGCCAGCCAGCTTCCAGCCTCAGCCTGCCCGTTGCGCCGTTGCGTGCTACGCCGCCGCCGGTGCCGCTGGGAGTGCCCTCCGACGAATTGGAACGCCGGCCGGACATCTCCACGGCGGAACGCCTGATGGCCTATGAAAATGCGCAAGTCGGAATCGCCCGTTCGGCCTTCTATCCGCATATCACGCTCAGTGGTTCGGGAGGATGGCAAAGCCGCGATCTCGGCTCGCTGCTCAATGCTCCGAGCCTCTTCTGGTCTCTGGGGGCGGACGCCTTGGAGCCGATTGTCGAGGGCGGTCGAAATCGCGCTAACCTGGCCGCTGCCCGCGCGGCCTATGACCAGTCCGTGGCTAACTACCGCCAGGCCGTGCTCACGGCGTTTCAGGAAGTCGAAGACGGAATCAGCAATCTGAGTACGCTCTCCCAAGCCCTGGCCACGCAAGGCGCTGCCGTCAACGACGCGCGCCGCGCACTGGTGATCGCCAATAATCGTTATATCGGTGGAGCGACCAGCTATCTCGACGTTATCAATGCGCAGACGACGTTGCTGGCCAGCCAGCGTCTGGAGACGCAGTTGCTCGGCCAGCAAATGGTAAGCTCCGTCTATCTGGTTAAAGCTCTCGGTGGCGGCTGGGATGCCAGTCAAATTAAGGACCAGCGAGTTCATCCCCAGGCTGGCCAGATCTTGCAACCCTGATCCAGCCTGGTTTTGCAGGTTGACAACGGTTTAGCAGGGGCTTAGTATTATAGCTGAGGGAAATATCTCTTCTTACTCTTTCACGCTTGCGGCAGTAAGTCAGCCCAATCTGAAGTTCCATCGTTTTGCGTTCTTGAAAGAGTGATCGGAAACAACACTGCGAACTGGCAAGGGACTATCGTGTGGTCCACCCTCGTTTTGAGATCTGCGTTATCGCGCGAGCCTGGAGGAAAAAAGCATGAAGAACACCAAGTTTCTTGTGAAAGTGAACCGCAGCGGCACCCGCGCTCCGGAATACGTGCAGCGAATTGACCGCACTCCCATCCAGACCACAACCGACCGCAAGCTGGCGCTGGTTATGGGCCGATTTACAGCGGAAGACGCCGTCAAGTCCATCCAGAATTCGCGCTGCAACCCAGAGCTAATCTCCATCCAGGTTAGCGCCTAGTCTCTTAGCGCTGGCTTCGGCCTCTAGCCGTTCGCCTACTCCCGGCGAATATTTCCGGCGGCCGCAGCCCCAAGTCCGCTATTAATTCCGACGTCCCATCGAAGCTGGGCAGTTTGCTCGCGACTGAGAAAGATTCAGCTCTCATCGCTTGGCCGTAGTATTCTCGCGTGGAATAAATTTTCGGAATCTTTGCGATCGCGCGAAAGGGCCGGCACTGTGGCACAAGACGAAAAAATTGGTTACAACCGCTTCCTCCTCTTGGTAGCGGGACTTGGCGGATTACTATACGGGGTCGATGTCGGCATCATCGCCGGCGCCCTGCCGTACCTTCAAGACACTTCCGGTTTGAACGCGGGCCAGCTTTCGACCGTGGTTGCCGCCGTCCTGCTTGGCAGTGTGATCTCCACTCTGTTCGCGGGTGTGCTGGCAGACTGGATGGGACGTAAGCTCCTGATGACGCTCAGTGGCGTGCTGTTTGTCATCAGCATTCCGATGATTGCCCTCTCGCATGGTTATGAACCATTGATTCTTGGCCGCCTTCTGCAAGGCATCAGCGCAGGCCTGATCGGTGTAGTAGTCCCGCTGTATCTGGCGGAGTGTCTGGCGGCATCGAGTCGCGGCAAAGGAACGGGGATCTTTCAATGGCTGCTGACGTTTGGCATCATGGCGGCCGCTTTCGTTGGAATGTATTTCAGTTTTCGCGTCGACCAAGTGGCAAAGCTCGGCGATGCTGTCAGGCTCATCGCATTTAAGGACACAGCATGGCGCAGCATCTTCTGGGTTTCCCTGCCACCCGGCATTCTGTTCGTGATCGGCAGCTTAATGGTCGCGGAATCTCCGCGCTGGCTGTTTCGCCGGGGCAAACGCGATGCCGCCCTCTCGGCACTGCTTCGTTCTCGGACAAGCGAGCAAGCCAACGTCGAACTCAAGGAGATGGAACAAACTGCCGCCGCGGAGCAAGCCCAGACCTCAACCGGAACTAGAGTCAAGGAATCACTTCTTCGCCGAAAATACGTGATCCCATTTGTGCTGGCCTGCGTAATTCTCGCGTGCAACCAGGCCACCGGCATCAACTCGATCATCGGCTATAACACCAACATTCTCTTGCAGAGCGGCCTTTCCGATGTTCAGGCTCATTGGGGCTACGTTCTTTTCACCGTGGTCAACTTCCTCGTCACCATTGGCGGCGTGATGCTGGTGGATCGTAAAGGACGGAAATTCCTGCTTTCTCTAGGGACCGCAGGAATTATCGCTTCCCTTGTCTGCACCGGCCTGCTCTTTCGCCAGACGGAGCGCTTACGCGTGGATTCCCGAAGCCAAGTTCAGTCCATGGTCGAGCCGGACCAGAAGATCACACTGACCTATGACCAGAAGGCGGCCGAGTCTCTGCTAAGCACGGGGGGAGAAGCTGCCCGGAGAATCGGCAGCCGCCCTACCTCACTGGTCGTCATCTATTCCTATGGCGACTTTCACGCCGCCACCAAGGCCGCACGTTCCGACGACACCGCCGCGACCCCGATCGTTATCACGCGTGGGAGCTGCGTGCCCCCCAACAAAGTCGTCGCGTTCTTTTCGAATCCTTTCGGCGATCTTGACGCCGCACGCCAGGCTCCTCTGAGGATCGACAACGCATTGATCACTCCGCTGCCCAGCCAGCGCAGCGGATGGAAGGTCGCCATCACTCTTTTCGTGTTCATGGCGTTCTATGCCATCGGCCCGGGCGTGGTTGTGTGGCTCGCGCTTTCCGAACTGATGCCGACCCGCATCCGATCAAACGGCATGAGCATCGCCCTGCTCCTCAACCAGGCGGTTTCGACCGGCATCGCCGCCGTGTTCCTGCCCACGGTAGGCAAGTACGGCTATTCCACGATGTTTTGGGGATTCGCTGGCTGCACCGTCATCTACTTCATCACGGCTGTAGTATTCCTGCCAGAGACGAAAGGGAAGACGCTGGAGGAGATCGAAGCGCATTTCGAGGGCGCAACAAAACCCTCCGGCCTCGCAACGGCCTAACCATGCGACTAAAATGCGCTGCGCGCGCTCTTACGCCCGCGCGTGCCGCTCGCTGTTGGGCTTCGAACCGCTCAACGCGAAGAACAGGATGTAGAGATAGCAGATCACAGGCAGAAAGAAGGCGTGATGAATTCCGATCCGATCGGCGATCGCGCCCTGAGCTAAGGGCAGAATTGCCCCCCCCACGATCGCCATGATCATCACTCCTGATCCATCGCCCGTAAGTGGGCCGAGTTCCGCCACACCCAGCGCGAAAATGCTGGGGAACATAATAGAATTGAAGAACCCCACCAGGATGATGCTCCACATGGCGAAGTGTCCCGTGCTCAGCATGGAAATTGTCACGAGGGCGGCCGCACACACTGCGCAAATGCCAAGCAGTCGTCCAGCCTTCATCTTTTGCAATAGCCCGGATCCGATGAAACGCCCGACCATCGCCCCACCCCAGTAAAACGCGACAAAACTCGCTGCAACTTTCTCGGTCAATCCGCCGATCTCCGGCTGGCTGAAATAATTCACCAGAAAGCTTCCGATCGAAACCTCGGCGCCGACGTATACAAAGATTCCGATTGCGCCAAAGATTAGATTCCGATGCTTCCAGATGGAGTCGTTCACCTTTTCGCCGATCTGATGCTGAGCCTGCGGAATTTTCGGCAACTTGAAGCTGGCAATCGCAATTGCCAGCAACACCAGCGCGATGCCCAAGCCGATATAGGGAGTCTTGACGGTGGCGGCTTCGTGCAAGCGATAAGCGCGCAGAGCATCTGGCGCCAGCGCGCGTATCTCTTCTATTGTCTTTGGCGCCGCAGTCAGAATAAAAAGGCCGCCAAAGAAAGGAGCCAGAAAGGTCCCCAGGGAATTGAACGCCTGCGTAAGATTCAATCGGCTCGACGCGGTTGCAGGGTTTCCCAACACAGTCACGTATGGATTGGCCGCCACCTGAAGGCAGGTGATGCCGGCTGCGAGGACAATCAGTGCGACCAGAAAAAGTGGATAAGACGGCACGCTGGCCGCCGGCACAAAAAGAAATGCCCCGGCGCCCATGATCAACAAGCCCACTACCATCGAGCGCTGATAGCCAATCCAGTCGATGACTTTCGCCGAAGGGATGGAGAAAAGAAAATACGCTCCAAAGAAGGCGAACTGAATGAGCATGACTTCTTTGTAATTCAGATCGAAAATCGGTTTCAGGTGAGGGACAAGAATGTCGTTGAGACAGGTGAGAAAACCCCACATGAAAAACAAAGTAGTCACCACTGCCAAGGGGACCGTATAGGAGGTCGACCCGTCGGAAGCCGACGTAGCGGTGGAACTGCCGGGAGCAACGATAGCCATAGCTTGGTGTCCGCCCGCAATCAGAATTTCAGGCCTTGTCGCGAACCGATCATAGCATCGCTGGCTGCCCTTCTGTAATTGGCGCCGAAGGACAGTCGTGTCTCGCAGCAGAATGCTATGGCCGGTAGATGCGCTACTGCTGGGCCTGAATCTTCACCAGCCAGTTCGCCGGTTCCGGGAGGATGGCGAATGTAGGGAGCTTGCCCCGCACCATGGCGACTTCGTCACAGTTGTAAAACCTGGGACAGACGTGGCAGTCCTTGTAGATCTTGTCGGGAAGATCTTCTCGCCGCGCCATCTCGAATCCCTGACGCGCAAAAAATTCGGGAGCTCGCGTGAACAGGCAGATGCAATCCACGCGATGCCGCTTCGCTTCGGCCATCAAAGCCTTCATCAGCCGGCTGCCCCCGCCTTGCCCTTGCGCGCGAGGCCCCACCGTGATCGAACGAATCTCCGCGAGGTGTGTGCCGTAAAGATGCAGCGCGCCGCAGCCAATGATGCGGCCTTCATTCTCAAGAACCACAAAGTCTCTTACGTTCTCGCAGATCTCCGCCAGAGTGCGCGGCAGCAAGGTGCCGTCGCCCGAATAGCCCGAGATCAGCTCGTAAATCTGCTGCGCATCCGGCAAAATAGCCTTACGCGTGCGCATGGAAATTGACCTCCTCGCGCAGGCTTTCAATTTTCTTTCTGGCCGCAACAATCCCCTGCCGAACCCGCGTCGGCGCAGTCCCGCCAGCAACATCATGAATCGCCAACACCGCGGCCAGCTTCAGACACTCATGAAAATCGCAATCAAACACTGGATTCATAGCACGCAACTCGTCCAGCGTCAGATCCTGAAGCTCACACTGCTTTTCCACGCACAGCTTCACAGCCTTGCCGATTTGCTCGTGCGCAAGCCGCGAAGGAACGCCCCGGTTGACGAGGTAAGTCGCCGCTGCCCACGCATTCATGAATCCCGACTGCGCTGCCTCGTTCATGCGGTCGAAGTCGAACTGGACCGCTTTCATCCATCCGGCAACCAGCGGCAGTAATCTAAGCGCAGTATCGGCAGCATCGAAAAGCGGCTCTTGCGTTTCCTGCAAGTCTTTGTTGTAAGCCAGCGGCAAGCCCTTCAAAGCCACCAGCAATGTCGTCGCACTCCCGATGACGCGGCCAGTCTTGCCTCGTACCAGCTCCAGAAGATCCGGATTCTTCTTTTGAGGCATCGCACTGCTGCCGGTTGAATAAGCCTCAGGCAATTTCACAAAGCCAAACTCTTGCGAGGAAAAAATAATCATTTCCTCCGCCCACCGGCTCAAGTGCACCCCCAGGAGCGAGAGCACATTGACGAACTCGAGCACGAAGTCGCGATCGCTGGTAGCGTCGATGCTGTTCGCCGTCGGACCAGTGAACTCAAGTTCAGCTGCCATGAACGGCCGATCCAGCGGCAGAGTCGCACCCGCCACCGCGCCCGATCCCAGCGGACACACGTTCAAACGCTTACGGCAATCGGCAAGCCGGTCCGCATCCCGCAAAAACATTTCGACATAGGCCAGCAGCCAGTGCCCGATCAACACAGGCTCGGCGTGCTGCAGATGGGTGTAGGCTGGCATCGCGGCGCTGCCCGACTGCTCGGCACGGTCGGCAAAAGCCGCGCAGACGTCAGCCAGTTCCTTCCGCAACTCAGCAATCGCCGCCCGCACATAAAGGCGCAGGTCGGTTGCGATCTGCTCATTCCGGCTGCGCCCGCTGTGCAACTTGTAGCCCAGGTCACCGATCCGCGCTACGAGCTGTTTCTCGACGAAATGATGCACATCCTCAGCTTCATCGTCTTCCACGGATCCCTTGGACGCACCCGCCATCTCGCCAATCTGCTGCAGCCCTTCCAGAATGCTAATGACCTCGTCAGCGGACAACACCCCAGCATTTTTCAAAGCACGGGCATGGGCCCCGCTCGCGGCGAGTTCGTACTTCAGCAGCCGCCGGTCGAAATCGAACGACCGCTGCCAGCGTTCGAATTCCGGGTCCAGGGTTTGCCGGAACCGCCCCGACCACATCTTCATCGCGCAACCTCCACGCGCGACCGCGCTCGCGTGCGCGAGGGCAGTCCGAGAATGCGAATGAAACCGGCGGCATCTTTCTGGTCGTAGCCCTCGCCCATGGTGAACGACGAAAGATCGGTGCGATAAAGCGAGTGCTCCGACTGGCGGCTCACCACCGAAACGTTCCCTTTATACAAAGACAGCGTGACGCTGCCGGTTATCTCCGCTTGCGTGCTGGCCACGAAGGCATCCAACGCCTCGCGCAGAGGCGTGAACCACAATCCGAAGTAGACAAGCTCCGCGTACTTGAGCCCCACGTGCTGCTTGAAGTGCGCAACCTCGCGCTCCAGGCACAGAGCTTCGAGTTCGCGATGCGCTGCAATCAGCAACGTTCCTCCGGGCGTTTCATAACACCCGCGCGACTTGATTCCTACGAATCGGTTTTCCACCAGATCAACCCGGCCGATGGCGTTTCGCCCTCCAATTTCGTTTAGCAACTCGACCAGCGACACTGGATCAAGCTTCATGCCATTGACTGCTATGGGAATCCCTTTCTCGAAGGCGATCGTCACCTGCTCGTCTTTATCGGGCGCTTCCTGTGGCGAGCGTGTCATCTGCCACGTTGTCGCGAGCGGAGCATTCCCCGCGTCTTCCAGTTCTCCGCCTTCGTGGCTGAGGTGCCACAAGTTGCGGTCGCGACTGTGAATTTTCTCACGGCTCGCCGGCACCGGAATGCCGTGCTGCTCGGCGTAATCGAGACAATCCTCGCGGGATTTCAACGACCACTCGCGCCACGGCGCGATCACTTTCAGCTCGGGGGCGAGTGCCTGATAAGTCAGCTCAAAACGAACCTGGTCGTTCCCCTTTCCGGTGCAGCCATGCGCCACGGCCGTTGCTCCCTCGCGCAAAGCAACTTCGACTTGATGCTTTGCGATGACCGGACGCGCCAGCGACGTACCCAGCAGATACTTATGTTCGTACACCGCGCCAGCCCGCAGCGCGGGAAATACATATCCCGTCAGAAACTCCTCGCGGAGATCCTCCACGACCACCTCGCTCGCGCCCGTCGCATAAGCCCTCTCGACAACCGCTTCAATGTCATCGCCCTGGCCGACATCGCCGACCATCGCGATCACGTTGTAAGAGTAATTCTCCTTGAGCCACGGAATAATGATGGAGGTATCGAGTCCTCCAGAGTAAGCGAGTACCACCTTTTCAGGCATGAGCACTCCTTGCGGGCAGGCGATCGCCGCCACCCAGCAGCAAATAGAGTATCGCTTTCTGCACATGCAGGCGGTTCTCCGCCTGGTCAAAAACCACGGACTGCAGCGAATCGATCACCTGGTCTGTCACTTCCAAGCCGCGGTGCGCCGGCAGGCAATGCATGAACACCGCATGGGGCGCGGCTTCTGCCATGAGTTCTGCATTGACTTGATAAGGCGGAAAAACTTTGGCTCGCTCATTTTCTTCCCGCTCCTGGCCCATGCTGGTCCATGCATCAGTGTAAATCGCATCGGCCCCAAATGCCGCCTCGTGAGGATCGGTCAGCAAATGTATCTCGGCCCCAGTCTCCGCTGCAATTTCCCGTGCGGCGGCGACAATCTGTGGATTGGGCCCATAGCCGGGCGGAGTTGCGACGCGAATCGACGACCCCAGGCACGCGCATGTAAGCAGCAACGAGTGCGCTACATTGTTGCCATCACCTACGTATGCGAGGCAGCGGTTCTTCATGTCGCCAAACCGCTCGAGCAGCGTAAGGTAATCGGCCAGCGCCTGGCACGGATGCTCCACATCGCTGAGCGCGTTAATTACCGGAATAGACGCATGCTGCGCCATGCCCTCGATGGTCTGCTGCGAGAACGTGCGCAGCACAATCAAGTCCACCCAGCGCTCCAGATTATGCGCCACGTCGCTCAACTTTTCGCGCGCATCGAGCCGTTCGTGAGTCTGGTCGACGAACATCGCCGTACCGCCCAGGCTCACGATTCCTGCTTCGAACGTTAGCCTGGTCCGCAAAGACGGCTTCTCGAAGAACATGACAATCTGCCTGCCCGTCAGCGCTCTCCGAAAATCAGCCGGACGCGACTTCATGATTCCAGCCAGATGCAACACCGCATCCACGCCGGAGGGGCCGAGATCGCGAGTCGAGACCAGATCCGGACACCAAAACACTTGCGGCATTGCCTCGGGAGCCGCCGCCACTCTACCTTGCACATGCGTATTCAACTTTGACTCCTTTTTCTGAACCTCGGTATCCACAGGTTGCGATTTATAACCGGCCGCGACTGACTGCCTCATGAGTAAGTAACCTCCGTACCGCACGAGAGCTTGGTCAGATAAAACTGCGGCAAGATCTCCGCCTCGTTTGCCGGCAGAATTCTCACTCGCCCCACGCCTTGCTTCAGGGCCTGTCCGCAAGCTTGCAGCTTCGGCAACATGCCGCCGCTGATGATCGAGTCGGCCGCCAGTTCCGCGGCCTGCTTCGTGCTCAGCCACGGCATCACGCTCCCCGCAGCATCTCTTACTCCGGGGACGTCGGTGAGAAAGATCAGCGCGTTGGCGTGGCAGACCGCGGCACACGATGCCGCCATCTCATCGGCATTCACGTTGTAGTATTCGCCGTCGGCACCCAGCGCCAGCGAAGCCAGCACTGGAATTCCTCCCTGCTGCCACAGCGCTTCGATCCAGCACGGCTCCACGAAACAAATCTCGCCGACAAAGCCCAAGTCGCGGCCATGGACGAACTTTTTCCGCGCGCGGAATGTCATACCGTCGCCGCCGCAGAATCCAATCGCCGGCATCCCTGCTGATTGAATCGCCGCCACCAGCTTCTTGTTGATGATCCCGGCCAACACCATGAGCGCCGTGTCCCGAGTCTCCGCGTCGGTGACCCGTAGCCCGTCCACAAATTCACTCTTTTTCCCCAGCCGATTCAGCATGCGGGTCAACGCGCTCCCGCCGCCATGGACCACTGCGACACGGTGGCCATCCTGCGCTAACTCCGCGATCGAACGCGCGCACTTGCGCAGAATCTCTGCATCCTCGATCGCCGCTCCACCAATTTTCACCACAATCGTCACTGCAAACCCTCCCGCTCTTCCCACCCGTACATCAGATTCATGTTCTGCACCGCCTGCCCTGCCGCGCCTTTCAGCAGATTGTCCACACAGGAAACCAGCACCAGCCGCCGGCCGTCTTCCGCCAGGCAAAAGCCAAGGTCGCAGTAGTTCGTATGCAGCGAAAACTGCAACTGCGGCAGCTTCGGCGTAGCAAATACTCGCACCCAATGTCTGCCCGAATAAAAATCGCGCAGACAGGATTCCACTTCCGCCGCTTTCATCTCCCGCTTTAAGTGCACATAGATCGTCGACAGAATCCCGCGCGGAATCGGCAGCAGATGCGGGGTAAAAGTCAGTTCCGCATCGTCCAGCTCCAACTGCTCCACCATCTCTCCCAGATGCCGGTGATTGAACACCGAATACGCAGAAAGATTGTCCGCCACAGAAACGAAGTGAGTCCGCGACGTAGGAGCCTTACCTGCCCCTGAAACTCCCGACTTCGAGTCAGAAATAATTCCGTGCTCGCGATCGACCAGGCCCGACTTGAGCAGCGGCGCCAAAGCAAGAATCACCGAAGTCGCATAGCAACCCGGATTCGCCACCAACTGGGCGGCGGAAATGCAATCGCTGTTCAACTCCGGCAAGCCATAAACCGCCTTCGCCGTCAGTGCCGCAGCCGTGACCGCATCGGCGTCCTGAAACGAGTAGATGGCACGATGCTGCGCTTGTTTCAGCCGCCACGCGCCACTCAGATCGATCACCCGCAACCCTTGCGCCACGGCTTCCGGCACAAGAGAACGCGATGCTTCATGCGGCGTAGCCAGAAGAAGCAGTTGCACGCCCTGGCGTTTCAGTTCCGGCCACGACAGTGTCCGCAGCGGATAGCCTCCGTTGCCAGACAACTCCGGAAAAATCTCGGCCAAGTCAGTCGCGCCATCACCTCCGCCGTCGCGCCGGAGAAGCACAGGCTTCTCCAGCCGCGGATGGCGCTCGAGAATGCGTGTCAGCTCCAGCCCCGAATAGCCGCTCGCTCCCAGCACCGCGGTCTTGAGCTTCGCAGACATCAGCCCAGCATCTCCGCGATCCGCGCCGCAACCTTCCTTGCAGCATCCTTGTCGGGGCAAACGATCAGGATAGCGTCGTCGCCGGCAATCGTTCCCAAAACTTCCTCCCATTCCCGTTCATCCAGAGCCGCCGCCACCGGCTGAGCACTGCCTATGATGGTTTTCACCACCAACAGGTTCTGCGCCGGCCGCACATCGAGCACGAACTCGCGAACCAGCCGGTGCACCGGAGGCAGAGCCAAAGCCGCAGCACCCTCGCCCTGCGGCAAGGCGTAGCCAGCCGCCGTCTTGCTCAGATTCAAGTCATGAATGTCCCGCGACAGCGTCGCCTGCCCCACCTTGAATCCCCGCTTGCGCAACGCCCGCTGCAAGTCTTCCTGGTTGGCGATGGGTCCGTGTTTCAACGCTTCCAGAACGGCTCTCTGTCGCAGGGCTTTATTCATCATGAATATTTATTCATTGTTATGAATAAATATTCTCTATCTTACAGGCCGCACCCTCCCTGTCAAGCGAAAACGCCTCCCCTCCCATTTTTAGTAATCGGCCCACGAGGCCAGCCGCAGAGGAAGCTCTCCGCAGCCCTAAAGCCGAGGCCCGCCTCAAATCCTTGCTAGACTACTCGCGGTTGAAAAGCAGCGAGTCGCCGCAGGAGCCACGCGCATGAGCAACAAACCCACCCTGGCAGCCGAGTTGATTGCCGAGTTCCTCGGAACCTTCGTCCTGATGCTCTTCGGCACAGGCGTAGTCGCCATGGTCGTCCTGTTCCCCTCAAACACTCCGGGCGCCACGGTCCACGGCGGCTACACCAACATCACGCTGGGCTGGGGATTAGCCGTAACCATGGGCCTCTACATTTCGGGGAAGGTTTCTGGCGGACATCTCAACCCGGCCGTCACCCTCACCCTGGCAGTGTTCCGTGATTTTCCCTGGCGCAAGGTCCTGCCTTATTCCATCGCGCAGACGGCAGGGGCATTCCTTGCCGCCGCTTTGGTCTACCGCAACTACCTGCCCGCGTTTCACCAGGTTGACCCTCAACTGCAAAAAACGGCGGGCGTGTTCACAACGTTCCCGACTTTTCCGGCGCTACCGCAAGCAGGGTTTCTCGATCAAGTGATCGGTACGGCTCTGCTGCTGCTCATGGTGTTGGCCATCACGGATGAACTGAACGTTCCTCCCGGCGCCAACCTCGGACCTGCAATGATCGGCCTGGTTGTAGTCGCCATCGGCATGAGCTTCGGCGGCATGCACGGATATCCAATCAATCCTGCGCGCGATTTCGGTCCGCGCCTGTTCACGGCGTTGGCCGGATTCAAAAACAACGGCCTCACTGACGGCGCTCGCGTGTGGTGGGTGCCCGTGCTTGCGCCGCTGCTGGGCGGACTGGTCGGCGCCGCGGTCTACGATTTCGGCATTCGACGATTTTTGCGCGCGGCTCAGCCGTCGTCCCAGCCCTGAACCAGGAACCTTCGGCAGAACACAGGAGACCTCTTGAGTTACGTTCTCTCTCTCGACCAAGGCACCACAAGTTCCCGCGCTCTTTTGTTCGACCATGACGGCGCAGTCCGGTCCATCGCCCAGCGCGAGTTCAAGCAAATTTTCCCGGAGCCGGGATGGGTCGAGCACGATCCCGAAGAGATCGCGGCATCACAGATCGCCGTTGCTCTGGAAGCCTTGGCCAAAGCCAATGCCCAGCCCCGCGACATCGCCGCCATCGGCATTACCAACCAGCGCGAAACCACCATTGTCTGGGACCGCACTACCGGCAAGCCCATCTACAACGCCATCGTCTGGCAGGATCGCCGCACCGCCGCTTTCTGCAACCAGCTTAAGTCGCAAGGCCACGAAAATCTGATCCAACGGCGCACGGGGCTGTTGATCGACGCCTACTTCTCCGCCAGCAAGATTTCCTGGATTCTCGAACACATTCCGAACGCACGCCCACTTGCCGAAGCCGGCCGTCTCGCTTTTGGCACCGTCGATACCTGGCTGGTCTGGAAGTTGACCGGCGGCCGCGTGCACGTCACCGACGCCAGCAATGCGTCCCGCACTATGCTTTTCAATCTGCATTCCGGCCGTTGGGATAACGACCTCCTCGACCTCTTCCGAATCCCGGCGTCGATGTTGCCCGCAGTGCGGCCCTCCAGCGAAGTCTACGGAGAAGTAAGCTCGGTCCCAGGCCTGAACGGCATCGCCATCGCTGGCATCGCCGGCGATCAGCAGTCCGCGCTTTTCGGACAAAGATGCACCAGCCCCGGCCTCACCAAGAACACCTACGGCACGGGTTGCTTCATGTTGCAGAGCACCGGCCATCGCGCGGTCGCATCCACCAATCGCCTTCTTACAACCGTGGCCTGGAGAATCGCCGACACCACCGACTACGCACTCGAGGGCAGCGTGTTTGTAGGAGGAGCGGTGGTTCAGTGGTTGCGCGATGGTCTGGGAATTATTCGCAGCTCATCGGAAGTGGAAGCTCTCGCAAATTCCGTCCCCGACAACGGCGGAGTGTATTTCGTGCCAGCCTTTGTGGGCCTGGGCGCCCCGCATTGGGATTCCTACGCTCGAGGCGCAATCTTCGGCCTCACCCGAGGCAGCAACGCAGGTCACATCGCGCGCGCCGCACTCGAGAGTATCGCCTACCAGGTCGCCGACCTGATGGACGCAGTCCAGACTGATACAAACACCCCGCTCAAAGAATTGCGAGTCGATGGCGGCGCATCCGCCAACGATGCTCTCATGCAATTTCAAGCGGATACTCTCGGCGTGCCTGTCGTTCGTCCCGCCATGACGGAGACCACCGCGCTCGGCGCAGCATTCTTAGCGGGTCTGGGTGTCGGTTTCTGGAAAGACCTGCAGACAGTTTATGAAATGCCACGTGCGGAGCGGCGGTTCGAACCAAGCCTGCCGCGCTCCAAAGTAGACGCCATGCGGCAGCGCTGGAACGAAGCTATCTCCCGTGCGAAATCATGGGAGCAAGTCTAGCGAGCAACCGGCGCTTCCGCTACGCCAACGTTCGTATCCGCGCCCCCGTAGTAGAACAGATACCGTTCCCCCTGCCGCACCATCCCTTCCACGAATACGACGTTCGGGACCTGGCCCACTTTCTCCCATGGCTTCTCAGGAGCGAAAATCGCATCTTCCGTGCGCGAGATCAAGACCCGTGGATCATTTCGATCGAACACCGCCACACCCGTGCGGTACACGAGCTTGTCGTCGGCGCCATTGAAGATCAGAACAATTCCTTTCGGCGTGACAACCGGCGCCGGCCCCGGTTCGGCCACGCGGGAATCAAACTTGCCCGCCCGTACCGGCAACACTGGGGCATCGGTCGCATCCGTCCAATGCAGCAGATCGGTTGAGTAGGCGAGTCCCATCTGGTCGTTCTTGTCCGGAGTTGTGCCCAGATAATACATCCAGTACTTGCCCGCAATCTTCTCCGGCACAATCGCTCCCGACTTCGTCCAACGCACGTTCCAGCGCCCTTTGTACGCTGGAAGAATCACGCCTTTCCGCTCCCAGTGGATGAGATCCTTCGAAGTCGCCAGGCACAGTTGCGCGTCTTTCTTGTTGTAGCCGGTGTAAGTCAGATAGTAGGTATCGCCGAAGCGGACCAGTCGCGGGTCTTCCACTCCACCATCTTTCTCGTAATCCTCTTCAGGCGAAAGTACAGGTTCTTTTCGCCGCGTGAAGTGGATTCCATCCGCACTCTCAGCGTAGCCGAGGCGCGAGGTGCCGCCCTTGTCCTGAGCACGGTAGAGCATGACGATTTTGCCGTCGCGCAAAATCACGGAAGGGTTAAATGTTCCCGTAGACTCCCATCCGTCCCCTCGCGGCGAGATCACAGGGGTCTCCGAAACGCGGCGCCACGCCCCGAATGGCAAATTTGCGCTATCCTGTGGAGCCAGCGCCAGAAGCAGCGCGACCAGTCCCACCCAGGCTTTGGAATGAATGGAATGCATCATTGCAATTGTGACAGCTGACGCCAGTTGCTGCAGCGAGATTGCCCTATGCCTCGACCTCGATGCGCGCCCACCGATTCTCCGCTAGTTCACTTGTTCCCGCAAGCACTGGCTTCGCCTGGCGCCGTTGTATGCTGAGCGGGAGACACATCGTCGTCGGTTTAGGCGAATTGCTTTGGGATTTATTTCCTACCGGCAAGCAACTGGGCGGAGCGCCGGCCAACTTCGCCTACATCACCTCTTTGCTCGGGGATCAAGGAGTACCAGCCAGCCGTCTCGGCCAGGATTCTCTGGGTACTGACGCGACCCGCCGCCTCGGAGAACTCGGTCTCGCAACCGAGTTCATTCAGCAAGACGCGGAGCGTCCCACCGGAACGGTGAAAGTCGAAGTGGACCGCACAGGTCAGCCGCGCTTTGAAATCGCCGAGTCAGTGGCATGGGACTTTCTCGAGTGGACGCCGCAGTGGCAGAAGCTGGCTCAACAGTCCGATGCCGTGTGCTTTGGATCGCTCGCGCAAAGATCGGAACCCAGCCGTGCCACCATCCGCAGATTTGTGCTGGCCGTGCCCAAAAGCGCAGTGCGGGTTTTCGACGTCAACCTGAGGCAGAACTTCTATTCCGTGGAGGTCCTGGCCGAGTCGATCAAGCTGGCAACCCTTATCAAACTAAACCACGACGAACTTCCAAAAATCATGAGCTTGTTAGAATTGGAAACTCACGGAGAAGAAGCCTCAGCTCGACAATTGCTTGCGCATGAAGTGAAGCTGGTTTGCATAACCCGCGGCAGCGGCGGCAGCCTCCTGGTGTCTGCCACCGAACGCAGCGAACATCCAGGCTTCCGAGTAAAGGTTGCGGACACAGTCGGCGCGGGCGATGCATTCACCGCGGCTCTGGTGCATGGATATCTCCGCGGAATATCGCTTGCGCAAATCAACGAAACCGCGAACCGCGTCGGCGCGTGGGTCGCCAGCCAACCGGGAGCGACTCCGCCGCCAAAAGCGGGCATCTTAGCCCGAAGCTTGGCTGAGATTACTTAGAATTCGGCATTCGCATCCACACACGCATCACCGCGAGTTTTAGTTTATTCTGTCAGGTTTGGCGTTTGCCACTTAGGGGGCCCAGTGATCAGATCTAACGCATTTGTCTGTCTATTCGTCTGCCTGTCAGTTTTCCTGTTTATCGGATCCACCACCGCACAGCAAGTTCCAGAAAATACTTATCAGGATCTGCATTGGCGCATGATCGGCCCACTTCGCGGAGGCCGCACCAGAGCGGCCACCGGCGTCCCCAGCCAGCCGAATGTTTTCTATGTGGGCCAGGTCAACGGAGGAGTCTGGAAGTCGGATGACTACGGCCGTACCTGGAGGCCGATCTTCGACCACGAATCTACGCAGTCGATTGGCGCCATCGCTGTAGCCGCGTCGAACCCTGACACCATTTATGTAGCCAGCGGTGAAGGCCTGCATCGCCCCGACCTCTCGATCGGAAACGGAATCTATAAATCTACGGACGCGGGAAAAACCTGGACTCATCTCGGCCTGCGCGATGGTTTCCAGATTCCAGCTCTCGCCATCGATCCTCGCGATCCCAATCGAGTCTTCGCGGCCGTGCTCGGCCATCCCTACGGCCCGAATGAAGAGCGCGGCCTTTTCCGTTCCACCGACGGCGGCCAGACCTGGCAGAAAGTGATCAGCAAAGACGAGAACACCGGAGCCTCCGACGTCGAGATTGATCCTTCGAATCCCGACACAATTTACGCCTCCATGTGGGAAGCTCGCGAGGGTCCATGGGAGGACGGCAATCTGTTCAACGGAACAGGTGGTGGACTGTTCAAGTCAACTGATGGTGGCACCACATGGCATGCTCTTACCAACGGCCTTCCCAAAGATTTGTCGCAAATCAATGTCGCTATAGCTCCGACGGACTCGCGGCGCCTTTACGCTACCATCGCCATGGCCTCAGGCGGACTCGCCGTCTACCGTTCCGACGATGCCGGAGAAAACTGGTCCAAAGCAACCGATGATCCGCGCCCCTCAGGCCGCATCGGCGGAGGCGATCTTGCCATCCCTAAAGTCGATTCAAAGAATGCGGACATCGTCTATTGCGTCAGCACCGTAACCATGCGATCGACAGATGGCGGCAAGACCTGGGCCGGATTTCGCGGCGCGCCCGGCGGCGACGATTACCAGAACATATGGATCAATCCCAACAATCCCAGCATCATTCTCATCGTCAGCGACCAGGGTGCGATCATCACCGTCAACGGTGGCGCCAGTTGGAGTTCCTGGTACAACCAGCCCACCGCGCAGATTTATCACGTCGCCATAAGCGACACTTTCCCCTACCGCGTTTGCGGAGGCCAGCAGGAAAGCGGTTCCGTGTGCATCTCCAGCCGCGGCAACGACGGAGCCGTCACCTATCGCGAGTGGCATCCCGTGGGCGTAATCGAATACGGCTACGTCGCACCCGATCCGCTCGACACTGACATCATTTACGGCGGTGGCAGAAGCGAGGTCTCGAAATTTCACTGGTCCACCGGCCAGGTTCAAAACGTCACTCCCATCCCACTTCGCAGCTCCAAATACCGCACCGACCGCACCGAGCCCACGATGTTCTCGCCGATCGATCCGCATACCCTTTATTTTGCGAGCAATGTTCTTTTTAAAACGACGGACGGCGGAAACACCTGGCAGACCATCAGCTCCGATCTAACGCGCGAGAATCCGGGGATCCCGGCCAGCGTGGGCAACCTCATCCCCAAAGGCGCGGACAAGCAGCGCGGCGCAATCTACGCTCTCGCTCCTTCCTTCAAGAACATCAACACATTATGGGCCGGCACCGACGATGGCCTGATCTGGCAGACTCGCGACGGCGGGAAAAAGTGGAATGACATTACTCCAAAAGAACTGACGCCATGGAGCAAAGTGACGCAGATCAGCGCCTCGCACTTCGACGACGACTGCGCCTACGCCTCCGTGAGCCGCTTTCGCATCAACGACGAGCAGCCCTACATCTACCGCACGCATGACGGCGGTAAGAGCTGGAAGCTGATCACCACCGGCCTGCCTGAAATTGGTCCGGTCGATACAGTCCGCGAGGATCCCGTGCGCAAAGGACTTTTGTTTGCCGGCACGGAGAATGCAGTCTGGGTCTCATTCGACGACGGCGACCATTGGCAATCTTTGCAATTGAATCTGCCTCACACGTCCATGCGCGATCTGTGGATTCACGATAACGATCTGATCGTAGCCACTCACGGCCGCGCGTTCTGGATTCTGGATGACATCTCCCCGCTGCGCGAAGCGAGCGCTTCGCTCGCCGCCAGTGATGCCCATCTCTTCACTCCCGCGCCCGCCTATCGCATTCAGCGCGACACCTACACCGACACGCCGCTTCCACCCGACGAGCCCACAGCCGCCAATCCGCCCGATGGCGCCATCGTCGATTACTACCTGCGACAGGCCACCTCCACACCCGTGACTCTCGAGATCCTCGACGCTCATGGTCGACTGGTGCGAAAGTTTTCCAGCGCAGACGAAACCGACGTCACGGAGGCGGAATTGAAGAAACAGCTCATTCCCCTCTACTGGCTGCGTCCTTTCCGCTCGTTGTCGGCAGATGCCGGAATGCACCGCTGGGTTTGGGACCTGCACTATCCCGCCCCTGATTCCACGCGCCACGACTATCCCATCTCGGCGATTCCCGGCGACACGCCTCGTTATCCGCTCGGTCCAACTGCTTTGCCCGGTTCTTACACGGCTCGGCTCACCGCGAACGGAAAGAGCTATACCGCGAACTTCACCGTCAAGATGGACCCTCGCGTAAAAACTTCAGCCGCCGGCCTCGACGAGAAATTTCAGCTTGAAAGGCGTCTGGCTTCGCTCCTGAGCCAGTCTTCAAAAGCCGTGATGCAAGCCGGATCGATTCGCGACCGGCTGCAGAAACTGAGCGATCAAGCCACTGGCCCTGCCCACGATGCCGTGCAAACTTTTCAGACCAAACTCACAGAGGTACTTGGAGCGCCGTCCGGTTTCTTCGCGCCCCCTTCCGCCGAAGTCACTCTCGCGCGAGTCAACGGGCAGGTCACGGTGTTGTATGGCCAGGTCTGGCAGGCCGATGCCGCACCGACCGCGGCCCAGTCTGAAGCCGTCACCGCAACCGAACACGACGCATCGGATGTGATGAAGCGCTGGGATGCGCTCAAGACTACAGATCTTTCCGCGCTCAATCAGGCACTCCGCACGGCTAATTTGCCAGAAGTACAAATCGAATCGGATCCGCACGGGGACGAAGGAGGGATGGACGAAGAATAGGTCGACTGCCGCGATCTAACTCGTTGCCATCTACAGAGCCTCCACGGCTGTCTGAAGTTCCCGTGCGACCTGTTCCGGATCGCTTTCTGGAGCGAACCTCACCGGCTGTCCGATGCGGACACATATCGTCCACGGCGGCGCAAACTTCTTGCCCGCCTGCTTCAACTCAAACAATCCGTGAATTCGCATGGGCAGCACCGGAATGCCCAGATTATTTGCCAGCAGTCCAATCCCCGCGCGAAACGGATTCATCTTGCCATCCACCGTATGCCGTCCTTCCGGAAACACCAGCACGCTGTATCCACGATCGACCGCCGCGCCCGCATAAGTGAAACTCTGCCGGAATCCGGCCTCGCGCGGCAGCGGAAACAGGTTCAGCAGCGAAACTCCCAGCACCCATCGCACCCGATTGTAAATTCCCGAGAGCCATCCTCTGCTCGCCGTCGGCGTGTGCAACGCTTCCAAATCTTCTCCCCGGGTCGCCGTTGCAATCCGGTTCCGCAGCCGCGCCGGTAAAGCCGTCTGCACAAATCCCACATCCACGTCGGTAATGTGATTGCACACCACCAGCAGCGGACCGCTCCAGCCGCGCAGATTCTCCCGCCCCTCAATCCGCGGCCAGCCCAGCAGAATCATGGCTGGCCTCATCAGCAAGCAATACGCGAGCCATCGCATCCAAGTCACCGGCCACCGCAATACCCATCCCGGATAGTGATATTCCGCGCGCGGCCGCGCCTCGCCGCGCAGCATCTTTTCCACATCGCCGACAGTGCGCGCCGCACTGAAACGCGTCTCGCTCAGATCTACCTGGTATCGATCCTCGAGCGCGCTGATCAGCTCCACACGGTCCAGCGAACTGAGTCCAAGGTCGGAATCGAGTGCCGTGCCAGAGTCCAACGCACCAACACTTCTGCCCGTGATGCCGCCGATCAATTCCGCCACGGGGCTTTCACCTGCGCCTGCAACCTTCTCGCCAGGTCGCAGAATTTCCTTCGCGGCAAATTCGGCAATCAGGTTTCGCCGCGGCTTCTGTGTGTTCGTGCGCGGAAAGTCTTTCTGCGGCCACTCGACCCACATCCGCATGCGCTGGAATTCAGCGAGCGACTGGTTCGCCTGCTCCACCACCGCGGCCACACTAGTCGCGTTGTGCAAATCATCGCGCAAAATCAAAACTGCGCACGGCTCTGCATTTCCTCCCCGGTCGAGCCCCACCACGACACAATCTTTCACTTCCGGCTGCCGCCGCAAAGCAGCCTCCAAATCCTCTGGATAAATATTCAACCCGCCCGGAGTCACGATCACTTCTTTCTTGCGCCCTTTGAAATAAAGGTTCCCGGCGTCATCCAGCGCGCCCACGTCTCCGGTGCGGTACCACCCGTCTTTATCTGTGACCCCATCGGCAACCGGTCGGTTTCCATCCCAATACCCCGCAGCGACCCCGCCACCGCGAATCAAAATCTCGCCATCTTCCGCGAGCTTCACTTCCCGCCCCGGCAGCACCTTCCCAATCGACCCCTTCCCCAACTTGAACGGATGATTCACGCTGATCAGCGAGGTCGTCTCTGTCAGTCCATATCCCTGGATCGCGGCATAGCCAAGTCGATCCCAGAACTGTTCGGTCTCAGCATCCAGCGCCGCGCCTCCGCAAATAAATGCCCAGAACTTCCACCCGAACTGCCGCCGAATCCCACGAAAAATCCACCACCGGTGCAAGAAGTGCTTTCCCTCCGACACCCGGAACCGCCGCCGAAAGTCTTCGATCTTGCCACCATCCTCCAGATCGCGCTCAATCTTCTGCTTCAAAGACTGCAAAACCCTCGGCACACTCACCAGCACCGACACCCGCTCCCGCCGAATCGTATTGACAATCTCCGATGGCCCCATCTCCTCCTGAAAAATCACGGTCCCACCCAACAGCGGCGGCACAAACATCCCCAGGAATTGCCCAAACACATGGCTAAGCGGCAACAAATTCAAGAACCGCACCGGATGCACCCACCGCTCATACTTCAAATATGCCTGCATCTCCCGCTCCAGCGGAGCAATGTTAGCCAGCACATTCCCATGCGTGATCACCACGCCCTTGGGTTCAGCGGTAGTTCCGGACGTAAACACAATCTGCAGGATGTCATCGCGGCCGACAGCCATTTGCGATTCCGAAAGTAGCGCTGGCGTCCCGCCGGCGACTTTGACTTCCTCCAGGATCACGACGGGAACTGAGCCAGCAACGTCCTCCCTTGCGTGCCGCCGCGAACAAACCCAAAGCTTCGCACCGGCCTGCCCCAAAACCCGCGCCGCAAAATCCGCTGAAGCTCCATCGTCCATCGGAACAACAACCACACCTCTCAGCGCGCACCCGAAGAACGCCGCAACCCACTCCGCGCAATTCTCTCCCCAAAGCATCACCCGCTCGCCCTTGCCGATGCCGCGCGCCTCCAAGTCACCGGCGAACCGAATCGCCATCTCCAAAACCTGCCTGTAAGTGAACCACTCCATCCGGTACCCACACCGCTGCCCGTAAGCGCGCTCATCGCGATGCGCTTGAAAATTCGCCAGGAAAAACTCTGCCAACGATTCAGCCATTCAGTTGAATCCGTGTCCGCTGTCGCTACAGTCTAAGTTTAGTGGAAGAGGGAAAGCGCAGGCGGATGCGGAGAGCAGGGTGCGAGGGAGGTTGGGCTGAGGAGCGGACTGGTGCGCGGCCCGGACTGTGGATTTAGTACGAAAAATAAATCTTCTTCGACGCTGGCGTAAATGGCTGGAGTGAGTGAAGAATCTGGATTTCAGATCAAATTTTTTCTACCGATACCTCTGAAAGCCGCGTCCAGCGCGGACTTCGCGAAAGCGTATTTTGCAAAATCCTGCTGTCAAAGAACTTAGATCTCAAAATCTTGAGAACAAACATCTTAAGACAGCAGGACTTGGCTTCTATGGACCGTCACTACCTCGACTATGATGGCGCAATTGCGGAATGGAGGAAAGGTCAGATGTCACATCGCTGCTGTGGAAAAAGGAAAGCTGCGGCGCACGGATCGTGATTTTCTCCTCAGAAGGTCCCTTCAGTTTTGTACAATATCGAAGGTGATCGGAGGTCCTCATGCTATTGCGGACAATTGCGATGCTCGCCGCTCTTGCCTTTCTGAACCCACCCGCTGCTCCTGCGCAATCGAAAGAACACAGTTCAGACGACCTGCTAGCTCGACTCTCATACAACAGTACTTATGTCTGGGATGTGAGCGAGGACCGTTCGCCGCAGATTTGTTTTGCTCTGTACCGCGACGGATATTTCCGCATATCGAGGAGATCAAGGCAGACGCCGGGCGGCATCGAAAGTCTCCAGGGGACGCTGCCCCCGGATCAGCTGACGCGCTTCCGTACGCTGCTAAAGAACCTCGATTCTCAGACCGGGGTTGGCACGATCCACAAGGCCTCGGAGTCGCTCACAGTGGAGGTGATGCGCAACGGAAAGATCGTCCACTTTTTGTGGATTGATCCGGATCATGAGCGTCCGTTTCCAGATTCAGTGGCCCGTGTCGTCAACTGGCTACAGGATTTTGCGCCGCAAGGCTCCTCACCCCTCACCTTGCGCGGGTTGAGCGATCAGCCGATCTGTCCGTCAGCCTCCGAGAAACCGCTGCATCCGGTGATGGCCAGTGTCCAAGGCATGTCGGAGGTTCCCATATGCGGGCCCGAAGGTAGGAATCGGTAATTCGATCCGGTAGCTGCGAGCTCCGTTGCACATGAGGCGACGAGTGACAGATCCTCTCAGACTTCACTCTCGCTCTAGCCCTAGCGCATCCGCCAGCCGATTAATGCAATTGAACCAAGTCGCGATCACCCTTCACGGGTTGATTTCGATCGGAGTGCCCACGCGGACCAGCTTCCAGATTTCGTCCATCTCCTCGTTCGTAACCGCGATGCATCCGTCCGTCCAGTCGTGGAGAGTATGTGCCTTCCCCACCCATGCGTACTCCTTCGAAAGTCCATGCAGCATAATGTCCCCGCCGGCGCGGACGCCTGATTTCTCGGCGGCCGCGATGTCCTTCGCGTTTGGATACGATATGTGAAAGGCCTTGTAGAAGCGGCTGTTAGGGTTTCGCGAATCTAACGTGTAGACCCCCTCAGGAGTCCGATGGTCACCCTGGCGAGCTTTCGGTCCCACAGGTTCGCCACCCAAAGCAATCTTGTACGACCGAAGTTCTGTTCCTTCTGACAGAAGCACCAATTTTCGGGCTCGCTTGTAAACGACAACGCGGTCCACGTTTGCGCTGGGTCTCTGTCCAAACAGGAGGGGTAACGATGTGAAGAGAAGAATCCCCGCTAGAATGCTCCGCACCAGACGGTGGTCGATTCGTAACTTCACTCCCGCCCCACGCCCAGCGCATCCGCCACCCGATTAATGTAATTAAACCAGGATGCGATCAATGTAATCTGCAGTATCCCGCGATCGTCAAACCCAGCAGCCCGCAGCCCCTCAATGTCATCTTCACCACACTTGGTAGCGTCCTTGGTCAGCTTGACCACATAATCCACCATCACCCGCTCCTGCGGCGTGATGGGAGCGGTCGTGTAATCCTTTTCCAGCGCCTCCACCAGCTCTTTATCGAGCGTCACTCTACGCAGAAACTCTGCGTGCGATTCGATTCAATACTTACACCGGTTGGTCACTGAGACCATGGTAGTAATCATTTCATGCTGCCGCCGGCTCAGCGGCAACTCCGGCGACATCAGCGCCCCAAATGTGGCAAAGGAGTGATAGAGCGCCTCCGGAATCAGCGTGTGCGACCCCACAATCGTCGACCCGCCCGACTCATCGGGATGCACCGGCTCGAAGTACTCCTTGGGGTACATCCCCTTCTGTCCCTCCACCGCCTGCCGCAGCTTCTCATCCGCCTCTGACATCGGTATGGTTCGAATCCAAGTCATAATCGTGATCACCCTTCGTCCCGGAGTTTCAAGCAATTGCGCACCGCAAGGCTACACCGCCCGCACTCCCCTCCACATACCAGCTTTGTACTAGACACCCCACCATCCTCTTATATAAGGGCGAGTCTGACCGACCCGCCGGTACCCGCCATTGATTCCCTTGGTAACCCTTTCGTACACTCCCTTTCGGTAACCCTTGGTAACCATGCGGTTCCCCCCGTCCAGCCGTACAATTGCCCTTGTCCGACCGGCCATCTCCAAATAGGAGTTTGGCCGCGTGACTTTCTCCCGCGCGGCGCTTCCGAGGGGCCGTCATGAGTTTCTCGGCTGTATGTTTTTAAGTTAGACCAGGTTCTGGGGCTCGTACACATATGGCGTTCGGTTTCGGGTTCAACAAACAGAAAGTTCTCAGCGCTGCGGAGAAGTATGTCCAGCAGGGCAAGATGCAGAATGCCATCGCTGAGTACGAAAAGGTTCTCAAGGCCGATCCCAAGGATCTCACGGTCACCAATACCGTCGGCGATCTCTACTCCCGCCTCGGGGAAGCCAGCAAAGCTACCGAATGCTTCAAAGCTGTAGGCGATGCCTATGCCAACCAGGGTTTCACGGTCAAGGCCATCGCCATGTACAAGAAAATCAGCAAGCTCCAGCCCTCACTGGAGAGTGTGCTGAAGCTGGCCGAACTCTACACCCAGCAGGGACTCTTCAATGATGCCCGCGCCCAGTACCTGCAGGTCGCGGAAGAATTCCTGAAGGCCAGCGAGCTGGATAACGCCGTCCGCATCTTCCAGAAGATTCTGGAAATGGATCCGGAAAACACCGCCATGCGCATCCGCCTGGCGGAAGTCTATGTCCGCCTGGGCAAGAAAAACGAAGCCTGGCAGATATTCTCTGCTGCTGCCGAGACTCTGCGTTCCAAGGGCTCGCTGCCCGCCGCCGAAGAAGTTCTGCAGCGCATGCTCACCCTCGATCCCGGCAATGGATACGCGCTGCTCATGCAGGGCCGCAATCTGCTCGAGGCCGGCGACGCCGAGGCCGCCATCGAATCGTTGCAAAAAGTCTCCGATCTCGATTCCAATCCCGACGGTCTCCGCGATTTGCTCAAGGCTTACCTGAAGACCGGACGCCTCTCCGATGCCGGCACGCTGGCCAGCAAGCTTCTGACTGTCCACAATGACCTCGCCTCCATCTCTACCTTCGCCGACGCTCTCATGCAGGCCGGCCAGTTCGAGAACGCGCTCCAGGTTTATGACCAGCATGCCGAACGCCTGCTGGCTGAAAACTCCGACAAAGTTCTAAAAAATCTGCATTCCGTCATCGGGCACGTGCGGGACAATCCCGCCTCGCTCGAGAAGCTTCTCGATCTGTTCCACAAGGCGGGAGACAACTCTCACACCACAGAAGTCATCGAGCTCCTGGCTCACGCGTCGGTTCAGTCCGGCGACCTGCCCCGCGCTCGCGATCTCTACCAGAAGTTGACCACGATGGAGCCTGGCAATCCCCTGCACATGAGCAATTATCAGCAGGTAGCCAGCCAGATCACCGGAGATTCCGGCGCCACCCTCATTTCTCCAGAGGAAGCTACCGTCATCGTCGACGAACTGGAAGCCACTTCTCCCTCCATCCACCAGCACTATTCCGATGCCGTCGCCCTCGCGGTTCGTTCCGCGCTCACCGACGCGGAACTTTTCATTTCTTACAACATGCCCGCCAAGGCCATGGGGCCGCTTCTGTCAGCGTTGCCTCAGGCGCCCACCGACCTGCGCCTGAACCAGCGTCTGGCTTCTTTGCACACCCGGGCTGGCCGTTTCGCCGAAGCTGGCGTCTGCTGCCGCACTTTGCAGGATGTCTACTCCGAGGCCGGATATCCGGAAGAGGCTACCCGTTACGGCGAACTCGCCGATCGCTACCAGGAGCGCTCCGGCGTTGCGCTTCTCACTGATTCCGTCGCCGAAGACGTCTCCACTGAGACCCAAGAGGAAGCTTCCGCCCCCGCAGAAGCCTCGGCTCCCTGGCCTGCAGCTCCGCCGCAGCCCGCTGAAGATGCGGAGTTCGCCATTGTCAGCGATCCGGAACAGGATCAGGCTGACACTCAGGACGAAGCACAAGAAGAGATTCCCGAAGAAGTTCAAGAAGACCAGATTCAAGAAGATCAGGTTGAAGATCAAGTCTCCGCCGTCGCCGAATCTGCTTCTACTTCCGCCGAGATCGATCTGTCCTCCGAGTGGGACGACTCCGTCGTCGTCGAAGCCGACGCTCCGGCTGCGGAATCCGCAGAAGCCGAAATCACAGATGCGGTTGGCGAACATAAGCTGCCTGCCGATGAGGTCGACGAGGCAAAAGCCACTGAGACCGTCGAAGAAATCCGCTTCTATCTCGAGCATGGCATGCCCGAGCAAGCGTCCACGGCCTTTGAAAAGCTTCAGACAGTTACCAACAACGAAGCTATCTTGTCGGCCATGGAAGCTGAAATCCAGGCCGCTGCGCAACCCGCGCCTGCAGCAGAACCTGCAGCGCAGGAAGAGGTACCTGCAGTAGAAGCCGCTACTGAAATCACCGTCGACGAGCCCTCAGAAGAAATCACGATTGAAGAAGCTCCTGTTGCCGTCGAAGAAGCTCCAGTAGCCGAAGAACCTGCGCCCGTCGTCGAAGAAGCTCCGCCTGCTCCGCCGGTTCCCGCGGCGAAGCGGCCCGCTCCGCCTGTATGGCACGCTAAGCCGGTCGCACCCAAGCCGGTTGCGCCCAAGCCCGCCGCCCCCAAGCCAGTCGCGGCCGAACCTCCCGTGGTGGCTCCGCCAGCAGCGCCTCCGCCCGCAGTCCTTCAGGAGTTCGTCTCCGATTTAGAGTCTTCCCTGGGCGATAGTTTCCTTCCCGGGACCATCTCGCGTGAAGCCGAGCCCGCAGTCGAGCATGCCTCAGCCCACGCTAAACCCGAACTTGAGCCGATCGGAAACGCCGCTCCCACTTCCTTCGGCGTGCCTGAAGCTGAGCCCATGGGCGAGTTTGTAGCCGATCTTGAAGCTTCCCTGGGTGAAGACTTCCTCAAGGGCGCTCCAGTTGCTGAGCCTCAGCCCGCGCCACAGACTCACGCCGCACCCCGCGTTGAGGCGCCTGCCACCTCTGCTCCAGCGCAGCAGCGGCCCGTGCCCACTTCCGCTCCGCAGGTCAGTGCTCCCATCGCCGCCAGCGCCGCAGCCGGCGCGGTGTCGTCCGGCACGGTTGCTCCGTCGCCCCAAATGCCGGCCCCGGTTCCGCAGAAGCCTGCGGCTGCGATCGCGCCGCAAGTTTCGCCCGGCATTCCCACTACACCGCCCGCTGCCAAGTCTTCTCCTTTCGGAGAGGACGCCGGCGTGGATCTCGCCGAGATGTTCGGCGAACTCAAACACGATCTCGAAGTCGGAGCTTCCACTACCGAAGAGGATCCCGAAACCCACTACAACCTTGGCATCGCGTTCCGCGAAATGGGATTACTCGATGAAGCCATTGGCGAGTTGCAAAAGACCTGCCAGGCCGTCGAGCGCGGACTTGCCTTCCCGCAGGTCATGCAGACCTACACCTGGCTGGCCCAGTGCTTCCTCGACAAGGGCTTGCCTGAGGCCGCTATTCGCTGGTACCAGAAGGCTCTCGACGCTCCCGGCATCGACGAAGAAACCCGCACCGCTCTCCATTACGAGCTGGCCGCCGCCTACGAAAGCGCCGGCGACAAACCCTCCGCCCTCAAGCATTTCATGGAGGTTTACGGCCGCAACATCGATTATCGCGACGTTGCCGAGCGCATCAAGCCCCTGAAGTCGTAGAATAGCCCGATGGGTTTCGCCCCAAATCGTCACCCCAAACAGACTTGTCATCCCGCGTGGGCCTGTCATCCCGAGCGCGCTTGTCATCCCGAGCGGAGCGAGGGATCTTGGTTCCTGCCTGAGCCACTACGGACGCTGCAGCGGAGCGCCCAGTGACTACCGATCCCAAGCTGTCGGTCGAAAACCGCACGGTCGCGGCTTCCTCCGAGTCTTCGACCGCGCAGAGCCAGACCAGCACAACTCTGCTCGACCCTCCGCCCCCGGACCCCGCACCGCAGCCCCGCAGTGGTCTGCAACTCTGGCTGCACCGGACTTCAGTATTCCTTTTCGTACTGATTTGTGCCGTCGCAGGCGTCCTGCTCGTGATCCTGCCCTGGACCCCGGAATGGACCGACAATTATCTTTTGCTCTCGTTTCCCTGGCTTCGCACTTTCGTCTCCACCGGCTTCTTTCGCGGCCTGTGCAGCGGCCTGGGATTGCTCGATATCTGGATCGGCTTCGGGGAAGCCCTCCACTACCACGAGTACAGCTAACGCCGAACGCGATCAGGCGGGGCCGGTAGCGAGGCCTGCCTGACTTAAGAACTTAAGAACGTGAGTCTTTCCGATGACGAACAAGCTCAACCCAGCGCCTTTGGCCTACGAGAACGAGCCCTTTCTCAGCAGTCCCGACGGACGCATTCTCCGCATCCTCGCCGAATATCAGGAACCGCTCGCCCGCTTTCGCCGCGAGCAGATTCAGGATACCGTCGTCTTTTTCGGTTCGGCCCGTTTCCATGGATCCGCTGCCGCCCGGCAGAACCTGGCGGCAGTCGAAAAAAACTCGAAAGCGCCCACCGCCCAGCAGCAAAACGACCTCAAACGTGCCCTGGCCGCTGTCGACATGGCCCGCTACTACGAGGACGCGCGACGCCTGGCCTACCTTCTCACCGAGTGGTCCATTCAGATTCCCGCCCGCCGGCGCCGCTTCGTCGTAACCACCGGCGGTGGTCCCGGCATCATGGAAGCCGCCAATCTCGGCGCCCACGAAGCCGGAGGCAAAACCATCGGCCTCAACATCAATCTCCCGTTCGAGCAGAATCCCAATTCCTACATCACGCCCGCCCTCAACTTCGAGTTCCACTATTTCTTCATGCGCAAGTTCTGGTTCGCCTACCTCGCCAAAGCGCTGGTGATTTTCCCCGGAGGCTTCGGCACCATCGACGAACTCTTTGAAATCCTCACCCTCGCCCAGACCGACAAACTGGCCAAGAAAATTCTCGTCGTCATCTACGGCAGCGAATACTGGCACCGCATTATGAACTTCCAGGCCTTCGTCGACGCCGGCACGGTCGCCCCCGAAGACTTAAACCTCTTTAAATTCGTCGACACCCCCGAGGACGCTTTCACCTTCCTCCGCGACGGCCTGACCGAGCACCACCTGGGCGGCCAACCAAAAAAAGAAAAAGAGAACGAAGTCCTGCCCGAAATAGCCAAAACCAGACCGTAACCAGACCGCGGCGCCCCCTCGAATCTGTCATCCTGCGGAACAAGGGCTTGTGCGCTAAGCGCAAGCTCTTGTGCAGTCGAAGGACCCCTTGCACTTCCGCACAACCATCGACTCCGCCAGGCACTTCTATCTCGGGACCCTGCCTTCTTGCTCTAAACTGACAGCTGAAAGCCAATAGCGTGCTCCTCTATTACATCACCGACCGCACCGCCTTCCCCGGCGACGAGCGAGCCCGCCGCACTCGCCTACTCGACAAAATCGCTGAAGCCGCCAGCCAAGGCGTCGACTACATCCAACTCCGCGAAAAAGATCTCTCCACCCGCGACCTGGAATCGCTGGCCCGCGAAGCGATGCACATCATCAGGGAAAAAATAAAACTCGCCACTGGCCACTGCCCACCGGCCACCGCTCTTCTGATCAACTCCCGCACCAACGTAGCCCTAGCCGCCGCAGCCAGCGGCGTTCACCTCCCAGCCAATGACATCTCCCCAGAAGAAGTAAGAACAGCATGGCAAAGTAAGTGTGGCGCGGGCGCCCTCGCCCCCGAATTCTCACCACGAACTCCGCTCGTAGCAGTCTCCTGTCACTCCCCGCAAGAGGTATTCAACGCTGCTACGAATCAAGCTGCCTTTGCCGTCCTCGCTCCCGTCTTCGAAAAAAAGGGCGCCCAACCCACCGGCCTAGAAGCTCTAACTCAAGCCTGCCGCGCGCCAATCCCGGTCCTAGCCCTCGGAGGAGTGACCCTGCAAAACGCCCAATCCTGCCTGCAAGCCGGCGCAGCCGGCATCGCCGCCATCCGCCTGTTCCAGGAAAACGACATAGCCACAATCGTCCGCCGGCTGCGCAACCAATCCTCGTTCTGATTTTGGCCGCGCAAAAGAGGGTGGAGCAGGGCTTCAAGCCTGCGTCAAGAAGCGTCCCAACAATCGACGGGCTTTAGCCCCTGAGGACACAACAATCCACAAATCAAAAAATGCCACGCTGCAAAAGCAGCGTGGCCTTCTCGCGATACAACCTACTGTGCCGGCGTTGTCGGAGTAGCCGCTGGCGTACTCGCTGTCGCTTCCGGAGTTGCCGTAGGACTAATCTTCACCGTAGCCAGGATCTTCCCCAGCCGCTGAAAGACTTCCTTACTATCCACATGCTTGCCGCCTTCGGTCTCGCTTCCGGTAGTCGCGACCTTAAGCGCGAACTCATAGCAAGCCCCGTTTTCGAAGACGTGGTAGTACTTCGACGCTTCCTCGCGAGTTCCTTGGCTGGCAAGGGTTTCCGAGGACTGCAGTTCCATGTCGCCGATCATCAACTTCGAAGGCTGTACGGTGGCTGATGCCGGGGCTTCTGGATCCGCGGGAGCCGCAGGCTTGGCCTCCGAAAATTTGCCGCACTGCTCCTCCGTCAGCGTCTTATTCACGCTAACGTTGAAAAACGCCGCGGCCAGATCGCCGTTCGGGTATACGGACGTGGGCAAAGTAACCGCGGCGATCGCGATTCCGCCCGGCTGCACGAAGTCCATTGGAACCGCGTCAGACGAGATAAGCTGATTCGCTGCGTCACCGGTCTCCAGCGAATCCTTGCGCGGATACCGGAACGAAACGCCGGAAGCCTTGTCCTCATAAATCACCGTCACCGGAGCCTTTCGGACAACTTTCTTGTGCACCGGCTGAGCCGCAGCCGGCGCCGCGGGAACGGCCGGCGTCGCGATCGGCGCCACGGGCTGCGTCATCGCCACCTGATTGCTTGAGTTCGTGGGTTGAGGTTTATCGCTGGAGCATCCGACGGCTACCGAAGAAACGATCAAGAGCGCGGCGAACACCAGCGTGCTGGCGGTTTTATCGAAACTGGTTTTAGCCAGATTGGTCTTGCCCCAGGTAACGGAGTCCAGTGTTGCCGGGTTGCCGTGCAATGGGGTGGTGCGAAATGCCTTGGCGTTAACTGACAAGTTACGAAACAGATTGATGCGGTTCATGGTTGGTCACCTCCTGCTGCCAAGCAGCGCAAGTGAGATTGCACGGAGGAGGCCAAGCATGGAACCATTGATTTAACGAGGGTTAGAGCGAAGTGAGGCGCAAGCAATCGTGGCGGCTCGTACACGATGTGGGCCACAGGACACGGAGATGCGTTCGGCTTTTGGGCCGCAATAATGGCACGTTTAGATCACTCCCAGCGTACCCGCCTCACTCGAACTGCTTCCGAAACGCCGCAAGCTGCTCCTGCATTCCAGCGATTTCCTCCCTAAGCTCCGCCACTTCACTCTCAAGAATGGTGAGGCGATCCTCGCGCGAAGGACTCTCCACAACCCGCGTCGGTTCCACGGGAACCGCACCGCCCGAAAGCAAATGCATGTAGCGCGACTCCTTCGTACCCGGCTGCCGCGGCAGCACCGCAACCAACGGAGGCTCGCGCTGGCTGAGCGGGTCCAGCGCCCCATGCACATCTTCGAGCCCCTCGAAGCGATACATGCGCTCGGCTCGTCCGCGCAGTTCGCCCGGAGTCTGCGCCCCTCGCAGCAGCAGCACGCACAAGATCGCAATCTCGCGCCGGTCGAAGTTAAACACTTCCTGCATCCGGTGCTCATACTTCGGAACCCGGCTGTCGGCGCCGCTGGCCGGGCCTGCCAGTCGCTTCACCTGCAGCGAGTCCAGCGCAGCCCGCACCGCGTCTTCGTCGAGCGTCATCACAGGATCGCGATTATTCTTCTGGTTGCAAGCGTTCACCAGCGCGTTCAGCGACAAAGGATAGTAATCCGGAGTCGTAATATCTTTTTCGATCAACGCCCCCAGCAATCGAACTTCCACATCACTCAGAGGATCCACGTGCCTCACCCTTGAGAAACTTTGCTGTGAGAATCTTACTGCACGGTGGCTTCGAAGAAGTAGCGCTGCGTCCCCTTCGCACCTCAAGACTTATAAGATGCCTTATTGATATAGTGCCTCTGACCGGTAATCCGCGTCATACACTCAACTCTGGCGTAAGGAGCGAAAATGCGGCTGCTATTAAACTGGGTCCTGAGTGCGTTGGCGGTGTGGATCGTAGCCCACGTCGTGCGGGGAATTTCCATCAGTGGCCCTCTGGCGGCTCTGATCGCTGCGCTGGTCATCGGCTTCATAAACGCCACCGTGGGAGTCCTGCTCAAAATTCTCACCTTTCCCTTGACCTTGATCACCCTGGGACTCTTCTGGTTCGTGATCAATGCCCTCATGCTGAAATTTGCGTCGGCGCTGGTTCCGGGTTTTCAGGTGCGCACCTTCACGGCCGCATTCCTCGGCGCCATCCTGCTAAGCATAGTAAACGTGCTGCTGAAGTGGCTGGTTTATCCCTCGCAGGACCGGGGCTAGCAAATCATGGCGGCAGCTCATCCGCATCTCCAAGCCAGCGCAGCATCCCCAATCGAGCCCAACCTCGTCTCCATCCCCGGAGCCTGGTTCCTCATGGGATCATCTTCCGGTCAGGATTGCGAACGCCCAGTTCACCGCGTCTGGATCGACGCTTTCCTCCTCGCCGCCACTCAAATCACCAACGCAGAATACGAACGCTTCGTGCATTCAACATCGTCCGATCCGCCCCCGTTCTGTAATGATCAGAATTTCAATCATCCTCAGCAGCCCGTCACCGGCGTCTCCTGGTTCGACGCAGATCGTTACTGCCAGTCGCTAGCCGAGCAAACCGGCCGCCCGTACCGTCTTCCCACCGAAGCCGAATGGGAGCGTGGCGCCCGCGCCGATCTTGAGCAAAACGATTTCCCCTGGGGCAACGATCCGCCCCAATCTCTGCCCGACTATGCCACGCGCTGGCAAACCGGACCCGAACCCGTAGCCCGCTACGCCCCGAACGCTCTCGGTCTCTACAATATTTGTGACAACGTCCACGAGTGGTGCAGCGACTGGTACGATCCCAACTATTACGCAATTTCCACGGACCACAATCCGCGGGGGCCCGAAGCTCCGCTGGAAACAAGCCCGCGCAAAGCCTCCCGCGGTGGATCGTGGCGTCATCACGTCAAAGTCTCCCGCTGTTCCGCCCGTTCCAGCATCCCTCCCGAATTCCACTACGCCGACTACGGCTTCCGCCTAGCCTGCGACCTCATATAATCTTGTCATTCCGAACCGGGCGAAAGCCCGGTGAAGAATCTGCTGTCTGCCGGCATCTCTCCGAATCGAGGGCAAGCACAAATGTTCCGCGACGACCTCCTCCGCAATAAACGCATCCTGATCACCGGCGGCGGGACGGGCCTCGGCAAAGCTATGGCCCACCGTTTCCTCCAGCTAGGAGCCACGGTCTACATCTGCGGCCGCCGTGAAGAAGTTCTCGAGGAAACCGCGACGGAACTCTCCAACGCCACCAAAGGCCCCATTCACGCTCTCCCCTGCGACGTCCGCAGTCTCGACGCCGTCGAAGCCATGATCGATTCCATCTGGAAAGCCGGACCGCTCGACATCTTGGTCAACAACGCGGCCGGTAATTTCATCGCCCGCACCGAGGAGCTTTCCCCGCGCGCCTTCGAATCCGTAATCGGTATCGTTCTCCTCGGCACGCTCCACGCCACCATGGCCTGCGGCCGCCGCTGGCTCAAAGCCTCCCACCCTGCCACCGTCCTCAGCATTTCCGCCACCTACGCCCCGGTGGGGTCAGCCTACGTAGTGCCTTCGGCCATTTCCAAAGCCGGGGTCGAAGCCCTCACCCGCAGCCTCGCCGTCGAGTGGGGCAATCGCGGCATTCGCATGAACGCCATCGCCCCCGGCCCCATTCCGACGCAAGGCGCATTCTCCCGCCTCATGCCGCGCCCTGATCTGGAAGCACTGGCTCTCGATCGCAATCCGATGCACCGCTTCGGCACGACGGAAGAGTTAGCCAACCTCGCCGCATTTCTAATCAGCGATGGCTCCGCCTACATCAACGGAGAAGTAATCCGGATGGACGGCGGAGAATTTCTCCAAGGTGCCGGAGAATTCAGCAATCTAGGCCGCGCCCTGACAGAAAAAGACTGGGAATCTCTGAAACCGCGCAAAAAGTAGAGCGCGGAACAGCCCCGATTTTATCGCTGAGGGCTGGAGCCCGAACCCACTCCCCCGCATCCAATCTAACAATGGAGGTTCCTATGTACGTTGTTCTTGGAGCAAGCGGCAACACAGGTCACGTAGTGGCGAAGAATCTTCTTGCCCGCCAGCAAAAGGTTCGCGTCGTCGGCAGAAACTCAGCTCATTTACAACCTCTCGCGGCTCAGGGTGCGGAGATATTCGTCGGCGATGTCACCGATGTCTCCGCCCTAACCAAGGCCTTTCAGAAAGCAGATTCAGCCTATGTGATGATTCCACCCAACCCCGCCAGCAACGATCCCATCGCTTATGAAGAACGTGTAAGCGATGCGATCGCCGCCGCCGTCAAAAGTGCCGGAACTAAGAATGTAGTTTCGTTGAGCAGTGTTGGGGCGGACAAGACCGGCCGCACCGGACCCGTCCTTGGCCTGCACCACCTCGAACAAAAGCTCAACCAGATCGATAGCGCAAACATTCTCCATCTGCGGGCCGGTTACTTCATGGAAAATACCCTGCCCCAGGTGCATACCATCCGCATGGCCGGCTCTGTGATCGGGCCCCTTCGCCCCGACCTCAAACTTCCCATGATCGCGAGTCGCGACATCGGAGCTGCAGCCGCCGACACTCTCTTAAGTCTGGGCTTCCACGGCAAGCAGAGCCGTGAACTGTTGGGACAACGCGACCTCGACTACACGGAAATTGCCACCATAATCGGCAAGGCCATCGGCAAACCCAATCTCGGATACGTTCACGCGCCCGACGATCAGGTTCGATCCGCGATGGTTCAGATGGGAATGTCCGAAAAGTTCGTCGGACTACTTCTCGAAATGTGTGCCTCACTGAACTCAGGGCACATGCGGGCGCTCGAACCTCGCACGTCCCGTAACACAACGCCGACGCCGTACGAAACCTTCGTCACCGAGTCGTTCGTCCCAGCCTATCAACAACAAGCAGCAGCCTAAGCGCCTCGCGAGCTGAACAAACGAGCGCAGAATGAATAAGGCCACGCCCACTCCGGGTGTGGCCTTAATTCATTTGGCACCCCTAAACACAAGCATTCCACCCCACGGGCCAATTACCGACGTAATTAGAAGCGTCACATCCGGCTGTGTTTAGATGTGACTTAGGGTTGCGGACGGCAACGCAAGCGTACTCCAGGCATTCTGCGCGTCTTCCGGAACCGGGCTGGAAGGGCGATTCGCAGCGCATAGCATTCCAACCTTTAGCGGTTGTGCACGGGCTTTGGCAGTGCGGTTCGAGGGAAAACCATGTCAAAAAAGATCCTTGTGGTGGACGACTCCAAGACAGCTCTGATGATGGAGCGCGAGATTCTGGAGAAGCGTACGACCTACGAGTGCGTGACCGCCAGCGACGGCCAGGAGGCCGTTGAGAAAGCCCAACAAGAGCGCCCGGATCTGATTTTGATGGATGTCGTCATGCCCCGCATGAACGGATTCGAAGCTTGCAAAATGATGCGCCAACAATCCAGCACGCGCGAGATCCCTATCGTTCTGGTCACCACTCGAGGCGAAGAATCTTACATGGAAGCCGGCTTCCAGAGCGGATGCAACGACTACATCACTAAGCCGGTGAATGGCGCCGAACTCGTCGCCCTTCTACAAAGCTATTTAGGAGAGTAAAGCAGCGAACCGCGGTTTCCTAAATTGTTGAATCGTGCAGCTTGATGAGTGCAACAAGGACTTCATGAAAAGTGACAAGAGAGACGCGCCTGAGGTGAAGCCAGCTGCAGCCGACCCCACGACCAACGTGCGGCTGGAAGCGGCCCGCGAGCGGCTCGCAGAAAGCACAGGTCAAGAGGACGCCATCGATGGCTTGCGCGAGATCGTGGCCAACTTTCTCGGCTCTGAAGAAATTGGCCTGTTCCGCGTCGATGGCGGCACCTCCGCGTTCCACGCTTTCTGGTCCTTCGGAATCGACCTCGAGAAATACGACCTGCTGCGAGCATTAGGCGAAACCGGTCTTCAGCGCGTGATGCGGGGCGAGTGCCACATTGAACTCGGAACTCGCGACAGCTCCGGCGCCATGGCCAAGGCCCAGGCGTTTGTCCCCATCCGTTCGGCGAACCAGACCATAGCGATACTTGCGATATTACGTTTGCTTCCTCAGAAGCTGGCCTTTGACCGGTCCGACATGGAACTGTTCAAACTTCTTTCCGATGAAGCGGCCCGGCCCTTGTTTGGCCCCAGCCGCTATCCGAAGCCCGCGACCGAGGGACCAGGAATGAGTGCATGAGCGAAAACTCCCCCAAATTCAATCCAGCCGTCCTGCCCGCGGAGTACATGGAGAAGTTCGAGCGGCCGAAAGCTAAAGAGCCGCGCTACTTCCTTTATCCCGGACAAGTCTTCGTAACCCGTGATCCCATCACCATCTCAACCATTCTCGGATCCTGCGCCGCCGTCTGTCTCTGGGACCGGAACAAGCGAGCGGGAGGAATGAACCACTACCTTCTGCCCGAGGGCCTTGATGAAGGACCGAATCGCCTGCGCTACGGCAATGTTGCCAATCAGGAACTGCTGAACCAGGTGCTGGCTCTGGGATGCGAAGTCCGAAACATGCAGGCCAAGATCTTTGGCGGCTCCAGCGCGTTCGGCGCCGACCCGTCGCACTCCGTTGGATCGAGAAACGTGGAACTCGCCGAAAACTTTCTTCGTGCTGCCGGCATTCGCGTAGTGGAAAAAGAAGTTTCCGGAAAGCGTGGCCGCAGGTTGGCTTTTCAGATTTCCGACGGCGTGACCACCATCAAGAATTTCGACCAGGTGTAACGAATCTTCGGTCGGGAAGTAGTGACTTAGAGGCTGTCTCGTAAATAGCTCGGAAGGCACAACTTTAGTGGTTAGGTTCGGGAAGGACACGACTTCAGTCGTGGTCAGGCTCGGGAAGGGCACGACTTCAGTCGTGCCGTCCATAGCCCAAATACGCTCCGGGCTTTAGCCCGATCAGACTCGAAAGGAGGAACCATGGATTTAGCGGACTTTGACCGTGACGCAGTGCTCGCGTCGTTCCTCGTCGAGTCCGAAGAAGGCCTGGACACGATGGAGCAGGCGCTGGTCCAGATGGAATCGAATCCTTCCGATGCCGAACTCCTGCCCAGTATTTTCCGCGTCGCCCATAGCCTCAAGGGAAACGCAACCTCCCTGGGCTTGAGTGAGCTAGCCGGCTTCGCCCACGTCGTAGAGGATTTGCTTGACGTTTTTCGCGAGCAGCAGGCGCTGCCCGGCGCAGACCTGATCTCGGTGCTGCTGAAGGCGGTTGACGAACTTCGCGTCATGGTCTCCGCCGCGAAGGCCGGATCCCAGCCACTGACCGCGAAGCAACAGAAAATCAGAAAAGAAATCGCGCAGGAAGTCGAAAAGCGGTCAAAGAGAATCCTCTCCCCGAGCGGAACACGGGGGGAATCCAGCTCAGCCGCGAAGATTGACCCGCTTCCAGGCGCCGGTCCCCGCACCCTCCGCGCCGACGTCGACAAGCTCGACCACATGTTGGACCTTACCGGCGAAATCGTCATCGCACAAGGCCGCCTGCGCCAGATGATCGAAAAGCTCGGCACCGAGCAAGGCCGCACCCTTTTGGAGATGCATCGCGAAGCCGAACGTCTCTACATGGACCTGCAGAATGAAGTCATGAGCATCCGCATGGTCCCCGTTGGCCCTCTGTTTCGCCAGTTCGTTCGCTCCGTACGAGACCTCGCCCGCAGCCATGGCAAGATGGCGCGCCTTGAAGTCATAGGCGGAGACGTCGAGGTCGACACCACTGTGCTCGAACAATTGAAGGATCCTCTGCTGCATTTGCTGCGCAACGCCGTCGATCATGGCCTTGAAACCCCCGCCGACCGCGAAAGCCATGGCAAGAATCCATGTGGCGTCCTGCGTCTCTCGGCCGCCCACAGCGGCGGCAACATTATTGTAAAGCTGCAGGATGATGGCGCCGGATTCGACCGCGCCCGCATCCTCGAAAAAGCCAAACGCCTTGGACTCCTGTCCGGCAGGGACAAAGACAAAGACAAAAATGAGCTTAATGACCAGGATCTGTACGACCTGGTCTTTCAGCCCGGGTTCTCAACCGCTGAATCGGTCACCGATCTTTCCGGCCGCGGAGTTGGTCTCGACGTCGTCCGCCGTAACATCGAGATTCTGCGCGGTACCGCCGAGATATCGAGTGTCGCCGGCAAAGGCAGCACCATTACCATTCGCCTGCCCTTGACCTTGGCCATTATTGAAGGCTTCTCGGTCCGGGTGGGCAGTGAAACTTTTATCGTCCCTCTCGAGCATGTCACCGAATGCACGGAATTGCCCGCAGAACAGCACAGTCTCGAGGCCAGCGGAATCCTCAGCCTCCGAGGAAACGCCGTTCCCTACATCCGTTTGCGGCACATGTTCGGCGTGGCGGGTGAGACCCCGAAGAGGGAAAACGTCGTGGTCGTCAAGATCAACGAATTCCATGCCGGCATCGCAGTCGATGAATTGCTTGGCGGGATGCAGACGGTCGTGAAGCCGCTAGGCAGGGCGTTCCGAGCCGTTTCCGGCATCGCCGGTTCCACGGTTCTAGGGGATGGACGCGTCGGTTTGATTATCGACGTGCCCACTCTTCTGCGCGGAGTGATGCAGTCGGCTCTGCAGGCACAAGCTTAGTTGCAAGACAGTCATTAGAGATGGAGAGAGGTGAGGAACAATGAAGACTTGGCAAGATCAAAAAATAGGCACGCGACTCGGCGTCGTCTTCGGCGCCATTCTGCTGTGCGTGATCGCCGTCGGCGGATTCGGACTGACGTGGCTTGGCCGGCTGAACTCCGATATGGCGGGCTCAATCCAGAAGCGTTACAACACGGTTGAGTTAACCCGCCAGACCATCGAGCACTCAATCACCAATGCCCGCATCACTTTTCAATTGTTCGAGACCACCGACGCCGAACAAGAAAGAAAGCTGAACCAGGAAAACGACGCGATCAGCCAGGAAATCAGCAATCAGGTTGCGCAGATCGAAAAGACTCTCAGCTCTTCCCAGGAGCGGGAACTGTTCGAGGTCGTCACCCAGGACCGAGACGCCTACAAAGACGCACGGGCAAAAGCCAAGAAGCTTTTGATGGATAAGAAACGTGACGAAGCGATGGCGGCATTGAGCGGAGATGTGATCCCTGCCCTCGACAAGTACCGCGCCACGTGGCAGAAGTTCATTGACCTTCAGACCGCTGCCATGCAGCAGACTATACGGGAAAGTCAGCAAGCCTACGCCGTGGGGAGAAGCATTGCATTGTTGCTCCTGGTCGCCACTCTCGTCCTGGCCACCTTCGCAGCCATCAGCGTCACCAGAAGCATTACCACTCCTATCCAGCAATCCGTCGAGCACGCACAGCGTATCGCCGCCGGCGATCTAACCAGAGAGATTGTGGCTACGAACCGTTCCGAGACTGGCCAATTGCAGCTGGCAATGCAGGAAATGAGCGGCCGCCTCTCCGGCATCATCCGCGACGTCCGCGAAGGCTCGGCTGCAGTCGCCTCTGCCGCCCAGCAAGTCTCCGCCTCTTCGCAGAATCTCTCTCAGGGAACCAGCGAGCAAGCTGCCTCTGTGGAGGAAATGAGCTCCAGTCTGGAAGAGATGAATGCCTCCATCACTCAAAATGCCGACAACAGCCGGCAAGTTGAGCAGGCCGCTGCCAAGGGAGCGCTTTCCGCGGAAGAAAGTGGCAACGCAGTCAAAGAGACAGTCGAAGCCATGAAACAGATCGCCGCCAAGATCTCGGTGATCGAAGAAATCGCCTATCAGACCAACCTTCTTGCCCTAAACGCAGCTATCGAGGCCGCGCGCGCAGGCGACCAGGGCCGCGGTTTCGCCGTGGTCGCAGTTGAGGTTCGGAAGTTAGCCGAGCGCAGCCAGCTAGCTGCCCAGGAGATCGGTGGCCTCGCCGGAAAAAGCGTAAGCGTGGCCGAACGCTCTGGTCGTTTGCTGGCTGACCTAGTCCCTTCCATTAAGAAAACCGCCGAGCTTGTGCAGGACGTGACTGCCGCTTCCACCGAACAATCCAGCGGTGTAACCCAGATCAACCAGGCCATGGCCCAGGTCGACACCGTCACGCAGCGCAACGCCTCGTCGGCGGAAGAGCTTTCCAGCACCGCGGAAGAATTGGCTGCGCAGTCCGAGCAACTGCAGCAGCTGATGACTTTCTTCCGTGTAGCCGGAGAAAAGTTCACCGGAGAAAAGTTTGGAGATCCGCTCGGCCAGCGTGGTGGCGACGGCAAACAACAGCGCATGATCATGCCCCTGAAGCCCGCATTCAGAAACGATCCTGCGCAGCCGGGCCACGCCCGGCCAAACCACGGCAAAGCAACGGAAGAAGCGAACTTCTCTCCGTTCTAAGGAGCCGCCGGAAAGGCCGGGCACACGCGATGATGCCAACGGCAGAAATGCGAGGAGTCAAATTATGCGAGCGTCGGATCAGGGGAAAAAGCAACTCCCCACAAGCACCGTGCAGTACCTTACTTTCCTGACTGCAGGCGAGGAGTACGCCATCGCAATCGTGAAGGTCAGGGAGATCATCGAGTATGAGGCCGTCACCACCGTGCCCAACACTCCGGTCTGGATCCGTGGTGTCACCAACCTGCGCGGCAAGGTTGTCCCCGTGGTCGACCTCGCCGTGAAGTTCGGCATGTCGGCCGCAAACATTTCCAAGTTCTCTTGCATCATCATCACCGAAGTGATGTTCCAGGGAGAAAGCCTGATCATGGGAGTTCTAGCCGATGCGGTAAGCCAGGTCATTGAGCTTTCCGCCGATGAGATCGAAGCCACCCCGCCGTTCGGTACTCGCGTCAAAACCGAATACCTTCTCGGCATGGGAGCGCTTGGCAAGAAGTTTTGTCTCATCCTCGACATAGACAAGGTGCTCTCCGCCGACGAAGTGCTCGCCGTCACTGAGTCCACCGCAGGCGAAGAAACTTCAGACGCCGCTGTCATCAATGCCCCCGCCAAAGCGGCCAACCGGATCGGGACTGGAGCCTGACCGTGAGCGCCGGATCCGGTGCGGGCGCTTCTCGTCAGATCGACCACAGCCTTGAGCAGCAACCCCAGCTCTCGGTCAGCCCCGCCCTGTTCCAGAAATTCCAGAAACTCATCTACGCCGAAACCGGTATCTGGCTGGGAAGCTCAAAAACCGCCTTGCTGTGCGGACGCCTCTTTCGCCGCCTTCGTGCCCTCGACATTACTTCTCTCGAAACTTACTACGAACGTGTTTCCCATCCCGATCAGTACGAAGAACGCACGCGGATGATCGATGCGATCACCACCAACGAGACTCGTTTCTTCCGCGAGCCCAGGCAGTTCGAGTTCGTGGTGCAGCAAGTGCTTCCGCGTTGGCGCACCCAGGCCGAACACGGCTCGCGCCCCAAGCGACTGCGCGTCTGGAGCGCCGGCTGTTCTTCCGGCGAAGAGCCCTACTCCATCGCCATGCTGCTCGCCAAGCATCTTCCCGCAGAAGACGGCTGGGACGTTCGCCTTGTCGCCACTGACATCTCCAACCGCGTGCTCGAAAAAGCGCGCCACGGAATTTACCCCATCACAAAATCGGCGGAACTCCCCGCCGACTTGCTCCACACTTTCATGCTGCGCGGAACCGCCGACCGCCAAGCCGACATGAAAGTGAAAATCGAAATCCAGCAGATGATCGAGTTCCGCCGTTTGAACCTGAACCAGGAGTCCAATCTGCCCGAAGGTCCATTCGACGCCATCTTCTGCCGCAATGTCCTGATTTATTTTGATATGGCTTCAAAACGCAGAGTAGTAGCCAATCTCGCCCATAATCTTATGGCCAACGGTTATCTCTTCGTGGGCCACGCCGAAAACCTGAACAGCATGTTCCCCGAGCTGCGCAGCCTCGAGCCGACCATCCTCATCAAGGCTCAGGGAAGCGAGGACCAGTATCAGTGAAGACGAATCCCAACCCGCTTTCTTCTTCGGCTCCAACCACATCAGAAGGGCCAAAGCCCGAGCCCCGCATGCATGGCGACGAACTCCACGTTCTGGTCGTCGACGATTCCGCCATGGTCCGCCAGGTCATGCAAGCCATTCTCGGCACCGACCGCAGGATCAGTGTTAAGGCCGCCCCCGATCCGCTGATTGCCTGGGGAAAGATGCAGAAAGACCCTCCCGACGTAGTCATCACCGACCTTGAAATGCCCCGCATGGATGGCGTCACTTTCATCCGAAAAATCATGGCCGAGATGCCCACTCCGGTCGTCGTCTGCTCCGGCCTCGCTGCCCGCGGCACCGAACTCGCGCTTCGCGCCCTCGAAGAAGGCGCGGTCGAAGTCATCACCAAGCCCAAGGTTGGAGTGCGCAACTTCCTGCACGAATCGGCCGTGACCCTGCTCGACGCGGTCTGGAGCGCATCTCACGCCCAAATCGCGCGTCGCAAGAGGCCTGCTCTACCAGCCGCTCATCTGCCGCTTGTCCAAGTGATGTCTCCTCGCTTGACTGCCGATGCCATCCTCCCGCGCAAGAGTAGGGCTCACTCATCAGCCGCCCACACCGGAGTAATCGCCGTCGGTGCCTCCACCGGCGGAACCGAAGCTCTTCGCGTCTTTCTCGCAGCCCTGCCCACCGATTGCCCCCCGGTCGTAATTGTGCAGCACATGCCCGAAGTCTTCACTCGCGCCTTTGCCGAACGCCTGAACCGCGAATGCGCAATCGAAGTTCAGGAAGCCCGCGATGGCGACCTGCTGCAGACTGGCCGGGCGCTCATCGCTCCCGGCAACCGCCACATGCTCGTCGATCGCAGCGGCGGAGAACTTGTCGCACGAATCATCGACGGCCCGCTGGTCTCCCGCCATCGTCCCAGCGTCGACGTTCTTTTCCGTTCCGTCGCGACCTGCGTCGGCTCCAAAGCGGTCGGGGTCATCATGACCGGCATGGGCGACGACGGCGCCCAGGGACTCTATGAGATGAAGGAAGCCGGAGCCGACACCATCGCCCAGGACGAAGCCACCAGCATCGTCTTCGGAATGCCCAAGAGCGCAATCTCCTGCGGCGCCGTGGATATCGTGGTCCCTTTGGAGCAGATCGCCAGTGCGGTCCTAAACCTGCGGAGTCGGGCAGTAGGAAAGTAAGCGGCCGAACGGTAATGCATTGTGCTGAGTCTTGCAAGAAGAGTTACTGAAACACCAGCGGGCAGACCTGAAACACCACCCGCAGTCTTACTGCCGCCATCCCAGGTGGTCTTCCCGTCCTTCGAAGATATGGCAAAGCAGGTTTATGATGCGCTGTTTCAGCGTCGCGGGCTGCGCCTTGCCCGTTTCCGTAGTCTCGGTTTTCGTTTCCACTTTGCGTTCGGGAGCGGGAGCAGCACCAGCAGCCATGAATGGGGTCTCCTTAGAGGACTGATTCTCAGAAGACCCATTCTAAGTCGCCTCTAATACCGGCAGCAGATCACCAACGGCATAGCACTAAAGCGTGTTCCCCTCTCTTTGCAAGCGGAATCGATTACTACGCTTGAAGTTCAGAAATTCCCCTCAGAACTCGAACCGCACCCCGAACTGGAAGTACCGGGGCAACTCCCCCCCAGCGTCGCTCGAGATCGTCCCGAAAAACGGATTGGTCATATTTGTTATAGAACTCCCCGCAGGCCCACTTCCCACAGCCGAATTCGGCTGCCCAAAGCGCGGGTGATTGGTGAAGTTGAATATCTCCGCCCGCACTTCCAGCCGCATGCCTTCCTTTGGCACGAACGACTTGTAAAAGTTCAGATCCGCGTTGTGGATGCCGTCGACGCGTAAGCCGGGAAAATAGCGTGGTGCATTGCCCGGAATATTGTCCCCTGGATCTGCAAAACAATTCGCATTGAAGAAAGTAGCCACCGGCGGAAGGCCATTGTTTATCGCGGCTGGGTTCGTTTGCCACTGCAAGGCCACGTCGTGCATGCTGGTCCCGCTCTTGAGCTGGGAACAGACAGTGTTGGGACGCTGGCTGCCGTTGGCCAGAAGCGGGTTGTTCAGGCCGATGGCCATGGGTTGCCCCGATTGTTGGGTGATCAGGGTTGCGACCGACCAGCCTCCCACCACCGCGTCCACGGCTCGGTTCATATTGCCGAGAATCCATTGATTGCGGCCAATAGGCAGGTCTACCAGCACGGCCCCTGCGAGCCGCTGGGGCGTGTCGCTGGCGCCGATGCTATGTTCCGCGGACAGTCGGTCCAGTTGCTGGGGAAGGCCGAGACCAAGCGCTCCCACCCAGTTGTTCCGGCCTGCCGAAGAATAGTCGGTTTCCTTCGATATCGTGTAGCTGCCCTCGAAGCTAACGTGATGCGTGGTGTGCTTCTGGAAGCGAAGCTGCATCGCGTTGTACCACGAATTCGCGCTCTCCAGCATCAGGCCTTCGAAGTCGCCGGCGAATTGCGGGTACGTAGTTAACAGAGTTGACAAGGGCAGGGTCGATTGGCCGTAGTTGGAATTGACCTCATTGAAACAAGGATTGGATGGGGTTGATGCACAAGGGGTATTGAACATGGAGTAAAACGGGTTGCCGACTAGGGTGTTAAGAAAGTTGGTGACGCAATTGTTCGCATCGCAGTTTCCGATGCCGTTACCTTGAGTGACGTCGTTGTCGTAATGCACAGCTTGCGAAATCTGGGCCAGCAAAGACGATGGGATGAAAGCCCGGTTGTTTGTGCCAGACCAGGGCAGATGCGTGCTGCGGTTGGCAACGTAGTCAACACCAATCACGATCTCGCTGGGCAGCTCTCGCTGCAGTCCCAGGTTCCACTGGTAAATGTCGGCGTCCCGCGCCGCGGTATTGCCCAGATCGTTCGGGTTTTGGTAACCCCAGTTCGCAAACTGGCCGTACTCTTTACCCTGCGGACCGGTAAAGCCGCTGGGAAACGGGTTTTCCAGGGTCGCCGATTGAGTGGCAAAATCATTGTTGGTAAAAAACAGGTTGGCCGTCTTGCGGAACGCAGAGCCGGGATACTGGAAGTTTGTGGCCGGGCTCATTCCGAAATAAATGCCGACTCCGCCCCGCACCACCGTCTTCGGATCGAACGCATAGGCAAAGCCCAGCCTCGGTCCAATGTCTTTGCGGTACGTCGGAACCGTCCTCATGCTCGAAGTGGCGAACGTTGTCGTGCCGTTCAATTCCTGCGTCATTGGAAGATTCAGCCCAGGGATACTCTGCATAAGCCCCTGCGCGCTCAGAGTGCCCGCTGGCGCAGTGGCGGGGAGACTGGCAAGATTAATGGCTACGCCGGAATCCGCCATGAAATTGCTGAATTCGAGCTGGTTGCCGCGCGAGGTGTAGGGCGAACTCCACTCGTAGCGCAGGCCCAGATTCAACGTGAGTTTCGAATTTACCTTCCAGTCGTCCTGGAAGTAAAACCCCGTCTCCAGCGACCGGTCGGCCACTGAGGGAGTCACGATCAGCTGACTCGAGGCGTTGACGTTATCGCCGTATCCAAAAGCCAGGCTGGCCAGTGGGTTTCCCGTGGTGATAAGCCCAGTTGAATCATAGTCGCTATTTGGAGTCGGAGACGTGACTTCATCTGTAAAAGTCAGGAGGCCGGCCGGGTTGTTCGGCTGCCAGAAATTGTTGTAGAAAATTCTCTGTTCCCCGCCAATCTTGATCAGGTGCGATCCCCGGGAAATCACCAACTGCGACGAATAGCTCACCAGTGTGTGGCCAAATTTAGTGTAGATACAACATTGATCGTAAAGGTCAGTCCACGGCAGATTCCCCTGCATCATAAACGTGGGCATCTCATCGATCCCGTTGGCCTGCTGGAACACCGACGGCAGTCCTTGAGTCCCAGCCGGCAGTGAAGCATTGAAACTGGAGATCGTGGGGATACCCGGCAGCGACAGTTCATGCACCCGGTCGACCGCTGCATGAGTGGTCAAGATGATCCGTGGGTTCACCGTCCAGGAATATTCGAACGAGCCGTTTTGCGCCAGCGTCACACCGCTCGCGATTCCGTCATTATCAAAGCCGTCGCCTAAGGTGAGCGGAGTCGTATAGTTGCTCCAGCCTCGGCTGTAGCGGCCGCCGACCCGGTTCTTGTCGTTGATCTGGTGGTCTAGTTTGATGTCGAACTGGTAATCCGGCGCATTCGTTAGCGTCGTGTAGTTATAGTTGCCGAATTCGTTGGAATTGCTGGGCTGTGGGTAGAGATTGAGCACAGCGATTCCGATCGGGTTAATTTCGGCTGCTGGAATCACATTTGGCGTCTCACCCGGAATCGGGTTGCCGCTGCAGTCATATCCAACCTGCGGCCTCAGGACGCTGGTCGCCGTCCCGCAATTCACATTCGGGTCGTAAATGTTATTCGCAAGTCCGGAGAAGTTGCCTTGCCGTTCCGCTACGGTGGGCACGGTCACGAGCCCGCTGACCGCGCTCAAGCTTCTCACCTTCTCAAAGTCAACAAAAAAGAATGTTCTGTTCTTCACGATAGGTCCGCCCAGCGAAAAGCCACCCTGATCGCGCTTGGCGTCGGGCTTGGGGTTGGGCGTCGAATCACCCAGAAAATACTTGGGATTAAAGAAATCGCGTGCGTCCACCTGCGACCGCTGCAGGAAATACCAGCCGGTGCCATGAAATGCGTTCGTGCCGCCCTTCAGCACCATATTCACCACCGTGCCGCCGTTGTTGCCGAACTCCGCGGAAAAGCTGTTGTTCTGTACTTTGAATTCCTGCACGCTATCAATCAGCGGCTCGTAGTACACGTTCGTGTTTCCACCCTCGCCCTGTTCCGGCGCGCTGATCAGGGCTCCGTCCATCCGTATCTCGGCCGTCGCATTGCGCTGGCCATTGGAAGTGAAGTTGGTTCCCGATGGATAGTTATCCGACGTGCCCGACCCTGCCACCTCGGTCACGCCCGCCGCCAGAAACGTCAGGCCGAAGAAGTCGCGGCCCATCAACGGGATTTCGTTTATGTACTCGTGGGTAATGTCCGTGCCCAGCGTCGCGTTGTCCGTATCCAGCAGCGGCGCGGTCGTCGTGACTACAACGCTCTCGCTCACCCCAGCCGGGGTTAGAGTGAAGTTGAGCGAAGCCTCCTGATCCACGGCCAGCACCACACCCGTCCGCTCCGTCGTCCGAAAACCCTTCAGCTCAGCCTTCACCGAATACGTGGACGGACGCAAACCCGTGAAGAAGTACTCGCCCTTGTCATCCGTGTGCGATGCGCTCGAAATATTCGTTCCCGCGTCCGTGATGGTCACGATCGCACCGTGCACCACCGCTCCCGAAGCATCCGAGACAACGCCGCGCAGCTGTGCCCGGTAGCTCCCCTGAGCAGCCACAAGAGTCGCCAAACCTCCGCACAAGCACGCCACCAAAATACAACACTGCAAAAGTCGTCCCGTCGGTCTCATATGAATCCCCCTCGTTTTTTTGACTGTCATCCTGAGCGAGACGTCTTCTGTCTCGCGAAGGACCCGGGCGAGCCGCGAACTCCACAGAGCCTGCCCTGAGAGAGCGCAAGCGACTGAAGGGTGCGATTGGCTCGCTTCCTTATTAGCACGCTTCCATACCTGTACGTTCCTCACGAATGAATATTCACGCCCTGCACTACCCGGCTGATAGCGCCATTCGGACTCGGAGAATCCGGTCGCAGATTCCACCGCAGCGAACCGAACAAACCCAGCAGCTGGCCAAAAATTACGTCGACCGCCGGCCGGTAATCATCGGCAATGCCGCTCATCGCACTCGACTCCAGATAATGTTCAGCCAACGAGTCCCTGCCGATTTCACCCCCACCCACCACCACCCTGCATCCCACCAGCCGCTTTTTCCCAATCTCATCCAGCAAATCCCGCTCGTATGCCTGCACCCGCCGGCTGCTCGAGAGAAAACAAACAAAAAGCGTGCCCTGGTCTAATGCCGCCATCGGACCATGGCGCAACCCCAGAACCGACTCCGACATCGTCAAAGTTTTTCCCGCCGTTAGCTCCAAAAGCTTCAGAGCCGACTCCTTCGCCACCGCCCGCAGCGCCCCCGATCCCACAAAGCAAGCCTTCGTGTAGGCCTCCTTCGCCAGTGCCGACGCGCAATCCGCCGCGCGCGGCAAAAAATCCCGGCCCGCCGCGACCAGTTGCGACAGAACTTTCTCATATGTCCCAACATCATTCACATGCGCCAGGCATTGCCCAAAAACCACCATGTTCGAAAACGAACTGGTCATCGCCAGGCCGCGGTCATTCACCGCATCATCCAGACAAATCCCCAGCACGCGCGAGTCGTCGGCAGTTTCCCGGATCATCCGTCCCTTCGCGTTGCACGACACCACCAGGTGATGAATGTCCGGATGGTTCTTGCGCGCATTTTCCAGGACCGCAACTCCCTCCGGACTGTCCCCCGATCGCGAAAACGAAATCCAGAGATATTTCTTCTCCGGAATCATCCACTCATCCATGTGCGTCAGCAGATCCGTGCTCGGCACCGCCATCACTTCGCAGTTCCAGCACCGCCGAAGAAGAAAGGTAAGCGACTGCCCAATGTAGTCCGACGTCCCGGCGCCGATAAGAAAAACCGTCGGCCGCGGACGCGGACTGGCACCGATTCCCGCCAGCGCCAAGAATTCCGCGACCTGCTCCCGTTTCCTCCGGAACACTTCAAACGTCGACAGCCAGGCCTCCGGCTGCTGCGCAATCTCCGCCGGAGTATGCTCCAGCCCGCGAGCAGCCTTCTCGCTCCCTGGCAAAACTAATAGTTCGGACAGCGCACTCACGTCCAATTCCCTCCCCGATTTGTCATCCTGAAGCGACAGCTTCATCGTCGCTGAAGGACCCGGGCGAGCCGCGCGAAGCGTCGCGTCCTTTGCGACGCAATAATCGCGCGTTTGGCTCGCTCCCTTATCGCCCTACGGCTCAACCCAGAACACCGCACCCTTATCAATCGCCGGCAGCTTGTAAACCATACCGCCGCCTCCAGCAACCCCCGCCACCGGCTGCACCTCGCCCAGAAACGGAAGAAAGAATCCGCGCCCGCTTCCTGCACGAGCCACCGTAACCTGAACCCCAGTCTGCGGCGTCTGCACCGGATTCACTCCGCCCTCAAGCCCCGCAAAATTCGCAAAGAAAACATGCGTCTTCCCATCCACTCGCGCAATCGACGTCGCAACCATGTTCGAAGCCGTCACGCGAACCGAAGTTTCCGCCTTCAGGCTCTCCAGAAACTCATGCTCCAGGTCAGGGCTTGTATCGGCCACGCTTTTCTGCAACGCCGCATAGTAATCTTTCCCCGGACACTTCCCAAACCGCACCACACCTGCCACACCGCCCACATGCGTAGCGTCTTCTCCCGTGATCACCAGCCTCTTACCGCTCTCCACGTACTTCCGAAGCCAGGCCTTCTCACCATCATTCATCACCCGCACATCAGGAAGAACTAGAGTGTCTCCCCGAAACTCTGCCAGCGTTCGCGGCGTCACCACCTGAAACTCCAAATGCTTTTGCATCAGAAGAATAAGAACACCGCGGTAGGAAGAGATAAATTCGTCGGCAAAATAATTTCGCGTCTCCGGAGAAAAATAAACCCCAATGGGAGCAACCGCCGTCCGCGGCTTGTAGAACGTATCTTCATGCGCCTTGATCCAGGAAAAAATCTTCTTCCGCGTCTCCCGATCGTTCGATCCTGCCATCGAATGTCCGGGCGCATCCCAGAAATTCGCCCCATCCATGATTTCCGACGCCGCCAGATTCATCATGGCCTCGCGCTTGTCGACTTTCTTGTCGCCATCCCACGAGTAATTCAAAATCCAGGTAGCCTTCCCCTGCGCAAACGCCCGAAACGTGTACATCCCCACCTGATAATCAAACCAGGTCAGCGGCGTCCTCTCCGACGCCATACCGTGTTTGCCGAATGAATATTCGTGGGCAATGACGTCCACAACTCCATACATGCTGTAAACATCAGCACCGACCCGAACCGCTTCCTTCTCAATCCCCGGATAAATCTCTGGAATCGTCTTGATCGCCGGATTCACGCTCTTAGCATTCCGGTCGATCTCCGCCATGAAATCAGTGAACGTCCGAATCCTGAAGTCCACCCACTTCCGAAAATTCCCATCCGAAAAATCCCCCAGCTTCAAATCTTTCCTGGCATCAAGCCCGGTCTCTTTCTTGAAAGCGGCCACGGTATAGTCATCGAAGCTGGCCCAGGTGTCCTCCCATCCCTCGAAATGCGTCATCCAGTAAGGAATATCGACATAGATTCCGTCGATCCCCGTGCCCGCAATCTGCCGCACGTGCTCCATATAAATCTTCCGCCACGCCGGCGCGTAAGGACTCACCCAGACATCCTCATCCCCCTTGCGAATCCAGAAAGCCGTCCCGCCGCCAAAGAGCGCCGGCTCTCCCTTGATGTTCCTCTGCACCCAATCCGGATGTTCCTTGTAGAGCGTATGCGGAGTCTGCGCCGCGTTAGCCGTGATGCACTCAGTTCCGGCGATATAAACGAAAGCGTAATTCCCCGCCGCATGCGCCTTCTCAGCCACGGCGTGAATAGCCTTCAGCTTCTCCGTGGGATCGACAAAACTCTCATACCGCCCCTCAATGTCATTGTCGACCTCAATCCCAAACACGCCGTCTTCCTGCGCGCTCTCGACAATCCGCTCCGCATTGTCGCTCCCCAACCCATAGGCCCCAATGCGCACATAGTTAGTCCAATTCTGGTTCTGGCTCACCCAGTTCTGTTCCGTCGAATAAGGACTAGCCAGCAGCGCGCCAGAAAAAAGCACCAGGCCAACGAAGGTGGACCTCAGGACGGCAGACCAAGCCATGGACCGCAAAGCAGCCCCCTCGACTTCCGTATTCTTTCGTATCATTGCGTCCCATAACTTTTACTTTCGCACCCACTCGACTGTCAAGAGCAAAAGCGCCCGGCCAGTTGTGAAACGGGGCCCCGGAGGGGCAGCCCGAAAATAGCCCAGCGCTTCAGCGCTGGGGAGGAACGAAAGTCTGAGCAAGTCCCGTAGGGACGACTGAACTTCTCGCGCAAACTCTTCCCCCGGATCGCGCGACAATCAGCCATCCCTACCTGGCTAAATTCAAGGTTTCGCGCAAATCTTCTTGACAATCCCAATAAAACAAAAGTAAATGGAATCGTTCGCAATCACTGTCGACTTGAAGCCATGACCCTCCAATCCCAATCCTGCGCTGCTATCCTCCAACCATGACCCGACCGCCAGCCCTAGCTCTGACAACCCTGGCCCTGCTGACCCTGTCCTTCAGCTGGAATCCCGGACAAACAAACGCAGCTCCGCCAGCCGCCGTCGATTCCTCCGCCAAGCCGCAAATCGAAAGCAATCTCCTCCGCATCGAATTCGACCACAACCTCCACACCCGAGTAACTCCGCTCTTCGCCGCGACAAAACCACTCGTGCAGTTCTCCGCCTCAGAAACTCTGGAAGGCACAACTAGCACCTTCACCGACTTCGCCCTGACCTCCGCCCAAACCGACCAGATCTCAGACGCCTTCGGCCCCGGCCAGCGCCTGACCGTAACCGGCAACAACGGCACCCTACGCAAGAAGGTTGAGGTCACCATCTACAAAGATTTCCCCTCAATAGCAGTCTTCCAAGTCGAATACACGAACCAAGGCGCAACACCGCTGACGATCCGCGGATGGTCGAACAATCACTACCGCCTCCGCGCTTCCACCCCCGCGACGACTCCAGCATTCTGGTCCTATCAAAGCGGCTCCTACGAAAAGCGCCCCAACTGGATCGTCCCCCTCCACGCCGGTTTCCATCAGCAAAACTATCTAGGCATGAACGCCAGCGACTACGGCGGAGGCACTCCCATAATCGACGTCTGGCGCAAAGACGTAGGCCTCGCAGTAGGCCACATCGAGCCAGTCCCGCGCCTGATCGAGCTGCCGGTCACCATGCCAGACGCAACTCACGCCACAGTAGCCGTGAACATGAAGCACGAGCAAACGCTCGACCCCGGCGAGAGCTTCCACACTCTCCACACCTTCGTGTCAGTCCACCAAGGCGACTACTTCCGCACGCTAACTGAATACCGCCGCCTGATGATCCATCAAGGATTTCAAATGGCCACCGCGCCCGACAGCGCCTTCGGCCCCATCTGGTGCGCCTGGGGCTACGGCCGCAACGTTCAGCTCAAGCAGGTCTACGACACGCTCCCCACAGCCAAGAAGCTAGGTTTCTCCTGGGTAACGCTAGACGACGGCTGGCAAAACAATTACGGCGACTGGCAACTCGATCCCAAAAAATTCCCCAACGGCGACGCCGACATGAAAGCCCTGGTCGACCGCATCCATCAAGAAGGATTCCACGCCCAACTCTGGTGGTCCCCGCTAAGCGCAGTCCCCGACTCAAAGCTTTTAAAAGATCATCCCGACTACGTTCTGCTGAATCGCGACGGCACCCGGCGCAAAATTTCCTGGTGGGACTCCGACTATCTCTGCCCCGCCGACAAAGACGTAGTCGAGTATCACAAAGCGTTAGTAAGAAAAATTCTAGGTGACTGGGGGTTCGACGGCCTAAAACTAGACGGCCAGCACATGAACGCCGTCCCCGAATGTTTCAACCCGGCGCACCATCACAAAAGCCCGGAAGACTCCGTCGAAGCGCTCCCAGATTTCTTCCGCGAACTCTACGAAACCGCCCGCAGCGTAAAGCCCGACGCGCTAGTAGAATTCTGCCCCTGCGGCACCGCCTACTCTTTCTTCACCATGCCGCACTTCAACATGTCAGTAGCCTCCGACCCCGAAAGTTCCTTCCAGGTTCGCTCCAAAGGCAAAACCCTGAAAGCCCTCATGGGCGACAACATCCCCTATTTCGGCGACCACGTGGAGTTAAGCGACGGCGGCAACGATTTCGCCTCAACCGTAGGTGTAGGAGGAGTGGTGGGCACGATCTTCGTCCTCCCCAAGGAAGTAAAAAAGCGCAGCAAGTCCGACCTGACTCCCGAGCGCGAAAAAGTCATGGCCAAGTGGGTATCCATCTACAAAGAAAAAATGCTTTCCCGGGGAGAATATCGAGGCGACCTCTACGACATAGGCTTCGACTTACCCGAAGCCCACGCCATCCAAAAAGGAAAAGAAATGTACTACGCCTTCTACGCAAAACATTGGACCGGCAAGGTAGAACTGCGAGGCCTGGAGAATCGCGACTATCACGTGATAGATTACGAAACCGGCAAAGACCTGGGCAAAGTCCACGGCCCAAAAGCCACCATCCCAGCAAGCTTCGACAAACATCTCCTGCTGGAAGCGCAGCCGCAATAATGCCGGTAAAGTCTGTCATCCTGAAGCGACAGCTTTACCGTCGCTGAAGGACCTCCCTCTCCACCGCGCTGTCCCGCGAAGCCCCAAAACGCCGGGACTTTCCTCGCGGCATCTGAGCCGCGCAGAACCTCACTCCCCTTTGCCCGGCAAGATTGGAAACTCAATCGCCTCCAGCTCCCGCCGAAGCTGCGCCACCGATCGAAACTGTACCGCGTGAATGCCCAACTCCCGCGCCGCCTGCACATTGATTTCCCGGTCATCCACAAACAGAGTCTCGCCCGCCCGAACCCCAAGCCCGCGCAAAGTATGTTCGTAGATCGCCGGATCAGGCTTGATCAACCGAACTTCTGCGGAAAACGTTTTGAAGTCAAACAGCTCCAGCCACTCGAAGTTCTCCCGCAAGTAAGCAATCATCGCGGGATGAATATTCGAAAGCAGCCCAGTCTTAATTCCTCCCCGCCGCAGCGACCCCAACCAGCGGACCATCTCCAAATTCGCCTCGCCCCACATCTCCACATCCCACTTGCAAATCTGATCCAACTGCTCGCGATCAATCGCCGCGCCAGCATCCTCCGCCAGCGCCATCCAATAATCTTCCGCCGTGATGTCCCCCCGATCGAACGCACCCCGATTCTTATCCCAAAGCACCTGAAACGAGTCAGCATCGGCGCCAAATGCGTTCGCCAGCCGATGAAACGCCTGGTCCGGCGGCCGATGGCAAAGCACCTCGCCATAATCGAAAATAACCGCTCCGATTCCCGTCACACCCTAGCCTCTCTTAATAAAAACGTGCGTAGCATTCTCCCCGCGAACCGTCCGGAACGGCGCGTATCCAAGCCGAGCAAGATTGATTCCCGAAAATAAATGTTCCCCTTCGCCCAGCAGCACCGGCGCGACAGCTAAATGCATTTCGTCGATCTGCCCGGCGACCAGGTACTGCCGCAGAACGGACACTCCGCCGCCAACACGAACGTCCTTCCCCTTAGCCGCCTCTCTCGCTTTCTCGAGAGCAGACTCCAATCCATCCGTGACGAAGTAAAACGTATTGCCGCCTTCCATCGCCAGCGGAGCCCGCGCATGATGCGTGACCACAAAAACCGGAGTATGGAACGGCGGATTATCGCCCCACCACCCCTTCCACGAATCGTCTTTCCAGGCACCTCGAACCGGTCCAAACATATTCCTTCCCATGACCCACGCGCCGATATTTTCGAAAGACTCTGCGGCGATATCGCTATCGACGCCCTTGCTCCCGCCGCCTTGACCGTGCGCCTTCTTAAACGCCTCCGTCGGCTGAAAGCAAGCGTGCATTTCGAGCCCGCGCACTCCAAGAGGGTTCTGCGCGTCCTGCCGGACCCCCGCGCCAAATCCGTCGATAGAAATTGAAAAGGCAGCAGCTTTGACTTTGCTCATTGCGACCTCCGGCGGATATTAAATCGTACTACCCAACCCGCCGGAAAGAGTTTGTCATTCCGACGCGCGAGCGAAGCGAGACAGGAGGAACCCGCTGTTAGCCAGCAGCGGATCAGCCGCGGGTGCCCCATCCTTGCCGCGTTCTTTGCGGCAGGATGGGGATTTTGACTTCTTCTCTATCTCCGCCGCACCCTCCCCCGCAAAACTTCCCAAGCCTCTCTCCACCGCTCAAACCGCGACCGCCTCCTCCGGCTCTCCGGATAAAGCATCAACGACTTCAACTCCTCCACCACCCGCACCGGCATCACATACCACGCATTCATCGGACGCGCATAAGCCACCAACGCATCAATATTCTCCGAACTATAGGACCGCATCTGATGATCGTGCGCCCGAAAGCTGCACCCACCATCCGCCCCAATCGTATGCGCCGGCTTCACCTGCACCCGCCAAAAAATAAAACTCTTCTTCGGATTCACAATAAAATCATAAGGCTCGCTATCCCCCCAAGGCCGGGCCACCACAAACCCCAACCCCACAGCCTTGGCAATAAACTCCGCCTCCGCAATCTCCCCCAACTGCTTAGGAGTAAGCCTCCCCGGCCGCTCCTCCGCCATACCCCAAATCGTGATCCCATCCGCATCCTCGGTCCCATCGCTAAGCATCTCAACTCCTCACATTTACTAAGGTTGTCATCCTGAAGCGACAGTTTTACCGTCGCTGAAGGACCTCCATCTCCACGGCCCTGGCCCCCCGGTCACGCACCGATCAAGCTTTGTCATTCCGAAGCGACAGCTTCATCGTCGCTGAGGGACGCCATGATTTAAGCCTTGTCATCCTGAAGCGACAGCTTTATCGTCGCTGAAGGACCTCCATCTCCACCGCCCTAGCCCTCCGGTCACGCACTCACAAGCCTTGTCATCCTGAAGCGACAGCTTTGTCGTCGCTGAAGGACCTCCATCTCCACCGCCCTAGCCCTCCGGTCACGCACTCACAAGCCTTGTCATCCCGAAGCGACAGCTTCATCGTCGCTGAGGGACCTGAGCGAGCCGCGCGTCGCGTCGCGTTCTTTGCGACGCAATACTCGCGCGTTCGGCTCGCTTCCATATCGCCCTCTGCCGACGGCGCCCCACCCCAAAACGCAAAAACCCTTCCGACCATCCGGTCGGAAGGGGCTAAATCAGCCACATCGGCTATATCAAAATGATTTCACCTGAACCAGTCGAAGTCAAGAAAATACGGCCATTACGCTAGAATAGGCCAAGCGAGGGTCCACATGGCACAGATGACACCGGAAGTTTCGAAGCTGCTGGAGCGCGCACTGTCGCTGTCGGTTGAGGAACAGGAAGCGCTGGCCGACTCCCTGATCTCGAACCTAGGCGGCAAGGTGGAAGAAGGTGTACAGGCGGCCTGGGAAGCTGAGATCGGAAAGCGCATCGCTGAACTGGATTCGGGCAAAGCCGAGACCACGTCATGGGGAGAAGTACGCAGACGAAATTTAGCGAAGTTACCCCGTGCGCACTGATGCCGCAGAGTTTCATCACGAAGCAACCGTAGAATATGATGCCGCATTCGACTGGTACCTGGAGCGCAGTCCTGACGCCGCTCTAAGATTCGATGCTGAGGTAGAGCGCGCGCTAGCGCAGATCATCACCGCGCCTCAACGCTGGGCCGCAGGGCCACACTCCACTCGAAGGTTCCTGCTCCGGCAGTTTCCATTTACTCTGGTTTACCGGGAACGAGCTTTGAAGGTTCAGATCGTGGCGGTTGCCCATACTAGCCGAAAGCCGGGATATTGGAGGGCACGGCTGTAAACGTGAGGACTCGTTACTTGTGGCAGTCCGCATGAGCCAGCGTCGCCGCCAGTGAGGGGTTCATGAGATGAAAAAGGTGGGGTGGATTACTTGCGTCATGTTGATTTGCGTAACAACGGCCGCATTGGGAGCGGACCATGAGCTGTATCTCAAGTCCGCTTCGATGCCATTTTACCCGCCCATCGCTCGCCAGGCCCGCATCGGAGGAACGGTGTCGCTGCATTTCATCGTCAACGAGCGGGGAGAAACATCCGACGTTGAGGCAACATCAAACGATAAACTGCCGGGCAATAAACTCCTGCGGGATGCGGCGATCGCGAACCTCCAAGGCTGGAAGTTTTCGCCACCAGAGTGCGCCTGTCGCGTGAGGAAGGAAGCAGTTCTCGTTTATGTTCTGCGCGGCGAGCCTGCCTCGGCAAAAACGCCTACGGTCGCGGTTAAGTGGTTCTTGAAGGCGCCAGTGATTCGAGTAGAGATCGAGGCTGCCCCGGATCTAACGGAGTGGCAGCCCTGACCCGTCAGCTGATGGTGGCCAGAGGGAAAAGGCCAGTCTCATTCCTCAGACTGGCCTTTATTCATGCCGGCAACGACCTGAGTTTATCCTGAGCTTGCCATAAGGATCTTAGAACGGGAGCAGAACCTCGTCTGGGCCTTCGATTTCGTCCTTGGCCTCCAGGAATTCCTCACTCCACGGTTTGCCCGCGCACTCGGGGCACTCGTCGATCATATTGCTAACAGCGTAGCAGTGGTAGCAGGTTCCGTCGGAGCTCGCGCCCGGAAACTTGTTGCAAGTCTTGCACGGCGTAAAGAGCTCCCGCTCGAGTGCTCGATGCTCGCCCCATAGTTCGCGCTCACAGATGATGCACATAATATCCTCCGCTAATATAACTCCGTCGCCTTCTTCACATTCTCCAGATCAGAGTCGATGTGCCGATATTGTGAAACCCCCTCCCAAAACGGAAAGGGTATGGTAATTTCTCGGCGAGTTCGTCTCCAGGCACCATCGGCCCGTCGGGGTTTTGCTACAATCGCGCCATGCCGACGGTATTGAGGTCGGGCCCGTATCGTTTCTATTTCTACAGTCATGAGCCGAATGAGCCGCGACATGTTCATATCGATCGCGACGATCTGTCCGCTAAATTCTGGCTCGACCCTGTCCAACTTGCGGCAAACTTTGGATTTCGCGCCCACGAACTGCGCGAGATACAATTAACAGTGATAGCGAACCGGATTCGGTCGCTCGAGGGGTGGAGTGAGTTCTTCGGCGATAGCGGCAGATGAACGGGTGCTAGACGTTGCATTCGACGACGATGCGCTGAGCGTCTCCTTGCGCGACGGACGCGTGATCAGCGTACCTCTCGTCTGGTATCCACGCCTGCTGAACGCTACATCCGCACAGCGCAAGAACTGGAAAATTGCCGGCGGAGGCTACGGCATCCACTGGCCTGAGCTTGACGAAGACCTCAGCACGGAAGGTTTGCTGCGTGGCGGCCCAGCGTCAAAGACGGCGGCTGCCAAGTCAAAATCCGTGGCAGCCGAGCATGATTTGACGGATCGTGATCGCCAAGTGTTGTCATTGCTTGCTGCAGGACGCACAAACAAAGAGATCGCCAGCCAGTTGCAAGTATCCCGAGAGGCAATCCTTACTCATCTACAGCGAATATTCCGCACGTTGAAGTCTGGAGAGCAACGACGGGGAACGGGAGCAGCGCCGCCGGGAAGATCTGCCACCAGTGGGCGAACTCGCAAAACCAAACAAAAGCTCGCTTCCAATTGATCGCCGCCTGCTCATGACAGGCGCGAACGGAAGTCCAGCGCCGCACAATTGCACAAAGGAAAAGGCCAATCTGATTTCTCAGACTGGCCTTTATTTATGCCGGCAACGACCTACGCTCCCACACACTTGGCGCGTGCAGTACCATCGGCCCTGCGGGGCTTAACTTCCGTGTTCGGGATGGGAACGGGTGGATCCCCCGCGGTAAGATCACCGACAAGTCGTAGCTGTCAGCTGTCAGCTCTCAGCTTGTTGCCGAGGGTGACGTTTTGTGCTGATTGACAGCAAACTTGCAAGCGCTCCCAACCGCCGGCTCCCGTGGTAAAGCTGAGAGCTGACAGCTGAAAGCTAGCTTTCAAAGATCGTGAGGACGATGCCTCACAACTGAATAGATTGGGTGTGGCTTACTTTCTTATTGTTTACTTCCAATTTCAGCCACCGTACATCGGCTTTGCTTTCTTTCTTCGTCCTCGAAACTGAACCAGCTTTGGCTGAATCAGCTTCGTCTTGGAATTCCGAAAAGCGTCGGCGCACAGTTGTCAGCGTGTTTCATCTTTCCGCCCAAGTTCAGGCGGGTCGAGAAGAAACGTTGCTTTCGCTCCAGCTCAGATTCTAGCTGAGGGCTGAAAGCTGATAGCTGGCAACTGTATCTGCACCGAGTAAATTTTATGGTCAAGCCGAACGGGCGATTAGTACTGGTAAGCTACGAGTGTTACCACTCTTCCACCTCCAGCCTATCAACCAGGTAGTCTTCCTGGGCCCTTCTTATCCCTTACGGGTTGGGAGATCTCATCTTGAGGAGTGCTTCCCGCTTATATGCATTCAGCGGTTATCACTACCGAACTTCGCTACCGAGCGGTGCCATTGGCATGACAGCTCGAACACAAGAGGTTCGTCCATCCCGGTCCTCTCGTACTAAGGACAGGTCCTCTCAAATCTCCTGCGCCCACAACAGATAGGGACCGAACTGTCTCGCGACGTTCTGAACCCAGCTCACGTACCGCTTTAATAGGCGAACAGCCTAACCCTTGGAACCTTCTACAGCTCCGGGATGCGATGAGCCGACATCGAGGTGCCAAACCGGAGCGTCGATATGAACTCTTGGCTCCGATCAGCCTGTTATCCCCGGCGTACCTTTTATCCGTTGAGCGATGGCCCTTCCATGCAGAACCACCGGATCACTAAAGCCTACTTTCGTACCTGCTCGACTTGTTGGTCTCGCAGTCAACCACGCTTATACTTTTGCATTCAACGCCTGATTTCCAAACAGGCTGAGCGTAGCTTCGCGCGCCTCCGTTACCGTTTAGGAGGCGACCGCCCCAGTCAAACTACCCGCCTTAGTATGTCCTTGTCCCGGGTTACGGGACTAAGTTAGAACCACAGATCTCGCAGGGTGGTATCTCACCGTTGGCTCCTCCAAGCCCGAGAGCCTGGAATCAAAGCCTCCCACCTATCCTGCGCAGCAAGGGCCATAGTTCATACTAAAGGTATAGTAAAGGTGCACGGGGTCTTTCCGTCTAGTTGCGGGCAACCGGCATCTTCACCGGCACTACAAGTTCGCCGTGTCAGTCGGCAAGACAGTCGCACTTTCGTTACGCCATTCGTGCAGGTCGGAACTTACCCGACAAGGAATTTCGCTACCTTAGGACCGTTATAGTTACGGCCGCCGTTCACCGGGGCTTCAGTTCGAAGCTTCATCTTGCGATTGACCTCTCCCTTTAACCTTCCGGCACCGGGCAGGCGTCAGCCCCTATACGTCGTTTTCGACTTTGCAGAGACCTGTGTTTTTGTTAAACAGTCGCAGTGCGCATTTCGCTGCGGCCCCCTCGAGCTATGAACTCTACCGGGGCACCCCTTCTCCCGAAGTTACGGGGTTATATTGCCGAGTTCCTTACCAACTGTTCTCACGAGCGCCTTTGGATATTCTCCTCGTCTACCTGTGTCGGTTTGAGGTACGGTTCCCTTATTTTCTCCTTAGAGGTTTTTCTTGGCAGCGTGGAATCGGCAGCTTTCCTCCATACGGAGTACTGCTTTGCGCCTCAGTGATAACTCTTCAACGGATTTACCTATCGAAGACACCTTACGCGCATCGACCGTTATAGCCATAGAACGGCCTGCTTATCCTCCTGCGTCACCCCATCGTATAACGAAAACAAGGGAGGTCCGGAATATTAACCGGATGTCCATCGGCTACGCCTTTCGGCCTCGCCTTAGGGACCGCCTGACCCTGAGCGGATTAACCTTTCTCAGGAAACCTTAGACTTTCGGCGCGGAGGGTTCCCACCTCCGTTATCGCTACTTATGCCGGCAGGGTCTCTTCTCAACCGTCCAGCAGTCCTTTCGGTCTACCTTCAAACTGTTGAGAATGCTCTCCTACCACGCACCACAGTTAAGTGATGCATTCGCTGCTTCGGTAACAAGCTTAAGCCCCGTTAAATTGTCGGCACCGGACCGCTTGACCAGTGAGCTATTACGCTTTCTTTAAAGGATGGCTGCTTCTAAGCCAACCTCCTGGCTGTCTGGGCGTTCCGACTTCCTTTCCCACTTAGCTTGTATTTTGGGACCTTAGCAGGCGATCTGGACTGTTTTCCTCTCGACTACGAAGCTTAGCCCCCGCAGTCTGACTCCCGTATTGGTTGTTCTATGGCATTCGAAGTTTGATTGGATTCAGTAAGCTGGAAAGCCCCCTAGTCCATTCAGTTCTCTACCACCACGACAAATCATACGAGGCTAGCCCTAAAGCTATTTCGGAGAGAACGAGCAATCACGGAATTTGATTAGCCTTTCACCCCTACCCTCAGCTCATCGGAGCTTTTTTCAACAAACACCCGTTCGGCCCTCCAGTGGGTGTTACCCCACTTTCAGCCTGGCCAAGGGTAGATCATCCCGCTTCGCGTCTATTCCTGCCAACTGATTCGCCCTATTAGGACTCGCTTTCGCTACGGCTCGCTTTCGCTTAACCTTGCTGACAAGAATAACTAGCCGGCTCATTATGCAATAGGCACGCGGTCAGACTTTCGGCTTGCGCCGCATAGTCCTCCCACCGTTTGTAGGCACACGGTTTCAGGTACTATTTCACTCCCCTCGCAGGGGTTCTTTTCGCCTTTCCCTCACGGTACTGGTTCACTATCGGTCAGAAGCTAGTATTTAGCCTTACGGGATGGTCCCCGTAGCTTCCCGCAAAGTTTCTCGTGCTCCGCGGTACTCAGGTATCGACTTCGAGTTCAGTTCCTTTTCACCTACGTGGCTATCACACTCTATGGCCCCTCTTTCCAGAGGGCTTCGGTTAAGGACTGAATTGGTAACTCTACTGTTGTCGACCCTACAACCCCGGTTGAACCCGAAGGTCTAACCGGTTTAGGCTGTTGCGATTTCGCTCGCCACTACTATCGCAATCGAGGTTTCTTTCTTTTCCTCCTGGTACTGAGATGGTTCACTTCCCAGGGTTCGCTCGAGCGTGACTATGGATTCATCACGCCGTACGGAGGGTTCACCTCCGTGGGTTTCCCCATTCGGAAATCTCCGGATCAATGCCTGCTTGCGGCTCCCCGAAGCTTATCGCAGCTTGCCACGTCCTTCATCGCCTGCTTCTGCCAAGGCATCCACCATGCGCCCTTAGTAGCTTGACCACAAAATTTACTCGACACACTCAAGATCGCTTTCAGCTGTCAGCTATCAGCTTTCAGTCAAAAACTTTCCCGAACACGCCGCTTAAACTCTATGGGCCTTTATTGCTGCTCATCGCGCACACGCGCCTATTAAACGCCATGCGCACCAGCAGCTTCTCTCAGGCACTCATAAAAATTTACGTCGCCTTGTATTTGCCCAATCTATTCAGTTGTCAAATATCGTCCTCATCAGCTTTCGCTGATTACCCCGCGTGTGCGGGTATGGGTCTTGCTTATTCCGGAGTGTGCAAACTCCAGAATTCCTCCAACCCAATGTTCGGCGTCAAAACGACTTTCATTGAACCGTGAACTGAATCACAGTTGTCGCGTTTGACGCCCAACATCGGGCTGATGCTTTCAGCTTTCAGCTCTCAGAAAAACCGTTCAGCTTCTTGGCGAACCAGCGTCGGGGTCGATGCCGCGCTCGATCTTGGCGATGCGCTCCTGGTGGCGGAGGATCATTGTTGTGACAGCGATCGCGCCTCCCACGAGGATTGCTACGATCGGGACCAGCAGGCCACCTAAGCTTGTGATTGCATCGACCAATCTCATTCGCCGCCTCCTGCTCTTCGTGCCGTCCCTACGGGACCTGTTCCCGGTCTTTCGCTCTACCCGGCGCTGAAGCGCCGGGCTATTATCGGCCGCCCCCAACGGGGCTTATCCCGCTTAGGCCACAGGCGGGACGCCGGCGCTACGATTCTGGTGGAGCTGACCGGGATCGAACCGGTGGCCTCCTGGTTGCAAACCAGGCGCTCTCCCAGCTGAGCTACAGCCCCAACCCCAGGGGTCAGGGGTTAGGGTACAGGGGCCAGCAAAACTAACCCCTATGCCCTGATCCCTGACCTCTGATTTTCTGGTGGGCCTGGATAGACTTGAACTATCGACCTCACCCTTATCAGGGGTGCGCTCTAGCCACCTGAGCTACAGGCCCGGTATCTTACAAGGCCGAGACCCGCAATCATTTCGGCTTCGGCTTCTCGTCGAAAATCCAGCGCTTCCAACTCTCCGGAGATCCCCACGCCAGTGGCGGAAGGGTTCCCCCTTTGAACAGCCGGAAAAGAGCTACCGCAGAGAGCGCGAGCACAATGATTCCGGAGCCCAGGACGAACAGCATGTCCAGAAGCTTCAGCATCTCTACATTGTACGCTCGCAACTCAAAATTTAATTCGAGGACAAGGTTGAACGTGCGCTCCAGCTAAGCCGGAGCTGACCATCATGGAACGCGAACGAGGCAGCGAACTGCATCGCTACAGACCGATCGGCTTCGACTTCATCTTGCGATTTGCGAAACCAATCTGCGATCTGAAAATTCGAGAAAGAGAGGTCCGAACGAGGCTCCCTTGCCGCATCCTCAGGTTAGTGGTGGACTTGGCTTGGGGTACATGGCAACGTCTCACGCATGTTTAATCCCGTTTGCATTTGGAACCGCGACTCCGATGGAGTTTAAGTTCCGAAGAGGCTTGGGGACGCGCGAGTGCCATGACGTTCTCTCTTAGAAAGGAGGTGATCCAGCCGCAGGTTCTCCTACGGCTACCTTGTTACGACTTCACCCCAATCATGAACCATACCTTGGACGGTTGCCTCTCTTGCGAGTTAGCACGCCGGCTTCTAGTGCAGTCCACTTTCGTGATGTGACGGGCGGTGTGTACAAGGCCCGGGAACGTATTCACCGCGGCGTTCTGATCCGCGATTACTAGCGATTCCAGCTTCATGGAGTCGGGTTGCAGACTCCAATCCGAACTGAGGCCGGCTTTTTCCGATTAGCTCCCCCTCGCGGGTTTGCGACGGTTTGTACCGACCATTGTAGCACGTGTGTAGCCCTGGACATAAAGGCCATGAGGACTTGACGTCATCCCCACCTTCCTCCTGGTTATCCCAGGCGGTTTCACTAGAGTGCCCGGCTTGACCCGATGGCAACTAGGGATAAGGGTTGCGCTCGTTGCGGGACTTAACCCAACATCTCACGACACGAGCTGACGACAGCCATGCAGCACCTCCGCAGCAGCCTCTTGCGAGGAAGGGATATTTCTACCCCGGTCCACTGCGCTTCGAGCCCAGGTAAGGTTCTTCGCGTTGCGTCGAATTGAACCACATGCTCCACCGCTTGTGCGGGCCCCCGTCAATTCCTTTGAGTTTCAGCCTTGCGACCGTACTCCCCAGGCGGATTGCTTATCGCGTTAGCTGCGGCACAGTGGGATTGGGTACCCACCACACCAAGCAATCATCGTTTAGGGCTAGGACTACCAGGGTATCTAATCCTGTTTGCTCCCCTAGCTTTCGCGCCTCAGCGTCAGTTATGGTCCAGTGCGCCGCTTTCGCCACAGGTGTTCCTCCCGATATCTACGCATTTCACCGCTACACCGGGAATTCCACGCACCTCTCCCATACTCCAGCACGACAGTTTCGCCTGCAGGCCCCGAGTTAAGCCCGGGGATTTCACAGGTGACTTGTCGCGCCGCCTACGCGCCCTTTACGCCCAATAATTCCGAACAACGCTTGCACCCTCTGTATTACCGCGGCTGCTGGCACAGAGTTAGCCGGTGCTTCTTCCACCAGTACCGTCATTATCGTCTTGGTCGAAAGGAGTTTACGCCCCAAGGGGCTTCATCCTCCACGCGGCGTTGCTGCGTCAGGGTTTCCCCCATTGCGCAAAATTCCCCACTGCTGCCTCCCGTAGGAGTCTGGACCGTGTTTCAGTTCCAGTGTGGCCGTGCGCCCTCTCAGGCCGGCTACCGATCTTCGCCTTGGTGGGCCGTTACCCCGCCAACTAGCTAATCAGCCGCGACCCCCTCCTCAAGCGGATTGCTCCTTTGATCTTGCGATGTTATGCGGTATTAGCATCGGTTTCCCGATGTTATTCCACACTCGAGGGTAGGTTAGTCACGTGTTACTCACCCGGTCGCCACTTTACTCAGGGATTGCTCCCCTTTCTCGTTCGACTTGCATGTGTTAGGCACGCCGCCAGCGTTGATTCTGAGCCAGGATCAAACTCTCGTTTGAAACCTGATGCCTACCGACGGGTAGAAGGTAGGCTGCCATCGCCGGGCTCGAAAGCCGGGATGGCGCCACCGTTCAGCCTTTTGCTTCCTCACCTCTTGCGAAGCAGGGAAGAAAAAGTTCACGGTGGTCTATCTTGTGAGATCGTTCGAACTAATACTCGAATCCGTTTCTCACGACTGGCACGTTCAACCTAGTTGTCAAAGACCGAATCGCGGTCCGCCTAAGCGGCGCGAATTCAGTCCAGGCGGAATCGCACGAGTGCGAAACCGACTGTCCTCGAAACCTTACAAACATACGTGCGGGGTAAAATCCTGTCAATCGACGCATCCCACAGGATTTCCAGATGTTTTCCACAAGTGGACCGTTTTGGGAAGCGGATGCAGGAGAGCTTGCCTCGAAGCCGAGAAGCAGGTTCCTCACCGGGCTTTCAGCCCGATTCGGAATGACAAACTTTTCGGTGGGCGCTCACGGACACGCGCAACAGTATGGCCTTCCGGTCGGATCTACGCCACTTTCGGCGCATGCCGATCGGAAGACAGAAAATTGAGAAAAGATCCTAGTTGGAGGTCCTTGCTTTGAAGGTACCCTTCGGAAATGCTTTCTTCCCGAATGAAATCCCGTGGCCGGGACAATTGAAGGCTTTCACGCCCTCTTGAATGATTAGATGCCGGACGAGCGACGAGAGTTGCAGACAATTATGCCCGGCTAGCCACACTACTGCTCTCGGTGGATTGTTTATAGCAGATGAATGAGAAGGAATGCAAGAGGGAAGTTTATGACGTTGGTTCCGACGGCGCCTTCAGGCCCTCCACCCCTCGCTGCGGAACATCGAAAGGACGTTCATCCAAGGTATTTTTAACGCTTCGCAAACGTCGGGAATGTTGGGTTTCGCGATAATGCCTGATGCCTTCTCACCTGTAACAACGGAAAATCCTCGCGACTGTGCGAGGGCAATGACGAACGGATCCCCGGAAGAGCGGTTCTTGCGCGTATCGATGAGTCTCGGATGGACCGCGAGGATGGCCGTTACGCGTTGTTGTATTTGTGTGTCGATGTCCACCACGATCGTGCGGCGGCCCTTGAGCCATTCAAAGGCGACATCATCCTTCTTCTCGAGCTCCCGCTAGACCTCATCTATCGCGAAAATGACTCCGCCCCGCGCAGCGGCCTCCATTTGCGTCCAGATTGTAGGGAACACGTCGGGCGGGTAATAGCGAAAGAGATCCAGAACGCCACTGGAGTCAATGCTGTAAGCCACTATTCTCCTTGGCCTACCAGCTCGGAGCCGCTGTAGTCGCGCTGGATTTCGGGAAGATGTTTGACCCTGACTTGGAGATAGTCCGACACGTCGCTCGCGGTAATGTGTTCGCGGTTGAAGTTTTCAATGACAAGAGACGTGAAAAGCGGCCCAGCGCTGGAAACCGAAACCACGTGTGGCGGGGCAAAACCCTCTTTTCGTTGTTCGCGCCATTTTGCGTACTCGACCCTGTACTCGTCACGCTTCTTGTAGTAAAAGGTCTCGCTCGTCCTTCCCAGCGTCAACAACCTAACTAGTAGCGCTTCCCTGCTTCCGCCGAACCTTCTTGACAGTGTTTGGAGTTCGCTCTCTGACCACGTCATATCGGATGAGCGGTGACTGCGAACCTCGCTTGTACTGAGCAGATCGTTCCTCGGGAACAAAACGGCACCAGCAACTCTGTTGCAATAAGATTCAATGCGTGCGCTCACGTTGCGGCGCTGGTTATCATCTAGATCACAAATGCCGCCGTCGTTTAGTGCGAGATGTGTCACTTCGTGGAGCAGCGTGAAAATGCGCCCTCGATACGCATCCTTGATGTTCACAACAACAACCGGAAATGGTTTGAGGGAAATCGAGAAGCCCCGCGCCTCATCCAGTTCCAGCTTGGTGGCTTGGAAAGTTAGGATGCCGACGCGTTCGAGGAGTGCGCGCCATTCACGGAACGCCTCGTTGTCCACGCGCCATCGGCTCTGAGCGTCGGTGTGCACATTGAGTGCAGCCCGAATCTTCGCCGCGGCAGCTTCTGGGCCCTCGCCCAGACCGAGCCTGACGCCAAATGTTGCTGGCTTTAGCTGTAGATCGCTCATCAGTTCGAGCGCCCACTCCCGTCGGTCGAAAGCTTTTCTGATTTCAAAAGCTAGCTCGGGTGATGTGCTGGGCGGCGCGTCTCCGGCGCCTGCCCGGAAATCGTGCAATGCATCAAATGTACGTGGACGTTCAGCAAGGTAGAAAACAGCCAGGGGCCGTTTTGTAGCCGCAGCGAAGTTGCGGAGTTGAGCGACTGACGGCCGCTCCTTTCCTCCTTCCCACATTAATATCCGATCGACTTTGACGCCGAGCTTCTTGGCGACTGCCTCTGGGGATAGGCGGGCCGACTCCCTAGCCCACTTTAGCAACTCCGGGTTCGCTAATCCTTCAACGTGTGCCATTTTGTCCGTCAAAGCGTGGCAGCTACGGGGACGATAGTCAAGGACCTTGAGAGGACTCTAGCGTTCGGACATCAGCAGATGCCAGGCTTCTTTGTATTGGGCGTATTTGGAATTTTGGCGGTGGGGGGTGAGGAGGATGTCGGGTTGGTTGTTGGTGGCGGCTAGGGGGAGGATGTAGAAGACGTCTGGGGGGGATTACGTAGGCGGCGAAGAAGTCTATTTGCCGTGGAATCAGGGAGATAGTTCCAATCTAGGGCGATTTGCCTCTTGACAAGAAAATTCCCGAAATGGGAATTGAGGAGATGCAGGTCTCGCTGCGCTTGACCGGACAGCCGAAGACGGCTGTCCCCACATGAACCTTTTCTCTCCTTCTCTCCATGAGTTCTTATGGGAATTCGAGGGTTACGAATTTGGCTGGCTTTGTGCTGGTATTGGATATGGTGTGGGAATAGTTGCCTGGGAGCCACTTGCTATCGCCGGATTTGAAGTGGCCGGGCATGGGGCCGTGGGGGCCATTTTTGTTGTCGCTTTTGACGTCGCTGCGGATGTCTAGATCAGAAACGGCCACCAGCAGGTGCGGGCCTTTGTGGTGGTACATGGGGACTGTGGCGCCGGGTTGGAGTTCGAATTCGCTGGCGCGGATTCCGTCTTTTACGAAGAGGATTTGCTGGGTGCCTCCGGGGAAAGTTTCCAGGGCGCGGTCTTCATTCCACTTGACGTCTCCGTGAGCGGCGGCGTTGCGCAGGGATTCGTCGGCTACGATTTCTATGGTTACGTTGCGGAAGGGTTGGTCGCTTCGGTTGCTGGCTATGTGGGCGAAGGGAGCGGGGGAGAAATGAGTTTCGCCGTCCTCGAGATGGAGAGTGGCAGGAGGTTTGCCTTTGACCTCGTTGACTACTTCGGTTGCGCCGAGGGTAACGTAGATGTAGTCGTGGCGGTGCCAGTGCATGAGCGTGTCGGAATGGGGTGGGACTTCGACGTTGTAGACGCGGACGTATTTGTTTTCTAGCGTGAGGTGGTGGTGGGGCTCGGCGGAGAGTTCGACTTCGGGGGCGATGGCTTGGGCGGCCAGGAGGGTGGTGAAGAGGCAGAAGAGGATTTGGCGCTTCATGCGGCGGATTGTAGCACTGACGGAGTAGTGGTGCCTGGGGGGCTAAAGCCCAATTCAAACTCAGAATCTTACGCGGCGCTGAAGCGCCGCTCTTCCACGGTATTCCAAGCATTCGAGATGTCCGGCACATTCGTGATGTTCGGCGCATTCGTGATGCTCGGCGCATTCGTGACTTTCGACGCATTCGTTTGGCTAAGCCGTCGGTCTTTCCGTTCAAGCCTGCTTCTTCGCTGGGTTATAATCGGGCGCTCATGAATCTGACCTCTGGCGCGCGGCTTGGTCCTTATGAAATTGTCTCGCCTTTGGGTGCGGGCGGGATGGGCGAGGTTTATCGGGCGCGCGATACTCGGCTTAAGCGGGAAGTCGCGATCAAAGTTTTGCCTCCGGCATTTTCTCTGGACGGGGACCGGCTGCGCCGTTTTGAGCAAGAGGCGCTGGCTACTGCGGCCCTGAATCATCCCAACATTTTGGCGGTGTTTGATATTGGCACGTATGAGGGCTCGCCTTACGTGGTTTCGGAATTGCTTGAGGGCGAGACGCTGCGGGAGCGGCTGCGGGGCGGGGCGATCGTGGTGCGTAAGACGCTCGACTATGCGTTGCAGATCGCGCACGGGCTGGCGGCGGCGCATGAAAAAGGAATTATTCATCGCGACCTGAAGCCGGAGAATCTTTTTCTCACGAAAGATGGGCGGGTGAAGATTCTGGATTTCGGGCTGGCGAAGCTGACCCAGCCAGATTCCGGGACGCATACCTCGATGCCCACGCAGACGCAGGCTACGGAAGCGGGCGTGGTGATGGGGACGGCGGGATATATGTCGCCGGAGCAGGTGCGCGGGACAGCGGTCGATCCGCGGTCTGACATATTCAGCTTTGGGGCGATTCTGTATGAAATGCTTTCGGGGAAACGGGCGTTTCATGGAGAGACGGCTGCGGACACGATGAGCGCGATCCTGCGGGAAGAGCCGCCGGAGTTGAACGAGACGAATCGGAGTGTTTCTCCGGCGCTGGAGCGGATGGTGCAGCACTGCCTGGAGAAAAATCCGGAGCAGCGGTTCCACTCGGCCAGCGATATTGCATTTGATCTCGAGCATCTCACCGGAGTTTCCGGGACTACGGCGCGAGCGGCGGTCGCGGCGGTGCAGGGCGGACGGCCGCGGGGCAAGTTGCTGGCCGGGATCGCGGGTGGGCTGGCGATCGCGGTGGTGATGCTGGGTCTGGGGTGGTGGCTGGGGAGTCGAGGACACGGACCGGCGGCGATGGCCGAGTATCAGCAGATTACTTTTCGGACGGGAGCGATCGGGAATGCGCGGTTCACGCCGGACGGCAGCATCGTTTACAGCGCGGCGTGGGATGGCGGCCCGTTCGAGCTCTACATGTCGCGTACGGATGATCCGGGGTCGCGTGACCTGGGAATCAAAGATGCGGAACTGCTTTCGATTTCAAAGGGCGGAGAACTGGCGATTCGTCTCAACACCGTGTTTCATAGCGGCTACGCGCGAAGCGGGACGCTGGCGCGGGTTCCGCTGAGCGGGGGAACGCCGCGCGAGGTGATGGACAACGTGGGGGACGCCGACTGGTCAGCGAACGGCGAGAGCATGGCGATGACCCGTTACGTTCCGGAGAACAATCATTGGCATCTGGAATATCCCGCGGGCAAGGTTCTGCTGGACACGATTAACTGGATCAGCCATCCGAAGATTTCGCCGGACGGCAAGTGGATCGCTTTTGCCGATCATGAAAATCCGGGCGGAGACGACGAAGGTTCGCTGGCGGTAATTGGGGCGGATGGCAAGGAACCAGAGCGGAAACTTTCTTCGGGCTGGACTTCACTGCAAGGCATTCTCTGGTCTCCGGCCGGGGATGAGATCTGGTTTACATCCACGAACACGGGGGAGGCTTCGAACCCGCGCGCCGTTACTCTTTCCGGCAAGCTGCGAACGATCACCAACGTGCCGGGAGGGATGTGGCTGGAAGATATGCGGAATGGAACGGTACTGACGGTGGCGAATCACCAGAGGCTCGATATTCGGGGCATGGGGCCGGGTGGAAAAGAAGAGAACGAGCTGGGTTGGTTTGGATGGTCGGAACTGCGCGACATGAGCCGCGACGGGCGGAAGATCTTATTTGAAGAAGAAGGCGATGGCGGGGGTCCGAATTACACGGTGTATTTGCGCGATACAGATGGGTCGCCTCCGGCACGCATTGGCGAGGGCCGGGCGATGGCTATCTCGCCGGACACGAAATGGGCGATTACAAGACGGGCCAAGGGCGGACCGCTGAACCTTGTGCCGACGGGAGCGGGCGAAACGAGACAACTTACGCACGATGCCGTCAGCTACGACGGGGCCCGGTTTTTTCCGGATGGCAAGCGCTTGCTGGCCTACGGGATTGAAGCCGGGCACGGCGGACGCGACTATGTGGTTGATCTGAGCAGTGGAGATTCTAAACCCGTGACTCCCGAGGGCATGGGCGGAGTTCAACTCTCGCCGGATGGGAAGAGCGTCGCGGTGCGTGCGGCTGATGGGAAACGAGGTGTCTGGTCACTTGAAAAAAATGAATTTCGTCCGATACCGGGGCTTGAATCGAAAGACAACGTGATTGGCTGGACGCAGGACGGGGAGTCGGTGTATGTGGCTCCGTTCATACGCGGCGCGAAGGCGGTGCAGGTCTCTCGGGCGAATATACAGACCGGGAAAATGGAACCGTGGAAAAGCTTTGGAGCAGGGGTGGGGGCGCAGGGTGCGTCGCTGGCGCCGCCCCATCTGTCGAGCGATGGGACGGCATACGCGTATCTCTACGTGCGGACGCTGTCGGAGGCGTACGTGGTGACGGGATTGAAGTAGGGTTGCAGGCTGAGAGCCCTGCCGGAAAATCAAGACTTAACAGCATGCCCGTGGCCCGTGCATCGATGCGCGATGAGTAAGAACGCGTGCGGTGACAGGGACTCGGGCTTTTTATTTGAATCTTTGCACGCTTGAGAAAGGTGATTCCGTGAAGCGATTATTTCCCCGCTGTCTGGTGTTTCTGTTGTGCATCGCATTCCTTTTTCTGACGGGTTCCTCGATTTGGGCGCAGGAGAATTCCGGGGAACGGATTTTCTTTCATGCCAAGGTCTTTACCGGCGATCCGCAGAATCCTTATGCGGAGGCGGTTGCGATTCGCAGGGAAAAGATTGTGGCTGTGGGCAACTTTTCTGAGGTGGTTAGGTCTGTGAGCGCGAAGGCGGAGCGCATCGATCTGGAAGGGAAGAGTCTTTTCCCCGGGTTCATCGATTCGCACAGTCACTCGATCGACGGCGGACTCAGCCTGATTTCGGCCGACGCCAGCGACAAGGTGGAAACTCTCGATCAGCTGGCGCCTTTTGTGGACGACGCGAGGAAAACTGGCAAGGGCATGCGTGGCGACATTCTTGAGATTCTTGGCCTGCCGCTGGAGTTCTGGTCGCATCCGGATGTGCTCAACGCCGAGTTCAGCACGGGGGCTTACGAAAAGCAGAGCGTTATCTTGCGCGGGATGGATGGGCACACGGCTTGGGTGAATCAAGCGCTGTTGCAGCGCGCGGGCATCACGGCTGAATTTCTGCAGAAGCTTTCGGTTGAGGAGCGCGGTTATTACGGCGTGGACAAAGACGGGCGGCCGAACGGATTTCTGGTGGACGCGGGCATGGAGAAGATCGAGCCGCTGCTGCCTGAGTTCACTGCTGATCAGTTGCTGGCCGCGGGGCGGGCTGCTCTTGAATATAACCACAGCCTTGGGATCACGGCGTGGCTCGATCCGCTGGCCAAGGATTATGTCTTGCGGGCGTACAAAATGCTGGCGGACCGGGGTGAGCTGAATTCGGAGGTGGTGGCGTTTCCCCAGGTGTTTGCGAAGGATCCGGCGGCGGAGCTGGCTGGAGTACAGAAGACGCGTGCAGCTTATAAGAACGTGCCGCATCTGCACGTGACCGGGATCAAAGTGTTCGCCGATGGCGTGGTGGAGTTTCCGTCGCAGACGGCGCATCTCAGCAAGCCGTACAGGAATACGGGGCGCAACGGGGATTTGCTGTTTGAGCCGAAGAAATTTGCTGAGCTTTGTATAGCGGCGGACAAACAGGGTTTGATCGTTCATGTGCATGCCATTGGCGACGGCGCGGTGACGGCGGCGCTGGACGGGATTGCGGCGGCGCGCAGGGCGAATGGGAATTCCGGGTTGCCGGATACGATTACGCATGAGCAGTTCGTGCAGCCGGAGGATTTTCCGCGGTTCAAGGAACTGGGCGTGGTGAGCGCGCTGCAGCTTTTTTGGGCGGAGGCGAGTCCGGACACGATTGAGATTCTGAAGCCTTATCTGGATCCGGAGATTTATCAGTGGCAATATCCGGCGCGGTCGATTTTGGATAGTGGAGGGATTATTTCGGGAGCCAGCGACTGGCCGGTTTCGACGGCGAACGTGTTTCGGGCGATTTATCAGGCGGAGACACGGCGGGGATTGGAGGGAGTGTTGGATGCTTCGCAAGACATGCCGCGCGAGGCAATGTTCTATGCCTATACGCGGAATTCGGCGCGAGCCATGAATATGGATTCGATTGGAACGATTGCTCCAGGGAAGCGGGCGGATCTGGTTTTGCTGGATCGCGATGTGTTGACGGTTTCTCCGGAGGAGATGCGGGATACGAAAGTTTTGTGGACGATTGTGGCGGGGAAAACGGTGTATCGGGCGAAGTGAGTTGAGATTTTTATGACTGAGTTGGGCAAGCTGCTGGTTGGGTTGGGTGCGGTGATTGTGTTGGCGGGGATTGTGCTGATGCTGCTGGGGCGGACGAACTTGCCTTTGGGGCGGCTGCCGGGGGATTTTTTGTATCGCGGGAAGAATACTACGGTTTATTTTCCGCTGGCTACTTCGGTGGTGTTGAGTGTGGTGCTTTCGGTTGTGTTGTATTTGGTTAGCCGGTGGCGGCGGTGAAGTTTGCGCTCGGCTCTCCGGGCTGGTCAGTATTACTCTCGAGACTCAATGTCCAACAGCTCGTCCTCGGAGTACTCTATGAGAAATTTCCCATGCGTGCGAAGACCCTTCGCGATCGCAATTACGCTGAGTATGGCTCGGACAGTATCCGGCTCCTTGGTGCGTGAAATCTCGGCTCCGCGGATCTCGGATAATTCTTCAATCGCACGAAAGTAGTCTTCTTTCAACCACTTCGGTAATTCGGGATTTTTTCCTTTTGTCCGAGCCAATTCGATGACTGCCACAATCGCATAGGTGTTCCAGTCAACCACCGCGTGCTTTCGATGAATCCTCACGAGGTGCGGGATCGCAGCGTATGATGCGTCCCCGACATCTCCCTGGTGATGCAGTTCGTTCCAAAGACCATGCCATGCGGTTGCGGTGTCCTGCCCAGTTTCGAGTCTGGCGAGCAGGGGGCGCGGATCGAGCCGAGTTCTGCAGCCTCCAGTAAGATTGCTCCAGCGGCTGTCATCCAGTCCGAGCATACGAGCGGAATTTACCACAGCCGGGCGGCGGCGGCGAGTTGCAGAGGTCCTTCGCTTCGCTCAGGATGACAGGATTAGGAGATTTGCGAAACTTACCCAGCGTTTTGAAAGGGGCGCCGCGAAGGCTACACTGCACTCGACGTATGTCGTTCACTGATCAACTCGGGTTCCGGTTCGCGCCGCCGGAGCGGCGGGTTTGGAGTGTGCGCGCGCTTGTGGCGGCGGTGCGGACTCATGTGGAGCGGGAATATTCGGACGCCTGGGTGGAGGGGGAGATTTCGAATTTTCGGGCGCCGGATTCGGGGCATCTTTATTTCACGCTGAAAGATGGGGACGCGCAGATTCGGGTGGTGATGTTCAGTTCGAAGGCGCGTCTGCTGCGATTTCGTCCCACGGACGGGATGCAGGTGGTGGTGCGCGGGCGGGTGACGATTTATGAGGACCGCGGCGAGTTGCAGATTGCGGCGGAGTATATCGAGCCGAAAGGCGCGGGAGGGTTGCAGGTTGCGTTTGAGCAGCTGAAGGCGAAGCTGGAGGCGGAGGGATTGTTTGCGGCGGAGCGGAAGAAAGCGATTCCGACGTTGCCGGGGCGAATTGGGATTGTGACTTCGCCGCAGGCGGCGGCGCTGCGCGACATTCTGAATATTTTGCAGAGGCGGCATCACACGGCGAATGCGGTGATTTATCCGGCGCAGGTGCAGGGGGATTTTGCGGCCGCTGAAGTCGCAGCGGGAGTGCGGTATTTCAATGACGTTCGCGGCGATGAGAGCCGCAGCGTGGAAGTGATTATTGTGGGGCGCGGCGGAGGGTCGGCGGAAGATCTGGCGGCGTTCAATGATGAAGGGCTGGCGCGGGCGGTCGCGGCTTCGGGGATTCCGGTGATATCGGCGGTGGGGCACGAGACGGATTTCACGATTGTGGATTTTGTGGCGGACCTGCGGGCGGCAACGCCTTCGGCGGCGGCGGAGTTGGTGATCCGGTCGCGGGTGGAAGTGGAGACGCAGGCGGAGGCGGCGCGGGAGCGGCTGGTGCGGGCGATGGAGCGGCAGTTGCTGGAGGCGCGGCATGCGCTGATGGAAAGGGCGCAGGACGGGGCGTTCGCGCGCATGATGGACTTGATCCGGCAGCGACAGCAGAAGCTGGATGATCTGACTTTTCGTTTGGAGCGCGGGGAGCGGCAGGCGCTCGAGTTGATGCGGCGTCGCTGGGAAACGCTGGCGGCGGCCGTGCGGCATTATGATTTGCGGCGGGTGCTGGCGGGAATTCGGAGTGAACTTGCGGCGGGGACTGCGGCTTTGGCGGCTGCGATGCGGAATCAGCTTTTGCTGAATAAGGTGCGCCTGGAACGCATGGGGACGGCGCTGGAGGCGCTTTCTCCTCTGGCGATTCTGGAGCGGGGGTATGCTTTGGTGTTTGATGGTGCGGGGCAGTTGGTGAAGCATGCTGGGGTGGTGAAGGCAGGGGATGAGATTTCGGCGCGCTTGGCGCGGGGCGAGATTCGGGCGGTCGTGAAGGCAACAGGCGCCGGCAAGATGGGACGCGGCAAACAGGAGAAGTGATGGAAACGCCTTGCGGAGCTGGCGGCAGCGACGATCGACAAGGGATCCTTCGACTGCGGTTGTGCTTCGCGTTCGCGAAGCACAACCTCCGCTCAGGATGACAATTTTTAGAATGTCACCGAAGGTCGTCCTAGAGACGCTGCATTAGAATGTAGGGTTCCGAAACGTTTGAGGGCGGGGAGATCCGGCGATGCAAATGATGGCGCCATGGTCGCGAGTGTCGTTTACGGTGCTCGACATTCTGCTGGTGGCTGCGATCATTTACGAAGTGCTGGTGATGATCCGGGGGACGCGGGCGGCGCCGATGCTGGCGGGACTAGCGGCGGTGGCAGCGGCGTTCTACCTGGCGCGAATCGGCGAACTGGTTACGTTGAACTGGCTGGTCAGCCATTTGCTGCCTTACGTGGTGTTTGCTTTGATTGTGGTGTTTCAGTCGGAGATCCGGCATGTGTTGTCGGATGTGGGGCGGCGGGTCAGCTTTTTGCGGGGCTCGGTGGCGGAAGGGGATTCATACGACGACATTGTGCTGGCGGCGAATTTGTTTTCGCAACATCAGACCGGCGCATTGATCGTCATCGAGCGAGAGATTGGGCTGCGGACATATATCGAGAGCGGCGTGGCCATGGACGCGCGGCTTTCCTACGATCTGCTGGCGACCATTTTCCGGCCGAGCGCGCCGTTGCATGATGGAGCGGTGATTATCCAGAAAGGCCGGCTAGCGGCAGCGGCGTGCTTTCTGCCGCTGTCGATGAATCCGGTGCTGTCGACGCAGATGGGAACGCGGCACCGGGCGGGGATTGGGATCACGGAAGAGACGGACGCGATTGCGGTGATTGTGTCGGAAGAAACGGGTGCGATCAGCGTCGCCGTGGGAGGAAAGATCGAACGGGACCTGACGGTGGAACATCTGCGCGAGTTGCTGAGCATGGAGCTACGGCGGTATATGTCTCCGGTAGCGTTGCCGACGGTTGGGCAGAGCGATGAATCCGATGGGGCGCAGGAGTCATCATTGCGGGCCGGTGCGCAGATGAGCGTCGATGGCGACGGTGATTCGGAGACGGAGCGGCCGCTATGATCAGTTTTTTTCGGCGCTGGGTGCTGCATAACTTCTGGCTTAAAGTCTTGTCGCTGGTGCTGGCGACGGGGCTGTGGCTGGCGATTGCGCCGGACCAGGAGCCGGCGGAAGTAACGCTCCGCGTGCCGATTGAGTTTCGCCACGTTCCCCCGCAGCTGGAGATCAGTACGGTTACCGCCCCTGAGGCACAGGTTCGAGTGCGCGGGCCGGAGCGAATGATCCGGGTGTTGCGGCCGACGGACATCCACGCGGATCTGGAACTGAAAGATGCTGAACCGGGCCAGCACACGTTTGACCTTACGGCGCAGCAGATTCACCTTCCGCGGGATTTGGCGGTGGTGCAGGTGGTACCGGTGCGAGTGACGTTGATCATCGAACAGGGTACGCCTGCGGCGAACGGGCGTTGAGTTGTTTCTGGTCATCTCGGGTCGGTCAAAGCGCGCGGGGCCTCAGGGGCTAAAGCCCAAGTCAAACGGCTGCTGTTGAACGCAGCCCTGGAAGGCCTGCTCCACCCGCTTCGTGGTTCTCATTTATCGTTCTTCATTTATCATCCACTGCAGGGCATTTCAGATTCGGCATCCGGCACTTTGTGGACCCGCACATTCTATGAGCAACCGTCTATGAGCGATCGTCTATGAGTAATCAGGGCAGACAATTATTTGGCACGGACGGGATACGGGGCGTGGCTGGGGAATTTCCGCTGACGGCGGAGAGTACGTATCTGATCGGGCGCGCGCTGGGGCATGAGCTGATTCGCGCGACGCCGGGAGCGCGGGCGGTGATGGGGCAAGACACGCGGGAATCGAGCGGATGGATTGCAGACCGCGTCGCGGGAGGACTGGCGGCGGTGGGAGTGGAGGTGCACAGCGCGGGCGTGATCACGACGCCTGGGATTGCGTATCTGGCGCGATCGCGCGGGTTTGCGGCGGGAGTGGTGATTTCGGCTTCGCATAATCCGTGGACGGATAACGGGATTAAAGTTTTTTCTGCGGACGGATTCAAGCTGAGCGATGCGCGGGAACTGGCGATAGAACAGGAAATCTTCGCGCTGCTGGCAAAGCCAGGCGTGATGGGCGATACCGCGCTGAAAGTTGCTGCACCGTCTTTGCCGGGAGAGGCCGTGCTGCGCAAGGAGTATATCGAGTCGTTGGCGGGAAGCGTTTCGTCGGACTTGAGCCGGATGCGGGTGCTGGTGGATTGCGCCAATGGGGCGGCTACGGCCGAGGCTCCGGAGCTTTTTCGGAGTTTGGGAATCCAGGCTACGTTTATTCATGTGACGCCCGATGGGAGAAACATTAATCAGGGGTGCGGGGCGCTGCATCCGGAGAATTTGGGTAAGACGGTGGCCGCTTCCGGCGGGAAGTTTGATCTGGGGGTTACGTTTGACGGCGATGCCGACCGGTCTTTGTTTTGCGATGACGCGGGGCGCGTAGTGAATGGTGACGGCGTGCTGCTGCTGGCGGCGCGCGACTTGCAGGCGCGAGGGAAACTGAATGGATCGACTGTGGTGGCTACGACCATGTCGAATATGGGAGTGGAGATTGCGTTGAAGAAGGCGGGCATTCGTATGTTGCGGGCGAATGTGGGCGATAAATATGTTCTTGAAGAGATGCTGAGGACAGGGGCTATTTTGGGCGGGGAGCAGTCGGGGCACATTATTTTTCGCGATGGCGATGCTACTACTGGGGACGGCCTGCTGACTGCTTTGCGGGTGATGGATGTGATTGTGCGTTCCGGTAAGACGCTGGCGGAGTTGGTGGGGGATTTGAAAGTGTTTCCGCAGAAAATTCAGAATGTGCGGGTGCGGGAGAAGATTCCGTTTGCGCAGGTGCCGGAAGTGCAGCGGGCTGTTGACGCTGCGGAGCGGGAGTTGGATGGGAATGGGCGCGTGGTGGTTCGGTATTCGGGGACTGAGGCTCTGGCTCGAGTGATGGTGGAGGCGGAGTCGGAGGAGAGGATGCTGGCGATTACGGCGGAGATTGCGGGGGAGATTCAGAAGAGGCTGGGGGTTTAGGCGCTGCAGCCCCTCGCTGCGCTCGGCTTGACGGCCGAAGGCGGCCGTCCCCACACGAACCCTTCTATCTAATCCAAATCTCTCCAGTTTGGTCCTACTTCCATTTCTACTAGCAGCGGGACGGCTAGCTCGTGGACTCTTTCCATATGCTCGCGGACTAGAGATTGCATGGTTTCCACTTCTTTCTCGGGGACTTCGAAGACTAGCTCGTCGTGGACTTGCAGCGTCATTCTTGATTTCAATTCTCGTTCTTGCAGAATCGTGTCGATTCTGATCATGGCCACTTTTATCAGGTCCGCGGCCGTGCCTTGCAGCGGGGTGTTTACTGCGGTGCGTTCGGCGAAGCCGCGTTGGGTGAAGTTCTTGCTGTTGATGTCGGGGATGGGGCGGATGCGGCCGTGGAGGGTTCTTACTTTCAGGTCGCGGCGGGCTTCTTCTAACGTTTTGTCGATGAAGGCGCGGACGCCTTTGTATTTTTCGAAATAGTTGGCGATGAAAAGTTTTGCTTCGGCAGTTTCGATGCCTAGATTTTGCGAGAGGCCGAAGGCGGACAAGCCGTAGACTATGCCGAAATTTACTACTTTCGCCTGGCGGCGGTGGTCCGGCGTGACCATTAGCGGTGGGACTCCGAACACTTGCGAGGCGGTCAGGGTGTGGATGTCGTCGCCGCGGCGGAAGGCTTCGACCAGGAGCGGGTCGCGGGAGAAGTGGGCTAGCAGGCGGAGCTCGATCTGCGAATAGTCGGCGGTTAGAAGAACGTGGCCGGGTTCGGCGATGAAGGCGGCGCGGATGCCGCGGCCTAGCTCGGTGCGGATGGGGATATTTTGCAGATTGGGGTTGGCGGAGGAAAGTCGGCCTGTTGCCGTGCCTGCCTGGTAGAAAGTCGTGTGCAGGCGTCCCGTGGCAGGGTTGATTAACGCGGGTAGAGTGTCGACGTAGGTGGATTTCAGCTTGGTTAGCTGGCGGTAGTCGAGAACTTTTCTGGCTATGGGATGTTCTTCCGCCAAGGTCTCGAGGACATCGACGGCGGTCGATGTGACGCGGCCTCGGCCGTACTTTACTGGTTTCGGAAGGTTCAGGCGATTGAAGAGTATGTCTGCTAGTTGTTTGGGAGAGCTTATGTTGAATTCGGTTCCGGCAAGCTCGTGGATTTCTTTCGCTTTGGCGCCGCTCTCGCGTTCGAGTTCGGTCGACATTTTGGCTAGCGCGGCGGTGTCGATTTTTACTCCAGCCTGCTCCATGCGGGCTAGAACAGGGACGAGCGGGAGATCTATTTCTTCGTAGAGCTTTGTTAGTCCTGCCTGCTTGACGTCTTCGAGCAGCGCCGTTGTCAGCCTGCCGGTAACGTCGGCGGCTTCGGCCAGGTCACCACTTAGTTTTAGATTGAAGCGGCGGAGGGCTACGTCTGCGAGGCGATGCGAGGAATAGGTGGGATCGAGCAGGTAGGAGTAGAGCATGGGATCGTGCCCGACGCCTTGCAGGCTGATGCTCAGGGGAGCTAGCGCGTGAATCGCGGCTTTGTAATCGTGGATTGCTTTGGGCGTGGCATCGGTGAGGATGGTTCGTAGCTTCGCTGCCGCGCTAGTGGAGTCCAGCTTTACGACTACGGCCGCACCTGCCGCTCCAGAAATTGCCACGCGGCGGGCGGTGGGCTCGGGAGCAGGAGCCGGCGATGAATCGTCGGTCAGCGCGAGCATTCCGGACTGCGGCTCCTCTTCGACTATTTCCTCTTCGCTTTCGGGAACTGATTCTAGTTGTTCTACCGCGATGGCTAGCGCGCCTTCCTGGGCGATGGAGTTTAGGACGCTCTCGACATCTGCGGCGGATTGGGCCTCGCTGTAATGAGACTCGGTGACTTGAACATCCGGAAGCAGCTCTTTCAATAGCGAAGTGAATTCGAGCTCAGTGAACAGCTGGCGGAGGAGATCGAGATCGGGCTGGCCTGCACGCATGGCCTCGACGTTCAAATCGACTGGGACGTTGGTGTCGATGGTGGCCATGCTCTTGCTGAAGAGGATGACGTCGCGATTGTTCTGGAGAGATTCGCGGTAGGTTTTCTTTTCTACTTCGTTGGCGTGATCGAGCGCTTGCTCGACTGAGCCGAAGCGCTTGATGATTTCTACCGAGCCTTTGTCGCCGATGCCGGGGGCTCCGGGGATGTTGTCGATGGCGTCGCCGCGGAGGGCCATGATGTCGACTACGCGCTCAGGAGGGACTCCTAGAATTTCTTCGACCTTGGCGGCGTCGCAGATGAGATTGTCTTTGGGAGGATTCAGGATGTGAACATCGTCGTTGACTAACTGCATCATGTCTTTGTCGCTGGAGACCACGTAGACGGGGTACTTTGCAGCCGCGGCTTTGCGGGCCAGAGTGCCGATTACGTCGTCGGCCTCGAAGCCGGCCAGTTCGAGGATGGGGATGCGGTAGGCTTCGAGGGCGCGGCGGATGTAGGGGATCTGTTGGCCGAGATCCTCGGGCATGGCGGCGCGGTTGGCTTTGTAGCCTTTGTATTCGACTTCGGTGAAGGTTTGAGTTTTGATGTCGAACTTGCGGATGGTGGTGATGGCTTCGGCTTGCGTATCGCGGAAAGTGGGGGCGGCTACGTCGAAAACAGCGGCTAGATAGTTGGGGGAGAAATCGTCGCGCAGTTTGCGGAGCATGTTGACGAAGACGTAGACGGCGGCGGTGGGAAGTCCGGCTTTGGTGGACATGGAGCGCTGGCGAGCCATGGCGTGGTAGGCGCGGAAGATGAACGACATGGTGTCGATCAGGAAGATGCGGGCTTCGGCGGCTGGCGCGGGCGCGGAGTCCGGTTGCGGGGATTTTGTTCGCGGGGGCAAGGCAGTAGTTTAGCAGCCGGAGTGGGGGCTGGAAGCCGTCATCCGAAGCGCTGCCAGACGCCTCGCTGCGCTTGGCTGGACGGGTGGAGGCGCTCGTCCCCACATCTGCAACTAAGCTAGAAATCTACGCGGAAGTCGGCTTGTACTACTTTTTGCCCTGCTCGGCTGGAGCTGTTGCGAAAGACCAGGTAGTACCGCACTGGGTGATCGAGCGTGGCGGGCAGGCCCAGGCTTACATCCTGATCATGGGAGGAGTCGACCGAATAAACCACGTCGGCGGGATTGCCATTAAGAAAATCTGCGTACTGCTGCTCATTGATCAAGAGAAGGTCGACGTCTCCATTTTCATCGCCGGATTGCGCCCCGGAGTTTTTCGCGAATGAGTGATAGGTCCCGTGCAGTTGGGGGCTGGCGGCGTGAGGCGGAACTTCGAAGACAAATTTGGCGGTGGAAGTGACCGCGAATGTTTTGTGCACGATAGCGGTACTGGTGCCTACGGGTGACGGACCAACGTGATCGTTGGGGTGTGGCTTCCACGGCCGCGCCGGCTCTTGCTCTGTTTCCGCGGTCTGCGGGTCGGTGGTCTGCGGCGTGGCGACCTTCCCCATCAAGGCTTCGAGCGGGCTCGCAATCGTGCTGACCGGGGCCTGATCGGGAGTCGCAGGTTTGGCTTCCAGCGCTCGCAATTTTTCGGTGGTCCATCCCTTTAGCTCGGGAGGATGGTTCTGGTAATAGACGCAGGCCGCCACTAAAGCGACGCCCACCAGCATCCATGAAACGATCCTATGCATACTCCCCGAGCCCCACTCCATAGATACCGCTGGGGGAGCTTGGTGACCAAGAGTTTTCTTGGCTGTGGAAGTTACCTTGGTTTTCCGTATTCGGTGGTGTAGTGGAGCTGGATTTCACCGCAGGTGCCCTGCTCGGCGGAGTAGACGACGCAGGTGTCGAAAGGGCGGGAATAGACGTGAAGGCTGACGGCGCGCTGATTGAATTCCCGGGGATTCAGGACGCGGTGCACCGGCGCCAGCGGATCGACGGCGCACGGTTGGGACACATTCATCTCGACGGTCTCGGTGGACTTGATGGTGGATTTGCCCTGCTCTAGGTCCTGATGGACGACGTGAAAATTCTCTACCAGTAAGCGGCCGATGGGGACAGCCATCCAGCAGTTCTGGTCGCGGTGATTGTGGACGGAACTGATCTGTCCGATCTCCCAGCAGACGGCGATTAGTTCGTAGAGAGGATTTTTGTCGATCAGGTTGCGGGTGTAGTGCTGGCGATCCCAGGTTAGATAGGGAGCCAGCGAGTCGGGGTTGAGCGGGTTGTCCTGCAGGAACTTGCGGAGTTGCTCAGTTTCGTCAAACGTGGCTTCGGGGAACTTGCGGAGTCGAGTGACGAAATCTTGTATTGGGACCTGCTTTACTGCTGCGGTGGCCATGGGCTGCTCCCGGATGAGTATAACGCAGCGGGCGTTTCATTCGAGGAACATGCAGTCTCCGTAGGAGTAGAAGCGGTAGCGCTCGGCGACTGCGTGTTCGTATGCGCGCAAGACGTTCTCTTGTCCGCCTAAGGCGCAGACCAGCATCAGCAGCGTGGATTGCGGGAGATGAAAATTGGTCAGCATCGCTTTGACCACTTTGAATTCGAAACCTGTTTCGGGATCTGGGTAGATGAAGAGGTCGGCTGCGGCGGGGCCGGCGACGATTTCACCTGCGCCACGGCGGACTGCGTGTTCCAGGGCTCGAACCGTTGTGGTTCCGACGGCGATGATGCGACGGGCGCCGCCGAGAGCCTGATTGATGGCAGAGGCAGCGCCGGCGGAGATGGAATAGGGCTCAGAGTGGAGTTTATGATCCTCGACCTCGTCGACGCGGACCGGTTGGAAAGTTCCCAGGCCGACGTGCAGCGTGATCTCGGCGGTCTCGATGCCACGCCGGCGGATCCGGTCGAGAATCTCGGGCGTGAAGTGGAGACCGGCAGTGGGCGCGGCTACTGATCCACGATGCTGGGCATAGACGGTTTGATAGCGTTCGCGATCGCTGGAGGAATCCGGGCGCGCGATGTAGGGCGGCAGCGGGACGTGGCCGATGCGATCGAGAGCGGCGAAAAAATCGTCGTTGTTTTTGAGGGGGTGGAAGCGGATTTGGCGCTCGCCGGATTCGGCGCGCGTCAGAACCTGGGCTTGCAATTCATTGGCCTGCAGTTCATTTTTCTCGCCGAAGAATAGGCGTTCGCCGATTCCGATTTTGCGTCCGGGGCGAACCAGGCACTCCCAATCGTTGGGATCGATGGAGACCTGGCGGGTCAGAAGAACTTCGACGCGGGCGCGAGCGCCTTCGCGGCGGCCATACAGCCTGGCAGGAAAAACGCGGGTGTTGTTGAAGACGACGAGGTCGCCGGGTTGCAGAAGGTCGGGGAAGTCGCGGAACAGGCGATCGGAATAGCGGCCGCTGGTGCGCTGCAGGTGCAGCAGGCGGGAGCCGTCGCGGGCGGCGAGGGGTTGCTGGGCAATGAGTTCGCCGGGAAGGTGGAAATGAAAATCGGAAACCCGCACGGTGTCAGATTATACGGGGGAATGGAGGCGGAACATTGGTGCATAGACTAGAGGGGTTTATCGTTTATTCCTTGGAATTTGTTTGTCTGTTTTCGTAAATTTGTTTGTCTGATCGGGGCGGCGTGCGGTACTATGCGGGGGTTGTAGGTTTTAGCCGCTTTTTTGTCGCTCCCCCGAGAGTGTATTCCATGTCCGCTGAACGAAAGCACAGGGAAGAAATTGTCCGCTACGGGCGGATGCTGCACGAGCGCGGGTTCGTGGCGGCGATGGACGGAAACCTGTCCGTCCGGCTGGATGGCAAGAGGATTCTGGTGACCCCCACTTGTGTGAGCAAAGGGGCGATGCGGGCCCGGGACATGGTGATTGTGGACCTGCAGGGCAGGCGGGTGGCGGGGCGGCGGAACGTGACCAGCGAGATTGGGATGCACTTGCTGATTTACCGCGCGCGGCCTGACATTCAGGCGATTGTGCATGCGCATCCGCCGACCGCGACGGGGTTCGCAGCTGCGGGGATGGCGTTGACCGAGCCACTGGTTTGTGAAGTGGTGATGGGATTGGGATGCATTCCACTGGCGCGCTACGGCACGCCGGGGACTTCGGAGCTGGCGAAGACGCTGGAACCATACGTGCCGCACTACGATGCCATTCTGATGTCGAATCACGGCGTCGTGGCCTATGGGGATACGATCGAACACGCCTATATGAAGATGGAGACCGTGGAACACTTTGCGCAGATTGCGCTGGTCACGCACCTGCTGGGGCGGCAGCAGCCGCTGAGCGGGGTTGACATCGAGAAGCTGATGCTGGCGCGGACGAAGTATTTCGGCGGAAAGATGGCCGCGTCGATGATGCCGATGGCGATCGTGCGGCCTCCGGAAAAAGTTAGCTGAGGCATCGCTTCTCGCTGCGCTCGGCGGGACAGCCGAGGGCGGCTGTCCCCACATAATCGCTACTTTCCACTTCCTGATTTATTCCCCTCCGATGCGAAAGCGAAATCCTGCGCGGAAGTTTATTGGCAACGCCGGGTAGCCCAAGACTTCGTTGTAGCGGCGGTCGAGGGCATTGGCGATGTTCGCGTAGGCGGTGACGCGGGAGTTTATGGAATACCATCCTCCGAGATCGACGCGGACATAGCCGGCGGCGTGGTCGATGTTGAAGCCGTCGAAATCGGAATCGGGGCGCGGACCTACGAAGCTTCCACTCAAGTTTCCACCCCATCGCGTTCCAAGATAACTGAGCAGGGTAGTTGCCGAATGCCTGGGGCGGCGGAGCAAGGGATCTCCCGGGGCATAAGGAAAGCTGCAAGGATTTGCCGGCGTGCACTCTGGATTTTCTAGAATCTGGGTCGAGGTATAGGTGTAAGCCGTGGTTAGCAACAACCTTGGGCGGATTCTGCCTTGCAGCTCGACTTCGGCGCCCTGAGCGAAAGACTGTTCCAGGTTGAAAAACTGGTATGCGCCCGAGGGCGTCGGTATCGCCTGAATCTGGTCGTGGAAAAGATTGTTGAAGTAGGTTGCGTTCAGGGCCCAGCGGCCGGCAAATAGTTTCTGCTCGAAGCCGGCTTCAAAGGCGCGAGTACGCTCGGGCAACAAGGCACGATTGGAGGTGTAATCGTAGGCAATCTCGCCAAAAGTTTCGTAGAGGGCGGGTTCCATGTATCCGACTGCGTAGGAAAAACGCAGGCGGGTTCCGGACAACAGGTCACCACCGCGTAACGCCAGTAGAGTCAGCGAAACCCGCGGCACACCGATGTTGCCATAGGCGCTGCTGTGGACGAAACGTCCGCCCGCAATTGCCGAAAGCCTGCCCCACATGAATTGTTGTTGCAGGTATGCGTCCTGATCCAGACGCTGGCCGGAAGCGGGAGGTGGAGAATTCTGGTCGCTCACGACGCCGTTTTCACTTTCGGCGCGATATCCGAAGGTGCTGTGGGTCGTGAAATTAGCGGAGCTCCGTTCCGAGTAGTCGCCCTGATATTCGGACCCCACGCGGTTAATGCGGGTGATGTAGAGATCCGCGTAGTTGTCGTAGCTGTCGGCAGGAGGGTTCAGGTTTGAATCAGTGTAACGATAGAGGGAGTCGAAAACGGTGAAGCGGTGCTGCCATCCCGAAGGAGCGGCTACAGTAAGCTCCGCGCTTCCCAGAATATTATTCAGATGCGCCGATTCGCTGGAATCGGGAGCGAGAAGCGGATCGCCGTTGAAATTCCACTCTCCGGGCAGGCCGGTATAGCTGTTGGAGTGGCGGCCGCGCAGGCGCAATGTGACTTTGTCGGTGATCGCCATGCCAAGGTTTGCGCCCTGGAGCGAATCCGAGTACGCATCGTTGACTCCCAGCCCGGTGCTGTTGAATTGATCTCCGAACAGGTTGTAGTCGAAGCGTCGGTTGGCGCCGGCCACAGATGTGTAGCCGTTGGCGGTTCCAAAATTTCCTCCATCGGCGCCGAAACGCAGTTCGGGGACGGGAGTGCTTCCGGTGCGCGTCCATACCTGCAGGACGCTGGTCATGGCATCGGAGCCGTACAAGGTGCTCTGCGTGCCCCGCAGAAATTCGACACGATCGACTTCGGTCAGGGGCAGAGTGCCGAAGTCAAAGGTCTCACCCGGGTTATCGACGGTGACGCCATCGACGATGACCTTGTTGTATGTGGACTCACCCCCGCGCACGAACAGGGACGATAGGCCTCCACGCTGGCCGGCGGTGTTGATGACAGCGCCGGGGAGAAAGCGGACGGCATCGTCGGCGGCAATGGGCTGCATGGTTTCGAGCTGTGCGCTTTCCAGAGTGGAGACGCTGGCGCCGGATTCTTCGGCGGGCACTGGCGTTCTGGTTGCAGTCACGACTACGGTTTCTGACGCCGTCGCCAAGTGTAGCTGGATCGTGATGACAGCAGAATTGGCCGCGAGATCCTGGGCCTGCGCTGCGAAGCCGGGAGCCAGGACTTGAATCTGGTAAGTGCCGCTGGGCAACTGGGGGAAGGTAGCGATTCCCTCGGCGGAAGATGTGGCGGACTTCAGAGCAGTGTCGCTTCCCTTCGAAAGCAAGGAAACTTGTGCGCCGGCGACGGCGGCGGATTGGGGGTCAATGACCTTGACTTTGAGGTCGGCAGCGAAGGCTGCCACGGGAAGTACAAAGAGCAACAACGAAGCGCGGAATGCGCGCATAACCATCCTCCTTTTCACGCGAAAGGGGTTAAGGTGGACGGTTTACGCCGGTCTCCTGGCTTTGCGAGTGAGGATGAAAGGCAAATGGCAACTCGCCATTGGCTCCGGCATCCGGAATTTGCAGGCGGCCTTCCCGGGATTGCTCCCAGTGACCGGCTGCGGTTTTCTCGCTTACAGTTGCGCGGCAGCGCGGGAATTGCACCCGCTTCCCTGTCTTTGCCACGGGGCAAAGACGCGCAAACCGAAGGAACATTTCAAAGAACGGAAATAGTGGTGTGAGGAATCTACTGGGGCGGAGTAGTGGAAGTCAAATCGCAGGAATCGAGCTTCAAGCCTTGGAACTTATTTTCGCGCAGACGTTGGTTCTCCCACAAAGACCAGGCAGCCGTTGGGATCGCCGATGTGGAACTCTGTCATGCCGTAGTCGCGGTCGGATAGGTCGCGCATTTTGTACCGGTCTTTGAACGTCTTCACGTGCTCCCACAGTGCGGCGATGTTGGAAGCCTCGATGTAGATTTCGGTGTGGCCGCGGACGCAGCGCATGACTTCTTCGGACGCGGCCTTCATGAAGTGGATGGTTTGGCCATCACGCTCGACGATGGCATACTCGGCGGACTTCATCATCGGGGTGAATCCGAGAACATCGCGATAGAACGCAAGGGTCTCTTCTATGTCGTCGACTGCCAGCATTGGACTTATTTTCTTGGCGGTATAGGTCGCGCTCGCCGTGGATTCCATATCTGATCGCCACTCTCTCGAGAACCGTCAAACATTATAAGGAAATTCTGGGGCGCCAACTTTATTTATGTTGGCCTCGGCGAATTCGGAGACGCGGTCGAGTGAATCCTGCAGCTGTTGTTGATAGCGTTCGAGGTCTTCGTCGCTGGCCTCCGCCGGGACCGGGATGAGTTTGCCGAAGCGCAGAAGGACGCGGGAAAAGGGTTTCGGGATGATGAGGCGGTCCCAGGTGTTGAGGACCCAGGCGCGCTCTACTGCGATGTGAAACATGCTCAAGGGAATTCCAGAAGATCGCGCCAATGCGACCGGACCGGGTTTTACTTTATGGCGGGGGCCGCGGGGACCGTCGATGCTGAAGGCTACAGTCCAGCCTTCCTGCAGGGCACGGCGCAGGCCGAGCAGGGCGCGGACGGCGTTGCGGCTGCTGGAGCCTTTGACAGCGACGAATCCGAATTTGCGGATGATGCGCCCCATGTATTCGCCGTCGTAGCTGTTGCTACTCATCACGCGGACTCCGAAGTCGCGGAAGATGTAGGTGGAGGGAATGATGCATGCGTGCCAGAAAGAAGTGATGAGCGGGCGCTCGTCCAGCGTTTTTTCTGCGCCTTCTTCGCGCGAGACGCTTAGGCGCAGAGTGGGACCGATGAGGCGGATGAACCAGTATCCGGCGGCGATGATGATGCGGAGGACGATTCTCTGGCGGAGCGTGAAGCGGTTGGGACCGACGGCGACTTCTGTCGCCGGGGCTTCGCTAGTGCTGGCTTCCGTCACGAGGCTTATTGTAATGGGATGGGGTGCGGCTTGCCGCTATATACCTCAGGGGCTGAAGCCCGCCAATTTCTTCGCTTCTTGACGCAGGCCTGAAGGCCTGCTCCACCCCGCGCTTGGCTGGGCGGCGAAGGCGCACGTCCCCACACGAACTGTGGCAATCCTTAACCTTGCTTAGCCTTCCAGGTAGGTGTCGATCCAGTTTTTGACTTTTTGGCGGCGGTCGTCGGCGGGGTCGAAGCGGATCCCGAAAGTCTTGCTCTTATGCCAGGTCACGACGCCGCGGACGTTGACCCGAGGCAGGGTGAGCAGGGAAAAGGAAACCTCGACGTTGGTCCCCGAAGGCATATCCTCGGAGCTTTTCAGCGACATGCCGCCAGAGCTGACCTCGAGACTGGAAGCGACGAGGCGAGTTCCATCCGGACTGACGACGTTGACTTCGGTCATGATGGGGATGCGCGCGTAGCGGCGGAATTCGTGGAGCACAAGCATGTGGGTGGCGCGAACCAGTTTGAGAGTCGAGGCCCGCTCCAGAGGCTCCTGAAACATGGCGTTGATACCGAACTTGGAATAGCGCATGGCTTCCTGCGCGTTGCCCCCGAGGCCATAGAGCACCATGCGGCTATTGGAAGGCGAAGTGCGCGCCGCTTCCATGACAGCTTCGGCGCCGGTGCCCAGAGGGACAACGCAGGCCTCGAATTTCTCCTGGCGGACACGCTCCGCCGCACCGGAGGACAGGAGCACCGTCTCGATGCCGAACTGGCGGAAGCAATTGTTCAGCAGGGCGCGGGCGGATTCTTTAAGGTCGACCAGGGCAACGCGAGCCGCTGCCTTCTTCGTGGGAATGGGCGCCGGGGCAGTGCCGAAGGCTTTTTCCATGTCAGGGGACCGGTCTTCAGTACGAAAGTTTATTGTGGCGTGCCGGAGAAAAGATAGAAAGACCCCTAAGGGGCAGGGCGGGAGTACAAAAGTATCATTACCTGAGTTGGACTGGCGGGTAGGCGGACAAAAGCGCAGGCGCTCGACCTCAGGCGTGGGCCACGGCAGCCATAAATGCCTGTGCCGAGGCATCCGCACCCGGTAACTCGATGGTGACACGCGCACCGTGGGGCTGTACGTTCTCGATTCTGAGATCTCCGCCGCGTTCTTTGACGATTCCATAGCAGACGCTCAAGCCCAGCCCCGTTCCTTTGCCCACGGGCTTGGTGGTATAGAACGGATCGAGGGCGCGGTTCAGATTGCCAAAGCCGGGGCCAGAATCTTCCACTTCGATCACCGCGCGAGAGCCGTTGCGGTAGGCGCGGATGCTGATCTGCTTGCTGCCGGCCATCCCCTCAAGAGCGTCGCTGGAATTATTGAACAGGTTGAGCAGGATTTGTTTTATCTCATCTTCGTTGACGGCCAGCGGCGGCAGATCTTGAGCGATATCGAGCACAACTCGAACGCTGTGCCTGCGGGTGTAGTATTCGCGCAGAGCCAGCACTTCCTGTACCACGGGCGAGAGCTGCACGGCTTGCGTGTCGCGCGTGCTCTGCCGCGAAAAGCGCAGCAGATTGTCGGTGATCCGCTTCATGCGGCGGGCTTCGCCAACCAGCTTGGTGAGCTGATCCCGAGTCTGCGGCCCGGCGATGACTTCGCTCATCAGTTCGCTGTAGCCCATTATGACGGTAAGAGGATTATTAAGTTCATGCGCCACTCCGGCCAGCAATTGCCCCAAGGCTGCCAGCTTTTCCGACCAGACCAGCTGCATGTGCAACGCCTTCAGTTCGACGGCGACGGCAAGATCGCCGGCGAGCATTTCGATGCGAGACAATTCGACGGCATCAATCGCGCTCGCTTCTCGGGGCGCGGCTAATCGGATGCAGCCGAGGTAAGCGCCTCCGGCCGAGCAGAGCGGAATCAGCAGTTCTTCGCGACACATTTCTTCGTTGACTCGGCAGTTTGCATTCTGTTTTACGCGCTCTGGTAGACGAATCGCTTCCTGTGGAGGTAACACGTAGGAATTCTTTCCCTTGAGCCGGGACTGCGTACACAGAGTCTTGATACGGTCGAGTGTCCAGTCCTGGGTTTGCGTCTGCAATCTCTGCAACGACGCTGGCGTGAGCCCGCTCGATCCCGCGACTCGCAGCCTGCGTTCGGCATCCTCGAGTTGCACTACCACTACGCTGAAGTTGCTGACTTCGGTGATGGCCGAAGCGATGGCCGGACAAATAGTGTCAGGCCGGGCCCCGCCGAGCAGGCGGGAAGTGAGCGCCGAAAAGCGTTCCAGCTGGCGGTTCAGGACGGCGGCTTTGAGTTGCATGCCGGCGATCGATTCCGACTTGTCCTCCACTACGGCCAGAATCATTCCGAAGGCGACGAAGAACTTGGGAGTGTTCCAGAGTTCTCCGGGAATAATCAGATTGGGCGCCAGGCGATCGACCAGCAGGCCGAGAGGGAAGACCGCTCCCCAGCAGAAGAATCCACCGGCGATGGTCAGCATGGCAGGCGACGCGCGCCAGTAGGTCCGGCAGATGAAGACGCCGGACAAAGCAAATCCGATTCCGAGCAGCACGATGGCCCCTTCATCAAAGGAGCCGCGCAGAGCGGCACGAATCCCCCATGCTCCGGCAAACGAACACAGGAAAGTGGTGGTCGCCAGGAACAATGACAGCTTACGGCTCACGCCAAAGAAGAAGCAGGCCGCACCGCCGAAACAGGCGAGCAGGCACAAGACATAAGGCCAGCGGGGATGAACGTCGTATCCGGTGCATGCCACGTACGCCACAGAAGGCACGCCCAACATCAGCAGCAAGAGATTGCGCTTGACGGAATCTTCCACCACGCAGGAAACCGATACCAGAAAGCTGACGGCGGCGGCCTGCAACGATCCGGAATCGACGGCCAACAGAAACGAGCTGACCGGGCCGTGATCCGGCTCGAGCAGTTGCGCGAGGAAATGGGCGAACACCAACGCCCATCCGATCGTCCAAAGCGTGAGGCGGGCGCTGCGCGCCTGGCGCTTTAGACACACAAAGATGATGACGAGCACGCCGACGGTTAGAAATGTCGGAATTTTTTCAACGACACCCATTGAAGGTTACTTTTGGGGGGAGCATTTCGATTGCGACAGTAACTCAGGGTAACCAGCTGAACGCCTTAGTACAACGCCAGAACGTGCCATGAGAGTGGCACCAAGGTCGGGCATAGTATTCGGAAGTGAGTGAAAGAAAAGGAAGGTGCGGACGCTAATTCGGAACGGCCAATCGGCTGCTCACGCTGTTCAGGAGTTTTTCTGCTGCCTCTCCTGGATCTTGCGTGGCAAAGTTGTCTTCCAAAACGAGCACTGAGACCGTTGGATCGATTTCTTCCAGTGTCTTGGCGATGGGTTTGCCATGTATGGCTTGCATCCGCGCGGAAATTACCACGAGCTTCGCCTTGGTTGCCTTGAGCAGGATACGGGCATCGTTGAGGCTCAGAGTGGTCATGGCGTTGTATCCGGCGCTGCACAGTACTTCGCGCAGAAACGTGCATACATCGGTCGACTCGAAAACGCAAAGCAGGCGCGGTCTGGCGTCCCCGGCCTTTCCCCGCGAATATTTGGAGCCCAGGTAGGCGGCGGTGATGGCTTCTTCCACGGAATCGTAAGTTTCAAATTGCGCGAGCAGGTTGGTGAGCTGCAGCACTTTCCGAATATTGGGCGGCACGCCGCTGAGTTTGAGGTCGCCGCCTTTCGAGCGTGCAGCTTGCATCAGACGCACCAAGGCTCCCAACCCGCTGCTGTCAACGAACTCTACCTGGTCGAGCTGCAGCACCACATCGCCGTGCTTGTCGATGGAATCTCCGACGTGGGAGTGCAGCGTGAAAACTTCATTGCCGGCCACGATGCGTCCGTGGCATTGAACAATCAAGACTTCGCCAACCGGGCGGCTTTCCAGCCGTAGTTGCATCGCGCCTCCTTTTCGTGGCGAATCTTACGTGGACGAAACCAGCAAGTCAATGCGCAGTGGGACCGGGCCTCAGCTGCGCCCTAGTCGCTGGTTTTCCGCGGCCGAGGCCTCGAGCGCAGCCAAGGCGAAGGTTTCGGGCTCGCATTTGCAGTTAGATCGTTTGACTGTTAAACTATCCAACAGAGGATTCTTATGGAGCTGGTCACGGTAAAAACAAAATTCCAAGTCGTCATTCCCCAGAGCATCCGCAAGCGCGTGCGCCTGGACATTGGAGATTTGCTGGAAGCGTCCTTCGAAAACGGCAAGATTACGTTTACACCAAAAACGGTCATTGACCGGCACTTGGCCGAAGGGATGGAGGACCTTGCCCGGGGCCGCATCCACGGGCCCTATGAAACTGCGGGTGAAGCCATCTCTGCCCTTGAGCGTAGGGCGGGGAAGCGGAATAAGAATTCGAGGAAGCGGAAGTGAAGATCAGCTTCACGGAGCCCGCTGACAAGGACTATGCAGCGCTGCTCCCTGAGGTGCGTAAGGCGTTCGCCACAACTGGCGATTCTATTTTGTGATCCGCGGGGATGAGTAGGTCATCTTGTCGATCATTCCTCATCCGAAATAGCAGAACCGTCCCAGAGTCTCTTCGAAAACCCTATTCTGACCATATCCGGAAAAGCAGCGCGCCGTTGGTCCCGCCGAAGCCGAAAGAGTTCGACATGGCGTATTCGAGTTTGGCCTTGCGAGCGTGATTGGGGACGAAATCCATGCCGCAGGTTTCGGGATCCTGCGTGACGAGGTTGATGGTGGGCGGCAGGATTTGATCGCGCAGGGCCAGCACCGTGATGCCCGCTTCAAGGCCGCCGGCGCCTCCGAGCAGATGCCCGGTCATGGATTTGGTGGAGCTGACAGGAAGTTTATGCTGGCCAAAGAAGTTACGGATGGCGTGGGCCTCAAGCGTATCGCCGATCGGAGTGGAAGTTCCGTGAGCGTTGACGTAGTCGACTTTGTCGGGACTAATGCCGGCGTCGCGGGTGGCGTTGCGCATCACGCGGAATCCGCCTTCGTGCTCGGGTGCGGGCTGCGTCATGTGATAGGCGTCGCCCGACATTCCATAGCCGGCAATCTCGGCGAGGATAGGCGCGCCGCGCCGTTGGGCGTGCTCGAGTTCTTCGAGCACCAGGATGCCCGCACCTTCACCCATCACAAAGCCGTCGCGATCTTTGTCCCAGGGACGGCTGGCTTTTTCGGGATCGTCATTGCGGGTGGAAAGTGCACGCATAGCGGCGAATCCGCCGACACCCATTGGAGTAATGGCGGCTTCGGAGCCGCCGGCGATCATCACATCGGCATCGTTGTGCTGGATGATGCGGAAGGAATCTCCGACGGAGTGTGCGCTGGTAGTGCAGGCCGTGGCCGTGGCTTCGTTCGGGCCTTTGGCGCCGAGCCGCATGGAAACATGGCCTGCGGCGAGATTGATAATGGCCGCCGGAATAAAGAAAGGTGAAATTTTGCGCGGGCCGCCTTCGAACAGCGCGGTGTGTTCGCGTTCGATGATGTCGAATCCGCCGATGCCGGACCCGATGTGCACGCCGACGCGTTCGTCGTTCTCGGGCGTGATCTTGAGGGCCGACATCTTGAACGCTTCATCCGCGGCGGCGATGGCCAGGTGGATGAAGCGTCCCATCTTCTTGACTTCTTTTTTTTCGATGAAGTTCAGCGGGTCAAAGTTCTTGACCTCGGCGGCGATCTGGCAGGCAAAATTTGTGGAGTCGAACTGGGTGATGCGGCCTACGCCGCTTTTACCGGCAAGCACGGCCTTCCACACTTCTCCGGTGGTGTTGCCCACGCCGCAGATCAGGCCGATGCCGGTAACTACGACCCTGCGTCCCAAACTACTTGCCGCCTTTCGAATGCTTCCCGATGTAGTCGATGGCGTCCTGCACGGTGCGGATCTTTTCCGCGTCCTCGTCGGGGATTTCGATGTCGAAGCCTTCTTCGAAGGCCATCACCAGTTCGACTGTGTCCAGTGAATCGGCGCCCAGGTCGTCCACAAATGATGCGCTGGAGGTGACCTCGCCCTCGTCCACACCCAACTGCTCTACGATGATCTGCTTTACTTTCTCGTCAACGGCTGCCATGTTTCTCCTCGCTTTAGCTCGATTTGATTTGAAATTCGATGCCGGGATTCGGGGATCGCAGTCTCCCCTTCCCGTCCGGCCTTCGCCCGGACCCCTCCGCGATTTTGCTCCTCGCAGGTGTTACCGCGTTGAAAATAGGCGAACGTGTAGTGTAATTGCCCCGGTGAATTAGTGTAAAGGAAAGGGATCGCCACACGGGGCAAACCCTTGGCCAACTTTGGATCGGGACACTTGATCCTAACGGTTGGAAGTTCTCGTGGTCAAACCGAATGCAAGTTATGATTGGAGGGTTCACAGCTCGGTTGACGGGAGTTCATGGTGAAACGTGTGTGGGTATGGCTCTTGATGTTGTGCTCAGTGGCGTTTGCGGCGCCTTGCCCGGCCGGTCAGGCGAAAGACGGGAGCGCGCTGGTGCAGAATGAGCAGACGTGGGCCAAGGCTCTGGAGCAACGCGACTCCGCGGCCCTGAGCTGCCTGCTGGCCGTGGAGTTTGAAGACGCGGGCCCGGACGGAACGCTGCTGGATCGCGACACAACCCTCGCTAAGGTTGGCAAGCATCAGCTGGTGCATCATGAATTAACGGAAATGCACCCACAGGTGCATGGAGATTTTGGCTACATCCGCGGATTGGCGACGGCAGTGGATGCGACGGGCAAAGTTCTGGCGAGAGTTCGCTTTACTGATATTTATGTTTATCGCGATGGGCGATGGCAAGCGGTAGCTGCGCATGAATCGATGCTTGCCGAGACGCCGTAGTGAGAGCTTGAGAATTCTATGCGTGCTGTTGTGCAGCGGGTGAGCCGCGCCCAGGTTACGGTGAACGGAAAGATTGCGGGCGAGATTGGCCTGGGGCTGCTGGCCTTGCTTGGAGTCGGCCGGGACGACACCGAGGCCGATGCCACCTACCTGGCGGAAAAAATCGCCGGCTTGCGAGTGTTCGAAGACGCCGAAGGGAAAATGAACCGCAGCGTGCAAGATGTTGGTGGGAGCGTGCTGGCAGTATCGCAGTTCACGCTCTACGGGGACGTGAGGCGCGGCAAGCGGCCGTCGTTCGACGCGGCGGCTCCGCCGGAAAAAGCGCGGCAGCTTTACGAGTTCTTCGTGGAGCAGATTCGCGCCGCCGGGTTAAGCTGCCAGACCGGGCGCTTTCAGGAAATGATGAAAGTGGAACTGGTGAACGAGGGGCCGGTGACGATTTTGCTGGATTCGACGAAGACGTTTTAGCAATATCCAAGTGCCCGAGAACAAGGGGAGAACGAGAGGCTTTAAGGGAGCGTCCTAACAACATGAGAAAAATCTTCTTCAACTCCCGTGGCTTGCGTGCCGGCTGGCGCCTGCTTATTTTTGTGGGCATCTTCGCGGGGCTCGGGTTCCTTTCGGACTGGATCATTCCCAAGATCTTCCATCCCAAACAGCGCTCGTTTCTTGATCCCATCGGAACCATTTTCGGCGAGCTGGAGAGCCTCATCCAGGTGCTGATCGCGACCTGGATTATGGCCCGCATCGAGCGCCGCCGCTTCCTCAATTACGGCGTTCCGGTGCGCAACGCTTTCGGATGCACCTTCTGGGTGGGGATTGCCTGGGGCACAGCTTCCACTTCTCTGCTGGTTGGCTTGATTGCGGCCTTTGGCGGCTATCGCATCCTGGGGTTTGCCCTCCATGGCCGGACGCTCTGGTATTTCGCCGGCGTCTGGATCATCGCCAATCTGCTCATCGGATTTGCCGAAGAACTCCAGTTCCGCGCCTATCTCCTCGCCACCCTCGCCGATGGCATTGGATTCTGGGCAGCGGCTATTCTGCTTTCCATTGGCTTTGGAGCGCTTCACTATTTCCTGAAACCGCACGAACGCTGGGAGGACTTTGCTTCCACCGGCCTGCTCGGGCTGTTCACGTGCTTCACGCTGCGTCGCACTGGCTCGCTGGCGTTCGCCATTGGTTTCCACGCTGCCTTCGATCTGGCGAACCTCTTCGTGTGGTCGGGACAAAACGCCGGCGAGTATGCTGTGGGCCATCTTCTTGAAACCCGCTGGTCTGGACCGCAGTGGCTTACCGGCGGCCTACTCGGTCCCGAAGCGAGCTGGATGGTATTTGTAGTGATCGTGCTGATGTTCGGGATCTTCGATCGCTGTTATCGGCAGAAGAAGTTTCCAGTCTGAGTCCGCCTCTGGCGGCGGTCACTTTTCTCAACGTACAACCAACCGCGAGGTGATTTAAATGCGCGAAGGCCATGCCGCTTTATAGACACGTAGGGCGTGGCAAGCGGCCGTCGTTCGACTCCGCGGCTCCGCCGGAAAAAGCGCGCCAGCTTTACGAGTTCTTCGTGGAACATATTCGCGCCGCCGGGTTAAGCTGCGAGACCGGGCGCTTTCAGGAAATGATGAAAGCGGAACTGGTCAACGAGGGGCCGGTGACGATTCTGCTGGATTCGGGAAAGTCGTTCTAGACGCTTACACCGAATCTTCATTATCTGGATGAGGTGTCTGTTTGTGACGCGCGCCTAACCACCGTATTATTGACCAACCATGAAGATCGCTATCGCTGCTGTGCTTGCCCTCTCCGCCTTCGCCTTTGCGGCGGAAAAACCAAAAGCCGCCGCCCCTGAACCAGCCCCGGCCCAGCCAGCGGTTGAAACGCTGGACCTCGATACCATTGGTCGCATCCGTGATGAGGGGTTTCATCACTCTCACATTATGGAGTACGCCAGCGGCCTCTTCGATGGTATCGGCCCGCGCCTTACCGGATCACCTGACTTTGAGAAGGCTGAGCAGTGGTGCCTGGATCAGCTTCGCCGCATGGGAGCTTCCAATGTCCACGCTGAATCCTGGGGCGACTTTGGGATGGGATGGCAACAGATCGGGACCTCAGCACAGTTGACCGCGTCCTCCACGGGCACGATTCTGGCGCAGGCCACACCGTGGTCACCCGCGACTTCCGGCGAGGTCACCGCCGAGGTCATCGCTGTTCCGCCGCTCAAGGAGGAAAAGGACTTCGACAAGTGGAAGTGCAAGCTTGCCGGCAAGATCATCCTTTACGGCGATGCCCCGAAGATCAATCCCGACCTCGCCAATCTGCTCGAGCATTATGATCAGGCCAAGCTCGATCACTTCCGATCCTATCCCCTCGATGGCGACCAGGGCGACACTCATGTCTTGCCCGGTGATCCCGCCTTCTGGGAGAAGCGGTTTCAGGAGATGGCTTTCCTTGAGAAAGTCGGCCACTTCTTCGCTGACGAGCACGCCGTCGCAGTTCTGCGCCCGGGTGGTTTTGGTGGAGTGATTCACGACGATACCGGTTCTTCTCTCGGATGGTTCGTGTATCGGCCAGAGCATAAGCAGGCAATTCCATCGGCGGTGATCGCGAGTGAAGCTTTCGACCGAATGCACCGGCTCGTCTCGCACGACGTTCCCGTTTCCGTGCGCCTCAACATTGCGACGAAGTTCTATGGCGACCATGAGACTGGGAGCAACGTCATCGGAGAGATCCCTGGAACGGACGCGGCCCTGAAGGACCAGACGGTTATGCTAGGCGGCCACCTCGATAGTTGGATCGCGGGCACCGGAGCCACCGACGATGGCGCTGGAGACATCATCGCTCTCGAAGCCATGCGCATCCTGCGCGCGCTCAACGTCCAGCCGCGTCGGACCATCCGTGTCGGCTTGTGGGGCGGCGAAGAGCAGGGCATCTTCGGCTCGGGCGGCTACGTCAGCACCCACTTCGCTACCCGCTCATTCTCCACCAAACCCGAAGAGCAGGTTGTCCCGGAGTTCATTCGCCAGGAGACTGGAGCCCTCACCCTCAAGCCCGAGCATGCCAGGCTCGATGCATACTTCAACGCCGACAACGGCACCGGCAAGTTCCTCGGCATCTTCACGGAAGGCAACACGGCGGTGGCGCATATCTTTCAGCAGTGGATCGCGCCCATCGAGGACCTCGGCTTGACCACGGTCTCGTCGCGGAATACGGGTTCCACCGATCACGTGCCGTTCGATCAGGTGGGCCTGCCCGGCTTTCAGTTCATCCAGGATCCGCGCGACTATTCGACTCGCAGCCACCACACGAACCAGGACACGTACGAGCGCCTCTCCGAATCTGACCTGAAGCAGGCGGCGGTCGTCATGGCGATCTTCGTGTACAACACCGCGCAACGTGACGCCATGCTCCCGCGCAAACCCTTGCCGCACCCGGAACTGGAAGAGCAGCGCGCCAACCCGCTGGAGGGCATCTATCCAACCGCGGCGAAGCCATAGTTCACCGTTAGCCCGGTGGACGGAGCTGCGGCCTGTCGGGCTTCGGGAAACGATTCTTGTGCATTCGGGAAAGGCGTTTGAGAATACCATTTCACCCTGGACATGGCGTTTGGCCAGTAGACAGGTTTCTCTTGTGTGCGAAGCCAAATGCAGCAAAACATGGGGAAAAACGTATGATTCACCCGCGATCGCTGCCGGTTTCGCTCGTAGTGGGGATGATCCTGTACTGTTGGCAGCCGCTAGCATTCGGTCAAGAGCGCCCGATGACAGCGGAACAGGTGATCTCGAAATATCTTGAGGCGATTGGAGGTTCCGAGAATATTTCGTCAATCACGACCTTTTCTGAAAAGGGTGAAGGGAATTCGATAGGAGTCGGCCCACATTCCACGGGGACACAACATTGGACTTTCGAGTCCTACTTCAAGGCCCCTAACCTTCGCACAAGCCTGACGTTCAACGAAAAGGGGGTCGTGGGTATCAGCGGTTGTGACGGCAAGATGGCTTGGTATATCGACCGTACCGGGCGTAGGCAGGAGTTTAAACCGAAACCCGGAAAGGAATACGAATGCATGAACGGACTTGGTCTGTTACCTCTCGTGATACGGCCGTCGAATCTGAAGGTTCAACTGAAGGGACAAAAGAAAGTCGATGATCGTCTGGCATGGGAGGTCAAGACGGAGAATCCAGGGTCGGCGTGGCCGAGTGAGTTTTATTTCGACGCGGAAACCTATCTTCTCTTGCGCTCGCGCAGTTGGAGATCGATGGGTCGGGGCGGATTGAGCGTGGAGCAAACGTATTCCGATTACCGTGTGGTGGGTTCGATCAAACTGCCTTTTGTGATCGTTGCCCGAACAGAAGGGTCCACGAGTACAACAACGATTCGAGAGGTGCAAGTCAATGCTCCAATCGACGACGCCCGTTTTGAAGAACCGGCAGTGGGGGGCAAGCCGGCAACTGCACACACTCAGGCCGAAAGCCCGGCGAAACCAGTAACGCCGGAAAAAGCCGAAACCCCAGTTATTGCCGACGCTCCCGAGCCTCATGCCGCCCCGCAGCCCGCTCCAGAAGTTACCTACGTGAACTCCACTAGTTTTGTCACCTCGTCGGTGGCCGAATTGCAGGGTGCTGTCCCCGAATTACGCGGGTTGAAGGCGGCTCAAGATCAGCAGGACTTGCTGGGCCTGCTTGATAAGGTTGGAGCCAAGACAGTGGATCTCGGACGAAAAATTCCAAACCTGATTTGCAATGAAGAAGTGCTCGATACACGGCCGGGAGCCAAGGCCGCGCCGCAGGAGTACTCGTATCTGATCCTGGCTCATCGCGGGCCGCAGGGCGTAACGCTCGTTGAATTTCGCGTTGACTTGAAAAGCGGCGCTAAGCTGCAATCGGGCGATACCGGGAACCCTGGGGCGCCGGCCGATTCCCCGTCTGGTTTGGATGAATTGGCGCACACCAGCGACCAAGTGAGCGCGCGCAAGAGTGGAGCTCCACCGCTGGGCCAGGGGTTTACCTCGATGTGGGTCCGCTTCTATCCATCCAATCGGTCGGAATCCACATTTCGCTATTTAGGACAACAACAAATTGATCAACATCAGACTTTTGTTTTGGCATTTGCAGAAAAACCAGGAGCTGTCCGAATGCCCGGCGAGGTCCGGGTCCGAGGTAAATCCGTCGCTGTTTATTACCAAGGCATCGCGTGGGTGGATGCGTCCGACTTCCGAATCGTGCGCCTGCGAACCGATCTCTTGGCGCCCCTCTTCGATCTCTCTTTGACACGATTAACGGCCGAGGTTGAGTTCGCGAGCACACAAGCCGCAGGATTTGACTCGCCCTTGTGGTTACCCCGGGAAGTAATGGTCACCAGCCAGTTCGGCGGGAGAATGTTCCTGGACAAGCACAGCTACTCGAAGTACCGCTCCTTTCAAGCGCACGCTAAAATCCTACTCGACCGCTAGCCCCCGCGCTTTAAGGTGTCTTGGAAATCGGCTACCTCATATCACTCGAGCAACGCCTGCGACCCGCGAGGCCGAACCGGGAAGCTCTAGCGGCGGTCACTTTTCTCAACGTACAATCGACCGGGAGGTGAAAACATGCGCAAAGGCAATGCGATTGCAATCCTGGTCGTGATGTTTGTAATCACTGCAGCGGCGGGACCGAAGATCGAGGGCACAACCGCGCTGGAAGATTTCCAACCTTTCGGAACCGTCGAGAAGAAGACCCACAAACATCAGCAGTACGATCTCTCTTTCGCCGCCATGGGTAAGCTCTACACCTGCCGATCGGTCGAGAAAGAGTCCCTGAAAGCCACCGATTTCATCGTGGGCAGCGACGTCACGTACCAGATCAACGGCGACAAGGGTAAAGTGAAAAACGGCAGCGGCAAAGAAGTGGAATGCACCGTCATGCGGGTCGCCGAATTGCCGGCCCCCGCTCCGCCAGCCTCACCGCAGTAACGTAAAGGGCGAAGGCGATTCCATGATCGCTGGGCGAGCGTTCTACGTTACGCCGGCTTCCAGCAGGGGATCGGCGGGTTCCTGTGCCAGGTCGGCCAACTCCAGTTGAAGATTGCCGGGATTGGTGGCGTAAGCCAGTCCAGTGTCGAGATCGAGGACGCCTTCGCGGATCAGCCGCTCGATCTCGCCATCGAAGTGCTGCATGCCGTCCTGACCGCCGACGCGCATCGCATCCAGCAGTGTCTTGCCGTCGCCTTCACCTTTTTCCACGTACTCGCGAGTGCGCAGAGTGGACTTCAATATTTCAATGGCAGCGACGCGGCCACTGCCATCCTTGCGAGGAATGAGTCTCTGGGAAATGATGTAACGAAAACTTTTGGCCAGGCGGTTCCGCAGGGTGTGCTGTTCGGCCATGGGGAAGACTCCCACGATTCGCTCCACCGTCTTCGAGGCGTCGATGGTGTGCAGCGTGGAGAGGACCAGGTGACCGGTTTCCGCCGCTTCCATGGCGATCTCGATGGTTTCGCGGTCTCGCATCTCACCCACAAGAATCACCTTCGGAGCCTGCCGCAGCGCCGCTCTTAAGGCGAGGGCGAAGCTGGGCGTATCGGCGTGCAATTCACGCTGATGAACGATGCAGTTCTTGTGGGGATGCAGGAACTCAATGGGATCTTCGATGGTGAGCACATGATAGAACTGCTCTTTGTTAATTTTGTCGATGATCGCGGCCAGGGTGGACGATTTGCCGGAGCCGGTGGGGCCGGTCACGAGCACGATTCCGTTTCGCAAGCCCACAATCTTGCCCAACTCCTCGGGCAGGTTTAGAGATTCGAAGTCCGGGACCTTGCCCGGAATAACCCGCATCACCACGGCACAGGTGCCGCGCTGCATGAAGATGTTCACGCGAAAGCGATTGGAACCCGGCAAACTGTAGGACACGTCACACGATCCGAGTTTGCTCAAGTTGTCTCTGGCATCTTCGTTGTTGCCGATGAGATCAGAGGCGATGCGCCGCGTATCTTCACCGGTAAGGGCGCGCGTGGCTCCGGCAGGCGTAAGTTTTCCGTTGATTTCCACGAGCGGTGGCTTCCCGGGCGAGAAGAAGAGGTCGCTGATCTTCGGCGAAGTTCTCAGCATTGCGGCCAGCAAGGTAGGAGTCGAGATGGGCGCAGCAGCCGGGGCTGTTGCGGCAGCTGTCCGCTGGGCGGAAGAAGGTGTATTTGCTGCCGGATTCGTGGGAGAAGACATAGGGGGTTCCTTACGTTTTGTTGACACCACCAAGAACCCTGTGAGCAAGTACGGAAACTGGAGACCTTACCCCTGAATATACTCGCGCCGCCCAGGTACGACTGTTCAAAAGTGCTCGTTTCTCTGGCCCTTATTAGGGATTTCTTATTCCACGCAGGCATTTCTATGCGTGGGCGGCGAGGATGGCATCGGTTACGCGGGCAGCTTCCACGGCCGCTTTTACATCATGGGTCCGCAGGATGTGCGCACCTTTTAGAATCAGAATAGTGTGAGCGGCTAGATTTCCGTAAAGGCGGTCCGCAACGAGAGCGTCTTTGCCATCTTTCGCCAGGGCACGACCGAGGAACGATTTTCTCGAGGTTCCCGCTACCAGGGGGAATCCCAGGGACTGGAAGTCCTGAAACCGCGCCAGCAGCGGATAGTTCTGCTCGAAGCTTTTTCCGAAGCCAAAACCGGGATCGAGCGCGATCCTTTCCCGGCGCACGCCTGCCAGCACGGCCGCTTCCGCCCATTCTCTGAGTTCGCGCTTGACCAGCAGAAAGATATCGCCGGGCGGCGGTTGTGTACGCCACTCGTCGGGACGTCCGCGTGTGTGCATTAGAACGACGGCGCATTTTATTTCAGCAATGGTGCTGGCCATCTGCGCGTCCCAGCAGAGCCCGCTGATATCGTTGACGATCTCGGCTCCGGCCGCGGCAGCGGCGCGGGCCACGCTGACTTTGTATGTGTCCACGGAGATTACTGCATCGGGGCGTTGTTTCTTAAGTGCGGCGACCACGGGCAACACGCGCCTCAACTCTTCTTCCGCGTTCACGGTGACTTTGGCACCGGGGCGGGTCGATTCCCCGCCGATATCAATGATGTCGGCGCCTTCCTCGAGCAACTGTACGGCGTGCGCCGTAGCCTTTTCGGAATCAAGATAAAGGCCGCCGTCGGAAAAAGAATCGGGGGTCACGTTGACGATGCCCATGATCAGCGTGCGTTTGCCCAGTTCCAGCGTGCGCGTCCCGAGGCTCCATTGAAAGACAGCTCTCATACGGCAGATTCTAAATGAAAGAAGAAAGAAGAGAGCGGAGAGCGAAAGCGACGCGCTATCGGCGCCGGACGGCCGCATCCCGTTTGCCCATGCTGCGAAGCGCGCCGGGCCCGGTGCCGGTCGGCGGTTTGCGCATTCCGTCGAGCAGGTCTTTGAGTACGATTGCATTGTTGCGCGTCTCGTTCTTCGAGGAATAAAGGAGCGTCAGCCGCTTCCTCTTGTGGGCCAGAGAGTAAAGTTTCTGTAAATCTTTCTCCGCTCCGGGACGGGTCAATTCCTTCAGGTAACGCTTGCGAAAGACCGGCCATTGTTCGGGCTGCGCGTGAAACCACTTTCGCAGTTCGTCGGAGGGAGCAAGATCGCGCAGCCATTCATGCATCGCAATCTCATCTTTTGAAATGCCACGAGGCCACAGCCGGTCGACGAGAACGCGCGCTCCATCGGAGCGCGACACCGATTCGTACACTCGCTTTACCGCGACAGGCATGGCTTTCGGCTTTCCTCTATGATTGTAAGTCGAGTGCGATTGCGGCGGCTGTGGGAAACTTGGCATAAATGCCAGCAGTGAGATCGCTACCGGGGTGCGAATGATGAAGGATACAAATGATGAAAGTGGCTGACCGGCAGGAGCGGAAGCACGCGATGTATCACCGGCGTTGGATTGGAGCGGCGATGGCCGCCCTGCTGGCGCTGGCTGCGCTCGCCGGTTGCGATGTGGAGCGCCGCAAGTCAGACGCCGAACTCCGCCTCAATCCCCAGCAGGCGGCGGGACGCAAGCTCTATGACAACTACTGCGACCGCTGTCACCGGCCTGATTCCACGAAGGGGAAAAAGGGTCCGGGCTTGAAGGGCATGTTCCAGCATCAATATCTTTCCCAGACCGGCCTGCCCGCAAATGACGACCGCGTCACTGACATTATTCGCAACGGCCGTCCTGACATGCCGGGCTACAGTCAGGTGCTGAGCGCGCAAGACATGCAGGACCTGCTGGCCTACCTGCATACGCTGTAATTGGGTCGTCGAATCAATCGTGTCCAGTTCATTCTCTTCGTGGGATAATCTCGGGGTGAAAACCGTCGTGCGATCGGAACTTTTTCGCAAGCTGCCTTCGGTCGACGACGTAATGCGCGTTTCTGCGGTTGGCTCACTCGCGGCGAGTTATGGCCATGAATCCACCGTGGACGCGGCGCGCGCCGTGCTGTCCCGGCTGCGACACGAGATTACGTCAGGATTGCTGGATGCGAATGCGCTCGAGCTTGCGCTCTCCGGTCTGGCAGGGGCGGTCGAAAATCAGCTTCGTCATGCGCTGGCCAACTCTCTGCGTCCGGTGATCAACGCCACGGGCGTGATCCTGCACACAAATCTCGGCCGCGCCCCGCTGAGCGACGCAGCCATCGAGCATATCCGCGAGACCGCTGCTAGTTATTCCAATTTGGAGTTTGACCTTGGTACAGGGGAACGCGGCAAGCGGGATGTACATGTGGACCGGTTGTTCCGGCGCTTGCTGGCCGAAGAAATGAGAAGCGGCGAAGCGAAGAGCCCGAAGCAGGCCGGAGTCTCGACCATCGTAGTCAACAATAATGCCGCTGCCGTGCTGCTGGCTTTGAACACTGTCGCCGAGGGCGGAGAAGTCATCGTCTCGCGCGGAGAGCTGGTTGAGATCGGCGGATCGTTTCGGATTCCTGACGTGATGGCCAAATCGGGTGCAATCCTGCGCGAAGTGGGCACGACCAACCGCACCCGCACAGCCGACTACGAGCGTGCGATCACGGAACGCACGCGGCTTCTGCTGCGCGTGCATCGCTCGAACTTCGAGATCACGGGCTTCACAGAGCAGGCTTCTGCCTTGGAACTGGTGGCACTGGTCCGCAAACGCGGCATTCCGCTGATGGAAGATTTGGGCAGCGGCGCTCTGTTTGATCTGCAGTCAATTGGTATCAGCGGCGAGCCGGGCGTGCTCGACAGCTTGCGCGGCGGCGTCGACATCGTTACCTACAGCGGCGACAAGCTGCTCGGCGGCCCGCAAGCGGGATTGATCAGCGGGAGTTCAGAGTTGGTGGCGCGCATGCGGTCGAATTCACTATTCCGCGCGCTGCGCGTGGACAAGCTGATCTATGCCGCGCTGGAAGCCACTCTTCTCGCATATGTCCAGTGCGATCACGACGCGATTCCCACGCTGCGCATGATGCGTCTCTCCAAAGATGACATAAGTTCGCGAGCTGAAGCGCTGGCAGCGCGAGTTGCAGCTCCGAAGCTGAAAGTTGAAATTGTGGATGGCGAATCGATCCTCGGCGGCGGCGCGGCGCCGTCTTCCGTTCTGCCTACGCGGTTGCTGGCGCTCACTTGTGCAGGCCTCAGTGCTGACGAACTGGCCGCACAGCTGCGCGGTTCAGAGCCTCCGATTATCGCCCGGGTCGAAGAAGGCCGTGTCCTGCTCGATTTGCGGACCGTGTTTCCGGAACAGGATGCTGCGGTGGTGGAGGCTCTAAATCGCATCGTTGCATGATCGTCCGGCATCGAAACAGCATTGGCTCTCCTCTACACTGTCGGACATTCGACCCGCTCACTCGACGATTTAACCGAGACGCTTCATGCTCACAGGATTGAAACTCTGGTGGATATCCGCGCCTTCCCCATGTCGCGGCGGCTGCCGCAATTTAATCGAGAATCACTTGAAAAAAGTTTGCCCGCGGCCGGAATCAACTATGTCTGGATGAAGGCCCTGGGTGGCTATCGCAAGAAAAGCCGCGAAGACTCACCGAACATCGGGCTTCGCAACGCGAGCTTCCGCAATTATGCCGACTACATGCTGATCCCGGAATTCGAAAACGCGATGGCCGAACTGGTGGCGCTGGCCGAGGGCTCCCGCACCGCTTACATGTGTGCCGAGCGCGTATACTTCCGCTGCCACCGCATGCTGGTCTCCGACTGGCTGGTCGCGCACGGACATGAAGTGTTGCACATTGACGGGACCGGCCCCGTCAAACCACATAGCCTGACCACCGAAGCTCGCGTAATCGATGGCGAATTGATTTACCGTGGAGACCGCCTGCTGTAAGGCGTCGGAACAACCGTCAGTAAGGCGTTTAGAAAGCAGTAAGGTGTTTGGAATTATGATCGTCGGCACGGGCATCGACATCGCGGAAGTTCCGCGCATCCGGCGATCGATCGCGCGCTTTGGCGATCGATTTCTGCAGCGCATCTATACCGCCGGCGAAATCCGCTACTGCGATTCCAAGGCCAACCGCGCGGAGCGTTACGCCGCACGCTTCGCCGCGAAAGAAGCGGCGATGAAGGCTCTGGGCACGGGCTGGAGCCATGGCGTCCGCTGGCGGGATTGCGAAGTGACGCGCCTGCCGAGCGGACGTCCGGCCATCACTTTTCACGGAAAAGCCGGCGAGATCGCCGCCCGGCTGGGCGTGAAGCATGCCGCACTGTCACTCTCGCATACGGCCGAGCAGGCCATCGCGCAAGTCATTCTCGAAAGTTAGGCGTTCAGCCAGAGCCGCTATCAAAACGCGCTTGTCATCCCGAGCGCAGCGAGGGATCTTGGTTTCTGCCTGAGCGGCCGATCTTGCCGCTGCACACAAGAACCAGGATCCCTCGCTGTGCTTCGGGATGACAGTTCGCGGTAGTGATGCCCGGCACCACTACCCAGTTCGCAATTGATGCGGCGTCTCTACAAAGCTTCTGCTAGACTGGCGCATTCCAAACATTTCATGTCTGTGACCATTCAAGCTGCTCCGCCCGTTAATTTTTCCACTGAAATTCCCCAACGCACTCTTCTCGCCGGTCTGGCGTTGACCAGCTTCGCCGCCCTGTTGCTGGAACTGGCACTCACGCGATTGTTTTCTGTCGTGCTGTTCTATCACTTCGCGTTTCTTGCGATTTCGATTGCGCTGCTGGGACTGGGAGCCGGCGGAGTCTTTGCCTATCTTTTCAAGAATCGCCTCGCCAAAACAGGCACGCGCCAGCTGGCCGCGCGCTTGTGCCTCGAAAGCTCGATCCTGGTGCTGATCGCGCTGGAAGTTATCCTCCACATCCCAGTCGCTCTCACCATAACGTGGAGGAACTTTCTGCACTTGACCGCCCTGTACGTGGTGGCGGCGCTACCTTTTTTTCTGACTGGATTGCTGTTTTCCGTAGTCTTCGCCCGTGAGACGCGCCGCATTCCACTGCTTTATGGCGCCGACCTCGGCGGAGGGGCGCTGGCCTGTCTGGCCACGGTTCCGCTGCTCAACTGGATTGGCGGGCCGAATACGATTCTCATGGCCAGTGTGGCGCTCACCCTGGCAGCCGCGGTCTGGGCTCCCTCGCGGGCCTGGCGCCGGGGCGCGGGCGCTGCCCTCGCCTTATTTCTGATGCTGATTGCCGGCAACCTATCCGACCGCCTGTTCGATGTGATCTACGCCAAGGGAATGTTCCGCGACCCCGCTTGGGTGGAGTTTGCCCGCTGGAATGCACTGTCGCGCGTGGAAGTGGATCGTCAGGGCCAGAACAAAACCATCGTCATTGACGCCGACGCTTCCACCTACATCATGAATGTCGAGCCAGAGCAGGTGCACGGTACGCATTGGCAGGACATTCTGATGTCCCGACCGCCCGCGTTAGCGAACGTTTTGCGGCCGCACGGAGAGTTCGCAATCATCGGTCCCGGCGGCGGGATTGACGTGCTGAGCGCTCTCGCTACCGGCAGTCCGAGCGTGACCGGCATCGAGATCAATCCGCTCATCGCCAACACCATCATGCGCGGGCGCTACGCCAGTTATTCCAAGCACCTATACCAGCGGCCCGATGTGCACATGCACGTGACCGACGGCAGATCGTATCTCCGTTCAACCCAGCAACAGTTCGATGTGGTGCAGATGACGCTGGTCGACACCTGGGCCTCGACCGCCGCAGGCGCTTTCGCACTGAGTGAAAACAATCTATACACGGTCGAAGCCTTTCGAGAATATTTCGAGCATCTCAAGCCGGACGGCATGATCGCCATTACGCGCTGGGAGTTCCGCGAGCCCCGGGAAGCCCTGCGAATAGTTTCGGTCGCGATGGAAGCGTTACACAGGCTTGGCGTGGCGAATCCGGCGCACAACTTTATCGTGGCCTCACAAGGCCCGCTCAATGAAGACGGAATTCCAGTGGTCGTGCTGGCCAAGAAAACCGCTTTTACCGACGAAGAGGAGTCCGCGATCCAGTCCCATCTTCGCAACTATAAGGAACTCTTTCCCCTTTACCTTCCTTCTCATCCCGAAGTATGGCAAGCCGGTCACAACCCCTTTGCTGATTTGATCGCGAGCAACGATCCTTACGGGTTCGCGCAGAGTTACGCCTACAACGTTTCGCCGGTCACCGACAACGCACCGTTTTTCTTCTTCACTCTCAAACCCGGGCAAATCCTTGGCCAGCAGGGACTGCGGCATAGCGTTGACTGGAAGGTGAACCTGGGAGTGCTGGTTCTTATTCTGGTGCTCATCATCTCTTTTGTCGCGGTTCTTGGCTTCCTGATTCTGCCGCTGGCGCTTCATGGAGGCCGCCAGTCGCCGGTCCCACTACTTTATTTCGTGGCGGTTGGTTTGGGCTACATCCTGGTGGAGATCGCATTTATTCAGCGCTTCGTGCTTTTTCTGGGGCACCCGACCTACGCGCTCACCGTTGTGATCTTTCTGCTGATGCTGTCGAGCGGCGCTGGAAGCCTGTTTTCGCGACGCTGGCTTCCCCGTCCACAAATGGCCTGGATGCCGCTGGTGCTCGTGATCCTCGCCCTGGCGGGTAATGTTTTCCTGCTGCCTCGCGCGCTTCCCGCCTGGGTAGGTCTGGCATTTGGCTACCGCCTGGTGGTGAGCGGCCTGCTGCTCGTGCCGCTCGGCTTCGTGATGGGAATGCCGTTCCCCACCGGCCTGCGCGCACTCGCGGCTCGCCCCGTCTTCGAAGTTCCCGTCGGAATCACTGAGGCAGACAATGCCGTGGAGTGGGCATGGGCGATGAACGCCGCCGCCAGCGTACTGGGGTCCGTTTTGGCGATGGTGATCGCGATCCAATTTGGCTTGACCGTTACCCTGGCCTGCGGGGTTGCAGCCTACCTGGTCGCCCTGGTGCTTCTGCCCACTCTTCGCCCACAATGCGCTTAAGAATGGGCCGGGGTTTGCTATGATGCTGCGTGGGGCGGCGGTCGGGCCTGCTCCGGGACCACCGGGAACAACACCGAAGACAACGCAGATGGCGGTTTGAGGAAATCCTTTGCCGAGCCAACAGCAGCTCAAATGGTCGCAACTTCGGGTCGGTATCACCGTGATTGTCGCGAGCCTCGTGCTCGGGCTGCTTCTGTTCCTTATGTCCGGAACCGGCGGCTACTTCACCAGGCGAATCACGCTAGTCTCCTACTTCGACAATGCGGAGGGTCTGCGCGTGGGCGCGCCGGTGCGGCTCAGTGGCGTGGACATCGGCAACGTTTCGAAAATTCTCATTGTCCGCGACCGGGACAAACAACTCACTCCCGTGAAAATCGTCATGAAGGTCAGCACGAAATATAGCTTCAACCTGCGCCGCGATACCCGCACCGTACTCGAGACTGCCGGGGTGTTAGGCGAGACCTTCATGGACATGGACAGCTCACAGGCTGTCGGCCCACCGGCGCAGGATGGCGACACGCTTCCCACACTCGTTCATCCCGACTTCAACGAAGTCGTGCGCTCCAGCCAAAGCACGCTGCAAAATATGGATGCTCTGCTCAAGCGCGCTGACCGCATCCTGGCTTTCGCGGAGAGCGGCAAAGGTTCGCTCGGCAAGTTGATCTACGATCCCACTCTGTATGACCGCTTCTCGCAGACGGTTGCAGAGCTCAAAACCGTAGTCGACGAGATCGCCAAGGGACAAGGCAGCCTGGGCCAATTGATCAATAGCAACGACGCCTACAACAAGTTCGTTGCGACCCTCGACAAAATGAATGGCGTAGTGGACGACCTGCAACAGGGCAAAGGCACGGCCGGAAAGTTTTTGAAAGATCCCTCCCTCTACAACAATGCCAACGACACCGTCGCCAACTTGAAAAAAGTGAGCGAGGACCTGAATGCGGGTAAGGGAACCGCGGGAAGATTGCTCAAAGACGAAGAACTAGGAAAAAAGATCGACACCACCATGACCAAGCTCGCGGCCTTGACCAGCGAAATCGAGGCGGGACAGGGAACGGTGGGGAAACTCTTCAAGGACGATACCCTCTATAACAACGCGAACCAGATGCTGGAGGAGGGCCGTAACCTGATAAAAGCGATCCGCGAGAACCCGAAAAAGTATCTCACCATCAAACTGCACATTTTCTGAGAAGGAACGCCCACCTTCTTGGCCACGGATTTGCGCGGATCAAATTCTCTGAAGTTTTCTGGTTTTATCCGTGGTGATCCGCGAAAATCCGTGGCACAGTCCGCGTCTAGGAAACCGCCCGCGGTGCGGAAGTCGACTCGGCCTGCTCGTGCGCATGATAGCTGGAGCGGACCAGCGGTCCGGACTCGACGTGCCGGAAGCCGAAGCGCAGCGCTTCGCTCCGCAACTCGCGGAATTCTTCAGGCGTGTAGAACCGGGCAATGGGCAAATGGTCGCGCGAGGGCCGCAGATATTGGCCCACGGTAAGAATATCGACGCCGCGGCCGCCGAGATCGCGGAATACGTCGACAAGTTCGGCGGTCGATTCGCCTAGTCCGACCATCACACCACTCTTGGTCACCATTCCGGGAGAGAACTTCTTGGCGTTCTCGAGCAGAGTGAGCGTGCGTTCGTATCGGGCACCGGAACGAACTGCGCGATACAAACGCGGCACGGTTTCAGTGTTGTGGTTCAGAACGTCAGGCCGCGCCTGAAGCACGATCTTCAACGGTTCTTCCAGACCCTGAAAATCCGGGATCAGCACCTCGACGCGGCACTCCGGAATCAGCTCGCGAATTTCGCGAATAGTCTCGGCAAACACTCGAGCGCCGCCGACGTTGTCATCATCGCGATTCACACTAGTCACGACGGCGTGTTTCAACCCCAGCGTGGCAACAGCCTCAGCCACGCGCCGCGGCTCGTCCCAGTCGATAGGCTCTGGGCGGCCTTTGGGCACGGCACAGAATCCGCAGCGACGAGTGCAGATGTCGCCCAGCAACATAAACGTTGCGGTTTTGTGATTCCAGCACTCGCCGATGTTCGGGCACTGGGCTGACTCGCAAACCGTGTGCAATCCCAATCCACGCGCCAGCTTCTTCAGGTCGTGAAAGTTATCGCCGACCGGCGCTTTGGCCCGCAGCCAGTCGGGCTTCGGCATGCGCGGCGGCGGCGCCAGATCGATCTGAATCAGTTGAGAAGTTCCGGCCATCGGTTCGATTCTATCAGTTTGCCTTGGTTTCACTCCTCACCGCGGCGGCACGCCGGACTAACTCGGAGGCCTTGATTCGCGCGCAGAATTGTTCGAAGCTCGCGCGCGGCTGTCGCCAGCGAAGATCATCGACCGTATCAAATACCGGCACATCGAGCCGCAGCGTCGCAAGCGCGCGAAATAACAGCGCATCGTCCCATCCTGAAAACAGCGACTCCGAAAGCGGCCGAGCCCGCCGGATCGATGGATCCCACTCTCGCCAATCCTCGGGGACATCTTCCAGATGCGGATACCGTGAAAGCGTAAGCGCCGCCGCTTTCTGCCCCCATCCCGGCAGTCCGGGAAACCCGTCCGCACTATCGCCGACCACGGCCAAATAGTCGGGAATCGACTCGGGCTTCACGCCAAACTTAGCCACGACTCCCGCTTCGTCGCGCACCAGGTCACGCCGGCGGTCCAGTTGCACCACGCGTCTGCCCACAACGCTCTGGCTGAGGTCCTTGTCAGGAGTGCAAATGAAGATCTGGTCCACGCGATCATCGAGTGCAGCTTTGGCTGCCGCGGAAGCAAGCGCATCATCCGCCTCAAAATAGACGATCGGCCACACCACGACTCCCATCGCTTCCAAACCTTCTTCAAGAATCGGAAACTGGGAAAGCAATTCCGGAGCCACGCCCTCACTCGTCTTGTATCCGGCGTACATCTCGTTTCGAAACGACTCCACCACGTGATCAGTTGCGACTCCAATGTGGGTTGCGCCGTGTTCGATCATCGACAAGACTGATCCCAACACTCCACGCACCGCCCCGATTTCCTGTCCGGCCGCATCCATGCCAGAGGGCACGGCGAAGAAATACCGGAATAATTCGTAAGTCCCGTCGATCAAGTGAACATTCATCGCTTCTTCAATTTCCTAGCCCACTTCAACTAGACCGTAGGTATGCTGCCAGCGGGTACGCAGGACCACAAGCGCCCGACTGATTTCTACTTGTGTAACTTCGGAATTAGGCCCAGCCATCACCCCTGCGGCTTCGCGCTTGGCTAGTTCCAGCAATTGCCGGTCACGAATCAGGTTGGCCACGCGAAAGCTCGGCATGCCCGCCTGCCGCGTACCAAAGAACTCTCCCGGCCCGCGTAGTTCCAGATCGAGTTCGGCGATCTGAAATCCGTCATTGGTGCGCACCATGGCATCAAGACGGCGTTCGCCTTCTTCCGTCACTTTGCCGCCGGTCATCAGGATGCAGTAAGACTTCGCCGCCCCGCGCCCGATGCGGCCGCGCAGCTGGTGAAGCTGCGCCAGACCAAAGCGTTCGGCATGTTCGATTACCATCACGGTTGCGTTCTGCACATCCACGCCAACTTCAATTACCGTGGTGGCGACCAGAATCTGCAACTCGCCGTTCTGGAACCTGCGCATGACCTGATCTTTCAATTCAGAATCAAGCCGTCCATGCAGCAGCCCCACTTTTAAATCGGAGAACACTTTCCCGCTCAGCTCGCGGTACATATGGATCGCAGCCTTCAGTTCGGTCTCTTCGTTTTCAGCGATGACTGGGTAGACGACGTATACCTGGTGACCCTTCGCGACCTGCTTGCGCACAAAATCCCACACCTCGGACGAGCGGTCGTCGGTGATTCTTCGCGTCACGATCGGCGTGCGCCCCGGCGGAAGCTCATCAAGCACGCTGAGATCAAGATCGCCATAAAGAGTGAGCGCCAGCGTGCGCGGGATGGGCGTCGCGGTCATGACCAGAACATCGGGCTCGGCGGGATTTTTGTCATCACCGCCTTCGCCCGACTTCTTCATCAGCTTCAGGCGCTGCAGAACGCCGAAACGGTGCTGCTCATCGACGATGACGAGACCGGGCTTCGAGAACTCAACTTTCTCCTCCAGCAGCGCGTGAGTACCGATGACAAGCTGCGCGTCTCCCTGGGCGATGTGGCGGCGGATCTCGCGCTTACGGTCGGCTTCGAGCGAGCCGGTCAGCAGGACGATTCGATATCCCGCATTCTCCAGAATCCTGCGCGCCGAGAAGTAATGCTGTTGCGCAAGAATTTCAGTAGGCGCCATCAACGCCACCTGACACCCGTTTTCGATAGCGATGATCGCCGCCTGAAGGCCGATGATGGTTTTTCCCGAGCCCACATCTCCCTGCAGCAAACGCCGCATGGGATATGGCTTCTGCATGTCGTCGGCAATCTCTTTCAACACCCGCTTCTGCGCAGCCGTAGGATGGAATGGCAAAATCTTCTTGATCGCCTGCCGCACGCGGTCGTCCAGGCGGAAGGCGATGCCGGTTTGCGTCTTCTGCTGGCGCCGCTTGAGCTCCAACCCTAATTCGATAAAAAACAATTCTTCAAAAATCAACCGGATGTGAGCCGGCGTGCGCGACGACTGCAAATCCGTCAGGCTCTCTCCAGCCTCGGGCCAATGCACCTTCCACAACGCCTCTCGCGGCGAAAGCAGCGCCAGCCGCTCGCGCACAGCCGCCGGGATGGTTTCGGCCAAGTTGGGAGTGAGATCGTCGAGCGCCGTGCGGATGACTCGCCGAAACCATCGTGCAGTCACGCGCCCTTGCCCCGCCGACTCGTAGATGGGAACGATGCGCCCCACTTCAAGCGAGGTGGCGGCCTTGTCGTCCGCGCCTTCCGTGCCGGCATCGCCCAGCATCTCAAACTGTGGCTGGATGATCTGCAGTTCTCCGCTGCGCGAATCTTGCTCCACCTTGCCATACAGCGCAATCAACTGGCCGGGCTTGAATTTGTCCTGCAGGTAAGCGCCGTGGAACCACAGGCAGCGCAGCTTCGATCGCCCCTGCCCCACGGTTAATTGAAAGATCGGCATCTTGCGGGTGCGAAACAAACCTGAGTTACGCACTTCGCCAATCACGGTAGCCATCTCGCCGGCACGCAACTCCCCAATCCCGCGCGGATTCAACCGGTCCTCATAACGAAACGGCAGATAATTCAGCAGATCGCCCACCGTGGCAATGCCCTTCGCGGCAAGAATCTCCGCCAGCCGCGGACCAATCCCTTTGACGTATTGCACCGGCGTGGTGAGTTCAAGCATGGTAGAGGTTCCCAAGGAATGTTAGCAGTAACATGTCTTATAAATATTCTTCGGAGGCTCGCAGGCCCCGACTATGACCCCGGTGTCTAAACCCTCGGTGCTTCTAAATCTAATCCAAGCTCTCTGCGCCATCATCCTCGGCAACGTGGTGTATTTCCTGCTCGCGCCCTCCCTCCCTCTACCGCGCCACCGGCCGTTCCAGCTCGACGTAGGCATGGTCGTCGACTTCTGGTTCTGCCTGGTTGCCTATGGCCTGATCCGCACCGCCAGAAGGTGGAAATAAGGAATCTCGGCTCCCAGCACGGCCGGGGTAAGCCTTCCCGACTGTCGGCGGGACGCCGGCGCTACGTTACTTTGGGAACCTCTAACAAACGCCGCCGTCACGTTACGATATCCCCAGAAGTATGAATAAAATCGCAGTCTTGTACGATGCAGGCCAGGCTGTGCTCTCCACCTTCGATCTGGACGAGGTGCTGCAGCGCATCCTCGGCATCGCGCACGACTACTTTCATCTGCGGAATGTGGCCATCGCGCTGCTCGACAAGCAGTCGCAGGAGTTGTACGTCCGCTCGCAGATCGGCTGGGATGAAGGCCAGGACAAAGTTCGACTTCCTCTGGGCCAGGGAATATCGGGAGCCGCTGCGCTGAAGAAGCAGCCCGTCTATGCTCCCGACGTCCGCGAAGAGCCGCGCTATGTGTGCACTGCCAAGTCGACGCGTTCCGAGGTCGCCATCCCTTTAATGGTGCGGGACGAAGTTGTCGGTGTGCTCGATTGTCAAAGCGACCACCTCAACCATTTCGACCCAGAGACTATCGATCTGCTCACGCTTTTTTCCACCCAGGCATCGATCGCCCTGCAGAACGCGCGCCTGTACTCTCTGGAAGAACAGCGCGCGCGGCAACTGCAGGCCATCAATGCCATCGCCCAGCAAACCACGGCGGTTCTGGACCTCGAACAGTTGCTGGCTCGAGTCTGTGAGCTGATTCAGGGAGCGTTCCGCGTATCCCACGTCTCGCTGTTTCTTCGCGAGGATCACGACCTGGTGCTGCGGGCCCATCACGGCACACTTACCCCTCGGGTTCCCGAAGGCGGCCGCTTTCCGGCAAGCACCGAGCCATGGGCCACCATCCTGGCCAGCAGCAACACGGCCATGGAAACCGATCTTTGCGTCGCGCCCGCCGGCACGAAATTCTTTGCGGAATCGGCCTCGCGCATGTGTATTCCTCTGGTCTCGTTCGGACAGACACTCGGGATTCTCGCTCTCGATAGCGCCCGGCCAGACGCCTTCCGCGACGGCGACCTGCAGTCGCTCGAATCCGTCGCCGACATTTGCGCCACCGCCATCCAGAACGCGCACTATGTCGAGCGCGTGAAGCAGCTCGCCTACCTCGACGGTCTAACGGGTATTTTCAACCGCCGCTTTTTCGAATTGCGCATCATGGAAGAAATCGAACGCGCCCGCCGCTACGGCACGGGCATGGCCGTCATCATGGCGGATATCGATCAATTCAAGCGGCTCAATGACGAGTTCGGACACGTGCTCGGCGATGAAGTGCTGCGCCAGGTTTCCAGCCTTTTCCATCAGCAGCTGCGGAAAATCGACGTCGTCTGCCGCTACGGGGGCGAGGAATTCGGGATTCTGCTCACTCAAACCAATGCCAAGCACGCCATGAAGATAGCCGAAAAACTGCGCAAGATGGTGGAAGGCTGGCTGTTCCCCGGCGTGCCCCGCACCGTCACCATCAGCGCCGGAGCCGCCGCTCTCCCCGAACAAGGCACCACCCGCGACGAACTGGTGAGGGCGGCAGACTCCGCTCTGTACGCGGCTAAGCAAGCGGGACGGAACAAGGTTTGCTTGGGAACATTAGCGCGCGTCCACGTGGCAGGGTCTTAAAATCAGTGTCCAGTGCTCAGTGTCAGGTGCATTCTGGAGTAGGGTTTTGCTCGCCACTGATCACTGACCCCTGGCCCCTGCCTTTTAGATGTCGAGCGAGCCGGCGGTCATCTGCTGTCGAAGCTGCTCCATCTGCTGCTGCAGTTTCTCCCGGCTCTTCTGTAGTTCTTCCCGAACCTTCGGTCTCAGTTCCTGCCTCAGCTTCTCGGCCTGCTCCTCCCTGAGCTGTTTCTGCTGATCGCACATAGCCTTGCGCATTTCTTCAGACGCCCTGCGTGTTTCCTCTCTTGCCAGCTCCATCTGAGGCCGGAGTTTGGCAATCTCGTTCTGCACTTCACTCAACTCCGCCTGAGCTTCCGCACTCACCTCAGGGGATTTCAGGCTCTGCTCAATCATCTCGCCAGAGTCCCTGCGTTCAGGCAATGTGAGGGTAAGGGTTTGCTCCTTCTTGTCGCGGATCACGCCCACGCTAACTGATCCGGCGCTATGGGAGTGCAATACGTGGCTGAAGTCGCTGGTGTCATGGACCGGCTGGTCGCCGACGCGAGTGATGACGTCGCCAGCGCGCAGCCCGGCTTTATCGGCACGGCTGCCCTTTTCCACCGAACGGACCAGCACCCCATTTCCGTTCTTGGCGCCAAAAAATTCGCCCAGTTGTGGCGTAAGGTTCTCTACCATCAGGCCGCTGCGCATCGAGGAATGCACCACCACGACTCCAATATTCGGAACATCAAAGTCCGGCAGGTTGGGAATCGGCGGAATCTCAATGTGCACATTCTTGTCCCAGTCCTCGTCTTTCCCGCTCATATGAGCAAACTCGTTCCGCCGGTCGGCCAGTTGCACCTTAATGGTGATAGGCTGTCCATCGCGGCTCAGCCCAAACGAAACCACGCGTCCCGGCGGAGTTTCACGGATCAAACGCTGCAACTGCGCCTTGCTTTCGATGGTCATTCCGTTCATGGTCAAAAGGACGTCGTGTTCTTTGAATCCGGCTTTGCCGGCCGGAGCATCCTGGTCGACCATCGTCACTTCGACGCCTTGTTCCTCCTTCAGCTTCAGGGCGCCGAGCCGGTCAGCCGTAATGTCTGCAATGTCCACGCCCAGGTAAGAGCTCGCCCCAGACTCCTCGCTGGGAATGCCCATCGGCTGCAAGGGATCAACCGTCCATCTTTGCGAGGCATGCGACAGGTTTAGCAGCAAAGGCAGCACGGCGATCGTCGTCAAAATGTGTTTCCGCATGGCCAGCCTCCTGAAATATTCCTGCGTTTGTCACCCTGAGGCGGGCGTCTTTTGCCCGCCGAAAGCCTGCCCTGAGCGAAGCCGAAGGGGATCCGGGGGAGCCGCGCGTATCCACGGAGCCTGCCCTGAGAGAGCGCAAGCGACCGAAGGGCGCGTTAGGCTCGCTTCCTTACTGCGCCCGCCGGAAGCAGATATCCCCCGTCGTCGTCCTAACCTTCAGCACCGGACCGCCTCCGTTCAACTTGCCTTCCGCGGTAAGCGTCTTCGGACTCCACTGGTCGCCTTCGCTGGCCACATGGATATCCGGGAAGTCAGAAGTAATGTGGTGCCCATTGCCCAGGTCCACGCTGGCGCGCACCGAGATGGCTACATCCGGGGCAATATATACCGTAATGTCGCCCGCGGAGGTTTCAAGCACGGAATCGCTCGGTGCAGCTCCAGTCTTTACCAGCTTTACCACAATGCCGCCGGCTCCCGTCTCCACCCGCGCCGAGGGAACCCCGTAAAGTTCGATCCCACCGCCACCGGTGTGCGCCTCTACGTGGCCCTTAGCAGACGCGAGGTGGATGCTGCCCCCGCCGGTCTCAATATCCGCCGCGCCGCCAATGTCTCCCAGATCGATGCTGCCGCCGCGGGTTTCCGCTTTGACCTTGCCCGTGCATTGGCTCACCTTGATTCCGCCGCCGCCGGTCTCAATGCTGGCGCCCTGCGTGGCCGACATAATTTCGATGCTGCCGCCGCCCGTCTCCGCGATGATTTTCCCGTTGGCGTGATGTACCTCAATCGAGCCCCCACCGGTGTGCAACCCAATATCGCCGGTGATGGTTCCCACATCGATCGATCCGCCGCCGGTCTCCGCATGCGCGCCTCCGCCAATGTCATCCAGGTGGATGCTGCCGCCGCCGCTCTCAGCTTCCACTCGGCCTGCAATACCGGTCGTGTCAATGTTGCCACCCTCGGTTTCGATCTTCACCAGGCTGATTTCGCGCGGCACGTTAATGGCAAATTCCCCAGAGAAATGCCTTGGCCGCCCACCCTGCCAGTCGCCCACGATCCACGCCGTGTCTCCGCGCACGTAGGCTGTGAGCTTGTAGGATTCGAACTGGCGTTTGGCTTCCTGCTCGGAAGAGGTATAAGAACGAGTATGAAAAACGTAGTTGATCACCCGCTGCGAGCCGCCTTTGACGGTCACTGAACCGACATCCACCTTCACCCGCAAGGTTTTCACCGCGGCCAGGGAACCGTTGACTTCCTGGCCCCAGGCTCCTCCCTCGCGGGAGATGCGCGCTTCCTGCGCCCATATCAAGGGCGCAATTAGAACCAGCATGCCAAGCAGGCCGACGAATTGTGGCAAACGTTTCAAAATAACCACCTCAGTTTCTGTTTTGTCATTCCGAACAAGCGCTTTTCGCGCCGTGAGGAATCTGGGCGAGCCGCGCGATGTGTCGCGTTCTTTGCGACGCATTAATCGCGCGCTTGGCTCGCTTCCTTACTTTCAATCAATCTCCGGCAACTGCGCCAGCATGGTCCGCGCTTGCGACTTGATGTACTGGCTCTGATCCTTCGCCGCCAAAGTCATCAACACTCCGCGCACACTGCCATCCGCTTTCACCGGCTCAATCAGCCGCAACGCTTCCGTGCGCACGCCGGGGTTTGCATCACTCACCAGGGCTTCGAGCACCGCATCGCGCACGCGCACATCATCCTTCACAAAGCCGCCCAAACCATCCAAAGCCTTCAACCGCACTCCCGGATTCGTGTCGTAACGCAGCGCATAAATCAGCGCATCGCGCACTTGCGAAACATCGGGCTTCTGGGTCAGAAGATCCACGGAATCCATGCGCACGCCCGAATTGTAGTTATTTCGCGCAGCGAACAGCAGCAATTGCTGGATGCGCTGGTCGTTCAGCGATCCCTGCGTCTCCAGCGTGGAAACCGTGTTGTACTTGATGTCGATCTCATTGGTGCCCGGCTCCTGCACAACGGACTGGATGCCGGTAATCGAAGCCTCGGCAGGAGCGGGAGCAGAAGTCGCGGTGGCTGAACTCCCCAGCGGATGATCGAATACCCAGTAAGAAGCCCCCACTCCACCGGCAAACCCAAGAATCAGAATCGCCGACGCCAACGCGGGCGAGAAGCGCACCTGCCGCAGCCAGTTCGCCGGATCGAACGCCAGACGATGCCAGAAGCGCCCCTGCTCAGCCGTCTCCAGCGCTTCCTGCAGCCGCATACGCGAAGCCGTCAGCAGGTTCGGCGTGGGCTCAGCCGCCCGGTCCTGCGACAACACAGCGTGAAACTCCTGCTCCGCCTTCAGCTCAGCGGCGCAGTCGCCGCAGCGCGCCACATGCTGCTCCAGTTCATGGCGCGCATCATCGGCCAGCTCGCCATATACATGCAGCGTGATATTTTCTCGAACCCATTCGCATTTCATAGCAACCCCATTCAACCCCGTTTCAAGGTTTCTAAGGTTTCTAAGGTTTCTAAGGTTTCTAAGTTTCAAGGTCTTTGAAACCCTGAAACATTGAAACTTTGAAACCTTCTCATCTCATATCCGCCAGCGCCCCACGCAACTTCTGCGTGGCCCGAAACAAAGTGTTCTTCGCCGTCTCTTCCGTCGTATGTAAAATCTCGCCCACCGTACGCAATTTCAATCCGTGGTAATGCTTCAACTCAAACACCATGCGCTCCCGCGGCGTCAGCTTCTCCAGCGCTCCTGAGATGCGCGCCCCCAACTGCCGGCGCATCAAATCGCGCTCTGGATTCGCTCCCGCCCGCCCGTCCGGCACCTGATCGAGCAGGTCATACTCCCCGCCCGACGCGTCCTTCACCACTGGCGCATCTTCCTTGCGCACATTTTTCTTGCGCAAGTGATCCAGGCAAAGGTTGGTCACGATGCGGTAAATCCAGGTATAAAAAGAACATTCAAACCGAAAGCTTCCGATGTTCTTATAAGCCTTGAGGAAGGCGTCCTGATAAACATCCTGGGCGTCATGCTCGGTCCCGGTGAGATGCAGCGCCAGCCGCAACACCGCCTGATCGTAGTAACGCACCAGTTCCTCGAAGGCGGCGCGGTTCCCGCTTTGCGCCTCGCGGATGAGGATCGTATCGTCGATGCGGCGTTCTTGCCCAGCCATGCGGCCCCGCGTGGGGTCCTGGTTCCCGCTGACTTTTTCGGCCCTCGTCTTCACCGAGGGAATCCGTTCACCAACCGCAAGTGTCACTGCCCAAACATCGGCCGGCATGTTTCGTCGTGTCCTCTACCGCCCGGTGTCAATGCCGTACCCGGGCTTGCACAGGAATAGACTGTCAGTCAGTAGAACCGTGAGCAGAAATTATAGGCTGTCGGAGATTTTTATGCCGCCTAGGTGTCTCTTTCGTAATGGCTTAGCGGGAAACAGAACAACCGTCGAGTGGTGGGAACGCTGTTTTGGCAGGAAAACTGCCTCATCGGCGGAGCAACTGCCTTCTCACCGGGATGGCGCGTGTAAAATAAGCCCATGATCGGAGTCCAATTCGTAACCGATGGCAAGGGTCGCAAGGTAGCAGTTCTCATCGACCTGAAAAAGCACGGAGCCCGGCTTCGGGATTTCTGGGACGGCCTGATCTCTGAATCCCGCCGCAAAGAACCGGGTATGCCGCTCGAAAAGGTAAAGGCAGATCTCGTCAAGCGCGGGCGGCTTCGTGAGTAGTTATGCGGTAGAGCTAAAACCCTCAGCGCGGAAGGAACTCGAGTCACTGCCCGACAGAGTGCTGGCGCGCGTGGTCAGCAAACTGGAATCGCTTGCCCACGACCCAAGGCCTGCGGCATGCAAAAAGCTGAAAGGCTATAAGGACCAGTGGCGTATCCGCGTCGGCGACTGGCGTGTTGTTTATATCATCGACGATCAAACGAGGATCGTGAGCGTCACGCGAATAGCCCATCGTCGCGAAGTCTACGATTAGCGCTCGTCGGGGATTAGCGTGTTGTGCAGCCGCCTCCGCCTACCCCGCGACCGCTTCCTTCTCAATCACAACCTTCAAATGTGCAGTCACGTCCTTGTGCAGCTTCACCGGCACAGTGAATTCGCCCAAGGTCTTCAGCGGCTCGTGAAGCTGGATCTGCTTGCGGTCCAGATTGATTCCCTTCTTCACGATGGCCTCGGCAATGTCGCCAGAAGTAACCGACCCGAACAACTGATCATGCTCGCCCGCCCGCTTCTGGAACGTAGCCGACAGTCCTTCAAACTGCTTGGCGAGTTCCTCGGCCTGTGACTTCTCCTTGGCCGAGCGCCGCACCGAAGCGGCCTTCATCTGCACGATGACCGCTTTGTTTCCCGCAGTGGCCTCAATAGCCAGCTTGCGCGGCAGGAGAAAATTGCGCCCATATCCTTCGGCAACTTTCACCACATCGCCGCGCGCTCCCAGCTTGCTCACATCTTCTTTGAGAATGACTTCCATGATGGCTCCAATTCGGAATTCTTTGCCACGGATCTACACGGATGACCACGGATAAACCAGAAATATTCTTAAAGCCCTATCCGTGAAGATCCGTGCAAATCCGTGGCTGATTTCTTACGATGCCCGCCCGGCAAACGGCAGCAACGCAATGTTCCGCGCCTGCTTGATCGCCGAGGCCAGCCGGTGCTGGTGCGGCGAACACACACCCGTCAACCGACGGGGCACAATCTTCCCGCTCTCCGCTACGAACTGCCCGAGCAGACGGTAATCTTTATAGTTGATGTCGGCGATCTTCTCCGTGCAGAACTTGCAAACCTTCTTGCGCCGGAAAAACTTGCGCCCACCTTCACGCGGCGGACCGCCAGGCCCGGATCGACCACCACCCCCGCCGAAACGCGGGCGGTCTCCAGAAGGCCGGAATTCGCGTGGTCCATCGCCAGCAGGCCGCTCCGGCCGCTCGCTTGGTGCCTTAGTCTCGTCAGTCATAACGCTCCTTTAAACTCAGGGTTTAGGGGCCAGGGTCTAGGGCTCAGTCATCTTCTCTGTTAGCGCATGCAGCACTAATCCCTGGCCCCTAATCCCTGGCCCCTGCTTTTCAAGCCGTTGCCGGCGTTTCCGCTGCCGGTGCCGCCGGCGCTTCTTCCGCCACTACGGCGGGCTGCGCGCTCACCTTTTTCTTCGCATCGCGCAGCTTCTTGATCTTCTCCAGCCGTTTCTGCTCTTCATCGATGCGGACGGTAAGGAACTTGATCACTGGCTCAGTAACCCGCAGACGGCGCTCCAGTTCATGGACTACCGACCCCGCCCCTTCGATCGTCAGCAAAATGTAGATGCCCTCGCGGAACTTGCGCACGACATACGCCAGACGGCGCTTGCCCATGCGGTCCACGCTCTTGATCGAACCGGACGCGGCAGTCACGGTCGACTCCAGGTTCGAAATCAGCTTCTCGAGATCCTCATCCGCCATATCCGGCCGGACAATAAACATCAGTTCATAAGTACGATTCATGTGCATCTCCAAATCTTAAGCACGGGCCAGAGATCAGGGGTTAGGGGTCAGAAAAACCACTGATCCCTGGCCCCTGAACCCTAATCCCTGTCTTCTTTCCGGTTAAACCGGTTCATAGCCGCCGCTGCACCTTCAGTCAAAATCGCCATCGCCGCTTCCGCGGCTGTGTCAAGCATCCCGTCCACCAACGCCAGTTCAGCCTTGCGAAACGGCGCCAACAAATACCGCTCACCGTCTTCCACCTTGCGCTCCGGGGCTACGCCAATCCGGATGCGCAAAAAATCCTGCGTGCCCAGCGCATCGATGATCGATTCGATCCCGTTATGCCCCGCCGAACTCCGCCGCGTATGAATCCGCAGCGTGCCCAGCGGAAAATCCAGCTCGTCCTGAATCACAATCAGGTCCGTTTCCGGCTTCGCCTCGTACTCCGTCACCAGTTCCCGGACCGACACGCCGCTCAAATTCATGTAGGTCTCAGGCTTGGCCAGCAAGACGGCCTCGTCCCCCACCTGTATCCGCGCCGTAAGCGCCCGGCACTGCCGGTTCCTGATCTCAACCCCGCGCTCACTGGCGATCCGGTCCACCGCCAGAAACCCCACGTTATGCGGCGTGAACTGATACTCGATCCCAGGATTGCCAAGCCCAACGATCAGTTTCACGCGGTATCAATTTCCTCCGCTTGCGTTCATGGTGAAGACCGGTTGTCATCCCGAGCAAGCGTTCCTTGCGCAGCGAGGGATCTGGGCGAGCCGCGCGAAGCGTCGCGTTCTTTGCGACGCAATAATCGCGCGTTTGGCTCGCTTCCCTATTTCTTCTCCTTCTTCTCAGCCTTCTTCTCGGCCTTCTCAGGCTTCTCGGCAGCAGCCGTTTCGCCCTCTTCCTCAGTCTCCGCCTTGCCCTTCTTGATGACTTCGGGCTCGGCCGGAGCCGCTCCAGCTTCCGCCGCCACCACTTCCGGCGCAGCAACAACCTCTTCCTTCACGCTGGTCACGTGAGCGACGGGCTGGTTCGCATCTGAAAGAAATCTCAGCTTCGGGTTGTGCGGCAAATCCGATACGCGCAGCACTTTGCCGAACGTAAGCTCGCTCACATCGACATCGATGTGGCTTGGGATATCCGCCGGCAGACACTCGATCTCCACTTCGCGCAGTATCTGTTCGAGAATCCCACCCTCAGTCTTCACGCCCAGCGGCACACCCTGCAGCACAATGGGAACATTGACCCGCAAAGCCTTATCCATGGCGATGCGCTTCAAGTCGATGTGCAGCAGATGGCCTTTGATCGGCTCATACTGCCAATCCACGATCATGGCCTTGGTGCGTTCGCCACCATGCAGCGCCAGATCGAAAATCGTGTTGTGCCCGCTGTCAGAGCGCAGAATGCGCAGCACATGCCGTGGATCGACTGTCACCGGCAGCGCATCTTTGCTCGCGCCATACAGCACGCCAGGAATTTTGCCCTCGCGCCGAACCCGCCGCGCATGGTTCTTGGTCCCAGCCTCCCGCGGTTGCGCTTCCAAAATATTCTGTTCCAATGTAGTTGCCATAAATTCGATTCCTTCTAAGAAGTGTTCCACCAAGTGTTGTCATCCTGAGGCGACGGCTTCATCGTCACCGAAGGATCTGAGCGAGCCGCGCGATGTGTCGCGTTCCTCGCACGTTTGGCTCTCTTCCTTATAATCTCTAGCCGCGCCGAAGCGCCGCCGCTAAATAAACAACTTACTAACCGACGTCTCTTCGTGATTGGCCTGAATCGCCCGGCCAATCAATCCTGCAATCGAAAGCACTCGAATCTTCGGCTCCCGCTTAGCCTCTTCATTCAGCGGGATGGTATTGGTGACCACGACTTCCCGGATCACCGACTTCGCAATGTTCTCCACCGCCGGCCCCGACAGCACCGCGTGCGAAGAACACGCATACACCTCGGTAGCGCCATTCTCCATCAAGGCCGTCGCCGTTTTCACCAACGTCCCCGCCGTATCGATCAAGTCGTCGATGATCAAGCAGGTCCGCCCATGCACGTCGCCGATCACGTGCATCACTTCAGCCACGTTCATTTCCACGCGCCGTTTGTCGACGATAGCCAGCGCCGCGTCCACCTTCTTCGCGAAAAACCGCGCCCGCTCCACGCCACCCGCGTCCGGCGAAACCACCGTCAGATTCGGCAGGTTCAACTTCCGGAAGTGATCCACCAGCACCGGCGAAGCAAACAGGTGGTCCACCGGAATATTAAAAAATCCCTGCAACTGCGGCGTATGCAAATCAACAATCAGAGCCCGGTGCGCCCCTGCCGTGGTAAGCAAATCCGCCACCAGCTTCGACGAAATCGGACTGCGCGGCTTGTCTTTCCGGTCCTGCCGCGCATAACCAAAATAAGGCATCACCGCCGTGATCCGCCGCGCCGACGCTCGCTTCAGCGCATCGATCATCAGCAGCAATTCCATCAGATGCTCATCCACGCTCGTGCTTCTACCATCGGGGTGTACCACCCGGCACGTCGGCTGCATGATGAACACATCCCCGCCGCGAACATTCTCCTGGATCTGCACATACGCCTCGCCATCGGCAAAACGCGTCACCTGCGCCTGCCCACGCTGCATCCCCAGAAACTGGCAAACCTCGTCGGCCAGCGGCTCGTTCGCCGTCCCGCTGAAAATCTTGAATTTCTCATCCACTCGCGGACGCTGCTTGCGATCCGGCTTTTCCTCAGTCGTGGGTGGGACGTTCTTTTCCATCTTCTCCGCTTTTTCGGTCGGCGTCACCAAAGTAGCCATAAGAAGTTTCTCAGTCCCGTCCCCAGCCCTGGCTCCAGCTCTTAACTGAGAACTGAGAACCGAGAACTGAGAACTGTTTCTTGGCTGGGCCGCTAGGATTCGAACCTAGACAAAGTGCTCCAAAGGCACTTGACCTACCATTAGTCGACGGCCCAGTAGGATTCTTGGTTTTTGATTGACCCGAAAGTCGGGCATCTCCATTGTCAATCAACAATCAAAAATCAACAATCAAAAATTCGCCGCCAATACTGGTTCCGCCTCAGCGTAACCGTCGCCTCCGCCGCCCACCCTTGTCTCCGCAGTCTCGTCACCGCCGCGCGCGCCGCCTCTTTCGAAGCAAACAGCCCGTACAGGGTCGACCCGGAGCCCGACAGCGACGCATACTTCGCGCCCGCGCGCTCCAGCGCACTCTTGCCTTCACTCAGCTCGGGATACTCAGGAAAGACGACTTCTTCAAAGTCGTTCTTGATCCCGGCCCGGACAAGCTCGAGAAGCGGATTCTCGGCCCGGCCCCTTCCAAAAGGAGCACCGGAGTAACTCTTGCTCAGCCACGCCGAAAGCCCTCGGCCAAGCTCAACCATTCTATCGGACGCTCCAGCCACCGTCAATTCTCCACTGCCCGCATGGGGGTCTGCACTGCTCATGTGGGGACGGGCACTCTTGCGAGCTTGCCCTGAGCGAAGCCCGGCTGGCTCTGAACCCTCCACTTGTCTGGACGCGTCCCGCGTGGACGCAGTTTCGCGGGCAGGAGTGCCCGCGCCACACAATCGATCCCACTCCGCAAACGCTTTCGGAGTCGAAACCCCCACCTCCGGAGTCACCACCACGCAAGCCGTCCCCGGCAAATCCTCCAGCGGATACACTTCCTCCCCGCGCCCCACCCCCAACACCGTCCCACCCACCAGAAACAGCGGCAGGTCAGACCCCACCTCCGCCGCAATCCTCAGCCGTTCCTCCACCGGCAAAGCCTTCTTCACCACCCGCTCAAGTCCCAGTAGCGTAGCCACGGCATTCGCCGAAGCTCCCCCCAGGCCGCCCTGCACCGGCAGCCGCTTCTCAATTTCGATGACGACACGCCCCTTCGCGTTCAGCGCCTGCATGGCCTTCTCGGCGATGCGATAACAGGTATTCGACTCGTCCTTAGGAACTCTAGGGTCCGCGCACCGAATCTCAATCCCATTGCCCCGCCCCACGCTCACCCGGATCACATCATGCAACCCAATCGTCTGGTACACGGTCAGCAGCTCATGAAATCCATCCTCGCGCAGCGCGCCAATGCGCAAACCAAGATTAATCTTTGCGAACGCTCGGACGGATATCGTCATGGCCGCATTTAATCACACCGCAAATGCGTTGCGATACAATCGTCAGCATTTCGACGGGAGAGCGCAGCATGCGTCACTTCGATCCTCTAGGCCTCCTGCCCCTCGCACGTGATCTCATCCTCCTGTTAGTCGGCGTTGCAGGTGGCGTCCTGGCATGGCTCAAAGCCGGCCGCGCTCAGTCGTGGCCCTCCGCCCAGGGGACGGTCATGGGTGTCACCTCCCGAAGAGTCGGTGGAATCTACAAGCCGTGGATCGGCGAATTTTCCTACACCTATATCGTGAACGGTGAATACTTCTCCAGCCGCCATCCCCTAAGAGCTTTTAGCCGGAAGCGCGCCGACGCTCTCACTCTCGGCTGGAAAGGCCGCATGCTGGTTGTGCGCTATTCACCCACCAACCACGAAACCTCGGTCTTGCTCAAGTCAGACCAGCCCGGCGGCCAGTTGGGGAACTAGAAAACACCCCTCCCCCACCCGACATACCACCTTGGTAATCTCGACTCCTCAACTCCAGAAGCGCAATCTAATGAGGTGTGATTTCGATCACACCAACTGCCTCCCCACGGCCCTCCCATTTGGGATAAGTACGACCGCAAACACGAAGCGCTGGCCCGTCTGTGGGGCCCCCTGTGAGCGCTGGCCCGCAAGTCGGGCGATAGCCGTTGCCTGCGGAAAAGCAAGCGGTTTCACTTAATTTTAGCCCGCGCTCCACGACGACTGCGGACAGGCCGCGTGTAAGGCGGGTAAACAGGGGTTTCAAATATGCGCAGTCTCATTGCCCGTCTTCCTATGCTGGCGCTCCTTCTTGCGGCTGCAGTCTTTGCCGCGGCGCAGGGCGACTATCGAGTTATCTCCGTCACTGATGGAGGAACGATCTCTGGCTCCGTCAAATGGTCAGGCCCGGTCCCTCACCAACTCGATTTCCCGGTTACCAAAGATCCCCAGATTTGCGATCCGGAAGGAAAGAAAGTCGTCAGCCTCGAACGCCTCATCATCGGGCCCGAGGGCGGCGTAGCCAACACCATCGTTTATCTCAAGGACATCTCCGCCGGCAAAGCTCTGGAACTGCCTGAGCAAAGGCGTCACCTCGACCAGAAGCAGTGCCGCTATGTCCCGCACATTCTTCTCGTGCCCCAGAACGCATCGCTGTCGATGCAAAGCTCTGACGCCACCCTGCACACCATCCACATGGACGGAGCGGCCACCTTCAATCTGCCCTTCCCTTTCACCAATCAACCCGTTTCGCGTACCATGTCCACGCCCGGCCTGATCAATCTTCACTGCAACGGCGGCCATGTCTGGATGAACGCAGAAATGATGGTCGTGACCCATCCCTATTACGCCGTCACCGACGAGAGCGGCCGCTTCGAATTCACCAGCGTCCCGCCCGGCACCTATCAGATCGTTGCCTGGCATGAAGGCTGGGGACTCGCCGGCAAGGAGCAGGCCTACGACGTCCTGACCGAGCGCACCGTACAACGGCCCATCTTCACCGAACCGAAGAGTTGGGGAAAATCGGTCACCGTGACCGCCAATGGATCCAGCACGGTCAACTTCACAATAGGCAACAAGTAGGATTTAGTTTTTCGATTGTGTGGGGCGGGCGCCCTCGCCCGCCAACGCCTGCCAGCGAAGAAAACCGGAGGTCTCACTCCGGTTTCAGTCCCCAGGGGTTCAAGCAGAAATTCAATCCGTGTGAATCCGCGCAAATCCGTGGCAAAGGATCTTCATCCCCGCCGCTTATACAGCACCGCAAACTCAAACCCGGCATTCGCCGGAAACAATTCCGCCACTTTCCGCAACCGCTCCGCCAGCGCCGAAGGCGCCAGCAGCGGATAGTCCCGCTCCCGCAGATCGTGGTAATCCACATCCAGATACAGCGAAAGTAGGTAAATCGAGATCGAATCAGAAAACGTGGCCTCGAAGTATTCGTTCTTGAAGCGCTCCGCGTCCGGCCCACCCGCCGTAGCCAGCTTCCGGGCTTCAAAAGCATCCAGTGAAGTTTCGCCGCGCGCCCCAGCCTCCACCTGCTTCCAGGCCAGCTCGCTGAATTCCGCGGAAACTCCCGCTATCTCCACCAGCGCGTGCCCCACATTGATGTAGAACTCGAACGCCACGGAAAACTTGTCGTCCATCAGCCGGGTCGAGATAAACACGCACTGCGAATCGCCCAGATTCAGGTTGCGATGGCAAACTGCATTGTCGCTGAGCGCCACATCGTAGCGGTCCGCGATCAGGATCTCTTCTCCCTGGCTAATCGTCAGCGGGACAAAGTAATAAGCCTTCCGCTTAAGCGCCCCAGCAATCTTCGCCGGCACCGCGGCAATCATGCGCTCCAGGTCAAACGAGCTGATCGAGACCTCGCCCGCTAGGGCATAGCACACCCCATTCGCCGCCTGTGAAACCGGCGTCATCCGCACCACATCCGCGGGGCTCCGCGTAATAACCGTCGCTGCCTGCGACATAATTACTCTTTTATACACCACGGCTTGCGTGGAGCGGGCGCCCTCGCCCGCTGCCTTTGACTTTGCTCTTGAATCTTGAACCTGACTCTGATCTTCGTCTTGAACTTGCCTTTGCCTTGCAATCTCCGACCTTTGCTCTTGCCTCTGACTCAAAGAGGATTCTCGGCCCAGCGGAACGCAGTGCCGTGGAAGAGCGGCGCTTCAGCGCCGCGTAAACCATCCAGAATCAATTCGGGCTTTAGCCCCGATGGACCCAGGCCTTCAACTGGAAATCCAGGAGAATATGATTCCGATTATTCCCTTGACTTGGGTTTCGAAAAGAGTAATCCTATTTCTACACGCATTGGTTCTTTGATAAATGAATAGCAATGAGCTAACTCGTGCAAATCCAATATTTTGCGATCCCGGCCGCTGATTCCAGGGCATTTAGCCAAGGCAAGCCCATCTAAGTCCTTTAAATGGAATATTTTGCAAATAAGCCCTTTACTTCCAATATTTTAGCCAGATTCGAACCCGATCAGAAACTCGTAAGTCATTGATTCCAGGTATTTTACTTGAGATCGATCTGTGTTTTTTTTCAATCCAGATCTGGGCCTAGCCAACGCTGCCGACCACCGGATGGTGGTAGCCTAAAAGCATGCCGACCCCTCGCCCGCCCCGCTGGTATGCGATTCCGGTGCGAGTCCTCCTGTTGACCTTCATCGGCACTCTGATCTCGTTCGCCGTCAGCCTGCTCTTCGGGATCATCGGCACTGTGGCCATTGCGACACTGCACCACGTCCATCCCAACATGACCGTGGCCTACCGCCTAGTCGCGCTCCCCGCAACCGCAGTCGCAGGCAGCATCATCTTCGTACTCGCTCTCATCATGGAAATCCGCCACTACCGCCAGTCGAAAACCCTGGCCGCGCTTGAGGGCTTAATTGATACGAGAGGATGAGCTGATTGCCAACTAACCCACGGCCCCGCATCGCCATCTCCATGCCGCATTCGATGGATCGCAAATATGCCGAGCGCGCAATCGCGCAATACGAGCGCGCCGTCGAGCAAGCAGGAGGCGAGCCGATGCGCATTCCGCTCAACCAGGCCTCAGCCGAAGCCATGAAGATCGAAGTCCTGAAAATGATGGAGAGCTGCGACGGAGTCCTGCTGCCCGGGAGCAAAGCCGACGTCGATCCCTCAAAGTTTGGCGCGCAACGCTCAGCTCACACCGCCGCCGCCGACCTGAGCCGCGACGCCGTGGATGAGCTTCTGCTGCAAGACGCCTACAACGGGCGCAAGCCCATCCTCGGCATCTGCTATGGCCTGCAAAGCCTCAACGTCTTCCGCGCGGGATCGCTAATTCAGCACATCCCAGATTTTCTGCCGGAAGATTTGCGCAAGAAGGTCAACCACGAAGCGGGAAAGAAGGTTGCAGTCGCACACACGGTTGAGATTGAAAGCGATTCAAAGCTTCAGGAGATTTTAGGCAGAGGCGACAAACGCATGATTCCAGTGAACTCTTCGCATCACCAATCGGCCGACGTGATCGGCAACGGCCTGCACATCGCCGCCCGCTGCCCCGACGACGGAATCATCGAAGCCCTGGAAGGAACCGCTCCCGATCACTTCGTGCTGGCAGTGCAATGGCATCCCGAGCGCTCGATCGATCAAGACGAGCCTTCCCGCGCCATCTTCCGCGCCCTGATCAAGGCAGCGCAACACTGAGTGGCGAGATGCGAAGGCTACTTAGTCCTCGCGCGCGTCTTCTTCCGTGCTTTCGTCCTCCGCGGCTTCTTAATCCGTAGCTTCTTCGGACTGCTCAGCTTCTCCAGCAACACGACAACATGCGCGACCGCGGCGTGATCCAAGTTGAGTCCTTCCGGAGTCTTCGCTTTCAAGCCGACGCAATCGGCGTGCACTCCCAGCAACGTCGCCACGCGCACTCGAATTGCAGCAGCATGCGGTCCAATCTTAGGAGCAGCCAGAATCAGGCTGGCATCGATGTTGGCCACGCCGTATCCCGCATCGTGCACGCGTTTCAGCGCCTCGCGCAGGAAGACAATGGAGTCTGCGCCCTTCCACTTCGGGTCGGACGGAGGAAACAGCGCTCCAATATCGGGCGCGCCCACCGCCCCAAGCAGCGCGTCAGTAATGGCGTGCAGCAGCACGTCGCCATCAGAGTGCCCGCCCAGCCCCTGGTCGTGAGCCAGAGCGACGCCGCCAATCTTGAGCGGAATCCCCGCGCGAAATTCATGCGAATCGAACCCGTAGCCAATTCTCATGCGGAAACCTTGGCCACGGATTCACAGGGATTTTCACGGATCTTTTTTCTAGCATTGTCAAAGAGAAGGCGGCGGAACTGGGGGCGCAGTCCGAAGTTCAGCAAGAGACCAACCTCGACGTCGGTCGCGCGGAGATAGTGCAGAAGTTGGGCCTCGTGTGCGGATTCGAGGGCTCTTGCAGCTTTCAATTCGAGAAGAACTACGCCGTCAACAATCAGATCGGCATAATATTGTCCGACCTTTCTGCCGCGAAACCACACTGGCACCGGAAGCTCGCGCGCCACAGTCATCCCTGATTCCTGCAAGGCCACTGTCAGCGCTTCTGCGTATGTCGATTCAAGAAACCCATGCCCGAGTTCGTTGTATACATCGTAGAAAACTCCGATGATCTTCTCGGTTAGTTCGGAATGCTTCAGCGCCGGTGGTAGTAAGTTCATCACCAGCGAGTTTACCCCGCGGTAATGACTTTGATCCGTGGAAATCCGTGGCTCATTTCCCTAAGTAGAACTCCGCCAGTTCCATGTCGGCTGGGGCGGTGATTTTGATGTTCCGCGGCGAGCCCATTACCACGGCTACTTCATGGCCAGAGCGTTCGACCAGAGACGCTTCATCGGTGCCGAGGAAACCGTCGGCTGACGCCTCATCGAACGCCTTCTTGATCACGCCGTAACGAAAGCCTTGCGGCGTCTGCGCCAACACTATGCCGGCGCGCGGAATCGTTGCCTTGATCAGCGCGCCGTCGGCTGTGCGCTCGACCTGCTTCACGGTATCGACGGCGGGCAGGGCGGCAATCGCCGCACCATATTTCTCCGCCGCATCAATCACTTCCTGAATAATTTCGCCGGTCACGAACGGGCGCACTGCGTCATGCACGAGAACGATATCAGCGTCATGCGCTGTTGCTGCAACCGCGTTCAGCGCGTTCTCCACCGACTGCTGGCGATGCTCGCCGCCGACGACCAGCTCTACTTTCTTCTTGAGGACGTCTTTTTCACTCGCGAGCCGGGCGCGGAATCCGGCACCCTCGCTTTCGCGGAGAGCAATCCAAATCTCGCTCACCGCATCGACGGCGGCAAACTTGCGCAGCGTGTGGATGAGAATTGGCGTGCCGCCCAACTCAGTGAACTGCTTCGAAGGAGGAGCCTTCTTCTTGCCCTTAGCGCCAACGGGCATGGGGGCCATGCGGGTTCCAAGACCCGCAGCCGGAATGATCACGACCACCTTCATAGCGGGGAGTAAGTATACGGGCGCGGGACAGGGAGTTCAAATGCAGAAGCAGCTTGTAGTGGTGCAGTTTGGCTTACGCGTTGCGCCGGTTGAGGGGGAGATCCTTCGCTACGCCTGAAAAGCGGCTCCGCTCAGGATGACAAACTCGTGTAATTGTCAGACTGCACCAATACCGGCAGCTTACCGTCTACGGCTGAGGCTTGGTCTCTACCAGCGTGTTCGGGATCACCGCCGCCGGCCCTGGCGCAGTTGGGATTGCCTGCACTACGGGCTGGACCACGCCGCTGGTGCGGGCGAAGGCACGTTCGTCCCATTTGCCGAAGATCATTTTCCCCGCGGTCGTCTGCAGCACCGATGTGACCGATACGTCGATGGTCTTGCCGATCATCTTCCGTGCGTTGTCGACGACCACCATGGTGCCGTCGTCGAGATAGGCGACGCCCTGGTTGTATTCCTTGCCTTCTTTCAAGATGAAGACCTTCATGATCTCGCCCGGCAGCACGATGGGCTTGAGCGAGTTCGCCAGCTCGTTGATGTTCAGCACTTCGACACCCTGCAGCTGCGCGACCTTGTTCAAGTTGAAGTCGTTGGTGATGATTTTGCCTTCGTAGACTTTGGCCAGTTCGATCAGCTTGAGATCGACTTCACGGACAGCGGGGAAATCGTCTTCCACAATCTGGATCGACAGCGTGGCCATTTTCTGCAGGCGCTGCAGAACGTCAAGGCCGCGGCGGCCACGGTTGCGCTTGAGCGAATCGGCGGAGTCGGCCACGAGTTGCAGCTCGCGCAAAACGAACTGCGGAGTGACGATGATGCCGTCGAGGAATCCGGTCTCGGCAATGTCGGCGATGCGGCCGTCGATGATGACGCTGGTGTCGAGGATCTTATAACTCTTCTTGCCTTGCTTCTCGCCGCCAAAAACGCCCCCCAGAGCAGCCAGGTTCAACAGGTCGCCCTTGCTTGCGCCCACGACCAGGCCCACGTAGGCCATCAACAGCATCACCAGGATTTGCAGGAAGCTCTGGGTATTGCCCGCGGGCACACTGCTGCGAATGACCAGGGCAAACAGGTAAGCGCCACAGATACCGAGGATGCTCCCGAAGGCCGCGCCGATCAGCCGCTTCAGGCTGACCGCGCGCAGCTTCCATTCGAACAAAATGATTCCCGCGCCCACCAGAGCGCCGATTCCGGCATCCAGGTCGCGCGGCAAGCCGAAGGGAGCAATAACGTAGCAGGTGGCCGCAACTACGATGACAAAAAGAAGACGTACCAGAATCAAATCCAAAGTATGACCTCCCCCGGATGCAGCTCCGCTACACATCTGGCGCGATGCACCGGTGCCATTTCCTCGCCGCCTCGGGCGGGAATCGGCAAATCAGCATGCGGGGCGCGCAAGAATTAGGGGAATGAATGTACGCCCCGTCCCGGCCCTCGGAGGCACGGCCGGGAAACCTCGTTAAAGCTACGCCGAAAGTATATACCTGAGGGCAAATGTCCGACGAAGAAACCGCTGGGTAATGACGGGGCTTGCCGCGTAACTAAGGAGGAATTCGAGCTTCGCTCGACTGGACAGTCGAGGGCGGCTGTCCCCGCATGAGAGCCCACCTTCCAGGACTCCGTGGCCTGCTAAACTCCGTTCATGAAAGCCTTAGTAATCACTCGCCTTTCCGGGCCGGATGCGCTCGCTATTCAGGATGTCGCTGAACCTGTGTTGAAGCCTGGACAAACGCTGGTTCGCGTCGCCGCCGGAGGCGTGAATTTTGCTGACTTCATGACTGCGCAAGGCGGCTACCCTGGAACGCCTGCGCCGCCGCTGATCGCCGGCCGCGAATTTGCGGGTATCGAAGAAAACGGCGGGGGCCGTGTAATGGGTTACGTTCAGTGGGCTGCCTTCGCCGAGAAAACTGCCGCTTATTCGCATATGCTGTGGGGCGTTCCCGAACACTGGACCGACGAACAAGCCGCCGCTTTCCCGGTCAACTATTTCACCGCGTATCTTGGCTACTGGCAGGCAGGGATGACTGAGGCGCCGGTTGCGGGAAAAATCCATCGCGTGCTCATTCACGCCGTGGCAGGAGGCGTGGGCACCGCGGCTGTGCAGATTGGGCGCATTCTGGGCGTTGAAATGTATGGGACTTCTTCGACTGACGAGAAGCTGGCGCGAGTAAAAGAACTCGGCCTGCAGCATGGCATCAACTACAAACAGCACGACTACGAAGAAGTGGTGAAGAACCTGACGCACGGCGAAGGCGTGGACGCGGTGTTCGACATGCTGGGCGGGGAGCACACCGCGAAAAGCCTGCGCTGCCTGCGCGACTTCGGGCGCGTCATCCAGTACGGCACGGCAACCGGCAAGCCTCCGCAACTTGACGTGCGGGCTTTGTATGCGAAGTCCGCGAGCCTGCAGGGCCTGTGGCTGACTTACTTATCGCAGAGGCGCGAGGTGATGGAGCCGGCGTGGAAGCAACTTTCGGAATGGATCGCGCAACGCAAGCTGGCTCCAGTGATTGGCCAGGTGTTTCCCCTCGAACGCGCTGTCGAGGGTTACAAGCTGCTGCAGGAAGGCAAGAATTACGGCAAGGTGGTGCTGAAGATTTAAGAATAAGGCTTACGAATCACTCTTTGCCCAGGTATTGGATGCGTCCATCGAGGGCGCGGCCGTTGCCGTCGATGAAGATCGGAGCCGGCTGGGTCGGGGGATTAATAATGCCGTTGGACAGAAGCGGGTCAGGATGGTTGGTGACGTTGTCGAAGCCGGCGCGCACCGCCCAGTAGCGCCCGAAGAGATGGATGCGTTTCTCGAACTCCAGGTTTACGGTGTAGTACGTGGGGAAGCGAAAAGTTCCCGGAGGATCGGGTGCATAAATCTCCCCCGTCTCTAACGTGGCGTTGACAGGCAGGCCGGTGCGCGCTTCGGCGGAATAAACCATATCGACTTTGTGGACGATGGGCAGCTTGAAGAAAGGCACCACGCCGTATCCGACGAAGCGGTTGGGCGTATCCCAGGGGAACGGGCCGGGCAGTTGCTGGCTGAGCACGGGAAGATCCACACTGAAGTCGAAGACCTGGTTGGTGCGCGCGCGGGAGCGGGTGTAGGCGCCGAAGATCTCGTAGCGCTGGCGAAAGCGGTGGCGCAGGCTGACGGTGAAAGCGTCGTAACGGTCGTCGCGCTGGTTTTCGAGGAAGAAGTTTCCGTCCACCGCGCCGTTCAGCGTGTTGTAGGCGAAGCCGTGGACGCCTCGCTTCTGGATGAATTCCAGTTTCAGAAAGATGGCCTGCGGCAGTTTCTTCTCGAGGGCGATGCTCCAGTTGAGATAGCGCGGAGCGGCGAGTGTATTGCGGTTGACGAAGAACGCGGTTGGCAAGGGAATCGGCGCGGGCTCCGGCGTCCACGGCTGGCCGCACGGAACGCTGACGCCGCTTGCCTCCAGCGGGCAGCCGTTCGAATCGAAAAAGTAGTCGACCCTCTGGCCGTCCTGGGCTTGGTGAATCAGGCCGAGGCCGGTGGCGTCGTAGGTAATCCCGATTCCCGCCGAGAGCTTGGTATTGCTTTCGTCATCGAAAATGTAAGTTCCGGCCAGACGCGGGGAGAATAGCGGCGTTCGAACGATTTCATCCCAATCGAAACGCACGCCCGGCTCGATAAGCAGACGATTGGTGATGAGCCAGCGATCCTCAGCGTAGGCGCTGGCTTCGTTGTTGTAAATCGTGGAGTAGTTGCCGTTGGAGAAAATCGAATAGCGTGCACACGCTGGCTCGGGCACGATGGGAAGTCCGTTCGCATCGGTGGGACAGGGCTCGGGCGATTGCCCCGCCGGCGGCCCGACTTGCAGAAACGAGATCGGCTGGCGCAGGAACTGGGCGTCGTAGTTCAGGCGGTCGAGATCGGTGCCCAACTTGATGTCATGGCGGCCGTGCCACTGATGCGGCGGAAGGTAGAGGTTCGCCAGAGCCTGCAGACGGCGGGCGGAGGAATCCTCGTGCAGATAGTAGTTGCCGCCGCTCGCCAGGATGGTCTCGATGTAGCCGGCATCTCTGTGCGGAGTGAGAGTCAGGTTGTACTGGTCTCCGCCGATTCCGGTTTCGAGCAGCGCGCCACCGCGGAAATAGTATTGATCTTTGAGCGAGCCGAGGTAGGCGGTTTCGACTTCGCTGGGAGTGGTCTGCGGAGGCATCAGAGCCCACATTCCGGCATTGGGATCGTGAAAGTAATCGGACAGAAAACTGGCCGTCACGATGTTGCGAGTGGTGAGGTTGGATTGCAGCTTGATCAGGTTGTCGATGCGCCACACGTGGTCAAAGTCGGAGCCTGAAGGCAGTTGCTTGGTGATGTAGTTGTCGTACTCGCCGTCGAGCGCATCGAAGAACCACGTGTTTCCTTTGCGAATGGGGCCGGACATGGTGTAGATGGGCGTCCAGTTGGCGAGGGAGATGCCTTTGACGTCCTGCGGCGCGGGAATGAAGTCGGTTGCGAGGAAGCGGAAGTGATCGTTGCCCATACGGGTGTTCAGGGCCATCACGCCGCCGGAGCCTTTGCCGAACTCGGCCGGTTCGCGGCTGGGGGTGACTGCGACGGAGCGGAAGGAATCGATGCTGGTCTGCACCACGAGCGCTCCGCTGGTGGGCTGAGTTACATTGAAACCGTCGAGAACCAGCAGCGTCTGGTAGGTCTCGGCGCCGGCTACATGGGCCTGACCGTAGGCGTCGGGTGTGACTCCAGGCATGAAGATCAGGGCGTTGCGATAGTCGTGCGGCCCGGGGTAGGGAATGTCGAGAAGTTCCTCGCCGCTGAGTTCTTCTTTGGCGGAAATTTGCGCGGGGTCGATGGCCGGTGGGGATTCGACTACGTTCACCACTTCCCGCGCCTCGCGCTGACGGGAAAGAGTGACGTCAACATTAGCGGTGAAACCAACTTGTACGTCGGGCTGAATGGCCGCATAGAAGCCGGCTTTTTCGACGCGCAGTTCACAGGTTCCGGGGGACAAGTCGGTGAATTCACAATGCCCGGCGAAATCGGTGCTGCAGCGTAGTGGGAGCAGTGGCGGGAGCGGCTGCAACTGTACCCGGGCTGAGCTGACGGCCAGTCCATTTTCGTCGATGACGGTGACGGTGAGCTTCTGTGCGGCGGCGGGATGAGGTGAAGAAGGCGATGCGGTCTGCGCTGGAGAAGGCATCACGCACAAAGCTTCGAGCGCAAACACGAGCAGCCATTTCACAGTTGCGCTCCGCCCCGGCATGGTTCGAGTATGGAATCATTCGGGCGGCACGGCAAGCTCTCCTTGGTCACTGTTTGCTTCAACCTCAAAAATCCACTCCTCGCTTACCAGGAAATTCAGCAACGAGCAGGACGCAATGGCGATTGCGTTCGCGATCAGGTAGTTCATGTGGCCCAGGCCGACCATTATTTTCATCAACGCCAGGTTGCCGGCGATGGAAACTCCCCCGGCGGCTAGATTGAAACGCAGGAGCCGCGGCAGAGACTTTCGCCATGACGGGTGCACCCGGTCTGCCCAGGTGTAGCGTTCGTGCCAGAGAAAGTTGTGGACGACTGCCGTTTCCACCGCCAGCGCTGTCGCCAGCAGATAGTTGAGATGGAATCCGCTCTTCAAGCCGAGCAAGACAGTGAGCTGCACTGCGATCCCCAGTGCGCCTATGAGGTTGAACTTCAACCAGCGGTGAAGGGCCGGGAAGTTCGCCACTGGGTTGTCTCGGGGTCGGGTTGTCACTTGGCAATGCTCTTTCCTACGGTCCTCGCGTCGCCGATCTTTTGTCCGGAGATCTTTTCTTCGCGATACAGCCGCGCCGTGTTTTGCACGGTGAAGAAGAGGACCATTAGCGACATTCCGGCCAGGCCGATGGTTCCTCCGAGGTCGAATAGTCTGAAATACCCGCCGAGAAAGTGGACTTGCGGCTTCCATAGCAGCGCCAGGTTGCCTACGGCCAGCAAGATGCGCAGCTCGGTTGGACCAAAGCGCCAGAACGAGAGACGAAATTCGCCGAGCGCGTGCGTCGCCAGATAGGACTGAATCGAGAGCATGAGGAAGGCAACGAGCAAGCCGATGGCGATCCAGGCATGCATGTAATTAGACAAGGCCAGGCCGCCCATCAGCGCTACGGCACCGAAGCTATCGACCATGTGGTCGACATAAAAGCCATAACGCGGACGCAATTCTTGCCGTGCGCGGGCTAGCGTTCCATCGAGCGAATCTCCGAGCCAGTTCAGTGCGAGGCAGAAAATCACTCCGAGCAGCGCATACCGGTTCCACGCAGACAGCATGTAACAGGCGCCCGCTCCCAGTTGCGCCGCCAATCCCAGCGCAGTCAGGTGGTCGGGGCCGATCCATTGCGGCGTGCGTGCGGCCAGCCATAGAAGAGCGCGTTTTTCCTGCGCCGCTACCCAGCTTTCCTGCACCCGCTGCATTTCCGGAAACGGACGCGCCTGCCTCATCTCCAGAAGCACGCGCGGGTTCACTTGCTCACAAAACTCGGTCATGGTTTGAGAACCGGCTCTGGCAAGAATACGGCTCATAGCGGAAGCCTCCTGAGACGAACGTCGGAAGCCACTTTGCCGCGGACCGCGTTCGGCGGCAATGCACTGGGAGTCAAACGCGGCTCAACTCGACATCAACCGTGAAGTCTTTCATCCACCGATCTTTAGAGCGGGAGGTCACCTGCTGGATGCGCTTGCTGGAGCGGCTTTTTCTCCGGCAGATCGATACTGCCTGCTCCAGTGTCAATAAAGGAACCATCGCGGTGTGATTCGGACGATAAACTCGGTCGCGGGTGCGACCCTCTGGTAGGCTTTGAAGGAAATTCGCGTCCTGCGGACACAAATCTGCGGCCCATGAACAGACTTCTACGTTTCTTCCGCCCCTCGCACCAGCACACGGCTTTTTCGGCCACATTGCTGCTGATGTCGGCCGTGATGCTGTCGCGGGTGATCGGCTACGTGCGCGAGGCTTACATCGCCTATGCTTTCGGCGCCGGAGGCCAGACTGACGCTTACGTTGCCGCCTTCACCCTGCCTGACTGGCTCAACTACATTGTCGCCGGGGGCGCGGCTTCGATTACATTCATTTCCATCTATACGCGGTTTCTCGCAGAGAAGCGCGATGCCGACGCACAGAAAACTTTCTCGATCGTCATCACGGTGATGACTACCGTGCTGATTGCCGGGACCATTCTTACGGAAATCTTTACGCCGCAATTCGTGCGCTGGATGTTTCGTGGTTTCTCGCCTGCGCAAGTGGATCTGACCGTCCACTTGACCCGCATTCTGTTGCCGGCACAAATCTTTTTCTACGTTGGCGGAGTCGTCTCGGCCGTGCTGCTCTCGCACCGCCTGTTTCTTTTCCCTGCCTTCGGGCCGCTGCTTTACAACATATTCATCATTGTTGGCGGGGTGATCGGTGGACATCACTTTGGGATTGCCGCGCTGGCATATGGCGCGCTGGTGGGGAGCATTGTCGGTCCGTTTCTGGCCAGCGTGATCGGAGCGGCGCGGATCGGGACTGGCTATCGTCCCTCGTTCGACGTCACCAATCCTGCGTTTCGCGAGTGGGTAAAGCTTTCCATCCCACTCATGCTTGGCGTTTCGCTGGTCACGGCCGACGATTGGATTCTGCGCCACTACGCCTCCAGCGGCATTGGGGACATTGCCCGGCTCAACTACGCCAAGCGCCTGTTCGCCGTGCCCATTGCGGTGTTGGGGCAGGCTACGGGACAGGCCTCGCTGCCATTTTTTGCGCGCTTGTTTAACGAGAAGCGCTTGCAGGAATTCGCCACGACGGTCAATGATTCCGTCTACCGCGTCGCCGCCGCATCGTTTCTGGCTACGGGATGGATGATGGCCGCAGCCTTTCCGCTGATCGACCTGGTCTACCGGCGCGGAAGGTTCCTGGTCTCTGATACGCAAACCACGGCGGTCTATTTTTTCTGGTTCTCTCTTTCTCTGGCGCTCTGGTCCGCACAGGGACTTTACGCACGCGCCTTCTATGCTTCCGGCGACACGCTGACTCCCATGGCCGCGGTGACGGTGATCACGAGCGCTTCGTTGCCCGTGTATTCGCTGCTCTTCCACCGCTATGGAGTCGTCGGCCTGGCCTGGGCTTCCGACGTTGGCATTGGAGCGAACCTGCTGGCGCTCGCCTTGCTGCTGCATTACCGGAAATTGGTTTCGCTGAGAACGCTGCGCTGGGGTGAGTTGGGAAAATCCGCGTTGACTGCGGTGGTCGCCGGCGGCATCAGCCTTGAAGTGGCGAAGAGTGTGATCCCAGTCGTATCGGCTCACGGCGGCCGCATCGCTGACCTGTTGCGATTAAGTTTGATTTCCGTCACCTGGGCAGCGGCGGCCGCTGTGGGACTTTGGCTGCTGAAGTCGCAACTGCCCAACGACCTGCGCCGACGGAAAGCTACGGCGTATCCGGCAGTGGCGGAGGGTCAGAGCAGGGAGATTTTGGGATCGGGCACGCAGCCGTGAGGCGGGGCAAAACGACAAAGCGGGGGAGCTTCGTGAGCCGTCGGTTATCTCTTGCCGGCAGTAGTATTCCCAGTCAACGGAAAGCTTTCCTCAATCAGGCGACGGTCCTAAGCCCGAGTCTGTACAGGCTGTGCGTTGTGACCTCTGGAAGTTCTGGGCTGGCCGGCCACTAAGACGAAGGCGTCTTCCAATTGCGGAACTCCTGCCTGCACGCCGAATTCGTGTCGCGCCCAAGAACCCTTGACGAAATTGACCTCGCCGAGAGGGATGCGTAAATCCGCCATGGTCACAACAAGCGTGTCGGTGGTCGATAATACTGAGACTCTTTCCAGCTTATGAGCATTGACAGCCGAAAGGTGCTTCAGCAGCGCCGAGGTTATCGTAGGAATTGTCGCGCCCAGACCATCGCGGTCAATCCACGGGGCGCTTAGAACGAGATTCCATTTGTCAGACAAGCCGCTCTCGGACGGAAGCAGCATAGCCAGCGCAAAGTCCCCTTTCTGCAGGGTCATTTGCCGGAGAAACTCAACCGTCTGCCTCGCCAGCGGAGAGGGGTTCGTTACCACCGTTTTGTAAGCCATGTGAAAACTCCGTTGGGTTTGTCGGTCAGGCCATCCAAGATCGCCTTGACTTTACTTGCATTGTACTTGCCCGGCGTGTCATAACGCTGTTCGGGGTCCCATTCGACCGCTTTTGACCAGTTGTCGAAAAGCTCCTTATTCTTTTTCACGTCAATCTTGGCGCTAAGGCCGGCAAGCACCTTGAGCTGATCTAAGCTGTGTACTTTGAACGCTCTTCCGAGTTCCCCCGTTAGTGGGTACTCTCGCAGTTGGAGTAAGCGGCATATTCGGGCCTTCAGCGCGAGCTCGACGGCGTATCCGGCAAGGTAGGCGCACCCGTCATACAGATGAGCCTTGTAGAGGGCCTCGGCCTCCCGCAGTCTCAGACGGGAGAGCTCTTGCAGGTCCTTCCGCGTAGTGGGGCTTGTGCTCGCCATCGGCACCCAAGGTCTACAGTATAGCCTTGCGACTCCTCACTGCTCTTACGATAGACGCTAACAGAGCAAAGAGATTCTGGGGCAGGGACGGAACCGTAAAAACAAAACAGCGGCCATTCGCATTCCCTGCGAACGCCGCCGTTGATCTTCTGAACCGCCTCTACCGCGAACCTATGCGCGCGCGCCGACTGCTGCGGGCTCGGCTATGGCAACGCTCTTATCCTCGCCGTTGGCCTTCTGCGTGGGCTGGCCGCCTTTGCGAATGTCGATGCCGCCCTTGAAGTAGGCGCCGTCTTCAATGGAGATGCGCGCTGCTACTACGTCGCCGGTGAGCGAGCCGTCGCTGCGGATATCCACGCGATCGCTGGCGGTCAGGTTGCCGCGCACCTTGCCCAGCACGACGATTTCGCGGGCATTGATGTTGGCTGCGACCACGCCGTTGCGGCCGACGGTTACGCGATTGCCGGAAAGGTTGATCGAGCCTTCCACGCGGCCGTCAATATAGAGCGATTCCGATCCTGTCACCTCGCCCTTGATCACCAGCGACTTGCCGATGGTTGCCTGGTCCGCGGTAGTGGTGGTCGCGACCGGACGCGGGCCAACGGCGGGCTCACTCGCCATCATGGCAGGGGCATTCGGGGTAGACGTAGTTGGACGCTCGGGCTCGGCTGGCCGTCCTGGGGTCTGAGGCTGATTCGTCGGCTTCCACATGGATGAAAAGTTCCTTTCCTGGTTGGGATTAGAGGTCTTGTGCCGCACTTGCGTGACCAAACCGAATTGTACTCCGCTGTCTCAAAATGAGCGCTGTGGAAAAGCCTTTATTTTCAACAGGGTTTCCTACCTTGGTACGTAATTGGAATCTTCCCAAGTTGGTCGCCGGACCCGCCTGCCCCCTTCCTTTCTACCCGGCTGCCGTGTAACGATTGCCGAAAATAAATCGCATGGATTCCAGTTTCACAGGCTCTGGGAGTATGCTGTTGCATCGAAGATTTGTCGAAAGTGCAAGCCAGCCTCGAAGGAGCAACGCCATGTTGGAACCAGCCGTGATCACCCCTACAGCCTTCACTGTTGCCCGGCCCGAGACGGGCGAATATGCGCCCTATTACGAGCGCTATATTTCGCTGGTGCAGGGGGACGACATTCTCAACACGCTCGACCAGCAGCGCCGCGAAATGGTGCTGCTGCTCTCCTGCCGCGATGAGGAAGACGGCAACTTCCGCTACGCACCGGAGAAATGGAGCGCCAAGGAAGTTCTTGGCCATGTCTGTGACACCGAGCGCATCTTCGCCTATCGTGCGCTGCGCATCGCGCGGGCTGACGCCACGCCGCTGAAAGGCTTTGAGCAGGACGATTATGTCCGCAATGGTGGGTTCACGGAACGTCCGATTGGGGATCTGGTCGAAGAGTTCATCGCAGTGCGCCGCGCGACGATCTCACTGTTGCGGAATCTCGACGAAGCGGCGTTGGTGCGGCGCGGTCTCGCCAACAAGAATGAAGTGAGCGTGCGGGCTCTGGCTTACATTATCGCGGGGCATGAGTTGCATCACCGCAGGATTCTGGAAGAGAAATACTTTGCGGTGAGCCGTTGACTCGACTCCCATGTCTTCACGCGCGCTGACTGAACTGTTCCGCGGCAAAGGCGCTCACGCCGATCCTGTGGCGTGCGTGGAGGATCTTCCCGCTGAAGTGGCAGGGCGCACAGTCACCGGCTTTCCTCACTCGATCGGACAACTTGTCTTCCACATGAATTACTGGATGGACTATGAACTGCGCCGTATTCGCGGCGAGCGGCCGGCGTATCCGGAACATTCTTCGGAAAGCTTTCCGCCTGCGGCGTCCGCCGACGCGCAGGATTGGGATCGGCTGCGAAAGCGTTTTGCGGGTCTGCTCGCGGAATTCGCCGTGCTGGCGAAATCTACTCCTCAGGAAATGCAGCGCCAGATCGAGACCGTGCACGACGGCGACGCGAAGCTCGCAGGAACGCTTGAGGCTGTGCTGTGGCAGATGGTCGCGCACAACAGTTATCACACCGGCCAGATCGCGATGATGCGGCGCGTGCTTGGCGTCTGGCCGCCGCGCGGCGGGGGAGACACCTGGTAGGGCGTCAGGATGGCGAAAACGGAGTTAGGTTATGAGCTTGGAATGGTTGATTGAAATCGCGAAGGGAATCGGTATTGCAGTGGTGGCCGTCGTTGGCGTGATTCTCTGGACCGCTCCATCCTCTACAGACTTCTTGCTAAAACTCTGGCGAACATGGAAAGGCCAGCGAATTCAATGAGGTTCTGGCCAACGGCCAACGACTAGCGACCAACGACGGTTTCATGCTTTCCGACTCGACCATCCTGAAACACATCGCCCGCCAGCCCAAGCGCGCTGCCGGATTCAAACAGCTGGTGCGCGAACTCGGCCTGCATGGAAGCGCTCGAGGCGAGCTCGACGGGCATCTTCAGAAGCTGGTCGCCGCCGGCGAACTGCTTCAGCTCAATTCTGACCGCTACGCTCTGCCCCAACCTGCGGCCGATAAGAATCTGGTTGTCGGACGCCTCAGCATGCACCGCGACGGCTTCGGCTTCGTCATCCCCGACTCGAGTTCGCTGAGTGCCTCGCTTAAATCGCGGCTGGCTGGGGATATTTTCATTGCGCCTCACGCCATCGGAAACGCCATGCATGGCGACCGCGTGCTGGTCGACGTTGTCGCGGTTCGTCCCGATGGCCGGGCTGAAGGGCGCATCGTGCGGCCGGTGGTGAGGGCACATCCCACCGTGGTGGGGATTTTTCACTACGGCAACCATCATAACTTTGTAAAGCCAATCGACAGCAAGATCACACGGGACATTGTGATTCCGGCGGGTTTGGAGTATCCCGAGGTTGTTGTGCCGGCGGCTTCTGAGAAAGCCGGCGGGACGCCGGCGCTACAAAAATCTGTCGACCGCGTGCTGGGCGACGAGGCCGCTCGCCGCTTGGAATGGGATGACCTGGAAGGCGTGGTGGTTGACGTTGAAATCACCGACTGGCCCACGCCCACGCAAAATCCGCGGGGCCGCGTGGTTGAGATTCTGGGGCGGCAGGACGACTTCGGGGTTGACGTTGAAATCACCATCCGCAAGTTTCATTTGCCGCATCACTTTCCCGCGGCTGCGTTGGAGGAGGCGCAAGACATCCCAGCCGTCATCCCGGCGACGGAACTTCGCCATCGCCGTGACTTTCGCAACCTGCCCATCGTCACCATCGACGGGGAGACCGCGCGCGACTTCGACGATGCTGTCACCGTGCGCCATCTCGCCGACGGGAATTTCGAGTTGCAGGTTCACATTGCCGATGTCGCGCAATACGTCACGCCGGAGTCCGCGCTCGACCAGGAAGCGCGGCTGCGCGGCACCAGCGTTTATTTTCCCGACCGCGCCGTCCCCATGCTTCCGCTCGAACTCTCGACCGACCTTTGCAGCCTGCGTCCGCAGGTCGAGCGGCTGGTGCTGTCGTGCGTGATGCGGATCGATTCCCGCGGCGAGATCGTTGGTTATGAGCTGTGCGAAGGCGTAATCCGTTCGGCCGAGCGCATGACTTATACCGCAGTGAACGCTGTGCTCGAAGGCAACCCCGAAGCACGCGAGCGTTATGCGGCGCTTGTTACCACATTCGAACTCATGCGCGATCTGGCGATGATCCTCAACCGCAAGCGCCAGCGCCGCGGATCGATTGACTTCGACCTGCCCGAGCCGGTCATCGAGTTCGACGAATTTGGATTGATGAAGAGTATTACGCGTTCGGAGCGCAACATCGCCCACCGCCTGATCGAAGAGTTCATGCTCTCGGCCAACGAGTGCGTTGCGCACTATCTTGAATCGAAACACGTCGCGTCTTTATATCGAATTCATGAAAAGCCAGACGCCAAGCGCGTCTATGATTTTGAAGTGATTGCCGCGACGTTCGGATATTCCCTGGGTGTGGGCCCGCTGCCCATTCACCGCGTCCAGCTCAAGACCGACCGCCGGGCCGCGCGCGGCAATGGCAAGCAAACAAGCCACATCGAAATACCAAAGGACGTGCACATCACTCCGCGCATGTACCAGAAACTGGCCGCCAAGATCGCCGGCAAACCGGAGGAGCGCATCCTGAGCTACCTGATGTTGCGATCGCTTAAACAGGCGCGCTATTCGGAAGAAAACCTGGGCCACTTCGCGCTGGCGGCGACCAGTTACACGCATTTCACGTCGCCGATCCGCCGCTATCCCGACCTGATAGTGCATCGGATCTTGAAAGAGGTGCTGCGCGATTCGGCGGAAAGGTGGGACGGAGATGTGCCAGTTGGAGTTTCTCCCGCACTCAACAGTAGCGCCGGCGTCCCGCCGGCTCGGTTACATGACGACGAACACTCTGATTCGGCGACGTCGGGCCGGCGAGACGCCGGCGCTACGCCTTGGTCGAAACGCCGCGACCACACAGCACACCGAGAAACGATCGACCGGCTCGACGGACCAATAAAAATCGAGGAGTTGCACGAGATTGCTGAAGAGTCGAGCCAATCCGAGCGCCGCGCCGACGATGCTGAGCGCGAACTGATGGAGTGGAAGAAGGTCAAGTTCATGCAGGATCGCATCGGCGAGGATTTCGACGGATTGATCACCAGCGTCACCAAGTTCGGCTTCTTTGTCGAGCTCACCGATTTGTTTGTGGAAGGCCTGGTCCCGCTGAACACGCTTACCGATGACTTCTACACCTACCACGAGAACACGCGCCAGATCATCGGCCAGCGTTCGCGCAAGGCTTACGGCCTGGGGCAAAGGATTCGTGTTCTGGTCGACCGCATTGACCCGGTAGAGAAGAAGATCCAGTTCGCGATTCTGGAAGAAGCCCCGCGCCGGCCCGCGCCCAGAACCTCTGCCCGCAAAGCGAAACGCAAGCGCAGGTGACAATCAATTCAGGCGGAAATTGCGCCGCTGGTGATAAACTTCTCTGGTAACCCCATCCGCTGTGGATGTGAAACAGCGGGTTCCTTCCTAGTCGGGACGTGGCTCAGCCTGGTAGAGCACTCGCTTGGGGTGCGAGGGGTCGGCAGTTCAAATCTGCCCGTCCCGACCATTCCTCTCTCGCCTTTCGACTCGGGCAGCGTGTCCTAATGAATCTTCGGGAACCAAGAAGAATACTTTGATCCCGGGTGCCTTTCTCCGACAATCGTGGAAAGCTGTGGCTTGGGTGGCGCGGGCCGCAGCGTGGCTCTCGTCGAGTTCTTTTCAAGATGCCATTGAAAGAGGTTCACACCGGGAGAATTCTTATGTCTGGGCAAGTGATTCTGTATTTCGACGATCAGGCTGACGCACTGCGTTTTGCGTTGGCCGCAGGGTCGGTAATGGCGGGCGATGACGCTGGCGCCACCGACGATCTGGTGCAGGAAACGACGCGCGTCAGCCGCATCCGCCTGGATGCCGCGAACGCTGGAAAGAAGCCGACTCCAGAGCGCGCAGCTTGAATAAGATGGGCGCACGTGCCTGGCTCAACCCAAGCCCCTGCGCCGTAGTCACTTGTGTCGGGGCGTAACCGTCCTCTAATTCTGAACCCTAGAATGTAATCCTCATTGCCAACTGCCCGATGCGTGGCGCTGGACCACGAAAACTTCCTGTCGTGGTGATCTGGCCAAAGGTGGCACCGTTGATGTTCGTGGCCCCGTCGAGCACTGTGGGCTGCGCGAACTCGGGATGATTCAGGGCATTGAAAAACTCCACGCGAAATTCCACGCCGACGCTCTCGGTGATAGCCGTTGTCTTCGCCAGAGCCACGTCAAGATTCGTCAGATGAGGTCCACGCAGCACGTTGCGCGCGAGACCGTAGGTGCGATCCGCCGGATTAGTGACTGGATTAAGCTCAGGGAAGCATGGGTTGTCGCCCTCGTAATAGGCATTGTTCTGCAGGGGTATGTTGGAAAAGCTGTTGGGATCGAAAATGAAGTGGCCACTGATGGGTTGTCCGGTTGAAATCTGGCAGTTACCGCTTGCGTCGCTGCCGTAAATGGTCGGGACGATTGTGGTCAGGCGCCTGGGGTCGAGCATGCGTATCGGTGCGACGACAGCGGCGTGGGAAAGAATAGGATCACCGGCGCCAGAGGTTCCAGGGTTTGCGGGATCAGTGGTATCTCCCAGCCCCGCCGGAATGTCGAAGGGGAAGCCGGTACGCCAAGTCACGATGGGATAGACGCTCCACCCTCTGGTCAGGCGTTTTGGACCAGTAGCCCACATCCGGTCGAAGGGCAGATCCCAACCGCCGCTGATACTGATGCGCTGACGGATATCACTGTCCCCAGAAGCGTAAAAAAGATCCGGGCTGTAAGCCGGCACCTGCCAGTTACGCTGGGCGAAACCGGAGGCGTTGTCCAGATTGTGGCCATAGGTGTAAGCGAGAGTGAAATAAGCCGTACCCAGCTTTGAACTCTTGGGCTGCCGGGTGAGGCTGGCTTCGAGAGCGTTGTAGCTGGCATGCGATACATTCTGGAATTCCGGAAGCTGGCCGTAGCAGACAACGTTCCAGAAAATTCCACAGTTGCCTGAGATACTGTCCAGCAGTCGATTGGTGGTTCCCAGTACCATGGGATCGATATCTCTCAGTGAGGTCAGTCCATGTCCGCTGCTGCCTACATAGTTGGTTTCCAGAACTGTATCGGCGAAAAGATTGCGTTGCAGGCTCAGGTTGTATTGGTAGACGTAGGGCGTTCGCAGGTGGGGGTCGACCACAAAGACGGCGCCACTACTGTTGATAGGAAGAAACTGCGCAAAACTGACATCGGCTGCCGGAGGCTTTGAAGGAAATGGGTTTGTAGCTCCAGCCGACTGATACGGCTGCTCGAGATAACCTACCGCTCCGGTCTGCGCCGGGCCAATGCTGTTGAAGAAGAGACCTGGCTCGGCGTAAAATGGAACCTCGCCGTTGAATTGCAGGTTGTCTTCGCCCTTCAGGATGTCATAGAAAACTCCGAAGCCGCCGCGGATGCTGGTCTTGCCACTTCCGGTTGGGTCCCAGGCAAAGCCGAAGCGGGGGGCGAAGTTCTTCTTGTCGGGGAAGTTCACGCCGGTTGGAGCTCCGGGATCTCCGGGGAACACCAGCCCGAGCGGCGCGTTGGGAAAACGTTGCGACTGCAATCCTGGAATCACCGAAAAGCTGCGGCCCTCGGTATCGGACTTGGGAGTGTTGTATTCATAACGCAGTCCAATGGTCAGCACCAGATTCTTGCGGGCATGCCACTCGTCCTGGCCAAAAACATAAGTGCTTTTGCTACGGATGTTGGAAGCAGCAAGCGGTCCCTGAAAATAGGCAGATGCGCCTCCGAGCAGAAAGTCGGCATAGGGATTCCCGGAAGCTGTGGAACCGCTAAGGGAATAGAAGTCGAATTCTCCATTCGTGTAATAGTCGTAGGCCAGGTTCTCCTGGTAGGGCGAGAATCCGGCTCCGAACTTCCAGTTGTGCTTTCCTCGAGTCCAGGAAACTGCATCAGTCCAGGAAAAGGTGTTCTCCACGAAGCGCGTAGGACCATTCTCGCTGGGACCAAATTGATAGCCCGTGTCGAAGTAGATGTTCGTGGGGCCGGTAGCAAGGTCTGGCGTAATGTCGACCCCGAGGCTGGATCCGGTGGGCAACTGCTTGGTCACACTATCCTGCAGATAATTGCTGCGATGGGTCACAAAGTGAAACTCATTCAGCAGAGTGGGGGAGAAGATTCGGGTATAGCCAATGTTCGTAAAGTAATAATTCGCGGTGGTGCGACTGGGAAATCCCGGCACGGTGGCGTAGGGAAACGGGTTCAGAAATAATGTGCGATTCGCGCCGATCGTAGCGGAGATCTTGTCTTTGGCGCTCAGGTTGAAGTCGAACTTGGTGGTCAGCTCATCCGCGTTGTTTGTCTGCTCCAATGAGGTAGAGAGGAGCCCGCTGCATATTCCATTCGCGTTGCAAACCGTCTGATTCGTCGGCGAAGTCGCGACCAGGCCGGCATTGATGTAGTTCTGTGTGACGGGGTCGATCTTGGTGGGATCGATAATCGCCTGTGCCGCATTCCCATTCGGCGACGCAAAATAGGGATTGTTTTCAAGGAACGCGGCGACGTTGGGATCCGGACCGCCGTTTACTGTAGTGGAGAAGTTCCCCTGCAGTTCCTGCGGCGTGTACACCGGAATATCGACGTCAGGCACGGCTTGAATCTGCTTTTGTCCCTGGTAGGCGAGAAAGAAGAAAATCTTATCTTTGCGGATGGGTCCGCCGAGCGTGGCGCCAAACTGGTTGCGCTTCAGATCAAGCCGCGGAATACCCAGCGGGATATTGAAGAAGTCGTTGGCGTCAAGCACCCGGTTGCGGAAAAAATCGAAGGCGCTGCCATGGATCTGATTGGAACCTGATTTGATCACCTCGCTGATAATGCCACCCCCGTTGCGTCCATATTCGGCCGTGTAGTTGCTGGTAAGCAGCCGGAATTCGGCAATGGAATCAGGGTTGGGATCGAGAAGGTTGCTATTATCCAGGAGATCGTTGTTCAGTCCGCCGTCGAGCAGAAACGTAACCGAATCGGTGCGTCCACCGGCGATGCTGTAGTTGCCGGCGCCGGCGTTGTCGTCATTGCTCTCCGTCACTCCGGGCTGAAGCAATGCGAGGTCGAGCGCGTCGCGACCGTTCAGCGGCATGTTGGTCAGGGTTCGCCCAGTGATCGACTGGCCCAGCGTTGGATTGACGGTTTCGACCGCCGCAGCTTCGGCGCCGACGTCGACCGTCTGGCTGGCGGCTCCGACTTCCATCTTGATGTCGATGCGCAGGGCCTGATTGATCAACAGTTTCTGTTCGGTGCTGATCACCGTGCGAAACCCGGCGTGCTCGGCTTTCACCTTGTAGCTGCCGATGGGTAGCGCTAATACCTGAAAACGACCTTCGTCGTCCGTCACGGCAGTGCGGACCACTTGGGTGGCCGTGTTGGTCACCGTAATCTGTGCGGCCGCGATTACCGCTGCCTGCTGGTCGTAGACGGCTCCGAAGATCCTTCCAGTCGCGTCCTGAGCCGAAGACACAGCCGGGATCGCGATCGCGGCCAGCAAAAGCAAAGCGACCCGTGAACCCTTGTTGACGATCTCTGCAAACTCCTGCCGAACAATGCCCCGCTTCTTCTGACGAATTCCCATTGGTCCCTCGCTGCAGAGCGGCATTCTACACCCGAGAGCCGGCTGATTATGAACTTGGCAATGACAAGGCAGGCTGCGGTGCAGAGTCGGCGTTGCCGGACTGGAGTTATCGATGCAATTATCCCGTGCGCCGGGTGGAGAGTAGATTCAGTATCTCGCGCAGTCCCTGGCGGATGCGCTGCATTTCCGCGGAAGATTGCGCGGGGAACGGAATCGCAGCTTGCCCTTTATCCGTTTTCGCTTCAGACCGCAGTTGCTGGCGCGCGCCTACGATGGTGAAACCCTGTTCATAAAGAAGTTGCTTGATGCGAAGGACGCTTTCCACATCCCGCCTGCGGTACATGCGCTGGCCGGTGCTGCTTTTCACGGGCTTGAGTTGCGGGAACTCGCTTTCCCAGAATCGCAACACGTAAGCGGGCAGACGGCACAGGGTGGCCACTTCTCCGATACGGAAATAGAGTTTGTCTGGGATGAAGATTTCATCCGTCTTTTTGCCCGAGCTCTTTTTCCTGGCATTCATGTTCTTCGCGCCTACGACCGCCGCCCCCACGTTTGAAGGTGTGGTTCACAATTGTGACATACCCCGAGGAATCCTTATACGGAGAATTTTGGAGACCGAGCATCGGCGAATGAAACCCAGTGATCCGCACTCTGCCCGGTTAGAGCCGGACTCAACCGCGGAAGCCCGAGGCTAAAAGCTGATTGCCAATTGCTAACTGCCGCGAAAACAAAACGCCTCTCAAGAGGTGCTTCTCCTGAGAGGCTGGTGAAACTTTTGGCCCGTGCGAAGTATCGTTTCGCAGACGGTTAGTGTTTCTTTTTTTTCTTGGCCTTTTTCTTCGTTGCCATGAAGATTCCTCCGTGAACGATTTTCCCTTGCAAAGGATGTCAGACACCTGACACGTTTTGCCAGACACCACCCAACTTGTGGTACGGGCAGCGTCCTTAGCACAAGATATTGCGGCAGTATGAACACCGTGTCAATAGAATTGTGCAGAGAGCAGAAGAATTTTCTGTGAGTGTCAGGCCGGCACTCATCGACACTCGACCATTGAGGCGCACGATTCCGGTACACTGCGCCTCATGAGGCGCGATCCCATCGAACTGGAAATCTTCAAGAACCTATATCACTCGATTGCGGAAGAGATGGGCGCGGCGCTGCGCCGTACGGCGTTTTCCCCAAACATCAAGGAGCGGCGCGACTATTCCTGCGCCGTGTTCGACGGCGCGGGCGAAGTGATCGCAATGGGCGACCACATGCCGGTGCATCTCGGTTCGATGCCAATGTCGGTGCGAGCGGCGATTGCGGCGTGCGAGATGGCGCCGGGAGATGTGGTCATGCTCAATGATCCCTTCCGCGGCGGAACCCACCTGCCGGATATCACCTTGGTAGCTCCGGTTTACGCGAAGCCGCGCCGCCGGCCGGGTCGCGCCTCACCTGACTTCTATGTCGCATCGCGGGCGCATCATGCGGACGTGGGCGGAGCGTATGCCGGGTCGATGGGCCTCTGCCGGGAGATCTACCAGGAGGGTTTCCGCATCCCTCCAGTGCGACTCATGCGTGCAGGTGTGATGGAGCGCGATGTGCTGGCGCTCCTGCTGAACAATGTGCGCACTCCCAAAGAGCGCGAAGGCGATCTGGGCGCGCAAATCGCGGCTTGCCATACCGGGGCTGAGCGGTTGCGCGAGGTTTGCTCACGTTACGGAATCGACCGCGCTCAGAGCGCGGCACAAGAACTGCTGCGGTATTCGGAAGAACTGATGCGCACGTTCTTGTTGCGAGTACCCGTGGGTACCTATCGCGCGGAGGATTTTCTGGATAACGACGGCGCCAGCGACACGCCGATAAAGATCGCGGTGACGGTGAGCGTGACAAGCCGGGTCTCTGGCCCGCTGTGGACCGTCGATTTCACAGGCAGCGATTCCCAAGTTGAAGGAAGCGTAAACGCAGTCGAGGCGATCACCTATTCTGCCTGCCTCTACGTTTTCCGTTGCTTGCTGGCCGATGATGTTCCGGCGACGGCAGGACTGATGCGACCCATCCGCGTGATTGCTCCAGAAGGCTCGGTTGTGAATGCGCGGTCCCCGGCGGCGGTTGCGGGAGGAAATGTCGAAACCTCGCAGCGCATCGTGGACGTTCTGCTGCGCGCGCTCGCACAGGCGATTCCAGACCGCATTCCCGCGGCGGCATCGGGAACGATGAACAATCTCACCATCGGTGGAATCGATCCCCGTACCGGCCAGCCCTTTGCTTACTATGAGACGATCGCGGGTGGCATGGGCGCGCGTCCGGGCAAGTCCGGTATCTCCAGCGTGCACACGCATATGACGAATTCGCTGAACACTCCGGCAGAGGCGCTGGAGTATGCCTATCCGTTGCGGGTTCGCCGCTATTCACTCCGTTCCGGGAGCGGCGGAACCGGAAAGCATCGCGGCGGCGACGGGATCGTCCGTGAGATTGAAGTGCTGAGCGACTGCGAAGTGACGCTGCTCGCCGACCGGCGCACGCGCGGGCCGTGGGGACTTGCTGGCGGTGCGGCCGGTGCGCCGGGAAAAACCAGTGTGATCCGCAGCAGCGGCTCGGTCGAGGAGATGCCGGGGAAGTTCAGCACGCGGCTTCGAAAAGGCGAGCGGATCAGGATCGAGTCACCCGGCGGCGGTGGCTGGGGACCAGCCGCTGTGAAGTAAGTTTGGCTCGGGGAAGTTTGATGAGGAGGAAGATGACGCTTGATTTGGCAGCCCACTACATCGAAGAAGCCCGCCGTCAGATGCGCGGACATAAGCGCCTGGCCGAGGGTGCGATGGCGCAACTCAAAGACGAAGACCTGTTCATTACGCTCGATCCGGAATCGAATTCCGTCGCCCTCCTGGTGAAACATATGGCCGGCAACATGCGCTCCCGCTTTACCGACTTCCTCACCACTGACGGGGAGAAACCGGACCGTTACCGCGACCAGGAATTTGAGCTCGATCCCGCAACCACGCGCGCCGAGCTTATGAAGTCGTGGGAAGACGGCTGGGCGCGGGTGGTCGCGGCAATCGAGTCGCTTAAGCCGGAGGACGTGATGCGAACCGTGACCATCCGCGGCGAGCCCCACACCGTGCTGCAGGCCGTGAACCGGCAGGTCGCGCACTATGCCTACCACACCGGGCAGATTATTTTCCTGGCCAAGCATCTGCGCTCGAGCGCGTGGAAGACGCTGAGCATCCCTCGAGGGAAGTCTGAAAACTACAAAACGGTTCCTCCGAAATCGAACCGAAGGTTGCCGCCGGAACGTTGATGCAGCGGCGAGAGCACATCGAGCATTCCCCGCAGTGTTAGAATCAAATGTTTTGTGTCCGAGTCTGAATTCATAAGGTAGCCGTCATGCCATCTACGATGTTAGCGGTCGTCAAAGCGGAGGCCGCGCCCGGCGCCGAGGTTCGCGAAGTAAAGATTCCGGCCTTTGGCCGGAACGAGGTGCTCGTCAAAGTGAAGGTGGCATCCATCTGCGGCACTGACCTGCACATTTACAACTGGGATCGCTGGGCGCAGAACCGGATTCACCCTCCGCTGATCCCGGGGCATGAGTTCTGCGGTGAAGTGGCGGCGTTCGGCGATGAAGTAACCAGCGTCAAGGAAGGCGACTTCGTTTCCGCCGAAATGCACGTAGCTTGCGGCAAGTGCGTGCTCTGCCGCACTGGCGAAGCGCACATCTGCCAGAACGTGAAGATCATCGGTGTGGACGCTGACGGCGCCTTCGCTGAGTACGTAGTGATTCCCGAGTCGAATATCTGGAAGCTTGATCCCGCCATTCCTCAGGAGTACGCATCGATTCTCGATCCGCTGGGCAACGCAGTTCATACCGTCCTGGCCGGCGAGATCGCCGCGAAAACCGTGGCCATCACCGGATGCGGGCCGATCGGGCTGTTTGCGATTGCGGTGGCGCGGGCAGTGGGTGCGACCAGCGTGTTCGCCATTGAAGTGAACGAGCACCGGCGCAAGATCGCGCGCGAGATGAAGGCCGACTACGTGCTCGATCCGTCGAAAGAAAATGTGCGTGCCATTGTGATGGAGAAGACTGGGGGGCTGGGCGTGGACGTGGTGCTCGAGATGGCGGGGCATCCCGACTCGATTCGAACCGCGTTCGATATTGTGCGGCGCGGGGGAAGGATTTCCCTCCTCGGTTTGACCTCGAAGCCCATCTCGTTGAACTTTTCTGAAGACATTATTTTCAAAGGCATCACCGTGCAGGGCATCAACGGGCGGCGCATGTACCAGACCTGGTACCAGATGACCGCTCTGCTCAAGGCCGGCAAACTCGACCTGCATCCCGTGATCACCGACCGCATTGCGATGAAAGATTTCTCCAAGGCCATGGAGCGGCTGAAGACGGGCGAGGCTAGTAAAATATTGATCTATCCGAACGGCGTGCGCTAGCTGGTGTGGCGCGGGCACCCTCGACCGCGGCCCTCTCAGTTACAGATACGCCTGCGGAACCAGAACGGCAGATGGAAGTGACTTATGGCCCTAGACGCGTTCGTCCGCTGCACTTGCATCCGCGACGGCAAAGCTAAGCCTCACCCGTTTCCCGACCGGCTCACGTTCGACGAGCGCCGCGAACCGATGCTGACGGGCGACCCTACCGACGATGAATGGGAAGCACACGACCAGTGGCTTTCCGAGTCGTGTGAACATGAGGGATTTATCCTCTCGTTTTTTCTCGGCAACATCACAAAGGTCGGGAACCTGCGCAGCTTTCTGCGCCACCTGCAGGGAAAGCCTGGACCACGATTTCCCATTCTGCTGGAGAAAGTGCTCTACGACGGCACGCACACTGGCGATTGGATCCCGATCAAGGAGTCACCGGCTCTGTTGAAAGAGGTCAATACCGTACTGCACTCCAGCGATATTCTGGCGGAGTCCGAGAAGGAGTTCTTTACCAACATGAAGCTTCTCTGCGAGGCCAGCATTGCGACAGGTAATCCAATTATGTTCTGAGCCACGGATTTACGTGGATCAAGAGGGATTTATTCTTCTCACTTCCGATCCGGGCTGATCCGTGCAAATCCGTGGCAAATAGTTTCGAGGTTTTTCATGACCACCGCAACCCGCACCAACCCGCTTTCCTATCTGACCGACCAGCTCAATGAACTCAAGGCCAAGGGCACGCACTTCAAGCTGCGCGTGCTCGAAGACGAGCAGGCGCCGGTCTGCACTTTCGACGGTAAGAAGGTAATCAACCTAGCCTCGAACAATTACCTGGGACTGACCACGCATCCCAAGCTGCGCGCAGCAGCGCTCGAGGCCACGCGCAAATATGGCGTGGGATCGGGCGCGGTGCGCACCATTGCCGGGACCATGAAGATCCACATGGAACTCGAAGAAAAGATCGCGCGCTTCAAGAACGTGGAGGCGTGTGTAGTTTTCCAGTCAGGCTTCGCAGCCAATGCCGGCACGGTCTCTGCCGTGCTGGGCAAGGACGATTTCATCATCTCCGACGCTTTGAACCACGCTTCCATCATCGATGGCGCGCGTCTTTCGCGGGCAAAGATTCTGGTTTTTCGCCACAAAGACGTCGCTCACGCGGAAGAACAGCTGGCCAGCATCAAGGATGAGCCCGGCAAAAAGTTGCTGATCACCGACGGCGTGTTCTCGATGGATGGCGACATTGGCCCTCTGCCTGGCCTATGCGATGTTGCCGAAAAATACTGTGCCATCATGATGGTCGATGACGCGCATGCCTCGGGCGTGCTCGGCCGCAACGGCCGCGGCACCATTGATCATTTCAAAGTGCACGGGCGAGTGGATATTCAGGTGGGAACTTTGTCAAAAGCGATTGGCGCTCTCGGCGGATATGTCTGCGGAACGCGCGATCTGATCGACTTTCTTTACCACCGGGCGCGGCCGTTCTTGTTTTCGACGTCGCATCCGCCGTCAGTGGCCGCGACCTGCATCGCTGCCTTCGATGTTCTGGAAAACGAACCCGAGCGCATGCAGAAACTCTGGGAGAACACGCGCTTCTGGAAAAAAGAGCTCGGCCTGCTCGGTTTCGACATCGGCGGCCGCGCCACTCCAGCCAGCGAGACTCCGATCACGCCCATTATCATCGGCGACGGCAAGCTCACCATGGACTTCTCCCGCGAGCTGTTCAAAGAAGGAGTGCTCGGCACCGGCATTGCCTTCCCCACCGTGCCCGAAGGCAAAGCCCGTATCCGCACCATCATGACCGCGACGCATACGAAGGAAGAGTTGGAGCAGGCGCTAGAGGTGCTGGAGCGAGTGGGAAGGCGGATGGGGATTTTGGCTTGAGTTAGTAGATGTACATGGTGCAGCGCCTTAGTCTGCGCGGTACACGATTTTCCCGCCCGCAATCGTCGCCACCACTTTCCCCGTGAACTGCCAACCGTCAAACGGAGTATTGCGCGAAAGCGACCGGGACTTGGCGGCCTCGAACGTCCAGCGCTTCTTGGGATCGAAGATGGTTACGTCGGCGAAGTTTCCGCGGGCGAGCGATCCGCGGCCTCGGAGATCGAAGGCGCGCGCGGGGCCAGCGGTGAAGAGTTCGACGATGCGGGTCAAAGGAATCTTGTGCTCGCGATGAAGTTTCGTAATCGCCAAAGCTAATGCAGTTTCGAGTCCGGTGATGCCAAAGGCGGCGCGCTCGAACTCGACCTCTTTTTCGTGCGTGACGTGAGGGGCGTGGTCGGTGGCGATGGCGTCCACGGTGCCGTCGGCCAGCGCGACCAGAATCGCTTCACGGTCAGAGGCCGAACGCAGCGGCGGATTCATCTTAAAATTCGTGTTGTATTCGCCCACATCCTGGTCGAGCAGCGTGAAGTGGTGCGGCGTCACTTCACAGCTGACGCGAGCCTTGGCACGCTTGCCGCGGCGGACGGCCTTGAGCGCGTCAGAAGTGGAAAGATGCGCCACATGCAGGCGCGATTCGCGAATCTGCTGCGCGAGAGTCACGTCACGATCTACGACACTAGCCTCGGCGGCGGCCGACATGCCACGCAGACCAAGACGAAAACTGGTGGGGCCCTCGTGCATGGAGCAGTGCTCGGTGAGGCGCGTATCTTCGGCATGCTGGACCACCGGCAGATTCAGTTCAGCGCCCAGTCGCAGCGCCGCGCGCATGATTTCGTCGTCGAGAATAGGCTTGCCATCATCGGTAACCGCGACCGCTCCCGCGCGTTGCAGGGCGGCGAAGTCAGTGAGCGTAGCTCCGCGCGAGTTCCGCGTAGCGGCAGCGATGGGAAAAACGTTGACCACGGCGCAGCGCTCCGGATGCCGCAACCAGGCAACCCACTCGGCAGTGTCCACCACCGGCGCGGTGTTCGGCATGGTGCAGACCGAGGTGAAACCTCCAGCGGCCGCGGCGGCCGTGCCGCTGGCGATGGTTTCTTTATATCCCTGTCCGGGCTCGCGCAGGTGAACGTGCAGGTCGATGAATCCGGGGGCAACGATTAGGCCCCGCGCATCGAACTTCTCATCAGCGGCGCCGCGCACTTTGTTGGGCAAAGCAACCTCTGCGACGCGGCCATCGCGTAGAAGAACGTCCATGGGAGCGTTGATCTTCGCTGCGGGGTCAATCACATGACCGCCCTTGATCAGAATGGACCCCGGTTTGGATTTTGCGTTCGTCATTCCTTCAATCAGTGTGAATCCGTGAAAATCCGTGGCTCATTTCGCCTTCCCCAACGCCCGCGCCAAAATTGCCATGCGCGTAGGCACACCGTTATGCACCTCGTCCAGGATCACCGATTGCGTACCGTCGGCGACTTCCGTGGTCAGCTCCAGGCCGCGGATAATCGGTCCGGGATGCATGACGATGGCATCGCGTTTGGCCAGCTTCAGCCGGGACGGCGTCAGTTGATAGTGCGCAACGTACTCCTGCAGTCGTATCTTCTGCCCGGCAAGACGCTCTTTTTGCAAACGCAAAAGCATGACCACGTCCGCCCCCCGCAGCGCCTCTTCCGGATGACGAGAGACGCGCAGACCGGGCACTAGAGTCGCCGCTACCTCGGGCACGAACTCTGGCGGACCGCACAGCGTCACCTTCACCCCAAACTTCGCCAGCAGATGGCACGCGGAGCGCGCGACACGGCTATGGTAAATATCGCCGATGATCGCAACCTGCAGGCCCTTGAACGATTTCTTATGTTTCAGGATCGTGAAGGCATCGAGCAAGGCCTGGGAAGGATGCTCGTGCATGCCGTCGCCGGCGTTGATGACGGGAATGTCGAGGTGCTTCGCCAACAGATGGGGCGCTCCGGCACAAGGGTGGCGAAGGACGATGGCGTCAGCGCCCACTGCACGCAGCGTGGCTCCAGTATCGAGCAAGGATTCGCCCTTTTCGATGCTCGACCCCAAAGACTGCACCAGGGTGGTGATTGCGCCGAGCGATTTGGCGGCGATCTCGAAAGAGGACCGCGTGCGGGTGGAAGCTTCGTAAAACAGCAGCACGACGCGCTTGTTGCGCAACAGCGGCCGCGCCTTGAGCGGATTCATCCGGCGGGCCAGCTTCAGCAGGCCCAGGATTTCTTTCTCCTCGAGGTGCTCGATGCCGAGCAGTGAACCGCGCGCCGGTTTGTTCATCGCGTAAGAACGCAAACGCTGCATCATACGCGGACCGCGCAGTGCAGGCAAGACCGGGGTGAAAACGCCCGCGGACCGCGCCATGCGCAGGCTACGGACGATCGCGCCGTCCCAGAAGGGCTGCGCCGAGAGCGCCTCCGCAGCTGCCGAGAACAACAAACGCCAGGAGGCCGAAAATCACGGAAGCCACCATCATGATTGCGAAGCCATCCGGGGTTTTTACAAAGTCCAGAAAGGGTTGGACCTCGGGGCCGGGATAGCGCGCGGCCGCCTGCTGGACCTTATCGAGCATTTGGCCACGTATTTCCGCACCCTTATGAAGTAAAGCCACGGCCAACAATTCCAGGACGGTCGACATCGCGAAGAACAGGATGCCGCTGACGGCCCCAAGCTTCGCGCCGGACCCGCTTCGGATCGAGTTTCCCGGGCCGAGGCGCCGGTAGAAAACAACCGCTAGAAATCCAGCACCGAGCGCGGCCACAAACGGATTCAGCCCGAGAGCTGTAAGCCCGAGGGCGACCACGGCCGCGAGAGCGCACGGTCGTAAAACACGAGTCTCACTGCCAGGCAGCGAGCTGACGGGGATGACAGGGGAACTCGGTGCCAGGTTGCGGTCAAGAGCTTGCACGCTTCCGTCGCCTTGAGCTGAGGCCTCCACCAATGTTTCGGGAACGGCTACGCGAATTTGAGGCGCGCCGCATTGTGAACAGAAAGGCTTGCCGTCTTCGATACTGTGTCCGCATTTGTGGCAGGGATGATCCATGGAATGAAAGAAGGGCTGGCTTGAAGGTATCGCACGACGAGCGACAGGCGCAAGGAACGGCGGCCGCGCCAGTCCCGGATTGAAGCTTTGCTTTAGCTTTAGAGATCCGCTTGCTTGCCGCGAGTGTGCACATAAACCAGGGCGAAGGTTGAACCGATGCGGCCGTCGCTCGGTTGGATGGCGACTACGTGTTGGTTGTCCTCCGTCCCAACTTTCAGTTCTGTCACCGGGCCCGTATCGTCACCATTGCACTTGAGTTCTTTGGAGTTTTCGTCGCCGTTGATTTGGGCATGGGCACCGCCAGGTTCACTGGTGTGGCACTCGATCACCTTGCCGTACTTCTTCAGCTTGTCGCGGTAAAAATCGATAACTTTTCCCGGCGCGTCGTCGGAATCGTATTTCGCGACCACCAGCTTCATGCCAAAAGCTTCGGTGACAACCCCGAAATTGACTCCCTTGTCGTTGTCTTCGTCGCGGTGGAGGCGCGCCCCGGGATAGAGCAGCAAGCCCGCTTTGCGGGCGTCGGCATCCGTGCCCATATGCAGGTCGCCCACGGAGCTTTGGATATCCAGATGCTTATCCTGACTGCTGTCCGTTTGCTGCGCTCGCGCAGCCAAGCCGGAAATCGCGACAGCGATGCCGAATACTACCGTGCGCATTGCTCGAAAACGTATCGGTCGAAACATGTCTGCCTCCTGGAATTCCGGAAAAATCGCCCCTAGATGTCGGCATCCTTGCCGTGCGTGCGTACATAGACCAAAGAGAAGCTCGATCCCCCACCCTCCGACCGGACCGCAACAATATGCTGATCGTCTTGCTTGCCTGCCTTGAGCTCGATGTCGTTGCCCCCGCTGCCTTGGCAGGTCAGCTCGTTCGAACCATTCTCGGATCCGTGCGATCCCATGTTCACGTTCCAGTTCCCCCTGGAGGTGTGGCATTCGAGCACGTTTCCATATCTCTTTAACTGGTCTCTGTAGAAAGACAAGACCTTGGCAGGCGCAGCGTCAGACTTGTATTCCAAAGCTACAACTTTCAGTCCGTAGCCGAAGCCGGATATGTTGACGTTGGCGCTTTTATCGCTGCCGTCGGAATCTTTCTCCTTCAACGTGGCGCCCGGATAAACGGGAAGACCGACGTCGGTGACGTCAGCCTGATTGCTGACGTGGACGCCACCAAGAAGGGTATGGATGTCGACCTGTTTGTCCTGGCCGTCAGCTTCTTTCTTGACGTTCACACTGCACGCGGGTAGTACGAGGAGTGCAGCCAAGCCAGCAGCGGCTATTACAAGTGTCGAGAGTTTTTTCGTGCTCATGTTAAGACCCTCCGCCAGCAACCTGGACTGGACGCTCGAGGCCGGCGCCCCGCTGGGCAACATTAGGAATGCTCACGGGTAGATGCCCGCGAATGGCAATTTCTCCAAACAACGCCTTGACCGCGCTAAGCTCCGACACCGACGCATTGGAAAACGTACACATGTAGTTCGCAATCTTTGGGAAGTCCGACCCGACGTATGGGTTTCCCATGGCGATGACCACGGTCTTTTCCGCCGCACGATTGAGCAACTGCTGCAGCAGCATGCCGGACGCATCCGTCATGGCAACCGCATTGCCCACTCGACCCGCCGTTGGCACCACATAGACCGCGGCCACCACCGTTTTGGCTTCGGACACAGCTTTCAGCACCTCGTCGCTCATCCCGGCGGCGATGCGCGGATCCACATAGAGCACGCGCGCGTCAGGAATGCGGGCTCGAAATTCACGTCCAAAAACTCGCCCGGATTCGGTCCGCACGTCCTCGGAGAAGAGCACGGCCACAACCTGACTGCGTGTCTCCTCTTGTGTTGTATACGGAAGGGTCGCCTTCGCGGTTCCCTGATATTTGAGTGACGATTTGAGGGGCAGCACCTTGCCGTTGTCACGCACCAGGGTCACCGCAGAGTCGGCCACCTGCTGGCCGAACGCGAGGTTTTCCGGCTTGCCTACCAGGTTGGCCAGGGCATTTACATCCACCATCCGGGCATTCTGCAGACCTAGAGACGCCTTTGTCTTCAGGATCTTAAGCACAGAGCGGTCCAGGCGTTCGCGGGAGATTTCTCCCGACTGAACCGCCTGGAGCATGGCATTGTATGAGGCGGGAAAGTCGGCGGGGATGAGTAACAGATCGTTGCCCGCCTTGAAGGCCTCGACTGCGGCCCGGCCAATGTTGTTGGCAAAAAGGTGCGTCAGGGCGCCCATGTCGAGCGCGTCGGTGACAATGATTCCTTTGAAGCCGAGCTGCTTTTCGAGCAGGTCTGAAACAATTGCCGGCGAAATCGTGGCCACGTGGTTGGGATCGGGATCGAGTGCGGGCACGGTCACGTGCGCCACCATTACCGAATCGACCCCTCCGGCAATAGCCTGGCGAAACGGCGGCAGTTCAATGGAGTCGAGGTGGGCGCGACCCACGTTGACGCTTGCCACGCCGAGATGCGAATCAGTCGCGGTGTCGCCGTGACCGGGAAAGTGTTTCGCCGTGGTCAGCATTCCGCCTTCATGCGCGCCCTTAATATAGGCCGCAACCAGATCGCCAACCTGCCTGGGATCTTCGCCGAACGAGCGCGTGTTAATGATGGGATTCGCAGGATTGGAATTCACGTCAGCGTCAGGGAAAAAATTCCAGTGAATGCCGATGGCGCGAGATTCTTCGGCGGTAATCCGGCCGAAGGCTTCGGCGTCTTCTACCTTGCCATCCCCACCGAAAGCCATGGCGTGCGGGAAGACCGTGGTTCCCGTCAGGCGCATCGAGACGCCGCGTTCGAAATCGGCGGCGAACAGCAACGGCAGCTTCGACGCGCTTTGCAGGCGGTTGAGAATTTCGGCGGCTTCGTAGGGCTCGCTGCGCAGAAGAAATGGGCCGTCCACATGGACCGTCATGGCGAATGAGCCCACGTGATATTTCTGCATTTCTTCAAGCCACTGCTGGTATTCCGGATTCTCCACGTTGAGGAAACTGGCGCGGCACCAGATCATGAAGACCTGCCCGACTTTCTCTTCGAGGGACAGCTTGCGCAGAGTCTTCTCCGCCCACTTTTCGCCGTCGTGGGTTAGATGAACGGGGCCGGGGCGCTGATATTTGTCTTTGGCCTTGGCGGACGCAGCCGTGGCGAAAACGCAACTGAGCAGAAGAATTGCGAGTGTACGTGGCATGCGGAAACGATAGCAGAAATGACGGGCTGTTGCCGTCCTGCTGGTTCATCCGCGAGGATCCGTGAAATCCGTGGCAAGCGCGGTTTCCATACGAGTCACGGCTTCGCGCTGAATCTGCACATCATCGCCGAAGCCACGCAGCCAATGAACCTCCGGTTCGCGACGAAACCATGTCATTTGCCGCTTGGCATAGTTGCGGTGTGCCTGCTGAGCCGCCTGGAGCGCCTGCTCGAGAGTCAGTTCACCTTGAAGAAATTGTAGGGCCTGCTTGTAGCCGAGAGCAGACAGTGGGCCAGCAGCTTCACCATACTTCTCAATCAGCCGCTGCGTCTCTTCGACTAGCCCAGCATCGAACATCTGCTTCGCGCGGCGGTTGATTCGGTCATAGAGCGCCTGCCGGTCGGGATGGAGACCGAGGCGGAGAATGCGGAAGCCACGCAAGGGGTCGCGACCACGTTGCCACAATTCCGTCATCTTCTCTCTCGACGCCAGGCACACTTCGATCGCGCGGATAAGCTTGGGCGAATCGTTGGCATGAATTTTTTCCGCAGCGGTGCGGTCTAGGCGGCGCAGAATGCGATGAAGGTAATTCGAGCCGCGTCTGTCAGCAAGCTGCCTCAGTCTCTCGCGCAGTTCTTCAGAGCGCTGCGGGCCGGGGAAAAGTCCTTCGAGCAAGGCTCGCAGGTAGAGTCCGGTTCCGCCGACCAAAATCGGCAAATGACCCCGCACCTTGATCTCATCAAGCACTTGCCGTGCCTGGCGGGCATATTCACCGGCAGTGATGTGGCTGGTGGGCGCGATGAAATCGAGCAAATGATGCGGAGCCCGGGTTCGTTCGGTGGCCGTAGGCTTGGCGGTCCCGAGGTCAAACTCGCGGTACATGGCGACGGAATCGCAGTTCACGATCTCGCCGTGGAAGCGTTCTGCGAGCGCCAGAGAAAGCGCAGTCTTGCCGCTCGCGGTGGGGCCGAGCACCACGGCCAGCAGCGGTTCGGGCTGCACCGGAGCCACCGTCAGCGCACGCTCCAGTGAATGGCGTGCCAGTAGCGAATCAATGTGAGGACGAGCAACAAAAAGGCAATCAACAACAGGCCGGACGTTTCCGCGGCATAAATCGGGTGCCGGCGGTGCTTGCCGGAGGAATCGTTCTGGCGCTGGGCGTCAGGCACACGAATATTGTACGCCCGGCAGGAAGCCTCGCTCTTGGTGCTACACTACGCGTCGTCGGTCGCCAATTTCCATGCCCGCTTTCCAAGGCAACTCCAGCAAAATCGCTCGTTTTGGAGTCTTCGAGCTCGACCTCGCCGCTGGCGAACTGCGTAAGAACGGCGCCAAGCTTCGCCTGCAGGAGCAGCCGTTTCAGGTTCTGGCCCTGCTCCTGGAGCGCGCTGGCGACGTGGTCACGCGCGAGGAGTTGCGCCAGAAACTTTGGCCTGCCGACACCTTCGTGGATTTCGATCACAGTCTCAATACCGCCGTGAACAAGCTTCGGGAAGTGTTGGGCGATTCGGCATCCAGTCCACGTTATATCGAGACGCTGGCCCGTCGCGGATATCGGTTTATTGCACCCATACAGAACAATGTGACCCCGACATCTGCGCAGGATTCCCCGAGCGCCCTGCATCCTGAACTAGAAGTTCCGATCCCGCGGCGCGGGCTGACGCGGGGACTATTCGCCCTGATCCAGGCGATGTATCTCATCTTTTACGTGGTCGCGCTCGCCCGGCTGCATGCGGTCCAGGGAATCGCAGATTCTTTCTTGCCGGCGTTGGGCGCAACCACGCTGGCAGCCGTGGTGATGGTGACTGCTGGCGTGGGAATTCCGTTGCGTTGCTATCTGCTCTCCGCCGTCGGATTCGACTACCAACGCCTGGGCGAAAAGTTTCAGCAGATGTTTCCCTTCATTCTGGCACTCGACCAGCTCTGGGCCGTTGCTCCATTTCTGTTAATGCGCCAAATCGGGCTGGGCGCGGCTTTCGCAGCCAGCGCGGGATTACTCTATGTACCCTTTTCAGAGCGCACTCTGATTCGCATGGCGTATATGAAACAGCAAGTGCAGGATCGAGTGGGCGAATAAGATCTAATCCGTCCGACCCGCGGCAAGCCACTCGCACCTTGACGCGAAGCTTTATACTCTTAGGTTCGATTTCAGCACGATCATTCTGCGTCAGGGCAGTGTCTTCAGCAGGGCAGTGTCTTCAGCAGGCAAACAGAAGAGGATTACTCACAATGGCAATCCCGCGCGTTTTTATTTCCATCCCTGTTATCGTCGTTTTGTTTGTGGCCGCGTCGCTGCTTCCTTCGGCGAGCGCCCAGCAATCCGCGAGCGACCCGCCGTCGAAGCCCGAGCCTGCGCTCGATGTGACTTCCATGGATCGCAGCGTGGATCCGTGCGTGGATTTCTTCAAGTACTCCTGCGGCGGATGGATTAGGAACAACCCGATCCCTCCTGATCAGTCTTCGTGGGACACCTACTCGAAGATGCAGGACGAGAACCGGGTCCGGCTGCGCGGAATCCTCGAGGCCGCCGCTGTGCCTGACCCCGCGCGCAACGCCGCTACGCAGAAGATTGGCGACTACTATTTTTCCTGCATGGACGAAAAGACGATCGAGGCTAAAGGAACGGACCCGCTGAAGCCGGGGTTGGAGCGAATTGCGAAGATCGACTCCAAAGCGGAAATCGCCGACGTTGCCGCGGCCATGGTTCATAACAACGCGCTGTTTCGTTTCGACTCCAACCAGGATTTCAAAGATGCCGCTCAGGTGATCGCGTATGTAGACCAGAGCGGACTCGGCCTGCCCGACCGCGATTACTACGTGAAAGAAGATGCCAAGTCTGTCGATCTGCGCAAGAGTTATCTCGCGCACGTGCAGAAGATGTTCGAACTGCTGGGCGATCAACGGGAGGTTGCCGCTGCGGAAGCGCAAACCGTGATGCGCATCGAAACCGCGCTGGCCAAGGGTTCGATGACGCGCGTAGAGCGGCGCGAACCAAAGAATCTCGACCACAAGATGACCACGGGCGAACTGGAGAAGATCAGCCCCGATTTTCAGTGGCAGGTTTACTTCACCAAGGTCGGGCTGCCCGCGCTCGCCTCGCTCAATGTGGTCGCCCCTGGCTTCTTCAAAGTCATGAATGAAGAGCTCAAGAAGGAAAGCCTGGCGGACTGGAGGGTTTATCTGCGCTGGCACTTGGTGCATGCCGACGCCCCGCTTCTTTCCTCAGCCCTGCTGAACGAGAACTTCGCTTTCTATGGAAAGACTTTGCGGGGCCAGCAAGAGCTGCAACCGCGCTGGAAGCGCTGCACGGAAAACGTAGACGAAGACCTGGGAGAAGCGCTGGGCCAGGTGTACGTGGAGAAATATTTCAGTCCGCAGGCGAAGCAAGAGGCCTTGAAAATGGTGAAGGAAATTGAGGCCGCGATGGAACAGGACATCAACTCGCTGCCCTGGATGTCCGCAGCCACCAAGCAGCAGGCCCTGATTAAGCTGCATGCCGTGGCCAACAAGATCGGCTATCCCGACAAATGGCGCGACTACAGCAAGCTCGAGATCGTTCGCGGAGACGAACTCGGCAACGTAGAACGGGCGCGCAGATTTGAATTCGACCGGCAACTGGCTAAGATCGGCAAGCCCGTCGACCGTGGCGAGTGGGGAATGACGCCGCCCACGGTGAATGCTTACTACGATCCGCAGATGAATGACATTAATTTTCCAGCAGGCGTGCTGCAGCCGCCGGCTTTCGATCCCAGCTCCGATGCTGCTCCAAACTACGGCGACACCGGCGGCACCATCGGCCACGAACTCACCCACGGCTTCGACGACGAAGGCCGCCAGTTCGACGCGCACGGCAACCTGCGCGACTGGTGGAACGCCGAAGATGGCAAAGAATTTGTGAAGCGCGCCAGCTGCATTTCAGACCAGTATTCCACTTACACCATCGTCGACGACATAAAGATCAACGGCAAGCTCACGCTTGGCGAGGATACGGCCGACCTGGGCGGCCTCGTCCTGGCCTACATGGCGTGGAAGGAAGACACCAAGGGACAGAATCTGCAGCCGCTCGACGATCTCACTCCTGACCAGCGATTCTTCGTGGGCTACGGGCAAAGCTGGTGTGGCGAAACTCGTGACGAGACCAAGCGGCTGCGTGCCACAGTGGACCCGCATTCTCCGGAGAAATACCGCACCAACGGCGTGGTCTCAAACATGCCGGAATTCCAGGAGGCATTTCACTGCAAGGCAGGGTCGCCGATGGTCAATCAGAACCGTTGCCGGGTGTGGTAGAGGACAAATTGGCTCAGTTATTAGTCGAGGGTTTCGTTAATTCGAAAAGAACTATTCCAGTCCTTCGCTCTCTTCTTTGGTGGGGTTGTAAAAGAATTTGAAGCGCAGAGCGAGATATTGTCCGCCAAACTCAGTGGGCAACGCTGGAAATGGGTTTGACGCCCTGATGCCCGCCCAGGCCGCCCGATCCAGCGGAATATCTCCGGAAGGGGTGACCAGCTTCATGCCCGCGATATTTCCATCTTTCATAATCGCGAACTCGATAATCAGGCTTCCGTGCTTCATCTCCGCGGATTCTGGAATCGCGTTGTACCAATTCTGACGAACGTCATGCAGCACTCGCTGAAGATAGGGGCCGAAATCTACGCCTTGCGTGTCGCTGAGAACTTCAAGGCCGCCCACCTGGCGGCCATGCGCACCGGTGCCTAATCCAAAATCGCCATTGTCGCCTTGCCCGCCAGCCCCGCGCCTGGCCGCGGCGGCGCGAGCAGCGTCTTGAATCGCCGAACCCGCCGACATGGAACCACCGTACTTTTGGAACTCACTGGCGACATTCGGCGCTGCTGGCGTTTGTAACTGCGCGATCTGCGGATTGGGCGCCTGCTGGGGCTGGGGCGCGGGCTGGTTTTGCGCGAGTCCAGCAGACGACGGAGGCGGCGGCTGTGGTACACCGCTGGATCCGGGCGCTCCCGGAGGCGGGGTCGCCAGAATCTTGCGCAGCTCTTTCACGTCCAGTTCAGGATGACTCGTCGTCGCGATTCGGTTCTTGTCGGAAAGAATATTCGTGTTCGGTTTCTGCGGCACCTTTTGCAAATCCGAAGGAAGCTCCAGGAAGGTCAAATCCTTCCCGTTCGTCAGATTTTTTGCCACCACAGCCGAGTGCCAGGGCCAGTATTTTTCAAGTCTCCCAATATTGAAGATGGCAATAAGGAGAATCAGGTGGACGATGACGGAAATCCATGCAGCTTCACGGCGCCGCGAGCGCTCGAGATCGTCCTGCAACTGGATCAGCAGATGAGGTACACGGGCATCGTCATCGAGAGCGCGGTAAGCCGTTTCCCATCCCTGGCTGTCGTACAGCCCAAGCTGTTCCGGCTGCGGCTTCTCGGGAGGAGCCACCGGATCCTGGAATGGAATTTGCGTGATAGGCATGAACTAAGTTTGTCTGAGCTGGGCGTATCCGGGCCAGGCCTGTCGATTAGACACAAATCCCCCTTGCCACGTTGCATCCCGCTTACCACAGGATGACGCAACCAGCCAGCGCAGCCAACCTGTTTTTATTTTCGCATCTTTCGGGGGATTCTGCCCATTGCCAAAATTACGACGGACTTACCTGTGTAAACATTTGTAATTACGGTCGAGTCTGCGGCTGGAACTCCTGCCCTACCGCTCCGCTGCCGCGTTTATTGGGCTTTGGCGCGCACGACGGCTATGAGCCGTTGGTTCGCAGAATCTGCGGCCTCATCTGGCGCGACCTGAGGCACGACCTGAGAAATCCCGTTCGATCCCTCTTCAGCGCGCCGCGTGACCTTCTTGATCGAAACTGGCTGATTCGGGGTGGGGTCAACTTCCAGGTGAAAGATGTCAAACCGATTGTAGTGCCCGACGATATCGTGCATCATCTTCAGCTCGATGCTCTCAGCAAGATCGATGTCGGCCACGACCATGCCTTCGCCTCCCGTGACAGGGTCGGCCAGGGCTTCGCCATCCGGACCGACGATCATTGACACGGGCGCAGGCGTTGCCCGTAACAATTCCTTCATCTTGGAATCCCCCTGCGAGAGTTGCTCAATAGCATCGGCATCGAGCGCGCACGAGGCGACGATGTTGAATACCTTCCCTTCGAACGCATGCGCAGCCGAGCGCAGGCGGATGGCCTCAGTCAGATTGTAGTTATGAGCGCCACTGCCGGGGCGATGGAAAGGCCATGCCGGCGGATAGGTCGCAATATGTACCTGTTCGCCTTGCGCCAGCAGCGTGAAACGCGCCAGGGTATTGGTGTTCTCTCCGCAGATGAGCGTGCCCACCCGGCCGATGTCAGTCTCCTCGGGACGCAGATACGCCGCGTCTCCATTGGCCCAGGTAAGCTTTTCGGCCCAGGTCGGGACGAGCTTGCGATGGCGGTTCAGCAGCGTCCCCTCGCGATCGAACAGAAGATTGGTGTTGAAAAGCGTCCCCATGCTGAGCGGGCCCTTTTCCGTGACGCCGACCGAGAGGAACACGCGGTGGCGCTTCGCGATTTCGCTGAGTCTTCTTGTGTGTGGTCCCGGAACCTGCACCGCGTTGTCAAACATTCGACGGCAGAATCCGTGCTGGTCGATCGGAGCATAGATCAGGTTCCATACTGGAAACGCGGGAATAAAAGATTCTCCAAACACGATCAGTTCGGCGCCGGCATCCACGGCCTTCTGCACCAGCGTATCCAGCTTTTCGATGGTCGCGTCTCGATCCAGAAATACGGGCGCCGCTTGCACCGCCGCCGCTCGGAACTTGGAATATGTGTCGCCTGGCATGATGGGCCTTCTCTTGTCCTCGCCTCTACGCCTGCCCTCTCACCTCAATCAGCATGAAGATCGCGACCGCGGGTCTCCGGCATGTAGCGCATACCGATGAGAAAGCTGAGAGCAGCCACGATCGCCGGATACCAAAGCCCGTAATAGATGTTGCCCGTCGCAACCACGATGCTGAAGGCAATCGTTGGCAGCAATCCTCCAACCCAACCCACTCCCGCATGGTAAGGAACCGACAAGGCAGTGTAGCGAATTCGCGTGGGAAACATTTCCACTAGAGCCGCTGCCAGCGGTGCATAGCTCAGCGTCACCAACGCAATCAGCGCTGTCAGCAACACAAGGAGCATGCCGACGTTCATCTGAGCCGGATCGGCGCGAGCCGGATAATTGGCCGCCGCCAGTGCCCCTTGAATCGCCTCGACATCAAATCCTGTGATTGCGCCGGAACCCACTTTGATCTGAATCGCCGACCCAGCCGGTAGGCTTGAGTTGGTGTAAGGAACGCCCATTTTCGAGAGCAAAGCTTTGACCTCGTCACAATCGCTGGAGTTTTTTCTCTGGCCGACCAGGTCGAACTGGAATCTGCAGGTGCGAGGATCCGCGGCCACGACGACGGGGTTCGCGCGCGCGGCTGACGCGAGCTGCGGATTGGCATAATGCGTCAGTCCCTTGAACATCGGGATCAGAGTCACAGAGGCCAGCAGCATCCCCGCCATCATTACGGGCTTTCTTCCGATCCGGTCGGAAAGCCGTCCGCTGAGAATGAAGAAAGGACTGCCCAACACCAAAGCCGCGCCGATAAGGAGATTTGCGGTCATGGGATCCACGCGCAAAGACTGAATGAGGAAATACAGCGCGTAGAACTGCGCCGTGTACCACACCACGGTCATCCCTGAGACCATGCCGCCAAAAGCTATGAGCAGCTTGCGAAGATTCTCCTTCTTCCCGAAAACTTCCTGCAGCGGGGCGAGAGAGAGTTTGCCTTCCGTCTTCGCCTGCAGGAAAGCCCTGGATTCCTTCATGGAAAGGCGAATCCACAGTGATACGCCCAACAAAACTGAGGAAAACAAAAACGGAATTCGCCAGCCCCACACGTCAAACGCTGACTTGGTGGCCAGGCGGCAGCACAAGATCACCACCAGAGAAAGCAGCAGACCAAGCGACGCAGTGGCTTGAATCCAACTCGTGCAATAACCCCGCTGGTTGGCTGGCGCCTGCTCGGCCACATACACGGCTGCTCCACCATACTCCCCGCCCAGAGCAAGCCCCTGCAAAAGCCGCAGGCTGATCAGCAGGATCGGTGCAGCCATGCCGATGCGGGCATATCCCGGCAGCACTCCGACTGAGACCGTAGCCAGTCCCATCAGAAACATCGTCATCAGAAAGGTGTGCTTGCGCCCAATCAGATCTCCGAGGCGGCCAAAAAAAGCCGCGCCAAACGGGCGGACGATAAATCCCGCCGCAAAGGCCAGAAGGGCAAACATGAAACCGGTAGTCTCGTCCACGCCGGAAAAGAATTGCTTGGAGATGGTTACCGCGAGGGAACCGTAAAGGAAGAAGTCATACCACTCGAAGACAGTTCCCAGCGCTGCGGCTAAGATCAGCCTCCGGTCCTCGGTGAGCAGTTTGGGAAACGAAGCCGTGGTGACGAATGGGATTGAACGTGTTTCCACAGTCCACTCCTTAAGTTCGCTAGCGGACGCACGATCTGCGGCTCGCCGCTTTGGATTGGAACCCCGGGGGCGGCTCTGTACAGGCGCCCAACAATACTCGCGCCCGCGCGGAAAAAGCAACTTATTTCTCCCCACGGAGATAACGCCGTCACAACGGAAAGCCTAGCGGACGCAGAACCGAGGAGTTAAAAGTGGCGCACCCGGATTCTTCAACTAGCCAGTGCACGGTGAACGATGGCGAGTAACTGCTCACGCTCGAAGGGCGCAACCAGGTAATCGAAAGCCCCTCTGCGAAGGAATTCACCAGCGATAGCAACATCCTGTGCCGCACTTTCGACTACAACAGGCATATTTGGGAATTTCTTCTTTGCCTGTTCCATCAGGCCGAACCCGTCCAAGTTGGGCATCATGAAGTTGGTGATCATCAAATCAAATTTTTCAGAATCGAGCACGTCCAGGGCTTCGAGCCCATCCGCAGCTGTTCTGCACTGGTAGCCAGCCGCAGTCAAAATGGCGGAAGTAATCTCGCGTATCGCCTCCTCGTCATCCACCACAAGAATGCGGCTAGATATTTCTCCCATTGGATTGACGTTTCGATTACTCGTTCCCAGGAATTTCACTTCGCCAAGCCCGCAAGCCCGACTTTCTTCCCATGCTCGCGAATCTCAGCCACAATGTCGAGCGCCAGCGCGAGCGCGCGGCGCCCATCTTCCAGCGGCACCACCGGCGTGGAGCGCTGCCGCACCGCCTGCAGAAACGACTTCAACTCGGCGTGCAAAGGCTCTTCCGAGGTGACCGGAGGCTTGGCCACTTTTATCTGCGGATTAACAGTGGGAGCGCCCGGCGCGCCATCGGCCCCGACCGTGAATACAAGCACTTCCTGCCGCCCGTAGTCGACGGAAACATACTGCTGCGGCTGAAAGAAGCGCAGCTTGCGTACGCGCTCAGTCGAAACCCGGCTGGCCGTGAAATTCGCCACGCATCCCGATTCGAACTCAAGCCGCACATTCGCAATATCCGCCTTGCCTGAAAGAATAGGCAAGCCGACCGCGCGCACCTCTTTCACCGGAGAATTAGCAAACGAAAGCACGATATCGAGATCGTGAATCATCAGGTCCAGCACCACGTCAACATCAAGTGAGCGCGGAGTGAATACGCTGAGCCGATGCACTTCGAAAAACATTGGCTGCGTAAGCAGCGGGATGGTCGCGCGCACCGCCGGATTAAAGCGCTCAAGGTGTCCCGCCTGCGCAATGCGCTTGTGCGTGGCAGCCAGTTGGACCAATTCATTCGCCTCGGCCAGCGAAGCGGCCACTGGTTTTTCGATCAGCACGTCAACTCCCGATTCCATCAGCGCACGAGCCACTTCAAGGTGATGCACCGTGGGCGCCGCCACCGACGCCGCGCGGACCTCGCTGTGCGTGGTCAACATCTGCGCGACCGAGCCAAAAGCGCGGCAGCCAAACTCCCGCGCCACTGCGTCCGCACGATCAAGATCAGGATCGACCACGCCCACCAGCCGCACCGGCTCGCCCTGCTGCTCCAGTTCCTGATAGACCCGCGCGTGGTTGCGTCCGAAGACGCCCACGCCCACCACCGCAACGGAAATCGCATTGTCAGCTTGCAGGAAGGAACTCTCACCTGGCTGGTTGCCAGCAGGACCAACAAATTGTAAACGTAAAGCTGGGAAAGAGCATCTGCAATAGATTGAGTAAACGTGCGAATCGCCCAATTACGCAATAGGAGCGTCTCACATCATGCGAACCATAGCGCTGCTTACCGTTTCCAACATCTTCATGACTTTCGCCTGGTACGGTCACCTCAAATATCGCGAGGTCCCGCTGTTCAAAGTGATCGTGATCAGCTGGATGATTGCCTTCTTTGAATATTGCTTCCAGGTGCCGGCTAACCGCATCGGCTCTTACGAATTCAGTGCCGCACAACTCAAGACCATTCAAGAGGTGATCACGCTGATCGTGTTCTCGGTGTTTTCAGTGCTCTATCTGAAGCAGCCGGTGCGCTGGAACCACGCCGTCGGATTCGCCCTGATCGTCGTCGCGGTGGGAGTGATCTTCAAACAGTGGTGAGCGAAAAAATCAGAGGCTAGCGGCCCTTGGCTAGAGCCTCACTGCGAGTCTGGAGAACCTGGCTGTAAACGCGGACGTCGTAGATATGCTGCTAGAAAGGGTAGTGTCACCGTGGCTACCAGCACCGAAAAAAGCATCCCGTTCAGTAGTGAGAACCACAGGGTGCTTGGTGGAAATAGGCAGAGCAAAACAAGTATCAAGTTCCCGCCGGAGCCGGCTGGAGAAGATGGAATCCTGACAAATGCTGATGGAGCCAGCATGGAGACCGGCCCCAAGATATATATCCCCGCCAAAACCCATCCCCATTTGGGCAAGTGCTTAGTGACTATCCAACTTGCCGCTCCAAGCAAAGTCACCCCTGCCAGAGGAACAACGTTCAGCGTCCAAAGATTCGACTTCTGATCGAGGGCAGCATTGACGACGATGGCCGGAAGCCAGAACGAAAGCCCGCCTACTGCGACCCAATACAGTCTGTTTTCACGCATTCCTCCCATTCATACTGCACTGCCACTCAACCCTGAGATTTCGCGGCGTGCCCCTGGACTTTCTTCAGAATCGCAATCTGTCCCGCATGGTAAAGCGCGTGTTGCGCCACGCCGTGCAGCATGAAGTAAAATCGTATCTCTTGCCGGGAACGCGCTCGCGCAGCCGCGACTCAGGCAAGGCCGCAACTGTCTTCACCAGAACATCGTGCGTGTGCTTCGCACCGGCGACGGCCTCGCGCCACGCGGTTTGAGTAGGTTTGGGAACGACGGGAAAATTCGCCGTACCCGTGAGCTGCACTTTCTCTCCGCCGAGCCTGCGGTATGCCGCATCGTCCCAGGCGGAAACATGCAGCACCAGCTCCCAGATGCTGTGAACGTCAGACAGAGGCTGAGCCGCGGCGGTCGTAGCATCCATCTCCCTCAGCAGCTCAAGTAGAGCCGGACCATGCCAGGCGTCGCCCTCAAATGCGCGGCGAAGCTGTTCGGCGATCAGGGCAGGTTCAGAACTGGAGGTCGTCATAGTTCCAACTTCGCAACTAAAATCGGAATAGTCAACTTATTTACACATACACGGTAATCATGTATTATTGGATAATGATTGTCTCCTTTGGAGACAGGACGACGGAAGACATCTTTCACGGCCATCAGACAAAAGCCGCGCGGAGAATCGCACAAACCTTGTGGTCGCGACTCCAGGCAAAACTGGACCTGCTAAATGCCAGCACAACGCTGGAAGACCTGCGCGTGCCGCCGTCAAACCGGCTAGAGAAGCTGCGTGGGGATTGGGCGGGGTTTTACAGTCTGCGGGTAAATGATCAATATCGGGTGGTTTTCCGTTTCGTCAGCGGCGACGCACTCGAGGTGCGGTGCACCGACTACCACTAAGGAGAAAACAATGCTACCGAGCCATCGTATCGCCACTCATCCCGGAATAATCCTGTTGCAGGAGTTTCTCGAACCTACGGGCCTGACCCAGGCGGAACTGGCGAGGGCTCTTGGCATCCCTCTGAACAGGGTGAACGAACTTGTCCGCGGAAAGCGTGGAATCACGCCGGAGACCGCCCTGCTTCTGGCTGGGTACTTCAAGAACTCTGCCGAGTTTTGGATGAATTTGCAGACCGCCTACGATCTCACGCGGGCCCTCCACAATCCGCGCAAGAGTCCGGCGTCAGCGTCGCGAGCCTCACGTCGCTCCGTCGGAGCAGACTAGTCGACGCCGGCGAGGTTCTTCGCTGGTCAAGAGTCCGCCACCACCGCCATCCCCGCGGCATTTGCCGCGTCGAGAACCTTCCCGCCATCAAGCATTAGACATTTTCCGGCATCCAACGCAAGGCAGGTAGCGCCTGCCGCTTGCATTACTTCGATGGTCCTGACCCCGATCACGGGAACATCAAACCGCATATCCTGATTTGGTTTCGCGATCTTCACCACCGTGAGGGCGCGGCTCAGCGTAGAAGCATCTCCGCGCAGCGAACCCATGATGTGCCCGGCACGCTCGATCGCGGCGTCAGTGCCCTCCATGGCTTCCACCGCCACGCAGGCCGATTCCGCAATCACCACCGTCTGCCCAATGTCATACTGCGCCAGCTGCCGAGCCACGGCGCGGCCGTAGTCGATGTTCTTCTGTTCCTGTTCGCTCGGCGCGCGGCGCGTGAGCACTCCGGCCTTCACCAGCAGAGGCTCCAGCAGCCCGGTCGAACTCTCGAGTGTGATGCCCTCTTCTGCCAGAACCTTGGCCACCGCGCCGAGCAGGCTATCCGTATTGCGCGTGGTGAGTGACAGCAAAAGCTTAGCCAGCCGCCAGTCCGGCCGGATAGCGGAGAAAATCTGCTTGTGCTTCACCTGCCCGGCCATGATGGCGCGCCGCACGCCCTCCCGCTGGAAAGTCTCAATCAGCTTCGAGAGCTCTCCCAGCGAAACCCAGTGAACCGAAGCGGCGCCGCGGTCCTCAATCTCAGGCGAAGCCTCTTCCTTGATCGCGACCACAACCACTTCGAATCCCTGAGCGCGCGCGGCTTCCAATATGAGGACGGGAAACGTGCCATTGCCAGCGATAAGGCCGATGCGTTCCATGATCGTGTAGAAATCCTACTTAATCACGCCGCGTTGAGATGATTCGATGAAACCTATCAGCATATCCACATCTTCCCCGCGATCAGGCTCGGACTTCAGCTTCTCGAGCGCCTGCGAAGTATTCATCTTCGACGCCAGCAGTGTCTTGTAAGCGTGATGAATCTTGCTGATGCGTTCCTTCGAAAAGCCGCGCCGCTCAAGCCCAACTTTATTCATCCCGTAGGCGTGAGTGTCGCGAGCCGCAGACGTCATCGAAAATGGCAGCACGTTCTGCGTAATGGTCGTCCCACCTCCGACGTAGGCGTGAGCCCCAATACGCACAAACTGATGCACTGGGCACAGCGCCCCCACCACCGCCCATTCCTCCACGGTCACATGCCCGCCCAGCGTCGCGCCATTCACCAGCATGCAGTGGTCGCCGATCACGCTGTCGTGTCCAATGTGTGCGTAGGCCATGATTAGCGTGTGGCTGCCCACGCGAGTGAGTCCGCCGCCTTTCACGGTGCCGCGGCTGATGGTGACGCACTCGCGAATCTCGTTGTGGTCGCCGATCTCCAGCCGCGTGGGCTCACCTTTGTAGGTAATATCCTGCGGCGCTATGCCGACAGCACAGAACGGAAAGAACGCATTGTCGTCGCCGATCTTCGTCGGACCTTCGAGCGCGACGTGCGACACCAGGCGGCAGCCCTCGCCCAGTTCCACCTCGGCCCCGATCACGCAATAAGGCCCGACCGCGCATGATGCTGGCACCTTGGCCCGCGGATCAATGATCGCCGTAGGATGGATCGCCATAGCATGGGCCGCCGTGGGATGAACATTCATGATCGAGTCGCGCATCAGAGGACGGACAGAGGGCAGCCGGACTCTTCTTCATTCCGCATCGGCACCGTCGCCGGAACCGTCCCCGCCGTCCCCGCGCGCGCGAGAGTTGTCGATCAGCTGGCACGACACCGTCGCTTCCGCCACGCGCTTGCCCGCCACAAACGCGACGCCATGCATCTTCGCGGCGATCATGCGGGGGATGACGCGCCAGCCTTGCACCTCCACCTCGATCCGCAGCTGGTCGCCGGGACTCACCGGGCGGCGAAACTTGGCGCGATCGATTCCCGTGAAAACCATCAGCTTGTTGCTGCGATCTTCCAGTTCGGTGAGCAAAAGCGCTCCTCCGGCCTGCGCAATGGCTTCCACGATCAGCACGCCCGGCATGATGGGCAATCCCGGGAAATGTCCGTTGAAGAAAGGTTCGTTGATGGTGACGTTCTTAATGGCAACGATGCGCTCTTTGCGTTTCAGCTCCAGCACCCGGTCAATCAGCAGAAACGGATAGCGGTGCGGCAGAATCTTCAGGATCTCGTGAATGTCGAACCCCGTCTTGGATAGGATCGCATCGGTCACGAGTGGAGTGGTTTCAGTCATGCTTTGCTCTCAATCAGTTCGCCCCAATCAGCCTGAAGATTATACTGTACCGCGTCGCATTCACGGCGCAGTACCACCAGCCCACGAAAGGAATTGTGCCCGGCATGAAAGCAGGAAAATCAGCAGTGGCTCGAACTCAGCCCGCAGGGGCCGATCGCCTGCGCTATTTCTCAGAACATCAGTACGAGATCGTCGACACCATTTGCAATCTCGTCGAAATCGAATCCCCCAGCGACAACAAGCCGGCGGTCGACCACATTGCCGCCTTTCTCGCGTCCAGGTTCGAAGCCCTGGGCGGACGCACTCGTCTTCATCGCAGCGCCGACTTCGGCAACAATTTGCAGATCGACTTCGCCGCCGAAGCAACTTGCAAGCCGGTTCTACTCCTCGGCCACTACGACACGGTTTATCCCCTGGGCACTCTGGCCAGCATGCCCTGCAAAGTCGAGCACGGCCGCTTGCATGGCCCCGGCGTTCTCGACATGAAGTCAGGTATCGCACTCATGATCCATGCCATCGCTGCGCTGCAGGCATGGCACGGCCAACTCCCGCGTCCGGTCACGGTGTTCCTGGTTTCCGATGAAGAAGTCGGCAGCCATTCTTCACGAAAGATCACTGAGGCTCTCGCGAAAGAGTCTGCCGGAGTGCTGGTGCTCGAACCCGCCGCCGGGCTTCGAGGCGCCGTCAAAACCGCGCGCAAAGGGGTGGGCGAATACACGCTGCGCGTGAGAGGCGTCGCGGCACACGCCGGACTCGATCCCGGCAAAGGACACAGCGCCATTCTTGAACTAGCTCGCCAGATCGCGGTGGTTTCCAGGCTGAATAATCTGCAACAAGGCGTTTCGGTAAACCCTGGCATAGTGCAAGGGGGAACTCGCACTAATGTGGTCGCGGCCGAAGCTTCGGTTGGTATCGATGTCCGCATCAAAAGCGCAAAGCAAGCCTCCGGCCTCAACCACAAGCTGCGCTCCCTCAAGCCATTCGACAAGCACTGCAAACTAGAGATGACCGGCGGAATCAATCGCCTCCCCATGGAGCGCACTGCCGGAGTAGCGGCGCTTTACAAAAAAGCTAAGGAGATAGCCCGCCAGATCGAATGGAAACTCGAAGAAGCAGCCGTAGGCGGCGGCTCCGACGGCAACTTCACCGCGGGCATGGACGTTCCCACGCTCGATGGCTTAGGCGGCGTAGGCGACGGCGCACACGCAGTCCACGAATTCATCGTCATTTCCGAGCTGCCTCGGCGAGCCCTGCTGCTCGCCGGAATGATCGAAAGTGTTTGAACCACTACCGCGTGGGAACCAGCACCAGGAAATAATCCATCCTGTCGCCCTTCACGAAGTCATACTGCTCTAGCAATCGATAGCCAGCCTGCGTGGCTTCATGCAGGACTACGTCGCGGCCCACCCCGTGGTCCTCGCCGTTTCCATTTCGATCAATGATTCCAACCTTGGCGCCGGGGCGAAGCGCCGCGCGCAGGTTTCGTAACAGCACGACCGGCTCGGCAACTTCGTGATAAGTCTTCAAGAGCAGGACGGCATCCACAGCATCTGCGGGAAGCAGCGGGTCCTCGGGCTTACTAAGGATGGTCTTTATGTTGTGCAACTGCTCCTTCTGCGCGCGAGCCTCGATATAGCGGATCGCCTCCGGGTTAATGTCCACGGCATAAACCTCGCCCCGTTCGCCCACACGCCGCGCCGCCCGCACCGTGAACCATCCCGACCCCGCTCCAATGTCCGCCACTGTCTTTCCCGGCGTGATGCCCAGAATGTCCATCACGCGATTCACTTGCAGCCGCTCATCTCGCCCGGGAGAATCGAAAATAGAAAGATCGCCCGTATAGGGTTCGCTGGTTTTGCGATGCTCGCTAGGCGCAGCGACCGGGGCCTGCGCCGCCCCTTGACCGTAACTATGAGAAACCACCTGGCACGAAATAAGCAGCGCCAGCATCAGCATGCAACGTTTAGAAGTCACCGCCAACCTCCCGAAACACCTTCTAGAATAGACTTTGCGAGGGCCACTCGGTGAGCGCGGATCCAGCGTCGCGAAACAAAAGCCACGCAGCATTCTTTGACTCTGCAGTTCCCATAGCCTAGACTTTTTACAGGCAGTTCCATTGCTCTGCCCCGCGTTCGGAACGCCTGAAGCATCATTGGAGGAGTTATGGGTGAGTTTTCGCCCTGGCATTGGCTGCTGATTATCGCCATCGCTCTTCTGCTCTTCGGCCCCGCGAAATTTGCCGCGGTCGGCAAAGGCATCGGCGAAGGCATCCGTAACTTCAAATCTTCCATGAAGGAAGGGGCCGAACCGAAAAAAGAAAAAGAAAAAGAGGAAGAGAAGAAATCCTAGCCGAAGATTTGTAGCAGCAATTTAGAGCGCTCCCCGCGCTCGCAGCATGCGATACACCAGCGCCACCGGCAAGCCAACCACGTTGCTGTAGTCGCCTTCAATGCGCGGGATCCACCGCGAAGCGATACCCTGGATCGCATACCCTCCTGCCTTGTCCATAGGCTCTCCGGTGGCCACATAATCGCGTATTTCTTTATCAGAAAGCTCGCACACGGTCACCAAAGTGATTTCGGAAGCAGTAAGCAGGTCGGTTTTGCTGGCCCCTGGCCCCTGACCACTGGCCACTGGGTTTACCACACACACCCCGCTGATCACCGCATGCGTGCGTCCCGACAACAATCGCAACATGCGAGTCGCATCGTCCGCGTCGCGAGGCTTGCCCAGGATTGCGCCGTCGACCACAACGATCGTGTCCGCGCCCAGAACATAATCCCCCGCTCGGCCCTGAAACACCGCCAGCGCCTTTTCCCGCGCCAGCCGCTCCGCGCAGTCCCGCGCAGACTCCCCGGCAAGCGGAGTTTCATTGATGTCACCCGGCTGCACCGTGAATGCAATCCCGGCATTGCGCAGCAACTCCTGGCGCCGAGGCGAAGCAGAGGCAAGAACAATCATGCGATCTGAATTCTAGTGGAAGATGTATGCGTCCAGCTTTCGTTCTCCACTGGCAACTGACAACCGGCAAGCGGCAACTGCACTTCATCTGCTCCCAACCACCCCGCGCACCGACTCAATCAGCTTCGCCGAATCGTAGCCGACTCCGTCCTTGAACACAGTCTCCACATTCTCGATGTCCTCGATTTTCTTCGACGGATCGCCCTTGATCACGACCAGATCCGCCTGCTTCCCCGCAGCGATCGTGCCAATGCGGTCCAGTTCTCCGAGATATTGAGCGCCGTTCGCAGTGGCAATGTGAATCGCCTCCACCGGCGTAAACCCCGCTTCCACCAGCAGCTCGACTTCCCGCTGATCTCCAAAACCCGCGATCACTCCTCCCATCCCGGTGGGATCCAACCCAGCCAGCAGCAAACCTCCCTCCTGTACGAACGCATGCTCGACTCCATCTCCTTCTTGAAAGCGGCGGTAAAGGGAGAAGCGTCGCTGTGATAACGCTGCTGGATCAGGCTGCTATCGCTCGCACGCACCTTGTTGTTGAGCACTGCACTGCGAGCATCGGGCGACAAAGCATCGAGAATCCGTTGCTGAATCGTCGGTCGTCCGGGCACGAACATCTCGAACACAGGAAGCGTCGACGTAACCGCGACGTGGCGTTGAACTAGGTCTAGAATCGTGTCGTGCAGTGGCCCGCTCTGCACATCCAGCTTCGAAATGAACTCATAGTCAAGTTTTTCCGGGCACTCGCCCGGCTTCTTCCTGGGGAAAAATTCCGTGTCCACAAGCAGACCGTGTTCCAGGTCATCAATTCCAATCGCAGCAGCTTCCCGAAAACCGATGGAGCAGAGATGTCCGGTAACCTTCGCGCCGCGCTTATGCGCCGCAGCCACCGCAGCGGAAAGTTCCGCCGGAGTAATGAACATGTACGCTTTGAAATTGTCGACGCCCTGGTCCAGCCAGAAATTAACCGTCTTCGTGGCGTCATCTGCCCCGGTGAGCTCGTGCATCTGCACGGCGAAACTGCCGGGTCCCTCAAGATAAGGCCCGGTGACGTGGATCTTCGGACCCGGAGTTTCGCCCCTATCAACCTGCTTCTTGAGTTCAAGATCGGTGTAGGGCTCAAGTGCACCCGTGGTACGGATCGTCGTCACCCCGCTGGCCAGATACAAGCGGGGAAAGCTGAACCCCATCTCCCCGAAGATGGCGTCCCCCATGGGATAAAACATATGATCGTGCATCCCCACGAGCCCAGGGATCACGCTGTATCCGTGCAGGTCGAGCACCTGAGCGTCTTTAGGAACATTCGCCGAAGCAGCGTCGGAAACCGATTCGATCTTCCCTTTTGAGATCACGACCGTCTGGTCGTCCCGCGCCGGCGCACCCGTGCCGTCTATCACGCGCACATGGGTCAGCACCACCACCGGTGCGTCCACTTTCACGAACCCGCGCACTTGCGGCGAAAGAGTTTGAGCCATCAAAGCGGCCGAGCATGCCATCACCAGAAAGCCAGCGCCGACGAGTTTGTGCATGATTCTCCTCCACGACCACAAGGCAGGATTCTACAGAAGAAATAAAGGCTGTGGGAAAGCTTGAAAGCCGGTCCCTTCTCGAGCGCAACTCCGAACCGAGAACTGAGCACTCCTCTCGGCCTGTTAAAATCAAAGTTTAGCCGCAGTCACACAACAGCAGTGGCAGTTCGGCTGCCAGTTTCGATTCGGTCTTAACTGGCAACGGACAACCGGCAACTGACAACTGAATCTATGGACGCCGCTTTCCTCCGCAACTTTGCGATCATCGCGCACATCGACCACGGTAAATCCACACTGGCGGACCGCCTGCTGGAGCTGACCGGATCCCTCACCGCGCGCGAGATGCAGGCCCAGGTGCTCGACTCCATGGACCTCGAGCGCGAGCGCGGCATCACCATCAAAGCCCACGCCGTCCGCATGATGTACACCGCGCACGACGGCAACACATACCAACTCAACCTCATCGACACTCCCGGCCACGTCGATTTCTCCTACGAGGTCTCGCGCTCGCTCGCGTCGTGCGAAGGCGCGCTGTTGATCGTCGACGCCGCCCAAGGTGTGGAAGCCCAAACCCTCGCCAACGCCTACCTGGCCATCAACAACGGCCTCGAAATCATCCCCGTTATCAATAAGATCGATCTGCAAAGCGCCGACATCCCCCGCACCAAAGAAATGATCGAAAGCGCAGTCGGCCTCGATGCCTCCGACGCCGTACTTATCAGCGCGAAAACCGGCCAGGGCGTGCCCGACGTCCTCGAAGCCATTGTGAAGCGTATCCCGCCGCCCAAAGGTAATCCCGACAGCCGCCTGCAAGCGCTGATTTTCGACTCCTGGTTCGACGCTTACCGTGGAGTGGTGATCCTCACTCGCGTCTTTCAAGGCACGCTCCGCAAGGGCCAGAGAATTCGCCTGTGGTCAAACGGCACAACTTTCGACGCGGAAACGCTCGGCGTGCAATGCCCCAAGCCAGTGGAAATCGATGAACTGAAGGCCGGCGAAGTCGGCTTCCTCATCGCCAACATCAAGAACGTAGCCGACACAAAAATCGGCGACACCATCACCGACGACGCCAACCCCGCCTTCGAAGCCCTCCCCGGCTTCGAAGAAATCAAGCCCATGGTGTTCGCCGGCCTCTACACCGTCGACGCGCACGAGCACACCCGCCTGCGCGAAGCACTGGAAAAACTCCGCCTGAATGATTCGTCATTCTTCTTCGAACCGGAAAGCTCCGTAGCATTAGGTTTCGGCTTCCGTTGCGGCTTCCTCGGCCTGCTCCACATGGAAATCATTCAGGAGCGCCTGGAGCGCGAGTTCGCTCTCGAACTCATCACCACCGCGCCGGGAGTCCGCTACAAAATTACCAAGACCGATGGCGACTTGATCGAAGTCGACAACCCCTCGCGCTGGCCCGACCCCAGCGAGATCGCAAAAGTGGAAGAGCCCGTAATCCTAGCGACGATCTTGACCAACGAAGAATACGTCGGCGGTATTCTGAAGCTCGTCGAAGACAAGCGCGGCAAGCAGAAGACTTTCGAGTACGTCAGCTCCTCACGCGTGATGTTACATTACGAGTTACCCCTCAACGAAATCGTCCTCGATTTCTACGATCGCCTCAAATCCGTCTCCCGCGGCTACGCTTCGCTCGACTATCACCTTGCCGATTATTGGGAGTCGCCCATGGTCAAGCTCGACATCCTGGTCGCCGGCGAACCGGTGGACGCACTCTCCATCATCGTCCATCGCGATTTCGCCTACGAACGCGGCAAACTGCTGGTCTCAAAAATGCGCCAGCTCATCCCCCGGCAAATGTTCGAAGTAGCCATCCAGGCTTCCATCGGCGCCAAAATCATAGCCCGGGAGACCGTGTCTGCGATCCGCAAGAACGTGATCGCCAAGTGCTACGGCGGCGATATTTCCCGCAAACGCAAGCTGCTCGAGAAGCAAAAAGAAGGCAAGAAACGCATGAAGCGCATCGGCCGCGTCGACATCCCCCAAGAGGCTTTCCTCGCCGTGTTAAAGGTCGGCGAAGACAGCAATTAAGCTGTTTTGTCTTCCGCTCCGGGATAGGGATTGATACGTGGAATCGAAAGGCCAGTGACCCCAAAATGTGCAAATCCCTAAACCAGGAATAAGCTGACTTTCCCGGGATCTTCCCGATGTTAATGCGGAGTGAATTGCCTAACTGGTTACTATTCAGAGCCTTAGAAGCTGAAAATTAGTTGCCGTAAACTGCCTGACAAATCTTTACCCGCAGCCATTTCGCTCATCGCCAGCAATTCCACAAGCTTTTCCACAGCGCACCCGCCCCGCGCAACTCGAATCCCCTAAGGTACTTACCACCGGAAAATTACAGTCATTCCTGTACTCGTCGGCATCACTCCTTCGGCGCCATCCCGCTCTCCGCCATCATCTCAAACCGGGTGCAATTCTTCCGGAAAGCCAGCACCAGCTTGCCCGTCGGCCCATTGCGCTGCTTCGAGATAATGATCTCCGCCTTCCCCTGCAGATCCGGATCGTCTTGCCGGTAAACCTCTTCCCGAAAGATGAACATTACCAGATCAGCATCCTGCTCAATCGACCCCGACTCGCGCAGATCAGAAAGTTGCGGACGATGATCCCCGCCCCGACTCTCCGGAGCGCGGCTCAACTGCGAGAGCGCAACCACCGGCACGCTCATTTCCTTGGCCAGCCCCTTCAGCCCACGCGAAATTGCCGACACTTCCTGCGTGCGATTCTCGTACCGCTTGCTCCCTCCCGACATGAGCTGCAAATAATCCACGATGATCAAGTCAAGCCTGCCCTGCGATTGCTTCAACCGGCGCGCCTTGGCCCGCATCTCGCTCAGCGAAATGCCGGGCGTATCATCGATAAAAATCGGAGCGTGCGCCAGATGCTCCATCGCCCGCACCAGCTTCTTGGTGTCATCTTGCCACAGCGACCCGGTGCGCATCTTGTGCGCATCCACTTCCGCCGTCGAACAAAGCAACCGCAGCAGCAGCGCCTCGCGCGACATTTCCAGCGAAAACACTCCCACCACCTGCTGGTCTTTGATGGCGGCATTCTCAGCGATGTTCATTGCAAACGCCGTCTTGCCCATCGAAGGCCGCGCCGCAATGATCACCAGATCCGATCGCTGCAGTCCGCTCGTCATCTCGTCAAGATTTTCATAATGAGTAGCCAGCCCGGTAATGCGCTGCCCGCGCTGCAGCAAAGCATCCACCGAGCCAAACGATTCGCGGACGATCTCCTGCACCCCCATGAACCCGCGCCCAATACGCTTCTCCGAGAGCTGAAAAATCGCAGCCTCGGCGTCGCTGAGCACTTCCTCGGCCGCATCCGATTGATCCCCCGCCCGCGCAATCGCCGTATTCGCCGCGTGAATCAGCCCGCGCAGCAGCGCCTTGTCGCGCACAATCTTGACGTAGTGCTCAATGCTAGGCCGGTCCGGAACCCCGTCCAACAAACTCGACACGTAACCCACGTCGCCGATCGCCTGCAGATCCTTGTGCCGGTCCAACTCGTCGATAAGCGTAATCATGTCGATCGGCCGCGACGACTCCGCCAGATCGACCATCCGCCCATAAATCCGCCGATGCGAATCCAGCGAAAAATCCTCGATCCGCAAATGCTCCGCCGCCTGGTTGTAAGCAAAGTTGTCGAGCAGAATCGCGCCCAGAATCGAGCGCTCCGCTTCCACATTCGCCGGAAGAGTGCTCAGGTTGTAATCGGTAGTCGCCATAATTCCGTACAACACTGTGTCCGAAAGTCTCCGCTAGCATAAGCGAATACAAAGCGAAACGCCAAATGATTTGTGGAGAAGCTGTGAAGCCCAGCCAATATGTTGTGGAAGTCCTGAGAAAACAGGTCCTTAACAGAAGGTCTGTGCAGCACGACCGAGAGACTTGTTTTGTCCGTGCGAATCCGCGCAGATCCGTGGCAAGAAGGCACGCAAAAATAAATGCGGCGCAGGGCCAGCCACCCCGCGCCGCATCGCTCGTGGATCTCTCGCCCTGCCTTCCCGCCACTAGGAGCGGCGAGCCGACGGTACTGGTCCGACAGCGCTCGCCAAAAAGGCAGAGTGCCGCATTTACCAGTACTGGCCGCAGAGCATGATTCCGGAATATGATTCGCAGAATCGCTTCTCTGCAACCCCTGCGTTGGCCAGCGGCCCAGCCCGCTCAAGGAGCAGACTGTAGAGGAGGCCGCAATGCCCGGGCAACCGATTCGCGCTCGCGCGCGTTTCCAATTTCCCCCAGCAATTCACCCTCGAGAATTGCCAGCTGCCACCGGCGTCACCGCAATCATCATCCGGCAAGCTTTGAGGTTTCCACGTTTGTGCTGCACCCACTGTCATTCACAATGTTGCGACCCGCAACCGAAAAACATTTCCCCCTTGTGCAGAAACTGTGGACGATAGGACTTCCCTGTGGAAGCCTGAGGAAATCCGCGCCTCATTCGATCTCGCGCGAGTCGCCGGCGAAGTAAAAAAGGCACGACCGAAGCCGTGCCTGAATATTTATCCGTGTTGATCCGTGGCTAATTCTTAGTCCCTGACTCCATCCATGAACGCCCGCAGCTTCCGCGATCTCGACGGATGCCTTAGTTTCCGCAGCGCTTTGGCTTCGATCTGGCGGATGCGTTCGCGGGTTACCGCGAAACTCTGCCCCACTTCTTCGAGCGTGTGCTCGCTACCGTCTTCGAGGCCGAAGCGCATCTTGATTACTTTTTCTTCGCGCGGAGTCAGCGTGCGCAGGACCTGTCCAGTCTGGTCCTTGAGGTTCACGTTGATCACGGCTTCGGCCGGAGAGACTACGGCGCGGTCTTCGATGAAGTCGCCGAGATGCGAATCTTCTTCTTCGCCAATCGGGGTTTCGAGCGAGATCGGCTCCTGCGCGATTTTCAGGACTTTCCGCACTTTGGCAACGGGAATGTCCATTCTTTTAGCGATTTCTTCCGATGTGGGCTCGCGTCCCAGTTCCTGCACCAGTTGCCGCGAGGTGCGGATCAGCTTGTTGATGGTTTCGATCATGTGCACCGGGATGCGGATCGTACGCGCCTGATCGGCGATGGCGCGGGTAATCGCCTGCCGGATCCACCACGTGGCATACGTCGAAAACTTATAACCGCGGCGGTATTCGAACTTGTCGACAGCCTTCATCAGGCCGATGTTGCCTTCCTGAATCAGGTCGAGGAACTGGAGGCCGCGGTTCGTGTATTTTTTCGCGATCGAAACTACGAGGCGAAGGTTGGCCTCGATCAGTTCGCGCTTGGCCTGCTCCGCGTCCATGTCTCCCTGGATGATCTCGCGCTGCGTGCGTTTGATCTCCTGGAACAGGAGTCCGGCTTCGACTTCGAGCTTTTCAATCTCGCTGCGTACGGCGCGGGCCTGGCGGCGGTATTCTTTTTTCTGATCTTCGCTGCGCGTGGCGTCGGCTTTGCGTTCGAGGTTCCCAGCCTGGCGGTCGAGTGAACGCATGCTGTCGACGGTTTTGTTGACCCGGTCGATCAGGCGCTTGCGCTCGGCGTTGGTGAAACCGAGCTTGCGCACCGCGAGCGAAACCCGCACGATGCCGCGGGCCAGGTTGCGGCGGGCGCGGCGATGATCCTTGGGCCGCTTTTTCTGCGACATGGCAACGTACTTTTCCTGCAGAATGCCGGCCCTTTTGTACAGCTTGGCCATGGCGTCGATCTTGCCGGTAAATTCGTTCAAGCGGTTCTGCACAATCTCGTCGGTGATTTCTTCCTCATCAAAGGTGACAACTTCTTTGATGGAGCGCACGCCCTTCTTCAGGTCTTCGCCCATAGCCAGCAGTTCATGGATGACGATGGGAGAGCGGGAGAGCGCCTTGAGCACGCGCAACTGCCCACGCTCGATGCGCTTGGCGATTTCTACTTCGCCTTCGCGAGTGAGCAGGGGAACGGTTCCCATCTCGCGCAGGTACATGCGGACGGGATCGTTGGTTTTTTCGAGAGCGCCGGGAGTGAGGTCTAGTTCAACGTCCTCGCCCTCTTCGCCTTCTTCGAACTTCTTATCGAGCGCGGCGGAAGGCAGTTTGGGCCCTTCCAGCACGTCAATACCTTGGGTGCCGATCGTCGTGAGCAGGTCGTCCAGGTCGTCGGGACTGACTACATCCTGAGGGATGAGCTCGTTTACCTGGTCATACGTCAGGTATCCCTTCTCTTTGCCGGCATCGACCAGCTTTTTTATGTCGTCGTACTTGTCTTCAAGAGCCAAGAGGTGTTCCTCAAATTCTTCAATTCGCCCGCGAGGAGCGTGTGATACGGCTTGTTCAGGTGGGAATCTGGGGTAGCGCGGAGTTGTGCGCCTAGCACAAACTTATGGATTTTAGCACATAAGTACTGGCCGGTCTATTACTTGCCCCGAAAGCTCCCCGCCGTTCGCCGCTATCTATAACTCCGCTAAATACTTAGATGATTTTAATGGTCGTTTTGTTTCATGCACTTTTCTTATTTCTGGAAGCGTTTCTCAGTCCGACCTCGGCCAGGCTGGGATCCCTTAGGGCCCGGCTAAGGCGATCTTTTTCCAGCAGCAATTCGTTCCTGAGTACCTTATCGTCACTCACGCCTGGCTTGGTTAGTTCGCGCTGCACCTGCTCCAGGCGGCGGCGCAAGTGAATGCGGCGCAGGGCTCGGACTGCGCCCTCCAGGCGCTCGGCGCTTAGTTCCTCGTCCTCTTTCAACAGGATAGAAGCCAGCATCCGGCGCTCGCTTTCGGAGCATGGTACCTCCATTACATCGGCAGTTTCCGCTCCGGCGTTGAGTAGGGCCTCGACCAGCGATTCTGTTGCCAGGCCGCGATGCAGGCCTTCGCTCTGAAATGCGTATTGCGCCTGCCGGGCGGGATCAAACTCTTCGTCTTTTATGACCTCGTGTTTTACAACCTCATGAGCGCCATCGCGGGCGGAGACGTGCCCGCCCGCCTGGATCTGACGCGCCGAGGCCAGCGCGCGGATCAGAATTCGCTCGGCGTCGGTGGCTTGCGCCTCGGCTGGAGCCTTCACTGCGGTTGCCGAACGTTCCGACGCCACATGCCGCAACTCCTGGCGCAAGACTGACGAATCGATGCCCAGCTTCTGGGCGATCTCCTGGCTTAATTCATCGCGGACGATCCGGCTAGGGACGCGTTGAATGTGCGGCAGGAGGTAATTCACCGCCTTCTGTTTGCTCTCGCCGGTGCGCCCCGGAAAATGGCTTCGGGCACGGTCGATGAGATAGTCGAAGTAGCGTTGCGAATGGCGCAGAGCCTCGCCGTAAGCGTCTTTGCCCTTGCGGCGAATGAAGAGATCGGGATCGAACCCCTGCTCGAGGGTCAGCACCTTGATTTGGAATTCTTCCTCCACGAGCAGGCCTAGAGTGCGCTCGGTGGCTTTGGCTCCAGCCGTGTCGGGATCGAAATTGACCACCGCGTTCTTGCTGAAGCGCCCGAGCAGCTTGGCCTGGATCTCGGTGAACGCCGTGCCTGAGCTGGCAATCACATTGTGAAACCCGGCAGCGTAAATGGAAATGCAATCCATCTGACCTTCAACCAGGATGGCGTAATCCAGCTTGCGGATCGCTTCTTTGGCTTTGTCGAGATTGAAGAGGACGCGGCCTTTGGAATAGATGCCGGTCTCTGGCGAATTTAAATACTTCGGGCCCGACTTTTCATCGGTGGCCAGCGTACGTCCGGTGAAGGCGATGATTCTTCCTGCATCGTTGGCGATGGGAAACATTACGCGGTTGCGGAATTTGGAGTACATCGCGGAGGACGGTTTCTGGTTTCCAGTTTCCGGTTTCAACTCCTCAGCTTCCTGCTTCCAAGAAAACAGTCCGCTCTCCCGCAGCGCCTCTTCGCTGAATTCGCCCGCCAGGCGGTCACGGAGCAGGAAGCCGGAATCCGGGGCGTAGCCGATGCGAAAGCGCGCGATCGTTTCTTCGTCCAGCCCGCGGCCGGTGAGATACTCGCGTGCCCCCGCTCCCTCTGGACGCTTCAGGCATTCCTGGAAAAACGCGGCAGCCCGCTCTTGCACGTCGAGCATCTGGGCGCGCAGCTTGGCTTCTTTCGCCTCTGCCGGACTTGAATACGTCGTCTTCGGCAACGGAATTCCCAGCTTCTGTGCCACCAGCCTGACTGCTTCGGGGAAGGTAATGTTTTCGATCTTCTGGACGAAGCTGAAGACGTCCCCCGAAACGCCGCAGCCGAAGCAGTGATAAAACTGGCGCGTGGCATGCACCGAGAACGACGGCGTCTTCTCTCCGTGAAACGGACACAGCCCTGAATAGTTCTGCGCGCCCGCTTTTTTCAGCTTGATGTAGTCGCCGATGATGCGGACAATATCCGCCTGCTGCTTCACCGTCTCTTTGAAATCTTCCGTGGGCATGGATGGAGTGATGGCCGACACTTCTCCCTCGGCATTGTGAGCCAGAGAGGCGCTGATGGGAATATACCGGATTGGGATTACTGTGGAGAAGCTGTGGGAATCGAGTCTTATCGGCTGAACGCCGATGGAAAAAGGATATTTATGGAGTCTCCGGCAAACCGCCTCGTTGCTGATGGAGAAGAAGTGCCGCTAGCTCCCAAGCCCTTTCCCGTGTAATTCCCGATCTCTGTTCAGCCGCCAGGCAGTGATCATTCTCCTCGACCAAAAGCAGTGGTCGCTCCCCGATGGGCCGGATAAGAATTTGCACTTTGAGGTTCAATGTCTCGGGGTAGATCGAAAGTGAGTTACCGAGCCTTCCCTTGAAGGGTCCGCGCGATTTTTCCCTGCCGACGAGATCCCAGCCTTCAGAAATCTCGTCGAATACTTCTTCGCGGACCGAGACCCAAAGTCCCCAGAGAAAAACATCGCTCGATCCAGCGATCGGAATTTCGAGACATCCCCTAATAAAGAACCACTTCCGATCGATAATGTACTGATCGGAGCCGCGAACGGAACGCGTGTCGCGCTCATCCCGGTTCATGTTCGCGTACATGTCCGGCGAATCTGCCGCAAAGCTCAGCGGCAAGCCCTCGTGCGACTTGCCGCAGGTTACACATTTATATTCGACGCTCACACCCGCAACTCCACTACCGTGGCTCCGCCGCCGCCTTCGTTCTGCGGAGGTTCGGCTACTGACTCCACGTGGGGGTGCTGCTGAAGCGCTTGCCGCAATGCCTTGCGCAGGATGCCCATGCCGCTGCCGTGGACTACGCGCACGCGTGGCAGGCCGGCGAGGAATGCGTGATCGACGAATTTCTCGACTGCCCTAGTCGCGTCGTCCACGTTATAGCCAATCACATTGATTTCAGAGGGCGCGTTCTGGCCTTCGTTCTCATTACTCAGCGACACCGAAATCCCTCGCGCCCGCGCCGCTTTCACCGGAGAATCCACGGCTCGCGCGTTTGCCAGGGCACTGCTCAGCACTTCGGCAATATCGTCGCGCGCGATCTTCATCTTCATCGCTCCCACTTCCACTTCAAAGTGGTTGTCATCCAGCTTGCGCGAAATCCTGGCGGCGCGGCCGGTCGATTTCAGCTTGACACTGTCGCCTTCGGAGACGTGCTTGATAACCTGGGGCTGCGCATGAGGATCACCCTCATCGGCTCCGCTGGCGTGCGCTACCACCGTGGAATCGAACTGCTCGCGAAATTCGCGGCGCAATTTGGCGATGCGCCGCTCCGCGTCTTTCGACAGCTTCTGCGCCGCGGCCCGCTCCTGGATGGCATTCACCGCTTCGCGGGCATGGTATTCGAAGTCGCGCAGCACGCTCTCCAGTTTCTTCTCCATCTCGCGGATCTTGCCCTGCTGCTCCTTCTTGCCTTCGGCCGCCAGGCGCGTCTTCTCGCGTTCCAGTTCCTGTTCGCGGGTCTGCAGCCGCAGCCGTTCGCCTTCCGCGTCTCGCAAGCTGGCATGAAGCTTGTCGAGAAATTCGCCGACATCGCGAGCCTGCGAGCCCAGACGCGCCCGCGCCGCTTCGATAATTGCGGGATTCAACCCCAGCCGCTGCGCGATGTTGATTCCCGCCGACGCGCCGGGCACTCCCATTTTCAATTCATAGGTAGGTTGCAGAGTGGTCTCGTTGAAGCCCACCGAAGCGTTGATCACGCCCGCAGTATTCGCACCATAGACCTTCAATGATGTGTGATGCGTTGAGATCACCGTCATGCAGCCGATGCGGCCAAAGTATCCCGCAATCGCAACCGCCAGCGCTGCGCCCTCTTCGGGGTCGGTGGCCGAGCCCAGTTCATCGAGAAGTACGAGAGAGTCAGTGGTTGCGGTGCGCGAAATGAAATCGATGTTGATGACGTGTGCGGAGAAGGTTGAAAGATTCTGCTCGATCGACTGGTAGTCGCCAATATCGGCCAGCACCGCATCGAACACGGGCATTTCGGCGCGATCGGCGGGAACGGGACTTCCCGATTGCGCCATCAAGGCCAACAGTCCCAGCGTCTTGAGGGTTACTGTTTTCCCTCCGGTGTTCGGGCCAGTGATCACGAGCTGCCGGCGGGCGCCTTCGAGTTCGACGCTGATTGGGACTACCGCCGCGCCTTTGAGCTTGAGGTTGCGCTCGAGGAGCGGATGGCGAGCGTTGTGCAAGAGCAGGCGAGCTGCGCTCGCGGACCCTTCGGCTTCGCTCAGGGCAAGCTCGCGAATGCGCCCTGCCCCACACGAGCCTTGCTGGTCCTCGCTTAACTTCACGGTCACGCAGTTGTAGTCTTCGGCGAAGCGCGCTTTGGCGAACTGCAGCTCCAGTTCGCTAAGCACCTCCGTTGAGGCCAGGATCGCGGCTGCCTGCTCACCGATGCGCCGCGTCATCTCGAGCAAAATGCGATGTATCTCGGCCTGCTCTTCGTCGAGCAAGCGAACCAGTTCGTTGTTCTGCTCGATGGTCTCCAGAGGCTCAACAAATACAGTCTGGCCGCTCGAGCTTGCTCCGTGCACAACGCCTTGCACGCGCCGTTTCTGCTCAATTTTTACCGGGATGACAAAGCGCTCGCCGCGGATGGTCACCAGTTCATCCTGCACGGTTCCGTCCTCAGCCAGGCGCCGCAAGTATCCGCGCAGCGATTCCTGAATCACGCGTCTCTGCTTTTCGATGTCGCGGCGAATGCGCGCGAGTTCGGGCGAAGCATGGTCCTCCAGCGTGCCATCGGGCAGAATCTTGTTTCGAAACGACCGCAGGAAGCCAGTGAAGTCGGGCACGTTTTCCGAAAGCGCTCGCAGTCGCCGGCATTCTGTCCTCATGTTCGCGGGCGGATGTAAGGCGATCTCGCGCCACTCCGCAGCGCGGTCTACCACCAGCAGGACGTCGCGAATCTCTGCGGTTTCGAGCGCAGCTCCCGCGATTCGAGACTTCTCAATCAGCTTTGTAATATCCAGCAGTCCCGAAAAATCGAAGCTCCCACCCACGCGGCGGAACTCTCGCACTTCGGCCGTCAGCTCCTGTTGCTCGGCAATCCAGGCGGAATCGGTGGAAGGCGCAAGCGCTCGAATCCTCGCGTGGCCCAGCGGCGAAGACGAGTATCCGCGCAGCAATTCACACCAAGCGTCGAACTCCAGCACGCGCCCGGAGCTGTGGATAAGGGGTTGGGACATCACTTCGGACATCGCTTCGGACATCGGAATTCATGTTACAGGAAGGGCGGGAAGAAGATAACGGTGCAAGTTGATAGGGAAGCGAGCGAAACGCGCGATTATTGCGTCGCAAAGACCGCGACCCATTCGGCGCGCTTCGCTTGCTCAGGGCAGGCAGCTTCGCGCGGCTCGCCCGGATCCTTCACTGCGCAAAGAACGCTTGTTCAGGATGACAATTCCTACGACTGGACGGCTGCCAGCGCCTGGCCGTCGCCTTGTTTCGCCACGGGCAGGCGCAGCACGAACACCGCTCCGCCTTCGGGCTTGTTCTGGCAGGTGATTTGTCCGCGATGATCCTGCACCACGCCATACACGGCGCTCAATCCCAAGCCCGTGCCTTTGCCGATCGGTTTTGTGGTGTAGAAAGGATCGAACACTCGATGCGGCTCTTTTACGCCTGGGCCGCTGTCGGAAAACTGCACGACGACTTCTTGCCGGTGATGCTGGGCGCTGACTTGAAGCGAACCTCCGCCTGCTTCTTCGAGCGCGTCCAAAGCGTTCTCCACGATCTGGACGAACGTCTGGAAAAGTTGGTGGCCGTCGCCCCACACGCGCGGCAGGTTGGGTTCGATCACGGTCTCGATGCGGATTTTCTGATCGTGCCGCTGCAGCTCCCGCATTTGCACGCTGCGCTGCAACAGCATGCCCACATCCACCATGGTTTTCTCTCCAGAGCTTTTTTGCGCGAAACTCAGGAGGTTCGAGATGAGATCACGGGTCCGTTGGGATTGATTCACGATCTTGCGCACCAGCGTGTCCTGCTCGCTGGTCAAGCGCTGGTTCGACCACAGCTTCTCTGAATATTCCATGATCGCCGTAAGGGGATGGTCGATCTCGTGGGCTGCGCCCGCAACCAACTGGCCCAGAGAAGCCAGCTTCTCGCGCTGCACCAGGTGACTCTGCAAGCGTTGCTCGTTCTCGAAGCTGCGACGCGAATCCCCCAGCAAATGGATCAATGCCTGATCCTGGAGATACTGGCGCACGAAGACGAATACGCCCAGCACCAGCATAGCTGCCAACACGGTAAAAATGCGGAAAGTCCGCGCCTGAGCCAGTGAAGCGTCCCAGCGATAGACCCATAGTCCCAACACCGGCAAGGAAAGCATCGCCAGCATCGCGAGTCGCAGCGTCATCGCACCCCACCTGTCATCGGCCTTGGCCGGAGCGGCTTCCGGCTTCCACTGGCCGGCAGTCAGCGCGGTGGCCGCCATCCAGCTTGCGGCGCCAATCAACGGAACATCGTAGAGACTTCCCGAGTAGTACTCCCCTTTGGCGAACGTCATAGTCACGCCCAGGAATCCCGCTCCGTAGAAGGCATAGAGCCCACTCGCCGTCAACAGGTTCAGGTACACCTTTTTCCATCCCGCAGGCGCGCCTCGAGAGGCGAGCCCCAGCATCAACACCAGCACGCTACTCTCAAGCATATAGAGGGAGCTGTAGTTCCTGTGATAAGCCGCCACGTTCAGCGACACATATTGCGAGGGGAACACAACGAACGCATAGAGAAACAACCACCAAACCAGCAGCAACAGAAAGTCCAGCGCACCTACGTGGAGTTTTCGCTCGCCTTCGGTCCGATGCGGACGCAACCCGACTGCCGCGATCATCGGTACCAAGTGGAGAAACAGAAAGACATCCATAAACCACGGATCCGGCGTTGGGGTGCGGCGCACCACTTCGCAGTAGACCCATGCCGCCTGATTGGCGGCCCACAGAACGCCCCCTGCTCCCATCAGAGCCCAAAACCGCCGGTTCGCCCCCCGCTCCGACCACGCATTAGCCAGCATGGCTACTGCGACTGCGAGGTACAGCAGAAGAGATCCAACATCAGAAATCGCGGCCAGCGCCGGACCGCGCTGCATGGTCAACGACACCGCGGCGAATGCCAGCGTGATCCCGCCTGCGAGTACGAACCAGCGATATTGTCCGAAACGACTCATCAGCCTCAGTTGTTATGTATGTCTGTCAATTTTATGGATAAGAGCAGCGATTCTCAGCTCGCTTCCGGCCCGGCAGGTTACTATCGTCACCTGGCCTCAGGTCTCTTGCCTTATGTCCTAGGTCTTAGAACGAAGCTTTAGCTCCGGTTTCTCAGCGTCTTTCCAGCCACTCGAATCCAGACCCAAGACCCAAAACCTGAGACCCTGCGACCTCTGGGCGCCGCCGACTCCTGCTAGAATCAACCTTGGAAGTGGTTCGCATGGCCTTTCCTGTTACCCGTCTTCGCCGTCTGCGCCGCACCTCTCAACTTCGCGACTTGGTCCGCGAAACGCGTCTCACTCCTGACGCCTTTGTCTACCCCATGTTCGTTTGCCCCGGCGAAGGCGTGCGCAAGGCGGTTCGGTCCATGCCGGGCGTATTCAACTTCTCGGTGGATGAGGCTGTAAAAGAGGCGCAGGGAGTCCGATCCCTTGGCGTGTCCTCGGTGATCCTCTTCGGTCTTCCCGACAAGAAGGATGATGTCGCCACAGGGGCTTGGGCTGACGACGGCATTGTGCAGCAGGCCGCGCGCGCTCTGAAGCGCGAGGTTTCCGACCTGATCTTGATGGGCGACGTCTGTCTTTGCGAATACATGTCTCACGGACATTGCGGGATCGTAAAGCCAGGATCCACGCCGCAGTCGTTTAGCGCTGCTGCCCGAGACGCTTTGCAAAATGCCACGCGGCGGGGTACAGCAGTGAAGGCAGTGAAGAGCCGCGAGGAAAAGGAAAAAGTGATCGACGAGCTGGCGTCGATGGTAGCCGAAGCCGTTGAGTCGAGGTTCGAGATCGATAACGATGCCAGCCTCGAACTTCTGGCGCGCACATCGGTCTCGCTCGCCCGCGCCGGCATCGACATCATCGCGCCCTCCGACATGATGGACGGCCGCGTTGCCGCGATCCGTCGCGCGCTCGATGATGGCGGCTTCGAGAACACGCCCATTCTTTCCTACGCAGCTAAGTTCGCCTCGGGATTCTACGGTCCGTTCCGCGAAGCCGCCGACTCCACTCCGCAATTCGGCGACCGCCGCTCCTATCAGATGGATGGAGCCAACCTGCGCGAGGCCATGCGCGAAATCGAACTCGACATCGAAGAAGGCGCCGACATGATCATGGTCAAACCGGCTCTGCCCTACCTCGACGTAATCGCCGCCGCCCGCCTGCGTTTCGACCTGTCGCTAGCCGCCTATCAAGTCTCCGGTGAATACGCCATGATCGAAGCCGCCGCGCAAAATGGATGGATCGACCGCGAGCGCGTCATGATGGAGTCGCTGCAAAGCATACGGCGCGCGGGGGCCAGCATCATCCTGACTTACTACGCTAAAGAGGCCGCGAAGCTGCTAGGGTAGGATTCGCCAGAGGGGGATTGGAACAACTGCCTACGCTCCAGCGGCATTCTGGAACTTGACCTCAACCAGCTTGCGGTCCTCGTCGGACACCTTGAACATGGAGCGGGGTTTCAGCTCCATGAAGCTGGCCAGAAACACCTCGGGGATTTGACCGATGCGGGTGTTGTAGGTGTTGACGTCGTCGTTGAAGAACTCGCGCCGGTCGGCGATGCGCTCTTCCAGTTCGCTGATGCGGTTCTGCAGTTTGAGAAAGTTTTCATTTGCCTTGAGCTGCGGATAATTTTCCGCGACGGCAAACAAGCTGCGCAGCGCCGCCGTCATGGTCAAATCAGCCTGCGCTTTCTGTCCAATGCTGGCGGCGTTCATGGACGCTGCCCGTGCCTGCGTGACCGCCAGCAGCGTCTGCTGCTCGTGCTGCATGTAGCCCTTCACGGTCTCGACCAGGTTCGGGATTTCGTCGTGCCGCTGCTTGAGCAGCACATCAATGTTCGCCCACGCGCGGTCATTGTCATTGCGCAGGCGCACCAGTTCGTTGTAAAGGATGACGACGTAGACACACACTCCCACGATAAACAGCAGGAACGCCGCCCCTTCGATCACGCCTCCGCCCATCTTTAGCTTGACCTCGCCACTTCTGACCTCGTCCGATTCGACTGCGACTGCTGGAATAGTCCAAGTGAAACAGCAGACGGGGCTGGCACGCAAGTGCTGACCGGGCTGCGTCTAAAGTCACAAGGGCCGAGCCCGCAGGCCCAGCCCTTTGTCAGTTTCGTAACCCGATTCAGCCTCAGCCGTTGCTAAGGCTTATGCGGCGTCAGATCACAGGCGTGCCTCACTTCGTCCAGGTTTAAACCTGCTGGTGAGAACTCAGCGATCGCGTACCCGGTCCTGGTCCTGACTTCCACATTGAAGACCTGGGCTCCGATCGCTCCCCGAACGGTACCCTTATCCATGGAGAGGACGCGGTCAGCTTCCCAATTCCAGCCTTTATTGTCATGGCTGTCGTCGATGCGGACACGAACCTCCATCTTAGGCTGGCCCCAGAAGCCGGGATAGTCGGGCCGTCCCAGCCGGGCGCCCGGGTTAAAGACGGCGCGCTGGTATTTGCCGTCGCTGCATGTGATTTCGACTCGGGGTTTGTAGTCCGGGTCTTCCCGAAGATAATTGTTCGAGAGCAGCTCGAACCGGACTTTTTTTGCTCCGGTCATTTTGTCTTCCGAGCGGAACTCCATCCACTTGCCGCCGGCGCTGACGCCGTCCGCTTCGCCCTGATAAGGGCTCATCGCGCCCTGTTGCGCACTGGCCGACAGCGCCGCTACGGCAGTCAAGACTAAGGCCGCGAACCCAGTCCCCGCAGCCAAGGTGTAACGATTCTTATTGTGAAGCAAGCGCAATAATTTCAAGATTCTCCTCCGAAAAAAGACCTTCTCTACCTATTGAACCCTACCGACCCACAAAAGTTGTACGGCAAGCGCCTCTTTTCGCGCATGGCAAACTCATCGCATGTCGATTCTGAGATCGATGTAGACCTGAGAGCGGTCATCGAACTGGCTGACGGACTTGGTGTCGCTCTTGTGGCCGTTGTACTGAGCATAAACTTCATAATCCGTGGTAGAAAGGCCAGGGAAACGATAAGTGCCTTCATGGCCAACGATGTAGGTCTTCACCGCGTGAGTGCGCAGGTTGGTGACGTAGACGATGGCGCCGACCACGGGATTATCCTGCTGGTCGAGCACTTTGCCCAGCAACAACCGGCCTTGCGCTTTGTCCTTGTTGTCGGGAGCAGCATGGGCAGCCACGGAGAGAGCCAGAACAAGCGCGGCGACTATGACGAAAGCATTCCTGAAAAACATTCTAGACGCCATACTTGCCCATTCCTCTTCCCCCCTCAGCTGCCTACTTCGTCAAGTGCAAACCAATGTCTACGCGCTCGTCATACTCTACGTGGACCGGCACCTCTTCCGCCAGATGTAACTGAGAGCCGTCCGTCATTTTCACGCCCTTGAGGTCGGCGGAGACCACATAGTCGGCCTGGCCGGCGGGAACCCGCTGGGCGAATTCGCCGGAATGATCGGAATAGACTTGCCACTTGGGCTTTTTATCCGGCACGCGGCGGATCTTGACGGTGATGCCGTAGACGGGGCGATCGTCGGGGCCCCAAACCGTTCCAAAAATAAGCGCATAGGGATCGGTCGGCTTCAAATTTTTGGAGGCGGGAGACGCCTTGGCCACGGGTAGGAGTTGCCAGCCCAGAGCGGCGCAGAAGAACATAACCAGCAGACAGGAAGAGGACAGGCTTGCAAGCAGACGCGTGGGTTGGAACCTAGGAATCGTCACCGTCTTCGCTTTCCACTTCTTCTTCCTCTTCCACGTAACCGGCCTCGATCGCTTTCAACTCCAGCGGACTGGTGGTCACGACTTCGAAATCCGTGCCGCACTCGGGGCAGGAGACGATCTCGCCCTCGTCGACCTCTTCTTCCTCCACATCCAGATCGGTTTCGCATTCGGGACAAAGAACCATGACTCCTCCACTCCCATTTGATGGCATACTTCGCTGACCCCTTAGATACGCTTCATAATATTTAGATTCTTTCCCCGCTGCAGGTCAAGGGGTGGGCGCTTGGGAGCAGGAGATTTATAATCTTTGGGAAAGCCGCCGTCACCTTGACATTTCTTTACGCCGGAGCGTACATGATTTCCCCCTTCCAGAAAAGACCGTTGTTGGTGGCCGTATGGTTGATGCTTAGCTTCGCCACCGTGGTTGCTGCACAGAATCAGGCGGGTTCCAGCGCCGCGAAATCCATGGCCGTGGATGGCCGCATTTCGGCTGCACTGCAGCAGGTTTCAGCCGAGCGTATCCGGGCAAACATTGAGAAGCTGGCAAGCTTTGGAACCCGGCTCACACTCTCAGCGCAAGACCCGGCGGCGATCGCGGCGGGACGCGGAATCGGCGCGGCGCGCGAATGGATCAGGTCTGAGTTCGAACGTTATGCGAAAGATTGCGGCGGCTGCCTGGAAGTGAAGACCGACAGCTTCACCGAACCAGCCGGCGACCGCATCCCTCAGCCTACCGAAATCACCAATGTTTATGCGGTCTTGAAGGGGACGGACGCGGAGAACGCGAAGCGAATCGTGTTGATGACCGGTCACTACGATTCGCGCCCCAGCGATACTCTCGACGTAAAGGCGGACGCTCCGGGCGCGAACGACGACGCCAGCGGAACGGCGGTCAGCCTGGAATGCGCGCGAGTGCTGAGCAAGATGAAGTTTCCCGCGACGATTATCTTTCTCACGGTCGCGGGCGAGGAGCAGGGACTGAACGGCAGCCACCATTTCGCGAAGATGGCGAAAGATGCGGGCTGGGACATCGAGGCGGCGCTCAACAATGACATCGTAGGCGGCGATAAGAGTGCGGAGCAGGACCACTCGGTGGTGCGCGTATTTTCTGAGGGCTTGCCCGCCGCGGCGACGGAGCAGGAGGTCCGGCGGATTCGCGCGCTGGGTGGGGAGAACGACTCCGCGTCGCGGCAACTGGCGCGCTACGTCGCCGATGTAGACCGTGCTTATTCTAAAGATGTGGGCGTCGAACCGGTGCTTGTGTTCCGACTAGACCGGTACTTGCGCGGCGGAGACCACTATTCATTCAATCAGCAGGGCTTTGCGGCGGTGCGCTTCACTGAGTTTCGCGAGGACTTTCATCACCAGCATCAGAACGTCCGCGTCGAGAACGGAATCGAATATGGCGATTTGGCTAAGTTTGTGGACTTCGACTATGTGGCGCGCGTGGCGCGGCTGAATGCCGCGACGCTGGCGTCGCTGGCATCGGCGCCCGCGCCTCCGGCGAATGTGCACTTGCTGACTAAAGACTTGCAGAACGATTCGACACTCACCTGGGAAGCATCGCCGGGTGGACGGGCGGCGGAGTATGAGATTCTGTGGCGCGCCACGACCAGCCCGGAATGGGAACACGTCCAAAAGGTTGGCAACGTTCTGCGCGCCACTCTGAACCTTTCGAAGGATAATGTCATCTTTGCAGTCAGGGCTGTGGACGCGGAGGGACACCGGAGTTTGCCGGTTGTGCCCGTGCCGGAGCGCTGACAGGGAAGCTGTTAGGATAAGAGCAATAAGACGGTTCCGAGTTCATGCCAGGAAACACTTCCTTCGAAATGATGTTGCCGCCGTTTCGCGGTGCGGTCCGGCAGATCATCATCGCCAGCGCCGCGATTTACGTCGTCATTCTTCTGTTGATGTCGTTCGCCCCGGCGGCCGGATCGACGGTGCTCGCGTTGGGCATTTTGGATCCGGCACATATTCGGCAAGGCTGGTTGTGGCAGTTCGTGACTTACGCCTTCATGTATGTCGATCCTCTGGAATTTGTTTTGTCGCTTTTGGGGGTCTACTTTCTTGGGGCGGCGGTGCAGGAGCGCGTGGGCCGGGCTGCGTTCTACGGCCTGTTCTTCAGCAGCATCGCGCTATCAGGAGTCGCCGGATTCGCTCTCTCGCTTACCGGCGTGATTGCGCGGGGTCCGGCGTGGGGCTCCGCTGCGGCCGCCAACGCGATTCTGGTGGTGTTCTATCTCTTTAATCGGGACGCGCCGTTGATGCTGTTCCCGCTCCCCATTCAGATTCCGGTGAAGTGGATCGTTCTGGGCATTGCGGGTCTCGAGACAGCCTACTTGCTGCTCAACCACTTCGCGCTTTTTTACTGTGTCTCGCTGCTGGGGCTGGGCGCGGGATACCTGTGGCATGCCGCGTTTTTTTCAAAAGGAATCTCGCTGCGCGCCTCGGAGCGTTTCTACGAGGCTCGCAACGAGTATTATCGCTGGCGGCGTCGCCGGGCGGCGAGAAAGTTTGAAGTCTACATGCGCAAGCATGACCGAGACGTGCACTTCGACGAGCACGGCAACTACATCCCGCCGGATGACGATCCGAACAAGGGTAATGGCGGATCGAAGTCGGGCTGGGTGAACTAAACCGGTTTGCCACGGATCTCCGCGGATTTACACGGATCGAATGCCGCTTAGGGCCTCCGAATTTTTACCTCGCGAAAAACTTCTGGAATTCCGACAACACGCTTCCCGATAGCTTATCCCGCCCGGCTTTTCCCTTGAATCCCAAGTCGTGGCCTGCACCTTCGATCTGCAGGAGCTTCGTCTGCGCCGGTATCAGCTTCGCGGCTTGCTCGATTTCCGCGATCGTGCCGAAGGGATCGCGCGTGCCTTGCACAAAGAGGGCGGGTGTGTGCAGGTGAAAAAAATGCTGAGTGCGGAGTTGCTCGGGCTTGCGCGGCGGATGCAGAGGATAAGACAGCAAGAGGAGGCCTGCAGCCAGTCTCGCAGCTTCTTGCGTGGATTTTTCTGCAATCTCGGCGCAGAGCATGCTGGCCTGGCGTCCGCCGTAGGAATGGCCTCCCAGAAAGATATGGCCGCTGACTAGATTCTTCAGAACTCCGACCGCATTCTTGAGTCCGGCACGATCGCGTTTGCCGTCGCCCGGCCCCGGCGGACCGTAGGGTCGATCCTGGCGGTAGGGTAGATCGCAGCGCAGCACTATAAAGCCAGCAGCAGCAAATGCCTCCGCCAATGCGATCAGCAAAGGAGCCTGGCAGTTTGATCCGGCACCGTGGGTCAGAACAAGACCCTCGCCATTGGGAGTTGCAGGGCGGTGCAAAAGGCCGCGCACGAACGGGTCCACGGAAACGTCGGTAAGAACTTGCGGGCTGGATTCGATGGACATCATTCGCTGGACATCAACGACGGCTGGCTCGTTTTTCCGTTCAGTCCGGTAGTCTGGCGATCTCACACGCCGACTTCCTCCAGCTTCTCATAAACTTTCAGGATTTGAATCTCGTTTCCCAACCGGGCCCAGCACCGAAGCAATTCGGGATCTTCCTGCGCGGTGCGGCGGGCCTGCTCGGAGTTCCAGTAGCGAAGCAGCATGTAGTGGGAATCGCCGCCGCGGTAAAGCAGATCGCGGCCGTATCCTTTGTTCGAGACGATGGCGTTGAGTTCGTGAATGGTCGCGAGCGAAGCGGCCTCCATGCCGGGCAGTGGCTCCCAGATCGCCACGGATAGATACTCCTGCGACATACTCCGCGATTATAGCTTCTGACGGGCGGCGGTGCGCTTGCGTTTCGATCGCGGGACGGCGTCGGCCTCTTCCGTAGTGACCGTGTGCAGGCGCATGAAATTGGTTGAGCCGGAAGCCTGCCGCGTACCCGCAACCACGCCCAGCACGTCTCCGGACTTCAGCAGGCCGTGGCTCAAAAGCTTCTCCTCGGCCAGGTCGACCATGTGATCGATGGAGAGCGCCTGATCGCATTTCACGGGCTGCACGCCCCAGTAAAGGTTGGTGCGCTGGGCCACGGCTGCGTTGTGCGTGAAGGCGTAGATGGGGGCTTGCGGCCGGTATTTGGAAATCATGCGCGCGGTGTTGCCCGTTTCGGTGAAAACGGCGATCGCGCCCATGGGCAGGTCTTCGGCGGCGTGGGCGATGGATTCGCAAATAGTTTCGGCGATAGAAAGGCCGTGGCGGTCGCGGCGCCGGCGGGGCAGCGTGAACTCTCCCATATTGCTCTCAGCTTCGATGACGATGCGCGACATCATGGCAACTGCCTCGCGGGGATAACGCCCACTGGCCGTTTCGGCAGAGAGCATCACTGAATCGCTTCCGTCGAAAATTGCGTTGGCGACGTCGCTGGCCTCGGCCCTTGTGGGGCGCGGGTTTTCGATCATCGACTCAAGCATTTGCGTGGCCGTGATCACCGGCTTGCGCCACCGTGCGGCGCGGCGGATCACATGCTTCTGAATCACCGGAACTTTCTCCGGCGCCATCTCGACACCCAGGTCCCCGCGCGCGACCATCACGCCATCGCAGGCTTCCAGGATTTCTTCCAGATGGTCAATCGCCTGCGGCTTCTCGAGTTTCGCAATGAGAGGAGTGTCGCTGCCTCGCCCGGCAACGATCCGTCGGACCATGTTCACGTCGGCGGCTGAGCGGACGAAGGAGAGCGCAACCGCGTCCACACCGTGCTTGAGGCCGAACTCGAGATCCTTGCGATCTTTTTCAGTGAGGGCGGGAATCGACAAAGCAGTGCCGGGCAAATTGATGCCCTGATGCTCACCCAACATTCCGCCATTCAGAATATCGCAGACCACATCCTTGCCGCGCACCGTGCGCACGCGCAATTCGATGAGGCCGTCGCGCAACAGAATGCGAGCCCCGGGGGCAAGCTCGCTTGCGAGATCGGGAAAGGTGGTGGAAATGCGAGCCGCCGTGCCGACTATGTCGCGCGGAGTGATGATCACGGTTAAACCGCTTTTCAGCTCAATAGGTTCATGCCGCTCCAGGCGTCCAGTGCGGATCTTGGGGCCTTGCAAATCCTGCAGGATGCAGACGGTGCGGTTTTCTTTTTCCGCGGCGCGGCGTAGGCGTTCGATGTTGTGGGCGTGTTCTTCGTGCGTCCCATGAGAAAAGTTCAGGCGGGCGACGTCCATTCCCAGTCGAAGCAGGTCGCGCATTGCGGCCTCGGAATGGCAGGCCGGGCCGATGGTGCAGATGATCTTGGCGCGGCGGGCGGCGGGAGATGCGGGAGATGAAGTGGAGGTCTCCGCGGTGAAGGAGGAGTTTTCCGCAGCGAGTTGTGGCTTTCTGGACTTCATTTCTTCCGCGACTAATCCTTACTTGTCATCCCGAGCGAAGCGAGAGACCTTGGTTCTTGCTTGCACCAAGGCATCCCAGGGAGTACAAACAGAAACCAAGATCCCTCGCCGCGCTCGGGATGACAATCGAAATTTCAGATCCGCCACCACGCGAAGCGTTAGTCTGCCGCCCTGGGTCCGCTCACCGCAGTCAGTTCTTTTCCCAGCATGGCGCGGGGGAACAGCATGGCGTTGAACTCTGCTCCCACCAGGACGACCAGGGAGACCATGTACATCCAGACCAGCAGCGCAATAGCGGCGCCGAGCGATCCGTAAATAATACTGTAGTCGGCGTAATGCCTTAGGTAGAAGCCAAACAGCAGGGTAGCCGAGAACCACATAGCGGTGGCGAGCGTTGCGCCGGGGATGACACTATGCCAGGGCTGAGTGCGCGGCACCGCATTGTGATAGATGAGTGCAATCACAGCAATGCTGGTGAGAGTGGCAATCAGCCAGCGGATGGCGCCCCACATCACGAGAATGTAAAGGCTGTATTCCCGCGCCGTGTAAAAAAGAATGTTGGTTTCGACCTTGCTGCCGAGGGCCACAAGCAGGGTCGCGAAGGTCATAGGGACAAGCGCGAAAATTACCAGCAGGAATGAGATCATCCGCTCCTTCACCAGTCCCCAGATTTTCGGCAGCTCGTAACAGCGGCGGAAGCCCTCCATCCATGAAATCATCACGCCGGAGGCGGTCCACAGGGTCAGCAGGGAAGCCGTGATGAGCAGGCTTACGGGGCGCTGCGCCGCGCTGCGCATGAAGTTCATGGCCGCATTACTTCCGGCGGGAAGGATGCGCGATAGCGCGTAAGAGATCTCCCGCATGTAGGGCGCGCCCTTGCGCCAGGTAGCCAGCACCGAGCCCACCACCAGCAGCGCAGGGAAAAAAGTAAGGATGGCGGAATAGGCGGACGCTTTGGCGATGGAAAAGGCGTCGTGCTGGAAGGAACGCCAGAAGGCCAGCCGCAAAAGTCGTAGGAAACGAAGCATCGCTGGCCCTAGCTTAGGGCCGGAAGGCGCCGGTTGCAACGAGGGAAGCGGGCCAGGTTCCTCGGTCGGCAATCGCTGTGCGTTTGCGTGCATGGGGGCTGCTGCTGTCAAAAACTTCGGGGGCGAAACTGGTTCGTTCGCCCCCGATGTTAATTGTAGTTCGGTTTACTCTGCCGCTAGTTCTTCGGTTTCGCCCTCGTGGCGCATCATCTCGAGAGCGCGCTCGGCCTCTTCGTAAGCTGCCGAGACTTCCGCCTGCACCTTGGCGGCGGCCTCTTCCATTTCTGGTGAGAGGCGCACGTTCCGGTAGTACTCCATGCCGGTGCCGGCAGGGATGAGGCGGCCGACGATCACGTTCTCCTTGAGGCCGCGCAGGTAATCGACCCTGCCGTTAATCGAAGCCTCAGTGAGTACGCGCGTGGTCTCCTGGAAGGACGCCGCCGAGATGAACGAGTCAGTCGCAAGCGACGCCTTGGTGATGCCCAGGAGCAACGGCCGCCCGGTAGCCGGCCTGCCGCCTTCCTTGATCACGCGCTCGTTCTCTTCGCGGAAGTGGAACTTGTCCAGTTTATCCTCCAGTAGGAACGTGGTGTCGCCCACGTCCTCGACCTGCACCCAGCGCATCATCTGGCGGACAATCACTTCGATGTGCTTGTCGCTGATGTTGACGCCCTGCAGCCGGTAGACTTCCTGGATTTCGTTCACCAGGTAAGACTGCAGCTCTTTTTCGCCGAGCACAGCCAGAATGTCGTGCGGGTTGAGCGGCCCATCCATCAGCGGTTCGCCCGCCTTGACGCGCTCGCCTTCCTGCACGTTAATGTGAACGCCGCGCGGCACCGAGTATTCCTTCTCCGTGCCGTTGTCGGCCTGTACATAGATTTTGCGCTGTCCCTTGGAGACCTCACCGAACTTCACCGTGCCATCGATCTCGCTGATGACCGCGGTTTCATGCGGCTTGCGGGCTTCGAAGAGCTCGACCACGCGCGGCAGACCACCGGTGATGTCCTTGGTCTTCGTGGTTTCACGCGGGATCTTCGCCAGCACGTCGCCGGGAGAAACGGTGTCGCCGTCCTGCACCATAAGGTGAGAGCGCGAAGGCATCAAGTAGCGTTTGCTCGTCTTGCCCTTGACCACGATCGCCGGCTGCCGCTTCTCGTCGGGAGAATCGCCCACGACATGCCGCGACAATCCCGTGACCTCGTCTACCTCTTCATGTAAAGTCACGCCTTCCTGCAAGTCCTTGAACTGCGCCGTACCGCCGATTTCGGTAAGGATGGCGAAAGTGTAAGGATCCCACTCCACCATGACCTTGCCCTGCTGCACCGCGTCGCCGTCGTTGACTTTGAGCTTGGCGCCGTAGATCACAGAGTAGCGCTCGCGCTCGCGGTTCTTCTCGTCCACGACCGCGATTGAGCCCTGGCGGTTCATCACCACCAGATCGCCAGACTTCGACTTCACCGTCTGCAGACCGATGAAGCGCACCGTGCCATTATTCTTGGCATCGAGGCGCGATTGCTCGGAGACTCGCGATGCCGTACCGCCGATGTGGAAGGTACGCATCGTGAGCTGCGTTCCGGGCTCGCCGATCGACTGCGCGGCGATAACGCCGGTAGCTTCGCCGAGCTCGACCAGCCGTCCCGAAGCCAGGTTGCGGCCATAACACATGACGCAAACGCCGCGCTTCGATTCGCAGGTGAGCACCGAACGGATCTTCACCCGCTCGATTCCCGCAGCCTGAATCGATCCCGCGAGTTCCTCGGTGATTTCGTTGTTGATGTCGACGATCACGTTGCCGTCGTAGTCTTTGATCTTCTCAAGCGATACACGGCCCACAATGCGGTCGCGCAACGGCTCGATAATCTCGCCGGCTTCGACGATACCCTGGACGTAAATGCCGTCCACGGTGCCGCAATCGTATTCGCTGATGATCACGTCCTGCGCCACGTCGACCAGACGCCGCGTGAGGTAACCGGAATCCGCCGTCTTCAGCGCCGTATCGGCCAATCCCTTGCGGGCGCCGTGGGTCGAGACGAAATATTCCAGCACCGTCAACCCTTCGCGGAAGTTCGCCGTGATGGGAGACTCGATGATTTCGCCGGAAGGCTTCGCCATCAGTCCACGCATGCCGGAGAGCTGGCGAATCTGCTGTTTCGATCCGCGAGCGCCGGAATCAGCCATGACGTAAATCGGATTGATGAAGCCTTCCTTGTCGGCGCGCTGCATCTGTCCGAACATCTCGTCGGCAACTTTTTCCGTAATCGCCGACCAGATTTCGATGACCTTGTTGTAGCGTTCGCCGTTGGTGATGGCGCCGTCGAGATATTGCTGTTGCACGGCAACCACTAGCTTCTCGGCATCCTTGACCAAAGTCTTCTTGCTGTCAGGGATGACCATGTCATCGATGCCGATCGAAAGGCCGGCACGGGTCGCATACTTGAACCCGAACTCCTTTACTTCGTCGAGCATCTTGACCGTGGTCTCGAGTCCGAACCGGAGGTAGCCGTAGTTAACCAGCGCGCCAATGCCCTTCTTCTTGAGCAAGCCATTGATAAACGGCATGCCCTCGGGCAAGTGGTCATTCAGAATGGCGCGGCCCACCGTTGTATTGATGAACGCACGATCGATGTGAACCGGCTCGGTGTGAATGATGTCCTGATCGTCATATGCGGTGGTCAGGTCAATCAATTCGCCGGTGTAGCGCAAGCGGATGGGAGAAAGTGTTTCTACTTCGCCCATTTCGAGCGCCAGCAGCACTTCTTCTATGTTGGCGAACACACGGCCTTCGCCCTTCGCACCGGGCTTGGATTTCGTGAGGTAGTAGAGACCCAGGACCATATCCTGCGTAGGAACGGTGATGGGCTGGCCGGACGCAGGCGAAAGAATGTTGTGCGAGGCCAGCATCAGCACGCTGGCTTCAACCTGCGCTTCCGGAGACAGCGGAATGTGCACTGCCATCTGATCGCCATCGAAGTCGGCGTTGAACGCCGTGCAAACCAGCGGATGGATCTTGATGGCCTTGCCTTCCACCAGCACCGGCTCGAACGCCTGAATTCCCAAGCGATGCAGCGTAGGTGCGCGGTTCAGGAGCACAGGATGGTCTTTGATCACCTCTTCCAGAATGTCCCAAACGATGGGCTCCTGCTGCTCGACCATCTCTTTCGCTTGCTTGATGGTGGTGACGTTGCCGGTTTGTTCGAGCCGGTGATAGATAAACGGCTTGAACAGTTCGAGCGCCATCTTCTTCGGCAGTCCGCACTGGTGCAGCTTGAGTTCGGGGCCGACCACGATGACGGAACGTCCGGAATAATCCACGCGCTTGCCGAGCAGGTTCTGGCGGAAGCGTCCCTGCTTGCCCTTGAGCGTGTCAGAGAGCGACTTCAACGGACGGTTGTTAGCTCCGCGCAGCACGCGGCCACGGCGGCCGTTGTCGAACAGCGCGTCGACGGCTTCCTGCAGCATGCGCTTTTCGTTTCTGACGATGACTTCAGGCGCGTGCAGGTCCATCAGCTTTTTCAACCGGTTGTTGCGGTTGATGACGCGGCGGTAAAGGTCATTAAGATCAGAGGTGGCGAAGCGGCCGCCATCGAGTGGAACCAGCGGGCGCAGCTCCGGCGGAATCACCGGGATGACGTCGAGGATCATCCAGTGCGGCTTGTTGCCGCTGCGCCGGAAGGCTTCAACCACTTTCAGGCGCTTCGTGTATTTGAGCCGCTTCTGCAGCGAGCTCTCGTTCTTCATCTTCTCGCGCAGCTCAACGGCCAGGCCGTCGGTGTCGATGCGCTTGAGCAGTTCCTTGATCGCTTCGGCGCCCATCATCGCTTTGAAGCCAGCGGGACGGTACTGCTGGTCGAGTTCGCGGAACTTCGCCTCGTCCTTGATAACCTCGCGCTCTTTCACCGGAGCGTCACCCGGCTCGACCACCACGTAAGCCTCGAAGTAAAGCACGGACTCGAGGTCGCGCAGAGAAATATCGAGCAGGTGCCCAATGCGGCTGGGCAGGCCCTTGAAGAACCACACGTGCGAGCAGGGCGAAGCCAGCTCGATGTGTCCCAGGCGTTCGCGGCGAACTTTCGACAGCGTAACTTCCACGCCGCACTTGTCGCAGATCACGCCGCGGTGCTTCATGCGCTTGTACTTGCCGCAGAGGCACTCCCAGTCGGTTACCGGGCCGAAGATGCGGGCGCAGAACAGGCCGTCCCGCTCCGGCTTGAAGGTGCGGTAGTTGATGGTCTCAGGCTTGGTGACTTCACCATGCGACCAGCTCCGGATTTTTTCCGGAGACGCCAGACTGATGCGGATGGCATCAAAATCCGCAATCGTATTTTGCATTTCGAACGGGCTCGAACGAAACAAGGTGTTCCTCCGCTTCCTGCTCTCAGGGCAGTGGCCAGGGGTCAGTGGCCAGTTTTTATGTTTCGCGGTGGCCGAGAGCCTTTGCCCCGCGAAACGTTCCTTCAAAAGTCTTTACGCATTCGCCTCGCGCAATTCGGATTCATGCCTCACCCCGCGCTCGTCAATTCGTAAAACCCAGCGCGAACCTTTGCACTGAAGCCAATCTGGCGAAGGCTCGACGGTTCCCGAGGCGACCATATAGACTCGATTCCCGTCCTTGTCCTGATCTTCATCAAAAGCAGTCACCGACATCGCGTTTCGGAGAACCACGGTCCGCCCTTCCTGATCAACTTCCGAGTCCTTGTGCGAAAGGCAGAGCACATCTCCGAACAATCCGTTGAAATCGGCTTGAAGCTTTACTGAGCTCATTCTTGATTAATCGCAGCCAGCGTCAGTGCCGTTACTGGCCACTGACCACTGGCCCCTGACCACTGCTTCAATCCGCTGCCGCGCTGGCCGTGGGCTTCTTCTCCCCGGTCTTGATCAGCTCCACATCCAGGCAGAGCGATTGCAATTCGCGGATCAGCACGTTGAACGATTCCGGCACACCCGGTTCCATGGCAGCTTCGCCCTTGACGATGGCCTCGTAAATCTTGGTGCGGCCATAAACGTCGTCGGACTTCGCCGTCAGCAGTTCCTGCAGAATGAACGCCGCTCCGTAAGCTTCGAGCGCCCAGACTTCCATTTCTCCGAAACGCTGTCCGCCGAACTGCGCCTTGCCGCCCAACGGTTGCTGGGTGATCAGCGAGTATGGCCCGATGGAGCGCGCGTGAATCTTGTCGTCCACCAGATGCGACAGTTTCAGCATGTAGATGTAGCCGACGCACACCGGCTGTTCGAACTGGTCGCCGGTCATGCCGTCGTGCAGCGTGGTCTTGCCTGACGTAGGCAGGCCCGCGTGCTCGAGCAGCGCTTTGATCTCGCCTTCTTTTGCGCCATCGAACACCGGTGAGCCCATATACACGCCGCGTGCGAGTGTGGGTGCCAGCGCTTCCAGTTCCTCGTCGCCCATTTCACCGATGGTGTCAGCCAGCTTCGAGTCCTTGAAAAGAGCTTTCAGTTCGCGTCGAATCGCTTCGGTGCGCGTGTTTTCCTTGAGCAATCTGCCGATCTTCTCGCCCAATGTGTAGCCCGCCCATCCCAGGTGAGTTTCGAGAATCTGGCCCACATTCATACGACTGGGTACGCCGAGTGGATTCAGAACAATCTCGACCGGCGTTCCGTCTTCGAGGTACGGCATATCCTCTTCCGGCAGAATGCGCGCGATCACGCCTTTGTTGCCGTGACGGCCGGCCATCTTGTCGCCCACGCTCAGCTTGCGCTTCATGGCGATGTAGACTTTGACCAGCTTGATCACGCCTGGCGGCAGCTCGTCGCCCTTGGTAAGTTTTTCCTTTTTCTCGTTGACGATCTTCTTGAGCACATCGATCTGGCGCGAGGTCATTTCCTCGATCTCGTCGATCTGCTCATTCACCCGCGGATCCTTGTCGGCATACTTGATGCGCTTCAGGTTGCGGGTGGAGATGCGCTCAATCGCGTCGCGGTCAAGAATGTTGCCCTTGTTCAGCAGACGCTTGTTGGTGCGCTCGTCGTGCAGGTCGGCCTGCACTTCCTTGCCGCCGAGAATGTTCTCGAGACGCTTGAGCCGCTCGTCAGTAAGAATCCGAATCTCGTCGGAAAGGTTCTTCTCCAGCTTGCCGATCTGAGTCGCTTCAATCGATTTCGCCCGCTCGTCCTTTTCCTGACCCTTGCGGGAGAAAATCTTCACATCAACGATCACACCCTCGATACCCGGAGGGCAGTAGAGCGAAGCGTCGCGCACGTCGCCGGCCTTTTCGCCGAAGATGGCACGCAGCAGCTTCTCTTCCGGCGTGAGCTGGGTCTCGCCCTTGGGTGTAACCTTGCCCACCAGAATGTCGCCCTGCTTGATGCTGGCACCGATGCGGATCACGCCCGCTTCGTCCAGATTGCGCAGCATGGACTCGCTGACGTTCGGAATGTCGCGCGTAACTTCTTCCGGACCCAGTTTTGTGTCCCGCGCTTCGATCTCATACTCCTCGATGTGCAGTGAAGTGTAGTAATCGTCCTTCACCATCTTCTCGGAGACCAGAATCGCGTCCTCAAAGTTGTAACCGCGCCAGGGCATGAAGGCCACCAGCACGTTGCGTCCAAGCGCCAGCTCGCCGTGATCCGTGCAAGGACCGTCGGCAATGACTTCGCCCTTCAACACGCGCTGCCCTTTTTTCACGACAGGCTTTTGATTGATACAAGTGTTCTGGTTCGAGCGCTTGAACTTCGTGAGCTGGTAAATGTCGCTGCCCACCTCACGCGAAAGCTGCGTCGGATGATGTTCGCCTTCAACACGCACGATGATGCGGTCGGAGTCGACAGAATCGACGATGCCGTTGCGCCGGGCCAGAACGACTGCGCCCGAATCGCGCGCGGTAACACCTTCCATTCCAGTCCCAACGATCGGCGCTTGCGCGCGCAACAGCGGCACGGACTGGCGTTGCATGTTCGCACCCATCAATGCGCGGTTCGCATCGTCGTGCTCAAGGAACGGAACCAGCGAGGCTGCGACCGACACGAGTTGCTTGGGGCTGACGTCGACGTAATCGACTTCATCGCGGCTCACCAGCACAAAGTTGCCGGCCTTGCGAGCGTTGACCAGCTCGGAGACAATCTTGCCCTTGTCGTCCAACTCAACGTTCGCCTGCGCGATGGTGTGCCGGTCTTCTTCCCACGCGGAAAGATAGAACGAGAACGGCTCGATCTGCGCCGGTTTCTTGCGCTTCTCTTTCAATTCGGCGTTGATCTTCTCGATCTCATGCTTCTCCATGTGATCGCCGACCTTGTGGTCGCTGTCGCCCGTATTGACCACGCTGACGTAATCGATCACGCGTCCGCCCTTAATCTTGCGGTAGGGCGACTCAATAAAGCCGTAGTCGTTGATCCGCGCATAGCAGCTCAACGACGAGATCAGTCCAATGTTCGGACCTTCCGGCGTCTCGATCGGGCAAATGCGGCCGTAGTGCGTGGGGTGTACGTCGCGCACTTCGAATCCGGCGCGCTCACGCGACAGACCGCCCGGCCCAAGGGCCGAGAGACGCCGCTTGTGCGTGATCTCGGAGAGCGGGTTGGTCTGGTCCATGAACTGCGAAAGCTGCGACGATCCAAAGAACTCGCGGATCGCAGCCATTACCGGCTTCGCATTCACCAGGTCGTGCGGCATCGCCGTCGACATTTCCTGGTACACGGACATCTTTTCTTTAATCGCCCGTTCCATCCGGACCAGACCGATCCGGAACTGGTTCTCCATCAACTCACCGACCGCGCGCACGCGCCGGTTGCCCAGGTGATCGATGTCATCCACCGACCCAATGTTCTTGCGCAGCTTCAGCAGGTACGCGATGGTGCCGTAGAAATCGTCGGGATCAAGCGTGCGCTTGTCGAGACTGGTCGCATCCTGGTTCTCGAACAACTTGATATTGAACTTCAACCGGCCAACCTTCGAGAAGTCGTACTTCCGTGGATCGAAGAACATCCCGTGGAACAATGCCGTGGCAGTATCGAGCGTCGGCGGATCGCCAGGACGCAGCTTGCGGTAGATCTCGATCAGCGCTTCCTGGGGAGTCTTGACCGAATCACGCTTCAGGGTCTGGCTGATCACCGTGCCCACGTCGTCGCGCTCGGGGAAGAAGAGGCTCATCTCCACTACGCCGGAGTCGAGAATTTTCGAAACCTTGTCAGCCGTAACTTCGCTGTTGGCTTCGAGCAGCACTTCACCGGTGGTCGTGTCAACCACATCGGCAGCCGCCCACGCACCTTCGAGGTCGGTTACATCAACTTCGATCTCGGAGATCTTTGCCTTTTGAATGTCCTTCAGAGTTTGCGCGTTCAGCTTGCGGCCGGAGTGCGCAATCTCATCGCCCGACTTGTTCTTGATGCTGTGGGCCAGCTTCATGCCCAGCAGGTTTGTAGCTTTTTCGCTCGCGGGGTCAAGCGTCCAGTAGAGCTTCTTGTCCTTGATCGCAATGCGATCGACCGTATAGAACGTCCGCAGAATATCTTCCCCTGAACGCAGGCCAAGCGCGCGCAGGAAAATCGTTCCCAGGAACTTGCGCTTGCGGTCGATGCGAACATAGAGCACGTTCTTCTGGTCGTATTCGAATTCAACCCACGATCCGCGGTAGGGAATGATCTTGCCCAGGAAATAAGTGCGGTTATTGGCGGTCTCAAAGAACACGCCAGGCGAGCGGTGCAGCTGGCTGACGATGACGCGCTCAGTCCCGTTAATGATGAAAGTCCCATTCTGCGTCATCAGCGGCACATCGCCGAAAAAGACTTCCTGCTCCTTGATATCGCGGATCGAACGATTGCCGGTCTCGGCATCCTTGTCAAAAATGGTCAGACGCATCGTAACCTTGAGCGGCGCGGAGTAAGTCATGCCGCGCTCCTCGCACTCGGCCACGTCGTACTTCAGCTGCAACCCGACCGGATCGCCGCACTTGTTGCAGAAGTCCGGTGTGTTGGCATTGTAGGTGCCGCACTTCTGGCAAAGAACGTCGCCGGGGTGAAACGGATCCGTGATAACCGTGTTGCCGCAGCTCTTACAAGTAGTGCGGAGGTGATGCAGTCCCTTCAGGTGGCCGCACTTGCACTCCCAGTTACCAATGGCGTAATCCACAAACTCAAGTTGTGATACGTTGCGGAAGTCAGTGATCGGAAAGACGGACTGGAACACAGCCTGCAATCCGCCGTCTTCGCGTTCGCTAGGCAACTTGTCCATCTGCAGAAAACGGTCGTAGGAGCGCTTCTGCACCTCGATCAGGTTAGGGATCTGGATGGTTGCTGGAATTTTTGAAAAATCAAAACGTTTACGGAAGGCATTATTCTTCATCGTCAAGAAACTCCCAATGTCAGGCGCAGCCGAGCGCTGCGATTACCCGCGGAATGTGGGGCGCCCATCGCGCCGCGCTGCTTAGCTGCTGTTGCGAACCTGTTTCAACGTAGAAAAGTTAAACGTGGAAACACTGAACCCGGAAAACACGACGGGGCGCCCGCAGGGACAGTTGTTCCCGCAGACGCCATCCAAGGCGTTTCGCCAATCTGATTTTGTAATCTTTCGCGCCAGTTCCTTCGGCCGTTTCCGTCCCGCCTGCCCGCGGAACAGTGCCCAAGCTTCCCTAGCGGGTCTCGCCCGCGTATGAGTGAGGCCAGGGGAAGCGGTGTTATATAGATGCTAACACCACCGCCCCGGCTTCACAACTAGAACGTGCATATTTCTGAGGCTTGCAGTAGCGCCGCGAGAGGCCAGCGCTACACTGCTACTTCACCTCAACGACAGCGCCAGCCTCGGTAAACTTCTTCTTAATGGTCTCGGCCTCGTCCTTGGAAACGCCTTCCTTGATGTTCTTCGGCGCTCCATCGACCAGTTCCTTGGCTTCCTTTAGGCCCAGGCTGGTGACCTCGCGTACGGCCTTGATTACATTGATCTTATTGGCGCCAACTTCCTTGAGGAGGACCGTGAACTCGGTCTTCTCCTCAGCCGGAGCCGCACCCGCTGCCGCCGCGCCGCCGCCAGCGACCATTACCGGAGCCGCTGCCGCCGATACGCCCAGCCGCGCTTCCAGCTTCTTCACCAGCGCTGCCGCATCCAGCAGCGACAACCCTACGATCGAATCTTCCAACTGTTGCAGGTCCGCCATGTTCGTTTCTCCATTTCAAGTATGAACTTCTTGATTATCGTTATCTTTGGCCGGGTTTCCAGTGCGGCAGGCTCATTTCCCGGCGCCAGACAACGCCTGGATCAAAACCGCGCAACCCCTGACCTCGGATAACCAAATCCCTTCGGACAGCTCACGCCGCCCCGAACTTGTAGCGCCGGCGTCTCGCCGGCTATTACCTACGCGCCCGCAGGAGCGTCGCCAGCAAACTTGCCCTTCTCGACTCCCTGGCCCAGCACAACCGCAACATCGCGCCCCACGGCATTCATCACCGTCACCAGCCGTTGCGCCGGCGAGCTGATCAGGAACAGCAGCTTCGAGTAGATTTCCTCCTTCGACGGCATGCTGGCCAGCGCCTCGATCTCCTTGATCGAAATCACCTTGCCCTCAACCACGCCGATCTTGAACGTAAACTCCGGCGTGTCTTTGGCGTACTTGGTGAGCGCCTTGGCCATGGCCACGGGATCGCCCGTGGTATAGGCAATCGAGGTCACACCGGTAAGGTTCTTCAGCCCCTCTTCAATCTTGGTGCCTTTGGCAGCAAGCTCGGCCAACGTGTTCTTGACGACTTGATACTTCGCCCCCGCGCCGCGCAAAGCCTTGCGCAGCTCGTAGTCCTGGGCCACAGTCATCTTGGAATAGGTGGCCACAACCGCGTTCGAAACATTCTTCAGGTCCGCACTCAGCTTCTCGACCTGTTCTTTCTTTTTCGCTTTAGTAACTGGCATTGCTTGGTCCTCGTATGATCTTGTGTGCGGACGGGCGCGTTCGTCCGCCCTGGCGCTTCAGCGCCAGCGTTAAGCTTTCGCCGCAGCCTCAATCGGAGCCGTATCCAGCAAAATCCCCGGCCCCATGGTCGAGCTCAAAGTGCAGCCCTTAATGTATTTCCCCTTAGCCACCGACGGCTTAGCCTTGATCACACTGGTGATCAGCACGGTCGCATTGTCGATCAACTTGTCGGGCGAGAACGAAATCTTCCCCACCGGAACATGCACCAGCGCAGTCTTGTCAGTGCGGAATTCAACCTTACCAGCCTTCACTTCCTGCACCGCCTTCGCCACATCCACCGTGACCGTTCCCGTCTTCGGGTTCGGCATCAGCCCCTTGGGACCAAGAACCTTACCCAGCCGCCCGACGGATTTCATCACGTCCGGGGTGGCGATCAGTGCATCGAAGTCGGTCCAGTTCTCTTTTGTGATCTTCTCGACCATCTCTTCGCCGCCGAAGTAATCAGCGCCCGCCGCCTCCGCTTCCTTAATCTTGTCGCCGGAAGCGATCACCAAAACCTTCTTCGACTTGCCCAACCCGTGCGGCAGCACGACCGTGCCGCGCACCATCTGATCGGCGTGCTTGGGATCTACGCCGAGACGCAAAGTAATCTCAACGGTCTCATCAAATTTCGCGAACTTGACTTTCTGCAGCAGGGGAACCGCATCCTGCAACAGATACGGACGTTTTTCAACCGCGGCGTGCGCCTTAGCGATATTCTTTCCTTCTTTTTTCATTTCACTTTCCTCGTCTCCCACCGCTCATCGTTGTTCCGAAGAGCCGTGGTAATTTCGACCAAAACTCAATGTGGGGATGGCCGCCCTCGGCTGTCGGCGGAGCGAAGCTCCGCTCTTACCCAACCACTTCAATGCCCATCGAGCGCGCCGTCCCACGAACGCTCTTAACCGCAGCGTCAATCGAGGCAGCGTTCAGATCAGGCATCTTCTGCTTGGCAATGTCTTCCACCTGCTTCAAAGTTACCTTGCCAACCTTGTCCTTGTTCGGCGTACCCGATCCCTTGGCAATGCCGGCCGCGCGCTTCAGCAGAATCGAAGCTGGCGGCGTCTTGGTGATGAAGGTAAAAGAACGGTCGCTGTAAACCGACACCACGACCGGGATGATCAATCCCTCCATCTCCTTCTGATTCGTCCGAGCATTGAACTGCTTGCAGAACTCCATGATGTTTATCTGCGCCTGTCCAAGCGCCGGACCCACCGGAGGCGCCGGAGTGGCCTTGCCCGCCGCGATCTGCAGCTTTACGAAACCTGTAACCTTCTTTGCCATGATCTCTCTTTAACCCCTGAAGCTCGTACTACTTTCCTGCAAAATAAAAACGCCTTGTCATCCTGAACGAGACGCCTTTTGTCTCGCGAAGGATCTCCAGCTCAACTGCGCTATGCCACTTTCTCCACTTGGTTGAACTCCAATTCCACCGGCGTCGAGCGGCCGAAAATCGTTACCATCACCTTCAGCGTCTCGCGATCTTCGTTCACCTCATCGACGGTTCCTGTGAAAGTTGCGAACGGCCCCTCGGTGATACGTACCTGCTCCTGCTTCTCGAACTTGACCTTCAACTTGGGTTTCTCGCGGCTGTCCGCGACTTTGTAAACGATGTGCTGCACTTCTTCATCAGATAGCGGCGTCGGCTGCTGCCCGGTCCCCACGAACCCGGTCACGCGCGGCGTGGATTTCACCACGTGCCAGACGTGATCGTCCATGTCCATTTCCACCAGCACGTAGCCGGGATAGAACATGCGCTCCGAAGTGTACTTTTTGCCGCCGCGCACTTCGGTGACTGATTCGGTCGGAATCAGCACCTTGCCGATCTTCTCCTGCAGCCCGAAAGCCTGCACCCGCGACTCCAGCGACTCCTTCACCTTGCGCTCAAAACCGGAATAAGAGTGGATGATGTACCACTTCATGTTCGGGTTGCGGGGCGGCTCGCTGGTTGCGGTAACGCCCTCCGCGCTGGGCGGCTGCTCGCTGCTTGCGGCAGCTTCGTTTTTTTCTTCGTCCTGCATGATCAAGTTAAGCTCCAGCCTGCGCTTCGATTCAGTGGTTCCCGAAATAGCTATACAAAAAAGTGACGCCCCTCTGGATCACGTTATCGATGATGAAAAAATACACTCCGAAAATGAATACCGTTACCACCACCACCGCCGTGGTGGCGCGCACTTCTTTAAAGGACGGCGCGGTCACTTTGCGCATTTCGGTGCGCACGTCGTTGTAAAACGCCTTGATCCGCTCCGGCCACGACTTCAGCCGGTCTCCAAAATTCTCGCCGGCGCTTGCAATTGAGTTTGCCATCTTCTTCGTTTCCACTCCCATACTGCTCCTGGCCTTCCCGTCGTCCTTGCAAAAAATCTGGCAGGGGCGGAGGGATTCGAACCCCCAAGTCCGGTTTTGGAGACCGGCAGTTTAACCGTTGAGCTTACGCCCCTGTAAACCAGGGATTAGGGCCTAGGGATCCGGGGCCAGTTCCTAGCCCCTAAGCCCTGAACCCTGGCCCCTACTACTTCACTTCCTTGTGCGGCGTATGCTTGCGGCAACGGCGGCAGAACTTCTTGAACTCCAGCCGCTCCGTCGTCGTCTTCCGGTTCTTGGTCGTCGAATAATTCCGCTCTTTGCAATCACCGCACTGCAACGTAACAATCTCTCGGGGCATCGCTCAAAACTCCCTCTTGCTGAACTTTCTTTCGAATGTGGGGACAGCCGCCCTCGGCTGTCCGCGGAGCGAAGCTCCGCTGTTTTCTTCCCTACTGCACAATCTCCGCAATCGTTCCCGCACCCACCGTGTGCCCGCCTTCGCGAATGGCAAACCGTAAGCCTTTCTCCATCGCCACCGGCGTGATCAACTCAATCACCAGCGAGACATTATCCCCCGGCATCACCATCTCCGTGCCCGCCGGAAGTTCTGCCACTCCAGTCACATCCGTAGTCCGCAAATAAAACTGCGGACGGTATCCCTTGAAGAACGGTGTATGCCGCCCACCTTCTTCTTTCGTAAGGATATAAACCTCAGCCTTGAACTTGGTGTGCGGAGTAATCGATCCACCCTTCGCCAGCACCATCCCGCGCTCCACATCTTCCTTCGCAATGCCGCGCAGCAACAGGCCGGCATTGTCCCCCGCCATGCCTTCGTCCAGCTGCTTCTTGAACATTTCGACGCCGGTGACGACCGTCTTGCGCGTGTCGCGGAAGCCGACGATTTCCACTTCCTCGCCAACTTTCACCTTCCCGCGCTCAATACGACCCGTTACAACCGTGCCGCGTCCCTGAATCGAGAAGATATCTTCAATCGGCATCAGGAACGGCTTGTCCAACTCCCGCGCCGGCTGCGGAACGCTCTTGTCGACCGCCTCCATCAGCGCGTCAATCTGCTTTTCCCACTTTTCTTCACCATTCAACGCGCCAAGAGCCGACAGCCGAATCACCGGCACATCGTCCCCAGGAAACTTGTAGCTCTTCAGCAACTCGCGCACTTCCAGCTCCACCAGATCGAGCAGTTCCGGGTCGTCAACAGCGTCACACTTATTGAGCGCCACCACGATGTAAGGCACACCCACCTGCCGCGCCAGCAGCACGTGCTCGCGCGTCTGCGGCATCGGACCATCCGTAGCAGCCACCACCAGAATCGCGCCATCCATCTGCGCTGCGCCCGTGATCATGTTCTTGATGTAGTCCGCGTGTCCCGGGCAATCGACATGCGCATAGTGCCGGTTCGCCGTCTCATACTCGACGTGCGCCGTAGCAATCGTGATTCCTCGCGCTTTCTCTTCAGGAGCGTTGTCAATGCTGTCGAAAGACCGGAACACAATCTTCGGATTATGCTTCTGCAACACCTTGGTGATCGCCGCCGTCAACGTAGTCTTGCCATGATCAATGTGACCAATCGTCCCCACGTTGCAGTGCGGCTTATTACGATCAAATTTCTCTTTCGCCATAAAATTGCCGAGCCTCGCTTATTCTTCAGTAATACTGATACAGCTTCTTAAACCTGTGCCGCAGCGCCGTGCCGACCGTTTCCAGCTTCGACAAATAAAACTCGCGCATCTGCGCCTGATCAGAAAGTGGCAACGCCTGATACAACTGCCACGCACTCAAATCAGACTTCGCTGCCGATTCGCCAACCACACTTTCCAGCGTTCGGGCCGACAGCACTGCGTCAAACTCCCGAACGCGAATTCCCTTGCGATCCAACTGCTTCAGGAACCGGTCCACCTTCTCGGGCAAGAACGCCTGCTCCACTGCGGCTTGCAGCTTCGCAAATTCCTGCTGCTTCTCAACTTTGATCGTAGCTTGCTCGAAAGCCATCACAACCCCTGAACCAAAACTCTGGAGCGGGAGACGGGAATCGAACCCGCGACCAACAGCTTGGAAGGCTGTGACTCTACCACTGAGTTACTCCCGCCCTTACTGCCTCGACGCTCTTCACCAATCTGGAGCCGATGATCAGGATTGAACTGATGACCTCTCCCTTACCAAGGGAGTGCTCTACCAACTGAGCTACATCGGCCTGAAACCAGCTGTCAGCAATCAGCTTTCAGCCTGAACCACTCACTCCGATTCGCCATCGCCATCCGGATGCAGTACATCCTTGCGGCGCACCCAACTCTTGATTGCGAACATGGCCAGAATCAGCAGCGTCAGCAACCGGATCCGCGAATCACTCAACGTGGTAAACGCCAGCGCACCCAAAGCCAGGTACGCGATCAGCGCCATTGCCAAGCGACTCATATTTCCTGGTCACTCGAATCAAGTCACTCGAATCAAGTCACTCGAATCTCAATGCAACAAATTCTGGTGCACAGGGAAGGATTCGAACCTTCGTACCTCGCTAGGAGGGACAGATTTACAGTCTGTTGGCTTTAACCACTCACCCACCTGTGCAAAACCGCCGGGCGATGCAGCCGTCTCGCTTCATCCAGCAGCCAACTAGCGAATCCGCGGGCCGCGCCAGCACACTTCTACTCTGGCCCACTAAACTCCCTTTTCGCAAACCAGCTTTTCGCAACTCAGGGAAACCAAAGACTCGCGCTTAAGAATCACCGCGCGAAGATCACTACACGCCGGATCATTTCCGAATGAAGTGCGTTGGAAAAACCTGTTGCGCCACCTAGAGTTCCGCTGCCTGCCGGAAGTTCGTTTCCTGATCTTCGTATCTGGTCTTCGTATACTGGAGCTGGCGAAGGGATTTGAACCCCTGACCCCCTGATTACAAATCAGGTGCTCTACCGACTGAGCTACGCCAGCATTGCGGGGACAAGTGCTCTTCCGGGCACAAGTATACCCTTTGATCCCTTCCAGATGTCCGGGACAATTAACTAAGTTATCACAATGGCCAAATTTCACGCAACCGGCCTGCCTTGAAACAGGAACGATTGATCTCGCCTAAGGCGCATAGTGAGTAAAGACGAGGTCGGTCGCTTTGGTCTTCTCGTGACATGGGAAGCAGCTTTTCATAAACGCCGCGGTGCCAGGTTTGCCGTCCGCGAAGTGACCGAATCCCCAGCCGCCGGTCGCCGCATACTTTTTTGAGTCCTTGACCATGAACTGAATGTTCGTGGGCGCCCCGGGAACGAAAGATTGGGCTTGGCCAAAGACTTTGTTGTTTTCCTCTGATGGGACATTACGGTAATGCAAAGCGGCAATGATTGTGCCGTCCGGATACGGAAGCTTTCCTTCCTGGAAGGCCTTGAACGCTACGTCGTTGCCCAAAACTGCACCTAAGCTGTTGAGGTTGCCTGCTTCATGGGCTGAGGAGATCCACTTCCAGTCGCGGTATCCCTGAGGAATTTCGGTGACGTAGGGCGCACCAGGATCCGCGTCCGCGTGTCCTCGTGCAGCAGCAATGAGGGTGACAAGGCCGGCCACCGTTGCGACTGTAACCAAGAAGAATGTGAAGTGTTTCATGGGGGTTCCTCCAATTGGGCTGCATTCTACTCCGATCCAATAGGCTTGGCAGGACTGACCGGGCCCGGAATTGACAGTTGATGCAAATGCGACCACGCTCAGTCGACTCCGCACTCGACCCGCGGTTTCTGACACCCCCCTCCCACAGTGTTATGATTTCTTTTCTGACCGCATTCCATGCGAATTAGGCGAACCTTCCCCATCGCGTTGGTCGTCGTGGTCGTTGCTGCGGCCGTGACCCTTGCGGTCCAACTGCGAAAGCATGCTCCTCCGGAGCCCGCCCGTTTGTTGCCCGGAGGGGACGCATTCTTCTATCTCGATCTCGGTCGGGCACGGAGATTGAACTCGGGGAAGAAGCTGCCTCCCGTCATCCACGATCCGGAGTACGAACGCTTCATTCGCGAAACAGGTTTTGAGTTCGAACGCGACCTCGACAAAGCCGCCTTTGCCGTCCACTACCCCGCAAGCTGGCCGGGTGGGGGAACCGGCGGCTCCTCCCCAGAGGTGCGCTTTTCTGAGGTGCTGGAAGGAAGATTTCAAGGCGAGCGCGTCACCGGCTATCTGCGGCAGATCGCCCAGTCGGTCGAGAACTACCACTCGGTCGACATCTTCACGATTGTTCTAGAAGGCAGATCGTTGCGGGTCGCCGTCCTAAGCGCTGATTCCGTGGCCGCTTCTAATCACGACGACCCTGCCGTCATCCGGGGAATCATCGACCGGTCGAAGCGGCTGGCTTCGCCATTTGGAGGCCCATCGCTTTTGCGGCAATATTACAAGCACGTTCAGCTCGGCAGTCTGGCTTGGGTGGTGGCACGCGTTGATCCTTCTTCGCCTCCAGCTCGCGATTGGAACACAATTTTCGCCGGCCCCGCTACGCTCGTCGTCTCGGGAAGCTATCTGAGCCCGCTTCACTTAAGAGCTGACGCGGTTCACCTCCGCGCCGAAGCCTTTACCGGGACGGCGGACGAGGCGCGCGGCATCACGGATAAAGTAAATGTCTTCATCGGCCTGACCCGTTCCGCGGAAACCTCTGTGGGCGCCCACGGCACCGATCCCGATGTGAAAGCGTTCTTCGATAGTCTAAAAGTAACGGACGGTGGCGATCGCGCTGTATTGACGGCCGTCATGCCCCTCGGGTTTCTGCGCAAGATGCTGTCGGGCGCTACGCCTGAGGTCAGCGAGCCGTCGAACACGTCGCCTGCCCATGCGCCCACGAAATAACGCCAGGCGGAAATTCGGCGCCTGCCTGCAACTAAACACCGCGCCATTCGTCTCATTGCTTACGGAGTTCAACTCCGGCGGGTACAATCAATAACGCATGTCCAGCCTCCCACTCCCGATTGCCGCGTTTTTCGCGGGGCTCATTTCGTTCCTCTCACCCTGCGTGCTTCCGCTGGTGCCGGGGTACCTTTCTTTGATTTCTGGTGCTGGCCTGGAAGAGCTTAAAGCGCCGCAGGGTCAGCTCATGCGGCGGGTAATGGTGAACTCCGTTGGGTTCATCCTGGGCTTCAGCGTTGTTTTTATCGCACTGGGAGCGGCGGCGACTGAAATCGGCCAGGTGCTTGGGATCTACAAACACACGCTCGCGCGGGTCGCGGGCGTGATCATCATTCTGTTTGGATTGCACCTGACCGGCGTTTTCAAGATCAAAGCTCTCTACACAGACGCGCGTCTGCATAGCCTGAAAGGCAGCAGCACTCCGGTGGGCGCGTTCGTGATCGGCTTCGCATTTGCTTTCGGCTGGACTCCGTGTCTGGGTCCGATTCTGACTGCAATCCTCACTATCGCCGGAGAGCAGGACACGCTGGTGAAGGGGGTCCTGCTGCTTGGGGTTTATTCGCTTGGGCTGGCAGTGCCGTTTCTCGTGACATCGCTTTTGATGGAGCGTTTCCTGAAGTTCTACAGCCGCTTCCGCTCCCATATGCACGCTTTGGAGATCGCCAGCGGTGGCCTGCTGATCGCGCTTGGAGTATTGCTCGTGATCGGTCGTTTCACTTTGATTTCGAATTGGCTTTCATTCCTGAACCGCTTCGCCTTATAGGCCAGTTGGGGAGTAATCTATTTCTAGATTTGGTTGCGCGAATAAGGAGTTTGCAAATGGAAACATCCCCCGGCACCATCGAACCCGCACCGAGCAGTGGACAGCCACCCGAGCCGCAACCGGCCTCCCAAGGAATCCCGCCCAGCCCGGACCAGCCATCCAGCAAGGGGAGCCGGAACCCTCTCATCCTGGTAGTGGTGGCGTTCGTGGTCGCGCTGATGCTTTACTTCGGCTATCATCAGGCGCGGCGGACGGCAGCAAGTTCGGTGCCGCGACTCACCCAGTCCAGTCTCGCTCCTGATTTCTCTTTGGAATCGCTGGATGGCAAGTCTCTGCGGCTTTCCGACCTTCGCGGCAAGGCCGTGCTGCTCAACTTCTGGGCTACCTGGTGCGGCCCGTGCAAAATCGAAATGCCCTGGTTTGTCGACCTGCAAAAAGAGTATGGCTCGCAGGGATTGCAGATTGTCGGCGTGGCGATGGATGATGCCAGCAAGGAAGACATCAGCAAATTCGCCAAAGATATGGGCGTGAACTATCCGATTCTGATCGGGAAAGAATCGGTAGGCGATCAGTACGGCGGCGTTCCTGCTTTGCCGGAAAGCTTCCTGATTTCGCGCGACGGCAAGATCGTCGACAAAATCATTGGGCTGAGGGGCAAGGCGGAAATCGAGGATGCAGTTAAGAAGGCGCTCGACACGCAAGCGGCAAAAAGCGAAGCGTCGGTGCATTCAAGGTAGACGAGGACGGCCCTGTTCTGAAGTAACAGCACGCCAGGCGGCGATTGCTCTACTATTTCAGTGAGCACGCTCCTCGCGCGGCCTGCTCGTGTTGAACGCCAGGCAAGATGACTCACAAGATGAACCACAAACGCACGACGCAGCGAACGACGCTAGGATTGCTCTTGTTGATTGCTTTGCTGCTGACTGCGCTTCCCGGGGCGGCGCAAACCGCCGGCAAAGCTCCGACCCTTATCTTTTCTGCGGTACCGCTGACCACAGCCCAGCGCGCCTCGCAGACCATGGTGAACTTGAATTTTCGTGTCCCAGCGGGCTACCACATCAACTCGAATACGCCGAAGTCGGAATTCCTGATTCCGACTACCTTGAGGATTGACGTTCCCACTGACATCATCCTGGGAAAGACCCAATATCCTGCGGGCCAGGATCGGAGTTTCCCTTTCTCGCCCGACGAAGCGCTGAACGTTTATAGCGGAGACTTCACCATCGCCGTGGGAGTGCATCCACTGCACTCCGTTGTGCCCGGAAAATACTTGATGCACGGCGTGCTGCGCTATCAGGCCTGTGACAACGCTGCCTGCTATCCTCCGAAGAACTTGCCGGTGAGTTTTGAAGTGAAGGTCGTGAAGGAACCGCCCGAGCACCACGCCAACCCCGCGCAAAGCCCGCACGTGCATAACTAGGAGTTAGCTATCGGTGTGCGGTGTCGCGCTGGCGACCGCGAGAATCGCTCCCGCAAACAGCATCGTGTCGAAGAAATAGTTGAGCCCCTCAATTTTGACGCCGGTGTTCGGATCGGCCAGCGCCGCAATCAGGATCGGCCAGTAGATGAACAAGACCGCCAGCACCAGCCACGTGCCGAGATACGTTGCCGCCATCCGTGTTTTTCTGCCGACCAGGATGGCCGCGCCGGCGACGGAGAGAATTACGCCTGTCAGATAGCCGATGAGCGGGTGCGCCGGAATCCACGCGGGCATGAGTTTTTCGAGCGGGACTCCGGGAACGTTCGCTGTGTGCAGAAAGTTCTCAACCCCAAAAAATATAGCGGCGATCGCGACCAGGATGCGGCCGACGGCTATGAGCCTGTTTCCACTCTGTCCGCGGCCGTGCTCGCGCATGGCTTCTCCCGCAAGACTCCAGCCTCCGCCCGCGAATGACATTTCGCGGACAACAATTGTCCATGCAAACCGATCATGGGGGCTCGCGAGAGCGCGCGGGACATGCAACGTCGCCACAAAAAGAACCATCATGATTCCGAACAGCAGGCCGGACCAGCGGACCTGAATTTTTGTGGCGATGCTCAGCGACGCGGCGAGCAATGCAAATCCGACGAAATACGCCCAGAACAAACGCCAGGGCATGTACGAGGGTACGCCGAGCATGATGGATTTTGCGCCCGAGAGATGCTCCGCGCCGAAGACCGCCAAGGGAGCGGCGAAACACAAACTGCACAAGGCCACGACCTTGTCGAGGCCGCGGGCCTGCCGGACATCGGTCTTCGCGGCCCACGAGGCAATCAGGAGAAGCATGATGCCGGCGCCGCACATAGAGACGACCGCGCCAGAGATCGCAAGAAATGCGGCGAGAATGGTTGCGTGCATGCAGCCTCACTTCTTCGCGGTTTGTTTTTTCTCCACTTTCGCCCAGGTATCTTTCAACGCGACGGTGCGGTTGAAGACGGGTTTGCCAGGGACCGAGTCCGGATCAACGCAGAAGTATCCCAGCCGCTCAAACTGATAGCGGCTGCCAGTAGCGGCACTGGCCAGCGACGGCTCCAGCTTCGCGAGGGTGACTACTTCGAGAGAGTTCGGATTTAGATTTGCCGTGAAGTCCTGACCTTCCTCTACTTCGCCGGGGTTTTCCTTGGTAAATAAGTTCTCGTAAATACGCACCTCGGCGTCAATGGCGTGCGCGGCCGAGACCCAGTGGATGGTTGACTTCACTTTGCGGCCGTCCGGGGCATTGCCGCCCCGCGTCGCCGGATCGTACGTGCAATGCACTTCCAACACCTGCCCTTTGTCGTCTTTCACCACGCTTTTGCAGGTGATGAAGTAGCCGTAGCGCAGGCGCACTTCGCGGCCTGGCGAGAGGCGGAAGTATCCTTTCGGCGGATCTTCGCGGAAGTCATCCTGCTCGATGTAGAGCACGCGGGAGAACGGCACTTTGCGCGTGCCCTCGCTGGCGTCTTCGGGATTGTTCACCGCATCCATCTCTTCGACTTGATTCTCCGGATAGTTGTCGATCACAACTTTCAGCGGACGCAGCACGGCCATCACGCGCGGAGAGCGCTTGTTCAGGTCTTCGCGGACGAAGTGTTCCAGCATGGCCAACTCAATCGAGCCATTGGTCTTGGATACGCCAATCGCGCCGACGAAGTTGCGCACGGCTTCGGGCGTATAGCCGCGCCGGCGAATGCCACCGATCGTGGGCATGCGTGGGTCGTCCCATCCGGTCACGCGGCCTTCCTGCACCAACTGCAGCAGCTTGCGTTTGCTCAACAGCGTGTAGGTGAGGTTCAGACGATCAAACTCGATCTGCCGCGAGGGAAAGATGCCCAGTTGCTCTATGAACCAGTTGTAGAGCGGGCGATGGTCCTCGAACTCGAGGGTGCAGAGAGAATGCGTAACGCGCTCGATGGAATCTGACTGTCCGTGGGCAAAGTCGTACATCGGATAGATGCACCATTTGTTGCCGGTGCGGTGATGCTCGGCGTGCAGGATGCGGTACATCACGGGATCGCGGAAGTTAATGTTAGGCGACGCCATATCGATCCTCGCCCGCAACGTGCGCGAGCCGTCAGGAAATTCGCCGGCGCGCATGCGCTCGAACAGACTCAGGTTCTCTTCGACCGAGCGGTTGCGATACGGACTGTCTTTGCCCGGCTCGGTAAGCGTCCCGCGATGCTGGCGAATCTCGTCGGCGCTCAAGTCGTCGACGTAGGCCTTGCCATCTTTGATCAGTTTGATCGCCCATTCGTAGAGCTGGTCGAAATAATCGGAGGCGTAAAAAAGCCCGTCCCACTTATAGCCGAGCCAGTTGACGTCGGCCTTGATCGACTCTACGTATTCGGTTTCTTCCCTTTGGGGATTGGTGTCGTCGAAGCGGAGATTCGTATGTCCGCCGAATTCGTCGGCGAGACCGAAGTCGATGCAGATCGCCTTGGCGTGGCCGATGTGTAGATAGCCGTTGGGCTCGGGAGGGAAGCGGGTTTGCACGCGGCCATTGTGCTTGTTGGTCTTGAGATCTTCGAGAATGATGTCGCGGATGAAATTCGAGGGAGCAGGCGACGGCGATGCAGCTGCAGGTTTTTCTCCGGCTTCGCTTGGGGAAGGTGAATTCATTGCTCTTTGATCTTATCGCAGCGAACGACTCGCGGCGAGCCGCGTTCAAGGTCGGACAGCTCCCGTTTTCTGGATGGCCTGCTCGATTCGCGCAAGAGTGGTCTCCCTGCCCAGCACGTCTAGCGTCTCGAACAATGGCGGGGCATTCTTGCGGCCGCAGACGGCGACGCGAATGGGCTGAAACATCTGTCCTGCTTTGACTCCCAGTTCCTGGGCAGCGGCGCGCAGGGCCTGATCCAGCGGGTCGTGTTTGAATTCGACATTTGCCAACACTTCGCGGGCTCGCGTGAGGACTTTCAATGCCATTGCCGCGTCTCCCTTTTGCGGGATTAGTTCCGCCGGGTCGTAGGGCGGCAGTTGATCCACGAAGAAAAAGTCGGCGGCGGTGAGGACGTCGCGCAAGAGCTTGATGCGCTCGCGGATCAGCGGCGTGACCCGCGACATCTTTTCCGGCGTCACCTTGAATCCGGCGGCGATCACGATCGGCAGCAGGCGGGCGCTTAAATCCTCCACCGGCAAGCCGCGAATGTGCTCGGCGTTGAGCCAGAGCGCCTTGGGATCGAACGTTTCCTCGGGGGCGGGAACGCCAAGATCCCTCGCTTCGCTCGGGATGACATGACTGCTCGGGATGACAACGTTAGGAGGAGTTGCGGCCGGCTCTTTGAAGTTCACCACTGCGTTCGAGCGGTTGATGCCTTCCAGCGAGAACGTGTCGACGAGTTCGGGCAGGGACATATTCTCGCGGTTATCCTTGGGCGACCAGCCGAGCAGGCAGAGAAAATTGATGAAAGCTTCGGAGAGGAATCCAGCGTCGCGGTAGGTGGTGACGCTGACCACGGGGCCGTGGCGGCGCTTCGAAAGCTTGGTGCCGTCGGGTGCGACCAGCAGGGGCAGATGCGCGAACTGCGGCGGGGTACAGCCGGCCGCCTCGAAAATCAGCACGTGTTTGAATGTATTTGTGAGATGGTCTTGGCCGCGGATGATATGCGAGATGCACAGGTCGGCGTCGTCGGCGCAGGAGGCTAGATGGTAAGTGGGCATGCCGTCGGAGCGCAGCAGGGCGAAGTCTTCGATATCGGCCGCCGCTTTTACTTGCTCGCCGTAGACCGCATCATTAAATCGCACCCCTTGCCCACCCTCGCGCGGCACACGAAAGCGCAATGCAAACGGCTCGCCGGCTGCGGCGCGGCGGTCACTTTCCGCTCTGGAGAGTTCGCGCGCGCCGGGATTGAACAGCCAGGTTCCTTGGGCGCCTGATTTTTCGGCGTCCCCGGTGCGGGCGGGGGTGAAGTCGCGGTAAGCCAAGCCTTTCTCGAAGATCGTCCACGCGGTTTTGCGGTGCAAGTCGATGCGCTCGGATTGTTTGTATGTTTCGTCCCAGCTTAAGTTCAGCCACTTCAACCCGCCGAATATAGAATCCACGGAGGCTTGGGTGTTGCGTTCGACGTCAGTGTCATCGAGGCGGAGGATCATGGTCCCACCGTTGTGGCGGGCGTACAGCCAGTTGAAGATGAAAGTGCGGGCGCTGCCTACGTGGAGAAAGCCGGTGGGCGAGGGCGCGAAGCGCACCCGTGGCTTCGAGATTAGCGAGGATTCGGGCATAGATGGCGAAAGTCTGATGGTATGGGGGCGAGAAAAGTATCGTCAAGGCAGCCTGGACCGCAAACGCTCGGTCTGGTGACTGATTCCGGATATTCTCGTGTCTGGGCAGTGTCCTTAAATCCTGTTGAATTCGTACCCTAGCTGTGAAAACATTAGGTATCAATCTTCTCCTAAGCCGCTGATCGATCTCCGCGGGAAGGGTTCTCCAGGCCTCATGAACAGCGTCGTTATCAGCATGGTGGTGATTCCGGGACTGGTCTCGGTGTTGCTGTTCCTGATCTTCACCTATCTGTATGAGCAAAGCCGGCAGGCGTATTTCCGTGCCTGGCAGCTGGCGTGGGCGGCCTATTCGCTGCATTACGTTCTGCACGCAGTCTCGTTTTATCGCGTGCCTTCGCCGCTGGCATTTTTCGCCAGCTCATTGTTCCTGGTGGCGATGGCTTTGTGCATCTTTGTGTCGACCCGGCTGATGCGCGGGCCGTCGCATTTTCGCTGGTATGACGCCGCGCTGGCGGTGGCCGGAATTGCGCTGGCCTGGTTCAACTTTCAGGGGCACATGGTGGGCGGCACGTTTCAGGAAGCCGCGCAGCCGCCGATCGCCCTCGACCTGGGAATTGCAGCCGTGCTCCTGTACTGTTCGGCCGTGTTCTACGTCAACGGCCACCGCCGGGGATCGCTGGCTTTTAAGGTGCTGGGTTTCTCGCTGGCGTTGTGGGCCGTGTTGATGGGTGCGGGGCAATTCCGCAGTCTATGGGGAGCGCGTTTTGACAGTGCCGCTAACTATCTCGGTCCGGTGCCGCAGATGCTGCTGGGCATTGCGATGGTCATGGTGCTGTTTGAGAACGAGCGTAACGCCGTGCAGGAAAATACGCTGGCGCTTTCCACCTTGGGAGTGGATCCTCGGCGCTTGCTCTCGGCCGATGATTTGTTGCCCAGCATGCAGTCGGCGCTGGACCGTCTGGCCGGGGCCTTGTCGGCGCGGCGGACAATCATCTACATCTCAGAGCGTTGGCGCGGCCTGCTGCCCTCGGTGGAGCGCGGATTTTCTGCGCAATTCCTGGAGGTTTTGACCACGACCGGGGCGGGGGAATACATCTGCGAACTCGCTTACCGGCAAGGTGGGCTGTTCACGGTGCATGACCTCGCCCATATGTCCGAGCCGCTGCCCATAGGCCCAAGCGGGACCTATGCCGATTTCAAGAAGGTGTTCACCGAAGCCGACATTCGGAACCTGACCGCCGTGAGTCTGCAGACCCGCGAACACGCCTTCGGGGTGATTTTATTTCCTCATGCGGAGCGGAAGGCATTCGGCGCGTCGGGTCCGCGTCTCATGGTGGGTCTGGCTTTGCAACTCGGGCTGACGCTCGAGAACTACCTGATCGCGCACGACGCCCACCGGCGCACACAGGAATACGAGTTGCTGACGCAGATTGGACAGGCCATCAGTTCACGGCTTGATCAGGATGAAGTGTTGCGTACCATTCACACCGAGCTGGGACAGATTTTCCACACTGACAACTTCTACATCGCATTTCAGGAAGGAGACGTAATCCGCTTCGAATTCGAAGTGGAGGAGGGGCAAACTCTTCCCAAGCGCTCGCGCAAGCTGGAGAACGCATTCACCGAGTATGTGATCCGGACGGGGCAGCCGCTGCTGATACGCTCCGATCTGGAGAGAATGCGGGCGCGGTTGGGCGTCAGCTATCGGCCTGAACATCCCGCCAAATGCTTGTGCGCGGCCCCGATTCTGCTGGGGAATAAGCCAGCCGGCGTGATGGTTGCCATGAGCAAGGAACGGGAATTTGTGTTCGAACAGCGCGACCTGGATGTGCTGATGACCGCTGCCGGCCAGGTTTCGGTTGCGGTGGAGAATGCGCGCCTGTTCGCCGAGGAACAACGGCGCTCGCGGCAGCTGGCATTTCTCAACAACATTTCGCGCACCGCCATTTCTAGCGACGATCCGGTGCACATGCTGGGACAGATTGTCGGGGAAATCCAGAAGAACTTCAGCTTTGATCACATCGGCATCGGCCTGCTCGATTACGGAACTAAAGAGATCGAAATCAAAGCCGAAGCCGGGGCCACGGCGCATGCCATGGGCAAGCGCATCCCCATAGGGTTTGGGATTCTGGGGCGGGTGGCGCGGACCGGCGAGCGGGCTCTAGTGCAAAACGGCGTGGAGGGCCAGATCGGCGCGATTCTGCCGGAGTCGCGGTCCGTGCTCTGCATTCCCATCACTTACGGCGAGACGCTGCTGGGCGCGCTGAATATCGAAAGCCGCAATGACAGCGCGTTTTCGCCGCAGGACGTTCTCATTCTTAACACCCTCGCGGACTTGCTGGCTACGGCGCTGCACAATGCTTTTGTCTTCCAGAAGCTGCAACAGCAGTCGATTACCGACGGGCTGACAGGAATCAAGACGCGACGCTTTTTCTGGGAAGCGCTTTCGGCGGAATGGAAGCGGGCTTCGCGCTCAGGGCGTCCGTTCTCTGTCGTGCTGATTGACCTGGACAAGTTCAAGGAAGTGAACGACACCATGGGCCATTTTGAAGGCGACCTGGTACTGGCTCGCGTGGGGCGCCTGCTGGAGCAGAAGTCCCGGCAATCAAACGTGGTGGCCCGCTATGGCGGAGATGAGTTCATTGTGCTGATGCCGGAAACCGGGCCGGAGCAGGCTCAGGTGCTGGCCGAGCGCTTGCGGCAGTGGATTGTGCAGGACCCCATGTTGAACGAGCACCATATCACTGGCAGTTTCGGCGTGGCCAGCTTTCCGACTCACGGGTTCTCCATCGAAGACATTATTCGCGTGGCCGACGCGGGCATGTATGTCTCGAAGCGCTCCGGCGGCAATCGCGTGTCGGCAGCTGAAGAGTTCGCCGCGGGCGAGGAGTTTGCTTCCCAGCGCCAGCAGATTTCCGCCTACATCGAGGGCTTTTTGCAGCGCGAACACAATGGGCCGGAGCATCTCGAAGAACTGGCTTCAATGCTGTTGAAGTTCTGTGGCGGCGAAGAGGATTGCAACGTTCCCTTGCTGAAGGAATCGATTGAGGTTCTCAGCCGGGCCGCCGAATCCCGCGAACTGCGCACTGCCGGCCACGGCGACCTGGTGGCGCGTTATGCCGAAATTCTGGCGCGTGCGCTTCGTTTGCCTCCGGAGGAAACTGCCGATCTGGTCTATGCCGCGCGCATTCACGATGTAGGTAAGATCTTCGTCCCGGAACGCATTCTGAACAAACCCGGGCCGCTTACTGACGACGAATTCTTCCTAGTGAAGATGCATGCGCGCGTGGGAGCCGAAATCGCGAGTATTGTGCCGCACAGCGCCATGATGCGCCAGGCGATCGAACATCATCACCAGCGCTTTGATGGCACTGGCTATCCCGATGGGTTGAAAGGCGAGCAGATTCCCCTGTGGGCGCGGATTATCGCCCTCGCCGACGCCTATGCCAACATGGTGACCGAGCAATCAATTGCTGCGGCCCGCACGCCCGACCAGGCGCTCGATGAGCTGGCCAAGATGAGCGGTACCGGCTTCGACGGAATGCTGGTGCGGCTGCTCTTGCGCGAGTTGAAGTCGGAACGGGCGTCATCGGCGAGAGATGGTTTCTGAGGCCCTTCCGACACGGCCTCACTCAGCGATGAAGCTTTACCGCGGTCCGGCGTAAACCTCGTTGAGGTCCTTGTGCCGGCGCGATTGCAGCAGCGCACCCACGAGCACCGCCGGAATAATCGTCAGCAGAAATGTCAGGTGATACCAGGCGGGAAATTTGCTCCAATTGGCGATGTGCCAAGGCGCGAACATCGCCAGCACCACGGTGCCGACGATCAACGCCGCCCAGCGACTAGACGGAGATATCCAACCTGTTACGGCACCAGCTGCGAGTGAGGTCACGATTGCCATCAGAAGGCGTGCCCATTTCATGGCCAGCGTAAACTGGAGTGTGTGCTCGGCAGCGGTGTAGTTCGGCAGGCTCAGGCGAAGCACGCGGTTGATCACGGTGACCACGACAGCCCAGGTGAGGAGTCCTGCGAGGCAGGCGAGAATAGGACGCTTCATGACACATCCCTCCTTTAATACAATTATAATAGTACAATTAAACTAATGAAAGCTGAATTATACATTTTGGGCGTTCTGCAGCGGGGCGACTTTCACCCCTACGAGATCAAGCGACGTCTGACCCAGGCCATGATCGAGTGCTTCACCGATGTGGAGGTGGGCACGCTTTACTACGCCGTGCGCCAGCTTGCCAAATGCGGACTGTTAACCGCGGTTTCGCGCCAGCGCGTGGCTCGAGGCGGCATGCGTACGGTGTACCGCATCACTCCGCGCGGCCGCGACCGCTTTCGTGAACTACTGCACGCCCAATTTGCCGCCGAAGGCGACCTTCGGGAGACTCTTTACGGCCCCATGCTCTTCTTGCATCTCGCCGACCTCAAAATCGTCGCCGAGGCTCTGCGCACCCAAATCGAGAGGCAGAATACGCGGCTGGCGGAGATCCGGAAATTACGGCGGCAATGGGCAACGATGCTCCCCAGTGGCAGCCGCCATCTGATGCAGCACATGGCAGAGCAGTGCCGCCTCGATCTACGCTGGCTTCGCACTGTGCTTGCCGATGTGGAGGCCGGACGCATTCGCGATACTTCTGATCCAGCTCGCCTCGCAGGCAAGACCTAATACGACCTATCTTTGAAGTAAGCTGCGATCTCAGCGTTTTCCCTCACCTGACGACTTGCAACTATCAACCAGAAACCGGAAACTGGAACCTATGTCCGTTCCTCTTTCTCTCTCCGGCAAAGTTGCTCTCATTACGGGCGGTTCGCGCGGCATTGGTGCCGCCGCGGTGCGCCTGTTTACCGCTGCGGGCGCGAAGGTCGTATTCAGCTATCAGAAGGCGCGAGCGCAGGCTGAAGCTCTGGTGCAGGAATGCGGCGCCGCAAACTGCCATACAATCGCCAGCAACCTGGACAGTGCGGATTCCGCTCGCGTCCTGGTTGCGGACGCGGTCAAACATTTCGGACGGCTCGATATTCTGGTCGCCAATCACGGCGTTTGGCCTGCGCAAGACGTGGCCATCGACAAAATGACGGATGAGCACTGGCGCTCGACTCTTGCGATCAACCTTGACGCGGTGTTTGGTCTGGTCAAGCACACCGTCGCTCAGATGAAGGTCCAGCCGCGCGCCGGCTCCGCCGCGGGACACATCGTGCTCATCAGTTCTACCAGCGGCCAGCGCGGCGAAGCTTTTCATTGCGACTACTCTGCCAGCAAGGGTGCGCTGATCAGCCTGACGAAAAGCCTTTCCACGGAACTGGCACCGGCGGGAATCTACGTGAACAGCGTGGCCCCGGGCTGGGTGGATACAGATATGTCGAAACCCGCGCTCGATGACCCCCGGGCCGGGGAAGTGATTCGGCGTACGATTCCGCTGGGGCGCGCCGGTAAGCCGGAGGAGATCGCCGCTCCGGTGCTGTTTTTGTGCACCGAATACGCCAGCTTCATCACGGGCGAGATCTTCAATGTGAACGGCGGAGCCGTGCTGGTGGGATAGGGGGAAGAGAACTTCCGCGATTGGGTTACTTCCTCGGCGTTTTCCGCATCCAACAGAGTACGGAACATGGTGAGGAATCGCGCTACACCCTGCTGTCCGGAATTCTGCTGCCAGCAGCTACAATTTTCTATTCGACCGTCACGCTGACCATTAAATGCGACTGGCTCAATGAAATATCTGCTCCTCATGGCTGTGCTGGCGCTCGCGCTCGCGAAGTCTGGCGAACCTGCGGCCACCGCCCAGGCCGGCGCGCAAGCTTCGCCGGCTTCTGCCGCCACGGCCACCACGGCGTCCGCGAACCGGGGCAATGACGGGGAAAATGCGCGCCAGGCGCGCGCGCTGCTCAATCAGGCGATCCAGGCCTTGGGCGGCCCGGCGTATTTGAATGTCCACGATATAGAGCAGCAGGGGCGCACCTACAGTTTTTATCACGGGAACTCCACCGGCGGCGTGCAGTTCTGGAGGTTCGTGGAATATCCCGACCGGGAGCGGATCGAAGTCACGCCGCAGCGGGACGTGGCCGTGGTTTACTTCGGGCAGAAGGGTTACGAAATCACCTACAAGGGCCCGCACGCGCTGGAAAAGAAGGATCTCGACGACTATCTGCGGCGGCGCAGACTTTCTTTGGAGACCATTCTCCGCACCTGGGTGAACGATCCCAGCGTGGCACTTTTCTACGACGGCAATGCTCTCGCCGGCAACGTCGCAGCCCAGCAGGTCACACTGATCAATGCGAAGGACGAAGCGGTGAGTCTCCTGTTCGATCTCGATAGCCATCTACCCATTAAGAAAATCTACAAGTGGCGCGATCCGGTGGATAGAGACCGCAACGTTGAAGAAGAAATCTACGACAATTACAAGCCCGTGCAGGGCATCATGACGCCCTACAGCTTCACCCGCTACTACAACGGAGACATGCAGGCCCAGCGCTTCCTGAATTCGATCCACTACAATGAAGGACTCGACGAATCCATGTTCGATCCCACTTCCGGATACAATCCCAATAAGCCTGCCAAGAAACACTAAGGTAATGTCATTGTTGGTGCTCTCCGTGATCTATCAATTCCGGCATAACTGACTGACTTATCAGCCTTTTAGAGGCAGCCAGCCCTCGATTAATCAGGTGCGCCATTGGCATTACGCCACGCACTGTGGCGTTTTTACCACAGTCGGAGACGACGCGACAGCTGTAATCTATTCATTCACCGGGACATACGCAAACACCCTTTGACCCCAGAGCAAACAGTCCGCTCGACCGTAGAATGTAGTGGAGTAGGACTCCACAGCGGCGCGCCGGTTTCGATGCGAATTCTTCCCGCGCCTCCCGGAACGGGAATCGTCTTTCGCCGCATCGATCTGGATGGCTTTGAGATCGAAGCCATCAGCCGCAACGTCGCCCGCGTCAGCTATGCCACCAGTCTGATGAAGAAGGGCGTGCTCATCTCCACCACCGAGCACCTGCTCTCGGCTTTTATCGGCCTGGGCGTGGACAATGCGATCGTGGAACTGGACAATCTCGAGCTTCCCATCCTCGATGGCAGCGCCCTGCCGTTTGTCGAGCTGATTCAGAAGGCCGGGATCCGCAAGCAGCGCCGGCCACGCAAGTATCTGAGGATTCTTCGCGAAGTTGAGATGCGCGAGGGCAACAAGTTTATTTCGGTGCATCCCGCCGACAGCTATTCGGTTTCTTACTCGATTAATTTTCCCCACCCGCTGATCGGTAAGGAAACCTTCCAGGTGGAGCTTTCAAACGGCAGCTACCTTCGCAAGATTGCGGGCGCGCGCACCTTCGGCTCTCGCGAAGACGAAAAAAACATGCGCAACATGGGGCTGATCCGCGGCGCATCGCGGGAGAACTGCATCGTGCTGACTCGCGACGGAATCGAAAACGGCCCATTGCGCTTTCCCGATGAGTTCGTCCGGCACAAGGTCCTCGATCTGGTGGGGGACCTTGCGCTGCTGGGGAAGCCGATCTTGGGCAGGATCGCGGCTGATCGCGCCGGCCATGCCATGCACACCGCGCTGGTCTCTCGCATCCTGCGCGACAAGACGCTGTGGGAGGAAGTAACCCTGCCGGAAGAAGAGCGAGACGCCGCTGGTCCATACAGCGCTCATGCTACGGCCGGATCTTCACTCTGACAGTGCTGCGTTGGCGTTCCATACCTTAAGACCCAAAACCACATCAGTCCGCAGGTTCGCAGGGAAAATCGCCAGTCTCGGATGCGGGCTCAGGTTGTTCCTCGAGCAAGCGGTCCAGTTCGGCGCGGGTCTGGCTGATCAAGGCTGCGGCGAACTGCCGGGCTGAGCGCTGGCGCTCGGCCGACAGGTCCTTTACCCGCATGTTCAACAGAGGGATATCTTGCTCAAACCGGCGCAGAGTCTTCTGTACGCGGGTGATGCGGTAAGCAGTAGGAAGCATGGCAATGGCTCTCCGGTATCCCACCAGATTGCCACGCACAAGCGCAGAGACAAAGTTACAAAGTGAATACCTGGAAGGCGGCCAGAAGCAGGCTTATTGGACGGTGTCGGAGCCCAGGAGCGTCAGCATCTCTTTAGTGCCGGGAAGCTCCTTTTCCATCTGCTCGTCGAGCCATTTTTCCAGGAGCTGCTGGGAACTCAGGGGTACGTTGAGGAAGCGCAATCCGACATGTCCTTTAATGTCGGCCCAGGCTACTTCCGCTTCGACGTCCAAAGACAGTTTGGTTTCGGGCAAGGTGAATTGCAAACGAGGAGCAGCGCCTTTGGGGATCGCTTTATGCAAGATGACGGCTATGCCACCCTCGCTGACATTGGTGCTGGTCCCGATAATTTCTTTTTCGCTCAAGACCACCCGGACCTGCATCTTTACGGGCTGGCGGTAATAGCGGCGGCGCTCGCGTACCATGAAATTCAGCGCAGCGTGAAAGCAGCGCGAGGCATTCAGCGTGCTGATGGGCTTTTGCAGGACGAAATTCACGCCCATGCCAAAGGCTTCCTGCGTGGTGGTTTTCTTTCCGTTCAGCAGGGCGAAAGTTACAGAATTCCGGTTGCTGGGAGTAGCGCGCAGGCCCTGCAGCACTTCCAGGCCGCCTGTCAGATCGTCGCAGTCCACAATCACGGCGTCGAACTTTTCTGAGATGAGGATTTCGGTGGCTTTTTTCGCTTCCTGGCACACTTCGACATCAATCGAGAGCTTCTCCAGGGTGGGCCGGAGGATCCGGAGCACTTCGCTATCCCGGCTCAGAAGTAGAGACTCCAACGTCATAACTGTGATTCTAGCGTTCGGCGGAGCCCCTCGAAAGGTGACCAAGGTATCGGGTTTTATGGGTTAGGCATTAGACGGTTCGCTGCGACACAATTTCCCAGTGGAAACCAGCACAATAATGCCCGACACTAGCTCTAGACCATGCCCAACCTCGTTTATCTCTCTCTGGGATCAAATGTCGGCGACCGCGAGGGGCAGCTGCGGGACGCGCGGGCCCGGTTGGGCGCAATCGGTCGAGTGGTTGCGGTGTCGTCTGTTTACGAAACCGAGCCGGTGGAGTTTACTCAGCAGCCGTGGTTTCTGAATTGTGCGCTCGCGCTTGAAACCAACAAGACTCCAGAGGAATTGATAGCCGCGACTCTCCAAATCGAGGAGGAGATCGGCCGGCGGCGCGTGCAGAAAAAAGGGCCGCGGTCCATTGATATCGACATTCTGCTGTTCGATGGCACGATCATTGATTCCACGGACCTCACCATCCCGCACCCAGCACTGCAGCAGCGGCGCTTCGTCCTCGAGCCTCTGGCGGAGATTGCGCCGGGAGTGTTGCACCCGGTGCTGAAGAAAACGATTCGCGAGTTGGTGGATGCGCTTCCGCCAGGGCAGGAGGTACGAAAACTCCAGAAGACCTGAGCCTACGGCATGATGATCCGGCTGGCTTCCTGCGGAGCGACCACGGCCGACTGCTTCTCCGGAAATTGCGCGAGAAGAAAATCGATGAAGGCTCGCGACCGAGGCCGGCCTGAGGTGCGTCCGTGGCCCAGCCGAACGAGAAACACCAAGGCCTTGAGCACGTCGGAATCGCGCAGAGTGGAGTATCCCAGTTGTTTCTGCTCGGCCTCGCGATACTGCTTCACCATTTCTTCCACTTGAGCCGCTGCCGCGCGTTGGGCGGCGCTGGTGAACGGCTGATCGTAGTGCAGCCCGGAGTTCGCCAGGCGCTCATAACTCGCGCACATCGCTGAGAGTGTGGCGATCAGATCGCGATCGTTCAGGGTGCGGTCCGCTTGCGCCGCCTTTGCCAGAGTATAGCTGAGCCCCATCAGCAGATGCTCGCGCTCGTAGGTAAATTGCTCCGAAATCTCAATCTGCAGGAACAGCGACGCGCGGTCGAATTGGTCCGCCGGACGCGGCTTTTCATGTTCCCTCGCCTGTTGGAGATACGGGCAGTCGCTGGGGCAATCGAGCGTCACCTCGCGCTGTTCGCCGCAACACTGCGCGCAGATGCGGCCGTGGACGGCGGGACAGAAGCGTTTTTCCTTGCGAATCTCGCAGATCGCGCAACTCAAGTCGATTCGTCTCCTCTTCAGCATTATGGCACCGAATGACGACAAGCTCGGGGGCGGGTCATCTTCGGGAGTTGCCGGGAACGGCCTCGGGTACCGATGTTTGGGCCATTTCGGGACGCTCATCTGCGAATCAGCATGTGAAAATGGCCCTTTCCGAACGCTCTCCGTACGGAACCCGCGTAAAATAAGGCTGTTTTCCACAGGGCAGTGGTAGTAAGATCAAGCCCGCTGGAATTAAAATTCGTATCTTTTCAGAGGAGGAAACAAATGGCTTCAGGTTTAACCAAGACTCAACTCGTCCGCCATCTGGCCGAGAAAACTGAACTTCCCAACAAGACGGTAGCTGGATTTCTTGAGCAGCTCGCCGACGTCGCCGTGAAAGAGACCAAGAAGAATGGCGTGTTCGTTGTGCCCGGCCTGGGCCGGTTGGTGAAAGCGCATCGCAAGGCCCGCATTGGACGCAATCCGCAGACCGGCGAGCCGATTCAGATCAAGGCCAAGACCGTGGTAAAGTTCCGCGTGGCCAAGGCTGCCAAGGACGCGATCGCTCCCAAGAAGTAGTTTGTGTTTGAGATTGTTCCCGAAGGCCGGCTTAGGCCGGCCTTTGAGTTTCTGCACACCTTACATTCGCCTCTACTATGCCGAACTGGATCGTAATCGGAATCGGCGACATCTCCATCCGCCGCGTCATTCCTGCGATCCAGGCGGAGCCCAGAAGCCGCTTGTATGGCCTGGTCACGCGTGATCCGGCAAAAGCTGCGCCTTACAACGCGCGGGCTTGGGCGACCCTTGATGAAGCTCTTTCCGATCCGGAAGTTCACGCGGTTTATGTCGCGACTCCTGTCTTTCTTCACGCGCCTCAGACTGTCCAATCTCTTCGTGCCGGCAAGCACGTGTTATGTGAGAAACCCATGGGTATGAATGAGGCCGAGGCGCGCTCGATGGTGCGGGCAGCGGAAGAGACTGGACGCACCTTCGGTGTGGCCTACTATCGCCGAACTTATCCCAAGGTGCAGCGTGCGAAGCAGTTACTCGCTGCTGGCGCAATCGGCCAGCCTGTCGTCGCCGAACTCACTTGCCATGGATGGTTTGACGAAAATGAAAGCCATCGCAGTTGGCTGATCGATCCCGCCCTCGCCGGCGGCGGCCCGCTCTACGACATCGCTTCCCACCGCATCGACGTGCTGAACTTCTTATTCGGGCAACCCGGCCGCGTCACCGCACAGCTCTCGAGCGCGGTTCATCACTATGCCGTAGAAGATAATGCAACCGTGCTCATCGAATACCCGAACGGCGTGCGCGGCATTGTGGATGTTCGCTGGCACTCGAAGGTGAGCCGGGACGAATGCCGCATTCGCGGGACAGAAGGTGAAATGAATTTAAGTCCGCTGAACGGTCCTGACTTGATTTATCCAGCTGGCCGCGAGAATCTGCCACCGCACGCCAATCTGCACTATCCGATGGTCGAAAACTTTGTGGATGCTGTGCTCGGCAAAGCTCCGCTCCTAGCCAGCGGAGCCTCGTCTTTCTGGACGGACTGGATCACGGAGCGAGCGCGGAATGCTAATAAGTAGCCGTCATCGCCTCAGCGGCTAAAGCCGCCCCTTTATTGGCCCCGAGCGGCACGGCTGAAACCGTGCCCTTCCCGAACTGTTTAGCGAGCGGTCTTTGTCACTTCCCGTAATCGTTGCGCACCACCTCGCCGCCCTTCATCACAAACTTGACGTGTTCGAGAATGGTCACGTCCTTCAACGGATCGCCATCCACTGCGACGATGTCGGCCCACGCGCCGGGGTCAAGGCTGCCCACTTTTCCCGTCCATCCCAGTAGATCCGCGGCGTTTATCGTTGCAGCCTGAATAGACTGCAAGGGCGTCAGCCCCAGCTTGACCATCACCGCGAACTCATGTGCGTTCAGGCCATGGGGATAAACGGCGGCATCGGTACCGAACGCCACCTTCACGCCGCTGGCAAAGGCGTGAGCGATGTTCTTGCGCGCGATCGGCATGACGGCTCTTGCCTTGGCCAGATAGAACTCGGGCACATGATTTTTCTCGGCATTCTCCAGAAACCAGTCGCCCAGGTAAAGCGTGGGAACAAGATAGGTGCCGTTCTTTTTCATCTCGGCGATGCCCGCGTCGTCAATGTAGGAGCCGTGCTCGATCGAATCCACTCCCGCCTCGGACGCCCAAAGAATGGCCTGCGCTCCGTGGGCGTGGGCAGCAACTTTACGACCCAAGCGGTGGGCCTCGGATACGATGGCCTTCATTTCTTCCAGCGTGTACTGCGACGCCTGCGGATCGTCTCCCTTCGAGAGCACCCCACCCGAGGCCATGAACTTGATTAAGTCAGCGCCATACTTGATGTCCTGCCGAACCATGTGACGCACGCCATCCACGCCATCGGCCACGCCGTCAGCGGTCGCGTGATATTCGAACGGCAGCAGGTTATTGTCCGCATGGCCGCCGGTGATGCTGAGCGGCGGCCCGCTCACGAGCATTCTTGGCCCGGGCACGTCGCCGGCGTTGATCGCGTCGCGCAAGGCGACATCACTGAAGCCGGACGCGCCCACATTTCGGACGGTGGTGAATCCGGCTTCTAGCGTGATCCGGGCGTTCTTGGCGCCTGTGAGGGTTTCACGCGGTATGGAAAGGCCGAGTTCCTCATAGCCGAACTTGGGATCCATCGTGAGATGCGTATGGGCGTCGATCAATCCGGGCAGGATGGTTGCGTTAGGCAGTTCGATGCGCAGAGCATCGGCGGGAGCCTTGGTTTCCGCGGAGCCTCCGACGCTTACGATCTTCCCATCCTCAATAAGGACCGTCTGATCGGAAAGCAGCTTGCCGGTCTTCACGTCGAGCACGTGTCCGGCGTGGACAACGACGGACTTGGAACCTTGTTGGGCGACAAGTGGGATTGCTAGCGCAAGCAGCGCGATGAAAAACATGTGGGGACTCTTGAAGTTCTGCACAGAGTTTCTCCTGTATTTAAGCGGTTGAATTGTACAGAAATCCGGAGAACGGCGAAAGGGAATCGTGGCGAAAGGGTTAGTCGAGCTTTGCTCGACCTGGACAGCCGAGGGCGGCGGTCCCTACATGAGCGGGAGTCAGATGCGGCGAAAGTCCGCGCTAGCCTCCGGGCCCGTCATTGGAAACATACTGCTCGAGTGACTCCAGTTCACGGCTGAGATCGTCAACGCGCCACTCCAGCAGGTTGCGAATGGAGAGAATTCCCAGCAGCTTGCCGTTGTCGTCCGCTACCGGCAGATGGCGGAAGTGGCGTTCCAACATAGTAGTGAGGGCCTCGCCTGCCCCGGTGCGGCGCGTTGCCATTTCCACTGGCGTGGTCATCAGTTCGCGGACTGAGGTGGTCTGCGGGTCGGTGCGGCTGAGCGCCATCTTGCGCAGGACGTCGCGCTCCGTGAAAATTCCCGCAACCCGGTATTCGGAATCGACCACGGCGACGGCTCCTACATGATGGTCGAGCATTTTGTTGATGGCATCGGCGACGGTGGCATCGAGCGGCACGGCCGCGATTTCCCGGTCACAGAGTTCCAGCACACTCATAAATACCTCCTCCGGCTCTGCACTTCTCTAAGCCGGGTCCCGATCCGAGTCAGAGACGGGATTGATGAATTATGCTCGTAGCGAAGCCGTTGTCAAGTGAATTGAAACGATATGAGCAATCTTTAATTCACCATGGGGGAAAACGGGGAACCTGCCCGCCTCACGGCCTATCGCTCTTGAACACCTTACCGTCTTTCATCACGAACTGCACGTGTTCCAGCACCTTGATGTCGGACAAAGGATCGCCATTCACCGCGATGATGTCGGCAAATGCCCCGGGCGCAACCACGCCGATCTTGCCTTCCATATCGAGCATAACGGCGGCACGTGAGGTTGCGCTCTGGATGGCGTCCATCGGCTGCATACCCAGCTCCACCATGCGTGGGAACTCCTGCGCGATGGGCTCGGTCCAGGGGATTCCGCCCATGTCCGTACCGAAGACAATTTTCACCCCGGCCTTGAGCGCCTTCTTGAACGATTGCTCATGCACCGAAGCGCGCAGCCGGTCGCGCTGTCCGGCTGGCGTATCCGCCGGGGCCCAGTCGCCGTAATAGACGCTGATCGTCGGCACATACCAGGTGCCTTGCTTCAGCATCTGAGCAATCGCGGCATCGTCGAGATCGAGGCCATGCTCGATGGAGTCGCACCCGCCGTCGAGCGCCCGGCGCAGGCCGATGCCCCCATACACGTGGCAGGCAACTTTCTTGCCCCAGCCGTGAGTTTCGTCGACGACCGCCCGCAACTCTTCAAGCGTCAGCGTGGGTTGGGAGACCAGTTCGCCGTTCTTGCCCACCCACGAACGATGCGTCATGTAGACCTTGATCCAGTCGGCGCCATGGTCGAGTTGTTCCCGCGCTGCCTTCCGAGCCTCGACCGGGCCGTCGACAATCTGCACGCCCTTGGGCATGTCGAGCTCGGGAGCATAACCCTCCAGCGGATAACCGCCCGTGGTCGAGATGGCGCGGGTCGCGACAAACAGGCGCGGACCGGGGATATAGCCTCGGTCGATCGCCTCTTTGATGCCGACATCGCCATAACCGGCGCCTTCGGTTTCTACGTCGCGGAGGGTCGTGAAGCCTTGCTCCAGCGCCCGCCGCGCAGAAACGGTAGCCCGCGCCGCCCGCAGGGCAAGCGGTGCGTTCAGGATGTTGGCGTCGTATCCTCCCTGCGCTGGATCTTCTCCCTGCAAAAAGATGTGGGTGTGGGAATCGATCAGGCCGGGCAGGATCGTGGCTTTCGACAAGTCAATCACGGCGGCGCCGGCGGGAATCTTGGCGGTTGCCGCATCGCTGACACTCTCGATGCGATTTCCGTGAATGACAATCACTTGGTCGCGCCGGGCTGCGGCGGACTTGCCATCGATTAGAGACCCGGCGCGAATGACCGTCCAGGAGTTGGATGCAGCATTGTCTTTCTGTTGCGCAGCCGCTGGAATCACGGCCGCAAGAAGCAGTATCCACCCATACTTCCAGATATAGTTCTTCACGTTGTTCTTCACTCTGGCATCTCCCGGTTGTCGGACAGGCTTTGGAATGGTGGAATTCTACTCTCACTTCCCCGGGACATAGGCATCGGCTTCGATTTCGACCAACATTTCGGGCGAGATGAAAGCGCTCACCTGCACCATTGAGGTTGCCGGACGTATATCGCGGAAAAACTCTCCGTGCGCCTTGCCGATTTTCTCCCACTCTGCGATGTCGGTCACAAACATGCGCGTGCGGACGACGTCCTTCATGCTGGCGCCAGCCTTGAGCAGTGCGCTTTCAATATTCTTCAAAGTCTGCACCGCTTGGGCGTAGGCGTCTCCCACGCCCACAATCTTGCCGCCCAGTCCGGTCGCGGTGGTTCCCGACACATGGATGTACGATCCAACCTTCACTGCACGCGAGTAACCGACAACGGGTTCCCAAGGTGTTCCGCTGGATATGTTCATTCTTTCCATTTGCCTGATTCCCTCCTACGCACAATTCTATTAGCGACCAACCTGTTTGTGATTAGCAGCCGACGCCTGCATCTGCCAACAAAATGTGGGAACAACCCTGCAGGCGCTTGCGCGCTACTCATGATTACGAAAAATGATAGGAGGGATAAACAAAAGTCACTTGCGTTTGTTTCGAGACTGGGATAACTAGTTACTAACGAACATTGGAAAGCCGTAAGCAACGCGGCTTTCAGGGAGGCCAAAGAGGCATGATTCCGGAATCTCATCCGCTGCGGCAGCTTTTCCAGGAATTGGTGGGACGGCACTATGCCCAGGAGATCGGTATTCGGGATCCGCAAGTCGTCGCCTACGTCTCGCATCTGCTAACGGAGTTCTGCGAGACCGATCAGTTGTTCAAAATTCATGACATCGCCGACCGTCCGGTGACCGACCTGGGCGAGATGCTGCTCGAGACCGATCCAGTCTACGGCCCAGCGCCCTCGTTTGACCGGGAACGCCAGGTGCGCAAGCACATCGGTGATTATGCTTTGTTCTTCGCCGGGATGTTTCCCGAGAGCATCAACCACTTCCGGCTGCGCCGCCAACGCCTGGAAAATTTTGTGGAATGGATGAAGGCGGGGAAAGAAAGCTACTACATCGTATCGAAGTTCGAGCACTTCGAATACGCCAAGGTCGCGCCGCTTTTCGCCCATCTTTCGCGCGAGTTCGAGGGCTGCGTTTACGGCCTCAACATGGTGAAGAACGACCTGCAGGAGATGCAGCACCCGATCGTACGCACCAGCAGCGAACTGATCATGTAGTGCCGCCCAGCTAGTGACGTCCAGCCAACTCCGCAGCATCCCGCTCAAACACTCAAGTCCGGACGTCCTCCGATGCGGTAAAAACTAAGAGCGGCGTTTCCTTGCACCAGCTTCCGGGTTCGCCGCAGCGATCCAAATTCATTGCCGGGATCAAACTTCTTTTCATGTTCCGCCACCACCACCGACATAGCCCACACCAGCGATGAATCGGCGAGCGCCGTAAGGGTCTCCTCGTAGGCATGCTGCATGCGATACGGTGGGTCGAGGAACACTACGTCGGCAGCGACATGCTGGCGCTGCAGGCGCCAGAGAATTCCGGAAAGATCATCACGCAGGATTTTATAACCGGACGCGATTCCCAAGCTCTGCAGGTTTTGCTCAATCAACTTTGCCGCCGCGGCTGAGGTCTCCACGAAGTACGCTTGCTTGGCGCCGCGGCTGATCGCTTCAATCCCCACCGCTCCTGTGCCGGCAAACAGATCCACCCAAACGCTGCCTTCGAGAGCCTGGGGATTACCAGCGGTGAGCACATTAAACAGGGTTTCGCGCAAGCGGTCGGAGGTAGGACGGACATCCGTACCGCGCAACGACCGCAGAGGTCGCCCCCGGTATTTCCCCGCAATCACGCGCACGGCTCTGTACCTTCGATTAGTTGCCGCATCCGGAGCCAATATATCCGACCATGTAAAATACTTGTAGTAGCCAGACCTCATGCGAAGTTTCTCCATTCATGTCGGACGTCTGTTCGGAGTCGAGGTTCGGCTTCACCTGACGTTCCTGATTCTGCCCGTGTTCGTTTTCTGGACGGAATACAACAGCCACGGCTCAGCCAACGGACCGCGGGACCTGGCGCTGGTTGGAATTGTGCTGGCCTGCGTTGCGGCGCACGAAATCGCGCACATGCTCGTGGCCCGGCGTGCCGGCATGATTCCCAAGGCGGTGATTCTTCTGCCGCTCAGCGGTGTAACCGTTTTCGACGAATCGCATGTGCAACCGCCGCAGGCCGGTGCAGCGGTCTGGCAGCGGGATGTTCGCATCGCGCTCACCGGGCCGCTGGTAAATCTTGCGTTCGCTCTGCTGGCGGCTGGCGTCATCTCGTTGACTGTTCCCGGAGCAAAGCTGTGGGCGTGGCCTTTCTTGCAGCCGAGCAACCTGCCTCGAAGCCTGGTGTGGGCCAACCTTTATCTTGCTGGTCTGAACCTTCTGCCGGCTTATCCTCTCGATGGAGGCCGAGTTCTGCGCGCCTATTTCGCGCGCACCATTGATCCTACTGCTGCTACGCGCCGCGCGGTCTCAATCAGCCATGCCATCGCGATGATTTTGATGGTGGCGGGTTTGTTCAGCAATGCCTGGCTCACTATGGTGGGCGTGATTATCTTCTCGGCGGCACAACTTGAGGAACGCGCGGTCATCTTCCAATCGGTGCTGGACAATGTGCGTCTGGAAGAAGTGATGCTTACCGATTTCGCCACTCTGTCGCCGGCAGACACGCTTGAAGACGCGCTGGAAAAGGCAGTGCACTCCCTGCAGGATGATTTTCCCGTGGTGCGCGGCAGCGACATGGTTGGTGTGATTTCCCGGCAGCGCATCCTGGAGGCGCTGCGCATGGAAGGCAACGGCTACGTACAAGCTGTGATGAACAAGATTTTCGAAGTCTCGGTGCGACAGGAGTCATTAGCCACCGCCTTCCGCAAGCTCACTTCACGCAATCTCAGCATCATTCCGGTGGTCGAAGATCAGCGACTGGTGGGCATTGTGACCTTGCAGAACCTGATGCATTCGATGGCCTTGTTGGCGGAGAGCAAGAAGCTGCGGCGAGACGAAGCGAACTCCTGAGTATCGCGGATCCCGACTCAAAAAAGCCGCACCGATTTGGCCTGTTGTACGGCGGGAATTTTTTCCAGCCTTCTCAGCACATCTTCCGGCACGCGTCCGTCCACGTGTACCACGGCGATGGCCTCACGGGGCTCCGACGACGCCTCGGCGCTGCGCCGCCCCAGCGAGAAGTCGGCGATGTTGATCTCGCCTTCGCCGAGGATCGTGCCCACCTTTCCAATCACACCTGGAACGTCGCGATTGCGCAGGTAGATCAGGTTGCGCTCGAGCGGCGCCTCCACATCAATGCCATCGATGTGAATGAGACGTGGCGCAGTTCCGTGCAGAACCGCGCCCTTCACCATGTGTTCTTCCGTGGAACTCTTCAGAAAGACGGAAAGGACGCTGCCGGCGCCGCCGGTTGAAGCCTTCGCCTTATGCGCCTCATGAATGCGAAGTCCGCGAAGGCTGGCCAGGGACGCGGCATTCACCAGATTGGCTTTCTCTTCCAATGCCTGGTTGAGGATGCCCTTGATCGCCCCATTGCGGATGAGTTCCGTTTTCCACTCCGCGATATGTCCGCTGTAGCGCAGCGAGATTTCTTCGATCGAGCCTTCAGAAATTTGCGCCAGGAATGCTCCCATGCGTTCGGCGAGAACGATGTAAGGCTGCATCTCGGCATACTCTTCCGCGGAAACCGAGGGCACGTTGACCGCATTCTGAATCACGCCGTGTTTCAGGTATTCGCGCACCTGCTGAGCAATCTGCACTCCCACGGCGTCCTGCGCCTCGTAGGTTTGCCCGCCGATGTGAGGCGTAAGAATGACGTTCTCCATCGTCTGAAGTGGCGAGCTCTTTAAGGGCTCTTCGTTGAAAACGTCGAGCGCCGCGGCGGCCACATGACCTTCTTTTAGCGCCCGCACCAGATCGGCCTCCTGCACCAGTTCTCCGCGCGCGCAATTCACCAGGCGGACACCCTTTTTCATTTTCTTGAGCGAGGCCTCGTTGATCATGCCTGCGGTCTGGGCCGTGAGGCCGACGTGCAGCGTAATGTAATCGGCGGCCGCATAAAGTTCGTCCAGGCTCACCAGCCGGATGCCCTGCTCCTTGGCCACGCTGACGGAAACAAACGGATCATGCCCGACAATCTCCATCCCAAAGGCTCGTGCCCGGCGTGCGACTTCCATGCCGATGCGGCCGAGCCCGGCGATCCCCAGAGTTTTGCCCCGTAGCTCGGTACCTTGCAGCGACTTCTTCTCCCATCGCCCGGCGTGCATGAGCGCGTCGGCGCGGCAGAGTTGGCGTGCCATAGCCAGCATCATCCCCAGCGTCTGTTCCGCGACAGCCACGGCATTCGCCCCGGGCGTGTTCATCACCGCGATGCCCTGGCGTGTCGCTGCGTCCAGATCGATATTGTCTACGCCCACGCCTGCCCGCCCGACAACGCGCAGCTTCTTGGCATAGGAGAGCAGCGCCGCATCCGCCTGCACCGCGGAGCGCACAATCAGCGCGTCGGCCGACTCGAGATGGTCGGACAGCTTCCCGTCCAATTGGTCTGCGGTAAGGACGGTCCAGCCCGGCTCTTTCAGTTGCTCAACAGCGGCGGCTGAGATTTTCTCGGCAATGACGATTTTCAAGAGAGAATTTATCCTTTGGAATCAAGACTTTTGCACCGACAAAACGTTGACACGAAAATGACACCCTTCTGACACTCCTGCTGCGCGTGTCTCCTAGACTTTTTCTCAGTCGGGACCCTTCGATCGTTGTCTATCGATTCTCTATCGACGTTGTCCCGCAGGAGAACAGTCATGAAGAATGCGAAAACACTATTTCTAGCCGGGCTTCTCGCCCTAAGCATGGCGTGCGGTTACAGCAAACCGGCCACCACTCCACCGACCGCGGGGACGATGCCCACAATCACCGAGCTCGCTCCTCCTAACATTGCCCACGGCAGTCAAGCTTTCGTCTTGACGATCAACGGCACCGACTTTAGCGGCACCGCGACTATCTATTGGAACGGCACGGCCGAGACAACCACCGTTGTGAGCCCGGGCACACAGTTAATGACAACGATCCCAGCAACAGATGTGGCTAGTCCGGGTATGGCAACGGTTACGGTGACCAATCCTGGCACCGCCGGCGGCGTGTACGGTGGCGGCACCTCGGCGGAAACGTCGGCTCCGATGACATTCACCATCAACTAGTCGCCACCAAATGGCCGCCATCAGAGTCTGGGAGCGCTTCGCCCGCGCGCCTCGCCGGGCGTCTTGCTCCTTAGACTCCAACCGGTTGAGGTTTATCCGAGAGGCCGCGCGCGTACGCTTGCTGCGCCGCGCGCACCGCCGCTCCATACTCGACCGTTTTTCCCGTGCAACGCGCCAGCACGTGCTCGAGCGCGCCCAGGATGCCAATCGTATCCAGGTAATCGTAGTAGCCGATGTGCGCGATGCGGAAGAGCTGGCCTTTCATCTCGCCTTGGCCATTCGCCACCACCGCGTCGAACGACTCGCGGAATTCTTTGATGATCTTTCCGGAATCGACCCCCTCGGGCGAGTGGACTGCGGTGAGCGCGGATGCGGGCGAGGTTGCGTAGAGTTTCAATCCTACCGCCTGCACGCCCGCTCGCGTCATTGCCGCGCAGAGTTCTGCATTGTCGACTAATGCTTCGCGTCCCGTAGCCAGGTTGCCACTTCCCATACCGCGGATAAACTCCAAGGCAGCTCCCAGCGCCGCGAACAGCGACGTGGGCGGCGTGTAGGCGGATTCCCCTTTGGCCGCGGCCTTGCGTTCCTTGCGCAAGTCGAAGTAGAACCGCAGAGAAGTCGTCGTCTCCATCCGCCGCCACGCCCGCTCGCTCACCGCGCAATACGCCAGGCCGGGAGGGATCATCAGCGCCTTCTGCGAGCCGCCGATAATTACGTCCACGCCCCAGCCATCGACGTCGAGATGGGTCGTGCCCAGGCCGGTGATCGCATCCACTACCAGCAGGGGTTCCTCACCCTGAGCCCGCACGATTTTCGCAATCTCTTCAACGTCATGACGCGCCCCGGTCGAACTCTCCGTAGCCTGCACGAACACTGCGCGCACGTCGGGAGTGAGCTTCGCTTGAATTTCATCCGAGGAAAACGTTTCGCCGTAGGGCGCGCTCAACACGTCAACCTTGCAGCCAAACGCCTTGGTCAATCCCGTCCAGCGCTCGCCGAACTTTCCAGCCGTGAGCACCAACACTTTGTCCCCTGGCGATGTGAGGTTCGAGACCGAGGCCTCCATCACACCCGTGCCCGAGCAAGCCAGAACGAGCACATCGTTCTTTGTGCCGATGAATTCCTTCATGTCGGCAAGCACGCGCTGGAACAGGGCCCGGAAGTCGGCGGTGCGGTGATGCGCCGTGAACGAAGCCATGGCCGTTTGCGCCGCCGGCAGCAGCGGCGTCGGCCCGGGAGTAAAAAGACGGTTCTTGCGCAGCATAGGTAAGCACCTAACGAGCAGGACGATCTATAAGTTTACCGGAACTGCGCCTCTTGTGCGGCGATGCGTCTCACCACGCAGTTCAGGCTCTCCCAACGTCTATAATCCCCTCATGAGCTTAGTCGAACAGATCCAGAAAGACATTACTGCCGCCATGAAAGCGCGCGAGGAGCACCGGCTATCCACCCTGCGCATGGTGAAGACCGCGCTGAAGAACCGCGAAATCGGAAAAATGGCGCCACTCGATGACAAAGAGTCTCAAGCTGTTCTCACCACGCTGATCAAGCAGCGCAAAGAGTCCATCGAGCAGTTCACCAAAGGCGGACGTCAGGAGATGGCAGACAAAGAAGCCGCCGAAATCGTGCTGATCGAGACCTACCTGCCCAAAGCGACAGGCGAAGCGGAAGTAGTCGCTGGAGTTAAGGCCGTGATCGCGGAAATGGGCTCTCCCACCATGAAAGAAATGGGCACGGTGATGAAGAACGTCATGGCTCGCTTCAGCGGCGCAGGCATGCGCGTGGATGGGAAGATGGTCAGCGAGGCGGTGAAGCGGGAGTTAGCAGGAAAGTAGGGGCTGCTTTCACTTGCTTCTCTGCAACTCGCGATAAGCCTCGCTCTTCGAAATCCCACGCTCCTTCGCCACCTTCTTGAGCGCGGTTTTCTCGTCAACCTTCTCTTCTGCCATGATCTGCTCAACCCTCTGCTTAACTCCTGGACGGGCGAGAGCGCCCGTCCCCACACGAGCCTCGTCTTCCTCGGCCTTCCCGATCAGCAGCGTGATCTCGCCCTTCACGGCATCACGCGCCTGCAACGCCTGGAGAATCTCTCCCACACGCCCGCGCAGAAACTCCTCATGCAGCTTGGTCACTTCGCGCGCGATCACCACATGCCGCGCGTCCCCCAGAACTTCGACAACATCCGCAAGCGCCTCAATAATCCGGTGCGGAGCTTCGTAGAAAACCTGGGTGCGCGGCGAGGTTTTGATTGCTTCCAGCGCAGCCCGCCGCTCGCCGCGCTTGGCTGGAAGAAATCCACTGAAGCGAAATGAATCCGTTGGCAATCCGCTCGCCACCAGCGCCGCCAGAAATGCCGACGCTCCCGGAATCGGCACCACCGGCACATGATGTCGAATGGCCAGTGAAATCAGCCGGTATCCTGGATCGGAGATCCCGGGCATGCCCGCATCTGTTACCAACGCGACACTCGCCCCTTCCTGCATTTCCTTGACCAGCTCCGCTGCGCGCGTTATCTCGTTGTGCTCGTGGTAGCTGATGGTGCGGGTCGTGATGCCGTAGTGGTTGAGCAGCTTCTGGGTCTGGCGAGTGTCTTCGCAGGCGATCTGGTCCACTTCCTTGAGCACACGCAGCGCACGCAGCGTGATGTCTTCCAGATTACCGATCGGGGTCGCAACAAGATAAAGAGCCGGCCCCGGCGCGAGCGCATGCCCAGAAGTCTGCGACTGGTCGGGTTCAGGGTCGTCAGTCCCGGATTCGCCAGGTTTGTGGCCAGCATCCTTCATGGCCGGAGTCTAACACCGCAGCAGCCGTAACTTCGCAGCCTCGCGAGCCGTTGTGCTATGGTACGCACGTTCCACCCGTGGAGACTTCTGCGTGACCACCAACGATTTTCGCCGCCTGGCGCTCGCTCTTCCTGAAACGGCGGAGCACGCTCACATGGACCACCCGGATTTTCGCGTCGGAGGAAAGATCTTCGCTACTCTCGGCTATCCCGCCAAAGGCTGGGGCATGGTCAAGCTCACCCCGGAGCAGCAACACTATTTCTCGAAAGACTATCCCGGCGTTTTCGTCCCGGCGAAGGGGGCATGGGGACGCCGCGGCGCGACCACTGTGCACATTAAGAAAGTCAGCAAGAGAACGTTGCAGAAGGCAGTCTCTGCGGCGTGGAGTAATACCGCTCCCAAGCGCCTCGCGCAACAATCGCCGAAGTAGATTTTAGCGTAAGGTCGGGAATCCCCCGAGCCGCACCTCATCCAAAGCGGCTTCTCGCCGGCCGCCGAAACGCACCCATGAAATCGTCCAATTCCTGCAGGGAGAACGGTTTTTTCAGCACCGGCGATGCCGTGATAAAGGCGAACTTCTGTTTGGGATCCTTTTGACGCAGGGCTTCAATCAGTTTGGCGCCACCGGCATTAGAACTGCGCAGGAATTTCAACGCGATGAGAACAACGTCATGAGGTCCTTTGTCGGAGTAAATACGGAGCGCTTCATTGCAGTTCGGCGCCAGTCCGACTTCATAACCGAGTTTGTTGAGCATAACGCCCGTAGCTTTTAAGGCCGCATCTTCTGATTCAACCACCAGAACCTTCATGGATCGCCCCCTTGTTTCTTCCCCGAAATGTTAGACAGAAAAGCAACCTGATGAAAGAGACGACTCTGGTGCCTGGAGCCCCACAAAACCCAAGGCAGAATTGACGCAATCGAACCCGGCCCCTAGAATCAGAATGGATCTAGGTTTTTCTCACAAACGTCCCTGAAACCATGCCTCTTTACGAATATGAATGCGAGAAGTGCGGTCATCGCTTCGAGAAAATTCAGAAATTCTCCGACAAGATGGTCAAAAAGTGTCCCGAATGCGGCGGCCGGGTCGAGCAGATGATTTCCGCGCCCGCCGTACAGTTCAAGGGATCGGGCTGGTACGTCACCGACTACGCGAATAAGTCCCACGCGCCCAACTCCGACGGCGGTGGGAAGGACTCGAAGAAAGAAGAAAAGTCCAAGTCGGAGGCGTCGTCGGGGGACAGCTCGTCGAAGGAAAGCTCCGCCAAAGAAAGCTCGTCGGCCAGGTCATCGAAAGAGACCTCGACGAAAGAAAGCACGAATCGAGTCAGTTCGTCCCGCAAGCCCGACAAGCGCAGGTAGATTCTGCCTACTTGAGCTCCCGCTCGAAGTGATCTTCAATCATGTGAAACAGATGCTCGCGCGCATCGCTGCCGGAGATGCCGTGGGTCTTGTTGGGATAGATCATCAGCCGGAACTGTTTGCCCGCCGTGATTAGAGCGTCAATCATCTGAACGCTGTTCTGGAAGTGCACGTTGTCGTCGCCGGTGCCGTGGGCCAGCAACAGAGCTCCGCGCAGATTGGCGGCGGCCTTGGTCATGTCGGATTCGGCATAGCTCTTCGCCTCGTCCTTCAGCAAGCCCATGTAGCGCTCGGTGTAGATCGAATCGTAGTTGACCCAATCGGTCACCGGCGCCACCGAAACTCCCGCGCGAAACCGGCCGGAGTGCGTCATCGCGTACAGCGTCATCGAACCGCCGTTCGACCATCCCCATATCGCAACGCGTTCTTTATCAAGTTGCGGGTGCTCGGCGAGAAGCTGATCGAGCGCTGTAAGCTGATCTTTCAATTCAATCACCCCGAACTCGTGGCGAATCGCGGTCTGGAACTTCCGGTCGCGGCCTGGAGTCCCGCGATTGTCGACCGAGAAAATTGCGAAGCCCCTGCGCGACAGGATCTCATCGAACGGATCCTCCGGTTGTTTCAGGACTGTCTGTCCCCCTGACCCTCCGTAGATATGCACGATCAACGGAATCTTGCCGCTGGCCGGCGATTCCGGAGGCAGCAACAAACGTCCGTAAAGTGTGGTGCCGTCGTCCGCTTTGAACTCCAGAAACTTCGGCGACCGCAGTCCATACTCCGCAAATTCATCGCGCGCCTGCCACACGGGAGAGCACGCGCCGCCCACTGTGCACAATGACATCCGCGGCGCCGTCAGAGGACCCGAGAATGTCTGCTCGTAGTGCTTGCCATCGTCGGAAAACTGGGCCGAGTAAACTCCCTCATCGTGCGTGAGCTGCTGCAAGCCGGTTCCATCCAGCTTGGCCGAGAAAATGTGCCGTTGCCTCGGATCGCCTTTATTAGCAGAGAAAAAAACGGCGCCGGCAGATTCATCCACACCCTCGATTCGCATCACTTCGTAGTCACCCTGCGTGAGTTGCCGCTCCAGCTTTGCCTCAGCGGCGAGCGGATTCTGTTTGTCAAAGCTGTAGAGGTAGAGATGCATGTTCCCGTCGCGCCAGCTCGGCCACAGGAAGCCGCCGCTGGAATTCAGAAAGCGAACCTCTACATGTTCGAAATCGATCCATGCGCCGGGAGTGGTTTCTGTCAGAACGATCCGCAACCGCCCCGACTTCGCATCCACGAAATACAGATCCATCTTGTCCTGGGCGCGGTTAAGAACTTCCGCCCAGATCACGCCGTCGCGCACCCAGCCAAAGCGGGGGATGTACGATTCTTCATCATGAGTCAGAGAAATCCAGCGAACCTTGCCCTTGTCGGCATCCACCACGCCCAGCTTCACGACCGGGTTTGGATCTCCCACTTCGGGATATTTTTCGTTGTCTACGGTCGGATGCGTCGGACTGAGGTTGACGAGGGGATAGCTTGGCACCTTGGTTTCATCCATGTGCAGAAAGACAATCTGCCGGCTGTCAGGCGACCAGGAATAATTGCTGCGCACAGCCAGCTCTTCGGCATAGACCCAGTCGATGTCGCCGTTGAACAGGTTCTCCCCGGCATCCTTGGTGAGCTGTTTCTCGTCCCCGCCGCTCGCCGGCCGGACATAGAGGTTATGCTTGCGAACGTAGGAAACATGGCTGCCATCAGGGGAGAATTTAGGGTCGATGCTGGGGTCGGGTGCCGAGGTAAACTGCACGGCAGTGCCGGTCGCCAGATCAAAAAGCCAGAGCTGCCCCTGGGAATCGAAAATCAGGCGCTTCGAATCCGGAGCCCACAGGTAGGCCGCGACGTGATAGCGCGTCAGGCGCTCGCGTTCCCGCTCATCCTTCACTTTGGTGGCGTCGGGCGCCAGCGAAGCCAGCTTGGCGGCGCTGACCAACACTTTCTTCTCACCCGTTGCCACATCCACATACCACAGCTCGCCGTGCTCCCCCTCGTCGTCGCGCTGCACGTAGGAGAACTTCGTCCCGTCGGGACTCCACTCCATGTTTTCCGGACCGCGGCCCGTGAGCCCTCCGGGTGCGAAGATTGCTTCAATGGTAAGCGGCTTTACCGAAGAGGACGATTGCGCCCAAAGGGGCGTCAGGAAGCCAGTTAGAAGGATTGGAGCAAGAGTGGCGAATGAAATCTGTTTCTTCACGATGAAACTCCAGGAATAATGAAGTAGGAACGGAGCGCAAGGCACGAACGAAAGAGTTTACACCGGCGAGGGCCACTCGTGACGCGGCACCAGCCCCGGATCAGTGGGGAAGCGGCGTTTCCGCGTGTTAGAATTGAGGCTGGGCCACCTCTGGATGCTTCTAGAAATAGAAAACCTGTTGCGCCTGCAGGAAGCGGACAAGGCAATCCGCCGCCTGCAGGATGAAATCGCCGAACTCCCCAAACGCGTCGCAGCCATCGAGCATAAGCTGGCGGACACCAAAGCCCAACTGGAAAAAGCCCAGGGCGCCGTCAAAGCCGATGAAGCCGCCCGCCGCAAATACGACACCGCAATCACGGACCTTCGCAGCAAGATCTCCAAGTACCGCGACCAGTCGCTCGACGTAAAAACCAACGAGCAGTACAAGGCGCTATTGCACGAGATCCAGTTTGCCGAGAAAGAAATTGCCGCCACCGAGGATAAGATCCTTGAGCTGATGGTGAATGCGGACGCCCGTGACAAAGAAGTAAAGGCCGCCCAGGCCGAGCTGAAAGCCGAAGCCGCTGAGATTGAAAAGGAAAAGAATGACGCCCGCCAGCGCACCGCTGAAGACGAGAAACAACTTGCCGAGTGGCGCGCCAAGCGGGACCAGATGCGGGCTGGCGTAAACGAAGATCTCCTGCGGCACTACGAGCGCGTTTCTAAGTTTCGCGGCAGCGGCATTTCCGAAGTACTCGATCACAAATGCATGGCCTGCCAGGTCATGCTACGGCCGCAGACTTATAACGACGTCCGCACCGGCCAGCAAACCGTGGTTTGTGATTCCTGCCAGCGCATCCTCTACTTCAATCCCGCGAACGAAATGTTGGCGCTTGAGCCCGAACACAAACGCTCCCGCCGCCACCACCCCAAAATCGATGCTCCTCAGGCCTGGTACTACCGCCAGGAATTCGCCGACGCCGGCGAGGCTTTCCTGTGCTTCAATAATGCCGCGGGCCAAGCTACCCGCCGCGTCTTCGACATGCATACCGGCCGGCTCATCGGCGACATCCTCATCCGCGAGGGAGATTTTCGTCATGCCTTCCCGGAAGACATTACCGGCGCCATCCGCCTGAACGGAAGCTGGACAGAGCACGAAATGGAAACATGGGGCACCGAAATGCCCATGACGGCGCTTGATTCGCTTCACGTTGATCTGGAAGCCGCACAGTACGAAATGCGTACCCGCACCTCCAGCAAGGCCGAGAAGCCCGCCGCCGTTCCCACCGAACAAGCCGCCAGCTAGGCTCCGCGTTTAAGATTGCTGCATGCCTAAGACGCCCAGCCATCCGAGCGTTCCCGTTGTCAAGATTTCCGCGCGCGGGGCGTCTCGCCTGAAGGACGGCCACGTGTGGGTCTATCGCTCCGATATCGTATCGGCTGAAGACGTTCCTCCAGGCTCACTCGTCAGGGTGCAAGATCATCGCGGCCAGCCGCTCGGCGACGCGCTCTATTCCAGCTCTTCGCAAATCGCCATCCGTCTCATCTCGCGCGAGCCCGTCCCCGACTTCCCCGCATTGCTTCGCCAGCGCATCGCCGAAGCAATCACCTATCGTGAAGGGATGGTCCACGACACCAACGCCTACCGCCTCATCTTCAGCGAGGCCGATTTCCTCCCCGGCCTCATCGTCGATCGCTACCACGACATTCTCTCGATACAGATCCTCACTCAGGCCATGGACGCAGAAACCGTGCGTCAGACGCTGACATCAGAGCTGACCGACAGACTGCATCCGGCGTCCATCGTCGAGCGTGTCGACCCGCGGGTCCGCCAACTCGAGGATCTGCCGCCCCGCGCCTCCGGACTGGTGCAGGGCGAAAAAGCCTCCACCATCTTCACCATGAACGGCGTGCAGTTCCACTTTGACGCCCTCGAAGGCCAGAAGACCGGAGCCTTCCTCGACCAGCGCGAGAACTACGCCGCCGCCGCGCAATACGCCCACGGCGAAGCCCTCGACGTCTTCTGCTATCAGGGAGGCTTCGCGCTTCATCTGGTCGGGCGGTGCGCGCACGTCACCGGCATCGACAGTTCCAGGCCAGCGCTCGAAGTTGCCGACCGGAACGCCGCGCTGAACCGCGGCAGCCAGTGCCAGCCGGAAATTGAATGGATCGAAGCCAACGCCTTTGATCTACTGAAGGACTACTCCGCTACCGGTCAGCGCTACGACACGATCGTCCTCGACCCGCCGGCGTTCGCCAAGAGTAAGCGCGACCTCGATGCCGCCCTCCGCGGCTACAAAGAACTCGACCTCAGAGCCCTGAAGATGCTGCGCCCGGGCGGCGTCCTGGTGACCTGCTCCTGCTCCTACCATGTCAGTCAGGCTGACTTCCTGGGAGTGCTTGCCGACGCTGCCCGCGACGCCCACAGGACCCTCCGGGTGGTCGAGGTCCGGGGACAGGCTAAGGACCATCCAGTCCTGCTAAATGTCCCGGAAACTGCTTACCTGAAGTGCGTCATATCCATAGTAAGCTAATGACAATAAACAATATACATGTTATTGACAACAATGCACTCATATTTTATGCTTCCTCTGTGCTGAATAGCCATCTAAGTCTGTGAACGGCACTGCCGAATTCCTAATAAATCAGCACAGAAGGAGATTATGACCATGACAGTACTTACCCGTTGGGAGCCTTTCCGTGAGCTTTCCACCCTGCAGGATCGCATCAACCGCGCCTTCCGCGAGTCCTATCGCGAAGGCGGGAGGGATGAGTCCCTCACTACCTCAAGCTTTGCCCCCGCCGTCGATGTCTACGAAGACGAGCATAACGTCACGTTGAAGATCGAAGTTCCGGGCGTCGACGAGAAGGACATTGACGTCAACCTCGAGAACAACACCCTCACCGTGCACGGCGAGCGCAAGATCGAGAAAGAAGAGAAGGAAGAAAACTACCGCCGCGTGGAACGTGAGTACGGCAGCTTCACTCGCACTTTCACTCTGCCCACCACCGTGGATTCCGAGAAAGTCTCGGCAACCTACGACAAGGGCGTGCTGAAGGTCACTCTGCCCAAAAAGGCAGAAGCCAAGCCCAAGCAGATCAAGGTCAGCGTGGGCGGCACCAAGGCGGAGACCGAGAAAACCATCGAAGCCAAAGCCCCCAGCAAAGCCGCGTAAGGGTAGGGCCGGATTTCTGATCCGGTCGTCGAGCACAGCTCGACGGTTTACAATCGACGGGAGGCGGCAGAAACTGGCTGCCTCCCGTTTCGTTGTAGCGCCGGCGTCCCGCCGGCTGTCGCGGTGAAAATCTCTGCCGCAAATAACTCGAAACTGAAAACTAGAAACAGGAGTCTCCCATGCCCATCCGTTGGGACAAATTCACCGTAAAAGCGCAGGAAGCCATCCAGCGCGCGAACAACCTTGCCTCCGAGCACGGCAACCCGGAGCTGCTGCCCATCCACCTGCTAGCCGCTCTGCTCGAGGACAAAGAAGGCATCGTCGCGCCGATCCTCGAAAAGATCGGCATCGGTCCCCAGGCAGTTCTCAGCGACCTCTATCGCGAAATCGAAAAACTCCCCAAGGTCTCCGGCGAGGGAGCCCAGGCGACGACGTCGAACGCCATCAACAAGCTGCTCGAGCAAGCCTTCAAAGAAGCCTCCAACTTCAAAGACGAGTATGTTTCCACCGAACACCTGCTGCTTGCCATTACCCATCTCAAGCAGGACGCAGCCCAGCAGATTCTCGCGCGTCACGGCGCCACGTACGATGCAATTCTGAAAGCACTGACTGCCGTCCGCGGCTCGCAGAAAGTCACCGACCAGAATCCCGAAGCCAAATACCAGGCACTCGAACGCTACGCCCGCGACCTGACCGAGCAGGCCCGCCGCGGCAAGCTCGACCCGGTGATCGGCCGCGACGAGGAAATCCGCCGCGTGGTGCAGGTTCTCTCCCGCCGCACGAAAAATAATCCCGTGCTCATCGGCGAGCCCGGCGTGGGCAAAACCGCCATCGTCGAAGGCCTGGCCCAGCGCATCATCTCAGGCGATGTTCCAGAAGTGCTCAAGAACAAACGCGTAGTAGCGCTCGATCTCGGCGCCATGCTGGCCGGAGCGAAGTATCGTGGAGAATTCGAAGACCGCCTCAAAGCCGTTCTAAAAGAAATTGAAGACTCGCAGGGCCAGGTCATTCTTTTCATCGACGAACTGCACACCCTCGTCGGCGCCGGAGCCGCCGAAGGCGCCATCGATGCATCCAACATGCTGAAGCCCGCACTGGCTCGAGGCGAGCTGCGGGCCATCGGTGCCACCACGCTCAACGAGTATCGCAAGTACATCGAAAAAGATGCTGCCCTCGAGCGACGCTTCCAGATTGTTTTTGTCGGCGAGCCCAATGTCGAAGACACCATCGCGATTCTCCGCGGTCTGAAGGAGAAATACGAGGTGCATCACGGCGTGCGCATAAAAGACTCGGCGATCGTCGCCGCCGCCACGCTCTCGCATCGTTACATCTCCGACCGCTTCTTGCCCGACAAGGCCATCGATCTGGTCGACGAAGCCGCTGCCTCAATTCGCATCCAGATCGATTCGCTTCCCACCGACATCGATCAGCTCGAACGCCGGGCCATGCAACTCGAAATTGAGAAGCAGGCACTGAAGAAGGAGGACGACGCCAACTCCCGCGAGCGACTATCCGTCATCGAAAAAGAACTCGCCGAGATACGCGAAAAGTCCAACGCTCTCAAAGCCAATTGGAAAAAGGAAAAGGATCTGATTGCCCACTCTCGCGACCTGAAAGAGAAGATCGAGAAGCTCAAGATCGAGGAGCAGGCCGAAGAGCGCAAAGGCAACCTGCAGCGCGTCGCGGAAATTCGTTATGGATTGCTGCGGCAAGCCGAAGAAGAATTAAAGCAACTATCGGCCAAAATCGACAACAAAGCCACGGGCGCGCCGCGCATGCTGAAAGAAGAAGTCGACGAAGAAGATATCGCCCGCATCGTCTCCAAGTGGACGGGCATCCCCGTCTCGAAAATGCTGGAAGGCGAAGTGAAAAAGCTGGTCACCATGGAAGATCGCCTGCGCCATCGCGTCGTCGGCCAGGACCAGGCTCTCGGACGCGTGTCCAACGCCATCCGCCGCTCCCGCGCCGGCCTGAGCGATCCCAAGCGTCCTATCGGCTCGTTCATTTTTCTCGGTCCAACCGGCGTCGGCAAAACCGAACTCGCCCGCGCTCTTGCTGAATTTCTCTTCGATGACGAGCGCGCCCTCATCCGCATCGATATGTCCGAATACATGGAGAAGCATTCGGTCGCCCGCTTAATCGGCGCGCCTCCGGGTTACGTCGGCTATGAAGAAGGCGGCCAGCTCACGGAACAGGTGCGCCGCCGTCCCTACGCGGTAGTGCTGTTCGATGAAATCGAGAAGGCGCACCCGGATGTCTTCAACGTCCTGCTGCAGGTGATGGACGACGGCCGCCTGACCGACGGCAAAGGCCGCGTCGTGGACTTCAAGAACACGATTCTGATCATGACCTCGAACATCGGATCGAGTTACCTGCAAGCCGAAAACCTGCGCACGCCGGAAGAATTTGAGAAGGCCAGTGAACAGGTGATGAACGCGCTGCACGGCCACTTCCGGCCCGAGTTTCTGAACCGCGTCGACGACATCATCGTCTTCGCACCGCTCGGCAAGGAGCAGTTGGTCAAGATTATCGAGCTGCGCCTCGAAGACGTGCGCCGCCTGCTCGCCGATCGCAAGATTTCGATCGAACTCAGCGACGCTGCCAAGGACATGCTCTTCACCCAGGGCTACGACGCGAACTTCGGCGCCCGTCCGCTCAAGCGCGCCATCCAGAAGCTGGTGCAGGATTCGCTGGCCCTCAAGATTTTGGATGGAGAAATCCTGCACGGCGACCACGTCACAATCGATGCCGACAAGAAAGCCGGCAAGATGAAGTTCGAAGTCAGCAAGCGCGTAGGAGAGAAAGAGCCGGCAAAAGCAAAGCGTTAAAACGAAATTGGATTGTCATCCCGAGCGCAGCGAGGGATGACAGCGTTCTTGGACGGCCGCTACTTTCGCGTGAAAGCGTCGACCACTTCAGGCGATGCGGCCAGGTACCACGCGACCACAACTCGCACCATGATCTGGACGCCGTAAAACCAGAAGCGCCAGGTCAGATCCCTCGCAGCCGCGGAAACTGCCGGAACCGATCCCGCGATCCCGATGACCATCAAGAGAATCGCGCACCAGCGCGCCCAATTGCGCAGCCGATAAACTCCCCAGCCCACCAATGCCCACCCGGCGCCGACGGAGATCGCCGTCTGTGGACTGGTCAGTTCGCGCCCATACGTCACGCCCGTTCCCAGCATCGTTGAAAGTGTGCCAGGGGCTACCATCTCGATGATGCCGATCGCAGCGAGATATCCCGCGACCAGAAAAAACAGAGCCGCGATCACCGTGACACTGGCAGGGCGCTCCATGGGGACGAGAGTACCGCAGTTTGTCGAAGAAGTGTCAGTTGGATCTGTGGCAAACTAACTCAATGCCCAGCCTGACTCTCGGCGACTTCGAACTCAGCATCTTTTCCGACGGCACTTACCCGCTCGATGGCGGAGCGTTCTTCGGCGTCATTCCCAAGATCATGTGGTCTCGCAAAGTCGCTGCTGACGAAAAGAATTACGTTCAGGCCGGACTCAACTCATTGCTCATCAGCACCGGCAAGAAAACCGTCCTGGTAGAAACCGGCATGGGCAACAAACTTTCAGAGCGCATGATCAAATTCTACGGCCAGCCCGCAAAGCTGCTCACAAATCTCAGAACTGCCGCGGTCACTCCCGACGATATCGACATCGTCATCAACACCCATCTTCATTTCGACCACTGCGGATGGAACACCGTCCGCGGCAAAGACGGCAAGATCGTCCCTACATTTCCGCGCGCAAAATACTACGCGCCGGAAGGCGAATGGCAATACGCCCGCCGTCCCAGCGAGCGCGACGCCATCAGCTACATCCCCGAAAACTACGACCCACTAGTCGAAAGCGGCCAGATGACGCTGCTCAAAGGCGGCGAAGAAATCGTTCCTGGCATCTCGGTGAAAACCTTCCCCGGCCACACCGCGCACATGCAAGCGGTAATCGTCGCAAGCGGAAGCCGCACCGCCTGCTACATCTCCGACCTCATCCCCACCACAGCCCACATCGACATCACCTGGGGCATGTCCTTCGACCTCTACCCGCTGCAGACCATCGAGAGCAAGAAGCAGTACTACGCGAAGGCGATCGCGGAGAAATGGCTGACGGTCTTCACGCATGATGCGAACGTACCGTGGGCGTATGTGGAGAAAGATGAGGCGGGGAAGATGGTAGCAAGGAACACAGCCTAGTCGAAACGCGTCGTGTCCTCGTCGCTCAGGGGCGTCACGCTTCCGTCGAGATGTTTGTAGAACCCATCCAGCGCCACGTGTTTTACGAAAGGCACTAGACGCGCTTTAATAAAGCCCTGCAGCACGACGAGTAGCTCGCCCCCGGCCTTCTGCTCCACAATAAGCGCGATCGCCGCGGGACGCGACTCTATTCGAAGATGCTCAACCGGCGAATTTGCAAGCAACTCAAGCTCATGAAGATTAAGCGTTCGCAGCTTCTGGCCGCGCTTATTTACCATGTCTCGAAATATTGCGACTGGGTTGGAGAGTTCAGACATTGGAAAAACTCCCCGGATGATTTGCGCTGGCGAGGGCAGTCGCGCCACACAACCTAGCATCAAAGAATTCCTCCACCCGGGCCAGAATCTCCATCGCGCTCTTCGATTCGTAAATCGCCTTACGCAGCCCTGCTCCGCCCGGCACGCCGTGCGTGAACCAGGATGCGAACTGCTTCATCTTGCCGACGGCATCCGGCAATTCCTCTTCAATCAGCATCTGGAAGTACGTGCGGATCATCTGGTAACGGTCAGCCTCGCTGGGCTCGTCGTATGTTCGTGCAGCAGCTGCCGGCTCGGTGGCGTCGTCACCCATCCCCACGCAATACTGCTGAATCTGCCGGAAGATCCAAGGATTCGACGGCGCCGTTCGCCCAATCATCACCGCATCGCAGCCGGTCTGCGCCACCATGGCGCAGGCGTCCTCCGGCGTGCGGATGTCGCCATTCCCGATCACCGGAATCTTAACCGCGTCTTTGATCGCCGCAATCCACTCCCAGCGGGCATTTCCGCTATACCCCTGCTCCCGCGTGCGCGCGTGCAGCGCCACGGCCGCCAGCCCGCAAGATTCCGCCATGCGCGCCAGTTCCACGCAAACGATCTCGTCGTCGCTCCATCCCGCGCGAAACTTTACGGTGAACGGAACTTTCACCGCCGCCCGCACCGCCTCGAAGATGCGTCCAATCGCCGGCAGATCGCGCAGCAGCCCGGAACCTCCGTTGCACTTCACGACTTTCTTCGCCGGACATCCCAGGTTCAAATCGACCAGGTCGAAACCCAGGCCCTCGACCATGCGCGCCGCCTCCGCCATCACTCGCGGATCGCTGCCAAAAAGCTGTGCCGAAATCGGATGCTCGTCTTCATAGAAATGAAGGTAGCGCTTGGCCTTCTCGTCCTTCTTGCGGAGCACGCCATCGGCCGAGGTGAACTCGGTCATGATCAGCCCGCACCCGCCCAGGTTGCGAATGAACCGCCGGAAAACCGTGTCAGTAACGCCGGCCATCGGCGCAAGCACAGTGGCAGGCGCAATGTTGATACCACCGATGGATACGCTGGCAGGGACCGGCTTCAGACCCTCTACCAGGCGGACAACCATGCCCGCCCCACCCGAGTTGTCCCAGGACTTGCGCACAGGTCTATTCTACTTGCACCTGCAAAACAAAACCCCCGCTTGCTAGCGAGGGCTCAATTTCAGGTGTATCCGCGTTAATCCGCGCAAATCTGTGGCAAAGACTTAGTTCTTCGCCGCCGTCTCCGCGGGCTTAGCCGGCGCATTCTTGGCGTACTTGCGGCGGAACCGCTCCACTCGTCCGGCGGTATCCATCAGCTTCTGCTTACCGGTAAAGAAGGGATGGCAGGCGGAGCAGATTTCTACGCTGATATCACCCTTATGGGTGGATCGGGTAACAAACGCATTGCCGCACGCGCAATGCACGCGCACTTCATTATAAGCAGGATGAATTGCAGGTTTCATAATAGGTTCAGACCTCAACACGAATCCTTAGATTCTACCGGAATGCCCTGGGATTCAGCAATCCGGACTCAGCAATCCCAGGCTGCAGCTATCAGCCAAGGGGCGCCATACTTGCGATCAACCCGGACAGCTGAAGGCTGATAGTTCCTTAGAAACGAAACTGGTACGAAACCTTAACAAAGAATTGCCGGCTGTCGTTGATATAACCCTTCGCGCTGTACAGCCCCGCCAGACCTTCGGGGCCCGGGGTAAACTCGTGATCCAGGTTCTGCAGGTCGCTGTTGTAGCCGACATAGATCGCTGTCCCCGGATGCACCAGGTAAGTGACCAGGAAATCGGCATTGAACTCCTTCTCGGTTGGCAGGTAAGTGTACGGATAAAACGCGTTACCCGGCGTGTTCGCTAAAACGGAGTTGTATTGCAGAATCACGCGCAAGGAAAGCTGCGGAGTAAATTGCCAGTTCCATTTGCTGCGCACAATGTGGTTGTTGAAAATACCTTTCCCGATCGAGGCACCGGGCGGCGCTTGTGAGAGCACGGCAAAATATTCGTTTTCCGTCGCCCGCAAGCGCTCGAACAGATAAGTGTTTTCAATCTTCAGCGGCTTGATGGGACGGAACGTCAAGGTCGCAGTGCCGGTATCCAATCGCGAAAGAAGAGACTGCGGCAGCGCGTTCGCCGCCGGCACAAAGTTCGCTCCGTCTCCCCAAAAGTAGTTCGCCCCAACTGTCACCTTCGGAAAGTAGCTCGTCTGGAACGAAGCCCCGCTGCGGTGTTCGTGGTAGTCCTGGTTCTGGTTCACCGCCAAACCAAGAAAGAGAAAATCCTGCGGCCGCAACCGCTCCCGCATTTCCTGATAAGGAAGCAGATAGATTTGCGTTTGTCCCCGTCCTTGAATCGCCAGGTAAGGATCGTAATATGTGTCGAGCCGGTTGCCTTCATGATCGAATACGTAGCGCTGGTTCAGCGACGGTCCCCAGTCCACGATCCAGCCCTGCTTCGGACGGAAGCGGTAGTCAATCAGCTGGTAAAAGTCGCGGATGTCCACACGGTTCACGAATCCGGGCACAGTTACGAACCCCGGACTGATGTCGTCATAAATTCCCTCATAAGAAAAGTGCAGCCCTTCGCGCTTAAGATCCAGCTTGTCCGCCGGTCCCGCATAATAGGTGCCGTTCGTTAGATTGCCATTGCTGGCATTGCCCGAGCTGAAGGGAAACAGGTTGTACTCGCAGGTGGTTTCCGGATTGCCGTAAAAGTACGCGTTCAGTCCCTGCAAGTTGCTCGAACTTACCACCCCCTGACCTTCCAGAGTCCAGTTGGGGTTGAACTTCAAGCGTGTGTCCAAGCCGCCCACGCGGTTAAACTCGCCGGTAGTCGGGCACTCCCAATCGGTGTAAACCGCTCCTACACTCGACTGCTTGAAAATGTCGCGGCTCACCCGCGCAATTGTGAAGTACGACCGGTCGCCGTAGAGACTGTCTGAACAGATCGGGGACGTAGCCGGACAAAAGCTCGGCACGGCTAGCCCCGGCGCGCGGTCATCGCTCGTCATCAGCCCCGCCGAATATGGGCCTTCCTTCCCAGTCAGCCGGATTCCCGCCGAAGGGTCCTGAATATTGCGCGTGAAAAACAAATCGAACGGCGTGCGAAAGTAGTCCTCGTTCTCCAGAAAAAATGGCCGCTTCTCCGGAAAATACACTTCGAACCGCTGATTCACGGTAATCTGTGGATCCTCCGATTCCACCTGGCTGAAATCAGGATTCGCCGTCAGATCCAGCACAAAGTGGTCATGGATCACGAACTTCGCGTCCATGCCCGCCTGCCCTTGCGCCGTCGCATTCTGAAAAAACGGATTGTAGGGATCGACCGTGTCCAGCGACCGGAAGCCGCGCATGATCCCGTAAGGAATCAAGTCGATACTGCGCCCCGGCGAAATTCCCTCCAGCCCATACAGCGTCGCCGCCTGCCCCAGCCTTCCTTGCAGTCTGGATGAAATCTCCGGCCAGAACGAATCCTCATTCTTGCGAACGATTCCGCGGTACAAAATGATTCCCCACTCCTGCTGTTTCGTCGCTGGAAAGCGCAAACTCTTGAATGGAATCGCCATCCATACCACGAACCCGCGGCTTGTGACCTTGCCCCGCGAATCCCATACCGTGTCCCACGAGGTATCAAAGTTCCCGCCGGTCTCGTCCCGCGAAGCCTCGGTATAAATCGCATCCCATTGCACTCCCAGCGGCGTAGTCTGAAACTCATAGGCCCGGCGCCGGTCATGAAAGGTGTCGAACATGACTGCGACCTCATCGTCGTCTGCAATATCTTCCCGCGGTGACATTCGCGCCCGCACTTTCTTAGGATCGTCGAAACACACGAAAACGACGTACAGATTCTTCTGGTCGTAGCCCAGATAGGCCGCGGTCTCTTCTGAAACTTTCTCTCCATCATGCGGATTGCGCTGCACGAAGCCCGTCACCTTCGCCATCTGCAAGGCGACCTCGCCTTCGGGGTTCATGCTGAGGAAGTCTTCGAGCGTCGGCGCGCGGCTCAAACGCGGAATGGTCAGCGCCGGTGGAGCAAGGGCGTGGCTCGGCGCCGCTGGTGGCTGACTTTGTGAAGTCTTCTGGAGGTTTTGCGCGGAAGCATTTTGTAGCGCGGGGGTCGCGCTCCATCCACTCTCCACCCCTACCAGCAGCATCAGGGCACCGGCGAGCAGGAACCTTAGAAACCGTTTGGATGAAAAGTTCTGAATTCGCCCCGAACGCAAAGTTCCCTCGGCTCCCCGTCTCGAACGAGGAATCCAGCAAGATACACCATGAGCGCCCTTCCTGAGAAAGAAAGCGGCTGATCTAAGGTTTACCGAACAGTGTCAGGGCTGGGCGCCGCCGAGCCATGCAAAGGAAATCCCACTTGCGGCTCTCCGTGATGGAGCCTGCCCTGAGCTTCGAAGGGTGTCTCCGTGGCGGAGTCAGAACAACGAGCTTTGCCGCCGGCTCGGCGTAATCCCAAAATAATCGTAGGCCAGCTGCGTCGCCACGCGCCCCCGCGGAGTGCGGTTTAAAAATCCAATCTGCATCAGAAACGGCTCGTAGATCTCTTCAATCGCGTCCGGTTCTTCGGCCAGCACCGCCGCGAGCGTATTTACGCCCACCGGCCCGCCCTGATATTTCTCAATGATCGTAAGCAGCAAACGCCGGTCCACTTCGTCGAACCCATACTTATCCACTTCCAGCATCTGCAGCGCCGCCTGCGCCGTATGCAAATCGATTTTGCCCGCTCCGCGCACCTGCGCGTAGTCGCGCACCCGCCGCAGCAGCCGGTTCGCAATGCGCGGCGTCCCCCGTGATCGGCTGGCAATTTCGATCGCTCCGGGGTCGTCAACTTGAACTCCCAGAATCTCCGCCGAACGCTCCACGATCACGCGCAACTCTTCCGGAGTATAAAACTCCAGCCGCAGCACGATCCCAAACCGTGAGCGCAGCGGCGCAGAAATCAATCCCGCCCGCGTTGTAGCGCCCACAAAAGTAAAGGGCTTCACTTCCAGCGTGTGCGTGCGCGCCGAGGGCCCCTGCCCGATCATAATGTCCAGCTTGTAGTCTTCCAGCGCCGAATACAGCAGTTCTTCGAGCACCGGCTGCAGCCGGTGAATTTCATCGATAAACAGGACTTGCTTGTCCTGCATGTTGGTGATGATCGCCGTCAGATCACCCTTGATCTGCAACAGCGGCGCCGCCGTAGGCTGGAAGTGCACGCCCAGTTCGTTGGCAATAATGTTGGCCAGCGTAGTCTTCCCCAGCCCGGGAGGCCCATACAGCAGCACATGATCCATGGCCTCGCCGCGCGAACGCGCCGCCTCAATCGCCACCGCCAGATTTTCTTTGACCTTGGTCTGCCCGATAAACTCGCCCAGCCGTTGCGGCCGCAGCTTCAGCTCAAACGAAGAATCGTCCTCCACCGCCGCCGCCGCCGAGACCAGCCGGTCAGGGCTGTAATTAAGGTTGGGATTGTTCCTAGCAGCAGCCACTCGCCGGATGTTACCACGAACCGTATGGGGATAGCCGCGTTCGAACCATGTGGGGAGGGCCGTCCCGACCGTCCCGGCCTGGGCGAAGCCCGGGCGCGAATCGCAAACCTTCTACTTCGGATACCAGTCCAGCACCCGCACCTCAATCCCAGTCCCTTCCAACGCCTTTTGGAATACAGCAAGATCCGATCCGCGATAGTGGTAAGGAATGACAATCTTCGGATGAAACGCCTTGACTGCATCAGCAGCTTCTTCCGGCGGCATGGTGTAAGGCAGGTTCATGCACACAAATGCCACGTCGATGTCCTTAAGCGCGCGCATCTCCGGAGTGCCTTCGGTATCTCCGGAAAAATAAAAGCGCTTGCCGCCGTACGTGAGCACATAACCATTGTCGCGTCCCTTGGGGTGAAAGAATGTTCCCGGAGCGGGTCCGCGCTTCAGGTTGTATGCCGGAACAGCTTCAATCGTCCACCCCTGCCAGGTCTTAGTTTCTCCATTGATAATGGGCTTGGCGCTGGTAACGGTCTGGACCACCGAAGGCGGGGCCAGAATCTCCGTCGCCGGCTTGCTGATTTCCTTGATCGACTCCGGATCCATGTGATCGCTGTGAATGTGGGTAATTAGAACGAGGTCGGCTTTCGGAAGTCCTGTGAATTTCGCAGGCCTGGCGGGATCAACGTAAATCGTTTTCCCACCCGCCTCGATCAGCGTGCTGGCGTGATACAGCGGAGTGATCTTTACCGGCCCGGCAGACGTGGGAAACACCTGTGTCTCGGAGGCACGCGCTAGCGGCGCAATCGCAATAAGAAGGCAGAGAAGAATCGATGCAAGTTTCATTCTTAACCTCACGTAGTCCTCACACTGTCATCCTGAGCGAAGCATGAACGCCTGAAAGGCGGTCATGCGCAGTCGAAGGATCTCTTTAAGCATTGGGCGTTCGCCGTGCAGTGCCCCTACTACTCTTCCTCTTCCTTCACCTCACCCCGCGCCGCCTTCGCCTTCTCAATAATCTTTTCCTGCAACTGTCCCGGCACCGTGTCGTAATGATGCATCTCCATGTTGAAACTGCCTCGGCCCTGAGTCATCGACGTCAAATCCACGCCGTAGGTCAGCATCTCGGCCATCGGCACCTCGGCCTTCACCACAGTGTTGCCGCCCTTGTTGTCCATGCCCTGGATGCGTCCCCGCCGGCTGTTCAAGTCGCCCATGATCGACCCCGCAAACTCGTCCGGCACCGTAATCTCGACCACCATGATGGGCTCCAGCAGCGTGGGCTTGGCCTGTTCCATTGCCTTCTTGAACGCGATCCGCCCCGCCATCTGGAACGACAAGTCGTTCGAATCCACATCGTGATAAGACCCGTCATACAAAATCACGCGAAAATCGACCACTGGAAATCCTGCCAGATACCCGCGCGCCGCCGCATCTTTGATCCCTTTTTCCACCGCCGGAATAAAGTTCTTCGGGATCGCTCCCCCGAAAATATCGTTCACAAACTCAAATTGTCCGCCCCGCGGCATGGGCTCCATCTTGATCTTGCAATCGCCGTACTGCCCGTGCCCGCCCGTCTGCTTCTTGTGCCGCCCCTGCACATCGGCCTTGGCACGAATCGTCTCGCGGTAGGGCACCTTGGGTGCCTTCAAAATCACTTCGGTGTGGTACCGCTTCTTGAGCTTCGAAACGATGACTTCAATATGCTGCTGCCCGGTCCCCGCAATCAGAAACTCCTTAGTCTGCGGATCGCGGAAGAATCGCAGCATGGCATCCTCTTCCATCAGCTTATGGATCCCCGGCCCCAGCTTGTCTTCATCGGCGCGGCTCTTCGGCTCAATCGCAAACGTGATTGCCGGCTCCGGCAGCTTCACCCTCGGATACTGAATCGGCGCCGCCTTGTCTCCCAGCGTATCGCCGGTCAGCGTGTCTTTCAATTTCGCGACAGCCCCAATATCTCCAGCATGCAACTCCGTCACCGGAACGGCCGCCTTCCCTTGCATGATGGAAATATGCGACAGCTTCTCCGCCGATCCGCGCGAAAAGTTCTGCACCGTGACTTCATTCTTCAGCACGCCAGAGAAAACTTTGAAGTACGAAATCCTCCCGGCAAACGCATCCGAAATCGTCTTGAACACATACAGCGACACCGGCTCTGCATCCGTCTCATGCCGCTTCGGCGCGTCCCCATTCCCCGAGGCTGCCGGTTCGCCCTGCACCCACTCATGCTCCGAAGGCGCCGGAGTGTAGTCCACAATAAAATCCATCACCCGGTCCGCCCCAATGTTCCCGAGCCCAGAAGCAAAAACTACCGGGAAGAGTCTGTCCTCGCGAATCGCATTATGCAGCGCCGGAATCAAGTCCTCCTCGGGAATGGTCCCCTTCTCGAAGAACTCTTCCATTAGCTTGTCATCGCCCTCCGCAACCAGTTCCACCAGTTGCTCGTGCGATTCCTGCACCTGTGCCCGCATGTTGGCGGGAATCTCTGTCTCCTTACCCTTCCCGCTGCCGCCCAGCTCGTACGTGTAAGCCTTCATGCGCACCAGATCAACCACGCCGCTCAAACTCTTCTCGCTCCCGATCGGCAGCTCGATCGGAATCACATTCCGTCCAAACGCATTAATCAGCGACTCCAGCACGCGCTCCGCATTCGCCCGGTCCCGGTCCATGCGGTTCACCACAATCAGCCGCGGAGTCTTATACTCCTCGCAATCTTTCCAAACCCGCTGCGTCACCACTTCCACCCCGGCCACGCCATCGACAACCACAATCGCCGCATCCACCACCGGCAGCACCATCCGCGCCTCGTGGACGAACATATTGAACCCCGGCGTATCGATCACATTAATCTTCGTCTTGCCCCACTCCACGTAGGCCGCCGCAGCCGCAATCGACATCTTCCGCGCAATCTCTTCCTCGTCGTAATCTGTAGTCGCCGACCCATCGTCCACCCGCCCCAGCCGCGGCGTTGCTCCAGCCGTATACAGCATGGCCGAGAGCAGCGAGGTCTTCCCCGCGTGCCCGTGCCCTACCATCGCGACATTACGAATGTTTTCCCCGGAATAGACTTTCACCAGTAGGCTCCTTCGCAGGCGTGGAAAGAGAGAAGGCCCAGAATTTAGAATCCAGACTTCACAATGAAGACCAGCACAGCATACAGGCCAGCCCAACCTACCTGCCAAAACCTAGGATGCTACCACGCGGCAACCAGACGCCTCAACCCGCACGGATTCAACGTAGAGATTCAATGTGGGGACAGCCGTCCTCGGCTGTCCGGCGGGCGCAGCTCGCTCTGCAAGCTCCACGGGCCTAAGCCCGTCGGAGTTGTGCAAACGACCAGCAGCCGTTGTATCATCCTCCGCATGCTCGGCAATCGCACCCACGAGCAGTGGATCTCCCAGTACTCCTCCAGCCATCAGAACCGCGTGAACCGGCTCTGCCACACCCTGGGCATCCCAACCATCGTGCTCTCGATTGCAGTTTTTCTAGCCAGCATCTTCCTCCATCGCCTTTGGCCCTACGCTCTCGGTCTTTTCCTCCTCGGATGGCTTCTCCAATTCATCGGCCACGCCTTCGAAGGCAAGCCCCCGGAGTTCTTCAGCGACTGGCGTTTCCTGTTCGTCGGCGTCCGCTGGTGGTGGGCCAAGATCCAGGGCAAAGCCTGAGGCGCCCCTTAGGACCTTGTACGCCCCTGATCTGTCATCCTGAGCGGAGCGGATGCTTGCGCGCCAAGCGCAAGCATCTGCGTAGTCGAAGGGTCCCTAGCATCTCCCCGTCGCCCGGGTCTCAGGAGCTTTTCAACCGCTGGCGTCACCCAACCGCGTGCAGCCTCCTTCTTGCTTTCGTCAACCGCGAGTTGGTAAGCTTCAAACACCCAAGGGCCATGCATCGCCTGAATGCAAGACTGCTGCTGTTCTTCGCGCTCGTCGGAAACTTGGCCCCGCTGGCCCTGGCGGCCACGGCTGCTCCGCTCCATGCCTGTTGCCGCCGCAAGGCACATCACTGCCACGAATCACCGGCTCCCGAATCTGATCGGTCATCGATCGGCGACGCATCTTGCTGTAACCACGATTGCGGCCGAGCGACCATCTCAGCCCAATGGGCTCATCCCGAGTCGCAAGTGGCGGCCTTTTTCCTGCAAGCCATTAGTGGTCGCGTAGCCGCAACCCAGCCGCACTCCCCGGTCGTGGCTTCCGCAGAATTCCAATCCACCCGAGCCCCGCCTGCCTGCTGACACCCCTCCCAGCTTGAATTAATCCTATCGACTTTACGCAGAACGGCGTTTTTCGCCGGAGCGTGTCGCTGGCCGCCGCCCAAAGTATATCGGCGCTGCGGACCGTTCTAACCCGGTGCAGAGAGTGAACTCATCTCATGAGACAGGTTGCTAGCTTGACGGCAGTTGCTGTATTCCTGAGTGCCGCGACATTCGCCACGATTTTCGGTTCCGTTCGCGGCGTCGTTCATGATCCACAGCACCGCCCCATTCAAGGCGCGCACGTCACGCTCAAGGCTCAAAACTCGGACTGGACGCGCTCCTCCGATTCCGACGACAACGGCGAGTTTGAATTTGCCTCGGTCCCACTCGGTAACTACACCGTGACTGTGTCGTTGGATGGCTTCCAGCAAATGCAACAAGGCGTGATCGTTCAATCCGACACCAGCCCGGTGCTTCATTTCGGGTTGTTTGTCGCAGGGACGCGGGAGAATGTTGAGGTTTCCGAAACTCCAATCGAAGCCACCGCCCAAAGCGTCACTCCGATCGTCACTCTCAACCGCATCGACATCCAGCAGACCCCGGGCGCCGACCGCACCAACGGCATGCAGATGCTCACCGACTACGTCCCCGGCGCCTACGTCGTGCATGACATGCTGCACATGCGCGGAGGCCATCAGGTCGAATGGGCCATCGACGGCGTCCCCATTCCAAACACCAACATCGCCACCAATCTCGGGCCGCAGATCGATCCCAAAGACATCGACTATCTCGAAGTCCAGCGCGGCAGCTACGACGCCGACTACGGCGACCGCACTTACGGCATCTTCAACATCGTGCCCCGCACCGGCTTCGAGCGCGATCGCGAATGCGATTTCGTCGTTACCGCCGGCAATTTTTACCAGACCAACGACCAGATCAGTTGCGGAAACCACACCGCCCGCTCCGCCTATTACGCCAGCCTCAACGGCAACCGCAGCCAATACGGCCTGCAGACGCCCATTCCCCAGACCGTCAACGATGCCGCCAATGGCTTCGGCGGATTCGCCTCATTTATCTTCAACCCCGATCCCAGGAATCAATACCGCATCGTGGGCTCTCTTCGCCGCGATTATTACGAGATTCCAATCGATCCGAATCTCAACTCAATCGGCAACCAGATTCTCGTGACATCGGGCTTGGTGCCCAGCTCGGGCCTGCATGATGCCGAAGTCGAACCCGATGGCTACGTCACTTTCTCTTGGGTTCACAGCTTCAACGCGAACACGCTCCTCACCGTCTCGCCGTTTTATCACTACAACGGCGCTGACTACAGAGGCGGCGCGAACGACGTGCCCGTCATCTCAAGCGTGAATCAGAACGCCAACTACGGCGGTCTACAGGCCTCCTTCAGCAGCCTCTACCGCAATAACGATTTTCAGGTCGGCATCTACGGATTCGGCCAGCACCAATACAACTACTTCAACAACGTGTTCACATGTACTCAAAACTGCCAGATCTATGGCCAACCGCCCGATGGCCTGCCGAACTACGGCCCGTCCTCCATCGGCGTCAACGGGGGCGTCACCGCGCTATTCATCAACGACAAATTCAAAGTTACCCCATGGCTCACGTTGATTGCCGGTCTTCGCCAAACCGAATTCGACTCCTCCATCTCCGAAAGCGCCAGCGACCCCCGCCTCGGCGCGGCCATCCGCATTCCGCATCTCAACTGGGTCTTCCGCGGATTCTACGGTTACTTCTACCAGGCGCCTCCGCTGGTCACCGCCACCGGACCCTTGCTCGACCTCGCCAACAACCAGAACTTCACCTTCGCTCCATTGCACGGTGAGCGCGATATCGAATGGCAATTCGGCGTCACGGTCCCACTTCACGGTTGGACCCTCGACGCCGATAACTTTGAGACCCGCGCCCACAATTGGCTCGATCACAACAACATCGGCGACTCCAATCTCTTCTGGCCCATCACCTGGTCCTACGCACAGATTCAAGGCTGGGAACTCACGCTGCGCTCTCCCAACATCCTGCATCACGGCCAGTTCCACCTTGCCTACTCGAACCAGATCGCCCAAGCCACTTCGCCCATCACCGGAGGCCTGATCTGCCCCACCCCAGTCACTTCAGCCTGCGCTCTCGATATTCCGCCCGGCCTCGCGCCCGTCGATCACGATCAGCGCAACACGCTGAACGTCGGTTTCAACGGCAGCCTGCCGGGGCATGCCTATGCCTCCACCAACGTGTATTACGGATCAGGATTCACCAACGGGTTGCCCGGCGTGCAATATCCCGGCAACTATCTGCCCAGCCACAGCGCCGTGGATCTTTCGCTCGGCAAGACCTTCGCCGAGAGGTACACAGTTTCCGTGACAGCGGTCAATGTCGCAAACCGCCGCGTGCAGCTCGACAACAGTCTGACCTTCGGCGGATTCCACTGGGACGAACCGCGTCAAATCTACGGAGAATTTCGCTACCGGTTTCACTTCTGATGCTGCAAGCCATAAAATCTGCAACTATGATTGGAGATGAGAAAAATTGGCCATGCTTTTCAATATGAATTCGCCCGTACCCCGTGGTGCGCTCTGCCTGTGCGTCCTGCTAGTCTTTTCCGCCGCCTGCAACCGCGCACCCTCGCAGCCCGGCGCCACAAGCGCTCAATCCGGCGCCAAGCGCTATGCCTTCAAGGGCAAAGTTATGTCGGTCGACAAGAACGCCCGAACCGCCAACATCGACAACGAGCCCATCCCCGGTTTCATGGACCCGATGGTCATGCCCTACACCATCAAGCCCGCCTCCGCGCTCGATCAACTCCAGCCCGGCGACACCATCACCGCCGAAGTAGTCGTTAAACCAGACAACGTCCAGCCCGACAACACCTACTGGCTCGAAAACGTCAAAGTCGTCACCCATTCGCAAACCCCAGCCGACAAGCCCACATCCAGCATCCATATCCCGTCTCCCGGAGACCAGGTACCCGACTTCAAGCTCGTCAACCAAAACGGCCAGCACACATCGCTGCATCAGTATCGTGGCGAGACCTTGCTTTTAACTCTCATCTACACCCGTTGCCCGTTCCCCGATTTCTGCCCGCGCGTCAGCCACGAGTTTGCCGCCATCGACCGCCAGGTCCGCGCCGATCCCGCCCGCTACGGCAAGACGCACCTGCTCAGCATCAGCTTCGATCCCGCCCACGACACGCCCAAAGTTCTCCGCGCCTACGGATTCTCCTGCGCCGCAACCAAGGACCCCGCCCTGTTCACGCACTGGGAGTTCTCCGCAATTCCGCAACCCGAGCTGCAGGAATTTGCCGACTATTTCGCCCTCACCTACAACCAAGATGGCGGCCTGATCACCCACTCCCTCAGCACCGCCGTAATCTCTCCCGACGGAAAGATTTACCGCTGGTATCACGGCGCCGACTGGCAAGCCTCCGATGTACTGCAAGACATCGCCGCTGTCCACACCGCCGGTTGACCGCGTGATCGGGAAGGGCACGACGTTTTAGCCTGCCCTGAGCGAAGCCGAAGGGTGCCGTTAAAGTCGTCCAGAATGTGTCCGCTTCAGCGCCTGAGGTTAGCTGTTTTTCACACCTGTTAAGCCATGCTGTATGCGAAGCTTTCAGATCGGGGCATTAGCCCTTCGCGACTCGGAACAAAACACGTCACTGAAGATAAAGACCGTAAGGACTCAAAACGGAGAAAGTAATGAAATACATTTTGGTCGTACTAGCCACGCTAGGAATCGTCGTCTCCGCCCTCGCTCTGCGCGAGCATTACCGCACCGAGGGCGATGCCCCCTGCAGCATCAACGAGCGCTGGGACTGCGGCATCGTCAACAAGAGCCCCTACGCCGTTCTGCAAGGCACGGGAATCCCCGTAGCCGTCGTCGGCATCGCCGGATATCTCCTCCTCGGCGCCCTGGCCTGGCGACGCGCCTACAGCCTGCTCCTGGGCGCAGCCCTCATTGGACTAGCCTTCTCGCTCTACCTCGCCCGCATCGAAGCCCACGTCCTCGGCGTCTGGTGCATCTACTGCGTAATCTCCCTCGGCGATATCTCGCTAATCACGCTGCTAGCCCTCGGAACCGCGCTAGCCCCGCTAACAAGGAAGCCATAAGAACAAGCCTGGTAAGAATTCGTGTGGATCATGAACGCTCATCTGGGGACAGCCGCATTCGCCCGTCCAGCGCGGCGATAAGCCGCCGGCTCCCTGTAGCGCCGCCGTCCCGGCGGCTGTCCGGAGGGCGTCCTCGCCCTCCGCGTTGGCAGCGAGGAAACGCAGCCCCTTCGTTGCTTCCCCATAAATAAAGACTGAATTGGGGTGACGCAGCCCCTCAAGCACGGCGATCAGGAGCCGGCATCTCCGATTAGCATTTTTACAATCTAACGAACCCGATAAGCATAAAATAATGCTGTTCTCGAGGCTGGAATGGAGATTCGTGCCCATAGGTCAAGGATCCAGCCTGAGCCGCCGCGTACCTTCGCCAAGGAGGGAGCTTCCCATGTTTCGGATCATGTTTCGGATCAAGAGAAGTAAATCTTTCTGCTTGATAATCCCAGCCGTCCTGCTAGCACTTCTGTGCGTCGGCTGTGGCAGCAGCAGCAACTCCGCCAACAGCAACATGTCGCAAGCCCAGGCCCAGGCGGTGGCACAGCAGTTCTCACAGGCGCTCGTTCAGGCTTTGGGCAGTGCAGTTCCCGCGGCCGAGCCCCCCGCAACCAGCGACGCCCGTCCAAGCCTTTCAACCGTGGTGAGCGGCCTTCGCCCAGACGCCTTGCCCGGATGCACGTCAACCTCGAGCGGCGAAACTTGCAACATTCCCATCTCCTTGATGAACTACCGATGCAGCGGCTCTCAAGGCGGGACCGTCTCTGTCACCGGCGACGTCGACGGCACACTGACCAATACCGGCAGTGGCTCTCTGAGTACCCAGCTCGCGATAACTCCGGCGAACTGTTCCGTCTCCAACCTGATCCTGAACGGCGACCCAAGCATCAACGTCGGTGGCCAAATAAACTTCACCAACGACGAAACCCCCGTCTTTCCCGTAACCTTCTCGGAAACCGGAGGCATCTCCTACGGCCCGAATCCCTCCGGAAGCTGTCAGGTCAACGCCACGTACACGATAAATTCTTCATTGAGCTGCACAGTCTGCGGCCAGTCAGTCAGCGGAAGTTGTTAGGGGACGCGGTAATCTTTCTTGCACACTGGACTGGCGCGAGTCTGCAGGTACGAACGAAAGGAAAAAGGCGGCCTGAGGAGGCCGCCTTCTTGTTTCTTTAAATCCGTGAGAATCAGTGAGAATCAGTGGCGAAAGAATTCCTAAATATCCAGATTCTTCACATCCAGCGCATTCTCTTCAATAAACTTCCGCCGCGCCTCTACATCCTCACCCATCAGCGTGGTAAAGATGGTCTCGCACTCAGCAATGTCTTCCAGCTTCACTGAAAGCAAAGTCCGCCGCTCCGGATCCATGGTCGTCTCCCACAACTGCGGAGCCGTCATCTCACCCAGACCTTTGTAGCGCTGCACATCATACCCGCGGCTGCCTTCTTTTTTCACATATTCAAACAGTTCGCGGGCCGTAGCCTTCTCCACCGGCTCAATTACCGCCTTGTGCTTGGGAGCAGCCTTGACGCCTTTCTTCTCGGATTTCCCATCAGCCCCACCCGCGCCGTTGTCGGCATCATCGTCCGCGGCTTCATCGCCATTGCCCCCAGCCGCGCCAGCCTTGACTACAGCTTCCACCACAAACGGCGGCTCCAGATAAGGCTCAATCTGCTTGAACTTCGAAATCAGCTGCCGGCACTCCGCGCTCGAAGCCAGCTCCCAGTTGATCACATGCTCCGAACCCTGGGAGTTCACAAAGCGCACTTCCCACAGGTTGTGCTCTTCATCAAAGCGCGACTCCACGCTCTTGAACTTCCGGTCTTTCTGCAGCTTCTTCAGTTCCCGCTCAAGTTTTTCGATCTTCTTCGGCGGAGCCTTCTTGTCCCCCTCAAAATCCGCATGCTTCGAAAAATCCAGCCGCGGCAGCAACTCGGTCACGCTCTCATCGCGCAGCCGCTTGTTTACCTTGTCAAAGAAGTTGAGGTACTCCTTCAGCACCGTCATAAAGCGATTCAGCGCAGCGCCTTCCAGCTTAGCCGCACCTTCGCCATAGCGCACCGTCACGCCATCGGCGCCGCGTTTCAGCGTGACTTTGTCGAAGGCATCGTCGTCCTTGATGTACTGCATCGACTTGCCTTTCTTGATTGAATACAGCGGCGGCTGCGCAATAAAAACATTGCCACGCTTGATCAACTCCTGCATGTGCCGAAAGAAGAAAGTAAGCAGCAGCGTGCGGATGTGCGAGCCGTCCACGTCGGCGTCGGTCATCAGAATGATCTTCCCGTACCGCACCTTCGTCGGATCGAAATCATCCTTCGCAATCCCGGTGCCGAGAGCGGTGATCATGGCGCGAATTTCCTCATGCGCCAGCATCTTGTCGTAGCGAGCTTTCTCGACGTTGAGAATCTTTCCCTTAAGCGGCAGAATCGCCTGGAAGCGCCGATCGCGCCCCTGTTTCGCAGTTCCACCGGCCGATTCACCCTCAACCAAAAACAATTCGCACCGGTTCGGATCTCGCTCCGAGCAATCCGCCAGCTTCCCCGGCAACCCGCCCGAATCGAGCGCTCCCTTGCGCCGCGTCAAATCCCGCGCCTTCCGCGCTGCTTCGCGCGCCCGCGCCGCATCCACCGCCTTGTTGATAATCTTCCGTGCCACGGTCGCGTTCTGCTCAAAGAACGCCCCCAGCCGCTCATTGATAAACGCTTGCACAATCCCTGCGATGTCGGAATTCAGCTTGCCTTTGGTTTGCCCTTCAAACTGCGGCTGCGACAGCTTCACGCTGATCACTGCCACCAATCCTTCACGCACATCGTCGCCGGTCAGGTTTTCTTTGACGTCCTTGAACAGGCCCATCTGTTGCCCCGCATAATTAATTGTGCGCGTCAGCGCCATGCGGAAGCCGGATAGATGGGTCCCTCCATCGACCGTATTGATGTTGTTCGCGAAGCTGAACACCGACTCCGAATACCCGTCGTTGTACTGCAGCCCAATCTCCATGGCTACGCCGCTGCGTTCCGCTTCCATGTAGATCGGCTTGTCGTGCAGCAGCTGCTTGCCGCGGTTCAGATGCTTGATGAACTCCGCGATGCCGCCGTTGTACTTGAACTCGGTGTGCTTGGCTTCGCCGCTCTTCGCGTCAGTCGAGCGCTCGTCAGTCAGCGTGATCTGCAATCCCTTGTTCAGGAACGCCAGCTCGCGCAACCGCTGCGCCAGCGTGTCGTAGTTGTATTCCGTTGCAGTAAAAATGCTTCGATCGGGCAGGAAGTGGACTTTCGTCCCACGCTTCTTGGTGGCGCCCGCTTTCGCCATCTTGCTGGTAGGGTCGCCCTTCGAATAAGTCTGTTGCCAGGTCGCCCCATCACGCCAGATTTCCAGGTCGAGTTCCTCGCTCAGCGCATTCACGCAAGAGACGCCCACACCATGCAGTCCGCCCGAAACCTTGTAAGTGGACGAATCAAACTTCCCTCCGGCGTGCAAGGTAGTCATCACCACCTGCGCCGCGGAAACTTTTTCCCCATCGATCACCATGTCATCCACAGGAATTCCGCGCCCATCGTCCACAACAGTGATGCTGTTGTCGATGTGAATCGTGACTTCAATCTTGGTCGCGAATCCGGCCAGCGCTTCGTCCACAGAATTGTCGACCACTTCGTAAACGAGATGATGCAGACCCAAGTCGCCGGTCGATCCGATATACATCGCCGGACGCTTGCGCACCGCTTCCATGCCGCCGAGCACTTTGATCGAGTCGGCAGTGTAGTCACTATTGCCGCCGCCGTTCCCGGCGGTGATCGGCGTCACAACTCCGTTTTTTGTTTTGGTTTCGACGATGGGAGTATTGATCTCTTTGGTGGCCATTCCGCTCCGCGGGAGAATGCCCCGACTTTCTCTCAGAACTGGGTCCGGTTACGTCTTGAAAATGAGCCTGAAAACCCGCCCCAACCAAGCCTCTGGACTGCGCCCACGAATTGACTTCAAGTGATTGAAATATCTTATACTTAGGTTCGTTCGGCGACTGTCAAAATTATACCACGGAACGCCGGTTTTTTCGATCCGTCAAAGCCCCAGAATCGGCCCAGTAAACGTCCCATTTTGAACCCGTTCCAAAGCCCTTCTAGCCGCTTCACAGACGGCCGACCAGACAATGACCAGAAGACGGAAAAACTCGCGCGGAGAGGTTTCGTTTTCCGGCACCTCGAGCCAGTTCGCCGCCATCTAACTACCTGACCCTGATAAGATAGACGCACCGGAGTCTTTAACTCATAATGCCAGTACCCGTTTCACAGATGTGGACTGTTTCGTCCTACGTCCTGCGCCAGAAATTAGCCGGGCGCAAGCAGTACCCGCTCGTGCTCATGCTCGAGCCCCTGTTCCGCTGCAACCTGGCCTGCGCCGGATGCGGCAAGATCCAGTACCCCGCCCACATACTGAAAAAAGATCTCTCCCCCGAAGAATGTTTCCGCGCTGTGGACGAATGCGGAGCCCCCATGGTCTCGATCCCGGGCGGCGAACCGCTGATGCATCCCCAGATTGCCGAGATTGTTGAAGGGCTGGTGGCGCGCAAGAAATATATCTATCTCTGTACCAACGCCCTGCTGTTGAAAGAGAAGTTAAATCTTTTCAAGCCAAGCAAGTACCTGACCTTCAGCGTCCATCTCGACGGCCAGCGTGAGGAACATGATCTGGCCGTCTGCCGCGAAGGCGGCTACGACATTGCAGTCGATGCCATCAAAGAGGCCCTGGCCCGCGGCTTCCGCGTGACCACCAACACCACTCTATTCGATGGAGCTGACCCAAAATCCGTTCGCGCATTCTTCGACGACATGATGGAGCTCGGCCTCGAAGGCATGATGCTTTCGCCCGGCTACTCCTACGACAAAGCTCCGGACCAAAAACATTTCCTCGGCCGCGCCCGCACCCGCCGCATGTTCCGCGCGATCCTGTCGAACCGCAAAAAGAACTGGCGCTTCAATCTCTCGCCGCTTTTCCTGGAATTTCTGATGGGCAAGCGCACCTACCCCTGCACCCCGTGGGGCATGCCGACCTACAACGTCTTTGGATGGCAGAAGCCCTGCTACCTGCTCCAGGACGGCTACGCCGAAACCTTCGCCGAGTTGCTCTCGACCACGAACTGGAGCAACTACGGCACCGAGTCGGGCAATCCTGCCTGTGCCAATTGCATGGTTCACAGTGGCTACGAAGCCTCCGCGGTGAACGCCACCTTCAGTTCGCTCGAAGGATTCCTGGCCACCGTAAAAGCCACGCTGTTCGATGGCTACCGCGACCAAGAAGCGCTGCGTTTGTTGGACGAACCGCAAGCTCCGGTACACCCGCTGGTCCAGATCGCCACCAACGATTCCCTGCAAGAAACCCGCGCTTAAGTTATGACAGGCAAAGAATCCGGCCACATCGATCACGAAGCCGCGCAAGCCGTGCCCCACGCCAATCCCGAGACACTCGAAGTCGCGCCCGGCACCGCCCATGAAAAGCTCGAAGGCTGGATTCCCCAATTAGCCACTGAAGAAGAAATCCGCGTCGCGCTCGAGAAAGCCTTCGACTACCGCGGCGACGTAACCATTACCCGCAAGGACGGATCGAAAATCGAAGGCTACCTCTTCGACCGCCGCACCGCCGCCACGCTGCAAGATTCCGTGGTTCGGCTCTTTCCGAAGGACGCTAACGAAAAAGTTTCCGTCCCCTACGCCGACATCGCCGCCCTGGCCTTCACCGGGCGCGACACTGCCGCCGGCAAAAGCTGGGAAGCCTGGATGAAAAAATACGCCCAGAAAAAAGCGGCGGGCGAAACCAACATCGCCTTGGAACCAGAACCGCTGGATTAGCAGTACGGGACAGTTCCGCTACGACTATGGCTGGACGAGTGCCCCTTCCCCACCCTCGCCGACGCTCCGAGATCAGCACGGGGTAGTACACGGTTACAATTCGCCGTGCGTTTGTGCGCAGTACGGGGCATACGCTGTGCGGGTCGGAGTCGAACCGTCTAGTGCTGCCCTCGCACTACCCAATCGGCATTTCCCCGCCGTAGGGTTGTGCTCGCTTCCCGGTACACCAACTACCTTCTCGTCCATTCCAAAAGATTTAGTCCTGTAAAACTGTCAACCAATCGGCTTCTTGGATGCGCGTGTCGAGTTCCCTGTATTCCTTTGCCGGGTTGTCCGCCTTTCGTTGCGTTGCCGCAACGCTTACCGTACTGATGAATTTTATTTCGGAACGTGTGGTACGGCCCTGCGCGGTCGAGGCCGCATTCGCCAGTTCACGGTATGCGTTGTAGCGCATTTTCAGCACGTCTCGCTCAGCGAGAGCATCCGCCAGCGTCTGGGAGCCGAACCGAGTGGCAGCGTTTGTGCGATTGATACGTTGAATCGTCAAGGTCAACTGCCGCGCCACTTCCTCCAACTCGGTTTCCAGTTCAACTGGATCCTCCGCCGGAACGTCGCCTTCCTGGATGCGTGCGTTCTTGACCAGCCTCTGTTTCAATTGCTCCAGGCGCTTTTGGAGATCCGAGCGCGAAGCCAGCGCTTCTGCGATTTTCATATCGAGACTTCCCTTCTTCATCGTCAGGACGACAGCGGGACCGAATCTCTTGCGATCACATCTTACTTCTTCAGGGCAGGAGGCCCAAAACTAAGATCCTCCACTAGCTCCTCCACCTCGTCATCCGTCCCGCCAATAAACGTAAACGAAACCGCATACCCCCGCGCCAGCACCACCAGCGTCGACTGCCGCATCACCCGCGACCCGACATCCTTCTGAAAATCTCCCCGCACCACTTTTTTAGACCCAACCGCAAACTCGTAAGGATCCTCGACCACCTCGAAACCCCTAGCCTGCGCCACTTCGGTCACGGGCCCGAAATACTGCGCCGCATCCTTCAATCCCGGATAGGCCGCCGCACTCTCCGCCGCAATGAGAATCGACGAATTAACATCTTCCGCCCGAGCCTCGGGAGGCCGCGAAAATGCCGCCAGCAGCACACGCCCAGCCTTACCAGCATCCGCCGTAGCCTCTTCCCCCTGCTGCGCATTCATCTCCTCAGTTCGCAACACCCACGCATCCGGAATCTTGCACGAGAATCCAAACGCGGGATTGCGGTAGATGCTGTTACTCACCGTCCCTGACTCCAACGGAGAATTTGCGGATAACGCCGACTTTCTTGCCGGCTTCGACGAGGGAGAAGAGGATGACGAGGAGGAAGATTGCGCAGCCGCCTGCGCCCGAAGCGCTGGCGGCGCCAGCACGATTGCTGCACAACTACAAAGACAAGCGCAGAAGATTCGGCGGAAACTCATACCGCCATGTTATCCGACATGCGACACGAACGGCGCATCCGCTTGGCTATGCGGCTCGCCCCAACACCGGCTGCGTGCAGTGCGAACACCGCCGCGCCTCAATCGGAATCTCGCTCAAACACTCCGGACATTTCTTCGTCGTCGGATCAGGCGGCTTCTCTCCCCGATTCATACGCGCCACGAGCGCGTTTACCGGTAGCACAACAAGGAAATAAACCGCAGCCGCGATCAGGAAAAACGAGATGCAGGCGTTGATGAAGTTGTCGAGAGGGAATGCGACGCCGCGAACCGTAAACTGGAGCGACGAGAATTTTTCGCCCCCGCCGGTAGCGAGCTTGATCAGCGGATTCAGAAACGCTGACGTCAGCCCGCCCACTACGCTAGCGAACGCCGCGCCAATCACCACGCCCACCGCCATGTCGACAACATTGCCCCGCAGGATGAACTTCTTGAATCCGTCGAGCATAGATACCTCCAAGAAAGATTCGTGGTAAATGTATGACAGGAAGGCGCGCAGGTCAAGCCCAGCAGGATATTCGCGCTATCGGAGAAAATGCAGTTTGCAAAAAGAAGGGCTGTTCAGATGCGCATCGGCATAACAATATACCGGTACTTATAATCATCGCCCTCGGCCGGCCGCAACTGCCCTGCCGATTGCGAATCCTTCAACTCCAGCCGCACATCATCAGTCCCGGCAGCTTTCAGGAAGTCGACCAGGTATTGAGCGTTGAAGCCGATGGTCAGCATCTCGCCGTCGTAAGGAGCTTCAATCGAATCCTCCGACTCACCAGCTTCCGTCGACGACGCCGAAATCTTTACCTCGCCTTTTTCCAGCTTCAGCCGTACCGCGCGCGAACGTTCGTCGGCAAACTGCGCCACGCGCAGAATCGCTGAGTTTAAATCGGAATTGTTCAGCGTGATGCTTTTGTTGTTGTCCTTGGGCAGAACCGCTTCGAAATTTGGGAATTGTCCCGTAAGCTGCCGCGAGGTCAGCAGACGCGATCCGATGCGGAAGAACAGAGTCGACTCATCCTTAGCAAACTCTACCGTCTCTGCGTCAGTCGAATCGAGCAGCGACTTCAATTCGTCCATACATTTCTTCGGCACCAGAGTCTTCATCTCACCGGAGACACCTTCGAACTTCTCTCCACTGCGCTCGCAGTGCGCCAGCCGATGGCCATCGGTCGCCACCATCGTGATCGACTCCGGCTTCAGCAGCATCAGCGCGCCATTCAGCGTGTAGCGCGACTCTTCACTCGAAATCGCAAACCCAGTGCGCGCAATTAAACCGCGCAACACCTGCCCTGGAATCTTCACCACACCTGCCGTAGGAAACACCGGCAAGCTGGGAAAATTCGACTTCGCCATCCCCACCATCTTTGTGTTGGAACGGCCACAGCGGATGCCGACCCAGTGATTTTCCAGCAGCTTGATCGTGATATCGGCGTCCGGCAGCAGTTTCACGTAGTCGTGCAACTTGCGGGCCGGAATCGTGCATGATCCTTCTTTCTTTACCTTCGCATTGCACGAAGTTCGCAGGCTGAGATCCAGGTCAGTCGCGGTCAGCCGCAGCTCACCAGCCGCTGCTTCAAATAAATAATTGGAAAGAATGGGAATGGTGGTCTTGCGCTCGACTACACCCTGCGTCGCCGTCAACTCCTGCAGCAACTCGCCCTTGCTGACCGTAATCTCCATCGTCCCCACCGCCGTCTCCGCTGCCACCATCGCTTCCACCGGCATAAACTTCTTCTCCCCTGCCGCGTGCTACTTTTATTACTTCCCTTATATCAAATACAAAACCTATAAAACCAGCAGTAACAGTAGGCGCTTCGCACAAGTGGAAAACTTTAACAACTGACCTATTGTCACCACCTTGGGGAGCGTCCCTTCGTGTGAGAAATCGGTCCCGAACCTGGCGGAGACCCTACAACAAGATTCCCACTTTTCTCATTCCCCCCGGCCGGTGCACAGTTTCCACATCTCGTTCACAGTTCGCGACAAGGAAGACTGATCGATTCAGTGCAAAACTCCAAAAACTGCCGCTTATCCGCCCAATTGCTCGGTCAGTTTGTTGAGCAGCCTGTTCAAATCTTTGTCGTTCTTGCGAGCCTCTTCAATCTTCTCGACCGAGTGCAGCACGGTCGTGTGATGTTTTCCGCCGAACTGCCGCCCGATTTCCGGCAGCGACGCTTCGGTCATATGCTTCGCCAGATACATGGCAATCTGCCGCGGATAAACAATCGCCCGTGAATTGTCCTTCGCCTTGATCTCGACCAACCGCAGCCCAAACTGCTCGGCCACCATCTTCTGGATTGACTCAATCGTGACCTTGCGCGCCTGCGAATCGATAAAATTCTTCAACACCTGCTGCGCGTAAGGCAAGGTGATCTCCGCCCCAATCAGCGACGAATGCGCCACCAGCCGGATCAGCGCCCCTTCCAGCTCACGCACATTCGACCGGATATTCTGCGCTACGTACAGCGCCACATCCGTTGGGAGCGTCACTTTCTCCTGCTCCGCCTTCTTCTGCAGGATTGCTACCTTGGTCTCCAAGTCCGGCGGCTGAATGTCGGCGATCAATCCCCACTCAAACCGGCTGCGCAGCCGGTCTTCAATCTCCGCCAACTCCTTCGGTGAGCGGTCACTGGCGATCACGATTTGCTTCATCGTGTCGTGCAGCGCGTTGAACGTGTGGAAGAATTCTTCCTGCGTCCGCTCCTTGCCCGTTAAGAATTGGATGTCATCGATCAGCAGCACGTCCACGCTGCGGAACTTGTCGCGGAACGACGTCATCTTGTCGTAGCGCAGGGAGTTGATCATGTCGTTGGTGAACTTCTCGCTCGATACGTAGCAGATTGCCGCCTGCGGCTGTCGCCGCTTTACTTCGTGCCCGATGGCCTGCATCAGATGCGTCTTGCCCATACCGACGCCGCCATAGAGGAACAATGGGTTGTACGCTTTCGAAGGACGTTCCGCGACCGCCTGGCAAGCGGCATGAGCGAATTGATTTCCGCTGCCGATCACGAATGCGTCGAACGTGTAGCGCGGATTCAGTTGCGCCGCGCCATCCCAATCGAACCGCGCCTGCGCCGGAGCCCCGCCCACCGGAACCGGACCAGCCGACAGGCCGCCGTTGTGCCGCACGGTCGTCGCCGCCGGATCGTCCTCCGGCGTCACGAACTTCACGTCGTTGAACTCCAGTCCCAGGTTGTCGATCGCCTCCTGGATCAAGTCCGCATATTTGTCGGCGGTGTGCCGGAAGTCCGCCGTCGGCACCCGCACAAACAAAACTCCGCCACTGGAGTGGCTGTAGCGCGTCGGTTTCAACCAGGTGTCGTAGGCGTGCCGGTTAATCTTCTTTTCCAGCGCGTCCAGAATGCGCGTCCACGGATTGGGGGAAAGTGGTGTGCTCTGAGCTGACATAATTATGAAATACCCGCCGCGGCGTCCCGGCGGCTGGCTGAGGGCGCCTGCCTAAAACTGCTGTTTACCTACTCGCCGACGGAACTCTTAGTGTACTGCGGTATGCGCCACTTGTGTCGTGCGCGGTTGCCGATGACGAATGAGATTTTCAAACTCGACCGTGCGGAATGGTAGCACAAAAATTTTTCGTCGTAACGGAAATCTTCGCACGCAAATTTTTCCCGAACACGATTCGGAACCCCAAGCCCCGCGCCTGTCAAGTGTCAAGGATGTAACTGCAACGGCCGAGGTGCAAAGTGGCGAACAGTTTCTTGCCAAGACGAAACCAGCAGGACGCTCTGACTCGCACTGCGACAAAATCGCGCGACGAAAACCGGCGATGGAAACCATAAACTGAGAACTGAGAACCGAGAACTGGGAACTGCCTTGAAGAACCGCCCTTTGCCCTCACCCCTCCCCGTCATTTATACTTACCGTTTGCCATAACACTGTCGACGGAATCAGGAGTAGCTATCTTTCATGCCCAAGCGTACATTCCAACCTAACCGGCGCAAGCGAAGCAAGAAGCATGGTTTTCGCACGCGCATGAAGACCCAGGGCGGCAAAAAGGTGATTTCCCGCCGCCGCGCCAAGGGACGGAAGCGGGTCTCCGTGAAACCCGGCTTCCGCGAGTAGCTTTTCTGGTGCCGCTCACTTCCACAGTCGAGACTCTCAGCCGCCCGCTGCACCCCGCGGGCATGCTGGCGAATGCCATGCTGGGAACTCGACCGGACTTCGCCATGCCGCCTAAGCCGACAGCCCGATTCCCCCGCACTGCGCGCCTTCTGCGCCATGCGGATTTCGAGCGCGTCTATAAACAAGGACGCCGCCACTTTTCCGCGTCCATCACCGTTTTTTACTGGCCGCGCCCCGTTGGAGAAACACCATCTTCAGGCTTGCGCGTGGGTTTTACTGTCGGCCGTGCTCTCGGTGGTGCAGTTCAACGCAACCGCATGAAGCGCCGCCTGCGCGAAGCCGTGCGCACGACGCGTCCATCCGCAGCCGTCGCCGCAGACGTTGTCATCAACCCGAAAAAGTCATTGCTGACTACCGACTTCGCGGCGCTGCAGAACGAAGTCAACCGAGCCTTCGCCGTGATCGAACAGAAGCTCTCAGGGAAAACGCACCCTGAGACAGGACCGAACGGACCGGCCGAAAGCCGAAAGCCGAAGCCTGATAGCCGACCTTGAGCAACACTGCCAAATTCGTCACGCTGCAACTGCTGCGGGCCTACAAATGGGCCATCTCGCCCATCCTGCCCCCAGCCTGCCGCTACGTGCCGACCTGCTCCGAATATGCCATGGAGGCCGTCGAGCGTTACGGCGCTTTGCGCGGTGGATGGATGGCCGTTACCCGTATCCTCCGCTGTCATCCCCTTGCTCGTTCGGGCTACGACCCGGTGGTAAAGCAGGCAACCGGCGGAAACTGTGATTCAGTGTCCCTGAGGTAATTAAGGAAAACTTTGGCCGAATATCAAAATCCTCAACAAGAGCCCGGCTCCGAGCGCCGGCTCCTCATCGTCGTTGTTCTGACCTTCGTCGTCCTCGTTGTCTCTCAAGCAGTGCTCAAGAAATACGCGCCGCCGCCAGCCGAGCCAGCGAAAAATAAATCCGCACAAACGCAGCCGGCAATCACACCACCTCCTCCGTCTGCGCCAGCGCCGATAATCCCCGCGCTTCCATCCTCCACGGCGACCAAGCAGGCTTCCACCGAAACCGAAACCGTTATCGAGAACGACCTTTACAAAATCACGTTCACCAACCGCGGCGCGCAGGTCAAATCCTGGATCCTGAAGAAGTTCGACAACGACGCGCAGAACGGCCGGCTCGAATTAGTCAACGCCGCCGCCGCTCAAAAATTCGGCTATCCGCTCTCGCTCTGGACTTACGACGAAACTCTCAACAACCGTCTCAACTCCGCGCTCTACGTAGCTTCAAGCGAAGGCAGTCTTACCGCCCCGGCCACGATTACCTTCGAATACGCTGCTCAGGATCTCGTCGTCCGCAAGACTTTCCATTTCGACCACACCTACGTTCTCAACGTAGAAACCTCGGTGTTCTACAAAGGCGCTGAAATCTTCGCCGCGCCCGCCTGGCCCGCCGGATTCGGCGACCAGGTCACGGCAGCCTCCTACGCCGCTGCCGGCATCGACTATCACAACGACGCCTCCACCGAACGCAGCGGCTACATCTTCTTCCCGAACTATGTCTCGCGTCTTACCGTCAAGGCGATCAGCGGCGGCAACACCATTAAAGGTCCATTCGAGTGGGCCGGCACGGGCGACCAGTACTTCACCGCCATCTTCATCCCTAACGATCCGGCCTCGGCCGCCATGGTTACGCTGCGCAATCCCATCGAGATTGCGCAGAAGCCCGGCCTCAATCCCGTCGGCGCCGGTTCGAAAGATACCGCCAACGTAGATGTTCTGGGCGCCGCGGTCGGCGACCTCCGCGGCCCCACCACTGAGCGCATGTACGTCGGCCCCAAAGAGATCGCCGTCCTCGATGCCGTTCCCGTACCCACCATCAAGAACGACAGCCCCGATCTTCGCGGCATCGTCAACTACGGCTGGTGGGGCATCCTGGCGCGCCCGCTCTTCCTCTGGCTCAAGTGGACCTACAACCACATGGTTCATAACTGGGGATGGGCCATCGTAATCCAAACTCTCATCATCACCGTCGCGCTGCTGCCTCTGCGCATCACGCAGATGAAGTCGATGCTGAAGATGCAGCGCATCCAGCCCCAGATCAAAAACATTCAGGAGAAATACAAGAAGTACAGCTTGCGCGATCCGCGCAAAGCGGCCATGAACGAAGAGATCAGCGCACTCTATAAGAAGGAGAGCGTAAATCCCGCCGGCGGCTGTCTGCCTCTCATCATTCAGTTCCCGTTCCTGATCGCCTACTACAGAATGTTGGGAGTCGCCCTCGAGCTGCGCCACGCCCACTGGCTCTGGATCACCGATCTCTCCGCCTCCGATTGGGTGCTGCCGCTGTTGATGGTGGTCAGCATGATCGTAATGCAGCGCATGACCCCGCAGGCCGGCATGGATCCCGCCCAGCAAAAAATGATGACGATCATGATGCCCCTGTTCATGGGCTTCATCTTCTTCAAGCTAGCCGCGGGCTTGAACTTGTATTACACCGAGAGCAACCTGATTATGATCGCGCAACAAGCCGTCATGAACCGCACCACGCTAGGCCGTGAAATGCGGGAAATGATGGAAAAACGCGCCCGCAAGAAAGAAAAATAGCTGAACCCTGAAAGCTGACCTATGGACAAACTAGCCGCTGCCAACCGCATCAACGAATTCCTCCAGTCGGTCGTCACCAACGGAGGTCTTCACCTCAAATACCGCATCGTAGTCGATCCGCCAGCCCCCACCGACTGGGAGAAGCCTGAGATCTTCGTCGACTTCTCCGGCCCCGATTCCACGCTGCTCCTAGATCGCGGTGCCGAACTTCTCCGCGCCCTCGAACTCTTAGCCTTCGAAATCCTCCATCTACCTTCCGCCGAGCACGAAAAGATTTCTTTCGATTGCAAGAACCAGCGTTCCATCCGCCTCCAGGAACTCCGCATGGCCGCATCCGTCGCCGCCGAAAAAGTTCGCCAGACCGGAACTCCGTTCCACTTCGCTCCTATGTCGTCGCGCGAGCGCCGCATCGTTCACTTAGCCCTTCGCGATCAAACCGACCTCCGCACCGAAAGCGACGGCGAGGGCTTCAACCGCTGCGTAGTCCTCTACCCCGCAGACTACAAACCCGCCACCACCAGGCAAGCCCGCCGCACCCTACCGTAGAAGCCTGAGAATGGTCCTGTCATCCTGAGCGGAGCAAGTGCTTGCGCGCTTAGCGCAAGCACTTGTGCAGTCGAAGGACCCCTAGCGGCTTGCACCACCGCCAGCCCCGCAAGGAGTTTCCGCCACGGCGGCGTCTTGCTTCTTGCCCACTCCCACAGGCAAAATAGATCGCACCACCGACCCCATCCCAGAGGCCCCATGCATCTAGCTCGCCACGCGACAATTCTGTTTTCATTACTCTCAATGATGACCTCGCTCTCCGCCGCTCAGACTCTGCCTCTGACTTATCCTCAAGCCCGCCGCAGCGACCAGGTCGATGACTACCACGGCACCAAAGTCGCCGACCCCTACCGCTGGCTCGAAGACACCGACTCCGCCGAAACTCACACCTGGGTCGAAGCCGAAAATAAACTAACCTTCGGCTACCTCGATCAGCTCCCCTACCGCCAGGCCATTCGCGACCGCCTCACCAAACTCTGGAACTACGAGCGCTTCTCTACTCCCAGCCAGCACGGCGGACGCTACTTCTTTCAGCACAACACCGGACTCCAACAACAGAACGTCCTCCTCGTCGCCGAGTCGCTCAACGCCGAGCCTCGCGTCCTGCTTGATCCCAACACGCTCTCTCCCGATGGCACCGTAGCTCTGGCGGGTGAAGCCATCTCCGACGACGGCAAACTGATGGCCTATGGCATCGCCACTTCCGGCTCCGACTGGACCGAGTGGCACGTTCGCGACATCGACACCGGAAAAGATCTCGCCGACGATCTCAAGTGGGTAAAGTTCTCCGGCGCTTCCTGGACCAAAGACAACCAGGGTTTCTTTTACAGCCGCTACGACGAACCCACCGGCGCCACCCTGCGCGACACCAATTATTTTCAAAAGCTCTACTATCACCGCCTCGGCACCGCGCAATCCCAAGACAAACTGATCTACCAGCGCCCCGACAACAATGAAATGTTGTTCAGCGGCGACGTTTCAGATGACGGCCACTATCTGATCATCACCGTCTCCGAAGGCACGTCGCCCAAGAGTCGAATTTATTACAAAGACCTCACTCAACCGGATTCCCAGGTAGTAAAGCTGCTCGATGATTTCGACGCGCAATACCGGTTCATCGATAACGACGGTCCCGTCTTCTGGTTCCAGACCGATCTCGATGCTCCCCGCGGACGCGTGATCGCCATCGACACCCGCCATCCCGAACGCATCAACTGGAAAACCGTAGTTCCTCAAAGCGTCGACAAGCTAGAGTTCTCGAACGTAGTCAACAATTCGTTTCTCCTGGAATATCTGAAAGACGCGCGCACCGAGGCTCGCGTCTACGACTTGAGCGGCACGTTCCTCCACAACGTCGACCTGCCCGGCATCGGCACCGCCGCAGGTTTCAGCGGCAAGCGCAAAGACAAAGAAACTTTCTATGCGTTCACCAGCTTCATCTCTCCCGCTACCGTCTATCGCTACGATCTCGAAGCCGCCAAGAGCGCGGTCTTCCGCCAGCCCAAAGTCGATTTCGATTCCAGCCTCTACGAAACCAAACAAGTCTTCTACGCCAGCAAAGACGGCACCCGCGTCCCCATGTTCCTGACTTACAAGAAAGGATTAAAGCTTGACGGACAAAACCCCACGCTGCTCTACGCCTACGGTGGATTCGACATCTCTCTCACTCCAGCCTTCTCCGTCCCAAATGTGGTGTGGCTCGAAATGGGAGGCATCTACGCTCAGCCCAACCTGCGCGGCGGCGGAGAATACGGCGAAGAGTGGCATCAGGCGGGAATGAAACTGAAAAAGCAAAATGTCTTCGACGACTTCATCGCCGCCGCTGAGTGGTTGATCGCCAACAAATACACGTCCACGCCCAAGCTAGCAATTCGTGGCGGCAGCAACGGGGGCCTCCTCATCGGCGCCTGCGAAACCCAGCGCCCCGACCTCTTCGGCGCAGCTTTGCCCGAAGTCGGCGTCATGGACATGCTGCGTTTCCAGAAATTCACCATAGGCTGGGCCTGGACCAGCGACTACGGCTCCTCCGACAATCCCGAAGATTTCAAAGCCCTCTACGCCTATTCCCCGCTGCACAACCTGAAGCCAGGAACAAAATATCCGCCCACCCTAATCGCAACTTCCGATCACGACGACCGCGTAGTCCCCGGCCACAGCTTCAAATTCGCCGCGACGATGCAAGCCGATCAAGCCGGCCCAGCCCCAATCCTAATTCGCATCGAGACTAAGGCAGGCCACGGCGCCGGCAAATCCATTACAAAGCTGATAGACGAAACCGCCGACACTTGGTCCTTCCTGGCCCACAACCTGGACATGAAGGTAGCGCTGCAACAGTAGCGCCCTTCGACCCGGCGACCGAGATGCTCATGTGGGGACAGCCGCCCTCGGCTGTCCAGCGAGCGAAGCGAGCCAGCATCCACCTCACCCATCCCCTGTCATCCTGAGGCCCGCGCTTTTTGCGGGCCGAAGAGCCTGCCCCGAGCCTGTCGAAGGGACCCATGCAACTTGCCGTTGCCATGATCGCCGATTGCATTTTGCAAATCATGGAGTTGCAAAATATAACGGCCGGGCGGATCATCAAGACCTATGATTCGCGCCCATTTGTTCTCCTGGATACTGGCGCTGGCTCTGCTTCCCGCCGCCGTCGCGCAATCAGCGCCCCCCGCCGCCACCGAGGTGGATTTTAATGCCCTCGTAAGGGAGCTCGAGCAGACAACGAAAGAGCCTGGCTACATCGGAGTGATCATGTGGACGCCGGTACAGTACTGGGAACAATCACTTGTGCGCGCCGGTTTCTCGGCAGACAAAGCACGCGATCGCTTTTTGGCATTGCGCAAGTACACAGTGATTATGGCGGGCTTCGGGAAGATGGGGATCGGAAACATCAATTGGATTTCAGAACCGGAAGTCCGCTCAAACCTAAAGCTGCGCGATGCCGCAGGGAACGACTACGAATCGGTTCAAAAGGTCTCAGGCGATGCGGAAGGGCTGGCCTCGATCATCAAACCGCTGCTGGCGAACATGCTGGGAACGATGGGGCAGAACCTCCAGATCTATTTCTTTCCAGCAGCCGACAAAATGGCTAACCCCATAGCTGACCCCCTCGCCCCCGGAAGCTTTTCAATTGTGATTACCAATATCCTCGGCACGAAAGAGAGTGTCTACGAGTGGAAACTGCCCCTGACCTCGTTAAGCCCGCCGAGGTATTGTCCGGTGGGCAAGGAACGTGTCGAAGCAAACTGGAAGTACTGCCCATGGCACGGGGTAAAGCTCGATGAGCCGGCACCGGCTCCGCCCGCCGAGGTAAAGAAGTAAATTTCGCCTATACGTCACCGTCCTTCGTCCGCCGAAGGCCCATACACCGACGGCACCGCCACATCATTCAACCGCAAATAAACTCCCAACTGCGCCCGATGATGGATCACATGATTCATCATCATCCGCCCCATCGCCCCCATGCGCGTCCCTTCGTAGAACTTTTTCTCGCCCGCCGAGAGCGTCCACTTTCCAGCCCAGCGCTCATCACTCGTGCCCGCAATCGCAGCCCGCAGCGCCGCAACATTCTTATCAAACAATTCCAGCACCTGCTTCCGCGACTCCGCCACGTTCGGCTTGCGCTGTGGTTCCCCAGCCGGCCGGACGGCAAAATCCAGCGCATCCTCTTTCATCACACTCACGCCCATTCCCGGCAACTCCGCAATGTGACCAGCCAGCCTCCCCAGCAGCATCGACTTCTCATGCGGCTTCCAAGCCAGCTTGTCCTCCGGAATCCGCTCCAAAGTCCTCCGCGCCGCCGCCATCTCCAAATCAAACTCCGGCAAAAACTCCGCACTAACGCTCATCGCACCCTCCTCGCACACTCGCTTTGGATGTGATGCGGAGTAATTCGCTTCTCTAAAGTTTGTCAGGCGGAAGTTCTGGACAACAAGCCCACTAGGTCAGCTGAGCAAACAGAAAACAGGATTTCCAGCGCCCGAACCAGGGCCCAGAACTCTCAGTACACTCCACTATTACCAACCAGGTTCGCACCGAAATTCAAATCAGCCGGCGACAAGAAATTCCACTTCGATCCGATCAGGTGCCAGCCGACCGACGAAACGACCGCCCCAAATCGCAACCAATCCCACCCGTTAACCACTCAGATTCGTATCAATGCAAATCCCTCGCGGAGGTCTCCATCCATCCTTCCGCAAAAAAAAGCAGGCGGCCCTCTAAGGCCGCCAATCCAATAACTGAGAACTGAGAACTGAGAACTGAGAACTGAGAACTGAGAACTGAGAACTGAGAACTGAGAACTGCCTACCTGCCAGCAGCCGCTCCCGCAGCAGCCGGAATCACCCCAGCAATCGCCATCCCTTCAATCCGCGCCACAACATTCTCCACGCTGGCCCCGGTGTCGGTACAAGCATCCACATAAGGATGCCGGCTTCCATCCGCGTGCATCACCAGCACGCTCACCTCGGCCTGCGCCTTCTTCACCATATAAGGGAGATGATGCCGATCATTCCGGCTCAAACTCGGACCCAGCACCACCAGGTCGAACCGCCCCTTGCCAATCGCCGCTTCCACGGCCTTTCGTCCCACGGCCTTCTCTACCGTGTGCCCAGCCTTCTCCAAGGCCGCTGCCGTAACCGCCTGTTCCTCAGCATCCCCTTCACCATAAAGAATTTTCAGCTTCGCTGCTTTCGCCATGAGTGTGTGTCCTCGCCACTCACGGTAGCAACGCCCCACCCGTCTGAGTACATCACCGAAGACCAGCAACAACCGGGGCAAATCCCTCACTTCGGAAAGCCAGAACTCAAATTCCCTTCCCCTCCACCCATTTCGGCGCTAAACTGTTTAGCCCAGAGGGTCTTCCATGCTCCGCGCTCGCTTCGTAGTCGCCATCATTTTCCTGCCAACTCTCACAGCCATCGCTTCGGCGCAATCCGAGCCTTCAACCGCCAGCTGTAATCTCGACGACGGACGCCAGGTTTACATCCGCTACAACGCCGTCACCGCAAAGAACGACAAAGCTCCAAACGGCAAGCCTTGGGCTCCCGGCGGCACTCCCATGACCCTGTTCACCGAGGCCCCACTTGCCTTCGGCGGCGTAACCATCCCTCTCGGCGCCTACACCGTTTACCCCATTCCTGAAAAAGGCAAATGGACTCTCGCCGTCAACAAAAACGTAACCCCCGGCTCCGCCTACGACGAAAAACAGGATCTCGCCCGCTCTCAAATGGAAACCGACCAGGTCTCCGAATCCTCAGACACACTCGAGGTCGCCTTCGCCCACTACGGTTCCAAATGCACTCTCCGCATCTACTTCGGCAAAGTAGCCTCCTTCGCCGACTTCATCGCGAAGTAGTGGATCCCCCGGTGACCAAAGTGCCATCTCCCCATTGTCCTTCCTGTCCTTGTTCCTCCCGCCATCTTCGACGAAGATAATTAGGAATTACTAACGAATACAGCAGCCCAAAGTCTCCCCCAGACTGAGAGCCTCGTGAAAAACCTGTCTCTAGCCATCATCCTCTGCGCCGCCACGCTGGCGTCCGCGCAAACCGCGCCGGTCCCAGCTCCAGCGACTGCGACCCCGGAAGCCGCCACCGTAACCCGCACCACCAAAGCAGTCCACTACCGCCTGCAAGGTGGCCAGACCAAAGTAGATTTCCACGGCACCGATCTCCTCCAGGGCGCAGCCGGCGAAGCCCGCGTAGAAGGCAAGAAGACCAACTTCCAGATCGAAGTGAAATTCCAGAATCTCGAAGACGCCACCAAGTTCGGACTCGAATACCTGACCTACGTTCTCTGGGCCGTCTCTCCGCAAGGCCGCCCCGTGAATCTAGGTGAGGTCGCCATCGATCACAACAGCAACACCGCGCACCTGAAAGCCGCAACCGATCTCCAGACCTTCGGCATGATCGTAACCGCCGAGCCCTACTTCGCCGTTACCGCTCCCGGCAACATGGTGGTTATGGAAAGCGCTCCCGTCGACGGCGCCGGAGGCGAAAACATCGAAGCCAAATATGATCTCGTAAGCCGCGGCACCTATTCTTCGACAAACACTCATATTCAAGACGCCATCTTCGGCATCGACAGCAAAACTCCACTCGAACTTTTCGAAGCCCGCAACGCCGTGCGCATCGCCCGCCTCGCCGCCGAAGACAAATACGCCGCCTTCATCATTTCGAAAGCCAGCCAGCAACTCCTGAACGCGGAAAGCATCTACCGCCAAAAGCAAAATAAAGCCGCCGTAGAAGCCGCCGCCAAAGAGGCGACAGAAACCGCCGAAGAAGCGCGCTTAATGGCCGTAAAACAAAAAGCTGAGGACGAAGCCCAGGCCGCCGCCGCATCCCGCGAAGCCAAAGCCCGCGCCGATGCCGATGCTGAAGCCAAGCGTCGCGCCGAAGCGGAAGCCGCCCGCGCCGAGGCTGAACAAGCCAAAGCCGAAGCTCTAAAGATGAAGCAGGAAGCCGAGGCCGCCGCCGCAGAAGCCGCGCGTCAAAAAGCCGAAGCCGAGAAAGCCACTGCCGAAGCCGTAGCCCAGCAGCAAGCCCTAGCCGCCGAAACCGACAAAGCCAAACAAGCCGCCGCCCAATCCGACGCACTCCGCCAGCAAGCCGAAAACGAAAAGCAGGAACTGCGCGCGCGTCTGCTGCAACAACTCAACAGCATCTTAGCGACGCGCGATTCCGCCCGCGGCCTGATCGCCAACATGTCAGACGTTCTATTCCGCAGCGGCAGCTTCGAACTCCTGCCCGGAGCCCGCGAGCGCTTAGCCAAAGTTTCCGGAATAGTCCTGGCGTATCCAAGTCTGCACGTAGCCATCGAAGGCCACACCGACAGCGTAGGCAGTGACGACTACAACCAGCAACTCTCCGAACGCCGCGCCCAGGCCGTCCGCGACTATTTCGTCCAGCAGGGAATCAGCTCCACCAACGTGGAAGCGCACGGCTACGGCAAGACCGAGCCCATAGCCACCAACGACACTCCCGAAGGCCGCCAGCAAAATCGCCGCGTAGAACTAATCCTCTCCGGCGACGCCATAGGCAGCACCGCCGACGAGCCAAAGCCCCAAACCGTAAGCAGCGCCCAACCGCAATAACCAGCACATCCCTGTCATCCTGAGCGGAGCATGATCGTCCGATAGGACGGTCATGCGCAGTCGAAGGACCCCTTTCATCCAGCCAACTCTCCGCGGCTCCGAAGGGAATTTCCACCACCGGCCGCACCACGCCCACTCCACCCCAAAAGTCCACCTGCCAACGTGCCCGAAAAACCCCACTCTCCCCTTGCCCCGCCCCCCGAAACCCATTACCCTAAGGCAGCATCTAGTAGGGACCGGCCATGTTCACCCCGCACCCCAACCTCGCGGACGACGTTAACCACGCCATCATCCAGTCTGAAATCGAAGGTGGAGTTTTTCTCCACGACCTCCCACCCTCCACCGTTTTAGAAATCCAAACCATGCATCACTGCTACACCGCAGTGCTTCTAGGCGGCAGCCACGCTCTGATCTCCGGCCATCCCGAATTCTGTCCCAGCCCGGTTCACGTAGCCATCGCCGGTTCCACCTGGGGAGGCTCCATGCTCAAGCTCCAATACGTAGGCCGCGGCATGCACCTCGAATTTCACCACCCCGAATACGACACTCCCATAATCACCAGTCCCATCCAGGAAATCCGCGACTCCCACCCCATCCCCCACGCAGCCGCCTTCAACTCCCTAAGCTACTAACCCGACGAAGCTCTCTCGCTCTGTCATCCTGAGCGGAGCGAATGCTTGCGCGCTTAGCGCAAGCATTCGTGAAGTCGAAGGACCCCTTACCCGCTCGCAGCACCAGGGACCCCGGCAAGGCATTTCCACTACGGCCCCGCCTAATCAAAGGCTGTCATCCCGAGCGAAGCGAGGGATCTTGGTGTTCGCGGCGTCGCCTCTGCTAACGGCTGGCGTAATCGAAGAATTGTCATCCCGAGCGAAGCGAGGGATCTTGGTTTCGCTGGCATCAATATGGCCCAGCTTTCGAGACGGACCCGCCCCCGCATTTCTCCGCGCCTCAGCGTCTCCGTGGTAGATTCAGGTGTTCCGAGGTACAATCAATCGGCATCATGTCCATCACCATCCGCGAAGTCAGCCACGTCACCATCGTCGACATCGTCGGACGCATCACTCTGGGCGACGAGACCGGACAGCTCCGCGACACCATCCGCCAGCTCCTGGTCGATGGCAAGAAAAAAATCGTACTCAATCTCGCGCAGGTCGATTACATCGATTCCTCCGGCGTAGGCGAACTCGTCAGCGGCTACACCGCCGTCCGCAGCGCCGGCGGCGAACTAAAACTCCTGAGCCTCACCAAAAAAGTTCACGACATCGTCCAGGTCACCAAGCTCTACACCGTCTTCGACATCAAAGACGACGAATTCACGGCCATAAAATCCTTCGACTACTTCTTCGCCAAGTAGGATCTTCCGAAGATTGTCATCCTGAGCGGAGCAAGCGCTTAAGCGAAGCGCAAGCGCTTACGGAGAGGAGGACCCCTGCAACCCCAGACACCACCACGATCTCAAAGAGGCGTTCTCCCCGAACCGCCGGCGCCGTCCCGCACTTCACGCGAATGCCCGGGATATACTCCCAATAATCGAACACAGAAACGAGGCGCCCCATGCACAAACTCACACTACCCATTCTCTTATTACTCGCAACCTTCGCCCACGCGTCCGACCCCAAACCCGCCGACTCCACCATCACGATCCACGTCAACGCCACGCGCATAGCCTTTGCCGGTCATGGCTACTCTCAAGATCTGGACGTGATCATCGACGGCAAGAAATATGAATTGCTGTCAGAACTCGGCATCAGCCAACTGCTTGCGCTAGGCGACTACAAAGCAAAGCTCGTCAAAGACGAACACCGAAACAACTACGACTCCTACCAGGTCTACGAATTCCTCTTCCCCGACGGCAAAACCAGAAAGTTCGACGTAGTAGGCCAAATCGAGTGATGCTAGGAACGAGGTACCAGATACTCGCCACTACTTCCCATACTCCCGCACTTCCCCATCCACGGAGACGGCCACATACCGATGCATCTCCGCATCCCGAAACTGCACCACCTGATGTTTCTCGCGCGCCAGCTTCCCCCAGCGGCTGGGCTTCTCCGGATTCTGCTCAATCGCCTCCAGCACCCGCCCATTCAGCCGAAACTGAACCATCCGCAACCGCCCCCTCCCCACGCGCTCAACCGGAATCTTCTGCCCCTCCAGTAAAACAACGTCGCCATTCATCAACCGCCCCGCCACCGACCCCAAAGCCTTCTCCACATCAGTCAAAGCCATATCCACATCTCTCCAGAAATGCTGCAAGCGCCCCCTTGTCATCCTGAGCGGAGCAAGCGCTTAAGCGAAGCGCAAGCGCTTGCGTAGAGAAGGACCCCTGCAACCCTGGATACCACCACCGGCCTCAAGAGGCATTCTCCCGGATCTGCCGGCACAACGTCGCTTCTTCACGTTGGCGGAATCGAGATAGTTAACATCCCCACTGTCGCCCCACTTCAAGGCCAAACCTTAGTCCGGACATGGGTCAGTCTGGGCCGATGCAAAGGAGAACCGCACCAGCCTTCCCACTCTTACCACTTTGATTCCTTTTCCCCGCGCCCGGAAAACAAAAAAAGCGGCCGCAGGGCCGCCCACAAATAAAAGAAAAACCATGAACTGACACTGATTACTTCACTTCTTCCCCCGCAGCATCCCAGTAACCCGCTCATAGTCATCGACCGAAGCATACTCAATCACAATCCGCCCCTTGCCATGCCGGTCTCGAATGCGAACCCGCATCCCCAAAGTCCGCTCCATATCGGTCTGCGCCGCCCGCACATTCGGATCCATCCACCGCGCCCCACCTTTTTTCTTTTTCTCTCCCGGCAAGGTCTGCCCCGGCAGCATTGCGAATGACCCGTTGATCCGCATCACCCGGTCTTCAATCTGGTCCCACTTCAGCTTGTGCGTCACAATCTCTTCTGCAACCGCCTCGATGTACTCTTCACTCTCCAGCCGCAACAGCTCGCGCGCATCGCTGAAGCTGAGCCGCTCCTCCAGCATGTAGCTCATCACTTTCTCCGGCAGCCGCAACAGCCGCATGTAATTCGCCACCGTCTCCCGCGACACTCCAATGCGGTCCGCAATCTGCACCTGCGTCAGCTTGAACTGCAGGCTCAACACGCGAAACGCCTCCGCCTGCTCAATCGGATTCAGATCCTCCCGCACCACATTCTCAAGCACAGTCATCTCCGCCGCCTGTTGCGGCGAAAGCCGGCGCACCAGCGCCGGGATCGTGTCCTTCCCCGCCATCTTCGAAGCCCGCAACCGCCGCTCACCCAGCACCAGAATGTATCGCCCTTCCTCCTCCGCCGGACGCACCACCACCGGCTGCACCACCCCGTGCTCCTTGATCGAATCCCGCAACTCCTGCAACATCTCCTCATCAAACACATACCGCGTCTGATAAGGATTCTTCTCAATCAAATCGATCGAAATATTAGCGACCATGTTGGCAGGCATAGCCATAGCCTGAATCGAAATAACCTCCGCATTCTCGTTTTGCTCCAATGTGGGGACAGCCGTCCCCGGCTGTCCAGCCGCGACAGCGGCTGTCTCTGTCCCCTCCGGGATCCCTGAAACTTTGTCATTCCGAACGAAGTGAGGAACCTGCTGTTCGCCGCCGCCATCACCGGCCGCCGCGCCAGCTCCCCGAAGCTCGGGACCAGGAACAACCACCCGCGGCCCCGGCAGCAACGACTCCAACCCCCGCCCCAAAGCCCGCCGCTTCTCCACCTTCTCCTCTTTCTTCTCAATTGCGGGATGCCCCGCCAAATTCTCCGCCGCCGAAGTAGTCATCAATGTGTCCTCTCCTAAAATCTGTCATCCTGAGCGAAGTAGATGCTTGCGCGCAAAGCGCAAGCATCTACGCAGTCGAAGGACCCCTACCGAGCCGCGCACCCAGCCTTTGAAGGGCTTTTGTGTATATCGACACACGTCAATCTAATATATCGATGTATATCAATATATAAATCAAGCACTAATCGCCGCACGCGCATCCCCAGCAGCCGCCAGATGCCTGCCCAGCAGCTCCTTAGCCAGCCGTATGTAACTCTCTGCCCCCTTCGACCGCGGATCGTACACCAGCGCCGCCTTGCCATGACTGGGCGCCTCCGCCAGCCGTATGTTCCGCGGAATGGTTGCCGCGCACACCTTGTCCCCAAAAAACTTTCTCAGCTCAGCCGTGACCTGCTGCGCCAGGTTGGTCCGCTCATCCAGCATGGTCAGCACCACGCCTTCAATCTCGAGCCCCGGGTTCAAGGCCACGCGGATCCGCTCCACTGTGTCCAGCAGCTCGCTGATGCCTTCCAGCGCAAAGTATTCCGCCTGCATAGGAATCAACACTGAGTCAGCCGCGACCAGTGCATTCAGCGTGAGCAAGTCAAGCGCCGGCGGGCAGTCGAGGACGATGTACTGGAAGCGATCGCGCAGAGGCGCGATCGTATCGCGCAAGCGATACTCGCGCCGCTCTGCCTCCACCAGCTCAAGGTTTGCCCCGATCAGGTTTTTGTGTGAGGGGATCAGCCAGAGCTGTTCCAGTTCAGTTACAGCCAGGGTCTCTTCACCTGTCGCTGCACCCAGCAGGAGGTGGTAGGTAGAGAGGCGTTCCGGATCTTTCATCAAGCCCAGGCCGCTGGTGGTGTTCGATTGCGGATCGCAATCGATGAGGAGTGTGTTCACTTCCGCGGCGGCGAAGGACGCGGCTAGGTTGATGGCAGTCGTAGTCTTGCCCACGCCGCCCTTCTGATTGGCAACAGCGATGACGCGTCCCATAAATTGTCGAGGAGCCAGAGCTGTTGGCAGAATAGTGCGATTCCCATTTCAAATGCAAGATCGAATTACCCTGAGTTGGTTGAATTGTGTGCAAAACGTGTCCAATGTTCCAGTCGGAACATTCAGGTGGTTTGTCGCCTGGGAAATATCGATCGAGTGTTCCGGTCGGAACATATCGTCAAAACGTTCCAGTCGGAACAATGTGTTGAATGTTCCGGTTGGAACACTCGGCAGTCTTAGGTTAGCCAGACGAACGAAAACTGCAAAATATGACTATGTACCACTTTCATGGGCTGACGTACCAGTCCGGGTGTGTTAACAAGTTGCTTTTGTTGACCTAAGCTTGTGATCTGTTCCACTTGTTTATAGTCTTGGTTCTGCTTGTCCGACTAGCAGTATGCGGGATTCGGAGTTGGGGATGGGGATCGGTGGGTCCCAAATCAGATTGGGGAGGGTGGAGCGGGTGGATTCCAGTTGCGAGGAGGAGATCAGGAGGGCGAGGCGGCCGTTGGGGGTCAGGAGGTTGGCGGCTACTGGCAGGATTTTGGGGAGGCGCTCTACGGCTCGGAGGGTTACTACGTCGAAGGTGGACGGGGGGAGGGCCTCGGCGCGAGTGTTTTTTATATTGACGTCCGTCAATGTAAGGGTGCGGGTTAGTTCGCGGAGGAAGGTGGCTTTCTTTTGATTTGATTCGATCAGGGTCAGGGCTATGTTGGGCGCCCAGAGTTTTATCGGGACTCCTGGGAAGCCGGCGCCGGAGCCGAGGTCGGCTAGGCGGGCTTCGGGCTTCGGGCTTTGGGCTTCGGCAACTTCAAAATCTCTTACCACAGGGGGCACGGGGGACACGGAGGAAGAAACAGGGTAGGGCGGAAAGAGGTGGCGGGCGGCGAATAGGGATTCGCCGAAGTGTCGGGTTACGATTTCTTCTGGGGCGCGGATGGCGGTGAGGTTGATGCGGGCGTTCCAGTGGAGGAGTATATCGATGTACGTCGATATACTTTGGAGTTGGATGGCGGAGAGGACAGCAGATTCCTCTCCGGCTTTCGCCGGTTCGGAATGACAAGGATTTGATAAGAAGGGCTGGAGCAGTTCGGCTATACGGGCCGGGTGCATGGGATCTCGATTGTAGACAACAGTAGTTGTGGGTTGCCAGTGCGCGCGCTGCGGAATGCCACCACCCTTGAATGATGCGAGGGTCTGCATTTATTTCGACGGCTATCAAAGTGCAGTTGGGGAAGAGGACGACTGCCGCTTGGTGCAAGGGGAGACCAAGGATCGCTGACGGTGAGTGCACTCGCTTGGTTACATTTCTTGTTACTTTCGTCACAGCGCTCCGTGTGAAATTAAGCTATTCCTCTTGAACTTCCGCTAGATTTCCAATGACACCAGAATCCCCTTGCATCTAGGGTCTGATGCCCACAAACCGCAGGAGGAATTGCGTGTTCACGTGGCTCAAAACTAACCTATTTCCTAGGCCGACATTCGCGGGGCCCCCACCAATCAAGGAGTACATTTTCGAGAAAAGAACATCGCCTGCAGCTTGCAAGCAGCAGGAGGTGTCCAAATGATGGATCGCCGAACAGATCACGTTACCCGCAAGCGCGTGGCCGAGATGTCCGCCGCGGAAATGAGACGCGCTTTGTTGGTTTCCGAAAAGACTGATTTGCGTAACAAGCGTGCGTTTGAAGAGGGTGCGGAAAGTCCCTTTGTTGCGATGTGCGACGTGAACGGACTGAAGGCCCTGAACGACCAGTTCGGTTACACCGCTGGGGACGTACTGATAAAAAGATTTGCCGAGACACTAGTTTCTGTCGGGGCGGACGCCTATCACGACAAAGGCGATGAGTTTCTGTGCAAGGGGAAGTCCTATCACGAGCTAAATAAAAAGCTCTCTCGGGCCCAACGGATTCTGAACCAGGAACCGTTTGCGGTAGTCGCTTTGGATGGTCGCATTACCACAATAGCTGGCGCAGATTTCTGCTTCGGAATCGGAACGAACCTACTGGAGGCAGAACGTTCGCTCAAGAATCAGAAAGAACTGCGAAAAGCGTCGAGTTGGATACGGCGTTGAGGCTGCCACAACGGGCCGCGGCAGCCGTTTTTAGTTAGCTTCTTCACTTCCGCTGCATGCTTTTTGAAGACGGCTCAGCCTTCACAAGATTCCTAGCGCCATCGAGGTGCTTCTGAAGTGTTGGCAGCGTCTGGTTCGCGTAAGCCTTCAGATCAGCGCTTTGTGCATCCGCCGCTTCTTTCGCGTAAACCTGTATAGCCTTGGTGTGTCCTGCAATCATGGCCTGAGTGTAGCGGTGATCGAAGGCTGGGCCTTTAAGGGTTTTGAACGGAGCGATCATCTTGTCGTGGGCTGCATCAAGGGCTTTCGGAACCACGAGATTGTCCGTACTGGCTACCACGCCCAGCCGTGTGTAATCGTCGGTGTGATCCGTGACAAGCATCTGAGCGTAATCCTTAACGCCTTGGGAAGACGCCTGGGTAGCGGCCAACTGTCCTAAATTGGCCTCCAGCATGTCGGTTTGTGCGGCGAAATCCACAAACTGTTGGTCGGTCATGGCGGGGGCTGAACCTTGCGCAAAGACCAGGACGCAACCCAGAGCGACACAGCAAACGGCTGAAACAATCGTTTTCATCTTTTTTCCCTTCCGTATTCGCGGTTCTCGCCCAGCTACGATGCCGGAGACGCGGACAAAGGTTTTCTTCTTCATCAGCTATCCGAATAAACGGCGCTGACTCTGAACGAGTTTCACTGGCGTTGAACAGTGCTGGTCATCATCGGCACGCGATTCGTCCGCGGCCGAGGGCGGCTGTCCCTACATTTTGTTGGACTGGCTATGTTCGCGGGGGTGTGGCAAGCTGGGAGTATGAAGAAACAAGCGTCGGACCAGGCCTTTCATGATCGGCGGTATCAGGAGCGGAAGCGGGAGGAAGCGCAGCGGAAGGCTCCTAAGAAGAAGGTGGTTGCGGAAGCCGAGAAGAAGAGCTCGCACCTCGGCGGCTGAAGCCGCTGCTGGTTTTGCAGTTTTATCTCAGCGCTGAAGCGCTGCGTCACTCAAAGGCGGAGTCGGCCCAAAGGCAGAGCCGGCGGCGTGGTCGAACGCCGGGAAACCAAGATCCTTCACTTCGTTCGGGATGACAGGGATTTGTTCGGGATGACAAGCGAGTGGAAGGGATGGCTGACATCGCGCCTGGTCGGGTTGACATGGCGGTTGTTTGTTCTGTAGATTCTGTTTGAACTGAAAGCACTGACATGGCAACTTTGACTGGAGTGCAGAAGGCTTACATTCTGCATTGGGGAGAGATGGGGACGCGGTGGGGGATTAACCGGACGGTGGCGCAGATTCACGCGCTGCTGTATTTGTCGCCGCGGGCTTTGCCGGCGGAGGAGATTGCGGAGACTTTGAGTGTGGCGCGGTCGAATGTGAGCACTTCGATCCGGGAGCTGGAGGGTTGGGGGATTGTACGGGCGGTGCATGTGCTGGGGGATCGGCGCGAACATTATGAGTCGATGAAGGATGTGTGGGAGATGTTCCGGCTGGTGATTGAGCAGAGGAAGCGGAGGGAGATTGATCCTACGCGGGAGATGTTGCGGCGGAGTCTGGAGGAGCTGGATCCTAAGGAGGCTGGGGCAGAGTTCACGCGGGAGCGGCTGGCAGCTATGGCGGGATTTTTTGAGGCGGTGACGGAATTGCACGATCAGATGAAGCGGCTGCCTACGGGGACGGTGCGGAAGTTGTTGCGCATGGGGGGTAAGGTTAGGAAGAAGTAGCCAGTACCTAGTACCCAGTACCCAGTTGCGGTTCGAGTCGCGGTGATCACCGACTTCCTCGACACTGCGAGCGAGTACATAGGTCCTTCGGGCCCAAAGAACGGGCACTCAGGATGACAACGGGTCTGAATGATGACATGGGTTTGAGTGCTGAGGAGAGAACGATGTCGGGAACGGGTGAGTTGAAAAAGATTTGGGTTACGTTGAGCGGGTTGCCGCTGACTATTTCTTTGGAGTGGCCGTTTCATCGGTCGACTTCGGGGGCGGATTTCTGGGTGCTGCATGGGGATATCCGGTTGGAGAATTCGGAGGGGCTGCATGCGCCGGTGGCGGTGAATCTGTCGGCCACGGTAAGAGAAGTGGTGGCGTCGCTGGAGCCGGTGGATGTGGAGGCTCCGGTGATCAATGCTTTGCGTAAGGAAGTGGATCATCGGCAGATTGAGTTTGTGAAGTCGGGGAAGCTGAAGCCGGTGGCGTTTTCCAGCAGGCATTATGACTTCAAGCGTGGGAAGTGGGTGTTTGGGAAGGCTACGGATGAGGTGGTTGCGGAGTTTTTGGAGCGGAAGGTTTATTGGGGGACGAAGTTGAGTACCGGCAGCAGTGATGTTCCCGTCCAGGGCGGTGGTGACGGAAGCGAAACCACGATTCCTCGCGTTGCTCGGAATGACAAAGCCCTGGAGAAGCAGGTTTGGATTGGGGATCTTACGGACGCGCAGTATCTGGAGACTACGCCGGGGCACTTGGTGGAAATTGCGGGGCGGCTGGCTGGGGATGGGCTGGTGCGGATGGATGGGGAATGGGCGCTGGCTACGGCTGAATCGATGGGGCAGGCTGAGAAATTCGAGTCGGCGATGCGTGATGCGGTCGAGACGTTGGAGAAGAAGCATGCGTTTGAGCGCGGGTGAGAAACCTTTGCCACGGATTTGCGCGGATGAACACGGATAGACCTTCAGAAGTTCTCACGCTTCCCTATTGTTCCCTTTAATCTTCTTTTAGTCTTTAGTCTTCCGGGTGGTTGCGGGAGAAGAGTCCCCAGCAGAATCTGGGGGCCATGGCGTAGTTTATCTGTACGAGGACAATCGCGGCGATCGCATAATACGTGCTGATGAAGCAGAGGGATGCGCCGGTGGCGTAGAGGGATTGGGCGATTACAATGCGGCGGATTACGGCGGAATGGACTTCGGGTGCGACGTCGTCGCGAAGAAGATTGGCGCGGGTGGCATAGTGCCAGCTCCAGAAGAGAGTGAGTCCGAGGAGGACGATGTTGCTCCAGTAAACCAGGAGCGCGGTGCGGTAGTGGATGAATCCGGCTAGCAGAGCGGTGGAGAATGGAGTGAGGGAGACGGCGCAGAGGAAGGCGATGTGAATCCAGGCCAGGTTGCGGTCGGAGCGGGCGAAGTGGTTGAGCTGGGTTTGCTGGCCAACCCAGAAGATGCCGAGGGTCATGATGCTCATCAGGAAGACTACGATGCGCGGGGATAATGGCGATGAGGGCGTGGCGGAGGTCTTGTTCGGAGTGAATGGCTTCGGCGGCGGGGACGCGGAGATCGAGGACCAGCAAGGTCATGGCTACAGCGAAGATGCCGTCGCTTAATGCGGCCAGGCGTTCTACATTTTGACCTGCAACGCGGTTGTAGAGCGATGGCATCTCAGGAGTCTAGCATTGGGGGTTTTCGCGGTGAGGATGGCAGGAACTTTACCGCCGAGGACGCGGAGGAAATGTTGCGGCTTGCTTGCATTGCTGTGCTTGTTGGTTGTGACGGGACGAGGGCTGGGTTGGGCGCAGGGGAGTGAGCCGGCGAACAATCCTGCGCAGGCTCCCGCTCAGAGCTCCGGACAGGTGCAGGAGAAGCAGCTTCCTGAGGCGCCGGATGAGAGCAAGAAGAAAAGTGACAATCCGGTTGTGGTTACCAAGGATGCGGCTACGGCGGGGCTGAAGAAGGCGCGGGACTGGGAGTCGGGATGGATTGCGGGAGAGTATATCGGGAGGAACCGGAAGCTGGTTAGTCCGACGCGGGAGCAGCGGGAAGAGATCTATTTGCGGCAGACGCTGACGACCCCGGAAGCTTACATGAAGCGGATGTTTGCGGCCGCGATTGATCAGGCGCGGGGGACGCCTTGGCAGTGGGGCGGAGGATGGGGCGGCTATGGGAAACGGTTTGCGTCGCGGGAAGGACAATTTATTGCGGCGAATTCGCTGGCGGCTTTGGGCAATGCGAAGTTGGGATATGAAGTTCGCTACGATCAGTGCAAGTGTCAAGGGCTATGGCCGCGGACGCGGCATGCGTTTATCCGGAATCTGGTGACTTATGATCGCAGCGAGGAGCATTTGCATCCGCAGTGGGCGTTGTATGGCGGAGCATTTGCCGGCGGGATGATTTCGACAGCCTGGAAGCCGGGGGCGCACAATGTGTTTGCCGAAGGGGGACAGGCTGCGGTGGAGCAGATTGGGTGGGGCACGCTGCTGAACTTCTTCACGGAGTTTTCCAGGGAGATTAACCGGAAGCAAGGAGTAAAGTAGGGTTCTGGCGGCGTGGGATGTGTGGTTGAGAGCCGTTGCGGCGGCGGCAAACAGCAGATTCCTCACTTCGTTCGGAATGACAACCCTTCGTGACAAACTGAGTTTTCCTAAATAGACATCAAACAACTATTGAAGCAGCGTGCCTCCGTTGCCGTTTGGTTCTTCTTCTGGGGCTAAGACTACGGCGGCAGCTACGCGGTCGCCGGGTTCCATGTTGAGGAGGCGGACGCCTTGGGCGTTGCGGCCGGATTCGCGGATAGTTTTGGAATCCATGCGGATGATTTTGCCGTATTGGCTGATCAGCATTACCTGCGAATTTTCATCTACCAGCGCGATCGCTACTACCTTGCCTACGCGCTCTGTTGTCTTAATGTTGATTACGCCTTTGCCAGCGCGGTTGGTGAGGCGGTATTCGTCGGCGGGGGTGCGTTTGCCGTAGCCGTTTTCGGTCACGGAGAGGATCAGGGTGCCTTTTTGAGTTAGGTCGAGCGTTTCGGTGGGCGGGATTTCGGCTTCTGCTTTTGCCTCGCCTTCGGTCGCTGTCGCTCCCGCGACGGCCGAGGCGGCTGTCTCCACATGGTCTGTGGTGGTTCCTACTTCGGCTTCTGGCTTTGGGGTTACGGTCATGCCTACTACGTAGTCGCGCTCTTCCAGATTGATTCCGTTCACACCATACGCGGCTCTGCCCATGGGGCGGACGTGGTTTTCGTCGAAGCGGATGGCTGCGCCTTCGTGGGTGGCTATGAAAACGATTTGGTTGCCGTTGGTGATGCGGGCGGCTACCAGTTCGTCTCCTTCTTCGATGTTGATGGCGTTGATGCCGTTGGAGCGGACGTGCATGAACTCGCGGAGCTCGGATTTTTTTACCAGGCCGTTGCGGGTCGCGAAGAAGATGTATTTGCTTTCTTCTTCCAGATTGCGGACGGCGAGCATGGTGCGGACGGTTTCGCCGGGTTGCAGGCCGATAAGGTTGCCGATGTGTTTGCCTCTGCCGGCGGCGCTCACGTCGGGAATTTCGTAGACCTTGAGCCAGTAGACTCGGCCTTTGTTGGTGAAGATCAGGATGTAGGCGTGGGTGGAGGCGATGAAGAGGTGCTCGACGAAATCTTCTTCGCGGGTCTTCATGCCGGTGCGGCCGGTGCCTCCGCGGCGCTGCATGCGGTAGGTGGAGATGGGCGTGCGCTTCATGTAGCCGGAGTGGCTGAAGGTTACGGCTACCTGCTCATCGGCGATTAAGTCTTCGAGAACGATTTCCGCGGCTTCGTCTTCGATGCGGGTGCGGCGTTCGTCGCCGTAGAGTTCTTTTACTTCTTCCAATTCCTTGATGATGACTTTGCGGAGCTTGCTTTCGGAACCGAGGATGGATTCGTAATCTTCGATTTTCTCGCGAACTTCTTTTAACTCGTTCGAGATTTCATCGATGGACAACTTTGTCAGGCGGTGCAGTTGCAGCTCGAGGATAGCTTCGGCCTGGCGTGAGGTGAAAGGCTTTTCCGGGCTGAGCTTAGGGGCGCGACCGGTGGTGTTGATGTCGATTTTCTTGCCGCCGAAGTAGGCGACCAAATTTTCGCGGGCGTCGGCGCGGTCGGCGCTGGCGCGGATGATGGTGATTACGTTGTCGAGATGATCGAGCGCGTTGAGGTAGCCTTCGAGGATGTGCTCGCGGTCTCTGGCCTTCTGCAGCAGGAAGGCGGTGCGGCGGCGGACTACCTCGACGCGGTGATTGATGAAGTGCTTGATGGCCTGGATCAGCCCCATTTCGCGGGGCTGGCCGTTGACCACCGCTAGCAGGATCATGGAGAAACCTTCCTGCATGGCGGTGTGTTTGTAGAGCTGGTTGAGAACGATTTGAGGCTCGGCTCCGCGCTTTAGCTCGACTACGATGCGCATGCCGTCGCGATCGCTTTCGTCGCGGATGTCGGAAATATCTTCGATGTCTTTGTCGTTGACTAATTGTGCGATGCGTTCGACTAAACGCGCTTTGTTTACCTGATAGGGGATTTCGGTGACGATGATGGCCTGGCGGTCTTTGCTGATGTTTTCGATGGCGGCTTTGGCGCGCATCATGAAGCGGCCGCGGCCGGTGCGGTAGGCTTCGAAGACGCCGGCGCGTCCGTGGATTACGCCGGCTGTCGGGAAGTCCGGCCCTTGGACGAATTTTAGGATTTCGGCTAGCTGGGCGTTGGGGTCGTTGATCAGTGTGATCGTGGCGTCGACTATTTCGGTTAGGTTGTGGGGCGGAATTTTTGTAGCCATGCCTACGGCGATTCCGTCCGAGCCATTGATTAAGAGATTCGGAATTCTGGTGGGGAGAACGTCGGGTTCGACTTCGCTGCCGTCGTAGTTGGGGCGGAAGTCTACTGTCTCTTTATCTAAATCTTCCAAGAGCGCTGTTGCGACTTGCGCTAGCTTAGCTTCCGTGTAGCGATCGGCTGCTGGTGGATCGCCGTCGACCGAGCCGAAATTTCCCTGTCCGAAGATTAACGGGTAGCGCATGCTCCAGGTTTGCGCTAAGCGGACTAACGCGTCGTACACGGCTAGATTTCCGTGGGGATGGTACTTGCCCATTACGTCGCCGACGATGCGGGCGCACTTGCGGGTGGCGCGGTTGGGCTGCAGGCCCATCTGCTGCATGGTGTAGAGAATGCGGCGGTGGACGGGCTTGAGTCCGTCGCGGACATCGGGCAGAGCGCGGCCGATGATGACCGACATGGAATAGTCGAGATACGACTTGCGCATCTCGTCTTCAATGTTGACGGGCTGAATGTGCAGGGCGCCGGGACTGCCTTCGCCGCCGCCGGGCGGTGGGGTCAGGGGGAGTTCGGGATTTTGATCGTCTGGCATAAACACCATTTAGTAATCGGGCAATTTTGCAATTTGGTAATTGAAAACCTCGGACCTGCCTGGTCCCAGGGTAAGGCCGGAATTGGGGCTAAACGGTTGCATTTGCAGGTGGTTAATGGGCTTTGATCGAAGGATATTGTAGCACGTTCTCGGGTGTGAAAACCGCGTCGAGATTGTTGCTTATCGCGGTTCTGGCTTGTGCTCTTCAAGCGCACCTGGGGGCGGAAGCCCTTTCCCTGCGGGCGCTTGACGCGGCCCGTTCGGTGTCGCTCACGGCAGGTCATGGCGGTGGTGGGAACTCCCGGAGAGCCACCGATGGAGTAAAGATGCAAGGGGGTCCCCTTCGGCTTCGCTCAGGGCAGGCTTTCGACTGCGCATGACCGTCCTAGCGGACGATCATGCTCCGCTCAGGATGACATGAAGCGCCGCCCTTCCACGTCGCCGCACGCGTCCATCTTAGTCACAAGTACTCACTCCATGCTTAGTACATCCTCGCGGCTCACGGAATATGAGTTAGGGGCGGGTGATTACTTCGTTGGGGGATCCGGGGAGGATGAAGTTTACGTTGCGCTTGGCGTTGGCTTCGAGGGTTTGGGCGACGTTGACGGTGGAGAGGGCGATTTTCTTGTTCCAGTATCCGTCGGTGTAGTAGTCGCCGCTGGCGTAGAGGATGCCGTCGGCGATGGTGTAGTTGCGGACTTCTTCGCTGTGTCCGTCACGAAAGACTAAGAGTACGGGCGCCAGATCGTGTGGCGGAGACGAGGCGCGGTCGGGCGCGAGGTTCAAAGGTACGGCTTCGCCGTCGGCTGCTGCTGTGTTCACGCGGACGTAGCGGCCGTTCTGGAGTTCGATCATCAGCGGCTGTGGGGGTGAAGGCTCTCGGTCCGCATATTCTGCCGGACCTGCTACGTTTGGACCAGCTAGGGCACGCGCGGCTTGCAGCAGGATTACTGGCGGCTGCGAGGCTACGGGGTAGCCGGTGGAATAGAGGTCGTCGGGATTGAAGGAATCGGCGAAGAATGGGAACGGCAGAGAGGTGTAGGGAAATGGCTGGCGGAATCTGGATGCGTAGGCAGTTCGTCCGAAGGAAAAACTGCCGGCGGATGAGTTGAGATGCGGGGTTGTGGAGTGCGAAGTTATGGCGTGCGCTGCTCTTTGGGCTGCGGTGTATGGAGTGACAGTCAGCAGCAATGTGCAGATCGCTAGAACGACGCAGCGACCGAAATTTCCTGCTTGCCTTATTTTGCTGTCGGCAGTTGGCGGACAAGAGTGTCCGCCCCACACGGGCTGTGGCTGCGACGGGATTTCACGTATGCGCATGTCAATTTGCCTGGGCTGACGGCGGCAAGTCGAAAGTGATGCCGTGGTCGTCGTTCAGCTTCTGGGTGGCCGGGAGATCGAGATCGGCTAGCGCGACCCTGTGCGGGTGACCCGGCGTTAAATCGTAGAGCGTTTGATTGACTATCGCGTAGTTTCCTATCTCGAGTTGATGGCCGTCTTTGAAGACCAGGACGGTGGGATCGGGGGATGGTTGGGAATCGGAATCATATTCGGACGGGGGAGCTTGTTCTGTTTGCGTCTGCACGGCGCTCGAGTTGGCTGGCGATTCGTATCCTGGGGGAATGTAGGAAGATGGTCCGTCACCGCGGCGGTCGAAGACGGTGGGGCCGCCTTGATAGTTGGGGTCGTTGTCGTCGGAGGCGCCGTTGTCGAGGACGTCGGCGGTGTAGGGCACGGGCACCGCGTACACGTAGGGATAGTAGTAATAAGGCAACGGGATGGCGGTGGGTTGAGGATGGCTATTGTTGCTGGGGATGGTAGATGGCGGCTTCTTGGAGGAGGAAGTGACGCCCGAGTTGGTCGAGACGCGCGCGGATGTGGCTCCGGAGGTCGCGCTGACGCTGTGACCTGAATAAGCTGCGATGTTGTTTTGAGCAGGGCTGCTGGAAGCGAGAAGAAGCGTCGCGAAAAGCGCTAGCGAAGCCGGAATCAGAGGCCGCACGGGGATATGATACTCCAGCGGATGAGTCATGGCGTATCTCCACTGTCTACAGTTTAGATCGCCGGATGGTGTGGTTGATGCGGGGAATTGTAGAGAATTGTTAGCGGGATGCTGCCACGCCTCGCTGCGCTGGGCTGGACCCCTCGGCTTCCCCCTCGGCTTCGCTCGGGGCTTCGGCAAAACGGGGCTGGCTCTCGAGGCGGCCGTCCCCACGGTAGGCACCAAATCATCCGCTAGGGACTTGGGTTAGGGCTTGGAGGCTCCAGAGGATGTAGGCTGCCAGGAGTCCCCAGACGGAGGCTGTGACCAGGGGACGGGCAGGGGTTTCCATCAGGTCGGCTAGAACGCCGGAGACGAAGATGAGGGTGAAGGGTATGGAGGCCAGGAGAAATCCTGCGCCCGCGACGTGGGGATGGGCCATGCCGAGTCCGATGAACAGGAGGGCCATGAGCCCGGGAGCGGTGTTGCCGAAGTAGCGCGTGCGCGACCAGAGGACGTAGGTGAAGGCCGCGACCGGGAGCAGCAGGGTTAGCGGAGGACAGGCGCGCAGAATCTGGAGGGCAACCTGGCGGTAGACGGCGCGTACGGTGAAGCTGTCAGCGGTCGCTCCCCAGAAAGAGGCGTGGTGCATGGCTTCAAGAAAAGTGTGGGCATGGAAGAAATAGGTAGCGAAGAGCAGTGCCAGCGCGAGGAGACAGGCGGCGATCCAGATGATGAGGGCTGCGCCCCGGCGGATGGGCGCCAGGTAGAGCATGAAAGCCAGAGCTAAGGGCACAACGACGATCATGGAGAATTGGGATCCGCCGGCGATGGCTAGAGCGACGCCTAGCAGCACGATGCGACGCCAGTTCCAGAGGATTACTTCGCGGGGGGCGTAGAGAGTGTGGGCTACGGCGATGGCGGTGAAGATGGCACCGAAGGATCCCCAAGCCGCGAGGATTTCAGGCTCGGTGTGCCATACGGCGCTGGCCTGGATCATGGCGGGTGAGAAACAGTAGAGAGTCAGGGCGAGGAATCCTCCCGTGTTGCCACAGAGGCGGCGGGCTACGTACCAGAGGGAAGCGCCGAGGAAAACTCCGCAGGCCAGGAATGGAATGCGGGGGAGCCAGCGCGGGAATGATTCGGGATTAAACAAGGGTTGTGGCGAGGCCAGCAGCGGCGCGGCGGATAGAAGGGGGAGGAGTGGAGAGTGCTCAGAATCGAAGCCCCCATCCAGGGAGACTTCCATGGGGAGGGACGCGGGGGGATCGGGGTAGGGCGCACCGGCGATGCTTCCGCCGTGGAGTTGTCGCCATCCGGCGGCGATGCAGGCTTGCTCGGAAGCTCCGGGGGCTTTGGATGCGGTCAACTCGGAATGGACCAGCCATGATGCCTGCGCCAGGAAAGCCAGGAGCAAAGCGCCGGCTAGAAACTGCGGGCGTCCGAAACGTTCGCGGGTGAAAAAACGGGTCATGAGGCAGGACAAGTGTTTTACCATGGCGCAGGGCATTTGAGGAGACCTTCTAGTGGGGGGCTCAAAGGAAGTGAGTGGTTCCGGCAAGAAATCCCACGGGGGACTTGTTCTACGTGAGGTAGGGATGCTTCGACTGCGTGGGATCGTCTTGGACGATCTCACTCCGCTCAGCATGACAGTTTGATTTCAGTTTTACCAAGAGCGACTACTGGCGGGTATGCGAATGGGAGAGGGGATTGAGGTTTCGAGTGGGAAAAAGGGAGCGCCGAGTCCGGGAGTGCCGGCTGCGGGGCCGGAGTTTGCGGCGGCGGTGCAGCCCTCGTATGTGTGGGCGGTGTTTTTTGATGAGGACGGTCTTAGGCCGGGATGGGGTGTGGCGTTTTATGTGGCGATGTTTTATTTGCTGGAGTATGTGATCGTCCGGTGGGCGGGGTCGCTGGATCTGGGTGCGAGCGGACTGTGGTCGATGATGCTGGAGGAGTTTGGAGTTTTTGTGGCGGCGGCGGTTCCCGCGTTGGTGCTGGCTAGAGTCGAGAATCGACCGTGGGGGGCTTACGGTTTGCCGGGGCGGCGAGCGTTTGGGAAATTATTTTGGGTGGGCGCGGTGTGGGGATTTGCGAGCATCACGCTGCTGCTGGGAACGATGTATGGGCTGCGAGTGTTTCGGGTGGGGCATTTGGCGATCCACGGGATGCGCAGCGTGAAGTTTGCGGCGTTCTGGGGCGTGTATTTCCTGCTAGTGGGATTGTTCGAGGACTTTCACTATCGCGGTTATTTGCAGTTCACCCTTACCCGGGGGATTGGTTTCTGGCCGGCGGCGGTTTTGCTTTCGGGGTACTTCGGCTGGAGCCACCGCTTGAATGAAGGCGAACGCTGGACGGGCTTGCTTGCGGCAGCGCTGATTGGATTGTTCTTTTGTTTGACGCTGCGGCGCACGGGCAGCTTGTGGTTTGCAGTGGGATTTCACGCCGCGTGGGATTGGGGAGAGACATTTGTTTATTCGGTTCCGGACAGCGGGACTCTGTTTCCGGGACATCTCCTGAAGACATCCTTTCATGGTCCGGCCTGGCTGACGGGTGGGATGGTGGGGCCGGAGGGCAGCTTGCTTTGCTTTGTGGTGATTGGGGTGGTGTGGGTGGTGTTTGCGAGGATTTATAGGGAAGTGAAATATGAAGCAAGGCAAGAAAAATCTTTACCACAGAGGGCACAGGGGATCACAGGGTAGTTCTTCGGCTAAGGAAAGAAATCCTCTATGAGCATCAAGTCTCTTTTTCTGATTGCTTTGTTATGGGCTTCAGGGGCAGCCGTGTTCAGCCAAACTGAAACCCGGCCGCGGGTTCGGGATCTGGGGGTGCAGGTAGGAGTGTTGTCTCCGGGTCCGCTGAATGCCATTACCGATGTTGCCGGGGTGAAGGTTGGACAGACTACGCTGATTCGCGGGGACAACATCCGCACCGGGGTGACGGCGATTCTGCCGCATGGAGGCAACCTCTATAAGGAGAGGGTTCCGGGCGCGGTTTTTTTGGGCAATGCATACGGAAAACTGGCGGGCTCGACGCAGGTGAACGAAATGGGCGAAATCGAAGCGCCGATTTTGCTGACTGCTACGGACTCGGTGCCCCGAGTGGCGGATGCAGTGATCACCTACATGTTCAACCTCAAAGGAAACGAAAATGTGCTGTCGGTGAATCCGCTGGTGGGCGAGACGAATGATGGGTGGCTGAGCGACATCCGTTCGCGGCCTATCATGCCTGACGATGTTTTCGCTGCGATCAACAATGCGAACGGAGGTCCAGTAGAAGAAGGTGTAGTGGGCGCGGGGACTGGGACTGTTGCTTTTGGATTCAAGGGAGGAATTGGAACTTCATCGCGGCGCCTTCCGGAGTCGCTCGGAGGGTACACCGTAGGAGTGCTGGTGCAGACAAATTTTGGCGGGAACCTTATCATCGCCGGCGTGCCTGTTGGCAATGAGCTGGGACAGTTTTATCCGAAGATTTCCTCGGATCGAAACACAGCTCCCGGTGGCGTGCCACGACCGGAAACGGTGGATGGCTCGTGCATGATTGTGGTGGCGACGGATGCTCCGCTCGACCACCGCAATCTGAGTCGGCTGGCGGCGCGCGCGATGATGGGTCTGGCGCGGACGGGATCGAGCGAAAGCAATGGCAGCGGGGATTACGTCATTGCGTTTTCGAGCTCTCCGGATGTCCGTATCGAAGCTGCTGAGCCGGTATATCGGCCTAAGGAGTTATTGAGCAACGAGAGTATGTCTCCTTTATTTGAGGCCGTGATTGAGGCTACCGAAGAGGCGATTTATAACTCGATGTTCAAGGCGCACGACGTCTCCGGGAACGGGCACTCGGTTAAGGCTTTGCCTCTGCGGGAAACTGTCGATCTTTTGAAAAGACATAATGCGATTGCGGCGAAGTAGGCGGCGAGTGCAGAGCGGTTCCCTTCGCTCGCTGGACCCCTCGGCTTCCCCCTCGACTTCGCTCGGGGCTTCGGCAAAACGGGGCCGGCTCGCGAATGCGCTCGTCGCCATTTGGTTCCACATGGTTTCCTTATTTGGAAACTCTTCCGGGAGAAAGTTGCCGACACGATTATTCACTTGACACAAAGGAATAATTCTGGCATTATTGGCTCATGAACATCCGCGAAGCCCACGAAAAGTTCGCCACTGACGAGCAATGCTTCCAGTACATCGAAAAGATGCGATGGCCTGATGGAATCGTGCGCTGCCCAACTTGCGGAGACAAGAATGTCGAGAAGTATGAGCGCCCGTTGACTAATGCCAAGAAACGCCGCTCTAAGGAACGTGACCCCGAAAAGCAGAACAAACGCCAGTGGTTCTACATCTGCCGCAATGCCGATTGCCGTGAGCAATTCTCCGCAACGTCCGGCACGATCTTCCATAATACGCATCTCCCACTCATAGTGTGGTTCCAAGCAATCACACTCATGCTGAATGCGAAAAAAGGACTGAGCGCGAAACAGATGCAGCGCGACCTGGGGATCGGTGGATACAAGACGGCGTGGTACTTGTGCCATCGCATCCGCGAAGCGATGGCCGAAGGCGCGATACCCATGCTCGGCGGGATCGTGGAAATCGATGAGACCTACATCGGCGGAAAGCAGCGCGGTCGATTCGGTCGACAAACGGAAACGAAAGACGCAGTTATGGGCATTAGGGAGCGTGGCGGCGATCTTCGCCTTTTTCAAATTCCCGATGCCAGTTCGGCCTCACTCGCCAAACACATCAAGGAAAATGTCAGTCCCAAGGTGCAGAAGGTGATGACCGACGAGTGGGCCTCCTATCCCGCCGCCATGATCGCTGCTGGTATCCACGGCAGCAAGCACGAAACGATCAAGCACAAAGATAAAGTCTACGTGCGCGGCGACGTTCACACGAACACGATTGAAAGCGCGTTCTCACTATTCAAGAGGGGCGTCACAGGCAGCTTCCACATTGTTTCGATAAAGCACTTGCAGCGCTATTTGAACGAATTTTCCTATCGATTCAACCGCCGCTCCGACGACGGTGCGTTTGTGGAGACCGTGCGCCGTTTGGCTGGATTCAAGCCTCTGCCGTTCGATGTGCTCACTTCTGAGAAGGCTTAGACTTGCGTTTTCTCGCTTTTATTTTTGCGGTCTTTTTCGGAGGCTTGTTTAGCATCCTGCGGAGAACTTCGTCAAACTGACCCTTGTCCGTTTTCATTATCTGAGTCTAACTCTGCGACGATTTCTTTGCGAATCTGTTTCTCTACTTTGTTCAGTTTGTTGAGATATTTTTGATGTCTCAGGGCCTCCTTCTCCAGTGTCTTTACAATAAAGTCCTTCTGCTCCAAACCTCGCAATCTGGCAGCATCGTTGATCTGTTTCAGAAGCTCCTCCTCGACTTTTACGCTGATGGTTTTCACTGTGGTTCGCGGTTCTTAAAAAATCACTTGCACCGATATAGTCGCCGGAGTAACATGTCGAACATGTTGACATGTGCGACATGTTGGCATGTTCAACATGTCGCCCGCAAAGGGCTAGTGGGCTACTGGCTTTCACGCAAGAGTGAAGATGTAGGGTTTATTCCCAGTGAACACAATAGGTTGTGGGCTTAGTAGCTTTTCCGGTTGCAGGCAGCTTGCAGAGCGAATAGAATCCGACGTTTTGGCCGACGATGAATCGTATGGCCGGAAGAGATCATTAACAAGTTTGGTGGCGGAGGGTGCGGGGGACGATCCCGCAAGTACCCGAAGGCACGGCGCATTATAAGTGCGCTCCCTTACCAGTTAGGGTTAACCCTCCGTTGTCAAAGCGCCGATGTGGTTCGAAGACATCGGCAAAACTGGAGACCAAGGCCGGAATCGAACCGGATGGGCGGCTCTTGCAGGGGACGCTCCGTTCCACACGGACCTCGGTCTTTGGTTCGCAAAAGTGCTGGTGGAGGCGACGGGATTTGAACCCGCTACTTGGGTTTTTGCAGAACCCTTGTGCGAACCTGCCGCCCCCATCGGTGCTTTCTCAATAACCCCTCCTAATTCAGACCAAAGCAGAAACACCTCCGGCCTAAGCCAAAATGGGCTATCGGAATGCAAAGTTACTCCCGCTTATAGTGCTAGTCAAGATAGAAACACCACAGGTTGTATCCTCAACAATGACGGCCTTGGTGCGGGCTAAGGGGATTCGTTTAGGATTTGTTTTCCACAGGTGGAATCATTGTGCGTTCACAATAGGTTGGGATTGGTTTACGAAGGCGATAAGTTAGGACGGCGCTGTTTCGTTCATGATATAAAGATGTCCTTCCCTCAGAAAGCGCAGGGCCCTCCCTGTGTACCTCATGTATGTCGATGAAAGCGGCGATTGCGGCCTCGTAAATTCGCCCACGCGCTATTTTGTTTTGACTGGCATCGTGATCCACGAACTGCGCTGGCGTACATATCTAAATCAGCTCGTTGACTTCCGCCGGAGAATGCGAACGCAGCATGGCCTCAAATTGCGGGAGGAGATCCATGTCTCGGAGATGATTGGCCGCGCTCCGGGCGCGCTGCAGCGAATACGGAAGCATGAAAGGCTGGCGATTTATCGGAAGTTGTTAGACGAATTGGCAGGGTATCAGGATTTGAACATCATCAATGTGATCGTTGACAAGCAGGGCAAAGGCCCAGACTGCGACGTATTCGAGACAGCATGGAGGGCGCTAATCCAAAGGTTTGAGAACACAATCCAACATCACAATTTCCCAGGGCCACGGAATCCGGATGAGCGCGGCATGATCCTTCCTGATCGGACCGACGACTTGAAGCTAACCAAACTCATGCGCCGAATGCGCTATTACAATCCTGTTCCCGGAATGCAGGCGATGGGATATGGGGGCTATCGAAACCTACAGATGGCTTACGTGATCGGCGATCCCAAGTTCCGACAGTCGCACATGTCCTACTTGATACAAGCCGCCGACGCCGTCGCATTCGCTTTGTATCAATACCTTTCGCCCAATAGTTATGTTCGGAAGAAGTCGGCGCGCAAGTATTTCTTGCGCCTTGATCCAGTATTGTGCAAAGTCGCGGCGAAATTCGATCCTCTGGGTATTGTCAGGCTGTAGCAGAGAAAAAAATGGGAGGCTTTGCGGCCTCCGGGAGAATCCTACTACTAGGTCTAGCCTAGGTTCAGATTCCCCCACATCATATAGTGCATTGCCGCACAAAACAATAGAATAATTCCAACGGTTTCTCCTCTGCAATCAGCAGCTTACGAGCTGATGCACCACTTCTGTTACTTTTCCACTTGACATCACAGGCTCCTGTCACGGCGGACTTTTATCCTCGCAGGCTATTATATTTGTGTCAAGTGAATAATCGTGAGTTGCCGAATTACTTTCTCCTAATCTTCGCCTGAGCCTATACTGCTTTTCATGAGCGCGGAAACGGATCTGCTTACGCCGCTGCGGAGGTATTGGGGGTACAGCACGTTTCGTCCGCTGCAGGAGCGGATTGTGGGCAGTCTGCTCGCCGGGCACGATGCTTGCGTGGTGATGCCGACGGGCGGGGGTAAGTCTCTGTGCTATCAGTTGCCGGCGGTGGTGTCGGGCGGGACGGCGGTGGTAATTTCTCCGCTAATCGCGCTGATGCAGGATCAGGCGGCGCAGTTGGCGCAGATGGGGATTCCGGCGGCGGTGCTGAACAGCACTTTGAGCGAAAGCGAGCAGGCGAAGGTGATGAGCCGGGCGCGGGACGGGGCTTACCGGCTGCTTTATGTGTCTCCCGAACGGGTCGCGCGCGGCGATACCATGGGATGGCTGCAGCAGGTGCCGATTACTTTTTTTGCGATTGATGAGGCGCATTGCATTTCCGAGTGGGGGCATGAATTTCGTCCGGAATACCGGCAGTTGAACAAGCTGCGCACGAAGTTTCCGGATCGTCCTATCGCCGCTTTTACTGCGAGCGCTACGCGGCATGTGCGGCATGACATTCTGGCGCAGCTGCAGTTGCGCGATCCCGACAAATACATTGCCAGCTTTTACCGGCCTAACCTGCGGTATCTGGTACGGGAGTGTGACGGGCTGGAGCAGATGGAATTGCTGGTTAAGGCTTTGCGCAGCTATGCCGGCAGCAACGTGATTGTTTATTCTCCTACGATCAATCGGGTCGAGGAGACTGTGGATTTTCTGGGTGATCACGACATTGCTGCCGTAGGGTATCACGGCAAGATGGGAAGCGACGACCGGAGGCGGAATCAGGAACGGTGGATGTCGGATGAAGTGCGTGTGCTGGTGGGGACGATCGCTTTTGGGTTGGGGATTAACAAAGCGGCGGTGCGGGCGGTGATTCACTTGTCGCTGCCGAAGTCGATTGAGCAGTATTACCAGGAGGCGGGACGGGCGGGACGCGATGGGGAGAGCGCGGATTGCGTTCTGCTGTGGCAGAAAAAAGACGCCGGGCTGCTGGGATTTTTTGCCAATCAGATCACGGATGCGGCGGAGCGCGAACGGGCCTGGGAGCGGTACCGGATTATCCGGGAGTTTGTGGAGTCGAAGCGCTGCCGGCACCGGCAGATTTGCGGGCATTTTGGGGAAGCTCCGAAGTGGGAGACTTGTGAGGCTTGCGATGTTTGCGGGAGCGTGACGGAGTGGATGTCGGCGGCGGCGCGGGGCGTGATTTATGCGGGGAAAGAATCGCGGCGGCAGGTTGCAGCGGGGGGTTCCTTTGCCGATGCGGAGCTGCGGGAATATTTGCGGGAGTGGCGGCGGATTACGGCGAAGGAGCAGGGTGTTCCCGCGTTTGTGGTGTTGCACGACACGACGCTGGAGGAGATTTGCGGCCGGCGGCCTTCGTCGATTGCCGATCTGCGGAACATTACTGGAATTGGTGAGCGGAAAGCTGAGGTGTACGGGAAAGGGATTCTGGCTGCGTTGGAACGTTACGGCGGTGGCGCCCGTGCTTCCGCAGTTCCTGTGAAAATGACGGCGCCCGCGCTTGAGACCATGCGGCTGCTGGCGGCCGGCAACAGCTTCGAAGAAATTGCGAGAATCCGAGGACGCCAAATGTCGACCGTGGTAAACGCTGTGGCGAACCTGGTGGAACGGGGCGATCTGGAGTTTCAACCGGCTTGGATTGACCGGAACAAGCAGGCTGTGATTGAGGCTGCCTGCGGGAAGCTTGGGATTAACGGATTGAAGCCTTTGAAGGACTCTCTGCCTCCGGAGATTACCTATGACGAGATCCGGTTGGTGGTGGCTCGGGTGCGGCGGGAGTCGAAGACGAATAAGGTGGAGGTTCCGGCGTAGGGGTTGGGATAGGAAAAACCTCAAGTCGCTCGAGTCGATCAGAAATGCTTAGAGCCGGTGGTGGTGCCGGCAGAATGCAGAGGTCCTTCGCTTCGTTTAGGATGACAGAGTTGAGGGATGGTGGCGTTCGCTAGATGCCTCCTAGATTGAGGACTTGTTTCGCAGCTTCCTGGCCGGAGCGGATGCAATCGGGGACGCCTATGCCCCTGTAGCCGTTGCTGGCGAGGGCTAGTTTTGGAAGCTTCTGGCGGAGGTGCTCGATGCGGTCGAGGCGTTCGAGATGACCCACGCCATACTGGGCCATGGCGGACTTCCATTTGTAGACGCGGGCGAACAGAGGCTCGGCGCGGAGGCCGAGGATCTGCTGCAACTCGTTTCGGACCATGGCGATGATGGCGTCGTCGGAAAGCTGCCAGATGTTTTCCGCGTTCGATCCGGCGAAAAAGCAACGCAACAGGGCACGATCCTCGGGAGCACGGTGGGGGAACTTATTGTGGACGAAGGTTGCGGCCAAAAGGCGCTTGCCCTCGCTCCGCGGGATGAGGAATCCGAAGCCGGGAGGGAGCGATTGGCGGACTTCGCGATCGTAGGCGAGACCGATGGTGATGGACGAACTGTAGGCGATGGCCGCTAGTTCGGCGGAGAGTTCCGGACTGCTGATGGCGAGCAGTTGGGCTGCGGCGTGCGTGGGCAGGGCGAGGATTACGGCGTCGAAGTGTTCGGATTTCACTCCCGCTGACACGGTCCAGCCTCCGGCTTCGAGGTGAATCGACTGCGCGGAAGTGTTGGTTAGGAGGGAGGAGGCATTCAGGCGCGTGACTAGGGTTTCGACGAGTTGCTGCATGCCGTTTTTGAGAGAAGTGAAAAGTGGAGGGGCAGTTTTGTTGGCGGTCGGCGGCATTTTTTTTCTCGCGGCCAGCATGGCGCGGCCGAGACTGCCGTGAGTGCGCTCCATTTCGGCGAAGCGGGGGAGGACGGCGCGTACGCTGAGGCTGGCGGCGTCGCCGCCGTAGACGCCGGAGAGGAGCGGGTCGGCGAGGCGGTCGACCATTTCAGGGCCGTAGTGGCGCTCAACCAGTGACGCGACGCTTTCGTCGGCTTGGGCGGCGCGCGGCGGATGGAACAGTTCCTGTGCCATGCGGAGCTTGGTGGTCCAGGAGAAAAGCGGGGAGAATCCAGTGGGCAGGATTTTAGTCGGGACCATGAACATGAGGCCATCGGGCATGGGGATGAGTTGTCCGCGGACGAGGATATAGGTTTTGCGGTCAGCGTCGTTGGAGCCGATTAGCTGATCTCCGATGCCGAGGGTGCGGCAGAGATCGGCAGCCCAGGGCTTTTCAGTGATGAAGGAGTCGGGACCGGCTTCGACGATGCACCCGTCAATGTGCTCGGTGCGGAGGACGCCGCCGAGATGGGGCGAACCTTCGTAGAGCGTATATTCGACCGCGCCGGTGCGGCGCTGGTCTTCGAGGGTGAAAGCGGCGGCGAGTCCGGAGATGCCACCGCCGATGATGGCGATGCGAATCATGGATGCGGGCTTCGGGCTTCGGGCTTCGGCTTTCGGGCTTCGGCTCTGCGAATTTCCCGCCGAATGTTCTTGAATCAGACGGGCCAGGTTTTTCACATTTTCTACCGGGGTTTCCGGGAGGATGCCGTGGCCTAGGTTGAAGATGTGGCCGGGGCGTCCGGCGGCGAGTCGGAGAATGTGTTCGGCGCGAGATTTCAATTCCTTCCAATCGGCGAACAGTAGGACGGGGTCCAGATTGCCTTGCACGGCGCACCGATGTTCGAGATCGCTCCAGCCCTGATCGAGCGGGATGCGCCAATCGAGGCCAATGACTTCGGCTCCGGTTTGACTCATCGCGGGAAGCAGAGTGGCGCTGTCGGTGCCAAAATAAATTATAGGAGCGCCGGTCTTTTGCAGGCGCTTGACCAGGATTGTTACTTGCGGCAGGACGTAGCGGCGGTAGTCTTCCGCGCTTAGGCAGCCGACCCAGCTATCGAAAATCTGGATGACGTCGGCGCCGGCACGCACCTGGGCGGCGGAGTACTCGGCGGTGACATCCACCAGCTTGCGCATTAATGCGTCCCAGTCAGCCGGGGAGTTATACATCATTTTTTTTGTGTGGAGATAGTGGCGGGAGCTGCCGCCCTCGATCATGTAGCTGGCCAGGGTGAAGGGCGCGCCACAGAAGCCGATGACGGGAAGCTTTTCGGCGAAATGTTTCGCGACCAGGCTCACCGCCTCGGAGACGTAGCCGAGGTCGGCCGCGCGGTCGGTTCGGAGTTGGGCCACGTCTTCGGTAGTGCGCACCGGCTTCTCGATTACGGGACCTTCTCCGGCAGAGAAATGAAAGGGCAGGCCCATGACCTCGAGGGGCAGCAGGAGGTCGGCGAAGATGATGGCGGCGTCGACCTGGAGAATTTCGGCGGCGGTGATGGTGATTTCGGCGGCTAGCGCGGGCTTCTTGCAGATTTCGAGCAGGGAGTGCTGCTTGCGAACGGCGCGATACTCGGGCATATAGCGTCCGGCCTGGCGCATGAACCAGACGGGAGTGCGCTCGACGGGCTGGGACTTGCAAGCGCGAACGAAGAGGGAATTGGGCGCAGACATGATTGGATAAGATGGACCGATTACTTTAGCATTTTTGCTCGGGGAAGCGGGCACGGCGAATTGGCGGTTGTGCGAGACTAATAAGGAGTAAATCCGAACTATCGGCTTTCGGAAGGCTGAGAAATCCTCAGAACGGGGAAAGGTATGAGCGGAATCGCAATCTTGAAAGAGAAGGTGGAACTGGCGGTCTCAGATGGAACGCGGATGGCGGCTTATGTGGCGCGTCCGGAGCAGGGCGGGCCGCAGCCGGGGCTGCTGTTGTTCCAGGAGGCGTTCGGAGTTAACCACCACATTCGTGGCGTGAGCGACCGGTTTGCCGCGCAGGGATATGTGGTGATTGCCCCGGAACTGTTTCATCGCACGGCGCCGCCGGGGTTCGAGGGCAGTTATACGGATTTTGTCGCTTTGAAGGCGCACTACGAGGCAGTGACAACCGAGACGGCAGAACGGGACTTGCGATCCGCATATGAGTGGCTGAGTTCGAATGCACAAGTAAAAGCCGGCGAAATTTCGAGTGTGGGATTCTGCATGGGTGGGCGAGTTTCCTTTCTGGCCAACAGCGTCGTTCCATTGCGCAGCGCGGTTTCGTTTTACGGAGGAGGAATCGCTCCGGGATTGCTGGATCGCGTGGCAAAGCTGGGGGCGCCGTCGTTGCTGATCTGGGGTGGATTGGACAAGCGTCTTACGGCGGAGTACCGGAAGGCCGTGACCGATGCTTTGAGTGCACAGGAGAAAGTCTATGTGAATGTCGAGTTCTCTCGCGCCGATCATGGATTCTTTTGTGACGAGCGGGCGGCATATGAACCGCACTCGGCGCGGCAGGCGTGGGCGTTGACTTTGGAGTTTTTGCGCTCGTGAAGAACCTCGGGATGGTTTTCGCCGCCACGCTGACTCTGCTGTTGACGGGGGCTCTCTTGCAGATGCCTGGTTCAGCTCCCCCGAGGGGCGAGAAAACTTCGCCACCTACTTTTTATAAGGACGTGCTTCCGATACTCCAGGGGAGATGCCAGAATTGCCACCGGAGCGGGGAGGCTGCGCCGATGGCGCTGGTGACCTATGAGCAGACGCGGCCCTGGGCAGCGAAAATTGCGGCTGCGGCACAGATGCGGATGATGCCGCCCTGGTTTGCAGATCCGCGGTATGGACATTTCGCCAATGATCCGTCGTTGAGTGCGGAGCAGATTGCGTGCATTGTGGCATGGGCAAATGCTGGAGCACCCGCGGGAAATGCGCGGGATGCGCCCGCGCCGCGGACATGGAGCGGAGACTGGAACATTCCGCAGCCGGATTTGGTGGTGAAAATGCCGAAGGCGGTGCAGATTCCGGCGAGTGGCGAGGTGGAATATACGTACGAGATTGCGCCTACACATTTCACGGAAGACAAATGGGTGCAGATGGTGGAGGTGCGGCCTTCGAGCGCGGCGCATGTGCATCATGCGGTGGTGTACATCCGGCCTCCGGATTCGCCGTGGCTGCGGCATGCGCCGGTGGGCGAGCCGTTCACGGCTTCTATGCTGACGGATCCGGAGGAACGGCGTCAGGCACACGAAACTACGAGCGATCTGCTGCTGGTGTATGCGCCGGGGAGTGCGCCGGACCGCTGGGCGGACGGAATGGCGAAGTTTGTTCCGGCGGGGTCGGATCTGGTATTTCAGATGCACTACACGACGAACGGTGAGGCAGCGAGCGATGAGAGCAGCGTTGGGCTGGTGTTCGCGAAGAGTCCGCCCAAGCAGCGCGTGATCACGCTGCAGTTGAATAATCACGCACTACTGATTCCTCCGGGAGCGGACGATTTTCGCGTAGAGGTGCAAGGCACGCTGCCGAACGAAGCAACCCTGCTCAGTTTTTTCCCGCATATGCATCTGCGCGGGAAGGGGTTTGAATATGACATTGTGCACGACGACGGAAGCGTGGAGACGCTGCTGCGGGTGAATTATCACTTTCACTGGCAGCTGAGTTACAAGCTGGCGGAGCCGCGGGCATTGAAGGCGGGGACAAGGTTGCGGGCGGTGGCATGGTATGACAATTCGAAGAACAATCCGCACAACCCCGATCCGGAGAAGATGGTGACGTGGGGTGATCAGACGTCGCAGGAAATGATGGTGGGATTTTTCGACGTCGCAGTGCCGGCGAGGATGGACAAGTGGCAGTATTTTATCCGGGGCAAACAGAATTGAAGGATTTGGCGATCGGGTAATTTTGCGACTGAAGACCTCAAAAAAGGGCCGCTTGTTTGGAATGGAAATCCCTCTAGTTGCTGACCGGCTTGGTATTTGTAAGACTGTGTTGGGCTCATCGACTTGATGGCGAATCCGGTTTCTCTTACATCAGTGGAAAGGCAGGGTAGGCGCGGGTCCAGAGTGGCTTACTGGGCGCTCGCCGTGGTGTTTCTCGCGGTTTACGTTGGGTCGATGTTTACGCCTGGGCTGCTGGATGACGCTGACAGCACGCACGCGGAGGCCGCGCGCGAGATGGTGGTGACGGGAGACTACGTCACGCTGCACATCAACGGAGTCCGATACCTGGAGAAACCGCCGTTGCCGTACTGGCTGGTGGCAATCTGTTACAAGGTCCTGGGAGTGAACGAGTTCAGTACGCGGTTGCCGATGGTGTTGTCGGTGCTGCTGCTCGGAGTGTTGGCGTTTTGCTGGGGGCGGCGCGCCTTCGGGGAGCGAGCCGGGATATATGCAGGATTGTTCGTCTACACCAGCGCGGGCGTGTACCTGTTCACGCGGGTGCTCATCCCGGATGTGCTGCTCAGCCTGCTGATCGCGGCGGCTATGTATTTTTTCATCACTGCGCTGGAGCCGGACGCTGCGCTCTGGAGATGGTACGCGGGATACGCGGTGATGGCGTTGGGCGTTCTGACCAAGGGACTGATCGCGCTGGTGTTTCCCTGCGGGGCAGCGTTTTTCTTTCTGCTGGTTACGGGAGAATGGCGGCGCTGGCGGGAGTTTCGGCTGATTTCAGGGCTGGCGTTATTTCTGGCAATCGCTGCACCGTGGCATATTCTGGCGGGGTTGCGGAATCCGGGAACGCCAGACCATCACGGTTTTTTCTGGTTTTATTTCGTCAACGAACACTTCCTGAGATTCCTGGGGAAGCGGTATCCGCGGGATTACAGCAAACTTCCCGCAACGCTGTACTGGACGCTGCATCTGGTGTGGCTGTTCCCTTGGAGTCTGTATTTGCCAGCGGCGCTGACTAGTGCCATGGAAGCGTGGCGGAGCGGGCGCGGCGATTCGAGGACAAGTGCGGAGACAAGTCAGACTGGCGGGCCGCGGACGACCGATTTTGCATCGCGGACTCGGCTGCTGTGCTGGATTTGGGCGGGAGTGGTGCTGATCTTCTTTGCGCTGTCGACCAACCAGGAGTACTACACGTTTCCCGCGTATTTGCCGCTTTTGTTGTTGCTGGCGGATGGTGTCGCGCGGTGTGAGCGGACGGAGTGCGAACGCGGAGTGCGTGCCGGTTGGCTGACGACCTCTGCCGGCCTGCTGGCAACGATTGGAATTGCAGCCAGCGCCGCGTTAGTGATCGGGCTGTGGAAGTCGCGGAACCTGCCATTCGAGGCGGACATTGGAAATGTGCTCGGCAAGCAGGATCTGAACGCGTACCAGCTTTCGATGTCACACATTCTCGATTTGAGCTATGCATCGTTTGCCGCGCTGCGGCTTCCGGCGGCGCTGGCCGCCGTGGTGCTGCTGGCGGCGCCGTTAGCGTCATTCATTCTGCGCGTGTACCGGCGGCATTATTCCGCGACCTGGGTTCTGGGAGCAGGATTCGCGGTCTTCCTGGTGGCGGCGCATATCGCCCTCGGGCGGTTTGGTCCGTATCTTTCCTCGAAGCAGTTGGCGCAAGAAATCGCGGAGCGGGCGCGGCCGGAAGATAAGGTGATGATTTATGGCGACCAGGCGTTTGGATCTTCGTTGCTCTTTTATCTGCGGCGGCCGATTGATCTGGTGGAGGGGCGTACGACTTCGATGTGGTTTGGTTCGACCTTTGCCGATGCGCCCAAGATCTATTTGAGCAACGCAGATTTGCAGCGGGACTGGGCGGAGAGCGGACGAGTGTTCCTGTTCGTCCCTCCGTATGAAAAGGCAAGAGTCGATGAACTTTTGCCGGCGAAGTTTGTCATCGCGGAGCTTTCCGGTAAATACGTGTATAGCAACCAGCCGTAAAAAGGCTGGTTCCATGCACTTCTACTGAGGGTAAATTGATGAAAAAAACCCTCCTGTCAGCCTTTGGCGCGGTCGCCTTACTTATGCTGGGTGGAATCGTGATCGACGGCGCGAAAGCGCAGTCGGGTGCGGCTCCAGCTGCTAATGCTGCCGGACCGAAGAAAGCCGAGGAGCAGTTCAAGAACATCCAGGCGCTCAAGGGGATTCCGGCCGATCAACTGATTCCGGCGATGCAGTTCATCACCGCGTCACTAGGAGTGGAGTGCCAGTTTTGCCATGTGGAGGGCGCGTTTGAGAAGGATGACAAGAAGACGAAGCAGACCGCGCGGAAAATGATGGAGATGATGTTCGCCATCAATAAGGATAACTTCGGGGGACATCGCGAGGTGACTTGCTATTCCTGCCACCGGGGAAGCGCCACTCCAGTCGGAACGCCGTTGGTGATGGCGGAAGCGCCGATGGGCGTGGGCGTAGCAAAGAAGGCGGAGGAAACGAACAGCCAAGAAACGGAAAAAGAAGCGAGTGGGCCGCCGGCTGATCAGTTGCTCGACAAATATCTGCAGGCTATTGGCGGCGCCGCTGCGGTTGAGAGAATTACGAGCCGCGTGATGAAGGGGACGATCACCTTCGGTGACAGGAATGTTCCGATCGACATTTTCTCGAAGGATCCGGACAAGCGAGTGTCGTTCGCGCACACGCCGGACGGAGACAGCGTGACTGTGTTTGACGGGCACGACGGGTGGTTGGGGAATCCAGGGCATGCGGCGCGGGAAATGCACGGGCCCGATATCGACGGCGCGTCGATGGATGCGGATCTTCACTTTGCGGCGCACTTGAAGGAGATGTTCAGCAAGGTGCAGACATCAGGTGCGGAGAAGATAGGTGAGCACGAAGCCTACCTGGTAATTGGGCAGCGCGATGGTAAAACTCCGCTGCGGCTGTATTTTGACGAGCAGTCCGGGCTGCTGGTGCGGCTGGTTCGGTACGGAGACACTCCGCTGGGGCTGCTGCCCACGCAGATCGATTACGCGGATTACCGGGACGCGGGCGGGGTGAAAATTCCGTTCCGCTGGACGCTGGCGCGGCCGGGCGGCCGGTTCACGATTCAGATCAGTGAAGTGAAGGAGAATGTTCCGGTGGATGATGCGAAGTTTGCCAAGCCACCAGCGCCTCCGGAAGCGCAGAAGGGCGCGGCGAAGTAGACGACTCGATCGGATGGCTTCGCATAACAAATCCTGATAGGAAGGATAAATAGTTTCGATTTCCGTGAAGCGGCGGCAGACGATAGAGTGAGCGCGTGCCGGTTTGTGATCGGCTGCTTATCTGGGCAAGTGCACTCTTCGCGGGGAAACGACTGTTTAGAACAACATCATGACCAAGGTTGAGGCAGTCATCCAAAACTCCAAACTGGAGGCGGTGAAGAGCGCACTGCAGGAGATTGGCGTCGAGGGCATGACGGTGATTGAGGTGCGCGGGCACGGGCGGCAGAAGGGACACACGGAAGTCTACCGCGGCCGCGAGTACAGCGTGGACCTCATCCCCAAGACCAAGCTGGAATTGGTGCTGGCGGACACAATGGTTGAGAAGGCGGTGCAGGCCATATTGGTCGCGGCGCGGACGGGGAAGATCGGCGATGGGAAAATTTTCCTGACGCGCGTGGATGATGCGATTCGCATTCGCAATGAGGAGCGGGGTGAGGGAGCCTTGTAAGAGGGCGATTTAACCACAGATCGTAACCGAACTGGGGAAAGCAGAACACTCGACCGGACGGCAGCAGCGTGTCACCAGCCCTCTCCTAAACGACATGCTCCGCGAGGGCAGCGAGCTTCGATTCGACGTGCATCGATGGTTGATTCATTGACAAATGGTCATGATGGCAGCGTCTTCACTGATCAGTGAATTGCGCGGTTCTCTCATCGAGGAGTCGGCGCGGATCGCGCGCGACTTCGCGGTTATTGGAGACGGGCGTGCCGCAGTCGCGCAGCGGACACGGTTGGTTGAAGACATTCTCAAGCGGCTGTGGCAGGACCTGATATCAGCCGACCTGACAGACCCGCGGGACTTCACGCTGGTCGCGACTGGAGGATTTGGGCGGGGTTGGCTGTTTCCTTTTTCTGACATCGATCTTCTCTTCTTGTATGCCGACCGCCGGGGTGAGGAAACCCATAAAGGGGCGATCCGGCGGTTCTCGCAGGAGCTTTGGGATCTGAAGCTCAAGTTGAGCCCCGCATCGCGGACGCTGGCGGAGTGCGATCGCTTCGATCCGAACAATACCGAATTCACTATTTCTTTTCTGGATTGCCGTTACCTCGCGGGCGACCGCGAGCTGTTCGCACGGCTTCGCGACAAAGTAATACCCAAGCTCGTGATGCGGGAAGCAAAACCGCTGCTGCAAGGACTGGCCGAGGTCACGCGGGAGCGGCATGGGAAATTCGGGCAGACCGTGTTTCATCTGGAGCCGAATTTGAAGGAGACGCCAGGCGGGTTGCGGGATTACAACGTGGCCTGCTGGCTGGCGTTGATCTCCGCCATGGGCAAGCTGGGCGACTGGCCGCACGCGAGCTCGCTGCGGGCACCGGTGCGGAAGCAGCTGGATGCGGCGCTTGAATTCCTGATGGCGACGCGGTGCTTTCTGCATTTCCGCCACGGGCGCGACGATAACTCGCTCAGCTGGGAGGCGCAAGACGAAGCCGCGGCACGGAAGATTGGGGCATCCGATGCGGCGGAACTTACCGCGGCAGATTGGATGCGGATTTACTTCGGTCACGCCCGCGCGGTGCAGCGCACCGTGATGCAGTTGCAGGAGGAGATTCCCGAGGCCTGGTCATCGCTGCGACGGCAATTTCAGGGCTGGCGGTCGCGGCCGGCGAGTTCTGACTTTTCCGTGGTGGATGGACTGATTTTTCTGCAGCATTCGTCTTCGCTGCGGGATCCGGAGATGCTGCTGCGGCTGTTTCATTTCATGGCGCATCACGGCCTGAAATTGAGTGCGACTACGGAGCACAAGATCGAGCAGGAGCTGCCTGCCCTGGCAGTAACGCCGCCGCGCGGCGCCGAACTCTGGCTCTACCTGCAGGAGACGCTTCTGCAGCCTCATGCCGCGGAGGCGCTGCGGGCCATGCATTCGCTGCGGCTGCTCACATTACTGTTGCCGGAGTTGAAGCCCATTGATTCGCTGGTGGTGCGGGATTTTTATCATCGTTTCACCGTGGACGAACACTCGATCCTCGCGATTGAAAGTCTGCACCGGTTGAAAGAATCGAGATCCGAATGGGATAAACGGTATTCGGAGTTACTGGGGGAGCTGGAAGATCCGGAATTGCTTTATCTCGCGCTGTTATTGCACGACACAGGGAAAGGTATGCCTGGCGGCAACCATGTGGAGGCGAGCCTGGAGATTGCCGGCCGCTGTCTGGACCGGCTCGACGTCGATGCGGGAGAACGAGCGGTGGTGCTGTTTCTGATCGGAAACCATCTGGAAATGTCGGCGCAACTACGGCGGGACATATTCAATCCCGAGACAGTGGCGGCTTTCGCCGAAAAAGTAGGCACACCGGAGCGGCTGAAAATGTTGTGCCTGCTCACATATGCCGATATCAAAGCGGTGAATCCCGAAGCGCTGACGCCGTGGAAGGCGGAAAACATTTGGCAGCTCTACATTGGCGCGGCCAACTACCTGAATCGCAGTGCGGACCAGCGGGTGCACGATTCGAACGGAGAAAAACTGGCGCGGCTGCGCAGCTTGGCTCCGGTGATTAGCGCAAAGTTCAGGGACTTTGTGGAAGGATTTCCGCAGCGATACTTGCGGGTGCACGCCGCTGAAGAAGTGATGCGGCACATGGAAATGGCAGAGGAGTTTGGCCACGATCCAGTGCAGGTGGACTTGAAGCGGGGACGGCACTCGTATGAGGTGACGCTGGTCACAAAAGATCGCGCGTCGCTGTTTGCGACTTTGACGGGAGTGCTGGCGGCGTGGGGAATGAACATCGTGAAGGCCCATGCCTTTTCAAACCAGGCTGGAACCGTGGTGGATACGCTTTACTTTACGGATCGCTTTCGCACGCTCGAATTAAACATGTCAGAGTGGGAGCGGTTCAAGCAGAGCGTGGCTGCGGTTTTGTCGGGGGCGGCGGATCTGGAGAAGATGCTGCGCGATCGTCAACGCAGCGAGAAGAGCGCGCGCGTGAAAGTTGTGGTGGAGACCAGGATTGATTTTGACGACGAATGTTCCTCCACCAGTACGCTGTTGCAGGTGATTGCGCAGGATCGGCCGCGGTTGCTGCACCGCATCAGTTCGTGCCTCGCGCATCAGAAGTGCAATATTGAAATTGCCTTGATCGACACCGAAGGCCAAATGGCTATCGACACCTTTTACTTGACCTCAGAGGGAAGGAAGCTCACGGCAGAGATCCAGAAGAAGGTGGAGAAGGCGCTGGTGAGTGAGTTGAAGAGTCTGCGACTTGGCGAGTGATCCGAAGCGTTCCTGCCTGAAGCCTCTCTACCAATTCTTGGGTGGGTGGGAAATCTTCAGAGTCGTCGGCTTTGCCCCAATCGCTACTGGATCCGGCACTGTCGTTACGCGTCTGGTTGCGTTTGCGATAGCAAACGAAAATCAGGCCGATGCTCATGAAGGTTGGTGGCGCGATCAGGATCAGGATGCCACTCTTCAAAGCCTGAATCATTCGAGAGCCCGACGCCGCAGCCTGGGTATAACACAAAGCGCAGCTCTGAGCGAAGGCCGGTGCTGGAGCCAGCAGGATGATCAGCCCCACCAGCGCAACGCATCCCACCGAGATTGGTTTCCAGAGCTTCATGGCCGCTTTTACTTCGCCCATTTTACGCCGTCGAGTGCGCGGAAGCTATCCGTCCAGCCATATTGCATGGCGAGCAGCACAAAGACTGTGAAGATTCCGACAAACCACAACAACCCGCGATTTTCCGCTAAATGCATGAAGAACAGAACAGCCAGCGCCGCCTCTATAACGGCGACCGAGAGCATGCGAACCAACATGTCGGACGCACTAATGTTCTGGTAGGCGATGACGAACTGTAGCCCTGCCAGGGCCAGGATGCAGACGAAGACGATCAAATCCTTCGTCATTCCACTATTCTTATGCGTTGCGGCGGTGGTCATAGAGATTCGCTCCTGCGTTTGTCCGTCTTAGTGGGACAGATTCAAAAGGTAGACCAGAGGCACAACAAACATCCAAACCAGATCCACGAAGTGCCAATAGAGTCCAGTGATTTCGAGGTCATCAGCGTTGTAGCGGCCACCCTGGTAGCGCAACCCCACGGCGATCAGAGCGACCACTCCTCCAGTTACGTGCAGCAGGTGCAGGCCCGTGATGCTGAAAAACAATGAGCTGAATAAAGGCGTGCCCCAGGGATTGTGAAACAGCGTCGCGCCTTCTCCGATCAAGCCCATCCATTCCCGCAGGTGGAGGGCGGCGAACATGATTCCGCAAACCGCGGTAATCATCGTCCAGCGAAAGGCTCTGGCTTTGTCGCCTGCTTCGGCATGGCGCACTGCGAAGAGCATGGTCAAGCTGCTGGTGAGAAGAATCAGCGTCATCACCAGTACGTTGGAGATACTGTGAAAGGGTCTTGGCCAATCGGGAGTGGAGTTGCGTATGAATCCGTAGGCGACCAGACAACCGGCAAAGGTCGCGGTGTCTGCAATAATAAACAGCCACATCGCCATTTTCTTGGCGGCGACCGAGAATGTGGGCGCGGTCATCATCTCCGTCGCATCAGTTCGCGACACCTGACCGTGAATTGAAAGATCGGCTTGACTCACTTTGCCTCCTACCTGGTTCGAGCGTCGTTGCTCAGAGCTTCATCCAAAGCAGTAAAAGCAGATACACCCACAGCACACCCATGAAATGCCAGTAACGCGAAGTGGCGTCCAGAGTGCTCCTTCGCAGGACGGATTTATTCAGTTTGCCGATCACCCGGACCAGACCGCCGAGCCCTCCGAACACGTGGAGAGCGTGAGCCACGGTCAGCACATAGAAGAAGGAGTAGCTGATATTCGTGGCGAGTCCGAAGCCCTGGGACTTGAGTTGCAGCCAGGCAAAGGTTTGCCCGGCCACGAAGAGCAGGCCCAAGAGGAGTGTTACGTAAAGCCAGCGCGCCGGGCTGGCCACTTCACCCCTTACTCCGCCCATGAAGCTGGCAATCCGGCGGCGCGCTACTTCCAGCGAGATGCTGCTGGCGACTATCAAGACTGTGTTCAGGTAAAGGACCGGGGGCAGAGTGATGTGCACCAGAGGCGCTGTCCCCTGACGGACAATCAAAGCGCTGGTGAAGGCGGCAAAACTCATCGTGATGGCCGCCAAGCCTACCCAGATGCCGGTGCTCGCGGGGGGAGGGGAAGAATGCTCGACGCGGCGCAAATCTCCGTCGGCGGGAACAAGATTGCGCCAGCCTCCGTTACCCAAGCCGTTGCTCGGCAGGCGGTCGACGTCGATTTTTGGCGGTTCGTGGACTGTGGCTGCCATACTGCTACTCTCCTGCGGGAACCGGCTGCCCTGTTCGAAGATTATTTTTCTTCGTCTGGGCTATGAACGCTCTCGGGCGAGGTCTGCATGATGTAGTCCGCGCTTGCACCCTCGACGCTGTACTGATAAGGATCGTGAAAAACCACGGGCATCTTGTCGCCAAAGTTGTTGTGGGGTGGCGGCGTGGCTGTGCTCCATTCGAGCGACGTGCCTTCCCAGGGATTGTCGTTCGGTGCATGTGCACCCCAGAACCGGCTGTGGATCAGGTTGTAAAGGAAAACCAGCTGGGCAGCCCCGGTGAACAGCGCCGCCACGGTGATGAACTTATGAACGGGAATCAACGGGATAAGGTAATCGTCGGTGAAAGCCTGGTAGCGGCGCACGTTGCCGGCGATTCCCAGGTAGTGGAACGGCATGAAGATGCAGTAGGCGCCGACGAAGCTCATCCAGAAGTGAATCTTGCCCAGAGTCTCATTCATCATGCGGCCCGTCATCTTCGGGAACCAGAAGTAGGTTCCGGCGAAGATACCGAACATGGCCGCGACGCCCATGACCAGGTGGAAGTGGCCGACCACAAAATAGGTGGCGTGCAGCATGATGTCGATGGAAGGCTGGGCAAGGAAGAAGCCGCTTATGCCGCCGCTGATGAACATGGAAATGAACCCCAGCGCGAATAGAGAGGCTGCGTTGATCCGCAACCTGGAGCCGTAGAGGCTGCCCAGCCAGATCAGCACCACGATGGTAGAAGGAATCGTAATTACCAGAGTCGGGAACGAGAAGGCCAGCGAGGAGACGGGATTCATCCCGCTAACGAACATGTGGTGTCCGTAAACCATGTAGCTGAGGACGGCGAGCGATCCCATGGAGTATATGAGGACTCTGTGGCTGAGCATGGGCCGGCGCATGCTCGTGATGAGAACGTGGGAAACTATGCCCATGCCGGGGACGATGGCGATGTAGACCTCAGGATGGCCGAAGAACCAGAACAGATGCTGCCAGAGCAGAGTCGATCCGCCGGAATGCGGCAACATCTGGTCATTAATGACCAGATTGGATGCGACGAAGAAACTGGTTCCGGCCACGTGATCGAGAATGAGAAGGACGCATGCGGGCATGAGCACAGCAAACGCCGTCAAGCCCATGATGGAAGTAATGAACCAGGCCCAGGCGCTGAGCGGAAGCCGCATCAGGGACATGCCTTTGCAGCGCATGTCGAGCGTGGTGGTGATGAAGTTCAACGAACCGAGCAACTGGCCAATGCAGAAAAGACCTATCGAAGTTGCCCAGAGAATCACGCCCCAACCCTCGCCGGGACCGCCAACGGGACCAATCGCGCTCAGCGGCGCATACTGCGTCCAGCCACCCAGGGTGGGCCCATCAGAGACAAAAAACGAGGCAACGAGCGGCAAGAAGGCGGTGAAGGTGACCCAGAACGACATCATGTTGAAATGCGGGAACGGCATGTCTTCGGCGCCCGTCTGAATGGGCAGGAAGAAATTGCCGAAAGCGGCGAACGGGGCGGTGGTGAGCACGAAGAAGACCATGATGGTGCCATGCATGGTCATCAGTTGCAGGTAGTACTCCGGCGTCATTACGTCGCCGGGCGCGCCATTCTTCGAAAGCAAATGCAGCCCAGGGATCGCAAAACTGCCCCAACCCAGATGGATGCGCATGAGCCAGGAGAGGAACATTCCGAAGAAAGCCGCGACCAGGGCCAGCGCGTAATACTGCTTGCCGATGACCTTATGGTCAATACTGAAGACGTGCTTCCGGATGAAGCTGGTCGGGGCTCCATGACCCACCGCATGTGCGGACATGTCGTGCATTGTGCTCACCTCAAGCCAGATGTTTGGGCCACATTGTGCGCAAATCTAGAGCTACTGCAGAGCTGCCTGCTGCTTGATCCAAGCGTCGTAATCTTCCTGAGACTTCACTTCGAGATAGGCCTTCATGTTGTAATGCCCGAGGCCGCAAAGCTGGGTACAGACGATTTCGTACTTTCCGATTTTCGTCGCCGTGAAATGAATCGAGACATCCAGGCCCGGGACGAAGTCCTGCTGGACGCGCAATTCGGGGACATAGAAGGAATGGCCGACGTCCTTCGAATGCATGAGCAAGTGGATCTCGCGGTTCACGGGGATGGCCATCTCGGCCGTAACGATGTCGTCTTTGGACGCCTGATCGTGTGTAGTATCGAGCCCGAAGAAATTCGCGTTAGCCTCGCTGATCTGGTCGGGGTGAGTTGGGCCAAAGATTCCGTCCGGGCCAGGATAGCGGAAATAAAATGCGAACTGTCCCGCCTGCACCTGCACCGGCAACGCGTCCGCAGCGGGAGGTGTGAAATAGACGCTGGCCCACGCCTTTACGCCGAACACACCCAAAGCCAAGCATTCGGTGCCTACCAGCAGGAAAGCGGCGGTCACCAACCCTGCAGCGCCGCCGGGGAAACGCTTAATTTTGTCGCTGGGCTTATGGTTGGAAAACTTCCAGATGAAGAAGGCCAGCAAGAACTGGGAGGCCAGGAACGAGACACCGGCTTCCACCATCGTATCGGCATATTGCTCGTCGATCAGATGACCATGGGTGGAGATGTCGGGCGGCATCGGCCACATGTGCATCACGATGGGAATCGCCGAAGCAATTGCGATCACAACGATCGTCACCGCGAATATCTTCGCCATATCGTCCGCCTTTAGCCGGAAATACCCGGACTTCATAATCGAATCGCCGCAAGGACTTAATTGCGGCGATTCGGTTGTTCACTCGATGATCTCTACTTCCGCTCCCCTTACTTCGCCTTGAAAGTGAAGTCGGCGGTTGCCGAGCCCCCGGCGGCGACTGTCACCTTTTGACCTTGGGTATTTTGCGGCAGGGCTGGGTCGGGTTCATGCCACGCAGTCACCGTGTAGGTTCCGGGCGGCACGTTGTTGATGGTGAAGGAGCCGTTCGCATCGGTGGTAGCGTAAGGGCCTTTGACCACAGCGAAATAACCGTGCATCCAAGGATGGATGTTGCACTGCACCGGAATAAACTCCGCATTTTTCCAGCTCTTCTCGACCGGCGGGGCTCCCGGCGGCTGAGACTGATTCCACCCGACATTAATCATCGGGTTGGGCAGCGGGTGGATGTTGTGGGCGGTCTGATCGCTGGTGACTACTTTGAATGTCTCGCCCACATCCATGGCTAACACGTGCGGCACATACATGCAGTTCTTTTGATCAAATACGGGGATCGCTGTCGTTACCTCGGCCGTGCCGCTCCAGTTGGAGATGTAGACAACCGCATTTTCCAGTCCTTCGCCGGAACCAACCTCTACGTTTTGGTAGTGGGCAGGAGTCGGATTGGCCTTGACGCAGTACGGGTCTTTCGACATGTCGATGCCCCTCATGTGGGGAGCCGTCCCACTCAGTTTTACCGTACCGGTAATCTTGCCTTCTCCGGCAGCGTTGACTTTCCGACCCAAGATCAACGCCGCACAGCCAACTAAAACTATCAGCGATAGTACTACCGCGGGATTGAATCGCTTCCTCATGATTTCTCCTTTAAGACGAAAAGCAAATCGGTGACACGACGCTTTTCTTCGCCTATTGTTGCGCCACCGGAGCGTTGGGATCAACCGGCTTCAAGCCTAGTTGTTTCGCCAGTTCTTTCTCCCGGCTCTTCTGAGCCATAAACGTTCGCAGATAGAAAACCAAATCCCAGGCCTCATCGGGCTTGATGTTGTCGGCAAATGAAGGCATCGGAGTGCCATCAAGGCCGGTCATGAAGATCCGGTAAATATCCTGATCAGTGTCGCCGCACTTCGGCCGGGTACCGTCAGTGAAGTTGAAAGGCGCGATTGGACGGCCGAGATCATCGGTAAGGGTGGAAGCGGATGGACCGTTGGCCATACCTTGCACGCCGTGGCACTTCCAGCACTGGACGCGGGCGAATACCTCGCGCCCGGCTTTGATGCGCTCAGGGGTGACCTCGGGCTCAGGAGGAATGGTGATTGGCGTTCCCGGCTTCTCGGTTGCAAAGCGGGGGGAGAAGTGCTTCACCCAGGCGACGAGGTCGGCGCGTTGCTGTTTGGTAAAGGTGTTCCACGGCGGCATATTGGACCGGTCAAAGCCGCGAGTGATGGCGTCAAACAAATCCTGGTCCGTGGGCAAGGTTCCAGTGGGAGTGGAGCGGCATTTAAACACGCCCAATTGGAAGTCCCGTGGCTGTTGGTACATGGGGGGCTGCATCCAGACAGCGTTTTCGCCATTCCCGTCCCCTAGATCGCCGTGGCAGCCCACGCAATACCGCCGGTAGTCAGGCGCAGCGTCCTTGGCATGACCGGTAACGTTTCCGACGTGGCTTTCCGCACCAATGCGCGTTTGTATGTCGTGGGTCGAGAGCTGCGCCGCAGAGGGCAGCGAGAACGCCAAAACCGCAGCTCCACCCAGCAAAAGCGACCATTTCCGCGTTGTTGTCCGCATGTCGTTCCCTTTCTAGAAGTCGAAGTCGAGTCCCATCAGAATTTCGCTGGTGTTGAGGTTGGTGAGGGCTCCGGTCGTGAGATTTGCCGGGCCGGTGCCGTCCTGGTGCAACCAGTTGTATTCGTTGTGCCAGGCTAAGCCGGCGCGGCTGGTCATGAACGGGTTGTAGCGGAAGCCGATGGTGTAGGTTGAGATGTTGCCAAGGTTGGAAGGCATGGGGCCTGTGAATCCGTTGGCTCCGGTGACCGCGGCGCCGTATCCTGAGCCATTGGCCTGTTGCGACATTTTCTCAAACTCATACCGGCTGATGAAGATCAGCTGCGGACTGTAAATGTAGTGACCCTCAAAGGTGGCGCCGTTCCAGCTGGGCGCCTGTGACCCGACCGGAAGAGTTGTTCCCGGCACATTGTTCGGAGGGCACGGAGCCGCCGTGCAGGTTGTGCCGCCATTGCCGTCGGTGGCTTCTGCATTGCCATAACCCTGACCAAACCACGCGTTATCCGAGCCATGCTGGGTCACGATCGTGAGGCCGATGTGCGGGCCGGCGTAGAACTGCCCGACGAAGCCTTCGCGGGTGAAGCTTTTGTTGCCGATTCCGGAACCAAGAATGGGAACTCCACCCGTAGTCAGGTAGTAGGTCGAGGCTTCTCCGGCCATGGCGTAGAACCCGACCCGCTGCACGCCCAGCCTCCCGGCATCGAAAGCCTGGCTTCCTGCAAAGAATCCGGTGTAGGCATTGGCTGTGGTACTCAGGTTCACGTTGCCATCGCTCGAGCTGACGAGGGAGGCGGAAATTCGCGTTCGATCGTCCACCGAGTGCCCCAGATATTCGATACCGAGCTGGTTATCGCCGATCTGCCCGAAGATGTTCCCGTCACCTTGCGGGATGAAGTGATAAGTCTGATAAATACCGCCATTCCCGGTCAGCGTGAGAATGCGCTTTTCGGAAAGCAGGTTGTCGAGTTCGAATCGACCTAGCTTGAAATTGAACCAGGAGCTGTGAAAAATGTTGTCAAAGCGCACAAAGACCTGCTCAAAGTGGAAGGCGCCGGTAGGATCGGAGGACGGAAGCAGATAGAAAGAGATGTTCTTCTCCAGAGTGCCGCCGGTATGGAAGTCGAGGCCGCTCAAGTCGAAGCCGGAACTGGAGACCCGCTGAATAGCAGACCCCCCTGTGGGTGCTCCGTTGGCGTAGGTATCGACCTCAACCTTGCCGGTGCTCACCCGGTGCCAGATCGGCGTGATGCGGAAGACTACCGGCCAGTACCCAGGGTTCTGCCAGATCGGGGCATCGCGATCGTTCATGATCTGGTAGCCGTTGTCTTTGAACTTCTGTCCAAAGTAATTCAGCATCGGCCAGGACTCGTGACAGGCCGAGCAGCGCAGCCCGTACTTCCGGGCGAAGGCGGGCAGGGCATGCGCGGGCTGGCTGCAGGTGAGAACTACGGACGCAAGAACCAGAGCGACAGCCGCGAACGAGGTCGCAAGCTGCAAGATGTTGCGGAGATGAAAACGACTCGAAACGTGCATGGCCGGACTCCTCGGCAAGATCAAATCAAATTCTGGTTATCTTGAAACTGAATTCTTCCCCAAGCGAAAGCCGTAGGCGATACCCAGCAAACTGAAGGCACTGAAAACGGAAACAGCGACCGATGATACTATGCGACTCTGCAGGTTCTTACTCGACACCGACCCTGCTGAAACACGCAATACCGTAAATTCCCGATTAACCATTTAGTCATCTCAGGGCGCAATCACCTTGAGCAACTGAAGGCCTCGAACGGAAGGTAGCTCCCATTCAGGCCGGTTGTAGAACAGTGGACGAAAGGTTCTACCACCCTACCGGGGTGAATCCTACTACTATCGAGAGAAAAAGTTCAAGAAGTTTTTACATTTTTTTTACAACGTCAATAAAACCCTCAGTCACAACGGGATCGAACTGTCCAGGGTGAGTTGACAGCTTTATACCAACAGTACGAGACTCTGGGAATCTGGAAACGGAGGCTGCAGTGGGTTGGTGGAGAAGTGATCGAAGCCGTTTGCGGTGGGCTTTCCGAGCCGAGATCAGAGCGAGAAACAGCGCGAACAGCGAGGCTCGCGGCGCTGGTGGCCGCTGTGCAGGTGCGGCACGGGCGCGCGCGTCGGCGAGATTGGTCCTCCTGCCGCTACTGCTTTTCGCGGCGGCGCTTCCGCTGGCCGGCCGCAAAAAAGATAAACTGCCCTACGGCGAGGGACTGGCGGTCAACGTTCCCGCGCCGGAAAGCGAAGTAGAGCAGGTGGTGGCAGACGTGGCGGATAACGGAGTGATCCGGGGAACCAAAGAATACAACAAAGACGAGTTTGTGAGCGGCGCGAAAGCGGCAAATTCATCGCGCGTTTTTCCTGCCTGGACTGGGGGAGGAAAGGTTTTCTACAAAGTTCGTGAGCAGGCGCTCGACCCGCGGAACTTCAAGGATAGCAGCGACTCAGGAACCCTGGTTGTGCGCTATGTGGTGCAAGCTCAAGGTGAAAAGAACACAGTGTTGCACATCAATGCGCTGTTTAAAGAAGACTACCGCCATATCGTCCATCAATCAAACGGTTCGGTCGAAAGCGCTGAGTACCGTGATATTCGCGAGCACATTGACGCTATCGAACTCATGAAAAGGCAGAACGTCGAGGCCTTGAACGAGCGGCGGGAAAAGTTGGAGAAGAAGCAAACTTCTTCGTCGCAAGCGGACGCAGGGCCCTGGCCGGTTCCGCAATCCGAGCAACCAGCGGTGGCAGCACCCGTTGAGAATCACGACGATGCTGCGCCCAGCGGAACTACGCAGGCTGCAAGCCAGAGCGTGCCGGAGCAGGGTCAACCGGCGCAAAACCAGCCAATACAAAACCAGCCAATGCAAAACCAGCCCGGTCAGGATCAGCTCGGTCAAGATCAGCCCGGTCAGAGTCTGCCGGGTCCTAGCGGACCGGTGGCCGCAGCGCCTGGGCAGAGCTTGGAGGAGCACGTCAAAGATCTTCGTCGGCAGCTCGAGAGGCTGGTGAAAGATCCGGGAGCACCGCTGAAGTCCGCGCCCTTCCATACGGCGAGTACGCTACAGTCGTTACCCACTGGCACAGAAGTCTTGATTGTGATTTCGACGCCCTACTGGTATGGCGTGGAAACCCACGACGGGCAACACGGTTGGATTATGCGCGAGGACTTGGTGCAGAAATGAAAGTGCAGAAATGAAACGTCGCGGAGCAAAATCCAGCCTGGCGTTCGCGGCGGCGATCATGTTGGCACTTGTTTTTTACTGCGCGCCGCGAGGCCACGCGCAAGCCAACGGATTAGAGCGGTCCTTCCCGCAGTCCAAGACCCAAGTGGAGAAGGCCTTGCAAGAAATCCAGGCCGCAACTGGGGGACGTCTCCCGGTGCTCGACGGGTTCGCGACATCGGCCGATCATCCCCTCGACCGGTATCGGCGTGGCTACTATCAGTCAAAAATTCAGGTTACGGCGGCGCCTTCCGGGGGATCGATTGTCAGCGTGAGCGTGCTGGTGACGGCCTGGTATACGGACCCAGTCGCGGCGCGTTCGGGATATCAGGTACTGACCTCAAATGGCCGGTTGGAATCGGACCTGCTGGATCAGCTGGCGGATCAGCTCGCTACCGGAGGACAGCAAGTTGGAACAAGCGCTCCCGTGATCGCTGAGCCCAAGCCGGTCCCCTCGCAGAAGTCCTCTGCCGCACCAAACTCGTCGGCACAAACTCGGCCGTCGGTAAGAACTCCGGCGGTTCAGACTTCCCCGGGGCAATCTCAGGTGCGCCAACCTGCTGCTGTACCCGCGGCGAAGACGGCAACTGCAGCGGAACCTGCCCTCTCTGCGCCAGAGCCCAGACTTCCAGATACCAATGGCGGTTTGTCGTCATCTCTGGCCCAGACTTTGGCAGACCAGGAGAAAGCCGGCTCGGCGGGTAAGAAACCTGACGAAGATTCCAGCCTGCGAGCTGAGGCAGAGAGTCTGGAGGAGATTCTCAAAAATCAGGCCCATCCCAAGAATTTGGTTGCGGTGAAGAAATCGGGAACGCCAGTAGTAGAGACCGCCAGTCTGACCGCCAAGACTCTGTTCCTGGCGAGCGCCCACGATGAGTTCGAGATGCTCGACTTTAATCAGGATTGGGTGCATGTGAGGATCTCTGGACTATCGCGAGGATGGATCTGGCGTAACAGCGTGGAAATGCCCGACAGCATTCCTGATGGTGATGCGCCCGCGAGCGCTGCGCCGGGATCCGTGGCAGCGGATTTGTTTCATGTGTCGCGGGAAGAAACCGCGCCTTTTCCGGGAGATTGGGCGCCTCTTCGCGGCAAAAACGTAAGAGTCGTTTCGGTGGAAAAGATTGACGAGAAACAGAGCGCGGGCCCTCAGCTGAGACTGGAGTTCGCGAAGTCCGTGCTCGACAAGGATTATGCGGAACTGGCGCAAAAGCCGCAGGAGCTTGCCGGTGTTGTTGTGATCTTCGACGCGGTCGATGGGGGAATGCTCGCCGTTACGTATGAAACGCTTCAGCAATGGAAGGCTGGCAAATTGTCAGACGCAGCTCTTTGGCATCAATGCTTTTTTGATCCGCCGGAAACCTTCAGTGCGACTGGGGCTTCAGCTAGCCAGTAGTGGTTGCGGACAGGTCCTGAGATTTTTGGTCAAGAGCGTGGGGGCGGGGATCGACTCCGGAGTTTCGGCTTGACTTTCGAAAGCCATCGGAGTACCCATACAATTCTTGAGTATCTGGGCCGCTTTGTGCGGGCTGCCCTCTTTGCTAGACTCGGAGGGTTTGTTCGAGCGTAAGGAAACCGTACGACAACTACAGCACTGAATCTTCCATGAGCGCGATGATCCAACCACTGGTTTTATTTCGCAGGCGAGCGTCTTCTCTCCTGCGCGACTATGCCGAATTGATGAAGCTGCGTGTGACTACTCTGATCGTGATGACGGCGTGGTGTGGCTATTATTTCGGCTCGCAGAAAGCCGGGGTTTCTTCGCTTTCCTGGGGGCTTTTGCACGCTCTACTGGGGATCGGGCTGGTCTCAAGCGGAACCGCGGCGCTGAACGAAGTGATGGAACACAAGGTGGACGGGCAGATGCGCCGGACCGCGCAACGTCCGCTGCCGGCGGGCCGCATGAGTCTTGCTCACGCTGCGACTGCCGGGCTGCTGGCTACTTTGGGCGGGTCAATCTATCTGGCGGTGTTCACGAATCCGCTAACTGGGCTGCTGACTTTCCTGACGTCGGTGGTGTATCTGGCAGTTTATACGCCGTTAAAGCGGGTCTCGCCCATCTGCACGTTCGTGGGCGCTTTTCCGGGAGCAATGCCTGGAGTTTTGGGTTGGACGGCGGCGCGCGGTCGGTTGGAGTGGGGCACGCTGATATTGTTTGCCATCCTTTTCGTGTGGCAGTTTCCGCACTTTTTCTCGATTGCGTGGCTCTACCGCGAGGATTATGCTGCCGGCGGAATTCGCATGTTGCCGGTGGTGGAAGAGGATGGAACGTCCACGGCTCGGCGCATCGTGGCCTACTCGCTGATGTTGATTCCACTCAGCGTTTTGCCCAGTGTTTTCGGGATGGCGGGAAAGATCTATCTGGTGGGTGCAGTGATTCTTGGGGTCGCACTCTTATATTTTGGGGCCAGGCTAGCCTTTCTCAAATTACCCATTAACGCCCCGCGATCGAAGATGCTGGCTCGTCATGTGTTGCAAGCCACAGTTATCTACCTTCCACTTTTGTTTATGCTGATGATGGGCAACTCGGCGCGCCGCTAACCTTCCAAGACCAGCGTAGAAGTTTTCCCACTGGGCTTGCTTACTCGATGGTGCTGCCGACCTGTGAGAACACATTGCTGGCGTTCGCACCGATCAGGCGGACGGTGCTTGCCACAATGACGAGCACGACGGCTAGCATGACGGCATACTCAGCAACGTCCTGTCCGTCTTCGTTGGACCAGAGTTTGAATAGAAAATGGTGCATAGTGTTCCGGTTCACACCGCTGCCGGCGCCGCCGATGCGTTGGTTAGCGGCTGCATGCTGGAAATGAAAAGATTCATCCCCCAGCCGTCCTTTTCCTGCGAAAAAGCCTGCAGGCCGACCTGGTACTCGCTTCTTCCATCCAGCAACTTTGTCCACACCACAGTGAATTCCATTTTGCGCTGGCGATAGAAAATGGTTAGGGTGTCGAGCGCTTTCAGTTGGTGACGAATCGAGCCGAGCCGCGCCCCGTTCGCTGTAAGGTCGAGGGTGTGGGCCAGGATTTCGAACGCCTTGCCGGAAGCGTCCGTCCCCCGAACCCGGACGGGAAGCACAGCTTGAATGCGGTCTTGCCGGCGGCGGTTGGTCTTGACAGCGGGTGCTTGCATAATTGGGGCCTGAAGACAGTTTGCAGCAATCGGGAGAGGATGGGAATAGCTCCGACGAGTGAGGCACGAAGGTAACCACCCACATTTCGGACAGTGTTTGCCGGTAATTCCAGAGCGGGAAAGAGTCTGAGAATGCGACGAAATACAAGTGTAGTGGCCACTTATCCGGGATAGACTGAGAGCGCTGAACTAAGCTGAACTAACAGGGGCTTTTCAGCATCCCGGGGTTGACATGCGGTGCGTCCGAGTTGGAACTCGAGTTGTGATTTGTCTTCTGCTGGGCTGGAGTCTCTCGGCTGGCTGCCAGACGGCCATACCAACAGCGGATTCAGTACGACCTACGCATACCGCAGAGAATGCCTTGATGCCGGTCGAGCAAATCGCCCGCAGACTTCAGGAGCGGAATACCGAGCGAGCTGCGGCGCTGTATCAGTTCAACGGAGCCCGGGTGTACCGAATGCAATATCGTGGGATTCCTGGTGATCGGGACGCCGAAATGGTGGTCAATGTGACCTACCGTGCCCCCGATGCCAAAGAATTTAGCGTGGCGTCCCAGAGCGGCTCCAAGTTCGTCATCGACCACGTATTCAAGAAGCTGCTCGAGGGCGAGCAGGAAGCCGCGAACGAGGAAAACCGCAGGAATTCCGCGCTGACCACCGAGAATTACGAATTTACTTCCGCTGGATACGAAACCACGCCCGAGGGCGCGGAGTACGTGCTGAATCTGCTGCCCAAGACCAGGAACAAGTTTCTCTATCGTGGAAAAATCTGGGTTGACGCAAAAGACTTTGCCGTCGTGCGAATCGAGGGGGAACCAGCTAAGAATCCGTCATGGTGGATCAAGAATACGGAAGTCAAGCACAGGTACGTCAAGGTGAATGATTTCTGGCTTCCTTCTGAGAACCATACGGAGAGCCTGATCCGGCTGGGAGGCCGCGCCGTCCTTTCCATTGAGTACAAAGATTACAAAATCACGAAAGCTTCGCCGCTGCGCGCCAGTGAGACCGCGCTCCAGGAATCGAAGTGAGTAAAGAATCGAAGTGACCTGAGCTCCCCGGCTTACGTCTGAACACCACGGAAATGTATAGTGTGAATTGCTGCTGTCACGCGGGCAGCAATCCGAACCCTGTGGAAAATAAAAACTTTGATCGGGCTGATTCTTTATTTCGCTCTAGGTGTGGCGCTGATCGGCACAGTATCTTCAACCGTATTCCTAGGTCTTGCCGTGCTGGGGGTAATCCGGTTTCGTGCAGAAGCACGGAAGCAGGTTAGCTCCGTTCCTGACGACGCACACTTGCCTCCAGTTTCCGTACTCAAGCCGGTGCATGGCCTGGAAGCGCGGCTGAAGGAAAACATTGAGAGCTTCTTCCGGCAGGACTATCCCGATTACGAACTTTTATTTGCGGCGGACGAAGCGAACGATGCGGCTCTGGACGTGGTGCGCGAAGTTTGTTCCCGCTATCCTCATATACGAAGCCGGGTGCTGGTGACGGGCAAACCGTGGCCCAATCCGGTGGTTTACGCGTTTCATTGCATGGCCGAAGCCGCGGCACACGACATACTGGTTACCACCGATAGCGATGTGGAAGTCGACCCACAATATCTGCGGGAAATTGTGCCGCCGTTGCTCGACCCACAAGTCGGAATGGTGACGTGCGTGTATCGCGGCAAGAATGCCGCAGGATTTTTCTCGGGTCTCACGGCCATCGGCATGTCGGTGGAAATGACGGCGGGAGTGCTGGTGGCGAATCTGCTCGAAGGAATGAAGTTTGGATTGGGGCCAACGACGGTGGTTCGCAAAGATTCTCTGGCGGCCATCGGCGGCTACACGGCGCTGCGGGATTACATCGCCTACGATTTCGCAATCGGCAACTTGATGGCGAACAAAGGTTACCGCGTCGTGCTCTCGGGCCACGTCATCGATCACGTTGTGAATCAACCGTCATTTCGGCGCATGTGGCAGAACCAGCTGCGCTGGGCGCAGACGACGCGATATTCGCGCCCCAAAGGACACTTTGGAAGCGGGCTGATCTTCGCCATGCCGTACGGCCTGCTTGGCTTTCTCGGCGCCGGATTTTTGGGGCACTGGAAAATGGGAGCGCTGCTGCTGGCTGTGGCTGTGCTGAACCGCCTGACTGAGGCATGGCTGGTGGGCTGGATCGTGGTTCGCGATCCGGAGATACGGCGTGTGCCCTGGTTGTATCCGCTGCGCGATTTGCTTGGCTTTCTGGTGTGGTTCGCCAGTTATCTGAGGCTGCGTTATGTTTGGCGCGATAGCCGGTTTGAGTTGAAGGGAACTCGAATTGCGCTGCGACAGACTTCTTCCGATAGCAGATAGACTTACGTCACTGTCTGAGAACTACCCAGGTTTCGATTTTCTCACGGAGGTTATTTTGCGCGTCTTGGTCACTGGTGCGGCGGGCTTCATCGGTAGTCATATGGTCGACCGCCTCCTCTCCGCGGGTCACGGCGTCGTGGGGTTCGATAATATGTCGACGGGACAGATCCGGTTCCTGGAAAGTGCGCTGGCGCATCCGGAATTCGTTCTCCATCAGGCGGACTTGCTCGACGGAAAAAGCCTGGCGCAGGCGATGGAGGGCGTGGAGCTGGTGGTTCATTTCGCAGCCAACGCCGACGTGCGCTTCGGCACTGAACATCCGCGGAAGGATCTGGATCAGAACACGATCGCGACCTGGAACGTGCTAGAGGCGATGCGCGAGCGAAACTGCAAACGAATCGTCTTTTCTTCTACGGGATCGGTTTACGGGGAGCCGGATATTTTTCCCACGCCGGAGACGTGTCCCTTCCCCATCCAGACCTCACTCTACGGAGCTTCCAAGCTGGCCGCGGAAGGCCTGATTCAGGCTTACTGCGAAGGCTTTGGAATGCAGGGCTACATTTTTCGCTTCGTATCGATTCTGGGCGAGCGCTACTCGCACGGGCACGTGTTTGATTTTTATCAACAACTCGCCGAGCACCCGGAACATCTTCATGTGCTGGGTAACGGGCATCAGCGGAAATCGTATTTATACGTGCAGGATTGCATCGATGCGATTCTCACCGCAATCGATCGGGCGAAAGACAAAGTCAACATCTTCAATCTCGGAACCGACGAATATTGCGAGGTCAACGACTCCATCAGCTGGATTTGCGAGTATCTGGGTCTTCATCCGAAACTTACGTACTCAGGCGGCGAACGCGGCTGGGTTGGGGACAGTCCCTTTATTCTGCTCGATTGCGCGCGCATCCGGGCGCTGGGCTGGCGTCCGCGACTAACCATTAAGCAAGCGGTGTTGGCTACAATTAAATACGTCAGCTCGCACTGACCCGCTCACTCAGAAACGCGGAGCATGACGACACCGTGCCCCGGGACTTCCGCGGCATAAGAGTCATTGATCGGGCCAAGGTCCTTGTGGTCGAGCAGGTCGCGTAGCTTCGCCGAAGGCGGCGCGCCAATCAGCTGCGCGCGCATCCGGGCGCTGGGCTGGCGTCCGCGACTAACCATTAAGCAAGCGGTGTTGGCTACAATTAAATACGTCAGCTCGCACTGACCCGCTCACTCAGAAACGCGGAGCATGACGACACCGTGCCCCGGGACTTCCGCGGCATAAGAGTCATTGATCGGGCCAAGGTCCTTGTGGTCGAGCAGGTCGCGTAGCTTCGCCGAAGGCGGCGCGCCAATCAGCTTTGCTTCGAGCTGCATCTTGAAGACGGCTTCGGTACGGTTGAAGAGCCCCACCGCCTGGCTCCCGTCTGCGAGCGGCTTCACCCAGATTTCCAGGGGTCCTTCCTCCCACACGCGATGGCCTTGCACGCCTTTGCGATCCTGATCGACGGCGATTACTTCAGAGTTGGTCAGTAGTTCCCGAGTCTCGGCGTTCATGGTTCGCAGGTCGTTTCCCGCGAGCAAGGGCGCTGCGAGGATTGCCCAGAGCGCCATGTGCGTGCGATATTCGTCGCGGTTCATGCCGCCGTTGCCGACTTCCAACATGTCGGGATCATTCCAGTGTCCGGGGCCGGCAAATTTCTCCAGACCATTTTGTGAGAATCCGATCTCCGACATGCGACTGTAGTGATCGCTAATATCTCCCGTAGTGCGCCAGAGATTTCCCGTAGCAGGGCCCCAGCGCCAGGGCGCCTTTACTCCCCAGTTGCAAATGCTGAACACGATTGGCCGGCCGGACCGTGCCAGAGCGTCACGAATCTTCGCATACTGTATTTCTGGTTCCAGTCCCTCGGCGTTACACCAGTCGACCTTCACGTAGTCGATACCCCATGACGCATACGTCTTGGCGTCTTGAAACTCATGCTCAAAACTTCCCGGGCGCTTCTCGCAGGTCAGGCGGCCGGCGTCGGTATAGATGCCAAGCTTCAATCCTTTCCCGTGGACGTAGTCAGCGAGGTTCTTGATGCCGTTGGGAAAGCGCTGCGGATCGGCGACAATCGTTCCGTCCGCCTGACGGCTTACCTGCCAACAGTCGTCAATGTTGACGTATTGGTAGCCGGCGGCCTGCATCCCGCTGCTGACCATAGCGTCGGCGATCTCTCGAATAAGCTTTTCATTCACGTTACAGCCAAACTTGTTCCAACTATTCCAGCCCATCGGCGGAGTCGGAGCGAGCGATGCTCGCGCCGAGCCACCCGTCATCTGAGCGGCGGATAGGCCGCACATGAAAAACATCAGGAACGGGGCTAACTTCAGGGCCAACTTCAAAAATGGACGACCGCAGCAGCTTGCCACGTGTGCCTCCGTTCCAGGTATCTTCACGCGCATTGTACAACTCGCGTGCGGTTGCCGACTAAGCGCGCGTCAGTTCATTTTGTTAGAGTGAGTTTGCCATGCATCGCGGCAATCTAGAGATTGACAGCCGGGCTCAAGGATTGAGAGAAAGATTTGCCCAGCTCTTTGACACGGCGCCACGCATCTTCGAGGCGCCGGGCAGGGTGAATCTCATCGGCGAACACACAGACTACAACGATGGCTTTGTCATGCCGGCGGCGATCGGTTTTTGCACGCGGGTAGCCATTGCTCGGCGCCATGACCGCAAGTTGGTAGTTCGCTCGGAGAATTTCGCCGAACAGCTTGAGTTCGACCTGGACGAACTACCCGACAAAGGCGCCGGCCAGTGGAGCGACTATGTGATTGGAGTGGCGAAAACCCTGGCATACTCGGGCAGCAAGCTGATCGGCGCCAACTTGCTGATCGAGGGCGATGTGCCGCAGGGCGCAGGGTTAAGCTCATCGGCTTCGCTTGAAGTCGCGGTCGGCTACGCGCTGTTAGATGTGGCCGGCGATGCGATCGATCTCACGAAACTGGCCTTGCAGTGCCAAAAAGCTGAGAACGAGTTTGTGGGTGCGCGTTGTGGAATCATGGACCAGTTTATTTCCAGCCATGGGCAAGACGGCCAGGCGCTGCTGCTCGACTGCCGCTCACTTGAACACCGGCTACTCCCACTCGGCGATGAAGCGCGTCTCGTCATTTGCAACACGATGGTTCGCCACAGCATATCGGGCGGGGAATACAATCGGCGGCGCGCTGAATGTGAAGCCGGTGTGCGATGCTTTGCATCGCATCTGCCGGGTGTCCGCGCCTTGAGAGACGTTACCCTAAGCGATTTGGCAACCTACGGAGGAGACTTGCCGGAAAGGATCATGCGTCGTTGCCGCCACGTCATCAGCGAGAACTCTCGCGTGCTCCAGGCAGCATCTGCTCTGGAGCAGAGGGATCTTGAGACCTTCGGAATCCTGATGCGTGAGTCGCACGTGAGCCTGCGGGAAGATTTTGAAGTGAGCTGTGCTGAACTCGATCTGATGGTCGAACTGGCTGGCCAAGTCCCAGGTGTTTACGGGGCTCGAATGACAGGTGGCGGTTTCGGAGGCTGCACCATCAACCTGGTTCGTAAGGACCGCGTCACGGAATTCAGAGCGAGCGTAGGCGATGGGTATCAGCGTTCCACCGGCCGTGCGGCTGAGATCTATGTCTGCTCAGCCTCAAGCGGAGTGAAGCGGGTAGCGTAATGAACCAGAGGATTACGTATCAGGATGCGGCATGAAAGATGAAAAAGGTCGGCCGATGAGTTCATCTGATCTGATGGCGCATCCCCATCGCCGCTTCAACCCGCTAAAGCGGGAATGGGTGCTGGTTTCTCCACAGCGGACGCAGCGTCCATGGCAGGGGCAGGTTGAGAGCGTTCCGCCCGAGGCGCAGGTGCGGTTCGATCCTACTTGCTACCTTTGCCCCGGCAACGTGCGGGCTGGCGGAGCGAGAAATCCCGCCTACACTGGGACGTTTGTTTTCGACAACGATTTTGCAGCTCTCAAACCAGAAACTCCCGCCGCAGAAATCCAGGAAAGAGGGCTTCTGATTGCCCGCAGTGAAGCGGGGCGCTGTCGCGTGGTCTGTTATTCACCGCGGCACGATCTCACAATGGCACGAATGAGCGTGCCGGAAATTCGTCGTGTGGTTGATACCTGGGCCGAAGAGTTCCGCGAACTTGGAAGTCAGCCAAACATCCGGTCCGTGCAGATTTTCGAGAACCGCGGCGCGATCATGGGCTGCAGTAATCCACACCCGCACGGGCAGATCTGGGCCAACCAGACTCTGCCGAACGAATCAACGGAAGAATTGGCCGCGGTTCAGGAATACTACCGGTCGCATGTCTCGACGTTACTGGCGGATTACCTTGCGCTCGAACTGGAAAAGCAGGAACGCGTGGTCTGCGCGAACGACCATTTCGTTGTGCTCGTACCGTACTGGGCGGTGTGGCCTTTTGAGACGCTGCTCGTCAGCCGAAAATCCGTGTCATCGTTGGACGAACTGAATCATGAGGAGCGCGACGCTCTTGCCGACATACTTTCGCAAATCACGGTTCGATATGACAACCTGTTCAAGACTTCGTTTCCCTACACCATGGGTTTTCATCAGCGGCCGACCGATGGCGAGGCTCATCCCGAATTCCACCTGCACGCGCATTTCTACCCGCCCCTGCTGCGCTCGGCAACGATAAAAAAATTCATGGTGGGATACGAAATGCTCGCCATGCCGCAACGGGACATCACCGCTGAAACAGCGGCGCAATGGCTGCGGGATGTGCCCTCCAAGCATTATCTGGATGTGTGACCGATCCGGCATCCGGCCCCGGAACCAGCTATACTCCTTGCGCTATGCATGCACGAACGAACCCATGCTTCCGTTATTCAGCGCTGTTTTGCTCTTTCGTCTTGATCCTGATTTGCGCTTCCCTTTTCGCCCAGGACGCACCTTCTCACGCCGCAACCGTGCTGGACTCCATGCCGCACGCCAAGAAGATCGATCAGGTTGCGCTCTCGCCCGACGGAACTCAGGTCGCTTTTATTTCGAACGGAGAACTCGCGGTAATTCCTGCCAACGGCGGTGTCTCTCGCACGATCGCCGTGGAGGCGAACCTTTCGCTCCGCGATATGGCTTGGTCCGCGGATAGCAAGCGCATTGCATTCATCGCCGATGTTCCCGGCGAGGTGCCTGCTGCTCAAGTATGGACCGCCGCCGCCGACGGCACTGCTCCGCAAAAGCATGCTGAGCTGAAGGGTTATGTCGAGACCCCGCGTTTCTCTCCCGACGGTTCGAAGCTTGCCGTTCTCTTTATTGAGGGTATGCCTCGCGTCGCCGGCCCGCTCCAACCTATGACCCCGCTTGCGGGAGTCGTCGACCAGAAGATTTATGAGCAGCGCATTGCAATCATCGACCTGAAGACGCACGGTCTGACGCAGGTCACGCCCGCCGATGTGTATGTCTACGAGTACGACTGGACTCCGGACGGACAGGCTTGGGCAGCTATCGCCGCGCATGGTTCCGGGGACGCCAACTGGTGGATCGCGCGCCTGTATCTGGTGAATGCGCAGACCGGCGCGATGCACGAGATCTACAAACCAAAACTGCAAATCGCTGTCCCGCGCGTTTCTCCGGATGGAAAGAACGTTGCATTCATCGAAGGACTGATGAGCGATGAGGGTTCCACGGGCGGCGACGTCCACGTCGTCCCGATCACAGGGGGCATCGCGCGAAATCTCACGCCCAACCTCAAGGCATCACCCTCCAGGCTTAGTTGGACGTCTCCTGACCGTGTTACATTCGCCGAAAACGTGGATGGAAATTCCGGCTTCAGCAGCGTAAGCACCAAAGGTGGCGTGGTCCAGACGCTCTGGACGGGCGAAGAGGCGGCAGCCCCAGCGGGCGGTGCCTGGGCTTCAGGTGGTTCCCTAGCCGGCGACAAATTAATTACCGCCATCGTGCGTCAATCGGCGCGCACTCCACCAGAAGTCTGGGCGGGTCCGATTGGTGATTGGAAGCAGCTCACCAACCTGAATGCCGACGTCAAGCCGGCATGGGGCGAGATGCGGAATGTGCATTGGATGAACGGCAATACTCGAGTGCAAGGGTGGTTGATGCTGCCGAAGGATTTTGCCTCAGGCAAAACCTATCCGCTCATCGTTACTGTCCACGGGGGCCCGTCGGCTGCTTGCATGTCGCGCTGGGACGAGCGCAGCATGGGCCCGCTCTCGGCGATGGGTTACTTTGCTCTTTGCCCCAACCCGCGCGGCAGCTACGGGCAGGGAGAGCTATTCACGCAGGGCAACGTGAAGGATTTCGGCGGCGGCGACTTCCGCGACATCATGGCCGGCGTGGATGCGATTTCCAAACAATATCCCATCGACAGCAAGCGCATCGGCATTCGCGGACACAGCTACGGCGGATACATGACTATGTGGGCCGAGACCCAGACGCACCGCTTCGCCGCCGCGGTGGCGGGCGCCGGTCTTTCCGACTGGCTGAGCTACTACGGTCTCAACGATATCGACGAATGGATGATTCCCTTCTTCGGGGCATCGGTGTACGAGGACCCCGCGGTGTACGCCAAGAGCGATCCTATGCACTTCGTCACCGCGGTGAAGACGCCGACCCTTATCCTGGTTGGCGATCGGGACGGCGAAGTTCCGATGGAACAGTCGGTCGAATGGTGGCACGCGCTCAGCACTTTGCATGTGCCCACAAAGCTTGTGGTGTATCCGGATGAGGGCCATGCGCTCATTAAGCCTGCCGACGCCCGCGACTATACCTTGCGCACGCTGGAGTGGTTCGAGGAATGGTTTGCGAAAACGCCTTAGTCGTCGCAGTTTAAATTATTCGTACCGCAGAGCTTCAATAGGATCCAGACGCGAGGCCCGGACGGCGGGCACCATACCGCTTACCAGCCCAACCGCTCCGAGGATGAGCGTGGCCACGATCAGTGTGCTCGGAGCAATGACCAGGCGGATATCTCCGGCTTCCGCGTTCTTGGCCATCGCGCTGTACAGCGTAAGCCTTCCCACGAAAAGTGAAACCGCATAGGCCAGGATGACTCCCAGCGCGCCGCCGATGAACGTGATGGTCAGAGATTCTGCCAGGAACTGAAGAAGGATGTCGCTCCGGCGCGCGCCCAGCGCCTTTTCCACGCCAATCTCCCGTGTGCGCTGCGTGACCGAGACCAGCATGATATTCATCAGGCCTACCCCGCCAATGCCCAAGGTAAGCGTGCCGATGAAGCCCAGCAGAATCTTCAGGCCGAGAGTAATCATTTCGAACTGATGGATCTGTTCCATCAGGTTGAATACATACATGGCTCGCCGGTCAATAGGGTTGAACTTGTGTTCTATGGCCATTACCGAACGCACGGTGTGTTCCAGATCCTCATACGCAGGTGTTTCGTAGTTAAACCAGATGGAGTCGAGATAGTGCGTATCTTTAACGCCGCTCATGGTCGTGAAGGGGATATAGATTACGCGGTTGACGTTGTCATCACCCCCCTGCATCTTCGGGCCAAGGATGCCGATCACTTCCACGCTGAGCCCGTCGATGCGAATGCGCTCGCCCAACGCGCTCCGTCCTGAGAAAAGTTTCTCCTTGGCTTCAGAGCCTATGACGGCGACGCGGGCGTGCTGGGTCTCGTCTTGCGGGTTGTAAAAGCGGCCTTGAGTTAGTTTGAGCGCGCGGATGGAAAAGACGTTGGGATAGTTGCCGGTAACATTGAAGGTGAACGTCCGCGTCTCGTACTGAATGTTGGCCTGCTTGTCAGCTTCCGGGGTGATCTGCGCGATTCGCGGAATATTGGTGGTGAGCGTGTCGATGTCGTCGAGCGTGAACCGTATGGGAACGCCCGCTTTCTGGCCGCCAGCCTGCATGGAGCTGCGGCCGGGAGCCATGATCATCAGCCGGGTGCCGAAGTTGGCGAAGATGTTGGCGCAAGCCTGGCCGAAGCCATTGCCGTAGGAGAGCAACATCACGACCGTAGCGATTCCCCAAGCCATGCCGAGCATGGTGAGCATAGTGCGGCGGCGGTTATGCCGCATCGCGCCGTACGCTTCACTGAGCAAATCACCAAACATTTTCTTTAACTCTCTCTTGAACTCTCACTCCTGCCGGAGTGCCTCGACCGGAGGCAGCATGGCAGCCTTGCGCGCCGGATACAATCCGGCCACCACGCCCGCCAGGGTCAAGCAGCCTATCGCGAGAACCGCCGACCCTGGCACCAGCTTGGGAGGATCAAAATTCCCCGGCGATTGCTGTGTGCCCAGCAGCGCCATCAGCCCGCCCGCAAACCCCATGCCGATCAATCCGCTCAGCAACGTAAGCAGAACTCCCTCCAGAAAAAACTGGAACAGAATGCTGCGGTTCGTGGCCCCCAATGCCTTGCGCAACCCGATTTCACGGGTACGTTCACTCACCGCCACCAGCATGATGTTGATCACGCCGATTGCGCCCAGAGCCAGAGTTACCAATCCCACGGTGCCCAGGAACATGTTCATGGCATCGAAGATCTTGCCCATCATCTCGGCTTGCTGAACTGTGTCCAGGTCTTCGAATGCGTCTTGATCGCGGTAATCGAAGCCGTGATTGCGCGCGATGATCCTGTGCACCTCTTCCCGCGCCAGCACGTGTTCCGCGGGCACGCGCGGCTGATAGTTGATGAGCGAGATGGAGTTTTCATGATTCTCGCCCTTAAGCGGGAAGAAGGTCGCCATCGTCTGGAAAGGAATGTAGCCGCGCATGTTGGTCATGTTTTCGTCGCCACGGCCGATGCGCTTCACCGTGCCGATCACTTCAAACCTTATGTCATTGAGCAGGATGAACGCGCCCAGCGCGGGTCGCCCGGAGAAAAGGTTCCTGGTCAGCTCGTCGCCGAGCACAATCACGTTACGCCGTTGCGCTTCGTCCAAGCCATTGAGCCAGCGTCCCTGCTGCAGAGGAAGAAACCGGATCCCGCTGTACTGCGGCTCCACGCCCGCGATCTGCCCGTTGGCGCTGGCGAATTCGCTCACCGCGTGCATGTCATCACGCGACAGCACAGGCGAAGAACTGCGCACGTGGGGTGCTTCCGCCCGGATGTCCAAATAATCCTGATAGGTAAGCAGGTAGTTGCGCGCGGAGTTCATGCTGCCGGCCACGGTCGGCGCGCGGCCGGGAAAGAGAAACATGATGTTCTCCCCGAATTCGGCCAGCCCGCGCTTATTTCCCGAGCGGAAACCCTCGCCCAGGCCGACGAGCAAAAGCAACGATCCCACACCCCAGGCGACCCCGAACATGGTCAAAAACGAACGCAGCTTGTGCGCCCACAGCGTGCGGAAGATTTGCGCGCAAATGTCCAGTATCATCCGCATAATTACAAACATAGTACCTTCGACGGGATTATCCGATCTGCTCTTTCCCGACCGGACGAACCATCCTCTCGTACCTGCGACTCACTTCCAAGTCGTGCGGAGATTCCGGGGCCGCCCTTGAACACCACGGCTTCCCGCTCGCCGAGAAAGCCGTGACTCTGCTGGTTAGACGGAGCAGGAAGGATAAGGATAAGGCCAATTGTGCTGTTCTGTGCGTAGGTTGACGAGCGGCGCTAGCTGACAAGTCGAGCAAACTTGTCGAGGTCGATGTTGCCGCCGGACACGATGGCGACGATCTTGCCGGAACCGGCGCGGCCTGACAGACAAGCCGCAACCGCACAAGCTGCCGCACCTTCGATAATCATCCGGTTCCGCTCAGCTACCATCTTTATGGCGTTCGCCGCCTCCGTCAGGGTGACCACCAACGACCCATCCAGCAGCTGGCGCGCCAACTCGAACATACCGGGGAATACCGTCTTGCTGCCGATGCCATCGACGAACGATGGCGTATACTCCACGGTTCGCGGCTCGCCGGCAGCAAGCGATGCAGCCAGCGGAGCAGCCGTTTCAATCTCGGCGGCATAGATACGCACTCGGGGTGCAAGCTCTCGCAACACCGCGGCGATGCCGCACGACAATCCTCCACCGCCCCAGGGAATTACCACAGCATCTAAATCAGGCAGGTCCTCCAACAGTTCCAGCGCGATCGTGCCATTGCCCGCCATCACATCCGGGTCGTCGAAAGCGTGGATGAAGGTAGCGTCGATGCCCGGGTAGGAGCGAGTCTCAAACGTTCGCCACCACTCGGCAAAAGGAACTTTGATCACGAGACCGCCCATGCGTTCGACGGCTTGAATCTTCGTAGCCGGAGCAGTGTCAGGAGCGATAATCGTCGCCCTCACCCCGATTCGCTGGGCGCAGAAAGCCACGCCTTGCGCCATGTTGCCGGCGGAAGCGGTCAAAACACCGCGCGTGAGCCGCTCGCGCGGGGTTCGCGCCATGATGTTGGCAGCTCCGCGGATCTTGAACGAGCCGATCGGTTGGAGATTTTCTAACTTTAGATACAAGTTCGCAGGCGCGTCCGCATTGCACCGGATGAGCGGAGTGCGCAGGGCAACCGACGCAATGTTTCGCCGCGCTTCGTGCGCCGCGGCAGATGTGATCGCCATTCCGATATCTTAACTGCTGCGAAGCGATGGGCGCACCCAGTGCGGCTAATGTTTATCCATTAGTTTGCGGTGCTTACCGCAAATCTCGCTATGTGCGGCTCTGACTTGAATCACAACCCAGGTTTCTGCTAAAAAGGTTAGAAAGGTCGCTCGCAGCTGCCAGGCAGACTGCCCGTAGTTTTCCAGAAGTGAGTGCCAGCTTCTGATAACCGTAGCGACTAGGTTCTTGCAGAACCGGGGCGTTTCCCGCTTGCGAAAGACGGGAATGGGGTAATTGTTAGCTAATCCGGCGCCCTGTCGAGATTCGTTCTGAATGGTTCTCGCCGGGCGTAAAACATCGAACCTCCGTAACACGTTTTAGGAGTTTCCGGTGGCCCGACATCCCAGGTTCCGAAGTGCTCAGCCAAGAGCGGGCATAGGCCTGTGCCCTTCTGCTGCTTCTCTAACTTCTGCTTCTCCAACTTTCCCCACGACAACCCGGACAACCTTTCATCCGTCCGCGTTCTCTCACCAAAACCCAAAAACACTACATCCGCCGGAGGAAGATAATGGCGACCAATCTTGTGCAAATCGACAATGATGAAGAAATCAAACAGCGCCTGGAGGCCGAGCGCGCCCGGCTCCGCAAAATCGCTGGTTTGGACCAGCCCACACATTTTCACCGTCCAGTTGAGAGGGCGTTCACAGCCGAGGAGCGTAATCAGGTCACGATTTTGTTTGGCGGCTTTACCTGGAAGCATAAGGACCTGATCCGCGCCGTCTTTCAGGGTTGCGGCTATCGCTGCGAAAAACTGCCCGTTCCCAACGTCGCGGCCTTCCAGACCGGCAAGGAGTTCGGCAACAACGGCCAGTGTAATCCGACCTACTTCACCGTGGGCAATCTGGTGCAGTACCTTCAGTTTTTGGAGAAGGAAGGGCTCTCGCGCGAAAAGATCCTGAACAACTTCGTTTTCTTCACCGCGGGTTCCTGCGGTCCATGCCGCTTCGGCATGTACGAGGCGGAATATCGCTTCGCGCTGAAGAACGCCGGCTTCGACGGTTTTCGCGTCCTGCTGTTCAAAGACAGCGATGGAATTAAAGCCGCCTCGGGCGAGCCCGGCCTGAAGTTCACAATTGATTTCGGCTTTGGGATGTTGAATGCCATGCATCTCGGCGATGTGATCAACGACATGATCTACCAGATCCGCCCCTTTGAAGCGAACAAAGGCGAAACCGACCGTGTGTTCCGGGAAATGGTGGACGGACTTTGCGACGATCTCAGGAATCGTGATTCTTTCGAGATTGAGCAGCGCGCGCCCAATTGGCTCAAGCCCAAGTTCAAGAGCAATAAAGTGCTCAGAAATACGGCTAATATTTTTGGCAAGATGCACGAGCACATGTGGGGCAAGGACTATCTAGATGCTCTGCATACCGCCCGCGACCGCGTGAATCGCATCGAAGTGGACCGTACCAAGGTGAAGCCGGTGGTGAAGATCACGGGCGAGTTCTGGGCGCAGATCACGGAAGGCGATGGCAACTTCCACATGTTCAATTTTCTCGAGCGCGAAGGCGCTCAAGTGATCGTGGAACCGATCGCTACCTGGGTGGCTTACCTGATGTATCAAGCAAAGGCGCACGCGATTGCCAAGTGGCCGGTGAACCGGCCGCACCGCAATCCAGAATGGTATGAACTCAAGAAGAATTTAGCGAACTACTTCGGCCTGCACAAAAAACTTTGGGGCATTGGCTTTGGGGAAGGTGCCTGGAAGTATTTCTACCACCGCGCCATCAAGAACATGGGTGGCATCACGCATCACCTGGTGCCGCAGACAGAGTTGGCCGAAATGGCTCACCCTTTCTACAACCAGTTCGCCCGCGGCGGTGAGGGACACCTTGAAGTAGGCAAGAACGTCTACTACACCGTGCACAAACTGTGCCACATGGTGCTGGCTTTGAAGCCTTTTGGCTGCATGCCTTCTTCCCAGTCCGATGGAGTGCAGTCGGCAGTGGTCAACAGATTTAAAGACATGATCTTCCTGCCGATCGAAACCTCCGGCGAAGGGGAGGTAAACGCCCACAGCCGCGTACAAATGGCGCTGGGCGAGGCCAAGGTGAAAGCCAAGACCGAGTTCGAACAATGCCTGAAATCTACGGGCAAGAGTTTGGACGAAATCCGGGAATACATCGCCGAGCATCCTGAGCTGAGGCGGCCCTTCTACCATGTACCGCATCGCGAAGGCGTTGCCGGAACTGCCGCGCAGTTCATTCTGCACGTCAGCGATCGCATGGACAAGAGCACTCGTCTGTGGAAGCGCTCGCGCGTTCCCGGCATCGCCGTGCCAAACGCCGCGTAAGACTCACCGCCATCTCGCCGGCTGGTCATTTGCCGGCGAGATGGTGGTCACCGCAATTACGAACCGCTTTTCACGATTTATCGGAGAGACAATGCACGACCATCTGGGACAACAATCGAAGCCGCTGCTAATGCAAATAGCTCCCGCGCCTCCGCAGAAGCCGCACGATCATCACACGGAATTCATGGTGGGACTCGACGTGGGCTCGACCACGGTCAAGGCCACAGTCGTGGATGCCGCGACCGACAAGGTGCTATGGCAGGACTACCAGCGCCATGAGACCAAGCAGCCGGAAAAGACGCTGGAATTCTTGCGGCGCATTGAGAAGGAAGTCGGCATCAACCGGCACAACACGCGCATGTTCATGACCGGTTCGGGCGGCGGTGCGATTGCCGATCAGATCGGCGCCAAGTTCGTGCAGGAAGTCACCGCGGTTTCACTCGCCGTCGAGAAGATGCACCCCGAAGTCTACTCGGTGATCGAACTCGGCGGTCAGGACGCCAAGATCATCGTTTTCAAAGATGACGATGAAACCGGCCGTAAGAAGAAAATTCCCTCGATGAACGATAAGTGCGCCGGAGGCACTGGCGCGGTCATCGACAAGATTAATGCCAAGCTGAAGATTCCGGCTCTTGAGCTGTGCGAACAGAAGTATCACGGAATCAAACTTCATAAAGTTGCCGGCAAATGCGGCGTCTTCGCCGAGACCGATATCAACAGCCTGCAAAAGGTCGGCACCCCTTCAGATGAATTGATGGCGTCGTTGTTCGAAGCCATCGTTCTGCAAAACTTGAGCGTCCTCACCCGCGGCCATACGCTGCGGCCTCACGTGTTGCTCCTCGGTGGTCCCAATAGCTTTATTCGAGGGATGCGCGAAGCCTGGCAGGCGAACATTCCGCGCATGTGGCAGGAGCGCAAGGTCACGATTCCAGACGGCGCAAAGCCTGAAGACCTGATCAAAGTTCCGCAGAACGCTCAATATTTTGCCGCCATGGGGGCGATTGAATTCGGCAAGAGCGAAGAAGACTGCGTGGGTTGCTACCAGGGATACGAAAAGCTGATGCACTACATCGAGTACGGGCGCCAGGAAGAGAAGGCCAAGTCCGGCGCCAAAGGACTCACCACCAGCGACGCGGAACTCGATGAGTTCAAGGTTTCCTACCGGCGCAAGAAGTTCACACCCGTGGCATTCCACACCAACCAGACGGTTGGCGGGTTCATCGGCATTGACGGCGGCTCCACTTCAACCAAGGCCGTGTTGCTCGACGAAAAAGGCGACATTCTTTGCAAAGCTTACCAGCTCTCAAACGGAAATCCGATTCAGGACACCATTGAAATGTTTGAGAACCTGCGCGGACAAGTAGAAGCGCAGAAGGCGAAGCTGGAAGTTCTGGGAGTCGCCACGACCGGCTACGCGAAGGATATTCTGAAAGACGTGTTGCACGCGGATGTAGCGCTGGTCGAGACTGTGGCGCACACGGAATCGGCTCTCAAATTCTACGAAGATCCTCACGTCATCGTCGACGTGGGTGGGCAGGACATCAAAATCATCATCCTGCATAACGGCCGCGTCAAAGATTTCAAACTCAACACCCAATGCTCGGCCGGCAACGGATATTTCCTGCAGTCGACCGCGGAAGGCTTTGGATTGAGCGTTGAGCAGTACGCCGATCTGGCCTTTTCCGCGCAATCCATGCCGATTTTCGGCTACGGCTGCGCCGTTTTCATGCAATCGGACATCGTCAATTTCCAGCGTCAGGGCTGGCGCGCGGAGGAAATTCTGGCTGGCCTGGCAACTGTGCTGCCCAAGAACGTATTTCTTTACGTGGCCAGCATACCGAATCTCGCCGCGCTCGGCACGCGCTTCGTTCTGCAGGGTGGAACGCAGAACAACATGGCCGTGGTGAAGGCGGAAGTCGATTTCATCAATAACAGTTTCCGGGCATCGGGCAAGAAACCGGAGATCATCGTCCACGAATTCTGCGGCGAATCCGGGGCCATCGGCGCTGCGGTTGAGTCCGTCCGCCTGTGGCGCAACGGCTTGCAGACATCGTTTGTCGGACTCGATGCGGTTCGCAAAATCGAATACCGCACCACGCGCAACGAAAGCACCCGCTGCAATTTTTGCAAGAACAATTGCCTGCGCACCTTCATCGATATTCGCACCGTCCCGAAGGACGACTTGGCTTTCGTGCCGATCCAGAAAGTCACCAAAGTCCCGCTGATGCACGGCGAGCAGCGCCTCATCATCGCTACTTGCGAAAAAGGTCTGGTGGAAGATGTGAACGACATGAAAGACATCAAGGCGGGAATCGACGAGATCAAAGATAAATATCCTAACTTTGTTGATTTTGCTGCCCACGAAGTGTTCCGCCCAGTAAACGCCGAGAGCGTAGCCGATCCTATTCCAGTAACCACATTCTGGAACAAGGCAGGCAAAGATCGCATTCCGCTCATGAAAGATCGCAAGAAACTTCGCGTCGGCATCCCGCGCGTTCTCAACATCTACACCTATGCGCCGCTCTTCAATGGATATCTCGAAAGCCTGGGTGTGCAGCCCGAGAACATTATTTATTCCGACTTCACCAGTTCCGATCTTTACCGCGCAGGCGCGAGCCGCGGCGCGATCGATCCCTGCTTCCCTGCGAAGATCGGAATTTCCCACGTGTACAACCTGATCCAGGAAAAGCATCGCAAGAAGCCGCTCAACGTGATCTTCTTCCCCATGTACGACGTGCTGACTTCCCCGTTGGTGAAAATCGTAGGCGCGAACGCGTGTCCAACGGTTACCGCAACACCCGAAACGGTGAAGGCTGCATTCACAAAAGAGAACGACGTGTTCGCCGAGCACGATGTGAAGTACGTGGATCCAGTTCTGAACTTTGCAGACCGCAAGCTGTTTGCTCACCAGATGCTGCAGGCCTGGCAACCAATCATGGGTTTGTCACAGGAAGAGAATGACCGCGCGGTCGAAGTCGGCTACAAAGCGCTGGCGGATTACGAAGCGAGCATCCGCAACCGTGCCCGCCAGGTTCTCGATCAACTGGAGCGCGAAGATCGCATCGGCATTGTGATGCTGGGCCGCCCGTATCACCACGATCCCGGTCTGAATCACGAGATTATGGAGGAGTTCCAGAAACTGGGTTATCCGATTTTCTCGCAAAATACTTTGCCGCTCGATGAAGACCTGCTGGAGCGGTTGTTCGGCGAAGAAGTTCGCGCCGGCATTATCAGTCACCCGCTCGATATCACCGACGCCTGGAAGAATTCATATTCCTGCAGCACCAACCACAAAGTCTGGGCGGCAAAGTTCACGGCCCGTCATCCCAACCTGGTGGCGCTGGAAGTTTCCAGCTTCAAGTGTGGTCACGATGCGCCTATCTATGGCGTGGTCGAGGGAATTATCGAGCAATCCGGTACTCCATATTTCTGCTTCAAGGATCTGGATGAGAACAAGCCCACGGGCTCGATCAGGATTCGCGTCGAGACCATCGATTACTTCCTGCGGCGCTACCGCGAGGAGGTTATCCGGAAGCGCAAGGCATCTCAGGAAATCGAGGCACAGTTAGCGGCGCTGGAGGCGGAACTGCGAGGGCAAACCGCATCTGAAGCTCCCCAACTCATGCAATTCGAGCAAGAGGCACAGACCATGGCGGCTGACTAAATCCCTTACAACCGGTTTGCTATCGCGGTCGCGTTGGCACCGCTTTACACGCTTCGATGCTAAGTACCCGTTCTCTTCGCTTGCGCCGGCGGAGGAACACCCAAAGCTGTTGCTACCCGGATTCCGATCGGCGATCCAAGTCCGCTGCATGCATCCCATCCCGGGCCCGCCGCATAGGCGCCATTATTGCCAGATGTAATGTCACGGAAGTCCGTCGCCGTACCAGCACTCTGATAAAGCAACGGGTTGATGAAGCCAACCGGTTTTCCGATACTTTCATTGATGAGCGCGATCAATCCAGCCCATAGTGGAGCGACAGCGCTCGTTCCCCCAATCACGTCCGGGTTGCCGTCCACCAGAGTGACGTAGCCGGTAGCCGGATCGGCATCGCCGGCCACATCCGGAACACCTCGACCAACATTGTGACTTGCATTTGCAGAAGGCGGCACGCCCGCCCCTGTCTGCCAACTCGGAAGCGGGAATACGTCGCTGACGCCGCCCCCGGTTGCGCCTTCGTTATTTGCAAGTTCGTTCCACACAGTCTCGCTGGTAATAGCATTCCCTGAAGCGATCAGCTCAGTACCTCCGCATGCCAGCACATTAGGACTCGATGCCGGGAAATCCACGTGATTCAGGCCATCGTTCACGCCGTCCGTCGAGCCGTCGTCTCCTGCTGCTACGCAAACTGTTACCCCCATTGCAGCCGCGGATTGGAACGCCTCATCCATCGACGTCATAGCCTGCTGTGTCCATGAGGATTCGGGGCCGCCCCAACTGATGGAGACCACAGAGGGGTTGTTCGTGCTGTCGTGTACGGCGGTTGTAATCGCATTCAGAAAGCCAGCGTCCGTGTTCTCAGCAAAATAGACAACGATCTTTGCTGCGGGCGCGATCGACCCGGACACTTCAATATCCAACATCACTTCACCGTCCGGGCCGTTTGGGTCTCCGGTGGGATTGTTGCTGCCGTCGCCGACCGAAATTGCTGACACGGTAGGAGTCTCAGGTAGATTCAGTTCACTCCAGTAATTGCTAAGATCTGTCGGGCTGTAACCGCCGCCCAATTCGATTAACGCAATGCATTCTCCGGCGCCGTCTACCCCAGTGGGAAAGCTGTAAAGCGCAGCGACTTGAATGGGCGTGTAAGACAAGCTCACGGCAGCGGCACGGACGCCCCCGCGCCCCTGCCGCCTACGAAAATGCGGCTTGGCTTGTGGTCGATTGTCTAAACCAAATACACCCTCGACCGCGTCGTGCAGTTCCGCTGGGAGATGGATTGGTCCCGTGCGTCCGCGGTATCTGCCTGTTGGATATTCGTAGTCCTTCAGTTCGACGCCAAACGCTTCGTTCATAGCAGCAACGGTCCCCGACAGAATGACGGTCCGGCGCGCTGAACTCTTTTCCTTCACCAAGAGTTTGTGTTGGCGAGCAAATGCCTCGACGCGGGCCACGCTGTCAGGATCCGCGCCATGGCGTCGTTCGAATTCCTTCCGGCTCAAGATGGTTCGTTTCGCGATCGGTTTCGTGAATTCAGCTGCGTTGACAATCGGCTTCTTCCCTGCGCGAGAGCGCAAACGGATCGTCACATCAACTGTTTCGTTCGGGTTAGCTGGGCCTATCTCTCGTGCTCCTTCCAGCGGAACACGCTCACTACCGGCGAGTGGAAGTTGTTTCTTCGGAACAGACATAAATCTCCCTTCAGTGGGGCCGAGACGAGTGGCGAAGAGAGCAGGACAGCGTTACCACAGGAGTATTTTCGCGAAACTCCACAAAGGAAAGGAGCCAAGCCCTCTGTAGTCTTTGAGTCGTGCTGGCCCGTTATTTGGATGGAAAGTAGCAGCAGACCGGCCACAACGCAAGCTGTTTCTTTCACCTGTTACAAAAACCGGACAGAGTGCTGCTTCGTGAGTGGGCGGTTGATAAATTTCCAGCTCTGGTAACTGGCACCTGAGTGGACGTTCGTAATTTGAAAGTACGTTCCCGCAATAGTCAAATGAGTGTGCCGCTCCACTTCATCAGGCAACTTCGGTCCATCCACGGACGGAAGCACGCCTCTGCAAAAAGCAATCCTGGCCTGAAAGCGTGTGAAAAGGCATGCCCCGGCTGAAAGCGACGATTCTCTGCATTGACGACCACTGGAACGGCCTCATCGGCCGCAAGATGCTGCTCGAAAACAACGGCTATAAAGTCCTGGAGGCGAGCGGCGGGGACGAAGGGCTGAAATTATTCCTGTCGCACCGAGTGGACGCGGTGGTTCTCGACTACCAGATGCCCGGCATGAACGGTGACGTGGTTGCCGCGAAGATGAAGCGCGTCAAGTCACACGTCCCCATCATGCTGTTGTCCGCCTATGGGCCGCTGCCAAAGAGAAAGCTGAAGGCAGTCGACACCTTCCTGTCCAAGTCCCAGCCGCCAAAGATTCTCTTATCCACGCTTCAGGATCTGCTCGACAACGAGCCTAAACCATTCTTCAATCGTTGGCTCGATGCGTGGAGAAATCGCAATAAAGGAGTGCAGTAATGAATTTCTTAAAACGGCTTTTCGGACAAGGTTGCTCGCATCGGTTCACCTGGCCCCGCATCGACGCCAATGGCCGTCATTACCAGATCTGCCCACGTTGTGGAACTGCATACGAATACGACTGGAGAATGATGCGCCGGACTGATCGGTTGCTGGCAGCAGATGCCCGCCAAGGGTAAGCAAACTTGTGATCGCATTGCATTCGCCTTGTCCCGCCTCGAAACCGAACTAAAAATACCGTTCCGTGCTGTTTCGCCTGCGGATTTGTTAAGCACAGTTTAGACACACTCCGCCTAAAAGGCGGTTTGCATTCGGCCGAGCCTGGGAAGGCGATTTCTTCAATCGCTGTCGGTCGCGACTGCCTCCACCGCCGTTTTGCTTTGCTTCTCCAGAATCTCACCCAACAGAAATAGATCGGTGAGCAGCGCTCGCAGGTGGATGGAAGCGTTCAGATTATCAATCAACTGGGAACTGATCGCCGGTTGAGCGAGAACTATTTCAATGGCGGCAAGAGAGTCGCGAGCGTCGCGATCGAGCACAGCGATGAACGCGAGGTACTTCGCGGCGGGATCGAGATCTTCTTGCTTCACTGCCAGCGCACAAGCTTCCGGCAGCCCTGTCAGTGCCTCCACGGCGCGATGCAGGAACTCACGGACTTGTCCGCCCGACTTGCTGCCCTGGTCACTCGGTACTCCCTGGGCTGCATACGCCAGCAGGAACTCGTAGCATTCTTCCACCGCGTCACAACGCTCGCAGATCTCAGCCAGCATCAGTTAGTCCTCGGCCTTCGATTCGGTTGGAGGTCGGTGAGGACGAAGCAGTCTCGACCTTCCATCGCTCCGGATCGTGCTCTTCCAGATAGAAGCCGCGGTCCATCCAGCCGAAGATCATCGATTTCGTGATGGGTCGTTTCTCTGGCCGGAGCCCGAAGTAGACGTGCATCATCACCAGCGCAATCAGTCCTACGCCCGCCAACCCGTGCAGCACGTACATCAAGCCCCAGGTCATATCGCTGAATAGATACGGATTCCGCGGGAAAAAGATCGTACGCACGCGGGACATCATAAAAACACCGGTAAGAATTACCGACAGACCGCACAAGATGATGACACCGTGGAAGAGCTTGTTCTCCAGGGGATACTTAGCAAACTTTCGCGGCGGCGGTGCAGGCATTCCGAAGAAGCGGCGAACCCTTTTCTGTGCGTCGTCCAGATCGATTCTGTCGGGCCAAATGGACCAGAAATCCAGCCAGAAGGAAGCATGAATGATGTGAAAGATGATGGAAACAGTTAGTACGGCGCCGGCGATCCAGTGATAGGTCACCCAATTAAACTGGACGCCTACCTTCGGAAGGAAGGCGGTGAACAGCAGCGTGAACATTGAAGCTGCCATGATCCAGTGAAACATCCGTGCAACCAGCGAGTGCCGGGGAACACGCTTGGGTATGTGCGCAACGACCTGGGGAGAAGCATCGCCCGCGAACTGTCTTGCCTTGGCGAAAAACATGACATAGATGGCGTGAACGATCAGGAAGAGCAAGCCAGCGATCACGGCAACCCAGATCAGAAACCAGGCAATATGGATGGGGACGCTCTGCCCCCACGGATTCGTGGCCCATTCTAAGAAGTCCATGTGGCCTCCTCGACTCCACTGATGGCGCGTTTCACGAGATTTCTCATCAGCGGGATCTTGTAGGCATTGAACCGCAGTGGAACCGCGCCTTGCACGGAGAGTTTTCCCGCCATCTCACCAGTCGCCGCGTTCCGTGGCTGGCCACGAACGGAATCCTCGACTGCCTTCAACCGTAACGGTCGAGCCGCAGCGCCGTTCACCGCGATTCGCATACGCTCGATCGTGCCGCCTGACAGAACCATAGCCGAGGCGACGTTGAGCAGCGGAAAGTCCCAAACATTGCGGTCTCGCACTTTTTCAAAATAGAATTGCGCCCCCGCCCACGTTAAGGGAATACGAATGGCCGTAAGCAGATCGCCAGGCTGCAAGATGTGCAACCGCGTAATATCGATCTCAGGACCGATGAAGTAATCTTCGGCATCGACCACGCGCTCACCTTTGGGCGTGCGCAGGACGAACTTGGCGTCCAGCGCAATCAGAGCCGGGGCCGTGTCGGAGGGATTCACTGCGACGCAGCGGTCCGCGTGCAGAATCGCATGCTCGCGGTTGCGGCCCTCCGGCGTATCGGCGTAGCAAATATTGCCGCCGGCACGATAACACGGCCAACCGCCACGGTAATACCAGCAACGCGTGTCCTGCGAAACATTGCCGCCAAGTGTTCCCTGATTGCGGATTTGCGGCGATGCCACCAGCTCCGCGGCCTGCGCCAGCAGATCATACTTCTGCTTGATAATGGGATGATTCACCACTTCCGTCAGCGTGGTCATGGCGCCGATCTCGATGCCGTCGCCGCCGTTGTTGCTCAGGGTACGAACTCCGTGCAGTTCCTCGATCCCGCTCAGATCGACCACCACCTTGGGCTTCCGGATTCGATCCTTGAGCCAGTCGAAGCTGTCCATCCCTCCTGCCAGCACCCAGGCATCGGGTCCATGCTGTTCGAGAAGCTTCTGCGCATCGGCCACGGAACTCGGCTGATACAGCTCGAAAGCGGGCATTACGTCCCGAATGACAGCCATAACTCTCCTTAAAATCTCAATCAAATATGCGCCGCGAGCGGAAGCTGCATCGGGCGGCCCGCTTCAAGCGACGTCAGAATCGTGTCGGCGTTCACCGGCGCACGCTGAAAGATCTCGTCTCCGAGCGCATCCGACAGCGCATTCAAAATGGAGGCACACCCACCGGCAACAGGCGGTTCGCCGACACCGCGCGCGCCCACCGGCGTCTCCGGATCCGGAATGTCCAACGGGGTCCATTGCATATCAACCGGTACATCGAGAATGGTCGGCGGTTTGTTTTGATAGAAACGCTTGGAAACCATCTCGCCGTAGTGCGGATCGAACACCCACTTCTGACCGATGGCATGTCCGATGCCCAGGACCGAACGGCCAAGCACCTGCCCACCCAACGCTCGGGGATGAATCACCGTGCCAACATCAGCCGAGGCGAGGAAGTCGACGATGTAGTACTTGCCGGTTTCGACGTCGACTTCAACTTCGGCGAAGCTGGCGACGTAGGAAAACGTAGAGCCGTCGCGTGGATAGTTGTCCTTGGCCGCCGCCACCAGGCCTTGACCCGCCAACGCCGCCACCGATGCCTTCGTCAATTTGTGAACATCGGCGGGCGCTTCGTGGCCATCGTAAACCCCGCCCAGTTGAATCGCATATTTCGCAGCCTGCGCCAAAGTCATACTGGCACCGCCCTTGCGGAACACGCGCTCGTTGGCAACTTCATATTGCTCCGGTTTGCCACCCAGCTTTTTCGCCGCGATTTCCTGCAGCTTCTTCCTGGCGTCCATCGCCACCGCATGCGCAGCCCGTGTCATCGCGTGAGTCGTCTGGCTGCCGCCGGAGACGCAAGTGAAAGGAAGGTTCTTTGTCGTGTTTCCCCACACCACGTCGCATTTCTCCCACGGCACACCCAGAACTTCTGCGCCCGCGCGATGCACGTCAATCACCGACTCCGTTCCCAGGTTGCCGATCCCAGACTGAAAGATGACCCGGCCTTCCGGCGTGATGACTAGAAGTCCGTCGAAACCGATCGTGCCGCCAACGTAGCAGCTCAGCGACACGCCGACGCCGCGAACCTTCGTGCCTATCCGTTTGGGAGTGCGCGCCACCCGCTCGCTCCACTTGAATTGCTCCGCGCCGCGGTCAAGTGCTTCCTTCAGGAATGCGCTTGTCGCATATTGCCGTTTTCCCTGCAACGCCGGCCCGAACGGCGCCTTGCCTTCCGGGCAGTTGACGCGGCGAATTGCCACCTGGTCAACTCCCAGCTTGCGCGCAGCTTTCGCGATAATGGGCTCGATGATGACAATCCCCTGCAGGCCGCCCGGAGAACTCTGCGCACTGCGGGGCGGTGTATTCGTCAGCACCGTTACGCCCCGCCAGCGCATAGCTTGCGGCTGGTACAACAGAGAGACGATGCGGCCCGAGGAAGGAGCATCCCCTACCGCGTCGTATGGACCGTTATCGCAAATTACGAACATGTCGAGAGCAGTAATTCGACCTTCCTTCGAGAACCCGACTTTCATGCGTCCTTGAAAACTCGGACGGGCTCGTCCGATGAAAGTTTCCTCCTCGCGGCTGATGCGCATCATGACCGGAGCGTTGGTTTTTTTGGCCAGAAGAGCAGGGATGATCATCGACACGCCGCCGGTAATCTTGCTGCCGAAGCCCCCTCCCGTGTATTCGCTGATGAAGACAATGTTGTCAGGACTGATGTTCAACCAGCGCGCGATCGCGGGTAGCGTTTGTGCGGTGCTTTGCGTGCCCGTGTAAATGTAGACCTTGCCGTTCTGCCAGTAAGCCAGCGCACTACGGGTCTCCAGAGTCTGATGGCTGGTATCGGGTGTCACGAAAGTCTCGTCGAGAACCAGCGCCGCATTCTTGAAGCTGGAATCGACATCGCCATACGACCATTCGTCGGGAGCCTTGCCCATCGGCAAGCGACCGTGCTTCTCTTCCGCAAAATCGGCTTCGGTCCACTTGAGTTCCGTGACCTCCGGCGGGCCTGGATTTTGTCCCGCGGGCCGAGTCCAGACATTGCCATCCGTTCGGGGATTAGGACCGCCCGGCCGCAAGGTGCCGAGCGGATCGGTCACGAACGGCAGCGGTTCAAGATCGAGTTCAATTTGTTCGATGGCTTCGGCGGCCGCAAGTTCGTCGACGGCGGCTACGGCGAGAATCGGTTCGCCCTGATAAACCGGTTCATTAGTGAGGCCGCGTTCGCCCCACTTGCTGGCTTTGATCACCGTTCCGTTGTCGGTAAGAGTATCGGCCGGAGCGGGAAGATCGTTCGCGGTGAGAATGGCTTTGACCCCAGGCATGGCAAGCGCTGCGTTCGTGTGGATGCGCTTTACCCGCGCGTGCGGCATTGGGCTGAGCAGTAGTTTGCAAAACAGCATACCTTCCGCGCGAAAGTCTTCGGCATATTTCGCCTGGCCGGTCACCTTCGCATATAGATCCGGGGTCTGGTAGTTCTTGCCGATCAGCTTGTACCCGGCTCCATACTGGCGCTCAGTAGCCCTAGCAGTCTCAACGGCTTTCTTGTTATCCGTTTTCTGGTTATCCAAGATGAGACCTCCGCAGATTCTCGGCGCCGCGCATCATCGCGGTGAGAATCTTGTCATAATCCTGGCAGCGGCACAGGTTTCCCGAGATGCCTTGCGCCAATTCCTGGCGGGTCGGGTTGGGATTGGTTTTCAGATATCCGATTGTGCTCATAATGAATCCGGGCATACAGAAGGCACACTGGAAGCCCTGTTCATCGATGACGCCCTGTTGTACCGGGTGCAAAGTCCCGTCAGCCTTGGCCAGGCCTTCGATGGTCACAACTTTTCGGCCACGCACCGTATGGGTGAGTACTGAGCACGCATAAAACGGAATATCGTCGATAAGTACGGTGCAAGATCCGCACTCCGCGCGGTCGCATCCCAACTTCGTGCCGGTAAGGCCCAGCTTGTAACGCAGGGTCGAGGCCAGCGTCTCCTGCTTCATGGCGTCGACGCGCCTCTGCTGACCGTTGACGTTGAGCGTAATCAGCCGCTCGCCGACACCCGCCGGGGACTGCTGGCCGTGAAGAAGAGAGGAAGCGCGAAACAGATAGCTCGCCGAAGAGACTGCCACACCGCTGGTGATGACGCCTTTGATGAAGTTGCGCCTGGAGACGGCCTTGGGAACTTGTTCTTCAGACAACTCTCGGCTTGGCTTGGAATTTGCCTTCTCGATCATACCGGGCTACCTCCTACCAAACGCATCCGCCGTGGAGGCGTGAGGAAAGCCATATGAGTTTTTTACATTTTAGCAGTTGGATGAGCAGCAATAATGCCGGGTTCGGAAAATTTATGAATTGTCCCACATCAGAGGAAATAGGACAAAATCAAGCCCAGAAGCACAGGTGGCTCATCTCAGTCCGAATCACGATGCCCCGTAACTCCCGGATAGTCGGCAACATTTTGTCACTTTCTCTTTTTCTTCGCATCGTGAGAGACTTTGTACGCATCCAAGAAAACTGGCATCGTCACTCGCCGCTCGCATTCACACTCAAGTAATTGAACTGGATCAATCGAGATGACTGTCGCGAGAGTCTTGCAGAATTCATTCGCTGTGATCGCCCTGACAACTTGCCTGGCCGCCGCGCAGACGTCCGTGCCTTCGGTAGCCTTCCGCCAGTCGCTCGACGACGCCTGGTGGACCGGGCCTTTGCTGGCGCCGAACGCCTCGACGCTGCCGCAAGGTCACGTGCTGGTCGAGCCCTATGTTTACGACGTGATCACCGAGGGTTTCTACAACTCCGCAGGCACTCGCGTCAGCGCACCGCACCAGAACGGGTACGGCTCTCTCACCTACATCAACTATGGCCTGGTCAACAAATTCACGGTAGGAATGATCCCCACATTCGGCTACAACGAACCGGGTAACGGAACCAGCAGCGGGGGCGTCGGCGATCTCATGGTGCAGGCGCAATATCGGCTCCACTTGTTTCATGAGGGCGGCTGGCTCCCCACAACTTCGTTCAACGTGCAGGAAACGCTTCCCACTGGAAAGTACGATCAACTCGACCGCCCCAGCGACGGCTTCGGCGCCGGCGCTTACACGACTACCCTCGGTCTCTACACCCAGACTTTTTTCTGGATGCCCACCGGCCGCATCCTGCGCACGCGCTTCAACGTCACGCAGGCGCTTTCCCACTCAGTGAATGTTCAGGATGCGAGCGTCTACGGTACGTCCCAGGGATTCCGCGGCCATGCCAGCCCCGGCGCCGTCCTGCTCGTCGACTTGGCCGCCGAGTACAACGCGACCCGTCATTGGGTACTTGTCATGGAAGGTGTTTACCGGCACCAATACAGCACGCACCTGGCCGGATATAACATCGCGAGTCCGAACGTTCCGATCCTGCTCAATTCTGGATCCAGCCAGGCGTTCGGTCTGGCTCCCGCCATCGAATACAATTTCAACAGCCGCGTAGGAGTAATCCTTGGTATGCGCCTGTTCCCTGCGGGCAAGAACACAACCGAGTCGATTACGCCCGTGATGGCCGTCAACATTGTTCACTGATCGATACGCTTAGGCGGAGCCATCAAGCTACTGCGCGGCTGATTCCTCCAACCTCCCTTTCGGGCCACCAGGATGAGTACGCAAAGAAGTGATCGGAAAAATTCAAGATTGCGATACGAACTCTCGACGGGAAAAACGGAATAACAGCCAACCCTCTCTTTCTAATAGGAGTTGGCGCGCTATGTTAACGCATGTCAAAACGGCAGCAAGCGGCCAGTCGCACAGTTTTTGAGTTCTACCGCCGCGCTATTGCGGAATTCGATTGACGGGAAAATACTGACCGTCCTAGTATTGGTTTTGTTATGACCTCGCCGACCTACCGCCGTCACCATCATCATTCCCATCATGCGATGAGCGTGTCGGCCGAGGACTACGGATAAACAGCCTAAGAGCACTGATAGGAAATCCGAGCCCGCTGACGCGAACTGCGCAGCGGGCTTTTTGTTTCTGCTGTGGGCATCGAAGCACCCGGACAGATCGGGGAGAGGAATCCAATGGAGATCAACTTCGACAAAATGCAGGGCTTGGCACCCGCGGTGATTCAGGATGCAGGCACGGGAGAGTTGCTTATGGTGGGCTTCATGAATCGCGAAGCGCTGGAGACAACCATACGGACGGGCTTCGTCACGTTTTATAGCCGCACGCGGAAAAGTTTGTGGACCAAAGGAGAAACCTCCGGCAATCGACTGGCAGTCACCGCAGCTTGGACGGACTGCGACCGCGACACGGTGCTGTTCCGCGTCCACGTGTTGGGCGAGGGCAAGGTTTGCCATACCGGGTCGAGGTCCTGCTTCACGGAAGAGCTACGGCTGGGCGCGGCGGCCATGGCTACCGCAGAGGTGACGCGGCGATGAAACTTCGTCTGGGCATCCCCAAGGGAAGTTTGCAGGAAGCAACGCTCAGCCTGTTCACCCGCGCCGGGCTGCGCGTTTATACCAGCGCGCGCTCCTACTTCGCCGCCACCGACGATCCGGAAATTGAATGCCTGCTCATTCGTGCGCAGGAAATGGCTCGCTACGTCGAACACGGAGCGCTGGATGCCGGCCTGACTGGTCTCGATTGGGTGGCGGAAAGCGGTCTTGACGTGCTCCGCGTTACCGACCTGATCTATGCGAAACAGAGCATGGGCAAAGTGAAATGGGTGCTGGCTGTGCCGGAGGATTCAGACTTTCAGAAACCTCAGGATCTCAATGGCCGGATCGTAGCCACCGAGCTGGTGAATTTCACGCGCAACTACTTTGCCAGTCGGAACGTGCCGGTGCGCGTTGAATTCTCCTGGGGCGCGACTGAAGTCAAGCCGCCGTTGCTGGCCGATGCCATCGTCGAAGTTACAGAGACTGGGAGTTCGCTGCGCGCCAACCATCTGAGAATTATCGAGACGGTGCTCGAGTCGAATACGCAACTGATCGCGAATAGAGCAGCCTGGGCCGATCCCATGCGGCGGCGCAAGATTGAAAATCTGGCGGTGATGCTATCTGGGGCCATGGCGGCGCAGGGTCGCGTGGGCCTGATGCTCAACGTCCGCAAACCGGATCTGGCCGGGGTTCTGGGCCTATTGCCCGCATTGAAGAATCCTACCGTCGCCCCCTTGGCAGATGGCGAATGGGTCGCGGTCAATACCATCATCGACGAGCAGGCCGCCTGGACTCTGATTCCGAAGCTCAAGGAAGCGAATGCACAAGGGATCGTCGAGTATCCGCTGAACAAGGTGGTGATCTGATGAGCGCCGTGCCGCGCAATGTGATGCGCATTCTTGCGGGAGCTGAGAAAGACCGGTTCGTGCGCGCCTTGGAGCAGCGGGGCGCGAGAGATCTGGCTGAGGTTGAGCCGGCAGTGCGGCGAATCGTAAGCAATGTCCGGCGCAATGGCGATCGAGCCTTGCGACGCTATGCGGCGCGGTGGGACGGGCTCGGTAGGGACGAACCTGTGCGCGTGCCCGAGGCTGATCTGCTTGAAGCCTGGCAAAGAACCCCTTCGGAGTTGAGGGAAGCCATCACTCAGGCCGCAGATAACATTCGCCGCTACTGCGAGTGGCAGAAACCGCTAGAGTGGCGGCGCGAAATTCATTCCGGAGTTTGCGTGGGACAGTTGGTGCGGCCTCTGCAATCGGTGGGATGCTATGTTCCCGGCGGACGTTATCCGTTGCCTTCCACATTGCTGATGACCGTGATCCCGGCGCAGGTTGCAGGCGTGCCGCAGATTCGTGTCGTGTCACCGCGTCCGGCTCAGGCAACTTTGGCCGCCGCCGCATTTCTCGGCGTGCGCGAATTCTATCGTGTAGGTGGAGCGCAGGCGATTGCTGCGCTTACCTACGGGACGGAGAGCATCCCGCGTGTCAACAAGATCGTCGGTCCCGGCAATCGGTATGTGACCGCGGCCAAGAAGATGGTTGCGTTCGACTGTGCCATTGAGTTCCTGGCCGGTCCTACGGAAGCCGTGTTCATCAGCGAGGAGGGCGATCCAGTTTTCCTCGGATGTGACCTGATCGCCCAAGCGGAGCATGATCCCGATGCCCTGTGTGTCTTGATCACAAGTTCGCGCGGATTAGCCAAAGCTGTGCAGGCCGAAGTTCAGGTACGCACGCGGGCAAATCCAATTGCTGCGCAATCACTTTCCCGTCGCGGGGCAATCCTGTTGGTTGCTTCCCTCGATCAGGCAGTCGAGACCGCGAACCGTATCGCGCCCGAGCATCTCACGCTTCCCGCGGCTCTGGCGCCGTCGGTCCAAAACGCCGGCTCGATTTTTCTGAACGACTTCACGCCCCAGTCAGCGGGTGATTACATCTCGGGTCCGAATCACGTGTTGCCGACTGGGACGATGGCACGTGTGCGCGGCGGCCTGAACGTTCTGGATTACGTTCGCATCATCTCCTGCCAGGAAGTCTCCCGCGAAGGCATTCGCCGAATCGCCCCGGCGGCCATTGTGCTTGCCGAAGCCGAGGGTTTGAGTGGACACGCCGAATCCTTGCGGGTGAGGTGTGCGAATGCTTGAGGCCCGCGCCGCAGTCAAGAATTTGCATGCTTATCGGCCACCCCTGGCGGACCGTCAAGGGCTGCGCCTCGATTTCAACGAGAGCACGATCGGTTGCTCGCCAGGTGTATTAGCGCGGTTGCGTTCGCTGGATTCCGAAGCGCTGGCCCGCTATCCGGAGCGCGAACCGGTCGAAGCCGAAGTCGCAGGTTTTCTCGGACTCGATGCGTCTCAGGCCCTGCTCACGAATGGTGTCGATGAAGCCATTCATCTGCTTTGTTCAACCTATCTCGAGCCTGGGGACGAGGCGATCATCGTTGTGCCCACTTTTGCGATGTATGCGATCTTCGCTCAAGCTGAGAGCGCTCGCGTGGTCCAGGTTCCTTACAGCGAGAACTTCACCTTCCCGCTGGAAGATCTGCTCTCCCGGATCAGCCAACGCACCCGGCTGATTGCCCTGGCAAATCCAAACAATCCGACAGGAACGGCCGTCCCATGCGACGTACTGCTGCGAGTCGCTCGCGCCGCGCCCCATGCCGCGGTTCTGGTGGACGAAGCCTACTTCGAGTTTCACGGAGAGACCATCCTTCACGACAGGGCATGGCCGGCGAATCTCTTCGTGGCCCGAACATTCTCGAAGGCTTACGGGCTAGCAGGTCTTCGCATGGGTATTCTCGCCGGAGATGCGGCCCAGATGGCAATGGTGCGCCGCGTCGCTTCGCCCTACAACGTAAATGCAGTTGCGCTCGCGGTGTTGCCGGAGGCGCTTCGAGATCAGGAATACGTTCAACATTATGTCAGCGAGGTGCAGCGCGGCCGCGAACTACTGCAGCAGGAGCTGAAAGCTCTTCACCTGCGCTACTGGCCGAGCCGCGCCAACTTTGTTCTTGTGCGCGTCGGTCCCGCCTACGCAGAATTCATTCAAGCCTTGCGCACCCGCGGAATCCTGGTCCGTGACCGGAGCAATGATCCAGCGTGCAATGGCTGCGTGCGCCTGACCGTCGGATCTCTTGAACATACCCAGACTCTGATTGTCGCCCTGCGCGAAGTGGTTGCGGAACTCAGGCAACGTAGTGAGGTGAACGTGTGAGGAAAGCCAGGCTGCATCGCGCGACTGCCGAAACTGAGATTCGGATTGCGCTCACCATCGAGGGACGTGGAAAGTACGACGTTTCTACTGGAATCCACTTTCTGAACCACATGCTGGAGCTGTTTGCGCGGCATGGCGGATTCGATCTCAAGCTCAAAGCCGTAGGCGACCTGGAGGTGGATCAGCACCACACCGTCGAAGACGTAGGCATCGCTCTTGGCGAGGTCTTCGACCTCGCGCTGGGAAATCGTCGCGGCATTTTGCGGGCTGGATACTTTGTCATGCCCATGGACGAGACTCTCGGCTTGGCAGCTGTCGATTTCGGTGGACGGGCAGCGGCGGTGGTCGATACCAGAGTCCATGCGGCGCGAGTCGGAGATTTACAAGCGGAACTGGTCTGCGATTTCTTCGAAGGCTTTGCCCGCGGCGCTCGCGCCAATGTCCACGCCCGGGTACTCTATGGACGCTCCAGCCATCACAAGATCGAAGCGCTCTTTAAAGCATTCGCCCGAGCCCTGCGCGTAGCATCCTCCCGCGATCGTCGCCTGGGCCGAATGCTCCCGAGCACCAAGGGGCTTCTGTGATCGCCATCGTGGATTATGGCGCGGGAAACCTGAATTCGGTGAAGAAGGCGTTTGACTACCTTGGGGCCGATGTCGTGGTGACTGACCAGTCTCAGACCGTGATGGCAGCGGAAAAGATCGTAGTGCCCGGAGTGGGCCATTTTTCTTCTCTGCAAGCTTTGAACCGCTCCGGCCTGCGCGAGGGCTTGCTGCAAGCCGTTTCCGCGGATAAACCTTTTCTTGGAATTTGTTTGGGAATGCAGTGGCTTTTCGACGGCAGTGAGGAGTGCGATGAGCTTGCGGGCGCAGGCATTTTCCCTGGTAAATGCCGGCAGTTCCCGTCCTCGGTAAAGTCGCCGCACGTTGGCTGGAATTCTCTGACGGTGCAGAAGGGTTCGCGGCTGCTGCGAGGCATCGCGCAAGATTCGTTTGTCTACTACACACACTCCTTTTATGCGCCTGTGCTTGCCGCAACCAGTGCGGCGAGTGAATACGGGCTGCAGTTCACCGCTGCCGTCGAGCAATCGAACATTTTCGGAGTGCAGTTTCACCCCGAGAAATCAGGAGACGTGGGGCTTGCGATCCTGAAGAATTTCTGCGAGGTCTGATGTGTTGACCAAGCGCATCATCGCCTGCCTCGACGTGGATGGTGGCCGGGTCGTGAAAGGCGTGCGTTTCACGAATCTACGCGACGCCGGCGATCCCGCGGAGTGTGCCACGGCCCACGCACGCAGTGGTGCGGACGAAATCGTGCTGCTCGACATTACCGCGACCAGCGGAAACCGGCACACTCTGCTGGAAGTGGTCCGCGAGGCTGCGCGCGCTCTGTTTGTTCCGTTCACCGTGGGAGGCGGGATTCGACAGCTCGACGATGCAGCCGCGGTCTTCGATGCGGGGGCAGACAAGATCGCGATCAACTCGGCCGCAGTTCGCGACCCCGCATTGATCGGCAAGATTGCGGGGTGCTTCGGCTCGCAAGCAGTTGTGGTCTCCATCGACGCCAGAAAGGTCAACGGACGCTATGAAGTGTTCACCGCCGGTGGACGTGTGCCCACAGGCCGGGACGCGATTCAATGGGCCCGCGAAGCGGCTGCTCACGGAGCGGGCGAGATCCTGCTGACTTCGATGGACCGCGACGGAACTCAATCGGGATTCGACTGCGAATTAGTGCGCGAAGTAGCAGAGGCAGTCTCGATCCCTGTCATTGCTTCCGGGGGTGCGGGATCCGTGCTCGACTTCATCCAGGTGTTCCGCGAAGGCTGCGCAGACGCGGCTCTGGCCGCGTCAATCTTTCACTTCGATATCGAGAGTGTGTCGCAACTGAAACACGAACTGCACCATGCCAGCATACCGGTGAGGTGGCCATGCTGATTCCGTCGATCGACCTGATGGGTGGCAAGATTGTTCAATTGATTCAGGGCGAGAAGAAAGCGCTCGAGTTCGACAATTTCGGCTATTGGATCGAGCGCTTCTCCGTGTACCCCTTGGTGCAGGTGATCGACCTTGACGCCGCCCGGGGTACGGGCAGTAACCGGCCGCTGGTGAATCAAATTATGCAACGGCTCAATTGCCAGGTGGGTGGCGGGATTCGCACGCTCTCAACTGCGCGAGAGCTCTTGGAAGCGGGCGCACACCGGGTCATCCTCGGTTCCGCGTTGTTGCTGGATGGCAAACTCAACACCCAGTACGCGGCCACGCTGGAAAGCGCACTCGGCGCCGCCGCGCTCGTCTTTGCGCTTGATTCGCGCGGCGGCCGGGTTGCAATCGACGGCTGGCGCCATCAGACTGCGATTACGGCTTTCGACATGATTCAGTCACTGGAACCCTTCTGCGGCACTTTTCTTTACACGCACATCGATACCGAAGGCTTGCTGGGTGGAATTCCGATGCAGACTGTGAATGCAATAAGGCAGGCCACTTCGCGGCGGCTGGCCGTCGCTGGCGGCATCACGACGCAGCAAGAAATTGACCAGCTCGACGCGCTGCGGATGGACGCCGTTGTCGGGATGGCTTTGTATTCAGGCAGGATTTCGGCGTAGGGCAACTCAAACTAGCGTGAAAGGGATTCTGGGAAGCGCCGAATGTCCTTCCTAAGGCGCAAGGCGAGCGCCTTCACCCTGTCGCTGGACGTCCCATCACCCAGTAGTCTCGCCAGAAGGCAGCACGCTCCGACAACCTCAGCACTCAGGCCGTTAAAAACGGCAGTCAGCCCGGGCTATTATTCTTAAGAGTGATTGAAAAGCCAGACACACCCTCCGAGACACCGCTTCGCAAGCATCTTCTCCGATCCTTTGTTCGATGGCTTGTCATCGGCGCAGTGCTTGCCTGGTCGCTCGCCGCGCTGATCCTCGTCGCCGCCCGGTGGATCGACCCACCGACAACCGCGGTACACATCCAGCGGCGGTTGCAGGCCTGGATTCACCACACGCCCTATCACGAACGCTACAGATTTATTCCGCTCAGCCAAATCTCGCCCGATCTACAGCACGCCGTAGTCGCCGCGGAGGACGCGCGCTTCTACCAGCACCACGGATTCGATTGGCACCAGATCCAAATCGCTGCCGAAGACGATTTGGAAGGCGGCCGCACTCGCGGAGCTTCCACCATCACGCAGCAACTTGTAAAGAACCTATTTTTCGGAACGGGCCGCTCGGTCCTCCGCAAGGGTGCCGAGTTCACACTGGTACCGGTGGCCGAATTCGTCCTGGGCAAGCGGCGCATTCTGGAGATCTATCTCAACGTAGTTGAATGGGGCCCTGGTATTTATGGTGCAGAGCCGGCGTGTCGTTACTACGACGGAATCGAGGCTCGGAGTATCGGCCGGGAACAGGCGGCACGGCTCGCCGCGATTCTGCCAGCTCCCCTGAAGCGACGGCCCGAGCGCATGAATAACTACAGCGTCCTCATCCTTGAGCGGATGCGCCAAATGGGCTGGTGATCGCTTGAAAAAGATCCACGGCGATCTCCTCGGAGCCGACTCCGGAACAACGTCGTCGGAGTCCGCGTGGCTGCTGGTTAGCGCATCACTTGGGAACCGCGAAGTCCCGGCGTCGTGTTGTAACTCCTTGAGGGGAGACTGAAACCTCCATAGACCACTCGTCCCTGCGCTATCATTGCTCGCGGTCAGATTTTTATCGACCGAAGACCACCCGAAGGAGAAAATTCTGTGGAAATCAACACTCGACGCAACTTCGTTGGCAAGATCGCGGCGATGGCGGCTCTCGTAACCGGCGCGCTGAAACTCTTCGCAACTCAGCAGGCGCCTTCTGCTGGTGCACCCACGCCCGCTAGCGCCCCTGGCGGAGATACACCTCGTCGCTCCGGCGGCGGTAACCACATACACGATGGCATCTACTATTTCTCTGGCACGGGTTCCAATGACGGCTATCCCAAGGAAGATCACGTTCTGGTGACGGATCCGTTCGAAAAGCACGTCACCCGCACCATGGATGCGCTCAAGAAATCGGTAGAGCGAGCAGGCTGCAGCATGGACAGCATCCTCCATCTCCAGGTCTTTCTCTGTCTGCCTCTCGCGGACAGCATCCCCATGCCGACCGGCAAGGCGCGGTTTGATGCACATAAGGCGCAATACGACGCGTTGAACAAGATCTATGGAACCTATTTCTCTCCGGGCAAAGCTCCGTCTCGTGCGTGCATGGCTCTGGAATGGATTCCGGGCGATTCGCTGATTGAAATCGTAGGCAGCGCAAGAGTGGTGGATCTACTCACCCCCGTTTCTGATAAATAAGGGGCGAACGACGTGAAGGGAAGCTACGAATGAATTGGAAGTTGCATTGGAATCGTCGTTCATTTCTCGCCGCTCTCGGGGCCGCCACCGGCAGCCTCCTCACTCCGGCGAAGTTAGGCGCGGCGGGCATCTTCGGGAAGAAACCCAAGCCGTCTGCGCTCGCGATCGATGGCAGCTCCATCGTGCCGATCACAACCGGCCTGGGTTCCACCGGCAACATCTACGCCGAGCTGGGAGTGACCCCTCTCATCAACATTAATGGCACCGTAACCGTCATCGGTGGGTCGGTGATGCAGCCGGAAGTCATGGAGCTGATCCGGAGAGGGAACGAGCACTTTGTTCTGCTCGATGAGCTCGAGATTGCAGCCGGTAAATTCATCGCGAACTTGTGTAAATCCCCCTCCGGCTACACGGGTCTGGTGACGGGTGGCGCGGCTGCAGCCATGGTCGTCGGTTACGCGGGCATGATGACCGAAGACCTGGAGCCTCGCATGCGCAACATTCCCGACGTAAGTAATTTCCCGCGGAACGAGGTCATCATCCAGAAGAGCCATCGCTATCCGTTCGATCATCAGATCCGGCAGACCGGCGCGAAGCTGGTCGAAGTCGAGACGCGCGAAGAGATGATTGCCGCGATTAATCCCAAGACAGTGGCGATCCACTTCACCAACATCCTGTCCGACAAAGGCCAGGTTAGCGGACCTGAGACGGTTGAAATCGCCAGGACACACAACCTCTATACATTCAACGACGCTGCAGCGGACGTACCGCCGAAAGAGCGGCTCTGGGAGTACCCGGCTCTCGGCTTCGACATGGTTGCCTTCAGCGGTGGCAAGGATATCCGAGGACCACAGGCGGCGGGCATCCTGATCGGCAAAGAAGATCTGATCCACTATACCCTCCTCAACATGAGCCCGCAGGAAGATCGCATCGGCCGTTGCTGCAAGGTCGGCAAAGAGACCATCTTCGGCATGCTGAAAGCGCTAGAAATCTTCGTCAATCAGGACCTCGATGCTTCGTTGAAAATGTATGACGAACGTGCGCAGGTGATCACCGATGCGGTGAAGAAATTCGGTGTGACGGCGCTGCCGCGGCAGTTCAACCCGCAAGCTCTGGGCAACGTGACGCCGCGTTACAGCTGGCAGGTCGATCCCTCGAAGCTAAACATCACCGGGAAGGAAGTCATGCAGAAGCTGGCCGACACGCGGCCAGTCGGTATCGGGAGTATGGGAGCTGGAGCCAGCGGCATGCGGGGGCGCAATCCGGATGCTCCGGCAGGTGAAAATCGTTCCGGAGACAATCATGGCGAGCATCATGGCCATTCCAGCGACCCGAACAGTTTCGGCTTTGCGGTGTGGCAACTCAAGGACGGCGAGGACAAGATAATCGCGGATCGCCTGGTCGAGATCTTCAGCGCAGTTCCAAAGGCCTAGTTTCTCAAATGCTAACGACAAGCGTCTGTAGCACGCGCGTATTAAATCGATTAAGTTCCGCATAAAAAGAGTTGACACGCCCGCTGTGGTGAGATAAACGGTCATCCTGGCAGGCCGTGGACTTTAAAGCGAAACGAACAGTTTCGCTGGATGAAAGTACGAGTTCTTCTTGGAACCGCCCCGAAGTTTTTCCTCGGCTGCGACGGCTTGGCGGAACCTGCATGGAGGCAGCAATGGCGTCGAGCATCAAAGGCCGAGTGCTTGCAGTTTGTTTCGGGATCGGGATCGTTTTTTCAACGCTGAGTTGGACAACAAACACTGCAATCGCGCAGACGGTCACTGTTGACGCGGCGCCCTCTCACGCTGCCAACACCTTCAGCCCCGTTCGCTCTCTTGGTGCGGCGATCGATCGACTGAGGACTGGAACCCCAGACCATTTGCTCACCGATCCCGTCCTAAAGGAGATTCTCGGCGCAGGATGGCAGACCGTTACCTATCGCCAGAACACAGAGCTGATGGTCGAGGCCTGGCATTGGAACCCGAACGGAACATGGAGCGATGCGGAGAAACAGCAGGGGTACTTTGTGGGCAATGCGGAACCGACTGCGGAGATGATCCGCCATTCGTGGGCAGCTCCGCTTCCGCATCGCGGTTTCAGCCGTGGTGACGGGAACGGCTGGTCCCGGCTGACCGACGGCGATCCGAAATCGTATTGGAAGAGCAATCCGTACCTCACGAAAGCATTCACCGGCGAAGACGACTCGCTGCATCCGCAGTGGGTGATGATCGATCTGGGCAGCAAGGTTCCGCTCAACGCCATTCGCATTGCGTGGGCTGAGCCTTACGCGAAGCGCTACTCGGTTCAGTTCTGGACCGGGGACCTCGAACCCTTCTATGACGGGACCACCAAGGGCACATGGCAAACTTTTCCGTTGGGCACGATCACCGAAGGCAAGGGTGGTACGGTCACGCTGAAGCTGGTTTCCTGGATGATTCCTGTGCGCTATCTCCGCATCTGGATGACGGAATCTTCCAACACCTGTGATAGTCACGGTTCCGCCGACAAACGCAACTGCGTGGGATATGCGATCAATGAACTCTATGCCGGAGCTCTCTCGGCGGATGGCGAGTTCAACGACTACGTTACTCATTTTCCGAGCCGCAATCAGACTGTGACCTGGCCTTCTTCGGTTGATCCGTGGCATGCAGCTTCTGATATGGACGAATCGAGAGGAGATCAAGTCGGATTCGATTTCTTCTTCACCAGCGGCGTCACTCGCGGCCTTCCCACCATGGTTCCCATTGCCATGTTGTATTCCACGCCCGAGGATGCGGCCAATGAGATTGCCTATTTGTACAAGCGCCGCTATCCCATCTCCTGGATCGAAATGGGAGAAGAGGCCGACGGGCAGCACATACTTCCCGAAGATTACGGCGCGTTGTACGTGCAGTTTGCAACCGCGATTCACCGGCTCGTTCCCGAAGCCAAGCTCGGAGGCCCACCTTTCGAAGGAACGTTTGATGATGTTGAGGTGTGGCCAGACGCGGCCGGGAAAGTCTCATGGCTAGGACGATTTATCGACTATCTCAAAGCTCACGGCCGCCTGAACGATTTCACTTTCTTTTCTTTCGAGCATTATCCCTACCAGGACAAGCCCATCTATTCTTGGGCCGACCTGTACCAGGAACCGGAATACGTCAAACACATCGTCCAGGTCTGGAAAGATGACGGCTTGCCTCCGAACATTCCGTTTTTCATGACCGAGGGCAACATCGGAGGCGGAGCCGGGGTTTCAACCGTGAAAGGTGCGCTATGGCTCGCCGATTACGTCGGATCTATGATGACCGCAGGCGCCGGAGCCACTTACTATTTCCATTACATGCCTTCGCCGGGCCACTGGGGCGCCTACCCCCTCCTCCAGCTTGACGAACACTACAGCCTGATCGGCTATCCTCCTCAGTACATGGCTTCGCAGGTGATTACAAAAGAGTGGGTGCAGCCCGTGGACGCTCCGCACAAACTCTTCAGAGCTTCAAGCGACGTAACCGACGCCGCGGGAACGCTTCTGGTCACGGCCTACGCAGTCGATCGTCCGGACGGACAGTGGTCCGTAATGTTGGTGAACCGTGACCAATTCAACGATCACGCAGTAAAAGTTGTTTTCAACGATCCCGTAACCGGGCGCGACCGCCACTTCTCCGGCCAGGTGGACCGCATCACGTTCGGATCCGCCGAATACAAGTGGCACGAAGCAGAGGCCGGCCACGCGGATTCCGACGGTTCATCTTTCAGGTCGGGAGACCGCGGCCACGCAGATCCCGACGGCCCACCCTCCAGCTCGAAGGTAAACGGCGGCGCAGAAACGCTCTACAAGCTTCCGATGGCATCCATTACGGTGCTTCGCGGCACCGTCGGAGATCAGTAAACGAGATCACTAACGAAGATGATCTGCGAGAATTCATCGCGACATGCCCTCGCACCCTTGCTCGCATTCGATGACTGTGAAGCATACCCTCTCTCTCGAAATGCTGGCATTATTCGCGTATTTCGGAGTGAAAGGCGACGGAGTTTCGCTACGGTGCAGACCTAGTGGCGGAGAGGCAGGGATTCGAACCCTGGGTACAGGTGTTAGCCCGTACAACGGTTTAGCAAACCGCCGCATTCGGCCACTCTGCCACCTCTCCGGCGTGCGGTTTTCATTAGCTTAACACAGCTTTTGCGACGAGGGCTGCGCAACTGTTTGAACCGCGGGCAACGCCTGCAGAGCATTTTCTGATTTCAATTCTCGACAGTTTGTTCCTTTCGCGATCGGCCGCCCCAGACAGCCAAGCCTGTTCGGGTTTCGTAACAGGATTAACTTTGTCGCGCTGCCCGCGCAATTCGGTGAAAAACTCTCAGCAACTGAGGGGGAGGAGTGGATCCGAAAAGCTGCCCGCGCTGCGGCGGTACCGGATATGTGGCCAAGCCCGTGGATATCAAGGGTAAATCCGAGGGCGTCGCATTTATCCGGTCGAAGTGTCCGACCTGTGCCGGCAGCGGACGGAAAACTTCTGTGCCTCCTACAACTACGGGCTGACCGCACGGCCTGTGGTGCTTGCGAAAACGTACGAGCCCGGGGCGTCACCTGCTCCCGCCTTGAAGTGGCGACCCGGGCCGCACGTTTCTTCCTTTGTCTGGCGGTTCACGCGATGTCGGCTGCTTTGCTCCGGACCCGGCGCCGGCCAGCCGATGCAGTTTCGATCCGATTACGTCCTCCGGCTTTCGCGCGGTAGAGCGCTCTATCCGCTGCCCGGATGACTTCTTCCGCAGAAGGATTTCCTCCCCTCGAGCTGGCTACTCCGATGCTTGCCGTCACCGAGAGTTCATCAGACGGCGGCGTGCGCGCCAGTTGCCGGATGGCATGTCCGGTCTGAACTCGTCCCCGGGAGCGCTGATTGCGCCGGTCGGGGCCGCGCGCCTCCTGGCGACGCTCCGGTCCCCGCAGGCGAAGCGTGCTGGCTTCAATGTCGGCACGCAGCTTTTCCAGATGCTCCATGATCTCGGCGGTGCTCTTGCCGGGAAAAAGAACGGCAAATTCTTCCCCACCGCAGCGGTACGCCTGTCCTCCGCCCGAAACCCTCGCCAGCCGCGTCGCAACCATGCGCAGCACCTGATCTCCGGTGTCGTGGCCGTACGTGTCGTTGCACCGTTTGAAGTGATCGATGTCGACCATGGCGATGGAATAAGGTGGTTGCAGTCGAAGCAACGCATCGTGAAAGGCGCGCCGCGAAGGCAGCGCCGTGAGTTCGTCGTGATAGGCGAGCAGATAGGACGTTTCTACGACCGCGCCTGCCAGGATGAACGCAGCAGCTGCGAAATACGCGGTAGGGATTCGTCCCACGCCTCCGAAATAAAGCGCGAGAAAGCAACCGGCCAGCGCCCATAGCAACCCACTCTCCGCGGGTTTGTGCAACAGCAGAAAGCGCGTCAGCAACAGCACCGCAGCAGCCGCGAAGGCCAGCACCGTGGAAAACGGCAACGGAGCGGCCAGCACAGAATGGCGCAGCGTGCGCGCCGCCGCCGCGAACGGCTGAGGTCGGCAGAGCACGCCTACAATCACGGATTGAACGAACAATAATAAGGTGGGAGGCGCGATGCTCGAAAAACTGAATCCCCGTTCCCTATGAAGCGAGAGCAAAACGAAGTTAAGCGGCAACAGCAGGCCCACGGCGGCCAGCGCGATGCTTCCGGGGCTGCCGGCCGGGACGCGTCCTGAAGTAAACGAACCTGAAGCAATCGAAGAGAAGAAGTAAGAGATTGCTTCTTGGGCCAGGAACACGACGAGCAGAGCGAAGAAGATGCGGCTGGAATGAAATCTCCAGGCCAGCAGCATGCCCGCGATCGCCGCGGTGTAAAAGGCATAAGTGATGAGCGTGACGCTGGGTGTGACCAGGCCGGTATGCAGCAGCACCGCGACCGCAACCAGACAGATGCCGGGTGTGAGCAGGGACTTCATCGAAATTTGGTCCCGGCTTTGATGGGCTATGTCCTCAGGGTTACAGGAGTTCGGCGGATTATGTCCCTATATTATCGCTGGGGTGCGGGGTGGGAGTAATTGACCGGGTGGGTTCAGCGCTTTGTCATCCTGAGGCAGAGGAGTCCCCGGCGATAGCCGGGGACTCCCAACGAAGGACCTATGCAAACTGCCGGCAGCGTCGACGACGCCGGTGTCCGAGGCGCCGCCGGCAAGTACAGAGGTCCCTTCGACAAGCTCAGGGCAGGCTCTTCGGCCCGCAAAAACCGCGTGCCCCAGGATGACAGTGTGGTGGTGCTTCGGCCTTGCTCGTGTCCGCGAAAAAACTTGTCAATAGGCAAAAACTACACGATCGGGCCTAAGTCGCTCACAGTAACGGAGATATAATTCCAGGAAACATGACTCAATCACCCTGTTCAAATTGATATACTGAAAGTATAGGGTAAAAGTTCAGTAAAACGAGGCGCAGCCCACGGGCTGCGCCTTTTCTTTTGGGCAAAACGGGGCGTGCGGGTATGGCGAAGTGCAAAGGATTCAGAAACTTCAAGGAGCGAGGCGAGTGGGTCGAGCTGCTGTTTATGGCGTGGACTCTGCGCAAGGGACTCAGAGTGTCAAAGCCGTGGGGAGACTCGTCCCCCTACGACGTCGGGGTCGAACACGGCCGGCAGCTCATCAGAGTACAGGTGAAGTCGACAAGCTACAGACTCGCCAACGGCTATCTCTGCGGATTCAGACCCAACCAGAAGGGCAAGCAGTACACCACGCGCAAGGTCGATTTCTTCGCGGCATACATCGTCCCCGAAGAGGTCTGGTACGTCATTCCCGCTAGAGTAGTCCTAAAGACTAAGAGCTTGTGCCTGATGCTATGTCCGGTCCGCAAACAACAAATGCGAAGCGACAGCTACTGCTACGAACGCTATCGTGAAGCCTGGAAGCTGCTGCGGGATGGGTAAGCTTTGTCATCCTGAGGCAGCGGAGTCCCCGGCGATAGCCGGGGACTCCCAACGAAGGACCTATGTAAGCTGCGGGCGGCGTCGACGCTGTCGGCGAGTACAAGGGGTCCTTCAGCCCGCCCAAACCGCGGGCTTCAAGATGACAGGGTGGTTGGATCAAAAAAAACACTACGGCCGATTAATGGGTCGAGGCCTTCAGATATTCTTCCAGCACATGGTTGAATTTCTCCGGGTCATCCACAAACAAGGCGTGGCCGTCGCCGTCGAAGCGCTCTAGTTGAACCTTGTCGCCGAGCTTTGATTTCAGGTAGTCGGCGCTGGGTTGCGATTCGGGCTGGTACATGAAGAGCAGCGGGCGAGCGGTCTTCACTCTCTCGAGGCCGGGTGAGAAATCCTTTACGGCCAGCATGTCGTAGATGAGCACTACGGCGGTGTCGGCTGGGACCCGGATGGAGGCGTCGATGACGCGCTTCAGGTAGTCCTCGGGCTGCGGCTTTTTGTACATGGAGCGGACAAAACCGTCGGCTTGTTTCTGACGATCTTCTTGGAGTTGGTTCATCCATCCGGAGATGCCGATGAACATATCAGGGCTGGGCTTGTCGGAGAGAAAGCCATCGACCAACACTAAACCCCCGACGTTATCGGTGCCGAACTGTTCGACATATTTGATCAGCTCGCCGCATGCCATGGACCAGCCGACCAGCACCGGATGCTTCAGGCCGAGTTGATCGACCAGTTCCTTGTAGTCGCGAGAGCGGGTTTCGGGCATGTGTCCGTAGTTCGGTTTGTCGCTCTCGCCTTGCGAACGGGGATCGACGGCGATGACGTGGTAGTGTTTCGAGAACTCGTCGATTTGCTTTTGCCAGATCCAGGCTGGCATGGTCCAGCCGGGGATGAATACGATGGGACGGCCTCTGCCGGCTTCGAGATAGTGGATGCGGACGCCGTCGGAAGTTTTTATGAACCCACTCTTCGTTGCCGTCTGCGCCAGGACGCTTGGCACTGACAAGAGGCAAAGTAGGAAGACGGCTAGTCGGGTTTTCATTCGCTTCTCCTTATTAATCTGTTTCTATGAGGTTCAGCATCATTTTCCGGGACCGCGCACGCACAGCGCGCGCTTGCCGTCGGAGTAACCGTCCGCATCATCATCCGGCTTACCTGAGTTGAAGTCGAAGTAGTACGCATACCCAATCGGGCGTCCGCGATCATCCATCCTGTAATTGCTGCTCCATTGAATACCCGTCACGAACAGATTGCCCTTCACGTGCCACATTGTCGGCTCGTCATCATGCCTGCCAGCTAGCCCGGGAGCACTGGATGTTCCGTCATAAATGGGCTGCAACTCGGCCATATTCGGCAGCCTCCAGTCGGAGTAGCCAGCCAAACGCAGAGCGCGGCAGTACTTCATCGCCTTCTTCCAAGCCACATCTTTACCGTTATCTTTCTCGGTCCACATCAGGCCGGTGGATGGATCGGTCCAGAAGCCACGCGTCTGAGTTTCCTGCGCGCCGCCCCGGCCTCCCGGTGTTGACTGAGCACCGGCCTGAATTGCAGCAACAGAGAGCAGAAGCGCAGCAACCTTAGTCCAACATTTCACGGTGCACTCCCCGGTCAGTTCTTCCAGCTGTTCTATAGAGCCTCAAGCCGGCCTTGCTAGGCGTAGGAGAATGGGCGGCTGGCGTGGCTTTTCCAGAAATAGGCGAGGATGATGACGCTTGCGACTGCCGCGTAGGCGCACCACAGCGAGGTGAAGGCGTAACGCTTGACCTCCATTACAGCCAGGAGAATTACCAGGTTGGCGAAACCAAAAATGATCATTGGCCTGATCTTCGAAAAGAATAACGATCCGCAGGTTGCGATCACATAGAGCACTCCAACGGTTGTGTTGTTGGTCGCCTGATTCATGTAGACGATGGTGTTCGCTTTGATGTAGATCTCCGTTGGGAATGCGGTCAGTGTCCATAGGATGTAGAGCGTGGTGCCTCCGCCGAGCACGAGGAATGGAATCATGCGCTGGCGGCTGTTTGCGGTCGGCTCGAACAGGAACACGCTCAGGGGCAGCAGGAATGGGAGCAATCCCTGGGCATAGAGCATGAACGCCGCGCCCATGTCGTGGGCGACCGCCGGCGAGAGAATGCCATCGAGGCCGAGCCAGACGAATCCCTCGATGAACTGATGAATAGCAAACAAGATGGGCAGGGAGGCGAAGAGAATTTCGCGGCGGTGCCTGACGCGGGTTAAGGTGACAACGCCGACGGCGCCCAGAACGCCGCTGCCCACGAAGTTTGCTGTGGCCGAAAAGCACATCGAGCGTTTTCTCTCCTGCGAAGATTACACCGGTCGCCGCAATCTTGTCATCCTGAGGCAGCGGAGTCTGCGGCGAAAGCCGAGGACTCCCAACGAAGAGCCTGCCCTGAGCTTGTCGAAGGGACCTGTCCAACCTGCCGGCGTCACCACCGCTGTCGGCAAGTACACAGGTCCTTCGGCCGCAAAGACCGCGGGCCTCAGGATGACAAGGTGATTTCGGTAACTCCAAACTCTTCCCGCTTTGAAACCTCGCTCCATTTCCGCAAACACTCACCTTCGTGCGCATGAGTTTCGGTTTCAACTGAGCTTTCTCTAACTAGAATCAGGCTGTGATTAGTGGCGACTTATGAGAATCCTGATAGCCGAAGATGATGCAGCTCTGGCCGGATTTGTGCGCCAGGGGCTGGTAGGGGAACACTACGCGGTCGACGTGGTGGAGGACGGTGAGCAGGCGCGGGCTATGGGCAGCGAGTTCGATTACGACCTGGTCATCCTCGATCTGAACTTGCCGAAGCTGGATGGAGTGAGCGTGTTGCGGCATCTGAGGCTGAAGCGCCCAAGCCTGCCGGTGCTGGTGCTGACCCAGCGCAGCCGCGTCGAAGACCGGGTGCAATGTCTCGACACCGGCGCCGACGACTACTCCCGGCCACAGGAGGGCAATTCATGGTCGGCGAGTTGCTCTTCATATCCGCTCATAAGCAGAACCCGGGTGTTCGGATATAAGCGGGTGAACTCAGAGGCGAGTTCGCGGCCGCTCATGCCGGGCATGATGACATCGGCAAGCAGAAGATCCGGCGCAAGGCGGCCGCGGTATGCCAACGCTTCTCCAGCGTCTGCGGCAATCACCAGCCTGTAGCCGGCGGACTCCAGAACTTCGGCCGTGACCTTCCGCACAAAGGCTTCGTCTTCGACGAGGAGAATGGTCTGTGGCCCGCAGTGGCGGGTCGCGGCGAATGCCACGGCGGCCATCGTGTCACTGGGTATTTTTCCAACAATCATAGCTTCGCCGGACTCGGTGCCTAACACCGCTCATCAAATCGCAGCGGTTGCTTTCCATTCAGCAGATCAAATGCCATCCTCCGGTATCGGTGCAACAGGAATGCAAAGGAAAGCTGAGCAGTGACTTAGCGTCTTCAGATGCACTGTGTGAAGCAGCGTCCTGAGCTAACAGAAGTTCATTCCGGGAAGCCGGACGCGAATCAGTTCCGATCTGGGAGATCGGACGGAGAAACTCGTCTGCGGTTGCCCTTCGCAACCTCGCTTATTTGGGACTGGTGAGTATGGTTCCGTTTGGGTCCAGCAAAAGCTTGTGTGCCCCCGCCGGCGCCGATAAGTGAAACGGAGTTTCGGGCCCGTCGGCGAAAACTCGGCCCACCAGCACTGGAGTCTTGCCAGAGACCACTGCGTACACAGGAACGAACGTTACCAGATCTTCCGGCGCATCCTTTTGCAATATCACGCCGCTTACGGCGGTGGTGTTGCCCTTCGCTGTGAACTTGACGCCCTGCAGCTCCAGCCTGGGCAGAGAAGTGCCATTCACCCAACCCTCCAGAAACCAGTCGAGTGAAGCTTTGCCCTCATAGCGCAACGAGGGCGGTAAATCCTCTGCAAAAACATTCAGCAGTTCCCTGGTGCTGATGGTTTTTCCTTCATAACGCTCACGAACCTTGCGCAGAGACCGCACAAAAGGTTCTTCCACAGTGCCGCTGCTCCGGTCTTTTTGCCCAGCATTCTCTGCGCCCTCCTGCAGCATGGAGCGCAGCATATGAAACAGCCACGTCCCCCTTCCGTAACTGATGGCTTCATAAGCCTGGGGAAAGTGAGACGAAAGCAGCCGGCCTCCCAAGGTTACGGGCCCGGCATCCTCGAGAGAGCTGCCGTTTTTATTTTTTTCAACCAAATCCCGCCGATATTGCTCCATGATCTGGCGGAAGCCTGCCGGGTTTTTCTCCTGTAGCATCATCAACGAACAGTAATTTGCCAGACCTTCGGAAAACCACTGGTCACGATAGGTAGCCCATAGGACCAAGTCTCCCCACCACTGATGTGCGGCTTCATGCGCCGGAATCTGTTCCCCAACCAATGCGCCAGTTGGACCCATGTGGAGCCCTTCACGCTCTGCCCGATCCAGGAAGGCATACGACGACAGGAAGATCAGCCCCGGCCAACCTTGGCTTTCCCGCCCCGGCACCTGAGTCAGCGCCAGTTGACTGTATGGAAACGGACCGAATCGCTCCGCATAATAGCGGATGGCTCGGGCCGTAAACTCCGCCACGGCGGTTGCGTTCCGCGCCGGTGAGGGCGCAGGCGCAGGTGTAATTAGCTCAGGAGTGGCGTGAGGCCGTGACGTGGGATTCGAATCGATTCCAAGGGTTGGCGACGGGCTGGGGAAGTCTCGCTCCACGCCGCTCGTAGCGTAAGTTTCTACGATGACATTCCCGGCTTGTGCCGTTCCTCGGACATATTTGCCCAGGTCGAATCCGGCTACCGGGATGGGCCGCTCCGAGACCCAGTGCGCCACTTGCTCACCATCTGCGGTCGGCGGAGCAGATTGTGAGGACGTTGTCGAAGGTGCGGCGAGCGGCTCCGGCTTGCCCGTTGCCAAAAGCGTCCACCCCGCCGGATAGTGGAAGGTAAGATCGAAATCCGCCATGGCCATCCCACGATTGGGATACCATGTGCCGCGCGCTCCCACGTAAAGCAGGCCCCTGCCCGCCTCAGCCAGCACTTCTCCACCGTAGACAAAACGCAGACTGATCTTTTGTCCTTTCCGCGCCGGCTGCGGCAAAATCACGGCCACCAGGTCGTTGCCGCTGCGTGCCAAGCGCGTGCCTTCCACCGCCGGGTTATGGATGAATTCCACCGCCCTGCCGTCGGCCTCGACGGTTTGGACCTGCAGAAAGCGCGAAAGTTCGAACACCAGAAAGCGCGATCCGCCGCGCACCACATCGAGCTGCAAGGTGACGTCGCCATCCACTTCCTTGGGTGGTTTCACCCGCGCATCAATGATGTAACTGCGCACCCGAACCGGATCTCCCCGCGACTCCGTTTCCGCCGGCAGCGCGTGCGGAATTTCTTTTCGAGCCACGGAATTCCGTTTCGCAGTTTCGGTCGAGAACGAAGTCCAAACGTCGTAATACAGGTTTCCGTCCTCGCCAGTTCTGCTCTGTCCGGCCTCGACTTGTTCCCCGGCGGTGGAATCGAAAAAGACGTCGAAGACGCCAAGTTTGTTTCCCTGCAGCCGAGCATGAAACATGTGGTCGTCGGGATCCGGGACCTGCGTGGCGGGCGAATCTCCTGGGGTGTTCTCGCCTGCAATCGGTAGCATGCCGCTGAAACTCGCCAGCAGCCTCATGGCGTCTGCCTGCGCCAGGGTGCGGGCAGTCTGGTCCCAGCGTGCGGCAAATCCTGGCGCATCTTCCGGCGCCCTGAGACCCCGTTGCAAATCGGCGGCAGTGCTGTCGTTGAAACGGAAATAGGCGGTTGAGAAGCGCTCTTCCAGAATTGCCATGCCCGTGAACAGGCTCATGGCTTTTCGTTCTACGTCGTTTGGCGGGGCCAGCAGCAGTTCTCCGTCGCCCTCGAAAAATGCCCCCGTAATCCTGCCCAGCACATCCTTCGTGAAAGCAATGGAGCCGTCCTCCAGGCTGATATGGATCGCGGCTCGATCCAGAGACGCGTCCCGCACCTTGAATACTCTATCAGGATCCAAACCGACGCTACTGAGCTGCAGGTAGAGGGACTCGGCCGGTCCCGGTTGCCGCGCTTGTGATGAAGCTGCTTGTGCTGGCGCCGCTTGGGCCGGATCTGTTTGTGAACTGCACGTTCCCGGGAATGCGAAAGCCGCAAGGCACGCGGCCAGAGTCATGCGGACCGCGCATGAAATCGCTGGTACTTTCGTTACGTGGGTGTGGGCCCTCACTGTTGCTAGAATGCGCTTCAATGCAGCTTCGTGTCACTACTCTGTTAGCTATGATGCTTGTGTTCGCCTCGGCGGCGGCATCCGCTGACACCATCCATTTGAAAAACGGCCGTACCATCGTAGCCGACCACGTCCGCGAAAATGGCACTCATTACGAGTACGACATCGGCGACGACAGCTACGCTATTCCGAAGAGCGCCGTAGACCACGTCGAAGCCGGCGGCATGCCCGCCGCGGCGCCATCGGGCGCGGCCAAGACCGGCGATCTTCCTGTATTTGTCCCGGTTGACAGTCTTGCGAACGAAGGCGACCTGCCTAAGACCATTGTTAAGGATGGCAAAGTTGACACCGACGCCCTTGCGAAACTCGAGGGCAAGGGCAACGCCGAGTTGGGAGCGACGGCTGACTTCATTGCCGGCAAATTTGAATTCGAGCAAGGCGATATCGATCAAGCCCGCCGCTATTTCGACAGTGCCCTGCGCTTTCAGCCGGAGAACGCAACCGTCCTTATCTATTATGCCGCCCTGCTGGTGCGAACCGGCAATCCTACGCAGGCGCTTACCTACTCTCAGCGTGCGGTGCGAGCAGCGCCCGAGTCGCCCGACGCCTACACCGTCCTCGGCTATGCACAGCAGGCCTGCGACCGCACCAAAGAAGCCATTGCCTCGTGGAAGCATTCCCTAGAACTGCGGCCCGATCCTGCCGTGCAGCAATACCTGGCGAAGGCGCAGCGCGAGCAGAATGTGGAGACCGATTTCACCCAGCGCGAAAGCAGCCACTTCGTGCTCCATTACGAAGGCAAGCAGACGTCCGAGGATTTCCGCGGACAAATCATGGCCGCGCTCGAATCGGATTACGACGATCTGGCGCGCGATTTGGGCACGCCCCCGCGCGACGATATTCTAGTAACGCTCTACACGGAACAAGCTTTCTTTGACGTTACCCGCGCCCCCGCCTGGTCTGGAGCACTCAACGACGGCAAGCTCCGCATCCCCATCAGCGGCCTCAATTCAATGACCCCAGAGCTGGCCCGCGTTTTGAAGCATGAACTTGCCCACTCATTCATCAACCAGCTTTCTGGCGGCCGTTGCCCGCCCTGGCTGCACGAGGGCATTGCCCAGCTTATGGAACCGAAGAGCCTGGGGAGCGACGGGCACTTACTGGCGCAGTTATTCAAGACCCAGCGCAACATCCCGCTGAATGCGCTGGAAGGCAGTTTTCTGAGTTTTTCTGGAAGCCAGGCCTACCTGGCCTACGCGGAATCGCTGGCCGCAGTTTCCTATATCAACGATTCCTACGGGATGGGTGACATTCAGCGGATTCTGCAACGCCTCAGTGAAGGTAGTTCCACGGAAGCTGCGCTGCGTGCGACCATTCACTCTGACTACGGTCAGCTCGAGTCCGAGCTCGGCAAGTATCTCAGCGACAAGTACGGCGACTGACCAGAATCCGGCATAGCCCGTTCGGTCGATTTGCCCGCCGCCATCTCTTGTGCTAGTTTCCCCTCTGAGTCTGAGACTCGAATGTGCGCCCTATTTCAGTCCCGTACGCCGGCGCCTCCACCTGTGGTGGAGCCCGTCCCCAGCGAGTTTCCGAAGATGGAGGGCGCGGAGATTGCCGCCACCACCTACGGGCAAAGAGTCGCCGGCGATTTCTACGACTCCCTGCGAGTCAGCCCCGAGCGAATTTTGTTCGGCCTGCTCGACGTAGCGGGACGTCGCCAAAACAATCAGCAAATCCTGGCGGCCGCGCAGAAGATCTTTCGCACCCTCGGAGCCGAACTCTTTGCGCCGCCTGACATCAACGAATCCGAGGCCATGACCACACTCTCTCTTCGGCTCAACCGCGGCATCATGGACGCCGCGGCGGGTGTTCACTCCTGTCCCGCATTCATCGGCTGCTACAACGAGAGATTCGGTACTCTGTGCTATACCAACGCCGGGCACACTGCAGGTCTAGTCCGCGACAGCACCGGCATTACCGAACTGGCGTCTACGGGTCTGCCACTCGGCCTTTTCTCTCACGCGACCTCAGAAGCGCCCACGATTGGCCTGGAGAAAGGAGCGGTTCTTCTCCTAGTTTCGCGGGGAGTGGTTGAGGCCAAATGCAGAGCGGACAAGGCCGATGACCTGGAATTCGGCTTAGAGCGCGTCAATGAGCGTTTGCAGGCCAATCCTTCTCACAGCGCTGAGGCGCTCAGCGCATCCATTTTGAATGCGGTTGGGGAGTTCACCTGCGAACCTCTGGTTCCCGACGACATGACCGCCCTGGTCTTTGTGCGCAACCCCTAAGCAAGCGGCTCCAGCAACCTGCTCCAGCAACCTGCCTAACAAGCGAGCGCATCAAAGTATGCGGTCGGCCATTTACGGGCCGGAAAATGACCGGACAGAAGTAGTAGAATACCGGGACGGCTTTCGCCTGTAAGTTCTGGCAAACGCCCCACAGAAATCCTATGAAGAGATTAGTTTTGATACTTACTGCTATGGCATACCTGTCCGCGCTCGCCGCGGGCCAGACGGGCCAGGTTGTCGAAGAAATTGTCACGCGAGTGAACGGACAGATCATCACCCGGTCGGAGTACGAGCGCAGCAAAGATCAGCTGAGGGATGACGTCAAGCAGCAGGATCCGGCCAACGCCGACAAGCTTTATGCCGAGCGTGAGAAGGACGTCCTGCGCGATCTTGTCGACCAGCAGCTTCTGCTGGAAAAAGGCAAAGACCTCGGCATTACCGGCGACACCGAACTGATCAAGCGCCTCGACCAGATGCGCAAGGACATGAAGCTCGAAACCATGGAAGAGCTGGAGAAAGCCGCCACCGCCCAGGGCATCTCCTACGAGGACTTCAAACAGAACCTGCGCAACCAGATCATCACGCAAAAGGTAATCGGCGAAGAAGTCGGCTCTCACCTGAGCATGAGCAAAGAGGAAGAGCAGCAGTTCTACAACGAACACAAGGGTGAACTGGAGCAGCCCGAGTCGATAAAACTTAGCGAGATCCTGATTGCTCCACAGAAGCCGGCCGTCGATAAGCCTACGGCTACGGGCGGCGACGATGCGAAGACGCAAGATGCCGCCAGCGACTCAGCTAAACAAGCTGCTGCAGAGACTGCAGCCCTGGCTGCGGCCGAGGCCAAGGCCAACGATGTGCTCAAGCAGATTCGTGCGGGAGCCAATTTTGAAGACATGGCGAAGAAGTTTTCCGACGGTCCTTCGGCGGCGCAGGGAGGGGATCTGGGAGCGTTCAAGCGCGGCACTCTCGCCAAAGAGCTGGAAGACCGGACGTTTGCGATGAAGTCCGGCGACGTCACCGACGTGATCCGCACCAAGCAGGGCTACGTTATCTTGAAGGTCACCAACCACCAGATGGCGGGCATTCCGACAATGAAAGAGATCGAGCCCAAAATCCAGGATGCTTTGTATTATCAAAAGCTACAGCCCGCGCTGCGCGCCTATCTGACCAAGCTGCGCGAAGATGCCTACATCGACTATAAAGACGGTTACATCGATTCCGGCGCCAGCCCCAACCAGACCAAACCCATTGAAACGGCTACGGCCAAGGCGACCGACACCAAGAAGCTGAAGAAGAAAAAGAAGCTCGGTGTTCTGTAGGGCGTTCCGGCTCACTTTGCGCCGTCGTTGCACTTTCTGATTTACACTGATGAAGAGCATGAAAGAGTTCTACATCAGCGAGTGCGCCCGCCACGAAAACAAGATCATCACCTCCAACTTTGTCGTGGTCAGCAAGCAGATCAAGCCCAAGAAAACGGGTGAACCCTACCTCGCCCTAACCCTCGGCGACCGCAGCGGGCAGCTCGATGCCAAAATGTGGGACAACGTGGAAGAAGTGCTCAACGCCTTCGAGCAGGATGACTTCCTGAAGATCAAAGGCCTGGTCAACAAATACAAGAACCGCTTCCAGCTGACCATCCACAAAGTGCGCAAGCTGGGCGAATCGGAGATCGAATTCTTCGACTATCTTCCTAAAACCACGAAAAATATCGACGAACTCTGGCAGACCCTGGCCGGCTTCGTTGCATCTTTTCAGAATTCTTATCTTAAGTCTCTGCTGCAGGCCTTCATGTCTGACCCGGAGATTGCAGCCGCGTATCGTAATGCTCCCGCCGCCAAGACCCTGCATCACGCCTATATCGGAGGGTTGCTCGACCACGTGGTCTCGTTGTTTCGCTCCTGCGATCTGGTCAGCCGAAACTATCCTCAGGTGAATCGAGATTTACTGCTGACCGGCGCATTCCTTCACGACATCGGCAAGATTCACGAGCTTGCCTACAATCGCTCGTTTTCCTACACCACGCGCGGCCAGTTGCTCGGCCACATGATCATCGAACTTGAGATGCTGCAGGCGAAGCTCGCAATGGTCCCGGACTTTCCCGTCGAACTCAAGACCCTGCTTGAGCACTTGATCATCAGCCACCATGGCCATTATGAATTCGGATCGCCCAAGCTGCCCATGTTTCCCGAAGCGCTTCTGCTGCACTACATGGACGATCTGGATTCCAAAATGGAGGCCATGCGTGCCCACTTCGAGCGCGAGGCCGACCTCGAAAGTCCTTGGACCAGCTACAACGCTTCGCTCGGACGCCCGCTCCTGAACAGCGCCAAGTTTCTTGCTCCCAAGCCCGCACCTCCGGATGATGCATCTTCTGTCGTTGCGGATGAGGTCGAAGCGGAATACGCTGGCGAGTCAAGCGAAGAAGCCCCTACTCTGCCGGGTTTCAAGCCCTAGCTTTCGGAAGAGTATCGCTGAATGACCCGGCATTCCGCTCGAAATGCACCATGCATTTGCGGGAGCTGCGGTTTATTCGCCGCCTTAAGTAATTCATTCCCGGATAGTTGTCCGGTGACTCGGAATTGATGCTGTATGTATTGACGGGGGTAGAGAGAGGGTTGATGCTGCGATGATGAGGCCATCACATCCCCCAGTCGGCACCGCGCTAGTTTCAGGTTTCGTATTCGCTTTGTTGACCGTCGCGAACATTGCCTGTTTCGGACAGACAGTGATCATTCGCATCGTCAATGTCACAAATGACAGCCCGGTGAGAAATCGATACGTCTACATCTCTGGAATCACTGGAAAAGTACTTTCCGAGCAAGAGGAACGGCGCAAACTCCTTACCAAACCGATCAGCGCCGAATTGAGCTTAGTAACCGACGCCAACGGGGAGGCCCAGTTTGAACTCCCGAAACCTGCGCCGGCCTTCTTCTATGTTCGCGCGGTGCTTAGCATTCCTCACTGGGACTGTGCTTGCGTCGTGCGGGTCTCGACCGAAGAGGTTATGCACAAAGGGTTCATGACAGGGTCGCCGTACGCCGAACGCACGCCGGCTAAGAAATCCATTCAGCCGAAACCAGGGGAGATCTTTTTCGGCCTTAGACCAACGCCGTGGTGGTGGCGGATTCTGTATCTTGTAGAGAAAGGTTAGCGCCCCCGAGCTTCGTAAACGTACGTCTGCTGTCGGCCCGGATAACTTACGTAGCAGGTGTTTGCATTCATTTACCATCCAGTTCAAGAGCGAAAAATGGGCGGCTTGCAAGTTCCTGAAAGGAGGCTCGAGAACTTTGCTCAAGTTCGGCCGATTCGAACTGCTCACCTTCGACTGTTACGGCACTCTCATCAACTGGGAAGAAGGAATTCTCCGCTGCCTGCACCGCCTCCTTGCGGCTCACGGGAAGGATAAAGACGATGCGACCATCCTGCGGCTCTACGGCGATTTCGAAGCTCGTGCCGAGCAGGGAGAGTATCGCCGCTACCGCGAAGTTCTTCAGTCCGTGGTGCGGCGGTTCGGAGAACAACTCGGATTCGCGCCCACCGACGAGGAAGTCCGCTCGCTGCCAGAGTCACTGAAAGAATGGAAACCGTGGCCGGATACCGTAACCGCGCTCCGCCAGCTCCACAGCCGCTTTCGATTGGCCATTATTTCCAACGTGGACGACGATCTTTTCGCTGCCGCGAAGCCTCAGCTTGGAGTGGAGTTTAGTCGGATCATCACGGCCCAACAGGCCGGAGCCTACAAGCCGTCATTGAAAATTTTCGAACTCGCGTTGAGCCGCGTCGGCGTTCCTGCTCACCGCATTCTACACGTTGGCCAGAGCGTGTATCACGACGTGCTGCCGGCCCAGTCGCTCGGCCTGGCCACCGTCTGGGTCAACCGACCGTCGGCGCGAGCAGGCGTGGGCGCCGTGAAGGCAGTCGAGGGACATCCGGACTTGCAGGTTTCAAGCCTCGCGGAGCTCGCTGCCGCTTGCGCGAAGTCGTGAGGCTTTCCACTCCCAGTTGTCATCCCGAGCGCAAGCGAGGGATCTTGATACTGGCTGGCAGGGCAACAGTGATTGCGAAGGCAAAAACCAAGGTCCCTCGCTTGCGCTCGGGATGACGAAGTGTCTTGGTACTCACCGCTCCGGGGATCATCTAGAAGTTCGCCGGAATCTTCACCACCCTCTTCTGGATCGCCCACATGACCAGTTCGGCTTTGTTGTGGATGCCGAGCTTCCGCATCAGATTGAACTTATGCGCGTCCACGGTCTTGCTGCTCAGCCCCAGAACTGTGGCGGCCGCGCGCACCGTCTTTCCCTCCGCCAACAGTTTCAGTACCTCGCGCTCGCGAGTGGTAAGCGCGCGTTGCGATCGAAACAGTTTTTCGATGGGGGGCTGCAGATCAGGGCGGGAGCGCTCATCCGAACCGTTCGTTTGCCCGCCGCTGCGCGAGTTCCGGACCATCTCCACCAACTCTTCCGCCGAAGTCTGCCGCACAGCGCAGCCGCCGGTGGCAGCCCGCAAGCTGACAAACGGGGAGCTATCCCGGTCCTGCATGCTCAAGAACACTATTTTGGTTTCAGGAGATTCCCGCGTCACAAGTAGCTCTGCTTCCGTTGCAGCCAGCCCAAACGTACCGGTGTCGGCGACCAGCACATCCGGCCGGAGCTCGTAAACTTTGCGCAGGCACTCCGCCGCGTTGCCAGCCTCGCCGACCACTTCAATGTCAGGCTCGTCCTCCAATAATCGCCGCAGGCCTTGTCGCAGCAGAACATGGTCATGCGCAAGCAGACAGCGGATCTTCCTGCCGAAAAAAATCACTTCGTTTGAATCTGTGCGTGGGGGCACACAGTTCTCCTTTGTTTGGCCAGAAGGTTTGCAAAATGACGCGGGCGACTGGGTAGAACCAGAAACAACACAAGAATACGAATGTGGGCTATTGTAGCAATCATTTGCGCTCCTGCGCCTATGAAATCTGCAAAGGGAGTGCCTTTTCTTGCCACCTCGGGAAATGCGGCTCTTTAATCTCCATCGGGAAAACTCCAGGCGGACGCCGCATCAGGTAAAATCGAGCACTTATGCTGCGCTACTTCACCGCCGGAGAATCTCACGGCGAAGCTCTGGTCGCTTTCCTCTCGGGCCTACCCGCGGGGTTGAAGGTGGACCAGACTTTTCTCGACCGTGAACTCTGGCGCCGGCAGCAAGGCTATGGCCGCGGCGGACGCATGAAGATTGAACGCGACACGGCTCACATCCTTTCTGGCGTGCGTCATGGCATGACGATTGGCTCGCCTATTTCGATTCAGCTGGAAAACCGCGATTGGAAAAACTGGCAAGAGTCCTTGCCCGTCGGCGAAGGTGATCCCGCGCGTCACAAGCGAGTAGCATCTCCGCGACCCGGACACGCCGACCTTGCTGGCGCGCTGAAATACAATTTTCCCGAGGCCCGCTACGTCCTTGAGCGCGCCTCAGCCCGCGAATCGGCAGCGCGCGTCGCCATCGGCGCGCTGGCCAAAATCTTCCTGCGCGAACTCGGCATCGAAGTTCTTAGCCACGTGGTCGCCGCTGGCAACGTTGCGATGCTCCCGGAAGTCCCGTGGGAGCAGATTCAAGCGCTTTACAATCAGGAAGAAATCCTGCTGAATTGTGCCGACAAAGAAACTCAGCAGCGGATGAAAGATGAAGTCGACAAGGTTCTCAAGACCGGCGACTCGCTGGGAGGAGTTTTTGAGGTGGTGGCTCACGGCGCTCCACCCGGCCTGGGCACTTACGCGCAGTGGGACGAGCGCCTGGACGCCCTGCTCGCCGGCGCCGTCATGTCGTTGCAGGCGGTGAAGGCGGTCGAGATCGGCTCGGGAGTCACGGCAGCCGCGTCTCCCGGCTCCGCTGTGCACGATGAGATCGGCTACGGCAAGGGATCTACCGCCGAGTCCGGTTTCACCGCATTTACCCGTTCGCGCAACAACGCCGGCGGGATCGAAGGCGGCGTTTCCAACGGACAGGAGATCCGCGTCCGCGGCTACCTGAAGCCGATCTCCACGTTGCGCCGCCCGCTGCAATCGGTCGATTTTGCCACACGCCAACCTGTGAGCGCGGCTTATGAGCGTTCCGACGTTTGTGTAGTTCCGGCGGCTGGTGTCGCAGCCGAGGCTATGGTTGCGCTGACTCTGGCTCGGTGCGCTCTGGAAAAATTTGGCGGCGACTCCATGGGAGAAACCTTGCGCAATTTCCAGGGTTACTGCCTGCAACTGAAAAATTACTGATTGCAACTGAAATGATCTATCCCATTGTTAAATTCGGAAATCCTGTCCTCGAGAAACCAGCCGAGAAAGTCACGGTCTTTGATGAAGATCTGAAGAAGCTGGTCGATGACATGTTCGAGTCGATGTATGCTGCGCGCGGCGTAGGCCTGGCCGCGCCGCAGATCGGTATCTCGCGCCGCATCGCTGTAGTCGATGTCACTTTCAAAGAGGACCCCGACGCCAAACTCGTCCTTATCAATCCCGAAATCATTCACAAAGAAGGCCGCCACGCCCAGAGTGAAGGCTGTCTCAGCATCCCTGATTTCCGTGAAAACGTGACACGCGCGCAGGTGGTTACGATCCGCGCTCAGGACTTGAATGGGCAGGTCTTCGAAAAGATCGGCGACGACCTTCTGGCCCGCGCCTTCCAGCACGAAACCGACCACCTCAACGGCAAGCTCTACATCAGCCACATCAGCGCGCTCAAGCGCGACTTGATCAAGCGCAAAATCCGCAAGCTGGTCAAAGCGGGAGAATGGTAGACGAAATTTGCAATTGGGTAATTTTGCAATTTCGTAAGTTGTTGCGGACGTGATCGCTCGATGCGATTCTCAATTACTCGATCACAAAATTACCCAATTACCAAATGCCCTCATCTCTCAATCTCGTTTTCTGCGGCACGCCCGGCTTCGCCGTGCCCACACTAGAGCGGTTGGTCGACGCTGGATCCCGCATTCATCTCGTGGTCACTCAGCCGGACCGTCCCAAAGGCCGCGGCCTCGAACTTGTTTCTTCCCCGATCAAACGACGCGCGTTGCAGCTGGGCTTGCCGATCGCACAGCCTGAGAGCGTCAAGAACAACGACGCCTTCCGAGCGCAACTCACTGCTCTCAAGCCCGACGCCATCATCGTCGTTGGTTACGGCCGCATCATTCCGCGATGGATGCTCGACCTTCCGCCACTCGGCAACATCAACTTGCACGCTTCACTCCTGCCGAAATACCGCGGCGCGGCGCCGATCCAATGGGCGATTGCTCGGGGTGAAACCGTGACCGGGGTCACCACAATGAAAATCGATGCCGGCCTCGATACCGGTGACATTTTGCAGCAGCAAGAGATTCCAATCGATCCCATCGACACGGCGGAGACGCTGGCTCCGAAGCTCGCGTCTGTGGGCGCGAACCTTATGGTCGAAACCCTGCGCGGATTGCAAAGCGGTAGCGTCCATCCAGGACAGCAAGATCCCACGCAAGCTACTCTGGCGCCGATTTTAAAGAAGGAAGACGGCCTCGTCGATTTTTCCCGCCCTGCGGCGGAGATTCTGAACCGGATGCGCGGCTTTCAACCCTGGCCCGGCGCATATACGAAGTTTCGTGGCAAGAACCTGCAAGTGTGGAAAGCCTCTGCGTTCGATAGGGCGCTGCCGTCGTCTGAGTTGAAAGTAGACAATGATCGTCTTTTTGTCGGCTGCGGCCAGGGCACCGCAATCGAACTCCTCGAGCTGCAACTCGAAGGCAAGAAGCGGACCTCGGCCTCTGATTTCATCCGTGGCTATCGCCCCGCGCCTGGCGAGAAGCTCGGCTCCTAGGCAACACTAATTTTCCTCAGCGCAGGCCGCTTCCTTCATACTGGCCAACAGTGAAACGATGAAACAAAAAGCTCGAGACTCGCGCCCCGCAGTTTCTCCAGCCCGCGCTGCGGCGTTCGATATCCTGCTTCGTGTCGAGCGCGAGTCTTCGTACGCATCCGAACATCTTCATTCGCGCACCTATGCCCGTCTCACGACCGTCGATCACTCCCTGACAACTGAATTGGTGATGGGCGTACTGCGCTGGCGATCGCTGCTTGATTCACAAATCGCCGCGAGCTCTGACCAGCCACTCTCCAAGCTTGACCTCGAGGTTCTCACCGCACTCCGCCTCGCGGTTTACCAGCTGCGATGGCTCAGCCGCATCCCGGCCCGTGCCGCGATCAACGAAAGCGTAGAGCTGGTCAAGCGCGCCCGCAAGCGTTCTGCTGCGCCCTTCGTCAATGCGGTCCTGCGGAAGCTCGAGAACATCTCCCACGTTGACAACTCCCTGCAACCCGAAATCAGCGATGCTTCGACCGAAACTCTCGCTGCCAGCAGTGCCCACCCGTTATGGCTCGTCAAACGCTGGGTTCAGGCCTACGGAATCGATTCCGCCTTTCGCATCTGCCGATACGATCAATCGGTACCTGTGACCGCAATCCGCCTCCGCCGTCCGGAAGCTGAAGAGCAAATCAAAGCCGAAGGAATCGAACTCGTACCTGGGGCGTTCCTGGCCTCCGCACGGCGGGTGCAGCACGGAGATGTGACCAGGACCGCGGCTTTCCGCGCGGGCCTCTGTGTTATTCAGGATGAAGCTTCGCAGCTCGTCGCAGCTCTTGTTGGCCGCGGCGCGCACATCCTCGACTGTTGTGCGGCCCCCGGAGGAAAGACTCTGGCCATCGCCGATCGGAATCCGAAAGCAAACATCTCTGCCGTGGACCTCCATCCTCACCGCGCGCGTCTGCTTCGAAGAATGCTGAGCGCACCTGATTCACAAACCGAGGTGGAATCCCGCAATATCCACATCGTCGCGGCCGATGCGCGGGATCTACCCTTCACCACGAGGTTCGAACGCGTCCTGGCCGACGTACCCTGCTCGGGCACCGGAACATTAGCCCGCAACCCGGAAATCAAATGGCGGCTCACGCCCCAGGATCTTACTGATTTGCAAGCGCGACAGCTCGCGATCCTTCGGTCGGCCATGGGCCAAGTCGCTCCCGAAGGCCGCCTGATCTATTCCACCTGCTCTTTGGAAAAGGAAGAAAACGAAGAGGTCATCGATCGCTTGTCGGAAGACTCATCGTTCCGCGTCGTCGATTGCGGGGCCGAACTGGGGCAGCTTCGCGAGAAGGGCGAATTGATCTGGCCGGACCCTGCCTCGCTCGCTCGCGGCCCTTACCTCCGTACTCTGCCCGGCGTTCATCCGTGCGACGGCTTCTTCGCCGCGATTCTGGAAAAGCTGTAGGCCGGAAGGATTGTCATCCCGAGCGAAGCGAGGGATCTTGGTGTATGCCCGCGGCGGCGATACTTGCTAGTGCAGGCAAGCACCTAGATCCCTCGGTCCGCTCGGGACGACACCTTTGTCTTTCGCGACGATCCACACCTCTCACCGTACCTCGAAGTTGATCACCGCCCCCGCCAGCACCTTCTGCCCCGCCGGAGGCCACTGCGTAACGATCGTGCTGGCGGGCGACGGTTCTGCAGGCGCGGGAGGCACCACCGGAGGGACACCTGGTATTTGCGCGTTGTCGGTCGGCGGCGGCGCCATGCTCACAGTGCCCAGTTTGAAGCCCGCATCCTGCAGCGTGCGGCTCGCCGTGCCTAGCGCTTGTCCTACAAAATTCGCCATCACATACGCCGGGGGATCGGCCGGGACCGTCACCAACAGGCTGGTTTGAGGCGCTGCTACCTCGCTCGCGTTCGCCGGCGGACTCTGTGCCAGCACCTGGTCCGCAGCCATTCCCGGCAGCTGCATTTCCGCCGTCGAAGCCAGTTCGAGCCCGCGCCGCTGCAGGTTCCACTCCGCCGCGCGCTCACTTTGCTTGGTCACATCAGGAATCGCAACACGTTGCGGTCCCATACTCTGCGCCACCCGTACTTGCCATCCCCGCCGCACCTTCGCCCCCGGAAGCGGCAACTGGGTCATGATCCGCCCTTCGGGAATTTGCGGACTGTAGTACTGCCGTTCCACCTCGATCTGCAATCCCAACCCGGAAACCGAACGCTCCGCCTCCAAAGGCGTCAACCCAACCACTACGGGTACCTCGACAACCTGTCCGTGAATGGCGAATCGCATCGCCGTCAGCGCCGACACCAATGCCACAAAGATCAGCACCAGCGCTAACATCGCAAACTTGAAGAAAGGCTTCATAAGACGATACAGACTATAGTTTGACGAATCATGAGCAAACCCGGATGCCTGATCGCCATCCTTAATGCATCTCATCCGCGCCCGGCGATGTATCTGGCGTATCCACTTTCTGCACCACGGTCACTGGCACATCCGGCGCCGGCTGGAACTGCCCGGGATCTTTTCCTGCCATGGCCGCATTCATGAAGTTCATCCAGATGGGCAGGGCCGCACGCGCTCCAGTTTCCTTGGCACCTAAAGATCTCTTTTCATCGAAGCCAATCCACACGCCGCAAGTCATCGATGGGGAGAATCCCACAAACCAGGCGTCCGTGAAATCATTGGTGGTGCCGGTTTTTCCGGCGACGGGGAAAGGCAGCTTCGCGGCCGCGACTCCCGTGCCGTGCAGCACAACTTCTCGCAGCATCGAAGTCATGATTCGCGCCGTACGGGCGCTGACCACGTCTTTCACCTCAGGATAGTCTTCTTCCAAAACCCGGCCCTCGTAATCGGTCACCTTGGTGATGTAGTGAGGCGTGACCCGCACGCCGTCGTTCGGGAACACGCTGTATGCCGAAGTCTGCTCGATTAGCGTGATTTCAGCCGAACCCAGCGCCACCGGCAAATACGGCGGCAACTTGGCCGTGATTCCAAAACGCTCGGCGTAGTCGATTACACTCTTGATGCCAACCTTGTTGGCTAGCTTGAGCGCCGGAATATTTCGCGACTGCGCCAGAGCGCGCCGCAGGGTGATGATCCCTTCAAACTTTTCATCGTAGTTATGCGGCGAGTAAGGCCCGGAGCCGGTCTCGAACGTAACCGGCTCATCCAGAATCGTGTCGTTCGGGCTCGCGCCCTTGTCAATTACGGTCGTGTAGACGTAGGGTTTGAATGACGACCCCACCTGGCGCAATGCTTGAGTTGCGCGATCGAATTTCGATTCGCTGAAGTCCCGGCCGCCTACCATGGCCTTGATTCCGCCCGTGGCATTGTCAATCGCCATCAACGCGCCCTGCGCGCCGGAATCCTGTTCCAGGCTCACGCGGGACGAGCCGTTCGCATTCAGCGACAGTATTTTTACGTAGCAGATGTCTCCCGGCCGCAGCAGATTCTGTATCTTGCCCTTTGTCCAGGCCACGTCCGCCTGTCCCACAGCCGCGGCGTAGCGCCCGAACTTCAACGTTGCAATCCCAACCCCGGCCGAAGTCACCAGGGCGTGGACGTATCCATCCACCTCCGGTTCGTCTTCCCAGTCGGGATGCTCGTACTTATCAATCGCGTTTCCTTCCGCCACAACGTTTTCCAGATGCCCCTGCCATCCATGACGCCGTTCGTAAGCTGCCAGACCGTCCAGCACCGCCTGGTTCGCAGCATTTTGCAGATCGACATCGAGCGAGGTGTAAACCTTCAATCCGCCTTCGTGAACTTGATCGGCGCCGTATTTATTTTCCAGATAGCGCCGGATCTCCTCCACGAAATAAGGCGCCAGTGAGTTGGGATCGTGCGCCAAATGTAAAACTATCGGCGAGGACCGCGCATCTTCGGCTTGGGCCGCCGTAATCTTTCCGTCTTCCAGCATGGCGTTGATCACCAGATTCCGCCGCTTCATCGCCCTGTCCGGATGGTTGATCGGAGAGTAGTACGCTGGACTTTTTGGCAGACCCGCCAGGAGCGCGGCTTCTGTGAGCGTCAGCTGACGAGCTGGCTTGCTGAAGTAAAATTCCGATGCAGCTTCGAACCCGTATACTCCGTGGCCCAGAAAAATCTGATTGGCGTAGAGCGCGAAGATCTGCGGCTTGGTGAAGCGCCGCTCAATCTGAATCGCGAGCATCGCCTCCTGCACCTTGCGATGGAACGATCGGTCGGGCGAAAGAAACAAATTGCGCGCCAACTGCATGGTCAGAGTCGACGCACCTTGCACTTTCCCGCCCGATTCAATGTCGCGGTACGCCGCACCGACGATCCGCCAGAAGTTGATTCCGGAATGCCGGTAGAAGTCTTTGTCTTCAATGGAGACCAACGCATCCCGCAGAACCGGAGCAAAATCGTCATAGCCCGCGACCACCCGCCGCTGCAGGGCGAATGATCCAATCACGCGCCCGTGATCGTCATACAGCTCAGTGATCGAACTGGGGCGGTACGCTTCCAGCGCTTCCACCTGCGGCAAGTCTGTGGTGTAGACCAGCAGAAGCCCGGTGGTCGCTCCCACGAGTGCAGAAACCAGCACGAGCAGGCTAAACAACACCGTGCCGACAAACCTCCGCCCGGCAATCTCCACCGGCGGAAGATCTTCGTAGAGCGACTTCATAGCGAGATGGGTTCAGAATAGCAGGGCGTCGTTCACCCCGGTAGTTGCAAGCGCAGGCTCACGGGCCGAGCCTGAGGCCGGGCAAAAAAGTCCAGCGGCAAAAGAAATCGCGCACCTCGCGGTGCGCGATAAACATCGAAAGACAAAAATAACAGTGCCTAGCTCGTACGGCTCTTCAATACCTCGACCGCCTTGTGCAACTGATCGTCCGGCATGTTCTTGGGCTTGGCTTCTGGCTCCGCAGCGGAGGGCTCCTCGTCATCATCGTCGGAGATTACGTTGTCCGTGTCATCGGCCACCAGCACGTTGGGGGTTACTGCCGTTTCCTGAATCGCCTTCCCGCTGGGCGAATAGTATTTCGCCACTGAGAGAATCAGCGCCCCGCCGTCGGGCAGATCAATCGTTTTCTGAACCGATCCATCCCCGAAAGTCTTGTCGCCCACCACGTCGCCGCGGGCATTTTCGAGGATCGCGGCCGCAACAATCTCGGCCGCACCAGCCGTTCCCTTGTTCACTAGCACAGCGACCGGTAGCGTAGTCACGGCTTTCGCCGGATCCGCATTGAAGGCCTCCCGCGGGAACTTCTGTCCCTGGAGATAAGTGATAGTGCCGTGGTTCAGGAAGAGATTGGCCGTGGCGATGCCTTCGCTCTCTTCACCGTCCGAAGTGTTTCTCAAATCCAGAACCAGCTTCTTCGCTCCAGACTTTTCGAGCGACTTGATCTTCGTGGCAATGTCCTGGGCCTTGCCCTTGGTGAGAGCGTCCACCTTTATATAGCCGATGCCGTCTTCCAGCATCTTGTCAGCCACAGGAGGAATGCTCACGACGTCCCGCGTGATGACTACCTTCTCCGGCTCTGCTCTCCGCGCCCGGACTACGGAAACACTCACCGTCGAGCCCGGAGTGCCGGCCAGCGCGTCGCGAATTTCCGGCAGCGACATATCCCGCGTGCTCTGCCCTTCAATCGATTCGAAGATATCCGTTGCCTCAATCCCAGCCTTCTCCGCAGGCGACCCCGGCAATACCGAAACCACGTCTGCATATCCAAAACGCTTGGAAACGGTTGCCCCGATCTCGCCTTTACCTTCAATCTTGTGAGCCTTGTATGCCTTGTAGGCGGCCGCTGTCAGGTAGCTGGAGTTCGCATCCAGCGACTCCACCAGGCCGTGCAGCGCGCCATCCGTCACTTTGGGAATGTTCGGATCTTCCACGTACTCGCTCTGCACGCGGGACAATACTTCGCTATAAACCTGCATCTGCCGGTAGGCGCCGTCGTTCGAGGAGGCATGCACGCCGCCAAAGGAACCAACCACGACAAACGACAACACGGCAAACGACAAAACCAGAATCGCAGCTTTAATTTTCATCGACATCCGATTCTTTTCCGGAAAGGAGTCACTTCCTGAGGAACTATCTCACATTATATAGTCTAGATGCCGCTTTTACCCTACGGGCTGCACTGGCTCGATCCCCTTCGGTAACTTCACCCGAATTCACGGCTTCCACAATAATTAAGACGCCCCAGCGTCCGGTTTGTCACCCAGCCGCTAAGCCGGAGGCTTGAAGTTCAAGGTGATGATGCTTTGCACTGATACGGCGCGGCCGTTCATGGAGTAAGGCTTGAAGCGCCATTGCTTTACGGCATCAATGGCAGCCCTTGCAAACACCAGAGATCCCTGGAGAAACTTGGCATCTTTCACTGCGCCGTCTCGCCCGATAAGCACTTGCAGAACCACGCTGCCCTTTTGGCCGCTGGCTTTGGCTGCATCGGGATAGACCGGGTCAACCGGCTGGGCCAACAGTCCCCAAGCCGCGGACTCCGGCAGGTTCACTGGCTCAATCGATGACATTGCGGCCTCGACCGGCATGGCGCCGCTGGCGTCTGGGGTCGAGGAAGCTATTTGCGATTTCAAACTCGACGGAATGCCCCCGCTGTTTCCCACCGGAACTGTTTGCGGCGGGGCGGAGCTTTGAGCCGGCGGGACAGCCGGTCGTGGCGGCGCGACCGGCGCGGCAACTGGCGCATTCGACTGTCCCGAGGTAGTGGCAGACGCAGCCGCGGGTCCCGGACTAAGGGATGACGGAGCGGGCGATGCTTCCGCCGTATTCCCCGGCAGCACACTGATAGTCGCGGGAGCCGGATCCTTGACCTGGCTCACGCCAACCTGCGCCTGCCCGCCAGCGTTTTGCAGGGACGGCTGATCCGTTGGGTTAGGGCTGATCTGGTTTTGCCCGGCCTGGTTTGAATTAGTCTGGTTTGAATTGGCTTGGTTCGGATCAGCAGCGCCGTTCTCGCGGGTCGTCGCGGTCGCTTGCCCACCGTTCGCGTCCGCACCTTTCTGCGGTTTCGCGGTTGGATCAATCACCGGCAGTACGCGAATCTGGGAAGGATCGGTTGTCGCATCGGGTATATTCGGCACACTTGGAAGTTTGTACTCGTCACCCGCCTCGCCAAAGCTGTCATGCTGGGGCGCGGCCTGCGCTACCGGGGCGGGCGGAGGGTTCAGCCAACTCACTCCCGCCCTTACCGCATTCCGGTAAGCGATCCGCAAAGTTTGCCGGCTTCGGGGTACCGCCACCAGTGCTATGCACGCTGCCGCTATCCCCACCACCAGGATTTTGCCCAGTATCGGCCGCGGCTCTCGCGCCGGCGGTTCGCTTTCTTCCTTCTTCTCTTGTGATATGTAGGCGAAAAGCGCGGCTTCCGGCGCTGATTCCTGGTGCGACTGCGCTTTCGCGGGTTTACCGATTTCGTCCTCCGCAGGAGCTGCGGGCTTCGGCGCGAAGGAGGGCGTTTCCCCGTACGACACTATCTCAATCTTCTCCGGAGCAGCCTCCTCCGGTGGTGGTGGCGGCGCCGTCTTCGTTAGACGTGCCTGCAGCGCTGCCCATCCCGTCAGCGGCTCCTGCGGTTCGGGTTCCGGTGCAGGAGGAGCTTCCACGGCTGAAGCCATCGGCTCCAGTTCCGTGAGCGCGTCAACCTCCGCGGCCGCAGACTGCTCCATTGACTTATGAATTTCATTTTCCGTGTCGAACTGGCCGCCCGGTGCGGAACCTGACGACTGCAGAAATTCTCCCGCTCGAAAGGCCTTTTCTGGCCCTTGAGTTACGGTGGAAGGCGCAGACGCCGTGCCCGCCGCAGCTGCGGCCGCGAAGGCCGCGATTTCAGTCGCTTCCCGCCGGGCCGCCGGCGCAGCCTGCAGCGTTCCCGGCTGCTGCTTCGCCCGAAGCAGCTCGCACGCCGTGCTCATCGTGTCGCGCACCTGTTCCACGCGAATCGGTTTCACCAGAACTGAATTGGCCCCTGCCTGCAACGCCTCGGGTAGCCGGGCGTCATCGCTTACAATCGCCAGAGTCAGCGGGCGCTGCGCCGCTTTCAATTCTCGCGCCGTCTTGAGCAGGAATCCCGCTTCGGGTTGGTCGTCCCAATCCGTGATCACGATTTGGAACACTTGCGTGGTGACCTTCTCTACCGCATCCACAGCGCTTTTGCAGTACTCTCCCTCGATCCCGAGGTCGGCGAGCACCTGCCAGATCGGCTGGACCGTCTCTTCATGGGACGAAAACAGGAGGCAGCGCAAGGCCATACTAGTCCAGACTAGGCAAGCCGAGTAACCGCAGCAAGTTACCGAGGTCGAAGGCGTTCGCATCTCGAAAATAATCAAAGGCCCCGGTAGTACATGACCTTTCGGAATGCGGAGCAGCCGCGTCCAGCTGTGCCACAGTCCGGGGCGCAGGATGGTTCAACGCCAGTGCGCTAGAATGCTGGGTCGTTCCCGATCGGCAAGCTTTATGCAGACTGCGGATGTTGTCATCGTCGGAGGGGGCATTGTCGGCTCCAGCATCGCCTATCACCTTACGGCGAGCGGATGCCGCAAGGTTCTGGTCATCGAGCGTGAGTCCGCCCAGGGTAAGGGATCTACTGGAAAAAGCATGGGTGGTGTGCGCGCTCAATTTTCCACACCGGTCAGCATCCAGATGTCGCTCTACTCGATCCCCTTCTACGCCAGCTTCGAGGAGCTCCTGGGCAACCCATGCGATTACCGGCCGCAAGGCTATCTGTTCTGCGCCACCAACGATAAGCAGATGGCATATCTCAGCACCAACTATGCCCAACAAGTGAAGCTGGGATTGAAGAACGTCCGTCTGATTGCGGCCGATGAGATCCGCAGCATGTTCCCGCAGCTGCGCGCCGATGACATCGTCGGCGGAAGTTTCTGCTCCACCGACGGCTTCGTCGATCCCTATAGCGCCATGAATGGGTTCATGGCCTGGGCAGCCGATCACGGCGCTACACTTTGGAAGAACGCCGTCGTTACCGGCCTCACGCAGGACGCAACCGGGATTGCATCAATCGAGACCACGCGAGGTTCTGTGTCCACGCGCAAAGTAGTGAACTGTGCCGGCGCGTGGGCGGCGAGCGTGGGTAAACTTGCGGGCGTGGATTTGCCGGTCGAACCGCTGCGCCGCATGCTGGTCCCCAGTGAACCCTTTGACGAATTCCCTCTCACCGCGCCCATGATCGTCGACATGTCGAATGGATTTCACTTTCGTCCCGAAGCCCGCGGATTTCTCCTGGCCTGGAACGACCCCGACGAAACCCTTGGCTTCAAAACGGATTTCGACCCCGCCTTTGTCGAGAAAATCCTGACCCGGGCCGCCGACCGCGTGCCCTGCTTCGCCAATCTTCCGGTGAACCCCAAGCGGGCGTGGGCTGGGCTTTATGAGATGACGCCGGACCATCATCCAATTCTGGGCGAGGCCCCAGGTGTGCCCGGGTTTTTCCTCGCCAACGGTTTCAGCGGACACGGTGTGATGCACGCCCCCGCCACAGGAAAGATTCTCAGCGACTTGATTCTCACCGGCAAAACCGACCTGATCGACGCCTCGCTGCTAAGTCTGATGCGTTTCGCTGAAGGACGTCTGATCCACGAAACCGCTGTTCTCTAAAGGAGACATGGCACTGCAAGAACGCAACTACTGGCTCACCACCGCGGAATTCCCCAAGATAGAAACCCGTCCACTACCTGACCGCGTGGATGTCGCCGTAATCGGCGCTGGCTTCACCGGCCTCTCCGCCGCCCGCACCCTGGCCCAGCGCGGCGCCAAAGTCGCCGTGCTCGAAAGCGAAACCATCGGCTGGGGAGCCAGTTCCCGTAACGGCGGCATGGTGCTGACCGGGATGAAGCTCGGCGTGAACCAGCTGATCTCCAAGTACGGACGCGACCTCACCCGCCGTATGTACGCCGCATCACTTGCCACGGTCGATTGCGTCGAGCAGATCGTCAGTGAGGAAGCGATCGACTGTGATTTCTCCCGCTGCGGCCATCTCGAAGTAGCCTGCAAGCAGAAGCACTTCGACGATTACGCGCGGCAGGTGGACGTGATTGCGCGCGAGTTCAATCACCAGCTGCGCGTAGTGCAGAGAAATGAGTTGAGCGCTGAGATCGGCTCGAACATCTACCACGGCGGCATGGTCGATGAAGTCAGCGCCGGACTGAATCCCGCGCGCTATGTCGCCGGGCTCGGCCGGGCCGCAACGAAAGCCGGCGCGGAAGTCTTCGAGCACACCCGTGTGGAAGACGTGCAGCGCGAATCCCGCCAGGGCGAATCAGGCTGGAAGGTCACAACCTCGAGAGGTCCGCTATGGGCACGCGAAGTCTTCGTCGCCACGAGCGGCTATACCAGCAAAGCAACTCCAGCGCTGCAAAAGAAACTTATTCCCATCGGGTCATTCATCATCACAACCCAAGTTCTCCCGGAAGCGCTGGCCCAGGAACTCAGTCCGCGCAACCGGATGATCTACGACTCGAAGAATTATCTTTACTACTACCGCCTCACGCCCGACCGCCGCATGCTGTTCGGCGGCCGCGCCGCATTCTTCCCTGAAACCGACCAGACCATCCGACGCAGCGCTGAAATCCTGCGCCGCGGCATGATCGACGTCTATCCCCAACTCCGCGACGCCAAAATCGACTACGTCTGGGGAGGTACGCTCGACTTCGCCTTCGACATCATGCCCCACGCCGGCCAGCTCGACGGCATGTACTACGCCGTAGGCTACGCGGGACACGGCGTAGCCATGGCCACGTATCAAGGCCAGAAGATTGCGCAGTTGATCGCTGGAGACAAGCCGGACAATCCCTTCGTAGGCATTCCATTCCGCGGCGCGCCGCTGGGCCTGTACAACGGCAAGCCGTGGTTCTTGCCCTTCGCGGGGGTGTGGTACAAGTTTCTGGATCGGGTGAGCTAGGCCAACCTTGAGCGCTCGGCCGGCGACAGGTTCCAGGCGGAAATTCCAGAAAGTTTAACCCAATGCTACGCTACGATTTTATTAACAAAGAATGGATCGTGTCCCGAGCGGCACGGCGCATCTATCGGACCGCCGCCGTTACATCTCTCGCGCTATATCCCATCATGGTTGCGCTACGGGTGAGTGAGGTTCCGAGGATTCTTGTGCCGGCGCTAAGGCCTGTTCTGCTTGCTTCCATCATCGGAGCCGGGGTCACGCTGGTTGGAATGGAGTTTTTCTTATTCCGCTTCGACGATTCGCATGCCCTAAAACAGATATTTTGGTTCGGCGCGATGCTTTTTATTCCGTTGGGGCCCGCGTTGTACTGCCTTCTGGTCTACTCGCGCTCAAAAGCGTTTGCGGGCCTTCACCAAGAAGGAGTGGGGGGAACCACCGCCTGACTTTCCGCCAATAATCACTGGAACGGGTTTCGAATCGTCAGCGTCTTATCGATGACCTGCCCGTCCTGCATATCCTCCGAGTACAAGATCGCGCATCTCGCTTCCAGGGCCGAGGCGACCATGAGAGCGTCATAAATTTTATAGCCGTATCTCTCTGCGATTGCTAATGCCTCTCTGTGGGTATCAAGCGTGATCGGGAGAGGATCGGGACAGAGGGCCTTGACGTTCTCGATTGCGAACCGTACTTCATCCCAAGGCATTTTGGCTTTTCGCCGCGCCACCGCCGCAAGCTCGTTTAAGACTTGCAGGCTAACCGTTCCGCCCTCGGCAATCAAGTCCTCTGCCTGCTGGGAGCGTGAATCATCCTGAACTACTACGGCGTATATAAGGACGTTTGTGTCGAAGAACGCGCTAGCGCTCATAGATTTCGTCGCGATCGAAAACGAATCCCGGAGGGAGGGGACGACGGAGTTTGCGCAGGTTCTCCAAGGCGCGCCGGCGACTTTCATCGCGGCTCACTTCGAACGCGCGACCACCCGCGACCCGCACCTCGATATCGTCGCCTTCCTTCAGTTCAAGCGCTTCGACCACGGCGGCAGGCAGACGAATCGCCAGGCTGTTGCCCCACTTCGAAACCTGCATAGGCTCTCCTTGGATATACATTTAGATTGTATATCTGAGGCGGGCTTCGAGCAAGCGCAGGCGAGCAGGCTCTCTATGTGCACAGATGCTGAGTCTAATCGCCTCAACCCCATTGTTCACAAGCACTTGCTGTGGCCATTACCTGTGCAAAATAAGGTCCGTATCCCAATGAAAACGCTGCACTTAATTCGCCTGGATAAACCGGTTTATCTCGCCTGTCAGAGGGCTCGAAACGGTTGGTTCACCCCGGGCGCGGCCGTAGGTTCGTCTGCCCGGGACGGCCCCTTAAAATCGCCGGACGGGGCGTCTCTCTCAGCGGTCGCCGCAGGCCCGACTCAAACCGCGTCGCCGACGTCTCTCCGCCGAACCACCGCATACACCACCGGCCCAAGGACCAGCGCAATCGCCCCGCCGATCGCCGCATAGCGGTCGCTTCCGAGCAGCGCGACCAGACTCATCACCACTGGCGCAGCGACCACGTAAGTCAATCCCAAACGCCCGCCGGGAATTAAAAATGCGCGCGGCATGTCCGGCCGCGTTCGACGCAGCTTCCACGCCGAGAGCACAGTCAGCACGGTCGTTGCCGAGCGCAGCCAGATATACACCGAGATGAGTTGGCCAAGGCTCTGCCAGGCGAGCAGCGCATAGATAACCGCCGATACAACGATCGCCAGCCAGGGCGTTCCATAACGCGAGTGTTTGCGGGTAAGCGCAGCGGGAAGGTAACCGTCTTCAGCCATGGCAAATGGCATGCGCGTGGTGGTGAGGACGGTGCTGTTGAGCAGCGCGACATTAGCGACGATCGCTGCCAGAGTCATCCACATGCCCAACCGCGGGCTTCCCAGTGACAACTCGCCGATTCGCTTCGCCGCTTCCGTGAAGTATCCAGTGTGCCAGTTCTGCCAGTCTCCTGCCGACGCCAGGCCGGCCAGTGTGGGCAGAAAATACGCCGCAATCGAAAGCGGCACCACCAGCGCCAGCGCCCGCGGATAAGTCCGTTGCGGATTCTCCACTTCCTCGGCCACAGTCGAGAGCTGTTCGTATCCCGAATACAGCCACAGGCCCAGAGCGAGTCCCACGCCAAAGATTTTGAAGGTTGGCTGATGGGGCGGGATCCACGGGACAAACGGATTGTGCCGCCAGTGCGTAAGGCCCAGCACAACCATCGTCCCCACCGGGATAAAAATAACAACCTCAAGCAAGGTGGCAACCCGTCCCACCATCTGGATGCCGCGCACGTTGACCCACGTAATCAGGGCAATCAGCGCCACCGAAACGAGGTAATGCATCCCGGCCGTCGTGCCAGGAAAGAGGTAATCGGCGAAGAGTACCGCGTACACTCCGCCCAATAAGAACGACGCCGACCAGTTCCACCATCCCACCTGAAAGCCCCAGAAGTCGCCAAAAGCCGCACGGGTCCAGCGGTAGAATCCGCCCTCGACGGGCATGGCTGTGGTTAGCTCCGCTGTGACTAGCGAAACCGGAATGCACCAGAAAAACGGCAGCACCAGCAGATAGATCAACGTCATCCCCGGACCCGAGGTGGTGACCATGTCTTCGAGTCCGAAGGGTCCGCCGGTCGTGTAGGAAAACATCACGAAGACGAGATAGAAGAGCGCGGCCTTCTGCAGTGCGGAGGATTTGGATTGAGTCGTCAAAGAAAGAATTGTTGATTGCTGACTTCTGGTTGTTGATTGAAAATCACGAGGCGACCGGCCTTTCAATCAGCAATCAACAATCAGAAATCACCAATTTCTTCGCCGCGAGCACTCCGGTCAGCGCGCCTTCCAGCTGCAGCAGCTTTCGTTTCACGTCAAGCCCGCCGCCGTAGCCGCAGAGCGTACCGTCGGAAGCGATTACACGATGGCAGGGCACGACGATCGCAACCGGATTACGATTGTTCGCCATGCCCACGGCGCGAAAAGCGTTCGGCTTGCCCACCGCGCGTGCGATGTCGGCATAGCTGCGCATCTCTCCATAAGGAATCGCCAGTAGCGCCCGCCAGCATGCCAACTGGAAGTCGGTCCCGCGAAGGTCGAGCGGAAAGGTGAACTCGCGCCGCTTGCCCTCGAAATACTCTTCGAGTTCACTGACGTAAAGCTGCATCGGGCGGGCGGAATCCGCAAACTGAAGGCCCTTCTTTTCTTCGCGAAGATGCCGTGGGTTCGGGCGAATCGACTGCTGTCCGGGCGAGCGGGCATCGAATTCCAGGGCAACCAGCCCGCGGCCGGAAGCGGCTAGAAACAAGGGGCCAATCGCTGAGTTCATACTGGTGCAGTGAAGCGTTTCCATTGGACCTGATCCTCCCGCAACAAATCACGATAGCAGACGATCGGCTCCGTCGCAGCCGCTTTTGTTCGGTCGCCCTCCAGCCCGCCGCAGTTGACAGAAATCACTTTTTGCCCCAAAGTGTGTGCGGCGTGCTTATGGCCTTGCCCCCATCCCCCATGAAGAAGGGCCTGTTCATCATGTTTGCCGTGGTGTTGGCACCGGTCCTGCTGGTGGGACTGGTCGCTCTGGCTGCGGGGGACTGGCGGCAGATCGGCGCCACTCCCGGAGGCGATCAGGTGCTGGTCAGTTCGGTCACCAGCCAGAAGAACGGACTGCGCACGGCATGGATCCGCGTCGAGTACAAAGAACCCATCAAACTGCCGCAAGGTGGTCCGTTCGTGGAACTGCGGGCGCGGGTTCGCTTCAACTGCGCCAGCGGCACCATGACGCCGAGCGTGGTCGCGAACTCGGAATGGTTTTACTCGCGTGACCATGGCGGCAAACTTGTCGTCAGCAAGAAGGCTCACCGCGACGATCAATTCGGGCAGACGTCAGAAGGCGACTTCGGCGAGATCGCTAAGGACTTTGTTTGTAAGCAGAAGTGAGAGCGCCGACCATTGCCTTTTCCACAGGCTGGCACCTCGGTAACTCTCCACCCACTTCCGCAGACGCTGCTTCCGTCATATGCTGATAACGAAACCGCAGTTGGGGCCCGCCCTTGCGGGACTTCTTCGCGATGGATTCACTGCATCTTTATTCGCTGATAGCTGCCGGAGGTGCCGCTGCCCTGGGCGCATACGCGCTCTTGCGCCGCAAGCCCAAGGGGCCGGCAGAACTCGAGCGCGAGCGCCGCACTTGGCTCGACGGCATCGGGCGCATCACTGACGGTACCGTCATCGATGTACAGGAATTGCCGGTTAGCAACGGCCATCACGCCGCCGTGCTGCTCATTTATAAATACGACGTCGCGGGCGTTTCCTACGAGTGCTCGCAGGACGTCACTTACCTGCGCCAGTGGATCAACCTGCACTCCTGCCGCCTGGGCCTGCCCACATCGGTCAAGTACGACCCGCACAATCCCGGCAACTCGCTGGTGGTCTCGGAAAGCTGGATGGGGTTGAGACAGTAAAAGATAAGGTTTCAAAGTTTCAAGGTTTCAAGGTTTTGAAACTTTGAAACTTTGAAACCTTGAAACCTTCGCCTTTCAGATCTGGTAGTCCAGATAGTCATCCTGAAATAATTCCTGCGGAGAGATATTCGGCGTCGTTGTCCCCTCATCGATCGTCACTTCAGGCTCTGCGCCCAGCGCTTCGTGCGAGTGCCGCTGAAACTGCTCGCGCAACTCATGCAGCTCTGCAGCCAGTTTGATGATCACGTCCGAAAGCGGGTCGCGGATGTCCTTGGGATCGGTGATCACCACGCGCTTGCCGTCGCGCAGCACAATGTGTCCGGGCACGCCCACGATGGTGGAATTGGCGGGCACGCTCCGCAGCACGACCGAGCCGGCGCCGACGCGGCAGTTGTCTCCAATGGTGATGTTCCCTAGCAGCTTTGCTCCGGATCCGATCGATACGTTATTGCCGACCGTAGGATGCCGCTTGCCTTTCTCCTTGCCGGTTCCACCCAGAGTCACACCCTGGTAAAGCGTGACGTCGTCGCCGACAATTGCCGTCTCGCCGATCACCGTGCCCATGCCGTGGTCGATGAACAAACGCCGTCCAATCTCCGCACCCGGATGAATCTCAATGCCGGTAAGCAGGCGCGCCGCCTGCGACACGAATCTCGCCAGAAAGCGCATGCCGTGGCCCCACAGCCAGTGGCTCAAGTGGTGTGCCCATACCGCATGCAGACCGGGATACAGGAAGACGACCTCAAAATAGGAGCGGGCGGCGGGGTCCGCCTCGAAGACTGCGGCAACGTCCTCGTGCGCTGAACGGAAGAACATAAGGCAGTTCTCGGTTTTCAGTTTTCAGTTCTCAGCAAAACCCTGCGGCTTACGAGAACGGGAATTGAAAACTTGCGTCCTCATGAACGTAGCCCAGCAAGGGAAAGAGTGCAAGGGCAGCGACTGGGGACTGAGAACTGAGAACTGAGAACTGGGGACTGAGAACTGAGAACTGAGAACTGAGAACTGAGAACTGAGAACTGAGAACTGAGAACTGAGAACTGAGAACTGAGAACTGAGAACTGAGAACTGAGAACTGAGAACTGAGAACTGAGGTGTGCCTTAGCTGCCGGTCTCGAAGCCGCCACTCTGGGCGACGGTCATGCGGAGGTATTTATAAGGATTCACCGGAGTGTCGTTGATGCGGACTTCATAGTGCAGGTGCGGACCGGTAGAACGACCGCTGGAGCCAACGTAGCCGATAGTGTCGCCGCGATGAACTTGCTGCCCGGGCGCGACCGCGAAACCGGAAAGGTGGCCGTAGCGAGTGGAGATGCCGTGCCCGTGATCGAGCATGATGGCCTTGCCGTATCCGCCCAGGAAATCGGCGAATGTGACCACGCCGTCGGCCGGAGCGACCACCGGGTGACCGTAAGTGCTGCCAATATCCACTCCGCTGTGAAAGGCGCCCTCGCCGTTGAACGGGTCGATGCGCTCCCCGAAGCTGGCCGTGACCTGGCCTTCAACCGGCCAAAGATTGGGTGCCGAGTTCGCCCGGAACCAGTCGGCCGTAGTGGCATTACGAGTCATGCCCAGGCTGATGCCAACCGTAGTAGCGCCGCTGAGGGCGGAGGTGCGCAGAGCGCCCAGCTGATCGAGAGAAGAACTGACGTCGGCATCCTGGATTTGCTGCTCTGATGCCGTGACCAGTGAAGGCTGCGATTTCAATCCGTAGAGCGCCGATACTTCGCTTGCAATCGAGCCCAGAGAAGCCACTTGCACGTCGCGTTCCTTGGCCACCTGTTCCAGCTCGGAATAACGATCCTTGAGTTGCTGTTTTTCCGTTCGCAACTCGTTGTAGCGCGAAACCTTGAGCAGCATGCGGGTATAAGAGCTGGCGATCCCAGTCAGGCTGAGGAATCCAATGGCGGCGCCGACGACGAATACATACAGGTAATGGACCGGAATGGGGATCTTGCGCAGTTGACCGTCATCCCCCCGAGCCACAAAAAGTATGTAGAAGCGTTTTCGCAAATGCCTTCCTTCTTCCGCTGCTGCTTTAAAATGTTCTTCCGCGTTTAGCGATCAGGGACGGAATTCCAGGCAAAGTTCTGAGGTTGCAGAAAGCCTGTTCGAACACCTGACCTTTTCGGGCTACGCTTCCCCTCTTGGGAACGGAGACTTCTAACGTGCCCTTCACCTACCGGAACCGGGGACTTAGCCGAAACCCTCTTGTCTGCAATTCCCACGAGATGCAGAACTTACAGCTTGTCTCAAGGGTACTGCGCTGCTCGGCCAAAGGCTTTGTGAATGACTGGTAAAAGGTAACAAACTGGGTTCCCCCTGTCAACGACGCGACGGGCCATTAAGTGTTACTTAAGAGCCGGTAATCAAATGTAACCAGCGTCCGATTACCGGAGCGGATGGGCACCAGCCCGCACTGACCAAGGGGCCCATGCGATTTCTAGTCCCATCCCGGGCGGCTTTTAGATTCGTCGAATTGCATGCCCAGCGGCAAAGGCCAGCGCCGCAGGTGTGCCTCGCTTATAGTGGTTGCCGTGGTGATTGCCGAGAAAGCGCTGATAGCCCAGGTTCGGCGGCTGGCGAAGTGGAGATCCAGTTCTGCCGTTCTCACGGGAATTGGAGACGACTGCGCCGTGCTGCTTCTTCCCCGCGCAGGTCGTGGCCGAGCTCCGGAAAACGACACGCTGATCACGACTGACTTCAGCCTGGAGGGAATTCACTTCCGCCGCGACTGGCATTCTCCGGAGTCGGTTGGGCACCGCTGCTTAGCGCGAGGGCTGAGCGACATCGCCGCGATGGGCGGCGAGCCCGTTGCAGCGTTCCTCTCGCTCGCTCTGCCGCGCGGTTTGCCGCAAAACTGGGTGAACCGCTTCACTCGCAGCCTGATCAGGTTGGCGAAGAGATACGGCGTGACCCTCGCTGGCGGCGATACCGCGGAGTCACCAGACGGAATTCTCGCGGATATCGTTGTCGTGGGGACTGTGCCGAAAGGTAAAGCTATCCTGCGATCGGGGGCCCGGCCCGGCGACCGCATCTATGTGAGCGGAGCACTCGGCGGCTCGGCCGCTGCGCTCGAGCAGATGCGGAAAAATCCCAAGGGAAAGCTCAAACTCAATCCGCGGGACTACCCGCGGCATTTCTTTCCCGAGCCGCGGATCGCGCTCGGGCGAATTCTGCGCGAGAAGGGCCTGGCTTCCGCAATGATCGACACCAGCGATGGCCTTTCCACTGACCTGAGCCACATTTGCGAAGAAAGCGGCGTAGGTGCAGAAGTCGAAGCGGAAGCCGTTCCCCGTGCAAAGATAGGCAAACCGGCGCGGGAAGTCGGTCTGCAGTTTGCTCTGCACGGCGGCGAAGACTACGAACTATTGTTCACCGCGCCGCGCAGCAAGCGAATTCCATCCCATATCGCCGGAGTTCCGATCACCATGATCGGACAAGTGACCCGGTTGAAGAAGATATTTCTGATGAATCAGAGCGAGGCGGGCTACTTGGGTGTCGAACTTCAGCCTCAAGGTTGGGAACACTTCCGCAAGTAGTGGTTACTTTGGTGATCTGTCACCATTAGTGTCTATACCCTCGCGGCAAAAACGGTACTAGAGTAGGGACATGTCGTACTCCCGAGTTGTGTCCCACTGCCTTTTGTTTGTCGTGCTGGTGTTTGCTGCCGTGTCTGCTTTGTTCGCTGCGGGGAAAAAGCAACCGCCTCCGCCGCCGGCGCACGCTACCACACCTTCGCCCACGGTCACCGATGCATATATTCACAAAGAATTTGGCGACAACTGTTCGGTGCTGGCCGGCGAGCCGCAGTTTGTCGGCGATCTCGACGGTGACGGCGTGGAGGATCTTGTAATCGCTGCGCGCTGCAAGAATCCCTTGGCGGATCAGTCTGAATTTGCTTTTCGCGTGACCGATCCCTTTGACAGCTATCTGGGCTACGGCAATGTCAAAGTCACCTCCGGGTTCGCCTCAGACGATCCCGAGCGTAAGGGGGTTTGTCTGCTGATTGTCCACGGCGTAGGCCCTGAGGCCTGGCGTTCCGACAAACCGAAGCCCAAATTCGTGATGATCAACCTGCCCTTCAAAACCCTCACGGTAAAGAAACTGACGCTCAGGAAGAAGACCGTGCTCGGAGTCTACATGGAAGAAAAGGGTGAAGGCGAAGCGACCGCGTCGGTGATCTTCTGGGATGGGAAGAAGTATCGCTATCAGGTCCTGGGATCGGACCTGGAGTAAGGTTTTAATTCCGCTCTGCTCATGTGGAGTCAGCCGCCATCCGGATTGGCTCAGGCGAGGCTCTCGGCTGTAAGGTCTTCCGCACCAGCCATCCACTACACGTCTGACGGTCCTCCCACCCGCTATAATCCTTCCGCACATGAATCTCGCAGAAAAGCTCGCTGAACTGAAGAAACGCAACCGGCTCGCCGACGAGGGCGGAGGCGAAAAGCGCCGCGAGCGCCAGCACAAAGAAGGCAAAATGTCGGCGCGAGAGCGCATCGAGTTCCTGCTCGATGACGGCACCTTCGAAGAAACCGACAAGCTGGTCACGCATCGCTGCAGCGACTTCGGCATGGCCGAGCAGAAATTCTACGGCGACGGATTCATCACCGGCTACGGCCGCATCGAAGGCCGCCTGGTCTACGTCTTCGCCCAGGACTTCACCGTCTTTGGCGGATCGCTCTCGGAGACGAATGCAGGCAAGATCGTCAAGATTATGGATCTCGCTGCCAAGATGGGCGCGCCCGTGATTGGCTTGAACGATTCCGGAGGCGCGCGGATTCAGGAAGGCGTGGCCTCGCTCGCTGGCTATGCCGACATCTTTCTGCGCAACACTTTATACAGCGGAGTCGTCCCGCAGATTTCGGCGATCATGGGCCCCTGCGCCGGAGGCGCGGTCTATTCGCCGGCGATCACCGACTTCGTCCTAATGGTCGACAAGACTTCCTACATGTTCATCACCGGCCCCGACGTAATCAAAACGGTGACGCATGAGGAAGTCACCAAAGAGCAGCTCGGCGGGGCCATGACCCACAACGAAACCTCAGGCGTAGCGCATTTTCTCGCCCACGACGACGCCGAGTGTTTATCGATGGTGCGCGAGCTGCTGAGCTTCATGCCCTCGAACAATCTCGACGAACCGCCGCGCAAACCCAGCACCGATCCTATCGACAGAGCTGACTCCGCGCTCGACAGCATCGTGCCCGCGCAATCGAATCTTCCTTATGACATGAAGGATGTGATCCACGCAGTGGTGGACGACGCTTACTTCTTCGAAGTGCAGGAACATTATGCGAAAAACATCGTTGTCGGATTCGCGCGCCTCGACGGCCGCTCGGTGGGGATCGTAGCGAATCAGCCGGCGATGCTCGCCGGAACGCTCGACATCAACGCTTCTATCAAGGGCGCGCGGTTCGTTCGCTTCTGCGATTGCTTCAACATCCCGCTGATCACTTTCGAAGACGTTCCGGGATTTCTCCCCGGCACCGCGCAAGAATATGGCGGCATCATCAAGCACGGGGCCAAGCTGCTCTTTGCGTTTGCCGAAGCCACGGTGCCGAAGATCACGGTGATCACGCGCAAAGCCTACGGCGGCGCCTATTGCGTGATGGCGTCAAAACACATCCGTACCGATGTGAACTACGCATGGCCGACGGCGGAGATTGCAGTCATGGGCCCGGAAGGCGCGGTGGATATCGTCTACAAACGCGAACTCGACGGCGCAGCCAATCTGCAAGATCGCCAGGAATTGCGCCAGAAAAAGATCGAAGAATTCCGCGACCGCTTCGCCAGCCCCTACGTAGCCGCCGACCGCGGCTTCATCGACGCCATCATCCGGCCGCGCGAGACGCGCAAGAAATTGATTCAGGCCCTGGCGATGCTGGAGAATAAACGCGACAAGAACCCGCCGAAGAAGCATGGGAATATACCGCTGTGAAGCTTGTTCGTCCTATGAGACCATGTCGGCAACGCTTTTGAGGGATGATTTATGGTGCGACTCCCGGCTTTGGTTCCTCGCCAGTTTTTCGTCCTTCTGATTCTTGCCGCAGCGTGCGCAGTTTCCGCACAGGTCCAGATCCCGGCGACGCCGCTCGTCACTCAGCCCATCGACGAAGCGAAACTCGTCACTCTTCAAGGCAACGTTCACCCCCTGGCGCAGTCCCGCTTCGACGTTGGCGCCGTTCCTGACTCGCTGCCGGCGGACCGCATACTCCTGTTGTTGAGTCGGCCGGCAGATCGCGAAGCCGCTCTGCAGCAATTCATGAAAGGCGTCCACACGCGGGGCTCGGCAAGCTATCACCAGTGGCTTACGCCGCAGCAGTTCGGGATCCAATTTGGACCTGCCGACTCCGACATTCAGCAGGTGTCCGGCTGGCTAAGCGGGATGGGCTTTCAACTGGCTGGCGCGTCGAAAGGCAAGACGCTGATCGAATTCTCCGGGACCGTAGGCCAGGTCAACAAGGCCTTCCATACTCAGATTCGCAAGTATGCGATAAACGGCGAAATGCATTACGCCAATGCCACCGATCCGCGGATTCCGGAAGCGCTTGCGGGCATTGTGCGCGGAGTTTCGTCACTGAACAATTTTCGCCCCAGGTCCAACCTGCACGTCGTGGGGTCTGCCCATATTGATCCGGCGACCAGGAAGATCTCTCCGGATTTCACCTTGTCGGGGCAGAACGGAGCCTTTTACGCCGTCGCGCCAGAAGACTTCGCCACACAGTACGATCTCGCCCCGTTGTACGCCGCAGGCATCAACGGTGGCGGAAAAACCATCGGCATCATCAACGATTCAAATATCGATGTGAATCTGGACGAGGCCTACCGCAGTTTCTTCGGCCTGCCTGCCAACCCGGTACAAGTGGTACTGGACGGAGGCGATCCAGGGATGAATGGCGACGACACGGAAGCTTACCTGGATGTTGAGATGGCGGGCGCAGTGGCGCCCGGGGCTGCAGTGAATCTCTACATTGCCTCGTGGGATACGGTCGCGAATGCGGTGAATTTCCCTTTGATCCTGGCTGCAAAGCGTGCCATCGAAGATGATCAGGCGGACGTGCTGAGCGTCAGTTTCAGTGAGTGCGAGGGTTTTATTGGAACCGCCGACAACCAGATTCTGGCTGCGCTATGGGAGCAGGCTGCCGCGCAGGGACAGACGGTTTTCGTCTCCGCTGGAGACAACGGTTCGGCTGGTTGCGACGACGCCGATACCCAGCAGGAGGCGATTTACGGACTCCAGGTCAGCGGCTTTGCCTCTACGCCGTGGAATATTGCAGTTGGCGGCACAGACTTCTATTACTCCGACTACGCCACGGGCGCTGCTAGCGCGGCCAACTTGTGGAACGCCACCAATGATGCCAATCTCGGTTCGCTTAAAGCTCACGTGCCGGAACAGGTATGGAATGATTCTTTCGGCTTCGATGCGGTGAACCTCAATGACACCCAGAATTATCTTTACACCATTGCCGCGGGCAGCGGCGGTGCCAGTAGTTGCATCAACTCTGCCGCATCCGCGTCGGGGAGCGCGCTTCCGTTTGTCTGCAGCCCCGTCTCCGGAACTATTTACGGATATGCCAAGCCAGGCTGGCAGAGTGGTCCAGGCGTTCCGGCCGATGGCGCGCGCGACCTTCCCGACGTCTCCCTTTTCGCTGCCAACGGCTACAATCTCTCCGCATATCCGATCTGCGCCAACCCCGGTGACTGTGTGCCTGGGGCAAATCAGCAAATACCGGTGACTTTAGTGGGCGGCACCTCGGCCTCGGCGCCAGCCATGGCCGCCATTATGGCGCTCGTCGACCAGAAGTATGGACGGCAGGGGCAGGCGGACTATACCCTCTACCCGCTGGCACAACAAAAGCCATCCGCCTTCCATGACATCACGATGGGTGGCAACAATGTTCCTTGTGTGGAGGACAACGGCGCATTCACACCGAACTGCGGGCCCAACACCGGCGGAGCCATCAATCCCTTGTGGAACACATTGTCCGGCTACCCTGCGACCACGGGCTACGACTTGGCCAGCGGTCTCGGAAGCGTCGACGCAAATGTCATGGTGACCGACTGGAACTCACTCACCTTTGCACCTACCGCGACATCCTTGCAGCTTTCTTCCACTTCTTTTACGCACGGCACGCCGGTCACGGTCGACGTCAGCGTCGAGTCGTCTTCCGCAGGTGAACAACCACAAGGCGGAGTGTCGATCCTCACCAATTCGCCGCTGCCCGCAAGCCAATCTGTAGACCTCATCACCCTGGGCAGCCATGGATCGGCTGGCGGCAGTATCAACTCTCTACCTGGAGGTGCTTACCAGGTTTGGGCCGATTACGGTGGAGACGGCCTGCACTCAAGCAGCAATTCCTCGCCGGTGTCGGTTACTGTGACCGCTGAGGGAAGCAGCGTCAACATCTCTGCCTGGAGTACGTACTCGCCGGCGTTCAATCCCGCCCTTGGTTGCACCCCGGTTGTGGGCGCATATGAGACACTCGTCGCCAGCGGTTCTTCCATTTCTGTGGGTACCCCGCTTTGGCTCGCCGTGCAACCCCGTGGTTTAACCTCGAGCCTCACGACCGCCACCGGCTCCGCTACGTTCACCTTGGATGGTCAGCCGGCATCCGTTCCTTTGAACGTCTCAGGAATCGCCACGTGGGTTACGCCTGCGACCGTCAGCCCCGGTGCCCATAGCGTAATCGCCAGTTATTCTGGAGATTCCAGTTACGGACCGTCCACGTCCCCGCCCTTCACCTTCACCGTGCAACAAAGCAATTCCCCCTTTGTCTTGATGAATTACAGTTGGGTCAGTTCGGGTGCAGCCTGCAATACCGGCGCTCCCTGCAACGCATACGCCGGAGACAACTTCCCGGTTCAGGTTTGGTTGTTCGGGGGTGTCTGCAAACTTCTCACCGGAACAGTTACCGTCACTCTGGGTTCGCAGACGCGAACGGTAACTCTCTCTCCGGAGGGCTTCCCCGCGGGCCAGATATTGACGGGCGTAGTGATATTCCCGAATGTACAGGCCGGTACCTATCAGTTGTCAGGGACCTACAGTGGGGACGCGAACTACCCAGGGTCGACTAAGGGCCCATACACAATCGTTGTGGCGCCTTCCACGGGCCCGCTGGTTCCTACCACAGTTGCCGCATCCGTTAGCCCTTCGGCCATTGCATACAACAGCGCGGCGAATGTAACTCTCACGGCCACGGTGACTGGGGGAGCCGGCTCCAATGGACCGCCGACGGGAACCATCGACATTTATCGGGATGGAGAGGATTCCTTTTCCATCAGCCTCACACCCTCCGGTCCAAACGCAGCCACGGGATCGTATTCGATACCTGACTATAACAATGACTTTTATTTTGGGCTGAATCAGTTCGTTGCAGTTTATGGAGGAGATCCTACGTACCAGGGTTCGGTCAGCGCGCCCATGCAAGTCACCGTGGCGGAGGCGAGCGTCATTCCCGATTTCTTCCTGGCGCCGCAACTCAACCAGATCACGGTGCAGTCCAGCAATTCGGCAAGTCTGGCCATCAACCTTGCACCCGAAAACGGATTCAGCGGCACAGTGGCCTTGACTTGCGTCCCGTCCTCCAGCCAGATCACTTGCAGCCTCAATCCATCGACCGTGACGGTGAACGGTCAGGCAACGTCGACACTCACCATCACAGCCGCGGCGCAGGCGTCCGGGCTTGTGCGGCCGATGCGACAAAGACGACCCAATTGGCAGGTGGCGGCGGGCATCCTGGCTTTCGGCTTCTTTTTCGTAGGCGGACAAGCACAGCGCAAACTCAGGCAGAGTTTAGTGCTCAGCCTCTGTATCTTTGCCGCCATGTTGACGATCAGTTGCGGCGGCGGTTCCTCGACCACTGCCATAACGATATCCCAATCGACTCCGCCGCCAACTCTTGTTCCCTACAGCGTGGTGGTTACTGGCACGGCCAACGGAATTATTCACAACGCGAAGGTGATCGTGGCGGTGCAGTAGGAGCAGGCAAGGAGCGTATCGCTAGGCGATAGGAAGTGCCGCTTAAAAAATAAGAGTTCCGAGGTGGTGTTGGGTCCATTCGTCTCGGCCAGTAGCTCGCTTTTAGACCCTTGCTTGACCTGCTATCGCAGCTTCCCTTGCGGGGTGCCGCGCGCGATCTTCTCTCGGGCTCCGGGCTTACCGCCAACCGGAAAAACCTACCCAACGCCTCGGAACTCTATCCTGCCTTCGACGTTTCTTCTTGTTCTCCTCGACCAGCGCTTTGCTATAGACCCTTGCTTGCCCTCCCCGCTCATTTTCATGTGCAGGGTGACTACGCTTGAGTCCCGGACGCCGCACCAACCGGAAAAACTCTAGAAGCTGTCAAAGAACGATTAAGGTTCTACTCCTTCCAGTTTCAGAGTCAATGAAAACTTTGCATTTATAACCCGCGTATTTTCAGCCGAGTGCAGCCTGTCCACAGGTAGGTGACCGGAATTGGTGCAAGCGGCGCGGCAGGATCGCGCAGAAGGCACGACGGACGCGGCTTTTCGCGGTTGAGGGACGCGGAACATTGGGCTTCAACGCATTATTAAAGCGCTTGGTGGCGTGTGAAAATCACGCAGAACGCTTGCTGGACAACGGATCTTGACTAAGATCGATTACGTTCGAACTCAATCGCTCTCGATCTTCTCACCCAGGAGTTGCTTGTCCGCCTCAGCGGAGCCGGCAAGCTCGAACGAGTTGGTAATCGCGGCCTTCCCCTTCTCCACACTGGTGATGACGTAGGAGCAGCCGAACCAGTGTGCCTCGGCGAGATCGGTCGATGACCACTGGGCGGGATGGTCCGGGTGGGAATGATAGAAACCGACAATATCCTCACCGCGCTCGCGCCCCTCGCGCTGAATGCGCACCAGCTCACGCGGATCGATGTTGTAACGGTTCTGCGGCGAGTCGGTGCGGGTGTTTCCGCAGCGGGCCGTCGAGGTCACCACGCGAGTGCCGTCGTCATCCGTCCGGCCGAGCAGCACACCGCAGCACTCATGCGGATACGTTTCCTCACCGTGGCGGCGAACAGCGTCATAGTCTTTGTTTGTAATCTTGAGCATCGATGGATGTAGTTCAAGCCGGGATCAGACTTCATCGATCAACGAGCAGCTGCAACGCTTATTTGAGCGACGTTCTTCACGGGAAAGTTTACTGAGTTTGCGATGAAACAAAGATGGTGTGCTTGTTCGTGAAGCGATAGAGCCTTGGCCTCGTCAGAGTCTTCTGAAATCGTCACACGCGGATGCAGGGTCACCTCGGCAAATGCCGCTGAGCCATCCGGGCGCTCGTTCATCACGCCTCTGGCGTTGTCCTGATATTCGGTGACTACTATTTTATTGACAGCACAGAGGTAAAGGTAGGAGAGCATGTGACAAGCCGAGAGACTCGCCACCAGGAGATCCTCGGGATTGTAGCGAGCCGGGTCGCCACGAAACGCGGGATCGGAGGACGCCAATACCGGAGGCTTTCCGGGAGCTGTGATCGTGTAGTCGCGCTTGTACGTCGCGTAGGTCTTGGTGCCTTGACCTTGATTCCCAGTCCACGCAAGTTGAATCTCATAGTGGTGCTGCTTCATGATCTCTCCTTGGAGTTTAGAAGGTCTGGCGCAACAGGTTCGATGCAAGTAATTACGCTTCTGTCCAGAATCTCTCACTCAGATACTTCTCGCCGGAATCGCAGAGAACGGTGACAACCACGGCCTCCTGCCTTTTCCCCAGCTCAAGCTGCTCAGAAAGTTTCAAGCTGGCGAAGATACCCGCTGCGGCAGAAATCCCCAGCAGCAATCCACATTCGCGGCCGATGCGGCGGCACATAGCGTAGGCATCTTCGGTCGCGATTTCAAGATTCTCATCCGCCAGCAGCGGATCGTAGATCTTCGGAACGATGGCGCTGGCCATATGCTTGGCGCCTTCGATGCCATGAAAAGAAGAATCCGGCTGCAGCGAAATACAGCGGACCGAAGGATTGAGTTCCTTCAGACGCCGCGCCGTGCCCATGAAGGTGCCGCTCGTGCCGAGCATGGCCACGAAGTGCGTGATGCGTCCTTCGGTTTGTTGCCAGATTTCGTTGCCTGTACCGCGATAGTGGGCCAGCCAGTTGGCATCGTTCGAGTATTGATCAGCGTAGAAATATAAGTCGGGATGCTTAACGGCAAGTTCGCGGGCCAGGCGGATGGCGCCGTCGGAACCTTCGCCCGGATCGGTATAAAGAATCTTCGCACCGTATGCACCCAGAATCCTTTTGCGCTCAGCGGAAACATTCTGCGGCATGCACAGTGTAACGGGGAATCCCTCAGCCGCTCCCAGCATGGCATAAGCAATACCGGTGTTGCCGCTGGTGGCGTCGAGCAGAGTTTTGCCGGCAACAAACTTCCCGCTCCGGCGTCCTTCGACGACGATGTCGGCAGCGGCGCGGTCCTTCACCGAGCCACCAGGGTTGTGCCATTCGGCCTTGCCCAAAAGTGTTACCCCAGGCAGGTGAGCCGTGAGCGAATCAAAGCGCAGCAGCGGAGTATTGCCAATGCGTTCGAGCAGACTCTGCCCCGGGCGCGGGTCGCCGGGTGCCGGCGCATGTTCCGCCGGAAAGGTTGCCGCCGTCTTGGACGAAGTCTGCCCCATATCGAACTATTCTCTCGTGACTATCGTAATATGCAGGAAAGAGCGAAACACGCTATGTAGTATATGGTGTTTAGATGACAAAGTTTGCAACTCGATGCGCCATTGAATAAAGCGGTGCACGGTTTGCGCGTGGCTTGCATCTAAAAGAGAGATTGGAAACGTAGAAAATGTCGAAAGCATTAGAAGAACGAACTTACGAGGAAGCGCTGGCCTGGCTGCGCGAGCACGGTTTCGATGTGCTCGAGGCGCCCGGCACCAACGGGCGCGTGTTCCTCAGAAAATACAACGTCTCGGCCGCAATTCAAAAGACCGGCGAAGATGGCGTAAAGATTTTTGCGTATCCCGGATACCTGATCGGAAGCGAGATTTCAAAGCTGGTCAATCGCGGCTATCAGCAGTTCCTGAAAAACTCCAAGACAGAAATCCCGGCCACCGCCGACCACCTCAAAGCATTGCAGTCTTTTTCCGAGGAACTGAAAGAAGCGCTCGGGCTGCCCAGCCTCTACAACGAATCACTGGGAACGGTGAGCGACTCCTACCATTATGATCGCCTCAAGGACGACGACAAGGCGCCGGTCGACCGGCCGAAACGTCCCTGGGAAGTTGCCGGCAAAGCGGTCGCGGTTAAAAAGGGCCGGGCGTAACTCTTAAAAACCGCGCTCCGAACCCAAGTCCATCCGAACCTGAAGTCCATCTCGAGCACAAGCCGATCGTCTTGTCATTCCGAGGAGCGCAAGCGACGAGGAATCCGCTTCCTCTCGCGTTCAGCAGAAACCCATCCTCCTTTCCCGACCCCTGTCTTCCCTCTGGAAGTTATGCGAAACTGGTGCGCTGTGTTTAGCTGGGTTCGGAGGTTCCCATGCGCCGAAGCTTCCTCGATGTCTTTTTTTTCTCCTGCCTTTTGCCGATCCTTTTCATCGCGCCGAGCGGTCAGGCCCATGTCCAGGACGAAGGTGGTTTCTATGGCAACGATGCGAAAGCCATCGAGCGTCTGCTGCGCACTCAGCAGGCAGCCTGGAATCGGCACGATCTGGAAGGTTTCATGGCGGGCTACTGGCGTTCTCCGCAGCTGACGTTCTTCTCCCAGGGAAAAGAACAGGACGGGTGGGACGCGACGCTTCAGCGTTATCTCGCGACCTATGCGAGTCCCGGCCACGAGATGGGGAAACTGGAATTCTCCGCCCTGCGGATCGACGTGCTGAGCCAGGACTCCGCCTTTGTGCGCGGCGCGTGGAAGTTGACCATGTCCAACGCCAAGACGCCGAACGGATTGTTCACGCTGGTGTTGCGCAAATTCCCTGATGGGGGATGGAAGATCGTGCACGACCACACGTCAGCTGCGGAGTGAGCCAGTTCAGCTTCTAGCGGCTCGCCCCATGCCCTTGTCCATGGCTTCGTTGGCCAGTCGGTCGGCGTCGCGATTGTGTTCGCGGAGAGCGTGCCCGATCGAGAACCATTCCAGTTGAGCGATCAATTCTTTGGCGCGGGCGTGAAGATCCTTCAGCGTCGCGTTCTTCACTTTGTAAATTCCTTTGATCTGGCGCACCAGCAACTCGGAATCGCTGATCAGCTTTAGAGCCTTAGGCCCGTGCTCGATGGCGTATTCGAGAGCGGCAATCAGGCCCTGATACTCGGCAAAATTATTGGTCTGGTGGCCGAGGTATTCGCTGAGATGCGCGACCTTGCGTCCCGACTCATCCTGAATTACCACACCGTAACCGGCAGGGCCAGGATTGCCGCGCGCGCCGCCGTCGCTGTGGGCGACGAGGTAGTGCTCAGGGGGAGTTTCGCGGTGTGACTCTTCGCGATGGGGAAAGAGAGGTCTGGTTCCAGAAGCGCGGGAAGAAGGCATGCCCTCGAGTTTACAACGCCGTTTCCCCGCCACGAACTGTCATCCTGAGCGAAGCGAGGGATCTTGGTTCTTGCCCGTGCCACCGGTGCGGTAGCAGCAAGCAGACACCAGGGTCCCTCGCTTCGCTCGGGATGACAAACCTTCTTGGTGCCGCCAGATTCGCGACCGACCAAATGTTAGCGGCCAGCGGCGAGCCGTGTGGCTAGGCGGGCGGGCAGGTTCGCGGAGAGGATCCGTTCCTGCGCGGCTTTCAGATTGTAAGGTACCCGATGGAAGTGGACGACCTGCGCCTCCGTATCGAACAACGCGAATGCGGCGCGCCAGTCTCCGTCGCGCGGTTGTCCTACCGAGCCCGGATTAATCATGTAACGCGTGTTCGGCTTCAGCTGCAACGAGACCGTCTCGGCCTGCCCGACCGTGCGATATTCCGGACGAAAACCATCGGCACTGGCACCGTTGGCGAAGAATCCCCCTTGCAGGTGAGTGTGGCCGAAGAAGGTTAGCGGCGTGGTGAGCGCGAGCAACGGGACCAGAGCATCGCCGATCGAAACGATGTAGGCATCTTCATCGCCGGGCGAGCCGTGCACCAGTTGCACTTGGGGAAAGCCCTCGAGCGAAAGCGGGCCTTGCGGCAGCGCGTGCAGCCAATCGTGATGCTCGGGCGTCAAGGTATCCCGGGTCCAGGTCGCGGCGATGGCGGCCAGAGGGTTGAAATCATCCAACTCGAGGAGGCCGGTCGCGGCTTTGTCATGGTTCCCGCGCACGAAAATCTTGCCCAGGTCGCGGGAGCGGTCGATCACTTCATTGGGAGAGCCTCCATAGCCCACTATGTCGCCCAGGTTGGCCACGAAATCAAACGCGGGAGCTGCCGCCATGCAGGCTTCCAGCGCTTCGAGGTTGGCGTGAATATCGCTAAGCAGCAGTATGCGCAATGAGCACCAGACAAAGTGGCGATTATAGAACGAGCGGCAACGGAAGGGATATACCGGCCAGAGTTATTACGCCGTCATTATCTCGCATTTAGCACGGGGCAGCGAGCCCAGTGATCCTGAGCAACCTCGACCAGCGGCGGCAGTTCGCGCGCACATTCAGCCACGCGGAAGCCGCAGCGCGGCTCGAAGGCGCAGCCCGGCGGCATGTTCTGCAGCGGCGGGACCGTGCCTTCGATAGTGCCAAGCGGAAGCCTCCGATCCGTTTTCAGATCGGGCACGGCCTCGAGCAGTCCGCGAGTATAAGGATGCGCGGGAACCCGAAAAATTTCCTGCTTCGTTCCCAGTTCCACCACGCTCCCCGCATACATCACTGCCACGCGATCGGCAACCTGCGAAACCACGGCAAGATCGTGCGAGATGAAAAGCATGGCCAGACCAAACTTGCCGCGCAGGTCAGCGAGCAGCTCGAGAATTTGCGCTTGGATGGTCACGTCGAGCGCGGTCGTGGGCTCGTCTGCAATGAGCAACTGCGGCCGATTCACAATCGCCATGGCGATCATTACCCGCTGCCGCATACCGCCGGAAAGCTGATGCGGATAGTCGCGGGCGCGCCGATCAGGCTCGGGGATGGCAACGTCATTCATGGCTTGAACGGCAAGCTGTGCAGCCTCATTCTTCGAGCGCGTACCGTGAGCCCGCACCGCCTCGGCGATCTGGTCGCCCACCCGCATCACGGGATTGAGCGCCGTCATCGGCTCCTGAAAGATCATGGCAACCTGCGATCCGCGCAGCTGGCGCATGGAGTCATCGGGAATTGTTATGAGACTACGAACCGATCCGTTCTCGGCGAAGAGAATCTCGCCGGAGACCCTTGCCTGGGGCGGCAGCAGCCGCATGATGGCCAGAGAGGTGATCGACTTGCCGGAGCCCGACTCGCCGACCAACCCGAGGACTTCGCCGGGAGCGACGGAAAAGCTGACATCGCGGACGGCAGGAAGTGCTCGTGTGGGCACGGGCGCTGCCGCCCGTCCGGCCGCCGGCAGGGCGGCCGTCGGGAACTCAATGTTCAGGTGACGAACTTCGAGCAGAGGAGGCACGGTTTACGGTTTCATGTTAGCAGCGTCAGTGGGTTTCAGATCCTAGGTCTTAGGCGCTCGGCGCAAGGATTCTTGATGCCAGATATCCAAGTCCCGAAGCCGGGAGCCCTACTGCCCCAGAATCAGCGGCAGCCCGTTCTTGCTGTTGCCGATCACCACGACTTTCGAGTTCGCGCTCTTGGCCAGGTTCTCGGTGGCTTCAATCCCTTTCCACTCAAGCAGCGAAGGCGTGATGCCCTGTGCCACGATCTGCTGGAAGTCGCGCACGCCGGCAGCTTCGATGCGTTTGCGCTGCGCCTCCTGCGTTTCCTTCTGCAGGCGGAAGTTCATGGCCAGCGACTCCTGTTCGGCTTGTTGTTTGGCCTCAATCGCCGCCTTCAGCGTGGCCGGCAGCTGAATGTCGCGCAACAAAACATTTTCCACGGTCAACCCGCGCTGATTGAGCTGCGTGCTGACCTCATCGAAAATTTGCTTGGCTACCATCTCGCGCTCGCCAGTGTAAAGCGCGTTAGCTGTATGGGAAGCGGTTGCCTCGCGAATGGCGGAGCGCAGCGTGGGCTCGACCACTACGTTTTCATAATCCGCGCCAATCTTCTGGAACACTTCCGCGGCCCGCTCGGGATTGAGATGGTAAATCAGCGAAGTATCGAGACTCATCATGAGGCCTTCGCTCGAAGGTACGCTCGCAGATTCCTTCAGAGTCTGGGTCTGGATGGAAAGTTCATTGTTAGCTTTCAGAGGATTGATCAGGTGAATGCCCTCACCCAAAATTTCGCCCGTCTGCACCTTGCCGAACAGCGTGAGCACGCCCACGTGCCCCGTACCCACCTTGGTCACGGCGCTAAACAGTAAAATCACGAGCAAAAATGCGGCGATGCCCAGTCCGATTAACCGCAACAGCCCGCCGCCATGCCCACCGCCGCCATCGATAATTCTGCCCCGAGCTGGATCAAAAATCGTCATGGTAAATTCTCCCTTGTCTTTCTCTCGTTTCTTCGGTCTCATTCTACGGCAGCCGGACCATCGCCGTATTTGGCTCCAACCCGCTCAAATGCACGGATGTGAATCTTCCCATTCTCCACAGCATCTTTTATTCTTAGACCTATGAGCAAGATTCACATCCCTACGCCTTTGCGCCAGTATGTGGGCAAGCAATCGACCGTCGACGTGAAAGCAGCTACCGTGGCCGAAGCCATGAACTCGTTGGTGGCGCAACATCCTGATCTGCGCCGTCATCTCTACACCGAAGAGGGCAAACTGCGTGCCTTCGTCAACCTCTATGTGAACGACGAAGACATTCGCTATCTGCAGAAAGAGGCCACTGCGCTGAAGGAAGGTGATAACATTTCGATTGTGCCCTCCATTGCCGGAGGCGCTGCCTGATGGGCCTGGCATCAAGGATCATAGAGTTGAAGCCTTCCGCCACAAGCCGCTGTTGTTGCCCTTCCTGCTGGTAGCTTCCGAATTCCGGCGCTCTGCGAAAACACAGATTTCTATTGAGGACTTTATGGCTACGACAATCGAAATTCCGGCAACCCTGAGCAGGGATGAAATCCTGCGCTACTCGCGCCACCTGATCATGCCCGAGGTCGGCATGGAGGGCCAGCAGAAGCTGAAGGCGGCGCGCGTGCTCTGCATCGGCACCGGAGGCCTGGGCTCGCCGCTCGCGTTGTATCTGGCAGCCGCCGGCGTGGGCACGCTGGGCCTGGTCGATTTCGATGTGGTCGATTACACGAACCTGCAACGCCAGATCATTCACTCGACCGCCGACGTGGGGCGGAAGAAACTGGATTCCGCGGCCGACAAGCTGACAGCGATCAATCCGTTCCTGAATCTGCAGAAGTACGACATGCGCCTGAGCAGCGAGAACGCGCTCGAACTCTTCCGCGATTTCGACATCATCGCCGACGGCACCGACAATTTCCCGACGCGCTACCTGGTGAATGACGCCTGCGTGCTCACCGGCAAGCCGAACGTCTACGGATCGATCTTTCGCTTTGAGGGCCAGGCGAGTGTGTTCGCCACCAAAGATGGCCCCTGCTACCGCTGCCTATATCCCGAGCCGCCACCGCCGGGACTGGTTCCCTCCTGCGCGGAAGGTGGAGTGCTCGGCATTCTTCCCGGCCTGGTGGGCGTGATGCAGGCCACCGAAGTGATCAAGCTGATTCTCGGCGTAGGCGAGCCGCTCGTCGGCCGCCTGCTGCTGATCGACGCGCTGGGCATGAAGTTCCGCGAACTCAAGCTGCGCAAAAATCCCGATTGCCCGGTCTGCGGCACGCATCCCACGGTCACGAAACTGATAGACTACGACCAATTTTGCGGCATTCGCGGGGAGGAAAAACCGGTGGGATCAGGTGTTCCGGAAATTCAAGTCGAGGAGTTGAAACGCCGTCTGGATGCGAAAGAAGATCTCTTCGTCCTTGACGTGCGCGAGCCCCACGAATATCAGATCTGCAACATCGGCGGACATCTCATTCCGCTGAACGACCTACCCAAGCGCGTGCATGAACTCGACTCCAGCCGCGAAATCGTAGTCCACTGCAAAATGGGAGGCCGCAGCGCAAAAGCGGTAGCCTTCCTGCAGCAGTCAGGTTTCGCGAAAGTTCATAACCTGGCCGGCGGGATTACAGCGTGGTCCGATCGCGTAGACCCGAAAGTGCCGAAGTACTGAAAGGCGGCTGCCGTTTGCCAGGCTGTTCCGATGCACAAGAGGTGTCATCCCTCGCGAAGCGAGGGATCCTGGATCCTGCCAGCAGCACCGATGATGCCTGTGCACGGGGGAGAACCAAGATCCCTCGCTCCGCTCGGGATGACGGGAGCGTTTTTATTGGCGCTTTCTACAGTTACTTGCTCGAACCTGCCTGCATCCCGTCGCTGGCATCACCCAGTTCCAAAGCAAATTTCTTGCCTTCGAAGCGGAGGCCGGCGAGCGTGCTCGGTCCACTCTCATTGGCGCGGGTCACGGCGGCATTGCTCGCGGAAGGCGTCTGTAGTTCAACTACCCGGGCCGGCACTTTTGCCACCACGTTCTTGCCTTGCAGAATGCTCAGCTCGACTTTGGGGCCGGCGCCTTCCCATTGGACTTTGTAGTCTCCCGGCTTCAGCGTTGTTCCGTTGACGTTCACAGGATTGATAATTTGCAAACTGCCTTTCGTTCCGGCAAAGGCGCTCGAGGCCAACAGCAAAGCCAATCCCAGCATCAGACTCTTCGTCACGGTCGCGAACTTCATGACTGCTCCTTTTTTCTTCCCCGAATCTCGTCGGAGAACGGTTGGGGCGGCCCGGTTCACGACTTGCGCGAGAAAACCATTGTGTTTTGCCGCGAATCGCCTACAATGCAGCGGTTGGGGTTCAGCCGAAAAGCTCAGCCCATAAGTCGCTGGGCCAGTCGCGCTGTGCACCGGGGGTTTTCTCACCTGGGCCGCCAAACCGAGTGCGAGAGAATCCCCGAACCCCGCAAAAATCTGCGTTAAACAATGCCGCCAGCTTTACCTCTGTACCGGCCGCTTCTTCTACTACGGAGCCGTTTCACCAAAAGTTCCACATTTCGATTACACGTGTTTGGACGAGGAGTGCACACTTCCGGTAGCAAGAAAAAATGAAGTGAAGAAAAGGTAAATGTGTTTTCACCAGGATGGAACAGGTGCGGCGTGTTCTGTCTGGCTGGGCCCAGGAACTATGCCTGGGCCGTCTTCGTATTCTCTGGGATCAGTAGCTTACTGTGTTTCTAGGCAGCGTTCCTCGAAAAACAAATAGCACGTGCGGTGTGGACACTCATGCCCGCGAGGTTTTCCACGCGCTGGCAGGCGGGCGAGATCGCCTGCGCCGCAAGGCTTAATCGGCGTCGCCGTGCTGGCGTTCAACCGACCAGATGTTGGCTTGATCTTTTTCGAACGGGTAGACGTGCACCATCCAGTTGAAGATTATGGGAAAGAAAGTTCCACCCGCGGCATCGCAGGCTTCCTGCGTAGCGATTGATCCCTTTAAACCGAATTGCGGATGCGGCCCGAATCCTTCCCCGCGGCGATCCCGAGGCGCGAGGCAGAGGTTTACGTGCTCGTGCCACTGCGCCACGCTGAGGGGAATGCGCTGATCCAGTTCATCTTCGGTGAGCCGCTTCGGCGCCGTGTACATCACGCCAATCAGTTTGTAGTCGTCGCCATGCTTTTCATACAGCAGCGACGTCGGGTGCTCGGGATTGAAATGGAAAGCCGCTTCCATGGCGTATCGGTAATTGGTGAAGTGATACATCTTCTGCGGAAATTCAGGATGGAAAATCTTGAAGCCTTCGGCCAGCGCAACGTGGTAGTCGGTGTAATGCTCGGAGGCTTTGCGCGCTTCCTCCACCACTTCCTTGGCGCGCTCGGCATCGCCAGGTTTCGCCGGACGCAGGGCGGTCATTTTCATGTGCGGGCCCATATCCATGTGGCCTTGCATGGAATCCATGGCGTGCTTGCTGGCGTCGTTGTCGCCCATGGGCATGTCTTTCATTTGCATCGGCATATTCGACATGTCATGACCTGACATATCCATGCCGGGCATGCTTTGCTGCGCGCCTGCGGGGGCGCTGCTTCCAGCGGGCTGCTGCTGGCTCCAGCTCAGGATCGATAACAGGAAAAGCGAAGTCACAACGACGATTCGGTTGCGCATGGAAATCTCCCTACACTCAGTCTGTATAAACACTGGCGCAGCGGAGTTGTTTCTGCAAGAGAACTGCCGGTTACCGGGGATTACAGAGGTAATCGCCCCGCACCGGAGGAGGGTCCTGGGTCGGGAAGTCGTGCTACGACAACGGCTCGGAGACGTGTTCGTGAACGATCAGCCACTTGCCCTCCTGATTCTCGAAGACCACGGTCCAGCGGAAATTGCCCATCTCAACCTTGCCGGCTTTCGACGTCATCTCTTCCTTCACCGTCGCCGTGGCCCAGACCAGGTCGCCATGGGGATGGATGGCTACGTCATCATTCAGCGTGAACGCTGCGCTCTTGTACTCCGACACGAGAGCCTTCGACCCCGCGTCATATTCATCCCAGCTTCCGTACTTCAGTGGGGCAATATCGAAAAAGGTGTGCGGGCCGGTGGCATAGAACTTGGCTACGTTAGCCGGGTCGAGTGTGGCCCAGTTATCCCAGATTCTCTGCAGGTAAGCCTTATCGGGAGCGGCCGGGGTTGCGGCCTTCTTCGCGGCTGCTTTGGGCGACTGCGCGACAGCGGAAATAGCGAGCAGGCATAGCAGGAGGGAAAGGCGCTTCATGATTGGCTCCTCGGAAGATTCGGCGAAATTCTCGCACAATGATAAGCAATCCGCCAAGCTCACATTGACCGATTTCCACAGCGCAGGCTAGAATAGTTGAGTTTGCCTGTACTCGCCGACCCGTTCTGGGGAGGCTCGCCCCGGCTTCAAGCGCCGCGGCGGAAAACACAGCAAGCAGAAGAAGTTCAGCAGGAAGTTCGGCGGGAAGTTTGCCGCGAAGTTCTGCGGACCCTAGGAGTTGCGCCCGTGTGCGCATGGGTTCGGTGGGATGCTGACTTTCACGACATTTTGACGGAGGCAGACGTATGTACGCGGTTATCCGCGCCGGCGGCAAGCAGTACCGGGTGGCGCCCGGAGACCTGATTCGAGTGGAGAAGCTGGCTACGGGCACCGATGGCCAAGTCGAGTTCCCCGAGATACTGGCGGTGTCGGGCGGAGAAGGCCAGATCGGTAAGCCGGAGGCCGGAGCGCGAGTCGTCGGCCAGCTGGTGGAAGAAGGACGCGGCGCGAAGATTCTGGTTTTCCATTACAAGCGCAAGAAGCAGTATAAGAAGCTGCGCGGACACCGGCAGTCCTACACCGCCGTCCGCATTACTGAGATTGCATTTGACGGGCAGAGCTTCAAGGCTCCGGAGTTGGCGAAGAAACAGCCCAAGCCGAAGAAGGCCGTGGCGGCGCACGAGGAAGATCACGAAGCTGAAGTGAAGACCGCCAAGGGACACGCTAAGAAGAAAGCTGCACCCAAGAAGGCGGCAAAGAAATCACCTTCGAAGAAGAAGTAATTGAAGGCGGGCGAATAGCCCGTCCGCTCGAGATTTGACTGGCAACTGGCAACCGGCCACTGGAAACTGATTCTCATGGCACATAAAAAAGGACAGGGCACTTCACGAAACGGCCGCGACTCGAACGCGCAGCGGCTGGGATTCAAGGCTTTCGGCGGGCAGATCGTGCCCGGCGGTACCATCATCGTTCGGCAGCGCGGCACTCGCGTGAAGCCGGGTCTGAACGTCGGCCGCGGCAAAGACGATACTTTGTTTGCCAAGATCACGGGACGCATCAAGTTTCTGAACAAGGGCTCGATGGGCAAGTTCGTGATGGTCGAGCCGATGGAAGTCGCGGAGTAGTTCGCATACGCCGCCGGCACTCGCGGGCGGGGGCGTCCGCGCCACACAGCCTCGCCTTCGGGACGAGGCTTTTTGTTTTGCAAGCTGTTCTCTACTGGATTGTCATCCCGAGCGAAGCGAGGGATCCTGGTGTTTGCTCGCGGCGCCGACAGTGATGGCGCGAGCAGAAACCAAGTTCCCTCGCTACGCTCGGGATGACAGGCAGTTTTAGTGCACGCGTTCCTCAGGCTCCCATGTTCATCGATGAGGCAAAAATTCGAGTCAAAGCGGGCGACGGCGGCAATGGCTGCATGGCCTTTCGCCGCGAGAAATATGTCCCGCGTGGCGGGCCTTCGGGTGGCGATGGTGGGAAAGGCGGAGACGTGATCATGGAATCCAGCGAACGGCACAACACGCTGGTGCACTTCCGCTTCAATCCCGAATACAAAGCTGAGCGCGGACGCCACGGCGAGGGTTCGAATAAGAGCGGACGCGAAGGCGAAGACATTCTTCTCAAAGTTCCGGTCGGGACAATCGTCTACGACGAGGAAACTGGCGAGAAGGTTTTCGATTTTTCGGCTTCGGATCAGCGTGTGGTGATTGCCCGCGGCGGCCGCGGTGGGCGCGGCAACGCTCGCTTTGCCACTTCGGTGCACCAGGCGCCGCGCGAGCACGAGGATGGACGTCCCGGCGAAGAACATAACTACCGGCTTGAATTGAAGTTGCTCGCGGATGTGGGCCTTGTCGGCTATCCGAACGTGGGTAAATCCACGCTGATCTCGCGCATCTCGGCGGCGCGGCCGAAAATCGCGGACTATCCTTTTACCACCCTGCAACCCAATCTCGGCGTGGTGGCGGTGGGCGATCCCAAGAACGAAATCAGTTTCGTGGTCGCCGACATTCCGGGCTTGATCGAAGGCGCACATACTGGTTCCGGCCTGGGCACACAGTTCCTGCGGCACATCGAGCGCACGCGCCTGCTGGTTCATCTGGTCGACGTGTCAGATGCGAGCGGCCGAACTGACGTTGTTAAAGATGTCGAAGTGATCCTGGGCGAACTGGCCAGCTTCGGCGCTCATCTGGAAGAAAAGCCGATGATCATGGTGGCGTCGAAGATTGATGTGGCCAACAAAGACAAAGTCGCGGCGCTGAAGCGTTACTGCAAGAAACACAAGCTGAAGCTCTATGAGATTTCAGCAGTGACCGGCAAGGGAATTGAAGAACTGAAGTTCGCCATGGCAAAAGAAGTGGATGCGCTGCGCGAGAAGGCGCTGACATCTAGTACCCAGTAGCCCGTACCTAGTCGAGAAAACCGGTTTTAGCTAGGTACTGGTTACTGAACTTACGCTCTCGGTAACTGCGAACCGTGCTGGAAGTGATACTGCAGAATCTTCGCGGCAAGTGCTGGTGGCATCTTCTCCCCGTTCGACTCGACCGTACGCACGACTTCTCCCTTGCAAATCACTTCGGTGGGCGAGAGTCCGGCAATCTCCGCCGGCAGCACCAGATTGATTTCCAGGATCACATTCGGCTGCAACAGATCCTCCGCCTGAAACAGCAAACCGGAGCGGCTGATGTTCTTGGTCTCGCCGTCGTGCCATTTTTCCTCGTTGAGGCGGCGATACTTCAACGGCAAATGAAGTTGAAAACGTTGCGCGCGCGTCGCCGGCAATTGGTGCAACCCTTGTGTCACCTTGGCGTGGGCGGTTTGAGCGGACATGGCAACCTCCTGGGGGAACGGACTTGTATCGAGCACTTCGCGAACTTTGTTTTTCAGATTATGCAGGCTAAAGGGCTTCTGTAGCAGGCGTACACCTGCGTCCAGCGTGCCGTTGCGGCCGATCACGTTTTCCGTGTAACCGGACATGTAGAGGATTTTCACGTTGGGACGAATTTCGGAAATGCGCTGCGCCAGTTCGCGGCCATTCATCCCAGGCATGATCACGTCGGTCAGCAGCAGATGAATGGTTCCTTCGTGCGCAACTGCGATCTGCATCGCGACCGCGCCATCGGCGGCTTCGATCACGCGGTAACCCTGCTTTTCGAGGAATTGCCGGGCCAGATAGCGCAGGTTGGCCTCGTCCTCGACCAGCAGGATGGTTTCCGTGCCGGGCTCGGTGGCTGCGGATTCCGCCGGAACGGCGACCTGCTCGGGACTTTCGGCCGGTTCCGCGACGCGGGGTAAATAGATCTTGAACGTCGTGCCCTTGCCCGCCTCGCTGTACACCCAGATGTAACCGCCACTCTGCTTCACGATTCCGTAAACCGTGGAGAGGCCCAGGCCCGTGCCTTTCGGCCCCTTGGTGGTAAAGAAAGGTTCGAAGATGTGGGATTGAGTTTCCGAATCCATGCCCGAGCCAGTGTCGCTGATGGCGAGCATCACGTAATTGCCAGGACGCAGCGGCGCATGAAAACGGGCGTACTCCTCATCGAGCGATACGTTGGAGGTCTCGATGGTCAGCTTCCCTCCGGCCGGCATGGCATCGCGCGCATTCACGGCAAGATTCATGATGACCTGCTCGATCTGCCCGGAATCAGCCCGCACTGCGCCCAGACCAGTAGCCGGGACCATTACCAAGTCGATGTCCTCGCCGATTACGCGGGTGAGCATCTTCAGGTTTTCCGTGACCACGCCATTCAGGTCAAGAATTTTCGGCGCCAGCATCTGCTTGCGGCTGAAGGCAAGGAGCTGGCGGGTGAGCGACGTGGCGCGTCCCGCTGCGCCCGCAATTTCCTGGGCTGGGCCGCGCACGGCGGGGTCTGGACCGAGCCGGTCGAGCAGAAACTCCGAATAGCCGGAGATCACCATCAACAGGTTATTGAAATCGTGGGCGATGCCGCCCGCGAGTCTTCCCACGGCTTCCATTTTTTGTGACTGCCGGAGCTGCTGCTCCAGGGCGCGGCGCTCGGTCACATCTTCGGCAAACAGTTCGAAGGTTCGTCCCTTGCCCCCGTCAGAGACGGCGCGGCCGGAAACGCGAACCACCGTGGCAGTGCCGTCTTTGCGTTTCCATTCAGCGATCAGTCCATTGAAGGCAGCCGCCGAGCGCAAGTAATCCGCCAGTTCGAACCACTGCAGCGTGTCGGCGTGGAGGGTTCCGAGATGTTTCCCGACCACTTCTTTTGGTGAGGAATATCCAAGCATCGCGAGCAGCGCCGGATTCACGTCCAGCAATTGGCCCGCGGAATCGCAGCGGCAGATTCCGTAAGGAGCATTGGTCACCAGCGACCGGAAATTAATTTCGGAGCGGCGCAAGCCCTCCTGGGAGGCACGCAGGGCTGCGTTGAACCAGCAGATCAGCGCCGCCAGCACAACGAACAGAGTCAGCCGGATCATCGTCGAACGGTATTGCGCTGGCGTATGTTCTCCGGAAAACGAAAAGTACGCGCTGACCGTGAGAGCGAACGAAGTGGCGACCAGCCCGGGTTTCCAGCCGCCATACCATGCGCTTACCATCACGGCTACGGCGAATACAGCCAGCCGGCTTTCCGCAATGTTAGGAAGCAGGAGCACTGGAATCAGCGCCAGAGTGGTGCTGAACACGGCGACTCCGTAGCGCAGGATCGACGCGCGGGCCGGCTGAATGCGGAGTAGGGGGAGGGTTACTCGCATGTAAACCATGGTAGTCCCAAGTTTGCTAACAGGCGAGATTACAAGAGTTCATTCCGGATTCCCGGAACCCATGTATTCATAGGGGATTAACTCTAGGTCCAAACAGACAAGGCAACGATGCACCATCGGACAATGCCCCTGGAAACTGTCGCCTCCAGGAGGGATTCAATTCCCAGTACTCGCAACTGAAAGCTGCGGGACCGTTGGGCTTGCCAACTCGGCCTGCAAACGAAGACACTAACGGCGCATGAATATTGGCCTTTTCGGCGGTACTTTCGATCCCATTCATCGCGGGCATCTGGCGCTGGCCCGGGCTGCAAGCGGACGCTGCGAGCTTTCCCGCATCCTCTTCGTGCCCGCCAACGTCCCGCCGCATAAGCAGGGCCAGCCCTTGTCGGCCTTTCCGCATCGCTATGCCATGATTGCCCTGGCCACGGCGCAGGAGAAAGACTTCTCGCCCTCGCTGCTCGAAGCGCCGGAAGATTTTGAGTCAGTCGGCCCAGCCAAGGAAAAAACTCGCTCAGCGAAACCGAACTACACCATCGACACGGTTAAGCGTCTCAAGCAATCGTTCAAGAAGGCAGACCGGCTGTTCCTGCTCATCGGCATCGATGCCTTTGAGGAAATCGCGAAGTGGCATCAGGCCGAGGCGCTATTTCGAGAGTGCGAGTTTGTGGTGGCAAGCCGGCCGGGATACTCGCTGGCTGACGTGGCGAACGCCCTGCCTGCGAGCCTGCGACCGCGGCAGGAGGTGACGCGTCCGTTTCAAAAGCAGGCGGCTACTGGGGATCTGGTGCTGAAGGGAGTGACAGTCCATTCGCTCGACCAGGTTTATCAGCCGATCTCTTCTACGGCAATCCGTCAGGCTGCGGCCGCCGGCAAGCCACTTGGGCGATTCGTAGAGCCTGCGGTCGCGGACTACATCAAGAAAGTGGGACTGTACAAAGCACGCTAATCCCGCAGTGGAAAACGCGGCCCGCGACTGTCGTTTACAATGAGAACTCAGCCTACGCTGAGCCAACGAACCTCGATCCGACGAATCAGGACCAACCGACTCTCTGCATGAAAAAAAGCGAAGTGAAGCTACAGGTGGCAGCAGCCATTCAGGCCTGCCTCGAGAAAAAGGCCGAAGAAGTTTCCATCCTGGAAATGGAGAAAGGGTCGGGAGCCTTTACCGACTATTTCGTGCTGTGCAGCGGCTCGAATCCGCGGCAGGTGCAGGCCATTGCCGATGAAGTGGAGCTGCGCCTGAAGGCGGCGAACGTGCGGCCGGCGCACGTCGAAGGCTACCGCCAGGGCGAATGGATCCTGGTCGACTACGTTGATTTTGTGGTGCACGTGTTCTCCGAGAAAGCGCGCAAGTTCTATGATCTGGAGCGGCTTTGGAAAACAGCCAGGCGGCTGGAGCCCTCGGAATTGAAGCCAAAGCCGAGGTCGAAAACGGCTCCCAAGGCGAAGACTGCAACGCGCAAGCGCACTGCCGCGGCCGCTCCTCGCCGCAAGAGAGCGTAGTTTCGTTTTTCACTTATCTTCCGTGAAAATCAAAATCGCTTGGATTGGAAAGACGAAAGAGCCGGCGATTCAGTCGCTCACGGACGAGTATCTGAAGAGGATTTCGCGTTATGTGCCGGTGGAAGGGCTGGCGCTGCGCGATGAAGCTGCGCTTCTGCAAATGTGCGGACGGGCTTCGCTGGCGAAGACGAGAAAAACAACGAACGCCGGGAAGTCCACGTTGGTGCTCATGGACTCGCGCGGGAAACAGTTCTCCTCAGAAGAGTTCGCGTGGTTTCTAGGGGACTATCAGGATCGCAATCCGCTGCCCCTGGTTCTTGCCGTGGGGCCGGCCGACGGATTCAGCGAAGCGGCGCGGGGCGCGGCGCAGCATATGATCTCCCTGGGCACGATGACGCTGGCCCACGAACTGGCTCGCGTGGTTTTGCTGGAGCAAGTCTACCGGGCGTTCACCATTCTCAAGAGCCATCCTTATCATTCGGGGCATTGAGCCGGGTGCGGGACTCTGTTCACTGCGTCACGGTTGCCTGATAACTGACGGTCTGCCAGTGTCCGTTGCGACGAACCCAGACGCGAGTGTAGCGATAGGGTCCGCTGAAGTCTTCGCCCAGCTGGTGGCCTTTGACGTCGGCGCGGGCGGTAACCACGGCAGTATCGCCATACACTCGCACAACCATATCCGTGACATTCATGGCTTCGTAACGGAGCTGGCCGCTGCGGCGAGCGGTAATGGTTTCCTGCTTGGTAGTGACCTGGCCGAGCGGGGTGATCGCGACGTAGTCTTCGGCTAGGGTGCGCGCGGAGAAGTCGGCGTCGCGGCGGAGGCTGGCTTCCTTGGCCTGGCGCTCCATGTCGACGATCTGGCGGATGACTTCCTGCTCACCGGAATCGAAGCCCGGTCTGGGATGCAGGGCGACGTGCTGCGCGGAAAATGCCGGTAGCGCCGCGAGCACGCAAAACAATAACACTGGACACTTGTGGTTCACAACGAGACCTCCGCAGTCTGCCAGCGGACAGAGATCTGCTTGCACCCGATACGCTCAGTTGGATGCAAGAGTTCCGTGGAAAGACTGTACTTTCGTAAAACGTGTCACAACTCATGAACGGGAAGGATGCCCAGGGGTTATGAGAAAGCACGCCCACGACGTAGAAGAGCAGTCGGCTGGGCGTTTTGTTCACTTTTTATTGCGGTCTTACCGACTTTCCCGGAACTTAGTGCAGCTATGCTCGTTTGAACTAAGCCGCTAGCGCGGCGGACGCTACCGCGTGGTCGTCGCCAGCATGGTTGCCCGTGTAAGGTTTTGGGTCACAAGGAGGCTACTGTGACCCGACTCAGGAAGCTGATGCTGGACGAGCTCCAGCGTCGCAACTACGCTCAAAACACTGTCCGTGCCTATATCCACGCCATAGAGGATTTCGCGAAGTACTTCCACCATTCGCCCGATCGCCTCGGCCCGGAACATATTCGCGAGTACCAGGTTCACCTGTTTCGCGACCGCAAACTTTCGGCGGGGACCATCGAAGGTCGTACCGCCGCTCTGCGCTTTCTCTTCGTCAAGACACTGAGACGGCCATATCTTCCCGATCACATTCCGTTTCCTAAGCGTCAGAGGAGGCTGCCCACAGTACTGAGTCAAGAGGAAGTGGGGCGGCTCATCGCTTCCGCGCAGAACCTGATGCACCGCACGATGCTGATGATGCTGTATGCGACCGGTCTGCGACGTGCTGAACTATGCCACCTCAAGGTATGCGACATCGACAGCGAACGCATGGTTATTCATGTTCGTCAGGGCAAGGGTGGCCGTGACCGTGACGTCCTGTTAACCCCGAAGCTGCTGGATGCGCTGCGCGAGTATTGGCGCTGGATGAAGCCGAAGACATATCTGTTTCCCGGCACCGTCAACAACTGGCGGGCCGACGTGCCCATCACAACGAAGATTGTCTGGAAGGCCGTGGCAGAGGCCGCGAAACATGCTGGGGTGAGCAAGCATGTATCTCCTCACACCCTTCGGCACAGTTTTGCAACTCATATGCTGGAAGCCGGCGCCGATCTGCGCACGATCCAGGTTTTGCTGGGTCATGCCAAGCTCGCCGACACCGCGGTCTACCTGCACTTGTCCCGGCGTCATCTGCAAGCAGTTCCCAGCCCGCTGGAAGCTATCGAGGTATCCAGCCCTGACCAAGTGAAGCGTTCTCGGAGGCTGATCAAGCGATGAGTCGGTCCACCCTTGAGGTGGCCGACATCGTCCGTGCAGCAGGAAACAGATTCTGGGAGCACTACGGATCACACCTTGCGTGGCAGCATCGCAAGGTACTTGATGCCATCGCCCGCTGCCGCACTGCGGCCTTGGGCGCTCATCGTGATCAGTGCACGCGCTGCGGACATCAGGCTATCTCTTACAACTCATGCCGTAACCGGCACTGCCCCAGATGTCAGGGGAACGCCCGCTCCCGCTGGCTCGCCAAGCGCAAGGCTGAGCTGTTGCCCGTCTCTTACTTTCACATCGTCTTCACGCTGCCGCAGCAACTCTCTGCTCTAGCCCTGCAGAACAAGCGACTGCTTTACGATCTGCTCTTCCGAGCTAGTGCAGCGACGCTGCTCGAGCTCGCCGGCGACCCGAAACATCTGGGTGCCGACATCGGGTTTCTGGGAGTGCTCCACACTTGGGGACAGAACCTTCACCATCATCCGCACATACACTACGTGGTTCCTGCTGGCGGCTTTACACCCGACGGTTCCCGATGGATCCCCTCCTCGAGACGATTCTTCCTGCCCGTCGCCGCACTGAGTCGCGTCTTCCGGGGCAAGTTCGCAGCCGGACTAGAGCAACTCTTTCTTCAGCACAAGCTCCAGTTTCACGGTTCGCTCCAGAGTCTTGCTGAGCCACGTCGCTTTCGCCAGTTTCTCCGACAGCTCTTCCACCAAGACTGGGTCGTCTACGCCAAGCCACCCTTTGGTGGTCCCGAGCATGTTCTGAACTATCTCGCCCGCTATACGCACCGCGTCGCCATCTCCAACCATCGACTGGTGGCATTCCAGAATGATCGAGTCTCGTTTCGCTGGAAAGACTATGCGCACGGCGGTAAGCAGAAAATCATGACGGTCTCCGCCGATGAGTTCCTGCGCCGCTTCCTGGTCCACGTTCTGCCCAAGGGCTTAGTACGCATCCGCCACTTCGGCTTTTTCGCCAACCGCAGGCGTGGCAGAATGCTCGTACGCTGCCGTGCTCTGCTTGGCGCAGACGACTCCGCAACTGATCCCGAGATCACCGCCCAGCTGCGCTGTCCGGTTTGCTGCGGTCCCATGCTCGTCCTCGAACGGATGACCAGTAGCCAGCTTCATTTTCGCTCAGACCTGATACTGCCTGATTCACACAGGCACAGCCTTGATTCCTCCTGAGATATCGATGACGCAACTTGCTTCGATCACCGTCGCTCGCAGGGGTGTTCAAACACAACCCCATGCCCTCGTATGCTCAACGGCCGGATCTGCCCACAGATACGAACTCTTCATCTGCAATCCCAGACTCCTCTGCGGCTTACAAGAACACGCCCACGGCTTTCTTCGTTCCGGTTTGTTGCCGCAAAGACGGTTCGAAACCCCCACAGCCCAATCGAAATCCCATAGATCTCACCGCATCCGCCGCAAACGCTAGCGGCTCAGTTCAAACGACCCTATCGAAACTGCCCCGACCACAAACTAACCTGAGCATCCCGCATTCTGCTTCGGGGCAGTCCCGATAGGGATCTATCGTATATGTGAACTAAACGGGGGTGCGTATGAAGGGTCTCGGTTTCTGGCTTATCCTGCTTGTTCCTGGCTTGCTGCCTGGTCAGGTTACCCGCACGTCGGGAGAGCATTCGGCGCGACAGGAGTTTGTTTCGGGAGGCGCGGTTCGCATGCACCTGGAGGCCGGCGGCTACACGATCCGTCCGGGCGACTCTAAGAACGTCATTGTGACCTGTCATGCTGATTCGGAGGAACAACTCGAACGCGTCAAAGTGAAGATCAAACGCACTGGCGAAAACGCCGACGTCTACGTTTCCGAAACACCGCACAATAATTTCCAAGCCACCATCGAGGTTCCGCGCCGTTCCGATCTTTGGGTCAGGCTGTCGGCGGGAGAACTGGTCGTGGAAGATGTGGAAGGCGATAAGGACGTTCGAGTTTTCGCGGGCCGCGTTCAGATTGACGTTCCGCGCCCTGAGTTGTACGGGCATCGCGATGCTTCGGTGATGACCGGCAGCATTGAGGCTTCGGCGTTCGATGTCTCGAAGGATGGTCTGTTCCGGTCATTCGATCAGGACGGCCCGGGGAAGTACCGGCTGCACGCTCATGTAATTGCGGGAGAGATTGAACTCCGCGGGAGCAAGTCAACAAAGGGTTAGGGGCCATCCCGAAGGTGGTCGAGCCCTCGTTCGACCAGACCGCCGAGGGCGGTGCTCCTTCCCTTGAGCGTCGTTATCCACACCAGCATCCTGTATCCATACGAGCACTTCTCCAGCCCGAAAGACCTCCGGCGGTCTGTCATTCAGAAGGCTTTCTAGTAGAATCAATCTCCTGCGACCATGACGGACGTACGCCGCGGTCTTATTATCGTGAACACCGGGCCCGGCAAAGGCAAGACAACGGCGGCGATGGGGACGGCCCTGCGCGCGGTGGGCCAGGGGATGCGGGTGTTGATGCTGCAGTTCCTGAAAGGCTCATGGCATTACGGGGAACTGGATGCGGTAAGGGCTTTCGGGGACAAATTCGTGATGAAGCAGATGGGACGCGGATTTGTGAAGGTGGGCGCAGAGAAGCCTGATCCGGAAGACATAAAGATGGTCGAAGAAGCGTGGGCGGAGGCGGAGAAGGCGATCCAATCGGAGGAGTGGGATCTGGTCATACTGGATGAGATCAACTACGCGATCAGCTATGGCATGCTGGACCCGGCGAAAGTGGCGGAGAGCCTGAAGAAGAGGCCGGAGATGGTGCACGTCATCTTGACGGGGAGGAACGCACATCCCACAATTGTCGAGGTTGCCGACACGGTAACTGAGATGCGGCAGGTGAAGCACGCTTATGAAAAGGGCGTGATGGCGCAGCGGGGGATCGAATACTGAAATTGGGTGATTGAGCGATCGGGTGATTGGGCGATTTTGTTCGACGTCAAGGTTTTCCAATCGCAAAATGACCCGATTACCCAATCGCTAAATTCTTATGGCTTGGTTCAAACGCGAATCCGGGGAACTGAATACTTCGGGCGAGAAGACGGTGCGCACCGAGGGGTTGTGGGTGAAGTGTGAGAGCTGCCGGCAGATCATCTGGAAGAAGGATCTGGAAGACAATTTGAATGTGTGTCCGAAGTGCGAGAAACACTTTCGCATCGATGCGCGGACGCGGCTCGGGCTGCTGCTGGATGACAACGAATATGAGACGTTCGACGAGAACCTGTCGTCGACCGATCCCTTGAAGTTTGTGGATTTGAAGCCTTATTCGTCGCGCCTGCGGCAGGCGCAGCATGATACGGGGCTGAGAGACGCGGTGATTAATGCGCGCGGCAAACTGCTGGGACGCCCGGTCGTCCTCAGTGTGATGGAGTATGCGTTCATTGGCGGCAGCATGGGCGCGGTGGTGGGCGAGATGATTACGCGGGCGGTGGAGCGGGCGCTCGATTCGCACACGCCGCTGATCATTGTGTCAGCTTCAGGCGGGGCGCGGATGATGGAGGGCGTAGTCAGCCTGATGCAGCTGGCGAAGATTTCGGCGGCGCTGGCGCGGCTGGATAAAGATAAGGTTCCGTACATTTCTGTGCTGACCGATCCGACCACGGGAGGCGTGACCGCGTCGTTCGCCATGCTGGGAGATCTGAACATTGCCGAACCCGGAGCGCTGATCGGGTTTGCCGGGCCGCGGGTGATCGAGCAGACGATCCGGCAGAAACTGCCGCCAGGATTTCAGCGCAGCGAATTTCTGCTGGAGCATGGCATGCTGGATGCGGTGGTGCCTCGCAAGGAACTCAAACCTTACATTGGGCGGGCGCTGGATTTCATGGCGGCGTGAGACGGCTGTCAGCTTGCTGTGCTTGGCGTTCCTGAGCGCCAATCCGAGTTGTCATCCCGAGCGAAGCGAGGGATCTGGGTTCTTGCCTCCGCGACCGCTGCTGCGCCGCAGGCAAACACCAAGATCCCTCGCTTCGCTCGGGATGACAACTGCGTTTTGCGGCTACGGCTGAGGCTGAGAGCTTCTTTATGTCCTACGAAACCGCAGTCTCGCGCATGTTTGCGCTTGGCCACGAACTGGCGCAGACGCCTTCACACAAGTTCGATCTGGCGCATATGCGGGTGCTATTGGATGCGCTCGATCATCCGGAGCGGCAGTTTCCCAGTGTCCTGATTGCCGGGACGAATGGCAAGGGGTCGACGGCGGCGACGCTGGCCTCGATTCTGGAGGCTTCGAAATTGAAAACTGGTTTGTACACCTCACCGCACCTGGTGCGGATCAACGAGCGGATCCGGGTGAGCGGCGAAGAGATCAGTGACGACGATTTTGCGGCTCTGCAGGATGAGGTAGATGGAGTTGCGGAGAGGCTTGTCGAGCGAGGAAAGTTGCCGTGGCATCCCAGCTTTTTCGAGATGATGACTGCGATCGCCTTCGAACATTTTGCGCGGGAGAAAGTGGACCTTGCTGTGCTTGAGGTCGGCATGGGCGGGCGGCTCGATGCTACGAATGTGGTGGATCCGCGAGTGAGCGTGATTACCGATATCTCGCTCGATCATCAGAAGTTTCTTGGGAACACGGTGGGGGAGATTGCGCGGGAGAAGGTGGGGATTATTTGTCCGGGCGGAGCAGTGGTGACGCTGCCGCAGCAGCCTGAGGCGAATGACGTGATAGGCAATACGATTCTTGAATTGGGCGCGCGGGCGGTGAATGCGGTTCCTTATGTGCCGCCGGTTTCGCCCGCCAGTACCCAGTACCTAGCACCCAGTAGCGAGGGAGGCAAAACCGGGTTCGTTTATCGTTATCCCCTTGCTGTTCTTGGCGAGGAGATTCTGGTTGAGACTCCTTTGGTGGGGCGGCATCAGTTGCGCAATGTGGCTTTGGCGGTTGCGGCTGCGGTGGAGTTGAATCAGCAGGGAATCGGCGGGATCACTGCCAAGAGCATTGAGCGCGGCATTCGTGAGACGCGATGGCCAGGGCGGTTTCAAGTGATTGCGGCGCGGGCGGGTTGGCCTGAGATAGTGCTAGATGTAGCGCACAATCCCGCGGGCGCGTGGGCGCTGCGGGCGGCCCTTTCGGAGCGGTATGAAGACCGTCCGCTGATTTTTGTTTTTGGGGCGATGCGGGACAAGGCAATCTCGGAGATGACCGAGATTCTTTTTCCGCTGGCGGAACGCGTGATCGCGACCCGGCCGGAGAATCCACGGGCGGCGTCGCCGGAGGAGATTCAGCAGGCGGCTGAGCGGACCGGGGCCGACGTCGAGACGGTGGAAGATGTGAAACTCGCTTTGGAGCGGGCACGAGTGCTCGCGGGCGCGAAAGCCGTGGTCGTAATTACGGGATCGATTTATCTGGTGGGCGAAGTGATGCAAAGTATTGGGGCGGAAATCTGGTAGGGAAGCGAGCCAGACGCGCGAGTATTGCGTCGCAAAAGACGCGACGCTTTGCGCGGCTCGCCCAGATCCCTCGCTGCGCAAGGAACGCTTGCTCGGGATGACAAGGAAAGTCGGTTTTCCCCTAGAATGAAAGTGTGCAGGAAGTGAATTCATCATCCTCGGTGGAAGTGGAACCGGGCGCAGAATCGCCGGCTGCGGCGCGACGAAGCGCGCACGAGTTTCCGGGGAAGAAGTACGGCTGGTTGAGCCGGTTGCGGTCGTACTTTATTCTCGATCCGCTGGTCTGGGTGTACACGCTGGCCATGGGAGTGCTGGCGCTGCCCGGCGGTTTGTTTGACCGCGATGGAAAGCGGCTGCACTGGTTTTCGCGGACCTGGTCGTGGCTGATCATGAAAACCATCTTGTCTCCGGTGAAGGTCACCGGTCTCGACAAGATCGATACGTCGAAGCCTCATGTTTATGCGGTGAATCACGCCTCGGCGCTGGATATTCCAGTTTTGTACGTTAATCTTCCATTTCAATTCCGCATCGTCTTCAAGAAGGAATTGTTGGCGTATCCGATTGTGGGCTGGCAGTTGAAGCGGTCGGGGCAGGTCTGCATCGACCAGCAGAAGCCGACCAATTCGATTGCTGCGATCCGGTCGGCGGTGAAGAGTTTGAAAGCCGGGATGCCGCTGGTGATTTATCCCGAAGGCGGGCGGACTCCTGATGGCGACATCAAGCCTTTTCTGCCGGGAGCTTTTTTTCTGGCGATCAAGGCGCAGGTGGATATCGTGCCGGTGGCTCTGGTGGGAACTTACGAACTGCTGCGGATGAATACTTACCACATCAAATGCCGCCCGCTGGAGATGCGGGTGGGCGAGCCGATCTCGACTGCGGGAATGACGATGCGGGATATGGAAGCGGTTTCGGCGAGGGTGAAAAAGGCAATGGAGGATCTCTACTACACGCCAGCTTAGTTCTTCGTCCGTGCCGAAATCCAGATTAAACAAATTCCAGATCAGACGGCTAAATCATTGGATTCAGGGAAGTTACGAAACCAGAGCCCGGCTGGTATCCGCCTAAAATCTTGAATCGAAAGATTTTACCCGCAAAATATTCCGGACAAAGGACTTAGATTGCCCAATTGAATTTTCAAGGATCGGGTGCTTATTTGGGTCAATGATGACGCAGATTGCGGGTGGGGCGCAAGGTTAGATGTCACATAGGGGCTGTGGATTTTGTGGGTAGCGATCGTGTGGCTCGCCCACTTCTCGCAGAGTACGCGAGAAATGGGGCACCCGGGTGAAATCCCAGCGTAACCTTTTCCCGCCCTGACCCGTTATCCCTGTGTAAAACTACTCCGCGCGGAGAATTTGTTTGAAGGCTCTGACGGCTCGGAACAAAGAACGCCAAGCGGACGAGCGGCTTCTGATCGAGGCGGCGCAGAAGGATCCTGCGCGCTTTGCGGAGCTTTACGAGAATAATTTCGAGCGAGTGTATGCGTATGTGGTGCGGCGGGTGGGGGATCGCGCGGAAACTGAGGATCTGACCTCCGAGGTGTTTCATCATGCGCTGGCCAACCTGCAGCGATTTGAGTGGCGAGGGATTCCGTTTGCGGCGTGGCTCTACCGGATTGCGGCGAATCTGATTTCTGATCGCTGGCAGCGCACGAATCGGGAACAAGTGGTGGATGAGCCGGGACTGATCGAATCCGCTCCTGCCAGCAACGCGGAGTTCGAAGAAGTGGAACGGCGGGCAACTTTGTTTCGGCTGGTCGATACGCTGCCAGCCGAGCAGCAGCGCGTAGTGGTGCTGCGGTTCGTGGAACAGAAAAGCATCAAGGAAGTGGCGCGGGAGATCCGCAAGACCGAAGGCGCGGTGAAGCAGTTGCAGTTCCGTGCGCTGACGAGTCTGCGGGCGCGCATGGAGGGTGCCGATGCCTAAGCGCTCTCTGAATCCGCCGAACAATCCGCGGAACAACGACGCAAAGAAGGTCGAGCAGCTGAACCGGGCTGTGGACGTGTTGTTGACTCGAGCGGACGGCAGGCCTGCAAAGGTCGAGGCCAGCGTGGAGCCACTGGTGCGTCTAGCTGCGGACTTGCGCGATCTGCCGCGGGAAGAATTCAAAGTCCGACTTAAATCCGAATTACTAGCGAGGAGAAAAACTATGAGCACCGTTGCCGAACCTATTGCCGCCGTTCATACGACTGCGACGCCAAGATTGACTTTCAAAGATGCGGCCAAGGCGATCGAGTTCTATAAGCAAGCCTTTGGGGCGAAGGAAAATATGCGATTCGAGGTCGGAGGATCAATCCCGCATGCCGATATCACGATCGGCGACTCTCGGATCATACTTTCCGAGGAGTGGCCGGAGGGTGGAAGATTCAGCGCGGAAACGCTGGGGCAATCGCCGGTGCTGTTGAGCCTTCAGGTGGAAGATGTCGATTCTTTCGCGAAGCGGGCCGTGGCTGCTGGGCTCAAAACGATTCTGCCGATTAAGGATCAGTTCTACGGGCGTCGCGAGGGGAGCTTTGTCGATCCCTTCGGCTATACCTGGAACATTTCCACCTTGAAAGAGGAGATGTCAGTGGAAGAGATGCACCGGCGTATGAAGGAGATGACGACCGGGCCTGAGGGCGGACGGATGTCGGCGAAGGACGAATTGAAAGTGGATCCGGTTCCGCGCGGGTTCCGCATGGTCACGCCTTATCTGGTCGCCGAAGACGGTCCGGCGCTGATTGAGTTTGCGAAGCAGGCATTTGGTGCGGAAGAAGCGTTTCGCACGGTGACGGCAATGGGCGGAGTGCACGCGGAGGTCAGCATTGGCGATTCCAGGGTGATGATTGGCGGAGGCACTCCGGGGCACAAGTTCCCCGCGACGCTGCATCCGAACGCGCTGCATGTTTATGTGGAGGACACCGACGCGGTTTGCCAGAAGGCAGTGACGGCGGGAGCGACTTTGATCGACGCGCCGCGGGACCAGGATTACGGCGAGCGCTCCGCGACCGTGAAAGATGCGGCGGGGAACGTCTGGTACATCGCCACGCACCAGGGCGAGGGTTATATGCCCAAGGGCCTGCACAATGTGAATGCGTACCTGCACCCGCGGCGAGCAGAGCCGCTGATCGCGTTCCTCAAGCGGGCGTTTGGGGCGCAGGAACTATCGAAGTATGCGTCGCCCGACGGCGTTGTTCATCACGCCCAGATTCGCATAGGTGATTCGGTGGTGGAGATGGGCGAGGCGCACGGCAAGTACGAGCCCATGCCGGCGATGTTCTACCTGTACGTGCCGAATTGCGATGCGGTGTATCTGCAGGCGTTGGCGGCGGGGGCGAAATCGCTTCACGAACTGACCGACCAGCCCTATGGCGACCGTAACTCCGCGGTGACCGATCCGTTCGGGAATATCTGGTATATCGCGACGCATATTAAGGATGTGTAGACGAGTAGTTCCGCTCCTTTGAAATGGAGGGTGGGTGCGTGGGCCCACCCTCGGCTTTTTGTGCATGTTGCAGTTGTGAAGTTTGACCCTCCCGAATCCCTCCAATAAACTGAAAGATTCAGTACACCTGCAGGTCTCAACTTTATGGCAGACAGCATTCATGTGAAGCTTCCGGATGGGAGCGTGAAGGATGTTCCCAAGGGCACGACTGCGCTTGATATTGCGAAGTCGATCAGTCCGCGGCTGGCGGATGCGGCTTTGGCAGCCAAGACTAACGGGGATCTTATTGACCTCACCCGTCCTCTCGAAAAAGATACCGACCTGCGCTTATTGACCGAGAAAGATCCGGAGTCGCTGGACGTTTATCGGCATTCGTCTGCCCACTTGCTCGCCGCTGCGGTGCTGGAACTTTTTCCGGAGACCAAGCTGGGGCATGGTCCGGCGACGGAGAGCGGATTCTTTTACGACTTTTACCGGCCTACGGCGTTCACTCCCGAGGATCTGGAAAAAATCGAGAAGAAGATGCAGGAGCTGGTGCAGCAGAACATCCCTTATGCGCGCGAATTTCTGCCGCGTGAGCAGGGTTTGGCGGAGTTCAAGAAGGAAGGCGACTTCATGAAGTGCCATTTCATCGAGCAATTCACCAAGCCCGATGAAAAGATTTCGATTTACCGCACCGGCAAGTTTGTTGATTTTTGCCGTGGGCCGCATATTCCTTCGACGGGGAAGATCAAGGCGTTCAAGCTGCTTAACATTGCGGGAGCTTACTGGCTGGGGGATGAGAAGAATCCGCAACTGCAGCGAATTTACGGGACTTCATTTTTTTCGAAGAAGGATCTCGATGCCCACATGCAGCAGGTGGAAGAGGCGAAGAAGCGCGACCATCGCGTGCTGGGGCAGCAGCTCGATCTGTTTTCGATTCAGGAGCTGGCGGGGCCGGGGCTGATTTTCTGGCATCCCAAGGGCGGCATTATCCGCAAACAGATGGAAGACTGGATGCGCGAGGAGTACCTGAAGCGCGGCTACTCTCTGGTTTACACGCCGCATGTGGCGCGGCGGCAGTTGTTCTTCACCTCGGGGCACGAAGGCTATTACGCGCAGAACATGTTCGATGCCATGGAGCTCGATGACGCCGAATACCGGCTGAAGCCGATGAACTGTCCCGGGCACATTCTGATTTACAAGGACTCGCTGAAGTCGTATCGCGACTTGCCGGTGCGGCTGGGCGAGCTGGGTACGGTCTATCGCTACGAGCGTTCTGGAGTGATGCACGGGCTGTTGCGCGTGCGCGGGTTTACCCAAGATGATGCGCATATTTTCTGCACTCCGGAGCAGATTGAAGATGAGATTGCGAGCTGTCTGGACTTTGCTCTGGATGTGCTGAAGGATTTTGGCTTCGACCAGTTTCAGACTGAGCTTTCTACGTGGAATCCGGACGACCGCAAGAATTTCGTGGGCAGCGAAGGGCAATGGGTCCACGCCACGGAATCGCTTAAGAAGGTGCTGGAACGCCGGAAGATCGAGTACAAGACCATTCCGGGCGAGGCGGCGTTTTACGGGCCGAAGATCGACATCAAGCTGGTCGACGCGATCGGACGGCTCTGGCAGCTCTCGACGGTGCAGTTTGACTTCAACCTGCCGCAGCGCTTTGGTCTGGAGTACGTCGCCGAAGATGGTTCGCGCAAACAGCCGGTGATGGTGCATCGCGCTCTCTACGGTTCGGTTGAACGCTTCTTCGGCGTGCTGATTGAGCACTACGCCGGGGCGTTTCCGGTGTGGTTGTCGCCGGTGCAGGTGGCGATGATCCCGATCAGCGAGCGGCATGTGGAGTATGCGAACAAAGTTGCGGATCAGCTTAAGGCCATTGGAGTACGCGTGGAGGTGGATTCCCGCAATGAAAAGATGAATGCGAAGATTCGCGAGCATGCTATGCAGAAGGTGCCGTTCTTACTCGTCGTCGGGGACAAAGAGGCTGAGGCTGGGAAAGTGAATGTTCGGACCCGCGGAAAAGAGAAGACTGAAGATATGCCGGCTGTGGAGTTTGTCGAGAAGATTCGAAAGTTGATCGCGGAGAAGAGTGCGGGGCTGTGAGCGCTTACCTGGAGCAGCTGCCGCAGAAAACCCGCTTGGCCTGTTCTTCATTACTGGCGCTGGCGTCGGCGCCGGGCATTCCATTCTTCAGCTGTGATTTCACAGATTTCTGTGGGTAAACGTCCGGAGACGTATTCATGGTCCTCTCTCTTAACCAGGCGCATGCCGCTCTTTTCGGAGATGCGGCGGGATGCAGTGTTGGCAGCCGCCTTGGGAGCGCGCAGCACCGGGAACTTAAGGGTGTTAAACCAGAAGTCGGTGACGGCTTCGCAGGCCTCGGTCATGAGGCCTTGTCGGTGCCAGGGCAATCCTAGCCAGAATCCACGATTAATGTTTTCTCCTTTGAGCAGGGACACGCTGCCAATCAGCCGGTCTGGTTCAGTCTTGAGACGGAGGGTCCAATGCCACTGATCGCCGCGATCCATGGCAGGAAGAGCTGCATCGCGATAGTAGGTGTAGGCGCCGTCCGGCGGATAAGGCCAGGGGACAGTTTTCGCGAGATAGCGAACGATCCCCAAATGCGGAAACAGAAGCTGCGTTTGCGGGGCATCTGCAAGCTCTAAGGGCCGGAGCAACAGGCGCGGAGTCTGAAGGTGGGGGATCACGTTTCGAAATGATAACGCAGCTCCAGACAGCTCCAGTTTGCTTAGTCCCGCGCAGCACCTCCCTGCAAGTCCGCCGATGTACCATGTTTCCGTGCATGAACTAGCGCAACGCGTGTTGGGGCATATCCGGCGGGAGGAATCGCTGCGGGCCGGAGATCGGGTTGGGGTCGCGGTTTCGGGCGGGATTGATTCGGTTGCGCTACTTCGGCTGCTGATTGAGTTGCGTCACGAACTTGGCATCGTTCTCTCGGTTGTTCATTTCAATCACGGGCTACGTGGGGCGGAGTCGGACTCGGATCAGGAGTTTGTTGGCGGGCTGGCTCGGGAGCATGGGTTGGAATTTTATTCGGCTGGCGGGGATGTGGCTGAGCTTGCGGCTCGGGAAGGTTCCGGGGTGGAGGGTGCTGCTCGAGAGCTGCGGTACGGATTTTTTCGTTCGCTGCTTGGGTCGGATGAGGTCGAGACCCCTCAGGGGCTAAAGCCCGAGTCTTTTGGGAAGCCTAACGGCACGGCTGAAGCCATGCCCTTCCCGATCTCGATTGCTCCCCGGGCTCCGCAGCCCAACGAATCGGCCTCCGCAATTCGTCTGGACAAGATCGTTACCGGGCATACGCTGGGTGATCAGGCTGAGACTGTGCTGATGCGGGTGATTCGCGGGACTGGGCTGCGCGGGTTGGGGGGAATTTATCCGCGCATTCTGGTGGAGCGGGAAGATGAAGATGGACACGGAGAGATCGTTCGTCCGCTGCTCGGGATTCGGCGGCGGGAACTGGAGCTGTATCTGCTCGATCTGAAACAGCCTTGGCGGGAAGACTCGACCAACGCTGATTCTAAGTTCACCCGCAATCGAGTGCGGCGGTTGGTGCTGCCGGTGCTCGAGCGGGAGTTTAATCCTGCAGTCCTTGAGGGCCTTTCCGAGTTGGCAGAGATTGCGCGTGACGAGGAAGACTATTGGGAGAACGAAATCTCGGGCTGGCTGGGGACGGTAGTCCAGTGGTCGCAACCGGAGTGGACGCGCGGGTTGCCAGGTTTCGAGGGTTCGCAGGCGCTAGTGCAGATCCAGGCTTCTCAGCCTGCGCTGAGTGCTGAACTGGTCGAGCGGCTTGAGCAGCCGGGTCCGGCGTTGATGAATGCTTCGGTGAGCCGGCACTGGCTTTTGACTGAGCCGCGAGCGGTGCAGCGAAGAGTGGTGAAGGCGGTTGGGGACGAGGCGGGGATTCCGCTGGAGTTTAAACACATCAAAGAAATCCTACGGTTCGCGGCCGAAGATGGTCCGGCGGGAAAGGAATTGTCACTGCCTTTGGGGTGGAAGCTTCGCCGTGAGCCGGAGGCTGTGGTTTTTGTCACGCCTGACTTGCGACGCCAGGAGCGGATTCCGGACTACGAATATCCGCTAGCCGTGCCGGGGCGCAGCCTGGTGGCAGAGCTGGGGGTAGTAATCGAGGCGCTGCTGGTTGCTCCGGGTGCGCAGGATGCGGAGTATAATCCGCAGGAACTTCTTCGTGCAGATTTGTTGCCGCAACGGCTGCTGGTGCGGAACTGGCGTGCGGGAGACCGGTTCTGGCCGGCCCACACGAAGTCGCCGAAGAAAGTCAAAGAACTGCTGCAGGAGCGGCATGTAGCACAGCCGGAACGCAGGCTTTGGCCGGTGGTCGTGAGCGGGGACGAGATTGTGTGGATGCGGGGCTTTCCGCTTCCCGGCAGGTTGCGCGCTGAAGCGGGGCAGGAAGCGGTGCTGATCCGGGAGGTGCCGTGGGCGGTTGAAGAGCAAGCTGTCTAGTGTCGGGTTGTAGAGGATCGGGAGGCATCACCATTTCATGAATGCGTCGAAAGTCGCGCCACTGCGACAGGTAATTGCGGCCGAGCAGATCCAGAAGCGTGTGAAAGAACTGGCGCGCCACATCTCCGACGATTACCAGGGGCAAACGATCCAGGCGCTGGCCGTGCTGGAGAATGCATTCATGTTCATGGCCGACCTGGTGCGGGCGCTCGACGGGCCCGTGGTATGCCAGTTCATCAAGCCCAAATACAGCAAGCAGCCCGGCAGTCATGCTAGTGAACAGGGCAATGAGGCGGCAGAAGTCGTGGAGATTTTTTTCAGCCACGAACCGGACATTCGCGGCCAGCACATCCTGCTGGTTGAAGGCCTGGTGCATTCCGGCGTGACCAGCGAGTTTCTGATGAACGACTTGCGGGCGCGGGGCGCGGCGTCGGTGAAGCTGGTGACGCTGCTCGACCGGCAGTCGGCGCGCCGTGTGGCTTTGCAGCCGGACTATTTCGGCTTCCTGGTGGATGATACGTTTCTTGTGGGTTATGGGCTGGGCGCGGTGGAGCAGACGAACCGGAACATCCCTTACCTGGCTGCAACTCCTGTCCCACAGATGACTTAGGTCACGCAAAGTGCGACACGCCTTTTTGCCCGGGAAAATGTAGAATAGTGGTCTTAGGGAATTTCCCTATCGAAATTGGCCGAACTGCATCTAATTTAAGGTAGGAGCCTCGCGGTCTTCGGGTAGGGAATGATCCGGGTTTCTTCAGGAGCTTCTTGGTGAATTCGACAGTAAAAACCGTGCTGTTCTGGGTGGGAATCGGGGTGTCTGCCCTCGTGTTGTGGACCGTGATTCAGCAGGGGCGCAACGGGCAGAAGGATGCGGACGTCAACTTCTCGCAATTTATGACCGACGTGGATCAGGGAAAGGTGCATGAGGTCACAGTCGACGGCCAACAGGTACACGGGAAATTCGCCGACGGTTCCGCCTTCCATACCGTGGCTCCTGCGGCTTATCCTGACATGATCAAGGCGCTGCGCGACAAGAACGTCGTAGTGGTGATCAAAGACATCAACGGCGGAAGCTGGCCGCTGCAGTTGCTGGGAACATGGGCTCCTCTGCTTCTGCTGGGCGCGCTGTGGTTTTTCATGATCCGGCAGATGCAGACCGGCGGCAACAAGGCGCTGTCGTTTGGCAAGAGCCGGGCGCGGCTGCTCTCGATGCAGCAGAAGAAAGTCACGTTCAAAGACGTCGCCGGTGTAGAAGAGGCCAAGGAAGAGCTGCGCGAGATTATCGAATTCCTGCGTGAAGCCCAGAAATTCCAGAAGCTTGGCGGCAGGATTCCTAAGGGAGTGCTGCTGGTCGGGCCTCCGGGGACGGGCAAGACGCTTTTGGCGCGGGCGGTTGCGGGCGAAGCAAACGTTCCTTTCTTTTCCATCTCTGGATCGGATTTTGTGGAGATGTTTGTGGGCGTCGGCGCCAGCCGGGTGCGCGACCTGTTCGAGCAGGGCAAGAAGAATGCGCCCTGCATTATTTTTATCGATGAGATTGACGCCGTTGGACGGCATCGCGGCGCTGGCTTGGGCGGCGGTCACGACGAACGCGAGCAGACTTTGAACCAGTTGCTGGTCGAGATGGACGGGTTCGAGTCGAATGAGGGCGTGATTCTGATGGCGGCGACGAACCGGCCCGATGTGCTGGATCCGGCGCTGCTGCGGCCGGGACGCTTTGACCGGCGCGTGGTGGTGAGCCGTCCGGATGTGCGCGGACGGGAAGAAATTCTCCGCGTGCATACCCGTAAGATTCCTCTTGCTGAGGATGTTGATCTTTCTGTGCTGGCTCGTGGCACACCCGGATTTTCCGGCGCTGATCTGGCCAACATGGTGAACGAAGCGGCGCTGGCTGCGGCTCGGCAGAACCGCAAAGCGGTGCTGATGTTCGATTTTGAAGTGGCCAAGGACAAAGTGCTGATGGGCGTGGAGCGTAAGTCGCTCATTCTGTCGGACGAGGAAAAGAAAGTTACTGCCTACCACGAAGCCGGGCATGCTCTGGTGGCTGCGAAGCTGCCGGGGTCGGACCCGGTGCACAAGGTTACGATTATTCCGCGGGGCATGGCGCTGGGCGTGACCATGCAGTTACCAATCGATGACCGGCACAACTACACCCGGGAATATTTGAAGACCGATCTCGCGATCCTGATGGGTGGGCGTTTGGCCGAAGAACTGTTCCTTAACCAGATGAGCACGGGCGCGGGCAACGACATTGAGCGGGCCACGGAAATGGCGCGCAAGATGGTTTGCGAGTGGGGTATGAGCGACCTTGGGCCGCTGACTTTCGGCAAGAAGGAAGAGCAAATATTTCTGGGACGCGAGATCAGCCAACACCGCGACTACAGCGAAGACACTGCCATCAAGATTGATGGCGAGGTGCGTAAGCTGGTGAACCAGGGATACGAAACAGCGAAGAACATTCTCGAGGGCAATCGCGACACGCTGCAGAAGATTGCGGCCGCTTTGCTCGAGCGCGAAGTGCTGGATGCTTCTGAGGTGATGCTGCTGGTGGAGGGTAAGGATCTGCCTCCGGTGAAGTCACCCTCGAAGCCTGATGACGGCGTGCAGCAGGTGTTGAAGCCGGAACCGGGACGCGGGATCGTGAAGGGCGGAGAGAGTCCGGCGCGAGCTTGAAAACAGTTCTCAGTTCTCAGTAGTCAGTTCTCAGTTTAGGGCGGCCTGGCGGCCGCCCTTCATTTTTGCTCGGAACTATCCGTTCACGATTTTCATCATGTGTTCGGGATAGCGATCTCCGGCGGCTGCGCCGGTGTGAAAGATTTCTTCGATGCGGCGCAGGTCTTCCTTCGTCAGCTTCACGCCGATTGCCGCCACATTTTCTTCCAAATATTTGCGGCGCTTGGTGCCGGGGATAGGGACGATGTTCTTGTCTTGCGCCAGCACCCACGCCAGCGCTAGCTGTGAAGGCTTGCAGCCTTTTTCTTTCGCGATTTGCTCGACCCGGTGAACGAGGTCGAGATTCCTCTGAAAGTTTTTGCCTTGAAAGCGCGGGGAGAAGCGGCGGTAGTCATCCGCCGGGAAATCCTCGAAACGCTTGAATTGGCCAGTGAGGAAGCCACGGCCGAGCGGGCTGTAGGCGACAAAGCCGACACCTAGTTCGCGGCACAGAGCCAGGAGTTCATCTTCCGGGTCGCGGCTCCAGAGTGAGTATTCGGTTTGAAGTGCAGTGATGGGATGGATTTTAACGGCACGGCGCAGAGTTTGCGGCGAAGCCTCGGAGAGGCCGATGTGGCGGATTTTTCCTCGCCGCACAAGCTCCGCCATTGCGCCGACAGTTTCCTCAATCGGAGTGGAGGGGTCGACGCGATGCTGGTAGTAAAGGTCGATCGTGTCAACTCCCAGGCGGCGCAGGCTGGCTTCACAAGAGCGGCGAACGTAGTCAGGTTTGCCGCTTACGCCGCGCGCGGCGGGGTTTGCTGGGTCGCGAACGATGCCGAATTTGGTGGCCAGCACGACCTGATCGCGCTTGCCTTTGATCGCCCGGCCCACCAACTCCTCATTTATATGCGGCCCGTACACGTCAGCGGTGTCGAGGAAGTTGACGCCAAGTTCGAGCGCACGATGAATGGTCGCGATGGATTCATCATCATCGCGTGGACCGTAAAACTCTGACATGCCCATGCAGCCGAGGCCTTCTTCTGAAACCTTAAGACCACTATTTCCTAGTTCACGAAACTCCATGATGGCTCCTTATAGAAAACACGGAAATTATCGGATACTAACTACCGTCTAACAGATGCACCGACGCTGGCTTTCGATGGCGGGAATTCGTGAGTCGTGTGGCATGGCCCTGCATCTTTCATCTGTTGGAAATGATCCTTCTGATCGGCGGAATCCATGAGTCAAGTGCCAGTCTGGTTTGAGCGAAAGTTCGAGTTCTCGTTTCCCGCGGAGCTGTGTCCGAATTTGCTGGCGCGTCTGCGCGGTACGCCGGCGCGACTCGAAGAAGTGCTGCGTGGGCATTCTCGGGACATCCTGATAAGAAAACCGCAGGGAAAATGGTCGGCTCAGGAACACGCTGGACATCTGCTTGACCTCGAACCGCTATGGCTGGCGCGGGTGGAGGACTATGTGGCGGGCAGCTCTCAACTCACGGTGACAGACTTGCAGAATCAGAAAACTGACGAAGCCGACCACAATGCGCGTCCGCTCGAAACGATTCTAGCCGGGTTCCGCAGCGGCAGAGCGAAACTGCTGAATCGCGCCGGCGAACTGGATGCCTCGCTGTTTTCGCGAGCCATTCCGCATCCGCGGCTGAAGATGCCGATGAGGATGGTCGATCATTTGTATTTCGTCGCTGAACACGACGATCACCATCTGGCGAGAATCTGGGAACTGATTACCGGACCATGATTACCTGGATCACGACGACTACCGGATCATGATGAGCGGTTTGGTGCGGGTCAGGACTTCACCAATTCTTACCGCAGATACTCCTGCCGAGTTGAGCGACCGTGTAAGCTGCTCGGAATCTTCGGATGCGACGGAAATCAGCAGGCCGCCCGCGGTTTGAGGATCGAAGAGAAGCGCTCGCAGGTCTTGGGGAACTCCATCCGCGTACGCCACCATACATTCGGCGAAGTCGCGGTTGTTGTTTAGGCCGCCGGGAATGTAGCCGGCGCGAATGCATTCGAGTGCGCCCGGAAGTATCGGGATGCTGCCAGCCTGCAAACTAAAGGACACGTCTGAGGCCAAGGCCATCTCGCGGGCGTGGCCGATCAGGCCGAAGCCGGTGACGTCGGTCATACTGCGAATGCGAAACTTCCCTCGTTGAATTACTTCGGCCGCTTGCTTGTTCAACGTGGTCATTGATGCGACGGCGGCATCGATCCAAGCGGGCTCCGCTTTGCCCTTTTTTATCGCCGTGGAAATCACGCCCGTGCCCAGCGCTTTGGTGAAGAGGAGCGCATCGCCCGGCCTGGCACCAGCGTTGGCTAGAACTTTCTTGGGGTCGATGAGTCCGGTGACCGAGTATCCAAACTTGGTTTCTTCGTCGCGGATGCTGTGGCCGCCGATTACGCTGCATCCCGCTTCAATCATTTTCGATAAGCCGCCGGCCAGGATGCGCTCCAGAATTTCCAGGTCGGCTTTTTCGGGGAAGCAAACTAGCGCGAGCGAGGTGACCGGGCGGCCGCCCATGGCGTAGATGTCGCTGAGCGCGTTGGTCGCGGCGATCTGGCCGAAGATGTGTGGATCGTCCACGACCGGCGTGAAGAAATCGACGGTTTGCACGAGCGCCTGATCGGGAGCGATTTGATACACTCCGGCATCGTCGGCGTGGTCGAAGCCGACTAGAACGTTGGGGTCGTGTTGCCGGGCTAATTTCCCAAGCACCGTGTCCAGCGCCGCTGGACTCAGCTTGGACGCTCAACCCGCAGCTTTTACCGACTCCGTTAGGCGGAATGGTTTTGTTTCGGCCATGAATTCATTGTACCGAGTTGCGAGAATTCAACCACAAGCGCGCCCGGACGGGTTGTCATTCCGAGCAAGCCGAGGATCTGGGTTTCTGCTAGCGGCGTAAGGCACTGGAGGCGCGAACAAACACCAAGATCCCTTGCTGCGCTCGGGATGACATGACTGTGGAACCGGGAGAGAAGCAGTTCGCTACTTTACTGCGACATCGGTGACTTGGATGTCAGGATACTGACGGTTCCACTGCGCGGAAATACCTTCGAACGTGAGTCGAAAAGTTTTGCTTTGACCGGGACCTAGCGGGGAGATGCTGAAGTCGACCGCTTCAGGATAGGGACCGGTGGTTTTGAGCACTTGCATCGGGATGTCTTCGCGTTGGGCGAGTAGTCCCAACTCGTCTTTGAATAAGACTTCGACCGTCACATGCGTGACAGTCTTATCGCCTGCGTTGGTGATGGTTCCGTCGACGTAGCTGACGGTGGCTCCGACGAAGTTTTCGGCGGCGCTCATTTTGAAATCGGAAAGCTTGAGGCTGGCGGCGTAGGGAGGTGGTCCGGAGGCAGTTTTGGGCTGGCTGCGCAGAAGAAACGCAAAGATGACGGCGATCGCAATGACGACCGCGACAGCGATGGCGATCGTGCGCTTGCTCGAATCGCGCTCTTCTACCACTGGCGTTGGCTGGATCAGACCGCCCATGCAAGTTCGATTGTACTCTGGAATTAATTGCTGGTTTTGAAGAACGCGGCAACGAACAGTACGCCGAATAGCAGATCGACGCAGCCCAGCGCGAGATCTCCCGGAGTCAGATGATGCTGCAGGTAGAGCGCGACGAAGGCAGAGCCTCCGCCAAACTTTTCGATCATCGAAGGGATCATCATCGCGCGGAAGCGTGCGGGATCTCTGGCAATCACGAGGAATACGACCTGAAAGGCCAGGCTGACGCTGACAAAGCCGTAGTAAAACGCAGGATGCGTGATGGGTGGCGGATCCTGACGACCGATCAGATCGAAGATAAAATACAGCGGCGATAGCGTCAGAATGCCCCAGATGGCTGCGATCCAAAAAACGATCCTGGCGAATTTCATGCAGCGATTATTCGCCGCCCACTGTTAGGCCGTCAATGCGCAGCGTTGGAGATGCCACCGAGCCGCGGAACTCGAGATCGCTGGCGATCTCGGAGATGTTGAAGAACATTTCTTTCAGGTTTCCGGCTACCGTGATTTCTTCGACTGGGTAAGCGAACTCGCCACCGGAGATCCATAATCCCGAGGCGCCGCGGGAATAATCGCCAGTCACCAGGTTCGCGCCGTGACCGAGGAATTCAGTTACGTAGAGACCCTCTTTGATTTCTGAAATCATTTGCTTCGGTGTTCTGGCTCCGGGCTGCAGGAAGTAATTGCCCGGGCCTATGCCCGGCGTGCCGGCTAGTCCGCGCGAAGCGTTGCCGGTGGTCTTCAGCCCCAGCTTCTTTGCGGTGTAGGTATTCAGAAGATACGAGTTCAGCACGCCATTTTCGACGACTACCGTGCGGCGCGTCGGGATCCCTTCGCCATCGAAGGGGCTGGTGCCGAAGCCGCCGGGGATGGTGCCGTCGTCGACGATGGTGACGTTCGAGCCGGCGATTTTCTGTCCCAGCTTGCCGGCTAGAAACGATGCGCCGCGGTAGACCGAGTCGCCGTTCACGCCTTCGAAAATGTGTTCGAGGATTGACGTGGCGACCATGGGATCGAAGATGATCGGGACTTGCGCGGTCTTCGCCTTGCGGGCGCCTAAGCGTCGCAGCGTGCGCTCGGCTGCGACTTTGCCGACTTGCTCCGGAGATTCGAGTTTAGACAGCATGCGCGCGACTGAGTACCAATAGTCGCGCTGCATTGCGCCGTCTTCGGTTTGTGCGATGGGGACCGCTGATACGGAACAATACGACCGGCGGTATTCGCCGACGAAGCCGTGCGAGTTGGCCAGGACTTTGTGGCCGGTGGCGGCGTCGAACGACCCGCCTTCGGAATTCTTGATGCGTGGGTCGAAATCGAGTGCGGCCTTTTCGGCGCGGCGGGCGTAGTCGATGCGATCGGGGCCGGGCAGCGAATAAACGTCTTCGTGGTAGAGATCGAGATCGCCGGTGAGTGAGCCTAGCTGAGAAGCTTCAGGAATCCCGCCGAAGGGGTCTTCCGATGTGATCTTCGAAAGCTCAAGTGCGGACTTCACCATGCGATCGAGGGCCGCGATTGAAAAATCGCTCGAGTAGGTGCTGGCTGCGCGCTGGCCGTTGAAGACGCGCACGCCGATGGATCGTGATCCGGATTCTTTGAGGGTTTCGACCTGGCCGAGGCGGACGAGCGTGGAGAATTCGTCGCCTTCGCGGACTACGCATTCGGCGGCGGTTGCGCCGCCGTTCGTGGCGCGGCGGACGATGTCCTGGGCGAGTTCTCGGAGGTCAGTTTCTAGTTTCGGACTTTCTAATTGGACTTGTGACATAAACGCCTTGAGCAAACAAGATAACAGCGGGAAGCAGATTCCTCACCGGGCCTTGCCCGGTTCGGAATGACAAAAGTCTGTGTGATCCGTGCCAATCCGTGGCAAAAGTCTTACTGCATGAAGCCGCCGGGATCTTTCTTGGCGGTACCGCCGACGGTCAGGCGATCGATCTTGATGGTCGGAATGCCTACGCCTACCGGGACGGCTTGTCCGTCTTTGCCGCAGGTGCCGACGCCCTCGTCTAGTTTCAGATCGTTGCCCACCATCGAGACCCTTGTCAGAACGTCCGGGCCGTTGCCGATCAGCGTTGCACCTTTGATGGGCGCGGTGATCTGGCCGTCTTCGATCATGTAGGCTTCGGAGGCTCCGAAGACGAACTTGCCGTTGGTAATGTCGACCTGCCCGCCGCCAAAGTTCACCGCGTAGATGCCGTGCTTCACCGAGCGAATAATGTCTTCGGGATTGTCTTGGCCTGCGAGCATGTAGGTGTTGGTCATGCGCGGCATGGGGATGTGCTCGTAGCTCTCGCGGCGTCCGTTGCCGGTGTCGGCGATGCCCATCAGGCGCGCGGAGAGCTTGTCGCTCAGGTAGCCCTTCAGGATTCCCTTTTCAATGAGCACGGTTTCCTGCGTGGGCTCGCCTTCGTCATCCACGTTCAAGGAGCCGCGGCGCCACGGCATGGTGCCGTTGTCGATCACCGTGCAGCCTTCGCTGGCTACGCGTTTGCCGATCAGACCGGCGAAGGCAGAAGTCTTCTTGCGGTTGAAATCGGCTTCGAGGCCGTGACCGACGGCTTCGTGCAGCAGAACGCCGGGCCATCCCGGGCCGAGAACAACTTCCATTTCGCCTGCGGGAGCTTCACGCGCGTCCAGTTGCAGAATCGCCTGCCGAGCGGCTTCTTTGGCGAAGAATTCGGGATTCTTGTCTCCGAAGAAGAAGTCGAGGGCGACGCGTCCACCGCCGCCGGAACCGCCTCGCGCGGAATTATTTTCAGTTTTTGCGATACAAGACACGTTCATGCGGGCCAGCGGTTGAGAATCTTCGGCGAAGGTTCCGTCGGAAGCAACGACCAGAATGTTTCGTAATTCATCGGCGTAGCTGGCGCGGACTTCCTGAATGCGCGGATCGTATGCACGCGCCGCTTTATCGGCTCGCATGACCAGCTCAACCTTGGCAGTGATTTCGGCATCGACCGAGGGCAGTGTCACCGGATACAGGCTGCGAGCCGCGGCCTGCTGGAATCCAGCCACCGGTGTTTTCGCCGGAGCGCTGGCAATCAGGGCCGCGGTGCGGGCGGCGTGCAGGATGCGGCTGGCGGAAAGATCATCTGTATAGGCGTAGCCGGTGCGCTCGCCGGAAACTACGCGCACGCCGCAGCCGGCCGAAATGCCTTGCGAGGCCGACTTCACCATGGACTCATCCACCGAGAGCGAGGTGGAGGAGAGATATTCAAAGTAAAGGTCGGCATAGTCGCCGCCGGCGGAGAGCGCGGCCGCCAGGTAATGTTCCAAGTCGTTTTCGGTGACCCCGTAGTGATCGAAGAAGAAGCGCTTTTTATCGGCGAGAGATGGTTTGATCAAGCTTTTATCCACTGGAATTAGATGCCGCCGGACTGCAGGCAGACTCAGTTGGGCCGGACATGCCCCCAGTCATTATCCCACATGGGGCGGAGGCCGATGGGCGGAACATCCACAGGGGAACTGTAACGATGGTCACATGTCACAGACGGGCGAGGTGCGCTGGTTGGAGAATGCAAATGGATCATGCCCATGCCCACGGTTACGCCACAAGCTCTGACCCGTACCGTGCAGGACTTTCTCAGCGAGGCCGCGGGTGCCGTGGTGCTCGAAAACGGCGCTGTGGCCTTTGATCTGGCGCAATCCAAGTACTCGATTTCGGGCGAGTATAACCGGTGCCTGCTGCATTTGTGGTCGGCGGAGCGCAATGCTGTGCGGCGGGTGCTGGAGGCTGAAGTGAAGAATGGCACGTTGCGCCTGGCGGTGCAGCGGCTGGGACAGGCGCGGGCCGTCGAGGCTGGAAATTTGCCGCGAACGCGATCGGCGGTCGCCTACGGCTCGTCGAGCATGCCGGGCTGGGTATGAGCACAAACTGCGCAGGACTTTGGAACGGCATTTCCCCGAGTTCAAAATCGTCCGGCTAACGACGGGAGCGGATCTGGAGAAATCCTTTGGACCGATCCACGCGCGCGGGCTTCTACGGCAAGGGCGGAATGCCTTTGCGTTGCTGGGAGTGAATGCGCAGGAGACGCAGTCTTCTATCGATGCGGCGCTGACGTTCGGAATTCTGTGGCTCGACGTTTGCCGGCGGGCGAAGACGGCGAATGTGCTCGTGGAAGGTTTGAAGATGTTTGTTCCTACTGGAACTTCTGCGCTGGTGCGGGAACGGATGGCGAACCTGAACCGGGATGCGGCCAAGTGGCAACTGTTTGAATTTGATGAGCGGCATGACGCGCTGGTAGAAATCGACTGCGCGGACCGCGGCAACGTGGCGACTCGGCTGGTGCACGCTGCCGACGACGCGGCGGCGCGCGAGCGCTTCAAGGATTCGATTGCACGGGTGCAGCAGGTTCTGCCGAATTGCGAAATCAGCGTGCTGTCGGCGGCGGAGATTGCTTTCCGCTGGCGCGGACTGGAGTTTGCGCAAGCGCGGCTGGGCGGCATCCCCGGATCTTTTCACAGCGCAGAAGAGGTTGTGTTCGGCGTGGGCGCTGAGGAGCGAATTCTCGAGGGAGGTAACGAAGCTGAGTTCACAGAGTTGGCGCACTGTTTGCGTGACGCGCGGCATCCTTATGGACCACGTCAACATCCGTTGTGGCGGTTGCGTCCGGAGCGGTGGCTGGAATCGCTGGTAGTAGGGGATGTGAGCGTGGTGGACGGGCGACTGGAGCCGTCGTGCCGGTATTCGCAGGTCCCGGCATTTTCTGCCGCGGACCGCGCGATGATCGACGTGCTCACGACGACACGAACCGGACGGCTGGCCGTGGTAGAGCTGAAAGCGGATGAGGATATCCACCTGCCGCTGCAGGGGCTGGATTACTGGTCGCGCGTGGAATGGCATCATGCCCGTGGCGAATTTCCCCGCTTTGGATATTTTGAAGGCCGCGAATTGTCCGCCGAGAAACCGCTGCTGTTTCTGGTGGCTCCAGCCTTGCATGTACACCCCGCTACGGATACCTTGCTGCGCTATCTTTCACCCGAGATCGAATGGGAGTTTGTGGGCATTGACGAGCGCTGGCGGGAGGGAGTAAAAGTCGTGTTCCGGAAACGGCCCCAAGCCAGAGACAGCCCATATCCTGCCCTGACAGCCTGACGTTCCTTGATTCCCGACCCGGAATTCCATTTTCGTAACAGCCATCAAAAACTCTGAACAAAACACTCGAGGTGCGTTAAGATGCCGCGATTATTGGTCTGCAGAAGGTGCATCACACAGCCGAACCTTCGCAAGGCCCCAGACGAAAGAAGGAAGGGTAAAAACATGAAAAGAAGCACTCCCCTCTCATCCAGACTGGCTGCGCTGGTTTGCGCGGCCGCGTTCATGTTGATCGCAATCCCGGGACAAGCCCAGCCGCAGCGCCTACTGACGCGTCATGTGCGCGAAGAGGTCGCCAACGGTCGGGCGCAGTTGATCGGGCAACTCCCAGCAACCCAGACCCTGCGCTTCGACATGGTTTTGCCATTGCGCGATCGTGCGGGGTTGGAAAACTTCCTGCAGGAAGTGCAAGATCCTGCAAGCCCGTCCCATCACCAGTTTCTTACGCCCCAGGAGTTTACCGCCAGGTTCGGCCCCAGCCAGCAAGATTGGGATGCCCTGGTTGCCTTCGCGAAAGCGAGCGGTTTTGACATCATTAGCGGGACCCTCGAAGGCAGGGATCTAAGGCTCACCGGCACGGTGGCGAACATCGAGAAGGCCTTCCACGTGACCATGGGGATCTACCAAGACCTCACCGCAGACCGCACCTTCTTTGCCGTGGACCGCGAGCCCACCGTGGACCTTCCCTTCCAGCTTTGGCACATCACCGGTTTGGACAACGATTCCAAGCCGCATCCCCTGTATGTAAAGAAGAGCGATTACGCGAAGGCCCATGGGATCGACGCCGCCAAGGTGGTGTCCCATGCCACTACCGGCTCCGGCCCCTCGGCTTCGTTTCTGGGCAGCGACATGCGCGCGGCCTACTATGGCGGAACGGCACTCACCGGCTCCGGCCAGAACATTGCCCTGTTTGAATTCGCGGGCACCGATTTGGCCGATCTAACCACGTATTACAAGAACGCTGGGCAAACGGAACCTTACACTCCCACCCTCATTTCCACGGGCGGGTACGCAACAAGCTGCGTCGATAGCGGCAGTAAAGCCTGTGACGATACCGAGCAGACCCTCGACATGACGCAGGCCATGGGCATGGCCCCAGGCTCGACGATGCTCTACATGTACGTGTGCGGAGACGTCCTGGCCAGCGGATCAGGAAACATCAGCGATACGGCGTGCATCAGCGCGATGGTTACGGATACGGACGCTCCATTGTCGAAGCAGATCAGTTGCTCCTGGGGATGGACACCGGCGGACCCCAGCACTCTGGACCCGTACTTTGAGCAGATGGCGTCGCAAGGGCAAAACTTCTTTGCCGCGTCGGGCGACAGTTCGGCTTGGTCGGCGTCGAACGAGGCGTGGCCAGCGGACGATGCAAACATCGTCTCAGTCGGCGGCACGGACCTGACAACTTCCAGCGCGGCCGGCCCCTGGAAATCGGAAACGGCGTGGGCCGACAGCGGCGGGGGCATCTCCCCGGATTCCATCCCGATCCCCTCATGGCAGCAGCTCTCGGGGGTGATCACCTCGTCCAACAAAGGTTCCACGACTCTACGGAATGGACCAGACGTTTCGGCGAACGCGAACTTTACCTTTTACGTCTGCGCCGACCAAACCACCTGTACGGCTAACGACTACGGCGGAACCAGCTTTGCGACGCCCATGTGGGCGGGTTACCTGGCTCTAGCCAACGAACAGGCAGCGACTAACGGGGACACGATCGGCTTTATCGATCCGATCCTTTATCCCGCGGCTCTGACCTCAAGCTATGGCACCTATTTCCACGACATCACCAGCGGCAGTTGCGGCACGTATTCGGGAATCACCGGCTACGATCTGTGCACCGGCTGGGGCAGTCCGAATACGACCGGGATTATCAACCTGTTGGCTGGGTCTGCAACCCCGAGCTTCACGCTTTCGGCTTCGCCGAGCAGCCTGTCGGTTACCCAAGGCAGTAGCGGCACGAGCACCATCACCGTGACCGATGCGGGCGGATTCACCGGCAGCGTTACGCTGGCCGCGTCCGGCCTGCCGAGCGGTGTGACCGCGGCGTTCGGTACGAATCCCACGAGCGGGACCAGCGTGTTGACGCTGACGGCGAGCAGTACCGCGACTACTGGAACGTCAACGGTGACGATCACCGGGACCTCCGGCAGCCTGACCGCAACCACTACGATTGCTCTCACAGTGAGTGCGACGGCGACCCCCAACTTTACGATCGGCGCTTCGCCCGCGTCTGTTACCGTAACTCAGGGCGCTGGCGGAACGAGCACAATCACCATCACCAGCACGGGCGGATTCAACTCTGCAACCACGTTGAGCGCTACCGGCCTGCCTACGGGCGTAACCGCGGCATTCTCGACTAACCCGGTGACTCCGGCGGCGAACGGCAGCGCAACCTCAACGCTCACGCTGACGGCTTCCTCAAGCGCAACGGTCGGCGCGGCTACGGTGACCATCACCGGAACCTCGGGCTCGACCAGTCATAGCACCACGATTGCCCTAACGGTGAATGCTTCTTCGGGGACGAAGAACTTCACCCTGTCGCTGGCGCCTTCTTCTTTCACAATCGATGACGATGGCAGTGTATCCACCACTCTCACGGTTACCAGCGTGAATGGATTCCATTCTGCGGTTGATTTGAGCGTGAGCGGATTCCCCACTGACGTGTCGGCGACGGCCTCGGCCAACCCCGTCACGCCTCCGGCAAACGGCAGCGTGAACGTAACCATCAGGTGGAGCGCTACCAGACGCGCGCCAACGGGAACCACAACGATTGAGCTGATCGGGACTTCCGGGTCACTCACCAACGAGACGCCCGTCACCATCACGGTAGCGCCTTGAAGTGCTGATGATAAAGTGCTAATTGGGTTGGTGAAGCAAGCGAGCCGGCCCGAGAGGGCCGGCTCGATTTTTTTGTAGCGCCCCCGTCTCGGCGGCTTTCTGTAAGAGCTCAGACCGGACGGGAACTGATAGCCGCCGGGGCGCGGCGCTACTATCCCTTCCACGCTCCCAGCAGGCGGCGCACATCGACTAACTGGCCCAGGTGGTAGGCGTTGTGATCGGCGAGGAGCAAAGCCTCACGCAGGACGGTCTGGCCGTCGCCCCACGGAATGCGGACGTAGAGATCAGTTTTAGGATTCGCAACTAGAGCCTGCATCGACTTCAGATCTTTGCGGAATTGCTGAATACTTTTGTTCCAGGCGGGAGCGCTCGGCGGAGCTTCCGTCTTCGGCCAGTAGCCTTTGGGCCATTCGGGAGACGTGTGTTTGGAGTTGCGGCTGAACTCGAGGATGTCCCACTGCGCCAGGCGAAGATGGTCAAGCAGCATCCAGGCAGTGTGCGGGAGTCCGCTGGGCTTGGTGCCGCGCAGACCCTCCGGCCAGTTTTTTACCACGTCGTCAAAGCGGGCGTGGGCGCCGCCGCCGTTGAGAAGGTAAAGCAGGTGCTCGCGGAGTTGTTTGCTGTTCGGATCCTGGGTGGCCATTTCGTCCCCTCCATCTCTGTTCGCCGTGGAGCAAAATCTAGCTAAACCAAAGCATGCTTGTCATCCCGAGCGAAGCGAGGGATCTTAGTTCTTGCTTGCACCGCCGGTTCTACCGCCATCCGCAAACACCAAGGTCCCTCGCTTTGCTCGGGATGACAGTCCTCGATGAGCTTACGGTATGCCTGAAGACATACGGTGATATGGATCATCGCTCCTGGGTTGCTTGGAAGGATCTTCCTCCGGTCCCTCGCCTCTTAGCACGCGGCCGATGGCGCGCACGATTCGGCGCATGGGGAACACCCCTTTGTCATCGGCAAGAAATATCTCGCCGATGCGGTGGCCGCGATAGTACCAGCGCTTCAGAAGCGCGAGGTGCTCCATGGTTTCCAGCGCAGGCCCGGGCTTCGCGATCGGGAACGAGTCGAGAACAGCCTGCACTCGCGATTCCATAGATTGCGATTTTGCATGCTCAACCGATTGAATCGAAAACAAGGCGGGTCCCGAGATTGCGCCGCCATCTACCCGAAAGAATGTGACTGAGTCGATTGCGTAGCTGGGCTGGATGATCAGCGCCGAGAGGCGGTCGAGGCGGCGGACTATTTCAGGAAACTGGCTCTGTACCGGCTTCAGTTTTTCGGCGCGAAGATGAATGGCGGCGGCGTCCTCAAATTGAAGACTAGCTGATGCGGCGTCGCGCTGGACTGAGAACTCGCGGGCGAGGGATTCTCCTCCGGAATCGAAATAGGCTTGCACGCGGTTTACTTCGGCGGAATATTCCAGGTCGGTGCAGCCTTTGAAGCAGGGTGCGAGGCACATCTTCATCTCGGAATAGATGCAGCCGGGGAATTTGGGATCGGGATGCAGATCGTCGACGCAGCGGCGCATCTTGAAGAAGTCGAGCGAGTCGTTCATGAACTTTTCGGCAGCGGTACGGGACTGGAAGGGTCCGTAGAAAAGATTACGGCCCTTGAGGCGCCCTAAACGCGTAGTGATCGACGCCCGGGGATATTGGTTTTCGAGGTGCAGCTTGACCAGCGGCGCGAATCGGAAGCGCAAGCGATTGGCGTAAGTCTTGGGGAAGGTTTCTCGCAGGATTCGGTAGAGCAGGAATCCGGATTCAAAGTCGGAACCCGTCGGCGCGTACTCGATGGAGCGGACGCGATTGCGCAGGTTTAGTTTCTTAGTCCTCTCTTCGGCCCGGCCCAGGAGGCGTTGCAGACGACGGCGCAGATTCGCGGTCTTACTGACGTAAGGTTCGGCTTGAGCGTCTTCGCCGCGCAGCAGGAACACGGCCGGCGCAGCGGGGACTGCCGCGAAGATTTCGGTGTCGCATTCGGGGTCGAACTGCAAGCGCTCGGGGAGCACGGAATCATTTTAGTGCCGATTTACTAATGGAGAGCCTCTTTTGCCACGGATTCACGCGGATTCTCACGGATAAATCAAATAAAGGAAAACCATCCGACCCGAGACTCCTCTTGATCGGTGAAAATCCGTGGAGATCGGTGGCAAAGGTCTCACATTCCCCCGTGAAAGCGTCCGAAATAGTGGGCACAGTTTAGCGACATGATCAGGATGCCCGCGCCGAGAACGAGAACATGCGCCGTCTTGCGCAGATCAAAACTGCCCACACGACAGACGAGCAGATAACCGACAGCGAGATTGAACAAGCCCCACGCGACATTGACAGTCGAGGAGGACAAACCTACGCCGGGCGGCGATGCAAAGGGGCTTTGGAAGGCATGGCCGGAAATTCCATTGCCGAGATGGGGCAGAGCGTTCGCGAGGAATATGCCCCCAAAGAAATACGCTACGTAGTGGTACCAGCGCATGGTTACTCCCTTCTCAGTGAAGATCGCGTCGCGGCGTGCGCACAGCAGCCTTAGCGGAAGCTGGCGCTGCGGAACTTCTGGCGGAAGTCCTCGCCTTGCATCTTGATGATGCGGCACATTTCGTGCAAACGGGAGCGCATGCGTTCTCCAATACGGTCGCCGAGAGTTTCGGCGCGCGTGGCCCCGCGTGCCGGAGAAACGGAGCCGCTTGCGCCCGCTGCCGGCTGATCTTCAAAATTCGTCGTGATGATTGTGGTGCGGTTGTCGTTGTAGCGCGTGTTCAGAATTAAGCTCACGGTGTCCCAGACCCATTCGGTCGGCTTGACCGCGCCTAGTTCGTCGAGAACGAGAACGTCGGCCTCAAAGACGGGACGAAGGACGTCCAACTCCGTGGTCTGAACCGCGGCGTTGTATGAATTCTGGATTTCTTTCAGCAGCTCGCGATAGTCATAGAACAGGCAGGAAATACCTTTCGTGAGGATAAGTTCCTTGGTGATGCCAACTGCTAAATGAGTCTTGCCGGTGCCAATCTGTCCGATGATCAGCAGGCCAGTACCGTCGCGCGGATCGTATTCTTGCGCAAACCTTGAGGCTGACAGGTGGGCGAACGCAAGTGAAGGATGGGCGCCTGGAAAGTCCGTGGTGTAGCTGGCCAGTTCACAGTGCTCGTATCGCTTGGGAATTCGGGCTGCGACGAGTAGAGTCTGTGCTCGCGCCCGCAGCTGGCAATCGCAACGCGTGACTCGCCGGTCTTTATTGTTATTGTTATTACTTTCTTTAGGCACGCCGGGGCCAGCGGAGAGCGTCTTCCAGCCCGTTCCCTGGCATAGCGGGCAAACTTCCGCCTGGGTTCTCGCCAGCTTCAATCCTGATTCTTCGATGCTCCTCAAATCCACCTTCCCGATTCCGGTTCTCTTAAACTGTATCAGTTGACTCTGCACCCGGGCGCGAGCTTCCTGCAAGTGCGAAACCGCGGACTCCTGTGTACAACCTGTGAAGGTGTGGCCGGGGCTGTGGAGGACGGAGGAAAATCCGCTCCCAGCTTCTTTCCTGGTCGCTGGCGCCGATCGCAGTACGAGTTTTCCACCGCCGGCTCCAGCCCAAGACCCGCGCCCTCAGCGCCAATCCGGGACATGGGGGTGCGAAACAGGCTTCGGGCGCGGATTTTCACAGTTGACATTCTCCGTGGAGAGAGGAGAATACCAGCCGTCAGGTTTCCCAACTCAGCCACGAGCTTTTGTCCTCCCGGTATTGGCTGGGTATGCAAAATAAAGAGACCTGCGAGGAGAAACTATGAATAAAGCCGATCTGGTTGACAAGATCGCGGGCGCTTGCGAAATCAGCAAGGCGCAAGCTGCAACTGCCATTGATACCGCAGTGAGCAGCATTACTGGAGCATTGCGAAAAGGGGATCGAGTGGCTTTGATAGGCTTCGGCACTTTCTCGGTATCGCAGAGAAAGGCGCGGAATGGGCGCAATCCGCAAACCGGCGCCACTATCAAAATCGCTGCCCGCAAGGTCGCGAAGTTTACCCCTGGGGCTGAGCTGAAGAAAACCGTCAACAAGAAGTAGCGAAAACAGAAATCACGAAACCGAGAGTCTTACATCCACGAAAACGGCAGGGGGTCGGCCCTGCCGTTTTCGCTGCTCGATCTTCAGTACCTGGTGCCCAGTCCCTACTGCCGAGCATTGAGGTCGGGAGTGGCGCGCGACTATTCTTCTGGGTACGAGGTACTCGGTACCAGCTACTGACATGATTGCCCATCTGCGCGGAAAACTGCTGGCCAAGCATCCCAATCAAATCGTGGTCGAGACCGGCGGCGTCGGCTATGAAGTGAACATCAGTGTACCGACGTTTTCTGAATTGCCGGCCAACGGTTCCGAAGTCGCGCTGCACATTCACACTCATGTGCGCGAAGAGGTGATTGCGTTGTACGGATTTCTCCGTCCGGCGGAGAAGCAGTTGTTCGAAAAGCTGATGACGGTGAGCGGCATTGGGGCAAAGCTCGCCATCACCATCCTGAGCGGGATGGCGGCTGACGAGATGGCGGCCGCGATCCGCGGCAATGATGTAGCGCGCCTGACCAGGATCCCGGGCATCGGCAAGAAGACCGCCGAGCGGATGGTGTTGGAACTTCGGGACAAGCTGCCGGCAGCGGGAACCTCGGCTCCGACTATGCCCGCGCTGAATGCGACGGAAGAAGACGTCCTGTCCGCGCTGGTCAACCTGGGCTACCAGCGGGTCGCAGCCGAGAAGGCACTGGCGAGTGCGGTGAAGAGCAGCCTCGGCAAAAGCGATAAGGCGGGATCATTCGATGCCTTGTTCCGTGAAGCGCTGACCGGCCTCTCGAAATAGTAGTCGGATCCGGCGTCCCCGCAAGACTTTCCGGACGCCCCTGGCTGTGGCACCCAGGGCGTCCGCCATACAGAAAATCATATTATTATTCAACAAAGCGGAGCTTTTGCCTGCGAGAACCATCGTAAGTAAAACAAACATAACAGTTTCGAACATGTCCATGTTTGGAACGAGAGTTGCACCGTGGTGTGCGCGACTCTACTTCTGTAACTTTCTGAGTCTCTCTTCAGGTTAGGTGTTTTAGCCGTTTGAAAGATGTGCATGATCGGGGCGTGTTGGTTGACAGCAATTTTCCAAGTTCTCGCAAAAAGCGGGCCAGTTTCTGTAGTATCTCGTCGTTTCTCTCCCGGTCAGTCGTGAACGTTCAATCTCTCTGGTAGGAGGAAGTAAATGTACACGCGCAGCGTAAAGTTGGTTCTGGTTGTCCTGTTGGCGGTTTGCGTGGGTGGTGCTCTGCCCCTGTGGTCTCAATCAGCATCATCCGGCACGGTTTCCGGTATTGTGACTGACCAGTCGAATGCGGTGGTGGCGGGCGCCGCGATCACGCTGACCGATATCGCGACCAATATCTCGCGCACCGGGAACTCTAACGCGACCGGGCGGTACTTCTTTGCGGACGTTACCCCGGGCACCTACAGTCTCACCGTGGCCAAGGCTGGTTTTGCCACCACGAAGACCGAGAACCAGATCGTGCAGGTCGGAGTCAATCTCACGGTCAATTTGTCTCTGCAAGTGGGCGGCGCGAATGTGGTGGTGGAGGTCTCCTCTGTCGGCAACGAGTTGCAGACCATGAACGCCACGGTCGGCAACACAATCAACAGCGTCACCATCGACAACCTACCTAGCCTCGGCCGCGACGTCAGCACGTTCGTCGAATTGCAGCCGGGCGTAGGCCCAGACGGCAGCGTCGGCGGCGCGGTGCTTGACCAGAACTACTTCTCGCTCGACGGCGGCAACAACACCAACGATATGGACGGCAGCATGAACGTCTACACCAACAGCTATGCTGGCGATCCGACTGGTGGTGTGGCCACGCAGAATAACCTCGGAGCAGGTTCTGGCGGCCCGACGGGCGTGATCCCCACTCCTCAGGACAGCGTCGAAGAATTCAAGGTCAATACTGCCGGCCAGACGGCTGATTTCAATAGTTCCGCCGGCGCCGAAGTGAAGATCGTCACCAAGCGCGGAACTAATGCCTGGCACGGCACGGGTTACGAGTATTATAAAGACAACAACTGGTCGTCCCAGAGCTGGGAAAATGATTACGACAACATTCTGCAGCCGGGATCCGCTCCTCTTCCCAGTTTCCATTACAGCCGTTACGGTTTCGCCGTTGGCGGCCCGATTCTCCCGAAAGAAGTTCTCGGCGGAAAAACGTATTTCTTCGTCAACTACGAGGGCTTTAACTTCCCTCAGTCCATCACCATCCACAGGAACGTGCCGTCGGCAAGCTTGGAAGCGGGCGAGATCATCGACCCTCTGACCCCGTCCACTCCTTATTCCCTGAAATCTATTGATCCCCTTGGAATCGGGCTCAATCCGGTAGTTTCGAGCATATGGAACACCTACGAGCCGGCGTCGAATGGTGCCTGCGCACAATCATACTGCGATGGCGTTAATATTCAGGGGTTCGTGGGCAACATTGGCATCCCAATCACCAGCAAATTCGTAGCTGCGCGGCTCGACCACGATTTTTCGCCCAAGTGGCATTTCAATGCGACCTATCATTTCTACAAACTGACGGAGACCACGACTGACCAGGTTGACATCGGCGGGTTTTTCCCGGGCGACACGAAGGGCGTGGCCGCTTCCCTGTCCAAGGATCCTGCGACGCCAAATATGTGGGCTGCGGGCCTGACCACTAACATCACCTCTAACACCACCAATGACTTCCACTATAGCTTCCTGCGCAACTTTTGGCAGTGGATCCGGCAAGGAGATACCCCGCAACTGGCCGGCTTGGGCGGAGCGCTCGAGATCATGAGCGGCCAGAACGCCACTCAGGATCTTGGCCCCTTTAACGTAAACACCCAGCAGACCCGAACGCGTTATTGGGATGGTCACGATCAGATGGTTCGCGACGACGTTTCGAACCTGAAAGGCAACCATCTGCTCCAATTTGGCGTTACCTATCAACGCAATTGGAACCAGCATCAGCGTACCGACAATGGTGGCGGAATCAACTATGCCCCGGTTTATGAGCTTGGCCTCGGATCCAGTGGATCGGGACTTGCAAGCGCGTCAGATTTCGCGAACTTTGCTCCTTGCAGCAATATCAATCCTGCTACTGCGAGCCCTGACATCTCCAACTGCCCCGCCTTGGTTGCTGGGGCGTTGGGCATCGTTTCAATCTCACAGATCGCCTATACCCGTGCCGGCGCAAGCCTCGCTCTGAATCCTCCGCTGACGCCGGCGGAAGACACGCTCACGGTTCCTTATTTCAACTCCTACTTCAGCGACACCTGGCACATGAAGCCGACGTTCACTCTGACCTACGGTTTGGGCTGGACGCTGGAACAGCCTCCGACGGAAGCGACGGGTAAGCAGGATGTGCTGGTGGACGCAAGCGACACGCCCATTTCGATGACTTCCTACCTGGCGCAGCGCAAAGCCGCCGCGCTAATCGGCCAGGTCTACAATCCCGAACTCGGTTTTGCCCTGGTACATAACGTGGGAGACGGCCATTATCGTGCCTATGATCCGTACTACGGCGAATTCAGTCCGCGTATCGCTGTGGCCTGGAGCCCGCACTTCGACGCTGACTCCCCAGCGGGAAAAATCTTCGGCCATGAAGACACGGTCATCCGTGGTGGCTACGGTCGCATCTATGGCCGCTTGAACGGCGTGGATCAGGCGCTGGTGCCATTGCTCGGCATCGGCCCCATCCAGCCTGTGCAGTGCGTCAATAACCTCAACAATGGCACTTGTCCTGGAGCGTCGGTCACACCTTCGAATGCGTTCCGCATCGGAGCCACATCCTCATCGCTAGGTGGCCCGATCGCGCCGCTTCAGACTGACCCGGGCCTGATACCCACTGCGACTCTACCGCAACCTATTTATCCTGGGTTTGGAGGCCAGGGGCCGGGCAGCGCCAGCGAAGCCTTGGACCCGCATTTCCGACCCAACGTGTCCGACGCATTCAACCTCACCATTCAGCGCCAGTTGACCCACCGGGTTACCTTGGAGATGGGCTATATCGGGCGCAGGATCACTCATGAATATCAGCCCATCAACCTTAACGCGGTGCCTAACATGTTTACGCTGGGTGGGCAGCAGTTTAAGCAAGCCTACGCCAACGTGGTACTGCAATACTGCGGCGGCATAGCGGGTCTGGCTGGCGGTGGTTGCGCTGGCGTCGCAGGCAACGTCACGCCGCAGCCCTTCTTCGAAACGGCGCTTGGGGGAACAGGTTCCGCCTACTGCCATGGATACTCAAGCTGCACCGCAGCCGTGGTGGCCAATGAGGGAACCAACCTTGCCCTCGCTCAGGTGTGGAGCCTCTGGAGCGATTTGGATAACGGTCCGATGCAGGCCTTAACCGTCCCTGGTGGTCAAGGTGGTGTCCTCACGGGATACACCATGATGAACACTGGGCCGACTCCCCAGGTGTCGTCGGGAATCGCGTCTAACGGCAGCATAGGATACGGAAACTACAACGCCGGCTTCGCATCCGTCAAAATGGCGGATTGGAGAGGCTTGACCATGCAGTCGAACTTCACCTGGTCCAAGGCACTGGGGACTGGCGGAGTTGTCCAGGCCAGCAGCGAATACACCCCGGACGATCCATTCAATTTGGCGACGACCTACGGCTATCAGAACTATCAGCGTAAATTCGTCTACAACATGTTCTTCGTGTATCAGCTACCCTTCTACAAGGGCCAGTCTGGCTTGCTGGGACGCGCGCTCGGCGGCTGGTCGGTCGCGTCGGTGTTCACCGCCGGCTCTCCTTCTCCGATCGAGCTATTCACCTCGACCGGAGATGGCCAGGAGTACGGCGCAGGGGACAACATCAACTTCTTCGGCAACGAAAACGCGATTCAGATTGCACCCATTACGCACGGTCACGCTTACTACAACAGCCCCTCGAACGGCTTGCCGGTCAATATGTTTAAGGAGGGCGTGGCTGCCGCTAGTGATTTCCGCAATCCGATTCTGGGTTTGGATAACAAGGACGGCGGCGACGGGAATATCTTTGGCCTGCCCTACTGGAATCTGGACCTCAGCGTCAGGAAGAACATCAGGGTCGCGGAAGGCATCAGCTTGGAACTGCAAGGCGTGTTTGCTGATGTTCTTAACCATAACCAGTTCCTTGATCCGGTGGCGGGGGCTGCCTCGGGGCTCTTTAATCCTGGCGGTTTCGGCGCTCTGAATGGTGGCTCGGCGCAGGAGCAAGCCGGCGGCGATCGTCAGATCGAAATCGGCGCTCGGGTTCGCTTCTAACTGAAACGAAGCTCGTAGCTTTCTTCCGGCCGCACCTGAAAAGGTGCGGCCGTTCTTTTTTGCAGCCGCCGATTCCGTCTATGTGGAGCGCGGCTGCTTACTTACCGATGCAGAACGTGCTGAAGATCAGGTTGAGGATGTCTTCGGTGGTGGTGGCGCCGGTGATGGCATCGAGGGGGCGGAGCGAGCTGTAGAGATCGAGCAGCAGCATTTCGTGCGGGACTTTCGCGCCCACAGCGCTGCTGGCAGCGTTGAGCGCCGCGAGTGATTCTTGCACGAGGCTCTGATGGCGGACGTTGGTGAGGAATCCGGCTTCGGCCTGGGCGCCGGTTTCGCCGCCGATGTGGCGAAGGATTTCGGAGCGCAGTTCGGCGATGCCCTCGCCGGTGAGAGCCGAGGCGCGGACGCGTGCAGACTGGCCACTGGCCACTGACCACTGGCCACTATTCGCCAGGTCGCACTTGTTGCCGACTACGATTGCCGGGCGGCCTTCCACATGCCGCAGCAACTCGTTATCCTCGGAGTTCTCCGGCTGGGATGCGTCGAGCACGACCAGCACCAGGTCGGCGTCGGCTAGCGCTTCCATGCTTTTGCGGATGCCGATGGATTCAGCCTCATCGAGAGCCTCCCGGATTCCGGCGGTGTCGACGAGCTGGATTGGAATGCCGCCGAGGGCTACCGTCTCGCTGACCAGATCGCGCGTGGTGCCGGGAGTTGCGGTCACGATGGCGCGCTCGCGCTCGACCAGGCGGTTGAACAGGCTTGATTTGCCGACGTTGGGGCGGCCGACGATTGCGAGGGTCAGTCCCTGGTTCACAATTTTGCCGTAGGCAAAGCTCGCGACAAGCTGCTGGAGTGGCTGGCGGACGGCAGCGATGCGTTCGAGGATGGATGCGTCGGGTAGAACAGAAACGTCGTCTTCGGCGAAGTCGATACCGGCTTCGAGCACGGCGATCAGCTCGACGAGTTTCTGTTTGACCGGTTGCAGACGGCGGGAGAGAGCGCCCTCAAGCTGTTGCGCGGCGATCTTCGCCTGGTAGAGCGTCTGCGAGTCGATTAGATCGCGGACCGCTTCGGCTTGGGTGAGATCGATCCGGCCGTTGAGGAAGGCGCGCATGGTGAACTCTCCGGGCTCGGCGAGGCGCGCTCCGGCCGCGACGCACAACTCGACGATGTGCCGAAGCACCACCGGAGAGCCGTGGGCGGCGATCTCGACGATGTCGTGGGTGGTGTAGGAATGGGGCTTGGCGAAGTAAGTGACCACGACCTCGTCGATGCGCAGCTCGTGTAGGGCGGGCGCCCCCGCTCCACATGGTTCGACTAGTTCGCCGAAAGTGGCTCGTCCCGGCTCCAGATCATGCCTGAGCCGCAGCATCGGATTAGCGATTTCGCGCGCCTGCGGCCCGGCGATGCGCACTACGCCGATGCCACCGCGTCCGGGAGGCGTCGCGATGGCGACGATCGTATCGTCGAGGTTCACCGGGCGATTGTAGCGGGTGACGCCACGACTTTTTCAATCTCCGCTTTCAGCTCACCGTAGGGCAGCGCGCCGGGGTGATACATGGCAACCTTGCCGGTACGGTCGAGCAGCACCAGCGTCGGCGTGGTCGAAGCTCCGTACACATCGAAGTTGTATTTGCTGATGGGGACGGACATGTCGAGCAGTCCGGCGTAGAAGCGGTGGCGCACGGCGTCGATGTAGGCGAGTTCGTCGCTGGGCGCGGCGTGCTCGACTTGCGCGGTATAGCCATAGAGCTGCGTGGGGCCGAGGACGGTCAATCCCTGGGCCGCGAACTCGCTGCGCAATTGAGTGATGATAGGGGCTTCGGCTTTGCAGTCTCCACACCAGTGTGCCCAGAAGAAAAGCAGTACAGGAGAACCTTTAAGCTGGGCGAGCACGGGCGGTTTCGAACCAAGGAACTGCGCCTCGCGAAGCGCAGGCGCAGTTTTTCCTTCGAAGGAGAGCAGGTTAAGGTTTTTCTGCAGGCGGGTGCGAATCGAGGTGCTGCCATAGGTGCGCAGCGCGGTTTGCAGCACCGCGATTGCCTGGGTACGCTGGCCTCGAGCCGCCAGCGTCTCCGACTGGACTTCGATAGCCGCGCCCAATGCGATGGGCAGATGCGGTTCGGCATCAAGTGGCCTCTGCTTGAGTTGATCGAGTGCGAGGGCGCTGGTCTGCTTAGCGTAAGCCGCTGCCTGATCGTAGTTATGGGCGTCGAGGGCAGCGCGCCCCAGCCAAGAATAGGCCTCGATGTATTCGGGTGTGACGCCTTTGCTGTTGCGGTAGAAAGTGAGGTCCGAGTCGGCTGCGCTGAAATTTCCCTGAGCGAGGGCGGTGCGGACATTTTCTACGATCCCTGCCCAGGCCGGAGTTACGAATGCGATCAGAATAAGAAGCTTGCGGAAATGCATTTGCTAATCATCAACCCCCGATCATAATCCTACGTTGTGATCATGTATCTTTTGTGGCTCGGATGGCAAATCCCGTAGCCTTGAGTAACCCCCGGGATGCTCTGTAAGTTATTGATATGGCAGGTGTTTAAGTATCCGGCCCAGGAAATATTCTAGCTTTTTCGCGGCGTCTCTTTTACAATTTAATTGCGTTTGATCTTTAGATTTCTTTCGCAGTATCCAGTTTCTCCGCCAACCAGCGCGTGACCTGCCTGCAGAAGAAGCCTTCCAAAGTTTCAGCGCTACATCAAAGAAAAAGGAACAAAGCAACACCATGGAAACAGGAACAGTGAAGTGGTTTAACGACGCCAAGGGTTACGGATTCATCAGCCGCCAGAACGGTGAAGATGTATTCGTGCATTTCTCCGCCATTCAGGCCAGCGGCTTCCGCAGCCTTCAGGAAGGTCAGCAGGTGCAGTTTGACGTGGTCAAAGGCCCCAAGGGGTGGCAAGCCGAGAACGTGAAGGGTGCGTAGACGACTTCGCTAACAATCCGGAAAGAGGGCGGCCAGAGATGGCCGCCTTTTTTAGTTTGCGTGAGAATTCAGATTACTGCCTTTGATTGCGAATCAGCACGACGTCGGAATCGTTGTGACCACGCACCAGCGCCAGTTCGCTCCCGTCAAACGACCAGTGGAAGTCGAAGATGTGTTCCGACTTGAACGAGGTAAGCTGTTTTCCGGGCGAGCCATCCAAAGGCTGCTGCCACAGGTTGTCGATCCCGTTCTCGCGGACGGCGTAAACCACCCCCTTGCCATCGTGCGAGAAGTGAATCAAAGCTATCGGTTGCCTTTCGAACTTAAGCTCACGAACCTTGCCTGTATCGGTCGCGACCAGCGCGAGGTTTAACTCATGACCACTAGCGTGGTCTATGGTCGCAAAGACAACCGTGCCGCCGTCCGGAGAAATATCTAAGAACTGCAACGCCGATAAGTCCGTCAGTGTCTGCGCTTGACCGCCGTCAATCGATACTCTCATTACATGTCCGGTGCCGAGGTCGATGTAATAAACCGATTTCGCATCGGGAGAACAAACCGGGAAGGAGTCGTTTTTCCCGGTGGAGATCTGCTTCAGCGCTCCTCCGGTGGAATCCGCTCGCCAGATAACCCGCGCGCCTTTGCCGGCGGCGTGGCTGGCATCAAAAACGACGAAATGGCCATCCGAGCATGCCGAGGGATCGCCGCTCGCGGAGTCCTGCTCGACGGCGATTAAGCCTTTGGCTCCCGACTCGGGATTGAGCCAGCGGAGCGTGCTGTCCTTATCGTCGACCAATCGTCCGTCGCGCGTCCAGGTGAAGTTGGTAAAGCCATCCGCCGCGTCGATCTCCCGTGCATCGCCGCTCCCAGATGTAGCTGCCATCACGGAGAGATTCCAATGCGACTCGCTGAGCACGGTGGCAAGCACCTGGCCGTTGGCGGCAACGCTCAGATCGGAATAGTTGTTGGTGTCGCGTGTGACAGGATTCAGCTTTCCTCCGGGGTAGGAGACGAAGGCGACTTGGAGTCGTCGATAATTCGAGGAGCGATCACTGTTGAGAACCACCAGGCCTCTGCCATCGGGCATCCAGGTAGGATAAGCGACGAAGCCGGGGAAGCTGAGGAACAGACTCTGCTGTCCAGTTATGGCATCCACCGACATCAATCCGGAAAGGGCATCCCCCGGCTGACTTACGCCACACATAATGGTCTTGCCGTCGGGCGACCAAGCTGGACTGTAGAGCTGCTGGCCGTTCGGGCCGGCGGCAAGAACGGTTTCGTCTCCGCCATCGACGGAACGCACGATCAGCCGGTACTTTCCGGGATCGGGATTGTCGTAGCGCATGAAGGCTAGCTTCCGGCCGTCCGGGGAAAATGTGACGTTCGAATCCACGTCGGCTGCTAAACGCTCCGGCGTGCCACCCAGCAGCGGCGTGCGATACAAGTACTTCAGGGGCGCGTTTCCCGGTTCGCTGTGCACAGAGTAGAAGTAGTTCCCGTCGGGCGAGAAGCGAAGTCCGTTGTACCAGACGTCAGCCGGAGGCTGCACTTGCGTCATGCTGTTGGTGGGAACATTGCGAAGCCAGAGACTGGCCAGACCGTTGTCGCTCTTGGCTCTCACCAAGCTCAGAATGTATTTGCCGTCGGGCGAGAGCGCCGCGTCTACCGCGTCGCCGGTCTCAGTCACCTTGTTAACGGAGAAATTCGCGAAGGGCTGCGCATGATTGCGCGAGAGCAGCGAGTAAACGCCGTAACCGGCGGCGAGGAGAACGATGAGGGTGATGAACGCGGCGACGCCAGTCCCAAGCTTGTGACGGCTGGCTACGGCAACCGCTGCGGATGCTTGACTGGAATTCTGGGAAGCAACGGCGGCGGGCAATCCCCCAGCGGTGGCACCCAACCAGCTGTCACTGGCGGCTGCTGCAGTTGGGCCCGATCCCGAGGATGCAGCTTGCGCGGGCTTGCGACCGGACTCCGTATCGCGCTTCAGCCGCTTGAGGTCGCCGCGCAGATCCGCAGCCGACTGGTAGCGCAGGTCGCGGTCCTTCTCCAGGGCCTTTTGAATAATCTCTTCGAGCTTAGGTGGCAGCGCCGGGTTCAGACGCAACGCCGGGGCCGGATCGAGTTCAAGGATGGCGTGGAAGACCACGGCCGAAGTGGCGCCGGAAAAGGGCAAGCGTCCGGTCGCCATCTGGTAGATCACTGCGCCCAGCGAGAATAAGTCCGTGCGTGTGTCGAGTTCCAGGCCGCGCGCTTGTTCGGGGGACATGTAGGCAATGGTGCCGACGGTCGCGCCGGGGCTGGTCAGGTGCGCGGGCGCGGGATCGTTCTGGGTAGCTCCGATGGTTTCCATCGCCGCCTCGGGATGCGCCAGCTTGGCCAAGCCGAAATCGAGCACTTTCACCGGTCCACGCTTGGTGACAAAGATATTCGCCGGTTTGATGTCGCGATGGATGATGCCCTTGGCGTGAGCGGCGTCGAGCGCATCCGCTAGCTGAATACTCCAGTCGAGCAGGCGATCGAGCGGCAAGCCGCCGCCGCCCAGGCGGCGATCCAGCGTATCGCCTTCCAGCAATTCCATGGCGATAAATGCCTGCTCGTTCGCATTGGCGTAGTCGTTGCCGTCTTTGTCGTTCTCCGCCCGTACCCTTTCGACCGCGTAGATGGTGCAGATGTTGGGATGGTTCAGCGCCGAGGCAGTGCGCGCCTCAAGCAGAAAGCGGTCCAGCGCATTTTGATCGCGGGACGTTTGGGGGGGCAGAAACTTCAATGCAACCCGGCGTCCCAGGTCGAGGTCTTGCGCTTCGTAAACAATTCCCATCCCACCGCTGCCGAGTTGGCCGGTGATGCGGTAATGCGAGATGGTCTGGCCGATCATATCTGGTGGATCGTCAACGGATGTTTGGGAAAATTCATCTTAGGAGGGATGGGAAACGCAGTCAAACGTAAGAACGGTGGCCAGTGGCCAGTGATCATGGGCCAGCAGGGCCGATGTGATTTTGACTGGTCCCTGAACACTGGCCCCTGGCAACTGTTCTTAGGATGCTTGTTCGGCTGCGCTCACGGAATCGAAGAAGCGAAAAAATTGCTCGACCCGGGTGACATTCAGCGCGTTGTGGATGCGATCACACACCCCCACCAGCGCGAGACTCCGCCCGCCCTTCTGGCGCGTGACGTAGGCTCCCACCAGTGCGCCGATGCCGGCCGAATCCACATAGGGGACGTTGCTGAAATCGATGATCAGCGCGCGGGAGGCGTCGGCGCGCACCGTGGCCTGGAATTCGAACATCGTGGTCATGACGAGCGCTCCATTCAAGCGGAGAATGCGCTGTCCGGGCTGCGTTCCGGGCTGGTCTTCAATGCGGAGGGACTCTGGCAGCATTCGGAGATATTAACGTGCGCGTAACATTCAATTGTTAACGCAACGTTAATTTCACCCGATCGCCAGGTTTCCTAGATGGCGGCAGCCTGTTCGCGGCGCCTGGCCTGGATTTCGATGAAGACGTTGACCAGCGATACGGCTGCCGGCGTCACTCCCGGGATGCGCGAGGCCTGGGCCAGGGTACGGGGCTGCACGTGGGTGAGCTTCTCCTGCATCTCGCGGGAGAGCCCGCTGACTGAGCGGTAATCGAACCAGCCTGGAATCGACCGCTGTTCTGACTTCTTCATGCGATCCATGGCGCGCTGCTGTTGCAGCAGGTAGCCTTCGTACTTGATTTCTGTTTCGACCGACTTGAGTTCGTTGCGGATTTCGGAAGAAAGCGTAGCCGCGGATTCGCGCGGATTCTCACGGACTTCTTCTGTTTCTCTTGCAAAGAACGCCGGATCCAGCTCGCGGAGAATGGGCGCCAACTTTTCGATCGTGACCTCCGGACGCTTCAGCAACTGGGCGCAGGTCTGTCCGACGGCGGAACTCCAAGGCGGGTCAGTTGTACTGCCAGCGACAGCGGGTTCCTCGTCGCTTCGCTCCTCGGAATGACAAAGTGAAATCCTTTCCAGCATCACAGAGGTCAGCTTTGTGCGTTCCAGCAACTTCTTGATTGCCTCCAGACGCTTCTGCTTGGCTTGAAACTCGTCCCAGGCTTCATCGGAAATCAGGCCCACGCGGCGGCCGTGTGGAGTGAGCCGGCGGTCGGCGTTGTCGATGCGCAGGTGCAGGCGGAACTCGGCCCGCGACGTAAACATTCTGTAAGGCTCGTTCGTGCCTTTGGAGATTAGGTCGTCGATCAGAATCGCGGTGTAAGCCTCGGTGCGGTCGAGGATGAGCGGCGGTTGCGCCTTCACCTGCAGTGCTGCATTGATGCCCGCCATCAGGCCCTGGCAGGCGGCCTCCTCATAGCCGGAGGTGCCGTTGATCTGGCCGGCGAGAAACAGCCGGCTGATTTTCTTGGTCTCAAGCGTGCGATGCAGTTCGGTGGGATCGATCGAGTCGTATTCGATGGCGTAGCCGGGGCGCAGCATCTCGGCAGTTTCGAGACCGGGGATCGACTTCAGGATGGCGAGCTGGACGTCCACCGGAAGCGAGGTGCTCATGCCGTTGACATAGATCTCGTGTGTGTTCAAGCCCTCGGGCTCAAGGTAGAGCTGGTGCGTCTCCTTGTCGGGAAACTTAACGATCTTGTCTTCGATCGACGGACAATAACGCGGACCGATCGACTGGATCTGTCCGCTGTACATCGGCGAGCGATGCACGTTCTCGCGGATAATGCGGTGCGTTTCGGGCGTGGTCGAGGCGATGTAACAGGGTACCTGCGAATCGTGATGCGCCACCCGCTTGGTGCGGAAGCTGAACGGAGTGGGGTCGGCGTCGCCCGGCTGCTCGGCGAAGCGGGACCAGTCGATGGTGCGTCCATCGAGGCGCGGCGGCGTGCCGGTCTTGAGCCTGCAGCCGCGCAGGCCCAGATTCTTCAGCGCTTCACCGAGCAGAACCGCGTTCGGTTCTCCGGAGCGCCCCGCGGGATACTGCTGCTCGCCGCAATGAATCAGGCCGTTGAGAAAAGTTCCAGTCGTGATGATCACGGCTTGCGCGCCGACAGTGCGCCCGTCGCGGAGGGTGACTCCGAGAACGCGGGCTTCAGGCTTTGGCCATCGGGCTTCGGCAGAAGCACCTTCATCGCTGTCGTCGTGTACGGGAGGATTGGTCGAGGCCCGAAGCCCGGAGCCCGAAGCCTCTTCCAAAATCAGCTCCGCCACTTCCGCCTGCTTGATCTTGAGATTCGATTGCGACTCAAGCACCTCGCGCATCTTGAGCCGGTAAGCCTGCTTGTCGCATTGCGCCCGCGGCGACCACACCGCCGGCCCGCGCGATGTGTTCAGCAGTCGGAACTGGATGCCCGCTGCGTCCGTGATCTCGCCCATGATGCCGCCGAGCGCGTCGACCTCGCGAACCAGGTGTCCCTTGGCGATGCCGCCGACCGCCGGGTTGCAGGACATCTGCGCGATCAGATCGACGTTGAGCGTGTAGAGGGCCGTCTTCAACCCCACGCGCGCCGCGGCCATCGCGGCCTCGCATCCGGCGTGGCCGGCGCCGACCACGACTACCTCGAATTGTTCGGTAAACTTCTGCATCGCAGAACCAGGAACCCAAACCTCGCTCAACCGCAGCGCGGCGCCTTTCGCCTCCATTCTAACAAGCCGGCGAAGCTCTCCCGTGACTTACTTCTTCCCGGGTCCGCTCGTATAGGATGACAGGATGGCGAAGCCAATTCCCACCGGCGCGCGCGGCGACGCGCAACAGACTGTCGAGTTCAAACACACGCTTACCGCGCACCGTCCTGAATTGCCGCCGGTTTATTCCACGCCGCACATGATCGGGCTGATGGAGACCGCGGCGTTTCAGGCGCTTCAGCCTTACTGCGAGGGCGACGAGATCTCGGTGGGAACTGCGATTAACATTCAGCACCGCGCCGCGAGCGGCATTGGCGCGCACATCACAGCCGAGGCCGTGCTGGAGTCGTTTGACGGCCGCTTCTACACTTTCCGGGTAAGCGCGCGCGACGATGTGCAGGAGATCGGTCGGGGCACTGTAGGACGGGCGATTGTGAGCGTCGGCAAGCTTCTTGAGAAGATGAAGAATTGACGAAACCCTGAAAGTGATGAGCGACCGGATTTTGATAGAAGTATGCGTCGATTCTGTTGCCTCCGCGCTCGCCGCAGAGCGCGGCGGAGCCGGACGTGTGGAACTGTGCAGCAATTTGCTCGAGGGCGGTGTTACTCCCAGCGCAGGACAGATTGAACTGGTGCGGACCAGAACATCCATCGGCCTGCAGGTGATGATTCGGCCGCGCGGCGGCGATTTTTGTTACACGCCGGAAGAGTTCGAGACCATGAGGCGCGACATCGTCGCCGCCAAGAAGCTCGGAGCCGACGGCGTTGTCGTAGGCATCCTCAACGCCGACGGCAGCGTGGACATTGAGCGCACGCGGGAATTGATCGAGCTGGCGCGGCCTCTCAATGTCACTTTCCATCGAGCTTTTGATATGTCCGCAGATCTCTCTCGTGCTTTGGAATGCATCTGCGCGACTGGCGCGGACCGGCTGCTGACCTCAGGCGGAAAGAAAACTGCGCTACAGGCCGTTAAGCAGATTGCCCGGCTGGTTGACGCGGCGCGCGGGCGTATCGCGGTCATGGCTTGTGGTGGCATCAACGATCAGAACGCCGCAAGAATCATCAAACAGACCGGGGTGAGAGAAATTCACGTTGGGCTGAGGAGTCGCGTTGCCAGCCCGATGGTCCATCGCAACCCAGAGATTTCGATGGGGAAAGCAGCCGAGTGTGAGTACCAGAGCTATCAGGTGCTCGAGGAGAATGTGCTGAGTCTACACCGGGCGGTCGCGCTGGCTCGCACTTGAACGAGACCAGCGTGATCTGAGGATCTGAAACCTGAGGTGCGATGCCCTCCATCCTGATCGGTGTTATCTCTGACACGCACGGCCTGCTGCGTCCTGAGGCAATCGCAGCTCTGCGCGGAGCCGATCACATCATTCATGCCGGGGATGTCGGCTCGGCCGAGATTCTCGAACGGCTTGCGGCCATTGCGCCTGTGACTGCGGTGCGCGGCAACATCGATAAGGGAGCGTGGTCTCGCAAGTTGCCGGAAACTGCGGTGTTTGAACTGGTCGGCATTTTTATCTACGTGCTGCACGATCTGGCGCAGTTGGACCTCAAGCCGAAGGCGGCCGGATTCTCGGCCGTGATCTCTGGTCACACTCACGTTCCAAAACGAGAGACTCGCGACGGAGTGCTTTATTTCAACCCGGGCAGCGCCGGGCCGCGAAGATTCAAACTGCCGGTGAGCGTCGGCAAACTAACCATCCAAGACGGCGGACTGCGAGGCGAACTTCTGCATTTGAATCTGATCGACTCCTGAGTGGTGTCCAGCGTTGCTACAATCGCAAGGCAAAGAGACAATGTCCACCGAGTTCCATGTCGAGGGCCGCGCTGGCGCTGCGCGTGCTGGGTGCCTGCTCACTCCTCACGGCAAGATTGAAACCCCTGTCTTCATGCCTGTCGGCACCGTCGCGACCGTAAAAGGCGTGCCGCAGGATGTTCTCGAGGAAATCGGGGTTCAGATTCTTCTCGGTAATACGTATCACCTCTACTTGCGTCCCGGAGTGGAAACCGTCCGCCAGATGGGCGGTTTGCACGGTTTCATGGCGTGGCCGCGGGCGATCCTCACCGATTCCGGCGGCTTCCAGGTTTTCAGCCTGAATGAGTTGCGCAAAGTCAGCGACGAAGGTGTAACGTTTCGCTCCCATCTTGACGGCTCGCCGCACTTCTTCAGTCCGGAGAGCGCGATGCAGGCGCAGATCGGCCTGGGCGCCGACATCATCATGGCGTTCGATGAGTGCACGGAGTATCCCGCCGATCGCGCGCGGACCAAGGCTTCGATGGAATTGACTTTGCGCTGGGCCGAGCGCAGCAAGAAATATTTTGAGGAGCATAAGCATGAAGCGCCCTGGAACAGTTCTCAGTTCTCAGTTCTCAGTTCTCAGCAAACCAAGATTCCTCGGTCCGGCCGGAATGACAAACTTCCCGGGGATTCGACCCAATCTCTCTTCGGCATCGTCCAAGGCGGTATGGACCTCGAATTAAGGAAGGAATCGGCCGAGCGGACCATCGAAATCGGCTTTCCCGGATATGCGATCGGCGGGCTGAGCGTGGGCGAGCCTCGGGAACGCACGCGCGAGGTGATCGAAGCCACGCTCGAACACCTTCCGGCCGACAAGCCGCGTTATGTGATGGGAGTAGGCACGCCGGAGGAGATTGCCGAATACGCCAGCCTGGGCGTCGATATGATGGATTGCGTGCTGCCTACGCGAGCGGCGCGGCATGGCCTGCTGTTCACTTCCCAGGGCAAGGTTTCAATCAAGCAGGCGCGCTATGCTCAGGACCAAGGCCCGCTCGATCCTAACTGCGGCTGCCGGGTTTGCCAGCGCTATTCCCGAGCCTATCTGCGGCATCTCTATGCTTCTAATGAGCTGCTGGCTCAGGTCTTAAATACCCTGCATAACCTGAGTTTCTACCTTGACACCATGCGGCGAGTGCGTCATTCTATCTCACTTGGGGAAGAGTCAGGTTTTTCACCTAGCGTCCGGTCTCGACCGGAACCCTAGACCTTACCTGTGACGACTCTTCCCGGATTCAAGCCTGAGCGGTAGATGATTCGGCCGGAATCGATCAGAACTCCCGTCGTGAAATGCAAGTCTGCGGCGTTTGCGTCCGTGGGCGTTTTTCGCGGATTATAGCTCGCCGATTAACTGGAGTCTGAAAAACGCGGCTTCGTGAATATGGCCTTGATGAATATGGGATTCTTGCTGGCAATGCAGTTACCGGGTGGAGGCGGCTTCTCCTTCCTGATCACGATGGGGTTGATGGTCGGGGTATTTTACTTTCTCGTGATTATGCCCCAATCGCGCCGGCAGAAGAAGTGGCAAGCCATGCTCGAGAGCATCAAGACCGGCGACAAAGTCACCACCACCGGCGGCCTGCGCGGCACCGTAGTGGCTCTCAAGGAAGACTCGATCCATCTGCGGGTTCCTCCGGACAACCTGCGACTCGAAGTGACCAAGGCTTCGGTGGCGCAATTGACCACCGCGGACGAAGAAGCCAAGACCAAGTAGTAGCGGCAACAACCTTAAGATTTTTTTGGACTCTGTTTTCGTTATGAACAAGAATCTTCTCTGGAAATTGGTGGCGATCGTCGGGACTCTACTCGTCTTTCTGTACGGGATATTCGGCATCCCACAGAGTTTTTCCGGCCAGGGTTTGCTCACCGCCATGACCAAGCGCATTAACCTCGGGCTCGATTTGCGGGGCGGAACCCACCTGATCCTGCAAGTGCAGGTCAACGACGCGGTAAACATTGACTCCGACAATGCGGTCGAAGTCCTCAAAGAGCAATTGAACAAGCGCAAGATTGCCTTCGCGGATATCTCCAAGCCCGATCCGAAGAATGCTCCCGATCAGGTCGTACTGAAAGGTGTGCCGCCGGACGGGCGGAAGGATCTGCTCGATATCGTGAACGAGCGTCTCCCCGAGTACAACCTGAATTCGGGAGCCGACAATACCTGGACGCTCTCCATGAAGCCGCAGATGCTGAGCGACCTGAAGAACAAGGCTGTGAGCCAGGCGATCGAGACCATTCGCAACCGCATCGACTCGTTGGGCGTGAGCGAGCCAACCATCCAGGAGCACGGCCTCGGCCAATATCAGATTCTGGTCCAGTTACCCGATGTGGACGATCCCGGCCGGGTCAAGGACATTATGCAATCCACCGCCATGCTTGAGATCAAGCAGGTGCTGGGTGGACCTTATCCGAGCGAGCAAGCCGCGTTACAAGATAAGGGCGGAGTTTTGCCGCCGGATGCAATGCTTCTGCCGGGGCACGCCGCTCCCGGAACTCCGGCGGACGAACAAGCCTGGTATTTAGTGTCGCGGGTTTCTGCCGTCCGAGGAAAAGACTTGCGGGATGCGCAACCCGGAACCGACCAGAACGGCCAGCCGAACGTGCGCTTTACGCTGACCGGCGAAGGCGGGCAGCGCTTCTACAGCTTTACGTCTTCGCACGTGGGCGACAGCCTGGGAGTGGTGCTCGACGGCAAAGTGCAGGAAGTCGCCAATATTAAGGAAGCCATCCGTGATACCGGCGAAATCAGCGGCGGCAGCATGAGCCAGCAACAGGCAAAAGATCTGTCGATGATCCTGCGTTCGGGTGCGCTGCCGGCGGGCATCAAATATCTGGAAGAACGGACGGTCGGGCCGTCGCTGGGCAGCGATTCGATTCACCACGGCGTGGATGCCGCTATCATCGGCATGGTGGTGGTGCTGATTTTCATGCTGATTTATTACCGCGCCGCCGGCATCAATGCCGATATTGCTTTGCTTCTGAATCTTGTCATCCTGCTCGGCTTCATGGGCTACGTTGGGGCGGTGCTTACGCTGCCCGGAATTGCCGGGGTGATTCTGACCGTCGGCATGGGCGTGGACTCCAATGTGCTGATTTTCGAGCGCATCCGGGAAGAGCTGCGCAATGGCAAGACACCGCCTTCAGCAGTGGATCAGGGGTTCGGTCATGCCTGGATCACGATTGTGGATACGCACGTTACCACGATTGTTTCGGCGGCGATCCTGTTCATCTTCGGCACCGGTCCGGTGCAGGGATTTGCGGTCACACTCACCTTCGGTTTGCTGGCGAACCTGTTCACCGCGGTATTTGTTTCGCGAACGATTTTTGACTGGGTTCTGAGCCGCAAGCAGCGTGGTGAGGCGTTGAGCATTTGAACAGTAAAGCAGGTTTCAAGGTTTCAGAGGTCCAAGGTTTCAAAGTCAGGATCGCACAGAACTGTACCCACTTTGAGCCAATTGAACCTTGAAACTTTGAAACCTCTGAAACCTTGAAACCTGGAGCTTTCGCTTGGAGTTTTTTCGCAATACCAACATAGATTTTCTCGGCAAGAAGTGGTACTTTCTCGCCTTCTCACTGGTGTTCAGCGTGGCGGGCCTGTTTTCCATATTGTTCTGGCACCACATCCCGTACGGCGTGGACTTCCGCGGCGGCACTCTGGTGTATGTGAAGTTCTCGCACACGCCGAACGATAACGCGCTGCGCGCCGCCATGGACCGCGCTGGTCTGCACAATGCAAAGATTCAGCGCTACGACGTGCCTTCAAACAACGAGGTGCTGATCGATCTTGACGTGCAGGAAACCAGCGAACAGGCCCTCGATAACGGCAAGAACAAGATCATCCAAGCGCTGGAGACGAATGTTCCCGCGAGCAAGACCGATCTGAATAACTCCAGCTCTTTGGCCATCAAGAATTATCTGATGGACAAAGACCCCATGCGTCTCGGCTCCGATGCCGACCAGAAATATACTCAGCAGGCCCAGGCGATCGTCGATACGCGGGACAAAGTGCAGGGCGGGGTGCTGAGTTCGTTCGATCAATTAAAGGGTGCGGTCGACCCGGCGGTGGTGGCTTCTCTGCCAGATGGCTTTTTTCTCTCCGATTTCGGGGTGCGCAACGTCGAGATTGTCGGACCCCAGGTGGGTGCGCAGCTGCGCAAACAAGCCCTGTTGGCAACTGCTTATTCGCTCGCCGGGATGCTGGTTTACCTCGGGTTCCGCTTTGAGTGGATTTACGGAGTCGCGGCTGTGGTCACGGTGTTTCACGATACGCTAATCACCGTAGGTGCATTCTCCTTGCTGGACAAAGACATTTCGCTCACCGTCATCGCCGCCATTCTGACCCTGATTGGTTACTCTAATAACGACACGATCGTGGTATTTGACCGCATCCGGGAAAACATTAAACTCATGCGGCGTGAGAAGCTCTCGGAAATCGTCAACCGGAGCATCAATCAAACCCTGAGTAGAACCATCTTGACAGCGGGGCTAACCTTCCTTACTGTACTTGCTCTCTATTTGTTCGGCGGCGAGGTGCTTCGCGGGTTCAGCCTGGCGCTGGTAATCGGCATCTTGATAGGAACGTATTCCTCGATCGCAATCGCAGCCCCGATTTTGGTGGCTTACCAGGATTGGCGGATCGAGAAGGGCAAACGGCCCGGCGCCGCAGCCCGCCCGGGTCAGGTGGTCACACGGTAAGCGTAGCGACGATTCTAAGCTAAAGTGTTTATTTGTAGATAGTTGGAAGGTTGAGTTCGGTGCCACTGGGTTCGGTCGTTGTACTCGACGATGGAGTTCGTTTTTGGGAGCAAAGGGGAAGCGCTCGGTGTCTAAGAATACGTAGGCTCTGTAGTAGGGAGAACTCTTATGTTTGAAGATAGCCTTCTGGAATCTGGTGGCAGGCTGAAAACAAAACGGGGACGAACGACGACTTTCGCTATCATTCTCGAGATAGGGTTGGTCGGGCTCATGGTTCTGATGCCTCTCATCTTTACCGAAGCCCTGCCCAAGCAGCAGTTAATGACGTTTCTGGTGGCTCCCCCGCCGCCCCCACCACCTCCACCCCCGGCTGCCGCGCCCGTGCATGTGGTGCATCAAGTTCAGACCGACATCGTGAACGGGGAACTCCGCACCCCGACCAAGATTCCTCAAAAAGTGCAGATGATCAAGGAAGACGAGGCCCCACCCCAGATGGCCGTCAGTGGTGTTGTGGGCGGCGTTCCGGGAGGCATCCCGGGCGGCCAGATGGGCGGCGTAATCGGCGGCATTATCAGCTCGACCCCGGTAGCCGTGCCAAAAGTCTTTACACCGCAGCGCGTGCGGGTTTCGCAGGGCGTTTCCGCCGGTTTGTTGGTGCGGCGTGTGCAACCGAATTACCCGCCTCTGGCGCGGCAGGCCCGCATCCAGGGCACGGTGGTGTTGCATGCCGTCATCGCCAAGGATGGCTCGATCGAAAACCTAACGCTCGTCAGCGGGCATCCAATGCTGGCGCCTGCGGCCATCGAGGCCGTGAAGCAGTGGAGGTATAAGCCCTATCTGCTGAATGGCGAACCTGTCGAGGTGGATACCGAAGTGTTTGTCAACTTCACCCTGTCCGGGGGCTAGATCCAGGCTGGTGTAGCGTGACGCGGCAAGGTCAGAAAGTGTATAAGCAGTGTGGCCCTCCCCTCTCACCTAAAGCGGTGGCCGGGAGAGCCCCTTCGCTGGGCGCGGTCGCCGTACCTTTCATCTCAGGTAGGCGAATCTCGGCGGATAACTTTTGCCTTCAGGTTTCGCAGCATGTTCGAATCTCGCATCAAAGAGTCTAGAAAGTTCCGAGGAGGAAAAGCAACTCATGTTAGCTAATGTGGCAGCAGCAGTTTTTGTTCATGTGCCCAGGGCAGCCGCCTGGATTGTGCAGGAAGGTGGCGCAGTGGGATGGGATCCGATTTCGCTATGGCGGCAGATGGGTATCATCGCGAAGATCGTGGTCATCATTCTGTTCATCATGTCGGGTTGGTCGATCGGCGTCATGATTGACCGTGCCATGGCATACAACGCGGCCCGCAAGCAGTCCCGCGCCTTCGCTCCCGCAGTAGCCGGAGCTTTGCGCGATGGCCGCATTGACGAGGCCATCAAGGTCGCCGAGCGCAACAAGAAGAGCCATCTCGCCAAAGTTGTCACCGCTGGCCTGATGGAATTCAAGGCTCACCAGGATAGCCCCGGCGCCATCCCCGGCGAGACCATTGAAGCGTCCAAGCGCGCACTTGAGCGCACCGAGGCCATCGTGCACGCCGAATTGAAGCGTGGATTGGGTGGACTGGCCACCATCGGTTCGACGGCTCCCTTCGTGGGCCTGTTCGGCACGGTGATGGGCATTCTGAACGCCTTCAAGGGCATTTCCGAACAGAAGGCGACCGGTCTGGGCGCAGTCGCAGGCGGCATTTCGGAGGCGCTGGTGACCACAGCTTTCGGTCTTCTGGTCGCCATCCCCGCCGTCATGATGTTCAACTACCTCACCGGCCGCGTCGAAGCGTTCGATGTGGAGATGGACAACTCGTCGAGCGAACTGATCGACTACTTCCTGAAGCGCCGGGACGTTCGCCGGTCCTAGAGGTTTTGCGCGCAAGTCCGCATGAGTAGCTGTCTGGCGCCGGGAACCTTCCCGGCGCCGGGCTTCCCAATTTACGCGGTTGGTTTTATCGGCAACTGGCCACTGACAACTGGCCACTGTTTCCTGGGAGACATTAGTTATGGCAATAGCAAAGCGGAATGAAGGGGCCAACGTAAACTCGGATATCAACGTCACCCCTATGGTGGACGTGATGCTGGTGCTGTTGATCATCTTCATGGTGATCACGCCCATGTTGCAGAAGGGCATCAGCGTGGACATGGCCAAGGTGAACAATCCAACAGCAATGCAAGACGCGGACAAGGAAGACGCTCTGCTGGTTTCGGTGATGCGCGATGGCACGGTCTATTTCGGCTCCGACAAGGTCACGGTGGACAGTTTGACCGGCAAAGTGAAGGATCGCCTGACCAATCGCACAAATAAGGAAGTCTACTTAAAGGCAGATGCCCGCGCCCACTTCGGCAATGTGGTTCAGGTGGTGGACGCCGTGCGCGCCGCTGGAGTCGATGATCTCGGCCTGCTCACCGACCAGAGGAAAAGCACTCCAAACGCTCCGCCTACCGCTCCGGCGAGTGGGCAATGATGCGAGTGAAGTAAGAGGAGAACCGATCATGAGTATGTCATTGGGAAGCGGCGGAGGGCAAAGCGCCAACATTAACGTCACTCCGCTGATCGACGTATTGCTGGTGCTGCTAATCATCTTCATGGTGATCACGCCCTTGACGCCGAAAGGCTTGGATGCGCTGGTGCCTCAGCCACCCCCGCCCAACGCGCCCAAGAACAATACGCCCGACCGTACTATCGTGGTGCAGTTGATTGATCGTGGCGCCGGTCAGGATCCGGGCCTGAAGATCAATCAGGAAGATGCCACGTGGGACAACCTGCAGGGCCGTCTGGCAGATATCTACAAAACCCGCGCCGAGAAAGTCATGTTCGTGAAGGGCGATGACGCCGTCCCCTTCGCCGACGTAGCCAACGTGATTGACATTGCGCATGCTGCGGGAGTGGATAAGGTCGGTCTGATTACCGCGAAGATCGAAGCGGGCGGCTAAGGGCGCGCACGCGCGGGACTGGGACGCGGAAGCGCCCGGAAGCCGTGCGTCGCATTCAGCCTGCGCGGGGGCCATTGTTCCCACGCCGCTTTCTGTGAACAAACGCTCGGCCAGCACTTGTCAACCCGCTGTCTCTGGGCCTAGGATGCTGTGTGGCAAGGGAGACTTATACCGCAATGAATAAACATTTTCGACTGCTGACATTGGCGGCCGCTATGCTGGCGCTCTTCTCTTCCGTGGGCTGCAGCAAGCTCCGCGCCCGCGACCAGCTCAACAAGGGCGTCACTGCCTACAAGAACGCCAAGTACGAAGAGGCCATCGATCATTTCCAGCAAGCCGTGGCTTTGGATCCCAGCCTGATTAACGCCAAGATGTATCTGGCCACCGCATTCGCGCAGCAGTACATTCCTGGAGCGGACACGCCCGACAACAACAAAATGGCGGAGCAGGCCATTGAGCAATACCAGCACGTGCTCGAAATGAATCCGGCGCGCGACCAGAAAGTAAATGCTGCCAAGGGAATCGCTTACCTGTACTTGAACATGAAAAAGTTCGATGATGCCAAAAAGTATTACCGGATGGCGGCCGATATCGATCCCAACGATCCCGAGCCTTACTACTCCGTGGGCGTCATCGACTGGACGGCTTGCTATCAGCCGCGCATGGAAGAGCGCGCCAAACTCGGCCTGAAGCCGGATGAGAACTTGAACCCCAAGAACAAGGATCAGAAAAAGGTTTGTGAGGAATTGAAGGCGAAGAATTCACCTTCGATTCAGGAAGGCATCGACAGCTTGAACAAGGCGATTCAACTTCGCCCTGACTACGACGATGCCATGGCCTACCTGAACCTCATGTATCGCGAAAAGGCCGATGTGGAATGCGACGATCTCGCTGCCCGCCAGGAAGATCTGAAGACTGCCGACCATTGGGTTGACGAGACTCTGCTAACCAAAAAAGCCAAAGCCGAGAAGCAGCCTGGGACGCAAGGTATCACAATGGATCAGCCGAAGTAGCAAGAGGAAAAAGCCCAGCCGCGTAGCGGCGAGAGAATGCAGCCCAGCCCACGGCGCAAGCCGTGGGTTTGCTGTTTCGGGGGATAGCCATGCCCTGAAAGGGCAGCAGAAACCGGCCGTGTGGTCATCCCTGTCTAGGCGCTCGTTCCTTGGAAAAAAGCGGGAATCGAGATGGTATTATGCTAGGAACAGCCCACAATTCAGAGGGTTCCACAGGATGAGTGTGGCATCGCTCGAAAGATCGCTGCGGACGGCCGCGGACTCCGTCGCATCGGCGGCCAAATTATCGGCCGACGGCCGGTGGACGGGATGCGTGTCTGTGATCGTTCCCGTCTTCAATGAAGTTTCGCACATCGACGAGCTTCTGCAAGCCATCCATGCCTCGCCGGTCAAGAAGGAAATCATCATCGTCGATGATGGTTCCACGGACGGCACTCGGGAGAAACTCCGGGCTATGCCGCTTGCCGACGATGTCACAGTTGTCTTCCACGAAAAAAACTGCGGCAAGGGGGCGGCCATCCGCACTGCGCTCGCCTATGTCCGCGGAGAATACGTCCTGATTCAAGACTCGGATCTCGAATACGACCCCCAGGATTATCCCGCGTTGCTGCGTCCCCTCGAGCAGCGTCAGTCGAACGTGGTGTATGGCGTGCGCCCGGACCGGCCCGAGCGCGGGCTCCGTTTTTTTCTGGGAGCAAAGCTTCTGACTCACCTGGCCAATCTGCTCTACGGCGCGGGAATACACGACGAAGCCACCTGTTACAAGGTCTTCCGGCGCTCACTGATCGAGCAAATTGATTTGGAATGCCGCCGTTTTGAATTCTGTCCTGAAGTGACGGCCAAGCTCTGCCGTATGGGCGAGAAGATTGCGGAAGTGCCCATCGCCTATGCTCCACGCACGGCGGGGGAAGGCAAAAAGATTCGTCACGCGGATGGCTGGCTTGCCATCTTGACCCTGCTCCGCTACCGCTTCATCCCCCGCGCCCGCTGGGCGAAGACATCCCGCGCCGCCGCTGCTCCGTTCGCCGTGAGCTTTTCTCGCATGCCGCCGGAGTGAAAACCAATGACTGGCGGATTGTTTATCAGTACTTCGACGAAGCCGAGGAGAGTGTCCTCCATGTCTAAACCAACGTTGACCTTCTGCCTGCTCCTTCTAGCCGTTTCCTCCGTCGCTCAACAGCAAGAAACGAAAGACGAACCCGAATTTCCAAAGACGGAGGAAATTCAGTTGGTGGTCACTCAGGCGGAGCGTGCTCTTGAGCAGTACAAACAATCCGTCACGATGGAGGCAGAATTGCCGTCGGCAAGACGAGACCAATCGGCAGTCAAGAAAGACCAGGAGGTCTTCGATGAGACCGCGAAGCTGATTGCAGCCTTGAAGATGCATCCGGAGGCGTTCCACGGTCTTGGAGGCCTCCTTCTTCTGTCGTCACTGGATGACGCATCCAGGAACGCCGCCCTGTGCTCAGGCGCTGCCTACAACGACAGCATGCAAGCGGTCATGACGAGCTCCGACGCCCATTCAGCGAGAGACTGGCTCCATGTCGGCTTGAGCTGCGTCGATGTGTCCGGCTACTTGTACACAGTCAGCGAATCCGTGCAGGCATTGCTTGTCCGCGACCTGAAGGCACAGCAAATCCTGAACCAGGAGGCGGCGGAGTTAGCCAACAAATGCAACGCCCTCATGAAAAGTACGCCGCCGAAGAAACAGTAGAAGAGCATTCCAGATCCTGTTTGCATCCCGGATTGTCTTCAATGCCCTCAGACGACAACCCATTTGACGCTCTCGAAAAGCAGCTCCAGATGGAGGATATATCGGTGTCCCCCGTAACGAAGGCGGTCCTTAAAATTGGGTCGCTTCTGCCCACCGTGTAGCCAGTTAGCAAAGCAATCGAGGTCCTTAAAGGGCATCTCGCGGCGGACTCCCTGAATCGCATTCACCTCCTGCTGGAAACCTGCATGACCGAGATGCGAAGGCACGACGACGAAATTAGAAGGTTGCGCGAGGGGGCGACAAAGGAGGAGTCCCAAGCGCGAGAGGAGGTCTCAAGGGATCTGTTGCTGGACGCTGCCCGCAAGGCGGAGGGTACGAGGGCCAAGGAGCGAGTGAAACGCATCGGCCTTATCCTCGCAAACGCCCTCGTAGAATCTAAGCCTACGGATGCTGACGAGGTCGAAGAAATGATGCGAATTGCGGCCGAACTGAGCGACGGCGACATCGTGTATCTACGCGAATTGGTGAGAATCGAAGAGCAAATGCTTCAAGCGCAGGATCACATATCTCGTTACGATGCACACATGAAATGGGACCAAGGTTTCTGGGGAGATCGCGTTGATCCAGAGATCGACAGCGTCTTCAGTAAACTGGAAAGCTACGGGCTCGTAGCCCGTCTCGCACCCCCGAACAATTTGAATGTTATGGCCGATTTTCAGAACCGTTATGTCCTGCTGAAAAAAGGGCTGCGATTCGTCACCCTGATACGGGAAGCCCCCGCCGCAGCATGATCCGACGTGAGCCAGCACCCGTGTGACATCTGACCTTGCACCCGAAACGAAACAAGCAGAACATGGTCAAGGCGGAGGCAGTATGGACCAATACCGCATCCGCCCGGCACCGGAGCTAAGTGCTTTGCCGGCAAGATTTTGCCCGTAAGCTATTTGAAATAAAGACGCTTCACGTTCTCCGCGAATTGGCAACCGCGAAAACCCGCATGAATACTGGTGATTCGAGAATATAGGGGGGAGGGGTACCTGCTCAACGAGGTCCCAGAGAAGGAGAATCTGCTCCTACGCGCAGCGCTAAAGTTGCCTGCCGGAAACATTTTTACAGTAGATATCCACAGGCTTGAGTGTCGACGCGACCCTTACTGAATCTCCGCTAGAATTGAGCGTTCGCCATGCAGAGTGCCACGTGCCCGAATCAAAGGAACGCTCCGATGCGATTCATAGACCGTGAGGAAGTCGCCCGCCGGCTAACCTACGATGTGTGCATTCCTATCGTGCGCGACGCGATGATCGCATTCTCTCGCGGCGAAACCCGGCAACTCCTGCGGTCGATCATTCCGCTCAGCGACGGCCGTTTATTCGGCGTAATGCCCGGCGCCATGGGCGAGCATGCGCCCTTCGGCGCGAAGTTAATCAGCGTCTTCCCGGAAAACTTCGCGCTGGGGATACAGTCGCATCAAGGCCTGGTTATTCTGTTCGATCCCGAAACCGGTGCGCCAGTCTGCGTCGTGCACGCTGGCGAGATTACAGCCATTCGCACAGCCGCGGCCAGCGCCGTTGCCACAGATGTGCTCGCACGCAAGGACGCCTGCCGGCTGGCGATTCTGGGTTATGGCGAACAGGCCGCGACCCATGCTCGCGCCATTAGCAAGGTGCGCGGCCTTGAATCCATTTCAATCTGGGGACGTTCGCCCGAGCTCGCCCGAGCCTTCGCGGACCGGACGCAAGCGGAACTTGAGGTGACTGTCGCCAGCGCCAGAAGCGTGGAAGAGGCAGTGGCCGAAGCTGACATTATCTGCACCGTCACCTCCGCGACCGAGCCAATCCTCAAGGGCGCGTGGGTGCCGCCTGGTACGCACGTGAATCTTGTCGGCTCAGGCCACGCTGGGCCGACCGAGGTGGACAATGATCTGGTCGTCCGCTCGCGCTTCATTGCCGACAGCCGCGAGGGTGTTCTAACCCAGGGCGCGGAGTTTCTGCGAGCAAAGGCTGCGGGGTTAATCGGTGACGACCACATCGTCGCTGAGATTGGCCAGGTGTTGGCGGGGGAAATCAAAGGCCGCCGCTCGCCGGAAGAAATCACGGTCTACAAGTCGCTGGGTCACGTCGTCCAGGACTTGGCAACCGCATGGGTGCTGTACTCACAGACGGAATAGTATTAGCGAGATAGATCGCAGACTCACGGCCAGGTTTCCGGTAGAATCCTGGGTCCGCAGAATCTTCGATCCACCGGACCAGCGCGGTTCACGCAAGAATGCGATGTTCAAGAAAATTCTAATAGCCAATCGCGGCGAGATCGCGGTGCGTGTGCTGCGCGCGTGCCACGAAATGGGAATCGCCGCCGTCGTAGTTTACTCTGACGTGGATCGCTCGGCGCTGCATGTGCGCAAGGCTGACGAAGCCTATCCCATCGGCGCTGCCGCGGCTTCCGAGTCTTATCTCAACCTTCACAAAATTCTTGACGTCGCCAAGCGATCCGGCGCCGACGCCATCCACCCCGGTTACGGTTTCCTGTCAGAGAACGCCAAGTTCGCTCAAGCCTGCGCCGATGCGGGAGTGAAATTCATTGGCCCAACCGCGGCGGCGATGGAAGCCATGGGATCGAAAACTCGGGCCCGCCAGGCCGTGGAGAAAGCAGGCGTTCCCTTCGTGCCGGGAACTTCGCGCGGCGTGGAGTCGTTCGCCGAAGCCGAGCAGGTCGCGGCCGGAATCGGTTATCCGGTCATGTTGAAGGCAGCCGCGGGCGGCGGTGGCAAAGGCATGCGGCTGGTGCATGCCCCTGAAGAACTTAAGTCTGCTCTCGAAGCGGCCCGCAGCGAGGCAGAGCGCTCCTTCGGCGACAGCGAAGTGTACATCGAGAAGGCGATCGTCAATCCGCGGCACATCGAGATGCAGGTGCTCGCCGACGAATATGGCAACACGGTCTATCTCGGTGAACGCGAATGCTCACTGCAACGGCGGCATCAAAAAGTGCTGGAAGAAGCGCCTTCGCCGATTGTCAACGCAGACATGCGGCGCCGGATGGGGGAGGTTGCGGTCCGCGTGGCGCGAGCCGCAAACTACACCAATGCCGGCACGGTCGAGTTCCTGGTTGATCAACCGGAAAATGATCAGCAGAGGAATTTCTATTTTCTGGAGATGAACACGCGCTTGCAGGTCGAGCATCCTGTGACCGAACTTGTCACCGGACTGGATCTGGTCCATCTGCAGATTCGCATCGCAGCCTGGGAAAAGCTGCCCTTCACGCAAGATGACGTGCGCATCCGCGGCCACGCCATCGAATGCCGCATCTACGCGGAAGATCCTGACAACAACTACTTTCCCAGTCCCGGCAAAATCACCTTACTGCTGGCGCCTTCGGGGCCGGGCATTCGCCGCGATAGCGGGATGTATGAAGGCTGGAACGTTCCGATCGACTACGATCCGCTGCTGGCCAAGCTGATCGGTTACGGCAGCGACCGCGAGCAGGCTATCGCACGGCTGACGCGGGCTCTCGGCGAATATTTTGTGGGTGGCATCAAGACCAACATTTCGTTGTTTCGGCGCATCCTGAACGACGCAGATTTTCGCGCCGCCAGGCTGGATACGGGATTCCTCGACCGCATGTTGAAGCGGGCAAAGGACAAGCCGTCCGACTCGAAAGCCGCGGAGGTAGCGGCGATCGCCGCAGGCTTGTTCGCCGCGCTCGGTTCACCCGGGCCAGGCACGGGAAACGGCGCAGGGAGCGGTTCACGCGCCGCTGAAGATGTAAAGTCGAACTGGAAGAGCGCCGGTCGCCGCGAGGCCCTTCGTTGAAAAAGTGTGATCGCAAATCAAATTACTGGCCACCAATCGCTAGCCACTGACCACTGGTTTTTCATGCTCTACGACGTAACCATCGACGGAAGGAATTACCGGCTTGATCTGAATCGCGCCGATGGACGCTGGTCCTGTCGACTCGATGGCCGCGACTTTGAGGTCGACGCCGTTCTCGCTCGCCCGGATGTGCTCTCGCTTCGTATCGGTAACTTGGCGTATGAGGTCAAGTCGGAGCGCGTGGCGAACGATTTGCATTTGTGGGTGGGAAGCACGCGCTTCGCGGTTGAAGTCCGCGATCCGCGCTCGCTGCGCGGCCGCATCCGCGCCGGAGACAATCAGGGGCCAAGGAAAGTAGTCGCTCCCATGCCCGGCAAAGTGGTGCGCCTGCTGGTGAGTGAGGGAGACGAAGTCGAGTCAGGCCGCGGCATCGCTGTAGTAGAGGCGATGAAGATGCAGAACGAGATCAAATCGCCGAAGCGCGGAACCGTGCTGAAAATTCTAGTCAGCGAAGGTGCGGCCGTGAACGCGGGTGACGTACTCGCGATCGTCGAGTGATTCCACTCTAGTTCGTCAGTCCATTACTATCCAGAATCTTTTTGGCGTAGTAGTTATCCACCTTGGCGGAGTCGCGCAGGAGTTCGTAGTATGCCGCTTTCAGCAACTGTTCACGGCGGTCATGGAGCTGCGACCGGATAGCCTGCTGCACCCTCGGATCCGACAAATCGCGCTGTCCCGCGGGCTCTTTCGACACCAGCTTCACGATGCGGAATCCCATCACCTGTTTATTCGCGGGATTGGTCAGGATGATGATGGGGCTGTACTGCCCGGGCTTCAGCTTCATCACCGCGTCGCGGGTTCCGGGATCGGTGTTGTGCAGAGAAGACTCGGGGAGCGTTCCCAGATCCCCGCCGTTGCCGGAAGTCTCCGGATCCTCCGAATAATTCATGGCGAGCGTTGCGAAGTCGTCGCCGCTGTCCAACCGGTTCGAAATCATCTGGATCTTCTTGCGAGCGTCGGCCTCGTTCTGCGCCTTATTGTTCTGGTTGTGCACTTGAGGGTTGGGCGTGGGCGTGACAAAGACCTGCGCCAGGTGGTACTGCGGTTCGATGAGGTTGAATTCGGACTTGTGTGCGTTGAAATATTCGTTAATGTCCTGATCGGTTACATTGATTTTCGACGCCACTTCCTTATTCATCACCTTATCGACCGTGATGGAGCGGCGGATGTCGCGCTTGAAATCCTCGAGCGTGATCTTTTTTTCCTTTAGCCGCTGATCGAACTCCTCCTGCGTATAAGGAGACTTGATCTCGTTCAGCTTGCGGTCTACTTCCTCTTCCGTGGCCAGCAGGCCGAGCTTTTCGGCGCGGCGCATCACCATTTCGTCGTCGATGAGCTGTCGCAGAATGTTCAGGCGGAGAATCGTGGCCTGTTCGCCGACGGGCGCCTGCTGTGCGCTCGCCACCTGATTGTCGTAGTACTTGTCGACGTCGGAGCGGAAGATCTTGCGGCCGTCTACCGTGGCCATCACGTCACCGCTCACTTGAGACTTGCAGCCCATCAGCGCTGCCAGCGCAACGGCGGCTGCCAGCAGAGCCGCAAGCCTGGCTAATTCAGCATTTCTTTTCAAACGAGTTTTCCCTCCAACCCGATGGCCCGCGGCGCAAGTGCGCGGGGACCAACCAACGTCTCTCCACTTCGCAATATCACTTGGAGGCTGGCACCGATGCCGCGACCGCGTGCTCAGGTACGGGCAGATTAGCATCCCTTAAGGCGCGATCCAGCGCGGCGCGCACTTCGCTGATGGGCACGGCGCCGTCGATTTTCTGTCCGTTGATGAACATCGTTGGCGTGGCTTCCACTCCAATCGCGTCGCCTTCTTTCATGGACGCCTTCACCGCGGTTTCATCCTGCGCCTTAACGCAGGACTGCAACTTCACCACATCAAGATTGTGTTTCTGGCCCTGCAGCAGGGTGATCCGGTCAACCGCCTCCAGCCGTGCTTCCGGCGTCTTTTCAGCGTTTACTTCATGCTGGTTGCTGTGAATGTAATCCGCAAAATCCCAATAGGCGTCACTGTTCTGCGCCGCAAGGCAATTGGCATCCACCGCGGCGTGCACCGCCCAGGGATGGATTTCCACCAGCGGGTAATCCTTGTAAATGAAAGTGACCCGGTCACCGTACTCTTTGAAAATCTGCGGAAATAACGTCTGATGCAGGCGGGAGCAGAACGGGCACTCGAAATCGTCGAAGTTTACCACTACAACCTTGGATGCCTTCGCTCCTCGCGTGGGCCGTCCGGTGACGTCGATCTTGCTCATGGTCTCGGCGAACGGGTCCCTGGTCAGATCGAATTTGATGGTCCGCACCAGCGAAGATCCGTCTTTGGAAACCACAAACTTGAGATCCTGTTTCTTGTCGCCGTCATCCACGGTTACAACCACCGAATCGTAGTTAGGGAAGTCGGCGCTGGGTGAGGGCACTCCCACCAGCACACGAGCCTCGGGGGGAATTTTATAGTAGGAACGAACCTGGCGCTCGATCTTCCGGGCTAAATCGGGCGAAGCGGACTGAGCCACGCAGCCCAGACAAACCACCAGCAGAAGGATAAAAGAACGTCGAATTAGATTCACCAAAAGCCGCCTCAACATCGTAAGTCGCAGCTTGATTATCTCACAGCGCGGGGTGGGACGCGGGGATGCCGTGGCCAGAAACGGTGCGGAAATCGGGCGTTCAAAGCGGCCGCAAACGCGACTTCCTCTTCAACCTGTCGGCCGGAATAAATCCCTCGCAGGCAGCAACGCATTCATTGATCCCGAGCGGAAGCCCTCCAGATCGAGGGTCACAAACTTGAAACCGAGAGCTTTGAATATCCTGGCGAACTCCGCGGCCGTGGAGGGGTCAAGAGCTCGCGCAAGTTCCTCGCGCGCGATTTCAATGCGCACGATTTCCCCGTGATGCCGCACACGGAATTGCCGGAACCCCAGGGCGCGAAGGGCGTCCTCGCCTTTTTCCACCACGTCGAGCGCCTCCCGCGTAACCGGGCGGCCATATTCGATGCGCGACGACAGGCAGGCGGAGGCGGGTTTGTCCCAGATGCGCAGGCCAGCGCTCCGCGCCAGAGCGCGAATTTCTTCCTTGCTGAGCCGCGCCTCGAGCAAAGGAGCCACAACCTGATGCCCGATCGCCGCCCTCTGGCCGGGACGGAAATCGCCCTGATCGTCAAGATTTACCCCGTACGCGATGGCGTCGAATCCCCGCGCCACGCGCAGTTCTTCCATCAGCGTGAACAGCTCATCCTTACAAAAAAAGCAGCGCTGCGCATCGTTGCGCACATATTCGGGACGCTCGAGCTCAGAGGTAGCGACCACTTCCAGCGGAATCGACTGCTCCCGCGCAAAGGCAATGGCATCGGCAAGCTGGGTGCGCGCCAGGCTGGGGGAGTCGGCGGTGATCGCCAGCATGTCATTTCCTAAAACCTCATGCGCAGCCCACGCCAGGTACGCGGAGTCAACGCCGCCAGAATAGGCGACCAGAGTGCGGCCGAGGGCGTGAAGCCGGGCCCGAAGCGATGTGAGCTTTGAAACGATGTTCAGTCCAGCGGCTGACATTGCATTATCTTAGCAGGGGTCCCGGAATGAGCCGCGTTACTGACCACTGCCACTGTTCTAATACAGCCGTTCCTGCGGCCGCAGGCTGCCGAAGCTGGCGATGTTCGCCAGAGTGAAGGATATGCGGAACAGATTTTCGTTGCGCACGTTCGCGACGGTGTAGCTGCGATATTCCATGGTCATGCCGCAGCAATCCCAGTTGTAAGTGGTCTGGGCGTTGAAGAACTGCAGCTGCCCGGTTTCCGCGTCAAAGCCAAAACTGCTGGCAGCGCTAAAGCCACGCTTGTTGGGGCGTCCGTATCCCAGGGCGGCGCGAAACTGGTTGAAGCGCGGAGGCGAACCGGCCGCCGGCACGGGTACCTGCAAGAATGCGTCGCCCCCGCCAACCGTCACTTGGCCAAAGTGATAGTTCGCGATTAGAGTGCTCGCGTTGATGCGGCTATTCTGGAAGTCGTAATCCAGATCCCATTCAGCGTCGGTGCGGGAGCTGGTTTCCACGCGCAAGCGCGAAACCAGTGGCGAAAGATGCCGCGGCTGGGTGAGGAACGCGATGCCGGTGAGGTCGACGGTCGTGGTAAATACGTTGCGCTGGCCGGGAATCAGCGCTCCACCGAACGTAGGATCGAGAAAGTATTTTTGCCCCAGTTCCCAGGTCACGACCTCACGCACCGGCGGCTCCGGCGGGCACTGACGATTGGCCAGCGTGTTGATATGCTGCCAGGGCACGGTCGATTCCGGCCCCGCCCCGCCGACCATAAGCGCCGACATGATGGGGTCGCAATCCTCCGGCTTGTCCGAATTGCGCTTGGCATATAGACGGGTTACAAAGCCGTACTGCACTTCGTGCGTATCGGTGAGAATGTCGCGTTCGTCGAACTTCAGAACATTGGCATAGTTATTCACGCCGGTCACAAAGCGGTAGACCGCCAGCGGCTCGATGACGTGCTTCCACTTTCTCCCCAGGAGGTTCTTGTCGAACACGCGCTCCAGCGCGGGAGGTCGCAGTTCCACCGCCGTCTCCAAGGCTTGGCGGTTAACGGCGTCACTTACCGCCTGCCCCGGGTTATTCTGCTCTTCTCCTACCAGTCTTTCGCTGTAGTAGGTTTCATGCAATGTCAGCTGGGGACGCAAAGACCATCCTCGAAACAGCAGCGGCAGAGAGATTCCTGGGTTCAGGTCGAAGCGCTCAACCAGATTCCCCGTGCGGAAGGCCGGCGTGCAAGACTGAAAGAACCCCGGGCACGTGCCTTGCTGGGGCTCGCTGCGCGACAATCCAGTGGCCGATGCGTCAGCCGACCAATAAAACGGCGTCCGCCCCAACTCACGTTCGTTGCCGGAGAAATCAAGACTCGGGGCATGCAGAATTGTGATTACCTGACCCGGCGTCGTGCTCATGAAGTTCTGGTAGCGCTCCGCGAATCCATTCAGATTGAAGCCGTCGTTTGATTTCGAGAGGAAGGCCTGCGATTTTACTTCCGAATACACAGCCTGACTGAAAACCTCATTAAAGGCCAGCCGGAAGAGAAATGAACTCAGGTAGTCGACGTTGGCCACGGCGCGGAACCCTGCGAAGTTCCCAACTGAGTTCAGACGCACATTTTCTCCGCCTTCTTTGAGCGGAGGCGAGCCGATACCGCGATCGATCACTCCAAAGTAGTTGAGGTCCACGTAGGAAGTTTCGCTGGGCCGGGCCCGAAACTCGCCTCGCTGCGACCAGCCGCGCAGAGAAAAGTATTCGGCGCCCAGGGTCGCGTCTATCATGCGATTGATAACCCAGTAGTAGGCGTCGCCCACCACGTTGCCTTTGGTAGAAGACCGGGCGATCGAAGGCATCAGGAACCCCGATTGCCGCGAGTCTCTCTGCACCGGATGGGTGGCGTACGGGAAATAAAGCATTGGGATGCCGTGCAGAACAAAAGCGCTGCGATAGATCTGAGCGTTGCCGCCCACGTCCACACTTACCTTGCGCGCGTCGAATCGCCACATGGGATGAGGCCACTCGCAGGTGGTGATGGTGCCGTCGTAGACGAGGTAATGATCGGGGCTGACCTTGTCGACAATCCTGCCAGTAAAGGCGAAGGGAGCGGTGGAAGTCAGAATCACCTGGTTGCCGCGAAAGACCAGCCCAGTGGTTCCAGTCACATCGTAGAAGCGTCCGGTTTCTAGATCCAGATTGTAGGTGCCATGCGACGCCCGAATGTGGTCGTCATTAGGACCGCCGTCGAGCGCGAAATGTCCGGTACCGGTCGCTTCCCTGGTGTCGGAGTTGTAAGTGGCCTCGTCCGCCCGCAGTATGTAGGTTCCGTAATAGATTTCAACTGCCCCGTGCAACTTATAGACCGAGCCTTCCTCTTCCTGCTGGATGGCGCAAATGGTGCGGACATCTCCTTTTTCCTTCTGCGCCGCGGCTGCTAGTGCGCAGGGCGTTGTCGGCGCAGCCGCCGGCTTTTCCGCCGAGGCCTTGGCATTTGCGGGTGGCAACTGGCTGGTAACTAACGGCGGAACGAGAAGAAGGTGACAAAGCACCGCTGCCGTGATAAGGAATCTGTTGCGAAGAGTCATCGGAACAAGATCGCCGGAACGAATATCGTCGGAACAAGATCATCCGAAGCGCATGCAAATTGCGCACGGACGCTTCTACCGGCAGCAGTCGTGGTGAAGTTAGCACGCTTGCGCCTCGGGAGGCAAAAGCCGCCCGCATTCTTGGATTCCGGCACCGTCTTTACGGTTATCCGGCTTCTCTTGGTTCTGGTTTGTTCGTGAAACTGTGATTCATGCCCTGTCCGCTTTGTGGTGACATCTGCCGCTGCTCTTCCGACACGCATTCCGCCGCTTCGCCGCGCTGGCTGGCCGACGACGTGGCTGACGACGACGCGCTCCTGGCCGCTGCCTCACCGCACGATGTGACCGAGACGCCGGGTGTTGCTATCACGCGCCCGGGGCCGGCGGCCGACGCGGCGCCGCCTGACAGTAATGACGGAGACCAATCCGCCGCCCGCGAGGATTCCGCAGCCTGGCGCCAGGAAATCGCGGCCCGCCTGAATCGTTATCAGTCTCGCCGCAAGCCTCGTCCGCCCCGCTATCCGTCGCTGCAGCTGCATTTCGAGGAGGAGGGACTCCGAACCGCACGTGATATTTCGGCTGAGCCCTCCACGTTGCCGGACAGAATGCCGTCATCGAACCAGGCTCTGGCCTTGGATACTTTCGCTGAAGACGCCTCTCATGCCGTTGAAATCCCAGCATCCGCGCCGCTGACCACAGCCCCGGCCACAGTCCCAGTGACAGGAAAGCTCATTGAGTTCCCGCGCTCCTGGGCTCCTCCGCCGGCCCCGTTCGATGAACTGGCCGAGCCGGTCATCGACCGCGGCCGTCCTCGCATCCTGGAAGCGCCGGAAGTCGTCCCGCCGCCGCCGGCTCTGGGTGGAATCACGATTGAGACGGTCGAGCGGACCGAGGCCGAGAAACGTCCGGGGATCGACATCCCTTTGCAGAGCGCGCCTCTGGCGCGTCGCATCTTCTCCGCCGCAGTCGACGGCGTCCTCATCGCCGCAGCCTGCGCTCTCTTCGCCTTCATCTTCTGGAAGCTGACGGCGATTCGTCCGCCGCGACTCGAGATTATGGGGCTCGCCGCCGGGCTTTCCGGCTTGTTCTGGGCCGTCTACCAATATCTGCTCCTGGTTTATTCGGGCACGACGCCGGGGTTGCGCTTGGCGCGTCTAGAATTGGCCCGCTTCGATGGAAGCCCCGCCAGCCGCCGTCTCTGCCGCTGGCGAGTCCTAGCGTCATTTCTTTCCGCCGCTTCGCTCGGCATGGGATACGCCTGGGTTTTCCTCGACGAAGACTCGCTCTGCTGGCACGACCGTATTACGCATACCTATCTCGCACCCCACGCATTTGGCGTCGATGAGAAGAGACACCGCAGCAGCTAGAACCTCCGACCCCTGTTCCCCTATGCTATCTTCAATAGGCTTACCCTGATAAGCAGTCGCGCGTCCTCGCAGCATGGCTACATCCGCAGGTTCCAAACCGGCCATAAGAGTCTTCGTCGCCACCACGGTGATGTTGACCTTCATCTCGTTCTGGCGCGCCTCTGCCATTGTGCTCTCCGACCTCGCATCCTCCGCTTATTACGCCGGAGGCGATGCCGAGAAAGTGATCGGCAAGAGCGCTCCCTGGTTCATTCTCGGCGTCATGTTGTTCAGCTATTGCGTGCGGGCACTCTACATCGAGTCGAGCAGCATGTTCGTCCGCGGCGGCGTTTACCGCGTGGTCAAGGAAGCGATGGGTGGCACCCTGGCCAAGTTTTCCGTCTCAGCCCTGCTTTTCGATTACGTGCTGACCGGCCCCATCAGTGCCGTTTCCGCGGGGCAATACCTGGCGGGCTTCATCAAAGACATGGGCGTGTACATGCACCGCCCCCTCCATTTTTCCGACGACCATTTCGCCGCGGGTCTAGCCGTGATCGTGGTGCTTTATTTCTGGTGGAAGAATACCCAGGGCATGCACGAGTCCAGCCAGAAAGCCCTGCAAATCATGGCGATCACCACGGTAATGGTCGTGATTCTGATCATCTGGTGCACCATCACAGTTCTGCGTGCTCCGGTGCAACTGCCTCCCAACCCGCTGCACGCCGGCGTGGTGCCGTTGACTAAAGAATCGCTGGGCTGGTTGGATACAACCTGGTTCAGGCACCTGCCTCTCGGCATTCTCACCACTCTCATCGTATTCGTCGGCTTCGGGCACTCCGTGCTGGCCATGTCCGGCGAAGAGACCCTGGCCCAGGTCAATCGCGAGATCGAACATCCCAAGCTGAAGAATCTGGAGAAGACCGGGCTGGTAATTTTTATCTACAGCCTGCTCTTCACCTCGCTGGTCTCGTTCTTCGCGGTGATGATCATCCCCGACAAAGTTCGGCCGGATTACTTTGCCAACCTGATCGGCGGCATCGCCATGTACCTGGCCGGCCCCGAGAGCCTGAAGCTGCTGTTCCATGGCTTCGTGGTGCTGGTGGGCGTGCTGATTTTAGCGGGAGCGCAGAATACTTCCATCGTCGGCGCGAACGGCGTTCTGAATCGCGTTGCTGAAGACGGAGTCCTCACCAGCTGGTTCCAGAAGCCGCACCACCGCTTTGGCACCAGCTACCGCATCATCAACTTGATCGTAGGGCTGCAGGTGCTCACGATTGTCCTCAGCCGCGGCAACGTCTACATGCTGGCCGCGCTCTACGCCTTCGGCGTGATCTGGAGCTTCGCCATGAAGTCCATCGCCGTGCTCGTGCTGCGCTACACCGAGCCCGGCAACCGGGACTGGAAAGTGCCCGGCAACTTGCACTTCGGCAAGACCGAAATTCCGGTGGGCTTGATTCTAATTTCCGCGGTGCTGTTGATTACCGCGTTTGTGAATCTGTTCACCAAGTATCAAGCCACCATCGCCGGAGTGATCTTCAGCGCCGTCTTCTTCACCATCTTCACACTCTCCGAGCACCACGTCGCCAAGGAGCGCCACGGCAAGCCGGAACAACTCGACCAGTTCCGCGTCTACGGCAACCAGGAACTGGGCAGCGGAGCCATGGGCGTTCGTGAGGGAAACATTCTGGTCGCAGTGCGCGATCCCCGCAACCTGTATTACCTCCGCCAGGTGCTAGCCCATACCAACACGGCCAAGCAGGATGTGGTCGTAATGAGCGCGCGCCTTTACCATCGCGAACACAGCTTCAGCGGCAGCTCGGTCATGGAAGCCAGCCAGGTTTTTGACCACTACGAACAGGAACTTTTCACCGCCGCCGTGGCCGTCGCGGAAAAGGAAGGCAAGCCGATCTCTCTGCTGGTGGTCCCGGCGACCGACGTGTTCGAAGCCATCATGGTCACCGCGCAGCGCCTCGATTCCGCCCGCGTAGTTTGCGGCCTCTCGAACAAACTCACCGCCGACGAGCAGGCCAAGCTCACCGGCGACGCCTGGGAGCGCATGCCCGAACCGCGTCCGCGCCTGTGCCTGGAGGTCGCCGCTCCCGACGGAACAGTTCGCGAATACACCATTGGCCCGCACACCCCGCGCCTGCGCCCGCAGGATGTCGAACTCATGCACAAGCTCTGGCTCAACATCACCACCGACCCCAAATTTGCCGGAGCGCACCATTACCACATCGTCGCCCTGGCACTCGAAGAACTGCAACGTGAATTAAGCACCGAGCAGCGCACCCAGCTCCTGCAAAAACTTCAGGAAGAAATGAACCGCTCCGGCGAAGATCCGAAAAACTAAATCAGCCACGGATTCGCGCGAAAGAGAGTGCTTTTGGATTGTCATCCCGAGCGAAGCGAGGGACCTTGGTGTTAGCCCGCGCCGTCCGTACCGCTGCCTCATGCAAACACCAAGGTCCCTCGCTTTCGCTCGGGATGACAAGTCGGCTTTCGTCCGCCCTACATCCGAGAACGGTCAATCTCATGTCAGATATGTCCTACTGTCCCACCAATCCCCCCAGCGAAGCCCTAAGCTCCCGATACCGAAACAAATACCCGCCCGCAATCAGCTTCCCCGGTTCCACCTTCTGGCTTCCGAGCAGCAGTTCTTCGCCCATCTCCCCAAACACCAGCTTCGCCGCAAAAGCCGGCATGGGAAAAATCGCCGGACGCCCCAGCACGCTGGCTAGACTCTTCGCAAACACCGCATTCACCACCGGTTCAGGCGCGACCATGTTCACAGGTCCTCGCAGCACTTCGTTTTTCAAAATGTGCTGGATCCCGCCCACCATATCCTGTGCATCAATCCAGCTCATCCACTGCCGCCCATCGCCGGTCCGCCCGCCCAGGCCCAACTTGAAGGGGACGAGCATTGCCCCCAGCGCGCCACCCTTGGGGCTGAGTACGATTCCCGTCCGCAGGTGCGCCGTGCGAATGCCCGACTGCACCGCCGGCGCAGTCGCTTCCTCCCACTGCCGGCAAACCTCGGCCAGAAATCCCGCGCCCGGTAAGCTTTCCTCCCGCAACACTTCATCGCCACGGTTGCCGTAGTATCCAATCGCCGACCCGCAGACAAATACCTTAGGCTTCTGTTCGGCCCGCGCCAGCGCCGACGCCAGATTCAATGTCCCGGCCACGCGGCTGTCCCGAATCTTCTTTTTCTTGGCCGCCGTCCATCTTCCAAAAATGCTTTCGCCTGCCAGGTGAATCACCGCGTCAAATCCGGAGACCGCCTCCGGCGCGATCGGCACCGCTGGATCCCACGCGATCTGAGCGCTATCGAGAGATCCGGCCGCAGCCGTCCCGCGCACCAGGCGCACCACCGACCATCCGTCCGCGCGAAGAGATGGAAGGAGTGCCGCCCCAATCGGCCCCGACATCCCGCTGACCAAAATTCTAGAACTCATAACCGACCGGACCCAACTCTACCAGCCGCCCAACCTCCCCAACAAACCGCAGACGCTTTTGAAACCTTCGTAACGGGTGAAATCCCAGAAGGCTCGATTAAGCTGTCCTCAATAGTCGGGCGGCAGCAATTCGATGAAATAGTTGGTAATCTCAAAGCACGGACTCTTCCAACGCGTATCCATATTCATGCATCCAACCCAAAACGGGTCTGGATGTGAGCGTGGGCGGAAAGCACTTTACACATGGTCTTACAATTCAGGTCTGGACTCATTCTTCTCGCCTTTGCCTCTCTGGGTTGGACCTCGCTGTGCCTGGGACAGAGCCCTCCGCCGGCGCCTGCTCCCGATTCCACGCGCGGAAATATCAGCGGAACCGTGGTTGATCAAAGCGGAGCCATAGTCGCCCGAGCCCAGGTGAAACTTACCAGCACCGGCCAAACCCAATCCCCGGACCAGCAGACTCTCACCGGTGACAACGGGGAATTTTCCTTTGCCAACGTGGCTCCCGGCGCTTTCCAGCTCACCATCACGTCAGCGGGATTCGCCACGCAAACCTCTTCTGGAACCCTGGCACCAGGAGAAGTCCACCTTGTCCCGCAGATCGCGCTAACCGTCGCCGCCAATGTCACCGATGTGCAGGTCGCACTCTCGCGCATCGAAGTGGGCGAAGCCCAGGTCAAGGATGAAGAGAGGCAGCGTGTGCTTGGCGTCTTCCCCAATTTCTATGTCACCTACGACCCCAATCCGGTTGCTCTAACTTCAAAGCAAAAGTTTGAGCTTGCCTGGAAGACGACAATCGATCCTGTCACCTTCGCTATCGTCGGAGGCATCGCGGGAGTGCAGCAGGCGCAAAATTCCTTCAGCGGATATGGTCAAGGCGCGCAAGGCTATGCCAAGCGCTACGGCGCCAACTATGCCGACCTTGCCACAGGCACGTTCATCGGAAGCGCCATCCTGCCCTCGCTCCTGAAACAGGATCCCCGTTACTTCTACAAGGGAACCGGGAGCACGCGCTCGCGGTTCCTCTACGCAATAGCCAATTCGGTGATTTGCAAAGGCGACAATGGACGCTGGCAGGCAAACTACTCAAATATCCTCGGAAACATAGCCGCAGGCGGCATCTCCAATCTCTACTATCCGGCTCAAAATCGGGGAGCCGCACTGACCTTCGCAAACGCGGCAATCGGAGTCGGCGCAACCGCCGCCGCCAACGTGGTTGAAGAATTTCTCTGGCGCAAGCTGACGCCCAATATCCCCAAACACGACCAGCCCACGCCCTAGTTAGTGCGCGTGGAGCGGGCGCCCTCGCCCGCTGCCTTTGACGCTGACCTTAGTTTCGACGCCCGCATCCCCTTTTCCCTGCTTGTGTCATCCTGAGGCAGCGGAGTCCTCGGCTTCGCCGAGGACTCCCAACGAAGGACCGATGCAACTCGCCGGCAGCAGCGACGGCCCACGCAATCCGCTCCGTCGAGAGTCGAGGGCCACCACGAGAGCCCGATGCCCGTGTGGCGCGGACACTCCTGTCCGCGTCTTTCCACGATCACGACCCCCGCAATCTCCACGCCCGCATTCAAGGGAAAGCCGAGATTTTAATCTTGCTCATGTAGAGACAGCCGTCTTCGGCTGTCAGCGGAGCGAAGCGACGCCCCAGCGCCAAATAAAGAGGGTGAAGCAGATGTCCGGCGCGCAAGCCATCAAACTCCAGCCCCGGAGGGGCGGCATATGACAGCCCAGGACGTAAGTCCTGGGTAAGCGCCGTGGAGGTGGAACCGAGTCCCGTAGGGACGGAAGCACCCTCGTCTTTTCAATAGCGCTCACTGACGCCAGAGCGCACCAAATTACCTCATTAGGCAGTTTCGGGGCAGCTTACGGGGCAGCAGCGCTCTAGCGAAATCCGTTGACACCGTCCTCTCGCCAGCACTACCATGCGCGGTGGACGCACGATGTGGTCGTGCTGACCATTCCAAGCAGAGCAGTTTCCTCCTTCCCCCGCATCTGTTTGAGATCAGGTCCTACAACCTACTCACCTGTGGAGGACGCTATGAAGCGAACAGTTCTGATTATCTTCGCATTTATGCTCGGACCCATCGCGAGCGCGCAAGTTTACACAATTACTGACTTAGGGCCGCTGTCACCGACTGCGATCAATACATGGGCTCAGGTTGTCGGGAATTACGACAACAGAGCATACATTTGGGCGTTTGGTCGCATGCACTCTCTCGGCACGTTGCCTGGAGGCACATTTAGCTGGGCTGCCGCGATTAATGATTTTGGCGTCGTCACAGGCACGGCTGATGGACAAGGAACAGTGGCACCAAACACCTACTGGGGGTACTCCGGTCCAAGCGTACAGTGTAGCGATCTGATTCAGCCATTTATCTGGCAACAGAAAATGCAGGGGCTTGGTACGGTTGGACCCTCCAGCGACGTCGCGGAGATCTATTGTAGTGCACCCCTACAAACTAGACACATGGGGCCATGTTTGAAGTAAAGTTAGGGCGAACCGGGCACGAGGTCGTGCGGGGTTTGTCCGTGGAGTCCGCGATGCGGACGGTCGTGATTGTACTCCTCGATCCAACGAGCGATGCTCTGCTGGGCCTGATCGAAAGTCTGATACTCGTTGAGCCACACCTCCTCTTCTTTTAAGCTGCGATGGAATCGTTCGATGTAACTATTGCCCTCGGGATGGTTGTAGGCCGTGCGCCGATGCGTGATGCCCAGCCGATTCAGGGTTTCGACATATCGTGCCGACGTAAACTGCGTGCCGTTGTCAGTCGTCAAAGTCAAACCCATTCCACGAGAACCGAAAGGCAGAACCTCGAGCACGGCACGGTTGAGCGCCGCCAGAGCTTCTTCGGTGCGGCAGCGCAAACTTAAGTCCCAGCCGACGATCTCGCGGGTGCAGCAGTCGATCACCGAAACCAGATACGCCCAGCCCACGCTCGGCCCCGCCCAGATCTTGGTCATGTCCGATTGCCAGACATGATTGGGATGCAGCGCTTCCACCTTGCCCCAGTCCTTTCTCCGCGAGACTTGAAAGCGGCGCTGCCGTACCAACAGTCCGCGTTCCCGCATAACACGTAGAGCCCGCTTGCCGTTGACCACCAGCCCGTGATGACGCCCCAACCACCAGACCACGCGACGATAGCCGTAGGCCGGTTTCTCGCCACAGGCCAGGATGATTTCCTGATCCTGCGAACGGTCGGCACGGCTGCCTCGCGGTTGCCGCTGAGAGTAGAGGCTCGACCGGCTGATGGCGAGTGTCTCGGCCACCAGCTTCGCTTCCTTCCCTTGGGCTACTAACTCCCGTGCCGACGAATGGGCTTGCCCGCAGCTCACTCGCCCAGCACGTTTTTTAAGATCTCGATCTGCAAATGGGATCGACCCAGCGCCCGCTCCAGTTGTTTGATCCGTTTCGCGTGCTCGGCATCGGGCTGCGCGGCTGCGCTTCTCCCCCCAAGCGCAGCCTTGGCTCCCGCTTCCACTTCATCCTTCCAGCGGTAATAGAGATTCGGAGCGATCTCGTACTTGCGGCACGTCTCGGCCACGTTCCCGCTCTTCAAACCTTCCAAAACAATCTGCCACTTCTCTTCCGGGGTTCTCTGGACTCTTGGCTTTCTCGACATTCTCGCCTCCTGGCGGAGGCCCCAAGCCTAACTAACTTCCGTGTCCAGTTCTACAGGGGTGCACTACATCTATAGTCCTTCTACGTGGTGCCAATATCCGTTCTATGGCTCGGCCATCAACGATAAAGGCCAAGTAGTGGGCTATAGTGCATTTCTACCGGATGCTTATCAGTGGGGCGTTCTCTGGACCGCTACCGGAGGCATGAGTATCTTTGGGTCAAGTTGGACGAACACATTCGCCAATGGGATTACCAACGCCGGCCAGATTGTCGGAGAAAACGGCACCGGCTCTCTCGGATATGCGACATACTGGAAAAATGATGTCGCGACCCAACTTGAAGATCTGTCTGAACTTCCCAGTGCCGCGAACGGGGCCAATGATGTTGGGCAGATTGTTGGTTGGTCCTATGCCAACGCTGGATCGGCAAACTACGTGCATGCTACGATTTGGAATCAGAGCGGAATCTTGGGACCCTCCCAGGTGACCTTGTCAGTTCAGCTTCTAAGGTAAATTTGTTTGGTCTGGTAATTGGGTCGTCGGGCAGTACGGTCGCCTTCTCGATGGAGCCAGGCAACAGCATTCCAGAGGGGCCTCTTCAAGTTATCGGTCGTCCATTTATTTGGTCTGAGCAGAGTGGGATGCATGACTTGAACACCCTGATCTCCGCCAGTTCAGGCTGGGTGCTGAACTCGGCCACCGACATCAATGTTTGGGGACAGATCGTCGGCGAGGGCACACTAAATGGAGCGCCACACGGATTTCTCCTAACCCCAAAAGTTTTCTGAAGGATTAGTTAAGTCGGTCGAGTAGAACACTCGCCAAAGGCGATTAGGAGCGGGTAGGCTGCTGTTTTCGATTCCAGTCGTGGTATCCCGGGACTTTTCATTTCAGACAGAATAGTCCTATATGGAAAATGACGACACTGCGAACGATCATGGCGACGCTGTCGCTAATGCGCTTCCAGCCCGTTCCACAAAGCAAACGCGCAAAGAGCGCAGTAAAGCCATAGCAGCCTCCCAAGAATCCAAGAAGAAGAAAAAACACACCTTTGGTCGTAATTGGAACGAGATCAGCCGAACCAGACAGCTTGAATTGTTCTTCCTGGGTATAGTCGCTATGGGCGGTGTCGGCTACTTGCTCGTGACTATTTGGGGCATCCTGCAAACCGGACAACACTTTGGCCAAGAACATAGACCGCGCATCGAATTTTTCCGAGAACCAGCTTTGGTTGGAAACTTTACCTGCAACATTGATGGGCCGCACAATATCAAGTGGAATTTCGGACCAACCTACATTTGGCTTAAAAATGTTAGAAATGGAGATGCCGTCAAGGTATTCGTGTTCGGCCCTCAGATAAAACCCGTTGCCGATCCTCGGAGCGCGGATGAATCTTTCAACCTGTTCCAGTCTGTGACGGAGGACAGTTGCAAGATTCCACCTCCGCCCAAAATGACACTGTTCTCCCTTAATGCTGGCCAAGAAAAAATGATTGAAAGTAGCGACGGTACTGCAGGAATGACCGTCAACCCCGACACTGTGATTACCCCTGACACCACCTTCCAGCTCGCGGGTCCCCTCTGCGTCTATTACTCCGACGAGGAAGGGAATCAACATGGCACCTGCGCCACGTATCGCCTGATTCATAACGGTATTGTTAGATTTTCCTGCAAGGACTCTCCCATAAACGGGGACTTCAAGCAGATGGTGACTGGTTCCTGCGAAAACTGAGGTCGCTAGCCCTGTCACGGCGACCAAAAGGCATACAAATGAGACTGCCCTATGTCCTGGGGAAACCCGATAAGCTGTACTGCCGTTACCCAATCGGCAGGTCCGGTCAATCCTCTAGCTGCCGGGTGCCGCATCCTCAGGCTGCCTCATCCCGTCGCGCTCGCGGATAGGCGGGGATCCCCGGCGACGGCATTGGAGGCCCTGCGAAAAACTTCACGCGTTGAGAACGGAAATGCCATTCCCCTCGCAAGTCCATGTAACTGGCACTTACCACCCCCGACTGCCAGCCTCGAGCGCCACTTTTCGTCGCTTTCCCTTCGCCCCACAATTCCTCTGCCGACATATCGGCACCCGCCTAAACTCAACGGCCCCAACCACCTGCAGCCAGCCAACTATAGCTTTAAGGTGGTTTTCCGAGATTTCCGAATTTTCCACAGTGTTCCGGGAAAACCGCTCTTATGTTCCGACTGGAACATTCACGCGATGTTCCGGCAGCAACACCGCGAGCTATAATCCTACATGGCGAGCTTGCGCCAGCAGATCGCGACCACCGCCCTGACCCTCACCAAGTTCCGCGAGCTGATGAAGCGGATCGAGGAGAACCGTCCCCAGGACGACCTCTCCATCGTCAAGAAAGCCTACGACTACTCCCTGAAGTATCACGAAGGCCAGATGCGCGCCTCGGGCGAGCCGTACCTGGTGCATCCGTTAGAGGTGGCGTTAGTGCTGGCTGAAATGAAGATGGACCCGGTCGCCATCGCCGCCGGCCTGCTGCACGACTCAGTCGAAGACACCTCGGTCACCATCGTTGACATACGCAAGGAATTCGGCGAGCAGGTCGCGCACATCGTCGAAGGCGTAACCAAGATCAGCAAAATAGATTTTGCCACGCGCGAAGAAGCGCAAGCTGAAAACCTGCGCAAGATGATGCTTGCCATGGTCGATGACATCCGCGTGGTGCTCATCAAGCTGGCGGATCGCCTGCACAACATGCGCACACTCGAACACCTGCAGCCCGATCGCCAGACCAAGATCGCGCAAGAGACGCTCGAGATCTACGCCCCCATCGCCCACCGCCTCGGCATGGGAAAGATTCGCGGCGAACTCGAAGACCTCGGCTTCCTCTTCCTCGACCCCGCCGGCTACGAGCAGGTGGAAAAAGCTGTCAACGCGCGCCGCAAGCAGGGCGAAGCTTTCCTCGCCAAGATGCAGGTCATCATCACCGACAAGCTGAAGGAGGCAGGCATCCAGGCCAAGGTGGAGAGCCGCATCAAGCGCCTGTTCTCGATCCACAAGAAGCTGCAGCGCCAGCGCATTTCGGTCGACCAGGTCTACGACTTGTTTGCCATGCGCATCATCACACGCTCGTTGCAGGATTGTTACGCAGTGCTCGGCATCATTCACAACATCTGGCGGCCAGTGCCGGGGCGCATCAAGGATTTCATCGCCATGCCCCGGCCGAATTTTTATCAGTCACTGCATACCTCAGTCATCACAGAAGATGGAACGCCATTCGAAATCCAGATTCGCACTGAAGAGATGCACAAGATGGCAGAGGAAGGCATCGCCGCGCACTGGAAATACAAAGATGGCCCAGTGTCGGCGCAGGATGAGCAGCGGCTGGCGTGGTTGCGACAGGTGGTCGAGTGGCAGCGCGACGTCAGCGACCCCAATGAATTTCTTTCCGCGCTGAAAGTCGATCTTTATCCCGAAGAGGTTTACACCTTCACACCCAAAGGCAAAGTGGTTGTGCTGCCGCGCGACGCCACGCCAATCGACTTCGCCTACACCATCCACACAGAAGTTGGGCACACCTGCATCGGAGCCAAGGTAAACGGACGCATGGTGCCGCTGCGCCACAAGCTGCATTCGGGTGACATCGTCGAGATCCTTACACAGGCTGGACACAAGCCTAGCCGCGACTGGCTGGGCCTGGTCAAGTCTTCGCGCTCGCGCAACAAGATCAAGCACTGGCTCAACGTGCACCAGCGCGAGCGCTCCATTGAAATTGGCCGCAAGCTGATTGAGAAAGAGGCGCGCAAGTATCGCATCGCTCTCAAAGAGATTAAAGATGACGACCTGCAGAAAGTTGCGGGCGGATATGGACTGGGCAAAGCTGACGACCTGATGTCCGGCATTGGGTATGGAAAATATTCGGCGCGGCAGGTGCTGGCGCGGCTGTTGCCGGCGGGCGCGACGCCTTCCATGGCGGGCGACATTGAGGCTGAGGGACTCTCGAACCAGCCGGGCGCGATCGCGAGCGTGGTGCGGCGGGTGTTTGGCGACCACAACGCCATCATGGTCAAGGGCCAGGGCGACATGCTGGTCTACCGGGCGCGCTGTTGCAATCCCATACGCGGGGAGAGCATTGTGGGCTACATCACGCGCGGCAAGGGAGTGGCGGTGCACGCTGTGAGTTGTCCGAACGTGACCAACCTGATGTACGAGCCGGAACGGCGCATCGATGTGGAGTGGGCGCGGGATGAGACGACGCCTACGGCTTATCCGGTGAAGCTTACGGTTTATTGTGATGACCGGTTCGGTATGCTCAAAAGCATTACCAGCGTTATTGGAGATGCTCAGAGTAATATACGAAACATTGGGGCGCGTACCGAGAATAGTCAGGCCAGTGTGGAGATCGTGCTTGATATTTCCGACCTTAAACATCTGGAGCAGATTATGGCTGGGTTGAGGAAGATTCCTGGGGTGCATGAGGTGCAGAGGCTGCAGAAGATTTAGAGGCAGTGCCCACTGGGGGTATCCGGTTAGGAAAAAATGGTCGCAAGGGGTCAATGAATGTAAAAGCCTTCTCATCCCATCTGTTTTCGCCGGGTATCAATCCACCAGCGTCGAACAAACGGAGGAAGCGAAACCAGTCAATCTCGGATCGCAAATCGCGCGAAGGCGCACGGCGTCACGTTGCCACAGAGGGATTTGGTGTCGCTCGCGTCGCCGGCTCGGGCAGTTGCTGTCGGCAATATGCACACTTCGCCCACGTGGGCTCAACGGGCTTATCACATTTCGGGCACGTTGGCTGCAGCAAAGTGCCGCAGCGCGGACAGAATGGGAATTTTGCCTTTTCGATATGGCCGCAGCCAGGGCACGGCTTCGGCAGAGGGTCGCGGAGAATGAAGTACAAGATGATCCCAATCCCATGAGGAACGAAGATCGCCAGCAGCGTCCACATTACGTACCGCATCTGCCGCCGCTTCGCGTCGCCGTAGACGTATCCGATCAGCGCAACCAAAGCCAGCACGAACAGGAACATCGCGCACACGAGCAGCGCTTCTCCCCAGCGCGGCCATTTGCCTATCTCCCGATCCGTTGGTGCCAGTAAGAGGAACAACGGCAGTGTGAAGCACAAGTTGACGAACCATGCAACGATCCACGCTGCCTTTGGAATCACGCGCAATTCCTTTGTGAAGCGGCTCATGCCAGCCTCCTTTCGCCGCGCTGCCGGATTGCCAGCATCACTGCGGCCACCCCTCCCGCGAGCCACTCTAGGGCGGTGAACGCGGCAAAACTAATCCACGGATGGCTGAAGTGCGGCTCGAGCAAGCTGGCGAAACGTCCGCTCACAAAGTGGAAAACCGGCCAACTCGTAATCGTCAGCAGCCACGCAAAAGCGACGACAAAAATCATTACGCAGCGGTTCCAATCGTGCTCGGCCTGTTCGGTGAGCTTCGCCTCCGCACGCGCCAGCGTGGCCTGCACCAGCCACGAAGAAGGCTGCGGCGTCGGCAATCGGCGGAGTTCGCTCGCAATCGGCCGCCAAGGCCCCAATTCGTTCGAGCAGGCGATGCAAGACCGCACATGCTCCGCAACCTGCTCTTCTTCCGCGCTCGTCAGCGCGTCGGCTGCGGCCAGCGCCAGCAGTTCTCGAATCTTGTCGTGCTCGTTCATTGCCATGTACCTCCGGGATACCGCGCTTCGAGCGCGTCACGCAACTGTTCCAGCGAACGCCGCAGCCGCGACTTCACCGTTGATATTGGAACCGCTGTAACCTGCGCGATTTCCTCAATCTTCATCTCATCCTCAAACCGCAGTGTGAGGACTTCGCGATACATCATCGGCAGCCCTGCCATCGCTTCGCTGATCTCTATTCGGCGCTCGGCCGCGAGCGCGTGATCGAGCGGCGTGTGGTCGTTACGCGGAATCCGGTCCGCCACGGTTTCGCTATGCCAGCTGTTGGCGGGCGGCTCGTCCAGGCTCTGGGGACGAATCCGGCGCAAATGATCGATCGCGAGGTTGCGCGCCAGCGTGAACAGCCAGGCGTCGAAATTGCGGCTTGGATCAAAGGAACGAATCTTCTCGACCACTCTCAACCATGTTTGCTGGAACAGGTCTTCCGCCTCGGCGGGCTGCCGCACGATGCGCAGCAGGTACCGATACAGCCGATTCTGGTACCGGGCAATCAGTCCCGAGAGAGCGTTCAGGTCGCCTCGGCGAAGCCGGACCACATCCGCATCCACTGCCACAAGCCCCTCCAGCGATAGTGCGGTCGCCCCCACCATACTTGTAATACGGATGAGTGCCCAAAAAAGACGCAAGAGCAGCTGCTAGATTGGTGTTGCTCGGTACGAGATCAGTCTACTGAACGATATGGGGAGACAACGATGATTGGCGAAACATCAAAGTTAACTCTTCATCCCGCCCAAACGCGAATGAGAAGGGTCCGTACTTGTGCAATCGGCTTGCAAAAGATATCGCTTGGTTGGCCGGACATCGCATGAGTTCTGCTCAATCACAGAAATTCTTGGAGACTCCCTCGTATCCTGAATCCTTTTGATGTTCTCGCCCGTATTCCCAAAGTGCTCAAATCCACGCACAGAGGGCAGGAGCGCAACTCAGATCCTGCATTGCTCTTCCATAGGAGGTTGACATGCATGACACAAAGGAGCGGTTGTCTCTATTCTGGATCTTTGCGTTTTTGAACTACCTGTATGCGGACGTGCTTGCGCTGTGGGATATTGTTGGCTCGCTAAAGCTAGTCAGCGCCCCCCATCTCCCACCATGGGCTCTGGCGGGTTCAGCGGTCTTGATGGAAATACCCATGGCCATGATTGTGGCGTGTCGGCTACTTCCGTTTAGAGCGAACCGGCTGGCGAATATCATCGCGGGTGCAACTTTGACCCTTGTAAACGGTTTCCTAACCTTCGTTCCGCCTCTGGCCGGATGGGGCAGGACGCCCGCTCTTCCTGAGTACTTGTTCTTCGCGACGATCGAAACCGTATGCACCTCGATCATCGTCTGGCAGGCGTGGACTTGGTCAGGGGTTGAGACTGTCCGCACGTCGTAAGTGGTCGCTCAAGTAAATGAGCTCAATATGAAATGCCTATCAGCGTCTTAGGGCGGCGGTTTCTTCGCGGAGGTAGTCTTCGAGGCGGGCGGCTAGCCAGGAGACTAGCTGTTCTTTGATGGCGGCTGGGACTTGGACGAATTCCAATCCGGCTGAGCCCGTTGGCTTGCACCAGCAGACTTCGGCGGTGATTTTGGCGTCGGCCTGGGTGTGAGGGAGCAGCAGGCGCAGGTTAATTCTGTCGCCTACCTGCAGGCCGGGCGCGTTGGTTAGTGCGATGCCGACTTCGCTGATGTTGGCGGAAGTGGCCATGAACTCAGGTTGGGCGCCGTGAGAGACATAGACGGGGACGCGCACCGGGCAGCGGAAGGAACGCCTTTTTTCGTTCACCATGAGGGGATAGGAGACGCGGAGAGTTCGCATGAGGACGGTCGGAGACAGCGGCTTGACCAGCACGAAGCTGGCTCCGGCGCGGAATGCGCTGGGCATTTCTTCATTGCAATTCAGGACTGCCACCACCACCGAGGCCTTGTGAGACGTCATTTGGCGTAGCTTCTTGAGCAGATCGAGGGCTTCGGCGCGGTCTTTGAAATCGACTACCAGGGCTTCGAATTTGGAATGGCAAAGTTTGTAAGCAGCCGAGGAGAAGTCGGAGCAGATATCGACGTGCATCGACATCTTTTCCATGGATTCGCAAAGAGTATCGATGATCTGAATGTCGCTGCTTACCAGTAGAACGCGGACTCCGATCGTGGGGGGTGGGCCTTTTTTTGTTCCCGCCGGTATCGATTCAGGCGTTTTTGTTTCAACCGCGTTGGCCAGGATCTCGGTCATACGGCGTCCTTCACACGGGCGGCCCTCATACAGCGTCTTTCATGCGGCGTCTTTCATACGGCGTTCCTCATACGGCTTCCCTCATACAACCAGGGCCTCAGGGATTTCCATCTCCCCGTGTTCGAAGGCGTGGACGAATGCGTCCACTACGGCGGGATCGAAGTTGGTTCCGGCGCTGGAGACGATGATTTGCCGGGCTTCGAATGGGGTGACGGCGCGGCGGTAGGGGCGATCGCTGGTGAGAGTGTCAAAGGCATCGGCGACGGCGAGGACTCTGGCTTCAATGGGAATTTCGTCGCCTCGGGAAGGACCGTAGCCCGAACCGTCGAACTTGTCGTGATGGGCAAGGATGATGGGAAGGACGCGGCGCAGCGATCCGCCAACCGGTTCGAGCAACGCGACTCCCTTCTCGACATGCTTGCACATTTCCGCCATCTCTTCCGGGGTGAGGCTGGCTGCCTTGTGCAGAAGGTCGCGGCTGGTTTCGAGCTTGCCTACGTCATGGAGCAGGGCGGCGGCCCGGACATCGTCGATACGATCCTGGGGAAAGCCCATGCGCGTAGCGATCGATGAGGCATACAGCGCGACCCGGTAAGAGTGGTTGTGCGTGTATTTATCGTTCGAGATGAACTGCTGCAGGATCGTCAGCAGGCCGAAGTAAGTCTGGCGGAGTTCGCGCAGGTGGCGTTCTGTCCTGTCATAGAGGGTTCCCATGGCGTAAGCCGTGATCAGAAGCAGGCATGCCCAGGTGACGAGTTCGGACCACTCGTCGAAATTCAGCGCCAGTCGAGCCGAACCGGCAAAGAGACCGGTGTTTCTCCAGAGAAGGATTAGCACCATGAAGATGCTGGCGCAGGCGGTGAGCACAGCGTGGCGAGACCGTAGACGTAGGCGGAGAAGATGGTGGGCAAGGTGTAAAGACCCAGAATCATGCGGTGAGAAGCAACCAGCCAGTTGAACAGGCCCGCGATCACGAAGAGAGAAAGCACCAGCCATAGTTCCTGGTTAATTCTGGCGAGGCCGACTTTGAACTTTGATTTGGAATCCGAGGCGTCGCCGGCAAGGCTTCCGCGGCTGCCGAGCACGCGTTCGTTGGTCAGCGTCGACTTCATCCCCATGTCTTCTTCCATTGATTCAGCCTCTCGACGGGCGTGGGTGTCTCGCGAAACAGGAGACCCCTAGTCTGTCTATCGGCTGGTTGTGGCGGAACTTTAGAGCGGTGGCCAGTGGTCAGTGGGCAGTGGCCAGTGAGGCCAAGATAATCAGTGGACCTTGGGGGTTGAAGTACGCGTGAGAGACAATGCCGTCCCTAACGGGACTCTGGTTCTCTTTTTCGCGGGGCGACCCCGCACTTACGTGCGGGGCTAATGAATGGCGTCGCTGGCGCGACTTTGGCCGCCTTGGTTTGACTTCATCCGCGCGCATCTGCGTTAATTGACAGCGGAGGATCCATGCGCGAAGTTGTTTCTACCAAAGACGCTCCTCAGGCGATTGGGCCTTACTCGCAAGCGATAAAGGCTAATGGGTTTGTGTTTACGTCGGGGCAGATTGCGATTGATCCGGCCACGCAGCAAGTGGTCGCGGGAGATGTGGCGGCGCAGACCGATCGTGTGCTGCGCAATCTTTCAGAGATTCTGGAGGCGGCGGGCAGCGGGCTGGGGAAGGTTGTGCGGTCTACCGTGTTTCTCAAGAACATGGATGACTTTGCGGCGATGAACAAAGTCTATGGCCAGTACTTCAGTTCGGATGCGCCGGCTCGCTCGACCGTGGAAGTGGCGCGGCTGCCTAAGGACGTGCTGGTGGAAATTGATGTGATCGCGCTGGCGTGAAAAATCCTAACCACAAAAGACACGGGGGAGCATAGGGTATTCCAGGCAACCTGGGTGTATCTTTGTGCCGTCTGTCTTAAGGTGTCATTGTTATGCCGTCTGTCTTAAGGTGTCATTGAAGGAGAGACAAGAATGATTAAGTACGTTGTGGGGGTTGCCGTCATGCTGGGGCTGACGGCGGTGTTTGTGCTGGCGCAGAGCGCGGCGCGGAGGCCGAACACCAGCGCGCCCACGAAGGTCACGGGCGACGGGGTGAAAACGGACTCTGGGCTGGTGTATTGGGACATCCGGGTGGGGAACGGCGTAGTGGCGAAAGAGGGCAGCCATGTGCGGGTGCACTATACCGGCTGGCTCACTAACGGCAAGAAGTTCGACAGTTCGGTGGATGCGGGGAAGCCTTTCGATTTCACCATTGGCAATGGCGAGGTCATCAAGGGATGGGAAGAAGGAGTCGCCGGAATGAAAGTGGGCGGGAAGCGGCAGCTGCGCATTCCTCCCGCGCTTGGCTATGGGGCGGCGGGTTATCCGGGAGCCATTCCGCCCAATGCTACGCTGATTTTTGATATACAGCTGCTGAATGTGGAGTAACGGCAACTTACCGCCGAGCACGCAGAAAGCGCCGAGGAATTCTTAGCGGACATTAGGAATTGGAATTGTCCGCGTGCTCGGCGATGAACCGCTTACGCCTTGACGACTTTGCCGCTGCGCAGGCAGGAAGTGCAGACGCGGATGCGTTTGGTAGTGGCGCCTACGCGGGCGTGCACCGGACGCAGATTGACGTTCCAGCGCCGCTTGGTGACGTTATGGGCGTGGCTGATGCGGTTCCCAAATTGCGGCTTCTTGCCGCAGATATCACATTGTTGTGCCATGACTGCTGTAGATCCTTTCAGAGGCCTTGACGGAAACTCCTATTCTACCGGATTCAGGGGCTTCGGGACAATTCGCGGCTTTGTGCTATGCGATACTTAGCTTATGCAGTCCCCGCTTCAGGCGCCCACCGCGGCTACGGACCCCAAGTCGGTTAAGGTGAATCTCACTACCGGCACGGGCGTGGATATCCAGTGGGCCGACGGCCACGTTTCGCACTATGGGTTCGTATATCTCCGCGATGCGTGCCCTTGCGCCATGTGCAATGAAGAGCGCGACAAGGGTCGGCGGAAGCCGGGTGAGCCGGCGAGACTGGCGCCGGGTGCGTTGCCTATGTTTAAACCTGCTGCCAAGCCGGTTTCAGCGGAGGCCATGGGGAAATATGCGATCCGCTTCAAGTGGAACGATGATCACGACCTCGGGATTTATTCGTGGAGGCTTCTGCGCGAGGTGTGTCCGTGTGAGGAATGCAAGGCGGCGCGGGCGGGAACTGAGTAAAGGACCGGGCGCGCTTCCATGCAAGAAGGCAAATTCAGCAGAACGGCGCGGCGAGTTGCGATTCGCCGGGCGGCGCATCAGTTGCTGGACCATCCCAGAGTGCTTGACGATCCTTTGGCGCTGCGGATTATTGGGTCTGAAGCTGCCGAAGAGCTGCGAACGAATCCTAAAGAGCACCATGCTTTTTCGCGGGCGTTTCGGGCGTTCATGGCGGCGCGCAGCCGCTATGCCGAGGACGAGTTAGCTTGCGCCGTGGCGCGGGGTGTGAGGCAGTATGTGGTTCTCGGCGCCGGACTTGACACGTTTGCTTATCGCAATCCGCATCCGGGGCTGCGGGTGTTTGAGGTGGATCATCCGGCGACGCAGGCCTGGAAGCGCAAGCAGTTGGAGGCGGCGGGCATTGCGATTCCGGCGGCCTTAACTTTCGTGCCTGTTGACTTCGAACGGCAGACGTTGCCAGAAGGGCTTCGACAGGCTGGATTTGATTTGAGCGCGGCGGCGTTTTTCTCGTGGCTGGGTGTGACTCCTTATCTCACGCGCGAAGCGTGCATGATCACGTTGAGCTTTGTGGCGAAAATGCCTGCGGATAGTGGGGTGGTGTTTGATTTTGCGGTGGATCCGGCACTACTCAATCCGGGGCAGAGACAGGCGCTGGATGCGTTGTCTCAGCGCGTGGCGCGGTACGGGGAGCCGTTTCAGCTGTTCTTTGATCCCGGAAAACTGCAGGACGAGTTGAAGGGGATGGGATTTCGGCGCACGGAATTCTTGCAGGGCAAAGAGCTTAATGCGCGGTACTTCAAGGATCGCGACGATGGGCTGCTGGTGCGCGGCGGGCTGGGACATTTGATGGGGGCGTGGGTGTGAGCTACAAAGTGACCCGCCGCAGGTCTAGCGTGAGATACAATCCGTAGTCTTGCCAAAGTTATCTCGCCAAGGAAATCTGATGCTTACTCGGCGTACTGTCATCCTTTCGATTCTTGCGGCTTTCACCTTGCTGGGCGGCACCTGCCCGGCTGGGGCGACCGCTGCGGTTTTCTCCGTTTCGTTTCCCAAGACCCGGAGTGACAAGCCTCTCGATGGCCGCATCCTTCTGATTCTTTCCACCGATGCTTCGGAAGAACCGCGAATGCAGATCAACGATACGCCGAAGACTCAGATCATCTTCGGCATCGACGTTGACGGCATGCTGCCCGGCCGGGCCCGCATCCTGGATGCGTCGGCGGCGGGCTATCCCATCAAGAGTCTCCGGGACGTTCCGCCGGGCGAATACTTCGTGCAGGCCGTGTTGCACCGCTACGAAACTTTCCATCGCGCCGACGGGCACACGGTGAAACTGCCGATGGATCGGGGCGAGGGCCAGCATTGGAACATCGCTCCGGGGAATCTGTATTCCATTCCCCGCAAGGTTACGGTTGGCACAACCTCTGGAACAATCTCGGTCGTGCTCGACCAGGAAATTCCGCCCATCACGCCTCCGCAGGACACGAAATATATCCGGCACCTGAAGATTCAGAGCGAGTTGCTCACCCGATTCTGGGGACGGCCTATGTATTTGAGCGCGAATGTGCTGGTGCCCGAGGGATTCGACACCCATCCCGAGGTTCACTACCCGGTAATTATTTCCGAGGATCACTTCAATGCCGACTTTGCCGGCTTTCGTACGGAGCCGCCTGATCCGAATTTGAAGCCGGACTACAGTGAGCGCTTTCACATTTCAGGCTACAACCGCATCCAGCAGCAGGAAGCGTACAAGTTTTATCAGCCAGTGGACGGGGCCTGGATTTCCGCGCGTGCTGATCGCGGAAATCAACCACGCGAACCCTTACTACGACGATTCCTATGCCGTGAACTCCGCCAACCTCGGACCTTACGGCGATGCGATTGAGACCGAGTTGATCCCCGCGATCGAGAAGCAGTTCCGCGGCATCGGGCAGGGCTGGGCGCGTTTTGCCTACGGAGGGTCGACGGGCGGATGGGAGTCGATGGCGGTGCAGATGTTTTATCCCGATCACTATAACGGAGCTTTTATTGCGTGTCCTGATCCGGTTGACTTCCGGTCGTTTATTACTGCAAATCTTTACCAGGATAAGAATGCTTTCTATATGCAGGGCGCGCACGCCGATATTCCGCAGCCCGGCATGCGCGATTATCTCGGCCGCACGCTGATTACGATGCAGGGAGTAAATCAATATGAACTGGCGCTGGGATCGCGCGGCCGTTCGGGAGAGCAATTCGATATCTGGCAGGCGGTCTACAGTCCGGTCGGCAAAGACGGCTACCCGCAGCCGATTTTTGACAAAGAAACCGGCGTGATTGATCCTGCCGTTGCCGCTTATTGGAAGGAGCATTACGACCTGAGCGCGATTCTGCAGCGCGACTGGGCTACGCTGGGCCCCAAGCTGCAAGGCAAACTCCATGTTTATGTGGGCAGCGCCGATACTTACTTTCTTACAGACGCCGTCTATTATCTCGAGGATTTTCTGAAGACCACGACGAACCCTCCTTATGGAGGAGAAGTGAAATACGGCGATCGCGCAGAGCATTGCTGGAACGGCGACCCCAATCTTCCTAACTATCTTTCGCGGCTGCATTACCACACGATGTACTTGCCGAAAATTCTCGAACGTATGGAGAAAACTGCGCCGCCGGGGGCTGATTTGACTTCGTGGCGGTATTAGCAAGGCGCGGATTTCTCTTGTTCATTAATGGTGAAGGGTCCCACGGATAGACAGCGTGTGCCTAGGGTAGGGATCCTTCGACTGCGTGACGCCATTCGCGTTGCGAATGGCATCGCTCCGCTCAGGATGACAACTGAAGAATGAGCTTCTGCGCGCCATCAGCTCTCAATCCCCTGTAAAATCTAATCATCAGCTCCGGAGCCACTTCCGCATTGTCTTTTCTTGATCAACTGAATCCGCAGCAGCGCGAGGCCGTCGAAACTACCGAGGGGCCGGTGCTGATCCTTGCCGGCGCGGGGAGCGGTAAGACGCGCGTCATCACTTACCGCATCGCCTACCTGATCGAGCACATGGGAGTGATGCCGGAATCCATTCTGGCGATGACGTTCACGAACAAGGCCGCGGCCGAGATGGGCGAGCGCGTCGAAAAGCTTGTCGGCGGGCTCAGCATCGCGAAGCCCGTCATCTCGACGTTTCATTCGTTCTGCGTGCGCGTGCTGCGGCGTGATATTGAAGCCCTGCAGATTCCTTCTACGCCGGGGCAACCGCCGATTGGGCACACGAAGAAGTTTGTCATCTACGACGAGAGCGACCAGCAATCGGTGGTGAAGTCGGTGATGAAGCGGCTTGGACTTGACGACAAGCAGCTCACGCCGCGCACCGTGCTCTCGCGCATCTCGTGGGCGAAGAATCACATGCTCGATCCGCAGGAGCTTTACCTGCAGTCGGCTGATCCGAAGACGGAGAAGATCGCGCATCTGTTCGAGGAGTATCGCAAGGAGCTGCGCAAGGCTAACGCTCTCGACTTCGACGATCTTCTTCTGGAAGCGACGCGCTTGCTGAAGACGGCTGCGCCAGTGCGTGAGTATTACAATCGGCGCTTCCAGTATCTGCTGATCGATGAATATCAGGACACTAACCGGCCACAGTACGAATTGATGCGGATGTTAGCAGGCTCGCGGCATAACGTCTGCGCTGTCGGCGATGAGGATCAGTCGATTTATTCCTGGCGCGGCGCGGACATCCGCAACATTCTCGAATTCGAAAAAGATTTTCCCGAGGCAAAGATTATTCGCCTGGAGCAGAATTACCGTTCCACGCAGAATATTCTTGAGGCGGCGTCGTCGGTGGTTGCGAACAATATCCGGCGGAAGGGCAAGAATCTTTGGACTTCGCGGCAGGGCGGGACGAAGATCGGCTACTACGAGGCTCCGGACGGCGAAAACGAAGCGCTCTTTGCTGCCGACCATATTGCGAAATATCTGCGCGAGGCCGCGCAGCATGGCGAAACGCCGCGCGCCGCAGTGCTCTACCGCACGAATTCCCAATCGCGTCTGTTTGAAGAGGCCATGCGCCGCTATGGACTGAAATATAAAGTGGTCGGAGGGTTTTCGTTCTACGAGCGGGCTGAGATCAAAGACATGATTTCGTACCTGAAGGTCATCCAGAATCCCGATGACTCGATCTCGCTGCTGCGCGTGATCAATACGCCGACTCGCGGCATCGGTAAAGGCACCATTGAGACGCTCGAACGCCTGGCGCTTGAGACTGGGCTGTCGATGTGGGGCGCTGCCGGGGAAGCCATTCGACGGCAACTCCTGCCGCCACGCGCGCTGGCTGCGCTGAAGAACTTCCGGCAGTTGATTGTGGACGCGCAGGCGATGCTGGCGGGGACGTTTGTCGAGCGGTTGGAAGAGAGCGCGGGAACGGAAACTGTGACGCGGGCGCCCTCGTCCGCGTCAGTCGAAGCTGAGACGGAACCGCCTGCCGGAGAAGATGCGGCTGCTTTCGATCCGAACGAATTCGAGAACACAGCGTTCGACTTCGGTGGAGCCTACGCTGGAGGTGCGAGCGTCAGCGACAGTGGCGCCGGCGTCCCGCCGGCTGTTTTACCGGAAGAAGAGTCGGCATCTCAGCCCCCCGCAGGCCAGCAAGATGCTGGCGCTACAACCGCCTCCACTGCCGACCTGCTCAAATTCCTCATCGACCGCACTGGTTACATCAAGCTGCTCGAAGAGGAGGACACGCCGGAAGCTTTCTCCCGCATCGAGAACCTTCGCGAGCTGGTCAACGCGGCCATGGACTCGCGCGACCGCGGGGAATCGCTTGATCAGTTTCTCGACCACGCGGCGCTCATCAGCGATGCCGATGATTACGACGAGCGTTCGCAGATCACGCTGATGAGCCTACACGCCGCCAAGGGACTGGAGTTTCCCCTGGTCTTTCTCAGCGGCCTAGAAGAGGGATTGTTCCCGCACTCTCGCACCATGCTGCAGCCTGACGATGTGGAAGAGGAGCGGCGATTGTGCTACGTAGGTATGACCCGCGCCATGGATCAGCTCGTCCTGACGCGAGCGGTCTATCGGCGCCGGTACGGTACCGATCTGCCGGAAGCCAGCGTGCCGTCGAGATTTCTGGAAGAAGTGCCTGCGCCGTTGATTGAAGAGTTAGGGAGACGCGGAAGCACGGCCCGCGTGGCGACAGGCACTCTTGCCCGTCCGGCCGCGAGAAGCATGGCAGTTTACGATGGAGAAGCTCACTACTCGTACGAAGACGAAGATCAGAGTGCAAACTGGAAAGACAAGAGCGGCAGCCTACCGGTGAGCCGGCAAAAGCCCACTGCTCCGGCGCAACCGTACAACTCGATCGAGAACATTGCCGAGTTTTTTGCCTCGCGCGGGAGGAAATTCAGTGTGCCGAAAACACCGCTTGAAGCGCCCACTGGCAAGCGCGGATTCCGCCCCGGGCAGAAGGTTCGTCATCCCAAATATGGCGAGGGCACCGTCTACCAGCGAGAAGGAGAAGGCGAAGAAGCCAAGATTACGGTACAATTCCCTCGCTTCGGATTGAAGAAGCTGGTGGAGAAGTACGCGCAGTTGGAGCGCGCTTGAGAGCGATCGAAAGCGATTTGGTAATTTTGTAATCGGGGAATTTTGGTAAGTTTCGGCGAGCTTGCCTTAAATTACAAAATTACCCAATTACCCAATTACCAAATTACAAATTAGAACCAAGAAAGCAATCATGGCAAACACAGCAACGCTGACCAAAGAAGAACGCAAGAAAGCAAAACGTGCCGCACGCAAGAAGACGAAGGCGGAAAAGCCGAAGAAGCCTCGCGATTACGCGCGCGGATCTAAGAAGCGCAAGGTGAAGAAGTTGGCGCGCGGCCAGTCGAAGCGGTAGGCCGCACGCTCGGAATTACGGGCATGGGCCTGCGCCCATGCCCGACTCCCGCTGTGAGGAGACGACCACCTCTTGTCACCGTCATCTTCGGAACCAACCGGCACCGTGCCCACTCCGACCGTTCGAACCAGCGACAACCAGCTTTTGTGCTGCAAGTCGATCGACAAGCTGATCGAAGAATCCGAGGCTCCCGGGCAGCGGCTGCAAAAGACTCTCGGCCCGTGGTCGCTGACTGCGCTGGGCATCGGCGCGATCATCGGCTCGGGAATTTTCATCCTTACCGGAACCGCGGCGGCGGGCGAATATTTTCAGGCCCCATCCATTCTGCATGCGCAGGCGCTCGACGTAATCATCAATCTAGTGCGCACGGGCAGCACGGCGGGAGCGCTTATGCACGGACGTCCGCCGGCCGGGCCATCGATTGCGATTTCGTTTTTCCTGGTCGCGATCGCCTGCAGTTTTGCCGGATTGTGCTACGCCGAACTGGCCTCGATGATTCCCATCGCCGGCAGCGCGTATACGTACTCCTACGCAACGCTCGGCGAAATTTTTGCCTGGATCATTGGCTGGGACCTCATCCTCGAATACGCAGTCTCGAACGTCGCCGTCGCGGTTGGTTTTGCCGGTTATACAAAAGCGCAGCTCGCGGTGTTCGGCCTCAACTTGCCGGAAAAATTTGCCAGTCCGGTCTGGGCCGGCGGGCAGTGGACGGGCTCCTATTTCAATCTCCCCGGCTTCCTCATCGTTTTCCTTCTCACACTGCTGCTGGTGCGTGGAGTGAAGGAGTCGGCGGAGACCAACAACGTTATGGTGCTGGTCAAGATCGGCGCCATCGTGACCTTTCTGGTAGTCGGTGGAATGCTGGTGAAGCCCGCGAACTGGCATCCCTTCGCGCCTTCAGGCTTCGCCGGAATTGTTACCGGAGGGGCCATCGTTTTCTTTACCTACATCGGATTCGATTCGGTCTCGACCGCCGCCGAGGAATCGCGCAATCCACAAAAAGATTTGCCGTTCGGCATCATTATGTCTCTGGTGGTCTGCACCGTGCTCTATGTCGGCGTCGCCGTTGTCCTGCTCGGCATGATGAAGTACACAACTTTCGTGTCGGGTGAAGCCGCCGAAGCCCCCGTGGCCTACGCGATGAAGTATCTGGGTGTGCACCCACTGTTCCGCTCAGTCATCGTGATCGGAGCGCTGACGGGCATGATCTCTTCGTTGCTCGTGTTTCAATACGGGCAGGCACGCATCTGGTACGCCATGTCCCGCGACGGCTTGCTGCCGAAGCTGTTCTCTGCGGTTCACCCGAAATTTAAAACGCCGTATTGGTCCACCTGGATCGCTTGTTTCGCCGTAGGAATCCCAGCAGGCCTCGTGGACATCGGAGATGCCGCCGACCTCGCCAACATCGGGACGCTTTTTGCCTTTGTTCTGGTTTCGCTGGGAGTGATCATCCTGCGCCGCAGGCAGCCTGATCGCCCGCGCGCGTTCCGGGTGCCGTTTGTGCCGTGGTTCCCGCTAATTTCGGTGCTTTTCTGCGGCGGCCTGATGTTCGGGCTTACCGTGATCACGTGGCTGCGCTTCGTGATCTGGCTCGGCCTTGGGTTGCTCATCTATTGCTTCTATAGCCGGCACCGAAGCGAGTTCGCGAAGAAGTAGCGTATTTTCCGGCCTCGCAAATATTTAAACAAGAATCTACAATCAGGAAGTGACTTCCTCCGCGCTCGACCGGCCGCCGAATAGTTTTTTGCGACTTCTTCCCAAGGCTGAGTTGCACCTGCATCTCGAGGGCGCGATCGAGCCGGCCACGCTGTTCGAGCTGCGGCAGCGCCATGGCGAACGCCCCACCCGGGCTGAGATCGACGCCCTTTACCGCTACGAGGATTTTCCTGGCTTCCTGCTTGCATTCAAGAACATCAGCGAGCACCTGCGAACTCCCGAAGATTACGAACTGATCACCTACCGCCTGATGCAGCGCCTGAAAGAAGAGAACGTTCTGCACGCTGAGGTCTATGTTTCGGTCGGGGTCTGTCTGTGGCGAAGACAGGATTTCGCTGCCATTTTCGAAGGCCTGGATCGCGGACGCGCTCGCGGTGCGCGCGATTTCGGCGTCTCGCTGCTTTGGATCTTCGACGCGGTCCGGCAGTTCGGCGCCGAGGCCGCGCAAAAAGTCTTTGAGCTTGCCGTGCGCTACCACGACCGCGAAGTCGTTGGCATCGGCATTGGCGGGGACGAGCAGAAAGCTCCGCCGGAGCTTTTCCGCGATGCCTACGCCTGGTCTGCGGACCACGGGCTACGGCTCACCGCGCACGCGGGCGAAACTGGGCCGCCGGAATCTGTCTGGGGTGCGCTTAATCTGCGCGTCGAGCGTATCGGACACGGGCTCACGGCCTTTCATGATCCTGATCTCGTCGAAGAGCTTGCGCAGCGGCAGGTTCCGGTCGAGATTTGCCTCACCAGCAACTTTCGCACGGGTCTTTGCCCCAATCTGGCTGATCATCCGGTGAAGAATTATTTCGACCATGGCGTGATGATCACGCTCAACAGCGATGACCCGGCCATGTTTGGCACGACGCTGGCGCGCGAATACCAAGTCGCTCAGCAAACCTTCGGATTCACCGACGAGCATCTGCGCGAGTTGGCGCGCAATTCGTTTGAAGCGTCGTTCCTGCCCGCGGAAAAGAAGCTGGAGTTTCTGAACTTGTTTGATGCCGCCGCCGCGCGATAATCATTTCAGGATAAACATGGCGGTCAAGACCATCCTGCAACTCGGCGACCCACGGCTGCGGGAAATCGCGTTGCCGGTTGAGGATCCCTCTGTTCCCAAGATTGCCGCGCTGGTCAGCGACCTTGCCGACACGCTCGCATACTGGCGCGCCACGACCGGATACGGTCGGGGAATTGCCGCGCCGCAACTGGGCGAGCGGCTGCGTGTGATCTTCCTGCAACTGCCCGGAGAGAAGCCGTGGCCGCTGGTCAACCCGGAAATTCTTGAACGCAGCGAGGAGAAGATCGTCGTCTGGGACGCCTGCCTCAGCTTCCTCTCGATTTTCATGCAGGTCGAACGCCATCGCGAAATCACGGTGCGTTATCAAGATATGAATCGGGAGCGCCGCGAATTCCGCGCCGGGGACGACCGCAATCTTTCCGAATTGCTGCAGCACGAAATCGACCACCTGGATGGCATTCTGGCGGTCGACTGCGTCATCGATATCAAGACGCTTTGCACCCGCGAAGAATTCGAAAAGCGATATCGCCAGGGCAGCCCGTACGCGGTTGCCCCAGCTACAATCTAAAGCTGAATGTTTCGCAGCTGAGAACTGCAACTGAATGCCTCTCCACATCGGCATCGTCGCTTGCAGCGCTGAAGGCGCCGCACTGTGCTACCGCACCATCTGCGTTGAAGGCGCGGAGTTGCTCGGTCCCTACGGCCATCCAGAAGTTTCCATGCACGGCCACAACTTCGCCAACTACGTGAAGTGCATTGATGCCAACGACTGGGCAGGCGTGGCGGAACTGATGCTTTCCTCGGCGGAGAAGCTGGCAAAAACCGGGGCGGATTTTCTGATTGCTCCGGTCAACACCGTGCATCAGGCCTTCGATCTGGTCGAGCATCGTTCGCCGCGGCCATGGCTGCACATTGCGGTCGAGGTCGCGAGCGAAGCCAAGCGTCACGGCTATAAACGGCTGGGAATTCTGGGAACCCGCGCGCTGATGGGGGGTCCCGTCTACAGCGAGAAATTGAAGGCAGCGGGCATCGAGCATCGTATCCCAGGCGCGGAGCAGCACGAGTGCATCCATCGCATCATCTTCGACGAACTGGTGAACGGCGTATTCCTGCCGCGCACGCAGATCTATCTCGCCGAGGTGATTCGCGCGCTGAAAGACGAAGGCTGCGACGCGGTAGTCCTTGGCTGTACGGAGATTCCGTTGGTGATGACGCCGGAGCAGTCGCCGTCGCCTATGTTAGATTCGACACGCCTGTTGGCGAGAGCCGCTTTGCGCAAAGCCGTGGAGGGTTAAGTCTGCAATGGCTTCTGAGACATCACGGCCAGCGAACAAAATCTGGCCCTGGCCAGATTCGCTGGACGCGTTGGTCGCCGCTCCCGGCCACCATACCCTGCTGATGGAAAGCGAGAAAGTGCGAGTTGTGCGCACCCGTATACTGCCCGGCCAGACCGTGCCATTGCACACTCATCGCTGGCCCGGCGTGCTGTTTATAGCGGCCTGGAGCGATCTTATCCGCCGCGACAGGCAGGGCAACGTGTTGCTCGACACGCGGCAACGCGACGACGATCCGACTATTAATGCGCCGCTATGGCAAGAGCCGCTGCCTCCGCACACGGTAGAGAATGTCGGTGGCGCGGGATTCAATGCGGTGCAGGTTGAGCTGAAGGACATCACGACGGGAATCGATCACCCGAGAAGTTGATTGAATAATGTCCGCAACCCGCAGTGCTTTAGTCGCCGTTCGCCCTGCTAAATTCGCTGCACGCTGTTGCGAAGCCTGCGCTTATCCCGCATCCATGATGTAATAAGAAAATTAGATTGAATTATGCCGTCCGCTATCACAACTCTACGCCGCCGCGCCAAGGCGCTCCACCGCAACCTGCGCGGAGCTTCTATGGCTGCGCGTGCGCTGGCCTCGACTGATCATCCCCTGCTGGCGCACATCATTCCGGTGCGGCGCTGCAATCTGGCTTGCACCTACTGCAACGAGTTTGACGATTTTTCGAAGCCCGTGCCCACCGAAGAAATGTTTCGCCGCATCGACAAGTTGGGAGCGCTGGGCACGGCGGTGGTCACGATTTCCGGCGGCGAGCCGCTGCTGCATCCTGAACTCGATGATGTAGTTCGTCGCATTCGTTCGAACGGCATGATTGTCGGATTGATCACCAACGGATATTTTCTGGTGGCGGAACGCATTCAGCGGCTGAACCGCGCTGGACTGGAGTGGCTGCAGATCTCCATCGACAACGTGAATCCCGACGAAGTCTCGAAGAAAAGTCTTAAGGTGCTCGACAAGAAACTGCAACTGCTGGCCGAACACGCAGAATTTCATGTGAACATCAATTCCGTGGTGGGCGGCGGAATTTCGAATCCGCAGGATGCGCTCACCATCGGAAAGCGCGCCGTCGCACTCGGTTTCAGTTCGACCATCGGCATCATTCACGATGGGAGTGGACAAGTGCAGCCTCTAAATGAAGAAGAGCGCGGCATCTACGACGAAATGAAGTCGTGGGAAAAGCGCAGCTTCACTCGCATCAACGCTTTCCAGGACAACATTGCGCAGGGCCTGCCGAACGAGTGGCGCTGCCGCGCGGGCGCGCGTTATCTCTACATTTGTGAAGACGGGCTGGTGCACTACTGCTCGCAGCAGCGCGGTTATCCCGGAGTGCCGCTCGCAACCTACACCCGCGACGACCTGCGCCGCGAATATCTCACGGAAAAAGGTTGTGCGCCGCACTGCACGGTTTCCTGCGTGCACCAGGTGTCGATCTTCGACGGCTGGCGCGCCCCCCAGCATCCTGCGCAGAGCGGGTCTTCACCAGACACGGAACTCATCCAGATCGGGCAGTAGCGCGCCTTACAAGTTTTATTTCCTATGAGTTCTACTTCTTTGGCTGCGCACTCGGCGGCAAAATATTATTCAGCCGTAAATACTGGGCGGCCGCAGCGTAATGGTCGGCCCATCCTCCGGCCAGGATCAGGTCGGCCAGGGCGCGCGGACCTTGTCGTCCAGGAAAGAGTTCGATGTTGTCGCCCAGCTTGGAGTCGTCCATCTTACCGAGCGCATCGGCGCAAAAGTCGTATGAAGCCGTGGCTGCGGCGAGCAGCTTGTCTTTGGAATCGCTTTCCTTGGCTTCCTCGACTTTGGGTGCGGCGACGTCGGCTGCTTTGGCGCAAAGGCCGTTGTTGAAGCCCACGATGTGAACGACCAGGTGCGCGAAACTCATCTGATCGGGCGTTGGCTTGTAGCTGAATTTATCGGCGGGCATAGCCGTAATGGCGCCGAGGGTATTGTTTCGCGAACGTGTCAGCAGCAGGCGCAGACCAGTTGTCACCGGATCCTTCACCGGCGCGGAAGCTTGCGGAGCCGTGGTCGACGGCGCCATGGTTTGAGCTTGTAGAGAACCGAGACAGGCACATGCGAAGAGTGTGACCAGAACCAGTTTCATTTCAATGTCTCCTTAACGTTCTGTTAGACGTTCGAGCACCATCGATGTCACCCCACGCGACTAGCGGGCTGCAAAGGCCGAGACGCCGAGCTTCCAGAACAAATACCATCCCGCGACGATTGCAATTGCGGTGGAGCGTTTCACTTTGCTATTGCAGGAAAATCCGATACCCATCAGCACAATAGTCCAGAGAACAATAACATCAAGACCGGAAGCCATGCCGTAGAGGAATTTGCTGCCCGAGCGATCCATGAAATACGCCGGATTCGTGGCCACGGGGTTGTTCACGTTGAAGCCCTCGGGATCGACTCCGGCAAACATCGCGATCGTGCCCAAAATCGAACCGATGATGCCGGGCAGGCTGGCGTAGAAAATGATCGCGTATGCGGTCTTAAAAGAAATATCGGCGCCGGCGCCGAACTTGAAAGTTGCCCACAGCACCCCCGTGGTGATCGCAAGAATTAAAAGGATGGTTATGGGGATTCCGTAGGACACGTAGCGAACCAAAGCGTCGGTAAAGCTAAGTTGTTTCGCCTGATCCTCGGGCGAGAGCTTGTCGAACTGGTCGGCCCGGGAGGAATGCGCAATTTCATTCCTGTTGATCTGGTCGAAACCGATCTGACGGTCCATTGAGTAGACAAAAACCAGAGCGAAGATGGAGATCAGGAGCCACGGACCCCACCACGATGCGTTGCGCTTCAGATCGGTGAAAGTTTTCGAGGGTGCAATGAAGGTGTTAACGATGCGCGCGCCTTCCGAAAGTGAGCCGGGTTCGGGCGCAGGCATGGGTGTGGGTACAGGTGGGAGCGGAGCAGCAGCCATGGTCCAGCCTCCTGCTGAATGCCAAGGAATTCTATCCGGGAGCAGGCTGGGAGACAAGCGAGGGCGCGTTTAAAATTAAGCCATGCAGAATGTTACGCCGGTCGCAATTGCTGCGCTGGCTGTCGAGTTAGCTCCGGCGGTTTTGTTCGGGTGTGCCGCGGAACGCGTGGCGCGCGCCGTCGGACGCTGGCCTGTCGCTGTCCGACTAGTTTTTCCGGCGTTGCTGGTCGCACCCTATGCGATGGTTTCGATTTCCGGACACATGTTCCGGTGGGGCTGGTTTGCACTCTACGCGGCGCTGCCCGTGGTGATTACGTGGTTGCTGCTGCGTGCCGCGGCTGCGGACCCCGCAACTGCCGATAAAGAGCAGCGCGGTAACTGGCGAGATGCGCTGATCTTGCTGGTCCTGGGGCTGGCCGTCGACTTGCGCTGGTTTAACCGAGCCTGGCCGAGCGGCCTGCGGGCTTTGAACGAATTGTTTCTGGTGGATGCAGGTTTGTACGGATTCCTCGCGATCCGGCAGCTCAACGGAACCGGCTTCGACTTCCACCTGAAATGGAGCGACTGGAAAACCGGCCTGCGGGAATTAGTCTTCTTCACTCCCTTCGTGCTGGCGCTGGGATTGGCGCTGGGGTTTATCCATCCGCATCGAAACCTGCCGGGAATCGGCAGCGCGCTGCTGCGCTGGGTTGCGATATTTTTCTTTACCGCCGTGCCCGAAGAACTTTTCTTTCGCGCCTGGGTGCAAAACCTGCTGGAGCAGCGCGTGGGACGGCGGTCAGCTCTCGTGATTGCGTCGGCGCTGTTCGGGCTTTCACATTTCAATAAACGATCCGCCCATTTCAATTGGCGCTATGTGTTGCTGGCGACGATCGCGGGAATTTTCTACGGGCGCGCGTGGCGGGAGAATCGGCGGGTGCCGGCCTCGACGATTACCCACGCCAGCGTGGATTGGTTATGGGGATTGTGGTTTTAGGGGAGGGGGTGCGGCCCACATTAGATGGGCTTGCTGGTGAATCGTGATTTCTCAACAGCTACGATGGACTGACTCACCTTGAAAAAGGCCGTATCGTTTCCGCAAGCCACTCAGCCTTCACTTCCTTCAGCTTAAGGTGCTTCTGTGCGAACTGAGCCATCCGCAGTTGGCCATCAAGGGTCAGCATCGCGTCCGTGTTCCGCGATTCCGCTCGCCCCGTTTGTCCGAAGTCCAACCATAAGCCACCGGGCCAACACCGCCCTGTTCCGGGCTCCAACCCGCAATGAGACACCTCGTTGTCGATCCAGCCTACCTTGTGGTTGCCAGCGTCAGCCACCCGGGTTAGATCGAGATTGACGTGCTGTAATAACCATTGGCCAGCACAAAACTGAAATTCAGGCGGACGGATGGATTCGTCGTTAGGCGATTGCCAATCAATCGCTCCGTCAAGAACGATAGAAGCTGCTCCAGCGCGAGCGAGCGCCCAGGCGAAACGCAGCAAGTCGGTATCGTTGCTGGGACCGTGGATCGCTGAGTGTGAGAAGACGATACCAGGCACCGGTTCGCTGCCGTCGGGAATAAAGAGTGTGGCTTTCACTTCGCTGTTGGGCTCAACTATAGTAACTCGCTGAATGCTGATGCCCCGGCTGTGTCCAACCTGGGAGGCGCCGCTGAACCTGCACGTATGGAGAGTCTGAGCGGTGCAAGTCGCGAGCAGGCCGAAGATTACGATGCACGGCGTGATCATCCGACTCATGGCGGGCCTCCATTCGGGCCGGTGTGTGAACCGTTTCGCCGAACGGTCAGAATGCTCTTCAAATGATAACTGTCGAAACCGGGCGATTGCACGAGAAATCTCTGGCACTCGCACCCGGTCCACCTACCGAGCCGGCTGCGTCCCTTGATAACGCAAATATCCCAAACCAACCCGCAGGTGGTGATGAAGGGCGTCTGGTACGCAGATGGCGAAGCAGAGGCCGAGTAGTCCCTGGGCCAGGCCGAGAGCCCAGAGGTTGTGGTAGCGGCGGAACAGCGCGCACGAGAGGATGCCCCAGACCAGCGTAGCTGCGGTGAGCACGAGGTTGGGCAGGTGCGCCGCGGCGAAGAGCGTGCCGGCGAGAGTCACGGCAGTGGCTTCATTCGAGAGAAGACGGAGCAGGCGGTCCATGAAATAGTCCTGCAAAAGAAACTGCTGATAAATGGTCCAGAGCACGTAGCCGGAGACGTGGGCGAAATCGGCTTTGTAGAGCGGATGCAGCGTGCCGATTCTTGCGGCGACGAACGTACTCAGGGCGGCAAGTGCGACGGCAGCGGGCAGGATCCAGAGTGACGGGATGAGGCCTCGCCATCCCATGCCCAATTCATCGCGACTTTGGCGTCGTGCGAGCACTACCGACAAAGTAAACAGCAGAGCGATCGGCGAGAGGAACCGCTGCAGGTGTTCCGGGGTCCAGATGATGCCAACAACCATTCCGTAGCCGAGGATCAGTTCGGCAAGGTCGCGAGCCCGGCTGGAGTGGACAGTTGACATCGGAAAAGTATGGCACAGCTTCCACGGATCGAATTGATGGCTGCCGAGCTTCGCCCGGCTGAAAGCCGGGGCGGCCGTCCCCACATTCAGTCTCCGCATTAGATTCTTAGATTGCCACTTCTGGCGTGGCTTCGAGCAGGCTGCGGGTGTAGGGATGCTGCGGGCGTTCAGTAATCTGCGCGGTTTCGCCGACTTCCATGATCTTGCCGCGATACATTACGGCGATGTGCGTTGAGAGGTAGCGCACGAGCGGCATGGAGTGCGAGATAAAAAGATAAGTCAGGCCGAAGTCGCGCTGCAGTTGCGCGAGCAGGTTAACAATCTGCGCCCCGACGCTGACATCGAGCGCGGAGACCGGTTCGTCGGCCACGATAAACTTCGGGCGCAGCGCGAGGGCGCGGGCAATGCCGATGCGCTGGCGCTGCCCTCCGCTGAATTCGTGGGGAAAACGCTGCAGGATAGATTCATCGAGGCCGACAGCGCGCAGAAGTTCGAACACGCGAGATCGAATGCCGGCTTTCGAACTTCTATTTTCGTGGATAAGAAGCGGCTCGGCGATGATGTCTTCGATGCGGAAGCGGGGATCGAGCGAGGCGAAGGGGTCCTGAAAGATGACCTGCATATCGCGGCGCAGGCGACGCATTTCGCCGGGGCTGGCCGCGAGCAGGTCGCGGCCTTCGAAGCGAATGCTGCCGGAAGTGGGCTCGACAAGGCGCAGGAGCAGGCGTCCCAGTGTGCTCTTGCCGGAGCCCGATTCCCCGACCAGGCCGAGAGTTTCGCCGGCGTGAATGTCGAGTGAGACATCGTTGACGGCGCGGACTTCGTTGTGGGATTTCCCGCCGAGCACAGATGCGCCTTGCGGATAAATCTTGGTAAGGTTGCGGATTTCGAGCAGCGGCACGTTGCCGAATGTTAGCAGACGACGAAAACCATTGGCCACGGATTTACGCGGATCTTCACGGATAAAGCTCGAATTTGTTTTGATCCGTGCCAATCCGTGGCAAGTTGTTTCTAACCTGACGCAATCATCGGTACGGCGGCCAGCGCAGCCACCAGCCCAACCAACCTCCAGCGGGTAAAGTGTTCTTTCAGGAACAGGCGGGCTAGAAGTACGGTGACGGCGGGATAGAGTGACGAGATGACGACCGCTTCGTCGAGGCGTCCGCTCTGGCTGGCATGGACGAATAGTATGGTGCCCAAGGAGTCGATGCAGCCGGTGATGACGCCCCAGCGGACCCCGGCTGAGGTGATGTCGCGAAAGTTCCTTAGCATCAGGACGATCAGCGAGGTGACGATCAGCCCGCCGGTTCGGGTCAGCGTTGCGATCCACAAGGCTGAAACGTCGCCGGCCTGGCGGACGGACAAATAGAAGCTGGCGAAGCCGATGCCTGCGATGACCGCCAGGCCGATGCCTTCGGGCTTGCTGCCATCTTCGGTGCGCGTAATGAGCCAGAGGCCAACCGCGGCGATGACGAAGCCGAGCAGGGGAATCCTGCCGGGCATACCTTCGGTGAAGATCGAGAACACTGCTGGAATAGCCGCACTCAGGACGGCGGCCACCGGCGCGGTTAGTCCCATTCGTCCCGAAGAAAGTGCGCGGTAGAAGATGGCCAGCGCGGCGCCTCCGGAGATACCGCCAGCCAACACCCAGGCAACGCTGCGTGCGGGAGGGAAAGGAGCATGAGTGCCGGCAGCCAGTGTGCCTACCATGAGCAGGCCGCCCAGGTTCACGACCACAGTGAACAAGAAGGCGTTGGCGCGGCGCGTGGCGTAGCCGCCGAGGAAGTCGCTGGTGCCCCAAGCAAAGACTGCGGCCATGCCGTAAGCGGCGGTGCTGAATTGGGGCGCGGCGGACATGTCCGACGAGGGTAACATGGGCTGGCGCCCCATTTAAGAGCTGGGACTCTAGGCTCGAATCGGCCTGCCCTAGGCCTAAGAAACCTCTAGATTCGTCGACCAAAATGGGGTACGCTGAGCGTTGCTTTCGGGAGGTTTCGATCATGAAAAGCTTCCCCGTTGCCGGTATTCTCTGCGCCACCTTCAGTTGGACAGCTTTCGCTCAAACCGCTGCCGACGCTCCAGCCACAAAGGAAGACATTGAGAAGTACTTCGAAGCTACTCACACCCATGACTTGATGCTGAAAATGATGGACGCAATGTCCAAGCCTATGCATCAGATGGCGCACGACCAGTGCGCGAAGATCCAGGTGAAGCTTCCTGTGGATTGCGAAGCACAGATCAACAGGAACGTGGACGATATGATGAAGCAAATCCCTTTTGATGAGTTGACGCAGGCTATGGTTCCCTCCTACGAGAAGCATTTCACGAAGGGTGACATGGACGCGCTCATTGCGTTCTACTCTGCGCCAACAGGGCAAAAGATCTTGCAGGAAATGCCGGCAGTCATGGCGGATGCCATGGAGGCCATGATGCCGATCATGCGCAAAACCGTTGACAAAATGACAGAACGCGCCCAGCAGCAGCTCGCTCAAATGATGAAGGACTCGCCTAATAAGCCGGGCGACAGCGCGGCCTCCGCACAGAACTGACGCCCGAAAATCGAAAGCCTAAGGGTGGGTCCGCTCGGGGCAGGCTTTCTCGCAGAAAACGCGAGAAATGGGGCGTCCAACTGTTACTTGCCGACTTTTCCAGGGTTCGAATTAGGCCTCCGTCCGGCCTACAATCTGCTGTATCCGGGCCGCGTTGGATGGTAAACTTCTATGAGCTATCCGACCGCATGCCCAGGGTCTAACTGACAACGCTCTAAGAGAGAACGTTCTAAGAAACAACGCCCTAAGAGACATCTTTTGATCGAGCTGGCACCTTCGATTCTTTCCGCGGACTTTGCCCGTCTGGGCGAACAAGTACGTGCTGCCGAGGAAGGTGGCGCAAGCGTCATCCATGTGGATATTATGGATGGGCATTTTGTGCCCAACCTCACGATCGGGCCGCCGGTAGTGAAGTCGCTGCGGCGGGTTACAGATTTGCCCCTCGACTGCCATCTGATGATCGAGAATCCGGATGAGTTTATTCCGGTGTTCGCCGAGGCCGGCGCAGATTGGATTTCGGTGCATCAGGAAGCCGTCCGGCACTTGAACCGCACATTGCATCTGATCAAGAGCCACGACTGCATGGCGGGGGTGGTCATTAATCCGGCTACCCCGGTCGACACGCTGACTGAAGTTCTCGATATTGTGGAGTATGTGCTGGTGATGTCGGTGAATCCGGGGTTTGGAGCACAGAAGTTCATCCCCTCCACGCTGCACAAAATACGGCAGTTAGCTGAGATTCGCAGCCAGCGCCGGCTGACTTACCGCATCGAAGTGGATGGCGGCGTAGGGCACGACACGGTGGGTGATGTGGTGCGCGCGGGCGGAGAAATCCTGGTGGCGGGCAACGCCGTGTTCGGTAGTGGTGATCCAAAGAAGAATGCTGAGGGGCTGCTGAAGGCGGCGACCGAAGCGGCGCTCTTGAAAGTCTAATAATTTTCAATCTGCAATTCTGATTCGAGGTCTTATGTCACGTCGATGCTCAATGATTGCGGCGCTCACCATTTTTCTTGCGCTGACTGTCGGTTGCACCAATAAGAAAAGCGTCAATCCATTGGCCAATGTGGGGACGAAGCAGCCCGATAAGGTGCTGTTCGACAAGGCCATGGACGCGATGAAGCATAACCGCTTCGACGTGGCGCGCATGACGCTGCAGACCTTGATCATCACCTATCCCGACTCGGAATATATCGCGCGCGCGAAGCTGGCCGTCGGCGATTCCTGGTATGCAGAAGGCGGGACCGCATCTCTGGAGCAGGCGGAACAGGAATACCGCGATTTTGAGACCTTCTTCCCCAATATGCCGGAAGCGGCCGAGGCGCAGTTGAAGATCGCCAACATCCAGTATGAGCAGATGGAGAAGTCGGACCGCGACTACACCCACGCCAAGCGGGCCGAGGATGAGTACCGCAACCTGATCATGCAGTATCCGGATAACGCGAAGCTGGTGAAAGAAGGCAAGGAGCGTCTGCTGGAAGTGCAGGAAGTGCTGGCCGATCGGGAGTTTCAGATTGGAAAGTTCTATTACGATCGGGGGTCGTATCAGGCATCGATTGCGCGGCTGCAGTCGCTAGTGGATAAATATCCGCTGTACAGCCGTGCCGACGATGCGCTGTACCTGATTGGCCAGAACCGGGAAGCGCAGATCGCGCAGTTGCGGAGCAGGCCGACTTGCCAGGGGTTCAACACTCCGCCGGGCTGTGTTGGGGAGGCCGCAAAAGGCAGCTATATTTCGGCTCTCACCAAGGACGCATCGGCGGCGTATTCGCAGATCATCACCCGGTACCCGTTGATGGAACGTGAGGATGAGGCGAAGAAGCGGCTGGCAGGATTGCATCAGCCGATTCCGCGACCCACGAAGGCAGCGGTGGCGCAAAACAAGGCTGAAGAGGAGAGCCGGCAGGAGGCCAGCACGCTGGACCGCCTCATGACCGTGGTAAAAAAAGGGCCCGACGTGACGGCGGCGGCAAAAGTGGGTGAGCCGACGTTAGTGGATCCGACTCCGGTGTCGGCTAACCAATTGGCGGGAGAAACCATGCGGCAGGCGATGGGTATTCCTGCCGGTGAACATGGTCTGAGCAGCGAAATCGTGAAGGCTGGACCTCCGGGAGCGAACGAGCCCGCTCCGCGTTCCGATGCGCCTCCGGCGGCGAATGCCGATCCTTTTGCCCGTCCGAATTCCGCGACTGCGTCCGATCCGAACGAACTCAAGCCAGCTGCGGCGGCCGATCCGAATGAGTTGAAGCCGGATCCGAATGAATTGAAGCCGGCGGAAAGTCAAAGCGCGGTAGCGAACGAAGTCCCAGCACCTGCGCCAACGCAAATCAACGAGATCCAGCAGGCGGCATCTTCCTCCAGTGGCGGGGCAGTCGCCAGTTCGAACTCCACGCTGGCCAGTGATAAAGATATTTCGAGCAGCAAGAAGAAGAAAAAGAAGGGATTGAAAAAGCTCATCCCTACGTTCTGAAGCGGTTGTCGACCTCACTTTCCGCTTTTGACGCCCCCGCGGGGCCGCCTCCCGCACGCGGTAGGCGCTGACCACTAGTAACCTGGTAACATGCCGTCCGATCATTGACTTACGTCAACGGTCAGGTTACCTTCGCGTTATCTCCCCTCATCAGAGGAATTCCTTTGGCCCGGAAGATACTGCTCGCCGACGACAGCGTGACCGCCCAAAACATGGGCCGCAAAATCCTCGCAGATGCGGGGTATGAGGTGATTGCCGTCAACAACGGCTCGGCCGCCCTGAAGAAAATCGGCGAACTGAAACCCGACCTCGTCATTCTTGACGTGTACATGCCCGGCTACAGCGGGCTGGAGGTTTGCCAGCGCCTCAAGGAATCGCCCGAAACGGCACGCATTCCAGTGCTGCTGACGGTCGGCAAGCTCGAACCTTTTAAGCCGGAAGAGGCGCAGCGCGTGCGCGCCGAAGGCTTCATCGTCAAGCCTTTTGAAGCCAGCGAGTTGCTCGGTACTCTATCGAAACTGGAAGATAAAGTCGTGCCACGATCCGAATCCTCCAAGCCCGGGCGCTTCGCGCGGGCGATGGCGGCAGCGGATGAATCCGGGCGTGGCGGCCGCGACGAACCTGCGGACGCCGACAATGGATGGAAAAGCCGCATCGGCTTCCCCAAGAAGAAGACGGAGGCTGAAGAGAAGGTCGCCGACGAAGCTTCAATCTCCAATTCCGTGGAGAAGGTTTCGAAGAATACAAATGAAGAAACACGCCGGGAGGAAAAACCCGTCGAAGCAAGCCTGGATGTGGCTGCACTGGCCCCGGCCGGCCTGCCCAAGGATGTAACGCCCGAAGAAGTTGCCGCCATTGCCGCCGCAGCCGCACAGATGCAGATGGTCGCCTCCGCGATCAGGCAAGAGCATCAGGCTTCTGCCACCAGCGGTACGGACGCCAAGAGCACTCCGACCAGCCAGCCAAGCCTGGAGCACGCTGCTGATCGAACAGAAAGCAATCCTCCGTCCGCCGCCGATGTTTCGCGCGACGCGGCCTCTCCAGTCGCAACCGAAGCGAAGCTGGAAACTGTGTCAGACAAGAAAGAAGAAAGCAAAGCCGCAGACACGGCTGGTGAGCCTGCTGCGGTTGAAGTACACCGTCGCCGGAAAGGCGATGTTAGTCCGGATGTTCGCACGCCGGATGCTCGCATAGAAGACGCGCAAGACGTGCCCGTAACCATGGCGGCCACTGCCGAATCCGTAGTGGCCGCGAGTGCAGGCGGATCGCGATGGACGGCGGTTTCGGTGGCGCTGGAAGGCAGCGAGTCCGCGATTTCGCTGGATCACGAAATGCAGAAGGCGTATGCGGCAGTTGCCGCTGCCGGCTCGGCCGGCATTGCTGCGATTCCACAGCCTGTGTCCGCGCCGGCCCTGCCGGAAACTCCCACGACGATTTCGAATCCGGTACCAGACCCAGTTCCGGAACCCGAACCTGCCAGAAATATTGCTTCGGTGGATGCGGAGCAAAAGCCGGTCGCGCCGTCGGAGCCGGCTGCAGTAGCTTCTTCTTCAGAGGCCGCGGCCCCAGCCCTCCTCGCCGCCGTGAATACTCCGTTCGAGGCGTCCGCAGAGGCATCTGGAACGGTAGCATTCTCTCAGTCGAGGCAAGAGCCGGCGCAGGACTTGAAGCCTCAGCCGGAGCCCGCGATAGCCGAAGCAGTCGCCGTCCCACGCAGGGAAGAAACAGTTGAAAACCCAGCGGTCGAAACCGCGCCGGAACCGAAACTCGACTCTGAAACCGTAAAGAATACGGCTGCGGCATGGGCGACGTGGCGTCAAGTCCACGACAGCAGCCAGGGCAACGAAGTAGCAGAAACCCACGCCAAAGAAAACGACAAAGAAGTTGACCAGCCCGAGTCAGCGCCTCCCGACACTGCCGCCCGGGCCGTGGCCGCAGGCGCCGAACAGCTTTTGCAGGAAGCCGCTGCCGCAACGCAAGACGGCGACCAGAGCAACGTCGCCAGCATCGTCGACAGCGTCCTCGCCGATCTCCGCCCCAAGCTCATGGAAGAGATCAACCGGAAGATGTCGAAGAAAAAATAGGAATCGTTCAGTTCTCTCCACTTCCCCTCTAGCGCTCCCGCCCGTTTGACGGGTAGGTATATACCGACGGCAAAATGGCCCCTCCCCCACTCCCACCCGATTTTGACCTTTGGCCCGCCCGCCCGCGCGAGGCGAAGCGTTGGCAGGCCACGAAAGGATGCGCCGCTAAATTCTCAATGAGTGTAATCGCCTTCCATGAGAAGGCCGGTCGGAGTCAAGTGAGTTGTTTGTTTTTTCGTTGGACAAGATTTTATCTCCCTGCCGAGTTAGCCACTGTCGCCATGCTTCCATTCGCACTCTCGAGGAGCGATTCGTTCGCTCGGTGCAGGTTGGGCGTTCTCGTTTCAGCCGGTGCTGCCATCTGTTTGTCGGCCTGTTCTCCTCGGTCTCAAGAAGGTGGCCCAGGCGATTAACGCAGTCACCGGAACTCGGCTTTAGGCTTTTGATCTTTCCTCCTGGCGATGTTTTGTTTTTATGCTGCGATCGTCAGCGGCCTGCGCTGGCCGTTGTGCAATGGCTCGTAGACGTCTCCGCTCACCCACAGGTGATGCAGCAACACCGCCAGCTTTCTCGCCGTGGCCACGATGGCTCGCTTCTTCCCGCTTCTGCCGCCGCGCTCGGCCAACTTCAGCCCCCAGCGCCTGAGATCGCAGTCCACGCCGAACGGTCCCAGAATGTGTTGCGCTCCCTGTACCAGCAGCGTTCGCAAGTAGGGATCGCCTTCCTTGCTGATGTGCATCTGCGGTTCGCTCTGTCCCGAGTTTCTGCGTCCCGGCTGCAATCCCAAATAACCTCCGACATCACGGCTCTTGCGAAAACGATGCGGGTCTTCCAGTGTCAGCAAGAAGGTCAGTGCGATCAGCGTACCCACTCCTTTGATCTGTTTCAGCAGCGCCACCTGCGGATAGCTCTCTTGCGCGAGCTTCTCAATCCGTTCGTTGTACTCGCGAATCTGCTCGCTCACCGATGCGATGCATGCCAGCAGCGGCTCCAGCCCGGTCTGCAGTTCCGGGCTCAGGCCCTCGGCTTTCTTCGGATTCATATTCCGCACATTGCATCCCCGCAGCCGCTCGCCGTAGCTTTTAGCCAGTCCACGAGCCGTATTGACCAGCCCCGTCCGGGCGCGCACCAGACCTGCCCGGGCCCGAATCATCATGAGATCGGCTTGTGCCTGCGCGCTGCGATGCTTCACCGGATAGAGCAACTGCGGATCGATCCGGGCCAACCGCGCCAGCGTCTGCGCATCCAGCCGATCGTCTTTCTTGCGGCTCTCCCCGATCAGTCGCACCTTGCGCGCATTCGCCACCATTACTTCATGCCCCAACGCGCTGAGCAAACGACTGATCCAGGGCGAATGCGTCCCAATCTCCAGCGCGATCCGGCTGTGCGCCATCTCGCCGAAAGCTTCGCGCAACGCTGTCGCATTCGTGCGCACGCGCTGCTCCCGCTGTATCTGGCCTGATTCGTCCAGCATGCAGTACCAGCTGTTGCGATCTCCCAGATCTAGTCCGATGGTCAGTCTCGGTTGCGAGATTTTCTTGCTCGACTTTGCCGCTATGGTGCTAACCTTCTTCATTGCCGGTCTCCTTTTTATCTGTGCCTTGAGCACGTCGATAACTTGGGAGCGTACTCCGCATCCCGTCCGGAGACCGGCCTTCTCATCCCATCTGTTAACGACACTTAACTCCCGTGCCGACGAATGGGCTTGCCCGCAGCTCACTCGCCCAGCACGTTTTTTAAGATCTCGATCTGCAAATGGGATCGACCCAGCGCCCGCTCCAGTTGTTTGATCCGTTTCGAGTGCTCGGCATCGGGCTGCGCGGCTGCGCTTCTCCCCCCAAGCGCAGCCTTGGCTCCCGCTTCCACTTCATCCTTCCAGCGGTAATAGAGATTCGGAGCGATCTCGTACTTGCGGCACGTCTCGGCCACGTTCCCGCTCTTCAAACCTTCCAAAACAATCTGCCACTTCTCTTCCGGGGTTCTCTGGACTCTTGGCTTTCTCGACATTCTCGCCTCCTGGCGGAGGCCCCAAGCCTAACTAACTTCCGTGTCCAGTTCTACAGGGGTGCACTACACATCGGACTCGGCTGACAGCTCTTTTGGGATGAGCGTGTATTTTTGCTCTGAATAGTAGATTAGAGCTAAGAGGTTCTTATAGTAGGCGTCGCTAGATAATTCGGTGGCCTTGGATGCGGCAAATTCCACTCGCTCAGTGTCGCCCGACACCAGAAGAGAATACGCGTTTAATCCGTAGGGATCGGCCACATTGGGCCGCGCCTTGATAGCAGCATCACAAGCATAAATCGCAAGTTGATATTCTTTCCGTTCCTGTTCAATCCTGCAAAGCAGTAATTGTCCATCGAAAGTGGTTTTTACAGTATCGGACAACGCATTGAACGAGGTGTGGGCGGCGTCGAACTGCTTTTTGTCAAGTAGAGCCTGCATTCCAGCAAGAACGTGATAATTCGTCAAAATGCGGTTCTTGGCAACGATGAACCCCGATCCTTGGCTGACGGGTGCACGATTCTTATCGAATGTCAGGATTGTGACAACTGATGCTTTACATCTGCTGTAGATGACTTCGGGGGAAGGACTCACTGCCTTGTTTTGTGCAACGATTGGAATACTTCCCAGAAGCAGAACAAGAATCCCCAACCTCATGATCTTCTTCCTCCATCTACTCGCTGCACTTCTGCACCGACATTCTTCAAAGCCATTTGGCCACTCCGCCATGGTGTGAGCATGTGCCGCGTCTGCTTTGACTGAAGCTATAGCTGCCATCTCGACACTGTGCGGTTGCGCCCTTTGGAGCGGCTGAACAGTTTTCCGGTCGAGGAACTGTCTGGCCTTTGCTATTGACGTAAGTGCCGTTGTTCGTGCAATTCGGCTTATCTTGCTTCGGCTTCGTGTCCGAGGCAGTACTGGCACTCGGCTGAGATGTACGTTGGGATTGAGGAACCGTCTCAGGTCGAAACAGAACCAAAAGCGAAAGGACGAGAATGTAGGGGTACCAGCGTCGCATCTTCAGACTCCTCCAATCGGAGTAACTCGCCCCCCTCAAAGCGAGCTAGACCCCCTTCGGGGTCCCTCGGCTGGCGATGATACATCAGCGCGGCATGGAAAAAATGGCCTGGAGGTGCTATCCGAACGGACAAGCGGACTACGCCAGATTAACCCGTAATCCCTACAAGGCTTCCCAGCGTCTGCCAGTGCCGAGGATGCGGACAGTAGCCCTGTCGAATCCGGCTTGCGTACCACCGAGAAACTCCAATCTGAGATCGAATGACTGAAGTCGAAACACCGGCTAGCAGCGGCTGGATTCTTTGCGAAAAAACGTCAGCGGTGAGCCAAGCTGGCTGGCTGGCTTTGTCCCAGGACGAGCGTGCGTTGGCATGCCGACGCTGAGAATCCGCTTGTTTGGTCAACGCTGCAGGAGCGCGCGCCGCTATTCGGCTAACAGGTGCAAGACCGATGTTTCTTTTATCGGACGAAGCGATCCGCGAGTTGCTCAACGAATCAAAACCCATCCCCGATGGGCTCCGTCCATTCTCGAAACTGGTCGAACACAACAAACACGCACGTCGAGACTACGAAATCACGTGCGCTTCGGGTAATTTCGTTTGTGATCGCAGTAAGGCAATCAACGATGAACCGCTTTGATTTTTCCGCAATCCTTGGCTATCAGATGCCGGGGGTCAACAAGATTTTCCGTCTACGTCGTTACAACGGGAGATCGCATTTCCACACCAACACTATAGAGAAGCAGACTTTCCGCGATTTCCACGTACACATGGCAACGGAGCGCTATCAAAAACTCTGCCCCAAAGAAGATCATTTTGCGGTCGTGGATACACGTTACGCAGACCTCGATAGTGCGGTTGATTGCCTGCTGAAAGACTGCGGATTCCGCAGTCCGATTGAAAATTCTCCGATCTTTACTGGACAACCCATTCTATGAACGTGGCTAAGGTCAGAGACGAATTCAAGAGCCGGGTCTGTGAGCAGATCGACTTAGAGCCGGAGGGCGAAGGGCGTTTTCTGGTTAGGACACCGTTTCGGTTCGAGGACGGAGATCACTTCGTTATAACGCTTAAGCGTGAAGGGGAACACTGGATTCTCCGCGATGAAGCCAGCACCCTGATGCATCTGTCGTATTGGATGGACGATAAGGTGCTCGAATCCGGTAACCGTAAGGAGATCGTGGAAGGCTCCCTCTCGGCCTACTCTGTTCAAAACAGAGACGGCGAATTAGTCATCGCCGTTGCGGAAGATAGATTCGGAGACGCCCTTTTCGATTTCGTTCAGGCCCTCACCAAGGTTACCGACATTTCCTTTTTGTCTCGCGAAGTCGTGGTGTCTACGTTCATGGAGGATTTTAGAGCCTTCATGAAGAGTCAGGTGCCAGAAGATAGACTCGAATTTGGCTGGAACGACAAGCGTCTCGACCCGAACCGCAAATACCTTGTTGATTGCCGTGTAAACAGCATGAAGAGGCCACTCTTCGTCTATGCACTACCCAGCGAGGACAAAGTAAAAGACGCCACAATCAGCTTGTTGACCTTTGAAAAGTGGAAGCTCACGTTCCAATCTCTCGCTATTTTCCAAGAGCAAGAATCGATCTCCCCCAAACCGCTCGCTAGGTTTACTGATGTCATCGGCAAGACATTCTCATCGCTGTCCGAGGAAAATAAGCCGAGGATTATTGCTTTTCTGAAGGAAGCCATGCATAAATCCAGAAGTCGCGCCTAAAAGGGCTGTTTACCCTTTGACGGCGGCATGATTTCCGAGGCGGCAGCTTATTTTCGCGCATTCCAAGTACGAAAATTGCGAATTATGTCGATATCTTTGCGGGCATCGCCAGAATACCTGCACGCTCGATCATCCCAATACACCGTTGCTAAAGGCTTGACTCCCCCAGTCGGAAACGAAGAATTCTGATTTATCTCGTCGAAGGGAACGGAATGTGACCTGCCCCCCATTTTTAGTCCAGGGATAATGAGACTTTCTCCGGTTTTTGTTCGCCCCGCAGCGTAGCGGGGATGGGGGTCTGGGGCAAGGGGCCGGCGTTTGAGGCCCCTTGCCCCAGTCCAGCAATGTAGAAGCCTGCCTTCCACGAAGCGGCAAACTCCATCGGTGTTTTGTATCCCAACGCCGAATGCGGTCGCACGTGGTTGTAGTCCGCCTTCCACTCGGCGATCTTACGACGGGCGTCCGCCAGATCGAAGAACCAGTTTTCGTTCAGGCACTCATCGCGGAACTTGCCGTTGAAGCTCTCGATGTAGCCATTCTCCATCGGTCGCCCCGGCGTGATGAAGTGCAACTGGACTCCGTTTTCGTAGGCCCACTGGTCCACCACCTGGCTGACGAACTCCGGCCCGTTGTCGATCACGATCACCTCCGGTTTGCGTCCCTGCTGCTTCAGTCCTTCTAGTACACGCACCACACGCGCTCCCGGCAGCGAGGTGTCGGGCTCGATCTCCAGCGCCTCGCGGGTGAAGCCGTCCATGAGATTCAACGTCCGGAACTTGCGCCCGTTGGTGAACGCATCGCTGGCGAAGTCCATCGTCCACAGATGATCGGGCTGCGTCGGGCGCGGCGCTAGCACCAGGCGCGATCCCGCGCGTCGGCGTCGGCCCCGCTTCCGACGAAGGCTCAGCTTTTCTTCGACGTACAGCCGGTATACGCGCTTATGATTCGCTTTCCATCCCTCACGCACCAGCATTCGCGTCAATCGGCGATATCCGAACCTTCGCCGCTCTGCCGCCAGCTCGCGCAACCGCACGCGCAGTCGCGGGTCCTCGGGCCGTGGCACGTAGCGATACGTCCGGCGATAGATCTCGATCAGCCCGCAGGCGCGTCGCTCTGAAACCGCTACTTCCGAGCGCATCACGACCACCGCCTGCCGTCGCAACTGCGGGCTCACCATTTTTTTGTAACCACCGCCTGCAATGCGCGCTTGTCCAGAAGCAGTTCGGCCACCGCGTGCTTCAACTGCCGGTTCTCCTCTTCCAGCGCCCGCAACCGCTTCGCCTCGCTCACTTCCATCCCGCCGTACTTCCCCTTCCACCGGTAGAGCGTCTGCGACGCGATCCCGTGCTTGCGGCACAGCTCCGGCGTGGCTACTCCAGCCTCGGACTCCTTCAGGATGCCAATGATCTGCTCTTCCTTGAATCGACTCTTGCGCACGACTCCTCCTCCTGGCCCTGGGCGGGCCATTCTAAATGGGAGAAGTCACATTTCGACTGGACTAATTTCTGGGGGGCAGGTCAAATGTTCCACCAGAAATTGACTTATCTCCGTCGATGCACGGCAGCTGTGGACAATAATTTTCCAGCCCTCACTACGCAGTGAGTTCAGAGCCTCGATAACATCCGCTCGGGGGAGTCCAAACTCCCCTGGGTTGCTCCACCCTTCGTAATCGACGATGACTCCGTCGAAGTCGACCGCGATTGTGGGTTGTCTGTCGCTCATGTCCCATATAGTTTACGGAAATATGAGAATTACGATACTCGGTTTTCTCCTGATCGTTGGCATAATGTGCCCAAGGCACCTCACCTGGCCATACACGTATCCCTGCACAGCGGACGCGCGCGGGCGGGCGGGGGGGCGGGTCAAAACCAACCCCGGAGGGCCTGGGGAGGGGGGTGCACTTTCGCGGGCCTCTGTCTCCTAACCCGTCAAACGGGCGGGGGGTAGGTATATACCGACGGCAAAATGGCCCCTCCCCCACTCCCACCCGATTTTGAGGTGGCCCGCCCTCGTCGCCGAGTTTCGCAGTCAGTAAGCAACCCGAGCTTCTGACAACTTGCGCATCGTGCGAGCTAACCCTCGATTAATTTCATCGACAAGATCCTGAGCTTCCTTATACAACGCTCGCAATCCGTCGACGGACGCACCATTAGCGCCGAATATTTTCCTCATGCCGTTGGGCACGGTGAACGATCCGCGATGGATATCATTTTCAAGCAGCCATTTGAGGAACCACCGGGCATTTTCGAGAAGTTTAAGTTCTTGCCCGTTTAGAGCCATCATGAAATCGTCCGGCATGCTCCAAGCGATCGATGTAATGTCGTAGCTCGAAATGTTCACAGGCGAGTCTGCGTCATATTTCAGCGATTTGAGTAAGCGTGCAACCTTACGCACATTACCATTCAACTTTCGGTCCCTCTCGTCGATTTTTTTGATTGTGCAAAAACGGGTTGTTCTCTATCCGTTCGTTCGCCTTTGAATCGTAAATCTGAATTCCCATGTAGACTGGTATGCGGTTATTTTGATAGTCAACCGAGTGCCACCAATTTGAAATGACAACGTCTATTTTTCTGCGAAGTGACCCCTTGCCCCACTCCAGCGGTATCGAAGCTCACTGCTGACTGCGCTGCGAACTCCACTGGGGTACGGTACTGCAAGCTGCTGTGCGGACGCTCTTCGTTGTAGTCTTGCTTCCACCGTGCAATCTTCTCCCGTGCGTCGCCCAGATCGCTGAACCAGTTCTCGTTCAGGCACTCATCGCGGAAGCGCCCGTTGAAACTCTCCACGTAGCCGTTCTCCATCGGTCGTCCGGGTTGGATCGTGTGCCACTGCAGACCTTGCTCGTAGGCCCATTGATCGACCGCACGGCTCACGAACTCGGGTCCGTTGTCGCTGCGGATCTGCCGCGGCAGTCCACGTCTCTGCTTCAACTCTTCCAGTACGCGCACCACGCGCATCCCGCCCAGCGAGGTGTCGACCTCGATCGCCAGGCACTCCCGCGTGTAGTCATCCACGATGTTCAAGGTACGAAACCTCCGCCCCGAGCTGAGCGCATCCGTCATGAAGTCTACCGACCACACCTGGTTGGCTGCCACTGCCTCCGGCAGCGGCTGGCGCAGCGTGCTGCGCTTCCGTCCACGCTTGCGCCGCAGCGACAGCTTCTCTTCGACATACAGCCGGTAGATGCGTTTGTGATTCACCTGCCACCCTTCCCGCTGCAACAGAACCTGCAAACGCCGGTAGCCGAACCGACGCCGAGCTTCGGCCAGCTCGCGCAGCCGCACCCGCAGTCGCTCGTCCGCACCCCTCCGCCTTCGATACCGACACGTCGCACGATAGAGTTCCATCAGCCCGCAGGCGCGTCGCTGGCTCAGCTCGACTTCCACCTGCATCACCAGCACTGCCTCTCGCCGCATCTCCGGGCTCACCACTTTTTTGCGACTACCGCCTTCAACGCCCGGATGTCCACCGCCTGTTCGGCCACGATGTGTTTTAGCTGCCGGTTTTCTTCCTCCAACGCGCGCAGCCGCTTCGCCTCGCTCAGTTCCATCCCACCGAACTTACTCTTCCACCGATAAAAACATGCCCGCGTGATCCCGTGCCGCCGGCACAGTTCCCCGGTTTCCACTCCCGCCTCTGACTCCTTCACCACGGCGATGATCTGTTCTTCGCTGAATCGACTCTTGCGCACGACTCCTCCTTTGACCCTGGGCGGGTCATCCTAAATGGAGAAGTCACATTTCCAATGGACTAATTTCTGGGGGGCAGGTCACTGTCGATGTACTCAAGAAGATTCGGGAAAAGAGGAACTGGCCAGTGGGAAGGGAGATGCTCGGCTTGTATTGCGGCATCCATAGGACCGAACCGCAACATTTCCTACAGAGAATCGCTCCCGACCTAATTTTCGTTTTTCGCGGTCCAATTCTGCGATGTTCAAGGGGCGATTTACGAGCTGAAGTGAAACAGGTGGTGTGGCATGAAGTTGCACACTGGCTTGGCCACGATGAAGAAGAGGTTAAGGAATTGGGCCTTTCACTTGGGGTCGCGGGCGCGGCACAGGAGACACCCGAAAGCGAAGCGCCAATAACAGTTTCGCAATTGCGTCATGATGATGAAATAGAACAGGAAGTAAACGGACAACTCCGCTGCATAAAGTGCTACTCCACTAATGTCACCTGCCGCGAAGTCGACAAACCAGCGAGCTATGCTGGAGCAAACGTGTTCGATCCCATTATTGTTCATGCGAGAATCTGCACATGTAATTCCTGCGGGTTCGAATGGGACGACGAGGACAGCGGATAATCACTTGTTGTAACCAGATGGGATGAGAAGGCCGGTCTCCGGACGGGATGCGGAGTACGCTCCCAAGTTATCGACGTGCTCAAGGCACAGATAAAAAGGAGACCGGCAATGAAGAAGGTTAGCACCATAGCGGCAAAGTCGAGCAAGAAAATCTCGCAACCGAGACTGACCATCGGACTAGATCTGGGAGATCGCAACAGCTGGTACTGCATGCTGGACGAATCAGGCCAGATACAGCGGGAGCAGCGCGTGCGCACGAATGCGACAGCGTTGCGCGAAGCTTTCGGCGAGATGGCGCACAGCCGGATCGCGCTGGAGATTGGGACGCATTCGCCCTGGATCAGTCGTTTGCTCAGCGCGTTGGGGCATGAAGTAATGGTGGCGAATGCGCGCAAGGTGCGACTGATCGGGGAGAGCCGCAAGAAAGACGATCGGCTGGATGCGCAGACGCTGGCGCGGTTGGCCCGGATCGATCCGCAGTTGCTCTATCCGGTGAAGCATCGCAGCGCGCAGGCACAAGCCGATCTCATGATGATTCGGGCCCGGGCAGGTCTGGTGCGCGCCCGGACGGGGCTGGTCAATACGGCTCGTGGACTGGCTAAAAGCTACGGCGAGCGGCTGCGGGGATGCAATGTGCGGAATATGAATCCGAAGAAAGCCGAGGGCCTGAGCCCGGAACTGCAGACCGGGCTGGAGCCGCTGCTGGCATGCATCGCATCGGTGAGCGAGCAGATTCGCGAGTACAACGAACGGATTGAGAAGCTCGCGCAAGAGAGCTATCCGCAGGTGGCGCTGCTGAAACAGATCAAAGGAGTGGGTACGCTGATCGCACTGACCTTCTTGCTGACACTGGAAGACCCGCATCGTTTTCGCAAGAGCCGTGATGTCGGAGGTTATTTGGGATTGCAGCCGGGACGCAGAAACTCGGGACAGAGCGAACCGCAGATGCACATCAGCAAGGAAGGCGATCCCTACTTGCGAACGCTGCTGGTACAGGGAGCGCAACACATTCTGGGACCGTTCGGCGTGGACTGCGATCTCAGGCGCTGGGGGCTGAAGTTGGCCGAGCGCGGCGGCAGAAGCGGGAAGAAGCGAGCCATCGTGGCCACGGCGAGAAAGCTGGCGGTGTTGCTGCATCACCTGTGGGTGAGCGGAGACGTCTACGAGCCATTGCACAACGGCCAGCGCAGGCCGCTGACGATCGCAGCATAAAAACAAAACATCGCCAGGAGGAAAGATCAAAAGCCTAAAGCCGAGTTCCGGTGACTGCGTTAATCGCCTGGGCCACCTTCTTGAGACCGAGGAGAACAGGCCGACAAACAGATGGCAGCACCGGCTGAAACGAGAACGCCCAACCTGCACCGAGCGAACGAATCGCTCCTCGAGAGTGCGAATGGAAGCATGGCGACAGTGGCTAACTCGGCAGGGAGATAAAATCTTGTCCAACGAAAAAACAAACAACTCACTTGACTCCGACCGGCCTTCTCATGGAAGGCGATTACACTCATTGAGAAATGGGCGGCGCATCCTTTCGTCGCCTTCCAACGCTCCGCAGCGACGCGCGCGGGCGGGCGGGGGGGCGGGTCAAAACCAACCCCGGAGGGCCTGGGGAGGGGGGTGCACTTTCGCGGGCCTCTGTCTCCTAACCCCCCGCCCGTTTGACCCTTCTTTTCTCGCGCCTGTAAGATCGAAAGAGCACTCAGCATTCAACAATCAGCATTCAGTCCCGAGTTGGGGACGACTCAACTTCTGACTGGCTGATTGCTGACTGCTGAGTGCTGACTGCTTTCCATGCCGCACGAATTGCCCAAATCTTACGAGCCGGGCGCGATTGAGACGCGCTGGGCCGAGTACTGGATCGAAGAAAAGCTTTTTTCCGTGCCCACGCCGCCTGAGGGAGAAACTCGTCCCGTCTTCACGTTGCTGTTGCCTCCGCCAAATGTGACCGGCCGCCTGCACATGGGGCACATGCTCAACCAGACGCAGATGGACATCATCGTGCGCTGGCATCGTATGCGCGGCTTCATCACCCTGTGGCTGCCCGGCACGGACCATGCCGGCATCGCTACACAAATGATGGTCGAGCGGCAACTCGCTAAAGAAGGCAAGAAGCGCCGCGACCTGGGCCGCGAAAAATTCATCGAGCGCGTTTGGGAGTGGAAGAAGCTCTATGGCGGCGCGATCCTCGACCAGATGAAGCGCCTCGGCGCGTCCGTCGATTGGGACCGCGAATACTTCACCATGGACGAGAAGCTTTCGCGCGCGGTGCGCGAAGTGTTCGTCCGGCTGTATGAAGAAGGGCTGATTTATCGCGGCAAGTACATCGTCAACTTGTGTCCGCGCTGCGAGACGGCGATCTCCGATCTCGAAGTGAAGCACGAAGAAGTCGCCGGAAAGCTGTGGGAGATTCGCTATCCGATCGTTGGAGCAAAGCCTGGATCAAACGAATTCATCACCGTGGCGACCACCCGGCCAGAGACCATGCTGGGTGACGTGGCCATTGCAGTGAACGAAAAGGACGAACGCTACACGAATCTTCACGGCAAGAAGGCTTTGTTGCCGCTGATGAATCGCGAGATCCCGATCATCACCGACGAGCTGGCGCAGCCCGAGTTCGGCACGGGCGCGGTGAAGGTGACGCCCGCGCACGATCCCAGCGATTTCCAGGCAGGCAAACGCCACAACCTGCCCCAGATCGACGTGATGGACGAGCACGCGCACATGAACCAGAACGCTGGCCGGTATGCCGGGGTCGATCGTTACGAAGCCCGCAAGATGGTGCTCGTCGACTTGCAGGCCGGCGGGTTTCTCGTAGCGGAAAAAGACTACACGCTATCGCTAGGCAAGTGCGACCGCTGCGGAACCGTGGTCGAGCCGCATTTGTCCGAACAATGGTTCATCAAAATCCAGCCGCTGGCCGACAAGGCAATCGAGGCCGTCGAAAGCGGCGAGATCACGATTGTTCCGGAAAACTACAAACAGATTTACTTGAACTGGATGAACAACATTTACGACTGGTGTATCTCGCGCCAGTTGTGGTGGGGACATCGCATTCCAGCGTGGACCTGTGACGGCTGCAAGGAAGTGATCGTCGCGCGCGAAGCTCCGGCAAATTGTCCAAAATGCGGCGGCAAAAAGCTCGAACAGGTTTCCGACGTGCTCGACACCTGGTTTTCATCGGGACTTCTGCCGTTCACCACTCTCGGCTGGCCGGAGAAAACGCGCGACCTGGAAGTTTTTTATCCGACCACGCTGCTCATCACTGCTTACGAGATTCTCTTCTTCTGGGTGGCGCGCATGATCATGTTCGGCTGCCACTTCATGCAAGGGCATGAGCAGGACCCCGCGATCAAGAAAGCCAGCGGCTGGGCGGAAAAGAAGGACGACAGCGTGCCCTTCCGGCAGGTGTACATCCACGCCCTGGTGCGCGATGCTGACCGGCAGAAGATGTCGAAGACCAAAGGCAACGTGATCGATCCTCTGGAGATCATCGACCGCTTCGGCACCGATGCGACGCGCTTCACGCTGGCCGCCATGGCCGCACCCGGCACCGACATCGCCTTCAGCGAAAGCCGCACCGAGGGCTACCGCGCCTTCGCCAACAAGATCTGGAACGCCGCGAGATTCATGTTCATGAATGTGGACCGACTGGAATGTGGCGCGGGCGCCCTCGCCCGCGAAATCTCACCAGGAACAAAAGGCATTCCAGCATACCGGCCCTCAACTCTAGAGGACCGCTGGATTCTCTCCCGTTTCAATCGCGTGACCGCCGAAGTAAACGACGCCCTCGAAACCTTCCGCTTCCACGAAGCGGCAAACCGCATCTACGATTTTTTCTGGGGAGAGTTCTGCGACTGGTATATCGAACTGATCAAGCCGCGGCTGAATGTCGAAGAAGGCGCCGACACAACCCAAGCGAATCTCGCCTGCAACAATCTCGTCAACTTGTTCGACGCGTCGCTCCGGCTGCTGCATCCGGTGATGCCCTTCATCACCGAAGAAATCTGGCAGGCGATTTATGAAGGCCGTCCGCCGCTGAAGTCGATCGCCCTGGCACCCTATCCGCAGCCTGACGAGAAACAATTCGATCTGACCGCCGAGACGGAGATGGCGATCTTGCAGGATTTGATCGTCAACGTGAGGAATGTTCGGGCGGAACTGAAGGTCGAGCCCAAGGTAAAAGTGCCGATCGAAGTCTTTGTGCAAGACCCGGGAATTCGCGCCATGGTCGAGCAGAATCGCAGCGCGGTGGAGCGATTGGCGCACGTAGACAAGATCACGTTTGTAAACGGCTCCCTCGCCAAGCGTGCCGGCGCGCGCAGCACCGCGCGTTTCGATGTCCATGTGGTCTACGAAAGAAAGATCGACGTCACCGCCGAGCGCGAGCGCTTGACCAAAGAGCTGGATAAAATTGAAAAAGAGTTCGCCAACAATCAGCGACAGTTGGGCAACGAACAATTCCTCGCGAAAGCCCCGGAAAAGGTAGTCGAAGGTTTGCGCCGCCGCGCTCAAGAACTGATAAGCCTGCGTGAGAAGATAAACCGTCAAGTAGATGAGTTGAAAGGCACAGACGCAAGCAGCTAGAACTGGCAACTGACAACTGGCCACTGCTTTATGGACTTTAACTCTCGACGCATCACCGCGATTCTGGAGAACGCGCTGCTCGAAGACCGGGCCACGCGCGATGCGACCAGTTACGCCTGCATCGACCCTAACCAGCGTGCCTCGGCCACCATTCTGGCCAAGCAGGATTGCATTCTGGCCGGCATCGGCTGCGTGGGTCGCATCCTCGATGTCTACGCCGCACTCGACGGCGCAGTTACCTCTCATTACGAGGTCACCACGCACCCCGAAATTTTCGACGGCGTGCGCCTGCACAAAGGACAATCCATCGCCGTGATCCGGCACAATGCGCGCGTCATTCTCTCGTGCGAGCGCGTGATCCTGAACTTTCTGCAGCGCATGAGCGGAATCGCTACGCTCACCCGCAAGTTCGTGGACGCCGTCTCTGGCACCAAGGCCCGCATTCTCGACACCCGCAAGACTGCTCCTGGCCTGCGCGTGATCGACAAATATGCCGTGCGCTGCGGCGGCGGACAGAATCACCGGCTCGATCTCTCCGACGGAGTCCTCATTAAGAACAACCACATCGCGCTTGCTGGGGGAATCGTGCCCGCGATCGAGCGCGCGCTGCACAACCGCAGAGGTTCCCAGATCCTCGAGGTCGAAGTGCGCACTCATGAAGAATTGGAGCAGGCGCTGGCCAGCGGAGCGGAAGCAATTCTTCTCGACAACATGGCTCCGGAAGACGTCCGCCGCGCCGTCGAGCGCTGCGCCCAACTGGAGCGCCGCGTTCCAATCGAGTGTTCCGGCGGCATCCGTCTCGAAAATGTTCGCGCCTACGCCGAAGCCGGCGTCGATTTCATTTCCGTCGGACTGCTGACCCACTCGCCCCAGGCAGTCGACATGAGCCTGCGAGTGGTACCGGCCTGGGTCATCATCTAAATCGCGTTGCATCTTCACGGACCCAGAACGCGAATTACAAACCTCGTGATTGTCGTTTCGCGCGAATTCCCGCATAATTCCTGCATCAAGAAGACGGCGACAATTCGGAAGAGCCAACCTTCACGCACGAAATCTGCCGCGACCTCGTCGAAGGCAACGCCCGCATCACACTCCCAGGCCACCGACGTTCGCCTGGGCCGCATCGTGCGCCTGTTGATGGAACACGCGACGGTGGTCGCAAGCGGAACCAAGATCGCACAGGAAATTTCTTCCAACCGTTCCGAAGTCTGGCGGCTGATTCAGCAGCTACGCGGGCTGGGCGTGGATGTTGCGGGCCATCCGGCAACCGGCTACCGCCTAAGGTCGGTTCCAGATCTTCTTCTGCCCGAGATGTTGCAGCCCATGCTGCGCGGCACCATCTTCGACACTCAACTTCATCATTTTTACAAAATTGGCTCGACCAACACAGAGGCCATGGCTGCTGCGGCTGAAGGCGCCGCCGACGGCGGCGTGTTTCTCGCCGAAGAGCAAACTGCGGGACGAGGCCGCGGAGCGCACTCCTGGCAGTCGGCGCGCTCGACGGGGATTTACTGTTCAGTCGTGCTGCGTCCCGCGTTGCCGCCTTCCGAAGTGCTCGTGCTGGCACTCGCGGCGGGCTTGGCAGTCCGCGCGGCTATTGAGCACGTTGATTCTCGCGTCAGCCCCGACCTGAAGTGGCCCAACGACGTTCTTATCGATGGCAAGAAGGTATGCGGCATTCTCACCGAGATGAACGCCGAAGTCACCCGCGTGCGCTATGTGGTCGTCGGAATCGGAATCAACGTGAACCAGCAGAGTTTTCCCAAAGAATTAGAGGGCGAGCCAACGTCGCTGCGAATGGCGACCGGCAGCGTATGGTCGCGAGTGGAACTGACCGCGGCTTTGCTAAAATCGCTCGACCGGGAATATCGTCAGTTGGTCGAACAACCAGAGGCGCGTCAATCAATTCTGCGACGTTTCGCCGAGCAGTCATCCTGGGTGCGAGGCAAACAAATTCGCGTCGAGGAGAACGGTTCGAGAATCGAAGGAACCACGGAAGGCCTGGACCAGCGCGGTTTCCTGCAGGTGCGAACCGCACAAGGACTCCAGACGGTTTTGAGTGGGACGGTAAGAGAGAAATGAAACAAGAGCGGATCTTATAGGCGGGTTTCGAAGAATGGGTTCGGGGAAGGGCACGGCTTCAGTTCTTAGCCTGCCTTGAGCGAGCGAAGCGCGCCGAAGGGTGCCGTCTAAGGCTCTGGACAATCATGCTTTTCGTTCTCGATGTCGGCAACACGAACACGGTCTTAGGAGTCTTTGCTCGCGCTGAAAAGCCGCATCCCAGCGGAGATGCCAACGACGCTCCGCGCTACGAGCGCCTCGTAGCCAACTGGCGGGTCGCAACCCGCCAAGGCAGCACGGTCGACGAATACGGCGTCCTGTTCCGCAATTTATTTTCGATGGCGAGCCTCGAAGCGTCAGGCATTCACGGCATCGTGATTTCCTCCGTAGTGCCGCCGCTCGATCCCGTGCTGCGCCAGGTTTGCGAGCGTTACTTCAATTCCAAGCCGCTCCTGATCGAGCCCGGAATTAAAACCGGTATGCCCGTGCATTACGACAATCCGGCGGAAGTCGGCGCCGATCGCATCGTAAATGCCGTGGCCGCATTTGAAAAATACAGCGGCCCTTGCGTCATCGTCGACTTCGGCACCGCCACCACCTTCGACTGCGTTTCCGCAAAAGGCGAGTATCTCGGCGGAGTGATTTGCCCCGGCATCGGCATCTCAGCCGACGCGCTCTTTCAGCGCACCGCGCGCCTGCCCCGGGTCGAGATCCGCAAGCCCGCGCGCGTCATCGGCACCAACACCGTCGGCAGCCTGCAGTCCGGGCTCTATTACGGCTATCTCGGCCTGGTCGATGGCATTCTCGAACTTCTTCTCAGCGAGTTAGGCAATGAGACCCACGTGATCGCCACTGGCGGGCTGGGGTCGATGATTGGCACAGGATCGAAATACATCAAGACCGTCGATGATTTTCTAACCCTCGAAGGTCTGCGCATCATCTGGGAGCGGAACCAGCCAGCGCGGCCCGCGCTCGCACTCAAGACCGCACAACAGGTCTCACCGAAAGCGAAGAACAGCGGCGAACGCGCCACCCCGCGCCCCGCTCGCTGAACCCCCGTGGAGAATCAATTCAATTACTTCAACTACTTCACCGAAATTGAGGAGCAATTCCTGCGCCGCCGCGGCGGCGGCCTGCTGCTTACCACGCTCGACTGGGCGCTGATCGAAACCTGGAAAGACGCTGGCATCCCGCTCGAAGCCGCTCTGCGCGGCATCGATGCCGCCTTCGACCGCTACGACCAGCGTCCCTCGAAAACGAAAAAGGTGAACAGCTTGGCTTATTGTTCGCAGGAAGTGCTTGCCGCTGCCGAAGCCATGAAAGAAGCAGCAGTGGGCGCGGCCGTCGATCAGCCATCATCAGCCAAATCAATTGCTGGGCAGGGCTTTGAGCCGGAGGTGATCGCCGCATTCCTGCGCCGCAATGCCGATCTGCTGGAGCGAGCGAAGCTGCCGGACAGCGCAGGAATCTCCGTTCGCACCATCGCCGAAGATTCCGCCGCCACGCTCCGCAAACTGGCGGAGGAAACTGCGACCCGGAAAGCAACATCAAGGCTGGAAGACCTGGAGCGCCATCTCACTGTGCTGGAGGAAAAACTTTTCGCCGCGCTGCTGGCCGCCACTCCCGACGAAGAAATCGTAACCGTGCGCGCTCAAGCCGATCGCGAACTAGCACCCTACCGGCGCAAGATGGCCGCAGCCCAGATCGAGCAGCTCCAAAAACAATATGTTCACAAGCGCCTCTTGGAAAAATACGGCCTGCCGCGACTGAGCTTGTTCTACATGTGACCTATGATCTTCACGGTCGCCCGCAGTAACGTGGAAGAGCGGCGCTTCAGCGGCCTGCCCTGAGCGAAGCCGAACGGGCCGCATAGAGCTCCACAATGAACGTGGGCTTTAGCCCCTGAACTATTGCCTCATGACCCACTCCTTCGACGCACTCATCCTCGGTGGCGGCGCAGCCGGCCTGATGTGCGCCATCGAGGCCGGCAAGCGCGGACGCCGCGTCGCGGTGCTCGAACACGCCGACCGGCTCGGCAAGAAAATTCTGATCTCCGGCGGCGGACGCTGCAACTTTACCAACCTTCACTGCCGTCCGGAAAGCTTCATTTCCGCGAATCCGCACTTCGCCAAGTCAGCATTAGCCGGATTCACGCCTGCCGATTTCATCACTCTCGTCGAAAAGCACAACATCCCCTATCACGAGAAAACTCTAGGCCAGCTTTTCTGCGACCGCTCCGCCCGCGACATTCTCGGCATGCTCGAAGCCGAATGCGAGCATGCCGGAGTAAGCATCTTCCTGAACACAAATATTCAGAAGATCGAGCGAGGAACCGATTTCATCGCGCGCGCGCCGAATGCAGAGTTCAAAGCGCCAGCGCTCGTGGTTGCCACCGGAGGCCTCTCGATCCCGAAGATTGGCGCGACATCTTTCGGCTACGACCTGGCGCGCCAGTTCGGCCTCGCCATCCGCGAGCCCTGGCCCGGACTCGTGCCGATCACCCTGAGCAAGCAAGACTGCGACCGCTATTGCGATCTGGCAGGAGTTTCCGCCGAGGTCATTGCATCATGCAACGGCCAGCAATTTCGCGAGAAGATGCTGATCACGCACCGCGGCCTGAGCGGCCCCGCCATCCTGCAGATTTCCTCCTACTGGAAACAATCGGAGCCGATCCTCATCGACCTCGCGCCAGCCAGCGAGATCACCGCCGCATTTCGCGATCCAAAGACTCCGCGAAATCTAAGCACACTTCGAACCGAATTGAGAAAGCTCCTCGCCCATCGCTTCGCCGACCGCTGGCTCGAGGCGCACGCCCCAACTTCCTGGACAAATCCTGCTCTCGCTGATTTCGAGAAACAAACGCACGCCTGGTCGCTCACTCCAACAGGAACGGAAGGCTACGAAAAAGCCGAAGTAACCGCAGGCGGCCTCGACACCGACGAACTCTCCGCCAAAACAATGGAAGCCAGAAAAGTTCCCGGCCTGTTCTTCATCGGCGAAGTAGTAGACGTGACCGGCCATCTCGGCGGCTTCAACTTCCAGTGGGCCTGGGCCTCAGGCGCGGCCGCCGGAAGAGCCCTGTGACCCGGAACCAGCTAGTCTAATCGGCTGAACCCATACACAAAGTTTTCCTTCTATCTTCTCTCCTTATATCATTGCCGCCATGCCCAAAAAACTACGCTGGGGAGTTCTCAGCACCGGCTCCATCGCGCTCCGTAAAGTCATTCCCGCCATGCAACACGGGGAATACTCGAACGTAGTAGCCATCGCGTCCCGCGACCTCGCGAAGGCCAAGCAGGCGGCAGCCGCCCACGGCATTCCGACCGCCTACGGCTCCTACGAAGAACTTCTCGCCGACCCCAACGTCGACGCCATTTACAATCCTCTTCCCAACCAGCTTCACGTTCCCTGGACAATAAAATCCGCCGAGGCTGGCAAGCATGTTCTCTGCGAAAAACCTCTAGGCCTAACGGCCGCAGAGGCCAAAGCCCTCCTCGCCGTCCGAGCCCGCACCGGAGTCAAGATCGGCGAAGCCTTCATGATCCGTAGTGCTCCCCGTTGGCTGCGCGTCCGCGAACTTATCAACCAGGGCCGCATCGGCGAACTCCGCTCGGTCGTGGGCTTCTTCAGTTACCACAACACAGACCCAGCCAACATCCGCAACCAGGTGGAATCCGGCGGTGGCGCCCTCATGGACATCGGCTGCTACCTCATCCACGCCTCCCGCTACGCCTTCGCGCAAGAGCCCACGCGAGTCGTAGCCCGCGTCGAGCGCGATCCCACGATGCACACCGACCGCCTCACCTCGGCGCTACTCGACTTCCCCGTAGGCCAAGCCATCTTCACCTGCAGCACGCAGCTGGTTCCCTACCAGCGCGTCCAGTTCCTCGGCACCCGCGGACGCATTGAGATCGAAATCCCCTTCAACGCCCCAATCGACCGCCCCACGCGCCTCTTCATCGACGACGGCGGTGACATCTTCGGCGGGGGCGTCGCCACCGAAACCTTCCCCGTCTGCAATCAATACACTTTGCAGGGCGATGCCTTCTCGAAAGCGGTTCTCGAAAATACAGAAGTTCTCGTCCCTCTTGAAGATGCCATCAAAAACATGGCCGTAATCGATGCCATCCGTGACTCCGCGAACTCAGGCGAATGGGCCGCGATACCGTAGAATCAAGTCTTGCTCCTAAATATTGAAAAGCTCATCTACGGCGGCGACGGCCTGGCTCGCCTTCCCGCCGGTTCACCGAAAGAAGCAGCTCCCGGCGATAAGGGACGCAGCCGCGGTAAGGCCGTCTTCGTCCCCTTCGTTCTCGCCGGAGAAAAAATTGAAGCGTCCATCACCGAAGAAAAACCGGGCTTCGCTCGCGCCCACGCCAACACAATCATTGACCCCTCGCCGCACCGCATCCCGCCGCCCTGCCCGCATTTCACCCGCTGCGGCGGATGCCACTATCAGCACGCCGCCTACGAGCATCAACTCGAGATCAAGAAAGAAATCCTGCGCGAAAATCTGCGGCGCATCGCCAAGCTCGAACTGCAATGCCAAATTCAACTGCATCCTTCGCCCCCGTGGAACTATCGCAACCGTTCACGCCTGCAAGTGCGAACCCAACCGAACTTCGCAGCGGGATACTTCAAGTTCGCCTCCCATGAACTCCTACCAGTCGAAGAGTGCCCAATCAGTTCGCCGCTCATCAATCGTGGCATCGCGGCTCTGTGGCAAGCAGGGCGCGCCGGCAAGGCAGTAGAAGGCGTACGCGAAATCGAATTTTTCGCCAACGCCGACTCAAATGGAAATGAAACAAAATTGCTCCTCGAGTTCTTATGCGCCCCCGAAGCCCGCCGCGCCACGGTACGCGCGTGGGCCGAAGAGATGTGTGCATCGATGCCAGAAATAGCAGGCGTGGTCGCGTTCCGCGAACCGCAAAAGGGAGTGCAGGAGCCGCTGGTCACAGTAGGCGCCTCGGAATTAACCTATCAGACGAAAACCGCAGCCTACCGCGTAAGCGCCGGCGCCTTCTTCCAGACCAACCGCTTCCTCATCGATGAATTAGTCAAAATCGTAACGGAAGGCCGCTCCGGTGAACTAGCCCTCGACCTCTACGCTGGTGTCGGCCTGTTTTCCACAGCACTGGCCCGTAACATCCGTCACATCGTTTCGGTTGAGTCGTCACAGACAGCCGCCAGCGATCTTCCCTACAATTTGCCCGTCAACGGAAAGGCGGTGCAATCGACGGCGGAGCAGTACCTAACAAAAGCTCCCAAGCCCGATCTCGTGGTACCCGATCTCGTAGTAATAGACCCGCCCCGCAGCGGCCTGGGAGATTCTGTCGCCCAAGCCCTGGCGAGCCTAGCTGCGCCCCGGCTGACCTACGTGTCGTGCGATCCCGCGACGCTAGCCCGCGATCTGGTTCCACTGCAAGCGGCAGGCTATCAAGTCGAAGCGGCACACCTGCTAGATCTGTTCCCCCAAACCTACCACCTCGAAACCGTCCTGCACCTGCTGCGCTGATCGTCGCGTGGGGACGGACACATTCGCCCGTCCAGCCGAGCGCAGCGAGGCGTTCAGGTCGGGAAGGGCACGACTTCAGTCGTGCCGTTAGCCCAGCCGAATCGATCGCGGCTTTAGCCTCCGAGGTTGGCTCTCGACTCCACTTCCTTTTTCTGAAGCTCGCCAATCCGTAACCCCGTTGCCGGCCCGTTGTCTATATCCATAGCACCAACACAACCAATGCCCCCCTTACCTCTCGTCGACAACCCGCCAGTCCTCTCCACCAAGCCTGAATTCCAACCCAAGCCCCCGCGTCAGCCAATGCTATGGGCCGCCCTGTCGTACGCGCTGGGAATCGTAGCCGGCGTCCACGCCTGGCGTCCGGCGTCGTGGTGGGTAGCAGCAGCCGTAGCCTTCCTAGCCGCAGGCCTGTATTTCGTGCGCAAACGCAAATGGCTCGGAGTGAGCCTGGCCCTCGGAGCATTCTTCCTGGCAGGCGCGCTTCATATCCAACTGAGAGGTCCAGTCGACGCTCTCGACCCCAGCCTCCAACCATTCGAGGGCCAACCAGTCGTGATGACCGCTCACGTCACGCGAGACGGCAAACTCCGCGAAGGTGCTCCCAACGAAATCAGGCAGAGCCTCGACGTCGAGACCGAAGAGATCGTCACCGAAAACGGCCAGCCGATCCCCATACATTCCGGCGTGCGATTAGGAATTTACAGCACTCGCCCTGAAGCCATCCCGCAAGCCCCCGCATCACCCGCAATCCACTTCTTCCATTACGGCGAACGCCTCCGCCTCCCAGTCAAGCTGAAGCTCCCGCGCAATTTCCGCAATCCCGGAGCCTTCGACTATCAAGGCTACCTGACCGCGAACGGCATCTCAGCCCTGGGCTCGGCGAAAGCAGAAGATGTAGAAGTCCTGCCCGGCTTCGCAGGCAACCGCGTAGAACTCTGGCGATCCCGCATTCACGCCAGCATCATCGCCAAAGTGCACGCGCTCTGGCCTCCGCCGCAAGCCGCGCTCATCGACGCCATGGTCATCGGCGAAGAAGCCTTCATCGACCGCGACACCCGCGTGGATTTTCAGCGCTCCGGCACTTATCACATCCTCGTGGTCTCAGGAATGAACGTAACCATCCTCGCCTTCGTCGCTTTCTGGACCCTGCGCCGCCTGCGCCTCACCGAGGTTCCCGCAACCGTCCTCACAATTCTTCTCTGCGTCGCCTACGCCTTTCTAACCGAAGTCGGAGCGCCGGTCTGGCGCGCCACGCTGATGTGCGCCATCTATCTCGGCACCCGCCTGCTCTACCGCGACCGCGCCATGGTCAACGCGCTCGGAGCAGCCGCTCTAGGATTGCTCGTCTTCGATCCCCGCCAGCTCTTCACCGCCAGTTTCCAGATGACATTTCTCTGCGTCCTGATCGTAGCCGCGATCGGCCTGCCGCTCATCGAACGCACGTCGCGCCTCTACCGACGCGCGCTCACCCACTGGGACGCCGACGACTACGGCCCGTCGTTGCCTCCGCAAGTAGCCCAGTTCCGCCTCGACCTGCGCCTGCTAGCAAGACAACTAGCCCGCTTCATCGGAGACCATTGGTCGCTGCGCCTCACACGCACCGTAACCATCATCTTCCTCGCCACGTTCGAGTTGTTGCTAGTGTCAGCAGTAATGCAGATGGGCCTAGCCCTCCCCATGGCGTATTACTTTCACCGCGCCACCACCATCGGCCTTCCCGCGAACGTAGCCGTAGTCCCGCTCACGCAACTTCTAATGCCCGCCGCGATCCTAACCATCGCGCTAGGCTACATCTCCCCCGTGCTAGCAAAACTCCCCGCGCTCCTTCGCCCTGCAATCCATCACCGGAACGGTCCACGGTCTGGGAGGCCTGCGCCTGGCCGATCTTCGCGTAGCCACACCCTCACTCGTAACGATGGCAGCAGCGTCCGCCGCGCTGGTCTTAGCGATGTTGTGCGCTCGCCGCCGCGCCCCTCTCGCCTTGGCAGGAATGATTGCCCTGCTCCTAGCCTCGCTAGCCTTAGCCTTCGTCCCCCCGAAGCCGCAAACGCGCGCAGGACTTCTCGAAGTAACGTCCATCGACGTAGGGGAAGGCGACTCCATCCTGCTGGTAATGCCGCAAGGCCGCACCTTGCTAATCGACGCCGGCGGCCCCATCTGGGGCGCGGGCTCCCAACTCGACTACGGAGAAGATGTGGTCGCTCCCTACCTCTGGACCCGCCGCATCTCCCGACTGGACGCAGTGGGCCATCTCCCACGGCCACTCCGACCACATCGGCGGCATGCCCGCAGTGCTGAAAGATTTTCGTCCCAAAGAATTATGGATAGGTCTGCTACCCCCAAGCCGCGCGCTCGACAACCTGATCGCCGAAGCAAATGAACTGGGAATCAAAGTAGTTCGCCACTGGGAGGGAGACGAATTCAACCTGGGCGGAGCGAAGGTCAATGTGCTCTTTCCGCCGCAAGACTGGCCCGTAGGTCTCGAGCCAAAGAACAACGATTCCATGGTCCTGCAAGTCAGCTACGGCAAGACCTCAGTGCTGCTCGAAGGCGACGCCGAAAAAGCAGTCGAGCGCCGCATAGCGGCCCTGCACCATCCTCACGCGGATTTGTTAAAGGTAGGTCACCACGGCAGCGCGACTTCCACCACGCCAGAAATTCTGCAGTCAGTGCAGCCCAGCTACGCCGTAATCTCGCTAGGCTTTAGAACGTCTTTCGGATTTCCGAAACCGGATGTGCTCGCCCGCCTGCAAGCCGCCGGAGTCCGCGTCTACCGCACCGACGTCAACGGCGCCGTCACTTTCTACCTCGACGGCCACTCGGTCACCCCTTCACTGCCAGGTTTTCCGTAAAGAAAAGAAATGGACCGCACAGACCCCAGCCGCTTTGTCATTCCGACCCTTCCCGAAGGGAAGGGGAGGAACCTGCTGTTTACTGTCCGCGCGCCCAATGCCTACATCCAAGGCGGTCTCAAGCGGGTGGAGCAGGCCTTCTAGGCCTGCGTCAAGAGGCACCTGAAATTGGCGGGCTTTAGCCCCTGAGGGACTCAAGCCTTCGTCTCGTCATTCGGGCCGTCTTCGGAATCACCCGCAACCGGCCGCCGATACTCAGCAATCAAATTCCGCGCCTTCTCCGCATCCTCTTCCCGCACCAGGATAAGCATCCCGCCCAGCCCGGGAAACGCATCCTGCAAAAAGCTCCCGGACGTAAGATCGCTCTCAATCCCCGCCGAATCAAGCAATCCCTTAACCACCAAAGCCTCCGACTCCTCTTCGCTGTCGAAAACCTTCACCAGCTTCTCATTAGGATCAGGACGTCGCGCTTCGACGCTCGCATCGGACTCTGCCATAACATCTCCCCATTCTCGGCATCCGCCGCCACAAAGTAGGCCAGGATCCCGCACTCCCGTGATTCTAACTCTTCCCGCGATTTGAAAAAACGAACATGTGAAACCAGTCGTCGCTCGATTTCGACGGCAGAGTTACTATCGCCCGCGCGGACCCAATGATTCGATCGCAGGGATCGAGACCGATGTGGTCATGGAATGCTCCGGCGGCTGCGTTCCGAACTGCAGGGCCTTCGCCAGAATCTCCATCGCCTGTCCCGTAAGCGGTGGAATCAGAACCGTCGCCACCAACAATTTTTCCCGCACCCAGGCTTGGCCCGTAGCCGGCAGACCATCGCAACCGGTGAACATTAAGCTCCCTCGTCGCCAGCGCTCTGCGTCATTGCCACCCTCCTGAAACGCTTTGCGAGCGCCCATCGCCATCGAGTCATCCTGTGCCCCCACCAGGTCAATCGTGGTGCCTTGGGAAGTAGCCAGCTTCATCCACGACCGCACCGCCCGCCCGGCACTTTCCTCTGTCCACCGTGACTTCAGCATCGCCACTTGGATATTCGCCGGTTTTCGTCTCCAGCATCCCGGAAGTCCGCATTCGCGCCGAAGGACTGTCAGAAGGACCCTCGATGTACAGAACAGAACCGCCTCCCGGCAGGAGCGCAGTGAATTGTCTTCCTTGGATGCGGCCGATCTCAGCGTGATCGGAGCTGACGGCAAAGATGGGAGTGGTTGCCTTCCGGCGCAGCTCCGTCAGGTATTCCGGCCTCCGGTTCAGCACCGCCCACCCGATTCCCACGCTACTGGCGGCCTGCGCCACCTGAGGCAGCGCCGTCCGCCCAACCGGTTCCACCACAATCGCATCGGGTCGCAACTCCGCCCGGCTTTGGATTGCCTTCAGAAGCTCGGTGCTCTGGTGCACTGCGTCATCACCGGCATAAATAATCTCCGCATCGATCCCGAGTTTGTGCGCGGTATCCTCCGCGGATTGCGCCTGCGCCACCTGAAAAATCGTTGTCGCGAGTATGAAGCGATACCAGGAATCGCAGCTTCTTGTTCATGTCGCCAGCATGCTCCTGACCTCTTTCAACGATACGCCATGTCCGAAACGTTTGGGACAACAGAGAGGTCGGGAAGGGCACGGCTCCAGTCGTGCCGCCAAGATCCCACAGCGACGGGCGGGTGGCCCAGCTTCACGGATTTCCGCGCGCGCCATTTCCGCGGAGGGTGCCCCATCCTCGCGTCCTTTGCGAGGGTGGGTACGATGCTGCAAATGCCTTCCTGCTTCCGTTACTCTACCGTCGCGTCCACATGAGGCCCAAAGTCCGGAACCGCTACAGAATATATCTAGACAAATCCTGATCCTTAACAATGTCGGTCAACATCTTCCGCACATAATCCGCGTCGATCACAACGTGATCGCCCTTCCGCTCCGGAGCATCAAAGCTAAGCTCATCCAGCACCCGCTCCATGATGGTATGCAGCCGCCGCGCTCCAATATTCTCCGTGCTCTCATTCACCCGAAACGCAAAGTGCGCAATCTCCTGCAGCGCCTCGGGAGTGAACTCCAGCTTAACCCCTTCAGTCTCCAGCAATGCCGTGTACTGCTTCACCAAAGAAGACTTCGGCTCCGTAAGAATCCGCACAAAATCGTCCATGGTCAAAGACTGCAACTCCACCCGAATCGGAAACCGCCCCTGCAGTTCCGGGATCAAATCGCTAGGCTTAGAAACGTGAAACGCCCCCGCAGCAATAAACAAAATATGATCCGTCCGCACCATCCCATAGCGGGTGTTCACGGTAGTCCCTTCAACAATGGGAAGAATGTCGCGCTGCACACCTTCCCGCGAAACATCCGGACCATGCCCGCCCTCGCGCCCCGCAATCTTGTCAATCTCATCCAGAAACACAATCCCGGAATTCTCCACCCGATCGATCGCCGTCCGCGTAACGTGATCCATATCGATCAGGCGTTGCTCTTCTTCCTGAATCAAATATTCGAACGCCTCGTTCACCTTCATCTTCCGCTTCTTGGTCCGCTGCCCGAAGATATTAGGCAGCATGTCCTTGATGTTGATGTCCATCTCCTCAACACCCTGGTTCGTCATAATTTCAAAAGAAGGAAAATTGCGCTCCCGCACATCAATCTCAACCTGCCGGTCGTCAAGCTTCCCCTCGCGCAATTGCTGCCGCAGTTTCTCCCGCGTCCGCGAAGAAGATTCAGCCAGCGCCGTACTGCCATCAATCACCACTCCGCCAGCAGTGGAAGGCTCCGCAGGCCGGGCCGGTTGAGAAGGCGGCAAAAGAATATCCAGCAACCGTTCCTCAGCATTAAGCTCAGCCTTGTCGGCAACATCCTCAAGCTTCTCCTCCCGCACATTGTCGATAGCAATCTCCACCAGATCCCGCACCATCGACTCCACATCCCGCCCCACATACCCAACCTCGGTAAACTTGGAAGCCTCAACCTTAAGAAAAGGAGAATTCGCCAGCTTAGCCAGCCGCCGCGCAATCTCCGTCTTCCCCACCCCCGTAGGCCCGATCATAATTATATTTTTGGGGATGATTTCTTCGGCGAGGTCGGGGGTTAGTTTTTGGCGTCGGGTGCGGTTGCGGAGCGCGATGGCGACGGCGCGCTTGGCGTCCTTTTGGCCGATCACGTGTTTGTCGAGCTCGACCACGATCTCGCGCGGCGTGAGTTCGTCAAGGGCGAGTTGTTCTTCTTCGGCGCTGCTGGGTAAATAGATGGCCATAAAAAAGTAGAGGTCAGGGATCAGGGGTTGGTCGTTAGTGTGTGCCGCAGTTCTCTCCCTGAACCCTAAGCCCTGAACCCTGGTCCCTTTCTACAACTCTTCAATCGTGACTACATCGTTCGTATAGATGCACATTTTGCCGGCGATCTTCATTGCCTCTTCGGCGATTTGGCGCGCGGTTAATTGCGTGTGCCGCGCGAGGGCTTCGGCTGCGGCCTGCGCGTAGGGGCCGCCGCTGCCGATGGCGGCCACTCCGCCGTCAGGCTCGATCACGTCGCCTTGCCCGCTGAGCAGGAATGTTTGTTCTTTGTCGCACACCAGCAACAACGCTTCCAGGTGGCGCAGGTATTTATCCGTGCGCCAGTCTTTGGCCAGCTCTACCGCGCCGCGTCCCAGGTTGCCGTGATATTGCTCGAGTTTTGATTCGAAACGGCTGAACAGGGTGAAGGCGTCGGCGGTCGAGCCGGCGAATCCCGCGAGAATCTTGTCGTTGTAGAGGCGGCGAATCTTCTTCGCCGTGTGTTTGATCACCGACTCGCCCAGCGTAACCTGGCCGTCGCCAGCCAGAACGACGCTGCCGTTGCGGCGGATGGATAAAACAGTGGTGGACCGGATCAGTCGCTTCGTGGACATGGGCGCAATCTTTGATTATAGCAGCGGTGATCGGAGGCTAGCAGCAGCGGCGGCGGCGATGGTCGTCGAGAAGAAAATTCCAGGCTTCGAAAAATAGTTCTTGACGTGACCCAATAGTCACGTTACAATTGGATCACATAATGATTGATGGATTCACGAAGGAGGGGAAAGCAATGACACTGGAAGACCTGACGCTCGACGTTGAGCAGCATGTGGAAGTCAAAGCTACGCCGGAGAAGGCGTTCGCGGCGGTTTTGTATCGTCTGGGAAAAGGCAATACCAAACCCGACGGGGAATCGATGCACTTGTTGCTAGAGGAAAAGCCGGGCGGCCGCTGGTACCGCGATCGCGGGCACGGCATCGGACACCTCTGGGGATTTGTCCAGGTTCTGAAACCCCCCACGCTGTTGGAGCTGAGCGGGCCAATGTTCATGTCGTATCCGGCGATCAATCACCTGGAGGTGAAGGTGGAAGCAACTGGAACAGGTTGCAAGGTCGTGCTGCGGCATCGCGCCATCGGCATGATCGATCCGCAGCACCGCAAGGGCGTGACTACGGGCTGGCACCACATGCTCGACGAAATCAAGAAGGACAGCGAGCAGCGGTGAGGGAGGCCTCGACTCATCCCGCTTCGACTCATCCCGCGGACGAACTCGATGCGGTGTGGAAGGCGCTCTCCGATGTGACGCGGCGCGCGATTTTGGATTTTCTGCGCGATCGTCCCCGCACCACCACCGAGATCGTGGAAGCTTTCCCGCACCTGAGCCGCTTCGGAGTGATGAAGCATCTCGACGTGTTGCGCACGGCGCAATTGGTGCAGACGCGCGAGGCCGGGAGGCAGCGGGTGAATTCACTAAACGTGGTGCCCATCCGGCAGATTTACGAACGCTGGGTAGGGCCGTTTCAGGAGCTTTGGTCGGGCCAGTTGCTGCGGATCAAGGAGCTTGCCGAGAATAGCCCGCGCAAAAAGCGAGTGACTAAGCGCAAGCGAAAAAAACATCAGGCCGCCAAGCGGCGGTTTGTCACCGAGAACAGCAAGACGCAACTCGAAGTTACTAAATAGGAGAATGCAAATGACCACACTAGCTACCAGCACAGGAATTCAAGGACACGAAGTTGTTTCATCCAAAGAATGGATCACCAGCCGAAAAGAACTGCTTCGAAAAGAAAAAGAATTTACCCGGTTACGAGATGAACTGAGCCAGCAACGCCGCGAGTTGCCATGGGAAAAAGTCGAAAAAGAATATGTCTTCGACGGACCCAACGGCAAGGTCACGCTTGCCGACCTTTTCGGCGGCAAGAGCCAGTTAATTATCTATCACTTCATGTTCGGTCCGGGATGGGAAGCCGGCTGCCCAAGCTGCTCCTACCTGGCTGACCATTTCGACGGCAGCCTGGTTCATCTCGCCAATCGCGACGTCACGCTCGCCGTGATTTCGCGAGCCCCGATGCCCCAGATCGACGCTTTCAAGAAGCGCATGGGCTGGCAGTTCCGCTGGGTCTCGTCATTCGCGAACGACTTCAACCGTGACTATCACGTGTCGTTCACCAAAGAGGAGGCGAAAGGCAAAGTCAGCTACAACTACGAAATGACCGAGTTCCCGAGCGAGGAAGCGCCGGGCGCCAGCGTGTTCTATAAGAACGATGCGGGCGAGATTTTCCATACCTATTCGGCGTACGCGCGCGGGCTCGACATCCTGGTGGGCGCCTACAACTTTCTCGATCTAGCGCCCAAAGGCCGCGACGAGGATGGTCTGGCTTTCTCCATGGCGTGGGTGCGACATCACGATCGCTACGCCGAGGGCTACTTCGTGGACCCCAAAGCGCTGTACGTGGAGCCTAAGAGCGCGGGATCGTCATGCTGCTCGGAGCATAAGTCGTGAATTGCTGTACCGCCATTTCGGTCGGATCGAGTCGCCTTACTGCGAAAGCGCGGGCCGCGAACAGCGGTCCGCGCCTGCACGCGGTGCCGCGGAGGCTGGCGCGCCGTTGTCGCGAGGCCGCGGGATGGATTCTCCCCGGCGGCATTCTGGCGCTGCTGCCGAAATGTCCGGCATGCATCGTCGCTTACCTCGCGATCGGAAGCGGAATCGGCATCTCACTATCGACCGCGATCTACCTGCGGATGGGACTTGTAATCCTGTGCGTGGCTTCGCTCACATATTTTGCGGTGAGTCGCGGACGTCGCTATCTCGCACGCCGACAGAAAGCCGAGCCTTCCCAAGCCACTTCGCGCCGAAAGGCTGTCAATAGCCAAGTAGTACACAGTCGAGGCTAAGTTGCTCACAGCTATGACAATATAATTCCGGAAAAATGACGGGTTCACCCATTCCAAACTGCTATACTGAAAGTATAGAGTAAAAATTCTGCAAACTGAGGCGCGGCCCATGGGCCGCGCCTTTTCTTTTGGGGTGGGGGCCTGTGGCGGTGTCCCTCACCCTCTCTTCCAGCGGCACGGTCGCTTATAGGGATCCTTCGACTGACTGCGGGAGATCGTCTTTCAGACGGTGTCCCTCCGCTCAGGATGACAGTAACGCTCAGGAATGATAGTAACGAAGATCGGAGTCGTGATGACTAAGTGCAAGGGGTTCAGGACTTTCAAGGAACGCGGGGAGTGGGTGGAGCTGCAGTTTATGGCGCGGGCGGTGCGGAATGGGTTCAAGGTTTCGAAGCCTTGGGGAGATTCGTCGGCTTACGATGTCGGGATTGAATCGGGGGAGCGGATTCTGCGGGTGCAGGTGAAATCGACGGACTGCCGTACGCAGTATGGATATCTTTGCCAGTTCAAGCCTAACGCGCACAGCAAGCCTTACACGCTGAAGCAAATCGACTTTTTTGCGGCTTACGTGATTCCGGAGGATGTGTGGTATCTGATTCCGGCGGGGGTTCTCTTGCGAGGGAAGCCGAAGAAGGCGGTGACGCTCTTGCCGGAGAGGCCGCGGCATCCGGAGCGGTACAAGTGTGAGGGGTATCGGAATGCTTGGAGGTTGTTGTTGCCGGAAAGGCCACCAAAGTCGCAGTCAAAGCAAGGTCGAAGGCATCTGACAGGAGCGACGGTCCTATAGGAGCAAAATCGACGGACTTAAGGTGGGCGAAGGGTTTGGCCTCGGCCTACTTCGCCGCGGCCCGTCTCTTTTGTCCCCGCTTGCTCACCGATTCTCTTCCATTCGCGGCTCTGCGCCCCGGTTTCTTTCGCCACTCCACTGGAAGTTCATCGGCCTCGACGGGAGCATTTCCCTTCCCAGCGCGTTCAAGAATTCGTAGGGTTTCCGAGCGATTCGCGCGGCTAGCTCGTTCCCGGAAATACTCCTCTGTCCGCAAGGCAGAAACCTTCTCCGCCACAGCAACATTGATGAGCTGGTTCAGGGCTACTCCTTCCAGCTCAGCAGCCTTTCGCAATTCCTCCAGCAGCGAAGGCTGTAGCCGCAACGCGAAATTACTCCGTCTCATGGGATCAACTCCTAATCTGCTGAAGCGCCGTAGCCGGCAAAATTACGGCGCAGCTAAACTCCTTGCCAGCGTCGGCGAAATCGCGCTGATTGAACGTCACGATTGCGCTGGCCCTTCCGTTAATTGCGGTTTCCAGAACCATGTCGTCGTCCGGATCCGACAGCCTTGGCCGCCACGGAAGGCGAGTCGAACGGGCCTTGCGACTGCCGCCAGGTCATCAAGCACACGCCCGACTTCGGAACTGCTCAGTCCGCTAGCCGCCAGATGCTGTGCCCTGGTCAGCACGGCTTCATACTCGAGCATGAGCGGAATCGAGAGCAACAACTCAAACTGCCGATTCAAAGCGGCCAGCAAAAGCTGGCGGGAAGCACCGCGATCGCTCCGGAAGGCCGCAACCATCACGTCCGTGTCGAGCACGTAGGAACCGGCCACTGCCTAATGATATTGCAGGCAATATCACTTTTCAAATGATGATGTGGATTCCAACCTGAGCAGTAGAGGGGGCTCTAGACGCTAGCCGTCTGCGCACTCGGCTTCGCCGCAAGCAACTGCCTCAGCACATACTGCAGAATCCCGCCGTTAGCGTAGTAGAGCGCCTCCTGCGGCGTATCAATCCGCACCAGCGCCTCGAACTCGATGGTCTTCCCTTTCGCTTTGGCGCGGACTTTTACCTGGCTTCCGGCGGCGAAGTTTTCTACTACGTCGCGGATGCCGGTGATGTCGAAGACTTCCTCGCCGGTCAGCTTGAGCGATTCGGCATTTTGTCCCGCGGGAAATTGCAGCGGCAGAACTCCCATGCCTACCAGGTTCGAGCGATGGATGCGTTCGTAGCTTTCGGCGATTACGGCTTCGACGCCGAGCAAGCGCGGGCCTTTGGCGGCCCAGTCGCGGGAGGAGCCGGAGCCGTATTCTTTTCCGGCCAGAATAATCAGCGGTGTGCCTTCCTCGATGTATTTCTGGGAGGCGTCAAAGATCGACATTTCCTCGTTGCTCGGGAGATGGCGGGTGAAACCGCCTTCCACGTTGACCAGCTTGTTGCGCAGGCGGACGTTGGCGAAAGTTCCGCGCACCATCACTTCATGGTTGCCGCGGCGCGAGCCGTAGGAGTTGAAGTCGGCGGGCTTGACGCCGTGCTCCTGCAGATATTTTCCGGCCGGGCCGTCTTTCTTGATGGAGCCGGCGGGGGAGATGTGATCGGTAGTGACGCTGTCGCCGAGCACGGCCAGAACGCGCGCGCGCTTGATGTCTTCAACCGGCGACGGTTTGATCTTCATGCCCTCGAAATAGGGGGCGCGGCGGATGTAGGTGGAATCTTTTTCCCAGGCGTAGGTCTGGCCTTTGGGAACTTTGAGGCCGCGCCAGCGCTCATCGCCCTCAAACACTTCGGCGTAAGTTTTCGAAAACATCTCGGCGGTGACGGACTGCTGGATGGCTTCTTCAACTTCGCGCTGCATGGGCCAGAGGTCGGCGAGGTAGACAGGGTTGCCGTCTTTGCCCTTGCCGATGGCCTCGGTGCGGAGGTCGATGTCGATGCGTCCGGCGAGCGCGAAGGCTACCACCAGCGGCGGCGACATCAGATAGTTGGCGCGGACTTCGGAGTTGATGCGGCCTTCGAAGTTGCGATTGCCGGAGAGCACGGAGGCGACGACCAGATCTTTTTCGTCGATCGCCTTCGAGACTTCTTCCGGCAGCGGTCCGGAGTTGCCGATGCAGGTGGTGCATCCGTAGCCGACGATATGGAATTTCAACTTCTCGAGGTACGGCGTTAGGCCCGCGTTTTCGAGATAGTCGCGGACGACTTTCGACCCCGGCGCCAGCGATGTCTTCACCCACGGCGGAACTGACAAACCTTTTTCGACTGCCTTCTTCGCCAGCAATCCCGCGCCGATCATGACTGATGGGTTTGAAGTGTTGGTGCAGGAAGTGATGGCCGCGATCACTACGCTGCCGTGTTTGAGGGAATCCCTCACGCTCCGCGAGACGTGTTCGTGCACGTTGGGATCTTCGACGCCGATGGCGGCGGGGCTGCCGCCTTCCTGCTCCCATCGGGCTGAATTGGTGGCTGAATTGGTTGCGGAGTTGGCCGCTCCTGACCCGTTGGTTTTCGCCCCGGCCTTGGGTTTGATGAGGGACGGCAGAGCCTTGTGGAAGGACTCGGCGGCCTGCGAGAGGATCACACGGTCTTGCGGACGTTTGGGGCCGGCCAGGCTGGGCTCAACCGTGCCGAGATCGAGCGTGAGCAGTTCGGAATATTCGGCTTCGGGCGTTTTGTCGTCGTGGAAAAGTCCCTGCTCGCGGCAGTAGGCTTCGACCAGAGCGATGAGCTCGTCGCTGCGTCCGCTCAGCTTCAGATATTTCAAACTCTCTTTGTCGACCGGGAAGATGCCGCAGGTCGCGCCGTATTCCGGCGACATGTTGGCGATGGTGGCGCGGTCGGCAAGCGGAAGATCGCGCAGGCCGGGCCCGAAATATTCGACAAACTTTCCCACCACGCCATGCTTGCGCAGCATCTCAGTGATGGTGAGAACGAGATCGGTAGCAGTAGCGCCTTCACGCAGCCGTCCCGTAAGCTTCACCCCAACCACCAGCGGAATCAGCATGGAGACAGGCTGCCCGAGCATCGCGGCTTCAGCCTCAATCCCGCCCACGCCCCATCCCAGCACCCCAAGCCCGTTCACCATCGTTGTATGACTGTCGGTGCCTACCAGGGTGTCGGGGTACGCCACGCGCTTGTTGCTGGCTTCGTGGACGAAGACTACTCGGGCCAGGTATTCGAGATTTACCTGGTGGACTATTCCGGTGTCGGGGGGGACTATTGCGAGGTTGCGGAAGCCGGTTTGTCCCCAGCGGAGGAAGGAGTAGCGCTCTTTGTTGCGCTGGAATTCGAGCAGAGCATTTACGTCGAAGGCGTTGGCGGTGCCGAATTCGTCGACCTGGACGGAGTGGTCGATTACCAGTTCTACCGGCTGCAGGGGGTTGATGAGAGCAGGGTCGCCGCCTAGTTGTTGCATGGCGTCGCGCATGGCGGCGAGGTCGACTACGCAGGGAACGCCGGTGAAATCCTGGAGCAGGACGCGGCTGGGGGTGAAGGCGATCTCTTTGTCGGGCGGGGAATTTTTATTCGTCCCTTTGGTACCCCAGGCGGCCATCGAACGTATGTCTTCTTTTTTTACGTTGCGGCCGTCTTCGGTGCGCAGCAAGTTTTCCAACAGGATGCGGAGGCAGTAGGGGAGATGTTTGGTGGAGATACCTTGCTGGTCGAGCGCGTCGAGGCGGTAGATTTCGAATTCCTTTTCGCCTACTTTGAGAGCGGAGCGGCTGTTAAAACTGTTTAATGACATGATGGCCTTCCCGATGGATACAAATATTTTAACCAACAAGTTTAATCGTTCTGGCGGGATTGCGTACGTCGAATCGAGGGGAGGGTGGTGGTGCTTTAGTGTGCCCCACTGCCCGAACGAAGGGCTCGCGGCGTTAGCCTTCGCGTGTGGAGAGTTTCATGTGGCGGCTTACAGAAAACAAATCCATAGGTCCTTCGTCGGGAGTCGCCCGCTTGCGCGTGCGACTCCGCTTCCTCAGGATGACAGTACTTTGATGAACGCTTCTCGCCAGGAGGCTGACCGCAGGGGGCTAAAGTGCGAGTCGAATTACGGGCGCGCGGGTTTAACTTGATAGCACACAGTGGACGCTTGTGACGTGGAGCTTTACAGAAAAATACATAGGCTCCCTTCGGCAGGCTCAGGGCAGGCTTGTCGGGAGTTGCTGGCTTTCGCGTGCGAAGCGCTTCCTCGGGATGATGACAAGGGGTGGCGCTTCTCATGAAACCTAAATCGCGGCCGTGTCATCTATCTAGTTAAGGGCAGACTGAGGGGATGAAGATGCAGGGGAGGTTGAAGGATATGAATATTCTTAGACAGATGGGAAGTTTAGGCAAGCAGAGTCTGGGTTGCCTTTTGTCGGTGGTTCTGGTGTTCGCGACTATGCCGCAGGAGGTGTGGGCCGCACAGGATCAGGGTGCGCCGGCCCCAGCGGCAGCGCCTGCTCCGGCGCCGCCGTACACGCAACAGACTCCTGAGGAATTGCAGCGATTGGTGGCGCCGATTGCGTTGTATCCGGATTCCCTGGTGGCGCAGATTCTGGCGGCGTCGACCTTTCCCGAGCAAGTGGTCGAGGCTGACCGATTTGTGCAAGCGCATCCTGATTTAAAGGGCACCGATTTGGGGAATGCTGTGGACCAGCAGCCCTGGGATCCGAGCGTGAAGGCGCTGACGGCATTTCCTTCGGTGCTGGGAAATATGGACAAGAACCTTTCGTGGACATCCTCTCTGGGCGACGCTTACTACAACCAGCAGGGAGATGTGATGGATGCGGTGCAGGTGATGCGCCATAAGGCTGAAGCGGCTGGCAATCTGAAGAGCACGCCGCAGCAAACGGTTACGGAGCAGGATTCGGATATTGATATTGCGCCTGCCGATCCGGATGAGGTTTACATTCCTGCGTATGATCCGTGGCTGATTTACGGGTATCCCATCGTGGCGTGGCCGGGATGGTATCCGTACCCTGGAATCTGGTTTGGCGGGCCTTATCTCTCATTCGGAATTGGCTTCGGAATCGGATGGTGGGGCGGTTTTGGATGGGGATGGGGTCATTGGGGATTCGACTGGCATAACCATTATGCTAGGTTTAACGGCGGGAGATACTACTCCGGGAGCCGGACGTTTTATAACCGGGGCGCGTATGCTCGCGGCGGATTTGCTCGCGGCGGTGCCTTCGACCGCGCCGGCGGGGCCAGACCGTTCAATGGAGACCGGCAGGCGGCACGGGGATACGCCTCACCCCGTGGCCAGAGCGGCGTACGCTCTGGCGCCTTTAGTGGCTACAACCGTGGCGGAGAAACCCGGAGCTTCTCGTCGCGTGGAAGCGCCAGCTTTGGTGGCGGGTTCCATGGCGGCGGAGGCCACGGAGGCGGCGGGCGCCGGTAATCGGTGGCGGTTGTGTTTCCGTCAGTTCGAAATCTCGAGGAGAAGACTTTGGAAATGGAGAGAAGCCATATGCAGCGAGCAAAGTTGAATTTCTACAAAACTCATGGGGCAGATCTTCTTGCAGCGGCCGCGGTGGTGGTGCTTGTGATGGGGTGCTTTGCCTCCCCATCGGCGGCGCAGCAAGCGGGCCAGAAAACCTTTTCTTCAGCAGAAGAAGCGAGCAACGCGCTGTTCAAGGCAGCGGAGAGTAACGACCAGAAAATGATGATGGGCATTCTGGGGGCAGACGGAAAGCAAGTCGTTTCGTCCGGGGACGAAGCCGAGGACACCCAGAATCGGGCCAATTTCGCGGCGAAATATCAGGAAATGCACCGTCTGGTGAAAGAGCCGGACGGGACCACGGTTCTGTATATCGGCGCTGAAAATTGGCCGACGCCCATACCGCTGGTGGACAAAGGCGGGACGTGGTATTTCGACACGGAGGCTGGGAAGAAGGAAATTTTATACCGCCGGGTTGGCCGGAACGAAATGTCGACGATCAAGGTTTGTCAGGAGCTGGCGTCGGCGCAAAAGGAATACTCGGGACAGCACAACGAGTACGCGCAGAAAATCTTCAGCGATGAAGGGCAGCGCGACGGCCTTTATTGGAAAGCTGCGGCCGGCGAACCTTTAAGCCCGGTTGGACCGCTGGTGGCAGCGGCGGTTACGGAGAGCTATGCCAAGAGCCGGGACAGCGCTCCGACGCCGTATCGCGGGTACTACTATCACATTCTGACGCGTCAGGGGAAAAATGCTCCGGGCGGAGCGAAGAATTATCTCGTTGACGGCAAAATGACGGGAGGATTCGCATTTGTGGCGTATCCGGCGGAGTACAGATCATCGGGGGTGATGACTTTCGTCGTTGGGCAGGACGGGGTGGTGTATCAGAAGGATCTCGGGCCAAAGACCGACGCCATGGCAAGAGCGATGAAGGAATACAACCCCAATTCCAGCTGGCAAAAAGCTGAAGAGCAGGCGGAGGGGACGGCCAGCGACCAGAAGACGAAGTAATTTTTGGAGGATTGCGCTCTAGCGCGCGGCGATCCAGACCTGGTAGGCGACTACTGCCATCATGAATAGAAGGTAGAGTCGGAGGGCCCAGAGGACCAGCAGTTCGGGGCCCTTGAGGTGACGGCGCGGGATGGGGTGCTTCTTGGCTTTGACGAGTTGATCGTGTTCGAGCGAAGAGAGGACCCAGATTTGATCGGAGGGCGAGGGTTGCGGTTCGTTTTTCATCATGAGTTTGGTTATCCCCTGATGTATCCCAGCAGGGGCTAAAGCCCCGCGTCAATTCTGAAGGCTTGACGCGGCCCGTTCGGCTTTGCTCAGGAAGCCGCTGAAGCGCCGCTCTTCCACGTCACTGCACGCGATTGTGATGACCGCGCGCATTCCCGCCATCCTACGTTCCTCCTAAAGCGGCAAAGATGCTGGGGGCGATTATGCTGACGCCGAAGAGTATGCCGGCGGCGGTCAGGATGAATACGACCGCACTGGATAGAATGTTCGCCCACCAGGGACTGACCAAGTCGCCCATGATTTCTTTGTCGTTGACCAGCATGAAGAGGAATACCAACGCCGGCGGCATGGCCAGAACTGCGACTACATTTACTAGCAGAACGACATAGACCAGCGGCAGGCCTGGGATGAGGACGATGGCGGCGGCGACGACGGCGCACAGAGTGAGCACGGCGTAAAACGATTTGCCTTGGCCCATGGGGAGGTTGAGGCTGTGCGGTTTGTGGGTGACTTCTCCGAAGGCGTAGGCCGAGGACGCTGAAATGGTGATGGCGGCTACGATGCCGGCCTCGACCATGCCCAGGGCAAAGAGCGCTGCGCCGAAGCGGCCGATGATGGGCTGGAGAGCCTGGGCGAACTCAGCGGCCTGGTAATTTTCCGCGGTCATGTGATGGGCGAGGAGCGGGGCAGTTGCCAAAATGGTGGCGATGGCGGCGGCGGTTGCCAGGGTTGCGCCTAAGACGGTGTCGATGCGGCCGAAGCGAATGTCTTTTGTGGTCATTCCTTTGTCGACGGTCGCGCTCTGCTGGAAGAAAAGCATCCATGGAGTGACGGTGGCTCCGATATCGGCGAGCATGAGGAGCACGGTGTCTTTGTTGAAACCGGGAAGCGGTTGCCAGGTGATGAAAGCGTGGCCAACCGAGTGCCAGGCTGGGTGAGTCATGAGTGCGACTGGGATGAAGATCAGATTGAATGCGGCGGCGGCAAGGGTGATGCGTTCCCAGGTCCAATAGCGGTGGCTGATGAGCGCGGCGTAGAGGATTACTAGCGCGATGAGGACAGCCATCCAGGGAGGGACGCCGAAGAAGCCGAGGCCGGCGCGGATGGCGATGAACTCGGTGATTAAAGTGAGGAAGTTGCCGATGCCGAGGTCGATCACGGAGAACCATCCCCAGAAAGGGCCGAAGCGTTCGAAGATGAGTTCGGCGTGTCCGCGATGGGTGGCGGCACCAAGGCGGACGGTCATTTCCTGGACTACGATGGCCATGCAGAAGGTTAGGGCAACGAAGGGGAGAAAGAATCCGATGCCGAATTTTGCGCCGGTGGCCGCATAGGAGAGCATGCTGGGGCCGTCGTTTTCTCCTAACATGACGAGGACACCGGGACCTACCAGTAACCACAGCAGACGCGCTCTCGAGGAGAAGCCGCGCTGGGCGCGGGCTGTGGACACGCGGACGCGATCGTGAGCACGGTCGACGTCTTCGTGAGTGATTACTACTTCCTCTTCGGCTTGGGCGACGACAGGCTTCATCGGTTGGATTGGTATGCGGGTAATCTCTGCCGATGGGTCCGGCGGGACTTGTTCTGGCTGAGATTAGCGCAAGTATACATGATGAAATAAACCATGGTTAACTAAAGTTTGACGGGTTCGGAGCGGTTGTAGAAATGCCTTGCCTGGCATGAGGCCGCGCAAAGATGCAAGGGATCCCCTTCGGCTTCGCTCAGGGCAGGCTTTCGACTGCGGTTGTGCTTCACTTCGTGAAGCACGACCTCCGCTCAGGATGACAACTTCGCCGATATTACTTAGCGGGGCTGTGGTTGGCGGGGGAGACCCAGACTCGCTCGGCTGCGGCGCGGCCCAGGGAGACGTTGCCGGCGACGGTGGAGAGAGCGAGGGTCTGGTCGTAGTTGCGTTCGAGGAGGCGCAGCCTGGCTCCAGGACGAATGCCGCGGGCTTCGAGGAACTCGAGCAGGCGGCGGTCGCGCTCATAGATTCCGCTGACGGCGTAGGCGGCTCCGGGGGCGGCGTCGGAGAGCAGAAGCAGTCCGCGATGGCGGCGGCTGGCAGGGCTTTCCATTTCGCTGAGGTTGCCGTGGGGACAGGCGCCTGTTTTTCCTAATTTCGCCAGGAGTTTGGCTTCGAAGTCGGGCGAGACGGCGTGCTCGAGGCGCTCGGCTTCGTCGTGGACCTTCCACCACTCCATGCCAAAGAGTTCGGATAGCATGCGTTCGATCAGGTGATGGCGGAGTGTGAGTTTGCGGGCGATCTTGCGGCCGGCGGCGGTGAGGCGCACGTGTCCGTCGGCCTGGACGCGAACGAGGCCGTCTTTTTTCAGGCGGCGCACTGCCATGGTAACGGCGGGGGCTGAGACTTTCAGCCAGTCGGCCAGGCGGGCGGAGATTACGGATTCGCCTTCGCTCTCGGCTTCGAGGATGGCTTTTAAGTAGTCCTCTTTGGAGACGGTGATCATCTGGGGAGATTATACGATGGAGTTAAGTGGAGTTAACCCTGATTCACCACGGAGGTACGGAGACGCGGAGAAGAATAAAGAAGTTGGAATTCCTCGCCGGAAAGTCTAAGACCTAAGACCCCAGACGTGGCTCTTCTTCGTGTCTCAGTGCCTCCGTGGTGAAGTATGCTAGATGGTTTGACAGCCATCCTTCCCTGCACCTAACCTTGATTCTCTGGCTATGAAAGTTTTGGTTTTTGGCAGCGGTGGACGCGAGCACGCTTTGGTGTGGAAACTCCGGCAGTCACCGCGGATTTCGAAGCTTTATTGCGCGCCGGGCAATGGCGGCATTGCGGATGACGCGGAATTGCTGCCGGTGGACTTGAAGAGCGTGGAATCGATGGTCGCGGTGGGCGAGCAGGTGCGGCCGGACCTTACTGTGGTGGGTCCTGAATTGCCGCTGAGTTTGGGGGTGGTGGACGAGTTTACGCGCCGCGGCTGGCCGGTGTTTGGGCCGACGAAGGCGGCAGCGCAGTTGGAGGCGAGTAAGAGCTTTGCCAAGGAATTCCTGCAGCGGCATCGCATTCCCACGGCGCATTATGCGATCTGCGATTCGGTGGAGGAGGTGCGCGCGGCGCTGGCGCACTTTCACGTGCCGGTGGTGGTGAAGGCCGATGGATTGGCGGCGGGCAAGGGTGTAGTGATCGCGGCCAGCAAAGAGGAGGCGGCGCGCGCGGCGGCGGAGATGTTGAGTGGCAAGATGGTAGGACAGGCGGGATCGCGCGTGGTGCTGGAAGAATGTTTGAAGGGTGAGGAGCTTTCGTTTCTGGTGCTGAGCGATGGAGAGCGGGTTGCGCCGCTGGTGGCGGCGCAGGATCACAAGCGCGTGGGCGATGGCGACACTGGGCCGAATACCGGTGGCATGGGCGCCTACTCTACGCAGACTATTATTGACGACAAGATGCGGGACTGGCTGGTGCATCACATTGCGCGTCCGGTGGTCGAGGGCATGAAGGCGGAGGGTGCGGAGTTCAAGGGCGTGCTGTATTGCGGGCTGATGATGACGGCACGCGAGCCGATGGTGCTGGAGTTTAATTGCCGGTTTGGCGATCCGGAGACGCAGCCGATTCTGATGCGCCTTGAGAGCGACCTGCTGGACGCGCTGGACGCGTCGATTGCGGGCAGGGTCAGCGAGGGCGATTTTACGTGGTCGCGCGATGCGTCGGTGTGCGTGGTGATGGCTTCGGGAGGATACCCGGGAACCTTTGAGGTGGGGAAAAAGATTACGGGGCTTGATGAGGCCGCGGCGGTTAGCGGCGTTAAAGTTTTTCACGCGGGGACTTCGAAGCGCGATGGCGCGTTTTATACGGCTGGCGGGCGGGTGCTAGGGGTTTCGGCGCGGGCTGCGGATTTGGAGACCGCGGTTTCGCGGGCGTATGAGGCTTGCGAGAAGATTCGTTTTGATGGGGCGCATTACCGGAAGGACATTGCTGGGAGGGCCTTGAAGAAGTAATTCAGTGCTTACGAGGAGCACAGCCGTGATGAGAATTCCCATTGGATCCGAGAGTAGCGTGGAAGTGAAAAGGGATCCTTCGACTGCGGATGTGCTTCACTTCGTGAAGCACAACCTTCGCTCAGGATGACAGTGTTTTTATAGACATTTCTTAGAGGAGATCAATGAGTAAGACTCTGGTTTCGATTGTGATGGGGAGTGATTCTGACCTTGAGATTATGCGCGAGGCTGGGAAAGCTTTGGAGGAGTTCGGGATCGGTTATGAGATCGACGTTACTTCGGCGCACCGTTCGCCGGATCGTACTGCCGACTTTGCGCGGAAGGCTGCTGGGCGCGGGATTTGCGTGATCATTGCCGGGGCTGGGGGGGCGGCGCATCTGGCTGGGGTGATTGCGGCTCACACCACTCTTCCTGTGATTGGAGTGCCGATTCCTTCAACCTCGCTGCAGGGGATGGATTCGTTGCTTGCGACCGTGCAGATGCCCGCAGGGATTCCGGTGGCTACCGTCGCTATCGGCAAGCCGGGGGCTACTAATGCGGGGATTCTTGCGGCGCAGATGATTGCTTTGAGGGATGCTTCGATTGGTGAGAAGCTTGTGGCACATAAGGAGAAACTGGCTCGCGGAGTGGAGGAGAAGTCGAGGAAGTTGAGAGAGAAGTAAGGTCAAAACCCCCACCCTGTCGCAAAGAACGCGACAAGGGTGGGGCACCCGCCGTGGTGGTGCCTGCGCTTCGCTGGACGGCCGAGCGCGGCCGTCCCCGCATCCTTCTTACAGCTTTAATCCCTTTAAGTATTCGCGGAATGGCTGACCCAGGTCTTCGCGTTTTAGGGCGAATTCTACTGTGGCTTTCAGGAAGCCTAGTTTGTCTCCGGTGTCGTGGCGGCGGCCTTCGTAGACGTAGGCGTACATTTTTTCTTTTTGCAGCAGGAGGCGCATGCCGTCGGTTAGCTGGAGTTCGCCGCCTGCGCCGGCCTTGGTGTTGGCGAGGCAATCGAATATCGCGGGCGTGAGAATGTAGCGGCCGATGATGGCGAGGTTTGACGGGGCGTCTTCGGGCTTGGGTTTCTCCACCATATTCTTGATTTCGTAGAGGCGGCCTCCGAAGCGGGGGTCGGCGGGCTTTACGTCGAGCACGCCGTAGGAAGAAATCATTTTGCCTTCGATGATTTGCGTGGCTAGAACCGAGCACTGGGTTTGATTGAAGACCTCGACCATTTGTTTGAGGCACGGGACTTCGGCGTCGATTACGTCATCGGCCAGGAGGACGGCGAAAGGCTCGTTGCCTACCAACTCGCGCGCCATCAGGACCGCATGGCCGAGACCTAACGCTTCTTTCTGGCGGACGTAGGCTACGTGAATCATGTCGGAGATGGAGCGGACGATCTTCAGCAGGTCGAGCTTCTTGCGATCTTCGAGCATTCTCTCGAGTTCGTAGCTGACGTCGAAGTGGTCTTCGATAGCCTGCTTGCCGCGGCCGGTGATGATGAGGATCTGGTCGCAGCCCGAGGCCATGGCTTCTTCTACTCCGTATTGAATGATGGGCTTGTCGACCAGCGGGAGCATTTCTTTGGGCTGGGCTTTGGTTGCGGGCAGGAAGCGGGTGCCGAGGCCGGCTGCGGGGAAAACGGCTTTGCGGACTCTCATGAGCATACGCGGTCGATGGTCGTTAGTCGTTGGCTGAGCGACTATGGTTGCGTGACAATTGTACCTGCTGGGTTTAGGGATGGCGAGGCGGCTGAAGCCGCGCCCTTTCAAAGCTGAGGCTGACCAGCGGACCGAGCCTCTGTCGCGGATTCCGTGTTGGCCAGTTGCTCCAATACGGTTCGCAGCGCTCGCAGGACCTCTTCGGCGGCTGTTGCTTTCAGAGCGAACTTCAACATTCCATCCGGAGTGAACTGGGCACCGCGCTGGGTGGAGACGAAGCGGGCTAGCTGCTCGGGGTCAACGGTGGCATCCTGGCGGAATTTTAACGTCACGAAGTCGCGTTTGCGCTCGATTGCGTTCACGCCTACTTTCATGCACAAGAGTTTCAGCGAGGCGTAGTCGAGCAGGTTGCGGACTGCTGGGGGGGGTGGGCCGTAGCGGTCTTTTAACTCCAACCCAACATCGCTCAACTGCGATTCGGTTTCTACTCTCGCTACTCGCTTATACATTTGCAGGCGCTGATTTTCTTCGGGGACATAATCCGCGGGGATGCGGATGTTTAAGCCGAGATTGAGCTGGGTTTCCGCTTCGTCGGCGGCGGCTTCGCCTTTCATTTCGCGGACGGCGCGCTCGAGCATCTGGGTGTAGAGCTCGAAGCCGATGGCTTCGATGTGGCCGCTCTGCTCACCGCCCAGCATGTTTCCCGCGCCGCGGAGTTCGAGGTCGAGGGCGGCGATTTTGAATCCGGCGCCTAGATCTGAAAATTCTTTTAGCGCGGCTAGACGGCGGCGTGCGATCGGCGTCAGCTCGATTTCGGGCGGGAGCATTAGATAGGCGTAGGCGCGGCGGCTGGAGCGGCCTACTCGGCCGCGTAGTTGATACAGCTCCGACAGACCGAGACGGTCGGCGCGGTTGATCAGAATTGTGTTGCAGAGTGGGATGTCGAGACCGTTTTCGATGATCGTGGTTGAGACCAGGATGTCGGCTTCGTGATGCATGAACTTCAGCATCACTTTTTCCAGCTCGCCTTCGGACATTTGTCCGTGGCCTACGATGATTTTCGCTGAGGGAACCAGCGCCTGAAGCTTCGCGGCGATTTCCCAGATGGTGTCGACTCGGTTGTGCACGAAATAGACCTGGCCGCCGCGTTCGAGTTCTTGTTCGATCGCGGACTGGATTAGTTTTTCGTCCCAACTTGCCACTACGGTCTGGATCGCCATGCGGTCTTTGGGTGGAGTTTCGATCACGCTCATGTCGCGCAGGCCTACGAGCGACATGTGCAGGGTGCGCGGGATGGGCGTGGCTGACATGGTTAGTACGTCCACTTGCTTGCGCATTTGCTTGATGCGCTCTTTGTGGCGGACGCCGAAGCGTTGTTCTTCGTCGACGATTAACAGACCCAGGTCGGAGAACTTGATGTCTTTCGAGAGTATGCGGTGGGTTCCGATGAGGATGTCGATTTTGCCGGCTTCGGTTTTCTGCAGGATTTCTTTTTGCTGCTTGGGGGTGCGGAAGTGGCTGATCATTTCTACGGTGACGGGGAACGGGGCGAAGCGCTGCTTGAAAGTTTCGAAGTGCTGGAACGCGAGGACCGTGGTCGGCGCCAGCACTGCTACTTGTTTGTTGTCGCTGATGGCTTTGAAGGCGGCGCGCATGGCTACTTCGGTTTTGCCATAGCCTACGTCGCCGCAGAGCAGGCGGTCCATGGGCTGCGGGGATTCCATGTCGCGGATTACGTCTTTGATGGCCTGGCCCTGGTCTTCCGTCTCGTTGAATTCGAAGGCGTCTTCGAATTCGCGGAACCATTCGTTGCCGGGCGGGAAGGCGTGTCCGACGGCGGTTTTGCGCTCAGCGTAGAGTTTGAGGAGTTCGTCGGCCATGTCTTTCATGGCCTTGCGCACGCGGGATTTCGTCTTCGACCAGGCGGCGGTGCCGAGATGACTTAGGACCGGCTTGGCGCCTTCGGAGGAGCGATATTTCTGCACTAGATCTAAGCGTGTCAGCGGAACGTAGAGGCGGGCGGCTTCGGCGAATTCGAGCAGCATGAATTCGGCGGGGCCGTCTCCGTGGTTGATTTCTTTCAGGCCCTGGTACTGGCCGATGCCGTGCTCGACGTGGACGACGTAATCACCGACCTGGAGATCGCGGAAATCGGAGAGGAAGGCGGAGACTTTGGATTTTGCTCGCTGCGGACGCGTGGCTACCGTGTCGGATTCGTCGAAGAGATCGCGCGAGCCGAAGACGGCGAGATTGGCCTCGGGAAGCAGAACGCCTTCGGGGATGTATGCCGTCGCCAGCGTAGTGGTGAGGACCTCGCCGGCGAAATAGCTGGTCTCGTCGGCGTAGCTCTCGCCGCCGCGGGTGCGGCTTCCTAAACGAAACGAGACGTTGTACTCGGTGAAAACATCGGCGAGGCGCTCGACTTCGCCGGTGTTGGGGACGGCGAAGAGCACACGTTTGCCGTCGGCGTTTAGCTTCTGGACTTCAGCGAGCATGGCGGGAACTGCGCCGTGGAAGCGCGGCGAGGGCTGGGTGAGGAAAGATACTGCATCTTCTTCGAGGCCGCGGGTGATGCCCAGGTGTTCGATATCGGCGCCGGGGAGATTCGCGGTTTTTTGCTGCCAGTCTTCCGGCGGCACGTAGAGATCTTCGGGACGAACCAGATTTCCTACTCCGCTGCGCTCGTGGGCTTCCTGAACGCGGGTCCAGAAGCGGTCGAATTCCTGCTGGAGCTGATCGGTTTCGTCGAGCAGGACCGCGGCGCGGGGAATCAAGTCGAAGATGGTGCTGTCGGCTCCGGCTACGGGCGAGTAGAACTCCCAGCCGGGGAAGACGTTGACGCCACCGGCGCGGACTGCGGCTTCGACGATTTCTTCGTTGCCGACTATTCGCTTGCCGCTTAGGCGCGTGTGAATTGCGCCGAGCAGATGCTCGCTGACTGGGGTTTCGGTGAGCGGTAGGAGCAGGGCTTCGTCGACTGGGTTTGAGGAACGCTGCGAAGTGGGATCGAATTTTCGGATGGAATCAGCTTCGTCGCCGAAGAATTCGATGCGCAGGGGGCGGTCGGCTTCGGGCGAGTAGACGTCGAGGATTCCGCCACGCACTGCGTATTGGCCGGGCATCTCGACCACGTCGGTGGAGGTGTAACCGACGGTATTGAGGTGGGCTAGCAGAGCCTCGAGGTCAAAGGATTCGCCGCGGCGGATGGTGCGGGCCAGGGCGGCGTAATAATCGCTGGAGCGCAGGCGGATGGCTGTCGCCGCTACTGGCGAGACGACGATGGAGGCGGATCCCGTCGCTATCTTCCACAGGGCTGTGGCGCGTTCTTCCTGGAGTTCGGGATGCGGCGAGAGATTCTGGAATGGGAGAACGTCGCGGGCCGGAAGGGAGATGACGGAATCAGGATCGGCGGCGGCCGTTAGTTCACAGAAACCGCGGAGGACAGGGACGAAGTCTTCGACGGCGCGGTTGTCGTTGACTACGAAGATCAGCGGGCGCGCGGCGGCGCGCTGGAACAGCACGAGCAGCAAGGCTTTTGCGGTGGGAGTGAGGCCGGAGACACGAAGCCGCCCCGTGCCCTCCTTGAGGTGGGAGGCTACACGCGTGAAGGCGGGAAGCATTTCTACGTCCGCGAAGAGTTCGCGGACGAAGGGAAGAAGCATGCAGGATTATTTTAGCAGGAGCGGAGGTTCATCCCCGCAGCAGAGGGCGGGTCAGGCAGGTTGGGCCGCCGCTGCCGTTGAGGCAGAGTTCGCTCGCGGGGAAAGTGCGGACGTCGAATCCGGCTTGGCGGAGGCGGGTGTTCGTCTTTTTATTTTCTTCAATTGCCAGCAGGCGATTCTTGCCTAGCGCCAGGACGTTGCAGGCCAGCGTGTCGCGCTCGGAGGAATCGATTTCGATGAAGTTGAATGCGCGGGACTGAAGCAGTTGGACGGTCTCGACTGCCAGCCACGGGAGATCGACCAGGGCCGTATGTTCATCGAGCAGGCTGATGAGCGACATCAGGTGCAGGCACGCGGACGGGCCCGGGCCGTAGGGCAAGGGCGCGTGAAAAACTTGTACTCCTTTGGGCGCGAGAAAATCGCGGATCTGCTGAATGCCCGCGGCATTGGTGCGGTAGCCTTGGCCGACGAGCAGAGTCTTCGAATCGAGCCAGACCATGTCTCCCGCTTCGGCGGTGCCGGGTGGTGCGATTGTGCCGAGCGTCGGAATATCGAGCGTCTCCAAAAATGAAGCGTGGTGCGGGCCTTCGGCTACGCGGTTGGGCTTGCCGGGGCGGAGCACGATCAATCCGTAATCGGTGGGAAGGGACGCGTCGTGGGCATAGACGGAGTCGAGTGAAAGATCTGGAGCGGGCGGCATCTCCACGACTTCGGCGCCTGCGATTTCCAACTCGCGGCAGAGCGTCTCGTACTGGGACTGCGCTGCGGCGAAGTCGGGCGCATGGTGGAAGCCCAGTTCTTGCCAGTGTGCCGCGCGGTCCGGCTGGTTCCAGCCAGCGGTGCGGGGAGAACAGACGAGGACGCGCTCCAGAGCGCCGGTCATGGAATGACCGTTTAAACGCGTTTTTGTGGCTGCCTCGGGCATTATTCCCTCCAACCTTCTGAACCTGCCGCGCCTGGTAGGAATCTATATGGGCATTATGGCAAAAGCAACCTGGGAAGGCGCGGTGCTGGCCGAGAGCGATGCGACGGTCGAGGTGGAGGGGAATCAATATTTTCCGCCGGATGCGATCCGCAAGGAATATTTCAAGCCTAGCGACGCGCATACGGTGTGTCCGTGGAAGGGCACGGCGAACTACTACGATGTTGAGGTCAAGGGCAAACGGAACGCGGGAGCGGCTTGGTTTTATCCGGAGCCGAAGCCAGCGGCAAAGCAGATCACAGGCTATGTGGCGTTCTGGAAGGGCGTGCAGGTGGAGAAGTGACAGCAGTTGAACCAAAGAATGCCGCTTTACTTTCTGCTACAATGTAAAGCATGGCACAAGCAACCGTTTCTTCCAAGAATCAAATCGTGATTCCGCGCGAGGCTCGTGAGGCGCTGGGCCTAAGAGCCGGTGATAAGGTGCTGGTGGTCGTCCGTGGCAAGAGAGTGCTGGTCCTGCAGAAGCCCGGGTCTCACCGGGCGGCGATCCGAGGTTTGGCGGGCAAGGCCTATCCACGCAAACATCTGCAGAAGGAACGTGAGACTTGGGAGTAGATCGGCTGCGACTATTTCTGAGGCGTCACCGCCGGATCGCGCTCGATACCAGCATCTTCATCTACCAACTGGAAGCGAATGCGCGGTATCTGGCGCTCGCGGATTCCGTTTTTTCGTGGGTGGAGCGTGCGGGCCATGAGGCGGTAACTTCTACCATAACAATGACGGAACTTCTGGTCCCGTCGTATCGCGACAAGGATGAGCACAAAGTTGACGCGTTCTACGGGTTGCTTTCTACATATCCCAACCTGCAGTGGATTGCGCCTGACTTGGAAGCGGCAGACCTCGCGGCAAAACTGCGCGCCTTGTATCGTCTGCGGACGCCGGATGCTCTGCAAGCGGCTACGGCGCTCCGAGCACACGCGACGGGCCTGATCACAAACGATCCAATTTTCACGAGAATTGAAGGGTTCGAGACGGCGATCCTGGATCGGTTCCTCTGATGCGCGGTGCATAGTTCCTAGAACTCAACGTGGGCGCGGAACGAAGGCACGAGTACCGGACCGCGGTCGCGATTATAGCCGGGGTCGACGATATGCTGCAGGCCGGGCGCGAGATAGATGCCGCGCCACACGTGGACTGTGTAGTAAGACTCCACGATGTTTTCGCGGCCGTAATTGAGAGCGCCGTCGCCGAGCAGGAAGCCGAGGCCACCATCGGCGAGGTAGGTTTGGTGATCCTTCTTAATTGCATTTGAGATAAACGCAATGCCCGCGCGGTCCTGCTTGCGATGCCACCAGGCGCCGTTGGCGCCAAGTCCCTCGGCGAATGTTTGATCGACTTCGGTGTACGCGAAGGATTCGGTCTTGCCGTTATCCCAGCCGAAGCGCGCGAAAGCCGTTAGGTTCGGCAGCAGATTCTGCTCGAGGTTGATTCCAAAACCGTATTTGCGCGTGATGTGCCAGGGATGGTCGGTGATCTCTGGAATGGGTGTGAGGCCCGCTTCAAAGTTGGCGACCGCGTCGCGATAGATGCCCATGTTGGCATAGTTGGTGTAAGCCAGCAGGCGCACCACTCCCGATTTATTTGGTATGAAGCCGTGGCGCAACTCGTATTCGAAGTTCTCGGCATGGGCTTGCCACGGCTTCCAAACCAGATCAATTCCGTTGGCGATCTTCGGCATCAAAGCTTCGGCAAAACGGAATCCCCAGTTGCGGTCTTCGAAGTCGGCGGTTGCTCCGACGGTGTAGCCGCGGGTGTCGGCGGCGTAGTCCCAGGCACCGTTGTTGTCGGTGGTCCAGTTGATGAATTGGAGGTGGGTATCGGAGCCAACGGAATTTATGTCGAAGAAGTCCGGCATGCTGAATTTGCCGAAGCGGACCTCCAGGCGGCGGCGCGGGAGTTCATCGAAAAGAGAAAGCCAGCTGCGCTGGTTTTCGACTTTATCTTTGCTCAACGCGAATACTTTGTGAATCATGCCCCGGCCGAAATAGGGTGCTTTGCTCAAGAGAGGATTGCGCACAATATCGAGATCGGTATTACCGGCCAGGCCGAGGCCGGCACTGAGTGCGGCTCCGCCAGCCTCTTCGATATCGACCAGAAGTTCAGTGGAATTATCGAGCCGGATGCCGGTGTACAGCGTTACCACGCGAGACGTGGCCTCTTCGAAGTTGGGACTGAGGCTGTTCTTGCCGCTGTAGTCGGCGTGAAATGAAGGATGGGTCTGAAAAATGAAATTCGCCTGACCGGAAAGCCAGAAGCGTGTGTCCTTGAAATGGGGAAACATGGCCTCGGGGTTTTGGTCGGGCGGGGAATCAGGCGTGTTGGCTGTGGGGGTCGCATCGCCCTGGGGCGCAGCGTCTGGCTTGGCTGCAGATGGCGCTTCCGGTTGTTGCGCCCGCGACTGGAGCACTGAGCCAAGAGCGAGGGCAGCGCAGAGCACGAGCCGCCGGCGCGCGCTGCCGTTTGCGAATTGGAGATGACCTTTCATTGTTCCGAGACATCCACAACGCCAGCATGGAACCAATCAGGTTCCCTTCCTGCTCTTGCCAGTGCTTAATCCCAGTATATCATTATCAGTTAACTATAGTTAACGGAGTGAAGTTTGACAATCTGGCGATTGAAGCGACGCCACCCAACGATCTGACCGGGACTGCCGCCAAGCAAACCGAGACTACGCAGGGCGAATTAAAGGAATGTTAAAGGCGGCCCGGGGTGCCCTTGCATGCCTTCTTGTTTTGTAGCATACCCCCGTATAGTATAGTCAAGCGGAAAAGAAACATCCTTTGGGAGTCGACATGGCTCATACGCTACGAGAAAAAGAGAAACTTAGGCTACGGGTGAGGCGCATCCGCGGACAGATTGACGCGATGGAGCGGGCGCTAGATGAAGGCAAGGACTGCGGAAACATATTGCAACTGATTACGGCCGCACGCGGCGCGATGAACGGGCTGATGGCCGAGTTGCTGGAAGATCATGTCAGATTTCACGTCCTCGACCCATCGCGCAAAACTACCTCTGAGCAGGCGATTGCGGCGGATGAATTGATGGAGATCGTGCGCTCGTATCTTAAGTGAGCCGGGCGGAATGTTCACGGAAATCAATAAGGACAGCCCGGAGCCCCCGAAGCTGTCCTTGAACCCTCCCGGTTAGAAGGGCAACGTGATGAAATCAAGTTAACTTCGCGATGTTGCACGATCATGGCGAAATCATGAATATCTGATTAATTATTTTTCCGCAGGCGCTGCTATAGTAGTCAGTCTTGATAAGGAAGCGAGCCAAACGCGCGATTGATGCATCGCAAAAAGCGCGATGCTTCGCGCGGCTCGCCCAGATCCCCTTCGGCAAGCTCAGGGCAGGCACTCGCTGCGCAAAGAACGCTTGCTCGGGATGACAATCTCCTGCGAGAGCTCATGCCTTCCACAACGTCTCGAAAAGTCGAACAGTCGCGCCGTTTGCAGCAACGCGCCGAGAGCATGATTCCTGGCGGCGTGAACTCACCGGTGCGCGCGTTTGGTGCGGTCGGTGGCGATCCGCCGTTCATCGTGCGCGGGAAGGGTTCGCATATCTGGGACGCGGACGAAAATGAATTCATCGACTATGTCGGCTCCTGGGGACCGCTGATTCTTGGTCACGCCGCGCCGGACGTGCTCGACGCAATTGTGGGAGCTGCCTGCAATGGCACGAGTTTTGGAGCTTCGACGCCATCCGAGGCTGATCTCGCGGAGTTGGTGTTGGCCGCGTTTCCTTCCGTGCAGAAAGTTCGCTTCGTAAGTTCCGGAACCGAAGCGACCATGTCGGCCATCCGTCTGGCGCGCGCTTACACCAAGCGCAAGTACATCATGAAATTCGAGGGCTGCTACCACGGGCATTCGGATTCGCTGCTGGTGAAGGCTGGGTCCGGTGTGGCGACGCTGGGTATTCCGGGATCGGCGGGCGTTCCCGAGGAGTTCATCCAATTCACGCTGGCGTTGCCCTTCAACGACGTCAAGGCCGTGGAATACGCTTTTCAGAAATTCAAGCATCAGATTGCCTGCGTGATCGTGGAACCTGTCGTGGGAAACATGGGATGCGTTCCTGGCGCGGACGATTATCTGGTCGCTCTGCGATTAATTACGGAGCGCGAGAGGTCGGTGCTGATTTTCGACGAAGTGATGACCGGATTTCGCGTGGCTTATGGAGGAGCGCAGGAACTCTACAACATTCGTCCGGATCTGACGACTCTGGGCAAGATCATTGGCGGAGGCTTGCCGGTTGGCGCCTATGGCGGGTCGAGCGAGATTATGAATCTGGTGGCACCGCTGGGGCCGATGTATCAGGCGGGCACGCTTTCAGGAAATCCTCTGGCGATGGCCGCGGGCTGCGCCATGCTGAAGAATCTGCGCGATCACAAGCTGGAGATTTATCCGCGCATCGAAAAGTTGAGTGGAGAACTGGTCGAGGGGGTGGCCGCGGCTGCGAAAGATGCGGGTGTCGCGCTGTGCCACAACCGCGTGGGGTCGATGTTTACGTGGTTTTTCACGCCGGGGCCGGTGACGGATTGGGATTCTGCGTCGAAGTCAAACACTGAGGCATTCGGCAGATTTTTCCGCGCCATGCTTGATAGTGGTGTTTATCTGCCGCCGTCGCAGTTCGAGGCGGCGTTCCTGGGTTCGACGCATACCGAAGAGGATGTTCAGCGGACGATTGCGGCGGCGAGGTCGGCGTTTGCGGCGATGAAGGGATGAGAGGAAGACTCCATCACCCTTCGGCCTTGCTCAGGGCAAGCTCCGGCAGAGAGGCGCGGAGAAATTCCGGATACTTTAACTACGCCCGGCTTTTTCCATCATCTGCGGAATCGTTACGAATTCATATCCCTCTGCCTTGTAGCGAGCGATCAGATGATCGGTGGCGATCACCGTTTGGGAGCGGTCGGCGCCGAGTTGCTTATGCCCGCCATCGTGCAGCAGGATTACGTCACCGCCGCGCATCTGTTTTGAGACTCTCCGGTCAATCTTCCCGGCGGGCGGTGCGTTCCAGTCGTAGCCGGTTACGTTCCACATGACTGGCTCGAGACCTAGTTCGCGGGCTATGCGAAGCACGGCGGGGCGGCGCCCTCCGAAGGGAGGACGAAAAAGACTTGAAGGTTCGCCAATCGCATGCTGCAAAGCATCGCGGCATTGGGTGAGTTCTTGCCGGATCCCGGCTTCGCTCCTGAAGATCAAAAGAGGATGAGTGAAGGTGTGGTTGCCGACAACGTGGCCGGCCTGGATGATCGCGCGGGCGATTTGCGGCTGCTGCTGGACGTAGCGTCCAATCAGAAAAAAAGTGGCGTGCACGTTGTGTTTCGCGAGGACTTCCAGCAGGCGCAGGGTGTGCGGGTCGTTGGGGCCGTCGTCGTAGGTCAGTGCGATCTGGCGCGATCCGGGGGCGAGTCCGATGAAGGTGCGTCCATACCATTGCGCCGTCGGGGCCATGGTTTGATAACTTGCGGCAACCGCGGCTGCGGCCGAGACCGCGCACGTTAGAGCTGGCACCAGCATGCAGGGATTGTATTTCATTGAGTCATTGGGCGATTGTGCGATTGGGCGATTGAAGATCGTACGACTCGCTTGAAATTACACAATCACACAATCGCTAAATCGCACAATTCTTGCTGTTAACTCTTCCCTCAATTGCCACTCGGCTCCATCCGAGCTATCCTGCAGCTTCCGAATTATTCCGAGCCCATGGCCAATCTTTTCGAACTGCCCCGTTACATTGCTGTGGAAGGTCCGATCCGAGTCGGCAAAAGCACGCTGGCTCGCATTCTGGCGGAGCGGCTGAATGCGCAGCGCGTGATGGAGCCGGAGTCGAATCCTTTTCTCGGCGCGTTCTACGAGGGCGAGCGCGGCGCGGCGTTTCAGGCGCAGTTCGCGTTTCTGGTGCGGCGCTTCGAACAGCTGCAGGCGCTCGACCTGGGCCCGCGTTCGCAGAAGACGGTGGTCGCCGACTACATCATCGAAAAAGACAAACTTTTCGCCTGCCTGAACCTTACAGATCAGGAGCTCGATACCTACAACCGCTATTACAACCACTTTCGCGAGCAGTTGCCTACGCCGGACCTGGTCATCTATCTGCAGGCCACGCCTGAGGTGCTGAAGAAGCGGCTGAAAAAAAAGAACGCTCCTGGGGAGCGCGCAGTCAGCGACGAGTATCTGGAGGAAGTCGTCAAGGCGTATGAGCACTTCTTTTTTCACTACACGTCGTCGGACCTGCTGATCGTAAATACTTCGGATATTGATTTCGTTGACCGCAACGAAGACTTGCAGGAGCTGTTACGCAAGGTTAGCGAGCCGATCAAGGGGACGCAATACTTTTTGCCGCTGGGCGGGCAGGAAGCGGTGGGAGCGTAGAGAAGCGTTGTTTGCCGTTGTTTTTCAAGGGAAAAGGAGATCCACTTCAGAATGACTCGGACGAATCTTGTTGTCGCACTCGTGCTATTCGCGCTTCCTGCATTTGCGCAGCGTGGCGAATCTGCTAAGCCGGCGGCCGATGCCAGCGCAACCACTGCGCCAGACAAATCCGGCGACTCGAAATCTGCCGACTCGAAATCTGCCGAATCGAAATCCGCTGAACCCATGAAGAATCCTCTGCCCGCGGACAAGTCTGTGCCGCAGACGATCACCGTGAACGGCAAGACTCTTCACTACACGGCGACGGTCGGCACAATTACGCTGAAAGGCAAGGACGACAAGCCCACCGGCGTGGTGATGTACACGGCATTCACGCTGGACTCACCAAAGGGCGACGAATCAAAAGGCAAAAACAAAGAAAGCGACAGCGGTTCGCACCGGCCGGTGACGTTCGCGCTCAATGGCGGGCCGGGGGCATCGTCCGTCTATCTGAACCTGGGCGCGATCGGGCCGAAGCATGTTGCGTTTGCGAATGAGGGGGACTCGCCTTCGGACCCGGCGACGCTGACCGACAATCCCGGCACATGGCTCGACTTCACGGACATGGTCTTCATCGACCCGATTGGCACGGGATTTTCGCGTTCGCTGGTGGACGAGGCGGAGACGAAGAAGCTTTTCTATGCGCCGAAGCCGGACATCGAGTATCTCTCGCTCGTGATCTACAAGTGGCTGGTGCAGAACGATCGCCTGCTGGACAAAAAATATCTGGTCGGTGAGAGCTATGGCGGGTATCGCGGGCCACTGATTACGCACTATCTCCAGTCAACGCTGGGCGTTGCTATGAACGGCGTGGTGCTGGTGAGTCCATATCTGAATCCGGAGAAAGGCGATGGGGACCTGTCGCCGATTCCCTGGATGACCGATCTGCCGTCGATAACGGCCGCACATCTCGAGTCCGAAGGCAAGCTGACTGACGCGGCCATGCAGCAGGTGATCGCCTACACGCGCGGAGACTACGCAGAGGCGCTGCTGAAAGGCCGCAGCGACGAGGCTGCTACCGATGCGATGATTTCGCATGTAACCGAAATGACGGGACTTGACGCGAAGTTCGTGAAGTTTGCCGGCGGCCGACTGGACATTCGAGCCTATCTCCGCGAGGTGCACCGGACGCAAGGATTAATCGGCAGTGTGTACGACTCGAACGTGACCGCACCCGATCCGTTCCCCTATGCCCCCACGCAACAGACCGGCGATCCGATTCTGGAGAGCATCGTCGCGCCCACGACCACGGCCATGGTGGACTTCATTACGCGAACGGTGGGATGGAAAACCGATGCGCGCTATGAGGCCCTGTCGGAGGACGTCAACCGGCAATGGGACCGCAACGATGACCTGCGTAAAGGTGCGGTGCGGGACCTGCGCGAATCGGTTGCTGCCGATCCCAAACTGCGCGTGCTCATCGTGCACGGATGGAACGACCTCTCGTGCCCGTTCATGGGATCAATACTCAGCGTAGACCAGATGCCGATCATGGGGGATGCGAACCGCGTGCAGATCCATGAGTTTCCCGGCGGCCACATGTTTTATACGCGTACGGTGAATTCGGACGCGCTGCATAAGCTGGCGGAGACCATGGTGGAGACGCATTAACAGAGGAGTAAGGTCCTTAAGATCGCCCGACAGCCTGGATACGGGAATGGTGAGCAAACAAAGCCGCAGCGTCTGGTGGATGGTTTCCGCATTATCGCTCGCGGCGCTTTCCTATCTCTCCTTCGGCCTCTTCGTGCACACCTACTGCGAGAACCGTCCAGTCGTGCTGGTACTTGCCGCGGTAGGCGTGGTTACGCTTTATTTTCTAATACGATGTTGGCCGCTCACAATGCTGCAGAGAGTGGGGACGATCCTGGCGATCCTGCTTTGCCTGTTCGAAATCAGCTTTAACGTGTGGTTTATTGTTTGGGCCACCCGCGTCTGTGCGGACGAGAGAAAATTGCATTAACGAGGCACTCGGCGGCTGCATAAATTTGCGGAGACCATGGTGGAGACGCATTAACAGGATGGTCTGGGTCGCAACTAGAGCTGCTCGGCGTGATCCCGCGCTACAATGCGCTGCTTATGCATAGACGAATCGGTGTTTTCCTGCTCGGTTTCTTCTTTGTAGTTGTGTCCGCGGCACAAGAGGCCCCCAAGCCGGTAGAGGCCAGGGCGCGCGACGTGCTCTCGCCGATCCACGGCAACCTCGTCGCGCCCGGGCTTAAAGAGCCAGTGAAAGTGCTTCGAGATCGCTGGGGCGTGGCTCACATTTACGCAAAAAATCAGCACGATCTTTTCTTTGCGCAGGGTTTTGTCGTGGCCCAGGACCGGCTCTTCCAGATGGAGATGTGGAAGCGCGCAGGCCAGGGCCGTTTGGCCGAAGTGCTCGGCCCGTCGGCGGTGCAGCGCGACATCAATGCAAGGCTGCTTCGTTACCGGGGCGACATGAAGGCCGAGTATGCGAGCTACGCGCCGGATACTGAGGCAATCCTGAGCGCCTTCACTGACGGCATCAATGCCGAGATACGCTCGCTCAGGGCAAAGACCGGCCCGGGCTTGCCGGTCGAGTTTCAAATGGCCGGCTTCGAGCCGGAGCCCTGGAAGCCGCAGGATTGTCTCAATCGAATGGCGGCATTTGCCATGACGGGGAATGCATTCAGCGAGCTTCGTGATGCGGAGCTGATCGCGAAGCTAGGTGTGCAGAAGGCCAGCGCCGTTCTGAGCCTTGATCCAAAGGTAACGCTTGATCCCGCACCGGGTGTGGATTTCGGCGGGCTAAATCCGTCACTCCTCAAGAACCTCATCGGAAGCGATGCGAGGATCGAGTTTCCATCGGACGGCAAGCAAGGCAGCAATGACTGGACGATCTCGGGAAGACTCACATCCACGGGCAAGCCGATTTTGGCCAATGATCCTCATCGCGTGATGGCGTTGCCTTCGCTGCGTTACATCGTCCATCTGGTAGCGCCCGGTTGGGATGTGATCGGCGCGGGCGAGCCGGGCTTGCCAGGAGTCGCTGTGGGTCACAATCAGCACATTGCGTGGGGATTCACCATCTTCGGGCTCGATCAGCAGGATCTGTACATCGAAGATCTGAATCCGCAAGATCCGCTTCAGTACAAGACGGCAAATGGATGGGCGCGCATGCAGGTGGAGCACGAAAGCATCGCGGTTAAAGGAAAGCCGCCGGTGGAAGTCGATTTGAAGTTTACCCGTCATGGCCCTGTGCTTTGGGAAGACGGCAAGCGTGCGCTGGCCCTTCAATGGGTTGGTGCCGAGCCCGGTACGGCGGGCTATCTCGCATCTCTTGCTGTCGACCGGGCGATGAACTGGGACGAATTCGAAGACGCCATGAAGCGCTGGAAGGTGCCGTCGGAGAACATTGTCTATGCCGACATTGCAGGCAACATCGGCGAGCACTCCACTGGTTTGGCGCCACTGCGAAAAAACTGGACCGGGCTGTTGCCAGTCCCTGGCACGGGGGAGTATGAGTGGTCAGGATTCGTGCCGAACTCGGAACTTCCTCACAGTTTCAATCCGGCGGGCGGGTTTATCGCAACCGCGAATCACAAGATGATCCCGGAGAACTATCCGTATAACGTCGGCTTCGAATGGGCTCCTCCTGATCGCGTGCATCGTGTCGAGGAGGTGATCTCTAGCATCCGAGACAGCGGGAAGAAGATAACTCTGGAGGATATGGAGAAGCTGCAGACTGACGTTGTATCACTGGTGGCGCGCCAGTTGGTGAACCTGCTAAAAGAGTCGTCGCCGAACCCAACGCCCGCGAGGAAAATGATCCAGGGATGGGATGCGACGCTAAGTAGAGAGTCTGGAGTGGCTGCGCTTTATGAAGTTTGGCTGAAGGAACTGCAAAGAGTAGTCGCCGAGAAGGAAGGCATTGCATCGCTTGAAGACGATTTTTCATTGGAGAATGTAATCGAGGATCTTTCAGATCCGTCACCGGAGGTTTTCGGAGCCGATGCAGTTGCAGGCAGAAACCAGGTGTTGCAGCAAACTCTCGACTCCGCGTGGAAGCAGACTGAACAGCTGCTAGGCGCCGATTCGCAGAAGTGGTCGTGGGGCCGATTGCATACAATTCAGTTCCGGCACTCGCTCGACCGTTTGCCTGGCGGCGCGGCATTGCTTGATTTGGGACCGTTGTCGCGTCCGGGCGATGGCAACACCGTGAATGCAACCTGGGCAGGTAAGAAGTTCGAGCAGGAGGGCGGCGCGAGCTATCGAGAAATCCTGGACACGGCCGATTGGGACGATTCGTTGGCCGTAAATACTCCAGGACAAAGCGGACAGCCGGGATCGTCGCATTACTCGGATCTGCTTCCGCTGTGGGACAAGGGCGAATATTTTCCCTTGCTCTATTCGCGTAAGGCGGTGGAGATGAATGCTCGGGATCGGTTGATGCTGGCGCCGAAGTGAGCCCCAGTTGGCACTCGTAACCTATTGAATATACATATGCTTATCGGTCAGTCGGTGGTTCCCAAGTAGCGGCTGGTCATTCCTGGTTTCTGAGGGTAGAATTGTTTCAGCATCCCCGAAGATGCTGAACAGGCTCTATCCGGCCGAGCCGGAGGGGCACTGGAGGCCATGATGAGTCTCACCCCGATCAGCGGGCGTCCGGACTTTTCGAGTTCGGGCACGACCCGCGAGAAGATCACTACCGCTTCCCTGCGAGAACGAAAACTCCGCCACGAACCTATCACCTGCCTCACCGCCTACGATTACGCTACTGCGCGCCTGGTGGATGAAGCCGGCATCGAGATGATTCTGGTGGGCGATTCGCTTGCCCAAACCATTCTCGGTTACGACAACACGCTCTCGGTCACCATGGACGAGATGCTGCATCATGTGAAGGCGGTGCGGCGCGGCGTGAAGCATGCTCTGCTGCTGGCCGACATGCCTTATGGGTCTTATCACGTTGACCCGGAAAACGCCTTGAGTAACGCTACGCGCTTTGTGAAAGAAGGCGGCGCCGAAGTGGTGAAGATCGAAGGTGGCGAAAAGCGTGCCGACCTGATTCGCCGCATCATTGACGCCGAGATTCCCGTGGCCGGCCACATTGGGCTGACGCCGCAATCGGTTAATACGATGGGCGGCTACAAGGTGCAGGGGAAGGATCTCAGTGGCATCGAGCAACTTATGCGGGACGCCGTAGCGCTCGATCGCGCGGGCGTATGCTGCATTGTGCTGGAGGGAATTCCGCGCGAGGTGGCGGCGATGATTACTGCCGAAGTTGGCACGCCGACCATCGGAATTGGCGCTGGTCCGGAGTGTGACGGCCAGGTGCTGGTGTTCCACGACCTTGTCAACCTCACATTTACAGCGCCTGCGAAGTTTGTGCGCCGCTACGGCGACGCGGCCGGGCTCATCAGCGGCGCAGTGCGCGCGTTTCGGGCTGACGTGAAATCGATGCAGTATCCGTCAGATGAGGAGTCCTATCATCTGCCTCGGGAGACGAAAGCCGGGCTGGACACGGTGCTGGCGCGGAAACGGGCGCTGCGGCGCTAGAAAATACTTGCTGCGGATTTCACGGATCTCACGGATGGAGCTGAGATCGACTTCGAGCATCGTGGGCTGCGTTGGTGCTAGGCTATGTTTATCAGGAGGTCGTTATGACTCACTTCTTGCCCGGTTTTTTTCTGCCGATTCTCGGTTCTGTGTTCGTCATGTATTTTTTGCCTTCGATCCTTGCCTTTGCGCGCAATAAGCGGGATACGACTGCGATTGTGCTGCTGAATTTTTTTCTGGGCTGGACGATGATCGGATGGGTCGTCGCCTTGGTCTGGGCTGTGAAGACGGACGTTCCAGCGGTGGTGCGGTGAGTTTTTTTGCGGTCTCGCGCCGACTCGGGCGAAGCGGCCTGGTATCTGTTCTGATGATGAGCTTCGGGCTTGCCTGTTCGCAGCGGAACGCGCCACCGCCGCCGGATGCGGCGACGCTGCTGCAAGCCATTGCGGCCGCCGATCCTGCGAAGTATCCGCCGCTGCAAGAAACGAAACATTGGAGCAATCCCTATATCGTCATACGTCCCGAGGCCGTAGGCCTGCTCACCAGCATCACCGCCAATGAAGAACAGGTTTTGAAGCCGGAAGAGGTTTTGAACGCGCTGGCGCGGTTGCCTACATCCGCGTGGCCTTACGGTCGCGCAGTCGCCATCCTTGTGGATGAGAAGCCTGCGGCCTCCGAAGCGGACAAGATCGCGATTCGACGAAGCCGCGGCATTGTCGCGGGCGACCTCGAGGGCGCACACGTCGCGATCGATTGGGTCTCTGCCTCCTGAAGCAACCTTCCCAGCAATGAAAATCTGCAAGACCATCGAAGAGATGCGGGCGGCGTGCCGTGCAGCGCGGCGCGGCGGCCAGCGATTGGGATTTGTGCCCACCATGGGAGCGCTGCATGAGGGACACTTGTCTTTAGTTCGAGCCGCTAAAGCTGCTTGCGATATTGTGGCGGCGTCGATTTTCGTAAATCCCACGCAGTTTGGCCCGAACGAAGATCTGGCGAGGTATCCGCGAGATTTCGAACGCGACCGCGATTTGCTGGCGAAGGAAGGAGTGGGATTACTTTTCGTTCCGTCGGTTGAGGAGATGTATCCCGCGGGGGCGGTGACATGGGTTACGGTGGAAGAGCTGAACGGCAAGCTGGACGGGCGTTCGCGGCCCACACATTTTCGCGGGGTCACGACCGTGGTGGCCAAGCTGTTTCACATTGTTGAGCCGGATGCAGCCTTCTTCGGGCAGAAGGATGCAGTGCAGTTGGCGATCATTCGCCGCATGGTGCGCGACCTGAAGTTTCCCGTGGAGATTATTGCGGGTGCGATTGTGCGCGAGGCGGACGGATTGGCCATGAGTTCGCGCAACGCCTATCTCGACTCCACGCAGAGACGATCGGCGCAGGTGCTGCATCGTGCGCTGATGAGAGTGAAAAAGTCGTGGGAAGCCGGCGAGCGCGATGCGGCAAAGCTTGTAGCTGCCGGTCGCGAAGAGATTGCAGGAGAAAAATCTGTGCGCCTCGACTACTTCGAGATCGTCGACCCGGACAACCTCGATCCAGTCAAGCACCTTGCGGCCGGCGCGCTGGTCGCGGTCGCGGCATTCGTGGGCACAACGCGCCTTCTCGATAACATTTTGCTTCCCACGTTATCCGCTTAGGAGATGTTATCCCGAGCGACGCGAGCGACCTTGGTCCTTGCTTGTGTCATCTGGATTGCCGCAGCCTGCTCACACCAGGATCCCTCACTTCGTTCGGGATGACAGAACTTAGAAGAGAGCCGGAACTAGGGTCGCGAGCGGACTGCGGCGGAGGCCGCCGAAGAAGTGTCTGCAACGGCATCTGCAGATAACAGTCGCTGCCGCACCATGGTTTCGATTTGCGACCAGAGGTGAGGATCGCATTCGCTCTGCATGTGGTCGGGAATGAAGACGTGATCAGCCCATGACGCGCCGGGGCATGGCACTGGATTCTTTCGGTAATCCACAAGGTAGTTTCCCAGGATCGCAGTCCTATCGGGGTCGGCGGCGATGATCCTGGGCCTGCCGTGGATGATGCCGTGCGGCTGGTAAAAGTTCACGGCCTCGGCGACGTTGGCAGGAATAACGGAATCGTTCTGCCAGAGTTTGGCGACGCTATCGACCTGTACGGTGAGCATAACCGGCACGCCCACGCGCTGCAGGTCGCGGGCCAGCGACACGGCCGCAGACGCTCCCCAGCTGTGGCCGAAGAGAATGATGTGGGCCCGAGCTTTTTCTTCTGCGGAAAGAACGCCGTCGCGATTGGTATCGAGGAGCCGGATGACAGCGTCGTAGGCTTGCTTTCTGCGGCGGTTCTCAAAAACCCGGACATAAGTATCTTTCGAGAAGGTTCGCCGGATCTGTTGTGCGAATTGCACCGGACCCTGGTGCGGGTTGTCATGCCTGACGAAGCCACCCACGAAGCCGATCACAATGTTCGAGGGAGCCACGGTCTGCGGCCGGACTGCATCCACGGCTTGGGAGAGTTGCGGCGCAGTTGCGGCCAGAATCGTGAGGGCGACGAGCGAAGCGCGAAATAGACTGAACCAGCGCATGCAGGTTCCTGTGTACTGAGATGATCTGTTCCGTTCGGAGGATGCTGAAAAACCGACCAGGGCGGAACGTGGGCGGGCGTTTAAGCGAAATGCCTTGAGCAGGGCGGCTTTCCGCCATTTGGCCCGAGGGACAGTCTACACCCATTTGTCAAATTTCCGCCGATCTTCAGCTTCAGGAGGGTGTTTTTCGCCCGGAAACGAAGGCGTTTCCTGCGAGGATGTAGCGCAGGCGCTTGTCGGCCGCCTTGCTGATGCCGATGCGGGGGGTGGTTTTGATGTTTCTGGCGCAGAAGCCGTCGTCGCCGATCCATAAGCCGGAATGAGGCGAGGTCAAATCGCCGCCGTTGTCGCGGGTGCGTGTGATGCCGAAAGCTTCGGCCAGGCGTCCGGGGCCGCTGGTGAGGCGAATCAGATCCCGTGGTCCGTGCACTTCGATTTTTCGCGCCCGCGCCATCTCTTCGATGCCGCGCAACGGCTCGACTGCGCGGAACAGCACGCCTCCTGCCTTGCCGTCGCGCTCGCACGACACATTCAGGCAGTAATGATTGCCGTAGATAAAATAAACGTAGGCGTAGCCGGGCGGTCCGAACAGAACCGCAGTGCGGGCGGTGTTGCCGGCGGCGGAGTGGGAGGCGGGATCGTTTTTCCCGAGATAAGCCTCGACCTCGACGATGCGGGCCGCGAGAAACCGCCCTCTGCTGTGGCGCACCAGTACCTTGCCGAGGAGTTCGCGAGCCACGGGCCGCGGCTCGCGCGCGAAGAAGGCGCGATTGAGCGGTTTCACTGTTTGAATTTCTTAATCCTCCACGCTTCGGTGACATTTTGGGGTTCATCGCTGAAACTGCTGCCCGGCGCGAAGGCGATCTTTTCATATTTCTTTTTGCTGATCAGACGGATGGCGTCGTGCCAGCCGTCATCCCAGGTGATGCGTGCCTCGTCGTCGGCGATCGTCCAAATCCCATGGCTCGCCCCCAGCGTTTTGCTGGCCTCCCCGTTACTTTCGAGAGTGATGAAAAAAGTTCCGTCGGCGCTGCCGGTGCCGACCTCCCACTTGCCTAGAAAGTACTCCTGTCCCAGCGTGGCTTCGCTGGCACTCCTGTATTCGACCTTGGCGACATCCGCCATCAGATAGCTTTGCTGGTGGCCGTCTTTGAAGGTAATTACGATTGAAGTCTGATCGTTCTGCTTATCGGCCTGCGGCTTTGGATTAGCACCGTAGGCGCCAAGAACCAGTATCCCAAAAACCCCAACGACCCTAACCATGTTACCCATGGCTTTCCTCCTCGCGTACGATGGCCCAAGGCAGAAGTCAGAAGTCGAAGACGACGCTGCTTCTGCCTTCTGACTTGTTCCTACGCCGCACCTTTGGCCGATTCTTTCAGATAAGCCAGCACGTCTCCCGCATGACCTTCCGCCTTCACCTTGGGAAATATGTGCTGGATCTTGCCGTCTGGCCCGATAACGAACGTAGTCCGGACGATGCCCATGACTTTCTTGCCATACATGTTCTTTTCCTGCAGGACTCCGAAGGCGTCGGCGACCTTTTTGTCGGCATCGGCCAGCAGAGAGAAGGGCAGCTGGAATTTCTCCTGAAACTTCTTCTGCGCCTTGGGTGTGTCGGGCGAGATGCCAAGTAACACAGCGCCGGTTTTCTGCATCTGTTTGAAGGTGTCGCGGAACTCGCAGGCCTCGATGGTGCAGCCGGGAGTGTCCGCGCGAGGATAGAAATAGAGCACGACAACTTTACCGCGCAGACGTTTCAGCGAGACTTCCTTTCCATTCTCGTCCTGCAAAGTAAACTCGGGAGCCTTATCATTGACGTTGATGCTCATGATCGCCTCATTTCTCATTTCCAGGGAAGGGTTAGGGTTAAAGATGGCGTCTGCAGTCTCGGCATCATTGCGGCCGAGGGCCGAACGACTTATGTCCAGAAGGTTCTTATACCGCAGATTGGGGTTCGCCGTCATCGTCATTGTCGTTCTGGCGTTTTTTGCCGTGATGGTTCCGCCGGGCTCGGCGCAGGGAAGGCCGGAGCTTAAGCGCCCGGAGCCTGACGTTCCCCGGGAGAAGCCTCCCGAACCCAAGAAGAAGCCGGTCAAAGGGCCGCGGGCGGTGGCGGTTTTGCAGCTCACGGGCGGGAAGGCGACGTTAATACCGATCGCAATTCTGGTCGATGGCAAATTCTATGATGCCAGCGAATATAAAGCGGATCCAGTGCCGATGGCGCTGGATTCCGGCACGGTCTATGAGGCAGAGGACTCGGGGGACTCGCTGGGACTATTTACGGTGAGTGGAGCGCTGCACAGCAAGACTCCAGGCGCGGCGCAGCCGTGGTTCGGCGCCGGTTCCTACGTGCTCAACGGAACCGAGCCGGCGAATGCCCCGCACAGAGCGGAAAACGTGCCGGTGGGGCTGAACAGCGGCGATAATGACGCGCCGCCGCGCCTGACTCGAGAAAAGCCTTCGAAGCCCGCGGCGCCGGCCAGCCCGAGTTCCGGGCCCGCCGCCGGTGCTCCGGCTTCTACTGCTCCGCCTTCTAGTACTTCGGCCGGGACGGGATCATCAAGGCAGCCTACCGCCACAAACGCGCCGGCTACGCCTGCTGCGAGTGGTTCTTCTGGCAGCGCGCCTACGGGACAGACTCCTGGAGTTCCATCGTCATCGGGCAAACCTGCGGATCCAAGTGCCAAGCAGCAAACGCCCGCACCCTCGGCAGGGCAGACTACTCCGGGTTCTCAGGCTCAGGCATCGCACGGGCAGGCTGAGCCAAGTCAGGCAGCGCAGAGTCAAGCGGGAGACTACTATCGCCCCACGCTGCGACGTGGCAAGCCGACGCAGGGGCCGCCGACGGAGGACGACGACGAAGTGGCGCCGAAGGCCGGCAAACCTGACTCCCCAGCAAGCGCAGCTGCCGCCGCGGTGCCGGTGAAACTTGTGCCCGCAATTTCCGATGCAGGTGGGCCGGAGCCAAAGTCCTACAAGTTTTTCTGGAAGACCGGCGAAGAGGACGAGCGGCGCAATCAGATGCTTGCCCTGGCGGGAGCTGAAATTCAGGCTTACGTAAAAGCGCTGGCCAGGAATCAAATTCCGGCGAACCCTCCGGCGAAAGTGGCTACCGCGCGCCACAAAGTTCCGGCAAAACCGATTCAGCCGGTGCTCGAGAATGTTCAATTCCACGCTTTCGATGTGTGGACCAACAACCAGATCGTGATGATCCTGACCGCGGAGGCGCACTTTCCTCCCGCGCCCGGAGCGACGGCGGCGCCAGAACAGTATTCCATTACGCTGGTGACGCGAACTGACATCTACGGCGATCTGCGCAAGCTGTATTCAGGAGTGACCGATAAGTTTCACCTCGACGTGACACCACGGCTTGAATTGATTGACGCCGTGGATGCGGACGGAGACGGGCGTGGCGAATTGTTGTTCCGCGAAACCACGGATGCCGGCAAAGGGTACGTTATCTATCGGGCGGGCGCAGACAAACTCTGGAAGATGTTCGACAGTCTGGGCGAGGAGGAATAGCGGGTATCACTTTTCCGGGCGTATCCTGTTCGCGGGTAACGGGTGTTGTCCGCGCGGCGGGTAAAGCAGGAGTCCGTTTACGCGTCCCTCGCCGTCGGTTTGAAACGTGACCCGAACCGGGAGTTCCGCGACAAAAAAGTCACGTTGAGTTTCTGGGCGAAGCCGCAATTTCGGAAGTCCCCAATCTGGTGGCAGTTGGATGGTCAGGAAGTCGTCGTCCCGAGTGATGTTGAACACTCCCACGCCCTTTGCCTCGTACTGACCCGCGTAGGTGTTGAGGACGGCGGAACCGAGTTTGATCTCAGTGTGTCTGGTGACCGTCGGCGGTTCTAGCGGCATGTTGGGCCGCAGCAGGTGGCGCCCAATGTCACCCACGCTGGTCAACTGATTCGAGAGCACGACGACCCCGGTGCGAGTCGCCGGATCCCAAGCTACGTAACTGGCATACCCCCAAGTGAAGCTATAATGCATGACCAGCTGGTCGTCAGCTTTTCCAGTCACCACCCACCCTAGCGCCTGCTCGCTTCCATCTCCATCAATGGGACGCCGCGTGGTGAGCATCGCCGCCATACTTGGGGCCAATGGCGAAGGTTCGTAACCCATCGCGACGGCGAGGAAAGTCAGCAGGTCATTGACGGTTGAAACCAGACCGCCCGCCGCTGGCATGGCCGAATAGATTGAAACCGAGGAGAAAGACGCCGAGGGCTGCAAAACCGCGTTGTGGCCGAGCGCGAGCTGGGATTTGAGTTTTGCAGAGAGGGTGATCGCGGTATTTTTCATCCTCAAGGGAGCAAGGACACGCGTCCGCAGCAGGCTCTCGTAATTCGTGCCGGCGCGCGTCGCAAGGGCTTGTCCCAGAAGCCAGTAGCCGACGTTCGAGTAGTCCCACTCGGCGCCTGGGTCGCGGGTCAATTGGTAGCGGGCGAGAAACTGGTAAAGCCGAGCATCGGAATCGTCCGCCGCGACGGAAGTGTTGAAAGCGGGCAACTCGTCCGGCATAAACGGCAAGCCTGAAGTATGGGTCGCCAGGTCTAATAAAGTAATGGAGCGGCCATTGCGTTCAGGGACCTTGACGCCTGCGGGCAGATACTTCGCGACCGGATCTGCGAGCGCGACTTCGCCTTTTCGAACCATGTCCGCGAGCAAGAGAGCTGTGAACACTTTGCTCACGGAGCCAATCTCGAACAGGGTATCGCCGCCGAGCGGCCGCGGATCTGCCTGGCTGAAATGGCCGTACGGGATAACTCTTCTACCTTGCGACCCAATTACGCCGACAACGATGCCGATGCCATCCTGGTGGCCAGCGAGAGTATCGACCCGTTCGGCGAGGATCTTGCGAATCTCAGCGTCGGACGGGAGCACCATTGCGGCTGAGCCTGGCGTGGCCTGAGGTTCGGCAAGGGTTGCCATCAGGCTTACAAACATGGCAACGGCAAACGCTGCGCCTCGCGTCATCTGCTTCTAGGTTTCGATGCCCACGTGGCAGACGCGGCCGACCAGGTAGTCGGAGGCGGACTTGCCATCTTCCATGGCTATGACTTCAATGGGAAAATCCTGATTGTGGGGACGCAGAATCAGATGATTGCCGGCAGTTTCCACATATTTCACTGTGCAATTATCGTTCTTGAGAACGGCGTACATATTGAACTCGCCCTTGCGATAGGGCTTGAGTGAGTTGTAATGGCGGTCGATCAGGAGTGTGGCTCCGGGAAGCAGGCGGGGATACATGCTCATGGCTTCGCGGTTGTCTACCTTGATGAGCACAAAACGTTCCCACTGCCGGCGGTCGCCTTCGGTCTCGGGTTTTAGCTTCTTAAGAAAAGTTTTCTTGAATTTCAGGATTTCCTTGACGTTCATGCTGGTGATAAGGGGATGAGTGGCGGCCACGGTTCCGTCGGTGAGGAGGACGTTCTGGAATTCGTCGTTGCTCGGAGGCAGGATGGAAGCGCGCTTGTTGACCTCGGAGGGGTCGAGCAAATCGAGCACAGAAAGATGCTGGACGGCGAGAACCCGGTCCATGCCTTCGAGGCTCAAGCCGCGCTTACGATTCAGGAAGTTGGAGATGTGAGCCTGCTTAAAGCCAGTTTGTTGCGCCAGCCTGAGGCCGGTCAGGTCGCCTTCGTCGATGCGTTCCCAGAGCGTTTCGCGCAGGTTGTCTTGCAATACTCGGAATTTCATGGCAGGGAGTATAGCACGGTGAGGTATAGCACCATGCTAAGTGGAGGGATTTCCACAGACCCTTTGGTCTAACGACCTTGACTGGGAAAATTGACAGCTATACGATCGCGATATTGTATAACCCAACTTCTCCCTCAGGGACCTTCCGTCATGACCGGTTTAGATAACTGCAACGAAGCAAAGAACTTTGTCGAATTTCGCCGGAAAGTGCGCGCGGCCGAGGTGCTTTCCGGCTCCATGCAGAACCTGTTGAAACTGCTGCAATTCAGTGGACGAGTCAGTGTGGTTTTGCAAAATGGCACGCGTGCTGAAGTCGGGGTATGAGGAAGGATTTTTTCGCCAGCACGAACCAGGTTCCGGGCTGGAGCCCGGAGTGGCGATCGAACCGTAAAAGGTTTCCGGCAAGCGGGTTACTCGTTTTGCCGGATGTGTAAGTTCAACAAGCAGGATCAAGCAGCAAGTCGGACAAGTAAATAGCTCAAGCAGGTCATCGTAAGAGAAACGAGCCCTGCGTTCGGTTCCCGCTCGAGGAGCGGCGGCCGGCGCAGGGCTTTTTTTTTCGGCTGCGGCCTTCGGGCTTCGGTAAATGCGCTTCAACCGCAACCGCACCGGTTCGCAACGCGAGCCCGGAGCCCAGGAGGAGTGATGAAAGCAAAAGACAAGTCTCGGCAAGAGGAGCGGCTTGAACTGAAGTATTGCGAACGCTGTGGCGGGTTGTGGCTGCGTCCGGTGGGTGGAGGGCAAATTTATTGCGTGGGTTGCGGGCGTGAGATGGCTCAATTGCCAGCGGCTTCGAGGGAACCGGAAACCGCCCAGTTGCCACGTGGACCGCGCTGGGGCGCGGACGACGGCGACTGCGACAGCTATGAGGAAGACGAAGAGCGGGATCTGGATGCGTCGGCAGGTGCGGCATGAACGGCTTGGTGGATTGGATTGGGGCAGAGGCAGATGACTCTGCCCCAGAGGATGCGCTTATCTCGGGCTCACCGCTGGCGCCGGAGAATGAGCAGACTCTCGATGAACCTTCGCCGGGGGACGCACCATGCGAGGAGTTGCCGGTGCACATCTTTCCGGCGGGGTTAAATGTTGCGGAAGATGCTCGGCTTGAGGACGCGGGACTGGAGGACGATCCTCTTGAACGCAATCCTGATTTGTGGCTTTATCGAAAGCGCACGGTGGGTCTGTTGCGGCGCTACATGCGCTTTTCATTAGAGACTGGGCGGTTGCCATCGTTTGTGGGGAGAGAATTCTTCCGCGCGAAGGTGACGTATTACACCGCGACTACGTTCGAAGACCGGGTCATCTTCGTACGGGACGTGGAGAAGTGCTTGGATCGGCTGGAGTATTGGGATCAGCAATTAATCGTGCGCGTCATTCTGCAGGAGCACAGTCAGGGGCAAACTGCTCGCATTCTGCAATGTAACCGAAAGACCGTTCAACGCAGGCTGCCCCTGGTGCTCGACCTGCTAAGCGAGGACTTTCTTAAAGTGGGATTGCTGGCCGGGCTGCCTTCGAGAAAGGAGTTTTCGCAATGACGAAAATCTTGTCAAGAGGCGATTTTGATCGAAAGTGCGCAAGTTGCTGAAGACATGGCAAATATAATTTTGCAAAACATGTCCCAATCACCCATTGCAAAATGCTATTCTGAATATATAGAGTAAAGAAAAAAAGAAATGCTTTAGCAATCTTTGTGGGCGCGCTGAAAAGCGCGCCTTTCGTTTTTTGGGCTGAAGAGCCCAATTTGCATCGCAGCTCCGCGCACTGGCGGCGTGGAATCTGCGGGTTAAGTCGCTGTTACTCATGAGATTGCCTGACGCGGCTGAAGCCGGGATTCGGACGACGCCGACAGTCTCGGGAGGGCGAGTCATGAGCATGAAGAAGAAGGCAAAGGGAAAAAGCAAGGGGACAGCGAAGAAAGCTGCGAAAGAGAAAGCTCCGGCGACGAAGAGAACTCCTTCGAAAAAGAAGGGGAAAGACATCGTCCAGGTACGGGAGAACATCAACGAACTGGTGAAGGACTCGGCGAAGGATATCGCGACCGAGGTGATTAAAGTGGCGAAGACGGGGCAACTGGCGTCAGCGAAATATTTGTTCGAGGCCGCGGGGATATATCCGGCGACCGAACAGACAACCGTGAACCCCATCGAACGCTCACTGGCTCATACCTTGCTTACGCGCATGGGATTGCCACTCGATCCGGTGATTGTGACGAGGAGCCGATCCCGACTGTATTGGCGAGCGACGCGAAGAACAAGTGCACTGAGACCAACGTCCCGGACGATGCTGAAGAGAATCCGGAGGAAGAACGCGAGAGAGAGTCGGCTGCGGCAGATTGCGAGAAGCAAGAGCCATCGCAGTGAGCCGAGCAAGCCGCTGCGTCCCTCGGCGGTCTGAAGCCACTATTGAGTTTGAGCCTGTTACGGCGCGGCTGGAAGCCGCGCCCTTTCAATGCCGAGCAACGGTTCGACGTTTTGGGCCGAGAGGATACCGTAAAATGAAGCGCGGGAGTTTGAGTTCGAGAGAAATGGACGCGCGGGACGCGCTGTCGGTTTCTCCAAGGGTGGGGTCGCGGCGGAGAAAGCGGCAGAATGCTGATCCCTGGTTGGACGGTTGGGGCAGCGGGTTGGTGGTGATCGACGGCGTCCCAATGGTGGAGTATCCGCGGGATGTTCGGCGGAACGCGCGGGTGGGCAATTATGGAAGTCTGGCACGGCGCAGGTTTGGGATGGATATAACGTGGCTGGACGACCGGATCGCGGTCGGAGGCGGAATCTGGTCGCCGGAGAACATGGCGAAAGTGTCGCTTGCCGGGATCACGCACATCATCGACATGCAAATCGAGTTTGATGACACGCCGCTGGCGAAGCCGCACGGGATCGAGGTCCTCTGGAATCCGGTGGATGATGACTTCGAGTTCAAGCCTGCCGAGGTGTTTGAGTTGGGAGTGAAGTTTGGGTTGCAGGCGCTGGACGATTCGAAGGCGAAGCTGTTTATCCACTGCGCGGCTGGAGTACACCGGGCGCCGATGATGACGCTGGCCTTGTTGGGGGTGATGGGGTGGACAGTGGATGATGCCATGGATTTGATCGAGGCAAAACGGCCGGTGGCTGATTTTGCCGAGGTTTACGTGCGAAGCGTGGAAGAGTTTTTGAAGGGGCGGAGATAGGGAGCGGGGTTCTGCTTTCGAGCGGCGGTGGGACGGGGGCTGCGGCAAAGATGCTTAGTAACGACGTGGTGGCGCAGGCGGGTTGCATGGGTCCCCTCGGCTTCGCTCGGGGCAGGCTCTTCGCTTCGCTCAGGATGACAAGGTCGAGAAGATGACAGCGTCGAAAATGACAGGGTCGAGAAGATGACAGCGTCGAGAAGATCGTGGAGCTTCGTCGCCGGCGCCTAGGCGACTTCTTGAGGAGGAAGTATGTTTCAAACACGCCGTCCTGCGGGACGGATTTTTTATTTGGTGCTGACGGCGGTGGTCGCGGCGACCGGCATCCGACTGGACGCGGCTCCGCAGAGTGGGCCGGCGCTCACGAGCGTGGTCGATGCGGTGTACATGGCGGATGGCAGCGACGCCCAAGGCACACTGGTAATTACCTGGCCGGCGTTTGTGGCGGCGAGCGGGTCGGCCGTGGCGGCGGGATCGTTGAATGTGACGCTGGGATCAAATGGCGCCTTGAACGTAGCGCTGGCGACCAACGCGGGCGACAAGCCGGGGTCCAAAAAAAAGATGCGGCAATGTCATTCCTGCAGAATGCTCTTGCAATGACCGATGCCGTGGCTACGAGGGAGATTATCAATCCCGAAAATTTCAAAAATGGGATTTCTAAAATAATTGACGGCACGGTCGAATGTCTTAACGCATCCACTTGGTGTAAACATCCACCACCCCAAAGCAGTCAGCCTACCGCTTAGACACTCTTAGCCGATCTCTTCGCTCCATGTTTCCAGATTCTTCTTCACCAGAGCCATGAACTGGTCGGCCACGGCGCCGTCGATGAGGCGGTGGTCGTAGCCGAGGGTGAGGTGAACGACGGAGCGGATGGCGATGGAATCGTTGCCTTCTTTGTCGGTGACGACTAGGGGCTGTTTGGTAATGCCGCCGACGCCCATGATGGCGGCGTTGGGCTGATTGATGATGGGCAGCCCGAAGACGGCGCGGAACTGGCCGGGGTTGGTGACGGTGAAGGTGGAACCTTCGACGTCTTCGGGCTTGAGTTTTTTGCTGCGGGCGCGTTCGCCGAGGTCGGTGATGCCGCGCTGCAGGCCGAGGAAGTTGAGGTCGCCGGCATTCTTGAGGACGGGGACGATGAGCCCCCAGTCGAGGGCGACGGCAATGCCTACATTAATGTTGCGGTGGTAGCGGATGTTGTCGCCTTCGAGCGAGGCGTTGATGATTGGCCACTGTTGTATCGCGATAATGGCGGCGCGCACGAAGAACGGCATGAAGGTGAGGCGGACGCCGTGGCGCTGCTCGAAGGCGTTCTTGTTCTTGGCGCGCAGGGTTACTATGCGAGTGAAATCCACTTCATACATGCAGTGGACGTGAGCGCTGGTGCGGCGCGACTCGATCATGCGCTGGGCGATGATCTTGCGCATGTTGGTCATGGGGACGAGGTCGCCGGGATAGGCCGCGGGAGCGGGTGGTCGCGATGGGGTTTGGGGCGCGGCCGAAGCTGAAGCTGGCGCTGCCGAGGGGCGGTCGATGAAGGCCGTGATGTCCTGCTTGGTGATGCGGCCACCGAGTCCGGTGCCGGGGACTTGGGAAAGATTGACGCCGTGCTCGCGGGCGATCTTGCGAACGAGAGGTGAGGAACGGGCCTCTTCGTCTTCCGACTCTTGTGCGGGTGCGGCGCTGGCCGCCGGGGCAGGTGCGGGAGCGGGTTTCTTCTCTTCTTTCTTTTCTTCTTTCGCCGGTGGCGCGGTCGCCGCGGCTTTCGCGGGTTTGGCTGCCGCTTCGCCATCCACGGCGATGACGCCCACTACCGTGTTTACTCCCACCGTTGTACCTTCGGTGACTTTGATTTCCTGCAAGACGCCTGAGGCAGGCGCGGGAATTTCGGCGTCGACCTTGTCGGTGGAAATTTCGAAGAGCGGTTCGTCACGCTGAACCTTGTCGCCGGGTTTCTTCAGCCACTTGGTGATGGTGCCTTCGACGATGGACTCGCCCATCTGGGGCATGATGATGTCAGTCGGCATGATTTCCTCCCACGCGGTCCCCGGTTTGGGATGGAGGGCCGGATGCAAACGAATATTATAGCGGGTTACGTTTCAGTTGAAGAGTCAGGTCTTCTGACTATTCCACGCGAGGGTGTGTTTCTCTCTCCATCATTTCTTCTCTTCTTCACCGGCCGGGGCAGGAACGCCGAAGCTGGTCTTCCAGTAGTCCTGAACGGCGGGCGGCAGTTTGTCGAGGTGCGATAAGAGGGTGGTGATCTTCCACATATCCTGCTCGCTCAGAGTTTTTTCCCAGGAGGGCATGCCAGTGTAGCGGACACCGGTGCGGATGCAATAGAAGACGTGCCATTCGGGGTCGTCAGGCGGATCGGAGACGAGATTCGGAGGAGGCGGGTAGAAGGAGTTTGCGAGAGAGGCCGGCTTGCGATCGAGTCCGCCATGGCAGACGGCGCAGTTCATAGTGTAGAGCTTCATGCCATCTTCAAGATTCTGATCACTCGGTGGCAGGGGATTGGTGACGTGAGGAGCGTGGCGCTCCATGGAAGCGTCGACGGCCGCGTTGGCCAGGTGATGCTCCCAGCGGGGCGGTGGAACGTTGGCGTGGGTCGGAAGGAAGCCGAGCATGGCGAAGCCGAGTCCGCCGAGAATGAGCACGAGAAGAGTAACGATTACGCCGAGAATAAATTTTCGCATGAATTCCTCCGGACTAACTATTGTGGCAGATGAAGTGGGTAGGGCGCTAGTTTTGCGGCAGGGTTGCCATAGAAAGTCCTGAGCAGGGTACCGACGCCTCCCTGCGCTTGGCTGGACCCTTCGACTTCAGGGCAGGCTCGCGAGGCGGCCGTCCCCACATATGCTTCTTAGCCCTGCAGGTTCAATACGCCTTCAGACGGCGGGCTTCGCGGACTACGTCTTCCACTTTCGGCAGGTAGTGCTCTTCCTGCGGGGGGGAGAATGGGATTGCTGAGTCCAGGCCTGCGATGCGGACGATGGGGCCGTCGAGGTCGTCGAACGCTTCCTCATTAATGATGGCGGCGATCTCGCCGGCTAGGCCTCCGGTGCGGGAGTGTTCGTGGAGGATGATTACTTTGTTCGTCTTCTTCACCGTTTGTGCGATAGCTTCGCGGTCGAGTGGCGAAACCGTGCGGAGGTCGAGGATTTCGATATCGATCCCGTCGTTTTTTAGAACCTCGGCGGCTTCTAAGGCAGTGTGTACCATCGCGGCATAAGTAACAATGCTGAGGTCTCGTCCCTCGCGAACAATATTGGCTTTACCGATGGGGACAACGTAATCTTCCTCGGGAACTTCGCCTTTGATGCGACGGTAGAGATATTTGTGCTCGAAGAAGATGCAGGGGTTGTTGTCGCGGATAGCGGCTTTGATCAGGCCTTTGGCGTCGTAAGGCGTGGCGGGACAGATTACCTTGAGGCCGGGATTGTGGACGAACCACATCTCGGGATTCTGCGAATGGAACGGGCCGCCGTGGACGTATCCGCCGCTGGGTCCGCGGAGGACGAGCGGAGCGGGTGCGCCCCAGAGGTAGTGCGTTTTCGCGACCATGTTGCTGATCTGATTGAAGGCGCAGCCGATGAAATCCATGAATTGAAATTCGGCGACGGGGCGCATGCCGGTGAGCGATGCACCGAAGGCTGCACCTACAATGGCGGACTCGGCGATGGGCGTGTCAATGACGCGCTCGGGACCGAAGCGGTCGATGAAGCCGTCGGTGACTTTGAAGGCGCCGCCGTAGATGCCGATGTCTTCGCCGAGGCAGAAGACGCAGGAGTCGCGGTCCATTTCTTCCCAGATTCCCTGGCGGATGGCTTCGAGGTAGGTTAGTTGCATAAGATTTTTTGCCACGGATTTGCGCGGATCGTCACGGATTTTTCTACTTTAAATGTCCGGCCGCTTCGGTCTGCTTGTAGCCGACTGTTCCCTTTTTCACTTTCGGCATTCCATACTTCGGTTTGATTTCGTGGCAGCCGTCCTCGCAGAACACTCCACCTTCAGCCGACTCGGGAGTCGGCATCGGGGAGTTCACTGCGATTTCGCGCTCCGCTTCGATCACGCGTTCAACTTCTGAAATCAATCCCGCATTTTCTTTCGCCGTCAGCCACTTCTTTTCCTTCACCAGATAATTCTCGAAACGCGCGATCGGATCGCGCTTCTTCCAGAAGTCGAACATCGGCTTGGGCACGTACGCGGCGGCGTCGTGGATGGCGTGGCCTTTCATACGCATCATTTTGGCTTCGATCAGGGTGGGGCCTTCGCCGCGATGGGCGCGCTCGACGGCGTCGTGGGCGGCGTCATAGACCTGGCAGGCGTCGGTGCCGTCGACGATCACGCTGGGAATGCCATATCCGATGGCCCGTTCGGCGAGGTCTTTACAGCGATACTGCATCTCGGACGGCGTGGAATAAGCCCACTCGTTGCTCTCGACGACGAGTACGAGGCCGAGATTCTGCACGGCGGCGAAGTTGATCCCTTCATAGGTGACACCGGTGGACTGGCCTCCGTCGCCGATGTAAGTCATGACGGCGATGTTGCGTCCCTGCAAGCGCGCGCCCAGCGCGACGCCGGAGAGCACGGGAATTAAATCGCCGAGCATGGAGATGGGAGAAACCATGTTGCGCTTTTCGATGTCGCCGAAGTGCGAGGTGCCGTCGCGGCCGTGTGTCGGCGAATCAGCTTTGGCCATGTACTGCATCATGGTGTCAGAGGCGCGAAAGCCTCGGACCAGCAGCGAGCCCTGGTTGCGGATCATGGGCGCGAACCAGTCGTCCTTATCGAGCGCGTAGGCGGAGGCGCAGGAGCAGGCTTCCTGACCGAGTCCAAAATAGACTCCGCCGACGACCTTCCCCTGCTTGTAGAGATTTTCGAGCGCGACCTCCATTTTGCGGTTGAGCAGCATGTAGCGGTAGATCTCGATGCACTGCTGCTTGTCGAGATGTTTGGAGTCGCGAATGGGCGGCACCGGAGCGCTGAGGTTACCCGTGACTTCGTAGCGGATGTGCTCGGCGCCGTCTTCATCTTTTTCTACAGCTTGGCGGACGCTGAGGTCGGGATGCTCGAGGCGCATGTCGGGGATCGAGTAGGTACGCACGTCCGTTGTGGTGCGCGTTGAGTGAGATGCACCATTACGCCTACGGTTTCCGTTCATTCCGTTCTTGGAGTTCTTCTTCTTGATTGCCATTGTGGGGCCTACGCCTAGTCGCAATTGTTAATGCTATCGCGAGAGTGGCGCATCGGGCTAGGTCCAAGTGGTTTCGTCCTCTTTGTGGAGTTGACGGAACTCGGCAGGCCGTTTCAATGGAATGCCAACTGTGTTCCCAAGCAGAGTGTCGAGAGTATCGACCCAGAGCATCTGGCTGGAGAACACTATGCCGAAGTTGCGCGAAATGGACTCAGCGACCGTGTCCAGGTCTAGGGGCCTGCCGAGCTCCTGCATCATCGAAGTAACTGGCTTTGCCGTGATGCCGCAGGGGATGATCAGGTTGAAGAAGCTGAGGTCGGTGTTAACGTTGAGGGCGAAGCCGTGCGAGGTGACTGAGCGCGAGATATGGACGCCAATGGCGGCTAGTTTGGCCTCGGACGCGTGCTCGGGTGCGCTCGCTTCGCTTCGCGGGACAACCGAGGCGGCCGTCTCCACATGGCTCGCGGCTTCCGGATTCGTCCACACGCCGGTTAATCCGGCTACTCGCTTTGTCGGGATCGCGAAGTCGGCGCAGGTACGGATCAGAGCTTCTTCCAGGCGGCGGACGAACTCTACGGCACCCAGTGTCCTGCGCTTGCCGTCAGGCGTGGCGAATCCGCGCAAGTCGAAGATGGGGTAGCCGACGATTTGGCCGGGCCCGTGGAAAGTGACGTCGCCACCGCGATCGCATTCGAAAAGCTCGACGCCCCGCTGAACGAGGAGTTCGGGCGAGGCGATTACATTTGCTGCTTTCGAGTTACGGCCGAGCGTGATGACAGGCTTGTGTTCGAGCAGGAGCAGGACGTCGCCGATTTTTTCTTCTTTGCGCAGAGCGACCAGTTGCTGCTGCAGGCGCAGGCCGGTGGCGTAATCGACGGTGCCGAGTTGGACTAGAGAGATCAAATTTTTTTCGCCACGGATTTGCGCGGATTGACACGGATCAGGATCAAATCTTGGTTTATCCGCGTTCATCCGTGTGATCCGTGGCTAACAGGTCTCACGCGTTGATCGCGATCCCGTATACGCTGTTTGCCGCATCCAGCATGGCCTCCGCCAATGTCGGATGCGCGTGAATGGTCCACATCAAATCCTCGACGGTGGCTTCGAGCTCTATGGCGACCACGGCTTCGGCGATCAGTTCGGTCGCCTGTGGGCCGATGATGTGCACACCGAGAATCTCACCGTAGTCGGCGTCGGAAACGATTTTAATAAAGCCCTCGTGCTGCCCGACGATCGAGGCGCGGGAGTTCGCAGTGAAGGGGAACTTGCCAATCTTCACGTTGTACCCAGCCTCGCGGGCTCTGGTCTCGGTAAGGCCGACGCTACCGATCTCCGGATGACAGTACGTTGCGCCTGGGATGTGCTCAGGATTAATCGGCTTGCCCGGCTTTCCTGCGATCTTGGCAACCGCGACGATTGCTTCCATGGCGCCGACGTGGGCGAGTTGCGGCGTGCCCAGCACGATGTCGCCGACGGCATAAACGCCGGCCTCGGCGGTCTGCATCCACGAATCGGTTGCGATGAAGCCGCGGTCAGGCTTGATTTTCGTGCGCTCCAGTCCGATGTTTTCCGTGCGCGGTTTTCGGCCTACGGCGATCAAGATCTTCTCAGCATCGATGGTCTGCTGCTTGTCCTCGACCGTGATCGTGACCGCAATTCCAGACTTCGTCTTCTCGACTTTGTCGACCTTCGCGCTGGTGTGGAAATTTATTCCGCGCTTGCGGAAGACGCGTGCCAGTTCTTTTGAGATTTCTTCATCTTCAACGGGAACCAGCCGCGGCAGCATCTCGACGATGGTGACCTCGCAATCGAATGAGCGATAGATTGATGCGAACTCGACTCCGACCGCTCCTGCTCCGACAATGACAAGCGACTTGGGAATTTCTTGCAGGCTCAGAATCTCGATGTTGGTGAGAACGCGGTCGTCGGCCTCGAGGCCTGGCAGCATGCGGGCTTCCGAGCCGGTGGCGAGAATCACGTTCTTCGCCTTGAGATGGCTGGCCTTGTTGTCATTTACCACTTCAATAGTCAACAAGCCATTCTGCGCGGGGCCGGTCAGCTTGCCGTAGCCCTTCACGGTCTCAACCTTATTCTTTTTCATCAGGAACTCGAGGCCTTTGGCATGCTTGGCCACGATCTTCGACTTGCGATCCTGCACCGCGGCCCAGTTTAACTTGCGAGAATCTACACCCTCGATGCCGAACTCCTTGGCGTCTTTGAGATGGTCCCAGAGTTCAGCGTTGAACAGCAGAGCCTTGGTCGGAATGCAGCCCACGTGCAGGCAAGTGCCGCCGAGGAATCCGTCCTTCTCGATCAACGCAGTCTTCAGGCCCCACTGGCCGGCGCGGATTGCGGCGGTGTAGCCGGCAGGGCCGCTGCCGATGATGGCCACGTCATAAATAGTTTCAGGCAAAGTAAGCGCTCCTCAGTAGGAACAGATGACTAAAGGCAAACGAATGATTCTAGAACAGCGTGGCGGGTGAGACCAAACCGAATCGAGAGAGAAACTCCCTGAAGGGTTCGAGGCAGTGCCGAGGATAAGGGATCCTTCGACTCCGCAGCAGCTTCGCTATCGCAAAGCTGCTCCTCCACTCAGGATGACATTCCCTGGGGGTGATAAAGCGTCTAGTTGTTTTCGTTGCTGGCGCGCTTCCACGAGATCAACTCGCCGATAGTCGAGCTGGTGCTTGAGACCGGCTGCTTGTAAGCCTCGACCTCGGAGCGCGAAGCTTCTTCGCCGACGGCGCGAATGCTGAGTCCAACTTTCTTGTCTTCCGGACTCATCTTGATAATCTTGAAATCATGCTCGACGCCGGGTTCGAGATGCAGGGGCTGGCCGTTTCCATCCACCGCTTCCGACTTGTGGCACAGACCCTCCACCCCTTCTGCGATCTCGACAAAGGCGCCAAACGCGGCTACCCGAAGCACTTTGCCGTGAATTACATCGCCGACGTGATGCGCCGCGAAGAAAGTTTCCCAGACGTCGGGCTGAAGTTGCTTCACGCCGAGCGAAAGGCGACGCTTATCGGGCTCAATCGCAAGCACTACGGCTTTTACGCGGTCACCTTTCTTCAACACCTCGGAAGGATGCTTCACCCGCTTGGTCCAGCTCAGGTTGCTGACGTGCACCAGACCGTCGATCCCATCCTCGATTTCTATAAATGCGCCGAAGTCGGTCAGATTGCGCACGCGGCCCTCGACCGTCATGCCCACGGGATATTTATCGTGCAGCGCATCCCAGGGATTCTCCGCCAGCTGCCGCATGCCGAGAGAGATGCGCCGCTCGCCGGGATTCACGTTCAGTACCACACACTCAACCTGATCACCCACATTGACCAGCTTGGAAGGATGCTTCATGCGCTTCGACCAGGTCATTTCGCTGACGTGCACCAGGCCTTCGATGCCCTGTTCAAGCTCAACGAATGCGCCGTAGTCGGTCACGCTGATCACGCGCCCGGAGACGTGCGCGCCCACGGGATAGCGATGCTCGGCATCAAGCCACGGATCGGGCGTCAGCTGCTTGAATCCCAGGGAAACGCGTTGTTTCTCCTTGTCGTACTTGAGGACTTTCACCTGAATCTGGTCGCCGACGTTTACCAGGTCGCGCGGATGCGTGAGCCTTCCCCATGACATGTCGGTGATGTGCAGCAATCCGTCGAGCCCTCCGAGATCGACGAACGCGCCGTATTCGGTCAGGTTCTTTACCACTCCCGTCAGGATCGAGCCCTCTTCCAGATGTTCGAGGGTCTTGTTGCGCTTCTCGTTTTGCTCGCCTTCGAGCAACTCCTTGCGCGAGACCACAATGTTGCCGCGCTTCTTGTTGACCTTGATGACGGTAACTTCGAGCGTCTGACCCTTCATGCCATCAAGGTTGCGGATGGGTCGCAGATCGACTTGCGATCCCGGAAGAAAAGCCCGTGCGCCTAGAATGTCGACCGTCAGGCCGCCCTTGGTGCGCTCAATCACGGTGGCTTTGATCGGCCGCTTCTCGTGATGAGCTTTTTCTATTTCTTCCCAGGCATGAATCTTCGCTGCCTTCTGGTGCGAAAGATTGACGTAGCCTTCCTCGGTTTGTCCCTTCTCCCGCATCACCTCAATTTCGTCACCCGGTTTCACCTTCGGCTTGCCCTCGTGATCGAGCACCTCCGAAAGCGGCAACATGCCTTCTGACTTGGTGCCGATATCGACCACTACATGGGTCGCAGTGAGCTTCAAAACCGTACCCTTGATGACGCGGTCTTCGCCCACGGCCTCTTCGGTTTCGGTGGTGAAGTTCTCCAGCGCGGAAGCGAAGTCTTCGCCGGCGTGCTTGTCATCGGCAGCAGGCGTCGGATGGGATGCCTCATCCGTGGAAGCGCTAGTCGAAGCGGCGGTTGCGACCGGAGCCTGATCTTGTTGTGTCACGCTTTGATCAGTCAAGCTCTGCTCGGTTGAGGTGGTTTCGGTAGCCATCGGTTCTGTTTCGGTTGCGACGGCGGAATCGGAATGGTGTGTGGTGGTGTCGTCGAACAAGGTCATGCCTCTCGTCTGTGCCTCGCACTCGGTGCGGGGAGGATACGGGCCTGCTTGGCGGACTGCTGGAGTGAGTCGTTTGGTTGTGGTGGGCTCACCCTGGCGAGTGAGCTTGGACAATCCCAGCTGCCGGACGTTTCACAGAAACCCGCGTCCAAAGGGAACTCTTCGACTATAGCAACGCCGCGCAAACAGTGTCAAACCCAAAAGGTGCATGTTACGGGAGTGTTGCAGATTGCAAGTGGGGACGGCCGCCTCGTGAGCCTGCCCTGAGCGAAGCCGAAGGGTCCAGCCGAGCGCAGTGAGGCGTCCTGGCACTCCCAGTTTCGCCACGCGCGCGCCATCTGCTACCCTGCCCTTGCTATGGATTACCTCTGGACCCCGTGGCGCTACGCCTACGTCACCAGTACGGAAAAGACAAGCAGTTGCATCTTCTGCGACGCTGTGAAAGCGGGCGACGACGCCAAAGCGCTCATCGTCTATCGGGGCCAGCACTGCTTCGTGATCCTGAATGCGTATCCCTACACGCCGGGTCACGTAATGATCGTCCCCTATGCGCATGTCGACGAATTGCAAAAGCTCTCGTCAGAAGCCGCCAGCGAAATGATGCAACTCTCCCAGCGCATGGAGCACGTCCTGCGCGAACTCTACCACCCCGACGGCGTCAACCTGGGCATGAACATCGGCAAGGCCGCAGGCGCCGGCGTCGCCGGGCACATCCACATGCATGTTCTGCCGCGCTGGGTCGCGGATGCGAACTTTATGTCGGTGGTGGGCGAGACCAGGATTCTGCCGGAGACGCTGGAGGAGACGTGGAAGCGGATGACGAAGGCTTTGCAGGCGTAGGCCTAGCCGTGAACGATCTTCTCCATTTCTTTCTCGTCGATCACAGCCACCCCCAGTTCTTTCGCTTTATCCAGCTTCGACCCAGCATCCGCCCCCGCGACAACGTAATCCGTCTTCTTGCTGACCGAGCCGGTGACCTTCCCCCCAGCATCTTCAATCATCTTCTTAGCTTCATCCCGATTGAAATGCGCCAGAGTTCCGGTCAGCACAAATGTCTTTCCCGCAAGCTTCGTCCCGCGCTGCTTCTTCTGACCCGTTAGCGTAAGTCCAGCTTCATGCAACCGTTCGATCAGTTTGCGGTTGGCCGCGATACTGAAGAACTCGACGATGCTCTCCGCGATCCGCGGACCGACTTCATTTACATCCTGCAACTCTTCCACGCCAGCACTTTCAAGCGCCTCTATCGATCCAAAATGCTCAGCCAGAAACTGCGCCGTGCGCTCGCCAACCATCCGAATGCCGAGACCGTAGATCACCCGCTCCAGCGGCAGCTTCTTCGAGTTCTCGATCTCATCCAGAATGTTCTGCGCGGATTTGTCGCCCATGCGCTCCAGGCTGAGGAGATCGTCCTTCGTGAGCTTGTAGATATCCGCCACGTTCTTCACCAGCCCACGCTCAGTGAGCTGATTCACCAGCGCATCTCCCATCCCATCGATATTCATCACGCCGCGCGAAGCAAAATGCAGAATGGTCTCGCGCAGCTTGGCGGGACAGTTAGCGTTGACGCAGCGGTAGTCGACCTCGCCCTCGGTGCGCACAACCTTCGTGCCGCATACGGGACACTTCTCGGGCGCCTCAATTTCTTTCTTGCCGCGCGGATGCTCTTTATCGACTTCCACCACTTTTGGAATGACATCGCCGCCACGCTCAACTCGCACCCAGTCGCCGATCCTCACGCCCAGGCGCTCGATCTCATCCATGTTGTGCAGGGTTGCATTGCGAACCGTGGTTCCGCCGATCGCCACCGGCGTCAACTGCGCGACAGGAGTGAGCTTGCCAGTTCGGCCAACCTGCCAGCGCACATTCTCCAGCTTGGTGACGGCCCCACGCGCCGCATATTTATAGGCGATCGCCCACCGCGGAGCTTTCCCCGTGAACCCTAATTCCTCTTGAAGCGAAGTTCGATCCACTTTGATAACGATGCCGTCAATCTCATAAGGCAGCGAATCGCGCTTCTCTTCCCAACGCTGGATAAATGCCCAAGCCTCGTCCATCGATCGTACAAGCTTGTGGTTTGGATTGACTTTGAATCCGGCGGCGTCGAGAGCCGTCAGGGTTTTCGAATGATGATCAAAATACGTTCGGCCGTTTTGCAGCAGAATATAGGGGAAATAATCGAGGCGACGCTCCGCGGTGATATTGGGATCGAGCTGCCTCACGGTACCGGCAGTGAAATTGCGCGGGTTCGCGAATGTTGGCAGTCCATTCCGCTCGCGTTCTTCATTAATCTGTTTGAACGATGCTGTGGGCATGAGCAGCTCGCCCCGCACTTCAAAATCCACCGGGATGCCGGCTTTCTTCAACTTCTCCTTCGGAATCGAAAGCGGCACGGAGCGCACCGTTCGCACGTTGAGCGTAACGTCTTCCCCCACGCTGCCGTCCCCGCGAGTAATTCCGCGCACCAACTTCCCATCTTCATAAATCAGGGCCAGCGACATGCCATCGAGCTTGAGCTCGCAGACGCAATCCACCTCGCTGCGCCCGCTCAGCTCATGTACGCGGCGTTCCCAATCACGCAATTCCTCTTCGCTATAAGTGTTATCGAGAGACAACATCGGCGAAGAGTGTGGAACTTTGACAAATCCCTCGCGCGGCTTGCCTCCGACGCGTCGCGTGGGCGAATCCGCCGTGATCAGCTCCGGATGCTCCGCCTCCAGATCCTTCAACTGCTGCATCAGCTTGTCGAACTCAAGGTCGCTGATTTCAGGATTGTCGACAACGTAGTACAGGTATTCGTGGTGCCGGATCTTCTCGCGCAGCGCCTCGATCTTTTTTCCGACCTCTTTACCCGGGGAAGCCATCGCGCAGATTATAGTCGGAGCGTGCGCCGCGGAAGGAATTCACAAAAAAGAGTCCTGAGGAAAAAACCGTGACCAAGCCCCCGCAAATCCTCGAGACACCACGCCTGATCCTGCGCGAGTTCTCCGCGGACGATGCCAACGCACTGGAAAGCGTTCTCTCCGACCCTGAAACCATGCGTTTCTATCCCGCGCCGCTCGATCGCGCCGGAGTCGAAGAATGGATCGCCCGCAACCGGCGTCGCTACGCCAAAGACGGCCACGGGCTCTGGGCAATGATTCTGAAAGCGAATGGCGAACTGATCGGTGATTGCGGCCTGACGGTTCAGCCTGTGGACGGCACGGACGAGATCGAGATCGGTTACCACGTACGTCGTGATCACTGGGGGCAAGGCTTGGCGACGGAAGCGGCCCGCGCCTGCCGCGACTACGGATTCGCCCGTCTTCCCGTCGATCATATTATTTCTCTCATCCGCCCTCAGAACCTGCCCTCGCGCCGCGTGGCCGAAAAAAATGGCATGACTATTTGGAAAGACGTTATAAGGAAGGGCATCCCGCACTTGGTTTACAAGATCCACAGAGGACACACGGGCGGCGAATAAAGCAGACGGACAGAGATATCGCTACGTCAATTCACAGCATATCCGCTAGCTTCAAAGTACAATCCAGCTTCGACCTTCGATCCAGTCATGCGCAAGGCGGCTTTACTCTATAACCCCGATTCCGGCGGCAGCCGCGTGCGGCGCCAAACGGAGCTGGAGTCCGTGCTGGCAATACTCCGTGGCTCAAACGTTGAGGCCGACCTCGTGCTCACCGACTCTCGCGCCCACGCCGAGGAGAAAGCGCGCCAGGCCGTTCTCGAAGGTTGTGACACGATTTTTGCCTGCGGTGGAGACGGCACCATCCACAACATGATCCAGGTGCTGGCGAACACCAGCGTCGCCTTGGCAATTTTGCCCATGGGCACCGCCAATGCACTCGCGCACGACCTCGGCGTGCCCATGAATATATCAGCGGCAGCGCAGGCCGCTCTCCATGGCGTCCCGCGCAGAATTGCGCTGGGTCGCGTTCAGTTTCTCGATCTCGAAGGCAAGCCCGGTAGTCGCTTCTTCATCGTTGCGGCCGGGGCCGGCGTCGACGCTCACCTCTTCTACAAGCTTCATGCGGGCACCAAGCAGCGAATGGGCATGACCGCCTACTACTCCAAAGCCTGGCAGCTTTGGTTCACGCATCCCATGACCCGCTTTCGGGTGGAGTTCGCTGAGACTGGTACAGATCAGATCCGCCGAGCTGACGTCACGGAGTTGATCGCCGTCCGTATCCGCAATTTCGGCGGGGTGTTGCAGGAACTGGCTCCCGGAGCTTCTCTCGATCGCGACGACCTTCGGATGGTCTTCTGCCGCACCGCCAGCCGCCTTGCCTATCTTCTCTATGTGACGCGCGGGCTGCTGCGAAGCAATTGGAAGGTTCCAGGCATTGACCTCGCGCATAGCGGCCGAGTCTTGTGCCAGTACTTGCCCGCGCAATCCCCCACCGATAGCTTGCACGCGCAGCCGAAGGTGTACGTCGAGGCCGACGGCGAACTAGTAGGCACGCTGCCTGCCGAAATTACCGTCGTTCCAGACGCTCTGACTTTGTTGGCGCCGTCGCGTTAGGCTCACTGCGGGTTGGTATTTACCAGCCCACCCAAATAGAATCCCTAGACCGCTTGGAAAGACCACTTGGAACCGATCACCCATTTTCTGACCGGCGCATGCATGGGCCGCGCCGGCCTCAACCGCAAGACAGCGCTGGCCACAGCGGTGCTGACGCTCGCCGCAGAGGCTCCCGATCTCGATGTTCTCAGCCGTTTCGGCGGCCCGGCCTTCGGCTTTGCGCACCATCGCGGCTTTACTCACTCCTTCCTTGGTGTTCCGCTCGACGCGGCCGCCGTAGTCGGCTTCGTCTATGTGATCTGGCGCTTGCGCGGGCGCAAAGTAAAAGATCCCAATCTCCCGCCGCGCTGGAGCCTGCTCTACTTTTATGCCTGCCTCGCCGGGCTCAGCCACATTCTGCTCGACTTCACCAATAACTATGGCGTTCGCCCGTTCTGGCCGTTTTCCGAGAAGTGGTACTCCTGGGATATCGTTTTCATCTTCGAGCCGATCATGTTCGGATTCTTGCTCCTCGGATTGATTGTTCCGTCGCTTTTCTCGCTGATCGATCAGGAGATCGGCGCGCGGACCCGCGGGCCAAAGGGCCGCGTCGCAGCCACCCTCGCGCTGGCCGGCGTGGTCCTGCTCTGGGGCCTGCGCGACTTCGAACATCGCCGGGCGGTCAATGCCCTCGCTTCCCGCACTTATCAAGGCGCAGACCCGCTGCGCGTTTCTGCTTATCCCTCGTTGGCTGATCCGTTTCATTGGTGCGGCGTGGTAGAGACTCCGGCTTTTTTCGCACTCGCTCCTGTAAATTCTCTGGGACCGGAAGTCGATCCCGACGACCATCTCGACATCCGCTACAAGCCGGAAGAAACGCCGATCACCTTAGCTGCGAAGCGATCCTACCTCGGGCGCGTGTATCTCGACTGGGCGCAGTATCCAATCACCCAAACTGAGGCGCTTGATTCACCACAAGGCGGCTCCGTCGTGTTCTTCCAGGATTTGCGCTTCGTGCAGTTGCCCCGCCTGCTAAACCGCGGGGACGGCCCGCGCCGCCCGCTCGGCGCAGGCGTCCAGATCGACCAGAACCTCCAGGTCGTGGGCGATGTCTACGGCTCCGGCAAACAGCGAGTCGTCGTGCCCGAACCGCATTAGTGTCGGAATCCAATCCAGCGCTTTAATGTGGGGACAGCCGCCCCCGGCAGTCCGCTTCGCGCAGCGAGGCTTCTTCGGGCGATGCACTTGCCGGCAAGCGCTTGACGTATCCGCCTTCCCGCGCCCAGAATAATGATTCAGTTCCGAGGTGCTCATGCTGCCCTATCTATTCGTCCTACTCGCCATCTTTGTCCGCTTCTTGCCGTTTATGGGCCCGCTGAATTTCCTGCCCCACGCCTGGCACTTTACCCCGCTGGCGGCGTCCTTGCTGTTTTTCGGCGCGCGTGGTTCGCGGCGTCAGATGTGGATTCCGCTGGCGCTGCTGGCCGCGACGGACGTGGTCCTTACCAAGTTCGTCTACTCCTCGGCTTTCTCCTGGGACCAGCTCGTCACCTGGGTTTGGTACGCGGCAATCCTCTGGCTCGGCACCAACTTGCGGGAGAAATCCGGTCCAACCCGAGTGGTCGGCTCTGCCCTCGCCAGTTCCATTTCATTCTTCCTGATCAGTAATTTCGCGGTCTGGGCTGCCTGGGAAATGTATCCCAAGACCTTTGGCGGTCTGATGATGTCCTACGCCGCCGGACTCCCATTCTTCCGTGGCACCGTCGAGAGCGATCTGTTCTTTTCGATCGCGATGTTCGGTACACCGGTGTTCCTGCACGCGCTCTCCGGCTGGATGCACAAAACTTCCAGCGACCACATCGCCGCTGCCTAGAAATTGCGCAGACAACAATGTGGGGACAGCCGCCTCGGGTCCATCCTGCGTGGGGACGGACGCATTCGTCCGTCCCGCCAAGCGAAGCGAGGCGTGGCAGCGCCGGCTAGTTCGCGCCTCGCGCCTTTTTGCTCCTCCACCGCAGCAGCCAAATCACCCCCCCCAGGACAACCACCGCCAGCACCCAATAAAAGTGTCGCCGGAACAGCGCTCCCACCAATCCCACAATCTGCGGCCCGAACCACAAAGTCAGCAACGAAAGCACGAGAAAGCGCACAAATCTTCCCGCGAAGATGGCCGCCATAAAGTCGCGGAACCGCATTTCAAACACCGCCGCACCCAACACGAAAATTTTGAACGGCATCGGCGGCGGCAGCATTCCAGGAAACATCAGCGCCCAGAATTCGTGCCGCTCAAACGAGCGGTGAATCTGTTGAAAGCGCTCTTCAGAAATCCGTTTGCGTAAAACCTTCTCGCCGCCCAGATACCCGATAACGTAAAGTGGAATGCTGCCCAGCGCCGAACCAAGCGAAGCCATGACCACGTAAAACAGCAATTGCCGGTGATCCTTGTAGACATAGAACGCCACAATCGCGTCGACCGGCATACCAAGCAGAGCGGAATCTGCAAAAGCGATCGCGAACACGCCCCAAATTCCCAGCGGTCCCAACAGCTGTAGGATCCACGCCGTGTACTTCGCCAGAATGTGTCCAATGGTTTTCAAAGGAATTCAGTCTACGTGAAAGGTGCTTGTTCATTCACACGACTGAAACATTTCACGTCCATTTACCGCTAAACCCTTTGTTTACTTCCCGGTTACCTTGGGGTGACCACTGCACCGATTTTGATGCACATTTCATCACCCCGTAACATTGCCTTGCTACAACTAAATTGTGGATCTGCATGGCTACAACACGCTGATCCTTTCCGACCTGCACCTCGGTGCAGAGACCAGCCATGCCCGCGAAGCCACGCGCGTTCTTAAGGAAAACCGCTTTCAGCGCCTGATCCTACTGGGTGATATCTTTGCTGATCTCAACTTCGCCCGCCTCACCAAGGACCACTGGAAGTTCCTCGGCTACATTCGCAAGCTCTCCAATCCCAAGCGCAATATCGAGGTCGTGTGGGTCGAAGGCAATCACGACCACGGACTCACCAACATCATGTCGCACCTGGTGGGAGTCCGCGTCTACCAGCATTACGCTTGGCAGTACAACGGACTTCGTCACATCGCGATCCACGGCCATCAGTTCGACGGCTTCCAGGTAAGCAATCTGCGGCTCAGCACACTGGGCACATCACTTTATCTGCGGCTGCAGAAACTCGACTTCAAGAGCAAGCCCATCGTGCGACTGATTGACCGGCTGAACACGCGCTGGCTCCGCATGTCGTCGAAAGTGTCGGCGGGAGCGCTGCAGTATGCGCGCCAGCACGAAGCTGACCGCATCTTCTGCGGCCACACTCACCAGGCCATCCACGTCGAACAGGATGGCATTCACTACTACAACTCAGGCGGCTGGGTCGATTCCCGTCTGACTTATCTCACCGTTGATGAACAGGGGGTTCGCATCCATGAGTTTAACGAGCACGAATACACAAAGCGAGTTGACGATCGTGATTCCGGCCAAGAACGAAGCGAAGCTGATTCCGAATCTGCTGACTTCGCTGACGAAGCAGGACTACTCGAAGATGTCGAGTACGAGACTGTTGGTCGCTGACGCTAACTCGACCGACGGCACTCCCGAAATCGTGCTCGGCTTCAGCGACCGGCTGAACGTCAGCGTGATCCGCGGCGGAATGCCCTCAGTCGGACGTAACCTCGGCGCGGCGCAAGCTGACAGCGCCTACGTTCTCTTTCTCGATGCCGATATCGACCTCGCGCACCCTTCATTGGTGCGCCGTGCGGTCGAACTCGCCCAGCGCAAGCAGCTTCATTGTGTGACTACGAACATCCTCTGCCGCGGCGGCAGCTGGATCGACAAACTGTTCTATGCAGGCAACGATTTCTTCCAGTACCTCTCGCAACTCCATCACCCCTTCGCTACGGGAATGTTCATGCTGTTCGACTTGAAAAAATTTCATGAGCTCGGCGGATTCCACGAGCAGGTGCTCTTCGCTGAGGATTACCTCCTCAGCCAGCAGGTCGAGCGGAAGCGTTTCGGCATCGTCCGCGGCGGGGTCTACACCACCAACCGCCGCTTCCAGAAGATGGGACATTGGCGCGTGGGCTGGCTGTTCCTGAAAACCGCGATGAACTACTGGAACGAAAACTATTTTCTGCGTGACCACAAGTACTGGCAGACCTAGGTCCGGTAATCACGGATTTTTGGTCACAGGCGTTTCTTGGTGGCCACACAAAGCGGGATCCAGCCAACCAGCTGGATCCTGTTTTCGTAATCGCCCAGAACTATCTTCCGGCGCTCCTCAGAAGCGAAGCACGATCCCCGTCGACAGCCGAACGTTATTCTGCGTCGTTCCAAAGAAACGCGTTTGTACGTAGTCTCCCTGAAAGCGCCACGCCACGGGGCGAATGATTTTGTAATCGAGCCCGCCACCCAGCGCGGTCGCGAACGATGTGTCGGAGCCCACGCCGTTATTCACGTTAACATGCGCCCCTCCGAACAGCCCCTCAGCGAATGGACGAAACTTGCCGACAGAAAATGACACACGCGGTCCGAATAGGAAATTGCGTTCGGACACACTCGCATTAACTGGCACTGGAAGACATGGTGGTGAACCGGGAGGACACCCAGCCGAGGAAAAAAAATTCTCTGAGCCGTAATGGCTGTCAAAATCGGCCACGAACCCCAGAAAAGGAAGCGCTTTGCCTTCGAACGAGGCCTCAAAGCCATTCGTGCTGGCGCGGTCGATCGAAGAGAGATCGGTGTTGTAGTAGGAATATCCGAAGAAAACGTTCCCGCTGGTAGGAACCTGAGCGTTTGCCAGACCAGCGAGCAGCAGGAGAGCAAGACCAATAAATCCGATTTTTCGCATAGCCATCCTAACCTCAGCCTTATAACCCTGGCCGAATTACAAAGTCGCGAAAAGTTAGATGCCAGCGAATGGAAAATCGTCAACTACAGGTCCGCAGGGCCAGCCGGGCGTTATCTCTCAGAAGCGCCAAAGCAGTCCGGCCGATCCCCGAAAGTTGTTCTGCGTCGCGCTCAGGAAGTGGGTGCGGCTGTAATCAAATTGCAGCCGCCAGGAAAACCTCTTAAGGAACAGCAACTGAAACTTGCGATCCACGCCGCCGCCAAGATCTTCCTCGACCGGATAACGCGTTGTGCCCCCCGAAGACGTTCGTTGTATCCCACCCAGCAGATGCACGAACGGGCGCCACTTTCCGTATTGCATGGAAACTCGCGGCCCAATCATAAGGTTATATTGTTGTACTCCCTGGCGATAGAAGCCGCTGCCATCCGCCACAAAACTGAGGTGCGAGAAGCGGCGGAGAGCGAAGTCCTCAAAAGATGCATTCCATCCCCGGAACGTTAGGCGGTTGACCACATCCACGTTATCGGCATAAGCAGCTCCGAGATACACGTTTCCACTGGGGAGCAGCCCCCCGCCGCCGCCCTGATCTCCACTACGCTGTTGTGCTTCGGATGGGGTTGTGAACAGCATCAAGCTCAGGAACGCCAGAACCACGGCTGCGATTTTTGACACGAAAATGAGTCCTCCAAGGCATTTATGCCAGCAGCAAATTCTACCTGAATGCGCGAAATCCGTTAGGCCCCTCCTTAGATGCTGTGGAACGGAGACCCAGGATGCCCCGTTCCCTCAAAATTCCGCGGTGCAGGACTGGGACGTTTTGCTCAAAAATTACACTCTTTTCATGATTCCGAAACCCCTCGGCGCGCGTCTATCCATTAGGATGGAATTCTCAAACGCAAACGCTCAAACATGGCCGCAGTCATACACTTTGGCTGCCTTTGGAACACAAAATAAGGAGTCGACGTTGAAACTCAGTCTGGAAACTCGCAATCGCGGCGACGTCATGATTGTTCACTGCCAGGGCCGCATCGTCTATCGTGACGAGGCCACAGCCCTGTCGCGCCTGGTTGGTGAAATCCTCGAAAACGGCGGCAAAGTCGTACTCGATCTCAGTGGCGTCAGCTCCATCGACAGCGCCGGCATCGGCGAATTGGCCTTCCTCTACACCTGGGCGCGATCCCAGAACGCGGACCTGAAGTGTGCCAGTCCCAGCCCACTCGTGCGCGAGCTTCTGGATCTTACGAACCTGGATTCAGTCCTCGAGATTCATCCCAGCGTGCCCGAAGCTCTCGCAGCGTTCCAGCCCGCGGAGGCCTGTGCCGACTGCTAATGCATTCTTGAATTCTGGGTTGTCATCCTGAACAAGCGTTTCTTGCGCAGTGAAGGATCTGGGCGAGCCGCGCGACTCCACGGAGCCTGCCCTAAGAGAGCGCAAGCGACCGAAGGGCGCGTTTGGCTCGCATCCTTATGGCAGACTGCTTGTGCCTAACTCTCCCGCTGAAATCGATACCGCCCGGCCCGCTCCAGCGCCACCGCCTCAGCTACTTTCAGAAGCGCCCGCGCCGCATGGGAAAGCCCCGCTTCCTTGCGGTAGATCAGGCGCAGTTTGCGTTGCACCCGCAGTTCCCGCACCGGAATCCGCACCAGCTCTCTCCGCGCCAGTTCGGCCTCCACACTGATCTCAGGCATGAACGCCACTCCATTTCCCATAGCCACGAATTGTTTGATCGCCTGCAGCGTCGGCAGTTCAAGCCCCATGTGCAACGGCGTTTTGTGCTTTTCAAATGTCTGCAGAACTTTCTCCCGGTAGGGCGACGAAACAATATGCGCCACAAATGATTCCGCGCCCAGCTGCCGGATGCTCACCTCCCGCGCCGAGGCCAGCGGATGTTTCGGCGGCACCACCAGCACCAGTTCATCCAGATAAGTCACTACAGAGTGCAGCCGCGGTTCCTCCGGCTTGTACGACAACACGCCCAGCTCCGCGCTGTGCTGCAACACATCATCCGGAATCCGGCTGCCCAGGGCCCGCTGCACCGTGATCTTGATCATAGGATGCAGCCGCCGGAATTCCGCCAGCACCGGCAGCAGATAAAGCGCCGTGAATTCATTCGCCGCGATCACCAGCTTGCCCTTCTGCAACTCCCGCAACGACGCCAGAGATTCGTGAGCATCATGTCGCAGATTCAGCAGTTTCTCGGCGTATTCATAGAGCACTTGCCCGGCATCAGTCAGAACTCCTTCCCGCGAAGAGCGGTCGAGCAGAGCCTCGCCCAGTTCATCCTCCAATTTGCGGATAGTCTGGCTCACCGCCGACTGGGTGCGGTGCAGCTTCTCCGCCGCCCGCGAGAACCGGTGCTCACGTGCCACTGCCAGAAAGACTTCCAGCTGCGAAAGTTCCATTTACTGTCCCCTTATATAAACTTAAAGTACCATTAGGGAAGCTTATCATAGAAGGCTATCTAATGATGACTGAAGAATTATAAGTTTTGCTTCAACCCGATTTCCTCGTACCATAAAGAGTCACAGCGGCATAACGAAGCTCATGGCCACAGACCAGATCCATATCAGAGTTTTCGACACCACCCTGCGCGACGGAGAACAGTCGCCGGGTTGTAGCATGAACCACCAGGAAAAATTGCGCCTGGCGCATCAACTCGACCGTCTCGGTGTCGACGTGATCGAGGCCGGATTTCCCATTGCCTCCGACGGTGACTTTGAAGCCGTAAAGGCCATCGCCGCCTTGATTCGCCGTCCCATCATTGCTGGATTGTGTCGCGCCTGCCGCCCCGATATCGAGTGCGCCTGGGAAGCTCTGCAAGACGCCGCCCACCCGCGCATCCATGTGTTTTTGGCCACATCCGACATTCACCTGAAGTACAAACTGCGCATCAGTCGCGACGAGTGCCTGGCGCAAGCCCGCGACGCCGTGGCCTTCGCCAAGTCGCTCTGCCCTGACGTCGAATTTTCGCCCGAAGACGCCACGCGCACGGACCCCGAATTCCTCTGCCAGGTTCTCGATGCAGTCGTCGAAGCAGGCGCTACCACGCTAAATATCCCCGACACCGTCGGTTTCACCGTGCCCGCCGAGTTCGGCGACCTGATCGCAACCATCCGCCGCCGGGTCAAGGGAATCGAGAACGTCACCATCTCCGCTCACTGCCACAACGATCTTGGCATGGCTGTCGCCAATACCATGGCGGCCATCGCTGCCGGAGCCCGGCAAGTTGAGTGCACCATCAATGGCATCGGCGAGCGTGCCGGCAACGCCTCGCTCGAAGAGATCGTCATGGCCATGCGGGTCCGGCGCGATCGCTATCCGTACGAGACGGCCATCGCCGCCGAACATCTCTTCCCCGCCAGCCAGTTGCTCAGCGAGATCACTGGCGTGCCTGTGCAGCCCAACAAGGCCATCATCGGACGCAACGCCTTCGCACACGAAGCTGGAATCCACCAGGATGGCGTTCTGAAGAATCCGTTGACCTACGAAATCATGACGCCGCAATCCGTCGGCGTGCCCGATTCCAAACTCGTGCTCGGCAAGCACTCCGGCCGTCACGCCCTCGCCATACGCTGCGAACAGTTCGGCTACCAGTTCGACCGCCGCGCCCTCGACGATATCTATCGCCGCTTCGTGCGCCTCGCCGATAAAATCAAGCACGTCGAGGATCATCACCTGCTCGAATTGATCCGCGACACGCACAAGCCGGCAGGTTCGGCGACACCACTGTTCGAACCGCTTCAAGCGCCCGTCGCGGCCGCAGCCACCGCGAGCCCGGCAACCCCCGAACCAGTCCGGCCATTCCCAATGGCGCCCCAACCTAACAGCTTCGGTGTGCCCGTCGCTCCCGATCAGCACCACGATCAGCAGCAGGAAGATTATCTTTGGGGCGTGTAGGAAATTGAGTGATCGGGTAATTTGGTAATTGAGTAATTTGAAATCTGAATCAGCTGTCGCTGCCTCACGACTGCGATTAAAATTACAAAATTACAAAATTTCCCAATTGCAAAATCACCCCATGCTCCTGAACCTAACTATCCTCCCCGGCGACGGCATCGGCCCCGAAGTCACCGAACAAGCCGTCCTGGTACTTCAAGCCATCGCTGACGCATTCGGCCACCAGCTCCAGTTGCAAAGAAAAAACATCGGCGGCGCCGCACTATCCGCGGTGAATGATCCACTTCCAGCAGACACAATCCAGGCGTGCCTATCGTGCTCTGCAGTCCTGCTCGGCGCCGTAGGCAGCCCCGCTTTTGACCACTATCCCCAACATCTTCGGCCCGAAGCCGGACTCCTCCGCCTGCGCCACGGACTCGGCGCCTACGCGAATCTGCGTCCCGCCATCTGTTTTCCCGCTCTCGAAGACTGTTCCCCGCTGCGCCCCGATTTAGTCCGCGGCACCGACATAATGATCGTCCGCGAACTGCTCGGCGGCCTCTATTTCGGAGAACCGCGTTCCATCACAGGCGAGCCCGGCTCGCGCGTCGCCACCAACACCATGACGTACGGCGAACCCGCCATCGAGCGCATCGCCCGCGTCGCCTTCGACTTGGCCCTGAAGCGCCGCAAGAAAGTTCTCTCCGTCGACAAAGCAAATGTTCTCGAGTGTTCCCGCCTGTGGCGCGAAGTCGTCACCCGCTGCGCGAAAGATTATCCGGGAGTGCAACTCTCCCACATGTATGTGGATTCCGCCGCCATGTCGCTGGTGCGGCGCCCCAAAGATTTCGACGTGGTTCTCACCGAAAACATGTTCGGCGACATTCTCTCCGACCAGGCCGGTGGAGTAGTAGGATCGCTAGGCCTGCTGGCCTCAGCCAGCATCGGAGGCCCGGTCGGCGTATACGAGCCTGTTCATGGCTCGGCACCAGACATCGCCGGAAAGGGAATCGCGAATCCTCTCGGCGCAATCCTTTCCGCCGCGCTGTTGCTGCGCCATTCTTTTCAACTCGACCAGGAAGCCGCCTGCATCGAGAACGCCGTCGGCAAGGTGCTGAATCAAGGCTACCGCACCGCCGATCTGGAGAGGGCAGGGCAAACACCGACGCCGACTTCCAAGATGGGACACCAAGTGGTTGAATCGGTAAAGGAATTGGCTGCGGCCACAAAACGCAAGTCAGCCTGAATCAAGCTCTGGACGCCGGCCCTCCAGGTAGCGTCTTGACCGGGCGTCCACTCACTGCAGCACTGGCGCCGTACTTCCCCGTCAGGTCATACCACCGAATCCGCAGCATCTCCCAAAACATCCGCGCCCCATCCAGCAGCGGGTGAATCCGCGTGTCCCCACTGTGCCCCCAAAGCACCGGCACTTCTTCCACGCGAAATCCAAACTTGCGCGCCAGAAAAAGAATCTCTGGATCAAAGCCCCAGCGCTCGATGCGTTGCAGCGGCAAAATCGTCTGTGCAGCCCGCCGCGTGAAAGCTTTGAAGCCACATTGCGTGTCCTTGAACTGCAGCCCCAGAATAATCCGCAGCAACAAGTTGAAGACTCTTCCAAAAAGCTGACGGTGCAGCGATTGCCGCCGCGTCTGCAATTCCGCCCGCAGCCATCGCGAACCGATGGCAATATCCGTCCCAGAAGCCAGCGCCGCCAGCAACTTCGGCATCTCTTCAATGGGCGAAGACAGATCTGCGTCGCTGAACACGACAACCTCGCCCCGCGCATTCAGCATCCCATTACGCACTGCATACCCTTTGCCGCGGTTCCCTGGATTCTCCACCAGCCGCAACATGGGATTCCGCTCCGCAAACTCGCGCACCAAATCAGCGGTGTTGTCCCGCGATCCATCATTCACCACGATGACTTCCGCACTCCATCCTTGTTCGCGCAAATACCCCAGTACTTTCTCCAGAGTAGTCCCCAGCCGCGCGCCTTCGTTAAAGGCTGGAATAACAATGCTGTAAGTAATATCCATCAAGCCGTGAAACGCAGAAAATGCTGAGCAATTGTACGTCGGTAAGAGCCAGTTAAGGAAACGGGAAACCGGAGTCCAGCGTCCAATAAAACTGAGAACTGAGAACTGAGAACTGAGAACTGAGAACTGAGAACTGAGAACTGAGAACTGAGAACTGAGAACTGAGAACTGAGAACTGAGAACTGAGAACTGAGAACTGAGAACTGCCGTCCTACGCCACGCTGCGTTTTTCCACCAGCATGCTGAAAAACTGATTCACTAGTTCTGCGTCCCACAAGCCCTGGCGGGCCTCCACGCGCATGGTTTGCGCGGCCTCATCATGCGACAGCGCCGGCTTATAAGGCCGCGCCGTCCGTAGCGCATCGTATACGTCCACCACCTGCAAAACCCGCGGCAGCAGCGGGATCTCGCCCGCCCGCAATCCATCTGGATACCCCGACCCATCCGCGTGCTCATGATGATGCCGGATGATCGGCAGCACCAGCCGCAAAGATTTCAGAGGCTTGCAAATATTCTCCCCCGTCACCGGATGCTGCTTCATGATCGCCCACTCCTGAAGCGTCAGGTCGCTGCCTTTTTTCAGAATCTCATCCGGCACCGCGATCTTCCCCAGGTCGTGCAGAAATCCCCCGCGCCGCAGCGCCACAATCGAATCTTCATCCAGCCCCAAATGCCGTCCCAAATCCGCAGCCCGCGCCGCCAGCCGTTCGCAGTGCCCCTCGGTATAAGGATCGCGGCCCTCCACAATCAGCCCTAGCGTGCACAGCACGGAATCCGCCGTCTCTAACTCGTCAGTAAATTCTTTTACTCGCAGCAGCGACTTCACCCGCGCCGTCAATTCTTCGGCCAGCACCGGCTTGTTCAGAAAATCGTCCGCTCCAGCTTCAATTCCCCGCAGCTTGTCGGTGCTGTCGCTTAATCCCGTGATCAGCACAAAAGGAATCAGACGCGTTGCCGGATCCCCTTTGAGTTCCCGGCACAATTCATAGCCCGACTTCCCCGGCATCCTCACATCCGACAGAATCAGATCAGGCGCCTGCCGCCGCACTTCCGCCGCTGCTTCCTCCGCGTCGCTCGCCGTCACCACGTCATAGCCGCGCTGGACCAGCAACTGGCTCATCAGCCCGGTAATGGTTGGATGATCGTCCACCACCAGAATCCGGGGCACACGCCGCCCCGTCCATAACCCACTCATGCTTAAATCAGAAGCCGGTTCACGCTGGGAAGTTGTCCGGATCTCACCGCTCACCGCCGGCCGGAAATCGTGAGGGAAACTCATTGCCCACTTGCTCTTTCGTCCAATTCTACTGCAATCTCACCCTTAGCTGCGTGCACGCACCACTCAACAGCCAGTCGATTGTGTTTTGATTGGTTTGCCTCTCTTCCCACTTCGGAACCGGACATCGAAATCCACGCGCGATTTGTGACCTCTGACCTTGTCCTCAAGCCAGTTTCCTGCTTAACCTCGGCCATGGTCCGCATCTTTCAATGCCATCTCCACGCAGCGCTGGCGCTCTCCATCTTTGTCACTCAAGCGAGCGCCGGCGCCACGACCAAATCCCACGTCATCACTTTCGGCAAATGGACCTCCGTGCAGTGGTTCCCCGAATCCGGGGCAGCCGATGAAAAGCCGCTCACTCTGAAAGTCCGCCCTCTTCTCGTGGACACCCGCGTCAAGGAATTTACGTTAGGCATCGCCCACGACGTAACCGATCGTCTCTTCGTAGTCCGCCGCGCTTTCCGCCTCAACGACAGCCTTCCGCAAGAGTCCACGTCCGCACCGCACTGGGAATGGCAGCGTGGCGGATGGCTCCTGGTCGACCGCACCACCGGCCACATCTCCCTCATCAATCTTCCCGAGTTTGACGTCTTCTACTCCGCCGTCAGTTGGTACCGCGACTATGCCGCCTATTGCGGTGTCTCCGACGATAAGAAAAAAGCTTACGCAATCGTGGCCCAAATCAACCATCGCAAGCCCATTCTCAAGAAGCCGATCGAGATCGCAAACGTCGCCGACAAAGACACGAAGGATATCCCAGCCGATTCCGCCTGCCCCGAGCCAGCCTGGCAAAGAACGCCAGTCCGTGTGACCTTCGAGCCCACCGGCGCGCCCAAACAAACTTACGCCATCCGTGGCCATGTCGTAGATTTGATGACTGAAGAAGAGGACGACGAAGAGGCCGAAAAATAAAAGAGACCCTACCTAACTCGATGCCGTCCAATCACTGAGAACTGAGAACTGAGAACTGAGAACTGAGAACTGAGAACTGAGAACTGAGAACTGAGAACTGAGAACTGAGAACTGAGAACTGAGAACTGAGAACTGAGAACTGAGAACTGAGAACTGAGAACTGAGAACTGAGAACTGAGAACTGAGAACTGAGAACTGCTACCCCGCCGCCTCCACCGCTGGCAGTTCCTCCGCAACCGTCTTCTCTTTCACCTTAGCGCTGGTCACCAGAATCACCGACACCACCACGATCACACTCCCCATCACAATGAAGCGATCCACGCGCTCGTGCAAAATCAACCACCCCAGAAAAACTGCAACCACCGGATTCACATAAGCGTAAGTCGAAACTTTCGAAGTAGGCACATGCTCCAGCAGCCATATATAAGCCGTGTACCCGATCCACGATCCGCACACGACCAAATACAGCACGGCACTCACCCCCCGTGTCGTCCAGGCAACGTGTGTGAAATCTCCCACGACGAGAGCAAACAACAGGTTTGCCGCGCCCGCCGCCGTCACCTGCCATGCAGTAGCGCTAAACCCATCCATCCCTGATTGCCAGCGCTTCGACAGCACCGAGCCCAGAGCCCAGGAAAACGATCCGCCCAGCAGCGAGAGCGAAGCCCAGAACTCGCGCCGGCCCAGCGCCGAAGTCGAGTGCAACTCCGGCCAGAACAACACGAACAGCCCCACCATCCCCAGACCCAGTCCAGCCTTGCCCCGCCACGAAATGTGATGGTTGCCTAGCAGCAACGAATCCAGCACCAGAAACCACAACGGTGTGATCGCGATTATCAAGGCCGCCAGCCCCGAAGGCACAGAAAGTTCCGCCCACGACAGCGTCAGGTTCCCACCCATCAGCAGCAAAATTCCCACCACCGCGGCTAGCGCAATCTGCCGCGCCGAGTACCAGATCCGCCGTCCCGTCGCCGCGCTCACCGCCAGCATCACCACCCCTGCAATCGAAAACCGCACCCCACACATGAGCGCCGGCCGAATGCTCTGCACCGCAATATCGATGGCCAGGTAAGTTGAGCCCCAGGTTAAATAGACCAGCCCGAAGGCAAGAATCACCGCAAACCGGCTTGGGTGCTGAGCCTTGGACATGTCAGTGAGAGAGCAGGGAAAGCTAAAACATATCAGACGAGTTCGGACTAAAGAAGATTCTAAACTTACTCCAGCACTGTCATCCTGAGCGGAGACGGGTGTCCTGCGAAGCGGGGCACCTGTCGGAGTCGAAAGCCTGCCCTGAGCGAAGTCGAAGGGGACCCCTTGCAGTTCGCCGGTGGTCCGCGGCCCCGCAGGATTTTTCTATAAGCTACTTCAACTTCTCGTATTCCGCCTTCGCCGTCTTCAAGACTGGAACATCCGCGTCCGCATCTTTCCAGACCGCCAAAAAATCCTGATAGGCAACTTTCGCCTTGGCTGTATCGCCTTGCAGCGCATAGGCCCGACCCAATCCCAAATGCGCCAGCGAATAAAGCCAGCCGGTCGGATCGATGCCGCGATGGTCGAGAATCTTCTGATACTCCGCCGCTGCCTTGGCTCCGTCGCGCAAGCGCAGAAAGGCCTCGCCGCGGACGGACATGGCGCCAATCCCGCTCGTGGCCAATTCGTAAGGCGTGGCTGAATCGAGCGCCGCAACCGCCTCGCCGGGCTGGTTGTGCTCCAGGCTAATCATTGCCCGCGCCGTCGGCAGCTGTACCTGATTGATCAGGGTGGCGTACGGAAATTCCTTGGCCAATCCCTCAGCCAGCTTCCCCGACTGCGCCGCGTCGCCGATGCGAGCGCACAAAACCGCGGCGGCGGTTCGCGAATTGATGTTCTCGGAAAGCGCGAGCGCCGCATTCATCGCCTGGCGGGCTTCCTGCGGGAAGCCTGTCTCGGCATCGCAAATGGCCTCGGCTGCGAGAACACCTGCCCCACGCTCCTTCGATCCGCGAGCCTCGGCAGCGCGGGCCGCGTGCGCAAAGCTCTCCCTGGCCCTCTTTATTTCTCCCAGCGCGCACTCACCCCGCGCTTGGAAAAGAAGTACAGTGGGTTCCTCCACTTTTCCCGCTGCGCGTTCTACCTCATGCTGCATGGCGGCTTCGTCCCCTCGAAGAAACGCTAGCTCGTAAAGCATGTTATGGATCGACCACGGTTCCGCCTTTTGCGCGACAGCCTGATCCGCCACTGCCTTCGCTTCGTCGTAGCGATTCAGCGACAGGTACGCTCCAGTCAGGTTCTGATAGCCGTAGGGGTCCTTAGGATCGAGCCTCACCGCCTCGCTCGCATTAGCCAGTGACTTCTCGTACTGCCCAATCCCCGATTCCGCGAGGGCTATGTTGTCCCGCGGAACGTCGTCGCGAGGATAGGCCTGTATCCATTGCTCAAGAGTCTCGATATCTTTGTCTTCCTGTCTCCTGAGCATGCCGTAGTAGTGCGAAGAAATGTAGAACTTCTCCCTCTCGCTCGCTCTTTCCTTGGCATCAAATGCTTTTTGTATATATTCAGCGGCGTCTTTGCTGTTGCCCATGTTGTTACTGGCGACGCCCAGCGTCGCCAGAGCCATGGCAAAATTCGGATCCAGTTCGATGGCTCGTTTCAGGTGCGGAATCGCGGCCTCGTCGTTGAACTTCTCATGTTCGCCCTCACCCACACTGAATTCCTTCAAGGCATCCAATGACGATGTAGTGGCTGCTTCCAGCGGAGTGTCGAACTTCTGCACCGAACCAATAGATTCTCCCAGCGTCTCCCGCAACTGGGACGCAGCGTGGTCCAGCGATTTCAACACCTGCTCCTTGCTCTCCGCTTCCACCTGCTCGCGCGCCAGCGAGTCGCCATTCTGCGCGTTTACCGCTTCCAGAGTAATAACGTAATGGCTGCCCAGACTGGAAATCGATCCCACCATCATCGCCTTCACGCCTTCGCGCAGGCAGATTTCACGCGCCACATCGCGGCTCAGGCGCTCGTCCCCGGACCGGCCCATGAACTTCAACGCTTCGCGAATCCGCGACTCAGGAAGAATATTCAGATAGGGCGACTGCCCCAGTTGCACGGCCAGCGCCTGCTTCAGCGTCCCGTCAAATACCGCATCACCGGTCGTGTTGACGAAGTCGGCGAGTAAGATGCTGTCTTTCTCGGTCAGTTTTGCAGATTGCCTCGAGTGTAAATACAATCCAACGGCAATCAGTGCCACCAAAACAACCAGAGTCACGGGGATAAGAATCTTCCACGGCCTCTTTGCCGGAATAACCCCCGCCGGCGCGGCGCTTACACCGCTTGAAGATGTCGCCGCCACTTTCGCCGAGCCCGGCGTCGACTCCGCCTGGCTCATTACCGCGGAATGCTGACCTGTCTCCTGCACTGCCGCAACCGAACCCGAGCTAGCCGCAGCCGCGCGCCCGCTCTCCGTATCGCGCTTCAACCGCTGCAGATCGGCGCGAACATCCGCCGCATGCTGGTAGCGCAAGTTCCGGTCTTTCTCCAGCGATTTGTTGATGACGTCTTCCAGCTTCGCCGGCAAGTCCGGATTCAATCGCACCGGCGAAACCGGTGCCCGATCCAGAATCGATTGAAAAATAAGCGCCGACGTTTCCCCGCGGAACGGCAAAGTCCCGGTCGCCATCTCATACAGCACTACGCCGAAAGAAAAAAGATCCGTCCGCGAATCAAGCTCTTTCCCCTTAGCCTGCTCCGGTGACATATAAGACACAGTGCCCAGAGTCGAGCCGGGGCTCGTCAAGTGCTCTTCGACCGCTACATCAGTCGGCGCGGTCACGTCAGGGACGTGCGACGATGCTGCCGGATTCGCTGTCACCTTGGCCAGGCCGAAGTCCAGGATTTTGGCGTGCCCGCGCTTGGTCACAAAAATATTCGCGGGCTTGATGTCGCGATGAACAATGCCTTCGGTATGCGCCGCGTCCAGCGCATCGGCGATCTCGATCCCCAATGCCAGGATCGTCTCTACCTCCATCGCCCGCGTCCCGATCAGGTGCTTAAGCGTAGCCCCGTCAAGGAACTCCATGACGAGATACGTGCGTCCATTCTCCTCGCCAATGTCATAAATCGTGCAGATATTGGGATGGTTGAGAGCGGAAGCAGCCTTCGCCTCACGCCGGAATCGTTCCAGCGCCTGCCGATCCTGCGCCAGATCTTCGGGCAGAAATTTCAAAGCGACAAAACGGCCAAGGCGCGTGTCTTCCGCCTTGTAAACCACACCCATACCACCGCCGCCAAGCTTCTCAACAATCCGGTAATGCGAGATGGTCTGATCCAGCAAGGTAGATGGCCCCCGCCCAAGAGCGCAGCCCATGCTACGGCCACAAGCAACGGAAGTCAAAAGTAGGAAAAAGCCTGTGGGGACAGCCGCCCTCGGCTGTCCGCCGGGCGCAGCCCGGCCGTTACCAAAGGGGTTCACGCCAAGCATCGCCGCAAGCTATAATGCCGTTAGTGATCGTGATGTCGACGGTGAGCAATGCTGCGCAACGTTACCAAATCGTGTCCGCCCAATTCGCACTTGCCCGAGTGCTGGCTGCACTGTCTGGTTTGTCCAAGACGGTATCGCGCGAATCTGCCCTCACGGCTGCGGCCCAGCCTCTTCGGTAGCGACTAACAAATCCTCCGCCAAATTCTTTCGGTTCCACGTGTGTGCTCGAACCAGAGCCGCGAGTTCCGACGTGCCGTTCACTGTCCACTGGCCACTAACCACTGGCCACTGCCTTACGGAGGATTCCCATGACCACCAAAACCATGAACGCTGTTAACGGACCAAAGCTTAGAACCGCCCTGCCCGGACCCAACGCCAAGCGCGTGCTCGCCGGCGACGAGAAATACATTTCGCCGTCCTACACCCGCTCCTACCCGCTAGTAGCCAAGAGCGGACGCGGCATCGTCATCACCGACGTCGACGGCAACGAGTTCTACGACTTCTCCGCAGGCATCGCCGTCACCTCAACCGGCCATTGCCATCCCCACGTAGTCGCCGCCATGCAGAAACAGGCCGGCGAACTCATCCACATGTCGGGTACCGATTTTTACTACGAGAGTATGGTCACGCTAGCCGAGCGCCTGTCAAAGATCGCGCCCATGCCCGGCCCCCACAAAATCTACTACGGCAACTCCGGTGCCGAGGCCGTCGAGTGCGCCCTCAAGCTTGCCAGATATCATACGAAGAGGCCCAACGTCATCGCGTTCTTCGGGGCGTTTCATGGTCGCACTATGGGTGCGCTGTCCCTTACTGCGTCGAAACCCCAGCAACGGCGCCGCTTTTCGCCGCTGCTCGGCGGTGTGACGCACGTCCCCTATCCCGATCTTTATCGCGGACGCAAAGATGCCACGCAGGATCCTGACGCGTTCGCGCTGAGTTGTGCCCGCTACATCGAGGAGAAGCTGTTCAAGACCACGCTGCCTCCCGAGGAAGTGGCTGCCATCTTCATCGAGCCTGTGCAGGGCGAGGGCGGATACGTCGTGGCTCCCACCATCTTCATGCAGGAGCTGCGCCGCATCTGCGATCGTCACGGCATCCTCCTTGTTGTGGATGAGGTCCAGAGCGGCATCGGCCGCACCGGCAAGTGGTGGGCCGTCGAGCACACCGGTGTCGAACCGGACATGGTTCTCATCGCGAAAGGCGTCGCCTCGGGCATGCCGCTCGGCGTTGTGATGACCCGCTCCGAAATCATGGACTGGGTGCCCGGTTCGCACGCCTCAACCTTTGGCGGCAATCCCGTATGCATCGCCGCCGCGCTCGCAACGCTCGACGTGATCGAGAAAGAACACTTGCTCGATCACTCGGCCGAAGTAGGCGCACACATGCTGAAGCGCATGGCGAGCTGGCCGACGAAGCTCAAGCTAGTAGGCGACGTCCGTGGCCGCGGCCTGATGATCGGCGTCGACATCGTCAAGGACAAGTCGACCAAGGAGTACGCCGCTGCCGAGCGCGATCTGATCGTCGAGAAGGCCTTCGAACACGGCGTCCTGTTCCTCGGCTGCGGCCCCAGCTCAGTCCGCCTGTGCCCGCCGCTGGTGGTGACCAAAGAAGAAGCTGACGTCGCCATCGACGTGCTGGAAGAGTGCATCCAGGAAGTGGGCAAGTAGAACAACGCGCAAAGCGGCTGCCCCCTCCTCGTCCCTGCGTTCTTTGCAGGGACAGGGCGGGGAATTTGACTTGGCATCCTCAACCACGGAGTTCAAAATCACCGCCCTGTCGCAAAAGACGCGACGATTCCGCGCTTCAAAAGAACAACTCGCCGAGACAATCCGAGGGTTGATATACTTCGCGCGCAGCTTCTGTGCGAAAAGAAATATTTGGAGGACAGCGGTGCCCTCATCAATCCAACGGTTCGTTCTACCATTTTTGTTTGCAATCTCTGCTGCAGCGCAGCAGGCTTCCCCACAACCAACGCCGCCGACGAAGCCGATCTTCAAGCTCGAGGAAGTCATGATTCCCGTACGTGACGGCGTGCACCTCCAGACCGTCATCCTCACTCCGCTCGATCGAACCGGCCCACTCCCCATTCTGTTTCGCCGCACTCCTTACGGCGTCCCCGAAAAGCCGCCGGAACAGATGCCGTCCTCCATAAAGGAGCTCGCCCAGGACGGCTACATCTTCGTCATCCAGAATCTTCGCGGACGCTTCAAGTCCGAAGGCACGTTCAATCTTTCCTCCTGGGTCGACCTCAGCGATCCCAAGGCCACCAACGAGACTACCGATGCCTACGATTCGATCGACTGGCTGGTGAAAAACGTTCCGAACAACAACGGAAATGTCGGCATGTATGGTGTTTCCTACGATGGACTGACGACCGCGCTAGCCCTTCTCCACCCACACCCAGCGCTGAAAGCCATGAGCGAGCAGGCCTCGCCCGTGGATCAATGGATGAATGACGATGACCACCGTTACGGCGCCCTGCGCGAGAGTTACGACTTTGAATACGCCGTGATGGAGCAGGCCGACAAAAACAAGAACACTCACTTCGATTTCGAGACTTACGACACTTACCAGTGGTATCTCGATCTCGGACCGCTCTCCAACATCAACACGAAGTATCTTCACGGATCTATTCCTTACTGGAATGCGAGCGTGGACCATCCTGACTACGACGATTTCTGGAAGAAAGAAGCCTGGGTGAACCAACTCCACTCCTCCACCGTTCCCAACCTCAACGTTGCCGGCTTCTGGGACCAGGAAGATCCCTGGGGTCCGTGGCAAATCTTCCGCCACGCTGAGGAGAGCGATCCGCAACACACCAACTTCATCGTCGCCGGGCCCTGGTATCACGGAGAGTGGCGAACTCCCAAGGCCGACAGCATCGGCCTCGTTCCTTTCGCAGGACACGAAACCGCCCGCGAGTTTCGCGAGAACATCGAGGCCCCATTCTTCCGTTATTACCTGCACGGCAAGGGCGAGAAGCCGGCGTGGCAGGCCAGCACATTTCAAAGCGGATCGAACACCTGGCACACTTATCCAGAGTGGCCTCCGAAGAATGCCAAGCCCACCAACCTCTACCTGCATGCAGACGGGAAACTTTCTTTTACGGCGCCGAACGAGTCCAGTAACGGAAAGGCCTATCGCGAGTACGTTTCCGATCCCGCCAATCCCGTGCCCTATCGCCAGCGCCCGATCTCGCCGACGTATCCCGCCGGTGACTGGCGCACCTGGGAGGTTGCCGACCAGCGCTTCGTCGATCACCGTCCCGACGTGCTTTCCTTCGTGAGCGATCCCCTCGACCACGATCTAACCGTCACCGGGCCGCTCGCTGCCAATCTGTTCGCCTCAACTTCCGGCACCGACAGCGATTTCATCGTCAAGCTGATCGACGTTTATCCCGATAACGCGCAGAAAAACGATTGGAATCCAGACGAAGGCCCAAAGCCGGGACAATACTCGCAGTCGCTGAACGGCGACGAGCTACCCATTGCCATGGAGGTGCGCCGCGGCCGCTATCTCGCGAGCTACGAGAAACCCCACGCACTCAAGCCGAACCAGCCCACGGAATGGAACGTCCCGCTGCGCGACCACGACCATGTTTTCCTCAAAGGACACCGCATCATGGTTCAAATTCAGTCCACGTGGTTTCCAGTGATCGATCGCAATCCGCAGAAGTTCGTGCCCAGTATTTATAAAGCAGCGGCGTCCGACTTCATTCCTGCGACCCAGAGAATCTATTGCTCGACCACCATGCCATCGCATCTGGTCTTGCCAGTCGTACCCTGAAAAGGCGGAAGAGGCGGGACAGTTTGACTCCGGCCACGCGGGGGCCGGACGCATTGGTCCGCCCCGCCTGGTTTAGGGTGTGATCGCGTTCAGAGTACCCCCCGCGATGTGAACAATCCAGTCGCCAAGCGTTTTCGGTTTCCCAAAGTTGAACATGCGGCAATGTTAGCAGGACCCTACCGTTAGAAGAATGTGGAGAAAAACGCTGCCGGTTGCGGGATTCCCAGTTCGGGAGGGACCGCGTTCTTCTTGTCGCAATTGTTAGGGATGTCACACCCATTTCGATTCGAGGCGGGTACAGTAAAATCGAGGATCTCATTGTGCTTACTGGACGTGTTTTTTCCACGCAGGCTACGCGGGCAGCGATTCGCTTCCTCGACTGGCTTGCCGACCGCACTCTGCCCGCGGAAAAGATCGCCGCGCATCATCGTACCGGACGCCGCGGCGAAGAGGCGGCATACTTTCATCTGCGCATGCTGGGCTACACCATGGTGGCGCGGAACTTTCGCTCGCCGCGCAGCCGGGGAGAGATTGACCTGATCGGCTGGGACCACGATGTTCTTTGCTTCGTTGAAGTTAAGACGCGCACCACGCGCGACGTGAAGCCCGGCGAAGCGGCTGTGGACCGGCACAAGCGGCGGCTGGTGGCGGCCGTGGTGCGTGATTACCTTCGGCGATTTCCACCGTCTTGCCAGTGGAGATTCGATGTGGTCAGCGTATACTATCTAGATTCAAGGGCCAGCCAGCCGCAGATAGAAGTGTTTCGGAATTCCTCCCTGACGGCTTAAAATAGAAGATTCGCCTATCCTAATTAAAAGGGGTTCATGAGTGCCTGAGCTTAGAAAAGATCCTATTGTTGGCCGCTGGGTGATTATTTCCACAGACCGCGCGAAGCGCCCGACCGACTTCGCCCGGGAGAACGTGAAGCTAAAGGGCGGATTCTGCCCCTTCTGCTACGGGAACGAAGGCAAGACGCCGCCGGAGATTCAAGCTTACCGTCCGGGATCGAATGGCGGACCAGCTTCGCAGCGCGATACGCCGGGCTGGACGGTGCGCGTGGTGCCAAACAAGTTTCCCGCTCTGGGAATTGAAGGCACGCTGAGCCGGCAGGCCGAAGGCATGTTCGACCGCATGAACGGGATCGGTGCGCACGAAGTAATCATCGAGACGCCGGATCACAACGCCAGCCTGGCCACGCTGCCTCCGAAGCGAATCGAAGACGTACTCTGGACATTTCGCGACCGCATCCTCGATCTGAAAAAAGACCGCCGCTTCAAATACATCCTACTCTTCAAAAATCACGGGGAGGCCGCCGGGGCATCGCTCGAGCACGCCCACTCACAACTGATCGCCCTGCCGATTCTGCCGATCAACGTAACCCAGGAACTGGAAGGCGCAAAGCAATATTACCTGTACAAGGAACGGTGCGTGTTTTGCGACATCATTCGGCAGGAAACGGAGAATGGGAGCCGGGTGGTGGCGGAGAACGAAAACTTTTTGACGATTGCGCCTTATGCGCCGCGCTTTCCGTTTGAGACATGGATTCTGCCGAAGCAGCACGAGTCGGCGTTTGAGAATTCGTCGTCGTCGATGTTTGAGAATTTGGCCAAGGCGTTGAAGACCTTGCTGATCAAGGCGGACCGGGTGCTGGATAATCCTCCTTATAATCTGGTGATTCACACTTCGCCGGCGCAGGATCCGACCAACGATCACTATCACTGGCACATCGAGTTCATGCCGAAGCTGACCAAGACGGCGGGCTTTGAGTGGGGCACGGGCTTCTACATTAATCCGACGCCGCCGGAGGAAGCGGCTAAGTTTCTGCGCGAGGCCAGCGTGGAAGAGCCGGTTCCGGCGACGGTGGGGTAGGTCGGCTGACGTAAGAGAATCCAGGTCACAAAAAGAGGGCACGGTGAGAGCCGTGCCCTTTGCAGTTGGACGGAGAGAGAAGTTGATGGCCAGGGACGAACATTTGGGAGCCCTGCCACAACCGTTTCATTTCCATGTTAGGGCTGCGGCTAAGGTTTAATTGTCACGGAATTGTAAAATCTTGGCAGCGTAAACCCGCTATCTTGTTCTAATTCTTGCCCTTATTTGCTAATTCTTTCCTTTGGCTTACCCTTGCGTTCGATCCTGGAATTCTTCATGCCACGCCATCTGGATGGCTTCGAGTTTGCCTTCGTTGGAAGTCTTAGGGTCGCCCGTGAAATCTGGCAGCTCGGTGACGTAACGGTGCAGGTCGGTGAAGCGGACGGTGAGGGGATCGACATCGGGATGTGTTTCGCTGAGCAGGATGCCGATGTTTTCGGCGTCGTCCCAGGTGAGAGATTTAGGCATGGAGAGTTTCCCTAGATCGGAGATTCAGGTTTCAAAGTTTCAGGGTTTCGAAACTTTGAAACCCTGAAACTTTGAAACCTGCTTTCTAATGATGCTCTTCCGAAATGTAATTTCTGTTCCAAGCAGGGATCTCGACGACTACTTTACCCGGCTTCGTGATCTGCACCTGGCAGCCGAGACGCGAGTTTAACTGCAAGTCGGCGGCCATGTCCAGACGGTCGGCTTCGTCGTCATCCATGGGAGAAAGATTTTCGGCGCCTTCTTTGATCCAGACATGGCAAGTGGTGCAGGCGCAATTGCCGCCGCAGGCATGGTCGAGCGGGACCCCAAAGTTGAGTGCGATGTCGAGGATCGACTCTTCTTTACCATGATCTTCGTAGGGCAGCTTGCCGTGCTCGAATTGGACTGTCTTCCCCTCGGGCAGGAAGGTGAGCTGTACGGTATTCTCGCCGATCGTATTTTCGCCGGGAGCTTCTTCGGTCGCTGTGCCGGCAGATTGTGATTTTTCTTCTGACATTGACTGCTCCTCAAGAACCTTAAGCTTCTTTGTTGCTCACGCAGCGAGGGCGAGACGCCCTCGCGACAGCCGCCGGGACGCCGGCGCTACTCAAATTCTGCTTTTGCCACGGGATGCGGGGCTGTAGGGCCTTCGCCCATGTCTGCCTCGTCCATGGTCTTGCCTTTTAGCGCGGTGGAGACAGCGCTGTCCATCATCAGCTCGGCCAGGCGTGTCGTGCCCTGGTTGAGCGCGTCGATGGCTTTGCGGATGGCCTGGTAATCGTCTTCGGCTTTTACAGCGATCAGGGCCTTCTCCATCTTCGCAATCTTTTTCTTCTCATCCGTGGTCAGGTGGCCCCAGGCTGGGCTCTTTTTGCCCTTTTCGAGGGCCGCCAGGATGGTATCTGCTTCGTTGCGCGCTTCGATGACCTGGCGCTGCCGAAAATCTTCTTCGGCGCTGTCGAAAGAGTCGAGGATCATACTCTCGACTTGCTCGTCGGTCAGGCCGTAGCTGGGCTGGACCTGAATCTCGGCCTCTTTGCCGCTGCGCTGCTCACGCGCGGAGACGTGCAGGATGCCGTTGGCGTCGATGAGGAACTTCACTTCGATCCGCGCCATGCCGGCGGCCATCGCTGGGATACCTTTGAGATCGAAGCGCGCCAGCGAGCGGCAATCTTTTGCGAGTTCGCGTTCTCCTTGCAAAACATGAATGGCAACATTGGCCTGGCCGTCGACCTGGGTCGTGTAGAACTGCGTGGCCGATGCGGGGATGGTCGAGTTGCGCAGAATGATTTTGTCGGTGACGCCGCCTGCGACTTCGATGCCGAGCGACAGGGGCGTGACGTCGAGCAGCAGCATGTTCTCGGTAGCTTCGGAGCCGCCGCCGAGAATGTTGGCCTGCACCGCCGCTCCGAGAGCGACGACTTCATCAGGATTCAGGTCTGTATGCGGCTCGCGTTGGAAAAGTTCCTTCACGAGAGCACGAACCTTGGGGATCCGCGTTGATCCGCCGACGAGCACGACCTCGTCAATTTGTTCGGGCCTGAGGCCAGCATCTTTCAGCGCTTGCTTGCAGGGGCCGATGGTGCGGTCGATGATGGGCTGGATGAGTTGTTCGAACTGCTCGCGCGTGATTTCGCGAAGATAGCGCTTGCCGCCCGGGAGTTCTATGTCGAGTTTGACCGAAGGCTGCGACGAAAGCGCGATCTTGGCTTCGATTACGGCATTGCGGACGGCTTGCACGGCTTCTGCATTTCGGCGGAGATCGAGACCTAGGTCACCGAGCGTGTCATCGAGAGCGATGGTGATCAGGAGATTGTCGATGTCGTCGCCGCCGAGATGGGTGTCGCCGTTGGTCGAGATGACTTCGAAGATGCCGTCGTGCAGCTTGAGAATGGAAATGTCGAAAGTGCCGCCGCCGAGATCGTAGACGGCTACGATGCCGTTTTGCTTTTTGTCGAGGCCATAGGCGAGCGACGCGGCCGTGGGTTCGTTGACCAGGCGCAGAACTTCGAGTCCGGCGATGCGTCCGGCATCTTTCGTGGCCTGACGCTGGGCATCGTTGAAATATGCGGGCACGGTGATGACGGCCTTGGTGACCGGGGCTCCGAAGAAGCGCTCGGCATTGCGCTTGAGTTGGCGGAGAATGAGCGCCGAGATTTCCGGCGGGGTAAAGGTCTTTTCGCCGAGCTTCTTGTCGCCAAGTTTGATGCGAAGAACTTCGCCTGCTTGCAAATCTTCGGCGAGGCGGAACGGGAAGAACTTCAATTCTTCCTGAACGTCGTCAACCCCACGTCCCATGAGGCGTTTGATCGAGTAGACCGCGCGTTCTGGCGTTTCGGTGAGATATTTGCGTGCGGCATTGCCGATGACGGGCTGGTTGTTTTCGTCGAGCGCGACGACCGAGGGGACGAGATTCGAACCATCGTCTCCGGGGATCACGACAGGGCTCTCCCCTTGCATGAAGGCCACGAGAGAATTCGTGGTGCCCAGGTCGATGCCGACGATGCGATCAGTAGCCATTTTGTAATTTTGTAATCAGGTAATTTGGTAAATTAAGGGTCTGCAGGTTTCAAATTACAAATTACCCGATTACCAAATTGCCAAAATTCTTTTGCTCAGCTCTCCAGCACTTCGTTTACGTCTCGAACCAAGTTCCTGATGTAGTTGCGGCGGTTCAGCACGTCCACCATCTTGTCGCGTTCCTGCCTGCGTTCCTCGTCTGAGACGGGCTGTCCGTTCGATTCGCGCTGGATCATTCCATCCCAAACCTTCCAGCGCCCCTGAAGTTCGTGCAGCAGCGCTTCCTGCTTTTCTTCCAAATCGCGTTTCTGGTTGCCGATTTCTTCGATCAGGGCGGGATCGTCTTTGCCCATCTTCTTCTGCATGCGCAGTTCTTCGAGCTGCATATTCAGATCGAAGACTTCTGCGAGCAGCTCTGGCGGCACGATCTGCCTCTTTATTTCTCCGGTCGATCGCGCCTTCTCCGTCGCGCTCTTCGACTGCTCTTCCAGTTCCACGCCTTCGAGCTTCAAGAGATACTCGGTGCGCTTGATCGGGTCCTTCAATGTGCGATGAGCATCGTTGAGCAGGGAACTCTGTTGCAGGCTCCACTCCTGCTCCTGGCTGCCGGCCTGGGCGTTGAGGTCGGGATGCAGCTTGCGGCTCAGTTCGTAGAAATCTTTTTCCAGAGCGGCAACGTCGAGTTCCAGCTTGCGCGGTAGGCCGAAGAACGTGAAGTAGTCCACCGGCGCCGGGGGCTGCACCTTGCCGCAGGCTTCGCAGAAGTGGACGGCTCGCATGGTTCCGCACGACCAGCAGGATTGCGTTTCCTCAGGCGCGGGCTTCGCGGTGATGTTGGTTAAACCCGGGTTGCTCATACTTGTCCGTTTCTAATTCAGCGCAATGTAGCAACTGCGCAAGCCCAGGGTGCCGCTGTGCTGGGCGAGGGCGGTGACGCCATTAGACGTTCGCGGGCGAGGGCGCCCGCTCCACACAATCCGCGCGATCACGCGGAGAACGATGTTCCACAGCCGCACGACTTTGTGGCCTGGGGATTCACGAAGACGAATCCCTGCTGCATCAGCGTTTCCTGGTAGTCAAGGGTCATGCCGTGCAGGTAGATGAACGACTTGGGATCGACGAACACGCGCACATCGCCGTATTGAAAGATGCGGTCGCGTTCGCGCGGCTGCGTGTCGAAGCGAATGTTATAGCTCAGACCGGAACAGCCGCCGCCCTGCACGCCCAGGCGCAATCCGCCCTGCTCGGGCGAGATGCCTTCCTTGGCCATTGCAATGCGCACCTTGGCTAGGGCCTTCTCGGTGACGAGGATGCCCTTGGCTGGGGCTGCCTGCGGCACTTGGGCGGTTTGTTCGGTTGTCGTTGTCATTACTTCCTGGCGCAGCGCCTCAGCGGCTAAAGCCGCCATGGAGACGCGACACTAACGGCACGACTAAAGTCGTGCCCTTCCCCGACCCTCAACGCACACGCAGAGCTTACTGCGCTACCGTCGACGCAACCGGTTTCGTGCTCTCCTGCTTTTTCTTCCAGTCGCTGATGGCGGCGCGGATGGCGTCCTCGGCCAACACGGAACAATGGATCTTCACGGGAGGAAGCGACAGCTCCTTCACGATGTCCATGTTCTTGATGGCGAGGGCTTCGTCCACCGTTTTGCCCTTGACCCACTCGGTAGCCAGAGAAGACGAGGCGATCGCGGAGCCGCAGCCAAACGTTTTGAATTTGGCTTCTTCAATGACGTTGGTGTCGCGGTTAACCTTGATCTGCAGCTTCATGACGTCGCCGCACTCGGGTGCGCCGACCAGACCAGTGCCTACGTCGGCGCTGCTCTTGTCCATGGAGCCGACGTTGCGGGGATGGTTGTAGTGATCGATTACTTTATCGCTATATGACATTTTTTTCTCCAGGTTTCAATGTTTCAAAGTTTCAATGATTCCGGCTCCAGAGCCCCAAGGGTTTTGAAACCTTGAAACTCTGAAACCTGCTTTTACTCTCCTGCCCACTTCACGTCTTTCAGATTGATGCCTTCCTTCGCCATCTCGTAAAGCGGAGAAAGTTCGCGGAGGCGCTCGACGGTTTCGATGACGCGGTCGGCCACGTAATCGACTTCGGCAGCGGTGTTGAAACGGCCGATGCCGAAACGGATCGAACTATGCGCCAGATCGTCGCCGGTGCCGAGAGCCTTCAATACATAAGATGGCTCAAGCGTCGCGGAGGTACAGGCCGAACCGCTTGAAACTGCGATGTCGTTGATGCCCATCAGCAGCGATTCGCCTTCCACGTAGGCAAAGCTGATGTTCAGGTTGCCGGGCAGGCGATGCTCCACGGAACCGTTGATGTAAGTTTCGTCGAGACGGTTCATGATGCGGTCGCGCAGGCGATCGCGCAGGCTGGCCAACTGGACTGCCTCGCGCGACATTTCTTCCGACGCGATGGCGCAAGCTTTGCCGAGGCCGACGATGCCGGCGACGTTGAGCGTGCCGGAGCGCATGCCGCGCTCGTGGCCGCCTCCATCGATGATGGCGGAAATCTGCACCCGCGGATTCTTGCGGCGAACGTATAAAGCTCCGACGCCCTTGGGCCCGTACATTTTATGGGCGGAGATCGACATCAAGTCGATGTTCTGCTTGTTCACATCGATGGGAATCTTGCCGATGGCCTGCGTGGCGTCGGTGTGGAAGATAACCCCGCGCTCGTGGCACAGCTTTCCGATTTCCGCGATGGGCTGCACTACGCCGATTTCGTTGTTCGCGGCCATGATCGTAACAAGGATGGTTTTGTCATCCATGGCGCGCTTCAGCTCTTCGAGATCGATCAGGCCATCTTTTTGCACCGGCAGGTAAGTCACGCGATAGCCGTATTTCTCGAGGCGCTTGCAGGTGTCGAGTACGGCTTTGTGTTCGGTGACCGCGGTGATGATGTGGTTGCCCTTCTCGCGGTACATCTCAGCTACGCCCTTGATGGCGAGGTTGTCGCTCTCGGTGGCGCCTGAGGTGAAGATGATTTCTTTGGTGGTGGCGCCGATCAGCTTGGCGATGCGCTCACGCGCCGTCTCCACGCCTTCTTCGCCGGCCCAGCCGAAAGAGTGATTGCGGCTGGCGGCGTTGCCGAATTTTTCCATGAAATAGGGCAGCATCTCCTCGAGCACGCGGGGATCCATGGGCGTGGTGGCGTGGTTGTCCATATAAATGGGAAGCTTCACTCCGTCGGGAACAGCGTGCTGCGTGACTGGAAGCTGCTGGGGGATCTTTACATCCGTGCTCATAATTGCTTCTCCTACCTTGGTCGTTGAATGCCTGGTCTTTCTTAACTTCTTGTTCTCACTTCGCGCTAAACGATCGTGACCAGTTCGGCCGGCTTGATGGTGGCGCTTGGGGCCGCTTCTGGTTCTTCCCGCATATGAGAAATCTTGATGCGTTTCAGCACGGCCTCGATGCTCTCATTCACCTTGCGCAACGGTTCGCGGATATTGCAGCGGTCGCTCTGGCCGCACTCGCCGCGAACGGTGACACAGGATGTGATGAACAAAGGGCCGTCGATGGCCTGAATTACTTCGAAGGCCGAAATCGTGTGCGCCGCGCGCGCCAGCCTGTAACCGCCGTTGGTGCCGTGCTGCGAATGCAGCAGACCAGCCTTGGCCAGCCGCTGCAGAATCTTGGCCAGGGCCTCGGGCGGAATGCCGAAAGAATCCGCAACGTCCTTTGCACTGGCACTGCGAGTGCCCTCGTGCGCGTGGTCGGCCAAGTGCTTCATGGCCATTAACGCGTAGTCCGCTTTTTTGGTTAACTTGAGCATTCGATGCCCGAAAATCCAACGGCTGAGGACAAATCGGAAGTCCGACCTTTTCCGTCGTAATTCATTCTACGTCTATAACCCAAGATTATGCAAGCTCCTGCAGCCAGCCGTCGGAAGCCTCATTCAATGGTAACTATCGGCGATTGAATGGTTTAGTGCTTGGCGACGATTTTGGTCGGAATTCCTGGAAGCGCGAAGGAAGCTGGCAACACCGGCTTGGTAAAAACACGAGGAGAAATTCACTGCTACGTAATAGCGAGGGACTTGACAACTGGCGAAGCAGGTCTAAAATACCGGGAAATTCCCGCGAATCCGCCTCTCCGGCGTTTGACGAGGGCGGGGCGTCCGGATTTATGACCTCAAAGCCGTTCTCTCACCCTCAAAACGCGGGCAAGCAACCTTGCAAACATCCGCGCGTGCAAATCGTCAGCCGCGAAGAAGATGCTGAGTTCGTGGAGTGCCTCGAGTGCCGCGAAGTCTTCGAGTCGAGCGAACTCAAAGACATGAGCATTGAGGAAAACACTGAAGGCGAAGCCCAGGAATCATAGTCCACGCTTTGCAAGCCTGACTCCTAACAACCAGACAGTAAAGGTGCGAAAGCACGACGTGTGATCACCATAGTAACCCGCGTGCCGCGTTTCGCCTTGTTCCGGGCGAAGCGGCTCTGCTAGTGTGCGAGCCGGGGGCGTGCATTCCGCACGTTGCAAACTCATGCCTGGCGTAGCGCTGGTGGTCGACGACTCCATGCTGATCCGGTATACCGTCTGCCGCTTTCTGGAAGAACGCGGCTTCGCGGTGGAGTCTGCTACTAACGGCCTGGAGGCGTTGCAGATTCTCGAGCGCGTGCGTCCTGACCTGATCGTTACTGACATGCAGATGCCAAAGATGTCAGGCACCGAACTGATTACGGCGGTGAAGAAGAACCCCGACACTGCCAAAATCCCCATCATTATTGTTGCGGGCCGCGCCAGCGGCTTCGACGAACAGGAAAAACGCGCCAACTTCGCCATCTATAAAGATATCGACATCCAAGCTCAGCTGGAAAAGGCGCTGGATGCCGTGATGGGGAAAAGCAACGGGCACGGGGCCGGCAAGTAGGCAGCGTCAAGCAGTTGGCTGTTAGTTTGAAACTTACCCCCGATTCAGCGCAAAGCAAGACTTGCTTCCGCGGAAAAATCCACAGCAGCAAAATCCTTTGCCAAAAACTTGGGATAGGCGGCAGCCGCAATCATGGCCGCATTGTCGGTGGAGAGCGGCCGCGACGGGAAATAGACGGGCAGGCCGTCTTGAGCGCCGTCGCGCTCGAAAGTGCTCCGCAATTCGTTGTTTGCGGCCACTCCTCCGGTGACGAAAAGCGTCGCCACATCGTAGGCGCGGGCCGCTGCCAGAGTTTTGCTCACCAGATCTTCCACCATCGCACGCTGAAATGAAGCGACCAGGTCGAGACTCTGCCGATCGCAATTGGCAAGGTAGTCTTCAAGCTTCGGCTTGGAAAGTTTTGCGAGAGCCTGGCGGCGGATCTCGATGGAACGATGCATGTCGTGAATCTCCACATAGCGCAGCACGGCGGTCTTGATGCCGCTGTAGGAGAAGTCAAAACGCGGGCGTTCGCTCGTTGTTGTTGTTACTTCCTTCTGCCCTTTCCGGTCGCGGCGATCGCGATGCTTAATCTGCGCGGGCAGGAACTTCACGGCTGTCGGATCGCCATGCGGCGTGAGCCGGTCGATGATCGGGCCTCCGGGATAACCGAGGCCGAGCAATTTTGCGACTTTGTCGAAAGCCTCGCCAGCCGCGTCGTCACGAGTGTGGCCGATGTTTTCGTAAGTCCAACCATGATTGCGCTGTGCCGCCAGATACAGGTGCGTGTGCCCTCCGGAGACAACTAAAGCGAGCACGGGGAATTGCACCTCGTGATTGCCCTTCTGCCGCTCTTCGAGCAGCACGGCGTGGATGTGGCCTTCGAGATGATTGACCGCAATCAGCGGTTTGTCGAGGGCGAAGGCCAGCGCCTTGGCATAGCTGATGCCCACCAGTAATGCTCCGGCGAGGCCAGGGCCCTGAGTGACGGCGATTGCATCGACCGAGTTCAAAGTCTGATTGGCACCGGCGAGCGCTTGCCGGACCACGGGAACGATTGCCTTCAAGTGCTCGCGCGAGGCCAACTCGGGCACAACGCCTCCATAAGGCTGATGCGTGGTGATCTGTGACGCCACGATGTTTGAGATCAACTGTTCTCCCGAGCGGACCACTGCCGCAGCGGTTTCGTCGCAGGAACTTTCGATGCCGAGGATGTAGGCGTCTGGCATAATCATTTCGCGTTTCAAGGCTTGCTCTAGCTTAATGCAAAATATGTCGTGTCGGGTTAATTGCCCAAGGTCGGCGGTCCGATGTTGAAAGAGTTTGCCATCTCGATCATTCATGCTCTGCGCCAGCAAGGCTTTCAGGCCTACCTGGTGGGTGGATGCGTGCGCGATCTTCTGCTGAAGCGCGAACCCGCGGATTACGACGTGGCGACCAGCGCAACACCTGCGCAAGTGATGGAGATCTTTCCGGACACCTACGCCGTAGGAGCACAGTTTGGCGTCGTGCTGGTGCCGGTCCCTGAGGATCAGCGCGCGAACGCGGACGAAAACGTGCTGCCGAAATCCCGAGCCGTGGAAGTCGCGACCTTCCGCAGCGATCTCGGCTATTCCGACGGACGGCGTCCCGATGAAGTGCGTTTCAGCCAGGATCCGCGCGAGGACGTTGCGCGCCGCGATTTCACGATCAATGGCATGATGCTCGATCCGGTGAGCGCCGAAGTGCTCGACTTCGTGGGCGGGCGCAGAGATCTCGAAGCCGGGATTGTTCGCACCATCGGCGATCCCGAGCTACGTTTTGCGGAAGACAAATTGCGCATGTTGCGCGCGGTGCGTTTCGCTGCGCGATTCGAATATGCGATCGAGCCGCAGACGCTGGCTGCAATCCGGCGGCTGGCTCACGAAATTCAGGTGGTCTCGCGCGAGCGGGTTCGCGATGAGCTTACAAAGATGCTGACCGAGGGCCACGGTCGGCGGGCGTTTCTTTTGCTGGATGAGAGCGGGCTACTGAAAGAAGTGTTGCCGGAGGTTTCAGCCATGAAGGGCGTTGAGCAGCCGCCTGAGTTTCACCCTGAGGGCGATGTGTTTGTCCACACCCTGCTGCTGCTGGAGAACCTGCCGCATCCTTGTCCGCCCACGCTGGCGTGGGGCGCGCTGCTGCACGACGTGGGCAAACCCGCAACGTTTCGCGTGGCGCCCGACCGGATCCGTTTCGATGATCATGTGGATGTGGGCGTCAAGATTGCCGAGGAAATCTGCCGGCGCCTGCGGTTCTCGAATCACGACGCAGCTCAAGTGCTCGCGCTGGTCGACAATCACATGCGCTTTGGGCATGTCACGCGCATGAAGGAGTCGACTGTGAAGAAATTCCTCCGCCTGCCCGGCTTCGACGAGCATCTTGCATTGCATCGCGCCGACAGCTTGGCCAGTCACGGCAATCTGAGTACGTATGAATTGATCCGCGCGAAGCTGGCCGAAATTCCGCCAGAGAAGATTCGGCCCGCGGCGTTGGTGACTGGTGACGATTTGATTGCCGTCGGGTATAAGCCAGGGCCCAGGTTCCGCGAGATTCTCGAGGCTGTGGAAGACGCGCAGCTCGATGGACGGTTGCTATCGCACGACACCGCACTTGAGTTCGTGAAGCAGCAATTCCCTCTCTGAGCTTGCTGTTTGCCTGAACTCCTTACGGGCTGTCTGGAGTGCTAGAATCGAAATCTCCGACGGGATGATTCCGTCTCAAGAACTTGCTTTTACCAGGAGCTACATTGGAGCAAGCCGGAGCGGGGCTGGAAAAAATTGTGGCGGGCTCACTGCGGCGTGTGCCGCCAGAAGATGCGCCATCGCTTGCCTGGCCGCTGGTTTGCGGATCTGTCGTTGCCGAGCGTACGCGAGCCCTGGGGTTCGCTGACGCAGTGCTGCGCGTCGAAGTTCCAGACGCCGGATGGAAGCGTGAGATGCAGGCCCTGGCCCCACGGTATCTCGCCGCGTTGAATCGTTACGCGGGTCAAAAGGTGGAGAGGATTGAGTTTGTGATCCGGCAAGGCTGAGTGGATCCATTCTTTCAGGCAGCACATTCTCCAGCAATAATTAATAATGAGTCGCAGAAAATGAAAGTTACAGAAAAAGATGTTGCCTACGTTGCCGATCTGGCCAACCTGGAACTTTCTGCGCCGGAGCGTGCGGGCATGGTGCGGGATCTGAATTCGATTCTCGATTACATCGAGAGGCTCAACGAACTGGATACGTCGACGATCGAACCGATGGCGCAGGTATCGGACCGCTACGGCATTGACGAGTCCAAGCAGCGGAGTGAGAGATTTGCATATGCCAGTCGCGAAGATGTGGTCGAAGGGCTGCGGAAGTCGCTGCCACAAGGTGTGGCGCTGGAGAATGCTCCTGATGCGGATGGAACATTCTTCCGCGTCCCGAAGGTGATTGAGAGATAGAGATCCGTCGCTGGCATTGCCTTCTCATCTGTTATGCAACTGACCCAACTCACCATCGATGCGGCTCGCTCCGCTGTTCAGGAGCGCAAGACGACTGCGCTTGCGCTGGCCGAGGCGCACTACGCGCGCATCCAGAACGAAGATGACCGAATCGGCGCGTATCTCACTCTCTGCAAAGAGCGCGCGCTGGAGCAAGCCGATCGCATTGACCGCATGGCTGCCGAAGGCAAGCCGTTGCCTCCGCTGGCCGGCGTCCCGGTTGGAATCAAGGATGTAATGTCGACTCGCGGCGTGCGCACGACCGCGGGGTCGAAGATTCTGGGCCACTACATTCCTCCCTATGACTGCACCGCGGTGGCGCGCATGGAAGCGGCGGGCGCAATGGTTCTGGGCAAGACGAACTGTGACGAGTTTGCCATGGGTTCGTCGAATGAGAATTCGGCGTTTCGTCCGGTGCACAATCCGCGCGATTTGAGCCGCGTCCCCGGAGGATCTTCGGGAGGTTCGGCGGCTGCGGTCGCGGCGGATATGGCGGTGGTCGCGCTGGGTTCAGATACGGGAGGCTCGATCCGGCAGCCGGCTTCGTTCTGCGGTGTGGTGGGATTGATGCCAACTTACGGTCGCGTGTCGCGTTATGGGCTGATCGCGTTTGCATCTTCACTCGATCACATTGGACCACTGACGAAGACGGTGAAGGATGCGGCAATTGTATTGCGCACAATTGCCGGACGCGACCCCATGGATGCGACCTCGGCTGATCTGCCGGTGCCAGACTATGTTGCTGAAATCGAGAAGCCCGCGCGCGGACTCAGATTGGGCGTAGCCAAAGAGTATTTCGGCGAGGGACTCGACGGGGAAGTGCGCCATGCGGTTGAGTCGGCGATCGACAAACTGAAAAGCCTGGGGTGCGAGATTGTGCCGGTTTCGTTACCACACACGCCGTATGCCATCCCTGCTTATTATTTGATCGCAACCGCGGAGGCGTCTTCGAACCTGGCCCGCTATGACGGTGTGCGTTACGGATATCGCGCAGCGGGAGTGAAAACTCTTTCGGACATGTACCGGCGCAGCCGCGATGAGGGCTTTGGTGCCGAGGTGAAGCGTCGCATCATGCTCGGTACTTATGCGCTGAGCGCAGGCTACTACGACGCGTATTACTTGAAAGCGCAGAAAGTGCGCACGCTGCTGACGCGCGATTTTGAAGAAGCCTTCCGGAAAGTAGATGCCATCGTCACGCCAACAAGTCCGACTGCGGCATTTCGACTGGGGGAGAAGTCGAATGATCCTCTGGCCATGTATCTGGCTGACATCTACACGGTGACCGCAGATCTGGCGGGTATCCCGGGCATTTCAATTCCATGCGGCGAAACGAAAGAGAAACTACCGATCGGGCTGCAGATTCTTGGAAAACATTTTGATGAGGGGACGATCCTGCGCGTGGCTAACGCCTACGAACGGGCCGACTAGATTGGCTCGTAGTAACTTTCCCCGGCGCAGGCGCGACAAAGCACCTTCTCTTTATCTCTATCTTTGCTCCGGACTTCTCTGCGGAAGTTGATGCCCTCCCCGCACACTTCGCACACCACGCGCTCGCCTTTGTATCCGGGGAACTCTTCGGGCGGTAAATCCACCTTTACCCATTGCGTCGTGAACAGGTCGTTATCCGCGATTTCGCGGTAGGCCAGCATCTGCTGCTGATTCTTGTCGGCGATCTCAGGATGCATCTGGCGAGCCAGAGTCTTCGAAGATTCCCTGGCCGCGATGCGGATTGCCTTGCCCGTGCTGACGTCGACAAAAGTCGCCGCAACTTTTCCCCAGTCGCGAAACTTCAGCGCGCGCTTGCCGAGCCGGCAGCCAGTGACTACCGCCACGGCATCGGTGGCGCAGCGGTCGATTTCGACGAAAGTAACGAGCCGCTTCCGGTCTTTCCCGCGCGGATCTTCGATGCCGAGTTCCTCGAGGCCCAACATGGCCAGCCGAACGCCCAGGACTTGGCCCGCGCACAGATGCCCATGAGCCTCTTCGGCATCGCGAAGGTATTCGTCGAGGGATTTCATGGCAATTTGTAATTTAGTAATTTTGTAAATTGGTAATTTGAAATCCAAAGCACTAGACAAAATTCCACAAGCTTACAAATTACCAGATTACGACATTACCAGATTACAAATCCTTCCCTATTTCCTGCGCCAGCGCACGCCGTCTTTTGTATTCTCGATAACGATGCCGGCAGCGGCTAACTCGGCACGCACGGCATCGGATACTTTGAAATTACGGCTCCTGCGGGCCTGCTCCATCTCCGCGATCTTCTTTTCGATGTCGGCGTCTGAGAATTCACCGGACTGCACAACCTCCCTCAGTTCAGGACTGATGTCTTTCTCCCGGGCTTCAGTCCGAGCCCAATCGAACACCTGCTTCATCTTCGGACCATCGTCATCTTTGAGGACGGCGAAAATCTCATCAAACTTCTCGAGTGCGGCGAGCAGCGGCTCAGCATCGCCTTTCTTCATTCCACCCGCGTCTAACGCGGAATTGGCGGTGCGCACCATTTCGAAGATGGCAGCCTGCGCCTGTGCAGTATTGAGATCGTCATCGAGCGCAGCTCGCATGCGGTGGATAGTCTCAGTAGCGAGCGCTTGCATTTCCGGGTTGGAGCCGGAAGGAAAACTCCCTACAGTCAAACGCTGGCGGAAATTGCGCAGGCGCTCCACGGAAACCGCCGCCTGCTTCAGCCCGTCAAAAGTAAAATTCAACTGGTTCCGATAGGGAACCGACGCGAGCAAATACCGGATCGACGAAGGTTTGTGACCTTTCAGCACCAGGTCGCGCAGCGTGTAGAAGTTTCCCAGGCTCTTCGACATCTTCTCGCCTTCCACCAGCAGAAAGCGCACGTGGAACCAGAAACGGGCAAACGTCTTTCCGGTGAGCGACTCCGATTGTGCGATCTCGTTCTCGTGATGGGGGAAGACCAGGTCTTCTCCGCCGGCGTGCAGGTCGAAGCTCTCGCCCAGTTCTTCCATCGACATGACGGAGCACTCCAGGTGCCAGCCGGGGCGTCCCGGCCCAATCGAGCTATCCCAGGAAGCCTCGCCCGGCTTGGGCGCCTTCCACAGCGCAAAGTCGCGCGCGCTGTCTTTGTCATATTCGTCTACATCAACACGGGCTCCGTCGAGCATGCCACTGAAATCTTTCTTCGAAAGTTTGCCATAGCGCGGAAACTTCGCGATGCGGAAGTAATACGATCCATCATCGGTTCGGTAGGCGATCCCTCGCTCCACCAACCTGGCTACGAAGTCCGCCATTTCCGGGATGTGTTCGGTGGCGCGAACCAGCGTTGGCTGCTCGATGCCAATCATGGCGGCGTCTTCGAGAAACGCTTTCTCGTACTTCGCGGTGTACTGCTGAACGCTCACTCCGTCGCGCGCCGCGTTGCGGATGATCTTGTCGTCGAGGTCCGTGATGTTCATCACGTACCGCACAGTGTAGCCAGATTGGCGCAAGAACCGCTGCAGCAGGTCAACCGCAATGAAGGTTCGGAAGTTGCCAATGTGGCCGTAATCGTAGACGGTTGGGCCGCAAGCATACATCCGAACTTCCTGGTCGCGGAGCGAATGGAATTCCTCGACCTGCGAGGACATGGTGTTGTAAAGGCGAAAGGCCATAGCCGACGGTCGCGTTCAGACACGAACCCCCAATTCTAGGGGTACGCCAGAAAGAGGGTCAACTGGCGGAGATATCTGCGGGAGTATGCGCCGGCAGCGCGTGAGTGCTGGCTCGGAGCCGCTGTTGCACCAGGAGAACATAATGCAGAGCGGAGATAATCGTAAAAGCGAATGTGGCGCGCAAAAAAACGGTGCGCGTAATCCATACCCAGCGCGCCGGCCTGATTGAAAACAACAGCACAAAGAAAACTGCGGCGATCTGTGAAAAAGTATTCGCTTTTCCGAAGATGCTGGGGCGGAAATTGCGCAGCCCCGCGATGGCAAACAGAACCGCGCTGGCGGCCAGAATGGAAGTATCGCGGCTGAACACCAGCACGGTAAACTTCCACGGAATCTTGTGAAGGATAGAGAGCACGAGGAACATCGTGCTCAACAGTAGCTTGTCGGCGATGGGGTCGAGATATTGGCCAAGCAGAGTCTGCTGGTGCAGTTTGCGGGCCAGTAACCCATCCAGGCCGTCGCTGAATCCGGCGATTATGAAGAGAACCAAGGCCCAGAAATAGCGGCTGTCGACGAGTTCGATCACAATGAACGGAACAAAGACCATCCGCAGCAGTGTGAGCTGATTCGGAGCGGTGAAGATTTGCGACAGCTTCATGCCGGATCCTCAGTCGTACGATCCTCATTCGGACGAGCCCTGGAATCCGAAGAGCGTCTACGCTCATCCGCGCCGCTGGTTTGGGCGCTGCCTAGCAACTGGGCCGGGTCAAGTCCGGTCTTGGTCGAGAAACGCTGCGAAAGGGAAGGCAAACTTCCGTCGGGAAGGTCTAGTTCGATGCGCTCGATCCGGTGCATCGGGAAGAACACAACCGCCGGGCTGAAGGATTCGCCCTCTTTCACCATCACGACGAAATCTTCGAACGAAGCCAGCTCGATCCCAGTCATGCTGAGGCCTTCCGAAGCCAGCGCCAGAATCATGCCCCAGAATTTGTCCGGGGGATTGCCCAGGGTTACGACCACCATGGCTCCAGGCGAAAAAGGAGCCCTAGCGGTCTGGGTGGCCGAACCTGCATCGACTTGCTGGGACCGTTTCGGCATGGAACGATTGTCAACGCCGGAGGCGAAATTTTGCAACTGGCAATCGCGCTTCACGGTGCCGCCGCCGCGCCTAAAGGAAGCAGTGTATGGACTACTATCGTGGATGCCCGATCTAATGCTGAAAAGGAGATTGGGCAAGTTTCTGCAAGACGAACTCCGATGAAAACCACCCGCGCACTGCCGTGGAAATGGATGGGGATAGTTGCTCTCATGTTGTTAGTCGGCATGGCAGTAGCCGCGCGAATGGTCATCGCTCGAGCTGAGCCGATTCTTCGAACTCGGGTCATTGAGACTTTATCGAATCGCTTCAAAAGCAAAGTGGAACTGGCGAATCTTCATGTTTCCGTGGCCAATGGAATTGAGGTCTCCGGAAATGGCTTGAAGATTTTTGGCACAACGGATCCCAATCCTTACGAACCCGGAGTCCAAGCCCTGATCGGAGTTCAGGAGTTCCGCTTTCGAACCTCTTTGCTGAACCTGTTTCGATCGCCGACGCACGTAGAGACGGTATATGTGAAAGGTCTTGAGCTAAACATTCCACCCAAGGGAGATCGCCGGGAAATGACGAACATGGGCTCGAAAACGCCGAAAATGACTATTTTCGTCGACCGGTTCGTTTGCGAGGACACAAAACTGCTGATCAATACATCGAAGCCGGGAAAGCCGCCGCTGGAATTCGCCATCGGTAAACTGAGAATGAAGGACATTGGTCCCGGCCAACCCATGCAGTTTGATGCAACCCTGGTCAACCCCAAGCCAGTGGGAGACATTCAATCCACTGGTCTGTTCGGGCCGTGGCAACAAGACAGTCCTCGAGACACGCCGGTTCAGGGGAATTATTCCTTTACCAACGCGGACCTCGGCACGATCAAAGGCATTGGAGGCACGCTCTCCTCCACCGGCGAGTACTCGGGAACTCTAGGCAACATTGTCGTGCATGGAAAAACTGACACGCCCGACTTTCGAATTGCGAGCAGCGGGCATGGGTGTCGCTGCACACGGAGTTCCACGCCGTTGTTGACGGCACCAGCGGCGATACCTATCTCCAGCCGGTGAATGCGACATTCCTTCATTCTTCCTTTACCGCCAACGGCTCCGTGGTCCGTGTGAGCACTCCCAAGGGTCACGATATAGAACTTGACGTCGTCCTCGATCACGCGCGGATTGAAGACTTGCTCCAACTGGGGGTGCGTACCGACCCGCCGATCATGAGCGGTCCGGTTGAAATGAACACGCGACTGAGCCTCGCTCCTGGGGATGCGAACGTTTCCGACCGACTTAGGTTGGCCGGCTCCTTTCATGTGCTGCGCTCAGACTTCACAAACCAGAAAGTGCAAAGCAAGCTCGATTCGCTGAGCCTGCGCAGCCAGGGGAAACCCAAAGAAGCGCAAGAGCACGCCGAGGAAGATGTGCCTGTCGACTTGCGAGGCGTGTTCACGCTGAAAGATGGAGTGCTGTCCTTTTCCCAGCTTCATTTTCTTGTCCCAGGAACGCAGGTCGATGTGACCGGCGATTACAGTCTGGATGGACAAACGTTCGACTTTCGTGGAACCGCCCGTCTTGATGCGACGGTCTCGCAAATGACCACCGGGTGGAAATCAATTCTCTTGAAGCCGGTCGATCCGTTCTTCAGCAAGCACGGAGCCGGCACGGAGGTCCCGATCAGAATCACGGGGACGGAATCAGAACCTCATTTTGGTCTGGATTTCGGTCATAAAGATGAGCATGAGAATGCCGGCAAGAACGCCGACACCGGACCCAATCGCGAGTAGTTTCAAGGTCCAGGCGCGGCGGCGAGATCCCCTTGCCCCGGCTGCTTCTAACTCGTCTCGCGGCACCGCTTGAGCTCGGCCCACACTCCGATATAGTCAAATGTAGGCCCAGTTTAGAGTGACAAACGGCGTTCTTCCGCGGGTCCCCGTGGTAAAATCCAAAATTATTGTAGGCGCGTAGCTCAGTTGGTTAGAGCGCTACCTTGACACAGGGGATGCACTAGACTTATCAGGGACTTACAGACGTATGGAAGCCGCCTAAGTCCTTGATAAACGCACCGAATTCTGAGAGTTGTGGATCGGGTGTGGATTAACCTGTCCGCAAGGCTCTGTTTATGCGGGTTGCAGACTTATCCGAACGCTAACTTCCTACCGACCCTGCCGTCGTCTTGTCATTTGCCTGCGAAAGCAGCGTTCAAGGCGAAACTCTGGCGTCACGTTAGCTAATCCAGCAGACCTTCCAAACGCGCGATAATTAGCGCAACCGCGCCGTCCGTTTGGGGGTTATGACACCAATCGCGCAGGGACGCAAAGTCGAGCGGAGTGCTGCTGGGAAAATATACTAGACGTTGCCCTGAAACGCGACACGCGAGAGGAGACGACCCTGCGAGGAAACGCTCGTCGCTAATGTGTGTCCATATTACCCCTGGAAGGACAATACCGTGCTCGGGATCGTTGGCTTGATCAATTGAGGCATCGACTAGAATTCGGTCATCGAGTACAGCAATGACGTGGGCATGCTTCTGGTCGTCGTCGTCTTTGCTGTGCCGCCCTTCGGGGCGTTCTGGATGCTCTATGTTTCAATCCGACACGAGAAGCACCCGCTCCCGATGATGCTCTTAGCGTTTATCCCGTATGCGTTCTTGTGGTACTACCTCGAACGTGTGCGGCCTGGCAAACGCTTGAGGGACCAGTCGCACGAGTGAGAGGCAGTGCCGACGATCCTGTGACCGTGACCCTCTCAGGAGGGGGAGGAGAGGCAGGGCACGTATCATTTACGGCTGAATACGGGGGTACCGTTGTTCCGCGAGCCCTAACAACGAATTGCAACGATGTTTTCTAGTCTATGATGATCTCGATCAGTGGTCACGGCTTGAGCGTTTGGATCGTTCTCGGGCTCACCCTGTTGCTCGCCGGTGTAGTAAGCGCCGCGTTTGTGCGCTTCCGCCTCAAGCGGGCAGGTCTCGCCTTAAAACGTCCTGGCACAATTGGAAGCAATATCGCAGAACACAAGCTCTATCTCCGGCAGGCGCGGGGTAGAGGGTGGTCTAAGTGGCCAGTTTATTGGACGCTATTCTGCGTATTGGTGGGACTCGGCATTCTTATCGGTTACGTAGAATCGAAGCCTTCGCATAGCCATCAGGGCCAAACAGATCGCAAAGTCCCATAATTGGGAGGAAGCACCAAGCCCGAACATGGCACAAGATATGGAAGGAGGGTTAAAAGATATGCCGCAAAGACTTCAAAGCGTCCCCCGCGACACCCGAGGAGTTTAACGCGTGGCGCAAGAAGGAACTCGACAAATACGGCCTCAATGATGTTGACGACCCGCCGATTCCGGCGTGAAGGAGCCGTGTGAACGTCCTGCTACCTCGCGCCTATTATCCCTCCGTGGTCAGTGAAAGGGACGAATCCCGCTGCGCGTCGTTCGTTGCCAAGTGACAGAGCCTAAGCCAAGGGTGGTCGGGGGGTTGGGCCGCCCCTGGCCTTCGCTGAAAACCGTAAAGTAGTACTCCAGCCGTTCTAACTTTTCCCAGCGCTGCCACTCACTCGCTAATCTGCTGCTAATCCGCTCCTCGCCCGGAGAGACGTTGATGATCCTACGATCTTTAACCAATACGTTGTATTTCACACTGGTGCTCACCGTCGCAGCGACGGCGCTTCGTGCAAGCGAAGTGATCGCTCTGCGATGGGCTGACATCATGTGGAAAGAGAATCGCATCCGGGTCAACAAGCGTTGGCGGCATGGGAAAGAAGGCAAGCCGAAGACGGCTGCATCCGATTCCACGGTCGCCCTCGGTTCGATACTGGCTCAATTCCTTCGCACATGGAAGGAAGCAAGCCCGTACTCCGCTGACACGGACTTCGTCTTCCCGTCAATCAAAATGAACGGCGCTGTTCCTGTTTGTGCCTCGATATTCGTCCAGAATCATCTACGCCCATCGGCTCTCACCGCTGGCGTTAAGATTCCTGACGGATACCGCTTCGGACTTCACAACCTGCGTCACTCCCTGAGCAATTGGTTGGTGAACACAGCCCATGTGAATCCGAAGACCGTGCAGGAAATGTTGCGGCACGCGAAGGTGCAAACGACGCTCGACCTCTACGTCCAAGGGGACAACGACAACAAGATCAGCGCGCAGGACGAATTTTGTGGATCGTTTGTGGATCAGGATGGTGCGCTGAAATCCCCGCAAGTTGTACAATAGCAAGGCATAGGCGCGTAGCTCAGTTGGTTAGAGCGCTACCTTGACACGGTAGAGGTCAGGAGTTCGAGTCTCCTCGTGCCTACCATTTATCTCATTGAAGCGAGGAATCCGAACGTTTGACACTGTAGTTTCCGCGTTATAATCTTTTGCCGCGCTATTTCCCGGCGGTCGGCTAATGCCGCTACCGGCTCCCCGAAGTTCTGGCGATGGTCACCGAGGTACTTCGAAGATGCGACTCCGACTAGCAGCTTCATCTTTGCGCGTTGCAATGCTCGCGCTTTTGTCCATTATTGGGACCAGTACCGGCAGTTGGGCGGCGGCCGCAGAAAAAGTGCTATACAGCTTTGGGTCCTTCCCCGGCTACGACGGGCAAAACCCAGAAGGCGGCCTCGTCTCCGACAAAGCCGGAAACCTGTACGGTACGACCTTTGAGGGCGGGGACGAAGGAAGTTTTGGAACGGTCTACGAGCTGTCTCCCTCCGACGGTGGTTGGACCGAAACTGTTCTCTACAGCTTTTGCACGGGCTGCGCCAACGGATCGTCACCGATCGGCAGCCTAGTTATTGATGCAGAAGGCAACCTCTATGGAACCACGTACGCCGGGGGAAGTGGATGCGGCGGGGGTGGAGGCTGCGGCACAGTCTTCGAGTTAAGTCCTGGCACCGGCACCTGGACCGAAGCCGTTCTTTACACATTTTCTGGCAGCGATGGCGCATATCCCATTGCTGGTTTGGTCTTCGACACTGCAGGAAACCTCTATGGCACGACTCCTTACGGGGGCACCAGTAAGAACTGCACTTTTGGCGCCACTACTGGTTGTGGCGTCGTGTTCGAATTGAGCAAGAATCCGAATGGCAGCTGGACCGAGACCGTACTCCATAATTTTCAGGGTCATCGAACCGATGGAGATAGTCCCTTCGCGCGCTTGACATTGGACGACGATGGCAACGTTTATGGTACGACTGCTGGTAACTCACCGAATGACCGGGGCACAGTCTTCGAACTCGCGAGAGCGGAAGATGGCGGGTGGAACGAGACCGTGCTCCATCACTTCGCAGGCGCAACAGACGGCAACAGCCCTGAAAGTGATGTCGTCTTGGATAGCGACGGCTCGATTTATGGCACAACCCGCTATGGCGGAGCGGGAGAATGCTCCGCTTACGGCTATAGCGGATGTGGCACAGTATTTAAGCTTCAACTCTCGGGAACAACGTGGACCGAGAGCGCACTCTACTCTTTCCCCGGCGGAACAGACGGCGAAGACCCTGCTGGGGGCCTCGTATTCGGCCCTGGGGGGAGTCTCTATGGGACTACGGCAGAAGGGGGAAACGGCTGCGGCACAGTATTCCAGTTGACTCCTCGGGGGCGGCACTTCATCGAGAATTTGCTCCACCCATTCGAATGTTCGCTTTTGGACGGAGGTTATCCCCTCGGAGATCTTCTTCTGGATGGGGCGGGGAACATCTATAGCACCACCCAAGAGGGAGGGGCCTACACGTACGGCACAGTGTTCGAGGTCACGCCCTAACTTGTTCGCCGCCGATCTCTTCGCACAACACAGAACTCGTCACCAATTCGTCACCAAAACCAAGCTGGTTTGGGGATATTTCGCCCATCGGAAAAACCGGAAAAGCAAGGGAGATAAAGGGTTTTGGGTGTGATACCTTAAAATTGACACGGTACGGGTCAGGAGTTCGAGCCTCCTCGTGCCTACCATTTTTTGCAGCTTCCCGACTTGATCATGTCCAACCCCGGCGTTCCAGAATTCCAACTCACTACTGAATCGGCCGCCGAAACTGGCGAGTCCTTTGGCGACCTGCTTTCGCAATACGACAAGAGCCATTCGCGCAAGAGCGCGGATGGCGGGAAGCAGCTCGTGGGCACCGTGATTGTTGTCAGCGGGGACTCGGTGTTTCTCGATATCGGATTCAAGAGCGAGGGCATTCTGCCGCGGGCGGCTTTGCAGGGCGCCGGGGAAACGGTGAAGCCGGGCGACAAGCTGCCGGTCTCCGTGAAAGGCCGCGATCCGGAGGGCTACTACCAGCTCACGCGCGCCAAAGTCGAACGGCCGAAAGACTGGTCGGCGCTGGAGAAGGCTTTCGCCGACAAAGCGACAATCGTTGGCACTGTTACGGGCGTGATCAAAGGCGGCCTTAGTGTGGATGTGGGAGTGCGGGCCTTCATGCCGGCCTCGCGCAGCGGCGCACACGACGCCGCTGAAATGGAAAAGTTGGTGGAGCAGGAGATCCTCTGCCGCATCATCAAGCTCGACGTTACGGAGGAAGACGTCGTAGTTGACCGGCGCGCCGTCGTCGAAGAGGAAGAGCGCTCGATGAAAGAGCGCCGCTATTCGGAGATGAAAGAAGGCGATACCGTGAGCGGCGCGGTTCGCACCATCACCGACTACGGTGCCTTCATCGATCTGGGCGGCGTGGACGCGTTGTTGCATGTGAGCGATCTGGCCTGGAGCCGCGTCGCGAAACCTGCGGATGTGCTCTCGGTAGGGCAGCAGATCGAAGCCAAGGTTCTCAAGATCACGAATGATTCCGGCAAGCGCCGCATTTCCGTCGGCTTGAAGCAGTTGCAGCCGCATCCCTGGGACGCGGGTCCCGAAAAATATAAGGTCGGAGAACGCGTACGCGGCGCGGTTACGCGCGTGGTCGAGTTCGGAGCGTTCGTGGAACTCGATCCGGGGATTGAAGGTCTGATCCACGTTTCGGAGATGTCATGGGGAAAGAAGTTACGAAGCGCCAGCACCTTAGTGAAGCCGGGGGAGATTGTTGACGCGGTGATTCTGGCCGTGAATCCTGCTGAGCGCCGCATCTCCTTGGGTCTGAAGCAGGCGCTGGGCGACCCGTGGGCCGAGGTGGCGCAACGCTTCGCCGCGGGCTCGGTGATTGAAGGGCCGGTCGTCAGCATCACCAAGTTTGGCGCGTTCGTGCAGCTTTCTGAAGGCGTTGAGGGCATGATCCACATCAGCGAGATGAGCGCCGACAAGCGCATTAATCATCCCCAGGAAATGTTGAAGGTTGGTCAGCTGATTAGGGCTCAGGTGCTCGCGGTCGATAGTGAGAAGCGGCAGTTGCGGCTGAGCATGAAGCAGTTGGTCCCGAGCGGTCTGGATGAATACATTGCCGAACACAAGGAAGGCGATGTGGTCACCGGGCGCATGATCGAGGTTTCGGATGGAGATGCGCGCGCGGAGCTGGGCGAAGGCATCCAGGCCAGGTGCCGCATGGATGCAGCAGGCGCTGCTGAGGGAAAAAGTGCACAGGGCATGCCGGATGCATCATCTTCGAACGTAATCTCGAAACCTAGTTCGAAACCTGATTTGTCCTCGCTCGGCTCTATGCTGCAGGCCCGCTGGAAGGGTGGAGCACCTGCAGGCGAGGCCAAGCCGGAAGCCGTCCGCGCCGGACAGATTCGCAAGTTTCGAATCGTGAAGCTGGATCCAACTTCGAAGAAGATTGAATTGGAATTGGCGTAGCCAGCAGGGCTAATCAATCTCCCGCATCTGACCTTCAGCCTCCCGCATTCCTGCGCCCGCAGCCGCCGCGGACGTTGCCTGCTTCTTCTGCCAGTCTGCCTCGGCCAGCACGGAGATAGCTTCCAGCTTCTTCTTTTTCAGCCCCGCGTTGATGCCCGTCAGTTCTTTTTGCGTCAGCTTCTGGAAATCGTCAATCACATCTTGCAGTTCATGACCCAGCGACTCGGTGCGCGCCACCTGGTAATCGGTGGGCTTGCCGTCATATCCGGTCACCGCGCCGTACAGTTGTCCCAGCAGTTCGCGGATGCGCTCTTCGCCGGTAATCATTCCACCTTCCTTGGTGGCGACGATCTTCGAGCGCAGCGCGTCGCACTCAGCGGCGAGACTCTGCAGCTGTTTGCGCAGCGGATCTTTCTCCGCCACCTTGGCCGCCCGCGCGTTGGCCGCGTCGCGCACTCCTTCAATCGCTTCCACTCCATACGTCATGTGCTCGAGTTCTTTATAGACCTTCATCGAAAGATCGAACTGCGCCTTACGCTCTTCGAGTGAGTACTTGGCCCGCGGATCGATCGCGACATCCAGTTGCTCGGTGTAGGTCTTATCTCCTTTTGTCAGTTTCACCGTGTAGGTGCCCGGCAGCACACGCGGCCCCTGCGCCGCTTCAAACAGCGCCGACGCCGCTGGAGCGACCGCCGGCGGCCGCACCCGCATTCCCCAGCTGGCGCGATTCAATCCCCGATGCTTGCTGCCGGCTACCGTGTCGACCAGTTTGCCGTCCTGATCGAAAATCTCGATTTTCAAATCGCCAAAGATGTGCCGGCCTTTCTGGTAATAAGTGATTTGCGCGTCTCCTGGCCGGCTGCGCCCGTGGAAGCTTTCGTCGCCTTCCGGCCAGCCTCCGAACACGTCAAAATACTGAATCGACGGCCGCCCCGTAAGCAGCGTCGCTTCCTTGCTCATAACTTCCGGCGTGAGCGCGCGCAGCGGCGAAATATCGTCCACAATCCAGATGCCGCGCCCGTGCGTAGCCAACACCAGATCAGATTCCCGCGCCTGCACCACGATATCGTCCACGGGCACCGCCGGGAAGTCCGTGCCTTTGTATTGCGCCCAGCGCTGCCCGCCGTCTACTGAAATCCACAGCCCGAACTCCGTGCCCAGAAAAAGAACATTGCGGTTAACCGTGTCTTCTTTGATCACGTGAGCAAAGCCACGCACGCCGCTTTCCTGCGCCGGAAGCTCGGTCCAGGTCTGACCGTAGTCTGTGGTCCGGTAAACGTACGGCTTCATATCGCCGAACGTATGCCGGTCAAAGGTGGCGTAGGCTGTGCCTTCGTCGAAGCGGCTGGCCTCGATGGTCGTCACCCACGAATTTTTTCCCAACCCGCTGACGTTCCCCACCACATTCGTCCAGGTCTTTGCTCCGTCGCGCGTGACCTGCACATTTCCATCATCGGTGCCGACCCAGATGACCTGACCATTCTTCGGTGATTCCGAAATCGAATAGATCGTCGTGTACATTTCCGCCGACGAGTTATCGATGGTCACGCCGCCCGATTCTTCCTGCTTTTGCTTTTCCGGATCGTTGGTCGTCAGGTCCGGAGAAATGCGGTCCCAGGACTGCCCGTGATCGCGCGAGCGGAAAAGGTACTGCGCTCCGATATAAATCGTCCCTTTCTCGTTCGGACTCATATGAATCGGCGTGTTCCAGTTGAAGCGCAGCTTCTTCTCGCCATAGTTCGGCAAGGGATGGATATCGCGCGTCTCATGCGTATATCGATTCACCCGCCCGATCTCGCCGCCCTGTGCCTCGGCATAGATGTAGTCCGGATCGGACGTGTCTTCGAACATCCAGAAGCCGTCGCCACCGAACATGTTCTCCCATTGCGAGTTGGCCACGCCGCCGGGATAGGACGAATCGCCCACCCACGAACTGTTGTCCTGCAGGCCGCCGTAGACGTGATACGGATCCGAATTGTCGGTGCTCACGTGATAAAACTGCGAAACCGGCAGGTTAAGCTGGTGCTTCCACCGGTTGCCGCCGTCTTCGCTGCGCCACAAGCCGCCATCGTCGCCGGCAATCACGATGTTCGGATTCTTCGGGTTGATCCACACATCGTGAAAGTCGCCATGCGCCGCGCTCGAAACCACATTGAAGGTTTTCCCGCCATCATTGCTCAGCAGCAGAATAAGATCGGGTTTGAAAATCTTGTTTTCATTCTTGGGATCGACGATCAGGTTGCCGAAATAAAATGGACGCCACACCATGAAGTTGCTGGCATCCAGCTTGGTCCAGGTCGCGCCGCTGTCGTCAGACCGGTAGAGGCCTCTTCCTTTTTCCGCTTCAACGTTGGCATAAACCACCTGCGGCTTCGACGGCGCCACCTGCACGGCCACGCGGCCCCAGGGTTTCGGCGGCAGACCCTTGTTGCTGCTGACTTCGTTCCAGTGCGCGCCGCCGTCGGTAGATTTGAACAACCCGCTGCCCGGACCTCCCGAGCGGAATGTCCAGCCCTGCCGCCGGAAATCCCACATCGCTGCATAGACCGTCTTCGGTTCCTGCGTGCTGCGCGCAATCATGGCGCAGCCGCTCGAGCCATTCACGCCCGCCAGAACCTTATTCCACGTCTTGCCCCCGTCGGTCGTCTGAAAAACGCCGCGCTCGTCGTTGTCGTCCCACAGATGCCCGGTGGCGCAGGCCAGTACGTCGTTGCTGTCGCTCGGATTCACCAGAATCTTCGCGATGTGCTCGCTGTCTTTCAGGCCGACGTTAGTCCAGTTCTCGCCGCCATCCGTCGACTTGTACACGCCATCGCCTACCGACACGCTGTTTCGCGTCCAGCCCTCGCCCGTGCCGACCCAGACAATTTTCGAGTTCGACGGATCAATCGCCACCGCTCCAATCGACTGCACATCTTCACGGTCGAACACCGGCTTGTACGTCGTGCCGCCGTTCACCGACTTCCAGACCCCACCGCTGGCCGCGCCCACAAATACGGTGATGCGGCCATCCTCCTCCACCGCATCGACCGCAGCAATGCGTCCGCTCATGGTTGCCGAGCCGATGTTGCGCGCCGGCAATCCTGAAACCGTCGCCGCATCGAAGCGATACGGCGCTTGCGCCGCAGCCGGCAAAGATGCGAACAGCGACGCGGTCGATACGGTTACGATCACTGCCCAATTCCGAGCGGATGCTTTCATGTTTACAAGTCCTTTTTCCATGCCATGATTTTCGTTGCTGCCTTCACCGGTCGAATTGTTCACGCAAAGAATCAGTGAATCCCGACCAGCCCAGACTTCTTTTCCTCAGTCTTCAACGAAGCCGGCAGCATGAAGTCCGCCGGATCGATAGTCACGTTCGCTTCCATCTTCTGTATCGTGGTCGTCTGCGCGTCGGGATTATTCTTCGGCCCCTGCGAGATCGAGAAGGGATACATCACTCCGTTCACCGGCTTGTACGACCCCAGTCCCACCACCCGATCGCGCACCGAGCCCCGGATGAATTGCTGGATCTCCTTGCGGATCTCGATAAAAGTATCCGGGTCAAGGTAGTCATAAATGATGTCGCCATTTTTCAGCGTGATCTTCAGCCGCAGCGCATCGTCTCCATCGACCACGTCGTGTCCCAGATACTCCACCGTGCTGCCTTTTTCTTTGTAGTTGACCAGAGGTCCGTCGAAGTCGGCGTCGAGCAGCAGGTCGCGCATGTCGTCCTCGCCCATCAACTCTGGATCTTTCTTCCCGCCGAAGGGCTGGATCTGCCAGCCGGTCGCGCCGTCATAAGCCTGCACCGCCGTCATCCCCTGCAGTGTGAGCGTTTCCCGAACCAGGTCGGGTCGCTCATTCTCCTGGCCCACGGACGCGGTGAAGCCGTCGCCGCCGTCGAACTTGCCCGTCACACGGAGGTTCTTGATGGCCTTCATCTTCTCGATCCCGCCCCGGGCTTCGATGTTCTTGGCAATCAGTTCGTCCGCGGTTTGCGAGTAGGAAAATACACCGAAGCAGCAGACAGCAATCAGCAAAGTCAAGGCGTGACGCATCGAGCAGACTCCTGTTGGTGAGGGACTTTTAACAACCCGGAAAACGAGAAACAGTACTGTACTCGGTAGTAGACGCATCTTTCAAGTTTTGGTGAGCGGGGGATAGAGGTGCAGTTTGACTATTACCCCGCGACTGTCATCCTGAGCGGAGCCGTTTTTCAGGCGCAGCGAAGAGCCTGCCCTGAGCGAAGTCGAAGGGATCTCCAGTTCACCCGGCCCAACGCGTGAGCCAAACTGCACCACTGCCTGAGCGGGAAACGACCGGGAGATCAGCTCGGATAAGCCTTCCCGGAGACGAAAAAAAGCCGCTCTCAGGAGCGGCTTGCGCACTCTCAGGCTCAGAAAGTCCTCAGTGCGTGAACGAGAAGTTCAGCCCGGTGGTAAAAATAACGTCATTTTTCTTCGCGGTCGAGGGTGGGTTGGAAACATAGATGTCGCCGAACTGATTCTGCCATCCCAGCCATTTGCTGACCTTGGTCACCGAGCCAAAGTTGAACGTGGCTCGATATTCGCCGGTGTTCGACAAGTCTGGAAACACATACAGATTTTCCGTAATCACCGTGCTCTTCCCCAGTTTGTGCGTCAAATCCTCGCCCAGCGTCAATGCGGCGAACCGGTTGGTCACGCCATAAGAAGTGTAAGTAGTCGGCGTCGGCGGCACTGTGGCCGGGTTCGGCGGACCGTTTGAGTACGTTTCATGGGTGTAGTTCCCGCCGGCTAGGAAGTCCAAAGTGGTGCCGGCCGACTTGATTGCGTGATACCCCAGACCGCCCGCATACACGGAGCGCAGATCCAAATCCTGCAGGGCATTACTCATGAAGTCTGCGGATACAAAGCCGAACGTTCGCGGATTGATGTTGCGATCGTAGCGGACTCCTGCCTGGATCAGATCTGCCACGGTGCTCGGAGTCGCCAATTGATTGTCGGTATAGATGGAACTCACGTGCAGGATAATTTTGTCGTTCAATGTGGGGTGGGTAGCGTTGAGCGCCAGCGCCAGGTTTTCCGTTTCGCTGTTGCCCCGAGCCAGTGAGAAGCCCACGTCGGCTCCGCCGTTCCATCCGTGCGTCAAACCGGGATGCAACGATTTGTCATAAGCCGCCTGCTCGGCATCGTTGCGGATCAACACAACATTCCCTACGGGAACCTCGACCGTGCCGCTGGTCTTGGTGGCGACTTCGAGTTTTCCGTCGCTGGAGGTTACCGGACCCACGACAGTCTTCTTGTCCGAGGTGCTGACATGTAATTCCTTCTCGGTCGTGATCTGCGTGATCGCCGCAAACTGCAGGGTAACGTCCCCCGCGAACTCGGTGTGCAGCACCAGAACCTTGCCGTCAGACTTTACGACCGTGCCGGTCAGGCGGTCACCATTCTTCAATGTGATCTGATCGGCGAAAACTGCCGAGGCTAATCCCAGGAAAAGTATAAGAGCAACAACTTCGATTTTGCGCAACACTACCTACCTCCAGAGTTTAGAGTCAATTTCACAACTTAAATGCGATCTAGGGCCCGGAACTACGCGGAACGGGACAGAAAACGGCGACGAAGCAGCGTGGAAACAAAGAGGATTACTGCCCGCGAAGGGAACTCGGTCAGGCCTTGGTTTCCTTGGACTCGGTGGTCTTGCTCGCTTCGGTCGAAGCCGGGGGTGCAGGAGTATCCTTCATCCCCTCTTTCAGAGCGCGATATCCTTCGCCCAGCCCTTTGCCCAACTCGGGCAACTTCTTAGGACCGAAAATCAGCAGGGCAAGGGCAAAAATGATGATCAGGTGCCACGGTTGGAACAAACCTTCCACGGGGAACCTCCTGAGAAGACACTGCAACCGTCTTCCTTCTAATACGGTACCGGAGGGGTACGGGGAAGTCAAACCGCGCCCCCGAAGAGTCGTAATTTCCGCGCTGCGATTGTAGCGCCGCCGTCCCGGCGGCTGTCCGGCGGGCGTCTCGTCCGCCGAGCCGAGGGCGAGGACGCCCTCGCGACAGCCGGCAAGATGCCGGCGCTACCTTACTTCTGCGACGCCCTGCGAAATCAGGACACGACCCCTCCGCCTTCCAGCCTATTACTTCCGTGACCTTACCTTCGGTTCTGCCCGGGGACTAGAGTGGAATGTAAGGTTCGGGCCAAACACCTTGCCCCGCGCCGCAATCAGCGCCACCAGCAAGCCAAACCGTCACCGGAGAGTCGAGTGAAGCGCAAGGGCCTGTCCGTTCTTTTATTGCTTCTTGGGGTTGTTTTAATAAGAGCAGTTTCGACTGCCCAGTCCGGCGCGAGTCAGCCGGTGAACTCTACCCAGTTGATGGCTTGGCTGACGGCTGGTGTGCCCGGCAACCGTCTCGTCCGCCTCGTTCAAGAGCACGGAATCGCCAATGTCCCCGGCAAAGAAGTAATTCGCCAGCTACAAGCCGCCGGCGCCGATGCCAATCTGATGCACACCCTGAAGAACTTGAAGCGGTCCGCTGCCGCTGATTCTTCAGCCTCTGAGATTCCCGCGGCCCAGATTCCAATGGCCCTGGTGCAAGCCGCCACCAATGCCCGGGCTCAACGTTTCCACGAAGCCGAACTCGCTCTGCGCCAGGCTTTAGCCGCCGACCCTCAAAATGCTGCATTGCACTTCGCCCTGGGCACAATGCTGCGCCAGCAGGAACTCTGGGACGACGCTATCGACCAGATCACGCTCTCCGCGCAGCTTATGCCGGATTTCCCCGAGAACCACAGCAGCCTGGCGTATATCTTCTATCGCCTCGATGATCCTTCCGACTCAATCGCGGAGGCGCGTACTGCGCTCAGCATGGATCCGCAGAACGCGGAGGCCTACCAGTTCCTTGGTCTCGCCTTTTTCTCCGACGGACAATACGGCCCTTCGGCTCACGCCTTCGCTGAGTCGCTTGCCCGCGACGCCGATAACCCGGATACCTACTACGATTTGGGCATCACTCTGCACGCCGATGGAAACCTGCCCGCCGCGATTGCCGCCTATCAACACGCCATTCACCTGAACCCGAGCTTCTGGCAGGCTCACTCCAATCTGGCGCTGATCTTGCACGAGCAAAACAAACTGAATGAAGCCATCGCCGAATATCGCGAAGCCAAGAAGCTCGCGCCTGAAGAAGCTTCGGTGCGAAACAACCTGGGCAACACTTATTGCGACAAAGGCGACTTCGATGCGGCTATGCTCGAACTGCGCGAGCTTTACCGCCAGCATCCCGAGTGGGAGCAGGGACACGGTTGTCTGGCCCATGCCTACATGGCGAAGAAAGATTACGCCAACGCCATTAATGAATTGGAGCTGGCAGTTCGCGAGAACCCCACCGGTTCCGCTGAACACCGCGTACTCGGCGAAGCCCTGTTGCTGAATGACAAGCTGGAAGATGGCGTCCGCGAATTGCGCCTTGCGGTTACGCTCAATCCCGACTCCGACTCGGCTCACCACCTTCTCGGCACGGCGCTGTTCCAGCAGCGGCAGCTGCAGGCCGCAGAAAAGGAATTCCGCGAGGCCCTCCGCCTCAACGCATCCCCCGACAACCACTACGCTCTTGCGGCCTGCCTTATGACCATGGACCGCTATGAGGAAGCTTTGTCGGAACTGGAGACGGCGGCGCGGCTCGATCCCGAGCGCCAACTCTATCGCGCCCGCCGCGATGAACTTCTGAAACTGATGCAGATGAAGGACACAAACTCCCGGTAATCGCTCCGCAGGGACAGTACCTGGAAGTGTACTCCCGGCATGTTCGTCCGGGCCCGAGACTGCTTACACTGAAATGCAAGAGCTGCGCCAGAGCTGCAGGCTCATGCGAAAAGATGAAGCTCCGCGCTCCCAAGCATTTTTCAGGTGATTGATCATGGACCTGACAAGATCCACACCGGCCGCTGCCAAGCCGGCACAGACCACCCCGCCGCCCGAAAGCAGCGTCCGGAACGACCTTCGGAAGGACGTTCGGAGCGACGTGCCGAATAACGTGCAGAGCAGCGTTCAGAATAACGTTCAAAGCAGCGTGCAGAGCAACGTCCGGAACGATCTGCGGAATGCCGTCCGCCGCGATGCCAAGGCCCAACCGCCCTCGGGCTTTGGCCTCCCTTGTTCCAACTGCCGTCTTTATTATCCCGCCAACCTTGACGCATGCCCTGCCTGCAACAGCCGAGTGCGTGTCTCAGCCCGCGCTGTTCCTGCCATTCCCAAGCCCCAGGTTGCTGCCGAATCCACGCCCGACAGTGCTGTCGTCGAGCGGGAGAGAGAAGCATTCCTGAAAGAGCTTGAGTCGAAAATTGCCGCAACCTCTGAGGAAGTCGCCAACTCGATTGCCATTTGCAGTCTGGAAAATCACCGCGCTCAAGACGACGAGCCAGCCTCGATTTGCAAAGCGTGTTACACGCGTCTGCAGGAGCGCGTCGACGTTTTCGAAGGCGCACTGCACATGGATCTGAAAGAAGCGGCGCAGATCATCTACGACGCGGTCTGGGCCGATCCCTCCGATCCCAGCAAGACTTACACCAACGCAGCCAGCGCGCTGCTCAGCGAGTTGCGCAAACGCTCCGGAGTTTCCAGCGTGCTCGGCCCCTTCCATCCGCGGGGGAATTAAGCTTTTCCGCGTGGGTTCCCGCTTACTCCAGCTTCATGGCGACCCACTTCCTTCCGGCATATAGCTTGTATCCGGCGCCGTCCTCAACCATTTTCAATGGTACTGGCCGCTTCAATTCTGCATCGGTCTGGCAGGGCACGCTGAGCACGTCTTCGTTCACCACGTTCATCACCACGAACTTGTCGGCCCCAAAGCCGAAGCCATATTCTCCCGGCGCCAGCTCCGACCCGCCGATGTTCAGCTTGGACTCGGTCACGAACATGCCCTGATATTTCTGCTGGACCGCCGTAGAGTATCCAGATGCGTCGACCAGAGCGCCGAAAGTGATCTTGCCCTCGGCCGTTTGAAATCCCGACGAGTTCCGCAACTGCGTCGGCGCTTTCTGTCCGCGGAAGAAAAACTCTGATGGAACCACCTTCTTGAGTTCATCGTTGCTGAGAAGGTGTTGCGCAGCCCTTTGTGCCAGTCCTGAGGTGAGCAGGAGGGTCACAAGAGTTCCAACTGCCGCCAGGCGAATGTTCTTCATGGAGTTTGTCCTCGATTCGGTATGAGAGTAAGAAAACCCTAACGAATCTAGCCTTTTATGACTCCGCGCGCAATTCCCTGAGTTCCGGGCAGGTCTGGATAACTGCACCTGCCACGCCTGATTTCGTTTTGCCCGCAAGATTCGGATAGTCCGCTCGTCCTCTTCGCCATACGCTGTTCCTATCATGACTTCCACAAACCTGACTTTCCCAATGCTGACCGCGAATGCCATACTCACAAAAGAAACCTTGAGCGAAATGCCAGCCGCGCGCTCCAATTCCGTGAAGCTCAGCCAAGCCCAATCAGGCTCGGGCGATGACCAGCGCTGGAAAGCAGTTCTCGCACGCGATTGCGCGCACGATGGAGAGTTCGTTTTCGCTGTCTCCAGCACTGGCGTTTATTGCCGGCCTTCGTGTGCGGCGCGGCGTCCGCGGCGCGAGAACGTGGCATTCTTTTCCCGACCCGAGCTGGCGGAGAAAGCCGGTTTTCGCGCCTGCCTGCGCTGCCGGCCAAGGTCGGCCAGCGGCAATTCGCAATCCGACTGGGCGAAAGAGGTCTGCCGCTATATCGAGCAGCATCTCGATGAGCCGGTCACTCTCAGTCGCTTGGGCAAGGTGTTTCGCCAGAGCCCTTTCCACTTGCAGCGGCGTTTCAAAGCCGCGCTCGGAATCACGCCGCGCGAGTACGGTGATTCCTGCCGCCTGCGCCTGCTCAAGCGCAATCTGCAGGCGGGAGACAATGTGACCCGCGCCATGTATGACGCCGGTTACGGTTCGAGCAGCCGCCTCTACGAAAAGACCGCATCGCAACTCGGCATGACGCCCGACAAGTATCGCCGTGGCGCGATCGCTGCCACGGTTCGATATGCGATGGCCGATTCGCCGCTGGGACGCATGCTGGTCGCGGCCACCGACAAGGGTGTTTGCGCCATCCAGTTCGCGCGTTCCGACGGCGAGTTGATCGAGGGCCTGAAGCGCGAGTTCCCTTTTGCCGTGCGCAAACCCGACCAGAGCGGATTGCAAGCTTGGGTTGAAACCTTGCTCTCGACCATGAGCGGTGAGGAATCGAATGCCGCTCTGCCTTTGGATATCCGCGCCACTGCATTTCAGCGGCGCGTGTGGACGTATTTGCAATCGATCCCGTTCGGTGCGACGCGATCTTACGGCCAGGTGGCGAAGGCGATTGGACAGCCCAGTGCCAGTCGCGCCGTGGCACGAGCCTGCGCCACGAACCCTGTGGCAGTTGCCATTCCGTGCCATCGCGTAGTCCGCGAAGATGGCAGCATCAGTGGCTATCGTTGGGGCGTGGAGCGCAAGAAGGCGCTGCTGGAGATGGAGCAGCGGGGAGTGTAGTGCGTGGGCTTCGGGCTTCGGCCGTCGGGCTTCGGCCAGATCGGATCCAGATCAAAAAAATCACAGATTGAACCAGCTAAAATAATTAGAATCAGAGGGTTGCGATCTATGGGTCCGCGCTTGATCTGGCTAAAATCTTGAAAGCAAATAACTTACCCGCAAAATATTGCAGTCAAAGGACTTAGTCGACTCTGGTCCGGCTAAGCGCTTTGGAATCAAAGACCGGGTCTGCAAAATATTGCATTCAGGGGACTTATATCTCATTGCTATTTTTATGTCAAAGATCCAATGCGTATAGAGATAGGGTCTCAGGCTTGAGAATTGAAGTCAAGGGAATTGTGAAGGCTTGCCCGGGCGTATCCACTCGGATACAATGGGGTAGGCGTGAATACATTTGTCCGGTCGTCCGATTTCGACGCGTGGCTATCCAATCTGGCCGACCTCAAAGCAAAAGCCAGAATCCTGGCTCGCCTTCTCAGTGCGACATTTGGGAATTTCGGCGATTGTGAGCCTGTGGGCGAGGGCGTTTCGGAAATCCGTATTCATGTAGGAGCAGGGTATCGGGTTTATTACACGCGAACGGCGTCGACAGTCTACGTTTTGCTAGCTGGTGGAGCAAAGGCATCACAGGCGAGAGACATTGCAAAAGCAAAAAAGATGGCTCGTGAACTCAAAGGGGGCGAAACGATGAAGCGGAAAACAACTTACAAAGCATTCGATGCCGCAGCGTATCTCGATAATGATGCGGTTATTGCGGAATATCTTTCCGCGGCTGCTGAAGACACAGATCCCGATGTGTTCGTGGCTGCACTCGGCGACGTGGCGAAAGCACGCGGCATGGCACAGATCGCCAAAGAGTCAGGACTCGGAAGGGAGAGCTTGTACAAAGCCTTGAGTGCCGGCGCGCACCCGCGCTTTGAAACTGTCAATTCTGTGCTGCGGGCTCTTGGTGTGAAGTTTACCGTGGTTGCGGAGCAGCGAGGTTAGCGTGCGCCGTAGATGCCGCAGAGAGCGCAAGATATGGGGCACCCGACTGTGGGGGTCAAAATCCCCGCCCTGTCCCTGCAAAGAGCGCAGGGACAAGGACGGGCACCCGCTTCATCGGCGTGCGCGGCTACGTCGCGCTACAAGAGCCCAGTTCACCAACGCCAGCGCGATCGTTGCCACCAGAATCAGCGACTGGCCAAAATCCACTCGCGTTACCAGGACCGCGCACAGGATGATTCCCAGCACGGCGAAGAAATTTCCCGCGGGCAGCTGGAACATTGCGCTTGCTCCTTCCGGCTGTTTGCGGCGGAGGATGATCAGGGCGGTGCAGGCTACGCCGTAGTAGAGAAGCCGGGCTACGGCCGAGAGCGTTACATTCCATTTAAAGTCGCCGACCAACGCCAATCCCCAGATCATGGCCGCGAAGACGAGGATCGAGACGTATGGCGTGTGAAAGCGGCGATGGACTGCCGCGAAGACTTTGGGGAAATCTCCTCGCTCGGCGAGGGCGAAGGGAACGCGGGGCATGGCCAGAATCTTTGCGCTGAGGTATCCGTAGAAAGAAATCAGCGCGCCGATGGCGACCAGCGCTGCGCCTACTGGACCAACCGCGAGCCGCGCGACGTCGGCTAAGGGGCGCTGGCTGTGCGCGGCGTCGGGCAGAACTCCGACGACCACCCACTGGATCAGCGCGTAGACTGCGGTGCAGAGCAGAAGAGCCGTGAAGAGCGCGAAGGGAGCGTCGCGGCGGGGATTTTTCGCTTCGCTCATGGGCGCGAGCGCAGTCTCGAATCCGCCGTAGGCAAAGACCAGAAGCAGCATGGCTTTCAGCCATTGGTTGGCGCTGGCAGATGTGACGGGCGCGGAGGCGATGGTCCAGTGCTGGTGTTGAAGCACGAACAAACCCAGGACGATCACTGCGAACAGCGGCACCAGCTTCGCTGCCGTGAACAAATTGCTCACCTGGGCTCCGGCGCGCACGCCGCGAATGTTGATGAAGGTCAACAAACCCACCAGCGCGGTGAGAATAATTGCGCGGGGCAAGGGATCTTTGGCGTGCGGAAAGAATTCGCCGACGTAAATCACAAACAGGTTGGCATTCGCCGCGGGAGCGGCAACTTGCCCCAGCCAAAGCATCCAGGCGGTCTGAATGCCCATCAGGCGGCCGAAGGCAACGCGGGCGTAAAGATAAGGACCACCGGCTTGCTGAAAGCGCGATGCAACCTCTGCAAAGCAGCCCATGATCACGCTCATTCCGGCCCCGGCCGCGAGCACAGCATACGGGCTGTAGTTGCCGATGAGAGCGGCCACAGTAGAGGGCAGCCCAAAGACTCCACTGCCGATGATGGAGTTCACCACCAGCGCAACCAGGCTCCAGCGGCCAATGGCGCGGACCAGGTCATGACGAGACGGGTCTGCCGAAGGCGATTCCATCCGCGCGTTTGTATCACATGTGGCGGACTTCCCGACAGCGAATTTCCCGCTGAGTTTCCCCATAACGATGGCTTCAGTAACTACGGGTGGTGACTTTAGAGCGGCGAAAGAATCGACGCGGGGAAATGAATTGTTGAGCAGCGTGCCATGCTCTTTGATATCGTTAAAACCCTTGCCAGTAGCGGGGTTCAGCATGATCGAGCGCTGGGCATGAGTCTCCCGACCAAAGTAATGGCTTGAATTACGAAAGCGCATGATCGTGGGACATCTATCGGCTGGGCGCTCGCGATGAGATGTTGAAAGGCACGCGAACATCGCTTTGAACATCGCTTCGAAAGTCGCTTCAACATATGGGGAACGACACTCAGATGGACGATCTTCACACCAGGATGGCGCGAGTTACTGAAGATTTGCGCGCGATCCAGCGTGAGCTGAACTACGCGGCCATGCAGGCGCCCAGCGATCCGGAATTGATGGAAGCCCTGAGTGCGCTGCCCGAGACCGAAGCCATTCAGATTCTGTGCAAGGCGCTCGATCAGATGCGGCACTTTCTGTGGTTCTACACCCAGGTGATGAGCAACGAACCTGAACTGGGCGATAAGCTCCGTCAGTCGAACGCCGTGAAAACCGCTGAAGAGAGCAATGTAGATACCTCGTTCTTCGATCAACTCACACGGGCCGATGAGGCCGTGCTCCTGCGCTATCTGGTGGACGCAAAAGAGCGCAAGCCGAACTAGCTACCTAGAGCCATTTGCCACGGATCTACGCGGATTCACACGGATCCGAAAACAAAATCCTCGTCCTAACTTTTGGATGTTCGGGTTCAGCAGTGGCCGCGGACGATCGTTCTGCGCACTTCCCCGTCTGGGCTCAATACAATAATGTTGGCTTCGGCGCCCGGAGCGAGCTCGCCGTGTTGCGCGAGGCCGACGGCGCGCGTGGCATTCAGGGTTGCGGCGCGTACCGCTTCGCGCAAGGTCCAGTGAGAGAAGCGGGTTATGTTGCGAACTGCGCGATCCATGGTGAGGACGCTGCCCGCGAGGCTTCCGTTGCTCGTGCACTTTCCATCCTTCACTTCCACCTGAATCGGGCCGAGTTGGTAGGTGCCGTCGGGCATGCCTGCCGCGGACATGGCGTCGGTAATCAGCACCGAGCGTTCCAGGCCTACTGACCGCAGGAAAATCTGAATGACTTCGGGCGCGACGTGAATTCCATCCGCGATAATGTCGGCGCTCAACAGGCGGTCAGTAAGTACTTCGCCGAGGATGCCGGGATCGCGATGATCGAGCGGCCGCATGGCGTTGAAAGTGTGGGTGGCGTGGCGGGCGCCAGCGCGAACCCCGGCGCGAGCGGCTTCCAGCACGGCGTCGGAGTGGCCGATGCTCACGCAAACCTTGCGCCGGGCTGCTTCGGCGATGACCTCGAGAGCCCCGGGAAGCTCCGGAGCGATGGTCATCATGCGCACGTGGCCACGCGCGGCCTGCCACAGACGATCAAAGATTGGGAGCGTGGGCTCGACGAGGTATTCCGGGGGATGCACGCCGCGGCGCTTGTGGCTGAGAAACGGACCTTCCAGATGGATTCCGAGCGGCCGAGCTTCGATCGCGCCACCTTCCGCCTGGGAAGTTTGAGCGCCCTCGATGGCGTCGGCTAGTCGCTCCAGTGCAGCGCAGGTCTGATCAAGCGGCGCGGCGACGGTAGTAGGAAAGTATCCAGTGACGCCGTGGTTGGTCAGGAATTTGTTCAGACGTGGCAACTCGCCGGGCGCGGCCCGCATGAGATCGACGCCAGCGCCGCCGTGCATGTGAATGTCGACGAAACCAGGCGCCAGGATGGCCTCGGTCGGGCCTTCGCTGGCAAGATCGACCACCCTCGCATTCTTCGGAATTTCCCGCTCAGCGCGCGAGGAGACGGCGGAGATGAGGCCGTCCTCAATAAAAAGGAGCGGGTCTTTTATTTCTTCTTGCGGCGTGAAGAGACGATTAGCGGAGAGGACGATCATAGCTTCAGATCAGCGTGTGCGTTCGAATCAGGTTGCGTTACATTTTGCAGCAATTCGATCACATTGCGTCATCAGTGTAGCGCGAAAGATGGATCGAGCAAGTGGAGAGAACGTCCGCAGTTGCGATGTTATAATGGTGGCGCCATCAAGCAGCAAATCGCGCGGGTCGATGGCCTTTCTTGTTACCGCCCGCGTTACCGTCGGGGAGTGGCTCAGCCTGGTAGAGCACCTGGTTCGGGACCAGGGGGTCGGAGGTTCAAATCCTCTCTCCCCGACCAATTCTAAAGCACTTATCGGAACTCACAGTGGGCGCAATTGGGCGCAACTCAGGAAGAGTGAAGCCCAATCCCACCCTCTGCGCGGTCATTGTACGAAACATCCCGTCTATCTTTACCCCAGTACGAGCGTAGCGTTGTGAGATGTCCTTGTTCGAGTGTCCCATCCAAATGTGAACGAGGATCTCAGGCACCAACTCTTTATCGAGGTGAGCCGCCCGGAATCTCCTGAAGGCATGGAATCCGCAAAGTGGCCTTCCCATCCCTAGGAGAATTGGGTGAAGGGATCTCCGCAACAGGTTCGATTTACGTTGCGGAGTGCCGCGAGCCGATGGAAATACCAACCCGCTCTTACGCGAGCCGACGTGATCCCCTAACGCACTAGCCAACGAGGAGTGAAGATCCACCTCTCGTTTTCCGGCCGCAGTCTTCGGACTGCCAAGATCACCTTCCCACGCGCTGCGCTTCACATGGATCACTGTGTCGCATACGTCTTCGACTTGCAGCGCGAAAGCCTCCCCGATCCGAAGCCCGGAGCCGGCGAGCAAGGCATACAGAATCTTGTCCTGTCCGTTGGCGCTAGAGATTATCGTCTCGATCTCCGCAGCCGTGAAGCTGGGAGCGTTCTGTTCCTCCACGACAGGAAGATCCATGAAGTTGTGATTCCACTTCACAGAGTAAACCGGCTCTCCTTTGTCGTTCAGGACCGAGGCAACCACTGACTTGATGACAGCGAGATAGTTCTCAATCGACTTGGCTGAGAACCGGGGTTTCCCATCCTTCGTCTCCGAGGCCATCTCTGCCACGAACCCCCGCATCGTGCGGTTGTTCACATCAGCAAGTTGCATCTGTCCTATCTTTCCGTTGACGTATTTCAGATGGCTCGTCCATGCTTCCGCAGTCCGCAGCTTGATCGGCTTCCGCTTCCTGCTCTGCACAGATTGAAGCCATGCTCCAGATTGTTCCTTGAATGTAATACCGAGGTTCGCCGCTTCCGCTTCGCGGAAGACTTGCTCCGAGTTGGCACCGGACGCCGCGAGGATCTGCTTAAGTCTTCGTGAACGTTCGGATGCGTTGAGTGATCCCGGCCCGGTAGCCGGACAGATCCGAACGCGCTTACAGACGCGCTTTTCCTGCCCTGCAACATCCATCCAGAACCGGCCATAGAAACTGCCCTTTCGTTGTTCGATCCAACCATTTTGCCCAGACCGTCTTGACAAAGTACGTCTCGCTTTCCGGTCTGGTTGCGCGGCTGAAAGTATCCCACTACAAACCGCTTCCATCAAGGGGTTTGTGACGGTAATCGTTCTCATCAGAAGCCCCCCTCTAGTTGCATCTGCGGAGCACTTCTGTCTTGCTCTGCCGTCCACTTCTTGTTCCACTTGTTCACAAGACCATGTTTACGGCCACGTCCCGAACGGAACATAGACCGCTCCCCCAGCGACAGGACTGAATCAAATCTGTGCCCAGCCACCGCCAGCGGAGAACGCCCTGTCCTGAGGAGAGGCGTGTGTTCACGCCAATCGCTCACAGGTCCCACCGTCTTCGGAATCGCGGCCATCTTTGCAACCAACTCCCGAACGGAACATAGACCTTTCGCATCGTCGACTTCTGTGATCAGGGCGGGACGTTCCCCGCCAGAAGCGATAGGCACGAATTTGATTCAGTCCTGCCGCCGTGTCCAATGAAAGTTCGGGAGTCTGTTATTCCTGCCGCGACTAATAGCGTTTCCGAAATTGATGCATTACACCAGATTCTCGTTCGATAGGCGGCTTCCTGGAGGATTAGCTTATTGAACTAGCAGGACTTGCGGAAACGACAACAACTCAACAAAAACGCGGGTAACCCTTGAGATAGCGGGGGGCGTCGGCCTTGCCCCGGCCTTGTTCCGAGGCGATTCGGACCAGTGCGGCGGGTCGTCCAGAGCGTGTATGAGTGAGCGAAGAATTACCGAAGTGATATTGGCTATGTTTCTTGTTGCTAGCTGGATGGAGATTCCTTCTGTCTGCTTCGGCTACGAGTTCACCCGCCAAAGCACTATAACGCAGAGCTATTAGTCTTCCAGGGAATAACAGACTCCCGAGATTTCATTGGACAGCCAAATTGACTGCGGTTACTTTTGCGCCACACGCAGCAGATTTTAGCTGCTCCCGGAGGCGCAAATGTCATCGCATTGGCTCCAAGTCCACCTCCTACGCCCCATCCATCCCCTCTTTCGATGGAAATGGGCACGTCCAACCGCCGCCGTTCTTACCCTATTTTTTTTCCTGCCTGTGGCCGCGATGGCACAGGGCTCGCCGTTCGACACTGGTTTTAACGCCATCCAAGCCCTCTTCACCGGCACCATTGCGAAGGTTGCAAGTCTGGTCGCCATTGTGATCGGCGGCTATGGCTTCGCCCACGGCGAACCCGGCGCCAAGAAGGCACTCGCCGGCGTTGCAGCTGGAACCGGTATTGCGGTTCTAGCAGTGAACGTTCTGAGTTGGCTCTGGGGCGTATAGAACCTTCCCGGCCAGCTTCCACCCATCTTTAGACGAGGACGTATGCCAGAGCAACCACGGCAAAAGCACCGCACAAATCGAGTCTTCAAGAGTCTGCATAAGCCGCTCACCTACTTGGGGGTGGAACGCACACTGTTCTACTTCGTCTGCGTCGGAGCGGTGGGGACCTTCAACCTCTTCAATTCCATCCTCGCCGGCATCGCCGTATTCATCGGGGGTTTTGCTTTCGGGCATTGGGTAACAAACAGCGATCCGGCGTTCCTCCGCATCCTGGCGAAATCCGAACGCTACAAGCTGCGCTACGACGCGGCCAAACAGCAAGTCCCACTTGTGGAGGTCGTTTGATGCTGCGCCTCGATAAAGTCATCAAGCCGTGGAAAGAGAGTGCGGCACTGAACGACCACATCAACCTCTACGGCTTCTGGAACGAGACAGCCTTCCTTACCAAAAGTGGCGATCTAGGCATGGTTCTCAGTGTTCCCGGCGTGGACTACGAAAGCCTGGACCGCTCAGAACAGGAGTACGCAGTGAAGCGGTTGGAAGCGGCACTCAAAGCGTTTGGCCCAGGCTTCCACGTTTACCAATATCTCTTCAAATCGAACCGCCCCGATATACCGTTCGCAACATATGATGACCCCATTGTCCAAGCGGCTATTGACCAGCGACGGAAGTTCTTTGAAGCGAAGCGCGACCATCTTTATCAGATTGAAATCTTCTACTGCATTCTGCTCGAAGGCGCCCGGTCGAAGACCGGCGTGGGCGCGGCAATCGCTCGAATCTTGCGCGATCCCGCGGGCGCCGTTGGCGAACTAAAAGTGCAGTTCACCAACGACAGCATGAAGACGCTGTTGCGCACGCATATTGAGCACGATCTTCGACGGCTCGACCAGAGCGTGCAGGCATTCGCTCGACAGCTCGCGGACTTCATCCAAATCGAGATCTTAAATCAACAAGGACAATTCACATTCTTCCGCCGCTTGCTCAATTATGACAACTGGCGTGTTGAAGGGAGGCCGCAGTCCACGCAGTTTCTCGACTATCAGGTGGTCAACTCCGACATCGAAGCGGAACGCGATCATCTCCGAGTCGGCGATCACATCGTCCGGGTCCTGACGATGAAAGAGGCGATCACCGAAACACGGCCCCTCGTGCTCGATGTACTGCTAAAGATTCCGGCCAACTTCTATGTCGTTACGGAGTGGACGCCACTCCCAGCGGACAAGGCGCGCAAAGAAGTCAACAAGCGCCGCCGCCACTTCAATATGTCGAAGACCGGGTTTGTCTCCCAGATGGGCAACGATGCTACGAAGACGAACCCGCGTGATGTGCTGGTGGACGAATCCAAACAGGCCGACATTGAGAATCTTGGCGACTGCCTACGCGCCCTGGGTGACGGCCAATCGCTGGGCGATTTCTCGTTGACGATTGTGCTGTACGGCCATTCAAAAATCGACCTGGAGCAGCTCGGGGCCGAGTTCACTGGCCTCTTCACCAACGCGGATGGCAATCTTTTTGCCGAAACCTACAACCAGCTGAACGCCTACTTCGCCACCGTGCCGGGCAACTATGCGCTCAACCTCCGCCAACTGTATCTGCTCAACACGAACTACGCCGACCTGTCTTTTCTGTTTACGATCCTCCCCGGCGAGAAAACGAACGCGCATCTCGGCACGGAGTACCTGGCTGTGCTCGAAACCGACAACAGCACACCATACTATCTCAACCTGCATACCGGCGATGTTGCCCACACCCTTATTCTCGGGATGAGCGGCAGTGGCAAGTCGTATCTGTGCGTTTTTCTGCTGCAGAACGCTCAGAAGTACAAGCCGCTGACTTTCATCTTTGATATCGGCGGTAGCTTTCAGTCGCTTACGACGATATTCAAGGGCTCGTATCTCAATGTGGGTCAGGAAGCGCGGGACTTCACCATCAACCCGTTCTCGCTGCCTCAGACCAAAGAGAACTTGCAGTTTCTCTTCAGCTTCTTCCGCGTGCTCATTGAGGGTAACGAGCAACGTTACCAGATCGACTTCAAAGAGGAACGCCGATTGTGGGACGCGATCGAGCGGATTTACGTACTGGAACCGAACCAGCGCACAATTTCGAATTTTGGGAACATCATCGGCGAGTTGAAGGAACGCCTCCACCGCTGGACCCGCGGCGGACAGTACGGATTTCTGTTTGACAACGCTGAGGACACGCTTTCGTTCAAAAGCTTTCAGACGTTTAACTTCCACGGTTGGAACGATGCGCCCGAGGTTTTGGAACCACTGCTATTTTATGTTTTGCATCGAGCATCCAATGAGATCACTGACCCCAAGAAGCTCGGCACACCCAAGTTCTTCCTCCTCGACGAGGCGTGGCTCTTCATCAAGAACGAGACGATCCGCAATTACGTGGTGCAGGCGCAGAAAACATGGCGCAAGCACAAAGCGGCGATGATTCTGGCGACACAATCGATCAAAGAGCTTGAGGAATCGGGAATGCTGACGATAGTGGCCGAGAGTTGCCCCACGAAGATCTTTCTCGCCAACCCGGATATGAACCGTGACGTTTACCGGGAAGCGTTTCATCTGAACGACACGGAACTGGACCTTATCGACGGCCTTGTTCCACCTGGCCAAATGCTGATTCGCAAGGCGCAGACCTCCAAGAAAGTGCATTTGAACGTCGATTCGGTCTCGCACTGGATGGCAACCAACAACGCCCGCGACAACCTCAAGAAGCAGGAGTATTTCGACCGCCACGGTTTCGCGGATGGTCTTCGCCATCTCGCGGAAGAGTGGCCATTCCAGCCGCGTGCGCTGGCCGTATCAACTTCGAACACCAACCGCTAAGGAGACTGGTATGTGGCGTCTGAAATTCGTCGTCAATTGCGCTTTGGTTTTCTCTTCCATCGGTGCTTTCGCCCAAGACTCTGCGCGCACTGTGCAGTATCACTCGCAGGACATCGTTCCCATCCGCGCCAAGGTCAAATATACGACCCTTATCGAACTACCCACGACCGAGAAAATCATGGAAGCCGCCACGGGTGACAAGGAGTTCTGGATCGTGGATGTCGTTGGTAACTTTTGCTTTGTGCATCCGGCGAAGCAAGGCATCAGCTCCAACTTGAATCTCATTACGGACAAGGGGAACATCTACAGTTTCACTCTCCAGGACATCTCTGCCTTATTGACGACCCCCGATCTGAAAGTGATTGTCGAGCCCGCCGATCGTTCTGCGATTGTGGCCGCCAGCGGCCCTCCGCAGTTCGTGCCCGCCGCCCAACTCGAACAATCGCGGCAGCAGCTTGCCGCCCTCCAATCGCACGTTGAGCAGGCCGTAGATGAGTACAAAAGCGCCTATCCAACACAGCTCAAGTTTGACTATGCCTACAAGCCGAACGAAGCCCCGTTCGACATTCAGTCGATCTATCACGACGACAAGTTCACCTACATCAAGACCAATGCGCCGGAAAAGTTCAGCGTGTACGAAATGAAAGATGGCAAGCCCAACCTCGTCACCTACGACCTCCGGGAAGGGACGTACATCATTCCGAAGATCATGGACAGCGGATACGTGGAACTCGGCAAGAAGAAAATGGAATTCACGCGCAAGGGATCGCCGTCATGACAGACAATGTCTTCACTCCCCACACAGAACCGCCGGCCGAGCCAACGTTGCGTCGCAACCTGGAACTGCCAAAAGGTGTCTTGCAGAAGAATCTCAAGACCTTCGTTTATCTGGGCGCGGCATTGCTCGTGATAGTGGCGGCGCTGTTCAGTTCGTCTGGCAAGAAGACGCCTGGACAACAGGCGAGCGTGAAAGGACAACCCCCGCAACCAGCCTTGCAGGACAACACCGACAGCAACGTACAGGAGTTGAAGAACCAACTTCAGGCCGAACGTCAAAAGGAGCAGCAGGCGACAATGGCCGCCGCCGCGATGGGAGATCCGGCGCTTGCGTCTGCGACGCCCCAGCAGCGATCCGCAGCCGCGGCCTATGGACCGACCGGCCTTGCCGCGCCCTGCGTTCCGGGCCAGCCCTGCCCGCAAGGGCAGCAGGGCAACATGCAGATGCAACTAACCCCCGTACAACAGCAGGCACAGTTGATCGCAGCGAAAGAACGCGAGCGGGCGGACGATTCCCGTTTCGCTTCTAATCTTGTGTACTCCCGGTCTGCCGATCCGCCCCAACAACAACAGCAAGGCCAGATGCTGCCCGCCCAGTATGGCCCTGCCGAACGGCAGGCAAACAGTAATCTCGTCCCCGCGCCAGCAGAAGGAAAGCAGGAGGACACGCCCGGAGGCTATAAACGCCCACTGGAGGCCAATATCGATTCGGCCATCGGCCAACCCTATCTCGTCTACGAGGGTTGTGTTCTCGACACGGTTCTCATGAATCGTCTGGATGGCGATGCCGTAGGACCGGTCAAAGTCCTTGTCTCGAATCCGTTATTTTCCCACGATCATCAACACGTGATCATTCCCGAGGGAACGGTTGTTTTGGGCGAAGCAAGGAAAATTGGAGCGGCCGGCTTCGGGCAACAGCGGCGCATGGCCGTTGTTTTTCACCGGCTGATTATGCCTGACGGTTACTCCGTCGATCTGGATCAATTTCAAGGTCTCGATCAGATCGGAGCGGAAGGACTCAAAGATAAGGTCAACAACCACTACCTCCAAATCTTCGGCACCTCGATCGCTTTAGGTGTGATTGCTGGGGCAAGCCAGATCACTCAGGGTGGCGGCACGATTACCACGAGCGGTTCCCAGGGTTTCACGAACGGGGCTGCGGGCAGTGTTTCGCAGTCTGCGACCACTATCCTTGACCGCTTCATACAGATACCGCCCACCATCACGATCCGGGAGGGTCACCGCGTGAAAGTGTATTTCACCCAGGACTTGCTTCTTCCTGCGTACTCGAATCACACTATTCCGCAAACGTTCTAAGGAGGCTTTCCATGCGAATCGTTGCCCTCTCCCTCTTACTTCTGTTGACTGTCACCCTTGCCGCCTGCCAGAGCAAAGCGGCAAAGGTGAAGAAGCTGGTGGACCAATACAACGTCGAATACCCGCCCTATGCCAAGGCCTGCCTGGACGAAGACATGACCTCCGGAGCCTCAAGAATGCTAACAGGAGAGAGGCTGACCCCCGAGCAGATAGCAGCTCTCGAAGCCAAGAAGAAAGAACGAGACGCACGGTGCAAGCCAGAGGCAGACCGTCTTGCACAGCTCCAGAAAGAGATTCTCGCTGCACAGCAGTAAAGCCGTACCGCTGTAAAGCATCACGAAACCAACGGCGACGAAGGGACGAGACACATGAAGAAACTAACCCTTACCGTGCTCGCCGTTGGCTTTGCGGCGGCGGCATTGCAACCGCTCGCGAACGCACAATTCGGCTCTGGCATCGTGTTCGACCCGACACAGTCGGGCCACGCCATTGTGCAAATCGAACACGAAGAACAATCCATCGCCAACGAAGCCCAGCAAATTGAGCAGGGCCAACAAATCTTCACCAATACCGTGAAGATCGCAACGACGGCCCTACAAGCCTACAACGTCGCAAAGCAACAATACGAACTCACGCATCAGATGATTCTCGCTCCCCGGCTGCTCTATGCGCGATTTCTGTCTCCAACTTCTGACTTGCTAATGCTGCAACAGATCTCGAACACCTATGGGAATTCGATGGGCTGGCTCAATTCTGCAAACACTGGAAAAGGAGCCGCAGCCTCGTATCAGCAAGTTAGCGTTCCGAACACCAACAACATAATCCCCGGCTACGGCACCGCGAGTATGGCCGGGCAGCTGCAGATTGCCGCGCAGGGTGCCACCGTAGATATCACTGATTCGGTGATGACCAACAACCTCGAAGCCCTCGGCACCATCCGCGCAAATCAGTCGGCAAGACAAACGGACATTACAAATCTGGAAGCCGCAACCCAAACCCAGGACCCGTCGCAGCAAACCATCATGGCCGAACTGCAGCGCATCAACCAAGCCCTGCTCTTGCAGCTGCGCACTTTACAAGACGCAAACCAAATCAATGCCAATCTTGCCCTACAGCAGATCGTCGCTCAGAAGCAGCAGCAGGACGCGATGAAGGCGGCATTTCGTGACTCATCGGGATACGAAAACTATTACAACACCAACATAACAACAACCAGCGGCGGCGCGGCTAGTCTCCTCACGCAAGCGTACTGACCAGACGCAAGCAGAAGAAGACAGGAGGGCAGGGAACATGGGTATAGGTTTCTTCAACTTTATTGCTCAGGCGTGTCAGTCGCTTGCAGCCACGGCCGCTCCCTCCATTACAGCGATGGGAGTTCACATCGTAATAGCGTTAGCCACCATCGTGTTGGTTTGGTTTGGCGTGCAAGAAGCACTCGCATCGGCGCACGGCGGGCCGGGGTTCAGCATGGGGAGGTTTCTGAACCTCTTCATGCTGCTCACCTTCGCCTACGCGATGGTGAACTACTACGACACCTCAATCCCCGGACTTGGCTTTTCCATCAAGGGCTTTATCGATGGCGGAACAACAAGTCTAGTGAACCTGATTGGCGCCGATGGCTCGACTTCGATGCTGAACGAGATCCACACGGCATCCGCCAAGACAGGGCCGTCAATCCTGAGCAGCATGATGAATCCGTACTACGCCATCGTGTACTTTGCGGTGCAATTCCTATTAGCCATGCTGGCCGCTATCGTCTCCGCAATTTTGGCCTACGGTGCAATTGCTGCAACGATCATCGGATTACTCGGCCCGATCTTCATACCATTCCTTGTCGTCGATAAGCTCGATTGGTTGTTTTGGGGATGGCTCAAAGCGTATCTCGGATTCAGCTTTTACAAAGTCGTCGCCGCAGCCACCATGAATGTTCTGTCCCATGTTCTAACGAACTATTACATCCAACTTGGCCAGCGCGTGTCCGACCCATCGTTGATGGTGCAGACGTTGCCGCTTCTCGTCATTCTCGTGCTGGTCAACATCTACATCCTTTTCAAAATTCCGACTATGACTCACAGCTTATTCACTGGCAGTACTGGTGGACACGGTGGGGGCCTGGGCGTGGCCGTGATGGCCATACGGGCCGCGATGTGATCGCCCTAGAGCAAAGGAGGTCGAAATGAGCGCAGAGACGATGAGCGCCGAAACGAAAGCTACCCCGGAAATTACCCGAGCCGCAGAGCGTTACCTGGAGCAATACGGCGACCCATTGGTGATGAATACGTACTTGAAGGTGACCGTTCTTGTGCTCGCCGGCGTCTGTATCGCGCTGTCGGCACTCACCTTCAAGAGTCAGCAGGCGCTCGCCAACATGCACCCGATGATTGTCCGGATCAACGACGTGGGCCACGCGGAAGCGATCGACTATCGGAACTTTCAGTATCGCCCGCAAGAAGCGGAGAACAAGTATTACCTCACCCGCTGGGCGGAACTGTATTTCAGCCGCAATCGTTTCACCATCGAGCGTGATCAAACGCAGTCCCTTTACTTCCTCAATAGCGACGTGCAGCGCGCCGTCATCGACCAGGAACGCAAGGACAACAGCATTCAGAATTACGTGAAAGACAGCACACTGCCGTATATCGATGTGGAGATCAAGAACGTCATCCTTGACGACCTGCGACAGTCACCTTATTCGGCGCGCATTGAGTTCGAGAAGGTGTACACCAACCCCGCGGATCATTCCGAACTCAAGCGGGAGCGATGGACAGCCAGCGTCACCTATGTCTTTCGCGAGAGTGTGAAAAACAATGAGCTTGCCGTGAACCCCCTCGGTCTGACCATCGTGCGCTTCCGGGCGGACCAGGCATTCAGCTAGGGATTCATCGACCTGCCCAGAGGCTATTCATGTCCTTTCATGCTTCTAAACCGGCTGGCTTTTCCCACCTGTCCTCGTGCCCGGTGGAGTCGGCAAACAAGAGCCTTTCCACGGGCAACTACAGTGGCGAATTGCGTCCTTCTTACGGCGGACCTTGCCGCTCGAATCGCACTGCAATTGCGGTGAACTTCCGCAGCCAGTGTGCGGATGAAAACTTTGCTCTGGCGCCTGTCTGCCGTTATGTATCCCGTCTTTTGCTCGGTCACAGCTTCGGTGCCTTTCCGGCGCCCGGCGGCACTCGGTCTTCTGCTTCGCATTGGGCGCACCTTCGGGGTCTCGGTTCCTCCCAAAACAAGTTTGCAAACCACGGCAAAGTACGCCGTGCAAACTTCTTTCGGGCCCCTCCCAGAAAGCAGACCTTCGGCACTTGGGAGCCGGGCCCACTCGCTAAGCTCCGCCCAGTGTGACCCGAGCAACAACGGGCGAATTCAACAAACGGAGACACTCTCATGTACCAGAACAAAGTAACGCTCATCGGCTTTCTCGGCAGCAACCCAGAAGTTCGCACCGCCAATAACGGCAGCTTCACGACACTCTCGCTGGCAACGAAGTCCTCCTACAAGAAGGACGACAAGTACATCTCGCACACTGAATGGCACCGTTGCGTCGTCTTCGGCAAGCTCTCAGAGTTCGCCAAGACGCTCACCAAAGGCGCACATATCCAAGTGGAAGGCGAACTGCGCAGCCGGCAGTACGAGAGCAAGAAGACGGACATGAAGCAGCGCGTCTGGGAAATTCGGGTCGCTTCGATCCTGAAGCTGGACCGCGCCGAGAAGGCCGCCCCGGAAGATCAGGATCACGATGAAGTGCCGCAGGAGGAAACGGCTGCATAAGCCCTTGCTCTTCACTCTCGGAAGCCCGGCTACCCGCTGGGCTTCCATCGCTGTGAGGTTCCCGCTATGAGCTTAGAATTGATCCTGCCGTTCTTTCGACCGATCGAGCCACTGCTGCTCGACGAGGACGTTAGCGAAATCATGGGCAATCCAGATGCGTCTTGGTCTTGCGAGCGCGAAGGAAGACTGTGCCAGGAACCAACTATTTCCTTCGACGTCGGCAAGCTCCGCACCGGCCTCGAAGTCATCGCCAACCAACTCGGCAAAAGGCTCGACGAGGACAACCCCAGACTCCATGCGCAGCTTCCGGACGGAAGCCGGATTGCGGCGTGGATTCCACCGATCGTGAGTCCGGCCCCGGCGATTGCGATACGGAAATTCACCAGCCGCAATTACACGGTCGATGATCTGATTGCTCGCGGCACACTGACGCAGACGATTGCGGACTTCTTAGCCGAGCAGATTCGCAGCGCCAAGACGCTCCTCATCAGCGGCGGAACGGGGACCGGAAAGACGACGCTTTTGCGGATACTCGCCAACTCAATTCCGGAGAATGAACGCATCCTCGTTATCGAAGACACCCCCGAGCTCCAAATCCGGAAGCCGAACATAGTTGCGGCCGGATCCCAGACTAGTACTTACAAGACCAACGTGTCTTTCGACGAGTTATTGAAGGACACGCTTCGCTTCAGACCCGACCGAATCATTCTCGGCGAGGTGCGCGGAATCGAGGCGCGAACGTTGCTCGATTCCTTCAATACTGGCCATGCAGGATCGCTCGCGACAATTCATGCCAACTCGGCAGCGAAAGCCCTCACGCGCTTCGCCAATCTGGTCATGCGTAGCCACGCGCAGAGCACGTTCTCCGACACCGAAGCTGAGATCGGAGAAGCCGTCGATTTTGTCGTCCATGTCGAGCGTCGACCACCGCGTCGCATTATCCGAGAAGTCCTGGCGCTTCGCGGGTACGACCGCGATGCCAAACGCTTCCTGATCGAGCCAGTATTCGAGGTGAAACATGCCACACCATAGCACTGGAAATGGAACCAGCACCGCTGCTGACTTCCTTACCCGTTGCTTCGCTCCGGACGAAACGATTGCCCTGCTCGTCCGGAGGGAATCACCTAATAAGACGCTTCAGCGAATTGCACCCTTGGACCATGCGCTTGCGCCTCGTTACCTCGACTGGCTCGCGCACGAGAACTCTATCGGCGCGAACATCTATGTGTCTGCCAATCCGCTTCGCTCTGACAGCCGCAAACGCACCAAAGAGTGCATCGTCGCGGTCCGCCATCTGTACCTTGATTTGGACACCGATGGAGAGGCGCGCCTCGCTTCGCTTCGCGCCTCCGATGCAGTTCCCCCGCCGAACGCGGTCCTCTCGACATCGCTCGGTAAGTACCAGATCCTTTGGCGAGTTGACGGATTCACTCTCGAACAGCAGGAAAGCGCCCTGAAACTACTTGCAATTACCTTTGGCGGCGATCCCGCTTGCACAGACTGCAACCGGGTTCTCCGCCTGCCGGGATTCCTCAATTGCAAGTACGATCCCGCGCATCCCGTCACCGTCGAATACCCCGGCGATTCCACTTGGAATTCCGATGACTTCCGGCTGGATATCCTAGCGGCGGATGCCATCTTTTCGGCCGGTTCAACCCCACCGCGAAAGCATCCCGCTAACCACAGCACTTCCGAGCACGATTGGGCCTGGGTTCTGCATCAACTTGCCCGTGGAAAGGACGCCGCGAAGCTCACGCGCAAGCTCGCCTCGCGCCGCGCCGATAAGCCCAATCCTCTTTATTACGCTCAGCGGACGGTTGACGTTGCATCAGCCAAGCTTTGGCTCATCGAAGGTGTTCCGATAGATGACGTTGTCACCATGCTTCAAGTCCGCCGCCGCTTCGAGATTCCCGCCGCGCTTTGCTCCGCTCGTGCGCGGGAGATTGCGCTGACGGCGCAGAGGATGATTGCCCGGAGAAAGATTGCGTAATTCAACACCGATGAGGAGAACACCATGCCACTACTTGAAATCAACTTGAGCCGCTACGTCAGCGCTTCTGTTCGCCTAGACGAGTCCACCGCCGAACAGGTCGATCAATATGCCGCTTTCGTCCACGCATCCGCAGACGATGTTGTGGACAAGGCGCTCAACTATGTCTTCTCGAAGGACCGCGACTTTCAGGACTTCCTGAAGACACCTCAGGCCAAGCAGGTCGCTTCTACGTTGCGGATCCGTAGGGGTCCGAACAAGCATGCGGAAGGCGCGTCGGAGCAACCGGCGAGGAAGCTTTCAGCCGGGGTGGAGTCTACCCCTTCTGTACGGGTAATGAAGGCGTGATCCTGCATTCGATTTCGTGCCTGAGCGAGAACGGTGCTTCGCACCGGAAGAATTTTGACACTCCACCCCTGGGAGGGTACACGAACGTAAACGCCCGTATACAAACGTCAACTTACTCGCACTGAATCAGTTGCGCGATTGGCCGTATACACCGTTTACGTTCGTTGACGCGACACAGACATGAGGTTTCAACGATGGAAAAAACAATTGCGTTCAAGTCCACAACCGACGGCTCCAAGCGGCCGCTTGCTCGCAGACGGATACTGTCGGCGCGATTCACAGAGACCGAATATACGACGCTTGAAGCCTTCGCGTGGTCCAAGGGGACAACGCTCGCCGAGTGGGTGCGCGAAGCGCTCCTACAGAGCATTGAAAGCTCCAGTCAGGCACAGATGGAGATGCACATCTTCACCGAACTCGTTGGTATTCAAATGCTGCTAATGAACACGCTCGAACCGCTTCTGCGCGGCGACAAGTTCGCGCCAGAACAGCTCACCATCCTGTTTCGGCAAGTCCAAACCACCAAGGCCGCGAAGGCGCAGGAACTCCTCGCCAAGCGCAGCCAGAACAAGGAGAAGTAGTCATGCCAACCGTCCAGCGCTGGGGCCGCAATGAATCGCTGATCTGGCCGCCACGCACCTATCTCTACACACTCAGCGCGTTCTTCCTCTCGCTCGCAGCGACCGGACTCTTTGTCTATGTCCACTTCCAGTTCGGCTTTTCACCGCTCGAACGCTACTACCTGCCGTACTATGTCCGCAGCGAGATGCCAAGTCTCACGCATCATGCCAGCACCTATCAGTTACTCTATGTTTCCGACGGCAACTCGCGGGCGCGACCCGCGCTCGCCGCCGACGTAAGGTCAGGGCAGACCGCCCAACCCACGGGTGCGCCATTGCCGCTTGCACTTTCCGCGCAGGCGAGGCAGCAGGAGTTCCGCTTGCTCTTCCGCGAGCCGCCGCGCAATTACCCGAACCAGACCTTTCACGCATGGCTCGCACAGTGGATCTATGACGACGTTCCTCTCGACCGGCTCTTCAATACACAACTCATTCTTGGTCTTGCCGCCTTCGTGCTGCAACTGCCGTTCTCCATCCGTAAAGACATCCAACGGCGAAAGCAACTGCGATACGGCAGGCGGCTGAAAGGGCCGATTCTTGTCAGTCCACGCCAGTTCACGAAAGCCGTTGCTGGCAATGGCATCGGCATTGCGACCAACGATTCCAAGCGCCCGTTGCGGATTCCACGCGACGCCGAGAATAAACACTTTCTCATTGTCGGCGACACCGGCTCCGGCAAGTCCAGCATCATCCGCCAGATGCTGTATCAGGTGGACGCGCGCGGCGACAGCGCCATCGTCTACGATCCCGCCTGCGAGTTTGTGAAACAGTTTTACAATGCGCACCGGGGCGACATAGTGCTCAATCCGCTTGACGCCCGGATGCCGTACTGGAACCCATCGAAGGAACTCCGGCGCAAGGCCGAAGCCAAGGCCCTGGCCGTCTCTTTGTACCAGCCCGAGGGCGTGACGAACCGCTTTTTTGTCGAAGCTCCGCAGAAAATCTTTGCGCATCTGCTCACCTATCTGCCGACGCCGGTTGAACTGGTCCAGTGGATGTCCGACCCCGCTGAGATCGACCATCGCGTCAAGGGAACCGAGTATTGGATGCTGATTGATCCGAAAGCCCCGCAACAACGGACTGGCGTTCTCGGCTCTCTCAATATGAGCGCCGACAGCTTCCGCCTTCTGCCCAAGGAAGACGAAACAACCTCGATATGGACAGCGACGAAGTGGGCCGAGACGCGGCGCGGTTGGATCTTCATCACGTCGCGTCCGACCATGCGCGAAGCACTTCGCCCACTCATCAGTCTGTGGATCGACACGCTCGTTCTGCGCCTCTTGAACGAACCCATGCCCGACCAAAAACCCGTCTGGTTCGTCATCGACGAACTGGCCAGCCTGCAGCGTTTGCCGCAGCTTCATACCGCGATTACAGAGAATCGCAAATCCCAGAACCCGGTCATCCTGGGCTTCCAGGGGCGCAGCCAAATGGAAGCTCGCTACGGCGAGGACTCCGAAGCCATGTTGTCACAACCGGCCACGAAGATTTTCCTCCGCACCACCGAGCCGAGGGCGGCGAAATGGGTCAGTGAAGCCATCGGCGAAATCGAAATCGAGCGGCTGCGCGAGACACACTACGACGGTTCCCGCACCGGGCGCAATTTTGCGCTCGACCGGCAGACTGAACCGCTCGTTCTGCCTTCCGAGGTTTCGGGCCTCGACGATCTGCGCGGTTTTCTGAAATACGGCAACCATGTCGCCCGATTCTCGTTTCCCTTCGTCGCACTCGAAGAGAAGGGTCCCGGTTTTTCCGAGCGGAAGATGGACGACCTGATCGTGCCAAGTACCCCGCTCCCCGCCGAACCAGAAGAGATACAAGGCAATCTTCTAACGCCGGAATATGCGGTCCAACCTCCCGAAAGCCAGATGGAGTAGAGAGTCATGCTGACGATCTCAAAGCCGCTGTCTGCAGGCCAAGCGCAGACTTATCACCAGAAGGAATTCACTGCAAAGGAGCAGAACTATTGGTCGCAACGCGGCGTCATCGCAGGCGAATGGCAAGGGCGCTTGGCCACGCAGTTCGGCCTTGCCGGGGCCGTCTCCGCCGAGGACTTCGCGAAACTCAGTCAGGGCCAGCATCCACAGACCGGCGAGCAGCTTGTTCGGCAACGAGCATCGTATGAATATCAGGATGCCGACGGCAAGACCGTCACGACGATGGAGCATCGCGCCGGATGGGATGCCACTTTTTCCGCGCCCAAATCCGTCTCGCTCACCGCGCTGGTCGGCGGCGATGAGCGCGTCCGTGAAGCGCATCGCGAGAGCGTCCGCGTTGCCCTCGACCAGCTCGAACGCTACACGCAAGCCCGCATCGGCGGCAATCATCCGCCCGAGACCACGGGTAAATTCATCGCAGCCAAGTTTGAGCACGACACGGCCCGTCCGGTCGATGGCTATGTCGCGCCACAGCTTCATACCCATACCGTTATCTTCAATGTGACTGAGCGCGACAACGGACAGCCCCGTGCCATTCAGCCGCACAGCCTCTTTGCTTCGCAGCAGTTCGCCACGGCCATCTATCAATCGGAGCTGACTTACAAGCTACGCCAACTCGGCTACGAAATTACGGCCGGGCGGAGTGGTGCGCCCGAGATCAAGGGATACACACAGGAATACCTCGACGCATCCAGTCCCCGCAGCCAACAGATTCGTGATTACCTCGAACGCACGGGCCGCTCAGGGAAAGAGGCCGCCGAAATCGCCGCGCACTCGACGCGTGACCGTAAAGAGATCCATTCGCCGGGAGAAGTGATGGCCGCGCACCGAAAGCTGGCAGCCGACTTTGGACACCAAGCCCAGGCTGCCGTCCGAGCAGCGCAGGAACGATCCCAGCTTCAGCAAAAGCCAGCCAATTCGTTTGAGCGAGTGCGAGAATCTCTCACGTTCTCGCGCGACAAGAATTTCGAGCGCGAGGCGGTTGTGGATGAACGTGCGCTGATTCGCGACGGACTCCGCCGAGGCATGGGCGAAATCACTCATGCCCAGGTTCGCGCTCATCTTGACAGTCGCTTGGCTTCCGGGGAATTTCGAATTGTCGAGCGACAGCATAGCGTTCCGGCTCGTCAGTTTACTACCGCGAAAACCATCGAGGCCGAACATGAAATTCTGAGTCGGATGCGTCAGGGGCAAAACCATGTCGAACCGATTCTTTCGCGCCCGCAGGCTATCGCCTTTGCCGATCAGCATCCACGTCTCAATCGCACACAAAAGAGCGTCGTCGAAGATGTTCTTAGTTCACCCGACCGCATCCACGGAATCCAAGGTTTCGCCGGTGCGGGCAAGACTACCGCGCTCACGGCAGTCCGCAGCGCAGCTGAATCACAGGGCTATCGGGTCGAGGGTTTGGCCCCGACCTCCCGCGCCGCGCGCCAATTGAATGAAGCAGGAATTGAGGCCGGAACCCTGCAAGGATTTCTTGCCCGTACTGCAAGCCCAAACGTACGTGAGCAAAAGCATTTGTACCTTGTCGATGAATCGAGCCTAGCCAGCACGAACCAGATCCGCGAGTTCCTTGTGCGGCTTCGTCCCAACGACCACGTGCTTCTCATCGGCGACATCCGTCAGCATCAGGGAGTCGAAGCGGGCCGCCCTTTCGAACAACTCCAGGAAGCCGGAATGCGAACGGCCAAGCTCGACGAAATCGTGCGTCAAAAGGACCCGGCTCTGAAATCCACCGTCGAATTGTTGGCCACGGGCCAAGTCTCCGCCGCTCTCGACGCTCTCGGACAGCAAGGCCACGTGCAGGAAATTCCCAACCGGGAACAACGCATACGCGCCATCGCCAAGAGCTACGTCGAATCACCCGAGAACACGCTCATCGTTTCACCAGACAACGCTTCCCGCCGCGAGCTGAACGCCGCTGTTCGCCAGGAGCTAAAGGCCACTGGCGCACTCGCACCCGAAGATCATGCCTTCCGTGTCCTGGTTCAGCGTCAAGACATGACGGGAGCCGAGCGATCATGGGCAAGCCACTACGAAATCCGCGATGTAGTTCGCTATACACGGGGCAGCAAGCCCATCGGAATCCAGGCCGCCGCCTACGCATCGGTCGTCGCGATCAACCAAGCATCAAACCAGCTCACTGTCGAAAAATCAAACCAAGAACTTGCCACCTACGATCCCCGCCGTCTCACCGGTGTTAGCGTCTATCGCGAAATCGATCGCGAGTTCTCTGTAGGAGACCGCATCCAGTTCACCGCACCCGACAAATCGCTCGGGGTTGCCAATCGCGACCTCGCCGTTATCGAGGCAATCCATCCCGATGGCCATCTCTCCGCCCGCCTCGACGGCAACCGGCAAATCGAGTTCGACGCCAACGAACATCGTCACCTCGACCACGGGTACGCCGTCACCAGTCACAGCTCCCAGGGCCTCACCGCCGAACGCGTCCTTGTTCACGCCGATACAAGCGTCCACCCCGACCTGCTTAACTCCCGCTTTGGATACGTCTCCATCTCACGCGCCAGCCATAGCGCCACGCTCTTCACCGACGACATGGCAAAACTTGGGCCTCAACTCGGAGCCGATGTCTCGAAAACCTCCGCTTTGGAAGTGAGTCAAACTGCCTCCGCCGTCATCCAGGGAATGGGGATCGAGATCTGACAAAGCCGACCATTAAGATGGAGAAATCGCAATGACGAAAATGACAACCATTCGTGAGAATTACAACAACATCCACGCCGGAATCGTCGAACTGCTCAAAACCGCCCGCTCCGCTGCTGCCCGGAATATCAACTCGATCATGACTGCCACGTACTGGGAAATCGGCCGCCGTATTGTCATGTTTGAACAAGGAGGGGGGCACCGTGCTGAGTACGGCGAACAACTAATCGAACAATTATCCGGGGATTTGACGCACCAATTTGGTCGGGGTTTTGGGCGGGCAAATCTATGGCAAATGCGTGCATTTTACCTTGCGTGGCCGCAAGGACAGATTCTCCAGACACTGTCTGGAGAATCCAAAAACTCCATTGATCCCAATCACATAGATGGCGATCCCTTCACTCTTGCGGCCGTCGCATCTCACTTCGCTCTGCCTTGGTCCGCCTACGTGCGGCTGCTCTCCGTCAAGAGCTCGGAAGCCCGCACCTTCTATGAGACCGAGGCTCTCCGGCTCGGGTGGTCCGTCCGCCAATTGGACCGCCAGATCGGCAGCCAATTCTACGAACGCGTCGCGCTCTCACAGAATAAAGCCGCCATGCTGGAGAAAGCCGGGACCCCAGAACCCAGCGATTTGGTGACACCCGAAGAGGCCATCAAGGACCCGTTCGTTCTCGAATTTCTCGACCTCAAAGACGAATACTCCGAATCAGATTTCGAGGACGCGCTCATCCAGCGCCTCGCGGAGTTCCTGCTGGAATTAGGTGATGATTTTGCCTTCCTCGGCCGCCAACGCAGGCTTCGTATTGACGACACGTGGTTTCGTATTGACCTCGTCTTCTTCCACCGCCGCCTGCGGACCCTCGTCCTCGTCGATCTCAAGGTTGGTAGATTCAGCTATGCGGACGCTGGGCAAATGCATCTCTATCTAAACTACGCCCGCGAGCATTGGATGAAACCGGGCGAGAACCCACCAGTCGGACTCATTCTGTGCGCCGAAAAGGGAGCGGCAGAAGCCCACTATGCACTCGACAATCTGCCCAACAAGGTGCTCGCCGCGGAGTATCAGACTGTCCTTCCCGACGAAAAGCTCATCGCCGAGGAACTCGAACGCTCCCGCCAGGAAATAGAAAAACGAGAAAGGTTTGCGCACCTCCCACGTAAGCCTTAGACGACTGCCGAACCGCACGTTATTCTATTCCGCCGAAAACCTGGGAAAGACGTTCCCTATTCCATGCTCTTCCTCGCGACCGGCAATACAAGTTTCCAAGTCATCGTCCCTTGTCCGGGGCGTGACCGTGAAGGCCATGCATACAGGTTCCCGCCTGTGCCCATGACCAACGTCGATAGACCTCGATCTCGCGCAAGGGCCGCCACTCCATTACCAAGAAGACTTGTCATCGCCCGATCTGATTGACGCGCTATCAGAAATGATTTTTCACTTCGATGAAAGCAGGTCCGCACCCAAACCGGATCAACGCAAGCCCGCGCCTTCCGGTCCTTTGAAATTAGACCCATAACCTCTTTTATGGGTCTCAATCCTGCTAGCATGAAAATGGTTGCGATTCATTAACGATTGCCCCAAGTATGCTGAGTGCAGCGAAAGGAACTCCCATGTCTTCTGACGGCCAAGACGAATTAGATAATGAGGCTGCAGCAATAGATGAGTGGGAAGAGTTCCGAGACAGCGACGGCGACCCAATCGGCACTGAAGAATTGAAGCACCTGAACCTGAAGGAAATGCCCGAGGATGTTTCCGTTTCGGTATTGGACAACTATTTTCCCGAGACAACGATCAGCCGTGAAGGAGAATTCCTTGTCTGCGAGATTTCAGAGCACCTGTACACAAAATACTGGGAGCACAAGTTTTCGGCGTACGCTTTTGCCGAGGCAATGGAGCGCGCAGTTCGCCGTCTCGCCCATGAGGGCCACCCTTTCTCCGATCCATCACGGGATGACGAGGACGTTCACCTTTTCGTGCGCTGGAATCTGAGCGTCCCCCGTGACATGCAACCGGAAGCAGTCGTGAAATCGATCAAGTCCGCTTTCGACCTGGTGTGGCACCGTGCCGATTCGATCCTTGAGAACTCCGATTCCGTGCTGATCCTCGGAAAGGACAGCGGCCCTGCCCTGGACCGGCTGAAGAGAATCGAATCCAGGCTCCAAGAACTTGGCTACTATACCTACATCATCAAAGAGCAGCCCGACAAAGCCGGCGAAAGTGTCGTCCAGAAGGTCATGCGGTATGCGCTCTCATCCAAGTTCGTGTTGATTGAAAATACTGAAGCGTCCGGCCATCTCTACGAAATCCCGCACGTGACCAAGGCGGCCGAGTGCGTAACTGTGGTCTTGCAGGAAGAAGCCAAAGGCGCTACTTGGATGTTCGAGGATGCTTATGCCAAGCACAGGCACTGGCACAAGCTCACTTACAAAGACGACAAACTGGAGAATGCCGTAGAACAGGCCGCCGATTGGGCGGAAAAGTTCGTAGGCGAATTCGGCGACTACCAGGCCACGAAGCTGCCGTGGCTCAAAAAGAAGTAGCTCCATCACTGCGGCGAGAATAGGAGAGTTCGCACGAAAGTTTATTCACACTCACGGCCAGCATCCGATTGCACCCCTTGCGCCGACCAGTGAACAGCAAGAACGTGATTGGCAGTGGCAGGCGCAGTTTTCGGCAGCATTTCGCGCTGACATGCGAGAACACGTGGAAACAGTCGTGGAGCGTCTTCGTGCTGAACAGCTGCACAGTTCACCTGCAGATCAGCTAGTGTCGCTGGCGACCATTACCCCGACAATTGCGTTCGACGCGGCTGGGGTCATATTCGAAATGAGTTTGTGGGCTTCATTGAACAGGCTGTAATGCGTAGTAAAAGACGCTGGTCGTGCATTGAAAGTGACGCAGGGCCCCCCGCATCCTATTAAATACTACAGAGAGAAGGAACTCGAAACCGAAGTCGTCTGTGATAACTGCACGCTCTGCTATGCCATCTATGGCGTATTTGGATGGTGCCCCGATTGTGGAATACACAACTCACTTCAGATTCTGACGACAAATCTCGAGCTTGCGAGAAAGGAACTTGCTCTTGCCGATTCGGTGGACCAAGAATTGGCGGACCACCTCGTAGGCGATGCCCTAGAGAATGTTGTGTCCGCGTTCGATGGCTTCGGTCGGGAGATTTGTGCAACAAAGGCTGCGGATATTCAATTCCAGAATCTAACTGGTGCCAGGCGCCGTGTACTGGAGACATTCTCGGTCGATTTTTCGGATGTCCTCGCGCGAGGTGACTGGGAGAGAGCCTGCCAGATCTTTCAAAAGCGGCATCTACTTGCACACAAGATGGGCGTAGTAGATGAGGACTATGTCAAGAAGGCGAACGATCCACAGGCCATCCTGGGCCGCAAGATCAGCGTCACCCGCGATGAAGTCACCGCGACCATCACAATCATTGAAACACTCGGAAAGCGGCTTTTTGACGGAGTATTTCAACCCAAACCGTAGCACACCGTTGAGCGAGATGTAATTCCACAGGTTCGGTTCATGTTTCCGATAACAGAATGTCTCAGAAAATAGGGCCAGCCATCACCTCCCCGTTCCCCAGGTCGATTTTCCAGAATGCGAGTGTCTGGCCGCTGGCGTGCGAGAAGACAAAGTCGCCAGAAAGCGACAATGCTCTGACGACGGGTATCTTGAGTTCAGATACGAGAGGGCAATCGATCAAAATGTCCACAAGCAACGAGGAGAACCGCCGCCACTGTTCGGTCGACAGTTGATCGAACTGGATGCCGTGTTCCGCGCCGAAGTCGAGCAACTGCCGATGTAGTTGCTGAAACGACAAAAGACCAGTAACAGCCTTGAGGACTTCTTCGGGGCCGCGAGAGCCACCCTGATATCCGCTCACTACGTCTTCCAGCATCTTCAGCCCTGCTCTAGCCCAAGGCTCGCGGTCGATTTTGGTGTGTAACGCCCAGTTTGTGTAGAACGCGAGAACGGGATAGTTCTGTGCCGTCCGGACGTGTTCAAAGAGTTTGCGAATTTCGGCCAGGACATATACAACGTCTGCTTCTCTCGTGATGTCTGCGGCCAAATGCTGGTTCAGTTTGCTGACAATTTCGTTCTTCATTGCGACTGCTGTCCACATGGAACGGAAATACAAACAGCATAGGGCATTGCCCCCCAATACCTCAGCTCTTTCTAAAACGCGATAATGTATTTTATCGAGTTAGAAGTCAATCGACTTTGTGACGTGGCAACGAGCTCTAGGACATTCCTATCGAAGAATTTGTGCTCGGTCTCGACCGTCGCTGTCCCAATCTATCGGAGACTGAACACCAGAGAGTAAAAAAGAGCTACCAGCGCGGCGATTACGACGACAACTTTTTCCTGCGCAGGAAACCAGACGAACTCGCGCTTCTTGGTTCGATTGTAGAGTTGGTAGTGACCCGCGAGTCCAAGCGCTTGGGCAATGAAAAAAAGAGTACCAAGTCCGAACGCCCAGCGAGCAAATTTACTGCCGACCGCACCGGAGACAGGCAACAGGACAACCCCAAAGACGAAACAGAACATGCCGAGAATGCTTATGTAATCAGAAGGAACTAACCAAGGGATGTCACCCTTGTCACCTACCTCCGACTCGCGCTCCAGTCGCCATTTGAACAGCGTGACTTGAAAGCCGAGAATTAGACCAGCAGGGGTCCAAAGGTCTTTGAGATCAGGGTCGATCATTGACGACAAGTTTATCCATTTTTGGTACTGAAGTCGCGCCGAACGTATTGTTTTTGTGAATGGTAACGTCCTTTATCATGCACTGATTAACAAGCTGTTACTACGAACCGGCGGCGGTAAAATGGCATCCTCTGGCAGAATTATTCGACAGCGTGTGATTTAGGCGCGATCATTTTCGAAAGGACCGGATGACGCAACAGACAGAGCGTTTCGACCTCTACACATTCATTGCTGGGGCCGCATTGGAGCGTGGCAAACCTTTCCTTCTGGAGTGCAACTGCGGCGGGATTGTCACGATCATGCCGCCCTTTCAAGACGAATACGTGGTCTGCCCGCGTTGTGAAGCCAGGATCAAGATGCTCGTTATCGAAGGTGACCCCGGTTACATCATCGGTGCGGACCCTGACGGAACACCGAAGCTACTCCCCGTCCAGGGTAGTTCTAAGCAACACCCCGGAAAACTATCGCCGTCCGAGCGCGATGCCATACTCGCGCAAGTCAAACAGCAGTTCGGCAAAAAGGACGGATAAGGCATGGCGATACCTGCAGAACAGGTAATGCTGGTCGATAGCGCCGGTAAAATCGTGGATGTTGACGCTTTCGTTGAGCGGTACCGAAAAGAACCGGAGCGGATTTTAGCCGACGATGAAGTGGGGCTTGTCCTCTACGTGGGGGACTTGGGGATCTACAGCCTCAAGCCTACAGATAGTGGTACGTTCCTTGCACAGCCGCTAACGGAGATTTCCAGGCCGCGATTCTCGCCCCGCGTGCTTCGAAAGCAGATCGGCGCGACCGTGCTGTCCGTGACTGCAGATGCGGTCTTCGTCGTGAAAGAGCAAAACGCTTTGAAAAAAGTAAGAGCTGACAAACTCGAACCCGGCATGGTCCTGGCATCGGGAGAAAAGGTATACCGATGAGCTTCAAGAACGAATTGGAGCGCCGATGCTTTGAGATCGCCGTCCGCGTTTTGGGGGGTAGCGTAACAATAGAGCATAACAAGACCATCCAGATCGAAACCGCACTCTTCCCTGAAGTAGCCTCTTTTAAGGGTCCGCCCGCCAAGGAAGTCGATGTCCTCGTCGCCCAATTGCTCGATAAGCCGAAAGTGGTGCTTCTCGTAAGCTGCAAATTGCTATCGCGACCGGCGGAACCGGCGCATGTGCAGGAATGGGGAGCAGTCGTTCAGACCATGAACCGTTACTCGGACGGCACACTCTACTTCGGACTGGTCGTTTCGCCATCCGGGTTCACGACCGGCTGCGAGCCGTGGGCGACGTCACACAATCTCGGTATCATCCCGCCTTTGAAGGGCCGTCGTTTGGCTTTCGATGAAGATACCGTGTTCCGCATGTTCGAGCGGGTGCTAGTCGCGCTTCGGACTCGGGCACGCCTTCGAATAGATGACCTCACAACCGCCCCCGCCTTCTTCGATTTTGTGTACCGCTTTGTGTCGGATTTTGAAGGCCATCAAGAAGCTGAGGTGGATGGTCGCTACTTGCTACTACCGAATAGGTGGGCGTCCTCATTTGGGGAGATGTACCACGCCATTGCCGGGCGGGCAGTCCAAGACCTATGGGTCGGTCAGGGTAGCACAATCGCAAGACTCTCGGGAGATGTCGTGTTGCAGTTTGGCGCGGCCCACGTGCAATTCGGTCGCGATCCACAGACGCAGCCGCCCACGATTCAATTGGCGTCACAGTGCCGCAAGAACATCGAGATGGAACCATGCACTCTCGATTTCGTCAGATCCATCGCTCTGGGCAAACAGATCACGAGCGCCGGTGATTTCGGAGGCTATCTCGAAGTCGGATTGAATCAACGCTACAATCTTGGCCTCCATGAAGCCGGGTTTCACCTCATCTCAACGGAGAGTCCGATTGAAGATCACCGTCTGTAGAATTCTGAGGTACGCAGCAGATTTGGCACCCTCCACTTCCATCACTCGCCGGAATCGCCGCCAAACAGCCAGATGCCACCAAGAATCGTTGCCACAAGTGCTCCCAGCGCTTTGGCATTCTTCTGTTTCTGGGAATTATCACGAACAAATTGTGCAAGCCATTGGAAGGAGCCTTCCCAATTCTTGTGTGCAGCCAGGTACTTCAAATCAGTAATGAACCCAGGAACGGGGACGTTGTCTTCCATGACCACAGGCAAGATTACCTTATTGCAACCAACCGCAATTCCAATTTCCTGCGGGACATAATCCGAGCTCTTGGCATCGTGGCTCCAAAGCAAAACGAAAAGATCACAAGCACGGATCGCACGGATGATTTCAGCGTTTAGAACCTGACTCGGCAGGACTGAGTACTCGGCTGCGAAGACCTCCGTGATGCCAGGCTGGGCCAGTGTAGAGCGCGCCCAATCTACTATGTGGAGGTTCTTGGTCGAATAGCTGATAAAGACGTTGTAGGCCATCCGTCGAAATCACCCCTCATCTATTGGTCTCAAACGGAACGTATTCTAAATCAAACGCCGCATAACGGCGGCATAATCACGTCAACGCCGGTGCGATGCGGTGACGTGTGCTTAATCTAAGGTAGTATTGGCGGTCAGCGGTCAGTACCCTAACATCCCGCTTAGACTGGGGAGGTTGTAAATGTCTGTTTACGAATACTGGATAGGCCGAAACGTGGATCTCAACGCCGTTTGGCGCGACTACGAAGAAGGTGCAGGATACGAGAGAAAATTCCGGCAGACAACCTGTCATCTTTTGGAAATCGAATTTGAAACACCGCCAGCCAGTGATCCCCTCTTCGCCTTCGAAGCGGTTTTCAAGACAACGAAGCGCTATTTTCACGACATGAAGCAGCTTTGCCTTTCTCCCCGCGAATACGATGAGGCCGCTCCCCTTTACTTCTATGGCGTTGGCAGAGGTTCCGCTATCTGGCAGTGGCTCGGAGAGCTGCGTCAATTGATCCTTTTCGGGACGACCCTCAGTGACGAGAAGGTTGTTGGGCAGACCCTCGACAATCTCGACAAGAAATTGTCTATTCTCAGCAAATATTTTGGTTCGGACGTTAATCCGAAAGACTTTGACGCCTTCATGCGCGCGAAAGCGGCGCCGGAAATCGAGGCAGCCGTTCGCAAGATGTTGAAGCAGAAAATCAAGAGAGTGAGCATCTCCAGGCGCCCCGTTCAGGAATTGAAGCTGCCAGGCGAAACCAGCCTTGTCGATATCAAGCGCCTGGAAAGCGGAGAATAGAGAAAGAGAAGCGACATGCGTAGCGCGAAGAAGCAGCGTCCGGCGCACAGCCCCGAACTGACGGTGTTTTGCCGACAGGTGAGAAAGCGATCACTTGAAAACAGGCAAGCCCTCGCTGTTTTGCATCGGAACACTCTCACCGGCAACGTTATGGCGGTTCTGCGGCAGGAGCTTGATTCGATGGTGCGCTGTATTTTCCTGCTCTCCATATCGGACAGGCGCTATCGAAATCGATTGATCGCCGACGCCGTGAACGTCCGGCAATGGCGTACCCCGGACGGCAAGGGCAAAATCACCGACAGAGCCATGGTGGACCTGTCCAGCAAGCTTCATGGCTGGACCCGGAACGTCTATGCCTTCGGCTGCGGCTTCATCCATCTTTCGGCTTTCCATGACTATCCCAACAAAGACCCGTTTGATTCGTTGACGCCCGAAGAGCGCAAGGACATCGCACAGTATCTCCGCTCCTATCACGGTTTTGCTATGGACTCTGCGACGAAATTCCGTGACATCGAGCAGGTGCTTCCCGGAGTGTTCGACAAAATCTCCGGCAACCTGGAATGCTACGTGAAGGCCCTTGAAGAAGATTCAGACTTGACGGAGTGACCGGCGGCAGCAAAATGGCTATAAATGAAGAGATTATCTAACCTCTTGACAATAGTAACGTATGTGTTACCATAACAATGATTGATGTTCGCGAATACAACGACCGCGAGGGGCACAGCCCCTACGCCGCATGGTTTGATCGCCTGAATGCTCAGGCGGCGGCAAAAGTGGCGACGGCCCTGACAAGACTGGCGGGCGGTAATTTTTCGAACGTTAAGGGGGTCGATTCCGGCGTGTTCGAATGCAGGATCGACTTCGGCCCTGGATATCGAGTGTATTTCGGTAAAGATGGGGAGCGCCTGGTGATTTTACTTGGTGGCGGCACCAAGAAGCGCCAGCAGCACGATATCAATGTCGCTCTTGCCAACTGGCAGGATTACAAACGAAGGAAGTAGGAGACCCGCAATGCCCCTGACCCGCGATTTCAAAGAAACGATCCGTGCCCGCGCCGCGCGCGATTCCAAATTTCGCAAAGAACTCCTCCGCGAAGGTGTCGAATGCATGCTTAGTGGCGATACTGCCACGGCGAAAACCATTCTCCGCGACTACATCAACGCGACTGTAGGCTTTGCGGAAGTTGCGGAAGCCACGCATATTCCTTCGAAGAGTCTCATGCGGATGCTGGGACCTGCCGGCAATCCGCGCGCCGACAATCTTTTCGAGATTGTGAGTTTTCTGCAGAACCGCGAGGGCGTCCGCTTTCACGTCAAGGCTGAACTAGCTTAAGAGATTTTACTTCGCGGGATGTCCGCAACTCCCGGAGGATCGCTATGGATGCTGAGTGGGAAAAGACGTTTCGCAACCGCATGCGTGGATTCGAAACGCGGCGACCTCAAGGAGAAGCCGGTCTGCCGGTCTCAATCAAGCTCCGCGTTAGTTCAGGCTGCTTTCACCGTGAGCATTCTCCCCGTGCCTACAAGCTGATTGATTCGCAGCTTGCCCGCCTATCCCGTGACGTGGAGTTTGTCGAACACGAGAGCGGGCCTGAACTGCTGGTTTTTATAGCTGTCGCTACGGCGGGCATAACTCTAACGAAAAGCGTTCTTGATCTCATTACCGCGATCATCAAGGCCAGATCGGAAGGGATTAAAAAAGGGGACCATCCCTCCGAACCTATTGAGTTGACGGTTCGCCGCGCTAACGAGGGCGATAATGTTCGTGAGGAAATCGTTGTCCGCGTCGGCCACAACGACAGGGTTGATGGCCAGGCAATTGAAAAGGCTCTGGATGCCGCACTTCGCAAACTTCTCAAAGAATCGGAGCCAGACAAGAAAAGGTAGATCTCAAGTTCCGCGATCTTGAAGCGAAGCCAGGCCACAAACGATTTCATCAACCCGCTTGCTCTACTCTCTAAGCGACAAGCACGTCCGAAACCTTATTCCTGAGATGCAGTGCTTCGGGAACCTGGCGCGTACAGAGCACGGCTAGGATGTGCAAGAAAGCTTGGCGCAGATCGCCTTCATTCTCAACTTCCTTCTGCCGATGTTTCCAGCACAACGACAGAACCTCCGTCAACATAGCACCGAGATCGTGGCGGTGCCAGTCATCGTCCGGCAGGGAGTCCACAACAGCCGCAAGCTGTTTTACACCCTGCTCCAGCAAAACCTGACCGGCTTCTGTCCGCAGAAAATAGGCGTACCAGCCCGCCGCTGAACCATGTTTCAGCCACCGCTTGCCCCACTGTTCAAATGTCCCGGCCATTGAACTTACGAGAGGCTTGTATTTGGCGTCGCCCAGGACCTTGACTCCCGTGTCACTCAGACCCATGAGGTGTACCGCTAGTCCCTCCGCACGGCTCCAGTAGTGACCGTTTGCCGGTTGCCATGTGGGCCGGCCTTCCGTGTAAACAACCATGTCTCGCCAGATTTCTGCAAAGCCCTGAAGATCGGGACTGGCCCGAACGCCTGCAGTCGTCCAGGATCGTAGGAAGTCTTCGACCCAGTATCTTCCCGCTGGCCCAAGTTCAAGAATCGGCCGATAGAACTTCCGCGCGGTTTCTAACGAATTCACGTGAGCGATAAACTCCGCAACTCGCGCCATGATCCATCGGTCGGACTCATATGGCGTACCATCGATTTCGACACGCTCGCCGTCTTTTTCAAGAGGAGGAAATGTCCGCATAAGCAGGTCGAACAATTCCTGCACGTAGTGCTGCAACACCTGTTCCTCGCCGGGCAAATGCTGGTCAATCATTCCCCACACAAATCCAAAACCTTGCTGGATCACGTCAACATCGATATCCGGCATTTCCCGGTGTACCTTCCGATCGGCGTTGTGCTCAAGGGACCATTTCCGGTGCTTTTCCCTCTGCTCCCTTTCGACGGCCGACATCGATCGGCGCTCAATTCTCTCGACAAGGTGCCGTCCCAGAATCTCGGCTCGGCGCAACGGAATGAGAGGGCCTTTTAGCCGGCCCGACACAAACCTTCGGAACAGAGTTGTCCTGTATTTCTCCAGTTCACCCGTATTTCCGTAGTATCCTGATTCCCGGATTGCCGCGCGCCGCAAGGCGCTCCACAGCACTATGACATTCAGCAATTCCCCGAATCTCTCGCCTAATTTCCCACGGAGAACGTAGGCCCGCCACACCGTGAACAGGGTCGAGCTGTAGCTGGCTCCCGTGGCGCCTTCGAAGGCCATCCGCAATACCCATTCCTCGCTGCTCTCTTGCAATAACGCGATAACAGCTTCGCCCAAGAACGCTTCGGCGCCGTGGTTGTTAATGGCATGAGGAGAGAAATGCTCGGACTCCGCTGGCTTCAGTTCGCGCAACGTGCTGAGACACCACTTTTCCAGGTCGGGATTTTGTGCAAGCCATGTCCGGTGCAGTATCACAAGCACGGCAAGCCCGCCTGCAATCGAGTTGATCCGATAGTGCTCCTGCGATCCGTCTTCTCGCGGGTCTTTCCAGGTTGCGAGCTGTTGAAGTTGAGCCGCGAAAGCCGGCAAATCCTCAACCCGCAGTGTCTCCTGACCTTCCAGCAATCGCCGAGCGCGTGTGGCCAGGGTAAGAGACAGCATCTTCAGGTTCATTTCACCGTTCGATTTTTGAACGATTTCTTCAAGGTGGGGCGGCCAGCGCATCGTAATCAGGACCCGCCCGTCTTCCTGCGGTGTTTTCGTGTGGTTCGCGGGGTCGAACCTGGCGAGGAAAAATTCCATATCCTGCCGCGACTTCTCGCTACCCTGTCGAAGTTTTGCCCATTCCGCTTTCCGCGCGGACAGGTATTTCAGAGTGTCATCGTCCTCAAGCATCAAGGTTGGAGCCAGATCCCGCAGAAGATACTGGCGATGCGGCATCCCGTGCCACTCCGAAGCCAGCTTGACCACAAATTCGGGCTGGCCAGTCAGCGCAATTCCCCAGACCCCCTGGCTTTCGTTCATCGCCCAGCTTGTTTGACATTCGTAGACATAGAAGTTTCCCAGGAAGGGTTGTAGTTCCCCTACAAACAGTCCGGGATACCTCAAACCGACCGAGACAAGCAGCCCGGCAAAAGCCGCTGAGTCGGCATGATCGAAGATGTAATGAACCCACTGCGAAATGCTGTGGCCCTTGCCGATCTCTTCATACAACCACTTCTCCAATGCCATCAACGCACATTCAACGGTGTCGCCGTGCATCTGAAGATATCGATGCCAGCCGAACACGTTGCAGTCACCGATCCAGCACACCGGCTTGCCGTTGAATTCGAATTCGAAACCGTAATGTTTGCGTTCCTCCTCAGTCGGTTTTCGCCCGAGACCGTCCTCAATCCAGCGGGTGGTCGCGTAGTTTACCAACCGGACAATCGCATCAAGTGCCTCTTCCGGTGCCCGCTGCAGAAACTGCAAGAAAGGTCCTTTCCAATACATTGCCGGATAGCCCTTCTGCCAATCAGCCATCCCCAGCCGTTCACGCGAAAACATCCTCTCGTTGCCGATCTCGGCCCGCTTCGGCTCCTGGATGCAGACCGCAAGCAAAACCTCTTTCGCGGCTTTAGGGCGCACTGCCATCAGCCCATTCAAGGCGGGCGTTTCCATCACCGCGGATTGAAAGCCATCTGCCACAGCCCCCGACGGGCCGTCCGCCGCTGGCGGCCTCAACGGACCCTTCCGGTATGAACTCACCTCGAACACAGGACTATGCCTGACGCGCTTGCTTTCCGGGTTTTTCTCTTCCCATTCCTTCCTCAACTTGGCCCGCCGGTCCCGTTCTTCGCGTCGCCGTTGAACCGCATGTCCCGGTTCATTCTTCCGGCCACAAAGCTCCAGCGCGATCTGCGTTACCTCATCCGGGAACTCAGGCGCAGCGGACAGCATCGCTTCATAAATCACCTTGTCCTTATCGCCGAAAAGCATGCCCTCTGCGATCAATCCTTGCGCTTCTCTCGCCAGCTCCAGTGCGAGCGATCCGGCCTCACGTCTCCCCGGCATCTCGACCGGCATGGTTCGGAGCCAAAGCGCACAGACCTCGGCTCCCAGTATCAGTGCGTGTTTTGCAACGTCTGCCGTGTGGCGATTCAGTACCCGCAGGACGGGCGCCCAATAAAGAGGTTGTGGAATGCGGAACCACGCTGCGGACTGCTCGGCTAGCTTCGCATCGCCAAAACCCATCAGCCGCCAGTCCGGGAACGAAGCGACGTGCAGAAGCCGTTTAAGCAGGCGGTTGAGGATCTGACCCTTATCAGCGACAAGGTCCGCCCAAATCTGCTCGAGAAGTAACTCCGAGTTAGCGGCGAAAAGCAGCCCATCCAGGAAGAGGTCCGCTGCCAGTTTCGACTCAGCATCCTCGCCCAAGAACTGCCCACTCACCGCCTGCCAATCGCCAAGACCCTTCCCATGCTCGGCCAAAGACTGTGCGTACAGCCGTATCGCACGGCCCCAACGTGGAATGTGTGCCAATGTCCTGAGTGTTTGGGCCGCATCATTCCCTGCGAACTTGATGATGCGATACCTCGCCCAGTCACCCATCAGATCGTGAGCGAACTGTACGGATGGCGGTTCTATTCGGACGAGACCTTCCTGCCTGAATTCTCCAAGCAAGGGGAGCTCGCCGGGAGGGATGCTATCCACATGCACCGCGCCGCCCAGCTTCTCTCCCTCGCGCTGACCCAGAGTGCGAAGCAGTGAATCCCGCGCCAGGCTCATGCTGCCCGAACCAATCCACCGATCCCAAATGGCTTCAATGATCTCCGTTGCGCCTATCCAGGGTCGTGAAGGGGAGAAACGTTGAGCCACGTCCGCCCGCAAGACCCAGTCGAGGACCATGAGGTTGCGAAGCATCGGTTGCACCTCGGCGCGTAACAGGAGCGGACCCATCCCCGGAAGCGTTCCCACGACATCGAAGATTTCCTGCAATGTCGGTTTTTCGAAATCGACCCTCTGAACATCGGTTGCCCCAGCCTCAGCGAGTGCATCCAACGCAGATTCCACCGCCTGTGGCTGGCATGTAAGGATTACTTTCCAGCCAACAAAACCTTCCTCAGCGACCGCACGCATCAGTTCGATTGCGCGGCGGCGCACCTCACCCTCGAATTTTTCAAATCCGTCCACCACCACGGCGCAAGCATGAGCGCCGGAATGAGCGATCATGGCAGGGATGCTGTGGCCGAGGCCAAATGCAGTCGCGAGTTCCGCTTGGCTTGTTTTTGACAGTTGTCCAGCCGTCAACCAGGTGACCTGCCTGAACGACCCATCATCGCCGACGAGCTGCGATATGACCGCTGACTTCCCACTGCCGGATTCACCCGCGATGACGACGACATTATGTGCCCCGACGCTGTTTTTCAGCCGTGCCTTCGCGTCCTGACGGGCGAGTTGAACGCCGCTGCCGATGACCTTGCGGACAGCTTTCACATTTTCTGCGGTGACGCTTTCAACCTTGCTCCAGTCGCTTTGAAAGTCAGGGTAGTCCTTCAGCTCGAAATCAGGCCGAAGAACGCGGATCAGCTTTTGAACATCGAAGAACCCGCCCGTTGCCCGGTTTTCCGAAGCCAGTTGAAGGAGTCGGCTCCAGAGTTTTGCCCCCTGCTCTACGCTTCCATCGGAAACAATCTCTGCGCAGAGATTGATGTAATCCCCTTCCTGGTTTTCCGAAAACCGCAAGACGCGGAGCTGCGAGACTAAACGCGCGGTTTCGACCTCATCGGCCTCGCCGCCCGGAAGGTTCCGCAGCCCCTCGAAAATCGCACGCTGGGGTGCCGATGATTGCCCTTCATTATGGAGCCTCGCTGTCAGCCGATCCGGCGTCGTGCTCGAAGCCTGTTTTTGAAGTTCCTGCCATTCATGGAGTGTCGGCTCGTCGATGACGCCGACAACAAGCGCCATTATGTCCTTTGCAAGATCAAAGCTTGAACCATCCCCTCCGCGCCATTCCTCCCAGGCATCCTGAACAAACTCGCTATTGAACCCTGACTTTGTGAGCTGCCGGTTGCTCTTCACGGAGATCACGCACCCGGTCTCTGACGCGCCCCGCTTCAGTGTCAGCCGCAGATCGTCGAGGACGTGCCCAATATCGCGCGTCTCAAAATGCAGTTCCGTGATGACGCCAAGATCACTCTCCAGCGGGAATTTCCGTTTGAGCATCTGCCCAAGAAATCCTGCCGCGACCTTGTCGGCGAAAGTATAGCCACCACCGCCGGTGGCTTTGGTTGGCGCGCTCATTTTCGACATCACTGGCGCCAGAATACTCCGCTCTGCTGTACCGCTCAACTCTCATACCCCGTCGTTCTGACCACGACTTTGTCAAGCAAACCGACGATGCTCTTGCTTGGCCTGTCGTTCCGCCTCTCTTGGAAGCGCCCCCAAAACCGGCAGGGCGAAGGCACTTTGCCGCCGCCGCTTGCTGTCAACGACGGATTTTGGCTCCCCTCCCCCGCGATACGGACTTTACCCTGTGCGCGGGGCAGTCACCCCAAAATCCTATGACAGCTTCGCTCGGTTGCGCCGGCCTATGTGCCTCTTCTCGCCCCCGCCGTGGGGGTCACTTAACCAAAGAGGCATATCATGACCGACACGATCAGCATTCCCCTCAACAAGCCTCGCCTGGGAGGGCAACCTCCGCAACACCGATCTCGACAAGGGCATCGACGAATTGGCCGCATCCATCTATGCGCATGGCCTTCTGCAATCCCTCGTCGCCCGCAAGGACAAGCCCGGCAAATACGCCGTGGCTGCCAGACGCCGCAGGCTTCTGGCGCTGGAATCCCTCGCGGAATCCGACTCCCATGCCACGTCCTCGACGACGAAGCCGACGCAACAGAAATCAGCCTTGCCGAGAACGTTCAGCGCGAGCCCATGCATCCCGCCGATGAGTTCGACGCCTTCAAGGCACTCATCGACAAGGGCATGCCCCCTGCCGATGTTGCGCAAGGGTTGCCGCCGCGTGACTGCCGCCGCGTGACCGGAACCGAAGGGTTCCAACGTACAATATCAGCCACCGATGAAAGTGGATGAACAGCTTCAGGCGCGAATGTTGACGTTTGTCGTGCACGAGTTTCTCGACAAGAGGCGCGCCACGCCACGCCGGGAACTGATCCTCGCCTTTGAAGCTGAGGATGTCTCGGAAGCCCTTTGCAACCTGACCAATCGCAATCTGCTGCGGCGAAAAGACAACATCTCGCCGGAACAATACTTGCCAGCAGCGGCGTCGTTTCAATTCTGTGACGACGACACCGTGCGCGCACATGCGAGGAAAACGGTGACCGAAGTCCTGTACACCATGAGGCGCATGTTCAAGGCGAATCCCAGCGAAAAATGGTACACGCTTGAAGACCTGTCGCAAGAGGTCCGCGAACGGCAGCCCCGCCCCGCACTCGATGAGCCGACCATCAAACTCGGCCTCTATCTCACGCAAGATCTCAACGTTTTGTCTGGGCGGCAAATGAACCCTCCCGACGATACGGAAGTGGTCAAGTTTCAGATAAGCGAGGGCATCATCACGACGCACAAGAATCTCGATGCCGCATGGGACACGATGATCGGATGGTACAAACCCGCAGCAGTCGAGCCGTCAGGCGCCTACGATCTGCTCGTGGCAACGGGCGCATTTCCCATGCCGATGGAGCCCAATCAGGTCTATCTCCCCGCGGGCTCCCAGCACGACGCCTATGTCGAACTCCGCAAGATCGTCCAGCTTGCAAAACGGGACATGCTGATCGTGGACAATTACGTCGATGAAACGCTTTGGGAACTGCTCACCAACCTTGACCCGACCGTCAAGCTCCGGATCCTCACCGAGCAGATGAAGAAGGATTTCCGCCTGGAGGGCCGCAAGTTCGCCGCGCAGCACGGCAATGCCATCGAGATCAAGACAACGTCCAAATACCACGACAGGTTCATCATCGAAGACGGCCAGCGCTGCTGGCATATTGGAGCTTCGATTAAGGACGCCGGGAACAAGGCATTCGCCTTTTCGGAACTCCTTGGTCCCGAGCTGGTGAAATTCCTGATTACGAATGTCGAGACTCAATGGTCAGCCGCCACGTCTGTGGCGTTGTAGCGTCCCCGGCTCAATTCGCGTCTCCATGAACTCCTGTTTTCCCACCGCCCAAAATGGCGGGGCGAAGGCACTGTAGCCCCGCTTGCCGTCAATAACGGATTTTGGCTCCCCTCCCCCGCGTTCAGACTCCGTCTGTTTTTGCAGAGGGTGCCCATTGTGTGCTGATTCCGATCAGTTTTAGTAGCCATACCTGACCAGCCTGTTTTCCCCCGTTCCAGTTGCCTGACTCTGCAAGGCAAAAGCAGCCTCTCGGTTGCGCTTGGCCGCGCGCCTTTTCTCCACTCTCACGAGCAAGGGTTACCACTCCGCTTCGCTTCGGGACGGCCCTTCGGGACAGCACGGCTGCGCGCCAAACGATAAGGCTGTTTGGCACTTGCCCTGCCCGCCTCTCGGTCCTTCCCCCTCGCCCGCCGTCGTTCCTCTTTGTCTCCCGGTGGTCCGTTTTTTCCTTCGCTTCGCTCTGGACTGAAAGAAAAAAACGCCCCACCGGGCAGACAAAGGAAAAAACAATGGAATATCACAGCAACAACAACACCGGCAGCGACGGCTCAGCCGCCGTCAATGCGGCTTCCGGCAGTAAGAACCGGAAGCCAGCCACCGCACAACAACTCATCCGCGAAAACGTGAAGTATCTCATCGAGCAATTGGAAGCGGGACACAGCGAAACACTCACTGCTTACTTGAATGCAATGGCGAATTTCCACACGTATTCCTTCGGCAATGTCCTCCTCATAGCGAGACAACGACCCCAGGCCACGCATGTGGCAGGCATACGGACGTGGAACGAGCTTGGCCGCCGCGTGAAACGTGGCGAGAAGGGCATCGCCATCCTTGCCCCGATGATCGGCAAGCGCCGCAAGAAGGAAAACACGGACGCCGGGACAGAGGAAGAAGCGAATGCATCCACGTTACTGGGCTTTCGCCGCGTTTTTGTTTGGGACGAATTTCAGACCGAGGGCGCATCGCTGCCCTCAATCGGCGAGGTCACCGGAGAAGCCGGAGTCTATCTGGATCGCTTGCGAGACTTCGTGCAGGCGCAGGGCATCGCGCTCGAATACAACGAGAGCATTGCCCCTGCATTCGGCATGTCTTACGGCGGCAGGATCGCATTGCTGCCCGGACAGACAAAAGCCGAAGAATTTTCTGTTCTTGTGCATGAGGTAGCACACGAACGGATTCACAAATCCGAACGGCGCACGGCTACCACAAAGGTTGTGCGCGAGACCGAAGCCGAAGCCGTGGCGTTTGTCGTCTCGAAAGCCATCGGACTGAATCCAAAATCCAGCGCCAGTTACATTCAGCTTTATCACGGCAACGCCGAGTTGCTGATGGAAAGTCTTGAGGTCGTGCAGCAAACCTCAGCCGTGATTCTGGGGGCAATCAGGATGGAAGAACCTGCCCCGGAAGAAGCGCAGGAACCGCAGTCCGCACCCGACGCGCCACCCGAAGCCCAAGATGCGGGTTACTCGCCCGTAGCGGCAGACTCCGCCGAAGCCGCAACACCAGCCGCTTAGAAGACGCACACGCAAACCGGCGCGGACAGGCGATGTGTGTCTGTCCGCATGACTTCCACCACCACTCAGACAAATCAAACAAGGAGATGCGTTTTATGGAAACCGCAGTTGAAAGCAGCAACGAATATCGCAACTTGCCGATAGCACAGTTGCAGGAATCCACCACCAACCCGCGCCGACGTTTTGATGAACGCAGTCTTGCAGAACTGGCAGCCAGTTTTCAAGCGCAAGGCGTATTGCAGCCTTTGCTTGTCCGCACCATCGAAGATGACAAGTACGAGGTAATTGCCGGAGCGCGGCGGCTGCGCGCCGCCAAGCTCGCCGCGTTGGAAGAAGTGCCCGTTCGTGTCGTCGAACTCTCGGACGCGGCTTGCGTCGAAACGCAGTTGGTTGAAAATATTCAACGTGAAAACGCACATCCGTTGGAAGAGGCATTCGCGTTTCATGGCCTCTTGCATACGGATGGGCTTCAATACGACATCGCCAGCCTGGCGGCGAAGACCGGGAAGAGTCCAGCATTCGTGGCTACACGCCTTCGCTTGGTCGAGTTGCATCCATCCATCGCAGAGGCGTTTTTGGCAGACGAAGTCGGCGTGGGCCATGCACTCGAAATCGCCAAACTACCGCAACAGGAGCAACAGCGGGCGTTTGATGCTGCGTTTCATACCGCGTGGAACGGCGGGAAGGAAACACGCATTCTGCGACCTGTCCGTGACTTAACGGCGTGGATCGAGCAGAACATTTTGCTCTCGCTCGATTCCGTCGCCTTCGACAAAAACGACGAGACGCTTGTGCCGGAAGCGGGAAGCTGCGCGAGTTGCCCGAAGCGCACCGGCTTTAACACCTTACTTTTCGATGCGGCCTTGCGAGATTCTTGCACCGATAAGAATTGCTTCAACAACAAGCTGACGAAGAACGTTGAGCGTCAGATCGCAGAGAAACCGCAGTTGGTGCAGATTACCAACGAATGGAGAACTCCCGGAAACAGCGCAGTGCTGGGAAGAAACCAATACGTTGCCCTGAACCTTACGGCCAAATCAGCGAAATCGAAAAAGCCGCTCTCGCCCTATCAAAAACCATGTAAGAACATGAGCGAGGCCCTTGTGGTAGACGGCACCGAGCGTGGGCGGACTGTGAAAGTCTGCGCCGAGCCGAACTGCCCGGTACACTTCGCCGACCGCCGCGCCCCGAACCCGGAGCAAACAGCGAAGGAACGCGCACAGCGCCGGAAAGAATTGGAGCGGCAGAAACTCGAAACCACAGTGCGTCACCGCGCATTGGCCGAAGTGCTCAAGCGCATCGGCGCAACGCTTGACCGTGCCGACCTTGCGCTGGTTGCGAGTACGCTTTTGAACAAACTTGATCCGTTGCGGAAGGAACTGCTGGCGCGGCGGCACAAGTTGGTCGAAGGCACGGCCAGCGAAGTTACACACCCGCAGGTACAGCAAGCCATCGCTCGGATGTTGCGGCAGCCGGACGAGGCCGCACTTTCAAAACTGCTGATCGAAGTCGTTTTGCTCGAATGCACAGATCGGGCGCCAACCAGCGACCCGGATGTGCTGATCGCCACGGCAAAGCGGCATCGCGTGGACGTGGACAAACTCCGCAAAGCTGTGGAGCAGGAATTCACCGCGAAGCGTGCGAAGCTCGCCGCCAAACAAAAAAAGGCTGCAAAGAAAGGTACGACGAAGACCGCAGCGTAACGACTATTAGACTACTCAGGCGCTCGGCAACTGGCCGAGCGCCTTTTTATACTTGGACTTTCATTTCTTGCTCGCTAGCGAAGAGATCGTTTCTTCTGTCGCCAATCTGTGTCCAGCCCGAAGTCCCACCCTTCAAAGGTATCCTGCTAACGCAGGAGGGTTCTTTTATCCCACCCGACGGGCTGGCGCGTCCGCCTTGACGCTCTAACGCAATGCTGCCAGATCCGCGAAATGCCGGGGCTGCAAGACTTCAAATCCCTTTTGCGGGATTTTTCGATATCGCCATACCTTTCCTGTCAGAGCAGACGCGTTCTCACACCAGTTCTCAGCTGCTGCATCTTTCTGGGATACCTCCGACGATTCCATTCCCTTGGTCTCGATCAACCAATGCTGGCCCGCCGAATCCAGCGCAACGAAATCAGGATAGTACGAACGCAGGTTCATGCCGAAGTCTACGTAGTCAATCGAGAAGCCAAACGGTTGCGGCAGTTTGGCAAAAGCGGTGATGTCTTCCGCGGTGTCCAAAAAGCGCGCAAAGCTTTTCTCGAAATCGTTATCGCAGGGAATCATGTTGAAGACGCAATGATTCGCTTCGTACACCTTGCGGGACCATGGAAACGGCTGACAGGCAGAGAGCATACGAGCCGGTTCCAGCAGTTGCGGCTCCTGCTCGGCGATACTTAGCTGCTTCAGCACCTTGCTGAATTCTTGGATACACACGTAGGACGCTACCTGCGTGCTCATAGCTCTCACCGTAGCCATGTCGTTCAAATCCACTCGGCGACCGAAAGCTTTGTCCTCGAAAAACTGGCGAACTTTCGGAGCCAGCGCCGCGAATTGCGAAGGCAGCTTGACCGCCTCGGCAATCCGACGCGCATAGTACCCGATCAACTCCTGGGCTGTCTGTGGCTGGGGCACCTTATAATCCCGCTCAACGATTTTCTGGAGGGTAATAATGTCGTGGCCTTCGTAGCGGAAAGTTTTGTTGTTCGGATCATCGGCGCCGAGCGGCAGGAGCATGGTCTGGAACGCCATCACATCGAGTGACGCGATTTCCTCCGCCAGGCTTTTCTTCCGTACCAGCGTGGGCGTCAGCACAGGGAGACCAATATCGAATTGTTTGCGCTCATCGAGCGGTATAATCGTGACGATCCGAAGTTTGTCCTTGCCGACCTCGAACGTATCAAGCTGCAACTCCTCCAATTTCTCAAGATCATCCACGAATTCGAGAAATTTCCGGTTGCCAATGATATCGACGCGCTCGGTATAGTCAGCGGTAAGGTCTCGGAACATCAGTCGCAGACCACGCCCAATCGCTTGCTCGGGAAGGATGTTCGCCTTTGAGGTGTAGGGCCGCAGGCCAACGACAACCGTTACGTTCTGCACGTCCCAACCTTCACGCAACATCATGACGCTCACGATGGCGTGAATCGGGTTGAGCGGATCGTCAACGCCCTTTACCGCCTTCCGAGCCGCCTCCAAATCTTTTTTGCTCACTTCACCTGATCTGTCAGTGTGAATGATCTGGGTTTTTCCGTCGCCGAACTCAGCCGGATAAGCCTTCGCCAACCAATCCGCCACATCGTCCGCATCTTCTGTGCTATTCATCATGATGAACAGCACCGGCTTCTTGTGCAGTGGTTTGAGCTGCTCAAGGTATTCTTTCCAGCGTTCCACCGCCGCCGTCAGGTAGCCTCTATAGCGCACGCTCGCGTAATCCGAATTCGGTTCGGGGATTTTCGCCACACCCTTCACGGGGCGTTTCACGATGTTGTCTAGAATGGCCTGCTTAAGAGGGTAATCGGAGATTGTCCATGGGAAAATCCCGCCCTTTTGGAAGCGCGGAGTGGCCGAGAAATCGAGCTGTGCCGCGAGCGGCGTTTTCTCATGTAACTGGTGAATTATTTCGTTCCACTTGAGGGTTTCGTCATGAGTATGGTGGGCCTCGTCGTTAATCACGAGCAGTCGGCCCTTGCGGCGAGCAATGCGCTCCGCGAAATCGGACTGCTCTAATTTCTGGGTAGGAGGTTTAGGGCCCAGCACCGCGGTCATGGCATCCGGCTCTTCATCCTTTCCACGGTCGGAACGGTCATGAAACTGATGGATGTTGGTGAGGAAGAGCACGCCTTCCGAGTGAGCACGCTCACTCTCGCCGCGCATTACGCAGTCGAAGTCCCAGAAGATGCCGAATTCCTTGGGACGGATCGGATCCTCGCGGAAAATGTTTCCATTGGCAAAATCTCCCTTTAGCCGCTCCAGCACGATGACGTTGGGAGCAATGAGCAGGAAAGTCTTGGCGTAGTCTTTGGCAATTTCATCCTGCTCGCGCATCGCATTGAAGTATTGCCATGCGATAGCCAGAGACATTACCTTCGTCTTGCCGCTACCCGTGGCCATCTTGGTGCAGTAGCGGGCGAATTCGTCATACTGAGCTAGTCGGAGGTCCGGAGCGTTCTGGGCATAACGCTCAAGTAAATCTTTGCGAGTGCGGACCTTTTCCACTTCCCAGACATAGATAAGCGTCTCGATCGCTTCCCGCTGTGAATCGTGATACTTGAAAGGTCTTCCGGTTTTGAGCTTGTGATCGGCTTCGAACCAATAGCTCATTAGGACGCCCGTCGTGTCGGTGATGCCCTTGCGCCCGCCAGCCTTCCAGGACTTGACCGCCTCCCGCAGCGCAGGAACGCAAGCCCCAGATCGTAGCTTAGCTGTGATATCCAGTAGGCTGGGCATTTCGTCTATTTGTTTTTTGCGACGGGGCATAATCCCTTAACCGTGGAGACTGAAGGGCGCGACTGAGCAAGCCCAGAGTCCACAGGATTTCACTTAATATCAACCGTCAGAGCCTTGGTCGTGTCGTTACCTAGGATGTCGATCACTTTCACGACAACGGCGTACTTGCCCGGTTCGGAATACTCGTGTTTAACTGACAACTCCAGCTTCAGGTTCTTGCGCGTGCGGTATGACTGCCACTGGTTGTGGAAGGTGTCATCTTTGAAGTCCCAGTCCACGGCCCAGTAGTCCACCATCTGGCTCCAATGCTTGATGGCGCTGCGCACCTCGGCGGGTACGTCGTCGGAGGGAATAACAAAATCGGAGAGCGTAAGCATGAGCTCTCGCTTCTTGATCTTGCTGTCCACCGAGAGCGCGCCCAGCTCAAAGAAATAGACATCTCCCTGATCGACCGCCTTCTTTTCGAGCACCTCACGAGGGATTTTCTTGAAGGTTGCATCCACGCGAGCTTCGGCGGCAACTTGCTTTGCAGTCTCATTCATGTCAAGGGCGAACTCCCAGCCCAGTACATCCACGGCAGGCTTCTGCGGAGAATTGGGGCCTTTACCGCTGGCTTTCCAAACCTCGGCCGCGATAGCGTTCAGGTCCGCTCGGGTTACCGGCGCATCAACCGCAGCCACATGCACCATGCGCCCGCCTTTGACGCCATGCAGCCAGACATGGCCCTGGACCGGAGTAGCGCGGTAAAGCTCAAGGATGAACTGGCGGTAGGCCGTCTCGCGTTCTCTCTGCTCTTCGAGCCTGTTCTTGCCGTTCGAGGGAAACTCTGCCACCTGCCAAGCCTGGCGCTCGTACTTGCCGAGGTTCTGGACCACGAAAGGCTTGACACTTGGGATGCCGAGCAGGCGCTTACGCGTCGTGTGGATGGCAAAGCGCCCGAGGTCGCCAGCAATCCACCGGCGGTTCAGCTTTTCAGCGACGGCAGCGGCAGTGCCCGAACCGCAGAAGCAGTCGAGGACGAGGTCGCCTTCGTCAGATGACGCTTTCACGATACGTTCGACTAGAGCCTCCGGCTTCTGCGTTGGATAGTTCAATAGCTCAGGGGACTGATTATGAATCTTATTGATGTCAGTCCATATATCTTGCAAGACCATCCCTTCATATTCGCTTTCGAAGCGCTTCAGTCGAGGCACGCCTTTTTTCGGCCAGTGTATGCGCCCATCTCGGTCGAGGCGATCCAATTCAGCATGGTTGACTGCCCAATGCCTTCCGATAGCGGAGGGATTGATGCCGCGCCAAGGCTTGCCCGACTCCCCGTCCTTGGTCGCGCCGGGGCCAGTCAGCGTGATTCTCGCGTAGCGTTCTTTTCGTTGCTCATCATACTGATCAAAAAATTGTTCAACATAGTCTTTGCTTGGAGCTTGAAACACCTTGTTCCATTTACGGCTCTGGGTTCTACCATATAGAAAAATATTGTCGTGAATGATGCCGCAGCGCCCAGAATCACTGTGAGCAAATGCCCGCCGCCACACTATTTCGTTCGCATAGTTCTCCACCCCAAAGACTTCGTCCAAAACCGTCTTCACGTAGTGGCTCATGTTGGGACCTATGTGGACGTAGATTGACCCGTCGTCCGCCAGAAGGTCGCGAAGGACGACGGCAGCGTCGTAAAACCAGCGGGCATATCGGTCGAACGTAGTGACTCCACGCTCGGAATCGCCGCGGCTAACCCCCCAGGTATCTCGGTACGCCTTCTGCTCAAGAAACGAAGGCTCCTTAGCAAACGTGACGTCGTCAGCCTCGTCGTCGCTGATATCTGGAATCAGCGCGGTGAACGAAAAATCCGCGCCCGTGTCAAACGGCGGATCAATGTAGATCAAATCAACCTTGCCGGCGAACTCGGGCAAGAGCGATGGCAGGACGTACTTCTTGTCGCCCCAGATGAGGCGGTTGCGCCACTCCGGATCATGGCCGGAAGAAGACAGCTCCAGCGTGCGCTGGCGCTCCTGCACGCTCTCGTTGACGGTCTCGACGGTTTGAAAAGGCAGCTCGATACGAACTGGCGCACGCTTGTTGCCGTGCTCGTCGTATTTGCCGTCCCAGATGAGTTCAGCCATGCTTGAAAGTAGAAAGGGGGAAGCTCAATATCTTACATGAAAGGTTCCGTGCAAGTATGGCACGGCCCGTTTCCATATCGTCCGCTGTTCTCGCTGTTCTCTCCGCGCCGTCTTCGTCACCAATGCGCCTCTTTCCGTTTCCCCACTCATGGACGGGTTCGGAGTCAACCTAACATCCGCAGGCTAGCGTCAAGGCACTTTCGCGACATAAACGATGATTCCCTACGGGCTACCCCTCATTTATTTCACGGATGCCTGTGACTCCGCGCCTTCCGTGCGGCTGTTCCTGTTGCCTCTCTCGCCCCCGCCACGGGGGTCACTCAAATCGAAAGAGGCACACCATGACGACGAAGACTCTCAGCAAAACCGACCTCGCGCAGTTCACCGGCAGCGAAAACTGGTATCGGCACCGGATCAACCGCAACGTTCTCTACACCGACGGCGCACAGCACGTCGCCGAGCACGGTGGAGCATATTGGCTTCTGGACGAGATCGCGATCATTCAGCCCTACAACAAGCGTGTCGCCGCCGAGGAATTTCAGGTCTGGAAGCTCGCAGTACGTCCCGACCGAACCGCTAAACTTACGTGCGACGATGGCAATGGCAATATCGTGTTCACGAAGGAGATCGAGCACACCGATTTCCCCCTGGATGAGATCACCCTGTACTTCACCAACAACGTCATCCACTTGCCAAGCGAGTATTGACCAGCGCTACGCCCGCGCTGGCGTTCTCGCTGGCGCGGGTTCCTTTGCTGCTGGAAAACGAGAACGCAGTGTTGACAGCGACATCCGGCCTGGCTTGTTCTTCCTCATGGGTCCGGGATCATAAACGGCCAGAAGCCCCGCGGCCAAGGCCATAACCGGGGAGTAACGGCCTCACGCTCACGACGAATGGGCGAGAGGAGAAACTGCATCGCTGTTCTCACACGCCCGTGCTAATATCGCGGTTTGATGAGCGGAGTCTACGTCTACGAGTGCGCCGCCTGCGGCGGAAGGTTTTCGCTGCTGTGCCTGTCCGAGACGATCCCGGAGGTTCAGACCTGCATCTCCTGTGAAGCGAAGGGAGCAAGACGGATGGCGAAGGAAGGTGAGCAGGACGGCCCGCTGCACATCATCCCCAAGAGGGAGCCAGAACCGATTGAGGGCGAATTAACAGGATCGGGGCATCCCAAGAGATTGAAATCAGGCCGGCATCTTTAAGTTGGGTGCCCAAATCCATTCTGGAACAACTGGTGAGGCATAGGTGACATAGCCGGAGATATGGCGACTTTCAGCAGTGACCTCGGCGCTCCATGGCGAGGACGGTTTTGATGAACAAGTCTCAAACGCTCCTGAGGATCAAGGAAGCCCAACGCCGATGGGCGGACGCCCACAACGTTAAGCGGGACGGGGACTCCGTCGTTGTGCTGGGGAATAACCTCTACCAGCCTTTGACTCCCCAGACGCAAGCCCAATACGAGAGCGGAGACGGAGATGAGTTAGGTCGCAACGGGAAGCGCGGCAAGATGTTTTCCCTGCGATCCTCTTCGGCTCTGGTGTGCAACGTCTTTGACTACTGGCAAGATCGGGCCCTCACGCCTATTAGAAAGGCTCTTCAAATCACCGAAGAAGCGAACGAAATTGCCTTCGAACAAACGTTCAAGACGGGACTTGGGGGCAACCCTCCTAATCTCGATGTCGTGTTCCGTCGCAAGGATGCCCGTGGTCATGTCACTGCAATAGAAAGCAAGTTCGCCGAGCCCTACGATGACCGGGACCACAAGGGATTCGCAGCCTCATATTTCGAAAAACGTGATCTCTGGGATGACTTGCCGACGTGTCGCGATCTAGCCAATCTCATCAATTGCGGTGAGCAGTTCACATCTATCGACGCCGCTCAATTGCTGAAGCACATTCTTGGCTTGCGCAGAAATCAAAAGCAGCACTCATTCACGCTGCTGTACCTCTGGTACGACGTGAGAGACAGCGATGCAGCCGAGACTCACCGGAAAGAAATCGAGAGATTTCAGAAGATCGTGTCTTGTGAAGTCTCGTTTCGGAGCATGACTCATCAAGAACTCTTCGCGGGTCTTCTCCCGCACATCAGGAGTACCGATTACGCTGAGTATCTCGGCTCCCGGTATTTTCCATGCTGAACTCAAGGATTATTGCCTTCTACAGCGGCACCGAAGCAGATCATCGCGGTCGTTACCTCCACGAGATTCAACAGTGGACAGATGATCAGTTGGAAGGCGTTCACGACTACATACAATGGCTCTTCCCGTTGCCCGAGCCGAGCGGATTCAATCTTGCCGCGCCTGTTCTAAACCGGGAATCCATTCAAGAGTTCCGAGCGCGTCCTGATCTCCAAGAAAAGTTGCGAGTCTCTTTCCAGCGCATGATGAACTTCTACGGGCTTGAGGCTCGTTCAGGCGAGCAAATCACAGTCACTCGCGCTCCGACTTTTGTCGCCAAGGCGACGTGCTGGCTTTCTCCGGAAACCACAATCATCTGCGGATCACGAGAATCCTGAAAGGTTTGAGTGTTCTCGGACTGGAAGCGGAGTCAAGGGCGTTCTTCGACTGTTTGTCTGGGATTTACGATGCCGAGCAGAACAAAGCAGTGCCCGCAATCAGCGAAGAAACGATGCGGTACTGGAGAGAAGCAGTTGGCGATGCTGCAGCAGCTATCTGAGGAGTTGGATGCTCTAAGACGAGGCTTCCCCTGTCTTGCCAAAAACTTTCTTAAACGTGTCCACAGCCACTTTGGTGTACCCCTCGGAGTCAAGCTCCTGCCCCCCGAAGTATCCTACCGGAGCCAAGATCATAAGCAGCGGCACTCCTATTGCCCCGCCTCCTGCGGCGACCCCGACGCCCCCCATCGCGATGGCAATCGTGCTCAAGATGAGAGTGAGCGACAGTTTCCCGCCTTCGGCTGTGAGGAATGCGTGCCAAAGCGCGTCAACATCGCTCTTGAAAGTCGTATCCTTTGACACTCGCTTCAAGTCGTCGATGCTATGGACCTGATGACGGGACAACAGATTCGTCATTTGGTTCCCATAGCCCCGAATGCGTTCCAGCGTCGCTTTTGTGTCCTTGAGGATGCCCATCCGATTGTATGGTTGTTCCCCGCCAGAGTGGGGTCAACAGTACCTCAGTAATCGGGCAAGTCAATCGGAAAAGAGAGTCCGGAGACATGACAGACGTAACTTCCCACGCCGCCAAATGCTTTTTACCATGTTGCTAGAGAAGGACATGTTCGAGCAATTCCACATACCGACTGACTGGCCAGTTCTCGTTGTGGAGGACACGGAAGATCGCATTTCGTGGTTCAGGAAGCGGATGCCCAAAGCGGTCTTCGCGAAGAACGCAGAGGCAGCGTTTCGTGCGTTAGACGAGCAGGAGTTCAGGGTGGTCTTTCTTGATCACGACCTGCATTGGATGCACGCCGACAATTCCATCTTCAAGGGAACCGGAAAGGAAGTGGCCCGGTTTCTAGCGAAGAAGGATTTCCGAGGAATAGTGATCATCCACTCCAAGCACGAGGACGGTGCGGCGGCGATGAAGAAGTACCTTTCGAATGCTAGGCTCGCACCCTTTGGCAGTTTTGAGATCACTTCGGAGGCGAACCCGTGAACTTCAGTGGCTCTTGAATGTGGAGATTTCTCGGGGTCTCTTTTGAGCAGCCTTTACCTTCGCCCATCTCAACTTTTGGGCTGCGGCAATCTTCTTTCGAGCGGAGGCTGACATCGTCTTCTTTTTGGCCATGCTGACAACAACACTCCCTTTCTGCGCACCGTTCCCGCGCACCCTTGCCCACCGTGTTCTTTGAGCGGCTGCGATCCTGGCCCGTGCTGCCGCTGACATCCTGCTCCGAGTTCGCGTTCTCTTGCCGCTATTGAGTGCCGCGAGCGCTGCGTCAAGCAGCTCGACTGTCCTTGCCGCCTGATCCCGTTCTTTTACTAACTGCTGCACAACATCAGCCAAGTTAGTCATGGAATTCCCCTCGCCAGGGATTGCATCCCAATTCTAGGTCCAGCCTGTCGGCTGATCTTGCCACTACACATTCGTTTCATGGCGAAGTTTGGAGCTCCGTTCGGCTCCTTCTGTAAATCCCGCTTGTGCAGCTCCGCGCGGCGCACACCCCAAATTCACGCCGTGCTCGCTTCCGCGCCCGTTCCGGCTCCGCTGCGCTCCGGGGATTGACAGCGCCTCCTGCGCTCAACCCTCGCCGCTATGAAACGAATGTTTTTTCTTGGCCTAAAAGGCCCAGAACCCAGAACAAAACCGCGAAAGGAGATCAGCCGCCATGCTTGCCACCGTAAACAATTTACTCGCCAACAAACAAATTCCACCTCTCGACGCTGTACAGATGCAGGATCTATTGCAGTACCTATTCAGCACCGCCGAAAAGATGCTCCGCATTGAGGTCGCCGAGGTCGTGTACCGCAACGATCACGGTCACGCGAGGGCATTGGACGTATTTCTTGCCTGTACGCTGCCATTGGCTGAAAAGGCTGCACACCGCAGAGCGCACAAGCTATTCCTCTACCCCTCGGATTGGCAGCTGGAATTGATGTACGACGGTGCAGTCATGACTATGATCGACGTATTTCAGCGCCACTATAATCTGAAACCGGGAACGGATTGTTTTCGGCGCTATCTTGTGCGTGCCCTGGCATTAGGCACGGTTCGGTCGTATTTCATGCGAAAGGAGAACGATGAAGTTCGCCCTGTTGCCAATCTCGCAAGCGTTCGCACGCCTAAAAGGCCATGCCGTAACAAGGTCGAGCAGGACATCATTACCCGAGAACTGCTCGATCAAGTCACGAGTTGCCTGGAGTTGCGCGACCCAGTATTCCAAACTCTGCAATGCATTCGAGAACTCGGCCCGGATCGCGCTCTGAAAGAACACGCATACACGGCATCGGGCGACCCAGACAAATGGAAACGTGACCGGGGGAGACGGCCTATCCTCGACCCCGAAGCGATCGCCGAGGCTATGGGGACTGATCGGCGCACGGTGCATCGCAATCTCTGCGAGGCAAGGATCATTTTGCGCAGGGTCTTCAATGCAGACGGGAGGTTGTTTCTGAACTGTTGAGAATCGTTAGGGGCACGTCGTCATCGTGCCCCTTTTTTCACAATTTTCGCGGCGCCAGCGTCGAACCGACGCCGGCGCCGCTCATTTTGTCCGTTAACCCATCACAAGTGAGGAGACAAGACGATGAATGCAGAATTTCAGCAGTATCGTTTCGCCAGAATCGAGGGCCACAATATTACGCGAGCGCGACTCGAAGCACAATTTAGGAATAGGATCACCGACCTTGACGAGCTTGAGAACGCCATCGCGAAACAACTGACAGCGGAACCGACGAATTGTGCGCCATGGCGCAAGACGGAAATAGAGCAAACGGGTTGTCGTGAGGGGATACGGATGGCGGCTCTGGAGTTTTACTGGTTACACCGACAAGAATTACGACGTGCAAGTCGGAATAATCCCGGTGAGGAGAAACCCAACCGCATATGCGCAGATTCGTAACTATTTTGTTACCGCCGCCCTTTCCAGAACTTCTCCTCCGGCTCACAAACACCACGGTCTTCGCATCCCTCTTCGAGTGCGCGACGGACAGCATTCAGATTCATGGCTTAAACTTCCGAAACTCTTTGAGCCTGACTTCGTCTCCTGAGGACATGTCAGCGTAGTAGGCATGTACGATTGTTGTTCCGCACGTGACATCGAAGTGAGTACCGTCTGTAAACCCAATGGTGAATGAGACGAAGCCGTCCTCCTGCGAGTCCTCGACCCAATCAACAACCTTGCCGCGGAGTGCAGCGTACTTTGCACGTCGGCGCTGCTGGATTTGTGCTCCTCTATTCTTCTTTTTCATTTTCTTCACGCTCGAACTCCGCAATTTTGTCCATAAACTCGCCCAGGTGCACATCAACACCATCCGCCAATCGCTGAAGTCGGGGCAGTGTCAGGTCTTTAACCCGACCCCGCTCGATTGCAAGTATGGCTCTGAGGGGGAATTTGCAACGTTTGCTTAATTGGAGGCGGGAAAGTCCCACCTGTTCGCGATAGAACTTCACCGTTTTCGCGAGGGGCCTTGCCAGGTCAACGGCATCCGACCCTATCCATTTCAGGACCAGGTCTATGTCGGCATTTTTAGCCTTCTTTCGCTCGCGGATTGCCTTCGCTACGCGAATAAACGCGTCTCGAAGAGGCTTGATCTCATCAAGCGGAGGCAGCGGCTGATTCTTGGATATCCGTCTCATCGTCCAGAGCAGAAACAGGAGCAAGTCTCGATCCTGCACTTCCGCGACCATCTTTCTGATTTCTTCGCGCAGGACTTCAGGGTTGTCCGATTCTTTGAGCATCACTAATCACGCCTTCGGAAATACTCTTTCAGGATCACGGTATCGCCGGTTCTCATGTCCGAATAATCTATTCCCATGAGTTTGGCAGTGGGCTCGTATTGAACGCAGAAGTTTGTTCCGTCCATGAAGCGGATAGCAAAGAACAGGATGCCCTCCTCCATCCAGTGCTTAACGAAGTCCACTTTTTTCCCTCGAATTTCGGGATACATCTTGCGAAGACGGTCGTATTTCTGCTCTATCCGTTTGTCGAGAACATCAAGTTTCTTTTTGCGGTTACCTCGTGTCGTCATGTCGGATTTCCTCCAGTCGCCGTCTCGGATCTTGCCGATCCAGTTCCAGAAGGAGCGCCTGGGTATTGCCGCTGCCATTCCCTTTGCTCTTGCTCTGTCAGGAACCTGACCTTTGGCGGCTTTCCATCAAGCCGCCGGCTCTCCTCGACGACATGGACATCCTGATAAACCTGCACTTCATCGAGAGTTTTTTTCTCGTATTCGCGGTGCAATTTGGCAAATCGTGCCTCGTCCCGCTGCTCCGAGCTATCCATGTTGTTGCAGAAGTAGCCATTCAGAAGCGCACGATGCGTCTCAAACAGAGTCAGCTTTTCGTCGAAGTATGCAGCCTTCAGCGACGGTACCTTGGCCCGCTTCAGGCGCTCCAACCCTCGGATCGCATCGTCGATTCCACGATTGACTAGATGTATTGCCTCGTACAAGTGAGCCTTTTGCATTTTGAACCTCTACTCCCAGTCACTTTCACCTTTCGTGAACACTTTGATCTGTTTTTCGTCTCCGCTTTTCCAATCACACAGGTCTGCTTCCGCGATGACCGTAGCTGTTCTGACGGTCCAGCACAATTCCGTGTGGTCGGTGAAGTGGGCGCGGAGAAAGAGAAGCCCGCCCTCTTCGAAACGATGCGCCGCCCAGTCAACAACTTTGCCGTGTAGCCCCGGATAATGGTCGGCAGGCGGGGGAATAGGGCGCTCAGGTAATTTGTCAGCTTTACGTTTTGCCATCTTTCTTCTCCTGTGGTCTATGGCGTCTGCCGTTGCCAACGTGCCCCATAAACACAGGCGCTTCAAACCAGCGACGCCAAGAACGCCGACCGCGATTATGACAGTAGTGAAGCATTGAGTTTGTTTCAGTGGAGGTAGGAAATCTTTCCTCTGGCGGGCAGGAAATTGCCGCAGAAGATGCAGCGCGTGAGCGCAGTTGCGCTCGAAATCGGAAATCTATAAGTTCGATTGCAGCCACCGTCGCCTCCTTATAGGCACGCTGGTCAGGGACGCGCGGGTGCTTCGAACACCTGTGCGTCCCGCTCGATCATCTTTTCTTTTTCGACTTCGTTGCTTTTTTCTTGTGCCGTCTCCCGTTTGCTATCGTCGGCAACATTTTGCGAACTCTCTCGATATCGTCGGTACTCCAAAGTCGAACCCGCACGCCACCGACCGTACGCAGGATGGGTGCAGGCACTTTCTTGGACGCGACATATCGCTGAAGAGTGATGTGATGTATTCCAAGTTGCTCAGCGGCCTCCCGCGTTGACTTCAAATCTGATTCGCTAATGACCATTAGCAGATAGAGTCTCCTGTGTCAAGCGTTTTCGTTGATCTGCGTCGCCATCACTATCGCGCAATACCGTTACGGAGAATATCCTAAGGAATACAGATGTTACCAGCGGAGGGCTATTCTGTTGTTCGGGGCGCTTTCGGGCGTAGGAATTGGGTTCTTCGATTCCCCCTGACGCAAAGAGCCGCCCGGAGCTATGCTGCGCTACCACGGGCGGCTCACTACCCCCTCAGCTTGCCCCCATATTGTAAGGCTTTCATGGTTTCTTAGGTGTACAGGGCCATAATGCGCCGCTCGTTCGAAATTCCGGCCAACCGTGTAAACCGTTCGTGGTCTGACCGCAACTGCCATTTGGTCAATTGACTCCCAGAGGTCGCTTTCGCCAAAACGCTTGTCCGAGGCGCAGTTTCGGGCAAAACCGCCTTTTGTTTTTTGTGATCTGATGAGAAACTATTGGGAAGGTTTTGGGTTCTAATCCACATCGCCGCTGCTTTGCGCCGCCTCGTCGCTACAACTTTGTAGATTCCTCATCTGCGTGGTTTCTCAATGGGCAGAAGTGTCCCAGGATGGGTGGGCTTTGTAGCCGCTCCGGTCGTGGTGCTCCTGACAATCTGCTCTTACTACGCCTACACTCGCCACTACCGAACAATTTCAGGCAATGCGGCTGGTTCTCCCATTGATTCCGCGGTCCTACAACAGTCCACCGATCCCCACGCGCTACTTAGCGCCGCCGATCACTTCTACTGGTTAAATAACGGACCCGCAGCAGCACTCCTCTATGCCAGAGCCGAGCAATTGTTCTTGGAGCGTGGCGATGCGCGGAACGAACTTCACGCCAAAGTAGGCCGTCTTAGATCAGAAGCGGAAACGATGTCGTTTGTAGACCTCTCACGGTTCTTGAACGAACAACTGCAAAATCCCATGGTGCAGAGTGACAAGAGACTGCGTCTTTGGTGCCTGATCGCCAAGGGCTACACAGACATCGAGATCGATTATCGAGCGACCAAACAAGATTGGTTGGAGGCTCTGGAAATTGCGAATGAGTTGGGCGAAAAGCAGTGGGCAACTCGGGCCTCCGGCGAATTAGGGCTGGTTGCCTTCCTTGAGGGAAATCCCGGACGAGCCGCGCGCTTGCTTGGCGGCGCACTCCTATCGACAATGGCCAGCGGCGACACAGGTGGTCAGATCAGGTTCTTAGAATTGATAGGCAGAGGCTTCGAAGAGGTGAATCGTCACACTGAGGCCCTGAGATTTTTCGAGAGAGCAATCAAGCTCGCAGATGCGGACAAAGACTCCGGTCTGCCGTTCATGGCATACGAGGGGAAAGCACGCGCTCTGGTCGCCATGGGAAAACCAGAAGCGGCAAAGGCGGTGCTTGACGACGCACTCGGTAAGGCTCGATTACAACAGAAGCGAGGTCATGAGGCGGAGCTGTTGATCTTGCTTGGAAGGCTGGCTTCTCAAACAGGAGACAGGGAACAGGCCATCGCCGATTTGGAAAGTGCCGCCCAATTCTCAAAGCGAGTGCAATTCCTCCGAATGGAAGCCGACGCCATGTTCGAGTTGGCGACGCTTTACCGCGATGCCGGCGATCTCCCCGTGGCGGAGGAACGTGCTACAGATGGCCTCGACGCAAGCCAACGTGTTGGCGATCGTTATTATGTGCCTCGCAACCTGACCATCCTTGCCGACCTGAAAGCGCGCCGCGGTCGCGTTAGCGACGCCAACGCCCTTTACGAGCAGGCAGAAGACGTGATTGAAAGCATGTTAATCAGCGTGGATGAGCCGTACTGGAACAGTTCGGTTGCCGCTTCGATGAGTCAAACTTACTTGCAACATTTTGAACTGGTCACCAAGAGCGGCGATGCGCCAGGCGCTTTCCACGTTTTGGAACGGGTACGTGGGCGGACGCTAGCTTGGGCCCTCGAAGACAGGAAGGCATTTCCGACGGCCGAGTCTGGGCAGACCGCATCGCTGGAAACAGACCTCGCGGGCCTGCAACTCCAACTGATGCAAACCAACAGCACAGAGAAACACGAGCAATTGATGGATCAATTGGTCGAATATGAGCGGCGGCTTGGGCTGGCCTGGACAAAGGAGGATGCTCCCGACCATGGCCTGCCGGTGCAACCTGCAGCGCTGTCGAAGGTCCAAGAAATCCTGACACCGGACGAACTGCTTCTGGAGTATGTTCTGGATGACCCGACTTCCTTCTGCCTCGTGGTTTCTCAAAAAGGGGCAAACGTCCGAGTGCTACCGGCAGGACGCAAGGAGATCGAGAATCTAAGCCAGCAATTTGTCGGCGAAATTCGCACCAAGGGCACTGGCGCTGAACCTTCAAAGCGACTCTATGCGTTGCTCGTGAAACCCATCCCGGAGGCAGCCACGGCGACACGCTTCATCATTGCACCGGATGCAATATTGAACCTCCTTCCGTTTGAGGCGCTTCGCGATGCTCACGGCGATTACCTCTTGAAGTCGCGTGTCATAAGCTACGTGCCTTCCGGCACGATTTTGAACACGCTTCGCCACGCTGAGAAACAGAAACCAGCTCCCAAACCCCTTCTCGCAGTCGGTGATGTCGAGTACGAGAATCAAGGCGGCGCGGGACGAAGAATCCCGCCTCCGGCCTCTATTCGTGGCCGGATTGAGCGCGGAATTGCGGATCTCTCAGGGATAGGCCTTCACGACCTTCCGGAGACGCGAGCAGAGGTCGAGGAAATCGGTAAAATTGTCGGATCGGACGCCGTAATATTGCTTGGCAAGGATGCCACAGAAACTGCATTTAAGAACCAACCACTTGATCAGTTTCGCATCTTGCATCTGGCGGTTCATGGATTCGCGGACACGCAGTACCCAGAACGGTCAGCGCTGGTGTTGGGTGCCGACCCACAATCGGCTGATGACGGTTTGCTGCAAGTGCGGGAGATCATAAGGCTGCGATTGAATGCCGAACTCACGACCCTTTCTGCTTGTGACAGTGGGGTTGGCAAACTGCAAGGGCAAGAGGGCATCAGCAACCTGGTGGAGGCATTTCTGGTGGCTGGGTCGAAATCGGTTGTAGCGAGCCTTTGGAGCGCTGACGACACATTCGCCAGTGCGTTGATGGAACAATTCTACCGGCACTTGGCTCAGGGCGAAGACACCAGTTCTGCTTTGCGAAACGCGAAGCTTGACCTGCTCGCGAAATATGGCGACCAGGTGAGCCCATTCTATTGGGCGGCATTCATCGCTGTGGGCGAGACCTCGACACCGATTGGCATTAGACAACAATGAATCTGACTCTCCACGAACGCACGAAGATTTTCAACAAAGTCTGCCGACTAGTGGAGACAAAACATTTCAATCCCGGAATGAACGGTGTGAATTGGGATGCTTTGTCTCGGGATCGGCGGGATCAGATTCTGGCGTGTACGGCCCCCGAGGCCTTTGAGAAGGAGGTCCACCAATTAGTAGCAGAACTCAAGACCAGTCACACCGGTTTTCGCCATGCGGGGATGCGGAATATTCCGGCGCGCCACGCTATTAACGCGACGCTGCAGCGCATCGGCGTAAACGGAAGTGAGCACTGGATGTTTCAGGACGTGCATCAGGGCGGTCCAGCCTACGCCGCCGGCATACGCCCTGGAGACCTTTTGCTCGAATGTGGCGGACGAGAAGTTCGGCCGCCAAACGACCTGACGTTCTCCGTCGGTGAATCCGCGACTCTTCTTATTGAAAAGCTCCACGGCGAAGTGCAGAAGGTCAATGTTCAATTGCCGATGCCCAAATCGCAGAAGCATCCGGTTACGGCGCCACAGGCGGTCACCACTGAAAGGCTCAGCGATGAAATCGGGTTGCTCAGAGTCGCAATGTTTCCGGGCGCCATCGGAATCGACGTAGCGAAGGACATCGACCGCGGCATCGCCGCACTCGACGGATGCAGTCGGCTCATCGTCGATCTACGCGGCAATACCGGCGGAGGAATCGGCGGGTTGCGCCTGATGAGCTATTTGACACCGGGAAAACTTGAGGTTGGCTACAGCCTCACGCGGAAACGTCGCGAGCGCGGCTATCGTCGTGAGGAACTGACTCGATTCGGACGCATTCCGTCCCACAAAGCGACTCTCTTATGGTTGGCGGCCCGATATGCTTTCGTTGAAAAATCTATCCTAGTGGTCACCGAAGGACTCGGCGAGCGACGATTCCACGGTCGAGTCGTGCTGTTGGTAAACGAGCACACCGCGAGCGCGGGCGAGATGGTGTCGGCGTTTGCGGAGGAAAATAATCTGGCAACCATCGTGGGAACGAAAACTCCCGGCCGTCTACTCAGTGGCAGCGCATACAAGGTTGGCCACGGATACATTCTTGGCCTCCCGGTTGCCGCCTACCTGACGTGGCAAGGACGGATGCTGGAGAACAATGGCATCGCGCCCAAGTTTTCTATTGAACTCTCGCGAGAGGCATTGAAGCAAGGAAGGGACACGCAACTCGGAACCGCCGTTGCGATAGTGAAAAGTCTATAGTTCACGCACTGAGCACACTCCTGCCCCCAATTGGGCGGACACGCCGAGTTTCCAACCGACCTGCGGTATAGTTGTTGCGTGCAGCTAAATGCCTTGTCTACATCTATCGGAGGGTTTGATCATGGCCCCCGAGCCTAACAGCCTAATCGACAGTCTTCGTCAAATTGTGGCAGAACACTACGAACGGGATAGCTCTCCGCTCCTATTGTCCGGTCTCGGAGACATTCTCCGAAAACGCAATCTGTGGCCGTCAACGGAGGCGGACCGCAAGACACTTCGTCAAGTAATTGAAGAAGCGCGCGACCCGAATCTTTTGATTGTGCGTGACAAGAATGCCCCTGCGTACGTAGCGGTGACGACGGAAGCAGCGAAGAAGCTTGTCGAACAATTCATAGATCGTCGGACTCAAACTGCGTCGGCGATTCCCGATCTTGATGCCTTGCCACGGGCGGTTTTACTGGCGTTTTGCGTGCGGCCAGAGAGCGGAAAGACAGTCTTTCTTCGTACGTCGCCGCCGTTCAAGTATGAGATTGCTGAACGCCTTGGCGAAGACAGCAATCATTTTCTGCCAGTCGATGAGAGATACCGCCGACCAGGGTTAAAACTCACGGATTTAGGTGAGCTCACAGCCTCGGATCGTCTGGACCTGCAAACCAAGATTGCCGCTTGGAGCAGGGACAACGGTATCAACCTAGAGGATTTCTACAGTTTCAGAAAAAAACATGCCAACGCACTAGAACGGCTTCTCGCTGCCCAGCCCCGTGAAGTTGCAAGCAAAATCATGATACCCGGCGACATCGCTTTGATACTCAGCCGGCATGAGTGACCGTCCAACATGATCAGGCACCGTCGGGACATCAGAAAAGAGGCTCGGAGAGTTCCCTTAGTCCTTCTCGCAGGTCTCCCACATCCCATCTCCGGCGCTGTTGCAAGTGTCGTCGAGAAGACACTCGTTCCGTCGCCAAAAGTGATTCACCAAGCGTCAGGTAGCGATAACAAAGAATTATACAAACCTCAAACTGTTGCAGGTCTTCTCAGAGCAGTGAGTGATTATGCCGTTAGGCAATTGCGAGCACAAACAAGTCCTCCAATCCCGACGCAGATTCTCCTAGCCTATGTGCCAGCCGGCGATGAAGAGCGGCTGCTTGGCGAGTTCGATTTCTTTGTTTTTCCCGTTCGGCTGACTCGTTTGGCGGAATACGAACACGGAAGACAATACCGCCATGATCGCAAAATTTGTGAAGAGTACGTTGGGCCTGCCGTTGAGACAGCCTTAATGAACTTTATGGAAGTCAAGCGGCGACTATCAAGTCCGAATTTGCGAGAACCACTGTTCTTGCCACCTCGCAATTTCAAGGTAACGAACAGTGATCGGATGGCAGACATATTTCTGGGTTTGCGACGCGCCAAAACTCCGTGGGGAGCTCCCCTACCGAACATTCGTACGACCAAAGTTACGCATGACGATCTAAAGAAACATGTGCCTGTAGGAAAACACAAAGAAGTACTTTGCGATCATCGGAACCTTCTTTTCCCCCATGATCAAAGCAACCACGGCCCCGCTCGCGAGCTTGCACAAGGTTGTTCCGAAGAGGACCGAAAACAATTCATGCGCTCATCATTCCGTTTTGGGGTGCCGCTGATAGATGGCTATCACCACGATGTCCAATACCCGAGGCGGGATCTTGGTGGAGAACAATTCGAGTGTTCGCGCGAGGGAATCGTGTCCCTCACTTCCGCTTACGCAAATGTTTATCCAAATGATTTCGTGCGGCCGTCAAAAAAATAAACCGCGCTATCCATTTCTGGAAGCGCGGTCCTAATATCTACGCAGGAGACTGCTCTTTGCTAACTTGCGTCCCAGCTGGTAGGTTTCGCGTCTCAGTGGACGTCGTAACCTCGACGATCCGGGCATTCGCCAGGACCGAAGGGCCTCATGGCCGTCAGATCTCAGGGCATAACCCCTGGCGCTTCTCCCAAAAGGGTCTGCGCGGATACCGTTAGCAAGACTAGGTAGTCCTGCTCATCAATAGACTATTCTCCTTGGCTCCGGTTGTCAATTCATTCTGGGTGTGGCGAACAAAAGACGAACATGCTAGACTCCCAAACTGTGGTCCTCCGAACGTGCACAGTTGCGGTAAAGGATATTCGAGACGTTGAGCACTCCATAGAGATCACTGCGGAGACGCTCTATGAGGCGGTCGCTACCGCTCTTGCAGCCTTGCAACAGGACAACTGGGTAGGAGAGATCAGCAAAGGGCTTACAACGGTAAGTGTTCTTGTCCAGCAGCCGCCCGTAAGGCATGAAGTCCGGATGAAGGACTTCCTCGCTTGGCTCGGACGACAAGGAGGATCTCCCGCCGAGGTCATTCTCAAACAGAAATTGGCGAAAATCCTCGATAACGGAAATCAGAGACCCAGGTGAATGTCCGGTCTGATCCGAAGCACCGCAAACGCACGTTGTCGTTGAAATTCACCGGTCAGCAGTGTAACGATAGCTCTAGCTCCATGCGTCGACCGTCATTGTCGCGGGCCAGGCTAACTCGTGTTCGTTTCTTTCCATAGAGTTGAGGAGTTTTCCACAGGCGAAGTTGAGGATGTCCGAAAAACGTTACTTTTGCGAGTCCCTACCTTATGAGGGGAAAAAACAAACGGCTACGGCCGCAAAAGGACAAACTATGACATCTCCAGACTTCGCCACTTCTGAACACAACAGCGCTCTTCGCAAGAAGTTCCAAGGGAACGGATGGACGCTGACTTGCTCCGCAGCATCGAAAAATGAATTGTCCGCGATTCTCGGCGATAAAGTCAGCGCGGCAATCGACGACCCTAAGACGTCTCAGCCACCAGATTTTCCATTACCCGAATACAAATCCGATTGGGCAGACATCGTTTTTGAACGAAGCATGGGCTGGAAGTCTGATGATGGCTTCGCGCCTCTCTGGTTGACTAAAGCCACGGAGGGAGCAGAGTGTGCCTTGTTTCAATTGCCCGCACCCGATCACAGATGGGTTGTGAAGTTCGATGGCAGAATTCTGGAGCCATTCGATTACCGAAAAGCCGGCTGGAAAGAACTGCACGAAATCATGGTGCACGGCTTTCTACTGGATCGTTCTGATCTTCTTTTCGGTCAGTCTCAGAAGCGCGAGGACGGCCCGATGCTCTCAACCTTGGCCGACCTCGGAAGAGAAACGGGCGATCTGCTAAGGAGCGCGGAGCTAATCCGTACAGTCAACAATCCAGAATACGCAGGTGCAAACCAAAAAACTGAAGAGATCTATTGCAGCGTCAGTGGCACAAAATTGCAGGGTCTCGACACGCAGTCGGCTAAAGGCAAAGCAGGCCAGGATCGGTGGAGAAGTTGCGCCGAGGACTTCAATAAGCATGTGCGGGACAGGTTAGAACGAGTCTTCAATGCCATCAGACTGCAACATAGGCTGGCTGCCACCGTGATTAAGGAGGCACTCAGGCTAAGAGATGGGCAGTGGTCCTTCAGCGACTCCGCGCACTGGATGACATCACTGGGTCAAATTCCCTACGACGCCCGCATGGTGCTCAACGGCAAGAACTGGGAAATTGACATTCCCAACAGCAGTGCGACCCTGATCGCTCCCGATTCCGCCGGGATGCGAGCGATTGCAAGGATTCTGATGTGCAACAACATTGCCTGCCCATGCGCGCTGATTGTTGATGGTCAATTATTGAGTGAGTTCTTGGGCAGGCCACGCCATCACAAATACTTTGAGGCGATTTACCGGAGACCCAGAGTGGAGTGCAGCGATCCGAGCCTTGGTGAAGTTGAGCGTTCGATCTGCGCTGCCATGCGACTCAAGCCCGAGTGGTGTTATGTCGCAGATCACATAATCAGTGAAAAGTCGGAGCTACACACAGTCTGCCAACTCCCAGTCGGCAAAGTGACTCTGACACGAGCCGACGCTCTTGAGGGTGTGCGCGATCTGATAAAGAAGCAGCGAGCGAGACTGTTCTTCTGCAGTGAGCCGAGCCAACATTTCAAGCGCATCCTGGCCGATATTGAGGCAGGAATCCAATTTGCGCGGAAGCAAGAAGAACTTTTGGAGCAAGTGCAACCGAAGTCCGAGGAGTATAGGGGAAAGATTCAAAAGGCAGTCTATCGCACTGAGACGGACCTGGAACAAAAGGGAGACTGGACAACCCGTTACGATCTTCTGGTAGATCACTTTTCACAGCACATCAGATGCGGAATCGTATGCCAATACACAGGGCCTTACCGCTGGAAGATCGAAGGGCTCGCTGAGACTCCCGATGCGTTGGATTTGGCACGAGATCACATGCAGTTCAAGCGCAGTAAGTTAGCCAAGCTAAAACGAAGAGCCAAAGCAAGAATCCAAGCTATGCGCTCTCTCAAGGGATTAGGAGCCTCAGCTGGTTAGTCCAGGTGGGACCGGCTCACTGTTCTTTTTTCGTACGGGGCAAGGTAAACCACGCAAGGACGTGATCGAAAAAGGCTAAGCAGGCAAATCAGCAGGAAGAACTACGAGGTCTCACTGACTCGGAGTCCGAGCCGCCTTGTTGGAGTGCTTAGGTTGTTGCCCCGATTGCGCCGTACCCGTTTTCGCGGCTGCGGGCTGCGTGATGGTCGCACCTGGCGCGAAGGGGTTCTTTCCTTGAAGCACCGAAGATGCCACGAAACTAACCAATATCATCCCACTCAGCAATCCCCACACGAGAACGACTGGCTTCCAGGGAACGAGAATGTACATGGCAGACCTCCGCGGACGAAGAACGGCTCAAATTACCACTATTATACTGCGAAAAACGCCAGACACCTTTCGTGAAATGTCGTGCTCGTCAAGACGACGAAAGGCGTTCTCCGCCAGAGATTTTGAGCATTGTTGGGTTGTAGCTTCAGAGCACGCGAATAGGAAATCGCATCCACTCCGTGCCTCGCTGGCGCAAGCCGAGGAAGTACGAACCCGGAGACACGCCGGCGAGATCGACATCAGCTCTCAGGACCACAATGTGGTCTTCGAGTTTAGCCATAGCACTCGTGCGGAAAAGTTCAGCTCCACTCGGATCGAGTAGCGCTATATCGTACGGTCCCTCGTTGCTTCCGATTGGCAACTCCAAGTTCAGACTCCTTGCGTTACGAGGAGCCTGTAATGGCGACTGACTGGTCTCGGGAGGGTTTTCTCCGCGAACTGTCGCACGGCCACGCAAATCGAGAACTACAACCGCCGCAGTTTGCACCTGCGGCCGAGATCGCACCCAGAACCATCCCGCTATCGCAAAGATGAAAACCGCCGCCGCGGCGAGCCAAATCTGAGTACGCCGCCGATCCACTGCCTGCTTACGAAATTGGGTGAACTCTTGAAAGCACGGGCTGCAGGAGCTGAAGTGATTGAGCCAACGATCCGCTTCTGATAGTGGCACTTTGTGAGCGGCTATTCCTCGGAGTACCGCAGAGTCGGGGCACCCGACACGTTGCGGGTTTGGAAAATCTCGGGATAAACCCCTCCCCAGTAGATCCAATATCCGCTTTTCTTCGCCGTTGAATTCTTCTTGTGCCTTCAGAACTTGCCTGCTTCCAGTTGAAGTCGTCTCACAAAAGAAAAGCCAAGTTTAACGCGACCAATCAATGCAAACCACCCTAGCGCGACGCAACAATCACGTAGCGCCGCCCAGTCGAGCACGGAGCTTACCGATTGCATAACGAAATCGAAGTTTGGCCTGGGGTTCGGTCAGGCCCAGTTGCGTTGCGATTTCCTTCCACGAATATCCGTACTGTCGAGCAGCCCAGACCTTGCGGGTCCACTCATCCATGTTCCGAACGGCCTCTTTGAGCTGGATCGATTGCTCCAGATCGCGCACCGCCTTTGAATCGTGGGCCTGCCGCAAGCGCTCCAGATCACGACTCGAAGGAAGATGCTGTATCGTCTGTAGTCTTCTGCGCTCCTTCTTTAGAGCGCGGTTGAACCGATGATGGAAAGCACCGAAGAGATAGGCCTCCATGTTCTTTATTCGCCAGTTTCTCCCGTTGGACCGCTGAATCGTTTTCGCGACCGAGCGCAACACTCCCTCCCAGACCTCAGAAGCAAAATCAAGCGCTTCGTCAGAGCTTTTCCCCGGCTGTTCTCTATACGCGTGAGCCTGAACGCTTGGCCACAAGCGCCGCGCGACAACAATCAATTCGCTTATCTCGTGCTGGGGAGCCGCGATAGGGGGGATAAAACTCGAAAGAACCCATTCCGGGCTCAACTCGCGGCTGGACATCTGAGAGGGCCTCAACCCGACTCACAAATTAGATGGCCAGAGTCAAATCGTGTCATGCCGACTAGTCAGTGTCAAGCATTCTCCTTGTCCAGCGGCCCTTTCGGCCGATTGGGGAAAATAACTCTTTCTTGATACTTTTCCGCGCTGCCGGTTCCTTGACTAGATGTAGGGCAATTGACCAATCTCTGCCGGTCGGGAAATGGAGCTTGGAGCAGTGTTCCCCAAGGTTGAAGTACGTCACCTCCACGCAGTCATCGTCTTGGCCGAAGAGTTGAACTTCACTCGGGCCGCCGACAGATTGCACATCACCCAATCTGGATTCAGCAAACAGATAAATGAGGTCGAAGCACTGCACAGATTTCAATTATTCATTCGCACGAACAAGAAGAATGTAGAACTCACCGAAGTGGGCCGTATCTTCGTCGAAGAGGCTCGTCTGGCACTCTGGCACATAGACCGGGCCGTTCATGCTGCTCGCGAGGGGAGCGATAGCATTTTGACCATTGGGCACTCGCCCGACGCCGACCACGCCTGGATTTCGGCCATTCTCGCAATCCGTCTGCCCATGTACCCTAAACTCCGCATTCAGCTCATTAGCGAGTTCTCAAGCGAGTTGGTCCGGCGCGTGATGGCAGGCGACTTGAATCTGGCATTGGTGACGGCACCGCCGGAAAGCTCTCGGATCACGGCTGCGGCATTCGCTCAGACGCATCTCTATGCCGCACTCCCGCAGACCCACGCAGCTGCTCAAAAGGAAGACATTGCTTTCCAAGACTTGGCAAAAGACGAATGGATTCTGTTTGCTCGGCGAACTCATCCCGTCGTTCGTGACGCAATCATGGACGCGGCACAACGTCAGGGCATCGCTCCGAAGCACGCGCACGATATCCTTACCGCCCAAGAAGCAATTCACCTGGTATCTCAGCACGTTGGAGTGGCAATCGTGACCGAGCCTGCCTCAGTGGGCCTCAGCGCTGAAGGTGTGGTTATAAGGCCGCTGTCGGATCCATCGTTGTCTTTCGAAACATGCTTGATTATGAGAACCGACGATGATTCGCGATTAGCGAACGAGTTCGGCCGCTCCTTCCTCCGCAGATATGCACCCCAGCGCATGCCACCAAAGCAAATGGAATTTTGGCTGTCACAGCCTGAGTTGTCGTCTTGAAAATGGCAGTTGGTCCGGCGTCGCCATTGACAGCACAGAGTCTCCGCGCCGTCTTCGTCACATTGTGTCTCTTTCCGTGACCCACTAACGGACGGGTTCGGAGTCAACCTAACAGCCGCAGGCTAACGTCAAGGCACTTTCGCGGCATAAACGATGATTCCCTACGGGCTGCCCCTCATTTATTCCACGATTGCCTGTGACGCCGCGCCTTCTGTGCGGCTGTTCCTGTTGCCTCTCTCGCCCCCGCCACGGGGGTCACTTAAAACGAAAGAGGCACATCATGACGACGAAGACTCTCAGCAAATCCGAACTGGCGCAGTTCACCGGCAGCGACAACTGGTATCGACACACGATTAACCGCAACGTTCTCTACACCGACGGCGCGCAGCATGTTGCCGAGCACGGCGGAGCGTATTGGCTTCTGGACGAAATCGCGATCATTCAGCCCTACAACAAGCGTGTTGCCGCCGAGGAATTTCAGGTATGGAAACTCACCGTGCATCCCGACCGAAGCGCTACGCTAACGTGCGACGATGGCAACGACAATATCGTATTCACCAAGAAGATCGAGTACACGGATTTTCCGCTGGATGAAATCACGCTGTACTTCGCCAACAACGTCATCCACTTGCCAAGCGAGTACTGACCAGCGCTTCTAAGCCCGCGCTGGCGTCCGCGCTGGCGCGGGTTTTCACCAAAAACTCCCAATTGTGGGTTTTAAGCTTGCCGTTCCATTCATGTAACGATGATGTAACGATAAGCGGTTCCTACTGCTCTCAACAGTGTCTTGGAGGTACATACAGCACCACCTGCGCGCTCTAAGGGGTCGGAGGGCAACCGCCCACCCCAATGCCGATCAAATCACGATGTCACCAACAATTAATCAGGTCGTCACAACCAAGAGAACCTTCCACTGCCCGTGCCGTTTCCGTGCCGTTAGCGCTGCATTGCATGGAACTAGCCGCGTTAGAAGCCATCTGCCGCAAGCTAACTACATGAAACTACGTTGAACGATGGTTTCGAATCCCACTCTCTCCGCCAGTTTTTTGTTGATGCCAATAGACTTATGCGATGGGCTGACGTCCACTGACGTCCATTAACGCGCCATCGCCTGCTTCACTACTCTTCCATGCGCTTCCCGCATCGATTCCATCATCCCTCCGCCATAGGTATTCAGCGTGGTTTGAATGGATGCGTGCCGCATGAGTTCCTTCTGTACCGTAAGCGGCTCGCCGTTATCTCCCAGCCACGCCCGGTAGGTGTGGCGGAGCGTATGCCAGCCGATGGGTCCTAAGCCGGCTTTGACTGCGGCCGGGCTCAGATGGTTGTGCTGCATGTTCCAGGGTGTGTAGGGCTTTTCTCCCGCCATGTAGGGCGATGCGAACACGAAGTCCGATTCGGCAGAAAACTCGGTCCTCCGCCTCCACTCGAAAATGACCTCCGCCAACGCTGGATCGAGCGGCAGGGGTGCCTCCGAGTATTCGGTCTTCACATCGTCCACACGACCAGCGACAATCGCCCGGCGAATGTAGACGGAGAGATTTTCCCAGTCGAAATCGCTCCACTTCAGGGCGACCAACTCCGAGCATCTCACGCCGGTACAGAGGCCGAGGATCACCATCGTGCGACACGGTTCCCGATTAACCGTGGCGACCAGCACGGAGAATTCCTCGGGCGTGAGGACTCGAGGCTTCTTTCTTCGCTTCGAACTGCCCTCGATTCGCACCAGAGACATCGGATTGCGGTCCGGGGGCAGGTACTCCCACAACATCGCACAATCGAAGATCCGGTGCATGAGCCCTTTGATGTGACCTCTCGTTTTGCTGGCCAATGGACGCTTGCCCCTCTTGTCCAGGATTGTTTTGAGCCAATCCCGGACGGCCAACGGTTTTACTTGGGTCAACGGGAATTCGCCCCACTTGGGACGAATGTGATTGTTGATGTAGGAAAGGTATGCATGCTTGGTCGAGAAGCGCTTGGGGATCTCTTCCTGGACATACCTCTCAAGGACAACGCCGAACCTCTCATCCGGTTCTGCCGGTTGGTCACGGTTGACCTTCATTCTCAGGTACGCGACCTTGGAACACCGATCAACCGCGGACCTCGTTTTGTACTCAATCGTTGTGCCGATGTCCTCTGACATTCTTTTGCCGGTTTTATCCCGCCAGCGGAATTGCCAGATTGCAGGACCTAGGGCGCGCTCCTTCAGTTCAATCGTTCCATGTTGATATCTCGTCCTCACTGATTACCTTTCTTCAGAAGGACGCGAATGGCAAGTCAATGCTAGCTGTTCTTCCCGCCACCTGACAATGGCAGAAGCGGTAGATTTCCACCGGTAACCAATTCGAAATACGGGGATCTTCTTTGCCTCGGCGAGGCGCCGGCACTGCTCAGCCGAGCAGTTCAAGATCTTGGCGACCGCCTTTAGCCCGATCGTGGGTTCATACGTACCATCGAACTGCTCGAACTCCTCTCGCCGACCGATGCCGGGAACAATTGATATTTGTGAATGTTGGCTGGTTGACATCGCACACTCCTTGTCATTCGAGCCGCAGACCGGGCTCTGTAGGTCACGATTACCAACAGCTTTTACATCGGCTTTCCGTTTTGGTCAAAATCCGCGAAGGAATGCCAATAAACCCTCGCTCGACCGCGCCGAGCCACCT
>CAVRWN010000007.1:0-508738 GCA_963724875.1 uncultured Acidobacteriaceae bacterium
CCATACTAGCGGTGCCGTAGCCGGGAATCATGTTGTTGGTGTTCGGAACGCTAACTTGCTGGTACGCGGATGCGGCTCCCTTTCCCGGTGTTTGCCGAATTGAGCCAACCCATCGAATTGCCATAGGTATTCGAGATTTGTTGCAGCATCAGCAAGTCAGAAGTCGGAGACAGAAATCGCGCATAGAGCATCCGTGGAGCGAGAATCATCTGATGCGTGAGCTCGTATTGTTGCTTTGCGACGTTGTAGGCTTGTAGCGCCGTCGTAGCGATCTTCACGGTATTGGTGAAGATTTGTTGGCCCTGCTCAATCTGCCGGGCTTCGTTGGCGATGGATTGTTCTTCGTGTTCGATCTGCGTAACGGCATGGCCCGCCTGCGTAGGGTCGAACACGATGCCGGAACCGAATTGTGCATTCGCGAGCGGTTGCAACGCCGCCGCAAACCCAACGGCGAGCACGGTAAGGGTTAGTCTCTTCATTTGTCTCGTCCCTTCGTCGCCGTTGGTTTCGTGATGCTTTACAGCGGTACGGCTTTACTGCTGTGCAGCGAGAATCTGTTTCTGGAGCTCCGCAAGACGGTCGGCCTGTGGCTTGCACCGTGCGTCTCGTTCTTTCTTCTTGGCTTCTAGGACTGCGATTTCTTCTTGAGTGAGCTTCTTTCCTGTCAGAAGATCCGCCGATCCGGCGGTCTCCGGATCGAGGCACTCCTTGGCATAGGCCGGGTATTCAGCGTTGTATTGATCCTGCAACTGCTTCACTTTTGCCGCTTTGCTCTGACAGCCGGCAAGGGTGAGAGTCCACAGGAACTAAGAGGGAGAGGGCAACGATTCGCATGGAAAGCCTCCTCAAAACGTCTGTGGAATAGTGTGGTTGGAGTACGCAGGAAGAAGCAAGTCCTGCGTGAAATACACTTTCACGCGGTGGCCCTCCCGGATCGTGATGGTGGGCGGTATCTGTATGAAGCGGTCAAGGATCGTGGTCGCAGACTGCGAAACACTGCCCGCCGCCCCGTTCGTGAATGCCTGGGAACCGCTCGTGGTAATGGTGCCGCCACCCTGCGTGATCTGGCTTGCTCCAGCAATCACACCCAAAGCTATTGAGGTGCCGAAGATTTGGAGGTAGTGGTTGTTGACCTTATCTTTCAGCCCTTCCTCTCCGATCTGATCGAGGCCCTGAAACTGGTCGAGATCGACGGAGTAACCGTCAGGCATAATCAGGCGGTGAAAAACCACGGCCATCCGCCGCTGTTGGCCGAAGCCCGCCGCTCCAATCTTCTTTGCCTCGCCCAAAACAACCGTTCCCTCGGGAATGATGACGTGTTGATGATCGTGGGAATACAACGGATTTGAGACAAGGACTTTGACCGGCCCTACGGCGTCTCCATCCAGACGATTCATGAGAACAGTGTCGAGAACCGAACCCTCGTAGACGAGATAGGGCTGACCGACGGCCGAATCAACATTGGCCTCCAGTGGGCGTTTATAGCCTCCGGGCGTGTCCTCCTGTTTTCCTTCGGCTGCTGGGGGGACGAGACTACTGTTTGCCTGCCGTTCGGCAGGGCCATACTGGGCGGGCATCATCTGGCCTTGCTGTTGTTGTTGCGGGGGGTCGGCAGAGCGGGAGTACACAAGATTGGAAGCGAAACGTGAGTCGTCTGCGCGCTCGCGTTCTTTCGCTGCGATCAACTGTGCCTGCTGTTGCACAGGCGTGAGTTGCATCTGCATGTTGCCCTGCTGCGCTTGCGGGCAGGGCTGGCCCGGAATGCAGGGCACGGCAACGCCGGTCGGTCCATAGGCCGCGGCTGCGGACCGCTGCTGGGGCGTCGCAGACGCAAGCGCGGGATCTCCCATTGCAGCAGCGGCCATTGTTGCCTGCTGCTCTTTCTGACGTTCGGCCTGAAGCTGGTTCTTCAACTCCTGCACGTTGCTGTCGGTGTTGTCCTGCAAGGCTCGGTTGCGGGGGTTGCCCTTTCACGCTCGCCTGTTGCCCAGGCGTCTTCTTGCCGGACGAGCTGAACAGCGCCGCCACAATCACGAGCAACACCGCACCCAGATAAACGAAGGTCTTCAGGTTCTTCTGCAAGACACCTTTCGGCAATTCCAGGTTGCGGCGCAACGTTGGCTCGGCCTGCGGCTCTGTGTGGGGAGTAAAGACGTTCTCGGTCATGACGGTGATCCCTTGCGCGTGAATTCCATCCGCTTCTTGCCCAGCTCCACATATCCGCTGTCCATGATCTTCGGGATGATGTACGTCCCTTCCCGGAGGTCGTAGGTGACGAGGTTGGGTTTGCCGTCTTTCATCTCATAGACACTGAACTTCTCAGGCGCATTCGTCTTGATGTAGGTGAACCTGTCGTCGTGATAGATCGACTGGATATCGAAGGGGGCTTCGTTCGCCTTGTAGGCATAGTCGAACTTGAGCCGTGTTGGATAGGCGCTTTTGTATTCATCCACCGCCTGTTCAACGTGCGACTGCAGAGCGGCAAGCTGCTGCCGCGATTGTTCGAGTTGGGCGGCGGGCACGAACTGCGGAGGGCCGCTCGCGGCCACAATCGCAGAACGATCGGCGGGCTCGACGATCACTTTCAGATCAGGGGTCGTCGATAAGGCAGAGATGTCCTGGAGGGTGAAACTGTAGATGTTCCCCTTGTCCGTAATGAGATTCAAGTTGGAGCTGATGCCTTGCTTCGCCGGATGCACAAAGCAAAAGTTGCCAACCACATCCACGATCCAGAACTCCTTGTCACCCGTGGCGGCTTCCATGATTTTCTCGGTCGTGGGTAGTTCGATAAGGGTCGTATATTTCACCTTGGCGCGGATGGGAACGATGTCCTGCGAGTGATACTGCACCGTGCGCGCAGAGTCTTGGGCGAAAGCACCGATGGAAGAAAAAACCAAAGCGCAATTGACGACGAATTTCAGATGCCGCATAGAGCTCTCCTTAGCGGTTGTTGTTCGAAGTTGATACGGCCAGCGCGCGCGGCTGGAATGGCCACTCTTCCGCGAGATGGCGAAGGCCATCCGCAAAACCGTGGCGGTCGAAATACTCCTGCTTCTTGAGGTTGTCGCGGGCATTGTTGGTTGCCATCCAGTGCGAGACCGAATCGACGTTCAAGTGCACTTTCTTGGAGGTCTGCGCCTTGCGAATCAGCATCTGGCCCGGTGGAACAAGGCCGTCGATAAGGTCCAGTTCTGTGTCGTTCAGATGAAATGCTTCCCGGTAAACGTCACGGTTCATATCCGGGTTGGCGAGGAAGATCTTCGTCGGGCAACTCTCGGCCACTATCGCCAGCATCCCCGATTCCTCAAGTTCTTTGATGGATTGCGTCGCCAGGATCATCGCCGCTTGGTGCTTGCGCCAGGTCTTCTGCGCCTGCACCACATAATTGCGAATGGTCTCGTTCTTGATGAAGAGCCACGCTTCGTCGAGCAGGAAGAACTTGGAGGTGCCGAGCTTCTTGGGGTCAGTGATCTCATTCGATGCTCGATGCAAAACATAAAAGAGCAGTGGTTCCAAAACCTCGGGCGCATCGTTCCAGCCGTGGAAATTGAACGTCTGAAAGCTGTAGAACGAAAGCGTGTCCTCAGCGTTGTCGAAGAGGAATCCGTACTGTCCGCCGCGGGTCCAGCGGTGCAGGCGTTCCTTCAACTCGCCGATGATGTTCCCAAAATTCGAAATCGTGCGCTGGTTCGGCTCCAGCACGTAAATCCGCTCGATCGCATCCCACAGCCGGCGTTCTTCTTTGAAATCGAGCCGGTAACGTTGCTCGTTACCCTCAATGAGCACGCGGAAGAAGCTGAAGAGAAACTGCAGGTTCTCTTTGGTCTGAGGCAGCGAGAAGGGGTTGATGGTGAAGTCCCGCGCTTCCTGACCCACATTGAGATACGAGCCCTTGAATATCGTCGTAAGCGACTGGAAGCTGCCGCCGATATCGAAGATGAAGGTCAGCGGCTTGTACTTCTGCGCGTTCTGCAGCAGAAAAACGCAGAGATAGGACTTGCCACTACCGCTCATCCCGAGAATAAGGGTGTGGGCAACGTCGCCGGTGTGCAGGTTGAGATAGTAGGGCGTGCTGTTGTCGGTTTCGAGCACAGCCAGATACTCGGTGCCGAGATGCGCGTTCGTCTTCTCGCCGGGAAGGATCGTAAACAGAAAAGACAGGTCGGCGTAATTCGTGTTCAGCAGATACAGCTTGCGGAGGTTGAGCGCATAGTTGCCAGGCACGGTGGCGAAATAGGCGTTCAGCTGGTTGTAGGTTTCCGCAAACAGATTGCCGTCCGCGTTGGTGAAGACGCCAGTAAATTCGGCCACGAGCTGATCGAGTTCCGTTCGTGACCGGCCATACAGCACAATCGTGAGCGAGAAATCGCCCAGCGATTGACCGTCGCCGAGGGCGCGCAGGCAATCGCCAAGATTTTCGATGTCGGCCTGCTTGGATTCGTCCACCAGCACATCGCGCGGGTTCGTCTTCGTGGCATCGTTGCCCATCTGGGAGACAAACCCGGTCTTCGACATATTGAAGTGGCGGCGGCGCTTGTTCACTTCTTTGCGAGCTTTGTCCGCGGGCAGCGGCGTCCACTCTGTGACCACATAGAAGTTGGCCGGGATCTTCAGGAGCGCATCGAGCACCAGGGGCCGTGTTTCGGTGATGGCCTCTTTCATCGTCAGTACCCGGACGATGTGATCGCCGACGCGGAGATGATCGCGTTCCGCTTCGATGTCGGAGTTGACCACCTGATAGTCGAGAAACTGCGTGGACTGCGGCCTCCCTTCAACACGCCAGTCGTCGTAATTGAGCAAGCGGCGGAAGAATGTGAATTGTCCTTGTTGATTTAAGATCTCGATTTGCATGAAGTCCGCGAGCTGTCGAGCGAATGCCTGCACGCTCTGGTCGAGCCGTCGAAGATCGTGCTCAATATGCGTGCGCAACAGCGTCTTCATGCTGTCGTTGGTGAACTGCACTTTTAGTTCGCCAACGGCGCCCGCGGGATCGCGCAAGATTCGAGCGATTGCCGCGCCCACGCCGGTCTTCGACCTGGCGCCTTCGAGCAGAATGCAGTAGAAGATTTCAATCTGATAAAGATGGTCGCGTTTTGCTTCAAAGAACTTTCGCCGTTGTTCGATCGCTGCTTCCACAATCGGATCGTCATATTTTGCGAAGGGTATATCGGGGCGGTTCGATTTGAAGAGGTATTGGTAAACGTGGAAGCCTGGGCCAAACGCTTTGAGTGCCGCTTCCAACCGCTTCACTGCGTACTCCTGTTCCGAGCGGTCCAGACTTTCGTAGTCCACGCCGGGAACGCTCAGAACCATGCCTAGATCGCCACTTTTGGTAAGGAAGGCTGTCTCGTTCCAGAAGCCGTAGAGGTTGATGTGGTCGTTGAGAGACGCACTCTCTTTCCACGGCTTGATGACTTTATCGAGACGCAGCATCACACTACCTCCACGCGGGGAACTTGCTGCTTCGCGGCGTCATAGCGCAGCTTGTAGCGTTCGGACTTTGCGAGGATGCGGAGGAACGCCGGATCGCTGTTCGTTACCCAATGGCCGAAGGCAAAACCGCCAATGAATACGGCGATACCGGCGAGGATGGAATTGAAGAGATTGAAGGCCCCCACTGCGCCGACGCAGACGAAGTAGAACAGCGTCCGTTCAACTCCCAAGTAGGTGAGAGGCTTATGCAGGCTCTTGAAGACTCGATTTGTGCGATGCTTCTGCTGTGGTTTGTCGGGCATAGGTTCCTCGTTCGAGGCGCTGGTTGAAAGTGGCGCTATACGCCCCAGAGCCAACTCAGGACATTTACGGCGAGAACGGCAATGCCCGTTCCAGCGGCAACGCCAGCCAGCGCCTTTTTTGCGCCGGGTTCGCCATGCGCGAAGCCATAGCCGCCGATCACGATTGCTACCAGACTTGCAACCTTCGCGATCGTCCCGGTGAAAAGGCTTTGGATAGCGTTAAAGCCCGTATCGAACGGTGAACCCTGTGCCACGCAGTCACATGGGCATGAAAACAAGTAGGGTGAACAGAGCGGCGGTCATAAACGCAGATTTCGATCGGCGAAGCGGCTTGATTGGATGACCGGAACGGAATCTTACTAAACGTGACATGTCCACCTCCGCAGCGCCTAATGCGGCTGCCTTTCGGGCAAAACTAACCTCATCCAATCAACAAGTCCAACGGCATTGCTGCGATCAGTTGTGCTGGAGAAGAACGTCTACGAAGATTAGAGCGACCCTATGGAAGGAGTTGTTGTCGAGGTGCGCGTGAGAGCACCTTGTAAACCATTCGCAATTAAGGACAACGGCATTTGCGATTGCCCTGCACGTGGTTTTGACGGCCGCAATGCAAAGCTTCACAGCTTTTTTTCCCTGAGAACAATGCGGGTGGTGACACGCACGAGCGCTAACTTAAGCAGAGTTCGTTCTGGATTGCCGACTAACGGGCGGCGAGCTGATTCCAGGGTTGTGAGTGCTATCGCGATGTAACGCCAACAATCGCCCCAGCATGTTTCGCGGCATTGTTTCCGTCTTGCCGAAGACGATATACAATCCTCCGGATGCAGTGGCACTTGTCCACAGACACATTCAAGACTCTGAATGAAATTTTCGGAGTCGTGGCCTCAATATTGGCAGCATTGAACGTAAGCACGTTCTGGTTGCGGGATCGTACGCTGCAACGGAGAATCAAGCAGGTAGTCACGGAGATAGAGACCAACCTCAGCAGTCTTGACAAGCTCAATCAAGTTAAGAGCAAGGGCTTCACGTCGTTGCCGCTGGACTCCTATTGACGTGACCGGCGAAAGTTGTACCAAGTGGAATGAGAGAGAATCCACTTGGAGGAAAAGCGGGTCATGCCAATCAAGAGGTACAAGCCAGAGCAGATCGTGACGATGCTGCGACAGATTGAAGTCAGCATCGCAAACGGAAAAACCACTCCACAAGCCTGCAAAGAAGCCGAGATTACAATCCAGACGTTCTACCGCTGGCGGAAGGAATACGGCGGTTTGAAGATGGACCAGGCCAAGCGGATGAAGGAACTCGAAAAAGAGAATGGCAAGTTGAAACGGCTGGTGGCGGAGTTGGCGTTGGATAAACAGATATTAAAGGATATTGCGGAGGGAAACTTCTAAGCCCGGAGCGACGTCGGTGCGCCGTAGAGCATGCCCGTGAGGAGTACGCAGTGAGTGAACGGCGGGCGTGCCGAGTGGTGAAGCAGTGGCGAGGGACACAACGCTATCTGCCCCTGCGGCGCACGGACGAAGATCAGCTGACGCAGGCGATCCTGACCCTGGCGGGAAAGTATGGGCGGTACGGCTACCGACGCATCACGGTGCTGTTGCGAGATGCGGGGTGGCCGGTGGGCAAGGATCGAGTGCAGCGGATCTGGCGACGCGAAGGGCTGAAGGTGCCGCAGAAGCAGCGGCCACGAGGACGGTTGTGGCTCGGGGATGGTTCGTGTGTGCGGTTGCGACCGGAGCGGGCGAATCATGTGTGGAGCTACGATTTCGTCAAGGCGATGACGCACGATGGACGAGCGCTACGCGTCCTGGTGGTGATCGACGAGTATACGCGGGAGTGCTTGGCATTGCGGGTGGCGCGACGCTTGGGGAGTTTGCAGGTGATCGACACCTTGGCGGATGTGATGTTGGTGCGCGGAATCCCCGAGCACATACGTTCGGACAATGGACCGGAGTTTATTGCCCAGGAGTTGCGGAAGTGGCTTGGCAAAGTGGGCACGAGGACGTTGTACATCGAGCCGGGGAGTCCGTGGGAGAACGGGTACTGTGAAAGTTTCAATGGAAAGCTGCGCGATGAGTTCTTGAACGGCGAGATCTTTTACTCGCTGAAGGAGGCACAGATTCTGACGGAGCGGTGGCGCGTGGAATACAACACGGAGCGGCCGCACTCGGCTTTGGGTTACAGGCCACCGGCACCGCAAGCAATCTTGCCGAAACAACCGGGGCATGGAGATATGGAAAACGCTTCGCGTTTCCCACATCCCCACACCCCCGGCGGCTACGACGGACAAATGTCTAACAAGGCGTTACACTAACATTCCACTTGGTACAAAAGACCGGTCTGGTCACTATGAAGCAGAAGTGCTGGACGGATTAGGGACTGCTCTCGATGAGCTCCGTGCCCAGCAGGAGAAACGAAAACAGAAATCTTGGCAGAGGAATGCGCTTCCTACGGGGATTCGAAAGACCCTTCTTTTGTTCCGCCCCGTACCGTTTGAGGAATGGATCGCACACGGTTTGTTTTATACCTTCCTCGTCGAAATTATTCGCTCATGCATCGAAATCGCGCTCTCCCATCACAGTCCAGTTTCGCTGATAAACAGGTTGATTACCCTTCCTGTCCTTGGTTTGTTCGTGATCTATTTGCATTCAGTATCGCTTAGGCTGAAGCAAGCGACGGCGGACGATGTGAACTGGGGAAGAGGCAGCGATCTTCCATTGATGTCTCGAATATTGCTGCTGAATAAACCGAGTGGCTGGAGAGCGACAACTGTGCATTGTTTGTACTACATCTTCGTACTCGAGTGTGTGTCGATGCCTACTGTCGAACTCTTGTTCAGATATCCGCTAGCGTTCCACGGCGAGTTTTTTCAAACACTTCCCTTTATCATGCTTGATCTCCTTTTTCCGCTTTCCATTGCGATAGTTCTGAGATGGGATGCGCTCTCAAGGCGCCCTCGCCGACACGAATTGCAAACTGACGTGAAGGCAAGCACATTGCTGGCAGTCAGATCGAATAGTTGACGAAATCAGGCGATTGCACCCATCGACGGGACCAGTCCTCTTTTTGAGCGTATTACGAGCAACTCGGAAACAATGGCTCTTCAAGCTCGGGCCTCTCGTGGTCACAAGTGGGCTCGACCGTCGGCCCGTCAGATCTTCCAGTGCCAGAGATGCAGAATGCCACTTTGATCTGCAATAATTTTCTTATGTGCGGACGCTATCGTCTATCGCGGAGGAAACAGATTGTTGAAGAGTATTTCGACACCGCCCCGGTGGAAGATGACTGGAATCCCCGATACAACATCGCCCCTACCCAGAATGTCCCTATCATCCGCCAAAATCCGAAGGAACCTGTCCGGGAAATGTCGTTTGTTCGCTGGGGACTCATTCCATCGTGGGCTAAAGACTCATCTGTTGCGGCAAAGATGATCAATGCAAGATCCGAAACTGCGAGCATGAAGCCTGCTTTCCGGGAGGCACTGAAATATCGCAGGTGCCTTATTCCCGCGGACGCGTTCTACGAGTGGAAGAGGATCGGGAAATCGAAGCAGCCATACTGTTTCGAAGTCAACGAAGGCGAGTTGTTCGCTTTCGCAGGGATTTGGGATCGTTGGAAGAACGCTAGTGGCAACGCAGTGGAAACCTGCTCGATTCTGACCACGACGCCAAACGCCGTGACCTCCGTTGTCCACGACCGTATGCCAGTCATCCTTGATCCCGATTCGTACGATCTGTGGCTCGATCCGGGGATGAAGGATGTGGGTTCGGTTTCCGAACTGTTGAAGCCCTGCAATGCCAAGATCATGCGTTCTTATCCCGTGAGCACTCGCGTCAACCAGGTGATTAACGACGATGCAGCATGTTCCGCACAGGTGGAACTCGTCCAGACTCAGAATCAGCTGCTCTTCTAGACTTGGATGCTGATCGTGGTCATCCCCGCAAATCGTCGTTCATTATCAAGCGAGTCGTGATTGCAGCGCTGTTGCCAGCCCGTCTCAACTTGCTTGCTGATCAACGCCCAACTGTCGGGGATTGCCCTGCGACATTGCTCCACGACACGCTGGGATATGTTCAAAATATCCGTTTCCTCGAATACTGCGCTTGCACTTTGGGCAAGGTCTAACCACGAGCGCCTGTTTCTGCGAAGACGCCACTGGGCAGGTTCGCTGCGTCGTCGTTACTGTTTCGAGACCATACTCATCAATGAGCCACTTTGCGACGGCTGGCTCCATAAGGCCGAAATTCAGTTCCGAGCCGTGCTGGTGACAGAATGCCTCGAACGCTCGGTCGGTCACCGAGGGATCCATTATCTTGAGCTCCCCATCGGCGATCCATTTCCCCACTTCGAGCGCGGTGACACCCAAGAGTTTTGCAACTCGTCCCCACGAGTACCTTTCGTTTTTGTCACACACGGCCGCGTCAGTTTTCTGCTGTATTCCCGGTAGCGCCACAGTTCCGTGTCTGCGACAGAACTCTGCCAGGGAGATTGCGGACACTCGCGGGTCGCGGACTCTTAGTAAACCACTACCGATCAGGCGCTGCAGCCGGCGATGGCTTATATGCAAAGTTTGCTGGATTCTTCGCAATGACCACCCGTCCGTAACTCTTGCGCTTATGGCCCGGCCTTTAAGCCGGAAGCGAACCGATTCTTCCGAGCGTTTGAGCTTTTCGGGCAATCGCCTTGACCGGTTCGTAGCCGGCGCGGACAAATAGTTCTTGCTCCTCCTCCCTCGTCCAAGGTCGTCGATCATCCTTTCGTTTGTTTCGCTGCTCTCCGTCGAGCCAACCTTGACTTCGGGCGAATCTCGACACCACGTATCCCGCGAGTCCTGGATAAAGCGCTCTCACAGTTTTAATTGCTTCGGTCTTTTTGCGCCCTCCACTTCGATACCCATTGCGAAGAATTTCAATCGCAGCTTCACTCCAGTCGACCGGTGTCCCACTCTTGCCGCGCTCTTTCTCGCGCAGGTGTCGCATTCGGTGCCAGACTTGGGCAGGCACTAGCTCCGGGGTGAGTTGCCGCACTCTTTTGACCGCCTCCTGAGTACCTTTCGGACCATACTTCATCCCGACGACTAGGATCTGGTCTATCTCCTGCAGCCAACGAAAGGGTTGGCTCTGCTTTTTTCTGTCGGGATTGATTCCGTCTTCCATAAGCAAATCGTCTCTGCATCCGGCTCCGGAGAATCGCAGTTGCCCCCTACTTATAAAAGGAACCAAAACAGTACCGAACCTATCGGAAATATTTTCGCTACTTTCTGCCCTCGCTCGGGTTGGTGTTGACATTTCCTTCTGTCGGATGGCACGCTTGCGTTAGCCCTCTGGCCGGGTACCACGCAATTGCTGATGTGAGGCGCTTGGTATGCCAGCCCCCGAACCCGGTCCCGAGTGGGTCTTTTCAGGCGTCAACCCTCGTTCAGACTCGGCCACGGAAAGCGAACTCTTGAAAGCCGCTCGATCAGCGTGGCCAAAGGCGTTGGCCCACGTCCGACAGGTTCAATCACAAAAGCCATTCGATGACGACGGAATTCTGGTAGCTGAAGTGTGGGAGAGCGTTCTGCAATCTGTTTCAAGGACGCTAGCTCGGACGAATGGAAGGCGGGGTGAGATTGGGGATCTGGAAGCTTATCTTCTGGGAAGTTTTTACCATCGGCTTAGACGTGCTCTCAAGAAGGAACAGCGTCGTGAGGAAACGATCCATCTTGTATCTTCCGTCGAGGAGTTGGAAGTTCTTGGCACGGCGACTCACGCGGAGGCAGACGACATTGAAGGCAGCGTGCATGCTCGGGAGATTATTGACCGGATGGACGCTTGGAGCCGCAAAGTCTGGGTTGCGCGCGAGTACGGCTATACCTGGAAGCACATTGGCCGCGTTTTGGGAATTCCTGGCGACAGCGTCATGCTTCGCTTCCGACGCCGCATGAAGATTCTACGAGCACGTTTGACTGGCGGAAGATGAAATGCCAATGTGTCGTGGGCCCTCTTTCAGTTACACTTGGTTGTTTTTCAGATTGAACTGTTAGCGAGTTGACTCTCTCTGAGCAGCGAAAGCCAATCCAACGCGGCGGACAAGCGCTTGCTTGATATTCTCCGGCAAGGCTTAGCGACGGAGTTCCCTAATCCCGAGAGGATCGGCTGTCCGGGGAGTGCTCTACTGAAGGGCATAGCACAAGGAAGGGTATCCCTGACCGAAGCAGAGCCTTGGCTTGACCATCTCGGCTCATGCAGTCCCTGCTTCCAAGAATTCAAGGATTTTCGGAGGCAATCGGCGATTCAGCGTCGACAGGTGCTGATGTTGGTGGCCACCGCTGCTGTTCTGCTCTTCGCGGTGGGTGGATGGTTATGGGTGCGAGCCCGACACTCGGCGGAAGCGACGGACACAGCCGTATTGGATCTTCGTGAACGATCGGTGGCTCGCGGGCAGAGCCAGGCTGACGATGGTCAGGCACCTCTGCAAATTCCTCGAAGCGCTAAGCACTTAATGCTTGATCTTCCGATTGGGAGCAAGGAAGGACCCTATGAAGTCGGGCTGCTCACTGACACTGGCGACCAGCTCTTGCGCGCGACGGGGGTGGCGGAATTGCGTGATCACATTACGGGTCTGCGGGTCGATGTTGACCTCAGTAGCATTCGGCCTGGAATATATTTAATCGCGGTTCGACAGCCTGGTATTGAGTGGAGTCGTTATCCCATCAGGGTGTTTTAGGGCCGTTACACGATAAGTAACCGGCACACCCCATTTCTGCCTGTTTAATTCCTCCGTGACATTGAGGTTAATAGATGTCAGCGAATTTTGCGCCCACCGTTTTATTTGCATACCAGCACTCTCGGGCCATTGTGCAGACAATAGCGGTTTACTGTATAGTCCTCCGGACGCGATTATCGACAACATAGGCGAGACTTGCTTCGAGGGGGAGCAAGCCACGCCGACGCAGGGAGAGCGCAATGCAGCCCATTTACCCCTCACGCCTATCTTTCTGTTTTCTCGTATCACTTGTCCTCATTGCCGCCACAGTTAGTGCCCAACAGCCGAAAGCCGTACCGCCAAAAGCCATTCCGACCGCTGTCACAGTGGCTATTACTCCAACAACTCAAGGAGTGATGGTCGGGAAAACCCAGCAGTTTAGCGCGACTGTAGCAGGGAGTACCAACCTGTCGGTCACTTGGACCGTCAACCAAGTCCCAAGCGGAAACGCTAATTCTGGCACGATCTCTGGCAGCGGATTATATACAGCCCCTGCTGCTGTCCCTGCCCCCAACGCTGTAACGGTGACAGCGACAAGTGTCGCAGACCCGAAGCAATCTGCTTCCGCAGCAGTCACGATTCAGCCCACAGTGAGTGTAAGTCCGACAACTCAGGGCGTAGAGATCGGGAAGACACAGCAGTTTACGGCCACCGTTACGGGGAACTCCAACACCACTGTTACCTGGAGCGTGAACCAAATTGGAGGTGGGAACGCGAATCTGGGCGTGATCTCAGCTAGCGGATTGTATACAGCCCCTTCCGCTGTTCCTTCTCCGAGCGCTGTAACCGTTACTGCCACAAGCGTCGCCGACTCAACCCAATCTGCTTCCGCGAGAGTTACGGTTCAACCCGCTGGAGCGAGACCACAGTCAATGTCCATCGGCGTTAGCCCGCCGGCTATATCGCCGGTGGGTGGTAAAGTGCCAACTTCTGCTTCGGTGTCAGTATCTGTCAACGGCTGCAACGGCGAGTCCTCTATCGACCTGACGACGGGAGGCTACACGTTAGGGATGACTGGCGTCGGAAACACATTCTCGACGCCGTCGTTGAACAAATGTTTCTTGACATCAACTCTGGCTATTGGGGCGGGCCCCGGTGATTTTTCTGTTGTTCTTTATGATGGCAAGAATGCTCTTGGTGAAACAAGCCTGGGAGTTCTTGATGCTACTGCTGGTCCTATTCCGAGTGGCTTAACTCCTCAAGTCGATGTGATGTATCAGGTCCTCAGCCAAAGTGTTTGCAATGATGTCTTCGGGAAACGCGTCGCTAGAAATTTCTATTGCATTGAGTTGAAAATCGGAAACAACACCGGGCACCCCCTGCAAGTTGCTGGAATTGGCTTTTCAAGGCACATTGACGAACTACCAGGCAATCCTTCGGTGATTCAAGCAAACACAAGCTACGCTTCGACTCGGGCTGTCCTATTGCGCGAAGAAGTCCTGAGTCCCCGAAATGTTTTCTACCATAGCGTTCAGGCGGCCGGGCTAATTATGAGTGCATTGCAACCGTTTTTTGTTGCGACGAACGCGAGTAAGCATTTTGCGATAGCGACATCTATTGTGAGTGGGCCCGCCCTTGCGGCGATTGGCATTGTCGGGCCCGATCGAGTTGTGGGCCAGCTCAACAATCTGGATGACGAGAGCTTTCGGGATAACCAAATCATTCCCAACAACACACACATCCGTACAATGGTGTTCATTGAAAAGAGAGCGGTCACCGAGGAACTCCAGGACGCCTCGCATGAATACATTGAAGGCCTTCGGAGCGAGTTTGCCAATAACGCCAACCAGGCCGCACACGACTCTGGGCAACTGAAGACTGACAGTGTCCAGCCTGCTGCGGACACAAAAATCTCTGGAGTTTCTCCCGATCTTCAACAGATAGAGGAGAAACAGATTGGCGCCGCTCAGAAGCAAACTCAGCAGACCGTGATGAACTCTGAGCAGAAAGACACAAGTTGGCTATTTGGGGCCCTTCAAAAAGGGGGCGGTCACAGCCCCTTACTCGTAAAAATGGCATTAGGCAACGTTGTGATCGTCGGCGACGAAATCGCGTATCTTCAACGCGTGCAGGTGCAAGGTGGTTCTTCGCAGCCGGGATCGCCTTCTGGTATCGCGGTAACAATCAGTCCAACGGCTCAGAATGTCGTGGTAGGTGCGACACAGCAGTTCACGGCGACAGTGACGGGAGGCTCTAACACTGCGGTCACATGGAGTGTGAACGACACAGCAGGAGGCAACTCAACTCTTGGCACCGTTTCTAGTGCCGGCCTATACACCGCTCCCGCTAATATACCCAGCTCGAACCCGGTGACGGTGAAAGCGACGAGCGCAGCCGATTCGACTCAGTTTTCCTCGGCGACCGTGACAGTCGTTACCAATCCGATCACCGTCGCGATATCACCCACTTTTGCAACTGTGGCGAAGGCAAAGACGCAGCAATTTACAGCAACTGTTACAGGTAGCACCAACACCGCGGTCACATGGAGTGTGAACACCGTAGCGGGGGGGAATTCTACTGTCGGCACGATCACGTCTGCAGGCCTCTATACGGCGCCTTCCGCTGTGCCAAATCCAAGCACGGTCACGGTGACAGCCACGAGCTCTGCCGCTTCGACACAGTCTGCGTCGGCCGTGGTTACGATTCACTGAAGTGACGCTTACGTGTTTTATCCTTTTTCGCAACGTGGGAGCAGGGCCGGGGCAAATCTCGCTCTAGATTCAAGGTGGGAGCAGAAAGCAGGAGCAGCGACTATGAAGAGAATATTTTCCTTCGCTGCCATACAAAGCGAAATTGAGAATGATCCGTCAGTAGCGGGTTCGCTGCAGTTCCTGGCCGCACACACGGCTGCACTTCAACCTTTCCCAGACATCGAAAGCTATGGGTTTGCGGCTCCTGATCCATTGTCCAAGGATTTGCGAGCCTTTGAGTATCACTTTAATGTCGTACGACGGCAGTTGCTACGCGTCCTTCGATCCAAACAGATTTTCGTTGGAAGCTCTGTCATTGATGATTTGCTCTTTATGGCGATACGGGAGCCTTCTGAAAAGCATCCGATCAGAAAAGTACTGGATATCATTCGTTACAACGGCGTCTATAAACCGGGTGTAGTGGTCTACCCACTCCACTCCTTCGGAATCTCAGGGGTCGGATTTCTGGAGTCGTTGGCGAAGGAGCGGTTCGACCTGATCATTCCTGATGCGGGCTTTGCTGTCCGAGCTCAGACGAATAGCCTGAGTGCAACGGTGGACTTCTTGCAACACGCGGCAAAGAGTCTTGGTGTACAGCGCAAAATTCCGATCGATTCGCTGGAGCACTATGATCGGATTACGGTACTTAAGTGGTTGACTCATAATCCACTCCTTGTTGTGAAAGTGCGAACGTTCTCACACGAGTATTACGAGAACCAAGCGTTCATCGTGATTAAGCTGAAGATCGCAACCAGCGTGATTTTTATGTTGAGTTCACTCGATAAAGGTATTGCACGAAAGTCCGAAGCCTGGACGAGTACGGGGAGCGTCAGTAATTACCAAACTCTCGATATCCGTCACTATGTGGTTATGGAACCAAGGCCAAAGAGCAGGACCGCATTCGAGGCTAGGCGTGTGCCGATGAATGTTTCTAGAACGGAACTCGCCGAACTCACGGCAGTGCCTGTAAGAATTACGAGGGGCGCATGGATGCGCAAAAGGAAGTTGATCAAGCGGATTTGCGCGGCTCTTCTAAAAGTGGAATCAAACTACCTCAGATCTATTCTCAACCCGAAGAATAAGTCCGCAGCCTCCCGAGTGCATCGCAAGCTGTTCGAGTCATTGTCATACTTTAGGCGGTCGTTTCGATTGACTTCGGATCCAGGAGAGATTTATGTAAATCTCGCGGTTGCATTTGAGGTCCTACTGACCGACAGCTACGCGAAAGGTGTCGAATCTCGCATCAGGAAGCGCCTTAAGAAGGTTCTTCAAGGCGTCGAAGGCAGCCGTGCCATGAATGCAGCAGCAAGGAACCTTTACAAAGCTAGGAGTGAAGTTGTTCACACTGGAGGCACTAGCGCGACCGTGGACGTGCCGAGGGTGCGATTGGCTTTTGTTCATGCCTTTGTTGCTATCGTTGAAAAACTCCATCTCTTACCAGCCACGGCAACGGAGCCTACGGAAGCCATCTTGGGAGTTTAGTATTCGGTCGGAAGCATCGACCCGATACTCACCGGCACCTTGTGGTGACCCATCCGAACAAAGTTTTGGCTGAGAACAGTTCGGGTGGTGACTCTGACCTGGTCCAGCAGTCACGGGATGATGCTGAGACGAGCTACGCGCTGCGACGCAATTGGCTACCACCCTCTTCCGGCCGATAAGAAACTGGTTGCGCTTTTCGAAGCCAGTTCGCCAATTCATGCGGATCGAAACGGATTGCGCCGGCCAATCGAAAAGATGGGAGTGTCCCTCCTGCCGCCATCTTATAGACATGCTGCGGTGTCACTTGGAACAATTTCGCAACGTCCCGTGCGCGTAAAACGCGGGTTTCTTTTTCCAACTGCGCTATCAGACTCATATTTGTGCACCTCACCAGGAGACAATCCCGTCCGTTAACGCCACGGCATCTTCACTATTTAGAACAGTCCGAGATCTCCGTCAAACGGCTTCGAGGCTCCGAATCTCTGGGTGCTGCGATATCATCAGACCGGCGCAGCTCAAGTTAACCTGCCTTGCGACTCGACCTTGTCACGCAACGTACCGAGCCAACGCTCCAGCATTGACCTTGGCCAGTGCGTCTTTTGACTGCACACCCTTCAGGTAGACCATGGTGGACTTAATGTCGCGATGGCCCATCCAGCTTTGCAGTGTTCGAATGTCGACGCCGTGCCGCAAATGCTCCGTCGCAAACGTGTGGCGGAACTTGTGAAGGAAGAAATGCCGGCAGTATGGCCCTTGAGCACATTTGTTTCCATGTTTGGTGACGCACTGTCCGCAGTTCAATTCGGCGCGCTCGGCCACGCGCTTGACGATCATGTCATTTTCACTGTCGGGATTCCCTTTTGAATTCGGAAAGACTAGTTGTGAAGGTAACCCGTGTCTCCGTTCTCGGAGTCGTTGAAGCTGCTCTACAAGAGCGGTAGGAAGCGGCACGGCCCGCTCCTCCCAGTTTTTCGGTCCAAACCCCCAAAGCGGTTTGGCAGTTACGCGCACCAGACTATTGCGAAAATCCATGTCACGCCAAGCGACATGACGAACCTCGCAGTCGCGGAAACCCGAAGCGAGCAGGAACTTGAGAAATACGGCCTCATCCTGGTCCGCGTGTTTGAGCATGGCCTCGATTTCTTCTGCTTCGTAAATAGGACGGATGGTATCGACGTACTCTGGCCAGTCTGTCGATTCAATCAGTTTGATCTTTCCGTAACGTTTAAAAAGCTGGAGCACAACGACGAGTTTGTCATACACCGTGCGTTTGCCAAGACCATGTTTGTAGCAATCGGTCATGAACTGCAAGATGTCGTCGCGGGTGATCTGGTCCACGAAAGATCTTCGGCACCACACTCTGAGAAGTTTGTCGAGCGTGTAGCGGTAGGTGACGTAGGTTCGTTCTTTGCGGTGAGCCTTAATGAAATCAAGATACTCGTCAATGGCTTGACCAATCGTGACGCGCTGCTGTTCCGGTTCCTGGCTCGCCTCTATGATCCCCGCCTTCTGCGCATTGACCTCGATTGATTTGCGGCGTGCGGCTTCGACAACCTCTGCAAAGTCGCCGACCGACTGGCGCCTTCGTTTTCCTCCCTGGTCCCACTCGATGTGGTAGTGCCCTTCGGGGTGGTGCTCATCGCGACCGGAGACCCAGACATGGTCGCGCACCATCTTGCCGTTCCTTTCGACCACAGCTGCGAACGGCCATCTCTTGCCTATTTTTATTCTCTTAATGACGTTGACGCGGCCGGCATACTGTCTTGTCCTTCCCATCTCCTCAGCTCCTTCGCCGAGGGACATGTAGCATGGACCGCAAACTAGGTCAAAAGAGGGGAAACGGACAGCACGATGGACAGCATGGGACGTACATGTATGAAAAGAAAGGGATCTGGTTAGAAGGCAGCGTTCTAACCGGCCGTCGTGTCAATCGGCTATCAAGGTCATTTAAGGCCCTACCCGCGATCTTGGGAAGACAGGTCACACCCTCTCTGCGATATGCTCAGCAAATAGATTCCGGTGTTACCAAGCGGCCAAAACCCAAGGCGTGTCCAGTACGATCTCAACTTCCGAATGGCCTCGCCTTTGCTTACGTGCGGTAACGCAAGTCTTTTCAATGCTTCTTGATTGTCCGCAACGGACGGAGTGAACTGCAGCGGCCAAGGTTTGCACGCTACCAGTCCACACCCTGTACCAAAAATGTCGATCGTACGGTGAATGGCGGACTCAGCGATCCTCAGTCCTCGATACTCCGGATAGATCGCGACGTAGTCGATGATCAGTAGGTCGAGGTCAACCACTTCGAACTCATTTTGTATTTCTTCTTTCGGATAGCCAGTTTCCACGTCGAAAAGATGTTCCCAGTATTCCGCGATGTCGCCCGAGATGCCGTCTCCGAGCTTTTCTGCACTGATGCCGTGGTCGAGTGCCTCGCCGAACTGAACGAGTGAGGCGCTAATTTTCCCTACGTTCTCTTCTCCACGGTTTTCCCGCTCGGCAATAATCCTTCCCGCAATGGAGTGGACAAAGTCATCCTCAACCGAGTCATGCAGCGCGGCACGGACTACGAACTCGACACTTGCAACAACATTGGTTTTCGATTCGATCTCTTTGGTCCTAACGGCGGCTTTTTTTTCAGTCTGCATAGGGCACCTCATGCCGCTATTTACCCCCAGCCTTCGTAATCCGTCAACCGGGATAGGACCTTCCGGGAACCCGTTTCATCGTCCAAATTGCAGTTTCAATCGCGTTTTCCCCAAAAATCAGGCCCGTTTGACGGAAATTCAGTCTGCATTTATAGAACATCCCAGAAGCAGCCAAATCAGCTCGATTTTCGTGATTTGGCCCAGGAGTTCATTATGTCCGCATCCCAGCCTTCGAGGTTCGCTCCTTCTCCAAGCCAGTCTCGGCCTAGGACCGAATTCGTCTTTGAGCCGCTCTTAGACAGCGACGAAGCAGCGCAGTTGCTCCGCATCCACCCAAAAACGCTACAGCGAATGGCCCGCAACCGTCAGATTCACGGAATTCAAGTTGGAAAACTATGGCGTTTCCGAGCTTCTGATCTCGAAGGGTGGTTGAGAACGAAAAGAGCAGGCTGATTCTTCGATTTTTCAACAGACGTTTTGTCGACCCGCCACTCAACTTGCGCTAAGCTGAGGCAGCCATTCGTGTCGCCTCAACCGAAACGGAGGAAATAAATGAGGCGCACGAGTTATCAAAAAGGCAGTCTGAGACTGGCGGACCGCAAGAAGGGAAAAGCTTGGGAATTCCTATGGAGAGAGGTTCAGCTGGACGGCACCATCCGGCGAAAACACATCGTCATTGGAACGCAGGAAGACTTGCCGACCGAGTCTTCCGCCCAGGCTGTTGTAGATGCAATCCGCTTGGAAATCAACCAACAAACCCCTCAAAGACTCATCAAGAGCATCAGTTTCGAGACGCTTGTGAATCACTATCGCCAACACGAGTTGCCGGACACTTTCAACAAAACGAAACCGGGGCTCGATGCGGCAGGCGAAGATCGCAAATCGTACTCGACGCAGGTGACCTACGAGGGCTATCTGAAGAAGTGGATTCTTCCGCGTTGGCGTGCGTGCAGGCTGACGGACGTCAAGGCAACCGAAGTCGAAAAATGGCTCAAGAGTCTCTGTTTTCCGAAGACCGGCGTTCCGCTAGCGCGGGGCAGCAGGGCCAAGATCAGAAACATCATGAGCGCGATCTATTCTCATGCGATCAGATGGGAATGGACAGAGAAGAATCCAATCACGAGTGTTCGTCAGAGCGCGAAACGGCAAAAGGCACCCGATGTTCTGACGCCGGAAGAGATCATGGCGTTTCTCAAGGAACTGCCCGATCCACTCCGCACGATGATCGAGTTGGATGCATTCACCGGATTGCGTCGAGGAGAACTGATCGGGCTTCGGTGGCAGGATGTGGATTTCGAAAACCTCATCTTGCACATACGTCGATCGGTAGTGGCGATGGTGGAAGGGGCTCCGAAAACGGAAGCTTCACTGAAAGACGTTCCGCTAGATGCGCAAACCGCCGAGTCGCTGTGGGCATGGAGACACCTTTCTCCGTACCCAAGTCCAGGCGATTGGGTATTTGCCTCGCCGCACATGAAAGGCCGACAGCCTTATTGGCCTGGAACGTTGTGGCGATATTATGGCAAGCCGGCTTTGCAGCGTGCCAAGGTGACGAAGCAAGTTTCCTATCACACCTTTCGGCACACTTTTGGGACGCTCTTGAACGCGAACGGAGAGAATCCCAAGGTCGTACAGGAACTGCTGCGCCATGCGAGTCTGAAAGTCACGACCGATGTTTACATGCAGGCAGTCGGTCCACAGAAGCGCGAGGCACAGAGCAATTTGGTCAAACTGGTGAGGCGGGGCGCGGTTTTGGAGATCAAACCCGCCTAACTGGATCAAATTGGATCATGAAGAGAAACGGCGGGTTTGTGGAAGTCTATTGTTTTGTTGGCGTCCCCGACGGGATTTGAACCCGTGTTACCGCCGTGAAAGGGCGATGTCCTAGGCCAGGCTAGACGACGGGGACGTTGTGAGGCGGGGTGCACGAAGCACCTGTTGATCGTAACAAGCCCTCGCAACCCTGTCAAAACGAGGAGTTGCTGGCTTTTCCGGTGATCGCCCGACAATTTAGAATAATAGTGACCGCAGATGACGCTGACCACTATTCGAGGCGATTGTGTCTGATCCACTTTATCTCAGTCTTTGGTTTTCCGATTTTTCCGGCCCCGAGATGTTGCCGCACGCCTTCGCCGTATTGCAGCAGTTTCCTTTCTCAGCGCAGCGTCCGGGCATCACTTACCTCGCTCTCCATCCTATTTCCTGGGATGAGGCCACCGTGCTGGAACGACGGTTTCCTTCGGGAATCGACCCTGGGCAGGCAGCGCTGATCGCCGCCGAACAGGTCCACGACGATTACGCTTACGTTTTTGAAGCGCATTGGGATTTATGGACGCCCGATGCATCGAACGAGAACTGGGTGCTCGAACCTGCGATTGTGAAGTTCATCGTCCAGGGAGAAGAATTCGACGAAGGGGCTTATCAGCAGATAGGACACATCGAGGTGGATTTTGGTCCGGATTCATATTTTCTCCAGCCCGAGACTTCGCTCACTGACCAGACTCGGGCCAAGATTCGCGACAACGTCGCGAAGCTGGTGGAATTCTCGGTGAATGTGGAGAAAAACAGTGGCACCAGTGCGCGGTTGCTGTGGTCGGACTCAGAAGAGAGCCTGGCGCAGAAACTGATCGCCCGCCTGCAGAAAGTGCAATAATTTCACAACGCAGAGGATGCTGAGACATCCTCTGCGCCTTTTGTTTGCGATCTATTTTGTTCGTCCGCCCTCAACTTTCAACTTATCCGACGCTCCCGCTTGCGCCCCAGCCAAACGCGCCGTCAGCATGCGGAACGGGGAGCACGACACGTAGTCCATGCCCACCTGGTGGCAGAACTTGACCGACTCTGGCTCGCCGCCGTGCTCGCCGCAGATCCCTACCTCCAGATTGGGACGCGTCTTTCGGCCCCGTTCGATCCCGATCTTCACCAGTTCCCCGACGCCTACCTGGTCGATCGCGGCGAACGGATCCTGCTTCAGAATCCCTTCCTGCAGATACGCTGTCAGAATCTTGTTGACGTCGTCACGTGAGAATCCGAAGGTGGTTTGCGTCAAGTCATTGGTGCCGAACGAAAAGAATTCCGCTTCCTTGGCGATCTCGTCAGCGACCAGGCAGGCGCGGGGCAACTCGATCATCGTGCCCACATGGTAGTGCACGCGCTTCCCCTTCTCTTTAAACACCTCCTCCGCCACGCGCCGCACAATCGCTCCCTGGTTCTCCATCTCTTTCATGGTGGCGGTGAGCGGAATCATCACCTCTGCGTGGGTCTTGATGCCTTCCTTTTCCACGGCGACAGCTGCTTCGATAATGGCCTGCGCCTGCATCTCAGTAATCTCCGGATAGGTAATCCCTAAGCGGCATCCGCGAAGCCCCAGCATGGGATTGAATTCGTGCAACTCCTCCACTCGTCCCAGCAACTCGGGAAGAACCTTCTTCAGATCGCCAGCTCCTTTCGCACCGTAATCGCGGTACTGCTCCACCAAAGCTTTCTTCTTCTTCGCATTGGCACTGGGCAGGCCGGCAATATCGACCAGGAGCTGTTCGCGCTTAGGTAAAAACTCGTGCAGAGGGGGATCCAGCAGGCGAATGGTCACTGGCAACCCATCCATCGCTTTGAGCAACCCGATAAAGTCGGCCCGCTGCATCGGCAGCAGTTTTTTCAGCGCTTTGCGACGGTCTTTTTCATTGTCGGCGAGGATCATGGCTCGCATATGGCGGATGCGATCCGGAGCGAAAAACATGTGCTCAGTACGGCACAGGCCGATGCCCTCGGCGCCGAACTCGCGCGCCTTCTTGGCGTCGCGTGGGATATCGGCATTGGCGCGCACGCCGATCTTTCGAAAGGGTTCTGCCCAGCTCATGAACTTGTCGAGTTTAGCCAAATTCTCCGGGTCTGGCGGGAGCAGTTTTCTTTTGCCTCTCAGCACTCGGCCAGTCGTGCCGTCGAGCGTTATCCAGTCGCCCTCCTTGAACACTTGACCTCGCGCCCGCATCTCGCGCGCTCTTTCATCAACCGCGATCTCACCCGCACCGGCAACGCAGGTTTTGCCCATGCCACGAGTTACAACTGCCGCGTGGCTGGTCGATCCTCCCTGCGATGTCAGAATGCCGATCGCAACCTCCATACCGTGTATGTCTTCTGGAGTGGTTTCGGCGCGAACCAAAATCACCGGGTTCTTTTCAGTGCCGTGCCCAGCCTTCTCGACCGCATCATCAGCGGTAAAGACTATTTGGCCGACAACTGCCCCCGGGGACGCCGGGATGCCCGTGGCCGTAAGCAGGTCTTCGGGTCTCACGTCTTTCTCATCCAGTCGTGCCACCAAAAAATCTACAACTTGGTTGGGATCGAGACGGAAGATCGCCTCTTCCTTGCTGATGAGTCCCTCGCTCACCATATCGAGCGCCACCTGCACCGCGGCAAGACCAGTGCGCTTACCGTTGCGCGTCTGCAGCATGTAGAGCTTGCCATCCTGAATAGTGAACTCGAAGTCCTGCATGTCTTTGTAGTGTTTCTCCAGCCGCGTCGTGATCTCACGGAGCTGGCCGTATACGTCGGGCATAATCTTCTGCAGTTCGAGGATCGGCACCGGGGTGCGAACGCCTGAGACCACATCCTCGCCTTGCGCATTCATCAGAAACTCGCCGTAGAATTCCTTCGCGCCGCTGGCGGGATTGCGCGTGAAGCCCACACCGGTGCCGCTGGTATCGCCGAGGTTGCCGTATACCATGGCCTGCACATTGACTGCGGTCCCTAGCATGTCATCGATATTGTTGATGCGGCGGTAGTGCTTGGCGCGGTCGTTCTGCCATGAACGGAACACCGCATCCCGCGCCATTACCAGCTGCTCGTGTGGATCCTGCGGAAAGTCCCGCTTGGCATGCTTCTTGACGACCTTCTTGTACTCCTCGATCACTTCCTTCAGCGCCTTGGCATCAAGATCGGTGTCGAGCTTGGTATTTTTTTTCTTTTTCTTCGCGTCGAACACTTCGTCGAATGCATGCTTCGGAATCTCCAGCACAACGTTGCCAAACATCTGGATCAGCCGCCGGTACGAATCGGCGGCGAACCTTGGATTGTTGCTGCGTTTCGCCAGCGCTTCCACACTCTTATCGTTCAATCCGAGATTGAGAATCGTATCCATCATTCCCGGCATGGAAAACTTCGCGCCCGAGCGCACGCTCACCAGCAAGGGGTTCTCGCCCGTTCCCAGCTTCTGACCCTGCAGGGCTTCGAGCTTGGCCAGCGCCTCCTCCATCTGGTGGTCGACTTCTTTCGACACGCCACCGTTCCGCATGTATTCACGGCAGGCTTCAGTCTGAATGGTGAATCCTGGAGGCACAGGCAGCCCGGCATTAGTCATCTCCGCCAGGCCAGCACCCTTGCCGCCCAGGTCATCTTTCATCTTGCCGTTGCCATCCGCCTTGCCACCGCCGAAAAAATAGACGTATTTGGTCGTGGTTTTCTTATTTTCCTGAATTCCGGCTTCGGGGAGAGTGATTGTCGCCATGATGATTAGTCCTTTGTCTTTTAATTTCGTAGCGCCGGCGTGCCGCCGGCAATCCGTAAATCTAAACTTGCGGGAACTTCGGGTGGTTATCCCTTCCCTTCCGTAACGATCTCGGAAAAATCCGCAATCGTGGAAAACTCTTTCAGCAGAGTCCGCAGCAAAGCCAGCCGGTTCGCCCGCACCTTCTCATTCTCCACCATCACCATCACCTTGTCGAAAAATGCATCCAAGGGTTCGCGCGAGGTCGAGAGCAACGTCAGAGCCTCGCTATATTCCTTTTTCATGCGAAGCGCTTCCACGCGAGCACTGTTAACCTCAATATAGGCCGCCAGGTTTTTCTCTTCCGCAGCCGAACCGGGCAAAAACTCGAACCTAGTGGCGACCGCAATTCCCTTCTCCTCCGCCTGCCTCAGGATGTTCCGCATGCGTTTGCAGGCCGCGCCGATCGCGAGAAACTCCGGCATATGCAAGACCTGTTTTACCGCCTCAGCTCGCGCCAGCGCGTCCACAACATCGTCAGAATCCGCCGCCAGAACCGCCTTCACCACGTCATACGCGTAGCCACGCACATCCTTTAGGTAAAACTCCAGACGGTCGCGGAAAAATGTTCTCACCGGCCCGACAAACTTTTTATCCTCGACAAACTTCTTCGCGGCTTCCGACCCCTGGTAGCCAGCCCGCGCATCCCGCATTAAACCTGTCAGCTGCAAAGGCAGTCTCTTCTCAGCAATCACCTTCACGATCCCATTGGCCTGCCGGCGCAGTGCAAACGGATCCTTCGACCCGCTCGGCACCAGGCCCAGAGCAAACATTCCGGCAATCGTGTCTGCCTTGTCACCGACAGAAAGCACCGCACCTTCTATCGACCGCGGCACCTCACCTTCGGCAGACTCGGGCCTGTACTGATCATAAATCGCATCCGCAATCGCGAAGCGCGTTGCCTCGGGCAAACTCGAGTCAAGCTTCTGCGCCCGCGCGTAAAGCCCACCCACAATGCCCTGCAGCTCGGTAAACTCCTTGACCAACTCAGTAGTCAGATCGGTCTTCGCCAGGCACGCCGCTTTGTGAATCACGCCCGGACGCACCGCCATCCCACTCTGCCTGATGATCTCACTTAGCCAACTGCACAAACGCTGTACCCGTCGCGTCTTCTCATAGTAGCTGCCAAGGTCCTTCTGAAAAGTAACGTGGCGCAGCAGCTCCAGCCGCTCCAGCAGCGAGCGTTTTTGGTCTGTCTCCCAGAAAAATTTGGCATCGCTGAAACGCGCCCGCAGCACACGCTCGTTGCCATGCCGGATCAATCCGTCCCGGTCGCCATCAGTGTTCAGCACCGCCAGAAAATGCGGCAGCAGCTTGTGGTCCGCATCTTCTACGGCAAAGTATTTCTGATGGTCCCGCATCACCGTAACTAGAACTTCTTCCGGCAGAGCCAGAAACTGCCGATCGAATCCACCCAGAATTGCGGAGGGAAATTCCGTCAGGTTCACCACGGTCTCGAGCACAGACTTGTCTTCCCGCCACCGCGCCCCAGAAATCGTGCGCGTGGCGACGTCCAGCGCTTTGCGAATCTGCCGTTCCCGTTCCGCACGGCCCAGAACCTTGGCCGCGCGCAGCGTCTCCACATAAGCAGCCCCGGCCCGCGGAATTGTAACTTCCCCTTGGGCCAACATGCGGTGTCCGCGCGAAGTCTTCCCCGCCCGGATTCCGTCAAATTCCAGCGGGACGGTTTCTCCGTCGAGCATCGCCACCAGCCAGCGGACCGGCCGCACGAAGCGCTCGTTCGGCTTGCGCCAGTACATACTCTTAGGCCAGTAGATCGAAGAGAGTTCTTTCGGCAAAGTCTCGGCGAGAATATCGGCCGTGCTTCGGCCCTTCTTGGTAATCTTCGCCGCCAGGTATTCGCCCTTCGCGGTTGTAATCTTCTCGAGTTGCGACACGTCGACTCCGGCCTTCTTGGCAAACGCTTGCGCCGCGGGCGTGGGATGACCATCCTTGTAAGCGATAGTCGCCGAGGGGCCTGTCACTTGCTCGCTGACGTCTGGTTGAGCTCCGGGGATGCCGGATGCAATCACTGCTAATCGCCGTGGTGTGTCGAAATATGTAACCTCGTTCGGGGGCAGTCGCTCCCTGCTCAGCAAGGCGCTGACTCGCTCGCGCAATTCCTGCGAAGCGGCATCGATCATCCGCGCCGGAATCTCTTCGCACCCGATTTCCAGCAGAAAGTCTGGCATGCCCTGAATCCTTAGCTTCTCAAAACCTCAGTCAAACAAATGTGATCCGCATCACACCTCAAGATTCACGATCCAACCGGCAACAGGCTCTGCTTCTTCGCTCGCTTCTCGCGAGCAGGTTCTTCCTCGTCGGCCTTGTCACCCGCTGCAGCGGAAGCGCTTTCCTGCTGATTCACCCAAGCCTTCGCGATGCCTACGGCGAGCGCTCGCACACGGGCAATCACGCCCACGCGCTCCGTCACCGAGATCGCTCCCCGCGCATCCAAAATGTTGAACAAATGCGAGCACTTCAAACAAAGATCGTAGGCAGCCAGAATGGGACGACGCAGCATGGCCGCCATCGCGTCCTTTCCGCCATCCGCCATAGCAACAGATGGCGAGACAGTTCCGCCGCCGGCCTCCAACGAGGTGAGATTGACCCGGGCCATCTCTAATAGTCCCTTACACTCCGCCTCGTACAGGCGAAAATGCTCCCAGGCTCTCTCCACATCCGCCAACTCAAAGTTGTAAACCGAAAACTGCAACTCATCCGCGAGCCGCACGTCACCATATGTCGTCGCTAGCCCAGTCTCGGAATCGCGCGCCCATACAATGTCGTAAATCGAATCCACATCCTGCAAAAATGCCGCGATGCGTTCCAACCCATACGTCAGCTCGGCGGAAATGGGAAACAGGTCCAGCCCGCCACATTGCTGGAAGTAGGTGAACTGCGTGATCTCCAGCCCATCGAGCATCACCTGCCAGCCCACGCCCCACGCGCTCAACGTTGGAGCTTCCCAGTTGTCTTCCTCAAACTTGATGTCATGCTGCCGCAGGTCAATGCCAATCGCACCCAGCGACTCCAAATACAACTCCTGCACATTCTCCGGCGGAGGCTTCAGAATGACCTGCAACTGCGTGTGCTTGAACAGCCGGTTCGGATTTTCCCCATAGCGCCCGTCCGCCGGACGCCGCGAAGGCTGCACGTATGCCACCTTGTAAGGCTTCGGCCCCAGCACGCGGAGAAAAGTCTCCGGCGCCATCGTTCCAGCTCCCACTTCAACGTCGTAGGGTTGCTGCAGCACGCACCCACGCTCCGCCCAAAACGCTTGCAGCCGCAGGATGAGTTCCTGAAACGTTAACGAATTAGGTTTAGATGGGTTCACAGTCTCTCTGCGACCTGAAAGTTAATCCTTAATTGTAAATGGAAGAGCGTTGAGCCGTCAGCCCCGACCAGAACGAGGTCTTTTACGGAACCCGACAGATAACTTTCGCTCGATACGGGCGAGGCTTGCCCTCCTCGACGATTGGGCTGAAGTGCCATTTGCCCACGGCTTTGGAGCACGGCTGATACATCGCGTGCGGCCCGTCGCCAGCCATCGATTCGATTATGTTGCCCTCCTCATCCACTGCAATTCGAATCTCGAACGTCGAACCGGACGGCACAGTTCCCTCAGAAAAAACGGGATCGATGATGTTGGTGGCTAACTTTCTAACTTCTTCGTCGGTTAGGGGAGAAGCTGGTCCATAGGCACGTGTGTTGAAGCTGAAGCTCAAAATAGATTCGGCCTGCACCGGAGCACCGTCTCTCAGCACCGGCTTGAATTTCCATTTGAGTATCTGTCGCCGTGCCGAATCGTCTGCACGCTCGATCGCAACACTCAGAGGCAGAACCTCGCGAACCTGGCCGGACCGGTCAAGGGACACGTAGTAACTCGTTTCTCCTGTGGTGTTGTTGTCCTCTAGCACCTGAGGCCAGATGATCTCAAGTGGCTGTTGAGCGAGACCACGGAGTTCTGTCTCCTCTACGACAACTGCTCGAATTTGATTTGGTTTCTCGGTAGGATTTTTGATCTTGAACCCACTCTCATCGTGCTTCTGCAATTCGCCTAGTGTATTTACGCGGGCCTGCCAGCTGTCGCCAGGGTCGATGCGATAGATCAGCAACCTAGCCACTCTTTCGCCTTTGAATTTTCGGTAGTCAGTAAATTCCAATGAGCGACCAGCGGCTCCAACGAACTCCGCAAGCCCATTGCGGCTCATCCCGCACATTTTGCCATTGGCAGAAAAGCAGATTTTGCCGGATTCGTCAGCCAGTCCGTTAGCTTTCGTTCTTTCAAAGTCGCCGGGCCTGTACGAATCGAGCACAATTTGCGGACTGATCATCGCACTCGTCAAAACCCGAATTGCCAACGGAAGATAGTCGGAAGAATCCTGCTCGAACACTTTGTCACCATCCACGATCAGTGTTTGGGAAAACTCCTGCGACTGAATCTTTCGCTTCCATTTGTCGGGTGCGACCCACGACATTTCCACCTCGATGCGGTCGTTGGGATCCGATAGCTCAGAGATTGTTGCCTGTAAGTAGAACGGCGTCCCACCTGGTCTTGTCAGGTTGGCCTGAACCAGCTGTGGTGGCATGGCTGTGTTGGTTTGAGCGCTACCGCCGATAGCGCAACACAATCCAATTGACATCGCGATAAATCGCTTCACAGGCCTCTCCAATCGATCGCTAATTGCTGATCTTCTCCAGCATCCCTGCCGTTACCAGCTTCTTCTCAATATGCCGCTGCAGTATCTGAATCAGAAACTTCCGCAAGTCTGCCCCTTGCGCTTTGGGCCACGGCATTCCCGTAAAGCTCTCCACCGGCGCTCGAAACATTAGCGCCGCCAAATCCCGCGAGTCCTTCGAAAGCTCGGAAGACGCCAGCCGCTTATCCTCGGGGCACGTCAATCCGTCAGCCAGCGCGTGAAAATAAGCGCGACTGCCGTTCAAGCTCCGCCCGCAGACTGTGCACTCTGTCAACTCAGGCAGGAAACCCACCAGCCTCGTCAGCCACAGCTCGAAGTAAGTGACCGCCATCCATACTTCGGTACCCTGCAGAGCATGCAGCACCGAAAGCGTCAGCCGGAAGATGGCGTCATTGGCTTCGCGATCAGGCAGCAGTTCGTCGAGCAACTCGGCCACGTGCGCCAGCGCCACCGCCCGCGCATAACTTACTTCACTGGCCAGCGGGGACTCCAGCACCTCGCAAGCATCCAGTCGGGCCAGCTCCTGCCGCTCGCGGACGTCGTAAAACGCCCGCACGTAGGTCATCGGCTCCAGCGCCCCGCCAAACCTCCGCTTCGATTTCTTTGCCGACCGCGCCACGCCGCGCACCTTGCCCTCTGCGCGCGTAAACAGCGTGACCAGCAGGTCGGCTTCACGCAGCGGATAGGTGCGCAGCACGATCGCTTCCGACTCCATCAATGCCATGAATGCCCAGCGTGTGAAGCGATGATTCTAATGGAACAGCTGTCAGGCGTCACCGATCTTTGACAGGAGACTGATCGGGCGAAACTTTGAAATCGCAATTTGCGACCTTAAATGCGAAGGCGCGCATCCGGATGGACGCACGCCTATTGTTCTGCCTCAGGCCCTGGAAAAGGTCTCTCTGGTATGCCTGAAAGCCGACAGCTGCCCTACCGGCCGAAGTACGCCGCGTTCTTAGCCGTGAACTCGTTCCACTTCTCCGGCAGATCGTCGAGCGCGAAGATGGCCGATACCGGGCACACCGGCACGCACGCGCCGCAATCGATGCACTCCACCGGATCGATATAGAGCAGGGGCTCGGTCGCATACTTGGGATCATCTTTCTTGGGATGAATGCAATCCACCGGACACGCATCTACGCACGCCGTGTCTTTGGTGTTAATGCAAGGCTCTGCAATCACGTAAGCCATAAGGGTGTCTGTCTCCTGAGATCTATGCAGATATTTTACTACTACAGCCGGTCTCCGCGAACCCGACATTCTAGCAAGAAAGCCGGCCTATGGTACAGACTTTAAGCCGGACTGAAAAAGCGAACGGCCGGCAGCGCTCGCTGCTGGCCGTTCGTGAACATCCTTCGTTGCCGCGTCAGAGTGAAATCGCTCGACGATTACCGGTGTCCGCCGCCACCGTGTCCGCCACCACCACCGTGGAACCCTCCGCCACCACCGTGGGCCACAGCGCCGCCATGAAACCCACCGCCCACTGAACCGCGGAAGCCGCCAGCCGGACCACGGGCAAATCCGCGTCCGCCAGCGAACCCGCGACCATAACCATAGCCACCGCGTCCATAGCCATAGCCACCCCTGCCGTAGCCATAGCCAGCACGACCGTAGCCCCAGCCGCCGCGACCATATCCCCAACCACCCCAGCCCCAACCGCGTCCCCATCCATACCACGGGCCGGCGCCGATAAACACTCCACCGGCAAACCAGTCAGGTCCGTAATAGCCGTAAGGCGCGCAAGCATAGGGGTAATACCCGTAGTAGCCGTAGGAGCATATTGGCGGCCCGCCGATTCCCACTCCCACCGCGACCTGCGCGTGCGCAGACGGCGCATAGGCCAGCGGCAGCATCAGAGCCCCCACCAAAGCCAGATATTTTAGGTACCGCATATCAATCTCCCTTTTTCAGATCCGCCGCTCTTCCCCACCGGATCTGCCCGGGCTTCCAGATCTTGCTTTCGATCCGAAGCTCCTACTTATTTGAACTCGGATCGCGGAAAAAAGTTGCAGATTCGGCAGTGGCTGATTTCGGCCACCCCGCCTGAATTCAACCACTTGCAAGCAACCTGGTCCGGTAGAGCGCCTCAGACCCCTACCAGCGCCTCGCTCGGCTCGTACTCCACAATATAGCCCGCCACAGCGCTGGCCGCGACCGTCAAGGGCGAAGCCAGATACATCTGCCCCGGACCGCTGCGGCCTGGGAAGTTGCGGTTCTGCGCGCTGATCACCACCTGATCGGGACGGGTCGAAACTCCCGGCCCCGCATTGATACAAGCGCCGCAACTGGGCTCGATCACAATTGCTCCAGCTTTCTGAAACACGTCCAGGTAGCCCTTGCGCAAGCAGTACTCGCGCGTCTCCTGCGATCCAAACTGGATGTAGAACTTCACCGAATCAGCCACGCGCTTGCCCTGCTTGAGCGCATCGGCCAGAACGGCAGCGTACATGTCCATGTCTTCGTTCTTGCCTGCCGTGCAAGTGCCGCCGTAAGCAATCTCGATCGGCACCGGCGTGTTCAGCTCGCGCACGTATTTTCCGTTGCCGGGATCACCCGGAGTCGCGACCATCGGTGTAATGTCCGCTGCATCGAGCTCGATCACGTGCGCATACTGTGCATCCGGATCGCTATACAAGCCCGCAATCATGGCCTCGGCTTTTTTCCGGTCCATCCCGCGCCGCTCGACCAGAAAGTCGACGGCCTTCTTATCCGGCGCAACAATGCCGGTGAATCCACCGATCTCGGCCGCCATGTTGGTCATGGTGGCACGCTCATCCACGCTGAGTTCCTCAATCGCCTCGCCCGCATACTCCATCACTTTCGCGAGCGCCTTGCCGCTGCGCACGTAATCGAGGCTAAGAATCTTGAGGATGAAATCCTTTGCCGTCGCATTCGCGTGCCGCTTGCCGCGGATCACGATCTTCACCGATTCCGGCACCTTCACCCGCACATCCTTCGTGATCCAGGCATTGAACACGTCGGTGGTGCCAATGCCGAAAGCAACGCAGCCAATCGCGCCCACGTGCGGCGTATGCGAGTCCGAGCCGATGTTCAACTGTCCCGGTAGCGCATAGCTTTCCAGCACGATGGAGTGGCAAATGCCTTCCGAGCCCTTGCGATCTTTCAACTCGCCATGCAGTTTGATTCCCTGCTTGGCGGCGAAGTCCTGCTGCTTCAGTTTGAGTTGCGTCGCCAGATCGAGCAAGCCAAGCTTCTTTTTCTCCTCCGAAATCACTTCATCGAGAAACGTGAGGTGATCGCGGAAGAAAATAATGCTCGAAGCATCGTTGACCTTCGCGTCTTTGCCGACATAGCGCTCAAAAAAGATCGCCGCCATGGGCGTGACGTACTCATGGCTGAAGCGTAGATCGGCCTGCGCGAATCCGGTGTCCCCAGGCTTCACGCTGGCCACGCCAACTTCGCCCTTTTCGTTCACCATGCGCCGCGCAAAGATTTTCTCAGCCAACGTCATCGCTCGTGTGGCGCGGGCGCCCTCGCCCGCATTCTTAATCGGCGGCAAAAATACTTTGCCCTGCATCCTGGCCACGTTAAATGGAAATAGGCCGCCGTACTCGATCACCTGCCGCGTGATCTCATCTTCCCCGGCGGTGAACTCAGAGAGTGCAATCTCTTCCCCGCCGCGAATTCGCTCGATCAGCGAAAAGTCGGTCGAAGTCAGCACTCCCAGGTTCTGGCAATTCTGCTTGTAGATGCGCTCAATGTTCTCCGCAATCACGACACGAATGCCGGCGCACATCTCGGCGTAAGGCGACTGCTCCCGGCTCGACCCTTTGCCGCGCCGTTTGCCGCTCACCGCGCACACAAATCCGCCGCACTTCACTTCGCCGCGCCCGATCGGCGTCACGCTGCCGCACTTCAAGCCAAGGTAAGGAATCTCGCCCAGAGTCTCGTCAAAATAAAAGCAGTAGTGCGCCGGAGTGATCTCGTCGGTCGAGATGTCGTCGCGCAACTTGGGATTATTCGCAGGATTCCTCGTATCCCACGGCAGGTCTTCACCGGCAAGCTGCCGCTTGATCAGTTCCGGATCTTCCGTGAGGAAAAGAATGCGTCCTTGCAGCCGCACTCGGTCGGGCCGCTTTTCGATCTTGCGTTCCAGAAGAGAGTTGATCACGTTTAGGCCTGTAAGAGTCGGAGAACCTGGGGACAGCGAAAAAGCAGTCCCTAGTTATTGTAACGCGGCGCAGGAAGCGTGATTCCTCTATCGGTGGAGCATTGCTGGCTAGTGGTGCCCGTGTGCCGCCTTATCAAACTTCTCGCCTGCGGGAATTGCCACAGCCAACCGGTTCTCCTTCGGCGCTAGCGGACACGTGGCATAAGGAGTCACCGCACAGGGAGGATTGTAGGCACGGTTGAAGTCCAGAACCACTGTTCCATTCACCACCGGCTCGCTATCGAGAAAGCGTCCGCCGGGATAGGTATCGCTCTTCGCCGTCAGATCATTGAACACGAACGACAGTCCGTTCGATGGATCTCCGCCCAGTGCCGTCAGCCTCTGCTCCTGGCCATCGATCTTGAACACCACTGTGCCCGCAACCGGCACCGGAGTGACGTCGCCGAGAACGTTAGGCACGTCGATCGTCTTCTTGCCATCGGAGGGTTCCCACGTGGCCGTCACACGATAGTTCAGATCGAGAGGATAAAATATCAGTCCTTTGAAGTTGGTGACGGACGCACTCTCCAAATCCTTCACCCGAATGCCCACGCGTTCTCCACGCACGATCACGTGAAAGCGCAGCGTACCCATTTCCACCAGCGAGGCGTGACCCGAAACGTCGGGAGCCAGCTTCGCGGTTGTCAGCGGCGCACCCGCCAGCGTCGCGTGCGCATCGGGAAGCAGCTTAATGGTTACGCCTTTGCCCTCAAGATCGAACTCGCCAGCGTGCACGGGGCCTTTGGGAAACACGACCGCGTTCTCCGCCGCCGTGCCAAAACTATTCACTCCCGGCTTCAGCCAGAACAACCCAGCCAGGGGCAGCCAGTTCTGTTTCAGGTCGTCAATCTGCTCCGCTTTCCACTTCTCAAACGACTGCACATAAGCAGCGTCGGGGGCGGCTGGCGCAGCGCTGGAGGCAACACTGACGAGAACTGCGGACCCCAGCAGGATGATTGCGACCGGAACCAGCCGCATAGTTTTCTTAAGCATGGCTTGCACCTCCAGATCCGCTGCTGTTTTGGTTCATGCTTTGTACACCCTCGGATCAGGCAGCGGCTCCAACCCTCGCCCCGCAAAAATGTCCCCAAACTCTCCGAGTAGCGCTTCGTGAATCAGCCCGTTCGAGGCCACCGTCTCGCGGCTGTTGATTTCAAACGGTGACCCGTCGAAGCGCGTCACTTTGCCGCCCGCTTCTTCCACAATGAGAACACCCGCCGCCGTGTCCCAGGGATTCAGATTGAACTCCCAGAAGCCGTCGAAGCGGCCCGCCGCCACGTTGCACAAATCAAGCGCCGCCGATCCCGCGCGGCGCACTCCATGCGAGTGCAGCGTGATCTGATGATAAAAGTAAATATTCGGATTCTTGTGCCGCTTCCGGCTGGGAAACCCGGTAGCCAGAAGGCTTTCCTTCAGCGCAGCCGTTTTCGAAACATGGATGCTTTCGCCGTTGAGCTGCGCGCCTCTTCCCTGCTCTGCGGAAAACAGTTCATCGCGCGTGGGATCATAGACGACAGCGGCGACGCGTTGGCCTTGATGCTCGCGTGCATGGTGTTCCAGTGCAATCGACACGCAAAAAACAGGAAACCCATGCGCGAAGTTCGTCGTGCCGTCGAGGGGATCGACGTACCAGCGATACTCGCTGCCCTGATCGCTGAGTCCCTGCTCTTCACCGAGAACGTCGTGCGTAGGCCACTGTTGGCGAATGCGTTCCCGGATCAAGACTTCCGCAGCGCGATCGGCCGCAGTCACCAGGTCGGCCTCGCCTTTGTATTCGATCTTCAAGTGCTGGTGGAAGTGACGCATCAGCAATGCGCCGGCTTCGCGCGCGATGGCTGACATGGCCGGGAGGAAACTGTGGTTGGAGTCAGGCACAGGTCTGGATACCGGGCTTCGGGCTTCGGCTATCGGGCTTCAAGTTCGAAGACAAGGTGAGACAGAACCGGATGGCCGACGCCCGAAAGCCGAAGCCTGAAGCCCGTCTCACTTCTTCTTCCCGCCGTCTTCAGCGATGTACATAATCTCGTGCTTGAAAATAAAAAGGTTAGGAGCGCCTTCGCGCGTCAAGCGCACCATGTGCTTGTCGTAATACTCGATCCAGCCGCTCACCGTCTGACCATCCATCAGCTTGACGCTCACTGATTTCTGTTTCTCGCCCAGAGCTTTGAGGAATCCGGCTTCTTCGAAAGTCTCCTCGGGAGGCGGGGTCCGGCCGCGCTTCGCGGCGTTGGAGTTTCCCTGCGGACGGAAAGCCATGCACGCATTGTACACGCAGCCACTTAAGCTCGATTTCTCTCCCGAATGCAAAAAGCCATTCCGCTGAGCGCAGGGACAAGAGCGCCAAGACTGGCTTCTGGTCTCCAACTCTAGAAGCTGATTCGCAATCCGAACTCGAACTGGCGGGGAGCACCCAGCGCGAATGTTCCTGACTGGAAACTCGTCCGGAACGGCGTATAGCTTGACCCTGAAGCGACACCGCCCACCACATTCGGTGCCAACACCCCGTTCGGGCCGGGTAACAACGAGGAACTCGGCATGTTGCCCGACTGGAATGCGTTGGCGAAGTTGAAAACATTGAAGACGCTCGCGCTCGGCTCGATGGTCACGCGATCCTTAATCTTGAGTGGCCACGATAGTCTCATGTCCATCGTTTTCAACCAGGGGGTGGCCACAGCATGATTAGCTACGGAATCGACCGTAGGCATGATCCAACCCAAAGCAGCCATGTCCTGACTGGTCATCACCATCGGACCGCTGATCAGTCCCGGACAAGCTGTGTGATTGCCCACCAGGCAATCTCCTGCGGGAGTAAGCGATGCGGCGAAGGTATGGTTGTAGGTGTTGATCACCTTTTGCAGGTTGCCGATGTTTACACTGTGGCCGTACTGGCCGATTTGAGTTCCCGGCACGGGTTCTGGAGCCGCCGCCGAACCCAGTCCAGAACCCAGCCAGTCGGTGGCAAAAATTTCGCCTCCATTGGTCAGTTCCGGGAGCAACAGACTCTGGGGAAGCGGGCTGTAGAAATGTCCGATCATGCTCAACTTTAAATAGAACGGCAGATCGAAGATCCCGCTAAACGAGTACTGCTCTTTGCGGTCCAGAGCGCTCGGCCCTGTGAAGCGTAGCGGATCGTCGTTGTCAATCGCCAGGTTGGTGGAATCCTGGTCCTGCATCTGGCTGACCAACCGGGAGAGCGTATAGGAAAACTGGAAGGTCCCTGTCTTCACGCCGCGCAGGGGCTTGTCGACGCGCGTCACAACTTTCATCTGCACGCCGGTGTAGACCGACCGCCCGTCAGGAAAGAGCATATCGACTCCTCCCACCGCGCCGGTGTTGCCGATGATGGGGTTGGTGCCGGGAAACGCGCAGTAGGAGCAAGGCCCGCCACCCGTCGCCTGCAGATTCGAATCTAATCCAGCCCTCGAGTACGCCGCCTGAGCCCCCGCGACTCCCAGGCGAGTAGTTCCGCCACTCGCTACGGTCGAGTTGATCATGCAGGTAGCTTGTCCAAAACCGACAGGGCATCCGTTGGCCACCTGCGCTGCGTCACGAGCCGCAACCGCATTGGCCTGGTTGAAACTGCGCGCCGCTCCGCTGTGATTGATGTCCTGGCCAATCAGGTAGTGCTCGCCGATGTCACGGATGTAATCAACACTGAGCACCGTTCCCGGGCGTATCTCTTTCTCGATGCCCAGATTCGCCTGCCATGAGCGCGGCGTGCGGTAGCCGGGATAAAGAAGATCATAACTGGGATTCAAAGCCGATAATGTGGTGCCCACGTAGTTGCTATTCGGCTGCGACCCCGTCACGCTGGCAGCCGCCGCTTGAAAGGCGTTGCTCAGCGCCAGAATTTGAGGCGCGATTGCCGAGATAGTCCCTCCGCAAAAGTTCGGCAACACCTGCAGCGCCCCAGTAGTAGCGTTGGTCACGACCGTAGCGGCCGTTCCTGCAATCGGCGCCCCCGCGACTCCGGGATTCGTGGGCCAATTGAATGCGTTCGCGACGCCTCCCTGGCAAACCTCGGGGGCATCGGTAAAAACCCCTGTGCTAAGTCGGGACGGGCTGTCCAATAACGTGTTGTTCCACAGCAAATTTTCGTAAAATAGCGCGCCGCCGCCGCGGATTACGGTCTTGCCGTTGCCGCCTGCATCCCATGCAAATCCCAGTTGAGGCGCGAAGTTCACGTTGGGATTGCGAATCTTTTCGCCCAATCCCGCGCCCCATTGATTCAAGTCCGGCAACGCACCCAGACCGCTATCCGTGCGCCCGCTGTCGCGCACATAGTGCAAACCATAATTCAGCGTTAACTTCGGCCTCGCCTTCCACGAATCTGCAACGTACATTTCTATGCGGTTGTCGGGAGCCAGTCCTCCCCCAGGAAAGCCGAACGAAGATTTGGGAGTGGAGAACGCAATGCCGTTCCCCAAGCTCACCCAATCCGCGGGATAGGACGTTGGATCAGCCGATGTCGATCCCACCAGCGAAGTCGTGCCCACCTGCGGAAACACGGAGTAAGCCGCTAAGCGCGCAGCCTCGATACGGTTAAACGCGAACCCGTAGCGAATGATGTGTCCGCCCATCACCCGGCTGCCGTCATACCTCGCCAGTTCGTCGGACTGAACGGTTTGCTGCGGCCCCAGCCAGCTCGGTCCGCCGCAATAACTGCCGCCTTCACTAAAAGCGCAATTGCCCGCGGTAGACGCGCCAATGTTGATGCCCAGTCCGGGGATCGGATTCTCGACGCCGCCGAGACTGCCTGTGGCATCCTCCATTTCATTTCGAAGCTTGAGATATTCAAAGCGCAGACTATGCGCATACACCCCAGTATTGAAGTCGACGCCCACCGCATTCGTCGCAGTGTTGTTGATGTCGCGAAACTGTTGTGTGGAGCTGGCCAAGCCATAGGGACGAAGATCGCTGTTCTGGAAGAAGTTGAAGCGATAGAACGCCCGCGTGCCGCCTCTCATGTTCCAGTCCACACGCTCATCCGTGTTGAACTCCCGGTACGGTTCGTCGAGCGTAGCGCTTAGTCCATCGAAGGGATAAGTAAACGGTTCGGCCGCCGCAAAATTCTGTTGCGCGCGTTCGGCGTCGGCGAACCCGAACACCTTTCCTTTGATGATCGCCCCTCCTGCATCGGCGCCGTACAGCTCCCGCTGAAACGAAGACGCTACAGAACCCGGCAGATCCGCCGCAGCCTGGTTGCCACGGAACGCTCCAAACGCTCCGCCGTGGATCTGGTCGCTGCCTGAGCGGGTAATGATATTCACTGCTCCCGAGGACGTTAGTCCCGTTGAGAGGTCGAGCAACGATTGGCCCAGCTGAAACTCCTGAATTGCGCTAGCCGGAATATTCTGCGTAGTGCCGCCAACCGTTTCATCGCTGATATCGACCCCATCCAGCTCGATTCTCTCCGAACGGCCGTACTGGCTAAGAAATGAAATCGATGAGAGTCCGTCCTTGCCTTCAAAGAGGCTTCCATCCTGCATCTGCACCCCGGGCTCGAGTTGCGCCAGATCAAGAAAGTTCCGTCCATTGACCGGGAGTTTCTCCATCTGGTCGCCGCTGACCACACTCTGCACGGTGGCTTGCTCGATGTTGACAGTAGTGCCGCCCGGAATCTCAACCTGCCTAGCCACCGTCCCCACCTTCATCGTCACATCGGCGCGAGTCACGTTGCCGACCTGGACTACCACGGGTACTGATTCCCGATTGAATCCCTTAATCTCCACGAGCAGCGCGTAGTCTCCAGGCTGAATCGGTCCCGACGAGTACAGCCCCTCCGAGGAGGCAGTCACATGGATTCGCGCCCGCGTAGCTTTATTTGTGATCTCCACCTTGGTGTCGGCCAGCGGCTTCCCTGCTGGATCCCTGACGATACCTACGATGCTGCCCGTGCCCGCAGTCTGGGCTTGCGTCAAGGGCGGAACACACAGCAGGACCACCGCAGCGAAAAGCCCAAATCGCATGGCAAAACACAGCGCGGAGTTGAAGTTCAAGATCGCAAACCTTCCCTTCAGAATCTTCACGAAACCTCTCTCAACAGTTTTCATTATTTCTGGTTTCATTATTTCTGGTTCAGCAACTCCCGGCAGCACTTTGCCTTGTAGCCTAGTCCTTCAAGATACCATTCAAGAGAGAACTCTCAGAAGTTCGACTTGGTCGTGTAGTACCCAACCCGGTGTCTCACATGGTAAGAGGACGGATCCGCAGGCCCGGAAACTCCAACCTGAATGCGCCGAAACTCCGAGTTCGACGTGCGCTGTGACGGATAATAAGCCAGCAGGTACTGGTTACGGAGTTCTTCGCTGATCTGGTGGAAGGCATCATCGAGTTGGGATATCGAAGTCGCGTAGTAATACTTGCCGCCCGTATCCTCCGAGAGCTGGATGAGGGCATGCTCACCGCCGATTTCGCGTCCCGCACTGTTCTCGATGGGCACCACGATAATGCTGTAGACCAGCGCTTCAGCCTCTTCCGCGGCACGCACAGCCCCTTTGTAGTCAATTCTGCTGATCGTGTCTCCACCGTCAGTGATCAGCACCAACACTTTCCGTCCCTGCCGGCGGTCGAGCGAACGCGAGGCCAGATAAACCGCATCGAACAGCGCCGTGGCCGCACCCAGCCGGATATGGTCAATCCCCTCGTCAATGCGCTTCATATCTGAGGTGTAGCCAAAAGGAGATTGCGATACGGCTTCACTAAAGCTGAACACCGACAACGCATCCACCGGCCGCACGATGTCACGGACAAAGCGTTTCGCGGAAGCCTGTTCCAGCGGCAGGTCGTGACGCGTGCTCAGGCTGGTGTCGATGGCCAGGGCGATCGAAATAGGCAGCGCGGATTCCTTATCGAACACCTTGATCGTCTGCTCGCGTCCATCTTCCCGCACTACAAAATTTTCTTTCTTAAGCCCGGCCACAGGCGCTCCATGAGCGTCAGTCACGGTGACGTAAACATTCACCAGCTTGACGTCAACCTTGAGCGTGCCCTCCGCGTTAGTCGGCGATTGGCTCTGGGCGACTGGCTCCCGCGCATACGACATAGCGCAGGCCAACAGGAGCAGAGTCACGGTGGCGGATTTTCTCATTCAGTAAAAGAAGTATACGTTCTACCAAGACAACTCTGTCATCCTGAGCGGAGGTTGTGCTCTGCGAACGCAAAGCACAACCGTAGTCGAAGGATCCCTTCCCTGCCGGCGCTGCCTCCTGCGCGGCAGGGCATTTCTATCACGCCCGGGGTTCGTGCCTTCTGACCCTTGCACACCCGAACCCTCAGCCGCTCACTTAGATGCGTCTTCCCCTACGGGGCTGCCTTGACCGGTGAATTTCAACGCGGAATCTCCTCCGGAAACGGCTCGCCGTCAGCCCACACCGCTCCATCCTCGAAGTATTCTTTCTTCCAGATGGGCACGGCGCGCTTGAGCGTATCAATCAGCCAGCGGCAAGCATCGAAAGCCGCGGCGCGGTGGGCTGAAGCAACCACAATCAACACACTCGTTTCGCCGATCTTCAACCGCCCGAGCCGGTGCACCAACAGAACTTCGCGCACCTGAAACTGTTTCAGCGCCTGCTCAGCCAGACTTTCCATCTGCCGCAACGCCATCTCCTCATAAGCCTCGTAATCGAGGTAGAGCGTCCGACGCCCCCGCGTCTGGTTGCGCACCACACCCTCGAAGACGACGGCAGCCCCGTCTCCGTCCTGCTTCATGCAAGCAAGCACACCCTGCGTGTTAATGGGATCGCGGACAATCAAAGCGCGCTCCGACCCGCCACTAACCGGCGGCAGCAACGCCACTTCATCGCCAGATTTCAACCTCGTCTCCGCGCCGGCATACTCCTGGTTCACCGCCACAGCCAGCGATGCCGCCAACTCCCTCATCCCCGGAACCTGCGCCAGGTAGTGCGTCAGCACATCACGCACTAACGCCCCATCCGGCAGCTCGAGCGAATCGCTGGATCTGCCCGCCAGATCTTTCAATCCCCCGAAAAAGAGAATACGCACGCGCATAGAGAACGGTCGCCAGTAGTCAACTGCCACAACAAGCTCTCATATTTGATTCCAGGAGGGAAGGCCCAGGGAGAGATTCCGCAAAAAAAGCCGCCAGTCAGGAACTGGCGGCTTGCAACTGATCACTGATCACTGGCCACTGGCCACTGCTTTTAAGATTGCCAGGTGACAACCTTGTCGTGAGTCACCACCGGCGCCTGGATAGGCTTACCAGCCTTACCTTCCGGCTTGGAATCGTTCGTCTCCGACTCCAGGAAAACCTTCGCGGCCAGCGCCTCCGCGACTACCGGCAGCGAGACGCGCAACGCCTCTTCGATGGTCTTCACGTAGTGAATGCTCAGGTTCTCAACCTGTTCCGGTGTGAGATCCTCCTCAACATTCATCTTGTTTTCTGCAGGGAGAATGATCGTGGTGACTCCGGCACGCTTGGCGGCCAGCACCTTCTCCTTAATGCCGCCGACCGGAAGCACATTGCCGCTGAGCGTGATCTCGCCCGTCATCGCGGTGAGCGGCCGGATACGGTGCCCCGACAGCAGCGAGACCAACGTGGTCGCCATAGTCACTCCCGCGGATGGACCATCCTTCGGGATCGCTCCCGCCGGCACATGCATGTGAATGTCATGGTCGGCAAAGAAGCTTTCCGCGATGCCAAGCTGTTCTGCGTTCGAGCGCACCCAGGTCAGAGCCGCCTGCATGGATTCCTGCATCACCTGGCCGATCTGGCCGGTCATGGTGAACCCGCCCTTGCCCTTCATGGCATTGGCTTCTACGAAGAGAACGTCGCCGCCCGAGGGAGTCCAGGCCAGACCAACCGCCACTCCGGGACGTTCGGTGCGCTCCTCGATTTCACCCTCCGTGCGGATCTTGATGCCGCCCAGAAATTCCTGAATGACTTCCTGCGGCACCACAAGCTTTTCGGTCTTACCCTCGGCCAGCCGCCGCGCCTGTTTGCGGCAGATGGTTCCGATGGTGCGCTCGAGACTCCGTACGCCCGCCTCGCGCGTATAGTGACGAATCACATAACGCAAAGCTTCGTCCGGAAATTCGATCTGCTCCGCGGTGATGCCGTTCTCTTCCACCTGACGCGGAACCAGATAGCGCCGCGCAATGTGCAGCTTCTCTTCCTCGCTGTAGCCCTGCAGTTCGATGATCTCCATGCGATCGCGCAGCGGCTCGGCGATGGGGTCGAGCATGTTCGCGGTGGTGATGAAAAGAACTTTCGACAAATCAAAAGTGACGTCGAGATAGTTGTCGCGGAAAGTCGAGTTCTGTTCGGGATCAAGCGCTTCGAGTAATGCCGAAGCGGGGTCTCCGCGGAAATCACGTCCGACTTTATCGATCTCATCGAGCATGAAAACCGGATCCTTGGTTTCGGCGCGACGAATCCCCTGGATGATTTGTCCCGGCAGCGCGCCGATGTAGGTGCGGCGATGGCCACGAATTTCGGCTTCATCGTGCACTCCACCAAGCGAGAGCCGCACAAACTTGCGGCCCAACGCTCGCGCGATCGACTTCCCGAGCGAAGTCTTGCCCACGCCCGGAGGTCCCACGAAGCACAGGATCGGGCCCTTCATGTTCGGCTTCAGTCGCCGGACAGACAGATAGTCCAGGATGCGGTCCTTGACCTTCTCCAAGTCATAGTGATCGGTGTCCAGAATCTCTTTGGCCTTGGGAATCTCGATCTCCTGCCCGGAAGTCTTGTTCCAGGGCAGCACGGCTAGCCACTCAACGTAGTTGCGTGTGAGCGAATAGTCGGCAGCCATAGGAGACATACGCGAGAGGCGACCCAATTCCTTGAGCGCTTCTTTCTTTACCTCATCTGGCATGCCCGCATCGTCGATCTTTTTCTTCAAGTCATCGACGTCGCGCGCGCCTTCGTCTTGCTCGCCCAGTTCTTTCTGAATGGCCTTCATCTGCTCGCGCAAGTAGTACTCACGCTGAGTCTGCTGCACCCGGTCCTGCACTTCGCTCTGGATCTTGTTGCGGAGCTGCTGGACTTCAAGTTCTTTCGCGAGATGCTGGTTGATCTTCTCCAGGCGCACGCGGATGTCGAGAGTTTCAAGCGTGTCCTGCTTGTCGGGCGTCGACAGCGACGGCAAAGATGAGGCAATAAAATCCACTAGGCGTCCCGGCTCGTCGATGTTTAGCGCCACTGTGGAAAGCTCGTCGGAAAGTGTGGGCGAACCGGAAACGATCTGCTGGAACAGCGTAAGGACGTTGCGCTGCAGCGCCTCGATTTCGGAACTTTCCGGCTGCGTGGGTTCTGGAATAACCGAGACCTTGGCGCGCATGAATGGAGCTAGTTGTGTGAACTCGCCGAGACGAACCCGCTCCAGACCCTCGGCAAATACGAAGAGGCTCTGGTTGGGCATCTTGACGACTTTGTGGACGACGGCGGACGTGCCTACGGTATAAAGGTCACTGGCTTGAGGGCTATCGACGCGGGCTTCCCGCTGCGCCACGACGACGATGGTCTTGTCTTCGCCCAGCGAATTAATCAACTGGACAGAACTCTCCCGGCCGACGGTAAGGGGCAGGACAGCGTGCGGAAACAGGACGGTGTCCCGCACAGGAAGCACGGGCAAAGCCCGTACGTCGCTTGTTTCCCGATGCTTAGGAACTTGCTCGGAAAGCGGCTGTTGGCTCATTGGCTCTCCTTGAGTGTAACTCACTCAAGCTTAGATGATACTCCGCCGGAAAGGTTTCAGGCTCCCGGTAGTTCCCGCGAACTGAATTCTATTCCTGTCACCGACGCTTCGCACTGTATCAAAGGTGCTGCAGCTAATGGCAGGACAAGCGCTTTGTTCGGGTGAACGGCTGAGACTGCCGCCCCCTATTGCCTTACGCAGCCCGGTAAATTCCCAAAACTTTGACGAACTCAGCAACTTCGCCCAGATGGCGCAAGGCGTTGCGGGCGGGTTCATCATCACCGCGGAGGAAGTCGACGTAGAAGACATACTCCCAGGGACGTCCGCGCATGGGGCGCGACACGATCTTGCTCAGGCTGATGTCGCGCAGGGCGAAGACGCTGAGCGACTTGAACAGCGCTCCGGGCAGGTTCTTTACCTTAAACGCAATCGACGTTTTGTTGGCACCGGGCGGGATCAGGCGTTCGTACTTGGGCGCGGCGTTCCGCCCTCTTCCCGTCAACTTGCGAATCAGGAAAAAACGGGTGAAGTTGCGTTTGTCGTCCTCGACGCCGGCCTGGAGAATCCTGCCGGAGTATTCGCGCGCGGCGTGGCGTCCGGCAATGCCCGCAGCGTCAGGAACACGATGAGCCACGACGTGCTTCACACTTCCCGCGGTGTCGTAGAACGGGACCGGCTCAATGCGGGGATGGTGGCGAAAAAAGTCGCGGCACTGATCGAGCGCCACCGGGTGCGAGAGCACCTTGCGCAGCGCGTTAAGCTTCACTCCGGGCGCAGCGATCACGTTATGAACGATGCGCAGCAGAAACTCGCCCTGGACGAATACATCACGCGTTACCAGGAGATCAGCATGTTCGGCGACCGTGCCAGCCAGCGAGTTCTCGATGGGAATAACGGCGGCGGAAACCGATCCGCGCTGCACCCGGTCGAACACTTCGACAGAGCGCGCGCAGGGGACGACGACGCAATGCCGCAGCATTCGCTCCGCAGCTTCGTGGCTGAAGGAACCCAGTTCGCCCTGGATGGCGACTTTGACCGCCGCTGGTTTCATTACATGGCAAGGTAACGGGAGAAGGCCGGTGAGTGCAAACTGATTCTGCGGCTGCTGCGCCTGAACGCATGACCCTATACGATCTTCAGTACGAACGCTAGGGGAGATCTTTCTGCAGCACCAGCGCATCCACGCCGTTCGAATAATACCGGGGGAACGTCTTGATCACGCTATAGCCGTGGCGCTTGTAGAAAGCCAGGGCGGAGGAGTTGTCCACAGCGGTTTCCAGTTCGATCGAGCGGCAAGTGGAGACGCGTAAACGATCTTCGGCAGCGCCCAGCAGCAGCGATCCCACGCCAAAGCGCCGCGCGGTGGCGATTACGTCGATGGTAATAATGTGACCGTGACCCCGGCCGTCCGCTTCTGCCACGATGAAGCCGGCGACGAGGCCTTTGCCCGACGTAATTGCAGCATCTTCCGCAACCAGCGTGAAAGACCCGCTGCGCCGCATGTAGAGCTTCAGCTCAGCCCGCGAGTAGGAAATGCCGGGAGGAAAGCACTCCTGGTCGACGCGCCAGAGGGTTTCGAAGTCGGCCGGCTGAAAGTCGCGAACCGTGAAGGGCACATCGTCATTGTAGCGGGCGGATTGCCGAGAGTGGATTGCCGGGAGTGACCGGTCGTTAATGGGACGGTACTGAAGTGGGATTGCTCTGAGTTTTCCACAGCTAATCCGAGTTTGGCCCCGTGGACGGCTGAATTGTGACCTCTCCCCCCTTGCTTCGCCGCATGCCGCGGACGTACCATGGGCATCAGAGGAAGCGTTGTGGGACGCCTTCTGCTGATCGACGTGGCCAGTTCGGTCGCCGTGCTGGGACTGTGGTACCTCGTGTTTGCCACCTACAATCGGAGGAAGGGAGCGTCGGCCTTGCGCTGGGTGCAGACTGCATGCGCTGGCAAGGGAAGGATCCTGGAATCGCACTGGTTAGGGCTAGGCAGTTCCCACCTGCAGGCGCGACTTCATTTTGCTTCCCGCTGGTTCGAAAACGCGCGCGTCACGGTGAAATTCCGCCCTCGATCCTCCCCTGTACATTGGCTGCTCAGCTGCTGGCATCGCCAGAAGGAGACTCTGATCTTCGAGGCCGACCTGGGTGGTTCTCCCAGCTTTCATCTGGAAGTAGTCCGGCATCGCTGGTCGGCTCATAACCGCGGGCTTACAGCGCGCAAACGCGATGGGCGGGAGTGGGATCTCTACGAACCCGGCCCCATTATCCTGACCACGCGGACCCACTGGAAGCAGGATCCCACGGCGGAATTGAATGCTCTGATGTCGGCGCGGCGGCAGGACTTTCTGGAGGTGCACTTCCGTCCCGAATCGCCGCAGTTCTCCGCCACAGTCCCTCTGGAAGCGTTGGCCGACCCGGCTGCCGCCGCAACCTTTGTCAGCTCTCTGCGCGAGATCGCCGCCGGTGTCTCGGCCCATCGGCAGTAGACGGTTGTGATCGCTTCTCCCTTCCCAATTCCCTCTTCCTTGGCGCCGGACGCCGTGCTATCGTTCCCGACCATCAGTAATAAAGCATGACTGAATAAAGGATGACTGACAGTCTTAACAATCCGGTGCCGCAGTTCGGCACGGCTGAGTATTCGGCCGGCAATCGCTGCCGGATCTGTCAGCAACCGACTGGAGGAACATATTATCGGGTGAAAGCCTCGGTGGTGTGTCCGAGCTGCGCCGAAAAGATGCGCGGCGCAATCCCCATGGATAACCATGCGGCATTTGTGCGCGCTCTGGCGTACGGCACTGGTGCCGCTGCCGCGGGATTGGCGGGATATGCGCTGATCGCGATCCTGCTGCAGGGCTGGGTGATCAGCTATATGTCGATTGGAGTGGGGTGGATTGTGGGCACGGCTATGATCAAGGGATCGAATGGAATAGGCGGCAGACGCTATCAGCTTGCCGCGGCCGTGCTGACCTACGCGGCTGTTTCAATGGCCGCGGTTCCCATCTGGATTCACTTTGCCTCCGACCGGCACCCGCAAAAACAAGCGCAGGATCAAAGCTTCGAGGAACAAGAGCGGAAGTTCGGAAACCATCCCGAAGAACAGCAAACAGATGCGCAACCGGCTCCCCGACGGGAGAAACCTCGGATGAGCTTTGGGACGTGGCTGGGAACGGTGGTCTTGCTCGGGCTGGCGTCTCCGTTCATTCAGCTTTCGGGCAGTCCCCTGTGGGGCGGCATTGGCCTGTTAATTCTCTTCTGGGGAATCAGAATCGCGTGGCGGATAACTGCCGGCCAGCAGTTTGAAATATACGGGCCGTTTGCCGATTCTCCGACGGCATCTTCTTGAACCACCATTGACGTAGGGGCACTTTTTCGATCCGTGTCGACAACCACTCCAGAATTGATTCGCAACTGCAAGCGCTGTTCGCAGGAATTGGCGCCCCGCGCGCTGGTGTGCGACCAATGCCACGCGCTGGTGCACTCCGAGGAACTCGAGCGCCTGTCGGCGGAAGCCAAGGCGCTGGAAGCCAGGGGCGATCTGCGCCAGGCGCGCGAAAAATGGCTCAGCGCACTCCCTCTACTGCCGATCACCTCCACGCAGGCCGATTGGATTAAGCATCACGCACAGGAACTCAACCCGGGCGGCGGTGCGCCACAAACGGGTGGGGCGAGCAACCCGTGGGTGCAACAGCGTGAGCTCGTGGGTCCGATCACAGGGCAGACCGGAGGGCGCGGATCTCCGATGAAAACTGGGGTGAAGCTGACTTCCATTCTCAGCTTTCTGGCTTTCGTTGCGATCTATTCAATCGGGTCCGGATTGAAGTTCGGGATTGGCTTCGCGCTGCTGATTCTGATTCATGAGATGGGCCACTTCATCGACATCAAGCGCCGCGGTTTGCCGGCGGATATGCCGGTATTTCTGCCGGGCCTGGGAGCCTACGTGCGCTGGCAGGCGATGGGCGTCTCGATGGAAACCCGCGCGGCGATCAGCCTGGCTGGGCCTCTGGCAGGGTTTTTCGCCTCGGTTGCGTGTGCGGTGATCTGGTATCAGACAGCGAACCCGCTGTGGGCCTCGCTGGCGCGGGTAGGCGCGATTCTGAATTTGCTAAACCTGATCCCGGTCTGGGTGCTCGATGGCGGGCAGGCTGTGCTGGCTCTGAGCAAGACGGAACGCCTTGTTCTGATGGCTGCGTGTGGCGTCCTTGGGCTGGCGCTCGGGCAATGGTTCTTCCTCCTTGTCGGGTTGGGCGCGGGATATAAGGCATTCTTTGCTAAGGATTTTCCGGCGCATTCAAGCCGGGCTACAACCATTTACTTCATCGCAGTCTTGATTGCGCTGGGCGTGATCATCCGATTGATGCCGGGACAGGGTCTGGGACTGAATTAAGAAAATAACCCATTGCATAAATCCCTTTTATGCCTTCGATCAGCTTTTTCGATTGTCTGGTCCTCCCTACTCACGATATTCTTTTGGGTTGAAGTCCAACCCGTTCAACAACCTGTATCCGTTGCTTTGCTGCCGACATCATTCTTGCTGAAGACGAATAGGAGACGGAAGGATATCCATGTCCAACGAACTGCGTAATTTCCTGGCACTTACCTACGACGAACTGGAAGACCTGAATCTGGAGGCGAAGGAGCAGCGCAGGAACCGTGTCCCCATCGGCAAGATCCAGGAAAAGCGGCTGAAGTACTTGACCGACGAAAAGCGGATCAAAGCCGTAACTGTGCTCTTCAGCGATCTCGAAGGCCGGCTGCACATGCTCGATTACGACAAGAAGTTCCTGATCAAGAGCTGGGACAATCTCACCTTCGACGGTTCTTCAATTCGCGGGTTTACAGCGCAGCGCGAGAGCGATCTGAGGCTCGGCATCGACTGGGCGGCGTTCTACTGGGCGCCCTCGGATGTATTCGGCTCCGGGAAAGTGCTGGTCTTTGGCGAAGTCATCGACAAGGGCGGCACATCTTATTCGGCTGATATTCGCGGCGTGCTGAAGAGCTACGCCGAGCAGTTGCACAAGAAGAAAGGCTACACGCTCAACGCGGCGAATGAGATTGAAGGTTTCCTGTTCAAGGGCGCGGACGCCGAGCGCCGTTATCACGAAACCGGCAAGTTCGAATACGTCAACACCGGCGGCTATTATCATTCGCTGCCCGGCGATCCGCTGCGCACCTTCATCGACACCACCGCCGAAGTGCAGCGCGCGATGGGATTCCAGAATGAGAAGGACCATCCCGAGGTTGCGCCTTCGCAGTTCGAAATCAACTATGGCTACGGAGAAGTGGTCGCAGCCGCCGACCAGATTCAGCTCTACAAGCTGATCTGCCGCCAGGTGGCGACCAACCTGGGATTCACCGCTTCCTTCCTGCCCAAGCCGGTCGTCGGCGTGAACGGCAGCGGCATGCACACCAACGTTTCCATCAGCGAGAACGGCAAGAATCTTTTCTGGGACGCCAAGGGCGAAGAAAAGCTCAGCAAGATGGGATGGGCATTTCTCGATCGCATCCTCACCCATGGCAACGACATTTGCCTGCTGTTGAATCCGAGCGTGAATGCCTATCGCCGTCTCGATCCGCACTTCGAGGCGCCCAACCAGATCAAGGCTTCCGCCGTGGACCGCGGGTCGATGATCCGCATCCCCATCGGCAACGAGAAGAGTATGCGCGTGGAAGTGCGCTCAGTCGCTCCGGACGCGAATCCATATCTGGTGATGCTGGCGATCTTCAAGAGCGGTATCGATGGCGAGACCTCAAAGATCAAAAACCTCCGCCAGGCCGAACGCTACTTGCCGGACAACATCTACGACGCGCTCGCCGACTTCCGCAAAGCCCAGTGGACAACAAAACTTCTCGGCGAAGACGTGAAGGGCCGCTACGCCGACCTGAAACAAGCCGGTGCCGATCGCTGCCCGCGTCTGCTCGGGACCTTCGTGAAAGCGCCCGAGGTGCAGTATCACCACGACGTCTACAACCAGTTCCTGTGGAACTTGTTCTAGCGGCCGCGAAGATCACGGCGAGCCCCGGCGCGGTGAAGCGAGAGGTCAGTGAGTGAAATCGCTGTATGACGCCGACTGACAAGATTGCGCACCGGTTGGAGCCTCAGATAAACTTCCGATTGCCGAGGCTCCTGAGCGTTTGGGATTGGGAGATCCTCCGATGGAAATCAAAGATCACGTATTCATTGTGACCGGCGCTTCGTCGGGGATAGGGCTGTCGACGGCGATCGCTCTCACTGATCGGGGCGCGAAAGTTGCCCTTCTCGCTCGCAGCACCGATGCACTGAAGGAGTTGGCGCACAAGCTTCCGGGCAGCTTGCCGTTCACGGTAGACATCACGCAGTTTGATCGAGTGCGGGAAGCCGTGAGTGCCGTGCACCAGCATTACGGCCGCATCGACGGTCTCGTAAACAACGCAGGCCGTGGTTATGCGGCCGCAATAGAGGAGATCGAACCTGCGGTTTTTGACGAAATCTTCCATCTCAATGTGTTGGGACCAATTGTCGCGATGCAGGCCGTCATTCCGTTAATGCGGGCGCAAGGCGGCGGCAGCATTGTAAACATCAATTCGGGAACCGCCTTCATGACGATTCCCCAATACAGCGTGTACTCGGCTTCGAAGCGTGCGCTGCTCGGCTTCAGTCTCACTGCACGCGCCGAACTGGAAAAGGACCGCATCGTCGTCAGCGAAATCTACCCATTCATCACGGCAACGAACTTCGGCAAGAACCGGATGGGCAATCCAGCAGGCGGCGGGCCCTCAGCTCATTACGCCGAGGGTGACAAGCCAGAATTCGTCGCAGGCTTGGTTCTGCAAGCTATCGAAGAAGGCCAGGCGCAGTATTTCGCGAATGATCGTCTTCGCAAAATGGTCGGGGTTGCGGCCTAGGCCACGCTCGCCTGGACACTGCCAATTTGTGCCAGCGGTCACGCGAATGGGCAAGCGTTTCTCGGCTCGACGCTCGAATTTTTGGGTAAGTTCGGCGGTTTGTAATCTGCATCAACATTCAGTTTCTCAATCACAGTTTGGTGCAAGACGGAATTTTCAGGAATCATGCGCCTGGCTCCGAGGGGAATACGCCACTTCTCCTTGGCAGCAACAGGGTCATAGTAAGAGTGCGGGAGGAATTCCAGAATCCACCAGGCCCCGGTCAGCGAATTGTGCGTCTTCTGCGCCGGATCAGGCGGCACTGCCGCAGGCGGCGGAATCGTTGTCGGAGGAACCCGCGCAAGAACCTGATCGGCTTTCTCCGAGTCGACCAGCAGCCCCAGCGGAACCGCCTCACAAAGCATCCACTCCAGAGCAATCTGCGACAAACCGCTTTCGGCGGGAGCATACGAACCTCCCACATCGGAGTGCACACCCGCGAACCAGACTTGCTTGAGGCTTTGGCCGGGAAGCTGATCTCCCCACAAGTTGTTTCGAAAATAGCAACGACGTTCGTCAATCGAAACCGCATGCCGCCCATTAATTATTTCTGGATTCTGCCCCGTATAGGGCAGCTTCAAAGGATCCCAAATCCAGCCCCCCGAGCTGACCGTGTCCCATACCCCAACAAAATACAGCGGGCAATCCCGGCAGAACGCAAACTTGAATCCGTCGGCGACTTCGAACGTGTTCTTCATTCCCGCGGCGTTTCGCGTTCGCTTCGCGTAAAGCCGAATGATGTACGGAATCAAACCGTTGTTGCCGGGACACAGCAACCCGAACATGTGGATCACCCCGGCAAGCGCTCGTACCGTGTATGCGCCCCGGCTGAAACCAAACAGATAGACGCGATCTCCATCCTCATAAACATTCATCAGATAACGGTAGGCGTCGCCGACGTTCGCCAGCAGCCCCGCTCCAAAGGCGAGGCCCGTCACCACGGACCACGCTTCGCTGATCTTGTTATGCGCGGAGGGCGCTCCCATGGTGCCCACGCCCGGATGGTAGTAGCCGACCTGCCTCTTGCCATCGATGATCAGTGCACTGTAGAGCTTGACCACGTTCGAGTTGTGCTCGCCAAATTCGTTTCCCGTTCCGTCACAGCAGATCACAATATTCTTGCCCATACGGCCTCCTTACGAGAGACCAAAATGCCCGGGAAATTAAGAGCGGCATCTTATCATCCGCCAGAGAAAGAACAACCCCAGTGTCACTTCTGTTCGGGTTTCGGAAATTACGTCGAGACCGGCGCGCAGCCTTGTGCTAGATTCAGAATTTCATGGACCCCGCTCCCACCATCTCAACTCAGCGCCTGACCCGGCGCTTCGGAGATCTTCTGGCCGTGGACAACATCGATCTGCGCGTTGCGCCCGGACAGTTCTTCGGCTTCCTCGGCCCCAACGGCGCCGGAAAGTCCACAACCATCAAGATGCTCACCGGTCTGCTCGCGCCCAGCTCGGGGCGCATCGAAATCCTCGGAGTCGATCTCACCGCGCATCCGGTCGAAGTGAAACGCCAGATCGGCGTCGTCCCCGAGGGCATGGCGCTGTTCGGCCGTCTGACGGGATCGGAGTTCCTGAACTTCGCGGGACGAATGTACGGCCTCGATCGCGAAACCGCAGCCAAGCGCACCGCCGAACTGCTCGACTTCATGCAGCTCGCCGATCAGCCGAAAAAGCTGGTCACCGACTACTCGCATGGCATGCAGAAAAAGCTGGCCATGGCGGCAGCCGTGATTCACGGGCCAAAGGTTCTGTTCCTCGATGAGCCATTCGAGGGCGTGGATGCCATCGCCGCCGGAACGCTGAAGTCGATGCTGCAAGGCATGATCGCGCGCGGGGCCACGATTTTTCTCACCTCGCACGTGCTCGAAATCGTCGAACGCCTGTGCAGTCATGTCGCCATCATTCATCAGGGACGGCTGGTGGCCCAGGGGTCGCTCGAAGAACTGCGCGCCGGCGTCAATGCGCAGACGCCCGCTGTTCCAGGAGGTAACTCGGGTGAAGGATCGACGGCGTCGGGTGAGAAAATGACGCTGGAGCAAATTTTCCTGCGCACTGTTGGAGGCTCACGTCCTGCCGAGCAGGAGCTTTCGTGGCTGGGATAGACGGTCATGGATGATGGGCAACGGATGATGCCTCAAGCGAGCTCCGCTTTCTACAGCCGCGCACAACTCGCCGCCATTGCCGGCGTGCGCTGGCGTATGTTCGTTAACTCGCTGCACACCACGCGAGCCACGCTGGAGCTGATCTCGCGAATTGTGGTGGGGTTCGCGTTCGTCGTCGGCGGCATCGGCGGCGCTTTCGGTATGGGCGTCGGCGCATTTCTCTTTCTCTCGCGAGGCGAGCCCGAGATGCTCGCTCTGCTGCTGTGGACCGTATTTATCTTCTGGCAAGTCTTCCCTGTCATGGCAACTGCGTTCACCAACAATCCGGACTCCTCCGATCTGCTGCGCTTTCCTCTGAACTATCGATCGTATTTTCTGGTGAGGTTGGCCTATGGCGCATTCGACCCCGCAACCGCGCTGGGTGGCCTGTGGACGGTTGGCATTCTGCTCGGCGTAAGCTTCGCGAAACCAGCGCTGCTGCCCTGGACGCTGCTGGTCCTGCTGGCGTTTGCCCTGTTCAATCTCGTGTTCCTGCAAATGGTATTTGCCTGGGTCGACCGTTGGCTGGCCCAGCGCCGCACCCGGGAACTCATGGGCGTTCTGTTTATTCTGCTGATGCTGAGCTTTCAGCTGATCGGGCCCCTGACACGGTATTTCGCGAAGCCGGCTCAGACCGGCGTGCAGCTATATGTGCAACGCTACGTCGAACCGTTGGCTCGGGTGCAAGGCATCCTGCCGCCGGGGCTGGCCGCCGATGCCATCTCGCAGGCAGTATTTTCGCGTTTCATGGCAGCATTCAGTTCGTTGGCGGTGTTGTGCGCCTTTGTGTTGCTCGTCGGCTATTGCCTGCACGTGCGCTTGTTGGCGCAATATCGCGGTGAGAACCTGACCGAAGTCGCAGCCGCATCAGCTTCGCCCCGAGACCGGTCGCTCCGGCTGGGCTGGAATCTGCCCGGATTCTCAACCCCAGTGGCAGCCGTCTTCGAGAAAGAAATCCGTTATCTCCTCCGCAGCGGCCCCATGCTGCTCACGCTGATCATGCCGCTTTTCGTGCTGGTGGTCTTCCGCTTCGGAGCAATGAACCAGGCGCGGCATTCCGGGGCATTCCTGGCTCGTACCCCCGACATGGCATTTCCAGCGGCTGCCGCCTATACCCTGCTGATGCTGACCAATCTCGCTTACAACAACTTCGGTGGCGACGCTGGCGGCATCCAGTTCTTCTACGCCTCCCCCGTAAGTTTCCGGGAAATTGTGCTGGCCAAGAATTTCGCTCACGCCAGCATCCTGGCGATCGAGGTTCTTGTGGCGTGGATTGCGGTCGGCTTTCTCTATGGCCGTCCTACACTCGATGTCACGGTCGCATCGTTGGCGGGTCTGTTATTTGCCGCGCCCGTGAACTTCGCCGCCGGCAACCTGCTGTCCATCTACTCTCCGAAGAAACTTGATTTTTCCTCCTTCGGCCGTCAACGCGCTTCTCAGACCACAGTGTTGATCAGCCTCGGAGTCCAACTCTTCGTCGTAGGCGTCGGAATATTAGCGTTCTGGGTCGCACGTATGTACGGCAACCTCTGGATCGCCACGCTAGTCTTGCTGTTTCTGGCGGGAATTTCGCTTTCGGTTTACCGGATGATTCTTAACCGCATGGATCACTTAGCACAGGAACGACGGGAAGCCCTGGTTGCCGAACTCTGCCGAGCTTAGCCGAACCTGCTGACCTCACTTCTTTTCTGGATCTGCCAAAAACCGGTAGCCCACGCCCCGCACCGTCAGCAAGTGACGAGGCTGCGCAGGATCGTCTTCGATGTAGCGACGAAGCCGAACGATGAAGTTGTCGATGGCCCGGGTGTCGGTATCCTCGTGCAGATCCCAGACTTCTTCGAGAATCTCTTTGCGTGAAACAATGCGCCCATCGCTCCGCACCAGGTGGCGCAGCAGTTCCGATTCCATGAGCGTGAGGTGAATGACGTTGTCGGCCGTGCGCAGTTCTAGTGTGCCGAAATCGATGGTCTTGCCGCTGAAAGAAAATTTTCCGAAGTCGCCGGTCCCGCCCGAATCAGACGCCGCCTGGGCTGCGTCCAGGCTCTCCTTGCCAGCCCGCATCCATTGACTGCGCCGCAGCAGTCCCTGCAAGCGGGCTAAAAGAATGGATAAATCGAAAGGCTTGGGCAAATAATCGTCCGCTCCAGCAGCGAAACCTTTCAGCACATCTTCGGGTTGGCCGCGAGCGGTGAGCATGAGCACCGGCACATAATTCCGCGCCGCGCGCAATTCCGAAACCACGCTGAAACCATCTTTGCCGGGCAGCATAATGTCGAGCACGATGGCGTCAAAGTTTTCCTTCTTGTCCAGAAGGCGATCGGTAGCCGCTTCACCATCTCCCACAACCTCTGCGGAGTAGCCTTCGGCTTCCAGGTTGAAGCGCAATCCCTGCGCCAGATGGGCTTCGTCTTCGACCACCAGAACCCGGCTCATGCGCTCGCCCTCATGACGCTCGCTCTCATGACATGCGCACTCATCATATGCGCTCTCATGATAACGACCTCGGCAGTTCCATCGTAATCGTGGTGCCGTGGCCTTCGCCCGCGCTTTCGGCAAACACTCTGCCACCGTGTTTTTGCGCGATCGATTTCACAATGAACAGGCCCAGGCCAGTCCCTTTCACATGCGCCAGCGAGCGGTGGCTGACGCGGTAGAAGCGCTTGAAGATGCTCTTCATATCGTCGGCAGGGATGCCGACGCCGTGGTCCCGCACGCTGAGCACAACGCGCTTCTCGTCAGGCGAAGCCAGGCGCACACGCACGTCCACGTGCTCGCCGGAATATTTGATGGCATTGTCGAGAACGTTGAACACGGCGGTGCGCAGGTCTTCATCGCTGCCCAGCACGCGCAACCCCGTGCCATTGCTCGAGGCCTCTTCATAGCGGAGAGCCTCCTGCGGCAGATGATGGCGCGTTCGCGCTGCGTCCATGCAGTCGCGCACCAGTTGCCGGAAATCAACCGCAGATTTCTGCCGCCCGGCCTTCTTGTCCCCGGCACGGCCAGCGCGCAGCACCTGTTCCACGGTCTCCGTCAGGCGATCGGTATCGCTGAGCATCACCCGGTAAAACTCCTGCTTCTGCGGTTCGGGCAAGTCACGGCGTTGCAAAGTTTCCAGATGCAATCGAATGGAGGCAACCGGCGTTTTCAATTCGTGAGTGACTGCGTTGATGAAGCTGTCGTGCTGCTCGCTGCGGCGAATCTCACGCAGCAGGAAGGTTGTGTTCACGATCATGCCCGCGATAATCAGGGCAAAAAAGATGATGCCAAAAAACAGCAGCACTCCCTCGCGCCAGTTAAGAATGATCCATCCAACGTTGAGCGCAACCGCCAGCGCTACCAGGACAATGCCCAGGATAAGAAAGACGAAGATGGTTCCGCGGCGGCTCGTGATGCGCATGGCGTCAGGGTGATTCTAGCGCGTTCGCGGCCAAGGGTTACTGGTGCAAATGCGATATTTCAACAATGTAGTTGACATCTGGTGGTCGGTCGCTTTGCAATGATGGGTGTGAAGTGCGCGAAACTTGTCATTTTGGCGGGCTGGATTCTTGCCGTGCCACTAGCGGCGACCCAGGTCAGATCGCCGAGCGAGGGAACGACAACAATGTCCGACCGCGAAGTGCGCGGCCTCCCCGAGCCCATATTTACCGAGCTCTCCCGCGAGGACAGCGCACGACTTGAGCGGCAGAGAGCAGTCGTTCTGGCCGCCGCTAGACAGCGGTACGGGACGCGTGCACTCACCAGAACCAAGCGCGACTTGCCCGTTCTTCAAAACCTGATTGACGACAAGGTGTTCAACAGGTCTCAGACGCACGAATATCAAAGCCTCGGTGTCGCCTTCGGCGATGTGCTAGCCAGCGAACTCCCGTTGAGATGGGTAATGGTCACAGACGAATTCGGCACCGATCCGACTTTGCGGTTTAAGGAGACGACCCTTCAAATCAACGCGCTCACGATGATTTCCAAGCGAGTCGAGAGGGACGAGCCAGTGAATGTCCAGTGGCTTCTGGACAAGACCCGTGAGCAACTTGCGGCCAGTGAGAAGAAGTTTCGCTGACATTCGTTGTCACATGACTCAGCCCCCGGAAAAAGAAAAACCCGCCGAAAAGGCGGGTTCATATCCGAGTAATTGCAGAGTACGGTTGCCTTGCGCCTAGTCGCCCGCCGCGGCGCCCTCAGCCAGACCAGCCGTAACCAGCCGTCCGTTCGGAGCAGCAACCAACCCGTTCTCCAGATCAGCCAACCGTACGCGCTTAACGTCCCAAGCCAGCCCCAGCGTCTTAAGCGTCCAGATGCCGTACCAGTTCACATCAACTTCATACCAGGTAAAGCCATGCTGCGCCGCTGTCGGATGTGCGTGGTGATTGTTGTGCCAGCCTTCCCCGAACGTCAGCAGAGCAACCCACCAGCTGTTGGTGGAAAGATCGCGCGTAGCAAACCGGCGCTTGCCCCAGGAGTGTGTAGCCGAGTTCACCAGCCAGGTAGCGTGCAGGCCAACCACGGTGCGCACGAAGATGCCCCACATCAGAAACGGGAGTCCGCCGATGGCGAACAGAATGACTCCCAGCACAATCATGGGTACGTAGTGATACTTGGTGATCCAAACGTGAAATTTGTCTTTGGCGAGGTCGGGAACGTAGCGGGCCAGCGTGGTCGTGTCATGGTGCATCGACTTGCCCATCAGAATCCAGCCCATGTGCGCCCACCATTTGCCTTCGATGGGCGAATGCGGGTCGCCGTCTTGATCCGAATATTGATGATGAATGCGGTGCGTGGCGACCCAGAAAATCGGTCCGCCTTCGAGCGCGAGCGTGGCGCAGACGGTCAGGAAATACTCAACCCACTTCGGCGTCTTGTAGCCACGGTGCGTGAGCAGGCGATGATAGGCCATGCCGATTCCCAGGCTTCCCGAAACCCACCACAAGAACATGGCGACGAACAGAGCCTTCCATGTGAAGAAGAAAAGTGCCACGATGGCGCCCACGTGAAACAGGCCCATGAAGATCGCAGTCACCCAGTTCACTTCGCCGTTTGCCGCTTGCCGTTTTTCCAGGCTTTCCAGTTCCATATCCAAAGTAGTTCCTCGTTCGGCTGGTTCTCGAATCCGCTACCGCCTGATCTAACGTATCAAGAGACTGAGCAAAGGCACTGTAATACTTGTGTAATAGCGCGACAGGCGGTCATTACGGAGGTACCAGAGGAAGGTAACAAAGCGGGGCGCGAACTGGAGCCGCGCCCCGAATGAGCAGAATTACGAGCAGAATTACAAATCACTTATCCCGCCAAACTCTCACGCGCTCTTCGGCATTTGCTTCATGGCTTCTCCCATCTCTTCCATCGTCATGTCGCGCTTGTGAGTTCCAATCGACCACTTGTGGCCGAAAGGATCGGCCAGCTTGCCGTAGCGGTCGCCCCAGAACATATCAGCCACGGGCATTTCAACGGTTGCTCCGGCCTTCACCGCGCGGTCAAACGCCGAGTCTACATCTTCGACATAAATGTGCAGCCCCATGCCGGCGCCGCCAGTGCTCTCTGGCGACAAAGCACCCATCTGCGGAAACTCATCGCCCAGCATCAAGATGGAATCGCCGATGCTCAGCTCGGCATGCGCGATCTTGCCGTCCGGCGATTTCATAATCCCTTTCTCCACGGCGCCAAACGCCTGCTTGTAAAACTCGATGGCGCGGGCAGCATTGCGGACAGTCATGTATGGAGTAATGGTGTGGAAACCCTCGGGTACAGCTTTTACGGTCATATTGTCCTCCTGGCGGGAAATCCGGCGGAACGAAGTTTACACCAAGACGGGGGGCCAGGTTAGGTTTCAAAGTTTCAAGGTCTCAGGGTTTCAAGGTTTCGCGCGCTTCAAGGGAACCCGAAACTTTGAAACGTGAACCCTTGAAACCTCGTTCCTTCGGCGGGTTTTCCAATCAAAAAAATCTGGTAACGCCTTCCTCCAGCACCACGATGCGGTCTTCAATCCCCGCCGACCGCGCTTCCTGCTCCAGCAGTTGCAGCGGCTCATCCACCGGCTCGTGCGACAGCCGGAAGCTTCCATAGTGCATCGGGACCATCCAGCGCGACTTCAGGTCGAGGAACGCTCGGGTAGCGTCGGCGGGACTGGTATGCACATTGCGGAAGCTGGGAGGGTTGTAAGCGCCGATCGGAAGCAGCGCCAGTTCCGGCGACAGGCGCCGGCCAATCTCGCGGAAGCCGGCGAAGTAAGCCGTATCGCCGGCGTGATAAATCGAATGCTTCGCAGCCTGCAGCACATAGCCGCCGTAGCCACGGTGCGAATCCTTGAGAATCCGCGCTCCCCAATGCCGCGAAGGAACGTGCGTCACCTCCAGGCTGCCGTGCCGCGAACGGTTCCACCAATCAAGCTCGATAATCTCGGAGAAACCCAGATCGGAGATCAAGTCCGTCACGTGGCTCGGAATAATGATCGCCGGAGCAGTTCCGCGGGTTCGCAGATTATTCTGCACAATGGCGCGCAGTGACGGCCGGTGCAAATGATCAAAGTGCGCATGCGTCACCAGTACCAGATCGATGGCCGGCAAATCCCGCACCCGCAGCCCCGGACGCCGCAGCCGCTTCAGCACAAAAAGCCAGCGCGCAAAGTTCGGGTCGATCATCACGCTTTGCCCGCCGATCTGCACGAAAAAGCTGGAATGTCCGATGAAAGTAATACCCAGTTCGCCGTTCGACACCAGACGCGGGGTATGCGTCTCTCCGCAAAGCGGCGTAACGGCGGAGCGCCGCACCAGGCGCCCGAACTGCGAAGCCCGCTTGCGGAGCGCCGGATTGCGAAGCGTTTGTTTGATCATCCTACGATTGCCCTACTTGATTGGATGAGTACAGCTCATCACTAGTCCCATTTTAGTTCAGGACTGTCAATAAAGTGCGTAATTCCCCCGGTTCCCCTGGCAACCGCTTTCGCGCAGCCGCTCAAATCGCATCGCCAGCAATCATCCCAAGCCTTTTCTAATGCCCGCTTGACCTTGATCCGCTCGCTCATATCTAATCCGGAAGGTTCTTTTATCATCAGGAGAAGCTCAGGAATGCGAGTCGCTTTCTTAGGTCTGGGAATTATGGGACATGCGATGGCCACGAATCTGGTCAAAGCCGGCCACGAAGTCACAGTTTGGAACCGCACTCCGGGCAAACTGGTGGAAGGCGCGGGCATGGCTCCAACGCCGGCCGCAGCCGCGCAAGGAGCCGAAGTAGTCTGGATGTGCGTTTCCGACACCGCCGCAGTCGAAAAAATATTGTTTGGCCCCGAAGGCGTCGAGCAATCGCTCACCGAAGGCATGATCATTGCAGATTCCAGCACCATCTCGCCTTCTGCCACCGTAAAATTCGCCGAGCAGGTGCGCGCCCGTGGCGTGGCCTATGTCGATGCTCCCATGACCGGATCGAAGATCGGTGCCGCGAACGGAACGCTGATTTTCATGGTCGGCGGCGACGCGGCCACCATCGATCGCCTCAATCCTTTGTTCGCAGCCATGGGCAAAAAGATTTTCCGCATGGGCGAAACCGGCAAAGGCCAAGCCACGAAACTTTCGATGAATCTGCAGATTGCCCTTATTTACGAGGGTTTCGCTGAAGCCCTCACCCTCGCCACCAAGCTAGGGGTCGACCCGAAGCAACTGGTCTCGCTGATCGAAGCCACCATGGTGCGCTCCGGAGTCGTCGAGTACAAAGCGCCTTTTGTCTTGCAGCGCGACTTCACGCCAAATTTTCCGCTCCGTCTCATGCACAAAGACATCCTGCTCACCCTCGAAGCCGCGAAAGAAGCCCGCGTAAAACTCCCCGCTCTCGAAACCGTCGAAGAGATCTACGAAATGGCCACCGAAGACGGCCACCGCGATCTTGACTATGCCGCGACCCTTACTCTGCTTGAAAAGTGGGCCGGAGTGCAGGTGAAAGGCGAAGCAGCATAAGGCGTTGACGCGCCCCCGCCTGCTCCCTCAATATGTTCCCGCAAGGGGCAATCTCTTCAATTGGTAGGCCAAACCATTTCGCACTACCGCATCGTCGAGAAACTTGGCGGCGGTGGTATGGGTGTGGTCTACAAAGCCGAAGACTTGAAACTCGGCCGTTTCGTCGCGCTCAAGTTCCTCCCCGATGACGTTGCCAGGGACCCGCAGGCCCTCAGCCGGTTCCAACGCGAAGCCAAGTCTGCCTCAGCATTGAACCATCCCAACATTTGCACCGTCCACGAGATTGACGAGCAGAACGGCCAGACCTTCATCGTGATGGAGTTTCTTGACGGCGTAACCCTGAAGCACGTGATCGGCAATCGACCAATGGACCTGGATCGCGTCCTTGAGATCGCTATAGAAGTCGCCGACGCGCTCGACGCTGCTCACGGGCAGGGCATCGTTCACCGTGACATTAAGCCGGCCAACATCTTCGTCACCAAGCGAGGTCACGCCAAGATTCTTGATTTCGGTTTGGCGAAGGTCACGCCCAAGCCGGAAGAGGTCGCGGTTGAAGCCACCGCCACGGTTGTCGCCGAGGAGCATCTCACCAGCCCGGGCAGCACGCTGGGAACGGTTTCCTATATGTCGCCTGAGCAGGTGTTGGCCAAGGAGCTGGATCCTCGAACCGATCTTTTTTCCTTTGGAGTCGTGCTTTATGAAATGACGACCGGCACGCTGCCCTTTCGCGGCGACGCTCCGGGAGTAATCTTCGATGCCATTCTTCACAAACAGCCGCCCGCGGTCGTGCGGCTGAATCCCGATCTTCCCGCGAAACTCGAACATGTAATCTCCAAGTCCCTGGAAAAAGATCGTGACGTCCGCTACCAGTCCGCCACGGAACTAAGAGCCGACCTGAAGCGGGTGAAGCGTGATACCGAGTCGCAGCGCCTTGAACTCCCTCCTGAGTCAGTTAAGCCGACCTCACAATTCAGCCGCACCGCCAAGACATTGATGGTCGCAGCGGCTGTTATTTTGATCGCAGGCCTGGCCCTCTATGGTGTTCGAAACTACATTTCCCGGTCTCACTCGCCGGAGGTCGTGCAAATTGCTCCCAAACCCTCCGTTGAAACCATGGCCGTGCTTCCCTTCCACGATATCTCCGCAGCAACCTCCGATAGTTGGGGCATCGGGATGACCGACGCCATCATCAGCCGCCTGACTTCTTTGCAAAACCTCGCGGTGCGCCCGACCACCTCTGTTTTGAAGTACGCCAAGGAAGCCCCGGAGCCTGTGGAAGCAGCCAAAGCATTGAATGTGGAAAGCGTTTTGGAGGGCACCTACCAGCGCTCGTCTGACGTAATCCGCGTCACCGTTCAGCTCATCGACGGCCAAACCGGCAACACCAAGTGGTCGCAACGCTACGATCTGCGCAGTGCCGACATTCTGAGCTTCGAAGATCAGATCGCCACCAAGGTCGTGGAAGGCCTCAAGATCGAAATCTCGCCCACCGAGCAAAAGTCGATCCAGCAACTTGCCACCACCAACGTCGACGCCTACAACGACTACCTCCAGGCCCGTTTCTATCTCAACGAATACCTGGTCACTTCTCAGCTGGAGAGCATCGAAAAAGGCAAAACCCTCCTCGCCCATGCAGTCTCGCTGGATAAGAACTTCGCCGAGGCCTACGCTCTGCTGGCCGAGTTTTGCGTGTTTCAGGGAGCAAACTTTCTTGAGGATGCCTCGGGAACTTTGAAACGCGGCGAGGCCGCCGCCCAGAGCGCGTTGAACATCAATCCGCACTCCGTGCAAGGATTGACGGCATTAGGCGGAGCCTACACTGAGGAGGGCCGCGTGGGCGAAGGCATCCGCGCCGTCCGGCAGGCGGTTGCTCTCGCTCCCAACGACGAAAACGCCTGGCAGAACCTCGGCTATGCATACTATTACGCGGGCCTGAATGAACTTTCCGAAAAATCCTATCGGCGCTTGATGGAGTTGAATCCAACCACTCTTCAGCCCCGTTGGATGAACGCCCGCATGCTGCTCTACCAGGGCAAGGTGCAGGAAGCTGATCAGGAAATGCGCCAGGTCGTGGCCCAAAATCCCGATCAATTCAAGGCCTTGGCCTACTTCGGGGGCGTTCTCTATTACGAGGGCAAGCTCGATGAAGCTCAAGCCGTCTTCGAGCGCTCGCTGCAACTCGCTCCCAATTCCGGCGACGAAACACCCCAGATGCTGTCCGGGTTCTTGTACGCCTCCCGCCACCAGCGCGAAAAGATCAACCCGAAGTTGTTGCAACGCCGTCCAGAAGAAATCGTCGATGGCGATGGCGCCTACTGGATCGGAGGCATCCACGCCCTGCTCGGCGACCGCCAGAACGCTCTCCTTTGGCTTAGACGAACCGCCGCTCTCGGAGACGTGAATTACCCCTGGTTCGAACGCGACAAGAATTATGACAGTCTCCGCTCTGACCCGGAATATCAGACAATAATGGCGGGCATCCAGCAACGCTGGGAAGCCTACAAACAAGAGTTCGACCCTTCCCCGTGATTTCAGCAGTGGCTTTGACCTGCGGTCGTCGTCAATATGCCAGCAGAATCCTCAAATCGCGCAGGTTGTTGCCCGTAGGTCCAGTCTCAATCGCGTCGCCCAGCGCATTGAAGAACGGATATGCATCGAATTTCTCGAGCGCCACGTGGACGTCCAATCCCTTCGACCGCGCTCTCTCCATCGTGGTCCCATCTGCGACGGCGCCAGCGGCCGGACTGTTCCCATCTACTCCGTCCGTTCCGGCGCTGAGCACGGTGATGTTTTGTCCTGCAATTCTCTCAGCACACGCCAGCGCGAACTGCTGGTTGCGTCCACCGACGCCTTCGCTCGTGACCTTCACCGTCACTTCCCCGCCGGAGATCAGGCACACTCGCTCGGATTTTGTTTTCAGCTCGCGCACACACTTCAACAAATATTCGGCTGCGCGCTCATAGTCCCAATCGTCACAAGAATTGTCCACGTGCACGGCAAACCCAGCGTGCTCGGCCGCAGCCTTCGCCTGCTCGACCGCGGTTTGGTTCGAAAGAATTGTCCACCATCGCGAGCGGTAGAACGCCTGGTCGTCGGACTTCGGCGTTTCCTCCAGAGCATGCCGTTCAAAAAGCTCACGCGTGGAGTCGGGAAGCTGCGCGAGCAATCCGTGTTTCTCGGCGATGCGATAACAATCTTCAACGCTGGTTGAGTCGGGCATGGTTGGGCCCGAAGCCAGAGCATCGGGCATATTATCGGGAACGTCGGAGACCAGCAGCGAAACCTGCTGCGCTGGAAACGCCGCCTGCGCCAGGCGTCCACCTTTGACCGCGGAAAGATGTTTGCGGATCGTGTTGATTTCAGCGATGGGAGCTCCGGAATGAACCAGCGCGCGATAGGTCGCGATCAGATCGTCGAGTGAGATCTCTTCGTCAATGGGCTTCTCGACGATCGACGATCCTCCGCCGCTGAGCATGAATATGATGAGCGAAGCCGCAGTTTGCGCCTCAAGTGCCGTGCGGATGGCATTCGCCGCGCGGATGGATTCGGCGTTTGGCGCAGGATGTCCGCCACGAAAGTAGCGGAAGCCGCGTACCTGCGCCAACGGCTCAACCGGACACGCCACAATGCCTTCCAGCGCCGACTCACCGACCTGCTGCGTGAGTGCCTCGACCATCGTGTGTCCAGCCTTGCCGATGGAGATCACCAGAACGCGTGAATACGAATCGAGATGGTAAAGATCTTCGCAGACCCGCAAGACACCACGCTCACAGTGCACGTGCCGCGAAAATGCCTTGGCAATCGAGGCCTCGGCCAGCGCGTGGCGAAAGATCTCGCGAACGACCTCGCGCATTTGATGGAACTGCGATTCGGAATCAGCGTCAGACATGGGCAGGATTATAAAGAACCGCTCTCAGCTGTCAGCTCCCAGCTGTCAGAAAGTCAACACAGCGAACCGATCGGCGTTAGTCAAGAAGTCGAATCGGGCACAGCGCTCACGGTAGAGATGTCACTGAAATACAATAGGTAGGCTGGCTTTCGGTCAAACTTCTCATACTTGGATTCGTCAGTAGTGGAAAGCATATCGAAGACAATCTCCTCATCGAGGACATCGACTAGAGTGATCCTTGCGACTATTACTTCGCCGTCAGGGCGTGTGAGGCGGACGGCCTTCCGAATGCTTTGTTGAAGCAGTGCGATCGTTTCTGCCGTCATATTTCAGAAATACACGTGCAAGTTTCCAACCGTCTCGTTGTTAGTTAGATCCTAGCTGATAGCTGACGGCTGAGAGCTGACAGCTTCCTTCACCCAACCTTCAATCGTCTCCCGCAGTTCGCGCAACCGTCCTTCGAAGAAATGGTCTCCGCCTTCAATCAGCACCAGTTTCTTAGGCTCCGGAACCGACGCAATCAGAGCCTCCAGCTTCGCCCGCGGACCAAACTGATCGCGCGCGCCGCTGACAAACAATTTCGGCTTGAGGCATTCCTGCAGAAAATCGAATGCATACACGCGCGGCGTTTCCGTATCGGCGGCGACAGGAATCGCCGGAACGCCCACTCCAATTAACGCCTTCACCCGAGCATCTGGACATGCGGCTCTCAGCCCGACAGCCGCGCCGAAGGAGAAGCCGGCAAACAGCAGCGGTAAATGGAACTCAGCGTCCAGCCAGTCGAGAGCGGTGCGAACGTCTTCAACTTCCCCGTTGCCGTGATCGTGCTCGCCGTGGCTGAGTCCGGCGCCGCGAAAGTTGAAGCGGAGCACGGGAAATCCAAAACTGTTCAGAGCTTTCATGGTATGGAACACAACCTTGTTATGCAGCGTCCCTCCAAACAGCGGATGCGGGTGGCAAACGATTGCGGCATGAGTCGCGTTTTCCGAACCGGCGTTAAGCAACGCTTCGAGTCTTCCCGCTGGGCCTTCAAGGAAGAGCGATCGGATAGTTAAAGTTTGCACGATGACAGTATTCAGATTACATGATCGGTTCAAATCGCTGCGGCTGCGAAGGCGAGTTGTAGTTTATGCTCTTGCCATGGACGCTATCACGCTCACGCGGCAGCTGGTCGACATCGAATCCATTTCGAGCAACGAAGCGGCGGTCGGAAACTATCTCTACGGAGAACTTTGCCGCATTGGCTACCAGACGCGGCGCATGCCGGTGGAAGGCAATCGCTTCAACGTCTATGCTACTTCGCCCGAGCAGCCAAATCCGAAGGTGGTTTTCTCCACGCACATGGATACGGTTCCTCCATTCATAGCATCTTCCGAAGATGCGGCTCGAATCTATGGGCGTGGCTCGTGTGATGCGAAGGGCATTATTGCGGCGCAGATCGCCGCCGCTGAACGACTGCGTCAGCAAGGCATTTACGTGGGACTGCTGTTCCTGGTGGGCGAAGAGCGCGACAGCCTGGGCGCGAAAGCGGCTAACGAGTGCGCGGCGAGTCAGCCAGCGCACGCGTGCAAATACCTGGTCAATGGCGAACCCACCGAGAATCGCATTGCTCTGGCTTCGAAGGGGACGCTGCGGGTTGAGGTTACTGCTTCCGGACGCATGGCGCATTCGGCTTATCCTGAACTTGGCGAATCCGCGATCGACAAGCTTCTTGCGGCTCTCACGCGGCTGCGCGCGATGCCGTTGCCTTCTGATCCAGAGGTTGGTCCGTGCACGCTGAACATTGGGTTGATCGAAGGCGGTCGCGCGCCCAACGTGATTCCTGATTATGCTCATGCGGACTTGCTCTATCGTCTGATTGGTCCGTCGCAGGATTTGCGGCGACAGATTCTTGCGACCGCGGGCGATTCGGTGAAGGTTGAATTCCCGCTGGAACTTCCTTTCCTGCGCTTTCGCACGGTTGACGGATTGCCGACGATGATTGCCGCGTTTACTACTGACATTCCTCGGCTGACGAACTGGGGCGAGCCGCTGCTGATTGGTCCGGGGTCGATTCACGTCGCGCATACTGACGGCGAGTTTATCGAGAAGAAACAGCTGACTGAGGCAATTGATTTGTATTGTGAGATTGCGAGGGCGGTTCTCAGTTCTCGGTTCTCAGTTCTCAGTTTGTAGCTTTTCGGCTCTCGGCTGTCAGCTCTCAGCTTTTAGCTTTTAGCTTCTAGCTTTCTTTCTAATCTGGCTTGTGGAAATCTGCTTGAAATATTGTGTGAAGGGTGGTGTTTCCGAAGGCTGCAGCAGGGTGAGATTTTTTGGTAATTCTGGTTACTCTTAGGGTATCCCCCCTCCCCCATACCTGTGAAAGGCTTGCTGGAGGCGGGGTTCGCAAAAACTGTCTGCAAAATCTTGATTGCAGATGGTTTAAGGGTCAAAATCTTGAGCGCAAACGAGTTACGCATCGAGTTGTTCTCTCTTCCTATACTGCCTCCGCTTTGACCATGATGCGCTCGTTGCGAGTTGGGCGCAAGGTTAGATGTCACAGGGTGGTTGTGGAAATGTTTGCGACCGTTTTTTGCCTTACTTAGCGTTTTGATTGTCCTAAAGGTGGGCCAGTGCGCTCCGGTCCGAGCCAATTAGCGTAATCGCGGTGTTGCGCCGGCCTGACCCATTCCTGGATGTGCGCCATCCTCACGGCTCGATCTTCGTCCCCAACCCCGCATACAAATAGTTCTCTCCATACGCCTTGTTCAATCGCGCAAACGCCGGTTCACCTGTGCAATGTCCCGGCGCAATCCTCTGCACCTTCCACTTCGTCTTTAAGTTCTCCACCAGCACATCAATCTCTTCCACCGGCGTCGTCACCAGGTGCAATCCCCCAAACACAACTTCCGTTCTCGGATCGACCGCGCTTGCCGCTTCCAGAATCGCTTCAATCCCCGCGTGCGAGCATCCATCCACGAGCAGCAATCCATTCGGTCTCTTGATCGCCAGCGTCAATTCCGGCAGCCCCAGTGTCTCTTTCTTCTGGGAAACTGTCCGCACCAGAAAAATCCCCGGCGATACTTCCGTCAACTGATTCACCAACACAAAATTCCCTGTGTCATACAGCTTGCCCGATGTGAAATGTTCCGGCTCCGTTCCCCCGAAATACCGCATCTTCGCGGGCAAGCTCTCATCAGCCCGCAAAAACGTCGCCGGAATCGACGCTCCCCCAAATCCATTCGCCCCGTCCGCAGGCGCATAAACAGTAACGTTCGGATTCACCTTCAGCACATATCTCAGCCCCGTCGTGTGGTCTGCGTGCCAATGCGAGATCACCACAAAATCCAGTTTCGTCAGGTCTATGCCCAGCGCCTTCACGTTGTGTTCGAAAATCGCGGCATCATTCCCCGTATCGAACAAAATTCGCTTTCCGTTGTGCTCCACCAAAGCGGAATATCCCCAATCCTTCGTCAGTTCCCTCGATTCCCCGAACGCATCGTAGAGGATCGTCACTTTATCCTGTGCCCGGCAGGGAACTGCCGCCACACCCACCAGCAGGAACGTCAACATCCTCAAAGCTTGGATTCGCAATGAACACCTCCAACCGGAATTTCGGCGTTAGTATAACAAGCGGGATGCTGAATAGCTGATAGGTGAGGGGACATATGAAAAAGTTGGATCGGATAACGATGTTTGGCACCATCATTCTCGTCATTCTCGTCGCCACTGCGCTTGGTCTCGGAGCGCAAGCTGCGGGTCAAGAGGCGGCCAAGCCTGAGGACACGGAGGTCTGGCAGCCGGAGCCTAGAGTGGTGACGCCGGGCGCCGAGTGCGGCGCGGCTCCCTCCGACGCGGTCATCTTATTCGACGGCAAGAGCCTGAATGAGTGGGTGTCTGCGCAAGACCGGTCTGCCCCGGCGAAATGGATCGTTGCCAACGGCGTGGTCACGGTGAATAAGTCAGCGGGGAATATTGAGACCAGGCGCACCTTCAAGAATTATCAACTCCACGTGGAGTGGAGAATTCCCGAGAACGTCACCGGTTCTGGTCAGCTGCGCGGCAACAGTGGACTGTTCCTGGCTTCGACCGGCCCCGATGACGCGGGATATGAATTGCAGATTCTCGACTCGTACCACAACAAGACCTACGTCAATGGCATGGCCGCGAGCGTTTACAAGCAGAGCATTCCGCTGGCAAACCCGATGCGCAAGCCCGGGGAGTGGCAAGTCTACGACGTAGTATGGACGGCTCCCATCTTCAATGGGGATGGCTCGCTGAAGAGTCCTGCCTATGTCACCGCCTTTCTTAACGGGGTGCTGGTCGAGAACCACTTTGAGTTGAAGGGCGAGACGCGGTACATCGGCCAGCCTTTTTACAAGAAGTTCGACGGTGCTCCGATCAAGCTTCAGGCGCATGGCGATCCGAGTCCGCCTATCAGCTTCAGGAATATTTGGGTCAGGGAGCTGGATTAGGGGCTCGGGTGACACGGACGAACACGATATCGTCGGCTCACCTCGTCTGCCCTCGAAGACCGCCGGCGGTCCGCAGTTAAAATGAGCGCGTGCAGAAATGCAAAGGTCCTTCGTTGGGAGTCGCTCGCTTCGCGCGCGACTCCGCTGCCTCAGGATGACAAAGGAAGGACTGCAGTCCCAAATGCCGTCAGGGACGTTGCGGGTTTTCCAGCTTGGGGTGTTCCTGGTGACTTTCTCCCGTAGTCTCCGCCATCCGCTTTGACTTGCGATAGACGTTGGCAACCGCCAGCGTCCACAAAGGAACTAAATCAACGCCGGGCACGAGCTTGCCCAGGAACGATGGCAAGAATTCCCAATGCCAACCGAGAAGGTTGACCATCGCGGCTCCAATGCCGAGATCGAGGATGTCGTCGGCTGGCGAGATGGCGCCTTCGACGAAGGCGGGGAACACGATGATTTGCAGCGCGTCGGCAATGACGGCCAGGATCATGGCCGTGCGAAAGCGGGGTCCCGGCGAGATGGTGATGGCCTCATCGTTCATGGGAATAATCACATTGTGCTTGTCTTATTCTAAGCGATGTAGACCGGCAACGGCTGAAGACGATTCTCTGTCACTGGGGTGTTAGCAAAAGAACGTCGAGCTGCGCTCGACGGACAGCGGAGGACGGGTGTCCCCACATGAGCTTCCAGGTGGCCAAGTTTTCCATTGCACTGTTCAATTTACCTGGTAGAGCTTCAAAGGGATTACTGCGGCGTAGCGAGTGAAGTCCTGGTCAGTGGTGAAGACTTGCCAGTCGCGGCGGGAGGCGGCCGCGCAGACCAGGAAGTCGATGGCCGATCCGGCGATGCCTTGCGAGCGGCATTGATTGCTGATGTGGGCGGCTTCCTCGTAGTCGGCAACTTCCATACGAGGTTCGTCAAATGCGCGTAGTTGGTCACGCAGCTTTCTGAAGCTGGCTTCCTGGCGGAGGCCTGAAAGTAATTCCTGGCGGACCGGACCCAGGAGTTGGGCGCGCCCATCGCGGATGAGTTCCTGCAAGGCGGTGGTCAAGCACTGCTCACGCGGGTTGAGGTCAGTGTTCGTCCGCCGCAAAGCGAGTGACCAGACGGGAGTGTCGACCAAAACCTGCATATTCAGGAGTGTCTTCTCTGGCGCTCGGCTTTGTAGTCGTAGCTGGGATCGAAATCGATGGAGCCGAACGCTTTTATAATACGGAGCTGTTTGCGGTGTTTCACGTATTCGGCCAGAGCCGCTGTGACGGCTTCCTTCTTGGTCTTGTGACCGCCAGCCCGGCGGGCTTCCTCGATCAAGCTGTCATCCAGGGCTAGGTTAGTAGGCATGTGTAGATTATCACACATCAAAGTGTGTATAACAAGCATAGAATCGTAGCGTAGAATCGAAGCCATGTCCAAGTTTGCAGGCGCACTGTTGCTGATTGTGGCGGCCTTGGCTGCCAACAGGGCCGAAGACGTCCATTCCATCGCCCAGGCTGTGGATGCGCATTACAACCACCTGCGCACCCTGCAGGCGGAGTTTACTGAGGAATATCGCGGGGCGGGGATTGAGCGGACGGAGGCGGGGACGGTTTGGCTGGCGAAAGGCGGGTCGAAAAAACCCGGCAAGATGCGGTGGGAGTACCGTTCTCCCAGGGAGAAACTGTTTGTGAGCGATGGGAGAGATGCGTGGTTTTACGTCCCGGGCGACCGGCAGGCGCGGAAAACTGATGCCCGGAAACTGGACGATGTTCGTTCTCCACTTGCGTTTTTGCTCGGTAAGAGCAAGCTGGAAAAGGAGTTGCAAGGGCTGTCGCTGGCCCCGGATGTGACGCCCGTGGTTGCCGGGGATGTTGTGCTGCGGGGCGTGCCGCGGGCTCTGGCTGACCGGATTAATGAGATTTTAATCGAGGTGACGCCGGAGCACCAGATTGTGCGCATCGCGATCAACGACGTGGATGGGTCGGTCACGGAGTACCGGTTCAGCGACCAGAAAGAGGATGTCAGCATTCCGGAGGGGCGGTTCGAGTTTAGTCCTCCGGCGGGGACGGAGACGGTCGAGGGCGAGTTGGGGCCTTGAGGGTTGTTGGGCCGGTTACTTGTGATACTGGATGAGCTCGGGGTTATGGTGCTCCGAGGTTGGAGCGGAATCGGGAATGTTAAACTGGGGTGAGGCCCTTCACGGCTCTTCCCACAAAAAGCACTTGCTCGGAATGACATAAATGGCGGAATTCGTCATAAAAATCGCGGACGATCGGGGGCATACCCACCAGCAAGTGGAGCATGGTTATTCCGTGGCCGAGGTGCGCGACCGGTTTGCCGCGCAGGGCTACCTGGTGCACTGGGTAAAACCTCAGGGACTGCTCTCGGGCGGCTTGGGGCGTGGCGGGCGCAAGCTTAAGGAGAGTTCGTTTCTGGTGTACAACCAGCAGTTCCTGACGCTGATTAAGGCCGGGCTGCCGATTTTGAACTCGCTCGATCTGCTGATCAAGCGGCAGAGGGACCCGAATCTGCGGCAGATTTTGGAGAACGTGCGCGAGCGGGTAAAGGGCGGAGAGTTGTTGTCGGCTGCGTTCTCTACGCATGCCGTGGTGCCGAAGATTTACACCACCACGTTGATGGCGGGAGAGAAGAGCGGAAACATTGATGAAGTGCTGACCCGCTACATCAACTTTCAACGGATGACGATGAGCTTCCGCAAGAAGCTGGCGGTGTCGTTGATCTATCCCACGCTTCTGGTCACCGTGGTAACGGTCATGGTGATGTTTCTGTTCACTTACGTAGTCCCTAGGTTCGCGGAGCTGTACAACAGCCTGGACGCGAAGCTGCCGGCGATCACGCTGTTCATGCTGGCGGTGGGCGTGAATGCGCAGAAATACTTTCCCTTTTTCGTAGTTGGAACGGTGCTGGCTGGGTTTTTATTCTGGCGGTGGCGGAAAACGGATTCCGGCGCCGACCAGATTGACCGCGTGATTCTGAGCCTGCCTTTACTGGGCGGGATCCGGCTGAAGCATCAGGTGGCGACTTTTTCGCGGATGCTCTCTACGCTGCTGCAGGGCGGGATGCCGCTGGTGCCTTCGATGGAAACCGCAGGCGGTTCGATGTCAAGCCGGCGCATTCTGAAGGGCGTGATGCGGGCGAGCGTAAGAGTTCGCGAAGGGCAAGGTTTGGCGGCGAGCCTGGAGGAACAGAATATCTTTCCCGACCTGGCGGTGGAGATGCTCGAAGTGGGCGAATCCACGGGCGCTTTGCCGGCGATGCTGAATTCGGTGGCGGAGTTCTATGAAGAGGATGTGCAAACGGCGTTGAGCGCTGCCATGGCGCTAATCGAACCGCTGATTCTGATCATCATGGCGATTTTCGTGGGCGTGGTGATGATTTCGCTGTATTTGCCGATCTTCAGTTTGGGAATGCAGGGAGTGCACTGAAATAAGGAAGTAAGCCAGACGCGCCCTTCGGTCGCTTGCGCTCTCTCAGGGCAGGCTCCGTGGAGCGCGCGGCTCGGCTAGGTCCTGAGGCGACTAAAAGCACGTCGCCTCAGGATGACAACGGGGATTTGAGAAATGGCGATGGCAGAAAAGAAATCACTTTTCGTGCACGGTGAGAACGGCGGGCAGGTGGTGGCGACGACGGGGAACCCCATCACTGACCTGGAACGCGCTCAGGACGTGGCGCGGCGCTACCGCTGCGAGTTCGTGGATCTCACCGACTTCCAGCTCCACCATGAGTTGTTCAAGAAGTTTTCCCCGGAGCTGATGTTCCGTTACAAGTTCGTGCCTCTGGAAGAGACCGCTGACGGCCGACTGGCGATCGCCATTGCCGATCCCAGCCAGCTGATGATGATCGATGAAATCAGCCTGCTGCTGCAGAAGCGAATTGTCACCAAAGTGGCAACGCTGAAGCAGATCGACAACATCCTGACGAAGACGGAACAGTCACAGCGCGTTCTGGAAGAAGCCAGCGAAGGTTTCCAGATCATCCGGGAAGACGAAGCCACCGGCGCCGAAGAGACGCTGACCATTGACAAGCTGACGGCAGCGGGCGATACCAGCCCGATCATCCGCCTGGTCGATACCACGATCTTCACCGCGCTGCAGCGGCGGGCCTCTGACATTCATATTGAGACGCGCGATGATTCCGTGGTGATCAAGTTCCGCATCGACGGCGTGCTGACGCAGGCCATGCCGCCCATCGGCAAAGAACATCACTCGACTGTGATCTCGCGCATCAAGGTGATGAGCGAGCTGGATATCTCCGAGCGCCGCGTGCCGCAGGACGGCCGTTTCCGGGTGAAGTACAACGGGCGCGCCATCGACTTCCGCGTTTCCATCATGCCCTCGATTCACGGCGAAGACGCGGTGCTCCGCGTGCTGGATAAAGAATCGATGAGCGAGAAGTTCAAGTCGCTCACACTCGACGTGGTGGGCTTTGATGAGGACGACCTGCGCAAGTTCCGCCGCTACATCAAAGAGCCGTACGGCATGGTACTGGTCACGGGACCGACGGGCAGCGGCAAAACCACCACCCTGTACGCCGCGGTGAATGAGATCAAAACCGACGAAGACAAGATCATCACCATTGAAGATCCGGTCGAATACCAGCTGCGCGGCATCACGCAGATTCCAGTGAACGAGAAAAAGGGACTGACCTTTGCCCGCGGCTTGCGGTCGATTCTGCGGCACGACCCGGACAAAATCATGGTCGGCGAAATCCGTGACACGGAAACGGCGCAGATCGCCATCCAGTCCGCGCTCACCGGCCACCTGGTTTTCACTACAGTCCACGCCAACAACGTGGTCGATGTGATCGGCCGCTTCCTGAACATGGGCGTCGAGCCTTACAACTTTGTTTCGGCCCTGAACTGCATTCTGGCGCAGCGCCTGGTGCGCTTGATCTGCGAATCGTGCCGCACCCAGGTGAATTATCCTCCGGAGGTGCTCGAGGCCAGCGGACTGGATTACGCCCAGTGGTCGAAGGTGGCGCTGTATGAAGGACCGGGATGCATCGAGTGCGCGGGAACCGGCTTCCGCGGGCGAACCGCGATACATGAATTGCTGGATTTGAGCGACCGCATCCGGGAAATGATTCTGGGAAAGAGGCCGACGTCGGAAATCCGTCGCGCCGCCCGGGAAGAAGGCATGCGGTTTCTGCGCGAGTCGGCGTTGGATAAAGTCCGGCTCGGCCTGACCACGTTAAAAGAAATAAATAAGGTCACCTTTATCGAGGCCATGCGGTAGAAAGGCAGGGGTCAGGGTGCAGGGCAAGGGGTCTTGAAGTTTGGACTGGCCACTGACTTTTGATCAATTCCCTAGTCCCTGATCCCTTCTAGTGCCCTGTCAGGTATTGCAAGAAGCGCGATATGGCGTTTGAATTGTAGGAAGGGTTGTCCTCAAAATGAGTTCTGGTTCCAATCCGGCGAAGCCGCGGCTGGCGTGTGAGATCGCCGCCGACCGCGTGCTGGTGGGGCGGCTGGCCGAAGATGGCCGCAACCTGGAAGCCTGCGCGGCCCGCGAACTGGCCCCGGGTTGCGTGATTCCAGACCTGGTTGAGGGCAACTTGCACCGGCGCGATGCAGTGCGTGAGGCGATACAAGCCGCCCTGAGCGATGTAGCGGGACGGTCTCACGATTTGATCGCCGTGGTACCGGACGCGGCCGTGCGGGTCGTGCTGCTGGAGTTTGATACCTTGCCCGGCGACTCCGAGGAGGCAGCCAGCGTGGTGCGGTTTCGTTTGAAGAAATCTTTGCCGTTCGACGTGGACAAGGCCAAAGTTTCCTACCACGCGCAGAAGGCAAGCGATGGGGTTCGGGTGGTGGCAGCGGTCGCCCTGGCCAGCGTGCTGGAGGACTACGAGGCCGCGTTCCGCGACGCCGGATTCAGTCCCGGCGTGGTCTTGCCGTCGATGCTGGCAGCGCTCGGTATTGCGGAGGGACAGCGTCCTACACTGGTGGTGAAGGTGGATGCGCGCACCACCAGCATTGCCATCCTGAATGGAGAGCTGCTTCAGCTCTTCCGCACCCTTGAAAATACCCGCGGGGTTACGATCACGGGTGAGCAGCTGGCCGAGGAAGTCTACCCTTCGGTGGTGTTTTTTCAGGATACGTATCATCTGAATATAGAGAAGATATTCGTGGCAGGTATATCCGATCTTCGGGGTGCGGCTCCTGCGCTGCAGGCGCAGACCGGAGCGGAAGTGCAGGAGCTGGTGAGTTCCTCGCAGTTGGGAGCGAACAACGGAGGCTCGGTGCCGCGCTGGAGAATGGCTGGTGTGGTGGGAGCGTTGATTTCGTAAAGGAAGGTCGCCTCGCGCTTATTGCGCCGCAAAAGCCGCGGCGCGGCGCGGTGGCTCCCCTAGATCTTTCGGCGAGCAAAAAGCGCTCGCCTCAGGATGACAATTTAAAACTTATGCGCCTTGACATCAATCTCGCGAGCCAGCCGTATGAAGATGCGCGGCAGTTCTGGGTGCGTTGGGGAACGGCTCTGGGAGTGGCGGCAGTTCTTACGCTGGCCCTGCTTACGATCACGGTTACGGATTGGTTTGCGGCCCGGCGTGACCACGCCCAGATCGCGAATTTGCGCACCCAGATCGCGCAGCGCGACCGGACCCGGCAACAGGCGGAGAATTTTCTCGGCCAGCCGAACAATCGCACCACCCGCGACCAGTCGCAGTTTCTCAACGAATTGATCGAGCGCAAGTCGCTTTCCTGGACGCATGTTCTGGAAGATCTCGAGAAAGTGATGCCGGCGCGGGTCCACCTGGTTTCGATTCATCCTGAACTGGACGCCGACAATCAGCTGACGCTGAAGATGGTGGTCGCGGGCGATCGCGACCGGGCCCTGGAACTGGCGCACCGCATGGAAGATTCGCGGCACTTCGCACAGACCTACGTGGAGGCGGAAGCTCCGGCGACCAGCGGCAGCGGCGACAGCGTGCAATTTGCGATCGATGGGATTTACATTCCCGAGCCGCCCCCCGCGCCCGCGCCAACTCCAAAGACCGAGACTCCCAAGCGGAGCGCATCCTGATGCCAGATCTTCGCCAAACCCGGAAAAACATCAAGATCACCCTGGGCGTGCTGTTGGGCGTGGACATCCTGGCCGCAGCGGTGTTGTTTTCGCCGCTGGTGGGTTCGGCCGACTCGCGCGGTCAAGAACTAACCCAACTGCGCACCGAATTGCATGCGAAAACCCTCCAGGTCGCACCGCTGAAGGATCTGGACAAGAAAGTGATCACAGCGAATCAGCAGATCGTAGACTTTTACAAGAAGCGCTTTGCCGTCCAGGACTCGGAAATCCCCACGCAATTCGGCAAGCTAGCTGTGGCCAATGGGGTCATGATCGAACAGGCTAAGTACAAGGTGGACGACGACGAGGTCGGCGGGTTGCATCCGGTCGAACTGGAAGCGAACCTGGCGGGGAGTTACGTGTCGCTGGCCAAGTTCATCAATGCCCTGGAACGAGATGACATGTTTTTCATCATCAGCAGCATCACTCTGGCCGGGGAACAGAAGGGTCCGATCAAGCTGCAAATGAAACTTGAAACCTATCTGAAGGCGGGCGGGTAGTGAACCTGGGATTCGAAAACCGGAAGCAGGTGATCCTGGCAGCTTCGCTGGGAGTGGTGGCGCTTGTGGTCGTCGCCTATTGGTTCATGCCTTCTTCCTCGACCATCGCTTCTACGACGCCGGTGACGACGGCGATCGACCCACACACTCTGACAACGAATACCACGCGTCCCGGGACGCATCACGGCTCAGTCTCGACGGCGAAGAAAGTGCGCCCTGCGCCGGACCTCGATCCCACTTTGCACCTGCAGGAACTGGCCTCAGCGGAACAGGTGAAGTACGAAGGCTCAGGAAGAAACATTTTCATATCCCAGCCGGACGCCGTGATTCCCATTCCGCTAAGCAACGGCACCGACAAAGGCAGGCCGGGTGGGAAGGATCCGATATACGCGCCGCCGGCCGTGGCACAACAGCTTCCAATACCCCTGAAGTTCTTCGGCTTCGCCAGCCAGCCGGGAGAGCCCAGGAAGGTTTTTCTTTCCAAGGACACTGACGTTTTCATAGCCGGCGAAGGCGAGATCGTCGACCGCCGCTACAAGGTTGTGCGAATCTCGGGGACATCGGTTGAGATCCAGGACCTGGTGGTTAGCGGTCCGGCGCAGAACATACCGCTGACCCAGGGGAACCCGTCGTGAAGAAGCGCGCTTCGCAAATTCAGGAATCGGTGCACCGCGCGCCCGGCGCGGCCCGCCGTCGTCCCCGGGAAGAGGGATATATCCTGCTCACGCTGCTTCTTGTGGTCGCCTTGATGGCCGTCGGCGTCATGTTTGGAATTATTATCCCGATGCAGCATGAGTTTCAGCGGGAGCAGGAAACGGAAATGATTCACCGCGGAGTGCAGTACTCGCGGGCTCTCCGGAACTATTACAAGAAATTCAGCCGCTATCCCACCAAGCTGGACGATCTCGACAACACGAATAACATGCGCTACCTGCGCAAGCATTACAAAGATCCGCTGAACTGCAAGAACGGCAAGTGCCAGGACTTCAGGCTCCTGCATTACGGTGAGCCCGGGGTAACACTGGGCGGCGGCTTCAGCATTGGTGGTGGAAGCATTCCGGGGGCGAGCGCGATCGGTTCCCCGGCGGGACAGAGTAGTTTCGGGGGAAGCAGTTCGAGTTTCGGCAATTCTGGATTTGGCGGTTCTGGCTCCAGCTTCGGCGGTTCGGGATCGAGCGGTTCGGGGTTTGGCAATTCTGGGTTCGGCAACTCCGGGGTTAACAGTTCCGGCGTGTTCGCGCAGTCGTCAGGGTCGGCGTCTGGATCGGGGGGAAACTCGAACGGCGGGTTCGGAGCAGGCTCGAACTCGCAGACGGGCTCGGATCAAACGGGAGGTGGTCAGCCGGGAATGAATTCTGCTCTGGGATCAGATTCGTCTCAGGCTGGCCAGACTTCGGGAGGGCAGGGCGACTCGAACTCCGGCGCACAGCAGCTCGTCGCCAGCGGCCCGATCGTCGGCGTAGCCAGCCTGTGCAAAAAAACCACCATTCGCGAATACAACCATAAGAAGAAATATAACGAGTGGCAGTTTCTCTATGATCCCAGCACCGACCGCGGCGGAATCATCACCACACCTTATCAGCCAGCGCTGCAGTCATTCGGAGCCCAACAGAATTTGAATGGCGCGCAACCGGCGGCGGGAACGAACAGCAGTCCGTTCGGAGGCACGAACAACAGTCCATTTGGTAATTCAAACGGCAGCTCGTTTGGCAATTCTAACGGGAGTTCGTTCGGGCAGTCTTCCGGGTTCGGCAATAGCGGTTCATCTTCCTCGCCGTCGCAGCCGCCCGCTAATCCGCCACAATAGCAGCGAGACGATTTCAATCCAAAGTGGAACGGCCTCATCCTGGGATGAGGCCGTCTTCTTCCACGAGATTTGCGTCACGAGTCTTCTTCGCGCGCGGCGGAGAATCTTCGCGCTGAAACTTAAACGCTGAATGAAGATCCGCAGCCGCAGGTGCTTTTCACGTTGGGATTCTCAAATTTGAAACCTGCGCCCTCCAGGGTTTCGACGTAGTCGACGATGCACCCGTTCAGATACATCACCGAAGTCGCATCGACGAACACCTTCAGTCCATCCATGTCGAAGGTCTTGTCCATCATCCCGGCAGCGTTTTCAAACTGCATGGAATAGGAGAAGCCGGAGCAGCCACCACCGACTACGCCAATGCGCAGGCCGGCGGGCACGGGATTTTGTTGTCCCATGATCTCTTTGACCTTGGAAACCGCGCTGGCCGTGAGCGAAACCGGCGGAGTCTTCTTCACTTCCGGGACGTTGGTGTTCACATTTGGGACGGTTGTCGTGGCCATTCGTATCTCCTTGGCTTTAAAGTACCTAGATTATACCAGAGCGTGGCAAGCGGTCGACGCCGTAATCGCACTTAGCTTACCTGACCTGTACCAAGCTATTGGATGTCGAGCTTCCCGCTGACGATTCCTCCCGCGGCGCTTGCCAACTGGTCTATAATGCTCCCGTTAGGCCCTTCCTCCAGGTTGAGGATCGTGGGCTAAGGCCCGCACCCCTCGATGTGGTGGAGTCGCCCAACGGGCTTGCAAACTGTCGAGGTGGCTTATGACTTGGACGTGGACTCCTTTAACGCTTGGCCTGGCGATCGTGTGGGGTGTTTTCACTGTCGGCCTGATCATTCTGCTCATCTACCGCAGCACGCTGACCATGCACGAGGAAGAGTCGCTGTACCTCGATGACGCGAGCCAGCATATGCAGCAGGAACAGACGGAACTACTGGTGAAGGTCAACCGGCTCACCGTCCCGGTTTGGGTTTTCGGCGCCGGTTCTGGAGTGCTGCTGCTCGTGCTCGCCGGAATGTTTATTTATCAGGGACTCAACGCAGTGCAGTAGCCCGTTTGGCGGGCGCCCCCCGGCAAGCGTGTTGCCCGAGGGGAGCTGTGTTTTTCGCCACTGCTTGATGCCGGCAGCAGCGCGGATCCACTTGAGTATCCCATTCCACTCGACAGTCCAAAAGGAACTCCCTCCACTTTGTATAATTGTGAGCGTGCGAGAGTGGCGGAATTGGCAGACGCACCAGACTTAGGATTCTGCTGACCCTTCCCAGCAATTGTCACTCCAAACACACAACACCCAATGTTTATGCGGTTTATTCGCATATCACTTTCTGCACGCCCATTAAGGGAAACAGAGAGTCCCTCTACAAATCCTCTACAGTTTTCTGATATGATTCCTGTGTCATGAGCCTCTACAAGCGGGGCAGTACATGGTGGTCGAGGATTGAGCACAACAGGACAATTCATCAGCAGTCCCTTCGGACGAAGAACAAGAACACCGCGATTGAACTCGAAGCCGCGTTGAAAACTTCGCTCGTCACAGGCCAGCATCAGGTCGCTAAGAATTGCCCGACGCTGAAGGAGTTCGAGACCCGACTGTTCGATCATCTGAGGATTCACGTCAAGCCTCGGAGTCTTCAGTTCTACAAAGAGCAATACGCCGTTCTGAAGAGGTCCCTGCTGGGCAACCTGCGGCTGTCCTTGATCGACTCCGCCGCCTGTGACGCATTCAAACAGTGGCGGCATAGTCAGGGTCCCGAATCTCTCTTCGATGAGCGCGGCGTAATAGCCGAATTTATCAAGAATCTCAATCCCAACGATCTGTTGTTCCCCGACATGGACGGCGGCATGCTCACTCGTTGGCAGGTGACTTCACTCATTGAAAAATATGGCTCCTTAGCGGGAGTGCCCGAGCATAAGAGATTCATTCACTCACTAAAACATACCGCGGGCATTCACATGCGGCAGGCGGGCTGCAAATTGGAAGAGATAAAGGCGGCTCTCGGCCACAAGAGCATGAACTCCACCGCGCAGTACCTACGGGTCAGTGCGGACGAGGCGGACGACGCTCGGGCTCGTGCGTTTTGGCACGAAAGATAGCCGCCATTACATTAATCATTTGGAAGAAAGGGGTGGAGTTCGACGCCAAACCATTGAATCGGCAAGCAGCTTGAGTGTCTCGCGGAATGAGGCCTTTCCATCTCCGACGCTTCTCTCTGGTGGTGGTCGGTCGGGTTCTCAAGACGCTCGGTTCGAGGTGAGTATCAGTCAATGAGATCGGCCCTGTGTGCTTCGGCACCGAGTCACCCATTACAAGCTATGCCTCCTCGGATAACCAGAAATAGCGATAGGCCACGAGCCTCCGATAGAACCATGGTTGCCACTTAAGTATCCGTCTCGCTTGCCATGTCTCAAGACTCGATTGGCGTGGTCACCACCGAACGATGAAAGCTACAAGAATGGAAGACAACTCAGAAGCAAAACCTCTCACGCAAATCGAGAGGCACTCTTACAGTGAAGTGGGCTGGATCTCGACAGAATCTTCTCGGTCTCCGGTCGAAGCGGAGCTTTTTTTCTTGACATCCCTTTTTATAGAACTCATTGAGGGGATCACGCGGGGTCAATGAGTGTAATGCGGATTTTACGTCAACGATCTCTTTGAAGTGCTGTGAAGTGCTGGTAAACCCATCCCTTTCATTGACCTCCCCTCGTTCCACACTTAACATGTCTACCCAGTGTCTACGCCCTCCCAACCCGAAGACCAGACTGTCTCCCATTACCGCATCCTCCACAAGATCGGCGGAGGAGGTATGGGTGTGGTCCACGAAGCTGAAGATCTAAAACTCGGCCGCCACGTCGCTCTGAAGTTCCTTCCCGACGCACTCGCTCACGACCCACAAGCCCTCAGCCGCTTCCAGCGGGAGGCCAAGGCCGCATCCTCTTTGAACCACCCGAACATTTGCACCATCTACGAGATCGATGAGGCCGATGGGCGAACCTTCATCGCCATGGAACTGCTGGAGGGACAGACGCTCAGGCACCGGATCGCGGGCAGGCCGCTGGAGATCGAGACGGTGCTCGATCTGGGCATCCAGATCACAGACGCGCTCGATGCGGCACTCTCGAAAGGAATCGTCCACCGCGACATCAAGCCCGCGAACATTTTCGTCACCAATCGAGGTCAGGTGAAGATTCTAGATTTCGGGCTAGCGAAGATCACTGTGAAGCAGGGGAACGTTGACATGAGCGCCGCGACCATCGAGTCTGAGGAACATCTCACCAGTCCCGGCAGCGCTCTGGGTACAGTCGCCTACATGTCGCCGGAGCAGGTGCGTGGCAAGGAACTAGACGCTCGCACTGACCTGTTCTCGTTCGGCGCAGTTCTGTACGAGATGTGCACGGGCATGTTGCCGTTTCGCGGGGACACGACAGGCGCGATGTTTGATTCGATCCTGAATCGAGCACCTGTACCGCCAGTTCGAATAAACCCTGCCACCCCGCCGAAGCTGGAAGAGATCATTTCGAAGTGTCTTGAGAAAGATCGGAATCTTCGTTACCAGCACGCTTCGGACATTCGCGCCGACTTACAACGGCTGAAGCGGGACACGGAATCGGGCGCGAGACCAGACGTTACGGCCCGTTTCCCGCGCCCGCAGAAATCTCAATTGTTGCTGAAGCGGTCACTGCTAACGGCAAGCATTGCCCTGACGATTGCCGTGTTGATTCTGGGATATCGCTCGTGGCACCAGCGGGGAGGTGAAGCACCCAGAAACAATCTGAAAGTGAGACAACTTACAGCAAGTTCCGCGCAAAGTTTCATTGAGTGGGCGATCATCTCCCCTGATGGCAAGTACCTAGCATACGTGGAAAGGGCGGGTCCGCTGTTCCTGAGCTCGGTCGAAACAGGAGAGGCTCGTATCCTAACACCGGCCTCAGGTGATCTCGCTCCACTGGGTTGGTTCCCGGATGGGACGCAGCTCTTGGCGATAAAACTATCGGAACATAGCCTTTGGAAAATCTCTGTGTTGACAGGCGCACTAACCAAGCTCCGAGACAACGCAGTAGATGGGTCTATCTCCCCCGATGGGTCGCACATCATGTACTGGGAACAGGGGTCAGACGACTTCTGGATCATGGGACCGGCGGGCGAGGGGTCGCGTCGAGTTATGGTAGTCGATCCAACCGACGACCTCTTGGGGTTTTCTTGGGCTCCGACCGGGCAACGGTTTGCGTACGCTGTCACTCGCCACCGCCCGGGCACAAAAGTAGATACAGTGATCGAAAGTCGAGATGTCGAGGGCAGACAGCCGCCCACCGTAATTCTCTCCAACCCGGACTTCGCTACCGCGGGCGGAACGGGATTCTACTGGCTGCCAGACGGACGGCTGATCTACTCGCTGGCCGAATCGCCACCGAACCAAAAAGACTCCAATCTTTGGGCGCTGAGGGTTGACCCGGTTAAGGGCGGGGTACGTGGCGAACCGGAACGACTTACTAACTGGGCTGGTTTCTCTGCGGGCTGGCTCAGCGCGACGGCTGATGGGAAACGTCTGGTATTTATCAAGAATCATTCCCAAGAGAGCATCTATCTCGCCCCGCTTGGGTCCAATGAGAAGTCGGCCTTTGCGAGAGCACAGCGTCTAACGACTGACACTTGGGAAGGGCGGGTAGACGCGTGGACCCGCGACGGCCATGCCGTCTACGTTAGCTCGAATCGTAGTGGCAAATGGGGCGTATATCGACAAGACATTCATAAGCAAGCTCCTGAGCCCGTGATTACGGGTCCAGAGGATTACTTCAACGCACGCCTGAGCGCCGATGGTGCATCGCTTCTCTATACCGCGACTCCTCAGCGTTGGTCGCCCGATCCGCCCCGTTTGATGAGCATGCCCATCGAGGGGGGCACACCCTCGGTAGTCGCCAGCGGCGACTATGAGTACGAATGCGCTCTCCCTCCATCCACCTCTTGCGTCTTGTCAGAGGCAAAAGGGGACGGCCCGCAACATAGCTTCACCTTTTACTCATTTGATCCGAAACGGGGACCCGCGGCTCAACCCTTCAAGTCAACAATGAAGGCTTCCGAATGGAGTCTATCGCCCGACGGCCAAAAGATAGCTCTGGTAGAAAGATACAATGAAAACGGTCAAGTACAGATCCTCAGTTTGAGTAATGGTACGGTTCGACAGTTGGACGTTAGCAAGTGGATCCACTTGCAAACCATAGACTGGTCCGCTGACGGGAGCAGTCTCTATGTTACTGCCTTCTCGCCGTCGGCGACACTTTTGGCCGTGGGCCTAGACGGCAATGTCAGAGTGCTGTTTCAGCAAGGGCAAAACTGGCTGTGTTGCCCAAAGGCTGCGCCTAACGGCCAATTTCTGGCGTTCACAGTGAGGGAACTTCAACGCGATGCGGTAATGATCGAGAATTTTTGATGCCAGCGCGATGAGACGTGTTTCCGTGGCCGAAGGTGGGTTTTCCTCAAACTCTCCGCTCGGACCCTCGTTACCATCCGCTGCGCCGGATGGCTCCGCAGTGAGCGGTCCGACATCCCCAGAAAGAAGCCGAAGCGGAGTGCGCGAAGCTGCAACAGGAAGGATTCCGGCGTTGTCGCATCGCTGCTCTCCGATGGTTTACGAAACTAGGCGTTTAGCACTCATTGACACTCAAGGGAGCCGCGCCCGCAGGACTGTGGTTTGTTAAGGAAACGATTTCCAACACCCTAGACAAGATGACGCCGCTGAGGCTTTTTCGCTGGTGCGGGGAACAGGACTTGAACCTGCATGCCTTTCGGCGCTAGCTCCTAAGGCTAGTGTGTCTGCCAATTCCACCATCCCCGCACAAGCCGATATTACCATTTCGTTCAATCCCTTCGCCCTGTAGAATCGGGGCGTAGTGCAACTCTGGAATCAGGTAGGTGCAATCATGAAAGATCATTCGGACTTCTATTTCAGTAGCTGGAAATCTGCGACTTCGATGCTCGGCGTGGGTCTGCTGTCCTCCACGATGGCACTGGAAACTGGTGTGCTGCTGGTGTCCCCAGAAATCGAACTGCGGATTCACGCGATGATTCACACTTCAAATCACGCTCCCGCACCAGTGGAACCGACAGCGAATTCTCCTATTTCCGTGTCGGGGAATGTGACGGCGGGGACGACGACATACGCCAGTATGGGTCTGACGTTTGATTCTGCCGTGGACCTGTGGACGTCGCTTGGGAAACGGGGCTGAGGAGACTGCCGTCAGGCTCTACAAATCCTCTACAGTGGCGTTCGGTGTCCTGCCCTTGATTGTCGCGGAAGATGTTGCAGGCATGATGCTTAGATCGGTATTGCCACAAATGGCGTTACAGACTTAGGATCTGGCGGGTAAAACCGTGGGGGTTCGAGTCCCCCCTTTCGCACCAGATGTTTAGGGCCGATCTGGAATGTCACGCCCGTGCCATGCCCGCTTCGGCCCGCGGTTGACAGCCGGCACAAAGAAAAGGCACACTCGGCGCTTCGCCGCGACTCAGCGGCATCAAGGATGCGTATGAAGACCCGCCTTTCCGTTGTGATTATCATGCTCGTTGCGTCACTGGCAGCACAGGACGCCATGCAGCCGGCCGGCTCGCAGAAGCGTTCGCTCACCGAGAGGGATCTCTTTGACTTCGTCTGGGTGGCCAATCCTCAACTGTCACCCGATGGTAGCCGCGTTGCATTCACGCGCGTGACTGTCGACCAGAAGCGCACCGGTTACGAGACCTCGATCTGGATCGCGGCCACCAACGGCAAGGAAAACCCGGTGCGGATGACGAACGGCAAGCATGATGCACAGCCGCGCTGGTCGCTCGACGGCAGCCACATCATATTCGTTCGCGGAGGTGACAAAGACGAAAGCGGCAAACCGAAGCCTGGCCAACTCGCAATGCTGTCGCTCGCCGGAGGCGAAGCTTCGACGATTACCGATCTCCCCAAAGGAGCGTCGAGCCCGGTCTGGTCTCCCGACGGCAAGCGGATCGCCTTCGTGAGTTCGACCACCCAAGATGACATCCAGAAGGCCCAGCGCAAGAAGAATGCGAAACCCGGTGATGATCAGGCTGAGAGCGAACACGAGACCGACGTGCACGTGATCAATCGAGCGGTCTATCGCAGTAACGACGAAGGCTATCTTGATCCCAGGCGGCACGCCCACATTTGGCTAGTCGAGATACCGACGTCCGTTGATGAAGTCCCGAAGCCGGTGCAGCTCACCGAGGGGAATTTCGATGAGGGCCAACTCGTCTGGAGCCACGATGGCTCGCGCATTTACTTCCTCACGCGGCATATCGACGAGCCCTATTACGAAACCCCGAGCACAGATATTTACTCGGTGCCTTCCGTGGGCGGGAACCCTGAAAAACTGGCTACCATTCCGATGGGGATCGGTGGTCTCGTCCTCAGCCCGGACGGGCGCCAGTTCGCTTTCAACGGCGCTGTTACCCAGCCGATCCGTTCCTATTCGCAACCCGACCTTTGGGTCATGGACGTCGCGCCGGACGCGAAACCGCGAAACCTGACCGCCGACTACGACATGGGTAGCGCGGTTGGCGGCGACAATGCCGCACCACGCGGCGGCCGCGGACACATGCTCTACTGGTCGCCCGATGGCCGGTGGCTGTTCGATGTTGTGGAGAAGCAAGGACGGTCACCTATCGTGCGCGTCGACACAAAATCCGGCGGCGTGAGCGAAATCACGCGGGGCGACGAGGCGGTGCTTGACTTCTGAGTGAGCCCAGATGCGGGCACGATGGTCGCCCTCGTCTCCTCTCCGGTGATGATCGGCGACCTCTTCGCCATTGCCAGCGACGGAACGCAAACCCGCATCACTGACTTTAACCAGAAACTCTCGTCGCAACTCAATCTGACGTCGCCAGAGGAAATCAATTACAAGAGTTTCGATGGCAAGAACATTCAGGGCTGGATCCAGAAGCCGCCCGATTTCGATCCACAGAAAAAATACCCGCTCATTCTCGACATCCACGGCGGCCCGCACGCAGCCTATGGCTGGGTCTTCGATCATGAGTTTCAATGGATGGCGGCCAAAGGCTACGTGGTCCTGTATCCCAACCCGCGCGGCTCGACCAGCTATGGCCAGGAGTTCGGAAATATCATTCAGTATCATTACCCGGGCGACGACTATCGCGACCTGATGATCGGCGTTGATGAAGTTCTCAAGCGCGGCTACGTCGACCCGAAGAAACTGGGCGTGACTGGGGGCAGCGGTGGCGGCGTCCTGACGGACTGGACCATCACGCATACGGATCGCTTCGCCGCCGCAGTGTCGCAACGAGACATTTCCAACTGGGCCTCGTGGTGGTACACGGCCGATTTCACGCTCTTCCACCCCAATTGGTTCAAAGCGCCGCCTTTCGAAGACCCGCAGGACTACAACAACCGCTCGGCGATCACGTTTGTGAAGGACATCCACACTCCGGTGCTGTTCGTGCTGGGAGAATCCGATTTCCGCACCCCGCAAGACTCCGGAGGCGAACAGTTATTCCGGGCGCTCAAATACATGAAACTCCCAACGGCCATGGTTGTTTTTCCACGCGAGACACACGAACTCTCGCGCTCGGGCGAGCCTTGGCATCGCATCGAACGCCTTGAATATATTGTGGGTTGGTTCGATAAGTGGATGATGGGCACGCCCCATCCTGAGTTCGATCTTAATCCGCCGCCGCCGGCAGCTACATCGACTCCTTAGCGTACGCTCCAAATGGCATTCACAAGTACGGCACGAGGCCTTGTGTCTTCATCTCGAGGCGGTAGACTGACGTGGTCGCGGTGATGTAAAGCGTTCGGTAGTCTTTGTCGCCCCAGTTCAGATTTGCGGGCTGCTCCGGCATGACGATGGTGCCGAGATGGTTGCCTTTGGCGTCCCAGACCCAGATTCCCTTCGGCCCCGTGACAAAGATATTGCCGTTCTTATCCACCTTCATTCCATCGGGCACGCCGTCGCCTTTCCCACCTGGCTCCTCTCCGAAGATGCGACCGTTAGTGAGGGTTCCATCGGCTGCGACGTCGTAGACGCGGATGTTTCTTTGCTCGCTGTCATCGACGTAGAACCGTTTGCCGTCGGGCGAAAACGCGAGGCCGTTCGGCTGCGTCAGATCCTTGGTTAGGAGCTTCACATTGCCTTTCGCGTCGAGGCGGTAGACACCTTGAAAAGGGATTTCCTGTTTTTCTCCTGCCACCAGATCCAGGGTTGGATCCGTAAAATAGAGAGCTCCATCCGGACCTGTGACAACGTCGTTGGGACTATTCAGTTTTTTGCCCTCGTAATGGTCTGCCAGAATCTTATATTTTCCCTCGGGCGTTACTTCGATGATGGCGCGCAACACGCTGGCACAGTCGATGAGGCGATGCTGGCGGTCGAAGGTGTTGCCGTCGGGATCTCCAAGCGCAATCACTTCTTCTTTCTTGCCATCGGTATGAAGCCGGAAAATTTTGTTGATGGTTTCATCGCTTACGTAGAGGAAGCCCGCCTCGTCCCAGACCGGACCTTCGGTAAAGCCGAAACCCGTGGCTACGACGCCGAGCTTGGCGTTCTGATCGACGAGATTCCAGAACTGGGGCGCGTCCGCTTGCAGCTTGAACTCTCGTGGCTCACGCGGGGCAGCCGGGGCGCCCGATATTCCGAGCACAATGAACATGGAGGCAGCGATGATAATGATGCATAGGGTTTTCGTGCTGCGATTCATGGGAACGCCTTTCTTTGGACCGCTCTAAAGGAAATTATTGATCACGTCTCGCCGACCATTCGTCACAGTGGAGCGGAGCCTGCTTATTCCTCCCATTCATCTGTTTTCTTGGCAGTTCGCGATCCGTTGACGTTCGCAACCTTCATCAGATAACTGACCACATCATTCAATTCGTCGGCGGTGAGAGTGGAACCGTAGTCGGATGGCATCAGGGTTTGCGAATTGTATTCCAGGCTTTCGAGCTCGGATTTCGTTACGAAGTAGAACGCACCGTCCAGAGTCTGGAGCTGCAGAGAGAAATTGTCCTCGTTGCGAATTCTGCCGACGACTTTCTCGCAGCCGCGCGTGGTCGCGGTCACGAGCCGCGCTTGCCGGTCGGTGGCCGGAGCGGGAGTGGTGATCGCGCCCCGAATCTGTTCTGCATCATGAGTGCGGGCGTAGGTGGACAGGTCGGAGGCAATGAAGCCGCCTTTACCGGCGATCATGTGGCAGCCGGAACATCTTGCCTTGCCGAAGAAAATTGTCTCTCCGCGGACCGGATCGCTGGGCAGCTTGACCGTTTGCTTTTTCCCCTGAAGAGTGCGCAGGTAGGCTACGACCGCTTTGACGTCGGTGATTTCAAGAGAGTGGAAGGCTGGCATTCCGGTGCCCGGGACGCCGTTCTCGATAATGTACGCGATCTGCGCATCGGAAAGGCGCTGGACTTTTGTATTCTCGGCGATGTTAGGAGCGCGTTCGCCGCCTCGGCCGTCGAGGCCGTGACAGTTGGCACAGGTCGAGGCGAAGGTTTGCTTGCCGTGAGTCGAAATTGGGTTGCCGTTTTTCCGGGGGCCTGGCTGTTGGGTCTGCGGCGCGGCGGCAAAACAACTGGCGGCCCACAGGGCCGCCAAGACCAGCACCGATTGTGATCTGCAGCTTGAGATCATCGGCGAAGTACGGCCTAGAACAAAAACTTTAACGCAAGTTGCATGATGCGTGGATCTCGAGCGCCAGTCACAAACCCAAAACCGCCGGCGCCCGTGTTGTTGAAATTTCCCGACGGATTAGTGAACTGGGCGTGATTGAAGACATTGAACGCCTCTGCGCGGAACTGCGCCTGCAGGCCTTCGGTTATCTGCGTGTCTTTGAGCAATGCCATGTCAAAGTTGTAGATACCGGGCCCACTAAAGAAACGTCGCATGGCGTTGCCGACCTGGCCAACTGGTTCAGCCGTGAAGTAATTTGGATTAAAGTACGGTAGCCCGGCTTGATTGCGCGGATTGCGGTTTACATACAGAGGGCCAGTGCCGGAATAACTAGGCTCATCGATAGTGTCATCGAATGTCCCGCTGAGTGAGTTGTCATCGTTTTCACTTATCTGGACGGGTTCACCTTTGGCGAATGTCGAGATACCGGACAATGCCCACCCAGCCGTGAGCCTCTTGGCAGCGCCGCCAGTGAGCTTGTCAAAGGGCAACTGGACTGTGTAGCTCACGGTCAAGTCTTGCGGGACATCGAAAACCGACAAGGCGCGGCTGGCTCTGGGATCAAAAGGATTAGTTGCATCGAACGACGTGGAACCGTTATCAATCGATTTTTCGTAGGTATAGGCAACCAGGAAGTTCGCATATTTCTCGTTGTGCTTCAAGCTTGCCTGCAACGAGTTGAAACTCGAACTTACGGCTGTGATCATGTACGGATTGCTGCCGAAGTTAATCCCAAAGGTTTGACGCGTGCCGTAAACGGTCGTCACACCGCCAACCGTAACGGCGTTGGGCGAGTTAATAGTCTTTCCCGGCGCGAGAACATATGCGTTGTCTTCGCCGTATTGACCGCAGGGAGTCGCCCCGGCTGGTAGTAACGCGTTCAGCGCAATGCAGAGCGATGCACTTCCGGGATTTGAATCCTCGAACGTCAGCAGGTGCCGGCCAACCGATCCAACGTAGCTAACGCTGACTACCGTCGATGAGCCTAGCTGGCGCTGTAGGGAGAACTCAAACTCCTGTACTTGCGGTATTTTGTCATGGGGATACAAGTAGTCAGACCCGGAAATGGGAGTGGCTTGTGTCCAATTGAAAGCGGTGTCCGGATTCTTGGGAGAGGCGTTCGCTGGAGGAAACGTGAAGGGAAACTTTGGTCCCGCACTAACCTCACTAGACCCCGTACCACGATCGACAAATGGGGATGCCAGCAAGGTGGGTTCCGGAGAAGAGTAATACAGGCCGTAGGGCGCGTCCCCGACTTCAACAAAGCCGGTGGCGTCTTCAATGGCGCTGTAGAAGAGGCCGTAGCCGACGCGAATACTGCTTTTGCCGGGCCCACCGAAAAGCTTGCCGAGCAAGCCTTCTGTGTTATCCGGCGAATACGCGAACCCGATTCTGGGAGCAAAGTTGTGGTATTGAATGGGAGCTAAAGTTCGCGGCACACCCGGGTCTCCGGGAACCACCAACCCTGTGGGTGCAGTCGGGAAGATCTGGGACTGCTCGCCAGCGATGACGGTCTCCAGTTTGTTTTGCGTGTCATACCAGGGCGTCATGATCTCGTAGCGGAGGCCGTAATTGATGGTCAGCGTGGGCCGTGCGCGCCAGCTGTCCTGGGCATAAACTCCAAAATACTTGTCGCGTGAGTCGAGAAGCTGCTGGCTGGCCTGGGTAAAATTAACAGGGGCGCCAATCAGGTAGTCAGCGAAATCCAAGCCTGTCTCTGAGCCATCAAAGACATATGCCCCGTTAGCGTCATCGTAGTTTCTCTCGTTGATCTGATCATAATGAAAATCTGCGCCGAACTGGAGGGTGTGGGTTCCAACAATTTTTGTGAAGTTATCAAGAATCTGGTAGGTGTTGTTGTATTGCCGCAAAGCATCCTGAGGAAGTCCAAAGGAATAGTTGTTGAAGACAAAAGACGGGACTCCTTCCAGTGCTGAACTGATAGGGGCAATTCCGCCGGCGAGTCCAAATCCGCTGGTGGCGGCGATATTCCAGGGCGTGTTAAAGCCCAGCGAGTTCAGCGGAACTCCTGTGCCGCCAATTGGGATTCCGCCGAAGTAACGGTTCCGCAGATACACCAAACGGACGTCGTTGACAGTGGAGTTGTTGATCGTCGTCGTCAGGCCGAGATTTATCATCTCCGCACGACCCTTGACGCTGCTATCAAAGCCCGGGAAAGTGATGCCCTGTGCATAGGGGGTGGTCACTGAAAACTGATCGAAGAAGTAGTACCCGAACAAAGTGCCGTAGTGGGTATTGGTGTCAAGGCGGATTCCGAACTTGTTGTCGGTTAAGTGTTGGTTGTACGACGACGCTTCATAATTAGCCCCTGATGGTAGATTTGCATTGGGAGCCTGGATGTATTGCAGCGTAGCCGTCGCGACGGGAGACCATGCGGAGGTGGGAATGACCGCGTTTGGGAAGACGCAGGGCGTAGCACCAGTGGCACTGGTGCAGTCAACCCCGGAGCCCGATGGGACGTAAGGGTCGCTGGCGGCAGTATAGTAATACGGCTCTCCCGGCGTCACGGTATACCCCAATTCCTGAGAGAGAATATAGGCCCAGCCGCCGTAGGGATATCCGGCGGAGGGAGAAGCTGAGGTCCCAACCACTACCCCGCCGCCACCCTCCAGAGCCTGGGCAAATGCGCCTGCTTCATCGATCAGATTCCCCATGCGATCCGCAGCAGTAGGGACGGCAAAGGACTGAGTCTGACCCAGGATTTGTTTGTTTCCCTGATAGTCGCCAAAAAAGAAAACCTTGTCTTTCTTTATCGGGCCGCCGAAAGTTCCACCGAACTGATTCTGCTTGAAATCTCCACGGGTTCCTCCCGCGAAGAAATTGGCGGCGTCGAAATCGGTATTGCGGAGGAAGTCGAACGCGTCTCCGTGAAATTGATTGGCTCCGGATTTAGTAACGACATTGATTTGGCCGCCGCTGAAGTTTCCATATTCCGCGTTGAAATTGTTGGTAATGATGCGGAACTCTGAGATGGAATCAAGATTCGGAATGATGGCCGCTCCGTTGTGAACGCCTTCCTGCGCGTCTGCACCATTCACCATGAAGCCATTCGAACCAAGCCGGCCCCCGTTTACGGACTGAGTTCCATTGGTCTGATCCCCGGATACCGTGGTCGGGTCTACGCCCACTCCTGACGTTGTGTCATCGTTTTGATAGGGCGAAACGCCGGGCTGTAAAGCCAGCAGATCAATGAACGAGCGGCCATTCAGAGGGACGGAGGTCATCTTCGTGCCCTCAATGACTTCTCCCATCTGCGTACTTGTGGTCTCTACCTGGGCTGCTTCGGTGCTGACTTCGATCTTCTCGCTGATGGAGCCCACGGCCAGACTGGCATCGACCCGAAGGGCGGAGTTGGCATCGATCACCAACCCGGTTTGCCGGTAGGTCTTGAAGCCGACCTGTTTGATTTCCAGGTCATAGGTGCCGACGGCCAGAGTGGGAAGATTATAGAAACCTTTACCATCGGTCTTTTGTGCGGTCTGGACCCCGGTCAGAGTGTTGGTCGCAGCCACCGTGGCCCCAGAAATAACGGCGCCGGATTTATCCGTCACCACGCCGGAGATGCTGCCTGTGATGCTTGCCGACGCTAACGTCAACGCGAAAAGCACGAACGCAAGTACCGCGACCACCGCACACCGAGGATCACGCATAGCTGATCACCTGCCCGAGGCCTTCGGCCGATTCAACTCCTCAACCCGGAACTTTCATCTGATGAAATCGATTGCTGAGTTTTGAAAGTACACAGCACAGCATGGAAGACGGTTTATCCCAAGCGGAGTGTGACTGTCAACCCTTTTTGCATTCTGCATCAGATCAAAAAAACAATTCATGTTCCCTGAGTCGCCCTTCTCCGTCAGCGACAAGGAAAACAAGCTTCGTCATGAAGGGTGACTACTTCTGCTTCACGGCGATGGCCGAAATTTCGATTCGGGCATTGTTGACCAGGGCGGCCGCTTGAATGGTTGCGCGGGCCGGCTTGGGGTCAGGCATGACGGTCTTGTATACCTTGTTCATGTCGGGAAATTCATGAATGTCGGCGAGAAAGACGGTCACGTTGACCACGTCTTTCAGTTCGAAGCCTGCGGCTTTGAGTACCTTCTGGATATTGTCGAGGGCCGCGGCGGTCTCGGGGCCGATGCCGCCTGCCACCAGCTTGCCAGAATCGTCACTTCCCTCCTGGCCTGCGATGTACAGAGTGTGACCGACGATGATGCCGTCGCTGAAAGGAAGTCCTTTGGCGGAGGATAGATTTACTGCTTTCCGTTGTTGACCGTAGCCCGACTGCACGGTAACGCCTACGGTTAGCACGATCGCGAAGACCCACAGAAACAACCGAATTGCGCTCGTCTCGATTTTCATTTTCATTTTCCGCTCCCCTTCGTGATAAATGGATTGGCTCTTCCAACCGATGAAAAATGGTGTTAGAGTCCGCGCACATGTATACATCCGGGAGGACGAAATGAACAAGTTTCGCGGCTTTGTGAAATCGCACATGCTTGCGGCATCTCTGCTGTTTATCGCATTTTTGTGCGCAATCTTGTGGGGGGCCAGGCTCCCGCGGGCTCAGGCCGTTGCCGGAACAGATGCGTCGCAGGCCGACGATGACCTAGTTGCGGATTTTCGTCGCGTCGAGGTGGCTTCAGTTTCGGACGCGCTGGAGCAACTGACCGGCAAGCGCATGTACATGAGTCACCGTATGCATTCGCTTTTCACTACAAAGTTTGCCGGCTTGGCGCGGACGGTTTTGCTCAAGAAGGACGAGGGCAACAGCGATCCGGCTGCTTTGAATGGAATGCTGGAGGCCATCGATCAGGGGTCCACCAATTCGGTTTACGTGATGGTGGTCGAAGATGGAGAGAACATTGCGGGAATGGGCGGACTGATGGGCACGGCCATGGCGGCGCGGGGATATGCCGGCGCGGTCATCGATGGCGGAGTTCGGGACGTGGCGTATCTGCGCAAGATCGAGTTTCCCGTATATGCGACCGGCATCGTGCCGTCGACCTCGGTGCATCACTATCGATTCGGAGGATCGCAGATTCCGGTGACCTGCGACGGCGTGACCGTCAATGCCGGCGACATTATCGCGGCGGACAGTGATGGGGTCGTGGTTGTGCCCAGGGCCAGGGCGCAGGAAGTGTTGAAGCTGGCGCAACAAATGGATTTCAAAGAGCATTCCATGTATGCGGTGATCGAGCAGATGAAATCGATCGTGGAAGCGGTTAAGAAATTCGGGAGACTATAGAGGAAAGACTGCTATTGCAATAAATGGACTTTCATCAGATAATTCCCACTTTCATTTTGTAAGAAGTGGATTTCGTCGATTCTGATGGTTGCTACTCCAAAGCGAAGCTACAACATTACGGCGCTACAGCGTGGGTTGCGTCTTCTGCAGCTCTTCAGCGAATCACCGCAGGGGCTCACCGCGAAGCAAGTTGCGGGCCGGTCCCGGTTGCCGGTGAGTACGGTCCACCGTTTTCTTGCGAACCTGGAAGGTACTGGTTTTTTGAACTGCAGTGGGGATGGCGTCTACCATCTGGGAATCGCCTGTTTTGCGATCGGCCATGTGGCTCTGAGCCAGCTTGATATTCGCCGAGTGAGCCAGCCTTACCTTCAGGAGTTGAACCGGCAGACGCGCGAAACCATCCATTTGACCGTGCGGCACGGGTTATCCGCGGTTTACGTTGAGAAACTGGATTCGCCCGAACAGTTGCGCATTCACTCCCGCATTGGCGCCGCGGTTCCGCTGTACTGCACTGCCGTGGGCAAGGTTATGTTGGCCTATATGCCGGACGATGAGCGGGAAAAGTTGCTCCCCCAGATGACGCTGCAGTCTCTGACGCCGAACACCGTGAGCAACCTTCAGGAGCTGGACGCGGAACTGTACCGAGTTCGAAAGAACGGGTACGCCTGTGATCTGGAGGAGCATGAACTCCACATCCGATGCGTTGCCGCTCCCATCTGGGACCATGCGGGCAGCGTGAATGCCAGCCTGAGCATTACCGCGCCGGTGGTGCGAATGGCGGTTACCCGATTGCGCCAACTCGCCCCGCTGATTCAGACAGCCGGACTGCAAATCTCGCGTGAGTTGGGCTACCGGACCGCTAGTTACCACGCGCCCGTGAGAAAGAACAGCTCCCGGGAGGCACTGCTTGCGAAACCTCTCTAGGCGGCGTGGTGCAGGCCGTTTCGAAGTTCTGGCCTGGGCGCTTTGCGGCGGAAATACTCGTGGCATGCGGTTGGCGGCGATTTCCGGGATTGTTTTCGCCTGCCTGGCGGCTCGCGCGGGCACTGATCCGCCGGCAAACATATCGACCTCCATCGATGTGCGCCCTGCCGATCTTTTGGTTCAGCCCGTAGCTGCCAATTGGACTTCCTACAACGGCGACTACTCTGGGCGGCGCTACAGCAGCCTTGCTGAAATCAATCCCAGCAATCTCGCGGGACTGCGGGCGGAGTGGGTTTTTCATGCGCGCGACTCGAAACGGCTTGAGGTGACTCCGCTGGTAGTGAATGGAATGATGTTTGTGACTGCGGCGAACGATGCCTTCGCCCTCGACGCGCGCACGGGTCGAGTGGTGTGGCACCATTCTTGGCCGATATCCGAAGGACTGATCGACGATGCGGCGGGGCACATCAACCGCGGGGTCGCGGTGTGGGGCGACCGGGTTTACATGGAAACGGATAATGCGCATCTGCTCTGCCTGGACGCGCGCTCGGGCAATCTCATCTGGGACGTGGCGTACGCCGATTGGAACAAGAATTACGGCTCCACTAGCGCACCGCTCGTGGTCAAAGACAAAATCATGGTGGGGACTTCGGGCGGCGATGACGGGGTGCGGGGTTTTGTTGCGGCCTATGATGCGCTGACCGGCAAGTTGGCGTGGCGATTTTGGACGATACCTGATCCGGGCGAATTCGGTTCCGAAAGCTGGCCGGGAAAACTCTACCTGCATGGCGGCGGAACTACCTGGATGCCGGGAACCTACGATCCGCAGCTGAACACGATCTACTGGGGCACCAGCAATCCTGCGCCGGATTTCGAGGGAGGCGTGCGGCCGGGGGACGATCTTTACACTGACTGCGTGTTGGCGCTGGACCCGGATACCGGGAAGTTGAAGTGGTATTTCCAGTTCACGCCGCATGATCTGTTCGACTTCGACGCGGTTGAGACTCCCATTTTGATTGATGCGGTTTATCAGGGCGAGGAGCGAAAACTGCTGGTGCAGGCAAACCGCAACGGTTACATCTACGTGCTCGACCGCACGAACGGAAAGTTTCTTTCTGCGACGCGATTCGTGGAGAAGCTGAACTGGGCGAAGGGCATCGATGAGCATGGCAGGCCGGTGAGGACCGACGTCGAGCCGACGGCGGACGGTACGCGGATTTGCCCTGGCTTCGCCGGAGCCACGAATTGGTTCGCGCCTTCCTACAGCGAATCTACCCACTCGGTTTATTTCGTCGCTTTGGAGACTTGCCAAACCTTCTTCTTCAAGCCACAGCCTTTTCAGGAAGGTCAAGGCTATTACTCGACTGGAGTGAAACATATTCCTGGCGAAGCTTCGCAGAAGGTTTTGGTCTCGTTCAGCCTAGATACGAATTCGATCGCTTGGAAAAATCCGCAAACCGGTGGAGGACATTCCTCGGGTGGGACCATGGCGACAGCCGGTGGTCTGGTGTTCTTCGGGGATGATGCTGGTTCCTTCGAGGCGGTGGACGCGCGAACTGGCAAGGCGCTATGGCATTTCAATACTGGGCAAGACATCAGTGCGTCCCCTATGAGCTATGCCGTCGCCGGCAAACAATACGTGGCGATTGCCGCAGGCAGTGATATTTTTAGCTTCGCGTTGCCTTGATCGGCGCGGCGAGAGAAGGATGTTGCCGAGCAACTTTCGCGGGGTTCGCGCGAACATGCCGCGTAGCCGAGAAAACCGACAGCAAGGATGGACGCAGGAGACGATTGGAAACCACAGAACATAGCGCTCGCAACATCGAGCCGCGCCGTTCATTCCACCGACATGCGCAGCTTCGTACCTTTTTTCTCCAGCCACGCGTTGAATTGCTCAATCATTTCTTTGGTCCACTTGGCGTCGATTTCACCTGGGGTGTATTTGCCTTCGCGAAGCATTGTGTGGCCCCAGTCGTCGATCAGGTGATCCATTTCCGTGTCGTCGGCCACTTTCCCCGCCAGTTGCGGGGGAACGAAGGTGATGCCTTCTGGGTCGCCGATCGCAATGTCGCCCGGCATCACGGTTACGTCTCCGATTCGGATGGGGACGTTGATTCCGGTGAGCATGACGTTCTCAAGAGCGGAAGGATCGACGCCGCGCGTGTATACCTGGAAGCCGGGAATTTCCTGAATGCCGGTTACATCTCGAACCGCCCCGTTCACGATCAATCCATTGTGGCTCTTGGCATAGATGGCGGTCGACAGATTGTCGCCGACAATGGTGCCGTAACGGATCTTTCCGAAGAGATCGACGACCAGAACGTCACCCGGTTTCAAGATGTCAATGATCCAGGAGTTCTCGTCTCCAATGCGGTTTTCTTTTTTGCCGTTGGCTTGGATCACCGAATCGACGTCGGGGCGTCGCGGCATGAAAACGGCGGTGACGACGCGGCCCACGAGCCGCTGACCGGGATTGATTACCTTCCAGCCGCCTTCGAACTGATTGCGGTAGCCGGCATCTTGCAGAACATCCCACGCCTCATCGGCGGTGACGTCTTTCAGGCGAGACAGCACCGAATCCGGCACATTCGGCCGTCCGTCCGGAAAACGGTCGCCGTGCCACTCTGGAGTGAATTCGATGCGCTGATCTTTCGAGAAGAGGTCGAGTTGCGCGTTGGCCGGGGCGGCAAGCATGAGGCAACTTATAAGTGCTGCAAGGAACGTGGCTTTTTTCATAGGACTTTGAGAGCGACCTTGAGACATAGAACGAGTTTCGTCGCGAGCGCGAAAATATCATATGGCCCTCACCGCAGCAAGCGGAGGAATCAGTGACGAGCACTGCCAGAACGAGCCATGTCCGCTGGTTTCTGGTGATCTGGCTGTTCGTGCTCAGCGCGGTGTCCTATCTCGACCGGGTTAATATTTCTATTGCCGGCGGGTCGATCGCGGAGGCCTACCATCTCAGCGATGTGCAGCTGGGCAAGGTGTTCAGCGCCTTTCTGGTTGGCTACGCGCTGTTTCAAACCATCGGGGGGAGGCTGGCCGACCGCTTCGGGCCTCGCCGAGTGCTCGCTGGCGGCGTCGTGTGGTGGGGAATCTTCACGGCCCTGACTGCGCTGGTTCCGGCGAATGTTGCAGGTGCGCTTTTCGCTTTTATTGCGGTCCGCTTTCTTCTTGGCGCCGGCGAGGCGGTCATTTACCCCTCCGCCAATCAATTTATTGCGCGCTGGATTCCGACCTCTGAACGCGGCATCGCCAACGGATGGATTTTCGCAGGGGTGGGGGCGGGCGCGGGACTTACGCCGCTAATCATTACTTACATCATGGTTCACTACGGTTGGCGGTCGTCGTTCTGGATCTGCTCCCTCATCGGATTCGCCGCAGGCGCGGTGTGGTTCGCGATGGCTCGCGACACGCCGGCTGAGCACACGGGCGTATCTGACTCTGAGTTGACGTTCATTCGCTCGGGGCTGGCACAGACGGAGCCAAAAGCTGATGCGAAGCCGCTCGTGCCCTGGCGGCGCGTTCTGCAAAGCAAAGAAGTGTGGGCGGTCACGCTCAGCTATTTCTGCTACGGCTATGTGGCATGGATTTTCTTTAGCTGGTTCTATCGTTATCTGGCAAAAGTGCGTGGCCTGGATTTGAAAGCGAGCGCCTTTTATACGATGCTGCCCTTTCTGGCCATGTTGGTGTGTTGTCTTTTGGGTGGAGCAATCAACGACCGGCTCACGAAGCGGCTGGGGCTGCGCGCGGGACGCTGCGGCCTTGCGGCTTTCGCAATTGCTGCGGCCGGCGGCTTCATTGCCTTCGGTTCCCAGGTTCAGAGCGCCAGGCTGGCCAGCGTGGTTCTTGCTGGCGGCGCCGGAGCGCTGTATTTATCCCAGAGTTCTTTCTGGTCCGTGACGGTCGACATTGCCGGAGCGTCTTCGGGATCGGTGTCGGGCTTTATGAATATGGGGAATCAGATTGGAGGCGCGATCACGGCCACTCTCACTCCATGGATCGCTGCCCGATTCGGCTGGACGACTTCGTTTCTGGTAGCGGCTGGATTGTGCGTGGTCGGTGCGGTGAGTTGGCTGGTAGTGGATCCGACGCGGCTGCTCAGAGTTTCTGCGGCGGACGGTGGAACCGTTCAACTGCAAAGTGCGGGGACGCATGTCTGATCGGTCGGTCGGCAGAATGGTTGCAGTGCGCGCGAGTTCGTAAAGTCAAATTATGGCGAAGCTGAACATTAAATCGAAGAACGGCTGCATGTGGGATCTGGTCAGCCTCGGTGAAGTCATGCTGCGACTTGATCCGGGGGACGAACGCATCGCGACGACCCGTCATTTTCGTGCGTGGGAAGGTGGAGGCGAATACAACGTTGCGCGCGGCCTGAGGCGGTGCTTTGGGATGGATACGGCGGTTATAACAGCTCTCGCGGACAATCCCATTGGAAGGCTGGTTGAGGACCTGATGCTGCAGGGAGGCGTTAGTCAGAAATATGTTCGCTGGGTTCCTTATGACGGGGTGGGGCGGACGGTCCGCAACGGGTTGAATTTTACCGAGAGAGGCTTCGGTCTGCGGGCGCCGCTGGGATGTTCGGATCGGGGTCATACCGCTGTCTCACAACTGAAACCTGGCGAAATCGATTGGGAGCAGATTTTCCGCAAAGACGGCACGCGCTGGTTTCACACGGGGGGAATCTTTTGTGCGCTTTCGGCGACCGCTCCACTGGTTGCTCAGGACGCGATGGCGGCAGCGAAGCGGGCAGGGGCTATCGTTTCCTACGATCTGAACTATCGAGCGTCACTGTGGAAATCCATTGGAGGAAAAACCGAGGCCCAGGAGACGAACCGGCGGCTTGCGCCGCTGGCGGATGTGATGCTCGGAAATGAAGAAGATTTTACGGCCTCTCTGGGATTTGAGGTGAAAGGACTCGACGAACAGCATTCCAGGCTCGATCCGAACAACTTCAAGAGAATGATTGAGAAAGTCGTGCAGGAGTTTCCTAACCTCGCCCTCATCGCGACCACTCTTCGCCATGCAAAATCGGCCACGCTGAACGACTGGGGGGCGATGTGCTACTACGATGGCGAGTTCTACCAGGCGCGGGTTCGCGAGAATCTGGAAATTTACGATCGTGTGGGTGGAGGCGACTCTTTTGCCTCAGGGCTAATTTACGGTTTCTTGTCCGGAAAAGACCCGCAGTGGGCCGTCGATTGCGGCGCCGCGCATGGCGCGCTGGCAATGACCACGCCCGGCGACACGACGATGGCGGCGCTCGAGGACGTGTTGCAAGCGATGAAGGCACAAACCGCACGGATCGCGCGCTGAGCAGTGCGGGTCGGTGAACACGATTGGACGCGACAACAATATGACGATTGAGGACGTGATTCGCAGGATCGGCGAGATTGGCATTGTGCCGGTGGTGCGGGCAGCAACGGTTGAAGACGCAACCCGGGCTGTGGAAGCCATCTGCGCCGGTGGGATTCCGATTCTTGAAATAACCATGACGGTTCCCAATGCGATTTCGGTGATTCGTCACGTAGTGCGTGAGCATGGCAGCGCAGCGCTGATCGGGGCGGGCACGGTTACGACGGGCGAACAAGCCGAGCAATGCATTCGCGCCGGGGCAGAATTTCTGGTGAGTCCGGGGATCTCGACCCATGTGCTGGCGGTGGCGCAGGCCTGCGCCAAGTTGGCGATCCCAGGAGCGCTGACTCCCACCGAACTTATGCATGCCCAAGATAACGGGGCGAAGCTGATCAAGATTTTTCCTTGCGGCAATGTTGGCGGCGCAAAGTATTTGCAGTCGTTGAGGGGGCCATTTCCGCACGTGGCGCTGATTCCGACCGGTGGAGTGAGTGCTTCAAACGCTGCCGACTACATTGCCGCCGGGGCGTTTGCTCTAGGCGTGGGTGGAGATCTAGTAAATGCGGCGGCTCTGCGCGAGGGGAATCTCGGGAAGATCACGCAAGCGGCTCGCGAACTGGTGGAGGCGGTGCGGGCGGCGCGGGGGCTAGTCCTCGAAAAGGCCGGCCTGCCGCGTTAGAGAGCGAATATCTTTCCTGTAGTTGGCAACACGCTGGAGGAATAGGATGCGGCTTGATCTGTTTACTGGGTGGAACTTGCGTCGATGCGAAGCTGAGAAGCGATTAATCAAATCTGCCCTCGCAATCGCCGTGCTTTCTGTGGTCGTACACAGCGCTCCTGCGCCTGCCCAATCGGCATCCGCCGGCGACCCGCAGACGGCGACGGTGCACGTCGATGCTACGCCGGGCCATGCCATCAACTCTTTCGATCCTGACAGCGCTCTTGGGAGTTCTATTGATGTTCTATCGCACGACGGGATCGACAAGGTTTATACCCCGCACATCATTCAGGAGTCGCTGTCGGCGGGCTGGGGTCCGATTACGTATCGCAACAATTCTGAGCTGCGCATGGCGGCGTGGCATTGGACCGAGAACGGAACGTGGAGCGATCCGGCGCACAAGAGCGGGTACTTCACCGGAAGCACCGAGCTTAAGGAGCCGCTGCGCTACATTCTTTCTTACGCGCTGCCGCATCGCGGGTTTTCGACCAGCGGCGACCGGCCGCTGCAAGGGCCGAATCTCAGCTATTGGAAAAGCAATCCGTATCTCACCAGCAAGTTCACGGGAGAAAGCGACGCGCTGCATCCGCAATGGGTGATCGTCGACCTGCAAGCCGAAAAGCCCGTGAACGCCGTTCGCATCGCATGGGCCAGCCCATATGCCACGACCTATCAGGTCGAATACTGGGTGGGAAAACGCGCGCTCGACTTCGATGAGGGCCCACAGGGCGAGTGGAAGACTTTTTCTGCAGGAACGATAAAAAACGCGCAAGGCGGAACGGTGAACTTGAAGCTCGCCGACGCGCCCATCGACACGCAGTATGTGCGCGTCTTGATGACGGAATCCTCGAACACCTGTGATCTGCATGGATCGGACGACGTCCGCAACTGCGTGGGATACGCCATTCAGTCGATCCGCGTCGGAACCGTCGATTCCAGCGGCGCGTTTGCTGAAGTGCAGAAGAGTATGAGTGAGAGGCCGACCACGTATGTCTCCTCTTCGATTGATCCCTGGCACTCGGCCTCCGACGTGGACGCCACGGGCGGCTACCAGCACAGCGGCTTCGATATCTTCTTCACCAGCGGACTGACCAACAATCTTCCCGCAATGATTCCGGTGACGATGCTTTATGGAACACCAGACGATGCTGCGGCTGAAATTGCCTACGTCGAGAAACGCGGCTACAACCTTGGCTACGTCGAGCTAGGCGAGGAGCCCGACGGCAAGCACGCCATGCCGGAAGACTACGCCGCGCTGTACATTCAGTGGGCCGCAGCTATTCACAAAGTCGACCCGAAGCTGAAACTGGGCGGACCAATCTTTGAAGGAGTGAATGAGGACATTCGCGTCTGGCCGGACGCGCAGGGCCGGATTTCGTGGATGGAGCGCTTCGTCGATTACCTGAAGGCGCACGGCCGCATCTCCGACCTGGCGTTCGTGTCGTTTGAGCACTATCCGTTTGATGCCTGTACGATCACCTGGAAAACTCTCTATACCGAGCCCCAGTTGATGAAGCACATCCTGCAGGTGTGGAGAGACGACGGCGTTCCTAAAGAAGTTCCGCTCATGGTGACCGAGAACCATCTCGCTGCCGAGCTCACCGGACCCATGACCACAATCTTCGCCGCGCTCTGGCTGGCAGACAATGTTGGCTCATTCTTTGAGGGCGGAGGGGCTGCGTTTTATCACTCGCCGATTCAGCCGCAGGGCATTCAGAAGAGTTGTCTGGGGTGGGCCTCGTGGTCAAATTTTGTCGCCGACGAAGGCGGTGATCAAGGCTACGACATCAAGGGATACACTTCGCCCTACTTCGCCGCTCACATGATTAACCTGGAGTGGGTGCAGCATCGCTCTGGGGTGCATCACATGTTCCCTTCTTCGGTTGGTATTAATGACCCCGAGGGCAATGCGTTGGTTACATCGTATGCTGTGCATCGTCCCGACGGAAATTGGTCTCTGATGCTGGTGAACCGCGACGAGACTAACCCGCACACCGTGCGGGTGCAGTTTGAGGATTCGAGGAGCAAGCAGAATGTTTCTTTTTCCGGACCGGTAACATTCGTGACTTTCGGGAGCGAGCAGTATGTGTGGATAAACGACGGCCCCGAGAGCCACGCGGACCCGGATCATCCGCCGGTGGCGACCACGGTGGCGGCCGGGGCGCAGACTGCGTTCACGCTGCCGAAGGCTTCAATCACCGTCTTGCGGGGAAAGGTGGCCGGGCTCAAAGATTAACGCTGCCCGCTAGAAACGAAAGTAGCCGCCGATCCCTTCAGGGCGGCGGCCATTTAAATTTCTGAAGTCCCCTTTAGTTCTCGAGCATTACGGGCGAAGAAGCCAGCACACCGGCGGCGAGTTCCAGATCATGCAAATCTTCCCGGCTGAAGTCCTGCGTGAAGCGCGGATCCAGTCCCTTGCGTGAGATTTGAATGACGCCCAGCACCGTCGATTTGTGATCCAGAATCGGCACCGACATCAGTTTCTGAATGGGCGCGGGCGGCGCCAGTTCTTCGGTTTCGGACCCAACTGGCTTGATAGTTTCGAAGATGCTGGCATGTTTTACGCGGGCGAAATTGTTGAAGATCTCGGCCTTCTTGCTCAACGCAGTGTGGGCCGCGACCGCTTTGCTCGAAATCGGAATCGCTCCGGTGGTTCGCAGGTGCTCAGGAAAAATGAACTTGAGCAGGCCGCCTTCGAGACGCAGCAGTGCGACTTCCGCATACTGTACTTTAAACACTTTCGCCAGCACCATGCTAACGTCGAGCGGCGTGACTCCCTCGCCCAGCACTGATCCCAGAGGGAGCAGGTTGTCGGGAAGAATGATTTCTTCAGTGACCCCGTGATCGGGATTATGAGTCATAGAGTGCTCGCAAGAAAACCCAATTTAGGAACGCTTCAAGTTCTCGCACTTTGAACGCCAGACGAGACCTGTAGTGACATCCTACAACTCCTTTGGTTTCAGCAAAGTAGCTAACGTTCATGACCTTTCGCGGCACGCCCTTCGAGGCCAAAAAGCCAGAAAAATGCAAGCGGAGTGACATTTTTTGTCGGTCGGAGGTTGCCCGGCTCGATGGCTTTCGCCTGAAGTTTTCTCCTCGAATCGAGAATTTCCAGTGCCCCACCTTCCCTTCGCGCCCCCCAAATCATTACACTGCTTTTCTATGAGCCTTCCTGCGCAACCTAACGTCAAGCTGATCAATGCTCCCGACTACCGCGAGGCCTACGCCAACAGCGTGCAGATGCGGGTGAATGTCTGGGACTTCTTTATGGTTTTCGGCACCCTGCAACAGCAGACCGAAGCTCAAGTCGAGATTCGCAACTTCCAGGGCATCTACCTCAGCCCGCAGCAGGCTAAGGCGCTGCTCGGACTGCTGCAGCAGAACGTGGCCGGCTACGAGAGCGCTTTCGGCGAGATCAAGCTCGACCCACGCCTGACTCCTACCGGGCCAGTGCACTAGGGGGGATTCTGAAAGATTACCGGTCTGGCCGGAGTAGCCTGGTGCGATGGTCGGACACTTACCGGGCCTTGGTGTTCGCCGTTATCTTTGTATTTATCTTTCTGCTGCACGCACCTCTGTTACGCTTGCCTTACTTCTGGGACGAGAGCGGTTACTACGTTCCGGCCGCGCGCGATCTTCTGCTCACGGGAAGTCTCATCCCTCACTCCACGGTTTCGAACGCGCACCCACCTCTGGTGATGGCCTGGCTTGCGCTTTGGTGGAAGGTAGTGGGCTACGCTCCCCTGGTGACCCGGACGGCGATGGTGGTGGTCGCCGCCTTCTCGCTTCTGGGTTTGTTCCGGCTGGCTGAACGGGTGGCCAACACGCGGGTTGCGATCGCGTCCACGCTCTGCGCGGCGCTCTATCCGGTGTTCTTCGCCCAGAGCTCTCTGGCGCAGGTGGATTTGGCCGCGGCGGGGCTTATCTTCTGGGGTCTCGCGGCGTATGTGGAAGGTGAAACTATCGCGACGGTGTTCTGGTTCGCGCTGGCCGCATTGGCGAAAGAGACTGCGATTCTAGCTCCTGTGGCTCTTGCCGCGTGGGAAATCCTCGGCCTGCTTACGCGCAAGAGTTCGTTGCGCAAGCTTTGGCTGGAAAACGAGGACTGCGAATCGAGAGCGCATTCTGTGCGGCGCATCGCCTCGCTGCTGATCCCAGCGATGCCGCTTGCTCTTTGGTACGCCTATCACTATGCGCGCACTGGATACGTCTTCGGCAATCCTGAGTTTTTCCGCTACAACGTGGCGGCGACTCTGAGCTTCACGCGATTTCTTTTTGCGCTGGCCATGCGGCTTTGGCAGATCAGCGGATATCTTCACTTGTGGGTTTTGACGCTGGCGATGCTGCTGGCGATGTGTTTGCTGCCTCCACGGCGCGATCCGGCTGGCGAGCGCCCTCGGATCACGCTGCCGGTACAAATGGTTTTCTATGTCGTCATGCTCGCTTATGCGGTAGCGATGGCACTGATTGGCGGCGCGGTTTTGGCTCGGTATATGCTTCCGGCCGTTCCTCTTGTCATCATTGTTTCGGTCTCAACGCTCTGGCGCAGGCTGCGTTACTGGCTCACGGCTGTTGCTTGCGTGGCAATGGCTTTCGTTGTGGCCTGGTTCTGGAACCCGCCGTATGGATTCTCCCTGGAAGACAATCTCGCCTACCGGAATTACATCGTGCTGCATGAAGATGGCGACCACTTCCTGGAGGCTCGTTATCCCATGGCGCGAGTGCTCACAGCATGGCCTGCCTCGGACGAAATATCCCGCCCCTGGCTTGGTTATATTACGCGGCCGATGCACGTCGTTCGCATTGAGAACTTCTCGCTGGATGAAGTGCTCTCCGCCGCCTCTCACTCGGACTATGATGTCGCGCTGGTCTTCTCTACGAAATACGAACCCGGGCCCGCGGTATGGGATCGCTGGCGGACTTGGACGGAATTGAAGACTCGCTTCTTCGGATTTCACCGCGACCTGCCGCCTGCCGCCGTGGCGCAGATCCTCGGCGGCCGCATCGTATTTTCCGAACAACGGCCGGGCCAGTGGATTGCCGTAATTGAGATGGAGCGGATGGAGGAAGCTTCCGGCTTTCCGCTTACTTTGGACTTGCTTCCAGGCGAGCGTGGTAGCCCTTACGAGCCCGGACTTGCAAATGCTTGCCGTTTTTCTCAGCAATGATGCTGATGGCGTGGTAGCTTCCGTTCGGCTGAAAATCAGCGGGCTTATAGGCGATGAAATAACGGCTCCGAATCAAATCGCGTAGCTTGTCGAGGGAGGAACCCAGAGTATGCAAATCGCCGGGAAACATCGCGTCCCCTCCGGTGCGTTCCGCCAGTACCTCTAGCACCTTGTCGGCATCCGTTTTGTCGCCCAGGCCCTCTCGCGTGCTGACGGTGTAAATCGTCACCCCCATCCGTTCTGCGACCTGGACGCTCTGTTTCAGGCTGCTGTGGCTGGAATTATCCTCGCCGTCGCTCAGGATCACCAGAACTCTCGCTACCCGCTCATCATCGGGATAGGCTCCCAGCTTTCTACACGCGAATGAAACTGCGTCAAAGAGCGCGGTCCCGCCGCCGTTGGAGAGATTGTCAATCCCCTTTCCCAGTTCGACTGGGTCGGCGCTGAAATCCTGGGTCACGCTGGGCTCGGTGGCAAATCCTGCGATGAACCCAAGGTCGGCAGGATTGCTTAGCACCTTCTGCACGAACTTAGTCGCGGCGCTCTTCTCGAAGGAGAACCGGTCGTGCACCGAACCGCTGGTGTCAACCAGCAGAGCCAGCCGCAAAGGAAGTTTCGACTGCGGGGCAAATTGCACGACTCTCTCTGGAGGCTTGTTGTCGTCGCGAATCTGAATGTTCGACGCCTCCAAATCGTTCACCATGTGCCCATGGCTGCTGACGGAGAAAAACAGCGCCACGTCGTCTACGCTCTTGTGAATTGTCCATACCCCCGCGGCGCGGCCGACAGTACTCGGTGGCACATCCGAGGCTGCCCCGTTACCGCCGCCGATCCTAGGGGCGTCTGGTTCGGCCAGAGCACCGCAGTCGTCGCAGGTCGCACTATCCGTTTCATTGCCTAATGTGGCAAGCTGCGCCTTCAACCTGTCAGTGTTGGGAAAAGTTTGTAGCGCCTGCGAAACGGATACCGTTGTTGCCGCCCGCGAATTCCCGGCGCGTGCTGCGAGAACAGCCTTGTTGTGCTCAAGCGTAGCCAGATTCTTGCGCGCGACCGGAGCGAAAGCATTGGTCGGATCCTCGCTCAGGAAGATTTTCAGTTCGCGCTCCATGGAGCCGAAATCGTTGAGAGACATGGCGGCGGATGCAGCCACGTAGTGCACATTCGCCAGTCCTTTGTGGTCGAGCGTATGCACCTGCTGGGCCGTCTCTAAAGCATTTCGGTATTCATGGTTTCCATTTTGCGCATACGCCAGAACCGAGAGAACGTCGGCGTCCTTGGGTTGCAGGGTAGCAGCTTTCTCCAGCGCCGATTCCGCAGCCGGAAAATCGTTCTGCGACAAGGCCAGGCGGCCGAGGTGCAGGAACGATCCGGGGAATTTGTCGTCGAGTTTGGCAGCCGTTTCAAATTCACTCCTGGCTCGGCCCGGGTCTTCCTGATCGACGTAGGCGAGCCCAAGACCGACGTGGGCTGAAACGAACTTGGGGTACTCCGCAATCGCTTTTTGCAGATGCCTCATTGCTTCCTTCGAGTTCTGCGCTTTCAACAGAGTGCGACCGCGGTTGAACTCGACGATCGCGCCATTCGGGGCATCTAGGTCGAGCGCTGACACGACACCGGAGTCGATCAGTTTCTTATCTGCTAATTTTTGCTCCTCCAGGAACTTGGCGTGCTTGTTTTGTTGATCAAGATACAATTGCACCATGTCCATTTGTGACATTACGGAATCCGCACCGGTGTTGAGAAAAGGCAGTCCCTGCGAAGGCTCTGGGGAGTCTCCCTGTCCCTGCGCGAGGAGGCTGGCGCAAAAACAAAATGCGACAGCGCAAGCGAGCCGGCGCCTGGCAAAATAAAACGATACACATTGGGGCGCAAATTGCACGAGACAACTCCAGCAATGGATGAGGGGGATAGCACCCGCGACTCTTCGAGGATCGCTGCGCGGAGATACGGTCGGTCTCCGCCGCCTTCGCTCCGAGCCAGCTGGGCGCAACGGCATTATATGTCAGTGCCGCATTAAATAACAGGAGTGAGTTTTGATCACCAGCCATACCTGGCCGCCCTCGGCAAGGTCGAGGGCGTCACGCGCCGCAAGAGTCAGGTAGACCTCAACTTCGACGCCGCAATCCACGCGCGCGCAAATCATCATGTCGCGCCGTTCCAGGGATACCAGCCGTCCGGCAAGGATGTTGCGGGCGCTGAGCCCCACCGGCTTCGCGACACCCAGCAGAATGTCGCCTGCGCGGATTCCGATTCGCAGCCGTGAGCCTGTCTTCGCGCGGATCAAAGGCGTCTCCAGTAGAACGGATCCGTCTTCGTGACCGTCCGGCAAACGAGGGGTCGTGATTCGGCAAAGCATGATTCGGCAAAGCATGGTGCCGCGATCTTCGTGTACCGATTCCACGGTGGCGTCGAAGATGTTTTCAAAACCCGCCAACTGCGCCACAGTTTCCCGGGTCGGAGCGCCCAGCACCTCATGTGGTGCGCCTTGCGCGATGATGCTCCCCTCTTCCATGACCAGCACGCGTTCGCCGAGCGCCAGCACTTCGTCGCGCGCGTGCGTGACATATAAAATCGGGATGCGATGCACCTGACTCCACCGCCGAAGGTCGTCGATGATCTTCGACTTGGTAGGGGCGTCCAGGGCCGCCAAAGGTTCATCAAGCAACAGAACGCATGGGTCGGTCACCAAAGCTCGTGCCAGGGCCACACGCTGCCGCTCGCCGCCCGAAATCTCTCCCGGGCGCTGTTGACGTAAGTGCTCGATATGGAACTCCTGTAGCATCGCCGCGGCCCGCTGCCGGCGCTCCGATCGCGGCAAATGCGCCAGACCGTACTCCGTGTTCTGCTCAACCGTCAGGTGTGGGAATAGTGCCAGATCCTGCAAGACGTATCCCACCCCGCGTTTAGCCACCGGAATACTCACGCGCGAGCCCGCGTCGAACAACACTCGCTCACCCACGATAATTCTCCCGGCATCCGGAACCGCCAGACCCGCCACACAGTCGAGTAGCGTAGTTTTGCCCGATCCGGAAGGACCGAACAGTATGTTGAATCCCGGCGCGGCGCTGAAATCCACGTCGAGCGAGAACGGGCGCTCGGCGGCGGAAAAGCTCTTGCGAATGCGGGCGCTCAGGGTTGGATTCGCTGGTGGCGTTTTAGCGGGTCGTGGTTCCGCAGGAGTGGGCATCGGGGTTCGCTTATTTGACTGGACCCATCGCCCATATTTCACGATTCACCGTTGCTTGGTGCAAAGTCCTCCGGTGCAGCCCGTAGACCAAAGTCAGAACCGCGAAACAAAAGACGAGCAGCAACAACGCCATCGCATTGGCTGAAGCGTAGTCGGAAGCTTGCACTTGATCGTAAATTCCAATGGAGACCGTGCGCGTGACGCCGGGAATGTTGCCTCCAACCATCAGCACCACGCCGAACTCGCCCATGGTGTGAGCAAATGCCAGGGCTACGCCCGCGACCAGGCCAGGCACGGAGAGCGGAACGACCACTCGAAAGAAGGTGCGTAGCGGTGAGGCTCCCAGTGTGGCCGAAGCTGCCAGCAGTTTGCGATCGACCGACGAGAACGAAGCCGCGAAGGGCTGCACCGCGAACGGCAGGCTGTAGAGAATGGAGCCGATCACCAGTCCGGTGAAAGTGAAAGCCAAAGTGTGTCCCGTCCAAGACTCCCACCAGCGGCCCAAAGGGCTACGCGAACCGAGAGCGATCAGCACATAAAAACCAAGCACCGTCGGTGGCAGCACAATGGGCAAGGCAACCAGCGCCTCGACGAGAAATTTCCAGCGTCGGCGCGAGAAGGCGATCCAATAGGCCAAAGGCAGGCCGACCACAACCAGGATGGCCGATACCACCACGGCCAGTTCTATCGTGAGTCGAAATGCCTGCCAGTCGATGGCCATTGTTTTGCGGGAAAGTTCCCTACTTCAGTTTGTATTTCAGATCAGGCGAGGTGAATCCGTAACGCCGCAGCAATCCAGCCACTTCCTCGGTTTTCATAAACCGCAGGAACGCCGCCGCGTCCTCCGCATGTGGCGAGTGTGAAATCAGAACCACTCCCTGATCGAGCGGCGGATATGCCTCGGCCGGGACCACCCAGTATCTGCCCTTACCCTGCATTGCGGGCGCCATGGCATGCGCTAGAGCCACGAACCCCACCTGCGCATTGCCAGATTCCACAAACTGCGCCGCCTGCGACACATTCTCTCCCATCACCAGCCGGTCGCCGAGCTTCTCGTATAGACCGTAGCGCTTCAGCGCAGCTACGGCTGCGCGTCCGTACGGAGCATGCTGCGGATTCGCAATTGAAATCTTTTTCACCGAGGGATCGAGCAAAACGTCCATGCCTTTGTGCTCGACATCGAGCGGCGAATCCAGTGGAACCCACAACACCAACCGTCCCACCGCGTAACGATATAACGTGGCGCCATCGGCCTGACCACCCGCAATCAATTGCCGGGGATAATCCATGTCGGCTGAGAAGAAAACGTCAAAGGGTGCGCCATTCTGAATCTGCTGAGTCAGCGCGCCGGACGCACCGAAAGAAAGCTTTATGGCAACGCCGGTGCGCTTTTCATAGTTGGCAGCGACTTCCTGCAGCGCGGAACTCAAGTCCGCCGCCGCCGCCACATTGATCTCGCGGTCGGCAGATTCAGCTCGCGGGATCCAGAGCCCGCACGTCAACACCAGACAAGCAATTAAACCGAGGGAGAGAAGCCGGAATTTCGTCATTGATGACATACCTCGAAGTAATCGTAATCGTAATAGAAGCGAGTCCGAGAATACGATGGAGATTGTACTTCTTATTCCCGGAATGGTCCGGAGTTCAGATTTGCGCGGCTTTTTGATTGCTTGTTCTCTCAGGCCCTTTGATACTTGCCTCGTAGCTAAGTATCCATGGCCTCTCCCGGGTTCTGCCGCGTAGTTCGTGCTTCCCTGCTCGCGGTCCTGCCATTCTCGTTGCTTTCGATCGCGCAGGCACAAGACGCCAAGAAGACAGCTCCCGATGCGCCCATCACCGATGCGGATGCCGATCATGAGCAAGAGCGCTCAGAATGGTTCCTGCGCGGCCGTGTGATTCCTGGAAAGTCTTCCGCGGAACTGCGCTATCGAGCTTATCAGGCGAAAATGCAGGCCCGCGCCGCTCGACTGGCACGCAGTCTCGCTGTCATGCAGGCAAACTCTCAACCGGCGTCGCCCGGAGCATGGTCACCGCTCGGTCCAGTGCCGCTGGCCTCCGATGCCACAGGCGACGGATTTCAGAACTACAACCAGGTTTCGGGACGAGCTACCGCCGTGGCCATCGACCCCGCAGATCCGACCGGCAACACGGTTTATATCGGTGGAGCTCAGGGCGGAGTGTGGAAATCCACGAACGCCGCCACGAGCACAGCCAACAACGTGACCTGGACTGCGGTCACCGACGACCAGGCGACACTTTCCATCGGCTCGATTGCGATTGAGCCGGGAAACTGTGATCCCACGCAGAGCGTAGTGCTGGTCGGCACGGGTGAAGCGGACAATTCCGCCGACTCCTACTTCGGGCTCGGCATTCTGCGTTCAGCCGATGCCGGCAACACCTGGACGTTGATCTCCACCGCGAACAGCGGAACTTACTCCTTCAGCGGCCTCGGCGCTACGCGCATGGCGTTCAGCACGGCAAGCGGACAAACCAGCACGGTGGTCGCAGCGATGGCGGCAACGTCGGAGGGCGTAACGGCCGGCGCATTGACCAGCAATACTTACCGCGGCCTCTACACCTCCACCGACGCCGGCCTGACTTGGACTTACGACGCTCTCTTCTCCGGAGCGAGCGAGGCGACCTCGGCGACTTCGGTGGTGTACAGCGCTGCAGCCGGTCTTTTTTTTGCGGCGGAGCGTTATCACGGTTTCTACTCTTCCCCTCCCCTGATGGTCTGACCTGGACACGTCTCGCCACCCAGCCGGGCGCTGCGGGCTTGCTCAGCACAACCGCGTGCCCGCAAAACTATGTCACCACCTGTCCAATCTATCGCGGTGAAATCACAGTCGTGCCGGGGCGCAATGAGATGTACGTATGGTTCGTTTCGCTAAACTCTGCCGGCGATCCAGTGGATCAAGGCATTTGGCAGAGCACGAACGGCGGCGCGTCGTGGACCCAAATGAGCGACAGCGGGATCCTCAATTGCGGCGATTCCGATGGCTGCGGCGTGCAGCAGGGATTCTACAACCTGGAACTGCTGGCCGTTCCCAACGGTACTTCTGCCACAGATCTCTACGCCGGTGCCATCAACCTCTATAAGTGCTCGATCAACGCCAGCAACCCCACGTGCTCCGGTGTGCCGTTCATAAATCTTACGCACGTCTATGGCTGCGACCCTCTATCGGCGCTGGCCCATGTGCATCCTGATCAGCACGCGCTGGCGTATACGATCCCGTCATCCAGTGCAGACCTGATGTATTTCGCGAACGACGGCGGCATCTATCGGGCCTTGAACGGATTCACCGGACTCTCCACCGGTTCATGTTCCGGCACAAATCAATTCGACGACCTCAATCAAAACCTTGGTTCCATGACCCAGTTTGTCACCTTCTCACAACATCCGACCGATCCCAACACGCTTTTGGGGGGCATGCAGGATAACGGCTCACCTGCAACCGCGACGGCCACCACGAGTTTGAGTTGGGGAAATGTTCTGGGCGGCGACGGCGGCTACAACGCCATCGATCCCAACACGGACAGCTGGTTTGCCTCAAACCCAGACACGGGAGGAGGCACGCTGAATATTCAGGAGTGCTCGTCGGGAGTGAACTGCGACGACAGCCTCTTCCAGGTTGTCGTCAGCAGCAGCAGTGTCGGGGGCGATGACGGATCGTTCTACTTCCCCTACATTCTCGATCCCCAATCAACCACCTCGTTGCTGGTGGGAACGTGCCGGGTGTGGAGTGGACCGCGCTCCGGCGGCGCATACACCGCTCTGAGCCTGAACTTCGAGAGCTTTGGCACGGGCACCTGCGCGGGCACCGAGGTCAATACGGTGCGCGCCCTTGCCGCCGGCGGCCCCACTGGGGCAAACGGCTCCGAAGTGATTTATGCGACAACTGACGGCTCCGGTCCAAACGAACTATCGACACCAGTCGGCGGAAATGTTTGGGTCACTACGAACGCGACTGCGGTTTCCGGCACGGTTTCAAACTTCGCGAACACCACGCTGGACGGCCCCGGCGGCAGCAGCATAAATCCCAATCAGTTTCCGATTTCCAGCGTTGCCATCGACTCGTCAGACCCCACCGGCAACACTGCCTACGTCACTGTGATGGGATTCACTGCCGTTCCGGGCCAAGTCGGCCCAGGGCACGTTTGGCAGACCACGAATGCGGGCACGAATTGGATCGATTTCACCGGCACCGGAGCGAACGCTCTTCCGGATTCTCCCGCGAACGCGGTGGTAATCGACCCTATCGCGCACGTGGTTTACGTGGGCACGGACGTCGGCGTGTTCCAGAGTTCGACGAACACTCCTGCATGGACCGAACTCGGACCCAGTTCAAGCAGCCAGCAGAGTGGATTCCTGCCTAACGTCGCAGTCACTGCGCTCGCGCTTTTCAACTCCGGCGGCCAGAATCTGTTGCGCGCTTCCACCTATGGCCGCGGTGTGTGGCAATTCAATTTGATTGCTACGCCGGATTTCCAGATCGCGGTTTCAAACAATCCGCTCACCGCCTTCGTCGGAACCACACCGATATTCAACGGCACTGTAACGGCGGTGAATGGATACAACATCCCAGTTGCGTTGAGTTGCACGGCGGGGTCGACCAGTCCGCCCAGCCCGTGCACTCCGAACCCGCCGAGCTTTACTCCGGCCTCCACCGGCACGGCATTCTCGATTGCCACGGGCGCAGCGATCGGCGACTATAGCTTCAATCTGCAAGCCGCGGGCTCTGATCCCAATACGACGACACACGTCGCCGCTCTCGTTTTGCATGTCGTGGATCTTGACCTGACCACACCGACGCCAGCCACCGTGGTTGAGCCGCGGGGCGCAATTTCCCCGCCGGTAAGTTTTCAACTTGCAGCCCAAGGTTCATTCAATCAAAGCGTGACCCTCGGCTGCAGCTTCAGTCCCGCAATCTCCGGCGCGACCTGCGCTTTTTCTCCCAGCGCAACCGTGGATCCCGCGTCGGCCTCGCCCGTGAGCCTGACCGCGACCATGACCGTTCCAGCAGCCACGGCAACCGGCACCTACACCGTCGCACTACAAGCCACCACCGCCGGAGCGCCTACCCCACTGACCACTTCGTTCACCATGACAGTCACGACCAACCCAAACTTCATTTTCAGCGAACCGAGTCCTTTTCCTAACGTGAAGGAGGGCAGCACCGGAACCAGCGGCCCGATTACAATCTCCTCCCAGGACGGCTTCAGCGGCACCGTCGCCCTAGCCTGCGCAAGCATATTCGGAGCGAACAGTTGCAGCATCGCTCCCTCGTCGGTCAGCACATTTCCGGCGATGGTCAATCTCATCATTAACGGAACCAGCTTTACTCCCGGCAGTTACCAGATCGCCGTCCAAGGCATATCGGGTTCGATTACGAATTCTCTTCCTGTACCGTTCAACGTCGGCACTTACCTGATCACGGGCCCAGCAACGCTTTCTTCCCCACCCGCAGCGCAGGTGCCGGCGGCTCTCAGCTTTACTTCCACCAATTCCTACAGCGGTCAGGTCAACGCGACCTGCAACGCTAGCGCGCTGCCGGCCGCGCAATGCACGCTCAGTCCCGCGAATCCCATTACAATCAATGCCGCGGCCTCCGTTCCCGTAACCGCCACGATCAACGTTCCAAACAGCGCCGCATCCGGCGCTTACAACATCGTCATCAGTTCCCAAGACATCAGCGGAACCCCCAGTTCGACATTGACGATCGCGCTCACGGTATATCAGGACTTCACCCTCAGCTCGCTCACGCCAGCCACCCAGACCGTCACCCCAGGAGAGTCGGCCAGTTACAATTTCAGCGTCCTGCCCGTCGGAGCTTCGTTCACCAATACGGTGACCCTGTCTTGTTCCAGTGTCCCCGTAATTGCGGCGCTTTGCAGTTTCACTCCCAGTTCAGTAACTCCCGGGAACAGTACGGCCGCAGTGGTGATGACCGTCGCAACCACGTCCAGCTCAGCCAGCCTCTTTCCTTCCAACCCGAACCGCTCCGTCTTCTTTTATGCCTTATCGCTGGCCCTGCCGGGACTTGTGCTGCTGGCAACTAGAGGGCGCGGGAGAAAGCGTGCGAGGCGAACACTGTCCCTGATCGGATTTTTCTTGCTGGCGCTGCTGCTCCCCTCGTGTGGAGCGGCAGGAAGCAATGGCGGTGGAGGTGGAGGCGGTGGTGGCGCTGGGGGTGGCGGGCAGCAGCAAGGAACGCAACCCGGCACCTATACCATCACTGTGACAGGCACGTCGGGCACACTGACTCATCAAGCACCTTCCACCATTACACTTGTCCTGAGCCCTAGATAAACACGCACTGTGGCGCAAACGGATCGCGGTATGATCATTTGTTCATGCCTGATTCGCGTCACGACGTCATCATCGTCGGTGGTGGCCTTGTCGGCCTCTCGGTCGCGCTCGAGATTACGCAACGATTCCCGCGCCTTCGCACTCTGGTGCTCGAGAAGGAAGATTGCGTGGCCCGGCATCAGAGCGGCCATAACAGCGGCGTCATTCATTCCGGGATTTACTACAAGCCAGGATCTCTGAAGGCAAAGTTGTGCGTTGCCGGCGCTGCGGCGATGGTCGAGTTTTGCCGCGAGCACAGCATTCCGCATAGCATCTGCGGCAAGGTCGTCGTGGCCACAATCCGGGAAGAATTGCAATCTTTGGAAGAATTACGAAGGCGAGGCGAGGCCAATGGCGTGGCAGGGGTGCGGCTTATCGGACCCGCGGAGTTGCGCGATCTCGAACCCAACGCCAGCGGTTTACAAGCCTTGGTCGTTCCCTCAACCGGCGTCACCGATTATGTTGCGGTGTGCGACAAGTACGCAGAGTTAATCGCCGAACGGGCTGGATCGATTCTGACCTCGGCGGAAGTTTTGAGTCTGAATCGCGGTGCGCGTGAGATTGTGGTTGAAACCAGTCGCGGAACATTCTCTACAGCCTATCTCATCAACTGTGCGGGATTGTTCAGCGACCGCATCAGCCGCATGGCCGGCGATGAACCGGGGATCACGATCGCTCCCTTTCGGGGCGAATACTACGAACTCATTGCTGAGCGTTCGTCTTTGGTGCGAGCCCTCATTTATCCTGTCCCCGATCCGCGGTTCCCTTTTCTCGGAGTTCATTTCACGCGCCGCATCAGCGGCAGAGTCGGCGCCGGCCCCAATGCCGTTCTGGCTTTTCGCCGCGAGGGCTACCGGCGCACGGACTTCAAACTGGAAGACCTGGCTTCATCGCTCACATTTCCCGGATTCTGGCGAATGGCCGCAAAGCATTGGCGGAGCGGGTTCGACGAAGTCCACCGGTCTTTTTCAAAGGCGGCCTTCGTTCGCACCTTGCAGCGACTCGTCCCGGCCGTACGTGAAGAAGATCTGGTCCCTGGCGGCTCCGGGGTTCGCGCCCAGGCACTGAAGCGCGATGGCACTCTGGTTGATGATTTCCAGTTTGTGCAATCGGGAAACGCGCTGCATGTTCTGAACGTTCCCTCTCCCGCAGCGACTGCGTCCCTGCTGATGGCGATCAAGAACAACGGAGTCACCGGCTGAGGAAGGCAAACTCCAACTTCGATCGAGACCGACTCCAAAAGCTCCTGCGAATCCGGTTACCGGGGGACGTGCGCGGCGAATGTCGGACAGGGCCGGTCTTGTCGCTGCAGGCGATCATCGCTCCGGCCAAGTTCCCTGCCAACAAGGAAAATTACAGGGAATTTGCAATTTCTTTGGTCTGCGAACGTCGCACTTATGCTATCCAAGTTGCACATTTTGCTAGAAAATCTGCGACAAAAGGCAAGAATTGAATAGGGAATTAGCAGGGCAACATCAGGGAGTTCGTTTCCTGATGGCATTGCAGAACAGGGAATGTATTTAGACTTGACGTGGCGGGGGAATCCGAACTGTCTTCGGTGTTCGGGCGAGCTCAAGGGCATGTTCTAGCTCACTTTCTCAAAGCTCAGGCCGGGTGGCTTAGGTCCTAGCCTGATGTGACTTGAGGGAAAGTGAATTCCACGCTTGTGAATTTCTTTGCACTTCAATACTTTCGATTGACATCACTTCAGTCAGACCGAGCCAGATCGTCGTTTGAATATTCCCGAGCCCGTGGACATAGGCGCATTCCGCAAGAACCCCAATCAGACATGCTTGTGATCGGCGCATCAGTTGCAATTCTCAAAATGCAGCTTTTCAAAATGGCGGATCGTCTCTTGGAGGTAGCCCCGGTTGAAGAACGCAACGACAGTCCTGACAAGCAATCGCGACGAGCGACAAGAGATACGAAGTTCACGTCTGACGATCCAGCATCGTCCTGTCGACACGCTTCGGCTCGACCCACTCAATCCTAGGGATCATAGCAAGAAGCAGATCGCGCAGGTTGCGGAAAGTATTCGCGCTTTTGGCTTCAATGTCCCGGTGCTGATCGACGCCGACAACAAAATCATGGCCGGTCATGGGCGCGTACTCGCCTGCCAGCTGCTAGGCATCACGGAGATTCCGACCATCTGCCTGGGCCACCTCTCGCCCGAGCAGGTACGGGCGTTCATCATTGCGGACAACAAGCTGACTGAGAACGCTACGTGGAACGAAATTCTGCTGGGTGAGCAGCTGAAGTCGTTGTCCGAAATCGACCTGAACTTCAGCCTCGAGGCCACCGGCTTCGAGATGGGCGAGATCGATGTTCTTATCGAGGGCCTTTCCCAGCCGAGCGACAGCGTGCAGGAGGCTCCCCCGGACGTCCTGCGCAACCAGAGTGAAATCTTAGTCAGCGCGCCCGGAGACTTGTGGCAGCTCGGTAAGCATAGGGTGCTCTGCGGCGACGCCCTCGACCCCCACAGTTATGACCGGCTGATGACGAAGCAGCGCGCGACCGTGGTCTTTACCGACCCTCCATGCGACCTGACCAATAATGGTCGCGCCTCGTGTCTGGGCGAGAAGCAGCAAGGCGACTTCGCCACGGCCGGCGGCGAGATGAGCCGAGCTGAGTGCACGGATTTCTTCGGTAGGGTCTGCAAGGGGCTGGTGAGCGCCAGCGGCGAAGGCGCGATTCACTTTCTGTGCATGGACTGGCGCCACGTCGGCGAACTCCTGGCGGCGGGTAGAGAGGCATACGACGAATTGAAAAATATCTGCGTCTGGGTGAAGGACAACGCCAGCGCGGGCTCGCTTTATCGCAGCCAGCACCAACTTATTCTCGTATTCAGGCACGGAAAGCAATCAGGCCGCAACAGCACGCAGCTGAGGAAATTCGGCCGTAGCCGCAGCGATGTCTGGCATTACCCCGGCGCGAATTCAATTTCCCGCGCAACAGAAGAGGGGAACCTCGACCCTCACCCTACAGGCGTGCCCGCCGCTCTCGTCGCAGATGCCATCCTGGACTGCTCGTCGAGGGGCGACATCGTTTTGGATCCTTTCCTAGGCAGCGGCACGACCGTTATCGCTGCGGAGCGCACCGGCCGGATTTGCTACGGCATCGAGATGGACCCTGCCTGTGTCGACACCGCGGTCCGTCGCTGGCAACGGTTCACCGGAATGCTTGCACTGCATGGCGAGTCCGGGCGGAGCTTCGACGATCTCGAAAAGGAGGCCACGAATGCAAGGCAGCGCTACAAATCGCAACCAGTAAGTGGCGCAAACCAAGTTGGCTATCGCAATCCTCCCGAGGCCACTCGATTCAAAAAAGGCCAGTCTGGGAATCCGAAGGGCAGGCGAAAAGGCTCACTGAATGTGTCCACCGTTTTCGCGCAGACGCTTCGGGAGAAGGTAGTCGTAAACGAAAACGGCCATCGAAAGACGATGACGAAGTTTGAAGCAGCGATCAAGCAGTTCGTCAACAAGGCTGCGTCCGGCGATCACCGTGCCCTCCAGTTGCTAGTGAATTTATCCCGGGAGGCCGAGACGCACGAACGCCAGTTGCCGCCGAGTAGCTTGACGCTCAACGAATCTGATCAAAAAGTCATTGAGGGAATTTTGAAACGATTTCAAACCGTTACTGATAACCAAGGGGGCACACACGATGAGAAACCTCACTCCGAATGAGTACTTAACCATGTTGCGAAACGATTTCTTTACCTTCGTCGACGGCAGTTTCCATCAACTGAATCCCGGCGCTGAATTTCTGCCAAACTGGCACATCGAACTAATTGCCGCTGAGCTGGACCGGTGCCTTCGAGGCGAGACTAAGCGGCTCATCATCTGCGTGCCGCCCAGATCGCTAAAATCGCATTGCGCGTCGGTGGCTTTTCCCGCCTGGCTCCTTGGTCACAAGCCCGAAAGCCAGATCATCTGCGCCTCCTATGGGCAAGATCTTGCCGACAAGCTCGCCCTTGACTGTCGCTCGCTGATGACTTCGGATTGGTACGGCAAGGTGTTCCCGACGCGGCTCTCACCTCACCGTCAGGCCGTCTCCGAATTCATGACCGAATCGCAAGGCTTCCGGCTGGCAACGTCGGTGGGAGGGGTCGTGACGGGCCGCGGCGGCGACTTCATCATCATTGATGACCCGCTAAAACCCGAAGAGGCCGTGTCAGATGGGCGGCGCGATGCGGTGAACGAGTGGTATGATCGCACCCTTTACAGCCGCCTCAATAACAAGGCGACGGGCTGCATCATTCTCATTATGCAGCGCTTACATGGGGACGACTTAGTCGGCCACCTCGTGCAGCAAGGTGGCTGGAGTTGCGTTTGACAACTTGATTTGGCCCCACCCCGATACTCACATTTGGCCCCACCCAGTATTAATAAGGATGGCTGTCCGGTCTTGCGGTTGCAGCCAGGATGGGGTGCAGGGGAAGGAACGGCGTTTGAGTTCCTTCCCCTGCGCAGCGCTATAGAAGCAGCCGCCTACGATGCTTTCTTTTTCTGTCGCACCTCCAAGGTTCTGCGAAAGCGGTAGGACTCGGCACCGGTTTCGATGATGTGCGCTCGATCTGTGATGCGGTCCAGCAACGCCTTGCACAAGCGCGGATTCGGAAACACCTGCGTCCACTCGGAAAACGGTAGGTTCGTGGTCACGATCAACGTAGCTCGCTCGGCGCGTTCGGCGATCACTTGAAACAAGAACTCCGCTCCGATGTCGGCCAGCGGCACGTAGCCGACTTCATCGAGCACGATCACGTCATAGCGCAACCAGCGCGCCAGTACTCGCTTCACCGCATTGTGTTGCCGGGCTTCCACCAACTCGTTGACCAGATTCGCAGCGGTGGTGAATCGCGCCCGTCGCTTCTGTCGGCACGCGGCCACGCACAGGCCCGTCGCGAGATGCGTCTTACCCGTGCCGCATTCGCCCATCAGCACCACGGGTTCGGCGCGTTCGATGTAGCCGCCCTCGGCCAGTTCGCGGATCTTCGCCGCCGGAATCTGTCGCGCCTGGTTGAAGTCGAACTCCTCCAGCGTTTTCAACCTGGGCAGCTTGGCATCGCGCAGTCGTTGCTGAATGGCGTGCCGGTCGCGTTCTTCCGATTCCATCGTAAGCAGCGCTTCCAGATACCCGATGTGACTGCGCTGTTCTTTGATGGCTTGTTCCGCCAGTTGCACGAAGTGCGCTCCGATCATCGGAACGCGCAGCGCTTTGCAATATTGCTTTACGCTGGCGTGTTCGAGAGCCTGAGTTTGCTCTTTCATCGCGCAACCTCCGCTGTGACGGCAGCGATGCCGAGTAACTGGTCGTACTCGATCATCTGCGGCAGCGGACGCTCGTAGCGTTCCAGTCCATCCAGTTCGAGTAACTCGATGCGCGGACGACTCAGTTCCGTTGCCGTCAGCAGGTGCCGCACTGCGGCCGCATCCGTGCAACCCAATGCCAGCGATTGCTCGACAACTTGCTGCAGCCGATCCCACCCATATCGTTTGCCGAGTGTGAGTAACTCGATCATCTCCCGCGTGCCCGAGTGTTTGCCGTGTCGTTCTTGCAAGCTCAGCCAGAGCCGGTCGAAACTCGTCGGCCAGCGTCCGCGTTCCCGCCACTGCCGCAGCGGACTCGATCCCGCCAGCGCTCCCGGCTTCTTCTCCAGCACGTCCAGATAGTGCTCCAGATCGAGCACCTGCTCATAGCGACCAAAACTGCGCTCGTGCCGCGCCACGCACTCCCGTTCCTGCCAGATCTCGACATAGGCCGGCAACAGTTTCGCTTGCGCACGAGTCCCCGGCCTCAAGGGCGTCGAGTAGAAGTTGGTGCGCACCTTCACGCAGCCCTTGCCGTCCACGGTCGGAAAACTGGCCTCCGCCAGCTCGAATCCTTCCGCCGTCAGCGGCAGCAGATGCTCGCGTTCGATCCGCATGGCTTCGCCCACCAACATCGGCTTGCCTGCGATCCGCCGCTGCTCGTCTTGCTGGCAATAACTTCGTAACTGTTCGTTCAGCTCTTCCAGATTCTTCGCCTGCGGAATCGGCACCAGATGGTTCCGGCGGAAGTAACCCACTTCACCCTCCACTCCGCCCTTCTCGTTGCCTCGCGCCGGATTACAGAACTCCGTCTGAAAGCCCCAATGCGAGCGGAACGCGATCAGTCGCTCCGTTTCCTCCCGCTGATGCCCGCGCAGAATCTTCTTCACCGCGCTCTTCAGGTTGTCGTAGCGCAGGCACCGGAACACCCCGCCGAAATAGCTGAACGCCAACTCGTGCGCTTCCAAAAAAGCCTGCTGCGTGGCGTGATAGTAGGCCACGTGAAACGCTCCCCCACTGGCCATTGAGCGCATCGCAAAAATGTAAACCCGCAATCGTTCGCCCGCGAAATCGGCCATGGCTTCGTACCAATCCACCTGCGCCTCTCCGCCCCAGTCGTAGACTTGCGGCACGAATGTCTCCCGCCCCGTGAGTCCTAACTTTTGCTTGCCTTCCCGCACATAACGGCGCACGGTCGCTTCCGCCACGCTGTCCGACCGCTCTTGCCGGATTCGTTCCCAGATACGATGTGCCGTGTGCTGCTGTTTACGCGGCGCTGTCTGATCCTCGCGCAGAATCTTGTCGATGAACTCCATCACCGGACCCAGCCTCGGCTTGTTTCGCGCCGCCAGTTTGCGCTCCGGCGGAATCGAACTAGCCAGGGCCTGTCGCACCATTCGCCGATGCACGCCCAGTTTCTTCGCGACCGCACGAATCGTCCCCGCTCCGTGTGCGTGTTCCCGTCTGATCTCTTCGAATAGCTCCACCTTGCGTCTCCTGTCCATCGCCCTCCCCGTCCGCTTCGCAGACAGGGTAGGCCGATCTATCGGTTAGGGTGGGGCCAAATGTGATGATCGAAGTGGGGCCACTTCAGGGTAGCGAAATCAGGAGACTCCTCAAGTTTTCCGCAATCGCGGTCGAAGATGAAACACACAACATCTCAACCCGCCTCGGCCAGCACACTATTCGGAGACGCGTAGGGGAAGCACTACACCCGGAACACGAGTCACTAGATATCCTCGAAAACATTCGCCGCACTCTCGGCGAATACAACTTCTCAGGTCAATAGCAGCAAGAGCCAGCTCCCTCGGCGGAGGCATGGTGAAGCTGGAGTGGTTCAAGGCCTACAAGGACGGCGAGCAGCCAGCAAGATTCGATCTTGTTTTTCAGGGCTGGGATACGGCGGTAAAAGCGACCGACTTGAGCGATTACAGTGTCTGTACGACCTGGGGGAAAAAGGGCGAGAAGCTTTATCTGCTGCACGTCCTTCGCCGGCGCATGGAGTATCCGGAACTGAAGGACGCGGTGTGGGAGCAAGCACTGAGATTCAAAGCTACAACGGTTCTAATCGAAGATAAGAGTTCCGGCACCTCGCTGATCCAAGAACTCCATCGCGAGGGTCTGCCCGGCCTCACTCCATATGAACCGAAAATGGAGAAGATAACGCGGATGCATTCGGTCACCAGCACGATCGAAAATGGCTTTGTCCACCTGCCAGAGAATGCCTACTGGCTAGACGAATATCGGCACGAGCTGGCAACCTTTCCGAAGGGAAAGTACGACGACCAGTGTGACTCCACCTCTCAAGCTCTCGATTGGGTTAAAAAAGGCTGGGGGCCTGACCATTATGTGCGAGTGATGAAATTCCTGGCAGATAGACCCGACTCAGACACTTCTAGTGAACAGGTTGAAGCCAGAGTGACCCGCGCAGAACATGCTTAATGGTCGATGGCGGTTCTAATTGGCCACACGGCGCTTGTTATCTTGGGTTGCCGGTTTTCGTTGGCCGTATAACGTGGATTGGCATTGCCAATTGTCGGGTGCGAGATCCAATCTGGAGTCCATCACGCGCGTTTCGGCAGCCGCGGGGGAGACGATTCCGAATCGAACTTCATTACGCTGTGGACGGCGTGCCAAGCTCAGCCACACCGTGGACTCCGACCTGCCGGTTCCACAGTTGTCACCTCCGCCGATTGATCGCGGTGCTACCATCATGCGGTGAAGAAACAACCTGCTTTCAGAAGACGCAAATTGTCCGCTGTGGTAAGGAAAGCGATCACGTCTTACTATACGGACCAAGAGCAGGCAGAAATCGAGAAGGCAGCAAAGCACCAGAAGATCAGTAAGAGCAGCTTCGTCGCCACGGCCGCTCTCAAAGAAGCGCGTCGGATAACCCACTAGCGACCCTCCAAAGACGCTTCGGATAAGCTTGCCAGGGAAAAAATAGCTCTCGTGTGATGACGAGTATGATGTGTAGTTATACATTGTAGTTATAATGTATAATACTGAAAGAACTCATGCCGGACAGAGGAGGCTTCGATGACTGCCACAAAAGGCTTGATCCGACAGAACAGACGATACGCAAAACTACGATGGGGCCGCATACTTGGAAGAATCGCCCTTCGCGCATTATCGAACTTTACGGAACAGTTTCAGTTTTCTATAGCGAACGGCGACCTGCTTTTCTTGGACAGTGGCTGGTACGTCACCCACTCGGGACTTACAAGCTTGGCACGTCGGAATCGATGTGCTGGTATCAAAGTTCAGCCCGTTCAGCCCTTTTGCGACCCTGCCGCACAACGCTGGGCATTCGAAGCCACAGTCTACAAATCCAGAACGTGCAGAGGCTTTGTGGGCTTTGGCGACGCTGACCCTTCCAATGTCTCTTTCCTCGTTCACGGCGCCGAGATGCGTGTGGCCGAGACTCGCGCCGTCAACCGTGCTCTGCGCAAAGCTTATGGAATCGGGATCTGCTCTGTCGAGGAGATCGGTTCTCTGGCCGAACCTTCGCAATCCTCAAGAGAATCAAAGAAGCTCCCTCCTCAACCCACCAATGGAAGCCACGGCAGCCCGACAGTTCGCGATCGCCTTTGCCAATTGATTCGCCAGCATCAGCTTGACTCCAACTTGGTCAAGGCGTACGCCACGGATTTCTGCAGCGTCAAGGCGCTTCGCGACGCCACCCGGGAGCAGGTGGAAAACTTCGTCAAACATCTGGCCGACTGGGCGGAGAAGGATCGCAATGCTCTGCTCTGCCAGCTCAACAGCTATCTCAGCCAGAAAGAAGGTGCCGCATGAGACGCCAGATCACCGGCTTGAACGCCGCGGATCGCTGTGCTGCCGACCAGGTCCCCGACGGAATCTTCCTCGTTCGGGTGCAACGGGTCTATTTTCGCCGGCAGGCACAAAAACCCAACTACACAATCACTCTTGACATTCTTGAGCCCAGCACCTCCGGCAAAGAAGCCGTTGTGAGTGTCATCCTCAGAGAGAACTCGAAAACGGGCGACCGGCTGTTAGAAAGAGACGCGCAGGTTTGGGCTTCTCTCTTCTTGCGCTTTAGTGGGTCACTGCACCGTAACGCTGACGGATGAACTGTGCTGGATGGTCCCGGATACGGCGGTAATGTTCACGGTATAGGTGCCTGCGGGAGTCGCGCCGTTGCCCGAACCGCTGCCGCCATTGCCGCTGCCGGTACTGCACGCGACCTGAATTGCGACCAATCCGCACAAAGCAAAACAGAGAAGCAGAAAAGACAGCCTGCGCCTCATCGATCTCCGGCCCAGGGAACCAAATCCCATCAGAGCCACTGCAGGAAGACCAAACCATGCCGGGTAGAGGGGATGCGAGCGCGTGGCTCCCGGCGAGAAAGTCAGGGCTGCGGAAGCTCCCGTCGTCGTCACAGTGAGATTGACACTGGTGTCAGGCTGTGCGGAGGTTGAAGCGAGAGAACAATTCACGCCCTGAGCCGTGGGCGCGGAGCAACTCAGGTTGACCTTACTGTTGAAGTCCCCGAGCGCTGCAACGGCTATGCTAAAGACAGCCGTGCCCCCTGCTGAAACTGACGCGGTGGAGGGGGTGGGGGTCAGTGCGAAATTTGGCCCACAGGACGGAAAATTGAAGGAAACGATTCTTGTAGACCAGACACCGCCGGTGGTGGGAACGTATGCGGTCGTATAAAAGAACGTGCAGTCGTCCGTCGGGTCAATCGACATACCGCTATAGTCGGCCCAACGGTAGGTAGTGGTTTGCGAACCAGGCGTAACGCCCGCCGCGGATAGGATATCGATCTCGCTCTCCATCGTACCCAACGGATCAGTAGCCAGGCGGCCCGTGTAGCGAATCGAAGGGCTCATGCTGGAGTCGGAAACGCTGTAGCCCAAAGCTATGTCGCCGTCTTGGTCCATGGCGATGCTGCCCATCCAGCGATAGCTGGAATCCGGGGCGTACGTTCCTTGCTGGTAAAGTCCGAAACCTGCCCCCGCGTTCTGCAATTCGTACCAGCGCACGCCAGTCTGGCTGCTGCCCGCCCCGAGTGTGACCGTGTGATTGACGACCAGAGCCTGGTAACTTCCAAGACTGCGGTAGGCGAGCCGGTACATCAACCGGTCGCCGTAGGAGTCGAGCGTCTGCGAAGTTCCCGTCTGCGGAATGCAGGCGCCAGTCGTATAGTTGAGTTCGGCCTCGGTCTCACCGCAGGCCTCGGTGAACGCCGCTACCGGGATATTCGTGGGGCTTGAGTTCGTCGATGAAGTGCCGAACCAGGAATTAGCGGGGGTCGTCCAATCCACGTGAAACTGCCAGAGGTCGAGAGATTCATCGTTACCATCGAAATTGAGGAAGTACTCCGGCGAGCCTGTCGGAGGCGGAGTGGTCCCATCCAAATCCCCAGGCAGCAGAACGCCGTAAGAGGTGGGAGTGTTTGTGAAGCACTGCATGGTGGGCGCGTCCGCACCCGTCAGCATGGCGTTGCGGTCTAACGCACAGGCTGCGGCGCCCACGAAGACAAGATTGCTGCCTTGGTTATAAGCCACGTAGTAAGCATCAGGCCAAACCGCCAACTTTGGGTAGTCGGGCATATAGCCTTCGGGTGTCGGGTAAACATAGAGATTCCATGAGCTGTGTACTGCATCGTCTGTCGTTGAGACCGCAATACACAGTTGATCGGGGTTATCCCAGACGGGCATCATCATCACCCAGCGGTTTGCCTGCTTGTCAAATTGGGCGATTTCGTCAGAGTACGTTGCTCCGCTATCGCAGGGAGGTCCTATCGCTTGCCACAAGGTAGCCCCGGTAATCGGGCCAAGAGCCACAGCCCCGGTGGACTTGTCGAACACCGCATAGGACCGGTTCACAAACTGGACAACCTGCGTTATTCCCACGGCCACGTTGGAGTCAGAAACAATAGCTTGATTGCTATAACCAGGAAAGCCGTTCCCGACGCCCAGAATGTTCAATCCCGAATCTGTGGAGAGAGTGGAAAGAGCAGGGCTAAGAGGCGTTTGGTCCGATCCCTGACGCACTGAATCTGAGCCCGGCCTGGTGGCGCGCGGCCCATGTATCAGCAACCTGTCATCGTCGTCGTCAACCGAACTCGTCTGCCCTGACGGCGCAGGAATGGACTCCATCTGGCTGAGCGGAGGCGCAACCGCATGCTTTATGGCCTTCACGACCACGGGATGAGATTGGCCCTGTGCCCAACTGACAGATGCTACCGCCAGCAACAGTCGAGAAGCCAGAATCCAGGAAGTCCGCATTCGCATCTCTTGATGCTACCTGCAGCCGGTTTGGTTGGGCAAATGATTCAATAACTCGGTGGTACTACAGTTTAAACTGTAGCACTGCTAATAGGCCTGAAGACTGCGACCTTCACAGTGTGCCCGCCATGCGTGACATTTATCGCAATGCCCGCAGTTTGGCGGGTCGTTGTTGAAACCAGGCGTTTTACACTCGCAGCGGCAGCAATTGTCATCGTTCTCTGACGGACCGGCCTCCCGCCGCGACAACCTCCCAACCTTTGGTCGATGATTTCCAGTTTGTGCAATCCGGAAACGTGATGCACGTTCTGAACGTTCCCTCTCCGGCAGCGACCGCGTCCCTGCTGATCGGGCACGCTATCGTCGAGATGGCGAACAAGAACATGGGACTCGGCGGCTGACTCAGTCTTCCACTCGAAGCATCTCACTGCCGGTGACCGTTGCGACGCAGCTCAAAAACGCATGCAACAACTCGCTGCCGGAGGGACAGCCTGCAAGCCTCGTCTGGCGAAACCCAGTTTACCCTTCGCCATCACTGTGCCGTCGACCGTAGCCACTCCTTCCACCAGCGCGAACCCTTCAATAAACTTGACGACCTGTACGTCAATCTCCATCCTGTTTCCTGGGACCACGGGCACCAGGAACCTCATCTCGTTGATGGAGCCCAGCACAAGGAATTCTCCCGGCTGCGTTCCCGTTCCGGTCGTCTTTGAGAAAAGAATGGAAGCCGATTGGCCGATTGCCTCGACAATCAGAGTCCCCGGCATCACAGCGTGCTCGGGGAAATGACCCAAGAACTGGACTTCGTTTCCCGTTACATTCTTTGTTGTCCGGATGCTCTTGCCCGGTTCCAATGAGATTACGGTATCGACCATTAGCATGGGGAAGCGTTGCTTTAGAGTCGCTCGCACTTCCTCAAACGTCATCAAAGGTGTGGTCATCTCTGAACTATCCTTCTCCGTGGAACCTACTCAACCAACACGCACGGCGAACGCGCACGGACTTCACCTCGGCCGCAGGATCATAGCTGTAGCTCGTGGCAGGAACCGTGAAGCGGGAGGCACAGCGCTAGCATCGGATACAAGCCGGCTCACCCGCAGACCAGCAGTCTCGGCCATAAGCAGAGGTTGGCTTTCCTGGTTGTATTCAAAAACGTGATCTCGCTGCGGCGACTCGAGGGCTGTGCTGAGGAACACAAGTCCGTCTTGTGAGATCTGGCGGGAAATCGCCTCGAAAAGCGGCTTCGGATTAGACAGGTGCTCCGCAAGCATCCCTGAAATAACGCCTTCGCATTTACCGTCACTTGCCCGGTCGTCCGCGTTCAGCGCGTCTTTCACGGTGAACTTGACGCGACCCGCGTGTCCGGAAACCGCCAGCAGGCGATTGGCTACCGCCACTGCCGGGGGGCTGATATCTGTACCTTCGATCTGAATGTCGGATCGCTCTTCAGCCGCCAGAAGACTCAGCACGCCATGGCCTGCCGCCAGCTCACGGACAGTTGCGTTTCGGGGCAATCGCCTCACGAAGTCGTCACGAAACATTGCGATGTGACTGACCATGGACGGCCAGAACGGATAGATAAGAACGGCGGCCCACATGTAAGGCACCATGTAACCTTCGTCTTCGTACACACCTGACATAATCTCCGGCATAGTTTCCGGGGTGTAGCGCCTAGCGCTCTCGTAGATCTTGTACGCCTTGGCGACGCCGATGCAGTACTCCGCATAGCCGCGCGCCGCAACGTCGAATACATCACTCCCGTAAGCTGCTTCTGCCCAGCGCGCCAAAGGATTCAGCATCCAAGCGCACAACTCCCGGTTGGCCTCGAAGGTTGCCCGTGCCGAGCGGGCAAGCATCTTGGCCTTTCGGTCCATCGCCTCGAGAAATAGCTCTGCCTGTTCCATCTTCACCAGCTCTTTCTCACTCCTGTGACTGCACATGACGCACGAGACGCACCATCGGACGGATCAATTCCGTTCCATCCCACGGAGAACCAAAAACGTGCATCCTGCCCAGCTTCACGATCCTGTCCACTCCGCTCCGTCCCGCGGCTTGGGCCAGCATCTCTTCCCTCTGGGCATCTCGAATCCCTAATCCCAAAGTCTGCAGCGCTCCATCGAACCTGGAGATCACTTTCAGCAGGTCATCCACCACCTGGACACTGAGCGTTCGACCCTGAGTCGGGTTCGGCATTTCCTCGCCCTCGCCTAATAGTACGGTCCAATCTGGCGACGCGGGAAACACGGCACTATTCTCCACATTATCAAGAAGCCATGAAGCACGCGCCAGGCAGATCGCCGAGGTCAACGCGCGTTCGATTTGTAAGCGCGGATGATGACAGTTTTCTTCCTGAAACGCACGCTTGAGATCCTCCACGAACTCGTCCGGATTACATCCGGCGCCGCGCTCGAGAAATAGCGCTTGTGGCGATGAGCAAGCTTGTTGATCAAACTGCCACACGTCACGCGCAATGCGTCGACACCAAGAAACCCGTTCAGCCCGGTCCCCCCAAGACTCGGCATCCATTGCCGCGACGGAAAGCCGTGGTCCAAAGACGACGACACGCGCCCAGTGCGGAAACGCCAACCCGCGCACCTGCGAGACCGCCTCCGCGCCCCCCCAGACCATCGCACCATCCACCGCCTGCGCCATGGCCTCATGGAGATCCATGCGCGAATGGTCGAAACTCGCCAGGAAGATTCGCTCCGTCAGCGAGCCGGATCGATCAACCTCTTGCAACTTCTCCATCACCCGTCGAGTTATTTCGACCAAGCCACTCGGGACACGCACGAGACAGCCATTGCCCCCGAGCAAGGCGCAGGTCATAGACAGGATCGGCTGGATCTCGATATTTCCGGCCGGCCAATGGCCGACTACTCCTAACGGAAATGCCCGCAGCTTTGCGCGTCCATCTTCGAGCCATCCTCCACTAAGCGCATTCGGGCCCAGCTCGCGGAGCAGAATGGGCTCCAAGTTGCCACGCCGGAGCCAGAGAGGGAGAAATGCCAGACCCGGAACCTCGAGCTCGCGTGCCTTCAGCGCCTCCGCCCATTGCTCAAAAACTTCAAGCAGCACTTGCGGAGGAATCAGCTCTCGGTGCGCGATCTCCCGCAGCTGGCGTGCCGCGCGCGCAATCTCCTGTGGAGAATCCACTGCATGGATCAGATGGCTCATGCCTCGACGCTCCGCCGCGAATCCCGGCTGCGTGTTGTTTCTACGTTGCCACAGCCCCGCACTTCTGCCTTCGGCGCCCTCCCTGCAAAGCGGAAGTGGGTGCCGCGCCTTCCGCAGGCGCACCCGTCGTAGCCGATGACTTCGGCCAGGTCCTCGGTCAAAAGTAGAAACCCGGGAAAACTTGTTGGCAGCACGCTGCAGACCTGCACCAGGCCCCGCTGTCCTGACTCGACGGGCTCGAGCGTGAGAGGATCCCTCACAATAACCTCCGCGAACGCCGGAACATGCTTGTTTCCCTGCTCGCAGTCAGGATAGACGACCCCAACATTTTCGACCATGCCGTAATAGTCGATGACGCGATCCGGAGAACAGCCAAAGACCGATGCCACGCCCTGTATGAAAACATCTTTCGTGACGGCTTGTTGCTCCAAACGCTTCCAACCGCCGCTGTGCAGAACATGGACATTAGGAGTGCCGAGTGTCATGCCCTTGCGCTGTAAAGGCTGCACGAACTGGGTCCAGATGACATGCGTGAACCCATAAACCAAGAACTGGGCCTCTTTCCACTTCGCAGCGCAATCGAGAAGCTTCTCCAGGTCGAGGCTGGGCTCTCCTTGTCCTTCGGATCGCAGGCAGCAGGCGGTTTCTGTGGCGAAAGATCCCAGCGCTTGAATGGCTGCGGCGCGAGCGCCCAACTCAGACCCTGTCGTCATGTTTTCTGAGGTGTCGATGACCAGATAAGGCCGGCGCGCCGGCCCGATGAAATCGCGGATGATAGCGACGACACCCTTGGTCATCCTCCGAGCCGTCGCAGCGTCCAGAACCACCCGGCTGGGAACCTGGCCGGTCGTCGCACTGGAAGCGAGAGTCCGCTTGATCTCGCCAGCATCGACGAGAGCTAACGGCGGATTCAGCTTGAAGACGCCGACTGGGAGGAATGGCAGATCGGAAATCCGCTCCGCCGCGCGAAAATCCACCGGCCAATGATTCACGTAGTTACGAAACCGCGGATTTCGTTCGCAGGCGTACTCCAGTTCGTTCTTCAGCAATGCCAACAAGGTGTCTTGGCGTTGCTGGGGAGCCAGGCTGTAGGGCGGCACCGTCAACAGCCCGTCTATGCGCTGCTCAATTTCCATCGTCGCGCTCACACCATTGTCCGCAACTTGGAGCGGGCGATTTTGCCGTTCGCTGTCTTCGGAAGTTCAGCAACCACTCTTATCGAAGCGCAGGTCCACTGGGGCGGCAACGTATGTCGAATGTTTTCGACGACACCACTCTCACCGCTAGTCGTAACTACGAAAAGCACGACGGCCTCACCGGCTTCCGGGTGCTGCACTGCGGCGGCAGCGCATTCGTCAACCCCGGGCGTAGCCGCTACTTTCGCTTCCACCTCGGCAAAGCTCACGCGGATGCCGCGCATCTTTACGAATTCATCGGAGCGTCCTTTGATCCAGAGATAGCCCTCATGGTCACGGCAGGCGAAGTCGCCGGTCCTGAGCCAACCGTCAGCAAACTTGCGCTCCGTGGCTTCGGGATCTTCGAAATAGCCGGAGCAGACAGACGGGCCTCGCACCTGGGTCTCGCCAGCCTGCCCCTGCGGCAACTCGCGTCCTCCATCGTCCACGATGCGGACTTCCAGGTTGTCCAGCGGCAGGCCGGCACTGCCCCGCTTGTCGCTCAAGCGATCCGAGGGCAGACAGGAGATGCGGGCTGTGGCCTCGGTCTGGCCGTACATCACGAAAAATTCCGCGTTGGGCACGATGTCGCGCATCTCCCGAACACTGTCAGGAGCCAGCGCACCGCCAGCCTGAAGAAAACGCCGAAGGTCGGGGAGCGGAATGGATCTGAGATTGGAACGCCGCAGCAGGATGTTGTAAACCGCCGGCACACCCGCGAACGTGGTGCAGCCGTAATCGTTAATCGAGCGCAAAATCTTGTCGGGGAACATGAACCTCGAGTCGAAAACGACACCACCTCCCCGCCACAAATGAGTATGCAGGACGCTCGCTCCGAAGCAGTAGCTCACCGGCATGATCAGCATTGCCCTTTCGTCGGTACCCAGACGCTGGCTTCGGACGATCGCCGCGGTGTTTGCCAGCAGGTTGGCGTGACTGACCATCACTAGGCAGGGTACGCCGGTAGAGCCTGAGGTCGGCATCAGCGCCGCGAGGTCTCCTTCCGCACATGGAGCCGGAGGTAGCGAGTTGGCGGGACAAGCTTCGAACTTGCCATGGAACGCGGGAATGCCCTTCCTGTTCGCCCAATCCAACCCGACTCTGCTGGCCGCCCACATTCCCTTGGCTCTTGCCTTGTTGAACAGCGCCTTTCCGGAAATCTCGAGCGAACGCTCATCCACGGGGACTGCCACGAACCCGGCATACATCGCCCCCAGGTAAGCCAGCGAACTGGCCGCAGTCAGATCGCAACTGATCAGAATCCGATCGCCCCGCTCCATGCCTGTCGAAAGAAACCCGGATGCGAAGCCAACGATGAAGTCGGGAACCTTGCTGGCGGGAAACTCATGCCCAGTGGCAGCGTCGATCAGAGAGGAATGCGGTCCCAGCTTCTTGAGCAGGAAACCTGCGAAGTTGCACTCATTGGACCTGTACACTTGGGACCTTCTCAAGCTTGGATTGCACGATCCTGAGAATCTCCTTCACGTTCTCCATTCCCATCAAGTCGTCTACGTCGAAGGTGAGGCCAAAGGTACGCTCGAGGCTGCTCGCCAGCTCAACATGTCCCATCGAATCCCACGCCGAAATGTCGTCTGGCGAGCTGTCGATGGTCACGCTCTGCGGATCAATGTGGAACGCGGACTCAAAGGCCTTCTGCACTCTGGATAGCACGTCTTCCATGCTGGAATTTCCCTTCTTTGTTCCTAGTTCAGCATCATTGCGTCGGAGGCTGCCTTTAACGACGTATGGCGATGCTCACGGGGAGTCTGTCCCAAAAAATGGGCAGGGGTGGCCAGCTTTGTTTTGCATTCTAAATCAAAGTCTCGAATCCGTCATCAAGAAATTTGAATCGGTGTCAGAGTTCTGAGGATCGGCGAATATCTTGTGCAGCATCCCGACAATACGCCCACGCTGCCCGCTGGCAGCGCGTTTCTGACGCTCCTACTGCAAGATCTTGCACGTCACACGGCAACATTGGCGCCGTCTACCGCCACGATGGTGAAGCTGCGGCGTAAAGACACATGGAGCCGTCGCTGCCTTCGCTCTGAGCGCCGGGCTGCTATAGTTGTTCACGTCAGAACGCCCAAAGCCGGAATGCTTCATGTCTGAGGCGAGTAATTTTTCTAGTACGGTTGGGATATCGTTGAGGCAGAGAAGAGATGTGTCCAGTACGTGCATTGGTCAAAGACGACATCCAACAAGTGGCGGAACTTTGCTGGGAATTCTTGCTTCGCCGCCAGGGTCCTGCTCCGCCTGCACTCAATTCTTTTCTCGAGGAACTCTGCTTCGTAAATCCGTGGGCCGATAGCTCATCCCCCTCGCTTGTCGACGAAACGAAAAGCGGGCGGATAGTGGGCTTCTTGTCCGTGATCACGCGGCAGATGTCGCTGCGTGGAGAACCCATTCGCGCCGCCTTTGGCGGCAATTTTGTAGTTCATCCCGAGGCTCGGACCGCCCTGTCGGGCATGCGCCTGCTAAAAACCTACATGGCAGGAAAGCAAGACGTTTCGCTCACCGATTCAGCCAATGATCAGTCTCGAAGGTTACTGAATGGATATGGCTTCAGCACCGTCCTCCCCTTCAGCCTCCATTGGGCGCGCCCACTCCGGCCGGGTCAGTATGGGTTGTATGCCATTTCCCGACTGGGATGGCCCACACTTTCCGCCTGCATAAGCTTTGCAGCCAAGCCCTTTTGTAAAGCTGCGGACGCCCTGGCCACGAGGCTCGCTTCCAGTCCTTTCCGTCAGACCGTGCCCAGCCTGCAAGCTGCCGAACTCAGTGTCGAAACGCTTTTAGCTTGCTTCGACGAATTCCGTAGCGGTTACTCGCTCTGGCCTCAGTACGACAGCCAGTCTTTAAGCTGGCTCCTCTCTTTCATGGACCGGATAAAGGCCCACGGAGATCTCCGGAAGGTTGTTCTTCGCGATGACCAACAGAAAATAGTCGGATGGTATATCTACTATCTCAAACCGGGCGCGGTTGGAGAGGTCGTCCAAATTGGCGGTGCCCGGCAATTCACCAGACAAATTCTAGATCATCTTTTCTATGACGGTTGGAGTCACGGATTAGTCGGGCTTCACGGCGTAGTGGGAGGCCGGCTCGTGGATGACCTTTCGGACAAGAACTGCCTCTTTGCGTGTCGTGGTGGCTGGATGGTGGCACATTCCCGCAAACCCGAACTCCTCGAACTTCTCAATCGGGGCGACGCTTTCCTCTCGCGCCTTGACGGCGAATGGTGTCTGGGCTTTGGCTAGGAACAATAAGGTCGGCAGCCACCTGCTGCCAGCATGCAATTGACTTCACGACAGCGTCGGCTCCACAGGGAGCGCACTTAAGCAACCGCGCGGTCTGGCTCGCTCGGGCAATCTCCACTGGTTGAGGTACTTGCTGAATCCTGATTGTCACGTATTGCGGAAACGATTCCATCCCACAGTGAAATGCGGGCGAGCAGCGCTTTCTTGACAGCATCGCTAGCTTCCTCCCATCGCCTGCGATCATTCCCGCATAGCTCGTGCATAACCTTAATCGCCATGGGTGCGTGCCGATCCTCATCCAACTCAATATGTCGCTCGAGGTAATACTTGAGGTTCGGCAAACCGGCTTCCAGCTGGCTCCCGAGTGACACTACGCAACTGCGGAAGATCCCCGGGAGCACGTCTTCCCGTCCGAAAGTGAACGCCGCCGCTACGCGATGAGGGCGATCGGATTCGATAAATGACCAGGTAGTCTTGACGAACTCCACAACGCGAGCATCTGCGCCGCATTGAAGCAGTGCCTGGCGAATGTCCACTCCCTTGCCGACTTGTTCGACCAAATCATCGATCTTCGAGGTCGAAGCGCCACATTCCTTCATAGCCGCACGATACAGGTCGAAGTGGCTGGTATAGCCTCCGGCGCCATCTTCGTCCGACTCTTCGCACAACACAATCTCATTAATGAATCGGGTGGTAGTCGGGTTCGGCCGGGGACGCCAGGGAATTTCGACGCTGGTCTGGGACCGCTGCAGCGACTTCAGAAGCGACATGAAGTCCCACACTGCAAAGACATGATATTCCATGAAGATACGGAGATTCGTCAACGAATCGATCATCCCGTACAGCGGATGTTCGAGAAGTTTCACGCGAAGGGGCTGGATATGCCTGGTGAGTTTCTCAAAGGGGCTCATCGTTTGCTATCTTTCAGGAGCGCTAAACTCCTGCAACTCAAAATCTCTTTTCAAGCCGCAAGAAACAGACCTTATTTTACACCCGTTTTGCTTGCTTGCAACGTCGAAACGCCCACCGGGAGGCTCATCTGAATGCCTAATCCGAGCTCAAGCTGGTCCGGTACGGGCATGGATCTCGCAGCTCAATAGGGCTAAACGTCACAGTTGTTCGACGCTGGACGGCGTGAATAGGTTGTCGGTCGGAACGCAACGGCGACGGATGCAGCTGTAGTTCTGGCAGAGTTCAAAACCCAAGTGTCCAGGGAAACATCTCAGTAGCGAGAACGAGCCTTTCGGGAAATCCCAATTTGGAACCATTGGCCTAATGGACAATGGGTGGTTGCTGTACCCTCGGAATCTAGTCTCAACGCCGTCTTCGTTTCAAAATAGGTGTATGAGACTCCCCCAGTCCATCCTCCGGTATCTTTCCGTCCAAACATTCCACTTTCTAACAATTGGTGTGGCGATCACGCTCCTCGGGATTTTGCCCGTGAGCGCCGCCGCCGCTGCCCGGCAACTCGCATGCACGCCGGCGAGTCTTGACTTTGGCGCTGTTCTTATCGGTCAAACCCAAACCTTGCTGGTCGGCGTGACGAATCAGGGACAGACCAGTGTGACGATCTCAGCAATCGCGGCGGGCGACGCCGAATTCACCACGTCCAACTTGACGCTGCCGCTCGTCTTGTCAGCGGGGCAGAGTGTTGATCTCAGCGTAACCTTCACTCCCACGGCGACGGGATGGACGTATGGGACCATCAGCTTCTCCAGCAACGCATCGAACGAAACACTTGCGCTTGCAGTTTCGGGTGCAGGCTCGCGCAGTGAGTGGGGGACCTCCAGCCCTTCCAGTGTGTCGTTTGGCCAGGTGGTGATGGGAACCGGCTCCACCGTACCTATCGTGCTTACGAACTCCCGTTCTTCAAACTTAACCATGTCGAAACTCGGCACATCGGGTAGCGGATTCTCGGTGAATGGACCCGCGGTTCCTTTGACGCTGGAACCAGGGCAGACGGTTACTGTAAACGTCACCTTCGCGCCACAAGCGGCCGGTACGGACGGAGGCAGCCTGTTCGCTTATGGTCTCGGGCTAGCCGTGCCTCTCTCGGGTACCGGCGTAGCAGCAGCACAATACAGCGTCAACCTTCTATGGAATTCCAGTTCAGGGGCGACGGGTTACAACATATATCGCAGCACCACCGCCAGCGGTACATATTCCAGGCTGAATTCCGCCCTGGATGCGAACACCGCTTACACCGACAGCACAGTTGTCCCGGGGCAGACGTACTACTACTCTGCAACGTCGGTGAGTTCCAGCGGTGTGGAGAGCGCTCTCGCGACGCCTCCGGTGCAGGCAGTGATTCCGTAGCCAGTTTCAGAGAGCGGATTGCTGCCGTGGGCCGGACTGCGCATCGCTCTCGCGACAGGACTCAATCACGCCACGGTCAGCTGAATTCTGCCTCGGCTTCGTCTCAATCGCATCCGGGATTTCGATCCCATGTTCCAAGCTCGGGTCGACATTACTTATGAACAAGCAGGAATGAGGCGCCCAAACTACGGGTTGCATGTGGCCGGCCTTCTCGTCCAGCGTTTGCACCGCACAATCTTCCCACCTTCCGACCATGTCCAAAAGGACGATCGAATAAGCCCAAAATGAACGCGTCACGCACGACCTTTGGTGACATGGTCTCGCCTCTCACCCAACGCTAAAGTTCAACTTGATTTCGCTGGAAATCACCAAGGCGAAAACTTTGCTCGCTGCCTTGACTCGAATGCGGCGTGAAAGGCTCCCCCGTGGAAGACTTGGGCTCACGTTGGAAGGGCTTGGCTTACGCAACTGTCGTACTTCTGTTGATCGCGATGGTGGGTTGCCAGGGTCTTTCCGCGAAACAAGATTCTGCCCCACCTCCGGCCAGTTCGGTGGCGAATCCGCTCGGCATTTCCGGCAGCATCAGTCCGGCCTCCAGTGGCTCTGGGGCGACGGTAACTCTCGACGGTCCCATCAAAATCACCGCAACCGCAGACGGTTCCGGAAACTATAGTTTCACCAATCTCGCGAATGGTTCGTACACCGTAGTGGCCAGCAAGAGCGGGGTCACCTTCAGTCCAACCAGCGTGCAAGTCACCGTTAATGGAGCCCAGGTGACGGGAGTGAACTTCACGGCTTCCACTTCCACCGGATCACAGAACACGTTCACCATTTCAGGCGCAATCAGTCCAGCGACGAACGGGTCTGGGGCCACGGTGACACTCGGTGGTGCAGGCAGCGCCACCACCACGGCGAATAGTTCCGGTACCTACAGCTTTACCGGCCTCGCCAATGGTTCGTACACAGTCGCGGCCAGCAAGACCGGGTTCACCTTCAGTCCATCCAGCTTGCAGGTGACTATCAACGGAGCCAACGTCACAGACGGAAACTTCGTGGTCTCCGCAGCGCCACCGAATACGTTTAGCATTTCCGGCACAATCAGTCCGGCGGCGAGTGGGTCTGGCGTCGCGGTGACACTCGGCGGCGCAGCCAGCGCCACCACTACCGCGAACAGTTCCGGTGCCTACAGTTTTAGCGGCCTCGCCAATGGTTCCTACACAATCACGGCCAGCAAGAGCGGGTTCACCTTCAGTCCATCCACTCTGCCGGTCACGGTGAGCGGAGCTAACGTCACCGGCGAGAACTTCACCGCGTCGGCATTGCCACCGACTACCTACAGCATCTCCGGCACCATCAGCACCGCGGCAAATGGATCTGGAGCAACCCTGACTCTTAGCGGAGCAAGCACCGCCACCACTACCGCGAACAGTTCCGGTGCCTACAGTTTTAGCGGCCTCGCCAATGGTTCCTACACAATCACGGCCAGCAAGAGCGGGTTCACCTTCAGTCCATCCACTCTGCCGGTCACGGTGAGCGGAGCTAACGTCACCGGCGAGAACTTCACCGCGTCGGCATTGCCACCGACTACCTACAGCATCTCCGGCACCATCAGCACCGCGGCAAATGGATCTGGAGCAACCCTGACTCTTAGCGGAGCAAGCACCGCCACCACTACCGCAAACAGTTCCGGCGCCTACAGTTTCACCGGCCTTGCCAACGGTTCCTACACAATCACGGCCAGCAAGAGCGGGTTCACCTTCAGTCCATCCACTCTGCCGGTCACGGTGAGCGGAGCTAACGTCACCGGCGAGAACTTCACCGCGTCGGCATTGCCACCGACTACCTACAGCATCTCCGGCACCATCAGCACGGCGGCAAATGGGTCTGGGGCAACGGTGACCCTCAGCGGTGCAGCCAGTGCCACTGCCACCGCAAACAGTTCCGGCAGTTACAGTTTCACCGGCCTCGCTAATGGTTCATACGTCGTTTCAGCCCGTAAGAGCGGTTTTAGTTTCAGTCCATCCAGCCTTCAATCCACGGTGAGCGGGGCCAACGTCACTGGAGTGAACTTCACGGCTTACGCGGGATCTGTCGTAAGCATCAGTCCCGGGACTGCGATCCAGAGCGTGGTCGATGCAAATTCCGCGGGCACAACATTCGTGCTGCAGCCAGGTATATATCGTCTGCAAACTCCAATAATCCCTAAGGATGGCGACAGTTTCATAGGCCAGACCGTGTGTGCGCCGCCGACGACTTCATGCCCGACCATCATAAGTGGATCGAGGATCATTGGCCCCTTGGCCACGTTCAACGGTACCGACTATGTCGTGACTGGCCAAACGCAACGTGGAACGGTCAACGAGACCACCGCGCAATGCATCGCAGGATGGCTTGCTTGCAACATTCCAGAAGACTTGTGGTTCGACGGCGTGCCATTGCAGCATCTCTACGCAAGTTCACTGCCGACAATCGCGAGCGGCCAGTGGTGGTTCGACTATGCGACCCACACCATCTATTTCCACGACAACCCGTCAGGGCACCTGGTTGAGACGAGCCTGACACCCGCCGTTGCCGTGGGGCCTGCGAACGATGTGACGTTTCAATATTTGACCATGGAGGAGTTCGCAGTCCCGCTGGATGAGGGAGGTTTATACCCCGCAAAAAATCAAGTGACTGATGCGCAACGACAGGCAAACGGATTGAATTGGATTGTTGAGAACTGCGAGATGTGGGGCCATCATAGCGTAGCCATAGCCCCGAACTACGGGATGCAAATTCTCAACAACTACATTCATGACAACGGCCAGTTGGGAATCGGGGGAGGGTTTTCGCCCGACGATAATCTGGTTAGCTCGGGCGTGCTGGTTCAGGGAAATCTGGTCACCCACAACAATTACGCAAATGTCCTTCCCAACTTTGGGGCTGGCGGCATCAAGTTTGGCCGGACACGCGGAGCAGTGATCAAAAACAATACCATCACAAACAACGAAGGTGCCGGGATTCACTTTGATACGAGCAGCAGCTCACCGGTGATAGTGGGCAACACCATTACCGGCAATACCGACTCAGACGGGATTGTGTATGAGATATCCTGGGACTCGGCCCTGGTTTATGACAACGTGGTTCAGTACAACGGTGTCCCGGCCGTTGCCGATAGCTATCCCGGTTACCAGATATACAGTTCGACAAGCACGGGAATGAATGCGTACTGCAACGTGATGGAGATGAGCGCGGTTACGGGCGAGCAGGGGTGGGATGTCGCTGCATCAGACCGAGGCTACGATGCCTATCCTCCGGGGGCGTACTACACTTCTGCAGGCAATTCTATTCACCACAATACGGTGATCTGGGACGCCACGTCGGTCTCCCACGTCGGCTTTACCCTGTCCGATGCCGCGAATCAGGCCAATTTCTTCGCGGATAACACACCGCCTGATTTCAATACCTACCATCTCGCTGATACGTCTGCGACCGATTTTATCTACGACAACAACGATTCGCAGAGCAACACGCACCAGACCTTCGCCAACTACCAGGCGGCCGGGGCTGATGTTCACAGTACGGCAGACACGAACTACGACGTCGGCTACCCGATCGTGGCGATTACATCCCCAGCCGATCAATCGACTTTCCGCAATTCGGTGGCAGTCACGGCTACGGCGTCACCTTCCATGTCGGACGCGATCAGCAAGGTTGAGTTCTATGTGGACTGGGCCTTGCAGTCGACCGTTATCAGTGCGCCCTACGACTTCAGCCTGACCAGCAGTGTCACTGGACCGCATACCGTAGCCGCCATGGCCTACAGCAACGCGGGCGTCCAGGCTTGCTATGCGGTTACATTGACTGAACAGTGACACATTCAAGAATGGCGGGGGGGGCCCACTGGGCTGCAGACCAGCACCACAGGCGTTCGTCGCGTCTGTCCCGGATTCTAACAGGCAATCCGACATAATGGCCTTCCTCGGGTTCCTGAGTTGGAGCAAACTGACTGGCCGGAGCGCCCGTCACTGTTCATTTAACGTGACTGCATAACAAGCGCGGATCCCCGACTTGCTATAGGCCATCGCTGCCACCGTATGCGGTCCGTTGGTCCCATTGGTCCAGTCGAAACTATACGGCGATTCTTTAACGGTCGCCTCCAAGTTCCAGTCGACGTAAAATTCGACTTTGCTGATTCCGCTGTTGTCCGATGCCGTAGCCGTGATCGTGGTCGGATTGCTCACCGATGATTGGTCGCTGGGAGATGTAATTGACACCACGGGGTACCCGCTCCTGTTGTTCCTGTCCACAGTACTGTGAACATCCGCTCCCGATCCCTTATGGCTGGCGAAGTTCTTACGCCTGTTGCTGCGAGAGTTGTCGTTGTCGTAGATAAAGTTATCAGCCGAGGCCTCGGACACGTGGTACGAATTGTAGTCGGGTGGCGTATTGCTGGCGAAGAAGTCAGGCTGGTTCGTCGGGTCGTTCTGCCAGAACCCTACCGGCCCTTTCGCACCAGGATCCCAGATCACCGTATTGTGATGGAAGGAGTTGCCAGTAGTTGCGATGGATTGGTAGGGCGGATAAGCATTTGGCTCTCGTTTCGACGCCCCGATCGACCAGCCGCCGATTCCTGTCCCGGGGGATATTTCGAGTACGTTGCAGTAGGCGTCCACCCCTGAACTGGCACGCACGGCAATCTGAAAGGTCCAATTGGAGTCATTGACCTGGGCACCGTTCCGCAGCACAAGGTTGTTCCGGTACGTCGAAGTTCCGTAGCCGATCTCCTGCACCAACCCGTCCGCATCCGTGTTGTCCGTAATCGTGTTGCCGTCAACCAGCCAACTCCGGCCCCACATGTCGAAATGGATGCCCGCCCCTTCATTGTGACTTATCGTATTCCCGCGAATTGTACCGCCCGTTATCGTTCCGAACTTCATCCCGCCCGAACCGAAACCGGGGTCAAAGTGAGCATAATCATTGTCCGTGATTGTATTGCCCTGGATCGTGCATGCACAGGGCGTCGACGCCGTGATCGGCGCAGCGGCAAATCCTATTCCGCCGCCAATCCCAAGCTGGCCGTTCAGGTGAATGTAGTTGTTCAAGATTTGCATCCCGAACTCAATGCGAACGCCAAACCCATGGTTAAGCCTGATTTCACAGTTCTCGACTGTCCAATTCGCTCCCGCTGTGAGTGCATTCGCACCTTGGTAAACACCGATCGCTCCATGCGGAATCAGGGCGGTGAATTCTTCAATCGTGAGGTATTGAATGGTGACGTTGTTCGCAGTCCCGCCGAAGGCAATGCCGAGCACGCTGGTCTCGACCGTGTGGCCGGACGGGTTGTCGTGGAAGTAGATGATGTGGTTCGTGTAATCGAACCACCACTCTCCGGGGCCGATCGTTGGCCGTGTAGGTGAGTCCAAATGCCGATAGGGCTTACCATCGAAAAACAAGTCCTCTGGGTACATGCAGCCCGTCCAGCCTCGATCACAATTCCCGGGGACGCCGCGTGGACCATGTTGCGTTTGCTTGGCCACGGCGTAATCCGTGCCGTCGAACGTGGCCGACGCACCGATGACGACTCCACCACTAACAATGGCCGGACAGGAAGTCGTAGGCGGCGCGCACGATGTCTGGCCGACGAACCGGTCATTGTCCCTGGGTAGGATAGGCTGAGACAAACGATAAATGCCTGGAGTGAAAATGAAGGTCGTGCCGCCCGGATTAGAGCTGACTACTTTGGGCACGTTGTCGGCCGGATGAAGAGTAACCTGCGCCCAGCCCACCAACCGAAGTAGCAGAAATGCCATGATCAGACGCTGGATCATCGGATCCTCACCTGCCTACTTTTTCTGCAAGTCCCGATCGGTGACACCCGCGCGCGGTTCCGCGCCACAGTTGCCATTGTGACCACTGACCTCGACCGAAGATAGCAGCTGCAGCTGGGCATCGTAATTTGAAAAGTTCGTCGACCGCAACCGTTCCCTACCTATCAGCTCAAACTACTTTTGCTGTCCGAACTCCCGGTTGAAAACGATTTCCGCTCCGTCATGTGCCATCCAGGGCTTCAGGTCTGCGCTCTTCTCGATACAGCAGAGGAACTTGTTGCCTTGGCCACGGAGCGGGCGTATCCAGTTGAGGAAGAATTGCGCGAACCGCAGCAACGAGATGAAATTGGCCGCGCCCATTACCGAAGTGATGCTGCCCAGGCGAGTCGCTTTCCTCAAGTCCAAATCCTTTTTGGTTACTTCGAAATCCCAGTAGGGATATGCGTGCACGGAAAAAGTGCGCTCAGGTATGCAGGCGGAAACGGTTTTTAAGACCTCGTGTCCGTTCCAGCGATAAATGAAATTTGGGATCTGCGAATCACGAAGCCCTCCCGACCGATAATCGTGCGCAACCACGGCTGGAAGTTCGTAGGGGAACGAGAACTTCATTCTCACCAGGGCCGCCATGGCCAGCGAGTCGTTCGGCTCCATGAACACGACGTATCTCCGGCATACCCGAAGCATTTCGCACAGGGCATGGTGCGGCGAACGACAGTGATGCAAAACCTCAGAAGCGAAGACCAGATCGAACGAATCATCCGGGAGTTCCATTTGTTCGACATCGAGCGCAATATGTTGTGTTCCGGGAACTGATGCATCAGCGACCATCCGGTCCATGTCGGTCGGAAGGTTCGAGTTGACGATGTCCTTAAATCCCACTTGCCGAAGGAGGCGTTCGTCGTCTGCGCTACCCCCGACGATCAGCACGCGCTGATCGAGGGGAATGCCCGACGCCTCGATCTGACCGGCCAGTACGCGGAGGAACTGCAGTCGTGGCCGTGGTGCCACCCCTGATGCTCCGGGGTTCATGGGTTCCGCCCCCGTAGCAGGCTGCTGAAACGGCACATCTGACGCCGTGCGATTCATGTTTTCCATCCTAGCACGCGCTAGCCCGGGGGCCGCGGTATTGAAAGGCATTGAAAATCAGGCCCACGGGGGGGCATTAGGACAGGTCTACTCGGACGATGCAAGACCATGCACTAGTGGAACCTTCCCAAACCAGGCAATACGTAGCATTCTCTAATCCGGGATGCCGTAACTGCCCCTTAGAGTTGTCGCCAAAAAGCAGATCAAATCAATTTTTGAGGTCTTTACAGGAGGCGCAGCCTTGTTCCCCCAAACTACCTGGTACGACCGATCAATCAAAACCGTCGCCACTCTGGTTGTTGTTGTTTTTTGTGGTTTAGCTGTGGCTCAAGCCGGCACCGTGGACATTAAACCGGGAGCCGATATTCCAAGCGTGGTCAGCGATTCTCCAGCGGGCACAACTTTCGTTATCTATCCGGGCACATACCGGCTGACGGAGCCCATTATTCCCAAGGACGGTGACAACTTCACCGGACAAACCGCCTGTGCGCCGCCGACCACTTCATGCCCCGCCATCATAAGCGGATCGAGGATCATCGGCTCTTTGGCCATTCTGGACGGAACGAACTACAAGGTGACCGGCCAGACGCAACAGGGTGCGATAGAAATTGCCACCACTCGGTGCCAGCCTGGCTATGCAGGCTGCATCTATCCCGAAGACTTGTTCTTTGATGGCGTGCCCTACACGCATTTATACTCGGCTTCATTGCCAACCATCGCCAGTGGCCAGTGGTGGTTCGACTACGCCAACAACGCCATCTACTTCCACGACGACCCAGCAGGGCATGTAGTTGAGACCAGCGTAGTTCCCAGTGCGTTCACTGGCTGGGCGAATAACGTCACAATCAGCGGCCTCACTGTTAGGGAATTTGCCGCGCCGAGTCCGATGGCGGCCGTTGGACTGCCCGGAAATACGTCGATGACGGAGGGACTGGATTGGACGATCAAGAATTGCGAACTCTTACTGAACCACGCCGCGGCCGTGCGGACGTCTGGCTTCGGAATGCAGGTTCTCAACAACTATATTCACAACAACGGCGAGATTGGGATTATGGGCGGCTCGGCAACGAATTCCACGACTCGATCCACTCCCGACCGTCTTGTGATCAGCCAAAACACAATCAGCTATAACAACTATGCTCATTTCCTTGCCGGGTACGGGTCTGGAGGAATCAAGCTTGGTGCCACCACGAGCCCAGTGATTCGTGGTAACACGGTCACGCACAATGATGGAGCAGGGATCCACTTTGACATGGACGTCGCTTCACCGTTGGTCGATGGTAATACGGTGACGGACAACGCGAGCGGAGGTGGCATCCAATACGAGATCAGCCTGACCTCAGCCACTATTCGGAACAACATTGTGTTGAGCAATGGCGTGAATCTGCCAACCGAACCAGCTACCTCGAACACAAACACAAATAGCTACAATTCAGTGGGCGTAAAGGCTTACTGCAACGTAATAGAAATTCCCAATGCCCCGCAGGCAAACGGCTGGTCGGTAGAAGCAGGCAACCGCGGGTTTAATGTCTATCCGCCGTATGAGCGATTGGTCTCTACAGGAAATTACTTCCATCATAACACGGTGATTTGGGACTCGGGAGCCACCGGCTGGGTCGGTTTCTACCAGGCTGACACCGTGAATGAGCCGAATTTCTTCGTTGACAATACAGCCCCGGATTTCAACACCTACCACCTGCCAAGCGCCTCCCTTAAGAACTTCATCTTCGATAACGACAACTCCGGAGAGAACACGCACCTCACCTTCAGTCAGTATCAAACGCACGGCGCGGATGTGCACGGCACCGTCGACACGAAATACGACGTGGGCTACCCCACCGTCAAGATCGCATCGCCGGCAGACGGAGCGACTGTGAGCAACCCCATAACGGTAACCGCTACCGCGTCGGACGCAAGTGGAATCAGTAAGGTGGAATTCTATGTCGACTGGGGCTTGCAAGCGACGGTTACGAGTCCACCATACAGTTTCGACTGGAGCAGTGCGACTACTGGACTGCAGACGGTAGCAGCGATGGCCTATAGCAACGCAGGAATCCGCTCTTGCTATGCGATTTCGTTAACAAAAAACTAAGAAATGAGCGGCGCCAACGCCCACAAGCGAGCCCGGCCGGTCCTTACTCAGGACCGGCCGGGTTTTTCTGGCTCAGTTGGAATTTGGTCTGTCAACGTTGGATCGGTGTCATTCTGATAGGGTCCCAGATCTTCGCCAGCAGTTATATCCACACTGCGCTGCCCGTTCTCAGCGATTCCAGCACCGCGAACGTTGCGCGAGAGGTGGCCGCTAATGAATCGATGGCAATGGGCGATCCGGTGCCAGACTCCAAACCACGAAGCAGCACCCTCATCTCTTCCACGTGCCCTTTATCCCCAGAGAACGACGTGGTCGACTTCTTCTGGCCGACGGAGCATTCCAGTTTCTTGAAGTTCCACATGCGTGCCGTCTTCGACTCACCGGACACTTCCAGATATTCCTTCTCCACCGCATTGGCGCCGTTCGCCAGGTAATGGAGAGTAGCGACGGAACCGTCCGCAAAGGCGATCGTGACCAGAACGTTGTCATTGTTATAGCGGCGCGCGCTGTCGGTGGGAGCGACCGCGTAAACGCTGATGGGGAGCGCGCCGCAAAGGAACTGCATCACGTCTACGAAGTGGCCGCCTTCGCCTATAAAGCGTCCCCCCTGCTCGGGATGCTGCATCCAGTGCGTGGGCGGTAGGAAGCCGGCGTTGACCCGATAGTGCATGGCCAGCGGTCCGGTGCGTCCGGAGAACAACTTCTGGATGGCACGAATCGACTCGGAAAAGCGGCGGTTGTAACCCACCATAAGTAGTGGCACCGCTCCCCTCTGTTGGGCTTCGTCGTAAGCGCTCAGAATGTTTTCAAGTTCTTCGTGATTGAGCGCCGGCGGCTTTTCGACGAAAACGCTCTTGCCCGCTCGAAGAGCTTCCGAAACATAGCGCCCGTGCGAGTCATGACGAGAAGTGACGAATACCAAATTCACCTGCTGGTCGTGAATGACCTCGCTGGCGTCGGTTGCGCAGAACTCGAACTGATATTTCTTCGCGATATTCTTTGCGTTTACCGGCTTGCCGGTGGCGAGACCCCTCATTCGAGGGGCAAGCTTCATGATCGGCGGCAGCAGAGTGGATTGCGTGAAGTTTCCGGCTCCAATAAAGCCAAGAACCGGAGAGCGACCTAGAGTCGTTCCCGACGCGGGGCGCAACTCCATTCGCCGCGAGAGCGTGACCGGGGCACTTGGTTCGGAATACTGGATCAGGATGCCCAGATATGGCTCCTCAATCTTGCCGGTGATAATGTCGTAGGCGCGGAGTCCTTCGTCCACTGGGATGCGGTGAGTAATGAGAGGCACAACCTTCAGTTTCCGCTGCGCCATCATGTCGAGCACCGCTTCCATGTTGCGGTTTTCCGTCCAGCGGACGTATCCCAGCGGGTAATCCTGTCCGCGCTCTTCGTAGTTGGAATCGTAGCGGCCAGGACCATAAGAGCAGGACATGCGGAAGTTGATTTCTTTTTCGTAAAACGGCGAACGGGGGATGTTCATCCCAACCGAACCGACCGCGACTACCGTGCCTCGCTTACGTGCACATTGAATCGCCAATTCCACCGGTTGATTCGACTTGGTGGCCGCGGTAATCACCACGGCATCGGCCCCATATCCGCGCGTGAAACTCTGCACCTCGAGAACAGCGTCATCCCCGCTGATGGCGCACTGATCGCATCCGAGCGTCAACGCCAGGTCAAAGTTCCGTGAAACAACATCCATCCCCAGAACGCGGCAGCCGCTCGCCTTCAGCAACTGAGCGGTTAAGAGCCCGACCAGCCCCAGCCCGATCACAACTACTTGCTCACCCACGCGCACATCGGCCTGGCGCACGCCTTGCATCGCGATGGCGGCAACAGTGGTGAACGCAGCCTCATCCAGGCCAACCGCGTCCGGCACCTTGACGGCAAGATTGCGGGGAATCGAAACGATCTCGGCGTGCGCGGCATAGCCGACGCCGGCGCAAGCGACGCGGTCTCCAATTTTAATGTCGTCCACTCCCGATTCGACGACGACGCCCGCCGAGCTATACCCGAGGTCTTTGTAGTTATCCAGCCTGTCGCGAACTTTGTTGTAAGTGGCCACCAGGCCTTCGCGACGGAAGTTGTCCATCACCTGGCGAACCAGATCCGGCCGCATGCGAGCTTTCTGCACCATCGAGGCCTGGGCTGTTTCCACCGACGTCCGTTCCGTGCCGGCACTGATCAGTGAGAATGCGTTGCGCACCAGCACATGCCCCGGCCGCAGTTTCGGCGCGGGCAAGTCATCGACGCTGATTTCACCTGTCTTCTGATACTGGATGATCTGAAGCAATCGCTCGTCCTTTCAAGTCTGTTGATGAAGCCGGTCAGTTCTGGAAAAACGTTCGGAACCAGATCTCGGTTGTGAGCAGAGTCCAGATCTGGTACGCGTTGTCCTCAAGCCCCTGCTTGTCGCGCGCGATCAGACCGGCGACGTATGGTGGGTCGTACAACCCGCGAGCGCGCAGAGACTGCTCGGAAAGCATATCGCCGATCATCGGCGCGAGCGGCCCGCGGACCCAGGAGCGCAAAGGTGAGGCAAAGGGCGCCTTAGGTCTGTAAATGATATTGTCCGGTAAGTATTTCTCCGAGACCTTCTTCAGCAGATACTTCTGTGTCAGCCGGTGGATGCGCTCCCGTGGAGGCAACGAGAACATGAACTCGACAATGCGGTGATCTGTCAAAGGAGGACGGCCTTCGATACTTGCCGCCATCATAGCTTTATCCGAGTAAGTCAGATTGTGCTCCGGGAGAAAAACGAGGGTGTCGTTCAGACACATCTGCGTGAGGTAAGACAGCCCATTGCCGTTGAAGCGTGGGGCTTGCGATTTGAAGAAGTGCGAGTCGTAGTACGACATCTGGCTCGCGAAAATCTCTGAAAACTGCTTGGGAGCCAAAGAAAGGTCCGACATCAGATAGCGGTCGCTGCGTGGAGCTGAAGCAAACGACAGAAACCGTTTTCCCCAGCGAACCTGCTTCAATCCACGTTTGGTCGTGGCCACAGGGATACAGTCTGCAGCCTGCTTCAGCATGCGCTGTAACAGGCCGGGCACGATGGTCTGATAGCTTTCTGCTGTCAAACAGGCCAGATGCTTGCGATAGCCGCCGAAAATCTCATCGCCGCCCATGCCGTTCAGCAACACTACGATATTCAAGTCCCGTGCTGCTTTCGAGATGAGATAAGTGTTGATGGCCGCCGGATCCGACAGGGGCTCATCCAGGTGCCATACCATCTTAGGCAGCAGTTCTTCCACTTGCGGCTGAATTTCTATTTCGTGATAGGTGAAACCAAACTGTTTCGCGACTTGCCGTGCGTAGTCCCAGTCCGGCGCCATCTGCTCAAATTTCTGGTCTTCGCTGGAGAACTTGATGGTGAAGGAATGCACCGTCTGCTGCGTGTTGACGCGCATCAGCGCGCTGACGATCGACGAATCCAGTCCGCCGCTCAGGAAGACACCGACCGGAACATCGGCCCTCATCTGCAAGCGCACTGAATCGGTCAGGAGCGCATCGAGTTGTTCGATGAGCGCAGCTTCACTGGCAGACTGCTCAGAAGGGTGCAGGCTCCAGTACTCGCGCACCGAAAGCTTGCCGTTTTCCAGGGTCATGCAATGCGCCGGAGGAAGCTTCAGGATGTCCTGAAATCCTGTCCAGGGAGAGACCTGGAACCGTGCCGGCGTGTGCAGTGCATTCAGATCCGGCCGCTTCGGAGCCAGCGTAGAAGCGAGAATGGCTTTGATCTCAGACGCAAAAACGAGACAGCCATCGCTAAAGTGATAGTACAAGGGCTTGACGCCCAGGCGATCACGCGCCGCAAATAGCTTCCCCTTGCGCGAATCGTAAATGGCGAAGGCGAACATGCCGTTTAGCTTCTCGAGGCACGCTTCGCCCCAGATCTGGTAGGCGTAGAGCAGAATTTCTGTGTCGCTCGTCGACCGCAGACGCACGCCCTTGGCCGTTACTTCTTCGCCCAGTTCCTTGTAGTTATAGATTTCTCCGTTGAAGATAATCCAAAGGTCGCCGGCTTCGTTGCACATTGGCTGGTGACCTGCCGGAGAAAGGTCGATAATGGACAAGCGCCGGTGCGCCAAACCGGATGACGATTCGGCGAACCACTTCAGACCGGCGTCGTCAGGCCCGCGATGCGCGATAACATCGTTCATGCCCGCGAGCAATTGAGCGTTTCCGCCATTGATGATTCCAGATATTCCGCACATAAGGAAAAGGTAGTTGTTATCGAGACAAAGTAGCCGCCATCAAGGAAAAGTAATTGTTATCGAGGGCGGCGACACTTCCCGCCACGTGAGCAAACCCAGGCGTCCCGGTCCGGACGACAGCTCAGCTTACCACCCCCCGGTCCAAGAGCTCACTGATGGAATGCGACAGTGCTGGCACAGTACGAGCCAGAAGGAGAAGCTGTGTACCAACTGGCCTGATACGAAGCCGCGGGGGCGGAAGTACTAGTGAGATGAGCCCACCCGTTTCCGTCGATTGCAAAATCATCTGTAAACGCGCTGCCACTGGTAATGGCAGTAAGGTTAGAACTACTGGCTAACATGATGGACACAACAAAGTCGCCAGCCTGTTTGGTTGTGACCGTAGCTCCGGGGGTGTTGTTGAGAGTCAGGCTGCCACTAGAAGTCTTGGTCGCGTCTGGGGTGGAGGCTGAAAGTCCTGAGACCTCCCACGCCGCGATCTGAACCGAGGAAGCCGAACCCGCAAGGGTAGGAGTGACAACTGTAGCACCCGGCTTCGAATTCACGGCGTACCAAATTTCCGTCGACCATATGCCTGAAGTAGATCGAGCACCGGCTGAGACATAAGTGTTGCTGCCGCCAGTCGCATTATCCGAAACGCTTGCGGCCGAGGTCGTCCCGTTGAACATCAGCGCCACGGCAATCAAATGCCCCGACCCGGTTGCCGGAATCGTAAGGCTCGTGACCGCACCTTTCGATGCCTTATTAACAATGGCCCAAGAGGTGTTGGCCTTGAAGGTAGCGGTCACACTCAGACTGCTGCTCATGACCACATGGCAAGGGTTGGCCCCGCTGCAGGATCCGCTCCACCCCGAAAAAGTCCATCCGCTCGCGGCAGTCGCGTTCAGCGTAACCGCGCTGCCGGTTGCGTAAGTTGCGCTACAAGTATCGCTGCCATTGGTGCAGTTGACCACGCCGTCGGTGCTGGTCACGGTTCCTTGCCCCACCTCGTTCACCGTGAGCGTGGTGCTCTTCGTACAGGACGGGAAGCTGAATGAAGCGATCCGAGTACTCCAGTTGGGAGTACCGCCCGTCTCATATTGGCTCGTGTACCAGAAAGTACAGTCGTCCGTCGGGTCAATAGCCATGGCGCTGTAGTCGCCCCAGCGGTAGGTATTGGTTCGCGAACTAGTCGTAACTCCGGCGGCGGACAAAATATCGATCTCACTCTCCATCGTTCCCAGCGGATCGGTAGACAGGCGGCCCGTGTAGCGAATCGAAGGGCTCATGTTTGAGCTGGAAACGCTATAGCCTAGGGCTATGTCACCAACTTTGTCCATGGCGATGCTGCCCATCCAGCGATAGCTGGAATCCGGGGCGTACGTCCCCTGCTGGTAGAGTCCGAAACCCGCCCCGGTGTTCTGTAATTCGTACCAGCGGATACCAGTCTGGCTGCTGCTCGTCCCGATGGTGACCGTCTGGTTGACGACCAGAGCCTGGTAGGTTCCAAAATTGCGGTAGGCAAGCCGGTACATCAGCCGGTCTCCGTAGGAGTCGAGCGTCTGCGAAGTTCCCGTCTGCGGAATGCAGGCGCCAGTCGTATAGTTGAGTTCGGCCTCGGTCTCACCGCAGGCCTCGGTGAACGCCGCTACCGGGATATTCGTGGGGCTTGAGTTCGTCGATGAAGTGCCGAACCAGGAATTAGCGGGGGTCGTCCAATCCACGTGAAACTGCCAGAGGTCGAGAGATTCATCGTTACCATCGAAATTGAGGAAGTACTCCGGCGAGCTTGTCGGAGGCGGAGTGGTCCCATCCAAATCCCCAGGCAATAGAACGCCGTAAGAGGTTGGCGTGTGCGTGAAGCACTGCATGGCGGGTGCCTCCGCACCTTTCAGCATGGCGCTACGGTCTAACGCACAGGCTGCGGCGCCCACGAAGACAAGATTGCTGCCTTGGTTATAAGACACGTAGTAAGCATCAGGCCAAACGGTCAACTTGGGGTAGTCGTCCATTAAGGCTCGGGGGGTCGGGAAAACATATAGATTCCATGAGGCATTTACTGCGTCGTCTGTGGTTGAGACCGCAACACACAGTTGATTGGGGTTAGTCCAGACGGGCATCATCATCACCCATACGTTGGCCTGCTTGTCAAATTGGACGATTTCGTCCGAGTACGTTGTTCCGCTGACATAGCAAGGTGCTCCAATAGCTTGCCACAAGGTAATCGCGGTAATAGGACCAGAAGCCACAGCGCCGGTGGATTTGTCGAAAACCGCAAAGGACCGGTCAACAAACTGGACAACTTGCGTTGGTCCCACGGCCACGTCGGAATCGGGAACAACAGCTTGACTGCTGTAACTAGGAAACCCGTTCCCGACGCCGAGAATGTTGAGTCCCGAATTTGTGGAAAGAGTGGAAAGAGCAGAGCTAAGGGCCGTTTGGGACGATTCCTGAAGCGCCGAATCTGGGGCCGGTCTTGTGGCGCGGGGCCCACGTATTAGGAATCTGTCATTGTCGTCGTCGTCCGGCGAACTCATCCGCCCTGACGGCGCAGGAATGGACTCCATTTGGCTGAGTGGAGGCGCAACAGCATGCTTTGCGGCTTTCACCACGAAAACCTTCGATTGGCCTTGCGCCCAACTCAAGGACGCTGCCACAAAAAACATCCCAAGAACTAAGGCGTTAACGACTAACGACCGGGGCGATCCTATGATTCTCATATGATCTTCTCTTTATTTCAATGACAGTGCAACGAAGTAGATCGAAAACGAACTCAGGACAGGCGCGTAGTTACCAAAACCAAACGGGGGCAACGGGTCAGCTATGCGTGACGTATTACTCCAGCGCGAAGGGACACTGTTGCTCGATCTCTCGGCTTCAGGTGCACCCACAGGTGCCAACCGAGGACTCCAGAGAGAGGCTTCAGCCATTCGACGGGAAGCGGCGGGGCGTGCATGTGGTCCTGATAGCTGCGCTCGATCTCAAATAGGGGGAAATCTTCCCGTACTCGCGCCAGGTCGTAGACTTTGCTGTAGGGGTTGTCTGGGCCGTCCGTGTTGCGGGAAAGGAAGTTCGACATGCGAAGGTAACGCGACAGACCTTGCGCGCGGGCGTTCGAGAGGTGACCGCCGACGATGCCGCCGGGCTTGGCCCCGAGCCCATAAAGCGCAAGCAGAGCAAGGCGGCGCACGACCGCAATGGCGAAAAGGTAATTCAACGACTGCCGCGCATAGAGCATGGCGATGAGGCGGCCATCCGACTTCAGGACCCGAAAGATTTCCCGCTGTGCCCCGCCAATATCTGGAATGTGATGCAGCACTCCGTGGGAAAACACGATGTCGAAGAGCCCGTCGGCAAAAGGTGCGTGGAGCACACTGCCGCATTCGATCCGCTCGTAGGGCAGTTGGCGCACCTTCAGGCGGGCGCGCACCCGGTCCACCGATTCGGGAGTGAGATCGAGGCCGGACCAAACGCCGCCGCGGCGGATGATCTGCTCCGAGTCCGCACCCTGGCCCAGCCCGATTTCTAGTACCCGCTTGCCGCGAAAGTCGATGGCATCGAGCCGCCTGAGGATGTGCGATTCGCGCCGGTAACGGAACTGGTCGTAGCGGGCAAAGAAGGCTTCGTAATCGCTATGCAGGCTCTCGACTTGGAGATCTCCGCAGGGATGAGCGTTCCAAAACTCGCGGATCTCTGATTCGGTGGGCGAGGCCGTTGTCGTGTTCACGCGCTTACCCTGGGATAAAAAGTTCTGGCTACGTGCTGCGCCGCCGGAAAGTGAATCTTGGCAGCCAGGGCGGAGGCAGCCTTGCCGGAGACTCCGATGTGCGTTTTCGGCATTCGTGCCGGTTCTCCTGCCGAACTCTGCGAGCCGTCAAGATCGTCGGTTGCGCCGGGACAGTTTATGAGACCAACTCTAGTCTTGACACAACCATTGAACAGCGAGTGTCGATCTCTCGAGCTCGCCCGATCGTTGTAGTAGTGTCTGCTGTACTGCGTAGAGAACAACATATCCACCCCGTCGTGCCTCGGGGACTATCAACGTCTGTTTCCAGGGAGGCACAGTGATTAGTATCGTCGATCAATGTTAAAGAGTGTTTACTGGACCGCCTTTACTTCATTTACCCTTACTCAGAGTTCAAAAAGGACCGTCGGGTGTTTAGGCTTTAGGCGCTGGGATTGTCCGTGGTTACAGACTCCCGGGGTCTAGCGTTAGCGAGCGCCTTTGACAATCCTACGCCCAGTACTGCCGGTAGGCAGCTATCAATCGCTGTTCCGAGTTCTCCCATGCCAGCTCTTCACGGAAACGGGTGCGAGCAAACTGCGACATGTTCTGCCTCTGTTGAACATCGAGAAGCAACTCCCGCATCGCGCGCCCCAGCGCAGCATCGTCATTGCCCTCAACGTAGACGGCCGCCGATGCAGCCGAGCGACGGTTTTCCACCAGATCAAATGCGACGATGGGCCGGCCGAAGGCCATGTACTCGATGATCTTATTCATCGTGGACATATTGCTCCACTCGGTGAAGGGGTCGGGATCGACGCACAGATCAGCGGTGGAAAGATATGCCCACAACTGCTCGTCCGGAATGCGACCCGTGAAGTGCACCATCGGGCCCAGGCCCATCTCTTCAGCTTTTGCCTTCATACGCGGTTGATCAGGTCCGCCGCCGACAAATGCGAACAGCGTATCGTCGGGAGCCGTTGTGCGGTAATCCTGGATTGCGTGCAGCAAGTGATCGACGCCATCCTGCTCGCACATTTCACCCAGGTAGAGAACCATGTACTGCCGCCCACGTTTCAGTTCGGTGTTAGGGGAGTGGATATCGGCCCAATTCCCTCGCGGACCGCTGCGCACCACTGTGATTCTTTCATCAGGAATGCCCCCACGCGCCAATGCGATTGTCCGGTGAGATTCGTTCACGGCAATGACTGCGTCCGCCGACTTCAGCGTCATCCTTTCCAGCGCCAGCAGCCCGCGGTAAAGCATCCCTGTGCGGCTGCGCCCTTTAGCGAGATACATCTCTGGGCATAGATCGTGATGATCAAAAACGAACTTCACTCCCAGTGGCCGAAACAGCAGCGCCAGTGCGAAAAAAGTATCGGGCGGATTGCAGGCGTGGATAGCCTGGAATGGACGGTGCGCGTATGCTCTGAGGGCTAACCAGAGGCTGGCCAGCCAGCAATATACAAACTCAAAGAAATATCCGGCCACACCTTTGTTGGCCTCATAAATCAGCGGATAGCGATAGATATCCACATCTTCCAATCGCTCGTAAGCAGCTGTACATTTCCCCTTCTTCGGGCAAACGACGGCTACACCGAAGCCATGCTGGCGCAGGCTGGTGGCTTCCTGCCAGACGCGCCGATCGAATGGCACCGGAAGGTTTTGAACGATAATCAGAATGTTGCGCTTGGTTCCCATTCAGATCACCAACTCGGTTTCTACGGCGCGGCCCCGCGTGCTCGTCCCGCTTTCGTTCAGATCGATTACGAATGCCCGCGTGTTTTCGATCATCCCGCTGACTCCCTCGAAGTGGTGCCCGATAATCAGCAACTCAACATCGCTCAACTCCTTCAGGGACGGCACGAGCAGACGGGAAAGGTGCGGAATCACGCCATCGATGTATTCCTTGTTCGCGCCCGTCAAACGCGCGGCGATCACATTGGGATCATAGATTCGCAGCTCATACCCTTTCCCCAGTAAGCGCTCCGCCAGTTCGACAAACGGGCTTTCCCGCAGGTCATCCGTGTTTGATTTGAAGCTGAGCCCGACTAGACCGATGCGCCGCTTCCCCGTGGCACGAACTTTTTCATAGGCGCGCTCGATCACGTATTGGTTGCTCAACAAGGTTGCTGCGATGAGCGGCAATTGCAGATCGCACTGTTTCCCTGCGTGAAGGATCGCACGCACGTCTTTGGGAAGGCAGGAACCTCCGAAGGCAAAGCCCGGCATGAGATAGCGTCGCGAGATGTTTAGCTTGGTGTCCTGGCAAAATACGTTCATGACCGCTGCCGCGTCAACTCCGGTCTTCTCACAAACGGCGGCGACTTCATTGGAGAAGGCAACCTTCAGAGCGTGGAAAGCATTGCTCGCGTATTTGACCATCAGCGCTTCTCGCGGCTCGAGCACGACAACCGGCGCTGCCTGTTCGGAATAGAGCGAGCGCAAAGTCTTTTCGGCAGCCGCAGTCTGGGTACCCAGGATGGTGAAGGGCGGGTCTTCGAAGTCGCGGATGGCAGTTCCCTCTCGCAGGAACTCAGGATTGGTGCACAGCTCCACCAGGCCAGGTGCTTTCGAGTCGAATATTACCTTGCACTCGTCAAAAATGGACGGCAACACGCTGCTGCGGATCACGACCGTCTGCTTGCGCTCGAGCTTTGCGAGAGCCGCTGCAATCTGGTTGCAGGCGCGAAACAGATGCGAAGGATCAATCTGACCGTTGGCGCGGCTCGGCGTAGCTACGGCGATGAAGCTTAGCTCCGTTTCACGCAAGGCCTGCTCAATCTCGGTGGTTGCGCGTAGCAGGCCGGTCTTCTTCCCCTGCGCGATTTTATCGGCCAGTCCGTTCTCCACGATTGGAGAACAGCCTTCATTAATGATGCGTACCTTTTCAGAATTGATGTCCACGCCCCAGACTCGGTGCCCAGAGTCGGCCAAGCAAGCGGTCGAGACTGCTCCTACATAACCCAGCCCGACGATACTGATATTCATGAGTTGATCCTCAAATGTGTGCGAATTGTAGTGGGACCTTCGATTTGGATATGACTGAGTAGAGTGGAAGTCGGCTGCTTCTGGTTGAACCGGCGCGAACGCCAGCCGAGCCTGGGGTTTTCCGAACCCCGAACGACCTCCCAATCACCGTTGCGGTCGGGCAAGGTGAACACAATCTGACGTCCGCGCCATTCTACCTGGGCCTCGCCGTCGCCAACCGCATGAACAACGGCTTCTTCATGCATGTGAAAGAACAAGTCGACCTGGTGCCGGCCGGCGCACTGGAAGCTATCTGCAATCGAGAGATTCCCGGTAGTGCGGTCAAAACAGACGTTGCGCCGGTGGGTAACAGGATCTTGCAGCCGCGCGTAGCCTTCATGTTCGGCCTCGATTGTAACGTCGTCCGATTTCGTTTCGAACCGAAGCAGGCGCGCATTTGCCTTCGCGCTCCACAGAAAGCGGCCTGCCATTTGCGACTGACTCTCACCATCCACGGATGCTGTATTGTGCGCTGCCGTGCTGCGAAAGAATTCGCGCCAATCGGGATGCGAATGGTAGGCGTAGGTCCCGGCGTCAACCAGGAAATATTCATCGCCGATCACCAGCCAAAGCGACAACGCATCAGCGTGCCCGTGCGCAGCGATGCTGGTAAAGCCCAACGGACCAAAATCCATGAGAAGACGCACGCTGTCGTCATGGCTGTGAACACAAGCCAGGCCGGCGTCAGGAAACAGCTCGCGTGTTTGAACTGTGCGCTTCAGGCCGGAGTCGAGATTCGGAAGCAGATCTGAAGCGAGCGCCCGTGCCGCCGCGGTAGGCGTTTTGCCGAAACGCAGCCACTGCGGTTCGCCAAAAAGCAGCCCAGCCAATTGCATGGTCACTTCCAGCCCGGTTTCGTCTTCCGATAACACGAACCCTCGCGCATCGTCGGAATCGCCGTACCATGGCAGGTCTCCAGCTGATGTGGCGACGGCATCGAGGAACCCCGCCATCCCGCGCAACCGCTGCGCGTATCCTTCGCTGAATGGTGATCCAGTCTTGCGGCCGATGGCGAAGGCAAGCAGGAACAACTCCATGGTAAAGAGGTGGTATGACATTGCCTGTTCGCGGTTCACACCGTCTTCCCCAACTTGAAGACGGATTTCACGCTCCAGCAATTTCTGCGCGCGACGGCGCCAGCCGTCGCATTCTGGCCAGAAGTTGAAGCAGGAGGACCCTACAAAAAGACCGACCAGCTCTCCAACCAAATGGTTGTTGGCCGATGAATAAAGGCTTAACTTGCGCGTGATCCGGGAGAGATGCAGGTAAATCGAGTCCAGCCAGCGGCGGCGGAAACCCTGATCGTGCGCGACATGCTCGGCGATGCGCGGGTACAGGAAAGCCCAGGAGATTACGCGCTCGGCCAGTTCGAGGCTGCTGGTCCAGTTGACGCCGGAAAGATACGGATTGGCGTCGAACCAGGAGTCAAACGACTGGACAATATAGTCCGCATGCTCTTCGCCGTTCGCAGCAAAGGCCAAGGCGGACAGCTGCTGGAACCGGCTGGGCTCCCACACATACTTGATGTCGCTCACGGCGGAGGTGTCGCGGATGTTCAGCGTAGTGGCGAAGCTGCGCTCGACCTGCCGTCCGTTGCAGTAGTCACGATGCCAGTCGAACTCGAATCCCAGGGGAAACTCGAGATCGAACACGTGAATGCGCTGCATCGGCACACCGCAACTGTGTAGCTTTACGGGGTAGTCGGCTGGCAGCGGCATCCAGCGAGCAGTTGGCACGGCAGGCTGTTTTTTCCAGCGGGCCCAATCGGCGGGCAGCGTAGCTGCCGAGCGAGCGCGCCACGCAACCTCGGCCGGTTGCATCGAGGCCAGCCGGGAGAGATACCAGCGTATTTTTGCGAGACGAATATTGTCCCCTTTGGGCGCTTGGGCTTTGGCCATGGTCACGCTACTCCTCCGACCCGGAGCGGTGCTGCGGCAATGTCTCAGAACTGTTTCAAGCGCCATAGATCAGAGATGTCTCAAACGTGCCTGCACCCCAAGGTGGCAGGGCGTGAATTGTTAGAAATTGCCAGCGATTAGTGAACCAGACTAAACAAGCCTTCTAACATTGGCGAGAGATCCACTGCGCCGTGAACGCCGAGGTTGTCGTCATCGACGTGCACCACGAAACAGCAGGGGATTGCTTAGCGCTCATGGTTAGCTGCTTTGCTAAACAGCCTTCCTCGCCTCCAGATAAAGCGAGTTCGGCTTCCACGCTTGACCATCCTGCTCGTAATCGAGAAAGCATCCCTCCCATCCGGCGATCGCGCTCGTGGTCGCATTCTGGCGCTGGACGTCGCGGAAGCCGATGCGACGAAGAATCCGGGCGAGGGAGTGCCGGTCGTACATCCAGCGATGATTTTCTCCGGTGGTAGCCGCGTTGCCCCGGATCAAGCGCTCGATGCGGCGGACCCAGGGCATTTGCTCCTCCGCTCCCGAGACTTCGCTGCGAACCATCTGGTCAAACAGGCGGTAGATGGCACACTCGTGTGCGGTCTCCGCGGTGAGAGAATCTTCGAGATCGAGATCCGCGAGCGCCGTGCAGTAGGTCCGGAGGAGCAATTCCAGATCCGGCACGACGACCCGCAGAATTCCGTCCGTTTTCAGCACGCGATGACACTCGCGCAAAAACAGGAGCGCCGCGCCGCGGTCCAGATGCTCAAGAAAGTGGGAGTGATAGACCACATCAAAGCTCGCACCCTCGAAAGGAATGCCGCGCGCCAGGTTCCAGCGGATGATCGCGGGATCGACGGCCTGCAGCCGCAAATAACGTTGATCGGAAAGAAAACCAGTTTTACGAAGGAACTTTACCAGCAGCGGTTGCCGGCGCAACAAGGCGTAGGGGGAAAAGTCGAGGTTGTTCCAGTTCGCGTCGGTGCGCGTGCCACAAGCCAGGTTCAACAGCGCACGGCCGCGATCATCGAATTTGATGGCTTGGTTCATAGCGCTTCGATTAATGGTCTTCGACCCGGGAGTGCTGGGCGTCGGAACCGAAGAGGAAACGGCGGACGATTGACTGCTCATACTTCAGCTCCAAAACGTTTAGCCAGCTCTTTGCCTGTGGGCATCAAAAACGACGACGCGGCTTTTCAATAACGGTTTTCAAGGCACTCGGGCCGGTTGCACACGCGCGGGATGAACCAGACGTAGGGGAGAATCAACATCGTCTCTGCTTCACTCGTGGCCAGGTAGATGCTTCCGTCCGGGCCTTCGCGCAAAGGGATGGCGCACGGTGCGTCTTCTTAGAGTTTGGTAGGGATCGACAATTTGCACAGAGTGCCGTCAGCCGCGCTCGTCGGCAATTGAAAGACACGCTGCTGGGAAAACCCTTGCTCAGGAAGGCACTGAGGCCCAAGGCAGCCAACAGCATCGCTATTGGCGTCACGCCGGAGGGAATCCAGGCCAAGGGCGAAGGACGCAATATAGTGTTTCCGGTCAAGTTGTTATTCGGTCAAAGGTCCAACATTAGTCTCATCAGTTAATTGAGGTAGACGATTGCGACCAAGCTCCGGCGATTCCGAGTCATGTCCCGCGATCGCATCGTGGTAGATTTGCATCAAACGGGGGTAATTTTTCTCGGCAGTGTATTTGTTTTCGTATTCGCGCCGGGCTTCCTCTCCCATTTGGCGCATACGCTCCGGGTGGTTCCAGGCCCACTCAACTTTCTCGGCTAGATCCTGGCTATCGCCGGGCATAAAGTGCAAGCCGGTGCGACCCTCGTCCACGATCTCCTGCATTGCTCCCAGCCGGGAGCAGATGACTGGAACACCGCAGGCAAAAGCTTCGATCATAGTGAGTCCGAAGGTCTCATACCACTCGCTGGAAAAAATCAGAAAGCGTGCTCCCTTGATGGCCGCCAGTGTTTGGTCGTGTGGCAACTTGCCCTTGAAAACGACTGTGCTGATGTTTGCCCTGATCGCCTCTGCTTCCAACTCATCGCGTTGGGGCCCTCCGCCGACGACTACGAGAGGGACGCGGCTGCGAAGGCGGATCCACCCAGATAACATCGTGCTGACGCGCTTCTCGGGCGAGAGCCGACCTGCAAATATCGCGTAGCTTCCATCATCGGCCCGCGCCCCCGGGTCAGGATCCACGAAATTCGGTTTGACAAATATCTTGTCCGCAGGCAGCCCGCCCTGCAGAAACTTCTTCCGGGCAAACTCGGTGAGGACGATATAGGAGTCCACCTCCCGCTCCCAGGTGTGACGAGTGCGATGCACTGCTAGCATCAGGCCCACGGCCGCAGTTTCGGCGCGCGAATCGCGATAACATCCGTTGCGGATGCTTCGCCACAAAGTATGGTCCAGGCATTCTTCGCAGACTTTGCCATCCCGAAAAAAGGTTCCGACGGGGCACAGGAGCCTGTAATTGTGAAGCGTTTGCACCACCGGCACACCCGCTTCACGGCACGCCGAATAAATAGACGGCGAAATCATGATCCAGGTGTTATGGACGTGCACAACATCCGGCTTTTCGGCGCGAAGCAGTTCGGCAAATTCCGTTCGCGAGTCGTCGTTCCAGACGGCTTTCTGTATCAGCACCAGCCGCTTGATTCCGGGGTAGGAGTCCACCTCAAAATTGCTTCGACGGTAGATCACGACCTGGTGCCCGGCGCGTTCCAGGAGTTGGCGCTCCTGCTCGAAGACAACGTCTTCGCCTCCCGGTTGCTGGTAATGACAGTGAACGAGAATTACCTTCACAGTTTGCCCTTCCCGGCGTGGCTGCTTTCCGCCGATTGAAGCCGGATCAATTCGCAATTCGGAACGTACATCACGCCTTTCCGCTTGGCCACATAGTCCAGCATTTCCGCCAGATCTTCCCACAGACCCAGTTTCTCTATCTCGTGCGAATGCCCGTACAGATGCCACATCCCACCGTTTTGCAACACGGAATCAAAAAGCCTTTTACCGAGTTCGAGCCAATTGTCCAACCTTGTCATGTGGGCCAGAAACACCTGCAGGCCTTCCATCTTTCGTGCCCGAGCCAGGTTCTTGACATAGCTGGACTTCCGCTGCGGGATTATCTGCAGAGTTGTCGGCATCTCGAAAGGGTTGAACTCCAACCGGGTCGACAGCATCCGCACCGTCCTCGCTCCCCAGTAACCGGCTGCCTGCAGTGCGCGTATGACGTTCGAGTCGTACCGGCCGCAGGGATAACAGAACATCCGAACCTCGGTTCCGAGGACGTCTTCCAGAAACGGCTTGCAGGGGCTCACTTCCTTGGCTAATTCTTCCGCCGTTAGCCCCCAGAGAAGTTTGTGCGAAACACTGTGAGCGCCGATTTCAAAACCTTCGGACGACAAGGTCCTCAAGTCGGCATGACTAAGCGCGGGACGTCCCGCATAGGGAGTGTTTGGAACGTAGAACGTCCCTCGGATCTCCCGGGACCGAAGCATCTCGGCAAGTCTGAGATCGGCGCGGTCGCCGTCATCCCAGCTCGTAGTCACAATTTTTAGCATTTCCATGGTTAAGATTGCGTTCGAGCTTAGTTCACGCGGACTTGTCTGCTCGAAGCGGACTCCCGATCAGGCTTCGCTTGCGATATTGACGCACGCAGATGCTCGGTCTTGACGTTTGTTCCTGTCGGACAAGTGCCAACGCATCAATCCGAGAGCGAAACCCATGAGGAAATAGAACGGAACAGCGCCTGACGGAAACTCGAAAGGGCCTTCCACCAAACTCACATTCATGAAGAGCACGTAAAACAGAAAAAGCCATAACACAAAGGCGGACACTAGCTTGTCGTCTCCGGAACTTCGCTGGCGAAGCACGCTGACGAATCTTTTTATCAAGACGAAATGAAAGGCAATCCAAAGAACGAATCCGACGACCCCCAGCCTGGCCAGGTAACTCAAACTCGAGTTGTGAGGCATTCGAGTAACCGCCCCATTGGTCTCATCAATAACCGTGAGCAGCGGTCGACCGAACCCTTCGCCGACCACCGGGTGCGCGAAGAAATGCTGGAACGCCTGGTCGGCCATGTCGAAACGACTCTCGACGGCGCTTCCCGGGGTTCCCTCCGAGGTGTGAACGCTTCGCAGATGGGCTTCGAAAAAGTTCAGGTTTACCTCGCCAATTCGGCCCGCTATCTTAAGGCCTCCGATACTGGTCGCCAAGAAAATCACTATGACGACTGACGGGATCAGAACGAGGAGTTTCGCAAATCTCTTGCCTTCGCCTAAGAGGCCAAGGATAACAAGAACGATCACAGTCCCTATGTACTGCCGCCTGCCCTGCGTGATCGCAACTCCCAAGAATTGCCCCATCGCCAGCAAGGGCATCAACCAACTCGGACGGCTGACCAGGTAGCAGCCAACGCAGAGGCAAAACATGGCACCGTCCACTAATATGTCGCCCCCGCCACTGAAATCTCCCAGGATCGGCACTTTGAGAAAAACGCCGCTTACAGGAGACCAGGACCACATCTTGTCACCCCACGGCATCGTGTAGATGTAAAACATGTTCAACACGTAGAGGACCAGCAGCCATCGTGCCAGGAAAGCGATGTTGTTGCTCTTCATGGCCCAGGCCATCCCTAGAAGCATGAAAATACCGTCGAGACACATCGTGCTGTCGCGTAAGGCCCAAATTCCGTACGAAGGAATGTCCACGGCGAGGTGGAGAGCAGCGAAGACAAGCAAGGCCAGCATGCACAGCACGGGAGGTTCCTTCAGAGCGCTTGCAACCAATTGCCGACGGGAAAAAATTGCCAAACCCAGGGACGCGTAGATGAGTACATAACCGACGATGACCGGGAACCCGCCGACATGAACAGTCAGATTCTCGAATCCACGAGTCAACAGCGTGTAACCGCTCAAAGCAACGAGAGTGAGGACCTGCCAGAATTCCAGGTTCGCGCGCTGCACACGAGTGACAACCAACCGGCACAGGCCCAACGTGGCTACAGCCGCAAGGCAGCCCAGCACAACGAGGGGATGAAGGATCGCCAAGCTGCCTACTATTACAAACAGCGAGAACCAAGCTACCGCGCGAAGATCAATTCTCGTGGGGCGAGGGTTCGATTTCACGCTGGCGCTCGAATTGGTCACTACGTCAGGCACTATGTCAGGCATTTTGATGGAATGTTTATCGTGGTAATCGCTGAAAAGATTGCCTAGTGGCAGCTGGGAGGGGCCCCCAGCCTGATTCAGTTTCGTTGTCCACTTCCCTCAAGGACACACTACACGGTCACAGTTAGCGGCGCCTCGGATAACTTACCGGCCTGGCGGCGGAGCAGGACGACAGCCACCACAAAAGCCAGTACTTCCGACAAAGCCATGCTCCAGGCTGCCCCTTTTACTCCCCAGGTCCAGGTAATAGGAATGCCGACTGCGACTGCGACGCAGCTCGAAATGGAAACGGCGGCGAAAACCAAACGTGGAGACTCCGTGACGCGCAACACATTTGCGGGGCCGAAAAACGCGCTGCCGAACACACAGGCCAACGCAATGATGGGCATCAAATAGACGACCTGCGTGTACCGTCCAGAGTAAATCATTCGAAAAATGGGCATCCGAAACAGAAGAAGCACAATCCAGTATGGGACTGAATAAGAAACGCTCAACAAGGTCTGTTGCCACAGAACGATGCTGACGCCATGATGGGATTTCTTCTCCAGCACGCGAGCCGCATGAGGAAGCATGAGCGGGCTAAGTGCCGCGCTGGTTTGGTACATAGGCGAAGCAAAATTCATCAAGGCCTTCAGTTCGCCGGCTGCTGCCAGGCCGGACAAACTACTGAGGAGAGGATAGAAGACGTTGAGCGGAACCCACATCATGACATTGGCCCCGATCGCCCACCGCCCATAGTGCCAATGCCGGCGCCAAATGTCCAGCAGGCTGGGCGCATCCTGGCTTGAGGACAGCCGCAATCCCAGATAAGTGAGCAGCACGGCACTGGTCAGCAAGCTCCCGACTCCCATGAGCAGGAATGAGGACAAGGGTGAAAGGTAATCGTGCCGATAAAGTAGCGCCAGCCCTGCCATGGTCAGAATGCAGTAGAGAAGCGACGCGGCGGCGGAAGGCGCAGGCGAAAGCTTCACATAGAAGATTCGCCTGATTATCCAGAGCATCAAGATTGATGGCGCTGCGAAAGCGACACCGACGAGCGCACCGGGCAAGCTCGTCTGCCCCAGCTTAAACGCAACACCGGCGGCGATGCCCAGCACCAGGACAATCGCCAAGCTCATGACCAGATGAATTAGAAGCAACGCTTTCAGGTAACCCCGGAGACAATTACGATACGCTGAACTGCCGAATACCAACATGGGTTCCAGCAGCAAGGCCTGGTGGAACATGAGCATGAACACGAAGACCGAGAACGCGACCGCGTAGCTCCCATATTGCTCGGGTGTCAACCACCGAGCCAAAAGAATGCTAATCACAAAATTCGATCCCGCGAAGAGTCCCTGGTCCAGGATGGCCAGCCCTCCCTTCATCGCCCATGGAACGAGCTTCCGCACTGCGCCCGCGCAATCGATTGATAAGATCCTTCTCAGAGGAAAACGGCCGAGAGCGCCTTCTTCTGATGCAGGCTTGACCAGCGGTGCGGGTTCCTGAACTCCTAATCCGTTCACTTGATCATCCCCTCGAATTGCCAGGCTCGCTGTGCCTCGTTCAGAAAGGTTCTTAGGTGGTCGGCTACAAGTTGAACTTGCGGCTCGAGAAGAATGTTATCGTGGTTGCTTTTCACTTCACAGACCTGGAGTCCGTTAGCAAGGTATTTGCTCCAGCCGGCATACGGGTCACTAAGTCCTCCAAGAGGCTCGCGACTCGACCGAAACAGAATGGCCCGTCCCGGGTAAGCTCGCGGCGCGTAATATCTTGCGGCTTTCAGGCAGGCGTTTCGGACCTTCCTGACTTTGCGGGGCAGTTTCGCGACGTGCAGTCCCCATTGGATTGCTCGCAGTGGAGCCTTGGCGACTCGCGAAAGGTAAGCCTGCCTTTCCGACCCTGAAATCCGCAGGATATTGAGGAATGGGGACGAGAAAGAAGTCAGTTCTTGAGAAGGCGGAATCCCTCGCGCGGCGGGGCACAAAGTATCAAACAGGACTACGACGGGCGGCTCTTCGCCTTGGGCGATCAGTTGCTGAGCCATCTCAAGAGCAATCATGCCGCCAAAAGAGTAGCCTCCGAGAAAATAAGGCCCCTCAGGCTGAACGCTGCGGATTTCCTTGACGTAATGGGCCGCCATGTCTTCGGCTCGCGTGTGACATGGATAATTCTCATTCAGCCCTTGCGCCTGGAGCGCATAAAAAGGTTGTTCCGAACCGAGATGTTGTGCGAGGCCGTAGAAACGCAGCACATTCCCTCCGACTCCATGGACACAGAAGAAAGGCGGCTTTGATCCGCCGGTTTGAATTGGCACTAACGAGGACCATGCCGGCGACCATCCTTTCTGGCGAAGAATCCCAGCCAATTGTTCGATGGTCGGAGCCTGGAACAATGTGGCGATGGACAAGTGCTTTCCAAACGCCTGCTCGATGCGCTGCATCAGCCGCACCGCGACCAGTGAATTTCCACCCAGCTCAAAGAAGCTATCCCGGATACCGATTGGCCGAACCCCAAGAACTTCCTGCCAGATCGTTACCAACTGGAACTCGAGATCATTTGTTGGCGCGGCGAAATTCTCCGACGGCGCCAGGCTTGTCTGCTCGGGGGCTGGAAGCGCCCGCCGGTTGACTTTCCCGTTCGGCGTGAGCGGCATCGCCTCGAGCGCGACAAAAACTGCGGGCACCATGTACTTGGGCAGTTTCTCTTTCAGGAAGTCGCGCAGTTCGCCAACCGTCGCCGGTGCTTCCTGTGAGGGGACGAAATATGCCACCAGGCGTTTGTCGCCGGGCGTGTCCTCCCGGGCCACAACAACAGTATCGTTTAGGCCGCGATGTTGTCTCAGTGCCGATTCAATATCACCCAATTCGATGCGGAATCCACGAAGCTTCACCTGATGATCGATCCGCCCCAGACATTCAATGTCTCCGTTCGGACGATAGCGCGCCAGATCCCCGGTTTTATAGAGGCGCGCATCCGGGTGTTGTGCGAATGGACTGGCAATAAACTTTTCCGCGGTCAGCTCGGGCCGCTTGAGATATCCTCGCGCCAAGCCTTCCCCACCGATGTGCAATTCGCCGGCGACACCGATCGGTACCGGTTGGAGGAGCTCGTCCAGTATGAAAATCTCCGTATTTGCAATCGGTCGTCCGATCACGATCGGTTCGTGTTCGGACGCGATCCTGCAGCACGTCGACCAGATCGTGGTCTCAGTTGGGCCGTACATGTTCCACAAAGAACCGCCTCTTTGCAGTAATTGAGTGGCAAGCTTGCGGGAAATGGCTTCGCCCCCACATAAAATCTTCAAATTCGGAGTGCCTTCCCATCCCGCCTCGATCAGCATGCGCCATGTCACGGGTGTGGCTTGCATCACCGTGGCGCCTGAGCTGACAAGCTTTGAAAGCAACTGATATCCATCGGATGAAACTTCGCGACTGACGATCTCGACAGCTGCTCCGACGATTAGAGGCAGATAGAGTTCGAGACCTGCGATATCAAAAGAGAGGGTGGTGACGGAGAGCAGTCGATCAGCTTCGGTCATCCCCGGCGTGTGACTCATCGAGGTAAGAAAGTTGACCAATGCGCGATGCGGAATTTGAACTCCCTTAGGCTTACCCGTCGACCCTGATGTGTAGATCACGTAAGCGAGGTTCTCGGCGCCGCTTCTGTGGACTGGATTATCGGTTTGCGCCGTTGCAATTTCATGCCAGTCGGTGTCCAGAACAACGACTCGGGCGCGGCTATCAGAAATAGTTTCCAGCAAGTGGCGCTGGGTGAGCAAAACCGCTACCTCGGAGTCCTCGAGCATGAAAGCGATACGCTCACTTGGATATGCCGGGTCCAGCGGCACATAGGCGCCGCCAGCCTTGAGAATTCCCAGCAACCCCACGACCATCTCGAGCGAACGTTCCACAAGGATACCGACCAGCACATCCGGACCCACTCCCAGGCTCACTAAATGATGTGCCAATTGATTGGCTCGCTGGTTCAGCTCGCGATAGGTGAGGCTCTCGTTCCCAAACGCTACCGCGGTCGCCTCAGGAGTTCGATCCACTTGCGACTCGAACAGATGATGAAGGGGCCGATCCTTGGGATAGTTCGTTCGCGTGTTATTCCGTTCCGCGAGCAGCTGATGTGTTTCTGGCTGGGTGAGGAGCGGCAATTTAGAAAGACGCTGATCAGGATTGGCGACAACGCCCTCAAGCAATCTCTGAAAATGACCAGCCATCCGGCGGATCGTGGCAGCGTCAAAAATGTCGGTGTTGTAAGTAAAGCGAGCGAATATCCCGTCCGCCGCCCGGTCGCAGAGTTGGAGCTGCAAATCAACCTTCGCGGCGCTGTCATCGACTTCGAGATTCATAATCTCCCAACCACCTCGAGCGGCGGACATCGGAGGTGTAAAGGAAACCAGCACTTGAAAGAGAGGATTACGGCTCAGATCGCGCCCCAATTGGAACTCGCCGACCAGTCGATCAAAGGGCATGTTCTGATACTCGCAGTCGCGCTGCCAAAGATCGCTCACACGCCCCAACAATTCCCGGAACGTAGCATCCCTCTCGATCTCGGTGCGAATGAGCACAGTGTGAGCAAAAAGGCCAATCAGATTCTCCGTACCAACTTCCTCGCGGCCCGGGGCAATCGAACCGACCACCACGTCGCGCTGTCCTGTGTAACGTGACAGCAGCGTTTGGAATGCGGCCAGGAGCGTCACGAAAAAAGGCACGCTCTCTAGTTCGCTTAGATCCTTGAGTGATTCACTCAGATTTCTTGGAAGTTGCAGCGACTCCCGTGCGCCGCGGAATCCCTGGACCTGCGGCCGGGCTCGATCCGTGGGTAACTCCAGGACTGGAAGGTCGGCAAGTCGTTTCCGCCAATAAGAGATGTGACTGTCGAGAACATCTCCCTGTAACCAGTCTCTTTGCGAATGCAGGTAATCCGCATACCGGATTGGCAAATCAGGCAGAGGGGACGGCTCGCCAGCCGAATATGCTTCGTAGAGCGTGGCGAGTTCATCCGCTAGAATACTCAACGACCATTCATCGGCGATGATGGTGTGCAGCGTCACGACGAGAATGTGATTCTGTTTCGATAACCGCAGCAGACGGGCCCGAATCAGCGGGCCCTTCGTCAGATCGAACAGCTGTCGCGCTTCTTCAGTCGCGATGCGCAAGACCGAGGCCTCGCGGTTCTGGCTGGTCGAGCCGCTTAACTCCGTGATCGGCAGCTCCATCTCGTGGTGCTCGGCGATTATTTGCGCCGGGCTTCCATCTTCGACCGCAAAAGTTGTGTGCAGCGTCTCGTGACGACGAATGATTTCTGCGAAGCTTCGATCGAGTGCCTCTCGCTCGAGGGGACCGACTCGTTCAAGAATCAGGACCTCGTTATAAAGGGGAACGCCAGCGGCAAGCTGCCCATGTAACCAAACCTGCTGCTGCGCGATCGACAGCGGTATAGACCCGACGAATGGTGGGCGGACGATGGCAGACGCAGAGAGTCCCTGCGAAGCGTCGCCCTCACTCGTAACTAGGACGCCACCTGACTCGGGATTCGAAGCGATCGATGGTCTCTTGTTAGGATTGTTCATCGGAGCAGAAACAGATTTAACTTCGCCCAGCCAAGGCGGCGTCTGAATTGACTGGGGCGTAATTTGCGTCGCCAGCTTCGGCCAGATACGACAAGATTGGACCAGAGATGCCGTCAACATTCGGGTCGTGAAGCATCTCTTCGTGTTCCGCATCGATCGTGTGCACTTCCATAGGACCGCGTATGAGCCCTGGCCATCCTCGCTGAAATTTCCAGTATCCGCCCTTTGGCCAGTCTGACGATTGGAAGAACATCACCCGACCGCCGTATGGTTGTGGCTGGTATTTCATTGCGGCCGGATGCACCAAGCTGCCCATATCGCCAAGCTGGTCCTCTGGCAGCCGGTTGCCATGCTGGTAAGCGTTGTTCCACAGCCGCTGATTCCGCCTACGCTGGAGGTCGGCAGAGCGTTCCTGAATATAGTGTCGAAGCCCGATGCGTCTCAGCTTGGCTAGCTTCCGCAGATGGAACTTGAGTTTCTGATAAAGGAAAGATGTCCGGCCGTCCGGGGAATAATCGAAATAATAAGTTGGATTTTGCGAATCCAACATGACGAGCAGGGGTACGGATTCTCCCGCAGCCACCAACTGCCGAGCCATTTCATAAGCTACCACACCATTGACGCACAGCCCCCCCAGGTAGTAGGGACCGTTCGGGCGCACCGCGCGCATCACTTCGATGAGGCTTGATGCGATATCTTCAAACTTGTACGTAGCAGGTAATTTACTGACCAGGGAACTCGACAATTGGAGTCCAAAGGAAGGCCGCTCAGGACCGAGTCGCCGCGAAAGTGGCAGGAACAACGGACCACCCCGCACCCAGAAGAACGGAGGCAGCGAACCGTTGGGCTGGAGCGGTAGGATGCCCTGCATATCCGAACTCTTGCCCTCTCTGCGTATGAGCTCGGCCATCTCTGCTATCGTGGGGGCTTCGAACACGTCCCTGAGTCCTAGCTTCCTGCCGAAGGTTTGCTGAATGCGTGCAAGTAGCCGTGCCGAAGCCAGCGAGTAGCCACCAATGCTGAAGAAGTTGTCGGTGACGCTGATCGCGTCCAGGTTGAGAATGCCCTTCCAGATCGTGAGCAGCTGATCCTCCACCGCATCGTGAGGAGCCACGAAGGCAGACTGCTGTGCAGACTCCGCGTGGCCGAGCTGCAGCAACGCACGACGATCCACTTTGCCGCTGGGCAACAACGGCCATTGCTGCAGCCGGCTATAGCTGGCGGGCACCATGTATTCGGGCAGACGTGCCCGCAAGTAGCGGCGCAATTCCTCGGCCGAGGGTTCCTGTCCCTTTTCTACCGTGATGTAGGCCGCCAGCTGTTGCTGATCGGGCGTGAGCGCCACCATTGCCTCGCGCACTCCCGGATGCCCGCTGAGCGCCACCTCGACCTCGCCCAACTCCAGCCGCATTCCCCGCAGCTTTACCTGGCTGTCCACTCGCCCCAAATACTCAATCTCACCCGTCGATTTGAAGCGCCCCAGGTCGCCCGTGCGGAACAGCCGCGGTGAACGCTCAGGCGTAATTGGATTTTCGACGAAGCGCTCCGCTGTCAGCTCCGGAGACTGCCAGTAGCCCCGCGCCAGATTGTCGCCGCCCACATAGATCTCGCCCCGCACCCCGATGGGCACCGGATTCCTGTTGCCATCCAGAATGTAGACTTGCGTGTTGGCAATCGGCCGGCCGATGGGAATCGAGCTAGCAAGCAGGTCTTCGTCGCTGACCTCATGGCATGTGACGTCGGCCGCCACTTCGGCTGAACCGTACAGGTTCAGCAACGTGGCCGCGGGATAGCCGGCGCGAAAGCGCTCCGCCAAATCCGTGGGCAGTACTTCGCCGCTGCAGGTCCACAACTTCAGTTGCGGCACACGCTTGCCCAGTTGCGGCGCGTGATCGAGCAACATGCGCAAAAGCGAGGGCACCAGCACGATGCGCGTCACCCGCTCCCGCGCCAGCGTGGTTAGCAGTTCTTCGGGATCTCCCATGATTTCCTGCGGGATGATCACGTTGGGCACGCCGGCCAGCAGCGGCCCGAAGATCTCCCACACCGAATCCACGAAACCAAGATTGGTTTTCTGGCAGCAAATCTCGCCGGCCTGAAACGGATAAGCCCGCCACATCCACGCAAAGCGATTCAGATATGCCCGGTGCGTCCCTTGCACTCCCTTCGGCATCCCCGTCGAACCTGAGGTATAGAGCACATATGCAGCATCATCTGGTTGATTGCTGGTCGGCTGAACCGGGGTTGGCGAATCCGTCGGCTCGCCTAAGATCGCACTCCAGTTCGAATCTAACCAGACGGCACGCGCGCTGTTTGCTGGAATCTTGCCCGCGGACTCGCGCTTCGCAATTACAATCGCTGCCCCGGAATCCTTGAGCATGAAACCGAGTCGCTCCGGCGGATACGAAGGGTCCAGGGGCACATAGGCTGCTCCCGTTTTCAGAATGCCGAGGAGCCCGGCCACCATGTCTATCGATCGTTCAATGCACAACGCGACTGTCGTTCCGGGTCCTGCCCCCAGGTCCCGGAGGTATTGCGCCAGACTATTGCTGCGCTTATCCAACTGGCAAAAGGTGAGCCGCTGATCTCCTTCCCGAACCGCAACGATATCCGGAGTGCGCTCGCACTGAGCGGCAAACTGCTGCGGAATACTCTTGTCACGTGGGTAGTCGGCCTCAGTATCGTTCCACTCGACTATTAGCTCGTCTTTTTCCCGTTTGGAAAGCAGAGGCAACTGTGACACGCGCAGGTCGGGATTGCCGGCTGCGCCTTCCAGCAGATTCATCCAGTGGTTCGCCATGCGCGCGATTGTGGCCGGATCAAACAGGTCCGTGCTGTAATGAAATCGCGGCAGAATTTCATCTCCACGCTGATCGATCTCGAAATGAAGGTCATACTTTGAGACGCCAGTATCGACGTCCGCCACCGTCATCTGCCAAGCCGGATCGAGTTTTGGAAGAGGTGGCGCCAGCGAAAACAACGCTTGGAATAAGGGATTGTGCGAAGAGTCCCGGGTGGTTCGCATTTCCCTGACCAGATGCTCAAAGGGTAAGTTGTCGTGCTCGAGAGCGCCGAGGGCTACGTTGCGCACCCGTTTCACTAAATCACGGAAGTTCGGATCGCCTGAGAGGTCCAGCCGCAGGACCACTGTGTTCACGAAATACCCCAGCAGCGATTGAGTCTCATGAAGCTTGCGTCCCGCGGTGAGGCTTCCGATGGGGATGATCGGCTCACCAGAGTAGCGGCTTAAAAGAGCAGCAAACCCAGCCAGCAGTATTTGGAATAAAGTGACTCCCTGGGACCGGCTGAGTGTCACCAGGGCACTACTTAATTGGGAGCTTAGCTGGAACGGATACGCGGACCCACAAAATGTCTGTGGTCCGACCCGTTGGCGATCCGCTGGCAAATACGATTCAGGCAGAGATCCTGCAAGTTCGCGCTTCCAATAGTCGAGATCCTTGGCAAGCGTTTCTTGCGTTATGTTCCGGCGTTGCCAGCAGGCGTAGTCCGCGTACTGTATGGATAATTCCGGTAATGGCGACTGTCTTCCAGCCGCAAACGACTCATATAGCGTCGAGAGTTCTGGCAGAAACACCCGATAAATGGCAAAGCCGTCAAAAATAATATGGCTCAGGGTGAGATACAACCGGTATTCTTCGTTTCCTAGCCGCATCAGCCTAGTTCTGAAAAGCGGGGCCTTCGTCAGGTCGATCGGTTTCCTTGCATCCTCGGTCGCAATGCGTAAAGCCTCAGACTCCCGCCGCTCGGCGGGAAGCGCCCGCAGGTCGAGCACCGGCGAAGAAACCCTGAGGCTCGGCTGTACTTTTTGTACGGGTACACCGTCGACCATCTCGAAGCACGTCCTCCACGCTTCGTGGCGCCGCAGGATTTCATTAAAGCTCTTCTCTAGTGCGGAAACGTCGAGGGCGCCTAGATAGCGGATAGTTCCTGGCTCGTTGTACAGCGGAAGGTTAGTCGCCAGTTGTGCGTGTAACCACACCTGCTCTTGTTCATACGACAGAGGCATCGCTTCATCCGGTGTACGACGAGTAATTTCGAACTTGTCGGACACAGATTTCTCCATCTGCGCGTGTTTGCGATCGGATAGCTGAGCCGTCTCGGTCATGTGTTTGAGGAATGCTTCTCTAGTCGGAACTGCTTGTCCTTGCCGGGGTCTGTGCGGGGTGAGGAGCAGATTCCTGCACATTCCCTGCGCCGTTGCTCGCGAATGCGAAGCGCATCACGCCTTTCCAAGCACGATACGCCGCTAACAACCTTATAGGGCCAAAGCAATAGACAAAAACAACGAATGAGTCCCAGCTTCGCAGGAGGCGATATCGAAGCTCGTCACAGGTTCGTTCGAACAGTGACGGCTCGGTCAGATTGTCCTCCTCCGAGGGCGGGAAAATCGCCAAATCGACATGCCCCCGTCGCCAAAGGCTTTTGTATCTTTCAATCTTCTTTCTAAATCCTACAGGAAGCACCTCTGGTTGCCGGCGGGAAGCTACAATCCTTTCACCTCTCACCAAAGTGTTGTGCGTGCCCTCCATAATTGCTGAACGATCCGCATTCTCAAGGGAAGTCATGCCGGAATGGAATGGAATCGCCAAGAAGCTGCAGATTTTCATCAATTCGTCAGCCGGAGTACATATCAAATCTTGATATTGAAGTACGTGAACCGGAACTCCGCGCTGCGCAAGGCGGTCTCGTTCTATTCCCAGCCGGTAGCAACCCAGCAAGGCTCGGTGCGTCAAGCCTTTTTGTTTGAAACGCGCAGAGTCCTTGCTCGCCCGTATGATACTGCGACATACATCTGCGGGATCCCGCTGGATTATAATGAACCGGGCATTCGGGAAGAGAACCCCCAGTCGAACCAGGGAATCGTATTGGTTCGGAGATTTGCAGCCCCAGATAGAAGCGTTCTTCCTCTCCGCATATTGCCGATAAGCGATCTCCGTGGCCGTCCTGATGTCCGAAACATCTGAGGGTATTCTGCTGGTGTCGATTTGATGGCGTTCTATAGACCCGTTCCAGAAATTCCATCTCTCCTGCCACTGCGACTTGCTTCTCCGCGTCAGGAAAAGCGGCCACAACGCCGGCAGGTCACCCTCATACAGTAGCGCGATCTGCGGATGTTGGTTAAGTAAGGCATACAGCAATGAGGTTCCAGAGCGGGGAAGGCCCACTACAAACAACGGTCCTCCTGAGGGACCGGCACTGTTTTTCTCGGCTGACTCTCTCGACATAATTGCCGCCTTTAGGCTCTCCTTGGACGCGGAAATGGCTGTTCTCGGCGAAGCTGGCCTTTAAAAAACCTTGATGGGTGACTCCACCGGCAAATCCAGACCCGAGCCGCTTCGCGCAATGCTGCTCCATTGATCTAGCTTTCGGTCAGCGACAGTTCGACCGGCGTAGAAAAACGGACCGTATCGGAATAAATAAGAAAACTGTCACGGATGCTTTGATACTGGGACAGAAACCCTTGTTGCTCGAGTTCTGTTCGGAATGTTGCTTGATCTGAACGACAGCGGATTAACAAGTCACGTTTCTTGCTGGCGGCTTCAAGCCGCAAAACCGACAGAAATTGCCGGCAGGCAGCACCATCGCTCGAACCCGGCTCAGTCCAGGAATCGTAAACCAACAGCGTCGGTCTATCCGGACTAATAGCTGGGGTATGCTTGCGGCTCAAAATATCATCCGCATTGCCGGTCGAGGTCCAAGCCAGAAGGAGGACGCGACCCGACTTCCGACCGATGTAAAATCGATCGCCTTTTTTCAGTCTTTGCCGGAATCCCGGGAGTTCGCGTGTGGCGACAGCGTCCGGACGTTCCGTGGCCAGGTCAACCAAGTCGCCGAATCGTCCGGTTGTAATTTCTATCTCGTCATTTCCCGGAGAACAGGGCAAGGGCCTTTGAGGCCCGGCAAATCCTTGCCAGAGGAACACGTCTTGTTCCTCATTACCCCGGACAATGGAGGCAAGCAGTTGCCCGACCCGGCGGAAGCCATGCGGCAACAGCGTTCCATCTCTCTTAGCCTTTCGAATCCGGCGCATCACTTCATTCGTCGATATTCGAATCCACCGGAGCAAGCGAAACGTGCCGCTATGGGTTTTGGCTCTCTGCTGGAGATGACTCAGTGCAGGATGGGAATAACTCTGCCCTGCGCGAAACCATCCCCGAAGCGTGCCCGCGAGACCTGAGGGTTCGACGTAGAGTGAGAATGTTTCTCGAGTGTGCCTGGCAAATCGGCGTTTGTAGGCTTCGTCGCCCGAACCGAAATCGAATTCTCTGGCAACGTTTTCCCGGGCGAACTGCAGAAGATGGGAGAGCAACACCTCGCCGGGCGCATAGTCCCAGCTATCCAAATCAAAGGTGTGCTGATAGAGCAGGAACTTTCCATTTACCAGAAAGCTGAAGTGCCACGCGAAGGGACGACTATCCAGCTCCAGAGCCTCGAAACGCAACCTGCCGCTCGGATCGAGCTCCTCAACAACGGCTCGGAGGAATTGCTGAAACTCAGGCCGGGCACAACTGCTTTCCCTTCCGAGCAACACGCACCGTCGAATGTGATGGAGAAAAAAATAGTCGAGATGCTGCTGGGCCTCTGCCTTTGTCAGGAGGCGGCGAAGCGTAACTACGCCAGCTTTCTTCAACTTATTGTGGCGCCGCCGCGTGTGCCGCTTCCCCAACAGCGAGTCGAAGATCTCCTCGCGATTTTCCCGGAGAAGAATCATCTGATAGCGGCCCGAGCAGACCAGTTTCACACGCTTGCGCAGGCCGCGAGGCAACTGGTGACAGTAACGCACGATCCGACTATCTTTCGCAAGGTGTTGAAGGATGCACTCATCCCAGTGCTTGACCGACTGAAACAGAGATCCCAGCGCAACCGTGAGAACCTCTTTCTCTCGTCCCTCCTCACACAGGAGGTCGGTGTAATCGGCTTCGGGCATCCCGAGGAACTGCACGACATTGCCGCGCTTCACCAGGGGAAGAATGCCAATGATCTTGTTGCCTTCAAAGACGATTGGAGCGCAAAGCGTGAGATCATGACCGTAGGATTGCCACCAGGCTCGAGTCCATTCAAGGGTCTGAAAAATCTCCGCTCCGCAGTCCGCTTGCCATAAGCGCTCCCAATCTGAAGAAATCTTCTCCAGTTCGGTGAAATCGGTTGCCACTTCGCAGCGGAGCGCGCTTTCGTGGATTGTGTTTTTCAATTGAAGGAAAGGCCGCTTCCCAGAGGAAGAGAGGTCGGACAAAACGGGGCGCTGATCACTACTCTGTTGCATCCGTGCTGACAAGGAGAAAGGTGGATACGCTATCGCGATCGGGTGAGCTGGCGTGAAAGAGACCGTTCCCAAAAACTCAGGCGGAGGTCAGACAGCGCCCGAGCCCTTGAGCACGGCCGGGATGGTTTGCAGCAAAATTTGGAAATCGAGCCACAGGGACCACTTGTCGATGTATTGAAGATCCAGTTCCATCCATTTTTCAAAGGAAATAGAGCTCCTGCCCTGAACCTGCCACAAGCAAGTGATTCCCGGCTTCACACTGAAGCGCCGGCGCTGCCAGTCTTCGTTGAACCCTTCGTAGTCGCGGATGGGGAGCGGCCGCGGGCCGACCAGACTCATATCGCCCTTCAACACGCTGAACAACTGCGGCACCTCGTCGAGACTCGTCTTGCGCAGGAATTTCCCGATCGGAGTAATGCGTGGGTCGTTCTTGATTTTGAACACTGGCCCACTGACCTCGTTCAGGTGTTGCAGTTGCTCCATTTGCTGTTCGGCATCAACCACCATGGTCCGGAATTTAAACATGGTGAACTCTCGTTTATTATGTCCAACCCGCTTCTGGGCGAAAAGAACGGGGCCGGGTGAGGTCATCTTGATTACCAGCGCCACCAGAAGCATGACCGGGAGGATGACGATAACCGCGATCAGTGCAACCGCGAAATCAACGATTCGCTTCACAATCAGTGGCCAGCCTTCGCTGACTCCATTGTGATGCGTGATCCAGGAGTCGCCTTCGAGGTCTTCGGCGTGCGAGCGCGCCACCTTGAGATTGAAGATGTTGGTCAGGACTCGGGAGAGAATGCCCTGCTCCTCGCAGAGTGCCGCAATTCGAGAGGCGTCATCGTGGAATGATCGTATCGGCAAAGCGATCACGACCTCGTCCACGACACTTCTCCGGAGAAAGTCAGGGAGGTTGTCGAGGTTGCAAGCCAGGGAATAGCCGCTTTCGCTGACTTGACCGATACCTTCCCACGGTTGGTCGGCGAATCCGATCACCCGATAGCCAAGTTCGGGCCGGGACTGGATCTTATCGGCAAATTGAACGGCACGCGCGTTGCTGCCCACAATCAGCATGTGGCGGAGATTTCGTCCGTGCAACCGGGTTTGCACAAGCACTGCCCTCATCGTCAGTCTGCTGCAAATCAGCATCAGGGTGCTTAGGGCCCAGAAAACCAACGCGAAGGCTGGAGTTGCCATACGGATGTGAAACAGCATGGACACGGCCGCCAGACACAGCGTACCCAGCGAGGTTGCCTTCATAATGTCGGTGACTTCAGCGATGCGGCCAGAGAGCCGGCGCGACGCGTATAGGCCACACATCGAAAAGAAGGCGTGCCACAGAATGATCAAGCCGAGAAAAATGAAGCAGTTCCCCACCTTGACCCGCATGGATAGAAAATCGGCCATCGAGATAGTATGACCGACTCCTGACGTTGGTATGGCGGCCAGTCCGAAGGCGACCACCAGCACCGCCATGTCGAACAACTTGAGCGCATTTAAGAGAACGTCACGTCTACGGCTAATCATGCTAGCTCCTCAGAGCAGGACCCAATGAGTTTCACAAACAGAACCGCGCAAATCGCATTGCGAAGGAAATTCGATGCTTGGGTATTTGGCAGAAACAGGGGAAGAAGCTGCGGTTTAGTGTTTACAAACTGTTGTAGATGTTGTCCGGGATAGGAAATGTTCGCTGGTTCAGCACCGCTCCAAGAACCGGTACGTTGGCGGCCTTAAGCTCTTGCAGAGCTTTCCGGGCAACGTCCCGCCGCGTAGAGTTCGCCTTCAGAACCAGCACGATCCCGTCCGAAGAACTCCCCAGGACGATGCCGTCGTTGCAAATGTTCGTCGAAGCTACATCCAGGAGCACATAGTCGAACTGGGACCGTAACTCAGCCAGCCGGGCGCGCAGATTTCCGGACCCTACTTTTTCTTCCCAGTTCTCCGTGCTCGAGCCACAACTCAAAAGCCACAGATTCTTGCGTGACAACTGCCGGACATACTGCTGCAAAGGGTCTGATCGAAGCAGAGCGTCCGATAGCCCGAAGTGATTGTCCACGGCAAATTGCTGATGCAAACCCGGAGAGCGCAAATTGCAGTCCACCACGCAGACCGACCCGTGAACCTGAGAAGCTAGGACTTCAGCGACGCGGGCACACATCCAACTGGATCCAGCGCCCGCCTCCGCACCGGCAAAAATCACCTGCCGCCGGCCCTGCGCCGCAGGCAGCAGGAATAAGTTGAGCACCAGTTTGGCGATTTCGTCCCGTACTTTTCCGGCGACCTCGAGCGCAGGAGTAGACGGCCCCGTTTCTACCGGGGGCATAGTGACGGGCTCCTTAGCCTCCTCCGGCGATACCGGCAACTCGAGAATGCCGCCGACTTGTTGTAACAGCTCGAAATTTCTGCTCAACCCTGGCCTCCTGGATGTCTTAAAGCTGGATCTCTTAAAAGCTCGATCTTAGAGCTTTCCCTGCTTGGCGTAGCTGGTCGACTCGTCCTCTGCGGTTTCAGACTCGGCAACTCGCTCACCATGAGAGCCGGCCTCACCTCCGCCGTTTCCGTTTCCATTGCCGTTTCCGCTCCAGCTGTCAGGGAAGTTCCGTTTCAGCGAAATTGCCCCCAGCACTGGAACATTCAGCTCGCTGACCACCTCGGCCGGCGTTCGGAACGATGTATCCATATAATCCAAACCAAATGCCGTGCACAGGCTGACCATGACCGCAAGCATCATGCCCACAAGCAGCGTCGTCCAGGGGGAATTCGAGGGAAGCGTAGGCGCGATGGGCTGTTCCGCGATCGCAACATTGAGGATACGAGTCTGATCCAGCGCGTTCGTCATGCGAGCTTCCTCGCGCTTGCGCTGGTACATAAGATAGTTCTCTTCGTCGGTCTTCATCGTGCGCACTAGATCCTGCTGGACGAGTCCTTTTTGGTCCAACTCCTGCGCCTTCGCCTCATAGTTGGTGACAATCGCTTGCGTGGCGGCCGCGCGAGCCTGCAAACCGCTGTAATCAGCCTTGGCCTTGGCGAGTTCCTCATTGATCCAGCTGTAGGTCGGGTTACGATCCGTCGTTTCCTGGCGGATGGGTCTGCTTTCCTCCGTCACAATTGAGGACTTCGCATCGGCGATTTCCTTATCGACCTCCTGCACTAGAGCGTAAGTCGGCTGGTACTTGGTCAACAGCTCGGTGCGCTTCATTTCCAGGGTCATCAAAGTGTTCTTAAGGCCCTGCAAAACCTGGGCATCGTCGGTCTGGCTGGCCGACGTGGTCAAACGTTGCGGCGTGGTACCCGCCTGTTTTTCGAGAGCCCGAATCCTCTCTTCGGTACCAGCGATATCAGCCCGCGTCTGCTGCAAGCTGGCGCGGAATTCACTCATCTTCTGCAGCGTAATATCCCTGTCCATCTGGGGAGCCACGCCGCCCTCCTCGGTGGAGAACGTCTTAAGCTTCGCCTCGGCATCCGCCAGATTCTTCCGGTAGGCTTCCGTCTCCTGGTCGAAAAATTCGAATTGCCCCGGCGGCCGGTGTACCGCGACGTTCTTTTTCAGGTAAGCATCCCCAAGGGCGCTTAATACCTCCGCTGCCAGTTGCGGGTTGTTGGCCGTATAACTCACGGAAATGACGTTGCTCTTGCGCACAACTTCAATCTTCAGGTCACGCTGCAGGCGGTTGGCGGCCTTTGCGATTCGCGTCGCCTCATCTCCCGCACCCAGCAGATAGGTCAGAATAGTTTTTCTCTTATCCAAGCCACAGGAAACCACCACCTGGCGCAGCACGTCCGCGCTTTCGATCAACTCGACCTCGGAGTTCAGCTCTTCTTCGGTTACTTCGCCGCGGACCTCCGGAACAGTGGTCTGGCCAGGACTGATCACCGGGTCCAGTCGTTCGCGCTCAATCAGGAACTTGGTGGAGGCTTGATACTGGGTGGGACGCAACACGGCTCCCAGAAGCGCGCCCGTCATAATCCCCAGAAAAGAGAGAACCACAACACGTTTGTGACGGAATAAGATCGTCAGCAGGTCCCGCAAACTGAAACTGAAGTTGTTCTGGCTGTTGACTGAATCTAGGTCGTTGTTATTCATCCTGCCCTCGCTTCTAAACTTCTTAACTCGCTAGCTGCTTAATAAGGGTTCAAGAATTAATATTAATAAGGGTTCAAGAAAGTGCCCATCGATGAGGTCGGCAAGAAAGGTTTTATCTTGGATAAACGGTTCTTGGGCACGAATAACATGTCTCCGGGATGCAGGTAGGGATCCTCGTGCAGGTCCCCTTTCTTTTCCATTTCCTTCACATTGATAATCTTGGCGGAAACCCAATCGCTATCTACGCGCCGGAACAGTAATACCTGGGAGTGTTTGGCACTGTCCTGGAAGCCGCCGGCGATCGCGATTCCTTGGGTCAAAGTGGTCTCCCCTCGCAATTCGTACTTTCCGGGTTTGCCAACCTGCCCGTCAGCAATGAAATAAGGCTTTTCAAAGTCCTTCAGAACCACCGAGATCACGGGCTCCTTCAAGATCTTGCCGTAGGCCTGCTTCAGCGTTTCCGTCAACTGCGGCACCGTCTGACCTACCACGTGGACATCCCCCGCTCCTCGGAGCGTAATGTAGCCATCCGGTTGGACGGTCACAGTCTGGTTGAATTCCGGGCTCAGTTCGAAGGAAACGTCGAACTGGTCGCCGAATTCGAGCTTGTAGCGTGCGTAACGCTGGTTAAAGCTGGGCCCGACCGAAGCGTTGCCGGAGTTCTCGGACATGACCGCCTTCGTCTCCGGACCGGCGGCGGAAGCTGGCAGCGGGCTCGAAACTTTCGAGTTCCCTTGAGCCAGGCACACTGAGGTTGCAGCGGCTACCACCAATAACAGTCCTACGTATCTCTTGTTCATTGCTCTAATCTCCTCAACTGACGCCGTCGAAGGCCGCTTTCAATTCTATTCCAGCGGCGTGTAGAATGACTGTCCCCAACGCCTGCGTTTGTGGGGAACCTCTCATGATCGTGCTGGTAATCGGTGGCGCCGGCTACATTGGCAGTCATACCGCCCGCGAATTGAAACGCCTGGGCCACACTCCTCTGATCTACGACAATCTCTCCACCGGCCACGAGTTTCTGGCAACCGGTTTCGAATTCGTCAAGGGTGACATCCTCGATTCATCAAAACTGCTTCCGCTCCTCGACCGCGCTGAGGCCATTATGCATTTCGCGGCTCACGCCTACGTCGGCGAATCGGTTACCAACCCGCGAAAATACTTTCGCAACAATGTGGAAGGCGGGGTTTCCTTGTTGAACGCCGCAGTCGATTCCGGAGTGAAGAAAATAATCTTTTCCTCCACTTGTGCGGTCTATGGCGAACCGTCGCGCGTTCCTATCTCCGAGAATACGCCCCGGCAGCCGGTGAATCCCTATGGCGTTTCCAAGCTTTTTTTCGAGCATGCGCTGGAAGCTTACGATCGCGCCTACGGTTTGCGATTCGCCAGTCTGCGCTACTTCAACGCGGCCGGAGCGGACGAAAGTGGAGAAATCGGCGAACTGCATCAGCCTGAGAGCCACCTCATCCCGCTTGCTCTCCGCGCGGCGGCCGGCGCCGGACCGGAACTGCAGGTCTTCGGCTCCGACTATCCCACGCCCGACGGCACCTGCATTCGAGACTACATTCATATTACCGATCTCGCTCAGGCCCATGTGAAAGCTCTCGAGCACCTGCAGGCCGGCAAAGAATCCTTCGCTGCAAACCTGGGCACCGGCCTGGGCCGTTCGGTGCGCGAAGTCATCACTGCGGTCGAAGAAGTGACGGGCAACCCGGTGCGGGTAAGCCTGAGCCCTCGCCGTCCCGGCGATCCACCCGCTTTGGTCGCCGACCCTAGCCGGGCCGAAACTCTCTTGCATTGGAAAGCCAGGCGCTCATTACGAGAGTCAGTCTCCACCGCCTGGAACTGGATGCAGCGCCACCGCGCCGCTACAGGCATCCTGTAAACTTTCATTGCTGTCAGTGCAGTCACTACTGGGAACGGGAATCGTTCCTGATTCAGCAGAGGCAAAGTTATGGAATCCGAACTCCGCAAGATGCGGGTCGCGGTGCTGGGCGCCGGCAAGATGGGTGGAATCATTCTGCAGGCACTGCTCAAGAACAACCTGCTTTCACCAGAGCTTACCTGCGCTACCGTGCAACACGAAGAACGCGCGAAGCTGCTGGCCGCGAAACTGAACGTCAGGGTCGGAACCGATAACGCAGCCGCAGTCAAGGGAGCCGACATCGTTCTGATCGCGGTAAAGCCCCAAGTGGTACAGGAAGTCATACGCGAAATCCGTGGGCAAATCGCTCCCGCCCAGTTGATCATCTCCGTTGCCGCGTCGGTGCCGACATCGATGATTGAGGGCGCCCTTCCCGAAAACATCCCGGTCATACGAGCCATGCCCAACACGCCTTGTTCGATCGGCAGCGGAATGACGGCGGTGTGCAAAGGCAAATACGCGGATGCGAAACACGTTGCCATGACTTGCCGGATGTTCGACGTAGTCGGCCGCACCGTGGTTGTCGACGAAAAGCACATGGACGCGGTCACGGGCTTGTCGGCAAGCGGTCCGGCCTACATCTACATCATTCTCGAATCGCTGGCCGAAGCCGGAGTGAAAGTGGGCCTTCCCCGGGATGTTGCCACTCTTCTGGCTGCGCAAACCACGCTCGGCGCCGCCAGAGTCGTGCTCGAAACCGGCGACCATCCGGCTCTGCTCAAAGACGCCGTAACTACTCCCGCAGGCTGCACCATTGACGGCATCATGGAACTGGAAGAAGGCAAATTGCGTGTGACCCTCATCAAGGCAGTAGTGCGGGCGGCGCAGAGAGCGAAGGAACTGGCATTCTCCTAGTTCAGCGGCGTCGCAAATTCGCTAGTCGACTTCGCGCTTCCAATTTCTCAATTGCACCGCCAGTTGTTGCATATAAGCCTTGGCCTGTGCTGACGTCAGCGGATCGTCGCTGTCTCCTTCGCCAGAGTACGAAATACCTCGCAACGGAGGGCGCTTCCCGTTACCGGCCGCCTCGAGGAACTTCGAGTCCGAGGCCCCGCGCGGAAGCTCGGTGATGTGTTTGGTGATGTCGAGATCCGAGATTACTTCTTCCACCATGGCAGCGTTGATCATCCGCTCGCGCATAGCACAACCCAGGGAAAGCGCATTAAAACAGAAGTTGTTGATGCTGCGCGGAATCCCTTCGGTAAATTGTGCGATGCCCTCCATCGCTTCCGGCGTAAACAGTGGGGCACCTGAATACCCGGCAATGCGCAGACGATGTTCGATGTAGTGGCTGCTCTCCGCCACCGAAAGCGGCGACAGGCCGCTCAACAGGGAGATCCTCTGCCGCAATTGCTGCAGTTTGCGGCCGGCGAGCTTGTCGGCCAGTTCCGGCTGCCCCGCGAGAATGATCTGCAGCAGTTTCGCCTTTGGAGTTTCGAAATCCGAAAGCAATCGAATCGTCTCCAGAACCGACGGGTGCAGGTTCTGCGCCTCGTCGACGACAATAATCATCCGCCTTCCGGCACGAGCTTCCTGCAGCAGGAGCTTGTTAAATTCATCGTGCATGCGGACAAAATCCTGCTCATGGGCGTCAGAACCAAGTTCGGCCAGCAGGAACCGCATGAACTCGCGGGAGCTGCACTGCGTCTGAAAAAGAAACGCGGTGTGCGCCGTGCTGCGGAACTTTTCCAGCAACTGAAACAGCAGCGTCGTCTTTCCCATGCCGGGCTTGGCGATCAACGCCATAAAGCCCCGTCCCGACTCGACCCCATAGTAAAGGCAGGCCAAGGCCTCGCGATGCGCCGGACTCAGATACAAAAAACGCGGATCGGGCGTGACCCCAAAAGGCTGTTCCCGTAAGCCATAGAATTCTAGAAACATTTTTGCTCGTCCTTATCTGCCTCTATCCGAAGGAAAAGGAAGTCAAGAGGATTTCCATCCGGTGTGCCCGTGCCTGCAACTACCGCGCGGTCGTAGCGACGGCGAGACCGCCCTGCCGGAGGCTTCGATGCCTCTCGCCCTCGCCAACAACCCGTTTAGCCCGCCAGAGCAGCAGGCGAAATGTTGTGCTGGCGAATCTTGTACAAGAGAGAACGATAGCTGATGCTCAACAGCTTGGCCGCTCGCTTGCGGTTCCCGCCGGTTTGCCGCAGCGCACTGCTGATGGCGTGCACTTCGGCTTCGTGACGATGGCTGCGGAGCGACAGGTTAGCGGTCGGCTCGAGGCCTGCAGACGCTACCGTCTCCCCAACGTTCGGCTGCCACACATCAGAGCGCGCAGCGCTCTCGTTTCCGCTATTTTCGCTTTTGAATTCGGTGTCACTCATAAATCAACCCCACAGAACTGTGAATTTCGACAACCTGGCCCCAAGGACATCTGTCGCGTCTTCCTCGTGAAAACGCCCTTGATGAAATGAATAGTGGAATTCGCGGATTTAAATCGGTTCGAAACGGTATCCATCGATGCAGACGGACAACGAACGATGGATCGGCTCAACCGAGATCACTAAATTGCGCTCGTCCTGAGCAGCGAGGATGCCCTCAATTCCATCCAGGGCCCCTCCCCTGATCCGTACCCGCTGGCCTACTTGAAGAAAAGGGCGGTCCGTCATCGGGATCTTGTTGGCCAGCAGAGTTCTCAAATTCTCAATCTGTTTCTCGGGAACTGGAATCCCCACTCCCCGCACCCCGACGAAGCCTGCCACTCCGTGAGTCCGCAGGACGCGCAGACGATCTGGGGAATAAAGCGCAAGGCGCGCAAAGCTATAGCCCGAAAATAACGGCAGTTCCACTTCTTTTTTCCGGTCGCTCCATTTGCGCGTACTCTTCACCAAAGGAAGAAAGCTCTCGATACTTTGTTTCTCCAGTTGCTCGGCCACCATTTTTTCATGGCGGGACCGCGTCCGGATCGCATACCACTGGGGAATATCGAGAACCGGCCCCTCGCTCACTGCCCCCGAATCCATCTGTAGCGCTTGACCGGTATTCATAGCTTCGCCCTTTCAGTCACATTCCAGCAACTCCCGGAAAGTGACCGCCAGAAAAGAGATCTCCGACTCCGTCGTCTGGCTGCAAGCCAGTCGCCCGGTTTACGAATTGTTAGAGTGGGGGGACACCGGTTGAAAACCGCACCATCTGGGGAGTTCAGATCCCGTAATCTTGAAGCGATTCTAGCCATGTGCGCAAAAACGTGCAAGAGGTGGAAAGTAAAGAGAAAAAAGACTCCCTCAGCTTCGCCCGTTCGCTCAGGTAACTTCGGTAACCTCCTATAAACAATGCCGATGACAGATGCTAGTTTCCGCTCAAAAGGTTGCAAATCTTGACGGCCACGTTCCTCCGACGCCACTCCTCCCGCACGGTTGAGGACCCGGTCCCCCTCTTAAGAAGATATTTACATGACTTTGGGTCACAGCTCACTGCATCCAGAAATGGCGACGTTGTGAGCTGTCAGCGGCGAGGAGGCGACCGCCAGAAGTGCAAGAATTTGCAACTTTTGTGCCTTCCCCAACCGATGGAGGCCAAGACCCGCCAGCTACCACCGGCACGATAGTGCCATTTACGATGGCTCTTTCTTCCTATAGGCTCTAGTTAAATCCTGTGGACCGACGCTTTGAGAACCGGCTTCCGGGTCTCGCTCAGTTGAGGTTTCGGTTTGCAGTTCCCCACGGGTGTTACACCAGCGTTATGCCGGTTACCACTTTCTACTTTCCGTCCGAAATAAGCTCGCTGTAGCATCAAGCTTCACCAGCATATGGCTCATTTAATGGCTCTTCCCAAACAAGGCCGGCTCCGGGTTCTAGCCGCGGACAGCACTGCCATGGGTACGCAACTTCTGGTTGAAGCCCTGGCTCGAGACGTGCAGTTTGAGATGATTGAGTCTCCGTCCGAGGCAGAGGCAATCCTTAGTCTGGTTGAACGCGAGAAACCGCAAGTGGTGGTCATCAGCGCGAAGCTCGGCGAAGATCATGCCGGGGGCGTCGACCTGCTTCGCGAGTTGCGGTCGCAGTCGCATTCGCCGCGTGTGATCATGCTGCTCGATACTTCCGAGCGGGAAGCAGTCATTGCTGCTTTCCGGGCTGGCGTGCAAGGGGTGTTTTGCCGCACCGAACCTTTCCGCTTGCTGGCCAAGTGCATTCAATGCGTCGACGCCGGCCAGGTTTGGGCAAGCAGCAGCGAACTGCAGTTCGTGCTCGAAGCCCTGACTCAACCTGCGCTCGCCCATCTGAGCAGCAATGGCAAGTCGTTGCTTTCGGCGCGCGAAATCGATGTCGTCCGCTGTTTGGCGGAAGGCCTCACCAACCGCGAAATCGCCCGCCGTCTCAAGCTTACGGAACACACAGTCAAAAATTATCTATTTCGCATTTTCGACAAGTTAGGTGTGTCGAGCCGGGTAGAGGTGGTGCTTTACGCTTTGGGCGGTGGCACGATACACGCTCCGAAGACCTCATCCAACGCCAGGCGGTCCCGGCCCGCCTTCGCTCGCGCCAAGTCCCCGATATCGGTTGGGATCCAAAAAGACAAGCGTTAACCATCCGCGCAACGGACTGCCTACCGCGGCAATCGGAAGTCGAGGGTAATTTTCGTCTGCATTTCCGCACGATGGCCGCCCACCAGGTGAGGCTTGAATCGCCACCGCTTCACGGCATCGGTCGCAGCCTGCGCAAGCAGTGGCGGCCCGCTCACCGGAGTGGCCGACTGCACGCTGCCATTCTGGCCGATGCGCACACTCAGCACTACCGTCCCCTGGATCCCCTGCTGGCGGGCTTCTTGCGGGTAATCTGGCTCCACGCGATGAAGCAGGCTGGCTTCGGCCACGTCCGGCGGCAGCTCTAGTACGCCTGCCGGCTCAACGACAGAAGCGCGCTGCACTCCGCTCTCGTGTGCGGTGGTGATCCTGGAGAGAGCCTTGTGCTGCTCTTCCGTCGCCTCACCTTGTTCCATAGTGGGCTTCATCCGGAAAATTTCCTTTCCGTTCTCATAGACGAGCAGTCCGCCCGGGGGCGGGAATGTATTAGTTGCTCGCGATGCGCCCGCAGCGGGAATCACACTCATCGCTGCGGAGCGTGTGGCGGTCGCCCCGGCAGATTGGCTTCCGGAAGCCGGCGAACCTGCAGTTTGTCCAGCACTTGCACTTTGTCCAACCCCAGCAGCTTGTCCAGGCCCAGCCGGCCGGTGCTCTGCCTCCGCCGGCGCAGAGACCGCGGCCGGCGCATGCCCACGCGCCCCAGTCCTTCGCCAACCCAGGCGCTGGGCTACCAGCACGGTCAACAGCACGGCATACGCAAGCACGGCTGCGCCCAGCGCTAGTGTTATGAAATTCACACCTCGTCGGGAAGCAGCCTCGTGCGGCGCTTGCGGAAACGGTTGGTCCGGTAACTCCTGTTTCCCGTTCGAGCTTCGGTTGGAGCTTTCCGCGGAGGTCGCGGCGAAAACCGCACTATCGTCCGCAACCGCCTGCGTACTCTTTGAAGGCCCCGCGGCGGACGTTGTTTCGGCAGATGTGGGGTGGGATGCGCGCTCCAGATTATTGAGCACGCGGCGCGAGAGCGCCTCCAGCGTGCGTTGGTCGCGCTCTCCAAACCCCGACGGCAACGTTGAAAAGGCCTCGAACACGCCCGCCAGTTCCCCGTTCTGCAGCAAGGGGAGAATCATCGCCGAGCGTATTCCGAGAATCCGGCAAGCCTCCACATCGACGCGCGGATCGTTCTCCGTATCATCGCAGCACTGCACTGCCCGCGTCTTCACGCACGCACCCGACAGCCCCGACGCCGTATCCAGCCTCGCTCCCAATTGCGGAGCGCTCCTGCCGGTGCTCGCCCGGCAAACCCATTCCCCACTCCGCTCCAGCACAATCGCCGCCCCGCTGGCCCCGGTCGCCATGCAGGCTTGCTCCACAATTTCGTTCAGCACAATCTGCAGCGCCAGCTCTGCCGAAATCTCCGGTGATACCCGCCCGCCCCCGTGCTCAGCAAACTTCGCCGCCAGTTCCCCAAGATCCCACTCGCCGGGCCTTGCTGTCCCCGAAACCGCCCCGTCCTTTAGGTCTCCTTCGACCGGGGAAAGAACTGGCTTCGCGGGATCAGACCCAAATATCGGATTGTGCGCCATGTCAGAGGAGGATCGAACGGAAAATTCTGCTTCTGTGCGGAGTTTCGCCCCAAATCAGGGGGTTGTCAATATAGATTCAGCTCGTCACTTCGGCGCGCGGAAGTTTTTCCCTAAGATTCCGAATCTCCGATTGACCCTGAATCCAGATCGTCCGTCAGAAGCGGCTTTCCGCTGCGGAAGCGTGCGCACAATCGCATTTGTGACCCGCTTTTCCTGTCCCAAAATGACAAAAAATGGCAACCCAACACTTGTCCTGGAGTCCTTTGTTTCCTTTCCCTCTGTGCGAGAGAATGTTAGAATTAGTCAATCTTGGGGTAAGTGAGAATGCTTATCCGAGTCACTTTCAGTGAATTTCCTCCCCGTGGCTTCTCTTGAAAACACCATAAAACAAAGCCGTTCGAAGACCTTTCATCCAGGGAGTTTGAGACATGCGGATTGCTGTCGTTGGTTCCGGATACGTAGGATTAGTCGCTGGCGCCTGCTTTGCCGACCTCGGTCATGACGTCGTTCTCGTCGACAACGACGAACGTAAATTGTCCGCACTGATGAACGGACAAGTCCCCATCCACGAAAACTTTCTTCCCGAACTCTTAAGCCGTCACCGCGGTCACCGTCTTACTTTCTCTGACGATCTGCAGGAAGCCGTACGCGCGAGTTCTGCCATCTTCGTTGCTGTGGGCACTCCGCCAACCGAGCGCGGCGAGGCTGATCTGTCTTACGTCGAGTCGGTCGCTCGCGAAATCACCGGCGCGATCAATGGGTACAAGGTGATCGTCGAGAAGAGCACGGTCCCGGTCTATACCAGCGAGTGGGTTCGCAAAATCATCCTGCGCAACGGCGCTAACCCCGAATCCTTCGACGTCGCTTCCAACCCCGAATTCCTGCGTGAAGGCACTGCTGTCACCGACTTTCTTTTTCCCGACCGCATCGTCATCGGTTGCGACACCGAGCGTGCCGCCGAGGTCCTCCGCCAGGTCTATGAACCGCTCACCAGCGGCAGCTATTACGAACGCGCTGACGCCATTCCACAACCCGACCGCACCTCGATTCCCGCTCCTATCATCGTAACCAGCACCAAGAGCGCGGAACTGATCAAACACGCCTCCAACGCATTTCTGGCGATGAAGATTTCTTTCATCAACGCGGTCGCGTCCATTTGCGAATCCGTGGGCGCCAACGTGAACCAGGTGTGCCACGGCATCGGCACTGACTCCCGCATCGGCCCGCGCTTCCTGAATCCCGGAATCGGCTACGGCGGTTCCTGTTTTCCCAAAGATGTTATGGCATTCCGCGCCGTCGCCCGTGAGTGCGGCTACGATTTCCGTCTGCTCGACGAAGTCATGCGCATCAACGAAGACCAGCGCGAGCGTTTCTTGCGCAAAGTGCGCAGCGCTCTGTGGACTCTCCGCGGCAAGCGCCTTGGCGTTCTCGGCCTCGCTTTCAAAGGAGGCACCGACGACATTCGCGAATCGCCAGCCTTATTCCTCGTTCAGGCTCTGCTGCAGGAAGGCTGCAAGATCACGGCTTACGATCCGGCAGCGATGGAACGTACGCAGGAAGCGATCAGCTCGAATCTGAAGTACGCCAACTCCGCCTATGAAGCAGCCAGCGGCGCAGACGCTCTGCTGATCCTCACCGAGTGGGAGGAGTTCGCCAATCTCGATCTCAACCGCCTCAATCAGGAACTCAAGTATCCCATCGTGATCGACGGCCGCAACCTATATGATCCCGAAGTAATGGCGACACAAGGATTCACTTATTACAGCGTGGGACGCGCCGCCTCTCATCCCGACGGCGTGCCCGCCGCCGCCCTGAAAAACGGGGCAATGAAGGACGGCGCCAAGAAAGCATGAGCCCACAACGCGCCCTGGTCACCGGAGGAGCCGGTTTCCTTGGATCCCATCTTTGCGATGCCCTGCTCGGCGTAGGCTGGAGTGTGGTTGTAGTAGACAACCTCCTCACCGGCCGCCGAGCGAACCTCGCCCATCTCAAGAATGATTCGCGATTTGATTTTGTAGAACAAGACATCTGCGAACCTTTCGATGTCGGCAAGATCGACTTCGTCTTCCACTTCGCCAGCCCCGCCAGCCCCGTCGATTACACCATCCATGGAATTCCCACGCTGAAGGTGGGATCGCTCGGAACCTTTCACGCCCTCGAGGTCGCGCTCAAATACGGTGCCAAGTATCTTGTCTCGTCTACTTCCGAGTGCTACGGCGATCCGCTGGAGCATCCGCAAAAAGAGACTTACTGGGGCAACGTGAATTCCATAGGCCCGCGCTCGGTCTACGACGAGGCCAAACGCTTCACCGAGGCCGTCACCATGGCCTATCACCGCTATCACAAGGTCGATACGCGCATCGTTCGCATCTTCAACACCTACGGCCCCCGCCTACAATTGAATGACGGCCGCGTAGTGTCGAATTTCATGAAGCAGGCTCTGCGCGGCGAAGACCTCACGGTTTACGGAGATGGCAGCCAGACTCGCAGCTTCTGCTACGTCAGCGACGAAATCGACGGCTTCATCCGGTTATCGAAATCCTCGGAGCACCTGCCGGTCAACATCGGCAATCCGAACGAGTTCACCATTCTCGAATGCGCGCAGCATGTCATCAAAGTGACAGGATCGAAAAGCAAGATCGCCTACGAACCGCTGCCGCAAGACGATCCCAAACAGCGCCGTCCAGACATCACCAAGGCCAGACAGTTGCTCGGCTGGGAACCGAAGATTCAGTTAGAAGCCGGACTGCGAATGTCACTGGATTATTTCCGCAAAGCTGTAGCCGAAGAAGCCACCACCGCCAAGTAACACCAATCTTTGTCATTCCGCGCCGCTTCGAAGGCCCAGTGCGGAACTACTATTGACCTTCTCAGCCCGTCACTACTACTCAGGATCGTTGCAGTGCGATGTACCTTTTCTTGAAACGTGATAAATTGTCCTTCGCTAACGAAGAAAGAAAATCCCAGTCTATTTCCACGAACGGAGAGAAACGCTCGATGCGAATGCTCAACACAAGGATCGCCCTGCTCACCATCGCCACGGTCGCGCTGCCTCTTACCCTGACTCACGCGCAGGCAAAAGAAGAAACGTCGACCGTTAAGGTCGAAGCTACGAAGACTGACACAGCGAAGCCCGACCAGTTCAAACCGGAGCAGCAGGCGAGCAAGGGCTCGGTCACGATCGGTGGAAACGTCATTAACTACGACGCATATGCCGGCACGCTGATCGTGCACCCCAAGGGCTGGGACGATGTCCCGCAGAACGCCGACCCCGATCCCAAGAACAGGGGCCCGGAAGCCAGCATGTTCTATGTTGCCTACTTCAAGTCCGACACCAAGGGCGCGCCTCGTCCAGTCACGTTTCTCTATAACGGCGGCCCGGGTTCCTCAACCGTGTGGCTTCACATGGGAGCGTTCGGACCAAAGCGCGTCGTCACCGCCGACGATGCCCACACTCCGGCCGCGCCCTATTCGGTCGTCAACAACGAATACAGTCTGCTTGACGCGACCGATCTCGTGTTTGTCGATGCTCCCGGCACTGGCTTCAGCCGCCTCAGCGGGAAAGACCGCGAGAAAGCCTTCTACGGTGTCGACCAGGATGCGCAGGCCTTCGCCGATTTCATTTCTCAGTTCCTGGCGAAGTACGGACGCTGGAATTCGCCGAAGTATTTATTTGGCGAAAGCTACGGCACCACGCGATCCGCGGTCCTCAGCAATATTCTGGAAACCGAACGCGATTTCGACCTCAACGGTGTGATTCTCCTATCCCAGATCTTGAATTTCTCGCTCGATTCAGACGCCCCTGAAATGAATCCCGGCGTCGATCTGGCGTATCAGCTCAATCTCCCCACCTACGCCGCCACTGCGTGGTATCACCACAAACTGCCGGATCAGCACCCCGACCTCCCCTCTCTGCTAACCGAGGTCGAGCACTTCGCCATGAACGAGTATGCTCTTGCTCTTGGCGCGGGCGCTTCCCTGCCCGCGGACCAGCGTCACGCCATCGCCGCCAAACTTCATGAATACACTGGCCTGCCGGTTGCCTATATTGAGAAAGCGGACCTACGCATCAACGGTGGTGAATTCGAGAAGAATCTTCAGGACGAGAACGACTTGACCACCGGTCGGCTCGACACCCGCTTTTCTGGTCCCTCGCTTGATCCGCTCAGCAAGGAAGCCGATTACGATCCGCAGTCGGCGGCGATCTCGTCAGCCTATGTTTCCGCATTCAACGACTACGTTCGCAAGGAACTCAAGTTCGGCGAGAACCGCGAATACAAGCCGGAAGTTGAAGTCTTCAAATGGTGGAGTTTTGCCCACCAGGCTCCCGGAGTTCCCTTTGCTTTCCCTGGAGCAACCAACGTGATGCTCGACCTCGCCACCGCGATGAAATATAACCCGACCCTCAAAGTCCTTTTGAACGCCGGTTATTTTGATCTGGCAACCCCGTTCTACGAAGGCGTCTACGAAATGCAGCACTTGCCGATTCCGCTCGACTTGCAAAAAAATATCGAATTCAAGTTCTACGAATCCGGCCACATGGTCTACGCTCACGAAGCGTCGCTGAAAGCGATCCACGATAACGTGGCGGCTTTCATCCAAAAAAGCTATAACGCCAAAGCAAAGTGAGTCCAAGCCGAAAGAATCCGCTACGAAGGAAGAAGAACTGAGAACTGAGAACTGAGAACTGCTCTTAAGACTTCTCAGTCATAGTCGCCGCGAAGTCGATCAACTGCTGCACCCCATGGCGTTCGTCCCTGGTGTTCAGCTTGAACGAGATGCCCATCCCGTAGCCGGGATGCGAGGCTTTCACCACACCGCTCAGACGCAATTTCATATCCTGGGTGCGCACCGTGATCTCCACCGGTGTGCCGGCTGGAAAGGCAAGCGGCATCTCGAGGTAACATCCACCGGGGCTCAGATCGCTCAGATGGCAGTAATTCCGCACCGAGCTTCCTCTCTGGTAAACTTCCGCTCCCAAACGGCAGGCATATCGAGTCTGCCCGCGGCGGTTGTCCGGCTCGCCGCGCAGGCGAGCACCGGCTTCGCCGTCACGGCCCTGCGCTTCGTGCCGCTCAACCTGCTGCTCGGCCGCAACTGAATCTTCATTCGGCCGGATGGAAGGTTCCACCGTCTCCGCCTCCGCAGCGGGCTCCGGCGCTTCGGCCACGTTCATTTTCAACCATTCTTCCAGCACCCTCCGCGATGCTTGCGGCACATCCACAAACTGGATTCCCGCGCGCCCGTTCCAATCCTGCCAGACCACCTGGCCCGAGAGCCGCACATTCTTCATCTGGCCAGGAAGCTGAAACTGAAAATAAACCTTGCAGGTCGGCGGCAGCTTCTTGCCGAAGTTCACTCCCATGCCGTCTTCCGCCAGGTTCACCAGCGTAGCTTTGGCTCGTTCTTCCCCGGCGTAGTCGATGGTCGCCTGCGTATGCACGGCCGCGCGCGCCTTGCGGCGTTTGTCGCGGTGCAGCACGGTTTGCGCCGCACGCAGCGTGCTCAACGCCCGCTCGTGCGATACCGGCTTGTACAGTACGAAATTCACTCCCAGGGAAAACATTTCCCGGATGCTCTCCTGCCCCGCCACTACCACAACGGTCAGGGTCGAATCGTTCAGCCGCGAAGACCGGCTCTCGTGCAATAACGCCAACACGCCCGCCTGGGTTTCGCAGTCGAGAATGATCAGGTCATAGCGTTCCTGCGCCAGCCTCACCGCCGCGCGCACGTTGTCGGTGCACAACTCCACCTGAATGCTGAGTTCTTCCAGCACCTGCCGCAGCACTTCCACGCATGCTTTGTCCGAGCAGACTAAGAGCGATGAGAGAGTCATACCTTCATGCATCCTAGGATCACCCCAGTTCTTCCGACAAGTTACCGCGGTCATCGCCACTACCCCGGTTTCCCTTGGACCATCACCTAACTCCACTGCCCTCAACCCCGGTGACCTCAGTCACCACCGCGATTACAAAAGACCAATACTCCTGCGTTGCACCGTGGTGCTTTGACGCCATCATCCCACCTTCCTAGGATGAAGACTGCCCCACCGTAGGCAGTGCCGGTTGGCCTGCTCCCCGACGGTCGCAGGTTTTCTCTGTCCGGTTGGGCTCTTGGAAATCTTGGTTCTGGGAAGTCTTGGTCTTGGAATTTTGGAGATGAGAGTTGGGTTTGATTGCGGTCAACCGACGATACGAGGTTCACGACCGGTAAGGAACTTATGCCATCGCGCAAAAATAACGGGTTCTCGCTTCTCGAACTGATGATCACCGTCAGCCTCGGCCTCGTGATGGCGGGGGTCACGTTCATCTACCTGACACCCTCCATGAATAGCGGCCACGTGAATTCCGCCTATGAGACCACTTTGATGGCCCTGCGCAATACCCGCAACCTGGCCATCACCCAGAGTCACGAGTACTACGTCAATTTCAATCCGGCCGGGTTTCCTGCCGGCACCATTCAGGTCGAGTATCAGCCGCCGATTGTGCCTCCCGCCGTGGCCGCGCCTCCGATTCAGCAAGTCAACACCTACACCATTCCAGCAGATGTCTCTTTTGCCGTGCAGACCACTTTCCCTGCCAGTACACCGGACGGTTTCGGCACCGGCATCACTGCCATTGATTTCGAATCCACGCTAACGCCGGGCGTCCCCCTGCCTTGTCAATGCGTCGTCTTCATGCCCGACGGTTCAGCGCAGACAGGCGTTGTGGGAAGCAGCGGCGCCTACGTCAATGGCGTAGTTTACCTGACGCGTGTCAACGACACTGTCTACAATTCGCGAGCCGTCACCGTGTGGGGCGCAACCGGCAGAATCCGCGGATGGACCATTGGGATGGTAGCTGGCGTGAAGGAATGGGTGCAACAATGACCGAAACTAAGAAATCCGTCAGGAAGCTTCGAACCCAGCGCGGCTTCACGCTGATCGAGGTCATGATCGCGATCGCGATCATGAGCATCAGCATGCTCGCCCTGATCGCCACCTTCGGCACGGCGATCGCCGCTACAGAATCAGCGCAGGAAGATCTCATCGCTCGCCACAAGGCGCTCGATGCCATGGAGAGCATCTACACTGCCCGCAACAGCCAGCAGTTGCCGTTCTCCTCCATCAACAACACTGCGGCCGGCGGCATCTTTTTGCCTGGAGCACTTCCTCTGAAGTGCGCTGGACCCGATGGTCTGGTGGGTACGGGCGATGACGTCGCCTGCACCGCTCCCGACACCGGCGCGGCTTGTCCGGGAGGAGTCGAATGCCTCGTACTGCCCGGTCCTGATGGCGTTCTCGGTACCGCCGACGATGTCACCCAGAGCCTCAGCAACTTCACCCGCAGCATCACCTTCGCTCCCGTGTTCCTGCCGAGCGGCACCGTCAACTCCAATCTCATCGCCGTCACCGTTACCGTCGCCTACGTTAAACCCGGCTGGCCGGCCCGCTCCTACAGCGTAGCCGGGCTGATCTCTAGTTACCACTGAGGCGGAATAAAACCATGAAGATACCTATCTCAAAATCGCAACGCGGCTTCAGCCTCTTGGAAATGCTCGTCGCCTCCGCCATCGGCTTAATCGCCATCATGGCGATGACCCAGCTTTTCAACATGGGCATGAACGCCACCCTTACCGTGACCCAGCGCGCCGACACTCAGGAGAATATGCGTGCCGGCATGGAGTTGATGACCAAGGACATCAGTATGGCCGGCGCGGGCCTGCCTTCCGGCGGTCTGCAGTTGGCCAATGCCGATGGCTCCAGCAAGGTCGCCTGCAATCAGACCGGCACCTGTTATGTCACGGCTGACACTTACCCGGCCAGCGGCAGCGGGGTCGCAAATTATATGTATGGCATCCTGCCGGGCTTTAGTAACGGCGTGCAGAGTTCCGCGGTCATCACCGCCGCCCCCGCCGCGGTGAATGACAGCATTACCTCGATCTACTGCGACTACAACTTTCCCCTGGTCAACTTCGCATTTACCTTCCCCAGCGGAACCCAGGCCACGGTGGGCCCTGCGACCACCATCACTACGGGTGACCCCACGAACATCCTTGCCGCGGGCGGCCTCAACGTAGGCGACCTGTTGCTGTTCACGGTGAACACCCCCGGTAATGGCAAGACTTCGCAGGGCACCAGCTACGCCCAGACCGCGGCGGCAGTCGGCGAAATTACCGGCATCCCCAGCGGCACTACCATCAATTTCGCTTCCTCCGACCCACTCAATTTCAACCAGACCGGCTCCAACAGTCTCGCCTCGGTTGCCACCGCCGTTGCCGCCTGCCCCGCGGGCATCACCTGCATCACGGCCTGCCGTCTTTATGCCGTCACTTATTTCCTGCAGGTTCCTCCCGCCGGCGGAACCTCGCAAACTCCGCGCCTGATGCGTCAGGTCAACGGACTGACTGCCGTTCCCGTAGCCGATAACATCATCAACCTGCAGTTCAGCTACGACGTGATCAATAACACGCTCGGCACCATTAGCGCGAATCAGTCCAATCCGATCGGCGCTGGGCTTTCGCCTGCCCTCATTCAGAAGGTCAACATTTGGGTGATGGGAGAGAGCGTTACTCAGGCAGGCAAGAAATCGCAGAGCATGTATCTGGCGAGTTCCGTCAGCGCTCGCAATATGAGTTTTTGCAATTCTTATAGTGACCAAACTACCGCTTGCCAATAAAAAGCGGTCTGAAGTTCTGGCTGTTGCGCTTGGAGGGAGAGAGATATATGGGGAAGAGTACACGAGATTCGCGAGGCTTCACGCTCATCGCGGCGCTATTGCTGACCGTCCTGCTGTCGGGTATCGCCGTGGGACTGCTGTACATGGTCAGCAATGAAGAACGCATGGGCGGCAACGACCTGGAAGGCAGTCTCGCCTTCTACGGCGCCGAGTCTGGCATCGAAAACCTGACTGCCCAACTCTCTCAGTTGTATCAGACCTCGCAGACTCCGAATGCCGCTGCCCTTTGCACGCTGACCGCTCCCGCCAATAACCCGACTCTGGTTACCGGCTCGAACATCACCAGCATGAATTACAACGTGGGCCTTAGCTGGCCGACAAACAACCTCTGTACGAACGGGACCGATAGCGCCACTACGAACCCGACCGGCAACTGGGACATCGTCGGTTCCGGTGCGGACCAGGGTATGGTCGCGACTCTCATTCCCTACACTCTGACTGTAACTGCGACCCGCGCGTCCACCGCCGGCGAGGCCACCAACAACTCGACCCTCAGCAATATCACGGGCGCGTCCGTCAACTTGTCGCGCACCGTGGAAGTGGCTCTGCTTCCTGCCTTCGAATTCGGCATCTTCTGCGACGGTGACTGCGATTACTTTGCCGGCCCCAACTTCAATTTCGGCGGACGGGTTCACACCAACGGAAATCTCTTCCTCGCCTCTGGCGCCGCCTTAACCTTTACTGACAAGATCGCGGCCGTGGGGCAGGTCATAACAACCCAACTTGAGAATGGATGGCCGACCAGCAACGGCTATGGTGGAAGCACCTACGTGCCCAATGCGGCAGGTGGTTGTCCAGGTGCCCCGGGCACTGGACCCGCCGCGAATTGCCTTGCGCTTACCGCCGGCAGTTGGAGCGGCGGATTCCCAGCCCCTCCAGCCCCCGCCACCTGCACTGCCGACTGCGGAGGCGTGGCCAACGCGGGCTGGAAGGGAATTTCCACCACCACCTTCAACAGCTTCATCATCAACGGACTGACTGGCGCGACTACGCTGCAGTTACCTTTCGTGACGTCAGGCAAAGTTGGCGCTATCGATATTATTCGCCGCCCGCAGACCAGTGACAGTGCACTCTTGACTGGGTCCCGTCTCTATAATGAGGCTTCGATCCGGGTCCTGCTGGCCGACACCCAAGCCGATCTTCACCCCGAGCGCGGCATACTCAGCGATGGACAAGACGTACAGCTCGGCATCACTACGGTCGGCTCCACTACCACTTCAGTCGCGCTCACCGGTTACACGGGCGCGACCAACAACATGTACTACGGCGTGGCCACAGCCGGAACCAACGGATGGGTCGCACCCACTAACCCCGCGACGGGCACGGCATACAGCTGGACTAGTTGGCCGCTTCTCAGCCAGATTACGAGTAGCCCCGCCACCGGCGCCACCGCACCTACCACCGCCTACGTTTGGCTGCGCGTCGAGTACTGTCCGTCGAGCGCCACAACTTCCTGTGGCATTAGTGGCCCTTGGGTTGGAATCACCACGCAATGGCTGGGATACGGCTTCAGCCGCGGTTATAACACGCCCCCCACGATGCCCTACGTCGCCGGAGGCACCACCGCATGCACCTTGTACCCCACTTTTCCAGCGAGTCAGTGTTATAACCCGATCAGCCCGGCGATCCTGATTCTGCAGCAGCTGAACCAGGGTGTCGCAACCGCCAGTGCCGTCGGCAGTGGCACTGCCGGCAACTTTATTCCCATCAACTTCTACGACTCGCGCGAAGGCGAGCCCCGCGACGTGAACACCCGGCCCACCAACACTACCGCCACCAAGGGCTCGACTGTCTACACTCCGTGCAGCCCAATCGGAGTCATGAACGTCGTCGAGATTGATGTGGGCAACTTGTGGCACTGGCTGCAAGGCGTCGCACCCTATACCGGCGGCAGCGGCACGTTGGTGAACAACGCCAACTTTAACGGCTATATCCTCTATTTCTCGGATCGCCGTGGCATGTTGCCCGATCCCAATCCTACCGGCGCGACCGTTTACAACAGCATCCCGGGATTTTCCGGCCTTGAAGACACCATCAATGGTTCTTCCGCCACCGGCGTGCCCGATGGCAAACTGGAACCGGCCACCTACTACTCTTACTCGCCAGAGGACGTAAACGAAGACGGCTACTTCGACAACTATGGCGAAAAGAATCTGGGGGCGGGATTCGGATTGATTGGGGCCTACACCAGCGCACCGTATTTCCCCATTCCGGCCAATGCCGCGACCGTGAGCGCGAACCAGGTCAACTGCAGCTCTTATACCTACACCACCGGCAGCGTGATTGAGACGTATCCGATCGCCACCGGAACCACAGGTGCCACCGCGTACGGCGGAAATCCGCAGAACAATGTGGTCTACGGCCCGCGTCACGCACTGCGCCTCGTCGATGGTGGCATGAGCGCTGCAGGCGTCAGTTACTTGCCACAGCCCTTAGGCGGGGCGACCAGCGGCAACGGCTTCACCGTCGCCTCGGAAGAACCGGTCTATGTGTGGGGAGATTACAACACCGGCGCCGCCGATCCTATGTGGCCTGACGGAGCCACCACCACCGCCCCACATTCGGCAGCTTCGATCATCGCCGATTCGGTCACTTTACTTTCCAACCCTCCGTCGACGGCTACCGCGCCGACTACAAAGGTGGGCTGGACCGATGTCGAAAGCTTCCTCCAGCCGGGAGTAGCAACCAACCGGCCCGGAAACAACAGCTACTACCGGATGGCGATTGCTGCGGGTAAGAGCATCCCATTTTTTGAGCCGGCCTGGGCCTCCTCCGACGGCTTGAAGGATTTCGGCACCGACGGCGGTATGCATAACTTCCTGCGCTATCTCGAAGACCGCAGCGACGGCGGCAACAACGGGACCGTGAACTATGCGGGCTCGCTGATCAGCATGTATTACTCTCAGTACCTCACGGGCGTGTTCAAGTGCTGCAACACAGTATACGGCGCTCCCACGCGAAACTATTTCTTCGATACTCAGTTCCTGAACCCGACTCAGCTGCCTCCCGGAACTCCCATGTTCCAGGACGTGGTCAGTCTGAGCTATCACCAGAACTTCACCCCACAATAAATTCACAAACCGTTAACACCACCCCGGTCCAGTTCCACGGACCGGGGTGCTGTTTTTGTAGTGGTGCAGTTTGATTGTCATCCTGAGCGAGCGATTTTTGCGCAGCGAAGGATCTGGGCGAGCCGCGCGACGCGTCGCCTTCTTTGCGACGCAATAATCGCGCGTCTGGCTCGCTTCCTTATGAAACTCCGCCACTACTGCTTTTTTTGTACTATTCCGCTGCCGACGCTCTTTCTCGTACCATTCGGAGATTAAAATTGTTCCAGCCTCAACTCGATCAATCGATGAACACCTCTTCGCTATCCGAGCATGAGTTCCGCGGCCAGCTTGCTGATCAAACCGGTCGCCGCGCCCCTCGCTGGATCTGGATTCTGTTCTTCCTCTGCGCCCTCGCCGCCATCGCCCTGTTCGTTATTCCGGCCTTCATCATTCGTCCCTTTCGCTATCAGGCGCCGCGCGCACTCTTTGTTGCCATGGCTCTGCGCCAGCGCGCTCCTCTGGGCACGCTGATCGCAGGCATCGCCTGTTTCGTTCTCGCCTTCGCGCTGTGGAGAACCGTCGGCCCCTGGCGCCGGGCCCTGCTCACGCTCACTCTTCTTTTTGTCACCTTCTCCGCCGTGATGGCGCGCCAAAGCTATTTCGAGTGGATGTTCCACCCCATCGCCGGCCCGCAATTCCTCGCGCAATCCGAAAGCAAGCTCGATCCCAAAGAAATGATCATGGCCGTCCGCTTCGCCAGCGACGCGCGCGCCTATCCCATCAGCCAGATGGCCTACCATCACGTCCTCAATGACATCGTCGGAGGCGTGCCCATCGCCGTCACCTATTGAACGCTCTGTCACACCGGTCTGGTGTGGACGCGAACGGTGAACGGAAAAGTGCTGCACTTTTATCTGGCCGGCATCAACAACCAGAACTTCCTCATGCGCGATAAAGAAACCGGAACCTGGTGGCAGCAGATCACCGGCAAGGCGATCTATGGCCCGCTGCAAGGCGCAACGCTCGAACTCGTCCTCAGCGACGAACTCACCTTCGGCGAATGGAGAACCGAATCTCCCAACGGCCAGGTGCTCGCACCGGTAGCCAAATACAAGAAAGAGTACGAACCCAACTGGGAACCGGACGTAGCCAAGCTGCCCGTAGTCATCAGCTTCCCGGGCACTGAACTCAAATCGCGCGATGTAGTCGTCGGACTCACCATCGCCGGCGGCGCCCGCGCCTATCCTTGGGAAACTTTCGCCAAACAGTCTCCGGTCGTGGATCGTGTCAACGGTACGCCGCTGCTCTTGGTGCTCGGCCCGGACGGCAAATCCTTCCGCGTCTTCGTCAGCCGCATCGACGGCCGCGACACCGAATTTTTTCTGCAAGGCGATGACACAGCCGACGCCTCAGCCCAGAAAAAACCTTGGGCGCTAGTCGACGCCAGCACCGCCAGCCAGTGGAACTTTCAAGGCTGCGCCACCTCCGGGCCCGCGCAAGGGAAATGCCTGGACCGCGTGCCTGCACTGAAAGATTATTGGTTCGACTGGCGCAACTACCATCCCGACACCACCATCTACAAGCGCTAGGACAAATCCGGCCCGCTAACTCCTTTGTTCCACCGTTATTACAGCTAAGTCGTTAGAAAACCAAGCCTTAGCGCGTCAGAACTTTCTCGCCGCCCGGCCCCAACCACTCGAGAAGCCCGTTCTAAGCTAGGAGCTATCCTGCCGGCATTTCGGCACCCGCGCAACCCACAGCCCCTAAAGCCATTAGCCATGATAATTGCTCAGAGTAATTCAAAATGACAACCTTCGAATGTTCCAGTTGGAACATTACGCACTATGTTCCGACTGGAACATTCAACCGATTAAGGTTGAGTCTGGCTCAACGGCCAACAGGCGAAGGACCCTCGCTCTCGCCTTTGTCATTCCGAGCCGCTCGCAGCCGCGCAATGCGCGGAGAGAGCGAGCGAGGAATCTGCTTTTTCGTGTCTCCAGCAGCGCGGATCCAGATTGGCGACGGATATCGCCGGCCAGGGCCCCGTGGATCGGCCCGGTGATTCCGGGACGGAAATTGATCTACACTCTTTGAACGGGAGGAGATTTCATTCGTGTCAGAGATTCATGCCATCTTCTGGGATGTTGGAGGAGTGCTGCTCACGAACGCGTGGGACCACACTGAACGCGCGGCCGCTCTCGAGCGCTTCCATCTCGACGAAAAAGACTTTGCCTCGCGACACGAGATGGTGGTCTCGTCGTTTGAGCGCGGCAAGATCACGCTCGACGAATATCTGGATCGCACTGTGTTTTACCGTGATCGTCCCTTCACCCGCGAGGCGTTTCGCGATTACATGTTTTCGCTCTCGCGGCCCATGCCTGAAGTTCTCGCCTTCGCGCGCGCTCTCTCGAGTACCGGCAAATATTTCATGGGCACGATTAACAACGAGTCCCGTGAGTTGAACCTGCACCGCATCGAGAAGTTCAGCTTGCGCGAAATCTTCCGGCTGTTCGTCAGTTCCTGCTTCGTCGGGTTGCGCAAGCCGGAAAGTGGCATTTATCGTTTGGCGATTGAGATCACGCAGTTCAAGCCGGATGAATGCTGTTTCATCGATGACCGCGCGCTGAATCTGGAATGCGCCGCGAAGCTCGGCATGCACACAATTCAGATGCAGACGCCGGAACAGTTGCGCGCGGAATTGGGGAAGTTAGGAGTGAAAGCGGCTGTCAGTGGCTAGTGATCAGTGGCCAGTTTGACTTTACTGACCACTAGCTTTTCCGCGTTTGCGGCTTCGCGGAAGGAACCGCAGCTTTGGGAATGTCGGACTCCGCGCCGGACAGCGTCAGGTCGCTCGACCAGCATTCCGAGACCAGCTTCCAGTCTCCGCTCGCCTGCTTAGCGAAGACCCAGAGATACTTGCCGCGCTCTTCGCGGCGTTTGCCGGCCGTTCCCGGAACCAGCGCGCTGTAGCGTCCCACCTCATGAGCCAGATCGCCGAGAACTTCCACCCGCATGGGATCGAGGGCCACTTCTCCCAGACCAGCTTCGAGCGAGGCGAAGAAGAACTCGCGCACCGCCACGGCACCGCGGATCGCGGGAAGGTTCGAACGCAGCACCAGCGCGTCGGGCGCGTACAGTTCCATAAGTTCCTCGAGCTGCCTGGTATTGCACGCCAGAACCCACTCCTGCGTGAGCCGGCGAACCGCAGCTTCACTGCGGCTCATGGGTTCGCCTTTGGCGGCTGCGGCAACTCTCATCCGGTCGGCTTCTCGCGCGCTCTCCGATGCGTTGGAACGCGGGACGCTCTCGGCACTCGCGCCGCCCTGAAAATAGTGATGATGGTAGTGGTGGTGGTAGTGATGCGTACCTGCGGGAGCCCCTGGCTGGGGATGAACCTCATCACCGGCTTCCCGGACGGATCGTGGAGATTGTGGCAGGTCCTCGCGGTCGAAAACCGGTAAGGCGTGGACCGAAGATGTGTGATCTGGCGAGTGCGATGGCGCGGCTCCCAGCGGAAGTCCGCACATGCCGCAGAACTTGCTGCCCACGCGATTATGATGTCCGCACGCATGGCAGGCATTGTGAGAGCTCGAGGTAGTGTCGAGAGCGGCGTCTTCGGAGGCGGCTTCGGAATCGGATTCCATGGTCAGGCGCTGCATGGCCTGCAGGGCTGCGGCAATGGCTTCCTGATTGGGCTTGGGGCGCCGCATTTCAGGATAGAGACGCTGATAAATCTCGCCCAGAGCGGGATTGTGCGGGCCGATGCTGGGCATCGCGTCTTCGGAATCCTGCGCGGACGCGGAACCGGTTGGCCGGGCTAGTTTCTTGTCTCTCTCCACGATTCAGACCGCCGTGCTTGGGGACATTTTAGCTCAAGCGGATCAGCTCGAGCCGGGGAATCTCAACGGTGGGAAAATTCGATTTTCCCTTCCGCCTCCGTGGGCACGCCATTGCAGGTTGCAGGACGATACCTCCAGCCGCGAACCGTTTGCAGCACGTTGCGGTCGCCCGCGGGGCCGGCGCTCTGCAGAATCAGAGGACTATGCACGCGGCCATCGGCACCGATGATGAAGCTTACTTTGACTTTGAGTCCCGCTTCGATCGGAACCAGCAGCGGAGCGGGTGTGGTCAACGCTTCCGGCGGTTGGGTATCTTCGCAGCGCGAGCGCGCGCTCGAATGCGGAACGTTGCTGAACTCGGCTGCGCGGGTGGGAGTCTTGAAAACCTGGTGTTCGCGCTCGGTGAGGACTGCCTGACTCAGACGCGAAGGTGGAACCTGCTCCAAAGCCGCGCTGGAGGCGGGGACTACAAGGATCAAAAACCATGGCCAGATGCGATGCATACGTGAAACCTTCCAGGTCGAACAGAAGCACTTCTCGCACCCCTTCATCGGCACGTCGGGTGCCAGATGGAGAGAGGCCTAAGTATATTGCTGTCAATCGATTCAGGGAAGTTCGGCGGGTTCGTGTGAAGGCGATTGCATATCTCATATGAAATGTGTTGCCGAACCCGGACACAACCTCATCCTAAGATTGATTGTTTCGCCGAGGCCGCAGCGTCAGCAGAGTGATTTCAGGAGGGCAATTCAGGCGCATCGGAACCCCGATCGTGCCCAGGCCGGCGCTGGTGTGGAGCATGAGCGGACCTACATGGTAGGTGCCCCAAACATATTTCTTAGCCAGCTCCGGCAGATGCAGCGGAGGGAGGAATGGAATTCTGATCTGGCCTCCGTGAGAGTGCCCTGAAAGCTGCAAGTCGATGGGAAATTTCGCTGCTTCATCGGCGAAGTCTGGTTCATGCGCGAGCAGAATTACGGCTTCACCCGCAGGGACGCGCTGCATGGTGTTCGACAGGTCGGCGGTTCCGCTCATTACATCATTCACCCCGGCCAGCCAGAAACGTACGCCGTCTTGTTCGATGGGTTGCGACTGGTTGGCCAGCACCTGGATGTTCTGGGCCTGGAGTGCGCGGGTTACGTGTTCGGGATCGGTGCCATCATCATGGTTTCCCAAGACAGCCCGGAGGCCGTGAGGCGCGCTCATCTGGTGCAAGAGGCGCGCGCAGGGCTCGGCGGCGAGCGCTCCCTTTGCCGCGTCGCCGATCAGGGGCACGGAAACAAAGTCGCCAGTGAGCGCGATCAGGTCGGGGTGAAGATCGCAGACCATGGCAATCGCCGCGCGCAGGGGATGGATTGAAAAATACGGGTCGTAGTGGAAATCGCTGAGCACGGCGACGGTAAAGCCATTCAGCCGTTCGGGCCAGCGCTGCAGGCGAAACTCCTGGCGCACAATGCGAGGAAAGTTCGGGGCCAGAAGGATTCCGTCTCCGATGACAGCGACTCCGCCGACGGCGGCAGCCCGTTGAAGAAACTGGCGTCTTGTAGTGGGAATCAACGGCAAACCAGAATCACTCGGTAGGGGTCTGCGGTATGCATGCGCGTACCTCCAGAATAACCGAATGGAGGGATCTCGTGCAGACGGAAGCCAGTCTACTGTCCGGAACTGAACCCAAACAAATCAAATCGGCACGGCTATATTGCCGCGACATCCGCGATTCAGAAATTGAAAGTCGCGAACAGATCGACGCGCCGGTTGGCCGCACCATTCGAGAAAGGTCCGTTCGAAGCGAGCCCATTCGGCGTATCAAAGAATCTTGAACCCAAAATGCCGCTGGGATTCCCGAAGTTGACTTTGTTGAAAGCGTTGCGCGCCGAGACTCCGAAGCTGAGATTGTAGCGGCGATCAGAACCGCTGGGTATTCCCATCGGACCACTGCCGAATAGTGGGCCGTGGCTGTGCCCGCCACCTCCCGGCCCGCCCGGATTGCCAGTGGAGTGGCCAGTCTTGGGGCCGAAGCCAAATGTTTTCGCGAGGCGCAGATTCACGGTCGCGTGCGCCGGACCGGAGCCATAGTTGATGGGAACAATTTTTTCGCCAGCCGTGGGTGCTGAATCGAAGGTTCCGAGCGGCGTGCAGTAGACGGTCGAGGGAGGCGTGTTCACAGTGGTCGGACACGTCGCAGTGGAAACAAGTCCGGGGCGATCATTGAAGATGGAATCGTTATTCAGGTCATTGGTTGTGGAGATGTTGAAAGGGGAACCGGCCCAAGCAACGATGAAGGGGCTAAGCCTGAAGTTGAAGGGAAGGCCAAACGATCCGCCTAAAAAGAACCGATTGCGGTAGTCAAACGAAGCGCGTCCATAGTCCTGGCTGATGTTGTAGGAATTGGAAGGAAAGCTGGAAACGCCGGAGGTATCGCTGTTGGCATAGTTCAGTATGTAGTAGCCAAAAAGCTGAATCTTTGATCCGATCCGGATGTTGGGATTGGCGATCAACTGACTTTGCCGGAACACGGCTTCGGAAACATATTGGTAGAGATTGAGATTGCCCAGGGGCGGGGTCTGGCAGGGACTGCAAGGAGTTCCGGGGTAAGGCGCATTGGCGTTGATGGTGAGCAACTGATCAAAGCCGCGCGAATTCAGGTAAGTCACGTTTAGAGTTGCGAACTTGGTAAGTTGCCGCTCCACGCTGATGGCCGATTGTAATGTGTAGGGCGCATGCAGACGTGGGTTGATCTGGTAGATCGTTGGGGTTGAGGATACGGCGGCTCCAGTGCAGGAACTAATGTCGGTCAAGCTCAAGCATTCCGGATTGTTAATAACAAACTGCTTCTGCGTGATGCCATTCAAGAGTTCTGTTTGCAGGATCTGCGCTTCCTGAAAACGATCATAGAAAATTCCGAAGCCCCCGCGCAGCACAACCTTGGGCGGAGCGCTTTTGCCTCCAACTCCCCAGGCAAACCCCAGGCGCGGCGCCCAATCGTCGTGATCCTGAATGCCGGTCTGAGTTTCGAAGCGCAGGCCATAACTTAGCGTGATGTTAGAGCGCACCTTCCAATCGTCCTGATAATAAATTCCGGCGTCGAAATTACCCACCACCAGAGGAGTAGGTCCGAACGCGCATTGTCCAGAGGAGAAGGCACAGGTGTATGTGAGTTGCGTTGCGATTGGCGTTGTCGCATTGCCGCTGTTCTGAACCGCGTAAGCGTATGAAACCGGGCAGGGCGGTTCCCCCGGGGTCGGCGTGCAAGCGGTCTGCTGCGCCGGAGTGAGCAGCGAAGAGAACGTAAATTCGCCGTTGAATCCGGAAGTCTGGCTGTTCGCGTCCCGGATGCCGCGCAGCCGCGCTCCGAATTTGACAGTGTGATTGCCATGGATGATGGAAGTGTAGTTCTGCAGTTCGTAATGGTCCTGATGGTCCAGAATCTTGCCGTTGTTGTTTCCGCCGCCGCCGAACGATCCCAGGACGTTGAGAGTCGGCTGGCTGTTCAGGGCGAACTGATTGTCGATCTCCCGCAGATACTGGAAGCGAGTTTCATTCACAATCTTCGAACCAATGACCTGGGTGTCGCTGATTTGAACGGTGTGCTCGGTAGAGTCGGAGTTATAGCCCTGTGAGGCTAAGTTGAATTGACCGACGCCCTCATTATCCTCAACATCACGGTAAAGCTGGTAGCGGACGGTCAGGGTGTTGTTCTTGCTGAGCGCGTAGTCGAGCCGGGGAGTGATGTTGGTTCGATGTCTGGGAAAGGGCACCGGTTCGATGAAGGGTGTCTCGGTGAGGGTGGTGGGATCGAGCGTTACGGCATTGACCTCGTTGAGATCGTTGATGTTTCTGCGCTGGGCATCGAGAAAGAAGGAAGCCTTCTTGTTGAGCGGTCCGCCGATGTTGGCGGTGAACAGGGTGGAGTCGTAACCGGGCTGGTCGGCGCCGCCGAACGGGTTGGGAGAGTTGAAGGGGGAATCGTTTCCGTCCACGAATAATTGCCCGTGAAACTTATCGGTGCCCGGCCTGGTAAAGACTTCGATGCGGCCGTAGCCCAGCTTGTCGTATTCGGCGGAGAACGGATTTTGGTTGATCCGGATTTCGCGAATCGATTCTTTGGGAGGAAGCTGGCCCGCAGTAAACCCATCGATGTAGAGCTGGCCGCCGTTTGGACCGGCGGAAGGACCGGCCAGAGCCTGCAAGTCCGTGAGTAATTCGTCAGGATCGTCGGGCAGCGCCTCCAGCTCTTTGCCGGAGATGGTGATTGCACCGGCGTTGCTTTCAGGATTGACGTCGACAGTCGGCGCGGTGTCGGAGACTTGAATTTTCTGCTGCTCGACCTCGATGGCCATGGTCACGTTGAGGCGCAGCGGCTGATCCGTGGTGATGACTACGTTGTCGTTTTCGTAGACGGAGAATCCCGGAGCGACCACGGTGAGCGTGTACTTGCCCGCGGGCAGTCCTTTGAATTCATAGAGGCCCTGCCCGTTGGCTTGCGAAGCGATGGGCGAGGAGGAAATGGCCGCCGGCGTCATGACCACGTTGGCATTGGCGATGGCGGCGCCGGAAGGGTCGGTTACCTGGCCGCGCAAAGTGCCGGTGGCTGCCGGCGTTGCAGCGGCCTGCGACGGCGCTGGCGCCGTTTGCGATGTGGCAACTGTCGCGCACACCTGCAATAACAAAGAGATCAGGGCTAAGCAGAAACACGTCCGAAACTTCATTCCATCATTCCATTCCACTAAGAATCTTTGATATGAATCTTTGATGCAGTCAGGCCGCGACGGAGGCCAACGCTATGGGCCGCCCGCGTCGCCGGAGGGTGCACTCATGCTCCAAGGCGTAAGCATCGCCGCACTGCTGGCGCCGGGAGCGGCCTGAAGAATCGGTTCCACGCCGCTGACCAGCGTGATGACCGTACCTACACCCGTGGTGCCCTCGGTCGAGAGAATGACCACAGCATCGCCCTTGTGCAGATCGGCCAATGTGGTCGCGGGCGCATGGCTGAGCAAGCGCTGCACATCCGGAGCGCCGCCTGGACGCCCGTTCGCGCCGATTCCACCTGGGGCCATTGCACCGGGCGCAGAGCCGGGATGCGCAGCTTCACCGTTCGTCGCAGAACCAGAACCGGGTGCGCGACCGGCTCCGGCAGTCCCTCCTTTTAAACGCACGGCAATCATCTGGGCCATCTCCGGAGTCAGATGCCGAAGCTGGGAGTCTGGCGTGATCTTTACAACCACCGTTCTATTCGTCAATAGATCGTGAACGCTGAGAGTCGACGAACTTGCATCGGCGGAGACGACGGTGCCCACGATCCCGGGAAAAGATCCGGAAACAATTTCGGCGGCTGCGAGTTCGCTACCATCGGCACTGCGATCCCCGCGCGCCCGCACCTGGTCGCCGGGATGAATTTGCTGGAGGGTGCCCGGCTTAGCGTCATCGAATTTTACGGAGTCCGGAGCATAGCGGCGAATCACGGTGCTGCTCGAGGTGTGAATGACGACGTCTTTGCTTCGCACCGAGATAGTGACGGTGCCGGCCGCTGGGTCGACAGCTTTGGCGAGCCCATCCACTCCGCGCTTCTGCCAGTCCTGCAGATCGTGCTGGTGCTGGGCTTCGAGGTCGGAATGCGTCATGACAACCACCGTCGAAGCCACGACTGACACGCCATCGATGGAGATCCTGCCTCCCACCAGAATGCGATCTCCGACCTGAAGATCTTGCAACTGGATGGGCGTGGCGTTCTTCAAGTCCTTTTCGCCGGGAGCAATGCGCAGGATGCGCGTTGTGGGCTGCACGGTGACGCTAACGTCGGGACCGGAATCAGGCGTTAAAGCAATCTGCGTGCCATTTATAGCTTTGATGGCGCCCACGGGCCGGCTGACCGTACCTGCAGCGGCGGCCTGCTTGGTTTGCGGGCCGGCCGACATGGCTTGGCAGGAAGGCAGCAGACGAAAGCCGACAGCGCTTGCGGCACAGAGCGTGATCGCCAAAAACCGGATTGTGTTTGCGCGCATAGGTCTCTTACTAATTTACATGGCGCGCCGCACAAAACCCCAGGATTTACAAAGTTTTACTTCAAGATGAACCGCGTGTTACACGCATGCGGTGCAGGATCGGGAAGCAATTATTCCGCGATCAGCAGGTTCTCCGCGAATGGCCATTGCTCGTCAATCCATTGTGCTTCGCAGCGGAAACCGGCGGTGTGGGCCATGGGAAATATTTCCTGCGGCGAATACTTGTGGCTGCTTTCGGTCCAGATAGTTTCGCCCTCAAGCAGATCGATGGTGAGCTCGGCTGCGGGAACATTCACGGTCTGGCGGCACATGGAGCGCAGATGCATCTCGACGCTGCGATCCTGATGATTGATTTTGGCCATGTGCTCGAACTGCGCAAGATTGAAGTCGGCATCGAGTTCGCGATTGATGCGAGCCAGCAGGTTCAGGTTGAAGGCGGCCGTCACTCCCAGTTCGTCGTCGTAGGCGCGAACCAGTTGAACGCTGGATTTTTCGAGATCGGTGCCGAGCAGAAGTGAATCCCCGGGCTGAAGAATGCGGCGAACTTCAGTGAGAAATCCAATGCCGGCGGAGCGGTCGAAATTCCCGATGGTGCTTCCGAGGAACAATACGAGAAGATGCTGGCCGGCCGAGCGGTGCGCAGCCACTTCGAGCAGTCCATCGAGGTACTCGCGCTCAAAGCCGAGAATGCTGATGGACTCGATGTCGCGCAGTTCGCGCTCGCACATGGCGAGGGCGGATGGAGAAATCTCAATGGGATAGTAGGCCGTGCGCTGGCGGCGGCAAAGAGCTTCGAGAATGTGGCGGGTTTTTCGTCCGCTGCCGCTGCCGAGTTCAGCCACGGAAACCGGAGTAGGCAGACGCTCGACAATGTCATGACCGTGGCGCCGCAGCAGACGCTCATCCGCGCGCGTAAGGCCGTAGTCGGGCAGGTTGCTGATTACTTCGAACAATGCGGAGCCCACATCGTCATACAAATACTTCGAGAGCAACTCCTTCTGACCCGGCTTGGTGAGGCCGACGCGCACGTCGGCTGCGAACTCGTAGCTTGCATTCGGAGTGATGGCTTGAACCAGCATGTTGGCAGCTCCTTGATGATGAATCGTCAGTGGCTTACGCAACGAAATCCGGTGTAAACGAATTGGTAGTGCGCCTGGAACCAGTTGCGGAATGTCCGGCGCAACATGCAGGCTGCGGTGCGCGCCGATCCGCCTTTCATTACGAAGTGTTTGCCGTCGAAGAAATCGGCGGAGTAGCCGCGGTAGAACGGGAACGGCTCGAATCCGGGGAACGGAGCGAACTGGGTCGAAGTCCACTCCCAGCCGTTGCCCAGCATGCCCTGAACACCGAAAGCGCTCTGGCTGTCAGGAAATGCGTTTACAGGTGCGGGATCCCAGCGCGCGAAATCGAAGTTGCCGAAATTGTGAACGGGAGATTCGTTCCCCCACGGGCATGCTCGCTCCTCGCCTTGCGGCGTGCCGTATGCGGCGCGTTGCCACTCGGCTTCGGTGGGTAACGACTTCCCTGCCCACCTGGCATAGGCTTTCGCTTCCGCCTGGCTCACATAGACTGGCCAATCCAGCGGCAGGGCGACGTCCTCGAACATGGTGCGATAGAGCCACTGCTGACCCTCACGCTTCCAGAAAGCTGGATGCGAAATTCCATGACGAGACTTCCAGTTCCAGCCGTCGTTGTCGTCATCCCCTTCACTCCAAAACGCGAGCGTTTCGTAGCCGCCGGCGTTGATGAAGTCCAAATACTGCCGGTTCGTCACTTTGTGCTGATCGATGGCAAACGCCGGGACGCTGACGGTGTGGGCTTCAAACTCGTTGTCCCAGCCAAACGATTCCCCGCTGCGTTCAAGACCGAGCGTGACGACGCCTGCGGGGATCTCGATGCTGCGGTGAACCACAGGCGGAGTGATCACGCTTAGCGATTCTCCCTGCCGAACTTTCCCGCGCACTTTGCGATCAAGCGGCAGTTGATGCAGCATGTAGGCGAGTGTTTCCGCGTGCATGAGGCGGTGCTCTATGGCTACGTTGAGCAGAGTGGTGAGGGAAAATCCGTCGCTTGTGGGAAGGCTGGAATCGAGAAGCGCCTCGGATAGCTTGTCGTCCAGCGCGGCGCGGATTTTTCTAACGTAATCCCGTACCGCGGCGATCGAAGGCCAATCGGCGGGCTGATCGGTGGGAAGTCCGCCGCCGACTGGATCGATACCGAAGGCGAACAGCCGGTCAAATTCGGGATCAAAGTTTTTCAGTCCAAGAATACGTGCGTGGAGCAGATTCCAATCGAAGGCCTCCAGATGCCCGATATAGAAGACGATGCGGTGACGCTCGGCAATTGGGCGTTCGTAAAGAGAATCAGGCTTGACCACGGCGAACAGGTCGTCGCTGCGCCGACGGGCGTCTTCGAGTTGCTCGATCAGATCGTGACGGATGGCAGACTCGCTCTGCGTGGCAAGCATTTCAGACCTCCCAAATTTCTTGGTACACGGAACAAACAACCTGCGGGGTGACTGGCGCGAGTGGGTCGGATTCTATGCCCGCAGCCACCCCAAGCGCCATAGGGTAATGCCCCTACCGGTATTTCATGGTGACCCCTCACAGCTAGACGATTCGCTGGCGACAGATTGTCCCCTCGCAAGCCTTAGATAACAACTGGCTGCGGGCGGTTACACTGAAAACAATCTTTCGGAGACCTCCCATTGCGCTCCGCTGGAGCCTTCGGCTTCGCTCAGGGCAGCTCACGAGGCGGTCGTCCCCACAGAAAAAATTGACTAGAGCTTACGGGATCAATCCCTTACTGCGCAGGAATTCGTGCGCCACGTCTTTCACGTCGCGGTGCTGGCCGTCGAGAGCGTAGTTCAATTGCTGCATCTCCTGATCGGAAATCTTTCCGCCTAATTCGGCAATTGCCTGGGCAACTTCGGGATGCTGTTGCTCGGTTTGCTGGCGGATCACCGCTACTGCCTCGTAAGGCGGGAAATAGTGGCGGTCATCATCGAGCACGAATAAATCGAACACTGGAATCAGCCCGTCGGTGGCGTTGCCGGCGGCGATATCAATCTGATGATTTCTTAATGCCGGGGCGAGCAAGCCTAGATCCATGACGCGGGGTAGGGCTGCAAAGTGCAGGCCGTAGGCGGTGGCCAGGCCGGCGTACCCGTCGGGACGCTCCATGAACTCGTAGCCAAACCCAGCTCGCCATTGCGGGGCGAATGCGGCCGCCTGCGACAGAGTCTTTAGATTCAGACGGCGAGCGTCTTCTCCGCGAATCTCCATCGCAAAAGTGTTGTTGAAACCGAAAGGCGGCCCGAGCGTGAGGCCGAGGCGCGCTTCATATTGACTCTTGACCTGCTGGTAGACCTGCGCCTTATCGCCGCCAACCTTCTGCTTAAGAATCGTAGTCAGCGCGGTTCCGGTGTATTCGGGATAAATATCGATGCGCCCGGCCAGCAGAGCCTGCTGGCAGATATAAGTTCCTGCCAGATAGAAACGACGCTCGACTTTCAGGTGAGTATGCGCTTCGATCTGTTGCGCGAGCAGTTCGCCCAGGATCAGCGATTCAGTAAAGTTCTTGGAACCGATCACGATGCGATCGGAGCGCGGGGCCGCGCACGACGACAACGGCCACAGAGCTGCGAGAAGCAAGCAGAGTGAAATTCCACACCGCTCGCGGAAACCACGAAGCCGTCCATGGCAATTGTGCTTCATTGTGGCCGCAAACGTTTTTCCAGCCATCCCAAGCCAAAATCCGCCGACAGCGCCAGAACCGCGGCGGGAATGGCTCCCGCGAGAATGAGCTGATTGTTGACCATGGCGAGGCCGCGAAAGATGAACTCGCCCAGGCCGCCGGCGCCGATCGCAGCCGCAATGGTCGCCAGTCCCACCGAGACGACGACGGCAACTCTTACGCCAGAGAGAATCACGCTCCATGCCAAAGGCAGCTCAACCTGAAACAGGAGCTGGCTGTTGGTGAGTCCCATGCCGCGGCCAGCCTCAACCACAGCGGGGTCGACGCCGCGGATGCCGGTGTAGGTGTTGCGAATCACGGGCAGCAGGGCGTAGAGAGTCAGCGCCAGGATCGCGAGGCGATCGGCACGATCGCCCAGCCACGGCACTGGCAGCAGGAAGCCAAAAAGGGCGAGGCTAGGAATCGTCTGAATGATGTTCGCCGTTCCGAGCACTGGCCTGTTCCACACCGGCCAGTGTGCGCTCAGTATGCCTAACGGTATGCCCACCAGCACCGCGAGCAGTGTGGAGATGCCGACCAGCCAGAGATGCTCGAGCGTGAGTTCAACAATCTGATCGTGGTTTTGCAAAAAAAAGTGAAACAGATTCATGAAGCGCCTCGATTCGATGAATCCAATTCATCTGCGAAAGCGTGCACGTAGGCTTCGGCCAGCGGATCGCGCGATCGCAGGAATTCCTCGGGAGAAAGAACCGCGACCAGCCGGCCGGCTTCCATGAGCGCGATGCGCGACCCCAGTCGTAAAGCTTCTCGCAGGTCGTGGGTCACGAAGACTACAGTCTTGTTCAGCCGCCGCTGCAGGGAAAGAAACTCGCGCTGCAGTTGGTCGCGAGTGAGGGCGTCGAGCGCGCCGAATGGTTCATCCATCAAGAGAATTGCGGGGTCCGCGGCCAACGCCCGGGCAACTCCCACGCGCTGTCTTTGCCCGCCGGAGAGCTGGTGTGGATAGCGCGAAGCCATGGGCGGGTCGAGCCCGACCAGATGCAACAGTTCCTCGACGCGGAGATGAATCCGATCGGCGGCCCAGCCTTCGATACGCGGGACAAGGCCAATGTTTCGTTCCACGGTGAAGTGCGGGAACAAGCCGACTTCCTGGATGACGTAGCCGATGCTGCGACGCAAACGAATGACGTCGCTTTCGGCAGTGGGCGCGCCATTGACGCGCACTTCTCCGGCAGTGGGGTTCAGCAGGCGATTGATCAGCTTCAGCGTGGTCGTTTTCCCGGAACCGCTGCGCCCTAGCAACACCAGGGTCTCGCCCCGTTGCACTTGCAGATTCAGCCCTGAGACCAACGGCTGGCCGGTGGGCAATGCGTAGTCGACGTTGCGGAATTCGATTACCGGATCGTTGGCGGAATTTCGTTCCATCTTTTTGTCAAGCCAAAGCATACCGGAGTTTCCCAGCCATGCGCAGGTAAAGCAGGTCGGCGCGTCCCAACTGCTCCGGTGTGATGGGCATCCAGAGAGCTAATAGACGATCAATCACTGTGCCGCTACGATTCTTGTAGGTGTGCGGAAATTGTCTTTAGCTATGGGTGTGTCTGCTTTACGCAAATTTGTTAGCTGGACGATGGTGATCCTGTGCCCGCTTTCGCTCACGGCGGCGGACGCGGGCTCCGCCGTATTGCATAGTGACGGCGGGGTTTGGGTCAACGGCTTCGAGATTTCAGGATCCACGGTGGTCTTTCCCGGAGATCTGATGGAGACCAAGCCCGGGTTCGTCGCCAACGTCGACGCCGAGGGCTCATCTGTAGTAATTCAACCGGAATCGGTGGTGAAGTTCCAAGGCACTTTCCTGAGCCTGGAGCACGGAAGCGTCTCGGTGGGAACCTCGACTTCGATGAGCGTGCATGTGAGCTGCATGAAGGTAGAGCCAGTTTCGAGTGAGCGCACGCAATACGACGTGACCGACGTCAGCGGCACGTTGCAGGTGGCCGCACACAAGGGCGACGTGAACATCACAGAAGGCGGCGTCCTTCAAAAGACAAACGCACAAGGCGCCTCACCCATTTCTTCCGTCGTGCACGAGGGACAGCAGGCAACCCGCGTCGTATCCGCTGCTTGTGGCGCCGCACCCCGGCCCGAAACTGCCAGCAACGGTCTGAATACAAAATGGCTCGAGATCGGCGGCGGTATAGGGGGCGGGGTTATTGTGCTTTGCATTCTCCTCTGCAAGGGTCATGGGTCCAGCAGTATGAGCCCTTCTGATCCATAACTCTTATCCGGCGTACAGGCTGCACTGTACGACAGCCTTGGCCGTTGAGTTCCACCTTCGGTGCGTTCCCGATCCGCAATACCTGAGCAATATCTGCGGATGCAGCGTATACTGAAGACCTTGACCTCGAAGACACCCTGACCAGCACGTTGCGCCTTCGCGATTGAGAAATTCCCGGAAAGGCGAGTGACGGGTCGAACCTGAGAAGATCTGGAAGTAGTTCTTTCAACCCCCAAAACATCGGCTTCAAAAGAGACGGCGATGCAGTGTGGCCGGTTCGACAATTGGCCGGCAACGGGAACCTGCGTAAGACGCATTCAGCCCACAGGACAGGAGATAAGCATGTCCGGAATCAACGGCGATAAAGCCAGATTCAACCGGCGGCGCCGGCAAAAGATCAGCCGCCGCCAAAGCAACGAAAAGATGTTGAAGGCCCTGGCTGAGAAAAACCTGGTCGCTCCTGCGAAGGCAGCCAATCTTAAGGAGAAAATGGCATGACCACGCCCGTCGTCGCATTGCCGCTGTCGATTCCGGAGGGCCTTCCGGCGAAGAAGAAGCGCGTACTCCTGCTGGACACTTCGCAAACCATGCGCGACTTGCGGGCCGACGTGATGAGGCAGCTTGGCATTGAGGTGGATTGCGCCGCCGATGTGCTCGAGGCGCGGTGCTGGTGGCGAGCCGACTTATATAATCTGGTTCTGATCAGCGTGGCCGGAGAGATCGACAGCCGCGACCAGTTCTGCACTGATATTCGAGGGGCGAATCCTCCGCAGAGGATCGCCTTCTTCGTGGGCGGCCCCGAGTATCTCGCCGCAGCGCCGCAGTCTGACGAAGCTCCGGCCGAGCCGGACGCGGATGCGCTGCATAAAGAAATGGTCGCTGCGCTGCTGGCCCAGTCTGCGGGCAATTCTTCTCAGCGTTGGGGAATCCTGGAAGCCTGCCGGAAGATTTCGAGCGTGCGCTCGGCTAGCGAAGCCCGTTCGCGCGCGATACGGGAAACGCCCAGACCCTCACGGTGGGCGGAAGCCATCGAACAACATTCGGCGCGCGAAATCACTCCTCCTCAGCCGTTATTTGCAACCGCAGCAGCAACAGTTATAGAAAGAGAAGAACTCCTATGAAGAATCTTTATGTCGGTAACTTACCCCATAGCACCACGGAACCGGAACTTCGCGGCTTGTTTGAAGCGCATGGCGCGGTGGAACGTGTCAGTATTGTCACCGACCGCGAAACGGGCCGCGCTCGCGGCTTCGCCTTTGTCGAAATGACCGACGCAGCGGCAGCCGATAAGGCAGTCGCGGCTTTGAACGGAACTGAACTGGGCGGCCGAGCGCTGAAGATCAACGAGGCGAAGCCGAAGACCGCTTCGCCGCGGAGTGGTGGAGGACAGCGCTTTGGCGGTGGAGGCGGCGGCGGCCGCGATGACTATCAGGGCCACGCGCGCCAGCCTCGCGAACCCCGGTGGTAGCAATGCACCATCCCCGCGGATGAGTTGCTGATGTCTTGATCAAAGTGCAAAGCGCCAGCCGCTATTGCCAAAATTCACGATTGGAGATTGGGTATGCCAGGACGAGGTCGATCGAGCTTTACCAAGCGCCAGAAAGAACACACACGCCAGCAAAAACAGCGCGACAAGGCTGAACGCCGCATCCAGCGTAAGGACGAGCCTTCAGGCACGCCGGGCGTTTCCAGCGAACTCGACCTGGACGAGTTGCAAAGGCACGCGGCCGAGCAAGCCGCCCTGTTTCAGATGGGAGACGACGACCGCGACATTTCGAGTCTTCCGCGTGAGCGTAGTCCGGAGAAAACCGAACCGTAGACACTCAGATCCAAACAGACCCATAAAAAAGAGGCGCGTCCTAGGGACGCGCCTCTTTCAATTGCTTGGCTTCGCTTCTTTATTTCTGGTTAGGCGAACACTTCGCCGGGCAACCTGGTCAGCGTGCGGCTGGCCAACGTGTTTTGGACGACATGCTCTGACTTGCCGGCGTTAGCCCAATCCACCTGCTTGCGTTCGATTTTCAGTTTGAGCGCGCGCTCGATGTGCCGCAGTTCGATGACCTCGCCACCGGCTACCAAGCTGGTCGCCAGGCCTTCCGATCCCGCGCGGCCGGTCCTGCCCACGCGATGGATGAAATCTTCCGCCATCTTGGGCAGGTCGTAATTGACTACGTGCGCCACGTCGTCGATGTGCAGGCCGCGTGCGGCCACGTCGGTGGCGACCAGCACCTGAAAGCGTCCCTGCTGAAATCCGGCGAGGGCTGCATTGCGCTGCGATTGGGAGCGGTCGCCGTGAATCATGGCTGCAGAGAAACCCTCCCGCACCAGTTCCTTGGCCAGCCGCTCCGTGCCGCGCTTGGTGCGGGCGAAGATGAGCGTCTGTCCTTTTTCGGCGTAGAGCAACTGCCGCAGCACGTCCGGCTTTTCGGCGGGACGCACTTCGTAAGCTTGCAGCCGGACGCTCTCGACCGGCTTGAGGACTGAACCAATCGCCACGCGTACCGGATCGCGCATGGCATCGTTGACCAGGCTGGCTACGGATTGCTCCAGCGTAGCCGAGAAGCAAAGCGTTTGCCGGCGTTGCGGCAAGATCGCCAGAATGCGCCGGATGGCGGGCAGAAAGCCCATGTCAAGCATGCGGTCGGCCTCGTCGAGCACCAGGATTTTGACCTCGCGCAGGTCGATCAGCTTGCGAGTGATGAAATCCTGCAACCGTCCGGGAGTTGCGACTACCAGACTGGCGCCGGAGCGCACCGCCTGAATCTGCGTTTTCTCGGAGACGCCGCCGATGACCAGCGCAGCTTTGGATAGTTGCTTGCCGCGCAGTTTTTCGTACTCTTCGTTGACCTGGATCGCCAGCTCACGCGTGGGCAATAAAACCAGCACGCGCACTTTCTGCGACGGTTCGCGCTGCAGCATTTCGATGATCGGAATCAGAAACGCCAGAGTCTTGCCAGTACCGGTCTGCGCCGTCGCCAGCACGTCTTTGCCTTCAAGGGCGCAAGGAATAGCCTGCGCCTGAATCGGCGTAGGGGTAATAAATTGAGCATTCGCCAGCCTCTGCTGCAAAGCAGAAGATAGCGTTAGTTCTGTAAAGCTTGTCATTCGTAATTGTTCTTTCTGGAGGGGCCTGATGTTACACACGTAGCGTGAGTTCCCATGCCGCTCTTATGTTTTGATTTACGCTGGATAAACGGCGGGCAGGAAAGCGGAGATGAAACTTGATCCAACAGGATCACCGCGTCACGAGCAAACCGTGGCAGTAGCGTTGAAGTCATTGTAGCACAGGATTCGGTGCAGCGGCCTCGTGATAAGAACCAGAGGGAGCAATCGATGGTAACGGCGGAAGTGGCTGAAAGCATGGGGGCCCCGGGCGGAGTCGAACCGCCGACCAACGGCAGCGGCGTAAATCGAAAGATCGACCCTCGCCAAGGGTGACGTGGAGCTCAACGAGTGGGAAAAGATTAAAGATGCTGCGTCGGGCGATGGGGTTTGCGGGGTAGATGTTGGTCAGCAGCGCGGAGTGGGCGGAAGAGTGTTGGGTATTGAACCGTTTGCCGCACGGTTCCCGCCGATCCCGGAAGCGATAAGCCATCGGGTGACCGTAGCCCCAAAAAGCACAGGGGTTTATGCGGACATGGATAAATAGTCAACAATTTTGCTTGACAACTTCACACATTGTGAAGTATTCTAGCCCAGTGCACATCGTTACTCTTAAGCATCTGAGTGAAGCGATCAAAAATTACCCGGATGCAGCGAACGAAATTCAGGCATGGATCGGCATTGTTGAGGCAGCCCGGTGGCACCACATTGCCGAAGTTCGCGGCATGTTCAAGGATGCCGACCTAGTAGATGACTATGTGATTTTTGATATCAGGCGCAACAAGTACAGGCTTGTTACCGTGATCCACTATGCTAAGACGACAAGTGAAAAGCAAACAGACGGACATGTATACATCCGATCTTTCTTGACGCACAAACAATACAATAATCGTAGCAACTGGGATAGGAGGTATGGAACGAAATGAGCACATCTCTCGCAAACCCGGTGGAAATGATGGCACACGGCGCACCTCGCGTCATCCATAACGATGACGAACTTGAGGCATATACCGAAGCTCTTTTCCAATTAACGTCGAGCGAAAACCCCACGGATAATGAAATGGACGCAATTGAACTCTTAACGTTGCTTGTGGAACGTTACGAGCAGAAACGCTACCCCATTTCGGCCGCTGATCCGGTTTCGGTTGTGCGATTCCTCATTGAACAGCAGGATTTAACGCAGCGTGATCTGATTCCTCAATTTGGTTCAGAGAGTGCCGTTTCGATGTTCCTGAACGGTCAGCGCAGTCTCACCTTAGAACAAGTGCGGAACTTAAGCACCCGGTTCAAGCTTCCTACTGATCTTTTCATTTCCAGGGCACTAGGAGCAAAAGCCTAACAGTTCGCAATTGTACGAGGTGACCTGCCCCCCATTTTTAGTCCAGGGATAATGAGACTTTCTCCGGTTTTTGTTCGCCCCGCAGCGTAGCGGGGATGGGGGTCTGGGGCAAGGGGCCGGCGTTTGAGGCCCCTTGCCCCAGTCCAGCAATGTAGAAGCCTGCCTTCCACGAAGCGGCAAACTCCATCGGTGTTTTGTATCCCAACGCCGAATGCGGTCGCACGTGGTTGTAGTCCGCCTTCCACTCGGCGATCTTACGACGGGCGTCCGCCAGATCGAAGAACCAGTTTTCGTTCAGGCACTCATCGCGGAACTTGCCGTTGAAGCTCTCGATGTAGCCATTCTCCATCGGTCGCCCCGGCGTGATGAAGTGCAACTGGACTCCGTTTTCGTAGGCCCACTGGTCCACCACCTGGCTGACGAACTCCGGCCCGTTGTCGATCACGATCACCTCCGGTTTGCGTCCCTGCTGCTTCAGTCCTTCTAGTACACGCACCACACGCGCTCCCGGCAGCGAGGTGTCGGGCTCGATCTCCAGCGCCTCGCGGGTGAAGCCGTCCATGAGATTCAACGTCCGGAACTTGCGCCCGTTGGTGAACGCATCGCTGGCGAAGTCCATCGTCCACAGATGATCGGGCTGCGTCGGGCGCGGCGCTAGCACCAGGCGCGATCCCGCGCGTCGGCGTCGGCCCCGCTTCCGACGAAGGCTCAGCTTTTCTTCGACGTACAGCCGGTATACGCGCTTATGATTCGCTTTCCATCCCTCACGCACCAGCATTCGCGTCAATCGGCGATATCCGAACCTTCGCCGCTCTGCCGCCAGCTCGCGCAACCGCACGCGCAGTCGCGGGTCCTCGGGCCGTGGCACGTAGCGATACGTCCGGCGATAGATCTCGATCAGCCCGCAGGCGCGTCGCTCTGAAACCGCTACTTCCGAGCGCATCACGACCACCGCCTGCCGTCGCAACTGCGGGCTCACCATTTTTTTGTAACCACCGCCTGCAATGCGCGCTTGTCCAGAAGCAGTTCGGCCACCGCGTGCTTCAACTGCCGGTTCTCCTCTTCCAGCGCCCGCAACCGCTTCGCCTCGCTCACTTCCATCCCGCCGTACTTCCCCTTCCACCGGTAGAGCGTCTGCGACGCGATCCCGTGCTTGCGGCACAGCTCCGGCGTGGCTACTCCAGCCTCGGACTCCTTCAGGATGCCAATGATCTGCTCTTCCTTGAATCGACTCTTGCGCACGACTCCTCCTCCTGGCCCTGGGCGGGCCATTCTAAATGGGAGAAGTCACATTTCGACTGGACTAATTTCTGGGGGGCAGGTCAGAGGTTGTCTCTGATTCGTGATTCTTGGGGCACATGGGGATACAAAACGTGGGGTACATTTTGGGGCCACACGATAGAATGAAACTCGTGGCCCCGTAGCTCAGATGGATAGAGCATTCGTTTCCTAAACGAAGGGTCGCGTGTTCGACTCACGCCGGGGCCACCAGCTTCATCCTCCGCCAGCGGCAATCTTGCACCTAACCCCATGTATATGGGCGTCGCCGACCACCCAGTGAACCGGGCGTGCCGGTGCCTGCGTTTCCTGAAAGATCTCGTGGCGAACCGGGCAGTGCCTGCGCTGGCCACCACTCGAAGGTTCCGGAGGTGTAGCCCTTATGAGTTTCGTTTTATTGTCGTAGCAGTGCTGGCAGTACGGCTCCTCTTCGCCGAGCAAAAATAATAGTGATCCATCCCCGCCCGCCTGATTTCGGGCGCAGGAGCTTTCTGCGCCGATTGTGCAATCTGGTGGCGTAATTCCACGTTTTCTTCTGCGATACGAACGTGTGCGGCTTTCAAATCCAACAAATCATTGTAAAGGTTGCTGATATTTTCTTTCAGCACAAGGTCCTTAGAACCTTTTGCCTGCTCTCTCACGGAATCCAGCAACTTCATCGCATTACTAAGAATCTCAGTTGCGGCAGAAACAGAAGTTAATGTCATAGTTAAAGCATTGCGCTTGCCCTCCGTGCGTTCGAGTAACTGGGATGTAACTAGCGCCCCGGGTGCAAACCCGCATGAACGCTTCGCGGGCACAGAAAAATAGCCAGTGCCGGAATCGGCACTGGCTAAATGCGCTTACGAATCAACCGGTTCAGCGTCCTTTGGGCTTGCTCTCGGGCTTGGGCTCGGGGCTTGCCTTTTGCGGCTTCGGCGCCTGAGCGCTGTGGCTTGGCTTGGGCGCGCTGGCTTTCGGGGCACTCTCCTTGGGCGCCGCTGGCTTGCTCTCCGGCTTGGGTGCGGCGCTGTGGCTCGCCTTCGGAGCGCTTTCTCTCGGAGCGCTCTCCTTCGGCGCTACCGGCTTGCTCTCGGGCTTGGGTGCAGTGCTGTGGCTCGGCTTCGGAGCGCTTTCTTTCGGGGCACTCTCCTTGGCCATGGGACGCGCTTTGCTCTCAGCGTGCGATTCGCCGGCCGCAGGAGATTTCGGTTCTCGCGGCGCATTGGACGCACGCAAACTCGGACTGGAGGACTTCGCCGCGTGAGTCTCATTCGGACGAGCCGCCTTTTCCTTGGCCGCGTTCTCTGAGCGGCTATTGGAAGCGTGGCCTTTGCTCGGCGACGTGGCGTTCCGGTGGGCGGTCTTTGCTTCCTTCGAGGGCGTCGAATGCTTGGCGGCGGGCGCCGATGCGCGCGCCTCCTTCGGCGACATTGCAGGCGCATGATACGGCGCTCCTGCAGACTTGGCTCTTATAACGCCGGCTCCGCTAAACACGCCCGGCTTCGCCGTGGCGGCTATGGCGGGTGCGCCATGATTATTCGACGCGAACAAGGCCTTGTTCTGGCTGGCAGCATGTTGCTGTCGAACCTGCGCCGCAACCGGAGGGGTATGCTTTTCGCGGGAATAGGCTTCTTCTTGCGCCGTCGGTCGAGCCGCGACGCCACCTTCACCGCCGTTAAACGCGACGTGAGACTCGTTGTTAACGATGACCGTCCGGTTAACGTAGACGTTGGTGATCTGGGTTGTGTTCACATGCATCACGGCGGTGTTGTAGAAGAAAGCGCCGCCACGCCATTCGCCGCCGACGAAGCCGACACCGCCATAGCCGAAGCCGTAATTAATCCCGCCGTAGAAGCCGATCTGCGGTCCCCAATAGCCAGCATTCCAGGCGTAGACACCGTCGTTCCATCCCCAGTAGCCGGGGGTCCAAAGCAGGCCGACGGTGGGAGGCTGGACCCACGTGCCGGGCACCCAGTAGTAGCCGGCGTCATCGCTCCAAGCCCAGTAGCCGGGCGTCCACAGATAGCCGGCACTGGGACAGATAGGTTGCTCGTAAACCGGCAGCGCGGGCGGACCGACGCGGACAGATACGCCGACCGCGATCTGCGCGGAAGATGGAGAAGAAAGAACTGCCGGGATGACCAGCAGCAAAAGACTGAATGCCAGAAAACGAACTGCAGGGTGAGTTTTCATCGTGTTTTCCTCTAATCTGGCGCGCTTGCCTGAAAAGCTTGCGGCGCCACGGTTGGGCCACATCGAATGATCAGCTCAAAGTCCCGCTACAGAAAGCTCCCGCCGGAAAAATCCGCTCGGAGCATTCCTATTCGGAACTTTGGTTCTGGCTCGAGTCCGATCTTCCGGATGTGAGCACAGTACTTTAGTAGCCTGTTCCTGGGCAAAAAGTTGGTTGAAATCTCAAAACGATCAGAGATTCTCGAGCCGGTTTGCCCCAGACGGAGCAAATGATTTACTCTCGCCGCAGTCGATCATGAATCCAAACAACGCCCGCTCCAACGCCGCGACCGACAGGTTTCCCCATGCGATGCTCCGGGAAATCTACCAACAGCCCCAGGCCATCGCGAAAACCATCGAGCAGCACCTGAAGGACGACATTCTTTTCCCCGGCGAACTGAATGCGATCGAGAGTGCGCTGCTCACTTTCGAGAAGCTGATCATCGCCGCCAGCGGATCCAGCCGCCATGCCGGCCTGGCGGGCGAAATCATGATCGAGGATCTTTCCGGAGTTGCCGTCGATGTCGAGTACGCAAGTGAATACTGTTATCGCTCGACGCACGCCGCGGTGGATCCGATCGTGATGGTGGTCACGCAATCGGGGGAAACTGCCGACACGATTGCCGCGCAGCGCGAGGCGCTGACCCGCGGCGTGAAGACCATCGCGGTTTCTAACGTGGCCGACGCCACAATTCCTCGCGAGGCCAGTGCGGCGTTGATTACGGGAGCGGGTCCGGAGCTTGCCGTCCCTGCAACCAAGAGTTTCACTACGCAGCTAACGATTCTCTATTTAATGGCGTTGTTCCTGGCGCGAAAACGAGGACGGATGACGACCGAGGTCACACGTTCCTATCTGCAGCGATTGCAGCGGCTGCCCGATGAGATTGAGAAAAATCTGAGGGAGTGGGACGAGTTGGCAGAACGGTTCGGGCAAAAGCATTTTCGGGCGGAAAAGTTTCTGTATCTGGGCCGTGGCGTGCATTACGCGATCGCGCGTGAAGGAGCGCTCAAGCTCAAGGAAACCTCGTATGCGCACGCGGAAGGCTACCCGGCGGGAGAACTGAAGCATGGGCCGAACGCGCTGGTCGACGAACATCTTCCGGTCGTGGTGCTGGCAACTTACGATAAACATGATCCGGATTCGGTGCTGCGCTACCAGCGAACTCTCGACGTGATGAAGGAAGTCAAGTCGCGGCGAGGGCGGTTGGTGGCGGTCGCGACCGAGGGCGATCCGGAGGTAGGTGAAGTCGCCGACGATGTGTTTTTTGTTTCGCCCGCGCCAGAATTGTTGCTGCCCATCATCGAGGTGATTCCCCTGCAGCTGTTCGCCTATTATGTGGCCACAAAAAAGGGATACAACGTGGATCATCCGCGAAACCTTGTGAAGGCGGTGGTCACAGAGTAATCCGGTCGCAAAACTCTTCACCACAGAGGCACAGAGATACAGAGAAAATCTATAGTTGGTCTTGTTCTGCCTTCGTTTTCTCTGTGTCTCTGTGCCTCTGTGGTGAAACGTTCTTGTTGATTCCCCTATGCCTAACACCAGCTCTCCTCACATTGACTTGCAGGCCATTGCCAAAGAGGTGGTCCTGCAACACGGCTTCAACCCGAACTTTCCACCCGAAGTACAACTACAACTGGCAGACTTGCGGGCTCATCCTCCGGCAATCGCTCCTGGAGGAAGCGTACGCGATCTGCGAAGTCAACTCTGGTCGTCGATTGACAACGATACGTCGCGGGATCTGGATCAGATCGAGGTTGCGGAGCGATTACCGAACGGCGATGTAAGGGTTCGGGTCGGCGTCGCTGACCTGGATGCCTTCGTCCCGAAGCAAAGCGCCATCGATCAGCATGCCGCGAGAGAAACGACGACGGTGTATGCGGGAGTCCGAAATTTCCCCATGTTGCCGGAGGAGCTCTCCACCGGCAAGACTTCCCTGCTCGAAAACCAGGACCGGTTGAGCGTGGTTGTCGAGTTTGTGGTGAACGCCGACGGCCGTGTGACATCCAGCGACGTCTATCGCGCCGTGGTTCGCAACCAGGCGCAACTGCAATACAACTCGGTCGGAGCGTGGCTCGAAAACACGGCAGCGGCGCCGGCGAAAGTGGCGGCTTCCGCTAATCTGCAGGCCCAGCTCCGGTTGCAGGACGAAGTGGCGCAGAAGCTGCGCACTCGGCGCTATGAAAATGGAGCACTCGACCTCCAGACCGACGAATTGCATCCCCTGATGCTGGATACGGAAGTGATCGACGTCGTGAACGAGCAAAGAAACCACGCCACCGAGCTGATCGAGGACTTCATGATCGCGGCGAACGGAGTGGTGGCGCGAATGCTGGAAAAAGTTTCGTCGTTGCGCCGAATCGTGAAGCAGCCGGAGCGCTGGGATCGCATCGTGCAACTGGGGGCAAGCTACGGCGAGAAGCTTCCAGCCGATCCCGATTCCAAAGCGCTCAATGAGTTTCTGGTCAAGCGCAAGGAGGCGGATCCGGACCATTTTGCCGATCTATCGCTGGCCGTGATCAAGTTGATTGGGCCGGGAGAATATGTTCTGGAACGGCCGGGCGAGACTGCGGCAGGACACTTCGGCCTGGCCGTGCAGGACTACACTCACTCGACCGCTCCCAATCGCCGTTTCCCGGACATTGTGACGCAAAGACTGATCAAGGCGATGCTTGCAGGGCAATCGAACCCTTACTCGAACGACGAACTTACCGCGATCGCCGCCAACTGCACCGAGAAAGGAGACGCGGAGCGAAAAGTCGAGCGGGAAATGGCCAAGCGGCTGGCCGCAGTCGCGTTGCAGCATCGCATCGGCGCCGTCTTCGATGCCGTCGTCACCGGCGTAACGCCCAAGGGAACTTTTGTCCGCGTGCTGCAACCGCGCGTCGATGGATTGCTGGCGCAAGGCCAGCAAGGCGTCGACGTGGGAGACAGATTCCCGGTCAAACTGATTCGCACCGACGTGCAGCGCGGGTTCATCGACTTGGCGCGCGTGGTAGACGTTCCTCCAGGTCCTAAGCCTCAGCCTCCCAACCAGTCATCCCCGCATCAGGCAAGGCAATAGCCGCCAACCATCCCGCAAATTATTCTGACGAAAGCAGTTAGTGCGGAGAAGGCGGGAATTTGCTTGGCGGAATGGCGCAATCTCGTTTGCGGCGTGATGGCAGTGGTGTTGCCCACGTCTTTGATGGCCCAGGACTCGGCTCGGGCGATGCTCCACAACGACGGAGGAGCCTGGGTGAATGGAAATCCCGCGCCCACATCCTCAGCGATTTTCACGCACGACCTGATACGGACTCAGAAGGAAAATAAGGCGAGAATCGACGCCGATGGATCCACGGTCACGGTTGAACGCGAGACGATTGTCCAATTCGAAGGAGACGAACTCGTCCTCGAACACGGCAGCCTGCAAGTGAACACCTTTCGCGGAATGAGGGTTCGCGTAAATTGTGTGACCATAAGCCCCCCGGCGCAAGAGTGGGCCCGCTACGACGTCACCGATGTAGACGGAAGAGTGTTGGTGCTGGCCCACCAGAACGATGTGAAGATTCACTACAGCGGTCCAGCTACATTCCGGTCAAAGCACATTGAACCAGCCGACGTCACGGTATATCAAGGCGGGCAGGCGACTCACGAGGAACGATGCGGGGGGAAGCGCCGAAGACGCCCGGAGACGCCAACCGACCTTTCCTTGATAGCCCTTGGGCCATCGGGATCGGGAGTGCCGTGATCATCGGAGTCACTTGCTGGGCCTTATGCCGCTCGGGCAATCCCATGAGCCCTGACTCACCGTAGCTCCGAGTTCGGTCGGGAGTTTTCGCTAGTTCCCACCGTGCAGTCGAGCGGCGTCGGCGTTAGTGTAGGTGTGGTTGGCGCGCCGGATTCGCGCCTTCGCGTCCGCAGCCGCCTCCGCGACGGTAACTCCATAACCATGCTCGCGCAGGGCTTGAGCGGTAGTCATTTGCCACACTCCGGTGTCGGAGATGCTAGTTGGAATTTCAGCCGGCGGCGAAGATGGTTCCACTGGGTAGGAAAAAGTTATTTGGCCATTCTCGCCGACCGGAGGCCCACCGTAGAAGATGGGAAACAAATCGATCTTAGGCAGAGCGTCTGGACTTGGCGGCAGAACATTCTGATCGCTCGCGCCAGCATTAAGGACTCCAGTGGCATCGCTGGCGCCAACCTCAGGAGCCGGAGCTGCCAGGGACAGTGATGGCGTGGAAATCGAACGCGCGAGCAGTGGAGATCCATAATTCATCAGATACTGCGGACCTGTGGCGAAGCTCGTGTCCTGGCCAAAGCTGATTCCCTGGCTCGAAAGTACGAGCAGCGTGCAAACCGGCAAAAAATAGAAAGAGATGCGCATAGATCCTCCGCAACGTAGCACCTGTCGTAGTAATTATGAAGCAAACGAGGCGCCCGCGGCCAGAGTCGTTAGACTCTACTTGCCGCTCTGGTCAAGGCTTTCCGGCGAAGTCGATTGCCGGGCTTGCCGGCGCTTGCGTTCCGATTGCAGCAAGAAAAGCATGTACAGGACGATTCCAATATTTGCGACAAACACCGCCGAACGGAGGACTGTAATGCCCCGCATGAGCCCGTGGATCTCGAGCGGGAGAAACAGAGTCCCAGAGATGAATGCAAGCCACTCGGCCCAGGTGCGTTCCTTCCACAAGCCATAGGCCTCGGCAAAGCGCAAGACAGAATAGGCAAACGCCAATTGCGCTACCGCCCAAAGACGGGCTTCGGTGAGCCGGTCGGCAAAATCGAGGAAGTCCTGCGCCCATCGCCGGTCGGTGTTGACGTGGAACAGTGCCAGCAGGCTCTCGGCGATCACCCAGGCATCCTTGTGGACGAGCAAGATGGCGCTCAGCCCGATCAACAGGACGAAGAGTCCTTTGGCGAATTCGAAGGAAGCCACGGCGCGCAGCAGATTTCTCTGTGCGCGGTGCAAATCGATTTTCGTTCCCGACGATAGCATGCGGCGCGCGCAACTTCAGAGTACCACGACGACCTGCGCCGTTCTTGCCTCCGCGCAGTCCGCCTTTCAGCTTCTTCGGCTGCGAACGGCAGCGCGAAGCTCGTTTACGATCTCCTGGGAAGCCTTGATCGCGGCAGCATGCTGGTTCGGGTTGAAGGAGATCGCGCCCACACGCGCGTGGCCGCCTCCTCCGTAGCGCTCGCAGATCTTCGCCAGATTCACAACGGGTTCTTCGGGAGCCCAGGGGTTCGATCCGACTGAAACTTTCACGCGGAAGCTGCTTTTGCTGAGTCCCACGCTATAGATCGATTTGGGATGCAGATAGTAGGGAACGAATTTGTTGTAGCCCTCGAGATCATGATCGGTGACGTCGAAGAAAATGGTTCCGTCGATGCACTCGGTGCGCTGCTTCATGATCTCAATCGAGATCTCGTGCCGGCGGAGCAGCGGAGGCAGGAGCGGAGCTACGAAGGGTTCCTCCAGAATGGCGGAGAGAGACTTGGTCGCGAGAAGCGGAATCAGGTTCGGGACGAACTGATCGGGCGCCGATTCGATGACCATGGTCAGCTTCATGGCCGGGGCTTGCATCTCAACCGCCGTCTTGGCATCGGGATAGAGAGCGCCGTCGATGATGTCGGCCCAGTGCACGAGGTCGGCTACTGGGGCAGGGTCGAATCCAAAACGCTGCTGCGCGATCATCGCGATAAAGCTGGTGCAGGACTTGAAATCGGGATCGTAGAACTTGCGATTGCTTTCATCGCGCTCGAAGTGGGCAGCGTCAGCCGGCGAAAGAAACGCGCTTTGATGGTGGTCAAACCACCATGTAATCTTGGGCGAACTGGAGTACTTGAAATCGACGATAGCATTTTCGTCACCGTCGAAATGGGATTCGTTGAAAAGCGCTCCCGCGCGATGCAGCAGGCCGGAGAAGACGAAGTCCGCGTCTTCGCGAATGCGCTCGCGATAAAAGCGGGAGAAGAGCGCGGCGGAGCAGGCCCCGTCGAAACACTTGTCGTGGTAGAAGACTCGAACTTTCAATCCACATCCCCAGTTGTACAAGAATTCCCGCCGCCCGCAGCACCGCATCCCGAGCATTCGGACGGGCAGGGTAAAAGCTAATAGGAATGACAGCTTAGCGGAAGAAAGTCAAGGGCAAGACCCGATTCTTAGCTCGCATGAGTTTGCTGTTCTGCGTACTCGCCCACCAGTGGGAGCTTGAACATCTCGCCTTGCAGCGCTTTCACAATGAGTACAACCCAGACCATGAAAAATGCGAGGGCGACCACCATGGAGACCAGCCAGACGAGAAAGTGGCCAATTACGGGCACGAAGTACAGCAGGAATCCCAAAACCCTGAGTGTCGCTACAACAACCACGCCGACGAGAAAAAATCCCAGACACTGAAAAGAATGGAAGCGCACGAAGCGGTTCTTGTTGTAAGGCTCGACGAGAAGGAACCCAATCGCCGGCAGAAGGAAGTAAGCCAGGGCGCCAGCCAGTGTCTCGGGGAGTATACCCACCATCCCATGTGCGCGCTCGACCGGAAGCATCGAGCGGCCGCAGCCTGGGCAGTAAGCGGCAGTATCGGGCATCTCAGCAGCACAATGGGGACACGAGATAGGCATGAATTCCCTAGGCCGGGCGCGCCGTCTTCTTGCGGCACTCTTCGCAAACACCGTAAATCTGGAAGGTGTGACGGGTTGTGGCGTAGTGGTGTCTGCGCCCGATTTCCTGCTCCAACTGATCCACCTCGTGCGAAAAGAACTCCACAGAACTGCCGCACTCGGTGCAAACCATGTGGTGATGGCTACGCCGGTTATATTGGTGCTCGTATCGCGCGATGCCATCGTGGAACGCGACTTCGCTAGCCAATCCGCACTCAGCCAGCAACTTGAGCGTGCGATAGACGGTGGTGTAGCCGATGCCCGCGTCCTTTTTCTGCACCAGGCGGTGCAACTCGTCGGTGGAGAGGTGGTCGCGGGTTTCCAGAAACGTGCGCAGGATCGTGTCGCGCTGGCCTGTCTGCTTCAGGCCGACTCGCTTGAGATGGCGGTGAAGGATGTCCTGGGCCTCGCGTACCATCTCACGCGAGATGGAGGGCTGGTCATCGATGCGGCTTTGCGGGATGCGCTTCTGGAGCATGAAGCGTCAGGATAGCATTCGGCATCTTGAAAATGAAATTCGTTTTCAGTTGATTCTGGCCGGCTTGACGGCAAGTCTGGAAGCCGCGCCTTTTCAAAACGGCTGCTAGAATCAACTTTGCCCATGAGCACTCTTACTGTAACCAGCGCTCCTGCTTCCCGGCGTTCCGCCGGAGTACGCATCTTCCTGTGGTTGCTACTGGTGCTCGTCCTGCTGGTTGCGGCCGTGGTCGCTTTCGCATACTTCGTCGCCCGCTCTGCCCTGCCGCAGCTTGACGGGAACCTCGCGCTAAAAGGTCTCTCGGCGCCTGTGAAGGTAACGCGAGATAGCCACGGCGTGCCGGCCATCGAGGCCGCGACTCTGGAAGATCTGTTCCTGGCACAAGGCTACGTCACAGCGCAAGACCGGCTCTGGCAGATGGACATCATGCGGCGTTTCGCGGCCGGGGAATTATCCGAGATCCTCGGCGAGGACACGCTCAAGATCGATCGCGAGCAGCGCATCCTGGGATTGCGGGCGGCGGCGAGGAAATCGCTGCAGATGGCGAGCGCCCGGGACCGCGTTTATTTCGATGCCTACGCGCGCGGAGTGAATGCTTTCATCGAGAGCCACACAGGTAGTCTTCCGGTTGAGTTCCGCATCCTGAAGTACCGCCCAAAGCCGTGGCAGGCGGAGGATTCCATCGTCATCGCGAACCAGATGGTGAAGGATCTCAACTACTACACCTTCGGCGACACGCTCGCTCACGAGAAAATTCTCGCCAAGTTGGGGCCGGAGTTAACCGCAGATCTATACGTGAACCGCTCCTGGCACGATCGCCCGCCCACCGTGATGCGCGCGGACCTTAACGATAAAGATCAGGAGAATCAGGGCGATTCGGATGATGACGACGATGACGCCGGCCCTGACACATCCGTGACGCAGCAGCGAGGCGCCGCGGCAGAAATCTGGGCGCAACACGCTCCCGAAGCAGTGAACGGATCGAACGACTGGGTGGTGTCCGGAGCGCACACGGTCACCGGCAAGCCGCTGCTGTCAAACGATATGCATCTGGGGCATAACATGCCCAACCTGTGGTACGAAGCACACCTTAAATGCGTCAACCAATCGGCCAGTCTGGATGTGGCGGGAGTGACGCTGCCCGGAATGCCCTACGTGATTGTGGGGCACAATCAACGCATCGCCTGGGGATTCACCAATGTAGGTCCGACCGTGGCAGATGCCTTCATCGAGAACTTCAACGCGCAGGGCGCCTACCAGACTCCCGAGGGCTGGCAGCAGCCCGAGCACCGCACGGAGGCAATCCACATCAAGGGCAAGCCAGATGTGAGCGTAGACGTAAGGACTACGCGGCATGGGCCGATCGTCACCGATCTTCTTCCGGGTGAGACAAGGCAGATTGCCCTTCGCTGGACGCTCTATGACGGCCTGCGCATGCCGTTCTTCGATGTCGATACTGCGCAGAACTGGGAAGACTTTCGCAAGGCGTTTTCGCAACTGGACGCGCCGGGGCAGAACGTCGTCTACGCCGACGTTGATGGCAACATCGGATACCAAACTACGGGGCGTGTTCCGATTCGCGCTGCCGGCGACGGCAGTCTGCCGGTCAGCGGCGCTGACAGTTCCCATGAGTGGACGGGCTACATTCCGTTCGACAAACTTCCCAGCATCTACAACCCTCCCTCGGGAGTGATCGCGACTGCCAACGGACGCATCACGCCTGATGGTTATCCCAATTCGATCAGCGCCGAGTGGGAAGCCCCATGGCGCACGGAGCGCATTTATCACGTTCTGGAATCTGGCAGGAAGTTCGCCGCCGCGGACATGCTCGCACTGGAAAACGACATTCACTCGGAGAATGACCTGTTCGCAGCCGAGCGCTTCGTCTACGCCATCGACCACGCCACGAAAGCCTCGGCGCGCGCGAAGCAGGCTGCCGACCTCATGCGCAACTGGGATGGGCGGATGCTGGGCTCATCAGCGTCGCCGACGATTGCCGTACGCTCCGCCCGCGAACTGACGAGACTGCTACTCGAACCGCGTCTGGGATCTGCGCCAGAAGATCCGAAGCAGCGGGAAGAATCGCTGAACTGGAAGACTTACCAATGGGAGATGCGAACGGTGTGGCTGCAGAATGTTCTGCTGCACCAGCCCAAGCGCTGGCTGCCGGAAAAATATCCCAATTACGACGAACTGCTGACGGCCGCTGTAGAAGCTGCCGTGAATGAATCGTCAGCTCCTCAAGATCTGGCTGCGTGGCATTGGGGCAGTGTGAATGCCGTCGAGATTAATCACCCTGTGCTGAGCAAAATCCCTTTGGTCCGGCACTGGGCCGCGCCCGGAATCAAGGAGCAGTCCGGCAGCAGCTACACCGTAAAAGCCGTCACGCCTCATCACGGGCCTTCGGAACGCTTCACCGCAAATCTTGCGGACCTCGACCAATCCACCCTAAACACCGTGACCGGGCAGGGCGGAAACTTCCTGAGCCCTTACTACATGGATCAGTGGAAGGCCTGGTATGAAGGCTCGACCTTCACATTGCCTTTCACGTCTCAAGCAGTCGAAGCGACCGGAGCGCATCGTCTGGTGCTGGAACCTGCGAGATAGTCCAGCTCAGAAGAAGTCGATGGCCTTCACGTCGATGATGTAGCCGGTGATGACGATGGTTCCGGTTTCAGGAAGATTCTGGTTGTTGTTGTTATCCAGCAGCAAACTATCGATGAGCGTGTCGTACACGCGCAGGTTGCCGCCTTCGGCAACGTACTCCACATCGCGTGTGGTAAAGCTCTGAAATCCGGTCACGTCGCCATTATCCGGTGGGATGACGACAGCCCCGTTCGTGGTGTTGTAAATCGAAAGACAACCCCGCACTTCTCCTTGAGGGCTGTTCACATTGCCGATGTTGGTGCAGGTATAGGAGCCGATGAAAAGCTGACCGTTAACGCTCATATCGATCCGCCAGTGGTAGCCATCCGTGATGACATTGCTGCTGGTGACGGTCATCGAACCCAGGTCAATGACGTCGAGACGTCCGCAAACTTTAGGCGTCGTGGTCTGGCACGCATTGTTGGGTGCCGGATTGCTAACCGATGCCGTTGGAGTGCCGGCTACGTACAGCGTCGAACCGCTCAGCCAGCCGATAGTCGCACCATCGACCGGAACCGGAGCTCCAACCGTTAAGGTCGCTATGTCCAGAGTTTGCACGCTGGCGCTGGCGCTGCCGCTTCCGCACTCCGGGCCGCAATTCAAAACGTAGGCTGTGCTGCCATCCGCGCTGAAAACCGCATTCACCGGCCGGTCGAAGCCAGGCACGGTTGCCGTGGTCGGAGTACTTAGGTTGACCAGAAGCGGATAGATCACGGTCACAACATCGGAATCGTTACTGAATGCCAGAATATGGCTGCCATCGGGACTGGATACCACGGTTTGAGCAGCGGGAACGCTGAGCGTCGCGGTGATTCCTCCCGAGGTAATATTCATCACTTCAACTGCTCCTGGTGAGGGTCCGTTGTTCATGGGCGCGGTGGGCACGGCCGCATAGGCACTGCCGGTCTCTAGCGCGACCATGCTGGTTGTGGGTCCGGGCAGTTGTATGTTCCCCTCCTGACTCTGCCTCACGGAATTGATGACTTCGACGTTGTTGCTGGAAGAATCAAAGGCGAGCACCAGGGTTCTATCGGGAGTCAGCACCATGAGGCCGGGAGCGCCGCCAGCGCTGATCGTCCCTCTCATCAACTGGTCGTCAAATCCGTTGATCAGCACCAGACCGGGGGACGCGGTCGTGCTCGACACGCTCTGAGAAGCTAGAACCCGGGTCGTCAGAGTTTTCGCGGACGATCCGCAGGACACAAAGCTAAAACTGGCGACCGCGAGCACGACAGCCAAAAGAGCGGATTTCTTCAAACGTGAGGCTCCTAACTACAGGAAAAACAGAGATTTAAGTGCGAAACACCGGATTATAGCAGAGCCCCAGAACTCCACGCGCGCCGGGCTCCGCGCATCGCGGAAGCGCCTGACCCCTGTTGCCTCCGGCATGCAAGAACGGGCGCGCATCCTGTATTCTGACTAAGTATATGGCGTCTGACCTTCTTGCCCGAATCAAGCAGTTCCCCGCTCTCTGTGACGGAGCCATGGGAACGCTGCTTTACGCGAACGGCGTTTTCATCAACCGATGTTACGACGAGTTGAACCTTTCCCAGCCCGACCTGATTCGCGGCATTCACCACGACTACCTTCAGGCTGGGGCGGAAATCATTGAAACCAATACTTTCGGGGCAAACGCTTTCCGCCTGGCGCGGCACAGTATCGCCGACAAAGTGCATGATATCAACTACGCCGGAGCGAGACTTGCCCGCGAAGCCGCCAAGAGCTTCGATGTCTGGGTGGCGGGATCGGTTGGCCCGCTGGGAACCAGAATCGAGCCCTTGGGAAAAACCTCCTTCGAGGAAGCCCGGCAGGCATTTCGCGAGCAGATTACGGCGCTCGCCGAGGCCGGCGTCGATCTGCTAATGCTGGAAACCTTCGGATACCTGGAGGAACTCCATCAGGCCATGCTGGCGGCCAAGGACGTAGGAGCAAAATTGCCCCTGGTCGTGCAGGTCACGATCGACGAAGATGGCAACTGCCTTGATGGTTCCTCTCCTGAGACTTTTGCCCCTCGACTCGAAGACTGGGGTGCGGATGTAATCGGCTGCAACTGCAGCGTGGGTCCGGTGGCCATGCTCGGCGCCATCGAGCGAGTGCGGGCCGCCACTTCCCTGCCGCTATCAGCGCAGCCGAATGCAGGCATTCCCCGCTCGGTCGAGGGCAGAAACATCTATCTGTGCTCCCCGGAGTATATGGCGAGCTATGCGCGCAAGTTCGTCGCCGCCGGCGCTCGCATCGTGGGCGGATGCTGCGGAACCACTCCCGACCACATTCGCGTGATGAAATCCGCTTTGCGGGTCGGAGAAGCCAGGGGTAAGGCAGCCTCGGCGCAGGTGGTTGGCGCGGCAGCACCAATCGCGGCGCCCGCCCAGCCCTTGGAAGAACGATCCCTTCTAGGCTCAAAACTGGCCCGGGGCGAATTCGTCACCATGGTGGAAGTGGTTCCTCCCAAAGGAACTGACATCAGCAAGGAGTTGGAGGGTTCGAGATTCCTGAAGTCCGTAGGAGTGGATGCAGTCAACATTCCTGATAGCCCGCGGGCTTCGGCGCGCATGAGCAATCAGGCGCTTTCTCTTCTGATGCAGCGCGAGGCCGGAATCGAAGCGATTCTGCACTACACCTGCCGCGACCGCAACGTGTTGTGCATCCAGAGTGACCTGCTGGGTGCGGCTGCTGTGGGCATCAGGAATCTGATCTGCATTACCGGCGACCCTCCGAAGATGGGCAATTATCCCGACGCGACGGCGGTCTTTGATGTGGACGCCATCGGCCTGGTCAATATCGTCCACAACTTGAACCGGGGGCTGGACCTCGGCGCGAACCCGATCGGTGCGGGCACGAGTTTTGTGATTGGAGTCGGGGCGAATCCGGGGCTCACCGATCTGGATGAAGAGATTCGGCGGTTTGAGTTCAAAGTGCAGGCCGGAGCCGAATACGCGGTGACTCAACCGGTTTTCGATATTCGTCTGCTGGAAAACTTTCTGCGGAGGATCGAACACTGCCGCATCCCCGTGGTCGCCGGAATCTGGCCGCTGGTCAGTGTGCGCAATGCCGAGTTCATGAAAAACGAGCTTCGGGTTTCGGTGCCCGACTCGATCCTGGAACGCATGGCGCGAGCGCAGACGCCGGAAGCCGCACGGGCCGAAGGTGTGGCGATTGCCCGGGAAATGCTGCTCGCCGTCCGGCACACTGTGCAGGGAGCGCAAATCAGCGCGCCACAGGGGCGTTACAGTTTGGCGGTCGATGTCCTCGAGGCGCTGGGAACGAAGAGTCCCGCTCCGGCATAAAATTCCCTTTGTGGAGAAAAGCAAATCGATTTCAACAGCGTTTTACAAAAAAACACTGGACACTCTTTGCAATTAGGAGCATCAATAACGAGAGGAGCGAAACCCGTTGCCTAAGTTTGAGGAATGCCTTCAGCGACTGGAAAAGATTGTCCAGGAACTGGAAAAAGGAGATGTGCCTCTGGAGAAATCTCTCACCCTGTTCGAAGAGGGCATGCATCTCTCCTCCACTTGCCGGAAGGAATTGGAACAGGCCGAAGGTAAAGTAGAAATTCTGCTGAAGAAGAACGGGAAGCTCCAGGCTGAGCCGTTTGAGCCGTTGTCGGATAAGGCGCCTGCCCGCAGGTAGGCGGCCACGCCCGTAATTGTGCTCTTTAGGTAGTAATGTCTGTGGAGTAGTGGTTTCAAACCCTTCCCCGCAGCCCTAGTCCGCCGTTGCTGACGGTTCTACGTCAGGAGGATCTATGGGCTTTACCGTGGTCGTTCTTGAAAGCGATCCCTGGCTCGCGCAGTCTCTGGCCGGCGGCCTCTCTTCTCACTTCCATTCCGTTCAGTTGACTTGCTCCCAGGACGAACTGCGTGAGCGAATTGCCAGGAATCGTCCAGAGGTTGTAATCCTCGACATGGAATTCTCCCGTCTCACCGATGTGCGTAACCTGCACCGCGATTTCCCAACACTTCCCATCGTCTGCACCCATCGTGTACCGGATGAGGAGTTGTGGATCGCCGCGCTCGAAGCTGGCGCCAGCGACGTGTGCCCCTCCGATGATGTACCCAAGGTCTTGAGTGCCGTCTTGCGCAATGTGGCCATGGCACAACACGTTGCCGCCTGAAACATTCGACTTTTCCACGACGACAGTCACCCCGAGCACTGTCATCCTGAGAGGAGCCGTTTTTCAGGCGCAGCGAAGAGCCTGCCCTGAGCGAAGTCGAAGGGAGCTCCCGCTTAACCGGCCCGTGGCGTAAGCCAAACCGCACCACCGCTTGGCGTCCTCGCTTTTTCATCTTCCGCGCACACCTTGTTATACTCACGAGGTTATACTCACTCCTCAATGCTGCAAGAAACCCTCGAGCAGGGGCAGGCCTTGACTGACGCTGCCCTGGACCGGCTGATTCCGCTGGAAACCCAGCTTCCGGAATCCATTCACAAGGCCATGCGCCACAGCGTCTTCGCCGGCGGCAAGCGCCTGCGACCGGTGTTATGCATAGAGGCCGGCCGCATGATCGCGGGAACTTTGCCGAGGAAAATAGAGGAACTCGGTGCCGCGCTCGAGATGCTGCACACCTACTCGTTGATCCACGACGATCTTCCGGCACTAGATAACGACGACTTGCGCCGCGGGCGTCCCACTTGCCACAAGGTGTTCGGCGAGGCTCTAGCGATTCTGGCGGGAGACGCGCTGCAGACCCAGGCCTATGAAGTTCTCTCGCGCCTGGAATGCCCGGCTGAGGCGCGGGTCCGGATTATCGAAGAGATTGCACGCGGCACCGGCACTCTGGATGGCATGATCGGCGGACAAGTCGTGGATCTCGAAGCCGAGCACACTGATCCAACGGTCGAGATGCTGGAGTACATCCACCGCGCAAAGACTGCAGCGCTGATCACGGCAAGCCTGGTGAGCGGCGGCCTTTATGCCGGAGCCCAGGATGGCGAAGTCAAGAAGCTGCGCGCGTTTGGGCAATCGATTGGACTCGCGTTTCAGATTGTCGACGACGTGCTCGATGTGACCCAGACGTCCGAGCAACTAGGCAAGACAGCCGGCAAAGATACAGCCGCGCAGAAGGTGACCTATCCTGCGCTGTTCGGAATTGAAGAGTCCGAGCGCAAAGCAGATTCGTTGGTGAGCGCGGCATTTTCGGAATTGGAGAGTTTCGGCGAACGAGCGGAACCGCTGAAAGAGTTGGCTCGATACTTGGTAGAGCGGAAGAAGTAGCAAGAGCGTTCAATCTTGAAAGGGCAATTCGGACCGACATGTCCTCGACTCCCCTCAACCTCGACATTCTCGCTATCGCCGCCCACCGCGACGACGTAGAACAGACCTGCGGCGGCACTCTGGTCAAGATGGCGCAGCGCGGGCAGCGTACCGGCATCCTCGACCTCACGCAGGGCGAAATGGGGACGCGCGGCACCGCCGAAGATCGCGCGCGCGAAGCGGCCGATGCAGCAAAGATTCTCGGCGTCACCTGGCGGCGGGCGCTCGATCTTCCGGACGGCCGCGTCGAAAACACCTGGGAGAACCGCCTCAAAGTCGCAAGCGTGATCCGCGAAACTCGCCCACGCGTCGTGATTCTGCCTTACTGGAAGGGACGGCATCCCGATCACTACACCTGTTCCGTGCTGGGATACGAAGCGTGTTTTCTGGCAGGACTCGCGAAATTAGTTCTCAGTTCTCAGTTCCCAGTTCTCAGCGAAGCTAGTCCTGGCGGCAGCAAGGATGGGCCTCTCGCGCCGCACCGCCCGTTCAAAATCATCTACGCCACGCTTTACTACGATGTGCGCCCCACGTTTGTAGTCGACATCAGCCAGCAGTTCGAGCAGAAGTTCGCCTCCATCCTGGCCTACAAGTCGCAGTTCAGCGATCAGGAAGCCGGCAAGGATCTCTTCCCCGCCCACAACGAAATTCGCGCGCGCGTCGACGCCATGGCACGCTATTACGGAATGCTCGGCGGTGTGACCCATGCCGAACCCTTCCTGCAGAAGGAAGTCGGGCTGGTGGAAGATTTGCTGGCAATTCCAGTGAAGTCAATCTAATCCTTCGCGGAGCGCCGCTTTCCGCACGAACTGTCATCCCGAGCGCAGCGAGGGACCTTGGTGTTTGCCAGCAGCGGCAAACCCGATGGCGTCGGCAAACGCCAAGGTCCCTCGCTGCGCTCGGGATGACAAGCGCTTTCGTTACATCGTTTTTCCTACTTCTTCAGCGCAACCGCCAATCCATCGCGAATCGGCAGGATGGTCGTATAGAAATCCTCGGAGCTGTAAAGCAACCGATTGAACTCGAGAATCGCCTTGGTGGTCGCATCCTTGGGACTCTTCTCCGCCACCCGACCGCTCCACAAAACGTTGTCGGTGATAAACAGCCCACCCTTGCGCAGCCGTGGCGATACCAGGCGCAACACACGCGGATAGTCTTCTTTATCGACATCGTTAAAGATGACGTCGTACTGCTGCTTCTGTTCGGACAAGAATTCAAGCGCATCGCCCGTATAAAGCGTGATGCGGTTCGACACGCCGGCTCGATCAAAGTAACGGCGAGCACGCTCGGCATTTTTCGGATCGCCGTCCGTATAGATGACGCGGCCTTTTTCCCCGACTGCCCGCGCCCACCAGATGGTCGAGTATCCAATCGCCGAACCCAGTTCGAATACCGTGCCGGCATTGATCGTCAGCGCGAGTTGCTGCAGCACCCGCGCCACGGCGGGCCCAACGATGGGGATGTTGTGATCGGCGGCGTAGCCTTCCATCTCCGCCAGCACTTCATCGCGCTTGGGCAGCAGCGAATACAAATAGTCATCGACCGGACCGCCAGTGACGAAGTTATGATGTCGCCAACTCGGCATGTTCTCTTTCTTCGGTTTATTCTCGGCCACGTTTCTCCCTCGGAATTTTTGCTTAGTTGGTTCAATCGCAGGCTTCAGCTACCGACAGTCACGCCGGGCTTCATGGCAACAACTTCGACGCCCGGCACCAGCTTTTGCAATTCGCCCGGAGTTCCCGTCAACACCGGGAAGGTTCCGAAATGCATAGGAATAACGGTCTTCGGCTTTAGCAGATTGCACGCGTAAGCGGCCTCGCGCGGCCCCATGGTGAAGTGGTCGCCGATGGGCAGCATAACGATCTCCGGCGCGTAAAGCTCGCGGATGATGGCCATGTCTCCGAACACATTGGTGTCGCCGGCGTGGTAGATCTTGACGCCGTTTTCGAACTCGACCACATAACCGCAGGCTTCGCCGCCGTAAATAATCTGGTCGCCGTCCTGAATGCCGCAGGAGTGATCGGCGTGCACCATGGTGACTTTGATATCGCCGACCTTCTGCGTTCCACCCTTGTTCATCATGGCGATTCTCTTGGCGCCTTTTTTCTCCAGCCATCCGCACAATTCAGGAATGCCGACGACCTGTGGGTTATGTTCCTTGATCACTTCAACAGCGTCTCCGATGTGATCGAAGTGGCCGTGAGTGCAGAGAAGAATGTCGACCTTCTTCACCTTCTTCTCCGAAGCGGGACACATCGGGTTGTTCATGATCCAGGGATCGATAATGACGGTCTGGCCGCTGGGAGTTACGATGCGAAAGGTCGCGTGGCCCAGCCAGGTCAGTTGAATGCCTTTGAGATTCATAAATGAGAACTCCGTCCGCTTTTGCTTCGCAATGACACTCCTCCCAACACGAGCAGCGGCTTTAGTTTAATATGAAACGCCATGACCGGACTCAAAGTCCTGATTTCCCACGAAGCGATTGCGAAACGAGTCGCCGAGATGGGCGCCGAGATCACGCGCGACTTCGTGGGTCAACCGGTGATCCTGGTCGGGGTGTTAAAGGGTTCGGCGATCTTTCTCGCGGACCTGGCGCGCCAGATAAAGCTGGACGCAACCTTCGACTTCATCGGAGTCTCCAGTTACGGAAATCGCCCCAGCCCCACGCAGGAACTCAAGAGCGGATGGGATTCCACCGGCGAAGTGAAGCTGACCAAGGACGTCGATCAGTCCATGAAAGATAAGAACGTGATCGTCGTGGAAGACATTCTGGATACAGGGTTGACGCTGACGGTCCTGAAGAAGCTGTTGCTGGCGCACCAGCCCCGATCGCTGAAAATTGCCGCGCTTCTCGACAAGCCCTCGCGGCGCAAGTTGCCTCTGCAGGGCGACTACGTCGGCTTCACGATTCCTGACGAGTTCGTCGTCGGCTACGGCCTCGACTACGCCGAACGCTATCGCAACCTGGCCGACGTCTGCATTGTGCCGCGGGAGTGAAAGTCAGTACCCAGTACCTGGTACCGAGCGAGGGCAACGTCGATAAGGCCGACCTGCGTTAACCTCGGTTCCTTGTTCTTGGTTCTTGGTACTGGGTACTCGAAGCACGGCTGCTATCATGGAAAGACAATGGGTTCTGTTCTGAGCAAGCACGAAAAACATTTGCAGATTGATCCGCTCTTGCTGGAAGTCGCCGACGTCATGGCGACGTCGCTCGATCTGGATACGACTCTGCGCCGGGTCGCCGAGGTTGTGCGCAAAGTCATCGACTATGAAATCTTCGCCATTCTCCTTCTCAACGAGAAGACCCAGGAACTGCGCTTTCGCTTCCAGGTAGGCTACCCTCCAGAGTTCGCCGAGCGCGCGCGAATCAAGGTCGGCGTAGGCGTCACCGGACTAGCAGCCCAATCGCGACAGGCGATTCTGATCGACGATGTGACGCAGGATCCCAGGTACATCGCCGGTGTACCCAACGTGCATTCGGAATTGGCGGTCCCGCTCACCACCAAAAACCGGGTGATTGGAGTCATCGACCTGGAAGCACGGGACCCCGGCTACTTCAACGACGAGCACAAGCGCCTGTTGACGCTGATCGCGTCGCGCATGGCGGCCGGAATCGAGAACGCTCAACTCTACACTCGCACCACGAAGCAGGCGCGAATACTGCTGCTGCTCAACGAGATCGCCCGCGAACTGACTTCGATTCTGAACCTCGATGAACTACTCGGCCGGATCGCCGAGCTTTTGCGGCGCTTGATCGATTTTCAGATGTTCAGCATCCTGCTGCTGGATTCCTCCGGCCAGAACCTGCAGCATCGTTTCTCGTTGCGTTTCAACGAGAATGTCCACGTAAAGCAAGAGATTCCCCTGGGGCGTGGCCTGGTCGGACAAGCAGCGGAAACGAAGCAAGCGATCGTAGTGCCCGACGTGAGCAAAGATCCCCGTTATATCGAGAGCAATCCGGAAACGCGGTCGGAATTGGTCGTGCCCCTGGTTTACAAAGACAAGGTGATCGGAGTGCTCGACCTCGAGCACACGCGGCGCGGATTTTTTAACGACGACCACCGGCGCACCCTGATGACCCTGGCGGCGCAGGTCGCGATTGCTATCGAGAATGCCCGCCTGTATGAGGAAATCGCCCGGCAAGAACGGCGCCTGGAGCGGGACTTGGCTCTGGCGCGAGAATTGCAAATGCGGCTGCTGCCGCAGACGCTGCCGAAGCTCGCTCATCTGGAACTGGCGGCGAAGTTTATTCCGGCACGAGCCATCGGCGGAGATCTTTACGATTTCATCCCTTATTCTCTTTCGCGGCTGGGCATCGCGATCGGCGACGTCAGCGGGAAGGGAGCGCCTGCGGCTATTTACGCAGCTCTGGTGAGCGGAATCGTACGTTCCCATGCTCCGATTGAACCAGGCCCGGCCGAGATGCTCTCGGCAGTCAATTTATCTCTCGCAGAGCGGCGCATCGAAGCCCAATTTGTGTCTCTGATCTACGCAGTTTGGGACGATGAAAATCGCACACTTTTGGTAGCCAACTCGGGCTTGCCCCGTCCGGTTTACGTGCACGATGGAAAATACGATGTGATCGAGGCGACCGGTTTGCCGCTAGGCCTTTTCGACGAAGCGGAGTACGACGAATTTCGATTCAAAATGAAGCTTGGGGATATGTTCGTTTTCTTCAGTGACGGCATTCTCGACGCGCGCGACCGGAGCGGCGAGATGTTTGGCCGTGGACGGGTGGAGAAGATCATCGCGGAATGCTGCGGCAAATCGGCGGACTGCGTGGTCGACTCTCTCTTTAAAGCTGCGGCCGAACATTCTGCCGGAGTCGAGACCTTCGATGACGAGACCGTAGTAGCAATCAAGGTCAAGGACGGCGCCGCACAGAGTTCTTCCAAGCGAAAATGACCCGGCGTAGCGAAGTCACGAGACCTCTCCACGATTACTTCGAGCGGCCGCCCGGATTTGTTTTTCACCACCGCCGGAAACGCTTGTCGCGCGATGTGGCGGACTTTGAATTGCTCTGCGACCGCGTTCCGTTGACCAGACTCGCAGAGCGCTACGGAACGCCACTCTACGTTTATTCCTCAACTACCATCCGCCAGCGATTAGCGGCTTTCGAAAAGGCGTTTCGCGATGTTGCCCACACCATCTGTTACTCCGTCAAAGCAAATTCCAATATCAGCATTCTTCGCCTTCTGGCACGGCAGGGATGCGCCTTCGACGTGGTTTCCGGCGGAGAACTGGAGCGAGTGCTGACGGCCGACCGTCGCGCCGCGAAAAAGGTCGTGTTCTCCGGCGTGGGAAAATCCCGCGACGAGATGGCGGCAGCGTTGAAAGCCGGGATTCTGCTCTTTAATGTAGAAAGTGAATCTGAACTCATGGCGTTGGCAGATTGTGCCGCCCATTTGCGCAAGACTGCGCAGATCGCCCTTCGCGTAAATCCCGATGTGGCCGCCGACACCCATCCCTACATCTCTACCGGTTTGCATAAGCACAAATTCGGAGTGCCCATCAACAGTGCGCGCGCCCTTTACGCTAAGGCTGCCGCAGCGCCGTTTCTCAAAGTCGCGGGCGTCAGCGTTCACATCGGCTCCCAGATCACCGATGTCGCTCCCTTCGCCGAAGCCGTCGCGCGAGTTGCCGACCTGGTTCGCGAACTGCGCGCCGACGGCCACAACATCGATTACGTCGACACAGGGGGCGGCCTCGGGATCGCCTATCAGGGAACGGATTCACAGTTCGCCGAAGATGTTTTCGCCGATTATGTCGCCGAGTACGCCCGCGCCGTGACCAAGCCCTTGCGCGGTCTGAATGTGCATCTGCTGCTGGAACCCGGACGGTCGATTGTGGGACCTGCCGGCGTGCTGCTCACCACCGTCCTCTACAGAAAAGAGAACGACGGCAAGAGCTTCCTTGTGGTGGATGCGGCCATGAACGACCTGATCCGGCCTGCGCTATACGGCGCTTACCACGAGATCGTCCCTGTCGTTCGATCCCAAGCGCAATCCCAGCAGTTGTCGAGAAAGAAAGAGATTGTCGATGTGGTAGGTCCGGTATGCGAGTCCGGCGACTTCTTCGCGCGCGATCGGGTATTGTCTCCCGTGGAAGAGGGCGACTTGTTAGCGATTCTTGACGCCGGCGCCTACGGCATGGTGCTGGCTTCAAACTACAATACGCGTCCGCGGCCGGCGGAAGTGCTGGTCAGCGGCAAGTCAGTCAAGCTCATCCGGCGGCGGGAAAAAATTCGAGGACTGTTTTCCGCGGAATTGTAGATTGCTGACTGTACAAACCCTGCGATCGATTTTCAATCGACAATCAGCGATCACAAAATCGACAATACCTCTATCTCTCTCCCCACTTCAGTTTCGTGCGCAGCACGTGGAAGAAATCCGCGTCGGTGCGGAACAGGCTTACCTTGTGATCGGAACGCCGGCACCGGACCCGGTCTCCATCTCGCAGATCGAGGCCGGGCTGGCCGTCCATGCTGAGGTAAGCCACTTCCTCGTCACTGCGCAGCAGAATTTCAACCACAGCCGAATCGGGCACCACCAGCGGACGGTGCGTCAGCGAATGCGGCGCCACAGGAGTAATCACAAAAGCATTAACCGTCGCCATCATTACAGGACCGCCGGCTGAAAGCGAGTAAGCCGTCGAACCCGTAGGCGTGGCCACGATCATTCCATCGGCCCGGTAACTCGAGACGAATGCCTTGTCCACAAAAAGGTCGTAGTGGTTGAGGCGAGCCAGGGTCGTTTTGTTAACCACGACGTCGTTGAATGCCTTATAGCTTCCGAGAATCTCTTCGCCCCGCATCAAATCGCACTGTATCAGGCAACGCTGTTCCACGGCGGCGCGTCCCTGCGCGATCGAATCGAGCATGGAAAAGAGAGACGACAGCGGAACGTCGGTGAGGAACCCCAGCGAACCCAGGTTCACTCCCAGCAGCGGAGCATCGCTTGCAGCCGTGGCTCGAACCGCGGAGAGCAGAGTGCCGTCGCCGCCGAGCACCACCACCAGATCCAAGCGCCTCGAGGACATTTGCGAGCGCGGCACCTCCTCATGCCCCTTCGAATACTTGGAGGTTTCCGGATCGACGATGACGTGGTACTCATGAGCGTGTAGCCATTTCAGCAACTCAGGAAAAATGCGCGCAACCTCCGGACGCGCCGGACGCGAAATGATAGCCGCAACTTTCTCTCCTGAAGACGAAGACGAGCTTGCCATGTTCGACGAGTGCATACTGGACGAGCGCATGTTGAATGAGTGAAAGAAAGATTGTACAGAATTCAAGGCGAAAACCACCAAGGGCGCAGGCGAATGCCGCGGCTAGAAAACAGCCCGGAGAAGGAATTCACGGTTCCCTTCCGCGCCAAGGATGGGTGACTCGATTACGTCAGTGCTCAGGCAAGCCAAGTCCAGCAACGTTCCCCGCACCTTCTCGACTGACGCAAGCTGAGCCACCTCATCCCGCACAATGCCTCCCTTACTCACGAATTCCCTTCCCGCCTCGAATTGAGGTTTAACCAGCACAATCACCTGCCGGCCACGGCGCTGGTCGTGAGACTGTGGAAAGGCGGCGTTTACTACAGAAGGAAGAACCAGTGTCGCGGAAATAAATGCCACATCGATGGCGATGAGGTCTACCTTCTCACCGACCATGTCCGCGGTCAGGTAACGAGCATTCGTCTTTTCCATGAGTCGCACCCGGGGATCCTGGCGGAGTTTGAAATCCATTTGCCCGTAGCCAGTATCCACGGCGATCACACGCCCCGCGCCACGCTGCAGCAGGCAATCGGTGAATCCGCCGGTGGAAGCGCCGACATCCAGGCACACTTTGCCACTGACATCGATATGCCAGTGCTCGAGCGCGCGTTCAAGCTTGAGTCCGCCGCGGCTCACGTATTTCAAATCTTCGCCGAGTAGCCGCACTGCGGCGTCGGCCAAGACTTGCGCGCCAGCTTTGTCGACCTTCTGGTCACTGACTAATACTTTCCCTGCGAGAATGAGCGCGTGTGCGCGTTCCCGTGACGCAGCCAGTCCGCGGTCGACCAGAAGTTTGTCGAGTCTAAGTTTCAAGGTTGGCACGGGATCAGAGAGTTGGCGAGGCAACGTGGGTTGGTCCTCAGTTGAGGTGTTTTCAGCACCACGAAAGTGCCAGCACTCGCTCCAGTGCAAAATGCTGAACCATCTCCCGCTGAGTCACTTACAGAGATACCGTCGTACTTTTCCACAGAATTTTCCACGCTTGTGTTGAAAACTTTTCCGCTTCGGTTTCTTTCAAAAAAAAGCCAAGGAAAAGAGCCGCCCACAAAGGAGCGGCTCTCAGACAAATCCTCGAATGCGCCGTTAGCCAGCCACTTCTTCCAGCAACTTCTGGTCAATATCGAAATTGGAGTGCACGTTCTGCACGTCATCCTGATCTTCGAGCGCTTCCATCAGCCGGATCATCGTGTTCGCCGCCTGACCTTCCAGCTTGATGTAGTTCTGAGGAATCATCGCCACGCTCGACGACGCCGGCTCGATTCCCGCCTTCTTCACGGCTTCGAGCACGGTCTCGAACGCGGAGGGCTCGGTCAGGATCTCCCAATTCTCGCCATCGTCGTTGAGGTCTTCGCCCCCAGCTTCGAGAACGATGTTCATCAGGTCGTCCTCTTTCGCGACGCTCTTGGGAATAATAATGTCGCCCTTCTTGTGGAACATCCAGGAAACCGCACCCGCCTCCGCCATGTTGCCGCCGTTCTTGCCGAAGCAGTGGCGGATTTCGCTGACGGTGCGGTTGCGATTGTCCGTATTGATGTCGAGCAGAACCGCGACCCCGCCCGGACCGTAGCCCTCGAGAGAAAACTCCTCGTAAGTAGCTCCGGGCAATTCTCCCGTGCCCCGTTGAATGGCCCGCTTGATGTTATCCGCAGGCATGTTCTCCGCTTTGGCGGCAACGATCGCGCCGCGCAGCCGCGGGTTGGAATCAGGATCACCGCCGCCGTTCTTCGCGGCAATGCTGATTTCCTTGATCAGACGCGTGAAAATCTTGCCGCGCTTGGCGTCCAGCGCGCCCTTCTTGTGCTTGATTGTGGCCCATTTTGAATGGCCGGACATGGCTAGACCTCGTATCTAATGATGTCGGTTGATCGCGGGATTCGCCCGTAGAAAGATCACAGGCAGCCTCGAAAGTATGCAGGCGAAACGAAATTATAGCACGACGCGATTCCGCCAGCCGTGGCTCTCCGTTGAAAACGCACCCGCAGAGTGATCCCCCATTGGCCAACACTCTGGCCTGATCGGGTGATTGACGCCGAGGGACGCACACCCCTAACATGCCAGCAAGGCTGCCCTCGCACATGACTGGCCAGGTCATAGGTCACTACCGAGTCCTCGAGAAAATTGGCTCCGGAGCCATGGGCGAGGTTTTTCGGGCGCGGGATCAAAGGCTGGGTCGCGACGTCGCTCTGAAGTTGATCCGCCCCGCCTCCAGCGGCAATCCTGATCATCTCCGCCGTTTCGAACTGGAAGCCCGCGCGGCCGCAGCCTTGAATCATCCCAACATCGTCGCCATTTATGACGTCGGCTTCAACGATGGAACTCCTTACATCGTTTGTGAACTGCTGGAAGGCAACACCCTGCGCAAACGGCTGGCGGAAGGAGCATTGCCAGTCCCCGTCGCCCTCGACTACGCCCTGCAAATTGTGCAGGGGCTTATCGCGGCGCACGATCGCCGAATTGTTCATCGCGACCTGAAGCCAGAAAACCTGTTCGTGACCACCGATGGCCGCGTGAAGATTCTCGATTTCGGCGTAGCAAAGCTCCAATCCTCGCCGGAAGATTCCGAACGTTCGGTTGAGGAATTGACGACGGTAACCAGAAGTGGCGCGGTTATCGGCACGGTCGCCTACATGTCGCCCGAGCAACTGCGCAGCAAGCCAGTCGACCACCGCAGCGACATCTTCAGCGTCGGAGCCATCCTTTACGAAATGTTGGCCGGTCGCCGGGCCTTCCGCGGCGAGACCGAGGTCGACACCATGACCGCGGTGCTACTCGAAAACCCTCCCGAGATCGACCTGGAACAGGTGCGCGTCCCTGAATCCGTCTTGCAAATCGTGCGCCATTGTCTGGAGAAAGAACCGGAGAACCGTTTTCAATCGGCGCGGGACCTGGCGTTCGCTCTCGACACTCTATCAAGCTCCTCCAGCGGACGAAGAACGCAGCTGAAGGGTTCGCGGAGGCAAGCGCGCGTTGTCCCATGGGCGGTGGCGGCAGTGCTTCTTGCTGCGACGTTGCTGCTTCTGGCAAATCAGTGGCGCGGCAAAGCGGCTCCTCCAACCTACCAGCGTCTGACCTTCGAACAGGGCACGGTATACTCGGCGCGCTTCGCACCTGACTTTCGGGCAATTGTGTACGGGGCCGCCTGGAACGACAAACCGTTGCAGATTTTCTCGACCGTCGGCGATTCTCTCCTTGCCCAACCGCTCAACCTGGCGGACGCCAACTTGCTTGCAATTTCTCGCAGCGGCGAACTGGCTGTGGCACTCCACGGAGCTCACCTGGCACATCTCCAGACGGTCGGAGGCACGCTCGCCCGTTCGCCTCTGGCAGGCGGTTCACCCAGAGAGGTTCTTGAAGATGTCACCTACGCAGATTGGGATGCCAACGGCGAACTGGCTGTCGTCCACCATGCTCAAGATCGCGATCGAATCGAGTATCCGATTGGTCATGTTCTGTACGAGAGCAAGGGATGGATCAGCCACCTTCGTTTTTCTCCTCACACCGACAAGATCGCGTTCATGGATCATCCCGCACCCTGGGATGACCGGGGCTCCGTCATGCTCGTCGACCTCGGCGGACATGTGAGCGTACTTTCGCCCAAGTGGGAATCGGAGGATGGCTTGGCCTGGAGCCCCGATGGGAAAGAGGTCTGGTTTACAGCCGTCGAAAAAGGCCTCAATCGCGAGTTGCACGCTGCAAATCTGTCTGGACGAACTCGGAAAATCCTCAACCTGCCTGCTGGCCTGACCTTGGAAGATGTGGCGCCGGACGGCCGAGTGTTGGTGAGCCGGGATGACGAACGCATTGCCATGGCAACCACCGGCCGCGACGGTAAGACTTTGGATCTTTCCTGGCACGATTGGAACATTGCTAAAGACATTTCGGGCGATGGGCAATCGGTCTTGTTTGAGGATGCCAGTGAGGCCGCAGGGCCGCACTATTCCCTTGCGATTCGCAAAATCGACGGCGCACTCCCAATACAGTTGGGTGAAGGAAGCGCGGGTGGGCTGTCGCCAGACGGTAAATGGGTGATTTCCATTCTCCCCGGCGGTCCGGGACAAGTGAAGCTCGTTCCCATCGGTCCCGGGCAGCCTCGCATGATCACGATACGAGGTTTGGAGAATATTCAGAACGGCTCGGCCCATTTCCTGGCAGACGGAAAACGCATCACCCTCGACGCCAGCGAACCCGGTCGCGGTGTGCGCACCTATCTGGTTGACTTAGAGGGCGGAAAGCCGATACCGATCACACCAGAAGGCATTACCGGCGGGCTGGTTTCACCGGACGGCCAATACATTTTTCGAGTCGACGAAGCCCGAGGAGTCGCGGTCTACCCTACCGCTGGTGGTTCGCCTCATGCGATCCCCAACCTCGAACCGGGATTCGTCCCAATCCAGTGGTCACAGGACAGCTCTTCAGTTTATGTCTATCTTCGCGGGCAGGTTCCAGCCAAAGTGTTCGAAGTCAATTTGGCGACTGGCGAGAAGACGCTGATCCAGGAATTGCAGCCCCCCACCAATGCCGGCGTAGCGAATATAGCTCCTGTGGTTATGACCCGCGATGGCTCGCGCTTCGCTTACAGCTACTATCAGGTCTCCTCGGTGCTTTATCTGATTTCAGGCTTGCGGTAGCCCAGCCAGTGCGCCGCTTAGGCGCATCTATTCGAGCGGCCCGGAAAAATCTGCCGGTACGTAATGGAAGAAAATCGAAGTCGACGTATGTCCCTCGGCCAGGACATCGCGGTAGTGAGGCACCTTCGTTCCCCGGTACACCAACCCGTCGCCCAGCGCTTGATAAACCGTGACCGTACCTTCAGCAGTATCAAGGCGTATGGGCCACGAGGTCGCGAGTTCGGGCTCGGGAGAAAAATCCAGGCATAGCGTGACGCTGAACTCGCACTGCTCCCGGTCAATGTGCTTCTTCAAGTCGGCGCCACTCAAATAAGAAGCGAGATAAACATAAGAAGGCTTGATCGCTTCGCCCACCACAGCACTCACGGCGTTCGCAATCTGGTGATGAAAGAAACGCGCCACGCTGTCATTATGGACCGCATAACGCCGTGGACTCTGCACGTCGCCGAGTGATATGGCTCCGCGCCGAACAGCATGCCGGTAGTAACGGCGCAATGCCGCAAGATTGAAAGGATGTATCAGATTCCCGAGAGGAACATATCCTCTTTCTCGAAACTGTTGCGAGCCTTTCCTTACGACTTCAGCCCACTCCTCAGCACGCCGCTCGGCATGATCTTCCGTCGTCAGAATGCCCGCGCCAGCCAACAACAAGAGAACCTCTCTGCGAACAGTGGCAGGAACCGGCTCTCCCGTACGAAGACTTGCAACCACCGCTTCCAACCGTGGACTCAGCCAAAACGGCTGCAAAGAATTCGTGGCCGGGTCGCGCACCCAGGCCATCGTTCCCTGCAGGTAGAAATCCTTCAGCAAATCCCGATGCGGTTCCAGTTCTTCCGGCACTCGCCCGGGAGGCAACACCGAACATTGTGGATTGAAGAATAAATCTTCATCAGCCAGCCCCTGCCACCAGCATGGTGACTCGAGCCGCCCCTGCGGAATCAAATGCAGCGGCAGTTCGTCGAGCAGACAATGGAATAGCCCGGGGGGCAGTGTCGCGCTATATGTGTGCCGCGACCCCACCCCCATCAGGCCAGTAATCCATTCCAGCCACGCCGTGTCTTTTACTTGTGAAGCCATCCGTTTAGTGTGAAGCGGCTGTCCGCGAATGCTCTTGAGCGGCATTCTACGGGAGTGATTTCGTGCAACAGCGAGCAGGGGAAAAACACGATCTGGTTCTGCTGTGGCACAACCGTCTGATACGTTCCGGAACTGACTTGCTGCCCACCTTCACGGTGCGAGTCGTGGAGCCGCAACTCCCCGCCCTCAAACGGCCGCGGTTCGCTATGGAAAAAGTAAACGAACGTAAGCCGCCGCGACGCGATGATTTCTTCCGAGTCATCGCTGTGCGCACGGAAAAAGTCCCCGTCATTGCTGGCTGTAATCTGAGCTTCAACCTGTGTGACCGGGAACGGCTCCATCCCAAGCTGATCCAGCACTCTGGGCAACACGCCCCGGATTCGGTCGAGAATGATTTCCTCATGCTTCCCCAAATCCATAAGCACCCGCGAACGGCGATGGTCGTAATCGATCATTCCCGGCTCTCCGCTGGGCGAGACCAGCTCGCTGCTCTGGAATTCCGCCTCGCGCTGCAGCGTGTAGGAAACAAGTTCCTCAAGTTCTTGCGGAGCCAGGAACTCATCCAGCACAACACACTGCGCTCGAACCATCTCCGGCGAATCCAAAACTCCGACGCTGCTACCCGAATCAACTTGGCTCGGCTCTCCAACCGACTGCACGGGCACGCTCAATGGCCGCGGATCGTGTTGCGGGTGAAGTGCGTTCGGAGGCTGCGGTGCCGTCGGGCGCGATGCCGGGTTCGGCGGTTGTGGCGCCTTTGGACCCGGCGCCGGTGCTGGGTTTGGCGGTTGCGGCGCCTTCGGTCCGGGCGCCGGTGCAGGGTTTGGCGGCTGTGGCGCCTTCGGTCCGGGCGCCGGTGCAGGGTTTGGCGGCTGCGGCGCCTTCGGACCCGGCGCCGGCGCTGGGTTTGGCGGCTGCGGTGCTCCTGCCCGAACCGTGGCGGCAAACATTGTCTCCTCGGTTCCCGCGGGCATTCCCGAGCCCGCCAGGATTTGCTCCACAATGCTGCTACCCAGCAGCGTAAAGGCGCGCTGGGCTACGGTTTCGCCGACCGCGCGCGCAATGGCCGCGCTTACCGCCGATTGAGTCTGTAGGTCACTGCTGGAAACTGCCCTGGAGTTTTGCAGGAGGCTCATCAGCAACTCCCGCTCTTGCGGACTGAGAATGCGTTCATCCCGCATTAACGTTTCAGAAAAGGAATCGAGAATCTGCTTCGCCGTCATCAGGCACACTCCTCCCTCGGTTTGGTTGAACGTTTTAGTTCCGGTTATGCGAAATGGGGAAGCAGCTTTCGCCGAGACACTACCACCGAGGCAGGCAATTATTCAACAATAAAGATATTCACAGGATTCCAACCGACCTGACCAACAGACATGTTCTCGCGAGAAAGCTTACCGGCTCGCCATAGCCCCGACCATAGACTGGAAAATCTTCATCCCGTCGGTACCGCCCAGTGCAGGCTCGGCAGAGCGCTCAGGATGAGGCATCATGCCGACCACGTTGCCGCCCGCGCTGCAGATCCCGGCAATGTTGTCCAGAGAACCATTGGGATTGGCTGAGGCTGAAACCTCACCCGCCGGGGTGACATATCGAAACACGATCCGATCGCCGCGACGCAGCTCGTCGAGCGTTGCCTCGTCGCAGAAATAGTTGCCCTCCATGTGGCCGATCGGGATGGTCAACACTTCTCCGCGCGAACAGGCGTTGGTGAAAGGAGTCGCAGCATTCTCCACCCGCACCTGCACTGGCTTGCAGACATATTTCAGCCCCGTGTTACGCATGAGAGCGCCGGGCAAAAGTCCCGACTCGCACAGGATCTGAAAACCATTGCAGATTCCGAGCACCAGGCCTCCACCATCGGCAAACCGCCGCACCGACTCCATCACGGGAGAGAATTTTGCGATCGCCCCAGTCCGCAGGTAGTCGCCGTAAGCAAACCCTCCGGGGACGATGATGGCATCGCACCCCTCCAGATCGTGCGACTCATGCCAGAGAAACGTCACCGGCTGTTTGGCGACCTGCTGGATGGTCCAGTAGGCGTCGTGGTCGCAGTTCGAGCCGGGAAAGATGATGACTCCGAATTTCATCGTCTGTCGCCTGTCCTTGATTTGGGATTTGAGGTCAGTTTAGCACGCCCGGGCGTCCCCACATTCCAGGACATCGCGGGGCTCGCGCAAGGGTGGGGATAAGTATGTGGTAGTATGCCGCGCATGCCCGGATTGCTGCTCATCGTCGGGATAGTGCTGCTCATTACATCCGCGTCAACGTCGCCAGAAAAGAAGACCGTGAGTGGGGTGACGGCAATAATTCTTTTTGCCGCGATCGGCTTTTTTGTCGCTCTGACGGTGTGGCTTGCCTATAAAGTACCTGCGGTTGCACCGGAAATGATAGGACAGGCGGCGGCTTACATAATCATATTGATTGCTTTTACAGCAATAGGAGCGGGAATCCGGAAAGTGCGACTCCTGAAGAACAAGAAGAAGACAGAATAGCCGCTTGACCTGCCCCCCAGAAATTAGTCCATTGGAAATGTGACTTCTCCATTTAGGATGACCCGCCCAGGGTCAAAGGAGGAGTCGTGCGCAAGAGTCGATTCAGCGAAGAACAGATCATCGCCGTGGTGAAGGAGTCAGAGGCGGGAGTGGAAACCGGGGAACTGTGCCGGCGGCACGGGATCACGCGGGCATGTTTTTATCGGTGGAAGAGTAAGTTCGGTGGGATGGAACTGAGCGAGGCGAAGCGGCTGCGCGCGTTGGAGGAAGAAAACCGGCAGCTAAAACACATCGTGGCCGAACAGGCGGTGGACATCCGGGCGTTGAAGGCGGTAGTCGCAAAAAAGTGGTGAGCCCGGAGATGCGGCGAGAGGCAGTGCTGGTGATGCAGGTGGAAGTCGAGCTGAGCCAGCGACGCGCCTGCGGGCTGATGGAACTCTATCGTGCGACGTGTCGGTATCGAAGGCGGAGGGGTGCGGACGAGCGACTGCGGGTGCGGCTGCGCGAGCTGGCCGAAGCTCGGCGTCGGTTCGGCTACCGGCGTTTGCAGGTTCTGTTGCAGCGGGAAGGGTGGCAGGTGAATCACAAACGCATCTACCGGCTGTATGTCGAAGAGAAGCTGTCGCTGCGGCGCAAGCGTGGACGGAAGCGCAGCACGCTGCGCCAGCCGCTGCCGGAGGCAGTGGCAGCCAACCAGGTGTGGTCGGTAGACTTCATGACGGATGCGCTCAGCTCGGGGCGGAGGTTTCGTACCTTGAACATCGTGGATGACTACACGCGGGAGTGCCTGGCGATCGAGGTCGACACCTCGCTGGGCGGGATGCGCGTGGTGCGCGTACTGGAAGAGTTGAAGCAGAGACGTGGACTGCCGCGGCAGATCCGCAGCGACAACGGACCCGAGTTCGTGAGCCGTGCGGTCGATCAATGGGCCTACGAGCAAGGTCTGCAGTGGCACACGATCCAACCCGGACGACCGATGGAGAACGGCTACGTGGAGAGTTTCAACGGGCGCTTCCGCGATGAGTGCCTGAACGAGAACTGGTTCAGCGATCTGGGCGACGCACGGGAGAAGATTGCACGGTGGAAGCAAGACTACAACGAAGAGCGTCCGCACAGCAGCTTGCAGTACCGTACCCCAGTGGAGTTCGCAGCGCAGTCAGCAGTGAGCTTCGATACCGCTGGAGTGGGGCAAGGGGTCTCAAACGCCGACCCCTTGCCCCACACCCCCATCCCCGCTACCGAGACAGGCACGCGGGCTGAACAGAAACCGGAGAAAGTCTCATTATCCCTGGACTAAAGATGGGGGGCAGGTCACGCCCACGCCCCCATCCCCGGAATACCGTCGCAATAGCCCGGTAGTCGAAGTGGGCGTCAATGGAGATCTCTTTGAGAGACACCGAAAAACAGATTTACGGTAATCCGGCCGTTTTCAAAAAGTGCCGGACGGATAAGAAATTTGCTTACGTCGTGGCTCTCGCACGGGCGGTGAACGCACTGAATTCAGCACATTCGCTGATGATAAATACAGGAAGCAGAGACGATCCGGCGGCGCTTCGAGACCGAATGAATTCGTATTTCTTTGTGCTAGCTATTCTCTATGAGACATTAGAGTTGATCCGGAAGATGAGCCCTGTCTATCGTAAGGACAAGAGTTTTCAGGACAGTCTCCAGACGGTACTGAAGGATAAAACCGCCCAAGCGCTTGAGCAGACGCACCTAAAGGCTGCAAGACGGGATGCAGTATTCCACTACGTTCCTGATCGATTTGCGGAAGCGATCGCGAAAACTCCAATAACTGAGTGCGTCTTTGCTGCTATTCGTGGACAGCGGAAAGGTGACATCCACTATGCGTTTGCCGACATGATCGCCGCCGAGATTGGAGCAGGTACGAGGATTGACAACGGCGCCGCTGTGAACGACATGATGGAAAAGACGCTGAACCTGGTCAAACAATTCATCGACCACTCTGAGAACTTTATAGCGAATCAGCTCAATGGATGGGGGTTCGAGGTTCTACCTTTCCTACCCGCCTCACCGAAGAAACTACCAGATTAAGATCTCTACAGGGGTCAAACTCGGGGACGGGCAACCTCGGGGGGGCAAATTCCGGGGGCAAACTCGCGGGCAGATGGGACGTTTCCCGTTAAGCTCCTCCAATGCCCCACACGTACTTTTTCCACAGCCCTCCACACCCCCGCTGTGACATCCGACCTTGCCCCCACCCCCTAAGTATGCTTCTCCGCGAAATCATCTCCGAGAAACTCTTCGCCACTCCCGCCAACACCGAATTCGACATCCGTAACACCTTATTTTTCAAGATTTTGCGCGCAAACCCTTTGCTCACAGGATTTTACGCCGACCTCTTCCGCCGCCACGGCGCTAACCCAGGCCTCTTCAGAGATTTAGAAGCAAGCTCCGAAAAAAATTTCGCACCAGATCGATCCACCAACAACCCAAACCAGAAAGGCCCAAACTCCATGGCAGCCAAGTCAACCCCTAGCGCCTGTACTCACATCAAGGTCAACGGAATCCGCTGCGACTCGCCCGCGCTGCGCAACGAAGTCTTCTGCTATTTCCATCAGCGCATGATCCGCGGCGTCCGCACTCCGCCCAAGTCGCGCCTCCATCCCATCGCCATGCTCGAGAACCAGGAGTCGATCCAGGCCGCACTCATGGAAATCGTCAATGCCCTCGTCCGCAATCAGATCGACGTCGCGCGCGCCCGTCTAGTCCTGCGCGCACTCAGCATAGCGGCCCGGCACGCTGGCAAGGCTCGTTTCGATTGTTGGCAAAGCGACATGGTCAAGGAAGTTCCCGAATATCCCGCAGCCCCTCCGGCCGCCGCGCCATTCGCCGTAGCTACAGTCCAGGCCGCAGTCGCAACAACTGTCAGCAGCCCGCCAGAAGGAGAACACGAGACAGTGCGTTTCAGCAGGCCTCCTCAGCCCGCGCCGGAGAACATCCGCCGCAAGCCTCCAGCAAGCGTGAAGAGCGCGCCGCGACCCCGCTCCGCAACAAGCAGCCGCGGCGGTCGCTCAGGATGACAGCGTTGCGGAACTATCAATGCGGGAATGCATCCGGAGTTGCGGGAACGTTGTTCGTCGTGGATTGAGTGGGCGCCACGCTGTTGTTGTTCACATCGGGTCGGGCAACGGCAGGCTGATCAGCATTTGCCGGCTGCATCATCGCCGTTGCGTCGGGAGGAGCCTGCGGCGGAATCCCTTTGGCCTTCACGATCGCCCAGTGCCATTCCTGGTCAGGAAAGAGAGCAAAATTCAGGGGCGTGCGGAAGGTCGCGGTCGAGGATGGAGCGGCTGATCCCTTCATGCGCAGAAGCACGGTTGTATCAGGCTGCTTCTGGAACGATGCTTGCACTGGCGGCGACGCGTTGCCCACGACCGACGGAACGACTCCGGCCGGGCCGAGATATGAGACCGGGTCGCCGGGTTCTGGTCGTCTCACGATGGTCAGACCGATGACGACCTCGCGCAGTTCCCAGGATGTTCCGTTGTGCATGGAAACCTGGAGCGAATCTCCGTCGATGGTTGCAGGGCCGTCCAGCTTGGCCAGTTCGGTGCGCGGCAGTTCGTTCAGCACCGCGGGATCGGAGAGCAGTGAAGCAGTCTTCGCCGTAAAAGATAAGCTGCAGGTTACGTCGGGCGAAGAGACGTTGAAATTCTTCGCTCCCGAATCAAGCGAGAACACCAGCGAGGTACCGGCCTCGCGGCGGCTTTCCGCGTCGTCGATGACCTGCCAGAAATTGTCGTTGTCGATAACTGTCTCGGACGGAGCGGCATTCTTACGAAGGCTGCGCGCGACATCCCCCAAGGGCATATCGTCGGGGTCTTCCTGCGCGCTAGCTCGGGGCAGAGCTAGCAGGAGCATCGTTGAGAGCAACAGCGCGAACGTGAAGCGGATTGATGTAGGGGCAGGCACAGAAAATTCAGAACCGGCTGTGGTCCTACCCAAATTGTAATGAGAGCGAGCGCAGAAGCGGAGGTTACCCTGGGAACTTTGGTAACCGGGATCAAGCAGAGAAGAAAAGCTGGGCGCGCGCTGACGAAATGGAAGCGCAACGGGCGCGCGCGCCCAAACTTTAGCCCCAAGCCGTTCTTAAACGGCCTTCTTCTTAAAGAAGACCCGAAGACCGTAACCGTGAGACTGGATCAGCCACTGGCTCCCGCCGGAATACCCAACGGGCCACCGCAAAGCCCAGAGCTGCGTAACACAGATGCATGAACCTCATAGCTACCCCCAAAAATCCTATTCGGCCATCACCTCAGGGGAGGATCAGCATCACTATCGGCAAAGTAGCAGTGGAAGGGAGGCGGGACAAGGCCCGTCAGTGCCATCTTGGTGGCACGGAAGTAATAGGACGTGAAACCGCAAGTTACATTACGGGAGAGCTGAGCGACTCACACGAATCTTCGGTAGTGGTGCCACTTTGATAAGGAAGCGAGCCAGACGCGCGATTAATGCGTCGCAAAAAACGCGACGCGTCGCGCGGCTCGCCCAGATCCTTCGCTGCGCAAAAAGCGCTTGCTCAGGATGACAAACTCGTTCTCTGCTAACTAATGAGCATCAGGATTTTCCGCTTCTCCGCTTTGACCCGGCGGCGGAACTACCACTGTGGAGAGATTGCTTTCTGCGGTCAGCTTGCGGAAAGCGGCCAGATCATGCTGCTGCAAGTCATCCCAACGGCTGAGCAGGTCTCCGCTTTGCCGCTTCAGCTTCTCGAACTCACGCTGCTCGGCCTCGGTGGGGGCTGAATCAGCGGTGCCAACATCGATGGCGAGAAACGCAAACTTGCCATCAATCTGTGGCGGGTAAGCGAGTGAATCTTCGTCGGCGCTGATGGTGAGGTTGATGAGTTGATCACGCACCGCAACCAGTTTTTTATCAAGATCGTCGGCGGAAGAGACGATCGGTTTCGTGCTGGCGTTCTCCGGCAACCGCCGTTTCAGGCCGTTCACTTGCGAGCGAACATCCTGAATCTGGTTGACCGTGTCGTAAACGTGGTTCAGTTCCTCCTGAATCTGCATCTGCAGGGCGAACTGCTGCGCGAGATCGGCCGGGCTGACCTTCACGCGAGGATCGAGCTTAACTTCGAGTGGAGCAACCTGGCTCGCTCCGTCCACCGTCAGCCGCACCTGATACTGGCCCGGCACAGCCACTGGTCCGAGCGCGCCGGAGTCATAGGCCCAGAGGTAATATCCGGGAACGTGATGCGCTTCCTCGTAGCGCAAATCCCACACGAAGCGATTCAAGCCAGCCTCCGGCTTGATCTCCTTTTCCGGCTTCTTGTCGTCGGGGCCGAGCGGTTCATCGAGCCGTTCGAGTTCAGAGCTGGAATACTTGCGGATCACTTTTCCCGAGGCATCGAGGATTTCGAGCTTGGTTTCGGCGCCCGGCTTCGGCGCGTCCTTCAGGTAGTAATAGATCACGGCCCCCGCTGGCGGATTTTGCGCCGTCCCTTTCAAGGAATCGTGTTCGGCAGGCTTGCCGGCCTGAATGCGATACGCGGGTCCGGGGGTGTAGAGATGGACGTCCTGCTTGGCCACATCGTCACTGAACTGGCGCAACGGGCTGACGTCGTCGAGAATCCAGAACGAGCGACCGTGGGTAGCGACCACGAGATCGTTGTCTTTGATTACCAGATCGTGCACCGGCGTGGTTGGCAGATTCAGCTTGAGCGACCGCCAATCGGCGCCGTCGTTGAAAGAAACGTAAATGCCGTTCTCGGTTCCCGCATAGAGCAGTCCGCGCTTCTTTGGATCTTCGCGGACGGCGCGCACGAAGCTGCCTTCGGGAATCCCATTGTTCAGCTTCGTCCAGCTCTGTCCGTAGTCGGTGGTTTTGTAGGTGTAGGGTCGAAGATCGTCGTTCTGATGGCGATCGACGGCAACGTAGGCCGTGCCGGGATCGAAGGGCGAAGCTTCGATCTGGCTAATGCGGCTCCACTCGGGCAGATCTTTGGGCGTGATGTTGGTCCAGTTCTTGCCTTCGTCGCGCGTGATTTGGATGAGGCCGTCATCGGTGCCAACCCAGAGTAATCCTTTCGTGAGCGGAGACTCCGCCAAGGCAAAGATGGTGTCGTAATACTCGGTGCCGGAATCGTCGAGGGTGATGTCGCCGCCGGAAACGTGCTGCTTGCTTTTGTCGTTGCGGGTGAGATCGGGACTGATCGCCTCCCAGTGAACGCCGCCGTCTGTGGTTTTGAAAAGACGCTCGCCGCCGTGATAGAGCGTGTTGGGATCGTGCAGGGAAATCAGTACGGGGGCGGTCCACTGGAAGCGGTGCTCCAGGTTCACGGCGCCGTAGGCGTCGGAAAGCTCAGGCTGCTCGGTGATCGATTTCACCTGTCCGATATGTTTGTCGAAGCGTGTGATGTTTCCCTGATAATCGGCGGCATAGACGATATTCGGGTCGGGGGGATAAGGCGCGATGTAGCCGGCCTCGCCTCCGCCTACGTCATACCAGTCGGAGCGATCGATAGCGCCGTCGTCGCTGCGGCTGGCGATGGCTACTGTGCCGCTGTCCTGCTGCGCGCCGTAGACGCGATAGGGTACGGCTGAGTCGGTGGTGACGTGGTAGAACTGCGCCGTGGGCTGATTGTCCTGGCGCGTCCAGTTCTTGCCGCCATCGAGAGTTACGGTGACTCCGCCATCGTTCGAGGCGATCATGCGGCGAGTATCGCGGGGATCGATCCAGAGTCCGTGGTTGTCGCCGTGCGGGATTTTGATCTTGTTGAAGAGGTGACCGCCGTCGGTGGATTTATAGGCGTCCACATCCATGATGTAGATCGTGTTTTCGTCTCTGGGGTCGGCGATGATGTGCATGTAATACCAGGGCCGCTGCCAGAGACTGTGACTGGGATTGACGATCTCCCAGGTCTCGCCGCCGTCGTCGGAGCGGTAGAGACCGCCATCCGGGTTGTGTGCTTCGATGAGGGCATAGACGCGATCGGAGTTGGCTCCGACGGCTATGCCGATGCGGCCGTAGGGACCTTTCGGCAGACCGTGCTCTTCGAGGCGCTTCCAGGTTGTGCCTCCATCGTTGGAGCGGTAGAGTCCGCTGCCCGGGCCACCGTCGGCGAGACTCCATGAAGTACGGCGCGCCTGCCAGAGCGCGGCAAATAGGATGTTGGGATTGTGCGGATCGAACGCTACGTCGATGCCTCCGGTGTTCTCGTCTTTGTAGAGAACTTTCTCCCAGGTCTTGCCGCCGTCTGTGGTGCGGAAAATACCGCGCTCGGTGTTCGGTCCGTAGGGATGGCCGAGAGCGGCCACGAAAACGATATCCGGATTATCGGGATTGATGATGACTTTGCCGATGGCGCGGCTGTCGCGCAGGCCGACGTCCTTCCACGTCTTGCCCGCGTCGAGAGACTTGTAGACTCCGTCCCCTTGGGCGATGTTGCCGCGGATGCAGGCTTCGCCGGTGCCGACATAAATGGTGTTGCGATCGGAATTGGCGACTGCAAGGCTGCCGATTGAACTGCTTCCCTCTTTATCGAAAACGGAAGACCAGGTCATGGCGCCGTCGGTTGACTTCCAGACGCCGCCGCCGGTTGCACCGAAATAGTAGGTGGTGGGATCGTCGGGGATTCCGGCTGCGGTGAGGGAGCGTCCGCCGCGGAAGGGACCGATCAGGCGATACTTCATGCCTTTGAAGGGCTTGTCTTCCGGCCTGGTTGATTCCTCGTCGGCGGATTTCTGGTCAGAGGATGCGGCGGGCGCGGCTTGGGCCTTGGCGGCCTTCGACTTGGCCTCAGGCTTGGTCTGAGCAAACGCAGTGGTCTGAGAAGCCAGCGCGAATACGGCCAGAAAGAACGGCAGGTACCAGGCTAGTGAAGCCTTACCAGATTTGTTGCGAAGAAGCGCGTTTCGACCTGCCATGTTCAGATGCCCCCCAATTGAAAGAAATGAAAATGAAAAGAAATAGTTCTGCCATGGTAATGCGACGCGAGCCAAATGGGAAGCGGCCCCGGTAGTGCCTCAGTTTGGATTTTCGGTAATCAGTGTCCAGCGAACCATCCCATATAGGCCGTGAAGCTCAAGAAAACCACAAGCAAAAGGCTAGACACGAGAAGAGTTATCTTCTGACGCTTGAGCGCTCGCTTCTGATTCTCAAGGTACGCTTTCTGCAAGTCTCTGATCTCTTCTAAGAGCTTAACCACCTGTTCATCATCCACGGCTTTCCTCCGTTGCTTTCTTGTAGGGCCCGCGCTTACTAGTTTTCGGCATGAAGCTGTCAGCCATCATAACGATTTCTTCCAGACTCCAAACATGATCGCTCAAGCCAGCGGCCATTGCCACTGAGGCACTACCGCGGCCCCTGTCCGCTTGCTATCTGTCCTATTTCTTCACGAGAGTTTGACGAGCTGCCTGGAGTTCTTTGCGTTTTGCGGCGTCGACTTTCGGATAGGCGAGGCTGAGTTCTTCCAAGGTTTCGACGATGGCTGCTGAAACTGCCAGATGCGTAAACCATTTATTGTCCGCGGGGATGACATACCACGGGGCGTGCTTCGTCGCAGTATTGCGGATCATGTCCTCGTAGGCGTTCTGGTAGTCGTCCCAATACTTGCGCTCGTGAATGTCGGCGGCGGAGAACTTCCAATTCTTCTCTGGTTCCTCAAGGCGCGCCAGGAAGCGGCGCTTCTGTTCTTTTTTTGAAAGGTGGAGAAAGAACTTGCGGATGACCGTGCCGTTACGCGCCATGTGTCGCTCAAAGCTGCGAATATCTTCGAAACGTTCTTCCCAGATGCTCTTCGTTACGAGCGAAGGCGGAAGCATTTCGGCCTCGAGCGCCTTGGGATGCACTCGCACCACCAGCACCTCTTCGTAATAAGAGCGGTTGAAGATGCCGATGTGGCCGCGCTCGGGGAGATTTCGCGTGGTACGCCAAAGGAAATCGTGCTGCAGTTCGGCCTCGGACGGGACCTTGAACGAGTAAACCTGGCAGCCTTCGGGGTTCACTCCGGACATGACGTGCTTGATAGTGCCGTCTTTACCGGCTGCGTCCATGGCCTGGAAGATCAGCAGTAGAGCCCAGTGATCCTGGGCGTAAAGCTTGGATTGCAAGTCCTCCAGGCGTGCGGTGTCTTTCTGCAATTGTTCCTGGGCTTGATCGACCGAATGCAAGTGTCTGGTGTCGGCGGGATCAAAGTCCTTCAGGCGGAAATTCTTGCCGTCGTCGATGCGGCAGGATCTGGCTAGTTTAGCGGTTTTCATTGGAGATCGCGGCAAGGCCTCGTTCGTAAGTCTACGAAGGTTCGGCCTCTTCGGCAACGTCGGTTCGGTCTGGAGGCGGTCTCTCGGGGACGTCCGACAGTTAGAACACCCGGAAAGGTACATTGCTCGACAACGTACCCCTTGGGGTCACTACCTCAACCTTGCCCGTGGTTGCGCCGGCGGGAACGGTGGTTGTGATCTCGGTGGGCGACACGACGGTAAAGGTGGCCGCAACGCCGTTGAAGGTGATGCTGGTTGTGCCGGTGAGGTCTGTCCCGAGAATTTTCACGCTCCCGCCTGGACACTTGGCTGCTGGTACGGTCTCGACGAACGGACCCAGGCCCATCGACAACCGGAAGACCGTGCCGCAGCCTCCCGTACAGGCGGTGGAACTTCCGCCAGCGTAGGTCGTACCGTAAAAGTTTCCGTCCGTGGCCTGCACCAGCGCGACGTAAGGATACCGGCCGTCATGGCCATCAAAAGCGTGCAACGTGGTGAACTTGCCCTCGGGAGTGATTTGGAAGATTGTGCCACAGCCGAAGTCGCAGGTGGAATTGGCTGGACCCCCGCCCGAAGTCGTTCCATAAAGATTGCCGTCAGTGCCCTGGACCAAGGCTCCACTCGGGCTCAAGCCGTCGGGACCGGCGAAGTAATGCAGCGTGGTCAGCACGCCTTCGGGAGTAATTTCGAACACTGTCCCGCAGCCGGTGCTTACGCAGATGCTGCTGCTTGGGCCGCCTTCGGCGGTGGTCCCATAGAAGTGTCCGTTGGAGGCTTCCATCAAAGGGGCGACCGGCCACGATCCCTCGGACCCGCTGAAGCTGTGCAGCGTGGTTACGGCGCCATCAGCAGTCATCTTGTAGATTGTGCCGTAGGCATCGCTGGCGGTGGCGATGGTTGTGCCGTAGAAATTTCCGCCAGTGCCTTCCACCATTCCTGCTGTGGGATAGTTGAAGTCTTCGAAGTTATAGAGTGTGGTCAGAGTGCCGGTGGGAGTCATTCTGAAAATCGTGCCGCCACTTCCACTTCCACCCGCGCTGGTGGTGCCGTAGAAATCCCCATTGCTGGCTTGCATCAACCCCAGCGGGTTCAGGCCATCGGAGCCATCGAAGCTATGCAGGGTGAACACGGTGCCCTGGGAAGAAATTTGGAATACCGTTCCACAGTAGCTGCAGCCGCTCCCGCCACTGGAGGTTATTCCGTAGAGGTCTCCGTTGGTGGCGGGTTCCAGACCTGATTCAGGGACCTCGCCATCGGCACAATTTGGTCGCGAACAAAAATAGTGCACCAAGGTAAGCTTGCCGGCCGGCGTGATTTTGAAGACCGTGCCGCTCGCCCTGAGTCCGCCATCATCGGTGGTCCCGTACAAATTCCCGTCGAGACCTTGTACCAGCGGCGCCTGGGAGAAAGAACCGTTCGCGTTGTTGAAACTGGCCAGCGTAGTGAAAGTCTGCGCGGGCGAAGAAATCGCCGTCGCGGCACAAAACAGAGTCGCGAAGCAGGCAGCCTTCCATCCGCTAATCGAATTCATAATTTGATCTTTCCCGATCCAGCTTTTCTTCGTGTAGATGTATCTCCGATCTAGTTGGTTGCGAAGCATTTCAGCGGCAGGAGGATTGTCTCGATGTAGCAGGCAGGAAGGCGCAGCAACTCTAAAGGCACGAGGCGGCACGAATACAGTGTTGTCCGTATTACTCGGCGTGCTTAACCTCGAAAGCATTGCTCAAAGAAGATCCTGAAGGCGGGAAAGCCGCTTTTGCGTGAGAGGCCTAGTTTTCATGCGTCCCGTTCGCGCTGCTGGTACGCTACTGCTCCCGCAACGGTGTTGCTGATCAATATTGCTCACCAATATTGCTGAGCCAATATTTATTGCTCAGCGGCTCTCGTTCCACACATACAAGAAGTCGGCATCACTGGCGGTAGCAACGTTGCGGCTACCTTTATGGACGGCGCGGTTCAGGGCGGACCGCACATTTTCCTTGCTCTCCTCTAATTCCGACAAAGGCACTTTGAGTGCAACTCCCACGGGCAGCTGATCGAGATCGGAGAGAATCTCGGTAACGATCTGCTTATGCTTTCCATTGCGACCCTGGGGCACATCAGCTTGCGACATTGTCCTGAAGTTCATTGGAGCTTTCTGGGCCATTGGAGGATCTCCTGTCCGGGAATGACATCATTAAACTAACATGACACAATCGTAATATAACGATACGGCATCGTGCAAGTAAAAAATCGGACCGTTAAACATTGATCCGCCAACCTGATGGCGGCGTCTACCTGCCCACAAGTCACCGTGATTTGCGTGCTGAACACGCTTATAGCAAACGCAAAGATTGCCCAAAAGATATAACCCGTACTGCTTCTGGACTGCTACGGTTGGGGGACGATCAGGAAGGGGTAAATCAAATGCGAGCCTCTAAAACACGTTTCGAGCAGATTCCGGTCGAGACGGTTAAGAAGATTGCTAAAGAATTCCGGGAGACCAGCGCGGTTCAGGCTCCGGATGAGATCGCGCCCCCTCAGGAACGCTGGCGGGAAGTGGCGGAACAGGTCCAACAAGAGCAGGATCCAAAAAGATTGACCGAACTGGTCGAGCAACTCCTCGACGAGTTCGATGGGAAAGACGTCCGCGAGGGTTCCGGCTCGGCCGGGACGAAACGTGCCTAACCTGGTCTCGACGCACCTGGTCTGGACGCAGTTGTCATCGAGTTTTGTCTGCGTCGGTTGATTTCGATCTGCGGTCGGGGTGGCTAGCGAGACCTATTTTCCGTATGCCCTCGACGTGCTTGCGCAGGACGGACCTCAACTCCTCCATTATTCTGTGAAGTTCGGGCTCGTCGGTAACGGTGAGTGCCTTTTTCACTAACTTTCTGATTTGGTCTTCGCTCGACACTCGGCTTGACACTCGGGGCTCCTGCAGGGACCGCAATTTTAGCTTTATCACGATGCATGCGCGATAGGGTGTGGGCTGTAGACCTCCTAAATAGGAAGCTGTAGGAGCCTGTCCCGAGTTCGAAGCTGAGCAGGTTCTTCCCTGCAGCTGTGAACAAGGTGTTTACGCCAGAATCGGCGGTTCTCGAAAGGGTCGCTGCCGGTTTAGACTTCGACTGGCTTGTCTTTCTCTTTAGCGGCTGCCTCTGTAGCCACAGGAAGTTTCGCTTGCTGCCAAGCGTCGAAGCCTCCCACCAGGTTGAACACGTTTTTGAAACCGGCGCGCTGCAGCAAGCTGCAGGCAATCATGCTGCGATAGCCGCCTTTGCAGTGCACGGCAACGGGAAGGTTGCGATCAATCTCGGGGGGCGCGACTTTAAAGTTATCGAGCGGCCACCATGTGGCACCCGCGATGTGGCCGGCTTCCCACTCGGGCTCGCGCCGGACATCGAGCACTTGCAAGCTGGATTCTTGCAATCGGCCGCTGAGAGCTTGCACGCCAATCTGCGAAAGCGTGGCCAGGGGCAGTCCCGCCGTGCTCCATGCTTCGATGCCGCCACGCAGGTAGCCTCGCGCATCCTCGAGGCCGATGCGCGCCAGCCTCATCCGTGCTTCTGCGATTGCATCCTGCGATTCTGCGATTAATACAGGATGCGCGGCCAAACCCAGCACTGCTCCCGCCCAGGAAGCAAACTGCCCTGACAAAGCAATATTTACGGATCCGGGCACGTGAGCGGCCGCGAACTGCTCGGCCGGACGAACATCCAACGCGATTCCGCCTTCTGCAAGCAGGGCTTTCAGTTCGGCGGGCTCGATTGCAGACAAAGCGGGCAAATCGGAGAGTGCTGAAGCTCCGGTGCGATTGATTTCCGCGTCCTGCAGAAAGTATTCCGGACGAGCCGGCAGATTGCTGGTTAACTGCCTGACGAACTCTTCCCTGCTCTTGATCTGCAACGCGTAATTCGTGAGCCGCTCGGTGCCGATGGTGGAAACCCGCTCGGCGCGCATGTTGCGTCCACAGAGCGAACCGACCCCGTGCGCCGGGTAGACGAGAACATTGTCGGACAGCTTCAGGATCTTCTGGTGCAGGCTGTCATAAAGCATTGCCGCGAGTTGGGCAGGAGTAAAACGTTTGGAAAGATCGGGACGGCCCACGTCTCCCAGGAAGAGCGTATCGCCGGTCAGAACCCCCCAAGGCGATGGCGACTTCTCCTCGTCTGTGATTACGAAGCACATGCTCTCCGGCGTGTGACCTGGCGTTTCAAGAGCCGTGATGCGCATTTGTCCAACTTGCAGATGGAAGGAGTCTGTCAGGTCTACGTGAGGGAAGGTCGCCTGGGCTTGCGCACCTATATAAATCTGCGCACCGGTTCTCGACGCCAGCTCCCTGTGCCCGGAAACGAAGTCGGCATGCAGGTGAGTTTCGAAGATGTGGCGAATGGAAACCTGATTCGCCTCGGCAGCTGTCAGGTAAATCTCGACATCCCGCTGCGGGTCGACGACAACGGCCTCGCCCGCAGACGCCAGCATATAGGAAGCGTGCGCCAGACAGCCTAGATAGAACTGCTCGAAGTACATTCGCTCTCCTCCGCCTCAGATGCTGAAGCTATTCTATCCCTCAAGTTCTACCCCTCAAGCAAGTGTGATTGGTCGTGTGCGCCGGAATTTCATTCGGGATTCTCTCGAGGTTGCGCCCTTCGCCCAGGGCTGGCGGGTTACGACCTTCATGGGCTTGACGATGACGGGGCGGTGCAGGACGGTTTCGAGCAGGTGGCGCTCGGCAGCGATGGTTTGGGCGGAAGCGCTCAAAGGAGAATAGCCTTCGGCGGCGATGGTCACGGCTTCGTTCCCTTTGGCGCTGATCTGGTTAGTTCGGATCTTGTTAGTTCGGATCTTATTGGTTCGAATCGGGGCGTTTTCAACTTGAATCCGGCGGATGTGGCCGTCGTGGGCGGCGTCCAGGGCGTTGGCTAGACGCAAGACGGCGGCTAGCTGGATGGTTGCTTTCTGTTCGTCGGGGAGAAGATCGCGCAAGTCTTTGTGCTTTCTGGTGGGTAGGGCTCCGCTGTGAAAGCGGGCGATGAGGGCGGAGCGTTGCAGGTCGCCGGGCTTCCAACCTAACGGATTGCCATGGGCTCGGATCATATCGAAGGAAGTCTTGTGATGTCCCTTGTCGCCTTTGGACTTGCCGACATCGTGAAGAAGAGCGGCGGCTAAAAGGCTGGAGCGGGCTGAGATGGCGTCGGCGGACGGCTGCCATCCTGAGGCTAGAAGGCCGTCGTAGAGTTGAAGAGCCAGGCTGGCTACGCGCTCGGAATGGGCAAAGTCGGGATCGAGGCCATGCGCCCAGAGCTTCATTCGGCGAGCGGCTAGGGCTTGAATCTGTTTGCCCTGCGGCAGCGCGGCGCGCCAGACCTGCCAGAGCGAAGCGGGACCTGTCATCTTTTTGCGATAGACCTCAATCCGCTTGGCTCGCTCGGAGAGAATTCGTTCGTGCCAACGCTGGCGGGAGACTTGGTCAGGGAAGACATGGCAAGAGGTCGCTGTGGCCCAGAGTACGTCGAGATCATGGACCTCGCCCAGCACGTCCTGCATTTCTTTGAGGTCGTTGCTCCAGGCTTTGTGCTCAGCGGGCAGGAAGTTCTCGACGATGTAGCGAAAACGCTTGATGCCGATGCGCAGGCTGTGAAGTGCGGTCTGGGAGCGGTTGCGCAAGGCGCGGTTGTGAAGGTCGCGGGCTTCGGTCCAGCGCTCTAAAGCCAGATGCTTGAACAGGGCGCTGCCCAGGCGGACGTGGGCGGCACGGGCGGGAAGAGTTCGGGTCCACTGACGCCATTGTTTGCGGTCGAATTCTTCGAGGGCTGCGTGGGCTTCGAGTTTCTGTTCTTGTTCGCGGGCGGCGAGGATTTTTAGCAGAGTTTGGGCTGCCGGATCGGCTCCAGCTTGCCGATCTACGCCTGGAATAGACTCCAGACTCTGTTCCGATGTGAGCATAGCGGGCGAGAGCCTGCCCTGAGCCTGCCGAAGGGGCGCCCGCTCCACACGGGACGGGACGGGCTCCAGCTTTTCGATCCATTCCATCATGATCTGGATGTCGCGCAAGGCTCCGAGGCGCTGAAACAGGCGCTTGCCTGCTTTCCTCATGGCCTTCCAGTTGGGATCGGGATCGATTGCGTATAATCCGTCAGCCAAAGAACGGCAGCGTCGCAAGGAGACGCGCAGGTCGTGAACGGGATCCGGGCTGAAATCTGCGGCGACATGGTCGCACTCTTCTAACACGCGCAGCATCCAGTAGCGCAGGCCGGTGGTTTTTTTGGCACGCGCGGTGTGAGTGGTTGAGGAAAGCACTAAGGTTCCGGGAAGCAATTGGTGCGGATTTTTAACTCATGCCAATTCTGACCGTTACCTCCGTAACGTGCAACCCCTTACCTGTTGGATTAGCCTTTTATTGCCTACTAGTTGCCTGAAGCCAGAACTGCGGGTTGAGGGGTGTTTTATTAGCGACGCAACCACATTCCATGCAAACCGTGCGGCCTCCGCGCGCGCTTTTGTTCACAGCCTGAACATTCTCATCAAGTATGCGCGTATGTACGGCCCCGACCACAAGCGCACGGAAGCCCAATTCGAGACTGCGTGGAATGAATTGCAGCACGGTCTGCCTGCCGCGGGAGAAGGTGGCTTCCTGCTGGGGGTTTCAGACAACAAGCTGCTGTTGGATGGAGTTCCGCTGGAAGCGGGACAAACTGAGCGCAGCTTTGGACAGCTCCTTAGTACCGCTGGTTTGGCCAGCCTGCACTTTTCCAAAGACGTAACCATCGAGGACTTCGCACGGCTGGTGCGCGCCTTTACTCTGGCTGGCTCCAAAGCTCAGGATGTGGCCAAGCAGATCAAAGAAGCTCTCAGCAGTGCGGGCAAGCACAGCACGATCAAGATCAATGAAGTGAAATTCGTTGCGGCTGATCCGCTGACCGGCGATATCAGCGTAGCGGCGCAGATCGCTGCCCAGACCCTCGGGCCGGAATTCAAGCAGTGGCTGAACGATCCGCAGAAGCTGCTGCAACTGATCGCAGCGGCGGAGGGCGCCAATTCAGGGGGCACAGGCCAGCCGGGTGGCGTTGTGGTTCCGTTTGGAAGCGTTCCGAGCGCCCCCGCCGGTGCCGGCAAAGCTGGAGCCGGAACAGGGACGGCGCCGGCTTGGGAAGGCGGAGTAGTCCCGCTACAGGAAGCGGAAGTGATTCAAGCCATCCGACTGCTGACGCGATTCGGTGAGGTGCAAGGCGATCCGACTGCTGATCCGCAAATTCTGCACAAGGAGCTGACCGAAGTCGATCCGAACACACGGCTGAACCTGCAGCAACTGCTGGGAACCCTGGCGGCGAAGGCAACGACTGCCCAGGAAGAGGACACGCCGCTGCTGATGAAGGCCGCCGAGCATATGGCGATTCGTTTCGCGCTCGAGCGCTATTCCAAAGGCGAAGTCAAGGTCAACGCCGTGCATCAGATGATGGAGCACATGAGCCGGCAGATGGACTCGCTGCGCCAGATTCTGAAGCTCCAAGAAGAGAAGATGAACAAGGCGGGCATCCTGGTGGAGTCGCACGCCGACATCCTGGACCGGATGTTCTGGGCGGAAGTGCCGGAGTCTGGGAAGAAAACGGTGCTGCTCTCGAATGAAGCTCCGTGCGTGCCACCGCGCAACCTACGCCAGTTCGTGGAAGTGCTGCTCGACCGCGACGACAAGGAAACGTCCGCAGAAATTTTGAACAACTACTCTGCTTGCCTCACAAGCAAGGAGCAGGATCCGCGGCGCAAGACGGCGATTGGATTGAGCCAGCTGGCCGACCTCTACGCCCGGCTGGGCGGTGAAGCCATGGGCAAGGCGATCCACCAGGTAAGCGAGCAGTTGTGCGTGGAGAAAGATCCTGAACTGCAAAGCCTGCTGAGCGCGGCATTTGTGCGCCTGAGCCAGGAGGCCAGCGAGGCCAAAAATTACCAGGCGGTAAACGAAGTGTGCACCGGGATGGAGATGCTGCTGCAGCAGCGTCCGGTGATGGTGAATGACTTGCGCCCGCGGGTGGGCGTGGAAAACCGGATTCCCGAATACATTGAAGAAGCGTTGCTCTATGAGCCCGTACCCGCGGACTTGCTGCTGGTTTTGCGGCGCACTTGCCAATCGGGCGCGGAACATCTGGCTGACCGGTTTTTTCGATGCATGCGCAGAGACGAGTGCGACCGTATGGTCGAACTGGTCAAGGAGATGGGAAGTCCGGCGCTGGCGCAATTGCGGGAGATTCTGCGGACTGGGCAGCCGCGGCAAGCTTCTGCCGTGGTGGGACTTTTGAGCCGTCTGGATGTGGGGACATTGCTTGAGTTGTTGCCGATCCGCCTGCCTGAGTGGAACCGTTTCTACCACGATATTGTGGTTCGGCAGATCGCGTACGGAGCTGCTCCCGACCGCGGACGCACGCTGCTCGAATTAGCGGAAGTGCTGGATTCCGTAGTGCTGCCGGAAACCATCGATGAAATCGGAATGAGCGGTGATCTTACCGCGGCGCCACCGCTGGTGGCCATGGCGAAGCCAGGCGAGGCGGCTTCGCGTTCTCCGTTTGTGCAACTGAAGGCTATCGAGTCGCTGGGACGGCTGCGGGATCCCGAGGCCGTGTCACTGCTTCGCGAGATCGTGGAGACGAAGAAGACGTTTGGATGGGTTCATCACCGCGAGCTGCGGATTGCGGCGGCGCAATCGCTCTCGAAAACCGATCCGCGTTACAGTGGTCAAATTTTGTCTGACAGCGGAATCGAGGCTGCGGAACTGGCGATCGCGCCGCTCGATACGGCTCCGGCATGCCCTTGGGTGCGGCAGCGGCGTTACGAACGCATGGTGCTGGCTCGCACGGTTAGCGCCACGATTGGAAGTTCTTGGGGAAAGTCGAAGATCCTGATCCGCGAGCTGAGCCTGGGCGGCGGCATGGGGACCAAAGAAGACAATCTGCGCATCGGCAGCGAGGCGGATCTGGAGATTTCGTTGGGCATGCGGTCGAAGATCCGGGCGCATGTGCTGCTGCGCCGGGCGCGGGTGAATGAAGTGGGATTCGAGATCGTCAACACTGATTTGGAAAGTCGCTACCGGCTGCGCCGGGTGCTGGTGGAAGCGATGAGCCGCGCCGCGCACAATAAAGATCAGCAGTGGAGCGGGGAGCGAAAGGTATAGCAGAAGGTTTCAAAGTTTCAGGGTTTCAAGGTTTCAAAGTAAAACCAGCGACGTCTTGGGTCGAAACAAAAGCCTCTGCGCGTGCAGAGGCTTTGTCTTTGAAACCTTGAAACCCTGAAACTTTGAAACCTGTCTTACTTCACCTTGACGAAGATGATTACCAGTGTGTAAAGCGCGAGAGACTCGATCAGGGCCAGGCCCAGAATCAGAGCCAGTTGAATTCCGGGACGAGCGGCTGGATTGCGGGCCAGACTCTCAGCGGCGGAAGCGGTTGCTTTGCCCTGCGCCAAGGCGCAGATGCCGGAGGCGAACGCCATGGAGAAGCCGGCGGCGATAGCAACCCAGTTGACTCCACTTGCGGCTTCGCCCTGCGCAAAGGCTGGGACGGCGAACGACAGCACGGACAGTACCATGAACAACTTACTTAGCTTACCCATTGTGCTTCTCCTCGTATGAAATACCGCCAGTGGGTGGTTGACGTCATTCCTTGCAGACGCCCTCACGCTTGCGGTCAGTTCTCAGTTCTCAGTTCTCAGTTCCCAGTCAATGACGCGTGATAGAGAATAGGAGCAGACAACTGAAATACTGCTCAAACAAGACCAAGCCCAGGACGCTGATGCCCGTCCCTAGTCTCAGTTCGCTGTCTCAAAGTTTTTTTCTGAGAACTGAGAACTGCCTTTCAGTGCTCTTCTGAAACCGCGCCCTGCAGATAAACAGTGGTCAGCAGGACGAAAATATAGGTCTGCAGCAGCGACACGCCGATGTGCAATCCCATGAATATGATGGGCACACCGATGGGGACAAGTGAAATGAAAACCAAGGTGACCAGATCGCCAGCCAGCATATTGGCTGTGAGGCGGATGGTCAGCGAGAGCACGCGAGCCAGATGGCTGATGATTTCGATTGGAATCATCAGCGGCGACAAGGGGAGCACAGGCCCGGCAAAATGCTTTAAGTAGCCTAGTCCAGCGTGCTTGAATCCCTGCGTGTTGTAGTAGACGAAGGCGCAAAGAGCGCAGCCGAGGGGAACGACGGCTACCGCTGTGGGTGATTCGAAGCCTGGAATCACGCCGATGAGGTTGCAGAAAAGAATGAAGAGGGTCAGCGCCGTCAGAAAGGCTGTGTAGCCTTCGCTGTGGTGGCCGATGATCTCGTCGCTCTGGCCTTGAATGAATCCCTCAACCCCTTCGAAGGTGTGCTGCAGTGCTCCGGGACGGTCGACCGAAAGCCGCGAACGGACCATAACGAACAGGACCAGCAAAAATGCAAAGACCAGAATCTCCATCGCGAGCGAATTCGGGATGGGGGCTGTTAGAGATTTAGGTTTTATGCCCAACGCCAGCAGGAGCGACGTGACGGGGCCCGCAAACAGATGATTGAGAATCGCGGTGAACCAGAGTTGTTCAGGCATAAAAAGCTTCTAGCTTCTAGCTCCTAGCTTCTTTCGTGCAGACTCGTGCTAAAACCCGCGAACCAAGGCCGCGTACAGTTCGTAGGCGGCCTCACATGCGATGGCTGCGACGGGCAAAAATAAGCCCGCAAGAAGTCCGTTCAGGCTTGCGGGTGAAACAGTCAATATAGCATAGGCGCCCAGAGCCATCAAAAAGTAGCGGAGCAGGAAGCGAAAGACGATTCCCTGGCCGGATTGCGATGTAGCGGCTCCGGTGGCACGATCGACGAAGCCGGCGATTACGCGTTTGAGCCAGTGGAAATTCACATAGGCGATGACACAACCGAAGGCGAAACCAGCGGCAGAGGCCACGCCAAACTTCCACCATGCGGCGGCTACCAGCAATGGGGCGAGCACGACCATGGCGCGGCCGATGCGGTGGAGAGCGCCGGAGTAAAAGTGCTCCGAGGCGGCAGCCTGAGCCGGGTTGGGTTCGGTTTGTAGTTGATCGGTCATTGAAACTGATGAAGAGTCGACATAGTCACTTCGTGTCGCGCAGAACTGTACGTATCAGTTCGAAGAAACCAGCCGCGATACCTAAGAGAATGCCTGCCAGGTAGAGCCAGGTAGTGTGCAACCAGCGGTCAAGACCGGCGCCGACGAGCCATCCTACGACGAGGGCGGCGGGGAGGATGAACGCTAGTTGGCTGTAGCGGGCGGCCTGGACCCAGAAGTTCTCTTTCTCTTTGCGGCCGGAGTCTTGACGGTCTTCATCTTCGCGGTCGGGAGTTGGGTCGGCTAGGGTCATCGGGCCTGCACGTCATTGGGCCTGCACGTCATTGGGCCTGCACGGCGGATTCTACGCTCATCGGCGGCGGTGGTGGATTCCGCCCGAGCTTCGCTCATGGGACAGCCGAGGCGACTGTCTCCACATGAGCATTTTCAGTTATGCGCATTTCTAGCGGATCAGCTTCGCTACGGTGGGGTTCTGCGCCATGCCAATCGACCAGTTCACCAGGTGGATGAAACGCTCGGGCATGATTCCGATATAGAGCGTGGCGAATGCGGTTACGGCTAGGGCGGCGCGCATGGTCCAACTCACCGGCAGCAGGCCGCGTTCTTCGGGTTGGCCCATGAACATGGCGTTGGCCATCTTCAGATAATAGTACAGGCCGAAGACGGAATAGAGCACGCCCAGGGATGCCAGCGCGTAGTGTCCGGTTTCGATCAGGCTCAGGAAGATGAAGTATTTGCCGTAGAAGCCTGCCAGGGGCGGAATTCCGGCTAGCGAGAGCAGGAAGATCAGCATGAGCACGGCTTCGACGGGAGCGCGCGAATACAGGCCGTTGAGATCGTCGAGTTCGTCGCCAATTACGTTGCGATGGCGCAGCGAAGTGATCACGCCGAAGGCACCCAGATTCATGAACGTATAGACCAGCAGGTAGATCAGAATGCCTTTGACACCGTCGGCATTGAGCTGAGTCGGGGTTCCGGCGATCAAGCCGAGCAGCATGTAGCCGACGTGCGCGATGGAAGAGTAAGCGAGCAGACGCTTGGTGTTGGTCTGGGTGAGGGCGGCGAAGTTCGCGCCCGTCATGGTGGCAATGGAAACGAAGACCAGCACCGGAACCCAGGTGGAGCGCATGGCGAGGAATCCACCGAGTTGGAACGGGCTGCCGATCAGGATGCGGAGCAGCATCGCCCACCCCGCGGCCTTGACGGCTACGGACATGAATCCGGTGATGCAGGTGGGCGCGCCTTCATAAGCGTCCGGCGCCCACTGGTGGAAAGGGATGGCGGCAATCTTGAACAACAGGCCGGTCATCGTGGTCAGCAAGGCAATGATCGCGACCGGATTGTGAGGTTCTCTGGCCAGGAGCTGTGCCAGGCGCCGACCGATCTCGGCCACATTGGTGCTGCCGGTAAGTCCGTAAAGCAGCGACAGCCCGTAGGCAAAAATGCCGGAGGAGAACGCTCCCAGCAACAGGTATTTCAGCGCGGCTTCGTTGGAGCGGCGGTTGCGGCGCAGAAAACCTACCAGAACGTAGGTGGAAATCGCCATCAGCTCCAGGCCGATGAAAATCAGCACGATGTCGAATCCGGCGGCCATGCACATCATGCCGACGACCGAGAGCAGCATCAGGGTGTAATATTCGCCGTGGTTTTCATGCTCGGTCTTCATGTAACGCATGGACATGAGGATCGAGATCGCCGTGCCCGCAAGAAACAGATAGAAGAAATAGATGGAGAAGCGGTCGACCAGCACGGTGCCCATGAATCCGGAAGCACGAGTGGCGCCGCTGCTCTGCATCCATGCCTGGACGTTATACACCGCCTTGGCGGCAAACAGCACCCCGACGAGAGCCGTGGCTGCGTTGACCCACTTCTCCTCCGGCGGGAGCATGAGATCGATCAACAGGATGCCGATAGCAAACAGGGTAAGCAGAGTGATGGGGAGGGCCAGCAGATAGTCGTTCAAAGCGAATTGGGGAGCGAGGCCCACTAGTTCTTCCTCTTGATCGATTGCGCTGCGACACGAGCAGTGGTGGTTGCAGAGGCTGTGGTTGCAACGGAATCCGTCCCAACCGGTACCAAAGCCGGCTGCATTTCCGGCTGAACTTGGGGGTGAACGGCGGCATTCGCGGGGCCGCCGGCCAGCGGACTGCGCACGTTCTCGACGATCTGATTCACGGGCTGCTCAAGAATCTGGAAAAAAGGCTTGGGATAGAGGCCGATCCAGAAAGCCATAATGAGGAGCGGCACGAAGGTCAGCACCTCGCGCGGAGTGAGGTCGTGCAGCTTTTCGTTTTTCGGATTTGTGACCGTGCCGAAGAAGACGCGCTGGTAAAGCCACAGCAGATAGGCCGCCGCCAGAACTACGCCGGGCACGGCCCATGCGCCCCATCGCCAGTTCTCCATGAAGGTGCCTTGCAGGATGGTGAATTCGCCGACGAAACCGTTGAGCAGCGGCAATCCCATCGAAGAGAGAAACATGATCATGGTGATGGTGGCGTAGACCGGCATCACGTTCGAGATGCCGCCGTATTCGGAAATTTCACGGGTGTGGCGGCGTTCGTAGAGAATGCCGACGATCAAGAACAGCGCGCCGGTGGAGATGCCGTGATTAATCTGCTGCAAGACTGACCCGCTTATGCCGGCGGAGTTCAGCGCGAAGATTCCAAGCGTGCAGAAACCGAGATGGCTTACTGAGGAATAGGCGACCAGTTTCTTCATGTCCTTCTGCATGAGCGAAACGAGAGCGCCGTAGATGATGGCGATGATGGAGAGCGTGATCATCCAGCCGCGGACTGTCAGGTGCAGGAACGTGGCGGGATTCCACATCACGTTGGGAAAAAACGGCAGGGAGAAACGGATGAAGCCGTACGTCCCCATCTTCAGCAAGACACCGGCCAGGATGACCGAGCCGGCGGTCGGCGCTTCCACGTGAGCGTCGGGCAGCCAGGTGTGGAAGGGGAACATTGGCACCTTGATGGCGAAGGCGAAGAAGAAAGCGAAGAACAGCAGCGTTGCAATGGTGGGACCGTAGGCTGGGTCGGAGTAAATTTTTGGCGCGGTTTCGTAGAGGGCAGTGATGCTGAACGTATAAATTCCAGTCAAGTGTTGGTGATGGAAATAAAGAAACAGAATGCCGAGCAGCATCAGCACCGATCCAGCCAGGGTGTAGAGGAAGAACTTGATGGCCGCGTAAAGCTTGCGCGGACCGCCCCAGATGCCGATCAGCAGGTACATCGGAACCAGCATGGCTTCCCAGAAAACGAAGAAGAGGAAGAAATCTAGCGCCATGAAGACGCCGAGCATGCCGGTCTGCAGAATCAGAAACCAGACGTAGTATTCCTTGACGCGGTTTTCGATGGCAGTCCATGAAGAAAGGATTGAGATCCAGCCCAGCAGCGTGGTGAGCATGATGAGCAGGAAGGAAATACCGTCGATGCCGATCACGTAGCCTGCGCCGATGGAGGGGATCCAGTTGTTGGCCGCGCCCTCGATGAACTTGAAGTGTTGGGTGGCGTCGAAGCGCTGAGCCCAGAACATGGGCACCAGCGGCAGCGAGATCAGGAAGCCGCCGAGCGCGAAAAAGTTCGCGATCCAGCGGATGGCTTGCTTGTTCTCCTTGGGAACGAACAGGAGAACGAGGGCGCCAACCAGCGGCGTGAAGAGGATGATCGAGAGTATGTGAGGTTGCATATGTCAGTTCACTTTGCGAAACGCTAGGTCGCAAAACGCCGTCGAAGATACCGTGCCAGGAAGTAAGCTCCCGTCAACAGAACGAGCCCTGCAGCCGTGATCCAAAATTGCCGCGAGTATCCGAGCTGAAAGCAAACGAAGTAGACCAACCCGACGACCATCACCAGCGCGTACCACTGGACGAGACCCCATTCGAACAGGCGCGCCGGATACGAAAGCGTGCGCGCCAGAATCGCTGGTCCGTTCACGCCGATGCCGTCGATGATACACTTGTCCCACCAACCGGAAATCGTCGCCGTCAAACGCGTGATCCAGCCTACGTCGTTGACGGCGGCATCAATCACGTGCGTGTCGAACCACGCCGACACTTCGCCTAATCCCAACACGCCGAGGCGAACGTCTCCCAGCTTGCGGCGTCCGGTGAAGATGTAGTCGTAACCTTCGTCCACGTAATACTTGTGGAGCAGCAGGTCGTACACCGGCGGCGAGGCGGCGGCGATGGGCTCGACGAAACCCTTGTCGGCATGGTTGTAAGCACGGCGAGCCATGCCCCAGCCGACCGCGGCAGCTCCGACGGAAAGAAACATGAGCAAGTATTCGATAGGACTGGTGTGTTCCGCCTCTTTTTCTCCGGCCGCAAGTTGCCCGGCCTTGCCCTGTTCCTGGAAAACCTGAGCCTCTTTGGCGAAGACTGGATCAAGGAATCTTTCGAACCGGGCGGAGCCGCCGAGACTTGGCGGCCAGCTCAGCCATCCGGCGGAGAGCGAGAACAGAGCCAGAACCAGCAGCGGCACGGCCATGGAGTGCGGACACTCATGAATATGGTGTTCAAGCTCGTGGCTCATGCGCGGTTTGCCGAAGAAAGTGAGATAGATCAGGCGGAACATGTAGAACGCCGTCATCAGCGCGGTGGCGTAGCCGATAAACCAGAGCAGGCGGTACGCGTCGGTTTCTTTGGTCCACGTCTGCCAGAGGATTTCGTCTTTGGAAAAGAATCCTGCGAACGGAGGAATGCCCGCGATCGCTAGCGTTGCGACCAGCATGGTGCGATAGGTAATGGGAATGCGATGGGCGAGATCGCCCATGTTGCGCATGTCCTGCTCGCCGCTCATCGAGTGGATCACCGCGCCCGCGCCGAGGAACAGCAACGCTTTGAAAAACGCGTGGGTGAAGACGTGGAAGACGCCGGCGGAGAAGGCTCCGACGCCGAGCGCGAGGAACATGTAGCCGAGCTGCGAGACCGTCGAATAGGCAAGCACGCGCTTGATGTCGGTTTGCACGAGCGCGATGGACGCGGCGAAGATGGCGGTCAGCGCGCCGACGATGGCAACCGTCTTCATCGAGGTGGGCGCGAGTACGAACAGTGCGTTCGAACGCGCGACCATGTAGACGCCGGCCGTCACCATGGTCGCGGCGTGGATGAGCGCGGAAACCGGCGTGGGGCCTTCCATGGCGTCGGGCAACCAGACATAGAGCGGAAGCTGCGCCGACTTGCCGCAGGCACCGACGAAGAGCAGCAAGGTGGCCGCGGTGATGATGGGGTCGCCGATGGCGAAACGTCCGCTGTGCGCAATGTGCGTGACTTCCGTGAAGCGGAGGGATCCGAAGTACCAGGCGATGAAAAACATTCCCAGCAGGAATCCGGCATCGCCGATGCGGTTCACGATGAAGGCTTTGTTTCCGGCATCGGTTGCTGACTTGCGATGGAAATAGAAGCCTATCAGCAGATACGAGCACAGACCCACACCCTCCCAGCCAACGAACATGAGCACATAATTATTGGCAAGGATTAGCGTGAGCATGGAGAACATGAAGAGGTTGAGGTATCCGAAGAAGCGGTAGTAGCCGCCTTCGTGCTCCATATATCCGGTGGAGTAAATGTGAATCAGCATGCCGACGCCGGTGACGAACAGCAGCCAGATGCTGGAGAGGGGGTCGAGCAGGAAACCGGCGTCGGCCTGAAATGGGGCTTGCGATCCGTCGTGGGTTACATAATTCATGTGGCCGGTGTCGGTGCCGAGCCAGGTGTAGAGGATGGTCTGATAAGGCTGGTGGAAATGCTCGGGTGCGGAGGACCACGCGGAGTATTGCCAGACGGCGCCGCAAGCCATGAGAAATGCCAGAACAATGGTGCCCACGCAAACGGCGCTCACCGTGGCCTCCTGCAGCTTGCGGCCAAAAAAGAACATGACCACCGCACCGAAGGCGGGCAGGAGCGGGATCAGCCAGATGTGGGTGAGGAACATTCAGTTCTCAGTTCTCAGTTCTCAGTTCTCAGCAACAGGCTGATGGCTAAGAGCTGATTTCTTACCACTTCAGCAAATTTACTTCATCTATGTTCACCGTCTCCTTGTTGCGGAAGAAGGCGATTAGAATGCCAAGACCTACCGCGGCTTCCGCTGCGGCGTCGGTAATCACAAAGATGGCGAACACCTGGCCATGCACTCCTCCCCACATGCGGGAGAAGGCCACAAGGTTCAGGTTCACAGCGTTGAGAATCAGTTCGATCGACATCAGAACGATGACCACGTTGCGGCGGGTCAGCACGCCGATTACGCCCAGCAGAAATAAGGCTGCGCCGAGGACCAGGTAATGCAGCGTCGTGATGTGGAGCATGGATTCCATGATCTCGTCTGCGTGTGCCCCTCAGGGGCTGAAGCCCGTGTGTTTTATACCGCAAGCCGCACGGCTAAAGCCGTGCCCTTCCCTAGATTCGCTTCTTCGCCATCACCACCGCTCCGATAATTGCCACCAGCAACAACAGCGAGGCGATCTCGAAGGCGAACATGTATTGCCCATACAACAGAGTGGCGACCTTTTGCGTGTTGTCGTTTTCCACCACCGGCAGCACGTGATCCGGAAAGATGTCCTTTCCCTTCGAATAGACGGCGATAAATAATCCGCCTAACGCCGTAGCCGCAACGATTCCCACCACCCATTGACTGTTGAACTGCCGCTCTTTCATGGAGCGCTCAATGCTCACCAGCATGATGACGAACAGAAACAGCACCATGATGCCGCCGGCGTAGAGGATGATCTGCACGCCAGCGACAAAGGGAGCGTAGAGCATCAGATAAATTGACGCCTGCGCCAGCAATGCAACAATCAGCGCCAGGGCGGAGTGCACCGGGTTCTTGCGCGTGATCACCAGGATGCCGCCGATGAGCATGATCGCGGCAAATAGGTAAAAGAAAAATGGTGTGGCTACGGGTGCCATATCTTCTGTTGAAGCAGTGCAACGCTTGCGGTCAGAATCAGAACGCCCAAACCCATGGGCAGCAGGACTTTCCATCCCATCTGCATGAGCTGGTCAAAGCGATATCGCGGGAACGTGCCACGATACCAGATATAGAGGTACATGAAGCCGGCAACTTTCGCCGAGAACCAGAAAATATCCTGAATGCGCACGCTGACGGCGGGGACGAAAAGAATCAGACCGATCAAGGCCAGAACTGCGCCGAACCCGGCCAGGCCGATGGTTTGAATGCGGAAAAGAGGATGCTTCGGCATGCGGACGGTGTTGTAGAAACATATCGTCGCGAAGAAAAGAAACGTGACGCCGGGGAACAAAGAGAAAATCTGATCCCAGGGAGTGCCGCTCAGCAGATTGGGAAACGGCCGCAGCCATCCGCCGAGCCAGAGCGTCACCGCAATGGAAGACACCGCGATCATGGCAGAGTATTCGGCCAGGAAAAACAAAGACCAGCGGAAGCCGCTGTATTCGGTGTGGAAACCTGCAGTCAACTCGGATTCAGCTTCGGCGAGATCGAAGGGTGCGCGGTTGGTTTCGGCAACCATGGCAACGGCAAAAATAAAGAAGGCGACCAATCCCAACGGAAAGAATTTGAAGATGAACCACTCATGCTGCGCCAGTTGCGCCTGCACGATGCCGATCATGCTAAGGGTTCCGGTGCCCTCGGCGTTCAGGCTCGTCATCAGAATCGCCGAGACCACGGCCAGTCCCATGGCCACTTCATACGACACCATCTGCGCGCTCGACCTCAGCGCGCCAATCAGCGGATAGTGCGAGTTCGAAGCCCAGCCCGCCATTACAATCCCTAGCACGCTGAGCGACGACACGCCGAGCATGAAGAGGATTCCGATGTTCATGTCAGTGATGGCATGCGTGGGGCCAAACGGGACGACGACGAAAACTGTGAAAGCCGCCAGCACCACGATCAGCGGCGCCATCCAGAAAACAAGTCCGTCAGCCTCGGCGGGCATGATGTCTTCCTTGAGCAGCAGCTTGATCGCGTCCGCGATGGGCTGCAGCAAGCCGTGCGGCCCGACGCGCATGGGACCGAGGCGTACCTGCATGTGCGCGAGGATCTTGCGCTCGAGCCAGTTCATCGCGATCACGGCGACCGACAGTCCCGCGAAAACCAGCATGATATACACCAGGGCCCAGAACATGTTTCCGGCGGCGCCCGGCGTTTTGTCGCTCGAGAGGTAAGACTGAATGTATTGGATGATCGCGTGCATCAGCGGGACCTCATTTAGCGATCCTCATTTAACGATCCACCTCGCCGAGAACGATGTCGAGCGTACCGATTACGGCGATCACGTCAGCCACCAGCTGGCCGCGGCACATCATATCGAGCGCCTGAAGATTCACGAATGACGGCGGACGCACGCGCAGGCGATAAGGCTGCGTCGATCCGTCGCTGACGATGAAGTATCCCAGCTCGCCTTTCGGCGCTTCGATCGAATGATAGACCTCGCCTGACGCGGGCTTCATCACCTTCGGAACCTTTGCCATGATGGGGCCTTCGGGTAGCGCATCGACGGCCTGCTGGATGATGCGCACCGATTGCCGCATCTCGGCCATACGCACGAGGTATCGATCGTAGGTATCGCCGTTTTCTCCAATCGGAATCTCGAAATCGAAGTTCTTGTAGTTGGCGTAGGGCTGCGCCTTGCGTAGGTCCCACTTCACTCCGCTGGCGCGCAGCACGGGGCCGGTCACACCAAGCGCGATGCAATCTTCGGCGGAGATGGTTCCCACATTTTTCGTGCGCTCGACCCAGATGCGATTCGTGGTCAGAAGTTCCTCGTACTCGTCGATCTTGGGGCGAAAAAAATTCAGGAAGTTTGTCACTTCCTTCTCGAAGCCGGTGTAGGTTTCGTACTGCAGGCCGCCGATGCGGAAAGCGTGCGTAGTGAGCCGAGCGCCGCAATATTTCTCGTAGATCTTGAGAATCTCTTCACGGTCGCGGAAGGTGTAAAACAGCGGCGTGATGGCACCAATGTCCAGGGCATGCGTGCCCAGCCAGAGCTGGTGGCTGGCAATGCGGTTCAGTTCAGTGAGGATGACGCGGACATGCTGGGCGCGCGGCGGCGCTTCCACATTCAGAAGCTTCTCGACTGTCTCACAATAGCCCAGCCCGTTCGAAACGGCGGCCACATAATCCATGCGGTCGACATATGGATTGAACATCGTGTATGTGCGGTGCTCGCCAATCTTTTCGACACCGCGGTGCAGGTATCCGATCACGCACTCGAGGCCCAGAACTTTTTCGCCGTCGAGGCGCAGAATCACGCGCAGGACGCCGTGCGTGGCGGGATGCTGCGGGCCCATGTTGATGACGAGTTCGTTCGCGTCAAGATAAGTCTTGTCGTGGGTTTCGAGTTCGAGCGGAGAGAGCGTGGTGTTGGGGTCGGTCATCCTAATTTTGACTGCCTAATTGAACTCGCGATTCTAGGCCTTTCACTGGCCGCTCTCGATTCCCAGGTTGATCTGCACCCACTCGTTATCCTGTTGCAGGATTCCGTAATCCTTGCGCAGGGGATGTCCCTTCCAGCCATCGGGCAGCAGAATGCGCTTCATGTCGGGATGCCCGTCAAATTTGATGCCGAACATGTCGAATACTTCGCGCTCCAGCCAATTGGTTCCCGGCCAGATGGAAACAGAACTCGGCAAAGTTGCTCCGTCGAGGATTTGCGTTTTCACGCGGATGCGCTCGTTTCGCGGGAAAGAATAAAGCACCCATACCACGTCGAATTGCTTTTCGCGCGCCGGGTAATGAACTGCCGTGATGTCAACGCAGTAGTCGAATTGCTCCTGGTCGCGCAACACTCGGAGAATCTCAGGAATCAGCGAGCGGTCGACGACCATGTAGTTCTGTCCGGCATAAGTCAAGGGATCGATGCCGGAACCATAGGAGGATTTTAGCTTCGCGATCATGGGCGAATCCCACGGAACGGGCGTGGGAGCGGAAGGTTTCGCTGGCGCAGCCGGCTTCGCAGGCGCAGCTGCAGCGGGTGCGACTGGCGCGGAAGCGGCTGGCTTCGGCTCGCTGTCCGGCGGCGGTGAGGAGGGCGACTTGGGTTCGTCCGGCATAGCTCGGAACGCACAAACCTCCGGCTCGAAGGCTTACGGAGAGAACGTTAACTTTTATCAGCTTGAGGATACGGTGTCAACGAGACTGGCGAGGAAAAGTCAGAACGCGTTCCGCCTTCGAATGGCGCGGCCCAGAGGCTATGCGCGCGCTTGCCCCTGATAGCGCTCAATCAGATCGCGGATGCGTTGGGCGTCCTGTTTGCGATGGCCGTGGCTCGTGATGGGGTCGGTGCCGCCGGTCGATTCGATCCGGACCTCCGACCACAGCACGCCGGTCGAGATATGCACCGAAGCGACCTTCGACATGGCGATGCTTTCTTCGTTGCTGCCGAACAGGCGCGACTTTATGCGGCTGACGCGCAGCGGGCTGACCACAAGGCGAGTCGGAAACAGGAAATTCCCTTGGGTGAAGCGGCTGGCGGTAAAGGTTTCGGCCGAGGGCTCGACTGCGGGACTGGACGGAGTTACACCCATTCCAGCGCGCCTTTTTTCCAAATCCAGATGTAGCCGGCGATCAGGATGACCAGGAAAATCAGCATCTCCAGCAAGCCGAAGAGGCCGAGGGCCTTGAACTTGACGGCCCAGGGGAACAGAAAAATAGTTTCCACGTCGAACACCACGAACAAGATCGCGACAATGTAGTAGCGGACGGTGTAACGGCCGCGCGCGCTGTCGATTGGGTCGATGCCACATTCATAGGGCATGAGCTTAGTCTTGCTGGGATTATCCGGCCGCACCAATTTTGCCGCCAGCAGCGTGAGCGGAAGCAGCACGCCAATCACTGCCATGAAGATGAAGATGGGAACGTAGTTTTGCGGCATAAGGTGTCTCTGAATTACCGAGCAAGCCCCACCATAGTATCGCCGTCTGTGCGTACCTTCAAGACTCTTGTGATTAGGGCGAAATGGGCCATGCTTTCGATCCTTGGTCTTCGGCTGCTCTTACTGCTTTTCCCAGTGCGTCGAGTTGAACTGGCTGGGATCGAATACGGCCGGGTCGAGGTTCGCGTTGGCCTGGATGTCTGAGTACTGTTCGCTGAAAACTATCTTGTTGTCGGCGTGGACCTCAACCCGCGCAGCGACCCAGCCGCCGCCCAGTTTGCGATAGTCGGTGAAGCGGATATCATTCACCGTCTTGGGGTCGCTCCGGGAAGGCTCCATCTCGCGAACGAACAACAGCGTATCTTTTTCCACCCAGAATTGCCGGGACTGCAAGTCCCCCTTGTCCGCGCCCACCACATAGACAGGGCGGCCTTCCCAGGTATCCTCGCGGAACTTCGTCAAGTCGTATCCCTGACCCTTCACGACATCGATCGTAGTCTGCGGGTCTTGACGATAAACGTCGAACCCGAGGACTAACAACATATTCACCCGCGGCCGCGTTCCAGTTACCTTGCCATCCTTGACGATCGTCAATGTGCCATCGACCATTACATAACCATTTCCATCGCCGGGCGGGCCAATGTCGATGCGCGACTTGCCGGGCAACAGGGCTGCCTCGTTCCAAGTTTCAACTTTCGTGGTGCCGTCGGGGTTGTAGGTTGTGCTTTTCTGGGTAAAGGTCAGCGTGTCGTACCAGGAGGCCTTATAGCGATCATGCATCGCGCGCAAGACCGCATCGCCGTTCCGTATCTCTTGGGCATGGGCCAGGGTCAAGGTGAGAAGAAATGAGACCAGCAGCCGTTTCATGGATTTCCTTTGCGATTCGACGACGCGTCTTTCGGTGGTTCGGTCGTGCGAGGAATCCTACGCTATGGAGCGCGATTGAGTCGACCCGAGCGGCAGCTTGGGTCGCCGAACACTCACTCGCACCTGTCGGGAAACAAGAACACGGCACGGGCGAGTTCAGATTTCAACGTTGCTTCCTTATAGTAGCGGCCGAGGATGCCACCTTTCCATATCAGCAGATCGGGATTACTGTGTGCGAAACCTTCCCAATCCGTGCCCGCGCAGCGCGCCATGCGCTCGCGGATCAGGGAAAAATATGCGCACGTGATGGTTTCCCGTTGTAGAGCTGCGTCTTACCGCGGGCCGCGGCGAATCGCTTCAGGGCGCTGGCAAACTTCTCCAGTGCCTGCAGAACCGGATATTCGCACAGATAGGCAAATGCAAGGCGGACGTGATCGGCGTGATGGAAAGAGTGCTCGGGAACGGCATCACTCTCGAAGCGGCAAATGAGTTCCTGGTTACCCATGGAATCCGGCTCACTTGTTGGCGATTCTTTTACGGGGCGGCCGCGACTTGATTTCCTTCAGCCGGTGGCTGGCGCTGGAATCGAGGTCAAAATCGTAAAACCGCTTCAACTCCTGTATGCGTTCGAGCGAGGCTGCGCTGAATGGCGTTTTCCCGTCAAAGGCATGGAGCACGATACCCTCCAGCAGATCGCCGAGGGTCATGTCGTGGTACTCGGCAAAGCCTTTCAGAACCTTGAGGAGGCGTTTCTCCATGCGCACACCGGTCTGGACGCGTTCGACCAGCAGCTTCGAATCATCGATCATGGTACCAATGTACCATAATATCGCGGTACCTTCAAAACAATGCTGACCCGTCATGTCGAAGCTCATCGTCGGCGGAGATGTTTATACTAAGCAATCGAAGAGCGGCTAGGGGTACCGGGGAAATTCGAGGAATCCGCCATGACCATATCTGTCTTCATCGGGACCAGCGTCGATGGGTTCATCGCGCGGCCCGATGGTAGCCTCGACTTTCTCCCTGAGGGTGGCGGCGAGCCCCATGGTTACAACGAGTTTATCGCCGGCATCGATGCGATCGTGATCGGCCGCAAGACCTTCGAGACAGTTCTGGCCTTCCCGGAATGGCCTTATGGTAAGAAGCGAGTCGTCGCTTTGAGCAGCGGGCGAATCGACTTATCCGCGGCGCGCGGCGCGGTTGTGGAACAAATGTCCGGTGATCCGGCTGAGATTGTTGCGAAGCTCGCTGGGAGCGGCGCTCACCACCTCTACATCGATGGAGGAATTACGATTCAAAGGTTCCTGCGCGCTGGCTTGATTCAACGGCTCATCATCACCCGCGTGCCCGTGCTTATTGGAGAAGGCATTTCGCTCTTCGGCTCTTTGCCCCGAGATGTGCGGCTCCTGCACATCGCAACGCAGCACTATCCGAGCGGCCTGGTCAAGAGCGAGTACCGGATTGCCGGCTGAAAATCGCAGGAGCCAATTATAATCGCGTGACAACGTTTCATTTTCAAATGCGCCACTGATTCAAACGCGCCGGTAGGGCGAAATTTTCTTGTCAAAGGATTCTCTTGGCATTCGACGAAAATGTTTATGAACTGCGGCGTCAGAAGCTGAAGCAGATAGAGGCGCTCGGCCAGATCGCGTACCGCAGCAGGTACGATTTCACTCACACGATTCTACAGATTCTGGCGGACTATTCAGCGAAGACTGCTGAAGAACTAGAGACGCCGCGAATCAACGTACACGTGGCCGGACGCATCATGGCGATCCGCCTGATGGGCAAGGCCGGCTTCTGCCATCTGCAGCAGGATGGAAAGCGGCTGCAGATTTATGTGAAGAAAGATGCGGTCGGAGACAAAGGCTTCGAGTTGTACAAACTGCTCGACCTGGGCGATCACATCGGGGTCAGCGGTTACCTGTTTCGCACGCGCACCGGCGAGCTTACCGTTCATGTGGAGGAAATTATTTTCCTCAGCAAAGATCTGCTTCCGCTGCCCGAAAAGTTTCACGGGCTCACTGACGTGGAACTGCGCTACCGGCAGCGGTACGTCGATCTGGTGATGAACCCTGAGGTGCGGGAAGTTTTTCTGAAGCGCAGCAAGCTGGTGCAGTCGCTGCGGAACACGATGGAGGCGCACGGGTTCGTTGAAGTCGAGACGCCGATGATGCAGCCCATCGCCGGCGGAGCGGTGGCGCGGCCGTTTGTTACGCATCACAACACGCTCAACCTGGATTTGTATTTGCGCATTGCGCCCGAACTTTATTTGAAGCGGTTGGTAGTGGGCGGATTCGATCGCGTGTATGAAATCAACCGCAACTTCCGCAACGAAGGGCTTGGCTGGCGGTGGAATCCTGAGTTCACCATGCTGGAGGCCTATCAAGCCTATACGGACTACCAGGGGATCATGGATCTCACGCAGGAGTTGATTACGCAGGCGGCGAAGGATGTGACCGGCGGGACGAAAACCAAATGGGGCGAGCAGGAGATTGACTGGGACAACTGGACGCGCCTGACCATGCGCGAGGCCATTATCCACTACTGGCCGGAAGCGGCCGGTGCGAAGCCAGTGATAAGCGACTGCGCTTCTCACGATGGGGTGAAGAAGCTGGTCGAGCGCTTCAATCAGGTGCACGCGCACATGGCGTACGATCCGAAGGAGCCTTTGGGCAAGACGATCGCGAGCCTGTTTGAGGCGACTTCGGAAGAGCATCTCACGCAGCCGACGATCATCTATGAGTTCCCCACCGCTGTGTCGCCGCTGTCGAAGCAGAAGCCGGATGAGCCGGAGTGGACGGAACGGTTTGAGATTTTTGCGGGACAGATGGAGATCTCAAACGGATTCAGCGAACTCAATGATCCGGAAGACCAGCGTCGGCGTTTTGAGGGGCAGTTGACGGAGCGCGAGCGCGGCGACCTTGAGGCGCACCAGATGGATGAAGACTACATCCGCGCGCTGTCGTATGGCATGCCACCGGCCGGCGGCGTTGGCGTGGGTGTAGACCGACTGGCGATGCTGCTTACGGATTCGCACACCATTCGCGACGTGATTCTGTTTCCGCTTTTGCGGCCGGAGAAGAGTTCAAACTCAGAAGCCACAGAGGAGAAACCTTAGTGGGGATTGGCGTCTTGTTTCCCGGTACCTTACTATGCACTAGAAGTGGTGCAGGTGCGTTTCTATACTTTCCTTATTCGCTTTGGGCTTAGTAGTAGCGGCGCTGCCGTAATGTCTGCGAACCTCTGGACATTGGGTCGGTGGCGCTTTGCTTTTTTCAACCCAGAATGCGATCGCGGGGCTGAAGCCCGCGTCCTCAGTTGACGATTAAGGCGGCGCTGAAGCGCCGCTCTTCCACGGTACTACACGCATTTTCCCCGAAGCTGACAAACGTCTTTATTTCGACGAGTTTGCGGAGTTGCTTTTTCCTGCTGAGGTGCGCGGTGGGTCGTAGGCAGGCTTATCCGGGCTGAAGTTCGTGCTCAGGTAATCGATAAGAGCATCGCGGTCGGCCGGATCGACGACTGCTCCCCATTTTGTCATCTTGTCTACTTCTTTCGTCCATGCGGCTTTGCTGAGACGCTGCTGGAGGATGATGCGTGCTTCGTGGCATTCAAGACAAGCGGTGGTTGCTTTCGCCTGCATGGGGCCGGCAGGCAGATCGGCAGTTACATTTGCTCCGGCGGGTTTTTGGGCCTGGGCCGAGAGCGGCGGCGCGGCGCTTAACATAAGCAGGGCGAGGAAAATTCCTGAACAACAAGTGCGATCAAGGGGGCTGAAGCTCGAATCTTCTATGAAGCGCGACGCGGCGCTGAAGCGCCGCTCTTCCACGTTACTGCACGCTTTCAGTTCTTCCGGAGCTCCGAACAGATCACGAAACATGGACCTTCACCTGATCTATGGCGTTGTAGAGGTAACCGCTGGGATTCCAGACTGCGGTGGCGGGTTGGCTGCGTCCCTGGCTGTCGGTGGCGCGCGACAGGAGGGTGTAGTCGCCGCTCTTGGCGGGTTTCCAATCGTAGGCCCAAAGGCGCCAGGCATAGTGAGCTTGATCGTGGCCCAGCTTCGCAGGAATCCATGTGGCACCGCCGTCTGTCGAAATCTCGACCTTTTCTATATCGGCTTCCCCGGCCCAGGCTGCGCCATGTACTCGGACGTTGCCGGCCTTTAGATTGGCGCCGTCAGTTGGACTGGCGATGACTGATTTCACGTTCAGTGCAGTGAGCGGATGCGTATCTTCGGGCTTAACGGTTTCGCCGGGCTTCACGGGCTGGTTTGGAATCCGGTAACCCCCGCTCATGAAGTTGCCGACGAATTCGGCTTCGAGCACTTTAATTTCGGTGAGCCATTTGCAGGACGCTGCACCGATCCAGCCCGGGACCAGAACTCGGGCAGGAAAGCCGTGGTGCTTGGGGAGCGGCGATCCGTTCATGTGCGTCGCGATTAGCGTATCGGCGTCGAGCGCCTTTTCGATCGGAATACTGCGAATGAAGGGAGGGACTTTGCCGGGAACTTCGTCGAGTCCGCGGAACATGACGTGCTTGCCGGTGGGCTTCACTCCGGCGCGCTGCAAGACATCGCGCAGGCGTGGGCCGGAAAAGCGGGCAGTGCCCACGGCGCCTTTGCCCCACTGGATGCCGGGGACCTGGGGGCGATGCAAGCTGCGTCCGTTGCCGGCGCATTCAAGGGTGTTGACGACCGAGTGGGTCTCGATTTTAGAAAGCTCGGTGAGGCTCAGGGTGATGGGTTTCTCGACTTCTCCACCAATCGAGAGAAGCCAGTCGTGAGGATCGAGTTCGGTCGGTTCGAACATGTGATTGCGGACGAAAAAATGAGGCACCGGCGTGAGCCAGGTGTTGAAATACTCGACCGGGGGTTCGAGGTCGATGAAGCGGAAGGAACGAAGAATCATGCCGTCTTCGCCGGGAAACTCGACGGACTGTCCCGGCGGAAGAGCCCAGCTCAAGACGGAGGGGACGGCCGTGGCCATCGCCGCCCCTGAGACATGTTTGAGGAAATCGCGTCTGGAGTTCATAGTCCTTAAGGGGTTAAGGCCCGCGTCTTTCGAGGCAGTGACGTCACAGGTAAAGGCGTGCCTTCCCCAGCTACCTAACGACAATCAGGCGGCTTGGTGCGAAAGCTGATTATAAATAAAGTTAACACCGCCGGCCCGGAAAAGGAGAGTAAGCCAAAACCGGACCGGCGGCGTCTCCGAAGGGAAGGCGCCCCTCAGAAAGTTGAGTATCCGCTGAAAACCTGTTGGTTAGGACCTGGCTCGTCGAAACCAGGTGGTCCCGCGCCAAACGCTGACGCGGGACCGTTTGAGGTTTTATGGCAAGTAGTAGCGGAACGAGGTGAAGACCATGTTATCGAGTCCTGAAGGCGATCCGGAAGTTCCCGGCCCAGCTTCGCCAGACCAGGTGTGACGGGTCACGTAGGAATACTGGGTACCGAACTGGAACCTGCCCTTGGGCCCGTTGTAGAAGCGGTACCAGAAGCCGACCGTACCCTCCATGATTGCGCGCGTGTCAGCGGTGCAATGGGAGAGCGCGCCAGGATTGAATCCCGCGCTGGCTGTGCTTCCCGTGCCTGGGGCGGTTTCGTTGTAGCAACCAGCATTGCTGAATTCCGGCGCCCCGTAGCCGACATAGCCTACTGGGCCGGTCCCCGCGGTGTTCTCATTAGGATCGAAGTCGTACGTCCGGCCGGCGTATTCCACTCCGGCGTAGGAGTAGACATCGAGTTTCTTGCCGTGATACTCGAGCGTGCCCAGACCCTGGTAGTCCCGGATCAGGTTAAGGGTTCCGTCGGCGTGAATGGAAATATCAGAAAGTCCGGCTGCGCCGTAACGGCCGACTCCGGTGCCTCCGAATTCATGCAAGCCAAAAACGAGGTGCTTGTCGAGGACGGTCCAGCGGGCGTTGAAGCCAAAACCGCCGCCTTCTTTCGAAGCGTTGTAGGCGCCGGTCGCAGTAGTGCCTGTGCAAATGGGGTTGGTGCCCGGTTCCACGCAGGGGAAGACGCGGTCGGCGAAGCGATCGGCCAGGCCGAAGATCTCGTAGTGCCCGGAGCCTTGATCGAAGGCGATCTTGGCGATGAGGTCGGGCGCAGGATTGGCCGTGTAAGTGCCATTGAAGGCATTCATTTCATTGGTGGCGCCTACCTCGCCGAGCAGGTAGTTGTCGGTGTTGTTGTGTGAGGTGAGCGTGCCTTGCGCGTTCTCGACGGCGAACGCCATTGAGATATGAGGGTTGATGTCTTTCGTCAGACGAATGCCGTACTGACGCGCGAAACTGAAGCCGACCGAGTACTGGCCGTCGATCGTCGCGGGCCGGACGTCGTTCACTTTGCCGGTGTCGTCGCTGGGAGCGATTCCAGTTTTGTCTTCGGTCACCAGGCTCCATGCCTGACCGCCGAGAAATTTCCATCCGTTGCTGAACTTGGCCTGGCCCCACACCTGGCGCAGACGGAAGGTGTAGCTATTGGTCTGGTTGTTGTTGGAGGTGGTACCGGAAGACAGGAAGTCACCCGATAGGTAGCTCTGAAGCTCCACGTCCTTCATCTTGCCCCCGACAAAGACGCTAGCCCGGGACTGGCGGGCGGTGCCGAAGAACTCCGGCAAACTGCTCTGCGAAGCGCCAGGCATGGTGAGGTTGTTGAAAGGGGTGATAACGTCTGCCCCCAACTCGCGCGAACGCCGCACAAATTCGGCGGCGGCGAAGCCACCCGGTGTGATGGTGACACCCTTGAAATGGATCGACATAGGACTCTCCCACTCCGGGCTGACACCACTGGTTTCTTGCGGATTCGGCTCGGAGACTGGCGTGGTTTCCGGCTGAACTGCAACGCTGGTGCTCACTGCCGCCATTTGCTGCGGAGCGGCTTGAATTGGGGCTGCGTCGGTCTTGGCCGCAGGTGCCGCCGCAGACTGCTGCAACTGCCAGGCCTGCTGGCGCTGCAGCTGCTCGGTTAGCCGCTGGATCTGTAACTGTTGCGCAGCCAAGGCGTCTTTTAATGCCTGGACATCTGCAGCCGTAACTACCGTGGGTGCGGGTGCTGGGGCGGCCGCGCTGGCAGCTGCCGGTGCACCTGAGCCCGGGTTTTCAGCCCAAGCGCCTGCGGTAAGAGCTGCAAGGGCGAGGGCGATAGTAAACAGAGTTTTGATTGATTTCATGGAATTCAAACCTCTCCTTTTTGAGTTTTAGTGGAACCGTATTTTCAGGGGAAAAACTGAGACTTCTTGGAGGTCGCAAGTTCGCGACTTCACCGACCTTCGACCTTCACAGCTGTTTTGCGAAATGTCCTTGACCCGTCCGGCCGCTTCGATCATCACAATCAACTTAGTGGTGATTCCGGAGAAACGAAGTTACTCTTTGTTTGTTAAGAGAGTGTTAAATTGCGGATAAAACTGAAGCGATTTCCTAAGTGAGGGTCTATCGTGACGGCGTAAGAGACGAAGAATTTTCTGTGAACGCGAAGCAGGAAGACAACTGAAGGTAAGAGAATGCAGCGTCCCGGTTAAGCGGAGCCGGTCTCGTTGAGTGTCACGCGCAGCCGGCCCGGAAAAGGAGAGTAGGCCAAAACCGGGCCGGCGGCGTTTCCGAAGGGAAGGCACCCCTCAGAAAGTTGAATGTCCATGGAAACTCTTCGTTAGAACCGTTGGTGGTCCCGCGCCAAACGCTGACGCGGGACCGCGTGAGGTTTTACGGCAAGTAGTAGCGGAACGAGGTGTAGACCATGTTGTCCAGTCCTGAGGGTGACGCCGAAGTTCCCGGCCCTGCGATGCCAGACCAAGTCTCGCGGGTTACATAGGAGTACTGGGTGCCAAACTGGAACTTGCCCCTGGGCCCGCTGTAAAAGCGGTACCAGAAGCCGAGCGTACCCTCCAGCACTGCCCGTGTTTGAGCGGTGCAGTGTGCGAGCGAGCCGGGATTGAATCCGGCAGTACCGGTGGTGGACGGAGCGGTTTCGGTATAGCAGCCGGCATTGCTGAACTGCGGCGCTCCATAGCCGACGTAGCCTACTGGCCCTGTTCCCGCTGCGTTCGGATTAGGATCGAAGTCATACGCCCGGCCGGCATATTCGACTCCAGCGTAGGAGTAGACGCTGAGTTTCTTGCCGCTATACTCCAGCGTGCCCAGACCCTGGTAGTCCCGGATCAGGTTGAGAGTTCCGTTGGCATGAATGGAAAGATCGGAGAGCTGGGCTGCTCCGTAGCGGCCGACTCCGGTGCCTCCAAATTCATGCAGGCCGAAAGTGACGTGGTTGTCGGCGACGTGCCAGCGGACGTTGAAGCCAAAACCTCCGCCTTCCTTTGAGGCATTGTAAGCGCCGGTTGCTGCGGTGCCCGTGCATATTGGGTTGGTGCCCGGTTCTACGCACGGAAAGACACGGTCGGTAAACCGGTCGGCCAGGCCGAAGATCTCGTAATGTCCATGCCCTTGATCAAAGGCAATCTTGGCAATGACGTCGGGCGCAGGATTGGCGGTGTAGTTCGAGGTGGTGTTATAGCTATTGCTAGCGCCCGCCTCACCGAGCAGGAAATTATCCGCGTTGTTGGTCGTAGTGAGCGTACCCTGCGGGTTTTCGAGGGCGATCGCCGCTGAGATATGCTCGTTAAAGTCTTTCGTCAGGCGAATTCCGTACTGCCGGGCGAAAGTGAACCCGACGTTGTAACCCGGGTCGATCACCTTGGGGCGGGAATCGTTGGTCCTGCCGAGGTCGTCGTCAGGAGAGATACCTACGCCATCCTCGGTCACAAGGCTCCACTCCTGACCGCCGAGGAATTTCCAGCCATTGCTGAACTTGACCTGGCCCCACGCCTGGCGGAGACGGAGAGTGTAGCTGTTGGTTTGAGTGGCGGTGGAGGTGACGCCGGCGGAGAGGAAGTCGGCGGAGACGTAGCTGGAAAGGCCTACGCCCCCCACACGGCCATCGACAAAGGTGGTGATTTTGGATTGGCGAGCTGAGCCGAAGAACTCCGGCAGAGTACTCTGGGAAGCCCCTGGCATAGTGAGGCTGTTGAAAGGAGTGGGAAGGTCAGATCCCAGTTCACGCGACCGCCGCACGAAAGCGGCTTCCGCGTATCCACCGGGGGTAATGTTGATGCCCCTGAAGTGGATCGTCAGCGGGCCCTCCATCTGCTTGTTGAACGTCTGCGGCTCGTCCGGGCTGGAGGTCTGCGGTGACTCTTGCAACGACAACACGGCGTTTTTCAAGGTCGCGCTGTTTGCTGCCGTGCTGTTGACGGATTTCAGGTCGGCGAGATCGCCCTTGAGTTGGCCTACCGCTTCCCTGTCCTGGCTGACCTGGGCCTGAGCGGCGTTTGCTTTTGCTGCGGCGTCTGCCGCGACGGATTGGGCCTGCTGCGCAACCTGAGCTTTGCTATGCAGTTCGTCCCGCAAAGACTGAATCTCCTCTTGCTGCGCCGCCATCTGCGCCTGCTGCGCCGCCAGAGCGTCTTTCAGCGCCTGGAGATCAGCAGCGGTTACAGCGGGCGCCGGCGCCGCTGCGGTTGCTTCATGCTTCTTTGTTGGGGCCGACGTAGTTGACTGCGAGGTTTGAGCCCAAGCGCCGGCAGAAAGAACCGCCAGCGCGAGGACTATGAAAAATGCTTTCGTGGGTCGTTTCATAAAGTTTGAATCCTCTCCTTTTTGGGTTTTTGTTCGACAACACTTTCGCGGCAGAAACTTTTCGACTCGAATCGGTTTGTCCTAAAATCGCCGTTTCGGTCCGCGCTTCCGAAGAGGCGATCGCGGATATTCCAGTGTTCCCATTAACACCATCGACTTACTATAGATTATGAGCAAACCGCCCCCAATTCAATGGAAGCAGGTTGACTTGCGGAAAACCGGGAAGACTCTTCCTTCCGAATGAACTCCAGAACACTACCTAACAGGCGCGGACGAGACGGAGGAGCGTCATCTATTCAATCTTCTGGCCTCCAACCACCATGGGCAGGACGCTGCTCTTCTCTTTCCCCTTCTTCCTGGATGTGCTCCTGCCTTTGGTCGAACGCGACGGTGTGCCGGAAATGAGGTCGGCCAGCGTGGTGTTCTCCAGAATCTTGGCGGCGGCATCACGCACGTCGAGAAATACCTGATAGAGCGCACGGTGTGGCAGATCGCGGTCGATGAGCACGCGCAGCTGCTCGGCGTCGGCGAAGGGAGCGAGCGGGCCATCGATCAGGCGCATGATCTCGCTCAAGCGGATCTCGGCGGAATCGCGGCGCAACTGGTAGCCACCCTTGGCGCCGCGCACGCTTTCGACTATACGGGCATTCTTGAGTTCGAGGAGGATCAGTTCGAGAAACTTTTCCGGAAGATCCTCTTCATAGGCGATTTCGCGAATCTTGATTGCCCCCTGGTGGTGATGGCGGGCGAGCATCATCATGGCCTGGAGTGCGTAGAGTCCCTTTTGAGAGATTTTCATGGTCAGTGATTATGCCACAAAGTCCATCGCATTAGTGGACTTTAAGGCCTTTGCAATTGCGGTACCGCTTCCCCGGGGTCCAGAGTACCCGTTTAATGCCAAGCTGTTCAGCAACTTAGAAAATTTCGACCGGTTCAGCGAGGAAGACCGTGTGTGCATCGGATTGCAGTTTCTTGGTGGAATTCTGCGCCCCGGGAAGATTTCTCGAGCGCTAAGGTTGAGACTCGCCGCCAACGAGCACCACTTGCAGGGTGACGTTGTCCGGTGCACCCCGCTGCCGGGCTAGCTTCACCAGTGCTGCGCAGCACTCTGCCGGCGGATTCCCGCTGACGGCAGTCTCCAGTTCTTCCTCGGTCACGACGCTCCAAAGGCCGTCGGTGCAAAGCAGGAGATGGTCGCCTTCCTGCAAAGCCAAGGTTTGGTCAGCGCCATCGACTGCCAGTTCCCTTCCCGCTCCTAAGGCGGCTGTCAGAATGTGGCGTTGGGGATGCTTCTCAGCATCCTCGGCACGGACGATGCCGCTCTCCACCAGCCGGCCAACGTAGGAGTGATCGCGAGTCAGCCGCAAGATGCTCTCACCGCGAACCAGGTACAGGCGGCTGTCTCCGACGTGCGCAAAATAAAGCTGTCGGCCGCGCACAACCAAGGCGGTGCAGGTGGTCCCCATTCCCTGGAATGCGGGGTAGCGCTCGGCGTAGTTTTGAATCCGTGTGTGGGCCGCGATAAGGGAGTCGACCAGGGCGGCCTGGGGATCGTCGCCCGGAGCCTGATCGTAAACTTCGCGAACCGTCTCAACCGCCAGGCGGCTGGCCTCCTGGCCACCCTCGTGCCCCCCCATGCCGTCGGCAATTGCTGCTAATCGGCCTTTGCGCTGGAATTCTTCATCGCTGGCTGGTTCCCAATAGAGGTAGGAATCCTCATTGTTTTCACGCTGACAGCCCGCATCGGTGAGGCTGGCAACTTCAACTCCGGGTCTCACATTCATGCAATCAACAGACATTTCTTCGCAACCTCAGCCGGCAGCAGCGAGGCCATTCGAGATGACCAGCACCAGCCGACTTCCTGCCGCTAGGACCGAAGCCGCATTGTGCCCCGGTCATTATAGACATTTGCTGGCGCAAAAACGCAACTCTGGGCTGAGAATTCGGGAAAGTTACCGCCGAAACCCCGCAGCGCCATGCCGAATGTGATCAGAATGTGATCAGAAAGATAGCGTCTTTAAACGTACTGCTTTCTTAGTCCGATCGGAAAACTAGCAGGCGTATAATCTTGCCCGGCTGGAAGGGGTCATCATGAAACTTACGGACGCGATTGCAGTGGTGCTGAAGAGCAAGGACAACAGCCGAATTCTATCGGTGGCGCCCGACCAGTCCGTCTATGAAGCAGTTGAGAAAATGGCGGTTGAGAGCGTTGGTGCGTTGCTGGTTATGTCTGATGGCAAACTGGTGGGTATTCTTTCGGAGCGCGATTATGCCCGCAAAGTCACCCTCAAGGGTCGCTCTTCCAAAGAGACTCTCGTCCGCGACATCATGACTTCACCCGTCGTCTTCGTAACTCCGCGGCAAGCCGTGGACGAATGCATGTCGATCATGACGCGGCACCGCTTCCGTCACCTTCCGGTGATGGGAGAGAATGGCGACGTGTTGGGAGTGGTCTCGCTGGGCGATCTGGTGAAGTGGATCGTCTCCGATCAGGCTCAAACTATTCAGGAGCTCGAGGGCTACATTACGGGAAGGTATCCCGGATAAGGGCATCAAGGGCGAGCTTCGTCATTCCCACATCAGCGCAAGCGAAGAGCTTCCGAAGAGACTTGAGCACGTCGGTAACCTGTCACCTCTCAATCATTGAGTAGACAATATCCGCAGCGCGAGGCCCCTTTTCAGCGGGCGTTGGGAGAGTTGTGCATGAAGGCTGTGACGCACGCCCGCGTCGCTGACGCACCTATTATGAAGCACAGGTCCCTACGTTTTGGTCGCTACGAGATCCTGGCCGAACTCGGCCGGGGAGCGATGGGTATCGTCTACAAAGCGCGTGATCCCAAGATCAATCGTGTGGTCGCTGTAAAGACTATTTCCCTGGCGGGTCAGCCCCCAGAGGAAGAACTCGAGTATCGCGAACGTTTTTTCCGGGAGGCGGAGGCTGCAGGTCGTCTGTCGCACCCCGGAATTGTAACCATCTTTGACGTGGGCGAGGAACCAGAAACCCACGCCCCTTACATCGTCATGGAATTTGTTGCGGGGCAGTCCCTCGACAAAGTGCTGATGGCGCGCGATGACAATAAGTTAACGCCGGAGGTAGCTCTTCATGTAGCGCTCGAGCTGGCGGAAGCCCTGGATTGTGCGCACGGGCAGGGCGTGGTTCATCGTGATTTGAAGCCCGCGAACATTCTGGTCACCGAAGACGGCCATGTGAAAATCGCCGACTTTGGAGTGGCTAAATTGAATCTTGCGAATCAGACTTCCGGAGGGCGTGTGTTCGGCACGCCCGCTTACATGTCGCCGGAGCAGTTGGGCGGCCAAGGGGTAGACGGTCGGTCGGATTTATTTTCTTTGGGCGTGGTTTTGTATACGGTGCTGACGGGTTACAGGCCGTTTCAAGGAAACAGCGCGCTCACGGTTGCTTTCAAAGTTGTTAACCGTGATCCGGTGCCGGCGACGGTGCTTGATACCGAATTGCCGCCGGGACTCGACTACATCATCACGCGAGCGATCGCGAAGGATCCGAGCCAGCGCTACCGGCGCGGCATGGAAATGGTGCTGGATATTCAGGATCTGCAGCAAGGACGCGAACCGTGGAGTAAAGCAAAGCAGCCAGATTCCGCCGGAGGTGCTCTTCCGTCTCCCAGTGATACTGGCAGGCTCTCGTCCCCAGGTCCGCTGGCGGCTGCAGCCAGTCCCCGCGCTTCGAGGCCACAGCGCGGTGTGGCGCAGAACCTGCTGGCGACGATGCGAAACCCATCTCTTATCGGCGCCTTGCTCGTGGTCGGACTTCTCGTAATTGGACTTCGCGTGGCGCCTGTCGCCTCGCACCCGAAGGTGTTACCTCCGGATGCAATCCAAACAACCCCGCCCGGCATTGCGGATCCTTCTCACTTGCAAGCGAACTCCGATCCAGTTGTCGGCGGAAGCCGTTCGGCTTCTCGAACTCCGGCCGCACTCCTGGAAATCGAGGTAGACCACAAATTCGTCGACGCCCGTTTGTCAATCTGGGTCGATGATTTGCTGACCTATACGCATCCGCTGGAAGGAATAGAAAAGAGACATTTGATCATGTTCCACCAAGTCCAGGGCCATGAATTCCACGCCGTCCAAATCCCGCCCGGAAAACATCTCCTGAAAGTGCGGGTAACTTCCGGCGGCGATCTTTCTGGGCAGGCTGCCACTATTGGTGGAAAGTTCGCCAGCGGCAGGGAAACCAAGTTGCGGATCAATTTCGATAATAGTGGCGAGATGAACCTGAGCCTGCAATAGCGAGAGAGCTCGTCGCAGTGGAGCGGGAGGACTCAGCTCATCACAAAGAATATGCGATGTGCGGGGTCGGTTCGAGCGTGTATCCGCAACGCGCGGCGTCGTCATGGAACATCCGCACGGTTTCCAAAGAGTAGTCGTGCAGATCCTTGCCAATCAGGCTGACCTTCTTGAGAACGTCAGAGGTAACCGTAATGATGTGGCAGCCGATTTCGTCGGCCTGAAAGATGTTCAGGAGTTCGCGCGGGCTGGCCCAGACCAGTTGCGAGTTTGGCTCTGGCGCCATTAACTCGAGCGCGGATTTCATGAGAGGAACGGGATCGCGCCCGGTGTCGGCCACTCGTCCGGCGAAAACAGAGATGTACGAGGGCGCACCGCCGCGGAGCGCTCGCGCGAGGTGGTCCACTTGGTCGAGTGCGAGCACTGCCGTCGCGTTCACTTGAATACCTTCCGCGCTGAGGCGACGGACTAATTCATACATTGGCTCCCGGCGGGTGTTGGTGACGGGAATTTTTACGTACACGTTCGCGGCCCAGTGGGCGATCTTGCGGGCTTGGCGCTCCATTTCAGCTTCATCATCGGCGAACACTTCGAACGAAATGGGACGGTCCGGAATCTGTTGAAGGATTTCGCGGGCGAAACGCTCATAGTCGGTCACGCCCGCCTTCCGCATCAGGGTTGGATTCGTAGTGAAACCCTTGATGAAGGGCTGCCGGTAGAGCTCGAGAATGCTGGCCTTGTCGGCTCCATCGGCAAAAATCTGAACCCGCAATTCAGATACGGACTTCATCTTTATCAGTCGACTCCTTCAGACTGGCGGAGAGGATCCAGTCAGCGGCTTCACGCAACGATCGCACGGTAGCCTCTGGAGGCTGCGCCGGTTTCCGTTCGAGGTAACCGTAATCAATCAAAACCGTCTTGCAACCGGCGGCGTGGCCGGCATCGATGTCGCGCCAGCGATCGCCCACGACGAAACTGCGCGAGAGATCGATATTATGCTTGCGCTGGGCTTCGAACAACATGCCAGCATTCGGCTTGCGGCAAGCGCAATGATCCGCATCGTCATGATAGCAGACGAATATATCGTCGATGGGCAGAGAGGATGCAAGCACCTGATGGATGGCCTCGACGGCGTCGCGCGTCTGAGTGCCGCGCGAGACATCGGGTTGATTGGTGATCACAAAGAGCGCGAAGCCGTGCGCTTTCAAATCGCGCAACGACGATGCAACCCCGGGCAGGAGTTCAAATTCCTTCGGCCCGGCCGGCGGAAGCGGCTTGCCCTCGCGCACTACAGCGCGGTTGATAACGCCATCGCGGTCGAGGAAAACCGCCGCCCGGAGTTGCCCGCCGCTCAGCGCGGTTGATTCCCACTTGGTTTGCTGCTGCTTCACCGCGGGGTGCGAAACCAGCAGATGCCACACGACGGCCTGAAACGCCTCGGCGTGCGGAGTGACATGGTCCGGGTTGACCGTCGGAATAAGGATGCAAACGTCGGCTACCTTGGCAGTGTGGCCGCCATCGCGGCCGACGATGCCCACGATTTTTGCGCCCACCGTCTTTGCGTATTGCAGCGCAGCCACTAAATTGGGGCTGACATTCTTTTCGAGATCGCCGCCGCCCACCGAGAAGACCAGCACAAGATCGTTCGCGCGCAGCCGGCTTACCCGCAGCCAGGCCTCGAAGACTGTCGCCCAACCTTCGTCGTTTACGCGCGCGGTGAGTTCGGACACATTGTCGGTTGGCGCGTAGGCCTCGATGCCCGCGATCTTGCGGAAGTCGTTCACGGCGTGAGAGGCGTTGGCTGCACTGCCTCCTACACCGAGGATGAACAATCGTCCGCCGGATACGCGGGTCAGAGCCAGCAGAGAAGCAGCTTTCTCGAGGCTGGCGGCGTCCAGGCGGTCGATTACATCTTTGGCTTCCGTAAGAAACTGCTGGGTGAATGTATTCTTCGTGGCCATTCGTTATTACTTATCAGTCTCAACCTTTAGCCCGGCTCACACGCCCGGGCCGCGAGGAACTCAGCTGTCTGCTGCAGTCCCGCGGGTGACCCAATCTCGTAGAACCGCTCGCACACTTCAAACGCCGCCAGTTGCTTGCGTTGTAGCAGATCCGTATACAGCTTAGCGAGATCGCAAGCTTTTCCGACAGGCAACCCCTGGAATGCCTCCGCTCGAAAAACTCCGAGTCCGTAATCTATGTAGCGCATGCTCGGCGTGCGGTCGGTCTTGCTGTAGGCCAGAATCTTTCCTCCTTCGACCCCGCCGGGTTCGAACTCGACGTTGCTGGTATCCCATTTTCCTTCGTTGCGAAAAACCGTCATCATTCCGAGCACGCCTGCAGCTTGAAACTGCCGGGCAATCGCAGCATAGTCGCACGGAAGATAGGAATCACCGTACATCACGAAGAACGAATCGCCCAGCTCGGGCAGTGCATTTCTTACGGCACCGGCCGTGCCCAGCAAAACAGGTCCGTCGAACGAGTAGTCTACCTGAAGGCCCTGGGTCGGGCCGTTGCCGATAGTCTGCTGGATCAACTCACCAAGATGTCCTACGCAGAACACGACGCGGCGGATGCCTTTCGACTGCAGCAGACGCAGTTGATGCACGGCGAAAGGTTCGCCGTTGACTTCGAGCAGTGACTTCGGCACGGTCTCCGTCATAGGCCGCAATCGGGTGGCGAGGCCGCCGGCGAGAATCGCAACCGTCGGCAATGGATTCAAGGCCGAATTCGACAAGGGATTCTCCTACGAATGAGCCACGACCGTGGTTCCCGCAAAGTCGAACTGCATGCGGACTTCGCGAAGTCCGGCGCCTCGCATGGCCGCCCTGAGTCGAGTCTTCTCTTCGGTGTAGAACATGAGAAACCCGCCGCCACCGGCGCCGATGAGTTTGCCGCCGAGAGCGCCGTTGGCGACCGCGAACTCATACAGCCGATCGATCTCGCCGCCGCTCATACCCGGAGACCGTTTCTTCTTGTTCTCCCAGTGAATATTCATGACCTGTGCGAACTTTCTCAAGTCACCGGCCAGCAGAGCGTCGCGGCTGTCGAAGCCTAATTGTTTGGTGAAGTGAAGATTCTCGATCATCTCAGCGTTGTTCTGTTTGGTTCTGGAATCCTGGTCGCGGAGTATGTCAGACGCATTGCGCGAGCTTCCGGTGAAGAACAAGAGCAGGTTGTCTTCGAGGTTGGCCAGCGTTTCAGCGGGGATTTTCAGCGGTTCGACAAGTACGCGATCGTCCGGCAGGAACTGGAACGAGGTGATGCCGCCAAAAGCGGCGATGTACTGGTCCTGCTTGCCGATGGGCTCATTGAGCAGCTTGAGTTCGATGTGACAAGCTTGTTCTGCGAGATCGCGGGGAGGCACGAAGTCCCGCTTCAACGTGTGGAGAGCGCATAACAGGGCGGTGGTGAAGCTGCCGGAAGACCCCATCCCCGTGCCGGCCGGAATGTCGGAAAGGCTGACAATTTCAAGGTACGGCCCGGTTACGCCGGTTAACTTCAGGGCCTCGCGGATGATGGGGTGCTGGATCTCATCGACGCGTTCTACATCCTCGAACTTAGAGTACTTGACAATAATCCGCGGTCGAAACGCTTCGTTGATGGTGATGTAGACGTACCGGCTGATGGCTGCAGAGATCACGAAGCCGGTGTGCTCGCGATAATAGGACGGGAGGTCGGTACCGCCGCCGCCGAGGCAAATCCTCAGCGGACTCCGGGTGATGATCATCGAGCGGGCCCGAGCGGCGGGCAATATGCGTTCGCAGAAATCATCTTCAAATCATATGCGAAGCGACTCTTGCAGGTCGAGCGCAAGAGCCCAGTGTCAAGCCCGTCATTCGACTTCGAAATCCACCGAGCGGGTTTTGCTGGAGTTGCCCGCCGAATCCACGGCCCTCAGTTTTAGAAGATAGGAACCGGGGCCAAGCGTCGCAACCGGCAGCTTCAGCCCCAGCGAAATGAGTGGGTTCCCTGCTTTTGCTTCGGGGATCCGGCTACCGAGATGTAGCTTCTCTTGTCCACTCGCGCGTTCGACAACGATGAGCTCGAAACCAACTTTGGGAGGATTCGGATTTTTAAGGAGCGGTTCGTAGACCTCGGCGTAGATTGCGGCAGTGTCGGTTTTCTTGAAACGGTTGGATGCAGACGGTGAAATCTGAAAACCGTCCGCCAGCAATGGGGTCCTGTCTTCCAGCAACTGGCTGTCCATATCGGTGGCGACATCCGCAGCGCGTCGCAGGTTGTTGCTGAGCGCCACACCGCTAATGCTGAATTGAGTACCAATATAAGGGTCAATCGAGAGCGGGATTTCGAGCTTGCCAAAGCTCTCGTTGCCGGAGCTGAACACGACTTTCAGCTTGTACTCGCCAGAGGCGACCCCAAACTGGTTTTCGTAACGAAACGGCTGTTTCTGAAATTCTTCCACTTCTTTCTTGCCATCGAGATCGACATTCACCGTGTCGCTGAAACGCGCCGCAATCGATGCGTCGGGCTTGTAGGCGATACCCAGTATGTTGACCGCCGCATGTTGCTTCCCTTTCACCTTTTCAAACTTGAGCGCTGTCGAAGGAATCTCCACGGCAAGGTGAACTTGCGCCGTGTTGGGCGAGATGTAGAAGAAAGGCGCCTGCATTACAGCGGTAACATTACCTTGTATCTCGCCACTGGCGCGGGTCTCCAGATCCTTCTCGATCGGGTTCCCGGCCAGCAGATCTGCCGGCCTAACATTGCAATAGCCGCTGCGGGCGCGGACGTTGGTTCCACCGCGCTCCACTTTGACTTTCAAGGTGTGGCAGCTCCCTTCGACTGAAACCGCGGGCTTATAACCGAGAAGGTAGTACTGGCTCTGATCCTTGGCGATCCTTTGCAGACCGCCCAGCAAATCGTTCGTATTGAGGATGACAAATGCGCCGGTACCGTCGGCGAGTTGATAGAGAACCTGCTGGTTGTCAGAAGCGCTAGATGGAAACGGCGGAACGATCTGTCGCGGCTGGTTGTAAGGACTGTACAGATTGTTATTCAATGCTGTTCCCGCCGTTCCGCTGCCAGTCCTGCCACCAGTCGTTCCGCCGCCGGTAGTCCCGCCACCTCCGGTTTTGCCGCCACCGCCGGTCCCGCCTCCACCCGTGCCTCCACCTCCAGTGCCTCCTCCGCCTGTGCCTCCGCCGCCGGTTCCACCGCCACCATGACCGCCGCCTCCACCGCCGCCTCCACCATGCTGGGAAGGAACCGCGACTGGTTCAGCAAATGCAGCCAACCGGAACATTGGCTGATGAGAACCTCTTCCCGAATCGTGAAATGCGGCCGGAACATACGATCCAGATACGGAATGGATCGAAGGCAGCGCCAGACGGCTATGCGGCGGCGCCATATCAGGAGTCACCAAGCCACGCACATCGATGGGATAAACAGCAACGTTCGACCGATTACAGGTATCGATGACCGCAGTCAGTTCCGATTCATATTCGGGATTCATCTTGAAGCCGGAGGTCAGCATTACCAGCGACTTTCGGCCGGGCACAGTGGAAAGGCTTTTTGCCAGGCTCCGCAGAGCCAACAACACGGTTTGGATGCCAAAGTCGGCTTCCGCATTACTCAGAGACGGCCCTATGGAGGGACTACCCATCGCAGCCACCATGACGGGTGGCTGCGCGTTCGGCGAAACTGACGATCCTTTCAAACCAGCCACCACTTGCTTCAAGCGGTCTGCGTCTGCGGTAAAGTTTTGCGAGATGTGCACCGTGCCGCCGAAATCCGCAATGGCTATTAAATGGTCGGGCCCCGCATTCGCATCGATAAACTTTGCGGCTGCATCCCGCGCCCTCGCCTGATCGCCCATGTCCATGGTGGAGTTGTCAAAAAACAAGACCAGGTAGTGCGGCTGCGGGTTGGTGGAATTCGTGCTCTCCTCAAAAGAGAAGCTGGTGAGAGCTTGCTCCTTACCATCTTCCCAGACCTTGAAGTCTTTCTGGGTCAGATCGCGAACGTACTCGCCCTTCTTGTCGGTGACGACGGTGTCTACCAGTACCAGACGGGTCTCAGCCCGGATTACCCCGGCGTCGTCCGCGCCGGCTGCGTTTGACTGTTGGGCATATACCTCAGGGATGCTTGAGCCTGAGTCGCGAAGCATCCAGAAGCTGGCCAGACTGATCAGGCCAATGAAAAGAACCAGCCGGTGATGGCGCATACTGTACCTCCAAAATGGCTGTTTAACGAATCTCAACCGTCCCGTTCTCCGCGGACATCATTTGCCCTTCCGCGTCCCTTACGACCAGCCTTACCAAATAGCTCCCCGGCTTTACGTCGAAGCTCGTCTTGAGCGTAATTCCCGAGCTGAGCTTGTGTTCCAGAGTCTCGTCTTTCAATTTCATGGTCACTGTCTTCTCTATTCCCTCGACGAAGTTGCCATTGCGATTGAACAAAGCCGACACGCAGGTTAAGACGTTGTTATTTCGGCCTTCGACTTTTCGAAAGCGCAGACGCTTTACATCCACATGAGCAAGGACGACAAGCGTGGCATCCTGATCGCTGGCTTTGAAAAACTGGGTGTGCAGGTTGACGGGAAGATTGTGCAACTCCTCCTGGGAATACATGGCATCAACAATTTCCTGCTTGGCTTGCTCGTCCGGGCTGGTGAAGTTCTTGGGCGCGTAATAGCCGCGGCGGGCTTGCAACGTCAGTTTTTGCGGATTCCTTAGCGTGACCTTCAGGCTGTGAAAGCTGCCGTCGAGCTTGAGGTTCTGCGGAACGAAGGCCAGCACGTAGGAGTACTGCGGTGTGTCGGCGACGCGGCGGAATCCTTCGTCGAGATCGTTATTGTTGTGGAAGAAAACACCCCCCGTACCGTCCGCTAAAACGGCGAGCAGGTCGTCCTGCGCGGATGCAGCTGCAATCTCGATCAAAGCCTTGCCCGCCGGCGGCGGAGTGGAAATGCTGGCATCCGCGGACGACGATGGGACGTACAACCCTCGAGCGTCCAAGGTATTGATGACAACCTGCGAGCGCAGCGCGCTATCGATAATCTGGGTATAGTCATACTCCAGTTGCGGAGTGATGAATCCGGGAGAAACGAGGACAACGCTGCGTTGTCCCGGCATCCGGGATATGGTGCGCACTACGTCGCTGAGTAAACCGAGAGAGATGCGGCTTTCGTGATCGCCGGCACTCAGTGCCCTTGAAGCCGAACTTTGTACCATCCCTGCTGCGGCATTGGGCAGCATGCCCGGACTGCATGTCTGCGTATCCTGGACGGCAACCCCCAAAGCCTGAGGATCGTTCTTGTTGAGGATGAGATCTGCCTGGTAGTAGCTAATGTCGGGGCAGTCGTGCCCAAAACCGCGGGCGATGGGACGGGGCTGGAGACGAAGCAAGGTCGCATGAAGCTGAGCGCGATCGTCAGTAAACTCCAGCGTCGTCTGGCCTGAAGTGCTGAAGATGGCGGCACGGTCCGTGGGCCGCAGTGTGGCAAAGTGGCGTTCCGCAACTTCCCGCACCCGAGCAAGATCACCGAACTCCAGGTGCACATCGTCGAACAGGAAAGCTACGAACCGTTCGGGCACAGCAGGCACCTTCCCGGTGTTGGAAGAAGCATCGGCCGAAGGAATCTCACCGGAGTTCTCAATCGACTCCTGGCGTGCCTTTGCCGCCAAGCTTCCCGGCTGTTCGAGTTCGAACTGGGTGATCACTTGCGGCTTGCCCTTGTCGAAGACCTGAAAATCGTCCTGGCGAAGATTTCCGATGGCGTGGCCCTGCGAGTCGCGGACCACTGCACGCACCACCACCAGCTTTACATTCACTTTGAATGTGGCAGGTTCGTCGCGAGAAGCGAGTTCGGCAGAGTTTTGCTTAGTTTCGGGCTGAGAGGCAGTGTTGCTGGTAGGAGTCTGCTGAACACTGATCTGCTGAAGACCGGCCTGAGCAAATACAGGAACTGGGCAAATCGAAAACCAGGTAACGCACAGCAGAAAACAGAGGATCAGGGTTCGGGCGACGAAGAAGCCTGTGGCCGCGGCGCTGAGCGTAACCATCCGCCTCGCTTCCGGAGAACTCCGCATGAAAACTCCAACCGCCGGGGAAAGGCAGGGCATTCCTCAGTCGACTCGCCCCACTAGCAGGGGTTCTCGTCGAATGCTGCCAGACAGTGTACACCCCTTTCGGCGGCTCCAGAAGATACGTCGCACCCCTTCATTCATGCTAGTTTTTAGCGTGGACCGGAGATGATGAAGTTCGACTGGAGCGAAGGAGCTCTCGCGGAAGGCTTGCGTCTCTACGATGCCGGTGAGTTCTTCACCGCGCATGAGGCCTGGGAGAGCGTGTGGCTGAAGCTGCCGGAACCGGAGAAAACCTTTCTGCAAGGACTAATTCAGGTGACTGCGGCATTTCACCACTTGCAGTGCAACAATCGCCTGGGAACTACTCTCTTGTTGCAGGCTGCGCTGGGGCGACTCGACCGCTATCCAGAATTCTTCGGTGGCATTTCCGTAGCGTTGCTGCGCGCCGACATACGCGAGCGATTGCGAATGCTCGAAGCGGGTGAACCTGCGTGCCAACTGGTTTCACCTCGCATACGACCAGGCTAGCGCATAGCACATTCACAGGAGACCATTCACCGGAGACCGTCGACTCGGCCGGGCCTATTCAGCCCCCGAGCTTACTTGGCGCGCCCATTGCATGGCTTGCCAGTAAGCCGCCGAAACGTCAGCTTCGCCAAGATGAAGCTGAGTTGCAAGATCCTTGAGCGCGGCCCACTCCCCGGATTCTTGCGCCAGCATGAGCTGGTAGAAGGGCCGCAGACGGCTGGCTGTGCCCAGCAGCACGGCTTTGCATTCCTGATCAATGGGGACGTTATCGAGCACCTGCTGCATCGGAATCTCGAGAATAGTATCCATTAGCGAAAGCATGCCCAAGAGGAATAAGTCAGAATCGCCGTGCTGAATTCTGGGCGAGAGCAGTTCACAAAAACGGGCTCGCACCAAGGCGGCGAGCACCAGGTCGCTCGGCTTATCCTGGCCCGCCCCCAGGCTTGCTACCAAGCGGATCCAGCGACGAACTTCGCGCTCTCCCAGGATGGAAAGCGCATGCCGCACAGAATGAATTTCGGAGGCGAAGCCGAAAGCAGCGGAGTTCAGATAACGCAGCAGACGGTAGCACAGCGATGCCTCGCCCTTGACCAGATTTTCGATGTGACGCACGTCTAACTCGGGTTGCGAAACCGCCGTCAGCATGCGCAGATAATTGAGCCGGTTGGCGGGAATCTCCCGCGCAGTAAGTATTTCCGGACGGCGGAAGAAGTATCCCTGGAAGTAAAGAAAACCAGCCTTCTTGCTGGCGATGAACTCTTCGCGCGTTTCCACTTTTTCCGCGAGCAAGCGGCAGCGCCAGGGACCGTACCGTTGCACCATTGCGGCCGCGTCATCCAACGTGGTCGCCCTGAGGTCCACTTTGATGATGTCGGCAAGATCGGTCAGCCGCTCACGCGGATCGTCTGGCGCAAAATCGTCCAGCGCAATCATGTACCCGGCTTCCTTCAGCCGACGGCAGGCTGCCACCACTAGGTCATCGGCGGGAACGGTCTCGAGAACCTCGACCACGGTCTGGCTCGCCGGCAGCAGCGTGACGTAATCCTTAAGCAGGATGTCGCGAGTGCAGTTCACAAAGGCCCGGCGTCCGTCGCAAAGTACATCGAGGCCCAGCAGCATGGAACTATTCAACGTGCTGCGCGAGGCCGCGTCGGAATCCGGACACCGGAAAAAATCTTCGATGCCGTCGCGAAACAGGAGCTCGTAGCCGAAGACCTTCTCATCCGTGGTGAGAATCGGCTGGCGGGCAACAAAATGGGTTCCGGCTTGGGGCACCGATTGACCTTCACCCAGGCTAAGCGCAGAGGGACGAGGAATCACTCTTTGTCTATCGGCAAGAGCGTCGCCGAACGTTAGCCGGCATTTGCTTCGGCGGATCAGCTCGACCCGACCGTGTGATTGCCGTTGAGCCGAGTCGTGATCAAATGTTCTTAGCTGCGAACTGAAGGGAAATGATCTTGCGCGTGACCGAGGAATCGTCGCCGATCAAGGCCCGGATGGGCATGGCTGCACTGGCCGGAAACTGCGACTCTCGCTCGTCGTTATCTTCGTTAGTCGTTATCCTCGCTAGTCGTTATCGAGGTATTCTTCGGGCACATCGTCTTCGGGGACTTCACGAGTGTGAACTTCCCGTCCGTCCTCGCCGTCGGCCTCTTCAACTCCCGAAATCACGCCAGCCTCGAACGCGTTTCCCTCCTCGATCAATTCGTCAACGCTTTCCGAATCGGCACTTTCGACATTGGACAGGCCTTGCAGATCACCCGATTCTTCGCCCGACAACGGTTCCGGCACCTGCCGGGAGAATTCCGACGGACTCCGCCCTGGGCGTTTTTTTGGAACCTCCCTGTTACCTGCGCTCGCGGCCTTCCCGCTGGCCGCTCTCTTCACGCCCTTCGTCTTGCCCGCGGCTTTGGACCGAGCGGAACTCTTCTTTGCCAGTTTCTTAAGAGCTTTCTTGGCCTGTATCCGCTGCTTCGGGCGCGCGACTTTCCTGCGGCCACTCTTCTTCGATTTCGCGGACTTCGCCTTCGCTGATTTCTTCTTAGCGTTCTTTTTGGTAGCCATTTGCGCAGTCTAGCACCCAACGCATGAGTGGGGCAAAACCAAGGCCGGCGCCCAGTTCGATACCATCTCAATGGAACGATCACGCCCCTCGCACGAAGGTTAGGCCTTTACGAACTCGACATCCAGTGTGATCGTCACGTCGTGTCCCACCATGATGCCACCGGCCTCGAGCGTTGCGTTCCAGGTTAAGCCAAAATCCTTCCGGTCGATGCGTGTCGTGGCCGAGATTCCGATCCGAGTGCCGCCCCACGGATCCTTGACCGGAGAGCTTGGGCCCTCGACCTCAAATACAACGTTGCGAGTAACACCGTGGATAGTGAGGTTACCTTCCACTGAAAGTTCGTCGGCTTTTACCTTCGAGATGCGAGTCGATTTGAAGGTCAAAACCGGGAAATTCTCAACGTCGAGGAAATCCGCGCTCTTCAGGTGCGCATCGCGCTGTGGTTCCCGGGTGTTGATCGTGGCGGCATCGATCGAAGCTTCGATCTTTGACTTGGTGATGTCCGCGCTATTTAATTCCAATTTTCCGGTAACGCCAGTAAACTCGCCCTTCACATTCGAGACCATCAGGTGCTTGACCTTGAACTGGGCGGTGGTGTGAACGGGGTCAATGTTCCAGGTTGTGATGGCGGTTACTTCGGGTGCAGCGACTGTGCTCATGGTTAGCTCCTTCCTCACACAGATGCTTGTGGTGGTGGCTAAGTATGCAAAATAATTATCCGGCTTCCTTCGATGGCGGTCACGCTATTCGAGCAGGAAGGCGTTTTTTTATGCGCTCGGCGAATCTTTTACCTTAGACTTTCATCTACTTTTTCCTCTGGAGGATTCTTTGGCCCGTTTTCCCGAAATCTCCCCGGCACTCAAAAAACGCGCCGCACGGATCGAACTGCTCCTTATGGACGTGGACGGCACAATGACCGACGGCGGCGTCACGCTGCTCTCGCAGGCCGACGGAATCGCCCTCGAAATCAAGACCTTTGACGCGCACGACGGCCAGGGATTAACCCTTGCCCAGACGGCGGGCCTGCGCACGGGCTGCATTACGGGCCGCGAGAGCGCCGCCTTGCTTCGTCGCGCCCAAGAAATGAGGATGGAGTTTATCTATATGAAGCAGCCGGTGAAGATGCCGGCGTATGAAGACATTCTTCGAAGAGCGGGCGTGTCCGATTCCGCCGTCGCTTATATTGGCGACGACCTTCCCGATATCCCACTGATGCGCCGCGCTGGCCTGGCCATCGCTGTGGGCGATGCTGTCCCCGAGGCAAAAGACGCGGCCCATTACACCACGAAAGCTCTTGCAGGCCACGGCGCAATTCGTGAAGCGGTTGAGCTGGTTCTGAAATCCAAAGGCATTTGGAAAGAAATGATCGACAAAGCCCGGGCGTAACGCGATTCTTCCGGGAACTAGCGTCGTGTGCGGTTCATGCCTCAGCGAGACACAGTGGCGCACGCAGTCAAGCACCGGGCATATTATGTCATCCTGCCCGCTTGCGGGAGCACACAAGTCTTAGCGTCATGAATTAAGGAGGAGACTCCCTTGAAACTCAGTTACGAGCGCTGCCGCGTTTTTCTATTGGCCGGAGTCTTGGTTTGTGGGGCGGCAACATCCCTGGCGCAAACCGAGACGACCCCAGGTCCGAGCACTCCTGGCCAACAGATTCCGGGAACAGCCGGGGTTAGCCCTTTCGCAGCCAGCGTCCCGGCAAAACTCGTTCCAGGAGTTCTATCGCTTTCATTTCAGGATGCCATCGGCCGCGGATTAAAACAGAATCTGGGATTGCTGCTTTCGCATGCGGACGTTCGCTCGGCCCGAGGACAGCGCTGGGAGCAATTGAGCGCTCTCTTGCCGCACGTAACCGGCGACCCTTACGTGGCCGCGTCAAAGGTCAACATCGATGAACTCGGCTTTGCCGGCCTAGCCAAGCTCTTCGATCTCCCGCCGTCGGTGGGCCCTTTTTCTTACTTTGATGCACGCGCGAGTTTGACGCAAACCCTGTTCGATTGGAAGTCAATCAACGCTGCTCGCGCAGCGAACGAGAGTGTGAAATCCGCCGGCTATACCTTCAAGGACGCCCACGATCTGGTCGTGCTGGCCGTAGGCTACACCTACTTGCAGGCTATCGCTGACGAAGCCCGCATTGAAACAGCGGAAGCGCAAGTCAAGACGGCGCAGGCTCTCTACGATCAGGCCAACGACCAGGTGAATGCCGGAACTTCCCCCGATATCGACGGTTTGCGTACAAAGGTTGAACTGCAGACGAGGCAACAGCAGTTGATTCAGGCGAAGAACAACTTCGCCATCCAGAAGCTGACCGTGGCGCGCGTGATTGGCTTAGCTCCCGGACAGGAATTTGAATTCGCGGACAAGTCGCCATATCAGGCGCTCGAAGTCCTTACCGTGGATGCGGCTCTGGGACGCGCCTACGCTTCGCGTTCCGATTACCAGGCAGCCATCAGCGACGTACGTGCAGCGGAATTCGCCCGAAAGGCAGCGCTGGCGGGCTATTTCCCATCATTGTCCTTCAATGCGGATTACGGCCTGGGAGGGTCGCATCCCTCCACCGCAACTCCAGTGGCCGACGCGCGCGGAACACTTTCGATTCCAATTTTTCAGGGCGGCAGCGTTCACGCCGATGTTCTGCAGGCCGATGCCAGACTCGAACAGAGCCGCGAACGCCTGGAGAGTCTGCGGGCCCAGATCGACTCCGATGTGCGCGCCGCATTGCTGAACCTGCAGTCGTCAGCGGATCAGGTCAGCGTGGCGCGCAGCAATATTGACCTGGCGGAAGAAACGCTGACCCAATCGCGTGATCGTTTCAGCGCCGGGGTCACGGATAGCGTAGAGGTGGTGCAATCGCAGGAGCTGGTCGCGAGTGCGCACGAGCAGTACATATCGAGTCTATACAGCTATAATTACGCGAAAATTTCGCTGATTCGCGCTCTGGGAATCGCGGAGCAGGGCGTCAAAGAATATTTCAAAGGACAATAAACATGGCGGACGAAAACCAACCCCATTCGGAGTCTTCGGTGGATTCATCCCCTTTGGCGGAGAAAAGCTACACGCCCCCGGTGCGCCCGAATCCCAAGCGCCGCAGAAACATTTTGATTCTTGTCATCGCGGTGGTGGTGGTCTTCGCCGGCGTGTTCCTATGGCGCTACCTGAGCAGTTACGAATCGACTGACGACGCCCAGGCAGATGTCCACCTTTACCCGGTGAGTGCTCGGGTCTCCGGCTATGTAGTGAAAGTCAACGTAGACGACAACCAGTGGGTCGAAAAAGGAACAGTGCTGGGCGAGATCGACCCGAAAGACTACGAGGTTGCGGTCGCGCAGGCGCAAGCGAATCTCGATAACGCGGAGGCGACAGCCCAGTCGCTGAACATCACGGTTCCCATAACGTCAGTAAACTCTTCGAGCCAACTCAGGTTCACAGCATCTGGCATCGAAGACGCTGACGCCGGTGTGGTCGCCGCTGAGCGGCAGCTGACTGCAGCTCACGCCCAACTGGACGCGGCCGAGGCCAACGATGTCAGAGCGCAAGACGATCTCCGTCGCTACAAGGAGCTTGTCGACAAACGGGAAGTATCACAGCAAATCTACGATCAGGCGTTGGCCGCCGCAAAATCGAGCACCGCGACCGTCGCGGCCGCTCGGGCCAGCGAGTCCGCTGCGCAGCAATTCGTTCAACAGGCCCGCAGCCGCCTGGCGCAAGCCAATGCGAATCACCAATACGCGGAGACTGGACCGCAGCAAGTATCGTCTACCCGGGCTCGCGTGCGGGCGGCCATCGCCGACGTTGAGCAAAAGCGCGCTGAACTTGAACAGGCCCGACTGAATCTCGGTTACACAAAAATCGTTGCTCCGGTCACAGGCGAGGTGAACAAGACAGTCGTGGTTGGGATGAACGTTCAGAACGGACAGCAACTACTTACCGTCGTGCCTCTTGATGAAGTCTGGGTCACCGCTAATTTTAAAGAGACCCAGCTTAAGCACATGCGAGTTGGACAGAAAGCTGAAATCCATGTTGATTCAAGCGGCCGCACTCTAAAGGGTCATGTAGATAGCATCGCGGGAGCAACCGGACCGCTCTTCAGTTTGCTTCCGCCGGAGAATGCCACGGGAAACTACGTGAAAATCGTCCAGAGGGTTCCGGTCAAGATCGTTCTCGAACCCGGCGAGAACAAGGATCGCCGGCTTCGTCCGGGCATGAACGTGGTGCCGGACGTTTACCTCAAATGAGTTCTGCCGCTCTCACACTCGATGAGGCAGCTTGGCGGCCTAAGTACAATCCCTGGCTGATTGCTGTCGTCGTGGCGCTGGCCGCCTTCATGGAGGTTCTCGACACCAGCATCGCCAACGTGGCGTTGCCGTATATGGCCGGCAATCTGGGCGCGAGCAATGACCAGAGCACGTGGGTGTTGACTTCCTATCTGGTCTCGAATGCCATCATCCTCCCGATCAGCGGCTGGCTCGCAGGCGCATTGGGACGCAAGCGCTTCTTCATGTCCTGCCTGGCTGTGTTTACCGTGAGTTCCCTGCTCTGCGGCATCGCGCCGAGTCTGGGATTTCTTCTTCTCTTTCGGGTGCTGCAAGGCGCCGGGGGCGGCGGCCTGCAGCCCATGGCGCAGGCCATTCTGGCGGATACGTTCCCGCCCCAGCAGCGAGGTCTGGCATTCGCGCTCTACGGCATCACAGCTATCATGGCACCAACGATCGGGCCGACTCTCGGGGGGTGGATCACTTTTAACTATTCCTGGCGCTGGATTTTTTTCATCAATCTTCCAGTCGGCGTGGTTACGTGGCTCTTGGTGAGGCGCTTTGTTGAAGACCCTCCATATTTAGCCAAGCTCAAAGCGGCTGGGGTCAAGTTGGATTACATCGGTATCGCTCTGCTCGCGCTCGGTATCGGAGCGTTACAGGTGCTGCTCGACAAAGGCCAGGAAGATGATTGGTTCGGTTCACACTTCGTCACGACTTTAATTGTGGTCGCAACCGTATGCCTGATCTCGCTCGTGATCTGGGAGTGGTATCAAAAGGCACCAATTATCGATGTGCGCATGTTCAAGGACTTTAACTTCGCAAGCTCGAGCCTGATGATGTTCACCCTCGGCATCCTGTTGTTCAGCAGCCTGGTGCTGATGCCGCAATTCCTGCAGACGCTCGTGGGCTACACCTCCGAACTCGCTGGGCTAGCGCTTTCGGCGGGAGGCCTGGTTTTGCTGTTTGAGATGCCCGTCATGGGGCAGTTGACAACGAAGATTCAGGCACGCTACCTGATTGCATTCGGCTGGCTGGCCTTATCGATCGCCATGTTCTATTCCACGAAGCGAATCGACTTGCTCATCAGCTTCAGCGCGGCAACCTGGCTGCGCATTGCCCAGGTGATTGGTTTGGGATTTCTGTTCGTGCCGATTACGCTGGTGGCGTATATCGGAATTGCGCCGGAGAAGAATAACGCGGTCGCAGGAATTATCAATTTCATGCGCAACATGGGAAGCAGCGTGGGAACGTCGCTGGTGACGACGTTGATCGCGCGGCGCTCGCAATTCCATCAGGCCAGGTTGGTGCAAAATGCCAGGTTGGACAACCCCAACTTCCTGAATTCGGCGAACGGCCTGGCTCAACACCTGGCGACCTCCGGTGTGGGGAAGCATGAGGCGCAACTCACGGCTTACGCCAGGATTTACCAATCACTGCAAGCGCAAGCCGCAACCCTGGCATACATTGATACGTTTATGGTTCTTTGCATAGGATCGGCAATCATGTTCGGTCTGGCCTTTGTATTGAAGAGGAATGATCCTGGCGGCGGTGGCGTAAGAGTGGCGGAGTGAAATAATCAGTGTGATGTAACGCAGGAGAGCAGAAGAATCCGAGGGGACATGATAAAAATCGTAACCATTGAACGAGAATACGGATGCGGCGGCGGCGAAATCGCCCAACTCCTTGCCAAGCAGCTGGGCTGGAAGCTTTGGGATCAATTGCTGACGGAGGAGATTGCGCGCCTGGCCGATTGCCCGAAGACGGTCGTCGAGGGCCGGGAGGAGCGAACCGATCCCCTCTACTACCGGCTTTTCAAATCGTTTTTGCGCGGCAGTTATGAAGGCAGCATCAATGCGCACAAGCTCAAACTGGTCGACAGCGAATGCATATTGAAGTTTACCGAGCAGGTCGTTCAAAACGTAGCAAAGACCGGCAACTCCGTCATCGTAGGGAGAGGATCGCAGCACTTCCTCAAGAACCGCAAAGATGCGTTGCGGATTTTTCTTTTTGCCCCGAGGGAGAATAAAGTTCGACGCCTGCTGGCTCGCGGCAAGAGCGAAAAGGAAGCCGAGCAGCTCGTGGACACAGTTGATCGCGAGCGTGTGGATTTCATCCAGAAATATTTCCACGTCGAGTGGCCGGATCGCGCCATTTACCACGCCATGATTAATACCGCGATCGGCGATGAGGGTGTCGTTCACATGATCCTGGATGTTATGAGAACCATCGACGCAAAGGTCCCCGCCTGAGGGCAATCTGACAACGAGCAACCCTAAACGCTGTTTCGCTGTGCCCCCGTTCCCCACCCGCGAAATTCTTGCGTAGCTCGACTTGGCCCAGCTGCCCACCGGCATGTAAGATGCACGATGGTCTGACCGGAGGGTTCCAGGAATGCTCATGAGAAAAATGATGCTGTGTTTCGCTGCGATTGCCGTGCTGGGCAGTATGACAGTGCGTGCGCAACAATCGGACTCCGACGACGAGAGCCAGTTCCGCTTCCGCTTCGTCGGCCCGAGGGTGGGGAATCGCATCGCAGCCGTTGCTGGCATTCCGGGCGATGCCAGCACTTACTACGCGGGAGCTGCGTCTGGAGGTGTCTGGAAATCGACTGACGGTGGCAATCACTGGACGCCAGTCTTTGACAAAGAACCGGTGGCCGCAATCGGCTCGCTGGCCGTAGCTCCGTCTGATCCAAGCACGGTCTGGGCCGGGACGGGCGAGGCGTGGGCGATTCGCGATATCGATGTGATGGGCAATGGAATTTATAAATCGACGGATGCCGGCAAAACCTGGACCAACATGGGGCTGCCGGAGAGCGGCCGCATCGGCCGCATCGTCATCCACCCGTCGAATCCTGAGATCGTTTTCGCGTGTGTTCTGGGCCGCACCACCGGACCGCAAGCCGAGCGCGGCGTCTTCCGCACCACCGACGGAGGTCAGCATTGGGAGCGTGTGCTTTTTGCCGGAGAAAATGTGGGCTGCTCCGGCCTGTCTATGGACGCGCACAATCCGCGCACTTTATTTGCCGGGATGTGGCAAGTGGAGATGCATACCTGGGGCGAGTTCAGCGGCGGGCCGGGCAGCGGAATCTACGTTTCCCACGACGGCGGAACGAAGTGGACTCGCATCGAAGAACATGGCCTGCCTCACGCCCCGCTGGGGAAGATCGATGTCGCGGTTGCGCCGACCAATTCGAATCGCGTTTTCGCCCTGATTCAGACAAAGGACCAGGGTTCTGTCTGGAGATCCGACGACGCCGGCGAGCGCTGGAAGGCGATCAATTATCAGCGAGCCTTGATTGGACGCGCAGGCTACTACATTCGCCTCGCCGTGTCGCCCGCCAGCGACAATGAAGTTCTGGTGGCCAACAGCTCCTTCCACCAGTCGCTCGATGGAGGAGAGAACTTCAAAGAAGTTCCCTGGGGTGGAGACACGCACGACATCTGGTTCGACTCCATGAACGCTGATCGCTTCGTGATCACCGACGACGGCGGCCTGAGCATTACCACCGTACACGGCCGCGGTTTTCACCGCGCGACTTTGCCCATCGGCCAGATGTATCACGTCGACGTCGACAATCAGATTCCATATTACTTCTACAGCAACATGCAAGACGACGGAAACATGCGGGGCCCCAGTCTTCCTGTGGACTCTAGAGAAACCGGCTGGGATCATGAGATGGGCGGTTGCGAATCCGGCTTCACGGTTCCGGATTTAGCCGATCCAAACGTCGTATGGGCTACTTGCTATGGAAATAAAGTCACTCGCTGGGATGCTCGGACCAAGCACGCGCGCTCGGTCAGTCCATGGATGCATACATTGGATTCGCCGCCGAACGATATCAAGTACCGCTGCCATTGGACGGCACCGCTCGCCATCGATCCCTTCGACCACAACGCCGTCTACTACGGCTGCCAGGTGATCTTCAAAACCGTGAACGGCGGCCAGAGTTGGTCGGTTATCAGCCCGGATCTTTCCACCCAGGACCCGTCTCGCATCGTGCCTTCGGGCGGAATCGTCGGCGACAACCTTGGACAGTTTTACGGAGAAGTTGTCTTCGCGATCGCGCCTTCCAAGATTCAGAAGGGACTCATCTGGGCCGGAACCAACGACGGCCAAGTCTGGCATACAAACGATGGCGGGAACTGGATCAATGTCAGCAAGAATATCCCTGGGCTGCCTCCGTGGGGCACGATCACGAGCATTGCGCCTTCGAATTTCAACCCTGGTGCGGCATACATCAGCGTTGATTTCCATCTCGTGGATAATCGTGATCCTTTTATCTATAAGACCACGGATTTTGGCAAAACCTGGAAGCAAATCAGTGGCAATCTCCCGAAAAACGCGTTGTCTTATGTCCGTACCATCGCCGAAGATCCCAATTGTGAAGGACTGCTGTTTGCTGGGACTGGCAGTGGTCTTTATTACTCTCTCGATGACGGAGGCCACTGGACTGCGCTGGAAACGGGATTGCCGCACGCCCCTGTGACCTGGGCCGTAGTGCAAAAAGATTTTCATGATCTGGTGATTTCCACCTACGGACGAGGACTTTACATTTTCGACGACATCACGCCGCTGGAACAGCTGGCCAAGAATCATTCGGATGCCCCAGTCATCCTGTTTGAGCCGCGCCGCACTTACCGCTTTACTCGTGGCGGCCAGGCCATGCTCAACTTTTTACTCAAAACCGCAACGAAGGATCCGATACAGCTTGAGATCGTGGACCCAGACGGGAAGGTAATCAGAACGCTCGATGCCAAAGGTCGGTCGGGAATGAATCGTGTGTCATGGGACCTGCGCTATGAGTCTCCTCGATTGATTGCACTGCGAACGGTGGCTCCGGATAATCCACACATCTGGGACGAACCCCGCTTCCGCGATTCCGATTCGCGGCCTATTACGCATTGGGGAACCGCACCGGCCGAGGTCGGCCCCGTCGTGGCCCCGGGGAAGTACACCGTACGCCTGAAGGTCGGAGACCAGTCTTACACCCAACCTCTGACCATCCTGCGCGATCCTCGCGCGCCCGGATCCGACGCCGACATTGAACTTTCAGTTAAAACTCTGCGCCGCATCAATGCTGATATTGACGGCGTTTCCGATACGGTCAACCAGATCGAATGGCTTCGCAAGCAAATCGAGGTGATCGAGACCATGCTTCGACCGCCTAAGAAGAAAGACGAGGAGAAACCCGCGATCGACGAGGAGGATGACGACGAAGGTGAACCTGCGCCTGCTCCGCCGCCGGTGTTGGACGAGGCTCAGGCTAAACGCAAAGCCGAACTCTTGAAAGCTACAGAAGAGCTGGACAAGAAGCTCTCAGCCGTTGAATACCGCCTCGTATCGCCGGCCCTGCTCAACAGCGATGACAAGTACTTCGTCGAGTCCTACAAGGTTTATATGAATCTGATCTGGCTGAACGCGCAGGTCGGGACAGGAGGCGCCGATGTCGCCGGTGGCGCCGACTTCGCCCCGACCGATACCGAACTGGAGTTACTGCAGACGTTCGAAACAGAAATGGCAGGGGCGGATGCGGACTACGAGAAAGTCATGAAAGAGGATCTACCCGCGCTGAATCGCTCTCTAACAGATAGCAACTTTGCGGTCATGGTCGCTCCGCCAGCGAAGTAGGAACGAAGGAATCGTAGTCGGTATAATTGTGGTCGCTCATGGGCTGGGTTCCGTCCGCTCTCCGCTGGCTGTTCGACTCCAGACGCGGCGCACCTGATCGCCTGATTTCACGCTGGCTCTTCCTACGAGCGCTCGGCTGCATTTATTTTTCCGCGTTTTTCTCACTCGTCTTTCAAATCCGAGGCCTCATCGGGCCGGACGGAATCCTACCGGCAAACCAGTATCTGCAAGCCGTGGCGCATTCCTTTAGATACGGCCGCGGATTGTGGTTTGCGCCCACGCTGCTCTGGCTTGCGAGCGGCCCCCATATGCTGAGCGCCTTATGCTGGGTGGGCATGGCAGCGTCGCTGCTGTTGGCCATCAATGTGTGGCCACGAGGAATGCTGCTGATCTGCTTTGTGTGCTTTCTTTCATTCGTCAGCGCTGCACAGGACTTTTCCAGCTATCAATCGGACGGGATGCTGCTCGAAGCGGGATTTATTGCTCTTTTCTTTGCTCCTTCGGGATTACGCCCCGGCTTTGGCTCGGCATCTCTGGCATCGCGCGCCAGTTTGTTCCTGCTGCAATGGGAATGGTTTCGCATCTACTTCGAGTCCGGCGTTGCGAAGATTGTCGGGGGAGATCTCCAGTGGCGCAATTTTACAGCGATGGACGAGTACTACCAGAACGGTCCGCTGCCCACTTGGATCGGTTGGTACATGCAGCATCTGCCGCACTGGTTTCATGCTTCGACTGTTTGCACGACGCTGGCGCTCGAACTGGTATTGGTCTGGATGTTGTTTCTGCCGCGTCGCTGGCGAGTTGCGTGCTTCTTTATCGTAACTCCCTGGCAACTCGGCATTATTCTCAGTGCGAACTACACGTTTCTAAACTATCTTGTCCTGACGTTGGGATTCCTGTTGCTGGACGACCGCTTTCTTCTGCCATTTCTTCCGCGGCAATGGCGGGCGTCTTTCATCGCGAGTGGCCCAACCGGCGCCGAGCAAAATCCGACTGCTTCTGAACCGAGTGGGCCCGGCAAGCCCCAGCAGGTGCAGGCAGAATCGGGACATTCCGAGCAGGGCCGACTCCGAAGGTGGAGACTCGCTCTTCGTCGACCGTTCGGGATGCTGAAGCTTTTTTGGATCGCCATCATGCTGAGTTGGATTTTCTATGCCACGACAGCCGAGTTGCTCTGGATGTTCTCTGCCCTGCCATTGCCCACCGCGCCGGTGGAAGCGCTAGAGCCTTTTCGCATCGCCAATCGATACGGCCTCTTTGGCATCATGACCAGAGGCCGGTACGAGATAGAGTTCCAGGGTTCCGACGATGGAGAAAACTGGGCGGCGTATCCCTTCCGTTACAAGCCTCAAGACGTGAGTAAGCCGCCTGGGATTTATGCGCCGTATCAGCCGCGATTCGACTGGAACCTGTGGTTCGCTTCATTGGGCTCATGGCGGGACTATCCCATAGTGCCCCAAACCGAAGTGCGGCTGCTTTCTAACGACAACGATGTTCTTGCTCTTTTTGCGAAGAATCCTTTCCCCCATCAGCCCCCGCGCGAGGTGCGGGCTGTGATTTGGCAATACTGGTTCACAACGCTCTCTGAGAAACGGGCGCAAGGCTTGTGGTGGCGCCGTCAGTTCCTGGGACTCTATGCTCCGACGATCGAGCGTGCGGCAGATGGGAATATCCATATCGTTGAATGGCCCACGGTTGGCTCGCGTGAATGAATGCCGGTCGAGCACCAGTCTTCAGGGGCTCCGCGCCTGCACCTTGCTTCACGGGGTGATGGCAATGACTCGCAAAGGACTGCCGGAGCCGCCGACGATCTTCAGTGGAGCGGCGATTACGATGGCGCCGGTAGGTGGAAGCTGATCAAGGTTCGACAGACTGGCCAATCCAAATTTGCCGCTGCCGTGCATCAGATAGTGGTTCGGAAATGGTGGATCGAACGTGGCGGCCTGTCCGGCATCGGTCCCAACCGTTTCCACGCCAACGCCTAGAACATCCCGCTTCTGGGCAAGCAGGACTGAACTCCCCTTGGCTAATCCTGGGGTGTGCGGTCCATTCTCCTTTAGATTGATGTAATCCTTGGGATCCGTCCGCTTCGACCAGTCCGTACGCAAGAGAACCCACGCGCCCGCTGGAATTACACCGTGCTCATCTTCCCACTGGCCGATGCGCTCCGGTGTCAACAGATAGTTTGGATTTCTTGTCACCTCCGCGCTGATGTCGATCACGCAGGCAGGTCCCACAAATTTTCTTGGCGAAATGCGATCCACGGTGTTGTCGGGAAGGTCTTTCCCTGAGACCCAGTGCACGGGAGCATCGAAATGGGTGCCCGTGTGCTCGCCGGTCTCGAACCCATTCCAGTACCAGGCGGGGCCGCGTTCATCGTAGTGCGACAGCTCCCAGATTTTGAATGCAGGCGTGTTGTTGAACTGCGGCGGCAACGGCAGCAAAGGGGTCTGTGGAGTCAAAGGCTGGGTCAGGTCGACGACTCGCAATCGGCCGGCGGTTAATTCTTCAAGCAGTTTAGACAAGACGAGAGACATCAGCGCTCCTCACAAATTGTCTGATCGGCATCACCCGGCCCCGATCGGGTTTGAACCTCTTCGCATATCATCGCGCCTTCAGCGACTGAATATGCCGCCGGAATTGAAATCGGTTCTCCAACAGCGTCAGGTCGGTCACGTAGGCGACGGGACCTTTGGCTTCCACCTTGGCGATAATGGTTGTAAGTTCCCTGCCCTGCATGGCGTCGCTCACTGCGGCCTTAAAACTTTCCACCCTACGAACCGTACTCACTCGAGGAACGCCGGAGGAACGGGCGATGCCCTCCAGATCCGTACCTGCGCCGGTCGCGGTGGGAAAACCTCCGACCGAGAGCAGACTTTCGTTATCGAAAACAATGTGAATCAGCTTCCTGGGGCGATAGCGCGCCATTGTGCTTAGACTACCCAGGTTCATCAGAAGCGAACCGTCCCCATCGAACACGATCACGGTTTGTTCCGGCAGGCAGAGTGCGAGGCCCAGCCCCGTCGACGACGCCAGTCCCATCGCATGTTGCAGGTAAAAGAAATTAGGACGGTGACCCAGGGACTGCAGTTCGGCAGCAACTGCTCCCATGATGGTGACGACAAGGCAGTTTTCCAGCTCTGAATAAACCGACCGGAGACAGTCGAGACGGAGCATCACTCCTCCCACATCAAGTCGCGCGTCAGCAGCAGGGCGACCGGCTGCAAACTGCTTTCGGCGAGAGTTTGCGCTTGCCGAATACGCTTCCTGACGGTGTCTAATGCGTCGAGAAAAAAGTAAGGGATACGCAACGCTCGCAAAAGCGGCTCCGTGACGTTGCCGCCTTGCGTTTGCCATGGGTCGCGCTCCCCTAAAGAACCGCGGTAGCTGATGAGCATCAAGAGGGGGATCTTATACAAATGTGCGAAAGAGACGATACCGTTGATGGATGCCAGGAAGCCATGGTTCTGCATCAGCATGGCTGACTTGACCCCGGCAAAGTGCGCTCCGGCTGAGATGCCGACCCCTTCTTCCTCCTTCGCCAGGCGCACCAAGATCATCTCTGGATCTTCGTCGGCCGATCGGATGAGGTGCACCAGCCAGGTTTCCGGCAGGGCTGATACGAGGCGGATGTCGCACTCCCTCAAAGCGTCATAGATCAGCTTTGAGTTGGTCGCGGATACGGGCATAGTTTTGCTTTCAGGTTGACGAGTTGTTGCAGCGGAGTATAGGTTTGGCGCTGGCCGTTTTGCAAGGCGACAGAGACTCTTCAGACGTAACTTTTCAGAGACTTCTTAGAAACAACCAGGAGCAGGATTTGAAGGCAGGACCCCAAAGTGTTCTCAACTCTGAAGTTCCCTCCGCATCGAGCGCGTTTCCCATTGAGACCGTACGTGCTGCTTTTCCCGCGCTAACTCGGCCTCCGGGCTTTATCTTCTTTGATAATGCAGCGGGTGCGCAGGTTCCACAGGTCGTGCTGAACGCGGTGAACGATCATCTCCTCGAGCACAACGTGCAGCGAGGGGGGCGCTACGCGAAAAGCCGTGAAGTGGATGAGATGGTTTTGCGTGCCCGGCACAGCGTAGGTGATCTTGTGAACGCTCGCGACGCGAGCGAAATCGCATTTGGCATGAATGCCACATCCTTTATCCGCCTGGTGAGTCTTGCGATTGGACAGACGCTCGACAAGCGAAACGAGATTGTCGTAACCGACATCGACCACGAGGCTAACGTTGCCACCTGGCTGGCTTTGGAACGGAGCGGAGCGAAGTTCTCCTGGTGGAAGGTGAGGGACGATGGGAATCTGCATGTGGACGACCTCATCCCGCTGGTGTCTTCGAAGACGCGTCTGGTGGCGTGCACGCTGGCTTCGAATGCCCTTGGCTCGATTGTGGATGTTGCGGCGGCAGCCAGAGTGGCCCATGCCTCAGGCGCGGAAATCTTTCTCGACGCCGTGCATTACGGCCCTCACGGTTTGATCGATGTACAGGCCTTCGATTGCGATTTCCTGGTGTGTTCCGGGTACAAGATCTTTGGTCCCCATATGGGCTTTCTTTGGGGACGGCGCGAGCTTCTGGAAAGGCTCCCAACCTTCCGTGAGGATTTCATTCCTAACGAACCGCCCGGCAAAATCGAGGCCGGCACCTTTGTTTACGAAAACGTAGCCGGAATGGATGGAGCGGTCGGCTACCTGGAAACGCTGGGCCGAAGCACCGCGGGAAATAATGCAGTGGCGAAATCAGAATCAAGGCGGTCCGCTCTGCGCCGAGCGTTCGAAGCAATCCGGGCCTACGAGGAATCGCTTTCGCTCGAAATGCTCCGGGTGCTTAACGATTGTGGAGCTGTTGTCTACGGTGCGACGAAGAGAGAGCACATGAGCCAGCGAGTGCCAACGCTTTGCTTCAATTTGCCGAACGTTCTCCCCGCTAGAGTCACCGAGGAGCTTGCGACACAAAATATCGGCGTGCGCGACGGCCACATGTATACCCCGCGGCTGATGAAGCGACTCGGGCTCACAATAGAGACTGGGGCAGTCCGAGCATCATTGGTCCACTACAATACCGTCGAAGAGGTACGCAGATTCGGCAGACTTCTCGCTGAGATAGCTAAGTCATGCTGACCGACACGCAGATCCAGCCTATGGTCCTCGATCTTGCCAGCGTCGGCAGATATGACTGATCAGCGTCCTTCAGCGGCCGGGACCACGCTTGCTGGTGATGCCCTCCCCATGCCCGAAGTGGAAGGTCTGCAGCGCCGGTTGAGCCAAAGGCAACTCACGATGATGGCGATCGGCGGCGCCATCGGTGTCGGGTTGTTCCTGGGAAGCAGCGTCACCATTCGCCTCGCCGGGCCGGCCGTGATTCTTTCCTATCTTCTGGGGGCTGGCATCGCTCTGATCATGTCCTACGCGCTGGCGGAAATGGCAGTGGTTCATCCTGTCGCCGGCGCCTTCGGAGTTTACGCGGAGAAGTATCTCAATCCCTGGGCAGGTTTTTCGGTGCGAGCTACCTACGGAGTTGCACAGATTATCGCCATCGGTGCTGAGGTCACCGCCGCCGGCATCTATATTTCTTTTTGGTTTCCGAATGTCCCGCAATGGATTTGGGTGGTATTGGTTTCGGCCGCGCTGGTGGCGCTGAATTCCATGCGGGTCAACCGCCTGGGTGAGTTTGAATATTGGTTCGCGATGATCAAAGTGGCGGCCATCGTTGCCTTCATCATCGTCGGAATATCTCTAATTCTTGGCATTGGCTCGCGCAGCGCAATTGGGTTGGCGAATTTGACCAAGCACGGAGGATTCCTGCCTGCGGGATGGAAAGGAGTCTGGCTTTCGCTCACCATCACAGTCACGAGTTACATGGGAGTCGAAATTATCGCGGTCACAGCGGGAGAAGCCGAGCGTCCGGAGATTACGATTCCTCATGCAATGCGAAGCATCGTATGGCGGCTCATTTTGTTTTACGTGCTGGCGATTGCGATTATGGTGACGATGGTTCCATGGAACCAAACTGGTGCCTCTTCCACGATTTCTGCCAGCCCTTTTGTCACCGCATTCGCTGCTGCGCATATACCTTTCGCCGCTGCGATCATGAACTTTGTCGTGCTGACGGCCGCACTGTCGAGCGTGAATACTAACCTTTATCTCTCCACTCGAATGCTTTTTTCTCTGGGACGAGGAGGTTATGCCCCGGAATGGATTGGAAAAGTGAATCAGAACGGCGTGCCCCATCGTGCGCTGCTGGCTTCAACCGCAGGGATTGTCGCAGCCATTCTGCTTGCTATCTTTGCTCCCAGAAATGCTTTCCTCATGCTCTATGGGACGGCAGTAGCCGGAATGCTTTTTGTGTGGCTGGTAATTCTCAACACGCATCTCCGTTTTCGCAAAGCTATCACCCGCGAGCGGCTATTGAGTTTGCCTATGCGCCTGTGCGCTCATCCGTTGTTCACCGTGCTCGGTATCTTGTTACTTCTTGCGATCTCAGTCACAACTCTCTTCGTGGACGGATTGCAATGGTCGGTTCCAGCATTTTCCGTTTTCTTGGGCGTTATCTCACTCTTGTACCTGCGTAGCCGGCGGCGCAAAATTATTTAGTACAGAGCTACCGCGTGGTTTGGAAGGGAATTCTGTAAGGAAAGCGCGTAATGGTCGAAGCCAGCCAAGAGGTCCACTCGTCACTACACCGGCGATTCAAAGGTGATTTGCTGCGTCCCGGTGATAGCGGCTACGAAGATGCGCGTGCGATTTGGAATGGAATGGTTGCTCGCAGACCGGGCCTTATCGCGCGCTGTGCAGATGTGAGTGACGTGCAAAGCGCTGTCCGAGCCGCGTCTGAGAACGGGATTCTTACTGCGATCCGCTGCGGAGGGCACAGCCTCGCAGGTTTCAGCACGTGCGATGGCGGTATGGTGATTGACCTGTCAAGAATGCGCCAGGTCACAGTTGATCCCGAGGCACGCCGGGCGAGGATCGCCGGAGGTTGCCTGTTGGGATCGATTGATAGCGCAACGCAGAAACTGGGGCTCGTCTTTCCCTCCGGCGTCGTCTCTCATACCGGGGCCTCCGGATTGATCCTGGGTGGAGGAACCGGATGGCTCACGCGGCGATTTGGATTGTCATGCGATAACGTCGAGGGGTTTACTCTGGTGACAGCCGATAGTTCCGTCGTGCGCGCCGACTCAAAGGAGAACCCAGATTTATTTTGGGCCTTGCGCGGAGGCGGCGGGAACTTCGGAGTGGTCACAGAATTCGAACTGAAGCTCCATCCGCTTACGTCTGTGGCGCTTGCTGAAGGGCTGACTCCAGAGCCGCAGATTCGGGGGCTTCTTGAATGCTGGAGAGGCTCTATGGCCGAGGCCCCGCTCGACTTCAAGTGGAATATCGATCTACGCCTTGCGAGCCATGCAAATAAGGTGCCGGTTGCGCTGCGCGGACGTCCGGTGGCCAGCAGTTCCTTGATTTGGACGGGCGACCCTGAAACTGGGCGTCCTTATCTGCAACGCGCTCTTTCCCTGTGCAGCCCGGATTCTGTGAACAGCAAGATTGTGTCGTTTATAAACCTGCAAACCATGGCGGATTCCGATTTCCCTCAGGGCCGGCGCTACTACACAAAATCGGGTTATTTCACTTATCTCGACGATATCAGCATTGATCGCCTCCTCGAGGCATTGGTCACGATTCCGTCATCGGAAACGCAGATCGAACTGGCTTATCTTGGAGGCGCCGCAGCGCGAATCAGCGCTGAGGAGACCGCATTCGGTGATCGCGGCTCTCCTTTTATCCTGAATCTGCTGGCGAACTGGTCAGAGCCTTCCGCTGACGCCGCCAACGTAGCCTGGATTCGTGGGATCTTCAACAAGCTACGGCCCGCAATGAAACCCGGGGTTTACACAAACTTCATGAGCGGCGATGAACAGGATCGCGTAGCTGAGGCTTATCACGAACGATGGGACCGCATCGTAGCGGTCAAGTCGCACTATGATCCCAATAACTTCTTTCGACTGAATCAGAACGTTCCACCGGGCAAGCTCTAGCGAGAGGCCCGCTATGCTACCGCTTTTCGGGAGGGCAATTCAGCCGAGGGAACGTGCACGACGGGCTTTTCCTGCAGCAAGAGCTCCGTAGCTTGTACACGGCGATCGGCATGGAACCATCGCTGTACAACGTTGTCGCACAAAAGGTTGGCCATGGCGAGCAAGCTCATTCCCTGATGGTGCGCCATCCAACAGCGCACGATTTCGCAGCGTGGCGACCGGAACCGCCCGCCCGCGGCGGCATAGTCGGCTGATTCGTAAAATCCGCGGCAGCCGAACCAACCCAGGGCGTCCATGCGGCGGAGATTGCGCAACGACCCTCGTCGATCAACGCTCAAGGCCAGAAAAGTCGAATACGGTGAAATGACCAGCGGATTCGACTCTCGCCTCATCAGCGAAAGCTGGGGCAAGCCGAAAGCCTGGTATTGATAATTCTTGTGCGCGTCGAGTTTGGAATACGCCGACTCCGAGATACCCCATGGAACTCCCCTGCGGGCCCCGTAAGCTTGCTGCGAACGCACCACCGCGACCTCGGATCTGTCGAGCAGGGTGTTGGGATACGAACGCATCCAGAGCGACGGCATCAGATACTCGAACATCGTTCCTGTCCACGAGAGCAGCACGGGGCGACCATGATCAAGAGTATGGCCACGGCCGAGCAGGAACCAGCAATCTTGAGGGATATCATCCTTTGCGATTGCGATAAACACCGCAATGCGGGATTCTGTGGCCAGCAAGTCATAGCAGGAATTCAGCAACTGCTGCGACTGCGCATCAAAACCCACTGACATCAACTTGCGGTGGGGATCGAGCAGAAAGCGGAAATCCATTGCATCTGCCAGCGCTCCAGCTTGGGCGCTGAGCTGGCGCAAGTTCTCGATGAGGGAAACTGCGTTCGACCGCGCCTCGATGAGCACCGTCTTGAAGCGCTCGCAGAGAGGCCTGTCCACCTCAGGTATGGAAGACAACAAACGATCGACCCCAGCTTCCAGCTCCCGAATCAAGTCGGGCAGTTTCTGTAAGGGAACGCGGCCCATGAATTTCGCGTTTAGTCCCAGCGCTTCTCGCAGTGGCGCGAATTCGGGCAGCCACCACGGTTCGTAGCCCGCGGTCATCTGCCGGATGTTCTGCAGCCGTAGCTGCGCCTGCTGGCAAAACCAGTGAGTGTCTTCAGTGGGAGCGCGGCGGCCGGAAATAAAATAACGCTCCAGGTCCTCTTCTCGCACCTCCAGTATCGAGAGCAGCCAGCTTTTTTCTCGGAACTTGGCCTCGTATTGGGCCAGTTGCTTCCGGGGAAATACCCCTGCCTCGGCCAGAACCCGCAGATGGTCTAACAGGCCCTCCGCCAAACGCCGATGGCAGAGTGGCTGACGAATGCGATCCAGGCAGCCTTGTTGCAGCGTCCAAAGAGAAGCCAGAAAATTGCCGCTGTCGACAGAGGAAACAATCAGCGGTGTCAGCGGGACGAGCGTGCGCGTGTCGTACCAGTTCAGCAAATGGCCACGGTGCTTTGCGAGACGGGATACTGTAGTCAGAGTTCGCTCCGTCGAGACCGTCAGTTCAGGAACAGTCAGATATCCAAGCTCAACCGCAACCTGCCGCGCGTTGAGCAAGAGACCGAGATTGGTCGGAGAAATCCGCGCTGCAACTGCGGGCGGCTCCTCTTGAACATTGTCCGGGATCAGCCAGTTGTGTTCCTCAGTACAGAACTCGGCGAAATACCTCCAGGTGTAAAGAGCGGCCCGGCGTAGAAACACTCTGTCCTGCCGCAATAAAGCGTCCTTAGACACAACCGGCGACTCATTCAGCCAAAGGGCAACCAGTTTGCTGCCAGCCCAGAGAACAAGAATAGGAATGGCCGCGATCAGAGAGTGCGGCCGCACCAGCCAAACCAGCAGGCCCAGACCGACGGCGAAGAAGGGCATCCAATCGAGATAGCGGTCGAGCACGGTCTGGCGAGTACCAAGTTCGGCCTGCGCAGCCGTCTCCCACTCCAACAGCCGCTCCCGGGTGACCTTACGGCGCACTAACGCCCGTGCCACGGCATCGAGCGAGAGCAGGGTCTGATGAGCGAGGAATACCAGGTTCAGCAATACGGAAAAGTTGGCGGCGTAGAACGTGGCGACCGCCTCACGCACAACCGACATTTTGCGTTCGACAGCCGCCCGCACCAGCGTGAATGCAAATTCAAACCACGACGGAATAACCAAAATCAAAACGGTTGCCAGAGTCCAGCGCAGTGCGTTTTCTCCAGGAACGAGCCAGTCAAACAGCAGAAGCAGAAATGTAGCCGGCTCCACCAGGCTGCGCCGCAGATTGTCGAAGATCTTCCAGCGGGAAACCAGCGAGATTGGATTTTTTACGCGGGCCCCCGATTCATCGGGCACGCGCGATGTCAGCCATTCCGCAATTTGCCAGTCTCCGCGCAGCCACCGATGCTTGCGGCGATTGGAAGCGCTGTAATGCGAGGGATAATCCTCGATCACTTCAATGTCACTCGCCAGCCCTGCGCGCGCGTACGCTCCTTCGATGAGGTCGTGACTGAGCAGCGCATTCTTCGGGAAGCGACGGTCGAGCACCTGATGCACCGTGTCGACTTCATAGATCCCCTTGCCGGTATAACTTCCTTCCCCGTAAAGGTCCTGGTAAGCATCAGAAAGCGCGCGGGTGTAGATATCGAGGCCGGTCTCGCCGGCATAGGCTGCGGCGAGGCGTGAACGCGCCGTGCTTTGCACGCTAACCGCGACTCGGGGCTGCAATATGCCGTATCCCGCAACCACGATGTTCTTCTCGGGATCGATGATCGCCTGGTTCAGCGGATGGGTCATGGTCCCGACCATACGTTGAGCCGCTCCGCGCGGCAGCTCAGTATCAGAATCAAGCGTGAGAACAAACCGTACCTGGGGCAGGATGGAGAGGTCTCCAACCTTAACCGGGAAGCTGTCATACTCCCCGCGCAAGAGATTATTCAAATCGAGCAACTTGCCGCGCTTGCGCTCCCAACCCATCCATCCCTTCTCACGTCGGTTGTAAACCCGATGGCGATGCAGCAGAAAAAACGATCCCATCTGCTTTCCGCTGTATCTTTCGTCCAGTTCGCGAAGCAGGCCGGCGCACAGATCGATCAGCGGATTGGCTTCCGGGGACGGTTCGTCAGCGTCGGGCAGATCGGTGATGAGCGCGAAATGAATATTGCGGTCATGGTTGCCCAGAAAGCGAACCTCGAGATCCTCAACCAGGCCCCGCACTTGCTTCTCACTCAACAGAAGGGTCGGAATCGCCACCAGGGTCACACAGTCGTCCGGGATTCCTTGGGAGTAGTCCAGCTTCGGCAGAATTTCCGCCGGCAGCAGAGCCGCGACCAGGTAATGCATGAGTTGCACGGCAGACTGCGAACAGGGAACCAGCAGTATGAGCATGGAAAGCAGGAGCAATTGAGGCGGGCTGTCGGCCGGAGTCAGCCACAGCAGTATTCCCGTAATGACGGCGAAAGTGAGGACCGCGATTCCGGTAAGAAAGAATTCGTCAGGATGACGACGCAGCCGGGCACGCAGGTTTTGTAGGAAGTCGGGCTTGAAGCCTACTTTCTGACAAAGCAGATCGCGGCCTTCGCCGATAAGATAGTAGCCAATGTGAGATTGCCGCAGCTTGGAGCGAGCATCACTGTGGGTTCTTGTCAGGCCCTCTCGCGCCAACCCCAGTGCCTGGCGGGCAACGTCCATCTCCGACAGGTCAGACCGGCGGGCAATTTTCGACAACTTCTCCCGGTACAGCCTTCGGCTTTCAAAGTCCATCGCCGCGTATACACCGGCAGGGTCGCGCCGAAGGATGGGATCGAACAGAATCAGCGGTTCGAGAACTTCCTTCCAGGAAGTTTGCGTAACCTCACGCAAGCTCCGCACGCATATGCCAAGGCCGTTCGACGACTCCGCTGGATCGCGCAGCAAGCATCGGCAACGTGCAGCAATTCGCTCCAGCAAAACAAGCTTCATCGCGGAAACTGCCGCCGACAGTTCGAGTAACTCCAGGACCGTGTTCTCCTGAAACGCTTGGAAGAATGCGGTGAATGTCGTCTCGCGGAACCGATTGCCGGTGAGATCAAGCAACCCCTGTGCGAGCGCCAGCACCCTGGGCACGACCTCATCCTTGCGCCCGCGCACATGGGGCAGTCGCTTCAGCGGCTTTAGCTCAGCGGAAAGGTTTCTCAGTTCCCCATAGATCAGCTGGTCATTGTCGAGGAACCAGCGCAGATCGTCCGATTCTCGGTTTAGCCTCCCTGCCTCTTCGACACTTGCGAATAAGGGTTGAAATGCCTTCTTCAATTTGTGGCAACGGGAGGAAAACGTTTTCGACGTGCGAACACCGGGCAGCCAGCCTAACCGGGAAGCGAACTCGGTTGCGGCGTCGCGCAACTCCGCAAGATCGCTGGCTAAGTCGGAAGCAGCATCGGAGGGTTCTCCGGCCGGCGTATGCTGGAGTTCCTCTACGGCGATGTCCTCAGCTTGTGGGTTACGAACCATTCGTGTCCTTACTGTCTTTGTCCTTTGCCTAACGATAGCTGGCTGCCTGCAGTTCAAACATCTCCGCATAGCGGCCACCGAGACGAGTCAACTTTTCGTGATCTCCATCTTCAGCAATGCGGCCATTTTCCAACACAACGATTCGGTCGGCCATGCGCACCGTGGAGAACCGGTGCGAAATGAACAGGGCCATCTTTCCGGCCGTCAGCTCGGCGAAGCGCTGAAAAACCTCGTATTCGCTTCGCGCGTCGAGCGCTGCCGTTGGTTCATCGAGGATCAGTATCTGTGCGTCACGCAGGTAGGCGCGAGCCAGCGCCACCTTCTGCCATTCTCCGCCCGAAAGGTCGATCCCGCCGTCGAAGCGCCGCCCGAGCATCTGTTCATACCCACGTGGAAGCCTGCCAATCACGTCGTCGGCCATACTTTTCTGAGCGGACTTCCAGAGAAGCGGAAGGTCATCGAGTCGCTCGATGCGGCCTACCGCGATATTCTCACGCGCTGTCATCTCGTACCGCATGAAGTCCTGAAAAATAACACCGACCTCCCGGTAGAGGTCTTCGAGGTCGTACTCGCGAAGATCAACGCCATCCAGCAACACCTGCCCCTCGACCGGATCGTAGAGCCGGGTGAGCAACTTCACGATAGTTGTTTTCCCCTCGCCATTTTCCCCGATCAGCGCGACCCGCTCGCCCTGCCGGAAATGAAAGTTCAATCCGTCCAGAACCAGGCGAGAACTTCCAGGATAGCGGAATGAAACATTCCGGAATTCGAATCCGCGAATAATCGGCCGCGGTGCGGGCAATGCGTTCGGCTTCGAAGCGATCAACGGACGCATCTCGAAAAAAGCGATCAGGTCGGTCAAGAACAAAGCTTGATCAGCAATCGACGAGACAGTAGAAAACATTTGCTGGATATTCGAACTGGCCTGCTGAATCGCGCCTGCCAGGAAGGTGAAAGTCCCGATACTAAGCACTCCAGTCACGGTCCGCCAGATCACGAATACATAGGCCAAATAGTAGCCGGCGGTACTGATCGTCGACAAAAACGAACCTGCCACAAGCCGCCTTCGCGCCAGGTCGACATCTTCCTGATAGATCTGGTCGGAAAGCCGAGAAAACCGCTCGGCGAGAAACGGCGCAAGCCCGAAGAGCTTCAACTCCTTGGCCGCTTCTTTGCTGCCGCCCAATACCCGCAAGTAGTCCAGTTGACGGCGAACAGGAGTCTGGCGGAAGTTCTTGGCATATCCCAGAAAAGCAAAATGACTCTCTCCCAGAAACGCTGGCACGACGCCGGCGACGAGCATGAGCAGAAGCCATGGCGAAAACAGCATGATCGAGATAGAAAGAGAGATGGTAGTAATAACCTGCTGAATCAGCCGCCCGATCGACTGAATCATGCCCAACCGGTCCGTGGCCTGGACGCGGGCGCGCTCCAGGCGATCGTAGAAAACCGGATTTTCGTAGGCCGTGAGGTCGAGCTGTGCGGCGTGTTTCATCACCAGCACGCTGACGTGCCGCGTATATTTGTCGGCCAGCAGAGCGTCGAGAAAATCGGTGCCTCGACTCAAAACGCTGCCGAACACCGCCAGCGAGAATTCGCCCGCAACCAGCCACCACAGCCGCGTGCCGACGGATTGATGGGTCGTGTGGGCACGCACAAGGATGTCGATGATCAGCTTGGTAATCCACAGGAGGCCGAGGGGCAGAAGAGAAGCGATCAGACGAAAAACAATACCTAACACCACAACCGTGCGGCCTGAATCCCAAACGATTCGCAGGACCGCAGGCACATTCCGCAGAGCGGAAATGCGCTCCCGCCATCCGTTCCAGGAATCCTGTTTTCCGGCCATGGGTGAGTCCTAAGGGGCGTTAGCCCCGGGAACACTAAGCTGAGACCACGCGACGCGACCCGCGCCAGACCGGGCTACGCCCGATTCATTGAGTGTAGCCCAATGCCTTCCGGGCAACAAGATCGTAGCAATGGCGGCCTGGAGCAGGTATTGGATGAGCAGAACAGATCGCAGGGTTGGTGCTATTGCCATAACGAGTTGTTTAAGGGATCACGAGTCCGGCTCGGTAGTATTTGTTCAGCCCGGCCCGCTGCATCCCACGCTGGGCTTCGGGGGTTTTCATGAAGGTGTTCCAGACGAAACCAGTCCGGAGGTTCTCCGCCATTAACATCGTAATACCGGTATCGATTCCGATCGCATCGGAGTCATACCAGTTGGTGAGAGGATTGAATGCGTTCACAAACCCATACTTACTCCAGGCTGCACCGTAGCGGTTCCGAATGTTTTTCAGGACGCGTAAAGTGGCCTGCGGCTGGAAGGGTAGTGATCCGCCAGCCGCGCTGGGTACGACCGTGCCGTCGATCGGCCCCGTGGCCGGCGGTCCGCCCCAGATCACGTAACCGTGGTTCGAGTCCGAAGCTGTGATTCCCCACAGGTCGTTGCTGTAATCGGGGTACTGTTTGCCCAGCTCCAAACAAAACCGCCGGTGGACATCGGTTGCAATCACCGAATTCTGGAAGTAGTCGGCGAACTTGTCGCGCCTTCCACGAAAATCGAACCACGCCTGGGAATATTGATGCACGAATAGAGGGGCGAAAGAACCAATGTAGCGCAAGCCATCGTATTCAAATACGAGGCGCTTCCATGCCGTCCAGGTTTCATCTTTCAGCGGATGGGTCGACGACCCCAGGCCCAGCAGGTACATCATCATCAGTTCGCTGTAGTAGTCCCAGCGGGAGGGCAGGAACCCGACTTCCGGCGTCCAGCCGTGGGGCAGTAGTGACGTGTCTTCCGAAAGCCAGGTCCAATCCACCCGCCCGAAGATCAAGTCGGCAAGTTCCACCACCTCAGGATGGCGAAAATGCTCGCGGCAGGTAAGGACTCCGCACAGCAAGATGGCAGTGTCGACGGAGGAAACTTCAGAATCCCAAACTCTTTCCCCATCATTAATGTTGGCAAAGTGGTAGAAGAAGCCGCGATGGTTCGGCAGCTTCTTCCACAGGAACCGCAGGGCGACAAACACCCGTTCCAGGGCATCGCTGCTCGGAACCAAGCCGCGCTGCTCTCCAATGCAAAGAGCCGTCAAACCGAAACCGGTGGCGGCGATGCTGGCTACGACCCCCTGATCATTCCCGCCGACGTGGCACCGGTCTTTCACCATCCCCGTCTTGGGGCTGGCCTGGTCCCAGAAATAGCTGAGGTTGGCGATTTCCAGCTCGTTCAGAAACCAGTCGTCTTCGGGCGACAGAGGCGCCAAGCCGGAGAGAGACGCTGGCCGCTGCGCCGATTGCTGGCTCATCGATTGCCGGCTCGAGAGCAGGACCGGCATTAGTCTGGTTAAAGACAGGCATCCCCCCGCGCCCAGCATCTGGCGCATTACCTCGCGGCGGGAAAACAGATTGGACCGCACATCAGGCATTCGCGTGCTTCAATCAATCTTAAACGAAGTCGCCTCGTGCAGGGATTGACACAACGATTACGCGGCCAGGATGTCAGATTCCCCCACCGCCGAGCTTCGTCGTAAAATGTTCGAAAGATTGTGGACATAAACCGCGCACCTAAAGTGAATCTGTGGATCGGCTCGACCATCATCCTTATGATTGTCGGCGCCTTGCTGCTTCTTCCCTGGTACCGCCGAGGGTCGATATCGTTGCGCGGAGCAGTCACAGTGCAGGATGCAGACAGCAGAAAAGAGCAGCCCATCGCCGATGTCGAAGTGACCGCTGATTTGGCGACCATCTCGGCGAAATCTGACTCAACCGGCTTGTTCATCCTTCCGTTGCGCGGTTTCGTGCGTAGGGGTCATCCACTCATCCTTCACTTCCGCCAACCGCATTACCTTCCTCTCGACGTCAGCGATTTTGTCGGGGACAAGCTGTATATCGTCCACATGTTACCCCTCCCGGCGGTCGCGCCTTCCACAACTCGACCCGCCGTCAAAGTCGCGAACGTCCGCGTCAGATACTCTGGCCGCGTGATGACGGAGTTCAACGTAGGAAGCGCGGTGAAAACATTTCAGATTGAAAACAAGGGCAACGTACCGTGCAGGGGGCAGCGTCCCTGCTCACCCGACAGCAAATGGCGCGCCGCGCAGGGCTCGGCCTCCCTCGATGCCGGAACGGGGAACGAGTTCCGAAGCGCCAGAGCATCCTGCATCGCGGGGCCATGTCCATTCACCAAAATCGATTCAGACCGTGTTGGGCGGGGTGAACAGATTTACACAGTCTCTGCCCGCGATTGGTCCGACACTGCGACTTTCTTACTAGAAGCGGAAGTAGTCCACCCTATGGTGAGCCAAATCGTTCACGAATCTTACCCGGTCATCTTTGGCGAAGGTCTGAACTTTACTCTGCCCTCGACCGCCGAAGGCGTCAGCATTGAAGCCGAACTCGATGGACAGATGATTATCTTTCCACTCGGCCCCGAGCTGTTCTTAAGTTGGGCGAGTTGCAATGCCAGAGTAAATCCCGATCAAACCAAGGTGTACCGTTGCGACCTCAAGCCTGGATACAGTTTTCAGTGAGGGCGTCCCAAATGGCATTCCGTTTTTCGCATAGAACGTCATCCTCGCTAAGGACAAGCATGCTAAGAATGATTCTCGCTTCCCTGCTCCTGGTCATTTTCCCAGGCGCTGCGCTGGCGCAGACCGCCGAGACAATCGTGATTGATGGCTCTGCTCCCGCGCACGCTTTTCCTCATTTTTGGGAACAGATGTTCGGCTCCGGCCGCGCCATTTTGAGCCTGCGAGAGAATTATCGCCAGGACCTGCTGGCGGTGAGACAGATCACCGGCTTCCAGTATGTCCGCTTCCACGCTATCTTTCATGATGAGGTAGGCGTCTATGACGAAGACAAGCAAGGGCAGCCGGTCTTTAATTTTTCATACGTCGATCAGATCTACGACGGTCTGTTGGCCAACCGCGTGAGGCCATTCGTCGAACTGAGTTTCATGCCCAATAAGCTAGCCGGCAAACCAATCCTGCAAGCCTTCTGGTACAAACCAGATGTTGCCCCACCTAAAGATTGGGCGAAATGGGACGAGATGATCGCCCAGTTCACCAAGCATCTGGTAGACCGCTATGGCATCGATGAAGTCAGCCAGTGGTATTTCGAAGTTTGGAACGAACCCAACATCGATTTCTGGGGAGGCGATCCCAAGCAGGCGACCTATTGGGACCTCTATGACCACACTGCGCGCGCCGTCAAGGGGGTGAGCCCTCGGTTGCGAATTGGCGGACCCGCGACAGCCCAGGCAGCCTGGGCAGACGCCTTCATTCAGCATTGCGCGGCCAACCACGTTCCAGTCGATTTCGTTTCCACCCACGTCTACGGCAACGACCGGGCCAAAGATGTATTTGGAACGGACGAAGATATTCCACGCGACAAGATGGTGTGCCGCGCCGTGAAAAAAGTTCACGACCAAATCGCGGCCTCCGTCATGCCCAACCTGCCGCTCATCTGGAGCGAGTTCAATGCCAGCTATTTCAATGAACCTGCGGTCACAGACGGCTCATACATGGGCCCCTGGCTGGCGGACACCCTCCGTCAATGCGATGGTCTCGTGGACATGATGAGCTATTGGACTTTCTCCGACGTGTTCGAGGAGCAGGGCGTGGTGAAAACGCCGTTCTACGGCGGCTTTGGTCTGTTGGCCGAAGATGGAATTCCGAAGCCAGCCTTCAACGCTTTCAAAATCCTGCACCGGCTAGGGGAACAGCGAATCGATGTCAAGTCAGATTCCGCGCTCCTCACAAGAAGGAAAGATGGCAGTCTAGTGCTCGCGCTGTGGAACTACGCGCCACCGGAGCACGCTGGCGCCGCCAAGACAGTTACTCTGCACTTCCAGGGCGGACACTATAAGCGCGCATTCGTCTCGACGGTCGACCCTGATCACGGAGACGTTCACTCAATTTACGAAAAGATGGGATCGCCGCACTACCCTTCGCAGGCGCAGATTCAAGAACTCAAGCGGGCTGCAGAGATCCCCCCGGCTGCCGAGCGCAACCTGAAAGGCGGGGAATTGACTCTGACCTTGCCTTCGTACGGGCTGGCGGTGGTTGAAGTCAAATAGATCCATCCAGACCATGCGATCCTATGGCGGCTACTTTGGGACGGTCATGATCGTTCCGAATCGTCAGCCAGGCTGTTGCCGCGCTTGCCAGAGACAGCCCTGCGCAAGCCAACATGACGATTCGAAATCCGAATACAAATGCTTCTTTCACGGATTCGTTGATGGCGGCACCAGTACTGGGGTCGAGGCCAGGAGGAACTTGCAAGCCCGCGAGTTTGATCTCGTCGGAATGAATCTCTCGCAAAACGGCGGGTGACAGCGAAAGATGAGCCAAGCTGGAGTTCAGTTCAGAACCAAAGGCTTTCACCATCACAATCCCGAATATCGCGATCGCGAGGACCCCGGCTACGCGCGCTACGGCGTTGTTGATTCCAGACGCCGACCCGACGCGGTCGAGATCAACCGAATTCATGACGACAGTGGTGAGAGGAGCCACCGTGACTGACGTCCCAAACCCCAGGACGACGATCGCCGCGAAGAATGTCTTCCAGTAGCTCTCTCCCACGGACGGTACCGCGAACAGAGCAAACCCAACGGAGACAATCAGGGGACCAGCGACCAGCGGAATTCTGGGGCCGTAGCGGGCCACAAGTCCGCCGGACCACCGGGAGAGAAAGAACATCAGCAAGATGAACGGAAGGAGAGCAACGCCGGTGGCTGTGGCGGAATAGTTTTGCACCTGGATCAGGTTCAATGGGAACAAGAAAAAGAAAATTCCCGTCGCGGCGTACAGCAAGAGTGTAAGCAGCTTTGCGCCAGTGAAGCCGCGGGATTCGAACAGCGCCAGCGGGAGCATCGGTGACGTAACGCTGCCTTCGACAACTACCAAAGCGATAAGACAGGCGTCGCCCAGGATTAAACTCCCGCCGACCAGAGGATTTCGCCAACCTAAGTTGACTGATTCCATGAACCCGGCAACCAAGCCACCTAATCCAACGGTTGCAAGCAGCGCTCCTGACCAATCGATGCGTCCCGCCGCCATGCGGCTCTCTGGAACATGCCAAAGCGAGATAGTTATCACTGTCACCGCGAGCGGGAGATTGATGAAGGATACCCACCGCCAGGAAGCGTGCTCAACCAGCCAGCCGCCGAGAACCGGTCCTATGGCGGTAGTGATCGCCGTAAAGCCTGACCAGGTACCAATTGCTCCGCCACGAGTCTTCTCGTCAAAAGCTGCGCTGATAATCGCCAGACTGCCGGGCACCAGAAGCGCAGCGCCAACACCTTGAATACTTCTCGCGATGATTAATTGGTGAATGTTCAAAGAGGCGCCGCAAGCCGCCGAAGCCACGGCGAAGATTGCTATACCGGCTACGAATATCAGACGTCGCCCGAACAAGTCGCCGAGCGAACCCCCGACGAGAATCAGCGCTCCAAGAAACAGCCCGTAAGACTCGACCACCCATTGCACATTGACCACGCTTGCATGAAAGTGGGCTTGGACCGCGGGCAGGGCGACGTTGACGACCGTGCCATCGATGAAAGCCATGCTAGAGCCAAGAATAGTAGCGACTAGCACCCAGGTTCGCGCCTCTGCCCGGCAAGGTACTTCGGGTCTTGTTGACCGCATCACGGCTTCATCGCAAGGCGTCCTCATGATGGCTATGGATGCCACACGGGGTGCTTTCGGTTCTGGAGATCGACGGCAGCGGTGCTCACCACGAATTGACAAAAGCCTTACACTGAAAGCGCTCGGCGAGCAGGGCCAACTATTCAGTGTTCCGCGACGTTGACAGATTCGAGATCTATCGGCGACGATCGACGCAAAGCCAATGACTTCTCTGGAGGTACAACTTCCGCATGCCGTTCCAGCAGGCCTGCCTGCGCACGAACACTTGGATCTGGTGAAACCCTCCTCTCATGCACGACTCTTGCTGACCCTGGTTTTGCTTCTGAGTGCGCAGTATATGGCGCTGGAATTAAAGCGCGGCTGGGTTCCCTCGGACGAAGGCACTCTGGCGGAAAGCGCCGAGCATGTGCTGCGCGGAGAACTTCCTCATCGTGATTATCACGACGGCTATACCGGATTATTGGGTTATCTGAACGCAGCTGCGTTTCGGATGTTTGGAACAAACCTGGCCAGCATGCGCTACATGCTGTTTCTGTTTTTTCTGGCCTGGGTTCCCGCGGTTTATTACGCGGCCTCGAGGTTTGTTTCCGCACCCATTGCTGGTGCACTGACCCTGCTGGCGGTGGCATGGGGACCGCCAAATTATGCTGCCGCCCTGCCTTCCTGGTACAACCTGTTCTTCGCAACCTTCGGGCTCGCGGCCCTGTTGCGCTACATTGAAACCCAAACTGCCCGTTGGCTGCTGATCGCCGGGGCTTGTGGCGGCATCTCGACCCTATTCAAGCTGCCGGGTTTGTTCTTGGTCGCGGGTGCCTTATTCTTTCTTGTATATCGCGAACAACTTGCACCCGGCGTCAAGCCGAGCGATCGCCGCGAGAATTGGGCGTACCGGGGCTTCGTCATAACCTCGATAGTTTTATACGAAGCCCTGCTCTTTATAGTCCTGCGAAAACTGGCCAATAGTGCTACCTATTATTATTTCTGGGTGCCGGAGCTCGCGATTGGTGCGGTTTTAGTTTGGAACGAGATCTATGCTTCCGGAAATCGTAGCCGAAGATTTCGGTTCCTTCTGCGCGAGTTGCTGCTGTTCTCAGCCGGTGCTGCTATTCCCATCGCTGCATTCCTGGTTCCCTACCTTCTCACTGGAAGCGTCGGTCTTCTAGTGCGAGACATTTTCGGCATATCCAGCCATTTGATCGCGTTAGTGGGTATGAAGCCGCCTGTGCGTTGGTTTCGCCAAGGAATCGAAGTGAACGCAGTGCTGATCGCACTCGTGCTCTTGACCCGATCGAAAACCACCCCCAAGCTTTGGAAGCAGGTCCTCTTCGCAGTTTCCATGGTCGTCCTGATCCCCTCCCTTCTGTTCTTGGCTCGCCGATCCCGGTATTACTATCAACACGTGTGGAGCACGATTTGGGTTTTTGCGCCCGTCGTCGTGGTCGTTGGTGTTGCACTGCTGGCTCGCTCATCTTGGATGAAACGATTGGAGCCCGTTCCCCGGCAGCGGCTATTCCTCACTCTTTCGGTAACGGCCGCGTGCAGCTTGATTCAATTTCCATTTAGCAACACCATCTATTTTTGCTATATTGCGCCGCTGGTCTTACTCGCCATCACCGCCGTGGTCAGTTCGATGGATCCGGCGCCACGGTTGGCCGTGGCTGGCATGATGTGCTTCTGCTTGGTGTATGTCGTGTTCGACTTGACGCCGGGGTTCGTTTATCACCTGGGTGCCGAATATGCGCCTGACATCCAGAAGGTTCGGCTTTCTATGCCTCGCGCAGGTGGCCTGCGTGTTACGGCTGCGAGCGCGGGCGAGTATGAGGCACTGAACAACCTTATCCACGAGCATGCTCGCGGCGAATACATCCTGGCCAAACCCGATTCTCCTGAAGTCTACTTTCTCTCTGGCTTTCGCGATCCGACTGGTATCTTTTTCGATTTCTATGAGGACCCGTCCGGGAGAACCCAGCGTGCGTTGTCGGTCATCGACTCGCACAACGTCAATCTCGTAGTCTTGAATCATCATCCGCCGTTTGCAGGTCCAATCGCGGACGATCTCAAGACTGCGCTGAAGCGCGAGTTTCCCAATCGCGCCGATGCCGGCGACTTCGAAGTCAGGTGGAAACCATGACTCCTGCTGACGCGAGCCAATGGGGCGGCATTTCGGTTGTGGTGCCGGTTTACCGTAGCGAAGCCATCTTGCCCGAACTTGTACAACGGCTTTCGCAAGCCTTACCGCCTCTCGCCCGGGTGTACGAACTCATTCTGGTAAATGACTGCAGCCCCGACCAAAGTTGGGCCCTTATCGCCCAACTCCAGCGCCGGTTCGCATGGATACGCGGCATCAATCTCATGCGCAATTACGGCCAGCACAATGCGCTCTTGTGTGGGATCCGAGCTGCAAGATATGAAGTGGTCGTTACCATGGACGACGACTTGCAGCACCCTCCCGAGGAGATTCCGAAGTTACTGAGTGAGCTTTCCCAAGGCTTCGACGTCGTGTATGGCACACCGCAGCACGAGCAACACGGTTTAGGCCGCGATCTGGCTTCTCTGGCAACCAAGATGGCCCTGAGAAATGTTGTCGGAGCGGAAATTGCCAGGCAGGTCTCGGCATTCCGCGCATTTCGCAGGCAGGTGGCGGACGCATTTCGCCAGTACGAAGGCTCTTTCGTTTCCGTTGACGTGTTGCTGACGTGGGGAAGCAACCGTTTCGGCGCCGTCAAGGTCCATCACGAGGCCCGGAAGCGGGGCGCCTCGGGTTACACCTTCCGAAAGCTTGCGACCCACGCGATGAACATGATGACCGGGTTCAGCACAGTGCCTCTGCAGTTCGCCAGCATCGTGGGGTTCTGCTTCACGCTGGTTGGTGTCGGAGTCCTGTTTTATGTGACGATCCGCTACTTTCTGAGTGGAGATGCCGTCCCCGGATTTCCCTTTCTCGCCTCGATCATCGCGATCTTTTCGGGTGCACAGCTGTTCGCTCTGGGGATTATTGGCGAATACCTGGCCCGCATGCATTTCCGCATGATGGACCGGCCGACTTACGCCATCCGCGAAGTCATCGGCCCCTCTGGAGGCGAAGGAACAACCTGATGGACTTTCGCATTCCTTTCAATCGGCCATGCCTGGCGGGCAACGAGTACAAGTACATCGCCGAAGCGATCGCGAACGGCCAAGCCTCCGGAGATGGCCCTTTTACGCGACGCTGCCACGAACTGCTGGAACGCGAGTTGCAGGCGCCGAAAGTTCTTCTCACGACCTCCTGCACGCATGCGCTGGAGATGGCGGCGATCCTGCTCGATTGCGGGCCGGACGATGAAATCATCATTCCTTCTTTCACCTTTGTTTCCACTGCAAACGCTTTCGCATTGCGCGGCGCCCGCATCGTGTTTGCCGACATCCGTCCTGACACTTTGAATCTCGACGAAAGCCGTCTGCAGTCTCTCATCACGAAGCGAACAAAGGCCATCGTTCCCGTGCACTACGCCGGCGTCGCCTGCGAAATGGACGCGATCTGTAGCTTCGCGCGCGAGCACGGCGTACGCGTGGTTGAGGATAATGCCCATAGTTTGTTTGCTCGCTACAAAGGTAAGCTCACCGGCACCTTCGGCTGCTTGAGCAGCCAGAGTTTTCACGAGACGAAGAACATCATTTGCGGCGAGGGGGGCGCCCTCGTAGTGAACGATCCGGAGATGGTCGAACGCGCCATGATCATCCGCGAAAAGGGGACCAACCGTAGCCAGTTCTTCCGCGGTCAAGTGGATAAATACACTTGGGTGGACGTCGGTTCCAGTTATCTACCGTCCGATCTGCTGGCCGCGTTCTTGCTGGCGCAGTTGGAGGGCAGACAAGGAATCCAAACCAAGCGGCGTCGAGTCTGGGAATATTATTGGCGGCATCTGCAAGGTGTGGCCCTGGAGAAGAAGGTCCGGCTGCCCGTGATTCCCGCGGAGTGTGACCAGGCTTATCACATGTTTTATTTGATACTACCTTCGCTGGAATGCCGCCAGGCCTTGATCGCGTATTTGAAGGAGCACGGCATACTGAGCGTCTTTCATTACGTTCCCCTGCACTTGTCGGCGATGGGAATGAAATTCGGAGCGAGAGAGTGTCCCGTCACCGAGGACCTGAGTTCCCGGCTACTCAGATTGCCTTTCTATAATGACCTGACTGAGGACAATCAGGCGCAGGTCGTAGGCTTAATCAAAGATTTCTTCGATGTGCGGGATTGAAAGTCGTCTCCCGTGAAAAAAGGTATTCGATGATTGAAACGTTTCGGCCGATCCTCAACCTGCCATGGGCGTACCAGATGTGGGGCGGCATCGTAGGCGCGGATGAATATAGGAAGACCCTTGCGAAAGAACACATCCGCGCCAGGCAGAGCGACAGGATCCTTGACATCGGCTGCGGTCCTGGAAGCATGGTCCCTTATCTTCCAAGTTCGGAATACGTCGGCTTCGATGCTAACCCTGATTACATTCAGCAGGCGCAGCGACGCTTTCCGGAGGCACATTTCACACGCGATCAGGTGAATGAGCACAATCTGCCTCAATCCGAATACTTCGATATCGTAATCGCGTTAGGTATTCTGCATCACCTCGACGATCCGGAAGCTGTGCAACTGTTTCGAATGGCTCGTCGTACTCTAAAACCTGAGGGCAGGTTGATCACGGCGGATGGCGTCTGGGTGTCCGGTCAATCGCAATTTGCGAAATTTTTGCTAAGCAGAGACCGGGGACGCTTCGTCAGGCATGCGGAGGAATACGTGGCACTTGCGTCGGCTTCTTTTTCGACCGTTCACTCGACAGTCCGTCATGACATGCTGCGGATTCCATACAGCCATCTCATTCTGGAATGCAGAGGCTAGTCGACCGAAATTCTTGCATGCAGGCAGAACCAGTCCATTGTCTCTTTAGAACTAAAACCACTTGTGCAAGGTGTAATAGGAGTCGGCGGGTTCAAAGCCAACGCGGCACCACACCTTCTGCACCGCGACGTTCGTCACCTGCGTGGAGATAAGCATTCGCTTCGCCTGCTGCCTTTTGCACAACTCCAGCCCATTCACCATAAGCGAACGGCCAACCCCGATTCCCTGCCCTTCAGGAGCGACCCCGATCAACAACCCCTCCATTTCCTCGGGGCTATTCAGTCGGAGAGTCAGAAACCCGACAATTTTTTTATCGATTTCCGCGACCAATACTTCAGTCGCAACTTGCTTTGACGAGAGCGATCGCACTGCCCATGAAACGTAGCCTTCGTCGCATTTGCGTTGATCCAGCCTGGGATCGGCATGGTAGTGACCGTAGTATCCTTTGAATGCCTCCGCAGCGACTGTCTCCACCTGCGCCGTGTCGTCCCGCACAAACTTCCTGACATGCACTCTCGGAGCATCCTCAGGAATCGTGCGCCTGGCGAGGTCGAAGCTGTAATAGACGAGGGTGTCCATTAGTAAGAACCCGCGGCTTTCCATTTCTTGAACGGTGCGAAGGTCTTTGGTCGCGCAACGAGCGATCAGCAGCTTGATCTGTTCGGCAGCACAGAAATCGATAATCTGCGAAAGATTCTTCCCTTCTACCTGCGCCCTCGCCACGCGAATCCCGAATCGCTCGCTGTCAATTTCCGAGAGCGCAATAGTTTCTTCGTTGCCAACGGCCATACGTCCGTCCCCTCCGATTCGGTCCTGGCGAGTTCCGTGCGAAGAAAAATCTAAGTCTTACGTCAAGCCTTCTTCGCTTTCGCGGGAGGAACCAGCGCCACGGCGGCCTCGGTCGTAAGCAGGAGGAAAGTGAACGTCTCCTGCAGATACAAGCGGACAGTCGCATCGGTGTGGCTGAGATAACCGATGGAGACATCCTGGCCGATGTGCAGGTCAAAATCGCCACCACGAGTGGTCAGCACGAAGGCGCCGGCAATGGCAGGCGCCCAGATGATTTCATCCTTGACGAGGCGCTTGACGTGCTCCAGGACGGGGTATCCGTGGTCGCTGGTTTCGGCGAGCGCGGTGTAGCAGTCGGCACCGAGCAGGACGGAGTAGGGGCCGTTGACGCCGACGAGTCGCAACTGGCTCAAGCTTCGGGCGATGGCATCCGGGTACTCGCGCACATCGGCGGGGAGCGTCATGATCGGGTTACTGGTTCCTTGACGGATGCCCCCAATACCGGCGGCGGCGTAACCTTCGAATATCGCGCCGTCCTCGGCAAAGGCGACCTGTCGCGCCGCGTCTTTCGCGGGTTGCCAGTCGGAGTCGTTCGCGCCGCGCTCGACGTCATCGATCGCCTGGCGGTCGAGATCGAACGGAACACGGAGCTCGACCAGCGCCTTCACCTCGCGCTGCCTCGCGACGATGCCTTTCGCCGGAGCCGTGATCGTGCGCAGGTGGCCGGTGCCGACAGCAGAGAGCGCAGTGCCGGCCGGCCCGCTTAGGTTCACAACGCGCCGTCCGGCGAGGTAGCGTTCGAATGTGCGCGATGTTTCCTCTTCGATCTGAGCCCAGGCGGAATCAGAAATGGGGGCAAGCTCGCGATGGAGGTTATTCATGTCGTACGTCTCCTTTGAGAGAACCGATGCCGAGCGAACCCTCGCGCACCGATGGATTGGATGAAGATGAGAGGGATGAAGAGGTTTCGGCTGCGGCCGCCGGCGCAGGCGGTTCGGCCGCAGGCTGGTCTTCACTAGCTTCGTCTTCGGTTACAGCGTCGAGAAATGTTGCCGACGGAACGAAGAACAGGCATCCGGTGACGGCGCGGCTGAAGTCGAGCAGCCGGTCGTAGTTGCCGGGCGGCCGGCCGATGAACATGTTCTCGAGCATCTGCTCAATCGTCCGGGGCGAGCGGCTGTAACCGATGAAGTAGGTGCCAAATTCACCGTGTGACGGCTGGCCGAAGGGCATGTTGTCGCGCAGGATCTTGATCTCTTTTCCATTCTCAACGATCGTCGTCAGCGCGTTGTGCGCGGATGTCGGTTTGACGGCATCGTCCAGTTCAATGTCAGCCAGCTTCGTGCGGCCGATGATTCGTTCCTGCCCCTCGGTGGAGAGGGCATTCCATCCTTCAAGATCGTGGAGATATTTTTGCACGATAACGTAGCTGCCCCCGGCGAACGCAGCGTCCTCTTCGCCGATGAGCACGGCTTCAATCACTGCCGCACCCCTGGGGTTCTCCGTCCCATCGACGAAGCCGATCAGATCGCGGTCGTCGAAGTAACGGAAGCCCTGCACTTCGTCCACTGGCGAAACTGCATTCCCCAAACGCGCCATGATTTGCGTCGCAAGCTCGAAACAAAGATCCATGCGCTTGGCACGGATGTGGAACAACAAGTCGCCCGGCGTAGAAACCGCATGCCGCGTTTCGGCGCGAAACTCCCGGAACGGATGCAACTCTGTCGGTCGCGGCGCCCCAAAGACGCAGTCCCACACGCTGGACCCAAATCCTATGACGCAGGAAAGGCTTCCTTCCAGGTCGCGAAATTCCACTGCGCGCACCAGTGCGGCGAGGTCTCCGCAGAACGAGCGCAGGGTGGCACGATTCTCTGGGCCAGCGTTCAGAGTCGTCACCAGGAAGATCGCGGCGCGAGTAAGCGCCGCGGATACTGGCTGGGGAACGGCAGGAAGGCTGCCTGCTGCTTCGGCGGCTTTGATCGGATCGGGATCGAGCGGAGGTGTCATCCTAGCGCGGTGCAAAAGTTCGGATCACAAGTTTACCATCGCCGGTCGATGACCATGCAAAAGTTCGATTTTTCTGAACGAGTTCACCCTAGTCAGCGTGCGTTTACATGGATCAGGCGGACCCGATGAGGCTGTAAGCCAAAACTAGCAGCACGATCGACGCTACGACGACATACATGCGGTCGTGCTCCTCCGCGAATCCAAAGATTGAGAAGGCGACCCGTGCAACCGGAGTCGCGATGAGCAGCAGTAGTCCTAGCTGGATAATGCCCCTACCGTTTAACGCCACCGCATTATGGAGGATGCCCCTGACGCTGCGAAGCTGTGAAGGTTCGCCACGAAACACGCGGTAATCGGTGGGGGAGTGCCCATTCCGCACAAGATAGAGAACGCCACCCAACAGCACAACGAGCGCAGAAACCAGAACACCAAAGCGGAGAAGGTTGCCAATGACCACGTCCATCCGTCTATCAGTCCAACTGCGCTCGCCGGCCATATCAAATCCTCCCTGAAAGCCCCTTGTACAGCATCTCGATTCCCAGAAGCGCGATCACCAGGCTGAAGACGAGGCGCAACCACTTTGTTTCCGCCTTGACGAGAACCCGTGTACCCAGCAACGATCCGGCAAGTACTCCAAGCATTACGGGCATGGCGAGCCCGGGGTCAATATATCCACGAGCCAGATAAATCCCAGCGCTGGCCGCGGCTGTGACGCCAATCATGAAGTTGCTGGTCGTAGTTGACACTTTGAAAGGGATCTTCATCGCCTGGTCCATGGCGATAACCTTCATCGCCCCCGAACCGATGCCCAGCAATCCCGACAGGGTTCCTGCGCCAAACATCAGAGTCCATCCCAGCGGCACACGCTGGACGTTATAGTTTCGAACACCATCTACATCGGGAAAGCTCCCATTCAAGCGCAATCTCGTTGCCAGCGGGTCAGGCGGGACATTTCGCTCATTTTTCGGACGGGGTTTCCGGGACAGGTATGCTGAGGCCATCAGCACCAATCCAAAAACAACGGAGATTGCGGACGTGGAGGTATGTGTGGCCAATGTGGCGCCTGCCAGCGCCCCCACGGTGGTAGCGACCTCCAGAAACATTCCGATTCTGATATTGGAAAAGCCCTCTTTAACGTAGGTTGCCGCTGCCCCCGAGGAAGTGGCAATCACCGAAACTAGCGACGCCCCAATTGCGTATCGGATGTCCACTCCAAGAAGCAGACTGAGCATGGGAACAAGTACCACCCCACCGCCCAGTCCGGTAAGCGCCCCCAAGAAACCGGCCACGAATGAACCCGCGCAGACGAGCAGGCTAAACTCCAGGATAGTCATGAACTTTTGTGCAGGCCTCAAGCCGAGCCAGCGATCTGTGCACTGTACAGACTACCCCAAGATAGGCGATCAATGCGGGGGCACGCCCTCTAAAAATCTGCGCTCACTGAACGACAACCTTGCCGGTCATCTTCGGGTGAATCGTGCAATAGTAGGGATAGGTTCCCGCCTTGGTGAAGGTATAGGAGAATTTTTCATCGTTATCCAGCACCTTCGACTTGAATACACCGTCTGTACTGACCGACGTATGGGGAATGTCGTCATTATTTGTCCATGTGACTGTCGTTCCGACAGGTACGGTGAGCGTCTGCGGCCCGAAAACAAAGTTATCGATCTTCACCACCGCGCTCGCGGCCGAGGGCTCGTCGCTTGCCTTGACACTCGGCGAAACGACGAACAACAGCAGCATTCCGATCAGTACCGGCATCGCCACGCCTGCAACCCACATATTTTTCCTCATTGCCCTGTTTCCTTCCTATTTAACGCTTTTGCTAGATCTTCCTGGACTGAATCTCGCGTCGGCCTCTAGCCGCGGATCGACTCAACTACGGTCAAGGGTTCTTCTGCATTTCCCGACGCCGAAGTGCCCGAATCCTCTAGTGGCGAATCGACGACCGCCAAGCTGCGACCGCTCACCAAATAGTTCACATCGGTGACGCCCAACACCCGCCGCAACTGGTCGGCTGGAACCTTCATTGGTCCGGGCGAGAGTGCGGCTCCTGGCGCTGGTTGCGGGAAAGCGGTCGACATCGCAGTGTGAAACGAAATCTTGCCTTCCACCTTCTGCATGATCTGGTGAATATGGCCGTTTAACACCGTCACCGATCCGAAACGCTTGACGTAAGACAAGGCTTGCTGGCTGTCGTCGGTTCCCCATCCCCAATCGGGATAAATCGTCCAGAGTGGGATGTGGGCAAACAGAACGATCGGAGTGCTGGCCGAGCGATGCTTGAGATCTTTCTCCAGCCACTCCAGCTGTTCGTTACCGAGCGACCCCATGCCTCCAGCCTTCAAATTGGCGACATTCACGAGACCGACGAAATGCACGCCTTTGTGATCGAAACTCGACCACCCTGTGCCCGTTGTACCCTTCCCATAGCGCTGGAGGTATTGCTCGCCATTGTCGGTCAGCATGTCATGCTCCCCGGGCACAAAGAAGATTTGTTTTACTGACACACCTTTTAATACCTGATCCAACGTATCGAATTCACTCGGCTTCGAGAGCTGACTCAGATCGCCGGTGTGAATGATGAAATCTGGCATGTGGGGCATGGCGTTGATCTTGTTGATCGCCGTCTGCAGAGTAGCGGTGACGTCGGGATTCGCCGGCTTGTTAAAGCCGATGTGGCTGTCGCTGATTTGCACAAATGTGAAGTCCGCGCCTTTACCAGCGTCTTTGCCGGGGCCTTTGGCAAAGGCCCGAGACACCGGAATGCCGTCGCTCATGGTCCATACCAGGCCAGTACCTGCCCATGCCATGCATTTCAGGAACCCGCGACGGTCGATGCCGTCGTCGCTGAGGTCTTGCAACTTCTGATCGACAAAGTCTTGTTTTTTGTCTGGCATTTGTCCTCCGCAGGTTGTAGCGCTCTGACTTGATAACTGGCCGGCCTCGTTTTTATTCCCGACCAACTTGAGTTGGCTGGAACAAATTCAGTGATTGCTAAGTTTCCCGGCTAACCGAGTCCGTTCACGCCGCTTAGAAAACCGCCCAAATGGCCGGTGAGCACGACCACGCCGGCAGCCAGAAATTCGAGAGCGAAGCGATAGCTGGGCAATAAAACCATCCGTCGTCGAGCGCGGAAATGAACCCACCACACCAGCCAGATCATCGCCGTCGAAACACATGCCAGAACGAGGTGCAGCAACAGGATCCCCTTCAACTTCTGTCCTTCGAGCTGAAACTGCCACGCGAGTAGCCCACTAGCCAGAGCTGGAAGAGTCGAAATCGCTGCCACCAGCAGGTTGTAGTACGCTGCGTCCGCGAGGCTACGCCGCTTTGTCCATTGCGCGACCAGGTCAAACGTTATCGCCGTGATGAACAGCGCGATTGGAAAATGTATCAACACAACATGTTGCGCGTGCTTAGCCAGAAGTGCCGTCTTAAGGTCAAAAGGACTTGCCATCGCCATAGCCCTTGCAAAATGGAACGAATTGTCCTGTTTCTCGCGAGGAGATCGTGCGCCGGGTGACTTCAGTTCGCTCTGTGACTCGTTGTGCAGAACCTGCTTTACCCGTTTCTATTCCGCAATATTTTTTTGTGGAGTATGGGAATAAAACGCCCGTCCGCTGGTTTAACCTTGTGTGCATGCCGGAAGAGAGCCTGCCATCGGAGTCGTTCGAGCAGCTAGCCATGCCTCACTTCGACCGGCTCTATAACTTTGCCTGCTGGCTGACGCACGACCGGCAAGAAGCCGAGGATCTTGTGCAGGAGACTTACGCCAAGGCACTAAAGGGGTTTCCCTCGTTCCAGCCGGGTACGAATTTTCGCGCCTGGATCTACAAGATCCTGCGCAATGCGTTTCTGACCTCCCGCACCGGGCTGAAAGCGGCTGCTACACTGCCACTCGATCTTGACGGCGAAGAGGGAGCTTTGCCGATAGACAAGGAAACTCCAGAGAGCATCCTGCTGCGGCGTTCCGACAGCCAACTCCTGCAGCGTGCCCTGGAGGAACTGCCAGTCCGTTATCGCGAGATCCTGCTGCTATGTGAAGTCGAAGAGATGTCCTACCAGGAAATCTCTGCCACTCTCGCCATTCCGATGGGTACGGTGATGTCGCGCTTGTCCCGTGCCAGAAAAGCTTTGCGCGGCAACCTGCAGCAGGAGTTTGCAAATAGGACGAACTAGAATGGTGACGTATGGTTTGTGAGTCTTGGAAGGCGAAACTCGACACTTACCTCGACGGTGAAGTTCCTGAGGAGGAAATGCGCACTTTCGACGCTCATATGCGTGGCTGCGCCTCTTGCTCGGCGGACGCCCTTGCGCGCGTGCAGCTGAAGCGCGCGATTCAAGCCGCTGGGACACGTTACACTCCCAGTTCTGAGTTCCGGAAACGAATGCAGCGGAAGATTGCTGCAAAACCGCGTCGCAGTTTTGGTCTGGGATGGACACTCGCAGCGGCGGCAGCCGTCATTCTCGTGGCCGCGACATTGACTTCAGCCTATCTGGGAACTAGATCCGGGAGAAATCAGGTTTTCAGCGAAATCGCTGACTTGCACGTGGCAACGCTGGCCAGCTCATCTCCGGTGGATGTCGTCTCCACTGATCGGCATACAGTCAAGCCCTGGTTCCAGGGAAAAATCCCCTTCGCGTTCAATTTGCCGGAACTCCAGAACTCCGAATTCACTTTGCTGGGCGGCCGCATGACCTATCTTGATCAAACGCCGGGCGCACACCTGATTTACGACCTGCGGAAGCACCATATTTCCGTCTTCGTTTTCCAGGAACGGTCGCTGCCCGCCAGGTTGGACGAAAATCCTGTCTCAAAGAAACAACCGTTCAACCTGGAAACATGGAGTCAAGGCGGGCTTCGCTATTTCGTGATTGGTGACGCGAGTGCTGCGGACATCGATAGTCTGGCGAAATTGTTTAAAGCCGCGCCATAGATTTGATGACGATAATCCCGACGCTTTGTACGGTTCGTCTGGATTCGACCCACATCCCGAGAACTCATGAATTTAGCGTGATTACTTCAGCGTGTCGCTGCGGTAAAGCTGTCCGAGTTGCGTGCGGTAACCAAATGCCATCCAGCGCCCGTCCGCGGTGATGGCGATCGGTGTGCTCATGGGCCTCAGGCCCACTGCGTCTTTCGGGGTTATGGTCTGCCACAGTTCCCGCTGGCCGGACTCCACATCGATCTTATAAATGTTGAGGCCGGTAGCGACTGTGGCCTGGACATATACATGTTTCGCGTCGGCCCACCCGACTGGGTCTTCCCCATCCTGAATACCAGGGATCGGTTTGGAGCTACCGTCCGGGATGGAAATAACGACCACGCTTCTGTTCTGATACTTAATGAAGGATTGCCCATCCGGCGCGATCGCTCCCCACGAAATGTTTCCCGGCGACAACTGCTTTGGCGTCGAACCATTCACGTCCGTAACGTAGACTGCTTCTGCCCGGCCGGACTGGCTGGCGACCATCAGAAGATGTTCTCCGTCCGGAAACCATTCCGCCCATCGCGGCTGCATCCCGTCCCAGTGCAACGCGCGAGCCTGGCCGGGCCCCACGGGTACAATCTGGACGCGCTTCGCTGGATCGTCCGGGAGCTGTACCAGCGCCCATTTTCCATCGGGACTGATGTCCGAGGCGTATCCGCCTCCAGCGATGCGAACCGCGGGAGAGCCATCGCTCTTCCGCACATATACCGAGTAGTCGTTGCCCGACTGTTCGGATAAATCTGTGAACAACACCTCGCTTCCGTCTTTGGACAGCCGCGGACCCCAACTGTAGGAGAGCCAACTCAGATCGCGTTCCTGATTGGACCCGTGCTCCACCAGTTCCATCGTCCCGCGCGCTTCTTCCGTAGAAACCAGCGCGCGACCTGACGACGCAATGTCGAGGATGCGGGTCGGCGCCGTGCCGCAATACACAGTTCTTTCCTTGCCTGATAAGGTGACCGCATGAATGCACCACTGTTCCCCTGATTCGGCAGCCGAGAACCATATCTCTTTCCCCGATGGAGCCCAGGCCAATCCCTCGAGGGATTCCCATCCGGTGGATATGGTTCGCAACTTTCCGGAGCGGTTAAGCAGCAGAAGGTCGCCTCGATCATCGGGCTCGGGCGGATGACGAAACACCGCCACCTGTGTTCCATCCGGAGAAACTCGCAGATCGCTCATCCAGCCTTCGCCTTCGAGCAGCACCTTGCCTATCGGATATTGCAATCGCCACTTATCGCTGCTGCGGTCAATGACGGCGAGTTCGTTCCCGTCTGGTCCCCAGTCAGCATCAACGACATTCTCCAAGAGCTCGCGAGGGGCGCTGCCGCCTAGAGGAGAAGTAGCCAGCGTGCCTCCCCATTCATAGTGGGCAAAATATTTCGGATGCGTCAGGACTGCCATCTGGCCCTGCCGTGAGATGGCCAGCAGCATGGCCCCGCCGAGACCCGCCGGCGTTGATGCCGGATAGTCTTCGCGAATACTGTAAGTATCAGGCGCTCCTCCGCCGAATTTGGCGCTGTAGAAAACGGTTTTCGTATCTGGCGCAAAACGGCCTCGTATCACCTCGCCGCGATGGTAAGACACTCGCGTGAACGTCGGCGCCGGCGCGGGACCAGGGCGAAAGTACCAGGCAATCGCGGCTCCCAGGGCGAGGCCGGCGACTGCGGCGGCCGCAACCAATATTGGCCAGCGAGGAATTCCGGCGCCGCCTGCGATCGCCGCATTCGCCGCTGTCCTCGAGGTCGTACCACTCAAAGCTTCCAGCGCGAACGCAAGGTCCTTCGCGGATTGAAAGCGTTGCTCTGGTTGCTTCTCCAGGCACCGGCGGACAATGCGCTCCAGCCCCGGCGACACCGGATGCTCCATCTCATTCAGTTCCGGCGGGTCTTCTTTCAGGATCGCCGTCATGGTCTCGGCCGCACTATCACGGCTGAAGGCGCGTTGGCCCGAAATCATCTCGTACAGCACGGCGCCGAAAGCAAAAATGTCGGTGCGGGAATCCACCCCCGAGCCCCGTACCTGCTCCGGCGCCATGTAACCGGCCGTGCCCATCACCATGCCTGCTTCCGTCGGCAAACTGGTCATCGTCAGGCCATCGGATTCGTTCTTCCCACTGCGGGCGTTCGGCGCCAGCTTGGCCAGGCCGAAATCGAGAATCTTCACTCGGCCTTCTTTGGTGAGAAAAATGTTCTCCGGCTTCAGATCGCGGTGGACGATGCCCTTGTCGTGGGCTGCCGCCAATCCCTGTGCGATCTGCGCCGCATAATCGGACGCCTTGCGCGGCGGCAGCGGGCCGTGCTGCAGCTCGGCGCGCAAGCTGCTCCCTTCCAAGAGCTCGGAGACAATAAAAGGCGAGCCGTCCTGCTCCCCGATATCGTGAATAGCAAGAATGTTGGGATGGTTGAGCGCAGCCACCGCGCGTGCCTCCTGCTCGAAGCGCCGCAGCCGATCGGCATCGCGCGAAAAAGATTCGGGCAGGACCTTCAGCGCGACTTCACGCCCAAGGCGCGTATCCCGGGCGCGATACACTTCACCCATGCCTCCGGCGCCGAGGGGACCGAGAATTTCGTAAGGACCGAGTTTGCTGCCGGGGACCAGCGTCATGTTGCGCGCAATTATAGTTCAGCGGAGCCGGTGACAGACAATTCGAATCCCGGACGTTCCCCTTACGGCTTCTTGTGGAAACTAAAGGAAGACAGCATTACTTCTGTTCACTCGCCAGGGTGAACCTCAACATCTGCGGGAGGACCGAGGACCAGTATTTCCAGGTGTGCGCGCCCGGTGCGGTCGACCATACATGCGGGATGCCCAGTTCCGTTAGCTTCTCATGCAGATCCTGCATTGTAGAGAAAAGATGATCATCCGATCCGCATGCGAGGAAAAGTCTGGGAACCGGGCCGGGCGCCACGATTGTATTCATGCCCCGGCCCTGGGAATCGAGTGGCCCAGGCGGCGGTGGTTGCAATGGCCAGAAGCTCCACTGGTCATCCACGAGTCCGCTGATCACGCTGACGCTGGCGAACCGGCCGGGATAGTGCCGCCCCACATCCAGCGACAAATAACCGCCGAAGGAGAATCCGCCGATCGCCCAACGCTGGCGTTCGAAAGGGATGGCATAGTGGCGTGAGACCGTTCCCGCCACCTCCTCTGCCACAAGGGTCAGATAATTATGGTAGGGGATGCTGTCGGAATACTCGCGATAAAAGCTGTTGAAGCGAACATCGGGCAGAACCACGATCGCGGGCCGCACCTCGCGCCGTCCCAGCATCTCGTCATAGACCTGATCCACTTTGAGATGTTTCAACAGGTCCTCGGGCCGGTCGCGCCATCCGTGATTCAAGATGAATACTTCCGAAGGGGCAACCGGTGTCTTGGGCACCAAGGCAAGGAAAAAGCGGGGCTCGTTCATCTCGTTGGACCAGAAACGAACGCGTTCCACTGAGAGGTTGGTGCGTTCCGAGAGGCGAACCACTTCGATTTGGCCGGGAGCGAGTGGCGCCTTTTCGAACGCCTCCTTATGCTGCCCGCATGCAGGCAGAATCAACGTTGCCGCGAGCGCCGGTAGTCGTAGTCTCCAACTGTTCCACACTGCGACGCCTCGTCAAATTTGCCGCCCGCTGTCAGCGGTGTCAGCTTTCTGGCCTGCCAGTTTCTTCTGGATTAGTTCTTCGATCTGCTCCAGGGTATCCAGGCTGTGCACATTGATTTCTCTGGGCACGAATTCGACTTTAAAGCGCGCCTCCAGAAACGTCACGAGGCCGATCATGCCGATCGAGTCGATCAGCCCGCCGGTGACGAGGGGTGTGGCGTCTTCGATCGTCGTCTGATGCACCGCGAGCAGAACATTTTCAGCGATGAACTGCCGGACTGCGCTCTTGATCTCCATGGTCGAGTGTTGTTTCTGCGATTTTGCCTAAAGCCAGGTAATCGATTTTGCCCCGGCTTCCCTTCGGTATGGCGTCTAAAAACACGATGTGGTCGGGCACCATATACAGGGGCAGCGTCCGGGCACAGTGGGCTTTGGCTGCGATCAGGGTGACGGCGCCAGCATTACGGGGACGGACAAAAGCAGTGATGGCGGTTCCCATCTTCCCGCCGTCGACAGCCACCGCAGCCACCTCCAGTATATCCTCGAGGCCAGCGAGTGCCGTCTCGATTTCGCCCAGTTCAATGCGGAAGCCGCGGCGTTTTACTTGCCGGTCGAACCGTCCCAGGAAAAGGTAGTTGCCGTCAGGCGCGCGTGACACGCGGTCCCCAGTACGGTAATACCGTTTGCCCTGCAAGCTCACGAAAGCATTTTGCGTATCTTCTTGCCTGTCTTCTTGCGTATCTTCGGGACGGTTCCAGTATCCGCTCATCAGGGAGTCGCCGCCGGCGAACAATTCACCACTCGTCGCATCCACCGTCACCGTGGCATAGGGGCAGGGCTGGCCGATCGGCAGGGGTTGTGATCCGTCAAAGTCGCGTGGCACGCGGAACCACGTGATCACGTTGGTCTCGGTGGGACCATAAAGGTTCGCGCAAACAGCCTGCGGGACAGCGGCCTGCAACCGTACCACGTTCGAAGCGCGAAAGACCTCGCCGGCAAAGAGGATGACACGCAAGCCGGGATAATCATGCTGCGCCAACCTGCCCTCCTCTAACATTCCAGCCAAGATTGACGGCACTGAATACCAACAAGTGATGCCGGCTTCTCGCAGAAACTGCACCAAAAAGCGCGGCATCCATACGCTATGGCCGGGGACTAGCACACAGGTGGCGCCGCACAATGCCATATTGAAAATGTCAAATGTCGAAAGATCGAAGCTAAGCGGCGACGGGCATGCGATGCGATCGGCTGGAGAGATCTGAAACTCACGTGCGGACCATCGAACGAAAGTGCTCACGGCGTGGTGGGAGAGCACGACCCCCTTCGGGACGCCGGTGGATCCGGAGGTAAACAGAATCAGAGCCGGGTCGCCAGGATCTGCTCTGGGCAGCGAGCCTTCGCCGGAAATATCGGTGGGACCAACTGGCGACACTTGCCAGGGGATTACTTCGCCGGTCTCGCGATCCGTGATTCGCGTAGGGGCTATTCTCGGCGAGAAACTGTCGCCCTCGATTACCAGCCGCGCCCCGCAGTCTGACAAAGTTGTTTCAATTCTCTCCTTCGGCCACTGGGGATGGATGGGAACATAGACAGCGCCGGCAAGCAGGGATGCAAAAAGAGAGATGATTGCGTCGGTGGTCTTGGGCAGCACCAGCGCGATGCGATCCTGCTTCTGGATACCATGTTCGACGAACCGTACGGCCAGGGACGTAGCCTGCTCGAACAACTCGCGGAAAGTCGTAACCCGATTTTCTTCGACCGGAGTTTGTTCGACCTGACTTGGCTCGATCTGAGTTTGTTCGACAATGGCTGGTGCATCGGGCGTGGCCGCTGCCGTGCGCCGAAGCCAGTCCGAGAGCAGGTCGCTTTCAGGCTCGGGCAAGCGTCACCCCCCAGGTGAAACCGATTCCTGCCGAAGCGAACAACAACAATTGTCCGGGACGAATTCGGCCCTCGCGCCGCATATGCACATAATTGATGACCAGATCGCTGGCGAAAGTGTGACCATACTCCGCCATGAGAGTTTCCGGCAGGCCTCCCTTGGGCAAGCCCACCATTCTGCAGAAACCTTCGCGATCGCGCTGGCTGATGTTGGAATAGATGAAATGATCAATATTGTTTAAGCTGAGGGAAGACGCCGCGAGGACTTTTTGCACCAGCCACAGCAAATTCAAATAGTAGACCGGCATCACCTCGTTTTCCATGCACGCGGCATCGACCTTGATCTGGAGGTGGCCGTTGGTTTTGACTAAGGCAATTGCATCTTGTAGATGCCCAAGCGTCATGGCTTCAACACCCAATAGCAAAGGGCCCGCCCTGCCTTCGCGGGTCAGAATAACGGCACTCGCAGCGTCGCCTTGCACGGTAATGGGCAGCAGCGAGCGGCTGCCTTGAGGCGCGGTGTCGCCCGTCACGAGCAGCGCGGTTCGAATGTTTTCATCGGTGCTCATCCAACCCAGCGCAGTCTTGATTGCGAGGTGCAGCGCTCCACAACCTCCCGATTTGAAACCCAAGTTCAGCGAAGTTTCAGCCCCCAGATCGGCGCTGAGTTTGTGGGCGAAGGAGAGATACTGTGAGTTCTCACCCGGGAAAGTGCTGTAATCCAGGATGAGATTGATGTCCTGACCTGTAATCCCAGCCTCCGCCATCGCCATTGAAGCGGCTTCTAGAACCAAGTCATAGGGTTGCTTGCCACCACAGACCCGGACGCGGCTCAGTCCGAGACCTTCTGCGGCCTTCAGTCTCGCTTGGGCGCTCAACGGAGCGAGCGTTGCCTCCACTCGATCTCGTTCCCGCTCCAGAATCGCCTCGACCGCCTCACCGTCGGAGGGAACGGCATACGCCGCCGCTGCAATTCGCACGTTCATGTCAAGGTAGCTCCAGTAGAAGCGCCGCAAAACCACTGTCACCGGATGTTCCTAACAAGAGCGCCGGTCCGCCATGCGCCCGGCTGCTCAAGGCGCCGTTGCTCAGGGCCGGGTTGCTCAGGGCTAAGACCAAGTGAAGAAGAGCGCCCGAATCGGGAAGACCGGCGGCAACGGCCTGAGCGGGAACGATGGCCGCACTGGGTCCGCCAATTTCGCGGGCCAGGGCGGTTGTTGAACTAGCAGCACAAGGCGCGCCAGTACCGGCACAAATGATGAGACTCGGGACGGACTCACCGAGCATCTGGCGGATGGTCTCCACCGGCTCTCCTCCAGCCGCCCAGCGGCCCGACCTGAAACGTGAATAGGTGCGCGCTTCTCGCCGCGCTTTCCGGGCGTCCACCGGCTCCAACACCACTGCGGCTACTCCTTCGCTGGGCACGAAGCCGTGGCCTTCCGGCCGAGGGTCTGAATTGTAGCAGGCTGGCGACAACAAACCCGCAGCCTCATACCATTCATAAACGGCGCGCGTGAGCGTATCACCCGCCAACACAATAGCCAAGTCGGCCTGCCCGTGGCGGAGCAATGAAGCCGCCTGGATCAACGCGGTCTCGCCGGCGAAGCCCTTGCTGCCGACCGTGATGTTCGGCCCACGCAGACCATGCCACAAAGCCACATGACTGGCCGGAGCGTTAGCAAGGCCCTCCGGAAAAGGACTAGGATCGGTCCCAGACCAACCATTCGTGAGAGCGCTTTGGAAAAAAGCCTCCGTGAGTTCAGCACATCCGAAGCCAGTGCCGAACACCACAGCAACCCGGGACCGGTCCAGTTGGTTCAGATCGATCCCAGAATCCTGAATGGCCAACGACGAAGCCACCAGAGCCCACGCGGATAGGCGATCCAGTCGCCTAGTCTTCAAGCCCGGCACCACGCTGGCGGGGCGAAACGGCTTTACCACAAACGCTCGCCGCAGTCCGGCAGTGGCCCACGCGTTGATGGATTCAGGTTCCAACCGGCAGGGTGGGATTAATCCGGCGAGTGGGCCATAAGGACTCACCGAACCGATACCGGTGATGGCTGCCAAATGTGTGGTCATGAGCTGGCCCCGAATCGACCGTCTCCGAATATAAGCGCCGTATTGCTGCCGCCAAACCCAGCCGAAACCGACATGGCTAGCGGCAATAACCCGCGCCGCACTTCTCCCCGGAGCCAGTTCACACCCGGGCTGTCGATGGGGTTTGTCAGCCGGAGCGTGGGCAGCAACGCGCCGCAGCGAACGGCTATGATCGTAGTGGCCGCCTCCAACGCTCCCGCAGCTCCCAAACAGTGTCCGAAATAAGACTTTGTCGAAGAGACGGGAATGGGACGCCTGCGTCCGTGGAAGACCGTCTCGTATGCGCTAGTCTCAGCAATATCGTTCAGCGGCGTGCCCGTGCCGTGAGCGTTCACATAGCCGATCTCATCGCCACTAACCCCCGCCATTTCCATGGCAAGGCGCATGCAATCGCTCAGGCCGTTTCCCTGCTGCTGTGGCGCAGTGGAGTGAAACGCGTCGTTCGTCATGGCCCATCCATGCAGGACAGCTAGGACGTCGGCATTTCGTGCCTCGGCACCGGCAAGCGTTTCGAGCACCAACACTGCGGCTCCTTCACCCAGATTCAACCCCTTGCGGTTCTCGTCAAAGGGTCTGCAAGGGTCCGGATCCAATGCCTGCAGCGAACTGAAGCCGCTGAGCGTGAACGGACACAATGCGTCACTACCACCTGCCAATATCATGGGCGCGGCTCCGTCGAGCAGCATATTGGCGGCGAGCGCGATCGCCATCGCGCTCGAAGCACAAGCCGCGGAAACAGCACAGCGCGGTCCATTGATTCCCAGATGCTCACCCACGGCATCGGCAACGCGCGCCGCCGGATAGGTGGCGGCCCGCGAAAGACCGCCGCGCCGGTACCACGCAGCGGGATCACCAGCAATTTCAGGATCAATTTCGGACAAGCCCGCGACCGTGCTGGCCATAAATACTCCAGCGCCACTCTCGCGAAAAGCAACGCTCTCGCAATCGAGATTCGCCACCGCGTCTCGAGCCGCCTCCATCGCCAGTCGATCACTTCGGGAATATCTGGAGCTGGCGCCGTTTGCCGGACCCGGCAATCCGCAAACCTGGGCAGTGGTTCCTTCGAATCCCGGATACACATCCTTCGTGGGCGCCAGACAGCACTTGCCCGACAACAGACCTGCCTGCAGGCAATCGAGGCCGATGCCATAGGGGCTGACCACGCCCACACCAGTAACGACGATGGTTTTCCCGGGGTCGTTATTTCGATGAGCGTTCATTCGAAGGTCGTCAATTCGAAGTTCAGTCACGGGGCGCAACCGGCCAGAATTCAAAGAAATTCATCCACTGATCGTAATGGGTGGTCAAGGTTTTTTCCAGAAACCGCACGGCTTGGCACAGAGCCTCGTTTAGGGCGGCGTCGCCGTCACCGGATGCGCCCTGGGACGGTACCGGCGGGATGGGATCGCCCATCAGCGCCCGGTAGCGCAGCCAACCCTGACGGATCACGAACCCGGGCAGAACCGGGGCGCCCGAGACCTGCGACAGAAGAAAGGGCCCGAGCGGAAAGCTAACCGGCTGTGAGAAAAAAGGCACCACGGCACTGTGACGCTGATAGACGCGGTCTCCCTGCATCGCCACGATCTCGTTTCGGCGCAGGGCCTGTAAGAGTTCGATGGTGGCCTGCGCGCCGCCTCTGAGATCCACAATTTTGAGCCGTTCGCTGGCCATCAAATTCCGCAACGCGATCTCCGCTGGCTTGTCCTCGACCACCCTCGCCACATTAACCGGCCGGCCATGCATTTCCAGCAGCCGCGAGGCAAATTCCCAATTGCCCACATGTGCCGTCCACACAATGAGGCCGTGGCCCGCCGCCAGGCATTGGTCGATCTTGGCGGCGCCGCGTTCCGGGTCCACCAGCATATTCAGCAGTTGCGAGTGTGTCGCCTGGGGAACGAAGCAATAGGAGACCATGAGGTCGCAGAACGAATAGAAAACCCAATAGACCTTCCATTGCAGCGCGAGCCCGCGCTTGCCTGAGATCTGTCGCAGATTGCCGGCGACCGCCCCGCGTTCCTGCTTCAGCATGAGAAAGAAAATCAGCGCCGTTACAACTGCGATCGGGGGATGGAGGAAGCGTGGCAGCCTCGGGATGATGGCAAAGATAGTTCGCAGCGCCGTGACGTTGTGAAAACGATGCTCGTACCAGCGCGTCACTTTCGGCTTGCCCTTATGAGGTTGCCCGCGTTCTGAATCCCATTCCTCTTTGACAGGGAGGATTCTAGGCGTCAGGTCTTTGCTGCCGCCATTTTGGATTCTATGATCGCCGCCAAAGTGTCGACACTGTCGAAATGTTTCTTGTCGAAGTTAGCCTGCACGAGCTTGATACCGAAATGCCTCTCAATCTCAAGCACGAGTTGGAGAATGTCGATGGAATCGATTTCCAGCTCGCCACCGAGCAGCGGCTGATCGTCGCGCAGATCGTCCGGGGTCAAGTCAGTGATCCGCAAGCTCTTCAATATAATGGGCTTGAGCTGCTCTTTGACACTTGCCATGTGGTTTCTTTACAGCATCAGAGGATACCACACAGCTCACCGTTGAAAGTGGGCGACGGGCGCATCATTACAGCAATCCGCCATCGACGGCGATCACCTGTCCCGTGATGTAGCTCGCCTCCTGGGACCCCAGAAACACGACCAGCGGAGCCACTTCTTCGGGCTTGCCAAAGCGTCCGAGCGGAATTTCAGAAAGCAGGCGCTTCTCTTCCTTTTCAATGTACTTGGCGGAGATGGGGCTGGGAATAATTCCTGGACATACTGCGTTGACTCGAATATGGAACGCTCCTACCTCGCGGGAGAGCGCCCTGGTGAAAGCGATGATGCCCCCCTTTGAAGCCGAGTAGTTGCACTGGCCGGCCTGGCCACGAATTCCGCTGGGCGAGACGACGTTGCAAATGGCTCCGCTCCCCCGCCGCATCATGCCCGGCAACGCCAGCCGTGAGCACAAATAGGTTCCGCGCAGATTGGTGTCGATCACCTCATCCCACTGCTCCTCCGACATGAAAGCCAACAGCACATCGCGGGTGATGCCAGCGTTGTTTACCAGATAATCGACTGGACCAAATTGCTGTTCGATGCGATCGAACATGGGCGCCACACTCCCCTGCTGAGAGAGATCGGTTTCTATAGCCAGAGCCTCTCCGCCCGCGGCCACAATGCTGTCGACCACCCCGTCCGCGGACTCTTTCCCGTGACAATAGTGGACGGCCACCCGGAACCCCGCGCTCGCGAGCGCTCGCGCGATGGCGGCGCCAATTATCCCAGAGCCACCGGTCACCAGCGCGGTCTTACGGTCTTCGTTGCGATCGCTCTTCCCATCGACTTTAGGATCATCCCGCCGTATTTCAGCCATATTCTCGAATTTAGTGCAACGGCTTGAAGATCAATATATAAGCGGCCCATCGGGAGTTATAGCGCGCGATATTCCCGTCCAGCGCATAGGAGATTGTGCCCTGCACCAGCGTACCCAGAGGACCGGGCGTGTTGAGGTTAACCTCCAGGCCGTCGAACTTGCGGAATTGGAGTGACTCTTGCTCGTTGCGCGCGCGTGCATAGGCGTACATCCCGTCGATTTTCATCAAGTCCATCACGTTGAAACCGTAGTGCACGTTCGCCATGGCGATGGCGTCGAACGAATCCGTGCCAGGAGGGATGCCGTTAAGGCGCGGAGCTGAGAGAAACGAAGGGAAGTACCGTGAAAAGCGGTCGAGCTGATCGCCACCCCAGTAGGAGATGTCCCATCCGCCCTTGGTGAACTTTCCGATGTAGTAATCCTTGTTCAAATCAGCGTTGTAGAGCGTGAACGCGTTTTGCGGACGCTGCACCAATGCGGCGTTTTGCGGGGGCGGGTTCGACGACGAAGAACCGCACCCAGCTGGGGGCAGAGCCAATGAAGTGCAGCCAAACGGCCTCCAGTCGATGCGCTCGCCGCGCGTTCCCTGCGCGTCAAACACATAGCCTTTAAGGTTGTACTTAATTTCAAGCCCCGGAAGCTCGTTCAAGCCGTTGCGCGGCAGTTCGTATTGCTCCGCCGCATTGCTCGTCCTGAGGAAGTTGTCATAGGCGAGATAGGTGGACGCCGTCACGCTCAGATGCGCAGTGGCTTGCCAGGAGGCCCGCAGTCCGGCAGCCTGCTCCCATGTCCACACCTCCCCCTGCGTCAACTCGATATTGTTGCTGTAGATGCGGTTCTCGCCGGGCAGTCCGTTCAGCGATAAATCCAGCGCCAGGCGGAACTTCGGCCGGTACTGCTTCGAAAGGTCGGAAACCAGAATGGGCCCGGCAAAGAAAGTCGAAAGCTGGGCGCCCGTGTGCCGGAAATCGAAGTCTGCAATGCTGATGCCGAGAAACGGAACCGGAAAGTTGAACGTGCCTCCGTACATCGCCCCGGCGATCAGCGCCCGGACGCGCTTCCCCTCGCTCTCCACCAAAACGCGCTCGCCACCTTTCTTTTGCAGTACTCGCAGTCCCTCATCGGTATCGCGAAACATGGGGTCGTCGGAACTGCGCTCGGCCGCGAGCGTGCCGCTGAACTCCGGCGTATTGATGACGTAGTCGGAGAACTGCACCGTCCTCTGCAGCACGAAATCGCGCCCGGCGGCATTCAACAACTGCTGTGCGGAGATGGATCGCAGTAAGTTGAACTGATTGCCCTTGCCGTCGCGGACTAATTCGAAATTCTGCGTCTCAGAGTTCACCAGCACGTTGCTCTTCGCGCCGCGTTGATCGAGATATTGTTTCACCTCGCGAAAAGTAGTGGCATCGATCCAAATCTTGCCGCTGTAAAGCGCCTCATCCCTCACCTTGGGCTCAACTCCGACCACGTAACACGAGGCGCCGTTGACTTGCTCCGTCCCCAACAGCCTGTATTCATAGCGCTCGTTCAGCTTCAATTCGAGGGGCTGCGTCAGCACCTTTTCCGGCTCGATTTGTGGCAGCGGAAACTCGCGGTTCTTGCCGAGCTTTACCCCGTTGACGTAGAAATCCTTTTGCGCAATCTCCATCTGGCCATCGCGGCTGAAAAATTGCTTGAGCTGCATCGACACGTCGAAACCCGGCCCCAGGTTGGTGTTTTCAAAGTGCAGGCTCATAAAACTCGTGGCCGTGTAGTTTTCCAGCTTCTGTTTCTGCGCTTCACGATTCTGCTGCCATCGGGCAATGATTTCCTCGACCTTAAGCTCGACTCCGCCTTTCACTTCCACTGTGTTATACAGCGTCTGATCGGCCTCACTTTGTTGCCGGATCGAAATCACGGCGTATTCGCTGGTGCAGGCGCACGTCTGCACGAAGCCCTTGTCCGTCTTCGTCGCTTCGCCTGCCGGCAACTGGGCGCCAGTCGCGGGGTCGTACCACTTGATCTCGAAGGGTCCGGCGCGACCCCCCAGGAGCCGCACCATCTTCGGAGAATCGGGACTCCCGTTCACATGCGCCACAATGACCACATCCGACTTCCCTCCCCCGGACCACTGGTGCTCGTTATTCAACACGCCATCCACCTCAACGCTGAATGGCGAGGACGAGGCGTCTGCCGGAAACATGTTTGCAGTGATGGAGTGTGCCATGAGGCTGTTCGCGGTGCACACTGCATCTGCAGCTTTGGCGTCTGCCGGCTCTGCCCAGACAATTTCTACTGAGGTTCCGCTGGCCGCGAGCATTGCGGTCAAAAACGGCGAGGTTCTTGATTCTGACTTGAGGATGAGGGGTTTATTCAGCGCCTGCTCGGCGATCCAAGCGGCGTCGCGGCGCCAGCCTGGCGAATAGGTCGTCCCCAGCAGATCGGAGTAGGTGGCAAGCCGCCTCACCAGGTCGCCGTGCTGGCCGATAAATCCGGGCTGGAAAACAAACGCCAGACGCAACCCGGCACTGCTCGCCTTGGCGGTTAATGCCAGGCGCGCCAGCGCGAACGCGAATCGATCGGGGGCCGTCAGCGGTTGGGAGCTTTCAATTTCAACAATCAGGCCGCGCACCGCGGGCGCTGAGAGAAGCATTGGTTTCAGAAACGTGTTGACCCGCTCCGTAATCTGTTTCTCGGACTCGTCGCCAGTCAGAGAATTTGCTCTCACCACCACATGCAGCCAGATCTCGGATCCCTCGGGCATGCTCCGGACACCTTGTGCTTGCTCCTCGAAAAGGCTGGACGGCTTTTCACTTCCAGTCAGATCGAAAGACAGCGGAGGCAAAACGATCTGCTTGCCAGGAAACTCGCACTGTTCAGCGGCCTTTAATCCCGCAGCCAGGTTCCGGTCCGTCGGAATCGAGATGGCAGCCTGAGGCAAGCCAGCTTCCGCCATCAGCGGCAAAAACAGGAACCCTGAAAGCAACAGAAGAGCCATAATTCGGTGCAACCCGGTCACTCGCGAGAAGAACGGAGGGAAGAACAGCGTTGCCGGGCGAAGCGACAATTTCATGACGGTCAACTCAAAACCTGGAATCAGAAACTTGATCGACGTTCACCGAAGGGAATCTGTTGTGCACCCGGTGGGCTCGTGACGAGGTGGTGTCGAGGCTGGTTTCAAAGACGTGCCGCTTCATTTATTAATTTTTATCGATAAAAGTCTAACGGTTTGAAGTATATACGAATGTTTTACAGACGACTCGTACCTAGCCCAATACCGAATGAGGCCGAATTCCCGAATCTGCCGTCGTCGGTCGACTTGCGGCGTTTGGGGAATCATTCGGCTGGGCGCGCTTTTCTCTCTTCCCCCAGCAGAATGACAGCGGGAACCAGACACAGGCCGCCGACCAGTGCCAGAGCCACGCCCAGCGAGGTCACAAGCCCCATTTCTGCCAGCGGTGCGAAACTGGAGGCCATGAGTGCGCCGAACCCGACGATCGTAGTGAGGTTCGACTGGACCAGCGCCGCGCCCGAAGCCTTCGCGATCACCAGAATCTCCGCGCGCTCATTCTCCAGGTAACGGCGGACTAGATGGATGCCATTGTCGATCCCGATACCGATGATCAGAGGAATCGCCGTGATGGACATGAAACTGAAGCGGTGCCTCACCAGCAGCAACAGCCCGAACGTTACTACGATGCCGAATGCGATCGGGATCAGCACGATCAGCGAAATGCGAAGGTTGCGAAAACAAAGGTAGACAATCAACCCGATGCCAGCTGCGGTCCAGACCAATGCCCTGCGGCTGTCGTGAAGGACCTGGCTCTGCACGTCGCGGTTCATCTTATCGAAAGAGAACTCAACGAACGGACCAAACTGATTTCGCCAGGACGCGATGACGCTCTCCGGAACCACATCGATCGCGTCCGGATTCGTGGCATAAAAAGCGATAGCCGCGACGTAGCTGCCATCCCCGGTCTTGCGGATGCTGCTGTCGAGCAGCCCGGGCGGCAGGAACTTCGCGACGCTTTCCAGCGTAATCGGATCATCATTAATCAGACCATTGCCTTGTCCGAGCTTTCGCAGGCGATCAATAAACGGCTGCAGTGGCTCAGTTCGAAAACCATTCTCGCGCAGCGAATCCTGAAGGGCGCGGGCTGAGGCTGCCAGATTAACTCCCTCCAGCGATCTTGCCCGTTCGCCCTGGGTTTGAGCTGAGGGAAGCAGGGTTGTCGGGGAGAAGATGGACTTGATGGCGCCGCGTTCCTGATAGCTTTCGAGACCGGTCGTCAGTTTTTCCGCCCGGCGCAGAACTTCCTCCTCTCCGCCGGAGATCAACAGCACGTTTGGACTGCCCTCAATGCCGAACTTGGCGGAGAGCTGGTTTTGCGCGGCGACCGCAGGGTTATTCGCGCCCGTGATCTCGAACCGCCCGCCCATCTTGATGGCAGGCAGAAAGAATAAGGAGAGTAGAAATACTCCTGATCCGAAGCCCGCTACGAGGCGGGCGTGCCGGCCCACATAGTCGACGGACTTCCTCGCTATCCATGGAAGGAACCGGAAGGTAATCGTCTCTGGCGCGCGCGGCTTCGAGAACCGCCACCACAACCCCATCAGCGCCGGAACTGTCAGCAGCGTGTGGAACATCATCATGAACATTCCCACGGTGAGGATGAATCCGAACTCCGCCAATGCCTTGAAACTAGAACCCGCCAGCGAGGCGGTGGCAGTCGCCGCCGTCACGATGCAGAAGACGACGCTAAGCCCCGTCGTTTCGAAGGTGCGCAACATGGCCTCATTCAGCGTCCCGCCCTTGGACCACTCCTGCGGCACTCGGTTGAAAAAATGTACGACCTGGTCGTCCCCCAGCCCCGCCAGAATCGCAATAAAGGACAAGCTGATTAGATTCACTTCTCCCGGGTAGAAACTGGCTACGCCCGTTGTCCATAGAATGCCCAGGCCAGCGGGCAGCAGCGATAAAAGCAGCAGCGGAATTCTCGGGTAAATCAGCAGACACAGCAGCAGATTGCCGACAATCGAAATCAGGGAAATGCGGCGAATATTGGTTTCGATAAGGTGGTGTTCCTGGTCCGCGTAAACGTAAGCTCCCGCGGCCGTGGCCCGCACCCCGGAGTCCCGGAAATCCGGCTCTGCGCTCATCGCCTGGATGTGCTCGCGTGTCCAGCGCACGACTTGCTCGGCGAACTTGTAGTCTGTCGCCGACTGGCGTGGTTCGGCAATAATGAGCAGCGCCTTATGGTCTTTGCTGAAAAATCGGTTCCCGGATCCCCAGTTCAGGTCGAAGTTGGCGAACTGCGAAAACCCGCGGCTGTCGCGCGATTCCACTTGCATCAGGCCCAGAGGGTCGGCGACAAAGTAATTCGTTCCCAAGGTCGAGAACGGCGTGACCAGTTCGGTGGCGGCACGGCGAATTGTTGTATGAATCTGTTGCGGATCCAGCCGCCGCTTCAGATCGGCCGTTTCGTCGGGCTGGACGAACGACGGAAAATTCCAGGTAAAGTACCGCACCAGGTTGAGCAGTTCTTCTTCCTGCAAGCCGCAGCGCGCATGCAAAAACAGCCCGCTGGAGAGCATCTCGGCGGTGAGACGGTCGGCTTCTTCCTCCATCTGGTCAGTGGCGTCCGGGCCTTTATCCGGGGCCTCGATCAGCACGAAGAGTTGGTTGCCGTAGCCCAGTTCTTCGCCGATCTGGCTCACGGCTCGCCATTGTGGATCGCGATTTCCAAACAGGTCAGTCAGGTCGGTGCCGGTCCGCAGGTTGTGAATGTTGGCATACAGCAATAAGGTTCCGACCAGGCTGAAGGCCACCACCAGCCCCGGATGACCTATGACCAGGCGGCCCACCAGGCGCATGAATCGAGTCATCGCACTGCGCCCTCCGCCATCGGTTTTTTCGCGACGAACAGAATATGAGCCAGCGGCAGACGGTTTCGAAACCTCCGCTCTTCCACCTGCATCCCGGCCTTTTCCAACGCATCACGGTATTCAGCGGCCGATAGCATCAGGGGCCGCACGCTGGCGCGTCCCCAGGCGAATATCAGCCGGTCGAAGGCCATGGTAATCGCGGACCGCAGCCCGCGTTCGCGATCGTGGACTCGGAAGATCAATTTCCCCTCGACCAGGAGCGCCGAACAGCACTGCCTCAACAAACCCAATTGCTCATGGACAGGTAGATACTGCAACACGTCCATGATAAGAATCAAACCGGCCGGCGGAAGATCGAAACCACGAACGTCCGCAACCCTCAAGTCCGTGTTCAGCGCACTGAGGGCCCGGCGAGCGACCGCGATGCGATGTGCGTCAAGGTCGCAACCCACCAAGCGTCTTCGGTTGTCAGCGAAAGCGGCAAAACTCAAAGCTATGCCGTAGCCGCAACCCAAATCCACAGCTGTTCCCGATCTCAGGTCTTCAGCGGCAAGCAGCCCGAAGATTCGATCGAGCCGCAGTTTCCACCGCACGAACCCGCGGTCGCGGCGGGAGCATCGGGCAAACATCTGATTTGCGAAACGAATGCGGTCCCGGAGGTCTGGATTGGCTGGCGCCTTCACCTGGACCACGGCCGCCGTGATCGCTGCTCCCACCCCGCCGACGATTATCCCCAACACTACACTGCCCATCGCCCAGCCCAGAAGTTCTTCTCTGATGTGCGCGCCAGCCAGTGCGGAAAGATGAAACGGCCTGAATGACCCATCGCGCAGAAAATAGCCGATCTCCACTGAGGACACGACAATCGCGGGCTGCAGCAGCGGATTGTTGATGAAAGTGCCAGCCACAGTCAGCGGCTTGTTAAGCCTGAATAACAAAGCCAAACTTACTGCCGCCAGGGTTTGAAACCCGTATATGGGCACGATCCCGATGAAGATCCCCAGAAAAACCGCTGCCGCGGCTCCACCGGGCGTGAGATTCTCCTTCAGCAAGGTAGTTGCGAACCGCCGCAGGCGAGTTTGAAATGTTCGGATCACTGGGAGCCCTTTGCCATCGTCTGCGTGATCCATCGCTCGCTCATCCATCGCTAGCTCGTCCGCTCGCTCGTCCGTCGCTCACCCATCAGGGTGACACCACGGACAATTCGCCTTTCGCTACCATCTCCCCCTCCACCCACACCGTGCCCCCGATGTACGCCATCCGTCCGACCTTGGTCAGTATCTTGGTTTCAATGCGCAGTTCCTGCCCTGGAGCCACCGGCTTGAGGAACTTGAAGTGGTTTACTGCGCCGAGCAGCGCCACTCCTCCTCTCGCGTTGTTGGCCGCCTGCCGAGCGGCCGGTCCCAGCATCACTGCCGCGGTCTGGGCCACCGCTTCGATCAGAAGAACGCCCGGTAAAAGCGGCTTCGCGGGAAAATGTCCGGCAAAAATCGGGTCCGCTGGATCGACAAACTTCACGGCAACGCAACGAACTCCGGGCTCCAGTTTCTCCACCCGGTCGATCCACAAGAACGGCGGGCGATGAGGAATCATCGTCTCGATTTCACTTCGCTCCATCATTGTGGCTTGTATACCTCAAATGTTTCCGGTGGAATCTTCGGGTTCAACGAACTGACGTCGATAGCGAATACGCTGTTCACTCCACTCTTGCCATCCACCTCCAGCGACCGCAACAGGAAATCCTTTTTGTCCAGCTTCACGACCAGGTAATTCAGCCTGCGGCGATAAGCGTCCGTGCGAGGAACGAGCTTCACTTCGTAATCCTGGCTTTCCTCTTTTACGGTGATGATGAAATTCTTCTTCAGGTTCCCGATCGAATTTTCCCGGCTGAAATAAGACTGCGTGCGCCGGACGCTGCTTCCGACTTCCAGAACTTCGGTCTTGTCGCCGGTTGTAACATTGAGGTAGTTCTCGTTATAGCGAATGCTCATCCGGGCCGGTTCAGAGTACTCCAATGAGAATCGCATGGTGCCCTCGGCGCAGAACTTGCCGTGCAGCACCAGAGGCCTCACCATCAGGCTGGAAGTTCGGGTTTCGGTGATGGTCCCGCAACTGCTCGTGTACTTCTTCTGCGCTTGCTGAACTCCATCCCAAATCCGATTCAGCAGATCGTTGGATTGCAGATCGTTGGACCGAAGATTGTTAGGCTGAAGATCTTGGGGCTGAAGATCATCGGACTGCGCCGTCAGTACCCCGGAAGGAATCAGAGAGGCGAGCACAACGCCCAGCGGTATGATCCGCGAGATCATGTCATGCACCCAGAAAACGAAATGCCAGGGACCACAGACAGACCCACGCCGTATCTCGCACCGGCTTCATCTTGGACCGCGCCTGGCCATCGTACACAGTGTGCACCGGCGCATGCGCAATGCTGCAACCTGATCGCGCCATCTTGATCAATACTTCCATCTCTAATTCGTAATACCGGCTCCGCAGTTTCGCGCTGTTGAGTTTATCCAACCGGAACAGCCGAAACCCGCTCTGGCTGTCACGTATCTCGCGGCCCACCAGCATCGACGCCAACCGGCTGCCAATCGTGTTGGAATAATAACGGGAGCGTGGCATGGCCGCGCGATCGAAGGAGCGCGTCCCGATCACCAGGTCCGCTCCCGTCTCTTCCGCCACGCGCAGTATGCCAGGGATGTCTTCGGGCAGGTGCTGCCCGTCGCCATCCAGCGTGATCACATGAGTAAAATTCTGGGCGCGCGCGAAGTCGATGCCGGCGCGCAAGGCCGAGGCCTTGCCACAATTCATTGGCGAGTGCAGGCAAGTGGCTCCTGCCGCGCGAGCGGCTTGCCCCGTTCCGTCTCCTGAACCATCGTCAATCACCACAACCTTCTCAACATGCGGCTGAGTCCCTTTCACTACATCGGCGATGTAAGGGACTTCGTTGAAGGCCGGAATGAGCGCGCAGGTTCGCATGCTGCAGGATTCCGGCGTGCGCAAAGAGGTGCGTAAAACGCTGGAATGGGCTGAGTGTATCACGCGTCCGGCGCCCCCAGAAACTTGCAATCCTTCTCCAACTTGAAGTAACCTGTCGCGACAATTTGCTTCACCGCCGATACAATGAGTCCTCCATCCGTGGTTGTTGAATTTTCGTGCACGCGAGCGGGACTCGCCTGCCAGAGAGGTAGCCGTTGCGCATTCTGCTGCTGAGGCCTTACCCGGAAACCGCTCAGTTCGGGTTGGCTCCTTTTTTTCAGACCGAACCTTTGGGTCTGATGTACCTGGCGGCGGCGCTACGTGGAGCCGGCCATTCCGTCCTGTTGGCCGACATGCGTTTCGAGCGGCGCGGCATCCCTCAAATTTTGCGCCAGTGGCCTCCCGATTTAGTTGCCATCTCTTGCCTGCACATCCTCGAAGCACCCGCAGCGCTCCGGGTAGCCGCCCAGGTCAAAACCTACAACCAAGAGATTTTCGTCGCCCTGGGCGGCCACGCCATCTCTGCCTTTCCCACAGCTGTGGATCACAACCGCTTCGTGGACGCAATCTGCATTGGCGAGGGGGAGGCGCTGCTGCCCGCCCTGTGCGACGCCGTCGCCAACGGTCGCCCGCTGGATACGCTTCCATCGCTGTTGCTTCCCAAAGGAGACGGCCACTTTCAGGCTACCGGCGCCCAACCCGGCTGGCTCGATCTCGCCCAGATGCCCCTCCCCGACCGGTCTGTCGTTGCCCGCTACCAGAAGCGCTACTGCTGTTTGAATTACATGCCCATGTGGACCATGGAAACGGCCCGCGGCTGCTCCTATCGGTGCAACTTCTGTTCGGTGTGGCAACTCTACAAGCGAACCTACCGCTGTCATGCGCCCGATCAAGTGCGCGCGGACTTTGAGGCCACTGGCCGCAACCTCTTTATGGTCGACGACTTGTTCTGGGCCGATCACCAGCGGAGCGAAGAACTAGGGCAAACCCTGCTCCGTTCGAAGGAGCGCAAGAACCTGCTGCTGGTGCAGACCCGCGCCGATCTTGTAACCGAAAATGCAGACCTGCTAAAGCTCTGGCGTCCGCTCGCGAAGTCTTTCGATATTTTCTTCGGCCTCGAGTCCCACACCAGCCCCGGCCTCAACTCGTTGGTCAAGGACGCCGACATCAACAAGACCGTCGAAGCCGTTCGCATTGCCCGGGAACTCGGATTTGGCGTCACGGGAAATTTCATTATCGATCCCGATTTCAGCGAGGCAGATTTTCAAGGACTGTGGGATTTCCTCGATGAACATCAACTGTATCGCGTGGGATTCACCATTCTTACGCCGTTGCCGGGCACGTACTACTTCGAAAAAAGCAAGAAGAAGATCGATGTATTCGACTGGACCCAATACGATCTGCACCACCTCCTATGGCAGCCGCGTTTAGGCGTAGAGCGATTCTTCGAGCTTTATTGCGAATCCTGGCGGCGCAGCGTTCTCAACATCGCGGGAAAAAAGAAGTGGTGGCAGTGGCTCGGGCAGGTCAGGGTGCGCGATATTCCCCGGCTGGCGCAGATTCTTGCTCGCACCCAAACGTTGATGGATCCTCGGGCCTACGTGAAGGAGACAAAGATCTTGCGCCCGAGGGGGTTGATGCCAGTTCCCGAATCCGACGCCGATGCTGTTTCTACGCGCGCCTTGCGCGGTGCATGATTCTGGGGTCGAGGTGATCTCGGTCGCACTAATCTCCGCAGCTTCCCACGCCTTCCCGATCGCCGTTAGCCGGCAAGGTCGCGCTCGGCATCCCGATCTGGATCAACTCTGGCGCAGGTTTTTCTTTGAGTACGAACTCGCGGTAGAGCTTGGCCATGCGTGAGTTCTCTTCATCCTGGCGGTCCCGCTCTGCTCGCGCCCGGAGCTTTTCCTCGCGGGCATTTTTTGCGACGCCCAGTTGCTCGAGGTCGTGCTGGGCTTCGTTGGTGACAATGTCGTTACTCAAGACCAGATGATGTTCCGTACTGCTGAGCTTCACACTCTTGCCCCCGGCAAAAATCTCATGCCGGCCGTGCTCCTCATACCACTTGGTCAGTGTGGCAGTCATGTGCATCTTCTCGATGATGTTCCGCCAACCCACCCCAGTGTTGTAAGCGCAGAAGGAGATCTCACCCTCTTGCGTGGCGTACGGGATGATGCATTGCTCAGTCCTTCTGAAATCGTAGTTAAACAGATCCTGGAACCACATGCCCGCGACGAACAGCAGGTTCCAGCGGTCGCGCCGGCGGCCCAAGATGTCAGCCATGGTTCGCTTGCCCGATACATCGCCGTAGTCGCGCCCCGTGGCACCCAGCCCCTTGTCGAGCTTCTTTAGCATATCGAAAGCGCGGAAATGTTTGGGCGCGCGGAAAGCATCGTAATTCCGCACCAGTGCCAGTGCCATCCCTGCCACTGACATCCACTTGCTGCGAGCCCAATCGTTAACCCTCGCAATGTCCTTGGCGAACTGATCGGCGTCCAGAAACGCCGTCACCGGGACCGCTTCGCGCGTTTCTTTGTCGACCATAATCGCCATCCCGATTCCGCAGCCAGGGTGGCAACCACAAGCAACCTGGCCCCACGCGGCTTCGGGACCGTGCACCAGGTCGGCCCAGTCTGAAAAGGTGCTCAGAAACGAGAGCGGGAACCAGTCCCGGACGGGTTCGCCAATATTTAATTGTTGCTTCACGTCGTGCGCCAGGTGGGAGAGCGTGTAGCGTTGCGCCCGGCGGCGCTCGTCGGTCACAGCCTCATCGCGGCCGGTGAAAGAGATGGGCTGGAAAGAAACCATAGCAACCTTGTCCGGGTTGTCGAGCGCGAATCGCACCACGCGACCCACTTGTTCGTTATTGATCCCGTTGACTACGGTCGTCACCAGCACGATTTCAACGCCGTTGGAATGCAGGTTTTCGATGGCCCGCAGCTTCACATCGAACAGATTGCCAACGTTGCGGTGAGCATTCGCCGGGTTGCCGATACCGTCGAATTGCAGATAGGCATAGCGCAATCCCGCTTCGGCGGCTTGCCTCGCAAACTCCGGGCTCTTGGCGAACTCGATGCCGTTGGTTGCCGCCTGCACGCTGTCGTAACCGAGTTGGCGGGCATAGCGAATCGCGTCCAGAAAATGCGGGGACATCGTCGGCTCGCCCCCGGAGAACTGCACTGACATCTGACGTCGCGGCTTGATGGAAAATGCATTGTCGAGCAGCGTCTTGATGTCATCCCAGGCCAGCTCGTGTACGAAGCCCACCTGGTTGGCGTCCATAAAGCAGGGGTCGCACATCATGTTGCACCGGTTGGTCAGGTCGATGGTGAGCACCGAGCCTCGCCCATGCTTGATGGTGCTGCTGCCGTGATTGTGCAGTTTTTCGTCGTTATGAGCGCGGATGTCCCGGCCGGGAAACGTCTCCTCCAGATGCTTGAAGAACTGCGGATCAATGGATAGGACATCTTCGAAATGCCCGTGAACAACACAATCCTTGATCATCAGGATTCTGCCGTCGCGTTCGACGATCTGCGCCTTGATTTCGCCGGGCTTCTCATGCAGCAGGATGCGATAGTCCTGTTTGCCATCGACAATTTGCTGACGGATTTCCGGCACACAACGGGGGCACAGCGAATCGGTCTCCCGGGGCCAGCCCAGCGGAGGTTTCGACTTTTCTCGGGACTTCAGCAGCGGCTTATCTGACCACTTGGGTGTGAAAGATGGATTTTCGGGAACGATGTCGTTACTGAGACAAAACATCTGCCACGCCCCGTTCGCGGCAATAGACATCGCTCTTTCAAGATATTTGATGGGCTTATGCATGTGCCTTGACGGTCGGCGCCTTGGCACTCGGCGTTGAGCCGGCCAGAATATCGTCCACACGCTGGTACGAACGATTCTGCAGAACGCTGTACATATCGACCAGATCGCAATCGGTGTATCCATTATCCCGTAGCACCTCTAGCGACCGCCGCAAATGCTGCTGGTTGCGCATGCCGAACCGCGTATGGTATTCGACCAGGTGGTTCATCATCTCGCTCTTCGGAAACGTAGCCGTTCCCCTGGGCATGTCGTGATAGGAAAGCGCGCCATCCGCCAGGAAGGCGCTTGTATCCCAGCCAGCTTCTGCCGCCTGGTCTACGATCTCGCATCCCTCGTATCCTCGCAGGCAAAAATGGTAAGGAAGAAGCGAAGGCATGTGCAGCTGCGCCAGATAGTCGAGGGTCTGCTGGGCTTCGGCGCCGGTCTCAGTCGGAAAACCGTACATCGTGTTGACATTGACGACCAGCCCCCGGTCCTGGGAATAGTTAATGATCTCGGCGGCCTTTTCCAGGCGCATATTTTTCTTGACGAGCTTTTGAATGCGCGGGCTTCCGGACTCCACGGCGTAGGTAACCCAGACCGTTCCAGCATCGGCCATCAGATCCACCAGTTCGTGAGTCATGATATCGGCGCGCAACCCGTTCACGAAATAGAGGCGCCAGTTTTTGCGCAGGCGGATAATCATGCGAAACACCGCTTCAGTGCGCTTGCGGTCCATGTTAAATATGTCGTCAACCACGTAGAAGTCCTCGATGGCGTGGTCGCGCGACATCTGTTCCATCTCGGCGACGACATTCTCCGCGGAGCGCAGCCGGCCCGTCTTCCCCGCAAAAGTATTGCAGTACGTGCAGAGGAAGGGACAACCCCGACTTGTGAGCAAGACTCCCTGCCGCCGGTGGTTGTAGGCATAACTGAGGTGCTCCTGGTACCGGCGCAGATCGACCAGGCTGTAGTCCGGGAACGGCAGTTCATCCAGATTGTCGATGATGTCGCCGTCGCCCAGGTCGACGATCTCGTTGTCTTGACGCAAGACTAGCCCGTTCGTCGGGGTTCCCGAGAGTAAACGCGAAAACGGCACTTCACCCTCGCCCACGACCAGAAGATCAATCGCGGGAATGGCTTTCAGAAGAGGTCCGCGGCGAGCCGTGGCAATGGGGCCACCCGCTACGATAGGAACGTCGAGAACGCTCCTGGTCAATTCGGCGACTCGCTTCAGTTCGTCCTCGAAGAGGCTAATGCTCCGGATACCAACGAGATCGGGGCGATACTCAAGCAGCTTCGCCGCCAGTTCTTCGTCCGAGCGCCCGTCCAACGATGTTTCAAGAATTTCGATGCGTACGTCGGGATTGTGCAGCCGCGCGTAGCTGGCGACGTACATGAGACCGATCGGAGGGATGTGAACTTCGGGCGTAACCAGGCCTCCGACCCAGCGCCGCTGATCGTTGGCCTCGATCAACAGAACGCGGCGGCACTTTGACAACTTCGCCAGGATGCCGGCTTGTGGCTTTTGCTTTGACGAATCGATGCTATACAGCAAAGCCCATCCCCCTTGGGTTTCGGAGATTGCCAGGCCCGACAATCCCACCCACCTACCCGACAGATCTGCCCCACAGATGGTGAAGAGTACCAGATGGCATTCTTCCGCGACAATACCTTCCTCCGTGTAGGGTGCGGTCCCGGACACTTCACGATCCCGTGGTTTTTTGTGGCATTGTTTTGAGCACCTATGTATCCTCCAACTTCGTTCAAAGCGAAAGACGTCCACGACGAAGGGCACAAAGCATCACGAAGGAGTTTATTTGCCGGGTAACATCCCCGCCAGAACGTTACACTTGCGGACGCCCCATTTCAGAACGCGATGAGACGCCCGTCAGCTTGGAAGATTGAGAACTATACCTACCGCGAGTGCTCCCACCCGGAGCGCGAATTTGCCTCTGCGGTTTCCCTCCACAACCACTCATGCCATTCCGTAGAGAAACTGGCGGCATTGAATCAGGTCGTCAAGCTGGCCTTCATGCGCCCCTGGAGCGGCGTGCTGCAGAGCGCGTTCGGCCTCGGTGGCGTCTCTGATCTGAATTACGCGGAGATCACGTACAACCCCCCTTACACACCCGAAGACGTATATGAGATGGAGTCGGCGGCGGCCGCTCATTGGGGCTTCGACGGAGTTCACCTGACCATCACCGATCACGACGAATTCGCCGGCAGCCTGGCCCTGCTGCGCGGCCGGCCCGATCTAAATGCCCGCACCAATGGCGGCACCAACAGCCGCATCGCAATCGGCGAAGAACTTTCCCTGTGGTACCAGGGACACTTATTTCACCTCGGACTGAGCGGACTGCCCGAGAGTGGGATCGACGAAACGCATGGTCGAATCCAAACAGCCGCGCGCGGCAGACGCTACGACGAATTGTTTGAGACGCTGGCCTCCAGCGGCTGCCTGGTCGTCTTAAACCACCCCCTTGTTTCCTGGGGACCGGGGCCGGAGTCCATCCCCATCGCGGACCTCCTCACGCGCTACGGTTGGGCGATTCACGCATTCGAAGTGAACGGCATGCGGCGGCGCGAGGAAAATGATCGCGTTCTCGAACTCGCCCGCCAGTGGCGTAAGCCGGTGGTGGGCGGAGGCGATAGTCATCTGCTTGTCCCCAGTTCCATCGTCACCCTGTCGCAGGCCGCATCATTCCAGGACTTCATCACCGAGGTGAAGAGCGGCCATGCGGTGCCGTTCGTCATGCCCGACTATTTCGCCCCCCTCAACTGGAAGCTTTTCCTGCGGGTAGTGTTTTTCATGTCGCGCTATCGGCAAATTGCCAGCTATAAAGGACAGCCTGTGGCCACCATGCTCGAACACCGCCGAGTCTTGCTCGACCCAGTGGGATCCGCCGGCCGCGCCTTTTTGTCCTTGGTCTCGGCTCTCGGATTAGCTCGCTGACGTTGCAGAGTCAGCGCGCAGGTTCGGATCCCACAGGTTCCAGTGTTGCGGCGCTGGCATCATCACGCGGACCGGCCAGCACGAATTCGAATCCACGCGCCCGTATCTCGTCGATGACCCGCGGCAGGATCGACAGCATGACGTCCGCTCCCCCGGGCAAACGATCGTGCAGCAGAATGATATCGCCGCCGGCCACCTGGTTCAGGATGCGCCGGGTGAGAGCTTCGGCATTTGGGTTCAGCGAGTCGCGCGTCCAAATGCTCCAGGAAACGAACTCCAATCCCGCATCCGCCAGATAGGGCCTCAGCAGAGGGTGGCGCAGGCCCACCGGCGAACGAAAAAGGCGCGGACGGCGCCCGCAAATGCGGCGTACGCTCTCGCTGCCTCGCTCGATCTCGGCGCGCAGACGAGAAGGCGTGAGAAAACAAAATAGAGAATAGTGCGACCAGGTATGGTTGGCGATCAGGTGTCCTTCGTTCCAGGCGCGGCGCACGATCTCCGGATACTGGTCGGCTCGCTTCCCCACCACAAAGAAGGTCGCCTTCACACCTTTGTCATGCAGCAGGTCGAGCAATTTGGGCGTATCCACGGGGTCGGGGCCGTCGTCGAAAGTCAGGGCCACACTAGTCGCACCATCCACCCGCGAGCGGTTCGCAACCAACCACTGGTTGCGAGGATGAAACAACAGGTAGAGCATTAGCGCTGTGCCAGCGGTGTAAATCAACAATGCGAGCAGAAACCGCGAGAGGGTGAAAGGGTACAGAAGGAACAACGAGGCGTTGGTCGCAAGAAACAACAAGCTAAAGATCGCGGACCTCGCCATGTGGGTAGACCTGGCTATTTTCCGCCGGCAAACTCCTTCTGCAGTTCTTCGCTCACCTTGTCCAGTTCTTTGATCATGCAACCCTCAAGGCCGCAGACATGCGCGGTGTAGGTCTTCAGTGGAATCGATCCGATTTCTGTGTTGGTTTTCAGGTCGATGAAGTGAACTGAGAGGGTAAGCCTATATTTGTGGTCATAAACGACATCAGAGAATTTGACGTAAAGGTCGTTTCCCGCAGTGTTTTGGTCGTCCCGGTTCTTGGCCGCGGTCATCGTCCGTCCGGAAAAGGCCTTCGATTGGCAGTATTCCTGAAATGCAGCGTTCGCGTGGTTGATCACGGCAAGATATTCTTCCCGCGTGGAATAGCCTTGGCGATGATAATCGTCGGGGCTCATGTCGACCCATCCGAGAAAGATGCGGTTCATGCCCTTCATGTCCACAGGGGCGGTCTTTTGCTTGGCCATTAGGAGTACCGGCAGAGCAAGGCTAAGCAGCCAGACGGCGATAACAATGATGCGTTTCACAAAGGATCTCCTTAATTCTTTATCGTAGCTTTACGGATCAGTTTCCCGAAATCTTGTTGCCCGACACGATCCGCAATAGCGATAACCGCGAATTGTATCACTCTAAAAGCGCTGTTCTTCTCCTCGGGCTAGAACTCCGGACGGAATGCATTCGCCGTCAGATCGCCCAGCAGTTTGTGCCAGGGATGGGTCTCGTTCTGCTCGACCTCGGCGACCATGGTGCGCATCTGCTGCAGCACAGGAGGCGCAACGTCGTCGTACACATCGCCCTGCAACAACTTCAGCACGTCCAGACGGTATTTAGGGTCGTTGATGAAGTAGGTGAACAGCACGTTCAGGCGGTAGTACACGGTGATGAAGTCGTACCAGTTCTTCGTCCCCACGCGCAGCGTGTTCTGGAAGGTGGAGAAACTTTGCCGCGAGAATTCGTTCTTCTCCAGCGCACCCAGGATGTCTTTGTGCGCGAAGCGTGAGCTGTTCAGCGCAATGCTGACGCCGGTGGAAAAGATCGGGTCGACGAAGCGGCCGGCATCGCCGACCATAACGAACCGGTCGCCACAGAGCTGCTTCATGGCATAGCTGTAGTCCCCTTCGTCCTTGAAGGGGCGGATCCTGTCTGCTTTGCGCAGAGTTTCTTCGAGCATGGGCCGCGACGCTACGGATTCCCAGAAGAATCTTTCACGATCACGCTTCGATTTCGCAAAGTTCTTCTTCTGGGTCACCACACCCAGGCTGGTCACGGTGTCAGTAATTGGAATCTGCCAGAACCAGGTGTTGGAGATGGGCAGAAAGTGTATGAAGATATAGTCGCGGTGGTCGTCTTTCCTGGAGAAAACCCTGCGATCGTAGTTATCGAACCAGGTATGGATGGCGTACTGGTCGAACACGCTATCCTGCACCTTGAGTTTGAGTTGATTGCCCAGGAAGGTGTTGCGGCCGCTGGCGTCCACCACCATCTTCGCGTTGACGGCCATCTCTTTCCCGTTCCGTCCCATCGAGAACCGCACCACCGGCTCCTTGGGACCGAAATCGACTGCGCTTACCTTAACCCCTTCATACACCGCCGCACCCAACCGGTTCGCGTGCTGCAACAGCATCAGGTCGAACTTGCCGCGATCGACATGGTAGGTGTAGTTCTTGTCGACGCCCACTTGTTCCCGCTCGTCGAAACGAATATCGGCATGGCAATCCGCAGCCAGGCCCTCCCATCCAAGCTGATAGGGAACCTTTTGCTTGTCGTCCGCAGTCCAGACCGCGCCAAACTTATGGGGAAACTTTGCCTCTTCCATCTGAGGAAGAAAATCGAGGTCTTTGAAAACGCGCGTGGAAGAAGGGACCAACGACTCGCCGACATGCGGCCGCGGAAACAGTTCGCGCTCAAACACTACACAACTGACGCCGGCCCTGGCCAGGTAGGCGCCCATGGACGATCCCGCCGGCCCCCCACCGATAATCGCAACATCGAAATCCGGCTTGGTAATAACCAACGCTTCGTCCTCGCTTCTTCGAATACCGAGCAGTGGATTACTTTCGCCACGGCCGACTCCCCGAAGTATTATAGGGCGCATTTCGTGTCAAGGGGCTTGACCTTCCCTGCTGCCCTGCTTGTTCCACCCGTGGAAAGGCGACAAGTCACCCGCATTCCATGCCTCGCGGAGTCCAGGTTTGCTCAGATCCCAGTCGGGGCGGATTTCGCTAGTCACAATGCGCAGATCGTGCCAAAGATCGATAACTGATGGACGCCCCCAGAACCAGTAGCCGTCATAGATGCTGTAGATCACAAGGCCCGGCTTGAGCACGAGTGTGTGAGGGATCATCGGATTATGCTCGGGATCGGTGTACTCCTGGATGTCGAGATCCTTCTGAATCTTTCGATCGGGGTCCGAAAGGAAGGGCCACTGGGCTCCGACTGACGCGCGGAATTCCTGCAGAGTATGGTGATCGTCGGTGGCGATCGTGGCGATCTGCGTGTACGCCACCGCGATCTTCGGGTAGAACGCGGCCAGTTCCAAATGCTGCTGGTGCTCCTTTGGGCAATAGTGGCCGCGCGCAAGCGTGAGGATTAGCGGATCCTCGCCCTGCAGCTCGCTCAGCTTGCGCGGTGTGCCCGTGTGATCGGGCAGTTCGTAGTTGGGGAAGATGCCTCCGGGCACGATATCAGAACGCATGATTCCACTCCTCTTCTTTCTCTCAAAGATCTTCTCTTAAGGATCTTCTCTTAAAGATCCAAAGTGACACCCGTGTTCGGTTGGGAACAACATACCAGCACGTTTCCGGGAGCGGGCCTCTCCAGCGGCTCATGGTTATAAGTAATCGATCCGTCAATCAGACCACTCATGCACGTATGACAGACTCCAATCCGGCACGACCATCTGACCGGAACATCGCATGCTTCCGCCAGTTCGAGCAAACTGGCAAACTTCCGATCCCAAGCGGCGGTAATCCCGCTTCGCGCGAATGAGACTGCCGGACCAGATCCGGGCGGCCCTTGCGGCAGGTGAGGAGTATGAACAACCTGCGCCATACCCGGGGTAATAGCCTCGAGAGAACCGAAGATTTCCGTGTGCACATTTCCGGCGAGCACACCCCAGTTTCGAAGCCCACCGCGCAGGTTCTGCAAAAATGAAGGAGGGCCACACAGATAGAAGTCACTGTTCTGGGGCGCGCCAACCTTCTCGAGCAAAGCCGTATCGATGTGCCCGGTAGCATCGAAGTCTGCCCCGACTCGGTCGATTGCAGCCGGCCGGCTGTACACGATGTATGCACGTCCGCGAGAGAGCTGTTTCAGCAATGAACGTGACTCCTCTGCAAATGGATGCTCAGCGCTGTTGCGCGCCCCATAGATCCACCAAATCTCTCGCTGCGATCTTTCAGCGGCGAGTGAGTGCAGCATCGACATCACGGGCGTTGCGCCCACTCCAGCGCTCAGCAGAACCACAGGATTCTGGCCTGGGCGCAGAGTAAAGCTCCCGCGCGGCGCACTGACATCCAATACATCGCCTTCTCGCACGCGGTTACACAAAAAAGAACTTCCAATCCCATTCAATTCGCTCTTGATGCTGATGCGGAGATGATCGGCTGCCGGCAAGTCAGACAACGAATAGCTGCGAAGAACGGGCGGTTTGACCGGATTGACCAGCAACTGCAAGACGATAAATTGACCCGCCTGGAAGACAGGGAGAGTGTGCCCATCGATCGGCGACAGAATGAAGGAAGTTACGCTATCGCTTTCCTTATGAATATTCGCGACTCGCATCTGTCGAAAGCCGGGCCATGCTGGTGCTTGTTCCTCCTCAGCGAGTCCAGGATTCCCTACCGCAGTTTTGGGTCTCAAGTCTTCCTGGAGCATTGCCTGGAAAGAACTCTGCCAGCCCTTGCTAAGTGCGGGAATCCGCAGCGCGCGTTGCAGTTGCTCGCTGGAATGCCCCGGCAAATACAGGAGGGCGTCAGTGTCTGCCACCGTGATCCTTTCTGGACCATCGCCAATTTTCACAATGTCATCGTCTGCACCAACTTCCCCCTCCTGCAACACGCGAAAATAAAATCCTGGTCTGTGATGCGCTACGAGAAGGGCCGGCATACGAGGCTCGTTCATGCGTATGCCGACTCGGTAGCAAGTTACGCGTGGCTGCGTGACTTCAAATTCAGCACCACCGATGCGGTAGCGATCGCCGATGCATACCTCGTTATCAGGAAGTCCCTCAACGGTAAAGTTTTCTCCGAATTGGCCGAAAGTAAAATCAGTGCGGTCCAGAAAGCTCTCCCAGTAGTGATACGAGTCCATCTGGTAGACGAATACCGCGCGCTGCTCCCCGCCATGACCGGCGAGATCGGCTTGGGCATCACCATCGATATCGAGCTTGCGCACCATTCGCCGCCCGGTAACCGGAGATTTCCAGACTGACGTCCGGACCGTTTTGCCGTTCCATGTCACGTCGCGCGGAAGGCCGACATTTACTGAAAGCAATCGGGGCATGCCTACCTCGTCGAAGCCCAGCGTGTGGTTAGAGTCCCTTTATTTTTACCACCGACGAGCCGGAGCGGCACCGTCCACGTGGAGTATCTCCCCGCTCACATGGCCTGCCTGCGCCAGGAAAAGCACGGCCTCGACAATATCCTTTACCGTCGCCTTTCTCATAGCAGGCTGCAGCATAGAGTCGGTGGGATCATTCTGGTGCATCGGTGTATCCACTTCGCCGGGGGCGACGGCATTGAAGCGAATGCCATCTTTCGCATACTCGGTTGCGAGATTCTGCGTTGCCGAATTCAACCCACCCTTGGTTATCATCGAAACGGAGCCATTTACGCCCTCGATTGGCCGATCGGCAAGTGCCGCACTGATGCTCACAACGCATCCCGATTTCTGTTTCAGCATCTCTTTCACGGTGCGCTGAGTCATGTAGAAGAATCCAAGCAGATTGGTGGAGACAAGGGCGTCGAAGTCCTCAATAGTGAAATCAGTGAAAGGCTTCTTCAGGAATATGCCGGCGTTATTTACCAAAACATCGACGGTTCCGAAGTTTCTGATTGCTGCTTCGACAGCATCCATAGCAGTTTGCTGCTTGCCGATATCGCCCTCGAGCAGAACCAGGCTTGGTGAATTAGCTAACTTTCGATTGGCGCCAAGAGAGGTCGCGACGACGTTATACCCTTCTCCCAGAAACCCTTCGACTAAACCCGTCCCAATCCCCCCCGACGCTCCGGTTATGATTGCTGTTTTCTTGACCGACATAAGTAACCTTTCGCTTTAAGGGTTCGGATCCAATATACAGTTGTGGCGCCGACTTTTTTTACTCCGCTAGGGAAGCGCTGGATTCTACAGGCCAAGCGAACCTGCATCACGTTGGCCGGCAACAGACACCGAGGACTAGCGGGCAGGCCGTCGGAATTGCCACAGCGCGACAAATGCCGGTTTTCTTCATTCAGCCGTTGGTTTATGCTTGTTTGTCCGACTTGGAGGTGAATCATGAAAGCAATCGTTGTCCACCAATATGGTGGTCCGGAAGTGCTGAAGTTCGAAGACTACCCTGATCCAGTGCCCGGTCCGGGCGAGGTGCTGGTGCGGGTCGCCGCCGCCAGCGTGAATCCGATCGACTATAAGCGGCGCGCTGGATTAACCAAGGATTTTTATCCTATGCATTTCCCAGGCCTCATAGGAGTCGATGTGGCGGGGACTGTGGTTAAGCTTGGGCCGGGAGTGGAAGGGTTTGCCGTCGGCGATCAGGTGTTCGCCATGGCCGACAATACTTACGCTGAACTTTGTGTCGTGAAGGCAGATGTGTTGGCGAAGGTCCCCAAGGGGCTCGATTTGGTGCAGGCGGCGGCGCTGCCGCTGGTGTCGGTGACTGGCAACCAGCTCATGTCCGCTACGGGAATCAAAGCGGGCCAGGCGGTCATGGTCGTAGGTGCAGTAGGAAATGTCGGGCGTTCGGCGGTGTTCACTGCCAAGGCACGCGGCGCGACTGTGATCGCGGGGGTTTTGAAGAGGCAGACGGATGAGGCGAAGACTGTGGACGCGGATCAGGTGGTCGCAACCGACGACGACGCTGCGATTGCGAATCTTCCACCGCTCGATGCGGTGGCCGATACGGTCGGCGGAAAAACCGCCGAGAAGCTGATCGCCAAGGTCAAGTCGGGTGGGGTGTACGCATCGGTTGTCGAGGCGCCGCAGAACGCCGTCAAGTACCCATCTGTGAGACTGGTGCACGTATTCTCGAAATTCGACAGGAAGACGCTCGAGTTCATGGCCGAAGCGGTGCGCGATGGCAAGCTGGTAATCCCGATTAGCGAGAAACTGCCGCTCAGCGAAGCCGCGGAGGCTCAAGCAGAGGCAGAAAAGGGTGGTGTCGGGAAGATCTTGCTGGTGGCTTGATATTATTTGCGAGCAGAAGACACGAAAGGAAATCGGAAGTGAAAAAGGGTCTCCGCGGAATCAATCCCGCTTCGAAACCGAGCGGTGACGGATGTGTGGAATGCCTTGCCTCGCCGAAAGGTTGGTGGTTTCATCTCCGTCGGTGTGCAGAGTGTGGGCACATCGGATGCTGTGACAGTTCTCCGAGCCAGCATGCATCAAAGCATGCGGCCGCAACAGGGCATGCGATCACTGCCAGTTTCGAGCCGGGTGAGAACTGGTTCTACGATTACGAGACGCAGGCGATGATCAAAGGTGCGGAGTTGCTTCCTCCACATTCGCATCCGAAAAGTCAGCCCGCACCTGGACCCGCAGGAAGGGTGCCAGCCAACTGGGAATCGCTCCTACACTAACTTTCCTGAACGCATCCTAATCTATCGACAACCGGAGGCAGCGTATGAATCTGCCCGACGCGCCGATTGCGCACGAAGGCTTCTTCGCAACTCACTTTTTCACAGTGAGCGACCTGGAGAAATCGAAGGACTTCTATGTCCGAATTCTTGGGGGGAAGGTCATCAAGCCAGAAAATCCCTGCTACATCAAGCTGGCTAACACGTGGGTCCTTCTCAATTCCGGCGGTGGCCCCACTCCCGACAAGCCAGAGGTCATTCTTGAAACACCGTCAGATCTGAACCGAGTAAGTAGCTTCCTTAATTTACGTGTCGCCGACATCTGGGCCTGCTACAAACAATGGGGCGGCAAAGGAGCATTCTTTCTTACCGAGCCGTTAAACAATCACGGCTGGGAATGGCGCTGCTACATGCGCGATCCTGACGGCTACCTCATCGAGGTCGGCCAATACACTCAAGTCGCCCTCGACTGGTTTAAGAGCCACAGCTAATTCGGCAAGCGATTAAACAAGAGAAAGCGTACGGCCGAAAAGCGCGCCGCTGCCCAGAGTCCCCGATGCGGATTGTGAGGGCTATGGTGCTTTTTCGCCAATTGACTTACACGCCTGAGGGCCGCATTGTCGCGGCTGATCTGCGCGCTCGGACGATTGCTCCACCAACGAAGATCGCAAACGAATCGGCGAATAGCACTGCCAGAAGCAACGGAAACGAGACGCCTCCAGGTCTGACCGCCATCTCCGTCGCCCACCAGGCGACTCCAGCTAACGCGTAATGGACGAGACCTAGCGTCATTGCGGCGACCATCTCCCTCCCCTTTGCCACCAACGCGACCATACACCCGACCAACATGGACAAAACGAGGTGTACGGTCAACATTCCATCCGTCGCGAAGAACATGTAGGTCTTGAAATGGGCCTTCCAGTAGAAGAGGTACCTGACGGTAACTGCTGACAGTACCTTGTCGGGCAGCCCGGAGACGAGCTTCAGCAGTAAGAATCCTCCAACTACCGCGAGAGTGGTAGACCACGGAGCGGCACGGAATCCGGTGCCGAAGAGGTGTACGACGGTTTTCAGAGTCTGTCGCCAATACCACCTTCTCGCACCGACAGTGCCAGACTTAGACGCGAAGTGGGAGAACTCCTCAAGCAGGTCCCCCAAGACCGATTCTGCTGCTTCGGCGGGAGTGAATAGATTGACGAGCCAGACGGCAATGCGCGGCGGCTGAACGAAATCTGCTTGGGACGTCATGAGTGGCTCCGGATCAGGTCGAGACCTTCGGTCATGCGCTGGAGTGCCCCTTGTGTGCGGTTCACAGCCGCTACTCCCTTGGCCGTCACACGAAAGAAGCGCTTCGAGCGCCCACCTCGTTCAGGGGTTGGATCGCCGTGGTGGGATTTGACATACCCTTTTGTCTCTAGACGATCGAGCGTGGCGTAGACAGCGCCGATTGACACCTCACGCTTAATGCGGAATTCGATCTCCTGCCGAACAGTGACTCCGTAGGCTCGATCTTCCAAGCGTAGGAGCGCCAGGACAATAATGTGCTCAAATTCGCCGAGGTATTCGCGACCCGACATTATCTATACAATATAGAGTAAATCTTCGCTAGTCAAGCGATTTGTGGGGGGATGGTTTATGTAACCAAGCGATTTCGCTCAGAACCGGGGCCGGGGAGCAGATGGAATTCAACCAACTTTACGGTGTCTCAACGAGCGGTTGCCACAGCTCGAGGCGGTTGCCCTCGGGGTCGGTGATCCAGGCAAAGTGGCCGTAGGAGGCAGATTCCTGGTGGGGATCGCTGGGGACGTTGGCAGCGCGCAGGTGAGTGAGGAGGGCTTCAAGGTCGTCGACGCGGTAGTTGACCATGGCGCGCTGGGAGGGGGCGCCGAAGTGGTTGGTCGTGTCGGGGAAGAGCATCCAGGCGGTCTGGCCGGTACCAGCGGGGACTTCGTCGGACCAGAGGAGGGTGGCACCGCCGTAGTCGGCGATCTCGATACCGAGGTGCTTGGCTTACCAGCCGGCTAGGGCTTTGGGGTCGCGGGCTTTGAGGAAGACGCCGCCGATTCCGGTGACTCGTGCCATGAGGGTCTCCTTGGGAGTGTGTAAGCGGGGCAAGGAATGCAAATCTTTCCGCTGCGTGGCGAGATGATACCAAGAAAGTGAAACGCGGTGATGGAAAAACGTGACGCGGGATTGCGAAAGACTGCCACGACAATCATCAAGCTCTTGTCCAGCAACAAGCCGTTTCGCCGATGATCAACTCAGTAACTTGCCCGCGAGCCAGTAATCGACACTGAACTTTCCCGGACCGGAGCAGATCAGCCAGACAAAAAACAGCACATACAGTACCTCCGGAAGGTAGAGGAAATCGTCGAGCCAGTTAAGAGGCGAAAGTCCTTTAGGCAGGGTGGAAAGCGAACTGGTCAGGACGGCGACAGTCATGTCGATCAATAAAGCCACGCAGGCCGGGCTCGAAAGAAAACCCACAGTTATCAGGGATCCGCAAACGAACTCGACGCTCGCTACGAAATATGCCGTCAGGCGGGGAAACGGGACTTTGGCGTTAACCAGGGTGTCGTAAACAGGTTTCGTTCCGCCGGCGACAAACAGTTTGTTTGCCCCTGAGATGGCGAAGAACAACCCGATCGAAATGCGCACCAGCAGGTTGGCATATTGTTCCAGATCACTGCTGCCCTGCAGCGCAAATTGGATCAACTGTTTCCAATCCATCTCTTGTCCTTTCGCCGAAGGCGTTAATCTCTGTTCTTGACGATTATGCCGCAAACCGCAAATGGCGGTGTCGTCAGCAAATTCTCGCGGCTCGAGATTATGTGTCCATCCGTTCGACCCATTTAGCGCGAAATGCGGGAGCCGCGAATGGATCCGCAAAGTACTGTGTTTCCCGCGCAACCTTGTCGCCCCTGAACTCCATGATGCTAACGGTGTAGCTCGGCTTGCCGTCATAGGTCAGGATGAGCTCGGTGACCCAAAGATCGCCGCCGCCAATGATTCGTTGGACAGCAAACCGCTTTTTGCTCGGCTGACTGGCGCGTTGGCCCTGTATGTTGCTTCGACCGCGGGTTCGTTCGCCGGACTGCGGATAATCCAGCACCGCATCCTCCTGATAGATGAGGTGCTCCGTTTCAAAATCGTTGGCATCGGACGCCGCCCAATGCTGATCCAGTTCCGCGCGGATCTCTCGATCCCGCGCTCCAGAATCCTGCTCCGTCTTTTGTTGATAGTTTTGTTGATCGTCCACCTTGAGCCCTCAATTTGACAGGAAGGTAAAACTCCCCCTACGAGTTGTGGTTTCGCGGATCATCTTTCGCGCTGAGGTATTCCAGTCCGAGCGGCCCGATCGCGGTGATTTGCGTGACGTACTCACCGGATTTCGCCCAGTGAAAATGGTGCGTGTTGCCAGGGAGAATGATAACGGCGCCGGGCGGATAAGCTTGCAACTTGCTCGCGTCAAATTCATCACCCAGTCCGATATAAAAGACACCGGAAATCACGGTATAGACTCGATCCTCCGGGTGCTTGTGAGGCATCAGCTTCGCGCCATGCGGCGACTTGACCCTGATTGTGTAAGGGCCGGGCTCCGAGGGCTGACCGACGAGGACGGCCAGCCGGACGGAAGGCGGGAACGCCGGGAACGGCTTCCAATCGACATCTTCGGACAAGACGGTTTTGAAAACCTCCTGCCCGAGTTGGTGGGGCCGGATTTCGCTCTGCTCAGCCCGCTCCGCATCACTGGCATTCTGAGACATACAAACCTCCTTCGTGCGGAAAATGTTACAACACCACCACCACAGGCTTTCGAACAGGTCCGCCCAGATTTGCCTCGAACGCTGGTTTCGAACGCCTCCCATCGTCAACGCCCCGGGTTTCGGAACCGCGTCGGGCTCCGATCTAGCGCGCGATTTTGCCCAGGTAGTAACCCAGCCGATTTTCGACGTCCCCCGGCTTGTGAAAGCCGCGCGCCATCAGCTGTTTGATCCCATCCTGGGCGGCAGGTCGACCGAGCGAAGCGATGCACGCATCCCATCCGGCGCCGAGCTCGACGTCCGGGGGCAGGCTGGTGTCGACAAGGCGCTTGGTCTGGGCGATCGCCCATTTGTCGAACTTGGCGATTCGGGTCGCGAGCGCCTCTACAAACGCATCAAGATCGGCGTCGGGCAGGGCGCGATTAATGTAGCCGTAGGCCTCGGCCTGGTCCGCGCTCATGTCTTCCGAGCTCAAGAGCACCTCGAGGGCGCGGTTTCGGCCGATGAGTCGTGGAAGCCGAGCCATGGGACCGCCACCGGCGACCATCCCGACGCCCACTTCCCATTGCGAGATGATGGTCTTCTCGCGGCTGGCAAAACTCATGTCGCAGGCCAGCGTGATCTCGCTGCCGTTGCCGGTCGCACGGCCGCGGATCATGGCGATGGAGGCCACTGGCAGGCGAGTCAGCCGTACGAGAAAGTCCGGCCAGGGCGGCAAGCCCGTGGGACCCTCCGGCAGTGAGGTCAGGTCCTCAAGCTTGGCCGTGAAATCGGAGTGATTCAGGAAGTAGTCGTCGACCGCGCTGTCGAAGACCACGACCCCGACCTGCTCGTCGGCCTCCAGCGCGCCGATGACTTCCTGGAACTGCTTGACCATTTCCGGGCCCATGACGTTGATCGGCGGGTTGTCGATGGTGACGCGCCAATAGGCGGGCGACCGCCGGGCCAGGCGAATCTGCGCAGGTTTCGTAGGTGCGTTCATCTGTGTGAGTTTGGCGGGTGCCTTCATAGTTGCCATGGGATTTTCCTCCGGGACCATTCAGCCACAACAAAATGGGTCGTGCAATTGGACGATGGTGTTGCCCATGCCTTCCTACCGACTGGGGTGTCTTCATGCCTGAGACATTCAGAACGCTCGATACGGGAGTATAGTCGATACGATCGTCCAATCGTTTTACTCCCTCAGGTCTGGCTTAATTGAAATCGTTCGAGATGCAGATTGGTCGGCTTAAACTTGCGAAGGAGAACACATGTGTGAACTTGTGACGAAATCCGTAGCGCAACAACAGAAGATAGAAGCGCACACCGGCATGAGCCGGATCGCCCGCTTTACGATTGTTGCGACAGCCGTGGCAGCGCTCGCCGTCCTTGGAGCCGCGGCCCTTTTCGCGCAAGGCCAAAATAAAGACAAGTACTCGCTGATATCGCCGGGCGGAATCGCGTTCTCCGACTTCAGGGGATACGAAGATTGGGCTGTCGCCTCCTCCGCCCGTACGGACGAAATACTCAAGGTGATCGTCGCCAATCCGACCATGATCACGGCGTATAAGACCGGCGTTCCGGGCAACGGCCAGCGTTTCCCGGATGGCTCCATGATCGTAAAGCTCCAGTGGAAGCCAAAGAAGGACACTGAGGCCCAGTTCGCCGTGGATGTGCCAGACGTCTTTACCCAGGCTTTCGTCATGGAAAAGGACAGCAAGAGATTTCCGAAAACCGGCGGGTGGGGATACGCGGTGTTCAACTACGATGCCGTGTCGGACAAGTTCACACCCGATCCCAAAAGCCTCTCAGATTGCGGAAACGCTTGCCATACGGTCGTGAAAGCGAAGGACTACATTTTCCACCCGTACGAGAAGCGTTGAGCCGCGCCTGAGCCCACATCAATTACCCGGCGGGCAAATCTTCGAAACCCGGCCGCCGACCCTCGCTCCGTTGAGCCGCCGGTGACGCACGCCGTTGCTCATTACGACCCATGGACCAAATTGCAGAACTTGACTTCAGCCTTTCTGGAATTCGAGCATTACGATCTCAGGATTCGAGCCCAGCCGCAACGGCGGTCCCCAGGTTCCGGCTCCGCTCGAAGTGAAAACCTGCATTTTCCCGATCCGGCTTAGGCCATACACGAATTGCCGGTAAATCCGTCGCGCCATCCAACTCCAAGGTAAGAACTGGCCAAGGTGCGTATGCCCGGAGAGCTGCAAGGAGACGCCGGCCGCTTCGGCGATCTCCGGATGGTCAGGCGCATGGGTCAACAGGATGCTTGCGCGCTCCCGATCCAAGCCGATGTCGTGCAGCACCGAAGCAAGCTGACCATTCTTTTTCGCGTTCCGGTACGGAATGCCGATAATCTGCAAACCGTCCACTTCCACCTTCTCATTGCTAAGCACACGCACGCCGGCCGCTGTAATGGCATTCAGGTATTTGCTGTCGTCCCCAAATTGTTCGTGATTTCCCGCGACGAAATAAACTCCGCGTGGCGCGATCAGTTCATTCAATGGCTCTGCAGCTCGCCCCGCGTCGATGGCTGTCCCATCATACAAATCACCCGCAACAAAAATCGCGTCTGGTTTTTCCCGCAAGATCTTCGCCACCAGGCGCCGGAGAAAACTGCCGTTTCGCACGTGCCCCAGGTGTACATCACTGATCAGCGCGGCTGTCCGCCCGCGCCACGCGGCCGGCAAGTTCGCGAGCCGCACCGTGGTTCGCGTGACCCGCGTCCAGCTTGCGTTGAAAACCCCGTAGAGTCCGGCTGTCGCCGCAACCCCGAACAGCAACTCCAGGGTCCGATGAAAGTTCATATTCAGCCCTGCCAGCCGCGCAATCCCGAAAATAATCCAGGAGGAAGCCGCGGCGAGGAACAGGAAGCTCAACAGACCCATCCAAACCGCAGCTGCCCTGTAAAACGCGCGGACAGCGGCATTTGTATAGCGAAAGGCCAGCAGTGACGCGGTCACAAAGCTCACCGACAAAAGCCCGAGGACGAGCTTGATCCAGAACACGCCGGAGGTCTCGCTCCCAGCGGGCGAAAAAGTCCACGTCTCATAAAGGAAATAATGGGTTAAGAAAAGAACGGACTGAATCACTGCGATGAAACCGATTAATTCTCTTCGTCGGCGCATGGTGGATTAGACTCCCCAACCCGCCATTCGGATTCTTGGCATAAGCTTTCGGAAATTTGCTTTCAGCTTAGCCACACGAAATGCATTTCTACTTGAGATTACATTTCACCCCAACCTTGACTGGCGCGGAAAGTAATCGTTTACTCAGAATTAACTCATCGACAGCTTTGCCTCTTGTCGCCCAGACACTACCTCCACAGCTAAAGACACAGCCCTTGTGGTCAAGATTGTCAACCGTCAAGACGACGAGACGGATTACACGTATGTCGTGCCAGGCAATTTCAGCTCACAATCCAACTCAAACGTGACTTGACGGTGACGCCAATTCTGAAGGCGATTGTGCGAGCGAAAGCTACAGCACCTACGTGCGGTTCAAGTCCTAAGAAGACCGATCGAGGCGCTCGCGGAAGCCGATATTACTTACTTGGATTGCGGGTCCTCTTCGGCCAGTTTGTATCGGTTACGTTCGCTCTGCTCCCTTGCAGCCTGTTTGCGGAGAAGGGCAAACTGTTTCAGCAAATCCGGAATCTCGCGTTGATCCTTTGTTTTCCGGAGCGCCTGGATCAGGTGATAAAGCGCGATTTGATCCTTCGGGTCTCGCTCCAGCGCTCTTCGACACTGTTCGATGGCTTCAGAGTACTTCCCTTCCTGCAGATACAGTTTCGCCAAAACCGTCCGGGCACCGCTCAAGGTAGGCTGCAAGGCAACCGCCTGCTGGGCTGAGCGCATGGCCAGCTGAAATTCTGGCGTACCCGGCTGCACGCCTTTTTGCGAAAGGAAGTCCGCCTGCAAATAGAGCAAAGGAGCGTCTTTTGGCTTTTGCGCAAGCTTGGCCTGCACGGTAGCCAGCGCACGGTTCATATCGTCTTGTTGCACCGCGAGCAGCCCCTGCGCGGCAGAACTTAAAGACTGACGAGGGTCCAGCGTGTGGGCGGTTTCAAAATCAGCCTCCGCCTTGTCATACTCCGCCAACTGAACATAAAGCACACCGCGCGCCAAATAGAGCGGCACTGCCCTCGGCAGCTGGCCTATACCGTCGCTCACCACGTCGATACCTACCTGAAAGGAATTATGCCCGGAGCTTATGTTGGCAAAATCCACGTAGAGATTAACGTTTTTCGGGTCGAGCAGAATGGCTTGCCGCAGAGACGCAACCGCCTGCGGCGTGTCCTTGCTGTCCTCATAGGCAGTTGCAGCCAGCTCCAGAGTTTCGACTTCCTCGTTGCTGCCTTGAAGGAGTGGCCTCAGAGTGGCCAGGGCATCCTGTGGCTGATGAGCCATGAGCTGAACGGATGCCAGCAGTCGGCGCTCCCGTCGGTCATCCGGGTTGAGATTCAATGCCTGCTGGAAGACTCTCGATGCCTTCTCCGGTTTATTGAGCTTCACCAGGCACATGGCGTATGCGTGCAGCGCGCTGGCTTTGGAGTCAAATAATGTCCCGGCCTTTTCAAAATGAACGACCGCTGCGCCGCAGTTCCCCCGCTGGTACTCCAGCACCGCGATCATGCCGTGACTGGTGGCATCCGCGGGTCTGAGGCGCAGCATGCGCTGCAAAAGCGGGATCGCAGCCGCATCCTCGGCCTCGTACTCTATTTGGATCGCTCCTTCCAAGGCCGGGAGATAGTCTGGAGAAATCTTGAGCGCATTGCGAAACGAAGCCAGTGCTTCCCTGGTATGTCCTTCCCCCGTGTAAGCCGCACCTTGCATTGCCCACAACTGCGCGTTACCAGGTGAGGCCTGAAGCGCGGGACGAAGGAGTTCAAGCGCCCTTTGAAATTCTTGATCCTGCAACGCGGAGACAATCGGTGCTAGCCGCGGAGCGACGTTTTGAGCCGCAGCTGTAAATGTGAGCCCGCGAAAGACCAGAGCAAAGAAGACATGGGCAAGCAACAGGCAAGCCCGTCGAACTCCGCATCTTCCTATCATCGCCGGATCGCCATCTACCACCACATCCTATACTTCATGTCAGTGCTGGCTGCATAGAGAACAGCGGCAGACTGCTCTTGCGCATCAGTGCCTGGCGTGTTGATCCGCCATCCTGGAAAAAGAAAAGCCGGCCCGCTTCTGCAGGCCGGCTTGCGTAATGGATTCAGCCAGGCTCAGAACGACAACTTGCCTCCCAGTTCCCAGAATCTGGGCTCGTGCGATGAAGTCGCTCGCCCGAAGTTTGTTCCATCCGGGACATTCATATCGATGCCGCCGTTGGTGATGTTTGTATAGCTGGTGAAATCCACGTAGTTTGCCCGGTTGAAGAAATTGAAGATGTCAAATCGGAATTGGAAATTGACTCTCTCCGTAATGTGCGTGTCTTTGTAGAAGTTGATATTCGTTTCGGCAAAGTTCGGGCCGCGGAACTGCATTGCCTTCTCGTTCCCATTCACACCGCTGTTAGAGAAGGTGGGAACGGCAAAGTCGCTCAGCGGAATCGCTCCGGTGAGCCAGGCGCTATTGGTATGGGATTGGCTGTAGCTCACCGCATTCGGGTACGCCAGATTGTCCCCGTCCCCGAGGTAGTCACCGCTGGTCGGGCCAAAGCCAATCGCCGGGTTCGCAGCCGACGGGCAAGGCGGGGCGGTGCTCGAGGTATTTCCGCAAACGGGCTGGTAAGAATTGACATTCTCGGCGGTCAATGGATACCCCGATTGGAAGATGCTGGTGCCGCTGATCCCCCACCCGCCAGTCAGATGGCCCACAGCCCCGCTTCCGCCATTCAAGCCTTTGAGTGAATAGTTGAAGCTGAGAGAAAAGCGGTTGGGTGCGTCAAAGATGGATGGCCCGTAATACTGCCCCGGATTCAGTCCCTCGGAGTTGGGATAATCGAGCGAGTCATCCTGGGAACGGGAACGGGTGTACGAAGCATCTATGAAGGCGCGCGAAAAGTGCCCTCGAACGTCGAAGATCACGGCGTCGTAGTTTCCGTACCGGTCATTGTTGGCGTACGCGATCGTACCAAAGCTGGGGTTGAGCCGGGTTGGGGTGATGCTGTTGTTTTGCATCTGGTCGCCCGGAAAAGCGTTGATATCCACGCCATAGGAGACGTTCCCAATCGAGTTGCCGTTGCCGACGATATTGTAGGAATGGGACCCGTTATAGCCGACGCTGGCCCCCAGAGTGTTGGTAATCTTGCGTTCCAGGGTTACGGACCAGATATCAGCTTTCGGGGACTTCAAGAGCGGGTTGATGGCACCAATGGCGGGGTATGCGCCGAGAATTCCCCCTGCCGAATCAAGCCCGCCTCCCGATTGCGGATTCGGACCGGTCCCTGGCCCGAACGTCGGGTATGTGAATCCAAACGGAGGTGTGCTGCTGTTGCCCAGACTAAAAATGGGAGCCTGCGCCGATGCCGTCCCACCCGCGTAGAAGGTCGGTGCAATCTCCCCCGGGGGGCTGCCGCGGAATTCTTCCTGCACGTTGGCCTGAGTCAGCCAGTTGTTGTAGATGCCGAAACCACCACGCAACACCCAGTCGCCGTGTCCCGTCGGATCCCAGGCGAAACCCACGCGAGGACTGAATAAGTTATCGACCGAATGCAGCAGCGCGTTGTTAGTAGCCTTGGCGTAGCCATTCGCCACTTGCTCCTGCTCGGTTGAGCCGGTACCGAGGTAGAAGTTTCCAAAGACGGTTGACGCACTCTTGGACCACGGGTTGCCGCTATCGTCATAGCGCAGTCCCAGAGTGACGGTCAGATTCTTCCTGGCCTTCCACGTGTCTTCCGCAAAAAGTCCAAAGGTTCTGGATGCCGCATCCCAACTCCACAATTGCTCCGTGCCGGTCGCGGGGTTGTAGTAGATGCCGTTCTCGACTGCGGGACTATCCTGTGCCAACGTCAACAGATTGTTGAAAGAAAATTTCGGCTGTGACCAGGGGCCCTGGAAGGGCTCCACATCGTCGCCATACCAGCCTTCATAACCGAACTTCAGAGTATGAGCGCCCTTGACGTGCGTAAGAACGTCGCGCCAGTGGTAGTTGTGCTGAATGAAGTCTCCCTGCGCAAAACCCACGCCGAAGGCTTGGCCCCCATCCACATTGATGCCAGTCACGCTTATAGACGGAACGTAGTAACTGGCCGCCGGCGCTCCGCTGCCCTCAATGCCCTGCACTCGGCTCTGGCCGATGGTGAATTCGTTCAGCAGCGTGGGTGAAAAGGTGTGCGTCCAGGAGGCCTGTCCCGCAACTTGCCAGGTATTCTCCAAGGCGGAGAATGGCGCCAGGGCCGTTGGCGCGCCAGTAGTCAGAAGAGTCCGAAAGATGCTGGCGTAAATGCGGTCGTTCCTGAATTCTTTATCCAGGCGGCCAAAGTATTGCGTGCCGTTGCGGATTGAGGTGGTGCCAAACGAGCCCGTGTCAATCATGCTCAAACCACAAGGCACCCCATTCTGACCCGGCGTTGTTCCGCAGCCACCGGGTCCGGTGCCGAAAATGCTAGTCGAGGTCGAGGTGACGGTGGCGCCTGACACGGTAGGCTGGTAGGTGTTTAGCAGTGTGGTCCCCACATTACCCGCGTAGTTCGTCTGGGCGAACTGAATGAACGCCGGATCTGCGAAACTCACCGATCCGCCAGCGCTCGACGATTGCCGCAACGGTTCGACTGAAAAGAAGAAAAAGAAGCCGTGATGCGGAATCACGGGACCGCCAATCGCAAAATCCATGTTATTGGAATGGAAGGGCCCGTAAGGTGACTCCGACGAGCTCACGAAGTGCTGATTCGCGAACATTTTCTGATAATAAAAATAATCCGTGGCCGAACCGTGGAATGCATTCGTGCCGGATTTCGTCGTAAACATGGTCTGCAGTCCTGCAGCACGGCTGTACTCGCTGGTAAAAGTATTGACCTGAACGCTGGTTTCCTGGATGGCTTCAGGTTGCGGGGTCAGATTCAAAACGCCCTGGCGAATTCCGCTGGTCACGTCGAGTCCATCCACAACATACTGGTTATTATTTCCGCCCTGACCATTGGCGCTGGCATCGACTTGCTCTTCCGTGGAGAAGTTATCTACGCCTGAGGCGGGGCTGCCGGCCGCGCTCGTTCCCAAGCCGGAAGCTCCTGGCGCCATCGTTACCAGCGTGACCAGGTTGCGGCCAACGACAGGCAGTTGCGCGACCATCTGATTCTCAAGGGTCAGTTGCGTGCGGCTATCCGCGGCGTCGACCACCGGCATCTCAGTGGTGACGATCACCGCCTGGGAAATCGAGCCGACTTTCAACGCGACCGGCACGCTCAAGTTTTGCGCGGTCAGCAGCGTAATATCGACCTCAGACTTGGCGAAACCGGTCGCTTCCACGGTTACCTTATAGGAACCAGGAGCGAGACTGACGAAACGAAAATTGCCCGCCTCGTCCGACGTGGTACTCTGCGCGAAATTGGTGGCCACGTTAACCAAACGCACTGCGGCCTTCGCTATGCCCGCACCAGACTGATCCTGGACCGTGCCTTGCACGCTACTGCTGAACTGGGCGAGGGCGCAGGCGGCAGAAAAAAGAACTAACAGAGCAAGACAAAGTGAACGACGACTTCCCGGCATGGTTCCTCCCAGCAGGTGCTTCAACGCAGAAGCATTTCGAGAAAACGTTTACCAGCAACCGCTAATGTATACATATTAGAGCAATCCACTGTCAAGCAAATTTTCGCTGGTCAAAAAAAGGTGCTTACATCGGTAACCACACGCGCGTCTCGATGGCGTTTTGCCCCAAGCCAGGCATGAAAACTGCGGAGCCCACGCTCTGAATCCAGTTTCGTGCCCGACCCTTGCCGGCAACAACTCCCGGTCCTTCCCGCAGGGTTATGAGTTGGTTCGATGGAATGCCCTTGTATTGTTCGTGCAGACTTTGGGCCAGTAGATCTCAAGGTCGAGCACCGTGGCGCGCCAATACTCGCGCTCCAATTGAGCTGCGGTTTGACTCCACTCCCTCGAGCTTAACCTTGATCCAGTTCTGCTTTCGCTTGATGTCACTTCGCAATCGGGACAGTGGTTCATTCAAGTTGACGATAAGAATGTCGATGTGCCCGTCGTTGTCCAATTCTCCAAAGGCTCAGCCCCGCTGCGGTGGGTTTCCGTAACGAGGAGCGGTTCAGTTTCATCGAAGTTTCCCCTGCCATCATTGCGATTTGAGCCGTTGGCATCGTCGGCAAAGTCAGTCTTGAACAGATCAAGGTGCCCGTCGCGATTGTAATCTAGGAAGCTGGATCCTTCTCCTACATCAAGATGTGCGATTGGCTTGGACCGGAAGCCGTTCTCATGTCAGGAGTATTCGGACCGACGCGAACGGCCAGCACCACATAACTGGTTAGGCTTTTTTCGTCGATCACGGGACCGTTCGCCTTGGGAACAAAACTCTTTGAGACTTGCCAAGCGAATACTCCCTCTTTGAGGGCAGATGCTTTTACATTCAGCTCCGCGCCGACCGCTGGGAGGACGGCCGAGGCCGACCGTCAGCCCCGAGGATGACATAGGAGGATCAGCAATCGTTTGCTCACGATCGCGCAGCGGTTGCGTCGGACCCAGACAGGCGAGACCGGCCGACTTCCTGGGCAGTTCACCGGGATGCATCAGGGTCGCGGCGGCTTTGACTCTGACCATGCGGGCTTGGCGAACTTCACATTGTCGATGGGAACATTCTGCCGGATCTCCTTCAACTGGATCGTCGAGGTCCCCTCAGGCTGAGTGATCGTCCAGCGAAATGGGGTTTGCACACCTTCAACATCGCGGTAGTCACCATAATCTAATTGAGTAGGAGCAAGACCAAGCGGCGAATCAGCGTAGCGCACCAGTCGCACCAGCAGTCCGGACTGTTCGTCGAAATATAGTTTCAGAGGTGGCTGCCCTTCCCTTCTTCCTGAAATGACGTATGCTTTGCGGTCACCGATCTTTTCTGGATATTCCACGCGCAACTCGGAAAAAATCTGCTTAAGATGTAGCGGGAAGTGCAAGTCCGCGTCGATCCGGGCCGCGTCAAGGTCCGCGCCATGCATCTCGCGGATCGGATGGCCGGGTGTTTCGAACCAACCGTCAAGGCCGTTGAATCCCGTAATGCTATCCGCGGGTTGTGTATGCCGGACAAAAGCCTGCTTCTCCGGGTCCTGGTCGAAAATCTCAATCCCGACGGATTGGCCGCCCGTAATAGCGATGCCCTTTTCCTCGCGGCTGGTGACGTTCCCGATCGCCTCAACTCCGCCAAGCGCCCGCACGTAACGGTCGATGAGTTCCTCGGAAGTCGGCATGCTGGCGTTAAGCTTTTCCAATCCAGGAGCCGTGGCGGTTTGCTGCTTCGCCTGCGTTTCACTGTCAATCATGGGGACTCCTTGCGGTTTGAGCGAGCCTCTGTGGCAGGAGTAGCAGGTCACTTCGCGATACCCAGCGAAATTGTCTTTGTCGATGGCAAACATCATTCGCATCATGTCGCGCGCGATCTGTTTAGGCTTTTTATCGTCTCTGTCGAAATGATCCAGCTCGTGGCAGTAGCTGCATTGCACGCCGAGTGCCGCGGTAATGAACCGCATGGCGGGTGGTATTTGGTCAGATGGAACGCCCCTCAGCACCTGGATATTCTTGAAGACGGACTCTGCCGTTCGAACGGAACCGCCAGGGGACGCCTTATCCCCAGTTTCGCCGGACTCGGAATTATTATTCATCGCGGCGCTGAGTCGGTCGGAGATCTCCGTGGCCTTCGCCATATTTCCCTGCTGTTTATAAAGATCGATCAGCGGAATGTCCGCGGGCAGATGCAAGGGGTCGATTGCAACCGCACTCTCCAAATGAGCGACAGCCCGGTTAATATCTCCGCCTTGCAGGTAAGCGGATGCGGCGTTGGTCTCGCCGGTGGCTGAATTTGGGTTCAGTTGCAAGGCACGCTCGAAAGCAAGCTCCGCCTCCGACGTTTGCTTTGCCAGGAGCAGCGCGCTTCCTATGGTGGTGAAAAACTGATCATCGTTGGAGAATAGGTCTTGAATTTCCGTCAGCATGCGGTAACCGCGGTTGATGAACGGCGCGGAGCGGCGTTCCAGGCCCGCATTGACGTAGGCGATGCCGAGATTTCGTTTCTGCAGATCGGCCGCAGGCTCGCGCCACGCGGCAATGTCGGCGCCCTCCGGGAGCGCTTGTTCTGCCTCGGGACGGCGCTGGATCCTGTGATCCGTGAAGGCCGTGTGCCCGCCATCCTTCGCGTCACGCCGAGGCATGTGGCACCCGATGCAGTTGCTGTCTTTAGCAGGATGCGAGGCGGGGAAACTCGCCATGTGGCAGGAAAGGCATTTTGAGCGGTAGAACCGTACGGGCTCATCCGGCTTGTTGTGTGGATCATGGCAGGTTCCGCACCACAACCGGCCATTGCTCTTGCGGGCGCATGTGCTCCTCGCGAGTTGTTCCACATGGCTGATGACCTTGAATTTGCCGGCATCTGCCCCGGGAGGCGAGACGTTGACATAAGTGGTGAAAATATCTTCTAACGGCTGCCCGGGCCGGAAGTCATCAAATTTCTTTCCCGGGTTGAGCACTCGCCCAACTCCCAGCAAGTGACATTGTTCGCAGATGCTGTTGCGAGCGGCCGGCTCGAGCTTTGCAGGATTGACAATCGTTCCCGCTCTAGGATCACTGAGATGCCTTTCGGCTGAGCCATGACAGCGCTCGCAGGTGATCGCCTCCGCGGAGAACGGAGGTGTCCGATACCGGTTCGACGTGCCGGAGACGTGCAAGGCATCTCCCGAATGGCAAAAGACGCACGCTTCGGCGACCGGACGCGTAAAATCTGGATTCGGCCGCCCCTCGTATCCTGGCGCCAAATCATAGGCCTGGCGACTCTTATAGTAAGCGACCGGCGACTGGTACAGATGACCGGACAAGTCGAGCAGGTAGCCAGAAGCATGATCGCCGGAGCCGATTACGTAATCGATGCGGTAGCTGGTTACGTCTCCGCCACTCTGCAGCTGCTGCCAATATCCGGTCGGGGACGAATACATCGTGATCTTTGCATCGGGAGTATCGACTGTGCCATCCGGCTCCTGACCCGCACGGCGCAGCGAGTGCGCCATCGCGGAGCGCGCATAACCCTGGACTTCGGAAGCATGGCAGAACTGGCAGCGGGCCGCGCCAGTCGGTTCCTTCAGCAGCGGCGGTACCGATGTCTGCGCATCGGAGTGCACGTCGGAGTGCGCAACCGGCTTGTCACTGGATTGTCCTCGTCCATAGGAAACAATCGCCAGCAGAATGGGCCCAATGATGAGCACGAGCAGAGGAATACGTGTCGGGCGCTGCATGGCGGGAATCACTTTTTTAGCACCGATGTCGGCGGTGCTGAGCAATCCCCAGCGAAGCTTCCTGGACATGTTGGTAATGATAAAGGCAGAAAACGTATTCTGAAACAATTAACCGCGTCCGCACGCCCCTGTCTGTGCGCCCACTTCCCAGCATCTAAAGACCAAACTCCAGCCCTGTACTGGCCCGGTTCATTTCACAAACCGTTTCATTGATCTCTTCGACAAATTCTATGGAAGAATCATGTCGGTTTGTTGCTGAAAGTAATAGCCCGCGACAATGTCGCCGATGAGTGTAATCGGAATGGTATAACAACCCTGCGGACTCAGGATAACCACCCTACCTTCTGGGCTCATACCGCATCGCCACCGCGCCCGAGCCGAACTCCAGCCGGCTCACGAGCCTCAAGTCAATACGCTTCGATAGCCCCGCGAACAACGTTGGCCCGTGGCCCGCTAGCCTGGGGTGCATCACGAACTCGTACTCATCGATCAATCTCAGCTCCGCCAACGCGAGCGGGAGCTTTTACGCCTCCCACTAACAGTCCCTTACCCGACTCCCGCTTGAGCTGCTGAACCGCCGTCCCTACATCCCCGCGCACTAGCTCCGCGTTCCAATCGACCCGGCCCAGAGCGCTCGACACGACGTACTTCTTTGCCACGTCGATCCTCCGGGCGAAGGGTTCCATCCAATCAGGCCTCGCTCCCGTCCGCGCCGGCGGTCGCCACGCTGCCTCCATCATCTCGTAGGTCACTCGGCCCAGCAGGAGGGCATCGGCCTGGTCGATGTTCTCGACCGCGTGACGATGCAAGTCTTCGTCCGGCGGTATCACACGATGATCGCAGCACCCGTCTAATGTGACGTTGATGGAATACCGGAGGGGTCTCATTGCCCAAAGAGTACCAACCGATGGGGTAGCCTAGCAAGGAATTGGCCAGCGTCGCCGTGCCCGAGCGCGTTCGGGTCCATCCCGCAATGCTGTTCGGCGTCCGATCGGAAACTGATCAGATCACAGCGGACTCGATTGCTGTCGTAACCATGCGTTTACAGTTTGCGAGCGAAGCAGCAATCGCCATTGGGACACGCAAATCTATGCGCTCCTGCTCACGCCTCAACGGCGGGGCGGAAGCGCCAGTAAACGCAATAGCGCTGACTGAACAGCCGGTAAAAGGGACTGAGAGTGACGTCCCCGGGACGGCCCGCGCCCACGGTGCGAAAAGTGAGCGCCACATCTTTCTGGCCGCCTGCATTCAGGTTTGGCCTGCTGGCTTTCTCGGTCGCCGGAGCACTGACTGGTTGAATCCATTTCTCGAGCGCGTTGCGGTCGCCGGCGAGTTCAGGAACGGCGATGGCAGGAAAGCCTCCGTGCAGAAATTTGTCCTCTGAATAGAGACGCTTCGAGTCGAGATTCTCGGTGCCAAGTTCGCCGGCGAGCACCAGCGGGCCGTACAGAATGGCGGCCAGCGTGGGGTCATCGGGAATGGGCTGCAAATGCAGGCGCATGGGCAGCTTCACCTCCACGTGGTCACCATCTTTCCATGTGCGGTCGATTTTCGCGTAGCTCGAGGGCTCCAGCTTTTGGCCTGCGTGCAAACGCTTCCCGTTGACCGTCACGCTGGCGCCATCTGCCCAGTAAGGAATGCGTACGTTCAAGGTGAAGCGAGCGGGCGCCTTCGTCTGAATGATGAGCCGAGTGCCGGGTTCCTCGGGAAAGCGAGTTTCCTGCCGGAGGGTGACGCCTTTTTCGCGCCAGTACACTTCAGAAGCGAAAAATAAATTTACCCACAGAGACTGCTCGTTGTGAAAATAGAATCCCTCGCTGAGTTTCGAGAAATTTTCCAGGCCGGTACCACTGCAACAGAAGAAGGCCTCGTGTGGAACAAAGTGAACTTTCCACTGGCCGGATTGCATTCCGAGGTAGTAAAGCGGCGATCCATTCGTCGGGTTAGGCGTGGCGAGGATGTGGTTCAGAAAAGCGCGCTCGTAATAATCCGCGTACTGCGGCTCAGCCTGCCAGGTGAAGAGCTGGCGGGTGAGTTTGAGCATGTTATAGGTGTTGCAGGTTTCCTGCGTGCGATCCGTAAGTTCGGAGGCAAGCACATCAGGCGGCGTGCGGAAATGTTCGCTGGAGCTGTTGCCGCCGGTGACGTAGCTGCGGTGCAGCGCGACGTCTTGCCAGAAAAATAGCGCGGCATCCCGATAATACGGGTCACCAGTGAGTTCGAATTCGCGGGCGGCGCCGATGAACTTCGGGATCTGGGTATTGGCGTGGAGCGTGGTGAGCGTGTCGCGGCCCTGCGCCGCGGGATCCATAACCAAGTGATGATCGAAGCGTTTCGCAACTACCAGATACCGGGGATTTCCTGTGACTGCGGAGAGGTTAGCCAGAACTTCGTTCATGCCGCCGAATTCAATTTGCAGAGTGCGCTGCATTTGTTCTTCGGGGAGCCGGCCGGTACGCCAGTCCGTCCAGGCAGCCATGCCTTCGAGTACCTGAAGCGCCTGCGGATTCTGCATGCTTTGGTTGACATCGAGCAAGCCAGCCATGATTTTGTGCAGCGCATACCAGACCACTGCAGCGGGGCGGCCCTGCTCCAGGTCGTCAAAACCCGATTCCGGAAACGCGGAAAGATAGCCCTTGTCGCCGAGCTGCGCCTGACATTTTGCCAGCTCCGACACCATGGCGTCAGCCTTCGTCTTGATGCGGACATCGCGGGTGGAAGCATACATCTGGCTGCACGCGGAAAGAAAATGGCCAACATAATGGCCGCGCCATCCATTGCTGGGAGACTCACGGTTATAGAGCGGCTCCGCCGTCGAGGGAAGGTTTGCGTTGACGCGGAAGTTATGCAGCAGGCGGTCCGAATCAAGCGCAAGAAGATAGTTAAGGGTTTGGTCACGCATCCGAAGCAGGTCGGGATCGAGGATCCGGACATCTTCAAGACGGAACGGGACGGCGGTAAGGCTGGGAAGTGACGGCGTACCCTGCGGATCGGTGCCGGTCAGATTCGATGGATTAAGCACGAGGGCCGCAGCATGACCCACACCCGGCATAAGCACCCTGCCAGCCGCTCCTGCCGCGGCCAGCGCGGTGCCGCCATACAGCACGCGGCGCAGGAAATCACGCCTGATCATGAAAATATCCTACCACTGAACCGGCGGAGTTTTGACCGGAAGTCGCATCGATCCATTCCCTTGCAGTGGACCGACTCCACGGGAGCGAGGGAAAACGGCAGCGCGCCCGCAAGCGTCTGGTAAAAAGTCCAACTGCATTTCGCCGAATCCTCCGCGCGTCTTTACATTCGTCAACACTCGTTTGAGGTCGCTCACCCCGTTCGCCAAGTCCTTCATTTCCCCAAGCCCGAGCCTTGCACCGCTGCACTCGCTGCCGGCGCCGAAATCGCGACTGAGTCAGGTTGCGTCCATACGGCTGTGCCGCTCGTCAGGTCGAGACGGTGCATGGTGATCTTGAGGCTGCCGCGATCCACATCGACTTGCAGGTAGTGGTAGTTCACTTCTTTGCTCTGGAAAGGATCATCCTTGGCGCGTTCGATCGGATAGGCGTGCGCCCCGGCTCCGCCGGTCACGAAATAGGTCACGCCGCCGTGCTCATGGCGTTCGTAGTTGTGCACGTGGCCAGAGAACACCACGATCCGGGCGCGCAGGTTCTGTTGCCGCGCCTCCAGCATCTTGGCCAGTTCCTTCTCTGGTGAGCGCGCCGAGTGTCCTCCTCCCAGCATCTTCATGTCCGATGAACTGGTGTAAGGGGGATGGTGAAGAACAATAAACACGAAATCCACACCGCCGGGAACGCTGTCCAACTCTTGTGTCAGCCATTTACCCTGCGGGCCGGAGACTTCGCCCAGCGAACTGTCGAGCACCAGTATCAGCGTGTTGGCGGCGCGTACGGAATAGTACCGGCTGTTCTTTAAATCAGGAAAGCGCTCGAAATAGTTGGCCAGAGCAATTTTTTCATCACCGTGAAGATCGTGGTTGCCCAATGCCGGGTAAACCGGAATCTTGTCAGTGCGCCACACCGCGGTTTCAGTGTCCCACACCCTCCAGTCATCCTTATCGTAGCCGTTGTAGACGAGATCACCGGTGAAGCAGATAAACGCCGGATTCGTCTGAGCAATCGCCTTGACTAGCGCCTGCCGCACCGGCGGATTCGCTGCTTCTGTGTCTTTGGGGTCGTGGAACCGTGCATCGCCATAGGCGACGAAGTGGAAGGGCGTGCTTATCTGGAGCTGCAACTCCACCGGCTCGGCTTGCGGAGCCGATTGGGAATGCGAGCTGGAGCACGCAGCACACGCCAGAAGAAGAATCATCGGCAATTGTCGGCAAAGTTTCATGCAATAATCCGCGACTAGCGGCCCACCACCAGCACTTCAAACTGCCCCGCTTCGACAGTTGACAGGAAGAGACGATGTGTTTTTGGATCCAGCGCCATCGTCTTCGCCTTGGGCAAGGTCTTCACGCTCTCGACGACCGAGTACTTATCCGGACTATCCTCGTGAACCACCGTGATCGTGCCTTCCCCGTTGGAATTAAAAACCAGACGAGACTCAGGATCGAAGGCGGTGGCGTCCACATGATCGCCGATGGGCAGGGTTGTGATCACTTGCCCGGTATCAGCATTCACCACTGCCATTACCTTGCTGCGACAGCCGATAAACAATCTACGATTTCTCCGGTCCATCGCGATGCTCGAGGGCGACGAACAAGGCGCGGTCGGCCATCGCTGCTCAACTTTCAACGAGCGCGCGTTGATTTTCAGGACCAGGCTTGCATCTTCCAGATTACTGTAAACATACCCTGAACCATCAGCGACCGCAAACTCCGGCCCGCCGCCAAGATCGACCGTTCCCACCACTTTTCCGGAAGCAGCGTCGATGACAGATGCGCTGTTGCTGTCACCATTAAAGGCGAAAACGCGGGACGTGGCAGGATCGTAAATAATTGCGTCAGGCTTCTTACCAACCGGGACTTCGGCGACTGCCTTCAGCGTCTTCAAATCGAAAATCGTGACGGTTGAAGACTCGCCGTTGCTCGCGAATCCCCGCCCCAGTTCCGGAGCGATGGCGATGCCATGCACGCCGAGGGTATTCTCGACCTTGCCGACGATTGCGCCTGAATCGACATCGAGCACTTCCACCTGGGTTCCGTGGGAGACGTACAGACGCCGCGCAGCTTCGTCGACCGCGAGGTAATCCCAGCTCCCGTGGCCGGGAATAAGGACTTTCTTCGTGATCGCAAGCTCGCTCGCGGATGCTGGGCGTGGATTCGTAAGAACAAATCCTAATGTCAAGACGCCCACAAATAGCGCGAGGCTCTTGATGGTCAGGTCGTGATGCGGGTGCTTCTTCATCTGCATAAGGCTCCTTAGATCTTTCCGCGCAGTGAGTCTGCGATCATTCGTCTCACGGCACAACCCCGTGTGGCCGAGCATTAGTTTGCCTGAACGAAGCGCGAACTTCATGTCGGAGTGCGTTCCGCGCTCGGATGAATTACTCCCGGTGCGGTTCCCAGCGCAGGCCGAAGGAATAGGTCGGCCTGTAATACTCGCGTTGCGTAACGTACCACGGGCTGCCGTTGTAGAAGCCGAAGACCATGTCGGTGAGGTTCAGGCCTTGCCAGAGCACGGTGAAGCCCTTCCCCACGCGGTAGCTGGCCTGCGCGTCGACCTGCAGGTGCGCATAGAGGTAGTTATCGCCGAGTGGTCCCTTTGGACCGAGCATGGCGGGATCTTCACAAACGCCCAAAGTGTTTTGTGCCTGTGTACATTGCTCCCACTGGTACTGGTAGATGCTGGCACTGTTATAAGTGGCTCCCAGCCGCGCCGAGAAGCGGGCCCGGTCGTAGCTGGGGCTGAGATTCCAGATCGTCGGAGTCTGGCGCTGCAATGCCGGATTGTCGTTTCGCAGGGGCAGTGTGCCGGCGCTTGAGCCAGTCTTGCTATAGTTCGCCATGATGCCGAAGCCGCTCCAAGGGCCATGCAGGAATCCGAGATGTTGGATGTAGGAAAACTCTACACCGTACAGCTTCGCGTTGACTCCGTTAATGATGTAGGAAAAATTGTCACCAAGGTATTGTGGATACTGTGTTCCCTGGTAGTTTGGATCGAGAAGGTAATAAATGGGCTGGCTCAACTGTTTATAGAAGAAGCCAGCCTGTATTTCGCCATACGGCTTCAGGTAGTGCTCGTAGAGCACGTCGTAATCGTTGGCGTGCTCGGGCTTCAGATTGGGGTTGCCGACAGATACCGTGTACGGGTTCGTCGTCTGATCTACGGTGACGTAAGGGACAAGATCGTAAGGATTGGGCCGGGAGATACCGCGTCCGTAAACGGCGCGAATGTCGGAATCATCGGTGATCCGGTAGCGGAGTTGCACACTGGGAAGGGGATCCCAGTACCAATTGTTCGCTGGCGTGGGTGTTGTAACAGCGGAGAGAGTGGGGTTGAGATTGGGGTTGGGTTGACTCTGATTCTGGGTTACCACGTAACCGAGTATGTTGAGCTGTGTGGCCTCGATGCGCAGACCGGTCTGCAGACGGAAACGGCCAAACTCGATCGTATTCATCGCGTAAGCCGCTGAGACCCGCTCAGTCAAGTCGAAGTTCGCCGAGTCCGAAGTAAATTGCGTTTGCTCTTGATCCAGTGGCATGACGCCTTCGAGATTGCTAATGTCGCCAGCGATTTTGGAGAAAGTAGTCACCGGTCCGTAGGGCGGGTAAGCTCCAAAGTAGTAGTGCGGATTCGTGAATCCACTCAGATATTGCGTCATCAGCGGCGTGCACATGGATTGATTGATTCCGGTGCAAGCCGCGGGCGGTGCCAGGGGATTACCCGCCGTCATAAAAAGAGTCTGGTCATACACTGGCGAATAAGCGTCCTGCCCCTTATGCGCGTTGCGCACCTTGAATCCAAACTCGAACGTTGAGAAATGCGAACCGACGTGATAATTCCTGGCGTAGGAAATAGCCCCCTGTAGGTTAACCTGGGAGGTGTTTCCAATTGTTGTATTGATGTCCTCCAGACTCCATTGGTTCGGATCGTAAAAGGGGGTTCCCGGAGCGGTGCAGGCCGGGCTGAATTGCGGGAGGTGGACGTCCGGAGCACCAACATAGTTGCAAAGAGGGGGATTGTTCGGATTGCCCCCGATGGTTGTGATGCCGTTGTATTGGAAATCGGCGCCAGGATTGCCCGCGGCCCCTCCCTCGCGCGACCGTGCCGCCGAAAGCTCCCAGCTTAGCCAGGAACTACTGAAGACATGTTTACCACCGATGGCAACAGATGCAGCCCCATAGTCTGGTGCGCGTTGGGAAGTGCTAAATTTTGGAGCGCCGCCATCATTGAGCGTGTAGACCCACTTATTGCCGTAGTCCTTGAAATCGGAAAGAAAGTAATGCAGGTAGAGGCCAGAGGCTGGATCTTTCAGTTTGTAATCCAGCGAGCCACCAAAACCGTAGCGGTTGCGCTCGTACCGGTATTCCCTCAGGTCTATACTGCCGTAACTCGGGACAGCCGTGTCATTCAGGCTCGGCTCGATGTCATCAATTCCGCGGCCGTTATAGTCGTAGCTTCCGGAAAACAGAGCGCCAAAGCGCTTGTCACGTCCAAAGCGCTTCCCCACCGTGACCAGGGCGAGCCCGATGTAACGAGTGTTTTCGATGGGAGTGAATCCGCCGATCCCCTCCAACTTCAGGGTCGGCACATCGCCCGCTTTCTTGGTCACCAGATTCACTGTTCCGCCGATGGCGTCGGCGTCCTGATTGGCAGCCAGGGTCTTGTTCACTTCGACTGACTCGACGATGTCCGAAGGAATAGTGTCCAGCTTGAACTGGCGCACGTTGTCCTCGGGCGCAGGAAGCTCAACTCCATCAACGGTCGTGTTATTCAGCCGCGGCTCTGTGCCGCGGATCTGCACGTACTTGCCTTCACCCTCGTCGCGCTCCAGACTTACGCCCGGCATCCGGCCTACGACATCGGCGATGTTTTCGTTTGGCAGGCTCTGAATGACGCCCTCCGACATTACATCGAGAATATTGTCGGAGGTGCGCTGGATATTGATGTCTTGCGCCACACCAAGCTCGTCCGCAACCACATTTACCTGTTCCCCTTTAGCCTCGACTTTCAGCGCGGCATCCACGCGAGTGGCTTGGCCGGCAATCACCTTGACGTCCGCGGTGTATGGCAGGAAGCCAACGTAGGAAATTGTCACCTTGTACTCGCCGGGAGCGAGGCTGATCACCGTGAATTCCCCAATTTGATTCGTAGCAGCGGCCACATCGCCGGGCTCCACTCGCACTCTCGCCCCTGGCAGCAAGGCGCCGGTGGTGTCGGTAGCCCGGCCCGTAATAGTGCCCCTCCCTGACTGAGCGATCGACGGGTTTGTGAAGGCTGCACAAAATATCAGGCACGCTGCGATCCTCAGGATAGAGGAAAGAGTGAAGTGAGATTGCTTTCGCTTCATGCTTTTGGCTCCGGTACAACCAATGTTCGGTTCGAGATCGGCGGATCAGCATTTCCGAGGGTTCAACTCAGTCAGGAACGCTCTCTGCAACAGACATTCCAGTCGATTGAAATGAAAACCGATCGTAGTTTTCCGGTATGAAGCCATTATTAAAGGACGGTTAAAGTTTTTTCAGATTCAACGCACTCAGCACATTCAAGGTTTACCCTTGTGTTGTTTGGCAGGACGCAGAGCCGGGCATGAAACTGCTGGTTGTGGAAGATGAACGGAGAATGCTGGAATTGCTTCGCAGGGGACTAAGCGAACAAGGTCACACCGTTTCCTGTGCCGCTGACGGCAGCGAAGGACTGCAGATGGTCCGGGACCACAATTTCGATTTGGTCATTCTCGACGTGATGATGCCCAAGATGAACGGATTCGAGTTGGCGAGGAGCATGCGAGTCGAGAACAATCGCACGCCTGTATTGATGTTGACTGCGAGAGATTCCGTTTCCGATATCGTGCAGGGCCTGGACCTCGGCGCCGACGACTACATGACCAAGCCCTTCTCGTTCGCTGAGTTGTTGCTACGGTTGCGGGCGGTGCGCCGGGCTGCGGCCGCTCCTCGAAAAACTCAACTGCACATGGGCGATTTGTTCCTGGATATCTCCACCCGCAAGGCTAATCGCAACGGGAAACGCATCAGCCTGACACGCACCGAATATCAGCTATTAGAGAGGCTCATGCTCCACGCTGGCGAAGTCGTTCCCCGTGAAGTGCTGATTGCGGCTTCTGGGCGCGAAATGGGAAGCAATTCTTTGGATGCGTTCATGCGATTGCTGCGCCATAAAATCGACTGTGATCACCGGCAAAAGCTGATTCACACCGTCCGCGGCGTCGGCTACGTCCTGGATCTGGAGTGGCAATCGTGAAGAAACTTTCCATTGGCTCTCGGCTCACATTGTGGTACTTGGCAATCTTTGCTGCGGCCCAGCTTTTGTTCGGCGTGGCCATGTGGGTTGCTCTGCGGCAAGAGCTTTACACAGTCACCGACGATGCATTGAAATCACAAATCGAAGACCTCACAAATTTCCTGAAATCGCAAAAAAAGAAAAACATGAATGTAACCAAGCTTCGGGAAGAAGCCTCCGAGGCATACGACCTGGAACACTCCGGCGATTTCCTGCAAATTTACGACGAGGATGGAAATTGGATCTTCCGCGCTCCTGCACTCGTGAAAAACCAGTTTGAGCTGGCACCACCGGCAACCATCAAACACCGGTCGTTTCGCAACGTTCAGCTCGGGAACCAGCCGTTCCGTTTCCTTACCCAAAGAATTGAGGTGAACAGCCGCCTCTACACCGTGCAAACGGGCATTCCCGCGGGTCAGGTTATTGCGACGCTATCTCTGTTTAGGCGTTATCTCTTGATGTTCGCTCCTCTCTTGCTACTCGCCGCCGCCTCGGGCGGATACTGGCTCAGCCGCAAAGCCTTGTCTCCAGTCGACGCACTCACTCGTACGGCGCGAGGCATCAGTGGCAGCAATTTAGGCGAACGGGTTGAAAAGCTTACCACCGGCGACGAACTGCAACGGTTGTCTGACACGCTGAACGAAATGTTGGCGCGCATCGAAGGCGCGTTTCTCCGTATCGCCCAGTTCACCGCGGATGCTTCGCACGAACTGCGAACGCCTATCTCTCTAATCCGCACCGAAGCAGAAATCGTCCTCCGCAAGTCGAGGAGAGATGCTGAATATCGCGAGGCGTTGCGTCACATCCTTCTTGAGGCGGAAAGAACTTCGTCCCTGGTTGAAGAACTGTTGTCTCTCGCCCGTGCTGATTCCGGTCGGGAGAGCTTGCACCTGGCGCCCCTCGATCTGCGGGCGGCAATCGTGGAAACCGCGGGCACATGGCGTCAACTGCTGGAGACCCGCGGCCTGCACTTCACTGAGGAGTTCGCGAATTGCGAGCTTCCAGTTTTAGGCGACCGCAGCGCTATGCAACGATTGCTGGCCATCTTGCTCGACAATGCAGTCAAGTACACGCCGTCACCGGGGATAATTGAACTGCGTGTGGAGGCACGCGACAGCAAGGTTGTTATTGCTCTGCGCGACTCAGGAATCGGAATCTCCGAGGAAGATCAGCCCAGGATCTTCGAACGCTTCTATCGCGTGGACAAGGCGAGAAGCCGCGAACTGGGGGGAGCTGGCATCGGCCTCGCTATAGCCGATTGGATCGCGCAGCAGCATCGGGGATCGCTAGCGGTTGAGAGCTCGATCGGAATTGGGTCAACCTTTTTCGTTGAGTTGCCCTTACAGTCGACATTGACGCCATCAGATGCGGCGGAATCAATTTCGCCTGCGGCAGGAACGTAAACAGTCACCGCCGCAAGACATCGGGCTTCGTAAACCGTTTGAAGAGCCCACCATCAAACATGGCTTGAGCGCCCTGTGCCGTCTCCTCCCCCGGTTGAAAGACTGGCATCAACGTTCCATGCCAGCTATCGCGGCTTTTGGCAAACAGCGAAGTCGCCCCAATCAAGCAGGCCAGATGGCCGGCGCCGACGTGAAGGACGCACAGGCACAAATGCGGCACTCACTCTCGAGCACCACGTTGGACATCTACCAGCAGTTCGTGCCCGAAAGCCGACAGCGCGCTGTAGATCGACTCACCGGTTTGGTGAATTGAATTGTGACCAATTATGACCAAGTGACCGAGAGCAGAGCAAGGCTTGCAAGTGATTGAAAATATGGTGGCCAGGGACGGAGTTGAACCGCCTAACACTATTGACAGCACGTAAGTTACTGATAACACAATGCTCTGAATAGCCGAGAATGGCGACATGGGCCGGTTGACCTTAGCAAAAGTTTAGCAGAATACTCTGAGAGAATCTTTCGCATCACCGTATCAAACCTTTGAGACTGCGATGGTTCTTGAGTTTCTGTTTTCATACATCCTTACTTGGAACCTAAGTGCTGGCAATCTTGGCAATGCCTATATCCGCCAGTCCCAGCGCGCCTTTCATGCGGCGGAATGTCCCGACCGGGAGGACACCTGTCGTCATCGTGATAGCAGCGGTTTTGAGGTGGTTTGTTAATCTCATTAACCGAATAGAACGGGGCCACTTTTGCCATGATTAGAAATATACCTCCGGTTTTTCAATTATCTGACGCAGGCTGTTTAACTGCGTAAGCAATCGTTGGTAGTGCTCACGAAGCGGCGATGCCAAGTAGAAAACTTCACCCGATGGCGCAAACACCACTGAATCCGATGACGATAAATCATGTACGAGTAAGAATGCCGCTGACGCCTGTCGTGAACGGGCAACAAGAAAAGTGTTAATCTTATCGCCCCATGCTTTAGTGTTCGTTATCCACGACCGCAAAACTCCCGTCTGCTCCGTCGCTGTATCGGGAACGCTCTTTTGCAACTCTAGTCCCTCATCCATGAACTGCGACAGGGACGTGATGATTCGGCTCAATTCTTTCTGTCTCCGTCTCGCGCCGCAATGCCGCACAATACCAACGACAACCTCATACAAGATGAGTAGGAGAACCGCCGTTTCAATACCCAGCATTAGCCAGTCGAACGGTTTCACTCCCTCAAACATCCGCCTGAGCGTGCCAGCATAATCGCGGCATATACGAGCAGCTATGTGCGCCTCCTCCATTGACTGACCGTACACCCCCGAGGGTGGGCGAGCCAAGGTATTTTCAAATGCCCTAGACTGCGCTGCGCATCGTGCGCGAGTTCACGGACGGCAAGTAGCTGCTTCAAATGGGCGTACAATGGAGGATCGAAAGGAGTTTTCACAATGGCGAAAGTCAGTCCCTATTACTCCGTCAACGAAGCCAAGAAACCCACAAACAAGCAGGTTCACCACACTGACGATCAATGCCGCGCTGGACGCGATATACCCCAAAACGAACGGCGTGCCGGAACTGGCGGGTACCGTCACTGCGACGATTGCGAGGCTTAGCGACGTTTCCTTGCTTGCGCCCTCCTGTGCGACTCCTTCGGTGAGCGGAAAGTCATCTCCCACCAGGGGCCGTGGAGCACGTTATCTTCAACGCCCCACACTCTGCGAAGCCTTCGCACAGGAAGGCCGTTTTCCAGTGCGACAGAAGCCGCTCTCAATCCTTCCGAATCCGTACCCTCAAAACGCACTGTTGGCTCTGGAAACGAATGCCCCTGTCCGCCCTCGCACGATTCAAATGTTTCCACTCCATTCGCTATTAGCATAACCACGATGTCGCGGACACCCTCATCAAGTGGCGGCTCAAATTCGAGTTCCTTAGCCCTCGCCAAATTCTCGGGATCGGGCCGAAACGGAGTCCTCCCTGGACAATGATCACATCGCGTTGGAACTTTCCCAGAAGCCATGCCCAATACTCTATTGTTATCCCGTCCTACCCAACATAACCAAAGTCACTCGCAAGGATTGTGGCCCTATTTTTGGATCATTCCCGTTTTGCGAACGTCCATCCCACGCCATGACCCCACTACCCACTGCCCCAGTAGTGGCCCGAAATGTGCGTTGGCGCGATAATTAAGTGATGCAAGTGTTCAAGAAACTGCGCGAGAAGATCAAGGTAAGGCGGGTAGAAGACGCGTTGGACGGGAAGAAAACGTGGTGGGTGAAGATCGTGCCTAAAGCGTTCACTCGCTGACAGCAAAGCCCGGATGCCAGTCCGGGCCTCGAATCTTCCGCGCTCCAAGGCAGATCACTCAATACCTGTGTCCTTCTGATTTTGCAACGGTTAGCGACATCAACGCATCCCGGACATTGTTCGTCGCGTCCTTGACGATGCGCTGGAAATTCGGTCGGTCAACTGGATTGTCGGTTTCCTTGTCCCAGATCGCCGACAGCAAGCCAGCGATCTCATTGGCCATGCCGTAACTTGAGAACTCAATCGTGCGACAACGGCTGAGGAATCGCTTCTCTAAGTTGTCAGTCCCGTTGCAAGTGAAGACGAAGATCGTATTAGGCGGGAATGCCGTGGCGTCAAGCTTGGACAATAACGCTAGTTGCGCAGCGTTTGACATTTGGTCCGCCTCATCGATGAGAACGACATGGAATCGAACGGGCTTCCATTCATCGGAACGGGGCGAGTAATGGCACTTGCGGCAGACCTCTTGGACCGCCTCAAGCGTACATTCCTTCGCGGGTATGTGGTGAAGCTCGGCGGGCATCTCGGCTGCAAGAGCAAGGCCCATGGTTGTCTTGCCAGTGCCGGACGGACCAACGAATAACCAAGCACTCGGGTACGGCTTAGCTACGAAATTCGCAACGATACGCTTAGCCTTGTCTAGTCCGACAAAGTCTTGTATGCGCTGTGGCCGGTACTTCTCGGCCAACGGCTGCGGGAAGTCAAATGCGGTTTGTGATGTCATGCGTTTTTCTCCAGAGTCTAGGTGACTCAATAGCACGGCAGGAGGATTGCCGAGCTAATGCGCCACCTAGGCCGCTACCGCGTCCATAGGGGAAGCGCTAGGCAGGGGAATGTAGCTCGGCTGTAGCTCTGTCTCCGGTTGCGGGCATCCGTCTAGGATTGTCTTAACCGTCCTTGCGATGGTTTCCACAGCTTCTAATAGCATGGCTGGGGTGACTTCGTAGGTCGCCAGGTAGAACTCTGACGGCGACTGAATACCGAAGTACGCGCAGACCACGTAGGCCGTAGCCTCAGCCTCAAGTTCTCGCTGTTGCTTGCCGATCTCGCGACCATCGCGGCTGGTAATCTTGTGGCCGTCTGCCGTCCAGTGCAACAGGGAATGCGCGATCTCGTGGGCTAGTGTTGCGGCTTGCGTGGTTACGTCCGTCTCGGCAGTCCGGATCTCAATTTCGGTACCCTTTGACGTGCCAGCCGCACCGTTTAAGCAGCACTTTTCTACGAAGCGTACCGCGATGCCGCGTGATTGCGCGAAGTGCAGTAGTCTATTCAGCATGTCATCGCCACGATCTCCCGTAGACTTCGTCGGTAGCTCAGGCAATGGCGAGCCATCCGTTTGGGAGATGTCTTATCTCGTGATTTGCGGCCGAGCCTCTGCGCGCCCGATCGATCCCACCAGTAGATGTACTTCTCGATAGCGGTCAAGCGAAGATGGCTGCTATGTCGATTTACAACGTCCTAAGAAAAACCGAGCGATTCGGCGACTCATTCCGTGTTTGTGACTCGAACGACGCCGGTGTTGGCTCGTGCGATCAGTTTCTAACGGAGCTGAGCTTGCGCGATTGTTCTGTCTACACCCAGCGCGCTTACGCGCTGGGCCTTGCACATTTCTTCAGTTGGCTACGCGCCTCGGGAGGCGATCCTGACCAAGTCACGCGTCAGATCGTCGGCATCTACATCACCGAGTTCGCGCGAGGTGCGAAGCAGGGTGCTGTCGCCACGCACTTTGCGCAGAAGCCGCGCCAGCCACGCACGATCAACCATCGGCTGAGCGTGCTCGCGTCTTATTTTGAGTACTGCATTCGCCGCGATACCGAAGATGGGCGTGGCCCTTGGAAAGGTCGCATCAACCCAGCCTCTGGGAACCCTCTGACCGAAGAGCTGCGTCACGGGATGATCGGGCGCGACTTGCCGGCGCGCCAGAGGCAACGTGACGGATTTCGCCGCCGTATTCCGAGAACGCTCCCGAAGATCCTGGAGCCCGCGGCGATTCAGAAGCTGATCGACTGCGCCGGCTCCTATCGCGATAAAGCGATTCTGATATTGCTCTCGCGCGCGGGTCAGCGCATCGGCGATTGGAGTCCGGTTGCCGGCCGACACGGGATCTTGGGCATGGAACTGGAGGATATCGATCGCAGTCGGCGCTTCATCACCGTGCGGCTGAAGGGCGCGCGCGATCAGCACCGTGTGCCCGTCACCGACGATTTCTGGCCGATTTACGAAGAGTACCTGCGCTGCGAGCGCCGCGCGGCGCCGGACGTTCAGGCCGTTTGGATCGCGTCGCGGAAAGAGCAAGGCAAGCCGCTTCGCTATGCGAGTTTTGAGTCGGCCCTACGCTACATCGGTCGAAAGGCAGGCATCTCGGTTCATCCACACCTATTCCGTCACACCCTCGCGCAAGGCGTACTCGACACCACCGGCAACATCAAGGTCGCTCAGGAGATTCTCGGGCATTCGCACCTGAGCACGACAGCCGATTTGTACCTGCGCGTCGATCAGCAGGCGATGGTCACTGCGCTGGAGAGGGCAAAGGCCAACACTGGGCGAGCCAAGAAGCACCACTCGTGGCCATCAGCTAAAGCTGCACAGTACGTCTTCGAGTATGACGATAAAACGATCTCGGAACTGGAGCGTACCATTGCCCAAGCTTCCGCGGTCGAGCCCCCCGGAGGAGATTCTTGATGGGGGCGTTGATGTCTGGAGTCACATCATGCCGCGCAAGTCGAGGCGACTTGCGCGGCGGCAGCTGCTCTGGTGTTGATAAATTCGGCTGCGCGTTGTGCGTGGGCGGCGGCGGTGAACACTGCTCGGTTGTCAGTAGCCAACACTTTCAACCAGGTTGCGATATAAGACGCGTGATCTTCGCGCGGTTCCAGATCAAGCTCCAGATCAGCGCACAGGAACGCGGAACCGAGTTCGGCAACCAGTTCCTCGACCGCGTAACCCTCGCTCCCGAAGCGATGCCCGCCGAAGTCACGGTCAAGCCGGGTTTTGCTGCCTGTCCAGTGGGTGCATTCATGGGCAAGAGTCGCGTAGTAACTGTTGGCGTCCTGGAAACTCTCGAATGGCGGCATCTGGATCACATCGGCGGCAATGCTGTAAAACGCGCGATTTCCGCCGTGTCGGATGGTTGCTCCCAGGGCTGTGAAGAACCGTTCCGCGTGCTCGATGCGGGCCACCGGATCGAGTGTGGGAGTGGCTTTTGCGTAATAAACTTCCGGCAGGCCTTCGATCTGCTCGACGTTGAAAACGGTGTATCCCTTGAGGAACGGGATTTCCCGGTCGATTTCGTCGCCAGTCTTTTCGTCAGTTTCCTTTCGCCTGATGCTATCTGCGTAGACGACAAGCGAACCTTTCTCGCCCTTGCGGATGTGGGCATCAAGTTCCGCTGCCTGTTTAAAGGTCATCCAGATGGGCGCCGCGAAGTTCTGCGCCATGGCGCTCGCCCACAGCGAGAGAACGTTGATTCCGCTGTAAGGCTTCCCGTTGTGCCGGAGTGGGCGCGTAATCCGTCCGGCTGCATGCTCGGCGTTCCACGGTCGAACCCACGGCCTGACGCCTTTTCCCAAGTGGCTGACGATCTGGTTGGTAATCCGGGTGTAGATGTCCTGCTTTTCGGTTCGCTGCATTGTGTTTCTCCTTTACGAGCGTTTAAAAAACTTCATTCCCTCGTAATGGAGAGGTGTTGTGCAGAGCGGCCCGAGCAGTCACAGGGCAGCCGGTTTGTGGCTGGCGATAGCTTTACCCTTGACGGCGGAAAGGGCCGTCTCTGCCATGGGTTTCGAACGAGGGAATGAGGGGTTTAAAACGCGGAGAAAGCAAGGAGGCTACTAATAAGGATGAGCGCATTTCAGAAAGCAGAAGCGCTGGCAACGCAGCGCTACGACCGAGACAAGTTGCTTGCGTTGGTTGACGAGGTCACCACGCATTTCCGTATGCCGAACAGCTTCGAGAGATCGAAGATGCGGGCGGTCTGTCGATACCTGGCCGATGCTCTTGATCGTTGCGGCGGATCAACTCTGCAGCAGCGCTGGAACGATTTCGAGAAGAGGTTTTGGCCGAAGTGGAAGGCTGGCGTCGATCGTCGCGGCAGGGAGTATTGGACTTGGGGGGCACGCGTCCTGATCTCCGCGCGGATGATCGCTCCGAGTCTGGACATGTTGTCGGACCTGCGCGTTAACCAGTGGATCGCTCATTTGCCCGAAGATCACCCGCTGGCAGAACAGCATACGTCGCTTTTACAAGCCACTAATTCGATCACATGGACTTCAGCTCACAGCCGCCAGCTGGCAGTTTCGAATGGGCTGCGGATTCTACTCGTACGCGGTTACGACAGCCTCCACCATATAAAGGATGACGATTTGAAGTTGCTGGCGGTTCGCTGGTCGAAGGGGACCGACGCGCTCGATGCTGCACTCTGCTCACTCGGCGTGTTTTCTCGGACACCGAAGCGAGGCTCTGCCCGCCACGGCAGGAAGCAGCGGATGACGGCGTCGGAACTGGTCGAGAACGCTGGTGTGCCAGATCGTTTCAGACAGATCATGATTCTGTATCTGGAAACGTATGAAGCCCGTGTCAGCGATGTCTATCGGACGTTGCGACATAAAGTCATCGCGCTTGCACATTTTTGGCGATTCATTCGGGATCGGCATCCTGACGTTAAGCGGTGCTCACAGATTCTGCCGCGCCATGTCCGGGACTACATTCCGCATGCGATCAGGCGCGCTCGCGAGGTGCAGCGGGGTCCCGGTGCCGGCGACGAGGTACGTCCAACCGCACACAGTTGGCTAGTCGAGCTGCGCGTTTTCTTTTCCGACCTCTGCGCCTGGGCAACCGAACCCGACTCTCCCTTCAAGCGCTTCGCTCCGCGCACGATTCCAGCGACACGCCACACGTTTCTCGGGTACGGCTTCGAAAAAGCGCGGGAACGCACCCGAGCTCGCATCACAGCCACAGTACTCGATCTGGAGCGCGAGATGCCGAAGATTCGTGCCTTCGCTCTTCAGCGCTGGAAAGCTGCCGTAGCGGCGCCCAAGGTCGCAACCACGCGGGGTTACCCGTGGTCCGATGAGGTGGACACGTTCTGGGATTGGGCCCTTCTGGAACTGCTCGTGCAGAGCGGCTTGCGCATCGAAGAGGCGAGCGAACTGACCACATTCGACATTCTGAAGAGAAAGATGCCCGATGCTCGCATCTACTACTTGCTGCACATTAAGCCGTCGAAGTTCGATCGCGCTCGCGTCATCCCCATCGGAGATGGGCTCGGCCGAGTCCTGGCCGAGATCATCCGATACGTGAAACGCTTCTACAACAGCGAGTCGGTTCCGGTTTGCGATCATTGGGACCTCCAGGAGAAGCGGCCTCGCCCTCCAGCGCCGTATTTGATCCAGGGTATTCGCCATCCCAGCACCGCTGGTATTCAGACTATTCGCAGTCGCATCCGCGAGATCTCGATGACCGCGGAAGCCCGCCGTTCGGACGGCTCTCCTCTCGTGCTGCTGCCGCACGACTGCCGGCGCGTCTTTGCATCCGAACATTTGAATAACAACACGCCTGTGCACGTCATTCAAGCCTTGCTTGGTCACGCATCTCCTGACACAGTGATGATCTACGCCAAGCTCTACCCCAGTCAGCTCATCGAGGAGTATCGCAAGACCGTTCGCAGTCTTTATAACGCCTACCACGGCGAAGACGGTCTGAAAAACCCGACCGCGGAAGAATGGGCGGCCTTCACCGCGAGCTGCAACCTGCGCGATATGGGCACGCACCTATGCGCCCTGCCCACCGGAGAGCATTGTCCGAAGGGGCTGATCTGCCTCGGCTGCGCGCATGCGCAGCCAAAGAAAAGTGCGGTACCGATCTTTCGAAGTATGCTAGCCAGCCACGAGCGCAGCCTGGTGGCTGCGCGAGGTCACAGCGAACCTGCCGGACAGATCGCGGCCCGCGAGATGGAGATTGTCAGGATCAAGGGAGCCTTGCAGAGAGCGGAGGAATTGAGCGATGACGTGGCCGCTGCTATCGAACGGGCTCTCTGAAGTCGAATAATTGTCGACGGTGAGCGTCGGAGGACCTACACGGTTGACGAACGTCGCGATGGTTCGTGCGGAGCTCGTCACTGAACGACTGGGTCAATGAGCGACATGGCGACAGCAATACAGCAGGCGTGAAACTCCACTCGTGAACCGTACCACCTATAATCAAGGCTGATTAATAATGACTTGCGCTCAGATGCCGTAAGGTTCTTCGGAGGCGCCTTCTTGTTCAGTACTAATTGGCGGAAGCTCTGGATCGGTTCGCTCGTATTGGCAGCCCTGTGCGGGTTCATTTACGGCTGGAAACATCGGTCGGAAAATCCTCCTTTCATCATCACGAGAAAGACAGAAGAACCGCCCGAGCTGAATCTGCTAAGAAAAGGTCGCTATGATGACGCCGCCAAAGCAGCCCTCGATTCCATCAAGGATGAAAAGAAAGACTACTTCAAATATCAGAGTGTTTCGGCCATTTATGCGGCTCGCGCAGTCCAGGATCCATCGAATCGAGAACAATGGGCTGGGCAAGCAGCATTCTACCTCGGGAAGATGGTGAGTCTGGCGCCCGATGACTCTATGAACCTAATGACGGCAGCATTCGGTACCGACCGAATCGGCGACATTTCTAGCCAGGGGTGCCCATATTATGAAAAGGCACGCCACTACGCTCAAGACGCAATGACCCAGCTAAGAAGCGATAGCATCTCCGTCGGGGACGAAAAGATGCCCACCCAGCCGATCCGAGACGAGCTTGGAAAGTTTCAAAACAGCCTGCAAAGCAAGATCGAAACAAAGTGCCCGAACAAGCCCTAGGCTCGCGGTACCAACACCCGGGTTCTGCTCGGGATGGAGGAGAGTATCTATGCCCAAGATGTTCCGGTCCAAAATTGCCTCGGGAGCGCTATGGGCCGCCACAGTCGTGCTTGTCAGTGTCGGCGCATATTTCGTCGGATGGGGAGCCGAGGCGAAATATGAGAACCTGATCACCACGACTGCCCCGGAGGTGAAACTCCAGGAACAAGGTCGCTACGACGAGGCCATTCACACGGTTCTGGGCAGAACAAGTCAAGGGTTCCCCGAGGCGGATGCTTACTCTCAAGTGGCTCAGATCTATTTGGAGCAAGCGAAGAAAGACGAGACAAATCGCGCGCAGTGGGCGCAGCAGGCTGCTTCGTATCTTGATAAGGCCGCAGCTTTGGCTCCGAAGGATCCCTTCATTCTGGAAAGTGCGATGGACGGATTCAACAAAGTGGGAGATTACTCGGAGAAGGGCTGCCCACATTACGAAAAGGCCGTTGGTTATGGGGAAGCTGCGCTCGCCCTTCTGCAAAATAGTACAGTCACGGTTGAAGGGCACCTACGGAGCTACCCGACACAGCCGATCAAGGAAAGTATCCAACCTCGGCTCAAGAGAATCCGAGGGAAGGTCGAGTCCTGGTGCAAGAAGACATCCCCGTGACCATCAGGGATGCGTTGCATAGGGCATAGCAATTGCGCGATGATATGCTTGACTGCTATCGAGAAGTACATCTACTGGCGGGACCGATCGGGCGCGCAGAGGCTCGGCCACAAATCACGAGATAATCTGTCGAACACGTAAACGACCTTGAACCAGATTCGCTTGGTCTCGCCTTCGCTACCATCTGCCGTCCGCGTTATGTCCTTGAAGAACATCGGGGCAAGGATAGCTATCCCTTTCTCGCCCTTGCGGACAAAGCGTCCGCACTTCGTCCAGGTATTGAACCCGCCGACGAAACTGGCGTCTGGCCTTTGTTTCCAGATGAGCATCTGGTTATGCGAGGAATAATCCCAGAATGCGGCTGAGGCTTTCAGGTAGTTGCGAAACAGCTCCGACTGTCTGGCTGCGTCTGTCTCGTTGGCAAGCTGTTCGATAGTGCTGCGAATGCCAGCGTTTAGTTCCGATGCTTTGCTTTGTTTTTCCATTTGATCTCTCCGTTGCGTTTAGTTACTTTCGTGCTATGCACTGTATAGCATATGCGAGCACGAGCGGAGCATAGCACGGGATTCCAGCGAGCGAGATCAACAGCACTGCTAAGTATCTGAGAGCAATGCGAGAAAAAACTTGTTGACACACTTTTCCTAATTCGATTGCGAATTTGAGCGCATAAAGAGTTACGAGCGCTTGCGAAATGCCGCGCGGAATGCTTGCGCATTGCGTACTAATTCGATTACTCGGATGGTTACTACCTCACATCGCACGTTGCGTACCAGGGGCATTGACCTAGGAAACTACTAACAAGCAGAAATGCCTAGGACTGGCAGACTCGCCACAGGCTCAGTTAAGCTATAGCAGGAATAGGCAGATCGCGCGCTTTACGGCCTGACACAGCGCGTGCAGCGGAGTTAGTTAACAATGCGGACAGATACACGTAAGTTAGCTGCTAATTGCTCGCGGATTACCCGACGTACCTGCGGGAATCGCCGCTCAACAAAGAAAACACAAGTGAGCCCGCGCGGACCGTACCGCACGACCTGTTAGCGCTCGGAGTCGCGCGCCCGTGTGACAGTCAGTTATGGCGCTTGCTCAGTGGGAGGTAACTTAGGCTAGAAAAACATAGGCAGGGTTCATGGCGAACCCACGCCCCACTTACTAACTCGTTGACAATGCAGTCCGACTACGCGCGCGATCGCAGGTTTTGCTAAAGTACTGCGATATTCGGCAAGCAAACGCCCGCAATTGGCACGGCAAACGCGGCACGGCAACCAACGAGACGCAGCAATCGGGAGCTGATTAGCAGTGGAATAGCGAGCGAGTGGCAGCGCTGGGAAAAGTCAGGAGATGGGAGCACTACTTTTACGTTTTCGGCAGGGTGCCAGGGGCGGCCCAACCCCTCGACCACCCTTGCGCGAGACCGGATCGCTTAGCGGTTCACACTGTCCACTTGATCTTGCTCTTCATGGCGTGAGCGGCCTTCATCGCCTCCGCGCGCTCTGCAAAGATCCCCAGCACGTTTTATTTGCCTTGGCGTTTATGAGAACAAAATTCCCACTGCGCCAAGGATAACCAAGTATGCGGCCAGGCCCACTGAAAACTTGGTCTGTTTCTCCATCAGCATAAGCACCAAGGGCATCGGGTACATAACGGCAAACACGACAACGCCAACATGGTCTGGAATTTTATCCCAATGCCGCACCATGCTTGCGAACATAGACACCCCGCCCAGCAGAACCAGTAGCGTGAGCAACACAAACGCAGGTCGTACATCTGGCGGCGGTAATTTGAATTTCATATCTTCTCCTCAATTGACGCCGTAACTCATCAGAAGCGCGCGCCTGTAAATCCCAAAGCAGCGCTTCGATAACGATGCTGTCTTCTAATTTCAAACCATCCCGCGCCAGCACATAACACGCCGAGAACACCAAGAGAATAGGGAAGCCATGTTTGAATCACAAGTGTTCTCCTTTTTTCATTAGAGAAGCAGAAGCTTCACCGCCAAAAAAAGGACAACATACGCTACCAGCGCCATTTGCAGCTTGTTGCGGTTCTCCATCAGCAACATCACCCAAGGAAGAGGATACACCACGGCAAAGCAGACTGCAGTGTAGGGCGATGAAATTTCATGCCAATGTCGTAGTGTGCTTACGAGGAAACTCGTCCAACCAATCAGAAACATCCCCGTGAGCACGATAAAAAAGCTTCGTTCATTTTTCGCCGGTAATTGCATTATTTTCTCCCTTTTTTCCTTTCTGATGCTTCGCGGCGGAAAGGCAGTCAAGTATGCTGCGGGGTGGGGCCGACAAGATTTGTTGTCGGCCCCTTTCGGGTTAGTGGGCAATCGGAATGTGCCGGAACACCAGAACCACGAAGATCACGATGAGGTATGCAAGACTGGCGGTCGCCATCGATTTCGGCTTTTCTATTACCGTCCGACCCCAAGGAAGTGGGACCACGATTAGCAGCAGGATAAAGGAGTAACGAGCGTCAACCGATAGCCATTGGTAGTTCTGGTACAGCCACGAGATTAGCAAGAGCCAAGTCACTACCAGCGTTACCGTCATCAAAACGAAGTTAACTTTCCTCTGCGTAGGCGTCTCAATCAGCTCTGGTTTCCAAGTCATCTCAATCTCCTACTGCATCGCGTCTGTGCCCAGCGATCCTTTCGCCTGATTGGCTTCAACGCTCAGCTTGAGATGGCTCCTTCCGCCGCCAAAAGAAGCACGAAGGCAAAGAGCATCGAATTCAGGTTGCTCCATGAAAGCCTGGTGCTGTTTTCCCGCAGCAAGGAAGCCCAAAGGAAAACGAAACTCACCATCATCAACAACACGTTAACATGGAACAACCCCGATGTGCTGTGCCAATGGCGCACCAATCGAATACAGACGGCAGTAAGAATAACAAGCGCCGCAGCGTTAGCCATCACGAACGTTACTTTTCTTCTTCGCATAAAAGTTGTGTCGTTTGTCATACTCCCCCTTTTTTATGGGCAAGCAATGGTAGTGTACAACTTGGTTAATCCGCTTCCGAGACCTAACCCAACAGCTAACGGCCCTGTCACAGGGGCACTCACAGGCGCGAACAGACCTGTGGCAACTAATCCGAACGCTGCAGCTCCTTCTGATGCGGCGGCTATGTTCGCGTTGTGGCACGTCTGCTTGTTTGGATGGGTGAAGTTCTGCCACCACGATACTTTCTGCGGGGGTGGCGATGGTTGCGGCGGCTGCTTCTGCGGCGCTGCTGGTTTTGCTGAGCGGGTCAAGCCAGGGGTGCCGCTTGTTAAGGGAACGGACACCGCTCCGAAGAACGGCGCGCGCCGCGTGAAGCAAGAAGATGGGAGTAATCTGCAACGCGACACTTCACGCAGGAATCGGTGGGTCGTCAGCATCAATTGACGCCGTAACTATCCATGTGTCCCTATTTGCCCAGATTCACGTGACGAATAACCAAGTCAACGATCATCAGAAGCGCGCCGACAAGTGCCAGAGCGCCGCCCAGATAACGTCGCGACATTCTTATAAGCCACACTGCCGCAAACATAAATAACACACCCAGGAAACCAAGAAAATACGGAAACCAAGTTGAACTCACTGCCAAACCGATAGCCACAACGATCTCCCCTCTTTTCAACCCGTACAGCCAATCTTGTGCTTCGCAGCTAGGTTCATTAGCCCACCGGCACCGCCGCTGATTCCAGCGTAGGCTAACGATCCTGCCGCCCCAGGCCATGTGACGGGCACCAGACTTCCTATGCCACCATAAATTGCGGCCACAGAGGCCGAGGCAACGAGAACATCCCCTCCATTATCCAGTGTGCTGCACGGGATAGGTTTGGTTGCTCCAGTAGGAAACCGCGAACCTGGCAAACACGCTCCCCGGAACCCTTGTGCAGAACACTGCTGGTACCATTTGGTGGTTGGTGGCGGCTGCGGCGGCTGCTGTGGCTGCTGGCTTTGCCCGGCCGAGCCGATACTCGTTATCTGGAAGCTGCTGGTTAGACTGTAAACCGGGCTCCAACTGCCGCCTCCCTTAGCTAACATATCAAAATTGCCTGGATATACATCTCCTCCCAGGCGGACCGCCCCGGTTAACGTGCAAAGCTCATTGTTCTGAGATGAACCCGCTAAGGTAGGCAACCACCGACCAATAGGCGTTATCGGGGGGGGCGGCGGTAACGGACTTGCCGTTCCCCAAGTCAAGTGGGCGAGGCATGGTATCGCCTTGCACGCGCATCCCCACCATTACATAACCGTCCGTGACATTACCGCCGAATGCGCTGATAAAATAGCCGTCGCTGGCAAGAGTCTCGGCCGGAGTCACCTCAACGCCGTCGCCCGGCGACATAAGCACCGACTGCGATTCATAAACCGTGGTCGTGTCGCCTTGCCAACCGTAGGAGATCAGCACCACCTGGGAGGGGCTCACGGTATCGTCGTAGGTAACGGCGGTTATAATGCGGCTCGCAGCGCCATCGGCCGCAACCGTAGCAGCAACTGCCGAGGGCGCGACTTCTTCTTTTTTGTAATCGAACCCTCCGGCTTGGACTTGGACATACGCTGCCACAATTTCGCCACAGGTGGCCCATTCAAGATCTGTGGAAATAATGACGATATCCGGCTCGTTGAGCGATGCCAGGTAGGACTGCCAAGACCCTTGGCTGGTGGAACCCTGCTCATAATAGCTTGTGTACTCTCCGTTCATCGAGCTGGGCACAGCCAGATAGATAAAATTCCATCCGCATTCAGCGCCTCCCAACATGTTTATCGGCGCTCCTAAAGCATTAGTGGCCGTAAAGCTTATGCCTTCGCCAAAAACCCCTGCATTGTCTGGGGGCGGGTTCATTGCGGGACCCGCTTGCTGCCATAACAAATAGCGCACATCGCCGATGGCAGGCGCGCGCGGCCCCGCCGTGAGTGTGGCGACGTTGCTGGTTAACGAATCCGAGCCCGAGCTGACCGTGACTTGGTATTCGGTTCCGGTGTCGGCCAAGGATACGGTCGGGGTCGTGTACGAGGCCGCCGTCGCTTCCGGAATGTCGGCTCCCTTACTGCTCCACTGATAAGTGAGACTCGGGCCAGTGGCGACTACCGTGAAAGTCGCCGTTCTGCCGATCGGGACTGCCTGGTCAGCGGGCTGGGTGTTGATAACGACGCTGCCGGACTGAGCTGCGGAGGAATTTCCCCCGCAGCTCACGAGCGACAGGACGCCTGCTACGACAAGAATCGCTGCTACGAATCGCATAGGCCCATTTTCCTTTTTACGTACAGCCGTAATTTCCTTCCGGTACCGCGAATACAAAGGTGTGGTAGATCGTGTCTTCGTAAATAGCCGGGTACTCATCACACGATACTGTGCTGGTTTTCAGGGAGAGGTTCATCGTGTTCGCCGAACCGGTCGTGGTTCCCGTGCTCTCGGTGTCTGTCCACGTCCAGGTGTCGGTAACTTTAAGCGAATACAGGGGAATCGAAAGGCCAAAGTTGATGCTGATGGAGTAGCTAGAGGTTGTGCCGTCCGTCAACGTGGAACTCTTCGAATCCGTCTGCGCGTAGCTGTCGGGACTGGCCTCGTTTAGAGGCGGCGAGTATGGATCAATGCCCCCCGCCTCTGAGGGGATCACAACATAGCGGCAGTTCGAACCCGCTGGAATCGGATTCTTTTCGCACGTAGTCTGACCCGACTCATCCAGCGTCGTGGGGTCGGTGGTTTGGGCGGTAGAATGGGAAGCGTAAGTGGTGACGCCGTCCGTTGTGGTGGCCGTGTAATCGAGCAGCATGTCCTGTTCCAAAATATTCGCAAAATCAGCGGGCGTGCATCCGCACTGATTCGTCTGCGTGCAGTATGCACCCGTACCCGATGCCGGGTTTGAGAGGGTGGGATGGGCAATGTCGTATGCCAGTTGCTCTTGATAGAGAGTTTGGCTGGCGCAGACCGCAGCCAAACCTGGCATGAAAGTGGTCACGCCGTCGTCGCCGGTGATTCCTTGCGGATCGAGGTCGGCGAGTTTTACCGTCGTGACCCCTACGGCACCAGTCGGATTGTATTGGGTTACGGGAGCCCCAGCTTGGGTCTCTTCCATGTCCAGCGCGACCACACTCAAGACATCCGCTAGAGAGTCGGTGTGATTGGGGATGGGCGCTTCCGTGAGCGAGAAGCTGCTCGGTACGTCGTTCGTACCCGTAACCACAGCCTCGGGATTGAGCCAGATTAAAATGGTGTCCAAGTTGTGGTTCATAACATTGGTAGCGGTGGGATTATAATACGAACTGCTGTTGGAAGCGCTCGCGTAGCCTGTGGCATCAGTCCAGGTCGTATTCTCGGAGTCGGTGTAGATGGAACTCAGTGATTCCCCCCAGCTACCTCCGCCACTTATTGTAATGCCTTCAACCGTGCCCATTCCTTCGGCGGCAGTCGTTACCCCAGACGTAAAAGTTGACCCTACGGTGGTCGTCGTGCCGTTGGTCGTGGTCTCTATATAACCCTGCGAACTTTGGTTCCCTGGCGGCGAATACAGAATCGACACCACCTTATAGGAAGGAAAAAAGTCCTCTGTATCTGCGGTCGAAACCCCTATTCCACCGGCTTTTGCGGTCAGGGTCACGACGTAATCGGTATCGGGCGGATTTGTGCCGGTGATAGAGACGCTCCCGCTGGTTCCGTAGCTTGCTCCGCACTCAGAGGAAGGATACTGATAGTACGTTAGTGCCTCGGGGCCGGGCACCGTAGTACCACCCATAGTCACCACTATGTCGAAATAGGTATAGACGTTCGTTAGGGCAGACCCATCACCGGACGTACAGATTCCAGACTTTGTCTTCTCCGTATCGTAGGTGAGTGTGATGGCCTGAGAGAAGAGGGGTTGAGCGAAGAGAAACAGCAGCAGCGCTGAAAACGAGAAGATTGAGATTAGCAGAGTGACGTAACGCGAAAGCCGAGGGATGTCGAAGCGAGCCATAATCTTCCTCCTGACGAAATGAACTCACCGGCTTGCACCGGTTTACATCGCCAACGACGTGCCGTTCCCGCACTTCTTAAACGTCGGACCGAATCAACCAGCCTCACATGGGCCACCTAACTTTTCCACGCACTCAGGTCGTCCGCGATGGTTGGCACCGGAAAATCTTTCATGGCTTGCCAGAGCGGTCGATTGTGCAATTGCTCATACGCTTCCCTTGAGCGACGGCGGCCATCGAGTAATCGCCGCCTGGCCCGCGCTTTCTCCTCCGCCGACCGCTCGGGTTTAGCTCGCTGCTGCACGCGCCGCACACTTACCAGTTCTGCCTGCTTCTGCGTGATGTGCCCATACTGAGCGCAGAGAGCCAGGAGATCGGCCTCCGTCTTAGCGCAGATAGTCAAGGTTTCCACACCGGCTAGACACTGATCCAAAGGAATCCCCTGCAGGGACGCGTGCCACGCGTACCGGGCTACAGCCTTCAAAAGCTTCCGTTCCTTTGCCGACATATCTCGCTCCTGCCCACCGCGCAACCAACACAGGTTGATGCACAAGACAATACGGTTGAAACTGTAGACCGCCAAACTATTTCCCTTCTGTTCGGATTTCGTAACGCACCTAGCATTTTCATGTACCTAGAGGTAATAGGTGTTTGCAACGTTTGCAGAGTCGAGCCAGATTCGTGGACAAGCCGAACCCTCTCCAGTGTTAATGACCTCATCGTCCCACCACGTTCGCCTTCTTGTAGACCGCCTCGTCGTGGATCGTTTCGTACTGGTCCGCGTTGCGCGTTGTCGCGTATGGCTCGACCACGGTGTCGCAGGTTGGGCAGCGATCGTTGGCCATACAGGACCACCCGGAATCCCAGCGCGTGGAGTCCTTCGGGCACAGGTAGTGGTTTGTGAATCGGGGTTCACCTGCCCCTGGCTCGCCGAGCTTCGATTCCAGCCATTCTTTGACGGCGATGGCATCGCTCAGGTTCTGCTGATACAGCTCGGCAAGCAGCCCGAGGAGCACGTTGCGGCGAATCTGGCGCTCTAGCGGGTCCAAAGGTGCCATGCCGGAAGTTTATAGCACAAGGTACGAAAGATATCAATAGTACCCTTGCTGGAAAGAGTACGAACTATAAGGATGGAGGAATGCAAGCCGGTGGAAAACGTACCGTCCAGGTAAACGTGAAAATGAGTGCGGACGACTTCACAAACCTCCAGAGAGCGGCCAGTGCTCTATGGCCCGATGCCATTCTAAGCAATTCTGCCATTGTGCTTGGACTCGCTCGCCTTGCCGCGAAAGACATTCTCAAGAAGAAGGCGGGAAGGCGGGGATAAACGGTTTTGACTGCCAAAAACAAAAGCCCGCGCCGCAAGGAGCCATCCAAACGACGCGGGTGGGGAAGGGCTCGCCTTTTCGGGCAGGCGCTCGTCGAATGAGAGAAGTTTACGCCCGTGGACTCCTTTTCGCACTACCGCATGAACTGAGGGTGAGCATTGAAGTGAACGACGGACAGTGCGACCTCAAACCGGACGTTTGTCCGAGCACTCTAAGCAAGCCGGAAATGTGTCTCCAAACACTGCCATGACGTAATGCGGCGGGACGTGCTGTCGTGCGTGGACCGCCTTGTAAACGCCTGTAGTGGGCACCTTATCTCCTGCCTTAAAGAATCTCTCTGGCATCCGTCTTTCCCCGTGCATCCCTGTACTGCGGATCTTCGTAGCCCGCGCTCCACTGCCCCTTTTGGAACCTTTTTCTCAGCAGAGCCGCGCGTGCCTCCAGCCACTACTAAAATACGTCGCACATAAGAAAATACACGTCTTAACGCATCGGTCCAATGGCACCAAAGAGGGTCCAGGGCCGTGCGTCAATTGCAACGATCAGAATCTTCATCCCCTTTGGCTTCCCCTGTCCGAACGAATGTGCTCTGGTATTCCGCGCGCCAACATCACATCGGCCAACGTTTCGATCACCTGCAAACTCCCCAACCGCCGCGCCACCCGCAATGCCAAGCACTCCCGTGTGTACTCGTCGATCACCACCAGGACGCGCAGTGCTCGTCCGTCGTGCGTCATCGCCTTCACAAAGTCGTAGCTCCACACATGATTCGCCCGCTCCGGTCGCAACCGCACACACGAACCATCCCCGAGCCACAATCGTCCTCGTGGCCGCTGTTTCTGCGGCACCTTCAGCCCTTCGCGTCGCCAGATCCGCTGCACTCGATCCTTCCCCACCGGCCATCCCGCATGCTGCAACAGCGCCGTGATGCGCCGGTAGCCGTACCGCCCATACTTCGCAGCCAGGGCCATGATCGTCTGCGTCAGCTGATCTTCGTCCGTGCGCCGCAGCGGCAGATAGCGTTGCGTTCCCCGCCATTGCCTCACCACTCGGCACGCCCGCCGCTCACTCACTTCATACTCCTCACGGGCATGCTCCACGGCGCACCGACGTCGCTCCGGGCTTAGAAGTTTCCCTCCGCAATATCCTTTAATATCTGTTTATCCAACGCCAGCTCCGCCACCAGCCGTTTTAGCTTGCCGTTCTCTTTTTCCAGTTCCTTCATCCGCTTCGCCTGGTCCATCTTCAAACCGCCGTATTCCTTCCGCCAGCGGTAGAACGTCTGGATTGTGATCTCGGCTTCTTTGCAGGCTTGTGGGGTGGTTTTTCCGTTTGCGATGCTCACTTCAATCTGCCGCAGCATCGTCACGATCTGCTCTGGCTTGTACCTCTTGATGGGCATGACCCGCTTTTCCTCCAAGTGGATTCTCTCTCATTCCACCTGGTACAAATTTCGCCGGTCACGTCACTTGGGTTGCTGTTCCATTTTCTCACATAGATGATGACGTTTTGTTTCTCGATGGTGGTTGCGCCCAAGATGACCAAATGGTCAATCGGGAATCTACGGTATTGCGGCCGGTCCTATCTGTTCTTATATTCGGAGGTTGCCGTTTGGTGTGTCGCCACGAATGTTTGTCCAGGATGCGTTTCAAGTAGGGATCTGCAGAACTGTACAGGTTCACCGGCTGCTGTTTCCCGTTTTCAGTGGAGCGCGGTGCAAATTTGAGTGGAGCGAGATTCTCACCGTCTGGTTGGACAGGGAATACGACGTGCGCGCGGTTTTCTGGGTCTTGTGGCTCTTCATCTTGTGTGCCCCTCCTTGCCCAGCCCTCCCGCCCTCCGACTACTACAACCACATTGTGTTCAACAACAGCATTACGCCCGACTACTACTATTACAGCAGTGGGCGTTCGGTGTTTCCCAGCACCGTCCAGTTGCTGTCGGGAGCGTTACCCGTCGAGAGGAAGAATTTTTTCACTCCACCAAATGCGCTGCGCCTGCAATGGCGTTCGGTAACGGGTGGAAGCTGGGAGACAGAAGTACGCGTGGTCAGTATCCGGAACCGGCCGACGGACTTCCGTGGCGACACGCTTTACTTGTGGTGCTACTCGCCCCAAGCAATCCCTGCCGCCGACTTGCCAGTTATTCAGTTGGAGGATGAAGAGCATGATTTCACAGCACCGCTGAACATGGACGGTATCGCCGGCGATTTTCCCGCCAAGAGGTGGGTTCAGGTGCGTCTTCCCCTGGGCAAGTTCGCGACTGCATCCATTCATCCCTTTCAGCCACGCGAGCTACATAGCGTGCACTTCGGGCAGAGCGCAGCGGATGATACCCCGCGGACCTTAATTATTGATGAAATAAAAATCGACTACAGAAGCGTGGCTTCGCCAGTCGCGGCTGAGATAAGGAGTGCTCCGCCAGCGCCGCAAAATGTGCAGGCCAAAGGCTACGACCGGCACATTGACATCAAATGGAACCCGGTCGCAGACAATGATCTGCAAGACTACACGATCTACCGCTCGCTCGGAGGGCAGAAATTCGAGCCCATAGGTATTCAGAGTGCTGGCATCAACCGCTATACTGATTTCCTTGGGCGGTCAGGGTCGAAGGCCTCGTATCGGGTCACGGCCGTCGACCGGGCGTACCGCCAGTCCGCCTTTTCTGGCGAAGCCAGCGCATCGACCCACGAACTTTCCGACGATGAATTACTCACCATGTTGCAGGAAGCATGTTTCCGCTATTACTGGGAGGGGGACCATCCTGACGCGGAGGCAACGCTTGAGAATATTCCGGGGGATGATCGCATTGTCCCGACCGGCGCCACCGGTTTCGGCATCATGGTTCTTATGGTCGGTGTGGATCGCGGGTTCATTACTCGCGAGCAAGGCATCGAACGGCTCACGCGAATCCTGGACTTCCTCGAGAAAGCACCTCGCTACCACGGTGCATGGCCCCACTTCCTGAATGGCTACACAGCTCAGAGCATGTTGGTCTTTGGCATGTTCGACAACGGCGGTGATCTGGTGGAGACGGCGTTTCTAATGGAAGGATTGTTGGCCGCGCGCCAGTACTTCAGGGGGCCAAGTGAAGATGAGCAAAGTCTTTATCGGAGAATCACCCACCTTTGGGAGACCGTGGAGTGGGACTGGTACCGGCGCTCCCCGCAAAATAACGCGTTGCTATGGCACTGGTCTCCGCAGTGGTCGTGGTACATCGATCATCGGCTCACCGGATTCAACGAAACCATGATCACCTACCTGCTGGCCATTGCCTCGCCTACGCATGCTGTTCCCGCTGACCTCTATTACACGGGATGGGCGGGCCAGTCGCCGGCCGCGATTGCCTATCGCAGCGGATGGTCCGGCTCAAGCGAAGGAGACCACTATCAAAACGGCCACACGTACTATGGCATCAAGCTCGACGTGGGCGTGAGCACGGGCGGCCCGCTGTTCTTCACGCAGTATTCGTTCATGGGTTTTGATCCCCGCGGCATTCACGACCGGTACACCGATTATTTTGACAACAACCGTAATATTGCGCTTATTAACCTGGCATACTGCGAAGCGAACCCCAGCCACTTCCAAGGTTATGGCGCCGATGATTGGGGGCTGACAGCGAGCGACGACCAGTTGGGCTATCTCGCTCACGCTCCAGACCAAGCGAACGATGACGGCACGATCACGCCGACGGGCGCGCTCTCGTCGTTCCCCTATACGCCCGAGGCTTCCATGGCTGCACTCAAGTTTTTTTATCGAGAGCTTGGAGACCGGTTGTGGGGGGTTTACGGACCGCGCGACGCGTTCAATCTTTCCCGAAACTGGTTCTCCCCTATTTACATGGGTCTGGATCAGGCGCCGATCGTGGTTATGATCGAGAACTATCGCAGCGGCCTGGTCTGGAAAATGTTTATGTCAAACCCGGAGATTCAACCCATGCTGGACAAGATCGGGTTCCAGCCCGATAAGGCTGCGAGCGCTTCCGCCACGCAGCACTAGCCGGATTCTGTCGTTCCGGTTGTTGCGCCCCGATTTTCTGCCAGATTGCCGGCAACCCTTCAGTTCGGCGGCGGCATCCCATTCCGCCGCCTTCTAGGAGGATGGCGACGCCTACGTCGTCGGAAACATCACTGGCAATGCAATTACTTGATCCGGGAAAAGCGATTCAGTAGCAGTTCGCGTGCTGCTTAACAGCCGGGAGCGTGTGGCTGCGAGCGTTTTCAACAGGCAGAGAAGAGGAGAAGCTCATGAGGCGTTTGAGTTTGGCAGTCCATGTCGCACTGCTAACGGTAGGCATCGTTACATCGACCACATTGGTCCAAGCTCAGTTTCGCGGTTCCCTCCGTGGAACGGTGAGCGATCCTCAGGGTGAAGTGGTTGCCGGCGCAACCGTGACTCTGGTGGACACGGACACGAACCAGACCATGGTGTCTACCACCGACAGCAACGGCATTTACAACTTCAACGCGCTCCCGCCGGCTCCCTATCGAATGACTGTAGAACACGAGGGGTTCACGAAGAAGGTGTTGGGGCATGTTGTCATTATCCCCGAGCAGCCGAATGGACTCGACCTGCAACTTGATGTGGGCCAGGTTCAAACGACGGTCACGGTGTCGGGTACTTCCCAGCCGCTCGACACAGAGACGGCCACGGTGAGCGGCACTGTCACCAGCAACCAGGTTCAGCACATGCCGTCCTTTGGGCGGGATGTTACCAAACTCGCCGAACTGGCTCCCGGGTCTTTCAGTGATGGTTCGCAGGCAAGCGGCAGCGACAACTATAACCTTCCCGGCACTCAGACTAACGGGGGCGCCTCCGGCGGTAACGATGGCATCTTCAAGACGGAAAACGGGGTACAACTAATCGCCAACGGCAACCAGACTGAGAACAACGGCATCTCGATTGATGGCATAAGCACCACCAGCGCGGTCTGGGGCGGTTCTACCGTCATCACCCCGTCTGAAGATTCCGTTGACAACGTAAAAATAGTCTCGAATAGCTATGACGCCGAGGATGGCCGCTTCAGCGGCGCCCAAGTTCAGATCACCTCGAAGAGTGGCAGTAATAACTTCCACGGCAGCCTATTCTTCACCACTCACCAACCGAACCTGAACGCCTACCAGCCGTACAACGGCTATTTGCTTGCCGATCAAAGAGACAACGATAAGTTCCAGCAGTTCGGCGGCAGCGTAGGCGGTCCGATCTGGAAAAACAAGATCTTCTTCTTCTTCAACTATGAGACTGTTCGTGAACCATCCTCCCCGCTCCAAGGCAACGGATGGTACGATACGCAGGCCTTCGACGCCATGGCGGCTCCGGGAAGCATCGCTGCGCAGTATCTTTCTTTCCCCGGTGCTGGTGTAGTCGGAGCCCTCAATCCTATGGCCAACTGCCAAACCGCTGGCCTGACGGAAGGAGTGGACTGCGCAACCATTCCTGGCCAGGGCATCAATCTCGGCACTCCTTTGACGACAGGCTTACATACGCAAGATCTGGGCTGGACCGAGCCAAGCAACCCCGGCTGCGGGGGGGCGGGCACGGGTTGCGGAACCGCTGGCAGCCCCCTCGGAACTGTGGCTGACTTGGCGAACTACAACACCATCAACCCGACCACCTTTACTGCTGCGCAGTACAATGGCCGTCTCGATGCGAATGTTACGGGTAAAGATCACATCGCCTTTGCCCTCTACTGGGTACCCCTGTCAAAAACCGACTACAACGGGGGCACCCGCGCCTATAACCTCTTCCATCATCAGCAGACCAATGACGCGTTCTCTGTCATCTGGAACCGTACTATCTCGCCGTCTTTCCTCAACGAAGCTCGCGTCAATGCCGCTGGCTGGCGCTACAATGAAATCAGTGACAACCCGCAGTCGCCGGTTGGACTTCCCACCGACAATATAGGGCTAATCGGCGGCATTACGCCAAATCAATTCGGGCCGAACGTCGGCGGCATCTACGATCAATGGACGTACAGCTACAAAGATGTGGCCACCAAGATTTTTGGGCGCCACACCATCAAGTTCGGCGGTGAAGTAACGCGCCTCTTTTACCTGCAAAACAATGTTTCCAGCGGTAACGGCGTGCCAGACTACTTCTTCTTCAACCTGTGGGACTTCCTCAACGATGCGCCACATCAGGAACAGGGGAACTTCAGCCCTACTACAGGGGAACCGACGGCGGAGCGCCAGGACGACCGCTCAGACATCTGGGGCTTCTTCGTCCAGGACGACTTCAAACTTCGGCCGAACCTGACCATTAATCTTGGCCTGCGCTGGTCCTACTTTGGTCCACTCTCCTCCAAGGAAGGCAACATGCTTTACGCCGTTCCCGGATCGGGGGCAAATTACCTGACTGGGTTGGTTATACGCAAGGGAGATTCCTGGAACGCGCAGAAGGATAACTTCGGACCCGAGATCGGCTTTGCCTGGAGTCCGAGTCGGTTCGGAAGCAAGATCGTGTTCCGCGGGGGTTACGGCCTGAACTACAACCAGGAAGAAATCGCCATTTCGTCCAGTATTGTACAAAATCCCGGGGTGGCAGTGTCGCCGAGCCTGTTCATGGCCACGCCGTCCGCGCCGAACCCCGGCATCGTTTACGCCGTATCCAGTGACGTTCACAACTTGAATGGCTACCCGCCTAACCCGAACACGATTTCGACCTTTGGCGCCGACGGGCTACCCAGCAGCGGCGCCAATGTCGAAATCTTCCCCAGCACCCTTCCCACCATGCGTGTCCATCACTATTCGTTCGACATGCAAGACGAACTGGGCCACGATTTCGTGTTCTCATTGGGATATGAGGGAAGCCTGTCGCCCAACATTTTCTTCCACGAGGATCCAAGAGCTGTCCCTGCGGTCTTGGGCTACGCATTCAACCCGGAGATCACTGGGGGGGACTACTGGAGCGTCAACGGCCGCGGCAACTACAATGCCATGCTCGCCGAATTAAAGCACCAGTTCTCGCGTCAGTTCATGGCCGATGCCCAATTCACCTGGGCCAAAAGCATGGACACCAGTTCCGGCCCGTACTCCCAGCAGAATTATCCTTATAACCTTGACCTCGACTACGGGCGCTCTGACTACAATGTCAGCAAAGCGTTCAAGATTTTTGGAATGTGGCAGCCGGTCTTTTTCCACGGTAACAATAGTTGGACAGAAAAAATCGCAGGAGGATGGTCCCTCAGTGGCATCTTTAATATCCACTCCGGTTTTCCCTGGACTCCTCTCGTAAGCGTTGTCGGCGGAGAACTCTATTGCGGAACTTGTTACGCCTATGGAAACATTCTTCCCGGCGCGTACCTGGGCGGCGCAGGCAACAGCACGAGCAACAATGCATTCAAAGGCCCGATTAGTTCAAACTTCCCCGAGGGGGCAAGCGCTGCTACTCCGGGTGGAACGGCCTATTTCTCGACGCCAACCTACACTGCCTATAGCGGGAGCGCTTACGGAAACGCGCTTCCTCAGCCTCCCGGTGTCCAGCGCAACTCGCTCAATCTTCCAGGATACAAAGACATAGATCTCACGCTGGCTAAGGGTTTCGGCCTCCCGAACACGCCGGTGCTCGGCGAAAACGCCAGGTTTGAATTGCGAATGGACGCCTTCAACCTGTTCAACAATTTGGACTTCAACCCGAATGTGATCTCGAATAACATTGGCAGTTCGAACTTCGGCACGATTCCAGGAGCTCTTGCTGGCCGGGTTGTCGTGCTGTCGGCGCGCTTCAGCTTCTAACAGCAGCCTTCTGAGAGTGTTGCCGGAGTATTACGTATCCTCCTTCCGTCAGAGTGTTTGTCTCTGGAGCGAACGTACCATTCTTCGGTGCAAGAGTGCCCACCGTTCAGATAGCGCATTGCACAGGTAAATTTACTTGCTCGAGAGCGAACTCGCGGCGCTCAAACAGTTGGCGGGGCAAGGCATTCGCTAAGTGCATTCGCTTCGCGGGCGTCGCTCTCTGTCATGAGCACGCGCCAATGTTATCCGCACCCTAAAAGGAAAACAAAATCTCAGTGGCAGGACGTACACTGTGCTGGCAGCATTGGTGGCAACTGCAATCGTCTTTGTCACAAGTCCTGCCGCTGGCCTCGCTGGTTCCGAGTAGATGTTAGGCAGCCCTCTCGGGAAGCCTCTCCCTTCGAGTACGGCAAATATCTCGCTATCAACCACTTATCTGATTTCGACCATTCGAGGGTACTGGTCTAAGGCTTAGTGCTGCTCCGATTTTCGCTCCTTGACCTTCGCCAGCCAGCACTCCCCGTGAACAGGCTTTGCATCTTCGGTTACGTTGAAGTCCTTAGCAGGCTGCGGAAAAAGCGACGTTGCGACTTAGAACCTTTCCTGGTTTCCGCGATTTGTGGCTGAGAGAAGAGTTTTGGCTGCATCCGCGGGTGTCCCGCACGGGCCCACGAACACACTGCGGCCTTTGCTTACGCGGCTTGAATCGCCAGATTCCGCATGCGGACTAGGTTGTAGGCGGCTGCGGCGAAGGTGAAGACCCATCCCACCTTGAAAATCCCGCGATGGCGCAACTTCCGCAACAGCGCGATCGTCTTCAGCCATCCGAAGCACTCTTCAACGCGCTTCCTTTTCCTCTGACTGATGGCATATCCCGTGTGCTGCGTCGTGCGAGCATCAATCGCACTCCCACCGGGCCGCTCCAGATTTTGGGCCACGTGCGGTGTGACCTTTAAGTTCCTGCACTCGGCCACGAAATCCGCCGTGTCGTATGCCTTGTCGCCGCCCACAGTCACCTGCTTCGTTCCCGCAACCGTTCACTGTAGGATCTCGGGTTCAAGGTGAATCAAGAGGCGGCCGCTGAAACTTCCTGCGGGCTATGTCCCTGCGTCGATAGATATGACAGTGATCGTGCCGCCGTTAAGAGCGCCCACAATTTGCACGCGCTGTCCAGCCACTCGTTTCAGCTCCGCTGGATCTGCTTTGAGAAGATACGTCCGATCCCCATTGACGAAGGTAAAATTAGCTCCGTCACGGATGCAGACGCGCGCGCAGTCGGTGGCGTTAGCGCCGATCTTGGCAGAGTGTTTGGCGAAACAGCGCGAACAGGTCACCATGCCAACATAGGTTTGCTGGCGGTCGGCTTGGGCCGGTGGCTGGGGTGGTTCGGCGGTTTGTCCGAACGCCACGACGACGGCGCCCACGAACGCAAGCGCGAGCGCGAGCGCGAGGCCAAAGACAGCCCCTGCGCAAAGCGTCATAACCTCGATCCAGAAACGGTTTTTGCTCATCACAAGCCTCCAGACAGCGACGCGCGTACCAAGGCAGTCGCAATCGAAGTGCCAGGCAGGCGGCGCACCGAAGCTGTTCAGAAGGCTGACTTTGTGGAATGAGCGAATGGCCTTGCACGGTTTCCTTAGCCTGAACGTGGAAAAAAGTTCTCGGACGCGACTGTGGAAACCCTCGAACTTGCGACCGATTGCTACGGACCAAAACAGCGGTATTACGGGATGTAGGGTATTGAATCGCCACGCTATGCTTGCCAGACTGGGCGTAAAGCCCAAGGTGCCGCTTCGCCGCAAAACGGAGCATCATGGACCTTAATCAAGCCGAAGCCCTCCGCAAGGAACTCGGCCAACTCCTACGGAAACAAACCGAAGTGTTGGAATCACGAACGTTCGGTTCAGCAACCGACGCCGACATTCTGGAGTATGAGATCAGACAAGAGATCATTCACGAAATGTGCAATCAACTCGCCAATTCGGATGCGACAGCGTGAAGGATCCGGAAGCCCAACGCACCCGACCGAAAGAAGAGCCGACTAAGTGCAAATGGAAGCGGCGCGAATCGGTTCGGGACGGAAATATCCTCTAAGCCAAAACCCTGGAAGCCCAGAAGCCACGAATTATTTCGGCGGGTGAAGCGCAGAACAGCAGACAACGCTCTCGTGTATTCCGCCGTGGAGACATCGTGCCAAGACGATCAGTACGCATTAACCTGATTCGTTTCCCACCGAGTATCTCAGGTCAGCGCGACTTGCCACTGACCTCTTGGACTGCAGGCGCAGGCGTAGCACGTACAACGGGAAGAATGGCGGTCACTCGTGTTCCGTGGCCATTTGACTGGACTTGCAGAGTGCCACCTGACTGCCGCAGCCGCTCTCGCATTCCGCGAAGCCCGACGCCGGCGTGAGCCGACGAGCCGGACGTGGACTGCTTTTCAGGGGGAATCCCTTTGCCAGCATCTTCGATCTCGACTCTTAAACAAGCGTCGTCTTGAACAATGCGAATTCCGGCTGTGGGACTCCCGGCATGACGATGAATATTGGTCAGGCACTCCTGCACAACCCGGAAGATGCAGAGCTCCATTTCTTTGGACAAACCTGCAAAACTCTGCGGGATGTCGAGTTCCGCCTTGATTTTACTCCGTTCGGAGAATCCCTCAACGTACCAACGGAGAGCAGACGCAAGACCCGCTTCATCCAGCAAGGGAGGATGCAGCAGATAGGAAATGGTACGAATCTGTTTACTGGCTTCAGCGACCATGGCGGCGTTTTCAGCGAGGCGCTTGGCCCCATCAGGGCTTAGCTTATGAGCTTCCGCCTCCACCGAAACACCGTTCATACCAATGGCGGCAAGTAGCTGCCCAACGCTGTCATGCAACTCGCGGGCGATGTGTCTCCGCTCTTCGTCCCGCAATGTAGTGATGCGGGCGTTAAGCATTTCCAATTGGCGCGTCTTGCGATGCAACTCGGTGAACACTCTCACTTTTGCCCGAAGCAACTCTGGAACGACAGGAACAGAAAGGTAATCTACAGCTCCGTGTTGATATCCCTTCAGCCGGTCGAGATCCGTCATGTGAATCCCGGAAATGAAGACGATAGGCGTGTTTTGAAAGCGCGGATGATCGTGAATCATTTGCGCAGTTTCGAAACCATCCATTCCGGGCATGCTCACGTCCATGAGCACGACGGCAACGTCGGTTTTCAGCAGGTGTTCCAAGGCTTCCATTCCCGAATGAACCTTGATCAGGTTCTCCCCTAGTTCACCGAGCATGGCCTCATAGGTGAGCAACTTGCCCGGCTGGTCGTCGACCATTAGGATATTGATCTTTTCATCCATGCCCGTTGACTGACTTCGCGTGCCTGCTGCTCCGGAATTGCGCGGGGGAAGCCCAATGCAGCCGGGACCACGGCCTACGGAGAAACCTTACACTAGCTACGGCCTAGGGTGCGATGGAATACAGGGAACCCCGTATGGGGTGGCCCAGAACGTTGAGGAAACCGCAAGGCCTGGGCAGCAAACTTTACACCTGTGGCCTCTCCCATACCAATCGAATTGGCGGAGCCAAGTACGTGCAGTACGACGACTTCTGAGTCGGGAAGGGATTTGGCGGAACAATTGCTTCCAACATACGTCCACCTTTCCTGTTTCTAGTCAAGCGGTCGGAGGTACTTCTGACTTAAGTCGTCCGTGAGAATTGTGAACCGGAGGCAAATCGGAGTTTGGAGGTGGCACCTTGCAAGGCGAAACCAAAGAGCGTTGGAGAGAACTTTGCGAACAGGCCATTTTTGAGCAAGATCCAGACAGGTTTATAACTACAATCCAAGAACTAATTCAGGCATTGGAAGACAACGAAGAACGGCGACGCAAGTCCAGAGGGCTGCCAGTACCACCCAGCGAAAGGCCTCCACAGTTGAGTTGCCCCGGTAGCTTAGGTACCCAGGTCTTGTGATAACGTTGGTTTCTTTCGCCGGCGCGGCTTCTTGTCCTCTTTCCTGTTCCACATCGAAATGTCGGCTCGGGCGCGCCGTTCCACGAGGAATGGATACGCGCCAAAGCGCTCGCGCAGGCGCTCGATGTGCTGGTGCAATGCCTCCCGCAGTTCGATGAGTATCGGCCCTGATTCCTCATCGCCTTCCGCGGCGAGAAGTTGAGAGCACAGTCTGCGAATTCTATCTTCCATACGAAGCATTACGCGCCTGCATCAGACTGAGCAGCGGCGCTCTGCAAACTTAATCGGCTTTTCCTCTCTGCGCAATACAGCATATCCGGTAGGCGAAGCTTCCGAATCCCCCGCAATTGCGACTCTATAGGCCTCACCAACAATCAATTAGACGACAGATGGTTGAGTCTAAGCGAAAAATCTCGTTCACCTTATCCCGTACCTTCTGGCTGCGAGATGGCTTCAAGATTCCCAGCGGAGCGCCGGATTTAGCCGCAGTGTCGAGTTCTTGCGGAGATTCCGTCATCAACGCTGCACTCGCACAGCGCCAATCCCAATCCGCCAGGTCAGCGGCAGAAGTATCCCGGCACAGCGCTGGATTTCGTGATCGGCACGTATGGACGTTCAGCCGAGCTCGGCACGTGCATGGAGATCCTGATTGAAGCTGGCTGTCCCGCGAAATACAAGGTTTCTGCCGTCTTAGATTTGTTGCGCAACCGGCTCGACCTTCTCGTCCGACACCTGGATGCCGATCCTATGCTAGGCTGCCGTTTTCGGTAGTCCCGCCCGCGCTCCCTGTCGCCCCCGCAAGGTTTTCATGACGGTCTCTTATTCGGAGTCTTGCGTTCGGACTCTTGCGATCGCGATCAACGCGCAAAACCACCACAGACGGCAATACTATCGAAGAAGTTGGGCGCTTCCGGATAACGTAGGGGCATCCTACTGCTTTTGGTTCTCTTCAGAATGCCAACGCACTGTTGCAAGCTGGACATAGCCTTGTTGGACATTTCATTCCTCAGCAAGAAGATACTCGCTGTACATTTTAAATGCAGTCTCACTTACGGTATAGAGCTTTCGAGTTAACAGCAACGGGCGGGCGGGGCGGGGCGGGGCGAGCGGGGCCGTACTAGATAGGCCCGATGTAGGAACGGCTCCGTCTCGTTCTTTTTTGTGAAGCTAAAGTCTGCGAACCTAAAGCCGCCAACTTGCGAATGATCTCCCTACGCCGTTCTTCCCGCGCGCGGAAAGCGCCTCTCGTATTCTTGTGGTGTTTGGTTATGCCTGTATGCGGTGTTCCAGAACTGGATGGCGCGAAGTTCAGAACAAAGTGTTTGCATGAGATTCAAGATCATCTTCAGTTCCATGTCTCACGGACAATGCACGCGCCGAGCCAAAGCTAAATCTCTTTAATCTGCCGCATTTAGCCGTCTCAAATGGGAACTTCCCTGCCGACATTTCGGCACGTGCCGACGCTTTCGGCACAATTCTGCCGGTGTGTGAGGGGGGGCGTACAATCCGGCGTACACCATACGGTGCGTGTTTCGACCGCTTAACGACTTGAAACCGGCATGACTTCCCCTGTGACGCGCGATGTCATCGCACAGCTGCGGAGGAGGTTGCTGCGCTGCCAAGTGCGGAGATCATTCCCTATACGGCCGACTGTTGGGATGATAATGATCTTCAGTAAGCGGTTATTTATGTGTTAGATAGGGTTTATATTCTCTCGAATACGATATGTCAATATAGTTCCATTATGGAACTATATTGACAATGCGACGTATTGCTGCTGATATTAGGGACATGCGATCCCGCATTGATGAGCTGTTGCCCATTGCCGAAGAAAACGAGGGTTTCGTGACAGCCGCGCAGGCCCGCAGCCTTGGCATCAAGGATTCAGTCCTGGCGCGTCTCACACAACGGGGAAAACTTCAACGGGTGGCGCGCGGAGTATATCGAATTCCTTACTTCCCGTCAGATCGCTTGGGGCAATATCGCGAAGCGATCCTGTGGGCGCGTGCTGATGGTGGGCCGAAAAAAATAGCCTTATCCCACGAGACCGCGTTGGCGGTTTATGGCATTTCTGATGCGAATCCATCACGCGTACAGATCACAGTGCCGAGAAGTGCCCGCCTGCGCCGCCGCCGTCCCAAATGGGTGGAGATTCATCGTGCTGATCTGCGAGCATCGGATATCGCCAATCGAGAAGGGCTTCCCGTGACCACGATCGAAAAAACCATCTCCCAAGTTGTGGAAGAAACTGGCCGTGTCGGGTTGGCGCGAGGCGCTCTGAAAGATGCGCGTAGGCAAGGCTACATTAGCGCTGAGAAAGCCTCAGCGATCACTCGCCGTCTCAATCGATACGCACACGCGAAAGGGACACAAGAGGCGAAAGTGCAAAAAGTTTAACTCATGACCCCGAAGCAGGTAGAGCGGTTGGAAAAGACTCTTGGACGTGTGGCTCGTGAGCAGGGTCTCGATCAGGAAAGGCTTCGCCGTTGGGTGTCGTTTCTCGCACTTTGCGGCGTTCTGGAGAGCGCCGTCGAGAAAGGTGTTATCGACATCTACTACCTGAAAGGCGGAGTCGCTATGGAACTACGCTTCGCGCGGGCGGCGCGCACCACCAAGGATTTCGATCTTGGTCTTAGAGGCAACCGCGCGGAACGTATTCGGCGGCTTTCGGAAGTATTACAGCTCGGATTTGACGAGTTCACCTTTCGCTTGAAACCCGAACAACACGAGATGGAACTGGCAGACACCGTCCGGGTCGAAGTTGCCGTGGAATACAAAACACGGGCATGGCAGACCATTAATGTGGATCTCGGTCCGGGCGAAGCACGTGACGTAGACCTGGTGAGGCCCGCCATCGAAGGTGTGGCGGAAATGGGCCTGCCCATCACCAACCAAGTACGCTGTCTTGGGATCAATGACCAAGTGGCGCAGAAGCTTCATGCCTGTACCGGACCTCAAAAGCAGGATCGCGCACGCGACATACTCGATATCCTCGTCGTCGATATGCTTGGCCAATTGGACCGTGTGCGCGCACGGGCGGCGGCGGAACGAACTTTCGCGGAGAGAAAGACCCATGCGTTTCCACCGGAGACGAACATTCCTCCGGAGTGGCATATTGAACTTGAAATGCTGGCCGCTGAGTTGGGATACCGTACGACGAAAGCGGCAGAAATTCAAAAAGAGTTTACGAATTTAGTTGCCGCAATTGCCAGCGCCTGAAGCCACCTAACTGGTCACTCCCGATTGGTACCAGGCTAATCAATCCGCCATCGTCCCGCCGATGTTGCGATCCAGAACAATCGCTTTTTAGGGGTTCCACGATCAGAGAACAGCCGCACGTTGATAAAGACCCCGCGTATGCCGTGAATCCGGAAAGCGAAAGAGCTGAGAATCGAGATGTCTTGACCTGGCATCTCGTGAATTCGAGATTCGCACGCCTGAAATGCAATCGGGCGCGGACTGCTTTCCAAGAAGAACACAAGGCGAACAAAACTTACCGGCAGTTTTACCGGCAGTCGACCTTTCCTGCAATGACTTTCAGTAACTTACAGCGCCGGGAGGCACCTCTAAGTACTTGCAATCACTGTTAATTTTGACTGAAAAGGCTGGCGTCGGGGGTTCAACTCCCTCCCCGACCACTAAATCAACTGAAATCAATTATTTACCCATCATTATTCATCTGTCACATCGACCCGACATTTCCCGTATAGATAGTCGTCGATATTCGTAACCATCAACATGCATTGGGTTTAACGATTGGAAGAGCGCAGCCCACAAGGGCTTGGCGTCTACGGCTGCTAAGCCAGCAATACAGAGCCGCGGCTGCAACCTTCGAAGCTGCCCCATTCTTCCGAAGTTTCGTCTCGAATGAAATAAGAGTTTACTTGGATATCTCGCGATGGCGACCTTTTCGTGCATCGTGTCTTTGATTAAAAAGGAGTATTTGAGTAGAAACACTACAGTAGCGTTCATCGTGCGTATCGTCATTGCGATCGCGGAACCAGCTGTTTGTGACGGGCGCTTCGCGTTCTGATGTGAGGTTCGTAATGCAAATGGACTCCACACATTTCCCCGCTACCCCAATTGCATTAAAGATGGGGGTTGCTGTCGGTATCGGAATGCTCGTGGGAATGGAGCGCGAATGGTCAAACAAAGACGTCGGTGTGCGCAGTTTCGCGATTGTTGCGCTATTGGGGATGCTGGCATCGGTGATCAGTAACAGTGTCGCCATAGCTTCTCTGGTTGGCGTACTGCTTCTAATTGCGGCCATGAACACGCGGAGTATCCTGACCGATCACTCTCTGGAGATCACAACGTCCGCGGCTCTGCTGGTTAATTACCTGTTGGGCGTTTTGGTGGGTCTCGGCCACATCTTTACGCCGGTAGCCGGTGCGATCGTCATGACAATGCTTCTTGCCTGGAAAACGGAGCTAAGCCGTTTTGCCGGGGGTCTGCTTCCTTCCGAGATCAGAAGCGCCGTGCTCCTCGGCCTGATTGGATTCGTGATTTACCCAGTATTACCGAAGCGTTACATCGATCCCTGGCAGTTGTTCAATCCCAGCGACGCATGGATCAGCGTTATCGCAATCGCTGGGATTGGATTCGTGAATTATGTGTTCCTGAGGATTTACAGCACGCGCGGTCTCTACCTGAGTGCGCTCTTTGGTGGACTGGTCAACAGCAGTGCAACGGTCGCCGAGTTAGCCGGTCGCGCGCTTGAAACCGGCATGATTGCTCGGACTACGACTCTTTGTCTACTGACGACGATCGCCATGTTCGCACGAAACCTTATTCTTGCGACTCTCTTTTCGCCCAAGTCGCTCAGTGCGACACTAGTGCCGCTCTTGGCTATGACCCTGGTTGCGGGATTGTGGATGTGGCGCGATCGCGCAATCGAACAGACCGTTCCAGGAACCCTGAAGCTTGCATCGCCCATCTCGCTTACAAAAGTCTTGTGGTTCGGAACGCTGTTTATCGCAATACAAATTGCCGGAACTCTCCTCACCCGACGCTTTGGCAGTTACGGCATGCTTGCGACGGGAGTTTTCGGAGGACTCGTCAGCAGTGCAAGCACGACGGCCGCGGCTGCCACGCTGGCAATGCACGGAAATATCAGTCCAGCTTTGGCTGGAAGCACGACGGTTCTTGCTTCGCTGTCGAGTGCTGCTGTAAATCTGCCGATTGTGTGGCGTGCCGCCAAGAACAAGGCAGTAGTGCGAAGATTGAGCGTCGAAGTGTTCACCGTAGTCGCGATGGGCGTGGCCGCAGTGGTGGTTGATCGCGTTTTCCAGTTCTCAGAGCTCCTGTTGAGAAAATGACGGATCAACCGACGGCGTGAGGTGGCCATTGCCGATGCGCAAAGAATTCTGAAAGGACCCTTCCTATGAAAACTCTTGTGGCTGCCCTCATCATTTCGTTGTGTTCCACGGTTGCGGCACAGCAATTTTCGTCCGTTCCTGGCCAAGGAAGATCGATGGTTGTGACGAAACTGGGAATTGTGGCGGCGCCGCAATTTCTGGCCTCCCAGGCCGGCGCGCACATTCTGGAAACAGGGCGGCAACGCCGTGGACGCGGCAATCGCCGCGAACGCCGTCATGGGCGTGGTGCAACCGTATGTGAATGGCAAGGGCGGAGATCTGTTCGTCCTTTGCTACGACGCGAAGACGGCGAAGCTCTACGGATTGAATTCCAGCGGTTGGACGCCAAAGGGGCTCACTATTGAATATTTAGAATCGCATGGCGTCGATCACATTAATCCCATTGGCGTGGAGACCATCGATGTTCCCGGCGCCGTTGCAGGATGGGATGCCTTGCGTGGCCGCTTCGGCACACTGCCTTTCTCCGAAATCCTCGCGCCCGCGATCTACTAGACGCCTCCCAGCGGCGTAGGTGTTGAAACCAGGGATTACGCTCATTGAGAATTGGGTACCCCTGCCTGGGGTCGATGAGTGTAATAGGGATTTCTCATCAATTAGGCACTACGTCAGCCCGGGCGTGTGGATTATTGACTTGTTACGAATTCCGAACTACGGAGGCTCAGTAACGAGGGACACGGATAATCCCGTGTACGGTTGAAATGCACTCTGCCAATGCTGTCTATTTTGAGTCCGCAAAGTGCGCGGAGGACAGTCTCCTATGCGCAAACTGGGTTCGGGGTGGGCGCTGTACATTACGTAATCGACACGAAGGCTAGCCAGTTCACAGTCCAGGCGTTTGCTAGCGGATTGATTTCTGTAGTGGCGCACAGCCCTAAGATTGCAGTTCGTGATTGGCAGGGAGAAGTCCGGTTTACCCCCGACTCCAACGACTCGTGCGTTTCGATTAGAGCGAAAACAGGGTCGTTGGAGGTTTTAGATGAACTGAATGAACAGGACCGGCGGCAACTTCTGCGCGTGATGCATCACGAAGTCTTGGAAATCGAAAAGTTTCCTGAATTCAGTTTTGAGAGTTCTGAAATCGAGGTGCACAGGCAGAAGGAAGCTAGCTTTCAAGTCAGCATCAGAGGCAGACTGACGCTGCACGGGGTCATCGACGGCGAATCTTTGGTGGCACATGTGGCCCTAGGGGTGGACACCTTCCGAGCGTATGGAGAGTTTACGATCTTGCAGACCAATTACGGAATCAAAGTGGCACAGATTGCTGGCGGTACGCTCAAGTTGCAAGACGAGTTGAAGTGCACGTTTTACGTGATGGGAAGAAAGGGGTAAGAGACTTATCAGTTCACGGAAAGCCGCCCCAAAACGCGCAGATAGACGACGCGAGGAATACGCATGGAACGATACCCCCTCGTGTGCAGTTGCTCTGACCTTCGCAAAACAATCACGCCCGGCTCATTTTGGAACAACTGGGTGATAGTGTTTCGGGAGAATCCCATCAGCTCTGCCACTTCGCCCACTGTGTATGTTGGTTTATCGCTCATCCGGCTGATTATAGTTGGCCGTCCCGCCGGGGCGCTAGGACCGGCTAGACAATCTGTGGGCTAAGAAGCGCAAGGCCCCTAAGACCGGCAAAGCGTGGCGATAAACCAATGGCGCTGCCGGTATGTCGGCATCTGCCGAAGTTTCGGCAAGGCCCCAGGACAAACTCGTTGCACTGTAAAGGAAAGCATCGTGGCCTCGTGTTTGCGAAAGGAGGCGGGCATGCAACAGATTCTAACCGGCGAAACCATTAAAAAGTGGACAAGCTCGTAACTGAGCCGCGAGCAATTAGCCACTGGGATTCGGAATATTGGCGGCATCCGTGCCCGGCGCAGTACGAAACACTCGCTTATACAGAAGAGGCGCACCGAGATCCTGGATCAGCTAGTAGTTCTTTCACCGGGGTAGGGGTCCCAAGTCGGGCACCCGCGCGCCGGTGTTCACAATTGATTGTTTAGCTCTGCCCCGCACCCTTCTGTTGGGCTTTGGGGGAAAGGAATTCGACGCGGTTCCTTCCATTCTTCTTGGCGGCATACATGCGGACATCAGCTTCGCGAAGAAGATCCGACAGCGAGCAGCCTTCGGAAGTTGCGGCAACCCCCATGCTGACAGTAGTGGTGGTTGTTCCAAAGGGGGTAAAAATCGGATCTTTCGCGACCAGGTTACGGATCTCGTCCGCGCGGCGAGCGCCGGTGTTCAGATCGCAACTCGGTAAAATGATCAGGAACTCCTCGCCACCGTACCGTCCCACGACATCGTAGGGGCGTAAGTCCGACTTCAACCTACGTCCCACCTCCTTTAAGACCTCGTCGCCTGCCGCGTGACCCAGAGAATCGTTGATGCGCTTGAAACGATCAATGTCGGCCATCATGAGCGTGGCTGGCTTTCCCTCACGTCCGCTGCGCGAAAGCTCTTTCTTAATGGCTGCTAGTATTTCTGACCGGTTCAAGAGGTTGGTCAGGAAATCGTGAGTGGCAGCGAAACGAAGAGACTGCTGCAGTTCCAGAATCCTCTTGCCTGTCATAATTCGCGCCCGCAATTCCGAAGGATCTACCGGCTTGGCCAGATAGTCATCGGCACCGGCTGCCAGCGCATGCAAGAGATCCTGCTTCCGGTTCTTCGCCGTCAGCATAACGATGTAGACGTAAGGTGCTCTCGCTCCATTTGCTCTTGTACGGCGGCAAATGTCGATGCCGTCGAGATCGGGCAGCATCCAATCGAGCAAAACCATATTGGGAGGTTCGCGGCCTTCCAGCAGGTTGATCGCTTCTGTCCCGGTTCCAACAGCCACAAAATCGAGCCGCCAGTCGGATAAGTAATTGCCAATCCGCTGTCGTTCGACGCGGGAATCCTCAACGAGCAAGATCTTCATGACGTTCACGCCCCCGATGTTGGCACCTCTTCGTCAGGTTGGCAAGATCACAGGACGAGAACGAAGGACCATACACTCTTGGGGTCGCGGCGCGATTTATCTGCCCCTCTCTCCAAAATGCACCAATTGTTGGTCGATGTCTCACAGCCTTAAGGGGGTCGAAGTACCAGGCTTCAATTCCGAATCAACTGCTTTCACGTCAAGGAATCGCAGTTCGGGGTCAATGAGTGAAATGGGGATGTTACGACAATTGGGCCGATTGGCTGACACACTGGCCGATTATCTGGGAGATAAAGTGCCAGATTACGCACGCGAAGGTAGAGGTTTCGCGCTTGATCTGAGGATTCGGACTATTGCGCCGCCAACAACGACCGCACACGGATCAGCACACGACCATAGCATCCACGCCACACCCATGGGCCTATGAATGGCTACCCACACCCAAGCAGAGCCAATCAACGCGAACTGGACCAGAACTAGCGTCATCGTGGCAACCATCTCCCTTCCCTTGGCCATGAACGCTACCATACATCCAACGAACATCGACAAGATGAGCTGTGCGGGCAACATCCCCTTCAGAATCCATAGGTAAGCCTGAAAATGGGCCGACCAATAGAAGAGGTATTTGTCGGTAACCGCCGACAGCACCCTATTGGGCAGCCCAGAGACAAACCTGTGCAGCAAGAACCCTCCAACCACTATGGAAGCGGTTGACCACGGAGCGACACGGAATGTGGTGCCGAAGATGTGTGCGATGGTTTTTACGGCCTGCCTCCGATACCATCGTCGGGCGAACGCAACTCCCGATTTCGACGCGAGAAGGGAAAACTCCTCAAGCAGGTCCCCCAGGATCGATTCTTCTCCATCAGGAGGGGTGAAGAGATTCAAGAGCCAACTTGTAAGGCGCGGCGGCTGAACGAAATCTGCTGCGGAGGTCATGAGTAGCTCCGAATGAGGTCTAGTCCTTCCAACATGCCCTGGAGGGCGCGCTGTGTGCGGTTCACAGCCGCCATTCCTTTCGCTGTGACACGAAAGAAACGTTTCGAACGTCCTCCGCGTTCAGGCGTAGGATCGCCGTGGCGGGACTTGACGTACCCTTTTGTCTCCAGACGATCAAGCGTGGCATAGACAGCACCGATTGACACTTCACGCTGAATGCGAAACTCGATCTCCTGCCGCACCGTGACTCCGTAGGCTCGATTCTCCAGTCGCAGGAGTGCCAGGATAATGATGTGCTCAAACTCGCCGAGGTACTCGCGACCAGACATTATCTATACAATATAGATTAAATCATTGCGGGTCAAACGAATCACACCGAGCAGGACGGTTTACGTAATCAGGCGTGGCTGTTGAAAAACTCACTCACCGCAAAATGGTCGAAAAAACTTTGCGCTAGGAAGCCCTACAAACGACGATCTTCGTTTTGGTGGACATTTTCTATCTCCCAAATTCCGCCTATTTTGGCAAAACAGGAGTTTTTCAACAGCCACAGGCGATCTCACTCATTGACCTGGGCGGCGAGTGGGGGAGGGTGTCAACCGCTCACAGAGCCGCGAGTGTTTCCCTCACGTCTTCCACATGGTCCGCAGCTCCGACCAATCGGTTGGACTGGTCCTTCAGTCCGGCTGTCTCCAGGTAATCGGCTACGCGGTCCAGGTTGGCTAGTGCGCGGTCTAGCTGCTTCTGTGCGGCTTGGATCTTGTTGGCTTTCATCGTGTGGCCGTCCCGCGGTGTGGTGAGACGTTCACGCCGAAAAAGAAGTAAGATCGCCGGACAGTCCGACGTGACCAAAGTGCATGACCTTCCGTGCTTTCTTTATCCGTTGCGAGCCCATCCAATTGGTATTAAGACTGTTCTAGGAGTTCCACGATGCAATCCCTCCCTAATCTTGGCACCGCTAGATCTCCTCTTGATTTTGGTTATGGCCGATGGGGGTACAAGCGGAATGGACAATGGCATTACCGGACGCGCCGAAAATTTAGCGAAGTGACAGACATGGAACTCGCGTTAGAGCTAGAGAAGCGCGGTTACGAGATCCTCTATCCTGGGCATGAATGTGCCGACAGGCCACACTTGCCCTGTCCAGCATGTGAGAGAAATCGGCCCTAGTTGTCACAATGCGTTGACCCTTGCGCTTCTTAGCCCACGATACGGAGACAGCGCTATCTAATCCGGGTCCTGCCTCTCCATTGAAATAAAAACGCCCCAACTCGCTAGAGTCAGGGCAGCCGTTTTTTGTCTATTTTCTGTTTCCGTTCACAAGCAGCTTAGCCTCAACTGGTGACCGATATCAAGGCCCGCGCTATAATCGGCACCGCCAATCCGGGGGACGCCGGAGCGCGAGGGGTGAGTGGCGATTCCCGGTCCGGCGTTTCCGGTTGGCGTTGGCTCCGGCACTCCTGCTAACAGCGCGTTGACTGTCTTGTGAGTGGCGGCAGCCAAGTTTCTGAGACGTTCGGTATGTTCGTGGAGGGCAACTTTGAGTTCTGAAAGTGCAGGCTCTATCTCTGCGTCTTTCGCTTCAATGACTGCGGCGCAGAGTTCACGGATAGAGTCTTCTAAGCGGCGGCTGGGCATCAATGCAGAATGCTTCGGGAGTGCTCAAATATGTATACAGGGTTTCCCGTATGGTCATCGGCGCGGAGTTGAAATAGTGTGGACCTGTACCTTCCCCCAAGAGGTTGCTCATGTCCTACGTTTCCGCTCATCCTGCTTGGGCACCAATTTGCGCCATGTGCAACTGCCCTGTGCCATTTGAAACATGCAAAGCCGATGAGCGCGGCAGGGCCGTCCATGAAGAATGCTATGTCCGCAAGACGCGGATCAAGGCCCGTCGCGTGCCCATTCCGCCATTGGTAGTCGAGATACCGCCTGTGAGGTTCATGCTTCTTAGCCCACGAGCGGAGACAATGCTGTCTAGCAGGTCCTGCCGCCCTTTGACCCATTTTGCGCTGGGAAGGTACGAAGCGGGATCTTAGCCTCAACGTTTGGCATTTGGCGCGGGAGTTGGGCTCACGATACTCCCTGATGAGGGCCTTGCACAGCTATCAGTGCAGGACTATAGTTCTCGGCGCAAGTAAGATTCGGGTCCCGATAGTCTCTTTGGGGGAGAGAAATCGGGACCTATCTATTTCCAACGCCTTGGGCGGGGCTGCGAGGTCAATGAGTGTAATCGCCTTCCATGAGAAGGCCGGTCGGAGTCAAGTCGATTCTTCGCTGGCTGCGTTGAACAAGGTTTTCTTCCTGCCGAGTGGCCGCTGTCGCCATGCTTCCATTCGCACTCTCAAGGAGCGATTCGTTCGCTCGGTGCACATTGGGCGTTCTCGGTTCAGCCGGTGCTGCTATCTGTTTGGCGCCCTGTGGTTCCGCTCTTGCAGAGTGGAACCTGGGCCAGGCGATTAACGCAGTCACCGGAACTCGGCTTGGGCTTTTGCCTTTCCTCTTCCTGGAACGATTTTGTTTTTACGCAGCTGCCGCAACTGTCGTTCGCCTGCTGTTGTGCAATGGCTCGTAGACTTCTCCGCTCACCCACAGGTGATGCAGCAACACCGCCAGCTTTCTCGCGGTGGCCACGATGGCTCGCTTCTTTCCGTTCCTCCCTCCACGTTCGGCTAGTTTCAAGCCCCAGCGTCTGAGATCGCAGTCGACACCAAACGGTCCCAAGATGTGCTGTGCCCCCTGCACCAGCAGCGTTCGCAGATAGGGATCGCCCTCCTTGCTGATGTGCATCTGCGGCTCGCTCTGTCCCGAGTTTCTGCGCCCCGGCTGCAGCCCTAGATAGCAGCCCTCGTCGCGGCTCTTGCGGAAGCGGTGCGCGTCTTCCAGTGTCAGCAGGAACGTCAGCCCGATCAGCGTGCCTACTCCCTTGATCTGCTTCAGCAACGCCACGTGCGGGTAGCTCTGTTGCGCAAGCTTCTCGATCCGCTCGTTATATTCGCGTATCTGCTCACTGAGCTCTTCAATGCCGGCCAGCAGCGGATCCAGCGCGCTTTGCAGTTCCGGGCTCAGGCCTTCGGCTTTCTCCGGATTCATATTTCGCACGTTGCATCCGCGCAGCCGCTCGCGGTAGCTCTTGGCCAGTCCACGAGCCGTGTTGACCAGCCCCGTCCGGGCGCGCACCAGCCCTGCCCGTGCCCGAATCATCATGAGATCGGCTTGTGCCTGCGCGCTGCGATGCTTCACCGGATAGAGCAACTCCGGATCGACCCGGGCCAACCGCGCCAGCGTCTGCGCATCCAACCGATCGTCTTTCTTGCGGCTCTCCCCGATCAACCGCACTTTGCGCGCATTCGCTACGATCACTTCATGCCCCAACTCGCTCAGCAAGCGACTGATCCAGGGCGAATGTGTCCCGATTTCCAGCCCGATCCGGCTGTGCGGCATCTCGCCGAAGACTTCGCGCAACGCTTTCGCATTGGTGCGGACGCACCGCTCCAGTTGTGTCTGGCCGGATTCGTCCAGCACGCAGTACCAACTGTTGCGATCTCCCAGATCCAATCCCACGGTGAACTTCTGCTGCGAGATTTTCTTGCTCGGCTTTGCCCCTACAGTGCTAACCTTCTTCATTGCCGGTCTCCTTTTATCTGTGCCTTGAGCACGTCGATAACTTGGGAGCGTACACCGCATCCCGTCCGGAGACCGGCCTTCTCATCCCATCTGGTTTCGTCAATCAACCCAAAACTGCTGGATTGACCGTGTCGTGTGGTAACGTGTTGGTCGCCTATTTTCGCCGAGGAGGCGGGGATGACGAGACTGAAACGGTGGGGTTCCAGAATCGCTGCCGCAATGTTCACGTTGGTGCTGCTGGTCTTGCTAACAGGTTTCGCCTACGAACAGATTGGAAGGGCCAGGGAGTCCAGTCGTGTGCCTCCACGGATTGGGAGGGCCGTCGACGTAGGCGGACACACTCTGAACCTCTACTGTTCAGGCGAGGGGAGTCAGACGGTCGTTCTCGAAGCGGGTGGTAACGAGCCCGGATATGCCTGGTCATCGGTACAGACCAAGCTTGCGAACGTTACTCGCGCCTGCTGGTACGATCGCGCAGGCGTGGGATGGAGCGACCCGCCGCCGTCGCCGAGAACCAGCGCGACAGTCACCAGTGATCTCCACGAGATGTTGAGCCGAGCAGGCGTGCCACCGCCGTATGTCTTGGTGGGCGAATCGATCGGAGGAGAATACGCGCGCATTTACACCAGTCGCTATCCTCACGATGTTGCCGGACTCGTACTCGTAGATTCGTCCCACCCCGACCAACAAGAACCACCATTTATGCTGTCGGCGTTCAACCTGATGTCTCCGGCCCAGCGACGATTGATTTGCACCGCACTGCCATTTATGGCGCGCTTCGGCATTCTTAGATTTGCAGCGAGCCGAATGGGTGGCCCCGCTCCCACGCAACCTAACTCGGAGGACGAAATATTGGCAAAGCTCAACGCTCAGCCGACGGCGCTGAGAACGGATGCGGAGCAGACCTGCGCGGCGACCGCGGGCGGCAGATTGGTCCCCACGCTCGGCACTGGCAACCCTGAACTCGACAATGCGGCACGGAATGCGGGCAGCTTGGACGATCGCCCGCTGGTGGTGCTGACGGCAGAAATGTACTGGGCCCCGCCGGGTTTGGAAAAGCAGGCCGCCGACTACCACGAAATCTGGATTCATCAGCTACAAGCAAGTCTGGCACAGCTTTCCAAGCGTGGGCGGCAAGTTGTAGTGCACGCGCATCATGATATGAGCGAGGCTCCAACCGCTGTGGTGACGGCGACACAGCAGGTGGTGTACGACGTCCGAAGAGAGAATGAGTGATTCAGACTCTCAACTGTCGATAAATCGCCATCTCTAACAATGTCGGCGGTGTCAAGCGCTATGTGCGCATGCCTCTCCCTGCACTCGTTGAAGAGCGCCATTTCGCTCTCGTAGATTGTTTGCGCTTCCCAACCTGGGCTCGCTTCTAATCGTTGGGGCCAGGAACTCAGTCCGACCCATCCATCTCTTCGATCACAACCGCGATCATGATTACTACTTCGAACTCCCCCTCTGCAGGGGAGCGGGATACCCAATCATTACGTCGGTGATTTACTGCGCACCATGGCGATTTCCGGGCTCTCCCGCGTGCGAACCGAGCTTTTGGAACTGACCGTAATCCCGACCCTGACGCCACATCCAGTACAGATGTACCGCCAGCTTTCGAGCCATCGCTACTTTGGCGATCTTCCTGCCGCGCCGCGTGGCGAGGTGAAAGAACTTGCTGCGCCACTGCGGTTGACTGCGCACCGTGACCTGGGCCGCTTCCACCAGCAAGAAGCGCAGCAGCGAGTTGCCCTGTTTGCTGATGTGCCCGAGTCGGCGGCGATCGCCGCTGGACTCTTCCGACGGAACCAGTCCTACATAGCTGGCAATCTGCTTGCCGCAGTGAAAGCGTTCGGGTGTTCCAATCACTAACTCGAACGCTAAGGCCGTCAGTGGGCCCACGCCGGGATGGGTCATCAGTCGCCGCGTCCCCGGTCGCCTCTCCGCTTCCTCTTCCAAAGCTCGGGTCAGTTCCTGGACCTTCGGAGTGAGTTGGTCGAGTACGTCGAGCAAATCCTGGCGTCGTCGGCCTGCCCACGGAGCAAGCACTAACGACTCCAGTTCGCTGCGACCCGCCGGCCGCCACAGCGCCTTCTTGCGCCGCAGGCCTTCATTGAGTGCCACCACATGCAGTTGATTCATCACCCGGGTGCGCATCTGCACCAATCGGTGGCGATGCCACAGCAGTTGCCGCAGATCCCGATTCTCTGCATCCGCCACCCAGATCCGCGGAAAACGGTCCTCTATCATCAATCGCAGCAATAGCTGCGCATCCTGACGATCCGTCTTCTGCTTGCGCACTCGCTTCGTGCGAATCTCCGCTGCGTCCCCGATCCACAACTCAAACTGCAAGCCCATCAACAGCCGTTCAAACCAGCGTGCATGCCCGCTGGCTTCCATCCCCACACGTACGCTCTGCCCTTTGAGCGCGCTGTAAAACTGCTCGGCTTCCTCGCGGTGAGTCAGTCGCCGTTCGCCGCACTCTCCGGTTTCTGTCTCCACAAAAGCAATTTGCTGAAAGCCCGGATGATAGTCACAACCTATAATCAGCATGTTCGGCTCCTTTCCTCCGAGCCCTTTGGTTGGTTTGCGCCTCCAAAGTCTACTCGGGCCTAGGAGCCGACATTGTTATGGAATCATTACACTCATTGAGAATTGACCTGGTAACGCGGTCTTCCACCGATACTCAGATCAGCGGGATCCTTTGTCGCTGGAAACACTGTAGTAGTTCCATGTTCAAAACGCGGCCGAACGGATCGCGACGGGACGAATCGGTGTTCTTGTAAGCGATTGAAGAATCAAGTAGAGTTGAGAATTTTCAGAACGGTTCAGAACCCGCTGTGGAACTCAAAATCCGTCGGGCTGCAGCCGCCTCAGCAACAATTTCCCAGAAGCCTGTTTCTGGATAACTTTCTGTTGGCTGACGATACAGCGAACGCCAGACGCCGCGTGAACGCGCTGGGGTTTTATGTGCAAGATGCCTCGCGTCCACCTACTTTCGGCGGTCAGTAAACCGGTTTCATCCGGGACCTCCTGAGGAATTCTGTTGGCAGCGCTCCTACAATTACAGAAATTTGTACTTTTAAAGGCTGACCGCCTTCTGCCCGCTCACCGCGAGATGCGCATTGAGCTCCGCGAGATCGCCCTTCTTGATACGGTCCCACTCGGCCAGTGTCGCTGCGAGCAGCTTCGTAAGCGTCGCATAGGACGCGAGCGCGTCCTCGCCCGGATCGGCATCCGCGCCGTCGACCGCGCCTTCGAGACGGCCCAAATCCTTCAAGAGCGACTTGAGATCATCTGCACGCGGCAATGTCGAGTTGAACGATGCATTGGGATTGGCCTTGAGGGGCGTGCCGGTAAGATCGGCGATCTTCTGAAGCAGCGCTTCCATCTCGGGCTTCTGCGCGCCTGAATCCGGCAAACGCGCGCTGAGCGCAGCTGAGAGCTCTGCGGCTTCCTTAAGCGCAGCCCCAACTTCGACCGTCGACGCTTCCACCTTCCGCGCCAGCGCGAACTGGCGCGCAAGCGCTGCCGGCGCAATCTTCACGCGCGGATCCGGCTTCACGTCGAGGGGCTGGCGATAAACCCGACCGCCCACGCGCAATTCGACGGAGTAGCGTCCGGGCGCGGCCCAGACACCGCCGACGCGTTCGTTGTCTTCGCTGGCCGCTGCCGCTGGATAGTGCAGATCCCAGACGAAACGATGCATGCCGGGCTCGGTCGACACGGACGCAGGCTGCGGTACCCATTCGGGCGCGACTTCTAGCGTACGCGGATCGCGCGGCCGCGGCTTGTCTTCGCTCGAGAAGCTTCGCACGGTATGGTTCTGCGCGTCGAGGATCGCGATCACAACGGGATCGGAGACGCCGTCCGGCAAGAGATAATCGATCACCGCACCGTCGGACGGATTGGCGGCCTTGGGTTCCTCGTCGGGCATCGGCGTGCCGGTAAAGGACGCGCTCCGCACGCGGATCGCGTCGGCGGGCTTGAACAGCACTGCGCTCGTTACCGCCGCGCCGCTCATCTGCCTAAGAGCCGTGACGTTGTCCATGATCCAGAAGCCGCGGCCATGCGTAGCGATGACGAGATCGTCGCCATGCACCGTGATGTCGCGGACCGACGTCATCGGCAGGTTCTGCTGCAGCGATTGCCAATGCTCGCCGTCGTCGAAGGAGACATATATGCCGCGCTCGGTGCCGGAATATAGAAGTGCCCGACGGCCGGGATCCTCGCGCACCACATTGACGAAGCTGTCGGAAGGAATGCCGTCCACGGTCTCCGTCCAACTCTTGCCGCCGTCGGTCGTGCGATAGATGTGCGGCGCATCGTCTTCCAGGCGATGGCGGTCGATGGTGAGATAGACGGTGTTGGCATCGAAACGCGACGGCTCGATGCTGCCGACCTTCGACCATGCCGTGAGCTGCGACGGCGTCACGTTGCGCCAATGCTTCCCGTCGTCCTCCGTGCGCCACACGAGACCGTCGTCCGTTCCCACCCAGAGCGCGCCAGCGCGGAAGGGCGATGGCGCGATCGAATAAATGACACCGTGCGCCTTGCCGGGATGATCGTCGTCCGCCGCCGTTGCAGCGTCGAGATTGGCCGGCACGCCGGGATCGGGACGTGTGAGATCGGGGCTGATGCGCGCCCAGTGATTGCCGCCGTCGGTCGTCTCAAAAAGATGCTGGTTCGCGAAATAGAGCGTCTTTTTTCCCGTGCGCGAAAAGGCGAGCGGCAGTGTCCAGGCATTGCGATACTGGGTATTGGGATAAGCAAGTCTCGGATCGATTTCGCGCGTCTGGTTGGTGCGCAGGTCGAGTCGCGCGACCTTGCCGCCGTATACGATATCCGGATCGTCCGGATCGGGAGCAATCATGCCGCTCTCGCCGCCCGCGGTTACTTCGTGGAACTGCTGTATAGTGATGCCGTTGCCCGCGTCGGTGCGGCTCGGCAACGACACTGCGCCCGAATCCTGCTGCGCGCCATAGACCCAATAGGGAAAACGGTTGTCGGTCGAGACGTGATAGATCTGCGCCGTCGGCTGATTGTACCAACTCGACCACGATTTTCCGCCGTTCAGCGTGATGAGCGTGCCCTGGTCGGTGCCCATTATCTGCCGGTCCGAGTTTTTTGGATCGATCCAGAGCGTATGGAAGTCGTCGCCCGTGGGATCGCCCTTGAGCGCGATGAAATGCGCGCCGCCATCGTCGGAACGCAGCACGATCGGACTCATCACGAATACGCGGTCGGCGTCGTGCGGATCGGCGGTGACGCCCGAGAAATACCAGCCGCGCACCCAGATGCGCATGTCGCCCGTGACGTGTTGCCAGCTCTGGCCGCCGTCGTCGGAGCGATAAAGCCCACCCTCGTCCTTCGGTCCGTCCGCGAGCACGTACACGCGATCGGGTTTCTCGTCGGACACGGCGATGCCCATGCGCCCGGGATGAGTGGGAAATCCGTTGCCGGTCACCAGCGACCACGTCGTGCCGCCGTCATGACTTATATAAAGACCACTTCCGGGTCCGTTCGACGGCGGATAAACGCTCCACGGCGGACGGCGCGTCTGCCACAGTGCGGCGTAGATCGTGTCCGGCGAACCGGGCTTGAAGGCGAGATCGATCGCGCCCGTGTCTTTGTTGAGGAACAGCACTTTCGACCAATGCGCGCCGCCATCCGTCGAGCGGAACACGCCGCGCTCGGCATTAGCACCGTAGGCGTGACCTAATGCAGCCACGAAGACGACATCGGGATTGCAGGGGTCGACGAGAATGCGCCCGATCTGGCGCGTATCGTCGAGTCCGATCTTCGTCCAGCTCTTGCCCGCATCGATCGATTTGAAGACTCCGTTGCCGTGCGCGATGTCAGAGCGCATGTCCGCTTCGCCCGTGCCGACATAGATCGTGGACGGTTGCGAGGGCGCGAGCGCAATGGCGCCGATGGAACCAACACCCGTCGAGTCGAAAATGGGCCTCCAGGTGCGGCCGGCGTCTTCCGTCGCCCACACGCCGCCGTCGACCGCGCCAAAATAGAAATGCCGGTCGTCGCCAGCGATGCCCGTTACCGTCAGCACGCGTCCACCGCGGAACGGCCCGATCAGCCGCCACTGCAGCGCCTGATAGGAAGATGGATCGACTGCGGCACCGGAGCCTAGCGAACACAGGACGACGACGACGACTACGAGCGCGGCCAGCTTATGCCGTTTCATGCCATTCCCCTCGAACTGCGGTACGGTTTTCCTTTCCAGAACACTTCAAGGGTCTCAATCTCCGCAGCGCCGACACCCGCAACATTGGAGATTTTCAGCGACAGCACGCGGCTTCCGCGACGAGTTGACGGTTGGTGTCCTCCAATGTCGATCGCGATCCAGAGCGAAATGACGGAGATGATTACGGCAAAGACCGACGGGATGGTTTCGGTCCAATGGCGGTTTACGGGCGGCGGCCGGCAAGAGGGCGACGGGGGAACCTGCGTCGGGAAGCGATTTGGTGTCACACATGTCATCCTCACCCTGTCTCAGAAAAATTGCCTATTTAAGCTGGATTCCCGGATACCAGCCGCTCTTCGCGAGGAACGCCTTCGCGTCGGTAATTGCGTAGATTTCGCGAAGCGCCTGCCGCTTGTCGGCGGCGAGCTCGTAGTGGGATTTCACGATGCGGTACCCCACCCAATAACCGAGATCGCCGGGCTTCTCGAAGGTGCTGTTGTCGAGCCAGTCGGAGAGATCGGTCTTGTCTTCGTCGGCGACAAACTTCGTTTCGATTTCCTTTTCGTGACCGTTCGTCCGCTCGGTGAACGCCGAGGATGCGACCTCGGCGGGCGCACCGGAAATGAGCTCGGCCGTGAACTCGGCCGCGCCTTCGATCAGGGAGCGCTGGAGCACCGTGGGGTTCGGGTTATTGTAGAAGTCGGGTGCCGCATGGGCTTGCTGCACATGTCCGTATTCGTGCGAGATCGTGTGCACGAAGTGGTCCTCGACGTTGGAACCCGACCACGTCACTGCACAAAGCCCCTCGAGGCCGATCATCACGCCGGAGGCATCCGCTATGCCCACGGGCTTTGTCCGGCCAACCGCGATTGTCACGGGCTCGTTCACCATTTCCGGATACAGACCGCGGAACGTGGCGAGGGCAACCGTCAGGCGTTGCTTTACCCGGGGCAGGGCAGCCATACAGCCCCGCGCATTGGCATAGAATTCCGGATATTTGGCGATAGCAGCGGCGATACGCGGGCCTGTGACGTTGCGCTCCTTTGCGAGGATATGGAGCCCGTCCGACCCCGTATCGAGATAGTGCTGAAGCTGATCCGCCGTCGGATGTCCGCCCGTCGCGTCATAGAGCTTGTAGAAACTGGCGACATCCTCGATATGGATGACCGGCGCGGGCTCCGGGTCCGCTGAAACGACGGTCGCGCACCCCGCGCCTGCTCTCGCTGCGATGGCCAGAGCGGCTAAGGCGATACGCATCAATTTCATCGAAACCTCTCCTCTCCGTTGTTCAGATCGCCGCTCCGACCCAAATCGCAGCGCTAAGCATTGCGCCGACGGCAGCGTGATCGTATCATGCCGGCGAATCTGCGGCGGCTTCGCGCGTCGCAAGACCTGTTAGAAATCGTTCGTCCTTCCATTTCCTCCCTCTGTTGAACTCCTTAAGGCAGGCACTAGTTAGACGTGGAGTCCGCTGAAGGTCACCACGATTTTTTACGGAATCGTCTGGGGACTTCACGCACGATCATGAGCACTGAAGACTCACAATGTTTATGAGGGCCGCGATGGGGTCGGCCATAGTTCGTTCATGTTTTGGATAGAATTGAGATACATTGTTTCAAGGGTGTTCACCCTGGTGCGAGCCAAGAACTCGAATCCCTCTTTCGTCGCGACAGCATTTTTCGATAGTGCCAATTGAAGCTCGCGGCTGCGATCAAGGTCAATTCTCCAACTGACATTCCATCAGTAGGAGACCCCTGCAGAGTCACGCCCGAGTTGGTCTTTTCGCAGACGAGGTGCACCCGGCCACGACAAGGGCCGAATAAGTGCGAGTGGAAGCGCGGCGATCAGTTGGATTCGGAGCAAGGTCCTCACCATCTGATGCTCATGACTCTGCAAAAAAAAGTTTTGGACGACAGCAACCGCAGCCGCTGCACGAGCACCGTCTTTTGAGTCGAGAGATTGTCGAGGATGATGTGGAATCTGCTGATCGCAGGTCACACCTGCTTAGACGATAGCGTAGATAGTAGTGTTTACTCTGCGACAAGAGCACCTGGCTCAAACTGGGTAGTTATGGCTCTGACCCTATCAAACCGAGGCTGCTTGGTGGCCGCCAGGCGGTCCCCGCAAATGGTGGCCTGGCACGATGCCCCCACCAAGAAAACATGAGTGCGGCTATCACCAGCAGGAGCGGCAGGACCAAGAGGCTGCCTTCTGGACCGGTGGCTCCGCCGCTCCAGAGAATTGAGCCGATGGGATGCGCGCGGAACAGATTGCCGCCTGCGATCATGCCACTGTCGGCGGTGCCATAGAAATACGACTGGCCCCAGTCCCAGGCGGAGTGGAAGCCAACAGCCCACCAGAGCGAGCCGGTATACCAGAGGCTGAGGCAGAAAATGAGACTGACAGCGCCAACGGAGAACAAGCCGACAGGTGATTCACCGGGATTGTGGCCGTGAGTTATGCAGAAGAGCAGCGCGAAGAGGAGTGCCCCCCACCAGAATCCGACGCCTCTGATAAGAGTGAACTGAGCATATCCGCGAAACATCGATTCTTCGACGAAGCCGGTAAGGAGGAACATGAGTCCCCAGAGGACAGCATCTTTCAGAGCCGGCCCGGCGGTGAGCGGAGTTCGCTGGAGGAGAAGGAAACCGAGTCTCCAGAGGACGAGGACCAGGGCGGAAATGGCGACCATGCCCCAGACGATCCCGGACACAAGGCGCACGGCGCGCGCACGGCCCTGATAGCCGTACGAGAGTAGTGGCTTGCGTTCGACGATGGACATGACCCAAGTGGCTACCAAGACCAGGCAAAACAGCATTGCCTCACCGAGCAAGCCTCTGCCGGGCGGCAATTGTTCGGTTGGGCGTGGCCCCAGCCAAGCAATGAACAGGGAGTTGCAGACGATGTACAGCACGGCGAATACGCCGGCGAAGAGGGCAATACCCCACCCGGCGCGCAGGCCTTGTGGTCCGAAGAAGATCCAGCGGAAGTCGCGATGTGGCCAGTGAACAGTGGCGTCGGGTATACCAGCAGCTTCGTCTGGCTCCTTCCGCGGTGGCAAAGAGGACGTGCCGTCGCGGTCTTGCGAGTTGATTGGTTCCATCACCATACTCCTCACCAACACGGCGCTTTGCCAGACACTTTTCCGGGACATCACACACGCCATTGTTTAGGAGAATACGCAGCGGAGAGGGCCGCAGTTCCCGAATTCCAGCCAGCCGGCAGGGGTATTGACCGCCTGGATACCAGTCATCCCGGACAACCGGAGTCCACTTCAGCCAATGATCAGCCGATCCGGTGGAAGTACTCCGACCTTTCTAGTCGCACTGTGTCCGCAAATTCTGGTTCATTTGCCCCGTATGCTCACAACAGATTTTGTTTGGACCAACACCTCTGCACCAGACTCATCGGATGGGCGACGGGCAAACGGGAAGTAATCCAGTAGGCCTTTTGGAGTTGGAAGGTCTTCACCGCACAAACCCCAAAACCTTAAGTTAGCACTTATGGGGCGAACCCCCGCCATCTGCTGCCGAAGAGTAGGAGGGTTCAATCCGACACCCCTCACCAAGGTTTCGTATTTATGTTTATGAGGCGTCACCGGGCAACTCCTGGCTGCTCGAAGGGCTCTATAATCCCAAAGGAGGTCGCTATCAAGAGCATCCGGCCACTTTCCTTCCTGATTTTGCTGGTGTCTCTGAAGGCGATTACCGTCTCTACCCAAGACGCGCCGCCTCCGAAGATTAGCGTATCCGCCCGGCTGGTTCAGAATAGGTGTTATCGTCCGCGACAAAAACGGTCCGGTCGCGGATTTGACGAAGGACGACTTCGTCGTGCTTGATCGAGGAAAACCGCAGACAATCAGTGTTTTCTCTGTCGAGTCCGGACATTCCGAAAGCAAGCCCCTTCAGCTACTGCCTCAAAACACTTTCTCGGACCTTCCGCAATACGGAGACAGTTCACCGCGTAGCCTCACCATAGTACTGCTCGATAACCTGAATACTCTCTACGGAAGCGCGCCGGGACCATATGAGACTACGCCGCACTGGTTCGAAGACCTCGCTCTGGCCAACGCGAAGGCACACCTCATTGAATTCATAAAGCAGCTCGATCCGCGAGATCGCGTCGCCGTCTACGGCCTCAGGGATTCTTTGCATGTCTTGTGCGACTTTACTAGCGACCGGAGCCAACTCCTGAGGATTCTAACGAAATACGACGCCGCATCAATTACGAGCCGCGAGAGAGACGAACCCAGCGCAGTCCATATCCACGATCAAGACCCAGGGCACCCAGACAAACTCAATCCGAGCGTGAATGAAAGCAACGCGAATTTGGCGGGCATCGGCGACGGGGGACGTGCCGGGATCACAATGGCGGCGCTGCAGTCGATTGCCGCACATGTCGCCAACCTTCCGGGGCGCAAAAATCTCGTCTGGCTGACAGCGAATCTTCCTTTTTCTGGTACCGCAATGGCACGCATATTGAGTCCTGCCCAGATTGCTGCCTATCCAGTGGACGGACGCGGGCTGCTGACGCGGGCGTCCTTAGAATCCATGGAAGGCATGGAGGATGAAGATGCCGACGCACTTGGGACTTTTGAACGGCCGGACTCATCACAACCAGTTGGCATAGATACCATGGAGACGCTCGGGGAAGAAACGGGAGGCGAGGCGTTTGTCAATTCAAACGACATCACCCGAGCGATCCGCAAAGCCGTCGGGGACTCAGCGGTCACGTACACGCTCGGTTTTTACATCGATCGCGCTTCGATCGACGGAAAATTCCATGAACTTAAGGTGCAGCTAGAACGCAAAGGTCTGAGCGTACGCTATCCCAAAGCCTATCTCGCACTTGAGGACACCCCTGCCACCAAAGATCAGAACCGAAATAACCTGTTAACCGCAGTGAGGAGCCCGATTGAGTCATCCGCGATCCCGGTGGAGATCGGTATAGATAAAGTAGACAAGCCGTTGCCGCATAGCTTGAGCATTTTCGGCTCCGTCGACATTCACAACTTTCGACTGATGCAGGATGGTGGCCGGCATAAAGGTGCTCTCGACGTGGTTACCGTTGAGCAGGATGAAGCCGGTGAGGTTCTGAAGCAATCCGGAATCAGACTCCAGCTTCAGTTCACAGATAAGCAATATGCAGATTATCTGAAGTCGGGGTTTCGGTTTCATCAGTCTTTGCAGCCACAAGAAAACGCTGCCACCTTGCGCGTATTAGTCGAGGATGCGGGCACGGCAGAGGTTGGAAGCGTGATCATTCCGTTGTCCCAGCTGAAATAGGTGTCGGCTCATTCTCCAAAATGGAGACCACGAATTATGTCCGACCACTGATCTTTTCGGAAGGGTTCGAAAAAGATGGGCGGGGTGTAGCAAATCCCGGCAATGCGTGCAGTCGCGTCAACAGGACGCTTGTGGCGTTAGAGGTGGGAGTGATTGCGGACGGCGCGCACCACCTGGCTGATCGCATCGATCACAACGTCGGGTCGGTCAACGATGATGAAGTGCGTGCTGTTCTGGGCCACGATCTCTTTGCTGTTTTCAGAGAGCGCTAGAAGGTCGGCTTGTAGCTTGACGTAAGGGGCGATGCGGAAATCATCCGTGCTCACGTCCACGAGCGGTTTGTCGGCGAGCGGGTAGAGATGGTCTTTTGAGAGCGCGTCGACGTCGGCCGTGCATTGCGGCACGAGCGTAGGGTTGTTCTGTAGAGCGGCCATGCTGCGGGACTGGGACATCGCCCACACGTGCAGCTCGCGATCACGGGCCGACATGTTGCTGAAGTTAGGATCGTCTTCCATCCCTCCGGTTGGTGCGGGTGCGCCGGGCTTCGGAGGTTCCGGCGGCGGCACGGGCGGCAGGAGTTTTTCATCTTTGGGATCAAGATGGAATGCATGATCTACAAAGACCATGCCAGCCACCTCGTCAGGGTAGCGGCCTGCGTATAGTCGGGCAACCAATGCGCCGAGCGAGTGACCAACGAGCACGTAAGGCCCGCTGATGCCTGCGTTTTTCAGCGCGTTGTGGACCTCGCCAATTCTTAGAGAGCATGAGTCTTTGGGGCCGGAGTCGCTCCAGCCGATGCCGGAATGATCATAGGCACAAACCTGAGTGAACTTCGCAATCTCGGGTTGAACCAATCCCCAATTGAATGAAAATCCCGCGCCCACGATAACGACGGTCGGGCTGCCCTCACCTGTACAGTAGAGATGAACCTTATAACCTCCCACATCCACTAGCTTGCCAATCGGTGGGGGCGATTTCTGATCAGTGCTGTTGGTTTGCGCGAAGACGGCGATGGGAAACATGCAAACGATCACAGTGATTGTGAGCCGTATACGCCCGATTTTTCTCATGGTTGTTGCGATTGATCGTTTCCCGCGCGTGGCGAGCACGCGTTCTCTCAGGATGGTGATCTTGCGCGCATCATACCACGCATGCAAGCAACGCCCAAAGGCCGGCCTCACGCTGGTGGATGGAAGGAGCGGAGAATCTATAAGTTACACTGCAGCCGCCATTTATCCGCAGTTCTCGAAGCTTCGACGTGAACGTCGTTTGTGCGCGGAGGGGCAGGTTATTTGCGGGTCTCTGGTCAGCAAAAACATCGACTTGGATCATTTGACAATGCGGTATCGCTTTCGGGCGCCGGGCGGCTTCACAATTGAGTCGGAGTCTGAAGGTTCCGTGAAGCGGTCGAACTGGAGCTATGACTCGCAATTCTTCCCGGACAACCCCAATTTGGTCGCGGTCCTTTTCTTGTCTGAGACTGAATTCTACCTTCTTTAAGGCCGAGCATAATTCAGCCTGTTGCGGATATTGCTGGCGAAAGATCGCACTTACTGGACCTTTCGAGGTTCTGGCCCCCGCCCACTCGCTGAGTGCAAAGAGCGATTGGCCAGCGGAAAGGTATAATCTGGCCTGATCAAGAAGGCGCAGCGGAGGAAGCCACATGCAACTGTTATGGATACCGTTGGTCATCGCGATTTTGATCGTACTGTACCTAATTCTGGGAAGCTTTTTCACCGTGCGCACCGCCGAGGTAGCAGTGATCACGCGATTCGGCAAGTTTCTACGGGTCGCCCAGCCGGGATTGAACTGGAAGCGGCCATTCTTCGATTCCGTGACGGGCACCGTCAGTCTGCGTGTGAATCAAATTACTCTGACCATGGAAACGAAGACCAAAGACAACGTGTTCGTCACCATTCCCATCTCCGTGCAGAATCGCGTTCGTCCGGAAAAGGTCTATGACGCGTACTACAAGCTTTCCGATCCGGTAGCGCAGATTAAGTCCTATGTCGAGCAGGTGATCCTGGGGCATGTCCCGGGGATGACGCTGGACGAAGTGTTTGCCACGCAATCCAGTATCGCCGCCGCGGTCAAGCAGGAACTGGATGCGGATATGGCCTTATTCGGATACGAAATTGTCAATGTGTTGGTCACCGATATCGTTCCCGATGCCAAAGTGAAGTCCGCCATGAACGATATCAACGCGGCACAGCGCGAGCAGGTAGCCGCCAACGCCAGGGGCGAGGCGGAGAAAATTCTGGTGGTCAAAAAAGCCGAGGCAGAAGCAGAAAGCAAGGCCCTCCAAGGCCAAGGGATCGCCAATCAAAGAAAGGCTATCATCGAAGGATTGCAGGTCTCGATAGAACAGTTCCAAAAGGTGGTGGAGGGGGCGTCCGCCAAGGAAGTCATGCAGTTGGTAATGGTCACGCAGTATTTCGACACACTGAAGTCCATCGGCGAGAACGACAAAACCAATACATTGTTTCTGTCTCATTCGCCTACCGCGGTCAAGGAAGTCTCGGATCAAATTCTGCAGTCGATGTTGGTGGCAGAGAGAGCCAGCGGCTAAAGCACGAGAGCGTTAGGAGTGTCCCGCCTGCCCAGCGTCTACCTTAGTCTGCCGAAGAACAATACGTAGCCGCCAGGGACGCAAATCTGGAAGCCGCGCGGAGACGATTCGTGGGTATCATCACCCCACTCTCCTTAGCTAGTGTTTGCGTTGATCGCTCAAGTTGACGAAAACAGGCGATTTCACTCATTGAGAAGTTCGCAACGTACCCAACGCTACGCCCAAAAAAGCGGAAAACAGGGTAAGATTTCGTTCATGGCACTGTGGAAGAAGATCGCGATTGTCGTAGTGGCGTGGCTCGGCTCTGTCTTGGTCTACATTGAGTTCTTTAAAGCTCGATGAGACCAAGTGTGAGCGCTCTCAATGAGCGTTATGGGGATTTATCGACAATTGAGATAATCGCCCACAAGTTGGAGGCTGGGATTAACTTCCGGTTTGCCGACGACCCATCCAGAATCTCGTCGATTCGAATCCTGATTCGGCGGGCCGGACGCGACGCAACTGCATTTTCGCTCGTGTTCCCGCTGTGCCCAAAATTGGATGACGATGACGGCAACGAAAAATTGAGGCTTAGTCCGAGTCTGTAGCCTCGATGGTCCTTGAGACAACAAGCAATTTACTTGGTAGCAAAACCGTCAGTGCCGATCCATGATCCAGCGAGGAACTGGAGATTCGTCTTGTACGTGCGCGTAACCTTATATTCCTTCCCCCCCTTGAGACGGATCACGTACTTTCCTGTAGACCACGGCCGAAGTTCCTCAACGAAAGCAGCGTTAACTAGTACGGATCGATGAATCCTTACAAAGCCATGCAAGTTAAGTTTCTTCTCCGCCATCGTGATGGACTCGTGCAGAATGTACGAGCCTGACTTGTGTAGCAGCGATAGGTAGTTCCCCTTGACTTCGATCGCGATAATGTCCCCAGAGTCGATAAAGAGGATCGTTCCATTTGCTTTGATCGCAATCCGAGAAAATTGGGAGGTTGTAGGCATTGGTGGCGGCCGCAAAACCTCCCTGACGCTTGCAGTTCGCCTGGCCGTTGCTCCCCGAGGCGAGACGGTCAACAACTCGGCAAGGCTCTCGCTCGAAAGGGGATTGAGGCCCCGATCAGCTGTCTTCTTTTCGAAGTCCGCAATCACATGCTCATCCTTTGGCGTAACGGCCCCGACGGCAGGTACGGCCAGATCGGCTCTTGCCAGGTGGCCCCGCAATTCAACGTCGGAAAGTTCTGTCATATCAACGTCGAGAAACATCGCGGCGAGGTTCAAACCTTCGCCGTCGCTTCTAGAGATCAATTCATCTAGGTAGAGGGATCCCCCTGTTCTCCTTCAACGCTCGCCCCTGAGTGCACGATTGCCATGCCCGTCTTCCGTTTTCATCACGCACGGCAAGGGCCTCTCCATAATCCACCAGTCGGTTCAGCACTGTAGTAACGGAAGCAGCAGGGCTTTTGTGGTTCGCAAATACCAGCGGAATACGCTGTCGAAGCTGTTCGCAGACTTCATGGGCACCCAGCGGGCGGTTAGCCTCCTTCAACACCGTGCGACAGGACTTGGTGAGTCCAGTTTGCCGTGGTCTGCCATCTCGCCCAACTAATTCCCGTAGTTCCTGACCTAACCAGTCATCACCAAACAAGCGGGCCACTCCCACAATCGTTTGCTTCATCGTGCGGATTTGCTTCACGATCTCATCACGCTGTCGAAGGAGTTGTCGCAAATCTTCTCCTGCGGCTTTCACGACGTCCTGAACTCGCGAGTTGCCGCTTTCCACCAACTCCTCTGTTCGAGGGTTCGTTGCCGCTTCGGCGTCTGAAGTCGATAACGACGGTAGAACGATGGCTGTTTCAGTGTGCATTTCCGTGCTCGACTACCGCGGGCTGCGCATATTAATACGCCGATTCGCGGTTCCAAGACCGCATGCCTGACAGAGTAATCGAGCAATTGGTTGCCCACAATCACCACTCTCGTGGGAAACTATATAACCATTTCCGCTTTCATTTCTTTTCTGCTTCCATCTCGCGACGGTGGGCAGGAACCCCCTCAATAATCTCCAGAAATCTGGATTCCCTATCCGTTTTATACGTTCCGACCAACTGTCGAGCCAGGTTGAACAGACAGTTGTCTGAACTGCTGAACATCTGCTGTGAGTGGCTGTTTGTTGTCATCCAGCATTTCATAACTCCCGCTTTCATGATTGATGTAATCGATTGAAAAGTCGACGAGTACGTTCGGTATGCCGATTGCTAAAACAACCTCAGGAAACTGGCTTGGATTGTGTACGCGCGACTATGCGCAACTAAGACCACGCCCGGAGTTAGGAACAACGTACCTTTCCTTGTCCGAGGGCTAAGTGGATTCGCGATGAAGCAGTACGTCTATTAAACACACAATTTCTCTTTAGGAGGAAGCAATGTACACGCGCAGCGTAAAGATGGTTCTGGTTCTCCTGTTGGTGGTTTGTGTGGGCGGTGCTCTGCCTCTGTGGTCGCAATCGGCGTCGTCCGGCACGGTTTCCGGCTTTGTGACTGACCAATCGAATGCGGTGGTGGCAGGCGCCGCGATTACGCTGACCGATATCGCGACCAATATCTCGCGAACTGGGAACTCGAACGCAACCGGGCGCTACTTCTTTGCGGACGTTACCCCGGGCACCTACAGTCTCACCGTGGCCAAGGCTGGATTTGCCACCACCAAGACCGAGAACCAGGTGGTGCAGGTCGGAGTCAACCTCACGGTGAATTTAGTTTTGCAAGTGGGGGGAGCGAATGTGGTGGTGGAGGTCTCCTCCGTCGGCAATGAGTTGCAGACCATGAATGCCACGGTCGGCAACACAATCAACAGCGTCACCATCGACAACCTGCCCAGCCTCGGCCGCGACGTCAGCACGTTCGTCGAATTGCAACCGGGCGTAGGTCCGGACGGCAGCGTCGGCGGCGCGGTGCTTGACCAGAACTACTTCTCGCTCGACGGCGGCAACAACACCAACGACATGGACGGCAGCATGAACGTCTATACCATGAGCTATGCTGGCGATCCGACGGGAGGCGTGGCCACGCAGAATAACCTAGGAGCAGGTTCAGGCGGCCCGACCGGTGTAATCCCGACTCCGCAGGATAGTGTCGAAGAATTTAAAGTGAATACTGCCGGGCAGACGGCTGATTTCAATAGCTCCGCCGGCGCCGAAGTGAAGATCGTCACCAAGCGCGGCACCAACTCCTGGCACGGCACGGGCTACGAATACTATAAAGATAACAACTGGTCGTCCCAGAGCTGGGAAAATGATTACGACAACATTCTGCAGCCGGGATCCGCTCCTCTTCCCAGCTTCCATTACAGCCGTTACGGCGGGGCCATTGGCGGGCCGATCATCCCGAAAGAAGTTCTCGGCGGGAAAACCTATTTCTTCTTCAATTACGAGGGTTTTAACTTCCCTCAATCCCAAACGATCCATAGGAACGTTCCGTCTCCAGCACTGCAACAGGGGCTGATTCTGGATAGCCTGACCGGGGCGGTGGATTACAACCTGAACAACGCCGCGGTGGTGTACAACGGCGTGACTGTCCCGGCGAATTACGGGTGTGCGGGGACAGTTGCAAACCCGAATCCAGGTGGCCTTTGCGATCCGCTTGGAGTTGGACTCAACCCCTTGGTTTCACAGATATGGAGCACATACGAGCCCGCGTCGAATGGGGCATGCGGTCAGACACTCTGCGACGGCGTGAATGTGCTCGGGTTCACGGGCAATATCAACACTCCGCAAACCAGCAAATTCGTAGCTGCGCGCCTCGATCACGATTTTTCGGCGAAGTGGCATTTCAATGCAACCTATCATTTCTACAAACTGACGGACGCTACGACTGATCAGGTTGACATCGGTGGCTTTTTCCCAGGCGACACGAAGGGCGTGCCGTCATCGCTGTCGAGTGATCCGCAGGAACCGCAGATGTGGGCAGCGGGCCTGACCACAAACATCACCTCTAACACCACGAATGACTTCCATTACAGCTTCCTGCGCAACTTCTGGCAATGGATCCGGCAAGGCGACACGCCGCAAGTGGCTGGCCTGGGCGGAGCGCTCGAGATTATGAGCGGCCAAACGCAAGGGGCGGATAATGATCTCGGTCCCTACAACGTGAATACCCAGCAGACCCGCACCCGTTTTTGGGATGGGCACGATCAGATGGTTCGCGACGACGTTTCCAACCTGAAAGGCAACCACCTGCTGCAATTCGGCGTTACCTATCAGCACAATTGGAACCAGCATCAACGAACCGATAATGGCGGCGGAATCAACTATGCTCCGGTTTATTCGCTTGGCCTGGGACTCAGCGGATCGGGGCTCGCCAGCGACGTATATCCCTGCGGAGGCTTTGGTAACGCTGGAGCGGCGACCTCGGTGAGCAACTGCGGAGCCCTTACGGCGGGAGCGCTGGGCATTGTTTCCATCTCACAGATTGCTTACACCCGCGCCGGTGCAAGCCTGAGTTTGAATCCTCCGCTGACTCCGGCGGAAGACACGCTCACGATTCCTTATTTCAACTCCTATTTCAGCGACACCTGGCACATGAAGCCGACGTTCACTCTGACCTACGGTTTCGGCTGGACGCTGGAACAGCCTCCGACCGAAGCGACGGGCAAACAAGATGTGCTCGTGGATGCAAGCGATACGCCCGTTTCAATGACGGCTTACCTGGCGCAGCGCAAAGCCGCGGCGCTAATAGGGCAGGTCTACAATCCTGTGCTCGGCTTTGCCCTGGTGCATAACGTTGGAGACGGTTCGGGGCGGGTGTATGACCCATACTACGGCGAATTCAGCCCGCGTATTGCCGTGGCCTGGAGCCCGCACTTCGACGCGGATTCCGCCATGGGTAAAATCTTCGGCCATGAAGATACGGTGATCCGTGGCGGCTATGGCCGCATCTATGGGCGCTTGAACGGTGTGGACCAGGCGCTGGTACCATTGCTCGGCGTGGGACCCATCCAGCCCGTCCAGTGCGCCAATAACCTCTCTAACGGTTCGTGCCCGGCTGGCACCGTAACGGCCGCGCCTTCGACTGCCTTCCGGATTGGAGCCACCGAAAACGGCCTAATCGCACCACTCCAGACTGCCTCGAACCTGACACCCAGCGCGACCCTGCCGCAACCGCTCTTCACAGGGATCAATACCACGGAGGGCAGTGCCAGCGAGGCATTGGATCCGCATTTCCGGCCCAACGTGTCCGACTCCTTCAACCTCACCATTCAGCGCCAGTTGACCCACCGGGTTACCTTGGAATTGGGCTACATCGGGCGCAGAATCACCCATGAGTACCAGCCCATCAACCTTAACGCAGTGCCGTACATGATGACGCTGGGCGGACAACAGTTTAAGCAAGCCTACGCCAATGTGGTAATGCAATACTGCGGCGGCATAGCAGGGCTGGCTGGCGGTGGTTGCGCGAAGAACGCGGCCGCTGTCAACAACCAACCGTTTTTCGAAACGGCCCTCGGCGGCCCTACCTCTACTTACTGCAGCACTGCCGTCGGCGGGGTAACTCCTACAAGCTGCACCCAGGCTGTGTTGCTGAATGAGAGTGCAAACCTCGCCAACGCTCAAGTATGGAGCATTTGGAGCGACTTGGATGGCGGCCCCATGCAGGTCGCCAACGGAGGCGCTCTTTCAGGACCAACCATGCTGAACAATTCTGGCCAGTTCTCGTCTGGCGTGGCCAGTAATGGCAGCATAGGTTACGGAAACTACAATGCCGGATTTGCCTCCCTCAAGATGGCCGACTGGAGGGGATTGACATTGCAGTCGAACTTCACCTGGTCCAAGGCGTTGGGGACTGGAGGGGTCGTCCAGGCCAGCAGTGAAATTACTCCGGATGATCCGTTCAATTTGGCGACGACCTACGGTTACCAGGACTATGACCGCAAGTTCGTATACAACGCCTTCTTCGTGTACCAACTCCCCTTCTATAAGGGACAGCATGGTCTCATGGGTCGAGCACTGGGCGGCTGGTCCTTTGCGACCGTGTTTACGGCCGGAAGCGGCTCGCCGATCGAGATATTCACTACGACCGGAGATGGCCAGGAGTACGGCGCGGGGGACAACATCAACTTCTTCGGCAATGAGAACGCGATTCAGATTGCGCCCATTAAGGCAGGTCACGCCTATTACAACAATCCCTCCGGTGCGTTGCCGGTCAATTTGTTCAAGCAAGGTATATCTGCCATTAACGACTTCCGCAATCCGATTCTGGGTATCGATAATAAGGACGGCGGCAACGGAAATTTCTTTGGTCTGCCGTACTGGAACATGGACTTCAGCGTCCGGAAGAACATCCAGGTGGCGGAAGGCATTAGCCTGGAACTGCAAGGTGTCTTCGCTGACGTGCTCAACCATAACCAATGGCTCGATCCTGTGGGCGCCAATGCCATGGGGCTATTCGGTGCCGGCACTTTCGGCGCTCTGGGTGGCTCGGCGCAGGAGCAGATCGGCGGCGACCGGCAGATCGAGATCGGCGCTCGCGTTCGCTTCTAATCTAGAGAGAAATTCGAGGCGCTACGCGGAGTGGCGCCTCGAATTAACCCCAATCCGTAATGCTTCTCTCTCCGGCCGCCCCTCTCAGGTGCGGCCTTTACTTTGCGGAGACCTGCAAAGTGGCATACACGTGAGATCAACCCGAGTCGAAGATGAACCTGCAGGTGGTCTCTTGCAATATCGATTTGACGGTCAATTCGTATTACCATTATGATTTCGTCGAGATGAAGAAGACTGCTACGGGAATTTCTCCCATCATTGTGATCGACCGGAGGGCCCCTCAGGCTCTGCACCGCCAAATCTATGACGCTTATCGCGCCGCCATTGTGGATCGTAGCCTGCGCGCCGGGCAGCGAGTTCCGTCCACTCGTGTACAGGCGTTGGAACTGGGGATTTCGCGTATTCCTGTCCTGACCGCATATGCTCAACTCTTGGCAGAAGGATATTTCGAAAGTCGAGTTGGGGCGGGAACAGTTGTTTCCCGGTCTTTGCCAGACCAGGTTACGTTCTCGGAACCGCGCCGCGCACAGTCCACGAGAGTTCAAGCTGGATCGCGCCGCCTGTCGAAACGCTCTCCGATTTCTTTCCGTGTCGAAAGTCTTCCTTGGCGCCGTGGATGGGGGGCGTTCGGCGTGAGCCAGGTAGCTTTTGGCCATTTTCCGTTCCACGTATGGAACGCCTTGGTGACGCGTCACTGCCGAAATGCCCATGCGAAATCCCTCGATTACGGAGACGCGATGGGGTCCAAAGATCTTCGGGAGGCGATTGCTGCGTATCTCAGAACGGCACGTGGCGTCCGGTGTGAAGCACAGCAGATTATGGTTGTTAGCGGCTCGCAGCAGGCACTGGACATCTCGGCTCGCGTTTTCCTCGATCCGGGAAGTCGAGTCTGGATGGAAGAGCCTGGTTACCGCTTTGCGCGCAACGTCTTCGCCATTAACGGTTGCCAAATCGTGCCCGTTCCGGTTGATGGCGAGGGGCTCGATGTGGCCGCTGGCATCAAGCGATGTCGCAGGGCGCGAGCCGCACTGGTCACTCCCTCTCACCAATATCCGCTAGGGGTCACGATGAGTGCTTCTCGCCGTCTGCAACTGGTCGACTGGGCGCAGAGCTCCGAATCGTGGATCATCGAAGACGATTACGATAGCGAGTACCGTTACGAGAGCATGCCGATTGCGTCCTTGCAGGGGCTCGATTGCAACTCTCGGGTTATTTACATCGGAACCTTTAGCAAGGTGTTGTTCCCCTCCTTACGCCTGGGTTATTTAGTCGTTCCTCCCGATCTCACCGAGCGCTTCCTGGCTGTTCGGCTGGCAATGGATATCGGCCCACCGAGCTTCTATCAGGCCGTCTTGGCGGACTTCATCAGTACAGGTCATTTTTCCCGCCATATTCGGAGGATGCGGTTGCTCTACAGCGAACGTCGAAGGGTACTAATCGACAGCATCCGTAAAGATTTGGGTTTTGCAGCGGACGTTACGGGTGGAGAGGCAGGTATGCATCTTTCTGTGACTCTGAAAGGGATTAATGATTGCGAAGTTGCTGAGCGGGCCTCCAGCCGGAACCTTTGGCTGGTACCTCTCTCGACTTCCTATTTGGGCAAGGCCTCTCGGCAGGGATTCATTTTGGGCTTTGGCAGCACTGAAGTTGCGGATATACCCAATGCCGTCCGCAAACTTCGAACTGTGCTCTCCTCGAAATGAACTCCAAGAGAGTCAGAGACTTTCTCCCCGATGTGGAGCGGATACCCGCTCGCCACGGTAATGACCAGGACTTGCAAGCTGACCAGCCAATGTGGTCAGCATAAAGTCCAGTCAAGTGGTTATTGCCACTGAGTGATTTTCATCGAATAATTGTTTCAGATGTTGCGAGGCAGATCAGTCCGATTCCACGTGTGCGCGGTTTTATGGTGCGGCCTGTTATTCGCGCAAGCTGCGCCAGCCGACAGGCGAGGCTTGCAAATCGAGAACAAGACCACGACTGCTGACACATCGGGCGAAGGTGCGCATGCCATTCTCGTTGAGCTGTTCACTTCTGAAGGCTGTTCCACTTGTCCTCCCGCAGATGCCCTCCTCGTAAAGTTGGACGCGACACAGCCCGTTCCTGACGCGCAACTGATCGTCCTCAGCGAACACGTGGATTATTGGGACCATGACGGTTGGAAAGATCCTAACTCCTCGCCTGCACTGACCGAACGTCAGGCCGCTTATGTTAACGCACTTGGACTAAAGACGCCTTACACTCCCCAAATCATCGTGGACGGAACCGATGAAATGCGGCTTGGCGATCCGCAGCAGGACAGCAAAGTCTTTCAGAAAGCTGTCGGCCACCCTAAGATTCCGGTACGCATTGGCGAGGTGACGGTTGATGGCGGGACTCCATCTGTTCTTCAAACGCACATCGAAGCGGACGGCAATTCCGACAAACACAACGCCGACATCTTCGTGGCCGTCACTCTCGATCATGTGGAGTCACAGGTTTTGCACGGCGAAAATGGGGGCCGACACCTGACCCATGTTGCGGTCGTGCAGCAACTCACGAAAATAGGAAAGCTGAAAAGGGGGCAGACCTTTGACGAGGCTGTTCAGATGAAACTCAAGCCCGGCACAGATCCAAGGAACATTCGGATCGTTGCGTTTGTACAAGAATCCGGGCCTGGCAGATTACTTGGCGCCGCTTTCCGCAGGCCCGCAAGGTGAGGGATCGTCCTTCCCTAGCTCGACGCGAAGTTCACTAAGAAGAGCCTGTGAGCCGTGTTATGTTTGTGAGTTTGGTTGCAGGCCGTAGCATTGAGACGATCCTCGCACTGCCTCAAGCGAACCAACTGCACCGGGCTCACTCCTTGCGGTCCTCAGGCGAGGGTCAATTGTCGTTAAATCGCCATCTCTAACAATGTCGGCGGTGTCAAGCGCTATGTGCGCATGCCTCTCCCTGCACTCGTTGAAGAGCGCCATTTCGCTCTCGTAGATTGTTTGCGCTTCCCAACCTGGGCTCGCTTCTAATCGTTGGGGCCAGGAACTCAGTCCGACCCATCCATCTCTTCGATCACAACCGCGATCATGATTACTACTTCGAACTCCCCCTCTGCAGGGGAGCGGGATACCCAATCATTACGTCGGTGATTTACTGCGCACCATGGCGATTTCCGGGCTCTCCCGCGTGCGAACCGAGCTTTTGGAACTGACCGTAATCCCGACCCTGACGCCACATCCAGTACAGATGTACCGCCAGCTTTCGAGCCATCGCTACTTTGGCGATCTTCCTGCCGCGCCGCGTGGCGAGGTGAAAGAACTTGCTGCGCCACTGCGGTTGACTGCGCACCGTGACCTGGGCCGCTTCCACCAGCAAGAAGCGCAGCAGCGAGTTGCCCTGTTTGCTGATGTGCCCGAGTCGGCGGCGATCGCCGCTGGACTCTTCCGACGGAACCAGTCCTACATAGCTGGCAATCTGCTTGCCGCAGTGAAAGCGTTCGGGTGTTCCAATCACTAACTCGAACGCTAAGGCCGTCAGTGGGCCCACGCCGGGATGGGTCATCAGTCGCCGCGTCCCCGGTCGCCTCTCCGCTTCCTCTTCCAAAGCTCGGGTCAGTTCCTGGACCTTCGGAGTGAGTTGGTCGAGTACGTCGAGCAAATCCTGGCGTCGTCGGCCTGCCCACGGAGCAAGCACCAATGACTCCAGTTCGCTGCGACCCGCCGGCCGCCACAGCGCCTTCTTGCGCCGCAGGCCTTCATTGAGTGCCACCACATGCAGTTGATTCCTTTGACGCGGCTGGAGCAGACTGAGTTATCAAAGTTCGCTTTGGTCAATACCAAGAACGAGCTTTCCGCCTTGGAAGCGCTCAGTGAGCTTCATACGCGTCCACCTTCACAACAGACGACACAGATTGCCGAGCCGGAACTTACCGTTTGGCAGCTCGTGGACATTGCATGGATGTATACCTTCCAGAACTATTTCCGACTGAAGAAAATCGAGGACGAAAGAACTCGAAAGAAAGAAGCAGCAGAAGCTGAGGAACAAGCCACCGGAGCAGGTGGTGAAGAAGCCGACGCTTTGTAAGAGTCGTCCGCTCTCCACCGTTGCAATCATCACCTTCCTGCTGTCCGTACCTGTCAGCGCCAGCTCGAAAGCTCTCTTGCCGCCCTCCATGACAGCGGTAACTATCGAATCGCGATGAAGCGCCCGGCTGCATCCACACAACTTTGGTCGTTCGCAATGGGAGTTGGAACCGATCGTGGCATGTATCCGGCAGTCGGCAGTGCCAGCTTTCTGGGCGGGTTCGGTAATGGGAAGTCGGCTTCCGGGAAGATTGGAAATTGCGTTGGCGCTGGCCGCCGACTGCGAGCGAGTCACGGTCGACTCGTGAGCTACGTTGCGGGGAGCACGCCTGGGCAGGCGCAGCCGACACACGCTCCCGCCGAATATTCATAGCCGAGAACCACTCGTCTACTGCGCTGGTTGGTTGCTTGCGGACGGTTGGTTCAGCTCTTGCTGCAACTGCAATAGTTGGCGCAGTTGCTCAACATTGGCGGAGTTGGATGTTGGAGTGCTCCGCGCACTTGGTTGCTGATAAACCTGATTGGTCTTGGGGGTCTGCTCGAGGACCACATAGATCGGAGTGTCCGCCGAAATTGTCACCACGATGTGCTGGGTGATCGCTAATCGGGAAACCTCCTCATCTCCAGCCTCTCCGACATTGTTGCTGACGCGCTCCCGCATTAGGTCCGACTCGCTCAGCGGCTGGTTCAGACTGCCTTGTCCCACCAACATCGAGCCAGCTTGGCCGATTCCTGACAGCGATCTGACCAGGACGTTCTTTCCCGTGTTTTTACCCTCAACTTTTCCTTTGAGCGGCCGCAAGTCCAAACCCGTGGCGGCGGCTTCGATGGGAACGACCGCACCATCCGGCATCAGCAGAGAATCGAACTGGATGTCAACGTAACCTGAACGATCTCCGTTCCGGATGTGCCCAACCGCTTTTGCTCCCGCAGGGACAATAATTTCTCCCTCTCGCTCATAGTTGTACTCGATCACCGCCAGGACCGGCGTTCGCACTGCGGTGCTGGCCGCTGATTCCAGGCGTGCACGTAATCGTGTGCCAGTGGCCAGACCCAATCCCAGCTCCGGTACCGGACTATTGAAGAGTTCGCGGGCCTGAGCACTGCCCGCGTTGGCAGAGACGTTTCGCACGTAGATTAGCGAAGACTTCTCCATGGCCTCGCGCTCTGCTTTGCCCAAGTCTGGAGTCTCGGCACCGACTGAGCCTGGCTGATACGGCGGCGCTTGCCAGGGCTGCTGGTCTCCGAAAGGCGGTATCGACCCCAGAGTTCCCGCTCCGCTCGCCACATTTGTCCCCGCTGCCGGCTTGGTTGCGGTTCGTTGTAGATCTCGTTCGTTCAGGAAGCCTTCGTGAGATTCTTTTGTGACGGGCCGGCCAGAATCGGTGATCGGAAATAGACTCTTATCGTTGCTCGCGGTGCCGCTCTCCAAGGCCAAGTCTTCAGAAGAAGTGGCGCCACGACTCTTCACTTTCTGTGGCGCGCCCCGATGGGGCATAGACGTAGCAACGAAGATCAGCAGCGCGATGACGATCGCTCCCGCTCCGATGATTACAAAGCGGTTCTGTTGGATCTGCTGCCGGGCTCTCTGTTTTGCTCTAGTTGCGAGCCCAGGCAATGGGACGGTTGCGTCCGGAGGGAGTGGCAGATCGTTCTTGCGAGTTTCATTTTCCGCTGGCTCCTGAAGGACTGCAGCGTTGCCGTTGTCGTTGTGTCCGTTTGGATGAATCACTTTGCACCTCCCGAGACCGGAGCCACAAACGCAATCGGTGCCAGGACCGGACGGTCGACCTCTTCCGCTTGGGCAACCGCGAGCAAGAGCCGTTCCCGGGATTCCTTGAAGGTAGGCCGGTCGAACACAACGATGCCATCGGCCCTGGCGCCAGGCGCGAGTCTACGCGAGGTAATCCAGTAGTCCTTGATCGCGACCGGCTCGGCCTTAATCGCTTTTCGATGCTTGTCTTTCGATGTCCCCGCAAGCTGTACTTGCGGCGGCAGCACTTCAATGGTCCGTGCAGAAGAGTTCAGAACGGCGAACGGCACGGCCATCTGTTGCTCTTTCTCTATCGCCTGTCCTACCGCAACCTGCAGTTGCTTGCCTTCCCAATGTGGATTCTCAATCCGTTCCGCCCTGAGCAAATCCTGCTCTGGTCTGCCCGGCTTCTCTGGGGCAGTGCTGGTTGGCTGATTGTCTGTAGCAACGTTTTTTGTTTCGCCAACCACAAACACGGGATGAGTCGACGCTATCAGAAAGCTGTGCGGGCGCTCACAGTTGAGGACATAGTCCACGGGCTCACTACGGTCTGACTTGCCTTGGCTCACCAGGCTCAGCGAGATCTCGTGGCTTCCTCTGGTGGTAATCAGGGCGTTGGTTTGCGCAGGTTTTGCGCTGGTTGCTTTGAAAAACACCAACTGCGGTTCGGCTTCGGAGTGGTCGGCCTTAAAGGCCCCCGGATCACCCAGTACGACCGAACTGACCTCCTCCAGCACCCGCACCGAACTGACGTATCCTGGCCGCAAGTGCAAGACCACAACCTGTTCTGGGTCAACATTCAAGCTCACGATTCGCGCTTGCGGAAGATCGGCCTGCGCTGAAGCTATATGCAGCAGCACGAGACTGACCGTTGTCAGATGCACCAAACTCAAACAAATTTTCATCTCACATCTCTTTCTGAACTGGTGTTCGTAGTTCTTGGTTTATTTCCGGCTTGGCAGAGGTAAGTTGTTCTAATTCTTGCCACGTAGGCAATTACGTCGGGATTTCGATAGCCGAGGTCTCGTCTGCCGATTACGCCTTCGCCAGCGTAGTAAGCGGCAGCCACTAGCCTGAGATCGTTATGAAACTGTTGCATTAGCCATGCGAGGTATCGCACGCCCCCGGAAACGTTCTGATCGATATCGCAGCGGTTTCCTACTCCCAGTCGTCTGGCCGTCGCCGGCATCAACTGCATGAGTCCTGCAGCGCCTTTGGGAGAGACCGCGCATGCTTGCCAGTGCGACTCGCGTTCGACAATGGCGCGTACCAGCGCGACGGGCTGCGTAAAAGAGAGGTCTCTTTGTAAACAAAGTGACATTTTCTCCGCAACTAAGGTGATCGCAGCCGGGTTTAACCGGGTAAAAGCAAGTACCAGACCTGGGTGCTACAGGCCCGTGGACTGAGGACTGCTAGCCCCCCAGGCGGTTGTTATGCCAGCCATCCCCGATCGCACGTCCCGACCGAAAAAGCTTATACCCCTGTGTGGCGAGCATTGCTCTCGTCTGAGTAGTCCCCCTCCGTCCGAACGGTTTGGTCGTCCCGCAGATTTGACGCTATGCAATGAAATGTTCGTAGTTCACCAACCGGAGTTTGGAGAAACCTGGTCGCAAACTTTCTCATGAGAGTCGAACTATGTTTGGCACGAATCGCAGAGGATTTGATTGGAAGGAAATTGCCGAGGTGCTCCACCTCACTCGGGCTGTGGCCCGGGCGACCTTCTGGCGGGAAATCAAACGCTCGAGGTCGAAAAGTGTCGAAGCCCAGCCTCCTGCGATTGTCATCCAGGGCGAGAGTGATTCGGATACCCTGAAGCTTGGAAAGCCAAGAACATCTCGCTAAACGCAGTGGGGACCGCCGTTCAAGGGGATTCGTAATTCGGCGGTGCAACAAGCGACAAAGAAAATAGTGCTCCTAGTATTTGGGCTGTGCCGGTTGTTAACGCTGCCCATTCCTCGCCTACCGCCTTGGCTGGATAGAAGCAACATCCGGCGCTCCATTTCTAAAGCAGTGCACACGCGGACTCTACTTTCGAAGAATGCGTCCCGGAACTTGCCCCCTCCAGGTGCCGTAAGAATCTGTCTAACGTATTGATTATACAAGCACTTGCTAGCCGAGCCAGCGGTAGCGTCGCCCGTCAGCGTAAAGACATCTTGACTCGACCTCTTTTAACGTCTAACCTTTAGATTGTATATCGAGGAGAACAGCGGTGCACGCAGTCGAGCTCAAACTGAAACAGGCGAGTGCGGTGTTGGGCATGCCCACAAAGGAACTGCAGAATCTGGTGCAGTTCGGTGTGGTGAACCGAAGCTGGCAAGAATGAGCTTGCTCCGATCTTGGCTGAGGCTCGCTCGGTGTTTGTGCCGAAGCAATACGACTGCCTCGGCTGCCCAGTTTGCTATCCGGCCGTTGCAGCCAATGCTTTCGTTGAAGCCTATCCAGAGGTGGGGGCTGGACTTGATCTCTGCCCTACTGAGGAGCCGGACGCACGCCCAGGTTGGCCACCGCTGCCGGGAGACTTCTATGTCGTTCGCTACGGCGCTCCGGTCGCTGTCTGCACGCTCAACAACGAAGCTCTTGCTGTGAGTCTTGCCAACCGCAAGCCCGACGGGCTCGCCATTGTCGGCACCATGCATACCGAAAACCTCGGTATCGAGCGGGTGATCAAGAATGTCCTCGCGAACCCGCGCATCCGTTTCCTGCTGCTTTGCGGGGAGGACACCCAGCAGGCGGTCGGGCACCTGCCGGGTCAGTCTTTAGAGTGCCTATTCCGCAACGGTCTCGATGATCGAGGCAGGATTAACGGCGCACATGGAAAGCGACCGGTCCTCAAGAATGTTAGCCGAGAAGAGATCCGTGCCTTTCTGAACCAAGTCGAGTTGGTGCCTCTGATTGGGGAGGAGGACGAGGAGATTCTCATCAAGCGCATCGATGCTGTCAGCGAGCGCAATCCCGGAACCTATGCGCAGGCGTTCGTCGAAACTCCGGTCAAGCGAATTCAAGCAACGGACCCGACGCGCCTAACACTCGATAAGGCGGGATATTTCGTTATATACCCTGAGCGGCGGACCAAGAAGCTCGTGGTAGAGCACTACACAAATCAAGGGGTGCTCGACTGCATGATCGAGGGAGACTCCACGGGTACACTGTACACCGAGGCAATTGAACGGAACCTCGTCACTCGCCTTGACCATGCCGCGTATCTAGGTCGTGAACTAGCACGCGCCGAGCAGAGCTTGCTGCAAGGGACACCATTCGTGCAGGACGCAGCACCTGGTGCCCTGCTTCCCATCCCACCCAAGAGTTCTTCGGAGACGGGCAGCGCGTACGGCTGTTCCGCTACCCAAGAGGGGCGCTGCCAATGAAGGTAAAGTGGTCAGGAATTGTAGGTGTGGCGCTCGTCGTGATCGCGATCGCCGCTTACAAGGCACACACCAAGCATGCAACAGTCGCCGGAGCGGAGGGGCTTCCCAGGGTCCTCCTCGTCGCCGATCTGAGCGAGGCCGACGCAGCGGATGCCTGCGCAGAGATCATTCACTCAGTACGGGCGGCACGTGAACGTGGCGTTCCAGTCCAGGAACTCAGCCCTGACAGCAAATCGGAGATGCTACACCGTTACCGAGTCCTCACGGTTCCCACGGTACTGATCCTTGATGGCAGCGGACAAGTTGTCTTGCGCTTCGAAGGCGAGGATCGAGTGTGCGATCCAGTTGCTTTAGACGTAGATTGCGGAATTCATTGCGCATGGCCAACTCACAGCTAAGACTCTATAGAGCAAAACAGCCTGCGTGACGTACATCTATAAATAGCCACACTTGCTATTATGACTACTTAAACATATACATCATTAATCTACATGTCAAGTCAAAGATTTACATGATAGTCACAGGGAGTCGGATAATTTAAGGATCGAAGGCCGCGCTGCAAAATACACGCCAAGACGCAACCTCCCGGATAATTAAGATAATAAACGAGATACATTCCTGCGACGGGCTTTCGCGCCTGGGCAATCACGTCGCGCTCCTTTTATGCGTTCCCAGACAGCCGGATCGACAGGAAGAGAGGTTGTTCGCCCCGTCCGCAGATTCACGAACCCGCCGTGGTACGAGAGTCGCCCGTATCGGAACAGCCGCGCGAGCATTGCCAGCGCCTGGTACGCGAGCGTCTGGTTCACGAACGGCTCCTGCCGCTCCAACGCTTCTAACGCGCTGCACGGCGGAAGCCTGTCCTTCTTGTCGAGCTTCGCGTTGATGAGCTCGGGGAAGAGTTCGGGAGCCGTCGGCAACCGCAAGTCTCGCCCTTTGTTTCTCTGGTTTTCAGGTTGGCCCAGCACGAACTGGCCGCTATCGGCGTTGTTGCCCAGATCCAGCCAATAGTGGCAGTTCCAGTAGGTTTGAGTGCGGGTGATTGCGTTCCGGGCGGCACGAGAATCCACGCAGCCGATCAGAAGGTCGGTATCCTGCCCCCAACTCTCATCGACAAAGTGCGGCACGCCTTTCCAACCCAGGCCCCAAAACAGATTGATCCGGGTGGCGAGCACCGTCGCCTTGTGCAGTCCGATCTCACTCTCACTGAAAGGTTGGCGGACACAGTTGGTGCGGGAAATCCGGTCGCCGTCGACCAACGTGACATCCAATCCATGCGGATGCCCTAAAGCGACCATGGCCTGGTGCAGATACGGCAATCCCGCGGCAATGGCGCTTCCCGTCCCACCGCAACCGACTACCGTGACCCGAATCTTTTTCTGCAGCAGTGCGCCAGGAATCTGATGTTCAGTCTTCGTTGCGATTGTCGTTTCGATAGCTGTGGTCATCGTTCCTCACGAATTCCGCGAGCGTCTGCGGCAGCTTCACCAGGTACTTCCCTGGAAATGCTTTTTGTCCCGCGAGGGATTGCCACATCGCCAGGAAGCCGCCGCGAAACCGGACGGGTTTGCGAACGCCGGAGGCGTGCGTAAATTCGCTTTGGAAGAACGACTCCTCCCACAAGTCAATGGCAGTGACCGATTTCTCCTGCGGAATCTTCATGCTCCCGGTGCAACACACGCCGTTGTCGTAGCAGTTCCAGTAGGGCGCCATGCACAGCTTGGTTTCTGCCGTCGGCCGCTCGTCTTTAGCAAGAGCGCGAACCCACAAGTGAGTCCCGCACGCTTTGAACAGCAACGGCGGGTGGGGATAGAGCTTGCCATTCATCTTCTTCAAGACACGATCGTTGCCGCGGTCGCTGAAGAACATGGTCTGCTCGCGGGCTGGACTCCACCATACGATCATTTCTGCCGTGCGCACCAGCACCCGTGCCGGCAAGATCTCGGCTGGAACCGATCTTCCGAGGCCGGCCATCAGGTCGATCAGCATCTGCGGCGTCATCAACTGGCCTTCCGCTAGTTGTGCCGCGTCGCCGTCATGGATCACGTCATGGAGAGTTACAAAAGGATGGCGATACGGGTAGCCTTCATAGCTGCTCTTCCCGTACACCAGCAGCGCCCGGCTCAACCGGAAGTCCTGACTCGATCCGATGTTCACGGAGATATTCATCGTAGAGGTCCCTGACGAGTTCGACGATCTTGGCAGCGGAGGCTAACGACCGAAGCATGGCGCTGGCGTGATCGAAGACGTGTCGCACTTCTTCATCTAGCGCTTTCGCCGGCTTGTCCATCCGATGCCGAGAGCACGGATGATCGCCTTATGTGTATCCAGTTCACCGGCAAACCAGTCAGCCCAGTCCGGCATTCCGGGGATCCCGTGAATATGAGCGAGAGAGGCCCAAATGAATCGGGTTTCCGCGCTTGCCAGCAGGGTTCTTCCCGAACTCGCGGACACGCTGCTCGAAGCGAACTCTTCCGACAACGCGATAAGGTGACGCAGTGGCTTTTTGCGCCCGGCGAGCTGTACCGAGCCTTTGAAACACTGGGGATTGCGCTCCAGACAGACGCGGATCGGTTGGACGCCTGGGCCCTCAACCATGAACCTATCTCCCAGGGAAATCGCCGCGCTGACCGCCGCAATCTGCGTGTCCCCTCCAATCACGGAAATGAGGTGGGCTTTCGCTTGTCGCGGTGGATCAGGCAAAACCTCTCCTATGAAGCGATCCAAGCGCAGTTTGATGCTGGTGGTCGTCTTCTCCGTGCTCTTCACGTAGGTCAGCCAGCCGAATCGAAGGTGTGCATTTTTCATTCGGACTCCTTCTTTTCGTGAGTGAGAACCTGCGTCTTCCCATTGGCAAAAACAAGGGTCAGCTCATGCGAGAACCGTTCTCGGTCATGCAGGATTTTGGTTCCGTCTTCTTCCTCTTCTTCCCAATGGTCGGTAAATTTCACAGAGCGCCAATGGGCGATGTGCCGGGTCTCACCATCGCCAAATACGCCGTTGAGCATTCCGGCAGTACAGAGCAATCCGACATGTCCACCGTGCAGTGGTGTGAGCGGCCGGCCTCTGACGTCATTCAGCTTGGGCAGAAGCACACGCCCCGCCTGACGATACGCGGCGGACTCCAGCAACAGGTCCTCCACTTCGTCTAATGGAATGCCCATGTTGGTCAGGACAACCGGCTCGGAGGGCGGAATATGGTACTGAACTTCAGGATTGTCGCCCAGAGGTTCAAGCTCGGCCTTCGTTGCCAGCGCTTCGAGATAGCGCACTTCATCCAGCAACGCCGCATCTGAAACCCGGGTATGTCTTTTGCGCCGCGTCGCCAGCACTACGATCTGGTTGTATTGCAGGCAAGCCGGCTCGGTGAGTCCGAACACGCACAAATCGGTGAAATGTTCACTCAGCAGCCTCGCGCATTTCGCTAATCGCAGCTGCGGAATCACGAAAAGCAGCACGCCACTAGCCTTGAGCCACCGAAAGCTGTGTTCTAGAAACACCGATTCCAATCTCTGGTTGTTGCTCTCCCCGGATTCCCAATCGTACGGAGGGTTCAGATAAAGCAAGGACACGGCCTCCGGCGGGCATTTCACATCCATGGTGTTGGCCTGCAAAGTCTCGATTCCGAGTCCTTTCGCTTGTTCGGCCCGATTGGCGTCGATCTCGATGCCATAGCGATGAGCGGTGACGCCATGCAGCAAGTGAGTGAACGCCATGCCATCCCCTACGCACGGATCGAGTGCCGAGAACTCGGATGCGAAGGCAAGGCAATTCTTCAGCCGTGCGGCCTCCCGTACGGGCAACGGGAAAAATCCCAGCTTGGTTTGTCCATGTGGTCTCATCTCGCCATCCCCTTGAGCGCTTGTACCACGAGGTCGCCAACTCCGTCGGACTCGGGTATCTCGCTCACGGCGATGAACGAGCAAAAACCGTTCACAGGGATCGGCCGCTCATCTTCAATTCGGTAGCCGCGCTCGATATGTTGTTGTTTTCGTTTCTCAAACAAGTCGGCTCTCGTGGTCACACGAATTCTCATGGCCATCCTCATTTCTCAACCATTGGCAATCGGTGGAAGTCCGCGTTAGGCGGGTCATGAAACGCGGGCACTAATCTTGGTGTGTGGGCAAAACCGCTTGGGGACTCTGAGCTGCTGCCTCTGGCTCGCTCTCCTTCCCTGGAACGAACCTCTCCCAACGGATCGAAAATCTGCGGCTGGGCTGTCCCCCGTCGTAGAGCTCGAAAATGAATTCGCCGGAGACATAGAGCGCAATTGGGAGGGGAATCACTGGAGGGCGGGTGCTGTCGGCAGGCGGTGGAGGATTGTGCTCGACCATGGGCCTGATCCTCCTTTCCGAGTGCTTTGTGCCGAACGGCCGTCGCTTACGCGGGTGGCGATTACAAACTCTGAGCCTCAAGTGATCCATCTCTTGCCGCGAGAGGCATGGCAGAATCCGCGGGCGATTCACGCCAGTTCGGAAATGGGTTCCGGCTCGACCTACGAAATTCGCCGATCAACTTCCGAATCGCCCCACGGCGATGGTGCAGTGCGTCCACCAGCCGATTCAGACCGTCTCGATCTCCTTCGTACCACTCTTCCGGAATCTCGGCAGCGCACCGCCAGATGGTGTCTGAATCCATCGCTTCTGCCTTCGACAGTGCTGGTTCGAATGCCTCCCATTCCGTAACACTCTGGTACACACAATTGTTTGCGTATACCCCTCTTAGCGGAGAGTCGGGGAAAGTCCAATCACCGGCATTGAAGCAGTATCCCTGGTCGATGAACGTCGCGTGGTGTCTGTGGCTTCGCAGGGTCTTGCGACAGAAGATCGCCTGCCTGCCATCGCTGTTGCACGTCCATTTATCCAGGACAAGAACCCGAGGGAAGTCCTCAATATTAAGTACTCGCTCTAGCAGCTCGCGAGGCAAGTAGTCGAATGTCACGCCCGGACTCTCGGAGCCCACGTACAGCGATCCTAATTGTTTGCCGCTCCGGCACGGAACCTTGGCACCGCCAAGCTGGATTCGAAGATCTTCTGCGTACTCAATGAGCGAATCGGACACTTCAATCACTTCCACGCGCGGCACGGGCAGGCCGAGTGCCAATCGTCGTTGACATTTCAAACTGCGACGTCAATTCGAATGAGACCGGATTGCCACCACACCTAAAGCTCCGCTCAGACGCTCTTGTCGTTCAGAACGAACTGGGGCGAATCTATGACATTTCTTGCGATCCAGAGTTCTTTGACCAGCCAGAGAATACAGGCAATGTCGTTGAGTTCGCGGTCCGTTACTTTCACATGATGGCCTCAGTCAACAGGTACCACGTCCGGGCCCTGCTTGTCGGCATCTCTATGGGCGTAAGGACATTCGAGAAAGGAGTCCTGGGCGCTCCGAAGGGTTCTCTCATGGTGGTCGATTCTCGCTATCCTCAACTTCCCTTACAGGAACTCTCTCGACAAGTCTATTTGGTTGATACGCAATCTCCGCTACCGGCGTCGTCGCTTGCGGTCGATCTATGGAGTCCGCGTTAACAGCAGGATAACGCTGATACACGTGAGGTAAACGAAGTCAACCTCGTTAGCGGTGAGGCCAAACTGAACCGCCATCCCGTGTCCGAAGTGAGCGTTCCGCAGCTGATTCACTGCGGTTAGCATGACGATAATTTCAGCGCGCAACAACTTATTCTGCTCAATGTGGTTTTTGACTTGTCCGAACGTGTCGTTGGGCAGGTTGTACTTGACCTTTGCGACTGACTCCATTGCGTCAAAGGCATTGCTACAGGCATCGCGATCTCTTCGCGGACGATCATCATAGGCATCGATCGCGTGGGTCATCAACTGCGACGCAGCGGCATATTGCGGTGCCCGAAGTTCCTCAAAGGCCGCGTTCACTGCGGCTTGCCCTACGGCAGGCAACACACGGTGCAGGTGCCCGTCTGCTCCCAGATCCCAAGCTGCTCCATACGCAGCAAGCACGCGGTTCACTCCTTCCCGGTATTGTTCACTGAGATTAGCGGCATCGAAGAGAGGCCATAGTCTTGGAATCAGATCGAAGACTCGCTGCCACGCGACTCCGCCGATGTCGCGTCCCGCAGCGTATCTATAGCCTCCGTACGGGTTACCAGCCGGGTGGATGCCAAGACTTTGCGACGCAACTCGGTGAATGCGTGCATCTGACAGGACTCCGCCAACATTTTGCTCCGCCAAGCCGAAGAACACATCGAGCAATTCCTGACGCATCTCGCGGGGAGCGTCTTCAACGTTCCTTGCGGGCGGCACTGGTCCTTCTTGCCTTCCGAAATCTCTTGCCCAGTTCATCGTTGCTCATTCTGTCAAGAAACAGGGATGCCTGCCGCGCTCGAGACGCCAGTCCACCCGCGCTTACCATGGCAGACCTACCGCGCTCAGCGCGTAAATCAGTTTCGGTGACTAAGAACCTGCCTTCGTTTGCTTTGCGCGCCATAAATAAACCACCGAATCGAGAAAAAGGAATACACGGAGCGAGTTCGCCTCGGTCGCATAGTCAGGCACGCGCCCGTGCAGAATTCCGTTGCGGTTCAAATATGGCGCGGGGTCTTTATCAAAATCGTAGTTTTCGTAGATGACATGCACCACCACTTCAGAGTAGAGATCGGTCCAGACTTCTTGCTCTCGGGCTCGCCAACTCTTTGCCAGCGCCTTGACCACATTTTGTCTTCCGGGCAGCGTTCCCATGATCTCCGCAGACAATCCTTCCGCGAGCGGAAGCAATGCGGGAATGGTCAAACTGAACTGCCCGGCCCGTTGTGCGGCGAGTGAGTCGCGAACAATAACCTCGCGGCTCTTCAGGTATGGCACATCCAGCCATTCGCTGCTTACCGTAGCCAGCAAAGCCCAGTTGTCCTTAGCGAAGTATTTGATGATGGCGTCGTTTGCTGCAGCTTCGCCTTTGATGTCCGAAATTTCGAGGAAACTACGGACTTGCGGCCCAGTGAAGTGTCGTTCCATGCCCAACCAGCCGCCGCGCTTGAGGATATCGAACGCTTCCGCTTCCGCCTTCTCGTATTCGGCCATGCCCTTGGCGACAGCCTTGCCGAACTCGTCCAAGTCCTTTTTGACTTGATCCAACCAGTCTTGAGTTGACTGCTGGATGTTCGTGGCGATGTTTTGAAAGTGGCCTATGACGCCAGTGATTACGTCGAGTGTGGTTGGAGGGTCGTTCATCCGGACATTGTAAATGCCAAGGTGCGGCGTTCCGCAGTATCAAACTTTAACTAACACCACTCTCAATCCAATCGAAGGCCAAATCACGCGCTGATACCCTGCGATTCGTCAGGTCGCTCCGCGCGTGATTCCACCGGAATCTTTGCCGTGGGGCAGTGACATCGAAGAAGACCTGTCGCACGGTATCCATTACGTGTGCCCGGTCATAGGAGACTGGTGCTCCCCCAAGGATGAAGTTCAGATTATCACGGCCTCCCGTGAGGCGAACAAACGACGAACATGATAAACTCGGAACGATGGCAGCAACGCCGCAGCCAGAACCGAAACACCATCATTACGTTCAACGCGCCTATTTGGAGGGATTCGTTGATCCCGACTACGAGAGGCGACGCGAATCGTACTTGTGGGCCTATATGCCCGAGAAGTCGCCATTCCGCCAAAAGCCAGAGCGCATTGCCAAGCGGAATTACTATTACTGCTTCGAGCGCGACAACAAACGACGCTTCGATGTCGAGCACGCATTGCAGCAACTCGAAGATGTATCGCTGCCAGTCCTAAGGAAACTTCGATCTTCGCAATTCGACATCGATCCCGAAGAACGACTCACGTTCGCCGGGTATATGGCACTTTCCTACACGAGAGTCCCGACGTTCGAGCGCACTATTAACCGCGTCACTGCGATCCACCAGGCCATGGAGGTTGAAAGGTTTGCGGCGAATGTCGAGAATCTGAATTTGATGGCCAAGGAGGAGAGCGAGCTTACAGGTCAAGAAGTCACTGCCGACGAGATTCGTAGCCGTTTCACTGGCGGAAATGCCGTCGTGACACAAACGAGTCGCGAATGGTCGCTCTCGCAAATGATTCAGGTGACGATTATGATTCAGCAGATTGTCTTCAACATGCGTTGGATTTTTCTCGTCGCCCCGGATGGCGATCAAGGATTTTTAACCTCCGACAACCCGGTTTCCTTGTTCGACGCCCCGCATGTTGACGTACCCGGTACAGGATTCCTAAGCAGCCCAGAAACTTATTTGACGTTCCCGGTTAGCCGAGACATTTGCCTGCTTCTAAAGCATCGCGCCGGAGTTCCTCAGACTGTGGCACGAGTGGGTAGTGCAAAGGTTCGCGAAGTCAACAAAGGCACAATACTTCGCGCCGACACGCAACTATATGCACCGTTTCAATCTCAGAAGGTACAGCAGCTTCTGGATTCGGTCGTAAATGCCCGACCTGCAACCAAGAGAGTGCTCATTAAGAAAGGGCGGGTTGTTGAAGAATGACGATGAATATAGAAACCGGCCCCGAACAGTTCAATGTTGAATGGGAAACTAACTTCAGTCGCGACAAGTTGCAATCAGCCATTCCCAATCGGCTACAGGAACTCTATGACATCATCGCGAGTCGTAGACACAAGGTTGAGCCTTGGTTCGCTGATCTCGTCACCAAAATCCTGCTCAGTGTAAACAGGGTCTGTGCTGATCTCCTCAAAACGATGGAGCGGGAAACTGTGTCAGGAGCGGCGTGGAACGCACGGAACTTACTTGAACTGTGGCTGTGGCTGAAGTATTGCGCGGCTTCCCGAGACAATGCCCGCCGTTTCCACGAAGACTCCTTGCGAGATATGCAGGGGCTTACGGACGCACTTTCCAAGCTGCATGCACTCAGAGGAATACCTAACGAATTCGAAGCCTCTGCCCGCCAGAAGATTGCAGACGTTGCTCGGGAAAAGCTCGGATTGGACTCGCTAGACGGCGGCTATGAGCGGGTGGCGGACGCTGCCAAGTCGGTTGGCCTCTATGATTGGTTTGCAGCGAACAACAGCTTTCTATCGAAATTTGCTCATCCGACGGCTGGCCTCGTGTTGGGGATCATGCACCAGTCAGAGGCGCTTCGGACGCTGCAGGCGTCGCTCACTACGAACGGACTTTACTTTGCTGGCCAGTGCGTAATTGCCTTGGAAGAAATCGTCGGAAACATTCCTGCGGTGTAAAGTTCTGCCTTAATTCTCGCCCTTGGATGTTCTCTGCGAGAGCGACCAAGCCGTACCGAGACAGCTGAGAACCGCTCGTCTACTGGGCTGGTTGGTTGCTTGCGGACGGTTGGTTCAGTTCTTGCTGCAACTGCAATAGTTGGCGTAGTTGCTCAACATTGGCAGAGTTGGATGTTGGAACGCTCCTCGCACTTGGTTGCTGATAAACCTGATTGGTCTTGGGGGTCTGCTCGAGGACCACGTAGATCGGAGTATCCGCCGAAATCGTCACCACGATGTGCTGGGTGATCGCTAATCGAGAAACCTCCTCATCTCCAGCCTCGCCGACATTGTTGCTGACGCGCTCCCGCATTAGGTCCGACTCGCTCAGCGGCTGGTTCAGACTACCTTGTCCCACCAACATCGAGCCAGCTTGGCCGATTCCTGACAGTGATCTGACCAGGACGTTCTTTCCCGTGTTCTTCCCCTCAACTTTTCCTTTGAGAGGCCGCAAGTCTAAATCCGTAGCGGCGGCTTCGACGGGAACGACTACACCATCCGGCATCAACAGAGAATCGAACTGGATGTCAACGTAACCTGAACGATCTCCGTTGCGGATGTGCCCAACCGCTTTTGCTCCAGCAGGGACGATAATTCCTCCGTCCCGCTCATAGTTGTACTCGATCACCGCCAGGACCGGCGTTCGCACCGCGGTGCTGGCCGCTGATTCCAGACGTGCACGCAATCGCGTACCCGTGGCCAGACCCAATCCCAGTTCCGGTACGGGATTATTGAAGAGTTCGCGGGCCTGAGCACTGGCCGAACTGGCAGAAGCGCTTCGCACGTAGATTAGCGAAGACTTCTCCATGGCCTCGCGCTCTGCCTTACCCAAGTCTGAGGTCTCGGCACCGGCACCAATGCCCGAGCCTGGCTGATAGGGCGGCGCTTGCCAGGGCTGCTGGTCTCCGAAAGGCGGTATCGACCCCAAAGTTCCCGCTCCGCTCGCCACCGTCGTCCCCGCTGTTGGCTTGGTTGCAGTTCGTTGCAGGTCTCGTTCGTTCAGGAAGCCTTCGTGAGTTTCTTTGGTGACGGGCCGGCCAGAATCGGTGATCGGGAATAGGCTCTTGTCGTTGCTCGCGATACCGCTCTCCAAGGCCAAGTCCTCAGCAGCAGTGGCACTACGACTCTTCGCTTTCTGTGGCGCGCCTCGATGGGGCATAGATGTAGCAACGAAGATCAGCAGCGCGATGACGATCGCTCCCGCCCCGATGATTACAAACCGGTTCTGTTGGATCTGCTGCTTGGCTCTCTGTTTGGTTCTTGTAGCGAGCGCAGGCAATGGGGCGGTTGCATCCGGAGGGAGCGGCAGGTCGTTGTCGCGAGCTTCATTTTCCGCTGGCTCCTGAACGACTGCAGCGTTGCCGTTGTCGCTGTGTCCGTTTGGATGAATCACTTTGCACCTCCCGAGACCGGAACCACAAACGCAATCGGCGCCAGGACCGGTCGGTCGACCTCTTCCGCTTGGGCAACCGCTAGCAAGAGCCGTTCCTTAGATTCTTTGAAAGTAGGACGCTCAAACACGACGATGCCGTCGGCCCTGGCACCAGGCGCGAGCCTACGCGAGGTGATCCAGTAGTCCTTGATTGGCACCGGCTCGGCCTTGATCGCCTTTCGATGCTTGTCTTTCGATGTCCCCACAAGCTGTATTTGCGGCGGCAGTAATTCAATGGTTTGTGCTGAGGAGTTGAGAACGGCGAACGGCACGGCCATCTGTTGCTCTCTCTCTATCGCCTGCCCTACCGCAACCCGAAATTGTTTGCCTTCCCAATGTGGATTCTCAATCCGTTCTGCCCTGAGCAAATCCTGTTCTGGTCTGCCAGGCTTCTCTGGGGCAGTGCTGGCTGGCTGATTCTCTGTAGCAACGTTCTTTGTTTCGCCGACCACAAATATAGGATGAGTCGATGCAATCAAAAAGCTGTGCGGGCGCTCACAGTTAAGGACATAGTCGACGGGCTCACTACGGTCTAACTTGCCTTGGCTCACCAAGCTCAACGAGATCTCGCGGCCTCCTCTGGTGGTAATCAGAGCGTTGGTTTGCGCAGCTTTTGCGCTGGTTGCTTTGAAAAACACCAACTGCGGCTCGGCTTCGGAGTGGTCGGCCTTGAAGGCTCCCGGATCACCCAGTACGACCGAACTGACCTCCTCCAGCACCCGCACCGAACTGACGTATCCTGGCCGCAGGTGCAAGACCACAACCTGTTCTGGGTCGAGATTCAAGCTCACGATTCGCGCCTGTGGAAGATCGGACTGCGCTGAAGCTATATGCAGCAGCAGGAGACTGGCCGTTGTCAGATGCACCAAACTCAAACAAATTTTCATCTCACATCTCTTTCCGAACTGGTGTTCGTAGTTATTGGGTTAATTCCGGCTTGGCGGAGGTAAGTTGTTCTAATTCTTGCCACGTAGGCAATTACATCGGGATTTCGATAGCCGAGGTCTCGTCTGCCGATCACGTCTTCGCCGGCATAATAGGCGGCAGCCACCAGCCTGAAATCATTGTGAAACTGTTGCATCAGCCATGCGAGGTAGCGCACGCCCCCGGAAACGTTCTGATCGACACTGCACCGGTCTCTTACCCCGAGTCGCTGAGCGGTTAGGGGCATTAACTGCATTAGTCCTGCAGCGCCTTTGGGAGAGACCGCGCATGCTTGCCAGTTCGACTCACGTTCGACAATGGCACGCACCAGCGCGACGGGGACCCCATAATGTTGGGCGTAGGCTACGACGTAGTATTCGGCTTCGAGTCGTGCCTGTGGTTTGGGCGATTGCGCCCAGCAAATCGAGATTGCAGAAAGCACTTGCGCCAAGATGAGTGCTGGCTTCATGCCGCATTCCCTCGCAGGGCCTCGGCGCTATACTGCTGCGCGTCGTAAATCAGGCTGGCAAATCCGTCGCGCAGAAGCAACTTGCGTCGATCAGCCTCGGTTTTGGCCAGCAACGGGAGGAGAATGTCTCTCATCTCCGGCGTGATTTGTTCAGTTCCCAGAACTTTGAGTGCCTGCGCGAGGTCGAGAATCTCTGAGACGGAGGGTGGCTTTTCCAGGCTCCACCCGCGCAAAGCCTTGGCGAGTCCCGCCATACCGGCATGGAATTCGTGGCTTGAATCCGGCGTCCTCAGCGCCACAATCTCTGCTTCTCGCTCGGCGGTGGGGTGTTCAACACGAAGGTAAAGACTGCGCCGGCGCAGGGGATCGCCGATGCGCCTCTCTTCATTCGATGTCAACACAACGAAGGGAACGCTCCTGGCTTTGATGGTGCCCAGCTTCGGAATGCTCAACTGCCACACGCTGAGCAATTCCAGCAACAAGGCCTCAAATGCGTGGTCCACCTTGTCCAGTTCGTCGATTAGCAGGACACAGGGCTTTTCGCACTGCAACGCGCGCAGAAGCGGCCCAGCGCCGAAAAACTGCTGACTGTGCAACTCCGTCCGCAGGGATTCCCAATCCACGCTGACGGACTTGGCTTTGAGTTCAACGCAAAGCCTTTGAAGGGGTTCATCGAACTTGCCGATGGCCTTCTCCTCGTTGATGCCTTCGTAGCACTGCAGGCGTTCGACGGTGGTGTCCGCTGCGTCTGCAACTGCATATGCCAGTTGAGTCTTTCCGCTGCCGGCGGGGCCTTCCAGCAGCAGCGGCTTCTGCAGTCTCGCCGCCAGGTAAACCGTTGTCGTGGCTACCGAATCCGCAATGTAGCCACTTGCGCGAAGGCCTCCTTCGAGTTCTTGAAGAGACGAAAACACTCGCTCCTCCTCCGCCTAGGACCATGCCAATTCCGGTCCTGACCGTGAAGAAGCTAAGCCCAAATGAAATTTCGGTCAAATCGCGTCGATTTTCCTGGAGTTTTGACTGAAATCGACACTCGGTGTAGAACCGAATCTCCGCAGTGGTTGGGAGTTGACTATGGCGAACTCGGCTTATCGGTTCAGTCTGGCAAGCGACGGCGTCGCTGGAATGGCAAAGATACTGCAAACGCTGGAATCTAAGGAGCACGCCTTAAAGGCCGGGGAGTTGGCCAAATTGCTAGGCGTAACCCGGCAACACATTTACAAAATGGCAGCTGCCAGCGTCATTCCTTCCTTTCGCATAGGCGCGGCGGTGCGATTTGACCCGAGGCAGGTTGCGGAATGGCTCACGCGGAGGATGCCGCAGACGGCTACCTCCGTTAGCTTGAACAGAATTGCTGTTTGACCATCTTTGCAAGCCGATAGCTCCTATCGTCGAACGTGTTCAGTCAGGTCCCTTCCGTGCGATCTTCTTTGGTCAGTCACTGCCTTCCAACCGAGACAACAGAGAGTTCCCCAGTTCTAACGCCGATTGCGTTTCCTCGGCTTCGATATTCTGACCGTGGACTGCTGAATTCAGGACAGCCGATACGGTTCGCAAATCTGCGACCACTTCTGTCGATAATGCATTCGCGCTCGTGAGTGCTCGCGTCAAGGCCGCGATGCCGACCAATTTCGTCGACAGCCCCCGTTTCTCGGCGATAGTCTGCAACACCCGCTCCAGCCGAATCCGCATAGTGACCAGATGGAACCGGGGTAACTCGCCCGCAAGATCGTGGCTCGTGGGCAATTCGGACTGCAAGCGTTTTGGAAGCGATTCGGTCAATCGGTACTGTGCCACTCCCACCGGCTTGCCTGTATCCCGGAGTGCATACTCAACCACAATTCTGTTCTTCTCCTTGCAGAGAATCAGGCCGATGCTGGGAGTGTCATCAACATGGCGCAAGAGGTCATCGACGGCCGACAAATAGAAATTCATCTTGCCCGCGAATTCGGGCCTGAACTCTTCAATTTTCAGGTCGATCACGACATAGCATCGTAGGCGAAGATGATAAAAAAGCAGATCGAGAAAATAGTCTTGCCCGCCGATTTCCAGATGGTATTGGTTGCCGACGAATGCAAAACCCTTGCCGAGTTCCAAAATTAAGTCGCGCAGATGGTCGATCAGACCTCGTTCCAAATCACGCTCCAGCATCTCAGTCCCGAGCGTTAGGAAATCGAAGTTGTAGGGGTCTTTGAGGAGTTCCTGGGCCAGTTCTGACTGGGGAGCCGGGAGCGTTCGCTGAAAGTTCGTGACTGCCCGGCCCTGCCTGCGGTGAAGGTCACCCTCAATTTGATGGACAAGGACGTTCCGCGTCCAGCCGCTCTCGACAGCTTGCCGGATATACCATTCCCGTTTATCCGGGACCTTGACCATTTCAAGTATCCGGACATTGTGTCCCCAAGGCAATTGTGCAACGACCTGTTGCACAAATTGCTGGTCGGGGTACGCTTCAGCAAGGGCCCGCATATACTTCAGGTTTCGCGCGCCAAACCCAGTCATGCCCGGAAAGGCTTTGAGGAGGTCATGAGCCAGCCTGTCAACGACCTTTGCTCCCCACCCTTCCGATTGCTGACGGCTAAGAATGTCTCTGCCGATGCCCCAATAGAGCAATACGAGTTCCCGATTGACGGATAGAGCGGCGCGCACCTGCGCGCTGCGGATTCGCTCCTTCAGTTCCTGCAAGAACGCGTCATACCGATCCGGCAGCTCAGGATGTTTTCGCTTCATGATAGAAAACCAGCATAGCCTAAGAGTCAGATTCAATTGCACCTAGTCAGGCAACATACGCTGCCAAGGCTCCTGCGTTCACTTTTGCCAGAGCGTCTTTTGATTGAACTCCTTTCAGATAAACCATGGTCGATTTGATGTCACGATGGCCCAGCCACGTTTGAAGCGTGCGGATGTCCACACCGTGGCGCAGGTGCTCGGTGGCAAATGTGTGACGGAATTTGTGCAGAAAAAAGTGATGGCAATACGGTCCTTCCGTGCATTTGTTGCCGTGCTTGGTAAGGCACTGTCCACAATTCAACTTCGCCCGGTGAGCAACCCGCTTCACGATCGTGTCGTTCTCGCTATTGGGATTCCCGCGTTTGTTCGGAAACAGCAACTGCGCCGGCAGGGCCTTCCGTGTCTCTTTCAATCGTTGCAACTGGTCGATGAGAGCGGACGGCAACGGCACGACTCTCTCCTCCCAGTTCTTCGGCCGAAAGTCCCACAGGGCCTTGGCGGTGACGCGCACCTGGCTGTGGCGGAAGTCAAGATCGCGCCAGCACACGTGTTGCGCCTCCTGGTCGCGAAATCCAGAGGCCAGCATGAATTTCAGAAAGATCGCCTCATCGCCGATGGCGTGATTGAGCATCGACTGAATTTCTTCCGGCTCATAGATCGGCCGGATGGTTTCCACATATTTCGGCCAGTCGCTGGATGCAATCAGGCCACTTTTCCCGTGCCGTTTGAAAAGCTGCAGCACGACGACCAGCTTGTCGTAGACGGTACGGTGGCCAAGTCCCAGCTCGTAGCACCGTGTCATGAAGGCCAGAATGTCTTCGCGCGCCACCTGGTCCACGGATTCCTTTTCGTAGGACGGGACAAGCAGTTTCTTCAGGGTGTAGCGGTAGCTGGTATAGGTCCGATGACTGCGCTGGGCCTGGACCATCGCGAGGTACCGGTCAACGGCTGCCGCCAGCGTGACGCCGTTGGTGTTGATCGTGTTCGGTTGCGCCGGGCGCGACATTACTCCGGCTTTGAGCGCCTCGACTTCGATGGCCTTGAGCCGGGCCGCTTCGGTCACAGTCGCGAAATCCGCGACAGCCTTGCGGTAACGCTTGCCGTGCTCATACCACTCGAGGTAATAGCTGCCCTCGCGATGGTGTTCGTCGAGGCCGGCAATCAGGACGCGGTCGCGCATGATCCTGCCGCTGCGCTCGACGACATTCGCGAAGCGCCACACGTCTCCCGCTTTGACGTACTTGAGAATCTTGACCCGATGGGTGTAAGGCTTTGCCCTTCCCGGCATATTCCATCTCCCTGTGGAGGGGATGGAAGTTAGACCGGATCGCGAATTCGGGCAAACGCGGAAACGGGATAGACGGAGTGGAAGGAGTTGACGGCGTTGGCGGAGATTCGACCGACAGGAAGAACGACAGGAAGTGAGCTAAAGAAATGAAAACAAACAAAACCGAGGAGATGGCAGCGTTCTAACCAACTGAACTACGTCCCCTCTTGCTTTTCATACGGTTAGCGCCAAACCCGCATGTTTACTGTCTTGTCTCACTGTCAACCGTTTCGCCTGCTTCAATCAATTCCACCGAATATAACCAATTTTCGGTACCAAATGGACAGTAAATGGACAGTATGAAAAACTGCCAAAAACCGTCCGCAGGCTATCGCAACGCCGAGCATCTGTCCATGCTCTGTGAATGAATTGTAGCAGAGCGAATTCAGATCAGTACAGGTTCTGTCGCAAAGTGGTGTGGTTGAAGAGCATGTTCTGCACTACGGGCAACTCGCACTCGGAACTTTCGGCGTCGACTTTCTTAGGGCAGAACCGCTGGTGGCCAATTGGGTGGCCGCCCTCATCGCGAGGTATCCTTTCGCCGTCGCCGCTCGCTCTCCTTTATGATTTCGCTCAAATCCGCAACCGGCTCCAGCAACCAAAGCGCGAAAAAGCGGTGAGAACCGGTACAATGCGGGGGCAAGCTGAGGGGGTAGTAAGCCGCCCGTGGTAGCACAGAATAGCTCCGGGCGGCTCAGCCTTACTTGACGTTCCCGAAATCAATGGCAGAGCTTTCTGATCACTAATTCGCGTGGCTAGTATAAATCGTTATACCGTTCCCATCGGCGTCCGTTATGCAAAAAAGATGATGTCCAAAAAACGTTTCATCAGGGATCTCTCCTGCTGCGATTCCCCGACTGATTAGCTCCAACCGATATTTTTTCAATTCATTCAGCCCTTTGCCTCTAATCATGAGGTCAAATTGCTCAGAAAATCTTTTATGGAATTGTCCTGTCACACTTTCCGCTACGTCTTCTCCAGCCGGCTCATCAACTGATAACAATAGAAGATGAGTGCCTCCACGTAGTTCAATAATTGCGACCTTTTCCTCAATATAAAATGGGGGAAGGCCGAGATTCGAGTAGAATTGGCAACTGCTCTTAAGGTCAGCCACCTTAAAAACAAGGTGAGCCACTGCTAATTCTGGGTCAACGAAAGTCTTCATCTCACTCATAATTCACCTCACAAGTTGTTCTTCACAATTGCCCTACCAAATACGATCAGCACCGTTCATCGTTTTGAAGAACTTGGTAAAGATACCATGCGGTATCTTCTAAGGCAAGCATTTTATTTGTGCCACTGGCTCATCCGTGGAATACACTTTTGAGACGTTGAGGAGACTTTCGAAAATGAAGGCGACTAACGTAAAAAACGCGTACATGAAAAAGAAGGACCCTCTCTTCGTTAGAGAATCCCTCTTAAATGCCGCCTTCGAACTCGCTGCGACCAAGGGCATGGCTGATGTCACCGTCAACAAAGTGAGCGAATTGGCGGCCGTTACCAAGGGGGCTTTCTTTAATCACTTCGATAGCAAAGAGACGTTAGTGACGGAGTTGATGCAGATGCTATTGACCAGATTGGACAAGCAGTTTGACCGACTGATGGCGGAGGAAGAGAATTCCGACGGATGCTTTACTCGTGCATACATTAGGGTCGCATTCTCCGAAGGTGCAGCTGAACGTAAAATCTGGGGTGCGCTCTTGAGTCTGATGGCCACTAAAGATCAGGTCGGACGGGTTTGGAATAACTGGCTGGGCGAACGCCTAAAGAGACATTCGAAAACGGATTCGAGAATCGAGCTTCGTGTCGTAAGACTCGCGGCAGATGGCGTATGGCTGGAGAGAATCGTGAATGCAAAATCGAAAAACCTAAAGGGTGTCGAAGAATATCTCATTGAGATGACGCGAATCCGTTAAATTGCTCGACCTATTGCGGAGACGGTGACATCGGGAGAGCTCGAACCGCCGACGCCAGCCTTTTCAGAGTGTGGATAACCAGTGTTTTTAAGAACTTACAAGGACACGTGGGACTGCCAAGTACTTGTAAGTAGCTGCAAGACGCGTTGAGTGCGGACTGGAACTGCGGACCAGTAATCGTGATCATCCTGCATAACAAACCAACTATTAGCAGGGGCGATTGACCGTTAAGTTTACTCCTAGGACAAGGAATAGCACCTCCTCCTTCCAATCCCAGTTCTGTTCAGTTTCGTTCGGGTTGCGTTCAAAATATTTTCGACATATTTGTCCTCCCACAGGTTCCTTACATACGTAGAGGGAAAATTTTGGGTGAATCCATGGAAGCGCCTCGCTAAAGACGCGGGCGGGTGAGTGCGGCAATTGCTATATTCCCGCGCGGATTCCCTAAACGTACCTCCAAGCACTTCTGGGCGCTTTAGGCACTTTAAGCACTTCTTAAGAAGTTTTTTCGAAGTCGACAAGAAAAAGATTCTTTGAGAGCGAGCAACAAATGCGTCATGTACGGTTTCTATTCGAATAATGTTCGTCCGCCCATGACGCGAAGACTAACGCCAGCCGAGTAGTGAATGGGCTCGAAATCTGTCGGACGAAGTCGGATGCCACAGCCGACCTCTGACGACATGGGTGATTTCAGCCCGGTCTCGACTCTCGCTGCAGGAGGTTTTATGAGCGAGATGCACGAATCAACACCAGTCAGCCAGCCGTTCCCTCATTTCGAGCGTTTTCTCGATTCGCGCCAGGCGGCAGCCTTGCTGCAAATCCATCCCAAGACACTCCAACGTCTCGCACGTAAAGGCGAGATACGCGCTATGCGGATTGGAAAATTGTGGCGCTTCCGCGCATCCGATCTCGACGCGTGGGTACATTTGCGGTTAAAAGTGGCCAGCTAGCTTCGGTGGCAAAAGTCTACCTCGCCGCTAGTGATTGCAAAGTGATTGCAGAATCCCGCGACTAAAACTGCACGACCGACAAGCCAGGAATCATCTGGAAGTGGCGGAGATTGCCCGTGGCTACGCTGTAGCCGAGTTCTAAGGCCGTCACCCCGATCAACAGATCGGAGAGCGGTAGACGAATGCCTTTCGCTTGGTTCTCGCCATCGATCTGACCGACACGAAGAGCAAGAGACACCGTTACCGGATGCATGGGCAGGGCCGTGAGAAGCTCCTGAATGAACTGCTGCCGCTTCTCTTTTCGCTGCGAGGTATCGGCACGGGCCGCCCCGTGGGCCAGCTCGATCAGAGTAACCACGGAGACGGCGATATCGGTATTCCCTGCCTTACCCGAGATCGCGGCAAGCATCTGCCGCGCGTTTTGCCCCTGGCGCTCGGCTGTGATCAGTACACTGGAATCGAGGATTAGTCCCATGCGGGTGGTTCGAGCGGCTCACGATGACTTTCGACAGCCGCTTCCACATCCCTAGCGAAGTCAGGATCGATGGTCGCCGTCGAGTCCTCGGGTAGCAACGCGATGCACTCGGAGATGGACCGGCGCGGCGGGACTGGTGCATGGATCACCGCCACTGGCAGCTTCCCACTCTCGATTACGATTTCCGCGCCCGCACGCACCCGCGCGAGCAGGCCAGCAAAGTCATTGGCGGCTTCCGCTTCCGTGATATGGATCACATGGTCAGCCATGCCATGATTATACCGTCATTCCGTGTTCCTATTGCAGTCTCTAAGGCCACACAAGCCAACGTTTCCGTCCAAGGGAACACCGCTTCTCGCGAAAAATGCTG
>CAVRWN010000008.1:0-546914 GCA_963724875.1 uncultured Acidobacteriaceae bacterium
AGGATGAATTTCGCCATGCGGTGTAACTAGGCTGCATATGGATAGGGGCGAAATAGCGTCCACAACCTATTTCAGCAGAAGCAAAATGCTTTAATACCTCATCGCGCTGGGCTCTGGTGAACCTTTCATGAAGGCGGACAACATACACAAACCAGCTGATGCGGCCTTGTGGAGCATACGCAGGAGGGAGGATGACATCTTTGCAGCTCTCGAGCTGTTGGTGGTAGGCGCGCGCAACGGACTCGCGTGATGTCAGCATGTCCTCGATGCGCTTCAGCTGCGCAAGACCTAAAGCACAATGCAGTTCAGAGAGCCGGTAGTTGAAACCAAGTTCACTGTGCTGGAACCAGTCATCGTTTTCGTAGCGTCCCTGATTTCGCAGAGACCGCACCTTCTTTGCAACGCCAGAATCGCGGGTGACAATCATCCCGCCTTCACCCGTGGTGATTTGCTTGTTGGGGTAGAAAGCAAAAACTCCTGCATCTCCCAATGCGCCGACCTTCTGGCCTCGAAACTCGGCCCCAATTGCTTCGCATGCATCTTCAATGAGAAGCAAACCATGACGCCGTGCAATGGTGAGGAGCGCATCCACATCCGCCGGATGTCCGAACGTGTGAACGGCAACGATTGCCCTGGTTTTGTTCGTGATCGCAGCTTCTGCCCGCTCTGGATCCATGTTGAGAGTGACTGGATCAATGTCGACAAAGACGGGATTTGCTCCAACGTAGCGAATAGCATTGGCTGTCGCGACGAAGGTGAACGACGGCACAATCACTTCGTCTTCCGGTCGTATGTCGAAAGCAAGCATGCAAAGGTGAAGGCCGGCGGTGCCGGAGCTTACGCCAATGGCGTAGGGAGCACCCGTATAGATGGCAATGGCACGCTCAAATTCTTCGAGTTTGGGGCCCATACTCAAGCGTGAGCCGTGCAATACCTCCACGACAGCTTCTATTTCTGCCGGAGATATGTCAGGTGCAGAGAGCGGAATCTTCATGTGGATCATTCAGGGTTGGATGCACGCTTCCACAGCAGATCTCCGTCCAGCGGGACGGAAGTCAATATCTCAACGATCCTCTCAGCCGCATGTCCGTCGCCATAGGGATTCGTCATTCCTTCCAGAGAAGACTTAAAGCTGTTGCTCCTCGCCTTCTCTATTTTCTCTAGAATGGACTGCTTGTCTGCTTTGGCGTCAAGCACGTTCTTGGCGCGCTCCCGACCACCCTGCCGGAGGCCAACATTTACTGTCGGTAATGCGAGGGAAGGAGTTTCCATGATGCCGCTGCTTGAGTTACCGACTAAGAGGTCCACATTTGCCAGCAAACTCCAGTAAACCACCGCACTCAGGTTAACAAATATGCGGCCGTTAGCCCCTGCTTCCAAAAACCTGCGGCTTTGCTCAATCAGTGAGCGACTCCCGGCATCTGCATTGGGATAACAAAAGAGGACTTGTTCACTTCTCTCGCTGAGTGCTGCGAACAAAGCGGAGGCTTCGTAGGTGGTCTCTCGCGCAATGGTTACCGGGTGGTAGGCGACGATCATCGTGGGTTTGGAGAGATCAAGCTTGAGCTGCGTTTCCAGCTCACTCCGCGTGCACAGTTTGCTGCGCTTAAGATGATCGAGCGATGGAGCGCCCGCGAGATGCACTCGCCAAGGTTCCTCACCCATGGAAATGATGCGTGCCCGGGCTTTCTCAGTAGACACGAAGTGAACATGGCTCATTTTCGTGACGGCATTCCGGACGGCGTCATCAATCGCGCCCTCACTGATTTCTCCGCCCTCAATGTGCGCAATCGGTATGCGCAGGGCCAGTCCGACGCTCGCCGGCGCAAGTATCTCGTAGCGGTCGGCGATCAGAAGCAGAATGTCGGGGCGGATGCGTCCTAGCACATCCGCGAGGGAAAGTACCGCAATGCCAATGCCCTTTGCCATTCCGATATCGGTATCCGAGCTGAGAAGGGTTTCCACGGAAGCAGCAATGGCAATGCCGTCTTTCTGAATCTCCTGCGCACTAAGGCCGAACTCCGGAGACAAGTGTGAACCCATGACGATCAGCTCAAGGGCAACATCTGGATGGCTTGCTAGTTCGCGCAGGGGCCAGTAGAGATGGCTATAATCTGCCCGTGAAGTCGTAATCACAGCAATGGTCCGCTTCTGATTCATTTCCAGAGCTCGATTCGGCGGCTATTTTCTACGACCTGCTTCAGAACAGGGCCAGGCCGATATTCTGGCACTACTTTACAGATGCTCTCTAACAGCAGCCGCAAATCTCTTTGTCGAACACTCTGGGTTATCTGCTCCACAACCGCCTGCAAAGTCCCCGCAGCCAATCTTTTCGGCTGCGCTGTGGAGAAAGGACCCCTATCTTGTGCAAGGACGCCGTCATAAGAGGATGAGAGGAGTTCTTCCACTTTGTCTCCTGGGCGTAGTCCGGTAAAGGTAATCTCGATCTCTGGTTGCTGCCGAGCAGTTGCTGCAATGAGATAATTTGCAAGCTCTTCGACCGTTCTGGACGGACCTAGGTCAGGAATCAAAATTCCTGTTTCGTACTCCGGCGACAATGCAGTCATAAGGAAAGTCACGGCATGGTTGAGGGTTAGAAAAAAACGGCGGGCGTCAGGGTGTGTGACTGTGACCGGGCCGCCTTCCTTAATCTGCTTAAGAAACAGCGGCCCTACACTGCCGCTCGAGCCAAGTACGTTGCCTAGACGCACCGCCTTCTGTTGTAAGGACTTGTCTGGATGTCCGACCAAAAGTAGCTCAGCGAGACGCTTTGTGGCGCCCATAATGCTTACGGGCATGACCGCCTTGTCGCTGGACGCCATGATGAATTGGGCTGCGCCGAACTCTGAGGCTGCCCGCAATAGAGCATTGGTTCCGAGAACATTGGTGCTTGCTGCTGCCAGGGGATTCGTCTCCATCAACGGAACATGCTTGCACGCTGCGGCATGGAAGACAATTTGAGGGTGGTAGATTGCGAAGAGCTCAGAAAGCAAAACCGAATCACAGATGCTGCCCAGAATCGGTACATGCACTACCGTCGACGATATGTCGAAGGATTGTTCAAGAGCATGCAAGCCATGTTCGTTGGTATCAAGAAGAATCAAGGCCTCCGGCTTGCATGTGGTTGCGAAGCGAGCAAGTGCCGAGCCGATAGAACCACCGGCACCCGTGATCAGCAATGTCTTCCCGGAGATGTAGTTTGTTGATGGAGAAGAGGGCACGCAGCGCGAAGTCCCGGTAAAGTCTGTCCAAACACTCTCACCGTCCTGCGTGTTGCACCTCAGCCAGACTCCTCCGCGCAATGCGCATCGGGCATGAAGGAATCGGGACGGATAAGCACCTGAGCCCCCTGCAGTGTCAATACAATTTAAGAAGTTCGCGCTAGATAACCTTACACGATTCTGAAGCCGTGGTGCGGAAGGACAACCAGAATTCTATCCACTGCATGACTACATCTTTGTTGTTTTGCCCAAATGATACTGAACCGAAGGTGGGTGGTTTTGTTTCACCTTCCGAGCCAGGTCTGAAGCTTGGATTTTGTAGCCAATCAATCGGCGGATGGGCGGCGCCTTCATGTTTCAGCGGTCGCGGACGTGTACCCCTGTGAAAGTAACGCGCGAGGAAGGATGTGGCGGGTCTCCCAGGCCTCCCAAGACGGTCAACGCCAATAGAGCGATCCTGGATGACGCTTGGGCCACGAGGGTGGGCTCCAAACTCCACGCTACGCATATGCGCGATCGACCCGTATCCAATGCATCCGCGGGCTATTCGCACACCCAGACACCGTGAACGAGTAGAAGGGAACAAAGGGAAAACCGTACATCAGGGAACACGGTATATCGCGGTAGTTGCAGCCAAGCCAACCAGTGTACTAGCATTCAGGGCTTCCTTGAGCGTACTACTCGGAACGAAGAGTATGTCATTGTTCCGGAGGGGAACATCCTGACCCTTGCCACGTAAAAGTTTCTTCAGATCTATTTGTTGCTCTTGAAAACCATTCTCAGTGCGACGAAGCAGTCTCGTTTTCCCTGGAGAGGCGATGTGAGTGGGCCCCGCAGCGACAGCTACCACCTGCAAGACCGTGATTCCGCCCGTGGAATTTAGCACGTATCCACCCGGCCGGTTTACCTCTCCTAGTACATAGACGATACCCGCTTTCGGAACTACAACGGTGTCGCCCGGCTGGAGCTCGATATTGCTATCGGCCATTTCGGTCGGATTTTTCGAGATGTGAACGGTCGTCGCGTCTTTTTGGTCGCGGTGGCTGATCATGGCCTCATTGGCAGCTTTATCGGTGGGTCCGCCCGCGGCCTGTAGCACATCAAACAACCGGCGCGGGCCAAGAGCAGAATAAAACCCCGGCCTGACGACTTCACCGGTCACCGAAATTCCGCTGCTGTTGTACTCCTTGACGTATACCGAGACGTGCGGATCGTTAAGAACTTTATTTTCGCGCAATCTCGCCTCGATCGCCGCTTCCGCTTCACTGCTGCTGAGGCCTGCTATTCGAACATAATCGATCAGAGGCATCGAGATGTTTCCATCGGCGCTTACGCGAGTGTGCTCGGAGAGATCAGGCGTGCCATAGACTGTGATCTCTACGTCATCTCCAGGACCGATGACGAGTGCGGAAGAAACGGCCGACGAAGTAGTCTTTTGTTCTGAGGAACCAGCCGGAGACTGAGTAGCAATTTTCGATGGTTCCGTGGTTGCGTTGCTTTGATGGGCAGCGTCTAGCACAGGGCCGCTGTTTTGTGCCACGGCTAGTTGGAGCAACCCAACAATGCCAAGCACAACCACCATTTTCAAGAGGTGAGAGAAGAAAGTCAGAATGCGCTGCATAGCCCTACACGATTCTAATGCCGCGCGGTGCAGACGTACAACCCGGTGGTGGGTGAATCCGTGTTGCCGCCCGGGCGAGGGCTGGCCGCTTTCAGTCGTCTTTCTGAATGCGGCCATTGCTTTTCGCAGCATGTCAACCGGCTTCTCGGGGCTCATGGCCGCTACTTGTCTTGGTGAACAACGGTAGGTACGCTTTTGAAATCAGACGGTGACGGTTTTCCACAGGGTGAGGAAAAGGAGATTGCAACTCTGAATTACGCATTGTTATAGTTATCCCGACCATTTCGCGAAAATTCTTGAGCTGTGACAGGTATGGAGTCGGACTTGTGCCAGTTGGCCTGGGGGACTTGTTTGTGCGTTTAATGCTGCTTCTAGCCTCTGGCTGCGGAGAATTTAATTGACGGCTTTCTACCTGGTCACTTTCGTGGTATCGCTGCTGTTCTCGTTGGTTCTTACCCGATACGTTCGCAATCTGGCTATGGGCCGCGGCTGGGTTGCACCCCCGCTTCAGGATCGCGATCTACATGTGATTCCGTTGCCGCGGTTGGGCGGCATTTCCATATTCCTATCTTTTGTGATCGGCATTGCGGTCGCGTTGCTGGCCGGTGTGCGTTTTCCGGGGTTGGCAGTTAGCACTTCAATTCGGACCCTTTTGACGATTCTTGTACCTGGGACATTAATTTTCCTGCTCGGCATCTACGACGATATCCATTCCGTCGGTCCATACACGAAGTTTGTGGTTCAAGGTGTTGCTGCTGTCATGCTTTTTGCTGGTGGTTTGAGGATTCTCAACCTGCCAGTGTTGTTTGGTGCGCGGCATTTGGCTTGGCCCCTCGGACTTCCCATTACAGTGCTGTGGGTTATTGGAATTACGAATGCCTTCAATTTGATCGATGGTCTTGACGGGCTGGCCGCCGGTTCTGCGCTGTTTTCCACGTTGGTCGTTTTTGTCGTGGCGCTCTTCAATGGTTCATCACTCGTGTCGCTCCTGACAATTGCCCTGGCTGGAGCCATCTTGGGTTTTCTGCGTTTTAACTTCAATCCGGCGACTATCTTCCTCGGTGATTGCGGGAGCTTGTTCATCGGATTTATGCTAAGTGCGTTGGCATTGGCGGGCGCTGAGAAGTCGCCCACGGTCATAGCCGTAGCCATTCCGATTGTCTGCCTCGGCCTGCCGATTCTTGAAACCACTCTATCTGTGCTGCGACGCTTGATCAGCGGCCGCCCTGTATTTACTGCCGATCGCGAGCATATTCATCACAAGCTGCTGCAACACGGCCTCACTCATCGCCAGGTCGTAATTGTGCTCTACGGGGTCTCCGCCGTGTTCGCCCTGCTGAGCCTGTTTCTCCTTTGGCCTACGGGCAGCTCTTTGGGTCTGGTTCTGGCCGTGCTTGGAATCGGCATCTGGATCGGCGTCCAGCGCCTGGGGTACCTCGAGCTGGGTGAACTCAGCCGCGTCGCCCAGCGCACCTTTGAACAACGCCAGATCTTCATTAACAATCTTGCTATTCTGCGGGCCACTGACGCCCTGAAAGGCACTAGCGATTATGCTCAGGTTTGTTGCATCCTGGAGGCCGTTTTTTCGAGCAATGATTTTGACGGGTTCGAATTAAAGATCAAGACTGAGACGGAAGACCCTCGAACTATCGGTGACAAACGTCCACGGATGGGGCTTGGAGAGACCTTACATTTCGAATGGAGTAAGGCCGGAGCTCCGAAGTTTCGCGATGGTGTGGCGGCCTGGAATCTTGGGCTGGAATTGGTGACCACCGCCAATCGAAGGCGCGGCTCGATAAAAATCTACCGACTTTACACGGGCCGCGATCGTAATCTCCTCGTAGACACCAATCTTTTGACCTCGGTTTTTCCTGTCGTCCTTGCCGACGCGCTGGATCGCGCTCTCGCCTCCAAGGATGGCATAGTCCCCGAGGTGTCAGCCGGTACGGACTTTGTAGTCGCCGAAGCTAGCTAGCGTTCTGCCCACACCGTATGGATACGGTCAGGCTTGCAGCCGCGAGTTAGGAAACCATGCCTCGTTTGCGCGACGGCCAGCACTCAAGAATTTCTTCCTTTCATCAGACTGGAACAAGCTTGGGCCCGGTAAGCGGCGCTTGAGTACCACGTTCGTAATTCGAAAACACAGACAAAGTAGTGAAATCGATTTGCGCGCCACTTCATTCAGCAACTCTGTCAGTTTTCGCGCATGGAAGCGCTCCGCTGACCGCAAACCCGCATCTTGCGACTGATGAGTGCATTCCGGTGGTCGTCGATGCAGAGAATGGTTCGCGGCCGGGCACACTTCAGCATCTGCTGAACGGCCAGTCAAGGCGAAGCTATGAACTTCCTTAAACATCTCTTGGGACAACGCTGCAAGCATCGCTTTTCCTGGCCGCGGAGTGATCACGACGGCCGCCACTATCAGATCTGCTCGTTGTGCGGAACGCCATACGAGTATGACTGGAGAATGATGCACCGGACCGACCGGTTGCTGGCGCCCCACGTCCAGCGCGGCTCGCAGTCCGGAGCGACCGCGTAGTTCACGCACTGAGAACTCTCATCGCCCACGTACTGCAGAGCGGACATTAAAGTCTGATCTTTGAATTCGACTCTCTCTTGAACCATTCCGTACTCAGGAGTACGCTTGCGGTCCTGTGGAAGAAGAACTCGGCCGGTCCTGTCCCACGGCGGCCCTTAGGAGGGAACGATGTTTCAATCCAGAATTGCAGAGTGGTCTTACTACCTCGGTTTCGTCAGTGCGGCGGCAGCACTCGTTTACCGGGCATTTTGGTTTGGGAGTCTAGGTGCACGCTTGTTCGGCGTGCCCCGTGTACTTCCTCACAACCTGATAGAGCTCAGCATCCTTCTGTTTGTGATCTCGATAGCGAGCAATTCGCATACCATGGCTCATCCCACGAACGGCAAAACTACTGCCACAGGCAGGGCGGCGTGAGCTAGCAGTCATGGGGATTCGCTACGCCACCACGATGCACGTTCCTGTGGCATTCTGCGCAGAGCGTCATCAGGTTTTCCTCAGAGTCGTGGCCGGAGTGACTGCGAAACTGTCTATGATGGACTTCTAGGTTTGACATCGTGCCGCACGATTGACACCTCCAGCCATCGCGACGAAGCACCTGCTGTCGTAGACTCTCGTACGATGCCGAATCGAGCCGCAAGGACGTGGCTTTTGGGCCAGTCGGGCTCATGATGCCTTCTCGCTGAGACTTCCAAGGAATGCCTGCCGCTGCTCCCCAGGCAGAAACTTGAAGAACCTCGTCATCGAGAACAACAACATTTCCGGATTTCCGTGGTCCAGGTTGGCTCCGGCGAGGAAGTCTGCACAGATCATCTCCAGACAGTACCCTCGGGATCGGTCGCTCCCCAACATCAGAGCCGCCGTTTCGATCGCCCTCTCAATGACTGGCATCTGGCTCTCGTACAGCTTGAAATAGATAATCTCCCACGGTTCCGTCTCCCGCCCTGTTAGCTCCTTCTCGACCTCCTGCTTGAACTGCTTCTGAGGCATTTCCCGTGCCCGGTGCAACCAGATTGCACAATCGAAGTGCTGCCCGTCCTTTCTCGCCAGCTTGGCCAGCTCCAGCCCTTTCGCCCAGCCGAGTTCCTCGTTCGATCAGATCTACTACGCGGGCTCGGGAACAACTGGAAATCTTTGGACCTGCGCGGCCAACGACAACAGCGGAACTCCTCGCCCCAAGCTGATGCAAATAGCCATGTCAGCTTTCGTTCCCTCTGGCGATGTCGTTGGGACGGCCGCCAACGTCATCAATCCGCTAACCTCTGCCGGCGGAGGGGCCTGTTCTCCAGTGACGGAGGTGTTCGGCAGTGGCGGAACCACCGACGACTACATTTTTCTGAGCGTGACGGCCAACGGAAATGTGGGTGACGGGGGCACCTGTGCAGGGGCTTGTCTTTATAATTTCCTGGTCTCGACCAACGGCACGTCGACCACCGTTCCAACCGCCGCGACCGCCGGGCTCGCCGCTACTGGCGGTTCCAGCGGCATTATCATGGACAACATATCCACCACAAGTGGCGCCTCACAGATTTATTTCTCTTCACTTGCGAACGAGAGTTGCGTAGGGAATGGGACTACTGGGAACGGTACGGGGGGCTGCGCTGTGCAGGCATCGCAGGCGGCGCCCTGAGCAGTCGCCATCGGGGATAACCAAAGCAGTCTCACCCATGCTTCGGGCGTTTGCTGCGCGACCAAGACCGGGGCTACTCTGGTCAAGGTACACATTCCGGTCTGAAAATGACGCAAGGGCGAGAGCGTGAGCTGGGAGCCCAGTTGAAGATCACACCCTCGACGGTTCCGCGAATCGTCGAGGGTATACATCAATGATGTCGACATTCTGCTACACAAGAATGCCGATGCGGCTGTTTCCAGGGAGGTAAGTCGTGAAACACGGCACCCAATCCAGTTCCTCACGAAGAAGAAGGCATGCCGGCAAATGGGAGGAGAGTCTCATGCGCTCCAGCATATTGCGTGAGGTGATGGTTACTGCCGAGAAGGAAGGACTGTTCCTCGGCAAACGCACCGAGGTGGTTCGGGGAAGAATGCCGGAAGCTCTCGTGACAAGGGCAAGAAACCGCACCGGAATCGGGTCTGACACCAACTTAATCGAGGTGGCACTGGCCAGTATTGCGGTTGCCGATGACTATGCGGACTGGCTGCTTTCCCAGCTCGGCACGGTTGGTAGCGAGCCTGATCTTGAGTTCTGAATCTCGAGGAGCTCTTGGCGGCTAAAACGCGAAACATGAAACACAGCTCTCGTCGTGGGCGAATCAGAGCTGGGTCAAAACGCGGTCGTAGTGCTGCAGTAACATTGATAGTGTGCCACGCGGAAATAGCACTTCAACTGTTTCCTGGGAGGTGGCCGTGAAGCGCAGCGGCAGTTCCTCGCGAACAAGGAAACGTGCAGGCATGGTAGAGGGGCGCCCCATGCGCTTCAGCAAGTTGCGAGACGTAATGGTCATCGCCGAGAAGAAAGGACTGCTGCGTGGCAAACGCACCCAGATGATTCGGGGAATAATGCCGGAAGCACTCGTGGAGAGGGCAAAAAAGCGCACCGGAATTGTCTCTAACTCAAAACTGATCGAGGTGGCGCTGGCCAATATTGCGGTTGCCGATGACTACACGGACTGGCTGCTTTCGCGGCACGGTTAGTAGCGGGGGCTGATCTTGACTACTGAATTTCAAGGCATTCTCGGGCGGCTCAAACCCGAAAGACACAGGGCACAGCTTAGACCGCGTGCGGAATCGGAGCTGGAATTCCTTGGAACAACCAGTCACCGACCCGCCAAGCTGCTCTACGATACAACGGTCTACATCGATATTCTGCAAGGGCGTTTTCCGCAACAGGGCGAAGCGATGCTGCGGGCGACCGAAGCCTGGCATTCCCCAGTCACAGAAGCTGAACTGGCGGCAAGCTACGGACTGCTGGATCCCGCCCTACCCCAGACGGCCGCGATCATCGAGCAAATTGTCGCGGTCATCGACCGGCGGTCCACTTACCGAACGATCACGCCCGATCCCGAGGTCTGGCGGGAAGCCGGGGTACTTTCCGGCACCCTGGCCCGAATCCAGAAATACGGAACAGCGCAGCGCCGGCGCGTCTTGAACGACGCGTTGCTGTTCGCCTCCGCTCGAAAATACGGATGTGCGGTATTGTCCCGCGACGTTCGGGATTTTGACTTGCTCCAGCAACTTGATCCCTCGGGGAGAGTTGTTTTTTATAAAATTGAAGCTCCGTAAGCTCGTCCCTCATTACTTCGCGAGTTGCACAGCAATATCGCAGCGCGACTGCATGCTAGAATCGAAAATGAAATTCAGCCACGAAAGAGACCACCAACCGCGAAGATGAAGAAACATTCTGCCGCGAAACGGGCCGCCAGCAGGCCAGGTTACGATGAGCTCAAGAGCAAGATCAAACAACGCCAGGCGCGGATTGGCATCATCGGCCTCGGCTACGTTGGACTGCCGCTGGCCCTGCTCTTCAGTGAACAAAAGTTCTCCGTAACCGGCTTCGACATCGATAAACGCAAGGTCGACATCCTGGCTCGGGGTGAATCCTACATCTATCGCATCACCGCGGAGGAGATCCGAAAGGCCAAGAAGCTGGGCTTTTCGGCCACATCCGAATACGCCCGGATCGCTGAGATGGACGCTATCATCATCTGCGTCCCCACTCCTCTCAACCAATATCACGAACCCGATCTCAGCTTCATCACCGATACTACACACGCCATTGCGCCCCATCTGCAAGCCGGGCAGTTGGTCGTTCTCGAGAGTACAACTTATCCCGGCACGACCGAAGAAGTGATGCTGCCGATTCTGGAGAAGGAGAACAAAAGCGGGCTGAAAGCTGCCCGCGGAGCTTCGGGCGCGCCGAAAGTGGAGAAGCAATTCTTTGCGGCTTTTTCTCCCGAACGCGAAGATCCGGGCAACACCACGGTCGCTCGTCGCGACATTCCCAAGGTCGTGGGCGGATTGAATCCCCAAGCCTCGGAGTTGGCTGGCGCTCTCTACGGTTCCATCTTCCATCGCACCGTTCCGGTATCCTCGCCCGCCGCGGCCGAGATGACCAAGCTGCTGGAGAATATTTACCGCTGCGTCAACATCGCGCTGGTCAATGAGCTTAAGATGCTGTGTCTGCGGATGAATCTGGATATTTGGGAAGTCATCGCAGCCGCTTCCACCAAACCTTTCGGCTTTCACCCCTTCTATCCCGGGCCCGGACTGGGAGGTCACTGCATTCCCGTTGATCCCTTCTACCTATCGTGGAAGGCCAAGGAATTTGACTTCCGCACCCGCTTCATCGAGCTGGCGGGAGAAATTAATAACAACATGCCCTATCACGTGCTCTCCTCCATCGGCGGGGCTTTGAACCAGCACAAGAAATCGGTGAACGGAGCCCGCGTCTTGATTCTGGGCGTAGCTTACAAGAAAGATATTGACGATCTGCGCGAGTCGCCCGCTCTCACTATCATCGAGCTCTTGCAGCATGAAGGCGCCCAAGTCAGCTATCACGATCCTTACTTCCCGATGATCGGAAAGGGGCGCAAGTACGATCTACAGATGAAGCGCGCCGAACTGGAGCGGCTGGGCCAGTACGATTGCATTGTGATCGTCACCGATCACTCGGACTATGACTACAAAAAGATCGTCAGTGACGCTCAGTTGGTCGTCGACACCCGCAATGCCACGAAGGGGATCGATAGTCCGAAGGTCGTGCGATGCTAAGCAACGGCGCCGCCAGGAGCGGGCGCGGATGGGCTGGCCCGGCAGTAAAAACTCGCTTCAGGTGTAATTTTTTGCTCTTTCTTGCCCGGTCCCGGGCGGTCGCCGACGCGGTCGGCATAAGTAACTGAAAGATCAGCAGGATAGACTTCCCGATTTGACGGGGAAATGGCCTTTGCCGTGCAGATTTTGGTGGAAGGCATCCAGCCCTGAGGTAGTAAACTATGGACTCCTCGACCCCCTGTAGTCCCAGGCTCTCCACGCTGCCCAGGGCCGAGAAACTTTCAAACCCAAACCGGGGTTTGAAGGACGGACGAGTAAAGGCGCCGATGAGTTCTTCTGCTTCCCAAGAGACTCTGTTCTCCCTGCTCCCGGAGACGAGAGCTCCTTGGACAGAATTCGTTTTCAGCACTGGCATGCAGGCCGCGGTGGTCGTGCTTCTGATCTGGGTGCGCTTACTATATCCCAACATTGTCGCGGCTCCCGAACACACATTTCGCTCAATCGAACTGGTAAGCACTCCGGTTCCGGTGAATCATCAGCCCCAACCGCCGCTCCGGTTGCGGCAGCCGGCGGTGATCGCCCGGCTGGATCCGCCTGCCGACGCCTTGCGGCTGCCAGCGCCCCTGCCGAAGACCCCTGTGAAAGTGCAAGAGGATACTGTTCCGACGGTCGCCATCGCGGCCAGTAAATTGGAGCCTCTGGCTCCGGCGCCCTCGCCTGTGATTCCCAAGCAGGCGGTGAGGACGAATGTATTTTCCACGGGGAGTTCGGCTACTCCCACGTTGGCGCGCGCTCCCTCGCAGGTGCAGACCGGAGGCTTCGGCGACCCTAATGGAATTCCTGCCAAAGCAGGTCAAACCAAAGCGGTTAATATCGCGTCGGCTGGGTCGTTCGACCTGCCATCCGGGCCAGGCTATGGCAACGGAACCGGCGGCGCCAAAGGCGTGCCCGGCGTGGTCGTAAGTACCGGCTTCGGCAACGGCACTGCCGTTCCTGACACTCGCCCTCGAGCCACCGGTAAGGTTCAGGCCAGCGGCTTCGCCAGCGCCGATGTGCCCGCGCCGCCCACCGTGCACTCTCGCCCCGCGGAAACGGCCGCCAATTTGCTGCCTGCGGAAATCCTTTCCAAGCCAACTCCGGTCTATACTCAAGAAGCTAGGAATTTACGGATTGAGGGTGAGGTGCTCCTGGAAGTGGTTCTGGAAGCCTCCGGCAAGCTCCGTGTCGTACGCGTGGTGCGCGGATTGGGTCACGGTCTCGACGACAACGCAGTCAAGGCCGCCGAACAGATTCACTTCAAGCCAGCGGTGAAGGATGGGCAACCGACCGATTCCACCGTCGTTGTGCACATTATTTTTCAGATGGCCTAGGTCTCCCGGAAGGATTTTATGCGTATTTCCCAGGTAGGTTCGCTTTGCTTCTTTTTGTCGTTGGTCTGCTCTCTGCCCGCCCTGTCGCAAAATTCAGCCTCTCCGGGCCCCCCGAGTGCGGCTCCCGCAGCGTCGGCCGCCGGAGGACCATCCGCTGCGCCTGCAGCTTCCTTCAATGACGTCATCGACCGCATTGTCGAGAGAGAGCATCTCTTCCTGGCCCAGATGCGCCATATGCATCCCATGGTCGAGACTTATCTGCAGGATCTCAAAAACGACAAGGACGGCAATGCCTATCCTTCGAAAGACCAGTACTTCCTGGGACGCCTCGACATGAGCGACGGCCCGGAAGACACTTCTTTCGTGGGCCAGCCCGGCTTCGGCCATCGCATGATGAACCATCTCACCGGCCTTTATTCACTGCATTTCCTGCCGCTGGGTTTCGCCCAGATGGTGATCCTCGACACCGATTTCCAGAAACGGTACTACAAATTCACCTTCGTTCGTCGCGAGTTTCTGGGAGAGGTTCGCTGCCTGGTGATTGATGTCGAGCCCCGGGCAGACTCAGGTATGGCCCGCTTCCTGGGCAGAATCTGGGTCGAAGATCAAGATTACAACGTGGTTCGCTTCAACGGCACCTATTCTCCCCATCCCAAAACCGCCTACTATTTGCACTTCGATAGTTGGCGCCTGAATCTTCGTCCCGGCACCTGGCTGCCAGCCTACGTCTACAGCGAGGAATCCGATCTCAAGTCCGGCGTCGCCAGGAGTTTGCATTTCCGGGCTCAGACCCGTCTTTGGGGATACGACTTGAAAGCCCTGACCAAGAATTCAGAATTCACGCAGATTCTGGTGGATTCTCCGCAGGACGCTTCTGCGGTGAAAGATCAGAGCGATGCGGCCGCCGACGCGTCTCCTGTTGTGGCCGAGCGCATGTGGGAGCGCCAGGCTGAAGATAACGCGGTTGAGCACCTGCAGAAGATCGGCCTGCTGGCGCCTCCCGGCGACGTGGATAAGATCCTTTTGACCGTGGTCAACAACCTGATGGTCACGAATAACATCGCTCTGCAGGGCGATATCCGTTGCCGTGTAATGCTAACTTCGCCTCTGGAATCGTTCACCATCGGGCACACCATTGTGATCAGCCGGGGCCTGCTCGATGTGCTGCCCGACGAAGCCTCGCTTGCCATGATCCTCTCCCACGAACTCAGTCACATCGTGCTGGGACATAAGTCGGACACAAAGTGGGCGTTCAACGACCGCATGTTGTTCCCCGATGAAGATTCGTTCGAGCGCATGGATTTCAAACATTCCGCTCGTGAAGAAGAAGCCGCAGACGCCAAGGCTATCGAGCTATTGAGGAACTCTCCCTACAAAGACAAGCTGGGAACTGCCGGGCTCTTTCTGAAGTCCCTGCAAGAACATGCGCCGGAGCTGCCAAACTTGATTCGCCCTCATCTGGGCGACGGGTTCGCCTGGGACAAGGGCAAGGATGTCCGCATGGCAGAGCTGCTGGCTTCCGCGCCCGCGCTGGACGCGAGCCGCACCGATCAGATTGCCGCGCTTCCGCTCGGGGGGCGCATCAAGCTCGATCCCTGGAGCGATCAGGTCGAACTGGCAAAGGCAAAGCCCGTGGCGCTGGCTTCCGCGCGCGAGAAGATGCCATTTGAGATCACGCCATTCTTCCCTTACCTAACGAGACTCTCAACTCCAGGCAACGAGAAGGTCGCACTCACTACGCCCGCCACGAAGTAAGGGGTGCGAGCGCGATAGGTCTTGCGGGCGTAGAAGTTGAGTTGGGACAACTGCTGAGTATTCCGGAAAGTGCTGCCGAAAAGAAATGGCGCACCGCCCGGCGCGCCATTTACGCATCAATATCAATCGCCCATTTGGGGACTACTGCAGAGCGCTGCCAACGCTGGAGAATACATTGTTGGCGTTCGAACCTATCAGCCGGACCGTGCCGACGACAATTACCAGAATCACGGCCAGCATCACTGCGTATTCGGCGATGTCCTGACCACTCTCATCGTTCCAAAGTTCTTGCCAAAGTTTTGCCACGGGCTCCGTCTCCTCAAGAATTTATTTTCAGCCAGACTCCCCTCGCCCCAACGAGGGAACAACCAACGCTGTGACCGGCTCAGTTTTCCGCCCTGAGGCTGTTCTTGAGGAAATCATAAGTGGCGGAGCCAAGCCCGCCAATAGCCCGTAAGTGCTATCCATGGTTACTCGAGGTGGTTACTCGAGGCAAGCTGCTAAGTCATTGTCAGCCAATGCTTTTCAAGGGTAGCGACTGGTTCACGGCAAACAGCGCTAACTCCAGCCGCGTAGACACTCCCAGCTTGTCAAAGATGTTGCTGAGGTGGTGCTTGACCGTGTCTTCGCTGATCTTGAAGTATTCGGCAATCTCCTTATTCGAGTATCCTGCCACCACCGCCGCAACAATCTCCAACTCACGCGGGGTCAGCCCAAACTTCTTCTGCCGCGCTTCGTCGCTCGAAGACTGCACCAGGGTGCGCAGGTATTGCACCAGGTTTGAAACGCTCTCCCGTCCCACCCAGTACTCGCCTGACATTACGGTGTGGATGGCTTTCAGCAGCAGTTGCGTGGCGGAGTCTTTCAATACCACGCCACGCGCTCCCAGCTGCAGAGCCTCCACAATCTGGCTCTTCTCCGCTGCCGCCGTCAGCAGGATTACGCGCACCGGAGTCGAATTCGATCCCGTGCTCAAATCCTTCAAGGCCTCCAGTCCCGGATGTTTCGGCATCGCGAGGTCGAGCAGAAGAATGTCGGGCTTCAATTGCCGCGCCAATCTTACGGCTTCGGCGCCGTCGGAAGCCTCGCCCAGCACTTTCAAATCCGGTTCGGCTTCCAGAAGCCGCCGCAGGCCATCCCGAAAAATTGGATGGTCGTCGGCGATCACGATACGAACAGGCTGTGACTTCTTAAAGTTCATCAGAGACTTCTCCACCTCTCGGAACTTTGATTTCCAGGCGTGTCCCTACTCCGGGAGTTGATTCTATCGCGAGTGCGCCCCCAATTAAACGTACACGTTCTTTGATGATCATGGGCCCCCGGCCTGTTTGATCTAATTCCTCCTGCATGAGGCGGCCGGAAAACGGGAACCCCCTGCCGTCGTCCTCCAGTGTCAGACTCCACTGGCTGGCACTCGAACCCAGCCGCACCAGCACATGGCGCGCTTGGCTGTGTTTGCGGACGTTCACCAGCCCCTCCTGCACAATCCGCAAAAGTTCCCGACAGACCTTGTCCGGCATCTCCAGTTTTCCAGCGTCGGTCACGAAGCGCGCCGAAATCCCTGTCTCCCGTTCAAACCGCTCCACCGTGTCGGTCACGAGGTGAAGGAATCTTCGGGAATCGACGTCGATTGACTTCATCTGCTGCATCAGTTCCCGCAGTTTGAGAACTTCTTCCCGCAACAAGCCCTGAATCCGGCCCAGCTCGCCACCGACCACAGCCGGCGTCGTTTCCGCCTGGCGCCGCAGGACATCCACCTGCATCTCCACCGCGATCAGCGATTGCACCGCGCCATCGTGCAGTTCTCGGGCGAAGCGCGCGCGTTCCGCGGCACTGGCGCGGCGCCTCAGCCGGTGCAGCAGGTAAACGTTGTAAACGGCCGGCCCAACTTGCCGGAACAAATCGAGCAGAAAGCGTAGCTGCTCCTGTGTGTCGCCATGCCACGACGGATCAAACACCAGTACGCGGCCGCGCCATTCGCCTCCGAAGACGAAAGAAACAGCAACGGCAGAGCTGAAGGATTGGCGCTGCTTGAGCCGGACCAGCGCGTCGGTGGAGGGCGATGGCAACGGATTGCCTTCGCGATCCAGTGCCACGACGAACCAGCGGTCTCCCTCGCTCTTTGCGTAAAATGCTTCTCCCGGAAAATCCTCCAGATAAATCCTAGATTCGCGCGGGCTGGAGTCCAGCCATACAAAATCGGAAGTCTCATCTCCATCGCGCAATTCGCCCAGAAAGGTTCTGTGGCTGTGTATTTCCTGCGAGGCGACCAGCAGCCGATCAGCCCCGTACATGCTAACGATTTCGCGGCTGATCTGCTGCAACGTTCCCGTGAGTCCCGCATCCACTCGCACCTTCGACAGCATGCGAGTCACTACTGCTTTCTCCGCCCGCAGATGTTTCTGTTGCTCGGCCAAGTATCCCAGGAGCAACCCCATCACCAGCAAGTAGACCGACAGCATGAACAAGCGCTTGGGCTCGAATTCGGTTGTGTTCATCCTAAGGCCCGCAAAGAGATGCCAGGGTAGAGTTTTCCCGCGGGCTAACCATACGTGGAATAGCAAGAAGCTCTCTGTCCACAGCAAAACCACTTCCGCCCCGGCGGTGCTGAGTGTCTCCCATAAGCCCCATCGGTACGCCGCCGCAGTTAACACGAAGACAAAAAACAGGATGAACGGGCTTCTCGGACCATCCCCGAACACCGAGATGAAGGCCGGCCACACAATATCCGCCGCGTGCACCAGAACCCGAAACCTGGCTGTGGACGTTTTTCGCCGCCGCACCAGCATCAGCACCAGGATGCTGTTTCCCATGTAGAAACCCAGCAGCCCATAGGCTGCCGGTGAGTTACCCAACTGCGTTGGGTCCATGTAAATCGCCGCCAGAGCGGAAGCCGCGAGAAACACGCGTGCTGTGGCCAGCCAACGCTCGATTCGCCGAATCTCGCTAGGATCGGCTGGAGCCAGCGGCCTTCCAATAAAACGGCGATTGCTTTCAGCGTGCAAGTCGAATCATTTCCCGCGGAAGTACGAATTTGTCAATCATAGGAATGTCCCGCATATTATTGATAAGAAAGACAGGTAGCAAGCGAAACTTTCCGCCAGGCTTTCCGCCGCGCCCGCCTTTGCATTGACCCGTGCCCTTGCATTCTACCTGGCAGTTACTTCAGTAACCCGGACCTCGTCCAATCCCAATTTAGAATGGCAGCGGGAATCGTCTTCTTGCGCACCTACGCCAAACTCTGGACCGCGGCAGTCGCAACCTGCCTTGCGACTCTAGTCCTGGCTGCTCTGATTCTGCCGCAGTCCTTCCGCCTCACCACTCTCAGCGACATGAGTCAGTTCCTCTTGTTGCTTTCCGGGACGCTCTCCTTCATCCCACTCGCCATCCGCTCGCGCGGCCGCTTGCGCCTGTTCTGGTCCCTCATGGCCACCGGCATTGGTTTCTGGTTTGCCTACCAGTTCGTCTGGATCTACTACGAACTCTGGTTGCGCACCGACGTCCCCGATCTGTGCGCCGGCGACATGATCGTTTTTCTGCACTTCGTGCCGCTGATGGCTGCTCTGGCGCTCCGTCCCCACGCTCCACAGGATGAGTACGCCGCCCGCCTTCGCCGCCTCGATTTTGCTCTGATGATGGTTTGGTGGATCTATCTCTACGTTCTCATCGTAATTCCATGGCAGTATGTCGTGCCCAACATACCAGCCTACAACCAGGGGTTGAACTCGTTGTATCTTATCGAGAAAGTGGCGTTTCTGGGCGCCTTGCTTCTAGCCTGGCTGGGAAGCAAAGGCGGCTGGAAAATTTTCTATGCCAATCTGTTCGGTGCCAGCTTCACCTACGCCGCCAGTTCTCACATCGCCAATTGGGCCATTGGCCGGCACAGCTATTACACCGGAAGCCTCTACGACATTCCCCTCGCGGTTTCCATGGCCTGGATCACCATCATCGGTCTGCGGACTCATGAGAGCGAGCCCCAACCCGGCGTCCGCTCCACTTCCACCTCACACGGAGTATGGCTGGCCCGGCTGGGCATGATCGCGACCTTTTCGCTCCCGATCTTTGCGGCGTGGGCTCTGCTCGATGATGCAGTGCCCGCTCGCGTCCGTTCGTTCCGCGTGGTCTTGACACTCGGCGCGGCGGTTCTGATGGGCGCAATGGTTTTCGTCCGGCAGCGCCTGCTCGACGGGGAATTGCTCCGCCTCCTGACCCACTCGCGAGAATCCTTCACCAACCTGAAGCGATTGCAGACTCAGATCACGGAGTCCGAAAAATTGGCTTCGATCGGCCAGTTGCTGGGTGGCGCCGCCCATGAACTCAACAATCCCATCACTGCCATGCTGGGTTATTCCGATCTGTTGCTGTGTACGCCCCTCACGTCAGAACAAAGCGAACTGGCAGTGAGAATCGGGCAGCATGCCCGGCGCACCCGGTCGCTGGTCGCCAGCCTGCTGAGCTTTGCCAAACAAGGCCCGGCTGCCATGGCTCCAGTCGATCTAAACACCTTGCTGCGCACTGCCGTCAAACTTTCGCAACCTCAGTGGCAAGCTCTCAAGATCGAAGTCCGCACCGAGTATCCGCAAGAACTGCTGCTGGTCCGCGGAGATTCCAACCAGTTGCTCCAGGTCTGCGTGCAAATCATCAACGACGCGCTGCATGCCGTCGGCCAGCACGGCAGCCGGATTCTCACCATCTCAGCGGAGAGCAAGAACGGCACCGCCATCATCCACATCTCCGATGCCAGCCCAGCTGACACCCGGAACCAGACTCTCGGAAACGCTGCACCCGATCTCGATTCCCCGGAAACTCTCTCCGGCCTCGGACTGAGCGCGTGTCAGGGCATCCTGCAGCAACACAATGGACGGATTCTTTGGCGGCAAGACCAGAACGTGGGAACCACCATCCGGGTCGAAATCCCCGTCATCCCTCCGCAGTTGGAGAAGGAGAAAGGGTCTGATCCTGGGGTTCCAGTAATGTGGCGGCCTCAACCGTTCGCTTGAGCTGCCCGCAGGCGGCATAAATGTCGCGGCCCCGCGGACGCCTCACGAACGCAGGAATGCCCGCATCGCGCAGAATCTTCTGAAACGCCGCCACCCGCTCCATGCTGGGAGTTGTAAAGTCAATTCCCGGCCCCGGATTCAGCGCAATCAGATTCACCTTGCAGCGCATCCCGCGCACTAGCTCGGCAACCTCCTTCGCATTCTCCGGCGTATCGTTCACTCCGCCGAGCAGCACGTACTCGAACGTGATCCACTCCCGCGTGCGCAGCGGAAATTCCCGCGCCGCAGCCATCAGCATTTTCAGCGTCCACTTCTTGTTCAGCGGCATCAGCCGGGTGCGCAGTGCGTCATTCGAAGCATTCAATGAAATTGCCAGCTTCGGCCGAATTTTTTCTTCGCCAAAGTCACGGATGCGCGGCACAATCCCCGCCGTAGATACCGTCATCCGCCGCTCCGCAATCCCCACCCCCTCCACCAGCAACCGCGAAGCCTTTACAAAATTCTCGTAGTTCAGAAAGGGCTCGCCCATGCCCATGAAGACAAGGTTGATGCGATCCTCGGGCGGCGAAACCTTCTGATCTTTAAGCACTGCGCAAACCTGCCCCACAATCTCGCCTGCAGTCAGATTGCGCTTCACTCCGAGCAACGCAGTCAAACAGAACTGGCAATCCATGGCGCACCCCACCTGGCTCGAAATGCAAATGGTCGAACGACCAACGTCCCGAGCAGCGCCCGACTGCGCCAACTCACCAGCCTCCGAACCATCCCCCGCTTCTCCGCCATCCCCCTCCGGCATCCAAACCGTCTCCACACTCTGCCCATCAGCAAACCCAATCAAATACCGCACCGTGCCATCCACCGACACAAACCTTTTCTCAATCCGCGCCGCCCCAACCGTCACGCCGCTCTTCGTCAGCCGCTCGCGAAACTCCTGCGGCAGTGTAGAAATCTCCTCCAGCGTCTCCACACGCTGTCGATACAGAGCGTCCATGATCTGCTTGGCGCGATAGCTCGGCTCCCCCGCTTCGCTCACCAAGGAGTTGATCTCCTCGCGATCCATACCCAGCAGCGCCAATGTCAGAGCTTGAGCCATCGATTCAAGGGTGTCGCAACTCGCTGATTTTAAACAACAAATCATCTTATTCTCGCACACTCCGCCCAACCCTCCAGATGTGTAAGAATAGTAGAGCACCTTCTGAGGAAGTTCTACTCGCATCGACATGGTAAAAGAAGTCCGCAATATTCGTCGTCAGGTGTTGCCCCACGGCCTCACAGTAATCACCGAGCAGATGGAACACATCCGCTCAGCTTCCATCGGCATTTGGCTCGAGACCGGTTCCCGCGACGAGACGCCGCAATCGAACGGCATCTCGCATTTCATCGAGCACATGGTCTTTAAAGGCACGAAACACCGCACTGCCGAGGAAATCGCCAGACAGGTCGATTCCATCGGCGGCAACATGGACGCCTTCACCTCGAAAGAATGCATCTGCTTCAACGTCAAGGTACTCGATGAACACGTCCCAGTCGCGCTCGACATTCTCACCGATCTGGTCCTCCATCCTACATTCACAACCGAGGACATCGCCCGCGAGCGCGGCGTAATCCTCGAAGAAATCAAGATGGACGAAGACAATCCCGACTACCTCGTCCACGAAATCTTCACTCAGAACTTCTGGAAAGATCATCCTCTGGGCAAGCCGATCTTGGGCACAAAAGAAACAGTGAAGAAATTCGAGCGCGAAACCGTGCTCGACACCTACACCCACCGCTTCGCACCCGGCAACATCATCGTAGCCGCCGCCGGGCACCTCGACCACGACCAGTTCGTCGACCTGGTGGTCAAGCATTTCGAGCACTTGAAACCCGCGAAGAATGGCTTCCACTCGTCCGAACCAAAGATCGTCCCTCGCATCGTGCTACGCAACAAGAAAGCACTCGAACAGGTCCAGCTTTGTATCGGCGTCCCCGCGTACCCTATCGCGCATGAAAAGCGCCACGCCGGCTACATTCTCAACACTCTGCTCGGCGGAGGCATGAGTTCACGCCTGTTCCAGAATATCCGTGAGCGCCAGGGCCTGGCCTACTCGATTTATAGCGACCTCAACCCCTACCGCGATACCGGATGCATGGCCGTCTATGCCGGCACGTCTGTCGCCTCAGCAAGCAAGGTAGTGAAGGCGGTGGTCAGCGAATTTCATAATCTGAAGATCGAGCCCGTGCCCGCAGAAGAACTGCGACGCTCCAAAGACCAACTCAAAGGCAGCCTGATGCTCTCGCTCGAATCAAGCACGGCGCGCATGTCAAATCTCGCTCGCCAGGAAATGTATTTCGACCACTTTCAGGACCTCGACGAGCTGATCGAGAAGATCGAAGCCGTGACCGCAGACGATCTGCAGAACCTTGCCCAGGAGTTCTTCAAAACCGAATCGGTCGCCGTGGCCGCACTTGGTAATTTGAGCGGCCTGAAGATTTCACGCGACCAACTAACCTGCTGAGAGTTTTGCTTTGCCCTGTGTTCCCCGGTGTCCCTGTGGTAAAGCTTTGGTTTCGGTTGTAACTTTCCCGTCCCCGGCTCATCCCATTTCAGCCTGCAGGTACAGACCTGCCGGACGACCTAAGCTCGATACTCACCTTAAGGAGAACATTATGAAGAAGACTTTCGGCAGTTTGACGCTCGCATGTGTTTTAGCCGCCTCAATGGCGTCCTTCGCGCAGTCCAGCGGCAATTCGATGCAGCAGGACAATATGAAGCAAGACACCATGAAGAAAGACGACTCGATGAAAAAGGACGACAGCAAGACCACCGCCAAGCCCAAGACCGCCAAAGCCAACAAGAAGACGGCCAAGACCGACACCATGAAGAAAGATGACAGTATGAAGAAGGACGACACGATGAAGAAAGATGACACTATGAAGAACGACCAGATGAAGCCCAACTAATTTCGTCGTCCAGAACGCAGGCGCGGGCTAACAGCCCGCGCTTTTCTAATGTCCAGCCGTATTTAGAACTTCCTCTTTGTCTTCATCCGCCTCCGCACGAGCGACATCTGCAGCCTCCGGCCCAGGATGCTTTGTTAGCCCCGTCTTCAAATACTGCCGCAAGCACCGCGTGCAAGGCACGTATCCATCCTGCATCGCTTCTTTCGCAGTAGTCGTCCGCTCTGAAGCTTTGTCGTGAATGAACGGACATCCCGGCACGTGAAAGAGCTTCGATCCATCAGAAACCACCACGACCAGGTCGGGAGGAATGTTATAGGCCGGGTCCGCATGGAACGACCGTGTGAAATGTCCGCCAGTCAGTGAGTTCGTCAAAAGCACGCCCCCGGCGATCAGAGCCATTGCGGCCACTGGCACCAGCCACGCCGACCAACTCGACCATCCCCGCCCGGTCCCGACATTCCTCGCCAGCCGCTTCTCTAATCGCTTCTCCAGTCTCTGCCCGAAGCCGGCAGGCACCTCGAGCATCCGTTCATCCCCATAAAGCCGGACCACATTCTGCGTCCCCGCCAGTACCGAAGCGCAGCGCTTGCAGCCGCGGAGATGCTCGTCCATGGCAGAGCGCAGCCCTGAGTTCAGATCTCCATCCACATAATTCGAAATCTCGCGCCGTACTTGTTCGCAGTTCAACATTTTCTGGTTGTCTACCATGGCTTGGTCCCTTTCTCGAACGGCAGCCGGCTAAACCAGCCCTGCTCCCATCCGGCGGCCAGCAGATCGCGCAGCATCAGCCGCGCCCGCAGCAACCGCGTCTTCACCGAAGCCACCGTGATGCCCAGCGCTTCGGCGGTCTCCTGAATGTTCAAATGCTCCATGTCACGCAGCACAAAGACTTCGCGATACTTCCGGTCGAGAGTGCCAAGCGCCTCCGCCAGCCGCTGCCGCACTTCCTTGCGCTCCAGAGCTTCTGACGGAATCTCGCGCCAGTCGGCGAAATCGCGCGGCGCATATTCGCTTTCTTCATCACCTGAACGATGCCCGTCTATGCCTTCCATCACGACAGTTCGCTCCCTTCGCCGGCGCATCAGGGCTTCGTTCACCGTGATCTGGATCAGCCACGTGCTGAATCGCGCCTCCGCCCGGAATTGCCGGATATTTGCAAACGCCTTGAGCATCGCTTCCTGCGCCGCATCCTCGGCGTCATGCTCGTTGCGCAGAATCGCTAGCGCCGCGGCGTAAACCCGCCGCTCATAAGGCCGAACCAGCTCGTAGAACAATTCATGCTGCCCGCGCTGCACGTCCAAAATCAGATCGTGCTCGCGCGTGCCAGCGATTGTCCCCGGGTTGGTCAACACTATGCTTGGCTCGGACATCCTGCTCGCAATCCTCGCAGTTCGGATCGTTAGGTCTTGGTCTTAAGTGTTCAGAAGCGTAAGACCAAGGAGCTAAGACCCAAGACCTGCTCTATCAGTACTCCGGATCTTTCTTCCAACCCGTGATCATCGAAACGAAATTGTTCCATCCATGCAAAATCACCATGACCAGATGTCCCAGCACAAAAAACAAAATCGCCCACATCACCGCGAAATGCCAGATGCGCGCATAGTGGAACCCTCCCATCATCCAGGCCAGCCAGGAAAACTGCACCGGCTTCCACACGGCAAGCCCGGTAAGCACCGAGAGAACTCCCAGCCCGATCGCGGTCGTGTAAGCCTGCTTCTGCAGCGAGTTGTAAGCTTCACGAACCGGCGGCTTCGGACCAAAGAAGAAATAATGTCGCACCATCGGCCAGACGCCCGGAATGTCGCGATGCGTGAACAACACTTGCCGATAGTTTCCGCTGAAAAGCTGGTAACCCAGATAAAAGAGCCCGGTCGCAATGTAGATCCACATGAAGGTGAGATGCCACTGCAGCGCCCCGCCCAGCCATCCGCCAATAGCAAAGGCCCGCGGCCAGTGCAGCAAATCCTTCTGCGGAATCTTGGCTCCGAAGCTTGGGAAAGCGCGGAAAATCTGCAGCCCGCTCCCGACCATCACAAACAGCGACACCGTGTTCAGCCAATGGCACAGCCGCACCGCAAAAGGATGCTCATAAACCGCCCGCCCCACCACTACCGGCGCTTCTTCTTCCCCGTCGGCGTTCTTGCCCCTAGCCTGAATGATTTCGATAACTCCGCCGCTCATCGTCGCGAACCTCCCAAGTAGCGCCGCCGTCCCGGCGGCGGCTGTAGCGGCGTCCCGCCGCGCGATTAGAAACTTTCGCAAGCCGGAGAGACGCCGGCGCTACAATCCGTAAAACCACGAATAGCCCTGATCTTCCCAGTACCCAACTCGATCCAGCACGTGCGAAACTTTCAAGTCCGTCAAATACTTGGCCTGCTTGTAGCCGATCTTGGTGGGGATCTGCAGTCGCAGTGGCGCGCCATGCGCCCGGGTCAACGGCTGTTCATACATCTCATAACAAAGCAAAGTCTGCGGATGCAGCGCCGTCGCCATGTCCAGCGATTCGTAATAGTCGTCGGCGCAGTTCACCTCGATATAGCGCGCATTAGGATCCGCACCCACCATCAGCAGAAAATCCGCAAGCCGCGCCCCGCCGAACCGGCCAATCACATCCCATCCTTCAACACAAATGTGGCGCGTGTTCTGCCGATAGCGAGGCAGTGCCTGCACCTGCGCCAGCGTATAGTCCCCAGGCTTCTTAACCGCACCGCTGACGGTCAGCGTCCAGTTTTCAAAGATCACTCCCGGATCGTCCACGTCGTACCCGTTGATGGGAAACTTAGCAAACGGAGTCAGTTCGCCATTGTCGAAGGTCGGCGCCAGATGGCCGGACCGGAAAAGCCGCGCCGAAGCCCAGTCGCTGAACCCCAACCCCTTCTTCAGCAGTCCTTCCTGCAGGCTGGGGATGGCGAACGCACCCAGCGCCAGCACCGGCGTCAGCTTGAGCAACTCGCGCCGGCCAATTTGCCGGAATTTCTTCCCATCCACTTTGCTTTCATCGATTTTGCGAACATCTTTCTCCATGGAGTGACCTTCACAGATTACTGCTTTGGCAGGAAATGTGCTCTAGCAAAGGATTTATCCTTGGCTCGCAAGCATGGGATTCCCCAGACCCACTGAAAGTTTCATCCCAGACCGGGTTTCCGGCCAGACCAACTGAGGGATCATACCCCGTCAGAGTTCGGCCAAGTCGCACCTTTTACTGGCATTTGTAGCGTTTTCGAGGCATACTAGCGTTTGCGCCAGCCCTCCCCCGGGATGCAGCCCCGGTTTCCACAATGTCAACTCTGAACACCATCGCAAAGAAGCCCCACCAAGCCCTGCTGGCGGATTCCGCCAAGCGCGTGCCCGAGGACCCCAAGCAGCGGAGATTAATGGTGGGGTCGCTCTGTCTCCTTCTGCTGGCGTTGGGCGTCGTACTTTGGCATGATCGCGACTTCTGGTTTCCAGATGCGCCCGACGCCGAATCCGATCAGCCGGCCGAAAGCGTTCCCGCCAAGCAAGCTCCGGCGCTGCCCTCCGTGGTAACGGTTAAACCAGTCATAGCCGCAAGATCCAAGCACGGGCAGAAGCGCCAGGTCTCATCCGTTGCTCAGACTCCCGACCCACCCGATCCAGTCACTCCTGTGGCCGTAACTAGTCGTACGGCATTGCCTCCGCTTGAAGTGGAGGTTGTTGCCGGCGACTCGCATCAGACCCTCCGGCCCGGCAGCAGTTCCGTACGGGTGGATTTGCAACAGGGCGCACCACCGCCAGCAGTAGCCGAACCAGGTGTAGCCAGTACCATCGAAACCGCTGCAAATCTGACTACGAATGTCTCTGAGCGCGTGCGCATGTCCACTGACGCGTCCGACATCGTGGCGCACCCGGTGCGGCCTAACTATCCACTGCTGGCGCGGCAAATGAAAGTACAAGGATCAGTGATTCTGCAGGCGCTGATTAGTAAGGACGGAATCATTCAGAATCTGCGCGTGGTCAGCGGCCCGCAAATTCTCGCTTCAGCAGCCCAGGACGCCGTCCGGCAATGGCACTTCAAACCTCACCTGGAAGGCAGCGAGCCAGTCGAGACCGAAGCCAAGATCACAGTCAACTTCACGATCTCCACCAACTGAGGATCCGGTCCCAGATCCTGGGTCGCAGGTCTTAGGCAAAAACCCGAGACCTGACTCCTGAGACCGCAAGAGAGGTCTGGAGTCCATCTGAGCAATGTTCCGCTCAAAATAACGAGCGCCTCGAATCTCTTTCGAGATCGAGGCGCCCGGGCAGCCCTCCCCCAGAACTGCTCACCTGAAAAATTAAACTTGAGGCAGGATTTTGCAAATGGCACCATCGTGCCATTAGGTATCCCTTAAGTGCCATCCCTTAAACCTTTGCAAAGCCGGCCTTTTGTTCGGGTTTCAAGGACGGAATTTCCGATTCCTCCACCCGCCGCGCCTGAAGCCACAACCATTTTCTGCCGATGAATAAGCCAGCAGCATTCCTGCGCCGCCATGCCAGCCTTTCGCGATCCCGACACCTACCGCGACATCCTCGACGGCCTGCAAATCGGCGTGAGCGTGCTCGACCTGCAGAAAAAAATTGTCTTCTGGAGCGACGGCGCCGAACATATCACCGGCTACGCGCGCATCGATGTTCTCGGCCACGCTTGCACCGAGAACGTCCTTCTGCACTGCGATCAAAACAGTTGCGAAATGTGCAACGAGAAATGCCCGATCGCCGCCGCCTTGCACGATGCCAAACCTGTGGAAGCCGTCACCTTCATACATCACAAGTCGGGACATCGCACTCAAGTGCATTCCTGGGCCATCCCCCTGCGCGACAAACACGGCTCCATCATCGGCATCATCCAGACCTTTGAAGGCGAGTTTGCCATCACCGGTCCCGAACTGAACGACCGCAACATGCGCGAGCGCGGCTGCCTCGATGACGCTACCGGATTGCCCAACCAGGCCATGATGCAAGCCCATCTCCAGGAAGCGCTGGGCACGTTCACCAAACTGCTAATTCCCTTTGGCGTGATCTGCGTCAAAGTTCCCGAGCTCGCCCAATTTCGCACCCGGAACGGGCAGGTGGCGTGCCGATCCATCCTCCAGATATTGTCTCGAACTTTGAAAAATACCGTGTGGCCAACCGATTTCGTCGGCAGCTGGAGTGAGAACCGATTTCTGGCGATCTTGAGTGGCTGCCCCGAAGACGCGCTGCAAACCATCAGCGCCCGCATTCTAAAGATGATGGCCAGCGCCACGATTCAGTGGTGGGGAGAAGAACTGTCAGTAACAGTCTTGATCGGCTGCACTGGCGCCCGGATCGGCGACACAGTCGAATCGATTCTGGAACGCGCACAGCCGGGGTTCGGCGCGAATCAAGTCGACTTGACCGGCCGCGCGGTCGCGGTCGGCGCCGCCAATTCACGGTCGGGAAATTGAGCGAGACGAGTTAAATCATGTTTGCCATTATCGGCATTGTCGTGGTGTTCGGCTGTGTGGCGGCCGGCTATCTTATGGAGCACGGAAACATCCGCGTCCTGCTTCAGCCCGCCGGACTGGTCACCATCGGCGGGGCCGCCATCGGCACCATCCTCATCGCCAATCCGCTTTACATCCTCAAGCAGATCGCCGGTGGAATCGGCGGCGTCTTCAGCGGCTCCAAATTCACCAAACAGGCCTATATCGATTCTCTGAAGATGATGTATGACCTGCTCAACAAGGCCCGCAAGGATGGACTCATGGCCCTTGAGAACGACGTAGAGGAGCCAGACAAGAGCCCGCTATTCTCCAAGGGCCCAGCCGTCTTCAGAAACCACCACGTCCGCGACTTTGTCTGCGATTCGTTGCGCATGGCCATCACCGGCGTCGATGCCTTCGATCTCGACCAGATGCTCGACCTCGACCTCGAAGTTCATCATCATCAAGCTTCGATGCCCACTGCCGCGCTCAGCAGCGTGGCTGACTCCCTCCCCGGCCTGGGAATTGTCGCCGCCGTCCTCGGTATTGTCATCACCATGGGCGCTCTCGGCGGCCCTCCCCAGGAAATCGGCAAGAAAGTTGCTGCCGCCCTGGTCGGCACTTTCCTCGGCATCCTCCTCTGCTACGGTCTGGTCGGTCCGATCGCTGCCAACATGGTCAAACTTGCCGATGACGAGCACGCTTATCTCTACGTGCTACGTGTCCTCATCGTCTCCTTCCTTAAAGGCACAGCTCCCATCATGGCGGTCGAGGTCGCCCGTCGCGCCGTTCCTGGTCACGTGCGCCCCTCGTTCAAGGAAGTCGAGACTGCCTGCCGGAACAAAGGAGCCGAAGAAACCGCCGCGCCCGCTGCCGCCGCCGCAGCCGGTTAGAAAATACGCGCCAACCGCCCATGGACAAGACTCGCCCCATCATCATTCTTAAGAAGAAAGCCCGCCACGCCGGCCATCACGGCGGCGCCTGGAAGGTCGCCTATGCCGACTTCGTTACCGCCATGATGTCTCTGTTCATCGTCTTGTGGCTGCTCAACAGCAGCAAACCCATTCAGGACGCCGTGGGCGGCTACTTCCGCGATCCCAACGGCACCGCCGCTAAGAAGGGATCCACTCTGGCTGGCGTCACCGAGAAATTCATCCTCGCCAAAGACGACATGCCCAAGCTCAAGGATCAGCTCGAGCAAAAAATCCGTCAGATGAACGACTTCGAAAAACTCAAGAGCCACGTCGAGATGACCGTCACCTCCGAGGGTCTGCGCATAGAACTCACCGAATCCGCCTCTGGAACCTTCTTCGAAAGCGGTAGTCCCAAACTACACAGCGACGGCCGCGAGTTACTCATCACCCTGGCCGGCGAACTCGGCAAGTTGCCCAATACGCTTTTCATCGAAGGCCACAACGACTCCAAACCCTATGCCGCCTCCGGCAACTACAGTAACTGGGAACTCTCCACCGACCGCGCCAACGCAGCCCGCCGCCTCATGCAGTCCAGCGGCATCCGGGCGGACCAGGTCACCCAGGTCCGCGGATTCTCCGATCAGCATCTTCGCAAACCCGACAATCCACTCGACCCCGCCAACCGCCGCATTTCGCTCATCGCGCAATACCTCGGAGCAAATGCCGGCGATGAAGGCGCGAAACCCACGGCCGCAAATTCTGAGCCGAAACCCGCCGACAAAACTTCTGTACCGTCGCAGGCAAATCCCCCCGGAAGGAATGACGGCAGTCCCAGCCATCCGTTTGAATCAGCAACCCTGTTTCTTGACATACCAGGGGGCACTTACCGTGAAGATGCGTTCATTGCCCCGCGCCAGAAGCACCCACTCCAGTAGCCGCCCACGCTGATTGTGCAGGAAGTATTCATACCATTTGTCCTCCACCAGTTCAGGTATGACCACTACAATGTTGCGCTTGGGATTTTTTTTGGAAAGATCGAGAACAAATTGAACGATCGGAATAATGACAAAGCGGTACGGAGAAGGCAGAAAATGAAGCTGCGGCGGCTCCTTACCTTCGGTGCGGAAGGGTTTCTCCACGTACTGGTCCCAGTCATCCTGCAGCAATTCAGAATGCTCGGTGGGCTCCACGTGCAACGCAATCACTTCCGGAGATAGCCGCGCGGCAAATTCAATTCCCTGCCGCGTGATGTTGCTCCAGCGGTCGATCGCAATCACCGCAATGGGATGCTGGCTCAGCCCCGCCGCATCCACAGGAATCTTGCACGAAGTGAGCATCTTCACGGAGTGGTAGTGGCGCCGGACAATCGAAAAGAAAGCTATCGTCAGGGGAATGAAAAGCAGCGTGATCCATGCCCCTTGCGCGAATTTCGCAACCAGCACGACAGCCGTGGTAGTGCCGGTGACGAGCGCGCCCAATCCATTCACCAGTGCGCTCTTTACCCAACCGGGACCACGGTCTTTCATCCAATGCATCACCATGCCCGCTTGCGATAGGGTGAAGGCCATAAACGCGCCGACGGCATACAGCGGGATGAGCCGGTCCGTAACCCCGCCGAACAGGATGAGTACCCCGCCGCACAGCAGCGCCAGTACGACAATGCCGTAGGTGTAAACCAGCCGTCGCCCGCGGTACCCGAACACGTGCGGCAGATAGTTATTCTGCGCGATGGCACGGCAGAGCCGAGGAAAATCTGCAAACGCCGTGTTCGCAGAGAGAGAGAGCACGGTGAGAATCGATCCGATGGTTAGATAGTAAAAGAGTCCCTTGCCGAAAACCGCGGCCGTGAGCATCGACAGAACGCTCTGATAGCCGGACTGACCCGGATCGGTGGCCGCAATGCCGTACATCTTTACCAGATACGAAATCCCGGCCAACATCACCGCTAGCAGAAAAATAATCACCGTTAGAGTCCGCTGCGCGTTCTTTACGGTCGGCTCCCGGAAAGCCTTCACTCCGTTGCTGACAGCCTCCACGCCGGTTAAAGCCGTACAGCCGCTGGCAAAAACCTTCAGCAGCAGCCAGAAGCTCACAACCGCAGTCATCGCTTGCGGAGACGGAAGCGCAACGACCGGCGTGGGATGCCCGCCGCTGAGCAGCACGCGGAAAATGCCCACGACGATGGTGATCAGAAGTGTCCCCACGAACAGATAAGTAGGAACTGCAAAAACAGCTCCGGCCTCCCGCACGCCCCGGAGGTTGACAATGGTGATGACGATCAGAATCCCCACGCAAAGTGACACGGTATGCGGAAGCAACGACGGCACCGCCGAGACCAACGCACCGACTCCCGCAGAAATGCCGACCGCCGCTGTCAGGATGTAATCGGCGAGCAGCGCGGCGGCGGCAAGCAATCCCGCCGAAGCTCCAAGATTGAACCGCGCTACAGTGTAGGAACCACCCCCGGAGGGATACGCGGCGATGGTCTGGCGATAAGAGAAGTACACGATCACCAGCAGCGTGATGATGGCCGCGCTGACGGGAACGATATAACGAACGCCGAGTAGGCCCAGGGGGATTAGAAGCGTCAGCGCTGCTTCTGGGCCGTAAGCCGCCGAGCTAAGCGCATCAAGTCCAAAGATCGGGATGCCCTGCGTCGGCCCGATCTGCTCCGCCCGTTCGTCGCTGGTTCTGATGGGTTTGCCAACAACGAGATCAAGTATGTTCATGGGGGATGGTGCTCAGTGGAGTGCTCACCTCGGAAAAACAGGATCTACCCTACAAGTCTGCCCAGGTCGGCGAGCACAGACACCATAACACTGCCAGCATTTTGCAATCAAAAAAATCGACTGCGCTCCGGATAACTAAACTATGAAGGGAGCAAGACCTGAACATTTCGTCGGTAAGTACCGGCAAGAGGCCTGCCACTTTAGGATTAACCACCAATAAGCGCTCGCAACCTGCGCGCACGCCGGCGGCGTCGAATATATAGAACCAGCATCATCACCAACGCAATCAGGACCACGACTGCAAGAACGGCCCAGACAATCAGCATGCGCATCGAATTGATCATGATGAAGTTGCCGCTTCGCGTGTAGAACCCGTTGAACCTGCGGATCGCCGCCGGTAGCGCCAGCAAATCGTCTTTCGTCATTTGCAACACATGTTCGTTGGGATGATATTGCGATCCCCACGGAAACGTCTCCCCACTGGCATCGAGTTCGATATGTCCACCCAGGACATAGCTCACCGGGCGATCCTTCACGAAAGCAGCCACTCTTTCCGCGCTGGCAAGGTCGGCTTTGGCATCGTCGATCAGAAGTCTCCCCGGCAATAAGAAATCGCCCGAAAAGAACAGTCCCGTATCCCGGTCGTAAAACGAGACCTCAGTCTCATTGTGTCCAGGCGTTGGAATCACGTCGACGGTTCGATCGCCGAGATTAATCTGCGCGACACCGTTCGGCCAGTTGGCGAACTCGTAGTAGCGCCGCACGCTGTCAACATCAAACCCAACCACTTCAACGTTAGGCAAATGCATGAACTGCCCATCGCCCGCGCGATGGTCAAGGTGCCGATGCGTATGCACCACGAGCAAAGGCAGCTTTGTAGCACCGCCTCCAGGTAATAATTGCATCACCGTTTTCGCCAGCGGCATCTGATTCGCAGCGGCAACATCGCCAGTGTCGATCAGAAGCGCTTTCGTCGATCCAATCAGGAGGTACATGAAAGGCGCCTCGAACGTAGCGCAAAGGTCCTCCCGAAGGATGAATGTCTGCGGATTATATGGATGCACTTCAAGCGGGGCTTGCGGACTGGCTTTGCAGTCCTTGGCACCTTCATTCCAATGAATTTCGATGGACCCAGGCGCAAGTTGAGACCGCGCGGACGATGCCGCGAGTAGTATCCCGAGAACCAGTCGAGCAGAATGTGCGTGTCGCATGACCGGGGCTATTTCACAAACGTCAGCCCGTGAGGTACGGCATACTTGAAAACATAAGCGTAGAGCATCACAATGATTCCAACGATCGAACACAGCGCCACCGAATGCCACGCCACAAAGCGGAAAATAACCCCTTCATTCCCCACCTGTTCAGTAGCGGCCGTGGCAATCGTGATCGACTGCGCATCCACCATCTTTCCCATCACTCCGCCCGCACTGTTGGCTGCGCACATCAGCACCGGGTCAATGCCCAGCTGTTGAGAAGTAATTCGCTGCAAGCTCCCAAAGAGCACGTTCGAGGACGTATCGCTTCCAGTAAGCGCAACTCCCAACCACCCGAGAAACGTTCCGAAGAATGGGTACAACCATCCCGTCCGCGTGAATGCCAGGCCGAGCACTGCATCCAGCCCCGAATAGCGCGTCACGTAACCCAGCCCCAGCATGAATGAAATTGCAATCATCGCCAGCCGCATTCGCACCAGCGTCTTCCAGAAGATCTTCATCAACTGCACCGGGCCCTGGCCCAGCAGCAATCCCGAAACGATCGCGGCAAAGAAACATCCCGTCCCGGTAGCCGATAGCCAGTTGAAATCGTATCGCGCCGCCTCCGGCGTCGGCTTCGTTACAATTGGAGCCGCGCGTGAAATCGCGTTGTGCAGCAGAGGTACATCCCATCCCGCCGGACCCGGCCGCACCTTCCCATTTGGAAGCATTACTTTGAAAGCCGGCGTGGTCGCCTGATTCATCGCGAGTTTTATCTTCGGCAATCCCCAAAGCAGTACAAACACCGAGAGAATCGCAAACGGCATCCACGCCTTCAAGACCTGTCCCGCTGTGTAACTGCGTGGTTTTACATATCCGTCGAACTTCTCAGCCGCCCATGCACCTCCCATCTGGTCGGCGATCTCCCCAGTCGGAGGCGGAACCGTGACCGGCTTGTCGTCATAATCGAATCGCCAAATCTTCTTCGGTTTCCAGAACCGCAGAAAAATCAAAGCCGCGACAATCGAAACCACGCCGCCCATAATGTCGACAAGATTGCTGTCCACGTAATTCGACCAGAAGAACTGCGTAAGGGAGAACGAAAGCCCGATCACCAGAATCGCGGGAAATACTTCAAAGGTTTCTCTCCAGCCGACCATGGTCCGCACCAGCCAGAAAGGGACGATCACTGCAGTGAACGGAAGAATCCTCCCAATCATCGCGTTGATATCGGATTCCGGCAACCCAGCCACAGCTGCCAGGCTGTGAATCGGCGTGCCGATCGCACCCCAGGCCACCGGCGCTGTGTTCGCAATCAAATTCAAGGCGGCCGCATGGAAGGGCCTGAATCCGAGTCCAATCATGAACGCCCCGGCAATCGCCACCGGCGCCCCAAAGCCCGCGGCTCCCTCAATGAACGCACCAAAACAAAACGCCACCAGCAAAACCTGCAGCCGCCGGTCGGCGGTGATGCCGGCAATCGACTCCTTCATGATTTCAAATTGCCCGGTCTCCACCGAAATGTCATAGAGGTAAACCGCAGCCAAAACGATCCACGCGATTTTCAATACTCCGAACGCGACGCCGTACGCAAAGCTCATCCCGGCCAGCGCCGCAGGCATTTTGAAAAAGATGATCGCAACCGCCACGGCAGTCGACGCCCCGGCAATCGCGCACCAGTGCGGCTTCACCTTAAGTCCGGCCAGCAGCCCGAAAAGAACAATGATCGGAAGCCCTGCCACCAGCGTGGAAAGCCACCAGTGACCAAGCGGATCGTAGATCTGAGTCCACTGCATAACCACCTCCTCGCTAACGGAGTCTGCTGCGCAACAGAGATCGCAAACTAACTTGCATTGAAAGGGCTCGTCTTCAGCCGCGCCGCGTGAAACAAATAAAACTAACCGCGGCTCTCGCCGCCCACTTCCCACCCCTTCGGAACATTCACATAAGACCGATCCAATTCGGCAACCGACGCGCAGCCCAGGAGCCGCAAAGTCCGCTCCAGATCCGTTCGCAGAATTTCAATCGCCCGGTCCACCCCAGCCTCACCCGCTGCAGCCAAGCCATACGCGTACGCGCGACCGCAAAGCACCGCCTGTGCTCCCATGCAGATAGCTTTCACAATGTCGGCGCCGCGGCGAATGCCTCCATCCATGAAGACCTCGATCCGTCCCTTCACCGCTTCCACCACTTCGGGCAGCGCGCGCAAAGAAGCCGGCACTCCATCCAGCTGCCGTCCACCGTGATTCGAAACCGAAATCGCCGCTGCTCCTGCATCGATGGCGTGGCGCGCATCGTCGCCTGTCAGCACACCCTTCACCACGATCGGCCCTCGCCAGATTTCCCGAATCCAGCGGAAATCGGCCCAGGTCGCAGTCGATTCTGCCAGCGCAGCATTGATGTCCACCAGCGGCATCGGCCCCTTGCCCGGCACTACCACGTTCGGCAGCAGAGGCACGCCCCCATCCCGCAAGAAACTAATAAGCCATCCCGGACGCGAAAGAATTTGCGGAAGATAAGGAATTTTCTCCAACGGTCGGCCGCTGATCAGTTCCTTCATCCCGTTGCGGTAATCGCGCTCGCGAATCCCCGACACCGGAGTATCAATGGTCACCACCAGCGCCGAGAATCCCGCCACGCGCGCCCTTTCAATGCTGGCCTCCGCCGCCCCGCGCCCGCCCATCAGGTAAAGCTGATAGAAGACCGGTCCAGTGGAACCCGCCTTCACATCCTCTAGCTTATGTCCAGAAATCGTCGACAGAATATAGCCAGTTCCAGCCCGGCCCGCAGCTCGCGCCGCCGCCAATTCCCCTGCAGGATGCATAAGCCGGCTGTAGCCGACCGGGGCCAGCAAAAAAGGGAGTGCCAGATCGAACCCTAGAACGCGAGTGCGCAAATCGCACTTCGCAACTTCGACTGCATGCCGCGGCCGAAAAGTCACGTCGTTGAATATGCGGCAATTCTCCCGCAGGGTGACCTCGCCTTCGGACCCGCCATCGAGGTAATCAAATACAGATTTTGGCACTCGCGCCCGCGCGATCGGCCGGAAGTCTTCAATACACACAACCCGCGGTGACGCCACAGCCCGCGCAGTTCTCGTCATCTGCAATTCCAATCTCGCAATGTCTACGTTTGGAATCTTGAAACAGGCCGATATCCTACCACCGGCGCGAGAAACAGGGTACCCCGTTTAGTAACCTGCGAAACTCGAAAAAAGGTCTCATCGGCAACTAAAACCCCAGCAGAATCATCTCCATAGTAGTGGGGGTACACATGTCGCTTGTCCGGCTTTTCCGGAAAGCAGCCGGGGGTTGATTTCCTACCGTGCCGCGGTCATGTGTGTCGCCACCCTCGGCATCTTCTGTGGGCGCGTCACTCCGCCGAGCTTCGTGCCCGCGTCCGTTAGCGTCAGCACCCACACGGACCATGATCGTCGGCACTATTTCGATCATGAAGATTCCCAATGGGCCGCCGCCCCGAGCGCGGCGCTCAATGCGCCGCCGCCGGTCGCTTCATCCGAGCCAGTCCGCGCCTCTGAATTTCTCCTCGAACTTGTGACGGATGGTTGGCATTACAACCGCCCACCTCCGATCAGCTAAATCTCCTCATTTACATCAGCACCACGATTTGCAGCGCTATTTGCTGCAAGGGAATTTCGTCGCAATCCGATTTTGAGAGAGCAATGAATCGTCGTGATTTAAAGAACCGGAATTTCCCCGACTCCAGAGGAGGCATGATGCCAGTGACTGATACAAACATTCAAACCGCCGCCGTCCCCCCGAGCGCTCGCCCGGGCGTGGCCAAGGGTACATCATGGGCGCAGGGGAAATCTGATTCATGGATCTTTGCTCTGGGCGTCGCGCTCGGCGTTGGAGTCGTCTCATTCTTCGCCACCGAACTCATGCACTATCTCCTGGTGCCGGATTTGGGGCGTAGTCGCGAAAGATTCCTGGCGGAAGGTGTTTCCGCTTTCATCGTGAGCTGCCTCATCGCCAAGTTAGCCCAGATCAGCCGTCGGCAACATCAACTCACGGCGGCCAGGATGCAAGTGATCGCCGAAATGAACCATCACATCCGGAACGCCTTGACCGCAATTTCCCTGTCCGCAGACGTCATCGAAGACCGGCATCTGATTCGCGTCATCTCCGAAGGAATCGACCGCATCGACTGGGCTCTCCGGGAAATCCTGCCCCGCGAAATTCCCCTGCGGAAAGAACAGCGCCATAGACTCGGCTATTTCCAACACGGAGGGACGGATCCCCATGACGGAGACGAAAATCACTGACATGAAAACGACCGAAATGAAAATTCTTTGCGTCGAGCACCATCCCGAATACATGGGCGCCCTAAAGTACATGCTGGAATCAGCCGGCTATCAGGTGATGCCGGCAACCACCGGCACGCAAGCTCTACGCCTGCTCACAAACCGGGAATTCGACGGCGTCTTGCTCGAGTACGACTTGCCTGACGCCACAGGCACCGCCGTGCGGGCGGAGATGAAGCGCATCAAGCCGGAAGTCCCGGTCCTGCTATTCTCCGGAGTAGGCAGCCAGACGCCATTCCTGCTTCGTTTTTTTGATTTGTATCTTCGGAATCATGAACGGCCCGAGAAAGTCTTCGAGGACCTAGAGGCGTAGCTCGCCGCGGCAGTTGCCTCGCGGCAGTTGCCTATTGAGCGATCACCTCGCCCGGCTGTGTCCGCGCTCGACGCCCGCGCCGGTACAAAATCCACAGATACGCAATCGGCCCCGAAGCCAGATTCACCAATCCCCATTTCCGCGTAGCAACATCGCTGTAGATCATCGCCCACGCGAAAAGCAGCGTCGGAGCCAGCACAATCAACATCGCGCCCGCCGCGCCCCCTGCCACCCGAAAGCTGCGCGCCGCATTCGGATACTTCCGCCTCAGCTCCCAGAACGAAAGCACGGTCTGGATCGACGTCGCCATCCGCGTCCACGCGTAAACCCCAATCAACTGTGGCACCGTAAACACTGCCAGGGCCGCGCAAAAAACAGTCGACACCAGAATCGACCGCACCGGCGTCCCGAAGCGCGCACTCACCTTCGCCAGCGCCGGATGAAAGTATCCATCTTCCGCCATCGCCAGCGGAATGCGCGTCACTGAAAGCACCGTGCTATCCAGCAGTACGAAAGCGCACACCACGGCGGCCACAAAGATCGCCGTCCCCAGTGCATTCCCGCCAATCAGACGCGCCGCCGTCACCAGATATCCAGTCTGCCACTCCTGCCAGTTCCCTAACGCCGCCAGCCCCGCCGCCATCGTCACCACATAAATCGCCACCGCCAGCGGAACCACAATCGCCAATCCAATCGGAAAATTTCGTGTCGGATTCTCCACTTCTTCAATCACCGTGGAAACTTGTTCGTACCCCGCATACGACCAGAGAGCAATCGCCAACCCCACCCCGAAAGCTCCCTGCCACGGTTTATCCGTCGGGAAAAACGGATGAAACGGATTGAAGTGCGCCTGATGAAACCCCAGCACAACAAAAACCACCAGCGGAATCGCCATGAGCAGCAACAACATCAAAGTAAGTTTCCCCACCAGGTGAATGCCGCGAATATTCAGGTAAGCCACCAGCAGCAGAAACGCGAAGGCCACACCCCAGTGTTCAACGCGCGAATGCATGGGGAACCAATACTCCAGATAGTCCGCCATGCCCACCCCATAAGAGGCGCTCATCAGAAAGGTGCCCGTCCAGTTCCACCATCCGCACTGAAATCCCCAGAAGTCTCCCAGCGCGGCCCGAGTCCATCGGTAGAAACCGCCCTCCACCGGCATCAGCGTGGTCATTTCAGCCGTAGCCAGGGCAATTGGAACGGAGAACAGCAGCGGCACAACCAGAAGAAACGTCAACCCCAGTCCCGGCCCCGAGGTCGAGATCATCGACTCCAATTCAAAAGGTCCGCCCGCGCAGTAGGCAAACAGCACCGCCACAAACGGCGCCAACCCAATGCGGCGCAGGTTCCTGGTGGGAGCATAAAACGTGGTCGGGACTGACGGAAGCGAACCAGAATTTGGCAAACCAGCACTCAGCGGATCTGAACCCATTGCTCCTCAACTCCCCAGGGAACGCCGCCTGAGGCCTTGAAGATTATGAGAGCACGACGTCCAAGTCAACAGCCAGGGCACGCGAAGAAGTTTCGCACCAACCCATCTTTACTGTTCAAGATCCCCGACGCGCGGGCGAGATCAGTGGATTATGGCCGTTGGCTGATTTCCCGTGGCCCACGCTTGGGCCGGAACTGTCATCGTAGAGGGTAACGCACCGCCCGTCGATGCTCCAGCCGAGAGGTTGACCGCGAAACTGACATTGCCGGTCGCAGCTGCGATTTGCGCACAAGCACTCGCACAATTCGTAGTCATTCCTAGATAGTATTCTCCGGCCGTAAGACCGGTAGAACCTTGGGTCCAAAGCAGCGTGTGGAACCCGGTTGACGCCGCAAAGCTAGTTCCCGGGGTAGCCCCAATATCCACCAGCAGTGTCCCGGAAGTGTTATAGATTCCGATGTCATATTCATTCGCCGTATCGTCCGCGGTTGTTACAGAGTAAGTTATCTGGATAGTCGTGACCGGATAAGGCAAAAGGAGACCCCAAAGCTTGGTCGTGTTTTCGGTCGCAGCCTGCGACGTTCCGGTACGTGCTCCACCCGTCACAAAAAACGGGAACGCGCTCTGCGTCGCGGAGATCGTGATCGATCCTGGGTTATTCGCAATCTTGATGTTCGCGCCCGCCGTGAGTGTGCCCAGCGCCGGAGCATCGCCCGTGCTACCGATCAGGATCTGCCCGTCCGTGGGAGCGGCCGTCGAAGTCACGCCTGCCGGACTCGAGAAGTAGGCAATGCCATCCGCGGTGCCCGAGATATTGCCGGAAAGAGTAACCGAACCACCCAACGCCACCGTGCCTCCTCCCGACAATCCCGATCCCGCCAGCACCTTGATGGAAGAATCTGCCAGCATGCTGTTCGTTACCCCAGCCGCTGGGATACTAATCGTGCCAGTCTTGGTGATCGTTCCTCCCGTCAGTCCCGCTCCAGTGCTGATGCTGGTGACGGTTCCCCCCGAACTAGGGGAAGCATTGGCGAGCGTCACTGTCCCACCCAACGCCACCGTTCCTCCCCCCGATAATCCCGACCCCGCGACCACCTTGATGGAAGAATCTGCCAGCATGCTGTTCGTTACGCCGGCCGCTGGAATACTGATGGTGCCGGTCTTGGTAATCGGTCCGCCCGTCAGTCCCGCGCCAGTACTGATGCTGGTGACCGTCCCTGCGACCGGGAAGGTCTGCCCGGACGCGAAAGTAAGAATCCCATTCTTCGCGATCGAAAGCCCAGTCTCACTAACATCTCCGCTCACACCGTACAGCAGGTTCAGGGTTGCTCCAGTGTTCGTAGAATCATTTCCCGTGGGCTCAGCCTGCCACTGAAAGATGTAATCGATCGATCTCAACAAAGTCGTGTTGTATGACGCAGCCTCAAGGTCCAAGGGATTAGAGTCGAATCCTTGCGTAGTTGTGGCCGCCGCGGTGGGAGGAAAAATCGCCCCTGCCTGCGCCGTGAGGGAACCGCGGATGATCGAGGTCCCGGATACGTCGAGCTTGGCCGCAGGGCTGGTGTTGCCGATCCCTACGCTGCCGCCCGATTCGAAGATGGCCGAATTTTCGATGTTGCAGGCGGTCGTGAATTTCGCGATCTGGTTCACCGTGGCGGTTCCATCACTGGTGATAGCTGTACAGGTTGTCGCCGCCGCCGTAGCTAACGCAGCAATGCCACTGCCGCTGGCGACCGCCTGTAAGGCAGATTGCGAGGTCCGAGACCCCGCCTGCGCGCCGTCTGCCTCCTGAGCCGTTGATGTTGATACGGATGAGGATTGGCTGTCTGCGAGCATGAAAGCCGAAGCCGGTTTACCTCCCAACATATCTGTGTCCGCCGCCTTCAACGCGTAAGCCACGCTCAATAACAGAATCCGTGGCTGCTCCGCCTGTCCCTCTGGCCGGACGCCCAACCACCGTGCTTCGCCGGCCGAGAAAACCTCCTGGGGCAGGCCCTCCTCATTGCTCGCCCCGAGCAGCACGCTGTAGTTCCCGCCTGAGTCCAGTTGTACGGTCTGGCTTTCTTGCCAGAGCGCTGTTTGGTCGTTCTGGTCTGCATACAACGCGAACGTGACTCCAATCGCGCCGCTGAGCGGCTGCCCTGCCTCATCCCGCACCGCACCACGGATGCGAATCAGGCGCGGCACCGTCGCTGTCGAGGCGAGCGTGGGCGAACTCTGATCGCCTTGTGCAAACGCCAACGCACCGGACAACAGACACGTCATAACCGCACATATCAGACCGCGACCAAATCGCACGATCACCTCTTCTCAAACAGCTCAGCGCCTACAGGAACTACTTCTTGTTCCATCCCCTTGCAACTCTCCAGGTGGCTTAGCCAAACGAGTTAGGCTTTCCGACTAACAATCCTGAAACTGCCTAGCCAAAAGGAGAATTGACGCCCGACCCGAATTCAGCTTAGATGTCGCTCGGGATGCCTGACTTCCCCCCGGGGCCGGCATCTCGAATCCTGCTGGCATCATGGGTCAGACAAACATGGGTCAGACAATCCAAGGAACCTAAATATGACGAACAGCAAAACTCTTATCATGACGATGTGCATGGCGGGCCTTTTGCCTCTTGCTGCTGCTCAAAGTGCGACGCCCCCGCGCATAACCAGCGCCGAGGTCAAGAACCACCCCGGCGAGACGGCAATCGTGTGCGGAAAGGTTGTGGACAGCAGGATTTTCCGGTATGGACTCGCAGGCCATGGCAAGCCGGTAACCTTCTATCTTGACGAGCCCGAACCGCATCCCGTTTTCTCCTTTGTCACATTCGGATCCGAGTCGGGGACAAACCCTGATGAGGCACAAGCTGCATACCAAGGGAAGCGAGTATGCGTAACCGGCAAGATCACTATGGCTGCCGTTCCCTACATCATGGCCGCCGATCGTTCACAGATCAAAATTCAACCCGACGGCAAATAGCCTCGAACATAAGTTGCGACGACAAGCGTCTCGAAGCTAAGCTGCAAAGATGGGTCGAACAAATAAGTAACAAAGCGGCTGGGCCGCGGATTCACCAGACAACGCTCGGGGAGTGAGTGCGGCCACAGCAGCCTGAAATCTCACCTCTTCTCTGCATCGTTCTTCTCTGTGGTGTCCTTCAAGGGCACCAATGCAGCGCTTTGCTTCTTGGCGTTGATCGTCCCGGACAGCTCTTGCAACACCGCTTCCCGCAATTTTATGTATCCGATGGCCCCACTCATGAAGTGGCCGTTGACAAAAAAGCTCGGTGTACCCAGCAATCCCAGCCGCTGGCCCTCCTGGGCGTCTTTCTTCACCGTGGCAATCTGTTCTCCCGAATCGAGGCACTGATCGAAGCGAGCGCCATCGAGCTTCAAGTCGCGAGCCTGCTGTTTTAGATCCGGAATTTGAAGTCTCTTGTTTTGAAACAAGGCATCATGAAACTCCCAGAACTCACCCTGTTCGCCCGCACAGCGCGCGGCCTCCGCGGCTCGCGCAGCCAGCGGGTGCATGGGAAGAGGAAAGTCTTTGTAAACCACTGACACCTGATCGCCAAATTGCTCCCGGATCCGGTTGAGATCGCCACTCACTTTCTGGCAGTAAGGGCACTCATAGTCCGCAAATTCCACGATCTGCACCGGAGCCTTTTCAGAACCCAGCCTCGGCGCATTGGCAACCTCCACGTGAGCGCTCGGCTGGCTCAACTCAACTACCACGCCATATTCCCCTCTCAGTTCGGCGACGTAAGCGTCCCGCGCTTTTTTCATGCGCAGCTGGTGCACGGTATTGATGATGTTGCTGCGCGCCTCCTCATAAGATTCGTCGGTTTGCACACCCTCGTAGTAGAAGCGGAGCTGATCTTCTGTCGGTTCTTGCACATTAATGGAAACATGACGTTTGAATAATTCATCAAGGCTTACAGATTCCTTCTTCGCCTGCATTTCCAATAGCTGATCGTCGATGTACTGCTCGAGTGCATCCCGCTCGGCAACGTAGTATTTGTATTGGGCCTGAAGCAGTTTGGCTGCTTCTTTCTCCTCGAGCTCGCTCGCAGTCACCTTGCGGCCGGCAATCTCGGCGACCACTCCGGAGTTATCCTGGCCCACGGCGGGATTGGAAAAAGCCGCAAGAGATGTTCCTAGCACAAATGCGATAAGGGCTTCCTTGGTAAGCATAGAAATTCCTCTTTTCGGGATTCGAACTTTAGGATTTTGAACTTTCTCTGTTCAGGGGAGGAAGATAAATTTAGAGACCGGACGCCGGCTGGTAACCGGCGTCCGGAATGTTTCGATCCTGCCTGGCCGAAGAATCTCCCCGACGGAGCTACTCCAGTCTTGCCGGACCGCCCTTCATGTCGAAAGACTAAAAGTCGGAGCCTTCCGGCGTGCAGGAGCAAACGCCCTTGCCGCTACCCAGCGTGATCGAGAAAGAACACAGTTCCTCGAGGTCCGTGTTCTCAGTCGATGACAGGTTCGAGTCGGCTAGCGCGGTTTCGGTAACGGCATAGGTCTGCGGTCCATCCCCAACTTTCGTGTTCTGGATGTGGGTAGCCCATGCGCGAATCCCAGGCGCCAGCGTGTTGTTGGTTGGGTCGCCAGGATTGGTCGAAGACGAAACCACCTTGATGACGCCACGCGTATTCACCTTGCCAGTCAGACTGTTGGCTAGGAGTTGGGTATTTACCCACTCCGAGGTCAGCCCGTCTGGTGTCACTTCGCAGCTGCAACACTCCTGAAACTCCTGGGTATCATCGAATACGTAGATGGAGGCCCACAGATTTCCGTTGGGCACTCCCTCGGTCGATGTAGTTGACTTGTCACCATCGTTGATGAGACGCAATACCGCACTCGGCGCCCCAGCAGTACGCGCGTTGGAATAGTAGGTGACAAAATAAACGCTATTGTCTCCTTGTGCCAAGGCATTTCCTGAAGCGATCCCCAGCATCAAAGAGATGGCCAGCACCGAAAACAGCAAAGATCCAGCTCTCTTCATTTTGTAAGTCCTCCGTAACTTCCTTTTTTGGCGCGGCGGCTGGGGGGAGATCAGCTATTAACGCGCTTGCGGAACTCTAACCGTTGTTCAGTTCTTTACAACTACCCACGTGGCTTAGTCGGAAACACTAGGTCTGGGAGCTACTGCTTATGGCGTAGTTACTCACCCCGCGCCATAAGAGCGAAACACTTTGCTAATGACTCTGCTGCTCGAGACTTCGAGATGCAAGTAACAACCCGGCTTCCGTTATCGTGCGGCGATTTATCATCATTGCGGTTCTTGCGCTTGCTCGCGTAGCTGCCGAGCTTTGTCCTTCATCATCTGCTCGAGGACATCCGGGGCTAACGGTTCGCTGGGTGGCACCAAGCTTCCGCTGTCCGCTGGCCGCTGCGCAACCTGTGCAGCCGGATCCTCCTTCGGAGGTGTCCAAAACCCCGAAGCGCTCGGAGGTGTCCAAAGCAGAGGATCACGGACCGTCTTTGCTTGTTCATCACTACCGCTTTTCTGCTCGCTTACCGGAGGTGAGAAATCTGCCGTCTGCCCGGCCTTTGCCAAAACCACACGTGTTAATTTATCCGGGCTGTCAGGTGATCCCACGATCACATAGTTGAAACCGGATCCGTTCAGCACGTTCGCCAGCACTTGCCGGATAGTCCCCGGCCCCTCACGCAAGTAAATCCGGTTTGCTGCGCTACCCGCGGGAAAGTCGATCACTGCCCCCGTCCGGGCGCTAATAGCACGCAAGACCTCGGCAAGACTGGCATTCCTTGCTTCAACCGTCAGCTTGCCGTTCATGTAGGTGACGACGGGCTGACTTGCAACCGGTGGCACGAACGTTTCTTTGCCGTCCGCAGAACTCTTGCGCATATCGTCGTGCATGGTGTCGTGCACAGTCTCGCAGACTCCACCGATCACCTGTGCGCTGCAGCCACCGCCAGACTCCTGACTATGCCCGGCAGGAACTAACCACCAAGGCAGTACAGCCACGATGCGGACTAATCGATATTGCCAATATTTAGTCAACTCGTTCTCGATGCTCCGTTACGTTCAAAGCTGGACCTGAATGAGAGAGCGCACATACGGAGGCTAAGCACCCGTTTCGTTTGCTGCAATACTGCCCATGTGCTAGTCATTTTGGCTAGTTCTCAGCTCTTCGCGATACTGGAAAGATCGTCGAAATCGATCCCCAACGCCTCGCCAGGTTCGTCGTGCACGCATGAACTTCACGGCGCGCTCATCCAAGACGATTTAGTTCGTTTGTGTTAGTTCTTTGATCGAACGGGCTGATTTTCCAAGCTTTTAGACGAATTTGTCTCCAGATTGCATCATCAATGCCTTGACAATAAGGGCCTTCAATGGGAAGCTTACTTCGCCCTCTCTTGTTGGCCGGCTTTTGTGCGTTCCTCCCCTCCGCCGCTAACAACGTGATCCGTCTCTGTGACCGAACCTCGGGTGAGGTGTTTGCGTAGTCGCGTCGCTGCGAACCAATCCGCGCAATGACGGCGACCAGCGACTTCGACGTCGCTAAACACTGAATGGGGTAACAAAGGAAGCATCCGCCCGTGGCTGCTTATCAACGCCCTGGTGGGAGTTCATCGAGATCATTATCAAGGAGTAAGCCGTGACGATGGGGGTATCGGAGCCTGGGTTCCTGGTATTGGATTCCAAGTTGAATCCTGTAGCTTGCAATCAGCAGGTGATCAAAATTCTTGCCTTTCCCAATCTGGTCGACCAGGTCAAGCGTATGAGTGTGTTTCTTTCCGATAAAATCCGCGTCAGTCTGGTCGATCGCCAGTCCAAAGATTCGCTGGAATTTGTCAAGGAATTCAGGTCCGGCAAACGCCGCTACAACTGTCGCATTTTCCAGCTCGACTCCCCCGACAAGGGTGCCCTGTTAGTCCTCGTACTGGAGCGGCTTGCGTCCCGAACGGCTTCTTTGTCGCAGCTCTCCGAGGAGTTTGATCTAACCGTCCGTGAACAGGAGACGGTCCAACTGTTGCTCCAGGGCCTTACCAGCAAGGAGATCGCGGCACGAATGAACATCAGCCCGAACACAGTAAAGGCATTCCTTCGTCTGGTAATGGTGAAAATGGGCGTCTCCACCCGCTCCGGAATCGTGGGCAGAATCGTTGGGCCGGTCTAGCCTTCTTTACTCGAACCCCGAAGAAGTTAGTCGTGGTGAACTAGTCCATTTGTGGACTTTACTTAAGATTGCGCTCACGTAAGATCGCTGCTCGCTATGCGATCACAAGAAGTAGAGCGCAGGAGAGACCCTCGCTTTCCCCAGATACTGGAGATTGAGGTTAACGCTGTCCCTCCATTCGATTCCGCCGACAGCCCGGAGAAGCCAATCCTCGGGCGAGCTCAGAACATGAGTCGAGGTGGCCTCTGCTTCTTGAGTCAACGGCCGGTTTCGCCCTCGTCGCTCTTGCGTTGCGAGATGCGCGCCGCGGATGTCCCCGTGCCGATCTCCACTCTCTTGCTCGTCCGTTGGACGAAGAAGCCGAACTTGCGAGGCAAGAACTACCTCTCCGGGCTGCAGTTCCTGCTTTAGGCGGCTCGGTTAATCCGTATGTATTAACCATGCTGGCTAGTCTTTTTGGCTAGTTTGATTTTCCTACTACCTACAGCCTAGCCGGGAAAGAGAGTTGAAAACCCATAGCTAGGCGTTAAAGTTCTACGTTCACTGTGCGCAGCCATCCGCTCCTCCTCCGGATCGGCCCAATTCATGAGGCGGTGAAGTATGCACCTCGCAAGCAGAGGAGGAACCGGCTATGCCCCCACAACGATTCTATCTCTCGCCTTGCTGATTTCACTCAGTATCACCGAACCCGGCTGTGGGGGCAGCTCATCGACAGCCGCGGCGCCTCCATCCTCCACAAAGTCTCTAACAGCAATCCTGATTTCTCCCGCCACTCCAACCGTTGCGCTGGGTGAGAACCAGCAGCTCACTGCCACAGGAGTGTCCAGTGAGGGCAGCCGGCAGGACATAACGAAAACAGTTACCTGGGCCAGCGCCCAGCCTTCCGTCGCGAGTATCAACCAGTCAGGCCTGGCGTCGGGCAAGCAAGTCGGGGGCGCTAAGCTTACGGCAACGTCAGGCTCAGTCACCGCTTCGGTCACTCTTGCGGTCGGGGCAGCCACTTTAGTATCGATCGCCGTCACTCCGCAGAGTCCCTCGGTTCCGAAAGGTGAAACTCAACAGCTCAACGCGGTTGGTACCTTCACCGATGGGAGCCAGAAGACTGTTACCGATTCGGCGACTTGGTCAGTTTTCCCAACCGACGTTGCCAGCATAAGCCCCACTGGATCAGTCAAAGGTCAAAGGGTAGGCTCTGCCAAGGTCTTCGCTGAGGTAGATTCCATTCGCGCAAGCGATCCGCTAACCGTCTTGTCGGCTGTCTTGGTGTCAATCAACGTAAGTCCACAGAGTCCCTCAGTTCCGAAAGGCGAAACTCAACAGTTCACTGCGGTTGCTAACTTCAGTGACGGGAGCCAGAAAGCCATCACCGATTCTGCGACTTGGTCGGTCGCCCCAACTGGAATTGCCACGGTCAGTTCTACCGGATTAATCACAGCTCAGGCGGAGGGTTCTGCCACGGTCACCGCCGAGTCAGCTTCTGTTCACGGAAGCGATCTACTGACCGTCTCGTCGCCCGTCCTTGTATCGATTTCCGTGACGCCGGCGAATTCATCAATCATGCTGGGAACCACCGAGCAACTAACTGCGACCGGTACCTTCGACGACGGTAGCACTCAGAATCTTACGAACTCGGCGACATGGTCTTCCGCGAATTCTTCCATGGTAAGTATTGGTCCTGCAGGACTCGCGGCCGCGAACTCTGTCGGCTCCACTAGCATCTCCGCCACTTCCGGCGCTCGGACTGGGTCGGCGGCACTCACTGTCGAGCCGGAGTTGCTCGTCACCTACTTCAGCCAGGCTAACAATCCCGCCGCAATGGACGCAACGGTATATCTCACCAACGTCGGAATGACCCACAGCTCGCTCTGTGCGATGGTCTATGTCTTTGACACCCAGCAAGAAATGACGGAGTGCTGCGCCTGCTCGACGTCGATCGATGATCTTCGGACCTTGTCGATGAACAATGATCTTACGAATCGGCCCGCCACCGGCGCTGTATCGGCAACCGGAGTCATCGAGATCGTACCTGCCGGTCCCAGCAGCCAGGCCTGCAATGCCAGCAGTTCCCCTCCCGGAGGAGAACTCCGGGCTTGGTCAACCCACATACAGGTTGTAGACACAACTACGCTTGCTCTGACCGAGGCCCCGTTTGAGGTCGTGCCGCTGACTCCAACCCACGCCTCCCAACTCCAAAGCCAGTGCGGGTTTCTGATGGAGGAAACCCAAGGTATCTGCACTTGCGGCGGCACCGGCGATTAATGATGCTAGCTCGCCACTCTGACTCAGATGTTCCCGGAGCTGCTTACCGCTTCAGGGGGGTTCATTTGTACTGTTCATCAACTGCGGGACTAGTTCCTTCGGGGCGGTGCTTGGGCCGTTCGATGATGTTATAAGGCGTGAACACACACACAAGCGATTTGAGGTGGTGAGATGTCAATGGATCGGACTCCCTTGAAAGATGCGGAGGAGGCGTGGATCGCAAAATATAGATCCGCGCTGAAAGACATTCCAGTTCAGCAATCACGCTCCACGAGATTCCATGAAGCTCTGAACCGAGCCCACAGTATCATCGTGTCGCACGTTGCCCGGATTTTAGCTGGCTCGCTGGATCCGAGCCGCTGGAAGAGATTGAAGCGCCCGGTTCAATCCTCAAAACCAGTACCCGTTTCGCAACCGCAAACAACTCTAAACGGGAACCTGGCAGAGTCGAACGCCAAGGTAGCTTGACCGCAGCCCAGGCAGGCCGCGGCGAGGTAGAGGTTCAGGGTCTTGGACAAACAATCATGCCGACAATCCCGGAGCGTGTCGAAGCGCCCATCTTTACCATCACCAGCCGAATAAATGCCTTCACCGTGTTAGGGCTGATATTCATGCGCTGAGCAATCTCTTTGCTGGTAAAGCCCTCCCGCAGGAACTGCACTGTTTCCCGCTCGCGAGCCGTCAGGCCAAAGCGTTCAGAAATCTCCGCAATCGTAGTCGACTCGTGGCTTTTCCTCTCGATCATCACGATCGTCAATTTTCCGGACTGATCTGAACCATTTCGGTGATTGTTAGGGTTGTTATGATTCTCCGGAAGGTCGAGCGCAAAAGACCGGCAAAGATAAGTCCTCCTCGCCGATTGCACCTTGCCCGCAGGTCCTGACCGTGATAGCCCTTCGCCCAGACTCGAACGAACCTTCTTCGCCAGCCATAGGCCAAAATTGTGAATGTTTCGTGGGTGCTCTGGAAATGTAAGTATCTGCAGCACCTCGGGATTGGAACCGACAACTTTCGCCGACGTATCCACCACAATCAGACCCGGCCGGGCTGGCGCACTATGCGATAAGTTTCCCATTTTTATATCTATCAATAGCCAACCGCCTCACACCACTCGATTTAGCCTGATCACGCCGGGCCGGGGCTCCGCACTTCAACCAATTCCACGCCGCATGCAGTCCGATCTGCATTCGCTTGCGCTCTTATGGCCCTGTTACCGATCGCGAGATGTTAATAGCTTAGTCCCGTCTGAGCAAGGGGCAACACAGGTCATTTCGGGGCATTACGGGTCAACACAGGACAAAAGAGAGCCGCATCCCGCGCATACATCGCGTTTAACACAGAAGGAACAGGAAAGTGAGCACCCGCAACCACAAGAACTACCGCCGTCCACTCCGAGTAACTTCCCCATGACGACAGTCATTCCCCCACTAAGAGTCTGGGTTCAATCCTATTTGTACGATTTTGGCGGAAGCAGGAATTGAATGCCGAAATAACCCAGAAAGTAGGACTGGTTGCTGCGGACAGCTTCGAGGCTGCGTCCGGCCATGAAGAGGAAGATCACGGGGCTATGAATTTTGTAGCGAGCCCCAAAGTCGATGGTGGGCTGGCTCTCTGAGGAATGGAAAGTTCCTTGCGAATAGAATTCGATGTCCCCCTCCAGCTTTGGAGTGAAATCGTGGCCGAGGACAAGGCCGGTAATCCATCCGTCCGGTCCTTTTTGCACAAACTGATAGCCGATTTCATAATTCACATCGATGGGGCCAAATTTCCTGGAGAACTCGAAGGGCAAAAGAAAAGCCTGGCTCGCGGGGGTGATGCCGCGGCGGACGGCGTCATTCGGGTTGTTCAGGAAAAGCTGGGGGAAAACCGAGACGTTGAGGCCCGACTCTCCAGCATCGTAAAAACGCCATTTGACCCCGGGATTGGATTGACCCAGACCAAACCGGGTGCCAAAGGAGGGGCTTTGAACTCTTAGCCAGGCATTTTCATAAGTCAGCTGGATGCGATCCCCAACACCGAAATTGATGTCGACATCGGGCATGTGAGAGACCGACTGATCGCTGTAGAAAAATGGCATATAGCCCAGATTGATTTCCCAGTTGAGGTTGCCCGGCGTACCGGGATCGTTGGTGTAATAAGGTGGACCGCCCTGCGCCGCAGTCCGCAGCGAGAGCGTGGCAGGCATCACTACCAACAGCAGGCAAGCAAACGTGCGCACTGACATATACTCGATCGTTTTCGGAAACGCACAACTCCTTTGTGAGTTAAGAAGATCAAACCGCCGGAAGATTCAGCGCTGTTTCTCTAACAGCCTTGCACCGCGCCGCTCGCTGCCCGGCGCCGAAATCGCGACTGAGTCAGGTTGCGTCCATACGGCTGTGCCGCTCGTCAAGACAGTTTTTCCGGCTCGCTAACCGCGCCCGCCAAGTCGTTCAGGAACATCGCCGCTCGCGCGCCGTCTACGACCCGGTGATCGCAGGCCAGCGTAAGCGACATCATGGCCCGGACCGCAGGCTTACCTTCGACAGCTACCACTCGATCGACGATGCTGCCCACCGCGAGAATTGCCGCCTGCGGCGGCGTGATGATCGCGCTGAACTGATCCACGTGATGCATGCCGAGGTTGCTGATCGTGAATGTAGCATCGGCTATGTCGGCGGGGCGCAGCTTTCCAGCCCGCGCGCGCTCAGCCAGGTCGCGGCGATGCGCCCCAATTTCCGCCAGGCTAGCGGTATGTGCGTTGGGGATAACGGCCGCGACCACTCCGTCGTTCACCGCGACGGCGACGCCCATGTTCACGTGATGGTGAAGACGGATACCTGCTGCAGTCCAGCTTGAATTCAACCGCGGATGCTTCTGCAGCACGCGTGCCGTCAGAGCGATCAGCAGATCCGTGTGCGTGACCCGGATATGGTGTGTGCGTTCGATCTCCTGCGCCTGCTTTTCGCGGTATTCATTGAGCGCGCCGGCCTCGATTTCACGCGTAACGAAGAAATGAGGAACGGTGATCCAGCTTTGCGTGGTGCGTTCAGCCATCAGTCGCCCTATCGAGCTGGGAATCTCAATGCTGTCTGACTTTTTGGCGGCTGCACTGGAAGCAACGGGCGCACGCGCCGCTTGCACGTCGGATGCAAGAATCTCGCCGCCTGGTCCGGAACCACGCACCTCACTAATGTCCACGCCCAATTCTTTCGCGAGACGCCGGGCCTTAGGGGAAATCCTCGCACTCTGAACTGCGGAAGATCCGGGAGCGCCGGCTACAGCCGGAGGAGAATGTGATCCCGTTGTGCCTCGAGCTGCAGGCGCAGCCGTTGCGGACTCATTTTCTGTGGGGGGCTTTTCGCCGGGAGCCAATATCCAGGCAATGGTCTGACCGACGGGAATATCGGCTCCCGCCGCCGCTGTGATCCCGGCGAGGATGCCGTCGGCGGGCGCCTCCACTTCGAGCACAGCCTTATCGGTTTCGACTTCGAGAAGCGGCTCGCCTTTGCTGACACGCTCGCCTTCTTTTTTTCGCCAGGCAATGAGCTTGCCGGTTTCTTGCGCCATCTCGAGAGCGGGCATAACGACACTAAAAACCATAATGTTCTGGTCGGGGAGGGCTACTTTGTGGCCTTCAGTCCGAGACTCCGACACGCTCAGTTTTTGCGCTGGCTTCGATCATCTCGATGACGCGGTCGCTCGGCGGAGCTTCGGTTTCTCGCGTGGTGGGCAGCGGTCCGTTGACCGTGAAGTAGTGCGCGCCCGCCACCAGAAGCTCTTCCGCCGGGAAACGGGTGATCACTTCGTGCCCCGTCGGCGTGACGACGATTTCTTCCTCGATGCGGGCTGCGCTCCAGCCGTCGGTGGAGGGCCAGAAGGTTTCGAGCGCGAACACCATGCCAGGCTCAATCGTGACCGGATGCTCGAACGAAACCAGGCGGCTGATCACTGGCTTTTCCCAGATCGCCAGGCCGATGCCATGGCCGTATTGCAGCGCGAAACAAGACTCTTCGTTGGGGAAACCGAATTCTTCCGCTTTCGGCCAGACTGCGGCAATCTCGGCAGTAGTGCGGCCCGGACGGACGAGTTCGATCGCCGCGTCGAGATATTCGCGGCAGCGCTTATAGGCATCGACCATGGCGTGCGACGCGTAGCCGACGGTGAAGCAGCGGTAATAGCAGGTGCGATATCCCATGTAGGAATGCAGGATGTCATAGTAAACCGGATCGCCGGGCCGCAGCACGCGATCGGAGAACACGTGGGGGTGCGGATTACAGCGCTCGCCCGATATTGCATTCACCGCCTCGACGTATTCGGAGCCGAGATCGTAGAGGACTTTGCTGACCAGGCCGACGGCTTCGTTTTCGCGCAGTCCGGGCTTCATGGCGCGGTAGAGCTCGTCGTAGGCTGCGTCGACCATCATAGCGGAAGTGTTGAGCAGCGAGATTTCGTCCTGCGTCTTGATGACGCGGGCGTTCGACATGAGTTGCTGGCCGTCGACTACCTTGATGCCCTCGCGTTGCAGCGCGAACAGTACCGGAAGTTCGATGATGTCGATGCCCAGCGGCTCTTTGTGCAGGCCGCGCATTTCGAGTTCGATGCGAATTTTCTTGGCGACGTCTTCGGCGCGTCCCATCTCCGGAGTCATGGCACCGCGCAGCATGGAAATTCCTGCGCGGGAGCGCTCACCAAGCCATGGGCAATTTAATTGATGATGCTTGGCGGCGGAGCCGAAATCCCAGAGAATTGGCTCGTCGTTCTGCGGCAGCAGGGTGAAGCGGTTGGCTTTGTCCTGCGCCCAGGAGCCGATGTGCGTCGAGGTGAGATAGCGCACGTTGTTCATGTCGAAACAGAGCAGTGCACCCATCTCTGATTTCGCTAGCAGCGCCTTGGCTTTTGCCAGACGCTCGCGGCGGAGGCGATCGAAGTCGATGCGCTGTTCCCAATCGACTGCCATGGTTCCGTGAGTTTTTAATGCCATAAGGAATCTCCCGCTCTCAGCTGTTAGGTCTCAGCCTCTAGCTTCTAGCTTGAACCGCATGCCCTCCCCACCTTCATGATGGCCTGCACATTGCGCTGGCTGCATCAAATACCGTTTGCTCCGTCGGTACCGTTGCGTCCTCTAGCGGCGGGGAGAACGGAATCGGCACGTGCATCGCGCCCATTCTTTTCACCGGTGCGTCCAGATCGTAGAATGCTCCTTCGGCGATCACGGCGGCAAGCTCCGACGTAACGCCATAGCGGCCGTAACCTTCATCGAGTACGATTACGCGCGAAGTTTTCTTCGCCGAATCGATCAGCGTCTTCTCATCCAGCGGCCACGTGGTGCGCGGATCGACCACCTCGGCGCTGATGCCTTGCTTTTCCAGCAAAATCGCCGCGCCCAGCGCGACTTGCACCATGCTGCTGGTGGCGACCAGGGTAATATCGTCGCCCGCGCGCTTCACATCGGCCACCCCCAGCGGGATGGTGTAATCGTCTTCCGGAACCGGGCCCTTCAGTTTGTACATCATTTTGTCTTCGAAGAAGACGACGGGATTTTCATCGCGGATGGCTGTTTTGAGCAGGCCTTTGGCGTCGTACGGGGTCGAAGGCAAAACCACTTTCAGTCCCGGCACATGGCTGAACCAGGCGTGCAGAGATTGCGAGTGCTGCGCAGCCGACCGCCGGGTTGCGCCCAGCGTGGTGCGCATTACCATGGGGACTTTCCAGTGCCCGCCCGACATGTAATGAACTTTGGCGGCCTGGTTCACCATCTGGTCCATGGTGAGAGTAATGAAGTCGCCGAACATGATGTCGACCACGGGACGCATGCCAGTCATGGCCGCGCCCACAGCCACGCCCGTGAAGCCGGCTTCGGAGATAGGGGTGTCGACCACACGCTCGGCGCCGAACTCTTCGACTAATCCTGAGAGAACTTTGAATGGCGTGCCGGCCTCGGCGACATCCTCACCGAAGATGCAGACGTGGGGGTCGCGGCGCATCTCCTCGGCCAGCGCCTCGCGCACTGCCTGCGCAAATGTGAGCTCACGTTCAGGCATAGACATGTTTTTCCACTTCGTCCACACTGGGATAGGGCGCTGCTATGGCGAACTTCACCGCTGCCTCCATGGTGGCGCGAACCTCTGATGTAATTCGAGTCAGGGATGCAGTGTCAGCATAGCCCTGCGCGCAGAGCCAACTCGATAAGACGGTGATGGGATCGCGATCTGTCTTCCAGTGTTGTTCTTCCTGCTTCGAGCGGTAATATTCGCGATTGATGTCGCCGACGTGATGGCCGCTGTAGCGGTAGGTGTCGCACTGCAGGAAGGCAGGTCCGCCTCCAGCGCGAGCGCGCTTCACCAGCCTGGTCGCAACTTCATACACGGCGCGCACGTCCTGTCCATCGACGCTCGCAGCCTCGATGCCGAAAGCCGCGGCGCGGCCGAGGATAGTGCCTGCCGTGGTTTCTGCGTAGTGCGTGTATTCGTTGTACTGATTGTTTTCGCAGACATAGATCACGGGCAGCTTCCACAACTGCGCCAGGTTCATCACTTCGTAGAGTGATCCCTGGCCGAGCGCGCCCTCTCCGAAAAAGCAGACTGCGACTCGATCCGTGCCCAGAGTCTTGGCAGAAAAAGCCGCACCCGTGGCGATGCCCACGCTGCCCGCGACGATGGCGTTAGCGCCCAGGTTGCCTGTAGCGGGATCGGCGATGTGCATCGATCCGCCTTTGCCCCGGCAATAGCCGGCTTCCTTTCCCAACAACTCGGCGAACATCCGATCCGGCGACGCACCTTTAGCCAGACAATGTCCGTGGCCGCGGTGCGTGCTGGTGATGTAATCGTCGATGCGCAGAGCTTCGCAAATTCCTACGGCCACGGCTTCTTCGCCGCTGTATAGGTGGGCCAGCCCTGGCATGAGAGCGCGGGTGTAAACCTCGTTCACCTGCTCTTCAAACAGGCGGATGCTCAACATCTGGCGATAGGCGCGCAGCCACTTCCCTTTCTCGGTGGAAGTCTCACGGCCAGATTCAGGATTGGAAGTAGCGGTTGTCATTTCTTTTTGGGTCCCGCGGTCACTGGTGTGGTCATTCCAGACATGGCGGCCAATACGTCGAACATGCAAGCGAAATCGTATTTCGTCCAGCCCAGGCCGCGCGCCGCAGTCAGAATTTCATTGCTCACAGCGGTCGAGGGCAAAGGCACGTCGAGCTGACGGCCCAGATCCAGTGCGAGCACCATATCTTTTTGCATCATATTCACGTCGAACCACGCTTCTTCCGGCTGCTGCAGCACAAAGGGCCCGCGATATTGAATCATGGGCGACGCAATCGCGCTGTGGGTGAGCACGTCGACTGCGGTTTCCCGGGCGATGCCACTCTTCTCAGCCAGCAACACGCCTTCGGAGAACGCCAGCATCTGCACGGCCAGACTTAGGTTCACCGCGATCTTCATGGCGAGCGCGAGACCGTTGTCGCCGACGTGAGTGACTTTCGGGCCGATATCCAGCAGCAAGGGCTTTACCTTCTCGAATGTCTCGCGGCGTCCCCCCACCATTACCGACAGCTTCCCTTCCTGTAGAGTAATCACGCTGCCGGAAACCGGCGAGTCGACCATGTCGGCGCCCTTCTCGCATACTTTGACGGCCAACCCACGGCTCACCGTGGGACTGATGGTGCTCATGTCGATGAAAATCTTGCCGGGGCTCAGGCCAGCCAGTATTCCGTCAGGACCGTCGGTGATAGCCGCGATCGCAGCGGCGTTAGTCACCATCGCAAAGATGAAGTCGGACGCGCTGGCAACGGCGCGCGGGGAGTCGGCCCACTGCATTCCTTTTTCAACCAGCCACTGCGCCTTGGCGCGGGTGCGGTTGTAGCCGACGACGGTGTGACCTTTGCTGAGCAGCCGGTTGACCATCTGGCTGCCCATGACACCCAAACCGATAAATCCGAGTTTCGCCATCGCCCCTCGACTTCGACCTTGTTATGAAGATCTCGTTACGCAGTGATTTTGGAACCGGCGGGCGCATGTTTCCCAGGCTCCTTGCCGCTGGAGGGAATCTGGGAATCCTGGCGCACCTGCTCTAGATGGGCGCGCATGGCGCCGCGGGCCATCTCCGGATCGCGGCGCTCCATCGCCTCCAGAATGCGTTTGTGATGAAACTGACCGCGCTGCGGCCCGCCTTCTACATTAAAGATTCTTATGCGTTGCTCGCGCAGCAGTCCAACGATGGAATCGATCAAGGAAAGAATCAGCGGATTGGCGGCCGCCTCGGCCAGCGCCAGGTGAAAATCGAGATCGGCCTCGATGTAGGCTTCGGCATTTTCCTGCGAGCGATCCATTACCGCGACGGCTTCCCGCATCGCCGTGAGATCCTCATCCGTGACGCGCTCCGCTGCCATCGCGGCGATTCCCGGTTCCAGTGCGAGGCGCAACTCCACCAGATGCGGCAACCCTTCCTGCTGGCCCTGCTGGCCGATTTTCACCATCAAGTCGAACGACTGGCGCGCCGCCTGCGAGGTTCCGTTGGTGATGAAGGTGCCGCGGCCGGAGTAGGCTTCGACCAAACCTTTCTCGCGCAGCGTCTTCACAGCTTCACGCACAGCAGTGCGGCTGACCCCGAGGCGCTGCGCGAGATCGCGCTCGGCGGGAAGCTGGTCGCCCGTTTTCAGTGTTCCATTGAGGACGGACTCTTCGATTTGCTTGACGATTTGCTCGTACAGCCGAGAGGTTCGGACAACTTTGTACACAGGGTACGCTCCCGTAGCGGCCAGTTTTGGGGAACTGGCGATGGTCTGGCTACTATACCGCAGCTCCAGTGCGGATGGCGCGGTTTCTGCGGTCTTGACGATGAGAGAGGACAAGCAAAGGTATTTAGGTACGGTGGTATGATCGCTAGGACAATACCATTCCTCCCGAGTGGAATGCAACCCCTCCCGAGCGGACTGCTTCCATTCGATAAATATGCGTTGAATCGCAGATTCCACGCAAACTTTACCAATAGGGCACCGCAGAGGATAAGAACTGGTCTGCAGCGGAGAAATCGCTTGACTTCGTTCGCACGCCAGTGGTATGGCTGTCGGACCAGTAAACGGAGGGATGCGATGACGTTCCGAAGCACCGCCATGTCCGCGGGTCACACGATGACTTTAGCTATTCGGATTGCTCTTCTGGTTTTCCTACTGAGTGCCCTGGGTCTAACCGCGCCGGCCCAATCCACTGCCGGACGCGTATTGGGCACAGTTACGGACCAAAGCGGCGCCTCCATAGCCGGGGCGAAGGTGGTTATCACCGACGTGCAGCGCGGCACTTCGCGAACTCTCGCCACTGACACATCGGGAGATTACATTGCCCCCGACCTCATTCCGGGAATCTACAAGATTCACGTCGAAGCCAAGGGCTTCAAAGCGGTCGAGCGGCCCGCGGTTACGGTCGAGGTCGCAACCGATGTGCGGGCTGATTTTAGTCTCCAGCCCGGCAACGTTTCTGAAGTCGTCACCGTCACCGAAGAAGTTCCCCTGCTCAACACTACTTCCTCCACTTTAGGTGGCACGTTGAGCAACAAGGAAATTAACGACCTGCCGCTCAACGGCCGCAATTATGAAAATCTCCTGCAGCTTCGTCCCGGTGTGGTGCGTTATCCCGGCGGCGGATTCTCCACCACCAGCGCGAACGGCCTGCGCGCCGAAGACAATGCTTATTACGTCGAGGGCCTGTTCAACAGCGAACCTTATTCCGGACAAGCAATCATTAACGGTTCAGGCATCGCAGGTGACTCCGCGACCATTCTGCCCATCGATGCGATTCAGGAGTTCAACGTCCAGCAAAACCCACCGGCAGAATATGGATGGAAGCCGGGGGCCGTGGTTAACGTGGGCTTGAAGTCGGGCACCAACAAAGTGCACGGAACCGCTTTTGGCTTTGGTCGCGATGGAGATCACCTGGACGCGCGCAACTACTTTAACGACGATCCGAATCCAAAATTGACCCGGACGCTCGAGCAATTCGGCGGCAGCCTCGGCGGTGCGATCATCAAGGACAAAGCCTTTTTCTTCGGCGCTTACGAAGGTCAGCGATATAACGTGGGCAACTCCTACGGAGGAGTCACCGGTCCCTCAATGGTGCACATGGCGCCGCAGACGCCAAGCAACTGTCCGTTCGGCTTTGCGGGCGACTGCGCCAACAGTATTCCGGATGCAATCGCGGATCTGTTCGAGCCTGCTGCCGCGTCGTCCGGTATCAATCCGGCAAATCCAATAAGCAGCGCGAGCCAGCTGATTTCAGGATGTACGGTTTCGGGCGGCGCCGTAACCTGCAACGGCACAGGATTTGTAACGAACAACCAGACGGATATTGGCACGGCTCTCGCCGCCACCGATGCAATTGCAATCCCCAACGGATTTAATAATGTCGTCCATGTCGATAACGTTGTTGGCAAGGTGGATTACTCGCTAAATGAGCGAAGCACCATAAGCGGGATGTACTTTTTTGGAAACAACTCCGGAACCGTCGAAGACTTTTCCGAGTTGCAGCAGAAATGGCTCTCTGACATTCACACCCGGGCTCAGGTGTTGGGAGGCAACTGGGTCTGGAATCCCAGTGCGCGGTTAGTCAATGAGGCCCGCGTCGGCTATAACCGGCTCTATCAGCCAACTCTGCCGGCCGACCTCAACACTCCGGCTTCGGCGTACGGTCTGGATACGGGTGTGACAGGACCCAATACAGGAGGCCTGCCGCGCATCGGTTTCGGAGGTTACTTCACGACACTCGGCGGATTCAAGTGGCCGAAGTTCCAGGGACCCGATTCAATCACGCAGTTTATCGATCACATTTCTTATACCGTGGGCAAGAACGCGCTGAAGTTCGGCGGCGAACTTCATTACGACCGGGTCAACAATGCCTCATATGGCAATGCTCGAGGCAGCATCAACTTTCTGGGCGGCGTTGTTAGTCCCGGTCCCCCTCCCACCGGTGCGCCAGTGGCTTCAAGCCCGCTCGAAGACTTCTTTGCCGGCGCGCCGTTCAAGTCGACGGCCGAGGTGGGAAATCCGACCCTGCACCTGCATAACTGGGCCTACTCGGGGTTTTTCCAGGATGACTATCGAGCCAGCAAAACTCTGACGATTAACTTCGGTGTCCGCTATGAATTCAGTAGCGTTCCCCAGGAAGCGAACAATCTGCTGGGAAATTTTGATCCAAATGTGGGTTTGGTGCAGGTGGGCCATCAGATCAGCAGCCTCTACAGCCCGGATCACAAGAACTTTGGCCCACGCTTCGGCTTTGCCTGGGACATTGGCGGCAACGGTCGGACAGTCCTGCGCGGCGGCGGCGGGTTGATTTACGAGACAGTGAACTGGCAGTCGTTCGTCGCGTTCAACAACGCCTTCGGCCCTGGCAGCGTTCCGACGGGGGCTCCTATCGATTCCGCGGGAGATACATCCGGGGGCACGATCACGACGAGTAATGTCACGATAAAGAATTTCTTGAGCTACCCCACCACCTGGGACGCCGCGAACGGGCCGCTTTACGGCGGGAGCACAGTGAATTGCTTCAACAGTCCCTGCCCGATCATGACCGTAGACCGCAATCTCACGACGCCCTACGTGTGGAACTGGACCTTGAACCTGCAGCATGCCTTCACCCCGAATCTGTCGATCGAAGCCGCCTACGTAGGCAATCACGGGGCGAATCTGACGGGCATTCGCGATATTAATCAGCCGCCGGTGGGGTCAGGATGGGGCACTGGTCCAACGGGTGAACTCACGCTTTGTCTACAGAGTGCGGCGATGGGCTACAACAACTGTGTTGACGACGCCAACAACGGCGAGCAGACCAATCAACCTTTCTTTTCGAAGTTCCCCTATCTGGCGAACATCTTTCAGATGGGAAACGTCTACCGATCGAACTACAACGGATTGCAAGTCACTCTGAACGCGCGCAACTATCACGGTCTCAGCATGGTGGCAGGCTACACGTACTCACACGCGCTCGATGATGTGGGAGCGAACTGGGACTTCGGTTACGGTTCCGGCCTGCCGCAGAATGCTCACAACGTCGCCGCTGAGTACGCCAGCAGCGACTTCGACATGCGGCAACGGCTCACATTTTCCCTCACTTACGCGATTCCCGGACGGAGGGGCTTTGGACAAATGCGGGAAGGCTGGGAAGTCAACTCGATCGTCACCCTGGAAAGTCCGCAACCATGGGGTCCAATGGACGAAGGAACGGACGCAGCCGGCATTGGCCCATTGCCCGTGAGTCCGCCTGCGAACAGCCCAATTCGTTGGAGCTTCTACGGGAAGACCTCGGACTTCAAGTCCGAGCCAGGAGTTTCGGGGATTCCGTATTTCGGCGGAGCGAGCAATCCGGCGTGCGAGGCACAGGCTGTGGCAGTTGACGGCGCCGCGGTCGGTCCGTCGAACGCATCGCTGAATTTGTTTGGCTGCTACGCCAACGGCAGTTCCGTCATGATCCCTCCGCCGCTCGGTCAGTTCGGAAACATGAGCCGAAACATGTTCCAGGACACTGGTTTCAAGAATTTCGATTTCTCCCTGGCCAAGAATTTCCACTTTGGAGAAACCATGCGGCTGCAGGGCCGCATCGAGTTCTTCAATATACTCAACCATCCGAATTTTGCAAATCCTTACGGCGGACAAAATGGATTTGGCTTGAATGATCCGTCGGTCCGTCCTTTCGGTTGCGGCTGCGCCACGCCCGATATCGCTGCTGCCAACCCTGCCGTGGGCTCTGGTGGCCCGCGCTCGATCCAGTTGGGAATGAAGTTCACGTTCTAGGTGTTCGATCAAGCTTTAAAGCTTGAAGGAGGGCCGGACGCAGTTCCGTCCGGCTTTTTTTTCGTAGGCCGCTCGCGCGATTCGCGAGTCAGAAGGAACGGATAAAGTCATGGACACGTTAAAGCAATATTTCCTGGCAGGCTCTCTCTTGGTATGGTTTGCACTCATTTCCGCTTCCGCTCAGTCCGCTCAAAACGGAGAGCGCCACGAACGCACCATCGACGAGATCAAAACCGAGGCCATTCACCGGGCCGAGGTCGGCCAGTACCCTCTGATCGGGCTTGATCCCGGCGATGTGAAAGAAGCTTTCGAGAGCATCCATACCAGCGACAAAGACGAATGGGCCGCGGGATTCATGCGCGTGGCTGACCGATATTTCAACCAAGCGAAGACGCTGGAAAAGTCTGATCCCGCGAAGGCGAATGCGGACTACATCCGGGCGTGGCGCCTGTACTCGTTCGGACGCTGGCCGATTCCGGCGTCTCCGGGCAAGCAGCGCTCGTATGAGAAAGCTCTCGAAGCATTTCTCGATCACGCAAAGTTCTTCGATCCGCCGCTTGAGGTGGTGCACATTCCTTTCGAAGGCAAGGAGATCATCGGATACCTGCGCCTGCCGAAGGATACGAAGGGGCCAGTGCCGCTCGTCATTGCGGTGAATGGCCTGGACAGCCGCAAGGAAGATCTGACGGAGAGTTTCAGCGCGATTCTTCCCTTTGGAATCGGCTATCTTGCGGTCGATGGCCCGGGGACGGGGCAGAATCCCATCAAGGTAAGTGAGACGGCAGACCGAATGCTGTCAATTGTGATCGATTACGCGCAATCACGGCCAGAGATCGACAAGAATCGCATCGCCATGCACGGCGTAAGCTGGGGAGCGTACTGGGCCACGAAGATGGCGATCGTTGAGCACGCGCGCCTGCGCGGCTGCAGTGCGCAGTCTCCGCCGGTGGATAAGTTCTTTCAGAAAGAGTTCCTGATGAACTCGCTGCTGGGCAATCGCGAATACTTGTTCGATCAGGTACCGGCGCTCATGAACATTCTGGAAGGCGTGCACACGCTCGATGAATTGGCTGACTATCTACCCAAGCTTTCGCTCGTGCACGAGGGACTGTTGGGCAAGCCGATGGCGCCCATGCTGATTCTCGCGGGAGTGCTCGACACCCAGGTTCCCATCGAAGACGAGTATCTGCTCCTCAGCAAGGGCGACGTGCCCAAAGAAGCTTGGATTAATCCTCGCGGTGGGCATCTTGGGCGGCAGGTTGGGGTCTGGCCCGACCCGCGGATCTTCAAGCAGGTGATTATCCCGTGGCTGGTGAAAACGCTGCAGGCTCCCGCGAATTAGTCATCACAACCAGAATCTCGGAATGTCTACTCTGCCTGGGCTGGCACCAATGGGCATCCGCGGAGGGAGGATCCATGGCGAATCATCTTGAAACCTACACAATTTCGATTCCGGCAGGCTGTCGGGTCGCTAGTTTGCGGCCACTGAAGCCGGATAAAAAACGAAACTGCAGCTAGTCTCCGAACAGGAAAGCATGCCTCTTCGGACCAAATGCACCGTCGAGTTTGGTGGGAACTTCTCTTGGAACAAGGTTCTCTCCAACCTCTCTCCCGCATGGCGGAGCAGTTCGGACCCTTGGACAAAATTAGCTTTTTCCACCTTTCCCCCGGCAATGAACAGTACATCGAAGTCTGCGCTCACTGTTTTCTGGACGATCCTGGGAAGTTTGACGGTACGCAACCAGATCAATTCTTCTCCGGCACTCATCTTGTTCGCGGGGAGCGAAACGTGAGCCAGGTTACCCATGTGCGCCGCCGTCTCTTCCGACCGGGGATTCGCCTCAAGCGCGAGCATGTATACGTGAAGCGCTGCTGGCAATCTTTGCTCTTTTTCGTAAAGCTGGCCGAGGTGGTCGCCGACGACTCCATCCTGTGCCAGCCGCCAAGATGAGTCCAGGTAACTCTCTGCGACCGCCAGATCGTCCAGCTTGAAGTAGATCCAGCCCATCGTGTCCCAGTAAGCGGCGACGGTAAAAGGAAGCCGCAGGTCCGATTTCTTTATGTTCTCAAGATCAACCTTTTGTGATCGCTCCTCCACTTCTTTGATGGACCGCTGCGAGTAGACGAGCGCTTCGCCGAGGTTGGTGTCGGCCTCTGCCATCTCATAGGCCACATCATTGAGCATCTCTGCGCTGGAGTCGATTTCCAATGCTTTATGCAAAGACACAAGCCCTTCATCCGTATTGCGCGAACGCAAGCGGACCATCCCCAGTCTCAACTGCGCGTATGCATCGGAGGGGTTCGCCTTGGCCGCCGCCTCAAAAAGTGGCGCCGCCTCCGAATAGCGCTTCTCCACCATATAAAGTCCGCCTAGCAGGCTGCGGAAAAAGCGACGTTGCGACTTAGAACCTTTCCTGGTTTCCGCGATTTGTGGCTGAGAGAAGAGTTTTGGCTGCATCCGCGGGTGTCCCGCACGGGCCCACGAACACACTGCGGCCTTTGCTTACGCGGCTTGAATCGCCAGATTCCGCATGCGGACTAGGTTGTAGGCGGCTGCGGCGAAGGTGAAGACCCATCCCACCTTGAAAATCCCGCGATGGCGCAACTTCCGCAACAGCGCGATCGTCTTCAGCCATCCGAAGCACTCTTCAACGCGCTTCCTTTTCCTCTGACTGATGGCATATCCCGTGTGCTGCGTCGTGCGAGCATCAATCGCACTCCCACCGGGCCGCTCCAGATTTTGGGCCACGTGCGGTGTGACCTTTAAGTTCCTGCACTCGGCCACGAAATCCGCCGTGTCGTATGCCTTGTCGCCGCCCACAGTCACCTGCTTCGTTCCCGCAATCTGTTCCAGCATCACCAGCGCCGCGTCGCGCTCCGCTGTCCCGTTGGCTTCGAACACCTCGGTGTTCACGATCAGTCCGTTGCGGTTCTCCACCAGCAGATTCCCGTTGTAACTCAGCTTCGCTTCCTTGCCCTTGCCTTTGCGGGCCATCTTCGCATCCGGGTCCGTCTTCGATGCGTGCGTCTGGTTCGACCGCTTCTCTCCGTGGAAGTCCACCGTTGCATTGCCAGGATCGTCCGGCGGAACGGCGTTCTTAGCATCCTTGCGCTGATAACTCTTCACACTCGCCCACGCTTCCAGTAGCGTTCCATCCACAGTAAAGTGTTCGTCCGAGAGCAGACTCCGCTCGCGTGCCTGGTGGAGTACGGCTTGGAAGAAGGCTTCGGCAATGTCCCCATCGAGCAGGCGCTCGCGGTTCTTGGTGAACACGGTCACATCCCAGATGGCGTCGTCCATGTTCAAGCCCACGAACCAGCGGAACAGCAGGTTATAGTCGAGCTGTTCCATCAACAGCCGTTCGCTGCGCACCGAATACAGCGCTTGCAGCAGGAGCGCTCGCAACAACTTCTCCGGCGCGATCGACGGTCGACCGGTTTTGGCATACAGCTTGTGGAACCGTGGTTGCAGTTCCCTTAATGCCTCATCCGTCATGACACGAAGAGGGCGCAAGGGGTGGTCGTGGGGTACTCGCTGCTCTGGGCTTACGTAGCTGAACACATCCAACTGCTGCTCGTCGTTTCCTCGCATGCCTTCTTCTTATCAGGTTGTGCTGTGGAAACAAGAGAGTTTGTTGGTACTGCAAAATCATGTTTTTCGCCCCCCCTCGCTGTAGCAAAACTCCGATCGTTTGGATAAACTCACGTACTAAATGAGCGTGTTTTGCCTCATCCACGGATCGACACAGAACCCGTCGGGATGGAATCTGCTCGCACCCGAACTGGAGTCGCAAGGTCACCAAGTAATCTGTCCCGATCTGCCGGTGGACAAGCCTGAGGCGAGTGGTACGTGCTATGCGGAGGCAGTCACGGCAGCGCTCCGGCAATTGTCTGATCCGCCGATTGTGGTCGCCCATTCAGTGAGTGGTTTGTTCCTGCCACTTGTCGCCAAGCAGAGACCGGTGGCGCGCATGGTGTTCCTGGCGGCCACAATTCCGCAGGTCGGCAAGAGTGCCCTCCAGCAGCTTCAGTCTGATCCTGACATGATTTGGCCGGAGTGGATCGGAAAAGACCCAACGAAGGACGCACAACTGGCCATGAAGTTCCTGTTTCATGACTGTTCCCCAGATGTAGCGCACTGGGCGTTGTCTACGCTTAGGTTGATGTACGCACATGGAGCTCTGACCGAAATCTGTCCATTGGACATGTGGCCAGATGTGCCATCATCCTACGTTCTCTGCCGGGAGGACCGGACACTGAACCCGAATTGGTGGCGGGTAGCCTGTCGCGAGCGGCTGGGTTCTGATCCCATTGAGGTAGATTCCGGCCACTGTCCGCACATCTCGCGGCCGGCGGAACTAGCGGGCTTGCTCTCGAGAATGGCCAATCTGTCGTAAAGATCCGGGCTTGATAAGCTCGACAGGCATTGCCGTAGGTCCCTTCCAACCGAGTTCACATCGAGTTTTTCCGCACCCTGCTAGATTGGCTGCTACGTCGGGATCGTCGGGAGCGATACTTTGCACTCTCTGCCAAATCGTGATCGCATTATCCCGGTTCCAGAGGAACATGTAATTGAAGGCGAGGATCTTGTAGGGAAGAATCTGCTTCGGATCGGCTTCGGCTGCTTTTTGAAAAGCGTTGAGGGCTGAAGTTTTGTCTCCACTAGCGGAATACACCCAGCCCAATTCAATCCAGGCGCGGGAGAAATTCGAGTCCAGCGAGACTGCATGGTTGAGGGCCGTAACCGCGGACGCGTAGTCCTTTGTCTGTAGCGCCTTCCGAGCATTCTGCTCTGCTCGGAGGGCTTCCGAATTGGAGCTACTCGGAAGTTGCGAGTAGCTCTGGCGCAGTAGTTCTCCATAGCTGGCAGGCCGCCGCGCAGCAGCCGCGGCTTGAACGCGTCCGGAAGGTTCGGCTCCATTTCCGATAGCGGGTCCTTGACGGTAAAACACATACCAGACCAACCCTCCGCCTAGAGTCGCCAGCAGAGCCAAAATCAGAGTCACGCCTTTCCAGTGGAGAAAGGCACCTCCCTCCGAACCTGCTGCAGCTTCAATCTTCAACTCGTCAGGAGCTGAAATTGCGGGATTGTCCGCTTTCCAGTGGCGAAAGGTGCCTCCCTCAGAAGCTGCCCCAGTGTCTACCTTCAACGCATCAGGAGCCGGGATTGCAAGGTTGTTCGCGGCGATCACAATCTTCTCTGACCACTGTTCATCAATCGGTGCGGGAACCTTCGGCGCGGGAACCACCAGAGGTTGCGCTACGGCAAGTGCTTCGGCACCTTGTGGTGCCGGTGCGCGCGATGCATCATTCAATGGCGGCGCGACAGGTCTGGGGTCAATCGGCAGCAGATTAGAGTTCTGTGCCGCCCACTTCGCTGCCAGTCCGTTCAACGGACTCTTTGTGTTGTATTCCTGATACGAGATCATCCGGCCGATCCGGATGATTAATTGATCGAGACCCTCGGACGCAGCCCAGAAATCGCCGATGCAAACCATCGAATCATCGAAGTTAGGATGAAAGACCGGCGTCAGCATCCGGCATTGCGGCGCCCGCCGCGGATAGCCCAGCGTCAAATTCACTTCCAGCACGTGAGAATCGCGCTCCATGATCTCCCCTGATCCGGAGACATAAAGTCCGCGCAGATTGTATGTGAATCTGTAAATCTCCGGCGGAATACCAGCCTTGCCTGTGATCTGAATCAAAGGCCAGCCTTGCAGCAAACCCTGCAGCGTTTCCTCATCCAGCATCAAGCGTCGTGTGCGCGGAGAAGCCATACTTTACGCTCGTAACCGGCTATTTCAGCACCCCGGTCTTCTTCCAGCGGGCAAATGCAACTTCGCATTCACTCGCTTTCAGACGATGGTTGGCTCTCGCTACGGTGTGCGCTGGACGAGCAGTTTCCGGCTTGGGCATTCCCCGTTCCCGGACACGGGTGATTTCAGCCGGCAGGGACTTGTGGGTCGGTTGACGCCAGAGTTTCGAGACCTCGGGCCAGCGCAGCATCCCTTCGCTGGTTATGAATTCGTGCGCACATTCGACACCATGCTTATCGAGCCCCCTATTTATTTGACGGCGCTGATGCAGGATTTTCTTATGGCTGGAGGCAAGGTTCAGGTACGCGAGCTTCATGAAACTGCAGAGATTGTCCGATTACCAGAGAGATTGGTCTTCAACTGCACAGGATTGGGCGCGAAAGCGTTGTTTAAGGACGAGGAACTGACTCCGGTAAAAGGGCAGCTAACTTTTCTGCTGCCACAGCCGGAAATCGAGTACTCGGTCATTCCCGGAGACCTGTATATGTTTTCGCGACATGATGGAATTGTGCTCGGCGGCACGCATGATGAAGGGGTCTGGTCACTGGACGTGGACAACCAGGTACGCGACCAGATTGTCGCCAAGCACAAGGAGTTCTTCGGCAGCATGCGCGCCTGTTAAAGCGACATTCTGGGTGTACCTATTGCTCGTCGTTGGATGGCGTAACATCACCGTTTTCACTCATTGACCCGGAGCCCGGCCAATTCTCAATGACTGTAAACGCCGTTAGCAACAATTAACTTTGCGCGTCTAACGCCAAGTACCAGGCGTGCACACGATCGCCTTATCAGATCAAGATCTAAGGAGTCTCCTGTGAGATTATTCAGATACTGCATTGTCACAGTCTGCGTCTCTTTTGCGGTAGCGGGTCATGCACAAATCGACTCGACACCCCACAAGGTTCAGTTCGTCACTCTGGACAAGAACGCTAAGGTTGAAGTCCTCGATTGGGGAGGCACCGGGCAGCCGCTCATCCTTGTGCCAGGTCTCGGCGACACGGCGCACGTATTCGACAGCTTCGCGCTAAAGCTTACGCCACTTATCACGTTTTTGGGATCACACCGCGTGGCTTTGGAGCTTCGAGCGCCCCACCCCCCGAGCCTGCGAACTATTCTGCGGATCAACTGGGGGAGGATGTTGTTTCAGTCATTGACACGCTGAAGCTCAATCGCCCAGTCCAAGCCGGACACTCCGTTGCAGGAGAGGTGTTGAGCGCCGTGGCAGGCCGTCACGCGGATGGCTTCCGGCCTTTGGGCGTCGGCCAGGCAAAGTCCAAGTGTCGAAATATCTCGGTTTCACTCATCGACCCAGTCGCCAATTTCCGATGAGCGGAAACGCCGATCAGTATTCGCCGCGGGTGGTGCCTTCTCCAAGCCTAGCTTACGCAGATAACATTCTTCGTGAATCGCATCCCCGCTCTCATCTGTTTTGCAATATTCAAGGGAAACCGCCCGGCCGCACACATCGCATATTGGAAGTAGAGGAATTGGCAAACAAAGCATGTGGCCTCCAACGTCGGATGGCTTGACATCTTGCAAGATCGATACCAGGAACGACCGTTCTGCGCGTTTACTGCACTAACTATTTCTTCTCGAAGGAAAGCCTTAGGTGCGATGGGTTTGCAGGCTGGCTGTCCGTACGGTTTTGTCTCTGAAATCTCGCAATGGCAGAGAGTCCGACCTCGTCTTCGGTCAAATCTACATCGCTGGTCCACAGCCTCCCAGCGTCCTATGTAGGTCGGTAATGTTCTGTAGATTTATGCACGCCGGATTTGTGAACATCAACATGACCGAAATGTTAAGCGCTCATTAAAATTTTGGGATGCCTCGGGGTCTGCCGGAGTAGTCCGAATGCACAAGTGAGAGGTCTTCGAACCTTCCGTATCTGTTGGGAATCCTGTAGTCGCGCCAGCATTGAGTCATGAAGCATTGGCGACTCTCCCTCCTGGTGCTCGTCTTCGCGTCCCGGTACGTGGCAGCCACCATTGCCATCACCACCACCAGCCTACCTAACGGCACGGTAAAAACCGGCTATTCCGCGGTCATCCACACCAGCGACGGCTGCACTCCCTACAAGTGGGTGATCGCATCCGGAGCGCTGCCAGTCGGCGTCACCGCGAAGGTGTCCAGCACGACGACATCGCTGAACCTCGCTGGAACCCCGACCACCGCAGGTACCTACTCTTTCGTTGTGAAGGTTACTGGGTGCGGCGGACACGTGTCTCAAGTTTCATACAAGGTCGTCATCCAGGCTACAGCCAATCATGTCGTCGACCTGAGTTGGAAGGCTTCGACGTCGGACGATCTCGGCGGCTACAATGTCTATCGCGGTCCAGACGGGACGACTTGGAAGAAGATCAACGCGAGCCTGATTGGTTCGAGGCTCTATAGCGATTCCACTGTCGCGAACAACACCACGTACTATTATGCGACTACAGCAGTCAATATCGAAGGTGAAGAAAGCCGCAAGTCGGCTGCGGTCAAAGTGGACGTTCCCTAGCTCTTACGGAAAGCTTGAGTTGAGGGTTTCGCTACTCGCGACCCGTTTCACGTGGTGTCCAACATGCTGCTAACTGTCACAAGATCGCTATTTCACTTATTGACGGGGTCGTGAGAATGACTGAGGGCACACCCAAATAAATGAAAGCGCCCGAAACATTCGAGTACGGGACGACGCTTCGTGGAACAGCTCTCTCCAAAGTGCTATTCAAGGCGTCAGAGGGGTCACCGTCTTGTAACAGATGAGAGCGTCCTATGAGTCAGCCCAATAGATCAGATTGTTCTGAAGTGAAGAGTGTTTTTCTTGGGGAATCCGGTGCAGCAAGGCCCGAATGGGTCGGAGATCAAATAGCATGGCTGCGTACTTCGCGTTTTCAGCGAGCAATGCAAAAGCCAGTTCATCCTGTCGCTCGTCGGCGCCCCAAGTGTTTCCCAGCAGTGTTGCTTTACGTCCAGCACCGAACGCTCCTACATTAAATACGTTGCTACCCTGCGCCACCGCAAACTCCGCGACGAAATTGCCCAGCGTCGAGACGCCACGGGCATCAGAGCCTCGATGCAGATGGTTGCGCCAGAAACGAAGTAGCACCTTCCTCCCGGCCGCGCCTTACGATCTTCGCGGAGAAAGTCGCGGCGACTTCCGTGCATCTTGGGCAGGTTACTTGAGGCGGCTTCTACTTCAGTCCGGCTTTATTCAGCCCATCCACCACATACAGATCGGAGAGAATGCGGTGCACGGAGTAGGCGTATGATTTTCTATCGGCGCTCAAATTCAGCGAGACGATGCTCTGCACGCCGGCCGGGTCTGCCGGCGCAATTTCCTTCCAAAGCTCGTGCTTGCCGGTGGCGATGTCAACGCGGAAAATCTGGGTTGGAACGGTTCGCGTCCTCACCAGTAGATTCTTTCCATCCTCGGTAAAGCCCATGACGATCTCGTCGGGTTTGGGGTCGTAGTTGAATCGTTTCGGCTCGCCGCCGGCAATCGGATAGAGCCAATGTTGCGTCTTTGCGTCCCGAGCCAGCAGGCATTTGCCGTCCGGCGTGATAAAGCCGCCGACAGTTCCTTCCGGTGTAACGGCCTTCCGACTTCCACCCTGGATGCCGAGCAAATAAGTGCGCGGCCCGTGCCCGGGCTCGGCGGCGCTGAAGACAACAGACTTTCCGTCTGGCAACCAAGCGGGATCATAGTGGTCCACTTTGCTGTCGGTAAGGTCCCTCGGCTCCCCAACCCCGGTCGGCAATAGCACGAGCTTGGCGGGAGATCGATCCGTGGCCAGAACCCACTGCCCGTCAGGTGAAAGAAAGCCGAAGCCGCCATCCCCCAATCGCACCGCCGGGGAACCGTCGGTCTTCCGAAGGTACATGCTATAGTCAGCGCCCACAGCCTCTCCGGTTTCCGAGAAAACAACTGTTTTGCCGTCTCGCGACATGTCGGTCAGCAGCGACCAGTCAAACCAAGACAGGCTATGCTCGCGCGTCTCGCCCGGCGGCAGTGCTGAGAGGGTGATTCGAGTCTTATCCGAAGTCAAGAGCACAAGTCCCGTGGGGCTCAGATCGTGAAGTGTCAAACCGCCCGGAGCCCGATAGACGAGCCGCTCCTTGCCGGATAGGTCGAGCGCGTAAATCGAGCGCGCCGCCCCGCCTGGCGCCGCCGAATACCAGATTTCTTTGCCGTCCGGAGTCCAGGCCGCGCCCCACACCGTTGAATAGAACGACGAACTGACCTTGTGATTTCCTTTCACGTCCGTGACGACAATCCGACCATCGTCTCCAGTGCTCACATGATCTGCGAACGCGAGGAACTCGCCGTTGGGGCTGAATCGCGCATCGGTGACCCATCCTGCGGGCTCATAGATCACGTTGCCGGCAGGAAATTCCAAGTGATTTTCACCACCTGTTCCCGTGGGGTTTCGACGTATCACCGCCAGCGACTGGCCATCGGGCGTCCAGTCAGCTCCGTAACAGCCTTCGAGGATTTCCCGCGGTGCACCACCGGCCAGCGGAACCCGTGCGAGGATGCCAAACTGGGAGAGTCCGAAACTCGTAGGATGCAGCATGATTGCCATCTCACCCTTGGAAGAGATGGAAAGGATCTGCGCTGTCGGCAATCCAATGGACCGTGAATCGGTGCTGTCAAAATGCGTCGTGAAAAGTTCCTGCGGCCGCCCATCCCACGCTGCGCCATAGATGATTGTCTGCCCATCGGGAGCAAAACGTGCCTGCTGAATCGTGCCGTTGCGAAAAGTAATTTCGTGGAACGTGGGATTCGCCTTGGCCGCAGCGCGCCACGCGTAATGAAAAATTCCCACCCAGGAAGCGAGCACCAGCAATGCGGCGACTGCCGGCACAAGCCACCGGCGGGCCGGTTTTTCCTCTGGCAGCGCCACGCCTCCGCGCGTAGAAGTCGAAACATCCGTGAGTGCTTCCAGATTGAAGGCCACGTCGCGAGCCGACTGGAACCGCTCCGCCGGACTTTTTTCCAGGCAGTGGCGCACGATGCGGTCGAGCGCCGGCGAAATATTGCGGTTGGTCTCGTTCAGTTCGGGCGGATCCTCTTTCAGGATCGCGCTCATGGTGTCGGCGGAGGAGTCGCCATGAAACGCGCGCTTTCCCGAGAGCATCTCGTAGAGAATCGTCCCGAACGAGAAAATGTCGGAACGCGCATCGGTCGCCTTGCCGCGCACCTGCTCGGGCGACATGTAACCGGCTGTGCCAAGCACGGTGCCGGCTTCCGTGGCGACTTGCACTGTTGGTGCGTCGTCGGAAACGTTGACTTCCGGACGCGTGAACTTGGCCAGACCGAAGTCGAGAATCTTTGCCCGCCCGTCCTCCGTGATGAACAGGTTCTCCGGCTTCAGGTCGCGGTGAATAATCCCCCTTTCGTGCGCAGCCGCCAGCCCGCGCGCGATCTGTTGCGCGTAGTCGATAGCCTTGCGCGTGGAAGAGAGCGGACCATTGCGCAGCCGGTCCCGCAGCGTTTCGCCTTCGAGCAACTCGGAAACAACATAAGGAGCACCGTTAGCCTCGCCAATGTCGTAAATCGAAAGAATATTGGGATGATTCAGCGCTGCCGCCGCGCGCGACTCCTGTGCGAACCGTTGCAAGCGCTCGGGATCTGCGGAGAACGACGCGGGCAGAATCTTGACCGCAACGTCGCGGTTCAACCGCGTGTCGCGGGCACGATAGACTTCGCCCATGCCGCCCGCGCCCAGCGGTGATTCGATTTCGTAGGGGCCGAGTTTCGTGCCGGATGTGAGGGCCATTCGTGCGTGCAATTATAGCCCGTGCAGCGTGTTGCACGCGGATGGCAACAGTTCTGGGGGTGTTGCCGGCAAGCCGGACGTTATCCAAGCCGCCGACTGGTGCCAATCGTCTCGGTTGGCAATAAATCGCCGTCTCTAACAATGTCGGCGGTGTCAAGCACTATGTGCGCATGCCTCTCCCTGCACTCGTTGAAGAGCGCCATTTCGCTCTCGTAGATTGTTTGCGCTTCCCAACCTGGGCTCGCTTCTAATCGTTGGGGTCAGGACTCAGTCCGACCCATCCATCTCTTCGATCACAACCGCGATCATGATTACTACTTCGAACTCCCCGACCAAAGGGGAGCGGGATGCCCAATCATTACGTCGGTGCTTACTGCACACCATGGCGATTTCCGGGCGCTCCCGCGTGCGAACCGAACTTTTCGAACTGACCGTAATCCCAGCCCCGGCGCCACATCCAGTACAGATGCACCGCCAGTTTCCGAGCCATCGCCACCTTCGCGATCTTTCGTCCTCGGCGCAGGGCTAGGTGGAGGAACTTGCTCCGCCACTGCGGTTGGCTGCGCACCGTGACCTGGGCCGCTTCCACCAGCAAGAAGCGCAGCAGCGAGTTGCCCTGTTTGCTGATGTGCCCGAGTCGGCGGCGATCGCCGCTGGACTCTTCCGACGGAACCAGTCCCACATAGCTGGCAATCTGCTTGCCGCAGTGAAAGCGTTCGGGCGTTCCAATCACTAACTCGAACGCTAAGGCCGTCAGTGGGCCCACGCCGGGATGGGTCATCAGTCGCCGCGTCCCCGGTCGCCTCTCCACTTCCTCTTCCAAGGCTCGGGTCAGTTCCTGGACCTTCGGAGTGAGTTGGTCGAGTACGTCGAGCAAATCCTGGCGTCGTCGGCTGGCCCAGGGAGCAAGCACTAACGACTCCAGTTCGCTGCGACCCGCCGGCCGCCACAGCGCCTTCTTACGCCGCAGACCCTCGTTGAGTGCCACCACATGCAGTTGATTCATCACCCGGGTGCGCATCTGCACCAATCGGTGGCGATGCCACAGCAGTTGCCGCAGATCCCGATTCTCTGCGTCCGCTACCCAGATCCGCGGAAAACGGTCCTCGATCATCAGTCGCAGCAATAGCTGTGCATCCTGACGATCCGTCTTCTGCTTGCGCACTCGCTTCGTGCGAATCTCCGCTGCGTCCCCGATCCACAACTCAAACTGCAAGCCCATCAACAGCCGTTCAAACCAGCGTGCATGCCCGCTGGCTTCCATCCCCACACGTACGCTCTGCCCTTTGAGCGCGCTGTAAAACTGCTCGGCTTCCTCGCGGTGAGTCAGCCGCCGTTCGCCGCACTCTCCGGTTTCTGTCTCCACAAAAGCAATTTGCTGAAAGCCCGGATGATAGTCACAACCTATAATCAGCATGTTCGGCTCCTTTCCTCCGAGCCCTTTGATTGGTTTACGCCTCCAAAGTCTACTCGGGCCTAGGAGCCGACATTGTTATGGAATCATTTCACTTATTGACCGCGTCAAAGACTATTGCCGCGAGCGTCCGTGGTTCCCACCCTTCGGCAGGCTCAGGGCAGGTTCTTTCGCAAAAGACGCGAAAGATAGGACACCCATTTTGTTTTTCGTGGATAGCCTCCCATGCCACCGGCGCCGAGAGGTGATTGAATTTCGTATGGTCCGAGCTTCGTGCCAGAGCCGAGAGTCAGTCGTGGGCGTCATTACAGTCCAGCAGCACCCTCGTCGCGGATTCCAGATGGTGAGGGGATCCCTGCTGCAAGCCACACACAAGTTCTCGGCGCAAATTTTTAGCTCGCAGTGGGACTCATTTCTTCAGCTCGGCGTCCCAGTTCGTGACAAGCACCACCGGAGCCGTGCTCTCGGTGATGGAGTCCACCACCAGGAATCTGCCGTCGCGCGCGACGTCGTACGCTTCTGTGGAAATGGAGTGGCGAATGCCGGCGGTAAACAACGGTTTGGCCGCGCCAATCTGCACAACCTCCCCAGACGTCCGAATACCTACGGCCGTGAGTTTTCTGTAGGGATCGAGGTAGTAGAGCGTTTTGCCGTCCTTGCTCCAGGCCGGCTGCACACCGCCGTCTTTCGAGACCTGGTATTTGGCGCCGGGGTGCGGGAAGCGCGTCAGATAAACCTGGGCGCGCCCGGATTGATTCGACTGGTAGGCGAGCCAGTCGTTGGAGCCGGGCTTAAGCCGTGCGTTGCTGCTGTCGGCCACCGGGTCCAACACGGTAAGAGGCTGCAGGCCAGACACAAGGGGAAACGCTTTGAGCTCGGCGTCGGTTAGCGCGCCGACTTTGGCCTCCTCATATAGAAGCCACTTTCCGTCGCTGGTCACGTCCACGGGCAAGACATCGCGGTCGGACTTGATCAGAACGCGCTCGGGCTGCGAGCCGTCGGCCAGCGCCACGTGCAGTTCGTTGTGCGAATCCGGGCTGAAGATGTCGAAGTAAAGAGTGCGGCCATCCGCCGACCAGACCGTGGCATCCACATACTCCTTGGCCGAAGAGACCATGCTGCGCGTGCCGCCGGCCAAGTCCCAGATCCAAAGCGGGGAGTTGCCGAACTGGCTGATCACCGGCGTCGCGATCCGCGAACCATCCGGAGAAATGCGGGTGGGGCCGTAGACGATCGGTTCAGAGAGCTGGGAAAGCTCCTTGCCGCTGGCATCCATCCAAACGTGACGATCGCCGTTGGAGCCTGTGCCCAACTGATAGATCAGCGTGCCCTGTGCGGAAACAGAAAAAACCGACAACGCCGTGATCTCGTCGGACGCGACCTTATCGACAATCGGTATGGGATCACCCGAGACCTTTCCGCTGGAAGCGTCAAACTTCCAGGCCAGCAGCGATCCGTCGCGCACCGCCAGCAACCGCCCAGCGGCATATTGCGCGCCGTAGAATTTCCCCCGCAGTACCAGCTGCTCGCCGCCGTCGAGTGAACCCAGGTGAACCTCATTCTGATCAGCCGCGTTCCCGTAAGGGCTGTTCAGGAACAAGAAATGCTTTCCATCGGGCAGGAAGGAAGGCCAGCGGTCCGAGATGTTGGTGGACGACACCGAAACGCTGGTGACCGGCCTGGGTTTTCCCCCAGTTGCCGGAACCTGGAAGAGCGGACCTCCGAACGACGGCGCGAACACGATCACATTACCGCTTCCCCACGAGCCGCCGCGGGCTTCCGGTGCGTCACAGATCGGAGTGGGCGAGTCTCCGTTCAGATCGGTTCGCCACAGTTTGCCCTGCATGAAAAACGCCACCGCAGTCCCGTCGGGTGACCAGAAGGGAAAGTAGGCATCGTCGGTGCCGCGCACAGGCGTGGCATCGAGCCGGTCGAGCGAGCGCAGCCACAGCGAGTTCTTGCCGTCTTTCTGCGCGATGAACGCGATATGCGCGCCGTCCGGAGAGAGCGCCGGGGCTCCGTTGCGGTAGAGGGTCTCGAAGCGGGTTCCTTCGGGGGGAAGAAGATTCACGCGCAATACCCGCCGCGGCGGCGCAGACGAAACCAACGCCAGCGTCAACGCAATCACGGCCAGCCCGAGGACTGCGATTGCAGCCAGCCACAACTTGGGGCGCGGTTTCGAAGAAGGCGGGGCCGGCGAACTTGTCTGCGAACCCGAGTTCGCAATCCACGCCAGTTGCAGTTTCACGTCGTGTGCCGTCTGGAGGCGATCGTCGGGATTCTTCTCGAGGCAGGTCCGTACCGTATAGTCGAGGGCCGCCGGTGAGGTGGGCTGCACATTCGCCAGGGGCTCGGGATCTTTTTCCAGGATCGCGCTCATCACGCTGAGCTGCGTTTTGCCCTCGAAGGCGCGGCGGCCGGTCACCATTTCATAGAGCACGCAGCCGAAGCTGAAAATGTCGCTGCGCGGGTTTGCCTCCTGCCCCTGCAGAACTTCCGGCGCCATGTATTGAAACGTTCCCACGATCGTTCCCTGCTGCGTCAGCGCCGCCGGAGTTGCGGTCAGCATGGAAAGATTCATCGTAGGCGTGGAGGGAGTCAGGTTCCTTTTCCGCTAGCCGCCTGTACGCCCAGCACAACGGGCTTGGCGAGCCCGAAATCCATCAGCTTGGCCCCGGACGCGGTCAGCATCACATTCCCCGGCTTCAGATCGCGGTGCACAAGCCCCGCGCGATGCGCTTTTTCGAGCGCGTCGCAAATCTCCATGCCGCATTCGAGCGCCTGCTTGAGCGAAAGCGGTCCTTTCTGCAGGCGCGCCTCTAACGTCTCGCCATCCACGTATTCCAAGACAAGGTAGGTCATGCCATCCTGGCTGCCGATGTCGTGCAGTGTGCAGATGTTGGGGTGGTTCAAGGAAGAAATCGTGCGAGCCTCGCGCTCGAAGCGGCTGCGCGCGTCGGGGTGGCCGGCAAGATGGGCAGGCAGGATTTTGATGGCGACGGTTCGGTCAAGGCGCGCGTCGCGGGCACGGTACACCTCGCCCATGCCACCTGCGCCGAGCGGATTGAATTTCGTAGGGGCCAAGTCTGGTGCCAGAGGTCAGAGCCATGGGTCGGCGCCATTATAGTCCGACCAAAGCGCTACAATCAGTCCCCTACGAAGGGATGTGAGGATTCTGGGTGGATAATCGGCAACTCGGAAGTAATCCGAGCCGCCAAACGGGCAGGCACTCGTCTCAATTTGTTGTAACATCGCCATCACACTCATTCAGAAGCAACGGCGTAAAAGGGGTCCTTCAACAGAGAGCTCAGATCGTTGGGTCGTGCCCCCGATGGTCACCTTTCCCAAAGTGCTTGGAATCAACCGACCCGACAGGAAGGACTCCTTTGTCGCTCCCCGCAGCATTTGCCTCGAATAAACCGGTTGATGAAACTAGTTCCTCTGGGCACCGTCTCCTTTGCCGGCAGGACATTGCGGAGTTGACAGGCCGGGAGCCGACGCGCACCACGAACGTTTACGGGCGGGCGTATACCCCCAGATTTCGTGGCGCGCTTTTGTTCGGATTTCGTAACAAGAGTCAAAGTGGTAAACAGCGCGACTCCGAATCGACAGCACAATGTGGGAAGGGGGCAGAGGGAGTGTGTCTGTCATGCAGTCTGGCAGCCGTTCGTTCCATATTCTCCACCGCGATGCAAGAGTAGCGGCAAAGACGAGAAAGTTTATCGACCGGCTGGCAACTTGGATATTGGTGCTAGCTCTGGCGGCTAGCGTGATAATCGTGATGTTCTGGCTGGTCGCGTGGTTTGAGAATTCAATTTCCCTCGCGGGGGAAGCGCAGAAACCCCATATGCCACAGGTCGTGTTTGGTGGTATAACGCAGTGCTAAGGCGCGGAAGGCATGCCTTCGACCTTAGTTGTCGAATCACAGGCCGTTGTTCCATTTCTTTTTCCGCATCCCCGAAGCAATGAGAGCCGCTGCGGTTGAGTATGTAGTTTCACGACTGCGGCCTGAGTGTTCTCGTTCTGGGAGAACAATCCGTGGAATACCGGCCACAATATATGGAGTTGCTTTTTTCCACGCCCGCGCTTCCTGAGGGCGCTGCGTTTTATCGAGGCCAGATTGTCCCGTTTTCCCACGGGCTCAGTATAAGGTTTACGCCGGCGGCCGTTGCGTTGAGGCCGCGGACCTGGCATTTAACCGCTAGCATTTAACCGCTAGGGGGTAGCGCATTGGCACCGATAGTCGCCGACTCCGGTTCGTGCATGTTCCAATCGGCACTCGAGTGGTTTAGGCATAGAACAGAAGCGATCCGCGAACTATAGTATAGAAAACGGTCGTGGAAGATGAGGTCGTCTGCATGCAACCGCTGAAACTGCTGATCGTCGAGGACCATATCCCGAGCTTGGAGCTGATGACTGAGGTCTTCGTGTCTCTAAAGGCCGAAGTGCGCCCAATCAGTGAAAGCGAAAAAGCGGTTGCGATGATCGATCAAGAGAAGTTCGATGGAATTTTCCTGGACTTGGAAATGCCAAACCTGAATGGCTTTGACCTTGCGCGCCTCGTCCGCAAGTCGTCATGGAACAAATCAACTCCCATCATCATCGTAACCGGGCGCGACGATAGACAAACCATGCAGGATGCGTTTGCGATTGGAGCGACATTTTTTCTTCAGAAGCCGGTGGACCGGCAGAAACTTAGCGCCCTGTTTCGAACCGTGACTGGCGGGATGCTGGAGAACAGGCGCAAGTCTACCCGCGTACCGATCCAGACCGAGGTCGCCTGCACCGTAGGCTCTCGAACCGTGCGCGGGATGAGTTGGAACCTCAGCCAAGGGGGAATGCAGGTAGAAGTGGATGGATTGAAGCCGAAGGACTCTGTCCGATTGTCATTCAAACTGCCAGTCTCTGGAGTGGTCATTGACGCCGCTGGCTTCGTGGTGTGGGGAAAGGAGAGCCGGCAAGGAATTCAATTCACCACTGTAAGTACGCAAAGTCAGCAGTCGATTCGCCGATTCATGGCCGAGATTGAAAACATGGGCCGCTAGAAGATGGACCGCTAGAGCCTACGCTTGACCCGCTTCTAAGCACCGCTGCCACTTGCACGCGTGGACCAGTCTTTGCTCCCGCCTTGATCCGCTACGCCCTGATCTTTTTCTGCGGACTGAGCACTCTTAGGCAGGAGGCGATCAAGCTCTGCGGTGAGAGAGGATGGGTTAAGCGGTTTCGACAAGTAGCCATCAAACCCTGACGCGAGGATTTTTTCCCGATCACCTCGCATGGCATATGCCGTGACTGCCACTACCGGCAATGGCGCCAAACGAAGATTCTCGCGGATTTTGCGGATGACCCCGAACCCGTCTAACACAGGCATGCCGATATCCAGGAGCAGCAGCTCTGGCTTGGTCTCTTCAATCATTCGAAGCGCCTCCTGACCGTCGCACGCTTCAAAAACTGTGTACCCGCGCGCTTCCAGCAACTCGCGGAGCAGTTCACGGTTTACGGCGTTGTCTTCGGCAACAAGAATTCGGATCATGAGTGCCCCGCAGATTTCGCCCGCTGACGACCTCGGGTTACTCTGCCAACTTCAGCGATCAATTGCTGTTTCCAGGAGCCATTTTTTTGTAGGAGGCCTTGCGTCTCCCGGTTCAGGAGAGCGATCTCTTTCCGGCTCAGGTTCTTGGCGGTCATAACGAGAATGGGCAGATCCTTTAAGGCCGGCTCCTGCCGGACATGGCGGATGACTTGAAAGCCGTCCATCCCAGGCATCAACAGATCGAGCAGAATTGCGCCAACGACTTTATTAGCCAGCACCTCCAAGGCCCGGGCGCCGCTGCGCACGCTTTGAACCTCGTATCCGGCCGAGCGCAAGGCCTCCTGTAGCAGTTCCAAAGCTTTGGGGTCGTCATCCACCAGCAAAATGGACGAGTCCTCGTCGGCGGGCACAGGAACATGCCTGCGAATCGTTTCCAGCAACATCGGTTTGCGAACCGGTTTGATGAGATAGTCGGCCGCACCCAATGCGAAACCTACCTGCTTTTGATCTACGATGGAAAGGATGATCACCGGGATATCAGCCGTTGCAGGGTTCTTCCGGAGTGCGACCAGGGTCTCGAAGCCATCGCTGCCAGGCATCATCACGTCGAGCGTGATGGCGTCGGGCCGCAGTCGTTGTGCCTCTTTGAGAGCTTCGACGCCAGACTCGGCCATTGCTATGCGGTATTCTGGCTCGAGGTAGCTGGCTAAAAGTTCACGGGCCGGAACTTCGTCATCCACGATGAGCACAAGCGGCGTGAGACGCCCCGAATCCGTCGTAACAGAGGCTCTTGTTGGCTCTTCAACCGTCTGGGGTTCGGGTCCAGGCTCCACCGCAGGAAGAGAGAAGGTAAAGCAACTGCCTTCTCCAAACTCGCTTTTCAACGTAATCCGTCCCCCTTGTTGCTCAACCAGGCGTCTCGTGATGGCAAGCCCTAATCCTGTCCCTTCCTGGACGCCATCAGCTCTACCCTCACCTTGCCGGAATTCGTCGAAGACGACTTCCTGATCTTCGGGCCGGATGCCGGTCCCGGTGTCAGTTACCGAGACGCGGACGAAGTCCCAGTGGTCGACGCACTCGATGCTGATCCGGCCGCCCTTGGGCGTGAACTTCACCGCGTTGCTGAGCAGGTTGTAGAGGATCTGCTTAAAGCGCACTCGATCTGCTTTCACTAGAGATTTGCTCTCCAGCTTGTGCTCCAACCGGATGTTCTTGGCCATGGCCAGAGGATCAATGGTGGAAAGTACTTCTGGTAAAGCGTCCTGCACCAGAAACTCTTCGGTATGCAGCTCCAGTTGCCCCGCCTCGATCTTGGAGAGGTCGAGGATGTCATTGATCAACTGCAGCAGGTGGGCTGAGCCTTGCTTGATGTGGTCCACGAATCGCTTCTGTTTGGTGTTAAGTGCACCCGAAGTTCCTTCCGCGAGGAGGTCTGAAAAACCCACAATCGCGTTGAGCGGGGTGCGCAATTCGTGGCTCATGCTGGCGAGAAACTTGCTCTTCATCTGGGTAGCGCGCTCCACCTCGCGGTTGCGAAGACCCAGTTCTTGATTGGTAGCGGCCAGGCTATCCATAATTTCGCGCTTTTCTGCTTCGTCCCGCTTTCTCTGCGTAACGTCGACCACCACCACAACGCGCGCGGCTCGGCCCAAGAAGGTTAGAGCATAAGAGGTGTTCTCTGTCTCGATGATGGTTCCATCCTTTAGTCGATGCCGCCACACGCCACTGCTCTCATTTCCGTCTCCGAGGGCTCGCACAGTTTCAAGCAGCGCGGGAACATCCTCGGGCGGTCGAATGTCCTTTAGCGTCATGGCCAGGAATTCTTCCCTGGAATAGCCGTACTTCTGCACCGCGGCATCGTTCACCGCCAGAAAGCACAACGTCTCCCGGTCAAAGACCCAGGTCGGATGCGGATTATTGTCAAACAATTTGCGGTGCCGCTCTTCGCTCTCCCTGAGCAACGCTTCGGCGCGCTTGCGCCCGGTGATATCGCGCGCCACGGCATAGATAGTCTCCTGCTCGGACACCGAAACAGCATTCCACAGCAGCCACTTGTACGAGCCGTCTTTGCACAAATATCGGTTTTCAAATGCAAAAGTGACTTTTCCTTCGGTCAGCCCGTCCTTTTCTACAACAGTCGCCGAGCGGTCGTCGGGATGTATGAACTCCAGGTATGGCTTCGCCATAAGTTCTTTCGTAGTGAAGCCCAGCGTCTTCTCAAAGGAGGGGTTCAAATTTTTAAAGAATCCGTCGAACCCAGCAACACAAAACAGATCGACCGACAGATCCATGAAACGATTGCCGGTTTCCAGCTTGGAGTAAAGTGAGCCCATGAAGCGGTTGATCAAGAGGCCAACAAGCAGGGCAACCAACAGGGAGACAAGCAAAACAGCAACGACGATGAGAGCATAGGTCCTCAGCCGGTCGTTCATCGCCCCCAAGTCAGAGCGGATATACACAGTTCCTGTTGGCTTGCCCTGGAAAACGATCGCACGCGCCATTCCCAAATGCCCATCTTTAAACCAATAGCTTTGAGTTTGGCCGGCGGGAATGATGGGCAGGGCCCTGGTCTCGCCGGCTCGATCTCGCCAGTATCCTGCGAAAGGCCGGCCGTCACGCGTGTAAATCTGCGCGTACATAAGGTTGGGGTTGGCACGCAACGCCAACAGCGTCTTCTCCGCGGATTGCGGATCGTTGAACACCAGAGCAGAAACGGTATTGTCCCCGATGATTTGGGCTTGCATCGAGACATTGCGCACCAGCGCCACGCGAAAGCTGTACAGGTCGTAGGCGCAAAAGCTACCACTTGCTAAAACCAAGGCCACAGCACTCACCAGCACGTTCATCAAGGTGAGTTTCCTGGAGAGCGAATTGTCCTGGGTTTTAGGCATAGTGGTATCAGTCTCCCGGCAGAGCGTTTTTTCTGACGGCGGTCGCCACCTTTAGCAGCTCAGAGCTGAGCGTCAGGCCCGCGCGCTGGGTTGCGGTCAGGTTGACCTCGAAACGGATTCGATTCTCTTCCGAGACAAACTGGATCATGCCTTGACGCTGCGAGAACTGCGGGATATCACTGACAGTCAGGACTGCGTTCTTGTCCAGCGCTTCGATGATTTTGTTGAGCCGGTTAGCCTCCGATGAACTTATGAACAGGATCTGGCAGTCGGCCGCCATCTGCGGACTCGATATTCGCCGCGCGGTCACTTTCTGGTTTCCAATCGTTTCGCCTGCAAGCGTCGCATCCAGAGCTTGCCCAAATGGATCGTCGCCGAGGACACAGATGGTAAAGGAGCTGTTTTGGGGGGTCGCGCCTTTCGCGGGCCATTCGACGAAACGGCCAAAGTTATAAAGGTAGGCAGCTTCGACTTGATATTCACTCGGCCTCTGTTGCCCGAGGGCACTTGAGCCGGCGAAGAGCAGGCACACAAGAGCCGTCATTGCGCATTGCAGCCGGACGCCGCGATCATGCGCCACCCCGCCATTTTCTCGGGCGGCAACAGCCTTGTGACTCTCGATCTTCATGGGGGTTGTTTCGCTACGTCGCCCAGTAGTTCCGCGTCCTGAGACTGGAGGATTTGCCGCGCGACCAACGTAGCTCGCGTCGGATGGCTTGCTAATCGAGCCTCGCTTTCTCCCGTCGTGCTTTTGGAGCCAGAAGATCGTCACGAGCGTCACCTCTCACCGAATCGCCAGACGAGCTTCGCGTAAACACTCCTCTTGACTTCAACCGGTCCGCCGGGATCGCCTCCGAACTGAGCGAAATGCGGTTGCAATAGATTCTGACCGCCGACCGACAACTCCAATTCTGGGTTGATGTGCCAGCCGAACCTCGTGTCCATCGTCTGATAGCTCGCAACGGTTTGGGCGGGCAGGTCGCTGACGTAACGATACGTCTGGTCAAACTCCAGTTTTCTTGGCAGATTTATAAAGGACTGAATCACTACTTGATGGCGCGGGCTCGATCCGTTATATGCGGCAGCGGTGCCTGGATCGTTGCTTGTTGCCTTGTTTTCCAACTCCATATCCAAGTAGGAATAGGAGGCTCTCAGTTCCCAGCTGTTCACCGGTTTCCAATCTGGCGACACTTCGAATCCTTTGGTGTTGCCATGGATTCCGTTGCTTGTGAGCACTGGAATCACCAGAGCTGGCGAAGGCGAGGCCTCGAGGAGTGGAGCACCCACCTGAAAGCTGTAAAGATCGTTGTAGTCGTTGTAAAACAACGCGACGTCCACGTAACTGTGGGGCGTCACCAGCCTTCGATAGCCGGTTTCATAAGCAATCAATTCCTCCGGTTGGAACTGGGGGTTGCCGTCGACTTGCGTGTATACGGGCAGGCCTGAGATCGTTTCCGAATAACCTGTGTCTTCAAGATCTGTGTCGAAACGCGAGGGAGTTCGAACCGCCCGGGTGATGGAGCCCCACAAGGACTCTCGCGCTGTACGGTTCCACAGCAAACGACCGCTCGGCTGTACCTCGAAACCGGTGTAGTTGTTATGTTCAAGTTTCGTTCCCACAGTCAGCGAGAGCCGGTGATTGAAGAAGGCAATTTCATCTTGCACAAAACCGCTATAGATCAAGTCCGTCTGGTGCTGGGGCAGGAAGTTGACCGAGGCGACGCTTTGTATGAAATTCGATGGGCTGACGCGCACCCCGAGTCCCCAAAGAAAGTTTTGGTGACCCGGCAGTATCAGGTGATCGAGGAAGTCGACGTCGAAAGTGTCCCGAGTCTCTCCGATTCCAGGCTCGAAATGGTTCGTGCGGTCAAAGTAGGCCTGAACCTGGAAGTCCGATCCGTCGTTCAAAACGCGCTTCCACCGGCCTAGGAGATTTCCTCCCGTCAAGTCCGCAGTGCCGTAGGCGTTGACTTCAGAGGGAGGTGAATAGAGTGCATATGAGTTCACCGCGCCAGCACCCTCACGGTAGATGTCGCCTTGAAACGTGAACGTATCGCGAGCGCCCCCATCCCAATCTGTCCGGAACCCTGCTTGACCCATTCGCCATTCATCGAAGTTTGGGCCTGCCGGATGAAACTCACCGCCGCGATCGAAGCCCATGCCGTAGACGCGGTAGTTGAAACCCCGACTATTCGCATCCCCGTAGCGAAAGCCGCTGGTGCCCTGATCAACATTGCCCCCGCCCACTGACGCCAGCGCACCATGGGTATCTTTCGCGCTCTTAGTGATGATGTTGATAATCCCATTAACGGCGTTGGCTCCCCAAATTGTGCCGCCGGGCCCCCGAATCACCTCAATACGCTCAATGTCCTCGAGCGGAGTAGCCTGGGCTTGCCAAAAGACTCCGGCGTACAGCGGCGAGTAGACGCTCCGTCCGTCGATCAGGACTAGCAGTTTGCTAGACAGTCCCGCTGCAAATCCCCGAACGCCTACCGACCAGTGATCGGAGTCGATTTGCGCCACCTCAACTCCTGGCGCCAGCCGCAAGACTTCCGGAATACTAGTGGCGCCAGATCGGCGAATATCGTCCTGGGTGATCACGAAGACTGCGGCAGGCGTTTTCCAGACTTCTTCCGGCTCTTTGGACGCGGTCGTCACTACTACGTTGCCCAGGTCCGCCAAGCTCAATTGTTTGAGGGGTTCGCCAGCGGCTTGGTCTCCTTGTGGAACGGCGAAGCTGTAGTTGACCATCCCCGCGAGCACGAGAAAAAGGAGCAGAGCGGTGCGCTGCACGGGCGTTGTCACGCCGCACGTGCCTGCCTCGCCCGCTGAACTGGCAGCGTCCTTCCGCGCGTCGGTAACAGTATGCACTCGCATATTCATGGCTGGTCTCATCTCTCGAAGCGATGCCTTGCGTCTAGCTCTTCGCCCCTCCCGCCGCGCCGCGCGAGAGGAAATGAGCTGTACCGCTTCTCACAAACTGCTCAAACAGGTTGAAGATATGGGGGTCCCACCAGCCCTTGGCAACTTCCATCTTCATAGTCTGGAGTGCGTCAGTGATGGAGAAGGCGGGTTTATAAGGTCTTACCGTCGTCAGCGCGTCGTACACATCCACGGTTTGCAACACTCTCGCAGTAATCGGTATGGCCTCCCCTGCTAGCCCATCCGGATATCCGGAACCGTCAAACTTTTCGTGGTGGTGGCGAATAATTGGCAGTACCGAGCGAAACGACTTCAGCGGGGCGCAGATCCGCTCCCCAACCACAGGGTGTTCCCGCATGAGCTTCCATTCATCCGGGGAAAGACTGGTCGGCTTCAAGATAATCGCGTCGGGTATTGCGATCTTTCCGATATCGTGAACGACGCCGGCACGCCGGAGAGCAGTAATCTGATCCTCTGGCAGTTTGAGATGTTCTCCCAAAGAAGCTGAATACTCCGCCAAACGCTCGCAATGTCCGTGCGTGTATGGATCTTTCCCCTCAATGCTCCGGGCGAGGGTGAACAACACGGATTCGGCGCGTTCAAGCTCGTCCGTACGGAGCTTGAGTTTGAGCAGGGAGCGCACACGTGCCAGTAATTCGGTACGGTCCACGGGACGAGTCAGGAAGTCATCAGCCCCCGCCTTGATACCTTCTATGCGATCTTGTTTGTCGGAAAGCGCCGTAATCAGAATTACGGGTATTAAATAAGTTTCCGGATTGGCCTTGATTTTCTCGCAGGTCTGAAAGCCGTTGAGATTGGGCATCATGACGTCGAGGATCACCAGATCGATTGGAACGATAGACAACTGCTCCAAAGCGGCTGTGCCGTCTGAAACCGTTGCCACCTTGAACCCCTCCGCGGTGAGCAATTCCTCCAACAGCTCGCGGTTGGAAACTTGGTCGTCAGCGACTAGAATCGTGCCCGTGACGGGCTGCGGCGATTTACTGAACATCGAATACCTACTAACTGCAACAGAAGTTACTGCCAGAGTTGCACAACAGGTTAGTAACTGCTAATTACCTAAGTCATTTACGAGACATTGTTCGGCTTTCGTAGCAAGAGTGGAGCCCAGCGCACGCGGAATGGCGCTGCGAAATCCTATATGCGAAGGCCTCGGGCGGGATGTTTTCAGTCTACAAGCATAGCCAAGCGGCCCGGTGATAACCATCGATTTGCAATGTCTCACGTGAGCCAATAACGGAGATCTGTTTCTCATGGTAACTTTCACGTAGGCCGCTTGTTCACGACCGGGAGCGAAATTCGAGGCTAAACACATGGATCCCTATCCCCGCGATTTGAAGATCTTGGTAGCAGACGATTCCCCGGTATATCGCAAACTCGTCGAGCAATCGCTTTCACAGGAACACTGCACGATTCTCTTTGCAAAGACTGGCCGTCAAGCCATGAACCTCTTTATCGAACATCAGCCTACGCTTGTCATTAGCGACTGGAGCATGCCCGACATCAGCGGCATTGAACTGTGCCAGAGGATCCGCCGGGACCACAAAGAGTTCTATGCCTATGTCATCCTCGTCACTGGCAACACTGATAAAGAGGAAGTGATTGAAGGTCTGGCCGCCGGGGCCGATGACTACTTAACAAAGCCCTTCCATCCCGGAGAACTGCAGGCCCGCGTGAGAGTCGGCCGCCGCATTGTCGATCTCCACCGCGAAGTACAGGACAAAAATCGACAACTGGAAGAGATGGCCCTGACTGACTCGCTCACCGGCCTGCCCAATCGCCGTGCGATCGATTTCTGGGCGAGTCGCGAACTCAGCGCGGCAGTGCGGCACGATTTCCCCGTCTGGGTAGTCATGGCTGATCTGGATCACTTCAAGAGCATCAATGATACACACGGCCATGATGCCGGAGACATGGTGCTCAAGGGCTTCGCCGAGATTCTCAAGTCCAACACCCGCAGGTCAGATATTTGCGGCCGCCTCGGCGGCGAAGAATTTCTGGTGGTCATCACGCATGCACAGAAGAAAAATGCTGCGATTGCAAGTGAGCGGATCCGCCAGCAATTTACCGCCCAGAAGTTCACTGTCGGACACCGCACTTTCGGTGTGACCGCCAGCTTTGGAATTGCGGGCATCCGCTCAACCACGAGTCCGGATTTCAATGAACTAGTGACTCGCGCAGACGCAGCTCTGTACGCCGCAAAGCGTCAAGGGCGTAACCGTGTCGCGTTCGAAATAGAAACGACTGTGTCAACGACTAATGAAGGATAGGAACTGGAAAAGCGGTAAGTCGTCAATCAAAACTAACTCCACGACACCCTCAGTCGTAATATCTCCTGAGCGTTAACTCTCGGGCGCCGTGGGAAGGATCCGAAAATCGGACTTTGGTAACTTTCCATCGAGCACCGCTTGTTTAGAATTAGTTTATCCCCAGAATTTCAATCGTACAGACCAGGCGGCCGTCGCTGTGAATTCCCAATCTCCGTCCGAGCGCCCAAAGCCGCCGTCTCTCCGAATGCGGCAAGTTGAGGGCCGTGAGTGGTGGCTTTGGGGTTCTGCCGTAGCCGTCACCCTGGTCCTGACCTTCGGTATCCTGTCATTAACCTTTCCCGGTTTTCATTTACCTACCGACAGCCTTTATTCGCTGAACCTCAAAGAATGGGTTCGCGGACTGGCCGCTCTCGTCCTGCTATTCGATATTTACACGGTTTATCAGCAGCGTGAGTTGCAGCGAATCCGCCGCCGCTTGAGCGAACGCGAACGCCTGTTTCAATTGATTACCGAGAACGCTGCGGACATGATTGCCGTGATCGACCGCAACGGACAGCGCCTCTATAACAGTCCGGCGTATCAGAAAGTTCTAGGGTACGCCCCCGAAGAGCTGGCAGCCACTTCTTCAATGGATCAGATCCATCCCGATGATCGCGCGCGCGTGCTCGAAGCGGCGGAAAAAGCTCGCAACACCGGTCGGGGTGAACGCCTGGAATATCGCGTTCGCCATAAAGACGGTTCCTGGCGCTTTATTGAGTCCACTGCCAGCGCGATTCGCAGCCCGGAGGGCGAGACCGAAGGTCTGGTCATCGTGAACCGTGACATTACGGAGAGGAAGCGGGCCGAGGAAAAGCTGGACCACCTTTCGTTCCACGACGGCTTGACCAATCTCCCTAACCGCGCTCTCTTTCTCGACCGGTTGCAACGTGCGATTACTCAGGCACGGCGGCACTCCGACTTCAGATTCGCCGTGCTGTTCATCGACATTGACGAATTCAAAGTAATCAACGACAGTCTCGGCCATACTGCTGGTGATGCATTGCTCCTCCAGATCGCGCAGCGTTTAAGCGTCTGCCTTCGCGGCGCCGATACCGTTTCGCGTCCCCGCCTTGGTGGCAGCGCGGGGCCCCTGTTGGGCGAGAGCACGCTAGCCCGGCCCGGAGGCGACGAGTTCACCGTCCTCATCGAGGAGCTTCATGACCCTAGCGACACCATTCGCGTTGCCGAGCGCATTCAGCAGAAATTGGCCGTTCCTTTCGACTTAAATAGTCAAGAGATCGTCTTGACCGTAAGCATCGGTGTTGCTTTCAGCGGTAATGCCGGGGCGGAGGCGCAGGACGTCCTGGGCGATGCCGAGATTGCCATGTATCGCGCCAAGAGCGCGGGCAAGGGACGCTGTGAAGTGTTCGACCATGCGATGCATGCCGGTGCCATCAAACGCTTGCAGCTCGAAACCGACCTGCGCAAAGCCATCGAGTTAAACCAACTCCGCGTTTACTACCAGCCCATCGTGTCCTTGCACAACGGCCAGATCGTGGGGTTCGAGGCGCTCAGTCGCTGGCAGCGTCCCGAAGGTTTGGTCATGCCCGCAGAATTCATTGCCGTTGCAGATGAGACCGGTCTCATCTTGCCCATTAACCGTCAACTGCTTTACGACGCTTGCCGGCAACTCCGTGCCTGGCAGGCGCTTTTTCCTTCGGATCCGCCCCTCACGCTCAATGTAAACATCACGCCCAAACAGTTTGCGCAACCTGAGCTGGCTTCTCAGATTGGCAAGACTTTGCAGGAGACCGGACTGGATCCCAGCTGTGTAAACTTGGAGATCACGGAAACGATCGCCATGGCCGATGCCAAGAGGTCTGCCGTTGTGCTATCCGAATTAAAAGCGCTCGGCGTTAGTCTGGACATCGACGATTTCGGCACCGGCTACTCCTCGCTGAGCCGCCTGCAGGGTTTCCCGGTGGACACACTAAAGATCGACCGTGCCTTCATCTCGCATATAGACACCGACCTCGCAACCCATGAAATCGTTCGCGTCATCGTCATGCTTGCCCACGGCCTCCGCCTGAAGGTCGTCGCGGAAGGTGTCGAAACTCAAGCGCAGGTGGACCTGCTGAAGGATATGGGCTGCGAACTGGCACAGGGCTACTTCTACTCTAAACCAGCCACTGTGGAGACTATTGAACAGCTCTTGAGTAACAACAGAGCGGCATGCATCTCAGCAACGCAAGCGAAAACCGCTGCTCCCACGTCCGCATGAGACCCAAAACGGCTCAATGAGTGCTACAGGGACGTTTCAATAACCAGTCTCCTAAATGCAATGGTAGTGTCCTAACAGTGCGTTCATGACAGTGCGTTCATGTGTTCGCCGAGACCCTATTTGCAAATGTGATTATCGAAGGCACAACGCATGCGAAATTCTCGAGTTCGCGGGCCATACTCCCGGCACCCGCATCATCGACCTCCACGGTTATGCAGCCACCTCACGGGGCAACACCTTCACGGTGGATCAGGGACATTCGTTCACTCTCCTCCTGTCAAATAGTCGGTTCCACTAACCTTCGAAGAGTGTTCTCGATCGGCGGCTTGGGAGGGCACCTAACACGACTGCAACAAACGCGTGCGCACCGTACCGGCGGACACGCCGACTACTTTCGCAATCTCGCGAAAGCCAGCCCCTTGTTCGCGCATGCGCCTCATCTTGTCAAAATCGATCATCTGAGGCGGGCGTCCCCGCTTCGCGTTAGGCAACCCAGTCCTGGGGCGCTGTTGCATTAGACGCCTCCTTACCGTACTGGGAGACACATCGACTGCCGTCGCGATCTCGCGAACAGGAGTCCCTTGTTCGCGCATCCGCATGAGTTCGTCGACATTGATTTTCCGGGGCGGGCGTCCAATACGTTTCACGTTATACAACGCAGCCCTGAGTCTTTGTTGCAGCAGACGGGTGCGTACCGTAGCTGGGCACGCGCCGACCGCCTTTGCAACCTGGCGCAAACTGGCCCCCCGTTCACGCAGTAGAGCCATCTCGACGAAATTCAGTGTCCGGGGTGGACGTCCTAGCGTCTTTCCTTTTCGCCTCGCTTCCCGCACCCCGGCTTTCACTCGTTCCCGGATCAGTGACCGTTCACGTTCAGCCATCGCCTCAACAATGTGGAACATCACTCGACCAGACGGTGTCGATAGATCGAAATTGTCGCGCACGCTGAGAAAAGCTACACCGTGTGAGTCCAGGTCAGTGAGAGCATTAAGGAGATGCTTGAGAGACGCTCCGAAACGATCTAACTTCCAGCACAGCACCACATCGAAGCGGTGACGCTCAGCGTCCGCCAGGAGTCTATTCAGTTCAGGGCGGGATTTTGAGGCTGACGTGTAGAGATCCACATATTCGCTGAAGGCATGCCAATGCCGACGGGCAGCATAATCGCGCAATTCGATCAATTGTTCTTCTGCACTCCGTCCATCGAGCTTATTCAGTGATGCATAGATTGCTGCCCGCCTATAGCCCTCGGGTTGCGGCGGCAGCGACGCCGATGGCGCGGGCAAATTGCGATCTGTTTCTTCAGCGCTCTTTATTAGTGGTTTGGGCAGCATACAAAGATCTGCGTGCAAGAATGAACAGCGTATGGCCGTCACGGCCTCCGAACAACAGTTGCGACGGGCGCTCCGGAACGTCTATGGTTTCGATCAGATGGCCCGATGGGTTGTATACAAAAATCTGACCTGCCGCAATATACACATTGCCTTTGTCGTCCACCGTCAGGCTTTCTCCGCCTCGTTCGGCAAAGAGCTTCAAGTCTGACAGCGTCCCATCGGGCTCGACTGTCGCCGCATAAGTCTTCTCTCCATTTTCGTCGGAAACATAGTAGGGATGGCCAGCAACTGCTGGGGCGAAACCGAAAGCTCGCAGCGTGTTGTTCAGCTTCGAACCGTAATAGAGTTCCCCGGTTACAAAGTCCGCTCCGGCGGGAAGGAACGTTGTTCCGTCCGGAGAGACGAACTGAAAGGGCTGCGTTACAGCAATCGTGTCGAGAAAATCGTTTTCATTCCGCCAGTAGTCGACGGGCAACACGGGTGTCAATCCCGGGCGCGGCGCCGCAGGAACAGCGGGTAGCAGAATAATATCGTCATTCTGCGCGCCGGGTTTGAAGGTGTAGACAGTTCCGTTGCCCGCATACGAGACCACCATCAAATCGCCGGACTTATCAAAGAACAGTTGCACCGGGTCCAGGGGGTTGTCGCGTACTTTCGAGAGTTGGTGGGTTCGAGCTGACCAGCAATAAATTGTCTGCCATCTGGCATCCACGAAGTAGAGATCCCCCGAGCTGTCAATAGCTCCGCCGGAAATATTGAAGAAACCACCAGCGAGTTTTTCAACTTTTGCGCCTTCAGCAAGGACATGCGAAGGTTGCAGCGATTTATCGGGAGGGGCGTTGCCGGAAACCGTCAACCAGGAAAATTCGCGCTGCCGTATTTCGATCTTATGGGTTTCATCGTAAACCGTGTTGTCAAAGGACACCTTGCTGTCGCTGTAGCAATGGACGTTACGAAATCGTATGTTGCGGGAATTTGTAACCGTAATTGCGTACGGGAAGGGCTGATAGGAGCTTACGACACGATATATGTGCAGGTTTGCAACGGTGATATTGCTCGAATCCCGGATGTCGAGCGGCAATGCGAATCCACCCTCGCCTCGTTCTTCTTCCGTTTGGAGCGCGTAGATCTGCCAGTTGGAAGCATGGTTCAGGACTACCTCGTTGCGGACGTGATGCTCGCTCGAGAGTTCGTAAATTCTTCCTTCCGTCGAAGTATTCGAGATGTACAGGCCGGCTTGCGCGAAGGTGCTGGGCGTCCAGAGGCCGACGAAAGTGCCTCCGCCGGTGATCCACAGGCTGGGATACTGTCCGTCCCAGCGGCGATTCAGATTGGAATCGGCGGTGTGGGTATTGTTATAAATCTCGCGCCACGTTTTGGAACTCTCGGCCGCCGTGGCGTTGGGATCAATCGTGCCGTGACCGCCCAGAAAGCGGACATCATTCATCATCGAATTTGTGCCGGCCATCCATTTCGCCGCCACCGCACGCGGATTGATGCCGTTGGTGTAGAGGCCGATGCCGGTCACGATGTTCGTCCCTCCTTTTGGGGTTTCGAGCAGCGGCTTCGGACTGCCAACGCCTTGAAAGGCTGGGGTTGAATCGGCAAGCAGTATTCGTGTGACGCTCGGATGCAGGCCGATGAGGACTGTATCCGGCCTCAGCGTGATGGTGTCCGTCACTCGATACTGGCCCGAGGGCAGGTAAATCGCGCGGTATTGAGCGATGGCTTTTCTGAGCGCGTCAGTATCGTCGGTTGTGCCGTCGCCCTTAGCGCCAAGGGAACGGACATTGACCCACGTGTCCATCGGCGGCAGATCGAGGATGTCGGACTTCACCGGTGTCGGCGGCGCGCTCAGTGTCGCGGTTTCATAGACATCCTGGATCGCGGGTACGGCGCCAACGTCCTCATAATGAAGTCCATGAGAAAAAGTCTTCACCTCGTACATTTCTGCCGAGCCTGCGATGTGTTTCCCGCTCTCGCGATAAGCCACAAAAACAGGAACCTTCCGGCAGATGACCCCTTCCATATTGATCTCGGTGCGGGCGCTGTTCTCATTGCTGATGATTATGGCGGGGCCGGTAACGTTCTCCATGCGCCCGTCTTTCACCCAAAGTTCGTCCGAGTATTGAGCATCGATGGAAATTGCCGTCGGGACATTTTTAAATTGCGGGCGGATCAAGGTTAGTCCCGCCTCGCGCTCCCTGATCGCGGCGTCGCGCTGGCCTTCAAACGTCGCGTCGATAATTGTGAATTGCCACCCAGGGGAGGGCTTCCGGGTCCAGATGCCATACTGGCCCCCATAAAAATGCAGGTCTTGCGCGACGTTGCCGCCATCATGGATTCCGGCAAGTCCCGAGCCGATGTGAAAATCCATGTGAGCGAGAAAACAATGCTGGGCATAATGGGCGCGTATGCCGACGGCGCCGGGGTTTCCGTCTTGAATTTCAATATCGATATTGCTGATGGCGGAATAGAACGTGCCCGGGCTGGCATCCGGCGGAGACGCATTCGCGCTCGGGCGAGCGCCCGCGAAGAACAACATATAGGAGGGCCCATGCTCAAAACCCGGTGTGTTGGCGGCAAGCACAAACACCGGACGCGTGGCCCCGAACCCGATCAACCGGATTCCCGGCCAGATATAAATCGTCTTGGTCAAACGGTAGCGGCCTGCGGGAACGAACAGGATGCCCTGGTTGGTCTTCTCCTGAACCTGATTGATGGTTTGCTGCAGGACGGCGGAATCATCCGCGATTCCATCGCCCTTCACCGCAAAATTCTCCTGCGTCAGGTAAATTGCTTTGGGATCGTCCAGGCGGGCGGGGTAGTAGGAGCTAGCTAACAGTGGAACGACCGATAACAGAATTGCCGCCGCAAGAAATGTCTTCCTCATCGGGATGCTCGTTTTCGTGATGCTCGTGAGACAAAACCCATTCCTCAAAATTGCCGGCGCGCCCCAACGATCTGTTGGCTAGCTCTGCGGCTATTTCTGGGGATTCGCATCGACGTTTTCATCCACGCCCTGGTCCGGATTCAAATCGTGATAAATCTGCCGAAGCTTTTCCTTCATCTGGTTGTACTTTTGATATTCCTCAAGCTCGTGCTTGGCCTCGACCGTGCGCCCCTCCTGTCGATAGACCGTACTCAGGCGGAAGTGAGCCACGGCGCTGGTCGGGTCGAGTTGAATGGCGTGCTCCAGCAGCGGCTCGGCTTTCTGCGTTTGATCCATCGACATCAAAACCTTAGCCAAGCCGATGTTGGCTTCAGGATCTCCGGGCTGCAGCTTGACGGCCCGCGTATAACGCTCGAGAGCTTCCTTAAAATCGGCTCTCTGAAAGGCGAGATCTCCAAGCCTGCATTCAGACTGTTCATCAAACGGATTAGCCTCCAGCGCCGCCTCGTACTCTTTCTCGGCCTCACTCCGGCCCTCCGCTGTCGACAAAGTCCTGAGCATGTCGGCGAGCTCAAAATGCAATCCGGGAAGGTTGGAGTCAATCTTGAGCGCAGCCCGGTAATGCTCGATGGCTTCCGCGGTATTCCCACGCTTCGCCAGTTCGTGCGCCAACGCTTGCTGCATGCGGGCGGAATTCGGATCCACAACCGACAAGCTGAGCAGCGACTCATTAGCAAGATCGGAATAGATTCGATACGCAGTATAGAGAAGAGCTTCGTTGGTCGGCTCCCGCTTTCGAAGCTCGCTCACGATGGCCGCGGCTTTATCCAGATCGCCCATCCCGGAGTCGATTTCGATCAGCTCCATCCCAGTCTCAATCCGAATCTTCTCTTCCTGAACGTTTGGAAACGCTTTTTCCAGATCGAGGCGAGCCCGGCTGATGTCGCCCGTGCGTTTCTCGGCGATGCCCAGAAGAGATTGTGTCTTCCACAAGGTAGGCTGCAGTTTCAGCGCAGCGCGAAGCTGTGGAATCGCATTCGTATAATCCCCCTGGAAGAACAGCAGCGTGCCCAGGTTGCCGCGGGCATCCACATTATTCGGATCAAGGGCAACAATGGCTCTAAATTCCGGTATCGCCAGATCGGGTCTGTTCTGCTTCAGATATTCCCCAGCCTGACGGTTGTGTGATTCAATCTGCTGCTGCCGGCTGGGGCTGGATTGAGAGAAGCACGCAAGCAACCCGAGATATAGAATCACCCAAAATAAGACAACGAACTCTCTTATCCTCATGTCACGATTGTACGTTGGACGAATCGTGTCTTCGCATCTCGACCGTCTGCCGCAAAAAAGAAGGACGGCGGCATGCCGCCGTCCTTCTTGGTTACGCGAGCTTGGTTACGTAAGCGCCGTTAGAAGAATACCCGCGCGCCCAGTTGGATCGTACGCGGCCCATTCGCGAGGGCCGTGATGTTGGCCGCGCCCGAATTACTAACGTCAGGATTGCCGTTAGGTCCGCCAGTGTCTGGTAGTGAGAAGCTCGGATGATTAAAGACGTTAACGAAGTTTCCTGTAAGTGTGAACCCAGCTCGTTCTTTGTAATGCCAGGTTTTCGCTAGAGCCAGGTTAACATCAGACAGTTTTGGCCCGAAGAGCGTGTTTCTGCGTCCGTACCCGAACGCCCCGTTGCCCTGCACGGCTGGGGTCTCAAAGGCTGCAGGGTTGAACCAGCAGGTCACCGTGTGTGTGCTCGCGCCATTGGCGCAGGTGCCTGAAAACGGGTTCATACCTGCAATGGGGTTGGCAAACGCTGTACCGGCCTGCGAATAGTCGTTAACACCGGCGTCCTGCACCGTGAACGGAGTGCCGTCCTGGTAGATAAACGTCCCTGACAAGCGCCATCCGCCAAGCACAGCGTCGAGCGCAGCATGCTGGTTCATAAAGGGCTTGCCCGTACCAAACGGCAGTTCGTATACCACGGTCCCTTTGATCGCTTGCGGGATGTCGAAGTTCGAGTTGCCGTAGTTAGAGGAGAGATTGTTTCCGATTTGCCAAGCCTGAGCCCCGGCCGTGCTGCCCCATCCGGCCGAGTCCTGGTCATCCAGCATATGCGACCAGGCATAGTTGACATCGAAAGTCAGCCCGTAGGAATAACGCTTCCGCACGTCGAGTTGCAACGAATCGTAGTTGGAAATGCCGTTGAAGTTTGAGCCGGAAAGGCCTCCAAACGCCGGAAATGGGCGCGCGCAAGTGCTGGGGCTCGCAGCGATTGTTGCGGGTGTTGCCCCGTTACAGGCCGATACATCGTTCGAGTTCAGCAGGGCCGTGTTAGTGATTTGGTTCGCGTCGGTGACGTATTGCAGATTCGTCGAGTGACTGCCGACGTAAGTGGCCGACACCGCAAAGTCCTTCATGAACTGGTGTTCTACGGAGAGGTTCCATTCCCAGATCTCTCCCGGCCGGATGTTATAGGGTTCGTTAGGTGGACTAAAGACAGGATTGGAGATGTAGGATGCCGGGTTCTTCGAGCCCTGAATATAAGGCAGAGCATTGGTCATCATTGCAGCGCTCGAGCTTAAATAGAGCGGGCTAGTGTTGCCGGTGCCGGAAATCCAGCCCGTGTCCCCGGCGGCACTGGCAGGGTCGCTATTGCTGCCCTGAGAGGTGGCGCCGAAGCCCATTTGCGCACCACCCTCACCACCATAGAGGTCCATGCTGTAGTTATAGGCGAAGAACCCTACACCGCCTCGGACGACGGTGTCGTTCTTGACCGACCAGGCAAAACCTACCCGGGGAAGGAAAATGTTCCAAACCGGCTTCTGCAAGGTGGTTCGGTTATCCTGGGGGGCAATCCATATCGAGCCCAAGGTGCCCGCGAAGGGACCGACAGTATTGACGAGATTCTGGTCGAAATCGCCAAGTTTATTCTGTACCTCGCTCATGCCCGTGTTTCCTTCCCAGCGCAAGCCGAGGTTGACGGTGAGATTGGGCTTGACTTTCCAGTCGTCTTGAACGAAGGCCTGCGGGCTCTTCAGCCGCATGCCCGTCAGGCCCTGATTGTTCGCCTCCCACCCCTGGACGTTGCCGAGGAGGTAATCCGAGAAGCCCGAGCCCGCCGTTCCAGTATTCAGCGTACAGGTTCCTGGCGCTGTTGCCGTTCCTGGCGTGCAGGCTACGCCGGCGGTGTATTGTCCGGTAAAATTGTAGTTGCCAGCACTGTTGGAACCCCAGGCCGTCGTGTTGCCCTCGGCCATCAACACCTCAACCCCGAAATGCAGAACGTGCCTGCCCTTGACCAGCGTCACCACATCGGAGGGGTCATACGAGTTCTCGATGTAAATGGCGTCCGTGGCGGGCGACAAGACGCTTACCGCATCCGGGCCGCCGAATCCACCATAGATGCTTGAGTTGCCGATAAAGGGGAGTTGGTTGAAATGGGTACCTTGCAAGCCAAATGCCGTTGCGGGGTTCAACCCGAGCGACTGGGATTGGAACCAGTTGCCTTGCTTGGTATAACCCATCCGGATTTCGTTGACGATGTTCGGCCTGATCGTCCATACGTCGCTGATCTGTGTGTTCCAACCGTCCACGTCCCCGCTACCGCAATCCAGCGGGCAGTTGAACAACCCGTTGTCGACCCCGGGGTTATCCTTCTGGGTAATTGAGAAGTTGATGCGGTTGTTCTGGCTCAGGTCGTAGTCCAACCGCCCGAAATAGCGGTGAACCGGGGCGGGATTGGTATGCGCGAGGTAGAGGTTATTTGTACACTCGTTTGGATACAAAGGATTGGTCGAGCATGTTCCGACCCCCTGCGGTGCGGTGGGCCAGCCATACTTGGAAGTCATAATGGCCGTCGAAACAGGGTCGAACCGGCTGAGCGCGCCGCCGCAGTTGGTGCCGTTCGGGATCATGTTGAGGCCGAGGCATTCGCTGGAAAAAGGGACGCGAGCAAGGGTGGGAACGCATCCGACGCCGGTGCATGTAGTCGTGCCCCCGTTTGTAGTGAGCGGGTCATAAATGGGGTACATGCCGGTGAAATCACCCGCCTCCATGGCGGCCGTAGGGACGGTAACGAAGCCGTTCGATGCGCTGTTATTGACGATCCTGTCTATGTCGAAGAAGAAAAAGAGCTTGTTCTTGATAATAGGCCCGCCGACGGAGGCGCCAAACTGGTCGTACCGCAAATACGGCACTTGCGACGCTATGTTAGGAATTTGGGGGCCAGTCGGGTCCAGGGGGTTTGTTGTCAACTTAGGCTGCTGATCATTGAAATAGCTGTTGGCGTTTAGAAAGTTCTGCGAGAAATACTCATAACCGGACCCATGCCAAGCGTTCGTTCCACTCTTGGTGATCTGGTTGAACATGACGCCGCCCATGCCGTATTGCGCCGAGAAGGAAGAGGTGTTGATCTGAACTTCCTGAACGGTATCGAAGATCGCATCGTCGTTGTTGTAGCTCGCCGGCAGCAAAGTGCTGGCCCCGTCCTGAAGGAAGTTGCCGAAGTTCGGCAGGTTGCCGTTGATGGAAACCGCGTCGCCGGCATTCCAGGCGCCCCCGGCCTGCGAGACCCGCCCGTTTGTAGTGCCTGAAGCGCCCGGCAGGTAGATGTTGAAAGCCGCCCAGTCAGCACCGGTAATGCCGCCCCCCGACTGAGGCAGCTCTGTCATGGTTTTGGCCTCCATGATGTAACCCTGCTGGCCGGTTTCGGTCTCCACGAGCGGCGCGCCTCCGGCTTCCACGGTAATCGTCTCTGTCACCGCGCCAACTTCCATGCTGGCATCCTCGGTGATCACATCGACCTGCAGCACGATAGGACCGCGTACTAGCTTTTTGAATCCCGTGGCCGTAAAGCTGATGGTGTAGTTTCCCGCGGGCGTCGAAACGGTGTCGTAGAGGCCGTCCTTGTTGGTGACGAAAGTCTTTGTCTCGCCGGTGTTGATGTTCGTGAGAGTAACAGTCACACCCGGCAACACGGCGCCCGCCGCCGATACCGTGCCGCGAATCTCGCCGGTGTTTCTACTTTGTGAAAATGCTGACAGGGACACGAACAGCAGAAGACACAAGGCGAGCGCCCAGCGAACGAAGCTCATCATGGAGTTTCTCCCAAGCTAGAAGTAGACCCCGTCAACAAAGACGGGCTTTTGAACTAAACAGCTCAGATTTCCCAGCCTTACCCGGTTCCTGCCAAAAATCGCCCAAATCGGAGGCGGTTAAGAATATCGTTCTTTTACTGGTGTTTCCGCTAGTACTTCTGTACTATTCCACTCTGCACGAAGGTTTAGTCCCAAACACCTTTCGTTGTCAAGAGAAAAATACAGAGCAATATCGATATTCTTACGGGAAATCGCAACATCAGGATGGTTGTATTCTGCGACCGCTCTGAGGAAGCAGATCGAGCATCGGACCAAAATGGCGGGACTGATATAGTCTTTCGCAATGAAGCCTCAAAGGAAAAAGCGAGATCGGGGCAAAAAAGCGGCGGTGACGTTGAAATCGGTAGCGGAATGTGTCGGGCTCACCGCCAGCACGGTTTCCGCCGTCCTGAACAATTCTTCAGCCTCGCATTCCGTCCCGGAGCGTACAAAAAAAAGAATTTTGGCAGCGGCGCGCGACCTCAACTACCGGCCCAATTTCTTCGCCCGGTCGCTGCGCGTTAAGCGCACCTACACCATTGGGGTGCTTCTGGCGGAAATTGGCGATGCATACGGCTCTGTCGTGATTAGCGGCATGGAACGTTATCTGCGAGAGCAGAATTTCTTCTTTCTTAGCGTAAGTCACCGTCACGACAAGAAACTGCTGGCGACCTACTCGACTATGCTTCTGGAACGCGGGGTCGAAGGGTTCATCACTGTCGACACTTCCTTGACTGAACAACCTCCTCTACCCACCGTCGCTGTTGCCGGTCATCGCCGGATCAAAGGAGTAACTAATATTGTTTTGGATCACCGCCGTGCCGCATGGCTGGCGCTGACGCATCTGGTCAACCTAGGCCACAAGAAAATCGCCTTCATGAAAGGTTCGGCGGTAAGCGCCGATTCCGACACACGGTGGAACGCAATTTGCGAAGTCGCCGCGGAGTTGCGCATTCCTGTACAGCCAGAATTGATGGTGCAGCTCGAAGGGGATGATCCGACCCCGGATCTGGGTTACCCGTTCGCCAAGCATTTGCTGGCCCGTAGGCAGCCTTTTACCGCCCTGTTTGCCTACAACGACATTTCCGCGATCGGTTCCATCCGCGCTTTCGTGGAAGCTGGCCTGAATGTGCCGGACGATGTGTCGGTGGTGGGTTTCGACGACATTCAGAACTCTGCCTACATCAGTCCGCCGCTCACAACGGTCAGACAGCCGATGCGAAAAATGGGCGCGATCGCGGCCCGCACGCTGCTTGACCAAATTGAGGGGCGGATGAAGTATGTTCCGGAAATTACGATCGAACCAGAGTTGGTCGTGCGCAAGTCCACTGCCCGGCCAAGCATCTGATGCTACTGAAAATCTGCGAGGCGTTCGTAAATTGGAGGGTCTCATGAAGCTGACATTACTCCTGTGTTCGTCTTGTGCTCTGCTGTTTTCTTCTCTGTCGTTGAACGCGCAGCAGGAGCGCGAAGCGCGGATGTGGCTGACGACGCCCGACCGGACTGCCCTGGTCGCGCCGCAAGCGGCCGCGCTGCCCTTTTCCTCAAAAGCAGGTCAACTGCCGGCGCTCACTGTGGACGATGCGCAGCGTTTCCAGTCGATCGATGGCTTTGGCTTTGCTTTGACCGGAGGAAGCGCGCAGTTGCTGATGCGCATGGGCGCTGCGCAACGTGCTGCCCTGCTGAAGGAATTGTTTACCACCGGTGACAATGGGATCGGAGTGAGCTACCTGCGCCTGAGCATCGGCTCTTCCGATATGAACGAGCGCGTTTTTTCCTACGACGACCTGCCGCCGGGCGAGACCGACGCGGGGATGGCGAAGTTCGACCTGGGTCCAGACCGCACGGATGTGATTCCAGTGCTGAAGGAGATCCTGGCGATCCGGCCGGAGATCAAGATCCTGGGATCACCGTGGTCTCCTCCGGCTTGGATGAAGACAAACAATGACGTGAAGGACGGCCACCTCAAGCCGGAATTTTACGGAGCGTTCGCGAAGTATTTCGTGAAGTACATCGAGGCGATGCGCGCCGAAGGGATCGCGATTGACGCGATCACCATCGAGAATGAGCCGCTGAATCCAAAGAACACGCCGAGCATGGCGATGTTTGCCCAGGAACAGGACACATTCATAGCGAAGGATCTGGGGCCTGCGTTTGAGAAGGCAGGAATTCGGACCAAGATTCTGCTCTACGATCACAACCCGGATGTCTTGTCCTATGCGCTGTCGATTCTGGGAGATCCCGCCGCGAGCAAGTATGTGGATGGAACGGCATTTCATCTTTACGGCGGTGAGGCAAGCCTGCTTTCGCAGGTGCACGATGCATATCCAAAAAAGAATTTGTATCTGACGGAGCAATCCGTCACCGAGTGGCGCTCCGGACCGCTTGGAATTGCCGAACCGGTAAGAAGCGTGATGATCGGCGCAACCCGAAACTGGTGCCGAAACGTGCTGCTGTGGAATCTGGCGGCGGATCCGCACAACGGGCCGCATACCAACAACGGCGGATGCACCGGATGTTCCGGAGCCATCACGCTGGATGGCGATTCTGCCACCAGGAATGTTGCATATTATGTCCTCGAGCACTTCTCGCAGTTTGTGCCCCCGGGATCGGTGCGAGTAGCGTCGAGCGAGATGGAACAATTAGCCAGCGTCGCCTTTGTTACTCCTCAGCACAAGGTCGTCCTGGTGGTTTCGAACACGGCGAATTTCCCCAAGTCCTTCGCGGTGAAGTATCACGATACATTCTTCGAGACCATGCTACCGTCGGAGTCGGTCGGAACCTTTGTCTGGTAGGGCGCGCTTCGGCCTTCCGAGACACAGCTGGTCCTCAGCGAACAGGTGGATTATTGGAACTACTCGGTCTGCCATCCGAAAACAGCGGCCCTAGCATCGTCGCGATCAAGCCAAGCATTGCTAAGCATCCGGCCAGGGGCACCAACAATCCGGCGCGCAGACTGCCCGTTCGCGTCGACGTCAGACCCACAAACCAAGGCATGACAGCGCCGCCCATTCCCGCAAGTGCGAACATGATCGCCCCAATGCGCCTCGACCTTTCGCCAAATGCCTTCACCAGCAACGCAACGAGAATTGGATAAATCGCAGCCAACCCCAACCCCGCCGCGCTCACGCTGACCGCGACGCTTGCGAAAGTCCTTGCCCGCAACAAAAGGCAGATGCCGGCGGCAGTCAGGATCAAGCCGCTCGCCAGCAGCGTCCGTTCGAACCGCGGCACTCGAAGCATCGGCACCAGAGCACGCCCGGCAATCAATCCTCCCCAGAAAAACATGGGCGCCAGAGCCCATACATCGCCAGGATCAGAATTCATTCGTTTCGTCAGTGAGGCGACCCAGCCCGCAACCGAATTCTCGGATCCGACGTACAGAAAGAACAGCGCAGCCAGACCCAAGGTGCTTCGCCGGCTGATGACGTCTTGCAGCGCCAGCATAGGTTGTTCCTTGCCCTTCGCTGTTCCTGCAGGTTGCAGGCTCATTCCGACTAGGATCAGAGCCGTGAGCGCTGAACCTGCCGCGAGGGTATAGAGCAGCAATGGAATTGCTCCGTGCCGCTGAGCCAGCATCACCAATGGGGAGCACGCAATCGCGCCGATTCCCCACTGCAGGTTCAGAATGCTGAGTGCGGCCACGCGACGGGTTTTGTAAATTTCCGCCACCCATAGATTGCCGGTCGAGAGCGCCTGCCCCAATCCGCAGCCGAACACGAAGGTCGCACAAAGGCACGCCCCATTGCTGCCCAGGTTTAACCCTGCCACTCCCGCTGCAATCAGGATGAACCCACACACAAACGCCTGCCGGTATCCCCGCCCGATCAGCCAGCGGATCGACGCAACGCCCGCCATCGAACCGCAAAACTGGGCCGTGAAGAACAGCCCGGCACGCTGGTCGCTTAACGACCAACGTGCAATAAAGATCGGTAGGACTGGGCCAATTAGGGTTGTTACGACACCGGTAACAACAAACCCGGCGTGCAGCACAACGGACGCGGCCGTTGAGATCGGAAGCGAAACTGACCGAGTTTGGATCGAGCTCATGCTGAAGAGGTTCTGCCGAAGCGCTTGCCTGTAGCCAATGTAAGATAATCGCAATTCTACTTACGATAAAGTGGTGGCGCGAGGTTTCCGATGAGCGCACCACGGAAACGCGAAGCGAAAAGTTAGTCTCTGAGTTTATGCTGATCCATCCAGATCGTTTGTTCCCGCCCGAGCCCGGCACACGAAAGATAGCGAGGACGCTATATGAGGGTGTGCGAACCCTGCCCATCCTCAGTCCTCACGGGCATACGCAAGCAGCATGGTTCGCGAAGAATGAACCCTTCCCCGATCCAACCAGCCTGTTTGTGCAGCCCGATCACTACATTCTCCGGATGCTCTACAGCCAGGGGGTTTCCCTTGAGGATCTTGAGATTGGGCAGACGGGACAAAAGAATCCGCGGAAAGTCTGGCGCATCTTCGCCAGCCATTATTATCTGTTCCGCGGGACGCCGACGCGGATGTGGCTGGACTCTGCCTTCCAGGAACTTTTCGGACTCGAACAGCGGCTGTCGGAAAAGACCGCCGATGTGTACTTCGACACAATCTCAGAAAAGATACAAACACCGGAGTTTCTGCCGCGCGCGCTGTACGAGCGCTTCAATCTGGAAGTGCTGGCGACCACGGATTCTCCGCTCGATTCGTTGACCGATCACAAAGCCATTCGAGAATCAAACTGGAAAGGCAGGATCCTGCCGACCTTCCGGCCAGATCCGGTTGTCGACCCCGAATTTCAAGGCTTCGCCGAAAATATCGTAAAGCTAAGCGAGAAGGCCGGTGAAGACACTTCGACTTGGGCGGGATACCTGCGCGCGCTGCGAGCGATCCGCGTCCGCTTTCGCGAACTCGGCTGCACGGCAACCGACCATGGGCACCCTACTGCGCGAACGGCGAATCTTCCCGCGGCAGAGGCCGCGCAACTCTTTCTCCGAGTTATCGCTGGCGGCACCGATCCCGGGCAACACGAACTCTTTCGTGCCCAGATGCTGACAGAAATGGCGCGGATGAGCCTCGAAGATGGGCTGGTAATGCAGATTCACCCGGGCAGCGCACGCAATCACAATCGCGAACTCTATAAGCGATACGGTCGCGACGTCGGTGCCGACATCCCCATGCCAACGAATTATGTGGACGCGCTGCGACCTTTGCTCGATCAATTCGGCAATGAGCGCGATCTTACGATCATTCTTTTCACGCTGGACGAGTCAGCCTACAGCCGGGAGCTAGCTCCGCTGGCTGGACATTATCCGTGCCTGAGGCTCGGTCCGCCGTGGTGGTTTCACGATAGCCCGGAGGGAATGCTGCGTTTCCGGCTGCGAGTAACGGAGACGGCCGGCTTCTACAACACGGTAGGTTTCAACGACGATACCAGGGCCTTCCTCTCAATTCCGGCGCGGCACGATGTGGCACGGCGCGTGGATTGTGCGTTCCTGGCCAAGTTGGTTGCCGAGCACAGGCTGGAAGAGGAAGAGGCTTTGGAAGTGGCGCGGGACCTCGCCTACGGGCTGGTAAAAAAGGCATATCGATTGTAGGAGCGCGGCATGGCCGATACGACGGCTTTCGACAACCAGACGGAAGGCGGATCATCTCCCGGATCAGCTCCGCGCGCCGGACTCGGCGGAGTGCGCTGGACCATTTGTGCCATGCTGTTCGTCGCCACCTCGATCAATTACATGGACCGCCAGGTAATCGCGATCCTCAAGCCCACTCTCGAGCACAGTATCGGCATGACGGAAGTGGGTTACGGCTACATTGTGGATGCGTTTCAGATCGCTTACGCGATTGGCCTGCTGGCCGGCGGCCGGCTGATCGACAAGCTGGGCACGCGCATCGGCTACATGTTGGTGATGGTTACATGGAGCCTCTCCGCCATGGGACACGCGCTGGCCAACACCGTGCTGGAGTTCGGCGTTGCGCGTTTCTTCCTCGGACTCGGGGAATCGGGCAACTTCCCCGCTGCGATCAAGACGGTAGCCGAGTGGTTTCCGCAGAAGGAGCGCTCGCTGGCTACGGGCATCTTCAACTCCGGCGCGAATGTTGGAGCGATTCTGGCTCCCGCCATCGTGCCCTGGGTGACGATGCGCTGGGGTTGGCACGTAGCTTTTCTCACCACTGGCCTCTTCAGCGCGCTCTGGATTCTTTGGTGGTTTCTGTATTACCGCAGGCCTGCCGATCATCCGACGTTGACTGCCACCGAACTGCGGTACATTTATCAGGAAGCGGCCGAAGACATGGGCCCTTCCGTGCCTTGGCGAAGATTGTTGCGCTGCCGCCAGACGTGGGCATACTCTGCCGCGAAGTTCCTCACCGACCCGATCTGGTGGTTTTATTTATTCTGGCTGCCGTCTTACTTCAGCGCGAAATTCAATTTGAACCTCTTGCATCTCGGTCTGCCATTGATTCTCGTCTATAACGTTTCAGCGATCGGCAGTATCGGCGGAGGCTGGCTGCCCGCACCCTTCCGTCGCCTCGGACTCTCGCCCAACTATGCGCGCCTTGCAGCCATGCTCGTCTGCGCTTCGCTGGTTCTTCCCATCTTCACGGCTGCAGGTGTCAAGTCGTTGTGGAGCGCGATCGCGCTGATCGGTGTCGCCGCGGGCGCACACCAGGGCTGGTCTGCCAATCTCTTCACAACATCGTCGGACATGTTCCCTCGCAGCGCCGTGGGCGCAGTGGTCGGGATCGGCGGCATGGCCGGATCCTTGGGCAGCGCACTTTTCGCTTTCTTCGCAGGCCACATCCTGCAACTAACTCACAGTTATGGGATCCTCTTCAGCATCGCCTCCAGCGCTTATCTGCTCGCTCTGATCGTTCTATATGCACTCGCTCCCGGATTGAAGAAGGCGGACCTCCCTGCATAAGCTGATACGGTAAGCAGGCCGAAGGTCTTGCCCGGATGAAACGCTATCCAGCACGGCGGAATGCGATTGGCGTGCCGCTCGAATCGTCAGCGGGGCATGAGCCGGAAAAATAGAGACTGCTTGGCAACAGGCTCTACTTTTGCTTCCAAAGCAGCCATCTGGGTCTGACTTAACGGAGTAAAGGAACGTGCGAGTTCCACGCATTCGTCGACCTGCTCGACTGAATCACACCCGATGATCGCCGTGCTGATGGGCAGCGAGAGATTGTAGTAGAAGGTTTCCTGCTTAGTCAGCGTACCCGGAGTGGTGGCGATGGCGCCTCGGCCTTCCCATGAGTGTTTTTGTTCTTCCACGGGCGGCGGCGTCCAACTGGAAAGAATGCGGCCGCGTGCCATCACTTTCATCCCGATAATCCCCATCTGTTTCTCGACAGCCAGCGGAAGCAGATCCTTTTCGAAACTGTAATAGTATTTGTCGGCTGCGTTGACGCCCATCAGGACGGTGTCGAAGGGGAAGCGGTTGATGCATTCGATGAGCGCTTCGGGACGGAAGCGTCCGGTGACGCCCAGATGCAGCACCATCTTCTGATCGCGCGCTTGAACCAGGGCTTCGATCGCACCGCCTTTGCCAAAAATCTGATCAATGTCTTCCTTAATTCCAACATCATGCAGTTGCCCCGTATCAATGTGATCGGTATCCAGCAGCTTGAGAGACACCTCGAGGTTCTTAAGCGCAGCATCGCGGGTTCGCTCTTTGGTCTTGCTGGCGATGAAAACGTGGTCCCGGCTGCCCTTAAGACCCTTTCCGAGATAACGTTCGCTCCACCTGTCAGATCCGCCGTAAATGGAGGTGTCGAAATAATTCACTCCTAACTCGAGTGCACGTTGGATCATCTGCAAGGCCAAGCTTTCGTTATTGGCCTTCTCCAGCGCTCCCTGGCCGCCGAGGCCAAAAATCCCGACCCGAAATCCTGTCTTACCCAGATTGCGCGTCGGCATCATTTCCTGGATGGCCTTTGCCGCAGCTGGAGTGTTTTCCGTTGACGTCACCTCGCCAGATGCGGATGGCGCGACTACCCCGGCAGACAGGCCAGCTGCTATCGATGCTGCCCCTGTCTTAAGGAAACCCCGGCGGTTCTGGTTACCGGCATCCTGCGGTGTGTCATTCGATTTCATGTCCATCGCTCCAAGCCATCCGAAATAGAATATCGATTTTCTTGGGAACTAATCGATCGTGCGAGTATAGTTTTCTCTTTGCGAGCCAGTCAATCTAGAGAGATGAAGAATGAGTCGTCGAATTTTTTCCCTTTGCTTCGTGGCCGCCATGATGCCATCGACAATGGCGTTCCCCCAATCGTTCTTCAGCGAATATAAAAGTTTGCCTTATCACGACAGCCGCTATAGCGGCGGTCCGCAAAAGATACCGGGAAAAGTCTTCTGCGCTTACTACGATCTGGGCGGCGAAGGAGTTGCCTATCATGACACCGATCCCCAGAATCACGGCAGCGGAGAGTTGAATCCGGCCGATGGGACCTATCTCAACGAATTTCGCATCCATGAGGGAGTGGATATCTCCTACACGAAATTCAACCGGAAGCCAAATCCGGTTGACGACAACCCCTTCGACAAGGTCGTGCCCCCCGCTGACCTGCTCTATGTTGGCTGGACCGAACCCGGAGAATGGTTCAACGTAACGGTAGATGTAGCAAAGTCGGCAATATATGCAGCCGATTTCCTTTACACATCGAATCGCGGGGGGACAATATCAGTGGATGTTAATGGAAAGGACGCGACCGGACCTCTAGAGATCACCACAACCAATGATCCTGCAGATCCGATTGCCTGGCGGCAATGGCACCATTGGAATCTGGCTCCGCAACTTTTCAAAGTCCGTCTGAACAAAGGAAAAAATGTTCTCACCGTGCACATACTGACGCTCGGCAATATGAATTTAGCGTATTTCGATTTCAAGCAGCTCTGAGCTTTTGAAAAATCTGGCAAGCGCAGTACGAGGAAGTGAGAATAATGTCTTCACATTTTTCGCGCCGAGAATTTATTGACGGTGCTGGCGCATTGGCTGCCTCATCTATTTTCCCGACCGCGGTGTTTCATGACGTGACTTCCGTCAACGCCAGTGAACGATTGAAGCCTGGAGAGCTGCGGAACAAACTTCGGGGTGTGATTGCGTTTCCAATCACGCCCCTAAAGCCGGATCTGTCCTTGGATATTCCCGGACTCCGAAAAAATCTACAGCGCCTCCTCGAAACTCCGATTGCTGCGATTGTCGCTGCGGGCGGGACCGGCGAAGTGTATTCACTCACTCCTGCCGAGCATTTGGAAGTCGTAAGGGCAACGGCGGAAGAAGTGCACGGCCGCATTCCGGTCATCGCTAGTACGGGATTCAACGTACCCATAGCGATCGAGTTAGCTCAGCAATCAGCGCGGGCCGGCGCTGATGCCATCCTGGCTTTGCCGCCGTATTATCCCAACGCCGACGAGGAGGGTCTGGCCAATTACTATGCGGAGATCGGTCGTGCCACTTCGTTAGGGCTGCTCGTTTACAGCCGCGATTGGGTGAACCCGAGCCCGGCATGGGTTGAACAACTGGCAGAACGTGTTCCCACGCTGGCGTGTTGGAAAGATGGCCAGGGCGACTTGCGGCGATACCAGCAGATTATCAACCGCGTTGGCGATCGACTGCATTGGATTGGCGGAGCGGGCGACGATTGTGTGCCCGGGTACTACAGCATCGGCATTCGCAGCTACACCTCGAGCATTGCAACGGTAGCTCCAAAGCTTTCCCTGAACCTTCATGAGACTGCTTCCGCGGGTGATTCTGCAGCCCTGATGCGTCTGATGAACACTTACGTGCTCCCTCTCTATGAACTTCGCGCTCGCCGAAAGGGATACGAGGTTTCTGTCATGAAGGAAATGATGAACCTCCTTGGCTTCGCTGCGGGTCCAGTGCGCCCGCCGCTCCCGCAGCTTCGCCCAGAGGATGTGGGCCAGGTGAAAGTGATATTGGAACGCTGGAAGCCTTTTCTTACATAAACCGGATGAGCCGATGAAGAACTCCCGATGAAGAATTCCCGGTTGCTTGTCGCGTTTACGATCCTCGCGCTCTCTCTTTTGGCGCCATGCCAGAATCCTCCTGCACAGACCGCGCAGTCCGCCGACGAGCGTGCCGCCGCCGGAAGCGAGCCCGACGATCCCGGGCCGCTTGCCACCGATCTTTCTCCGCGCTTGAAGCGCCGCGACATCCTCAAAGCCACGACGAAAGTCGCGGACTGGCAGTTGCTTGAGGCGGAAGGCAAGTACAACATCCAGTGGACCTACGCCGCTCTTTACGACGGTTTTCTTGCTGCCTCGAAGGCTACCGGCGATCAGCGTTACCGTAACCGTGTCCTTCAGGTTGCCGAGCAGAACCACTGGAGCCTCGGCCCGCGCTCGGGTCATGCCGACGACGAAGCCATCGGCCTCACATATCTCGCGTTCTACGCCGAGACTCTTGACCCGCAGATGTTCGCGCCCACGCGCGAAGCCATGAACAAAGTCCTCGCCCGACCCGACAAACCCCAGAACCTCCTCTGGTGGTGGTGCGATGCCCTGTATATGGCTGCTCCGGTTCTCGCTCAACTCACCCTCGCCACCGGCGACCTGCGCTACGTCGATTTCATGAATCATGAATGGGACCTGACCACCGCGGCCCTCTATGATCCTGCCGACCATCTCTACTATCGCGATGAGCGCTTCCTGACTATGCGTGAACCCAATGGCCGTAAGGTCTTCTGGTCGCGCGGCAACGGCTGGGTTCTCGCCGGTCTTGCTCTCGTGATCCAGAGGCTGCCTGACGACTCGCCTCTGCGCGCAAAGTACGTCGCTCTTTATCGCGTCATGGCCAAGCGCATCGCGGCGCTTAAGCCGTCCGACGGCCTATGGCGCGCCAGCCTCCTCGACCCCGATGCCTACCCCGCTCCGGAGATCTCCAGCACGGCCTTCTTCACTTACGCCATTGCGTGGGGCATCAATGAGCACATCCTGGACCGCAAGAAATACCTTCCCGTGGTCAGGCTCGCTTGGCGCGGCATGCTGACGCACATCTATGACAGCGGACGCCTCGGCAACATCCAGCCCATTGGCGCCGAACCGGGCAAATACAAGCCGTCGTCCAGCTACGTTTACGGAGTGGGGGCATTTCTGATGGCAGGTTCCGAGCTGTGCCAAATCACAAGCGGTGCAAGACCGAGCAGCCACAAGTCCGACTGAGTGGTCAGCTAAACGGAAGCTCGTCACGAGGACGATTCAACTCACTGTTATGCGTACTCCTGTGGCGTGAGAAACAACGACGGAGCACTTGCCCCGCTTGAGCGAGTCGGTCTTTGTTGATGCTGTGATGTGCGCTTCCCGGCTGTCGAGTGCCGGTGCGTGCAACGTCTCGAGTTGCACGACCCCACTCGCGTCGCGGCCAAAGTCGAGTTCCACCTCAAGATCCGCTGCCGCGTCCTTGTTCAGAATGATCACGGATGTGTGCCCGCCAGGCAGCTTCGCGGCATACGCAGTTGCATTCACTCCCGCATCCTGCAGCTTTGTCGAGAAACCGGTCTTCAACAGTGTTCCGCCGCTGAACGAGCCCGCAAACTTGAGCCCATACCCGACCGGCTCCAACAGATAGTCTGAGCCAAATGTCCCAATCGGTGTATAGAAAGGATGCGGATGCGCGGCAATCTGTTCGGGAGTTGCGCCACTCGCTTCCAGAAGCGCGTCGCCGGGTAGAGATCCACCAACCGAATTGGCCACGGATTTGCCCGTGCCGCCGTGCAGATTGACGCCGGAATAGTCATTACTGGCCAACAGCAGTGAATAGTCTGCAGACCAGAGCGCAGCGGCAAACACATCGGAGACACCCGGCTTGCCTCCGCGATAGCAAGTGTTGCCTTCGGTCATGCGAACGCGCGCGCCCATCTTGCTGGCTGCGGCCGATGCCATATTCGCCGTGTTCTGCACTCTTTGCATCGTCGCCGGTTTCAGCAGGTTCGGAATGTTGACATCAGGGTTCGTCGCCGGGCCGCCAAAGTAATAATGATGAGTAAGCGTTGTTACGTGCGGACGGTTCTGGACGGAAGGCCACTCGCCGGCAATCTCAGTCAGCCATGATACGGCGCCCGCAACATCCGGCATTCCGAACTTTGCCGCCGGCACCCGAGCTGCGATAGCACGCGCCAGCGCGAGCCATTCTTCGAGATAAGTCTTGGCCGACCAGGTTTTCGGATCGCGCAGGTGATGCTCAAAGAGATCCGGCTCGTTGCCGATCTGAAAATACTGGAGGCGGTCGCCCAGCATCTCGGCCACAAAGGCCGCTTCCTCAGCGGCGCGTGCCGGTGCATTCGTGCCCATCCCGATGCCGTACACGCAGGTCCAACCAGTGGCTTGGAGAAACTCCGCCAGGTTCCGGACTGCCTCGGGCGTCACCGCATAGTACCGGGCCTTCGGCTCGCCCACGACCTCACGCACCTGAGGATGCTCTGGTTCGGGAGACTCAGGCTTGGGCTTCCAGTAAGCGAACTCGCTGGTATTGCCGCCAAGTCGGAGAACGCCGGTTAACGAGAGTGCTTTGAACTCGCGAATCAATCCGCTGTTCTGCGCCGAAAAGAAACTGGGATCCGTGAGTTGCTGAACCTCATAAGACAGGCCGACAAAATCGATCGGCATATGAGGACCAGTCGCCTCCCTCGGAATGCTGAGGCCGACCCGTACATTGCTTTGGCCCTGCGCGTGAAGACGCGCCGCAGCCAAGGTGCAAGCTGCGGTGGCGAGGAATCTCCTTCGTGTAAGCATTGGACGTCCCGCTCCTTTATTGCCGGCTCAGAGTTCTCGCTCTTACGACAAACTCCGGTAGTTCAATCTGGCCTTTGTCGCGAGTGCTCGCAATCACTGTGGTCCGTCGACTTCTGTGATTGGCCAATCGGTTGAGACTTATCGCTCAAAGCTGAGAATCACTTTATATCGACTGTGGAATAGCGTGCAATCGGGTAGAGTGCAGACCGCAGAATAAAAGCGAGCAAATTGACTAGCGATGCACCTAGTTCTTGTATACCCGCACGTAATCCACCAGCATCTCGGACGGGAACGGGGTGGATGAATTGGGCGGTCCCGGATAATCCCCGCCGATCGCCAGATTCAAGATGATGAAATTGCTCTGCCCGGCATCGAAGGGCCAGACCGCGCCATCATTCAATGGACTCAAGCTCGCGGGCGTGTAGGTAACATAGGGATGGGTCGAGTCGTCCACGTAATAAGAAACGCTGCCCGGCGACCAGATCATGCCGTAAGTATGAAAAGTCGATGCCGTCCCCCCGTTAGGAAAGTAGTAGGTGGTGCCCAGTCCCGTCCCTCCGGTGAAGCCCGTCCCGTGAATGGAGGCCTCGTTCCAATCTGGCGTGCCCGCCGCATTGACGCGCTCGAGCACGTCCTGTTCGCCGCAGGCCGGCCAGTTTATGGTGGCGATGTTGTTGCCCAGTAGCCAGTCCGCAGGCCAAAAGCCCTGTGCTTCCGGCACCTGAGCGCGAAACTCAATCCGGCCATACTGAAAGCTGAATAGGCCTTGCGTCTTCAACCGTGCCGACGTATACACTCCGGGCGACGGTTGCTGCGCCACAATATGAAGATAACCATCCGTGCCCACGTACGCGCTGGGATTCCCCGTGCTGCAGGGCGAAGTGCTCGATCCCCAGGCACAGTAGTTCTCCAGTTCGTCGTTGCCGAACCCGCTGTTGCCCGTGTCGTACGTCCAGATTGCAGGATTCGGCTGCGCCGGAGCGCCTGTCGAGTTCGTGAACTCGTCGCTCCACACTAGCGTTCCCGACGGGATGTTGAGCTTGAACACCTGGCTGGTGACCGTGCTGGAAGTTCCGTCGAGGGTGGCAATCGCGTTGAGGGTCAGGTTCGACGCCACCAGAAACGGTGCGAGATACGGCTGCGAAGAGGCCGTTGGCGTGCTGCCATCGACAGTGTAGAAGATGCCTGCGCCGGCGGCCGAGGCCAGGCTCACGATCACGGCGCCGCCCTGTACACCCGTTTGCGTGTTAGTAGTCGTCGTGATCGTCGGCGCCGCCGGTGGATTCACTTCGCCTCCTCCGCCACTACTGGTTCCTGCGCTCCCGCCGCCGCATCCGCACATCAGTGCGCATACCAATGTACACGTCAAAGTGCTCGACTGGAGAGTCGCTGCTCGCATAGCCTCGCCTCAGCGAGAACACCATAGAACCAGTTTGCTGCCCTCTATTTAACCGCCGCCACATTGGCGAGTCAAACACCAACCGTGCAACTCTCGGACTGCCTGCTATCCTGGGTGGTGGAGACCGTTTCTATTGAAGAACATCGATAATCAGCTGAATGAGCGCAATGGCCCAGAAGAAGACCCCTAAAGCACTTTCGATTATCTTCCGGCGTAGCTGACTTCGCGGTCAGGAGGCACATTCCAGAAACCACCAAGCCGAGGTCCGCGACAATGCCACGGGAAAAATCGGCAGCGTTACCCGGCCCGCTCACTGTAAGTTACGGGGTCAGTACCCAAGGCGGAATAGTTTGTATTCTCAACGCAAGAACCTCGAAAAAGAACCGACTTGGCGTATGATGCCGGTACGAACTAGTTCCATCTCCGCGGGGGCCCTGATGATTTCGGCGCGTTCCCTGAGACAGGGAAATCACCATTCTTCCTCCCCGTTATGGGCAGCACTGCTGCTTCTCCAAATTTTCCTGTGTCCTCCTTCAGCGCGCGCCCAGCACGCGCCCAGCTCCCCGCCATCGGCAGGCCCCCTGACATCGCCAGGCTCCCTGCCATCGGGACAGCCCGCAATCGATGATCTCCGCATGCACGAGCTAGAAAAAGCTTACTGCGACAAGGAAACTCTTCAGCTGACGGTTCGAACGGAGAAGAACGCTCTTCTCGATCGCCAGGCGGTCGCCAAACTGCAGGAACCAAAGAAGGATGTCACGCTTTGGCAGAGTACGTCGAAGGAATCCGAGGCAACGTTTTGCCTCGACTTTGGAGATTACGACCTTGAAGTCAGCGCAGTCGGATACCTGACTGGGCACAAGGAAGTAGAAGTACCGGTCTCCCGCACACGGACTCTTCAGGTGGAGATAATCCTGCAAAGCGACCCATCCGCGGTCGAATTGAGTGCCAGCGACGACGCAATCCCGCCCAAGTTGCGCAAGGATGCGCAGCGAGCGGTTGATGAACTCAAGTCGGGGAATTTCACAAAGGCGCAGAAACACCTCGATAAAGTTTACGCAGCCGTTCCATCCAGCGCCCAACTGAACTTTTTATATGGATATCTGTTCTTGCAGTTAAAAAACATGGAGAAGTCGGAGGAATACCTGAAGCGCGCCGTAGCTTTGAATCCGCGGAAGGTCCAGGCTCTCAGTCTGCTGGGGCGCGAGCAGTTGCAGCAGGGACAGACGGAGGAGGCGCGTAAGACGTTGGAGCAGGCCGTGATCGCAAATTCCGCGGACTGGATGGCGCACACTCTTCTCGCGGATGCCTACTTGCAGCAGAAGGAGTTCGAAAAAGCTCGGCAACATGCTCAAATGGCAATCGAAGCAGGAAAAGGCTCTGCAAGCGCCGCCCAGTTGGCTTTAGGGCAAGCCCTGGCAAGCCTTGGGCACACCCGGGAAAGCGTTGTCGCTTTTAACGCATTCCTGCAAACGAACAGCAATAGTCCAAACGCTCCGCAGGTAAAGAAACTGATTGCACAAATCGAAGCCCATGATGCCGGCAATGCGGCGCTTGGCGGCCCAGAGCCGGTAAGTGATCTGGTGTTGGCATCCTCCAGCCCCAGCCTGCCGCCAAGTGCCTGGGGTCCTCCCGGAGTCGACGAGGTAAAGCCATTGGTTGTGCCGGGCGTAAGCTGCCCCACGCAGCAAGTGTTACGGATGGCCGGTGAGAGGGTGAAAGAGCTGGTCGATTCAATCTCACAATTCAGCGCCATCGAAGACCTGCTCCACGAGCAGCTCGATCGGGCTGGCAATCCCCTCACCAAGGAGACTCGCAAGTTCAACTATGTGGCTTCAATCACCGAGGAGCGGCCTGGGTTTTTAGCCGTTGACGAATATCGCAACGACCGGGACGCACTCTCTAGTCTTCCCGATCACATCTCCACTCAGGGATTTATGGCCGCGGCGCTTATCTTCCATCCTGACATGCAGGAAAATTTCGATCTGACTTGCGAAGGCCTGGGCCAGTGGCAAGGAAACGCTACCTGGTTGGTACACTTCCGCCAGCGAGACGACAAGCCCAAACGGCTCGAAGATTACGGCGAGGGAGGCCAAACCTATGGTGTGAGCCAGAAGGGACGGGCCTGGATCAGTTCCGACAATTTTCAGATCGTGCGCCTCGAATCGGAGCTGGTGAATTCTGTTCAGGGGCTTACCGTCCAGCATCAAGTTGCCGAGTACGGTCCGGTCCAATTCCAAAAGAAGAACGTTCAGCTTTGGTTGCCGCAGAGTGTCGATCTCTTCTTCGAGATTAATAGGCATCGCTTTTATCGCCGCCACAGCTTTGACCATTACATGCTGTTCTCTGTCAATTCGGGACAGAAGTCAGCGGCGGTCAGAGGTGCACAACACAAGGAACCGCAGGGTCAGTAGTCGCCCCACTAAATGATTCGGCATGGGACGAGTCCAACCAACCAGCATGGCTCACCGCTGACTTGTTCTCCCACAAAATCCAGCCGCTGCTCTCAGGCGTTGCGACATCTGTCATTCGATCAAGAATAGGAGTGTCCCGGTGGTATGCAAGCCGGATTCGTCAGGGCTACCCAACATCTATGGTCACAAAAACCGTTGCATCAGTAGAAGGTCGCACTGTTCCAGCATCAAATCGCTACGGTCCCGATAATCCTCACCCGCTTTCTCAGCTAAAAACCCAGCTTGTCTGGGAGGGCAAGTACGACGAATACGGGAGCCGACGCGAGGTTGATATCGCTGGTGCGGTTCTGCCGCTTCAGAAAATCGAGACCATTGACGAGCCGCGCAGTCGGGCTGAAGCTGTCGGCGATCAACAGACGCTTTTCGCGCTGAACGAGCAAGCACAAAAACTGGGTGATTTTCGAAATCAACTGATAGCCGCATGATGTCTGGCAGCGTAGTCTATGCACACGGCTTTACTTATGCCGCGACTCTTCCAGTGCCGCCACAATGGGGACATAGCTTCGGCGGCTGGAAATCCAGTACGTCCGATTTGTTTTGCAACGCCGCGCCTTCGGTGAGGAAGTGTTCCATTCCGCGTCCGCGCCTTCGTCCTTCGCTGGTGTGCTTGTCATACACCTTGTCCGGTATCACTGGCGGCGTGGTTTTGGCGGTTTCGGTTGCCACCTTGATCTCCTATGGCGTAGGCGGATTGAAGGTGTGCGTGCGAAGCCAGATCGCCGCGTTGTCCGCCGCACGCAATTTCGGCGCACGGCAACACAGCATCATTGCGTTGTTGTAATGCAACAGATCGGGATGACCGCCTCTGTTCTCGCAAGATTCGTCACCGCCAGCGAGGCATTCCGCCTTTGGAACGGGATCCGGCTTGCACCTGTCCGCCAGCGCAAGCATGTCCTTTACGTGTCCCCAAACCTCCGTATCGGCTAGACCGATTTCTTCCGAGACGAAGATTGCCAGCGCCTTGCCAACGTTGGACCCGGCAAAGTAAAGCTGACGCAACCAACGAAGACCTTGAACCTCGTCCCCGTCCCGCACGGCTTTCTGTGCGGCGGATCGCGCAACATCAACGGTGGTGCCATCCGGCGTGTGGTGCCAAGGTGCCGCGCCGTGGTTGTAAGCGCGGTTGGCGCTACCGTCGTGCTTTGATCCCGGCGGCGGCACGCCTATCGCATTGCAAGTCTCGCGTATCCAGCGGCGTGCGGTCTGGGAACTCATCCGTAGCTTTTCATTGCAAAACTTCTCCCACTCGTTTCGGCGGTAGCCGAGGATCGTTTCATTTTTCTTTAACTTAGCAAAGCGGTCGCGGAGTTCCCGCAATTCTTCGGCTGTCGGTCTCGCGGATCGGACTCCCTCAATGACCTTCTGTGCCAGTTGTTCATTCGTGATCGAAGCATCCGTTTTGGATGGTTCCGAGGCGTTTGCCGCCGCTTCGTCTTGTGTTGCCTTTGTCTTCTTTGCCATGTTTGGCCTCCACCACCTAATACTCGAAATCGCAGGATTCGGAGGTTTGGTGGGAAATCTATTCAAGAGGCAACAATCCGGGCCAAGCGCGCGGACACCACGAATACGGGGAAATTTCGTTCAAAATCCCTCGAATCCGGTAATAAGAAGAAGATTGACCGAGGCGGGAGTCGCGGCAATGGGTAAAAAGGATTAGTCCGGCAGTATGGAAGAACAGTTTTTCACGGTGGCGGAGGCCGCCAAATTTCTCAAGGTCAGCAGGGACACAATTACAAGGTTGTTTGCGGATGAGCCGGGAGTGGTGGATTTGGGATCACCGGAACGGTTACACAAACGCAGGTATCGCGTCCTGCGCATTCCTCATTCAGTCTTCAACCGCGTCATCCACAAGTTGCGCGTTCAGTGACAGGTTCGCGGTCGAGAGACTCACGTTATCACTGAACAGCCCCGTCAATGGGGAATAGTGAGGTCGGCAACGACATCTTCTTCCAAGCGTCTTTCACCTCGGCTTCGAGACGCTGTTGCCGCTCCTTCACCCACGCGCTGTAGTACTTCTCAGTGGTGCGAAGTGTCTTGTGACCGAGTAGCTTGCTGACGCGCTCGATGCCCACACTCGCTAAGAGCATCTCGACCGCGAAGGTGTGGCGGAAACGATGGCTCAGCATCTCGGACATGCTGTGTCGTACACCTGCTTTGTCAAACACCGTGCGCAAGAGGTCCTGGTGGTGATCGACGAGTATACGCGGGAGTGCTTGGCATTGCGGGTGGCGCGACGCTTGGGGAGTTTGCAGGTGATCGAAACGCTGGCGGATGTGATGTTGGTGCGCGGGATCCCGGAGCACATTCGTTCGGACAATGGGCCCGAGTTCATTGCCAGGGAATTGCGGAAGTGGCTGGACAAAGTGGGGACGAGGACGTTGTACATCGAGCCCGGGAGTCCGTGGGAGAACGGGTACTGTGAGAGTTTCAACGGGAAGCTGCGAGATGAGTTCTTGAACGGCGAGATCTTTTACTCGCTAAAGGAGGCACAGATTCTGACGGAGAGATGGCGCGTGGAATATAACACGGAGCGGCCGCACTCGGCACTGGGTTATAGGCCACCAGCACCGCAAGCAATCTTGCCGAAGCAACCGGGGCATGGAGATATGGAAAACGCTTCGCGTTTCCCACATCCCCACACCCCCGGCGGCTACGAAGGACAAATGTCTAACAAGGCGTTACACTAACATTCCACTTGGTACAAAAGACCGGTCTGGTCAACAGGCGCTTGAATGTCTACTGAACTTGTACGAGATAAAGGTTTTCCACATGGCACTCGGGATTCTGAACGACGCCGGTCGGGCAGAGGAAGTGACACAGGACATTTTCCTGAAGCTATGGCAAGCATTGCCGGCGTATGACGGACGTGCATCGCTAGGGACATGGTTGTACGCCATCGCCCGAAACACATGTCTCTCGGCATCGCGGTCAGAATCCTATCGAAAGACCGTGCCGCTTGATATACCAACTGAACCGGCCGCTCCCACCACAGGGTCAAGAGATATTGAATTGGCTCAGTGTATAGACCGTCTGCCAGAGATCCAGCGACAAGTAATCACTCTGTTTTACCTGCAGGACAAAAGTGTCGCCGAAGTCGCGCGAAGGTTGGCCCTGCCGGATGGAACAGTCAAGAGTCATTTGCACCGGGCTCGAGTTGCTCTTGCCGCGATGATGAAGGGGTAAAAGCATGGATTGTCAGGAAACACAGGAAAGCATCTTGCACTCGCTTGTAGAGTCACTACCCACCGAACGCTACCTTGCCATGGAAAATCACCTCGCCGGATGCGAAACTTGTAGGAGTTTCGCCAAGGTTCATCGCAGTCTCGATTTGCGGCTGGCTGCGGCCGTACCACACGCCCGGCTCAGCCCGGCGTTCCGGTCAGGATTGAGAAAAAGGATTCAATGTGATCCCGAGGCACTGTGGCGGGATTTCTTGCCGGATCTTGCTCATCTAATCGGCTGTGCTCTCGTTGTTGCACTGTCGGTTTTCTTGCTGCCATTTCCCTCACGAAGCGTAATTTTAGCGGGGTTGGTCTTCACCAGTGGGACGTATTTCCTCCAAGCAGCCTTACGCGGCGCCTTGAGTGGTCTGGAGGCCGATACTTAGCGTGGATTGCGCATCAACGTGTACCGAATCAGTTCTGTTCGATCACACCATATGGATACCGGTGAGAGGGGACAAAGAACTCAATCTTGCGGCCTTTAATGGACCAAGAGACTTCGATTGGCCCTTAACTGTTGAAATCAGGCGATAGCACTCACTGAGAATTGTCCGCCCGCTACCACTTCACTCCCAACTGCCAAAACAAGAACGAATAAGCATCCGTATCCTCCTCGACCTGTTTGCCCACAGGCGTCCCCGGCCCATGCCCCGCCTTGGTCTCAACCCGCAGCAGAATCGGCCGCACCCGGCTCCCCCCGTTCGCAGCTGAAGCCTGCATCAAAGCCGTCATCTTCCTCGCATGCATAGGGTCAACCCGCGAATCGCTATCCGCCGTAGTAAACAAAATCGCAGGATATTCCGTCCCCGCCTTCACATGGTGATAAGGCGAATAAGCATAAAGCCATTTGAACTGCGCAGGATCCTCCGCGTTTCCATACTCGGGAATCCAGAGCCTGGCAATCTGAAACTTCTGGTAATGCAGCATATCGAGCAGCGGCACGTCGCAAACCACAGCCCGAAACAAGTCAGGACGCTGTGTGATCATCGCCCCCATCAGCAACCCGCCGTTCGATCCTCCCCAAATGGCTAGATGGCCCTTGTCTGTATATTTTTCCGAAATCAAAAACTCCGCGGCCGCGATCATGTCGTCAAAAACATTCTGCTTCTTGTCGAGCATTCCGGCACGGTGCCAGTCTTCGCCAAACTCCGATCCGCCCCTCAAATTGGCCACAGCGTAAACTCCGCCATGTTCGAGCCACAAATAAATGTCGCTCTCAAATTCCGGAGTCAGGCTGATGTCGAAGCCGCCGTAGCCCGTGAGCACCGTCGGATTCTGTCCGTCCTTCTTCACTCCTTTCCTGGAAACGACGAACATCGGCACGCGCGTCCCATCTTTCGAGTGGTACCACTCCTGCTCGACTTCGTAGGCTGCAGGATCAATCCCGGGCGCATCCACCTTGGCCCACAGCGTTGTGCTGCCGGTTTTCAGGTCGTAACGATAAATCGAGCGCGGGATGGTGAAGGATTCAAATCCGTAAAAGACTTCGTCGCGGTCCCATTTTCCCTGGCACGCGAAAACGCTGCCGAGCGCCGGCAGTGTCAGGTTGCCGAGCAGAACGCCGCCGAGATCGAACACTCTAAGTTGTGACGTAGCATTCTGCTCGTACTGCGCAAAAATCTTCCCGCCCCACAATTCAGCATCCTTTAAGACCCCGCCCGCCTGCGGAATGATTTCCTGCCAATCATCGCGGTCATAATTGCCGGCCTCAGCCATGAACACGCGGAAGCGCGGAGCATCTTCGTTGGTGACAATGTAAATCCGTCCGTTGTACAGGGTCGCGCTGTAAAGAAAGTTCTTGCCGGTAGTGATGCGCGTAGGTGGCGTGCCTTTTCTCGTATCCACCAAGAACAGCTCGGTCTTGGTCCAGCCCTGGGCCACCGTGATCAGCAGCAGGCTGCCATCGTTGTCCAGACTTACACTCGGCCAATCCTCCGGATCCCGCCCCTCGCCAAAGATCGGCGGATCGGTCGCCGGATCGGTGCCCAGCAGGTGATAGAACACGTGCCGGTTGTAGCGCTCCTGACCCTCCGGCACGTCCCCTTTGTTCGGATACCGCGTGTAATAAAAGCCGGAGTTGTCGAGCGACCACGCAATGCTGGCCGCCCGCGTGCGCTCAATCGTATCGGGCAAAAGGGTGCCAGTTTTGGTCTCGATAACATGCAACGTGCTCATCTCTGATCCACTCACCGAAGTCCCATACGCAACATACTTCCCGTGCTCAGCGGGATAAAACCAATCCAGAGCGACGGTGCCATCCGCCGCGAGCTGGTTCACATCCACTAAGGCGCGATCTTTTCCGTCGAGTCCTTCGCGCACATAAAGCACCGGCTGGTTCTGCATTCCCTCCCGCCGCGTATAGAAGTAATACCTTCCCGCAATCCGCGGCACGCCAATGCTCCCAATGCCAAGCAATTCCGTAAGCCGCTTATGAATCAAATCGCGGCCAGCCAGAGGATCGAGCACAGAGCGGGTATAAGCCATCTCCTCCGCAACCCACTTCTGCGTGTCAGCGCTAGTCCCATCCTCAAGCCAGCGATAGGGATCAACAATCTTCGTCCCATGCAGATTTTCCGTAACCGGCCGCATCTCGGCCTTGGGAGGACCAGAAGGCGCAGAAGTCTGCACCTCATCCCCCGCACAAACTGCAGCCACCACAAAAAGCAGAAAAGCAAAAACCAAAATCGACCGAAACCCCGCACCCATACCCACCTCGCAGCAAACCCTGAACCCGCTAGACTACCAAAACCCCACCCAGCAGATTGAGGCCCGATCAAGCGCGGCACAGTATTTTCAGACCCCGCAGCGGGATGCTATGATAAACGAAGCAAGCGCGCGCTCCGCGCGCGCGCTTCACCACACTCCTCAGTAGCTCAATGGCAGAGCATTCGGCTGTTAACCGAAGGGTTGTAGGTTCGAGTCCTACCTGAGGAGCCATTCTTTCAGTAGTTTAGGAATCCCTGCGATCCGTTTGCGATCCGTTAGGTAGATCGGAAGGCCAACCTAACGACTTTCTCGTTCGCTTCTCGCATGTCTTCCGTCATCGCGTCCCCATACTGGTTCATGGTCGTTCTGATGTCCGAGTGGCGCATCAGCCTTTGCTGGATGCCAACAGGCGTACCAACAGAGTCGAGCCATGTCCGGTAGGTGTGGCGGAATGTATGCGTTCCCATCTTTCCGATCCTCGCTGCGATAGCGGCCCTCTGAAGCTCTCGCCAAAACCCGGTGTAGGAATAGGGCAGTTTCCCGATCTTCAAAGGACTGGCAAATATCCAATCCTCTTCAGATGCGAACTCTGTAGCCCTCCTCCACACTTGCAGTGCGTCGAGAAGCTCCTTCGCGATGGTCAGCGACTTTCGGGAGCAGTCGGTCTTAACTTCGTCGACTTTCTGCTCCACAATGCCGCGTTCGATAAGCAATTTGCCGTTGAGCCAATCCACGTCTGACCATCGCAGGGCGAGACACTCGCTAATGCGAAGGCCGAAGCAGATGCAGACTAGGGCCATCGTGCCGAATGGCTCTTTCAGATGAGCACTGAGCTTCTGGAACTCTTCCACGGTGAGATTGCGAGGCTGCCGTGTGCGTTTTGTCGCGCCTTTGACCACGACCAGATCAATCGGGTTTCTGGCGACTTCCAGAACGCCACTCCACATGGCGAAGTCCATCAACAAATGAATCATATTCCGCACATGAGATTTGCTCTTGGGGGACAGGTCCAATTCCCGCAACCATAGCTCAACGGGCCGTGGTTGCACTTCGCTAATCAGCTTGTCGCCCCAATACGGCAGTACATAGTTGTTAAGCCAAGACTTGTATACTCGCGCAGTCGAATGGCGAGAAGGCAATCTCTCAGCTTCATACCGTGCTGCCAGCGCTTCTACCGTGAGAGTCTCAAAAGCGTGTGTTGGAATTTCCATCGGTTGCCGGAAGGACTGTGTGGCGCCCCGTGCCGCCCCTTTCTTGGGGTATTGCTCCAAACTGCCGATCAGCTTAGAGTGTCTTTTCCCCTCCTCCCACCACAGGAAATTCCAAGTTTTACGTCGTTTGTCGAAAACTACACTTCCAGTTTTGTGCCGTGCTGCCCTTTTCATTGATCCATCCTTTCGTCAGGGCGCACGGATGGCGTTTTGGATGGTAGCACGGAGAATTCCAGAAGGGCTGCATCTAAGTCGGTCTGCCGAAAGCGCCAAACACGGCGCTGTGTTCCTGAGAGTGCAAATGCTTTCACCTTGCCCTGGCGGACCCAGAGCAACAGCGTGCGCACCCTGACCTTAAGATAGTCGGCAGCCTCTGCAGCCGTGAGCCATTCGGTTGTCAGTGCTCCGAATTGGTTGGGCGCGGCGGTCATCGGTTTGTCGAAGGATCAGAGTTTTTTGGTGGTTGAGGCGTGTTTGCTTGACTCGTCCGGCATAACTCGTAACCGACGTAGACAAGCAAAGCTGCAAGTCCGACCAAAGTGACGGCCCCGAACAGTGTGACTCTCATTTCCCCTCCTTATTCCAGCTGACGACCCCATCGCAGCCACGCTCGGGGCAGCGATAGCCTTCGAATGACCCGTTCATCCAGTTCGTCTTGATTTGGTCGGGTATAATCCAGAACTCTTTCTTGCATTCTGGACATTTCCGCCGATACCTGCTCTGCAGGTCGTCGAGCCTTTTCCAGATGTTGCGCTGCGCGGCGTCCGAAACCAGTTCCTCGAACACATTCATACCTGCCTTGCTGCGAACGAACAATTGAACACCGCAAGGATCACAGATTACGTACGGCTTCTTTTTCTTGGTTTGCCGCACGTCGAGACCCCTGCCGCACAGGGGGCAGGGAAACCGCTGTTCCGGACGCAGACTCAAGTCAAGCGGCATGTCAGTCTATTGTTAACGTAATCTAACAATAGTACTCATTATCACAGAGGCTATTCTGGCTGTCAACAGGGAAACGAATATTCTTGCAGTTGTTAATATTTCGCTATATCTTAGAGAGGCTATGGAGAGCTTCGGAAGTTACATGCGCCGGTTGCGGAAATCCAAAGGACTGACCCTCAAACAGGTCGAAACCCAAGCCGAGGTGTCCAACGCCTACATCTCCCAGATCGAACGGGGGTTGCGCAATCCGCCTCAGCCCGACATCTTGAGACGGCTTGCGAGGGTCTACGATGTCCCGCACCGCGAACTCTTAATCGTGGCAGGCCATTTAGAGGAAGATTCGGCGGAAACCGCCAAGCGAAGGCGGGTTGAGGAAGCATACGAGCACGTCATGACTGATCCCACCTTTAAGCAAGGTACACGGTTAAAGGGAACGCACGTCAGCTTGGAAACCAAGCGCTTTATTGTCGAGATGTACGAGAAATTAACCGAGCGGAATCTGCTTAAAGGAGCGTAAGAACTGTGAAATTGCTGACTGACGGAACTCAAAACAATCCGCTTTTGGGCTTTTGTTTGGCTGTGATTTCCCGCCACTCTGAGAACTGGCCTCCAACCGAGCAGGTTTTAGCAAAAGAATTTGTCAGTTGGCTGGGCGTTAAGCCTTTCTTAACACGAGATGCAATGCGGGAATTGTGTTTATCTAAGCGAATAAACCTCTCATTTACTTCTCTTGCGCAAGAACTTCGCGGATTTAACTGCTCTTTTCGGGACAAGAAGGAAATTGTCATTTCCGATCACGAGAACGTTCCTTTTGCTGATTTGCACACGCTTCTGCACGAATTCCGGGAAATGCTCGAACACGGCTTTGTGGAAGTCGGATACGCTACGCTAACTCCGAGAGATTCGTTGGAAGAAACAGCGGAGGAATTCGCGGCAGTTGCGAGAATGGAAACCGGTACGCGAGAATTTCCTGCTTATATCAAAATAGTGGGCAATATTGAGACTCCCTGGCAGCGTTATCTTGGTTATGTCTTGCTGGCCATCGGTTTTGTTGCCTATATGTTTACATGCGCAACGCTGCCCCAGTATGAAGAGATGATCGCCGAGACCCGTCGCCAACGTTACGTACGTACGTAACGTTAGAGGGCTGTTGAAGCGGCTTCGCGGGATGCTGCTTTGCGGTGAAGATTGCACGTGAGATGGGAGTCGCACCTTTAATTGCTGAGCTATTGACTTGGAGATAGTAATTTAAGATACTGGCCTCCCCGGTAGTCCGCCTTCTTCCCCACCCGGAGACGGAACTGCTCATGAATGTGCGCGGAATCACGGGTCGAGGCTATCGCCCTCCTATTCTACGTCGAGCGCAACTGCTGCTTTTCTTGTCGTCCTTGTTGATATGGGGATTGACAGCGTGTGGCGGCGGAGGGGGAGCGACCGGTTACCAACCTCCACCGCCTCCTACATATGATTTCAGCTTGGCCGTAAGTCCGACGAGTCAGACAGTAAGCGGAGGGACCTCGGCTTTAGTCTCACTATCGGTTACGGCAATAAACGGCTTTTCATCTCAAGTCAGCATTCAAGTGAGCGGTCTTCCTGCAGGCGTCTCCTTTTCGCCCACCAGCATTACCATAGCACCGGGTACTCCGCAGCAGATAAGCGTTTCAGCCGCAGCCAATGCAGCCGCCGGCACCCAGACAATTACCTTCACCGGTACTTCGGGCTCGCTGACCCACGCGACACAATTAAGCTTGTCGGTCACCCCATTCACGGGGCTGCCGACCCGGACTCGGTACGTGCGGACGGATTCGACCACGGAATACTATCAATGGCGGAATCAGCATTGGATCATCTATCACGCAAGTACGAGACGTTATTTTGTCACTGATCCTTCCTCCAACCAAGTCATTGTGGTTGATGCTGCTTCGGAGCAGAAAATCGCCAGCATCAGCGTTCCTGGGGCATTTGCAATCGATGTCACACCGGACCAGTCGCTTCTATACGTTGGAACGGCGATCGGTGATGTCTACTCAATCGATCCTGTCGGAATGACAGTGACAAACCGGTATCTGGCTTCTCAGATTGGACCTAATGGTTTCTATGCCAACACCGCGCTAGTACTGGCGGATGGCCAATTGGCACTTGCGGGCGGACTAACCAGTCCGATCCCAGGGCAAACGCCTGTTATTGCGATCTGGAATCCTGCGGACAATTCCTTCACGATTTATGGAGTTGACCCAGCATTACCGCTCCCCTGTCCCACAGATGGTGGTGCCATGGGCCCAATCACACTAAGTGCGGACCGCACACAAATCATTTTTGATGGCGGGCCTCTGTGCGAGATGGACGCATCGACCGGAACGGGAATCTACACAAACGCTTCATTTGTGCCTCCCATTGTAGTCACGCCGGACGGAAAGTATATCGTTCTGCCCGATAATACACTCGCAGAACAACCATCGGTCGCGGTGGTTCTTGATGCCCATACCCTCGCAACAATCGCTCAGTTCAGCGTCTTGGGCACTACGTCCTCGGGGTCTGGCTTTTTTGTGAGCGCGGACTCGACAACATTGTTCACTCCGAGCGATTCGATCATCTACGCCTATAGCCTGGCGACGCAGCAATTGGTAGGCTGGGCTCCTAATATTTTCCTTGAACCAGTCAGCAGCGGCGAGGCGTTGGGCCCCGTTGATAATCCCTTTCTCCTTGCGACGGATGGAACCGGCCTTTTTGTCGGGCCATTGGAGGAGGGAATCGGTTTTGTCGATCTTTCTGCTTTGCAGACTGGTCAGGTAGGGACGCAATTTACGAATGGCTCCCTGAACCCGGCCACGGGACCCACTTCGGGCGACACAGAAACGCAGTGGTCCGATGAGAGCCCCATTGGCACTCTGAAAAGCATCGATTTTGGTGCCCAGCCAGCCAGCGCCATTTCGGCGACTTCAACCGGCAACCTCACCACCATTGGCGCTACCAGTCCCGCAGGGTCCGCCGGTCCCGCCGATGTCTACGTCTTCACAGCAGATGGCGGAATGCAGTTGCTTCCAGATGGGTTCAGCTACGGGCCGACGATCCTACAAGTTACGCCCAACATGGCGACGGAGGAGGGCGGTGGAACTGGCATCGTCTACGGTTATGGTTTCGGTCCGATCAACTCAAGTACGATCCCGTCCGATTTGCGAGTCAAGTTTGGGAGCGCCGCAGCCGAGATCACCGGCTTCGCTTCGAACGCGTATGATCTTGCATATCCTCCTTTTCCGTTGCAGGCTTTCGCATATACCATCCCGACCAACGTGTCCGGATCAGTTGTTAGTGTGTCTGTCAGTACCAATTCAGGAAGCACCACAGAATCTGGAGCGCTGACGTATCTTCCGCCCATTCAGCAGTTCCCGCTCACAGGCTCCACGCTCGCCCAGGGCATCTACGACTCCCACACCGGACTCTATTACTTCACTGACACGAATAAGATTCAGGTCTTCTCACGAACCCAGGGGAAATGGTTGTCGCCCATTAGTATTCCTGCTCCCAACGGCGCGACACAGCGATTGTGGGGGATTGCTCTTTCGCCTGACGGGAACAACCTGGCAGTCTCCGACGCTAACGCCGGAGTTATTTATTTGCTCAATCCCGCGAGTCCAACGTCAGTGAAGACTTTCATCGTAGGTTCCGAGGCTCCGATCCCCATCAATCCCTGCGGAATTGCAGTCAGCGACGCTGGCAATGTCTATTACGCGGTTTTCATAATCGGACAAACGGGGGATTACCAGTTCTTCAAGCTGAATACAAACAGCGGAGCCATTATCAATTACCCCCTGAATGGTCCGGGAGCGGGTCAAAGCGATGAATATCTGCGAGAATTAATTAGTTCTGACAACTCCCGAGTTTTTCTCAACGAGCTTGGCCTCATTTACTACATCGACACAGCCACAGACAAGCTAGTTCAGGCGAATATTTACACAACCTGTTGCTACGGAAACTATGAGCTGACGCTGTCCGGCAACCAAGCACGACTTGAGGGGACAGGCTACTCTTACGACTTCAATCTGAATGCCGAATCATTTTATACGGAAAATGATCGTGAGATTCTGAACATCTCCTATGTGTACGGCGCAAAGCTCAGTCCAGACGGACGACTTTTCTTCCAGCCGTCTACCAACGGCATCGACGTATTCGATGGCTATCTCGGGAATTTGTTGAATCGCATTTCACTTCCGGTCGCGCTCTCGCCTAACTACGATGCGCTCGTGGATGACGGCACAGATAACATTTTGGTTGCCATCACCGGCACCGGCGACGGAATTGCAGTCGTCGACTTGACTTCAATTACCGAGCCGCCGTTGCCCTATAACCGTAAGTCGGCGTCGCGCCACGATCGCCCCGCGACACTACCTAGCCTGCCAGATAACGCGAATTCCCGCGCGCAGCAGAAGCAGCCTGTACGGCCCACGCACGCGGTACCCTATGTCACGAAGCCCGCCTTGCCGTATAGGAGATGAACAATCACCCTCAGTTGTCACTAAGAAACTAGGCAGAAGCAGGTTCCTCTAAAGATTCCGGCCCCTGTTGCCGTAAACTCGCAGACTCGTCCAGGGGATGAAAATTAGGGTCGGGGAAATCCGGCTGCGGCGGGCGAGGGCGACTCCCCTAAAGAAAAAATGTAAAATTCCTCTTGATTTCCACAAGTCACCGGTCGTAATGTACGGCGCAATCGGCGAGTTGGGTTTCCCACGGCGGGTGATGGCTCTGGTGCCGTCAATAGTTTCCTTCTCGCTGCTTCCCCTGATGTTGAGAACAGAAGTGTGAATGGATTGCGCCAGCAGGCCACTCGCTGGGTGCAGCCTATTCGTGCGGACAAGTAGATCGCACCGTCTACCCGACGGCAGGTCGGGCGGAATTCGTCTGTTCATTTCGTCAGGAGGAACGTATGGCTTACTCCGCGGTCAAAATGGGATTGTCCCATTCTCTCCTTTGCACTTGCAGAGTCGTTCAAAGCAGCGCTCGCAAAATTCGCGATGTCGGAAGTTTCGCCTCTCAAACTGTGGGGGCACTCGCCCTGCCCCTACTCCTGCTGAGTTCTCCATTGAGCGCGCAGAGCAACCCGCCCGACCCCAACGCTGGAATCCAGATGTGGTCCACAAGCGAGTTTGGTATTGATTTGGCGACGTCTGGCGTTAACATCCAGATTCCAGGCCGCTCAAAGGCTGGGGCCATACCATTCTCCTCGAATTTTTTTGGAACCAATCAGGTCTTTGCGTCCTCCGGTGGCGGAGTAGCAGGTCTAACAGTCACTAACCCCCCTCTTCTTTCCTACTTCGATTCTACTTCCGTAACGTATTATTCAGAGTTTTTGGTCGAAGGTGCAACCTGTAGTGGTGGAACGGGCACATATAATCAGCTCGGTAATTTTGTAGTATCAGACTTGACGGGAGCTTATCATCCACTTCCCTCTTCGTTCACGTGGAAGATCAGCACCACACCGGGCTGTGGCACAACTCCGGGCCCCACGGTGACTACCGACGGCTCTGGCTACACGCTCGTTCCTCTTGGTCCAACAAATAATTTGGCGTACGTCTACGACCGTAACGGAAATAAATGGACGGCCGGGACGGTCACCGATCCAGACAAAAACAGCATCTCGACTTCAAATGGCTCCAGCGGATACGGCACGGTTACAGACACCCTCGGCGAACCGGTCATGACGGCAAATCTCCCCGGCCCCACTTCCTATTCGTATGCTACGTCCTCCGGAACCGCATACTACACCTACGGGACATCTCCTTATTACCTGAAAAGTAATTTCGCTTGTACCAATTGGGCAGATTTCGGCTCGCCTTACAGTTTTAGCCTTCTTACGTCCCTGACACGTCCTGACGAAGCGGAGTACACATTTACATATGAGCCCACGCCAAACGGAAATGGGTTTACCAATAATGGCACGTACGTCACGGTGACCTGCCCCCCAGAAATTAGTCCAGTCGAAATGTGACTTCTCCCATTTAGAATGGCCCGCCCAGGGCCAGGAGGAGGAGTCGTGCGCAAGAGTCGATTCAAGGAAGAGCAGATCATTGGCATCCTGAAGGAGTCCGAGGCTGGAGTAGCCACGCCGGAGCTGTGCCGCAAGCACGGGATCGCGTCGCAGACGCTCTACCGGTGGAAGGGGAAGTACGGCGGGATGGAAGTGAGCGAGGCGAAGCGGTTGCGGGCGCTGGAAGAGGAGAACCGGCAGTTGAAGCACGCGGTGGCCGAACTGCTTCTGGACAAGCGCGCATTGCAGGCGGTGGTTACAAAAAAATGGTGAGCCCGCAGTTGCGACGGCAGGCGGTGGTCGTGATGCGCTCGGAAGTAGCGGTTTCAGAGCGACGCGCCTGCGGGCTGATCGAGATCTATCGCCGGACGTATCGCTACGTGCCACGGCCCGAGGACCCGCGACTGCGCGTGCGGTTGCGCGAGCTGGCGGCAGAGCGGCGAAGGTTCGGATATCGCCGATTGACGCGAATGCTGGTGCGTGAGGGATGGAAAGCGAATCATAAGCGCGTATACCGGCTGTACGTCGAAGAAAAGCTGAGCCTTCGTCGGAAGCGGGGCCGACGCCGACGCGCGGGATCGCGCCTGGTGCTAGCGCCGCGCCCGACGCAGCCCGATCATCTGTGGACGATGGACTTCGCCAGCGATGCGTTCACCAACGGGCGCAAGTTCCGGACGTTGAATCTCATGGACGGCTTCACCCGCGAGGCGCTGGAGATCGAGCCCGACACCTCGCTGCCGGGAGCGCGTGTGGTGCGTGTACTAGAAGGACTGAAGCAGCAGGGACGCAAACCGGAGGTGATCGTGATCGACAACGGGCCGGAGTTCGTCAGCCAGGTGGTGGACCAGTGGGCCTACGAAAACGGAGTCCAGTTGCACTTCATCACGCCGGGGCGACCGATGGAGAATGGCTACATCGAGAGCTTCAACGGCAAGTTCCGCGATGAGTGCCTGAACGAAAACTGGTTCTTCGATCTGGCGGACGCCCGTCGTAAGATCGCCGAGTGGAAGGCGGACTACAACCACGTGCGACCGCATTCGGCGTTGGGATACAAAACACCGATGGAGTTTGCCGCTTCGTGGAAGGCAGGCTTCTACATTGCTGGACTGGGGCAAGGGGCCTCAAACGCCGGCCCCTTGCCCCAGACCCCCATCCCCGCTACGCTGCGGGGCGAACAAAAACCGGAGAAAGTCTCATTATCCCTGGACTAAAAATGGGGGGCAGGTCAAACTGAATATGAAGATATGGGACGCGCTGCAGGGCGGCGGATTTCCGCTCGGGAGAACTCTCGCCACCATACTTGTGATGTCGATACACGATGTCCTTTGGCCGCTATACAGGTTCAGCCAACGGGTGATGGTATCGCATAACATCGGAGCCTCAACCCTGCAAGTTGCAACAATCCTATATTTCGGTATCTGGACCTACGTTTTAATTTTTCTCCTGCGCGAAGGAAAATTATATCGATGGATGATGCTCGATTGCCTTTGTGTCGGTTCGATTATCTCGGCGGCAATAGTTCTACACAACCCCGCCTTGCAGTCGACTTTGAATCAGTTGGGGTACGGACGTGGGACTTGGATAGTTGTGCTGTCGATCATCGCGATAACCACTCGGCTGGCTCAGGGGCAGGTCGCCAAATAGAGAACTCTTTCGCGTTTTTTGCGAAAGGTTTGGGACCCAGCGACTGCATAAATGTGACGATCCAAGTTCGGGCCAGGTCCGAGGGAGCCAAGATTAGCCGATGCGATGCGCTTGACGCATCGCGGCTCGAATGAACCTTGAGCGGTTTCGGGCGGCCCGGCCAATGGGAGGGACAGCTGGCCAGAAAGTTTCCACGATTTTGCAATCTGTTTCGCAATCCGTTTGCCGTTCCAAAACTGCTTTGCATGTACTTCGGTGCCATCCGTGGCCCTGCATGTTGTTGAATTTAGGTTTGCGCGTGGATTCGAGTCCTACCTGAGGAGCCATTTCTTGCCCGTGCGTTTCCAACCGCTTACGTAAAATCCAGAACTTTTGTACTGCATTTGTACCGCCGAACTCTTTGAACACGGGTTCTCGGGAGCTTTTCAGTATTAAAGGTCATAGGGAAACAACGCATGACGGTTACGGTTTACGCACGGCACTCGTCGAAGTGCCCCAAACGCAAAGAGAAGAATGTCGGGCAGTACAAGCGGTGCAAATGTCCCCTGTGGCTTCGGTGGGGCAAACACGGCAAGAAGTCAGCAAAGACTCGGTCATGGGACATCGCCACAAAGGCGGCACGCAAGTTCGAAGAAGGACTCGAACTGGAGGCTAATGGCATTGAGCGTCCAAAGAAGCCAGATCACATCACCATAGAGTCGGCTGCCGACCTGTACTTGGGGGACATGGCGCTGCGGGGGATCAAAGACTTGTCCAAAGCGCGGCGCATGCTTTCTCGCCTTCAGGACTATGCCAACGGGAAGAATGTCATCTTGCTCAAGGATGTCACTGCCCGACTGCTAACCGAATGGCGGAGTGGCTGGACATTTAAGAAAGGTAGCGACAGCCCCGCTGTCCACTGGTCTGTTGTGAAGACCTTCTTCAAATGGGCGTTCTCCACTGACCTAATTCCCGCCGACCCTTCGGCAAAGCTGAAGTCGCTTCCGTCCGGTCCCCGAGCCACAACCGTCCTCGTGGCCGCTGCTTCTGCGGCACCTTCAGCCCTTCGCGTCGCCAGATCCGCTGCACTCGATCCTTGCCCACCGGCCACCCCGCATCTCGCAACAGCACCGTGATGCGTCGGTAGCCGTACCGCCCATACTTTCCCGCCAGGGTCAGGATCGCCTGCGTCAGCTGATCTTCGTCCGTGCGCCGCAGGGGCAGATAGCGTTGTGTCCCTCGCCACTGCTTCACCACTCGGCACGCCCGCCGTTCACTCACTGCGTACTCCTCACGGGCATGCTCTACGGCGCACCGACGTCGCTCCGGGCTTAGAAGTTTCCCTCCGCAATATCCTTTAATATCTGTTTATCCAACGCCAACTCCGCCACCAGCCGTTTCAACTTGCCATTCTCTTTTTCGAGTTCCTTCATCCGCTTGGCCTGGTCCATCTTCAAACCGCCGTATTCCTTCCGCCAGCGGTAGAACGTCTGGATTGTAATCTCGGCTTCTTTGCAGGCTTGTGGGGTGGTTTTTCCGTTGGCAATGCTGACTTCAATCTGCCGCAGCATCGTCACGATCTGCTCTGGCTTGTACCTCTTGATTGGCATGACCCGCTTTTCCTCCAAGTGGATTCTCTCTCATCCCACCTGGTACAAATTTCGCCGGTCACGTCACGTCGCCCAGATCGCTGAACCAGTTCTCGTTCAGGCACTCATCGCGGAGGCGCCCGTTGAAACTCTCCACGTAGCCGTTCTCCATCGGTCGTCCGGGTTGGATCGTGTGCCACTGCAGACCTTGCTCGTAGGCCCATTGATCGACCGCACGGCTCACGAACTCGGGTCCGTTGTCGCTGCGGATCTGCCGCGGCAGTCCACGTCTCTGCTTCAACTCTTCCAGTACGCGCACCACGCGCATCCCGCCCAGCGAGGTGTCGACCTCGATCGCCAGGCACTCCCGCGTGTAGTCATCCACGATGTTCAAGGTACGAAACCTCCGCCCCGAGCTGAGCGCATCCGTCATGAAGTCTACCGACCACACCTGGTTGGCTGCCACTGCCTCCGGCAGCGGCTGGCGCAGCGTGCTGCGCTTCCGTCCACGCTTGCGCCGCAGCGACAGCTTCTCTTCGACATACAGCCGGTAGATGCGTTTGTGATTCACCTGCCACCCTTCCCGCTGCAACAGAACCTGCAAACGCCGGTAGCCGAACCGACGCCGAGCTTCGGCCAGCTCGCGCAGCCGCACCCGCAGTCGCTCGTCCGCACCCCTCCGCCTTCGATACCGACACGTCGCACGATAGAGTTCCATCAGCCCGCAGGCGCGTCGCTGGCTCAGCTCGACTTCCACCTGCATCACCAGCACTGCCTCTCGCCGCATCTCCGGGCTCACCACTTTTTTGCGACTACCGCCTTCAACGCCCGGATGTCCACCGCCCGTTCGGCCACGATGTGTTTGAGCTGCCGGTTTTCTTCCTCCAACGCGCGCAGCCGCTTCGCCTCGCTCAGTTCCATCCCACCGAACTTACTCTTCCACCGATAAAAACATGCCCGCGTGATCCCGTGCCGCCGGCACAGTTCCCCGGTTTCCACTCCCGCCTCTGACTCCTTCACCACGGCGATGATCTGTTCTTCGCTGAATCGACTCTTGCGCACGACTCCTCCTTTGACCCTGGGCGGGTCATCCTAAATGGAGAAGTCACATTTCCAATGGACTAATTTCTGGGGGGCAGGTCAAGCGGCAGCCATTTTGTTTTTCAGGGATACCAAGGTCAAAGGCAGCGGGCGAGGGCGCCCGCTCCACACTTGGGGACTGGGCCATCCTCAGTAGTTATCGCTATGGTTAAATTGCCATAACCTCATCGACCGGCGGTCGATTGTTTATAATGAAGCGAGAGGTGCACTATGCCGGATATCAAGAAGGATTCACCGCAACAGCCATCAAAGGAACGTCGCGCTGAAGAGACCGCCATGTCCGAGCGGTTGGAGCAAGATGCAGATGAAATGGCGGGTGAGGCTGCGAAGGTTGAGCAAAAATACGATGAGGATCACGGAATTTTTACGAAGTGAGAGTCAGGTAAGCGCATCGTGCAAAAGTTAGGCGGGTGCTGTTGGTGCGCGTCAACCTTCCGCAGAGCGCGCAGTTCAAGTGCCCGCTTTGACGATGGCCTAGAAGGCTGGCTCCGCTTTGCGCCAGCGAAGCTTACGCGGCGCTGAAGCGCCCCTCTTCCACGTCACTGCCGGCAGTTGTAGTTAAGGTCAAAGGCAGCGGGCGAGACGCCCGCTCTACGCAGACGGTTTCTCGGCCGTCCCGGAAGAGACTTGTGTTCCTCTTTTTCGGCTTGCCACGAGAGCTGGCCCACAGCAATCAGCGTCGAGGCCAACGGTGGCGGCGGTCGTGACTCCCACCCTTCGGCAGGCTCAGGGCAGGCTCTTTCGCTAAAAACGCGAAAGATGGGGCACCCATTTTCGATGGGGTGCGGTCGGAGTCGAAATCAAGGTCAAAGGCGAGGTCAGAGCGGCCTCCAGGGTTCGGGGCCAATGTGGTCGGGCCGGTGGTGCATCCAAATGCGAAGCAACAGTTCAATCACTTCCAGCATAAGTCTCTCCTTATATCTTGCGGTGCAGACAGATTGTCGGTTGCACGTCGGATTCCTTTACGCGGACCATTCGACTTCCCCCTCGGCTTCGCTCGGGGCTTCGGCAAAAGCAGGGCAGGCTGCTGAAACCCTTGCTCTACACCCGCTCTGCGCGTGCCGGGCGATAGAATGGTTGGCTGTGCGGTAGAGGAGGATTGCGGTGGCAACTTCTAAGGACAGCCTTAAAGATCGACTCAGCCGGTACCGGCAGATCACGATCAGCGTGGTTGGGAGGAAGTCGGGGCGGAAGATTTCGATTCCGGTCTGGTTTGTGGTGGAGGGTGATGAACTTCATCTGCTGCCGGTATCGGGATCGGAGACGCAGTGGTACAAGAACGTGCTGAAGAATCCGTCGATCGGGATTGATGCCCGGGGCGTGGAGGCGGAATTTCGGGCTGCGCCGGCTACCGGGGCCAAGGCGGTGAAGGCTGTGGTGGAGGAATTTCGGGAGAAGTATGGGGCTGGGGATGTTAAGAAATATTATTCGGGGTTGGATGCGGCTGTGTTGGTGAGGTTGGAGTGAGTCGGCGGTGAGTTCGGGGGCTAAAGCCCCTCGTCAATTTTGATCCTCACGCGGCGCTGAAGCGCCGCTCTTCCACGTTACTGCCAGCGGTTGTTATCACGGCAAAGTCAAAAGTAGTGTCCGTTCCACACGTGCAAGGTCAAAATCCCCGCCCTGTCCCTCCAAAAAACGGAGGGACAAGGACGGGGCAACCGGCATTCGCTCCCCGGAGTTTTCCCGCTGTGGAAATCCTTGAAAATATTTGGCGGGATGACCTGGACTTCGATTGACGCGGACGATCTACTGGATTATTGGTGGGGAGGTTCGTCGGTTTGAGGCTTCTCCGGCGGTGGTCGGTAGCGCGCGCTTCGAGGATTGGTTATGGCGGGCCGCGATTGTGGTGGAGAGGTTAGCAATGTCAAATGGTGAGAAGTGAGGTGACGGGGACGGCGCGATTCCGGGATTTATGCCCTGGATTTTCGCGGAGGCGGATCCCGATGCGGGGTGGTGGGAACGGCAGAGGTCGAATCCGAAGCGCATGGGGGAGTTGTCGCAGGCGGCGTTTTTGGTGAAGGCGCAATCGTTGGGATTTGGGTTGGCTTTGCCCTGGGGCGACAGCGAGAAGTATGACTTTATTGTTTGGGCGCGGCCGCAGGGGCGGTTGTTGCGGGTGCAGGTTAAGGCTACGGGCCGGTTGAACTGCGGGGGATATGATGTGCAGCCGATTTACTCGACGCGCGGCGAAGGGAAGAAATCTTATACGGCTGCCGACATTGATGTGCTGGCGGCGCATGTGGTCGTGGAGGGGATTGGCGGGAAGGAGGTTTGGTACTTGCTGCCGGTGAGGTCGTTTGCCGGGGTGAAGAGTTTGAGATTCTTTCCCGATTTAAAGAGCAGGAATCCGCGGTGGGAGGGGTATCGGGAACAGTGGTCAGTGATCAGTGGGGGGTGATCAGAAAAATCCGGATCTTGAACTTGGGATTGGTTTTACGGGGCACTGGGAGCTGGGCACCGACCGCTTGCTCTCGGAGAGGTAACGGTAAAGTTAAGTAAAGCTGTGAGAAATATATTGACCTGTTTTGCTTTTCCGGATAGAGTATGTTGTTCCACGGACATCCGGAGTCTCTGGGTCTGTTCTGAGCTGCCTCGGCCTGTGATCCCAAACTAGGAGAAACGAGCATCTTCGGGCTCCGGTGGCGCATCTATTCCAGTAGGAATTGCGCTAACTCCTTTATAACTCTGGTGGAATCAGTGGCTTAGGACGGCCTTTGGGTTCTAGCTGCGGGCTCGAGGACGGGGGCGAAAGCGAAATGCCCATACTTATAAGGAAGGAGCAAGACAGACATGCGCTCTGATCGTGTGTTTGACGCTTTACAGACGTTGCGGAATCGTTATATGTTATGCCAGCTCGCCTCCAAGGCCACGCGGAAGTTCCACCGGCCCAGCACCAGAATCCAGGAAACGATGAATGGTGTGCTAGACCGGATCGCGGGCGCGGAGCGGCAGGATGTACTGTCGGAGCCGGAGAATTTTGCTGAGGCACAACGACGGGCTGCTTAAGCAGCCCCGTCCGCCTGCCCGGTGTTTTGTTGTCTTCCCTGAATACCCTCCTTTTGAAAATCTCCCGAAGCCACTAACGAATAACTTTTAGTGCACGGGTTTAGGTGAATCGTTTCTAGGACAAATCATGACCATTGCTGAATTAAAAGAAAAGAACATTACCGAGCTAACCAAGATCGCAAGGACCTTGGAGCTGCCGGGGGCCAGCGGGCTGCGGAAACAGGATCTGATCTTCAAGATTCTGCAGGCGCAGAGCGAAAAAGAAGGACACATCTTCGCCGAGGGTGTGCTGGAAATTTTGCCGGATGGCTACGGATTCTTGCGGTCGCCGGATTACAACTACCTGCCGGGGCCGGATGACATTTATGTGTCGCCGTCGCAGATTCGCAAGTTTGATTTGAAGACGGGCGACACGATCAGCGGGCAGGTGCGGCCTCCGCATGAGGGCGAGAAGTATTTCGCTCTGGTGAAGATTGAGGCGGTGAATTTTGAGTCGCCGGATGAAGCGCGGAACAAGATCCTATTCGACAATCTGACGCCGTTGTATCCGCAGGAGCGGTTGAAGCTGGAGACTACGCGCGAGAATGCGAGCGCTCGCGTGATGGATTTGCTGACGCCGCTCGGTAAAGGGCAACGCGGGTTGATTGTTTCTCCGCCTCGGGCGGGCAAGACCATGCTGCTGCAGAATGTGGCAAACTCGATTACTACGAACCATCCGGAAGTGGTGTTGATGGTTCTGCTGATCGATGAGCGTCCGGAAGAAGTTACGGACATGCAGCGGTCGGTGAAGGGTGAGGTGATTTCTTCGACCTTTGACGAGCCTGCGGCGCGGCACGTGCAGGTTGCTGAGATGGTGATTGAGAAGGCTAAGCGGTTGGTCGAGCACAAGCGCGATGTAGTGATTCTTCTCGATTCGATTACGCGTCTGGCTCGCGCTTACAACACGATTGTTCCGCCTTCGGGCAAGGTGCTCTCGGGCGGCGTGGATTCGAATGCGTTGCAGCGGCCGAAACGGTTTTTTGGGTCGGCGCGGAATATTGAAGAAGGCGGGTCGCTCACGATTATCGCTACCGCTCTGATCGATACCGGGTCGCGCATGGATGATGTGATCTTTGAAGAATTCAAGGGAACCGGTAACTCGGAAATCATTTTGGAGCGCAAGTTGGTGGATAAGCGTGTGTTTCCGGCGATTGACATTCAACGGTCGGGCACGCGTAAGGAAGAGCTTTTGATTCCGAGGGAAGATTTGTCGCGGATTTGGGTGCTGCGCAAGGTGCTGAACCCGCTGTCTCCGGTGGAAGCCATGGAGTTGCTGATCGACAAGTTGGGCAAAGCTAAGTCGAATGGCGAATTCCTGGCGAATATGAGCGCGCTGTAGCAACACGTACCTAGTCGCCAGTACCGAGTACCCAGTAGAAGCCAGAGCTATTTTCCGTTTCTCGTCCTCGCGAAAGTGTCATACTTTAGGGAATGGGCAGGCGACTGCGCGCCCGTTTTTCGAGGACACTATGCGACCCCAACGTGTAGCCTGGACACTTTCCCTCTGTTTGCTGTTCGCAATTCCCGGCAAGGCACAGACCCAGAACGAACCTCCAAGGGCGATACCACCCCCGAGGGGTGAACCCGCCCCAGTTGCGGGCGATGCGGACGACGCACAGGAGCGGATGGCGCACGACATGGCCAAGAAGGCCAACCAGTCGCGGGAGGCCTCGCTCAAGGCCGATACCGACAAACTCCTCAAGCTGGCGGTGGAACTGAAGGCCTACGTGGATAAATCGAATGAGAACGTGTTGTCGCTTGACGTGGTCAAGAAGGCGGACGAGATTGAGAGGCTGGCGCACAGCGTGAAGGACAAGATGAAGGGGCCAAACTAGATTCCATGACCCGAGCAACGATTAGCGCGGTGTTGCTTTGTTCTGTCTATGCATCGGTCTTTTGCATCGCCCAGCAACCTGCGAGCACGTCCAAGCGGCTTCCTGCTCCAAAAGGTAAATACGCTGTCGCGCGGATCGGTTATGACTGGGTCGATCGATCACGTCCCGAACCACTTTCAAAGGTCCCTAACGCGCATCGAGAAATCATGGTTTATGTCTGGTACCCCGCTGAGCGGGGCCGGAAGAGCAAGGCGGCTGAGTACCTGCCGGGAGTGCAGACCATTGCGAAAAGCTCTGAAGGCGGGAGTATGAAGGATTTTTGGGGGGATAATTGGGACCTGGTTGTCTCGGGCCGGATCGAGACTGACACGTCCGAGACCTCGCCCATTGCGGAAGGGAAAGAACTCTTCCCTCTTATCGTGTTCTCGCCCGGGCTAGGTGATCCCTCGACGGCTTACACAGCCCTTATTGAAGAAGTGGTGAGTCACGGGTATATCGTCGCCTCCATCGAGCCTACCTATGAAGTTCCCGCTGTGGCATTTCCGGACGGTCGGGTCATCCCCTCTTCCGAAGCGGCGACGGGGCGGAATCTGCCGGTGATTCCAGGTGAGCCGCGAGAAAAATGGCTGCAACGGCTGCATGCCGTTGACGCGCCACATCTCGATAAGTGGGCGGCGGACGTTCGGTTTGCGATTGACCAGATCACATCACTTAACGTAGCTGGAAACAATGCTGCTCCTTTTTCTGGACGAGTGGATTTGAACAACATCGCGGCCTGGGGGCATTCGTTTGGAGGCCGCGCAGCGCCTAGAGCCTGCCAGGTCGACCAGAGGATTAAGGGGTGCCTGAATGCAGATGGGTTAGGGCGTGACGGACCAATCTTTGCCTATGAAGGCGCTAGTCTGCCCTCGCAGCCATTCCTGTGGATGGAGGTGTTTCACGAACCTCCTACCGACGCGCAACTCGCGCCATACAAGATGACGCGGAAGGATTGGGATAAGAACCACCAGACGCAACTTGCGGTCGATGAACAGGAGCTTAGAGCGTGCCCGGGCGGGAGCTACCACGTGAGTATCGATCTGCCTGGTATTGAACATTCCAGTTTTACTGACGTGCCGCTGATCGAGTCGGAGAAGAAGGAAGACATCGACAACGCAGTTCGCTCCCTGAGCGTTATCGAGGACTATACGATAGCGTTTCTTGACCGATATCTAAAACAGGGGAAGAGCGAATTGCTGGACGCTACGACTGTGCGTCCTGCGGGTGTTGTGCTGGAAACATTCCCTTCGACACCTCGGTAGATTCCACACTCACACGCTTCTGGCGCGGCGCTGAAGCGCTGCGGCGCCCGCAGGCACGCGGGCGAGGGCGCCCGCGCCACACAACCATGCCGGGCTGCGCCCGGCGGACCGCCGAGGGCGGCTGTCCCCACATGAACCATCTCTTGCATTGGCAGCCGGCGGGACGCCGGCGCTACTTTGCACCAGGGTCGGCGCTGCTGGCGCTACTTACTCCGCGTCTCCGCTTCTGATTCGCATGCCGTAGAAGGACCGGTAGACGAAGAAGAAGGAGACCAGGAAGAACAGTAAGGCGAGCACATTCGTGATGGTCGCGCCCTGATCGTGCGTGAGCGTTACCGCCAGCTCCACTGCCAGCAGTCCAAATAGCGTGGTGAATTTGATTACCGGATTCAGCGCTACTGACGAGGTGTCTTTGAAGGGGTCGCCTACGGTGTCGCCGATTACCGTGGCGTCGTGGAGGGGAGTTCCCTTCTGCTTCATTTCTACTTCTACGATCTTTTTCGCGTTGTCCCAGGCGGCGCCGGCGTTGGCCATGAAGATGGCCTGGTAGAGGCCGAAGATGGCAATCGAGATTAAGTAGCCTACGAAGAAGAACGGCTCGACGAAGGCGAAGGCAAGGGTGCCGAAGAAGACCGCGATGAAAATATTCAGCATGCCCTTCTGCGCGTATTTCGTGCAGATCTCGACTACTTTCTTGCTGTCTTCGACGGAGGCTTTCTCCACGCCTTCGAGCTTGATGTTGGCTTTGATGAACTCGACGGCGCGGTAGGCGCCGGTGGTGACGGCCTGGGTGGAGGCACCGGTGAACCAGTAAATCATGGCGCCGCCGGTGATCAGGCCTAGAAAGAACGGGGCGTGCAGCAGCGAGAGCTTGTCGACGTTTTCGGTCAGGCCAGCGGTGAGCGCCATGATGATGGAGAAGATCATCGTGGTGGCGCCGACTACGGCAGTGCCGATCAATACCGGTTTCGCCGTGGCTTTGAAGGTGTTGCCTGCGCCGTCGTTGGCTTCGAGCAGGTGCTTGGCGCGCTCGAAGTGGACTGGCATGTTGAAGTCCTTCTTGATTTCGGCTTCGACGTTCGGAACCTGCTCGATCAGGGAAAGTTCGTAGACGGATTGAGCATTGTCGGTGACCGGGCCGTAGGAATCGACGGCGATGGTGACCGGGCCCATGCCGAGGAATCCGAAAGCCACGAGTCCGAACGCGAATACGGCGGGAGCGAGCATGGTGGCGGCTGCGGCCAGGCCCAGCGTGCTCATGGAGTAGGCAATCGCCATCAGAAACATCATCGAGAGACCGAGGTAGTAACCGGAGAAATTGCCGGCTACGAAACCGGAGAGAATTCCGAGCGACGCTCCGCCTTCTTCGGCGGAGATGACTACTTCTTTTACGTGGCGGGAATGAACTGAGGTGAAGACCTTCACCAGTTCGGGGATGATGGCGCCAGCTAAGGTGCCGCAGGAGATTATCGTTGCCAGCTTCCACCACTGCGTGGCGTCGTTGCCGAGGGCGGGAATAATGAAATAGGAAACCAGGTAGGTCAGGCCGATGGAGACGATGGAGGTGATCCACACAAGAGAGGTGAGCGGGTGCTCGAAGTTCATCTCGTCGGCGTTGCCGAATTTGGCTTTGGCGATGGCGCCGTTGAGGAAGTAGGAGATCGAGCTGGCCACTAGCATCATGACGCGCATGACGAAGATCCAGACCAGAAGCTGGACTTGCACTGACGGATCTTTCACGCCAAGAAGGATGAACGTGATCAAAGCTACGCCGGTTACGCCGTAGGTTTCGAAGCCGTCGGCGGAGGGTCCGACGGAGTCGCCAGCGTTGTCGCCGGTGCAGTCGGCAATCACGCCGGGGTTGCGGGCGTCGTCTTCTTTAATCTTGAAAACGATCTTCATCAGGTCGGAGCCGATGTCGGCGATTTTGGTGAAGATGCCGCCAGCGATGCGGAGCGCGGCCGCGCCCAGGGATTCGCCGATGGCGAAGCCGATGAAGCAGGGGCCGGCGTAGTCGCCGGGGACGAAGAGCAGGATGATCAACATGATCAGGAGCTCTACACTGATCAGCATCATGCCGATGCTCATGCCGGCTTCGAGCGGAATCTGGTAGACGGGGAACGGCTTGCCGGGCAGGGACGCGAATGCGGTGCGGGAGTTGGCGAACGTGTTTACGCGGATGCCGAACCACGCTACGCCGTAGCTGCCAGCGATTCCGACCAGGCTAAAACCGAGGATGATGGCGACGCGCATGGCTTCCAGATGCTGCAAGACGCCGAAGTAGAGGAGAATGATGACGGCGATGAACGCCCACAGCAGCAGGATGAATTTGCCCTGAGTGATGAGATAGGTCTTGCAGGTTTCGTAGATGAGTTCAGAGATTTCGCGCATGGAGCGATGCACGGGCAGGTTTTTGAGGCGCATGTAGATGACCATGCCGAAGCCGAGCCCGAAGAAGCAGAAGAGAATTCCGATCATGAGCAGGTTGTGGCCGTCGATGGCGCCGTTGAGAAAGCTGACGGAGGAAAGATCAGGAAGTTTGAGCGAGGCTTCGCCACCGGCTTCAGATTGAGCGAAAGCAGTGGACGCGGCTACGGTGAGCAGCGCGGCTAGAGCCAGAGTCTTTTTGAGTAAGCCAGATACCACGCGGGGGCCTTGGAACGCAGCAGTGGCGAGCCAGGTGCGCATAATGAGTCCTCCAAATGAGTCGTTTTCAGGAATATATGAACGTGTTTAGGCATTGCCTTCCGGGGAGACATCCCAGGTTCGAGCACGTACACGGGATTTCGTCACCGAAATTCCGAACACGCTTCCACCGCAAAACCTCAAACGGGAGTTTGGAGCTTGGCCGCGTCGGATTCGCGCCTGGGAGGGCTGGAGAATTAAGACTCTACTCCCAGCATCCCAGTGCAAAACGGGCATTTATAACATTTTGGGAGGAAAGGGTCAAACACGGAGGTGAGGCGGGCAGCGGCTGAAGGCGCAGTGACGATGCGGCGCTAACGGCGTGGCTCAAGGCATGCCCGATACGAATCCGTCCTGGAACGGAAGTTAAGTCCAATAAGTGCGGTCGAGGGAGCGATATTGGATGGCTTCGGCGATGTGTTTGGGTTCGATGGAAGGCGTGTCTTCGATGTCGGCGATGGTGCGCGCTACTTTCAGGATGCGGTCGTGGGCGCGGGCGCTTAGGCCTTGCTGGGTCATGGCGCGCTCGAGCAAGCGCTCGCAGTCGGGGGAGAGATCGCAGAAGGTGCGGATGTGGCGGGAAGACATTTGCGCGTTGCAATAGATTTTTTCGCGGGATGAGGCGAAGCGCTCGAGCTGCTTTTGGCGCGTGCGCATGACTCGCTCACGGATTTTTGCAGAGCTTTCTGGTTCGTTGGTGGAGCGCATTTCTTTGTAGTTTACGGCGGGGACGTCGATGTGGATGTCGATGCGGTCCATGAGCGGGCCGGAGATTTTCGAGATGTAGCGCTGGATCATGGGTGTGGTGCACTGGCATTCGCGGGTGCGGTCGTTGCGGAAGCCGCAGGGGCAGGGATTCATGGCGGCGGCGAGCATGAAACGCGCGGGAAAAGTTAAGGCCATGGCGGCGCGGGCTATCGTGACCGAGCCGTCTTCGAGGGGCTGGCGCAGGACTTCTAGGACGTTGCGGGGGAATTCGGGGAGTTCGTCTAAAAACAGCAGGCCGTTGTGGGAGAGCGAGACTTCGCCGGGGCGCGGGATTACGCCTCCGCCGATCAGGCCGGCGTCGGAGATGGTGTGATGCGGGGAACGATACGGACGCTTGCCGACGAGGCCGCTACCGGGGTCGAGGACTCCGGCTACGCTGTGAATTTTGGTGGTTTCTAGCGCTTCTTCGAAAGTCAGCGGCGGAAGGATGGTGGGCATGCGCTTGGCCAGCATGGTTTTGCCGGAGCCGGGCGGGCCGATCATGAGGATGTTGTGGCCTCCAGCGCAGGAAATTTCGATGGCTCGTTTGGCGGTTTGCTGGCCGCGGACGTCTTTGAAGTCGACCAGGAATTCCTGCGATTCTTTTAGGAGCGCGTCGCCATCGGCTTTTAGCGGGACGATTCCGTTGCCGGAGTTTACGAAGTGGATCACGTCGAGCAGCGAGCGGACGGGGTAGACATCGACTCCGCCGACCATGGCGGCTTCGCGGGCGTTGGCTTCGGGGACGACCAGCTTTGAAATCTTGCGGGTGCGGGCTTCGAGGGCAATCGGCAGCGTGCCGCGAATGCCGCGCACTCCGCCGTCGAGCGACAACTCGCCGATAAAGAGGCAGTCTTCGATCGTCTTTTGAGTCAGGCCGCCGTAGGCTCCTACGATGCCTAGGGCCATCGGCAAGTCGAATCCCGAGCCTTCTTTTTTTATATCGGCGGGGGCGAGGTTGATGGTGATGTGCGTGGGCGGGATATCGTAGCCGCAGTTTTTCAGGGCGGCGCGAACGCGGTCGCGGCTCTCGCGGACGGCGGCGTCGGGCAGGTAAGAGGCCGCCAGTGACTGGAACGCCGGCTTATCAACAATTATCGTGACCGTGCAGTGAGCACGCGAGATTGTGGAAGAGAGGAACTGCCCCCGACCTATCCCTTGAATGGAGTGGCAGCCTAATCGATCTGGACCTTGTGTGTCTCGGCTGTTATCTTGCCTTCCACGCTTTCCTGAATGACGGATCGCAGGCTGTAAGATCCCGGCGGCGCTTCTAACGATAGCGCCGCGTTTATTCCGGAGCTGGTCAGCCGTTCGTAACTTCTGGGCTTTAACGCAAGATCCATCTCCGCCTCTTTGCCGGTGATGAAGGTCCCCTGCAGGTCATAGAGCGCGGCGACAAAAATCAGCCTTTCCACGTGAACATCCTTTTGATGCTGGAATGGGAGACTCCGTGCGTCTACGTGAATGTTGAGTGACAATCGACGTCCATTCGCGGCAGTCTTTGCCAGTTGCAGTGTCATCGCGGCAGGAACTGCATGCGACTGCTCAGGGTCCGCCATCGCGCGGTCGAGCGCGGCACTCTGGCCCGACTGCGATTCAACTGCGCCGTTGGGAGCAAAGTAGCCGGGTCGCGCCTGAACAAAGTTCGAGCCTTTGTTCTTCAGTTCAACCTTGAGTTTGTGATAGTTGCCGTCATCGGCAGGCGCGAATCCCACCAGATAGGCGACTTCAGGAATGACGCCGAGTCGATAGAACCCAAGATTGAGATCGTTGTTATTGCGAAAGAAGAGTCCTCCGGTGCTCTCGGTGAACCGAGCCACGGCGGCATCCTGGCTTTCCAGGCGTTCACCTAGCGAACTGGCCTCATAGAACATGCTTAAAGGAGAGAGCGTCGTGGCTTCTGAGGGCTCGTCCAGTGGTCGCCCCGGCGTCTCGGCGTAAAGTCCCTTCGCATCGATTGCGTTAATGACCACGGCAGCTCTCAATGCTTCCTGAACGATGAGGTCCTCCTGTGGGTCCGACTCACCCGAGATGAAGCCTGACGAGGCAATGAGGAGCATGCGCTTTCCGGGCATTGTACTGACGGATTGCAAGCATGCCCGGATCGCATTAAAAGTGCTGTCGGAAATCAGCTTGGTTTGGAGCCAAGTTGCAGAAGCTTGCGTTTTGACCTCAGCGACTATATCGTTAGCGCCCCCAAGGTAACCCCCAGCGCCTACGCCGCCCCCTCCTTCCATGGAACTGGATAGTTGGTAGGCGGGCATACCATCGATGCCAAAACATTGAGTCGGGTCATGGCCGGGGCACTGGCAATCTTCCAAGACGGCGGCCTGTAGCGCACTAGGGTCCCCGTTTGAGATGCGGTAGGCCTGGTATGGCGTGATTCTCGGACAGGACCCAATCCCTCCTGCTGAGGCGCGAGGATGGCTCTGTAGCTCTCGAACAGCGCTGATCAGCAAGTTCACGTCGCTGGTAAATCGCACAACCTCTCCGGCAGATGTATCGAAGATCGCGACACGATCGCCTGGTGAAAGCTCCTCTTTTACGAAGCGCGAGGCCGCAATCTTGGCACGGGCAAGATCACCTACAGGAGTGTTCACGTCGTCGAAGAACAGGGCAATCGACCGCCCCTCTGAGGCAGGCTGCGGTGGTCCAGAGATGGCCGGCACAGAAACAGATCCAGGGGACTCTGTTCCAGTCTTTTTTCCAGTCTCCGTATCCGTCGTTGTTATGGCCTCGATTGAGAATGCAACCATCTCACGTTTCTTTCCGGAGTCCAGAACCTCGAAGTCGTCCTTAGTGAGCCCCTTCACAGGCTTCCCGCGAGAGTCGCGGACCACGATTTCGACTTGTACCAAGCGTGCTTGCGAATGAATCGTAGCTGTCTCAGGCTGATAGGGACGACTGCTGATGTGGACTTCGCCTGGAGACAGCTGTAACGAGTGGTCCTGCGCGACGAGGACTGCAACGAAAACTACGCCGATCAGCCCGAGGGCTACATAGGGCTTCCGCAGCATTTACAGCCCACTATAGCACCATCGGAATCATGGTTTTGAAATGGGGCGATAGCGCTCATTGGCCGGGGTAGCAAAATTCCCTCGCCGCTACACCCATGCCGCCGCCGCCCAACTTCTCGAGGATGCGGTAGTGCGAGATGGTTTGCCCGATCATGCGGAAGCTACGCGCTCTGCGCGGCCATATTATGAGGCAGACTTCGGCAAGTCAATGCGTCGGCGGCACGGCTCCGCGGTTAAACCGAAGTAATCGGAATTCTGGGGCTGTGGCAACGATTGTTTTGCCTGGGCCAGTATAATTACGATGATTTAACGATTGACGGTTTTGGCGTTCCGCGAACGCAAAACCGGGTGTTCTCCCCATGACGCAAGCTTCACCTGATAGTCCTCGACGTCCCCGCGCTCCGCAAAACCTGGAGCGCGAAGAATCCCAGCTTTGGCGATGGATTCTGTTGTTCATGATTCTGCTGGCGGCGGGTTTTGCCTACCTCGCCTGGGAGCGGCTTGAGGCCCTGCCTTACCACTTAGGGCCGATGGCGCTGGGCGTTCTGCTTTTGTCTGTGTTGCTGGCGGTCTATGCCTACGGCCGGCGGAAGGAAGTGGTCGAACTCAAGCTGCTGCTGCAGGGTTTGCAGGAACATGTGGGGGCAGCTCCGTCGGAGCAGCAACTTGACCAGCTCAATGAGATGATCGCGCGTTCGCAGCGCAGCTTCAAGGAACTGATCGACTCGTTCGAAGATGCTGCCTGCGCCGTTTCTCTGGACGGCACCTTGCGCACCGTCAACAAAAGCGTGAGCGACCTGATCGCGCTTCCCTTCACCGAAATCGTAGGCAAGAAGTTTTTCGACTTCATGGAGGAACCGACCCGCGAGAGCCTGGAAGCTGGACTCAGCCGGTTTCTGGAGAAGAGGCACTGGACCGGGACCGTCCGTGTACGCCTGAAAAACAATCCGCGGCCGCTTTTTTTCGATTGCGTACTCAATGCGATCGTCAAGAGCGGTGAAGTCGTCGGCGTCAGCGTACTGGGACGGGATGTGACCGGACAGCACGAAAAAGAGCTGCGCTTCACCGAGCTGTTTGAGACTCTGCAGGAAGGCGCCTACTTCAGCACGCCGGAGGGCAGACTGCTGGATGCCAATCCGGCGCTGGTCAGCGTTCTGGGCTATGCGACTAAGGATGAGCTGCTGGCAGTTGAACCGAGCAAGCTGAATGTGGATCCCGCAGAAGCGCCGGTTCTGGGACGCGCTGCGGACGATCGCGGCGGAGTACGGGCGCGGGAGATCATGCTGCGCAAGAAGGATGGAACCGCCGCGGTGTTTCTCGAATCGTCGCGCGCCGTCTGGGATGCTGCGGGCAAACTGATTCGTTACCAGGGCACGCTGATCGACGTTACGGAAAGGCGCAAACTGGAGCGGCAACTGCTGGGACAGGAAGAGTTCCGGCGGCGTCTGCTGGAGAGCTTCCCGGACCTGATTCTCGTGGTCGATCTGCAGGAGCGGTACACGTTTGTGAGTTCGCGTGTGCGCGACCTGCTGGGGTATCAACCCGAGGATCTGGTGGGAAAGAAGATCTCGGAAACCGAGGACCACTCGCCCGAGCTGGCGGCGCTGTACCGCGACGTGTCTTCCGGCATCCGGATTTTTGGCGCGGCGGAGTACGGGGCCCGGCACCGCGACGGCAGCTGGCGTACCATGCGGGCTTCGGCCAGCCAGTTCTTTGATGCCGATGGCAAGATCGGCGGCGTGATCGTCTCTGTGCGCGACATCACGATGGAGAAGAAGCTGGAGCAGCAGATCGTGCAGAGCGAGCGGTTGGCGGCCATGGGCGCGATGATTGGCGGGGTTGCGCATGAACTCAACAATCCCCTGACGAGTATTCTGGGAGTCAGCGAACTTCTGCAGGACAGCCAGACTACGGACGCGGCGCGCAAACAGATCGGCATACTGCAGCAGCAGGCGAGGCGGGCCGCCGAGATTGTGCACAACCTGACTTATTTCTCGAGACCGCCGGCGCCGGGGAAAAGTCCGGTCAATCTTGGCGAGATCGTGGAACGTACGCTCAATCTGCACGCGTACTCGCTGCGCAAGAACAACATCACCGTGGACTTTCTGCGAGAGCCGACGCTGCCTTTCGTGCAAGCTGATCCGCACCAGTTGATGCAGGTTTTTCTGAACCTGATCCTGAATGCGGAGCAGGCGATTCGCGAGGCTCGCGACCGGGGCACGTTGCGCATTCGACTGGGAAATAATGGGGAAGCGGTGTGGGCCAGCTTTCATGATGATGGTCCCGGGATCCCCGGAGACATCCTCGGCAGCATCTTTGATCCGTTCTACACTACAAAGCGGCCGGGGCGCGGAACCGGCCTTGGGCTGAGCATCTGCAAGGCAGTGATGAAGGAACACAACGGAACCATCGAGGCCGCGAACGCTCCCGGCGGAGGAGCGGTGTTCACTGTTACGCTGCAGGCGGCGGCTGCTTCCGTCTCTTCAAGCTAGCGGCCTGCTAATTTCTTTCCACTGCCATGGCTACGGCGTTGCCTCCACCCAGGCACAGAGCGGCAATTCCACGTTTCGCGTTGCGGCGCGCCATCTCATAGATCAAAGTGACGAGCACGCGCGCCCCGCTGGCTCCGATGGGATGCCCGATGGCGACTGCGCCGCCGTTCACATTGACTTTATTGGGATCGAGGCCAAGCTCGCGCATCACACCGAGCGCCTGCACTGAGAAAGCTTCGTTGAGTTCGTACAGGTCAACGTCGTCCTTTTTCCATCCGGTCTTTTCCCAGATGGTTCGCACCGCGCCAACGGGAGCCATCATCACCCACTTGGGCTCGACGCCGCTGGTCGACTGCGCGACAATTCGTGCCATGGGTTGCGCGCCAAGTTCCTTTGCCCGCTGCACGCTGGTCACGACTACCGCCGCCGCTCCGTCGTTCACTCCGGGAGCGTTGCCGGCAGTCACGGTGCCGTCTTTTTTAAATGCGGGCTTCAAGGAACGAAGGACTTCGATGGTCGTATCCTCGCGCGGCGATTCGTCTTTTTCGAAGAAAACCGGGGCTGCACCTTTCTTCTTCGCAGGAATTTCTACGGGCACGATCTGCGACTTGAAGCGGCACTCCTTCATCGCGGCGACGGCTTTGCGGTGCGAGTTCACAGCGAAGTCATCTTGCTCTTCGCGCGTGATGCCGTATTTTTCCGCAACGTTCTCGCCGGTGATGCCCATGTGGTAGTCGTTGTAAATATCCCAGAGGCCGTCATGCACCATGGAATCGATGACCTGACCGTTGCCCAGACGGTATCCCTTTCGTGCTTGCGGGAGGAGATAAGGAGCGTTGGTCATCGATTCCATGCCGCCCGCAACGACGATAGAACTGTTTCCGGTCTGCACGGCCTGAGCTGCGAGAGCCACTGCTTTCAATCCCGAACCGCAAACTTTGTTGATTGTCATGGCACCTGTCGCCGGCGACAATCCTCCGAAGATTGCCGCCTGGCGGGCGGGATTTTGTCCCAGCCCGGCGGGAAGAACATTGCCCATGATGCATTCGTCGACTTGATCGGAGTTCAATCCAGCGCGCTTCACGGCCTCGCGCACCACCACGGCGCCAAGTTGCGGAGCACTCAGATCGGCGAGACTGCCCTGGAATTTTCCCACCGCGGTGCGACAACCGGAAATGATGACAACCTCATCGAAAGCCGCCATTGATCATGCTCCCGCGAATATTTCGCAACGTCATTATAGATGCTGCAGCGGGTGAAAACGATGAACTTCAATGGGCTGGTTGCGTCGCGGCTGAATGCATTGCGCAAGAAACATCGACGCTCGCGCGCTCGATTGCAGCTGCTTGTTTCTCTCTTGTGATTGCGGGTGTGGAGGAGGTTTTGATGGAGCAACATTAGAATTTTCTGGTCCACACTCATCCATCTGTGACTTTGGTACAACACCGCCCGTTCGACGTGTGCATTTTTTTCTTGACTTCATTTTTCATTAACTCTATACAATCAATTAGTTGCAACAAATGATCGTTGCAGATTTTTCCATGAACAATGGAAGGGAGAATAGAAACAATGGCAACCAAGAAAAAGGCAAAAAAGAAAAAAAAGCATTAAGAAAGTCAGTACGAAGTCAAAAAAGGGGGACGCCGAAAGCGTCCCCTAAGTTTTTGTGCGGAAGTTCGTGCTGGGCTCAGTGACCATCGATCAGTCCAGCGGCTTCCCGCTGCTCTTCTCAGAATTCCTTGAACGATTCGGAACCGTCTTTTCCTGGGCGGAACACAATCCGCGGAAGGCGCAAAAGTTGCAGTGAAAGCCGACGTTAGGCTCGAAGTCTCCGGCGGCGATGCCGCGCGCCACCGACAGTATTCGTTCTCGCGCTTCCTCCAATTGAAACTGGGTTCGCCGAGAGAAGACCGGAACGTTGCCTTCGAGATTGTGAAACATCAGCGCTCCGACGTGGTATCCCCACTTCTCGTTTGCGGCCATGGCGTAGATCGAAAGCTGCAGACTCTCGTCTGCGTCCTCCTGAGACCGAGCCTTGCCGGTCTTGTAATCGACGATGTTCACGCTGCCGTCGGCGGCGCGGTCCATCCGGTCGATTCTCCCTGCAACTTTCGTGCCGGCGATCTGCACGTCGAACCATTCCTCTGTGTGCAGAACTTCGGGCGGAGGAACTGACCGCGTGCCGCTGAGAAAATCCTGCAATTGCGCGAGTCCCTGCTTCAGGTACAGTTCCCGCTGATAGTTGTCCAGGATTCCGGATACGGCCAGGTCGTCACGAAATAGTTGGATCAACTCTTCGTCGCTCTTGGTTCTGCCCAGTCGCACAGAATCGTAGTAGGTGCGCAGGACGCGGTGTATGGTCGCACCATATTGCATGGCCGCGTGCACTTGCCGCGACAACTTCCACTCGCGCTGAAACTTGAACTGTAGCGGACAAGTCTCATAGGTCTCTACCGCCGAGGCACTCAAGCGGGCGTCCAGTCCTTCGATGGGGGAAAGAGCAAGCCATTCTGCCAACCGGGAGCCTTCGCGGTGAGCCGCATCCGCCGCGGCGGCGATCTCGATCAACTCAGGCTGCGAAGGCAGCGCCGGACGCGCTCTGAGCCAGGGTTGCAGTGCGGGGTTGCAGATCAGTTCGCGCATCAGGCCTGCCGGCGTTTTGTCGCGGCCGATTCCCTGCTTTCCATAAATGTGCAGGGAATCTTTGGCGCGGGTCATAGCCACGTAGAAGAGCCGGCGTTCTTCCTGATCGTAGAGAGTTTTGTCATCGCTGGCAGACGCGGAATCCGGATCGCGCAACTCGCGAGGAAATTCCACCAGCGTCTCCCTGTAGCTGGCGGGAAATGAATTGCTGGTCGCACGCAGGATGAAGACATGTGCGAACTCGAGCCCTTTGGCTCCGTGAGCAGTCATCAAGCGGACCGCGTCCTCGTCATCTTTTGCGGTCAGGGGAATTACTCCATTGGCCTCGCGAAAATAATTCAAATATTCAATCCATTCGCCCAGGTCTTTGGTCTTGGTGGTTGCCTTTTTCTCCCAATCGCCGGCAAACTTCAGGGCGGCCCGCAGCACAGGAGAATTCAGGTCAAGCCCGAATTGTTTTCCGATGAGCTGCAAAGCGGCGTGCGTCTTAGCCTGCTTGCGGCTGACTTGATCACGCGCCTGCCGCACCGACTCCAACACCGCGTGGCCACCGGCAACCTGGTCGAGCACCGAAGCAAGCGGGATCACGGCTCCGTCCTTCGAATCGTTTGCGATGGCGCGCAACTGAGAGCGAAGTTGTTCCGGGTCCACATCGAACTGCGGCAACGCGGCCACGCGGAAAAGACTGGCGTCGGCGCTCAAGTCCACTACAACCGCGACACAGGCGAACAGATCGCGGACCTCGGGAGTGTCGCTGATGTCCATGTTCTCGATGGAGAAAGGAATTTCCCGCTCAGCCAGTTCATGCACAACGCTATCGCGATGAATATGCGAGCGGTAGAGGACGCCGAAGTCCTTCCACCGACAACGCGAGCGCCGTTGCGTCTCTTCGATGAGGCGCCCTACGTCGGGCGCTTCGGCATCTCTGGCGGCAAATGAGATCGCTTCTACGGGGAAAGTGGCTAACGTCTTGCTTTCTTTCTTAGCTTCCTCTTCGCGCGCCGACTGCAGAGGAGTGCGCCGGTAGGCAAGCGCGTCGTTCGCGGCGAACACGGGAGGGTTTTTATCGACCACGGCAAAAGCGCATCGCAGAATCGGCGTGGTCGAGCGCCGGTTCCGGTCGAGCACGACCAGCTTGGATTGGGGAAAATGCCGGCGGAACAAGTAAAACGCCGCGCTGGATGCGCCGCGAAAGCGGTAGATGGCTTGATCGGGATCTCCGACGCCGAAAACGTTTGCTTCGGGTCCGGCCAGCGCCGCGAGAAGTTTTGTCTGGGCGAAGTTGGCATCCTGAAATTCGTCGACCAGGATGAAGCGGGCGCGAGCGCGCTCGGCAGTCAGCACCTCCTGGTCGATTGTGAGCAGCTCATGGGCACGCGTGATCATGTGGCCGAACGTGCCTAGATTTTCTTCGCGCAGCCAGCGCTCGGTGGTGTCAAAGACGCGGGCGATTTCCTGGCAGCGTCTGATGACCTCGGCGTCGCTTAATTGATCTTTCGATTTCGCAACTCGGGGAACTTGGGTCTCGCCGCGTTCCAGCCGGGTCACGTACTCGGCGTACCTTTCCGGCGTTACAAGTTCGTCGTGGCACCGGCTGAGGAAGCCCAACAGGTCGTTGAGAAACTGGCCTACATTCGCGGCCCTGATGTAGTGCTCGAGGTGAAGCTCGTGAATTCTCTTGCGCAGATAAATCCAGAGATCTTTCTCGTCGAGCACGCCAAAATCTCTTCCATTGCGCTTCAGCAGGTCGAGACAGTAATCGTGAAAGGTGGCCGAATGAATTGGTTTGCCGAGAAGCTCGCGAACGCGGTTGCGCATTTCTCCGGCAGCGGCCACCGTATAGGTAAGGGCAAGCACCTCATCCGGCTTGGCCGCTCCCTGCTCAACAAGGCTGGCGATGCGATGAATCAACACCGAAGTTTTTCCTGTGCCCGCTCCGGCCACCACCAGCATCGGCCCGTGAACATGCGCAATGGCTTCGCGCTGGCGATCGTCGGGAACAAACGGAGCTGGATGAGATTGGAATTTGGAAACAGCCATCGCGGCCCAGAATACCACCACGATCAGCGGACTGTAGGACGCGGCGCAGGACTGGAAAAGCCGGCACGAAACTTAACGCAGATACAACGCGGAAGCGACGAGCGCTGTGGCGGCCATCGCGGCGGTCTCGGCGCGGAGGATAGTGTTGCCGAGCGAAGCTGAAGTCCATCCGGATTTCTGAAACGATTGCAATTCGCTCTCGGTCCAGCCGCCTTCGGGACCAACTGCCATCACAATCCCGTTTTCTGCATTCTTCTGCTTCAAAATATCTTGCAGCAAAGTTTGCTGTTCCGATTCCGCCAGCACAATGCGCAAGGCCGCGGGAAAGTTCAATGCCTCTGCCACTTCGATGGGCGCGGCGATCTGCGGCGGAGCGTCGCGACGCGACTGTTCCGCCGCTTGGCGGGCAATACGCCGCCAACGTTCAGCCCGTTTTGCCGAGGCAGCGGCCAGATGCGAATCCGTACGCCGCGCGATTACCGGCACGATCCGCGAGACGCCGAGTTCGGTGCACTTCTCGATCGCCCACTCCATGCGGTCGAACTTGAACACGGCGAGAACGAGGGTGATCTCGGCCAAGCTCGCTCGGGAAACTTCTTCCCCTAAATCGAATTCGACGCGGCCGTCGCTGACAAAGGCAATTCGTCCGCGGCGCACGGTTTCTCCGGTCGCAATCTCGAAATCCTGCCCGATGCGGGCTCGCAGCACGCGCACCAGATGGTCGGCGTGCTCGCCGACCAGGGCGGCGCGATTGCCCGAGAGTTCATCGGCGATAAACCGGCGGCGGGTCATGGGTCAGTTCTCAGTTCTCAGAGAAGCAAACCCCACCGGCGTGGGGGTCAAGGTTTCGGGAGAATAAAGGCTTGCTGGTCGACTGGCGGTTGACCTTACTGAGAACTGAGAACTGGGAACTGCTTTCTTCACCCGAACATATCCTTCACTTTGCCCAGCAGAGACCGCATCATCGGCTGGTTGTCCACCTTCGCCGTCGTCTCGAGTTCCTGCAGAAGCTCTTTCTGGCGCTTGCTGAGCTTGCTCGGAATCTGGACCCGCACTTCCACGTAGAGGTCGCCCTTGCCATGTCCGTTCAAAACCGGTACACCCTTGTGGCGGACGCGAAATGTGGTTCCGGGCTGGGTTCCATCGGGAATCTTGAGGGTGTGCTCGCCTTCGAGAGTGGGCACGCGAATCTCCGCACCCATGGCGGCCTGCGTCACCGACAGCGGGACGGCGCAGTGCAGATCATTCCCTTCCCGCACAAAAAACGGATGCTCCTTCACATGTAGCACCAGGTAGAGATCGCCGGCCGGCCCGCCGAAAGGCCCGGCCTCACCGCCTCCGGTGAACCGGATGCGCGTGCCGTCTTCCACGCCGGCGGGAATCTTCGCGTCGACCGAGCGCTGCCGCAGATGCCGGCCTTCGCCTTTGCACTTCGGGCACGGATCGGTAATTACGCTGCCCGTCCCCTGACAGGAGGGACAAGTCCGCGCGATGCTGAAGAAGCCTTGCTGATAACGCACCTGCCCGCGGCCAGCGCACGAACGGCAGGTTGTAGGACCTTTGCCCGCGGCCGTCCCGGAGCCGTGGCAGTCTTCGCAGGCTTCATGACGGCGCACCGTGACGCGCTTCTCCACGCCGAAAGCGGCTTCTTCGAACTCGATGGTTAAGTCTTCGCACAAGTCCGCGCCGCGCTGAACCCGGCTGCGCCGGCGTCCGCTGCCTCCGAGCACATCGCCAAAGCCGAAGAACTCGCCGAAGATTTCGCCCAAGTCCTGGAATGGCGTCCCCTCGAAACCCGCGCCCGCACCGGCGGCGGCGCCCACTCCGGCATGACCGAAGCGGTCATAGAGCGAGCGCTTCTCAGAATCAGCCAGTACCGTGTAGGCTTCGGTGACTTCCTTGAAGCGTTCTTCCGCGTCCGGATTATTCGGATTTCGATCGGGATGGTACTGCATGGCAAGCTTGCGATAAGCGCTCTTCAGTTCGTGATCGCTTACCGTGCGGCTCACTGACAATATTTCGTAATAATCGCGTTTTGCGTTTGTGGCCAGAATAGGAACCCTTCGTTATTGGACGAATAAAAGAACAATTGAAATTTGTGAGTCTTATTTCCCGTGATTGCTGGCCACCTTCACCATCGCCGGCCGCAGCAAGCGGTCTTTGAACTTGTAGCCGCGTTGCAACTCCTCGACCACCTGATGATCGGGAGCGTCGTTGGTTTCGACCATTTCGATGGCCTCGTGATAACGCGGATCAAACGCCTCGCCCTTCGACACAATGGGATGCACCGAAAGCTTGGCCAGCGCCGCTAGCAGTTGCTTGTAAATCAGTTCCACGCCGGCACGCAGCTCGGTCGCGTCCGATTTCACCTGCAAGGCACGCTCCAGGCTGTCCATCACCGGCAGCAAAGACTTGATTGCATCCGCCACGGCGTAATCGCGAAACTCCTGCTGCTCCTTGCTGGCCCGCCGGCGCGCGTTTTCGAACTCCGCCTGCGCCCGCGCCAGCCGGTCGAGCAGCGAGTCGCGCTCGGCCTTTAATTTCTGGATTTCAGATTCCGCGGCAAACGATTCCCCGCCACTTGCCGCAGCTGTGGGGTCATCTCCGTCGCCAGCCGGCAGTTCATGGTCCAAGTCCAGCCCTGCATTCTTTGCTTCTGATTTTCCGTTCACTTTGCTCATACAGCTGATTACTCCGATTCATTCAAAATTTTGTCGAAGAGCCGCGCAATGTAGGAAACCGCGGTCATGGTGTGCTGATAATCCATGCGCGTGGGGCCAATCACCGCCAGCGATCCGAACATATCGCTCCCCGACCGCGCCGGCGCTCCGATCAGCACGAAGTTTTGCATGGAGGGCAGCGCGTCGTCGAGCCCAATCACCACCCTCACCGCTTCCTGCTTTACGTCAAGATAGGCACCCAGAAGCTGCGCGACTTTTTCTTTTTCCTCGAGCGTCTTCAACATCTCCTGCAGCCGTTTCCGATCTTCCTGACCCGTCACCAGGTTGGCCGCGCCTTCCACGAAAACCACCTGCGCGCCGGGGTCGGCGGCGAGCGCGCCCTGTTTGAAGAGTTGCTCAATCGAATTCATCAGGCGATCGTACTCGCTGCGTTCCTGTTCAATCCTGCGTCCCAGCTCGGCGCGCATCGACTCCATCGTCCAGCCGCGAAAGTTCTCGTTGATGTACCGCGCAGCAAGATCCAGTTCCGCCTGTGGTAAATCCAGCTTCAGCACGCGGTCGCGCACCACGCCGGAACGCGTCACCAACACGGCCAGCACTTTCTGATCGCCCAGGCGCGAGAAGTAAACATGCTCCAGCGCATTCTTGGCGCCGGTGGTGGCTACGGTCACACCCACGTTGCGTGAAATCAGCGACAACACGTGCGAAGTGCGCTCCATGAACTCCGGCACATCGGTAATGCCCGCGAGAGAGTCAGAAATCAAGCTTTCTTCCTGCGGTGCCAACCGCGCCGTTCCCGTGATCTGCTCCACGTAATACCGGTACGCATCGGTGGTCGGAACGCGTCCCGACGAGGCATGGGTCTGCTCCAGAAATCCGGCATCCGACAAGTCCGCCATCACGTTGCGAATCGAAGCCGGACTCAAGCCCTCGCGGTTCGACCGCGCCAGCGTGCGCGAACCGACGGGCTCACCCGTGGAAATAAAAGTCTCCACGATCGCCGTCAGAACTTCGCGTTCCCGCTTGCCGATATTGGGGTCAGATGGCATGTTAGGTTTAGGGATCAGCCGGACTCGCAGCCAGCTCAAAATCTCCAGCTAACTATTTTAGATGCAGAAACTTAGCTTTGGACGCAAACCCGCGTCCTGCTTGGATTCTAGGAACGCTCCACCTTCCTGTCAAGGACCGCAGGGCCGGGCTTGACCAGCAGAATCCGTGCGTGCTCTTCCCCAGCCGAGCCATCCCCGGTATTCTCAACTCGCACGCGGCAAATCGATTCGCAATGAAATCCAAACCGCACGTCGCGGTCATCGGAGCCGGAGCCTTCGGCGGATGGACCGCCCTCCACCTTCTCGAACGCGGAGCCCGCGTCACGCTGCTTGACGCCTGGGGCCCGGGCAACTCGCGCGCGTCTTCGGGCGGGGAAACCCGCATCATGCGCGGCACCTACGGCCCCGACCAGCCTTACACCGAACTGGCCGCTCGCGCCCTCAAGCTGTGGCCGAAATATGAGAGGCGATGGAAGAAGCAGTTTTTGCACCGCACTGGCGTTCTCTGGATGGTCAGCAGCCGCGATGACGCTTACGAGCGCGGTTCACTCGAACTGCTGCGCCAAGCGCGGATCAATTTTCGGGAATTGTCTACGGCACAGATGAAGAAACGCTGGCCGCAGGTCAACTTCGCGGGCGTCCGCTGGGGAATCCTCGAACCGGAGTGCGGATACCTCGACGCCCGCGCCAGTTGCCAGGCGGTGGTCGACGCATTCGTCGCCCAAGGCGGCGCGTACCGGCAGCTCACAGTCGAGTCGGAGGGTCTGGAGAATGCTGCGACAAGGCCGTCCCTCCGCGGCATCGCGCTCTCGAACGGCTCGCGTCTGAAAGCCGATTACTACGTCTTCGCCTGCGGGCCGTGGCTAGGCAAGCTGTTCCCTCAAACTTTAGGCAAGATCGTCCGCCCGACCAAGCAGGATATCTTTTTCTTCGGCGCGCCCCGCGGTGACTCCCGCTTTACCGACGCGCATCTTCCCGTGTGGGGCGATCACGGCAAGCGTTTCTTCTACGGCATCCCCGGCAGCGACGGCCGCGGCTTCAAGGTGGCCGACGATACGCGGGGGTCCTCTTTCGATCCCACTTCCGGCGAGCGAGTTGTCAGCCCAGCAACTCTGAAGCGCGTTCGCGAATATATTGCGTTCCGCTTTCCCGCGATGAAAGACGCTCCGCTGATCGAAACTCGCGTCTGCCAATACGAGCAAACTTCCGACAGCAACTTCGTCTTCGATCGCCATCCGCGCATGGAGAACGTCTGGCTGCTGGGTGGCGGCTCGGGACACGGGTTCAAACACGGGCCGGCGTTGGGAGAGATGATGGCAGGATTGATCCTGAAAGATGGCGAACCTAACGTCGTCTGGCGACTGTCGCGGTTCTCGAAGCGACAAGTAGGTTAAAACGACTTCCCTACTGAATCTGAATCACGCTAGCCGTCTCGCCCGCTTTGATCTCTCCCACCCGCTCCACCACCTTCCGGGCAAAAGCAAAGATCGATTTGGCATGCGGCGAATTCTCGCCTTCCAAGACGATTGGCTTCCCGCCGTCGCCAGACTTGCGCACTTCGGGGTCGAGTTCGATGCTCCCAAGGAACGGCACGCTGAACCTCTGCGCCATGTTCTCGGCGCCGCCGCGCGAGAAGATATCGATCTCGTGATGGCAGTGCGGGCACGTAAAAAAGCTCATGTTCTCGACCACGCCCACCAGATCCACCTTCATCTGCCGGAACATTTCGATCGCCTTGCGCGCGTCCTGCAAAGAAACATCAGACGGAGTCGAAACCACCACGGCGCCCGTCAGCGGCACAGACTGCACCAGCGACAACGCGATGTCGCCCGTCCCCGGCGGCAAATCGACGACCATGTAATCGAGATGTCCCCACTCCACCAAGCTCAGAAACTGCTTTACGATCTGGTGCAACATCGGACCGCGCCACATAATGGGCTTGTCCCCGGGATTAAGGAATCCCACCGAGATCACTTTCAGCCCAAAAGCCTCCAGCGGCTCGATGCGGTTTTCTCCCACCATCTTCGGCTGTCCGCTCACGCCCAGCATCAGCGGGACGTTCGGCCCATACACATCGGCGTCGAGCAGGCCAACCTTATGCCCCATCTTGGCCAACGCGACCGCCAGGTTCACCGACAGCGTGGTCTTGCCCACGCCCCCCTTGCCCGAACCCACGGCAATAATGGCATCGACTCCTGGCAACGGCTGCGGCCCCGGCGCTGGCTGCCCGGGATGAGACGGCATATGTGCACTCAAGGGATCACACTCCAAAGAATAAAGTCAGGATGGATCGAACACTTAAATTATACAGGGGATTCCAATCGTATAATTAGGAACACAGGGCAATGATGGATACGAAGACGCTGATGCTTGGCGAGTACGTTCAGTTGGAAAGCGGGTGCTACGGGCTTGTAGGTAGGGTTGTCAAAGTTACGCTTGACGGCGTGGAAGTGCAAACCTCCGTGGGCGAGTCTTACAGCATCAACAAGAGTAAGAGCAAAGTAACGGTGCATAAAACAGGCGAAATATGGCGATTCGACAAAGATGGCAAGGGGTCCAATGATGACGGCACACGTGAGTGCGGCCCTTGGTACATAGTCGAACGGTGGTAATGTCAGAGCTTCGGCGAAGTCCGGCGGCAATTAGAGAATCTTCGGGCACCCGGAGAAAGCTCAGTACCCTTCCCCTTCCAGCCGCACCTTCCCCCGAAACATGCGGAACAGCAGAGTGAAGTACCCCAAAGCCAGAACCATCCCCAGAATCCACCACGTTAGACCGACCGTGAGCCCGTGGCGCCCCGCTGCAGTGTTGTAGATGGTGAGGCTTCTGTGAGCAGGATCGGTGCTGGCCGGCAGCACCACGGGATACAGCGCAAACGCCGCTCCCACCAGCATTCCCACGATGTACAGAGCCGAGCCCACGAAAGCAACTTTGTCTAGCCCCTTGCGGATGGCATAGATCATGACGGCAAGACTGCCAAACACAAGCAGCGGAATCGGAAATCCGATGGCATGCTGCTTGTAGTTGTCGAGCACGGTCGGCTGCACATAGCAAGTTGCTAGCAAACCGACGATAGTCAAAATCAGCTGCAGCGGCCACGCCCGCAACGCGATGCTGCGGGTACGCTGATTCAATTCGCCATCAGTCTTGACCGCGACATATAACGACCCGTGCGCGGTCAATGTCACGAGCGCAATCACACCAGTCAGCACCGTGTACCAGTCGAGGATTCCGGTATTAGTGCCCACGCGGAAATTTGTCCACAGCGGCTCGAAGAAATAGCCGTCCGCACCTAGAGGCACGCCGCGCACCACGTTTCCCAAAGCCGCACCGAAGAAGATCGCCAGCAGCACACTGGAAACACAGAAGATCAAATCGAAGAACCCCACCCAAACTGGATTGTCCATGTGCGCTCGCAGTTCAATGCCGATCCCCCGCAGCATCAGCAGCCAGAGCACCATCATCAGGGGCAGGTAGAAGCCGCTGAAACTCGAGGCATAGAGCAAGGGGAAGGCGAAGTAGAGCGTTCCTCCTGCCGCAAGCAGCCAGACTTCATTGCCGTCCCACACCGGCCCAATCGCGCGCAGGATCTTCCGGCGCTCGTCACTAGTTTTGCCCGCGCCCAGGTAAATTGCGCCGGCACCGAGATCGAAGCCATCCAGCACGACGTAAGCCGCCACCATCACGGCGACGATCATGAACCATAGCGTTTCCATCACACCCTCAGGGGCTCAAGCCCTCTCATTTGACTCCCTTGACGCAGGCCTTGAAGGCCTGCTCCACCCTCTAGTGTCCCGAACTCGCGTCGCCCACCGGTCCGTGCTCAACCTCGCGCCGCACCAGAAACAGAAACAAAATCCCCAGCACCGTGTACATGCCGAGAAAACCCAGCAGCGTGAACATCACATTGCCCGCCGACACCGCCTTCGAATATCCCTCTGCCGTGCGCATCAGGCCGTAAATCAGCCAGGGCTGCCGCCCTAGTTCTGCCGTCATCCACCCCGCAGTGTTGGCGATGTAAGGAAATGGCAAGGCCAGCAGCAGAATCCACAGCATCCATCGCGCAGAAAAAAGCTTGCCGCACCACAACAGAAACGCCGCTACCACCATTATCGCGATGAAGATGGTCCCCAGCCCGACCATGATGTGGTAGCTGTAGTAGAGAAGCGCGATATTCTCCGGCCACATATCCGAGGGGAACGCGTCGAGCCCCTGCACATCGGCTTTCCACGCGCGGTAAGTCAGAAAGCTGAGCGCGTTAGGAACCTCAATTGGATTATCGATCTTGCGCTCATCCACATTCGGCTGCCCCAGGATCACCAGTGGCGCGCCCTCCTGGCTCACGAACAGTGCTTCCATGGCTGCGAGCGTTACCGGCTGATGCATGGCAACCATCCGTCCCTGACCGTCGCCGGTGGGGAACAACTGCAGGACGCTGAAGATCAATCCAGCGACGACGCCCACCCGTACGAAAATCCGCGCCTGCGCCTCAAACTTTCCCCACAACAAGTAGAACGCGCCCACGGACGCCATTACAAACGCGCCCGTAATCACGGCCCCGCCCATGTTGTGCGCATATTGCCACCATGCCCATGGATTCAGCACGAGTTCCCAGAAGCTCGATAGTTGCACCGAGCCATCCTTGGCCGCAACGAAGCCCACGGGATGCTGCATCCACGCATCGGTGGCGATGATGAAGAATCCGGAAAGCCACGATCCCAGAAACACCGCGACCGCCGACCACCAATGCGCCCGCGGACTCAGCCGCTTCTCTCCATAGAGAAACAGTCCGAGAAACGCCGACTCCAGAAAGAAAGCGAACAAGCCTTCCATGGCCAGTGTCTGCCCGATCACGCCTCCGGCGAAGCGCGAGAAGTGCGACCAGTTCGTGCCAAACTGAAATTCCATCGGAATTCCAGTTACCACGCCCATCACGAAGTTGATGCCGAAGATCCGCGCCCAGAAACGCGCCGCCTGGTTGTATGCCTCGTCATTGCGGCGCAGGCCAAGCGTCTTGAGCACCACAATCAGTGGCGCCAGGCCCATGGTAAGTTGCGGGAAAAGATAGTGGAAGGTAACTGTGAATGCGAAGTGAATGCGATCGACCAGAAGCGCACTATCCATGAAAATCCCTCGATGGCAACGGTGTAGATTATCTGTTTTGCCAAGGGCCCAATGTGACGCCGATCACATCTGCTTGCGGATTATCGTTTCGCCTTGCGCCGCCGCTCCAGCTCTGCGCGCCGGATCTCGCGCCGCCGCCCCGCGTCATCGTAGCGCCGCTGCTGCTCCTCGCTATCGGGAATCACCGGAGCGACCTTCAAGCGGTTCCCCTTGCCGTCGATGGCCACAAACGTCAGGTAGGCCGAAGCCACGTGCTGCGCCGTATCCGCTATATAGTTCTCCACCCAAACCTTCACCCCCACTTCCATCGAAGTATGGAAAACGCGGTTCACTGACGATCTTAAAATCGCCAGATCCCCAACCTTCACCGGCACCAGGAAATCGATATGATCCACCGAAGCGGTTACCACGTAACTGCGCGAGTGGCGGTGGGCCGCCATCGCTCCCGCCATATCGATCCAATGCATCAACCGGCCGCCTAGCAGCGCGCCCAGGGGGTTGGCGTCGTTGGGCAGAACAATCTCCGTCATCTCCGATTGCGAGTCCCGAACCGGCCGGGGTGTCAAACTCTCTTCACTCATGGTCGCGTTCCTCGTTCTGCTGGTTGGAATTCCTGACTCGAAACGATTTCCTGATCTAGGTCTGCATTTCTTTAACTGGCCACCGCTCGCGCCACTTCCTGCTTTTTCCTCTTCTCTAGGAACACCTGCAGAAAACACTCCGCCATCCGCTGCACGCGGTCATCGCGATGCCGCTCGACCCATCGCGACTCGAACGCATCAAACTCCAAAGTCCCACTCCCCGCCGGACGATGCTCGCGTTCGCAGACATAGCGAACGTGAATGCGCGCCTCGGTTCCATTCTGTGCGTCTACTACGGTTCTAGCTGCAAAGCGGACTGAATCCCACTCCCGCTCCCGAGGCAATCGCCCGCAACCCTCCGCATACCCAAGATTGCAGAACTCCCGCAACTCCTCCTGCGACGGAGTCTCACCTTCATGTCCAGGCGCCGAGCACCGCCCGCTCCACCCGCATCCCAATGGAAGCCGTGTCGCATGCAGCCAATCCCCGTTCTCCAACTTCTCCACCGGCATAAAAAACGGACAAGCCACCAACCCCTCCGCAGGACTGAAAACAAAAATGTTGAAATGTTATGGACTGCATTCTACTCATCCCAGCAGATCCAATCCAATCAAGAACAGATCCGGAAGCAAACGCGCGGTTTGTAGTAACCTCATCTCAACTGAGAACTGAGAACCGAGAACTGAGAACTGCCTTATGGACCGCATTGCCGCCCTCAACGACGTCCTCACGCAGAATCCCAACGACACCTTCGCGCGTTACGGTCTGGCCATGGAATATTCCAAGCAGGGCGACCTCGACCGTTCCCTGGCCGAATTTGCCATCCTGCTCAAATCCAGTCCCGACTACACTCCCGGTTATTTCATGGCCGCACAAACGCTGGCCCGCGCCGACAGAATCGCCGAAGCCAGAACCATGCTAACCGACGGCATCGCCTCCGCCCGTCGCACCGGAAACCTCCACGCTCAGGGCGAGATGGAAGCCATGCTGGCAGAACTGGGATAAGTGCCTTGGATGATCGCCGGTGTCACCCCGCCATCCGTCCCATCGCCCACTCCACGAACCCCGGAAAGTGCTGGTAGATCTTCACCGGCACATACATAGTCCAAGGCACAATCACCTCCCGCTTCCGCTTCAAATATCCCCGCAGCGTGGCCCGGGCCACGCGTTCCGCAGTAATCCCGCGCACCGATCCCGGACGCACGCGCTTCAATTCATTTCCCTGAATCGCATTCTCACCAAACGCGGTCCGCACATATCCCGGACAAACCGTCAGCACATGAATCCCATCTTTCTTCAACTCCACGCCCGCCGCCTTGCCCATCGCATTCAGCGCAAACTTGGTCGCGCTGTAAGCGGCATGAAACGGGATCGGAATATGCCCCGCCACGCTCGAAATATTGATGATTGTTCCCCCGCCCTGCTGCCGCATCACCGGAATCACCGCCTGCATCGCTCCTACCGCTCCAAACAAATTCGCTTCAAACATTTCCCGGCACGCCGCCATGTCCATCTGCGCCACCGAATCGAGCAGTCCGTGCCCGGCGTTGTTCACCCAGACATCGATCCTCTGAAAATGATGCAGCGTCAGCCCAACCGCGCGGTCAACATCCTCGCGATGCCGGACGTCGCAGGCCATCGCCAGAGTCCGCTCGCCGTGCCCCACGCGCCCGCGCGCCGCTTCTACCCGGCCCGCGTCGCGCGACAGCATCACCACGCTCGCTCCCCGATCGGCAAAGATCTTAGCAATCGCTTCCCCAATTCCCATGGAAGCGCCCGTCACCACCACAATTTTCCCTTCTAGTTCCATAGCGCGCTTCTATTCCTCTGCCACTTGTGAAGTCAAGCTCGGGTACAATCTGGGACAGCGCGGTGACTTCGCGAAGCTCATCCCGCGCCTGCCACCGGAGACTTCTTGGACGCGCTTCTACCCCTGTTTGCGCTCGACGTCGTCCTGTTCCCCGGCACGGCCCTGCCCTTGCACATTTTCGAACCGCGCTACAAAGAAATGATTGGCGAGTGTCTTGCCCAGCATCGCACCTTCGGCGTGGTGCGCGCCCTCGAGCAAGGTCTAGCCGAAATCGGATGCACCGCCGAAATCATCACGGTGGTAAAAGAGTACCCCGACGGCCGCCTCGACCTGGTCAGCGAAGGCCGCCAACGCTTCGAACTCGTGCGCGTCAACCAGGAGCGCTCGTTTCTCCAAGCGGAGGTTCTAATGATCGACGACGAACCCGGAACTCCGGCGCAAGCAGATGCCTCGCGCGCAATTGAGCTGCACTCCGAGTTGCTCGCGATTGCCGGCGCCAGGCAAGATCTTTCCGCCTCCAGCCCCACGTTGCTGTCCTTTCACCTTGCCGGCTCCGTGCCGCTCGATCTGGATTTCAAACAAAAGCTGCTTGCGTTGCGCTCCGAGCCGGAGCGCCTGACCTTATTCATTTCGTATCTTGAAACCATCCTCCCGAACCTCCGCCGCGCCGTCAGCGCCCGCGAAAAAGCCGGCGGCAACGGCCACGTCCACTAATGGGTGGAGCAGGCCTTCAGGCCTGCGTCAAGCGCCGACGCTTAAATTGGGCTTTAGCCCCCGGCCAGTCCTCCAAACCCGCACCCACGAAACCCGCGTATAATTTACAAAAGTTTCCCTCGGGGGTTCTCATGTCTCTTCCGCGCACACGAGGCGAATTGCGTCGCAGCTCCTTTTCCGAAGAACGCCTGCGCACCCGCCGCGTGAAGGACGAACTCCGCGACAACCTCATCGCCCGTTTGCGTCACCACGACGACGCCGGCATCTTCCCCGGTATCGTCGGCTACGACGACACAGTTGTTCCCCAAATCGTGAATGCCGTTCTCTCGCGCCATAATTTCATTTTGCTCGGACTGCGCGGCCAGGCCAAAAGCCGCATCCTGCGCGCCTTGACCACGCTGCTCGATCCTCAAATGCCGTATCTAACCGGCTGCGAGATTCGCGACAATCCCTACGCGCCCATCTGCCGCCGCTGCCGCGAAGAGGTCGCGCGCCTCGGCGACGCGGCTCCCATCTCTTATCTCACGCCGGACGATCGCTACGTGGAAAAGCTCGCCACGCCTGACGTCACTATCGCAGACCTGATCGGCGACATCGATCCCATCAAAGCCGCCCGTGGCGGCCACGAACTGTCGAGCGAGTTCACCGTCCACTACGGCCTGCTGCCCCGCGCCAATCGCGGCATCTTCGCCATCAACGAACTTCCCGACCTTGCCGGAAAAATTCAGGTCGGCTTGTTCAACATCATGCAGGAAGGCGACGTACAAATTAAGGGATATCCCATTCGCCTGCCGCTCGACGTAGCCATCGTCTTCAGCGCCAATCCTGAGGACTACACCGCTCGCGGCAAAATCATCACGCCTCTCAAGGACCGCATCGGTTCCGAGATTCGCACCCATTACCCGGCCAGGGTCGACGAAGGCATCGCCATCACCGCGCAGGAAGCCTGGACCGGCCGCAACGGACAAGCGATGCATCTGCCCACCTACATTCAGGAAGTAATCGAGCGCATCGCCTTCGCTGCCCGTGAAGATAAGAAAATCGACAAACGCTCCGGCGTAAGCCAGCGCCTCCCGATTTCCGCGATGGAGAACGTAATCTCGAACGCCGAGCGTCGCGCCCTGCGCAACGACGAAAAGCTGGTCGTACCCCGCGTCAGCGACGTCTACGCAGCGCTCCCAGCCATCACTGGCAAACTGGAACTCGAATACGAAGGCGAGATGAAGGGCGCTGACCACGTCTCCCGCGAACTGATCCGCACTGCCATCGCCAAAACCTACGACGAATATTTCACCGGCGCCAACGTGCAGCAGATCGTGCAGTGGTTTGATCTAGGCGGCGAGATTCAGCTTTCGGATTCGATCGCCGCTCTGGAAGCTCTGGAAAATCTGAAAGAGATTCAGGGCCTGATCGACAAACTGGGCCCGCTCGGCGTCTCGCAAAAAGAAACTCCGGAGCAGCAAGTCTCGGCAGCCGAATTCATCCTCGAAGGCCTGCACGCCCACAAGCGAATCGGCCGCAATGAAGAACGGGTTTTCAAAGCCGGAGAAAAAAAACCCGAGCCGGTGCGAGAGAAAAGTTTCGACAAAGAAGAACCACCGTACCGGCAGAGAAGGCAGTTTAACTAGGGGTCAGGGGTGAGGGGTCAGTAAAATTGTAGCTCCGAAGCAAAAACGGCAGTTTTTAAACTGCTGACTGGCCCCTAACCCTTGCCCCTGGGCCCTGCTTTTATGAAGCGCATCCGCTACAGCAAATACGTCCCCGACGCCGCCGGCGAGATGAGCATGGAAGACCTGCTCAGTGCGCTCTCCGATTACTTGCTGCAAAGCGGCTTCCAGAGCGACATGTGGTACGAAATGCCCGAGGGCGAACAAACCCTCGACGATCTCCGCCGCGCAATCGAGCAAGCCCTGATGGAAGGCGATCAGTTTGACGAAGACATGCGTGAACGCCTCGAGCAAATGGCCGCCGATGGCGAACTCGACGAACTCATCGAAAAACTCATCGAGCGCATGCAGCAGGAAGACTACATCTCAATCGACCAGCCTCCAGACCCCAGTCGCCCATCCGGCGTGGGCGGCCAGGTTGGAGAAAATCAGCCACAAGCCAAATTCGAAATCACCGACAAGAGCCTCGACTTCCTCGGCTTCAAATCCCTGCGTAACCTGCTCGGCTCGCTCGGCAAATCCAGCTTCGGACGCCATGACACTCGCGACCTCTCAACCGGCATCGAAGCCAGCGGCGCTTCCCGCACCTACGAGTTCGGCGATACGCTCAACCTCGACATCACTGCCACGCTGTCGAGCGCCATCCAGCGCGAAGGCCTCGGACTGCCGCTCAACATCGAATACCGCGACCTGCAGGTCCACCAGTGCGAGTATCAATCCTCCTGCGCCACAGTGCTCATGCTCGACTGCTCGCACTCGATGATTCTCTACGGTGAAGACCGCTTCACGCCGGCAAAAAAAGTTGCCATGGCGCTCTCGCACTTAATTCGCACACAGTATCCCGGAGACTCACTCTCGCTCGTCCTCTTCCACGATTCCGCCGAAGAAGTCCCGCTCTCGCAGCTCGCCCGCGTAAAAGTCGGCCCCTATTACACCAACACGCGTGAGGGCCTGCGCCTGGCGCAACGCATTCTGCAGCGTCAAAGAAAAGACATGAAGCAGATCGTCATGATCACCGACGGCAAACCCTCTGCCCTGACCCTCGAAGACGGACGCATCTACAAAAACGCCTTCGGCTTGGATCCACTGGTGGTAAGCCAAACGCTCGAAGAAGTCTCAAAGTGCAAGCGCGCCGGTGTACTGATCAACACCTTCATGCTCGCCTCAGATTACGGCTTGGTCCAATTTGTCCAGAAGGTAACCGAAATGTGCCGCGGCAAAGCCTACTTCACCACGCCCTACACGCTAGGCCAGTACCTGCTCATGGATTACATGTCGAGAAAAACCAAGACGATCCATTAAGATTACGAATCGCGTATCTTTACGGCATCATCCCGAGCAACCTCGCGCTGGAAACTTTGTGACCCTCGCCAAACTGCTGATACTCTTTACTATCCATGGCAAACTGCATTAAATGCGGCCGTCAACTCCCCGGTTTCTCCTTCGGCAAGAAGATCTGTCCGTGGTGCCGTCAGCACGAAGCCTACCAGCGCGGCGAAATCCCCGACGACGCACCGCAAACCGTCATGCCTACGCCCTGGGTTCGCCGTAGCGAATCGACCATCGGCCTTACTCAAATCATTTTCGGCATCAATGTCGCCGTATTCCTGGGAATGGTGCTATCAAGTTCTACAATGGACTTTCCCGGGCCGGTTCTCTTGCGGTGGGGGGCTAACTTCGGTCCGTACACGCTCTCGGGCGAATGGTGGCGCTTGCTGACGTCTGTCTTCGTTCATGGCGGTCTGCTTCATATTGCCTTCAACATGTGGTGCCTGTGGGATCTGGGTCGGCTCTGCGAATCACTTTACGGCCGCTGGACCTTTGGAGTTCTTTATCTCATCTGCGGTCTCGGCGCCAGTCTCGCCAGCGTGATTTGGAACGTTCAGGTTCTGAGCGTGGGCGCATCCGGCGCCATCTTCGGACTCGCGGGTGCACTCATCGCAGCCTTCAGGCTAGGTGAGTTCTCAGTGCCGCGCTCCGCACTGTCCGGCACGCTCCGAAGTCTGTTTATATTTGTCGCCTTCAACCTGGCCTGGGGACTTCTGCCCAATCTCTTCGGATCTGACGGCGTCACTGATAATGCTGCACACATCGGTGGCCTTCTCACAGGATTGATTCTCGGCGCTCTCATCGCCCTCATCGCTCCCCAGCGAGACCATGCCCCGCGCCGCGCGGCCATCTTTCTCTGCATGACTCTCGCTCTTGCGGGCACCGCCATGCAACTGGCTCATCACTATGGTGTACCCCTGCGTCTGGGACGGGTAAACTTGGAGCGTTCCGCTAACGCGCCGGAACACAATCCCGCCCAGAAGGTCCTCCCTCACGACTCGGAGCTAAACTAGCTCTTCAATTCCCCCACCGCCCGCCAAGCCTGATTGATGGCCTCGTCTGTGTAGGCGCGAGCCCCGGCGTCCGAATTGGCGATCGCGATCCGTCCGAAAGTTTTTCGTGCCCGCTCGCATGGCGTCTCGCCACCATCAAGCACGAACTTGTCCCACAGGCTGCTGTACTCGTAGGCATACCCGTGCGGCCAGCGGTTCACTGTAATTGCCAAGATGTCGCGCGCCGGGTCAAACCCACCCGGCCCCAAGGTCCGGGCCAACTGCTGGCGAATCTTGCGCTCCATGGTTTCGAACGTTGTGTTGTAGAGTTCGATGCGGCCGGCGACGTGCTGTTCCCGCGCCGGGCGGCCCGCGCGGCAGGGAGACTTGCTCATGTGCACCACGGTCGGCTCGTCCGGCGAGCGCGGGCAGCGATACTCGCCAATGTTGACCGGAAGATCCAGGTCGACACCCGTATGGTAGCCACCCGGAGCATAGATCGCATTCGCTCCCAGCTTCTGAAACGCAGTCCAGTTACGCAACAGCACATTGGTGTAGAGCAGCGGCACCTTGGTCGCAAAGGCCAGCGCCTCTTTCTGCGCTTCCGGCAACTCTTCGCAGAGATAAGGAATCATCATGTTCCAGCAAGCCAGAATCACGTGCTTCGCTCTGACGGCATAAACCTTGCCGCCGCGCGCGTAGGCTACCTCAACCTCGGAGGCCTGCGCCGGGTCAACAGAGCTAGTCGAGCCCACATGCTTCACCCGCACCGCCGTGCTGTTCAATCGAATGCGTAGGCTAGAGTTTTTCTCATCGAGCTTGGCGTAATTCGCACGCGCAGAAACTACATCCGTCGCGGAGTTGCCTGGTATCACATCCGGGATCAAATTGCGCACGAGCAGGCGTGCGATGCTGGCGTTGCCGTCAGGGAAGTGGAAGAAATATTTTCGCTCGTTGCTCAACCCCTCCGCTTCAGTGCCCATTCCGCTGAAGCCTGGGTATCCTGTGTCCGCCGCGTCCAGTGCGGCAACCGCTTCAATCCCTACGCCAAACAAAGGCTGCGAAACAGTCTGGTAGAGGCGAATAACGTCACCGTGCACACCCACCTGCTCAGTAAGGAATTGGGCGTAGCTTATGCGTGCCAGGCGTGCCTCTTTCTGTTCGGCATTGAGTCCCGGAAGATAGTCTTTCTTCTCCTGGCAAAGACGCGAGACGTCTTTGCGGGCCTGCTCTGCGATCGGGGCGTCGGCCATGAAGTGTGCCCAGGCATCGGGCGTGGCGACTGCGAGATCGTAGGTCTCGCCACCGGGGAAAGGATAAGGATCATCCACCAGCTTATCGATGCCAAAAGTTTCCTTGTCGAAGAAAATCTTCGGAACTCTACCCATGGCACCGTAAAGATCGCGGTCGAGATATTTTGGAAAGCTGGCTACCTCGATTCCCAATTCTTCAATCACACCCTTGGCCACTGCGCTGTACGGTTCGGGGCTCTCGATCGAGTAGGTGCCGCCGTAGCCTAGAAGAGTTTTCTTTCCCACCTGGAATTCATTGCGCTTGGCGTGGCCGCCAAAGTCGTCGTGGTTCTCGAGGATGAGAATGCGCGCGTTCGCGCCCGCGCGCTTGCGATAGAAGTGCGCCGCGGCGAGGCCGCTGATGCCGCCTCCTACGATGATGAGGTCGTAGTTTTCGCCAGTATCTTTTGGTGTGCCGGCTGCGTCCCAGAAGGTGCCATCGCGCAAGGAGTGTGCCGCTTCGAAGGAGCCGGCGTGGCTGCCGCGCAGTCCGATGAGCGCGGGCGGATAGTAGTTGGGAGATTTTTCGGGGTCAGTGTTTTGGGAATCATTATCAGCAGCGGCGAGCGGATGCCAGGGCATCATGGCAGCGCCTGCTGTCAGGGCTACGCCGTTGAGGAAGTCGCGGCGCGTGATGTTGCGATGCATTCCTAATTCACGGTCGCTCAGTTCACGATCCCTTTTGTCGCTCAAGTAGCCTCCGAGTCGCTGAGTGTTCCGACCGGAACATTGTGCTGAATGTTCCGACTGGAACACTTAAGCGATATTTGCCAATAATATCTCCCAGCTATAGGATTGCAAAAACATCCGAATCACGCGGTTGCGGATGGTGGGTGTGTCTTTTACGCACCTCTCGAAGTCGTGGAACGGGCTGTCGAGGTAGTTTTCCACAGGCTTCCACAACTCGAGCGCGTACGCCCTCTTGACAAATGCGGCTTTGGGACACCCCATCAGAGTTGGGCGGCTAGCCCTCGGCTTTCTTGACGGCCAGTTCTGCGCCCTGGAAGCCGATGCGGCTGTGAGTGCCGTCGCAAAAAGGTTTGTTCACCGAGCCGCCGCAGCGGCAGAGAGAAAAGGCGGGCTTGCCGGTGAGGTCGTACTGCGTTCCGTTGACGTCGACTAGTTCGATGGAACCCTCGGGCGCTTCGACACGATAAGGGCCGTTGGGACGGATTGTGATCTTTACCTGAGCCATGACTTTGATTCCTCCAACCTTACGGGTTTCTAGTAAGGCTAAAAAGATACCATCAAGCGGGGGTGGGTGTCGCGGGGCGTGAAAATGGAGAATGAAGGCGAGACACATGTTCAGGCAGCATCAGTTCTGACAGCGAGTTGCACAGGTCCTTCGTTGGGAGTCGCTCGTTTCACGAGCGACTCCGCTGCCTCAGGATGGCAAGCCGCGGTTTAGGATTTGCTGGAGTTTCTGGCTTCCCTAGCGAGCTCTTCGGCTAGCTTGAGGGCGTTCCTGGAATGTTCGTGGGCTTGTTGGCTGAGTTCGTGCGCGGTTAGATGATCTCCTTTGCCGTGGGCTACAGCGGCGGCGTTGTGGGCGTGGGCTGCCAGGTTGTGCAGCTCTCCGACTAGGTTGTGCGGGCTTTGCGGCATGGAAGTTCTCCTCGGTCTTTAAGACATTAAACCACGGTGGCAGCTGTCCATGCCCGAGAAACCAAGATCCCTCGTTTCACTCGGGATGACAACGACACGGGATGACAACAAACACAGGATGATAGAGAAGCGGGATGACAAGAGGAGCTTGTTTCAGGCGGCCAGGGTGTTGGCTGAGACCAGGCTGCGGTAGAGGTCCAGGTAGTCGTCGATCATGCGCTTGGTGGTGAAGCGTTCGCGGGCGCGGGTATAGGCGCGGTCGGCGTAGGCTTGGCGCAAGGGGCGGTCGGCGTCGAGCCGGCAAAGAGTTTCCGCCAGGCTACCGGCATCGTTCGTGCGGAAGTAGAGGGCGGCATCGCCCCAGACCTCGCGGAAACTCGGGATATCGTTGGCGACAATGGCGCAGCGGGAAAACGCGGCTTCGAGAGCCGCGATGCCGAGCGGCTCATAGCGTGCCGTGGCAGCGTAGATGGCAGCACGGCTGTAGAGGGCACGCAGTTGAGCATCGGTTTGCGGCCCACGAACGGCTACGGAATTCTGGTCGGTCGAAACCTTCACGTCAGCGCGAATCGGAATGCGGGGCACGGGCACGGTCTGCTCCGCGCCCACGATGCAGACCGGGAACGGCTGCGTGTGTTGCGTCAGCAGATGGACTTGCTTGCCGGCATCGAGCAGGCGGCCTACGGAAAGCACAGAGTCCTCTTTGCTGACGTAGGGATTGAAGAAGATGGGATTGCGTCCGGGATAGATGACAGCTCCGCGGCGCGGGCGAGTATAGGTCGCACGAAGCGTATCGAGCATCCAGGCCGAGGGCGCGATTACGGCATCGGCGGCGGTGATACCGCGAATTACCGTGTCGCGATACCACTTCATCGTACGCGTGGCGCGCGGGCTGCATCCCTGGACAGCTTCGCTCCAACTGATGAGGTCGCCGTGGGCCATGACTACGCGCGGAACATTCACCGGGAGATCGCCATGGCAGAACTGGTGGAGGTGAAGCAGGTCGGGGCGAACTTCGCGCACCAAGCTGGCAAGAAAATCGGAAGACTCGTGCAGATCCTGCGGAGCCTCGTCCATCCACTCCAGGCGGAAAGCTGTGGGGCGATATTCAAGGCCGTGGAGCAGGTCCATCCACGTAGTCTGCTCGGGCAGGGGAATCTCACCGAAGCTGACCAGCGTGACTCGGACGCCCCGCGTGACCAATCCCGTGACCAGTTCGCGGGTATAGCTCCAGGAACCGGACATAGTATCGGCAGAGACTAGAACGTGCACAGGGCCTCCGGTGCGTCGGATAGCTCGCGGGATGCGGGCTCCGGCATCGTGCGGTCCCTATTTTAGTGCCACTGGGGGTGGGTCGTCGAAGGTTTTCTGCGCCTGATGAAGGTGCAGAATCTTGCATAGATCAGTGAAGCCAGTCAGTTCGCGCCCAGCCTGAGGCGCATGTCGCGGGCGAGACTGTCGATGAGGCGGATTTTCTCCGCGGCGGGGGCAGGAACCTCGGGCACGGCCATGGCTAGTTCGCAGGAGAGCAGCATGGCGGTAAGGGATTCGCATACTTCGCTTCGAATCTGTTGCTCGACCGAACGGCGGGCCTGAGTTTCCTCACGCTTGCGGCGATGTAAGGCGGAGCGGACCTCGCGCAGCAGGCGCTCCATACCACTGACAGCGAAATTGAGATAGACGGGAAAGGCAGTTCCCAAGTGCTCGATCACCTGGTCGCTCTCGGCGGGCTCATTCTCTAAAAGGAATTGGTCGATTACGACGGCTGAATAAGTCTGTTCGCGAAGCCGGGCTACCGCTTGCGGCAGATCTTCCGCCCAGTGGGTTTCCTCGCCGGTGGCGTCTTTCACAGTGGCAGCGCACTCTTGGCCGCGTGCCGAAGGGGTGATGAGTAGAATCATGTTCATTCAATTGCACGTGGGACGCCACTATCGCTGACATTGGTGCATCGCGAGCATTGAGAACCAAGTTCAGCAAGACCTGCTGCGCGTGAGCCTGGTCGATGGTGACTGCGCCCAATTCCGGGTCGAGATGCAGGTCGAGGGCAATGTTTTCGCCGATCAGCCGGGCCAGCAAATCATGCATCCCTCGGGCAATTTCGTTGAGGCACAAAGTCCCAACTGGCGTGGCCTGCGGCCGGGCGAAAACCAGCAACTGCTTGACCAGGCCGGTGGCTTGCACGATAGCGGAGCGGATCTCTTCGGCGTAACGCCGGCGGCGGTCGCGTGCATCAAGGCTTGAGAGTAGAAGATCGCAGTAGAGCATGACGCCGGTGAGCAGGTTATTGAAGTCATGCACCACACCGCCCGCCAGACGGCCGACCGCTTCCCATCTCTGAGCCTGGAGCTGGGTTTCCTGAATGGGACTGTTGGCGTTGTCTCCGGCTGCCAGGTCCGACCACGGAAATGGGGTTGCGGCGTTCATACATTTACTTTGGCGCGGGACGGTTCCCGAAAGAAACCCCACGATGGGCTCCTTTATACCTCGGTGCTCCCGAATCGGGAACCCGAGGTGGCAAACCACCCCGCTAATCGATCTCAATATAGGAGGGCGAATCAGACGCTGCGAAGGGCAGACGTCACTCAAATCAGGAAAAGCCTGTGGAAAACTCGGCAAGAAGTTTAGTTTCTGCTAGATAGGAGAAATAACAAGCATCGAAAACCGCTTGAATAGAGCTACTAGCGAAGGAATTGCACCAGTTTATTCGGGGAGCGTGTTCGGGGATTGATCGCTGGCCATCGACTTTGGGTCGTTGACGGTGAGCGGAGCTGTCAGCCGAAAAGTTAGCCGACGTCCCTTTTGGACCTGCACACTGTCCAAGCGGAGGTCGGAAGGCGTGTTGGCGGACCTGGTGTTCGGCGACTGTCCCCGCGCAAACAGGCTGGAGGTCTGAATCGCAAGTTGCCTGCCCTCAATCGTGATCGCATTTAAAGTCAGCCGGAAGTAGCCGGAACCCGGAACCAGGCCGGGCGTGTCGGCTTGGGATTGCGAGGATTCAATCCGCCCGGTCACCGCCGCGCCCCGTTGAACGAGTGTGTCGCCGTCTACGGTAAGGGGCGCTGCGACCGATGCTGTGAAGGCGTCACCGGCATGAACGTTGGTTGTCGAAAGCGAGTCGTCCAATTGCACGGTCAGAAGGGTTCCAGAAGGCAGGATACGCGAGTGCAACCCTGTCCGAAAAGGCAGACTCAATTTCGGAACGGGGGCGGGTCGAGCACTGTCGCTAACCGGGGCCGGATCAGCATCTGGGCGAAATGGAAGTTTTTGTGCATCTACCGAATCTGCGTTCGTCGGATTCGAGGGCTCCGATCGGGCACAGCCTTGGCTCAGGCTCAGAGCAAGACAGAACATCCCGAAGGCAGCGCGGGACCGGAGAGCCCGTGAGAGTGTTGTCATCGCATCCATGGTCGCGCGGCTTCCTGCTCTCTAACAGTGGCAAATGGAGTACCAGATCAGGGTTCATAGAATCAAGCACATAGTGAGACGGTCCGGGCCCATCCGTGTAAGAGTTGCCCGATCGCGTATGGAGATTCGCCGAGCCGATCGGTCCGGGCCGGATTCCAGGGCAAAAGAAAATCGCGGAGGACGCTGGCGTCCCCCGCGAGAGTTTTCCAAAGCCTGACCCGGGCACCTGCTACGGCTTCTGGGTGCTCGGCTTCCCAGGCCGCTTCTTCGGTGCCTTTTTCTTTTTGACCTCGGATTCCCTGCCGCCGATCAGCGTCAAGGCATCCGTGGCATTGAAGGGGAATTGGCGAACCGAGGTTTGGCCCGTCGTGCTCAAAGTAACGTCGACCCGGCGATTGCTCGCCATTTTGATCGTCGCTATGTTTCTGAGAACCCTCTGCCGCTCTTCTGGACTCAGATCGGGATTGCTCTCGACCTCACCCTTCACCTCCTCATCGGTCAGGTTGTGTTCCTTGCCGAAGGCCTTGGTCTCGATGCTGGCCTCGGGAACGCCCTGTTCGATCAAGAAGCTCTTGGTGCGGTTTACACGACGTTCGGAGAGCGCTTGATTGTATTCGACGGAGCCACGCACATCCGCGTGGCCTCCCAGAGTTAAGCGCGCATCCGGTTTGCTTTGGAGATATTCCTTGAAGTCGGTCGCCAGCGAGATCAGCGTTTTTTGCTGACTCGGTAGCAGCCCGCCCTTGGGATTCGCGATCTTAGGATAATCAGTTACAAAGTAAACGCTGTGCAACGAGAGCCGCGCTTCCAGCCGTACGATTTCTGGATTGACCGGCGGCGGGTTCTCGATCATCACTTCGGTTGAGGCTTGAGCTGTCAGACCGCGCGTATCCGTGCAGGTAGCACCGACTGTGATCGCACCGGGGGAAGTGCCGGCCGTGTTCAGCGTGGCTGAGCTTCCGGCGCCGGAAACGGTTCCTCCGCTGGCGGTCCAGCTGGCTACTGAGACTGCTACACCGTCGGGGCTGGTGCAGTTGGCCGACAAGTTCACGGTTCCACCGGCCTGCAGGCTGTTTGGGCTGGCAGAAATGGATATGCTGGGCGGGTTCTTCGGCGGCAGTGGCTTCACGGTAAAGTTCGCCGAGCAACTGGCCACATTGTTGTTCTTTTCTTTGGCGTCGGTGACGTGGGCGGTCACGGTATAACTGCCGGGGGCCGCGTTGCTGGTGTCGATCTGGGCGGTCGTATCTTTCCCGCTAATCTGACCTCCATTGCCACTCCAGGCATACGTGACGGTATGTTTGGGGTTGAAGTTGCTGATAGCAACAGTAGCGGTGATTGGCTCGCCCACCATCACTTCACCCGGTTGCACCGAACAACTGGCGGTTGGAGCTAGCGCAGGCGCGCCACCCCAGCTGAAAACAAGCCCGGTGCGCAGGCGGACGCCTTCAAACCATGGATGCGCCAGAGCCGGAAAGTCCGTATAGGAAACATCGCTGGAGTAGTTTTGCCGCGCCTCGACGAAGTCGGCTTCAAATAACCGGAACGAGATCCGCTGGGAGATCGGAAGGTCCATTCCACCTCCGAAGATACCACCGAGCCCGTTCCTGGGACCGAGACCGTTCACCGAGAGACGGTTGTAGCTTACGAGAGCGTGCAGAAAGTAATTCGCGGCATCCGTACGCCATATGAAACGTGGCCCCACCGATACCGTGCTCTCGTAGTTGCTATTTCCCCAGTTATAGCCAAAATCGAACTCGCCTCCGAAGTGCCGATTCAAGTTATAGGTGAAGGCGCTGCCGACTCCCTTAGACATATCTGGAATCGTGAAGGAAGTGGGGTTGTCGAAATCCCCGAGAGGAGTGGGCACAGCACCACCTGGATGCAACCACTGATACCCCACAAACACGTCATACTTCGGATTCGAGTCGCTCTGTGCGAGCGCAGGAATCGAGATGAGTGATACCGCCAGAACCACGAACAGGCCCGCGATGGCGCGGCACCTGGTCAAGCCCAAACAAACTGACATTCCATCCTCCAATGATGTGCGCGCGGTCTCACTCGCGCTTTGGCACGCAGGCCGCGCTGAAAGGTAACGCATGATCAACAGCTTGAACCACCTCTGCCAGCAAACGCGTAATTCTAACGCACCGCATTCTCAAAGAGAAAGAACGATTTTCAAGAATTGCTTCCTCGGAGAAAAAGGCGCCTACGGTTTTCTCCCGATTCGGGTCCGGGTCTCAGATTGACATGACTGTGGCGGAAGCTTGATCCCGATGTTGCGCTGCGCCTAAACGGCCGCGGCCCAGCCTGGAGACCTTGCCCCGCAGGAAGCCAGCCGCGTATGGTTGTAGTTTCGCTGCCGGCAAAGCCGCGCGGAAGCGCGACCTTGAAAAGCGGGCAGACCAAAGGGCAGAACCATAGGGATGAGCCACGAAAAAGTATTGATTGTTGAAGACGAAGAAAACGAACGCACTGGCCTGGCCGAGTTAGTTTCCTCCTGGGGATATCGGGCCGAAACCGCTCGCGACGGCGTGGACGGCCTGGAGAAGGCCGCGCAATGGATTCCCTCCATCGTGATTAGCGATCTGAAGATGCCGCGCATGGGTGGCATCGAACTGCTGGAGCGGCTGGGCGAGCAAGCTCAGGCCGTGGCGGTGATTGTGGTAACGGCCCAGGGCACGATCGACAGTGCAGTGCAAGCCATGCGCATGGGGGCATATGACTACATCACCAAACCCATCGACACCAACCGCCTGCGCACCATGCTGCAAAACGCGGCCGTGCTGGTGGGAACGCGCGCGGAGCTTGAGAGCGCCCGCCGCAAGCTGAGGGATTCCGGCTCGCTGGGCACTTTGCGGGGAGCATCGCGCAAGATGCAGGAGATTTTCCGGCTCATCGAACTGGTTGCGCCGAGCACGGCGTCGGTATTGATTACGGGAGCCAGCGGCACCGGCAAGGAGTTAGTGGCCCGCACCATCCATCAACTGAGTCCGCGCCGCGAGAGGCCCTTTGTGGCCATCAACTGCGCAGCCATTCCTGAAACTCTGATTGAAAGCGAGATCTTCGGCCATGAAAAAGGCGCTTTCACCGGAGCGCTCGAGCGTCGCACTGGCTGTTTTGAGCTGGCCGAAGGGGGCACAATCCTGCTCGACGAAATCGGCGAAATGCCCGTGGGAACTCAGGCCAAGCTTTTGCGCGTGCTCGAAGACCACAAGCTGCGCCGGTTGGGCAGCAAAGTGGAAACGGCGGTCGATGTGCGCGTGCTGGCTGCTACGAATAAAGTTCCGGACGAGGCCGTCGCCAGCGGAGAGCTGCGCAGCGATCTCTATTACCGGCTGAACGTGTTCAACATCCACATGCCTCCTCTGCGGGAACATAAAGAAGACATTGCCGATCTGGTGCAACTGCTTCTGTCGGAAATGAGCGCAAAGCACTCCCGCAAGGTTGCCGCCGTGAGCGAGGCGGTGCTGAATCAGTTCAACAATTATTCCTGGCCGGGAAACGTCCGCGAATTGCGCAATACCATTGAACGCGCGGTAATCGTATGCGACAGCGGCATGATCGAAACCAAACACCTGCCTCCGGGTTTCGGGCACGCGCCATTGCGCCCTGCGGCGAATGATCCGGACGCGGTGCGTCTGGGTGTAGGCACGACCGTCGGTGAGGCGGAAAAGATGCTCATACTTAAGACCCTGGAATCCACCAGCAATAACAAGACGAAGGCTGCGGAAATTCTCGGCATCAGCCTTAAAACCCTGCATAATAAGCTCAAGGAATACGGCGGAAGCGCACCGGATGCGGCCTCTGAGGAAACCCAGTGATCAGTGGCCAGTGGCCAGTGGAAACCCTCCACTATTTCGTCACTTCGCCCGTGAAGCGCACTTAGACTGGCCACTGGCCACTGGCCACTGGTCACTGATTTTCAATGCGACGCAAAACCATCATCGTGCTGGGCATCACCTTCATGGTGACCGTGATGGTGACTGCCTTCTCCTATCTTTACGTCTCGGAGACTCTGAGCCAGCAAATTACGGGCGCCTCCAACGGCGCCGAGCACCTCACCAGGCAACTGCAATATCTGGCCTCGAATGACGTGCCGGATTTGAGCAGCACCCGCGTGGATACCAACAATCCTCAAGCAGTGCGGCGGGCCCTCGCCGAATACCTCCCGATGGATACGAACATTCTGAACGATCTTCAATCCGATATCGCCCTTTGGCCCTACGTCTTCGATGCCTCCATCGTCGACGCGAACGGCAAGGTCCTGCTCCACACCACTCCTCAATTCGTGGGCAAGCCGGCTGTGGAGCGGCCAGATTTCAATCGAGTCAGGACAGCTCGCTTCCGACGCCAACTCCGCATCGCGTATGGTCCCGCGACCGTCTACGACGTGAGTTCTCCTCTACTACTGAATGGAATGCCTTTCGGCACCATCCATATCGGTGTTTCCACGGTCTTTCTCAGGAGTGAAATCGAGCCCCGCCTGTTGCGCGCTGTTTATTTTTCCATCACGTTTATCTTCGTTTCCTTCCTGCTGGCGGCTCTCCTGTCGAATCTCGCTCTCGGACCACTCAAAGAGATCAGCCGCAACCTCGACAGCGTTAGTTCGGGAGCAACCGAGGAACTGTCGGGGAAAGAATCGGAACACGATGAATTCGGCCTGGTCACGCTGAAGATCGCCAACCTGGGCCGGCAGATGCGCGACAGCCGGGAGATTTTTTCTGCGCTGAAGGACAACGTGGACCAGCTCATGTCGAAGTTGCAGGACGGCTTGATGCTGTTCGCGCGCGACTCCCGCGTGGTGCTGGTAAGCGCGCCGGTGGAGCGCTTCCTCGGCAGGCCTCGAGGAGAACTGCTGGGTAGAACGGTAAAGGAAGTCTTTACCCGAGACACGCCGTTCGGAATTATGGTGCTCGACGCTTTTGAACACCGGGGCGTGCTCTCGCAACGCGAGTTCGTCGCACCGGCCGGCCGGCGCGTGCAGGTGTCTCTGGATTTCGTTCAGGAGAAGAACACGCAGATCGGCGCTCTGCTGATCATGCGCGATGCCGAATCGGTGCGCCGAATCGGAGACGAGATCGAGATGTCCCGCCGCCTCTCGGCCAGCGGACGCGTGACTGGCGGCGTCGCGCATGAAGTGAAGAATCCCATCAATGCCATCGTGCTGCATTTGCAACTGCTACAGAACAAGCTGGCGCAACTCGACCCCGATACCCGCCGTCACATGGATATTATCGGCAGCGAAATTCACCGCCTCGACCGCGTAGTACAGACTCTCGTCGACTTCATGCGGGCTCGCGAACTGCATCTGGTGGAAGTGGATTTCCGCCGCGTTCTCGAAGAAGTCGCGCTGCTCGCGACTCCCGACGCGGAGCAGCATGGCGTGACCATCCGGCGGAACATGCCGGCGGAGCCGCTTTCCGTCAAGGCCGACCTCGACTTTATGAAGCAGGCCCTGCTCAACGTGGTGCTGAATGGCGTCCAGGCCATGCCTCGCGGAGGCGATCTTACGATCTCAGCACGCCGCGACGATCATGCTGCTATCGCCGAAATCCGCGATAGAGGCATGGGCATTGGTCGGGACGTGCAGGACAAGATTTTCGAGCTTTACTTCACCACCAAGAAAGACGGCAACGGCATCGGCCTGGCCCAGACTTATCAGATTCTGCAGTGGCATTACGGATCAGTGGAATTTGAATCGACGGAAGGTGAGGGGACAACGTTCCGCTTTCGCCTGCCTCTGGCGACATCGAGTCTACGTCCAGAGCAGGAGACCGCTGCCCACTTGACCAGTTCGGATTGAATATGAATCTCGCCTTAATCCTCGGGTTATGTCTGTGGAGCGCGGCCTGGTTACCGCCAGCCCAAAACCAGGGCGGCTCCCCGCCTCAAGCGCAGACACCACCATCACAAAGCGCACAGTCAGCGCAGACGCCGAACTCTCCCCCAAACTCTCCCGGCCAAGCCAAGCCGATTCCGGCTCGCCCCCGCCGTAGGAAAACGATTCCGACTAACTGTTCGAACGCCCCAACTGTACTGGACACCACACTCGGCAAACCGGCCGATCCGGCGAACTCAGGCGGGGCGGGTTCGACCACCGCTCGATCAGCCACCGCTGGATCGACTGATACCAAGGCAAAGAATGCAAACGCGGCAGCGTTGAAGCCTTGTCCGCCGCCCAAGAAAGTAGTCCGCAATGGAGGATCGAGCGAGCCCAAGGTCCAACTTACCGGGGACACGCCCGCGGAACAGGCCTCAGACAAATCCTCCACCGACCAACTCAGGGCCGCAACCGAAGAGAATCTGAAGAAAGCCACAGGTCTCCAGCTCAACTCCAGCCAACGGGAGATGGTGAACCAGATCCGCGAGTTCATGGCGCAATCAAAGGCGGCCGTCGCCGCTGGAGACCTGGAGGGCGCACACAATCTCGCGTTGAAAGCTCACTTGCTTTCTCTCGAGCTGGTGAAACCTTGAACTTAGCGAGCTTCGGTTGGAGGAACGGCCCGTTTCTGAAGGTGCCCGGTGGAACATCGCAAAGACTACTTGTCACCCGGATCGCGCCGGACGATGGCTGCCTTCTTCGCGCTCAGGGAAGATTTCGCCGTAGCCACGTGCTGGCTGATGGCAACCCGCAGTAGTCGGGCGAGCCTTCTAAGCTCCGCCTCGCTGGAACGAGAAAACGGCTCACGGCAGAGTACTTTAATCCGTGAACAAAGCTCTTCAATGCGGGAATCGCTTGACGAAGGCACTGGGCAGATTCTAACTGCAGTTGATTATTCTGTTCGATACAGTATATCCCTGAGATGTGCATCGAGACACCGCTTCCAGCAGTCCGACGCTTTGTTCCTTCGTGCAATATCTTCGTACAGCCCACACTCGTCCCCTCTCAGGGTGCCGGTATAAGTCCTGCGCTCTAATCGATTTAGGCGCCAGCTTCGGTCCGGGCTTTGCCTCTGAAATTGGCAATGTAGTTGCCTTAGATTCTCCATGACGATTAAGAAAAAAGAAGAGGAATGGCGAAAGCTGTGCCAGTTGGTAGCCGATGAAGCCGACCCGCGGCGCCTGTCCAAGCTCGTAGATCGGCTTATTGACAAGTTGGATGCCCGCCGGGAGGCACTCCGGAGGAGCAAGCGACAGGGTATGTACTTAGGGCGTAAGGAATAGCTAAGCAGCTCTGTCGGCTGCTGCCACGGATTCGGCGGAGCGTACTTTCTTCGCGAGTACCGCGAACAACCGTTCTGTCTGCTTCGCTTCGGCCTTCCGTTCCCAGCGAAGCGTCTGCAATCGTTGCTCGTAACGCAGGGGTTCCCATTTGTCGCGTAGTTTCATAGGGGAAGGAGATGCTTGATCGGCGGAGTTTAACATTTTGCGAGCACTCTGATTGCAAATGATGAGTATGGGAAAAGTAAAGTGCAGCGTCGCATTTAACCGAACTGCGGTCGTGAGGGTCCGAATGTCGGCCTGACGCTAACCCATGACCGCCGTTCCAACGTTCCACCCCATATTAGGCGGGGCAACTGTTGTGGGCAATACGGCGAATTCCGTAGCTCGCAAATTGCAATTTTAGGCGCCCCTCACTTCCCTTTCGCCCGCGCTGCATTCACCTTGTTCAACAAATCCTGCGACATGGCTTGCACTGGACCAGAAATCTTCACCGCCTCCATCAGCACATCTCGAGCCTCGCTCACACGACTGAGCTTTGCGTAGGCAAAACCTAGACGATAAAGCGCGATCGAGTATTGCTGATCGTCCGCTCCCTTGAGCAGTCCTGCGGCTGCCTTTAATTCCGGGATTGCCGCCGCCGTCCTGTCCTGCTTGAGGTAGGCATAACCCAGAGTCGAGTGCGCTGCCCCGGCAGAGGTCTTACGAGTCTTGTCGGCATCCGGCTGATCTGCCTTGGCGGCCGCAATCGCTTTCTGGGAATAAGTAATCGCCTTTGCCAGGCTCCCCGCCTTCGGATCGTCAACGTAAGATCCCGCCAACATCAGCAAAGCCGGCAACGAATTTGGATTCGTCGCCAGCAATTTTTCTCCATAAGCCACCAGCCGCGCCTGGTCGTTCAGTTGGCCCAGCGCGTACAGAGCATAGGTCGAGATTTGATCCTGAAACTTCGAATCCGGAAACGCCGCCGAATACTTTTCAATGTCGGCCATCCGGCTCTTGGCGTCATTTTCGCTGGCAATCGCATTGAAACCTGCCGACTCGAGAAAATCGCAGTTGTTCTTGGCCGCGCTCTTGTCTTCCTCGACCTGTTTTTTGAAATCGTCGTCGCTCATGCCCTCCGGCTTGGGTTCTTTTCCGATGGAACTGCAGACCGCCCCTCCCCTTGCCGCATAGTCGATCAACTTCGTGTCTTCCTTCGCCTGCTGTGCGATGTTGGCCTGCGAAACCAGGATATCGAGATTGCGCGGACTCCCAGCCAAAGCCTTATCTCCATAGTCAAGCGCCTTGCTCAAGTCGCCCGCAGCCTGGTAGGCCTGCGAAAGCTGCCAGTTCCCATAAGCCACGGCCGCCGGGTTCGACGCGTACTTCTGCGCGAAGTCCTGGTACATGGCAAGCTTCTTGGCGGCATCCTGCTCGTTCGTAATGGCCTGTAGATCGTGGTCTTCTGGCGTGCCGGCGGGAATCACAATCTTGTCCGCCTGCGCGTTGGCGCGCGTCAGCATAAAGAAAAAGCAGAAGGTAACAACAACCACGAGCGACCCGGCATAACGTTTCATAGGTCACCTCACATGTACGAGAAGGGATCTCCATTCCAAACAGCAGGCGAATCCTAGCGCTGAACGCGCGCGGAAGCAAGAAAGAACAGTGACCACTGCCTCTGAGTTAAATTAAAAGCATGCGCTCGATCTTCGGCCAGCGTCCGCTGCGTTTCGTCTTTGCCGCCAACGTGATCTCCATGTTGGGCAGCGGGATGAATTCAGCCGCCGTGGCCTGGTACATTCTCGAAGCCACGCACTCGGAAATGGCGCTCGGCACCTTCGCCGTGCTGCAGACCGTTCCCGCCATGCTCATGCTCCCCTTCACCGGAGTTCTTATCGACCGCGAAGATCGCCGCCTCCTGGTCATGTGGCTCGATGCCGTGCGCGCCGTGATCATCGTGACCGTGGCGATTCTCGCGTTCCGCCATCGTGTGCAACTCTGGCAACTCTACTTGATGAACACCCTGGTCGCTGCCGGCTTCTGGATGTTCTGGCCAACCATCACGGCCCTGATCCAGGAACTCACACCCGAAGGCCAATTCGTCCAGTCGAATACTTTTCTCTTAGCCGGGATTCAAGGCGGATGGCTCATCGCCGGTTCCCTCGTCGGCTTCATGTACAACCACATCGGCTTAGGCGGCGTGCTGCTGATCGACGTCTCCACCTACGTGGTCTCGTTCCTGTGCTATTTCGGAGTGCGCAAGGGACGCCACGTCGTGTTGCGGCCCGAGGAGTTGCGCGCCGACATTCTCGCCGCCGAAAGTCAGTTCCAACGCTTCTGGCGCGAGATGCGCGAAGGCCTGCACTTTCTTCGCGATCACCGTGCCGTCGTGCTGCTCGGAATTAGCTGGGCATTGTTTCTCGGCGCCATGATCACCGGCGTGGTCGTCACACCGTCTCTGAGCGAGCGCGTTTTCCACGCCGGTGCCGTCGGCTACGGATGGCTCAACGCGGGATGGGGCACCGGCGCATTTCTCAGCGCGCTCTATGCTCCCGCGGTGATTGCCAGCCTTGGCGGCCGCCGATCGGTCGCATTCTCCATGGCGCTGCTCGCTGCCTGCGTGGTATGCGCCCCAGTTTCGCACTGGTTCGTGGCGGCCATACTGCTGTATGGGCTGATGGGGTCGGCGCGCGGCGTCGGCGGGATCGCTATGAACACCAGCCTGATGGAAATAGTCCCGCAACATCTGATGGGACGCGTGCAAAACGCTTTCTACTTTTTCGGCACATTCCTGCAGCTGGTGCTTGCCCTCGCCGTCGGCGCAGTCGCGCACAAAGTCAGCCTAGTCGCGGCGTTCGCAATCCTGGCCTGCGTTTACGGGTTGGCATTTGTGGCCGCCAGCTGGCCAGCGGGAACAGCTGCTGCGGTACAAGAGGTGAGTGCAGTGGAATAAAATCGAATCACCACAAACGCGTGCAAACCCGCGCGATGTCATCCCGACAGCGCGCGTTCTGCTTCGCGCGCGGAGAGCCTGCCCTGAGCGAAGCCGAAGGGGATCTCCGTCGGCATTGTCGCGGAGCGTCAGCCAAAGAGACGACGATGCCCAGCGCAAACGCTGCCTGCCCTGCCTCTGTGGTAAATCCACGCCTCTCACTGTTATTCTTTCCCATTCCAAGGAGCACTCATGTCCTCAGATCTGCAAGGCCGTAACGGTGTAGTCTTCGGAGTCGCCAACAAGCGCTCGATTGCCTGGTCCATCGCCCAGGGACTGCACGCCGCCGGCATGAAGCTGGCCATCACCTACCAGAACGAGCGCCTGGAGCAGGAAGCGAAAGACCTGATTCTCTCTCTGCCCGGCGCCGAAGCCTACATGTGCGACGTCAGCAAAGACGATGAAATCGACCGCCTCTTCGCCACGCTCAAAGAGCGTCACGGCAAGCTGCACACGCTGGTACACTCGGTCGCCTATGCTCCCGCCGACGAACTGAAAGGAGAGTTCGTCAACACCACGCGCGAAGGCTTCCGCATTGCGCTCGATGTCAGCGTGTATTCGCTGATCGCGGTTGCACGCGCCGCGGCGCCGCTCATGGAAGATGGCGGCTCTATCATCACCATGACCTACTACGCGTCCGAGAAAGTCGTGCCCCGCTACAACGTGATGGCTGTCGCCAAGGCGGGACTGGAGTGCTCGGTGCGCTATCTCGCCTACGATCTGGGGAAAAAGAATATCCGGGTAAACGCCATCTCCGCCGGACCGGTGAAAACCCTGGCCGCACGCGGCATCTCAGGCTTCGGTGACATGCTCAAAGCCCACGCCGAACATGCCCCGCTCGGCCGCAACGTTGATATCGCAGAAGTCGGCTCGACCGGAGTCTTCCTCGCCTCCGACGCCAGCAGCGGCATCACCGGCGAAGTGATTTACGTAGACTGCGGCTACAACATCATGGGGTTCTAGCTAGGCTATCGCAGCTGGGTGCCCTAACCCGGAGCTTAGTCAGAGAAAAAGGGACACGGTTGGGATCTGCTATTCGCGGCGACGCGTGTAATGGGACTTCTCAACGGTTGCCGTGGAGGGGATGGTCAATCGAATTCGTGGACTGGCCTTTCCGATTCATCCGCAACAGAGCCTTCAGCATGCTTTTCTGTCTGAGCGTTCCCTGGTTCAGGCTGCATCGAGCTACCGCCAAAGATTCTCTTCAACACATCGCGCTTAGCTGCGATTGCCCCGGCGCTGTATGCCAGGCCTGCATAGAAAGGTGCAACTGCCGACATCTGTAGCCCAACGCGGACCGGATCGACACCACCGAAGCCCGGAGTAAACGTGGGCGCAGTTCGCTGGATCACGAAAAAGTACTGGAATCGGGGCGAAGGATGGGCTGCCGCAAGGACCGAAACATGAGGCTCGGTGAACCTCAATAGTTCATAAGCGAGTATGATCGTGGGCAGAATCCAAGCGCAGGTCGCCAACCTCCCGAAACGCTTAGACACGAGATAACCAACGACAAATGCCGGAACAATACTTACCAATTCAAAATGCTGAAGCCAATCATTGCCCGTTGGAGTGTGGCTCGACATTCCCAGGAGAGGCAGTATCCAAGCGTACCAGCGGCTGAGCAGCCACGGACCGAAGTGTATTCCACAAATTGCTGCGGCAGTGGTATGAAGTGCAAACGAACCTACTACTCCAGTTCCGGGCCACACCAAACCACTCCGCTCTGCTAGATCTTCCGCCTGGTTAACCTGAAGGCCGTTTCTTGTTAGCAGGCCTTTCCATCGGGGCAGTGCCATCAAATACCACTGCCATGCGAGCGCTATTCCGCCTGTTACGTAATATGGCCACAGCGATGGGCCGAATTGGTATAAGTTCCATCGGACCGCTACCCAGACGATTGCGATTACGGGGATGGTGATGGTCAGATGGCCGAGAACAACTGCTCGCGTAGTGGCACCACTGCTGTACATTTATGCGCGGGAGTATAGCAGTCGTCCGTCCGTTCCACCATGACCGTCGCTGATAGGCGATCATCACGCTCACTATACCGACTGGGCCTCATTGGCATCAGGCCCGGCCGATGATCCGAATGTGGCGCCCGTTCTCCCCGTCGCGCTCCAAAGAGATCTCCACATCCCGCTCCCGCACCAACCGCGAAAACTTCTCTCCCCATTCAATCAGCAAAACGCTGCCCTTCTCGGCACGCAGGTCGTCCAGCCCGAGGGTTTCCAATTCACGCAGCGTATCCACACGGTAAAGATCAATGTGATAAAGGTTGGCTCGCGGCCCGCGATACTCATGCACCAGCGTGAAGGTAGGGCTGGTGACGTCTTCTTCTTCCGCCGCTCCGAAGCCCGCGGCGATTCCCTTGACCAGCGTGGTTTTCCCCGCTCCAAGATCGCCGCGCAGGAGAACCAGTTTGGGCGGAGCCAGCATCTCCGTCAGGGTACGTCCGAAGGCAATCGTTTCCTCGGCTGAGCCTGTGGTGATCTCTCGCGTCATCGTGAACAGTATAGCGAGAGCGCGGCGACTGAGATCAGATCAAGATGCAGCTCGTCCTAGATCTAAATCGTCCTCGGCGAGTTGAACGCGGACGACTTCAGGCCCAGCAGGCTCCGGTCGGTCACGTGATCGAGCGACGTGCGCAAGCGGCGGTTGTCGTCATCCTCGAGCGCGACAAAGCGGAACGCCTGCAGCACTCCATCCCTAGTCTTCTGCATGGGGCTGAGTATCTCGGCCATGGCGCGTACCGGGCCCGATTGCGTTTGAAAGGCAACTTCGACGAAATCGCCCTCGGCAAATGGACGCGGCACTCGCAGCAATCCGCCCGTCGCCGAAATGGTTTGGAGTTTAGCGTTAGCGTGCCGGCCGTCTTCGAAACGAATCGCAGCCAGGACCGAAGCCCCAAGCTGGACCCGGGCCGCGCGCCGCGAAGGGTGCGGTTGGGGGAAGTGGGTCATAAGATATATGCACTATGGCACGCTCTCAGGACGGGTAACAGGTTACGGAAGCAGAGTGGCCGGATTCCCGCGCTGCACGGGGAGTTCCAAGGTGCAACACACGCGCCGTCATGAAGATGCAGGGCGGTTAGTAAAGAGTTAATGTCCCGAAGGACAGTGCGTTTTTCGCAAGTCGCCAGGTCACTCGCCGGATCACTCACCAGCTTGCGAGCTTCTCCAGCGCAGCATTCTGCGTCCGTCGAAACGCCTCGGGAAGTCCCTGCAGAAGATCGGTCGCGACCAGTGAGTGCTCCCCGACCCGCTCACGCATCACGTCGCCAGCGAACCCATGCAGATGCACGGCCGCCAGCACCGCCGCAAAGGCATCCGTCGAATGCTGCGCGATCATTCCCGCGACCATGCCCGTCAAGATGTCCCCTGTGCCGCCGGTAGCCATGCCCGCGTTGCCCGTCGTATTCACCCAGGCCTCACCGTCCGGCCGCACCACGAGCGTGCGATGACCTTTGAGCACGACGATCAGTTCATGTTCCCGCGCGAACTTCCGCGCCGTTCCCAATCGATCTTTCTGTACATCGGCGATGGTGCATCCCGCCAGCCGCGCCATCTCACCCGGATGTGGCGTGATCATCAGCGTCCGGCTGTTGCCATTCAATTTCGCCGTGCGGCCCTGAAACGCATTGAGGCCGTCGGCATCGACGACCATGGGAAGCTGGAGTTTTGCCACCAGCGCCCGCACTAGCTCCGCAGTCTCCGAATCCCGCGAAATCCCCGGCCCGATGGCAAGCACAGTCATTCCCTTCGACAATGCCTCGATTCGATCCTGCGCCCCGGTCGAGATCGCACCCGTATCGGTCTCCGGCAAAGGCTCAGTCATCAACTCAGGATGAAATCCAGCTACGGTTCCCAGCTCCGACTTCGCCGTCGCCACAGTTGAAAGCCCACCTCCCGCGCGCAGCACAGCCATCCCGGCCATCGCCGCCGCACCAGCTTTCCCGAGCGATCCTCCGACCACCAGCACGTGTCCGTAATTGCCTTTGTTCGACTCTGCCGGCCGCGGCCCGACGAACGGTGCAACATCACGCGCGGTGATCACATTCAGTTGGAGCGCCGAAACAATCGCGTCTTTCGGCGAACCGATGTCAGCCACGACAGTCGGCCCCGCGGTCAACATGCTGAACACATGTGCCGGACGCGGGGCAGTAAATGTAACGATAGAATCAGCCCGGGCAATCGTCCCGCCTTGTGCGCCCATCGCGTCGGCATCTGCGCCGGAAGGAATATCCACCGCAATCACGGGAACATGGCTCGCATTCATAATGGCAATCGCATCGGCGTAGAGTCCGCTCACCGGAGGCTTGAACCCGGTGCCGAGCACAGCATCGAGATAAAGGTCGCCCTGCATCGCAAGCCGCACCGTCCCGCTTTTCAACTCTGCGCTGGAGTGCACGGCGATCGCGGGGGACAGAAGTTTGCCAAACATGGCAGCCGCATCTCCATGCAGATCCGTGGGGTCCGCCAGCAGAATCACCTGAACTTTCTTTCCGCTCTCCTGCAGCCTACGAGCCGCCACGAAGCCATCACCGCCGTTATTCCCCTTCCCGCAAAAAACCACGACCCGCCGCGCGGCTGCATTTTGCGAGAGCACATAATCAGCCACGGCCGTACCGGCATTCTCCATCAGCGTAAGGGAAGACACGCCAAAGCGCTCGCTGGTGGCGCGGTCAATGGCTCGCATTTCCTCGGTGGAAACGATTTTCATAAAGGCAGGGGCCAGTAATCAGTAAAGCAAGTCAACGCCTTAGGCTTTTCCGTAGTGGGCTACTTTGAATTTGTCGGCCATCTGGCGAAAGCAAGGTAATAAAGCGACAACCAGCCAACAAAGGGGATCATCATCAAGAGGGACAGCCAAGGGCTGAAACCGGCTTTCTTGAAAATTTGCCAAAATGGAAGGAGCACCACGAAACCGACCGCCGTAAGCAATACCAGGTGCCATGGCTGAAACATAGCTTCAAACATTTACGCTACTCTTTCCGCCCTCCGCCCCTGGGCAGTCTTGAATTCTAGTCCGCTGCCATTGTGCTCCGTAGTTCAACGTTGAGCAACCCTACTAATTCCTCCAAACTCCAAACGTGATTAGCGATACCAGCTTCCATCGCCGGAGTCGCCCACTACCGGCTTTTCACTGACCACTCGGCGCGGACCACTTTCTTCCCGACTATAAAACAAAAAGACTCTCCGCGCCGCGCGGAGAGCCCGTAGAAAGTTAACTGGCCACTAGCCACTGATCACTGGCCACTGCTCTTCAGCGCCTGTACGCGGCTGTGCTTCACGCTGTAGGTGAAATACACCACCAGCCCGATGATCAGCCAGATGACCAGCCGCGCCCAATTGACCCAGCCCAGCTTGTACATCATGTAACCATTCGCGATCACGCCCAGGATTGGAACCACCGGCACCCACGGCGTACGGAACGGCCGCGGCTGGCTGGGATTCGTATGGCGCAAAACCAATACGGACAACGACACAATTACAAACGCCAGCAACGTACCAATGTTCACCATCTTCCCGATGTCGTCGATTGGCGTAATGCTGCCTACGACCGCTGCCAGCAGGCCTACCAGAATCGTATTCTTCCACGGGGTGCGAAACCTGGGATGAACCGCTGCGAAGAACTTCTTAGGCAAAAGGCCGTCGTTGGCCATGGAATAAAGCACTCGAGTTTGGCCGAGCAGCATCACCAGCATCACGCTGGTCAGCCCAGCCAGAGCCCCCAGCGTAATAATGTTCGCCGCCGTCGTCAGACCCCGGTCCAGGAAGGCCACCGCAACCGGCGCTTCGATGTTGATTTGCTGCCAATGAACCATGCCCGTCAGTACGCCGGCTACGGCAATATACAAGACCGTACAGATCGCCAGCGAAGCGATCATGCCGATCGGCAAGTCGCGCTGCGGATTCTTGGCTTCCTGGGCGGTGGTCGACACTGCATCAAAGCCAATATAAGCGAAGAAAATGTAAGCGGCGCCCGCCCCGATCCCCGCGAAACCATGGGGCGCATACGTGTGCCAGTCCATACCCCAGTTCGCGCGGTTGATGTAGTGGGAGCCCAGAGCGATCACGAAGAGAACTACTGAAACCTTAACTACGACGATCCCGGTGTTGAACCTGGCACTCTCTTTGATGCCAACCACCAGAATCGCCGTAATCACCAGAGCGATGAGGAAAGCCGGCAGGTTGAAGCCAACCTCCACTCCAAAAAGACGCGGCGCGCTCAGCAGATCGTGCGCCCGTTGCAGCAACTCGGGAGACTGCGAGCTTATGATCGCACTCACCCTATCAAGAAACGCCTGCGTCCCCGGCACCAGGCCGGAGCCTCCAGTCTGCGCCATCTGCCGCGCAACAATATTCTCCGCGGTCTTCAGCGCCGTCCAGTGATCGTAGGCCAGCCACAGCGGCATCTTCACATGGAAGATATTCAGCAGTTCGATGAAATGGTTCGACCATCCCGAAGACACCGTGCTGGCGCCCATCGCGTATTCCAGCGTGAGATCCCAGCCGATAATCCAGGCGATCAACTCGCCCAGCGTGGCATATGCGTAAGTGTAAGCGCTGCCCGCCAATGGAATCATGGCGGCAAACTCGGCATAGCATAATCCGGCAAACGCGCATCCCAACCCCGAGAGAACGAATGACAAAGTGAGTCCCGGACCGGCATACTGCGCTCCCAGCCCCACCATCACAAAGATGCCCGCTCCGATGATTGCGCCCACGCCCAGCGCAGTGAGCTGAAAAACTCCCAGCGTCCGTTTCAGGCTGTGTTCGCCCGTCTCGCGGGATTCCTCCATCAGCAAATGCAGCGGCTTGGTTGCGAACAGATTGGCCATTCGTTTGGTTTCTCCTTAAGGCTGCGCAGATGCGCGCTTCGCGCCCGCGCTCCTCGACCACGCGTAATATACCGGGATGCCGAGCAGCACCACAATCAGTCCCGGCCACGTAAATTGCGGTTTGTAAAGCAATAGTACGACATCGACAAATAAAGCCATCACAATATAGATCGCAGGCAACACGGGATAGCCTACCGCCCGGTACGGTCGCGGAGCATCCGGATGCGTTCGCCGCAGCACAAACAATCCCACAATCGTCAAAATGTAGAAGACCAGCACCGCGAAGATAATGTAGTCGAGAAGCTGCCCGTAGCTTCCCGAAACGCAGAGCAGGCACGCCCACACCATCTGCACCATCAGCGAAACCGCCGGAGTTTTGTAGGTAGGATGCAGCTTGGCCACGCTGCGGAAAAACAGGCCATCCTTCGCCATGGCATAGTAGACGCGCGCCCCAGAAAGAATCAGACCATTGTTACAGCCGAAACTCGAAATCAGAATGGCCGCGGCCATCAGCAATCCGCCAGCCGCCCCGAACATCTGAGTCATCACCGCGGTTCCAACCCGATCTTCCGCGGCGTATTTAATTCCCCGCCCCAGAATCGTGGCTGCACCCGCCGTCCCGTCCAGCGGCAATGCCATCAGATAAATAAAATTGCATGCAATATAGAGCGCGATCACTATGCCGGTGCCCATCGCCAGCGACAGCGGCAAGTTGCGGCTGGGATTCTTCACTTCGCCCGCGGTGAACGTCACGTTATTCCAGGCGTCTGCGGAAAACAGTGAACCCACCTGCGCCACCGCCAGAATCGTCAGCGTGCCGACCATCACAATCGGCCCGCCCACTCCCACCTGCACCGCGTGCTGCGCGCCCAGTCCCGAATTCCGCCAGAAGTGTCCGCCGAAGTTTGTGGCCAGCGCCTCTGCGTTTCTTCCCAACGCCAGGCCGAACAGCGCGAGTCCCAGCAGAGCCGAGACCTTGGCCACAGTAAACACATTCTGGATGAGCGCTCCCGTCTTCAACCCAAAGATATTCACCACCGAAAGAAAAACCACAAGCAGGATGGCGACCAGGTTCTGCGTATTGATCCCCACATCCATGTTGCCCAGAACCATGGGCCCCACATGAACGGGCGGAACTTTCCAGATATGCAGAATCCAGTGGGAAGAAGAAACCGCAGGGAAGAAGACTCCGAGGAATTTACCAAAAGCCACGCCCACAGCCGCAATCGTCCCGGTCTGAATCACCAGAAAAAGTGTCCAGCCATAGAGAAATCCCCACAACGGCCCCAGCGCTTCGCGAAGATAAACGTACTGCCCGCCGGCTCGTGGCATCATGGCGGCCAGTTCGCCATAGCTGAGCGCAGCAACGATGGTCATGAACCCCGCCACCGCCCACGCACCAATCAGCAGCGCCGGAGAATCCACCTCGCGGGCAATCTCCGCCGAAACAATAAAGATGCCGGAGCCGATCATCGACCCCATGACCAGCATGGTGGCGCTGGTCAGGCCCAGGCCCTTGACCAGTTCCTTATCTTGAGAGCTATGAATTTCCCAGTCGCTGCCCGCGCCGGCCTGCGTTGTCGGTGTACCCAGGATCCCTCCTAAAACTTGTAGCGCCAGCGTCCCGCCGGCAGTCGTGAGGGCGTCCCGGCCTCACCGAAGATGCCGCTCCCAATTGCCCCATGACTTTACCTCAGAACGCGGAAAAATTCCTCTGCTGATTTCCTGGGATCCCGTAACAGATCAGATATCACCGCCACGGAATCAGCCCCAGCCTCAATCACTGAAGCCGCATTGCCACGGGTGATCCCCCCAATGGCCACCAGGGGCTTTCGCGTCAACTGCCGCGCCCGGCGCACGCCCTCGAGGCCCAAGACGGGATCAGGCCGGTCATTGCTGGAAGTCGAAAACACAGGTCCAATGGCAATGTAGTCTACCGAAGTCCGATCCGCTTCAGCGACCTGTTCAGGATTGTGCGTCGAAACCCCAAGCCATCGCTCAGCCCCAATGATGCCGCGAACGGATTCCGGCAAAAGGTCATCCTGCCCCACATGGACTCCGTCGAATTCCGCGATGAGGCACAGGTCCGCCCGGTCATTCATGATTAGCTTCGAAAAGCGTGGCGCGGGCACCCCCGCCCGCGAACGCCTACGCATCTCGCGAGCCTGCTCCAGCATCATGCGGGCAGTCCCCAATTTATTGCGGTATTGGAGCACAGAGCAGCCACCATCGATAAGTTGTTCCGCAAAAACCGCCAAATCTTCCGTCATCGAAAAGAACGCTGCGTCCACGATGGCGTAAAGGCGAGGAACCGGAGGCATGACTTGGCAGTGTACCTTTTTTCGAAGACGATGGTTGTGATCGTCAGTTATCTTTGACCGCTCAGAGACGGCGAGGGAGAGCAGTGTAACTCCCGTCTTTGGAAACGGGAGCAGCAGATCGTTCATTGGAGTCCATTATGAGTATGCCTACTCCGCCGGCCGGAATATGGTCGCTCTGGAAGGAACTTTCGCCTCTTCAACAGCTGATCTGCGCCGTGCTCGTCGTCGTGAGCGTGTACTCTTTCTTCTCGGCGATAAGGGTTCTGCTCCGACTGCGCTCAATACGGGGACTGCCCGGCGGGGACAGATCGGTCATTCGGCAGTCCCTGGCGTCGCTCTCAACCGGCTGCACGAACTTGCAGCAGCTCATCACTAGCATGTTCTAGCTGTTTGGCATCGTGCTTTTTATCGCCCTGCAGCGGGTCGGTGTGTTCGTAGGCGACGGTAATTTCTCTCCAGTAAGCGTCATCCTCGGGAACTTCGTGGTGGACTGCGCCTTTGCCTCAAACGTGTTCGTGGTTCTCTTTGTTCTGCAGCTCCTTCAGTGGTTCGTATCCGGCCGAGTCAATTCATCGTTGGAGGCCTTCAGCGGATTGTCCTAACCAGTTGTTAGCTTACTTCCCGTTCTTCGCCAGAAATCTTTCGATAAATCCGGTATCAAACTTCCCCGCCCGAAAGTCCGGATCGGCAAGAATCCTCCGATGCAGCGGAATCGTCGTATACACGCCTTCAACGATAAACATCTCCAGCGCTCGCGACATGCGTGAAACCGCCTCGTTGCGGTCCTTGCCGCGCACGATCAACTTGGCGATCAGCGAGTCGTAATAAGGCGGAATCACGCCCTCGGTATAAGCCGCCGTGTCCACGCGCACCCCGGTCCCTCCCGGCGGATGAAACGCCGTTATCCTTCCTGCCGAAGGCGTGAACTTCTCTGGATGCTCCGCATTGATCCTGCACTCAATCGCGTGCCCACGATGCACAATCGGCCCCTGCAGCACGTCGCGCATGTGCGCCCCAGCCGCGATCATGATCTGGCTCTTCACCAGATCCACATCCGTCACCATCTCGGTCACCGGATGTTCCACCTGAATGCGCGTATTCATCTCGATGAAGTGCAACCGGCGTTCCTGGTCCATCAGAAACTCAATCGTCCCTGCATTGGTATACCCAATCTCCGCCAGCGACTTGCACAAGACCCCGCCAATCTGATCGCGCAATTCCGGAGTCACCTGCGTCGAGGGCGACTCTTCGAGCAGTTTCTGGTGCCGCCGCTGGATCGAGCATTCCCGTTCCCCGAGGCTCACCACATTGCCATGCTCATCGGCCAGCACCTGGAACTCAATGTGCCGTGGATGCTCAACATACTTCTCCATGTATAAGTCGCCATTCCCAAACGCGCCCGCTGCCTCCGACTGCGCCGCCTTGAACAACCCCGGCAATTCCTCCTCGTTGCGCACAATCCGCATGCCGCGTCCGCCTCCCCCGGCCGACGCCTTCATGATCACCGGAAAGCCCACCTGCCGAGCCCACTCGACTGCCTCGCCTTCGGACGGGATGATTCCATCCGAGCCCGGTAGAATCGGCACGCCCGCCTGTTTCATGGCAGAGCGCGCTTTTTCTTTTTCCCCCATCAGCCGCATTACCTCGGGCCGCGGACCGATGAACTTGATCCCGCTGGTCTCGCACACCTCAGCAAAGTTGGCGTTCTCCGACAGCAGTCCATATCCCGGATGAATCGCATCCACGTTGGCAATCTCGGCTGCGCTGATCACCGCCGGAATGTTCAGATAGCTCAGCCCCAGTTGCGGCGGCCCGATGCAGATAGCCTCGTCGGCGAAGCGCACTGGCAGGGAATGCCGGTCCGCCTCGCTATAGATGGCGACAGTATGGATGCCGAGTTCCTTGCACGCGCAAATCACGCGCAGCGCAATTTCTCCGCGGTTCGCAATCAGGATCTTCTTGAACATTTCAGATTAAATGTGGGGAATGGAGGGGCATTTTGTAATTTTGTAATTGAGTAATTTGGTAATTTAAGATCCCGGAGAGTTTTTCAATTACAAAATTACCAAATTGCAAAATTACAAAATTACCCAATCCCCCTCACTTCTTCGCCCGGATGGCAAACAACTCCTGCCCGTACTCTATCGGCTGGCCGTTGGTCCCCATCTTCTTCACGATTTCGCCGGCCACGTCCGACTCAATCTCATTCAGCAGCTTCATTGCTTCTACGATGCACAGCACCTGCCCCACTTCTACCATGTCCCCGACTTTCACAAAAGGCGGAGCGCCCGGCGATGGCGCTTCGTAAAGGGTTCCCACGATCGGAGACTTCACAATGTGTAGGTCTTCTACCGGCTCCGGAGCACTCGGCGGCGCCGGAGCAACTGCGCCCGGAGTCTGCCTCGGTTCTGGGACGGCTCCGCCTGCTGGCCCCGGCACATCCGCGTGCGTATACACCACGGTGTGCTCGCCAGCCCGCTTGATCTTCACCTTGACATCGCCGCGCTCCAACTCGAACTCGGCAATATCTTTCTCGATTAAGAACTCGATGAGTTCTTTCAGCTCTTTTTGATTCATTCGTGTACGGTGGGACCGCAGCTTCAGGTCTTAGGCGTTCCCTGGGACTGCCAGAAAATCCTTGCTGGTCGGAGTCAGCAACTCACAGCCGTCTTCGCTGACGGCCACCATGTCCTCAATCCTCACACCCCATTTGCCGGGGAAGTATACTCCCGGCTCAATCGTGATGACCATGCCGGGCTTGAGCACTTCCCTTTGCCCGGCCGCAACCCTGGGCGCTTCATGGATCTCTAAACCTACTCCGTGGCCAGTGGAGTGGGTAAAATAACGCCCCAACCCCGCCCTGCGCAATACCTTCCGCGCCACCGCATCCACTTCCCCGGTGCAAATACCCGGCCGCACCACCGCAATCGCGGCTTCTTGCGCCTCCCGCACCGACTCGTATGCGTGGCGCGCTTCCTCCGGGACTCTCCCCTCACCCACCCATACAGTGCGGGTCTGGTCCGAGCAATAACCACCGAGTATAACACCGAAATCGCAGACCACGAATCCCCCCGGCGCGATGGCTTGCTCCGAAGCTCTGCCGTGAGGCAGCGCCGACCTTGCCCCCGAAGCGATGATCGTAGGAAACGACATCTCTTCCGCCCCGGCTCGCCGCGCCGTGTACTCCATCTCCGCCGCCAACTCGCACTCTCTGACCCCGGGTCGCAATACTTCGAGCGCCCGGTCGAACAAAGTCGCTCCCAATTTCACAGCCTCACGGATCAACCCAAGTTCCTCCTCGTCCTTAACCATGCGCGCTTTCTCCACCAGAGCGGGCGCGTTCCGTAACCGCACGCCGGAAGGCAGCAGATCGGCCAGCCGCTTTTTTTCTGTCACAGTAAGGTGTTCAGCTTCAATCCCGATCGTCCATACCCTGGCTCTAGACTTCTTGCGTCGCGCTCCAATCCGCTCTCCGAGAGCGTTCAGTAGCGCCTTGCGCCCGATAATCACTTTGGCGCCTTTCACCTCCTCGCGCCCCTGCGTGTCATAGCGAACGTCGGTGAAGAACGTGCTCCCAGCTTCCTCCACCAGGAGCAGCCCTGCGCTCCCGGTAAAGCCGCAAAGATATCGGATGTTGGGAAGATGGCTGACCAGCAATCCGTCAAGCTGGCTTGCAGCGAGGCGCCTGTGAAGCTCGTTCTGCCGAAGCTTGTAATCCATTTTCAAGGCCAAGTGTACCAGCCCACGGAAGCGAGACATCTCTGTAGATTCACAAGAGGCAGTTGCGATCCTGGCGCCTAGAGAGAGGTAGAATACCGGCCATGTTGCTTCTCATTGCAATCCTGTTCATGAACCTGAAGGACAGTGCACCATGGTGGTCCATGCAAGCGTCTGGAAGCGACGCAAATCTGCGCGGTGTGAGTGTGGTTCTTGATGCGGGCAAGAACGATCGGCTGCAATACGTTATCTGGGCTTCAGGATCGGACGGGGTCATTTTGCGCTCAGTCGATGAAGGTAGTACGTGGAAGCAAATCTCCGTTCCGAATACCGACAGCTTGGATTTTCGGGACATTCAAGCCTTCAGCGCGGATGAAGCCTATGTGATGTCGAGCGGCGAGGGCAAGAAGTCGAGAGTTTACAAGACAACCGACGGCGGGAAAACCTGGAAGCTGCAATATTCCGGGACGACACCCGAATTCTTTCTGGATTCTATGGCCTGCGATTCAGACACCCATTGCGTTGCGTTAAGCGATCCGGTAGATGGCAAGTTCGTTGTCTTGAGTACAAACGATGGAGAGCACTGGTTGGAGCTACCCCGCGACAAAATGCCTCCGGCGCTTGCCAAGGAAGGCGCGTTTGCGGCGAGTGGGACTGCGATTGTGATGTGCGATCGTGGCGGAATCTATTTCGGCACCGGCGGCCCAGCAGCGCGGGTCTTCCGTTCGCTCGATCAAGGCCGGTCATGGACAGTCTCCGAGACACCGATCCTCAGCGGCACGGCCTCCAGCGGCATCTTCAGTATTGCTTGCGACGGCCCAGAGGATCTTGTGGCCGTGGGTGGAGACTACAAGAACGCGAATGACGACAAGCGCGTCGCGATCTACTCCGAAGACGCCGGAGCCACATGGCACCTCGCTGACGCGCAGCCGGGCGGCTACCGGTCGGCCGTAGCATCGTTTTCTAACGGCGACTTTGCTGCGGTTGGACCAAATGGGACAGACATCAGCCACGACAAGGGCATTCATTGGCGGCACACGGAAAAGCTGAACTTGAACGCGATCGCCTTTGAGAGTGCGAACGGCTGGGGAGTAGGTCCCAAAGGAGCGGTTGCCCGATTTATGACCCATTTTCAGTATCAGATTCGAAGAGAGGACGGCTCCCGTGTCGTCGTTGGCGCGGCGCGCTGATCGTTCTTTCCCGAAGGCCTGAAGTGCTCCCCAAACACAAAACCACCGGCCCTGACAGGTTCTTCAGGCACCGGCGGCTTTAAATCTTCAACTGCGCTGCTAGGTCTGACGTTGTTACGTCTGACGCTCTTACGTCTGAATGATTCGCGGCGTGATGAAGAAGATCAATTCCTGGTTCGAGGTATTCACCACCGTGTGCTTGAACAGGTTGCCCAGGACCGGGAGGTTGCCCAGCACCGGCACCTGCGTGATGTTGATCGAGTTCTGCGTTTGGATAACGCCGCCGATCACCACCGTGCCGCCGTCGGTCACCAGCACCTGCGTGGTGGCTTGCTGCGTGATCAATTCCGGGTTGCCCTGCACTTCCTGGCCGAAGTTCGGCGTCGTGTTCTCGACGTCTACGTTCAGGAAGATCGTGTTCTCCGAAGTGATTTGCGGAGTCACGGTCAAGCGCAGGAACGCATCGACGTAGGTTACGGTCGGAGGACCGCCCAACTGCGCCTGGGTCACGATCGGCACCCGCACGCCCTGCTTCACGAAGGCTTGGATGTTGTTCTGGGTTACCACTCGCGGCCGCGACAGAACTTTCAGCAATCCGCGCGACTCGGCCATCGTGAGAACGGCATCGATGCGCACGGTGTTGCTGGCGTTCAAGAAGCTAAAGCCGCTGGTGGGTGAGGTCGATCCCAGGTTCGAGAACAAGGGAATCGAATTTCCCGTCTGGCCCGTCGCGCCCGGCACCGTGACGTAGCCCGGAGTGTTACCACCGACGGTCAGCGGCGAGTTGCCCACGGCAGAGGCGCCACCAATCGCGCTGTGGCCGTTGCCCCAGCCGAAACCGAGCTGCGTGCCGATGTCCCGAGCGAACTGCCGCGTCGCCGCCACGACTCGCGCTTCAATCTCCACTTCCTGCGTCTTGCGGTCAAGCTGCGTCAGCAGGCGATCGATAACCGGCAGCACTTTCGGAATGTCGTTGACGATTACGGCGTTGGTGCGCTCGTCCGCAACCACGTCGCCGCGCACCGAGAGGAACTTCTTTACCGTGACGATTACGTCCTTAGCGTGAGCGTAGCTCAGGAAGCGGGTGACCGAAACCTTCTCCACGGCCAGCGCTTCGGCTTCCACCTGGGCGCGCCGTCCATCCGCTTCTTTCTTCAGCGTATCCACGGTGGCGATGCGCAGAACGTTGCCTTCCAGTTCCCGAGCCAGGTCGTTGTTCTTGAGGACGATGTCCAGAGCCTGATCCCACGGCACATCATCCAGCACCACGGTCAGGGTGCCATGCACATTGGGATCGAGCACCACGTTCAAACCGCTGATCTCGTGGATCAACCGGAAGAAGTCCTTCAGATCGACGTCCTTAAGATTCACCGAAATCGGCTCGCCCGTGTACTTCGGACCAACCGCGGCCGGCGCTTGTCCAGCCTGTGCTCTCTGCTCCGCGGCAAGATTAACCGCAGGCTGCACACCGGTGTTGGAACCAGTGCTCGACGAAGCCTGTGCGGCGTTTGCGCTCACCGGCAGTAGTTCCGCGGCAGTCTTGTCCGCGAACTTCGCCGCCGCTGACCCGGCGCGCTCACTGGGCTCGTCGGTCGCATCAGCAGGCGTCGTCGCGTCAGCTACCGTCTTCTTTGCCTGGAAAGCAGGCTCGACGAACACAAAATCACTCGAGGTAGATGCGGCCGTCTCCGACTTCGCAGTCGTAGCCGGCAGAACATTTTCCGTCGCCGCCTTGGGAGCCGCGGGGGCGCTGGCCGAAACCGGCTGCGCCTTGGGCGCTGGCGCTTCCATCACTCGCGGCGCGAACGGAGACATCATCTTGGCCGGCGTCGGCAAGGTAGCCGCCACAGTTTGTGGGGCGCTTGCACTCGCCGCTGCCGTGGGCTGCGTATGCAGCGTCAGCACCAGCTTCCCATCCGTCGACGGAGTGAGTTCATAGCGCAAGGCATGCTCCAGATCGACTACCACACGAGTCGTGGGAGGCGTCTGGCCGTCCGTGCCGATGCGCACGCCTTTCACCCCGGCGCTGCCCACCGTGATGTGGGTCTGCCCTGTCGCCATAACGGTCCCAGGCAGGTCCACCACAAGACGCGCAGGCGAGTCCGCGGTGCTCAGCTTTGGCGTGACTGCGCCACGAGCGCTGATCACGATCCGGATTTCATCCGTGCCGCGAACCACGTTCACTCGTTGCAGTTCGTTGTGCTGGCTCGCCGGTTGTGACGCCGGCATCTCGGCGGCTGACGCGACCAGCCCCAGGAGCAGCATCGGTAGGAACACACTCAGCAATTGCTTTCGCATTTCGCTTCTCCCCAAAACCGCGGGCCGGGCCCGCGTGTCCTTCTTCTAAACTCGATTTTGTCGGCGCTCCGGGCTTTCCGGATGTCGCCGCCGCCCACTGCTAAACAGCCGGCGTGTTGATCTTCTTAACCACTTCGCGGGTAAACGGCTTGCCCAGCTTGTCCTGCACCGTCTCCTCGAAAACCACCGAATCTCCCGTGATTCTCATCACGTACCCGTTAAACACCGGATCGTTTTCGTGCAGGAAATAAGCCTTGTTCAAGGTATTCGTTACCACTGCGATGAAGCCGCTTTCCGACTTGACCACGCCCCGCAAATTGATCTGCCCGATCTCCAGGCATTTCTTGCCAGTCGAGCAACCCGAACCTGTGGGCTGCTGCACCACCGGACTAAAGAAGGGATCGCGCTTGCCGTTCATCGCCCATTTCTTATCGTCCGGCTGCGGAGGCTTGGGGGCTTCCCCGATTACGCTGGCGGCGGCTGCCTTTTCGTCAGCCGTTGCTTTGGCCGTCGCAGGAGCGGCATGGGTCGCTGCCGGCTTGGGAGCCTCAACCTTGGCCACTGCTACCGGAGCCGATGCCGCTGGTTTCTTGGCTGCGAATGCATCATGGGGCTGCACCGCCGCAGTCGAGGGAGCACTCTTGCTCTTGGCCGCCGGCGCTGCCGCTGCAGGCGCCGCTACCGGCTTGGCTACCGCCACGGTTTGTGTTTTGGGCGCTGGAGTGTTCTTCGCCGCTGCCTGCGTGTGCAGGGTCAGCACAAAACTGTTGCCCGGACCCGGCGTCAACTCGTAAGTAAGCGCCTGCTCCAGATCCACGACCACGCTGGTGTTCGGAGGCGTTTTGCCGTCCATACCGATGCGCACGCCTTTGACCCCGGCGCTACCCACGGGAATCTTGCTCTGCGCGGTTGCCATCGAAGTTGCAGGTAGTTCGACCACCACGCGCGCCGGTGAACTCAATTTGCTCACCTTCGGAGTCACAGCCTCGCGGGAGCTGATCTCGATCTGAATATCGTCCGCGTTGCGCACGACGTTCACCCGCTGCAGCGTATTGCTCTGGACCGAGGCTGGCACTGCTGCCGCCTTGGCCGGAGCCGGAGCTGCCGCTGCCCCCGGAATCGTCGCCGGCTTCACGGCCGGCGCCGGAGCTCCCGGTGCTGGCTTGGCCGCTTGCGCCACCAGCACGGGTTGCAGGTTGTTGGTCTTGGTTTGTGGCAGCGATTTCGTGTCGCTGCGCGGGTTGCCGATGGAGGCCGGGTTTTGTCCCCAGGCCGCCCCCGTTATCATCACCACTGCCAGAATGCCTGTCGTCAGCTTCATAAGCGATTCCTATTTGCTCACGCCTGCAGTTGCGGGCTTGGCTCCCGGCCCCGATACGGGCGGAGTCAAATCGTGACTGAAGAACGTGGTCGCTGTGAACGTGGCGATCACGCTTTCGTTCGGCGCATACTGGTAGGTATGCTTGGCTTTCGCCCCTTGCGGGTTTTTCGTGTTTGACACCAGCAGTCCGCTGATGTTCACGATGCGCTCCAGCTTGCCCACCCGGTCAAAGAAATTCAGCACCGAGTAGTACGGCCCGTCCAGTTCCATATCGAATGGGACTTCCGAGTAGTACTCTTTGGCAGCGACCGGCTTGGCGGTATAGCGGCGCAGTTCCACGCCCGCTTTCGTGGCTTCGGTATCCATCATCTCGATGAAGCCGTCCACCGACTTCTCGTCCGGCACAATCCGCCGTTCGATGTCCAATTGCTGTTTCAAGTTCGCCAGCTGACGCTCAATGTCTTTCAGTTTGGGACGGTAAGACTCCAGCTCGTTGTTTTCCCGAACCTTGTCCTGCATGGCATGCTCCGCCTTTGCATTCTTTTCGGTCTGGCTCTTGAACTCCGTGAAGTACAGCGCTGCCGTTACCAGCGCTCCTCCAGCCAGCACCGCTCCCCACTGCTTGATGCCCGACAGTTCGCTAAAATTCGCCATAGTTTCGCCTATTAAAGTTCCGCCTCTTAGGACTTTCCCTTCTCGCAGGTCAGCGTGAACTGGAACGCCTGCATGTCCTTAATCGTGTCGTCCTGGAAGGTTTCCTTGATTTCCACCGTCTTGAAGAAGCCCGTCTTCTGCAGGTTCGCGATCAGGTTGGCCACTGCATCCGTGCTCAGCGCCGTGCCTTCCAGATTTACGCTCGCGCCCGTATCATCCATGCTTCTCAACCAGACCGCTTCCGTTCCGTTCACGGTTTCGCCCAGCATCGCCAGCAGGTTGACGGGGCCGGCCTGACCCGCGCGCAGCGAATCAATTACGTCCACGCGCCGCTTGTAATTGTCGGCCTGCCTCTGCCGCTCCAGGTAGCGCGCCTTCACATCGCTGAGTTCGCGGTTTTTTTGCTCCGCCGCCGCCATCTGTTTGGCGATCGACTTCGCTTGCTGGTCCAGCCGGTACCAGTAGCCAAAGTTCAACGTGCCGGCTATCAGGATTACGACCAGCACCTTCAGCATGGGCGAACCCATATCGCCCATTTCCATGGCCGGCATCGCCGGTCCGCTGGAGCCGCGCTTGCCTTTCCCTTTCGTTGTTTCGAGCAGGTTGATTCTGATCATAGGGATTCAAAGCTCCTCAAAGCCAAGCCCACGGCAACTGCGAGCTGACCCGGATTCTGCTCCACCAGCTCCGCTCCCGGACCCTCCGTCGGCGGTATTACGCGCTGGAATGGATTCAACAACTCAACCGGCATCGAAAATTCCTGCCGCAAAGCTTCCATCAAACCCGGCACTTTTGCCGAACCGCCTGCCAGGTAAATCTTCTCGATGTGCTCACCCGCCGCGCTCGCCCGGAAGAAGTCAAACGTCTTCTGGATTTCCAGTACGATGATTTCGGTCACCTGTTGTAAGATCGGCGCTTTCGCGTCCTCGCTCACCGTCCCCACCTTCTCGCCCAGCTTCAGCTTCTCGGCATCTTCAAAGTTCAGGTCCAGCTCTTTCTGCAGAGAATCCGTATACTGGTGCCCGCCCACGCTGACGTCGCGCGGGAACAGCGGCGTCGTGCCTTTCACGATGTTGATGTTCATCACGCTGGCGCCCAGGTTCAAAAGCGCCACCACCTGGCCCGGCGCCGGCTGGTAGTTGTACTCGTAACAGTTCTGCAGAGCCAGCGCATCAATGTCGACGATAGCCGGGGTGCGGCCTGCCATCGAGAGTACGTTGGTGTAGTTCAAAATCTTGTCCTTCTTCACGGCCACCAGCAGAACGTCCATCTGCGGGCTGCCCGCTTCTTCAGACAGAATCTGGTAGTCCAGGCTCACGTCCGCCAAGTCGAAGGGAATGTGCTGCGCCGCTTCCTTCTCGATGGTTTCGGCCAGTTCCTGGTCGCTCATCGAAGGCAGCGAGATCTTTTTGACGATCACCGAGTGGCCGCTTACCGCGGTAGCCACCGCCTTGGTCTTGATCAGGCAGTCAGTGAACAGTTTCGAGATCGCGCTCGATACCGTTCCCGAGTCCACGATCATCGAATCGACCACAATGTCAGAGGACAGCGGTTCCAGCCCCAGGTGCGACACTTCGATCTGTCCACCCTTTTTCTTCAACTCCACCGCCTTGATGCTGGAAGAGCCCACGTCCAGACCTACTATCGTCTTCGATCCCATTCCAAACATGTGTGCCCGCCTTTGCTCGTGTGGCGCGGGCGCCCTCGCCCGCGTCGATTTTGTTTAACTTTGTCCGGCAGCTTTCGTTGCCGCCTTCGCCTTATGTTTCGTTCCCAACTCCATCTGGCTCGACTTCTCTTCCATCCACTGGTCTAGCTTCGACTTCTTGAAGCGCCAGCGGTTGCCCAGCTTGAAAGCAGGAATCCTCTGTTCGCCTACGTACTTGTAAAGCGTGTCCGGACTCACTCCCAGGTATTGCGACGCCTGGCGTATGTTCATCACTTCTCGCGAGTCGGCCATGTTTCCTTGCCCCAGTTCCTTTGCCCTCTCCACCAGAACCGTCCCGCTCCGGTGTCTCCGGCCCACGGGGCTTACCATGAAATTGCTGCCCTCCAATGCCTGTCCGGGGGCTCTCGGTGTCCAGAGCATATATCAGCCCTGAAAAGCCCCGCCTCAGAGCGAATCTCAGTGTTTTATTGGGTTTTATGCCCGTTTTTCGGAATTCGCGAAAAGGGCGATTTAGCGGTATGTCTATAGGTTGTGGTATTGCTATTTCTATCCACAATTAGAGGTATTTTGACCGAGAGGCATGCCTGGTCACTCGCGGACCGGTAACTGAAGTACTACAGACGGTACGGAAGTACTATGTCGAAGGCTCAAGTTGCTGCTTCGGCAGACCTTAGCGCTGAGCGCCGTTTTACTCCAAAGATTGCAAGCCACCGCTGGGCGAAACTTCCAGTCCCACAGCTCAGCTCCCGCTCACGGCGTTGTGACCTGCGGTGGATTGAAGCTCGAACCTCACTGCACGTCAGAAACTTTCCCGCTGAGGAATATCACCTTCATGTCTTTGTAGTAGTAGATCGTCTTCGTTCCCAGGTTCACGATCTTGTCCGGCTTTCCCAGCGCCGCTTGCACTTGGTCAGTCGTCATCCCTTTATCGATGCTCGCCGGCTCCGCTGGTGGGGGTGGCGCAGCTGGCTGCTGCTGAGCTGCCGGTTGCTGCCCGCCCTGATCTCCACCCTGCTGCTGTTGATCTCCACCCTGTTGCTGATCTCCGCCCTGCCCACTATCACCTTGCTTGGCATCGTCAGTGCTGATTGAGAGCAGCGTCCCGATCGTATCCTCGACCTGCCCCGCGCTCGCCGTCGATAAAGACCCCTTGGGAAACACGAAGACCACGTTCGTCTTGTTGTAGGTCGGCGGATCGGTCTTGTTGCAGGTGTCGCAGGCCACGATGCCCATCGTCACCTGATCCTTCTCCAGATTGACATCAATGTGCGTCGGATAGACTTTGTCACCCTTGGCGAACAACTTGGTCGTCTGTTCCTTCCCAAACTTCTTCATCCCAAACCCAATGCCCTTCGACAGCATCGCGTTGGGAGCCTTAACCATCCCGCCTTCATACTTATTGTTTTGCACACTCGTGTCGGAATAAGGCACGCCGAGCAGGCCGCCCTTCTGAATCGCCAGCAGCGTTCCTTCCTCGACCACGGAATATCCGCTCGTATCCGACCCCATCTTCACCAGCTTGTACTGCGCAGCCAGTTGCTCCTGCAAAGAAACTGCCTGAGCATTAGCCAGTGCCATGGGAAGAATCGTGGCAGCGAAAGTCGCGGCTGCCATCAGAAGAATGCCCGGAATCAGATTGCGGAATTTCCTCAACATCGTAAAGCCCTCCGTTCAGGTCTCGACAAGAGTTCGGTCACAGCCGCGCCGTCGGACGGCGTCGAGAAAAAATTGCCACTCCCATTGGAGAAGGGAGCGTCGTCACCCGACGCTCCCTGGATTGACCGACTAGCGATCGCTTGATCCGCGATCACACGACCAACGACCAACTGATCAGCCTTCGATCGCTGCACTGCTCTCTGCTTGCGGTCTGTTTCTACTGCCCGCCGCCCCCCGACGCGGCATCCTGCTTGACCTCAGTCTCGGTCTGATCGGCCGCGGCCTGCTGGTCTTGCAGAGTCTTCGCCACGCTGGTATCCGGTGGCGGAGGCTGCACGGCCCCTGCCTCGGTGCCGGTATCAGGCGCCGCCGGCATACCGCCCGTCCCTTGCTTCTTCGCCATTTCTCCCATGCCGTTGGTGATGTTCTCCTGGAAGTGGTTGTACATTTCCTGCAGGTCATCCACCTTTACGGCTACCATTGCTCCCGACGCACAGTCACCTTTCTTGGTCGCCGAGACACTGGCATTGACGTTCTGATCCGCATCCGGAGTGTCCGTCAGCCGCGTAATCACATCACCCGACGACAACGCACATTCCTGACCGTTGGCCACCACCGTGACGTCGGAATCCACCACAAACGTGCGCTGCGAAGGATCCAATGCCGGCGGCGGAGTGTCGTTGGAAGATGCCGGCGCTGCCGACGCGGTTTGTCCGCCTCCGCCTTGCTGTGCCGCCTGTGTCTGCTGCGCGGCCAATTGCGCCTTTACTTCCTGGGCAATCGCCTCCTTCACTTCAGGCGTCAATGCCACCGGACCCGCAGCCGCTGCCGGAGCAGGAGCAGCATCCGCTCCGCCTCCGTCGCCGCCGCTGGCCGCTGCATCCGCTGCCACTGCGTCCGCATTGTCTTCCGCCCGAGCCGCATACGCCGCCTGCAACTGCTGTGCGATCAGGTAATCCGTCAGCCAGTAGTATGGAGCTGCATAAACCGGATAAGGATTCCACCATCCGCCATAGAATCCCCACCATGGCGCTCCTCCCCACCCCCAGGCTCCAATGCCCCAGTAAACCGGCGCTCCCCAAGGATGCCAGCCCCATCCATAAAATCCCGGATGGTACCAGACGCCCGGGTAGTAACCGTAATACATATGTCCGCCCCAGCCGTAGCCGCGATACAGCCCAACCCGGTAGTGGCCGTGGTCATAGAAGGTTCGCGAATAATAGGCGTGCCCGCCCCGCGTCACGTAGGCGCGCTGCACATAACCGCCATGCCCTCGGGTTACAATGCGGGCTCCGTTTCGTTCACTCACCACCCTACGCCCGCCGCGGAGGCCGTGGTCAATGTGCATTCCGTTGCGGTCGACGGAACGGATCGATCCGTTGGCGCGAACGCTGGCGTGCCCTCCACCCTTTAGGCTGACGTTCCTGGTGCCTGCCGGCTGGCGCGCGCTGCCGCGATTAGCGGTGGCGTTGCCGCGACCCGCATTCGTGTTCCCCCGACCCGCCGTCGTATTCCCACGGCCCGCCGCCGTGTTCCCACGACTCGGAGTCGTCCCGCGGCCCGCCGCCGTGTTCCCACGGCTCGGTGTCGTATTCCCACGACCCGCGGTCGTGTTCCCGCGACTCGGCGTCGTTGTGCGCCCCGCGGTTGCCCCGCGGCTGGGCGTAGTCGTGTGGCTGGTTGTGGGGCGGCTATTCGTCGCCGTATGCCCGGCGGTTGCCCCGTGCGAAGCCGTTGTACCGTGCGACTGCGTCGCCCCATGCGAAGGCGCCGCAGCGTGAGAAGGCGCGCTTGCATGTTGCGCCGGCGCCGCATGAGCAGGTGCGCTTGTCTTTTTCTGGCCCCAGGCAAAAACTGGAACTGCCATCACGAGCAGAAGCACTACCCACTTCTGCAGCATATTTTCATCCTTCGAAATCCGATTCATTACCGCCTCCTGACCAGAACTTTTTGGCGACCCTGCATTCCCGGAAACACTGCCCCTCATCCGAAGTTTCGCGCTCGCTCCGCTCTCTATATCACGAATCTCTGCGTCACGAACCATTCGCCGATTTCACGCACGTGGTTAATCAGTTTCCAAGAATGGAGGGGAGGCCTGCTCGGTGCGCACGACCCGATTGCGGACAAGACGCGACGGGCAGACCGTATCTTGGAGCGAAAAAACGTTACCAGAAGTCGGCCGCTAGCGCAATCATTTCCGTTTCGGGGGGTAGGACAATTTGATTGTCATCCTGAGCCAGCGTTCTTTGCGTAGCCAGAGCCCGCCCCGAGCTTGCCGAGGGGATCTCAGCAAAGCTCGCGCGGCTCCACTTAGCCTGCCCTGAGAGAGCGACAGCGACCGAAGGGCGCGTTTGGCTGGCTTCCTTTGCCCCGCTGCTGTAATCTACTTTCTTTCCGCCGGAGGAACCACGTGCGCTACCTCGATCGCCTGCAACCCCTCGCCCTTCTGGTGATACGCCTCGCCCTGGGTGCGGTTATGTTCGTACACGGCTACCATAAGGTTTTCGGCGGACTTCACCACTTCGCCGACTTCATCGCCAGCCTCGGACTCCCGCACTGGTCGGCCTACCTCTCTGCCTTCGCCGAGCTCTTTGGCGGACTGATGGTCTTGTTCGGCCTTTTCACGCGGGCGGCCGCTTTTGCACTTTGCATAGATATGTCCGTAGCCATCGCCAAGGTCAACTTCCACAACGGGCTGATGGGCAACGGCGGATATGAATTCCCCCTCGCCCTCGCCGCCCTCGCCTTCGGCCTTATCTTTTTCGGTGCCGGCCCCATCGCCTTCGACCACATCCGCGCCCCCGGCGGCGGCGTCGGAAAATCCAAGTAACCGGCGTCTCGCCGGCCGGCCCTACTGTCGGCGCCGCAACTTATTTCCAGTCTCCGGGTTTGCAAGCAGTTGCGAGAGCCGCCCGTAAATACCGGGGAAGTTTGGACGTATCTTTACAAATACCGGCTCCAGTTGAATCTGAGCCCGGCTGAAATTATGATGTGGTGTAAGAAATTTGCTGCATCCTAATGATTTCACGGATGCATCTTACGCCTTACGATGAACTGATTTTAGGAGGTTTCTCTTGAGAAAGTTAGCGATCCTAGTACCAGTTTTCGCCTTCCTGGCCTTCGCCCAGTTGGCCTCTGCTCAGCAAGGGGACATCATGATCGGCGGCGGCACGCTTATATCGTCCTCCCCAGCAACCGGCGTAGGAAACTTCCAGCAGCCGGCGGAAAAGGGCGGCGCCTACATCAACATCACCGGCGACGTCATCACCTTCAAGCGCCGCATCGGCTTTGGTGTTGAAACCGCCTGGAGGGCTAGCCAGGGCAACTATTCCGATTACGAGGGCGAAACCTACCGCCCAATCCTGACTGACTTCAACGCGGTCTTCCAGCCGAAAATCACCAAGAAAATCGGTGCCGATCTCTTTGGCGGCATCGGCATTGCCAGCACCCGCTTCTACGTCCCCGAAGGAGTCTCCTGCAGTTACTTCAGCGGGTGCATCAATTACAACAGCAGTGATCACTTCATGGAAGATGTCGGCGGCGGCATCCGCTACTACGTTTGGCATCACTTCTTTGTCCGCCCCGAGATTCACTACTACCACATTCAGAATAACGTCGAGTTCAACTCTGACAACGTTTTCCGTGTCGGCGGCTCAATCGGATACACCATCGGTAACGATTAGGCCTTTGCGCCACGGATGCGCGTTCGTTTTGGTATGCTGGGGCAGCAGAATACCGGGGCGGCCGATTCCGGCGGCCCAGTTCTTTTACTGGGGGTGGCCACGTCCGGCTGCTTCGCCGGGTTCCACCAGTCTGCTGGGTGAACTCCAGAAGTCCAAACCAACTGACGAGGGATTTGTATTGAGAAAATTCGCCCTGCTCGCGTCCATGTGTACGCTTTTTCTGTTTGCCAACCTCGCTTCGGCCCAGCAAGGGGACATCCTGGTCGGCGGCGGCGAACTTTATTCACTCTCCTCCCCCACCGATATAGTCACCTTCCAGCCTCTGACGGAAACGGGAGGACTCTACCTCGGCCTCGCTGGTGACGTCGTTACCTTCCCCCATCGTCTCGGCATCAACGTTGAAACCTCCTGGAGGTACAAGAAGGGAGACTACTACGGTTACGAAAATTACCGTCCTTTCTTCACCGATGCCAACGTGCTCTTCCAGCCGAAAATCAACAAGAAAATGGGCCTCGACGTGATGGCGGGCATCGGCGTTGCCAGCAACCGGTTCTACATCATCGGTTCCTGCGGCAGCCCGGGATGCATTAACTTCACCAGCAGCAATCATTTCATGGAAGACTTCGGCGCTGGCTTCCGTTACTACGTCTGGCACCACTTGCCGCACGTCTTTGTGCGTCCTGAGGCTCACTACTACCACGTCCAGAACAATCAGGGGTTCAACTCCAGCAACGTGTTTCGCGTAGGCGCATCAATCGGCTATACCTTCGGCAAGTAATCCGGCGTCACCAGACCAAGAAACACGACCGGCGGCAACAATAAAAAAGGCAGCGTCTCTTTCGACGCTGCCCTTGGCTTTCCCGAATCAAGCTTTTACGGCTCCTGCATGCAAATCTCAGCCTCGTGGATCGCCGCATCCAGATGCTTCATCGCTTCCGCCTTATGGCCGTGGAAATCGTGAGCCGCATCTTCCAGATGATGGTGGGCGTTATGCATCGCTTCGAGCGCGGCCGCGATCTCCGGATGAGGTGGCATCGCTGGTGATGCAGCCGCCGCCGGTGCCGGCGCCGCAGCCGGTACCGCAACTACCGCCGGAACCGCCGCCGCTGCTGCCTTTGGACCAGCCGCCCCCACCGGCAAAGCCAGGGCTAATAGTAGTGTTGCTGTGATCAACAGAGTCAAGAACCCGATATTCTTCATGCGTTCCTCCTCGTCCGAATTCCGGCGCGGACGCCGCCGGTAAGATCAATGGCCACGGCCCCCTTCGCACGAGGATTCCCGCGACACCCGCACAGTATAGCCGCGCCCCGCCAGAATTCCCCTGTGCATAAGTTGACTCTTAAGGTGCTCGCCTCAGCGTTAACGAAAAAGTCTGGCCCGCACGAGCTTCGGGAAGGGCACGATTTCAATCGTGCCGCTAAGGTCACTCAATCCTTCCGCGCTTCAGCGCCTGAGGTACGCCTTCAGCCTGACTGCTTTATCTTTTCGAGCCTGCCCGACCCGCTTGCGGGACGGCCCCAGGCGCATCTCGCTACGCGACATCCCTGTCCCTGCGGCTTCTCCACCACAACCACAACCCGCCCAGGACAATGACGACGGCAACCGCCAGATCGAACCGCTTGAGATCATGCGCTAAACGCCCCCAATGTCCTCCAAACAGATATCCCGCCGCACAAATCGCGGTCACCCAAACCGTGGCTCCCAGGAAGTTAAACAGGAAAAACTTTCGCCACGGCATGTGCAGCGCCCCCGCCAGCAGCGCGGCCAGCACGCGCATGCCGAAGAGAAATCGCGCCAGGAAAACGGTAGTCGCCCCATACCGCTCAAAAAGTCGGTCGCCCCGCTCCACCGTCTCCGCACGAATGGAGAAGATATGCCGGTAGCGTTCGATCAGCGGACGCCCGCCATGCCGTCCCAGCGCAAAACCGAGTTCTCCGCCCGCCGTCGTGGCCACGACCCCCACCACAATGACCCAGGGAAACTGCAACTCATGTTGGGAATAAGCCAGGAAGCTGGCCAGCAGCAAAATGGTCTCACCCGGCAAAGGCAAGCCCGCGCCCTCGAGCAACAGCAGCGTAGCCACCGCCCAGTACCCATAGTGCACCACCGCTCCCCGCAGCAGCTCGAAAATGTGGTGGCTCATCATTTGAAGTTGTCATCCCGCATTGCTTGTCATGCTGAGAGAGCGTGTTCTTTGCGCGAACGAAGGACCCGGGCGAGCCGCGCGGTTGCGGCGCGTTCTTTGCGCCGCGATAATAGCGCGTCTGGTTCGCTTCCTTATTGCATTACACTCAGGCGGGAACCTTCGCACTCGTCAGGAATTCAATCAACGCACGGTTGAAGTCTTCCGCACATTCCTCGTATGGCAGATGTCCAATGCCCGGGAAAATGATCGACTGGGAATTCGGAAAGTATTTCGCCAGCGGCGCCGCCGATGAGGCATACACCGCCGAATCCTTACTACCCCACATGAGAAGCGTAGGAACGCTGGCCAACTTCGGCAGAGTAGCCTCGAGTTCACGCAAGTCTGCGGTCCACGTCCGCACGATGCTCAGCGCATGCTCGAACAATCCCGGCTTAGCCAGCGGCGCCATATAGCCTTCCAGAGTTCCCCCAGGAATGCGGCTGCGGTCGCCATACATCCGAGCGTGCCAATAAGGATAGGAGAAACGGATGTGCCCGCTCGTCAGCCGGAACAGCGCCGTCCCAAACCTGCTGCCGAAAAAAGGCGCCAGCCGCCGACCATGCGCCGAATAAGGATTCACCGGCGCCACCAGAACCAGTCGCCGGATGTGCAAACCAACATTCCCGCTCAGGCATTCCGCAGCCGCCATCATCGCGACCGCGCCGCCATGCGAAGTCCCCAGCAAATCGAACGAAGAAATTCCCAGCCGCTCAACAAACTGCAGAAGCCTCTGCGCCGTCCCTCGCATGGAGTGATCGATCCCAACCGGCCGGTCCGAGAACCCCGCCCCCAACATGTCCGGCGCATACACCGCCGCATAAGGCGCCAGAGCCGGCATCGTAAATCGCCAGGAAAACGAATACCCCAGCAACCCATGCAGCAGAATCAGCGCCCGCCCAGACCCCGCGCGCAGATAACGCATGCGCGCCCCGTCGAAGTCCATCCAGCACTCTTCCACTCCCGCGCTCAGCGCCGGAGCCAGGCTAGCCGGGGCAAAGCCAGGTTCGAGCTGAGTAGAAACTTCCCGGCCTGCCGCCATCACAACCAAATCTTCTCACTCCGAATCTTCTCGAACCGAATCTTCTCGAACCCGGACAACTCTTCCCGCCCCACCAGACTCTATTTAAATGAACATCGCCTCTGCTCACTTCACTTGGGGAGCTTCGGCTCCCCGTTTTTTCCTTCGAAAAGTTGAGCACTGTCATCCTGAGCGGAGCGTCAGCTTCGCGAAGCGAAGGTGATGCGCAGTCGAAGAGCCTGCCCCGAGCGAAGCCGAGGGGACCCCACACCGCCCCGCGTCACCCCAAGCCCTGCTAGGCGTTCTCGTCGAAGTCTTAGTTCTACGTTCTACGCCGCCGCTTTCCGCCTCTTCCGCAGCAACTTCTTCAGCACCCGAATACCCTTATCCACATGCTTCTCCTCCAACAAAAACGGAGGCAAAAACCTCACAACAGTGTCCTGCGTAGAATTAAACAGCACCCCCTCGGCCAAAGCCGCATCCACAATCGGCCGAGCCGGAATCTCCAGATTGATCCCCTGAATAAACCCGCGCCCGCGAACTTCCTTAGCCGCCGGACTCTTTTCAGCAATCTCTTTCAGTTCCTGCTGCAGATAAGCCCCAACTTTATTCACGTTATCCAGCAGCTTCTCTTCCTCCACGATAGCCAGAAACTCCAAAGCGACCCGGCAAGCCAAAGGCCCTCCCCCAAAAGTAGTCCCATGCTGCCCCGGTGAAATCGCGTTGGCAAATTCTTCCCGAGCGATAAACGCTCCCAATGGCAGCCCCGCCGCAATCGGTTTGGCAATCGCCACAATATCCGGAGTCACTCCAAAACTCTGAAACGCAAACATAGTGCCGGTCCGCCCCAGCCCACACTGAATCTCATCAAAGATCAGTGCCGCCCGGTGCGTGTCCGCCGCCGCCCGGCAAGCTTGCAGGAACTCCACCGAACACTCATAAATCCCGCCCTCGCCAAAAATCGGCTCCAGCACAATCGCGCAAGTATTGTCGTTCACCGCCGCTCGCAATCCCTCAACGTCGTTCTGCGCCACAAACGTCACATCTTCGAGCATCGGCTCAAATCCCTTGCGATGCTTCTCCTGCCCGGTCAGCGACAGCGCCCCAAACGTCCGCCCGTGGTAAGACCCCTCAAGCGCCACCAGCCGCGACTTAGCCTCACCTCCTGCGCGATGCCCCGCCAGCCGCGCCAGCTTGATCGACCCCTCAATCGCCTCAGTCCCGCTGTTAGAAAAAAACGCCCGCGCATTTCCAAAAGAGCTGCCCAAAAGCGTGCACAACTTCTCCGCCAGCGCCCCCTGATACTCGTGGTAATAAAGATTGGAGACGTGAATCAACTTCCCGGCCTGCTCCCGAATCGTCTTCACGATCCGCGGATGCGCATGCCCCAACGCATTCACCCCCAAGCCAGAAACAAAATCGAGATAGCGCCGATCATCAATGTCGTAAAGAAACACGCCCTTCCCCCGAGTCAACACAACGGGATACCGGTTATAAGTCCCCAGCAAATACCGCTTCTCTAAATCCGCAATCTGCTCAAAGGTTTTCATAGGAAGATTAGATTCTACCGGAAGGCGCATGTTGCCGTTTTGGGAAAGAGAGGCGTCCGGAGGACGTTTGACAATAGCCCGGCGTTTCAACGCCGGGTACGATGGCGTTGTCGAAACCCATCCCGTAGGGCCCAATGCGTATTGGTTCCGAGGCCCCATAACCCTACGCTAGAACCTGAATATTTATGCCGCTGTCGGACGGAATTATGGGTTCATGCGGCCGGCCCGGCCAGGTAGTAGGTACATAGCAGGCATATAATCGGTGCGACATTTTAAGCCGAAAGCAAGGCGGGAGAAAGTCGTGTATTCGGTGATTCGGGCGATAGCAGGTCGTGGAACTGTTCGGAGCGTTTTCGTTGTAGCGTTGGCGATGGCGCTCGTGGGCGCGCTGTACGTTCCATCGCAGGCGCAGACTGCTGGAGCCGCAACGCCCTCCTGGCGCAGCCCGCAAGGCTCTGGCCCGCTCCCCGCGACCAACAGACCGGGGCAAGCACTCTTCCACCGCCCGCGCCGGGCGGCCAGCGCGCAGGCCGCGTCCAGCGCGTACACCGAGAGCGTGCTGTACGTTTTTTGCTCGCAGACCAGCACTAACTGCACAGACGGCGAAAATCCCTTTGCTGGCCTGATCGTAGACGCTTCCGGCAGCCTCTATGGGACGACCTTCAGTGGCGGCTCCAATTTTTACGGCGCGGTGTTCAAGCTGGCACCGAATGGCGATGGCAGTTACACCGAGAGCTTGTTGTACAGCTTTTGCGCGCAAAGCAACTGCGCCGACGGCGAGGACCCCCAGACAGGCCTGGTCGAAGACGCTTCTGGCAACCTCTATGGGACGACCTCTGCCGGCGGTGCCAATTGCCCCAGCGAGTCTCCCGGCAACATCTGCAACTTCGGCACGGTGTTCAAACTGACGCCTGGTAGCAATGGCAGCTACACCGAGAGCGTGCTGTACAGCTTTTGCAACTGCACGGACGGCTATGCGCCCAATGGCCTGATCGAAGACGCTGCCGGCAACCTCTACGGGACAACCAACGCGGGCGGTGCCCATGGCGGCGGCACGGTGTTCAAGCTGACGCCTGGTAGCGGTGGCAGCTACAGCTACGGCGTGCTGTACAGCTTTTGCTCGCAAGGCAGCTGCGAAGACGGCGAGTATCCATATGCGGGCCTGATCGAAGACGCTGCTGGCAACCTCTTTGGAACAGCGGAATACGGTGGTGGCACTGGTGGCGGCACAGTGTTTGAGCTTTCGCCGAACGGCCAAAATTACGACTATGCCGTGATATACGGCTTTTGTTCGGCGGGAGCCACTAACTGCACGGACGGCATATCGCCCCAGGCACCCCTGATCGAAGACGCGTCGGGCAATCTCTACGGGACGACCTATGGGGGCGGCGGCGACAATGAGGGTACGGTTTACAAGCTTACGCCGAGCGGCAGTGGGTACACCGAGACCGTGCTGTACAGCTTTTGCTCTCAATATAGTTCCTCCACTGGAAACTGCGTGGATGGCGCCAACCCTGAGGCGGGACTGATCGAAGACGCCTCCGGTAACCTGTATGGGACAACGTCCTGGGGCGGAGCCAATATAGTCTGGGCCAACAACGACACGCTTTTGGGCGGTACGGCTTTCAAGCTTAGCGTGGAACCCCCTTCCGGATGCCTCGTGGGAAGCAACCCTGGCAACGGCTGGTGTGAAACCGTGTTGTACAATTTTTGCTCGCAAGGCGGCACGGAATGCTGGGACGGATATGCTCCCCTAGCTGGCCTGATCGTAGACGCGTCAGACAATCTCTATGGAACAGCCTTCCTTGGTGGCGATGCGTGCGAATGTAGCGGATTCTTTGTTGGAAATGGTTTTGGCGCGGTTTTTGAGTTGACCGCGCCATCGCTGACGCCCACGAGCACCACGCTGGCTGTCGCTCCGACAATCGTTTCCTCAGGCTCGTCCGGGCCAGTGGTCATGACAGCGACGGTCTCTCCAGCCGCAGTGCCCGGCATGGTTATGTTCACCAACTCGTCAGTGACTCCGCCAGTGCTGCTTGGGACGGGAAGGCTGAGCGACGGTGTTGCGAAATATAGCTACACCCCCAGTTCCCTGTCAGCGGGCATCTATTCAATCGGCGCCATGTTTAACGGCAGCAGCACGTTTTCGCCGTCTGCGTCCCCGACGCAGACTCTTACCGTGACGGGCATGGCCGTCTCAGCGAGTCCGACTGCTATGATGATCGCGGCGGGACAGACAGCGTTGGTGACGCTCACGGTGTCGCTGACGGGATTGCCCGACTCCGCGGTCAGTTTCGCGTGCAGCGGCCTGCCGGTGAAGGCGAGTTGCAGCTTCAATCCGCAGACGGTGACGCCGAGCGGCGGCAAATCGGCCACGACAACGCTGACTATCACCACCACCGCTCCCACGTCAGCGGCGCTGCAGAGGGCGGGGCGCGGTCCGCAACCGGCCTATGCTTTGCTGCTGCCGGGGCTGGCCCTCGGGCTTGTTGGCGCAGCGCGAGGCAAGCGTACGCGGTGCGCCCTGCGTCTGCTGGGCCTGCTTGGGCTGCTGGGATTGGCGCTGGCCTCCTGCGGGGGCGGCGGAAGCGGCGGCGGCAGCACCGGCACTCCGGCCGGTACGAGCACAGTCACGGTCACGGCGAGCGCCGCGGGCGGCGCCAGCCAGACCGCTACCCTGACCGTCACCGTCACGCAGTAAAGCAGAGGAAGGGGCAGCGGCCGGGCCGAAAGCCGAAGCCCGAATCCGCCTCACTACAGAGACGCATCCCGCGGGCGGCCGCATCTTCCATCTCCTGCGCACCCAAAACCATTAGGCCACCCGTCCCTAACGATGAGACGCGGTGTAATAAATTCCGAGCGCGATAAGAACAGTTACACCGAGGAGAACAAGCGCGAAAATAATTGCAAGAGGCCAGAAAGCCCACCACCATGGTCGTCTTTTTCTGATGTGTTGTATGGCATTGTGCAATGAGAAACCCGTAGCGATTGCGCCCAGCGGAGTAAGCATGAAAGCCGGCATAAAAGCATCAAGCTCACCCGCTCCCTTGCACCAGTGATGCTGGTAAGAGTAAAGAAGAGGCCACAGAATCAAAACTATGTAAACGATGGCAACGAAATACGAAATTGCGAGGCCTAGCTTGCGTAACACGGACGTATCCTCAAATCACCCAGCGCTTCAGAAATTTCCACAACCCCATTGTGACATCCAGCCTTGTCTGCTAATTCCAAATCGGCGATCATGGTCGAGGCCGTGACGGTTGGCACAAGCCAACCCCCCGCGCCGCTAAGTCCTTTGTTTCACGGATTTTAGTATCTAAGCTCTTTGACATCCGTATTTTGCGGCGAATTTCTTGCTAACGCGATGATTCCAAAGATGGGGAGGGGGGAGGGGGTACCCGATTTTCAGCCGAGGGATAAGCGATCCCAACGCCCACAGCAACCACGCCCCAAACTTTATTTTCGGGCGACAATCCACAGCGAAGTTATGTCCCGCCGCAAAGGCGCAAGCACTGATGCTCGACCAAAAGCCAAAGCCCGAAGCCCCTCAATACAGCGGCCCATCCCCCGGTGGCCGCGTCTTCCACCGCCGATGCACCCAAAGCCACTGCTCCGGATACCTCCTCACATAATCTTCAATGATCGAAGTAAATTTCTGCGTATTGGCCTTGATATCAGCCTCCAGGTCGCCGGTGCGCACCAACTCTACCGCCGGATCAAACCGCAGCCGGTATTTCCCCAGCTCGCGGTCCCAGATCGTAAACGTCGGCACCACAGCCGCATCAGTCCGCAAAGCAATCCGAGCCGGCCCCGCAGCTGTGCATGCCGGGATCCCGAAAAAATCCACAAAGATCCCCTGTGGCGGAGTCATATTCGTATCCATCAACATCCCCACCACTTCCCCCGCCTTCATCGCAGAAAGTAGGCCGCGCACAAAGTCATCTTTGTCGACAGCTTTGTTGCCATGCATTGTCCGGTAGCGAAGGATCAGTTCGCCGAGATAAACGTTGTCCATGCCGCGCATGAGCACGTGCATCCAGTGCCCATGCATCGACAAAACGAAAGAAGAAAGCTCCCATCCCCCAAAGTGTCCCGCAAACAACAGCACGCCTTTGCCGCGAGCATGAGCCCGTTCGTAATTCTCGAAGCCGTCGAACACAACAACCTGATCGACGTTCGCCAGCGTGTATTCAGGAAAGTGGCAGACCTCAGCCAGTTGCCGCCCCAGCGAAGCAAACTCCCCGCGCAGAATCCGCGCCCGCTCCGCCTCACTTTTCTCGGGAAACGCCAAGGCGAGATTGCGCATGCCGACCTGCCGCAATCGCACATGCAGAAGATAAATCACCCAAGCCAGGCCCATGCCGATGGCTCGGGCCAGCGGGCGCGGCATAATACCCAGGATTTTGATGAACGGCCAGGCTGCCGCGTACTCAAGTCGCTGCCGCATTAGGGGAAGCGGAACGGTACCATCGTCAAAAATTACTTGTCAATCAAGAACAAGAAGTTAGATTGTCATCCTGAGGCGGGCGCCCTTTGCCCGCCGAAGAATCTGGGCGAGCCGGGCGAATCCACGGAGCCTGCCCCGAGAGAGCGCAAGCGGCCGACGGGCGCATTATCGACCTTCACCATCCCGACGCCCGATAGCCGACGCCCAAAGCCCGCCTTATTTCGCCGCCTCCTGCGCCCACTTTGCCAGGGAACTCAAAAAAGCATTCGCTCCAGCCGGCGGATCAATCTCTCCTACCAGCAACGTCCGGAACGGCACCATGCGCCCGTAAAACTCCCGCGTGCTGTCCTTGTCCTGCTTGATCGAGGCGCCGTTCAGGCTGACCCCGGCAAACAGGCCACGAGCCCGCGAGTAGGTGAGTACCTCGGACCGCATCTTCCAGTCCGTGTCCCCCTCGGCGTGACGCCCCACCGGCCCCGCGGCCACAGAAGCGTCCGCACCCAGCGCGAATTCGCTCGAGAGCAAATGCTTCATTCCATCTTTATTCATGATCAGCATCACCAGGTCCACCGCCTGCCCACCAATCTGCCACCCGAAACTGCCGCCGGTCACCACAAAAAAAGCTGGCGCGCTCCAGCCCTTCGGCGTGCGGCAACTGGCCAGTCCGCGGCCATAGTTCGCGCCCACAATAAAGCCGCCCTTTATCATCGAGGGCACCACCGCGACGCACTCCGCCGACCCCAACACGTCCTGCGGGATTCCCTTATCCGGCGCCGCTTGGATTTCATTCAGCACGTCGGCCGCTGCCTGCACCCGGTCCGCGGCCTTCGACTCTTTTCCCTGATCGTCAGCCGCGACGGAAAACCTGCACAGACAGACGACCACAGTAAGCAGAAGAAACTTCTTCATGGTTCCTCTTTCGCTTCGAGATTCTCTGGGAGCAATAAGTTGGATTGTAAATGATGCACGCAAGATTGTGTCAGGAACGATCAGCAGGAGGGAACTCCAGGAATCATCGTGAAGCAGACGAGAGGATCCAGACAAAAAAATCGGGGCTGAAAGTAGTGACCCTAATCGCCACTCTCAACCCCGTCTCCCAGGTTCTGTGGTAGGTGACGCGAGTATGCGTCGCACTAGCTTTCCTCACAAGATTACCGAGGTCAGTGTCCAAAAGTAACGGATTCCGGCTGTGTCCTCCTGAGCGTAGCCGCTCTTCAGGAAGAGCTAAGGATCTCCCGCTCACTGGGTAGTGGGTACCAGGTACTGACCCTACTTCGCCGCCACCAGCGAATGCGTGATGGCATGTACCGACAGCGCAATCCGGTTCTGCACACCGACCTTGCGCATCAATTTCGCCACGTGCGCTTTTACCGTACGCTCTTCGATACCGAGCTGAGCGCCAATCTCTTTGTTCGACCGTCCTGCCACCAGCATCTCCAGCACTTCTTTTTCGCGGTCTGTAAAGGTCACTCGGCCTGCCGGAAAAATCCGTCCCGGAGCCGAAGACACCCGCTCAATGAACATCGAAAGCACTCGCCGCGGCGCCCAAACCGATCCCTGACTCACAATGCGAATGGCCTGCGCAAACTCTGCCGGCGAAGCCGCTTCATCCACGTAGCCCTTGGCACCTGACGCGATCGCTTTAAGAATGGTTTCTTCATCCACTCCCGACCCGGTCACGATGATGCGCAGATCCGGCCGCGTCGCCTTCAGGCTAGCCATGACATCAAAAAGGTTTTGTCCCGATCGGTTTCCCAGCAGAATCAAATCGACGTTCTGCAGCGTGGAAATCTCGGGCAGACCGGCGGAGATCAGTTCGAACTCGGGTTCAGAGTCGAACAAAGCGCGGAATCCCACAAACCTCAGCGGGTCGCTCTCCACGACGGCAATTTTAATTATCGGTTTTCTCGCTACTGCTGCTTTCATAGTTTTCCCTATAGGGCGTAATTGCTTAGCTAGAGCATAGCGGCATTTCGCCCCACTGCAAAGAGAAGTGACCGAAGTTAAATTACGGGAGTAACATAAGAAAGACGCTTGAAAACCCGCTCCACACCGGAGATTGGCCGAATAATTCTCGACGCCATTCGCGGAGAAAAGCCAGCATGAGAAAAACTTCCATTTGTCTTCTTGCCGCAACAGCCGCACTCACCATCGCCGCTTCGACTTTATTCGCGCAGGAACCGCCACCCGCCGCTCCACCGGCCGCCGTGCCCCAGGCTCCTGCCCCCACCTATCAGCCGAAATTTCGCGGCGACCCCGCGCGCTCTGATTCCGAAGCCGAGGCTCTAGCCTACATGCGGGTCGTAATCCGCGCCCAGCACCAGTTCGACAAGCAGTACAACCACTTCGCCACGACTCTAGCCGAACTGGTCCACTCCGGCTCCTTTACCAAGCGCATGGTAAATCCCGACCGCGGTGATTACACCGCCAGCTTCGAGGGGAAGAAAGACAGTTACATTCTCACCATGACGCCCAACCAACTCGACGCCCAGCATCGCTCTTTCTACGCTGAGGACGACGGAAAAATCCACGCCGACGAAGAAAAACCCGCCGACGCAAAATCTCCCGTAGTGAAATGATCCGGTCTTATCGGTAGGACATCAGGTGTGTTAGCTAGGGATCCTTCGACTGGGGTCGGTTCCTGCGCTCGCGCGGGAACCAAACCCTCGCTAAGGATGACAAGTTGTCTACTTCACTCCGGCTAAGGCTTGCGAAACTTCTGCTATGTCAGGCACGACTGGTATGTCGTAGTTCTTCTGCCAGGCTAGTTTACCGTCGCGGTCGATGATGAAGATGGCGCGGCCGGTGATGCCTTTATCTTCGAGATAGACGCCGTACTTGGCGGCGACTGCGCCGCGCGGTTGGAAATCAGCGAGGAGCGGGTACTGGATTCCCATTTTTTCGGAGTAGGCTTTGTGCGACCATACGCTGTCGACGCTTACACCGAGGATCTGGGCATCGAGTTGCTCAAACTGTTTCTTGTCGTTGACGATGCAAACATGTTCCTTGGTGCAGACGGGGCTCCAGTCGAGCGGGTAAAAGATGAGGACGACGCGCTTCTTGCCGCGGTAGTCGCTGAGTTTTACTTCTTTCTGATCTTGGTCTTTCAGGGAAAATTCCGGCGCTGGTGCGTCGATGGTTGCGGGCATGATTCCTCCTGGATATTGATTTTTCTCACTCCCATCATAAACTGAGTTTCAGCTGATGGTCAGCCTGCAGCGAGTCCGGGTGCTTGATAGAAACGCCTTGCGAGGCTAATGCCGGCAATACAGTGCTAGGGATCCTTCGACTGCGGTTGGTTCTTGCTTTGGTCGCAAGAACCAATCCTCGCTCAGGATGACAGACTTGAGTAGCAGTTCGAATGGAAGCTGGCTTACGTCCCCGGCTTAATCTCCGCCGCCTTCCCATCCCGATAAATCACGACCAGCGGCTTCCCTCCATTGGGATACCGCACCGTCTTCTCGTCTGACGACGCCCCAGCATCCGGAACTCCCATCCCCACGGCGAAATCGGCCTGCAGTTCACTCATCCCCGGTTTCACTTCATGCTGCGCCACCGCCTGCCAAACATCCGCCGGCCAATGCTTGTACAAGTCATCCGGATCTTCCACATAAAACATCTCGTCGGAATAAATCTTGTACTGCCCGTCCGACTCGAATCCAATGGGGACTGCAAAGCTGTGCCCATCTTTTTCAAATGTGGCTACCACCTGCTTCCGCCCGCCCGGCGCAGGGACCGCCATCACATCCTTTATCTCCAGTCGCTCAATCGGCCCCAGCAATCCCGCATCATGGGCAAAATCGACGCTCTTTACCACCGGCACGTACCGATAGTAGGTGTAGCGATATCCTTCTTTCACCCAAACCGGCTGCAGCGTCAACTGCTGCGCTGACTTCACATCGAATGGATACAGCTTCTTCGGCACCACATAGTAATCGGCATTCGAATAGCCGGATTTCTTCGCTTGCTCCACTTTCTGCGCCGCAACATAGTCCTCATGCCGCTCATAAAGGATGTATCCGGCGCGCACTCCCGCCACCACCACAGCCAGCGCCAAGGCAATCTGAATCCACTTTTTCGCCTCTTCGTTCATCATGCGCAAGACTCTACCAGATCGTCTGCCAAACACGAATGATTTCAAAGCAGGTAGACTGAAGGGGTTGGGGACTAACAAACGCAGCCGCCGGACTTAAAAGCAACCGTGGCGGCAAGCCGGATCTCGAGGAGGAAATCCCAATGCCCGCTATCACCGAAGAAGATGTTCTGAGCGCCCTGAAAAGTTGCTACGACCCCGAGATCCCGGTAAACATTGTCGACCTCGGCCTCATCTACAAAGTGAACTTCATGCCTGTCACCGCCGACACACCCGAGCAAGCCAAGCAGGACGTCGTCATCGACATGACCCTCACCGCCCAAGGCTGCCCCGAACACGTCAACATCAGCGCACAGGTAAAGTCGCGCCTCGAGCAGTTGCCTGGCATCCGGAATGCGGCCGTCAACGTTGTCTGGACCCCACCCTGGACCCCCGAACGCCTAAGCCCCGAAGCCAGAAAGCAACTAGGAATCGAGTAGAGGCATCGGCTTTCGGGCTTCGGGCTTCGGCAAAACCGCTCGAAACCTAAACGTTTAAGCCGAAGCCCGACAGCGGAAGCCCGAAGCACGCTTTCTCAGCCGCCAATCTCTTCCCAGGCGTCATAAGCCGATCGCCCCGCCGCATCGGTAATGCGCTTGCCGGCGCGCGCCCCCATTTCCATCACCTGCATGCCCCGGTCAAAATAATCCGGCAGCGCCCGGCGTATCTTCTCAAACTTCTCCGGAAACTCCGACGCCACCACCGCCAGCCCCACGCCAGTAGCCAGCACGCCCGCCGGATATTTCTTCTTCAAAAACAAAACCGTCGCGGCCCCAATCGAACCCGCCACCACTGCCTTCTTCCAGCCTTCCATGCTCCCCTCCGCAACAAGCTTCCCGCGCCAACAATTATACGTCGCCGAAAGTTTGTGTAGGGTTTGTAGGAAGTGTGGAGATTTTGGAATGTTCGGAATGTCTGGAAAGTCCCGAATGTATGGGAACGGGCGCATTCGCCCGTTCAGGCGAGCGCAGCGGGGCACTCCGTGCCCCGGCAATGCTGTGTAGGGACGGCCTCCACAAATTAAGAATCCCTAACCCAGCACCTGTCATTACCTTCGCCGCCCCACCGACGTGCGTTCCGTTTTCTTGCCAAACGACTACACTCGAATTGTGAAGCGACACTACACCATCGGACGCATCAAGGGCGGCATGAAGTTCACCTGCACCCGCTGCGCCCACCACGTCAGCACTCTCGACTTCGATGCCCGCGACGGCAACCTCCGCACTCAGGCCGCCACCGCCATCAATCAACATGCCACCACAGTTCACCACGAACCCGTAATGTTCTCCTCCCTCGACACCCAGCAACGCATCTGGCGTACCTAACGCCCAGGCGGGCGAGCCCCACAAAAAAGTTTGTCATTCCGAGCTTGCCGAAGGCGGGAGAGGAATCTGCTGTCGCCGGGCAGCGCCACAGCACTTGTGGGAGACAGACCCCTCGGCCATCAACAGAGCGCCGACGCTGTTACCGAACGCTAGTCCGTGACGGCTTTGTCAGTAATCAACAGCCCGCGGTCGATAATGGCAAACGCGTCGCGCATCTGCTGCTCGTTGATGCACAGCGGAGGATTAGTGAAGAAAGTGTTCCAGCGCACAAAGGTGTACAGGCCTTGCTCACGGAAGAAGCGACCGAGAGCAGCCATCTCCTCCGACGTGCCGTTGAACGGAGCCAGGGGCTGCCGCGTCCTGCGGCTTCGCACCAGCTCGACGATTCCAAACAATCCGATCGAGCGCACCGCGCCCACCGACGGATGCTTCGCCTGCAAGTCCGCTCCCAATTCCTTCAGCACCACGCCCATTTTCTTCGCGTTATCGATCAGTCCATCTTCTTCATACACGCGAATCGTAGCCAGCGCCGCCGCGCATCCCATGGGATGACTGTTGTAGGTAAGCCCACCGTAGAAAACCTTGTCCTGAAAATAGTGCGCTATGTGATGCCGCATGCCCACCGCTCCCAGCGGCAGATAGCTGGAAGTCAATCCTTTCGCCATGCAAAGCAGATCAGGAACCACCTTCCAGTGATCGACCGCGAACCACTCGCCGGTTCGTCCAAATCCGGCCATCACCTCATCTGCAATCATCAATATGCCGTGCTTGTCGCAGATCTTCCGCAGCCCTTCAAGATATCCATCGGGCGGAACGAGGACTCCGTTGGTTCCAGTGACCGGCTCAAGAATGAACGCAGCAATGGTCTGCGGGCCTTCCAGTTGAATGGTCTCTTCAATCATAGCGAGCGAAGATTCCGCCGATTCCCATCCGCGCTCGATCCCGTGATAAGGATCAAGCACGTGAACCACGCCCGGAATTCCCGGCTCCGCGGCCCATCTGCGCGGATCACCGGTAAGGCTCATGGCTCCTGCGGTCGCGCCGTGATAAGAACGATAGCGGGCGATAATTTTGTGGCGTCCTGTAAAGAAGCGCGCAATCTTGATGGCGTTCTCGTTCGCCTCAGCGCCGCCGTTGGTAAAGAAGAAAGTGTCGATGTCGCCCGGCGTGATCTCGGCAAGCTTCGCGCCCAGCCGTGCGCGGACTTCAGTGGCCATGAAAGGATTCGCATACGCAAGAGTTGCGGCCTGCTCGCTGATGGCCTGGATGACACGCTCGTCGCCGTGCCCGATGTTGACCGACATAAGCTGGCTGTTGAAATCGATGAAGCGCTTGCCCTCCGGCGTGTAGAAGTAAATTCCCTTGGCATGAGCGACCGGAATCGGATCGACCTTGGATTGCGCCGACCACTCATACAGGGTGTGCTTGCGCGCGAGGTCGACGATTTCCTTGCCGCTCATTTTCTGCGTTGCGGGATTAGCGATGGTGGTGGTCATTGTCAGAACTCCCTAGAACTTGCGGCTGTGCTCTTTAGCCCAGCGCTCTACTACGACTTTCTTATCAGTGTAGAACTCGATGGCGTCGCGGCCCTGGCCGTGGAGATCGCCGAAGAAGCTGTTCTTCCATCCGCTGAAGGGAAAGTAGGCCATGGGCGCGGCAACTCCGATGTTGATGCCGATGTTTCCCGCCGGCGCTTCGTAGCGGAAGCGGCGCGCGGCCGATCCGCTCGACGTGAATAGGGATGCTTGATTGCCGTAAGCGCTGCGTTCGAGGAAGGCGAGTGCATCGTCCATGTCGTTAGCGTGGACGAGACTCAAGACGGGACCGAAAATCTCTGTGTCCGCCAGATCGCTGGTCGCCGGAACGTCATCGAGAATCGTCGGCTTCACGAAGTTGCCGGATTCGTATTTCGAGATCTTCGAGTTGCGGCCGTCGAGCAGAACTTTCGCTCCCTGCTTTTCGCCGAGCGCGATGAGTGACTCGACGCGCTCTTTGCTCTGCGGTGTGATCACCGGTCCCATCTGCACGCCTTCATCAAGGCCGTTGCCGACTTTGAATTTCGAGGCAGCGTCGGTGATGGAGTCGCGGAAAGTCTTCTGCGCTTCGCCGATCGTGACTGCGACCGAGACGGCCAGGCAACGCTGGCCGGCACACCCGAAAGCGCTGTCGCTGATGATTTGGGTGGCCATGGGCATGTCGGCGTCGGGGAGGATGACGACGTGATTTTTGGCTCCGCCCTGGCACTGCGCGCGCTTTCCGTTGGCGGTAGCGCGTGAGTAAACGTATTTCGCGACAGGAGTCGAACCAACAAAGCTGATAGCGCGAATCTTGGGATGGTCGAGCAGCGCATCAACAGCGGATTTCCCGCCGTTGATCAGGCCCACTACGCCTTTGGGCAGTCCAATCTTTTCCATGAGTTCGTAAACGTAACGCATGGTGAGCGGAACGCGCTCCGAGGGTTTGAGAATGAACGTGTTTCCGGTGGCGATGGCGTAGGGGAGATACCAAAACGGAATCATGCCGGGAAAGTTGAAGGGTGTAATGGCGGCCACGACGCCGAGCGGCTGACGGATCATCATTTCGTCGATGCCGCGGGCAACGTCTTCGAGGTTGTAGCCCTGCATCATCATCGGAATGCCGCAGGCGACTTCGACGTTCTCGATGCCGCGTCGCATTTCGGCTTTCGCCTCGGCGAAGGTCTTGCCGTTCTCCTGAGTGATGATGCGGGCGATGTCGTCGATGTGGTCTTCGAGAAGCATCTTCAGCTTAAACAGCGGCTGGATGCGGTCTTCGGGCGGGGTGCGACGCCATCCGGCAAACGCTGCGGCGGCGGCCTCGACTGCCTGATTGACTTCCTGGGCATCGGCGAGCGGCACTTGCGCCAAAGTCTCGCCGGTCGCGGGATTGACTACGTTACGCCATTCAGACGCGGAGGAATCGGTCCAGCGGCTGTTGATGAAATTGGTAAGCCGGATTGTGGGCGGTGCGGCTACTGACGTCATGAGTTCACCTTTACCATCGCGAAAGCACGGTCCGTCTCGAGAATCCCCTGCAGCAGTTTAATGATACATAGGTTACAGGGGTCCTTCGACTGCGGTTGCCCCTTCGCGCTTTGGCGCGAAGGGGCAATCCTCGCTCAGGATGACAGACTTAATATTGCGTCCTTCTTCCCGCACACTGCAGCCAGTGCAGATTCCAGTACGTCGAGGCCCTCGTCCATCTGCTCGTTGGTTGCCACTAGCGGGACCAGAACGCGAATCACATTCGAATACGAGCCGGCGGTGATGGTGATCAGGCCGTGCTCGTAGCAATACTGCGTGATCTGTTTCGTCTCGTTTGAGGCTGGAGTTTTCGTTTCCTGCGACTTCACGAGTTCGATGGCCTGCATGCCGCCCAGACCGCGCACGTCGCCGACGATCGACCAACGCCGCTGCCATTCGCGAGCACGGCGATGGAAGCGGTCTCCGAGTTCGTTGGCGCGAGCTAACAGGTTTGTGTTTTCGAATAAATCGAGCGTGGCCAGCGCGGCCGCGCAGGAAAGCGGATTGCCGGCGAAGGTGCCGCCGAGTCCGCCGGGACCGGGCGCGTCCATGATCTCTCCGCGGCCGGTGATCGCGGCAAGCGGCAGGCCGCCGCCTAGAGATTTCGCAGTGACTAGCATGTCTGGCTCGATGCCGTAACGCTCGCTGGCGAAGAGCGCGCCGGTGCGCCCGAAGCCGGATTGCACTTCATCGGCGATGAAGAGCACGCCGTGCTTGTGGCAGAGATCGATGAGGACTTTGAAGTAGTCCGGCGGCGGAGCGACGAACCCGCCTTCGCCCAGAACTGGCTCGGCAATGACCGCCGCTACTTCTTCATTGGCGACGACGCGTTTGAAAGTGTCTTCGAGATGGCGTGCGCAGTAGAGATCGCACGACGGGTATTTCAAGTTGTACGAGCAGCGATAACAGTAGGCGAACGGGATGCGATAAACCTCGCCCGGGAACGGCGCGAATCCGGCTTTATAAGGATGCGTTTTGCTGGTGAGAGCAAGAGTCATCATGGTGCGGCCGTGGAAAGCGTCTTCGAAGGCGATGATCGCGGGACGCTTGGTGTAGGCGCGGGCAATCTTGACGGCGTTCTCTACGGCTTCAGCGCCGCTGTTGACGAAGAGAGTTTTCTTGGGAAATTTTCCGGGCGTTACTTCGTTCATGCGCTCGGCAAGGCGGATGTAGCCTTCGTAGGGCGTGACCTGGACGCAGGTGTGGAGGTATTTATCGAGCTGGCCGCGGATGGCCTCAACCACGGCCGGCTGGCGATGACCAGCGTTGGCGCAGCCGATGCCTCCGGCGAAGTCGATGTAGCGGTTGCCGTCGACGTCTTCGAGCCACGCGTCTTCTGCCTTCGCTACGTAGATGGGCGTGCCGTGAGAAAGGCCGCGGGGCACGGCTTGCGCGCGGCGGGCGGAGAGCGCTTTCGACTTCGGGCCGGGGATTTGTGTGCTGATGCGAATTGTACTCATATCAGTTTCTCGTGCGAACTGCCAGAACGGCAGTGGCGCTGCACGAAGTACAGGGGTCCTTCGACTGCGGTTGATCTTCGCGCTTGGGCGCGAAGATCAATCCTCGCTCAGGATGACAGGACTCTTGAGATCGCCTCTTCATTATTTCTTAATACCAGCCGATCGGTGCTTCGTTCAGGTTTATATAGACCTGCTTGGTTTCTAGATATTCTTCGATGCCCCAGGGGCCCAGTTCGCGGCCGAAGCCGGATTGTTTGTAGCCGCCCCATGGGGCCTCGACGTACGTGGGCTGCATATGATTCACCCAGACGATGCCGGCGCGCAGGGCTTTCACGGCACGCATGGCCTTGAAAATATCGCGGGTCCAGACGGCAGCCGCCAAGCCGTAAGGCGAATCATTGGCGATCTTGAGCGCGTCTTTTTCATCGTCGAATGGAATGACGGCAGCGACCGGGCCAAAGATCTCTTCGCGGGCGATGCGGGCGTTGTTCGAGACGTCCGCGAAAATCGTGGGCTGGATGTAATAGCCTTTACCCGTCTTCTCGGGACGGCCGCCGCCGGAGGCGAGTTTGGCTTCTTTCTTGCCGATCTCGATGTAGGAGTTGACGCGGTCATATTGTTCTTTGCTTACCAGCGGGCCCATCTTGGTTTCGCGGTCGAGGGGAGGGCCGAGCTTGATCTTCTTCGCTTTCTCGGTCATGGCTTCGACGAAGTTTTTGTAGATCGACTTCTGCACCAGGATGCGGCTTCCGGCGGAGCAGACTTCGCCTTGATTGATGAAGACGCCGAAGAGCGCGCCATCGATGGCCGCTTCGAAATCAGCGTCGGCGAAAAAGATGTTGGGTGACTTGCCGCCGAGTTCCAGGGTGACGCGCTTTACCGTGTCAGCGGCCTGTTTCACGATGATCTTGCCCACGGCGGCACTGCCGGTGAATGCGATTTTGTTTACGTCGGGATGCTGGACCAGCGGCGCGCCGCAGGTTTCGCCGAAGCCAGTGATGATGTTGACCACGCCCGGAGGCAGGCCACAGTCTGCGAAATATTTCGCAAACTCGAGAGCGGTCAGCGGAGTTTGCTCGGCTGGCTTGATGACGCAGGTGCAGCCTGCGGCGATTGCGGGAGCAAGTTTCCACGCAGCCATCAGGAGCGGATAATTCCAGGGAATGATTTGCCCGGCGATGCCGACTGGCTCTTTCAGTGAAAGGGACATAGCGTTGTCGGGAACTGGATTCACGTAGCCGACTACTTTGGTGGCGAGGCCTCCGTAGTATTCGAAGCAGGTGGCCGCGTCGTTGATATCGAATTCAGCTTCGACGATGGGCTTGCCGGTGTTGCGGCATTCGAGTTCGGCGAGCGCGGCCAGATTGGCACGGATTTTTTCGGAGAGCCGGAAGAGAACGCGGCCGCGTTCCTGCGCGGTGGTGTTCGCCCAGGGGCCATCTTCAAAGGCGGCTTTGGCGGCGGCTACGGCGCGGTTTACGTCGTCGGGGCCAGCGTCGGGGACTTGCGCGATTATTTCTTCCGTCGAGGGGTCGTAGACCGGGAAGGTCTTCGCGGATTTGCTCGCGACCCACTCGCCGTTGATGTACATCTGATAGGTGCGAACTTCTGTTTTGATTCCGCCGGGCATTTGGTTTCGACCTCCTGCGTACCTCAGGGGCTAAAGCCCCAAAAATCTAGTCCTTAGCGGCACGACTAAAGTCGTGCCCTTCCCGATCTTTCCTAGTCGTTTAACGGCACGACCAAAGTGGTGCCCTTCCCGATCTCTGAGCGCCGCGTCTTGAGGCGGCCGTATACGAAAAAGAAAAAGGCGGCGAGGCCGATGAAAAAGAGTGTGCCGCCTACCATCCAAATCTCGTAGGACCACAGCGATGTGATCTGCTGGGCCGGGAAAAACACCAGCGCTATGCCGAGGATCGTGGTGAGGAGCCCGCTGGTTCCGGCGACGAATAGCGTGGTGCGGCCATAGTGGCCGCTCGGAGTCGGCTCAGTGATTGCGAATTTCACGAGCGCTCCGAACATGTAGACGAAGGGAACGAGATTCAGCACGACGGCCAGCGACAGGAGTTTCTGAAATGTCTCCTGAACGCCGGCTCCGGCGAAATTCAAGATCACCAGCACCGCGGAGACCAGACCCTGCACGATCAAGGCCGCGTAGGGCGTGGAGTAGCGTGGGTGAACGTTGCCGAGCCACGAGGGCATGTAGGAATCGAGGCCGGCCACGAATGGGATGCGGGCGCAGCCGCCGATCCAGGCCGAACCGATGCCCGCGATGGCTACGCTGAGCATCACGGCAAAGGGCACCAGAATCCAGTTCGCGCCGACGCGGGCGGCCATCGCTCCGACCGCCTGAACTATGCCCTGCAGCACATTGACGCTCTTGCCGACCGAGATCAACAGAGTCAGAGTGACGGCGACATAGAGTGAGCCTGCGATCAGGCCGCCCCAGGCCACGGCTCCGGGAAGCGTGCGGGCCGGATCGCGAATTTCGTCGCCCATCACAGACGCGAGTTCGAGGCCGATCAGTCCAAAGCAGATGACGCCGAAGGAATTGAGAACGAAGCGCGGATTGGCGGGAATTTTGAAGTCAGCCGCGGTGATCGTAGTGCCGAAGCGCGAGTAGATCAATACGCCCAGGCCGATCAGGACTGCCGCAGCAATAAAGGTGCCGATGGCGCCGAGGTTGTTGATCCACTTACCGATGCCGAGGCCGAGAATGTTGAGCAGGGTGAGCAATGACAGCAAGGCAAGCGACATGATAAGCGCAAAAGATTTGCTATCGGCAAGACCTGCGTGGCCCGGTCCCAGGATAAAAACCGAGACGCCGACGAAGTAAAGCATGATCGTCGGCACGTAGAGCATGTTGTTGGTCCAGTAACACCACCCGGAGAGAAATCCGTGGAAGTTGCCGAAGACTTCTTTGGCCCAGAGATAGACTCCGCCTTCGCCGGGATAGCGGTGGGCGAGTTCGATGACGGCGATGCCTTGCGGAAAGAAGAAGAGGACGAGGGAGATGATCCAGAGCCAGATGGTGACGCCGCCGTTGGCGGCGATGGACGGGACCACGTTCAAGTTGAAGACAGCGACTACGAACAGGAGGACGAGATCGCGGCGTCCGAGGGCGCGGATCAGGTGAGGCTGGGCGGGTTGGGTGGTGGTGGACAAGCGTCTCGCTCGCTGCAAAACAGCAGATTCCTCACCGGGCTTTCGCCCGGTGCGGAATGACAAACTTTCTAATAACTGTCGGCAGGGACAGCCGAGGACGGCTGTCCCCACATAAGCTCCTGATCTGCGGCTCTAGTGTGCGGCTAGGACCGGCTGGCCGATTCGTTCCTGCTGCGCTTTCGCGAGCGATGATGCGATGTCGTCGAAGGCGGCGAGGTGCTTGTCGATGTCGGCCTCGGTGTGCTGGACGGAAATGGTCCACTGCTCGTCCCACCAATAAGGCTGCGGCATTACGCCGCGGTTGACCATGGCGAACCAGTAGTGGCGCCAGAGATCGATATCGATCGTGGTCCAGTCGCGATAGTTCCGAATTTCCTTCGGGTAGAACATCAGCGCACCGTTGGCGCCGGCTTGGGCGATGTAAGCCTGCAGTCCAACTTTCGCGATGGTCTTGCGATATCCGTCGGCCAGCTTTTTGCCGAGCTTGTCGACGTGAGCGTAGTTGTCGCGGGTGAGGACTTCGCGGAACGTTGCCAGGCCGGCAGCCATTGAAACCGGATTTGTATTGTAGGTGCCGCCGTGGAAGACTTTGTGTTGCGAGATGAGGTCCATCACAGACTTGCTGGCGCCGAACGCAGCCAGGGGCAGGCCCCCGCCAATCGATTTGGCAAGGCAGATCATATCGGGATGAACATTGAAATATTCGCTGGCCCCAGCCCAGCCCAGTTTGGCGCCGGTCTTTACTTCGTCGAAGATCAGGAGCGCGCCGTTCTTTGTGGTGATCTCGCGCAGACCTTGCAGGAAGCCGGGTTCCGGCATGCAGATGCCTACGTTCATAAGAATAGGTTCGAGAATAATCGCGGCGATCTCGCCGGGATTTTCTTTGAAGCGGCGCTCGACGGTGGCGAGGTCGTTGAACGTGGCGATGAGCACATTTGTGACCGCGGACTTCGGCACGCCGAGCCCGCCGGGGACTGAGATGGGATTGTCGATATCGCCGAAGTCGGGAGCGTGGGGCTTCACGCTGACGAGGGCGGAGTCGTGCAAGCCGTGGTAGGCGCCTTCGAACTTTACAATTTTGTCACGGCCGGTCGCGGCGCGGGCCAGGCGAATGGCGTGCATGGTCGCTTCAGTGCCGCTGTTGCCGAAGCGGCACATCTCGACCGGAAAACGATTGCAGATTTCTTCCGCGAGTTCCCATTCCATGTCGTGCGGCATGCCGAACATTGTGCCGGTGGAGAGGCGTTTCTCAACGGCCTTCATCACGGCCGGATGGCAATGTCCAGCCATCAGCGCGCCGAAAGTCAGGTTGTGGTCAATGTATTCGTTGCCGTCGAGGTCGCGGAACTTGCTGCCGCTGGCTTCCTTCACGAAAATGGGCCAGGGATCGTAGTGGCGATAGTTGCTGGCCACGCCCAGCGGAATGCGTTTGAGATTCTTCTGGTGCGCTGCGGCGGACTTGGGCGTGCGGCGCTCGTAAGTTGCGAGCTCCTTCTGCAGATCGGGATACATCGAATTTCTCCGGGGAACTCAGGCCGGCGGTTTCCTGGTAAGGCTGCGGGCCATTAGAATGCCGGGACGGACGCGCCGTCCCGGGGGTATTTCTTATTTTAATACGTAAAGCTAGAAAAAGAACTTTAAAGCAAACTGCAACAGCCGCGGATCGCCGGCGGTCGCGATCTTACCGAACGACGTTGGACCGTCCGAAAAGCCGCCGTCGGGGTTCGAGTAATTCGTGTGGTTGAACACGTTGAAAATTTCCCCCCGGAACTGGAAGTACTTGGTGTCGCTGATGGGAATCTTCTTGTGAACCGAAAAGTCCCAGTCGATAAGCCCGGGGCCGCAGCAGATGGTGCGTTGCGTGCCGTTGTTGAACTGGCCCAGTGGCGGATCTTGAAAATCACTGGGATTGAACCAATACCCGGACGTGGTCAGACCGAGGTTGGTATAAGTTTTTCTGGGATCCAGCTTCGTGAAGGGCGCCACCAAACTGGGCGCTTCGGTGCCCAGAAAGAACAAGCTGTTGATCAGTTCCGTGTCGTCCTCGGTATTCAGACGGATGGGGAACCCGCTCTGGAACTGGGTTATGCCGGAAACCTCCCAGTCATCGAGCACTTTGCCAGTAAATCCCGAGTACCTGCGAATCGGCAGTTCCCAGTCGTAGCTGACAACGAAACGCTGTTTGGAATTGAATATCGAAAGGGCGCGGCTGGCGCGGTAGTTGAAAGGATCAAGCGTCTCCTCGAAGGTGGATCCATCATCGATCGACTTGCTGTAAGTGTAGGCGGCCTGGAATTGCAGGCCGCGAGAGAAGCGCTTCTGCAGCATCATCTCGAGCGCGTTGTAGTTGGAGTTGGCGATGGTGTCTTCGGCAAAGACGTCTGTAAAGACCGGAGTGCCGTCGAACGGACAACCGGTGTTCACGGTAAACGCAGGCAACGTCGAATTGCAATTCGGCGAGGAATAAGGGCGCAGCCCGACCAGGTTGAGGGTTTGGTTGGCGCCCGTGACGACAGTGCCGTTGGGCATGTGGAACGGGAAGCCGGTTGGTACAGTCACGCTCCATTGCGCATCTTCGGAGGTAGGAGCGCAAGTAGCCTGCGAGCCGTAAGAGGTCACGTTCGCCGGGTTGGCGTTCGCAATACTGATGATATCCAGACAAGTTTGTGGGCTGGAGGGATTGATATCGTGCGTAGCCAGGAGCCGGTGGCCCTGGGATCCGACATAGCCAACCTGGAACATCAAGCTGCTGGTAAGTTCCCGCTGGATGGTGAGGTTGTATTGCGTGGTGTACTGCGAGCGCAGGTGGGGTTCGAATTCTCCGTAAAGAAGGATGGGGCGAAACAGTGATAAATCGGTGGGTGCGCCTTTTGTGGGTGTGATGATGCCGCCGAACGGATTTGGGGCCGTATATTCGCCCTGATTCACGAACGGAGTATTAAAGAAAACATCGGAGAGCGACGAACTTCCCCCGAAAGGAGGCTCGGCTCCGAACTGCGCCAGAACCAGTTCTTCGATCGGGTTGTAGAAAAGACCCCAGCCGGCACGAATGCTGGTTTTGTTATCGCGGCCGGGACTGTAGGCTATGCCGATGCGCGGGGCAAACGACTTGTAGTAGGTCGAAGTCATTCCGGCGGGAACGCCCGGATCACCAGGCACCACGAGGCCGGTGGGCGCACTGCCGGTGTTGGCGCAGGTGGGATTAGCAACGCCCAGGCCGGTCCAATAGCTGTAGCTCGCGCCGGGGCCGGTCGAGTTGATTCCGCAGGGATAGACGGTGGAATTCTGCCCAGGGCGGAAGGTCTCCACGTGGCCGCTGATATCGGTTGGCGGCGGAGAGTATTCCCAGCGCAATCCATAATTCAAAGTGAAGTTGGGCTTGATCTTCCAACTGTCTTGGGCAAAAGGATACGCAGCCGTGGCGCGAACGTCCTCGCGCTGGCCAGAGCCTTGCGTATATCCGTCCGCCAATCCCAACAGGAACTCGGCATATTGGTCGCCGTCACCCGGGACGATGGAGTTGGGACCGCTGTTGTCGAACGTGAACTCGCCATTGAGGTCGAAGTAGTAGTATTGATCGAAGCGCTGACGGCGCACATCCACACCAAACTTGAAGGTATGGTTGCCTTTCACCCATGTCAACTCATCAGACCACTGAAAGCTGTTTCCGACCTGGGGCAGGAAGCCCTCGTAGTTGTTGCCGAATGATGCACCACCGGAGATGTTGACGTAAGGAACTCCGGTCAGATTTGAGGGCAACCCTGGAGTAATGCCCAGATTGGGGAGGGAGCCGAATGCGCCCGTGATGGCTGAAGAATCGGAGGTGCCGGTAAAGCAGTAAGGCGCGGCCGCTCCGGTGCAGGTGGAGGTGAGAGACCCTGTGGTTTGGGGCTTGATGTATCCAAGCTCGCCCTCGCGCATATAGGTGAAGTGAGCCTCATTCACCAGGGCGTTGTTTATGGACCAGGTATGGGTGAAGTTCCACTGCTGGTTGCGGAGATCGTTGAGGTTCCCGAAACCCGGCACGTTGGCGCCCGCCGCCTCAAAGGTATCGTAGGGCAGAAAATCGCGCATGTCGTTGAAGTAGTAATAGGCGGTGAAGTTCTGGCGATCATTGATCTTGTGATCGAGCCGGAAAGTAAACTGGTCCTGGTTGTCAGTTCCCACGGGGACGACCTGATTTTGGTTGGCTCCGATATTGGCCGCAGGGACGAACTGCTGCAGCAGGTTCGCCGCCACCGGATCCTGGCACGCGACTGGAATCACATTGGCTGGAAAGACCGAAGACCACGGGACACCCACCCAGGACGCCCCGCCACCCAAGTTGTAGATCCCGCCGGACGGCAAGCCCAAAGCGCTGTCGCACCCGGAGCGTCCATCCAGGGCCTGCGCAACAAACGGTTCCGTGATCGATCCGCCACCGACAAATCCGCCCACTCCAGAGAAGTCCCCACTGAATTCCCCGGTGGGCGCAGTCACCGAGGGAGTGCCGGTGGGAACGTTGAGCAACTGGCCCGGCTGGCCGTCACGGATGCGGCGGGCTTCGTAAGAAAGAAAGAAGAAGGTGCGGTCTTTCTTGATGGGGCCGCCGAAAGTGCCGCCGAATTGGTTTTGGTTGAGTTGCGGCTTGACGGTGTCTGGATAGGTGCGTGAATCCAGAATCGTGTTGCGGAAGTATTCGTACAAGTCGCCGTGGAAGCCATTGCCTCCCGACTTGGTGATCACATTAACCACGGAGCCGGAATTGCGGCCGTATTCTGCATCGAAAGTATTCGTGATGACGCGAAATTCTTCGACTGCGTCGGGAGTGGGTTCGATCGTCGGAGTGTTCACGAACTGATCGTTGGCGTCACCACCGTTGACGCTGAAATTGTTGGCGCGGGTTCGGCCCCCGTTCACGGAGACTGAACCGGGGTCGTCCGAGCCAGCGAACAAGCTGCCGCTTGAACCGAGCTGGGACTGCACGCCGGGCTGCAGCTGCAGGAATTGGTAGGTGTCGCGGGTGTTCAGGGGAAGTTCATTGACCGAGCGGTCATTGATCACAGCGCCGAGTTGCGTGCTGGTGGTATCGACCTGGGGAGCTTCTGAGGTTACTTCGACCGTCTCCTGGGATCCACCGATCTGCAGGGTGGAGTTGAGAGTGACCACCTGATTGACGTCGACGATGATGTTCTTCTGAACATTCTTCTTAAACCCGGTCAGCTCGAACTGAACGCTGTAGGTGCCGGGGGCAACCTCGACGAAGCTGTAATCGCCACTATCGTTGGTTGTGGCATCACGGCTGATAGCGGTGGCCTGGTTGGTCAAAGTGACTTTCGCACCCGAGAGCACGGCCCCGGTGGGATCGGCGACCCGGCCCAGGATGCGGCCGCTGGCGCCTTGCGCGGAAAGCAACGCCGGCAGCAACAGACAGATCGCGGTTAGGCAAACCGTTAGCAGACACATCATGGTCCAGCGTGCTCGCAGCGACGGCATGGAACCTCCAGGCATCCTGAAAAGAAGTTTTTTTCTTTTAAAGCGACAGCTTGTGTCTTGCCACAACCTTGCTATAATCCCGCAAGGTTAGAGAAGGTTAGAGAAGGGGAAGGCGCACTGTCAAGGACAAAAAAGCGCTGCCTCTTATAGACAATTCTTATCGACCGGCCGCGGTGATGAATTCATCCAGATCAGAAGCATATTTGAAAATCGGCGACGTCGCGCGGCGGGTGGGCGTGTCTCCGTCGGTGATCCGGTCATGGGAGAGTCTGGGGCTTACGCGTCCGCGTCGCACCGAGAGCAAGTACCGGCTGTACACGCCCGATGACGTCAAGCTGCTGAAGCGGGCGCGATTCTTGCGGAAGGTGCGGGGGTTGAACGCGGCGGCGATTGTCGAACTGCTGCGGCGGGAACGGCGGGTAAGTCCGGCGGGGGATGGAAGCGCCGGTGCGGTGGGCTCGCACTTGCGGCAGTTGCGAGCCAAGCGGCGTCTGTCGCTGGCGCAGGTCGCGCAGGCAGTGGGCATCTCGGTGGGATTCCTGAGCGCGCTTGAGCGATCGCAGATGAGCGGGTCGGTGGGCACGCTGCGCAAGCTGGCACGGTTTTATAAGACCAACATCCTGGATTTTTTTGATGCCACCGGCGCCAGCAGCCGGCAGGTGCAGCCCGAACAAAGAAAGGTGCTCGAAGCCGGGCCGGGCGTGCGTATGGAGTTGCTGGCCTGGGGCAACACTGCCGTCATGGAGCCGCACCTGTTTCGCGTGGCACCGGAAGCCGGCAGCGGTGACTCTTACACGCACGAGGGCGAAGAGTTCCTCTACGTGTTGCGCGGAGAACTGGCGATCACTCTGGAAAAAAAAGAATACCGCCTCAAAAAGGGCGACAGCTTTTATTTTGAGAGCGCGACTCCGCATCACTGGAAAAATCCCGGGAGGGCTGAAACCTGGGTGCTGTGGGTAAATACGCCGCCGACGTTTTGAAGGAGGGACTATGAAGGTGCGACATTCGGCCATCCCCTTATCACTGCTGATAGCGCTGCTGTTTACTCCTTCGTGCACCAAGAAAACGCCCACCCTCAGTTTGCTGGTGTGGGAGGGCTATGCCGATCCCTCGTTCGTCAAGGCTTTTGAAGAACAGCATCATTGCAGAGTATCCGCGTCGTACATGGGATCGAGCGACGAACTTGTGGCCAAACTTCGCGGCGGTAGCGCGGGAAATTATGACGTCATCTCGCCTTCGAGCGATGTGGCGACTTCGATCGCTGTGGCGGGACTGGCGGCTCCTTTGGATTTGACGAAGATTCCGGGGTATGGACAACTCTCTCCGCAGCTCACTTCCCTTCCGCTGGTGCGGATCAAAGGTCAGGTGTATGGCGTGCCGTTCATGTGGGGTCCCGACCCGCTGCTCTACGACACGACGGTTTTCGCGCAGCCTCCGGAGAGCTGGAATGTTTTGTGGGATCCGAAATACAAAGGAAAGATTTCGGTTTGGGACGATCTGTCGACGGTTTACATGGCGGCGCAAGTTCTGGGCTACGACAAGCCCGACCCGTCGCAGCTTTACAACTTGACCGACGAGCAGCTGGAGGCAGTCAAGAAGAAGTTGCTGGAATTGAAACCGAATATTCGCAAGATGTGGTCGACGGGCGGGGAGTTGACGAATCTTTTTCAAAATCACGAAGTGGTCGCGGCCATGGGCTGGCCGTTGATGACCAATCAACTGCGCAAGATCAACTTCCCGGTGGGCGAGACGATTCCGAAGGAAAACACGACGGGCTGGATCGACCACCTCATGATCACGGCGGGCAGCGAGAACAAAGATCTCGCCTATGAATTTCTCGAGTACATGATTGAAGCGCAGACCCAGAAGAAAGTGACTGACGTGACGGGATACACTCCGGCGAATCCGCAGGCGGCGAGGTTAATGACGCCGGAGGAAGTGAAGAGCCTGCACCTCGACGATGTCGACAACTATCAGAAGCGGCTTTATTTCTGGCAGAACGTGCCGCGGCGCGCCAAGTACAACGAGATCTGGAACGAAGTGAAAGCGGCGCAGTAGAAGCGAAAACACCGACAAACACGGCCACGAACCAATGTCTTCCACCACGACGGCAGCAAGCACACACGCGAACTCCAGCAACCCCGCTGCACCCCTCACGCTGCTCAGCATTCGCAACGTGGCCAAGCAGTTCGGGAAAAACATCGTGTTGCGGGACATTTCTCTGGATGTCGCGGAAGGGGAATTTCTCACGATCCTGGGGGAAAGTGGATCGGGTAAGACGACGCTGCTGCGGATTATCGCCGGCTTTGAGACGGCCAGCGCGGGCGAGGTGTGGATGGGCGAGGAACGACTGGACCGCCAGCCGCCTTACCGGCGGCGCGTGAACACTGTGTTTCAGCACTATGCGTTGTTTCCTCACCTCACCGTAGAGCAGAACGTAGCTTACGGGCTGCGCGTGGCGAAAAGACCCGAGGCGGAGATTGCATCGCGAGTGGGGGAAGCGCTGGAAAAAGTAAAGATGTCGGCGCACGCCAAGTCAAAACCCTCAAAAATCAGCGGCGGACAGCAGCAGCGGATCGCATTGGCCCGGGCGCTGGTGAACCGTCCACGACTGCTGCTGCTCGACGAGCCGCTTTCCGCGCTCGATGCGAACCTGCGCCGGCAAATGCAGGTGGAGTTGAAATCGCTGCAGCGCGAGGTCGGCATTTCGTTCATCTTCGTCACCCACGATCAGGAAGAGGCAATGGTGATGTCGGACCGTATCGCGCTGTTGCGCTCGGGAGAACTGGAGCAGGTGGCAGCGCCTCGGGAAATATATGGGCGGCCAGCCACCGCTTATGCAGCGCAGTTTATTGGGCACACGAATCTGCTGAAGGGCGAAGTGCGGGCGGGAGTCGTGCTCTGCGGTCTCTTAGCTTGGCCGGCGGAGCTTCCCGACGGGACGGCCCTGTTCTCGCTGCGGCCAGAGAACATCCGCGTGTCTACCGGAAACGCGGCGCTGGCCGGCACTGTGCTGGTTCGTGGAAGAGTCCGTCATCAGGCGTTTCATGGTGCGACTGAGTTGATTCGCGTGGAATGCGGAGACGGAACGGTGCTGGTGGTGCGGACTCCGGGCAGCGGCGGCACGTTGCATGACGTCGAACTCGAGTTCTCCGCCGCAGATGCAGTTCTGGTGCGCCAGTCTCCGGAAAGAATCTAATGTTCTCACGGGCATACAAGACGGCGGTGACTCTGCCTCCACTCGTGTGGGTAACGGCGTTTCTGCTGATCCCGTATTTGCTGATGTTCTGTTACAGCTTCTGGTCGGTGTCTCCATCTCAGACGATTGTGCATTCGTGGAACTTCGCCAACTACGGCCAGCTGTTGCGAGTCGACGTTTATTGGCAGACGCTGCTGCGTTCGATGTGGATCGCGGCGCGCGTGACCATCTTCTCTCTGCTGCTGGGCTATCCGCTGGCATATTTTCTTTCTTTCTATGCGGGAAAGAAAAAAGATCTGCTTTACCAATTGGTGATCATTCCGCTCTGGGTCAGCTATCTGGTGCGGGCCTACGCCTGGAAGACAATTCTAGGCTCGGACGGCGTTCTGAATACTTTGTTGCAGTACGTACACCTGACCAAGCATCCCCTGGAGTTTTTGCTATACAGCCCGTTTGCCGTGGTGTTGACGCTGACCCACATCTACACTCCCTTTGCCTTTCTTCCGATTTACGCGGCGCTCGAGCACATTCCGCGCAGCCTGGTGGAAGCGTCCCATGATCTCGGCGCAACTCCCGCGCAAACATTCTGGAAGGTGATTCTTCCGCTCTCGATTCCGGGAGTGGTCGCTGGAGCGACTTTCGCCTTTGTGCTGAGCCTGGGAGATTTTCTCGCACCTCTGCTGCTGGGCGGGCCGAGCGGAATCATGATTTCGAACATCGTGGTCAGCCTGTTCGGCGCGGCTTACAACTGGCCACTGGGCGCGGCGATATCGTTCTGCATGCTGCTGCTAGTCGTAACCCTCCTGGTTTTCTCCGAACGGCTGGAGAAGAAATGGAGCTTCTCGTGAGCGAAACGAAATTCGATTCCGGCTCACACTGGCTGCTCGGCCACGCCGTCGCTGTGTTCGCATTTCTCTATTTACCGATTGCTGTTCTCATCCTTTATTCATTCAACGGCGAAGGTGTGGGCGGGTTTCCGCCGCATCATCTGACGCTCGATTGGTATCGCACCCTCTTCGCAGATGGCCCCATCTGGGATTCGGTGTTGAACAGCCTGCAGGTGGCACTTGCCGCGATGGTGATCTCTTTGACCTTCGGAGTGCCGGCAGCCCTGGCGCTCGAGCGGGCGCAGTTTCCGGGCAAGGCGCTGTTCCGGCGCTTGGTGCTCCTGCCGTTGATCCTGCCGGGAATTATTACGGGGCTTTCTTTGCTCATGCTCTTTAATGTGACGGGAACAAAGCTCAGCCTGCTGACAATTATGCTTGGACACGGTACCGCGCTCATTGCGGTGGCAACTACCGAAGTATTCGCGGGCCTGCAGAAGCTCGACCGTGCCCAGGAAGAAGCGTCTCTCGATCTGGGCGCGAATTACTGGCAAACCTTCTGGCGCATCACGGTGCCGAACCTGAAGCTGCCGATCATCGGCGCGGCCTTGCTCATCTTCACGCTTTCAATGGACGAGATTGCTGTCAGCTTCTTCCTGATCGGGCGCGATAACACGCTGCCGCTCGAAATCTGGGGACGGCTGCGGCGCGGCATCACGCCGGAAATCAACGCTGTGTCGACCATCATCTTTGTGTTTTCGCTGGTGGCAATCGTGTTCTGGTACCGCTTGCGCATGCGCAGCGAAAGTGCGGCGGAAGGAGAAACAAGGTGAGTGCAAATCGCAGAGACTTCATCAAATTTGTGGTTGCAGGGGCGGTAACAGCGGGATGTCCAATTGATCTCTCACTCGTAGCGCAGACGAGCGAATCGCAAAAGAGTTCCGCTGCGGATGTGGACGGGGAAGACAACCGGATTTGCCACCAGGTGCGCGACAAAGGCAGCAGCTTCTTCACGCGGCCTCCAGCGTCGGCTCGGCACGATGTGGTAATCGTGGGCGGTGGCGTGAGCGGACTGGCGGCGGCTTACCGTTTGCAGCACCGCGATTTTCTCCTGCTGGAAAAAGAGCCGCACTGGGGAGGAAATGCATATGAGATGGAGTATGAAGGCAGCATTTACTCCACCGGATCGGCATTCCTGGCAAAAGACGAATTCACTTACCACTTCGCCAAGGAGATTGGGCTGGATCCATTGCCGGTTAACAGCCCCGATGCCAGCATCATTCGAGGCGAACTGATCCTCGACACTTGGGGCGACGGGCTCGATAAGCTGCCTTATTCTCCCGCAGTGCGCGAGGGGTTTAAGAAATTCAAAAAAGAAATGCTCGCGATTGATGTTGAGAAGCGCAGCAAAGAACTCTTCGAGAAACCTCTTTCCGATTTCCTGAAGGACTATCCGGACGAACTCAAGCAGTGGTGGGACAACTTCGGGCCTTCCAACTGGGGTGCGGCCAGCGAAGACACGGCCTCAGCCGTGGCCATTGAAGCGTTGCAGGAGATGGGGGGAGAAAGTCGAGTCGACGATCGCTACACCTGGCCGGGAGGTCTGGGCGCAATCACGAAAAAACTGGCAGAGATTCTCCAGCCAAAATATAAGGACCGCATGCAGGCGGGCGCGACCATCGTGGCCGTGGTCCCGGGTAAAGAAGAAGTGCAGGTAACTTACATGCTGGGCGGCGAATTGAAAACAGTTGCAGCCAAGACCGTGATTATGGCGACGCCGAAGTTCATCACGCGACGCGTGGTCGACGGGCTCCCCGACAAGCAGAGCGACGCCATGCAGCAGATTCGCTACATTCCTTATCCCGTGGTGAATCTTATTTTCGACAAGCCGGTGTTCAATCACGGCTATGACACCTGGTGTCCGGGCAACTCCTTTACTGATTTCATCGTTGCTGACTGGGTGATTCAAAAGCAAGCCGGCTACCAGCAAAAATTCAACATCATCACTTGCTACACCCCAATGAAGGAGGAAGAGCGCAGCCGGCTGTTGAACGAGACCGGGGCGCGCCGGATCGCCGCCAACGTGTTGAGCGATTTTCAGAAGCTGATGCCGGGGTTCGATGTTGATCCGGTCGAGGTGCATATCTACCGCCGGGGACATCCTTTGTATATGTCGACGCCCGGGTTGTACACGCAGGTACAGCCGCTGGTGCGCCAGCCCATGGATCGCATTTTCTTCGCGAATACGGATGCTCAGGGGCCGGAATCGACGACTAATGCAGGGATCCTTGCGGCACAGCGCGCCGTGAAGGAAGTGGAGGCGCGGTTGGCAGGAAAACCCGCGCCGAAGGAAAAAGCTGTGGCGGGTTGATGTTGCTTATTTTTCTCTCGACTTCAAAATCAAAGTCCGCCGAAGTCTAGCCTGCCGGCGATTCAGTACGTTAGTGCGATGTAATCCCCTGAGAAACCCCCGCACATAGTAAAGTTATAGGTGGGCCCTGCAGCCGAAGAACGCTGCGTGCCCCATCAATCCGATCCATTAATAAAGGACAAACCATACTTTGAGTTTGAGCATTCGCAATATCGCCATCATCGCGCACGTCGACCACGGCAAGACCACGCTGGTCGACGCCATGCTGCAACAGAGCGGCACTTTTCGCTCCAACGAGCACCATGTCGAACGCGTGATGGATTCGAACGAACTGGAGCGCGAGCGCGGCATCACCATCCTGGCCAAGAACACGGCCATCTTCTATCACGACGTCAAGATCAACATTGTGGATACGCCCGGCCACAGCGACTTTGGCGGCGAAGTGGAACGCGCTCTGAAGATGGTAGATGGAGTGATGTTGCTGGTGGATGCGAGCGAAGGTCCGCTGCCCCAGACGCGCTACGTATTGAGCAAGGCTCTCGAAGCCAAGCTGCCGCCCATTGTGGTGATTAATAAGATCGACCGTCCCGACGCGCGGCCGCAGGAAGTGCTCAACGAAATTTACGACCTGTTTATCGATCTCGACGCGAAGGAAGATCAGCTCGACTTTCCGGTTCTCTACACGAATGCGAAAGAGGGAACGGCGTCGACGGACATCAAAGGTGGTGGCGAAGATCTGCGGCCTTTGTTCGATGCGATCCTGAAAACCATTCCTTTGCCCAAGGGCGACCCGAAAGGGCCGCTCCAGATTCTGGTCGCCAACCTCGACTACAGCGATTATCTGGGACGGCTGGCCATCGCACGCGTTTTCAACGGAACCATGTTCACCGGTGAAGACGTGGCCATTGCCAAGCTCGACGGGTCGATACACAAGACCAAGATCACGAAACTGTTCTCGTTCTCCGGGCTGAAACGTACCGACATCACCGAAACCGTTTTGGGCGACATTGTTGCCGTGGCGGGCGTGGAAGGAATCACGATCGGCGAAACTATTACGGACGCGGAGAATCCCGCACCGCTGCCGCCCATCGTGATCGATGAGCCGACCATCGCGATGATGTTCACAGTAAACAATTCTCCATTCGCCGGACGCGAAGGCACCTACGTCACTTCGAGAAATCTGCGGGAGCGTCTGGCGAAGGAACTGCTCACCAACGTTTCTCTGCGAGTGGAGGAGATGGGCACCACCGATTCTTTCAAAGTGCTCGGGCGCGGTGAACTGCAACTCTCGATCACCATTGAGATGATGCGGCGCGAAGGTTATGAGCTGATGGTCGGCAAGCCGGAGATCGTCACCAAGCGCATCGACGGAAAGCTGATGGAACCGGTGGAGCATCTCACGGTCGACGTGCCGGAAGGATTCGTGGGCGTGGTGATGGAGCAGTTGGGATCGCGCAAGGCCGAGGTTACCAACATGCACAACCACGGCTACGGCCGGGTGCGGATTGAGTTCCGCGTGCCCAGCCGCGGATTGATCGGCCTGCGCAGCCAGTTGCTCACCGACACGCGCGGCACCATCGTGATGAATTCGCTGTTCGATGGATACACGGAGTGGCAAGGGGAAATCCCGCACCGGCTTACGGGAGCGTTGATCGCGGACCGGGCCGGAACCTCGACGGCGTACGCTCTATGGGGCCTGCAGGAACGCGGGGAGCTGTTTGTCAGTCCAGGCGTTGAACTCTATGAAGGAATGATCATCGGCGAGAACGCGAAAGATGATGACCTCGACGTCAACGCGGTTCGCGAAAAGAAACTCACCAACATGCGCGCTTCAACGGCTGACGAGGCCATCCGCCTGGTGCCTTTCCGGCAATTAAATCTGGAGCAGGCCATCGAATTCATCGCCGATGATGAATTTGTCGAGATCACGCCAAAGTCGCTACGGCTGCGGAAGAAAGTTCTGCAGGCAAATAAGCGCAAGAAGAGTGCGATGGCGGCGGTAGAAGAAGGGTGAAGTCCGCGGTCGACCTGCTGTATTAACCAGCCAGTTTGACAAACCTGCTATACTTCGTGCCGCATTCGACTGTTCGCCAGCTCCGGTTCCGATTTTCAGGAAGGTGTCTCCGACCTGCCAGTCCGCCGCATCGAGCTTGCACTTTCGACAGCTCAATGCAGAGGCAGAGGCGTGAAGAATATTTTTGTAGGCAACTTGAGCTTTAACACATCAGAAGACGAACTGCGGCAGATGTTTGAGCCTCACGGTCAAGTGGACCGGGTCAGCATCATGACCGACCGCGATACCGGACGCTCGCGCGGATTCGGCTTTGTGGAAATGGCCAGCAACGAGGATGGAGAAAAGGCCATTACTGCGTTGAATGGCTCGCAGGTCGGTGGACGCACGCTCAACGTGAACGAGGCGCGCCCCAAAACCGAGCACGCCGGCGGCGGTGGACGCGACCGCGGAGGCCGAGGCGGCGATCGCGGAGGAGACCGTGGCGGCCGCGGTGGTGGCGGCGGACGAGGCCGCTACTAACCATTCAGAGTTCGGAATAGTTCAGAATAAGCGTTCAGAATAAAAGTTCGCACCCGCGCACGGCGACGGTCTTCGCAACTGTGGGATGGGCTTTGCTGCTTCACGCCTAAACGCCTGCCGGCTCCGATTTTCGCCCGCCGCCAGAGCCTGCATTGATGCTTCCCAACCCTCCCATGTAAACTGACATTACCGCGGGCGCCCGTAGCTCAGATGGATAGAGCGATTGCCTCCGGAGCAATAGGTCGGGAGTTCGAATCTCTCCGGGCGCACCAGATTTTCTCTCCTTCAATCGCTTCTGCGCTCTCATCTTTCGAGTTTCGAGGGAAATCGGGTTGCGGTTTGTGCTCGACGCCCCGGTGTGTAAGATAATTGCGGCGCGGGGCGCATCTTCATGTGTGAGTCCCTTCATTTTGTTGTGGCGGGCCACCTGTGCGTCGATTTGACTCCCGCACTGGCCAGCGGCTGGCCTCGGCCCGGAGGCCTGGCGGAAGCTGGCGATTTGCAGTTCTCCTGCGGTGGCGCGGTCGCCAATGTCGGATCGGCGCTTTGGCGTCTTGGCTGCCCGGTGCGGCTGATCGGTTTGGTGGGGGACGACCGGTTGGGCGAAATCGCCATCCAATTAATGCAGCCGCTTGGCGATCAGTCCGGGATTCGAATCGCGCCCGGGCAGGCTACGAGCTACAGCATTGTCATTGCGCCGGAAGGCTATGATCGCGCATTCCTGCATTGCCCGGGCGCCAATGTTGTATTCTCGTCGGCGGACGTGCGAGACGAAGATCTGAAAAGCGCCGGCTGGCTTCACTTTGGATACCCTCCGGTGATGCCGGCCATTACTGCGGACGGCGGCAGAGGATTGGCGGACTTGTTTCACCGCGCCAAAGAACGAGGCTTGCGGACCTCGTTGGATTTCTGTTCGATCAGCGGCGCTGCCGCTGCGACGGATTGGCGGACCGTGCTGCGTAATTGTGCCCGAGCGGTGACCGTATTCACGCCCAGCATTGAAGAGCTGCGAGTGGCTCTGCGGCAGCCGCCGAGAGATACAGGCGATATCGACGATGTTCGCTCGCTCGCACGCACCCTTTTTGCCATGGGGTTCTCTATACTCGCAATCAAGCTGGGAACCAGTGGCTTGTATCTGGCAACAACAGAGGATGGCGGGGATCTGGCAGGTTGGCAATTCGGACCAGCGTGGCGCGCTCGCGAGCTTGTGGCACCCTGCTTCCGAGCTCATGTCGTGAATGCGACCGGAGCGGGCGATTGTGCAATCGCCGGATTCATCGCTTCCACCGCCGGCGGCAGCGGACCGGAGCAAGCGTTGACCATGGCCGCGGCGGCCGGTGCCTGCAGTGTGGAAACCTGGGATGCATCGAGCGGCGTGCGATCCATGGCGGAGTTGAAGGCACGCATAGAGTCAGGCTGGGAGCGGGCCGAGAGCATGGCCCCCGGCAAGGATTGGATCTACGATGCGCGCGGGGGAGTTTGGAACCACGTCTGAGAGCAGGAGATGCGATGAAACGAAGCGAAGTTTTCGCAGCACAAGGAGCAGCGCGGAAGAGGCTGGCCGGCGTCGGCATTGCACTAACCCATGAAGAGGCGGCCAACATCGAAGTTGCTGATCTTGGACTCAATCGTCTGGCATCAGAAGGCCTGGAGTTGGTCACCTATATAAACACCGACCGATACTGCGCTAAAGAATTGATTCTTTTCCCTGGCCAGACGTGTCCGGAACACCGGCATCCGCCAGTCAACGGGCGCGCGGGGAAACAGGAAACTTTCCGATGCCGCAAGGGCCTGGTCTGGCTCTATGTGGAGGGAGCGCCTGCCCCGCGTATTCAGGCCAAAGTGCCGGAGGCGAGCAAGCACTATTACACGGTCTTTCATGAGATCGTGTTGCGCCCCGGCGAGCAATACACGATTCCGCCGAATACGTTGCACTGGTTCCAGGGAGGCCCGGAGGGCGCCGTCGTCTCCGAGTTCTCGAGCCCCAGCACAGATGAATTCGACGTCTTCACGGATCCAAATATTCGCCGTGCCACGGTTGTTGAGGACTAAATAAGCATGAGTGTGGACTCGTTGTTCGCAAAGCTCGCGGAAATTCGCGGCAACCCCTCCGGCCGGACTTTTATTCTTGCCGACGCCCGGGACGCCGACATGTCCTGGGGTATCCCGAGCTTTGGCAAAGCTCGTTCGGGCCCTGGTTTTCGTTCCGCGCCCGCGTTTGTGGAAGAGATACGCGCGGTCGTGCGCCAAGGGTTTGTCGATATATTGCTGGCATCGGCATCGACGATGGACACGCTGGCGCACAAGGAGCGCCTTTTCGACGGCACCCATGTCACTCCGGCAGTGCGCATCAACGATGCTACCGACATCTGGTGCCAGCGCGGGGCTCGCTATCGCGAATCGCCCTCCGCGCCGTTCGCCACGGCTTACATTCAGGAGGCGCAGTTTGGCAGCCTCACCGCACCTCGCGAAGGCGAGCCAGTCGTCAACCTGGGATTGTATTCAATGACATTCAACAACGATCTGGAAGCGGATCTGCGGAGCTTGCAGGCGTTTCGCGAATTCCGGGCCGAGGCCGAGAAATACGACTTCCATTATTTTTTAGAAGTGTTCGCGCCGAATTCCCCGAAGACGGGGCTGACTTCCGAACAAGTGCCGGCTTTTGTGAACGACCAGATTGTGCGGGCGTTGGCGGGCGTGCCTTCCAGCGGACGGCCGCTGTTTCTGAAAATCCCCTACTTCGGCCCGGGACCGCTCGAAGAGCTGGTGGCCTACGATCCCTCGGTTGTCGTCGGCATACTCGGAGGCAGCAGCGGAACAACTTACGACGCCTTCAAACTGTTGGCCGAAGGCCGAAAGCACGGGGCCAGAGTCGCGCTGTTTGGCCGGAGGATTAAAGATTCCGAGCATCCGCTGGAATTCATCCGCATGCTGCGCCTGATCGCCGACGGAGAAATAGAACCGGAAGAAGCGGTGAAAAACTATCACAGCGAACTCAAGAAGCACGGCGTAAAACCCAAGCACCGGCTCGAAGAAGACCTGCGGCTCACTCCGGCGGAGGCCAGTTAGTCTTCTGCTGCAGTTAGTCTTCTGCTTGGCAATAGGTCAGAAGCCCCACTTCTCGCAAAGAACGCGATAAATGGGGCACCCAGCTCATTTTAGGGATCCTTCACGAATGCCAGCGTGGGCAACCCGCCGCGTTAACCGTAGGTGACGTCGGTGCTCTGTCCGACCTCGATAATATAGCCATCGGGGTCGCGGATGTAGCAGCGTATCTCGCCGTACTTGGGCATCGGCTCCGTGATGAATTCGGCTCCTCGACTTTTCCATAATTTGTAGCACGCTTGAATATCCGCCACTCGGAAATTCATAAAGCTGTTGATGTGATTTGGGTCGGGGACGCTGAGTGTTACCGTCGGCTTATCCGGGGTCGGTCCGCCGCCAACGTTCAGGATCATCCAGATATTCGCAAGCTGAAGGTACGGAGGCGCGTTGCCGTCGCCCATAGTCAGAATGCGAGCGCCGAAGACCCTTTCGTAGTAGCGAGCCGATCGCTCGAGGTCGGCGACGGTGAGAAAACACGCGATGCTGATCCCTTCTTTCGGGGGCATCTCATAGTTCTTCCGGTCGATTTGTACGCTGCTCATTGATAGTCTCCTATTCCGATAAACATTCGCATCAGCAGTTAATGTAGCTTATGACTGCGGGAATCCGAACATCAACCACGACTGATTGGCTACCCAATGCGGGTACAACTTCGTCATCTGATCGAACAGCTCCTGGTCGGACTTCGCGGTTTTCTGCAGCCGATCGAAGTCCTGCAGGTAACGCTTGGTTTCCTGGATCGTCGAGGGCGAGTCGGGCGCGCCAGTCTTCTTGTGGCCGGCGACGACCATCGTCGGGTTCAGCGCTGATAACCTGTCCAGCGCCACGATCCAATTCTTTCGGCTCTCGGGGGTGGTATCGCCGACGTACATGCGGCATTGGTTGTACACAACGTCGCCAGCGACGACCAGGTCGATTGACGGGACATACAAAGACGTCGAATCGGGACTATCGGTGCGTCCCTGCTTGATGATGCGCAATTCGTGGCCCTCGAGAGTGAACGTGTCGTGTTCATAGGGCTGAGGTGGAACCAACTTGGTGGGCACTTGCCCAGGAAACATCCGGCGGGCCAACCGCTCCACTGTGGGAGTGAAAGACATCTGCATGGCGTTCACCGCCTCGGGCGTTGCTATCGCTCGAGCGCCCGGGAAACGGTCGAGCAGAATACTCAGACCGTAGAAGTGGTCGAAATGGGCGTGCGTTATATAGATGGTCTCCAAGTTGCGGTTGTGCAGAGCGATCCAATCCGCGAGAGCCTCGGCCTCAGCCACTGTCCCCATCGCGTCCACCAGCACCGCGTCGTACTCGCCGAAGATTAAGGTCGACGTGATCGGGTCGAAGCCGAGCGCTTCGCCGAAGGGCCTTGGCCGCTCGCCGACCATAGTCTTTCCGGGGGCGGTAAAAACGTTCACACTTAATGTGTTCGACTCAGGCGTGTTCGACGCGACAGGCGCGGTCACGCGCGTGGTCTCTTCCAGTCTATTTGTGGCGTCCATTTGGTACTCCTTCCGATGTCAGAGCGAGTAACAGGTCAAGGCGAGATTGCCGGAAGCGCGACGTCGAATCTATTGGACGAACGTATCGACCATACCCAAGTATTGGCCGGACGCGGCAGGCCGCAAAACAACCACGGGTATATTCACGATTATGGTGTCGCGAGCGGTTTGTAAATAAGACCGATGACTATGCCGACGATGGTCCACTGGACGAAGTAAGCCACAGCTTGCCCCAGAGCAAGTTTCAGCCCGATGTTCAGGTTCACGTAGTTGTGCAGCACAAATCCGCAAACCACGAAAATGCCAATGAGAACGCCGAAGCGCGCACCTTGCGTAATTCCCGACCCTCCCTGATGTAGCATCGCGAAAATTACGGCGACAACCAGGATCGCGACGAAAGTTGCGACCAGTCCGATTGGCATAACCGTCATCATTTTCTCTTTGGGTCGGAATACGGCCGGGTACTTATGGGCTTCATTGATAAGAGCTGGCACCAGCCCAAGCAATAAGAAACCAAAGGCAAAATACGCGACCACGCCGCCAAGCGCCGCCACCGCGAGACGTGAATAGTTCACTTGCACTCCTTTACCAATTACGGATCAAAATCACAGTCGGTTCGGCAGGACTTTAATCCAGAATTTCCTTTTGCCTTCGAAAATTGCAAGGATTGTACACTGAGGTTTCCCGTCCTTGGCAGCGCTGAACAATAACTGCCATCTTGGTCCTCTCCGAAGCTCCGCAAACGCGGAAAGCATGATCCCTCACAGCGCGGCCACTCGCCGCTGCACCAGCAGGAAATAAAGAGCGAGCAGAACCAGGAGGAGTCCGTTCACTCCTAAAACCACGGGTGCAGTGAACAGCGGGACCAGCCATCCCGATAACAGATTCCCCAGCGGCATGCCCCCGCGGAATGCGAAATTGTAGACACTCATCACGCGTCCGCGCATTTCGTTGGTAACAATCAGCTGCACCAGCGAATTGACCGTAGCGAAGACTGCCATCATCGAAGCGCCCACCAGCACTAGAATGGCGCCGCTTGCTCGCACCGATGTCGAAAGAGCAAACGCGGAAATGCCCGCACCCAGACAGAACAGTGCCCCGAGGGCCACCAGTCCCTTTCTTCGCATATTGCCCGCGCTCGCGATACTTAGGGAGCCCAGGATCGATCCCAGCCCCATGAGCGCCAGCAAATTGCCGTAAGTTTCCGGACCGCGATGGAAAATGTCTTTCACGAACACGGGAATGTAGGTGCGCATGGGCATGCCCAGGGCGGTCATGCAGAAAGCCAGCACAATCAGCGCTTCCATGGAGGCTTGCTTGCGTGTGAACTGGATACCTTGTTTCAGGCTGGAGAACATTGTCTCCCCGGTTTTCACCGGCAGGAAGCGCGTGGTGATGATCGATAACGACACGATGGGCGCCAGGAACGACAACGCATTCAAGCCGAAGCACCACTTCTCTCCCCACTTCGCCAAGACCAGCCCTGCCAGTGCCGGCCCAACCATGACCGCGACGTTGAACTGGATGGAATTCAGAGCGATGGCGTTCGGCATGTCGTCCTTTTCGACCAACGTTGGAATCAGCGCTGAATAGGCCGGTGCACCGAAGGCCTGGGCGAAGCCGGAAACGAAAGAAAGACAGAGAATCTGCCAGACGTGCACCAGGCCGGTCGTCACTAGAATGGTGAGCACTCCGGCGGAGAACATCTGCACATACTGCGAGGCCAGAAGAATCTTTCGGCGCTCCACGCGATCGGCCACCACGCCGCCGATCAGAGAAAACAGGAAGATGGGGATGCCGCCGAGAAATTGATCCAGAGCCAGCAGAAACGCGGAGTGGCTGAGCCGGTAAATCAGCCAGCCCTGGGCTACGATCTGCATCCAGGTGCCGATGCTGGAGGTGCAGGCGCCAAACCACATCAGGCGGAAATCGCGGTACTGGAATGCCTTAAAAACCCGGCGGATCAGACTAAGTCCCCCATGCCCCTAAAAGCGTAACATGCCGCTTTTGCAAGTTCGGATCACCGAACCCATGGTCAGTCCTAAGCAATCGCCTCTTGCATCCAGTTCCAGCGAAATCACACAGGTTAGGCTGAACTCGACCCGGCCGGAGTTGGACCTTGGGACATCTACGCACCATGGTAGTACTTGAAGGTACTGTGCAACTCTCACGAGTTTCAGGTGTTTCTAAACAACGATCATGAAAAAATCCAGAGTTCAATCGAGCCAGAGAACGGCGTTATGTGGCTTGGTGCTCGCGGTAGCGAGCTGCGTGTTGATCAGCGCCCAGAATGCGGTATTGACGGGCGCACTCGGCGGAAGGATCACGGACCAGAGCGGAGCGGTGGTCCCGGGAGCGGCAGTTCTGTTGCGAAACCTCGCCACTGGCGTGCAACAATCTGCCGAAACGAACCACGCTGGACTTTACCGCTTTCCGGTCCTCATGCCCGGATCTTATTCCGTCACCACAAGCCTTAGAGGCTTTCGCGACGTGCAGGCCCTGGTGCAAGTGCGGGTAGGAAACACCACGTCGCAGGACATCAAGTTGCAGGTAGGAACGAGTGGGGACACAGTTAAGGTAGTCGGGATCACGCCGCTGCTGCGACCGGAGGAATCCTCGGCCAGCACCGTGATCGATCGGTCCCTGATTGGGGACCTGCCGCTCAACGGAAGAAAATACACCAACTTTGTGTTGCTGACACCGAATACCAGCTACGACGGCGACACTGGTTTGGTGAGCGTGGCCGGACAGCAGGGTGGCGAGGATTCAGGATACGCCAACGGAAACGGCTCGAGCGCCTTCACCGTCGACGGCAGCAATGCCACCAACAACTACTTCGCCGACATCGTTGGCCGTAATCGCATTCCATATCTGTATGGCGAGGATTCGATCCAGGAATTTCAGGTCTCGGTAAGTCCGTACTCAGCGGTCTATGGCGGTGGGGCGGGTTTCGTTAACGCGGTGACCCGGTCGGGCAGCAATGCGTTCCACGGCAGCGCATTTTATTACAACCGGAACTCGGCGACTGGAGCGAACGACGCTCTCGATGAGGCCGCGGGCAATCCGAAGCCGGAAGACGACTTGCAGCAATTCGGCGCCGGGCTGGGCGGGCCGATACGGCGCGACCGCTTATGGTTCTTCGTGGATTATGAGCAGCAACTGCGGAACAATCCGATTCCCGTCATCAACTCGGCGTTGGCGACGAACTCCTCGAACTTGGCTTCGTTCCTGACTGCCAACTTTGACATTCCCGCCGGAACAACGCTTCCCGCGCCGAACGGCCCTTTGCCGATCCCGGGCAACGACGCCGCCCCGGACCCGGCCAATCCGATCTACCTGCAGCAAGTGTCGAACACGATCAACGCGCTGAATTCCAATCTCGGCACTAAAGCTAGAAGTGGCAATGATTGGGTAATTACGCCGCGGCTCGACTACCAGGCCACTAATCGCGATAGTCTGTTTCTTAGCCTCAATGCGAACCGCTTCAACTCACCCGGCGGAGTAATTCTTGACCCAACCGTGGGCAACTATGGGACGCAGACGCTGGCCAATGCCTACGTGCGTACCTTCCAAGCCAGCGTGGGTTGGACGCACACGCTTTCTTCACGACTGCTGAACGAATTTCACGCCAGCACTTCGCAAGACAACGAGATCGCGACCCCGACCGGCTTGGCTCCGAACACGCCAACGGTGATTCTCGACAGTCCCGCCGCGTTTACTCTGGGAAACGCCGCGTTCTCCATCGGAAGAGTTTTTGAAAGACAGTACTCTCTCGCCGACCGTGTTGATTATGTGATCGGCAAACACACGCTGCAATTCGGTTTTGATTGGAACCGCTCGTGGGATGCGGACACTGATGACGGTGGGGCGGATCCAAATGAAGCTGTCGACTCTGGCTCGCCGCTCGGGCTGTATGAATTTCCGAATCTTGAAGCTTTTGCGCTCGGCGAATACATCAATTTTAGTCAGGCGGCGGGGAATCCGACTTTTTCTTTTGCCGTGCCTTACTATGGGTTCTATGTGCAGGATACGTTCCGCGCGTTGCCGCAGTTGACGCTGGAAATGGGCTTGCGCGAGGACTTCCAGGTATACCCGCAGCCGGTGGAGAATCCAGCTTTCCCGCTCACCGGGCAATACCCGAACCAGTTTCAACGCCTGGCTCCTCGCCTCGGATTTGCCTGGCAGCCGGCATCGAAGACCGTCGTGCGCGGAGGGTTCGGCATGTTCTATACGAACATGAACGGACTGAACTATCGCAACGCGGTGATCTCGAACGGCATGCTGTCTCAGCAGTCTGAGGCAAATGCCAGTTACACTTCAGGTCCGCCGAACCAACAGGCGCCTACCTTTCCGACTATCCTGCCAAACAATTCCCCTCTGTTCTCCGCTTCTCAGGACATTTCTCTGGTTTCTCCGCAGTTCCGGGTGCCCTACATAATGCAGGCCAGTTTGCAGATCGAGCGCGAGATTTTCGAGAACACAACTCTGAGCATCGGCACCATGTGGAATCACGGGGTGCACATTATTTCTGGCAGCGCCTATGACGTAAACCTCAAGCCTCTGCAAGGCACAACCTCGTACATTGTCTGTCCTCCGAGTGCCGCCACGCCGTCCTCCTGCAGCGGGCCGACTTACACACTGCCGAATATGGATAGCGGTCTGCTCACGGTCGCGGATGGGCGCATCAGCTCCAGCCTGGGCCAGATCCAGGAACTCATCAGCCCGGCGCAAAACTATTACAACTCTTTCTTTGTGCAGTTACAGCGCCGCATGTCGCGAGGCCTTTCGCTGCAATTTGCTTATACGTTCGCCAAGAGCATCATGCTGGATGGGATGGACTTCAACAATCAGTTTGATTTCAGCAATACCCATGCTCCCTCGCTGCTCGACCAGCGGCATCGACTTAGTTTTGCAGCTGTCTACCAGCCCAGGCTGGAGACGCTAACCAGTTCAGGAACCGGGCGGGCACTACTCTCCAACTGGACACTGAGCAGCGTCATGGAGTTCTCCTCCGGCCGTCCCTACGCGGGATTGTTGGGCACAGCATGTACAAGTCAGACTCTTGCCGCGACGCAGTTCAATTCGGCGTTCAGCGATTGCGGCCCCATTCTCCCCAGCAACCCTCCAGGCAACGGCAACCTGAATGACACCGCGTTCAACCAGGACACGGCGGCAACGGCAAACGGCATTAACGGCGCGGGCCCGACGCCGGGAATCGGACTGAATTCTTTCTACGGTCCGTGGCTGGAGAGAATTGATGTTGGGCTGGGCCGCAGTTTTGTGGTCAGGGAAGGCAAGGAGTTGCGACTTCAAGCGCAGGCGTTCAATTTATTCAATCACGCGAATTACTACGTGCAGAACGGTGATGGCATCAATCAACTGCAATACAATCCTGTCGGAACCACCTGCGGCGACGGCATGACGCTAAACCAGACCTGCTACTTAGTGCCCAACTCAGGCCCTGGCAATTTTGGAGCCTTTCAGGAAATCAGCCCCGACGGACTGCCCCGCGTGTTGCAGTTCTCGGCGCGATTCACGTTCTAGCTTCCCGCTTGCAGCGCTTGCCGCAGTACAGTTTAAAATTGGGTTTCTGCAATCGAGTCTTGAAATCATCCGAGCATGAATTACGAAGCCATTCTGGTTGTTTCTTTCGGTGGTCCGGAATCGAAGGAAGAGGTGATTCCCTTCCTCGAAAATGTGTTGCGCGGGCGGAACATTCCGCGCGAACGGATGCTGACCGTCGCAGAGCACTATTACCATTTCGAGGGCAAGAGCCCGATCAATCAGCAGACGCGTGAACTGATTGCCGCGCTGGGAGCGGAGTTAGAGCGCAATGGACCGAAGCTTCCGATCTATTGGGGAAATCGAAACTGGCATCCGCTGCTGCCTGAAACTCTGCGACAGATGAAGCAGGATGGAATCCGGCGGGCGCTGGCGTTTGTAACTTCGGCCTACAGTTCTTACTCAGGATGCCGGCAGTATCGCGAGGACATCGCGCGGGCGCAAAGCGAAGTTGGGCCGGGTTCGCCCGAAGTGGAGAAAATACGCCCGTTCTTTAACCATCCGGCATTCATTGAAGCTACGGTCGAACGCGTGGGTGATGCGCTGCGGGCCATCCCAGAGAAAGAGCGGGAGAATGTGCAGATCGTATATCTGGCGCACAGCATTCCGGTTTCGATGGCGAACACTTCCGATTATGTGCAACAACTGGAGGAAGTGCGGCGGCTGGTTTCGGGGACACTGGATCATCAGAATGATGCTCTCGTCTACCAGAGCCGCAGCGGCTCTCCGGGACAGCCCTGGCTCGAGCCGGACATTCTGGATTATCTGCGCCGGGTGAAGGCGGAGAATCTGGCGTCGGCTGTGGTGCTGTCGCCGATCAGCTTTATCTCGGATCACATGGAAGTTTTGTATGACCTGGATGTTGAAGCGAGGCAGCTCTGCGATTCGCTGGGCTTGCCGATGACTCGGGCGAAAACTGTGGGCGTGCATCCGAAATTTATCGGCATGATTCGCGAGCTGATTGTGGAGCGGATGAATCCGGGGTCGGAGCGAAGGGCGTTGGGATCGCTCGGGCCGAGGGCGGATGTTTGCGCGGAGGATTGTTGTCCGGCCTCGCGGAGGGGTACGTTTTCGGACTGAAGTCCACGCACGCGAAATAAGAATGGATGGTTGCGCTTTCGGTTGAGCGGCGAGGACGCCCGCTCGACTGCCGGCGGGACGCCGGCGCTACTTTTCCTGGCACCTCGAATCAATGTACTGCCAATCCTGCGCCGGGCTTGCCTTTTTTCATCAGGAAGACAAGCGGAACCATGGCAAGGATGCATATGGCGAGCAGGCGGAAATCGTCGAGATAGGCGAGCATGGTGGCTTGCCGCTGGAGGGTAGCCTCGACCAAGGCGTAGGCCTGCTGGGTGGCATAGGTCGCGCTCGAACCGTGCGCTTGCATGGCCCGGGTTGCACCCTTCATCATCGACTGGAATGCGGGATTGGACGCGCTGAGATGTTGGGACAAATAATTCAGGTGAACCTGGGTGCGACGATCGAGCAAGGTGGTGACCAGGGAAATGCCGAAACTACCACCGATATTGCGCCCAAGATTCATCAAGCCGGACGCAGCATTGTTCTTCTCACGAGGGAGAAATGCGTAAGCGGCGGTGTTGATGGGAACGAAAAGAAAGGCCATCCCGGCAGCCTGGAAGACGCGAGCGCCGGCAACCATCCGGAAATCCATATCGAGATCAAAGCCCGTCATGTAGAACAGCGAACAGGAAAGCATGACCAAGCCGAAGAACAGAAGCCAGCGCGGACTGTAGCGCGAGAGCAAAAATCCAACTAGAGGAAGCAGAAGAATGATGGTGAATCCGCCGGGCATGAGCGCCAGGCCGGCTCGCTCGGCGGTATAGCCGAGCAGGGTCTGTGAAAACAAGGGCAGCAGCAGCGTGCTGCCAAGCAGGGCAAAACCTAACATGAACATCAGCAGGTTGGAGATGCCGAAGGTGCGATCGCGGAACAGGTGAAGATCGATGATGGGATCCTTGTTGCGCCACTCCCAGAAAATCACGAAGATCAGCGAGACTGCGGCGATTATAGAGAGGGTCACGATGAAATTGGATCCGAACCAATCGTCGCGCTGCCCTTTGTCGAGGACGATCTGCAGACTTCCCAAGCCAAGGGCCACAAAGCCGAGCCCGACGTAGTCAATGCTGGTTTCTCTCAGCTTGCGGCGCTTGAGAAAAGGCGGATCCTGAATGAGCCGCGAGGTCAGCAGGAGTGAAATGATGCCGACCGGGATGTTGATGAAAAAAATCCAGCGCCAGGTGAAGTTGTCGGTAATCCAGCCACCGAGAGTGGGCCCGATAGCGGGCGCAGTGACTACGGCGATGCCGTAGACAGCGAACGCCATGCCGCGCTTGGCGGGTGGGAAAGTGTCGGCAAGAATGGCCTGCTCGCTGGGTTGCAGTCCGCCGCCACCCACGCCTTGCAGGACGCGGCAAACGATGAGCGTGGCCAGGTTAGGCGCGAGTCCGCACAGGAAAGAACTTATCGTGAACAGGGCCACGCAACTCATGTAGAAATTCTTGCGGCCCATGATGGAAGAGAGCCAGCCGCTCAGCGGGAGAATGATGGCGTTCGAAACAAGATATGAAGTAAGAATCCAGGTGCTCTCGTCCTGGCCGGCGGAGAGGCTGCCGGCGATGTGCGGCAGGGAGACGTTGGCGATGGAAGTGTCGAGCACCTCCATGAAAGTCGCCAGCGTCACCGTGATGGCGATGACCCAGGGATTGATGGCGGGACGCCAGTCAGCGTTTTCGAGCGGTGGCGCTGCGGCGCTCATTGCCGAATCCAGACCTTTGGGACGACGGACATGCCGGGCCGCAGCGACTGATCTTTGTTTTCTCCAGGATTGAGTACGATCTTGACCGGGATGCGTTGCACGACTTTTACGTAGTTGCCGGTGGCATTTTCGGGAGGCAGCAGACTGAAACGTGCGCCGGTTCCACCGGAGACGCTGTCGACCTTGCCTTTGTAGCTTCTTCCGTTGGCGTCGACTTCCACAGTGACCGACTGGCCGACCTTCATCTCGCGAAGCTGGGTCTCTTTGAAGTTGGCGGTGACCCAGACATCGTTGAGCGGAATGATTTTCATCAGCTCCTGGCCGGGGGCAACGTTTTGCCCGACTTCGACGGTGCGATCGCTGACTACACCGGCGACCGGAGCAATCACTTTGGTGTATTGCAGATTTAGTGCGGCTTGATCGAGGTCGGCTCGTTTGAGTTCGGCTTCGGCGAGGGCTGATTCGGCGCGGGAGCGCATGACCTGCATTTGTTTGGGAGCGGTCTGGGCGCTGCGCCAGCTGGCTTGCGACTGCGCCAGCTTTTGCTGGGCCTGAGTTACCTGGGACTGCGCGGCGTCAGCCATTGCGCGGGCAGCTTCGACGGCAGCGGCATCGGCTCTGGCGGAGGCCACGGCCTGATCGTATTGCTGCTCCGAGATTTCCTGTTTGTCTACGAGCTGCTTGTAGCGGGCGAGATCGTCCTGCGCTTTGGCGTTGTTAGCTTCGGCCTGGTCGAGCTGGGCCTTGGCCGCGGCAAACTGGTGTTTGGCGGCCGCGATTCCCGCCTGGGCGCTCGCTACATCGGCATCTGCGGTTGAAACCTGGCTGCTGGTGTTCACGGAAGTAATGGGGACGTCGACGCCGGCTGCCGCAGCCGCCGCGCGGGCGCTATCGAAATCGGCTTTGGCGCGGTCGTAGGCGACCTGGTAATCGGCGGGATCGATTTCCACCAGCACGGTACCTGCCTGCACGTACTGATTGTCCTGGACATTGAGCTTCACGACGTGGCCAGAGATGCGGGTGCTGATGGAATTGATGTGGCCGTCCACTTCGGCGTCATCGGTGGATTCGTAACTCGTGACGTAGCGGAGGACGAAAAATCCTGCCACCAGCAACACCACCACCGCGATGGTAAGGGCAATACGAAAGGCGGGACTGGCTGTGCGTGAAGGGACGGTACGGAAGTCGCGCTCGGCAGAGGGCAAAGGCTGGGTGCGGGTTTCGGGCGGGTCGTTTTCGCGTGGATCGTTTTCGCGCCGATGCAGTGGAGCGGTGGGCGGACTTTGCGTCGTCTGGTCCATGGTTTGAGTTAGTGTTGGCCTTTCAAATAGCGTTCGACTGCATGTTCGGCATCTCCGATGGCGCGGGCTAGTTCGATCTTGGCCAGGTTATGCGCGTAGAGACTCTCGATGTAACTCTCATGTGCGCTGGCGACGGACTCTTGCGCCTGAACCACTTCGAGGTTGTCGGCCACTCCGGCGGCGAAGCGGTCTTCCGATTGGGCGAGGGTTTGCTCCGCCAAATCGACCGAACTGCGGGCAACTTCGACTTGCTCGGCGGCGGAGGTCAGGTCCAGCAACGAGGCACGGACTTCATAGTCGATGCGGCCGCGCAGATCGTTCAATTGAGAGCGCGCCTGTTTCAACTGGGCATCGGCCTCGAGAACGTCACTGTGGGTTTTTCCTCCAGCGAAAATCGGGATGTTCAGGCCTCCATCGACCTGCCAGGTTCCATTCGATTGGGCCGGAGTTACGCCGATGTCGCCGTAGTTCGCGTTGAAGTCGAGAGTAGGATAGTGGCCGGCGGTGGCGGCGCGGCGCGAAAGCTCTGCGGCCGCCACCAGCGCCTGCGCAGCCTGGTAGTCGGAGCGCGAGGTGTAGGCGCGCTGCAGGTACACCTCAAGAGGCAAGGGGGTCAGTTCCTGATAAGGGGCTTTCTCGGTGAGAATAAATTGCTGACCCAGAGGCAGGCCGATGACTCGGGCTAAGGAAAGTTTCTGCTTGTCGAAATCGTTGCGTGCGGCAATGAGTTGCTGCTGGCGGGTTTGCAACTCGACTTGAGAGCGCAGAGTGTCGATGGCTGGATTCAGTCCGGCTCTTTGCTGGTCGACGGCTTTGCCGTACAAGGCCTGGGCGTTCTTAACCTGGGCGTCGGTGGTTTCGATGCGAGCGGCGCTCGCAATGGCCATTAGATAGGCGTCCCCCACGGCAAGCACAACCAGTTCACGAGCATCTTTGAAGCTGTATTGCGCCGCTTTCAAACTCTGAGAGGCGGCACGTTCCTTTTCGAGGTCGTGGAAGTTGAAGAGCGACTGGGTGACCGAGGCACGCGCGTCGAAGTAGTTGAAGGCAGGCACAACGGCCGGGATAGGGCCCTTGAGACCGAATAGCGGGAAGAGCTTTTGGAAGCCGAGCGCCGCCAGACTTTGCGTTTGCGCGTCTTCCTGTATGCGGGCAGAGAGGTCGGGCAGAAGATTGCTAAGCTCTTTCCATCGTTCGCCACGCGCTGTAATGGCCTGATCGCCCGAGAGGAGCAGGCCGAGGTTGTTGCGGAGTCCGCGGTCGATGGCGTCCTGGAAGCTTAGTTGCAAAACTTCCGGAGAAGCTTTTCCCTCAGGCTCGCTGCCCGTGAATGGACTCTGCGATCCGGGAGGAGCGATAGACGGCACGGGCGCGGAATTCTGAGCCCACAGGCCGGCGAGGCTCGAGAGCAGGATCAGGGCGAAAGCAACAAATCTGGTTCTATGAGGCAAGCAGCGGGGCATTTTTGGTTGTAAAAAAGACCCATTATAAAGAAAGTCTTCGGCACGAGCTTTCTCGGTCATAGCATATCGTCTCACTATTGATTCGTCTCGGACGGTCCCCGATGCAAAAACCCGGCTGGAGCCTTGTTTGAAGTGGAGCGGGTGAGAGCGCGCGAGGATTTCCGGGGAGATTGGCGGATACCGGGGCGAAAACCAATCGAAAAGCTAATCAAGCAGGGGCCTTAGCGGAGCGAATGGATTGGAACCCATTACTTTCGGCACTTCCACTTTCGACACTTCCGCCGGGCGTTGGCTGCCGATAGAGTACAGAAGGGTTAGTCAGTCGCTCCCCTTATGTGTCGAGGCGCGATCTCGTTGGTTGCGCGGGCGCTGTGCGGGGTTGCCATCATGCCGCCCCTGACGCCGTAGGCGGAAGGCGATGCGGCCACCGATGCGGTCCGCAAATGGAAGTTTTAAGGTGCGCAAGATGAAACCACGGAGATTTGTTCAACCGATGTTCGATCCGCAATAACAGCAGTTGCAAGCGTCGGGAAAGATCCTGTTTACCATGCCAGCCTCGACTCCAAAATTCGCTATCGACCGCCGCCGAAGACGGCATCCGAGATATGGGACCGATTTTCGAGTGACCGTGAGCCATCTTCTGGGGGATAAATACCAGACGCTGGAGGGGCACTGCAGGGATCTTTCCGAAGCCGGAATTGGCATACTGCTGGCGGCCGAGTTGGATGGCGGCGAGGTAACCGGCTTGAGCTTCCTGCTGCCGGGATTGGAGCTATCGTGGGAAGTGCGAGCGGTGGTCCGCTACCGGCGGGGATACCAGTATGGGTTTGAATTCCTTTCGCTCACCGGCGAGCAGCACGAAACTCTGAAGAGCTACTTCAAAGGCCGACAACCAGTGGACTGACGGGCTTCTTGACAAACCGGTCTGCCTCCGGGACCGCTCCCGGATGGGCATTTGAGGATGACTTCCGTCATCTTGTGGACTGGTGACCTGTGGTTCAAGCTGATACCCGGGACTCGCTCGCGCGAACGAGCCGAAGTGCTATTTTTATGAGTAACTCCAAGCCTAACGCCGCGGTGGGAACGGACTGGACGGGGCTGTTGGCTGATCCGGATCTGTCGCGAAACATGGGGAAACTGCTGCAGACCTATCGCGAGGCCCCGCCGGAACGCAGAGAAGAAGCGCTGCTGGCGGCGATGCGCGAGATCAAACAAGCAGCTTCCAGTGGAAGCGCTGCAGCAAGTTCCACGAAGGCGGCACCTGCAGCCCAGCCTTTGCCTACTCCAGCCTCCAACACCCCTCCGTTTGAGCCTGATATCTTCAGCTCCAATTGGGGACAGGATCGGCGGCGGCATCCGAGGATTAAGTGCTTTGTGGCGGTGGAACTGCGCGTCGATGATTCCGAGGCTCCCGTCTGGGGCAATCTATCCAACACCAGCATGGGCGGGTGCCAAGTGGAGACGGTGGCGCACATCAGCGGCGGCGCCAAAGTGGAAATCGGGCTTTGGGTGTCGAGCGGCAAGATTTGGGTGAAAGGTCTGGCGCTGAATGGAGTCGTCATTCGCAGCGCTCCGGCGGGCGGAGTGCGCATTCGCTTCGCGGGGATGGAACTCGCCGAAAAAGAAAATCTCCGGCAATTCCTCAAGTACGTCCAGGAAACCACAAGAGCATCGAACAGCGAAAGCAGCTACCTGCAATTGCTGAAATAGGCTGGGATGGCTCTCCTTCAGCTCCTTCAATTTCAGGAAATCAGCTTTTTTCTGCAAAGCCTTTCAGCAAACCCTCGCTGAATTTTCACAAATCCGGCGCCATTGGCCGGCAAGAAATTGGTACACTCCTTGCGTAGCTGAAACCCTTTCTGTCCTAAGGAACTCTAATTAGTCAGCCAGGTGGGTAAGCCTACAGAAGCAGAGCTGTCCCCTGAGAGGAGCGCGCATCGCTATGGCAGTCAGCGAACAAGCGGTGGTGACCGGCAAGCAACTGGACACACTTTGCATCAACACAATCCGCACCCTGGCGATTGACGCGGTGCAGCAGGCTAACAGCGGACATCCTGGAGCGCCGATGGGCCTCGCTCCGGTGGCTTATTGCCTGTGGCAGGAATTTCTGCGTTACGACCCGGAGAATCCGAAGTGGCTGAACCGCGACCGGTTCGTGCTGTCGAACGGGCATGCTTCCATGTTGCTCTATGCGCTGCTTTATCTCGCGGGCGTGCGCGCGGTGAACAAAGACGGGGAGGTTTTGAAGGAACTGGCAGTTCCCCTGGATCAGATCAAGCGCTTCCGGCAGTTGGGGAGCCGGACTCCGGGGCATCCTGAATCGGACCTCACCACCGGAGTTGAGGTCACTACGGGACCGTTGGGGCAGGGCGTGGGAAATAGCGTGGGTATGGCGATTGCGAGCCGGTGGCTGGCAGCAAATTTCAACCGTCCGGGCTTTGAGGTCTTCGACTTTAACGTCTACGCCATGTGTTCTGACGGGGATTTGATGGAAGGCATTGGCGGGGAAGCGGCTTCGCTGGCAGGGCATTTGAAGCTCTCGAATCTGTGCTGGATGTATGACCACAATGGCATCACGCTGGATGGTCCGGCCGATTGGTCGTTCAGCGAAGACGTGGCCACGCGCTTTGTGGGCTACGGGTGGAATGTGACGCGCGTCGCTGACGCCAACGATCTGGAGATGCTGGCTCGGGCTTTTGAAACCTTCCAGAAAACCACGGATCGTCCTACGCTGATCATCGTCGACAGCCACATTGGCTATGGATCCCCGCACAAACACGACAGTAATGCGGCGCACGGAGAGCCGCTGGGCGAAGAAGAAGTGCGGCTGACGAAGAAATTTTATGGCTGGCCGGAGGATGCGAAGTTTCTGGTGCCAGAGGGCGTGCGCGAGCATTTCCGGGATGGAGTTGGCAAGCGCGGGCGGGATGCGCGGGAGCGCTGGGCGCAGATGTTCGCCGGGTACTCGCAAAAATATCCGGAACTGGCTGACCGGTTGCATCGCATGCAACGCCGCGAGCTTCCTACCGACTGGTATAAGAACCTGCCTACGTTTCCTGCAGACCCGAAGGGAATGGCTACGCGCGATAGTTCCGGGAAGGTGCTGAATACGTTGGCGCAGAACATTCCATGGCTAATCGGCGGCTCAGCCGATCTGGCTACTTCGAACAAGACCACCTTGAAGTTTGACGGCGCCGGGGATTTTCAGCCTGGCGACTACGCCGGGCGCAATCTGCATTTCGGCGTGCGCGAGCACGAGATGGGCGCATGCGTAAACGGGCTCGTGGTTTCTGAAATTCGCGCGTTCGGCGCGACTTTCTTCAACTTCAGCGACTACATGCGGGCCAGCATCCGGCTCTCTGCGCTGATGGAAATTCCTTCCATTTTCATTTATACGCACGATTCGATTGGCCTGGGAGAAGACGGGCCGACGCACCAACCGATTGAACAGCTGGCAGGTTTGCGTGCGATGCCAAATCTGATCGTTCTGCGTCCTGCGGACGCGAATGAAGTGACTGAAGCATGGAAGATCATTGCGAAGTTGCAGCATCAACCCGTGGCACTGGTGCTGACGCGGCAGGCGGTTCCAACTTTTGACCGCACAAAGTACGCCGCGGCGTCGGGCACGGCAAGAGGCGCATACGTGCTCGCCGATGCCCCCGGCGGCAAGCCGGACGTGATTCTGATGGCCACGGGCAGCGAAGTGTCGTTATGCGTCGAGGCCTACGAAAGGCTGAAGGAGGAAGGCGTCGAGGCGCGCGTGATCAGCATGCCTTCGTGGGAGATTTTTGAGCAGCAGGACGCGGCTTACAAAGAAAGCGTGCTGCCGTCTTCGGTGACGGCGCGGGTTTCGGTGGAGATGGCGGCCACTTTCGGCTGGGAGCGGTATGTGGGTATGAAAGGGCGAATGATCGGCATGCATCGCTTCGGCGCTTCGGCGCCGTTGAAAGACTTGTTGAAGTTTTTCGGCTTCACTGCGGACGCAGTGGTGGCGGAAGCGCGCAAGGCGATGGAAGAGAAGTAGCGGCAGTTTTTGCAGTGGCTCGGTTTAGAGCGGGGGACGGAAAAATCATCGAGCTACGCTCGACGGACGGCCGAGGGCGGCTGTCCCCACAGGATCTTCGGGATCTTAAGGAGAAATCATCATGCCACCAACGGGAGTCTTGGAAACCTCGAAAGTTACAAATCCTTTGCAGGAATTGCTTGGGTATGGGCAATCGATGTGGCTCGACTACATTCGGCGCGACCTGATCACGAGCGGCACGCTGAAGGCCATGATTGCGGACGACGGGCTGCGCGGGATGACTTCGAATCCGGCAATTTTTGAGAAAGCGATCGCTGATAGCTCGCTGTACGACGATATTTTGAAGGAGCTGGCTGCGCGCGGTGATCTCGAGACGAAGGCGCGCTATGAACAGATTGCGATCCGCGACATTCAGGGTGCTGCCGATGTGCTGCGTCCGGTTTATGACAGCTCGAAGTTCCGGGACGGATACGTGAGCCTGGAGGTTTCTCCGCTGCTGGCGCTGAAAACGCAGGAGACGATCGACGAGGCGTGCCGTTTGTGGAAGGCGGTGAATCGCGAGAACGTGATGATCAAGATTCCGGGAACCGCGGAAGGACTTCCTGCAATTCGTCAGGCGATTGGCGAAGGCATCAACGTCAACGTGACTTTGTTATTCGCTCAGGAAGTGTATGAGCAAGTGGCGGAAGCTCATATCGCCGGACTTGAGGACTTGGCAAAGCGTGGCGGTGATTTGAAGAAGATCGGGGGCGTGGCCAGTTTCTTCATCAGCCGCATTGACACGCTGGTGGATTCGATCATCGATGACAAACTGAAAACTACTACCGATGCTCAACAGCAAGCATTGCTGAAGAGCCTGCTGGGGAAAGTTGCGATTGCGAATGGGAAGCTGACTTACCAGCGCTATCAGCGTATCTTCAGCGGGCCACGATGGCAGGCTCTGGCGGCGCGGGGGGCGCAGACGCAGCGTGTGCTTTGGGCGAGCACGAGCACGAAAAATCCTGCGTATCGCGACGTGATGTACGTTGAGGAATTGATTGGGCCGGACACGGTGAACACCATGCCTCCGGCCACGATCGATGCGTTCCGTGATCATGGAAAGTTGCGCAACAGCCTTACCGAAGACGTGCCCGGCGCTCAGAACGTGATGGACAATCTGGCGAAGGCCGGGATCTCGATCAAGGAAGTCACCACGAAGCTGACCGATGACGGAGTGAAGCTGTTTGCCGATGCCTTCCATAAGCTGCTGGCTGCGGTGGAGAAGAGCACTCAGCTCAAAGGGAAAACTGCTTGAGCGGCATGAAGACTTCGCTACCAGAAAATCTGGCTGCGCCGGTAAAGACCAACATCGCGGACTGGAAGGCGGGCGGGAAGATGCAGCGCCTTTGGAGGCGCGATGCCACGCTCTGGACGGGCGAAGACGAGGCCAACTGGCTGGGCTGGCTGGACATTATCGAAGACCAGATTGCGCATCCGATCCAGTTGCGGGGCCTGGCGAAAGAAGTCTGGAGCGCGGGCTACAAAGATATTCTTCTGCTGGGCATGGGGGGATCGAGTTTGTGTCCGGAAGTTCTGCGCATGACGTTCGGCAAGATTGCGGGTTACCCTGATCTGCACGTGCTTGATTCGACCGACCCGGCGCAAGTGAAGGCGTTTGAGAACAAGATCGATATTGCCCGGACGCTCTTTATCGTTTCCAGCAAATCGGGCACCACGCTCGAACCCAACATCTTCAAGCAATATTTTTTTGAACGTACGAAGCAGGTGGTGGGTGCGGATACCGCGGGGAGCCATTTCATTGCTGTGACCGATCCCGGGTCGAAAATGCAGCAGGTGGCGGAAGCGGATCATTTTCGGCTGGTTTTCTTCGGCCGGCCATCGATCGGCGGGCGCTATTCCGCGCTTTCGAACTTTGGCATGGTTCCTGCGGCGGCAATGGGCCTGGACACGAAGAAATTCCTCGACCGCACGCAAGAGATGGTGCGGGCGTGCGGACCAGACGTGCCCCTCGAAGAGAATCCCGGCGCGACGCTTGGAATTATTCTGGGCACGGCAGCGCGGATCGGCCGCGATAAAGTTATGATCATTACTTCCCCGGACATTTCTGATCTCGGCGCCTGGCTCGAACAATTGCTGGCCGAATCTACTGGAAAAGTTGGAAAAGGCATTATCCCGGTGGACCGTGAAGAACTGGGGCCACCGCAGGTCTACGGCGATGATCGGGTATTTGCTTACGTTCACACCGCGCACGGAATCGATGTGAAGCAGGATGCGAAGCTGACGGCGCTCGAAAAAGCGGGACATGCGGTGCTGCGAATCTCGATGGGGGACATTTACGATCTTGGAGCAGAGTTTTTCCGCTGGGAGATTGCCACCGCAGTGGCCGGTTCGATCATCGGCATCAATGCTTTCAACCAGCCCGACGTGGAAGCCAGCAAGATTGCGACTCGGAATTTGACGTCTGCGTATGAGAAGACCGGCTCTCTGCCCGTGGAAACACCCGTGGTTGTGGATGGCGGCATCAAACTGTTCACCGACGAGAAGAATGCTGCGGAGCTGGCGAAGGCCGCCGGTGGGGACAAGTCGTTCGCAGGATATTTAAAGGCTCATCTAGGGCGGATCCACGCGGGAGATTATTTTGCCCTGCTGGCATTCATTCAGATGGATGCCGCACATCAGGAAATTTTGCAGAAGATACGTCTTGCGGTGCGGGATAAGAAACATGTCGCCACCTGCCTGGGATTTGGACCTCGCTTCTTGCATTCAACCGGGCAAGCATACAAGGGTGGGCCGAATTCGGGAGTGTTTTTGCAGGTCACATGCGACGATGCGGTGGACCTGGCGGTGCCGGAACAGAAGTACACATTCGGCGTGGTGAAAGCGGCGCAGGCTCGCGGGGATTTTCAAGTGCTGGCTGAGCGCGGGCGGCGTGCGCTGCGGGTACATCTGCACGATGTGGACGCCGGGTTGGCTACGCTGGCGGCTGCGGTTCAAAAAGCGTTGGGATAGTCTTGGTGTCGAGAAGCCGGCGAGACGCCGGCGCTACTCTTAAAGCGCGGCGGTACGGTTTCAAGGAGTGATCGATGCAATTGGGAATGGTGGGTCTGGGCAAGATGGGCGCGAATATGACGCGCCGTCTGATGCGCGGCGGACATCAGCTCGTAGTCTCGGATCTGAGTGCGGACGCGGTGAAGCAGCTGGCCGGCGAAGGAGCCGGCGGCGCGGCGGCGCTGGAAGATTTGGTCGGCAAACTGAAGCCGCCGCGGGCAGCGTGGGTGATGGTGCCGGCCGGCGGTCCCACCGAGCAAACCGTGCAGAAGCTAGGGCAGTACATGCAGGCGGGCGACGCCATCATCGACGGCGGCAATTCCTATTTCAAGGACGACGTGCGGCGCGCGGGACAGCTGAAAAGCAAAGGCATTCATTACGTGGATGTAGGCACCAGCGGCGGAGTCTGGGGTCTCGAACGCGGCTACTGCATGATGATTGGCGGACCGAAGGAAGCGGTTCAGAGGCTCGATCCCATTTTTAAGACGCTGGCTCCGGGCATCGGCGATATTCCGCGCACTCCAGGCCGGGAAAAACTTGGGGGCTCGGCCGAGCAAGGTTACATCCATTGCGGTCCCTCAGGCTCCGGCCACTTTGTGAAGATGGTGCATAACGGCATCGAATACGGAATTATGCAGGCTTACGCCGAGGGCTTCGACATTTTCAAGAATGCGACTAGTAAAGACTTGCCGGAAGATATCCGCTACGATCTGAACTTGCCGGATATCGCCGAGGTTTGGCGGCGAGGCAGCGTGGTGAGTTCGTGGCTGCTCGATCTCACGGCCATGGCTTTGACGGAGAATCCCACCCTCTCGGAGTATGAAGGTTACGTGCAGGATTCCGGAGAAGGGCGCTGGACGATTCAAGCGGCGCTGGAGGAAGCTGTGCCGGCGGATGTTCTGACTGCGGCATTGTACGTGCGCTTCCGCTCGCGGCAGCAACACACGTTTGCGGAAAAGATGCTTTCTGCCATGCGGCAGAAATTTGGCGGGCATATTGAGGCCGGCGCGGTCCAAACTGCCTCAAACCAGACTGGCTCACAGAAGAAGAGCGCATAGATAGAACGGTATTTCAGCGTGAAAATTTGAGGATGTGATCATGGCTCAATTGGCGGAACAGCCCACAGCAATCGCGCCGCGCGTCGGAAAACAAGGCGATCCTTGTGTGATGGTGATTTTTGGCGCTGCCGGCGATCTGACCGCGCGCCTGTTGATTCCAGCGCTGTACAACCTGGCGCGGGCGGACCTGCTCTCGAAAGAATTCGCGGTGCTGGGCGTGGCCCGCAAGCAGATGTCGGATGAAGATTTCCGCAAGCAGGTCTTCGAGGATGTGAAAGAGTACTGCGGCGACTGCATCAACGACGCTACCTGGGAAAGCTTCGTCCGCCGATTCTATTATTTCGCCGGCGATTTCAACGATGCTCAGCTTTACCCGAAGATAAAAGATCGCCTGGCCAAAATCGACGCGGATCACTCTACCCATCAAAATTTCTTCTTTTATATGGCGACGGCTCCGAGTTTCTTCGGGCCCATTGTCGAAAAGCTCGCGGCCACGGGATTGTTGGAGCAGAATAACGACCACTGGCGCCGGGTGATCATCGAAAAGCCTTTCGGCCACGACCTGGAGTCAGCCAAGGCGCTGAACCAGCAACTGCTGAAGCTCGCCACCGAAAACCAGATCTACCGCATCGACCATTATCTGGGTAAAGAGACGGTGCAGAACATCATGGCGTTCCGCTTCGCCAACGGAATTTTCGAGCCCATCTGGAACCGGCGCTACATCGATCACGTACAAATCTCTGTGGCGGAAACCGTAGGTGTGGAAGGCCGGGGCAGCTATTTCGAGCACGCGGGCTCGCTGCGCGACATGGTGCCAAACCACATTATGCAGCTGATCAGCCTGACCGCGATGGAGCCTCCTATTTCGTTTGATGCCAATGCCGTGCGCGATGAACAGGCCAAGATTCTGCATGCCATCCAGCCCATCGACGATGAGGAAGTCCTCAGCCGTGCCGTCCGCGGGCAGTATGGCGAGGGCACCATGGAAGGCGAACGGGTCTTAGCCTACCGTTCCGAGCCCGACGTGGCTCCGGATTCGCGGACCGAAACCTTCGTCGCCATGAAGCTGCTCATTGACAACTGGCGCTGGGCTGACGTTCCCTTCTATCTCCGGACCGGCAAGCGGATGCCGGCGCGCAACACCCACATCGTGATCCAGTTCCGCCGGGCGCCCTTTGTGCTTTTCCGCGACACCTCCGTGGAACATCTGATGCCGAACCAGTTGGTGCTGCACATCCAGCCGGAAGAAGGCATTTCGCTGCAATTCGCCGCCAAAGTTCCCGGTCCTGTGATGCGGCTGGGCACAGTGGACATGAACTTCGAATATCAGGAATACTTCGGGAAGCAGCCCAGCACCGGCTATGAGCGTCTGCTGCACGATTGCATGATCGGCGACCAGACTTTGTTTCAACGGGCTGATATGGTGGAAGCGGGCTGGAGCATAGTTAATCCAGTGCTCGATCTGTGGAAGGCACTGCCGCCGCGAAACTTTCCGAATTACGCTTCCGGCACATGGGGACCGAAAGAGGCCGACGAACTGTTGGAGCGCGATGGCCGGCGCTGGAGGAACTTCGAGAAATGATACTGGCCGGCGATATTGGCGGCACCAATGCTCGACTCGCCTATTTTCAGCCCCAGAACGGCCACCTCCGGCTGGTTTCCGAGCGCGTTTTTCCCAGCCGCGAATACAGCGAACTGGGGGAGATTGTTTCTCAGTTCCTCTCCGACGCTGCGACGCGGCCTGAGGCTGCTTGTTTCGGCATCGCAGGACCCGTCCATAACGGACGCGTCGAAGTTTCAAACCTCCCTTGGATCATCGACCAGTCGCGTCTGGCGAAACAGATTCAGTTGCCCGCCACTTTGCTGATCAATGATCTCGAAGCCAACGCGTGGGGCATCGGAGCTCTCAACGCGCAGGATCTGGTGTCTCTTAATCGAGTAGTGCCGTCGGATGGCAATCAGGCGGTCATCGCGCCCGGAACCGGATTGGGAGAAGCCGGGTTGTTCTGGAACGGCAGCCAGCATCAGGTTTTTGCCTGCGAGGGCGGGCACGCGGATTTCGCGCCCCAGGGCGATCTGCAGATCGAACTTTTGCGGTGCCTGGCGCGCCGTTATGGACATGTCAGCTACGAACGCGTGCTCTCCGGGCCGGGCCTGGTCAACGTTTACCAATTTCTTCGCGAAAAGGGATGCGGCGACGAACCTGCCGGATTTGCCGCGCAACTCTCTCATGAAGATGCCGCGGCGGTGATTTCCCATGCGGCCTTGAACCGCATAAATCCGTTAGCCGAACGGGCGCTTGATCTGTGGGTTTCAGTTTACGGTGCGGAAGCGGGCAATCTGGCGCTGAAGACGATGGCCGTCGGAGGCATCTTTCTGGGAGGGGGAATCTCGCCGAAGATTCTTCCCAAGCTTACTGGGCCGTTGTTCATGAATGCGTTTCTGGAGAAAGGCAGATTGCGCCCGCTTCTCGAGAGCATTCCGGTGCAAGTCATCACCAACGACAAAGCCGCGTTACTGGGAGCGGCGCGGTGTGCCGCCACAAAATCCAGCAACGGCCGGGTGGGCGCGCTGTGAGTACGCTGGTCGAGTTGCGCCGTCTGACGACTCCGCAGGATCTGTTTCAGGCGGCCGCGGAGGAAGTGCTGCGCGCCGCTACTCATGCAGTCGCGGAGCGCGGGCGCTTCACCATCGCGCTTTCCGGCGGATCGACCCCCAGGAATATGTACACCCTGATTGCGGCCAACGCTGCCAACACTTTGCCCTGGGATCGAATGTTCTTTTTCTTCGGCGATGAGCGCCACGTGCCTCCGGACGATCCTGAGAGCAATTATCGGATGGTTAAAGAAAGCCTGTTGTCGACGGCTGCCATTCCGCCAGGCAACGTCTTTCGCGTCCCCGCGGAGAATCCGGACGCCGATGTTGCAGCGGAGATGTACGAGCAGACTTTGCGAAAATTCTTCGCGTTGGCTCCCGGCGAATTTCCCCGCTTCGATCTGATCCTGCTGGGAATTGGGCCGGATGGTCACACTGCGTCCTTGTTTCCTGAAACCGCAGCGTTGCAGGAGAAAACGCGGCTGGTAGTGGCGAACTGGGTGGAAAAGCTGAACACCAGCCGGATTACTTTGACCCTGCCGGTGCTCAACCACGCCCGCTGTGTTGCCTTCCTAGTAAGCGGAATTGACAAGGCGCCGGCACTGCATGAAGTTCTAGAAGGCAAGGCCCCGGCTGAGAAGTATCCCTCTAAGCTGGTACAGCCGAGTGATGGCAAGCTGATCTGGTTTGTGGACCGGGCTGCGGCCAGCCAACTGTCAACTGCGGCCTGAGAATACGTGCGAAGCGGGGTGAGTAATTATCCGCGCCAGCCGCAGATTTCCTTCAGCCCCTTGCCCCTGGCGTGCTCGAAAAGACGCACGAAATGGCGGGAGTGTTCGAACTCATGGATATCGGCCCAGACTTCTGCCTGCCAGGCTTTGTCGTGAGCCGCGGAGTCGCCGCAGGTGGCGCAGCGGGTGTGCAGGCTGATCGAAATTGCTTCCGGCAAAATCGCGCCCGGCAGCTCGATGAAGATGCAGCGGACTTCCTGAATCTCCTCGTGTTCGTCGAGCATGTGTTCGTAGCGAAGCAGGCAGCTGAACCCCAGCTTGCGGGCTTCCGCTTCGGCTTCGGCGCGGGTGTGGAACGGGCCATACTCGGCCCGCAGCGGCTCGGTAGAGTCGCAAGCCATCCAGAAGGTTTCCTTGTAATCCATTCCCGCCCCGCCCAGGGATTGCGGAGCCGGCTCTCGGCTGCTGGCGAGCCCGCTCGATTGGGTCAAGGCGACCACTGCAATTTGCAGGCCGACTGCAGATAAAACGAAGTCGGTGTTTTTTCAATGTCTTACCGACCGTAGATGCAGCAGGCTGATGGTGACAGTGCAAACGTTTTGCAGCAGATGTACTGCTACGCAGCCCAGTCCGCAAGAACTTGCGCTGTCTTTGATCCCTCTCGATCCTTAACTCGCGGCCGCGCGGTCCCGCGCAAAGACTGGCCGGCCTGCTTTCTCCAGCCAATTCTTGCCGCCATGGCTGGCGACATACATGGCCAACTCAAGCCGGCTCCAGACGCCCAGTTTATCGAAGGCGCTGCGCAGATGGTTCTTGATGACCTGCTCCGACGTGCCCATCAGCCTGCCGATTTCACGATTAGTGAGTCCCTCCCAAACCAGGGTAGCCACCTGAATTTCCTTTGGAGTCAGACGCTCTCGCGGCATCATGGTTTCACCTCCGCACGTTCGAACGCGGCCGTGGCCAGGCGCACCCGCTTGCGGCCATCCCGAATTCCGGCCCGCAGAGAGAGGGTGCGCAGGTGCTGCTTGACGGTGCGCGGGCTGATGTTCAACTGGCCGGCGATTTCTTTGTTGCTGCAACCCTGGACCAGCAAATCCAGCACTTGCTGATCCCGCGGCGTAACCTTCATTCGTTCAAGATCCATCACGTTGGTTCTCCTGCGGTGCTCGCGTTTCTCGTTCCCTCAGGCTGCGACCCGCACTTTCGGTTATGCACATCCTTCGCCAAACCTTCTCCTGGCCAGCAGCCACGATTTAAGGCCAGCGATGGCTTGTACTTAGAGCGAGAAACCAGAGTTTCTTGGAGGGCGCGAAGAAACATGGCATGCGGCCAGGCGGTTCCAAATCGGGAGGAAGATTCGAGCACAGATGGCTTGGTTGCGGCCGTGGAGTGCGTTGTCTGAGTTCGGTTTGAACCGGATTTCGCCGAAGAACTCGGCCAACCGCGGCGAAACGTTTGGTCAAGATAAGCCTTTCCCTTCAGACTTTTGGGCATGTCCTCAACCGATGTGCGGCGGGCGAGCCGGGCTGCCAGAAGTTCCAAGCTCCAGCCCTACAACGAGAAAATTCGGATGTGCCAAAATGGAATCGAGGAGCGTCACACTTGTTCGTTTTGACTCTCGAGGTCGAAATCATCTCACGTTTTGCACAGGGCGGCGTTAAGCCTGAAAGTCCGTGTTCGGCTCGACGCGGATGGGATGATCGGAGTTCTCGATGGAGTTTGCGGCACCCAAGTGTGCATGATCTTGCACCTTACGACAGTAACCCTTCGAGCTGCCTTTGGCGGTTGCGGAGCGGGGCACGCGCTTCTGCGCGCTCGGCATCCCTAGGCCTCTGAATTCAGTATGGTTGCGTCGTCGTCGTCGACCTGCCATTCCCCGATTCTCGACCTTCTGCGGGGGGTGCCGGCGGGGGCCGATTCTATACCCTAGATTCTTTGGTGGAGGAATTGCACTAGAATGGATATGGTTTCCGGATGGAAGGAGTTCGCTTCCCCGAGCTGGGCACGAGGGCGCGCAGAAAACATCGTGACCGATCAAGAAAAAAAACCAGTTCTCGACGAGCAGGCTTTTGAAAAGCTGCTTGAAGCTGCCTATGTGCTGCAAGAGCACAACAGCAGAATGCATGAACTGGAAGAAAAGATGGAGTCGCAGAGTGCGCGGCTTCGGGAACACGAGGCCGCGAATCAGGCTCCTCCTCCGCCCTCGCCGCCCGTGAACGAGACCAGGCCGGAAGAGCCTTCGCGAACCAACGGCGACTACACGCTCACGCTGGCCGAGATTGTCGAAGCCCAGCGCCAGATTCAGATGCGCCGTCTCGAACTGGATAAGGCGATGGCGGTGGTGGCGGAGAAAGTGACGCGAATCACTGGCGCGAACGGTGCCGCGATTGCAGTTCTCGCAGGCGGCACGGTGCATTATCGGGCAGGAGCAGGCGCGGCGGCTTTGCCGGTGGGAAGCGAAGCGCCGCTGAATACGGCGGTTTGCGCCGCCAGCCTGCGCACCGGACAGGTGATTCGCAGCGAGGACGTGAATCTCGAATTTCTGTTCGACCCGGAACCTTGCCGCCGGCGGGGCATCTTATCGCTGGTCGTAGTGCCGGTCTACCGCGAAGACGAAATTATCGGAGCGCTGGAACTCTATTTCGACCGGGTTCGTGGCTTCGTCGAACAGGATATCCACACCTGCCAGCTGATGGCCGGACTGGTGACCGAAGCGATTGGCCGCGATGCCGAGTTAGCATTGAAGAAGTCGATGGCCGCGGAACGATCCACCATGCTGGCGGCGATCGAAAGGCTGCAACCGAATCTGGCGGCCTGGGCCGAGGTTCAACCTGCCGAGGATCAAGCTGCCGACGATCAACCCGCCGCGACCGCCGACCCGAGCGTGAGCGCGGCTGCCGCAGTGCAATCGCTGTGCTGGAAATGCGGCAGTAAGCTGCCGAATGAGGAACAGTTTTGCGGCAAGTGTGGCGCTCCACGGGCTCGCGACGGGGGACCTTCCAGCATGCAGAGCCAGTTGGCGTCGGCGTGGGAGATGCAGCCTGGGAGCGATCCCTTCGCTCTGCATGAGCCTGAGCACGAACCCGGGACCGACGCAGTGCTTGAAGAGGAGAACGCCGCGTACGAGCTCCCTGAACAGTTCTCACTGCCCGAGTTCGAGGAGAGCAACGCGCTCCCCACACAGTCGTTGGCGGCGAGCGCGCACGAGGATGCTGCGTCAGCCCCACTCGTGAAGCAGCCTGACGAAAACCTCGACGAAAACCCCGACGAAAACGGAGTCCGACCCCTGTCAACGGCGATAGTGAAGCAGCCGGATGCTATTGTCTGGAGTTCCGCGGTGCGGGCTCGGGAGTTCCTGGAATCGCTGTCCGCGACCCGCACTCCGACGGCTCTAGCTCGCTTCTGGCATTCCCGCCGTGGCGATTTCTATCTCGGCATCGCGGTTATCCTGGTGCTGGTTGTGATCCGCTGGGGAATCTGGTCGAGCCACTCGGTAGGGGCCACAGGCCACGGCACGACGATTTCAGGGCGCGCGAACCGGAGCAAGCAGCCCGCCCCCGACGCCGATCTCTCCATGTTCGACAAGCTGCTGATTAGTCTCGGGCTGGCGGAAGCCCCGGACGCTCCGGAATACAAGGGCAATCCCTACATCCAGGTCTGGGTCGACTTGCAAACCGCGCTGTATTACTGCCCTGGTTCTGATCTTTATGAGAAGACTCCGAAGGGCAAGCTCACCACTCAGCGCGATGCGCAGATGGATCAATTCGAACCTGCCGATCGCAGGGCCTGTGAGTGACTTCGCCGCAAGCGCCGGGTCAAGTCAGATTCTGCACAACCCCATTTGACAACCTTGTCTTCCCGGTAGTGCAATCATAAGTACCGCCCCTTCTCCGGAGAATGCCGGTGCCTGACCGCGCAGATAAGTTTGATGCAGACACATTGAATCCACTTTTGAATCCACTGCTGGCATCCCACATGGGACGTTGGGCCGAAGTGTATTTTACGAATCCGCCCGAGAAGCGCGAACAAGCTGTTTCTGACTTGCTTCGGGAACTGGAAGAGGTAGCCGTTCCGGCGACTGCTTCCGTTCAAGGCGTCAGTGGCTCGAGCGCGAAAGAAGGCCCGGAGAGGGCGGACTCTTTACAATCGTCCGCCTCAACATCGGATGTTGTTTACACCTGCGGTGTATGTGGGTACAAGAATTCAGACGAGCATAGTTTTTGCGGGATGTGCGGAGCATCCCTGCAAGTCGCGCCTGAGACCGAAGTGCCACAAAACGTGCCGCGGCTCGAGGAATCCGCAGCGATCGCTCGACCGAGTTGGTATGAACGTTCTCTCGACCCCGAGTCTGCGGAGGAAACGATCGACCCAGCCGTGAACTCGAATGCTGCGCGTGAACCCGGCGAAGCTCTGGAAGCGATCTGGCGGCAGATGGAAAAGGAACCAGACCTTCCGCACGGTGTCATGGAACCCGAACCTCCTCCGCATCGTTACCGGCTCTACATTGGCTCCGTTCTGGCAGTCATTCTCGCGGCATTCGGCTTTGGGGTCTGGCGTGGAGCTGAGGCCCGCTCTGGCGCGAGCGCTCCGTCGTCGACAGCGGCCAACCCGAATGCGCAAGCAGCGCCGATTCGCTCCGCGCAGCCGGCAGCCGCAACGCCGACTGCATTGCCTCCTGGAAGTCAACCTGCTCCGACAGTTCAAAACCAGAAACAAGCTGTCGCAAGTTCAGCAGAGGTTCAACCTGGTAGCTCGCAGATTGCGCCGCAGATCGCGCCTCAGACCGCGCCCGTGCCGGCAAGTTCCGCCGCCGTGGCAACTGGCCCCGTTGCAGCTGGGCAAGGTGGCGCGGGGGAGTTGGCCATCGCTCAGGAATATTTGAACGGCACCTCGGGCATGACTCGCGACAGCGGACAAGCGGCGCAGTGGTTATGGAAGGCCGTGAGCAAGCGGAACGTGGAGGCAACGCTCGCCCTGTCTGATTTGTATTCGCGGGGAGACGGCGTGCCGAAGAACTGCGACCAGGCGCGTTTGCTCCTCGATGCGGCGGCACGAAAAGGCTCGCCCGCCGCCGCCGAGCAACTGCGTAAGCTGGAAGCCTCAAATTGTGAATAAAAGCCGGGCCGTCGGGAATTGCGCAGCCCGGAAACGCTTTCTACCTCGACTGGACACGAACCTGACTGTTCCTCAGGCCGTTAGTTGCCTATCACTGCGGCGCGACTCATACCACAAGGCAAGTTCCACACGATTCCAGAGTCCGAGCTTGTCATAAATCACGCGGAGATAATTCTTGACCACGTGCTCCGTGGTGCCGATGGCGTTGGCTACCTCGTGGTTCTTCAAACCCTGGGCGACAAGCTCGATGACGCGGTTTTCTCGTTCACTGGGTGTACGGCTTCCATAGCGTTCGTTTGTAAACACAATTGCCTCCGGTATAACAGGGTTGCGAGCTTCACTCGCTTGATACCGCCGTTGATTCCAAAACGTAGAAACAGCCGGTTGAAATGAGCCTTCACGGTTCTGCGCGCCATCTTAAGCTGGCTGGCAATCTCGGCGTTGTCACAGCCTTGCAGAAGCAATTCGACAATTTGCTGCTCCCGCGGTCCTAGCCGAACGGACTGCTCCGTCATCTCTACCCCCTGGGTTTGATTCGCCAACACGCTAAGACCTTGGTGGAGCTGGGATGCTTCCATATTGCGTAGCATCCACAATGCCACTTTGAGACGAAAATAGCTGTGACCAGAGAACATCCATTTCCACAGGCACTTGCAGGGATTGCGGTGGGGTTCCAGAAGTGGGAATTCGGGCTCCGAAGGCTGGCCAAAACACCTCGGCCAGGCGATCCAACGGTGCACATTTCTGACCTGAAAGGTGCGTAAAATCAACCGTAAGTCGACCCGGTCCGACGCGCAGTTGGAAGGAGTGGGGGCGAGGGTACGTCGTCGCATCCGACAGGTCCAGCACCAGAAGCCAAGCTGAGAGGAGGAGAGATTTTTCTTGCCAGTGCCGGTATCCCGTCAATACGGCCCGAACACTAGGGCGAATACCCTATGTGGAAAGTTCCGGATAGTCGCCGGAGCCCTGAACAATTTACATAACGGATGTGGCGGGGGGTCGCACTTCGAACTGAGTGCAGGTTTGAGGCCAGTGTTTTAGAGTCTGAAATCTTCGAAGTGCCAGGCCTGCGCCCGGAACTGCTCTACACTGTTGCCTGAGCAGTGTTGGCTGAGCCACATTGCTTTAACATACTGCGCAGACAATGACACATTCTTCATCGCGCATTCCAATCGCCAGCTTCGCAAGGCTGAGCAGTCCCAAGCTTCAGTGGGCATCCTCCGTCGGTGAGGCGATCGCGTCGGGGGCCTGCTCATGATCAGGCTTCTGAGTGTGGTGGGGGCGCGCCCCAACTTCATGAAAATCGCGCCCATCGTTCATGAGTTGAAGAATGCTGAGTTGAAGAGTGCCGAGTCGAAGAAATTTCCGGCCATCGAACACTGCCTGGTGCACTCCGGGCAGCATTATGACGAATTGCTCTCTGGCAATTTTTTCGCAGACCTGGGACTGCCCCCGCCCGATGTGAATCTTGAGGCCGGTTCAGGCAGCCACGCCGTGCAGACCGCCGAAATCATGAAGCGCCTCGAACCGGTGCTGCTCGACTACAAGCCCCAGATGGTTCTGGTGGTGGGCGACGTGAATTCTACAATCGCCGCCGCTCTGACCGCCGTCAAACTCGGAATCGGCGTGGCTCACATCGAAGCCGGATTGCGCAGCTTCGATATGACCATGCCCGAAGAGATTAACCGTAAGCTTACCGACGCCATCTCGAGTCTGCTGTTCGTGACCGAGCAGAGTGGTGTGGAGAATCTAAAACGCGAAGGCGTCGCAGCGGAGAAAATTTTTCTGGTCGGCAATGTCATGATCGACAGCCTGCTGCGCCACCGCGAGATGGCCGCAATTCTCGAACGGCTGGGCATGCGGCAAAATGGAGCGGGCTGCCGCGCCTACGGAGTTCTCACGCTGCATCGGCCCTCAAACGTTGACGATGCTCGGACGCTGCAAGGGATTCTGAGCGCAGTCAGCGCGCTCGCTGCCGAGCTTCCCGTCTTTTTTCCCATGCACCCGCGGACTCGGAAGAACATCGAGAGTTTTGGTTTGCAGCGGTATTTGGCCAACCCAGCGGAGCGGCACGATGCCGGCATCGTGCCGCTTGATCCGCTCGGATACCTCGATTTCCTTTCGATTAACAACCGCGCGCGCATTGTGCTGACCGATTCCGGCGGAGTACAGGAAGAAACCACCGTCCTCGGCGTGCCTTGCCTCACGCTGCGCGAGAACACGGAGCGGCCGGCGACGGTTGAGCATGGATCGAATCAGGTGGTGGGTGTGGACTCGGATTGCATTCTGGCGGCGGCTCGATCGGTGCTGCGGGAACCCGCGCGCCGGTTCGAGCGTCCTCCGCTTTGGGATGGGAAGGCGGCTTCGAGGATCGTGGCGATCCTGCGCGAACATCTTCAGCGCGAAAATCACGCTTAGAGCCGCAGCGGACACGCAGCCGCTACTTTAGCGCCGACTGCGACGCCTGCACCGCGCAGCCGCCCGAGGTGGCCGATGTAACGCAGGTCTGAGTCCCCAGGATGGAGAAGTAAACCTGCGAAGCCCCTGCCTCTGTTCCTGTGGCCACAGTGTTGTCGACAATGATGCCGCTGGTACCGCCTGTCTCTAGCAGGGCAGCGGTTGCGGGTGGGCCTACGTTCGTCCACGTTATTACGTTGGGCGCCGTGCCGTCGCTCGTGGTGCCGCCTACCGCGAGGTTGAACGTCGGGATGGTGCCGCCGGAAATGTCTCCGGTGGTGCTCGTCACCAACTCGATGTTGCCGTTAGCGTCGAGGATTTCAGAACCCTTGGGGTAGTGATGGGTTTTCACCCATGCGGCCAGTGTCGCGGCGGATGAGGCTCCCAAGTCTAGCCAGTGAATGTTACTGTCGGTCGTAGAGCCACCCGTGGCTATATCCCAAAACGGGGCAGTGGTTCCCGACGTGCCGGTGGAAGCAACCACAAATTCGACGTGGAAGTTGCTGTCCAGAACCTCCTGGCCGACGACATACGCATTTGACGGCAACCAAGGTGTGTCCTTGAAATTGAAGATGCATCCGCCAGAGGCGCACGACGTGGAGACTCCGCCAGTTTCCGCACTGGTGAATATCCACTCGGTTGCGCCCCCTGAAGCGTTGGGGTTCGAGACATCTGTCACGGAAGAGCAGGGCGTGGTGCCGCTCGAAAGCACTGGCCCCGAGTTCACCGTGCCAAGCACGCCCCCCTGAATAGCGACTTGATAAATAGTCGGGGCAGCCCCTGTGTTACCGCAAACGTAGAGGTGTCCGGTGGCGTCGGCGGAGTTTTTGTAGGTACTGTCAAACGCTCCAATGTACATGGGACTTGGCGCCGTAGGTTCGATGCTGCTGTCTCCAACTACCGCCTCCGAGCCAGTATCGCCTGCGAAAAAAGTCGCGGGCAGCTGATAAACGGCAGTGCAGTCGGCCCCGCCGCTGCAGCTCCCGCTGCCATCGCTCGTGGCGAACACGTAAACCAGTTCAGCGGTGTAATCGAGGATTGGGCCTTCTACGATGCCGGGCCCTGCGGGAGTATCGAAAGCGACGGAATAATCCAGCTCTCCGGACTGGGTTACGGCGGCGGTCAGGGAATCAACCGCGTACAAGAACCCACCTGCGTCTGCGACAAACACATTTCCCGATACAGAATCGTAAACCGGGCTGGTGAGAGCGGTGGGAGCGCTGGGATTCAACTGAACTGGCCAACCTCCGCCTATCACTTCAGCAGGAGGGTTGGTAACGGTGCCGCCGAAAAACGGGTTGAACTTATGGAGATAGCCGGAGTCGTCCCCCACAAACGCAGTGTCACTGGGGTAGTCAACAAAGATGGAGGAGTTGGTGTCGTTGACGAACACGCCTGCATCGTTGAGGTTCAACTCGGCCGTGCAAGGCGGGTGGCTACAGGCAGCGTACGAACCGTGATTGGTAATGGGGGCCGGGTCGGCAACAGTCTCACCAGTTGAAGCCTTCCATTTCAGAAGGACCACGGCTGCCTCCCCCGAATCTACCTGCACAAAGGCAAGTTGCGTACCGTCGAGCGAAAACACCGGGGAACTCTGAATTGTGCTGCCGGTGTCGATATTGTAGGCCCAGTAGATCGAAGGGACCGTGCCGGTGCAGCCGGAGTAGAGATTGCTGTACGCCACGATGCTGGCTTGGTTGGTCGCTCCAGCGAGGCCTGTGGGGTAGACCACGAAATCGCTGGTGCAACTGGCAGTTGTCGTGGTCAACGAGAACTTCGCGGGGTAATTCAGGGCGCCCATCGTAGCGCCGGCGCCTAGATTCTCCGACCACAGTCCTGCATTGTTGCTGGCACCGTGGGTGTGGGCCTGCAACTCGGGGGTGACGACTCGATCAATCTCGGCCTCTTGCGCAGACGCCGACTGGCGACGGATCTGCTGCCGATAGCGAGGATCCTGTTCAAGCCGCCTGGCCTGCTCCGCAGTGGCGGGCTTGGAGAAGACAACGTGATGGTAACTCCAGTCGTCGATTGCGGGTGCGGCTTCGGAGCCCCGGGACGCCTGTCCCATTAAACCTGGAGACAAGGTTAGCGCTCCGAGAATTGAGATGCTCAACCATAGTAAAACCTGCTGGCTTGTTCTCATGGTTCTCCATGCTGCTTGAAGGCTGCGGCGACATCCAGAAATCACAGGGGTTGACGCGCCCAAACCCTCGGCCTGTCTGCATTTGGACTTTTGCCTGGCAATTGAAAAATCATCATACACCTGCATGTTTTAATGGAACCCCAAAATTTAGGCGTGAGGCGAAAGGATTTCCACAGACATTTCCACCTGGAACGCCGCCGATGGCATGGCTGGACCCGCCATGTAGGACTTCGGCGGTTTTCGAGCGGAGGGAACTGCTCTTAGGAACTCAAAGGGTTGCTGGCAGAAGCCACCGGTTCGCTATCCGACTAATTCAGCGAGCCAGACCACCACGATTGCCCCACCAACGGCAAACGCCAGCAGGAGCCCCAAGTCCTGAGCCAATTGAGAAACGTTGCTATCTCTGTTGGCCTTCTGCCGTGGGGAACAACATTGGGGCGACTCAACCGTGATTGCATGACACCTACTCCTTCATCATGCGTGTTCGCCGATTTCTCCGTGGCCCTGTTTACCATTCGTGAACCTCGTTACGAAATTAGAACAGCCGACGAGATTCAAAACGATCCAGTGCCAGGACTTCGACCTTACACTTGAATTACACTACCTGCCTACACTTCACTACTGCCCGACGGTTCAAACGGATGAGACTTTCCGTCGTCATGCCGGTGTACAACGAACGCGCCACGCTGCGGTTGGTGGTGGCGAGAGTGCTTGCCGTTCCGCTTGGGATCGAATTGATTTGCGTCGACGACGGATCGACCGACGGCTCCCGCGAGATGCTGGCGCAATTGCAGGCGGAGTATCCGCAGATTCGAATCCTGCTTCAGCCCAAGAACATGGGCAAAGGTGCGGCGCTGCACCGCGGAATCAAGGAAGCTACGGGAGACTTCGTCATCATCCAGGATGCTGATCTCGAGTACGACCCGGCGGAATACACGGTAATGCTGGAGCCACTGATCGAAGGCCGCGCCGATGTGGTCTACGGGTCGCGCTTTCTCTCCGCGCGCCCCCATCGCGTGCTTTACTTCTGGCATTCGGTGGGCAACTGGATTCTTACTCTGCTCTCGAACGCGCTCACCAACATCAATCTCAGCGACATGGAGACTTGTTACAAAGCTTTCCGGCGCGAGGTCATCCAATCGATTTCCCTGGAAGAAAAACGCTTCGGATTCGAGCCTGAAATCACCGTGAAGATCGCGAAGCGGAAGCTGCGCATCTACGAAGTCGGCATCAGCTACTGGGGCCGCACCTATGAAGAGGGCAAGAAAATTCAGTGGAAGGACGGGGTGCGCGCGCTCTTTTGCCTGGTGAAGTATTGCATCACCGAACCCTCGGTGGCGCGCCAGGAAGCTCTATCCCCAGATGCGATCCCGCTCTCGGCTCGCGCTCCGCAGGGGAAGGATCAGTAAGGCTTGCGCCGGGCAGTCATGAGCCAGATCTGATCAGCCAGACCTGATGAGCCAGATCATGAACATCACCGACTCCGGCTTCCAGATCGAGTCTCCTCTCGCCCTCCCCGAAGACGAAGTGCAACTCTGGCGAGTCGACCTGGAGGCGCTGGCGGCCGACGAAGGCCGATGGCAGAAAGTGCTCTCCACCGACGAAGCGGCGCGCGCTTCGCGCTTTCATTTTGCGCGTGACCGTCAACGCTATGTTGCCGCTCGTGCGCTCTTGAGGACAATTCTGGCCAGCTACCTGGAAACCGATGCGGGCAGCTTGCGCTTTTCCTATTCGAAGAAGGAAAAACCTTCTTTGGGACTGGAACATGCGGCCAGCGATGTCACGTTCAACCTTACGCATTCCGGGGGGGTCGCGTTGTTGGCATTCACCCGCCGGCGCGAGATTGGCGTGGATGTGGAACAGGTTCGCCACGATTTCGATCCGGGCGCCATCGCCCGGCGATACTTTTCCGCGCACGAGCAGAATCAGCTTGCCAATCTCCCCGCTGAGGAACGGGTTCACGCCTTCTTCCGCTGCTGGACACGGAAAGAGGCGTATATCAAGGCAACTGGAGACGGCTTATCGCTTCCTCTCAGCCAATTTGACGTGTCTCTCGTGACGGGGGAAACAAACGCGCTGCTGGCGACTCGGCCCGATGGGTCGGAAGCAGCAAGTTGGCTTCTGCGCGAAGTACCGGCGGGACCTGGCTACGTCGCCGCCGTCTGCGTCCGAGGGCGGGATTGGAAGCTGAACGACTGGTCCTCAGATCTCTACAAGATCAAGCCATAGAGTGGGTTCGAGTGACAGCACACTGCTTGCCGAGCATCTTTTTAGCATGGAACGGAATTTGCCCCGGCCATTGTCGCAATTCTTTTCACACTCCGGGCCGGGGCGAGATCTGCCGCCCTTGGCATCCCCGAAAAGCTCTTCTTTTCATTTATTTACAGCGATAGATCGGGGCTCTGTAGGGCGGAGAATTGCTGCACTGTTTAGTTATTCATGAAGGACGAATCGAGATTCCCGTAGCCGTGAGAGTGTTATTCTGTAACTAATCTGTCGGGGCTTTCCTCTCCCGTTAAGGATCCGCAAGGCGGTTGCGCGTGGCTCCAGTGAAGTCTGGGAAGCAATCCAGGCAAATACAATAAACGTAATAGACAAGACAATTTAAGGATTTCAGGAGGCTTAGGACTTGACCGCTTCGACCAGCCATCTCATCCCGCCGCACGGCGGAGAACTTATCGACCTCATCGCCCAGCCCAACAGAATCGCCGAGTTAAAGTCCCATTCGAAAGAGTGGCCCTCGTGGGACCTGACCGGCCGCCAGCTTTGTGATCTGGAGTTGCTGCTTACCGGCGGGTTTTCCCCACTGCGCGGCTTCATGACCCGCGCCGATTACGAAGGGGTTTGCCATAACATGCGTCTAGCCAACGGAACGCTTTGGCCGATGCCCATCACCCTGGACGTGACCGAGGAATTTGCGAAGAAGTTGACGCCGGGAACCAGCAAAGTTGCGCTGCGCGATCCCGAAGGCGTGATGCTGGCAGTGTTGAACGTGGAAGAGGTCTGGCAGCCGGATCGCAAAGCCGAAGCGCAGGCGGTTTTCGCCAGCACGAGCGTCGCTCATCCCGGCGCTGACTACGCGATGAACAAGGCGAATCCCTGGTACGTGGGAGGAACCCTAGAGGGGACCCAGATACCCTCGCACTACGATTTTCGTAACTCGCGTTTGACTCCGGCCGAGGTGCGGGCCGAATTCGCCCGCGTAGGCTGGCGTCGAGTGGTCGCCTTCCAGACGCGCAATCCCATGCACCGCGCCCACGTCGAGCTCGCGTTCCGCGCTGCCAAGCAAGTCGAGGCCAGCCTGCTGATTCATCCCGTGGTGGGCATGACCAAGCCGGGCGATGTGGATTACTACACGCGGGTGCGCTGTTATCAGCTTCTGCTCTCCAAGTTTCCGCAATCGACCGCGAAGTTTTCTTTGCTGCCGCTCGCCATGCGAATGGGCGGGCCGCGCGAAGCCATCTGGCACGCTCTCATCCGCAAGAATCACGGCTGCAGTCATTTCATTGTCGGTCGCGATCATGCCGGCCCGGGCAAGGACACCAACGGAAAGCCCTTCTACGGCCCCTATGAAGCCCAGGAAGTCTTCAAAAAACACGAAGCCGAAATCGGCGTGACCATGGTGCCTTTCAACATGATGGTCTACCTCGAGGGTCAGGACAAATACGTTCCCGACGACGAAGTCAAGAACGGAGACCGGGTGTTAAATATCTCCGGCACAGAACTTCGCCAGCGTCTGAACGAAGGCCGCGAAATTCCCGCCTGGTTTACCTATCCTGAAGTTGTCTCGGAATTGCGTCGCAGCTTCCCGCCGCGCCACAAGCAAGGCGTGACCATCTTCTTTACCGGACTCTCCGGTTCCGGTAAATCGACCATCGCCAATGTACTGATGACGAAGTTCCTCGAGACCGGCGGGCGTCCCGTTACCTTGCTGGATGGCGACCTGGTGCGCAAGCATTTGTCCTCCGAGCTTGGCTTCTCCAAGGAGCATCGCGACATCAACATCCGCCGCATCGGCTACGTCGCCTCGGAAATCACCAAGAACGGCGGCATCGCCATTTGCGCGCCGATCGCGCCTTATGACGCAACCCGCAAACACGTCCGGCACATGATTGAACCCTACGGAGGGTTCATTCTGGTTCACATCGCGACCTCGGTAGAGGTCTGCGAACAACGCGATCGCAAGGGCCTGTACGCCAAGGCGCGTGCGGGGATTCTCAAAGAGTTCACCGGAATCTCGGATCCCTACGAAGCTCCAGCCGACGCCGAAGTCACCATTAACACCGGCGACTTGTCGGCCGAGGAAGCAGCACAGGAGATCATTCTGCATCTCGAAAGGGAGGGCTTTATCGGAACCGCTGCGGAATCGATTTAGTTCGCTCCGCAATCTGATGGATCTACGCACATGGATCTGCTGATCAAGAGCTTGGTGGGTTTTGTAGTCGGGGCCCTCATCGGAATGACGGGAGTGGGAGGTGGCGTTCTGCTGCTTCCAATCCTCATTTTCGGTTTGGGTGTGCCGCCTATGCTGGCCGTGGGCTCCGACGCTTTTTTCAACTTCGTCACCAAGATCGGCGCCAGCGCTGTCCACCTGCGCAAAGGCACGGTGCGGCGCAAGGTGGTCGTGGCTCTTGCTATCGGCAGCGCTCCGGGTTCCTATCTGGGCGTAAGCTTTCTGGCACACCTGCGAAACACTTATGGGAACGGGGTGAACCACTTCATCACCGTTGCTGTCGGAATTTTGCTGATTTGCATTCCGACTTTTTTGTTCTTCCAGAAGAAAATAGAAGACCGCGCCGCCGCGCACCCGCCATCGATGAGGTCATTTGCGTGGATGTCTCTCATCGGCCTGGTAGCTGGTTTTCTGGTGGGCATCACTTCAGTCGGCTCCGGCAGCATCGTCATGATGATGCTTCTGCTGTTCTATAGTTTTCAGCCAAAGGTAATGGTCGGCACTGATATTGTTCACGCCCTCATCCTCACCGGCGTAACCAGCCTTCTCCATTTTCGGATGCACAATATTGACCTCCATCTGGTTGGGGCGCTGGTGATCGGCTCGATTCCAGGAGGACTCCTCGGTTCTTACCTGAGTACGCGGGTCCCGGTTCCGTGGCTCAGGCGTATTCTTTGTGCAGTCCTGCTCGCCACAGGCGCACGGATGCTGATGGCCTAATCGGACTATGCATTCAAATTCCTACGCACAAGTACTCGATCGCATTCACTCCGCTCTGGAAGCTTCCCGCAAAGTTTTTGCGCGCTTCACGCCGGGCGCCATTGAGACGGAATACAAGGTCGGGCACGACCCCATCACCGAGGCAGATCGCGCCCTGGACGCGGTTCTGCGCAAGGAACTGCTGCGCAGCGGTGAAGGCTGGCTCTCAGAAGAGAGCGTTGACGATCCTATCCGGCTGCAGCGCTCGCAGGTGTGGGTGGTTGATCCACTCGATGGCACGCGCGAATTTGTGCAAGGCATTCCCGAGTTCTGCGTCTCCATCGGATATGTCGAGAACGGGCGTCCCGTTGCCGGAGGAATTTGCAATCCTGCCACGAACGAAATTTTTCTCGGGTCGATCGAGTTGGGGATCACTTATAACGGCAACCCCGCGCAACCGAGCCAACGCAACACGCTCGATGGCGCTTTGGTTCTCGCGAGCCGTAGCGAAGTAAAACGCGGGGAATGGAAGGCGTTCGAGAATTCCGGTTTCAAGATTCGCCCCGTGGGTTCGGTCGCCTACAAACTTGCGCTGGTTTCCGCAGGCCTAGCAGATGTTACCTTCACTCTGACGCCAAAGAACGAGTGGGACGTTGTAGCCGGCGCGGCCCTGGTGCAGAGTGCAGGCGGCTTTGTGAGCACGCTGGAGAAAACCAACCTGATCGCCAATCGCCGCGATCCGCTCCTATCAGGGCTGCTGGCTAGCGGTCCTTTCCTGAAAGACGAACTACTCTCCCTCGTGGCGCCGCATATCGGACTGACCCCGTCGTCGATGGAAAAGTAAGCCCCGCTCCGGTCAAAACTTTCTCTTGCTCCCGGTCCACATCGGTGTTATTTCTGTCTCTCTTTAATTTCAAATGAGAAACCTAATACCGAATCAAGCACTTGGCCCCGGAGCGCCTGATTGCCTGACCCAAACGCAGACGCCGACCCACTAGACCAAATCTCATTCGTCTCCTCCAGCGTCTCGATCGCCGAAGCCCAAGATCCCAACCGCCCCAAGCGTGTTCTCGGCTTCCGCGATCTCGTTTTGTTTTACGTGGTCACCGGCATCAGCCTGCGTTGGATCGCCACCGCCGCCGCTGCCGGCCCAAGCTCCATCGTCATCTGGATCGGCGCGTGGGCCTGCTTTTACACTCCTCTCGCGCTTTCCGTGCTCGAGCTGTCTTCCCGTTATCCCAGCGAAGGCGGCCTGTACGTGTGGAGCAAACGCGCCTTCGGAGACTTCTCCGGCTTCATGTCCGCATGGACGTACTGGACCAGCAACCTCCCGTACTTCCCTGCCGTCCTCTATTTCGCTGCCAGCAACATTCTCTTCATGCGCCAAAGCGCGTGGGAGCATCTCTCGAACAATGCCACGTTCTACATCGTGTTCTCTCTGCTTACGTTGGGCGCAGCGACGCTGATGAACATCATCGGACTCGACGTCGGCAAATGGCTGAACAACGCCGGCGCACTCGCCATGTGGATTCCCGTGGGCATCGTCATTGTGCTTGGACTGATTGCCTGCCATCGCTACGGCTCGGCCACATCCTTCACCGTGCATTCGATGAAGCCCGGCACGCACCTCAACGATCTCATTTTCTGGTCGGTGCTGACCTATGCCTTCAGCGGTTGCGAAACCGCCTCCTTCATGGGAGAAGAGATCAAGAATCCCCGCCGCTCCATCCCCTTCGCTCTGCTCTTCGGCGGCGTGACCGTAGCCTTTTGCTACATCGTGGGAACGGCCGCCATACTGTTGGCTTTGCCCTCAACCGAAGTCAGCAGCCTGCAGGGACTGGTGCAGGCCATCTCGAAAACCTCGACGCGCCTTGGCTTTCCCGGAGTGTTGCCGGTCGCAGCGTTTCTGATCGCGCTCAGCAATATCGGCGCCGCCGGCGCCTACCTTGCCGCAGTCGGCCGCCTTCCCTTCGTCGCCGGCATTGACCGCTTCCTGCCACCGGCATTTGGCAAATTGCATCCGCGCTGGAAAACGCCATGGGTCGCCCTGCTAACCCAATTCTTTCTAGGTGCGCTCTTCATTTTTTTGGGCCAAGCCGGGACCAGCGTGAAGGGAGCCTACAACGTATTGGTCAGCCTGGGTGTGATCGTGAATTTCATTCCGTACATGTACCTTTTCGCCGCCATGATCAAACTGCAGCGCGAGCCCGCCGGGCCGGATGTGATACGCGTGCCCGGAGGAAGCACCGTCGCCAAGTTGGTAGCCGCCCTCGGATTTGTCACAACTGCGGCGACGATTGTCTTGTGTCTAATTCCCCAACCGGACGAACCCAACAAACCGCTGGCACTGCTGAAAATTGTGGGAGGGACAGCCGTGCTTCTACTACTCGGCGTTTGGATTTACGCGGCTGGAAAGAGCAGGTTCCGCGAACAAATGATCTGACTAATCTTCAGCTCGCTTGTCTGCCTTCCGGATGTTCGTATAGGTCCTTTTCGGACAGCACCGGTGGTCCCGCAGGCTTCATTCCAGCGCGCGAAGCTGCGCCGAACATTGGGCCTCGCGCGGCAATCACGGGTGCGAAACTCATGAATCCGATTTTCGGAACGATATCGTCGTAAATCGCTTCCATGCCTCCACGACAGAGGTAAGTTTCGTGCCAGAAGCCGGTTCCGCCGGAGTCCTTCAAAAACTTCTGCCACCATTCCCGATGCGGATCCGAGCGCGTCCACTTCAGCAACGACTCCTGATCGCGCCAATACTGGCGCATGCCGGCATGCATCGGAAAGAAAGAAAAGAGGAAATTTTCGTGCAATAGCAATCCGTCGGGATGGGCGGCTACCGAGGAAGAGATCTTTGGCCCGAATCCAAGAAGTGTCTTGATTCCTGCAATGCGATTTACGCGCATGCCAAGGTAGATGACGACGAGGTCCGGATAGCCCGAAAGATCAACCGTTCGTCGCTCGACGCGGGTAGGCATGAATGAAAAACCGCCGATCGGCGATTTTACACCGGCGTCGCCGTCTTCCGCGCCGGATTAAAGAACGGCAGCGCAGTCACCTTAACATTCGTCTTGAGCCGGATCGCCTCGATCGTGATCTCCATCTGCAACTGCGTCCCCAGCTTCGAATGCTCGGTCTCGACGCTGGCCAGTGCAATCATCTTCTTCAGAATCGGAGACCAACTGGTCGTCGTGGCTTTACCAACTTGCTTGTCTCCAGAATACAAAGGCACAGCCACACGCGAGGCCTGGGTCGGCGCAGCCGGAGTCAGCCCATAACGCTCATAGAGCGCTTCCACGTCGGTCCAATCCACTTCCACTCCGACAAGTTGCCGAGGCACACCATTCTTCGCATCCAACTCCAGCGCCCGCTTGCCAATAAAGTTTTCTTTCTCCAGGTGCACCATCTTGCCGAACCCCAGTTCGTACGGTGAATATTTCTGCGAGGGAATCAGCGCCTTCTTCGAACTCGAGTAATCCACTTCAATCAGCAACAACCCAGCTTCCACGCGCGCCACATCCAGCGCGAGCATGCCCGCCGCGTGCAGATCGAACTGCTTTCCTTTTTCCACCAGCGCATCCCACACCTTAACCGCATCGTTGGCTTCTTTGAGTGGAACCCAGATTTCATATCCCAGATCGCCGGTATATCCAGTCCGCGAAATATCCACCGGCACGCCCGCAATCTTGCCACGAGTCACCCGAAAATATTTCAAATTTGCGATATCGGCTTCAGCAACAGTCTTCAGCAGCTTGGCCGAGGTCGGCCCCTGCAAAGCCAGCGCCGCAACTTTCTCGGAAATGTCTTCGACCTGCACATCCATGTTCAGGCCATTCTGCCAGAACCAGCGCAGGCTCGGGTCGGCGGCCGTCCAGCGATAGACATTTTCCTCCAGCCGCGAAATCGTCCCATCGTCGATGACCTTGCCCTCTTCATCGCACCAGCAGCAATAAATCACCTGCCCCACTTTCACCTTGTTGATGTCGCGCGTGATCACGCGGTTCACCAGCCGGGTCGCGTCTTTCCCGGTGATCAGATACTTGTAAAGCGGCGAGATATCGATCAGAGCCGCCGCATTGCGGATGGCGTTGTACTCGTGCTCGTGATGCACCTCATACACGCTGACCGTGTAATATCCCGACCACTCGCGGTAATTCAAGCTGTGGCAAAGCGGAAAGGTCCTCTCGTGAAACGCAGTTCCAATGGGCAATGGAGTGGCCTCGAAAAGAATTAAGTCGAAGCCAGATTATACGTCACACCCCTCATCAAAGGCGTCATCCTGAGCGCAGCCGTTCTTCAGGCGTAGCGAAGGATCTCGCCCGCCTCTTTAAGATTGTGGATCAGGCCGACTTCCGCCAGCCGACGAACAACGAGACAACAACCCCGGGGATTGAGTAGAGAACGGCATTACTAACGCTGATCAGAAGCCAACCGAAAAGACCGACGAGCAAGGAAGCATTATCAAGGCCTAACGAAATGATGGAGGAAGGACAGAGATACAGCAGCGGCTTGATGCTCGGATTCCCGCCCAACCTGTGGGCGATCGCATAGAACGCCACAAGCAACCACGGCACCATAAATCCAATACTGGCAAAGACACCCACGACTTGTAATCTCCTACGCATCCGAGGACGCTTTTAGAATAAGCCCTTTGTCAAACACCTCTCGCGGAGAGCAGTGGAGAGAATTGCAGACAAAACCCTCCATTCCCGATAGAATGACTCTTCGACTAGTAGCTATGCGACTACTCACATCAATCCTGTCGAACCCCCTCCGCAGCTGGAGTGTCCTTCCCAGCGGCCTGTAATACGCATAGCCGAAAACTGCGCTAGTATTCTTCGTCCCCGTTCTCAACCAGCAAGCTGACAGCAAAGGGCTAAAGAGCTTATGGCCAATTCGTACGATGTAATCGTAATCGGCGGCGGCCACAATGGCCTCGTCAATGCCGCCTACCTCGCTCGTGCCGGAAAGAAAGTGCTCGTGCTCGAACGCCGTCATATTCTCGGCGGCGCGGCCTGCACCGAAGAAGTCTTTCCCGGCTTCAAGTTTTCCGTCTGCTCCTATGTCGTCTCGCTGCTGCGCCCGGAGATCATTCGCGACCTCGATCTCCCGCGCCACGGCCTCGAAATCCTTCCACTCGACGGCACGTTCACGCCCATGCCCAGCGGCGATTACCTGTGGCGCGTAAACGATCACGGCAAAACTCACCGTGAAATCGCCCGCCACTCCCGCGTGGACGCCGAAGCTTACGACGAATTCGGCAAGGCCATGCAAGCCATGTGCCGCTTCGTGAAGCCAATTCTCAGCATGGTCCCGCCCGACCCGAACACACTGAACCCGCGCGAATTGATGAAGCTGCTCTTCATCGGACGCCGCTTCCAGGGCATGTCGAGCTATGACAAGTACAACCAGGTCCAGCTCATGACCATGAGCGCTATCGATTTTCTCGATCAATGGTTCGAGACCGACGTCCTCAAAGCCACGATGTCAGCCTCCGGCATCATCGGCACGTTCCTCGGTGTGCGCTCGCCCGGCACAGCCTACGTTCTGCTGCACCACTACATGGGAGAGATCGACGGCGCATTCCGCGCCTGGGGTTTCGCCCGGGGTGGCACCGGAGCGATTTCAAACGCCATCGCGGACGCCGCCCGCGAAGCCGGCGTGGAAATTCGCACCCAGGCTGCCATCGCGAAAATCATCGTGAAAGACGGCAAAGCCAAAGGAGTAGTCCTAGCGAACGGCGACGAAATCTACGCCGAAACAATTTCTTCCAGCGTTGATCCCCGGCTCACCTTCAACAAATTCATCGAAGCCGAGCACCTGCCCGCCGATTTCCTCGAAGACATCAACCGCTTCAAGTACCGCGGATCTTCCGGCAAAGTGAACATGGCGCTCGACGCGCTCCCGAACTTCAAAGCCATGCCCGGACCCGGTGCACACCTGCGCGGCGCAATCTCCATTTCACCTTCAGTCGAATATATGGAACGCGCCTACGACGACGCGAAGTATGGCAACTTCTCGCGGAAGCCTTACATCGACATGGTCATTCCGTCGCTCACCGATCCCTCGGTCGCACCGCCGGGCAAGCACGTACTTTCCTGCTTCGTGCAGTACGCGCCCTATAAGCTGCGTCCCGGCTTGAACTGGGACGATCAGAAGGAAGCTTTCGGCGACACCGTCGTCAATACCATCGCCGAGTACGCTCCCAACATCAAAGACATCATCCTGCACAAGCAAGTCATCACTCCACTCGATCTCGAACGTCAGTGGGGACTGAGCGAAGGCAACATCTTCCAGGGAGAACTTTCTCTCGAGCAACTCTTCTTCCTGCGGCCCGCACCGGGATACGCGCGATTCCGCACGCCCATCCAGAATCTCTACATGTGCGGTTCGGCTACGCATCCCGGCGGCGGCATCATGGGCGCCCCCGGACGCCTCGCCGCGCTGGAAATGTTGAAAGACCTCGGAGGAGCAGCGTAAATGAATATGTCCTCCACCCGCGACGTCATCATCATCGGAGGCGGCCACAACGGCATCGTCACCGCGTTCTACCTGGCGAAAGCCGGATTCAAACCACTAGTCCTGGAGCGGCGCGCCGAGGTCGGCGGCGCGGCCATCACCAATGAATTTCATCTCGGCTTTCGTTGCTCGACGCTGGCGCACACCGCCGGCCCAGTTCGTCAAGACATCGTCCGCGACATGCAACTGGAAAAACAAGGCTTGCGGATCATCACGCCGGATACCTGTGTCACCGCGCTCTCGCCCGACGGCCGTGCCCTCTCGCTCTACCAGGACGAAAACAAATCCGCGCAGTCGATCGCCGCCTTCTCGCAAAAGGACGCGACGAAGTATCCCGAGTTCGAAAAATCTCTGGGAAAGATCAGCAGAGTAATCGCGGAAGCGCTCGCTACAACTCCACCGGATATCGACCACCCCAGCGGCGGCGATCTCTGGAGCATGCTCAAAACCGGCCGCGCCCTGCGCAACCTCGGCAAGCGGGATATGTACCGCGTTCTGCGCTGGGGACCGATGGCCGTGGCGGACCTTGTAGCGGAGTATTTCGAGACTGAACTATTGCGCGCAGTCATAGCAGCGCGTGGAATCTTTGGAACCTTCCTCGGGCCGTGGTCGGCCGGAAGCGCTTTGCAGTTGCTGATCCGCGCGGCTGGAGATTCTCATCCTGCGGGTTCAGCGTTCTTCGCCGCCGGCGGCATGGGCGCACTCACTGAAGCCATGGCTTCCGCCGCAAAGGCTGCCGGAGCTGAGATTCGCACCGCAGCTGAAATCATCGAGATTCGCGTGAAAGACGGCGCTGCCACCGGCGTTCTGCTCTCGACCGGCGAAGAGATCAATGCCAATGCAGTCATTTCCAACGCCGACCCCAAACGCACCCTGCTCAAACTCACCGATCCCACACATCTTTCCCCCGACTTCGTACAGAAGTTGCAGCATTACCGCGGCAACGGCACGGTAGCGAAAGTTAATCTTGCGCTCTCCGCGCTCCCAACTTTCACCGCTTTGAAAAACGGCGATGGCACCGCACTTAAGGGACGCATTCACATCGGCCCCGAGATTGACTACCTCGAGCGAGCCTTCGACGAATCGAAATACGGTAACTTCTCGCGCCAACCCTATCTCGAAGCCACCATCCCATCGCTAACCGATCCCACGCTCGCGCCCGCCGGCAAACACGTGATGTCGATCTACATGCAGTACGCGCCCTACAAACTGAAGGGCGACTGGGAAGAACAGCGCAAAGCACTCGGCCAAACGGTCGTACAAACGCTCGCGCAGTACGCTCCCAACTTGCCAGAGATGATCCTGACGCACCAAATCATCACGCCGCTTGACCTGGAGGAAGTCTACGGACTAACCGGCGGACAGATTTTCCACGGCGACCTTGCGCTCGACCAGTTCTTCACCATGCGGCCGCTGCTGGATTGGGCACGCTACAAGACGCCGATTGAGAAACTGTTTTTGTGCGGCAGCGGCACGCATCCCGGCGCCGGCTTGACCGGCGGCTCGGGAGCGAACGCCGCGCGCGAGATTGTGAAGCACTTGCGGAAGCAATGAGGTCACTCCGTGAAGAAAAAGAAGAGCGGCAAATCGACGAAGGTCCCTAAAACAGTAAACGAATATTTAGCCGGCGTGCCCGAACCCGCCCGCGCCACCTTGAATAAAGTTCGTGAGATCATCCGCTCCGTTGCACCGTCCAGGGCGACCGAGGGCATCAGCTACGGCATCCCGACCTTCAAGTACAAAGGCATGCTGGCGAGCTTCGCCGCGTTCTCAGATCATTGCAGTCTGTTCCCCGGTGCCGGGCCAACCATCGAGTTCAAGGACGAACTCAAGAACTTCCAAACCTCGAAAGGCACCATCCGTTTCGCACTGAATAAGCCTTTACCTGCGGCTCTTCTGAAAAGGTTGGTGAAGGCGCGGATTGCTGAGAACGAGCGCAAGAAGGGCCGCTGACTACGCCGCCTGCAGATATGAAGAACTCCGCTATCCTCCTCGTCTCCTGCCCCGACGCCAAAGGCGAAGTCGCCACTATCGCCGACTTCGTCTACCGCCACGGCGGCAACATCCTGCACGCCGACGAACACGCCGACGAAGAATCCGGCCTCTTCCTGATGCGCGTCGAATTCGATCCCAAAGATTTCGACATTGACCTCACCGATAAGGGTCTCGCCGACTTCACCAAACATTTCTCTCCCATCGCCGAGAAGTTCCAGATGAAATGGCGTCTGGCGCAGTCTTCTCATCGCCCACGCATGATTATTCTTGTCTCGAAGTACGATCACTGCCTGGTCGATCTTCTCTACCGTCATCAGAGCGGCGAACTCGCCTGCGAGGTCCCACTTATCATCTCAAACCATCCCGACAATCAGCCCATCGCTGACTTCTACAAAATCCCTTACGCGGTCGTCTCCATCACAAGAGACAACAAGCGTCAATCCGAAGGACAAATCCATTCACTGATCAAAGCCAACAAAGCCGATTTCCTGGTGCTTGCCCGCTACATGCAGATTCTCTCCAACGATTTCGTTAACCGCTATCCCCAGCGCATCATCAACATCCACCATTCATTTCTGCCCGCTTTCGTCGGAGCCCGCCCCTACCATCAGGCCTTCGAGCGTGGCGTCAAGCTGATCGGCGCAACCAGTCACTACGTCACCGAGATCCTCGACGATGGTCCCATCATCGAGCAGGACGTAGTCCGCGTCTCCCACCGCGATACCGTCGAAGACCTCATCCGCAAGGGCCGCGACCTAGAGAAAGTCGTCCTCTCCCGTGCCGTTCGCTGGCACGTTGAAAACCGTGTGCTGCTTTACGGCAATAAGACTGTAGTGTTTTGAGACGCCGCCCCCCTGCCCACGCGGAAGTCCATGTACTTCCGGAAAATGAAAACCAGCGTGGTAGTCCCGCTCCGGTAGTAACTTGCGGTACCCAGTGACTTTCGTCTTTACTTGAACAGCAGTAAAGAATTCCCCCAATCGACGGGGAGGATCTCGCTCGCGGAGCGTCTCTTTGGCCGAGGACCTTAAGTTTGAGTTGGCGATCCTGGCGACAGTCCAGGGTTTTTATCAAAAACTGTTACGCGACTCGCTCGGCGGAGACGTCCCTATTCCGAGCGGGCTCGATGAAGTCTCGCTTCGCCATTCCGAAGGCGACCTGCCGGAAACTCTTTCCCGGATGTATCGCTGGCTGCACCTGCTCGACATGGCCATCACGCCCGCCATGCTGCGCCAGGCGCTCACTCCTGAGACGGATTCAGAGGTCGCCGAGGCTCTGCTTCGCTATTTTGTGCGGCGCCGCGAGGCCAGCGAAGTTAACCGCGATAAAACCGACTTGATTGCGACATTCCTTTACCGCCATCCTCGAGTCCAGGGTCAGTGGCAGCAGCACGGCTACGGACTGGACGGAGCGCTGCCGCTTTCTCCGTTTGAAATCGCCCTGATCGAGATTCTCGCCGATACCGACGTGCCCTCGCTGCCCGAAGAACATGTGCAACTGCTGCGCAACTTCGATCCCTTGCGGGAAGAAATTGCCCGCTACCGCGATTTCAATTCGTTAATCGATTCCGGCATTGTTTCGCGAGTCCGCGAACTGAAGCGCTGGCTGGATGCTTCGTTTTATCATCCCGGCGTGCTGGCCACGGTCGCCGCGCACAACGCCGCGTTCGGCGCGCGTTTTGACCAGCTCTTTACCAAGGCCCTCGGTGAGATCAAGCAATTCGCCCAGGCTCTGGATGAAATGGGAGGCAGCATTCTAAGCACGGTCGACGGCGTGGAAGTCACCGTCGAACACGTGGCCGCGATCGAGCAGAAGGAAATGCTGCAGGCCGACTACAACGGTGCGCTGGAAAAGTTTCGCCGCGTGTCACGCTTGAAAAAGGAATTAGACCGTCGCCCACCCATTCGCCGGTCGCTGCTCGCGCCTGCCGAAGGAGACAAACCGCGCGCTTCCCGCGGATCGGCTGCCGCTGCCAAACCTGCCCGGGTTGCCGCGACCAAAGCGCCCGTCGCAGCGCCGGCCTTCCAGCCTCCGGCCATCACCGCTCAGCAGATCTCCGCCGAAGAAAGCAAGCTGCGGCGGGTTGAAGAATCGATTCGCGTTTTCGTGCGCGTGGCCGATCCCAAATACCGCCAGATCGTGCCGATGCGCTTCTTTAATCTGACGCTCACCGCGCCCGAAGCCGAGGCCTACAATGCCAGCTTCCTAGAAGAGAAAAGCCTTCGCGCCGACGTTGCCCGCACCTTGATCCGCCTGGTTTCCTGCGTGGCGCGCGTCAACACCGAACTCGAAGAACTCAAACGCAGCCAGAGTATGTCTTCGTTGTGGAAGCTCCACGCCGACGCGCTGGTAGTCTTGCTCGACGTCGCAAGCACCACCACGGAAGAGGCCGCCGGAGTCGCCAAAACGGCCGAAGGCAAAGACGCCGCATCTGCTGAAGCTATCCGCGAAACCGTGCAGAAGCTGCGAAGCCGATCCGACCTTGCCGTAAAGGCCTTGGCCCACCCAGGGAGCTAGAAGCAATTCGCACCAGCCGCTGCCAGATGTCTATAAAGAGTCTTATCCTCCCGGAACCTTACGCTTTCTTGGTGAGCACCGCGCGAATCCGCCGCGCGACGATCTCGTCCTCGCCGGGCTGCAGCATCCACACTCCAACCACCAGCGTGTTTGCGTCTGCTGGGATGCCCTGGTTGGGCTTTTGACCGGTGTTCGGGTTCAGCTCAATCGAAGGTGCTTCCCTACGCAGAGCTTCGACGATCTGAGTGGTGGTGATGCCAGTGACCGCCGGATCGAAGCGGATGAGGAGATGTGGAACGTGGTTGGCAATCCTGGGAACCACCGTCTCCGTTCTAACTGAAGGTATGCCCTTCATCGCACTGGCGATGAGATCGGCTCGCTTCTGGTAATCGCCTCGCATCGTCTCTTCGGTGTGCGAGAGAACCCAGTCGACGGCGGCCACCATGCCCACAATCTGCTCTTTGGCCACCTTCATGCCGCGGCCGATTCCGTCTGCCGGATTGCTGTTCTCCTCGGCTAGATCCGTCAGGACCTTCCGGCCAAGAAGCAGGCCTGCGTTTTGGGGACCGCGCATTCCCTTGCCCCCGGAAAACGCTACAAGATCGAAGCCCATGCCGGTGTACTTCCATAAATTCGAGATCGGAGGCATGTCCGCAGCTGCGTCCAGGTGGCACGGAATCTTGTACTCGTGCGCCACTCGTAACCACTCTTCTCGACCAATCTGTGCGCTGCCTGCCACCCCATCCTCATCTTCCGCAGCATTGAAAAAATTCGTCATAACCGCATTGCCCGCGGCACACGCGCGCTTATAGTCGTCGAGCGTGACCACCTCCGTCACCCGTGCTCCGCAGAGGTATATGGCGCGGTCATACTCATAGCGGTGCGCGCGCTGCACGATGACCTGATTCTTCTTACCGTCGATGGCCTGCGGCATGTCCAGAATAGTGATGTTGTTTGCGTGCTGCACACACGCGGCGGTCGCCAGGCTGATCGCTCCTGAGGCTCCCGAAGTCACGACCGCCCCTTCGCACTTGAGGCGACGCGCGATGTACTCACCTGCTTTCTGCTGCAGTTCGCGCAAACGCACAGGGTGGAGTGCAGCCTTTTGCACTGCGGCCAAAACTTCCGGGGGCATGCAGGCAGCCGTCAGCGTGGTATACGTTCCGGCAGCGTTGATAATCGTGGGGACCCCGAGCTTGGCATAATAGTCCTCACCATCCGCCGACGCGGCTGGTGATGAAAGAGCCTTCGCGGAGGAAACCAGAGGGGCCGCGCCCACGGCTGCGGCGAGCGAACTGGCCCAACGAAAGAAACGGCGGCGGGAGAGCACGCCTGCTTGGGGTTCAGTCAATGCTGACATGCTGGTCGCTCCTGATGTCGGGCAATTTGCGAAACAAAAACATTATCGCCTATACAGGGTTTCCGCGCTGTGGGATTCGCTCAGGGCGGTGACGCCCGAACCATCGCAGCTTAGACCTGCTGATGCAGGTTGGGACGCAGCGTGAGCGAGCCGTCGTCGTTCAGCTTCTGGTGACAAGCCCAGCGCACCGGATAGCGCATTCCCTTTACTTCAATCTCAGCTCTAAGTTTCAATCCTTTCCAATCGGTGACGCCTGGAAGCACGAACTGAGCCTGCCGAATCTTGCCCGGTAAGGGGTACCCCGCGTCCAGGCAACCGCTCTTGAGCACCTTTCCGTCCTGGCTCTCGACGGTCATCCGCAATACGCCCGGCACTCCGGCGATTCCGTCATTTGCGAAGCCGACGATTAGCCCCGTGGAACCATCGTCTTTATAGCTCCAGATAAAAGACGGCCTCACTCGATAGCCGATTCGGCGATTGATGCGGTCGAACGCTGCCGGATAAGCCTGGTAGTAGGTCATCAGATTTTTGGCGTTGATCTTGTGAAAGTTCCAAAGCGACCAGTAATTCGCCCCGATATCAATCACATGGTCGATCATGTTCTCTGCCGTGGATATCCCCTCAACTGCGGCGCTAGGATCGGGAGGTTTGCCCGGAAGCCCTTGCTCAAGCAACGCCGCGGTCCAGGGTGGGCGATTGCTGAGCGCTTCGATCTGCTCGTTCTCGATAAAAATAGTGTCGCTGCGAATCCAGTTGTTGCTGCGGACCGTGCGGTCCAGCAGTTCTGAATTGCCAACCCGGCTGTAGTCCGGCTGAGTATTGGTCAGCAACGGAGTCCTTTTAAAGTTTTCGAGCTGCACTTCGAGCATGTTGACCCATGTGCGCTCCGCGGTCTGGTAATCAGGAAAAGGATTGTTGGCAAATGGCCAGGTGTGCCCTTCACCCCAAAAACCGTACATGAAGGTATCGATGTACTCGACGAGAGGATTGCCGTCGAATTCCGCCGCCAACAGTCCAACCAGTTCTTTGAATGACTGCTGAAAAAAGGGATGGTCATACCGCGGCTGATAACGCGAATGCGGGTTCTGCAAAAATCTCTTTCCCTCAGCGGCGCTTTCCTGATCGCTAACTACCAGATCGACTTTCGGAACTTTGTCGAGGACGAAATCCGGCAATGCCGCCTCGTGAGTATAGTCCGGAGCGCACATCTGAATTCGCAATCCGACCCGCTTGTTGTTCTTCTTCGCTAATTCAAAAACCAGCTTCACATAATCGGGCAGTTCCAGGCGTCCCGGCCGCGGCTGCACTTCTCTCCAAGTTGGGCGGATGTAAAGCTGCTGGCTCAGCGGAAATCGAACCAGGTCTTCGATCGCCTGCGGAATATTGTCGGACTTGATTTCCTCGGTGCCGCTGTCTGCCGTGATGTAGGTGACCAGTCCCTTGCCGTAGTTCGGCACGACTTCTTGCGAAGCGGTGGTGGTCATTACCACATCGTCCGTGGGAATGACGGCGTCAGGCGGGTATTGCGGGAACGGACCCTGATTGAGGCGATCGGCGACCTGAGGACCGGAGCCGAAGTCGTAGTTTCCCCAGTTGTGGGCGGGAACCTTGGCCTGCGCTTTACCGATTCCAAGTTGTGCAGCTACGGCAACAGCGGCTGTACTTTTTAGAAAATCTCTACGCTGCATCAAGAATTATCTCCTGCTCATCGCTTGATTGGATTTCGGTGGGTTGGAGCAAGAAGTCTTATATAGAAGACCTCGGCAAAGACCTGTGATTTTAGCAGGAGTGTGGAATACAAGAAACTCGGATTGCTCGTGGTGCGGACGTTCTACGCTTTGCGACTTCGCGGGAAGGCTGGGCTGAGGTGCGAGTCGCGCTCGCGTCTATAAGAGCCTGTGGACAGCCGGAAATTTTTCCGGTTGCTACTGTCCCATGCCCGTAAGCCGGGCTGCGTCTTGCATCATCGAGAGTCTTCGCTGCTGCTGGTCCAGCATGTCCAGCATGTGCGCCAGGCGTTCCATCTGAATCGATTGATAACGGTTCACCGGGGTATCGTACTGTGCCGTGCCGACCGCCGCATGCATTGCCTGATTTACGCGGTCGATGCGCGTCCGCAGATCGGCAATCCGCGCTTCCTGATCCTGGATGCGCGCTTTCCACTGCTCGCCGGCGCGGTATTCGGCCACCAGTCGCTGATTTGCGCGCTGCTCCGAGTAGCTGTCTACGGACCGCTTCACGCCGGATACGGTTGTCATCGGCTCCACGGATTCCGGGATTCCCGACGGGGCCGAGGGAAGATCCTGATTCGTAATAATTTTGGGCTTCGCTCCGGCTGCTTCCTGCTCCTGCTGTTTGGCGCGGTTCGCCCGGGCAATATCGGCCAGCGAATCCCCGGCCTGTAACTGCGCCATTGCAGCTGCATTCAGTAATAGTCCGATGAAGAAAAAGCGCCAAACCGCTCGCTGCATAGGTCCTCCCGAAGCCGTTCCGCTCCCTATTAGGAGAACCCAACCCTCCGCGTCCTGTCGCATCCCAAAGGTGTAATACGGGCCTAACGAAAGGCACCAGCATCGAGTTACCAAAGCTTCCCGCTTCGGGGAAGCGGTTGCAGCCGGGGGGTATACCCCCCTCCCCCTGATCTACTGGAATCTTCGACTTAGCGCCAAAACCGGATTTGATCTATGGGGCTCAATAGCTTGCGGGTAAAATCCTGAGCTGTAAGGAGTTAGGCGGGGATATCGAGGTGTCAAAGAGCTTGGATGAAACTTCTAGCATTGGCCAGAGTGATCGTCGCGTCAAGTCTACGAAAGTAGCTAGTGGGCAAGTTTCTCCGCGGCGAAGCGAATAGCTAAAGCGATGGCGGCATCTTTGCCAGCCTTTGTATTTCTGCGCCCAGGAGATCGAAGTGGCGCACATTCCAGGTGTAGAGATGGTCCGCGCCTGCCTTGAGTGCACAGGCCGCAACCAACCCGTCGTAAACCGCCCCGCCTACAATTCCCTGCCTTGCGATGCGGCGGATGGCGGAGCAGTACTCGGCGGCGTCAAGCCAAACCAGGGTAAACCGATGCTCGATCTCTTGCACGAGCAGGTCCGCAGATTCAGCGCTCAGGCGCTGCTTTCCGGGATATCTGGTGAGCGTCGCGTACACCTCGGCAAGGCTGTGAGCGGCACAGCCTGCATTTTTGGGACGAGCAGCCGCGAAGACGGCGAAGCTGCGGGCATGGTGTTCATGCTCTGGCAGCAGTGCCGGCACCAAAACGGAGCTGTCGAAGAACCATTTCACTGGGTCTTCTTCCGTCGAGGGCCGCGCGCCGGGCTATTGCCAAGAAAGCTAAGTTCACGCTCGCGGCGCATCTGCCTGAGCGTCTGATCTGTAGCTTCCGCCGAAATCGGCTCCCCGGTGCTGAAGACCCAGATTCCCTGTTTTTTGTGAAGCCCAGTTCCTCCCCTGCGCGGACGAAGCACGATGCGATCTTCTGAGCTTTCCAGCTCCAGCGAATCTCCAGCACGGAGTTGCATTTCGTCGCGGACGGGCTTGGGTAGAACGACTCGGCCGGCCTTATCGAGGGTTAGGGTGGTCGTCATGGATTCCATTATACAATGGCAGTTGGCGTTGGGAAATGCCATTTCTTTGAAAGAAGATCGGGCCACAGTGAAGGCCAGAGCGAATTCCTTGGTCTCCCCGACATTACCGCGCTTGGCGTGCCGTGCAATCAGCCCACTTCTCGCAAAGGAAGCGAGAAGTGGGGCACCCGGCTACGCTGCCCTCAAGAGGGAGGGAGCTTCACGCCGTTTGCCTGTTTGATGAAGGACCAAATCAGAAATGCGGGGACAATCAGGCCAAGGAGGCTTTGGACCGGAGCGTTCCCAGAGATGACTTGCTCCACGCCATAAGCTGCACAGAAAGTATAAAGCAGAGCTCCACGAAGAAGCACTCGCCGTCGATACCGAGGGTCTCGCTCTCCTCTCTCCGCAGACTGACAAGCCCGCCACATCATCCAACCGAGAAACGCGCAGCTCGCTAATACACCGACGATGATCGTTGCAATCTCGCCGGGACTTGTTGTTGCGGAAGGCGTTGCGAGCAAAATCATGCTGGGTAATTCTAATGCGACTTTTCTCCCAGCGCGTCGCGTTGTCGCTGAAAAATCCCCCATTCGGTCCGCAGTGCACGCTGGCGGAAGCCACGTCCCTCAGGGGCTGAAGCCCGCACCTTTATTGGCATTGGGCGGCACGGCTGAAGCCGTGCCCTTCCCGAACCGCTTCATATCCCAAGTCCATTTAGCAGCTAGTTGATGTCGAACTGCTCCTGATGCAGCGCGGGGTCGCTTTTCACGATGATGGTGCGCTTGGTCAGTTCTTCCATCTCGTTCAGCAGGCGGCCGTTGTTGGCTTTCAACTCCTTGGCCACATCCGGATGCACGCGCAGCATTACATCTTCGTGCTCCAGATGCTTGGCGATCTTGCGCATCTCCACGTAAATCTCGTTCGCTACCGTGGTCAGCGACTTCACGTAGCCGGTTGACTGGCAATAGGGACAAGGCGCGCCAATCGTGCGTTCGAGCGATTGCTTCACACGTTTGCGGGTGATGGCGACCAGGCCGAAATCGTTGAACTGGAGAACCTTCGACGGCGCGCGGTCGTGGCGGAGTTCCTCTTCCAACGCTTGCATCACGCGCTGGCGGTTGCGGCGCTCATCCATGTCGATGAAGTCGATGATGATGATGCCGCCCAGATCGCGCAGCCGAATCTGCCGCACGATTTCCTTGATCGCATCCACGTTGGTTTTGACGATGGTGTCTTCGAGGCGCGAGGTCTTGCCCACATACTTGCCGGTATTGATATCGATTGCGACCAGAGCCTCGGTCTGGTTGATGACAATGTAGCCGCCGCTCTTGAGCCAGACTTTCGACTTGAGCGCCTTGTCCATCTCTTCTTTCAGGCCGAATTGCTCGAACAGAGGCGTTTCCTTGGTAAAGAGCTTCACGCGCTTCACCAGCCCCGGCTGAAAGCGATTGAAGAAGCGCAGAATGCGTTCGTATTCCGGCTCGGTGTCGACCCAGATCACGGAGAAATCGCTAGTGACCTGGTCGCGCAGCACGCGCTCGACCACATTGAGATCGTGGTAGATCAGCGCCGGCGGCTTCGAAGCCTCGGACCGCGTCTTGATGTCATTCCACAAGCCCTTGAGAAAGCGAATGTCCGCGCGCAGTTCGTCTTCTCCCGCATTCTGCGCCGCGGTGCGGACGATGAAGCCGCCATGGCCGTTTTCGCGCTCGCTCATCACGATGCGCTTCAGCCGCTGGCGCTCTTCGTCCGACGCGATCTTGCGCGACACTCCGGTATGGTTCACCGTCGGCATGTAGACTAGGAACCGTCCCGGCAGCGCGATGTGGCTGGTGATGCGCGCGCCTTTCTTGCCGATGGGTTCCTTGGCAATCTGCACCAGGATTTCCTGACCTTCCTTGAGCAAGTCGCTGATTTTTGGAACCTCGTGGGCCTCGCGGCGCGGGAAGCGGCGCCCGCCACCGCGACGTCCGCCGCGCTGCCGGTCGAAGCCGGGACGCGGACGCGGCGCCCGCTGCGTGTAACCAGCCGTTCCGGCCGGAGCCCGAACTTCGGCCCGGGCATCGACTGTGCCGGTGCCGCGCGCCTCGGCATCGAGCAGGGCTTCGGCTTCGGCTTGCGCCTCTTCCAGTTCCAATTCTTCCGTATCTTCCTCACCCTCCGCCGTTCCTTCAGCAGCAGGGGTTACGCCGGCGTCGGCCAACGATGCCATGTGGATTTCGTCCACAGTTTCACAGACCTCGGAAAGCTGGCCGGGCGCTCGAGTCTCTTCCTCAAATTCGTCGTAGCCTTCATCCGACGATTCTTCATAGCGGACGGTGTCCGCTTCTTCCTCGTCGATGGTCTCCTCTTCGAGCGTTCCCGGGGCCGCAAAAACCGGAGCCGCGAAAACCGGGGCTTCTGATTCGCGGGCAGGTTCGCGCGCTGGAGGAGTTGGCCGATCCGAGTGCTCGAATCGACTTGCCATCTCTTTCTCTTCTTCGACAACCTCTTCCGTAATCTCTCGAGCGTCGCTGGCTCCACTGGAAGCAGCCTGGTCCGCCAGCTCCTGCCGGCGAAATTCGCGGTTCCAGTCGACTGAAGTCGATGCCGCTTGGACGTGATCTTCTTGCGCGTGACGCGAGTCATCGTGCTCCTGCACCGCTTCGGTAACGGGAGCGGCGCTGGCACTAGCACTAGCACTAGCAAAGATGGGCTCATCGTCTGGGAAAGTTGCGGCGACAGGCGCCGCGGGAGCGGAGACGGACGCTGAAGTCACACTGGAACTCATTTCAGTTAAAGCGCCCGGCGAACGATGCTCGTGCACCATTGGCGGCTGCGCCAGCCCGCGATACTTCGAGATCGATTCTCCGGGAAGTAATATCGGCTGGTATCCCGCCGGCGGCCCGAACTGCTGGGATCTGCCTGATTCCTGGGCTCGCGGGGCTGGAACACTTTCGATTGGGGGCCGCGCAAAACGGGGCTCCGGGCTGCGCTCGCGGCCGTCGTTTCGAGTCTCGCTGCGGCCATCGTTTCGCCCATCGCCTCGTCCATCGCGGCGTCCGCCACGACGGCGCCGGCGTCCTCGAAAACCTCCGCGCTCACGGTCCCCACCATCCGAGGAACCCTGCGTCGCGCCCGATGGCGCCGAATCCTGGGCTTCGGTGCTGTGCTCCCCGGGCTCTGAAGTCTGATCAAACGCCGATTGGCCTTCAGTGATTGCGTTTTCGAGGTGCTGCTCTGCCTCTTGAGGCGTTGTACTCTGGCCCGGTTGCGGCCGCAGGTCCTGCACTCCGCGGTTTGCCGGCACGACGTCGGTTAGATCCTCGTCGTGCTCTTCCAACTCCATAAAGTCGGAGACGTAGAGGAAGGCGTCGCGCTCCAGGCCGATGTCGACGAAGGCCGATTGCATTCCCGGCAGCACGCGGGTCACGCGTCCTTTGTAGATGGACCCTGCCAGGGTATATTCATTTTCGCGCTCGAGGTAAATTTCCGCGAGCAGATCGTCTTCCACCAGCCCCACCTTGGTCTCGTGTGGCGTGGAAGAAACAAATAACTCTTTGTTCATTGATACTCCGGTCCCACCCTGACTCACTTATGAGAGTCGAGCGGGCTTCACCGGCGCGGAGCGAGGAAGGAAATGGGAGGATCGAGCGTCGCGATGCTGGCCCCGCACGGGGGACGGCTGGGGCTGGGGAGCTTGCTCCCTAACCGAATCCGCTGCACAAGCTTGGGTATCTTTTGCACTGTTTCGCTTTGCGTCCGCCGGGTTTGTGACCGCACTCTCAGACCGTTTCCGGTCGGGGGCCGTTTCCCTGCCAGCAGACTTATAGCTTCAATCCTGCCCGGCCTTCTACTGTTCGATTAGCCGGTGAAATGCCCCCTTTACGCGAGGGCGATCGATATTTTTGGGGCTGCGCCTTCTGGCACAGCTACTGCTCCTGCCGTCTTCCGGTGCTGCGGAAACCAGTTCAAGAATCATGAACCCGGCCTATTCACGCCGGCTAATTCACAAAGCGGCGCATTCGAACGTTCATTACCATCCCCAGCGCCAGGAACATGAACAACACGGAAGACCCACCGTAACTCATCAGAGGCAGGGGTATTCCGGTGACCGGCATAAAGCCGACCACCATGCCGACGTTGACCAGGATATGGAAGCTAAGCACAGCCACCACACCCATCACCACGAACGTGCCAGCGCGGTCGGGCGCTGTTTGCGCGTTCTGGGTCAAACGCATCAGCACTATGAAGTATAACAGCAGAACCCCGAGCGCGCCCACGAATCCGTGCTCCTCGGCGAACGCCGCGAAAATAAAATCCGTTTGTGGGACAGGTAGGAAAGCACCGTGTGTTTGCGAGCCTTTCCCGCCCCACAGCCCCCCCGAACCCACCGCAATCTTGGATTGCTCAACTTGGTACCCCGAGCCCTGAGGATCGTCTTCCGGGTGCTGAAAACTGGTAAGCCGCTGCTTCTGGAAAGACTTCAAAATGTGAACCTGAGGGATAAAAAACACTGCGCCCACCGCCACTCCCGCCAGCACAGCTACGGCGAATGCCTGCCTCCACTGCAACCCACCCAGAAACACTCCCATCACGGCGATAGGCACATAGGTCAGGGCCGTGCCCAGATCGGGCTGCTTCATGACCAGCAGCATCGGAATTGCGACGATGGCCCCAGCCTTCATGAAGTCCGGCCAGGAAAGTTCGCGGTGCCGCAAGTCCGCGAAAAACTTCGCCATCGCCAATATAAGGATCAGCTTCACCCATTCGGAAGGCTGGAAATGATTGCCCCCGGGCATTTTGATCCAGCGCTTCGCCCCCAGAAACTTCTGCCCGAACAGCAGCACCGCTACCAGAGAGGCAACCGCCGCCACGTAAAACCAGTGGATGCGGTCGAGCAGCACCTGGTAGTTCACCGCGCTCATCGCAAACATCGCCCCCACACCACCCAAAACCCAGTAAACCTGGCGCAAGTGGGAGCCGGCAAACTTGGTGTGGATGGTGGCGCTGTGGATCTCCATCACACCCAGCCCGCAGATCATGAGCACAAAGACCAGCAGCAGCCAGTCAAAATCGCGAAATGAAACGTAGCGTGACATCAGTTCTCGGTTCTCGGTTCTCGGTTCTCGGTTCTCAGCAGTTGCACCCTATTCGCATTGTCATCCTGAGCGGAGCATGCTGGTTCGCGAAGCGAAGCAGCATGCGGAGTCGAAGGACCCCTTTCCTGTAAGCACGGGCATAGGCTCATACGGGAATTCTCTCGACGGCCCCTCGCGCTGTAGCCATCTCCGCCAGCTTCTATCTAGCGAATTCCTGGTGCAGCGGTCGCCGCGGCCAGCGGCGTCTTCGTCAGATCTACGAAGAAGTGCCCGCCCTGCAGCTTCTGCTCGTCGCCATCCGCATCCGGCACCGTCCACACTCCGCCGATCTCAACCTTCCCGTCCGTCTTCGGTTTCTCAGCCAGCTTGGGAGGATTACGCCGCTCCTTCTCCACGTATGCCTTGATCACGTGCGAAGCCACGATGGCGGCCAGCGGCCCCTCTTCTCCGCCCTCCCATAACACACACACCACGATCTCCGGATTCCGGCGCGGACTCACGCCCACGAACCACGCGTTATTCTTGAATCTGGCTTTTCCGTTGGCGATCTTTGCCTTGGCCGCTCCGCTGATGGTCTGAGCCGTCCCTGTTTTCCCGGCGAAATCGATGCCTTGCAGGTGGGCCGCGGCAGCGGTACCCGACCAGGTGCCGCCGTTAGCATCCACCACCTGGGGTGAAGTGACGTCCGCCATCGCATCGGTGATGATCTGCCAGTTCTTCGGGTCCAACGGAATCTGCACTTTGTCAGACGCATCGGACGCCTGCGTCATATTCGGCGGCAGTTCGTCGGGGAACGCCACATGCGGCCGCACCAGCATGCCTCCGCTAGCGATGCCGCTGATGGCCCGCGCCAGCTGAATCGGCGTCACCGCGACCGCGCCTTGCCCAATGCCCACGGAAATAGTTTCTCCGGCAAACCATTTCTGTTTGAAGTTCCGGATTTTCCACTCCTCGGATGGCATCACCCCGCTCACTTCCTGTGGCAGGTCGATTCCGGTTTTCTGTCCGAGACCAAGCATGGTGGCGTATTTCGCGATGCGCTCTATCCCCAACTTCTCCGCCAGCGTATAGAAGAACACGTCGCAGGATTGATAAATCCCCTTGGTGATGTCGACAATTCCATGAGTACGATGGCGATCCGAGATCCAGCATCTGAAGTAGCGGCCGTAAAACTCCGCACCGCCGGTGCAGTTGACCTTCAGATCCTGCGCGATCCCCTCCTGCAGCCCGGCCGTGGCCATGATGACTTTGAAGGTGGAACCTGGCGCCAGTTGCGCCTGAATCGCCTTGTTTAGCAAGGGATGATCTTCATCGTTGATCAGCTTGCTCCATTGATCGCGCGAAACCCGCACTGCAAAATCATTGGGATCGAAGGTCGGGCGGCTGACCATCGCCAGGATTTCCCCGGTGCGCGGGTCCATGGCGACAATCGCGCCGTTCTTGCCTTCCAGCGCTTCTTCCGCCGCTATCTGCAAATCAATGTCGACCGTGAGCTTCAATTGCTTTCCCGGGATCGCATCCGTTTCCCCCAGCAATCCCACTTCGCGGCCATGGCTATTTACCAAGGCCCGCCGCGCTCCGTTCGTCCCCATCAATACGTTGTTGTATTGCCGCTCTACGCCAGAAACTCCCACCACGTCGCCCGGGCTGTAGAGTTCGAACTGCGGCTGGTTCAGCATGTCGTCCGTCACTTCACCCACGTAGCCGATCAGGTGGGCCATGAAACCGTTGCGCGGATACAGCCGCCGGTGCGCCATGATCATGTCCAGTTCCGGCAGTTCGTTGCGATGCGCATCGATGAAGGCGAGTTCGTCGGGAGTGATGTCTTCTTTTAGAAAGATCGGCTGGTACTGCGGTATCGAGGCAAAGTGGCGGATCCGCTCGCGCACTTCATTTGCGTCCAGGTGCAGACCCTGCGCAATCAGGTCTGCATCCGCATTGAGGTCGCGGGAAGAATCGCGCAGCAGCAGCGCCGAAAATGATGGATAGTTGTCTACAATGATGCGCCCTTCGCGGTCCAGAATCTTTCCCCGCGGCGCAAGAATGGGGACATTACGGATGCGGTTCTTCTCCGCCGCAGACGCATAATACCCGCTCTCCATCACCTGCAGCTTCCACAGCCCGTAAGCCAACACCAGGAAGATGCCCAGAATGATGTACTGCGCTGCGGTCAAGCGGATGGGCGATACTTTGTCGTCACGGCTGAACATCAGTTCTCGGTTCTCAGTTCTCAGTTGTTGATCGATCCGCTACGCGGATCGCAATTTCGTCTCTTGTGAGGGATGCTACTCAATTCTAGCTCTCGGAGGCACCACCGCGCGAAGCCGGAGAGTAACGTAGGTCACTACCGCTTTAACTGAGAACCGAGAACTGAGAACTGAGAACCGGGAACTGGTTTCAGGTTCTCTGCTTGAACTTGTCCAGCACAAAGTACAAGGCCACCCCCACCACGGCGTTCGCCAGTCCGGCCAGGATTCCCCGGCTCCAACTCCAGTTCAGGGTCAGATTGACCATGTAGCGAGCCACCCCGAAGTACACGGCAGCATGAACCAGATAAAACCCCAGCGTGACCAGCAGCCGCGTTCCGGCGTTCTCCACGTCGAGCTTGACGCCCAAAGATGACGCTAGGTACCCCACCACGGTCTTGGCGATGCCATAGATCCCGATCGGATAGGGCCCGAGCATGTCCTGCACCAGTCCGATGGCCGCTCCGGTCAGCAGCCCGGAAATCGGGTTGCGGCGCGCCATGCCGAAGTAAATCGTTACCAGCAAGGGCAAGTCGAAGATGGAAACAAATGGAAACCGTCTTGGCAGGAAAGCCTGCAGAAACAGCGCCAGCAGCGGCACACCTACGGTCACCGGAATGCTGAACCGGTAAACCTCAATCTGCTCCTCAGATGTGTAAGTGATGGGCACGCTAGTGGGGATTATCTTCGGTGGCAGCCGGTGGAGGAGCGGTTTGCGGACTTGCAGGCTTGGGCTGCGCCGCAGCCGGTTTCGCCGGAGAATTCGCAGAGTTCGAGTTAACCCCCGAAGTGTTGTCAGGAGTGCCGCTCACGCCGGCGCTCCCGGCCTGCGCGCTGCCAGCAACAGCCGAAACCGGCGCCGGCTTCGCGACCAACTTTGCGGTAGGAGCGGCCGCTGGCTTACCCGCGCTGCTCGGCTGCGGCTTCGCGCCGGCGTTTCCCGCCGAAACGGCCCCCGGAACAGTTGCCGGCTTATCTGGCACCGAAGGCAGCCGCCGCGCCAGAATATCCGCCGCGCGCACGCCAGCGCCGCTTTGCGCCACGGGTTCGCGCTCTTCCTTTTGAGTTACGACCAGCACTTCCTCCAGCCGGCTCAAGTCGGCTGCCGGCTTCACGTTGACGCTCAAAAACAAATCCCTGCCCGGACCCACCTTACTCACCGTGCCCACGGGCAACCCCTTGGGGAAGATCTGGTCGCCTCCACTGCTCAGCACTGCTTCTCCGGGAACGACTTGCTCGTCACTCATTACGCGTTCCAGAATCAACTCGCCGTTCGGCGTTCCGCGAAGCACACCCTGCAACCGCGACTTCTCCAGAAATACCCCGACCCCGCTGCTCTGATCGTTGATCATCAATACCAGCGACGTCGAAGGATAAACCAGCCACACTTTGCCCACGATGCCGCCCGCCGTAATCACCGCCATATCCGGCTTCAGCCCGGCGTTCTCGCCTTTGTTGATATAGATGGACCGGGAAAGATCGCTTCCACTGGAGCCGATCACCTGCGCGGCCACGGTGTCGATTTTGACCAGCTCCTTGAATGCCAGCAGGGATTGCAACCGTTCTGCCTGGATGGCCTCTTCAGTCAGCCGCGCCTGCTCCAGCGTCATCTTCTCGATCTGGCCTTTGAGTTCGCGGTTCTCGGCGCGCACGCCGCGCAGCAGGAGGTAATCGTGCAGAAGATTGTTGCCGCCGTTTTGCAGCCAGACCAGCCCGCGTTCGAAGGGAGTAATCGCGCCCACCGCCCAGATCCGGATCAAACGCGTATTCTCTGCGTCCGCGCTGCGCTTCACCTGCACCGCCAGCCCCAGCACCTGCAGAAACAACACTCCCACCAGGATAGTCAGGTTGCGGTAGCGGCCAAGCACGGATTCCATAATTCGGGGGTCAGGGACTAGGGATCAGGGTCAAGGCAGCTTTTTTCTGGCCCCTGATCCCCGGCCCCTGACCCCTGCTTTTCTACTCGATCGAAATTTTTCTCAGCAGCTTGAAGTCCGAGAGCATCTTGCCTGTGCCCAGCACCACGCTGCACAGCGGATCGTCGGCGATCGAAACCGGCAGCCCGGTTTCTTCCCGGATGCGCTTGTCCAGATTCTTCAGCAGCGCTCCGCCTCCGGTCAGCACAATGCCGCGGTCGCTGATGTCGGCCGAAAGCTCGGGCGGCGTGCGTTCGAGAGCTACGCGGATCGCATTCATGATGGTCGAAACGCACTCGCTCAGGGCCTCGCGAATTTCGCCGTCATCTACTGTAATGGTTTTCGGCACGCCTTCAATCAGGTTGCGGCCTTTGATTTCCATGGTCATCGGCTTGTCGAGCTGATGCGCGGAGCCGATCTCCATCTTGATCTGCTCGGCCGTGCGTTCGCCGATCAGCAGATTATATTTCCGCTTCAGATAATTCATGATGGCTTCGTCCATCTGGTTCCCTGCCATCCGCACCGAACGCGAATACACAATGCCGCTCAGCGAAATCACCGCGATGTCGGTCGTCCCTCCGCCAATGTCAACCACCATGTTGCCGCTGGGCTCCGTGATTGGCAGTCCCGCGCCGATCGCGGCCACCATGGCCTGTTCTACCAGGTGCACTTCACTGGCTTTGGCGCGATAAGCCGAGTCCATGACCGCGCGCTTTTCTACCTGTGTAATTTCCGAAGGCACCCCGATCACGATCCGTGGATGCACCAACATCTTCCGGTTATGCGCCTTCTGAATAAAGTAGTTCAGCATCTTCTCAGTAACTTTGAAGTCGGCAATCACGCCATCCTTCATGGGCTTAATGGCCACGATGTTGCCTGGCGTACGGCCAAGCATCTCTTTCGCCTCTTTGCCCACGGCCTCGACTTCGCCCGTGTTCTTGTTGATGGCGACAATGGAGGGCTCGTTGACCACGATGCCCTTGCCGCGGGCATAGACCAGGGTGTTGGCCGTGCCCAGATCGATGGCCAGGTCGCTTGAGAACAGGCTGAACAGCGACCTGAGGTTGTGTGAATGGGATGAATGAAATCCGTTCTTTGACATTGACGAAGCTCTTCTCGCGATCCACGTTGATCGCATTGTTGCCGGGCGAACCCGATTTGCGCCATCCGGCGCGGCCGCATCTTCTCTCTAGTCCATGAGTCTCTAGTGTATGAGTCTCTAGTCTATGAGAGTCTCCGCAACCCTGCCGGGACCGAAGGTTCCTCGTACTCCTGACCGGAACCCCACCGCTGCCCACCACCGTGCGCTGTCATCCTGAGGCGGGCGTCTTTTGCCTGCCGAAGGATCCAGGCGAGCCGCGCGAAGCGTCGCGTTCTTTGCGACGCAATACCCGCGCGTTTGGCTCGCCTCCTTATTACGACAACGCCGCCACTCTACCCAACAACCCTACTGAATAATGATCTTCTTCTGTTGCGTGTTCACTCCGCCCTGGGCCGTCTGCGCAGTCACCGTAATGACCGCTTCGCCAGTCCCCAGAGGCGGCGTGAAGTAATGGAACGTCCCGTCGGTCGTGATCATCGGGACCTCCCGCCCATTCACCATCACTCGAGCCCCGATCTGCGTCTTCCCCGTTACTTCAATCACGTGCCCGTGTTGAATGAAGGGATCCAGCTCCAGATCAATGGCTTCCGTCTGCTTGCCCTTGGGAATGATGGTGAAACGGTTCTTCTCGCTCTCTACTGATTCCTTCCCCGACGCTTCGTACGACTGTACCATCCAGTAGTACGCTCCTTCGCCCAAGCTTGTAACCGTAACGTCGGCGGTGTTTACTTTCTTGTCAACCAGGGTGGAAGAAAAGTAGGGGTTCCGCGAAATCCGCAGCCGGTAACCCACCGCGTTCGCCATCGCCGTCCAGGAGAACTCCACGTCCTTGGTCTCCTCGCCAGTCGTGAAGATGGGAGCCATGTTCGCCGGAGAAATCGGCGTCGGAGGCCCAGCATCTTTCGCTTTCTCCATGTGCGTCTCGGCTGCCTGGAAGCTTACTTTTTCCCAGTTCGCCAACTCCACCGTTTCGCCGTTACGCGACACTTCGCCGGTGCCCTTTTTCATCAGAATTTCATGCTGATCGAGCTTGGGGTCGTTGTGCACTTGCGCCGTCGATTCCGGAGCCAGTGATGCCGTCGCCCCGTCCACAATGACCTGCGACTTCGATCCTTGGGAATACGTGGCGGTCGAAAGATCGACGGTTCCCGTGCTCACAGCCACAGCCACGTTCGTCTGCTGCTGGTCGTTGGCCGAGTTCTCCTCAATCACGATCAGAGAATCCTGTTTCACGGTGTAGCTGGTTCCGTCGTTGAACACTACCTTCGCCATACCTTCCGAGGCGGTCTGCACTACATCGCCCTTTTCCAGAGGGATGTTGTAATCCGCCGCCACCCAGCTGTTGCCGTTGCCTTTCTTCACCCGTACGGTGCCGTCGAGCGCGGTAAAATGCGCCTGCTGCGCCACGGAAACTCCGCTCCCCGCAGCCGGCGCCATGCCCGCGACGCGCTCCAAAGCCCGGCTGGCAAAGTTGCTGGTCGCCCTGATGCCGCTCTCGGTAAATTGCGGGAAGGTGAAACGCACTGCGACAAAAAACACCGCGGCGCCAGCCAGAATCAGCAGTGCCACACTGCGATACGTGACCGTTTTCCACGCGACGTGGATGCCCGGTTTGCGAGTCGACGAAGACACGTGAACCTAAAAACCTTAATGACGCCTATGGAATTAGAGGTAGTCCAACGTTATCACATGCCCGTAACTGCAAAAAATGGGTAATGCCCTGCGAACGTTACCTTCGTTTGTGCCTCTGCCGTAAAGTTTCTTCGTGTTCTCCGTCATCGCTTAGAAGGCTGCGGCGGCGTCATGACATCCCCGCTTGTTTCCGTTATTCTTCTTCCTCGAGTCCACCGTTCACCACCTTCTCAGCGCCTCGCGCCGACCACCGATCAGTTGCTAGCACGTCCGCCGACAACCCCTACGCTCTGGAAACTGAGATCAGCATTTTCATTTGCCATGGCCCAAAATTCGGCACCTTCGCCGACCTCCGGCCCGAGCTGAAGCACTGGCACTGAAGCTCAGGATTTGGTAGCTGCGGATCTGGCACAGTAGCTCGGCCCTCGCATCTCGCCCTCTCTGTTAATTTTTCGTTAAATACGCGTTTGTCCGATTGACCGGGTTAAGGAGCGAGATTAGTCTCCGAGGCTATGAGCCCAGCCAATCTCGATGAACTGCGCCTTGCCTACAAGAAAGCGACCGACGAATGGGTCGACGCTATTCGCGCCGAGGAAGCCCTGGCAACTCCCGACCACTCCATGATTGCCTGGGAGAAATGGGACGCCGCCCACTTCCAGGAAGAGGACGCCCACACCAAATACACCAAAGCTCGTGAAGCCTACAAAGACGGTTTGCGCGGCGCCAACATCGGCATCTAGGCGCTTGTGTGGAGCAGGCACTCCTGCCCGCTGCCTTTGGCTTTGGTCCCGGAGAAACTACCCCAAGCCATTGTCATTCCGAACCGTGCGCCCCAGGTCCCTACCCTTGTCATCCTAAGGAGATGGAGCCGCTCGTGAAGCGAGCGACTCCCGACTAAGGCCCGTTGCACCTGCAGTGTCTACGCTGCGAACACGTGCATAGGTCTTTTCTGCCTGAAAAACGCGCAGACCTCAGGACGACAATCGACGCATGAGACCCCTCCACCGCTCCCTCTCTTGCCGCACCTAACGGTACTTCTGTAGCATCAATATCCAGGCATTCATAAGGAGCAAGGAGCAATCATGGCCACCGACACCCTAACTTCCCCGGCGACGCTCAGCCACACCCCCACCAAAATCCTGAAGAACTTCATCGACGGCGAGTGGGTAGAATCCGCAACCGGCGAAACCTTCGAAGACCGCAACCCCGCCGACACCCGCGACGTAGTCGGCATCTTCCAGAAATCGGCGAAGGCTGATGTCGACGCCGCTGTGGAAGCCGCCAAGCGTGCCTTCGCCAAATGGCGCCTGGTCCCAGCCCCGCGCCGCGCCGAAATTGTTTTCCGCGCCGCCGAAATCCTCATCGAGCGCAAAGAAGAGTACGCCCGCGAGATGACCCGCGAAATGGGGAAGGTGCTCGCCGAAACCCGCGGCGACGTGCAGGAAGCCATCGACGCCGCCTATTACAACGCAGGCGAAGGCCGCCGCCTCTTCGGCCCGACCGTCCCCTCCGAAATGCCCAACAAGTTCGCCATGGCCGTCCGCCAGCCCATCGGGGTCTGCGGCATGATCACGCCCTGGAACTTCCCCATGGCGATCTCTTCCTGGAAGCTGCTACCCGCTATCGTCTGCGGCAACACCTGCGTCATCAAGCCCGCACAGGACACGCCGCTTTCCACGTTCAATCTGGTCCGCGCCCTGAGTGACGCCGGCCTGCCCAAGGGAGTAATCAACGTCGTAGCCGGTTTCGGCGCCGACGTAGGCACTCCACTCGCCGAGCACCCGGACGTGCGCGCCATTTCTCTGACAGGATCCTCCGCCGTCGGCCGCATCATCGGCGGCATCGCGGCCAAGAGTTTCAAGCACTGCTCGCTCGAACTCGGCGGTAAGAATCCTATGATCGTGCTCGACGACGCCAACCTCGACCTCGCCATCGAAGGCGGCCTCTGGGGCGGGTTCGGCACCACCGGCCAGCGTTGCACCGCGACCAGCCGCATCATCGTGCAGAAAGGCGTCTATCGCGAGTTCGTCGAAAGATATGTAGCGCGCGCCAAGAAATTGAAAGTCGGCAACGGCCTCGATGAGACAACAGACATGGGTCCAGCCATCAACGAAAAACAACTTCATACCGACCTCAGCTACGTCGAGATCGGCCGCAACGAAGGCGCAAAGCTGCTGTGCGGGGGCAATCGCCTTGACAAAGGCGATTACCAATACGGCTGGTTCATGGAGCCCACCGTCTTCAGCGACGTCGACCCCAAGATGCGCATCGCCCAGGAAGAAATCTTCGGCCCCGTAGTTTCCATCATCCCCTGCGACGACCTCGAAGACGCCATCGAAATCGCCAACGGCATCGAGTACGGACTCTCCTCCGCGCTCTACACCAAAGATGTGAACAAAGCCTTCGCCGCCATCCGCGACCTTTACGCCGGTATCACCTATATCAACGCACCCACAATCGGCGCGGAGGTGCATCTGCCTTTCGGCGGCACAAAAGCAACCGGCAACGGCCACCGCGAAGGCGGCATCGGCGCCATCGACTTCTACACCGAGTGGAAGTCCGTGTACGTCGATTACTCGGACAAACTGCAGAAGGCCCAGATCGACCGAGCGGATTAAGAACTTCTGTAGCAGAGTCGCTGAAGCGCAAATTCTATCCCTCGAAGCCCGGGCGGCAAGCGATACAGATTCTTTCTGCAAGTACCTTAGTAATCTTGCCCGCAATACCTTCAGGGCCTACCGTCACAACTGGGGTTCAAGCTCGGCAATGCTTCTCACGCTTCACAACTATCTGTGGGCGGAATTCAGGAAGAGCAATCCAGCAAGACTCGCTGCTGCGACTCTGACGCTGGTGCTCTGCTTGATGGCCGCCTTCGTTCCAGCTTCGTTGGCCCAAAGGCCTTCCAAGTCGGAACGTAAAGTGATTGTCGTTGCAACACCCGATTACCCCGACATCCTGAGGCACGCGCAAGTCGGCGGGACGGTCCGCCTGAGAGCGACTGTCCTCCCGAATGGGTCGGTCACCAACGTAGAGGTTGTCGGGGGCAATCCTATCCTCGCCGAAAACGCGGTCACGGCTGTCAAGAAGTGGAAATATGCCCCCGCCGCGACGCAGACCACAGAGGATGTTTCTCTCAGGTTCACCCCGCACTGACCTTGCCAACAGCCAGAATTCTCTGCCTTCTCCGCGCCCTCTGCGGTTAGAATTTGTTCATGCCTCTTATTCAGGCCCGCGAGATCGCCGCTGCCCAGCGTCTGGAGAACGTCCGCTACGCCATTCGCGACTTGGCCTGCGTTGCCGACGAAGTCATCCGGCAGGGGCACAAAGTTCTGCCCCTGAACGTCGGCGACCCCCTCAACTTCGATTTCCAGACCCCTCCCCACATCATTGAGGCCGCGTACAAGGCCATGCGCGATGGCAAGAACGGCTACGCGCCATCTCCCGGCATTCCCGAAGCGCTCGAAGCCATTCGCGGCGAAGCCGCCCGCAAAGGCCTCACCACCGTGCGGGATGTCTTCGTCACCTCAGGCGTGAGCGAAACTGTCGATCTCTGCATCAGCGCGCTCGTCAATCCGGGCGAGGACATTCTCACCCCGAAGCCCGACTACCCGCTCTATTCAGCAGTCCTGTGTAAGCTGGGCATCGCAATTAACGCCTACGATCTGAATGAAAACGACGCCTGGCAGCCCGAACTAGCCGATATCGAACGCAACCGAACGCCGCACACCCGCGCCATCGTGCTGATTAATCCTAATAATCCGACTGGCTCACTTTGCTCGCGGCACATGCTCGAGCAGGTCGCCGAAATAGCCCGTCGCCACAACCTGGTTGTCTTCGCCGATGAAATCTACGACAAACTTATTCTTGAAAACACTCCACACATCGCCTTCGCCGCAGTCGCGCCCGACGTGCCCTGCATCACCTTCGGCGGCATGTCGAAGAATTATCTCGTTCCAGGATGGCGCATCGGCTGGGGCATCGTCTCCGGCGATGCCACGGCAGTAAAGCCCTATACCGAAGGCATTCACCGCCTGCTGCGCGCCCGCCTCTGCGCCAACCATCCCGAGCAATACGCCATCAAGCCCGCGCTCGAAGGCCCTCAAGACCATCTCATCGAAGTGCGCCGCAAACTGCGCTCCCGCCGCGATCTCACGCAGAAGTGGTGCGAGTCCGCGCCACGCGTAAGCTGTGTTGCTCCGCGTGGCGCGTTCTATGCCTTCCCGCGCATCGACATCCCCGAGAGCGACGAAGTCTTCGTCAAAGAGCTAATCCGCCAAAAACACGTCATGGTCGTCCACGGCTCCGGCTTCGGCCAGAAGCCCGGCACACAACACTTCCGCATCGTGTTTCTGCCGGATGAAAAGACGCTGTCCAGCGCGTATGCAGGGATTGCAGACTTCATCCGCGAACGATACTCATAGAGAGGACGTTTCATGCTGTTCGGTCGCTGCGCTTCGATTGCGATTCTCCCTTTGGTCTATTCGTCTGCAGCACTCGGCTGTTCAATGGCAGGCTGTGTGAACAATGGGGACGAGATGCGACCGACCTTCACGATAGTGGTGACGCATGCTGCCAAACCGCTGCCTGGAGTCAGCTTTCATGTCGTCGCAAAGGGCGCCGATCAGTTTTCGGGGCTTACAGACGAGAAGGGGATCATTTATGTCCCGAAGCTTCAGCCGGGGCTATATTGGCTGAATGGCGATCTACTTGGAACAGGGGTGGTCTATGCATGTTTTCATGTCGGCGAGAAGCCGTCCAGAAGAGCGAAGGCTAAACTCAGGTACACATGGGGCGATGAAGCTCCAGGAACTAGCAGAATTGCCGGCAGGCTCGTCGATTCCCAGCCGGGGAGGGGAGGAACGCCGATTTGGAACTTAGTTCATCAAATGGAGGTTCCGATTGTCGGCGCCGGCTTAAGACTGCAAGATCCGATTACACACGCCATTTACTTAGCAAGTTCAGACCAAGACGGCAGATTCTCCTTTGAAGGCGTGGTGTCTGGAACTTACGTTCTGCACATCGAAGGCGGCGCAGCCGGGGATCGCAGCTACGATGCGACTGATCAACTAATACGGCTCGACGACACTGCAACCCGAAGTTTCCTAGTGCTAAAGCGAAGGGATGCTGGTGGAGGAAGTTGCGGAGGGACGGAGTTGGATTTACAGAACGATTAAGCGGCTCCAGGAAGGCTGATCGGGAAATCCGTAATTCGCACGCCGTTTCTACAATCTGGTGAGAGCATCTCTTGAAGTACCGTCAGCGAATACAGCTCTCTTTCTCTTTCCCCGCGAATCTGCTTAAATCAAATCAAGGCGCAACCGCCGTAGCGTCCCGGTGTTCCTACAATCGTGGTCGACATTCATTCCCATATCCTTCCGGAAGTAGACGACGGCTCCAAGTCCTGGGAAACCTCTGTGGCCATGTGCCGCATGGCCGCCGCCGACGGCATTACGCACCAGGTCGCCACGCCTCATGCCAACGACCGCTACCACTACGATCGCACTTATCTTCAAGGCCTGGTCGACCAACTGCAGCAAAAGGTAGGCGATGCGCTCACGATCGGCCTGGGCTGCGACTTCCATCTCTCCTACGACAACATGCAGGATGTGCTCGCCAACCCCGCCCGCTACGCCATCGGCGATACGCATTACATGCTGGTCGAGCTGAGCAATTACAGTGTGCCGCAGCAAACTACGGACTGCTTTACGCAGCTCGGCGACCGCGGCATCACCCCCGTCATCACTCATCCCGAACGCAATCCGATTCTGCGCGAGAGCCCGCAGCGCGTGCTGGAGTGGGCGGAGCAGGGTTGCGTCATCCAGATGACCGGCTCCGCGCTCACCGGATTCTGGGGCGAACGCGTGCGCCGCGCCGCCCTATGGCTGCTCGAGCACGAGGCCGTGCACGTGCTCGCAACGGATGCCCACGATACCGAGAAACGAATCCCAGTTCTGTCCGCCGCCCACGACGCTGCCGCCCAAATCTGCGGCCAGGAAGTGGCAGAAGCCCTCGTCGAAGCCAATCCGGCGGCCATCGTAAATTCGCAGCCCCTACCCTACTTTCCGCGCCCCGTGCTGGGAAGCTATCGCAAGACATCTGGCAGTTAGAAGGTACTACTCCAACACTTGTCATCCCGAGCGTAGCGAGGGACCTTGGTGTTGTCAGCAGCGACCACAACGGCGGCATAGGCACAAACCAAGATCCCTCGCGGGGCTCGGGATGACAATCCTTCCGGTGACAATCCTGTTTTAAGTTTGACGAGGAGGATTACTGCGGGCTCGACCCATCATGATCGGGAGTCGTCGCGGGAGTGGTCGGAGTCGTATTCGTGCGCGCTCCCGGATCAGCGCTGTGCGACACCGGAGTCAAAGACGACGCGTGCGTGACCGGCTCCGTGGTCATCGCGCTTTCCGGATTCAGCAGATGGTCGTGGCTCGGGCCCAGTCCCAGGCTGATCAGCGCGCGCGCATCAGGGACCGTCTTCGACTGCCAACCGTGATCCGCTTGATAGCGGCGCATGGCGTCTTCGCTGGCCTGGTTCCAGGTTCCGGCCGCTTCGCCGCTCAGGTAATGTTCGCGAATCAGCGCTTCCTGAATCTCCTGCGCCCGCTGCGGATCGATCTTCTGCTGGCCCCGCGCAGTCGCTTTTCTTTTACCTCTTCGGTGAGAGCTTGAGCGCTTTGCGTTGCTTTTGTGAGTCGTGGCGGCAGAGTTTGAGTTTGTCTTGGAGTGGACCGCATCGCCGCTCGCCGTCGAAGCGGCGGGGCCGGTCGAATCAGCTGCTTGCGCCAACCCGGCGCGCGGCGATGCGCAGGCACAGATCAGCGCCACAGCGCATCCTGTACCGAACCAACTCCGCATTCCCGCGCCACGCTTCTGCATGCTTCTCAAGGGCAAACCTCGAAGCTAAGAACGCGCCTAGCCGCGGTGGCCAAGAAACGAACGCGCCCAAAAACAAAAAGACCCAACTGGAACTGGCATTCTAATCATCCCCCATTGCAGGAGGCAATGCCAGTTCCGGTCGGGCCAGTTTGAGGTTACGGAAGTGTCCCTGCCATGAAGATGGTTCCGTCTTGAGGCGACGACCCGCGCTGGCGCACCAGGAATACCACATCCTGACCGCTCTTCATGCTGGACTCCACCTTGGCGAAATCATCTTCACTGTTCACCGGCTGCTTGTTAACCTCGAGGATCACGTCCCCGCGGCTCACACCAATATCCTCGGCAAACGACCCCGGCTTCACGTCCTGCACGATCACGCCTTTACCGGCGGGTACCTCCAGCCGATCGGCCATCTCCGGCGTCAGCTTGCGAACCGTGATACCGAACTTACTCTGCTTGGGCGTGCTTTCGTCGTTGTCGCTGTCATCTTCGTTCAAGCGCGCCGCGAACAGCTTCGCGCGGTCGGCGACGGTTACGGTCGTCTCCTGCGACTTGCCATTGCGCAGGAAGCCGAGCACCACTTTCGATCCCGGCTTGCGCGAGGCGATTTCCGCCACCAACTCCGTTCCCTTCGTCACTTTCTTGCCATCGACCATCGTAATAGTGTCGCCTAGCTTCAGCCCTGCCTGATCCGCCGGGCTTCCCGGCACCACGTGGGCCACGGTGACACCGCTGCCGGCGCCGTAGACGCGGTTGATAGCGGGGTTTTCGACTGCATCAAACTGAATTCCGATCGATCCCCGCGACACGCGATGCTCGGGTCCAATCAGCTGGTTGTAAACCTGCACCACCGTGTTCGAAGGAAGCGAGAAACCTACGCCCGCATAGGCGTTAGTCTCGCTCAGAATCGCGGTGTTGATGCCGATCACTTCGCCATTCATGTTGACCAGCGGGCCGCCGGAATTTCCGGGATTAATCGCCGCATCAGTTTGAATGAACACCTGGAACTGCCTGCCAGGCACGATGTCCCGGCCCTTGGCGGACACAATGCCGGCCGTCACCGTACCTACTTGCCCAAACGGGCTGCCAATCGCCAGCACCCAGTCGCCCACCTGCATGCCATCAGAGTTGCCCATTTTCGCCGAAGGCACCGCACGGTCCAGGTCAATTTTGATCACTGCCAGATCAGTTTCCTGGTCTTCCCCAATCACTCTGGCATCATGCTGCACGCCCGGCGGATCGTCTTGCAGCCGCACCCGGATCCTGTCCGCCTTCTCCACCACGTGCCGGTTGGTAACGATGTAACCTTTCGGATCCACGATCACGCCCGAACCCAGCGAGCGCTCGCGAATTGAGCCGTCGTCCCCACCCGCGCCGCCTTGCCCGCCCGGCCCGCCGAAGAAGTGGTTGAAGAAGTCGTCCATGCCACCGCCGCCACCGTTATCGTCATCATCGGGATTCTGCTCGCCCCGGCGCCGGTGCGGCGTCTTGATGGTCGATTCCGTGTTGATGTTCACCACGCACGGCCCCAACTGCTTGGCGATTTGCGAGAAGGTGTTGGAAAGCTGCTGCGGCGCGGGAACCGAAAGTGGGCTCGCATCCGAGGACTTCTGCTCCTTGCCCTTCACTCCGGAGGAAACTACCGTGCCAATCAAAATGCCTAGAGCCAGCGTGGCCACAATGCTGAACGAATAAACCCACCTGTGCGTCTTCAAACGCACCCAAATCGCCCGCGAATCCATATGCCTGAATTCCTCCGAAAACTATATGAGTCCCTAATTATACCCGTTTGCCAAAGCCGCGGTGCCACCCGAAACTCCGGCGGAATACACGATTACGGTCCCACGATCTCACGGGGTTAGACGCACGAATCCGTCTTTTTGTTTTATGGGATGGAAGGAATAACTACCGGGAAAGCAGTGAAGCGATCGGCCCTTACCACCGTACCCCAACTCGATTCGAGACTCCAATTTAATCGCCCACTGCCGACGCCTTGTACACGGCCTTCCCACCCACCACGGTCAGCAGCACCTTGGTAGCTAACTCTTTCTCTGCGGAGGACGCAGTGATGTCGCGGTCGAGCACCACAAAATCCGCCAGCATGCCGGGCGCCAGCTCACCCTTCTCTTTCTCCTCGAATTCGGCGAAGGCCGAGCCGGTAGTGTAAGCCGCGATGGCCTGGTCCATGGTCAGCTTCTGTGCGGGAAAATATTCCTGCTTGCCGTTCTCGCTCTTGCGCGTGACGGCTGCATACAGCCCGCGGAACGGCGACACCGGCTCCACCGGATAGTCCGTGCCAAAGGCCAGCGTCACACCTTTGTTCAGGAATGACGCCCACGCATAGGAATTCGCAGCCCGCTTCACCCCCAGCCGGTCCTGTGCCCACCGCATATCAGTGAGCAACTGGCTGGGTTGCACGGAAGCAATCACCTTCAGTTCCTTGAAACGCGCGATCTGTGCCGGCGTGGTGATCTGCGCATGCTCGATGCGCAAACGGAAATCGCTGCCGCCGTTCGGGGCCTTCACTTTCTGCTCGCGCGCGGCCTTTTCGGCTTCGGCGAAGGCATCCAGCGCCATCTGCACGCCCTTGTCGCCGATCGCATGAAACCCCAGCTGAAAGCCCGCCAGCACGCGCTCCGTGGCCATCTCATTCAGCTTCGCCTGCTCGTAGCGCGGCAAGCCCGAATTCTTCGGATCATCCGCATAAGGCTCCATCAGCGCCGCCGTATGCCCGCCTAGGGAGCCATCCATGAAACCCTTCAGCATTCCCGTGTGCAACATCAGGTCAGACTCGGGTTGGAACCCACGCTTCACCTTCAACTCGTCGACCACATCGTCAAAAGGCAGCCATTCGGAAATGCGCGCCGACAGCTTGCCTTCCTTCTCAAGTTCCTGGTAAATCAGGAAATTCTCCCATTCTGGCGAATAATCCTGAGCCGAGGTCACGCCGTTCTCGGCCAGGTCCGCGAGCGCAACTTCAATTGCATGCCGCCGCTCATCGTGCGTCAGCTGCGGAATCGCAGCCCGCACCGCCTCCTGCGCCGTGTCCCGCAGAATCCCCGTAGGCTGGCCGTTGGCATCGCGGTCAATCTTCCCGCCCTCGGGATCGCGGCTGGCCACAGTGATCTTGGCCAGTTGCAACGCCCGGGTATTCGCCACCGCAAGGTGCCCATCCACGCGATCCAGGATCATCGGATGCCCGTCCGACACCTCATCCAGATCCCATCGGCTAGGTAAGACCGGGATCGGCCACAGCGTTTCATCCCAGCCTCCGCCCACAATCCATTCATCCGGCTTGGACTTCTCCACCCTCGCCTTGACCCGCTCGCGAAATTCTTCCAGCGTCTTCACCCCGGTCAGGTCAATCGTCAATTTCTGCAGTCCAGCCGCCGCCAGGTGGACATGCGCATCGTTGAAACCCGGCATGACGAAGCGTCCGCCCAAATCAACAACCTCCGTATCCGGCCCTTTCAGTTTCATGATGTCCACATTCTTGCCGACTGCCTGAATGCGGTCGCCCCGCACCGCAATGGCTTCCTCACGCAGCGTAGAACCGAACGGCGAATTCGAGGCTACGCCCGTATAGATATTGGCGTGGAAGTAGATGGCATCCGCCCTGGGCTTGACGTCTGCCTTCCCGGACCCGCCATTCGGCTTCGGACTTGGTGCACCAGTTGGGACGGGCGCCTGTGCAATGCAGAGTGTTGCTATAAACACCATCAGAAAAGCCGGGTGCCCCATCTTTCGCGTTCTTTGCGAAAGGTGGGATTCCACAACTGCATGTAGCTTTTGGGTGGCGCGGCGCTTCAGCGCTGCGAAAAGACTCTTCCGGTAAACGGCTTTAGCAGCCGAGGTCCAGCGTCTCCCGGTCATTCGCCCACCCCCGCACCCGCGAGCGCCATCATAGTCAGCAGAATCCGCTTCAGCCCCAGCTCGCGTCCGTTGCTGTCGAACCATTCCTGCAAGGTGTGAGCCCCGCCGCCCGAACCGCCGCCACCGATCGCAATCGCTTCAAGGCCCAGCGACAGCGGAATATTCGCATCGGTCGACGCCCGCTGCACCTGTGCCGCGTTATTCAGCTGCGCATCCACCGCGCGAATCACATGCAGGATCCGCGCCCCCATCGCCAGTTCTCCAGCCGGACGGTTGCCGATCGCCACCACTTCGCAACTCACTCCCGAAGGCCGCTTCTGCTGCGACGACCGCATCTCGGCCGCCAGCGTCTCATCTTCCACGGCGCGATTCAGCGCCAGCCGCAGCGCCTGCTCCAGCCGCTCCATCTCCGCCATCGAGGTCGAGCGGATATCCACCTTCATGCTGGCCGATTCAGGAATCGAGTTCACCGACGTTCCGCCGCGCACTACTCCGATGTTGAAAGTCGTCTTAGGGGTTGCCGGCACCGGCGTCGCCGTAAACGCGTCGACCGCGCGCGCCAGAATCACAATCGGATTAGGCGCGCCAAAATCGCTCCACGAATGCCCGCCCGGACCGCGCACGATCACTTCAAACCGCCGGCTGCCCAAGGCTTCAGCAACAATCGTGTCCGCGCCCGCGCCATCAAGCACTACGCTGTAAGCAATCGAATCCTTCCAGCGCGGCGTAGAAAAAATGTGCCGCATGCCGCGCAGATCGCCCTCGCCCTCTTCACCCACGTTGCCGATAAACACAAATGGCAGCGCGTGCCGCAGGCGCACCGCACGCAGCAGCGATGCAATCGCAAGCATCGCCGTAACACCTGCACCATTGTCGGAAACTCCCGGCCCATAAATCCGGCTGCCCTGCTGCCGGACGTTCAGCGGCGTGTTCGCGGGAAACACGGTATCAATGTGCGCACTCAGCGCCACGTACCGCTGACCGAATCCAGGATGGATGCCGAACACGTTGCCCACATCGTCGATGCGAACATCGTCCAGCCCGACTTCACGAAAGCGCTCCGCCAGCCAGGCGGCGCGCGCCGACTCCCCAAACGGAGGCGCCGGAATCCGCGCCATCTCCATCTGCCACTGCGCCAGTTGCGGCTCCTGCGTGCGCAGCCAGTTGTAAGCCGAGCGCACCTCGGGCGAGGCCGCCAGACGCGCCACATCCTGCTGCACCGTAGGGGCAACGTCGGGCAAGTCCGCACGTGGGGGAACGGGGCTCATGGGGGTTATTGCCCATCTTACAACGCGCAGGAAAGAAAGGGGATTACCTAGGACGGGAACCGCACAGTGCCGTTGACTCAGGGAAGCTAGGTGTCTGGCGTGACTAAGAAATGGACGTTAGTAACCTTCTTGTCATCCTGAGCGGACTTGTCATCCTGAGCGCAGCCGCTGCTTCGCGAACGCGAAGCAACGGCGGAGTCGAAGGATCCCTTGCAGCTTTTCAAAATCAGCGGCCAAGCAGGGAGTCCTCTCCGCAATTGTGCGTGCGTATCCGGGGTGCAGGCAGTGACGAGGAAAGAGCGGCGCTGAGCACCTGGAACATCTCTAGAACGAACGCGAACTTCAGCTTCTTCCACAGCCGACCGCTGTGACATCCAACCTTGTCTCCCGTTGCTGATCGCGAGATCATGGTAAGGCGGACGAAATGCCCGCTCCCAGACTTCACAATTCTTTGACAACTGAACCCAGATCGAGTCAACCATTAATGCACCGCTAAACCATTGATTGCGGATATTTTACGAGCAAATTCTTTGCAATCAATATTTTAGCCAGATCTCGCGCCAGATCGGAGTCTCTAAGTGATTGATTCGAGATATTTTATCCCGTCGATCTGTAATGTTTTTGATCCAGACCTAAGCCAGTCGGCTCTCCACATACCCGGCCCGCTGCTCAACCGCCGCCACCAGTTTCTTCGTGGCCGGAACCTCAATCCCGTGCCGCTGCGCGCCGCGCAGGATCGGCCCGGCGATAGCCTCCAGCTCCGGCGTCTTGTGTTGCTCCACGTCCTTCTGCATCGAGCTGCGCATGTTTCCCGGCATCTTCATCACTCCGGCGATCACATCGTCCGCATTAATTTTCGCGCCTTCGGCGACAGCAACAGCACAAGCCTCGCGCAAGCAGGCCAATCCCAGCTGCCCCCAATAGGGGTCGGCGAGAATCTCGCCAGTGGTTTTGTCCGAGGCGGTTGTGGTCAATGCAAACGGCGCCAGGAAAACCAGCTTGCCCCACATCAGCGTCGGCTCATCGTCGACAAACCGGCACTCGAATCCGATTTGCTGCAGTTGCTCGATGGAGCTTCCAAGCAGAGCACGTCCAGCAGACAACAAATTGAGCCGAGCAAAAGGCGACCGATGAACGATGTGTCCGGGGCCGACACGTTCGGTTTCAACCGCGATCGTCGCCGGGATCACACGGCTAGAACCGTATCTGGCGCGCAGCAGCGAGATGTGGTCAATGCCATTGAGCAAGGGAACAATAGCTCGCACCGCGTCCTGATTCTTGAGAGCGCTGAGTGCCGGCTCGAGCTGCGTTGCCTTCACCGTAATCCAGAGTACGTCGACGGGAGGAACTTCCGCCGCGACGGAAACATTCACCGTGAAATTGCCGAAAGGAGTTTCCAGATGAAGTTGTTTAGGGTACTGCGCCAGCGCTTCGCGCCGCACGATGAGCGTGACGGAATCTCCCGCGTGCCCGAGACAAGCGCCGATCAGCCCGCCGACACCACCAGCCCCCAGAATCGCATGTCGCACTGGATCAGGCATTCCCGACCTCTCACTTTAGTTCTGCTTCACTGCCGCAGCCGGCAGGCACTCCGCAATTTCGGCGTCGCTTAGCGTATGGTCGCTTGTCTTCGCGCGCTGATAAATGCGCTCGACCAGATCGTCAGTAGCCGGAATGCCGCGCCGCTCCAGCCAGAACAGCACATTCGATTTCCCGCTCATCGGACCAATGTCGATAATCTGCTCCAAGCCAAATACATGCGAAGGGACACCCGAGTAAACCGTGTTGGCCAGCACGACATCGTTCTTGCGAAACGCCTTGATGATTGCGGCTGCATGCACGCCCGTGGCGGTGCGGAAAGCGTCATCCCCCATCACCGGATAGTTCGCCGGAATGGGCACGCCCGTGGCCCGCGCAACCGCCTGGCAATATTGTTTCAGCTTGGTGAGGTCCTGCTCGTCCCACGGCGCAATGCTCATCAGCTTGAGATTCACCAGCATCTGATCGATCTGCGTATTGCCCACGCGCTCGCCCAGCCCGATGGCGCAGCCGTGGACGCAATTGGCCCCCGCCATCACCGCCGCAATCGAGTTGGCAATGGCGAGGCCGCGATCGTTGTGCCCGTGCCAGTCCACGCGAATAGTTTCGCCCGAGGGTTTCACTACCTCCTCCATCACAAACTGCACCAGCGCGAACGCGCCCACCGGCGTGGAGTGTCCAGCCGTATCGCAGATCACAATAGCGCGCGCCCCGCAGTTGATCGCCGTCGAATACAACCGCTTCACCGTCTCCGGATCACAGCGCGAAGTATCCTCGGTGACGTACATCGAATCGAGGCCGAGCGAAACCGCATATTTCACAGCCTTCTCGGTGGTCTGCAAGAGAAACTCGTCGCTCCAACCTTCTGTGAACCGCCGGATCGGACTGGAGCCGATGAACGTCGCGGCCTCGATGTGCAGACCGGTTTTCTGCACGATCTCGGCAATGGGACGAATATCATTCTCATGCGTCCGCGCCGCGCAGTTGGCACGAATCTTCATCTTGTGCGCCACGATCTCACGCGCCAATGCGGTCACGTGCTCGACCGCGCGCGCTCCCGCGCCCGGCAGCCCGAGATCGAGAGAGTTGATCCCGAGCGCCTCCATCAGATGAAGAATCTCAATCTTTTCGGCAATCGAAGGGTCGCGCACCGAAGGCGACTGCAAGCCATCGCGCAGGCTCTCATCATTAAGCAGAACCGGCCCCAGCGGCTTCAGTCCCGGCGGATGATCCTTGTTCCAGTCGTAGATGAGTTCGGAGGTGTTCACAGGAAACAGCTGCTAGCTTCTAGCTCCTGGCTTCTAGCTAACCGCTCCCCCCAAGGAGCCGCAGCGTTTGGCTAGAAGCTAGTAGCTAGAAGCTCTGCCTATTTTTCTTTCGGCGGCAAGGTCAACCCGAAAACCGAAATCATTCCCTGCCCCGCGACATTCACCTTGGATTCCGTGGGGTTTGGCAAATAGAGCGTCTGGCAATGCTCGCAGCGGTAGACTTCGGAATCCACCCCCCAGGCTTTTTCCGCGTCGCCGCAGGCCTGCTCGATCACATCTTGTGAGTAGAACCAGCGTTTCAGATGGCCGCCACAGAATTTGCCTTTTTCGTTTTTCTCGTTGCAGGCGCGCTGCCCGTTCTTCTTGATCTTGACCTTATGATGAGGAAGCTGCGCAGGAGTTTGCGTGCCCGAAGTGGTGATTTCGCTCGTCGCCAAAGGACTTACCCTCGTTCGCGCGGCGCTCGCGCCGCTGGATTCGGCCTTACGAACGCCATTGTACTCGAAGCCGAAACACGAGGCCAAAGCCGGCGATGTCGTAACTAAAACTCGCGCTTCGGCGGAGTCTGCTCCGCGCCGACGCGACCAATCACGATCTCTGCCTTGTAATAGTTCTCTGCTTTCACCGGCTCTCCCGCCAGACGGCGCAGTATTGCAATCTGGCCGACGTGAGTCAGCGCGTCGGCAATCGGTCCTTGAAAGAGATTTTCCATGGGCGCCTGTATGGCTTCTTCCGAAGCCAGGTAATCATCGAACTTTTTGAGCGCCGCGAAGAAGCGCTCGACTTCCTTCTCCCACGCCTGCGGCTTGGAGTCATGCCACTCGCGTTTTCCATTCGCCATCGAGAGGCCCCAGTCCATCAGGTCGCCGATGTGCGCGAGAATCTGTCCTGGCGCTCGCAATCCCGCATCTACGTGAAAGACGGCGAAGCCCTCGGGCGCGTTGCGGACGGCCTTGCCTCCGCGATAAGCCAGCGTGGCCAGGGTGTGCCGCAGCAATTCGCGTTTAGGATCTGTATTCGAAGAATTGCTCATGAAGTGCCTCCTGGTTCTCAGTTCTCAGTTCTCAGTTCTCAGTTCTCAGTTCTCGCTTTACAACTGCTTGCGTCCGACCACACCGATCGCATTTAGCGCTCCGCGCAGGCGTGTTGCCAAGTCGCGGGCGAACTGCAGGTCGATGAAACCTTCCATCTGTTGCAAGAAGTTCATGCCGCTGTCGTACCACCAGACTTTCTTCATGCCGGGCATCAGGTCTACGTCTATATACTTCAACCGGACCATTTCTTCGAGGCCGAAGCGGCCATGTGCGCGGCCCATGCCGCTTGACTTTACACCACCGTGCGGGGCTTCGCTGATGCCGAAGCATGACACCACATCGTTCACCATGACCGTGCCCGCATGAATGCGCCGCGCCAGGCACTCGCCGCGGGCGCGGTCGCGGGTCCATACACTTGCCGCCAGCCCATATTCCGAGTCGTTGGCCAGCCGCACAGCTTCGTCGTCACTGTCGAATGCCATCACCGGCAGCACCGGGCCAAACGTTTCCTCGCGCATGATGCGCATCTCGTGGCTCACATCGGCCAGCACGGTGGGCTTATAGAAATTCTCTCCTAGCTCTGGCAAGCGGGACCCTCCGGTCAGAACTCTTGCTCCGCGCGCCACCGCATCTTCGACGTGCGCTTCGACAATGCGCAACTGCCGTTGGTGAATCATCGGTCCGACGTCGGTTTCGCTGTCCAGTCCGGGGCCTACACGCAGCTTTTTCGTCTTCTCCGTGCAGGCGCGAAGAAAGTCTACATACAGACTGCGATGCACGTAGCACCGCTCGACCGACAAACAAGTCTGGCCGGCGTTGACGAACGCTCCCCAGACCGCTGCGCTCGAAGCCACGTCTACATCGGCGTCGTCAAGCACCAGCATGGGATCTTTGCCGCCCAACTCGAGCACTACGGGGAGCAAGCGCTCGGCCGCCGCAACCGCAATGCGCTTGCCGGTCGCCACGCTGCCGGTAAACACCAACTTATCGATTTTCGAATGAACTAGCGCGGTGCCAGTTGCGCCGTCGCCGATGACGACCTGAAACACATCCTGAGGCACGCCCGCCGCGTGCAGCAGCGATCGCAGTTCCAAGGCGACCAGAGAAGTAAACTCCGAGGGCTTCAGCACAACCGCATTTCCCGCCACCAGAGCTGCAAGCGTCTCGGTCGCGGGAATCGAAAAGGGATAATTCCAGGGCGAAATGATTCCTACCACGCCATAAGGCTCGCGCAACAGCCGTCCGCGCTTGAGCTTGGTCGCAAGGTTTCCATGGGGAAGAGGTTCATCGCGCAGCAGGCGGTAGGCGTTGTCGATCAGAAATCGCGCCGCATCGAGCACCACCAGAACCTCAGTGGTGAGCGCCTCAGCCACCGGCTTGCCCGCCTCGCGCGTGATGGCCTCGGCGATCTCGATTTTCTTTTCATGCAGCCGGCGCTGAAACTCACGCAACACGGAGATCCGCTTCCGCGCGCCGAGATCGCCCCAAGCCGCCTGCGCTGCATGCGCTCGCGCTACCGCGGCCTGAACTTCATCCTCGCCTGCACATTCGAACTCGCGCAGAACTTCGCCGGTCGCAGGATCCACTGACGCGAGCTTGCGAGCCGCGATGCGAATATCGGTAGCCATGAATGGATCAGTATTCCACATTCACCAGGCAGAGCCCGCTGGCCGGTGCCGTAGCTCCCGCGGCGGAGCGGCTGCTCGCTTCCAGGATGCGCGTCACATCTTCTACCTGGAGCGTCCCCTTGCCCACCAGAATAAACGTCCCCACCAGATTTCTCACCATGTGGTGCAGGAACCCAGATCCCTTCACCGTATAGACAGACTCGTCTCCCTGTCGCTCCCAGCTGGAAGAGAAAATGCGCCTCACATTCGATGCCGGTGAAGCGTCGCGTCCTTGAACATTCTCACCTGCGAAAGCCGGCGGGACGCCGGCGCTACGTTCCGGATCGACCGCGGCAAACGAAGTAAAGTCGTGTTCGCCTTCAACCTGCCCGGCAGCTCGCGACATCGCCGCCTCATCCAACGGAAACGGATAGTGCCAGACATATCTCGCCAAGAACGGTGGACACACCGCTGCGCGATAAATCCGGTACCGGTAAGTCTTCGCCCGTGCCGACTTGCGCGCGTGAAAGTCAGCCGCGGCCTCTTCTACCCCCAGAACCCGCACCGACGCCGGCAAAATATCGTTGAGCGCCTTCGCAAAATTCGCGGTAGGGACCGGGGATTCCGTGGCAAATGTCGCCACCTGGGCCAGCGCATGCACTCCCGCGTCGGTTCGCCCCGAGCCCTGCGGCGATACCTTTTCCCCGGTAATTCGTCCAATGGCTGAGGCCAGCGTACCTTGTATGGTCAACGCATTGGGCTGCACCTGCCAACCGGCGAAGTCGGTGCCATCGTAGGAGAGAATCAGTTTGAGATTTCGCATGCGATCGTTTGAGTCTTACACCCGTGAATCTTGCACCCTTAAGTCTTGCAACCTAAGTCTTGCAGCCGCGAGTCCTAAAGCCGCGCGGGTTCATCCAAGTCATTTCATGGGGTGGGTTTGCCGCGCAACTGTCACTTCACTTTCCGGAGAGTCGCTCGATCATTGCCAGCACTTTATCAGTTTCAACTCGCCGGAGAAGTCGAAAGAGAGGGGGCGAGGTCAGATATACTGGAGCCTTTAATCAAGCTCGCGTCTATTCAGCTTTTTTTCGAGGCGTTTTCAGGAACGTATTTTCAGGAATCGGTTTTAAGGAACCAGGGCGCCGCTGCTTGCGTATTAAGGATTGAGTTGAACCACGACTGGGTAGAACCGCCATTTTCAGTGAATCCGGACTGTCTCACGTACCACCAAGTTTCTCGTTGCAAGGTCTTACCGAACTGGTCTTACCGAACTGATCTTACCGAACTGATCTTACCGAACTGGTCTTAACGAACTGGTCTTAACGAATTCGTCCTAACGAACGGAGATGAGTAGATGCCATTCGCACGCTTAACCTCAAATATCCGGCTGACCATGGCTAAGGTTTTATTGGGAACGCTGACGCTCGCAGGCGGGGCCGTCACGGCCTGGGCCCAGGAGCCGCCAGTCGCGCCCACTCCGCAAAATACGCCGGAGGCGCGTCCGCTCCCGGTGATGAATTATTCCCATGCGGTATCGCATTTTCCCAACCCGATTGCGCCTTACGAAGCGCGCCATCTGGCCGATCCGAGCCTGGCCAACTCGGCGCGCATCGACCAATTCATGCACGATGGCAAGCTCTATCTTTCGCTCAACGACGCCATTGCGCTTGCGCTGGAGAATAATCTGGATATCGCCATCGCGCGTTACAACCTGAATATTGCCGACACCGACGTGCTGCGCGCTAAAGCCGGAGCCAGCATTCTCGGCGTCAATGCCGGAGTGGTGCAGAACACGCCGGGCGGTGGTGTCGGCGGTATCGGCGCGACTGCTGGGGCGTCCACGGGCGGCACCAGCCTGGGAGCAGGCGGGATTGGCGCCGGCACTAACGGCTTGGTTAGTTCGACTCTTGGCCTTGGGCCGAACATCAACAGCTTTGATCCCGTCGTCACCGGGACGCTGCAGGAAGATCATTTCAGCCAGCAAGCCGTCAGCATCTTCCAGGGCGTGCTTCCTCAGACCAGCCTGGTTCAGAACACGGGCACCGTAAACTTCGCTTACAACCAAGCATTCCAATGGGGCACGAACTTAAGTGTGGGTTTCAACAACACTCGGCAGACGACGAACAGCTTTTTCACGAGCGTGAGCCCGGCGTTGAATTCCAGTTTTAAGGCCACCTTCACCCAGCACCTGCTGCAGGGTTTCGGTTTCGCGCCAAACACGCGCTTCATTCGTATTGCGAAGAACAATCGCGAACTTACCGATGTAGCCTTCCGGCTGCAGATCATCGACTCCGTAGACCAGATTGAGAACATCTATTGGGACCTGGTCTACGCCTACGAGAACGCCCGGGTGCAGAATGAATCGCTCGCGTTTGCGCAGAAGACTCTTTCCGATACGAAAAAACAGGTCGAGATTGGCAGCCTGGCTCCTATCGAAACGGTGCGTGCCCAAAGCACAGTCGCGCAGGATCAGCAACTGGTAACGGCAGCACAAACCAATCTCCAGTTGGAACAACTGTTGATGAAGAATGCGCTTACCCGAACCCTGAAGGATCCTACGCTTGCAACGGCTGAAGTGATTCCGACCTCCACCATGGAGGTTCCCGCTCAAGAGCCGGTCGTGCCGGCGGAGGATCTGATCAATGACGCGCTCCGCCATCGCCCCGAACTGGTCGAATCCCGCATCGACTTGAACAGCCGCGAGCTGAGTAACAAGGCCGTGCGCAGTGCGCTGTTGCCCACGCTTGATCTGTTCGCCTATTACGGCGGGGCGGGTGTGGGCGGCAATCAGAATCCGGCTAACGCATGTGGGCCGAATCCGACGACGCTGCAATTGGAATTCGACTGCGCTAGCAACACGATTCCAACTCAGCCGCCGGTGTTTCCCACGACCAGCATCGGTGGCACCCTCAATCAGCTTGTCAACTCTACCGCGCCCGACAAAGGCGTCGGCTTGCAACTCAACATCCCGCTGCGCAATCGCGCGGCGCAGGCCGTGCAGATCCGCTCCGAACTGGAATACCGGCAGGCCCAGATGCGGCTGCAGCAGATCGAGAATCAGGTGGGGATCGAGATCCGCAACGCGCAATACGCGGTGCAGCAAAACCGCGCCAGCGTAGACTCTGCCCAAGCGGCAGTCGAACTGGCGCGGCAGTCGCTGGACGCCGAGCAGAAGAAATATCAGTTCGGCACTTCCACCACGACGCTGGTTCTGCAGTACCAGAGCCAGTTGGCTACGGCGGAATCGGGTCTGGTGAATGCGACGGTGGCCTACGAAAAATCGCGCATCGAACTGGACCGCGCCACCGGGACGCTGCTCGATCATGACGGGATCAGCGTCGACGATGCAGCCAGGGGTCAAGTCACGCGCATGCCGAGCGTGCCTTATATCGCACCGCGCAAGGATATGCCATCCGTGGCCCAGCCCTTGCCGCAGGCAGCGCCCGCGCAGCAACCGCAGTAGGGGCGTTTGCGAGCAATACAGGCGCGGTTCATTGTTCATTGTTCGTTGTTCGTTCATCGCCGCGCCTGATTTCTCTTGCTCACAATTCTTTACAATATTCCTTACGACCCGCACCTACTCGATGGCTTCCTCCCGCTAAGATGGAGTGACGCGCTTATGCTTTCCGCATCCAATTCTCAAAATCTATATCTGTCGCTCTAACACGATGCACGACCGTGTTTACCCAAGGAGACAAACCATGCTCTTGCTTCTGTCCCGAATGACCGCGGCCACCCGGCGGCCGGCCCTGCTGTTGACGGCCTGTGCCTTTCTGGCTTGCCTGCAGCTGCAGCCGTACATGCGCGCTCAGGATGTTCCCGCCGCTCCAACGCCACAGAGCACGCCAGTTGCCGCCGCCCAGCCACAGACGGTTCACCTGCAGGATTACTCGAAGCCGCGCCCGGCCTTCCCGCATTTCCTGCGGCCTTATCAGCCGCAGGAGGTAGCGCAGCCGAATCTGGGCAACTCGCCGCGGGTTGATTCTCTGATGCACGACGGCAAGATCTATCTTTCGATCGACGACGCCGTCGCGCTCGCACTGGAAAATAATCTCGACATCGATATCGCCCGCTACAACCTCAACATCGCAGACACCGATTACTTGAGGGCCAAGTCGGGCGCAAACATTCTCGGCGTGAATGCCGGCATCGTGCAGAACACTCCGGGCGGCGGCGTGGGCGGCCTCGGCGGCACCGTGGGATCTGGCACGGGAGGCACCACAGTCGCGCCCAGCGGCGTGGGCACCGGTACCAACGGATTAGTCAGTTCCACCCTGGGCATCGGCTCGAACATCACCAGCTTCGATCCCATCGTCACCAGCACACTGCAGCTCGACAAGGATGATGCTGAATCCACCAGCGTTTTCAGTCCGGTCCCGGTCGTGGGGCAGAACACTTACACCGCGAACGTCGCCTACACGCAAGGCTTTCAGTGGGGCACCAGCATTACCGCCGGGTTCAACAACACCCACATCACCAGCAACGACCCAACCAACTTGTTGACTCCAGAGCTGAGCTCGAATTTCCAGTTCAGGATCACGCAAAACCTTTTGCAGGGGTTCGGTTCGCTGCCCAACCTGCGCTTTATTCGGATTGCCAAGAATAATCGGGAGATCTCCGATGTCGCCTTTCGCCTGCAAATCATAACCACTGTCGATCAGATCGAAGATATGTATTGGGACCTGGTCTACGCCTACGAGAACGTCCGCGTGCAGCAGGAAGCTCTTACGTATGCGCAGAAAGCGCTGACCGATACCAAGCAGCAGGCGCAAGTCGGCACTGCGCCCCCGATTCAGGTGGTAAGCGCCCAGAGCACGGTTTCGACGGATGAGCAGAACCTGATTCTGGCGCAGAACAATCTGGAACTGCAAAAGTTGCTGATGAAGAACGCACTCAGCCGCAGCATCGACGATCCGGTGCTGGCCGAAGCTGACATGATTCCCACCTCCTCCATGCAGGTTCCCCAGGAAGAAGCGTTAGTTCCCATTCAGGACTTGATCAACCAGGCCCTCGATCACCGTGCTGAACTGGTGGAATCGCGCATTGATCTCAATTCCCGCGACCTCAGCGGCAAAGCCGTGCGCAATGCCTTGCTACCCACGCTCGATGCCTACGCCTATTACGGCGGATCTGGGGTTGGAGGAAACGTCAATCCGGCGCTGTTGCCGCCAACGTGTAATCCTGCTGTCTCAACGTGCTTTAGCAGCTCCACCGCGCCTCCACCTTTTTCCAATGGCGGTCCCGTCAGCTACGGCAGCACGCTGACCCAGCTGTTCAACAGCACCGCTCCGGACAAGGGTGTCGGACTCACACTGACGATTCCGCTGCGCAATCGCGAAGCGCAGGCCAATCAGGTGCGCGCGGAACTGGAATACCGCCAGGCTCAGGTGCGGCTGCACCAGCTGGAAAATCAAGTGCGCATCGAAGTACGCAACGCGCAGTTTGACGTGAAGCAGAATCGTGCCGCGGTCCAAGCCGCGCAGTATGCGGTCGACTTTGCCCGCCAGACTCTCGATGCCGATCAGCAGAAGCTGAAAGTGGGACTCACCACCACCACCGCGATCTTGCAGGATGCCTCGATACTTACTACGAACGAGTCGAATCTGGTCTCCGCTAAGGCAGCCTATGAGAAGTCGCGCATCGAACTGGATCGTGCCACGGGATTGCTGCTCGACCACACCGGCATCAACGTTGCCGACGCCACGCGCGGCCAGGTCACGCACCTGCCTAAGGTTCCCTACGTTGTGCCGCGACAGGACACGAGCCCAGCGGAGCAGCCTGCACAGTCGCCGCCGTCGTCGGGAGGCCAACCCTAGGTTGCGTGAGGCGCCGGCTTAGACCTGATAAACTCCCCGGTGATGGAACGAGCGAGCCTGCCTGCCATACCGCGATCGGTGTTGTGGATGGTGCTGCTTTCGTTTCTTCTGCAACTCGCAGCGATTGGAATTTTCCGCCAATATCGCACGCGCGCCGGAGAAGATGACTTCGGCTTCGGCTTTGAGATGGGCCGCGTGGGCCGATCCATCGCCCTGGGGCAGGGTTTCAGCAATCCTTATGGAGGCAACACTGGTCCCACCGCCTGGGAACCGCCGCTTTATCCCTACCTGATTGGCGGGGTCTTCAAGATTTTTGGCATCTACACTTACGCATCCGCGTGGGTTTTGCTGTCGATCAACAGCCTGTTCGCATCGCTCACCACCATTCCGGTTTTTCTGATCGCGCACCGAACCTTCGGTCCGCGCGTCGCACTCTGGTCGGCCGTGGCGTGGGCGCTTAATCCCTATGTCTGGTACTGGTCGGTTCACTGGATCTGGGACACAACCTTCACTCCGCTGATGCTGGCGTTGATTTTCTTGGTCGCGCTGGAACTGCAGCACTGGCCTGGTTGGCGAGGATGGACACTGTTCGGAATATTGTGGGGCGTTGGAGCTCTGGCCAATCCAGCGATGCTCGCCTTTCTTCCGTTCTGCGGTCTTTGGGTGTGGCGGCAGAGATACCGGTGCGGCCTGCCGTCGCTCGGCGGCGTCGTGCTTTCCTCATTTGTGTTCTTTCTGGTTCTATCTCCGTGGCTGATTCGGAACTACCGGGTCTTCGGGCGCTTCGTTTTTATTCGTGACGATTTCGGACTGCAGTTTCGTCTCGGCAACAATAAGATGGCCGATGGCATGCTGATCGCGACCCTGCAGCCCAATCTCAACAAACTGGAGCTCGGAAAGTTTGAGCGCATGGGCGAGATTGCCTATGAGGCCGGCTGCAGGCGGCTGGCGTTCGACTGGATTCGCGAGCACCCGCAGCGGTTCGCCCTGATCAGCATGAAGCGTTTTTTTTATTTCTGGAACGGAGTGCCCCGGCCGACGGACAGCACAGCCCCCTGGGATTTTCGCAGTTCGCTTTTCCTGGCATCGTCAGTGCTGGCGATCTGGGGACTCGGTCGTGCGCTTCGCCAAAAGCGGCCCGGAGCCTGGCTTTTCGGCGGACTCATCGCTACTTATCCCTCGGTCTATTATTTCGTGTTTCCGCATGCCCGCTATCGCCACCCGATCGAGCCTGAGCTATTCATCCTGATCGTATTTCTGCTTTCCGAGGTGCGAAGCCGCAAAGCGGTGGCGGAGGAGTCAATTGCTGATTGCTGATTGTTGATTAATGATTGAGAAGCACAGTGTTTTGGTTTCAATCAGCAATCAACAATTAGCAATCGGCAATTTCCCTATGACAATCTCCGTGGCGATCGTGGCAATGGACGAAGAGGCGAATATCGGTCGCACGCTGGCCAGCGTGCGCTGGGCCGATGAAATCGTGCTCGTCGATTCCGGCTCGCTGGACCGCACCTGCGAGATCGCGCGGGAGCACGGCGCCCGTGTCGTGCTTGAACCGTGGCGCGGCTACGTGGCGCAGAAGCAATACGCGATCGAGCTGTGTTCCAAGGATTGGGTGCTGCTGCTCGACGCGGACGAGGAGGTAAGTCCCCGCCTGGCCGAGGAGATTCGCGCCGTCATCGCGAGCCCGGACGCCGCCAGCGGCTACAAACTTCCGCGCAAGAATCTGTTTCTGGGCCGCTGGATTCGTCACGGCGGTTTTTATCCAGATCCCAAGCTGCGGCTGTTCAGGCGCGGGCAGGGATTTGTCACCGGCCATGACCCGCACGACCGCTGCGAACTGAAACCAGAAGTCCGCCAAACGACCGCCCAATTCAAGAATGCGCTCGTACACTACACCTACCCCACACTCACTCTGTACCTCGCCCACATGAATCGTTATTCCTCGCTGGGCGCCCAGTTGGCGATTGCCAAAGGCCACCGCAGCTTCAGTTTCGTTAACATCGTTCTGCGGCCGCTGGCGACCTTCACCTACAACTACTTCTTCCGCTTCGGCTTTCTCGACGGCCGCGAGGGCCTGCTGCTGCACCTCTACCATGCTGGCTACGTCTCGTGGAAATACGCGAAGGCATGGGAACTCTCACGCACGCCGCCGAAGTAACGCACTGTCAGGCACTGACCGACCGGTCGTGTCGGTTGCCCGCTGCTATCTTGCCCGCGGGCTCTCGGTTCCCTATCATCACAAGAGAACACTGGGGTCCTCATGCCGCAGAAAAAGCCGCCGAAGCCGCAGGCTGCTGAAAATCCGATCGCCGATGTCTTTGAAAACCGCCATCCCTCCGCTGGAGAAAAAGCGTGGGCGGAAAAGACGCTGGCGCCTACACTTGAAAAATCTCCCGAGCTGCCGATTGGCGCACCTACCGGCGTGAATGTCGATGAGCACGGGCACGCACGCTTCACGACGATTTCAGGTGGCCCGGTGCGCCGCCTCTACACGCAGGCCGATCTTCCCGAGGACTGGAGTGAAGACAAATATCTCGGATTCCCCGGAGCGCCCCCGTTCACTCGCGGCATTCACGCCACCGGATATCGCGGCAAACTCTACACCATGCGCCAGTTCTCCGGCTTCGCATCTCCCGAAGAAACCAACCAGCGCTACAAGTACTTGCTCGAGCACGGCGGCGGCGGGCTTTCCGTCGCATTCGACTTGCCCACGCTGATGGGATATGACTCCGATCATCCGGCTAGCGAAGGGGAAGTGGGCAAGTGCGGCGTGGCCATCGATTCTCTCGAAGACATGGAAATCCTTTTCGGTGGCATCGACCTGGAAAAAACCACAGTCTCGATGACGATTAACTCGCCCGCGTCGGTGCTGTGGGCAATGTATCTGGTGGTGGCCGAGAAGCAGGGCGCAGACTGGAAAAAGATTTCCGGCACGATTCAGAACGACATTCTCAAGGAATACATCGCGCAGAAAGAATATATCTATCCGCCGGCGCCGTCGATGCGCCTTGTCATCGACACTTTTGAGTTCGGATCGAAATTCACGCCCCGCTTCAACACAATTTCCATCAGCGGGTACCACATTCGCGAGGCCGGCTCGACGGCGCTGCAGGAATTGGCGTTCACTTTGTATGACGGCATCGAGTACGTCGAGTGGGCGAGACGACGCGGACTCGATGTGGACGATTTCGGTCCTCGCCTCAGTTTTTTCTTCAACGCGCACAATGACTTCTTCGAGGAGATCGCCAAGTACCGCGCTGCCCGCAAGATTTGGGGACGGGTCATGCAAGAGCGGTTCGGGGCGAAGAACCAGCGCACCTGGCTGATGCGCTTTCACACTCAGACTGCGGGAGTGTCGCTGCCGGCGCAGCAGCCGATGAACAACATCGCGCGCGTGGCCCTGCAGGCTATGGCCGCGGTACTCGGCGGTACGCAGTCGCTGCACTGCGACTCCTACGACGAGGCGCTGGCGCTGCCCACGGAAGAAGCAGCCCGCATTGCTCTGCGTACGCAACAGATCATCGCTTACGAATCTGGAGTGACGCAGACCGTCGATCCGTTGGGAGGGTCGTATTTTCTAGAAAGCTTGACACTCGAAATGGAAAAAGGTGCGTTCGACTACTTCGCCAAGCTGGACGCGATGGGAGGCATGGTAAAGGCCATCGAGCGCGGCTATCCACAGAAGGAAATCGCGGAGGCCTCCTACCAATATCAGCGCGCCGCCGAGGCGAAGGAGAAGATTATTGTAGGCGTGAACGAGTTCATCATCGAAGAAGAGTCACCGCACATTCTTTATATCGACGAGAGTGTCGCGCGGCAGCAGTCGGCCAAGCTGAAAGCACTGCGATCGCGGCGCTCGAATGACGAAGTGCGGCGGAGACTCGACGCGCTGAAGAAAGCTGCTGCCCAGGAGCCGAATACTGGCACGAGCGGAAATATTTCATCGGCGAACACAATGCCTTACATCGTGGATGCGGTGCGAGCCTACGCGACCGTGGGCGAGATTTGCGAAGCCCTGCGCGAGGTTTATGGGACCTATACGGAAGTGAGCATCACCTAGCGATAATCGGCCGATACGAATTAGACCAAAATGGGAAGCGCACGGGGGTTTGAGATCTTATTGCCGAAAGTGCCCCACCTCGTCGGACTATCATTGAGATCACAAATGGTGACCCAAATGAAAAACCAAACAAATGCAACGCTTCTCAGGATGCCGAAACGTCGGGCGACATCCGCCGTCGCCGTGGAGTCGCGGATCTTAATTCTTCGCCATCAGCGCGTCATCCTCGACGTCGACATCGCGCAGCTTTATGGCGTGACGGTGAAGCGGCTCAACGAACAGGTAAAACGAAATCGGGACCGGTTCCCTTCTGATTTCATGTTCCAGCTGACCGACGGGGAGCACGGCGCTTTGAGGTCGCAAATTGCGACCTCAAAGAAAACCCGTGGTGGGCGCCGGTACATACCCCATGCGTTCACCGAACACGGAGCCATCATGGCTGCAACCGTGCTGAATTCCAAACGTGCTGTCCAAATGAGCGTTTTTGTCGTGCGCGCCTTTGTGCGCCTGCGTGAAATGCTGGCTACCAACCGTCGACTCGCGGGAAAAATCGCTGAATTGGAGAATCGGTTGGACACCCACGATTCCGTGATTCGGGATTCGGAGCTATCAAGGAGCTCATGACTCCTAAAGTACGACCCCGCCGACGCATTGGATTCCAGCTTCCGCCGGCCAAAGCTAACGGATAATCATCGTTCCTCGCAGCGCAGGGCCGGCCCAATGTGCAGGTCTGCGCGACAATCCAACCTCACCCAACCGAGGCACGCTGCCGCCTCCTGCAGCCAAGCCCGCTATGCGAACCATTGCGCGCTCGTCGTGCCCACGGTGACGATTCGTTTTTTATTCGCCACAAGCCGGCTTTCTGATTAAGATAGATCCATGCGGAGAGCACTCAACCATCTCAAGAAATCCGACCGCGTCATGCGGGCGATCATCGAACGCCTTGGGCCGTGCCGCATGCAGTTTGGGCCCGCGGGGTTTCACAGCCTGGCTGAGGCCATCGTCTACCAGCAACTGAACGGCAAAGCCGCGGAAACCATTTTCAAGCGCTTTGCTGCGCTGGCCGGCGAGCCGCTCACTCCCGAAGGCATCCTCAAGGTGAGCGATGAAAAGATGCGCGGCGCGGGATTGTCGAAACAGAAGTCTGCGTATCTGAAAGACCTCGCGGCGAAGACCTCAAGCGGGCTTGTGGATTTCGCGCGCTTGCCGGCGTTGCCGGATGCGGAAGTGGTCGAGCATCTGACCCAGGTGAAGGGTATTGGCGTGTGGACTGCGCAGATGTTTCTGATGTTCACACTGAAGCGCGAGAATGTTCTGCCGACAGGCGACTTCGCCATTCGCATGGCCATTCACAAACACTATCTCGATCGACCGCGCGCGAAGGCAGCCGCGAAGGCAGCGAAGAAGTCCGCGGCGGCAAAAAAGAAAAGTCGTAAGCGGAAGATCAATCTGCCCAGTCCGGAGCAGATGGAGAAAATCGCAAAACGCTGGGAGCCTTATCGCAGCGTGGCGTGCTGGTATCTGTGGAAGAGCCTGGATACAAAAACACTTTAGTCACGGCAAGCGGGCGGACTCTGTGCCGCCTGGTAGCCCCTGTGTTTAAATGAATGGAATGGCAGACATCAAGATTCGCGTGCTGGTGGCCAAGCCTGGACTCGACGGGCACGACCGCGGCGCCAAAGTGATTGCGCGCGCCCTGCGCGATGCCGGCATGGAAGTGATTTATACCGGGCTGCGGCAAACACCGGAGATGATTGTGAGCGCGGCGCTGCAGGAAGATGTTCAGGTCATCGGCCTGTCGATTCTTTCCGGCGCGCATAACGCTATTGTGCCAAGGGTCATGGACCTGATCAAACAGAACAAGATGGATGACGTTCTGGTGCTGGTGGGCGGGATTATTCCCGACCAGGATATCGACGCTCTCAAGAAACGCGGCGTGGCGGCGGTCTTCCAGCCGGGCACTGCCATGGACGACATTGTGAAATTCATTCGCGCGAACGTGAAGAGTGCGGGCGTTCCCACCGCAGGCTGATCGTGCCCAATCCGAATCCAGCAAGCATCCGGCAAGAACTTGAGCGTACTGTTGGTCCTGCGCCCTGGTATTGGAAAACCTTTCCTACGTTTCATTCTGCGGCGGGGCAGCCGTTTGCCTGGACACATCAGGGCGAGCAGGGGCCGGTGGGATATGTGGTTTCGCTGGCGCCGCAGCAGGAGCCCGACCAGCTTCGGCTGGCGTTGAACACGTACTGCCGGCCGTTTCTGGCCTCGCCGGGTTGTCTCGGCATCTGGTGTCCTGAGGGACGCAACATTCGGCTGACCGGTTTCGATCCGGATCAGCTTAAAGCGTTTGAGCTGGCTGAGATTGCGGGATGGTTCAAGCAATCCTCTGATCGCATTTATGCCAAGACGCCGCCGGTCGCGGAGTTCGAGGTGCCCCTCACGCTGGGCCCGGGCATGCACAAAATTGAAGTGCCGCCGGAACTGGCGACGGTGGATGAGTTGATCGTCCCCACCAGCTATAAGGGAATGTCGAATGATGACCCGGCGTTCGCTCTTTTTGTTTTCTACCTGCAGGCGGGGCTGGTGGAGGTGCTGCCGCAGAAGTGGTTCACGGCCTCGCAGTACCAGGTGGGGAAGCAATGGATTTCGCGCGCAGCGCGCGATCGGGAATCGCATCGCATCTTCGGGGAATGCTTCGGCGTAGGAACGTTTTTGCTGGAGGAAGATGGATGCCGGTTGGAGGAGTGGCTGGACCGAAGGGCCTAGTCTTAAATTCTGAAAATATCGCCGCCGGATTCCCACCCTTTAGAAAACAAAGGGTGGGCACCCGGCTCGTCTGAATTCACAACGGTTTTCTGGACTGCGCACGCACCTTCGCCCAGCGCTTTCTTTGCGCTGCCGCGATGCGCTCTCGGGCTGCAGCCGACAACTGGCGTTTCATGCGGTTGCCTGAGCGCAGCGAGGCTTGTGGGCCTCGGATCTTTACCTTGCTCAGCTGTGCAATCACTTTTTCCAGTTGTTTAAGCTCGCCCTCCGCACGTTTACGTTCTGCTCTCAACTGCTCTAGAACCGCATCTAGATCAGCCATGCACGCTCCCTTTTGGGATTTACAGCATGCCAATGAGCATACCCTATTGCCCCGTCGAGGTCAGCGGCCTAAGCGCCGGTAGCAGAAGGGTAAATAGCAGCCTTTGGTACCTGCGCCCTGGAAGCGGGGCCTGTCTGAGTCCAAGCCTCGGTCGGGATTCAATCGAGGCGCCAACGAGTATCTGCGGCGCATATAAGCCAACATGAGTTATTTACTTACTAACTATTACACTTACTAACTATTGATTTTATTTATTAACTCATTCAATTCCCTGTGGCTAATTCGATTGACACTAACCCGGCGCTCGGCAGACCATCGTTCTGCCCGATAGTGACCGCAAGCGATATCCTCACTGCAGCCCGATCAGGAGCATTGAACGTGAACTATCTGCTTTTTGTGGGCCTTGCATTATTTAGTTCAGCGTGTGGAGCGTTGCTGGTGACGCTGCTCCGCATGACGCGGCGTAATCCTCTGCAGGTTGGGTCCCAGTCCGGAGCCGACGCGAGCACGAAGAAAGAGAGCAGTGCATGACACAGATTGCAGATGCGGGAGCAGCCGCCACGGCACTGATCGTCTGCAAGGATGCACTCGCTCGCCAGTTAATCATCGAGGCACTGCGGCCGCTTGCCATACGTTCTGAAATCTGTGAAGACGTGTTTGCTGCAGCCCGCCTTTTGGATAAGCAGAAATTCGAGGCCGTGATCGTTGATCTTCATCTAGGCGAAGGGGCGATGCTGGTGATGGAGCAGCTCCGCTTTTCCCGGGCGAACCGCACCGCTGTGACTTTCGCCATCGCTGCTGAGGACGGGGCGCGGACACCACGCATCAAACTCGGCTCGACTTTTGTGTTGCCCCGGCCGCTCTCCGCGGACTCGATCAGCCAAATCCTACGGGCCGCGTATGGACTCGTGGTGCGTGAACGGCGGCGCTATTTTCGCTGCCCCCTTGCAGTTCCTGCCTTTGTCAGAGCGCAGCAACCCGAAGAGTTCTTGTGCCAAACTGTGAACATCAGCGAAGGCGGGGTCGCGATCAGCACGCGCACCATGCCGGATCCCGAACTCTCGACAGCCGTGCGCTTTAGCCTCTCCGAGCGGTCCAGCCAACTGTTCTCCGAAACAAAAGTGTGCTGGCGTGGCCAGGAAGGCCTGGTCGGGCTGGAGTTTCAATCTCTGGCTGGGTCGCAAAAGTCGGAGTTGCAGGAATGGCTAGCCCGCAAGCTTGATGAAACTCTTCCAGAAAACGTTGCTGCGCTGTTTCGCAGCGTAGGCCAGTTCTAGAATCAGGCCAGAATCCGGAGAGCCGCGATTCTTGGGTGCGTGGAAGCACAGACAGCGGCCCGGGGAGGGATTCGGATCCCTCCGGCTTGGGTTTCTCAGGCCTGACGAAGCAGTTTTGCCCTCTCCCCCGTACCGCCTGAGATCAAAGCCGTGGCTCCGCAAATCCTCCCCCCTGTGACCCTGCTTGCCGGCTTCGGCCGTGAGGTTTCTGGCCGAAAAAAAAGCCGGCAAAACTGTGAAATTGCGGTGCTTGCGATGCACTGGAGCCTTCGAGCCTAGGAGAAAAGTGGCCCCCACCACCACGTTCGTGCTCTTCCAAGCCCTCGCCAGGCTCGAATAGACTTCTCGCCGAACGGACTCCCAGGCCCTCAACCGCGTGATGCGTTCGCAACTGTGCCGCACGACCTGCCTGGAAGTCCTTAGCAGACATCATTTTTTTGTGAAGATTTTCTGAGGGACTTTCTAAGGACCTATGGATAAAGCAGTACGGCGCCTCTATGAGTTCGGTCCTTTCGTATTAGACCCCGGCGAGCGTCTTCTACGGCACGGCACGGCGCGCATGGAGCTTCCCCCTCGGGCTTTCGACACTTTGCTGGTGCTGGTGGAGAATAGCGGCCGGCTGTTGGAAAAAGACGCGCTGATGAGAACCGTATGGCGCGATACCGTCGTCGAAGAAAACAACTTGAGCCAGGTCGTTTACCTGGTGCGCAAGGCCCTGCGTGATGGCGAGGACGGAGCGCGCTACATTGAGACCGTGCCGAAGCGGGGCTACCGCTTCGTCGGCGAGGTTCGGGAATTTGAGGCCAGCAACGGACATGGCAACGGCCACAACGGGAACGCCAGCTTAGGGCAGACGTCCTCGTCTGCTTCAGGGAATCACCACGGGGCGCCGGGCTCCTCAGTTGGGACTGCCGGCTCGGGGAGTGAGGCGGATTTGCTCCAAGCTTCGCGAGCCGGAGCGAACGGTCTCGACAATCCTACGCCAAACTCCCCTGCATGGCGCGGCTGGTTGCTGGGTCTGGTGGGTGGGTTGGCGATCCTAGGAGTCGTGGCCTTGCTGCAAGAGCCAGCCTGGAGGCAGAGGCTGTTTGAGCGGCCTGGCCTGGCTTCTATTCGCTCGGTGGCTGTGCTGCCGATGCAAAATCTCTCGAACGACCCTAACCAGGAATATTTCGTCGATGGGATGACTGACGAGCTAATCACTGAACTAGCACAGCTTCACGATCTCAAGGTGGTATCGAAGACTTCGATCATGCAATACAAAGGGACGCGCAAGCCGCTTCCACAGATTGGGCGCGAGTTGGGAGTGGACGCCGTGGTGGAAGGCTCGGTGCTGCGTTCGGGGGATCGCGTAAGAATCACGGCGCAGTTGATTCGGACGGCGACTGATCGCCACATCTGGGCTCAAGCCTACGATGGCGACCTGAAAGACGTGCTTTCGCTGCAGGCGCGCGTCGCGGAGGAGATTACCAACCAGGTCAAGCTTAATTTAAGCGCCGAAGAGACTGGACGGTTGCGGCGGCCGCGCGCCGTGAACCCGGAAGCCTTCGATCTTTACCTGCATGGCCGCTACGCCTGGAACCAAAGAAATGTGCCGGGGTTTCGCCAGGCGATCGAGTATTTCAACCAGGCGCTTGAAAAAGATCCCGAATTCGCGCTGGCCTATTCCGGGCTGGCGGACTGCCACACGCTGCTTACGCTCTACGGAGATGGCATCGGCAACATGGCCGAGGCCAAGGTAGCCGCCGAGAAGGCGTTGCAACTCGACAGCACGCTGTCGGAAGCGCACACCTCCCTAGCCGCGGTTAAGGTGCTGCATGACTGGGATTGGCAGGGCGCCGAACAGGAGTTCCGCCGGGCGATTGAGCTGAATCCCAACTTCGCCCGCGCCCACCATTGGTATGGCAATCTGTTGCTCGGCCCGGAAGGCCGCCATGAAGAAGCGGTCGCGGAACTGGAGCGCGCCCGCGAATTGGATCCGCTTTCTCTGATCGTCAACGCCGACGCTGGGTTTGGGTATTATCTGGCGGGTCGTTACGAGCTGGCGCTGCAAGCTTACCGGAAGGTTCTGGCCGTGAACCCCAACTTCATACCAGTGCTCTTCTACCTTGCGAAATACTATCGTCAGACGGGCCAGTACGATCTTTGGCTTAAGGAAAGCGTGGAGAATGACCGTCTCTCCGGTTTTCCCGATCGGGGTCAATCTCTGCAGAGGCTTTATGCTCAAGGCGGGTTCCGGGCCACCATGGAGGAGATGGCCAGGCCCCAGGAAGTGGGAAATCTGGGAAAGCCGAAGCCATTCAGGATCGATTCCTGCTCGTCAGCCGAGGCGAATGCCGCGCTCGGCAGAAATGCCGCGGCGCTCAACGCACTTGAGGATTGTTACCGGTGGTCCGAGCCCGCGCTGATTTATCTCAAAGTCGACCCGGTCTGGACGAACCTCCATTCGGAGCCGCGGTTTCAGGCCCTGCTCGGCCGTCTCCATCTGCAATAACCCGGCCTGCCGTCCGTTGCGCGTTCCTGCGCGAGTGGTATACCGTAAACAGTCCGATCTCTTCGTCTCTACTCATGGTTGATCGCAGCGAAGCTCCTCCAGACTACTCGTCGAAGACTGCCAATGTCCTGACGACGAAAGTCGATCCCACCTCGGCGCGATTCGAGGCCAACATGCGCTTTCTGGCCGACCTTATGTCACAGGTGCGTAACGAAAACGAGAAAATCAGCGAAGGGGGCGGAACGAAGGCCATCGAGAACCAGCACGCCAAGGGACGCCTTACCGCACGCGAGCGGATTGAGTTGCTGGTGGATCCGGGAACATTCTTCGAGCTGGGAATTTACGCCGCCCACGGCATGTATGAAGAGTGGGGCGGAGCGCAAGCCGCCGGTGTGATCACCGGTCTGGCGCGCATCCACACCCGCATGGTGATGATCATTGCGAACGACGCCACGGTGAAGGCAGGAGCGTTTTTCCCGATGACCTCGAAGAAAGTGATTCGCGCTCAGAACATCGCCATCGAGAACCGCATTCCGACCGTCTATCTTGTGGATTCGGCGGGGGTGTTCCTGCCGTTGCAGGAAGATGTGTTTCCCGACACCGACGACTTTGGCCGCGTGTTTCGCAACAACGCCGTGATGTCTGCTATGGGCATTCCGCAGATCGCGGCCATCATGGGCATGTGCGTGGCCGGCGGCGGATACCTGCCGGTGATGTGCGATCACGTTCTGATGACTGACGGCAGTGGCTTGTTTCTGGCCGGGCCGGCGCTGGTGCAGGCGGCGATTGGACAGAAAGTTTCGGCGGAAGACCTGGGCGGAGCAGCCATGCACGCCGGCATCAGCGGAACGGTGGATTTTCGCGAACCGGATGATGCGGCTTGCCTGGCGCGGATTCGCTCTATCGTTGAAAAGTGGGGATACCGGCGGCAATCTCCCTGGGACCGCAAGAAGCCGGTCGCGCCCGCACTGGCGGCTGAGGAGATTTACGGCATTTACGATTCCTCACCGGCACGACCTTACGACATGAAAGAGATTCTTGCGCGCGTGCTCGATGGAAGCCGCTTCGACGAGTACAAGGCGGAATATGGGAAGACGCTGATCTGCGGCTATGGGCGCATTGGCGGCTTCGCGGTGGGAATTGTCGCCAACCAGAAGCTGCACGCGCAGGCTACGGACCACGAAGGCCACAAGCGGATCGAGTTCGGCGGCGTGATCTATACCGAATCCGCAGAAAAAGCCGCGCGCTTTATCATGGACTGCAACCAGAATCTCATCCCGCTGATCTTCTTTCATGACGTGAATGGTTTTATGGTGGGCCGCGACGCGGAGTGGAGCGGCATCATCAAGGCGGGCGCGAAGATGGTGAATGCAGTATCGAACTCCGTTGTGCCGAAGATCACTGTGATTGTGGGAGGATCGTTCGGCGCGGGGCATTATGCGATGTGCGGCAAGGCATTCGATCCGCGATTCGTTTTCGCCTGGCCCACGGCGCGTTACGCCGTCATGAGCGGCGATTCAGCGGCGGGAACCTTGGTGGAGATCAAGGTGAAGCAGCTCGAGCGTGGCGGCCAGAAGCTGGGCGAGGAAGAAAAGAAGGAGTTGTACGAATCGGTAAAGCGTACCTACGACGAGCAGACCGATCCGCGCTACGGCGCGGCCCGGCTGTGGATCGACAAGATCATCGATCCCATCGAGACCCGCGACGCCATCGCTCAGGCTCTGGAAGCGGCCGCGTTGAATCCCGAGGTACCGGAGTTCAAAGTGGGAGTGCTGCAAACATAGTTAGCCACGGATTTTCACAGGTTCGCACGGATACAGAAAAAGCTGGGGTTCTTTAAATAGGGTTTTTGATCCGTGAGAATCCGCGTGATCCGTGGCGTGTTTTGATATGTCTGATTCCGTGAAGGTAATCGAGTGTCCGCGGGATGCCTGGCAGGGGCTGAAGGGCCAGATTCTGCCCGACATCAAGCGCGCGTATTTGCAGGCGTTGATCAGCGCTGGATTCAAACATATCGATGCGGTTTCGTTCGTGTCGCCGAAAGCTGTGCCGCAGATGGCGGACTCGGAAGAAGTGCTGAAGGAACTCGATCCGCCTGACGACGTGGAGATCATCGGCATCGTCGTCAACGAAAAGGGCGCGCAGCGCGCCATCGACACGCAAGCGGTGCATACTTTGGGATTTCCTTATTCGGTCTCGGAGACTTTTTTGCGCAAGAATCAGAATCAGTCCGCCGAACAGGCGCTCGATGAACTGGAAAAGATTCAGACGAAAGCCGACAATGCCGCACTCGACGTCGTGGTTTACATCTCAATGGCATTCGGCAATCCTTATGGCGATCTGTGGAACGTGGAGGAGGTAATTGAGGCGATCTCGCTGCTGGAAGTCGACAACTTGCGTATGATCTCTCTGGCTGACACGGTCGGCATGGCCACGCCCGAACAGATTAGCGAACTGGTCGGCGCGGTGATGGCGAAGTACGATTACCTAGAGATCGGAGTACACCTGCACAGCCGCCCCGAACACGCCGCAGCGAAAATTCTTGCGACGTACGATGCCGGCTGCCGCCGCTTTGACTCGGCGTTGGGCGGACTCGGTGGCTGCCCTTTCGCGCAGGATGCGCTGGTGGGCAACATCGCGACCGAGAAAGTGATCGAAACACTCAAGCAGCGTGGCGCTGAGTTACCGCCTCTGAAGCCGCTGGACGCGCTGCTGCGAGCGAACGCGGAGATTGGGGCGCGGTATTCGAATGCCGTTAGCGACGATTAAACGATTCTAGATATGGCCGAAGTGAACTACAAAACGATCCAAGTCGCATACGATTCCGGTGTCGCTACGATCACGCTGAACCGAGCCGACAAGCGCAACGCCATCAGCTTCGAGCTGATTGACGATCTGCTGCGCGCGCTCAAGGAAGTGGAGGCATCCGACGCGCGCGTACTCATCTTAACGGGCGCAGGCAAAGCTTTCTCTTCTGGCATGGACCTGGACAACCTGAAAGTGCTGATCGGCCGCTCTGCAGAAGACAACCTGAAAGATTCGCAGACGATGGTCCGCCTGTTCCGGGCGCTTTACGAATTTCCGAAAGTCACAATCGCTGCAGTAAATGGGGCTGCGATCGCCGGGGGCACAGGGCTGGCTTTACTGTGCGACTTTACGCTGGCTGTTCCCGAAGCGAAGTTCGGCTACACCGAGGTGCGCATCGGATTTGTGCCCGCCATCGTTTCCACTTTCCTGTTGCGCCAGGTCGGAGAGAAACAGGCGCGCGACCTGCTGCTGACTGGGAGAATCGTGAGCGCCGAGGAAGCGGCGCGCATGGGATTGATCAAGGAAATCGTCGCGCCGGAGCATCTGATGACGCGGGCCCGGGAACTGGCGGCGCTGCTGATGGAGAATAGTCCGACTTCGTTACGAGCGACGAAGAAACTACTGAACGATCATGCCCGCGCCGAACTGGATTTACAGATTGAAGCTGCGCTACGGCAGAACGCAGCGATCCGCACCACCGCTGACTTCCGCGAGGGAGTTGCGTCATTTCTCGAAAAGCGCAAACCCGTGTGGAGCGGAAAATAAGAGTGGGAAAAGAAGAGCGGGAAATGAAGTCGGTTCACCCACAGGCGATCAATGAAACCCGGCTGCGTGTGCGTTACGCGGAGACTGATCAGATGGGCGTGGTCTACCATTCCAACCATTTCATCTGGTTCGAAGTGGGGCGCGTCGAACTGCTGCGGCAGTTGGGTTTTTCGTATCGCGACATGGAGAACAAAGATGGACGGTTCATCGCGGTCGCCGAAGCCAAATGCCGCTATCGCGCGCCGGTTCGCTACGACGAAGAAGTTCTGGTGCACACGCAGTTATTGAATGTGCGCAAGTCAGTGATCCACTTTGGTTATGAATTGCGCCGCGCGGAAGATGGCGTTCTGCTGGCGGAAGGCGAGACCACGCACATCGTCACCGGTCCAGATATGAAAGTTGCTGGGCTGCCGGCGAAGTATTTGAAGACATTTCGTGCAGCTCTAGGAAAACGAAACGGAAATTCTCTTGAACGCACTTCACATTAACGGGAACGATCTCACCCTGGAGGCGGTGCGCGAGGTCGCGGGTGAAAGGCGCCCGGTGCTCTTGTCCCCTGACGCGCGCGAGGCCGTGGATCGTGCGCGCGCAGTCGTTGACGAGATCGTCGCATGTAACAAAGTAGCCTATGCGATCACTACCGGCGTGGGCAAGCTTAGCGACGTCCGCATTGTTGGCGACCAGATTCGTGAACTGCAAGTCAACCTGGTGCGCTCGCACTCCGCAGGAGTGGGTGAACCGCTCTCCGTGGCGGAAACACGCGCCATGATCCTGTTGCGAGCCAATTCCCTGGCTAAGGGTTACTCGGGCGTGCGTGGTGTAGTGATCGACACTCTCTGCGAAATGCTGAACCGCGGCATCACCCCGTTCGTGCCGTCGCAAGGGAGCGTCGGCGCGAGCGGCGATCTGGCGCCTCTGGCGCATCTGGCGCTGGCGTTGATTGGCGAAGGGGAATGTGTGGACGCGTCGGGCGCGCGCATTTCCGGTAGTGATGCGTTGAAGCGAGCGCAGATCAAGCCGTTGACACTGGAAGCGAAGGAATCCATTTCGCTAATCAACGGGACGCAGAGCATGCTGGCCGTGGGCACGCTGGCCCTGCTTGCCGCCGAAACGCTAGTGGATTCGGCTGACGTGCTAGGCGGCCTGTGCTGTGACGCGCTGAAGGGCACTGACGCGGCTTTCGACGAGCGCATCCACAAAGCGCGGCCGCACAGTGGTCAGATGAAGACCGCGGCGAATTTGCGGCGGATGCTTGAAGGCAGCGAGATTCGCGAATCGCACCGCGAATGCGGCCGGGTGCAGGACGCTTACTCGCTGCGCTGCATCCCGCAAGTGCACGGTGCGGTGCGCGATACGCTGGCGCATTGCCGCAAGGTATTTGAGATCGAGGCGAACTCCGCTGTTGACAATCCTCTGGTATTCATTACCGACGCCAGGAATCTCGCAGGCGATGTAATCTCGGGGGGGAATTTTCACGGTGAGCCGCTCGCTTTTGCTTTGGATTTTCTAGGCATCGCTCTGAGCGCGCTCGCCGGCATCAGCGAGCGGAGAATCGAGCGCTTGGTAAACCCCGCGCTCAGCGAGGGTTTGCCGCCGTTCCTGGCGCAAGGTGCGGGATTGAATTCCGGTTTTATGATGGCGCAGGTCACCGCGGCGGCGCTGGTCAGCGAGAACAAAGTGCTGGCGCATCCCGCATCGGTGGATTCGATTACGACCTCGGGCAACAAGGAAGACTACGTCTCCATGGGGATGACGGCGGCGATCAAGCTGAAGCGCATTGTCGAGAACACGCGCAACGTGCTGGCGATTGAAGCCATGGCCGTGGCCCAGGCGATCGATTTTCTCGCTCCGCTGAAGAGCTCGAAGCGCGGACAGGCGGCACAAGCGGCGATCCGGTCGGTGTGTCCCACGATGGAGAAGGACCGGGTCATGTACAAAGATTTCGCGCGGCTTGCGGAGTTGATCGCCAGCGGCAAGGTGGCGGAAGTTATCCGCTGAGGAATTCTCTTGAATCGCGGCATCCCGTGGATGCGTTCGATTGACACAGGATTTATGGACATCTAGTCTTGCTGCACTCCTGATGGCACCGCCTATCGACAGCTTGCGCAAAAATCATCGTCACGTTCATTACATCCTGCTCGCCCTTGCCGTGCTCGCCTGTCTTGCCCCTTTTTCCGGCAAGCCTTTCAACATTGATGACACGTTGTTCGTTTATGAGGCGCGGCAGATCGCACAGCACCCGCTCGATCCTTTCGGATTCAAGGTGAATTGGTACCTCGATGCAATACCCATGGCGTACGAGACCAGGAATCCTCCTCTCGCGTCCTACTACAGCGCTGCCGCCGCTGCTTTCGTCGGATGGTCGGAACGGGCGTTGCACCTCGCATTTCTGCTGCCGGCACTCGCTGCGATATGGGGCACATACCGCCTGGCGCAACGGCTTACAGATTCACCGCTGCTGGCGGCCCTAGCCACGCTTTTAACGCCGGGGTTTCTCGTATCTGCCAACAGCGTGATGTGCGACACCATGGCGCTGGCGCTCTGGCTTTGGGCCATCATCTTCTGGATCGAAGGCTTTGAGCCGCAGAGATCGCGCTATCTGGCTATTTCTGTTGTCCTGATCACTTTATGCGCGTTGACGAAGTATTTTGGCATAGCTCTGATTCCGCTGCTGGCAGTCTATTCGCTCGCCCGGCAGCGCCGTATCGGAAGCTGGGCTTGCTATCTGCTGGCGCCAATTCTGGCGCTGACCGGGTACCAACACTGGACGAAAGCGGTCTACGGACTGCGCATGATAACCTTCGCCGCTCATGTTGCCACCGGGGTTCGGCAAGGAAGGCACGCTTCAATCCTGGCCAATGCCTTGGTTGATCTCAGCTTCGTCGGAGGATGCGCGCTGCCCGGGCTGACCTTTGCCCCGTTGATCTGGCCGCGAAAAAGGATTCTCGCAGTCTGCTTGCTCAGCGCACTTACGGGGTTTCTCATCAGCACAGGCCGAATCGGTCTCGGCGAGACCTTGGGGCCGTCCGACTTTTATCGGCACTGGTTCCTGGTCGGCATCCAGTTGACGCTCTTCATTGCCGCCGGGTTCTCCGTGATGGCACTGGCGGCCGTGGACGCGTGGAGACGCCGGGACGCTGACTCCCTGTTGCTGATGCTTTGGGTTTTAGGGACGTTCATTTTTACTGGCTTCGTGAATTGGACGATCAATGCGCGTTCCGTGCTGCCGTTGATCCCGACCGCTGGAATTCTGCTGGCGCGGCGCGTCGACGCCCTCCGGGCACCGTCGATGCATTGGCGTTGGCGGCCCGCGATGTTGGCCATCCCGTTAGCATTAGCGGGCGCGGTATCGCTCTGGCTCACCTGGGCTGATATGGAGCTGGCAAATTCGGCGCGAACCGCGGCGGCACTGATTGAGCAGAAGACCCGAAACCAGCCGGGTACGGTCTGGTTCATGGGGCACTGGGGATTCCAATACTATATGGAGTCGTTCGGTGCGCGTGCTGTCGCAGTAAATGACCCGCCGCGCCGGCCTGGAGATTATCTCGCTGTCGCGGAGAGCGCCCGTCTATTCGAAATGCGCCCGGAATTCGTGACTTCACGCGATGTAATTGAGATCCCCATGCGTCTCGGGGTTACCACCGCCCAAAGTCAACTCGGCGCGGGTTTTTACTCTGCCGACACGGGTCCCCTGCCCTTTGCCATCGGGCCGGTACCGCCGGAGCGCTATGAATTAATTCGCCTGGGACGGAAATCGGTCCCCGCCGTGACTGCCCCATCCGCCTTAGGGTGGTGAGACAGCCTTCGCTGCACCGCCGTCCAGTCCCAATTTGTCTGCAATTTCCTTTAACGCCTCAATGCAGAAGGCGATGTGTTCATCCAAATCCACTCCGAGCGCGGCAGCGCCGTTGATGATGTCGTCGCGGTTTACTTTGCGGGCAAAAGCTTTGTCTTTCATCCTCTTTCGCACTGACTTTGCGTCTACCTCGGCCAGCGACTTTCCCGGCTTGATCAGGGCCACGGCCGTGATAAATCCGGCGAGTTCATCGCAAGCAAAGAGAGCTTTTTCCATCGGCGTGTCGCGGGTGATGCCGGTGTATTCGGCGTGAGACATGATGGCTCGAGTGATCACTTCGGGCCAGCCGCGCTGCTTCAGAATCTCGTTGCCCTTGTAGGGATGATCTTCGAGGCTGGGATACCTTTCGTAGTCGAAGTCATGGATGAGCCCGACGATGCCCCACAGGTCTTGTTTGGATAAACCAAGTTCTGATACTCCGGAGGCTTCATCATCAAACTTGGTGGAGCAAGCGCGCATGCAGGCCTCCACCGCCAACGCGTGCTTGCGCAAACTTTCGGACTGGGTGAACTCAGTTAGTAAACACCATGCGGTCTCACGATCGATCATGTTCTTGGCCCGGTTTCTGCGGGATTTCGCCCGCCTCGTTTCGGTTTTCGCCGGCAAGACTCACGGCTTTATACATTTTAACCTTGACATCCACAGGCCTTGTACCGCAGATTAGCCCTGCGGTTGGAACCTTCCCCCATATTCAGGTTCCTGGGTAGTAGTAAGGAGTAGCCGGCTCTGGCACTCCCACAACCCGATGGCCACGACTCTTGCCCCAGTAGATTCTAGGGAAGTCGTCCGTTGCGATCATTGCCTGCTGGTTCAATTCCGTACGGTCAATAACAATTGCCGGCGCTGCCACTCGTCCCTTGACGAGGAACCCGAGCCCGAGCCGGTGCTGATGACGCCGCCGGTGATGATGCCCATGCCCGGCACCGGCCGTGGACACCTGAACCTGGCCACATCGATCCGCTCGCTGCGTTTGCGGAGCGGGCTGAGCCAGCGGCAACTGGCCGGACGTATGTCCGTGCCGCGGACTTACGTTTCCAAGATTGAAAACGAAAAAGCTACGCCTACGCTGTCGTCCCTGGAACGGCTGGCGCGAGCATTGGAGGTGACCGTGCCGGAACTGCTCAGTGGCGGAGAAAAGAACCGCCAGGACGAAATCAGCGAACTGATGAAAGATCAGTTCATCGCAGAGATACTTCCATTTGTCTCGCAACTGAACGGGATGCAGATGTCGAGCGTCCTGACTCAGCTGCGGGATTTGACGGTGCGGCCGAGACGGACCGCGTAGAGAAGCAGGTTTCAAAGTTTCAGGGGTTTCAAAGTTTCAAAACCGGGAGCGCCCGGACTGTTCACTTTGCAACCTTGCAACTTTGCAACCTAAGTTTTATCCGGGCAACCAGCCAACTCAATGCCGGGACTAATCCCTTGGTTCCGGCTTTTTTCGCGCTCGTGATCTCATGAATCCGAACTAGATCGACTGACATCTATCCAGCATGAACCTGGAAGAAGTTGGGAATGTTTTTTCTGTTTTATCGGCCCACCCCGCGTCTGTGAATCAATCTGAAGCGAATGAACGCGGCGAGGAGTCTTCGCCGCGACCGGCACCTGCCTCGAGTTCGGCTGCGAATGACGATTCCTTGCTGGACGCCTATTCCCGGGCAGTTACGGGCGCGGTCGGGATCGTCAGCCCCTCGGTTGTGAACATCGAAGTGCATCAAGCTGCTGGGCACGCGCGCTCCGGTGAGCCTCGCGAACGGCGCGGCGGAGGGTCGGGCTTTGTATTTACACCAGACGGTTTGATTCTTACCAACAGCCATGTCGTGCATGACGCGAAGCGCATCGAGATCACGCTGGCGGACGGGCGCCGCATGCCGGCAAGCGCGATCGGAGACGACCCCGCGAGTGATCTCGCTGTCGTCCGAGTGGACGAACCAGGACTAACCGCCGCTGCTCTGGGCGATTCGCAGCAGCTTCGCGTGGGACAACTTGTGGTTGCCATCGGCAACCCGTACGGGTTTCAGTCGACCGTGACGGCAGGTGTGGTAAGCGCGTTGGGTCGGTCGCTGCGATCGTATTCCGGGCGGCTGATCGACGATGTGATCCAGACCGACGCCGCGCTCAACCCGGGCAATTCGGGCGGTCCGCTGGTCGATTCTGCCGGGCGCGTCGTTGGAGTGAATACGGCGACTATTTTGCCCGCGCAGGGGATTTGTTTCGCCATCGGGATTAATACGGCGAAGTTTGTGGCCAGCCGCCTTCTGCGCGATGGGCGCATCCGGCGCAGCTATATCGGGGTATCGGCGCAGACCGTGCCTGTACATCGCCGCGTGGTGCGGTTCTATGATCTGGCGAAAGAATCCGGCGCGCTGGTTCTTTCGGTCGAAGAAAATAGTCCGGCGAAGCGGGCGGGGCTGCGGGATGGCGACATCGTCGTCGCGCTGGAAGGCCACGCGGTAGCGGGCGTGGACGATCTGCACCGCGTGCTGGCTGACATTCGCGCAGGTGCGAGTTGTTCGCTGACGGTGCTGCGGCACACGGAGAAGCTGGAGTTGAAGATCGTGCCGGAAGAGGCCAGATAGCATGAGTGGCTCGGGCACCCTCGCCCGCGACTGCCGACGCTTCCAGCATCCCTCAGGGGCTGAGGCCGCGTTGATCTTAATGGGCTTTTGCGGCGCGGCTTAAAGCCGCGCTCTTTCAAAACTCTGTTCCGGTGGCAGGGCTGAGCTTCGCCCTTTCCCGATCCCGTACGACTCAACGTCATGTGCCTCCGGGGAGCCTTTCCTCTCAATTGCAAGGCGCTTTCCGGCTATGTTAGCTTGAATCCGAAGGGGATCACTTTGCTGGCCAAAGTTCCCGCCGGGCTGGATCGCAAGGAAGCTGACGTCTACCGGCATCTTGATCCAGAGCGGCTCCCGAAACACATCGCTATCATCATGGACGGCAACGGGCGCTGGGCGAAGCGGCGCCACATGCCGCGCGTGGCCGGACACCGCGCCGGAGTAGCATCGGTGCGCTCCACGGTAGAGACAGCGGCGCGCGTCGGCATTCATGCGCTCACGCTTTATGCTTTCTCCGAAGAAAACTGGAAGAAGCGGCCCAAGAGCGAAGTCGATTTTCTGATGGGCCTGCTGAGCCGCTACCTGAAGGCGGAAGTGCCTACGCTGAACGAGAACAATATCCGGTTGGAGTATATCGGGCGCCAACAGCAACTTCCAAAAGACGTGCAGGAGCGCATGGAATGGGCGCGCCAGAGTACCTCTCACAATACGGGCACGGTGCTGACGCTGGCACTGAACTACAGCGCGCGCAGCGAAATGGTGGACGCGTTCCGCTCCATGGTGAATGCCGCTGCGCAGAACGGCGGGCTCGAGCATTTGCGAATCGACGAAGACACGGTGGGCCGCCATCTTTATACGCGACACCTGCCCGATCCGGATCTGGTGGTGCGCACTTCGGGCGAGATGCGGCTGAGCAACTTCTTACTCTGGCAGTTGGCCTATGCTGAAATCTATGTGACGCCCACGTTGTGGCCGGATTTCCGCGGCGTGCATCTGCTGGAAGCGATTGCCGAGTATCAGAAGCGGGAACGGCGCTACGGAGGACTGAACCACGGGGATGCGCATGCACGCCGAAGCGGCGAAGGCTCATAAATAAAAGTCTCAGCTTGCGTTGAAAGTATGGCAGCAGAGTCGTAAAAGCAGGTTCCTCGCCGGGCTTCCAGCCCGATTCGGAATGACAAGAGCCGTTTAAGATGGACGAACATCCTTGCTAAAGCGCATCGCGACCGCGGTCGTCCTGATTCCCATTGTTCTGTTACTTGTGCTGCGCGCGCCGGTACCCGTGGTGGCAATCGTGGCCGCGGCTGTGGCGCTGATCACGGTCCAGGAATTTCTCAAGCTGACAGAATCCTACGGTGTGGTGCCGCTCCGCGTGCCGACCTACATCTTCGTGGGACTGTTTTTTCTGCTGCTGGCGGCGAGTGCGATCGGCGAGACACCGCAAGTCTCGGTGCTGAAATTCGTTCTTGGGGTGGGATTTGCCGCTGCACTCACTCCCTTTCTATTTCTGACCATCACCATGCGGCGGGTACAGATGAGCAGCGCGTATCCGGCGGCCGCAGCCTCGACGTTCGCCTTTGCCTACATCGCTCTGCCCATGGCAATGCTAGTGCAGCTTCGCCAGCAATGGGCGGGAGCGTTCTGGCTGCTCTACCTGCTTCTGGTGGTTTGGGCGGGAGACATTCTCGCTTATTTCGTGGGCCGCTCCCTGGGACGGCACTTGATGGCGCCGCGCATCAGCCCGAAGAAAACCTGGGAGGGCGCGGCGGCTTCGCTGGCTGCAAGCCTCGCCGTCGGAATTCTGCTTTTCGACTATGCCCTGCAGGTCAGTTCGTTCCTGCTCCGGGTGGGACTGATCCAGCGTCGCGATGGCCTGTTCGGACTGGAGAAACCTGAACTGTGGCCGATCATCTTACTGACTGTGGCGCTGAACATCGCGGCGCAGTTGGGCGATCTGGTGGAATCGCTGATCAAGCGTGGAGCCGGGGTGAAAGACTCGGGCACAATTCTTCCCGGGCACGGCGGAATGCTCGACCGCATCGACGCCCTGCTGTTTGCCGCGCCGGTGCTGTGGTTCTACGCTGCTTGGAGTATCATGAGCTAGCGGTACAAAATGGCGAGCTCGCCAAAGCGCCCTTCCCTGATACCTCTTCACCTAGACAGTTCTCTCAATCCTGCCAAACTTGCGCAGATGGAGCGGCTTTCCACCGAGGCGTTGCAGGCTTCGTTACTGCCGGGATCGCAAGGTTGTCTGAAAACCAGGCCGGATGGAACTATACTTGATGGACATCATCGAATTCACGTTCTTCGCCGGCGGGGCGTGGACGTTGGCACTCTTGCTCGAGATGTCGTGGTAAAGGATCAAGATTAAGGATGCCGAAGGAACTCTATTGGCTCGATGGATCGTGGCCGGGAAGGCTAGCCGTTGGTCCCCGTCCGCGCGGCGGAGATTGGCTGAGGGATGACATCGCCAGCTGGAAGGCAGGGCATGTCGATGCCGTGCTTTCACTGCTTACGCCGGACGAGGAAAGAGATTTGGACCTCGGCGATGAAGCATCCGAAGTTAGAACGCAAGGGATGGACTTCACTTCCTTTCCCATTCCCGACCGACAGGTTCCAAGGTCAGAAGCGAAGCTGTCCGAGGTTCTGGAAGGCGTCACTCGCACCCTATCGACCGGCAAGAATGTGCTCGTTCATTGCAGGCAAGGGATCGGGCGAAGTGGATTGGTGGCAGCTTGTCTCCTTGTGAAAAAGGGAATGAGTCCGGGAGCAGCCGTAGAATCGGTCTCGGCTGCACGAGGCATACGCGTCCCGGAAACAGCGGAGCAGGGGGATTGGATTGACCATTACGCTGTTGCGTTGACCAGTACGAAATGAAGGAATCTGCAACGTTTTGCGAATGACGATGAAACGCATTGCCATCCTTGGGTCCACGGGTTCGATCGGCCGCAGCACGCTGAGCGTGGCTGAGTCCTATCCCGAGCGCTTTCAGATCGTCGCGCTGGCCGCGGGCGCCAATCTCGAAGGGGCCTTCGAGCAGGCGCGGCGCTGGCGGCCCCGCGTGCTTTCGATGGGGTCGGAACCGGATGCGGATGCGCTGCGCGCCCGCCTGAAGCAAGCAGGACTGAGCGAAATCGACGTGGTTTACGGAGCGGCGGGAACGGTGAAAGTCGCGACCCATCCCGAGGCCGATTTCGTAGTGAGCGCCATTGTGGGCGTGGCCGGTCTTGAGGCCACCTACGAGGCGGTAAAGGCGGGAAAGATCGTCGGTGTGGCCAACAAGGAATGCATGGTCGCGGCTGGAGAGTTGATCACAGCCGAGGCGCGCCGCCAGGGCAGACCGCTGCTGCCGATTGACAGCGAGCACAACGCAGTTCACCAATGCCTGCGGGGCGGCCGCATGGAGGAAGTGGAACGCATCTGGCTGACGGCTTCCGGCGGGCCATTTCTGAATACTCCCCGTTCGGAATTCAGCTCGATCACGGTGGAGCAGGCGCTGAATCATCCCACCTGGAAGATGGGTAAGCGCATCACCATCGATTCGGCGACCTTGATGAACAAAGGCTTCGAAGTGATTGAGGCTTGCCGATTGTTTCACCTGCCGCCGGCGAAGGTGGAGGTGCTGGTCCATCCGCAGTCGACGATTCATTCCATGGTTGAGTTCATTGACGGCAGCATACTGGCTCAGGTTTCGGTGACTGACATGCGGCTGCCGATTCTGTATGCTCTAACATATCCCGAGCGGATTCAGTCGGATCTGCGCTTCCCTGTCGGTAACTTGCGTCATCTGGACTTCTGCCCTCCCGACATGAGTAAATTTCCTTGCCTGCGTCTGGCCTACGAGGCGGCGGAGGCAGGTGGGGCCAAGACGGTCGCGCTCAATGCCGCTGATGAGGTTGCGGTCGCTGCGTTTCTTGAGGGCAGCATTTCATTTGATGAGATTCCCAGGATCATCGAAGACGCGGTTTCTGCATCTAATTCTGGGACACTGGAGTCGATTACAAAGGTGCTTGAAGCCGATGCCGAAGCCCGCCGATATGCTCAACAGCGAGTTTTGGAGACAAGCCGGCGAACCTCGCACTCGCGGCCGGCATCTGTGGTTTAGAAGCGAATCTAACAGGAGAGCTGTTCTGTACTTCTTTTATGTCTGACATTCTTATCGCTATCGCCGCCGTGGCTGTGGTTCTGGGCTTCATGATTCTGATCCACGAGTTCGGCCACTACGCCGTGGCCAAGTTGCTCGGTGTCCGGGTGGAGCAGTTCGCCATTGGATTCGGCAAGCGGCTGGTGGGCTTCCGCAAAGGCGACACCGACTATCGCATCAACGCCATCCCCCTGGGCGGCTATGTAAAGATGAGTGGCGAAAATCCCATGGACGAGCGCACCGGGGATCCGGGCGAGTTCATGTCTCACCCGCGCTGGCACCGCTTTCTGATCGCGATTGCCGGTCCCGCGATGAATATTCTGCTGGCCATCTTCCTGCTCACCGCGGTTTACATGGTGCATTACGAATATCCGGTGTTTCTGGACAAGCCGGCGGTCATCGAGGGGGTAAAGCACGACTCACCTGCCGACCGCGCCGGTTTACAGCCTGGTGACCGGATTGTCAAAGTCGATGGCATCGTGAACCCGACCTGGGAACAGCTCCAGCCCCGGGTGTGGCTCAGTCCCAATCAGCCTCTGACGGTCACTGTTCAGCGGGGAGATCAGACCTTCGAGAAAACCATTGTGCCGCAGCCGGTGACTACCTCGGAGGTAGGTTCCGCGGGATGGTTTCCGGAAGACCCTGTCATCGTCGGCCAGATCGAGCCCAACTCGCCTGCGGCCAAGGGCGGGCTGAAGGAAGATGACAGAATTGTTGCCCTGGATGGGAAGCCGCTGGTTTCCATCGAAGCCATGATTGAACGCCTCCAGCAAACCAAGACGAATCCTATCGATCTAACAGTTGTTCGGGGCGGCGAGACTCTGCCGTTCCACGGCCTGGTCCCCGTGCTCGGGAAAACTGAAGACCCGAAGGAGCAGAGATATCGGCTGGGATTCGTTGCCCGAAGCGAGACCAAGGTCACCACACTGCCGTTTAGCCAGGCGTTGAGTCGTTCGCTGGAGCAGAACAAGAAATACTCGTTGCTCATTTTGGAGCTGGCGAAAAAGATTGTGCAGGGGAAAGTATCGCTCAAAGCCGTCTCCGGCCCGATCGGTATCGCGCAGGATGCAGGCTACGCGGCGCAACAAAAAGGCTGGACGCCGCTCATGGAGTTGACGGCCGGGATCAGCCTCAACCTCGGCATCTTTAACCTGCTGCCGATCCCCATTATGGACGGCGGCGTCATCCTGTTCCTCTTCATCGAAGGGCTCATGCGGCGTGACGTCAGCCTGCGAATCAAAGAGCGCGTCTACCAGGCGGCATTCGTTTTCCTGGTACTGTTCGCCGTCATGGTCATCTACAACGATTTGATGAAGACCCTGCCTGGACTCATGGATCGTCTCCAGTAGCGCTAACTCCAGAGGTGCACTCTCGAAGCGCAATGCATTCGCATTGCGCCCGACCGTCCGAAAGGCGCCTTACTCGCTAACTTGCCGTCACTTTTCTTTCTGTTCCGCAATCCATTTATCAGTGCGGGCTTCGAGCAAATCGAGCGGCAAGGTTCCGCCGTCGAGCATCTCATCGTGGAATTTGCGGATGTCAAACTTGGGTCCCAGTTCTTTCTTGGCGCGTTCGCGCAGTTCGCGGATCTTGAGCTGGCCGAGCTTATAACTGAGGGCTTGCGCAGGCCACGCGATGTAGCGGTCGGTCTCGGACTGGATGGTCGGCTCGTCAACCGCGCCGGACTTGCGCATGAACTCAACTACCTGATCGCGGGTCCATCCCTTCGAGTGGATTCCGGTGTCGACTACCAGACGTACTGCGCGGAACAGTTCGGAGGAAAGCCGGCCGTAGTCCGAGACTGGATCCTGATAGAAGCCAACCTCTTTGCCGAGCTCCTCGGCGTACAGCGCCCAACCCTCGATATAGGCGTTAAAGCCCAGGCCATGCAAACGGAACTTGGGCAATCCCGTCAACTGCTGCTGAACGGATAGTTGCATGTGATGACCGGGGACGCCTTCGTGGTAGGCAACCGCCTCGTCATCAATCATCGAGCGCTCGGCGAAGTTGGAGGTGGCGACCACGACACGGCCGGGCCGCTTGCCATCGGGCGTGCCAGTGACGTAATGAGTCGCAGCGGCGGCTTGAAAGGGCGGTATGGCTTCGACGGTGACCGGCGACTTCGGGAGCAACCCAAAGAGCTCGGGGAGTTTCGGCTCCATCTGGGCGATGTAGCGGCGGAAGTCGTCAAGGATCTGTTCGGCGGATGTAGGAATGTATTTCGGATTGGTTTTGATGGAGGCGCGGAAAGAGGCAAGGTCGGCGAAACCTTCCTTCTTCGCAATGGCCGTCATTTCCGCCTGGATGCGGTCGATCTCGCGCAGGCCGAGTTGGTGAATCTCATCCGGCTTCATGCGGGTGGTGGTGCGGGCATAGATGTCGTTTTGATAGCGCTTCTCGCCATCTGCCAGAGAAGTAATCGAAAGAATGGTACGGCCTTCAGGGGCGTATTCCGTGCTCAGGAATGCGGCAAACATCTTATAGGCGGGAATGACATCAGTATGAATGGCTTCGGTGATCTGCTGGGTCAGGCGCTTCTGGTCTTCGGGCGAAATGTCCGCGGGATACTTCTTTGTCGGTAGCAGAAAAGGGTCAGCGTCGATGATTCCTTGGCACTGCACGGGAAGTTTCTCGGCGAGAAATCGGACGGGCATGAGCTTGTCCTTCATGCCGGCGCGAAGCACTTCGGTGGTCTGGGTGAGGACGCGGGGGATCTGGTGAAGGCGCGCGATATAGTCCTCATAGTGCTTGACCGAGTCGAAGGGCATGGACAACGGCAGGTCCGCGAGGCTGGTATGGATGCCATTCTGCTGATTGATCGGCATCTCGTACTCTTTGAGGTCGAAGTCCGCGATGCGCTGCCGAAGCACGCGAACCAGCAGATCGTGGGAGAGTTGGTCCTGATCGGAGAAGCCAGTGCTGGGGATGGCTTCAATCCGGGCAAGGAAAGTCTCGTCGGTCTGGTGGCGTTGCAGAATGGAGTCGAGTGAGTACTCGGCGAGCTTGTCGTTGTAGCGATAGTCGCCGTAGGCCGTGGCACGCTCGGGAAAGTTGCGGAGATCGGTCTCGTAGTACTCGTCGAAAAGCGCATTCTGAGCGGCGAGGCGATCGGCAGCGGGCTTGAGGCTTTGGGCGAAGATGGAACTGGTCAGTGTGACAATGAGGAAGAGAGTTTGGGGAAGTCGCATGATTTAGGCAGAGTACCAGAAGAATTGACACTGTGTTGACGCCTTCCTTCGTCTGAGATACAATGTATCTCAGTGAGGGATCATGGCCGCAACCGAGATGGTTCATGTTCGAGTGGAAAAGCGGATCAAGACCCAAGCCGCCAAAACTTTAGCCGCCATGGGACTGTCCGTATCGGACGCAGTGCGCGTTCTGTTGACCCGCGTGGCGGCAGAGAAGGCGCTGCCATTCGAAGTGAAGGTTCCCAACGCTACAACCGCAGCGGCAATGCGGGAAGCTCGCAAAGGCGGCCTGACCTCGTTCAATAGCGTCTCCGACCTGATGAGCGACCTGAATGCGGAGGATTGAGCGCACCGGCGCATTTCGCCGCGACTTCAGGCGTGAGAAACGCGGTCAACACCGGCGCGACATTGACCTCCTTCTTTCTGACATCGTTTCCCTCCTGGCTGATGACAAGTCTCTATCGGAGAAAAACCGAGACCACAGGCTGTCCGGCGACTGGCGCGATCACCGTGAGCGCCATCTCAAACCCGATTTGTTGCTAATCTACCGCAAGCCGGACGCACAGGTTCTGCAACTTGTTCGCATGGGGTCGCACAGCGAGCTTTTCGGATGACCTTGGGAAGCCTGGTTCATCCCCTCCCACCCAGCGAGGCCCGGTTTCCGCGTGCTAAAATGGAGGTTCCCATGGCCATAATTCCCCGTAGGAAAACCGTAACCGTCATCGTCGGCGGCGTGCGTGTCGGCTCGGATGCACCGATTGTGGTGCAATCCATGACCAATACTGACACTGCCGACGTGCCTTCGACCGTCGAGCAGTGCGCCGCGCTGGCTCGCGCCGGGTCGGAACTGGTGCGGGTCACCGTCAACAATGAAGAGGCTGCTGCCGCCGTTCCACGCGTTGTCGAAGAACTCGACAAGCAGGGCGTGCGGGTGCCTATCATCGGCGACTTCCACTACAACGGACATGTCTTGCTCACTAAGTATCCCGAGTGCGCCCGCGACCTCGCCAAGTACCGCATCAATCCCGGCAACGCCAGCATCGGGCGCACCGGCGACTCGAATTTCCGCACCATGATCGAAGTGGCGGTGAAGTATCAGAAGCCGGTGCGCATCGGCGTGAACTGGGGATCGCTTGATCAAGTCTTGCTCACCCGCATGATGGACGAGAACTCAGCTCTTGCCGAACCAAAGGACGCCCGCGAAGTCACCATGGAAGCGATGGTGGTGAGCGCGCTGAACTCTGCCGACCTCGCGCAAAAGTTCGGCCTGCGCCCCGATCAAATCATTCTGAGCGCGAAAGTCAGCGGCGTGCAGGATTTGATCGACGTCTACCGCGCGCTGGCCGCGCGCTGCGATTATCCGCTGCACCTTGGCTTGACTGAAGCGGGCATGGGAGCAAAGGGTGTAGTCGCATCCAGCGCCGCCATGGGAGTATTGCTGCAGGAAGGCATCGGCGACACCATCCGCGTTTCGCTAACTCCCGCGCCCGGCGGCGACCGTACCGAAGAAGTTCGCGTGGCGCAGCAGATTCTGCAGTCCATGGGAATGCGCAGCTTTACGCCGCAGGTTACGGCCTGCCCCGGCTGCGGACGCACCACCAGCACCTTCTTCCAGGAAATGGCCGAGCAGATTCAGACCTACCTGCGCGAGCAGATGCCCACATGGAAAGGCCGTTATGTCGGTGTGGAAGAAATGAAGCTCGCCGTCATGGGCTGCGTGGTCAACGGGCCCGGCGAATCGAAGCACGCCAACATAGGCATCTCTCTGCCAGGCACCTTTGAGGAACCGAAAGCCCCGGTCTTTGTGGATGGACGCTTATTCACCACGCTAAAGGGCGATCGTATCGTCGCCGAGTTCATCGCGATTCTCGATGAGTATGTCGACTCGCACTACGCGGCGAGAGAGACCCAAAAAGAAGGAGTAGCGGCCAGGAATTAGAGTCATCCGGCTTAATCTAACCTGCCATCGCACACGCCGCCTACTGCCCAGGCATCATGAAAATAGGATTTTGATTCGCCGGGTAGCCGTTTGCTTGTATGGGCCCTGCACCGAAGGCTGTGGGCAGGTCAGTCACCAGGGTATCAGGGGTAACAGAGCCGCTGCCGCTTCCGTTTGTGTTGCTGCCGGTTGTAATGATGTCGGCGATATAGCCGGCGTCGCACATGCTCACATAGACATGGCTACTGTCCATAGACGCTGTGGTGAAGATGCGGAAACGAGTGACGCCGGGTGTGTAAAGAGTGGGCAGCACCGGCGAAACGCAAGCTGCGACGGGCGGAACGGCATATTGACCCGCTGCGAACGGGTAGCAGGGCGGAGTTGATCCACCCGTGCCGCAGTTGATGACGCTACCGCTACTCAGCAAAGTCAGAGTTGGTGCGCTGGGATACTGCAAGCTGAGACTATTGGCGTTGAACACGGTGAGGCCAGGGATAACGCAGGCCCCCGTCACACCACTTCCCTGGGGACATGCTGCGGCGGTCTGGTAGCTGGCTACGTAAAACCGGGTTCCATCAGCCAGCGCCGTTATTGAAGTGGGCGCGCATCCCAACGGACATGGCGTCGACCCGGCCGCGAATGAGATAGCCGCCAGCTGAAGCGGGGTGTCGCCGGCTCCGCCGGTGTCGGAAAAAACGTAGACCGTGCTGGTCTGAGGATTCGTTACATAAAGACGATTCAGGTTGGGATCAAAGAAAATGAAGTTGGCTCCAGCGCCGACCGCGAGGCTGCTCGAAACCGTGTCCGTGGCAGTGTCGATTGTGACCAGCTGTCCGTCCCCCTGGGTAAGCACATAAATTTTCTGACTGTCGCCCCGAGCCGCTATCCAGACGGGATTCGTCCCGGTAAAACCGGTCACGGGGTTCGAAGATAGATCTGCGACGTTCAAGCTGCTGACCGAACTGGTCGCCTGGCTGGTTCCCTGATTGGCCACGTAAAGCTTGGTGCCGTTCGGAAGCTCGGCCAGACTAACGGGATGAACTCCTACGGACGCGGTGTTGGTGACGGCATTCACCGAAATATTGAGAGCAAAGACTGAATTGGAGTTGTAGTTCGCCACATACATGGCGTTGTTCTGGGTACTGTTCACGAACACAGGTTGTGGCGGGAACGTTGCGGTCCCACCCGACGACAGCGCGGGGAGCCCGGAGGACGGATTCACATACTGGATGGTCGTGCCCGTCCCGCTGATCGAAGCTAGGGTAAAGCCGCCGTCGTAGGCGCTAGGGTTACAGGCAGGCGGCTGGCATCCCGGGATGCTTACGCCCGCGATGGCGATGGCATATCCAACCGCTACATTGGTCCACGGGGTGTTCAGCGTCACCGTCACTAGATTGCCGGCTTCGCTGATCGCTGTGATAACAGACTGCTGACTCGGCAAAGAAGGCGAAGTGACTGGGCCAAATCCGGTTGCGAACGGGGCCTGAACTGCCGTCGTAAAAGAAGAGACGCCGTCGATCCCGCCCGCAACGCTTCCTGCACTGGCTACGAAGACCCTTGAATTGTTGGGCAGAATGGCGGCATGCGTGGGTACATCGCCGACGTTGGGCGCGCTGGGGTTGGAGGTGGGAGTTTCCGCGATGATGGAGTCTCCCGAGACGTCGATCTGCAGGGCTCCGCCCGGGTTGTTCGGCGCGTTGGTGCTGATGGCGAAGACGGCATGGAAGTTTGCCGGCGTTGGAGGGTATTCCACCGGGCAGCCAGGAATTCCCTGCTCCGAGCAGGGAATAACCACCGGACGATAGACCTGGCCGCACGCTATGAGCAGCAGGGTGGCAAGCATCATGGCCGCCAATCGGCCCAAACATCGAAGACTCATCAGCACCCCGAGGGAGAAATTCTGGTCACGCAAGGAATTAAACATTCTAACGGCTGGCCGCGATCTGTGCCAGTGGGCCAGTGCGGCAATTTCTGGGATGCTTGAATAGCGAGGTGAGTTGGACGCCGGCGAGCGAAGCATGAAAAGCTGAAGCCGAAGCCGCCTTAACGTCCGCGCCGGGACTTGCTGCCGGCCGCGGCGGCTGGCTCCTCTGACTTGGCTGTGGCTGCGGGCTTTTTCCTGCCTTCCATCTGCGCCAGGCTCTGCTTGAGGGCAGCCATCAAGTCGATGACTGGCGCTAGCTTCTTAGGCTTCTCGACCGCCGCGACTTCCCCGCCCTCGAGCTTGGCCTCGATCAGCTTCTTCAGATTCTCCTGGAAGCTATCTTTGTACTTCTCCGGATCCCATTTGTCTGCCAGCGCTTCGATGAGTTGGTGCGCGACTTTTACTTCGGCTTCTTTCAACTCCACATCGGGCGCTCCAAAGCCTTCCACTTTCTTCACTTCTTCGGCGTAATACATGGTGTGCAGCATCAGTCCGCCTTCGTGCGGACGCAGGAACACCGTGTACTCGCGGTTGTGCATGGTGATCTTGGCGATGGCGACGTACTCGCTTTCCTCCAACGCTTTCGTAAGCAGCGCGTAAGGACGCCGCCCGGCCTCTTCCGGCAGCATGTAATACGAAGACTCGAAATACACGGGATCCACGTCGCCCGCTTTCACGAATTCCAGAATCTCCATGGTTTTCGCAGTCTGCGGCTCGATCTTCTTTATCTCTTCCGGCTCGATGATGATGTATTCGTCCTTGCGAAACTCGTAGCCTTTAACCATGTCGGCGCGGTCGACGACGACGCCCTCTAATTGACAAATGTACTGCTGTTTGAGCCGTGATTTATCCGTGCGATGCAGCATGTTGAAAGAGATGCCGCTGCTGCGCGCGCCCGAGAACAAGCGCACCGGCATGGAGATAAGCCCGAAAGTTAAGTGTCCAGACCAGACTGACGCTGCCATAGTTCCTCTCGCTCACTTAGGATGCAATCACCGCACCCGGGGGACTATAAACCGCCCAGAATTGGGAGTTTAGCCTAGAAACGAGCTTTTTGTTGCACAAATCTTAGGGCAGATTGAACCGAAATGCGAAGCCCGAGCAAATGGGGTCAACGGCGCCGAAGCCCTAGGGGTTGTAGTTACAGAAAGGGTTCCCGCTTCTGGCTCCTACATTCCAACCCGGCGGCCGACTGGACCTCCGCACGCGAACCATGCTGCTTTAAGCCTTCTCTATGAACCTTCTCAACTGTGCCAGTCATCTGTGAAGAAAGATTCTCGACCGGAGGCACAATGACTGACCTGCGCTACCCCATCGGCAAGTTCCGCTTCGACGGACCACCTACCGAAGACCAGAGAAGAAAGCTTATCGACGACATCTCCCAAGCCCCGGCCAAGCTCCGTGCGGCGGTGAAAGGGCTCTCCGATCGACAACTCGACACGCCCTACCGCCCCGACGGATGGACCGTGCGCCAGGTCGCGCACCACGTGCCGGATAGCCATCTCAATGCCTACGTGCGCTTCAAACTGGCCCTCACCGAAGAGGAGCCGACAATCAAGCCCTACGCCGAGGATCGCTGGGCGCAGTTGGCCGACACGCAGGCAACTCCCGTCGAAGTCTCATTGGCGATGCTGGATTCGTTGCACGACCGCTGGGTTCGCCTGCTGAGATCGCTCCAGCCGGAAGATTGGAAGCGCACATTTCGCCATCCCGAGCTCGGCCTGGTGAGTCTGGGAAAGAACCTCGCGCTCTACGCCTGGCACGGACGCCACCACGTCGCCCACATCACTTCGCTGCGGGAGCGCAACAGTTGGTAACCCAAAGGGGCATCCAGTTCAGATGACTTTGGTCATCTTTTTCCGACTCAAGTCGGCCAATAGCATTCTAGTGTGTCGATCCCTGTCTCATCCCGTGCCCGTTCTTCGTGGAAGCTGCTTCTGCCATCCGTTTTCGCGTTCTTGCTTTCAACCGCCTTTGCCCAGGGCCCGCCTCCGGCTGCCCCGGCGGTACCCGAACCGACAGCCACAGGCACAGAGCAATCTCTTGCAGCGGTAGCCCGCGCTTCCAAGAAAACTCCTACGCCAGGCAGGAAAGTGTACACGGAAGACGACATGGATGCTCTCCGCAACGCACTGCCTGCGCTGACCATGGATGGAGCCGAAAACGGCGACGACATCGTCGCCGCCATCGGCAAGTACAAGCAGACACACTCCCCTGAGGACACCGAAGCAGCGGTGCAAGCCTGGTACGACAAATACGATGTAGAGCTAGCCGCAGCAATCCAGCAGAATTCGACCGTGAACACCCTGCGGGAAGAGAACCTCAGCAATGGATACGAAATGTGCCGTGAAAGTGGCGATTACCAGACCTGCGAGGGTCGCCGCCGGGCCGAGTACATTGGCCAGCGGCACGATCAGGCGACGATCACGAAAAATTTTGCGCTGGAAGTACGGATTCAGCACGCGTTCATGAAAGTCCGCATCGGCATCATGCGCTACGGTCTGCATTACGACTGGTTCAGAGTTCGTACTACCAACGGAATCGACACCTTTTAGAGTCGGAAGCAGTTTCCAGTTCTACGTCATTCCCAGCTTCCACACCAAATAGCTGCTAGCTTCGCGCATCACTGCATACGCACGCTGCATAACGCCGTGCGGACGCGAATCAGGCCGGGGCGCAACATATACGGGACCGATTCCCTCATGTTCCAGCAGCCTCTTGATGCGGAACACGTGATACGCGTCGCTGACGGCCACGCAGCTGTGCAGTCCGTTGGCACGCATGATCACAGCGACCCGCACCGCCGATTGAGCGGTGTCGGAGCCCTGGGTCTCGGCGATCAGGTTGCGCTCGGGAATCCCGCGACGCTTCAAATAATCGCTGCCCACACCGCCCTCGCTGAAGCTGGGATCCAAAGCCGCCCCGCCGGTTGTGATCACGACGGGAGCGATCCCCTTCTCGAAAAGATCGAAAGCATGATCGAGGCGCGCCCGCAACACGGGTGAGGGACGGCCGGAATACTCCGCCGCTCCGAACACAACAATGGCATCTGCTGGGTGGACTTCCTGCAGGGCTCCCTCATGCACGATGCCGATCACGGTCAGAGTAAGGAACGAAAGCAGCGCGGCTAACGCCGCCAGCCCAAGCGCCTCCAGCCGCAGCAGCCAGCGGCGTCGCGGATGCCGGTTCACAGAATCGTCAGTCATCCTTTGGCAAAGAACGTGGAAATTTCCCCGGCAGGAATCGCACCTTCGCGGATCACCCGCCAGCGCGCGCCTTCGTCGGTGAGATCAATAATGGTGGAAGCGACGTCGCGGGGGGAAGTTCCGCCGTCCACGATAATGCTGATGCGGCCCTGCAGCTGGTCGCGCACCTGCTCGGCGCTGGTGCATTCCGAGGCCCCGCTGAGATTGGCCGATGTGGCCGTGATTGGAATCGCCGCCGCCACCACCACCGCGTGCGGAATCTTGGCGTTCGGCACGCGCAGGGCTACATTGCCGGTATTGGCCGTCACCTTCAGCGGCAGGCGCGATCCGGCTTTTACGATGATAGTGAGCGGTCCCGGCCAGTATTGCCGCGCCAAAGCATAAAATTCTTCGGGCAACGACTTGGCTAGCTCTTCCGCCTGATCCACGCTTTCGATGAGCAGCGATAACGGTTTGTGGCGCGAGCGGGTTTTGATGTCATATACCCGGTCGACGGCGCGCAGGTTGAAGGGATCGGCGGCCAGGCCATAAAACGTGTCCGTCGGCATCCCCAGTACCTCGCCGGCGCGAATCTGATCGGCGGCATACTTTACCAGTGAAATCTCCGGAACCTCACAATTGATTTTTAGGATTTCCGCGCGCACGGCGCTCCCTTCCTGCATTGATTCAGCTTGGAATATTTTGTCCGTGGAACCTACCATAATACGGCAAAGGGCCGCAACAAGGGTGGGCGGCGTATCATTCGATGAAGATCAGCAGTGACGATCAGTAGTGACGATCCACCGTGAAGATCGCAGGCAATATCCCGATGAAAAGGCAGTCAGAACCCTCGCTCAGCGCCCAGCACCGGCTGCGCCGCGTTGAGGGGCGCCACAATCCGCTGGTCAAACAACTGCGCCAGGCATTTTCGCGCGCCGAACTCACGGAAAGCGGAGACTGCGCGATCGAAGGGTTGCGCATCCTGGAAGAGGCCATCCGGAGCGGCCTCCGGTTCAGCGCAGTATTCTTTCGTGAATCGGCGCAAGACCGCGCTGAACGCCTGCTGCCACAACTTGGTGCTCAGGTCGAAACTCTGCTGCTGCCTGATAAGTTGTTCGACAGCCTCGTACCCAGCGAATCGCCTCAGGGTGTAGCTGCGCTCGTGCGACTGAAGGAATTCTCACTCGACGATGTGGTTGAGACGGAACGGCTGCAGGTCGGCCCGATTGTTGTATTGGCCGGACTGCAGGACCCAGGCAACCTGGGCACAATTTTGCGCTCCTCCGAAGCGTTTGGCAGTGCGGGAGTGGTTTTGGGTGAGGGCACGGTCAGCCCGTTCAACTCGAAGGTCGTTCGTGCTTCGGCGGGATCGGTGTTCCGTCTGCCAGTAATTCATGGGCACGCGAAATCAGGAACCGCAAAGCTGGAGGAGGTTTCTGAGAAACTACGGTCTCAAGGAGTACGCCTAATCGCAACCTCCTCTCATAAGGGAACGCCGCTGGATCAGGCAGACTTGAAGGGAGCGAGCGCGATCTTCTTCGGCAACGAAGGCGCCGGCCTGCCGCGCGATGTGATGTCAAAAATGGATGAGGTAATTGCCATTCCGCACACAGCGCAGGTGGAATCTCTCAACGCCGGCGTGGCCGCGAGCATCGTGCTGTACGAAGCAGCGAGGCAGAGAAAATGAAATATCTACCACTGAGACGCGGAGTCACAGAGAAGCCCCTTATCTTTCTCCGAGACTCCGTGCCTCCGTGGTGAAAAGGTTCCCATGGGACTGTTCCAACCCACCCCCAGCCCTGACACCGCCACCGACCGCACCCGGCCGTTGGCGGACCGCATGCGCCCGCGCACGCTAGAGGAATTCGCCGGCCAGGAGCACCTGATCGGTCCCGGCAAGCCGTTGCGCACGCAGATCGACCGCGATGATACGGGCTCGCTCATTTTCTGGGGACCGCCGGGCACCGGCAAAACTACGCTGGCGAAGATCATCGCCCGCATGACGAAAGCGGAATTCATCGAATTTTCCGCCGTCCTAGCCGGGATTAAAGAGATCAAGCAGGTCATGGCCGACGCCGAACGCGCCCGCCAGTACGGCACGCGCACCATCGTCTTCATCGATGAGATTCACCGTTTCAACAAAGCCCAGCAGGATGCCTTCCTGCCTCATGTGGAAAAAGGCAATATCCGCCTGATCGGCGCCACTACCGAGAATCCATCGTTCGAGATCAACGCCGCATTGCTTTCGCGCGCCCGCGTCTATGTGTTGCAGCCATTGACTGAAGATCAGATCGTACAACTGCTGAAGCGCGCGCTGACGGATGAAGATCGCGGCCTGGGCATGATGAAAGTGCGCGCGTCTGACGATGTGCTCAAGAAAATCGCCAGCTACACCAGCGGCGATGCTCGCAGCGCCTACAACGTGCTGGAAGTTGCAGTCGGGCTGGCGCAACAAGCGGGACACCCGCCCGCGGAAATCACTGACGACATTGTTCGCGACGCGCTGCAGAAGCGCACTCTGCTCTACGACAAGGCCGGCGAAGAGCATTACAACCTGATTTCAGCTCTGCACAAGTCGGTGCGCAACAGCGATCCCGATGCCGCGCTCTATTGGCTCGGACGCATGATCGAAGCCGGCGAAGATCCGCTCTATATCGCGCGCCGCGTCGTGCGCATGGCGGTCGAAGACATCGGACTCGCAGATCCCAACGCGCTCTCGCTATGCATGGCCGCGCGCGATGCCGTGGATTTCATCGGAATGCCTGAGGGCAATCTCGCCCTTGCACAGGCCGTCGTCTATCTCTCGGTCGCGCCCAAGTCGAACGCGCTTTACACCGCTTACGGAAATGTTCAGCAAGATATCGAACAAACCGCCGCTGAACCCGTCCCGCTGCACCTGCGTAATGCTCCCACGGGATTGATGAAAGGTCTGGGCTACGGCAAAGATTATCAATACGCGCACGATGTCGAAGGGAAAGTTGCCAGTATGCAATGCCTGCCCGACAATTTGCGGGACCGCGTCTACTACAAACCGACTAGTGAGGGCATCGAGAAGCGCATCCGCGAGCGCATGGAAGAGATCAGGAAACTGCGTGCGCCCGCCGCCGCGAGCAAAGCTTCGCGCCCCAGGAAAGAATCCTAGAGATGCCGCGTGGCATCTTATAAAGGAACAAAACGTGTATGGTTTGCGCCCGCCTGCGAGTTAAGAAGGGCTGAATCCCATGTCCACGATTCCTGGAACCGTCGCCGCCGTTCCGCCGCTGCGCCCACCGCGCATCGATCAGGTGGAGGATCTGCAAAAGCTGCAGAAAGCAGCACAGAAGATCACTTCGATCCTCGACCTCGATCCACTCATCGACAACATTGTGAATGACGTGGCCCGTTCTTTCGGCTGCGTGGAGGCAGGCATCTACCTCCACGACGAGGAGCACGGCGAGATGGTGCTCGCCGGCGTGCATGGATGCAGCGTCAACCACAAAGGCCATCGCTTGAAGATCGGCAAAGAAGGCATGGTCGGCTACGTCGCTTCGACCGGCCAGATGCGCTATGCGCCCGACGTGCGCAAGGACGCCTACTACATTAGCTGCGAACACGACACGCTCTCCGAAGTGGTGATTCCGCTTCACGTTAGCGATCGCCTCGTGGGTGTCTTCACCGCATCCCATCCCGAATTGGATGCTTTTCCTCGTGAGCAATTGAGAATTCTTCAGGCGTTGTGCGACCACGTAGCCGTGGCCGTAAACAACGCCCGTCGCTTTCAATCAGAGCGCGCGGAGCGCGAAACCATGAGCCGTGAAGCTCAGGACGCCCGGGTGATGCAGCAGGCGCTATTGCCCAAGAGTTCGCCTTTCATCCCGGGCTTCGTGATTTCCGGTCTAAGCGTCCCCGCGGGCGCGGTTGGAGGAGACTGGTACGACTTCATCCCGTTTCCCGATGGCCGCTGGGGACTGGTGCTGGCCGATGTCTCCGGAAAAGGCACGGCCGCCGCGCTTCTGATGTCGGCTACCCGCGGGATGCTGCGGTCTCTCGCGGAAGCCTGCTGCAGTCCGGGCGAGGTCTTGACTAAACTCAACTGCCTGCTGGTGGATGACTTTCCCGCAGGCAAGTTCGTCACTCTGGTCTATGCTGTTCTCGATCCGGCGACGCGTACCGTGATCTTCGCGAATGCGGGGCATTTGCATCCGCTCTTTATCGATGAACAGGGAGCGCACTTCCTGGACACCGAGCGCGGGCTGCCTCTGGGCATAGCCAACGGAGATTATTCCGAAACCTGCATAAATCTCTCTAAAGGTTCGCGGCTCGTATTCTACAGCGACGGCATCACCGAAGCGGTCGACGCGGATGAGCAGGAGTACGGCCTTGAACGGCTCGCCGAACACGCCGTTAGCGATGCGGCATCGGCCGTCAGCATCGTTGACGATGTCCGCGAATTCGCGAATGGCTCAGGCGTGCGAGATGATGCCACCGTGGTCTTCGTGGGGGTCAAGCGCTAAGTCAGGTGCTAGGGATTCAACTCAGCGGAAGCGCGCGTGGTGTTCTTTCAGAATGCAGCGGTCCATCACCACAAAGATTCCCCCCTGGCGCGCCTTCTCAGCGGCCTTGTCGTGAATCACGTTTTCCTGCATCCAGATCGCCGGAACCTTCAACTGAATCGCCTGATCCACAATTTCTTCCACGAACTCCGGCCGCCGGAAAATGTTCACGACGTCAATCTTCTCCGGCACTTCGAGCAACGAAGCGTAAGCCTTCTCATCCAGACAAGATTCGATCTGCGGATTCACCGGAATGATGCGGTATCCCTGGCCTTGCATGTAGGCCGTCACGCCATAGCTGGCACGCAGCGGATTGTCCGAGAGTCCGACCACGGCGATGGTCTTGGCGTTTCGTAAGAGTTCAGTAACGGGATCTGCTTGCGGGAAAGAAGCCATTTTATTTTTTGTTCGCAGCATCCATCTTCTGCTTATACATTTTCATCGCCAGCTTGCGGACGGTCTCGGAGATTTCCTTGTTATTGGAGATGTTCTTCAAGTCTTGCGGTTGCAGATGCTTCATCAACCCTAACCCTAGATCAAGCGGGGTGCGCGGATTCGAGACCAGATTCCGCACCACAATATAATTCTTCATGAAGCGGCGTTTCAGCGGAATCTGCCGCAACACCGCCTCCAGCACATTCTTCTGCAGGGCAAACTTCTCCACTTCCCCGTCGGAAATCTTGGGCGCATCGAGCACCGCCAGCGCCACTACCTTGGTGCCGTCGCGAATCAGAATGGACCGCTCTTCCTTATTGCCTTTCATCGCCAACTGGATGCGGCCCTTCACATCCAGACGGTTGATCTTCTGCAGCGTGTTCTCACGCCTGCCGGCTTCAGGTTTCGCGGCCGCAAGTTTAGCTTTTGCCACGGCTGCGGAAGCCGCGGCACCAGCCTCGGCAGCGGCTTTCTCCGCGGCAGGCTCCGCCATCTCCTTGTTTTCCGACACGGGAAAATAATCAGAGCCCAGCAATTCCACAATTCCGCCGACCGCCTTGAACGGCTTATCCTGCTCCCCGGCAATCTCCGTGGCGTGCTCGGCAAGGTAAGCGGAAATGGCCGCCTCAGGAACTTCTCCGCTTTCATCGATTGCCTCGGAAGCCGCTTCTTGAACTGGCTCGGCAACTTCCGTAACAATGGCTGCAACTTGTGGCGCGCTGCCCGTAACTGGAACCGTGGGCGACTCGCTCTCGCCGCCTCCGAGCAGTTTGGCAACTTCGGATGCCTCGGTAGCTTTCAAGTACGGGTTCGCGCGGAGACACTCCAGAATGCCCGCTGCAGCCCGCACCCGCGGGCTCTGCAACATAGTCGCGATTCCTTCCGGAGATGCGGAGATGGCTAACTTGGCTAATTCACCATCAGCCACGGATGGATTCTCCAGCAGCGCCGGCAGCAGCTTAGGACGAAGATTCTCGGGCGCAACTAAATAGTCGAGCACCTCGCTCGCGGTCTTCGGATTGGAAGCCGCGGCCAGCGAGGCCTTCTCGTCCCATCCCGCCAACGTCATCCGGGCAAGGTCGCCAAAAATCTTATTATGTTTGGCGAGGTAAACCAGGATCTCAAGATTCTCGTCCGGCGGCACCGACAGCGCGCCCTTCGCCGCGAACTGCATCATGTTCGATGGCAGCTTGGAAGCGCGAATTAAATCGATTTGCCGCGGCATCGCTTCATCTCCCCGCACTATCAGAACCAGCAAGTTTCGCGCTGGCTTCAAGTTCCCGGACCGCGAGTTCCAACTCCCTAACTAATCGGCTGGGTTTGCCCCGAAGAAATTCATCCAGCAAAGCCCGATAGTACCAAAGAGTGCCCTCGCGTCCGCCATTGAAACGTTCCCAAATTGACTCCCCAACTTCCCGGTAGTCGGAAAGAATGGAGCGCACGTTGTTGAGTTTGTCCGCAGCGGAAACCAGCCTGGTTTCCGCGTCGGAGCTTCTCAGATGCTCAATATAAGTTTCTTTGCGTTCGCGCCACGGCGGCTTAGGCTCCGTATCCGAGTCGGTGCAGCCGTCCACAATCTTCGCCACGCGCCTCCCAAACTTCCGCCGCACTTCTTTCAGCATGGGTGCGCCGCCGCAGTCTTCCACCACATCGTGCAGCAGAGCCGCAATCGCCAGATCTTCATCGCCACCGAACTCGAGCACCAGCGAAGCAACCCCCATCAAGTGCGCGATGTAAGGAGTGCTTGAGGCCTTGCGCGTCTGCCCGGCGTGTTTCTCCGCGGCAAACTGAAACGCCCGCAGGAACCGGGGCCCAAGCTTCACCGCTCTCAGTTTCGCCGAAACTACTTTCTCCGGTTTCGTTCTCACGACTTCTCCCCGCGCCGCGCCAGCAAATATGCCCGGATAAACGGCTGCAGGTCCCCGTCGAGAACGCGATCAACATCGGCTACTTCGGTCTTGGTTCGATGATCCTTGATCATGCGGTAGGGCTGCAGCACGTAGGAACGAATCTGCGATCCGAAGTCGTTATCGAGTTTTGAATCCTCTATTTTTTTCGTGGCCGCGCGCTTTTTCTCCATCTCAAATTCGTAGAGCTTGGAACGCAGCATGCTCATGGCCCGCTCGCGATTCTTGTGTTGCGAGCGCTCATTTTGGCAACTGGCCACAAGGCCGGTGGCGATATGAGTGATGCGCACCGCCGAGTCCGTCGTGTTGACGTGCTGCCCACCTTTGCCGCTCGAGCGGTAAGTGTCAGTACGAATATCTTCGGGCTTGATGACCACCTCAATACTGTCGTCGATTTCCGGAGAGACAAAAACGCTGGCGAACGAAGTATGCCGCCGCTTGGCCTGATCGAACGGCGAAATCCGCACCAGGCGGTGCACCCCGATTTCACTGCTCAAAAGACCAAAGGCATACTCGCCGTTCACCGCAAAGGTCGCCGACTTCAACCCCGCTTCTTCGCCGGGCTGGTAATCGTAGAGAACGGTCTCGAATCCCTGCCGCTCCGCCCAGCGCAAATACATCCGCAGCAGCATGTCGGCCCAGTCTTGCGATTCCGTTCCGCCCGCTCCGGGATGAATAGTCACGATGGCATTGAGCGCGTCGTTCGGCCCGGAGAGCAGCGTCTCGGTTTCCAGTTTGTCGACCAATTCGCGCAGTGAGTCGACGTCGCGCCGTAACTCGGCGTCAACATTTTCGCCTTCCTTCGCCAATTCGAAGTAGGCGGCAATGTCATCACCGCGGCGGCCCAGATCGGCGTCTGTTGCCAGCAAATGCTCCAGACGCTTCTTCTCGCGCATCACCTGTTGAGATCGTTGCGGGTTCGACCACAGATTTGGGTCGGCAGCCTGCTTTTCAATTTCGGCTAGTTGCGGACGGAGCTTGTCCGCGTCAAAGATACTCCCGGAGTTCGCGCACCTTCTTATTCAACGACCCGTATTCCTGTTCCAACTCTTGATTCATTCGGAGTCTTTCACCTCTTCGAAAACGACAAGCGCGTGATCAGCGCCCCTGCTGAAATTATCGCACACAGCCAGGCGAACCAATCGCCATGCCGCGTGTAGAACGTGGTTACGGAAGTGAGGGCATAAGGAGCCACCAGCGCTGCCCGCTCCTTGCGTGGAAGCCGCGCCACGGTTCGCCCGTAGGGATCGATCGAAGCCGTCACTCCCGTATTTGTCGCACTCAAGATCCAGCGGTCATTCTCGATGGCACGCATGCGTGTCTGATTCAGGTGCTGGGCGTACGCGCCGCTGTCGCCATACCAGCCGTCGTTTGAAAGATTCACAAATACCTGCGCGCCCTGATCCGCAAACTGCCGCACTTCGCCGGGAAACACGGACTCGTAGCAGATGAAGATTCCAAGCCGTTCGCTTCCAGCATCCAGTGGCGCACGCGCAACTCCTGGCTCAAACCCTCCGACTTCCTTAGTCAAGCCGCCGGCAAATGCAAACAGCCGGGGGAACGGCAAATATTCGCCAAACGGCACCAGATGCACTTTGTCGTAACGCGCAGTCCAATCGCCCTCGGGACTGATGAGCGCGGCCGAGTTAAACACTTGCGGACCTGACCTCCCGCTCTCCACGGGAGCAGTGCCGATAGCGCCCGTCACCACCCAGCTGTGCGTGTCGCGAGCCATCTGGCTCACTGGCTCGCGAAACAGCGGATCGCTTGTGAAAAAAGGCGCCGGAGACTCTGGCCAGACGATCAAGTCGATGCTGCCCGGCTTGGAATTGCTCGCATCTGACTCCGCCGAAGGCTTCAGGCTGACATCTTTCACACTAAGATCAGTCAGTTCACGTAGCGTGCGCTCAAAAGTTTCGCGGGTCCAGGTTTCATCTACCGGAATGTTCTCTTGAACCAGCAACGCCGCATGATCTGCCGGAATCGCGGGCGCATCCACCAACCTCCCGGCTTGCAGCACCGCAGCCGCAGCCAGCGCAGCCAGTAGGAGCGTGCTTCGCTTTTTTCTAGGAACCACGAATGCCGCCGCCACCGCGACATTCACCAGCATGATCTCGAACGAGACTCCGTACACTCCCGTCCAGGTCGTGATGCGGCTCAGTGAAATGTTATCCACCTGCGCGGTGCCCAGCAGGTTCCAAGGGAAACCGGTGATGTTGAAGCGCGCCAACTCCACCGCAACCCATAAGAACGGCGCGGCTACCAACGCGCGGCGATAATCTCCGCCCGGTCCCACCGTCCAGCTCACTAGCAAACCGAACAGCCCGTGATAAAGCCCCAGATAAAGACAGAAGAGAAACAGAGCCAGCAGGGCAACCGGCACGCTCAAGCCGCCGTGTTCGTGCATGGTGTTGTAAATCCAGTAACACGTCCCCGCATACCACAAGATTCCAGAAACATATGCCAGCAGAAAAGCCTGCCCGGGTTTCGCAGCCTGAAGATTGACCGAACCATTGATTTCCAGCACCCCCCCGGGCCGCGCACGCAAAAGGGCCACAATCAAAGGCGCAAAAGCGACCCAGGAGAGAACGTAGATCCCGGCGAGAGGGAAAATGAGAACCTGCAGCAGCGATGAGAGTAGAACAAGCAACCAGGCGCTGTAATGAATTTGCCGCACCGTCAAAGATAACAAACGCACGAACCTTGTCATTCCGAAGCGCGCGAACTTTGTCATTCCGAAGCGCGCAGCGAAGAGGAATCCGCTGTCGCGTGCAGCGCCACCGAACTCCGCACAAACTCGACAATCTCCGCCGTCACGTAGGGTGGGGGCGCAATCCGAAATACCGGCCGTCCCACCACCGGTTTCAACGAAACGCTTTGCCACGCCGCCCCGGTCTTCGCCGCATCATGCAGAATCACCGCACCCGCGCGGTCCAGAAATTCTCGCGCTGAAGTCTTGAAATCCTCCGTGCCCGGGTCGAGCACCGTAAGATATAAGTCCGGCCGCAGGAACTTCAACACGCTGTTCGATTCCACGATCACATGCCGCGCCCGCTCCAACCGCTGCCGCAGCGCCGGCATCGCTTCCGCCAGCCTGCCCTGCTCGGTGCGCACCCACAAAGCTCGCGACGCGCCCGCGACCAGAAAGCGCGAAGTGTCCGACTCTCCGCTGCGATCTTTCTCCTCGGAGATCGCCCAGCTGTGATCGTCCGTCACACAGTCGCACGGCGCTCCGTTGGCCGAGCAAACCCCGTGTCCATACTGCGTGATCTTCACTGCAGTCCAATCGTATTCGCGCAGCGCGGAAATCAATCCCGCGACCACGCTGGTTTTCCCCACGCTTCGCGAATGCCCGCCAATCACCACAATCGCCACGTCTACCTCTTCTTCCCCAGCCTCGCCAGCGCCGCCAACTGCTTCAGATATTCCCGCACCGGTTGCGCCGGAGTCCCCCAGAAGGCCACGCCTCTGCCCCGCAGCACTTTGTTCGGCAGCACACCACCCTGCCCGCCCAGCATCACGCCCTCTTCGATGCGCGCGTGTTCGCCAATGCCAACCTGGCCCCCAAGCACGACTTCATTCTCAATCACAATGCTGCCGGAAAGCCCGGTCTGGGCGGCGATCACAACATTCTGTCCCAGCCGGCAGTTGTGCCCGATGTGCACCAGGTTGTCGATCTTCGTTCCCTGCCCAATACGCGTTTCGTCAAGCGCTCCGCGGTCAATCGTCGTATTGGCGCCAATTTCAACATCATCTTCGATCACGAGCCTTCCGACTTGCGGAAACTTTTCATAGCGTCCGCTCTTCGGGTCGCGTACGTAACCGAAGCCATCGCTTCCGAGAACCGCGCCCGCGTGCACAATCACGCGGTCGCCCAGCGTGGTCCCGGCGTAGATCGTAACCCTCGAATAAATCTCGCAGTCTCGCCCAATCTTCACACCTCGCGCAATCGAGCACCCGGAGCCAATCCGCGTGCCCTCGCCGATTTCGGCATCCGCCCCGATGACGCAGTACTCCCCGACCATCGCTCCCGGCGCCAGATGCACAGAAGAATGCACCACCGCAGTCGGATGTACACCGGCGTTATCACCATCGCGATCGCCATCTCGCAGCAAGCGCGCCGCCCGCGCGAAGGTGAGTTTGGGATTTCGGCAGATGAGCAAGGACTTGCCCGATGCGGTCGCCGCGAATTCCCCCGCAATCACCGCTCCCGCGCCCGATTGCAGCGCCCGCGCCAGATATTTCTCTTCCTCCACAAACACTAGATCATACCTGGAAGCCGATCCGATGCTGGCCACGCCCTCGACCGCGACACTCCCATCCCCTTGCAGGTGAGCTCCAACGGCCTCGGCAATCTCTTGCAGCGAGCGCTTCATGGCTCTCACTCTATAGCAGACCAAGCAGGTGACGAAAGTGCTGGCCCAACCGCACTGCTGCCTTAACGCGCCTACCAGCTTACAATCACTCTATGGAAAAGAAGGTCTTCTGGATAACCTTCACGCTGCTCGGCCTGCTGGCAGACTTTGTGCTGCCGATTTGGTGGGGCGTGGCCGCGACCGTTCCCATCCTCTTCGCATCCTGGTGGGTCGCCTACCGCAGCGATTGGTTCTAAGCTCAGAAAACTTCAGGACGACTGGGTCATGGTGAAGTAGGTGTCGCCTCCGGTGACGGTGCATGCGGTGCTGCCTTTCAGCGTCCAAATGCCGGTGATCGTGGCGCTGGTGAGCGTATACGTAACATTCGTTCCGCTCCCGTTCTGACTCGCCGTTCCAGTCACGTTTCCGGTGAGGGTAAGGGTGTTGTCGCCCGACTGCACAACGTACGTGATGGTGCCGGTCACGGTGTCGTTCGACTGAACCGTCAAGGGTATTGACCCGCTCACGTTTGGCCCGTTGATGGAGGAGAAACAGTTAGCGCTGTTATTGGGGTTATAGTTGAGGAATTGAAAGCTCAAAATATTCAGCGTGGAATTGCCGTTCAGCGTAAAGTCCGTGATAAAGCTCAGCCCGGACGCTTGCCCGCTACCTCCGGTCAGCTCCGCCAGCCAGATTCCACCCGCCCCCGACTGAACCGACGTGGGAGTGCTGCCGCAGCCGCCCAGCATGAGCAGCATCGCTAGCAGCAGCAAAATTGCAACTTGCTTCATGAATGATCCTTGAGTCAGAAACCCGATCCGAAATTGCACAACCAAGATTACAGAGATGCGCCCCGACCGGTCAATGGATGTAAGCCGGGCCGACGAATCTCCGGTAGGCCATCCTCAGGTGTTGTCATCCCGAGCGGAGCATCCACTTCGCGAATGCGAAGTGGATGCGGAGTCGAAGGATCCCTAATCCCTCAACCGAATTGCCGGCGCCAACGGATTAGTCCGTCTACGCTCCCCGCTTCCCCTTCAGCTCCGCGAGCAACTGCTCAATGCGATCCTCTTTCTCGAGCGCAGCCAGGCGGTCTTCCATGTTGTCTCCCGCAATCTCCGCCTTCGCCTGTCCCACCGCTTCAGAGTGCGCTACCTTGCGCTTCATGCGGTCGAAGGCCGCTGCTTTCGAGCCATCGCCCATGGCCAGGCGCGCATCGCTGGCTTTGCCCACGGCGCGGGCCCGGCGATGTTGCGCGATCAGCAAGTCGGCCTTAGCCTGCGCCTCGCTCAGCTTCTGCTCCAGCTGGCGCAGCGCCGACTTCAAGTTCTCCACCTGCGCCTTCTGGTCAGTCACCTGCTGCGCGAAGCTCTCACTCATCTCGCGATAGCTTTCCACGCGCTGCAGCGACGCCCGCGCCAGGTCGTCCTGTTTCTTGTCGACCGACAGTTCGGCCTTGCGCATCCATTCCGCCACTTTTTCTTCATTCTCTTTTTGTTTTTTCTCCAGCAGGTGCTGATCGGCGATCGCGATCGCCACCTGCGTCTTCACCTGCAGCAGTTGGTTCTGCATATCGAGAATCACCTGCTTGATCATCTTTTCCGGCTCCTCGGCCTTATCGATCAGGTCGTTGAGGTTGGCCCGAACTAACGTGGAAACACGCTCTAGTAATGCCATGATGGACTCCTTTTCTTTGCTAATTGTCATTCTGAGCGGAGTGGATGGTTCGCGAAGCGAGCCAGCCACGCAGTCGAAGGACCCCTTGCACCTCGGCACCAGCATCGGCTCCGCAAGGCACTTCGACCACCGCCCTACCTCTCCAACTGCCTGCTTCTCACTTCATGTTTCTGGTGGATCACCGCGCACTCGGGGCATATCTTCTCCGAACGGCGAACCGACGCCCCGAGCAACATCCCTATCGCAATTCCGATGCCCAGCCAGATAGCGATGTGCCCCGCCAGCACTCCAGCGACCATGCCCAGCGCCGCTCCCAGCACAATGCCCCATCCAGTAGGTTTCGATTTGCTAGCCATAATCCGCTCCAACGCCTCGCTGCGCTCAGCGGGACGGGCGAGACGCCCGTCCCCACACGAGCAATTGCGACCCTTACTTCGCTGCATCCACCACCGGCGGCTTGGCCGTCTTGTCTCCAATCTGACGCACTTTCCCCAGCAACTCCGACAGCGGCATGCCTGAGAGCGTCTCGAACAACGCCGGCACCTGCGCCGCCATTTTTGCGATGTCGCCGGTGATTTTGTTCATCCCGGAAGCATCGTCGTTTCCCGTCGACACAATGGTGATCTTGTCGACGTTGGCCAGCGGACTGGCCAGCGCCCGCACCACCTCCGGCATAGCCGTAAACAGCCGGTCGATCACCGCCGCCTGGTTGTATTCCTGATAAGCCTCAGCTTTTACGTTCATGGCTTTGGCTTCGGATTCACCTTTCTTAAAGATGATCTCCGCTTCCGCCTCGCCCTGTGCCCGTATCGATGATGCATGGCCTTCCGCTTCCGCGATCAGGCGCTGCTTTTCGGCTGCGGCCAAAGTCTCAATCCGCTGCCGCTCGATCTCCGCCTGCTTCAACACGGTAGCGATCAGTTCTTTCTCGCGGCGGTTGATTTCCGCTTCCTGCACCTTGACCTGCTGTTCTTTTTCAACCTGCTGCACCTTCACCTGCTCTGCCACAACCTGCTGTTGCATGATGTTGGTCTGGATGTCATACGCTTTGTCAGCCTGCGCCTGCTGGCGTTTTGTGACTTCCAGGAATTGCGCTTTCTTCACTTCGAGATCGCGCTGCGACTCGGCCTGCTTGGCCAACGACAAGGTTTCCGCCAGCACCCGTTCCTGATCGGCCTGCGCCTTGGCCACGGCCGCTTCCCGCTGCGCCAGCGCGCGCTTGATCGCCGTGTCGCGGTCGGCTTCCGCTGTAGCCACGTCTGCGTCGCGCTTGATGCGCGCCACATCGGGCTTGCCCATGTTGGTGATGTATTCGTTCTTGTCGCGGACTTCCTTGATGGTGAACGAAATCACCTCCAGCCCCATCTTGTTCATGTCTTCCGCGCAAGTGGAGCGCATGCGGTCGGAAACCATCTCCGGCTGCTTCACGATTTCTTCCACCGTAAGCTGGCCGATAATGCCGCGCAGATGGCCTTCCATCACCAGCCGGATCAGCCCCTCGCGCTCCTGATCAGTCTTCGTGAGAAACTGCTCCGCAGCCGTCAGCACCGACTCGCGGTCTGACTTGACCTTGATCTGCGCAACAGCTTCCACCGTCACAGCGACGCCTTGTTTGGTGTAAAGATCCTGCTGCGGCGCCACGTCAAACGACATCAACTCCAGGGACAGATCGCGGCAAATCTGCACCATGGGAAGCACTAGCGTGCCATGTCCCTGCACCACGCGCGTCCCGCCCAGGCCGTACACGATGAGTGCCTCGTGCGGCCCCGCTTTGCGATATAGCCTGGCCATTCCGCTCATCAGGAACAGAAGGACCATCACTCCGAGCCCAGCGAAAATCCAAATCTCGACCATCCGTGACATCTCCGGCATAACGCCTCCTTCTACGAATGCAGTTTTGCTACGAATCCAGTTTTGAAGATGCGCCGCTTTTAGCAGCGCCGCTACCCGACTCGCTATGCGGTGCAGCTTGCTGCCCGCTCAGGTTGCGATCCACGATCCAGTTATTTACGTAAAAAACGAAACCCAACGCGACATAAAAGACCGCCACCATCGACCACTTCGCGAAACTCGAAACCGCCGCACTGCGGGTGGCATAGCAGGCGATCGTGAAAATCAGGAGCAGGAAAGCCGTAGTCCCTAAAGCCAGCATTAAAGAACCTTCTCGCGACATCCAACCGTTAGGCTGCCAATTCATGTCGAAATGCACGGCAACTCGTGGCGGCAGCTGATCCCACGCCCTCCAATAGTTCAGGAGGGTCAGCGGCAGCGCCAGCCACGTCAACCCGACCGCCATTTGAAACAGTTTTCGTTCCATCGCATCTCCTAACTCGCGAGTTACCTGCGTTCAGCAAAGCGATTCACTCCCCAGACATCTCACTCCAAAGCCGTACATAGGCAATTCCCTTTTCGTAACGCGTGACCACGACTTCAGTCCCTTTCGCGATGGCGCTGCAGTCGTCGCTGCGAGCGCCGCACACACGCCGTGTCCCCATCTGCGTATAAACGATTTCGCCGGTTCCACCTTCGCGAATAGGACTGCAGACTCGACCCAGCACTCCCACCATTTCGTAGTCCGCGGCGTCCATGTTCTCGTCTTCCGAGATCAACACCTTGCTCAGAAACAGGAACACAATGCCTCCACCAACCAGCCCGCTGATGGCCGAAGCCAGCAATCCGAAGCCAACCCAGAGCCCGGAGTAGCGAGTGAGCAGGTAGCCCGTCCCGCCAAACCAGGCCAGGAACGCGGTCAGCGTGACGAAGTTGAATGGCGAAACCCCGCCGCCTCGCTGCACGTGCGCATTGCCCGCAGCAGCCGATGCATCGGTTGCAAGCGGCGCGTGGCCGACGGTAATCGGAGCATGCGCCGCGCTGGCGCTGGCCGCAGGCAGATGTGCGCTGCCCACGTGTCCGTGGAAGTGCGGCAGATGAAGGCGGCCTGTGCGCGAACCTCCGAACACGAAAGAGAAAAAGCTCAAGCAGAAGCCGACCGCGAAACAGATCAGGTAGAAATTCGCCCAGGTCATGGAGTAGTTCATCGGATTCTCCTCCCTTCTGCTTTCGCGGCACGACCGTGACTTTCTTGACCTCGACTTGCGCGGTGATGATTTCCTCTTGCCGCTAACTCCGGCCGCAGTGCTTCCAGCAGACGTTCGGCCAGTCCGGGCGTCTCGAGAATCGCGCCGAGCAGCAGCAAACTGCGTCTGGTGTCTTTCTCTCGCGCGGCTTTGATCAGCACGTCGCTCACTTCCGGATCGGCGACAAAGCGCTCCGACCCCTGCAGCAACCAGACGTCAAGCTGGCCTTCGGTCGTGCGCAAGTCCGAGGTCAGCTCGGTGTGATAACCCTCAGGGTCATCGACCAAAAAGCCAGGGTGAACCTTGAAGAACCTGGCGAGCAGCGCGCGTGACGACTGCGTCATGTGCGGGCGCGCGCCGTTTTCGATCTGCGACAAGTAGGACTGGCTGATGCTCTTGCGCAGTTCCTGATGGATCGCCTTGACCATCTCCTGCTGCGTCATGGGACGGTCCAAGCCGCGTAGCGAGCCTTCCACTTCGCGCAGGTAGCGTATTTTCTCTCCCAGCTTCATATCTCAGATCGCTATATATATATTGCAATATGCGATGTATGTCAAGAGGTCGATCTGGCGTGTATTGAATGGGTTGCGGGTTAGAGTCCGGCTTCGATGCGGGAGCGGGGGTCGAGGTAGTCACGCAGCGCGTCGCCGATGAAGTTGAACGAGAGCACGGCTAGCATCACGGCGAGCGCAGGAAACAGCACGAGATGGGGCGCGTCGAACAGGTGGGCGCGGCCGTCGTTCAACATCGTTCCCCAGCTTGCTGTTGGTGGCGGCACGCCGAGTCCGAGGAAACTCATGGTGGCTTCGGCAAGGATGGCTCCGGCCATGCCGATCGCGGCTTGCACGATCACGGGCTGAATGATGTTCGGCAGGATGTGACGGACGATGATTCTGAGGTCGCTCGCACCGAGGGCGCGGGCGGCTTCGACGAATTCGCGCTCGCGCGCGGCGAGGACTTGTCCGCGAACCAGGCGGGCGTAGCCGACCCAGCCTCCGAGCGAGAGCGCGAGAACCAGATTGAAGATGCCTGGGCCGCGGAAGGCTACGAACGCAATCGCGAGTAGGATTCCGGGGAACGACAGGAACGCGTTCATCAGGACTACGTTGACGAAGCGGTCGATGCCTCCGCCGTAATAGCCGGCGATGGAGCCGATGATGAGTCCGAGTGCGAGCGAGGTGACGACGACGCAGCTTCCCACGAGCATCGAGATGCGCGCGCCGTAGATGATGCGCGAAAGAATGTCGCGGCCGAGTTCGTCGGTGCCGAACCAGTGCGCGCGCGATGGCGGATCGAGACGCGCCGGAAGATTGATGGCGGCGGGATCCTGCGGCGCGATCCAGGGAGCGAACAGGGCGAAGATCACGAAGATGACGACCAACACGACGCCAGTTGCTGCCAGCGGGTTGTGGCGGGCATTTCCTGCAACTGATCGGCGGAGCGAGATGGAAGCGGTCGACACGTTCGCTTGTGGAATTCTACTCGCTAATAATTCTGCTCTTCATTGCTTCTGAGGTACTGCGAGGCTGGGAAACTCTTCGATTTTATCGATACCCCCTCCCCCGGGGGTCCACTGGAATCATCACGTTAGCAGGAAATTCCCTGCAAAATCCGGAGCGCAAAAGAGTTAGAGGTCAAAATCTAGAGAACACAGGACTTGCGTCCGTTGTGTTCTCGACTGTCCGTACCGCCTCCGCCTTGACCATTCTGGTCTAGTTGGGAATCGATGGCAAGGTTAGATGTCACAACGGGGCTGTGGAAACTCTCCTCGCCGAGACCGCACTTCGTCGCGGGTTATCGAGCCAGGACGATATCGAGATTCGGCGGTACTCGACCATGAACTCGGGAAGTCTGTCGACAAAGAACACAGGTCCTTCGCGCGGTGGCTTCCGGCGGCGCTGGAGCACGCTGGGCTCAGGATGACAGATCTGGGGATGGCTTGTGGGTGACGAATGAATGCATTCACCACACTTCCAGCTTGATCTGGCGATAGCGATTGATTAGTTCGAAGTCTGTCCGATTGGTCGTGATAAGGCGGGCGCCGTGAGAGCGGGCGGTGAGGGCGATGAGTACGTCGAAATGCAGGTCGCGCAATTTGTGAGGATCAAAACCTTGGTCGGCGCGAATGTTGGCCAGTATCTCGCCCGACTCTAGCCAGTTCTTTTGGGTTGGAGTCAGGATTGGGTAGTATCTTGCCAGCGAGCGGAGGAACTTGTGTTCCGCTGGCCCGATGACGCCACGCATCAGTTCCGCGAGAACGACGGATGAGGTGCGAACCAAGCCGCCGACCGATGCGATGCTCTTGCCATGCCGCCCGGTGCGAACCTCGTCAACCAGAACCGACGTGTCGAAGATGACGAAGTCACTCATCAAGTCCGGAGAATTTGAGTTTGCCGGAGTTCTTCCTCATGAGGGCTTTGAAGCGCTTGAGCGCGACGATTTCGCGGAGAGCGATGTGCACCGCGTCAGTACGGGATTTCGCGCCCAGCACTTTGACGGCCTCATCTGCCAATTGGGTGTCCAGGCGGATCGATGTCATAGTTACGGCGATGGCGTTTTTGCCTCGAATTCGTATATACAGGATAAGATACTTGTATATACCAGTCAAGGGCTAATTCAAGGTTCTCGAAATCTTGAGTGACGGTGGACGATCGAGCCCGGAGGTATGAAGGCGAAATGCATAGGTCCCTTCGGCTTCGCTCAGGGCAGGCTCTTCGCGTGGTGGGTCCCTGCCGCGATGGAGCCCGCGGGGCTCAGGATGACAAGGCTGCTTTAGGCGTATTGAGCGCTCTGCGGTTGGTTTTGATGACGCTCGTACCACCGCTCGCTCAGGTCTCTCCAACTTGGATTGATCGAAATGATGAGCGCGGTTTTCTTGATGCGCAGCCAGCCTTTGATGCGCTTCTCGCGTTCGAACGCGTGGGCGATATCCCGGAAGCGCTCGAAGTAAACGAGGCGATTGAGCTTGTATTTTGCGCTAAACCCTGAGGCGATACTGGTTTTGTGTTCTTGCACGCGGCGTAGAAGATTGTTGGTGACACCGACGTACAGGGTCTTCGTAGGATTCGTCATGATGTAGACAAAGTACATAGGTTCTTCGCGTGGTGGCTTTCAGCGGCGATGGAGCACGCTGGGCTCAGGATGACAAGCTCAGGGATGGCATGTATGTGATGGATGAACTTTGCGGCGGTGGAAAACTTTCCTGGTCTTGTGCCGGACACTCGGGTTCTCTACCGAATACAGCATGTCGGTTAGGAAATTCACTGCGACGTAGGCTAAGCCGGCAGCTAGGAGGCCCCAACCATCAGCCCTCCACTGCGGGGATGACAGCCTTAGGACTTGGGATATAGGCATTCAAACTGTCTGTCATCCCGACCGAGTCAGTTGATCTGCGAAGCAGTTCAACTGGCGAGTGGAGGGACCTGCTTTTCTGGCTGGTACCTATGGCGCGTGAACCATTCGGCTGCGAGATCTTCCCAAGTGGGATTCCGGCGTTCGATCAGCCAAGCTTTCTTAGCTCTGTTCAGCGCTTTAGCTGCTTCTCGCGGTCGATCGCTTTGTTCACGTCGTCGAAGGATTCGTAGTAGAGCAGGCGATGGCAGCGGTACTTTTTGCTAAAACCTTCCGTGAAGTCGTTCTTGTGTTCGAATACACGGCGGCCTAAGTCGTTCGTCATTCCGATGTAGAGGACGCGCGATTTGCTGGCGATGATGTAGACGCTGTAGCAATGACCTTTCATGGCGCGCGCGAAAAGCAGGTCCCTCCACTCCGCATTGCGATTGGCGAAGCCAATCGCAATGCTCCGGTCGGGATGACAGAGTTGGTTGTGCGATTGGTACCCTAAGCCTTCGCTTCGGTCGGGATGACAGAGTTTATTTTGGGTCGATCACCCAACCGTAATCCTACGCCGGGCCTGGCGAGCTGATTGATGGATCCGACGAAAAATTCTGCGCCGGCACTACCATTTTGGGATCGCGATTTAGATCACTGTCTGATTCTCGGATTCGCTACGGAGTACAAGACATCTGTGAGGAAGTTCACGGCTACATACGTCAATCCAATCGCCAGGATGCAGCCTTGCACCAAGTAGTAATCACGGTTCGAGATGGCTTGGATGGTCAGGCGGCCTATGCCGGGCCAGGAGAAGATTGTCTCCGTCACGATTGCGCCTGCCAGCAACGCGCCGAACTGCAGGCCCAGCACGGTGATGATGGGGATCATGGCGTTGCGTAACGCGTGTCTATAGACCACCGTGCGCTCCGGTAATCCTTTGGCGCGGGCGGTGCGGATGTAGTCTTGGCTTAGCTCTTCGAGCATCGAGGTGCGGACCATGCGGGTGAGGATGGCGGCCAGGGCTCCGCCCATGGTGACGGCGGGGAGGATTATGCTGGCGAATGAGCCAGCGCCGGACACAGGGAGCCATCCCAGCTTAATGGCGAAGAGCAGAATCAGGATTGGACCCAGGGCAAAGTTGGGGAACGACAGGCCGAAGAGGCTGACTACGCTGAGGAGCCGGTCGTCCCAGCGGTTGCGGCGCTGGGCGGAGCGCACACCGGCGGGGATTGACAGGATTATTGCCACGAACAGCGAGGCCAGCGTTAATTGCAGGGTGTAGGGATAGCGCTGGACGATGAGACGTGTCACGCTTTGGTTGTAGCGGAACGAGGGGCCGAGGTCGCCGTGGAGCACGCCTTTCCAGTAGTGGACGTATTGCTCGCCTAGCGGGGCGTCGAGGCCGTAGGCATGGCGCGTGGCTTGGATGTCGGCCGGAAGCGCGCCTTCGCCCAGCATTTGCTGGATGGGGTCTCCGGGGACGAGGTGGATTAGCAGGAAGACGAGGCTTACTACCAGCCAGATTACTGGGATGGTGTAGAGGACGCGTTGGAGGAGGAGTTTCAGAGGTCAGTACCCAGTTGCCAGTAGCCAATTCTAACGGCGTATGCGTAGTAGAGACTCCTTGCGGAGCAGGTGACACTGCAATCGGGTAAGGGGTCCTTCGGCTCCGCAAATGCTTCGCTTTGCGAAGCATTTGCTCCGCTCAGGATGACAGGGGTTTGCATCTTCAATCTCCCGCGTGCTTGGCTGGCTCGGCTTTGTCTTCTACGTTTTCCAGCTTTTCGATCTTTACCTTTGCGATGCGGTGACCTTCCATCTCTTCTACCGTGTAGCGGTGGCCTTCGTATTCGAAAGACTCTCCCAGGTACGGGATGCGTTGCAGGCGGGCCAGGACGAATCCGGCGAGGGTCTCGAATCCGGCGTCGCGGGGCAGGAGCAGACCATGCTGGGTTTCGAGGTCGCGGATGTTGACTGCGCCTTCGAGGACGAGGACTGACTCGTCTTCAAGCGCTGGCTCCGGCGGGGACACGTCGAATTCGTCTTCGATGTCTCCTACCAGCTGCTCGAGAATGTCTTCGACCGTGATTACGCCTGCAGTAGAGCCGAACTCATCGACGACTACTGCCAGATGACGCCGGCGTTCCTTGAATTCAGCGAGCAGTTCGGCCAGGACTTTGGTTTCAGGAACTACCAGGACATCGTGCATGATCTGGCCGATCTGGGTGCGGGCGATGCGCGAGGCCAGGGGCATTCCGAGATTGATCAGGCGAAGCCGCACCCAGCGGACCAGCTCTTTGTAATAGAGGACGCCGACGATGTGCTCGGGGCCGCGTTGCGGGTCGTAGACCGGGATGCGCGAGTGCTGGCCTTCGACCACGCGGTTCAGGGCTTCGTCGAGGGTCAGGTCCGAGGGCAGGGAAAAAATGTCAGGGCGGGCGACCATGACTTGGCGGACGGTGATGCTATCGAGTTCGATGGCGTTGTGGATCATCTCTTCCTGCGACTCGGGGATCTGACCGAACTGGCGGCTGGCGGTGACGATGAGCTTGAGTTCGTCGGGAGAGTGGACGGCGCCGCCGCGGCGGGCGTCGCGCGCTCCGAACAGGCGCAGGACCAGGCCGCCGGAGCGGCGCATGAAAAACAGCACGGGGCGAGTGAGGGTTAGGAACGCTTCCATGGGAGCGGCTACGGCCAGGGCGATCTGCTCGGAGCGCTGCAGGGCCAGAGTCTTCGGGACTAGCTCGCCGAGCAGAACGTGCAGGTAGGTGATGAGGCTGAAGGCGATCACGATGGCAATGCCGTGGGCATAGACCGCGGCGTGTGGCACTCGCTGCACGTAATCGAGAGATTCGACGAGGCGGGCTACCATGGGTTCGCCGATCCAGCCGAGGGTTAGGCTGACCATGGTGATGCCGAGTTGAACGCCGTTGACGACTTCGTCGAGGTGCTGGTGAAGGCGCTGAACGATGCGGGCGCCGGAGCGGCCGGAGTCGATGAGCTGCTGGATGCGGGTGTCGCGGACGCTGACCAGGGCGAACTCCGCAGCCGCGAAAAACGCGTTCGCCGCCACCAGGAGAAGGATCAGCAGTACGCGGAGCAGCACAAAGGCGATCATTGAGAATTGGTTCTAATGGGGGTAATTCTAACATTCCAAAGGGGCTGGCTGGCTCGGCCGCGATTGGGGTGGCGTCTTAAAGTCTTTTAACAGAAGGGGTACAGAGAGCGCAGGGTAAAACTTTTGGAGCTGCCGGGCTACCTTTTTTCTCTGAGCGCGGTCTAACTGGCAGGTGGCTCGTGGTTTAACCTGCCGCGAGCCATTCTGGCTCGGGTCGAAATCTCTGGAACAAAGACAACTTCGGCTGCGTACAGGATAGTGAGAGCGCGGGACGGCGCTTTTTCTGGTCGAGCAATTCGGCAAACTTCAGTGAGCATTTCCAGCAGGGACTCAGGAGGCAGTTGTGAACGGAAACGGGAATAATAAGAAGAAGCGGCGCAGACTGTTTATTTGGGGCGGCATCGGGATAGCGATTGTCCTGCTGATTGCGATCGGTGTGTTCGCGGCTACGCGTGGTGGAACCAAGATCGATCCCACGAAGTTGGCCAAGGTGGAAAAGGGCGACCTGGCCAAGAGCGTGGTAGCTACCGGCAAGGTGACGCCGATCACCAAGGTTGAAGTGAAATCGAAGGCCAGCGGCATCGTGAAGAAGCTGCTGGTAGATTACGGCGATCGAGTCAAGAAGGGACAGTTGCTGGCGCAGCTCGACAAGATTGAGATCGAGGCTCAAGTGGCGCAATCGCGTGCGGCTTTGGATGCGGCTGAGGCTAACATGACCAGTTCGCAGGCGGATTACGAGCGCGCCAAGGTGGACGCCGAAGGTCCGGACGTTCCGCTGCTGAAGCGCGCCTATGATCGCGCCGAGGGCATGGCGAAAGACGGAGTGGTTTCCGCGTCGGCCCTCGACGATGCCGAGAAGAATTATGAAATGTCGCTGAATAAACAGAACGTCGCCAAGGCACAGGTGACGGTGCTGAAGGCGAAGATCGCCCAGTCCAAGGCGCAGGTGGCGCAGGATCAAGCGAACCTTACGCAGTTGGAGGAGCAGCTCAGCTATACCGACATTGTTTCGCCGATCGATGGCATTGTGCTCTCGCGCGACGTGGAGATGGGCGATGCGGTGAGTTCGATTCTGGTGCTGGGTTCTTCAGCCACACTGGTGATGACGCTGGGCGATACCAGCGAAGTCTATGTGAAAGGGAAAGTGGATGAGAGCGACATTGGGAAGGTTTATCTGGGGCAGCCGGCGCGGATCAAGGTGGAATCGTTCAAGGACAAGACCTTTACTGGGAAGGTGACCAAGATTTCTCCGATGGGCGTGGAGAAGGACAACGTCACCACGTTTGAAGTGCGGGTTTCGATTCAGAATCCGGGCGGGGAGCTTAAGGCGGAGATGACTGCCAACGCCGAAATTATTCTCGAAGAACACAAGAACGTGCTGCAGATTCCGGAAGGCGCGATTCTTTACGACAAGGACAAAAAGGCTTCGGTGGATATTCCCGATCCGAAGGGCAAGGACGGCATGGATAAGGTCGCAATCAACATTGGGATCTCGAATGGCGCGAAAACGGAAGTGCTTAGCGGGTTGAAGGAAGGTCAAGAGGTGGTGCTGCAGTAGGGCGGTCATAGGTTTTCGGTCACACCGCCAAGGAAGTCGTGTGGTTTAGCGCATGTCCGCGGAAACACACATGGAGGAGCGAAACCTATGAAGACGAAATATAAAGTGGCGCTGGCGGTGCTGGCCGGCGTTTTGATGGGCGTTGCTGGGGCCAGGGCGATTTATGCGCAGCAAGCGAAGACTCGACCTGGCTACGTCATTGCAGAAGTCGAGGTGACGGACCCCATTGCCTTAAAGAAATATAGTGAGAAGGCGCCGGATATCGTGGCGTCTTTCGGTGGCCGGTATGTGGTTCGCGGCGGCGGCAAGATGCAGGCTCTCGAGGGCGAACCGCCGAAGGGCTTCTTTGTGGTAATCGGTTTCGACAGCGTGGAGAAAGCGCGCGAGTGGTACGATTCGCCCGCCTATGCGGCGATCCGGCCGATCAGGCAAAGCGCAACCAAGAGCCGGCTATTCCTCGTCGAAGGCGTCGACCCTCAGTAACGGCACACTTTTGTCTACAAATCTGAGTTTAAATTTATTTTTGGAGTCTCTACAACATGACTAGCCCACGAGTTGTCCGCACTGCGGTTCTTGCTTCGGCGCGAGCCTCATTCCTGGCCATCGCGCTGGTTGTGATGGCGGCGTCCACTTTTGCAGTTGCTTCCACGCCGCAGGGACATTTTGAGAAAACCTTTCAGGTTAGCGGGCCGGTAAATCTGGAAGTGCAGACCCACTCCGGCGACATTATTGTGCGCAACGGTCCGGCGGGGTCGGTCTCCATTCGGGGAAAAATCTTTGTCGGCGACCATTGGCTGGCGGGAGACCGGCACGCCGACGTGGCCGAGATAGAACAGAATCCTCCGCTGCGGCAAGATGGGAACAACATCCACATTGATTACGTGAATGCCCACGACATTTCGGTGGATTATGAGATCACCGTGCCCGCTGACACTACCGTCAACTCCCGCACTGGATCGGGAGATCAGACTATTGAAGGCGTTCATGGCAACGCCGACTTGCAGAGCGGATCGGGAGACATGAGACTCTCGCAGCTTACCGGGGAGATACGGGTGCAGACCGGGTCAGGCAATGTGCGGGCGCGCCAGATCGCTGGACCGGTGCGAGGTGGCGCGGGCAGCGGTGACATCGAGGTGGAAGAGACCGCAGCCGGAGATATCGATCTGCACACCGGTTCCGGCAACGTCACGGTTCGCGGCATTCAGGGCGGGTTTCATGCCGAGGCGGGCAGCGGCGATATAACCGCCGAGGGTACGCAGACGGGCGCGTGGGAGATTCGCACCGGATCGGGCAATGTGCGCGTGCGGTTGCCTGCAAATGCCGCGTTCGACGCAGACATCTCGACCAGTTCTGGGACGCTCGACATCGGTGCGCCGATCACAATGACAGTGCAGGGGCGGGTGCAGGAAACGCGCAAGCACATCGAAGGCAAAGTGCGCGGCGGCGGGCCACTGCTGACCCTGCATACAGGATCGGGAGACATACACATCGAATAGCAGGAATCAGGGATCAGGGGCTAGGGTTCGGTAAAACCTCGGTAGAACCAGTTCGGTAAAACCGAATAGGGCTTTGCTGAACCCTGACCCCTAACCCCTGACCCCTAACCCCTGACCCCTGCTTTCTTATTACCTCCGTGCCTTGACTCTGCAGTCACCAGCAGTTACTTTCGACATTCTGGGAGCACTTCGTTTCCCCCACGAGGAGAACCTTGGCCCGTCCGATCATTACTCTGACCACCGACTTCGGCAGCAACGACCATTTTGTAGGCACCATGAAAGGTGTCATCCTGGAGATTCTGCCGGATGCGCAGATTGTCGATATCTGCCACTCGGTGCAGGCTTTCGACGTGCTCGATGGAGCACTCACCATTTCGCAGGCGTATTCCTACTTTCCAACCCGGACCATCCATGTCGTGGTGGTCGATCCTGGCGTGGGCACGGAGCGGCGGCCGATCCTGGCTTCTTGCGACAAATATCATTTCGTGGCGCCCGACAATGGGGTGCTTTCACTGGTGTATGCGCGCGAAGAGCGCATGCACGTCCGGCACATCGCTTCCGAGCATTACTATCTTCAGCCGGTCAGCAACACGTTTCATGCGCGCGACATTTTTGCTCCTGTGGCGGCGTGGCTGGCCAAAGAAGTCGACTCGCAAAAGTTTGGGGAAGAGATTGACGACTACGTTCGCTTCAATGCCCCGAAGCCGAAAGCTGTCGGCGAAAACCGGCTGCGCGGGGTTGTGCTGAAGGTCGACCGGTTCGGAAACCTCATCACCAACATCACTCCGAAAGACGCTCCCATGCTTTTTGGAGCCGACGCGCAGGGGTTCAAGATTGTCGTGGGCAGCCGCGAGATCACCGAAATCCGCAATACGTATGCCGAGGGGGCTCCAGGAGAAGTGATCGCCATCCTGGGAAGCATGGGCTTCCTGGAGATTGCCGCCAATCGCGGCGCGGCGGCGCAGTTGACCGGAGCGAGCAAGGGCAATGAAGTGAGCATCATTCTCGGCGAGGCTGCCGCGGCCGGCAAGGCATAAGGGCAAAGTTGCAAGGTTGCAAGGTTGCAGAGTGTCAGATTTCTGGCGGGGCTTCTGGGGTGAGCCTTGCAACCTTGAAACTCTGCAACCTTGAAACTTGCTTTAAGAGCTTTTTGGCTTAGGGTGGGCGTAACGGTCCATCTCTCCCGTCCACTTGAGAAAACGCCAGAGACTGATGCGCTCCCGCCACAGAAATTCCCAGAACTCAAGGAAGCCGATCTGCGTCATCTTGACGCCGCAGTAAGTCTCGATGCGCCACAGCAGGTAGGGGCTGCGCCATGGAGCCAGGCGGTGGCCCTTCGTGGCATTCCAGAGAAAGCGGAGCCGGTAGCGCATGGAAGCATGATAACCCATGTTAGAATCCTGTCTCCGCCAGGAAATTCCTTTCTATGTCCGACGCAGAGACCCGCCAGAAAGCCGAACACCATTACTATGCCGCGCTTGATTTGATGGGGGACGGGAAGCTCGAAGAGGCGGTTGTGGCGTATCGGGAATCACTGGCTGTCGATCCTTCTTTTACGGAATGCATGCACGGGCTGGCTCGCGCACTGCAAGACCTGCAGCGCTACGACGAGGCAATTTCCGTGGCTCAGGGGATCGCGGAATTGGACCCGGATGATGTGCTCGCACACACCAGCTTGTCGGTGCTTTATCAGAAGAAGGGGATGATCCCGGAAGCCGAGGCTGAGGGAGCAAAGGCGCGGGTACTGGGGTGGAAGCAACAGTTGAAGAAGAGCTAGCTTTCAGCTTTCAGCTTTCAGCCATCAGCTCAAACGCTCAGCTCGGCTCCCGCTTCTTCCGCATGGAGCTAAGAGCTGAGAGCTGAGAGCTCACAACTCATACTTCTTCATCAAATGCCGGAATGAGCGGTATGAGATGCCGAGCAGGTCGGCGGCTTTGGTCTGCACGCCGTTGGAGCGGTCGAGAGCGCTTTGCAGCAGGGTGCGTTCGATGTTGGCCACATAGACCTCCATGCCCACACCTTCAGGCAACACGGCGCCCGGCGCCACTTCGGACATTCCTGCAGAAACTCCGGCTGCGGCGGCGCGGGCTTTGGGCCGCTCCGCGGGGAGTTCGACGTGCAATTCGTCCGTCATCTCCAGGGCAACAGCGCGCTCGACTGTGTTCTCCAGTTGGCGAACATTGCCCGGCCATTCGTAATCGCAGAGGGCGTCGAGCGAGTTTTTGTTGACGCGCAGAATACTTCGGTTGGCCGCGGCGGCGTATTTTTTCAGAAAGTGATTCGCTAACAGTGGAATGTCTTCCCGGCGTTCGCGCAGGTTCGGCACGCGGATGGGGATGACGTTGAGACGGTAGTAGAGATCTTCGCGGAAGAGATTTTCGGCGACAGCTTTGTCGAGGTCGCGATTGGTGGCGGCGATGACGCGCACATCGATGGGAATCTCGCTGGTGCCGCCGACCGGGCGCACGGTGCGCTCCTGCAATACGCGGAGCAGTTTCACCTGCATGGCCAGCGTCATTTCGCTGATTTCGTCGAGGAAGATGGTGCCGCCGCCGGCTACTTCAAACAGTCCTCGCTTATTCTGGTTGGCTCCGGTAAAAGCTCCCTTTAAATAGCCGAAGAGTTCGCTCTCCAGCAGAGTTTCCGGGAAGGCTCCGCAGTTTACCGAGACGAAGGGCTCAGTGGCGCGCGGCGAACAGATGTGGACGGCGCGGGCCACCAACTCTTTGCCCGTGCCGCTCTCGCCGTGAATCAGGACGGTGCTGGCGGTGGAGGCGACGGTGCGCAGAGTCTGTTTCAGTTTCTCCATTGCCGAACTGGAGCCGATGATGTTGTCGAGCGAGTTGTGCGAGGCGGCATCACGGCGCAGGGCGAAGTTCTGTTTGCTCAGAGAAAGGTTCTCGAGCACTCGGTTGATGGTGAGCTTGATTTCGTCGACCAGGCCGGGGCTCTTCCGAATGTAATCGGACGCGCCTCCGGCTTTCACCGCTTCCACCGCGGCTTCGTAGTCGTCGACAGCCGTGATGAGGATGACCGGAGAATCAGGCGAAACGCGGTGGGCGTGACGCAGCACTTCGATGCCGTCGATGTTCGGCATCTTGATGTCGGTGATGATCAGATCGTAGAGTGCGCCGTCGATCTTGTTCTTGGCTGCCTGGCCGGAATTCACGGTCTCGACGCGATGTCCGTCGCGGCGCAGGGCGATATCGAGCATTTCGCAGATGGAGCGCTCATCGTCGCAAACCAGAATGTTAGCCACGCAGCCTCCCTTCCCCGGCGGCAGCAGCGAGTTGCACGGGTGCGGCGAAGTTTTCTGGCGAAGTGGCTCGGACGGCCGGACGTTCCGCGTCGAGCCGGCGCAGCCTCAGGACGAAAGTCGTCCCCTGGCCTTGCTTGGAGCGCGCCCACACCTTGCCTTCATGTGCTTGCACGATCTGGTAGACCACCGCTAAGCCGAGTCCCGTGCCGCCTTCGAAGTTCGATTGGAAGGGCTCGAAAATCTTTTCCGTCTGTTGCGGGCTCATGCCGGTTCCGGTGTCCGCAAAACTGACTTGCCAGTCGTCTCCCAGGCGGTCGATGCCCACTTTCAGAGTACCGCCGTTGCTCATGGCGCGGACCGCGTTCTCGGCGAAGTTCCAGAAAACCTGCTTGATCTTGTCGCCGTCGGCGAGCACCCAGGCTTGCGGAACGGCAAACGCGCTCTCAATCGTGATGGCAATATTTTCTGCGGTCATGCGGTGCCGCATGAGGGTGAGCGTGTCTTCGAGCAACCGCACCAGGTCGGTCTTTTCGAAGTGATACTGCTTGCCCCGGGAGTAAGCCAGAAAGTCGGTGATGATGCCATTCAGGCGTTGCGATTCGCGGGTGACAATGGCGAGCAGGTTGCGATGCTCCTCGCTCATTTCCGGAATGCCGGAAAGCATGCTGACCGAACCGGCGATGGAGGTGAGCGGGTTGCGAATCTCGTGGGCGATGGCGGCAGCGAGACGGCCTACGGCGGCCAGGCGATCCTGCATGCGGACTTCGCGCTCCAGCCGCCGGATCTCGGTGAGATCATCGAGGGCATAGACGTAGCCGAGAGCACCGCGCTCCGGCCCGCTCAGGGCGGCGACTCGCACGCGAACAGTTCGGCGGAAACTTCCCACCGTGTCGAAACGAACTTCGGAGTGAGTCTGGGACTCGGCATTGGGCAGCGGATCGAGAAATATTCCACTGACCGGTTTTCCCAGCAACTGGTCGGGGGCGCGCTCCAGAAGTTTGAGCGCGGCGTTGTTGACCAGCGTAATGCGCCCATCGAGACCGGTGGTGATCAATCCGCTGCTGATGGACTGAATAATGTTTTCGTGCAGGATCTGAAGATCTTCAAGCGCTCCGCTGGCGTTTTTCAGCTGCACCCGCGCCTGGCGCAACTTGGCGACCAGCAGGCCAGCCAGGTAGGCAACCGCAAGGAAGGCGAACAGGTTCACGAAAATGATCGCCTGCAGCACCTTCAGGGCGGGATGCGTGGTGCAGTAGGAGTGCACGACTCCGTAATAGTTAAGTTCGAGAACGCTTCCGTAAAGAATGAAAGCCAGCGCCGCAACCAGTTGCGCCCACACCCGGGGCAAGAGGATTCCGGCCACGATGATGGCCAGAGGATAGAGAAAGTTCAGCGAACTGTCCCAGCCTCCGGTTTCGTGCACCACCAGGCTGACCATGATCAGGTCGGTCAGGACCTGCAAGGATGCCTGCAGACGGTGCTCACGCCAGAAGGAGAGCAGGACCACATAGAAGAGTGAGACGGTATACCACAGCAGCATGGTGCTGAGGAAAAGGCGCAGGGGCAGACGGGTGGGCGTCAGTTCCGCCACTGCCAACTGGATTCCGAGCAGGAAGGTGAGGATCAGGATCCTTACTTTGACCAGCCACGCCAGCCAATTCCGCTCGTCGAAGGTCGATTGCATGGTCAATCCAGACTTAAAAGTTTCAAGGTTTCAAGGTTTCAAGGCTTCAAAGTTTTTCGGGAGTAACTCTCTTTGAAACCTTGAAACCTTTCTTCACCTTGAAACCTCGTCTTTATCCCGCCAACTTTGCGATCATGGCGAACAGCGGCATGTAGAGTGAAATCACGATGCCGCCGATGGTCACACCGAGCAGGCCGATGATGACCGGTTCGAGCATGGCCAACATGTCCTTGGTGGCGGCGTCCACTTCTTCTTCGTAGAAGTCGGCAATCTTCTGCAGCATGCTGTCCATGGCGCCGGTGGCTTCGCCGACGCCGATCATCTGGGTCACCATGTTGGGAAACACTCCGCATTCGCGGAGCGGATCGACGATGGTGCGGCCTTCTTCGATGGCCTTCCGCACTTTCATCAGCGCTTCTTCGAGCACGGCGTTGCCTGAGGTTCTGGCAGTGATGGCCAAACCTTCGAGAATGGGCACGCCCGAGGTGATCAGAGTACCCAAGGTACGTGTGAACCGGCCCACGGCGATCTTGCGAAGCAGGGTTCCGACGATGGGCAGATGGAGCAGGAATTTGTCGAAGTAATAACGCCCTCGCGGGCTCTTGCGGATCGCCCTAAGGCCGAATACAAACGACGCCCCGATCACGAGGATCACCCACCAGAAACTGACCATGAACCCGCTCAACCCCATCACGATGCGGGTGGGAAGAGGCAGGGCGACACCCAGGCCGGCAAACAAGTTGGCGAAGATGGGCACCACAAACTTGAGCAGGGCGCCGACAATCAGGCCTGCCAGGCTGACCACCGCGACGGGATAGATCAACGCCGATTTCACGGCAGCTTTCAGGCGAACTGCCTTCTCGACGTAAACCGCCAGGCGCTGCAGGATGATGTCGAGAATACCGCCGGTTTCGCCGGCTTCAATCATGTTGGTGGTGAGATCGTCGAAGACGACGGGATATTGCCGCATGGCATTGGCCAGCGTCGCGCCGCCTTCCACCGTGGTGCGGACGCCGGTCAGCGTCTTCTGGAAGGACGGGTTTTCCTGGTTGGCGGCCAGGATTTCCAGACACTGCACCAGCGGCAGGCCGGCATCGATCATGACCGAGAACTGGCGAAAGAAAATCGCGATGTCCTTGACCTTGACCTTGGTCGTTCCGAAAGTGGGCATGGAAAACTCCTTGCCCTTTTCCCGGACAGCACCCGGCGTTATGCGCTCACGCCGCAATGCCTGCTGCAGAGCCTGCTTGTTTGGTGCTACGCGCTCTCCGGAGATTTTCTGTCCGGAGGCGTCCTTGCCGGAAAATGTAAAAACTGGCATGGTCTTGGCCTCTCCTCAGTGTCGTCCCTGATTCCTGAATTTCCTGCGGCTCAAACTTGTTGTGCGCTGCCCATCGCGTCAGCCGCATGCGCGATGCGCCGTCCGATGTTTTATTTCGAAGCTGCCCCTCTTGCCGCCGTCCCCGTGCCGCCCCGATTTAACAGGCTGGCGCCGCGGTTAATCATTTCCTGCAATTCTTCCTGATTGCTGGAGCGAGCCAGAGCCACTTCCAGCGTGACTTGTTTCTGGAAGTAGGCCGTAGCCAGAGCCTGGTTGAACGTTTGCATTCCGAATTTGTCTTGTCCCGACTGCATGGCCGAATACACCTGGTGGATCTTGTCTTCACGGATCAAGTTGCGAACGGCCGGATTGGGGATAAGGATCTCCATGATCATGGCGCGACCCTTGCCGCTTGGTGTTGGCACCAGGCTTTGGCACATGATGCCTTCGAGCACCAGCGAAAGCTGGGCGCGAATCTGCGGCTGCTGGTGCGCCGGGAACACGTCGATGATGCGGTTGATGGTGGAAGTTGCCGAATTGGTGTGCAGCGTGCCGAAGGTCAAGTGACCGGTTTCAGCGATTCGCAGCGCCGACTCGATGGTTTCCAGGTCACGCATTTCGCCGATCAGCACGACATCGGGATCTTCACGAAGCGCGGCGCGCAATGCGTCTGTGAAGCTCTTGGTGTCGGCGTGCAGTTCGCGCTGGTTGACCACGCAGTTCTTGTTCATGTGCACGAACTCGATCGGATCCTCGATAGTGAGGATGTGATCGTGGCGTTCGCTGTTGATCTTGTCGATCATCGCGGCCAGGGTTGTGGACTTACCCGAGCCGGTAGGTCCCGTCACCAGTACGAGACCGCGCGGCTTGTCGCAGAGCTTGCTGACCACGGCAGGCAGGCCGAGCTGGTTGAACGACTTGATCTCGAAAGGAATCAGACGGAACACGGCCGCGGTGGCGCCGCGCTGGTTGAACACGTTGGCGCGGAAGCGGGCCAGGCCTTTCAATCCGAAAGAGAAGTCGAGTTCGAGGCTTTCCTCGAAGCGGTGCTTCTGGGAATCGGTCATGACGCTGTAGGCCAGTTGCTTGGTCTCGGCAGGCGTCATCTGGGGAAGGTCCAGCGGCACCAGGTGCCCGTGGACGCGGATCTGGGGCGGCGAATTGGTAGTGATGTGAAGATCGCTGCCACTCATCTCCAGCATCCGTTTCAGCAAATCACTTAATGACAGACCCATAATCGTGTTCCCTTCCCTACGTCTTAAATCTCTGCGAACTAAATCCTTACGAACTAGTGAATGGTCTCGCGGGCAACTTCTTCCAAAGTGGTCATGCCCGCGGCCACTTTGATCAGACCGCTGCGCCGGAGCGTGATCATGCCGCGTTCGATGGCCTTCTTTTTCAATTCGACCGCCGAAGCGCCCACCAGCACGAGTTCCCTGATTTCATCGTCCACTTCCATGACTTCATACAAACCGCAGCGGCCTTTGTATCCTGTGTTGTTGCAAACCCCGCAACCCTTGCCTTTCTGAATCTTGATAGTCTTGGCTTCTTCGGGCGTGAATCCCTCTTCGATCAAGGTTTGAACCGGAACCTCTACGGTCTCGGTGCAGTCCTTGCAGATCCTCCGGATGAGGCGCTGGGCGCAGATCAGGTGAACCGAGGTCGCCACCAGAAAAGGCTCAATGCCCATGTTCATCAAGCGCGTGATGGTTTCAGGAGCGCCGTTGGTGTGGAGAGTTGAAAGCACAAGGTGGCCGGTGAGAGCGGCCTTGATGGCAATTTCCGCCGTTTCAAAGTCGCGGATTTCGCCGACCAGAATGATGTTGGGATCCTGCCGCAGGAAGGAGCGCAGGGCCGCGGCAAAGTTCAATCCAATCTGCTCCTTCATCTGCACCTGGTTGACGCCGCCCAACTGAAATTCGACCGGATCTTCGGCGGTCATGATGTTGGTGTCAGGCTGGTTGAGGCGCGAAATGGAGGAATAGAGAGTGTTGGTTTTGCCGGAACCCGTGGGGCCGGTGACTAGCACCATGCCGTAGGGCTTGAGAATGGCTTTTTCGAACTTGACCAGAGATTCGGGCTCGAAACCCAGCTTGGTCATGTCGAGCCGCAGATTTTCTTTGTCGAGCAACCGCAGCACGATTTTCTCGCCCCACAGCGTGGGCAGGGTGCTGACACGGAAGTCGAGCTGCTTCTTTCGGCCGCCGATGTTCATTTTCAGCATGATGCGGCCGTCCTGCGGCAGCCGCTTCTCGCTGATATCGAGCTTGGCCATGATTTTCAGGCGGGACGTAATCGCGTCCTTTAACTTCATCGGCGGCGACATGATTGCCTGCAGTACGCCGTCAATGCGGAAGCGCACGCGGAATTCTTTTTCATAGGGCTCGATGTGAATGTCGCTGGCTCCTCGCTTCACGGCGTCGGTGAGCACCAGGTTCACCAGTTTGACCACGGGAGCCTCGTCCGCCGCTTTCTCCAGCTGCGACAGCTCCATCTCCTGCTCTTCCGCCTGCACTTCGATGTCGCTTTCGTTCATCTCCGACATCGACTGCATTACGGTTTCGAGATCTTCCTCCGCTTTGCCCCCGTAGGCTTTGTCGATGCCCGTCAGGATGGAGCTTTCGGAGGCCACGACTGGCTCGATGTTGAAACCAGTCATGAACTTGATATCGTCCATGGCGAAAACGTTGGTCGGGTCGACCATGGCGATGGTGAGCGATGCGCCCACGCGGCTCAGCGGAAGAATCTGGTAGCGCTTCGCGGTTTCAAACGGAATCAGCTTGACTACAGCGGGATCAATTTCAAAATACGAAAGATTGATGGCTGGGACGCCATACTGCCGGGAGAGAAAATTGGTGACATCCTCATCCGTGAGGAAGCCAAGCTTTACCAAGGCAGACCCCAGGCGGCAGTTCTGCTCCTTCTGGGCCTTGGTGGCTTGTTCCAACTGCTCCGGGGTTATGATCTTCTCTTTGACGAGAAGGTCACCCAGCCGTTGAGACATACGTCGATCTCCTATCCACGTAGTGGAACGCTGCCCGGCGAAACGTCGCCGGCAATTACACAAATCACTGCTTTTACTGGGGAGGAGCGCAGTGTCTTTGTGGTGACACAAATTGTCACAGTAAGTCGATTACCGTACCAGTTACCGTAGTACTTGGACTTTTCGCTGTCCTCGATACGCTGTCAGCTAAGTTTCAGAACCCGCGCCAGATGAGCTTTTTCCTCAGAAAAACCCAAATCTCAGGCTCAGGTACATGCACTTCGGTAAGCGCCACAGACTTCGCGGCACATCGGTGCAGCGCGGTTTGCCGGGGGCATACACCACCGCGCTTCATTTCGGGCCTGCGGCAGAAAATCACAGGCTCAATGTGACGAGTGCCCTTTACAGAAGTTCCTGCTTCGGTCTATGTAGGAGGATCCCCGGGTCTCGGGATGACAATCGCCGTTCGCTCATGGGTTTGCGGTCCTAAGGAGATTTCTTGTTTATCCATTGTTGGAAGTCAGCAATTCTGGCAGCGGCGCTAGCCTCGGTGTGCTGCGCTCAATCCCTGCGCCAGGAGGCCGACAACGCAGGCTTGCTTGTCGGCGCGGCCGTCCGTCCCCCTCAGCTTTTGGAACCTGCCTACGCTTCCACTCTGGCTCGCGAGTTCAACATGGTTGAACCCGAAGATGCTATGAAGTGGTGGGTGCTGCGGCCGAATCGTGCCACCTACGATTTTCGCCAGGGTGACGAAGTGGTCCGCTTCGCCGAGGCGCATCGGATGAAGGTCCGCGGCCATTGCCTGGTCTGGGGCCGTTACAACCCGGATTGGCTGACGCAGGGTCACTTCACCCCCCGGCAACTGTCGCGGCTGCTGCGCGAGCACATTACGCGCGTGATGAAGCACTATCGTGGACAAGTCTTCGCCTGGGATGTGGTGAACGAAGCGCTGGATGAAAACGGCAACCCGCGCGATTCTCTCTGGTACAACCAGCCCGGCATTGGAATGTCGACCGAAGGAACCGCCTACATCGAGCAGGTATTCCGCTGGGCGCATAAGGCAGACCCGCGCGCACTTCTTTTCTACAACGAAGCGGAGGGCGAAGGGATGAACGGGAAGTCGGATGCGATCTATGCCATGGTCAAGGATTTCAAGCGCCGCGGCGTTCCCATCGATGGCGTGGGATTGCAGTTGCACATACCCACGCTCGATGCTGGCTCGGCGGCTGCCGCGGGCATCTCCTCCAACATTGCCCGGCTCACGGCGCTCGGCGTCCAGGTTCACATCACGGAACTCGATGTCTCTGTGCCTTTGGATTCCAGGGGCTTGCCCAAGTCCGAGGACTTGACGCGCCAGGCGGAGGTCTATCGCAGCATCGTGAGGGCGTGCTTAAACAACGCGGGCTGCACCGCGATCCAGACCTGGGGATTTACCGACAAGTATTCGTGGATCGGATCCCATTCGCACGGCACCCGCGGGCACGCGCTGCTCTTTGATCGAGCGTACCAGCCCAAGCCCGCCTACCGCGCGGTCTGGGAGGAGCTTTCGGCGGGACGGACGTCCGACTCTAAACTCCGCGTTAATCCCCAGCATTGAGAGCCCCGCAGCCTTTGAGTCATCTCCAGCAGTCGCACCTGCATCTATAATGGGTTCGGTCCATTCACCGCTCGCAGACCGCGACTGACAGCGGATCGACAGCAAAAAGACTGGGCCGCTGGATCCGCGTGGTGCAGACCGTTCCAACTCGACCTCCCGAGACCTCGCAACGCAAGCGGCTCATTATCGTGCTGACGGTTTCGGTTTTTCTTTTGTTCGCCATCCTGGTTTCACAGACCGCGTTTAACCAAACCATACTGCGTCCCGATACCAACCAGCAGGCAATAGTTTTTTACGCCCTCTCGCTGCTGATTTCTCTTTTGTTCGTTGCCCTCACGTTTGTGCTGGCGCGCAACCTGCTCAAACTGTTTGCCGAGCGCCGCCTGGGAGTGTTGGGGTCGAAGTTCCGCACCCGGATGGTAGTCGGAGCGCTGCTGCTTTCATTCGTTCCAGTGATGGTGATGTATTGGTTTGCCTATGGGCTAATGAATCGCTCGATCAACATATGGTTCTCCACTCCAGTCGAGGAGGTGCGCGAAGATACGGACGCCGTGGCGTCTCTGCTGGCCAACTACGCGGCACAGAACGCGCGCGCTGAGGCGGTTGCCATTGCTGCCTCGCCGGAGGTGCAGCGGGCTTTCGAAGGCCATGGGTTCTCCTCCGCAGTCGAGGAGTTTCGTGGTCACGAACCGACTCTGCAGGGTGGATTTGCCCTCGCCGTTGAAAACGGGATTCCAGAGGCCAGCCTCGGAGTCCCCGCGCCCTGGCCGCAATTGAAGGAGAAGCTGCCGCTCGCGCAGGCCGCCGCGGCACAGCCCGCGCGTTTCACCTGGGAGCAAACTGAGTACACGCTGGGCAGCGCCCCGGTTGGGAAAGACGGCTTGATCCTGGTGGCCCTGCCGTTGCCGCCGGAGTTTTCGAGGACAGTCCGCCAGATCGAAGCCAGCCAGCAGCGTTATCTGCAGCTCAGCCGCGAGCGCAAACACGTGCGCCAGACCTACATGGGCCTGCTTCTGTTGCTCACCATGATGGTTCTGTTCGTGACCACCTGGCTGGCGCTGTTTCTCTCGAAGCTGGTGACTCGTCCGCTGGCCGCGCTGGCTGAGGCGACGCAGGCAATCTCTCGCGGACGTCTCGACTACCGCATCGACGTGAGCGCCGCCGATGAAATTGGGGATCTGGTCCGCTCCTTTAACCGGATGGCGGAGGAGCTCGAAACCAGCCGGCGGCAGAATGAGGCTTCGAGCCGCGATGCCAGCGTGGCCAATGCAGAACTCGATCAGCGCCGCCGCCAGATGGAAACCGTCCTCGAGAGCATCCCCACCGGAGTGCTATCTCTCGATGCCACCCGCTCGGTGACTCACGCCAACCACGCCCTGCTGCGCATGTTTCACCCCCAGGGCTACGCGGAGGGAGAGCAAATATTGCGCGGAGCGCCACTCGCGGACGTATTCCCGCCCGAAGTGCTGCAGGATCTGGAGCCGCTTTTGCGCCGCGCCGACCGAATGGGCATGACCACCAGCCAAATGGAGATGACTCTGCAACGCACGTCTCTCAGCGTGGCAGTGACTGTGGCCACCCTGCGCCATCAGGACGAGCGCTCGGGATACGTGATCGTGTTCGAAGATCTCTCGGACTTGCTGAAGGCCCAGAAGCAGGCTGCGTGGCGTGAAGTCGCGCGCCGCGTCGCGCATGAGATCAAGAATCCTCTTACGCCCATCGCACTCTCCGCCGAACGCATTCAGCGTCATCTGGAACGCGGGATGCCTCTCGACAAGACCTCGCTCGATATCGTTCGTTCCTGCGCCCAGACAGTTGCCAGCGCAGTCGAAACAGTCCGCAGGCTGGTGGATGATTTCTCCGCGCTGGCCCGCTTCCCGGCTTCGAATCCACACCCGGCTGACATTAATGCGGTCATTGAGAATGCGCTCTCCATGTTCAATGGCAGACTGGACGGCATAGCTCTCCACAAGTCGCTGGCGGCAGACTTGCCGAAAGTGATGGCTGACGCGGAGGCAATTAAGCGGGCCGTGGCGAACCTCGTGGATAACGCCGCCGAGGCTTTGCAGGATTCGCTGCTGCGCGAGGTTCATATTACAACTTCGCTCGTCGCCAGCCGCGACGCGGTGGAAATCACGATCGCAGACACCGGCCATGGCGTTACCCGGGAGCTGAAGGAAAAACTTTTTCTGCCGTATTTCTCCACCAGAAAACGCGGAACCGGGCTCGGCCTCGCGATCGTGAGCCGCGTCATCGAAGAACACCATGGATCCATTCGGGTAGAAGAAAACCAGCCGGTCGGAGCGCGCTTCATCGTCGAACTGCCGGTCGTTCCCGAGTCCGCGCTGGCCACGGTCACGGCGCAGCATGCATAAAATTCTTGTCGTTGACGACGAAACCGGCATTCGCGAATCGCTGCAAGGAGTGCTGGCAGACGAGGGCTACGAAACCGCGTCGGTTGAGAGCGGTGAAGAATGCCTCAAGCTGCTGCGGCGCGAGCACCACTATGAGGTGGTGCTGCTCGATATCTGGCTGCCCGGCATCGATGGCCTGGAGACGCTCGAACGAATCCGCGAGATGAACAACCCGCCCGAAGTAATCATGATTTCCGGACATGGCACCATCGAAACCGCAGTGCGCGCCACCAAACTTGGCGCTTACGACTTCCTGGAAAAACCGCTCTCCATCGACAAGACGCTGATCCTGGTGAAGAACGCGATTGAATCCAAGAAACTGCGGCACGAGAACGTCGATCTGAAGAAACAGCTCCACGGCAAGAGCATGATCGTTGGCGACAGCATTCCCATGAAGGCGCTGCGCCAGCAGATAGGCCTGATGGCGCCAACTAACGGCCGAGTTCTGATTTACGGCGAGTCCGGTACAGGCAAGGAACTCGTGGCCCACGCGATTCACGCACAGAGTCTGCGGAAGGATGAAACTTTCGTCGAGGTGAATTGCGCGGCCATTCCCGAGGACCTGATCGAGAGCGAACTGTTCGGCCAGTACAAAGGATCGTTCCCCGGAGCCGTCGACAAGGACGGGAAGTTTCAAAAGGCCAACGGAGGGACGCTGTTTCTCGACGAAGTGGGCGACATGAGCCTGAAGACGCAGTCGAAGGTGCTGCGCACGCTGGATGAGCAGCGCGTCGCTCCTCTGGGCAGCGAAAAGACGATTGTCGTGGATGCGCGCATCATCGCCTCCACCAACAAAGATCTGGAAGAGGAAATTTCGCGGGGCAATTTTCGCGAAGACCTTTTTTACCGGCTGAACGTGATCCCGTTCTTTGTGCCGCCGCTGCGCGACCGCAAGGAAGATATTCCGCTGTTTGCCCGGCACTTTCTAAAGGACCTGGCCGCAACCTATGGGAGACGGCCGCGGGAAATTACCGATGACGCCGTCGAAGCTCTGATGCGCTATTCGTGGCCGGGCAACGTGCGCGAACTACGGAATGTGATTGAGCGCATCGTGATCATGAACCCCATGATTACGAAATTCGACTTGAAGCATCTGCCGACGCTGGTCTACCGCGATGGCCACCGGCGCGCAGCACGCAGCGAGTTCTCCACGCTGCACCAGGCGCGCGACGCCTATGAACGGGATTTCATTCTGAAGAAGCTCGACGAGAACCACGGCAACGTAACGCGCGCCGCGGAAGTGCTGGGCCTCGAGCGCAGCCATCTGTATCGCAAGATGAAAACCCTGGGAATCACAGTGAAGGAATAAGGGTGCACAACATAAACGCATATGTCATCCCGAGCGGAGCGAGGGATCCTGGTGTTTGCCTGCGGCGGAGACATGCATCATGCAGGCAAGAACCAGGATCCCTCGCTTCGCTCGGGATGACAAGTTCAGGGGACGGCCGGTTCAGGGGATGACTAGCTAAGGTGGGGAGACTGGTTTAGGTGGGATACAGCCGCTCCGCGCTACCGCTTCACCATGCGAATTTCCGTGCCGTTCTTTCTGAATTCCACTTTGTCCATGAGCTGGTTGATCAGAAAAATTCCGCGTCCGTGATTGGAATAGACGTTTTCTCCGACCGTGCACGTGGGGATGGCGTCCGGACGAAAACCAGGACCTGGGTCCCGGACCACGATCAGCACGCCGCGCTCATCGTCGCTGCTTACCAAGCATTCGACCGTCTTGGTGGGATCTTCCTTGGCGCCGTGAATCACGGCGTTGGCCAATGCCTCTTGCACCGATAGCTCGATGGCGTCTTCCTTGCCATCCACGCCCTTCATCTGGCGGACTACGCCCATCACTTCCTGCACCACGGGATCCACCGCCCGGCGGTCGGCGGAAAGCGTCACCCGCAAAAGCAAGTGCAGTTGGTCTGGATCAAAATCCTTCTCGGGAAGTGGTTCCGCGGTGGAATCCGCCTGGGGCATGTTTTGGCTCGTTCTGCTATTTAATGCAGAGGACAGCTTATTCTAGCTGTGAAACCTCAATCCGACAAACTCCGGGGCGTTGGTAAGGACCTCAGTTAGGTTGCGAAACGCGCACAGATAGCGCTCGTCCTCTATGCTGTCGCGATTGTCGTTCCTCGTTTCCGGGGTCGGTTGTCTCGTTTGGGTGGGGCTTTCGACGGCTCAACCCGACCGTCGGTCAGATGTTCCAGCTGCCTTCTCCAGTCGAGTTCTTCCACAAAACCGCGCGATTCGCGCCAATTGGGTTGCACTTTTACGTAGAGCTCGAGAAAGACTTTCGTTCCAAGCATGCGCTCGAGTTGCAGGCGCGCCGAAGTACCGATGCGTTTGAGCATCTGTCCCTTTTTGCCGATCAGGATGCCCTTCTGGCCTTCGCGTTCGCAGTAGATGGTGGCGGCAATGCACGTGAGCTTGGCGCCCTCCTCAAAGGAATCGACGATCACCGTGGTTGCGTACGGCAGTTCTTCCTCGGCCTCCACCAGCACGCGCTCGCGAATGATTTCCGCACCCATGAAGCGCGCCGGCTGGTCGGTGACCTGGTCCGGCGGAAAATAAGGCGGGCCAGCCGGCAGCGCGGCCGTTACTTCCTTCAAGAGTATTTCGAGTCCATCGCGTTTCAGCGCCGAGATTGGAATGATCTCCTGGAACGAATGCAGTTTCTTGTACTCCTCGATCAACGGCAGCAGCTGGCCTTTGCCACCTCGCAGCAGATCGACTTTATTGAGGATGAGGTAAACCTTGGTCGAGGAGTGCTTGAGCATTTGTATGGCGAACTCATCGCGCCGATCCAGCTTGCGCGTGGCGTCCATGAGCAGGAGAACAAGATCGCAGCCTTCCAACGCCTCCCGCACCTCAACCATCATCTTGCGACCGAGGGAACTATCCGGCTTGTGCACGCCTGGAGTATCGATCAGGACGATCTGCGCCGCATCCCTGCCCTTAGCTTTGGGAAGGTTAACGATGCCCTGAATCCGGTTGCGCGTGGTTTGCGGTTTAGGCGAGATGATGGCAAGCTTTTCGCCCACAAGAGCATTCAGCAAAGTGGACTTGCCGGCGTTAGGGCGACCGAGGATGCAGACAAAACCGGAACGGAAAGGCATAAGAGCGGGCTTCGGCTATCGGGCTTCGGCAAAATCTGAGACCCAAAATTCGAGAGCCGAAGCCCGAGGCCCACATTCCGACTATATCAGGCCTATGAGATTACAGAAGGCTGGAGCGGAAGGATTTTGCTGAAGCCCGAAAGCCGAAGTCCGAAACCCGACTTATATCAGCTTCAACTGCCGCGGCTGCATCGCGGTAATTCTAACGCGCTCCACCTTGCGGTCGGTCGACTCCAGAACTTCGAAGCGCAGACCGTCGTCATCCACAGTTTCGCCACGCTGCGGGATGTGTCCCGCCAATTCGCTGACCAGGCCCGCCACGGTGGCCGATTCCTTGCCTTCCGGCTTCGATCCAAATAGCTCGGCAAGGCGGTCCACATCCATTCCTCCGGAAACGATGAACGACTGATCGTTCTCTCTGACGATTTCGGGCTTCTCGTGCTCGTCGCGAATCTCTCCCACGATTTCCTCGACCAGATCTTCGATCGTCACCAGGCCCGCTACGCCGCCGTATTCATCAACTACGATCGCCATGCGTATGTTGTTCTTCTGCATCTCCCGCAAAAGGTCGCTGCCAAGTTTGCTTTCGGGTACAAAATATACGTCGCGCCGCATCAGCGTTTCGAGAGTACGTTTGGAAGCCTCGGTGTCCGGCACCTGCAAAACATCCTGGGCGTAGACGATGCCCCGGATGTTATGAATACTTTCCGCGTACACCGGAACCCGCGAGTAGTGCTTGGTTCGCAGCATTTCGATGAAGCGCTCGACTGTGGTGTCGACCGGAACGGCAAACATCTCGGGACGCGGCTTCATGGCCTCGCGCACCGTCTTGCCGCTGAATTCCACCACGGACTGAATCAGATCGCGGTCACCCTCCTGGATGATCCCTTCTTCCTGGCCCGCTTCGATCAGCGCATCCACAGCCTCGGACGCGCTCTCCGGCTGCTCACCTGTGTTTTGGCGAGTGAGCGATGCGACCGATTGCAGGAAACCGAGAACAATCGTCACGGGCAGCACCAGGTAAATCAGCGCGGTAAGAAGCCAAGTCCAGCGGATAAGCCATGCGCCGTTCGTGCGCGAGAAGAATACAAACGGCAGAAATTGGTTGAATACAATGATGATCAGAATCAGGCTGATGGCAGCCTGCAGGATCTCATAGATGCTCCAGCGCTGATCGCCGAAGACTGCGAAGCCGACAAGCAAAGCAATCGTCGCCGTGGTGATCTGCTTGAGCACCGCCATGGAGAGCGATGCCCGGGCGCGGCTCACGTGCAGGTTGGGCTCAACCCTCTGCTCGAACACATCGATGTTGTCCTGAAATTCGCGCGAGAGAAATTTGCCGATTTCCTGGTAAACGCGGTCGACGTAAGAAGCCAAGGCCAACAGACCGAGCAAGGGAATCAGCGCGAGTGCGACAGCCCAGTTCATGTGCGGCTCCGCCTTCCAGCAGACGTCCGATGCTGTGGCTGCGCACGTTCGATCAGACCACCTTCCAACTTCAATTGCCGCCGCAACCGGCTCTCTTTGCCAGCCATCTCGCCATTATCGCGCTCATGATCGAAGCCCGCCAGATGCAGGATGCCGTGCAGCACCAGAATCTTCACTTCCTCTGCCGCAGAATGGCCTAGCCGCCTGGCATTCTCGCGAGCGATGTCGGCGGAAATCGCCACGTCCCCGGCAACATGTTTAGCTCGCCAGCGCGTCACAGGCTCCGCTGGAAACGAAAGTACGTCGGTCGCCTTGTCTGCTCCGCGGAATCGCCTGTTGAGCGACTTTAACTCGGAACTGCCGGTCACCAATACATTCACCGTGTCGTGCAAACGGACCGCGCGCCTCGCCCGCAGCACAAACCGCTCCAGCGTGGATGAACTCAACCCCGCAATTCTTTTTCGGAGGATAACCAAGAGGATAACCAACTCGCTCCCAGAGCGCTTGCTAATCGCGCCTGCAAAATAAACAGGAGGGCCCGGTTTCAGCCCTCCTTGCAGTTTACGATTTATTCTGCCGAGGCTTCTCTGGATCTGTCGTTCGCGTTCGATTCCCGGCTGTCCCCGTCAACGCCCTTCAAGTCAACGCTCTTCGCCTCGCCGTTCTTTCCGACCGCCGGCAGCAGCATCTGCTGTTCGGCAATGCGCATTTTGTGCTCGTCATAGGCCCGGATGATACGTTGCACCAGATGATGCCGCACGACATCGGATTCATCGAAGTGAACAAACGTCAAACCCTCGACGCGTTTCAAAATGTCGATGGCTTCAAGCAACCCGCTGCGACGCGCGTTGGGCAAATCGATCTGCGTGATGTCGCCCGTAATCACAGCCTTGGAGTTGAATCCAAGGCGGGTGACAAACATCTTCATCTGCTCCGAAGTCGTGTTCTGCGCTTCGTCGAGAATCACGAAGGAATCGTTTAGCGTGCGTCCGCGCATGAATGCGATAGGAGCAATCTCGATGACATTCTTCTCCAGATAGCGGTCCACCTTTTCCGGATCGAGCATGTCATAGAGCGCGTCGTACAGCGGACGCAGGTAAGGATCGATCTTGTCCTGCAGCGTGCCCGGCAAAAAGCCGAGTCGCTCGCCAGCTTCCACCGCCGGGCGCGCGAGAATGATGCGGTTCACCCGCTTCGCAAGCAGCGCTGAAATAGCCATAGCCACAGCTAGATAAGTCTTGCCCGTACCCGCCGGACCGACACCGAAAACCATGTCGTGCGTCTCGATCGCTTCCACGTATCGGCGCTGGTTCACGCTCTTCGGTTGCACCATGCGCCGACCGAGCGAGCGCTGGCGGCCGGCATCGGCTAGTCCGCGCAGGGTTGCGGTCGAATCCGCCGTCAGCACGCGCAGCATGCTGTTCAGGTCGCCATTGTTGAAGCTGTAGCCGGATTTCTGCAGGCTCTCGTAATCGGCAAACACCTGCTCGGCGCGAGCCACATCGCGCGCCGCGCCTTCCAGTTCAATCGCATTCGATCGCAGGTCAATGGTGACGTTCAGGCCATCTTCCAGCACCCGCACATTCTCGTCGCGCGTGCCAAACAGAGTCTCGATGTTGGGACTAATCCCGATGCTTTTCTTCATTCATTCTCTTTGACGACAGGAAATGACAAAACAGGATTATGCTTCGAGACGGGACCAGCCGGAATGCTCATGCCCAGGAGGCAAGTCACTACCATTAAGTAAAGCCTACCCCGCGCCGGGGTGCGAGTCAATGGCCGCTCGCAGTGAAGCTTCCCGGCACGAGAGATCGTTGAGTCAATGTTGTCATTCCGACCCCTTCGCAGCCGCGCCAAGCGGCGAGAAGGGCTGAGGAATCCGATGTGGATCGCACCACTGCCGTCCGCGTGAGCCGCACGCCAGAAGCTGGCAATGGGTCAAACTGACCCATCACCCAGAAGCCCAATCGTTTGACCAGCCGAGACTTAGTCCCGTAGAATAACGTATTCGGCACTCACCCGAATATCTCGCTGTACACACAAAGGCTAACGAAGCATTATGGCTAACCATTTTTCGGCGCTCAAACGCGCCCGTCAGACCACGAAGCGCACGGCCACCAACCGCGCCAACACTTCCCGCCTGCGCACCGCGCTGCGCACTCTGCGCGAGACTATCGAGAAGGGCGACAAGCAGGCTGCGGAGAAGACTTACCGCGAGACAGTGTCCGCGCTCGATAAGGCGATTCAGAAGGGCACGCTGCACGGCAATACCGCCGCACGCTACAAGTCCCGCCTCGGCAAGCGCGTTACGGCGATGAAGTAGGTTGAATGTCAACTGGTCTGGGCCTGGGAGAGCCAGGTTATGAGACCCAGATCTGCTTCAGGACTCTCGCCCAGTTTCCACCGATCACAAGACGTATTTGCTCATCGGTGTAGCCACGCCTTATCAGAGCGGCCGTCAATTCGTACATCCGCGTTGTTCCGCCCAGCCCCGCGACCACCTCGTGATCTCCATGCACGTGATAACGAGGATCGGCTTTCGTGAGCATGTCTTTCAGGACCGATGGAGAACCCAGGTCGTTGCTCTCAATCCCGGCATCGGAGCCGACGCCAACGTGCTCGATGCCCACGAGATCGCGCACGTGATCGTAGTGGTCGACCACATCCTCGACGGTGACCGGTTCGCTCCCTTTTACCATGAATGCAATATCAGTGATTCCCATCACGCCGCCTTTGCCGGCCAGCTTGCGAATGGCATCGTCGGTGGTGGCGCGAAGCGCATTTGGATTCAGGGCGCGACAGTTGCCGTGTGACAGAATCACGGGTGTTTTGGATCGCGCGATGGCATCCAGCTTCGTCTTGTCGCTGGCGTGGCCGAGGTCGACCGCCATGCCGACGCTGTTCATCCGGTCGATAATTTTTCCGCCGTACTCGCTGACTCCCGCGTCATAGGGCTCAAAGGCGCCATCCGCCACCAGACTCCTGAAGTTGTAGCTGAGCTGAGAGGCTCGCAGCCCATATCCAAAACAACGGTCCACGTCATCGACAGTTTGGAACTGACCACTGGTCTGCAGACCAAACAAAATACCAAGCTTGCCTTGCTCCTTGGCTTTCGCCAAATCAGAAGCGCCATTGATGCGCATCAACCACTGAGGATATTCGGCAATGAAACTGTTCCACTTGGCAAAGAGTTGCCGCGCATCGGCGAAGTCGTCGGCGCCGTCCCCGAAGTTGATGACGGAAACACCAGTGCTCTGAAATCGCCGGAAATCCGCTTCGGTGAGGGCGCCGGGTTGGGTCAGCCACTTCTCTTTCAGTTCCTTCTGATCGGCGCGATACAGAAACTGGTTCAGCATGTCGATCACAAGCGATTCGCGGATGAGGCGCACGACCCGCTCCGGATATTCCTGCGTTGATTGCGCGAATACGCGGTAGCTCTTGCGAAGAACAAAGGGAGCAACCGCCAAAGCGCTCAGTGCGCCCTTCAGAAATGTGCGTCGTGGAATAGATTTCAAGATTGCCTCGATCACGCTCGTGCCGAGCGATTCGTTTTGAAAGGGCGCGACTTCAGCCGCGCCGCCCCACCGCCCAATAAACCATAAACACAATCCATGTTTCGATCAGACACTGCCAGACCATTGTTTAACCACGCTGTTCGACCGCGCCGTCGTCAGATTTTCACAGGCACTCGAAGTTCACTTGTCACATCTCTCGGACCATCGCGCAAGCTAAACTGTGAAGAACTATCTCTCCGGGGTCCGGCCTGCAGGGTTCTTTGCTCCTTGAAAATCTGACAGACTTGGTCCGATGATTTCCTGACGTCCCAGTCCGAAGTTCCTGCGGCTCAATATTTTAGCCGCAACCGGATCAGACCCGCGCTGATTCTAAAAGACTTACCGCTAAAGATTGCACTTTTCGCCGAGCTAAACTCTTTAGACCAATATTTTTACGGGTAAGTCATTTGAATACAATATTTTAGCGGGTCTCGCATCAGCATCGAACGCGTAACTCCTTAACCCACTATAATTTAGCAGGATCGATCCTGAAAAATTTGCTTCTGGATATCCAGCCTCTAGACCGGCAACTGTTCCTGCATCCATCCCGGCGTTTCCAGCTTAGCTTCGGTCGTGAGATCCATCACCAGCCGTTCGAGGACCATGCGCTTGCTCACAGGATTGGAACGCAGCGCGAGATCGGCCTTTGCCACGAGACGAATCGCGCGCGTCAGATCGCGCCGCGACTTGTAACGGCGTGCCTGCTTGATGATGTCGTCGGCGGCAAACGGAGGCACGCGGAAGCCCTGCCACAACGCGGCCCAGAGCATGCGCTGGTCGCGCACGTTGCGTTCGAGAATCACCAGCATCTGGCGAAAGGTTTTCGCCAGCATGTAAATGTGTCCGATGGAGGCTTCCTCGCCGTCGCCCGACGACAGGATCGCATCCAGCACCTCGAGCGCGCGCACCCGGTCTTTGGAAGAAATGGCGTCGGTCAATTCATATAAAGACCGCTGCTTGGCGGCGAGCACCATAGTCTCCACATCGCCCAGCGTGATGCGGTTCCGGGCGCCGACGTAGAGCATCAGCTTTTCCAGTTCGTTCGAGATCATCATCATGTCGCCGCCCAGCGCATCGACGAGTTCGCGGGCGCCGTCGGGATCGATCTTCACCGGGACAGTGCGGCTGGTGCAGTAATCGGAAATCCAGCGCACTGCTTCGCCTTCCTCCACACGCGCCAGTTCGACGATGCCGCAGCACTGGCCCATGGTTTCGCGGATGCGCTGGTAACGCTCTTTGTCCTGCATCTCAATGCGACGGACGTCGGCAGGGATGCTGATGTGGTCGGCCACGAAAACCAACATCGCATCAGGATTCGGATTCTTGCAATACTCTTCGATGGCCGCGAGTTTTTCTTCATTCGAACCGCGGCCGAACAGACTCTTCACGCCGCGCACAAAGAACACTTGAAAGGGGGCCATCAAAGAAGGCGTGCGGGCGCGGTCGAGAACTTCGGCAAGATCATTTTCCCCGAGATCGAACTCGAACACGCTGAAGTCACGGAGATCCGCAGGTACCAGATGTTCGAGAATGGCGTCGCGAAAGCGTTTGCGGAAGAAAGCTTCATCGCCAACGAACACGTACGCCGGACGCAGCTTGCGGGATTCGATCTCGCCGACAAACCGATCCGCCTGGGCGAACGCTCGCATTAGAAGTTCTCCGTGCTCGAAACAATCCTCACCAATAACTCTGCCACATCAAACTCTAGCATCTAGAAGCCCTCCAGGATGTTAGAGACCAGGGTACGGGCGAAATCCTGCGAGAGACGCCGAAAGGCGGGCGAGTCTTCTTCGAAAAAACTCGTCAGATCCTGCGAAACTTCGTACTGCTCGCGAAACAGATACGAAGGATTCTGGTAGAGGACCTTGCCCTGGCGGTCGGTGAGCGACACTCTCATACTCACCACCACCAAGACGCTGGCAGCTTGTCCGGTCGCGGAGTTATAGGTAAGCGGCGACGAAGAAGCCGAAATCACAGTGCCGCGCAGCGTGGCATCGGCGGCTTCACTGGGGTCGTTGAGGATGTGATAGTGCGTGCGCATCGCGAATTCGCGCACTACGGACGCTGTCAGCAATTGTTCGATGCGGTAGGTCGTAGTCTCATTTACGAAAGCTGGAACAGCGATGGTCTTTACACCTTCCGGAAGCTGAACGGCGTGGCCGGCCGTGTGATATCCGCAACCGGTGGTCGCCAGGATCCATGTCAGGCAGAGCAGGCCCGGCCAGGCAGATCGCCGGACTTTCATTGGATTTTTCCCAGCGGGCGGGCTGCGATCATGCTTTCAGCACACTCCACCGCGGTCAAAGCCGCGATGCGCAGGTTGTCGGCGGCCGCCCACAGCCAGATCCCATTCGGCCGTGCCGCGTCGCTCTTGAGCGAAACCAGAATGTTCGCCTGACCCGCCGTGTTCACGTTGCTCGGCTGCGAATCGTCTTCCGCGCCCGCCAGAGCCACGTGATCTCCGGCAAGTGATTGCGATAATCGTACCTGATCGACCGCTTGCTCCATCTCCAGGAAAACCACGAGTGTAAGGCCGTGAAATACAGGTGGCTGCAACATCATGAGAGAGGGCTGGGGCGCATCCGCTCCTGCAATCTCGCGGTAATCGCGCTGCACGCGGGCTTCCACCGAATCCAGCGACAATTTTGACGCCTGCCCATAACGCGCGACCATGTTGAAAGCAACTTGCACGTCGAAAATATCTTTGGGCAGGGGCTGGAACGACAACAGATTGACGGTCTGCTGGTGCAACTCATCCATGCCTTTCTGTCCCTGCTCGGATACTGGCAGAAAAACTGTCGCCGCCGCGCTGCGGATCGCTCCCGCCTTGCGCGCCCGCAGCAGAAGCAGAGCCAGACTCACTGCGGCAGGATGGGCCACAACGCATGGAGCCGGCTGCAGCTCAGGCTGCCACATCTCGCCGCGCTCACGTTCCGTCCAGAGAGAGCGGACGTTGACGCCCGGTTCTTCTTCTTCCAGCGCGCCCGAAAGATCGATGATGGCACTGCCGGCGTCGCGGGCGCGTTTCCAGTTCTGCCGCGTACATTCCTTATCGGCGGCAAAGAAGGTAAAGTCCACGTGCGTAAACTGCTCGGAGCGGACGCTCTGGATGAAGTTGATTTCGTCGCCGGTGGCTTCCAGCTGGCCGATCGACTCATCATCGTCGAGCAAGCGCACATCGACCGCAGGGAAGTTTCGCTCGTTGAGCATCTCGGCGACTTCCTTGCCTTTCAGCGTCGCCGCACCCACGATGGCTGCGCGGAATAACTGCCCGCGCGCGAAAGAAGACGGGGACGTTGCTGCGATTTTGGACGGCGTACTCATGAAGTCTGCGAAGCCTCCGTGTAAGAGGGCGGTGGCGGCGGGTTGCGCCGCCGGAACATCCACTGCAATCGCCAGAACACTCCGGAGAACGTGTAGAGCAGCGCAACCGCGAACAGCGCCGGCTTGGAGAAGAACCAGATGCCGGCAACCAGAGCGCCCAAGAGAATGATCAGACGGAAGGGATGGCGCGAGCGGAAATCAATATCCTTAAAGCTATAGAACCGCCAGGTGCTCACCATCAGGTAGCCGACTGCGGCCACCATCGCAAGCCAGGTGATCGCCTTATACCAGGAATCGAGCGGAGTCCCGCCCTGAAAATGAACCACTGCTGCAATTACACCCGCCCCAGCCGGGATCGGCATGCCGACAAAATATTTCTTCCCCGGGCGTCCCGGATTCGAAGGCTGCGGGTTGGTCGTAATATTGAAGCGCGCCAGGCGGCTGGCTCCGGCCATTAGAAACAAGAAGGCGGCGATCGCTCCTAACTGAGTGAGCTTGATGTTCCACTCCCACTCGGTGACCGCGACCGGCGGCATCAGGTGAAATCCCCAGGTCCAGGCCAGCATCGCGGGAGCCACGCCAAAAGTGATTACGTCGGCCAGCGAATCGAACTCTTTGCCAAAGTCGCTGGTGGTGCCGGTCATGCGGGCGACGCGTCCATCGAGGCCGTCGAACAACACGGCAAACCCGATTGCTTTGGCGGCGTTGTCGAGGTGCGCGAAATTTGCTGCACTGGCGTGAACCACTTCGAGGATGGCGTAAAAGCCGGCTGCCATATTCCCCGTGGTGAACAGCGAAGGGAGAATATACATCCCCTTGCGCATGCGGCGGGTGGGCCGCTCATCGTACCTGCGTCTTGGAACCGGGAGATCCATCAGCGCGCCCCCTCCGCAGCGGAATAACTCCCTGCACCGGCCAGTTCGCCCTTGGGTTGCAGGTGAGCCAGCACGCTTGCCCCGCCACGCACCCGGTCGCCGACTTTTACCTGCAGTGCGGCGGTAGCATCGCACAACAAGTCCACACGCGAGCCGAATTTGATCAGCCCCACGCGTTGGCCGCGCTCCAGTCGCTCGCCTATCTTCGGATGAAACACGATTCTTCGCGCCAGCAATCCGGCGATCTGCTTGAAGACCACTACCTGGCCGTCGCCTTCCACGCGGACAATATTCTGCTCGTTCTGCTCCGCCGAAGCTTGATTCATGGCGTTCAGGAACTTCCCGCGCTGGTAGCGAACCTCGCGGACTACTCCCGCGATCGGTGAGCGATTCACATGCACGTCAAACACACTCAGGAAAATGCTGATGCGAAGCTGCTTCTCGCCGCCCACCGTAACGATGGAAGCTTCTGTAACTTTCCCATCGCCTGGAGACACCACAGCGCCTGCCGCATCCGGGATGATTCGCTCCGGATCGCGAAAGAACCAGAGGAAGAACACGGCCAGCAACAGCGGCACCACGGCCCAGGCAGGTTGAGTGAACCAACCCACCAGCACCGCAGCTGCGATCAAAGCCAGCGCGTAAAAGTAGCCGTCACGAACCATGGGAGCAGTGCTCCATTATAGAGCAGAGGCGAGTATAGAGCAGAGGCGAGGACGGCTGGCTCAAGTTCGGTCGGGAGGGGTCTAAGTGCAAATAAAGAAAGGCGCTGATGAGCGCCCGCGGGTAGATAGAAAACTCCTGCAGCGGCGACGGCCGCCATCGAACCGCCAAAAAAATTATGCTACGTGAGTTCCGAACTGCTGCCGATACTGGCGCTCAATCGATTGCATCTGGTCCTTGAGCCGCAGCTTCAGCTTCTTGAGACGAACTTCTTCCAGCTTTTCATCTTCGCTGAGGTAACGTTTCTGGGTGAGATTTTCAAGACGAGTGGAATATTGCATGTGCTCCTGAGCCAGCTTGCGGAATTCGTCATGGCTGCTCAGGAGAGTGTCTTTCGGAGTCAGCATCCAGCAGACCTCCAACCGGGATTCACTGGCTAAAACTACCACAGCACCAAAATCGGTTCAATGCCGAATTCTGGTGCAGTCTCGTTATGAGAAAGGCTTTTAAAACCTTAGAAGGCAAAGGATTGCGTCCTCGGGAGGGTTGGAGTAGTAACCCCTGCGTAAACCTACTTCCTCGAATCCCGCCTTGCGATATAAGGAGCGCGCCTCGTGATTCGACTGGCGGACTTCGAGAGAGATTTCGCTACCCTGCGTGGATCGAACTTGCTCGATCAACTCGCCAAGCAAGAGCTGCCCGATGCCCCGACGTCGGGCGGTTGCAGCGACCACGATGTTTTCCAATTCCCACGCTGCGTCGACTCGGTGGGCGATGAGGAATGCAAGGATTCCCTGACTTGCAGGCGGAACTCGCTCGGGCTGCGCTGCTTCGTCATCTTCGGCGACCCAAGCGAAGCGCTCAGATTTCTGATCTGTTTTCTGACCTGTTTTCCGATCTGTAGCGGCAAACAACGCCTGATACTGATTCCGCGACCAGTGGCCGGCTGCCGGGCTGCGGCGCTCGAGATCCATCATGGCAGGAACATCAGCGGCATTTGCCCGTCGAACGCGCACGCTAGGATCGGATCTTCTCAAGCATCTCGGCGTCGGTACGGCGGATGTAGTTCGCCTCCAACTGCTCGGGCCCTACGGTTTGGCCGGACTGAATCTTGCGCCAGCCCAGCCGGGCAACGTCGGCGGCGGAGATCGGCTCAAGAACTGAAACTTTCAGGCCGGCAGCGCCAGCCGCCTCGGCAAGAACGGAATCGGGAGTGAGTACGGTCCATCCTGTCGCCTGCGCGAGGAATTCATTTCTGCTCAAGAGGCTCTCTCGCGGAGTCTTCTCTCGTGAAATCTGGCCTGCGGAAGCAGGGATTTCGTACTCTCCCACGTAGACCTCACTCCGGCCCGCATCCAGCGCGGCCATGACCTTGCCTTGAGCATCGCTGGCAAAGACACAGACCTCCAGCAGAGAAACCGCCGCGATCGGCTTGCTCAAAACCTCAGCCAGAGCCTTAACCGCCGCTAGGCCGATGCGCAGACCGGTGAACGATCCCGGCCCGGAGACCACGGCGAATGCTCCGATGGCCGTCTTCATGAAGCCGTTGCTCGAGAGCAACTCGGCGATCTGCGGAATGAGTTGCGCGGAGAAAGTGCCGCCGACCAACGGCGCAATCTCGATGACCTCGAAGTCGCCCTCGGCAGTTGGTTCCCCGGCGCGAGCCAGAGCGATGCTGCCCTGCTTGCCGGAAGTATCGATGGCGAGAAGAAGCATGAGAAACCGTTGCCCTATCCGTGAATGTTCGCGAGAATATGCGCCCGACCCAGTCGCTAACCTTCGACCAATTCCAATAAGACTCCGCTGGCGCTCGAAGGATGCACGAACACATATTTATGCCCGCCGGCGCCGGTGTTTATTTCCTCCGAGACCAGGCGCACCCCGTCTTTCTTGAGCCGCGCAACCGCCGCCGGCAGATCTGGAACGCGGAGGCAAACATGGTGCAGGCCTTCGCCGCGCTTGGCGATGAACTTCGCGATCGTCGAGTCTTCCGAGGTCGGTTCCAGCAACTCCAGTCGACTCTCGCCCACCGGAACCATTACCAGCCGCACCTGCTCGTGCTCCACCGTTTCTTCCGGGGAGACGCTCAGGCCCAGCTTCTCGTAGATCGACTTCGCCGCCGCCAGCGACTTTACTGCGATACCGAGATGATCGATTTGCGCCATCTTCAATTTAACCAATCAATGATTTACCCAATCAATGTTTCACGACGCTGGCCGCGATTTCTTCCACCAGCGAATATGGGTCGCGCTTATGCTCAGCCACTTCCGCGGCCAGCCGCGCCAGTTTTCCATCGCCGAACTGTGTCTGGGCTCTTTCGAGCATGAGGTCGCGCAACATCTCGACCAACCGCTCCTGCCAGCTCTCGACGCTCTTGTTCAGCACCAGATTTTCTTTCTTCAGATAAGCCTCATAGTCTGCAATCGCGCCCGCCAGTTCTTCGATTCCCACCCCCTGACTGGCGACAGTCTTGACGATCGGCGGGGTCCAGCCATCGTGGCGCATGGCCAGAGATTGGAGGGAGCGGATTTCGCGCTCCACATTTTCGGCGCCGTCGCGGTCGCTCTTGTTGATGACGAAGATGTCGGCAATCTCCATGATGCCGGCCTTGATCGTTTGCACATCATCGCCCATGCCAGGCACCAGGATCAAAATCGTGACGTCGGCTAGGCGCACGATGTCCACTTCATCCTGGCCGACGCCCACGGTTTCAATCATGATGAGGTCGCGACCGGAAGCGTCGAGCACCGTGGCCACATCGGCCGTGGTGCGCGCCAGGCCGCCGAGTGAGCCGCGGGTCGCCATGCTGCGAATATAAATGGCGGGATCAGAAAAATGCTCCTGCATGCGGATACGGTCACCGAGAATTGCGCCGCCGGTGTAAGGACTGGTCGGGTCCACGGCGATAATGCCCACGCTACGATTGTGTTTACGATAGAAGCGGGCCAGCTGATCGACCAGCGTGCTCTTCCCCGCTCCCGGCGGCCCTGTCAGCCCCAGGACGCGCGCCTTCCCGCTGTGGCGGAACAGCGCCTTCAGCAGCTCCGACCATCCTGGGGCGCGATTCTCCACGATTGAAATGGCGCGAGCCAGAGCGCGCACGTCGCCGGAGCGAAGTTGCTCAATCCATGTCTGGATGGGTTGGTTCAAGCGATCAGTGTAAAGCAGGGAGCGAAGAAGAAGAAATCCGGGGCGGAGTTTTACTCCTTCAGCAACTGCCGCGCAATCACCAGCCGTTGAATCTCGCTGGTGCCTTCGCCGATCGTGCACAGCTTCACATCGCGGTAGTACTTCTCGGCAGGATAATCTTTGATGAATCCATACCCGCCGTGAATCTGCACGCCTTCATTGGCGCACCTCACCGCGACTTCGCTGGCGTAGAGTTTTGCCATCGACGATTCCATCGTGGTCTTCATGCCGGCGTCTTTCATCGACGCAGCGCGCATGGTTAGCAGGCGGGCTGCATCAATTTCGGTAGCCATATCCGCCAGCTTCCACTGGATCGCCTGAAACTCGCCAATCGCTTTGCCGAATTGTCTGCGCTCCTTCGAGTACCTGAGCGCGGCCTCGTAGGCACCCTGCGCCATGCCCAGCGACAGAGCCGCAATCGAGATGCGGCCGCCATCGAGCACGCGCATCGCATCGATGAAGCCGTCGCCTTCCTTGCCCAGCAGGTTCTCGGCCGGGATCACGCAATCTTCAAAAATCATCTCGGCCGTATCGCTGGCCCGCAGCCCGAGCTTGTTTTCTTTCTTGCCGGGACGGAAACCCTTCGTGTCTTTTTCCACGATGAACGCCGAAAGCCCGTGAGTATGCGCCGTGCGATCGGTTACGGCGAGCACCACGATCACATCGGCGTAGTGGCCGTTTGTACAAAAAGTTTTTGTTCCGTTCAGTACCCATTCACGCCCTCTGCGGCGCGCGGTCATACGCGCGCTGCCCGCGTCAGAGCCAGAGGACGGCTCGGTCAAACCCCAGGCGCCGATGCACTCGCCGGTAGCCAGTTTGCTGAGGTACTTTTTGTTCTGCGTCTCGCTGCCGGCGAGAAAAATGTGATTGGAGCAGAGCGAAGTATGCGCCGCGACAATAATGCCCACTGAGCCGTCCACCCGCGACAACTCTTCGATGGCGATCACGTATTCGACGTAGCCCATGCCAGCGCCGGCGTATTCGGTGGGGAAAACTGTTCCCAATAATCCGAGCTTGCCGAGTTCCTTGACCGTGGCCAGCGGGAATTCGCAAGCCTCGTCCCATTTCATCACGTTGGGCAGGATTTCGCGCTCGGCGAAATCGCGGACGGTTTTCTTCAGCTGCTGCTGCTCGTCGCTCAGTTGAAAATCCAAGACTCCTCCCACCGGCTGCAGATTTTTCGATTAGAACATAGCGGGAGAAGCGGGAAAAGTTACCTCGGGCAGCGCAATGAGAAAAGGCGGAAACCAGCGAAATCATTGACGATTGTGAGCTTAAAGGCCTTCAGCCCAACCGACCGGATGGTTTGCGAATCACTCGGCCCACGTGGTTTTTCACGCGCTAGCGCGAGGATCAGCGAACTATTTCGTCCACGAGAACGAATCTCTCGAATACCTCGTTCGACAGCAACCGTCCGCGGGAGGTCAGGCAGACGCGGTCTCCGCGATGCTCCATGAGCCCGTCTTTGACGAGCTCCGTAATTGAAGCGCGGGCGTTCTGAACGGCGTCCTCGCCAAATTTCGCCGCTAGTTCTTGAAGTCGAATGCCCTGCGTCAAACGCAGGCCCAGAAAAAAAGACTCCTCGATTGCTTCACGGCGTGAAATGGAGGTGCGTTGCAAAATTGACCCGCCCGTGTAGTTTTCGAGGGAATCAGTAGAGGCAAACCGCACTGACTCGATCTCGGGCGTGGCTGAAGTCAGCATGGAATGCGCGTCCAATCCGAAGCCGAAGTAAGGCTGCCGCGCCCAATACTTCAAATTGTGGCGTGACTCGAAACCCTCGCGCGCGAAGTTTGAGATTTCATACTGTGCAATCCCCGCCGATGCCAACCGCTCGCAAGCCTCCAGGTAAAAATCCGTCACGGCTTCTTCATCCGGCACAAAGTGCGCGTGATAGCGCGTCCCACCGGCCAAAAGTTCGCGTCCCAGCCGGGAATCCTCGTCCACTTCGAGCATGTAGACACTCATGTGGCCGGCGCCGGTGGCGATTGTTTCCGCCAAAGAGGATTCCCAACTCTCGGAGGTCTGGTGCGGCAACCCGGCGATCAGGTCGATATTGATGTTCGTAATTCCGGCGGCTCGCAGCCGGGCAACTTCTTCGAGCACGGCAGCGCGCGTATGCAGCCGACCCACCGCCGCAGCCTCCGGATCCACAAATGATTGCACTCCCAGGCTCACTCGGTTCACGCCGCAGCGCAGCAGGCTGTCGACCACGGCTGGCTTAAGCGTCCCTGGAGCGCATTCGACTGTGACTTCGGCATTAGGCTGCACCTCGAACTGAGAGCGCACCGCGCGGAAGACCCGCTCCAGTTGCTTGGCTTCGAGCAGTGTCGGCGTCCCTCCACCGAGATAGATGGAATCCACCGCGCGCTCCATCTGCCCGCCCACCTCTGCCGCGACCTGCGGCGCATTTCCAATGTCGGCGCAAACACGATCGACATAACGCTCGAACACTGCTCGCGAAAACACGTCGGAGGCGAAATTGCAGTAACTGCACTTGGTGCGGCAAAAGGGAACGGAAATGTAGATGCCGAGCGGCATGCACAACCATTATCCCATCTGCGATCCGAGTATTCAGCCACAAACCTTTTCCATCCTCGAGCCTGACTTGGCCATCGATATTGCGTTACCCTGTTAACAGCGCGGCTGGCGCCAGTTCACCCGCGATCGCAAAGAAACCGATGTCCCAGGAAGAAGAAGTATTAGGTAAAGCCTACGACAGCCGCCTGATGGCGCGGCTGTTGAAGTATCTGCGTCCCTACCGCTGCCAGGTGGCGGTCGCGCTGGTCTCGATCATCCTGAAATCTTTCGCCGACGTGCTCGGCCCCTATCTCACCAAGGTGGCGATTGATCGTTACCTCGCGCCCCGAGAGGCAGCCACCGCGACGTCTTCGGGCATTTGGAGTTGGCTTAGCCAGAACGCCATCACCGGCATCGCGCAGCTCGCTTCCATCTATATTGGACTGCTGGTCTTCAGCTTCCTGCTCGAATTCCTGCAAACCTACTTCATGCAGTGGACCGGCCAGAAAGTGATGTTCGACCTCCGCCGCCAGATCTTCCGCCATCTGCAGAGGCTGCACGTTGCCTTCTTTGACAGGAACCCTGTCGGCCGCCTGGTCACGCGCGTTACCACCGATGTTGACGCCTTGAATGAGATGTTCACTTCCGGCGTGGTCTCCATCTTCGAAGATATCTTCGTGCTCGCGGGCATTCTCGGCGTGATGCTGTGCATGAACTGGAAGCTGGCTCTGATCACCTTTGCCGTGCTGCCGTTTATCGTCGTCGCCACCAAGATTTTTCGCGACCGGGTGCGCGATTCCTACCGGCGCATTCGCGTCGCCATCGCCCGCATTAACTCCTATCTGCAGGAGCACGTCAGCGGCATGGTCGTGCTGCAGCTCTTCAATCGCGAGCGCAAAGCCTACGCCCGCTTCTCGGAAATCAATCGCAGCCACATGGAAGCGTACAAAGACGCGATCCTCGCCTACTCGCTTTACTACCCGGCCATTGATGTTCTCTCTTCGATCGCGATAGCCTGCGTCATCTGGTTCGGCGGCGCTGGCGTGATGCGGAACATTTCCGTAACCAGCGTGGCTGTGAGTTTCAATTGGAAGACGCTGGTAGCATTCCGCCTGGTGCGCGGAGTTGCAGAGCTGGGCGTGCTGGTCGCCTTCATTCAATATGCGTTGCGCTTCTTCCGCCCGATCATGGATTTCAGCGAGAAATACAACATCCTGCAATCCGCGATGGCTGCGAGTGAACGCATCTTCAAGCTGCTGGATACACCCGTCGAGGTGGTCTCGCCCGCGCTCACGAAGCGCCCCGAGGGCCCGGGCCGCATAGCGTTCGACCACGTCTGGTTCGCCTACCGCGACATGGAAGACAGCGAACAATCGCCAGACTGGGTGCTACGCGATGTAACCTTCGCCATCGAGCCCGGAGAAACGGTAGCAATCGTCGGGCACACCGGCGCCGGCAAGACCACGCTGATCTCGCTCCTGCTGCGTTTCTACGACGTTCAGAAAGGCGCAGTAAGAATCGACGGCGTCGATGTGAAAGACATGGATCTAGCCGACCTCCGCAGCCGCTTCGGCGTGGTCCTGCAGGATCCATTCCTGTTCAGCGGCACCATCGGCGGAAATATCCGGCTGGGTACAAAGCGCATTCAGGACGCCGACATCGAGCAGGCTGCCGAAGACGTGAACCTCGCCGAATTCATCCGCGCCCTGCCCAAAGGTTTCAATGAAGAAGTTCGCGAGCGCGGGTCAACTCTTTCGACCGGGCAAAAGCAGCTCATCTCATTCGCCCGCGCGCTGGCTCACGAACCGAAAATCCTGATTCTCGACGAAGCTACTTCGAGCGTCGATACCGAAACTGAATTCCGCGTGCGCGACGCGCTCAACCGCATGGTCGAGGGCCGCACCTCGCTCATCATCGCCCACCGGCTCTCGACCGTGCAGCGCGCCGACAAAATCATTGTCATGCATAAAGGCCAGGTCCGAGAAATGGGAACGCATCAGCAACTCCTCGCCCAGCGCGGGATTTACTTCAAGCTGTATCAGCTGCAGTACAAGGATCAGGAGATAGGTGTGGAGCTGGCACCCCTTCGACAAGCTCAAGGCAAGCTCTCGCCCGCGAACGCGGACGGCTTCAGGGAGCCAGAAGTCACCGCCAGCGCAGACGACTAGGGGCTGCGGCCTTACAATGCTCTCTTGCGAATCCTGATCTCAGCTGGCGAAGCTTCCGGAGAAATGTACGGCGCGCAGCTTATCTTAGCCATGCGCCGTTGCAATCCACAGCTCGAATTCTTCGGCATCGGCGGAGGCCGCATGCGCGCCGCCGGCTGTGACACCGTGGTCGACGCGAAAGACCTTTCCGTCGTCGGCATCACCGAAATCCTCGGCCATCTGCCAAAAATTTACGGCCTGTTCCAGCATCTTATCAAAGAAGCCCACCACCGCAAGCCCGATCTTGCCATCGTGATCGACTCACCCGCCTTCAACTGGCGCGTAGCCCGGCAGATGAAGAAGCGCGGCATTCCCGTGGTTTACTATGTCGCGCCGCAGTTCTGGGCGTGGCGCCAGGGACGCGTGCGCCTCATCCGCAACTACGTCGACAAAGCGCTGGTGATCTTTCCCTTCGAAGAAAAGTTTTATCGTGAAGGTGGAGTGGATGCGACCTTTGTCGGCCATCCGCTCGCCGACCTGGCGCAACCAGTGATCACGCGCAACGACTACGCTGCACAATTTCATCTCGACCCCGCAAAGCATTGGATCACCCTGATGCCCGGCAGCCGTGTCAAAGAAGTGCGGATGAACCTGCCGACCATCCTCGAAGCGGCCGCCCAGCTCGGCCCCGACTACGAGTTTTTGCTCCCGGTAGCACCCACGCTCGACCGAGCCTTTCTGCAAAACCTGATCAGCAAACAGCGCGTTACATTCGTCCCCGAATCCCTGTCCGCACTGTTTCACTCCCGCGTCGGGATCATCGCCAGCGGCACAGCAACGGTCGAGGCTGCAATGATGCGCACGCCATTCGTGATGGTCTACCGGGTTTCGCCGCTCACTTACCTACTGGGCAAGCCGCGAGTCAAAGTTCCGCGCTTCGCCATGGTCAACCTGATTGCAGGCGAGCAAATCGTCCCGGAGTTGGTTCAACACGACTTCACAGCACTAAATGTTGTTGATCGATTGCGGGAAATCCTCCCCGATGGCCCAGTGCGCGACCGCATGCTGGAAGGCCTGACCGAGGTGAAAGCTTGCCTGCGCCCACCACAAAGTATCGTGGAAGGCGCAACCCAGCACCCTGCAAACCGCGCCGCCGAGATCATCCTCAAGCTCTTGCCCTGTAAATGAACCCCCGCCGCGATTGTTATTCCGAGGAGCGAACGCTACGAGGTACCCGGTGTTTGCCTGCGCCGGCAGGCAGCAGATTTCTCGCTTCGCTCGAAATGACAAAGGGTTGGGTAGACGATCACAAAGTGGGGTAAACCTTGTGCTCCCAGCATCTTTTAGAGGAGAATCTTCATCATAGGGAAGTGGTAGGCCCATTTCCGGGAGACTCTCCTTAATGCAGATTCGCCTTCGGCGCGCCCAGAGCGTCCTGTCGAGTTCCCTTGCCCTGCTGGTATTGGCGTTTGTCGCGATCCCCTCGCGGGCTGCGGAGAAGGTCCACCTGCGCGTCGACGACTACCAGATCGAGGCCGAACTCACTCCTCATCTCCATCAGATTTCAGCGCGGGCGAAGGTTAAATTCACTGCCCTTCAGGATCTCACGGTCGCCGTTTTCGAATTGCACAATGATCTGCGCGTCACCCGGGTCCTCGATGACAACAACCAGCCGCTTTCGGCCGAGCGCGTCACACAGGATTCGACAATTCGCGTGCCGCTGCCAAATGGTCTGGCGAAAGACGCCTCGATGACGCTGACGTTTGAGTACGAAGGCCAGCTCGAAACCGCAGACGACAGTCCGGTTCCCGGCCTTAAACTCGCTTATGTCGGCGACGACACCAGCTACCTGCTCTATTCCGGGCGCTGGTTCCCCGTAAGCGGCTACGGTCTCAACCGTTTCACCTCAACCATCAGCATCACGGTGCCCGCGCACATGCTGGTGATCGGGAGCGGGAAGTCCTCGATGATCGAGAATCCGCCGTCGACGAAGCCCAATAGCAACGGCCTTCCAACCAAGACATTTACATTCGTGTATACCAAGCCCAGCTTCCCCGGCACCATCATCGCCGGAATTTTTGAGGAATATAAAAGCGATGAAGCGGGAATGGACTTGCACGTCTTCTTCAAACCCACTCACCAGAAGCTCGCCCCGGAATACACCACGACTGCAGTCGAGGAGTTCACCTACTTCATCACTCTTTACGGCACGCCTCTATCGCAGAGGCTTAATGTAGTGGAGCTGCCCAACGACACGGTCCCTTACGCCTGGGCGCCTGAAATTGCCGGCCTTGCCGGTCCATCGATCACGGAGAAGACCAACTACCGTCTGCTCGCGAACGCCATCGCCCATCAATGGTGGGGAGTTTCGGTGAGCCCCGCAACCAAAGATGATTGGTGGCTAACCGACGGCTTCTCCCGTTATTCCGAAGCAATGTATGTGGAGAGCGCGGCCGGCTCGGCCGGTCTTGAGGAAGTCGTCAAAGACATGTCGGTTGGCGCGCTGGCTTACGACACGGTTCCACTCTCCAGCGCCAGCAAGCTCGATCCTTTCTCCACCGAGTTTCAGTCGCTGGTCACCGACAAGGGCGCGATGATCCTGCACATGCTGCGCTGGGTGCTCGGCGAAGACAAATACAACAAAACCATGCGCGAGTTTGCCGAAACCTACGCCAGCAAATCGGCGACCATCGACGATTTTCGTACCATCGCCGAAAAGTACTACGGCGATCAGCTCACCTGGTTCTTCTCCCAGTGGCTGGATTCCACCGGCGCTCCTGAATTCAAACTGAAATACACCACCTACCGCCTGGGCAATAACAAAGGGTTCCGGGTCACCGGAGAAGTTTCCCAGGATCTCGACCTGTTCCGCATGCCCGTCGACCTGCGCATTGACACCGACGGCAAAACTGAAGACAAGAAGCTCGAAGTGGTGGGCACGAACTCAGCCTTCACCGTGGAAACTTTTGGACGCCCGCGGCACATCAGCATCGATCCCGACCACCACGTGCTCACCAATTCTTCGGATGTGAGGCTCCGTGCTTCGATTCTTCGCGGCATGGCTATGCAGCAGCAGGGTGATCTGGCGGGTGCGCTTGCCGAGTTCAACAAAGCCCTCGACCTCAACAAGAACAGCTCTTTTGCCCACTACCGCATTGCTGAGGTCTTCTTCCTGCAGAGAAACTACCAGTCGTCGGCGAACTCCTACCGCGCTTCCATCAACGGCGACGGCGAGCCGCGCTGGACTGAAGTCTGGAGCCACATCCAACTGGGAAAGATCTTCGACATTACCGGCCAGCGCGAGCGCGCCATCAACGAATACCGCCAAGCCATCCAGACGAATGACGACACTTTCGCCGCTCTCGAAGAAGCGAGAAAGTACCTGGCGAAAGCCTACGAGCGGCCCAAAAACAGCCAGTGAGAACTGAAAGCTGAGAGAGCCGGATTAGTCGCCTTTCCCGCCAGATCCCAAGGCCTTGGCCTTCTTCTCTCGTGGAGGCTCAAATTGCAGGACGTCCCCTCGCATGATCTCACGGGGCATGATCTCACGAGAATGATCGTCGATAACAGGCACAGCGAATTGCCGCATCCCCTTGAGTTGGCGACGAATGTGCTGCATCGACGAAGCTTCTCTATCGCGCGTTTCCACGAGAGCCTCGAAGCGCACTTTCTTCAACCCGTCTTTTTGCAGCATGTCCAGATGCAGCTCCTTTTGTTGCGCTCGATTCTGTGGTAGCTCGTCAACGATGCCAGCACCGGAGTGCAGTCGGTGGATACGCGCTACGGCCTTATCGATCACGCGGGTGAATTCTGCCGCATCTTTGCTCCGGCGCCCCTCACGCAAACGCTGGCGCGCTTCCGAAGCCGAAAACCAGGTTCGATTCCGCCGGGACTCCTTTGGAGCGCTGAGCCGTGACACCGCGCAGAGATGCGCGGATACCCTCCCGCCAGATATTGCGCCGGATTTGCCGCCGCTGCCCCGCTCCCGGCGAACATATGTGGCGAACGAAGCTTCCTCGATCCGCCCGTGCACTCCGGCCTCTTCGAACGCTTCCAGCGCCGCCGCCTGGGCGTGGGTCAGCCCCGGTTCCGCGCTACCCTTGGGAAACGTCCAGCGCTCTCCGCCGCGCGTCCGGACCAGCAGGAACTCTAGACTGTCGCCGCACCAGCGGTAGCAAACTGCAGCAACCTGTTCGCACTCGCACAATTTGCGAAGTTGCGATAGTCGAACCAATCGAGCCGACGGCTGATGTGTCCAAGCCTGTGACGCAACTGTAAAATCCGAATCTCGACCATTTCTCGCGCCAGCACCCATCGCAACAGAGTGCACGATGCTGTGACCTCTGCCTAGAGCACAGCTTGGTTCGGGGAGGGTCGAAAAACCGGGGGGACGGCTCGAGCCTGAGAACTCACCGGAATCCTTCTACATACTTGCGCCTCGTGACTCCGCGAAGCCAGTATTCATATTCGAGAGCAGCAATCCACCCCGGGAGAGACTTTGGAGAGCATGCATTGCCTTCGCTGTAACCGCGAGCTCGAGGCCGGACAGAAATCTGTGGCCTTGTATATGTTCGCCCAGACCGTGGGCATTAAGCCGCGCCAGAAATCGACGGCTCATCGCATCTCGTTCTGCCCCCAGTGTTCTGTCTCTCTGGCGATGGGTCCGCCACCCGAAGGCGCCCTCAATCTGGCCGCGTGGGATATGATTCGCGACCTGGTGGGCTCAGACCCCGCGCTGAACCAGGCGGCATGGGAGAACCTGAGCGGAATCCTGGGCCTGCTTCCGGCAACCGGCACCGACGGCGCGCCTCGCTCCGCACCAGCCGGCGGGTACTTCGAGTTCTAGCCCCTCAACACACAGTTCCTGCGGTCTTTCTCCGAACAGCGCCGCCCGTCCCCAAAATTCTCATCCCCAGCTAACCCTTTTCCCCTTCCCGCGGTCTAAAGAATCAACGACAGCAGGGAACTTCGCATGACCCGGCTGCGTATCTCTGATCAGAACTAGAACGTGAAACGGTAGGGCGGGATTGAGACCCCTCGCCCGATCGTACCCGGGACCCCCACGCACCTCCCCGGAGGCGTGGGGGTGTATCACATGCGAATACTTCTTGATATCGTGCGGCAATCGCTTGCCACGCTCTGGGCGCACAAGCTGCGCTCCTTCCTTACCATGTTCGGAATCGCCTGGGGCGTGGGCTCTCTGCTGCTGCTCGTCGGCTTGGGAGAAGGCTTCCGCAGCGGCCAGGAGAAGAACATGGCCGAACTTGGTGAGGATATTATGTTCATCTTTCCCGGCCGTATCCCCGCCGTAGTCGGCAGTTATCAGTCGGGGCAGCCCTACTACTTTACCTACGCCGATTATTTCGCTATCCGCGACCAGTCCCGATTTCTGCGTTCGATTTCTCCAGTGCTGGAGCGCGACGATATTCGTGCCGTGAGCGATTACGGTTCCACGAATGGCCAGGTTTTCGGCGTAGTTCCGGCTTACAACCAGATTCGCACTCTGCCCACTGACCCAGGACGCTGGTTCAATGATGAGGACAACTCCCAGCATCGCCGGGTGGCCGTAGTGGGGTGGGAACTGCTCAAGAACATGTTCCCCGGGCAGCCTGCCGTGGGCAGCACGATCCTGCTCAATGACATGGACTTCAAAGTGATCGGAGTCGTCCCGAAGATCGGGAAAGAGGGCAACAACGGTACCAACAACCGCATCTTCGTCCCCTTCGAAACCATGCGCATGCTTTTCCCGCTCAAGGCGCAGAACGCGGAGAATGCCATCTCCTTCATCAACTACCGGCCCATAAAGAAAGAACTGCATCTTGAAGCCATGCATGAGGTTCACGCCATCATCGCCCGGCATCACGGTTTCGATCCCAGTCTCGACGATGCCTTCAATGACTGGGACACCATCGATGGCGCCATCCGCGTGGCAAAAATTTTCGATGCAATGGATTATTTCCTGGGTGTCGTGGGAATCGTAACTCTCGGCCTGGGCGCCATCGGCATCATCAACATCATGCTGGTGTCGGTCACCGAACGCACTCGCGAAATCGGCCTGCGCAAAGCCCTGGGCGCCACGCACCGCAACATCTTGACTCAGTTCTTTGTTGAAGGAGCATTTCTTACCGCATTCAGCGGCGGCATCGGCCTGGCAATCACCACCGCCTTCGTGGCTCTGCTGGCGCAATTGCCTTCACCGGAGGGATTCGACACGCCGCGCATCGTGCCCGCTTCCGCTGCGATTGCCATTCTGTCTCTGTCTGTAGCCGGCATCGTCGCCGGTCTTTATCCCGCACGCAAGGCCGCGCTGCTTCCTCCGGTGGAAGCGCTGCGGCAGGAGTAAGACGATTTCGATGAAATAAGTTCGGACTAACTATGCTGGGCGATCTGGGCACACAAGCTTTCAACGCGCTGAAACACAACCGCCGCCGCTCTCTGCTCACCATGCTGGGCATGGCCTGGGGCATTGCCACGGTGGTTTTGTTGCTGGCTTACGGTACCGGCTTTCAAAATGCCTTGATGATTGCCTTCCGCACTTTTGGGGGCAACCTGGTCGCCATCTTTCCGGGGCGCACCTCCCAGCAGGCGGGAGGCACCAAGGCAGGCGCGCAGGTCCGCCTGACCCGCGACGATCTCGACTATCTGCGCGCCGAGGTCCCCATGCTCACCCGCATTTCCCCCGAGGTGGATAAGCAAAGCCAGGTGTCTTTCGGCACGCGTAGCGCCAGCTACGGTGTTCACGGAATTTACTCGACCTACGAGAAAATTCGCGCTCTCGACGTGGGCGAAGGCTCATTCTTCGGCGAGCGCGACGACTTCACCCACTCTCGCGTGGCTGTTATCGGCTCCACCGTGAAGAAGAAGCTTTTCTCCGGCCAGAACGCTCTCGGCGAAAGTATTCGCATCGACGGCATCTCCTACAAGGTGGTCGCCATCCTCAGGCATACCATCTCGAACGGCGACGAAGACATGAACTCCCTGGTTTTTGTTCCATACAGCGCCATGAGCGACCTGAAGAATAGTTTCTATCTCGACGGCATCATGATGGATTACGAAGGCGACCACAGCAAGGCGGTCGAGGCCATCCGGAATTCCATGGCCTTCCATCACAACTTTAATCCCAAGGATGACCGCGCCATCTTCGTTTTCGACGCGGTGAAAGATCTTGCTGACCTCACCATAATCACAGTCGGCATCAAGATACTGCTCGGCTTCATCGGTTTGCTGACACTCGGAATCGGCGGCGTCGGCCTGATGAACATCATGCTCGTCTCCGTGACTCAGCGCACCCGCGAAATCGGCGTCGAGAAGGCCCTGGGAGCGCGTCGCTGGCACATTCTTTTCCAGTTCCTCGCTGAAGCTCTGGTGATCACCGCCATTGGCGGCCTGCTGGGCGTGATTCTGGCGTATCTGGTTTCCTGGAGCGTGGGTTCGCTCACGCTGTGGAGCGCATTCATCGAAGACGCCAGCGAGGGCGATATCCACCTCTACATCGATTCCGCTACGCTGATCTGGTCGACCGTCATTCTAAGCTTCGTGGGAATCGTCAGCGGCATGCTCCCGGCAATCAAAGCCGCCGGTCTGAATCCCATCGAAGCGCTGCGCTACGAGTAGAAGATCTTTATCAGCACTGTCATCCTGAGCGTAGTGACTGCCTCGCGAAGCGAAGCAGTCACAAAGTCGAAGGATCCCTAGCAGCTCAACCGTGCGTCCAGCACATCTGCTTTACAATCCTCCACATGCCCGAAACCACCGCCACCCCCCTCGATCGCGTGCTTGCTCAACTCCGCCTCTACGAGCATCCCTTGCTGAATTTCTCCGCCTGCTCCAAAGGCGAAGGCGTCGAGGTCATCATCCAGTTCAAAGACGCATCCGTCCCGGTACACACGTATTATTTCGATCTCCATCCCCGCGACCTCGACCACCCGCAGTTCGAGTGGAGCTTCCAGCGCCAACTCTTCGACGCGTTGCACGATTACTTCGTCGAAATGTTCATCCGCACCCCGCAGGACCGCGCCGAACGCCGCCGGAAGGAACTGTGAATCAGCTTCGCCAAAAGATCGAGCAGGAAATCCATCAGCGCGGTCCCATCCCGTTTTCGCGCTACATGGAACTCTGTCTTTACGATCGCGATCTGGGCTATTACTCACGAAACGCACAGCAGTTCGGCAAGGCCGGGGATTTCTATACGTCAAGCGACGTTCACGCCGTTTTCGGCCGCCTGCTGGCCCGGCAGTTCGACGAAATGTGGCGAGCCCTGGGTTCTCCGAAACAAATCGACCTGATCGAACTTGGCCCTGGCCGCGGCTTGTTTGCACAAGATGTTCTAGATTGGTCGGAAAAGAAGTTTCCGGATTTCTTTCGCGCCCTGCGCTACATCCTCGTCGAAAGGTCGCCCGCCTTGCGCGAGCGAATTAAGGAGACCTTGAGCCGTCACCTCGACTCAGGAAAGGCGGAACTCAGCGCGCTCGATGCCCTCGGCGAAGCGCCGAGCCGCAACATCCCGACCATCGTCTTCGCCAACGAATTCTTCGACGCCCTCCCAGTCGAGATTCTAAGCACGAGAGGATCTCTGCGCATTGACACCTGCGAAGGCCGACTCACCGAGACTTGGTCGCAACCGGCCCCCGAGGAACTGGAATTCCTCGACCGCTACTCAGTCCATCCTGAACCAGACGAGCGTATCGAGACGCCGCTGGCCGCACAACGTTTCATGGAGCAGATGGTCGCCGGGATCCACCGCGGATTCGTCCTGGCCATCGACTACGGCTATACCCGCGAAGAGCAGTTGGCCGGACGCCTTCGAGGGACGTTGAAGGCCCTACGACATCATTCAATCAGCGCCGACCCCTACGAAGCCCCCGGCGAACAAGACATTACCGCCGACGTAAACTTCACCGCGCTCGCTGCCGCAGCAAGCAAACACGGCATGCAGACGCAGAAGCTGATGACCCAATCCCAATTCCTGATGGGCATCGGCGAAGCCAATCAATTCGCCGACGCTTTCGAAGAATCCCGCCTGCCGCAGGAGCGTGCGAAAGTGGCGCTGCAGCTAAAGCATCTAGTCACGCCCGCAGGCATGGGCGAGAGTTTTCAGGTATTGATAGCGAGTAAGGGAGTCGAGCAGGAAAGAGTCGAATCATTATCAGGCCTGAACTTCGGCCGCTAGCGCGATTCCTGTGGAGACGGCCGCCTCGGCCGTCCCGACTGGGCGAAGCCCGGCGGCGGGGAGTACAGGCTCGGAACCGCCGCTACTGTGCAACATTAGCAAGCGATTCGCTAATCACCACGACTTCCTTGCCCATCCGTGTGCCCACTTCAACCGCAGTAGCAAGTGTGCCCTCGTCCGTCTCCAAAGCCCGCACTACTTCCAGCAGTTTCATCTTGTACACCGGATTGAAGAAGCGCATGCCCACGCACTTGTTCGCGCGATAAGTAACGCTGGCAATTTCCGTAACACTGAGACAAGAAGTATTCGACGCCAGAATCGTCGCGGGACGGCAGATCTTGTCGAGCAAAGTAAAAATCTCAATCTTTGATTCCATCTCCTCCGGAACCGCTTCAATCACCAAATCCGCTTCGCGGGCCGCTTCTTCCACCGAACCGGCATATTCCACTCGACGGAAGGCCGCATCGGCGTCCGGCGCCGGCACTTTCCCCAACTCCACTGCCTGGTCGAGATTCGCCCGGATTTCGCTCTCCGCCCGGCGCAGCGCCGCCGGCAACAGGTCTTCGAGAATGGTGCGATAACCGCCAATCGCAGTGGCGTGCGCAATGCCGCGGCCCATAATACCGGCGCCGATCACCGCGACGGTTCTAACCTGCGCCACTACGGGCCCACCTTTTCTAGATCTGCAATCGCGGTATTGATGGCTCCGCTGGTGGCGCGCAGACTCTCCGCCAGGCGCTTGCGCTCCTCGGTATTCATGGCAGGAATGTAAATCGAGATACGGCGCAGCGTCGCCGTGATGTCTTCCACATAATTCATGGCACGGATCAGTTCACCAGTTACTGGCATGAGGGCTCCTGTATATTTCGTCAGCTTGTCGACCGGCTCTGACTGCTCCCCGCCCGTTCCACTGTCAAGCACAGCATCACGAGCGGGATTCTTTATTCTGGACGTGTCGGCGAATTTAGTAAAGGCAGGCACCAGGCATCGCCGCTGCCGAATCTCTCGCCTAGGATTTACGCACACATTTGTTAACAATGATTCAGCGGGAACCGCCTATAATCCCGATTGATTCTTTTAATGGGCCGTCCGCGCACACCTGGAATCTAATAGCTCATGGCAGACAAGCCCTTAAAACATTATATTTTCGCGAGCGATTTCGATCAGACGCTCACCTTTAACGATTCCGGCTACGTGCTTGCCGAGTTAGTCGGCATTCCCACTGCGGAGTTCGAACGCAAAGCCAAAGGTATGGCCAAGATCAACCTGGTGCAGCAGGGAGCGGAACTGGCCTACCTCCTGCTTCACGATCCCGAATTCAAAGCGAAAGTTCGCAAGGAACATCTTCACGAGGTCGGCAAACGAATTCGCCTCAAAGGCGACATCAAACTGCTTTACCAGATCCTCGAAACCGGCGTCGATGGACACTTCTTCGACTTCTACATTCTATCGGCCGCTCCCGTCGAGGTAATCCATTCTGCGCTGGAGGGCATCGTTCCGCAGGATCACATCTTCGGCACCGAGTTCCGTTACAAGCCTTCCGGCGAGATCGACACCATCATTCGCGCCACCGCCGGCTACGGCAAGGTCGCGGTACTCGACCAGTTATTGACCGAGCACGTGATGGGCCCCGATCACGTCATCTATACCGGCGATGGCAGCTCCGACATCAACGTGATGCTGCACGTCAACGCGCGCGACGGCCTCACCATCGCAGTCTCAGAGTCGCCGCACATTTCACAGATCGCCAAGCGCACCGTGCTCAGCACCAGCGCCCTCGCGGTCCTGGCGCCGATTCTCGAAGAGGTTGCGGGATGGGAACGCGCCCGCATCCGCAGCTTCTTCGAAGCCAACGGCATGCTGATCCAAGAGTGGGAGCGAGTTCGCACCGACTGGCTGACGGTGCGTCCGGCCGTCACCGAGCCACCGGAACCATTGAGTGTGGCGTGACGCATCGATTCTTGAAACGGCCCGTCAGGCTCGGGAAGAGCTGGTTCGGGAAGGGCTCAGCCGTGCCGTTAACGTTCAACTCGGGGCAAAGGCTTTAGCCCCTGAGGGGCCCTCTAGCGGATTCCATGCTGCGCGATAAAAACTTGATCCCGCTGTCGCACCAGCACCAGCGAGCACTGGCTCTATGTGTGCGCATCGATCGTGCTCGGCCCATCCCCGCTGCAGACCTGAAGATTTGGCAGTCGGAAATCGAACAGCATTTCGAACAGGAAATCAAGTGCCACTTCTCAGCTGAAGAACAAGTGCTGTTCCCGGTAGCGTGCAAATTCCCTGAGCTAATCCCCGTCGTGGAAGACTTGATCGGCGATCACGCCGCGCTGCGCGAGTCTTTTGCGCAAGCCAAGGCGTACACCATGTCCACGGAAACCTTGCCCGCCTTTGCGCAATGCCTCTCCCATCACATCCGCAAAGAAGAACGTCAGCTTTTCGAGCGCCTGCAGCAGTTGACGAGTCCCGAGGAAATGTCAGCGCTCGGCACGCGGCTGGAAGCCGCTCTCAACGGCGCCACGCAATCCTGCATTCTGCCAAACGAGGCAACCAGGCTAAGGCAAAGATCATAGACAGCTCTTGCTGGTCACTCATCACTGGCCACTGAACGCTGCTTTCTACGCCTCCAGCCGGAAGCGCGTCTCCGCCAGCCCATAGAGCCTGCGCCACACTAACCGGTTGATGGTCACCACGGTCGCCGCCATCATCATGGTCGCGAGCAGCAGCAGATGAAAATCGCCGCTGTCGGTAGCCTGCTGGATAGTCGCTCCCAGTCCTGTCGTGGTGTAAATCTGCCCTTTGAAATGAAAATATTCGGCGACGATGCTGGCATTCCACGCTCCACCAGAAGCCGTCACCATGCCGGTTACAAGATAAGGAAAAATTCCCGGAAGAATCAGTTTCTTCCAGCGCGCGATCCCACGCACCCGGAACACCGAGCAGCATTCTTTCAGGTCGGTCGGAATCGCCATCGCACCGGCGATTACGTTGAACAGCACGTACCACTGCGTGCCCAGCAGCAGCACAACGATCGACGCCAGCCCCAGTCCGCCGCCCAGCCGGATCAGCAGCAGCAGAATCACCGGCAGCAACGCCGTGGCCGGCACCGAAGCCGCAATCTGTGCCAGCGGTTGCGCAATGCGCGCCAGCCGGGGGTTGAAGCCAATCGCCACTCCTGCCGGAATTGTCCACAACGCCCCGATCAGCAACGCCAGATTCACGCGCAGAAAAGTTGCTCCCAACCCGAGAGCGGTCGCATGCAATTCCACTTTCCCCACGCCGCTGAGAATAATCGCGACCCGAACCACGCCGTAACCGATGCCACCAAGCGTCAGTACGGCCAGTCCGCGCAGCAGCCAATCCCGCCACGCAGACAGGTTCTCCGCAGGACGTTCCTCCCTGTGCTTCTGCGCAAAATACAAAAGCAGACGTTCTCCCATCGGACGCAAAGTTTTTTCTCGAATCTTCGCGAGCCCGCTCGAGTGCTCCACCAGATTCAGCACCCATGATCGAGGAGCGTCGGTGCTTTCCACCTGTTCAACCTTAAACTTCTCCGCCCACGCGATCACCGGCCGCCACACAAACTGGTCCAGCAACACAATCACAAGCACCATGGTGGCAATGCCCCAACAAATCGAGCTCGTGTCGCCGGCGCTGGCTGCGGTTTGCAGATATGAACCCAGGCCGGGCAAACGAAAATCTCTCGAGCCCAGCACGAACATTTCGCACACCATCAGCGCGAACCATCCCCCGGCCACTGACATCATCGAGTTCCACACCAGCCCGATCGCCGAAAAAGGCAGCTCCATTTGCGTGAAGCGTTGCCACCAGCTGAAGCGATAGATCTCCGCGGCCTCCCGCATGTCCTTCGGAATGCTTTTCAGCGACGCATAAAAGCTGAATGCCATGTTCCAGACCTGCCCGGTAAAAATCAGAAGGATCGCGCCCAGTTCCACCCCGAGCTGCCGGCCGGGAAACAGCGCGACCATGGCCAGCATCACGCCCGGAAGAAAACTCAACACAGGGATCGACTGCAACACGTCCAGCAGTGGAAGCATGAAGCGTTCGGCACGTGGGTTATAGGCCGCGATGTAGCCGTACACCAGAGCGAATCCCAAGCTCAGCACATAAGCGATGGTGATGCGCAACAGTGAATACCCTGCATAGGCCGGCAGCGCCCTCAGGCTGCGGGAAATTTGCACGGTCGGAGTAAATGGTCCGAACCACGAGTGACCGACCGTCACCACGGCATAGAACAGCGCAATCCCCGCGCCGAACATGATGACATCGGGCAGGCGCGACACTTCGATCCGGGGCAGTTGTGTCCACAGCCGGTATGCCGAGAATCCCCGCAGCGTAATACTCTTCTTCATGCCCTGGCTTTTCCTCTGAGGAGCAATCGATCAGGCTTTCGGTGCGGGAGTGGAATCGTGATTTTCACCGGCGCGAGCATTCGCAGTTGGTTCGATTTGAGGTGCTTCCATTGCTACTGCCTCGCTCTGCGGCGCTTCCGTCAGCACCAGCCGCCCACTCTCACGGTCGTAATCAAAAATCTCCGCGTAGCGCCCCCAGTTCGTTGCAGTATCGAACTGGCGCTGCACTTCTTCCGCGGAAAAGTGCTCATCGAGAATGTCGTGAAAGAATTCATCGTTGATCGAGTGATCCGACTTCCGCTTCAGAATGCTGTCAATCTGCTTCAGGATGGTGACGTGCTCCAGGGCCGCCTCACGAAACAACACTTTGCGCGCCTGGATATCGGCGTCGGCGAACCTCACTCCCTGCCGCGAGAGTTGCACATCGCCCTCCTTCAACCAAGCGAAACCCAGCAACTGGCAGGCTTCGAGGATGGGCAGCAAATCCTCCACATCCATCACCAGTTCTTCGCTCAGGCGAAAAAGATCTTCGCGTCCCCCGCGATCGTGCAACAGTTCAAGCAGGCCGGCGATTCCCCCCACGCGGGCATGCGGCAAAATCTGATACTTGCTCGTCTTCACCGGCGCTTGCCCTCTTTTCAAGCCTCCCGGCGGCACAACAATTTCCCCCGTACTCTCGGGGTCGGGCAACGCGTGTTCGACATCCGGCTCGGTCATAATTTTGTAAATGAAATCCACCAGTTCCACAAACCGGCCAGACTTGCGGTCCCGCGGATGCGAAAGACGCACATTGAAATCGGCGCGGATGCGCGCCGGGTTTCTCCCCAGCACCACGATGCGGTCCGCCAGCATCACCGCCTCCTCAATGTTGTGCGTCACAATGAAAATTGCGCTCGTCGGCATCTTCTTGTTCAGCCACAGCTCCAGCAGTTCGCCGCGGAGATTTTCTGCCGTGAGCACATCGAGCGCAGAAAATGGCTCATCCATGAACAGCACTTCCGGTTCCACCACCAACGCCCGCGCGAAACCTACGCGTTGCTTCATCCCGCCGGAAAGCTCCTTGGGATAGGCCGTCTCAAAACCGTCCAGGCCCACCGTATCCAGCATGCGCAGCGCGCGTTTGCGGCGCTCCACAGCAGCCACGCCGCGCGCTTCCAAGGGAGCCTCCACGTTCTCCAAAACAGTAAGCCAGGGAAATAGCGCGAAACTCTGGAAGACGATCGCCACATTCGGCGATTCGCCACCCAGCGGTTTGCCATGCCAGAACAGCGCTCCTGACGAAGGTTGCGCCAACCCGCTCAGAATGCGTAGCAAAGTAGATTTGCCGCAGCCGGAGGCCCCCAGCAGCGCAATGATTTTCCCCGGCTCGATGGAAAAATCCGTAAGCCCCACCACCTGAATGCGCGTTCCGTCCGGCTGGGGATAAGACTTCTCGATCGCGCGCGCTTCGATAATGGGTTCCGTTGCCAACAAAATTCTCCCTAACCTCTATACACGATCTGCCGCAACGCGCAAAGCACCTGTTGCGCTTTAACATTGGGTTCACAATCGGCAGGTTTATTTAGCACCGGCACCGCGCCGGTTCTTAGTTTCAGGCCGCGAAATCCTCATCCGCCAGAACAGGAACTGCCTGAGACAGCCGGTCTGTCACCTCGGCGAGGTGGGAAAGCTTAGCAGTCAACTCAGGCGTGAACTGTCCGGGAGCAAAGCGCCACTTCCAGTTTCCACCGTGCAGGCTCGGCGTATTCATGCGAGCTTCGCTGCCCAGGCCCAGCACATCCTGCAGCGGGATCAGCGCAAACTCGGCCGGCGAGGTCTGCGCCGCGCGGATGAACGCCCAATGAATCCCATCGTCGCAACGGCCAAGGTAAGCTTCTGCATTGCGCCGTTCATGATCCGCGGCGCCCGCCCGGAACCAGCCCTCGGTCGTGTCGTTGTCGTGCGTCCCGGTGTAGATCACTTTGCCCGCGGCACGATGCGGCAAGTACATGTGCGCACCCTCGTCGCCGAACCCAAACTGCAGCACCGCAATCCCTGGAATCTGCAGTCTCTCGCGCAGCGCGTTCACTGACGGTGTGATGTAACCCAAGTCTTCCGCGAAGAATGGCAAACCACCAAGCGCCTCGCGTAGTTTGTCAAACAGATCGTCTCGCGGACCATCCACCCAGCGCCCGTTAATCGCCGTCGGCTCGTCCGCCGGAATCTCCCAGAATTGATCAAACCCGCGAAAGTGATCGAGCCTGACGTAGTCGCAATTCCGCGTCGTCCAGCGCAGCCGCTGAATCCACCATTGATACCCCCGCGCCTTCATCACATCCCAGCGGTACAGCGGGTTCCCCCACCGCTGCCCGGTCTTGCTGAAGAAATCAGGAGGCACGCCAGAAACAACCTCCGGCTCCAGATTCTCCTTCAATCGGAAAAGTTCGCGATGCATCCAAACGTCGGCGCTGTCATAATTCACGAAGATGGCAACATCGCCCACAATGCGAATCGAGCGCTGCGAGCAATACCTCCGCAGCGCTTGCCACTGCTCATAAAAAGCAAACTGCAATGCGCAACGGATCTTCAGGTCGTCCGCTAACTTTTCCCGCGCCTGCTCCAGCGCGCCCGTTTCGCGCTGCGCCAACCCCGCCGGCCATTCATTCCAGCTCGCCAATTTTTGCTGAGCACGCAGCGCGTCGAACAAAACGAAATCGTCGAGCCACCAGGAGTTCTCCGAACAGAAGCGTTCAAAGCGCTGGCGCGCGGCCACTGAAGCCGTAGCCACAAAATTACGGCCGGCTTCAAACAGCAGCGGCATCTTCACCGCAAACACGTGATCGTACTCGACCACGCCGGAGTCGGAGCCGGGCGCAAGAGAAGACGACATCTTCGATTGATCGATCCAGCCATGGTCAGCCAGACGCTCCAGGCTGATCAGCAGCGGGTTCCCGGCAAACGCCGAGATGGAAGAATAAGGCGAATTGCCGTAGCCTAGCGGACCAAGCGGCAGAACCTGCCACAGTCCCTGGCGGGCGGAGGCGAGAGAATCGACGAATGAGTAAGCTGCCGGCCCCAAATCACCAATGCCGCCGCGCGAAGGCAACGACGTGGGATGCAACAAAATGCCTGCAGCGCGTGGAAACGGCATGCAACTCGGTCACTACCTGGGATTAATTATGAATTCGTGATTCGCGCAAAGTTTACTTGTCATCCCGAGCGACGCGAGGAATCCTGGTTCTTGCCGCGTCACCAGCGACGCCGCCTACTCCCCCTGTTCACTCGCCCCGCGGGTCAGCGCCTTCATCTCGTCCTGATTGATCTTGATCTTGCCCGCTTTCTCCATCTGATTGCGCAGGTTGGTGACGTACAGCGCGAAGATTTCCTGCTGCTTGCCCTGCACCAGCGTCTCCCGAATCTGGTCACGCTTGGCCGCAAAGTCCGTTTCCGGCGGAGTCTGCACTTCGTCCACCGAAAGCACCACTCCATTCGCCCCGCTCTGGATCGGCCCGCTGATTTCTCCCGGCTTCATGCTGAATGCCACCGAGGCTTGCCCCGTCATCGATCCGATATCGGGAACCTGCCCGTCGGGCAACACGAAGTCGCTCGTCTTCACCGTGGCGCCCAACTCCTTCGCTGCCTTCTTCAGATCATGTTCTGTCTTCGCGCGGTCGGAAAGTTCCTGCGTCTTCTGCGCCAGCAAGACTCCCGCGCGCTCGCTCTTGAATTGCTCTTCCACCCGAGCCTGGATATCCTCAAACGTCGGCGTAGCCGGCGGTTTCACGGCCAGCAACTGGAACACCGCGAAGCCCTGCGACGTCGTAGCCATCTCCGGCGGCGCCTTTTCCGCCGCGCCGAACACTGCATCCATGAGCTGCGGCGCCGGACCCAAGCCCGGCACCACATCGCTGTGGCTGAAAAAATCCGAGGTCGTGACCGGCACGCCCTTCGCCGCCGCCGCCGCATCCAAACCCTGCGTCTTGGCCTGCTGCAAAAGATCTTCCGCCTGCTTCTGAGCCATCTCCTGTGTCTTCTGCTGCTTTACGATAGGCTCAATCTCCGCTTTGACCTCATCGAACGTCTTCATGTGCGCGTCCTGCCGGTCATCCACCCGAATAATGTGGAAGCCGTAGCTGCTCTTCACCAGGCCGCTGATTTGCCCCTTCGGCAGCGAAAACGCAACTTTCTCAAACTCCGGAACCGTCCGGCCCCTCCCGATCCAACCCAAAGATCCGCCTTCCTTCGCGCTTCCCGGATCTTCGGAATATTGCTTCGCCAGGTCTTCGAATTTTGCCCCAGCCTTGAGCTGCTTCAGCAAATCTTCCGCGCGCTTCTGCGCGTCGGCCACACCTTTCTCATCCACTTTGCCGTCGGGCCCGGGAAGCGGCGTCTTGATCAGAATGTGGCTGACCTTCGCCTGCTCGGCTACGCGGTACTGATCGCGATGCTGATTGTAATAAGCCTGCAACTCATCGTTCGTCACCCGGACTTCAGCCTGCACCTTCGCCGTGTCGAGCATCACATATTTAATCTTGCGCTTCTCGGGAATCGAGTTCGTGTAGGTCTTCAGATGGGTGTTATAAAAAGCCTTGAGTTCCGCGACAGTCGGGTGAAGGCCTTTCTTGATGTCATCCTCCTTCAACACGGCATAATCGAACTTCACCTTTGTATTCTGCTTGACAAACTCCTGGCGTATGGCCGCATCGCTAATCGCGGCGCCGCTTGTGATCAGCGTCTGCAGCTTGGTGATCACAATATCCTTGCCCACACTGTCTTCAAACATCGCGGGTGTCAGGTTGTGTTGCTGCAGCATTCCCTCGTACTCCGCCTGGCCGATAAAGTTCCCCCCGGGAAAGAAAATTCCGGCATATCGGCCGTGCTGCAGTTCATCCTTAACTTCCTGGGGCGTAGCCTTTAATCCCATTTTCTCTGCTTCCGCCAGCAACGCCTGCTTGTCGATCAACTGGTCGGCGGCTCGCGGCGTGTCTTGCGCGATCAGAAAAGACATGATCATCGAAGCCTGCGCGCCATACTGCTGCGCCTGCTGTTGCGCCATCTCGCGCGCCGTTTGCCGCACCTCCTCGGGAGTAATTGCCTCGCCATTGACCTTAGCAATTACGCCCTTGCCTGGCGCACCGGTGGCGTCGCTGCCGATGCCAGGAACGAACGCAATCACCATGGCCCCGCAGATCAGCAAAAGCAGCCCGCTCAGCACAACTTTCTTCACCGGTCCTTCAGTCTGCAGAAATCGAATCATCTTCTTATCACTCCAGAATGGTGCGTGGAATCAACAATTATAAACTAATCAATTATCTCTCAAGCCTCTGTCATCCTGAGCGAAGGTTGTGCGGCGCGAACGCGCAGCACAGCCGCAGTCGAAGGATCCCTTACCATGTCCATGACCCCAAGCCCAGCAAGGCGTTTCCGCCACTCGCGCGTTCTTAGCTCCTCGCCTGGCGAATCCTCTCCCGGTGGCCCGAACAAATCACCTATTGAAACGTATCAATAGACGTGTTATCCCTCTTAGTTCCCGGACCATTGTTCCCCGACCAAGGTCCACGGAAACGATCGAGCACGCCCGTGCCCGCGACGGCACGCAAGGGAGCAATATGAACTCCGAAAAAGCAAGAGCAAACACAGGATGCCTCGCCTTCCCCACTCGTTTCGTAGCACGGTTTTTAATGCTGTCATTCCTAAGCGCTCATTTTCTCCTCGCGGCGGACATCCCGGCATCCAAACCCGCCGCTCCAGCACACGCCGACAAAGTCGCACTTCGCGAACATTGGACCCTGCAATCCTCCGCCAAAGTCGAAGCTAAAGGCGAGATCATTTCCACCGCCGCTTTCGTTCCCAAGGGATGGCACGATGCCACCGTACCCACTACGGTCGTCGCGGCCTTGGTGAAAGACAAAAGCCTCCCTGACCCGTTCTTCGCCATGAACCTCCGCCAGTTCGCCGGTGTCACCTATCCCATCGGTGGAAATTTTTCCAACATCCCCATGCAGACGGATAGTCCCTACGCCGTCTCCTGGTGGTATCGCAAGCAGTTCGCTGCTCCCGCAACTTACGCCGGAAAAACCGTCTGGCTGAATTTCAAGGGGATCAACTACCGCGCCAACGTCTGGCTCAACGGAAAGCAGATCGCCAACTCCGATAGCATCGCGGGAGCCTGGCGCACTTACGAACTCAACGTAACCGATGCAGTGAGGCCCGGCCGCGAAAACGTTCTCGCCGTGCAGGTCTTCGCTCCCACCGAGAGCGACCTGGCCATCACCTTCGTCGACTGGAATCCCGCGCCTCCCGACAAGAACATGGGCCCCTGGCGCGAAGTCTACCTCACCGCCAGCGGCCCGGTCGCGCTGCGCTATCCCGCGGTCGTTTCGAAACTGAACCTGCCCGCCAACGATTCCGCGCAACTCACCGTGACGGCCCAACTCAAGAACGGCACCAGCGAATCGGTGAAAGGCAAACTGAAAGGCCAAATCGAAAATGTAACCTTCGAGCAGGATGTCGAACTCGCCGCCAACGAAAGCAAAGACGTGACCTTCACGCCGGACAACTTCCCGCAACTCGTCTTCTCCAATCCGCGCCTCTGGTGGCCTGCGCAGATGGGCAAGCCGGCTCTCTACTCGCTGAAAATGGAATTCGAAGTCGGCAGCGCTGTCAGCGACCATTCAACAACGGAGTTCGGCATTCGCGAAGTTACTTCCGAAGTAAACGCCACCGGCGGCCGCGCCTTCCACATCAACGGCAAGAACATCCTCATCCGTGGCGGCGGCTGGACTCCGGACATGATGCTCCGCGAAAACTCGCAGCGCCTGCACGACGAATTCCGCTACGTCCGCGATATGGGATTGAACACCGTCCGCCTCGAAGGCAAACTCGAAACCCAGGAATTCTTCGACCTCGCCGACCACGAAGGAATTCTCGTCATGGCCGGCTGGTGCTGCTGCGATTTCTGGGAGCGCTGGCCGCGCTGGAAGCCGCAGGATTTTGAAATCGCACAGCAGTCTCTTCGCGATCAGATCTACCGCCTGCGCAGCCACCCCAGCATGGTCATGTGGCTGAATGGCAGCGACAACCCGCCCCCGCCCGATGTCGAGCAGATGTATCTCGACATTGAAAAACAGCTCCTGTGGCCGAATCCCGTAGTTTCCTCCGCCACCGGCAAACCCACCACGGTCACCGGAAGCAGCGGCGTCAAAATGTCCGGACCCTATGAGTACATAGCTCCGAGCTATTGGGAGCAGGACACTCCCGCCGGCCAACCCAACCGCAAACTCTGCAATCCTGGCGGCTGCGGTGGTGCCTACGGTTTCAACACCGAAACCAGCATGGGCCCGGCCGTCCCGCCTGTCGAAAGCATTCGCGCCATGGTCGGAAAAGATCACCTCTGGCCCATCGATGACGTCTGGAACTACCACGCCGGCGGCGGAGAATTCAAAACTATCCAGGTATTCAGCACCGCGCTCGCCAATCGCTACGGTAAGTCAGACAATGTGGAAGACTTCGCCGCCAAGTCGCAAATGCAGACTTACGAAGGCGTGCGCGCCATGTACGAAGCCTACAGCCGCAACAAATACGAATCCACCGGCGTGATTCAATGGATGCTTAACAACGCCTGGCCTTCCATGATCTGGCACCTCTACGACTATTACCTGCGCCCCGCCGGCGGCTACTTCGGCGCCAAGCGCGCCCTGGAAGCTCTTCATCCGATCTATGGCTACGACGATCATTCCATTTGGGTCGTCAGCAGCCAGTATGAGGATGTCAAAGGCCTGAAGCTAACCACGAAAATTTACAACCTCGACATGACCGAGAAGTTCTCTCACGAGGATTCGCTCGACGCCCCCGCCGACAGCACCGCCAAAATATTCGCGCTCCCCGAAGTCGACGGCCTGAGCCCGACGTACTTCGTGGCCTTGCGCCTGACTGACTCCGCCGGCAAACTGGTCGGTTCCAACTTTTACTGGCTCTCTACTAAACCCGAAACCCTCGACTGGGCCAAGTCCAACTGGTGGATGACTCCCACCGATTCCTTCGCCGATTACACGGCCCTCGCGCAACTCCCTAAGGTAAAGCTGAAAGTTATCAGCAGCACAGCGCGCAAAGGCGAAGACTCCATCACCCGCGTGACGCTAGAAAATCCCAGCAAGAGCCTCGCCTTTTTCGTCCGTCTCAAAGTAGATAAAGGAGCGAGGGGTGAAGAGATCCTGCCAGTAGTCTGGGAAGACAACTACATCTCACTATTACCCGGCGAAAAGCGCGAGCTAACCGCCACCTACCGCACCAGTGCGTTGGGCACAGAAAAAGCAACAGTAAAAGTGACCGGCTGGAACGTAGAGTAAAGTGTGGCGCGGGCACCCTCGCCCGCGAAACGCGGGCAGCGAAAGAATGTCATGTTGGGACAGCTGCCTCGGCTGTCCCACCGAGCAAAGCGAGGCGGCCCTATCTCATACCCAGTGCCCAGCCTCCTCAAATATGCTGTGAGACCGACAAAATATTTCCGTCAGAATCCTTGAACCACGCCACTTTGTCCCCCGTCGGCGCGGTCCAGATCCCAAGTTTGTCCTGTTCGAAGAAACCAAACCTCTCAAACTGCACACCCTTCGCCTGCAGTTCCTCGACCATCCTCTCAATCTCAGCAACCTGCCATCCCAGAATCGTGAACGGAGCCGGCGTGAACTGCGCCTTCGCCACCCGCACCATGATTCCATTCGCATCCATCACCAGCGCGAATCCATCATCCTTCACAAAGCGCAGTCCCAGCACGCCTTCGTAAAAAGCTCGTGCCTTTTCCGTGTCCTTGGTCGGAACAAACGCCACAATGTCGATCGAACCCAGCATTTTCGCACTTCGATGCGTCTCATTCATCCGCCGGCAATTCGAAGTCGACCAGATTGCCTCGGAAACCCTTGGTCTTCCACGCGCCTATGGCAATACCCACTGCCATCCAGATCGCCCCAAAAACCAGAGCTTTAGAACTCAAACTAATCCACAGAAAAAAACAAATCACAAAACCCAGAACCGGCGGGAGCAGATTGCCCAATTTCTTTTCGGGTTCATGCAAGTAATAGCGGACGAATGCCGCAGCGTTAACGCCCATGAAGGCGATCAGCGCCCCGAAATTAAGCAGGTTTGCGCCAAGATCGTAGCCGGTGGTTGCCCCGGCTAGCGCGGGAAGCAGAAAGGCACCAGCCAACGCCAGCGCGCCTACAAACAAAACGTTGTTGCGTGGCACGTGCCGTTTGGGATCAACCGCGCCAAAGAACGACTTCGGCAAAGCGTTACTGCGTCCCATGCCATAGAGCAGACGCGCCGCACCCAATTGCGCTCCCATGCCCGAGCCAAAGTTCGCCACCACCAGGGTGAATCCGACAATGGCGAATAGCGGCGCCCAGGCGCGTCCCGCGACGAAAGTAAAAGCCGTGTCCATGTTCGGATACGGTTCCGAGGCCGGCCAGATCAGCTGAGCCGCATACACCTGAAAGGCCGAGAGAATTCCGATCACCACACAAACCAGCACCGTCGCCAGCAGGATGTTTCGCCGCGGATTCTCGGACTCTTCCGAGAGCGTCGAGATGCCATCAAAACCGATGTAGGTGAGCACCGCAACCGAAGTGCCGCCCAGCACCGCCTTCGTATTCCAGCTCGCGGGATCGTAAAAAGGCCGCGTGAAGAACGCCGCTCCATCATGAGGATGGCCAAAAATATAACGTGCCGCGGCCACAAAGAAAATTGCAATCACTACTCCCATTCCCGCAGCCAGCGCGGTATTCACTCGAGCCGAAGTTTTTACCCCTTGTACATTCAGCGCAGTAAACATCAGCGCGAAGATAATCGCCCAAACGGCATACGACACACCAGGTGCGAACACGTGTGCCTGCTGGCTGATCCAGATAATGCAGATCATGGGATTAAGCAGGTAATCCATGACCATGCTCCAACCGGTAACATAGCCGAGCGCGGGGTTAATCTCCTGCCCCACATAAGTAAACGCCGAACCCGCGCTGGGATAAGCCCGCGCCATCCGCCCATAACTGATCGCCGTAAACAGCATCGCGACCATGGCGATCAGAATCGTGGTCACAACATGTCCATGCCCTCGATTACTGAGCACACCGAACACTGACATGGGCGCGACTGGTTGAATCACGATCACGCCATAAAGGATCAGATCCCAAAGCGTGAGCGTGCGGCGTAGACGCGGAGCGGACGGGGCAACAGAGATAGCAGATTCCATGGGTCCGCCTATTGGATTATGAGGAGGGTGAGAATGTCAATGTTAAAACGATTCCGTACTTGGCGTAGTCGCTTCACTTCCCGTAGTCGAACCAATATCCTCGCTGCTCGTTCCCCGACATGTGCCGCGTGTTGTATTCGAGAAGATAGTTCACATGCGCGTCGTCGAGCGGAAACGACTTGCCCGGCGCATAAGGATAATCGCCCATCTTGAGAAACGGCAGCGGCGCCACGAAGTTTCCTTCGGCGGCGTAGAAGTCCATATCTTTTTCATAACCGAAGGCCGCGAAGAAATAATCGCGCACCCAGCCTTGGGGCAGCGCGGGCAATTGCGACGGATCGAAGTCGAGGCGTACTTCGTCGCCTGAACCGAATACGACCTGTTCATCGTCCAGCGCAGTCAGCAGCGGCAACACATCACCGTATCGAGTGTAGGTTCCCATGGGACGCGTATACGGCCCGGTCGCGCTAGTCTTTTCGTAAATGTATTGCACATTTCCCGGAGGCGTGCCTTCGATCTTCAGCGGAAATCCGTGAAAGCCAAGATCAGCGCGGACAAGAGGAACGTCCGTGAGGCATACGTTGTAGCGCCGGCATCCCTTCGACAGGCTCAGGGCAGGCTCTGCCGGCTGTCCCGGGGGCGTCCCGCCCTCGGCGCCGGAAAGCCGCCCGGACGGCGGCGCTACTTGCTCCGTTCGGCTCACCAGAATGCTATCCCAGTAAATCTGCAGATTGGTCGTGATGCGAATCTTCTGTGTGCCAGGCGGCAGCTTTCCGGTTAGATCAGCAGTCATAGTCCGCGGGCCGCCGGCCGGGAAACCCATATCGTCGACCACGCGCACCCACTTGCCGTCCGCGCCTTTCGCATTCCCAACCAGCGCTTCCACATACGGCGAGATCGCCTGCACCCCGGCTTGCGAAGCGGCATACATGCTGTTCGCCGAAAAATATTCGACTTCGCCATGCAGCAGCAGCCACAGTGGACCGCCGCGGTAAGGCTCGCCCAGATCGAGCGTGAGGCTGTGCGGCTTGGCAAAGCCCTGGAATTGCGTCAGCGCAAAATCTCCGACGTAGCGATGCGCCAGCAGATCGGGCAACGCATTGTGGCCGTGCTCATCCCACGCCCCAGCCGGCGAACGCGCATCTTCTCTTTTGCTCACCACCACCTTGAACTCCGGATACGGCGGGTTCGACGCGAAATATTCGTTGGGATACACATCAAGATCGGCGGGATGATCGACCGCCAGCACGCGCACCTGATCGAGATAGACAGCCTCCTCCAGCGGCTCCATGAAGCGGAAGCTGAGCTTGCCGTCTTTTTCGCGAATCGCGTTGCGATCGATCTTGACGTACTCGACCGGCCGCGGAATGTCGCGCTGCCCCGGCCCGATCCAGTGTCCGACCACGCCGGCACCCAGCATGTCGCCGACAAGTTCGTAGCGCTCGCCATTCCAGACAAACAGCGTCGGGCACGAGCTGCCGCGGCGATCGATCTCAGTGATGTTCTGCTGCCGGTCGCCCGCAACATTAATTTCATCCTGCAACACGCCGGTCGGCCACAGCAGGCGCACGATGTCCGCTTCTTTCGCATCGCCCAGCCCGACAACGATGTCAGTGGAATTCTGCCCCAGGTATCCGTTCGAGCCGGCGATCTCAAACTTCTGCCGGTTTCCGCCCGCAAACACTTCCACCTTGGTGCCGATGGCACTCTTATTGTCGGCCAATCCCTTGAGCGAAAGCCGCAGCCAGTGATTCTGATTGCCGCCTTCATTGCGCAGCAGCACGGCGGGCCCGTGATTCTGCGTGATCAGCAGGTCGGTCGCGCCGTCGCCATCGTAATCGCCGGTGATGATGGCGCGCGGTTCTTTGAGCTGAATCTTGTCGAGACCAACGTCGGCGGTGACGTCCTTGAAACCATCAGCCCCAAGATTGCGGAACAGTCGCACTTCGCCGTTGCCCTCTTTGGTTTCGCCGACCGCGACCAAGTCGACCCAGCCGTCGTTGTCGTAGTCGAAGGCAGCCACCCCGTAGGCGCGAACCCATCCGGTTTCGGGCAAGGTTACTCGCTCAAAAGACTTTCCATGATTGTTGCGCCAGAGCGTAATCCCTGGGGGCCCCATCTGCGTAAAGGCGTAGTCCATCCACTCATCGTGGTCAAAATCAAGAACCGCCACGCCGTTGGTGAAGCTCGGCATTGACGAGGTCAGATCGCCCCGGTCTCGGAATTTGCCTTCGCGCGGGTTCTCGAAGAGCTTCGGCGTTTCTCCACCCGTAATCAAGAGATCGACGGCTCGGTCGTTATTGAAATCCGTGCCCACAGCAGCAATATTCCGAAATGAGCCGTTGAGCCCCGTTGCGTCAGTAACATTCGTGAAAGTTCCATCGCTGTTATTTCGCCATAGCACATTGGAAGATAAGGTCAGGTCCGGAGTCGGCCACAATGAACGACAAGGCGGACACTCCGCGTCACTTGATTCGGGCTTCTTCTTGATGCGGCTGGGCTGGGTAACGTACAGGTCCAGGTCTCCATCGTGGTCATAATCGATGAAGGTCACGCCGAGCGACATTACGGTGTAGATGACAGCAGGCACGCCTGCCACAACGCCTCCGGGGGGCACATTTTCGCGATCCTTCTTTTGTGATGCTCCCTGAACCGTCGCTCCATTCTTGAGTCCCATATGCAGGTCAAATCTGAGATCAAATGTTCCGTCCTTTTCATTGTGGAGCAGCCAAGTCCCCGACCCAAACGTATACGCCACATCCGCGAAACCGTCATTGTCGTAGTCGCCGACCGCGCAACTCGTGCCTCGAGGCGGCCCGGCATTGGCGACTGGGATTGCCCAAGCGAAAAAGTCTTTGGTAGCGTCTTCGAATTTTCCGCCAACGTTGTGGTAGAGCGACGTGCCACCGTTAGCGCCGTCATTCATAAGAAGAAGGTCTATCTTGCCGTCGTTGTCATAATCAAAGAAGCACGCGCCGCTGCCGAGATCATCATAGGAGTCTGCTTGCTTGAGAGAAGGCTTCGACACAATCCCAGCCTCCGCCGTCACATCCACAAACTGCACCTTGATCTGCGCCGGCGCCTTCAACACCGCCGAGGGTGCCTCAACTGCCCGCGAGTACTGGCCCTGCTCGCCGTAGGCGAGGCTCACGGGTGCGCCGAGCTTCTTTTGCGTGATGTATTGAAATTTCTTCAGGTGCTCGCGCGCGTGGTCGATGTCGGCGGACTGCTGGTACGCTCGCGACAGCCCGAACTCAGCCGAGGCGTGCAGCGGGTTCAATTGCAGGGCGTGCTGAAAGGCGTCGATCGCTTGCGGAAACTGTTTGGCCTGCACGTACGACGAGCCCAGAAAATACCAGGTGTCGGCGTCGTTCCGGTCGATCTCGACCACGTGCCTGAAGGCATCGATGGCGGCTTGAGCATCTCCGGTATTTTTCGCGAGCAGGCCCAGGTTGTACCATGCGTTGGGATTTTTCGGATCCTGCTTAAGCGAACCCTCCAGGACAGTCTTGGCTTCGTCGATTTTTTGAAGATTCAAAAGCGCGATGCCTTCATTCAGGCGCGCAATCATTAGTTTGGGATCGAGTGCGGCCGCTTGCTGGAAGGACTTGAGTCCCTTTTCGAAAAGCTGCTGGTTCATATAGGCAGCGCCGAGATTATTCAGCCGCGCGGCCTCTGCGGGATTCGCTGCCGGTTGAGTCTGCGGGGCCGCAAAAAGTCCAAACGCGGCCAGCAACATGCCGGCTAGACCTGCTGAAGTTCGGGAAGTCATTCGAGTAAAGATTTAAACACAGAGGGCAGAGGGGCACACAGGGTAAAGCGTCAATTGGACTTCGATCGAAGCCCGTAGGCGCGTTGGCCCACGACACCTTTGCCTTCTTCAACGGTAACCGTCTGTCCGCCATTGACGTTAGAAAGCTTATCGACCTGGCCGCTGGGCCATTGAATCTCAACGCTGTCAGCTTTAGTTTGCGTGCCCAGGCCAAACGTGAGCACCAATTCGCTCTGCGAAAGATAGCTCGATCCAGAATGCAGCATTTTCGACTGTTTGTCGCTCCCCGACGTCACGCGCACGACCGCGCCGATCCCGTCACGGTTCGACTTTGTTCCCACCAGTTTCAGCCGCAAGCTATGATTCGTCCCGCCCTCGTTATGGAATAAATAAGCCGGGCCGGCGTTGGTGGTGATGAGGACATCGAGAAAACCGTCGTTGTCGATATCGGCGTAAGCCGCGCCCCGCGCCACTCTTGGAGCGGCGAACGCCGGCCCCATCTGCGCCGTCACCTCCTGAAACTTCCCTCCGCCCAGGTTGCGAAAAAGATGCCCCGGCTCGGCATAGCTGACTCGCTTCTGCACGCGCTCGATCGCGTCCTCGATGTGGCCGTCGGCCACGAAAATGTCGGGCCAGCCATCGTTGTCATAATCGAAAAAGAAGCAGCCGAACCCAAGCGTGACCAGAGTGGCGCGGCCTACTTCGGATTGCGGGGCTTCGTCCACGAACAGACCGTTGCCTTCGTTGTGATAGAGCGAGACCATCTGATTGGCGAAGTTGCTGATGATGACGCTGGGGTGGCCGCTGCGGTCGTAGTCGGCGGCGTCCACGCCCATGCCGGCGCGGGCCACTCCATCTTCGCTGAAAGCTATACCAGAAGTAACACCGCGCTCTTCAAACGTTCCGTCTTTCTTGTTCAGGTAGAGCTTGTTGGGCTGGGTATCGTTGGCAATGAGGATGTCCGGCCAGCCATCGCCGTTGTAATCGAGCACCGCGATGCCGAGGCTTTTCGATGTGGGATCGCCGAGGCCGGCTTTTTGCGTGGCGTCTTCAAATTTGCCGCCGCCGAGGTTGTGCCATAGCCGCACCGATGTTCCCTTGTATGATTCCGGCGTGCAATAAGACTTGTGGGCGCCGTCCAGCGTGCAGTAGAGGTCGGTTTGCTCGGTCCACTGCACGTAGTTCGCGACGACAAGATCAAGTTTCCCATCCCGGTCGTAATCCACCCACGCCGCACTGGTCGAGAATTCGTTCGGCCCCCACAAGCCAGCCGACTTGGTCACATCAGTGAAAGTGCCGTTACCGTTGTTGTGGAAGAGATGGCTCTGGCCTAACGCGGTGATGAAGATGTCGTCAAAGCCATCGTTGTCGTAATCGCCCACCGCTACGCCGAGTCCGAACATCGGCACAGCCAATCCGGCCTTGCGGGTTACATCGGTAAAAGTTCCGTTGCCGTTGTTGTGGTATAGCTTTGGGGTTGTCGGTCCGGCGTGGAGATGCCCGGCAAAATCTTCGCCGTTGACGAGGAGAATGTCAGGATAGCCGTCGTTGTCATAGTCAATGAAAGCGCAGCCCGGACCCATGGTTTCCGGCAGCCACTTTTTTCCGAATGCGCCATTGTTGTGGGTGAAGCGAATTCCAGCTTGCGTCGTTATGTCACGGAAGCGAACCTGTGCGTGGGCGGGAGGATGCAGAAAAATCGTTAACCACAGAGACACAGAGACACAGAGAAATCTTGAGGAACAAAGTCTTAGGTTCCCTCTGTGACTCTGTGACTCTGTGGTGAAATGCACTTCTGTGTTCGTCACTACTTTGAGCCTCCGGCAGGGAACGCGGCCCCGCCCGTACGTTTCGCGTGCAGCACCGACAGCGGCACAGAGACATGCTCGTGAATCGCCTGCCTCTCGTTGTTGTCTTCGGGATGCAGCTGCCGATAAGGTCCCGTGATCGCCTGAGAAGATTCATCGGCCTTGAATCGCAGATAGCGAGCCTCGTGCTCTTTCGCAAGCTTTTCGTTGCCCAGACCATTGTAGGAAAGCATCAGATTGTAGTGCGCCTGCAGGTCCTCGGGATCGATTGCTAAAACGGATTGCAAGGTCTTCACGGCGTCTGCGTAGTTGCGCTGGAGAAAGAAAATGCGTCCTAGATCATTGAGGGCAACGCGATCGCACGGATACTGAGCCAGAACAATACGCAGGCGCGCGGCTGAACCCTCGTAGTTGCCGTCGGCGCGCAGCACGCGGGCGTAAAAATAGTTGGCTCGCGCGAGATTCGGAGACAGAGCCAGCGCCTTCTCAAGTACAACGCGGGCGCGTTCCATATCGCCTTCCTGCACGGCGCAGCGGCCAAGATTTACCCAGCCATCGGGATTATTGGGATCGGCCTCAGTGACTTTTTGGAATGCCTCGGCTGCACCCTTGAGATCGCCCTGCAGAAACAACCCGATTCCGTAATCGTTCCAGCGCTGCCATTCGTTCTTGAGGGCGATGGTCTTCGCTTCAGGAGACGGCGCATTGTGAGCGATTACGGGCAGCGTCACTTCGTCCTCCGCAACCACGACGATGGGCAGGTTAGGAATTTTCTCCTGCTTCGCCGAGACTCCATGAATCGACTTGGTGAAGACAAAGGGACGGTCGTCGTAATCAGACGTTACTTCGCGGTCAGACTTATCAGCAGGCTCGCCCGAGAAAGCAAACTGCGTATTCCACCAGGAGAACTTGCGGTAGCAGAGGCGGGCATGCAGCGTGATCTCGTTGCCCGTGCTTTCGGGAATCAACATGCGGTAGTGCACGGTGTCAGCCGCGCCGGGCGGGATGAGCCGCACATACACCACCGAGCGCGTAGCCCATGCATTGCGCTTGTTGATGGGGTTGCCATGGGCATCCACTTGCAAAGAGCGGTAAAAGTGCGCGCCTTTTTCCACCGGACCTTTGCCATCATCTTCGACCATACCGCTCCAGAAAATAATCTGGCCTTTGTCGTCCGTGCCTTTCAGTTCGAGCCAGGTGTCGTAGGCATCGACCGTGCCTCCGGGGAAAAAATGTCCGACCTTCTTGGTGCGGACGACCACGTCCACGCGCACTGTATCGCCCCGGCGGAGTGCTGGCTGCACACGGTTCAGAGGCGCCGTGACAGGCGCAACTTCTCCGCTGGTTCCAGGAGTAATTTTGGTTTCCGCTTCTTCGCCTACGGCAAAGGTTGTGGCCAGTTCCGATTGGTTCGCCGCCTTGAGCGCGGCCGGAAGCGGAGCTGGTGCGCGAGACAGCGCAAAAATATCCACGGTGAGAGCGCCGTTCTTAAGAAACGCCTCGGTGAGTTTCAGTTGGGCTGCATCTTCATTCGCCGTGGGCAGTGCGGTGTTGGCGGCCGGGAAACGGTGCGAGTGCACAAATCCGTCGATATTGCCTGCGTCTTTCGAGGGCTCCATGGGCATGTGACAATCGGCGCACTGCTGCGGCTTGGGCGGATAGTAGAACGAACGCGCCCCTTGCCCGGAAACGCCACTGGCTTGCCAGTTGTCGTATTCGTTGAAACCGCGGACCCAGCGATAGTGATTCACCGGCACGTCGAGATGCACTTTGTGGCAGGTGGAGCAGAACTCGGCCGTCTGCGCGCGCATAAACGGCTTGAGGAAAACACGGCGATGCGGTTCCGGATTCAACCGGATCAGGAAATCGTGCAGCGCTCGAGCCACGGGATTCTTCGTGGCGGCAAGTTCGTGCAGCTTGGGATACTCCAGATAAAAATCGGCTTGACCCATGCTGCTCTTCACGCGGGCGATGGAGTGGCACATCATGCAGCCAAGGCCGGCCTGCGATTCCGGGCGATGCACGATCTGCTTGATGGGCCTGTCCATTAAGCCGCTGTAGAGCAGGGCCGGGTCGTGGCATCCACCGCACCATTTCGAGGGCTTGGTGCCGATCGTATCCTGCATGTACTCGATCGACTTGCGGTACCACTGGTTATTGAACGAAGAAAAATGGTGTGCCGAGCTGAACCACTGGTTGTAAATATCTTCGTGACAGCGCTTGCAGGAGTCGGACTCCATAAAAAATTTGCTGGGAATTTTCTGCTTGCCATAGACCTGCGCGGAGCTTGGGAAGAACGAGCCAGTCGGTCCGTCACCTTCACCATTCATGTTATCGGGCGGCATGGCGGGGTTCTGAATGCGGCCGCGCGCTTGCCAACTGTCGCGCAGGTAGTGTGCTCCGTAGCCAACAGCGCTGATTACGACTAGGCAGATTGCGGTTCGGAGGATTGCGGTCGCGGCACTTGCGCTCAACCATCCGCGTCTCCCCATATTCTCAGCGATCAGCAGTGCAACTCCAGCGAGTGAGATCAAAATGTGGAGGTAGAGCCAGTTCCACTCGGCGCGCGCCGTGCCAGTCTTGATGAGAATGATTCCGAGGATTGCGCCCGCGGCGACCAGCAACCACCCGGCGCGGGCCAGAAAGCTTCCATCCCGCAGAAGACGAATCAAGAGCGGAATGAGAAGAATCGCGGCAATCACTCCGGCCAGCGCGTGCAGAAGCACCACGACCGCGTAGAAGATGTTGGGTTGCGGGAAGGCGTAGAGGTATGCTGCGGAAATCACCAGGAACGGCAGCAGCCAGGACAAGGTCCGACCCACTTGCGCCTTCGACGACGAATTTTGTCCCATTGGAAACAGTTGGGCGACTCGCGGTGAAGGATTCCAGTTCCCAGAGTTCTGAAATCGCGTGCGATCACGTTACTCACGCGGGCTCGCTGGGGAAATAGTGCAAAAATACTATCGGAGACTGGGCAGTTTCAGACGATCGGTGGAATCTTCCACGCGCCGCATTCCTTTTCCAGTGCAGCGGCGACGGTTAGCACCTGCTCCTCTTTCCACGGCGGTCCGACGAGCTGCACGCCGATGGGCAGGCCTTCGGACGAATAACTTACTGGAACTACCACGGCAGGATTGCCCAACAAGTTAAAGAATTCGGTGTAGCTCCAGGCATCGAGATAGTGGACGGTTTTGCCTTCGACCTGCCAACTGCGCTCCCCGTGCCGGAACGCGGGGATTGCCGCCGCCGGACACAATAAGATTTGGTACTGCTGCATCTGTTTGAGAAAACGCGCGCGCAGTCGATCGCGCTCGATCCAAACTTGCAGGAGTCTTTCGCCGGTGAGTGTCGGCTCGGCGGCGGTCCACTCCAGAAACTGTTTCAGAATGGGGCTGACGTCCGATTCCCTGCCTTTGAACATCGGCCGCAGCAGCATCCCGCCGACGAATACGAAGAGTTGATGCCAGAGCTGGCGTGCTTCTTCGAGTCCTTCCGGTTGAAAGGGTTCTACTTGAAACCCGGCGCTGCGCAGGCCCTCTGCCGCAGTGCGTATCGCCGCGCGAGTTTCAGGCGTGACTGGCGTGCGGCCATCATCTTCGAAGTAACCCACTCTCACTCTTCTGGCTTCTGCTTCGCTGGGCCAGCGCAGCGGCACCGGCGCTGCGCAGGTGTCGCCGCTGTCCGGGCCCTCCATCGCTTCGAAGAAAACTTTCAGATCGGCGACGGTGCGCGCCATCGGACCGACGACGCCGATCAGTGCAAATGGACCCGCGGATTCAGGATAGTGGCCGGTCGCGGGAATTCTTCCCGGCGTCGGCTTCAGGCCGCAGATGCCGCTGAAGTGAGCGGGAACGCGGATGGAACCACCGCCGTCGCTGCCGACGCCACCAGCAGACATGCCCGCTGCAATTGCCGCAGCTTCGCCGCCGCTTGAACCGCCGGGCGTGCGTTCGAGATCCCACGGATTGTTAGTTTGGCCATAAAGCAGGCTGTTGGTTTCCCACGCCATTAGCAGTTCGGGAGTGTTGGTCACGCCCAGCACGATCGCGCCCGCGGCCCGCAAACGGGCCACCAGCGGCGCATCCTGAGCTGACTCGAAACCGGCACGCAGGCGCGTGCCCGATTCACAACGCAGTCCCGCCACGCCGATGGAGCTTTTGATGCTGATGGGGACACCGTGCAGCGGGCCAAGCTTTTTCCTGCGCATCACCTCGGCCCCAGCAGCCTCAGCCGCCCGTCGCGCAAGCTCCGCGTCGACGTGCACAAATGCGTTTAGTCTTGGATTCAGTTTCTCGATCTGTTTCAGGTGAGCATCTACGAGTTCGATGGGAGAGATTTTCTTTTTCCGAATTTGCTCGGCCATGGAAACGGCAGCAAGAAAGTTTAGGTCGCTCATGAGCGATCTCGCATGGTGTGATCGAGCATTGTGTCATCGAGGATGGAGCGATCGAGCATCCGCTTTTCGTCGGGCGTGAGCGAACGGTGTCCACCCTTCGCGAGATCGCCCAATTGCAACGGCCCAATGGCCACACGGACCAGACGTACCACTTTGACTCCCGACGTCTCAATCATACGGCGGATCTGGCGGTTCTTGCCTTCATCGAGCACAATTTCAAGCCAGCAGTTCTTCTGCCCTGACCGCAAACGGCGAGCCTGCTTCGCCCGTAACACTTCTCCGTCTTTTGTTTTCACTCCGCGAACCAGAGCCCGGATAAATTCTTCATCGGCGATCGTCGCGAGTTGCACATGGTAAGTCTTGTCCAAATGCGTTTCCGGCGCAGTGATGCGGGCGCCCCACTCGGAATCGTTGGTCAACAGCAGCAAGCCCTCGCTGGCTTTGTCCAATCGGCCGACTGGAGCAACCCAGGGCGGGGTTGTTTGACGCGAATCCTTCTTCCCGGCAGCGAGCTTCGCGTTCAATGTTGCGTATACGGTTTCCCGGTCTTTCTCGTCTGACGCCGTCGTGACCATGCCACGAGACTTGTTCAGCATGAGATAGATCTTCGCCCGAGGTTCGGTCACTTTCCCATCCACTGCAATTTGATCCCGCTTCCCAGAAGTGGGCGTCTCCGGATCGCGAACGACTCGCCCGCTCAGCGTGACATGCCCGGCACGAATCAGTTCCGCCGCGCGCGACCGCGAGCAATATCCCAGCTTCGACAAGGCGCGCGCCAGGCCGGTCTTCCGAGGCGCTCGGTTCGCTTTCACCCATTCATGCTAACCAAAATCCAACGAACCCGCGAATGCACAATCCTGCAACAGTTGGTAGGATGTTTAGCGCTGACTGGGAGAAGAAGCTTATGGCCCATCAACATCCTCCGCGCTTTCTGAAGATTGTGGACGACGCCAAGACACGGGTACGCGAAACCAACGTCGGGGAAGTGAAGAAGAGGGTGGATCGCGGCGAGAAGTTCATCCTGGTGGATGTGCGGGAAGAGAGCGAATTTGCCAAGGATCATCTTCCCGGCGCGATTCATCTGGGTAAGGGCATCATCGAGCGCGACATCGAGGCGCGCGTGCCTGACCTTGGAGCGGAGATTGTGCTTTACTGCGGCGGCGGATTCCGCTCGGCGCTGGCGGCTGACAATCTGCAGAAGATGGGCTACACCAACGTGATTTCGATGGACGGCGGAATTCGGGACTGGCGGGAGAAGGGGTATCCGCTGTCTAAGGGGTGAAACAGTTCTCAGTTCTCAGTTCTCAGTTCTCAGTTCTCAGGCTTGATCGCGGAGTGAATTGCGAGGCGCACCGTTGTTTCATAAACACCGCTCGACTCACTTATGAATGGTCGCATCTTCTTCTGGTCGCTCACTTCTGCGCTGGCCGGATTTCTTTTCGGCTTCGACACGGTGGTTATCTCCGGCGCGGAAAAAACCATTCAAACGCTTTGGGGTCTCAGTCCGGGGCTGCATGGCATTGCCATGGCTTCGGCTCTTTACGGCACCGTCGTCGGCGCCCTGCTCGGGGGCTGGCCTGCCGACCGGTTCGGACGCAAGGCCACGCTGCTGTGGATCGGCATTCTGTATTTAGTGGGCGCCGTGGGATCAGGTCTGGCACCGAATGTCACCGTCTTCATTATCGCGCGGGTAATCGGTGGACTGGGGATCGGCATCTCGACTGTGGTGGCGCCGATGTACATCTCAGAGATCGCACCGCCCAAGCATCGCGGCCTGCTTGCGGGCATGTTCCAATTCAACATTGTTTTCGGCATTTTGATCGCCTACGTATCGAATGCTCTATTGGCCGGCATCGGCGACAACGCATGGCGTTGGATGCTGGGCGTGGCGGCGTTTCCATCGTTGATTTATGCTGCATTGTGTTTTGGCCTTCCCGAAAGTCCGCGTTGGCTGCTTAGCCGGAAGGGCGATCGCGAGTCTGCTCTCACGGTGCTGCAACGCATCGAGCCTGAAGCCTCCAAGACACAGATTGCGGCCGAGGCTGATGAGATTACCGCTGCAGCAGCATCGGAACAAAAATCCTCCTCGGGACATTTCTGGACAAAGCGGCTTCGCAAGCCAATCCTGCTTGCCATCCTGATTGCCTTTTTCAATCAGATGTCGGGCATCAATGCGATTTTGTACTTCGCGCCGCGCATCTTTGAATTGACTGGCCTCGGCGCGAAGGCTGCGCTGTTGCAATCGATTGGCATCGGCATCACCAATCTGGTCTTCACTTTTGTCGGGCTCTGGCTGATTGACCGGCTCGGGCGGCGCACTCTTCTTTATATCGGCTCAGTCGGCTACATTGCTTCGCTGAGCCTGGTGGCGTGGGCTTTCTTTACCGGTCACTACTCGATCGTGCCGATTTGCATCTTCGCTTTCATCGCCGCGCACTCGATCGGCCAGGGAGCAGTGATCTGGGTTTTCATCTCCGAAATATTTCCCAATCGCCACCGCGCTGAGGGCCAGAGCGTGGGCTGTGGCACGCATTGGATCTTTGCTGCCTTGCTCACTACCTTCTTTCCTAAGGTGGTCTCTGCTTTCCCGATCGGCTACGTTTTCTCGTTCTTTGCATTCATGATGGTGCTGCAGCTTATCTGGGTCATGACCATGGTGCCAGAGACGAAAGGCGTGTCGCTGGAACAGATCCAGAGAGAGATGGGGATTGAATAGAAGGCCGATCACGTGGCGATCTGGATCAGAGAAATAACAGATCGATCTTCGCTAAAATATCTGGAATCAGTAAGTTACGCCTTTCGTGCCTAGCTTAGATCTGGCTAAAATATTGAAAACACATAACTTACTTGCAAAATATTCCATTCAAAGGACTTAGACGGTTTTGCTTTCGCTAAATGCTTTAGAATGAGCGACCACCTCGTAAAATATTGCATTCATGGGAGTTATCCCGCCTGCTATTCAGATGTCAAGGAACTTAGAACGGGTTGGCTTCTGCCGCCTGATACGCCAATTGACCATCATCGCGCACCTTGTAGACGCCGCACAAGGTCAGATGTCACAACGACCTGTGGATTTTCGCAGCAGCCGCACGGAGAGGTGGGGCTGGTCCGGATCAACAACTGGCTTGGTTGGAGGAAGCAGTTCGGAAGAGTGCTGGGTGAACGGTTGGGAGAGTTGTCGGCGAAGAACCCCACTTCTCGCAAAGAACGCGAGAAATGGGGCACCCGGCGCGAAGATCGCTCTTCGCTCAGGATGACAGATCTCAAACTAGCTCTGCCTTTTCTTTATTTCTTACCTTCGGACTTTACTGCTGCAGCAAGATCGACACCGTTCCATCACTCAAGTTCACAGAGGCGAGGTCGAGCTTTCCATCGCCATTGAAATCTGCCGCCGCGATTCCGAACGGGCCGTGGCCGACGGCATAAGGCGAACCTGCTGCCTGGGTGAACGTTCCATCGCCGTTGCCTAGCAGGAGGGTGATTGTGCCATCTCCGAAGTTTGCGACCGCGAGGTCCAGTTTCCCATCGTTATTAAAATCGCCCGTTATGATCGCGTCGGGCTGATTTCCAACTGGGATTGGCGAACCTGACGCGGAGGTAAGGGTCCCGTCGCCATTGCCAAGTAGAATCGTGACGCTGCTGCCGAGGTTGTCGCAGACAGCTAGATCGAGCTTACCGTCGCCATTGAAATCGCCCGGCACGACGAAAGATGCACCGGAGACGGCTGGCAGCGGAGGCCCCTGTGTGAACGATCCGTCACCGTTGCCGAGTACGATGGCGGCCCCGTCAATCACCAGATCGAGTTTCCCGTCCCCGTTGAAATCTCCGGCGACAGATGAGATGCCAGATATTTGGACACTCTGTTGGACTTGGTTGAAAGCGCTGTGAGCGTAGCCCAACAGCGCGACAGGCGACTGGCCGTTCAGAGAGTTTACCGCGATCAAATCCAAGTTTCCGTCTCCGTTGAAATCCGCGGCCGTCGTCGACATTGTAGGCTGACCCTCCGTATTTGCCAGAGTGCTGGAATAAGTGAAAGTTCCGTCCCCGTTCCCCAATAGGATAGCTAGCGCCTCATTCTGGAACAGCCCAACAGCTACTCCTAGATGACCGGTGTGGTTGAAGTCACCCACGGCCATCGCCGGCCCGACGTAGGGCGAGCCGAAGTCATCATAGGGCGGGCTCGGAATGCCGATAGGAGACGCAGCCGTCGGCGCAAAAGTGCCGTCGCCGTTCCCGAGGAATACGTACATGCGGACGTTCGCCGCGATAGCGAGATCGGGCTTGCCATCCTGGTTGAAATCGGCAGCCACAATGGCAAATGGCTCGGGAACCTGCAGCGGAGAATTCGTCGCATTCGCGAAAGTGACCGTGGTTTCCGGCGCGGCGACCTGGAAGTAAACCACATTCGACGCGCCGCCGCCCGGCCCTGGATTCACGACCGTTACTCCGGCTGTTTCCGCACTCGCGACGTCCGCCGCGGGAACAGTCGCAGTGAGATGCTCGCTGTTGAGGAACGTTGTTGCCAGCGGCGCAGCATTGAAATCGATAGTTGCACCGGAAACGAATCCCGTCCCGCTTACGCTGAGAGTGAACCCGGAAGCGCCAGGTGAAACCGCGGTCGGCACCAGCGGCTGGTTCAGAAAAGGAACTGGATTTCCCGGCGCGGCGGTCGAATTAATTTGGATACTCAAAGGGTTGAACCCGAACGCTCCGGTCGCATCCGTTACTGTGGCCTCGAAATACCAGGTTCCGCCTCCGGTCGGCGTACCGCTGATTGCTCCGCTACCGGGATTGAGCTGCAGTCCATCGGGTACCGCTCCGCCCACCTCATATCCGGTGAGAATGGGCCCGTCGTACACGCTCCACTGAAACGGAGGAGTGCCACCGGTGAACGCGATGGCTTGACTGTACGCCGTGCCTGCGGATCCGCTCGCGAGCGTCTGAAATGGAATCTGCGGGTATGGGTTCACGGTGACCTGCAGCGCTGCGTTCTTTGTTGGGTCTGCTGCGGACGTCGCCGTGACGGTCACCATTTGCGCGCTGGTGATACTGGTCGTGGGCGACGTATAAGTGACCGATGATCCCGTCGGATTGGTGAGAGAGCCCGGGCCGGTCAGCGCCCACGAGACCCCTCTAGAAGACGAATCATTGGTCACGGTTGCTGTGATCTTGAGGGTCTGGCTCTGATCAATTGCCTGCCCAGAGGAAGGGGATAAGGTCACCGAGATCGGCGGTGACGAACTTGAACATCCGCCCATAAACGCCGCTATCGCCACGACGAACAACAACGCACTGCGAGAACACAATCGGGACATCGCTTACCCACGAGTGTTTTCTGAGGTGGGAAGTATCGCACATGTTCTCTTGTTCTGCTGCGAGGATATCGGCGGGTATCCAGACCTGAATTCAGCGCAAAACAAAACGTCCCAGACTCGGTTAGAGTCTTGGGACGTCTGTTGATCAGCCCTCCCCCAAGTGCTGCTCAAGAACAGAGTAGCGTAGAGCAGGAAAGCCGTATATGGCTCTGACGTGCCATTACTAAATTGAAAACGGCAGAGTTCGCCCGCGTCGATAACCCATTACAGGTCAATATGTTACGCGATCACAGGCACGTTGCTGACTCCGACGGTCCCGAACACGCGGCGGTAGCGTTCGATTTCCACAGGCGGGCCGAGCGCCTTGGCATAATTATCGGAAAGCTTGACGGCTGGACGACCTTCGACGCTCGAGACTTTGCTGATCAGGCTGATGGGATCGAAGGCGTTGCTGCCGCTGGGATCGCAGTCGCGGAAATCGTTGGTGAGCAGCGTGCCCCAGCCCGCGCTGAAACGAATGCGGCGGCCGGGAGTCCACTTGCGGCGATCTTCAAAGTCGGCTGCGCTGCGGACATCGTTGACAGTGATTCCGTTTCGCAGAATTCCGCCGAAATAGGCATGCAGGCCGAGGATGTCGTCGACATCGAGCGCGTCGGAGGCGATGATCAGTTTGTTTTGCGGATTGCGGCCGCGACCCTTGAGCCAGGCGATGTATTCATCGCCGGCAATGTAGGGATCTTTGCTGTCGATGCGCTGGCCGGTCCAATCGGCGGCCCAATCGGGCGCGCCTTCGAGGAATTGTGTGGTTCCGAACGTGTCGGGGAGCATGATGCGGAGCGCGCCGTCGTATGTTTTCTGCCACATCTCGAGGACCTGATACTGAGATGCTTTCAGGGCCTCATCATCATTGGGCGGCGCCAGTGCGGCGAGCACCATAGGGATCTCGTGCGCGTTGGTTCCGATGGCTTCAAGATCGTGCTTGTGAGCGAGGAAAGCGTTCGAAGTTCCGGTGAAGCCGGGGCCCAGGTTCGCCGCCATGGCCTCGACCACGTACTCCTGCCAGAGGAAGCTGTGACGGCGGCGGGTTCCGAAGTCTGCGACGGTGAGATTGGGAACTCCGCGAAGGCGTTCAATTTTGTTCCAGAGCTTGGTCTTCGCGCGGGCGTAGAGGATGTCGAGACCGAACTCGCTCAGCTTTTTCAGATTCGCGCGGGTGCGCAGTTCGCTGATGATGGAGAGCGAATAGAGCTCCCACATGGTGGTGTCGGTCCAGAGGCCGTCGAAGGATAGATGAAAGCGGCCGTCTTTTACTGAAAGTTCGTAGTCTGACAAGCGGAAGTCGCGCTCCAGCCATTCCAGGAAGGCAGGTTCAAAAATTCCGCGGCGGCCGTAGAAGGTGTTGCCCGCGAGCCAGACCAGTTCCGACCTGCGGAAGCGCATTTCTCTGGCGTGATCGAGTTGCTCGATGAGTTCTTCGTGGGCGAAGGTGTCGACGGGGCCGCTGGCGGAGCGGTTGTATAGCGTGAACTGCACCCGCGTCTTCGGGTAATGCTTCCAGATGAATTGCAGCATCAGCAGTTTGTAGAAATCGGTGTCGAGCAGGGATCGAGTGACTGGATCGAGTTCCCAGTTGTGGTTGTGCGCCCGCTCTGCGAAGTTCACGATCATGCATAGATATCCTCATATGCCGTGGCTGCAAAAGCAAATCCGACGCATTTGTCGAGGTAGCGTTCTCAGGCGAATTTCAGGTCGAGTTCACTGTCGAAAAACCGCGCCAGGTGCTCGGCTTCGCGCTCGATGCCGGCGCGGTGAGCCTTGGAGAGTTTGCCGAATGGTTCGATGTTTACAAGCAGTCTCTTGCCTTGGAGTTTGTGAGACCAGACGCCTGCGATCGCGCCGTCGATTAAGATTGCGGGGGAGATCCAGCTCTGGTTGCGGTAGACGCGCTTGTAGTGCTGCGGGCTCAGCAGGTGGTCCTTTTCGCGATGAGCCAGCAGATAGGAATCGAAATTTGGAAGCAGGCGAATTGAGGGAGTCGCCGACAGGCGACCGCTTAAAGCTGCCTCATCTTCGCGCAGCAGGAAGCGATTCTTCTTGTCGCCGGGAATCTCGGCGAGTTCGGGCTCGAGCAAAGCGCGCAGCGGTCTTACTTCTTGCATGGGAATGCCCGCCCAGTGCGAAAAGTCGGCCAGCGTCGCTGGGCCGTAGGCGTGAAGATATCTTCGGAAGAGAGTGCACTGGGCTTCTGTTGCGGATATCCGCTCAAGCTTCAGCTTCGGCAGCCAATGGTCCGTGCGTATGAAAACGATTGCGTTGCCTTCACCCCGGCCGTAACAGATCAAGCCCTCCGCCACCGGGAGACGAACCAGGCTCCAGGAGTTTTCCATCCAGAAACGCACTTGCTTGCTGGCTTTGGGACGAATGGCGGTTGCGATGGCAGGTCTGCTGAGTGGGCCCGCAGAGAGAGTCTCCATGATCAAGGGGATGAGCGCTTCGCTCTCATCGCGCGTGATGCCGCATCTCTCCATGACGCGCATTGCCTGGGCGAAGCGGCTTGGTCTGAGGGCAGCGATGTAGAGCGGGAATTCGTCGGTGGGAATGAGATGCAGGGTCTGGCGCATGAGGGAGGTCTTGACCAGAGTGCGCGTCTTCCACAGTGCGTTTTCGATTTCCGCACGCGTGACGGAATGATTGCGGGTCCACAGCTGAAGGTATGCGGCTGACATTACCTGCGCCTGCACGCCGCACATATCACGGCAGATGGTAACTACATCTCGCTTTTGGGCGGGGTGATCTGACAGGTGATGACGCCGCAGGCGGAAGTTTGCTACGGCTTCGATCCGAATTGGTGACGGGGCTTTCGGCATTTGTGATACTCGCAGGCTCGGCGGTCTCTTGTTCATGCGGATCTATTCGCGCGGATCGAGATAACGCCGAGGAGGCGGGAGATTCATGGTTCCGCTCACCTCGATCGAAAACGTCTTCTCCGCGGATTTGCCATCGAGACCCTCTGCTGTGAATCGTACCGAGTAGTTTCCCGCAGCGGTATAGGCGTGAGTGAGGGTCGCGCCATCGGTGGCCACTCCGTCGCCGAAATCCCAACGATAGGCGAGAGCGGGGACTCCATCTTTCGACGACGTGCTGGAGAACTCGATCTCTTCGCCAATTTTCGCTTGAGGTGGCACCTTGAAGGCGATCGAAGGCGCGGCTGCCGGGATGGAAGCATCTACAACCTTGATCAGCTTGACCGAATGCGCGGGCTGATTGTCGAGGCGAAGCGTTTCGTGACTTATCGCCAACGGCTGATCTGGCGCGAACGAATCAACTAATTCGTAGGAATGGACCGCTGAGAGCTTCAAATCGGAAAGAGTTAACGTGCGAGAAGTTGGCTGCTCTGTCCAGTTGAAAACCGCTAAGATCGATTGCCGCTGATCTTCGCGCAGCAGAAAGACGCTTGGCTGCTCGTCTTTATCGGTGTAGGTCATCAGATCGAGAGGAACGGCGGCACGCCCCAGTTTTGCCATGCCGAGCAAATCAGGATTCTTGACCAGGGCCACGCGTTCCGGATCGCTCCCAAGAGTTGGGAGGTCGTCGCCGATTTCGAACATTCCTCCGGAGACTGCGGCCAGTGCAATCGAGACCTGGGCTTCATTCAACGTAACCGGAGCTTCAATGGTTCGCTCTTCGAGGAGTTGCCGGGAAACGGTGAACGCGTCAGGGTCGGTGACGAAAAAATTGCGATGCATGTAATAACGCGCCGCAATGCCTGGCGCTGCTTCCTTGCTGCGCTGAAATGCATGACCCGTGTCCTGGGATATGCGGCCTTCATCCACCAGACCTACCGGGTTCAACATTGGACTGCCGTCTTTATCGAGGAGGACATCGTCGCCGACGGTCTCGCGGATAGTCTCGAGGCCTATGCGCTGCGCTTCTAGTGCGGTTGTGTTCGGGCGATGGTAATAACCCTCGATTGCGGTGTTGTCCATGAAGTCGAGCTTGATGTAGCGCGCGCCCCATTCGCGAACCAGCATCCGATAAGTCTGGCGCAGATATTCCTGCGCATCGGGATGAGTAACGTCGAGAACGAACAAGCGCTCGCCCTTCACCTCTTCGGCGTCTCCGATCGAAATCGGATCGCCGTGGGCGTTGTGCACCAGCCAATCTTTATGATGCTCGTAAATCCAGGCGCGCTCGCCGACTTCAAAGGGAGCGGTCCAAACTCCTATCTTTAATCCCAGGCGGGAAATGCGGCGAGTCAGATCCCACATGCCGCTGGGAAATTGCGAGGCATTGGGCGTGGCATATTCTCCGCGCGAGTATCCGTAACCCAGGTCGAAATGAAAATAGTCATAGCCCAGCGGTTTGAGATGCTCGGCCAGCCATTGCGCGTTCGTTAGTGCGGTTCCTTGGGTGATCTTGGTGTAGAAAGCTGTCCAGCTCCACCATCCCAGCAGGTTGTCGGCGGTGACGCGGCCATGATGCAGGTCCCGAATCGCTGCGCCATAGTTATCCAGCTGCGAATAATAGTCACTTCCAGCAGTGAACATCACACGTTCCGAAGTTATTGATTCGCCTGCCGGGAGAGGAACGTTTAGTTCGATCAGGTTTTCCGCGGGTCCTTCGCGCAGGCCGGATTCAGGATCAGTCGCTTGTATCTCAGTGGTTCCGGTGGAATCGACTGTGTAGGACGCGATGGCGGGAGCATCCGACGAAGAAGAGTGCGTTTGCAGATGAATGATGGTGAGGAAGCGGTTGGAGGTTAGGGCGCCGAGAAAAAGACTCTGCTTGCTCTCTCGGTTGTAGATTAGCTGGCTGCCTACGGCGCGGTGCATGGCCTGAGGGGCTTTGCCTAAATCGTAGATCTGCAACGGCGGCCAGTCTTCGCTGAAGCTATCGGAGAGAATGCGGTCGGCGCTCTGTGGGCCACTGAGATCGATGATCTTGTTTCCGACGGCCTCCACGCTTCGGATACTTTGGATTGTCAACGGCTTGCCAGTGTGATTTTGTACTTCGGCTTCGATCGCTCCGAAAGCTTTTCCTTCGTAGATCTCCAACGTGTATGCGAGATCGGGGACCGTTGGAAGTCCGGACGAAATGACGGTAATTTTCTTGCCGTGTCCGAGAGCATCTTCAAAATCCGATTGAGATATTTCGTGGTACGGATAATCCGTCGATTTCACCCATTTGTGATCGATCTCTGCCGCAACTCGGGCGCGCAGGATGGTAGGTCCATCGTTTGCTCGCCGAATCTCGTACGTGCCATCGCCCGGCTGAACAGCCACAGAAAGCCCCTCGATGGAAACTTCCACCGGAGAAGCCTTAGACGGGTCGGAAGAGCCGAGACAGCCCGAGACCAGGATTAACACGCAGGCCATCGAGAGAAAACCACAAAGAGTATGCCGGATCATAAAACCCTTTCGTTGTTGAACGGCCAGGTAGCTTTCCACTTCGCCCAGATGAAGAAAACCAGAACGCCGGTGAATAGCGTCAATAAACCGATTTTTATGTAGAGCCAGCCCGAGGTGAGAAAAACGTATCCCCAGCCAAAAAAAGCAATGACCATGGGAATGGGATAAAACCACATTTTGTAGGGCCGCGCGCTGTCGGGAAACTTTCGCCGGAGCAGTGGAATGGCGAACAACTGTCCGAGGAACTGCACGAGGATTCTGGTGGTGATCAACGCGCTGACGAGTTGATCAAGCTTCAGAAAAGCGCAGGCAATCGACACAGCGCCGAGAACCAGCAACGAAACCTGGGGATAGTTTTTCGTGGGATGCAGTTGCGCGAAGGGGCGGAAGAAATAGCCGTCGATGGCCGCCGCATAAGGGATTCGCGAATAACCCAGAAGAAGGGCAAATACGGCGCCGAAGGCCGACCAGAGGACGAAAATGGTCACCACAATGGCAGCGCCTCTGCCGTAGAGATGCTCCATGAAGTCGGAGACGATGAAGTTCGAATGAATTCCTTCGCGCCACGGCACGACTCCGATCAAGGCCAGATGCAGCGCGAGATATCCCACACAGCAGACTGCCAGCGAATACAAAATCGATCGCGGCACTACATACGATGGATTCTGCACCTCATCGCCGATGTAGCACACATCGTAATATCCCAGATAGTTGTACACCGCAATCAGAGTCGCGCCGCCCAGGCCGAGGACGAAGCCACGGTTAAAGGCCATCGCCCCGGGAGGAAAATCGAATGCACGGTGGGCGTTGAAGTGGAAAAAACCGGTGACGATAACGGTTACCATCGCGAGCACGGTGCCGATCCAAACTGTAATGGTGGCTTTCCTCAGGAATGTCATCTGCCGGCAGAGCAAGAACAAAGCGGCAAGGCCTGCGGCGACGGCCACATATTGCTGGCCTCGAGCGGTCAAGCCTGGCCAGAGGTAGGAAGAATAGTTTCCGAATCCAATCATCCCGGATGCGATTTCCAAAGGTCCGCTTAGAACGAATTGCCAGATGAACAGGAAAGCCATGAGGCGTCCCCAACTTTGATGGCCGTAGGTTTCGCGAAGAAAGTGATAGCTGCCGCCGGAGCCGGGCAGGGCCGCGCCCAGTTCACTCCAGATCAGGCCGTCGGAAATCACGATGAACGCGCCGGTTACCCAGCCCAGCATGGCTTGTGGGCCGCCCATGGACGCCATCAAAAGAGGGATGGTGATGAACGGCCCGATCCCAACCATGTTGGAGATGTTCAGAGCCGTGGCATGAAGTAAACCGAAGGCGCGCGTAAGGTGAGGTTGCGGTTCAGTCTTCATGGGCGAGGACATATTAGAACAAGTAGGTGACAAGGGGCGGCTTGCGGGATAAATTGAGTCTGCTTGTGATGAGCATTGACGGAGAGTTCAAGTGATCGCGAAATGATGACATCAGATTCGGACGTGCGGTCGGCTGGGCGCAACAGAAATGTGATGGATGGCCGCGCTGGATTCCGTCTGCGGGCTGATTGGGGACATGTCTGCGCTCTCGAAGGCGGAGGGCACATCTGCGAATTGAATCTGAATGCGTGCTCGGGAGTGAATCCGCTGTGGCGGCCTCCCTGGACAACGATCAATCCATTCAAGTACACGGCGGCGAAACGTGCGGGCAACTATGGGTCTGCGCCGGATGGCAGGCTGCTCTCGGGCATCGCGGGACATAGCCTAAGCTTTGATCACTTCGGTCCGCCTTCGTCAGAAGAAACCGCAGCGGGGCTTACGACCCACGGAGAAGCGCCTGCTTTGCGGTGGAAGGTGGAGAAGCTAGCGCAGTCGCGGAGGCCACAACTGCAATATGGGGTGACGCTTCCCGAGGCTCGCATCCGGTTCAGCCGGACGCTGACACTTGACCGCGTGAATCCGGTGATTTATTGCGAAGAAGAGGCGGTCAACCTGAGCGCTTACGACCGGCCGATTTCGTGGAACGAGCATGTCACGTTCGGGCCGCCGTTTCTGGAAGCAGGCGTCACCTGGTTCGACATGCCGGCGACGCGAGCGAAGGTTGCGCCGGCGAGCTACAGTTCGCGATGTTTTCTTCAGCCTGACGCTGAGTTTAATTGGCCGAACGCGCCGACAAAAAATCGCAGGCGGATGAACTTGCGCACTACGCCTGCGCTGCGGTTCGGACACTACACCGCGCAATTGCTGAATCCGAAACTGGAGATTGGTTTTATTGCAGCCTGTAACCCGCGGCTGAAGCTTCTCGTCGTCTATGCATTTCGACGGATAGACTTCCCGTGGGTGGGCAACTGGGAAGAACGGTACAATCGGACACAGGTACCGTGGCAGGGAAAAACGTTTTGCCGCGGCCTCGAGTTCAGCACAACTCCGTTCGCCGTTCCCCGGCGCGAAACCATCGAACAAGGTCCGCTGTTTGGAAAATCTACCTATCGCTGGCTTCCGGCTAAGTCCAAGGCACAGGTTCGGTTTCTGATTTTGATGTTTGAAGTGCCGGAGACATTTCGCGGTGTAGCCAGCGTTTCCCCTGCCAAGAGAAGGATTGTTGTTGCCGAATCCGGAGTGCGCGGCCGGAAGCTTTCAGTCGCCGCCGATACCTTCCTGTGAGTGGCGTTGATCGTGTGATGTGTCGCGGCGGTCCGGATGAAATGTTTTTCGTGTTAAGGCAGCAGGAATCGAAAACCCGTCATGAGTCTGCTTGCGGTTGATATCGGTTCGAGTCGATGCAAGGCGGTGGTGTTTGCGGTGACGGGCGAGATACTTGCCCAGCACGCCTGCGCGTACGCACCAGAGTTTCGTGCGCCTTCGCAGGCAGAGATGGATGCTGAGCGTTTTTGGCAAGCGCTGTGCGCTTGTTCGCAGGCGGCGTCCAGGAATCTTTCTGATCCTGTTCGGGCGGTGTGCCTCAGTTCACACGGCGAAACCTTCGTGCCGGTCAATGGACGCAATGAGGCGATCGCCCCCGCCATTCTCAACCAGGACAATCGAGCTACGGAAGAGACAGTGCAACTCGAAAAGCTGTTCGGGAGAAAGCGCCTTTTCGAAATTACTGGGCTGGTGGCTCATCCCATGTATCCGGTGCCGAAGATTCTTTGGTTGCGGAAGCACCGGCCAGAAATGTTCGTATCTTCTGTTCGGTTTGTTAGTGTGATTGGTTATTTACTTTCGCGGCTCGGGCTGCCCGCGTATGTCGATTATTCGCTGGCCTCGCGCTATCTGGCATTTGATATACGGCGGCGCCAGTGGTCTCAGGAAATTCTCGCGGCCACAGAAATAAATGCGGAATGGCTGCCCGTTGCTGTGCCGGCTGGAACGATCGCTGGAAAATTAGACGCTGCTGCTGCGAGTCAACTTGGTCTCTCGTTTGGGACCATCGTGGTGATGGGAGGTCACGATCAGCCCAGCGGTGCGTTGGGCGTGGGCGCGATTGATACGGGCCGCGTGGCGGACTCGATGGGAACTTACGAATGCCTGACAGCCGCTTCTGAGCAGCCCAGCTTAACGGATGCGGCGCTGGCGGCTTCTCTTAACTCATATTGTCACGTGGTTCCAGACAAGTTCGTCACGCTGGCTTATTTTCCGTCGGGAATCATGATGAAGTGGTTTCACGATCTGCTGTATGGTGAAGCGTGCGGTGAAGGCGTGCCCGCGGAAGGCAGAGATGCATTTGACGCGGAGTCGATCCACTACGCGGCGCTGGAGCGCGGCGCACCGGAGGGTCCGACGGGGCTTTGCATTACTCCCAATCTGATCGGCACGTGCAATCCCGACTTCAATCCGCATGCGCGCGGAATTATTTCCGGCTTGGGCGCAAACACTACCCGCAGCCAGATTTATAAAGGCATTCTCGAAGGGCTGGCTTGTGAACTCTCACAGATGACTGAGATTCTGGAAAATGCGGTGGGAAAGTTTCGGGACATTTATGTTACCGGCGGAGGTTCGCGGTCAATTCTTGGTCTACAGTTGCGTGCGGCGTTGTCTGGCCGGTGCCTGCATGTGATGAAGAGTCCGGAGGCGGTGTGCCTGGGCGGGGCCATACTTGCAGGAGTCGCGGCCGGAGAATACGGGAGCTTGCGGGAAGCTGTGGAAGCAGTTGTCCGCGAGGTTTCTGTCGTTTCTCCAGACAGTGCGATTGCGGCCGCCTACGCACAACAGGTAAAACAATACCGCCACTTGCGTTCAGCGCTCATGGCGAGCACAAACTGAGAAGTCCAGAAGCGAAGGGGAAAGAACGGTGATACAAGCCACAATCGGATTCATAGTTTTTGGCGTTCACAAAGATGGGCTGAAGGACCCCATGGGCACTCCGTTCATCGACGACGCGTTGGTTCGGCGCGCCAAGAGTGCACTGGTTGCCGCGGGTCTGAAAGTTGTTGAGCATGACGTGGTTGTCGCGAGCAAAGACGAAGCCCGGGCTGCATTCAAGAAAATGAAATGCGACGACGCTGTCGACGCGGTCGTTCTATTTTCCGGGACATGGGTCTGGGCTGCGCACTTGGTCGGCGCGATTCGCGATTATTGTGCGAGCGGGAAGGGCTTGCTTCTATGGACGCACCCCGGCTCTCAAGGCTGGCGGCCGGTTGGCGGATTGGTGCTGCACGGAGGTTTGCTCGAAATCGGCGTGGCGCACAAATTTGTATATGGAGATCTCGAAGAGCCTGACACCGTAAGCAAAATCGTCAGCTATGCGCGGGCTTCTCATATGAAGAACTTCTTGAACATGTCCACGATCGGCACATTTGGCGGACGCGGGATGGGACAAACCTGCGGCGCTGCCGATCCTTCGCAATGGATGAGAATGTTTGGAGTCGATATCGATTCCCGCGACACTACGGAATTGAAGCAGGCTGCTGAAGGGATTTCGGCGAGCGAACTGGATGAACTTCAGCCCAGGCTGAAACAGTTGTTTAGCAAGCCGCCGGAGCGAAACGCAGTGACCGAGCGTTCGATGCGCCTGTATCTCGCATTAAGGAAGCTTGTTGCGAAAGAAAAGTTTGATTTCTATACGATTCAATCATTCCCTGGGCTGGCGGGAGATTACTCTGCCAGTTGCTTTGCGCAGAGCATGATGCTGGAAGATGGAGTCGGCACTTCTACGCTGGGCGACTTCAATACCGCTTTGACCGTTCTGCTGCTCACCAAGTTGAGTAAGGAAAGGGTATATTACGGCGACTTGCAGCACATTGATAAAAAGACAAAGGAAATCAAGATCATCGGGGATGGGGCTTGTCCGCCATCGTTGGCCAGCGAGCTCGGTCCGGCTGGGTTCTCGGAACACGGAATCCCGACTGAGGGCGAAGCGGGTGGCCTGTCTGTAAAGTTGATCTGCAAAGTGGGAGAAGGAGCATTAGCGCGACTGGGAAGAATGAATGGTGCGTTCGAGATGGTCATCACGCGAGCCAGCATTTTCGAGCCCGCACCGGATGAGATAGAAAAGCGGCTGAATGAATGCGGCATTCCATTCTGGCCTCATGGTTTTGTAACCGCGCATTGCGACATCGACGTGTTGCTGCAACATTGGACGAATGAATATGCGTGCCTCGGCTACGGGGAAGAGCTTTATCCGGCGTTAGTCGATTTTTGCGAGATCACGGGAATCAAAGCAATTCTTCCGTAAGTCTCCGGTTGCCCAGTTGTCCGCGGATGAACGGCCGCAATGCTTCTCAAATTCCAGGGAGGATTCGATGATCAGCTATGGACTCAGGCAAAGCGGAGTGGATGCAGTGAGATTTGCGGCGGTTCTGCTCCTTGTTGTCGGCGGTTTAACGGGGATCCAAGCGCAATCGTCTGGCGCAGACCACGCTTTGCAAATTGCGGTGAACCCGGCGGACGGCCGATACACGATCACGCTGCCCGACTCGAACTCGCCTGCTCTGCGCGCGGGAGTGGGGGCTGAGGTGGACGGGCACTGGCTTCATGCGGCCGATTATCCGAAGCACGCAGTCGAGCACGCACAAGCTCAAGGATATCTGGGAGAAGCGACGGACTGGCGAGTGACATACACAGGATTAGGCGGGCAACCGGACCTGATTTATCACCTGCGCGCTTACGCGACCGAGCCCTTTGGCGATATCCAGGTTACCGTTCGGAACACGACAGGAAAGGCCATTCACGTCGAGAGCATTCGTTCTCTGGACGCGACGGAGGGATCGATTATCGATCTGGGAGGGCCGGTGGTTGACAATCGAGTTCTTTCTGATAGTTTCAGTGAGGACCGGCCCGGCATTGTCATCCGCAATCTTGCGGATGCTGAGCGGCACATGCATCGTGCCGTCGGCAGTCAGCTGATCTACAATCGCAAAAGCCACGAGAGTTTGTTTTTGGGCGCGCTTACTTCGGAGCGGTTTCTCACCATTCTCCGGCTTCACCTTGCATCTTCCGGCGATGCAGCTCATGCCATAGCCTATGAAGTCGATTCGACTGGGACGACCGAACTGGAGAAAGAGAATTCTCTCGAGCATTCCTCGCCGGAGGATCAGGTGCAATTGAGCCTTCCGGTTGCGCCGGGAGCGGAGCTCTCCTCCGAGCGTGTGCTCTTCAGTTTGAATGCGGATTACCATCGCCAGCTGGAAACGTACGCTTCGTTGGTTCGACAGATTCATCATGCCAGGATTTCGGCGCCGCCATTGATGGGGTGGTGGAGTTGGACCGCGTACTACTTCGGGTTGACGGAGGGAGCGGCCCTGACGAATGCGCAGTGGGAAGCGGAGCATCTGAAGTCGCTCGGCTATGACATCTTCCACATGGACGAAGGCTACCAATATGCGCGAGGAGAATACATCACTCCGAACGCGACTCACTTTCCTCACGGTGTCGGTTCGCTCGAGTACGATGTGCGCGGACTGGGGCTGGTTCCGGCGATCTGGACTGCTCCGTTTGAGGTATCGGTGCGGTCGTGGGTATATGAGAAACATCCGGATTGGCTGGTAAAGAATGCAAAGGGGCAGCCGATTCACGCCGGCACGGTTACACATGGCAAAGATCAGCTGTTCATGCTTGACACTACCAATCCCGGGGCGCAGGACTATCTGCGAAAGACTTATTCCACTCTGGTGAAGGAGTGGGGCATCCGCTACATCAAGATGGATTTCATGGACGACAGCGCGATCGAGGGCTTCTTCTACAAGCCGAATACGACGGCGATGGAAGCGCAGAGGATCGGGCTGGGGATTATCCGCGACACGGTGGGCGACGGCGTTTATTTGGACAAAGACGGGAGCGTCATGCTCAACCCCGTTGGTTATGTGGATTATGGCCGGACCTCGCTCGATACCGGGCACACCTACAGCGCCAGTAAAGAAGCGGCGCCGGGAATTGCGGCGCGCTACTACATGAACCGGAATTTTTATGTGGCTGATCCCGACGCGTTTACGGTATCGACGCAAACTGTTCCTGATCAGTCATGGCACGGGAGTACGAAGCCGGCCACTTTGGATGAGGCCAAAGTCTCGATTGCACTCGCTGCCGTTTCCGGCGGGATGTTCGAGATCGGAGACGATCTTCCAACGTTGTCAAACGCGCCTGAGCGTCTTGCGCTGATTCAGAATCAGGAACTGATTCAGATGATTCGTCTGGGACGGGCATCGATACCATTAGATCTGATGAATTTCGCTGCCCAGGACGAGCAGCCGAGCGTCTTCTTCCTCAAAGAGGAGGACCGGCAAAGCATTCTCACCGTCTTTAACTGGACGGACAAGGAGCGGGATCACTCGATCGATCTGGCAACCGCCGGATTGCCCGCGACGGGCCAGTACACAGTTACGGATGTCTTGGACAATCAGGAAATGCCGGCTCCGGTCGCCGGCGTATTGGTCTTTCATCAAGCGCCTCATTCGGTACGGGTATTGAAAATAGTTGATGCTCGCATCCCGGCAGTCGCGCCCAGCGTGGCTGCGGACCATCTTTCTGAAGGGAATGCGGGAGCCACGCTGAAGTTTGTGGCCCACGGCAGTGGCGGAGCCGCGGTGCTCTCGTATCACTGGGACTTCGGCGACGGAGTTGCGCTCGACGGCGCTGAGGTGAATCATGCCTATACCGAGCCGGGTGAATATAACGTACATCTCACAGCCACTGGCCTGACCGGACTTAGTGGGGAAGATCACTTCCAGGTGAGGATCTCCGGCCACATACCGACCGTTTTTGATCCTCAAAGCATCAAGCGCTACCAACCGGCCAGGTGAAGCATACCGAGGCCCCACGCGTTTTCGAAGGCTGGTCGTGGAATGGGGACGTTGGAGCCCGCCCGGGCATACGCCTCCGAGAGATGGAATATCGATCGGGGCAAGCAATCGGTCCGATGCAAACAAAATGATTGACAAACGGGCACATGATCGGTGATTGTTGCGTGTCAGTTGCGAAACGAAAGATCAGCAAAGAAAGAGAAATGAAACGCAAGCCGGTTCGGAAGATCAGGAGGCGGTGGACCATGAAAAGAAGCGGTCGGAACTTATTGCCATTTGTCCTTGCCGTGCTTGTCGCCGCCATGGCGTTGCCGCCGAAGGCAGTTGGCCAGAAAGACAGCGGTGGAATCGCGGGAGTTGTGCGTGATTCTGCAGGAGCCGTAATTCCTGGCGCCAAGGTGAGCGTGAAAGATGTTGATCGTGGCACTGAGGTCGTGGTCACAACCAGCTCGCAAGGAGAGTACGTCGCGAGTCCGCTCAAGATTGGAAACTATAGCGTCACCGCCGAGAAAGAGGGGTTCAAGAAGACGGTTGTAGGACCGATCGTGGTGAATATTCAAGAGCACCCGGAGGTTGACATTACGCTGCAGGTGGGCAGCATCCATGAGGTCATGACGATCACCTCGGAGGGACCGCAACTGCAGACGGAAACATCGGAACTCGGAGATGTGGTGAACGGTCAGACGGCCACGACTCTTCCGCTGAACGGCCGAAACTTTGCGCAATTGGCGCAGCTGAGCGCGGGAGTTGCTCCGGCTGAACCGGGTTCGCGAATTAACGCCAGTTACGGATTCAGCGCGGGTGGAGCGCGATCGGAACAGAACAACTTTCTGCTGGATGGAGTTGATAACAACTCAAACCTGGCCGATTTGCTGAATGAGACTGCTTTCGTCATCCAGCCTTCGGTCGATGCCATTGCCGAGTTCAAAGTGCAAACCAACTCCTACAGTGCGGAGTTCGGGCGGGGAAACGGAGCCATTCTGAATGCGGCGATCAAGTCAGGAACGAACGGCTTCCACGGCGACCTGTACGAATTCATCAGGAACGATGTTCTCGACGCGCGCAACGCGTTTGATACTACCCGTCAGCCGTACAAGCAGAATCAGTTCGGGGCCACGCTGGGTGGACCGATCATTAAAAACCGCACGTTCTTTTTTGGCGACTACGAGGGGTTGCGGGTCCGGCAGGCAACGCCGTTTCTGGAGTTGATTCCCACACCGGCGGAGGTCCCTCAGCTGACCGGGGGAGTGGTTTCTGGTGGAGGCGATTTCAGTGCCAATCTGGCGGGGCCAACCACCTTTCAAGACACGGCTGGCCAGTTCGGGACGCCGAACACGGTCTACAACGTACTGGATTGCAATAACCAACAGACGTACCTGGGGGAGATTTTCAATACGCGCCAGACTCAGCAAGTTGCCGCCAGCGGGAGCTTTCCTACTGGTTTCTGCGGAGTTCCGATTGGCGGGTACGCTGGAGGCATGCCAACCAATATATTTCCCGCCAATATGATTGACCCACTGGCCGCCACGCTGTCACAGTATTGGCCGACTCCAAATACAACCCCAACCGTGAACAACGGAGGCAATGACTTTCTTTCCGATCCGGAGCGGCATGAAAGCCGCAACAACTTCGACGTCCGCATCGATCACAAGATCAGCGACAAGGACAACGCGTTCGGGCGATTCAGCTACGAGAACCAGCCCAGCTTTATTCCTCCACCTTTCAATAACCTGCTGGACGGGGGAGGGTTTTTCGACGGGAATGAGGACAATTCATACCGCAGCCTTGCCTTAAGCGAAGTTCACCTCTTCAAACCCAATCTGATTAATGAATTCCGACTCGGGTACAACCGGATCAATTCCCACCGCTATCAGATCAACTCCAACGAGGACATCAGCGCTCAAGTGGGCTTTCCCAACGTCCCGTACGGTCCAAACAATGGTGGCTTGCCGAATATTACTTTTGGCGATGGCACGGCTGGAATCGGAAGCTCGACCTACTTGCCTTCGATTGAGAAGCAGAACAGTTTTGTCCTGACCGACAACCTGACCTGGATCCGAGGACGCCACTCACTGAAGTTCGGCACGGAAGTGCGTATCGAACAGTTCACCATCTTCCAGCCCGCCGAAGCGCGCGGCGCTCTAAGTTTCGGCAACGACTTCACCGACAACCCCGCGGCACCGGGAACGGGTGGCAGTTCTTTCGCGACCATGCTGTTGGGCGTCGCCGATGGCGGCGGGATTACGAGCCTGCACAACATCGACTACCGCCGTCAAATCTATGCCGGCTTCACCCAGGACGACTGGAAGGCCAATGACCGCCTCACGGTCAATCTGGGTCTGCGCTATGAAGTCTTCAGTACTGTCAAGGAGCACAACAACGAGGAGGGGACGTTTGTTTTCGGCCCCAACTCTATGCTTGTTCCCAGCGGACAGAATGAACCGCTCACACAGTTGATCGGAGCCAGCATACCGATTGAGCACGGGTCGCGTGGACTGATCAGTCCTGACCTGAACAATTTTGCACCGCGTATCGGCTTCGCTTACCGAGCCATGAACAAACTCGTGATCCGCAGTGGCTACGGAATTTTCTACGGCGGGCAGGAGAATGGGCCCTACTCCAATCCCAGCCCGGGGTTCAATCCTCCGTTCTTCTCCTCTGAGTCCTTTTCGACGCCGTGCGGGAATCTGGCCGCTAATCCGACGATCGCACCGGGGCTGCCGCTCAATTGCTCCATTGCTTCCCTCAATATGAATGGGTCGAACACGTTGGCCAATGGATTCCCGCCGACCGCGCTTTCGAACCCCAACACTCCGGAACTTTATTCCGTCTCTCCCAACCTGCGAACTCCCTATAACCAGCAGTGGCACTTTGGCGTGCAATATCAAATGCCCGCCGACACAATGCTGGATGTTTCATACGCGGGCTCGCGTGGCCTGAAACTGTTTGGCTTTTATAACGGCAATGAGGCAGCGCTTGCGACGCTCCCACAGTATGCAGCGCTTTGCATTGCGAACTTTGGCGGCTTGCTGGCTTGCCCGACTGCCGAGCGCAGACCTGCTAACGGGGTGGCTCCTGGCGCTCCTCCGGGATCCACTTGCAACTTGAGCGTGACTGATGACTGCGACCCCGTATTTGATACCTCGATTGCGACGTTTCGCTCGAATGACGTCTCCAACTACAACTCTCTGCAGGTCCGTTTCGAGAAACGCCCCACCCACGGGTTGCAATTTCAACTCGCCTACACCTGGAGCCACGCCCTCGATGACGCTTCCAGCGCTAGCCTGGGATCGCAGAATGCGGGCGACTTCCGCCTGCAGAACGATCCCCTTCTTGAATACGGAAATGCGGATTTTGACGTTCGTCAACGGTTTGTCTTGAGCTACGCCTACGATCTACCCTTCGGCAAGAATAAGGCGTTTGGGGGAAGCGCTTCCGGCGTTTGGAACCAGATCATCGGCAATTGGCAGGTTGCAGGCATCACGATCGCATCGACCGGAAACTGGTATACCCCCACCGACATTGCCACCAACCTCTCCACGTCTGATGGCGGCGGGGAAGTTGCCAGCGCATCGCGCCCTAATGTGGTCGGAAATCCAAATGGCCGCCCATGCGTGCCGGGAACGCTGTTTAACACCTGCGCTTTTGCGACGAACACAATCGTCGGATCGTTTGGCGACGCCGGCCGAAACATTATTCAGGGGCCAGGCGTGCAGAACTGGGATATCTCTATCTTCAAGTTTTTCCCCATCAGCGAAGAAAAGCGCCTCGAGTTCCGGGCAGAGTTCTTCAATGCTTTCAATCATTACGATCCGGAGTTCGACAATCCCGGTAGCTTCAATACAAATGTCGCGACCCAGCACGGATTGGATGAAACGGCGGCGGAGACCGGGTGCCCGAACGGCAACTCAAATTCCAACTGCGCGTTCGGCTTCGCCCAAGCGGCGCACGATCCGCGGTTCATTCAGTTTGCTATGAAGTTTTATTTCTAGCGCGCTTTTTCATGATAGGTGCGGCACGGATTATCGCTCGCGTCGTATTGGGTCTCTTGATCGCCGTATCTTCAGCGGCTCAAGCGCCTACTTCCGCGTCTGATCCTGCAAAAGCCGCCGATGACAAAGTGGCTCTCCGCGCGTTCGCCGCGATTCATCCCATCGATGTGCACGTTCATGTTTTCAAGGTTGACCCGGCATTTCAGAGGATGCTCGAACGGCTGAACCTGAAGCTGATGAATATTCTTGTGGTGGACGACACGAACCCCCATCGCAAGCGGTTGCAGCCGCAGATTGATGACGCAATGGCGCTGGTGCGGTCCAGTCGTGGCCACGTCGCCCTCTGCACGACCTTCGACCCCTACAAGTTTGATAGTCCTTCGTTTAGTGCCGATGCCATCCGGCAGATCGACCGCGACTTCGCCCAGGGAGCCGTCGCCGTGAAAGTCTGGAAGAACATCGGAATGGAAATCAAAGATAGTAGCGGCCAATACGTCATGGCCGATAATCCGAAGTTCGAGCCGATCTACAAAGACATCGCCGCTCACGGCAAGACGCTGATGACCCACTTAGCCGAGCCCGATGTAGCCTGGGGGCCACCGGATGCGGCCGATCCTTCCTGGTCTTATTACCAGGAAAATCCGCAATGGTATGTGGCCAACCGTCCCGGATTTCCATCCAAGCAGAGGATTCTGGAAGCGCGTGACCATGTACTGGCTGAAAATCCAAAACTGCGCATGGTGGGAGTTCATCTGGGCAGCATGGAGCGGGATCTCGACAACGTCGCCAGGCACCTGGACAAATATCCGAATTTTGCTATCGACACTGCGGCGAGGATGGAATACCTCATGCTGATGCCGCCGGAAAAAGTAGCTGCGTTTCTGATCAAGTATCAGGACCGCGTCCTGTATGGCACTGATCTCGATTTACACGCAGACGCTGATGTCGCGGATGCGTTGACCGAATGGCAGTCGACTTATGCACGCGACTGGAAATTTCTGGCGACCGGCGAGACGCTTACCGTGGAAGGCAAACAGGTGCATGGACTAAGCCTGCCCCGGCCGGTGCTGCAGAAAATATTTCATGACAATGCTATTCGATGGATTCCAGGATTGTGATTTGTCAGTTCACTCGTGAGGAAGCGCGAAGCTGATCACATCGCTGCCCGCCGCGATGGCCACGTACTGGACCCCATCGACCGCATAGCTCATCGGCGAACCGCGAAAGTTCTGGCCGGTGTTGAATTGCCAGAGGGAGTGGCCAGTCCGCGCCTCAACCGCTTCGAATGCTCCGGTGTCGTTGCCGAAAAACACCAAGTCACCCGCAGTGGTCAGCGTCCCGCCCCAGGAATTGCCTTTTCCTACTTGCGGATAGCGCCAAACGATCTTTCCTTCGGGCACGGAGTATGCCAAGAGAACTTTCTGAGCATGGTCGTCGGGTGCAAGCTTTGTGCCGGTATCGTAAAAAGTCTGGCCCTGGGCGAATGCTTGCGGATGCGCGAAGAAGACGCTGCAACTCTCCAGCGCCATTACGTAGAACAATCGGGTGACAGGATTGTACGAAGGTGAAAACCAATTTGTAGCTCCGTCGATGCTGGGACAGATCTGCGTACCCTCCGCGCTGGGTATTTTTCCTGACAGTATGGGACGGCCGGAAGCATCGATTCCTTTGGCCCAGTCCAGCTTTTTCACAAATGGTGTCGCCTTGAGGAACTTTCCGTCGGTGCGGTCGAGAACATAAAGAAATCCGTTGCGATTGGCCTGCACCAGCAAGTCGCGCGTTCGACCGTTTACCTTTGCATTCAGCAGCACGGGCGTTTCGTTTGCATCGTAGTCGTACAAATCGTGAGGAGTGAACTGGAAGTACCACTTCAACGCACCTGTATTTGGGTTCAGGGCGAGGACGCAGGCGGTGTAGAGGTCGTCTCCAGGGCGGGAGTCGCCTACGAAATCGGGAGCCGCGTTGCTCGTCGTCCAATAGAGTGTATCCAGTTTTGGGTCATAAGTTCCGGGCATCCACGTCGTCGCGCCGCCATGGAGATAGGAATCTCCCGGCCAACTGGAAGAGCCGAACTCGCCCGGCGCGGGAATGGTCCAGAAACGCCATTTAAGTTTTCCGGTGAGGGCATCGTAAGCGGCCACAAAACCGCGCACGCCCGAGTCGCCGCCGGAAGTTCCTACGATCACTTCGTCTTTTACGATTAGCGGAGCGCTGGTTGCGCCATATTGTTTCGCCTTGTCTGCGTAAGTCACATCCCACAGCAGGCGTCCTGAGCGTGCGTCGAGGCAAAGCAGGTGGGCATCATCCGTTTCCATGTAAACGAAGTTTCGCCAGACTCCGACGCCGCGGTTTTTGTGAGCCGCAGCGTCGTCGAGCAACCCTGAACTCACCGGCCGGGGGTGATGCCAGATAATCCGGCCTGTGCGCGCATCGAGTGCCCATGCATCGTTGGCGGAGGTGACATACATTACGCCTCTTACGACGACGGGCGTCACTTCGAGCCTTTCGGAGTTCGAAGAATGGAAAATCCACGCTGCGCGAAGGCGCGCGACATTGGCTGCTGTGATCTGGCCCAGGGCGCTGTAACGGCGGCCGGTGTAGTCCCCGTTGTAGGAAGTCCAGTTGGCGGCCGGAGGCTGCGCCAGCAGATCAGCCGGGCTCACATTGACATCGGCAACAACTGGAGCCTGACCCGGTTGTCCTCTTTGTTGTGCTGCAGCGGGAGAGCATAGCAGACTGAGGGCGGCCAGGGTAGCCACGGTGATTTCTTTCCTGAATGATTTCATGTTAGTGATTTTCGGATGCGCCCACTTGAACTTCCTGAAGAGGACCGCGGTCGAGGCCTTGCGCGTCTTCGAGATGAATGGAGATGCGGGAGGACTTTGCCGGAGAGGTTAATTCTGTATCCAGCTGGACGATTTCTGCGGGGTCTACAGGGCTCAGCGGTATAGTTCCCACGCTGGCACCGTGTTCGTCGTAAAGGTGCGCGACCAAGCGTCCGGCGAAAAATACTCCGAAGGAACCCGAGAGCCGGATGGGGCCAGTTGCGAGACGAGTTGCCTGAAGAGGACGCACCACAATGCCGGAGTCCGCTACGCCGTGGAATTCGCTTCCCGCGCGAGTCGGAAACCATTCCGTGTCGAGATCGCGAGTTTCGCCGGGCCGTAACTGGACGAGCGGGCTGTTGAGTTCGGCTTCCAGATAATATGGGACGCCGTCGCCGCCGGAAGTGAGGGAAGGCTCGCCCTCGGAATTCACCCTCGTCTCCGGGCCATTCATCCAAAAAATAACCGATGCCTTGCCTGGGTAGGTTTCGGTTTTTTCGTAGTGGAAGCGTTCGACCATGGCATAGCGGCTGTCGCCATCTACCACCGCCAGCCAGCCTGGCGTGGAGTCGAGCCACAGTTCCGCGGCAAGGTGCGCGTAGTGCAGTGCGAAAAGACCATCGTCCCGAACAGAGACAGCTGGATTCTCCGCTGGACCGAACCGAACGTGGTAGCGATTCAGATAGCTGCTGGTTGGATTCGCGGGAGTGAAGGTCCAGAACTTTTGGTTGCTTCGCGCGGGCGTGGACGAATCCGCAGTGTTGTACTGCGAAACGGATTGCATAGACCACTCGATGACGTGCCCCGTTTTGTTCTGCATGGTCGCGTGAAAACGAATGCGCGGGGAGTCGGCGTCCAGGTGAATCGTGCGCCGGATCTGAATGCCAGTCTGCGGATCGACGGGGCCAGTCATCTCGATTTCACACTCCTCGCCTTCCGAAAGCTTTCGAAAGGCGTATGGGCCGTCGTCGAGTAAATCGGAATTTCCCACCCATTCCTGTTCGTTGTCATTTCCCTCGGGCAAAAGCCAGAGCTTGTCGCCTCCGTAGTTAAACCAGCGCGATGAATCAGGCGGCAAGTACTTTCCTTCGTACTTGGGATTGACGAAGAGGAAAGGATGCCCGTTGAAGATCACCTGCATCAGTCTTCCGCCATTTTGCGGTACGACTTCCAGTTTGAGCCAGCGATTGGAAAGCTCCTGTGCGCTCCAACCCTTGTAATTCGTGGGCTCGACACGACACGACGAACTCGGCTGGCTCGGCTCAGCTTTAGCCTGGGCAGGTGCAACGTTCAGGTTTAACAACCAAAACAGCAAGATTATCGCGACGCGCCGCATCATGTCCTCTTCCCGGATCCGCGCTGCCATGATACATGTCCGACGAATGAACGGAGTTCGTGGTTGCAAAGCAGCAGTTTCAGTAGCGCTGCTACTGGGTAAAATACCCATTTTCACGGAACGAAATGAAAACCAAGCAAACGAAATAATTTGATTTGCGTCCTTCAGATTCTGTGGTATATCAGGTTCACCGTCCGATGTCACCGATCCCTACGAAGCTGTTTTCATGGAGTGGAACCTGGCGAATCGTTCTCAAGTTTGGATTGGTGCTGATTTTGTTTGGCGCGGCTAGCAACATCCTTTGCCAAAACCCGGACGGAGAAGGGCCAACCCCTGCGCTGAAGCCTGACGGGGGGAAGAATATCTTCGAGGCGAAATGCGCGACTTGTCACGGACTTGACGGGCTAGGTGGCGAGCACGCGCCCGATATCGTCCGACGGCCCTCAGTGAAGACTCTCTCGGATCAGGCACTGCTCAGTTTGATCCACGACGGGATTCCGGAAGAAGGAATGCCGAGCTTCCCCAGCATTGGCCAGGAAGGTGGTCACGCGGTCGTCGCTTATATTCGCTTTATGCAAGGTAAGTCTGCTGCGGAGTCCGCCACCGGCGACCCGGTCCGGGGCAAGGATCTTTTCTTCGGAAAGGCGGGATGTGCAGCCTGTCACCAGATTGGAGGGCGAGGTCAGTTCGTCGCTCGGGATCTGGCAGGGTTTGCGCGAGATCATCCAGGGAATGAGATTCGCGACGCGATTCTCCGGCCGAGCGGAGAACAGCAGGAGACTGCGACCGTGATTGGGCGGGATGGGCGCAAGTTCTCGGGCGTGATTCGGAATGAGGACAACGCCTCGATGCAATTGCAGGATGAAGACGGGCGGTTTTATCTGCTCATGAAATCCGGCCTGGTCTCGGTGCAGCGGAAGGCTGAGGAATCTATGCCTGTCGATTACGGGCACCAGCTCAGCGGAACTGAGCTTGACGATCTCGTCAGTTATATTTTGCGCGAGGCCCATTCGGGAGATAACGATGAGGAGCCTCATGCCCGGGATTAAAGGCTGGATCGGAACGAAATCTGCTGTTGAATCTGGAGCACTGAAGAAACTGCTGCTGTTCTCGCTGCTGTTCATTCTGCTGTTCATTTTGCTGTCATCTCAGGGCCTTCGAGCACAAGACCACCCGGTGGATCCGACATGGTTGCATCACTACGTTCCCGAGCTGGCGGAGGCGAAGTCCGATCTTGCTTCTCAAACTTGCCACTACCGTCCAATCTTCGGCGAGGGTGACAAGGACAGTCGATCTCTACAAACCGTAGCCCGTTTCGGAGAAGCCACTCTGGATGCTCACGGGAGTTGCCAGACCGTATCCTACGACCGCCAGGAGGAGATCTATTTTGTGGTCGACGGTGTCGGCCTGCTGCACTACGAAGATCTGGTTCAGCCTGTGCGCAAGCACGACTTCACGTACTTGCCTCCGGGAGCGAAACATTCGATTTCGAACAACGGCGATCAGCCGCTGCGCGTGATGGTCATGGGCTTCAAGATTCCGAAATCGATTTCGATCGGCGCCCCGTTCGCACATCCGAAGATCGCAAATCTGGAAGATGCCAAAGAGGAGACCGTCAGCGGCCATCCTAATTCGGTTTTATACAAACTTTTAGTTGGCCTGCACTCTGGAAAGCGTGACCTGATTGACGAAGCGTACGTGATGGACAGTTTTTTCTGGATGGACTTTGCGCCGGGAGGCACGAACTGGCCTCACCATCACGAGGCGGCAGAAGAAATTTATCTGGTGATCGATGGCGAGGGCGAAATGGTTGCCGGCAGTGGAATGGACGGGGTCGAGGGCCGGTATCCTGCCAAAGCCGGAGACGCTTATTACTTTCGTCCCAACTGCACTGTCGGCTTTTACAATCAAAACAAACCCGGAGCGAAGGGATATATTCTGGCGGTTCGGGCGCGCGTCCCGCTGCATGAAGACGAAGAGTAGCTGGTCAATCCTACTTGTTTAATCCTGGAGGTGTCGAAATGTATGCTATGAAACCTAGCCGGCGGTCATTTATGAAATGGGCGGCAGCCGCCCCGTTGCTGAGCCAGATCGCGGTCGCGGACCTTTACGCCAAGGCCGCCACGGCAGTTGGCAAAGATCCGCGGCAAAATTGTTACAGCCGCCTGGGCGTCAAGACCGTTATCAATTGCCGAGGCACATGGACCTACCTCAGTGGCTCTCTGGAGTTTCCTGAAGTTCGCGAGGCCCAGCTCGAAGCGGCGAAGTATTTCGTAAACGTAATCGATTTACAGCATGGCATTGGGCGGCGGTTGGCGGAACTCACCGGCGCTGAGTCTGGGATGATTACCTCAGGCGCGGCCGGCGCCATGGCGGTTGCCACCGCAGGATGCATGGCTGGCACTGATGACAAATTAATCTGGCAACTTCCCGACACGACCGGCCTGAAGAATGAAGTGATCATGTCTGGTGGCCGAAGCGCCTTTGACAGCGCGATCCGGCTGACCGGCGCGAAGCTGGTGCTGACCTTCTCGCCGGAAGAACTTGCCAACGCCATCAATCAAAACACGGTCATGATCTACACCACGCACCTTGGCGACGAGTTGCAGAAGGAACTTGCGATCGCGAAAGATCATAAGGTGCCGCTGCTGCTCGACGATGCGGCCGGGATTCCTCCAGCTGTTAATGCCAAGCTCTACGCTCGCATGGGAATTGACCTCTACACATTTTCCGGCGGGAAGGGACTGCGCGGGCCGCAGTGCAGCGGAGTGCTTCTTGGCCGAAAGGATCTGATCGAGGCCGCCATCATGAATTCCAGCCCGCGCGAGGGAGCGGTGTGCCGTCCCATGAAGGTTGGGAAAGAAGAAATGATCGGCTGCCTCACCGCACTCGAGACCTGGCTGAGTCTGGACGAAAAGAAACTCTACCGCGAGTGGAGCGAGCGTGTAGACAACATCAGGAAGCTGGTGGATACGGTGCCGGGGGTTGAGACAAGTGTCTACATCCCGGATGATGGGAACCGTTATCCCACGCTGAAAGTCTCATGGGATCAGAAGGCTTGGGGTTTCACCATCGCTGATTGCGTGCAGGCTCTGCGTGCGGGCGACCCGGTCATCGAAGTGCTTGGAGCGGATAATCCCAGCCTGGTAACGGCGGTTCGCGAGGGTAGACCCAATCCGACCCGCAAAGAGCGGCCGGGAGCCGATCACATCGAGCTGGTTTCGATGACGATCCAGCCCGGCGAAGAAGTCATCGTAGGACAACGATTGCGCAGCATTCTGGGAGCAGCGCAAAAAGGAAAACGGGCGGCGTAGAGTCGCAGTCCGGCCAGCACTCACTCATGTTTCGAATATTTTCGGAAGGCACGATGAAAACATTCCTGCTTGGATTGTTTCTGTGGTCTGCCGTCAGCCTGCAAGCACAGGCGGGCGCGGCCGGTCTTACGCAGAAATCTGATGATGGCCATCGCGCCAGTCTCCCCAGTGTGGATGCGGGAGACTACATCTACATTTCCGCTCAAGGGCCCCGTGGCCGAAATGGTGAATTACCGGCGACCTTCCCGGCTCAAGTTCGGCAGACACTCGATAATTTGAAAGTGGTGGTTGAGGGTGCGGGATTGACGATGGATCACGTGGTCTACACGACCGTCTATCTCACCGAGATTCATCAATACGAAGAAATGAACCGTGTTTACAGCGAGTTCTTTGGGAAGGTTCCGCCGGCTCGGGCTGTGCTGGGTGTTGCCGCGCTTCCTGACCCTCCGATTGAAATCAATGCGGTCGCGGTGCGCAATCTATCGGAACGGCACGCTGTTTCTCTGCCAGGCTACGAATTGGACGAACCATTTTCGCCGGGGATCCTCACTCATGATCGCTTGTTCGTTTCTGCGATGCCTGCCATCGCCTCGGCAGGTGACAAGGTTTCAGACGATCCGGCCGCGCAGGTGGACTTTGCTCTCGACCGTATGAAGGGAGTGGTGGAAGCGGCTGGACTCGACCTCGGACACATGGTGTTTGTCAACCCGTACTTGACTGCGAATTTCCCGGCGCGAGTCATGAATCAGCATTATGCGAGCCGGTTTGAGTTCGGCAATACTCCGGCGCGGGCTACGATCGAGGTCACGAGCTTGCCGGGTGGAGCCCAGATCGAGTACGCCGGCGTTGCGGTTCGCGACTTGAAGGAGCGGCGGGCCGTGCGGCCCAAAAACATGCCTCCAAGCCCTACCGCAAGCCCATGCGTGTTTGCCGGCGATACGCTGTATTGTTCCGCGAAGAGTGGGTTTATCCCTGGAGCGAACGGCGGAGTTTATACCTCGACGGCGGCCGTCCAGCTCCGGCAGACGATGCGCAACCAGATGGACAATCTTGAAGAAGCCGATATGGATTTCTGCCAGGTCGTCTCTACGACTGTTTACCTCGATAATTTGGCAGATACACCGGAATTCGACGACGTGTATGTGAAATATTTTCGTGGCAAGCTGCCGGCCCGGACAACCATCGAGCAGATCGCACCAGCGGAGCGCACTCCCGACAAAGATGGGCACTATCCTGACCTGGAGCAGGTTTCGCTCATCGCCGTGCGAAAAGCCTGCCAGTGAGAATCATTTGTTGCTGCGATCCTCGGCGGACTGCAGTTTCCCACGGAGCACGGTCAGAGAGGCGGCGGGCAAGTCGTAGACGGCATTCTCTCCGCCTTTAAGTTGTGAGGTTGCGGGTGGACCGTCGGGATCGGCATAACCTTTCTTCCTGGCAGCGTACCACTGGTATTGCGCCTTGCCGAACGTGATCATCGCGACTTGCCCCGTGAAGAATCTGTCACGGTTGCTGGCTGCATCATGGAACACGATCCGCACGGGATGAGAGTGGTCGTGATCTTTGTTAATCAGCATGACGGACCATTGGCCATCCGGGCGTTGCAGAGGATAGGCCGTTACCAGAACGTGTCCTTCGGAATCTTTCACGTCGCTGGAAGCGACGTAGAGCTTGTGCTCGGCGTCTTTGGGCTCCGCCCACTCCTGCGTGATGAGCTGCGCGCCGAAGAATTGAGACGTCTTGCTCTCGATCTGGTAATGATCGTCGACCATGAACATGTGATAGGTTCCCCAGCTGTTGGCACAGTTGGGATGAGGTGGTGAGTAGGATAAGTCGTGATAGTAGTGCGTCGATTGCCCGCCCGCGGTTAGAAATCCTCCGAAAGAATCAGCCAGCCATAGCGCTCCGAAGATATCGACTGCGGCCTCGCCGCCGTGGTCATTGGTTTCGGTGTCGAGCAGCGGGATGCCGGGAGGCAAGTCGTCGTCGCGCCAGACCTTCATGATGTGAGTGATCAACTCCGGTTCCTGATAAAGATTTTCCCAGGGCGTCTCGCATCCGTCGTAGGGATAGTGCTCGAACGACATGAAGGCGAGATCCTGCAAGCGGCCGTGAGTCTTCAGATAGTCGAGAAAGCGGCCGAGCCAGGAAGTGCGACCTTGCGCATCGGGCCAGGCCTTGATGTCCTCGGTAACGCCTTCAAAGACGGGTCCGCCGAGCTTGAAATTCGGGTCGACCCGGTGAAGAGCCGCTGCGAATTGCAAGTATAAAGTGGCGTAGTCTTCGGGCTGCATGTATTGGCCGTCCGGCTCCTCTCCCATCTCGATATACGAAACGGGATAACCTCGCGCCTTGATGTATGCCATTTGCGCGGCTGCGTCTTCGGGTGTGCTGTACAACATGGCGACGGGAACGATGGCAGGCAGGCCGCGAGTAATTCCGCTGGTAAAGAACAGGTCAAAGCCAGGCTGATCGCCTGATTCCATGCGGTCCGGCGCTAGATAGAGATCGGAAGGGTCGTGCCAGGGATCGACCGAGGAGCACAGAGTCAGCGTTTGTTTCTGATCGGGCGAGTGTTGAAGAACATCCTTGAATTCGTTTTTCTCGTCGATGGTTCCGAGATAAAGCTCGCGAATGGCGTAGCCGACGCAGTTTCTGCGATCGCCGGAACCATGAGCGTCGCAGGTGTTCGAGGAGCGGGTCATCAGCACGCGCACGAATTTGGTGGTGACCGGAGTGGAATCCAGACGCAGCGTGGCGGTGCGGCCTTTTCCATCGGTCACATTTCCGGACGCGAACGGTTTCCATATTCCTTTGTCCTGATTATCCATGGCATCGCCGTCACCTACCCAATACTGCACTTCGTAGGCTTGCGCGTAGGGCTCTGCCCAGGCGATGCGAATCGCGTTGATGTCTTCTTTCTTGTCGAGAGCGATGACTACCCATTGCGGATGCAGTGAATCGTCTTCCCCAGTAAATTCTTTGCTGAGATATGGATTGCTCTTCCAGTAGGACTCGAGGTCTCCATCGTCGAGGCGCGAGAAACCGTCGAACTCCGATCCTCCGTTTCGCGTGAAACCGCGGTGACGGAGGGAATATCCATACGAGTGGCGAATCATTTCGTTCGTCGGAATCGCATCGCCGGTGAAATATCCCTTGCCGGCGGGATCGCTCCAGGTGCCCCTCGGATTCCAATGCCAGGCCTGCACAAATAAATCCGTGTTCTGGCGATAGCTGATGACGCCCCAGCCGGCCGAGAGGACCTGCTTGATCTGATCGGGACGGAAGAACATGTCAGTGGCGTTGCTGGGCACGCGGTCGACGGTCGAACCCAGAGCGTGGAGAGGGCTGAACGTGTTTACGACGTGACTGGGAGCGGCGTCGACGAGAACCGTTTGTGCTGCTCCGCTTGAGGGGCAGGTGAGTGCAGTCCAGAAGAGAACGATTGTGATTAATATTTTGCTCAAACTGGATCGACGAAGAAAGTGCAGGCTGCTCTTCATGGCATACCTTTCGGAGGACTTGAGCGCGGTCCCTTGCGTAAAGTCATACATTAAACCGACGCGCTTTTGCTATCCACGACGGCGGGGGCTTTCACGGAATGAAACTCCGATTTAGGCTGCAATCGATTGGGCCATGCTCTTTGTATAATTGCGAGACTTCGGATTGCCGGACTCCCGAACGCGCGATCCTGCGTCGGCAACTGGGGCACCCTTTATGCTGATCAGAGTATTCGGTGATCGAGTTTCGCTGGGGCAGGCGGCTGCCGAACAGGCAGCGGCGGCCATTAGACGCGCGATCGGCGAGCGAGGTCAAGCGCGGATCATTGCTGCGACGGCTGCGTCACAGCTGGAATTTCTGGATGCTTTGACCAAGACGCCGGGGATCGACTGGCCGAAGGTGGAAGCTTTTCACCTCGACGAGTACATCGGCTTGCCGGTGACGCATCCGGGAAGCTTTCGCAAGATGCTGCTCGAGCAGTTGGTGCGGAAAACCGGAATTACCCGCTACCATCTGCTTGATGGTGATGCGGCAGATCCTACAGAAGTGGTGCGGCGCGTGGGCAGAGAACTAGCATCGATGCCTGTCGATATAGCTTTCCTCGGGATTGGCGAGAACGGGCACATTGCATTCAACGATCCACCGGCCGACTTTGAGACGGAAGAACCCTACATCATCGTAAACCTCGATGAGGCCTGCCGGCGGCAGCAAGTGGGCGAGGCCTGGTTCGCCGACATTTCGCAGGTGCCACAGCGGGCGATCTCGATGTCGGCACGTCAGATTCTAAAGGCTCGGGAGATCCTGGCAGTGGTACCCGGCCCTCGCAAGGCAGAAGCAGTGAAACTTTGCCTTGAGGGTACGATTAGCCCGATGGCGCCGGCGTCGATTCTACGCACGCATCCTGACGCCACCGTCTATCTTGACCATGCGTCGGCTTCTCTGTTGAGCGCTGGTCTGCAGAATGCGCTCAGGGATGAATCGCAGGTGGTGGTTAATTCCTGACGCGCCGTTCGCGAAGCGAACCATTTCAGAACTATCACACATGGGGAATGCCAGGAAGCCGATTGCTTCATTGCGGTGGTGGATCGGCGGCCTGCTGTTTGCTTCCACCGTCATCAACTATATTGACCGGCAGACGCTGTCGCTGCTCGCGCCATTTCTCAAGCTCGACTACCACTGGACCAACTCGGATTATGCGAATATTGCAATCGCATTTCGGGTAGCGTATTCGATCGGACAAACCGATTTTTGCGGCTTATGGACCGCATCGGGACACGCCGCGGCCTTACCCTCACCGTGATCTGGTATTCGGCAGTCTCGATGCTGACCTCGTTGGCAAGCGGCTTTTACAGCTTCGCCACGTTTCGATTCTTGCTGGGTGCTGGAGAATCCGCGAACTGGCCGGCCGCAACCAAAGCTGTCTCGGAATGGTTTCCGAAACGCGAGCGTGCGCTTGCGACAGCGCTCTTTGATAGCGGTTCATCGATTGGGGCAGCCGTCGCTCCCTTCATTGTTCTGGAGATTTATTTTCGCTGGGGATGGCGCCCGGCGTTTATGATCCCCGGCATTCTTGGATTCCTGTGGTTGATTGCGTGGCGATGGCTGTACTTCCCGCCGGAGGAGCACAGTCGAATTAGCCCGAGTGAACTGGAAATGATTGTTGCTGACAAACAGGAATCGGCTGCGCATCAGTCTGCACGTCGGTCTGCACATCAGTCTGCACATGAGCAAGGCAAAGCCCGGCCGAAGTGGAGTGATCTGCTGAAGCTGCCGCAGACCTGGGGCGTGATTATCGCAAAAACCTCCACCGACCCAGTCTATTTCTTCATCGCGGAATGGTTCCCGATCTACCTGGTAGCGAAGGGCATCGAGCTGAAGAGCGGACTGATCGCGGTATGGATTCCTTTCATTGCCGCCGATCTAGGCAGCTTCTTCGCAGGTGGAGCGTCCGGATATTTGATCAAGCGCGGATGGTCGCTGGGCGCGGCACGAAAGGCACTGATTGTTCTCGGCGGAGTGGGCATGACCGCGCTCATCCCTACAATTTTCACCACCAACCTTTACTTGATCGCGTTCTTGTTTGCGGTTGCGACCTTTACCTATGCGGGTTTCACGACGATGGCGAATGTGCTGCCTTCTGACTTGTTTCACAGCGAATCAGTCGCATCGGTGAGCGGGTTCAGCGGTACTGGGGCGGGAATCGGAACGATTGTGGCCTTCAAACTTATCGGCTATTTTTCCGATGCACGCCAGGCGACGGGCACTCACTCCTTTGATCCTATTGTGATTATCGCGGGACTGGTGCCTTTCGCCGGCATGATTCTGGTTTTGCTGCTGGTACGCAATACGCAGGCCACGGATGAGGGCTTGGTGCGCCAAATCTAAGACCTTGGGTAAACTGGAAGGAATCATGGGATACAGGCGGCTGGATCTCGACGGTAAAGTGGCAGTGGTGATTGGGGGCAGCTCTGGAATCGGCCGCACGCTTGCCCTCGGACTGGCCGAAGCCGGAGCTGACGTCGTGCCCAGCGCGCGCCGCATGGAACTGGTGAACGTGATTGCGGAAGAAATCGAGGGCGTGGGCCGGCGGTCACTACGTGTGATTTGCGACGTGGCCGACCGTGGATCGCTGGAGAAATTGCTGCAGGCTTCGGTCCAGGCGTTCGGAAAAGTGGACATTCTTCTCAACGCAGCTGGATTCAACCAGCGCGCCCCTACTCTGGATTTCTCTGAGGCCGACTGGGACAAACTGATCGACACGAACCTGACCGGTACGTTGCGAGCGTGCCAGGTGTTTGGACGGCACATGATCGAGCGCAAATATGGGCGCATCATCAACATTACTTCGATGGGCTCGTTCCTGGCGCTTTTTGAAGTTGCGGCCTATTGCGCGAGTAAGGCGGGCGTAGCTTCGTTGACGAAATCGCTGGCCATCGAATGGGCGCGGTATGGGGTGTGTGTAAATGCGATTGCGCCGGGCTACTTTCGCACGGCTCTCAGCGAGAAGTTGTTGATGGGCACGCCACGAGGGGAGGAAGTGCTGACCCGCACGCCGATGAAGCGCTTCGGCGAACTCGAGGAGTTGATCGGAGCGGCGGTCTTTCTTGCGTCCGACGCTGCCAGCTTCGTAACCGGCACCTTGCTCGCGGTGGATGGCGGCTTTCTCGCCAGCGGCGTAAATCAATGACTCCGCGTTTCGGATGACGCTTACTGCAGCGCCGACTGGGTCAACTTCACGGCGCAATGAGGGTTGGCTGCTCCGCCTGAGACGTTGCACTTCTGGCCGTTCACTGATCCCGCCGCCATGGTCGAGAAGTAAATGTTTGTCCCGCCGTTCGACATCTGGTTGTCGATTACGATTCCGCTGGTTCCTCCCAGAGCGCTCGGGGAAGTCACGCAACTTGAGGTCGCCGCTCCGGAGCAGGTCGGTGTGGTGAGCGATGTTGTGATCGTCGAGCTCTCCAGGTATCCATCGGTTGTTGAGCCCACTCCGAAGAACAATCGGTCCGTGGCGCCGTTGTAGAACTCGGTCAAGGGCGAACACTCGTCCCCTTTCGTGGTGTTTATCTGGAAGGTGGTCGAGCCCGTGCTGGTAATGACGTTGCTGGCAAAAGGAAAGAAAAACATTTTTGGATCTGCTGGGGCGCCTCCTGACTCCACGAATCCGCAGGCGATCATGTGTCCCGACGCCGATCCGTTCAACCAGAATGCGTTATCAAATGCTCCGGCATGAACATTTTTCCCCGTGCAGTCGCCGTCGCCGCTCGCCGACCCCAAGTCGACCGTATTGCTTGCCGTCGGCGTACCGGTGGTGAAGTTCGCTGCAACCTGCGTAACTGCTCCGCCGATGCCGGGCACAATGCTGCACCCGGTGAAGGCAAACACCTGGTCAGTTGTGGGGTTGGCGGGATCGGTGACCGCAATCGGTGGGTCTACGATTCCTGTCCCCGGGTCACCGCTTCCGTCGCCACTTCCGTCGTATACCCAGCCGATCGTCTGCTGTGCAGCGTAGGTCTTTGCCGGGCTGGTCAGTCTTACGGAATACAGGTATCCCTCTCCGTCTCCGATGAAAATCAACCCAGCATTGTCGTCCACAACCGGAGCGGTCAATATCGTGTTGTATTTGTTGGTCGAGACCGTGACCGGCCAGTTGGCCGGGTCGTTGACCAGCGCCGGCGCGCCACCGCCGAATACGGGTGTGATCTTGTAGAGCACGCCGTTGTCGGCGCCCACATAGGCCGTATCGGTGTTGTAGTCGACCCACGGTGAGGAATTCGAATTGGTCGCGCTGGTTTCGATGGTAAGAGTCGTCATGCAGCCCACCGTTGTCGGCTTCGTGCACGAGGTGGGAGTCAGCGGACTCAACACCGAACCTGACTGCGACGGCGGCGCCGGAATTGGATTCGGAAGATACAGAACGTGGAAGTACGAGCCCGTGCTTGTACTCTCCACAAACGCGACCTTGGTTCCGTCCATCGAAAGCGCCGGCGACGTCTTAATCTGCCCACCCGTCTGTGTAACCGTGTTGTAGGCGAATGCCACCCAGGGCGATCCGCTATTGCAAGCCGGACTGGCTCCTGTGTAGAGGTTATTGATCCCCACCAGGTTCGCCTGCGTCCCAGTCCCGTTCACGGTCAGCCCAAAGACAATGTAATCAGAGTTGCAGTTCTCCGCCACCACATCGAACTGGTATTTCGCCGGAAATTGGTTCTGGGGCACGTACCCGTTCTCGAGTGAAACCGCCCAGTCGATCTCGGTTTGGCGCGGCAGGTGGCGGGGGCGCAGGCGCTCTCTCGGCTTTGATCTTTCCACCGCTACTTGCCGCATCGCCATGTTGTAAACATAGCGCGGGTCGTGGGCTGATCCCGCCGACAGCACCTCCTCGGCTCGCATGCCTGGCATCAACAGGTGCCGCGAACTCCAATCCTCCGGGTACCCCAGGTGAATCTGTTCGTGGCTCGCGTCGGCTGGCGAGGTCGTCTCCATCCCGCCTTGCCCGGAAAGCGGAACGCCCAGCAGGAGCCCTGCTGCCACACAGAACCAAGGGAATCGGAACCCGCGCATTGCGTATCTCCTCAAGATTTCGAATTATGCCACTCTTAGATTTTCGCCCGCGGTTTGGGAATGTTAGGTCTTACTTCAGTAACTTAACGCCTTTAGCGCCAACCCGACGTGGTGTGACCTATGTGCGTCCGCCCCATCCTTAAAGCAGCGAGGAGACTGGCCTGGCTCGAAAGCAGCTGGTTTTGCAATGAGTTAGCGAGGGATTGGATTTCGGATCAGCGGATCCGCGCGGGAAGCCCGCGAGCTGCGGCCTACTCCAACTCGGCCTGGGTCAGCTTGACCGCGCAGTACGCGGCAGGGGTTCCGCAAATGGTGGTTGAGGTCGCCAGCGTGCCGAAGTAAATGCTCGACGCCTGCGCGTCTGTGGAATCATTGTCCACGATGATGCCGCTTGTCCCGCCCGCGATATCGGCGGTGTTCGTCGCCGTCGCAGTGGGCGCGTCGCCTAGGCCAATTTCAAGCGGGGCAGGAAGCGCGAAGGTATACAGTTCGGTGGGATTGGCATTGACGCCTACGAACAGGTAATCCACTCCAGCCGAGGCGTTATAGAACTCGGTCAGGGGCGACATGACCGAAGCGTTGGTGCCCAGCTGAGGTTTGCCCAGGGGCGCCGGTTGTAGAACAGAACTCACGAATGAGAACGGTTTTAACTGTTGGCCGCCCGTGCCGGAGGACGCTCCAATGATTTCTCCGTTGTCCGCCTCGGTGGCGCTGCCGATCCCCAAGGTAAAGTAGCGGTTGTCCGGAGTGGGGGCATAAAGTGGAAAGCCCGCGGTTGTACAGCTTTGGTTCGCGCCGGAGTCGAGGCCCGTGATCGTAACCGAAGTCAGGGTGTTGCTGGTGAATGCGAATTGGACAAGGCCGGGGTTGCCGGCGGTACCGGTGTCAGTCTCGCCGCTGGCCGCGGAGGTATTAGGGCTGCATGCGCTTACCACATAGCCTACGCTGTTCGTCGAGTCAAGAATGGCGCCGTCGCGAATGCCGCCATTGATCAGTCCTTGGCTCGTACCCCCACTAACGCCGAGTACCAACGTCGCTTCCGTAACTCCCGTGGCGCTAATCTCGTAAAAGTTGGAGCTACTGTCGCCGACAAAAATATCGCCGGTGTTACCCACATCCACCACGGGAGACGAGAGGAAGTTGGATCCCTGAGTCACAGTTGCGCCGGTGACAGTGCACCCCGCGCCCGTAGTCGCGGTGGGTATCGCAGCGTTGAAAGTTAACACGGTTGAGCTCGCCGTGACAGGGATTTGTGTTCCATTGATGACAGCGGCGTCAGCCGCAGTGCAGTTGGTGCCGTTGGCGGCCACGCCCGCGATCGTGACCGACTCTCCGATGCTAAGTGTATTGTTCACGTTGACAGTCACTACTGTTGTGGTCGCCGTCACCTTAGTCAGGGTGTCTGACACAGGGGCGGTGGCGTTTACATGCACCGGGAAATTGCCCGCATATCCTGGCGTCCCGTTGAACGTGGGCGTGATCGCATACAAGTAGCCGTTGTTATCGCCGACGTAGGTAGTGTCGTTGGGATAGTCGGTGAACGGGGATGAGAAGCTATCCGCAGCTCCAGCTACTGCAGTGGCTGCATTGGTGGCAACCAAACCCAAGGGAAGCATGAAGTCCGTGGCGGTGCTTCCCGAAGTGCTTCCCGGGATCACCGGGCTGGTGGCGCAGGTCGGCAACATGGCCCCGCCGTTGTTGTTGCTGGTGCAACTGGCAGTGGTTCCGTACTCGGTGCTGCCGCTGCCAAACGTTAGCACGTGCAGAATTGCTCCGATGTTCGGGTCATTCTCCACATAGGCAACTTCTGTGCCACCAATGGAGAGCCCGGGCGAGGTAGCGACTGGTCCGACGCCAGAAGCATAAGAGAAGATAAATTCAGGATTCGTGAGACCACACTGCGATGCTCCGGACCCGCTATAAAGGTGATTGAAAGCAACGATGTTGGCCTGAAGGCCATTCGTACCGGCAGTAACGCCGCCCCAGGTGAAACGAGACAGTCCCTCGGCGGCGGCCAGCGTTATGCGGGTTCCCGGGGTCAGCGCGTACACCGTAACCGTATCTCCCGACGCAACCGCCACGATTCGGTCGAGAGCGGTGCTGCTGAGATTCCGATTGATCGCCGCCGCCAGATTGGTCGCGTTGGTGGCGGTCGTGGCAGACACTTCGAAGTCCAGCCCGGTGTTCGTGCCGTTCGATGCAGTCAGAGTCAGCGTGACCGCGGTTCCACCCGTCGGAGTTATGGTGATGGACGCAGTCTGGCCAGACGTTGGTTCGCCGGTGAAGGTGCCGATAACGTTGGCGCGGGTGTTTCCGGTCGATGCGTTGACGGGGAATACTACGAAATCGGAGGTGCAACTCGGCGTCGCGTTTACGTTGAAGGAGTACTTGGCGGGCCACATGCCCTGAGCGACACCACCGGCGCCCAGCGAAACGGCCCAGTCCCTTCGCATGTTCCCTCTTGGCCGCCGCCGTTCCGGTTCCCGCAGCCTTCGCCGCCGCCAGCGTATCAGGCCTGAATCGATCGGCGCATTCCCATGCAGAAGCCACTGGGCATATGCGCGCGGCTCGTTCCACGTCTTCACCGCCTGTTCTGGCGTGTAGCCGCCGGTGAAGATTACGTGGCTTGAGCTCCAATCGATCGGCACGGGGATCGAACCATCCGGTCTGGCGAAGCCCTGCGCGAATGCCGATGCGGTAAGGCTGGCGGCCAGCCCGAGCGCCGTCAGCAGCGGCATGACGCATCCGGCAAAAAAGGCCGCGTTCCGGTTTCGTGGAGTTCTAAACCTATCCACAGCTAGACCGCCTCCGTGTCTCCTTATTCAGCAATTCGATCCGCTCACGTATTCACACCCACCCAATCGGCGGCTATGAGCAACCTATCCTCATCTTGGAAAAGCCGAATCGAGGGATGAGTTTGCCAGGGCCTGGATCTGAACCAGTGGACCCGCATATGTCGCGGCCGCCCGATTCAGCATGTTCGCCGAGGGGATGCCGGTTCTCTGGAAAGATTTTTCGCAGTCCGCGGTGGACGGCCCACGCATATTGCCTTCCATGTAGGCCAGGCCGGGGCAGCGCGTGCACGTTCCCACGTGGGAGCATGTCGAACAGGTTGGAAGATCCCGAGCGTGGATCGAGCGGACTTCCTTCAATTCCGGGGAACGCTGCCAGATGTCGAGGAACTTCTGCCGGCGCACATTGCCGCTGGGCAGGGGAAATTGCACGCAGGGAAACACATCGCCGTAGGGAGAAATGTAGCAAGCAGTGTGGCCAGCGCTGCATGGGAAGCCATCCATCACATCCTCGCCAGGGACGGGCGGGGGCGCACAGAATTCTTCTACATCGCCAACGAGTTCCTGGTTATGGAAAACCTGCTTCAGGTCTGACCCCGGAATTCGCAGCGCAAGAATTGATCTGTCTCCATCCATTTTCGGAGTGATAGTGGGGTCGAGCGTGTAAGTAACACCCAGTTCTCTGGCCAGCGCGATCACGCCAGGCTGGTCGGAGAAATTGCCCGCCATGAGAACATTGGCGAGAACGACCTTCAGTCCCTGGGCCTTCAAGAATCGAATCGCGCGGATGGTTCGCTTCAGCGACCCCGGCAGTTTTGTGATGGCATCGTGAACTTCCGACCGATGCGAGTAGACGCTGATCTGTACTTGCTCAACTCCGAGCTGGCGCAGTCTTGCGGCTTCCTTCTCGCGGATCATCACCCCGTTAGTCTTCACCTTTACGTTGAACAGCAGTTGCCGCGCCCGCTCCACGATTTCAAAAAAGTCCCGGCGCATGAGTACTTCACCGCCGCTGATTGAGAGAAAAAAAACTCCGGCATCGGCCAGTTGTTCGAGTACATCGATGATTTCCGACGTCGTCATCTCGCCGTGATCGTCGTGATCGAGATAGCAATGCACACAGCGTTCGTTGCAGCGGTAGGTGATGTCAAGGTGAACACTGATGGGCAAGCCCAGGTTCAGAGCCTTCTGATTCATCTCGGCCATAAGGCTCATGGGCGCTCCGCGGACGAGGGAGAATCCGTCTCGATGAGTGGCTGATCTGATACGAGCAGAATGCCGTGCTGTGAGAGTTCGTCGACGAAGCGGTTGGCTCCGTGCTGCGCCTGCTCCGGATCGACGTCGAATTCCTGGCAGACTTTGCCGGCCACGATTTCCGCCAGCGGCGTGCGGCCGTCGGCTGCCTGCCAAATCGTGGAAGCGACTTCATTGAGCGTGAAAAAAGTCGAATCCACGGCCGACATCACCATCATCTCGCCCCCCACCATGCGGGCGGCAATCGCCTTGCTTCGCGCAATGTATCTTTCGGCCATCATGATTCTCCGGTGCTGGCGTGTGGCGACTAACGTATTATGTCCCAGACTCGCTGGTCAGGGACGAATACTAAGCGGTGGATGGGAACCAAACTTGCAAACTCGCACGCCGACTGAAAAACCAGTTTCACCAGCTCAGGGTCATCGGCAAAAAACAGGATGTTCCGCAGGAGCCGCTGGATCGCTTCTGAGGGGCCCACTGGCTCGATGCGGTTCTGCAAGCCTTTCTCAAGCAAAAAGAATGCGCTGATCGGAGCGGAGCAGTTCGCGCCGACCCGCGCCAACTCTCCGGCAAAAGGAGTACCGCAGGCGATGTACCCATTTCCCTCCCGCCGCACGTAGGAGATTTCGTCGGTGAGGAGCGTCGCATCCGGCGGCGCGAGGCGGGAGATCGTCGTCTTACCGGCCCCGGAAACGCCGGAAAACAGAAAAGCTTTCCCTCCGCGGATTGCGCTGGCGGCATGGACCAGGAAACCTCCCTGCCTTGCCAGGACCAGACTGTGGACGATGCGCAAGACGCAATCGATGGTGTAGGGATTGCTTGATTGGCGGATCCGGCCTCGGCTGGTTTCTGGATTCCAGCTTGCCCGGAAGTCGCCACGCTTCAACAACCATTCTCCATGTTCCATCTTCACCTCGAGGTCATCATCGACCGAGGATTCCGAAGGCTCACGCAAGTCAATGTCGAATTTGAGGTGAGAATCCGGCGAGGTCCCAACAAACCCGGTATATCGATTCTCGATGAGCCGATGAAATGAGGGATCCTGCGTTCGCAGGGAAATCGCCATTCCGCCGATCTCGATCGATACCGCCTCTCTCGCGATCGTGGGAAGTGTAGTCGTCATAGACTAGAAGGACGAATTGAAGAAGTGCCGGGAACCCCGCGCACGTGTAGCGCGACCTGAAGGCGTAAGGCGAGGACGCGAAGTCGATCAGAGTGACATAGCATCTTTGCCAGCGCGGATTGGAGCGGCGAGACTCGGCGGCTCGGAATGAAACTGCGATTGGCGCGGCTCACGCTGACCACTCGACCGAGCAGTTCGAATGCGGCTGCGGGCGGATCATTTTGTGGCATTGCGTCGCCCCTCGTGATCCACAAAAGGCAATCCTGAACTTGTCGCGTTTCGACTAGCCGATGAACGAAGAAACGGTTGTCACGCACAACCAGCACGATGTCTCCGGGAACGACCTCGTCGTGCGCCGCGCTTTGAATCGTAAGCAGATCGCCTGGCCACACCGACGGGAGCATGCTCGATCCCCACGCCCTCAGGCGAACGGTGCCGCCGCCGCGAAGCATTTCGGCTGCAAGACCAAGCTTAGGATCCTGGCGATTTTCCGGCATGGATGGCATGGATGGCAGCTGACTATGAAAGCTTCCTTACGAGACGGCATCCAAAATTCGTATCTTGGATTTTGCCGCAGGACAGCGCCATGGTCTCGAAAACCCGCTCGTGCCGGAATGCAGGTTCTTTATAGACCTTCTTAACTATGCGGTGGCTCTCGCCTGCGTTCTCCTTGCCCCTGTTCCAATCCTGTTCGGCCATAAAAAATGAGCTCCGCAATCCGGACTGCAAAGTCTGCGATCCGGCAAACGCTCAACCACAAACGACTTCTTTCCCGAAGCGTACTACAAGAAGCGGATTTGGCCGATTGTCACTGCTGGTACATACGGGAGGGAGCCTGTGGATTTTTTCTGGCGATGCCCAAGAATAATGATGATAGTAGCGAAAGACGCGCCCAACCATCTTACCGCTCGATGGCAGTCTCCGATTTGGCCGGTTTCTCGGTCACCTGCTTCGGGCTCGGCAATTGCGAGCGGTCCCAGCCGCCGCCGAGGGACTCCACCAATGCCACGGCGTAGGTCATCTGTTGCACTTGAAGAGCATTCAAAGTCTGCTGGTCCGCCAGCACGGTGGTCTGGGCAACCAACACGTCGAGGTAGGGATCGACGCCCTCGTCGTATCTTGCCTGCTCAAGCTTGAGATAGGTTCGAGCTGAGTCTATAGCCTGCTGCTCTTGCTGGATCTCTTTGGATAGGATGCGAACTTCTGCAAGACCATCCTCCACCTGCTGAAAAGCGGTAAGCACGGTCTGCCGGTAACTGGCCAGATCGGCATTGTAGGCCGCGACGTATTGTTGGACCGTGGCGCGGCGCAGGCCGGCATCAAAGATGGTTTCGGACATCGACGCGCCCACCGACCAGAAACGGCTCGGCCAGGACAGCCAATTATGGAAGGCGGAACTCTCGAAGCCGGCTTCACCGGTCAAAGTCAGGTTCGGATAATAGGCTGCATAGGCGATTCCGATGGTTGCGTTGGCTTGTGCCATGGTGCGTTCAGCGGCAGCAACGTCAGGCCGTCGCTCGAGCAGTTCCGAGGGCAGGCCGACAGGAATCGGCGGCGGAGCAACCGTCATCGGCTTCACCGGAATGGAGAAACTCGTGGCCGCCTTGCCGATGAGTACGGCAATCGCGTGCTCGTATTGCGCGCGCGCGACGCCGACGTTGGTCGCCCCCGCCTGCGCGCTCTGCAGCGTGGTTTCGGCTTCGACTACGGAGATTTGGTCGTCGATGCCGGCTTCGTAGAGCGCCCGGGTCAGGTCGTACGACTTCTGGTCCGCTGTCACGGTATCGTCAAAGATTTTTTGCAACATGTCCTGGCCCCGAATCTCGAAAAAATATTCCGCCAGGCTGGCCTGCTCGGTCAGGCGCTCGCTCTCGAGATCGGCCGCGCTGACCTGGGCGGCATATTGGGCCTGGCGCACGGTGTTGCGGACCTTGCCCCAAAGGTCAGGCTCCCAGGAGGCTTCGAGCGGCAGGGAGTAGAGCGTGCTTTGCAGCTGCGGAGTCGTGCCGGTCCCGGCCGCATTCGTGTTGGCGGTGCTCAGGTTTGCCGAAGCCCGCGAGTGGGTGACCGAGGGCGCGACTGAGAGTGTCGGAAAGTACTGCGAGCGCGCCTCGCGGACGATTGCGCGGGCTTCCATGAAGTTTTCGAAATACTGTTTGATGTTCTGATTATTGATATCCAGTTGTTCCTCAAGAGCATTTAGCTCGGGGTCGTTGAAGATCTCCCACCACTTGCCGCGCAGCTTCGCGTCCGCGGGTTGCGCCGGCGTCCAGAGCCCGGCTTCCTGGGGCTGAGCAGGAGACTCCTTGTAAACGGCCGCAGGGGCTTGCGGCGCGGGTGGATGGTATTTCGGCCCCACCACGCAGCCCGAAACCATCAATAACTGCAGAGCCACGCATAGGCGAATCATCTCGTTCGCGAATTTTCGTTCAAGAATCTTCATCACGTTTTTGCTTAACGCACTGTTCATCTCAGGCCACCCGTCTAGCCGGCCTGCGGAGCCGGGAGCGGATTTCGCGCTGTCTTTCCCCTTCCCTCCCAGCGCAAGCGGAGCCGGTCGAACTCCAGATAAACGACTGGAGTGGTATAGAGAGTGAGCAACTGGCTCAAGATCAATCCTCCCACAATCGTAATGCCTAGAGGCCGGCGGAGTTCGAACCCCGTGCCCGTTCCCAGCGCCAACGGCAGCGCGCCCAATAGCGCAGCCATGGTCGTCATCAGAATCGGCCGGAAACGCAACATACAGGCTTCAAAAATCGAATCGATCGGCTTTTTCCCCTCCTGGCGCTCTACCTGAAGAGCAAAATCGATCATCATGATCGCGTTCTTTTTTACGATTCCGATCAGCAGGACAATGCCAATGATGGAGATAATGTTTAGATCCTGCTTGAAGAGCATCAACGCGAGCATCGCTCCTACGCTCGCCGACGGCAGCGAGGAGATGATGGTCCAGGGATGGACCAGGCTTTCATACAAAATACCGAGAATGATATAGACGGCCAGCAGTGCCGTCACGATCAGCCATGGCTCGGTGCCGAGAGATTGCTGGTAGGCCTGCAGCGTGCCCGCATAGAAACCTTGCAGCGTGGAGGGCGTGCCGAGCCGCTTCTGCATCTGGCCTATGCTCAACGTGGCGTCGCTCAAAGACACGCCCGGCGCCAGGTTAAAGGAGATCGTAACCGAGGGGAATAAACCCGTATGGTTAATGGCCAGAGGTGTGGTGTTGGCTTGGCCCTTCGCCACTGTGAGCAGCGGAATGTTGCCGTTGCCGGACTGAAGGTAGACATCTTTCAATCCTTCCGGGCTTTGCCAATATTGAGGAGCTACTTCCAGCACCACGTAGTATTGATTCAACTGGGTGTAGATGATGGACACTTCCGACTGGCCGAATGCGCCGTACAACGTGGAGTCGAGTGACTGTGCCGTAACGCCGAGCTTGGCCGCAGTCACGCGATCATAGTTCATCAGCTCATCCAGGCCTCCATTTTGCTGGTCTGAGCTTACGTCCTGCAGGCCGTGTAATTGCGTCATCTGGTTCAGGATGATGGGCGCCCACTTGGAAAGATCCTGCACATTGTCGGATTGAAGCGTGTACTGATACATCGCATTGCTGGAGCGGCCGCCGATACGCAGATCTTGCACGGACTGAAGAAATGCGGAAGCCACGGGCAGACGGTTCATCTGCGGACGAAGGCGGTTGATGATTTGTGTGGCACTGACCTTGCGCTCCGCCAGCGGCTTGAGCGCAACATAGATGTTGCCGGTATTGGTGGCCCCGTTGCCCCCGGTAAACGCAATCACATTGGCCACGGCAGGATCATTCTTGATCACCGCACCGATCTGCCGGATGGAGTTGTCCATGGCCGGAAACGACGAATCCTGCGGCCCGCGCACTGCGCCGGCAATCGCTCCCGTATCCTCCACGGGGAAAAAGCCCTTGGGGATCTTGAAACCCACCACCACATTGAGCGCGATGGTGATGCCGAGTACGACGAGGGTGAAGGCAGGATGGTCGAGCACCCAATGCAGGCTGCCGCGATACAACGACAGCACCCAGTCGAAGAACTTTTCGCTGGCCATGTAGATGCGGCCATGTTTTTCATCGCGCTCGCTCTTCAACAGATAGGCGCACATCATCGGCGTGGTGGTCACCGAGATGATCATGGATACGAAGACCGCGGTCGAGAGTGTGACAGCAAATTCACGGAAGAGGCGGCCAACGATTCCGCCCATCATCAGAAGAGGAATAAACACTGCAATCAGCGAAATGCTGATGGTGAAGACCGTGAACCCGATTTCTTCCGCGCCTTTCAGCGCCGCGGCAAACGGCTTCATGCCATCTTCCAGATGGCGTGTGATATTTTCCATCACCACGATGGCATCGTCGACCACAAATCCGGTTGCAATGGTCATCGCCATCAGTGAAAGGTTGTCGAGGGTATACCCCAACAAATACATCACAGCGAATGTGCCGACCAGGGAAACCGGCACCGCTACGGCGGGAATGAGCGTGGCACGACCGCTACGCAGAAAAACAAACACCACGACGATGACGAGGCCGATGGAAATGATGAGCGTCCGTTCCACATCGCTGACGGAGGCACGGATAGTCGTGGTGCGATCGAGAACGATTGTGGTGTCAATACCCAGCGGAATGGAGGCTTTGATATAGGGAAGCTGCGCGCGGATGCGATCGACAGTGTCAATGATGTTGGCGCCGGGCTGGCGGAAAATGATGACGGTCACTGACCGCTTGCCGTTCAAATAGCCGGCAGCACGCACGTTTTGCACAGAGTCCGTCACCTGAGCGACATCGGATAGATGAACCGCTGCGCCGTTCTTAAATCCAACCACGAGAGGTTTGTAGTCCTCGGCGTGTGAGATCTGATCGTTTGCCAGGATGTCCGCGGTCTGCACTCCATCGGTGATCTGGCCTTTGGCCAAGTCGGCATTCTGCAGGCTGAGGACGGACTGCAGATTCGCGAGCGTAAGCCCATAGCTGGCTAACTGTGTGGGATTCGCATCCACTCGCACCGACGGCAACGCACCGCCTCCCACCGAGACCTGTCCCACACCCTGAATCTGCGAAAGTTTTTGCTCCAGGACAGTGGAGGCTTCGTCATAAAGCTTATCCGGACCGAACTTGTCCGAGGTTAAGCCAAGAATCATGATCGGTGAATCTGCGGGATTGACCTTGCGATAAGTCGGATTGCCGGGCAGGTTAGCGGGTAGATACGTTCGCGCCGCGTTAATTGCGGCTTCCACATCACGCGCCGCACCATCAATGTCGCGGCTGAGGTCGAACTGAATCGTGATTGAAGTACTGCCCAGCGTGCTGGCGGAGGTCATTTCCGTTACGCCGGCAATATGGCCAAACTGCCGCTCCAGCGGGGTGGCGACAGATGACGCCATAATTTCCGCGCTGCCCCCCGGCAAACTCGCACCGACCGAAATTGTAGGAAAGTCAACTTCCGGCAGAGGCGCCACCGGCAACACCTCGAACGCAATCGCACCGGCGAGTGCCACCGCGACCGTGAGTAACGTTGTAGCGACTGGCCGTTGAATGAAAGGTGCGGAGATGTTCATGCCGGGCCTGCCTGTTCCGCATTTTCAGCTTCCGGCTGATTTGCTTTGCGACCAAAACGATGCCCGAGATTGTCGAAGAAGATATAGATGACTGGCGTAGTGTAGAGCGTGAGCGCCTGACTTAACAGGAGCCCGCCGACCATGGCGATGCCCAGCGGCCGTCGCAACTCGGAACCGAAGCCAGAGCCGAGCGCGAGCGGCAGTCCGCCGAGCAGCGCGGCCATTGTGGTCATCATGATGGGGCGGAAGCGGAGCAGACAGGCTTCGTAAATTGCATCGGTGGCGTTTTTCCCGTGCTGGCGTTCGCCTTCGAGCGCAAAGTCAACCATCATGATGCCGTTCTTCTTCACGATACCGATCAGCAGGACGATGCCGATGATCGCCACCACGCTTAAATCCTGGTGAAAGAGAATCAGCGCGAGAAAAGCTCCCACACCCGCCGACGGCAGCGTAGAGAGAATCGTAATCGGGTGAACAAAGCTTTCGTACAGAACCCCCAGCACGATATACACCGTGACCAGCGCTGCGAGGATGAGTAAAGGCTCGTTGGACAGTGAATTCGTAAAGGACGCCGCAGTGCCCTGAAAGCCGGCCTGCAGGCTGGGAGGCATGTGCATGTCTTTCTGTACTTTGTCAACCGCCGTAATGGCCTCGCCCAGCGCGGCGTTGGGCGCGAGATTGAACGATACCGTGATCGCGGGAAATTGCCCCTGGTGCGTAATGGCGAGCGCCTCCGTCGTCTTCTCAAAGTGCGAGAAAGCACCCAGCGGCACAGCACTGCTGTAGGCGGAAGTGCTGGTGACCACAGAGTTCGCGCCATTGCTCGGAGTCGAGGAGGCGCTCGCCGAGAGTGCGTTCGTGGGAGGAGCAAGAGTGTTCGCCGACGGGGTATACAGGGCGGAAGCCGTGAGCGCATTGGACCCTGCAGAGGATGATCCGGAGGCCGCGAAGGATGTCGACGCCCCAGAGCCCGTCGCTCCCGCAGACGCATTCGATTGGATGTAGAGACGGTTCAGCTTGTTCGGATCCAGTTGAAACTGCGGTTCGCTTTCGAGCACGACATGGTACTGATTCACCTGGGTATACATCGTATTAATTTGCCGCTGACCGAAAGCGTCATACAGCGTGTTATCGATGGTTGTCGGCGCGATGCCTAATCGTGAGGCGGTGACCCGGTCGATGACCAGAGATACGGCCAGCCCTCCCGTTTGCTGATCGGTGGCCACATCTTCCAGTTCCGGCAACTGCTTCAGCCGGCTGACGAAACGATTCGTCCAGTCGTTCAGCTCGTTGGCATCGGGGTCTTCGAGCGTGTACTGGTACTGCGTGCGGCTCACGCGATCGTCCACAGTAATGTTCTGCACTGGCTGCATAAACAGCTCGATACCCTGCACCTGGTCCAGCTTCGACTTAAGCCGGCGGATTACGTCGGAGGCGTTCAACTTACGCTGGTCGAGAGGTTTCAGATTGATCGATATTCTGCCGCTGTTCGTCGTTGTATTGGTTCCATCGGCGCCGATAAATGACGAAAGGCTTTCAACCGCGGGGTCCTCCAGAATTATCGTTGCGAGTTCCTTTTGCTTTTCCGCCATCGCCTTTGAGCCAATGGTCTGCGGCGCCTGCGATATGCCCTGGATTACCCCCGTATCCTGCACTGGGAAAAAACCCTTAGGGATGATGATGTAAAGGAAAACGGTAAGCATCAGCGTGGCCACTGCGACGAGCAGCGTAATCGTTTGGAAGCGAAGCACAAACTTTAGCGTGCGGCCATAGAAATCGATCATTGCCTCGAAACCACGCTCCGTGGCTCGATAGATGCGCCCCTGTTGCTCTTTCGGCTCGCGCCGCAGAATTCGCGCGCTCATCATCGGAGTGAGCGTAAGAGAGACTACGGCCGAAACCACGATAGTGACGGCCAGCGTTACTGCGAACTCGCGGAACAGGCGGCCCACCACGTCGCCCATGAATAACAACGGAATCAAGACGGCGATAAGTGACACGGTCAGCGAGAGAATGGTGAATCCAATCTGCTCCGCACCTTTGAGCGCCGCTTCCATCGGAGGATCGCCCTCTTCAATGTAGCGCGCGATATTTTCGATCATCACGATGGCATCGTCCACCACGAAGCCGGTGGAGATGGTCAGCGCCATCAGCGATAAGTTATCGAGGCTGTAGCCGAGGATGTACATCGCCGCAAACGTGCCGATCAGCGATAGCGGCACAGCCACGCTGGGAATAATGGTGGCGTAGAGACTGCGCAAGAAAAGGAAGATGACCAGCACGACCAGTCCGACGGTCAGCAGCAACTCAAATTCGACGTCCGAAACCGACGCTTTGATTGCAGTCGTGAGATCGGTAAGAATAGTTACCTGAATGCCCGCAGGCAGGTTGGCCTCCAGCTGTGGCAAGAGCTGCTTGATGCTTTTGACCACGCTGATCGTGTTGGCCCCGGGCTGGCGTTGCACATTCAGGATGACGGCCGGGGTCTGATTCATCCACGCGGCCTGATTATTGTTCTCCACTCCATTCACGATCTGCGCTACATCGGTCAGCATTACCGGCGCGCCATTGCGGTAGGCAACGACTACGCTTCTATAATCGTCGCTCGTTACCAGCTGATCGTTGGCGTCGATCTGGTAATCCTGGCGCGGCCCGTCGAAGTTTCCTTTGGCCGCATTCACACTGGCCTGGGTCAGCGCCGAACGCAGGTCCTCCATGTTGATCCCATAAGACGACATCGCCGCGGGATTAGCTTGAATGCGGACTGCGGGCTTTTGGCCTCCGCTAATGGTTACAAGCCCGACCCCGTTGAGCTGCGAAATCTTAGGTGCGAGGCGCGTATCCACAAGGTCTTCGACCTGAGAAAGCGGCATGGCGCTTGAAGTAATGGCCAGGGTGAGCACGGGAGCATCGGCAGGATTTGTCTTACTGTAAGTTGGCGGCGCAGGCAGGATCGATGGCAAAAGACTCTGTGACGCATTGATGGCAGACTGCACCTCTTCCTCGGCTACATCAATATTCAGAGTCAGGTTGAACTGCAGCACAATCACGGAAGTGCCGCCCGAGCTGGTGGATGTCATCTGGCTCAAGCCCTGAAGTTCGCCGAATTGGCGCTCCAGGGGCGCCGTCACCGTCGTCGCCATTACCGTCGGGCTTGCTCCCGGATAAAACGTGAGGACCTGAATCGTTGGATAATCGACTTCCGGCAAGGCAGAGACCGGCAGTTGGGTATAGCCAACAATGCCGACCAGCAGGATTGCGGCCATGATCAAAGCGGTAGCAACGGGCCGCAAAATAAACGGGCGAGATGGACTCACGGGGCGCTGCTCCCGTTGGTCCCGCTCGCGGCGGGCTTGGCCGAAGCCTTGTTCGAAATGGTAACCGCGGTGTTGTCCTGCAGCTTATCGAAGCTGCTGTTCGCGACAACGTCCCCAGAATTGATGCCGTCAACCTGTGTCAGACCGCCGTCTGTAACCCCCGGCTTTATGCTGCGCGAGTGAGCGACATCGTCTTGAATCACATACACGAACGACGCCTGACCATTTTGTTGAATGGCGGACGCTGGAACCAGCGTCACCCCTTGCAGCGTATTCACCAGAAGGCGCGTATTCACAAACTGGTTCGGGAACAGCGCATCATTCTTGTTCTCGAACTGGGCTCGGCCTTTTACCGTCCCGGTCGTAGTATCAATCAGGTTGTCGAGAGTCAGCAATTTGCCGCTTGCAATCTTCGTCTGAGCAGTGCGGTCAGAGACATCCACGGGGAGCGTGGCCTTCTTTCGCAGCCGATCTGCCACTGGGCCCAGACTGTCTTCCGGTATGGTGAAAACTACAGTGATGGGCTGCAACTGCGTAATGACTGCGAGAGTGAGGGTTCCAGCGGACTGCACCACGTTACCCGGGTCCACCAGCCGCAAGCCCACGCGGCCGGCAATGGGAGCGGTGATATGGCAGAAGTCGACCTGGACCTGGTCAAATTGCACCGTTCCCTGATCGTTCTTTACGGTGCCCTCGTCCTGCAGAACGAGCTTTTCCTGGTCATCCAGAATTTGCTTTGCAATCGCGTTGCGGGCCCACGCGGCACGATAGCGTTCAAGGTCCATCTGCGCCTGCGCCAGCACGTTCTGGTCCCGCTCCAGCGCGCCTTGCGCCTGCAGAAGACTTGCGCGGTAGGGCCGTGAATCGATATCGACCATCGGATCGCCCTTACTGACGAGCTGACCCTCTTTATAGTGCACGGCCACGATCAGGCCGGTCACCTCGCTGGTTATCGAATCGGTATAGACCGGGGTGACGGTGCCGATTGCATCAAGGTAGACGCCGATGTTGCCCGTTGTTGCCATCGCCGTTGTAATGTTGATCTTCGGCGGAGCGGGCGCGACTTTTTTCCCGTTCTCGTAGTGGCGCCATAACAGCACGATGGCCAGTACAAAAACGAGGAACAAAATAATCCCGATGACGATCCACCATACGTTAGATTTCGAACCGTGAGGCGGGAGTAAATGGCCACGGTCTGTGATGGCGGGCTCATTTTGGTCGGCGGTCAAAAGGCGTCTCCTTTGTCGGCTCCGAATTGCTCAAAATTATAGCCGTGGAACGGCGATTCCAACTCGCAATCGTCATGTCCCAGGCCCTTAGTGCAGCGCTAGCCCGAAAATGGGTAACGAGTCAGGGCCGTCACACGCTCAGAACTGGAATCGGTACCGCGTAAATGATTGCGTAGCCGTGAATCCGCAAGTTTCCGCCATAAGGGTAGCATTCGGAAACCAGCAAATCCGCCTTCGTCTGCTTCGCTGCTTGACTCAGCATCTTAGGCACGTCGCCACTGCCGACGAATAAGTCCGCTTTTATGTCCAAGTCTCGCCGCAGTTCGATGAGATGCTGCGAGGCGTCGCTGACAAGCTCCTTTTTCCACTTTGGACTGATGTAGGTGCCGCCAGGGCCCCAGAGTTCGACTGAGTGAGTAACATGGGCAAGCGTCAGATGGGCCCCGAATTCTCCGGCGATTTGCGCGGCCCATGACACTACTTGGGGGCTGCGCTCACCGAGATCAACCGCGCACAGGACGTTCTGGATCGCAAATTCCTTCGAGGGCGACACTTCGGCATGAGCACCGGTCCAAACCGGGCAATCGATCCCGTATAGAACTTCCGCATTCTCTGAGCCCAGCAGAAACCGGTTGAACGCGAACCCGTGAGACGGCATCATAATCAGGTCGGCTTTTTCCGCTTGAGCCGTCCGTAGAATGGTCTCGGCCGGGTCACCTTTGGCCAATACGCATCGGATGGTAAGTCCCTTAAGCTCCGATACAAGAGACTGACCCCCGTTTTGCCCGGCCTTCTTAATTATCTCGGCGAGCAAATCCCAGCCAGCTAATTGGGGGCCGTCGGCTGGCACACCGGCAGCATGGCTCATCGCAGTTACAACGTGCAGCATTACAATCTCAGAGCCAAAACGATGGGCCATGGTTGCAGCCTGATCAATCACAGGAAGCGACGTGTTCGGAAAATCAACCGGCAGAAGAAGCTTCTGAATTTTCAGCATCACTCACCAGCGGGAGACTCAGAATGCCCTGACCGTGTTCTTAGGATGTTCCAGCCTGGTTTGGAGTTTACCGCAATCGCCGCCCCGGGCTCATTCGGGAGCAAGGCGCCACGAAAGAATACGCGACGGGCAAAAAACGATATGATGCTGCGGTGGGTTTATTCCCTTTTGAGGAGCTTTTGCATGCAACCGTGCCGCATTCGGTCGTTGGTACTAATCTTGATCGCCTCAGTCCTGGCGCTGGCCGCCTCCAGCGCGCTCGCGGAAGAAGCAATCTCGGTCACCGTGGATGCGACTAGAACTCAAGAGAAGCTGCTGCACGCTCATTTGGTCATGCCCGTCAAGCCCGGACCTCTAACTCTCTACTACCCGAAATGGATTCCCGGCGAGCACGGCCCCGATGGACCCATCGCAAATGTCACGGGCCTCAAATTCGAAGCGGATGGCAAGACGATTCCGTGGGAGCGTGATCTGCTGGACGTTTTCACCTTCCACCTGGAAATCCCCCGCGGTGTCTCCCACCTCAATGCCAACTTTGACGTTATCGAACCCGACGGCGTCTCGGCCACTGACAAATTGATGGTCCTCGAATGGAATGAAGTCGTACTTTATCCCGCGGACATCCCCGCCGAAAAACTTACGTATGATGCCAAACTTGTGATGCCGGATGGATGGAAGTTCGGCACGGCGCTCCCCGTAGAAAATGCAGCCGGCAACCAGGTTTCATTCAAACCGATTTCACTGGACTTGCTCGTGGACTCGCCCGTAATTACCGGAGAGTTTTACCGGAGCATCGACCTCACGCCGCCGGGTGAACCCATCCATCATGAAATCGACATCGCGGCCGACAGCGCAGATGCGCTGAACATGAGCCCGGAAAACCAGAAGGAAATGATCAATCTGGTGGCCGAGTCGGGTAAACTTTTTGGTACTCGCCACTATCGCGACTATCATTTTCTGCTCGCGCTCAGCGATCATGTGGCACACTTCGGTCTCGAACACCACGAGTCGAACAACAGCCGCTTGCCGGAACGAACGCTTCTTTTGCCCAGTTCCGGGCAGTCGCTGGGCGGATTGCTGTCGCACGAATTCGTTCATTCGTGGAACGGCAAGTTTCGCCGGCCGGCTGATCTGACCACCCCTGACTACGAACAGCCGATGAAGACGGATCTGCTATGGGTCTATGAAGGGCTGACGGACTACCTTGGGCCCATGCTCGCGGCGCGCAGCGGATTGTGGACGCCAGAGCAATACCACGAATACCTGGCCAGCGTCGCAGCCATGCTCGGCCCCGGCCGCCCCGGACGTACATGGCGCCCATTGCTCGATACCGCCGTTACGATAGCCGGCGGCGGCGGCGGCTTTGGCTTCGGAAGAGGCGGCTGGATGAACTGGCGCCGCGGCGCCGATTATTACGACGAGGGCGATCTGCTCTGGCTCGAGGTAGCCACCATCATTCATCGCGAGTCCGGCGGCAAGAGATCGATCGATGATTTCTGTCGGGAATTCCACGGCGGCCCCAACCACGGCCCCGAAGTGAAGACTTATACGTTTGACGAATTGGTGAAGTCGCTCAACGCATTGGCGCCGTTTGATTGGGCCACGTTCTTCCACACCAGGTTGAATTCCACTTCCGCCGAAGCTCCCGTGGGAGGGATCGAAAACGGCGGCTGGAAAGTCACGTTTGACGATAAGCCTTCAAAGCTGGAGGGGCGACGGGGCAATCCCGGCGAGGTCTATTCCATCGGCCTCCAAGTGGGCAGCGACGGAGTTGTTACTGACTCCATCGTCGGGAGTCCTGCGTTTGAGGCAGGCGTCTCTTCGCAGATGAAAATAATTGGCGTCAATGGCCGCCTCTACACCCCGGAATTGCTCTCGGACGCGATCAAGTCTGCGAAGGACACTTCGCAGCCGATCACACTACTCGTCGTGGTGGACGATTATTTTCGAACCTGCACCGTTACTTACCGTGATGGCGCGCGTTATCCGCATCTGGTGCGCGATGGTGATCGGCCAGATTATCTCGATGAGTTAATCAAGCCCCAGATTGCGAGCCATTAGGTTGCGAGCCATATAGGAGGCGGCGCGCATGAGCCTTTACTGCGCTACAGGCGGCGTCGAAAGCGATCTGCTTCCACAATTGCGAGATCTGCTTGCAGAGAGTCTTGCCAAGCTGGGACTACGAAATCGCGTGCTCGTAGTACCTCCGGATCAAAGCCGCATTCATTCTCGCTCCGGCGATCTGACGCGCTACGCATGGGAATATTACGGCGACCGCTTGCAGGCGGTTCTCCCTGCTCTTGGCACCCATGCTGCCATGCAGCCCGACCAGATCACGCGAATGTTTGGCGCCATGCCGCAGGCGCTGTTTCGCGTCCACAACTGGCGTACCGACGTCGAGACTCTGGGCGAGATTCCGGCCGCATTCATCCAGGAGCAATCCGAAGGCAAGCTGAACTATTCGTGGCCGGCGCAGGTGAACCGGCTCGTTGTGCATGGCGGTTTCGATCTTATTCTCTCGATCGGCCAGGTCGTTCCGCACGAAGTTGCCGGCATGGCGAATTACAACAAGAACATTCTGGTGGGCACCGGAGGCCGCGAGTCGATCAATCGCAGCCATTACCTGGGCGCGGTTTATGGCATGGAGCGTATCATGGGCCGCGCCAAGAATCCCGTGCGCAACGTTCTCAACTACGCGGCGGATCATTTCCTGCGGGACCTGCCTATCGTCTACGTGCTCACTGTTGTCGGACGCACTGCCGAAGGTGGACTCGCGGTGCGCGGACTTTTCATCGGCGACGATGCCGAGTGCTTTTACCGCGCCGCCGAACTCAGCCTGAAAGTGAACTTTGAAACGCTGGACGCACCCATTCCTAAGGCCGTCGTTTACCTTGATCCGAATGAATTTCACAGCACATGGCTGGGCAATAAGGCGGTCTACCGTACGCGCATGGCATTGGCCGACAATGCAGAGCTGATCGTACTCGCGCCGGGCGTGAACAAATTCGGCGAAGACCCTGCCATCGACGCCCTGATCCGCAAGTATGGTTATCGCGGAACTCCTGCTACGCTCAAAGCCGTGGACGCCAACTCCGATCTCGCCAACGACCTGGGTGCGGCAGCTCATCTCATTCACGGCTCTTCCGAGGGACGCTTCACAATCCGATGGTGCCCCGGTCAACTAAGCAGAGAAGAGATTGAAGGCGTGGGATTTGAATTTGAAGATTTGAAAACCATGCTCAAGCGTTATGACCCGCAGAAACTTCATTACGGCTACAACCACGTTGCCGGCGAAGAAATCTTTTTTATTCCAAATCCCGGGTTGGGACTGTGGGCATACCGCGGCAAATTGCTGGGGCGGGATGCATGATCGCGGTCTTGATGGGTGTGAGCGGCGTCGGCAAAACGACCATCGGCAGGTTGCTCGCGATGCGCACTCAATGGAACTTTGAAGACGCCGACGACTATCACTCGGAGGAAAACCGCAGGAAAATGGCCGCTGGAATCCCATTGACCGACGCCGACCGAACACCGTGGCTGGAGGCTCTGCATGAACGCATGCTGCAATACAAGCAAAAGGGCGAGAATGCTATTTTTGCCTGCTCGGCGCTGAAGCAGCGGTATCGCGCGTTGCTGGCCGACGGCTTCTCCCCTGCTGAAATTCACTTTGTTTATCTGCACGCGCCCGCCACCGTGATCAGAGAGCGCATGAAATCGCGGCGTCATTCATTCATGAATCCAGACCTCCTCGATAGCCAACTGGCGGAGCTCGAAGTACCAAACGACGCGTGGTCCGTCGGTGTCGCGGGAACTCCCGAAGAAGCGGTCGAGGAGATTCTGGCGCAGATGCGCGAAGTCGGGCTAGTCTCCGCCGAAGCAGGAAACCAGCATGATTAAGTGCTTGAAGCGATGGTGAGCGCGGAAGGAATCGAACCTTCAACCTACTGATTAAGAGTAGGCGAATCTGATAGGGTCTCCCACGTCTTATCGCCATTACAATTCAATAACTTACCGACAATCAGGCCCGCACGGAAGCAATCAGCGCTGGTATTGAAAAGAAGCGCTTTAGCGCACATGGGATCGAAGCGCACGGCACACTTACGGCACACCTACACTTGCCGTCGGAGGCTCGGCCGTCCAGCCACGAAAAGATGTGACGTCCGGCCTTTGAGGGGGGTAGGGGTAACAAATTGTTCGTAATCATCAGCAATCGCCAGGCGCCCTATTGCTTCGGGCGGAGGCCCTCCAAAAAAGTCCAAAACTCCTTGTTGTTGCGATACGGCAGGAACGAGTCATCTGCCGTCGGGTCTGGCATACTTTCGCCGGGCACGACATTTGCTTTCCGCTTAAACGCTTCTTGAAGATGTTTTCGTGCGTCCACTAGGTTTTTCTCTTCGGCATCGGCGCATGCAAGGTTGTAGTAGTACATCGGATAATCTGGATCCTCTGCAATCGCTTTGTCGAACGTCGCGCGGGCCTTCTGGATGTCGCCTGACATCCCATATGCCATACCTGCTTGGTCGGTAGCCACACGTATCATTGTCCTCGCGTCCTTACCCGGATTTTCCCTCAGCTTGGCCAGCGCCGTTTCAAAAACTGGAGCGGCCGCTTTGTACATGTGCGCTTCATAAAGAATCTGCGCGTACAGCAACACATCACTAAACACAGGAACGTAGTTCTCGTCGAGTTGATAGCTCGCAAACACTCGCTTCAAATCAGCATCCTCAGCAGTGATCGGCGTGTCGCTGTAAAACTCCAGATCGCCACAGATGTCTCCGGTTCCGACGAAGCCGCGTACCATGTACTCGGTCTTACCACCATGCCCCTGCGCCGTGTAGCTCACTAAAGCAACAGGCAGACTGCCAGAATGGGTGATTTCGAGAGTACCTAGAATCTTCAGAGTCGCATTGCCTTTCTTTTCTGGCTCAAGAACACTGTCACGACATCTAGAACTGGTCAGGGGTGCTTGCTCAGGAAACAAAAACAGGAACCCCAGAAAAGTAAGACGCCCCGATTCTTCTCTGGCACGTATTCCGATCTCCCGGCCGTTTGGTTTGGCCGAGGATTGAATGACCTTAAACCCTTCCGCCGACCACCTGAGTTGTCCTTTGTGATCGACTAGTGCCAGCTTGAAGTTAGCGTCGTTTGTGGCATGCCCCAGAGTAGAGAGGCCGACGACCATCACAGCCGCAAAAACTAACCCATTTTTTACCATGGCCGCAAGTTTATCTCCTGAACAGGGATACTGCGAAGGCCATAATTGAAGGAAATTTCGCGATGTCGCGCACGATTCAGTCGAAGAACGGATCGGCGACGCGGATGTCATGACTTCACTCGAAGCCGCACCTTGGCCCCGTCAGGCAGGCTTGAAATCTGTCGGCTCAGGTCGCCGAGAAACGATATATGTTCGTATAGATCGGCGACGTAGGGGGTGTCGGGAGACCCGCTTTCAGCGAAGATGAGCGGCACGCTAAACCCGATGCACTGAGTAGCATCGGGCTTCAGTCCGCGTGCCAATGCGGATTGCTCGGCTGCTTCTCGAAACCACTCTGCACGTTTCTTCTGACTCGCTGCTAGTTCACGAAACTCAGCTTCGGAATCCGCTATTTTCGTCAGCTTCCCGGCTGCAACATCAAGTCCGAATACTTCTCCCGATTCATCCCGGAGGAACAGGTCTCCAAATGCGCTTCTGGCTAACAATGTCATCGGTTTGGGACAGAGCCAACGCCAATCGGCGAGGAGTCGTTCAATATCTAGTTGATCCACAACAAACCAGTTCTCCATAGCTTCAGCTTCACCGCGGAACCGAGATTCTCGGACCCCGCCGCGTTATGGGATATTAGCATCCAGTCCGGCTTCGAAATGAGTCAATTGCTGAAATCAGGCCATGAGACGCAGAACCAGTCAACGAGTGCCGCCACGCTGAAACACAAGGCGAACGTGTATCGCGAACGGATTGCCGCTCTCAAAGGCAGGCCCTGGAAGTCCAAACATTTCCTCGGACCGCCAGCGTAGTGAGCGTAAGAAGACGATTTCTCGACAGTTAGGGCAAATGGCGGCATACTCGTAATCATGAGCAAGGTTAAGTCTCCGTCAGAAAAGAAGCGCATCAGTCTTGTGAAAGACCGTCGCAATGTGTACGGAGAATGTCCCACTTCAAGTCGAAAGAATATCAAGCGTGGTAAGCAGCGGGGACATATGGAAGTGCGGCGAGCTGCGAATGAGGAGCTTCGGGCTTTGAAAGGCGCGTCCCTTGAAGCTGATGCAGATGTGATAGAGTCTCGCGCCAAGGACCGCATACTTGCTCTTGCACGATCCTCGTTCAAGAAGGTTCCTGACGCTCCACTCGGTGTGGTTGTGGCCCGCAAGGTGAAACGTCGCGCCGAACATGCGACGGGCAGGAAATCGCGCTAGCTTCTGATATCAGGCCCTCAGGCTCGAAACCCAGTCAATGACTGCAAACGCGATTTTTCATCTGCTATGGTGTTTCCTTAACCCAAGTCCATTGGCATCGTGATGCTGCGCTGACCGAAAGCAGCGTGATCGGCTGGACTTCGCGATGGTACGCTCCTAGGTGTCCATGCAGTCCGATCGAGGACAGATTCCCGCGCAGTTTGACGCGCAACGCGGTTGGCTTTCCCAAGGCTTTCCATTTCGCGTCTAGGTCGCCGTCTCGATTGTTAGGCCACTCCCACCAGAGGGGCTTGTTTGAGCAGTCGCCGTTGGGGAAGAAAGCTGATTCCTCAAAACCCCATTGAAGTGTACCGTCCAGCACGATGTCGCGTCTGCCTTTCCCCCAAAACACAAGTCCGACGACGCAAACAGCAACCCCGACGGCAATGATGATCTGGACTCGGCGTCTTGCCACGATGTTAGCCTCTTGTTCATTGGAACGGGCAGACAGAACATTCTTGCAGAATGGTAACTGGCGAAGGCAGCCGATGTCGCTCAGAGCCCGTCAAATGAGCGCAAAGGCGATTTATCATCAGTCATCAGTTTCGGTATACGATGACAGTCGTAGCCGCCATGGATAATCTTATGAAACTGGGCTCACAACTTCTCGCTAGGATCGGATTAGCAGTTCTGGGAGCCTCGATTTGCGCTGCTCAGAGTCTCTCCGCACCATCTCGTATGTGGTCAATAGGCCCACTCACGAAGGGCGAACAGGTGATGGGGTTTGCCGTTGGTGCTGGCGGGACAACGCTCAGCGGCCCGCATATAGATTCTCAGACAGGCTCGATCTTCGCAGCGACTCGCAGCGTTGTGTTCGTTGGCGACCGACTTGTTCTGGCGTCCAAGATTGGCATGCGGCAGTTACCGGAGGCTAAGATTCCGGCGCAGGTCTATCAGCTCTTATCTCTTGATACTCAGACTGGTCAGGTAAAGGACAGTCGAGAGATTTTAGCCTTTGGCTCATTGCCGGTGTTCGCGACGAATGATGCCCACGTCATAGTGGCTGGACGCACTGTCTTGCGACTGACGCCCGACTTGAAGGACGCAGGCGTTTTTGATTATCACGCGGATGGGCGCAAGTCTGGAAGCGTGGAGAACATTTCTCCAGACGGATCGACACTCGGAAACGCGACGAGTCCGGGGTACGAGTTCATAGATGCTGGAAGCTTGAAAAGTACCAAACTAACGGATAGTCCCGCCTACGCCACATCCGTAAGCAGCAAGGGTTTCGTGACAGACAACGTGCATTGGACGGGAAAATACCCTAATGACCTCGGATTCGTCACGTACAGGGGCGCTTCTGGAGACCACCTGCTCTATCACGGTAGTTGTGGCGGAAGACCTCAGTTTCTAACCGATGACCTGATTCTTGAGCCGGGCTGTAAGAGTCCCCTGATCATTGATATCCACGGCAATCTCGTTACGACGCTGTCCGTGAAAGGCGGATTCTCGTTCGCTGGAGTTTCGCAGAACGGAAAGCGTTTTGCCCTGCAACTCACGGGCTCCGGCCAGCACGAGAGGTTCCTTGTCTTCTCCGTCCAGACGGGGGAGTCTATTGCTGAGGTAAAACCAGGCCAGGACGGCGAGGAACAGTCATGGACCGCGCTTTCTCCCGATGGTTCGATGTTCGTTGTCGGGTCTCCGCTGAAGTTGACACTTTATCGTCTTCCCTGAGAGACCGCCTGTTAGGCCTACTCGTCAACTGGCGATAACAGGCCTCACAAGCTCTTCATCAAGGGCCCCGGGAACAACGGCATCGCCGTCCGTGTCTATTCCCTCATATGGGAGGCCTAATGGTCATCCGCTGGGGAGTGTTCTCCGCCAAAAGCAGGACGGCTCTGAAAACAGGCTGGCTTATTACGGCCGGAGTAATCGCACTCTACCTGGGAGTCATTCAACCCCGTGACCAGGCGCGAGGCATTGCCTCGAAGAAGGCGACCGGCCTTGCCGCCATCAGCGGTGGTGTGGGTTGGGAGCCAATCTCGCTTTGGCGACAAACCTCAATTCTTCCGCACCTCCGATCCGAAGCCTACCTTCAAAAAGGCATTATTGGAGGCGTTCCCGTGGACAGTGCCGTTGTCTCACCCGCTTCTCTCATGACATTTTCAGGAGGACGTGCCGGCGGAGAAGAAAACTCGTCGGAGGACCGCAGGCTAGTGCGAACGGAGTCCCTTAGCCTCATCGTCAAAGCTCCGGCCGAAACTGCTGAGAAAATCATACAGATCACGAAAGGAGCAGGAGGATTCCTCGTAACCTCTAACGCTAATGGTGGCGCGGACGCGACCAGCGCCTTGCTCAGTATTCGCGTGCCTACAGACAAGTTCGAAGAAGTCCGCGCCCAGATCCGAAAGCTCAGCTTGCGCATGGAAAACGAAAGTATCGACGCCCAAGACGTCACCAAACAATATGTCGACCAGGAAGCACGCCTGCGCAACCTGCGGGCTCAGGAACAACAGTATCTCGGAATCCTTCACAAGGCTGCGACCGTGAAGGACACGCTCGAAGTCAGCGACAAGCTGAACGAAGTCCGCGGAGCGATCGAGGAAAGGCAAGCGGAATTCGAGGCGCTGTCGAAGCAAGTTGAAACCGTCGCCATCAACATCACGCTACGAGCTGAAGCCGATGCGCAAGTTTTCGGCCTCAATTGGCGTCCGCTGTATCAGCTCAAGATTGCCGCCCGCGAGGGTCTCGACGGGTTCGGTGAGTACGCTGCCTCGATGACGGCGTTTGCGTTCTATTTGCCCACAATCCTGTTGTGGCTGTTCACGATCCTCGCCGGGGCCGCCGTGGGCTGGCGGATTCTGAAATGGGCAGCCCGAAGACTATTCATTTCGCCGAAAGGAAGCTTGGTTGAGAAAGCAGTGAGTTAGTGCGCGCGCAGTCGTGCGCGGCGCGGGGATCGATGTTGCAGCAGCTACTGACTTTGTTCCTTTCCCCAAGTAGACTCTCGCGTTATCATTTCGGGTCATGATGATCGCAAGAAGGCTTCAGACCTGCTTCGTATCGGCAGTCCTTCTGTTGACCGTACGAGTTTGTTTCGGCCAACGTGTTACGGAAACGTCGGTTCCGTTGGGAAAAGAACTCGACCATGCTCTGGAACAGTCCGCGCTCACCGGAGAAAACGCCAAGCCTTTTCATCTAAAAGTACACTTGTTCGAGTCGACGAACCCACCCTCGCCGTATCGTGCAGAACTTGAGGAGTATTGGGTCTCTCCACAGCAATGGCGTCGGTCCATCGACACGCCCGAATTCAAACAGACACTTATAGTGAATGGCGATCAGATTACCGAGCAAAATACCGGCGACTACTATCCTCTGTGGTTAAAGAGCTTTATCACTGGCATTTTTGACCCCGTTCCGAACGCAGATCAATGGAACAAGCTGGACGCTAAGATTTCGCAAGTTACGCTCTCTAGCGGCCAGCATTCCGATGCATGTGCTCGAATGAAGTTTAAGGTTGGATCAGACACGGTGAACAACGATGCGTTTGCCAATGTCTGCTTTGATGGCGCTGGTCTGCTGAAATTCGTCGGGTCGCCCAGCTATAGCATGGAATTCCACGACTATCAGCGCTTCGGCAAGAAGATGGTCGCGAGACGCTACCAGGATGATCCGGAGCCAGGCACGGAACTTGTTGCAAACGTTGTTCTCCTGGAAGAGCTGAAGAAACCCGACGTGACCCTATTCTCGATTGGGCAGCCTACTCCGCCGGAGCAGAGGCTACAGTCCGTCGTCGTCAGTCAAGCCACAATTGAGCAGGCGGCTGAAGGCCAACCCGCTCTCACTTGGCCACCAGTGCAGAGTGGAAAGACAACTGGCTTGCTTAGTATGTACGTTTCAGTTGATCGTCAAGGGCGTGTGCGAGAAGCCTACCCTCTTAACTCAGACAATGCAGGATTGCAGGACGCAGCACGTGACCAACTCTTGAAGTGGAAGCTCAAGCCGATGGCCTCAAAGGGCGTTCCGGTTCAGGCCGAGGCCCCTTTAACATTCCGTTTTGAGACCACGTTGGCCATCAACGCAGCACAACCCACGGGGCAGGCGAATTCGGCATCGGCCACCGCTTCTGGCGCCGTTCCTCCCCTCGCGGTGCGTGTGAGTCCCGGAGTTCTCCAGGGTTTTCTTGTGGACGATCCGACACCACTGTACCCGCCAGAGGCCAGGCAGAATCACATTCAGGGAAAGGTCGTGCTCGCTCTAACGATCGATAAAGCTGGGACAGCGAAAGACATTCGCGTGCTCACTTCCCCGGATCAAGCGCTCACAGATTCCGCTATCGCTGCTGTGAGTCGGTGGCGTTACCGCCCGTATCAGTTGAACGGTTCCCCGGTCGATGTTCAGTCTACGGTAGAAGTCAACTTCAAACTCCCCTGAGAATTCGTGGTATCTGTTTAAATCAGACGTGGATGTTGAAAAGGTCCATTCTTCGCTAACAATCCGAGTCATTCGTTGACACCGGTCGATTCCACCGCGAGGATAGTTCTTGAATGCCGGATAGTATCCAGTGTGCGATCCACGGTGAGTCTCGGAAGACATTCGTCTGCACCCATCTCCTCGGCGAGACTACGGGGCTCGGCTTCAATCGGGACGACCCTACTGATGACAACCCTTTTCCCGACGCATGGTGTGACAATTGTGAGCTCATACGCGCCAGCCACAACGGCTGGAACGATGAATCGCAAGAGCTGGCAAAGATCTCTCTGCTCTGCTCGGGGTGTTACGAACGCGCGCTCATTCGCAACACGCGGACCTCAGTCACCCTTGGTGATCTGGCTGAGCTACGGTGGAAGTGTGGCAGTTGCGCGGAGTGGCATACCGGACCCTGCCTCGATTTTAGTTACGATTCACCTCACTACTGGTCTGAGGAGCATGAAAAGACCAGACGCTCGGCCAGCCTCCTGCCGAGTTGGAGCGAGAACCGGCGCAAGACCTTCCTAGATGACGACTACTGCGCAATTGAGGATCGTGATTTTTTTGTGCGAGGAATCATCCATCTGCCAATCATTGGCGCTGCCGAAACTTTTCGCTGGGGTGTATGGGGCTCACTTAGCCGCGAGAACTTTGAGACTTTGCTGAAGATGGACGACGATCCCAAGCGCGTCGAACTCCCACCGATGTTTTCCTGGCTGAGCACTCGGATTCCCGAGTACCCAGACACACTAAGCCTGAAGATGTGCGCGCACATCCAAGAACTGAACCGGCGGCCGCATTTCGAACTGGAACCATCGGAGCATCCACTTTCACAGGAATATAACAAGGGCATCAACGCGGAACGAGTGAAGAAAATCATGATGGAGCGCCTGCGCGGAAACGAATGAAAGGACAGATTTGCCGCGCTACTGGTGAACTGGCAATGTGTGCAGACAGCTGGAGGCACGATGAAGCGAGGTAAATGCGAGCTTTGCCGTGCCGTTGCTGATCTGCACGATAGCCATTACTTGCCCAAGAGCGGGTACAAGAAGATGCGTGCGAGCGACCTGAAGAATCCAAATCCGGTCGTCCTTTCAGGTGGTAAGGCTAAACAAAGCTCACTGCAGGTCCGAGATTACAAATTTTGTGGTGCCTGCGAGGAGCGCTTCAATAAAGGCGGTGAGGCGTGGATTCTGAACAAGATTCCACCGAACTACGGTGATCCGTTCTGGCTTCACACCTTATTGAATTCGAAGTCCCCGACAGTGAATGGCAATGATCTCTTGTTTTCCCAAGCGAGAATTCCAGAAGTGGACATGGCGAAGCTCGTCTATTTTGCGCTGAGCATCTTCTGGCGTGGAACCCGGCGTTGGAGCGCAGTCGAAGGGGGACAGCCTCCGAAACTGTATCTTGGCCGGCACGAGAAGGCGATCCGCGCCTTTTTGCTCGGGCGAGGCAAACTGCCAGAGGATGTCGTCATCACCGTGGCGGTGTGGCCGTACAAGAAGGTCTATCCGATGGCGATGATGCCCCGTGCCGATGCCGGGACCGGCTACCGAAGCTACTGGTTCTATTTCTTTGGCTTCATATTCCTGCTCGCGCTCGGGAGGAAGATTCCCGCGCAACAGCGGCGGACCTGCTCGTATCGCTCTCCCGAGAAGTTCCTGACGCTGAGTCTGGGACTGGGAAGCCTGGTCAAGGAGGCCATCAGCACAGAGCTCCTCTCGCTGGATCGTTCGAAGATAGAAAGCATGTTCAAGGAAATTCAGGCGATCCGTTCCAAGGTACCATCCAAGGAATAGGTGGGTTTGACGTAACATTCATAATAATGTACATTAAACGCGATATTGACCATTATTATGGACGTTAACTATGAGGACCAGCCGATCATCCGTCGTAATGCCACTCCCGGTGAGGCATGCCCTGCGCAAGCTCGGCCGCGACATCCGTGATGCCCGGCGGCGGCGGCGCATCCCCGCGGCCATCGCGGCGCAACGCGCCTCGATCAGCCGCACGACCCTCGTCAAGATTGAAAAGGGCGATCCCGGCGTCGCGATCGGGATATACGCCACGGTCCTTTTTGTGCTGGGGATGGCGGACCGGCTGGGCGATCTCGCCGCGCCGAAGAACGATCCCGTCGGCCTGCAGCTCGAAGAAGAAAACCTGCCGCAGCGCATTCGCGTGGCGCGCAGCCCGAAACGCACGAAAGACAAGTGATGGACAGAGAAGCTCTCGTATACGTGGATCTCGACGGCGTCCCGCACCTGATGGGTCGTCTGTGGGCCCGTACGCGCAAGAACAAGGAAAGCGCCACCTTCGAATACGACAAGACATGGCTGGAAAATCCCGCGCGATTCTCTCTGGAGCCAGCCCTGCAGGTTGGACCGGGCCCGTTTCACACTGCTGCAGATACGCCCATGTTCGGCGCCATCGGCGACTCCGCGCCCGACCGCTGGGGGCGTGCGCTCATGCGCCGCATGGAACGCAGGCGCGCGGAGCGCGAGGGCACCGCGCCGCGTACGCTCCAGGAAATCGACTTCCTGCTGCTGGTGGACGACGAGGCCCGTCAGGGCGCACTGCGCTTTGCGGAAAAAGAAGGCGGACCCTTCCTGCGGGAGGAGGGCGTCAAGCGCATCCCCCCGTTGATCGAGCTCCCGAAACTGCTCTCCGCGGCCGAACATGTGATGGAAGAGAAAGACACCGAGGAGGAACTGCGCTTGCTGTTCGCGCCTGGCTCCTCTCTTGGCGGCGCGAGGCCCAAGGCTTCCGTCAGGGAAAAGGACGGCTATCTCGCCATCGCGAAATTCCCACGCAAGGACGATGAAATCAACACGGTGGTCTGGGAAGCAGTCGCACTGTCCCTCGCGCAGAAATCTGGCATCCCTGTTCCGCAATCCCGTGTCGAAGACATCGCCGGCAAGCCTGTGCTCCTCCTGCGACGCTTCGACCGCGACGGCGAACGGCGTATCCCGTTCCTCTCCGCGATGAGCATGCTCGGATCGAAAGACACTGAAACCCGAAGCTATCTAGAAATTGTTGACGCACTGCGCCAGCACGGCGCCGCACCGCAAGCCGACATGGAAGCGCTGTGGCGGCGGCTGGTTTTCAATATACTGATCTCCAACACCGACGACCACCTGCGGAATCACGGCTTTCTGTACGAAGGCCAGGCCGGCTGGCGCCTCTCGCCCGCTTACGACCTCAACCCGGTGCCAACCGACATCAAGCCGCGCATCCTCAGCACGGCAATCAATGAGGATGACAACACGGCTTCACTCGCACTGGCAATGGACGTGGCGGGGTATTTCGAACTGGACGCTAGCCAAGCGCGCAATATAGCACAACAGGTCGGCAAGGCCGTATCGAAATGGCGCGACGAAGCCGCGCGGCACGGCCTGACGAAAAACGAGATCGACCGCATGGCATCAGCGTTTGAGCATGATGATCTGAAAGCGGCTCTCGCAGCGGGGTAGTAGATCGCCTTCGACAGCGTTTCTTGCACTGTCCCGACGTGTAAGGGGACAATTGCCATCAAGAACAGTTCAACTTTCGGCGGAGCCCCTTTCGTAGAACAAGAAACTGGCATCCCCCGGATAGCTGAATAATAAGCCGAGGCGCAAAGGCCAGTGTCAAGGCTCTTTGACCGCGAACGCGGCGCGCGAAGCGCGGCCTTGACAATGGCCGGGCCTCGGCTATGCTCTGGCTACCCGGGGCATGTCATTCGGGAATGCTGCATCAAAGACCAAGGCCGAAACCCTGACTGATCTGATTCGTGTGCGTGGTTTGTGGTTCTATCTTTTGCGCTACTGGCTCTTGCTGAATCGCAGGAGAATGGGACACGTCGCGGCTGAGTTCTTGTCCGAGCGTCTGTGTGTTGTTCGTATAAATCTGTGCGTCATAGCGTCCACGGGAGACCGAGACGTAGGCCATGCGGCTGTTGAGCAGATCCTTAGCGCCCAACTCGGTGTCTACGTGAATTAGGACACGGTCGGCAGTCTGTCCCTGGCTGGAGTGGCTGGTCATGGCATAACCGTGGTCGAGATGCGGATGCTTGTTCGTATCAAGCACGACCGCGCGACCGCCGTCGATCTTCAAGCGCAGCCGCCCGTCTCCGTCGATGCTCTCGATTGTCGCCAACTCGCGGTTTGCAACTCTGAGGTTGTTGGCCGGCGCGGTGAACTGGATGCGGTCGCCCATTGAAAAACTCCGCGTCTCTTCCCGAAAGACGGAGACGCCCTGCTGTCGGCGTGGATCGTAAGTGCGCTGCGTGCCGTCTTGCAGCTCGACTGTCAGCCGGTTCTTCGGCGCGTCGATGCTCTTCACCTGTGCGTACGCGCCTTTCCCGATGCCGGTCTCCTTCGATGCGCGCGAATAGCGCAGCACATCGCCCACTTCGTAGCGCTCGGCCCATGTGCGGTCCGCGCCGGTGAGGTCTTGACGTGGCACCAGCGTCCTGATGCTGTGCTCCTCGTTGCTGACGATGCCACTCCGCTGCAATTCCGCATGGATGCGCTCGTTGATCTCGATGCGAGAGCGATTATCGGGAGAAATCACCAACGTGTTCTCCGGCAATTGTGCGTAGTCCTTAGCGATAGCAGCGATGCGCTCCTCGTGGCCTTGAATCTCGTGGACTCGGCCCTGCCGGTCAAGATTCTGTATTGCTTCCTGTACTTCGCCCCGTGCAAGCTGCTCTACTACCTGTTTCAGTTCTGGGTCTTTCTGGCGCACGATCTCTTCGAGCTTTACCGTCTTCATCCCGGCGTCCTGGAGCTGCGCGAAGGGCCGCCCGGCTTCAACCGCCTCATGTTGCCGCCGGTCGCCGACGAGCAACACACGGTCATTCGGATGGAGCCGGTTCACAAACTCATACATCTGCCTGGTCGATGCCAGAGAGGATTCATCGAGCACATAGAGCCGTTTCTCGGCAGTATCCGGCTGCTGTCCGCGTACCAGATGCTTCTGTAGTGTGGATGTCTCCATGCCTGCTTCCCCGAGCTTCTGCGCCGCGCGGGACGTTGGCGCGAAACCTTCCACCCTGTAGCCCTCGGCCTCCGCACCTTCGCGGATCACGGACAGAGTCGTTGTCTTGCCCGCGCCTGCGATGCCATCTAAACCGACAACCTTCTCCCGTGAAAGAAAGATTTCGTCTACGGCTTGGCGCTGCGACGCATTCAACTCCGGGTGGCGGTCTTCCGTGGCGATGCGCACGTGCGGCGCGACAAGCATGGGATCGTTGTAGTCGCGCCGATTGCCTTCCTGCATCCGGCCAACGATCTCACGCTCCATGCGAACCATCGCGGCGGTTGTGTACTGTTTGCCAGCACCAACGTGCGAGACTTCGCGGAACTCCCCGGCCTCGATCCGGCGCTCGAACTCCTGCCGGACCTGGGCATAGGTGGTCTCTCCCATGCCGCGCACCAGCGCTGTTTCAAGGATCGCGCGGCGGTCCTGCACAGCCGATCTCTCGAAGACATGATCGCGCGCCCAGGTCACGGCCTGCTTCGCCTGCATCTCTGGCTCCGGCATCTGGTATTGCCCATGTTGGCGCGCCTGTGCGACGACGCGGTCCGCCTGATGCCCGTACTGTGCGGCCAACTCGCGGTGTCGCTGTAAGACTTCTCCAGGCGACAGCAGCTCTTTGCGGTCGCGCGTATGGTGGGCTGCGATTTGCGCTGCTGCGGCTCCGTCGATTCCTTGTTCCCGGAGATGGTCTTTGATCTGTTCACGCCTCGGACTGGAAGCCTCCAGATATTCCTTCGAGTAGCCCCTGATTTCCGGCTGTCCGTGCTTGCCGCGCTCCAGTTCGTAGCCCAGTTTTTCCAGACGCAGAGCCAACTCGGATCGGTAGACCGCCGTGGCGTAGCGTTGTGACACGAACATCTCATGCGGCTGCAAAGCTCGCATCTGTTTCCCGTTTTCGTGGCCATTCTCCCGCTCGGTCATGTTGAAGATCACGGCATGAGTATGAAGCTGGGGCGCAGCATAGCCGTCGACGGGCCGCGCGGTGTCGTGCTCGAAGGTGGCAGCGATGAATTTTCCGGTCGTCTCCGGGGCATGGACATTGCCGATTCGTGCCTGCGTGTATCGCTCAAGCTCCTGAAGTGCCGCGCGTACACTCTCCCGATGTGCTTCCCGCACACGATCGTCGCCGCCCACGAGAGCGGTAAGCGATACCGACTTCGGCGCAGAGAAGGTGGCGTCCCACCCGGCGCGATGCTCGACGCTGGTTACATCTCTGCCGAATTTGCCTTCGTAGGTTCTCGAAACTTGATGCCGTACGAGCTGCTCTTCGGTGTGCGGATGTTGGCCTTCACTCAGTCGTGCAAAGTGTTCGGAACCAACGCCACCTTGCAACCCCCACTGCTCGGCGAGTCTGCCCTGCCACTCACTGTGACCCCGCTGATCGCGGCTCCAATAGTTCTGTTCCTGCGAGGCAAACTCCCGCACATGGTAGGTCTGCGCCTGGCTGGCTGACAGTGGTTTCGAGATCGTGAGCATACCGAGCGTTCCTCAAGCGTGAAGTGGTGTTCTTGGCAATTTGTCCCTCATTCGATTCCCTTTGTTCTCTCCCAGGCGAACGCCTCTTTGGGTTTGGTCTCGAGCGCACCGCTGGTCGAACTATTGACGGTCGAACCAAAGAGCCCGAGCATCGGCTGGGTAGGCTTCTTCAGCGAATCGGCGGGAGAATTCGCGGGCACTGATGGCGCTGGTTCTGGCGCGATCTCTGGCATCTTCTGCTGCGAAAATCTCGGCAGTCTGAATCGGATTCTGTCCATCTTTTTCCTCCATCTCTGGATCAAGCTTGGCCGAGGTGGGCCCCATTCGATCGTCTCCCTTTCCCGCCATTTACGTGGGGACCGGTTCTGCAACACGCTCCGCACTGCCAGTAAGAAAAGGAACATCGCGGCTACCCAAAGCAACTGCGTCAAGAGCGAAAAGCTTCTGGGAAAAGGCATGGCACTCATGGCATACGGGCTCTGTCCTTGCCCTCGCGGGCGAAGAACTCATCAAGCAGTTTGCGCGCCTGCTGAAGCTTTCGTGCGTCTGCCTGGTCGCGAATTTTGAGGACGGAATCAGGCGACAATTGTCTGCCTTCCGCTGCGGCCTCGGCGGCTGCATGAAAGAGATTCAAGAGCGCGTAACGCACCGCCCAAACTTCGGCCAATACCATTTCTGCGGGGTCAGCGGGCCGCTGCCGCGCAGCGCACAGAGCGGTCCCGCGCAGCCACTCGGAGAGAGCCTGTCCCGCGCTTTCCGCGGCAGCTTCGATCTCGGCCAGTTCCTCGGGAGTCAGTCTCGTGGCTGCGGTCTTGGTGCGGAAACCGGGCTTGGCCTCTTCTCCGAACGGCAAACTGGACTGGGGATTAACTTGAACGCGGGGACCACTCATTGGACGAACCGCCTTGTTGCTCTACTGCGCTTAATTCCGCCGCGACTAAACCGCGTAATTGTTAGTTCGCAGCAAGCTCTTGCGCTTCAACGCGTTTACGTGATCGACGATAGGCAGCGTTTGTCGCAAACGAATGTGATCGTTCGCTACCGTGCTGATTCAGCCAGTCGCCGATTTTGTTGACGCAGCGAAAGTTAACTTGCGTAAACACCGAAACGTCTTCTGGCGCTTCTCAGTTCCCAATTTGGGGGTGACGTGTCCCCACTTCTTCCGGTGCGAAGCACCGCGTTCTTACAACTCGCCATACTCAAGAGCCAGCGCGTCCCACAGGCGGCGTACTTGCGGAGCCTGCCACGCGCGTCGAAACAGATTCTTGATGGACTGCCAGTCTTCGCCACGAAAGTTAAACGTAATTCCGTTATCACCAGCGCGAAAATTCACGCCGATTTCGTCCTTCTCGTCAGCCACCGTGTACGCGAGAAAATAGCGGCCATTCCAGGAGATCAGCACCCGCCTTACATCCAGCCGTTCTAGGATCGTCCTGAATTCCGAAATCTTTGGGTATCCCTCCACGGGATAGAGCGGCGCAAGTCTTCCGGGGAAGGACAACCAAACGGAAAACCCTTCGCTCGGCGAGCGCACGAATTCGAGACGGTAGTCGCCTTCTTCAAATTTCGGTAATGGCGGATTGAACGGTGCGTCCATTCCCCCTGCCGAAGAGTTCGGATCTTGCAAGGGCTTACCATAGTGAAAATAGTGGCCGCGGGCGCACACGCGCCACAGGGTCGGCCAGAACGGCCGAAGCGCCTCGTTTAACCTCTCGATATTGGGGAAGTCTAGCTCGTCGAGGAGAAAGTAGAGGTTCCGGGCGACAAAGATGGGTCTCTGCCGCTCTTCTGTCGGGTTTTTTAGCATCCGAATGGTGTGGGTGACGGCGCGCCGAACATCGTCGCTTCCGATCTCTTCCGGTTTCTTCGCTTCGGCTTGCCGGTCGGGCGGGAGATGTGCGACGAAGAAAGAGTCCAAATGGGTCTTGTTTGGTTTGCGAAGCAAACCGTAAACCGCCTGGAATGCCTCTAGGATTCCGGCAAGAGATTCATATGAAATCTCCGTCTGTGCGGTGTTGGCAAATCTCTCCACTCCGTGCAGACAGAAATAGGCAACGGCGGTCCATTCTGCTTGCGAAAGCGGGAGCTTTGAGTCTGCCTTTCGGCGAATCATTAGCAGAGAATCGGTCGGCTCGGTAAGCAGACTTACCAGCTCAAGTCGTTCTTCTTTTGAGGATTCAAGAAGCTGCTTTGCCGCCTCCGATGTGGAAACGGGTTCGCCGCTCTTCATGGACATGAGCACCTTTAAGCCCTCAAGCTTTAAACGCAGAGCCTCGGAAATACGAATGGAGATCACTGGCTGCTGCGCTATCGCTGCCTTCTCCGTCGTGAGCTCTCTTGCGGTCAATTTCACCTCCTATGTGTAACGATACAACTTGACTATATGTGTACACCTGCGCTACCGTCAAGGGCAATGTCGTCCACGAGGGGCGGATGAGTCTCCCCTCAGGAGTAGATGAACCATGCCCCAGCCAATCGTGATGAAAAAACCAGCCATGCCTCAGCTCGTCAACACGCGCAAGGCCGCTGAGATTCTCGGACGCTCAGCAGCAACATTGAAACGATGGCGCGCCGAGGGAGTCGGGCCGAATTGGATAGAACTGCAAGGTCGGGTTAGTTATGATGTGAATGTTCTTTTGGAATACATCCAGAAGAACACACGAGTTGCTTCCGTGCGGGCTGCAATGGAGGAAGCTCGTGAAGCTGTTTAAGAAAGCGAAGTCCAAGTTTTACTGGTATGACTTCACGGTGCGCGGACAACGCTACCGTGGGTCAACGAACGAAACGAAAGCGGCCAGGGCAGCAAAGATTGCGGGTCTGAAACTCGCTCATGTGGTCGAGAATACAGATCCGCTTCCCCAAAAGGCTCCTGTGTTGCTGGAGTTTTCTCGGCGCTTCCTGGAATGGCTGGACAAGGTCAGACTGGAAGACAAAACCAAAACCTACTACCGCGATGGCTGGCGACTCCTCAAGACGACAACCGTCGTGAACATGCGATTGGATCAGATCACCAGGGACGTTATCGAAACATTGAGGTTCTCGGGCGCGTCCTCAAATGCCAATTGCGCGCTGAGAACATTAAGAAGAATGCTGCACAAGGCGGAGGAGTGGACACTGATTCGCCACGCTCCGAAACTCAAACTGATGAAGGAATACGGACGTTCACTCAGGCTTGACGATGAAGCGGAAAAGAAATTGTTGGCGGGCGCTGCTGCCTGCAATTGGCGGAA
>CAVRWN010000009.1:0-617441 GCA_963724875.1 uncultured Acidobacteriaceae bacterium
GCCCATCTTGACAGCTGAGTCGGAGAGGTGGCACACTAGAGTTTGCAGTTTGCCTCCCCTTAGAGAGCGTGCGTCAGGCTCTGAAATAGACTTCCTTTCCGGTCCACCCTTTTGAGCAACATGCGGCGCCAAGCGCCGAGTGGAGCGTCATGGACGCGTGCTTTGGAAGCCAATCTTCGTTAGGAGTTGGCCCGACATGGCCGTATCGCTCCCTGGTTCGTTCGCCTCCTTTAGCACGGGGTCTCGCTTCCCCTCCAGTCCGGCAAGAGAACGGCTGACTTTTCGGTGCCTGCGGAATGTCGCGGCGTGGAGGTGCCGGTGAAGTCACGGCGTCAATCAGCGGCGGAGCGCAGAATCCCGCCGGCGACGGTTCATACGCCCCAGGCGAAGAGTGCGCCCGGCGACTCAGCATCTTTTGGGGCGAGACCTCCCGCGCCGACGCGCCGGTCACCATCCCCGCACCGGTTCAATCTCGGCGCACGAGAAGGCGAACCCGCCGACCAGGTGATGCGGGCAGACGTTGCGCTCGATTTGGTGTTGGAGCAAATTGTTTCTCAAACGCGACTCTCCACCTGTGCGACCGGCGCCTTCATCGGTTGGGTGCGCGGTGGTCAGATGGTTTCCCGTGTCCTGAACGGGGCGACCTCCGGCGAGCTTGTCGCTTATTTGCGCCGGGACCCACGCATGGTGGATGCTTGCCTGCGCACTTCTGCGCTGCAGTATTGCCGTAACTCCGAGAACTTTCCTGGCCTCGATGCGGTGGTGTGCCGCAGTCTAGGCGCTCGCTCCATTGTGCTGGTCCCGGTGCTGAAGGACGCGAAGGAGAAAATCGGCGTGCTTGGCGCCTTTTCTTCTCAAGCGGATGCATTCACGGCTGGCGACCTTGTCGCGATACAGTCGATGTCGCAGCGCGTCGCGGACACGATCGCGCGGGTGGATGAACTCGCCTGCGACTCCCCGGCCCATGCTCCGGTTCCAGTGCAAGAGATCAGCAGAAAGCCGTCGCAGGTTCTCGTGGAGTCCATAAAAGCCAAAGCAGTCGCACTCGCGTCAGGAGCACGAAGGTCGCTGTTGGCCGCTCTCGTGGTAGGCACCTTGCTTCTCGCCGGTTGGGCCCTGAGCAGGAGCGTTCCGCATGATGGGCTCCACTTGTTCGCCAGGAATTCCAGAGCGGTCGTGCGAGAACTATCAGCGCCCGCACCAATGCCCGCTGCCGCTCCTAATCCGCCGACGGTTCAACCCGTGAAGCCGGAGGCTATCGTAACCGCTCCCGCCGAACCTCTTCCTGCCAAGCCTTCACCTCGCAAATCTTCCCTCCCCAAGTCTTCAAATCCTCCGTCCGTTCGCGCTAAACACCATGTGCCTGACTTGGAGATTGAGAACACACTTGACGGTGACTCTGGGGTGATCGTGTTTGAAGATACGGGGGTGCAGGGCGCATCAACGACTTCCCATGATTCCGGTGCAAGCAGTGCCTCCCTCTCGTCTTCTCCCGGGATGGTTCCCGAGCGAACGGCCCTCGCGCGCGTCGTAGACCGCGTGGAGCCCGAATATCCGGAGGCGGCCAAGGCCCATCATATTCAAGGGATCGTGGTGCTTGATGTTTTAGTAGGCGGGGATGGAAGAGTTCAGCGACTCAGTCCGGTACGCGGATATCCCAGGCTGGTGGCTGCAGCTGCCGATGCAGTCAGGCAGTGGCGATTTGAGCCGATGAATCGCAATGGACGCCCCGCCAGCTTTGAAACCAACATCACCTTAACTTTTGCACTGCCATGAGAGCACGATTTCAAAAGCGTCACACACAAGATGAGGGGCGGAGTCGAATCGTGTGCTCCGCTGCTGCCACTCTGCTGGCTGCAATTTCCTTGTTGTTTTCTCCTCTGCAATTGCTGGGAGGCAACCCTGCGCAACGCGAATGGGACCAGGAGATCCCCGCTTCCCAGAGCGCTGCCACAGTTGTTCACTTCAACGTTTTTTTGAAAGATGGCACACCTGCGGTGGAAATTATAACGACGGACCCAGTGAAGCCGAAGATCAGCAAGCTGGCTGATCCCATGCGTCTGATTATCGACTTACCGAACACAAACATGTCTGTTCCCAGCAAACTGGTACCCGTCAAGAGTCAGGACGTCAGCGCGATTCGTCTCACACTGAACGCCACCGATCCGCCGCAGGTCCACGTGGAAATCGATTTACTCAAGCCATTGGACTATACCTGGGAATCAGCCGGAAACCGTCTGTTGGTGCAGCTGCATGCGATCGTTGCAAAGTCGCCGCCGGCGCCGCCTCCGACTACTGCCGTAGACTACAGCAACGTTGTACCGGTTGACCGGGTCCCGTCGGGCTCTTCCGTCACTGCCTTGTCTGACACGACCGTGATGCGCTTGCGGCGGGGTGGAGACTTTTATGTGTGCCCGCGCTCCACAGTCTTGGTCAACCGTTCTCGGAACGGTCCTGACTTGATGCTAGCCATCGGTGTCGGCGCCATGGAGACGCACATCAAGCTGGGCGATTCCTCGGACGAAGTGGTCACCCCGGATTTCCGCATTCTGCTTCGCGGTCCGGGAGAGTTCGACTACGCGATCCGCGCCGACTCGCAGGGCAACACGTGTGTCAAGACTCTTCCCGGTAACACGTCCCCGGCAATTATTTACGAACTGATGGGAGACGGGAAATATGAATTCCAGCCGCGGGATCAGATCGTTTTTCACGCAGGACGGCTAAGGAGCGAAGACACAGCCTTCCACGCAGCGTCCGCAGACGGGAACGGGAATGAGACGATTCTGCCGGTAGAATGCGGGTGTCCTCCGCCTCCGCGGCCCCCGGTGCTTTTGGCTTCTGGCGCGGCGGTAGGCGAAGACACGGACGCAAGTACACAAGGAGCTTCTGCAGCTTCCGTCGAAGAGCCCTCCTCACCGCCACTTGGAACCGGACCTTCCCCGGAGGCGACGACAGGCACCAAATTGCCTGGCGGGAGAACGGACACGGCAGAGCTGCCCGACGGGCAGCGGGATCTGCCTCACGCGAAAGCGGAGGCTACTCTAACCTTCACACCTCCCGCATATAGGCTTGCCGGAGGACTTCCGTTATCAACTCGCCCTGCGCCAATCCCAATGGCAGCTCTGCCACCCCCGCTTCCGGAAGAACGGGCGCGCGTGAAGCACAAGAGATTCGAAGGCGTGCGGCGTTTTTTTGCAAAAATATTCGGTTAGACCGATGCACCGACGTTGAAGACACCTGGAGGCACCGTCAGCGTAGAAGACGCAGGCTTGTGAATGTGAAGCAGCAACGGGTGCAGCGGTTCTTAAAGGCTCCCGGACTGGAAACGTCAGCCACGTTCCTCGTTTGATAAGGGTTCAACCAGCAGTTCCTCACCTCTATCGTTTATCGTTGACCAAGCTCAAGGCCGAACCTCAATAAATATTCAGTTTGACCGTATATCATGGTCGTGCCCGATCGCGGAGGTCATCTCATTGCGCTCAGACGCACGAGGAAACGACGTGGATCTTCGATGGTAATGCCAAGCGTGAAGACCGGCCGTGGTGCCGCTCGGCACCGATTCTGGTTGGCGATGGCGGGGTTTGCCCTGGCGCTTGTGCTGCTGCCCTTTTCCTACAAAGTCGAACGGCGCCTGGAGACAGTTGTTCATGTTAAAGGTGCGGAATCCGAAAAAGTTGATCGGGAACTGGCGCAACGTTTCCAGTCTCCGTACGCCCACCGCCTGGTTCTAGTGATCAGCGGTATTCCCGATCCGGATTCAGCAAAAGGCGCAGAAGCCTTGGGCTTTTTAAGCAGTTCCTTGCGCAGTGTGCCTGGAGTGGCGGGTGCTGTCTCGAGTCTGGATTGGCCAGATCCTTTGTTCACCGGGAACAATGGCGGAGCCTTGATCATCGTCGGGCTGGACCCCCACGAAAAAGATGTCGAGGCGTTGGTGCCTAAACTGAGGGCGAGAGCAGACTGGATGCAAGGTCAGCTCAAGTCGCAATACCCGAATATCAAACTGGAGATTACGGGTGAAACGCCACTGAACTTCGATCTTCGCAAGGTCAGTGCAGACGACGTCAAACATGCAGAGGAACGAGCGATGCCGGTAACTCTGTTGCTGCTGTTGCTGGCTTTCGGCAGTCTCGTGGCCGCGCTGCTGCCGCTGGGAGTTGGAGTACTCTCAATCGCGATGTCGATGGGTACGGCTGCGATACTCGCGCATTATCTGCAGCTGTCGATTCTGGTGCAGAATCTGGCAACCATGCTCGGCCTCGGTTTGGGCATCGACTATGCATTGCTGATGGTGAGCCGGTTTCGCGAAGCGTTGAACGAGGGATGTGATCCCGGCTGTGCTGCCGATATTGCTGCCGGGCAAGCGGGGCGGACGCTGATAATCTCAGCCACGACAGTTGCCATCGGATTTTCAGCGCTGCTGACTGTGCCCATCAGCGAACTGCGCTCTATCGGGATAGCTGGCCTGCTGGTAACCGTTCTGAGCGTCATGCTGTGTACGTGCATTCTGCCTTGGGTGCTTGGTCTGCTGGGGCATCACATCGATGCCGCCGGCGTGCGTCGCCCAGACGGACGAGTCAAAACGCGGGAGAGCCTATGCGCGGCGAATGAGCGCTGGGTGCGGTGGGGCACGATCATAACCCGCCGGCCCTGGGCGGCTTTGCTTATCGCCGGGATTCCGCTACTGATCCTTGCATTCCAGGCACGGCGAATCTCTCCCGGAGTTCCTGACCGCCACGCCCTCCCGGAAGCAGCTGAGTCGGTGCAAGCACTGCACACGCTTCAAAAGATGGGGAGGTCGGGCATTGTGCCGTCCCTGCGAGTGATTTTGGAGTTGCCGCCGCAGTCTCCACCGCTCTCGCCGTCCGGCTGGCTTGCCGTCAGCCGCTTGACCAGCCGTTTCCAGAGTGATCCTAGAGCGCAAGAGGTCTTATCTCTTCCGACCCTCACGGGCATGTCCGACGCCGCTAGTGCTGTCGACGATGTGCCCGAGCCAATTCGCAAGAGTTTTCTTCGCAGCGATGGCCAGGCTACCTTGATTGAGTTGCTGCCCACCTCCAATAGTTCGCCTAACGACCAGATACGGTGGGTGCGCGAGGTGCGTTCCCTCGATGTCGGGGCGATCACCGGCGTGCCCGGCGCTGTGTTGCGCGTCGGCGGTGTTCCGGCACTCGAGGCAGATTATGACTCGGTCGTAAAAGAGCGGTTGCCGAAGGTGGTGCTTGGCGTCGTACTGGGGAGTTTGCTGGCGCTCCTGATCGGATTACGTTCTTTATTTGCGGCCGTCAAAGCAATTCTGCTCAATCTGCTCTCGGTTGGCGCTTCGTTCGGTGCGTTAGTTCTCGTTTTTCAGGAAGGCCACGGTAGCAGGCTCTTTGGGCTCGACGGACCGACCGGCACCGTATACCCGATCGTCCCGATTCTCTCGTTTGCCATTGTCTTCGGATTGAGCATGGATTATGAGGTCTTCCTGGTTGCCCGAGTCCTCGAGGAACGGCGGCGCGGCCTATCCGAGAGAGCAGCGGTAATCGAGGGCCTGGCGCGGACGGCGGGGCTAATCACGAGCGCGGCAGCAATTATGATTGCGGTCTTCACCGCGTTCACCGTGGGCAGCTTTCTGGTTGTTCAAATGCTGGGCTTTACACTTGCCGTGGCGGTGTTCATTGATGCTACCGTAGTGCGGATGGTTGTCGGCCCGGCACTATTGAAACTTGCCGGCGACTGGAATTGGTGGCCCTTTGGCTTATACGTCGCCCCGGCAACATCGGAATCGGAGAAGGAGTTGATCCCATGACGGTGAATACCGTGGATGCTCCACTGTCAGCACTGCACATCGCCCAGTCAAATTAGGCGGTTCGATTTATTTCACTTCCTCTTCTTTAGCGCTGGACTGGCTGATATCAAAGTCCTTGCGTCCAAGATTTGCCTTTGGCGACCCACGTTCAATTGTGAGAATCGAGGAGCCGGGCTTGCCCTGCAGTTTTGCCTCAGCTTGCATCGCGGTCCAGACGCCGCCGACCTGCCGCAGCCCATAGTAGATGAATTCCTTCTGCTGTCCCGTCCCGCGAAGCGTTTTCACCACGTGTACAGGGAACAAAATGTTGCGGTCGATCCACGATGTTACCGAATCATAGTGAGTCCGGTCCTGAGAACCGGGCGTGCTCTTGAGGACAAAGCAATCCCGCGCGCCGTATTTCTCCGGGGCCAGAAGTTCCTGATTCTTCCAAAAGAACTGGCTCTCTACCATGTCTTCATAGGAGAAGTCTGTTCCCACAAGTGGGTCGTTCCAATGTTCGAATGGCAAAACATTAGCGGTCTTCTCGCCAGGAAGTAGCGCCTCGATGGTCACATGCCCATTCACGCTCATGTGCAGAAGAAGGCTCGTCTTCTCTGAGCCGGGCCCCGAGGTCTCACACAGCACACGCAGACCATCGGGAAACCAGTGAGCCTTGGCGACAAACTTGTAGGTCGTGCGCTTGCCATCGCTTTCTATCCGCGCCAGTCGCCCGGTGACGCGGTAGTCCAATTTCTCAATCCGCTGGCGCGAGCCAGCCAGCACAGTCTCCAGGTCAGGATTCGCTGCGAAGGCCCGCCATGGATGCACCAGCGACAGTAGCAATAGCAAAGCGATGGAGCCTCGAATCATCCCACAGGCGCAACTCGCCCATCTGGCCTCTGGACACCGGCCGAACTTGCTTCTGCGAGAGAGCGATACGATGCGGCGCAGGAAGGTCATAGCTATATATACCGCCAACGTCCGTGCAGCGTCCATTCATGGCATATTGCAACGGTAGGGAAGGCCAGGGCCGGAGGCTGCTAGTGGATGTTTAGGTCACCGTAGTGAGCGAAGCTGGAGAGCGCTATTTCGTCGCTGCCGGGTATGTAGAAGCCAAACTTGCCCAGGCTGAGATCAGCGCCGGGCTGTGTCCAGCGATCTAGCACGGTCCAACTGTCACCATTCTTGATCTGGTTGACGAGCGCCGTGGGGCTAACGCGGATTCCGAATGTACGGAAGCTTTTCTTGTCGCCTTTATTGGGAACTGTGATCTCATCCGTTTTGTCGCCATTGCGAATGACCGTGCGGTAGAAGTTATTCTCGTCGATTTGGAAGAGGACGTAGTTCTTTGGGTCCTTGTAGTTCAGCACCCATTGCAGGAGGTGACCCTTGGTAAGCATCGCGGAAAAAATAAATGTGCCCGAGGCGGGAACGACTCTGTATAGCACGAAGTCTCCGCCTTTGCGAATGAAAGAATCTCCCTCACGCTTCCAGGCGCCTGGGTCATCCCAGTTCGACATGCCGCTCGGGGCGAGAGACAAATCCAGTGTCTTGGATTGGCCCGCTGTCACCTCGAGAGTAGACGAGCGAGTGAACTTTTCAGCGGTTCGCGCAGTAAGAGTGTAGGTACCGGGGGCAAGATCGAGCGGGACGCCGCTGCTTACCGTTTTCAGAAGATTGCCTTTCACAATTGCGACATTGGCGTCGGCGGGCGTGAAGGTAATCCTCAATTCGCCGGAAGCGGCTTCCAATGCGGCATCCGCGGCACTGAGGGATATAGTTCCGCCCGCTTCGAAGTGTTTCTTGAACTGCCTCGGCTTGAATCCCTCGTTGCGCAACTCTACGCTGTGGTCTCCGGGATTGACGGAGGAGACGGAGAGCGCGCCATCGGGCTGAATGGTCCCGACGGAGGTTTGATCGACGAGAACCGTGGTTCCGGGAGCGCCACCTTGGATGGTCAGCGAGGCCAGACGAGGCTGCGGCTGGGGCTGCGGTTGGAAGTTCTGGGCTTGGAAGTGGAAGATGAGTCTGGCCTCCTCGCCCTTGCGTACGCGAATCTTTTGCTGGGGAGGATCCTGAAAGCCGCTCTTTGAGACTTGTACATCATAGTCCCTGGGTTCGAGATTTGGCAGGCGCAATTGGCCGGCTTGAGTGGGTTGCGCTTGAAGTTTTCCGTCGAGAGAAACTCTTGCGTCGTCTTGACCGACAATGACAAGCAGCGTGCCCGGGTTGTGACCGGACCCGGCAGGCGGCTCAACATTGAGCGTAACTTCTCCCGCCGCCGTGCCCGAAGAAGTGCGCAAAGCCGGCAGAGATGTTTCCGGAGGTGTTTGTGTCGACGGCGCTTGTGCGGGATTTGTTTGTACTGGGGTTGTTTGCGCAGGACTTGCTTGTGCTGGGGCGGAGACGTCTGGAGCAGGGACGATCGGAGCAGATGGTTGGGTCTGCGCTACCGGCGAGGCGTAATGTTTTCGCGTGAAGAAAAAGGTCGCTGCGACCATGATTATCGCAGTGGAGATTACCGCGGCGGCTACGAAAACCAGTGTTGTGGAGTTCGGACTTGCCGGCTGTTTAGGTCGGGATGGTGGAGATGTGATTTTGGCTGGCGGTTTGGAAAGCTCGGCGGTGGGAGGGGTGGCCGCTTGTGGCGGAGTGCTGAGAACTAAACGCACCGGTGCAATGCTTGGAGGAGCCCTGCGCGGACGAACTTCACTTGGCGGAACAAGGCTCGGCGGAACTTTGCTGGGCTGAACCTCGTTTGGCGGAACAACCGCGGTCGGAACGTTCTGGGCTGGAACCGGGCTTTCCGGAACAGCGCTAGGCGTAATCTGGCTGGTAGCGCCGCGTGAAGTCTCCGGAGCACTCGGCCGCGGGACGTGAAGAATTACGGTCGCGTTTTTGCCGCGCGGCGAGGTGCCGGAACCCTCCTGTGAGATTAATCCCAAGCGGAGGAGCAGGGCGTTGGCGATCGACAAGATTTCGCCATCCGTCCAATACTTGGCGGCCACCGTTTGTATGCGCACGGCTAAAGCTTGTTTTGCCGCAACATCGGTGGCCCCATCGATTTCGCGCTGCATGCGGCGCAGATCTTCCAGGTCGCCACGGCGGGCCAGACGCCGGCGAGCATCCTGGTCGCGCTGGATTTCATCCTGGATCAGCAGCAACTTGGGATCGTGGGGATGAACCGCCAATCCTTCTGCAACCCAAGCCAAGGCTGCAAATGCATCGCTTGAAGCCTGCAGCTTGCGGGCTCGCGCAACCCAGTCCTCAACAGAGCTTGCTTCTTTCCGGGCGACGATCAGGCTGAGGATGGTTTTGGCCGTGGGATGCGCAGGGTTCAGGGCCAGCGCCTGATTGGTCAGCGTCTCGGCATCCAGCCAATCGGTTTCTAGGACCGAATGCGCCTGCTCGACAAGGGCATTGGCCAGAATGGAGCGGGCAAGAGCATTGCGTTTATCCAGTTCGTAGGCCTTGCGCAACAACTGAATGGCTTCCGCGGAATTCCGCTGGGCGAACAGTTCCTGGCTTTCGGTGATAAGGCGGTTGGCTTCGGCATTGCGCTTGACGCCATCCTGGGCAAGCTTTTCCAGTTCAGACAACTCCGCATCGTTAGGAAATTCGGCCGCCGTGCCTCGCAGCAAATCCAAGGCGCGAGAGTAATCGCACGAATGCAGATAGACGGTGATCTGCTCAACGAGCCGCGTCTTGGTTTGGGTACGGGTTTGCTGGTCGTGTATTTTGTCCAAGCGCGCGAACCTCGAAAGTCAAACCTGGCCGAGGACCTGCCGGCCCTCGTAACAGCCTGCGATTCTCCCGGGGGAGGGGGATTTTCGTGCCTCACCCAACGCTGTGCGGGGGACCTCAAAAGCTTACCCGATTGGGCGGAAAAGGGTAGTGTCCGGGTAGTTGCCTCGCTGCCTCCCCCTTGCCGTGAAGGACTCGTATTTGAAACGACATCCGATTTCTGCTTGAATAACCCGACTGGGAGCCATCATGAAAATTTACAATCTCGTGGGCTATTTGATTATTGTTTCCTACATGCTGGCTTGCACGTATTTCGCCCCAGCTCACTTGGGACCATGGAAAGGATTGTTGATCGGCGCGGTTTATTTTTCTTTTTGTTGGTTTATGGGCGGGTTGTATCTGGCCGATGTTCTTCATCTCGGAATTGCCCATCGTTCCCTCGACTATAAGGAATGGTTCATCAAGGCCGTCACTGTCGTGAATAACACGTTCGCGATCTATGTGAATCCAGTCACCTGGGTGAATCGCCATCGCTTACACCACAAAAATTCGGACCATGAGGGGGACCCCAATAAAGTTGGAGGAGATGGTCTTTGGCGGACCTTATATCTCTGTCTCTTGCCGTATCAGTGTCAGGAGAATCTGGCCAGCGAAGAGATCTTGAAGTCGCGAACCTTCCGGGTGGTGGGCAGTCCGGTGTTTGCAGTGGTTGCGCAAACCGCGAATTTCTGGCTCTTATGGAAGCTGGTTGGAAGCCTGAAGTTCGCGCTCGTGATGTGGATTGGCGTCCGAATTTTTGGTTGGTGGATCAATATGATTCAAAACTACTGGACCCACACTCGACAATTTGGATACCGGCGCTACGACGATGAACGTGACAACGCGATGAACATTGGCGAATGGCTGCCGGTGACGGCGACCTTCAGCGCCTGCCTGCAAAATAATCATCACCACTATCAGACTCTCTTGCGGCTCAGCCACGACGAAGCTGAATACGACTTTGGATTCCTGACCGTCAAATTCATGAAGCGTCTTGGGCTGGTGAAGGCAACAGCAAGGGGCGAACAGATACCCGCGGACGTTCGATTAGCCGCACTCGATTTCTAGGAAGTTTTGTTTCTTCGCGGAGTAAAGGGTTGAATCGTCTGTCCAAGAAAGCTCTTTGCGATTTCCTCGCCGTCGGGACCGTAGCGCTCCGGCCACTCCTCAGGATAGTAATAAGTCCCAAAAAGCTTATCTATCCACGGAAAATGAATGGCGAAGTTCTTATCGATGCCCTCTTTTTGAGAAGTATGGTGCCAATGATGGTATCTGGGCATAACCAGAAACTTCTCAATCCATTTTGCGTTGGGCCCGAAATTGCAATGAGTCCAGGTAGCGTGCAGGGTGACAAAAATCAAATACGCCAGGATGATCGATTGCGAAAATCCAAACATGAGAGGAACGAGGATAAATCCGCGCACCAGTGTGTCGTCTACAAAGTGGGAGCGTGAGCCCGCGATCCAATCAAGCGCCTTCGAGGAATGGTGAACGGCGTGAAAACGCCATAGAAAAGGCACTTTATGCAAAGCCAGATGAATGAAATATTCGGCAAGGTCGGCAACTACAACGGCCAGGAAAAATTGCAACAACCAGGGCATTCGAGCGATAAGGTGTTGAAGAGCCGGAACACCCAGATATTTGGTGGCCTGGGTCGCGGGCAATAAAACCAGAAAAGACAAAATTTGTATTGGAAGATGCGTGGACATGAAATAAACCACATCCAAAGTCCACTCGTTCCTGAATGTTCCCTGCTTTGGATATTGCGGCCAGAGTCTTTCGAGCGGCACGTAGATGAGTGCCATCAAGAACAAATCGAGCAAAAACCAGTCCAGGCCGATGCCGGGCCCGCTGTGTAAAGTACCGTTAATCTGTACGCTTGATCCACCCAAGGCCGTTGCCGCGATGGCAAGCAACATTCCAGTCAACGCCAAAGTCTTTTTCCTGCGCTTAATCGAAGAAATGATTCCGAAGAAAATCGCCCCCACGATGAGGCATTGGATTAAAACGCGCACGTGTGCATTGGATAATGTGGACGCAGTTCGGGAGAGCTTAGCAGCTCGGGAAAATGCAGGCACAGAACTCCTCCGAATGAAAGAAACCCGAAGAAGGCAGACAATATCCCGCTCCACCAACCGGTTCCAAAGCCAGTGGCTTCGGCGTCACCAAAGAATTCATTGATTTTTTGCTCGATCACGAGATCTCCTACGTGTCTACCGTCAGGGTGCCGACTGCGAGGTTTGTATGGCGCAGCCGCCGGTGCCGCCGGAGGTTGTGCAGGCTTGATTGAGGAGTGTCGAGAAATAAATGTTCTGCGCCCCTGCAGTGCCGCTGTCGATCACGATCCCGCTAGTACCGCCCGCTTCCGCGCTGGCTCCGGTCGCGGCCGTGCTTGCGCTGATCGTGCCGCTGTTCACGTTGTAGCCGATGATGCAGCCATTGGCGAGCGTGGCCGGGGTACAGCCACTCGGATAACCATACGACAGCACGCTCAAGAAGATGTAGTCGTTCGCGCCACCGGCGTAAAACTCACTGACCTGAAGCCCAGCGGAGTAATAGCCGTTGGCGTAGTTGCTCGACACTTCGGGCCCCGCGGTGGTGCTCGTGCCCATGACGTTGCTATTGATGGATACCTGGTACAGCGTGTTGTTGGCGGGACCAGTATTGCCCACGACGTAGAGGTGCCCGGTGTGGGTGGATGAGGTGTAGTAAGCGTTATCGAAGGTGCCCGACAGCATAAATTCGTAGCCCGGGCCTACCGTGGCTTTGGTTCCGCTGGCACCGGCGCTGAAGTTCACCGGAAATTGGTATACAGCGGCGCAGGGCGTTGACCCAGCGCAGTTGGTCGAACCATCGTCTCCCGCGAAGACATAGACCTCCCCGGCGCTGGAGTCGACGAGTGGGCCGTCCATAATCCCCATGTTGAAGTCGAGTTGCGCCGACCGGGCGACTGTTCCGGAGGAATTGACGGAGTAAAGGTATCCGCAGGGGTTGTTGGTATTGGTGGCCGAGGGCTCGCACGGCGAAGATGAACTGAAGAGATAGTCGCCCACAAAGACATTCGTGCTCACGCTATCGTAAATCGGAGTGCCGAGGGAAGCGTTGGAATTCACCGCCGCAGGCCAAGGGCTGCCCGCTTCGGCTGGAGTGTTGCTGCCTGACACAAAAATGTTGGTGAACTTGTGGAGATTGCCAGCATCGTCGCCGACGTACGCCGAGCTGGGGTTCCCGCTCAGGCCGTAAACGATGAACGGCGATGAGTACGTGTCGCTATGGCTCCCGCTAAAAGTTAACGTGGTCATGCAGGGCGCAGTGCAGCCGTTATACGATCCGGCGGCTTCGGCTGTAGGACTGGCTGGAGCAGTGAGGGTACCGTTCGATGCCAGCCACGTTAGCAGGACAAGGCTCGCCACGCCGCTGGAACTGCTCTGGACAAAAGCCACCTGCGAGCCGTTAAGCGAGAGAGTCACCGAGTTAACGACGGTCCCGCCCGTATTGTAGGCCCAATAAACGGTGGGGATTCCGCCGTTGCAGGTGGAGTAGAGGTTGTTATAGGTGATGATGTTTGCCTGCCCCGAGGTTCCGGCCAGGCCCGTGTTGAACACCGCGAAATCGGCTGTGCAACTCGTGACGCCAGCCGTGGCGGTGAAGGTCGTCGGGAACTCTCCCAAGCCTGCGGTTCCGTTGTTCCCGAGGGTCTCGCTCCAATCCTTCTGGATGCGGTTGCGTGTCTTCCTTTCGTGCTCCCTCCGCTCCCTCCTTCGCTCGATCTTTAAAGCAGAGCCTGCCTGAATGGAGCTGGCGAAGGCCGCGTCGGATTGTTCGATGGCAGGAAGTATGATCGCTTTGGCGAGCCCGGAAGGCAGCCGGTGATTGCCAAGCTGAACGGCATTTCGTTCATCGAGGGTTATCTCGATGGCCCCGGTGTCATCTTCTTCGGATTGGACACCAGCGTCATCTCGTTCGGTCGGCGGATTCAATTCGATCGCCACTGGCATCGTCGAAGACACATTCCCGGATGGATCACTGGTGGCGCCTGAAGCGTTTGCGCCGCGTTTCTGCTGCTGCAAGATGTAGCGGGGATCGCTGACGATGTTGAGCCAGCGCTCGTACGTGCCGGTCACGATGGCCTCATCGGCTGTGCCAGGGTGAGAAAAGATCAAGTGATGATGAGTCCAGTCCGAGGGCACACCTTGCTCTTGCGTTGACTGGACCTCTTGCCCGTTCACCAGAACCGTGAGGCCCAGAGTCGTGGCTAGAACAGCGAGCATTAGTGCCAGCCGCGGAACTGACGTGCTTGTGCCTCTCATGGTGTTGATTCTCGCTTCTTTTCTGTCGACTGCTGGCAGCCGGGCCCTGTCGTTCCTTGCCAGTCTCACCAGACGCTGCTGAAAACCAGGTTGTAGGCATTCACGCTGCCGATGCCGGTGGCGAAGTCCCAACCCGGCGTTGCACCGTATGCTGGCGCGTAAGAGGCTGGAGCGGTTGTGGGCGACACCTCGGCCGCGCAGGTCGCTCCAGAGCCGCCTCCTCCAGTCAGCGAGCAACCGGAGCCGCCGGCATAGCCCGCGCCCGCGCCGCCCGTGGGACCAGTTATGGAAGCCACGTAGCCGGGTCCCGCTCCGACGGTGGTGATTGCTGCCACGAGATCGCTGGTCGCGTTATTTTGAACCGCGATCGTGAAATTTCCGGCCGCACCGGCAGTCTTCGCCGTTAAGGTCACTGTGTTGGTGGCTGCGGTTGCCGTAACCGAGGTATTTGCCGTTTGACCGGTGTAGACGCACCCGGCTGTGACACAGTCTGCGGGCGCGTCGTCGAGCACTGCCTCGATTTGCCTGGCAGTGTCGGTCTCGTTGGTAGCGGCTGTGCTCGCAGTGTAGAGTTCGATCTGGTTGGCAGCACTTGGAGTGCCAGTCACGAATGTGTAGGTAGTGCTCCCTACCGTGAAGCTAGCGCCCGCCCACGAAGTGGCCGGTCCAGCCGAGACCACCAAGGTTCCCACGGCCGTGGTGCTGCCGGCGTTTATGGTGGCAGTGCAGGTTCCCGCATGTGTGCCACCGCCGTAGATGGTTCCACCGGCCGGGTTCAGATACGCGGATGAAGTCGCTGGCGCGCCAAGGGTGCAGGTGGGCGCGCTGGTGTAGCCAGATCCGCCTGCGGTGACGGAGATGGTTGCGAGCGCTTGGGTGCTGACCACTCCATAGGTGCTGGAAGGCAGGTAGCAGCCGGCTTCGAGGGTCCCGTTAAATTTGCAGTCCACATCGTTGTCGCCCTGCGTTATGTCGTAGAACGCGCACGAGGATGCCAAACCTCGACGTGGCGGCTGATTGATGGAGTAGCAAGAACTGTTGCCGCTCGAGCCGAACTCGGCGTTCGCGATTTGATAATAGATGGGGTTGGGATTGCCGCTACGCGCGGCACCCGAGCCCTGCCACGAAGTGCCCCACTTCTCGTTGACCAGGGCCTGGATGGCAGCCATCATCGGCGTCGCGACGGAGGTTCCCCCAAAGCCAGCCCAGGTACTCGGTGCGCCCGCGCACGACGTCCCTTCGTTGGCAGTGTCGGAGAAGCAGACGGTAACGTAATGGCCCCAGATGCCGTTCGAGGCAAAGAGAGAGACGTCTGGAACATCGCGTACGCCGTCGGCAGGATTCCCGAAAATGCCAGACTGCCACGAGGGCTTGGCATAGCCTGCGCACGTACCGTTCACCTCGAGGTAACTGGTCTGGTCTGTCCCTCCTGATCCGGTGGCACAGCCACTCGGGCCACCACCGCCTGCGCCCGTGGAAAGGAAGGCATCGTTGCGGGTTGCGAGGGTGCTGTTGCAAAAGCCAGCAGTGCCATAAGGGGCTGCATACCCCTCGTAATCGTAGAGAAGGTATCCGGCGCATGAATCATTCCAGGGAATCTCGGGAATGTAAGACTTGGCCGAACCGTCAACGCCCGTGTTGGTCGAGTTCCAGTAAGTACTGAGTGGAATGGCAGGATTTGCCTTCGATGCGTTATACGCGTCCTCAAAATCTGTGCCGCCCACGGACACGTTATAGACCGTCTCACCCCAGCCGGTGACGCCGATACCCGGGTATGCATAGTATTCGCCATTCGTAAAGTCCTGTGCGCAACCCGAAGGGCCCGCATCGCCGGCAGAAACGAAGACGGAAACGCCGGCCGCAGCCGCCGTCTGAAACGCCGCGTTGAAAGCGGCGTTGGATGGCAAATAGTTGGCAGCCTCGCATACGCCATAACTCTGGCTGATGATCGCCGGTGGCGTGGCGGAGTTGACGAGGTTCTCGATGGCGAGCAGACCGCCGAAAGTGGTGGTGCTATCTGCACAAGTCGCCATCTCAATGGTCGCGTTGGGTGCTATGGCGCTGGCAACCTCAGCATCCAGGTCCGCCTCGCCATCCGCCGCATTGGTGCCCGGATCAGTACAAGCATGACTGCCGGTTGGGTGAACGGTGGTTACGGCGCCCGACCACTTGCTGAGAAATGTACTACGGTAGGTGGCTACATCGTTGCTGTAGGTGTCGCTGTCCTCGACCACCGTGATGGTCTGGCCTGTGCCGTTGATTCCCTCCTGGTAAAGAGGGTTTAGATTGTAGATGGTCTCGAAGTCGCCGGGTACTAGGGAGTAGCAATTACCGCCGGTGCCGTCCGTGCCGGCGGTGCAACCGGCAAACGTATAGTTCGTGCGAACGCGCGGCACGCGCATCTGCTGCGGCCTAAAGTTGTGCAGGGAAACGACGCCGACCACCGCGGGCGCGAGCGCTGCAGGAATATACGGATCGCTCATGTTGGCGATGTGTTGCTCACCACGCACTTCAAGATAGTGGATTTCGGTGTGAAAGGCTTTGCGGATTTCTCCCGCTGTGCCGGAGAAGTCGATCACCATTTGGTTGGGGTAGACGTAGTCGGCGGTGAAACCGTAAGACTCAAGCCAGCGCCTGATGGAATCGAGGTCCTGGTGTGCCAGACCATACTTCTCCCCCTGTTCTGCCGCAAGCATCCATTGGTGGAAGTTGGGCGAGCTCTTGTCGGTCAGGCTGTCGATGTATCGGTCGAACTCCTTCTCCAAACTGGGCGCGCGCTTCAACTGCAGCAGCATGTGTTCCATGGGGAAGCTGTCTTCCACCCGACCGCGGTCGTTTTGCGCGTTCGCTTCCGGACGCGTGTTGGCCCAAAGCCTGATCAGCCTGCCTTCGTCGATGGGCTGGTTGATGAGGATTGGCTTGCCCGCTTCACCAGTCCGAGCCCAGAGCTGCGGAATGCCTTCGATTGCGAGAGCCAGCGTCAAACCGGCGATAGCCAGAGTGCCGAGAACCCACGGAGCCCCGGGTTTTCGAGCTCTGGATTTCGGAGCCATGGATTTCGAATTCCGAGTTTTCTGATTCCACGTTTTCATGGTTTAGCTCGCGCTGACATTTCTGCTCGCAGCGCAGCGATAGTGTATTAAATTTTTAAAGTAGATTTGCGGAACTCGATCCTTACTTTCGTAACCCGGCTTGACGGCCAGGCTTCCCATGCGGTCGGCGCCGAGCTTGTTCCGGCGCGATGCGTTCGTCGACCGTTATGGTTCTCTGGCGATTAAAGTATTATGTCGCGGACTCGCTAGTCGGGGCCGAATATTAAGAGGTGCACGGGAACCAAACTAGCAAACCCGTGCGCCGACTGAAAAACCAGCTCGCAGCCTCAACCCAACGAAATCGCTGATCTGCCGGGGACCAACTGGTATGATGGCCGTCGAAGTTTCGGCCGACGGAGGACACATTGACTGATTCGAGCCATAACGCTTTCAATCGTCGCGAGTTCATTCACGGCGCGCTTGCTGGAGCCGCCGTCGCCGCGTTACCCATCTCTGCTTTCTCTTCGTCTGGCTTATCTCCGGATGACCCCGGCATTCAATCAGTGCTGAGCCAAATACCGAAGATGCACGACGAGAATGTGAAGCGGCTCCAAGACTGGATCGCTTTGCCCTCGATTGCAGCCGAGAACCGCAACTATCCGCAGGGGCCGGAGTACATGGCGCAACTGGCTCGCGATGCGGGATTCGCGAATGTTGAAATTGTGCCGACATCGGGCAAGCCTGGCGTTTTCGGTATTCTCGATGCCGGTGCGACAACCACGGTCGGCATCTATTTTATGTACGACGTAAAACAGTTCGACCCTTCGGAGTGGTCTTCGCCGCCGCTCGAAGGGAGGATCGTGGACAAGGAAGGGTTGGGCAGGATTTGCGTCGGCCGCGGCGCGGTGAACCAGAAGGGTCCGGAAACAGCCTTCCTTGGCGCGCTTCATGCCTTCAAGGCAGCGGGGAGAAAGCTGCCGGTAAATCTCGTGCTCGTCTGTGAAGGGGAAGAAGAGATTGGCTCGACCCACTTCCCCGAGGTGATCCACCAACCGAGGATCACTGATGCGCTGAAGAAATGCATGGGCGTGTTCATGCCGGAAGCGGGCCAGGACGCGGATGGAGGCATACAGATATCACTGGGCGCCAAGGGAGTGGTTGAGCTCGAACTGGTTTCCAGTGGAGAGCGATGGGGACGAGGGCCGAAACACGATGTTCACTCGAGCCTTGAAGCGCAGGTGGATAGCCCCGCGTGGCACTTGGTGCAAGCGCTCAATACGCTCGTCGAGTCCGATGGACACACGCCTGCGGTGGCGGGCTTTTTTGACAAGGCGAAGCCGCTTACTCCCGCGCAACTGAAGATGGTCCAGGATGCCGCCGCCCGCCGCAGTGAAGCCACGGTGAAGAAGCAGCTCGGTGTTGAGCATTGGGTGCACGACACCAACTGGCTTGACTCGCTCGTGCTGCTCGAATCCAAACCCACGATCAACATCGAGGGCTTGGTTGGCGGATACACGGGTCCGGGCGGCAAAACTATTCTGCCGCATCGCGCCGTCGCGAAGATTGACATGCGGCTGGTGCCGGACATGACCGCTGCCGGTACGCTGGCGCTTCTGAAGGAGCATCTCGCCAAGCACGGCTTCGGCGATATCGAGGTCAATATGACTGGCGGCTACGATCCGACGCAGACCTCGCAGGATTCGAAACTCATCCAGGCGCAGATTGTGACGTACCGCAAACTGGGGATGGATCCCGTGCTGTGGCCTCGATCTGCCGGATCCTGGCCGGGATATATCTTCACTTCCGAACCTCTCAATCTTCCGGCTGGACATTTTGGGCTGGGGCACGGGACCGGGGCACATGCCCCGAATGAGTACTATCTGATCGATTCTACGAATGCAAAAGTTTCGGGGATTGATGCAGCTGTGGGTTCATTCGTCGAATATATCTACGCCTTGGCTTAAAGCAGAGTGAGACTCAAAGGTCGAATCAAGGCTGGACGCCTGCGTACACAGGAATCGCGCCGCGCGCCGCGTTCTTGTAAACCACGCCGCCCTTCATTACAAATACGACGCGCCGAACGGCGGTGATGTCTTTCAACGGGTCTCCATCGAGCGCGATGATGTCCGCCTGAAGGCCGGGGGCGATCGAGCCAATCTGATCGCCCAAGCCTAGCGCCTCGGCCCCCATAGAGTTGGCAGAGATCATGGCTGCCATCGGGTCCACGCCGCAGTCGCGCACGCGATCGATGAACTCCTCGGCGTTGCGCCCGTGCGCGCCGGCCACGGCATCTGTGCCAAAAACCATCTTCAGTCTTGGAGTCTTGGCTGCGTGCTCCACGATCTCGTGATCCATGGGCAGGATCTTTTCCATCGCAGCAAATCCCTCGGCGGTGTACCCTTCGGTGCCGAGATATTTGTCCCTGTTCTGCAAGTAGTTCTCAATGACCAGCCCGCATTGCGGATCAAAATAGGCGCCCTTCTCGGCCATCAATTTCAAGTCGTCGTCGGGGGCCAGCGTACCGTGCTCGATCTCAGTGCAGCCCGCGAGAGTCGCTGCGCGCACCGCCTCTTTGTAAGCGTGTATGAGAGTGCGCAGTCCCTGCTTCTTGGCTTCATCGCAAGCCGCGTTCAATTGCTCCTGAGAAAGAGTCATTCCTCCGCCCTGGCGAATAGACTTCGAGGCGAAGATTTTGATCAAGTCCGCGCCAGCTTGCTTTTGTTTCCTCACATAAGCGCGGATTTCATCGGGCGTGCCGGTCGCCTCGCCTTTTCCTTCGAGCGGTTCATTGGCCGTGAGGATACGCGGGCCGGGGAGTATTCCTTTCGCGATGGCGTCGCGCAGCGGGATGTCGTTCGGCGCACCCACACTTTGCACCGTCGTGAACCCTGCCATCAGCGTTACCCACGCATTCGACGCCGCCCGATAAGCATCGTCCGGCGTTGTCCCTTCCGTGCCCGCGTTCTTCCCATCCTTGCCGAAGATCCACGTGATGTGCACATGCGCGTCAATCCAGCCGGGCAGCACGGTCAGACCGCGCAGGTCATAGTCCACGGGCCCTTCGACCGTAGGACCAATCGCAACGATCTTTGACCCTTCGATCGCGATTCGAACGTCATGGAGTATCTGACCCTTACCATCGATCGCCTCGCTGGTGGCAATCACTGTGCGGTGCGACGGAGTTGGCGTCTGGGCAGCAATTCGCGGCGCCACCGTGCAGACGCCAACCAACGCAAACGTGAAGGCTCGAATACCAGTGGGCATGTTCTTGCACCTTATTCCCGAGGCAGATTACCACAGCAGCGAAGCGTAATCGTCCTTGCGAGTGCCATGTACTCGTTGCTCTGGCAGCCTAAGAAGATGGCGGAACTGCGGGAGAACCGACGCTCATCCCGTTGGCGTCGGAGACTTTCGTAAGCGGCTAATTTTCCTGGGATCTCGATACCTCCCTTCGGTTACTTCAGTTCCGTCCGAGACGGAATTAGGCTAAGGGATTGAATAAGATAGAAGATATTATCGGTCTGTGGGCTGTCCAAAAATCGCGCGCTCGCTGGCCGTCCTACTGCTCACGGCAGGGACTCTTTTCGCCCAGGAGTACAGTTTCCGCGCCTTCGGGAACGCCGACGGACTGGCAAACCTTGCAGTCCGCCAAATTTACGAAGACCGCGAGGGCTTCATTTGGGTGAGCACGGAAAACGGCATCTTCCGCTACGATGGCGACCGTTTTGAAACCTTTGGGCCGGCACAGGGAATTCCGGCCACCTCCGCTGCCGCATTTGGCGAAGCTCCCGACGGTTCTCTGCTGGCCGGCGGAAGCTTTGGGCTCTACCACCTGCACGGCAACAGCTTCGAAAAACTTCCAGTCCCTTTCAAGACAGTCAGTTGGGCACAAGGCATTCAGTCCGATGGGAAAGGGCACACTTTCCTCGGCACTGAGTCTGGTCTGAAGGAACTCCATTCGAAGCCCGGACAGGATGGATTTGCCGTCCGCGCGTTTCCCCAAGCGTCGGGAACTTCGGGACCAAGTGTCGACGCGGTTTTAGTGGATGGCGACGTCCTCTGGTACGGATGCGGACGGAAACTCTGCCGCAGGGAACTGGATTTCACACGAGTCTTCGGACCCGAAAGCGGTCTTCCGGATTCTGCCGTGATGGTGATTCGCAAAGATGGTGACGGTAATGTCTGGGCGCGAGCAAGGAATGCCGGTGTGTTTGTGTTGCCTCCGGGGCAGACAAAATTTCGCAGGCCCGATGTGCCCACTCCCAGTACCGTGGTCGGCGTACCTGGAATTGACTCCTCTGGGCGCATTCTGTTGCCGTCCCCGGCTGGGTTGCTGATCCAGGAGGGGAAACACTGGCAAAAAATCGACCGCACTTTCGGTCTTCGTGGAGCAGTGTATTCGGTTTTCGAGGACCGGCGCCACTCTCTGTGGATCGGGTTGGCGGGCCGGGGACTGGTCCAGTGGCGTGGGTATCAGGAGTGGGAAAGCTACTCCACGGCCAGCGGCTTGGCGAGCGATATCGTGTATGAGATCCTGCCACAGGCCGACGGGACATTGTGGGTCGGCACCGAGGGAGGGCTGTTGCGAGGGGATCGCGGCCCATCTGGAATCGGATGGAAGAAAGTTAAAGGGCTGGACGGCTTCCCAGTGCACAGTGTTCGCAGCGGCCCCGATGGGGACCTCTGGATCGGCACCGAAGCGCATGGCGCGGCTCGCTTTCATGTAAAGACTGGCGCTGCGAAATGGTTTGGCGACGCCCAGGGTCTGTTGGGCAAATCCGCTTACACTTTGCGCTTCGATCATCACCGAAGGCTCTGGGCTGCGACCGAGGCCGGACTATTTGTGGCCACGGCCCCGTATCAGAAATTTTCCCGCGTTTCGCAATTGCCGGCCACACGAATTTGGGCGGTCGCGGAGGCAAGCGATGGCAGCGTTTGGGCCGGTGGCGAAAATGGGCTTTTCGTGTTGGCGAACGGGCGCTGGAAGAATTTCACGCGCAACAACGGCCTCAGCAATCAGGAAGTGCTCGCGCTGGGTGGGGGCGCGAACGGGACAATCTGGATTGGGTATCGTTTCGGGGGCGGCATCGACCGCGTCCATCTGAAGCGCGGCCCTTTAGCAGTCGACAAGGCTGTTCAGAGACCTGGTACCGATGGACTCGTGTACTTTCTCGAATTCGACGCATCGCATCGCCTATGGGCGGGTACGGAGCGCGGCGTGGACATGTGGAATGGTTCCCGCTGGAGCCACTACGATACGAGCGACGGCTTGGCATGGAACGACTGCGACCTCAACGGTTTCGCCGAAGAATCCGACGGCACAATCTGGATCGGAACCAGCGGCGGACTCTCTCGATTCAAGCCCCGTCCGCGTCTTTTGCCCGAATTGCCGATCCAGGTTGTCTTCACCAAGCTGGTGGTGGGGGGGAAGATGTTTCCGGGCAACGCGATCCGTCCTTCAGCATCCATGCAAACTCTCTGATCGCGCGATACTCGGCGTTGAATGTTTCCAACGACCATCGTATTTTATTTCGCTATCGGCTCAAGGGCGAGAATTCTGCGTGGACCGAGACGACGCAAAGAGAACTGCAGCTTGCAGAACTCGCGCCCGGCGCCTATCGCCTGGATGTAGAAGCGCAGGACGGCGACGGCATTTGGAGCGGGCAGGAGGCTGAGTTCGCCTTCAGAATCCTGATTCCGTGGTATTGGTCGTGGTGGTTTATTGGCATCTGCGGGCTCACGCCTCTGCTGATCGCGGGAGGCGTGACTCGATTGCGAATTTTGAGCGGGCGCAGACGGGAGCGCGAACTCCAGCAGCTCAAAGCGGCTCATGACGAGATCACGAATCTCGCATTCTTTGACCCGTTGACCGGCCTGCCCAACCGTCGCCTGCTGCTGGATCGGTTACGGCAAACCCTGGCCGCCAGCATCCGAAGCAAACGCAAGCGAGCGCTGCTCTTCGTCGACCTCGATGATTTCAAGACGTTGAACGACACCCTCGGCCATCACATCGGCGATCTCCTGCTGCAGGAGGTTGCCCGGCGCATTATCGCCAGCATCCGCGAAACCGACACGGTCGCGCGATTGGGCGGAGATGAGTTTGTGGTTCTGCTCCAGGAGCTTAGCGAAACGCCAGAGGATGCAGCCGCTCAAGCCAAAACGGTCGCCGAAAAGATTCTCTCCACCATTCACCAGCCCTACCTTTTAGATGGCCGCGAGTGCCGCAGCAGTTCCAGCGTAGGAATCACCGTCTTTGGAAATCCAGAAGACAGCACCAACGAAGTTCTGCAACAGGCGGATATCGCGATGTATCAAGCCAAGGCAGCGGGCCGCAACACTTTGCATTTCTTCGCCCCAGCCCTGCAGGCTGCCGTCAACGCCCGCGCCGCGATGGAGGAAGATCTCCGCCAGTCGATAAGAACGAAAGATTTCCAACTCTACTATCAGGCGCAAGTGGATCGCGGCGTCCTGATCGGGGCCGAAGCGTTGCTGCGCTGGAAGCATCCGAAGCGCGGCCTTTTACCGCCCGACGAATTCATTCCCCTGGCCGAGCAAACCGGGCTGATCCTTTCGTTGGGAGACTGGGTGCTGGAAACCGCTTGCCGCCAGATTGCGGCATGGTCGGCTCGAAAAGAGACGGCCCATCTCACGGTTGCCGTGAACATCAGCGCTCGACAATTGCTCAATCCAGACTTCGTGCCAAATGTGTTGAGGACGCTGGAGCGAACCGGAGCCAATCCACGCAGCTTGAAGCTCGAACTCACCGAGAGCATGTTTGTGGACGATCTCGAAGACGTCATCGCCAAGATGACGTCGCTCAAGTCTCACGGAATACGGTTCTCTTTGGACGATTTTGGCATGGGCTATTCTTCTCTCGCCTACCTGCGGCGCTTGCCCCTCGACCAGTTGAAGATCGACCAGGAGTTCGTCCGGGACATTCTCGTCGACGCCAGCAGCGGCGCCATTGCGCAAAGCATCATTTCCCTGAGCAAGGCAATGGGCTTGTCGGTAATTGCCGAGGGCGTGGAGACGGAAGGACAACGGGATTTTCTTGCCCGTCTCGGCTGCCATTCGTTCCAGGGCTTCCTGTTCAGCGGTCCGCTGCCGTTGGAGGAGTTCCAAGCCTTGTTAGCAAACTTGGCCGAAAACTCTCTGCGAATTCAGTCGTAAGAAATCTCGCTGTCTGAAGCGAGCAGCGAACCAGCCTGATTTATCTAGTTTGGTTTATCAAGCTGTAAAGTCTCCGAGAAGGCTTCCGCGAGGTACCGGGAAAGCACGCCGGCCAGAGCCTCATAGTGAGTTGCGATCATTCCTAGATGGTCCCCAGGTACAGTTTCAACCTCGAGCTTTTCGGTTAAGGGTGCCCAGACTGCCGCAGCATCATCGGGAAAAGCCGAACTGGTTCCTGCCCGCACGAACTTTATTTTGCCGGGATAAAATCGCGGCCGGTAGCGGGCCAGGGCGAGATACGCGCTGTCTCGCACGCGTTGCGTCGCCGGGGTGAACGAGACCCCAGCCGGCGGTTGATACGGAGCGCTTCCGCTGAGATTGGCAAGCGAGCGCAGTCCTCGTCGTGCCTGATGTGCAATGAGACGCGCACGCTGTCCTAGCGACAAATAGCGGATGTGCGGGTACGCATCCAGCATAGCCAGCAAAGCGACCTTTTCCCCGTTTGCCGACAGGCGTTGGGCCATTTCCAGGACAATCAAGCCGCCAAGCGAATAGCCTGCAAGGACGTAAGGACCACGGGGTTGCAACTCCTTGACGGCATGAAGATAAAACTCGGCCATATCCTCGATGCGCGCCAAAGGTTCGTCCAGCCCATCGATTCCCCTCGCCTGCATCCCATATATGGGATGGTCTGTTTCGATGTGCTTGACGGGTTGAAAGAAATCCATAACGCTGCCACCCAGACCATGGGCAACAAAAACCGGCGGGTTCTCAGCGCCCGGCTTCAGCAGCACAAGAGTGGGGAAGCGCGGCGTGGTGGGTTGCTCCAGCAACGCGGCCAGAGCGGCGATGGTTGGCGCCTGATAAATCGTGACCGGGGGCAGTTCTCGATCACATACTTGCGCAATTTCGTTAAACAGCTGAAGCGCGAGCGAAGAATCGCCGCCAAGATCGAAGAAGTTATCGTTGACACCTACGGACTGGAGTTGCAGCACGCGCTGCCAAATCGAGGTAAGCGCTTCGACCATCGCTGATGTGGCTTCAGGCTTCACAACGAATCACGAGTGAGCGAACGCCCAATAAAGTTCTCGAGCCTTGGTGTAGATTGGGCCGAAGGGAAGAACGCGATCGCCGATGCGAGTCACCGGAACCACCTTGGAATAGTTCCCGCTCGCGAAAATCTCGTCTGCCTTTTCGAAATCCTGGTAGGCGAGAGTTTTCTCGACCACATTCACACCATTCTGCCGCAGCAGCCCGATTACTCGTTGGCGAGTAATGCCCGCCAGGAAAGTGCCGTTCGGAATGGGCGTGAACACAACGCCATCTTTCGCCATGAAAATATTCGACGTAGCCAGTTCGGCGACGTTACCCAACATGTCGCAAACAATGGCGTTGTCGAAGCCGCGCGAGTGCGCTTCAAAAAGCGAACGCGAATTGTTGGGATAGAGGCAGCCAGCCTTGGCATCGACCGGCATCGACTCTAGCGTTGGCCGGCGATAAGGAGACAGCGTGATCGAGAAACCCTTGGGCGCGCGCATCGGTGCTTCGTAAATCGAAAGACACCACTGCGTGGACTCAGGATCATGCGCCTGTACCCACGGCCCTTCGTTCTCTGCCCAATACATGGGGCGGATGTACAGCGCGGCATCCTTCTCGAACCGTTGTATCCCCTCGCGCGCAAGCCTGACCCATTCTTCCTTTGAGACCGTCGGCTTCAAGAAAAGCTTCCTGGCGGAGTCATTGACCCGCGCACAGTGGAGGTCGAGATCGGGCGTAACCCCTTCAAACGCTCGAGCGCCATCGAACACCACGGAGCACAGCCATGCGGCATGAGTGCGCGGGCCCATGATTCCGATGTTGCCCTCGTGCCAGGCTCCTTCGAAATAGGTCCAGGTCTTGGACCAGCCGCCTCCGACCGCCATCAACTCCTCCCGCCTGATTTATTCGGCTGTGTGCCGCCCGAATTCACTTCGGATTCAGGCCGCGCCGTTGCCTCATTTAGAACGACTTTCGTAACCAAAAATCGCCTTCAACTCAAGGAATTCCTCGAGGCCAGCTTCGCCCCATTCTCGACCGTTGCCCGACTGTTTGTAGCCGCCAAAACAACCGCCGAAGTCGATTCTCGCTCCATTAATATGAACGTTGCCGGAGCGAAGGCGCTTCGCGATTCGTACGGCCCGCTCCCTGTTCCCCGATGTTACAAAACCCGACAGCCCATAGGGAGTGTCGTTCGCTATTCGCACCGCATCATCTTCGTCTTCATAGGGGATGATGCAAAGAACAGGTCCGAAGATCTCCTCGCGAGCGATGGTCATGTCGTTGCTGACGTTCGCAAAGACGGTGGGCTTCACGAAGTAGCCCTTGTTCATGCCCTCGGGACGGCCGGGGCCACCGGCGATCAATTTCGCGCCTTCCTCGATACCTTGGTTAATCAGGCGCTGCACTTTATCGAACTGGGCCTTACTTGCAAGGGGACCAAGGCCCGTGTCTTCGGCGAGCGGATCCCCGACCTTGTTGGTCTCACTGGCCTGCCTTGCGGCCACGATCACCTCTGCCATCTTGGCGCGCGGGACCAACATGCGTGTTGGAGCGTTGCAGGATTGTCCGGTGTTGCGGAAGCATTCCTGCACGCCCTGCTTGACGGACTTCTCGAAGTCGGCGTCATCCAGAAGGATGTTCGCTGATTTGCCGCCGAGTTCCTGCGTCACTCGCTTCACCGTGGGAGCAGCGGCGACCGCCACAGCGACTCCGGCTCGCGTGGATCCAGTGAAGGAGACCATGGCTATGTCGGGATGCGACGAAATAGCGGCGCCAACCGTGGGCCCAGCGCCATTCACCAGATTAAAAACTCCTGGAGGGACACCAGCTTCATGAAGAATCTGCGCAAATAAATAGGCGGAGAGCGGAGCAAATTCACTCGGCTTGAGAACCATGGTGCACCCGGCCGCGAGGGCCGGCGCCACCTTGCAGACGATTTGGTTCATAGGCCAGTTCCATGGTGTGATAAGTCCGCACACCCCGATGGGCTCTTTCCGCATTAGGGTTGAACCCTTGAGCTCTTCGAACTTGAAGTGCTCCAGCACTTTCGCGGTTTCGAGCAAATGTGCGAGTCCGGCAGGAGCCTGCGCTTTTCTGGATAGCGAACTGGGTGCTCCCATTTCCTGGGAAATCGCGGCGGCCATCTCCTCAGATCTGGCCTTATAGATTTCAATGATCCGGCCTAGAAGGTCCAGACGCTCCCGCAGGCTCGTTTCCGAATACGAATCGAAAGCACGCTTGGCTGCGGCTACGGCCCGGTCAACATCCGCGGCACTTCCGAGCGAGATGGTCGCGACGGGCTCCTCGGTGGCTGGGTTGACGACCGGGAAGTCGTGGGCCCTGGCCGGATCAACCCACTTCCCATCAATGTAGAATTTTCTGCAGTCTTTCATACGCTCCTGTGTTGTTTGCGAAGGGACATTCCTCAGTGCTTGGACGCCGACGCTACCTGGCTCGCCGTCTGTTGGTTGTCAGTCAGGGCGATCACGGCAAAAGCGGTCGCTGCGTCGCTCATAAAGCGACCGGTCTCGGAGGATTTGTGTCGCCGTTTGTTCACCGAGGAAGCCGGCCAGGATCCGTCCGTCGCGTTCTGGTTGCTCATCAGCCAGGAGATTCCACGCCTGAGCTGTGCGTTGTCGCGGGGCACTCCCGCGTCTTGCAGCGCAAGGATCATCAGGCTGGTGGCCACTCCGTCGCTTTTTCCTTCGATGGGGGTTCCATCCTCTCGGAGCCACATGTTCTCGAGCGACTTAAGAGTCCATCCGTTCCACCTCCACGCGATGGAAGCCAGCCTCCAGCCGCCATCCGCCTGCTGCTTGCCTAGCATTTCGCGAATGATCGCTTTTTGCTCTTCCGGCGAAAGAATCCCAGGCAACTTGCTAGAAGCCCAGAGCAGGAAACCACGATTGATCGTTGATTGCCCTGCACGTTCGCGCTTCAGGTATTCGCGCAAGCTTGCGAGATTGCCCTGAATTTCAGGCGCCGCCGCGTAATGGCCAGGGGCTGTCCCAACCGCCATCGCTGCCAACGTCGCGCCGTAGTAATTGGAATCGTTTGCTTCCCAAGGTTCTTGGTCGAACTGAAGCCAGGGCCAAGAGCCCTTATTTTTGCCTGCGGTCTGCTGTAACGCCCACATGTTGTTGAATGCGGCGCGGATATCGTCACTGAGTTGCCCGTTCTGGGCATCGTAGCTGGCGAGAACAAGAGCGTTGAGAACCGATTCCGTTCCCCGGGACTCGGCGGTTTTGTGGTCGTATCCCTGATCGCTGTAGTAGGGTCCAATTTCCTTCCACAGACGAACACGCTTGGTGACATTCTCGATCAGTTTGCGCTCATTGATCGACGGGCCTTGTTCTGCGAGCGCGGCACGCAGCGCGGGCCGGGAGAGAGCGTAGGGCAAAGCCGTGTGACACGATACGCAGAAGGTGCCGTGGTCACGGGCAGATCCGGTCCATCCCATCCACCAGCCTTCCCGGTAGTCAAGGTAAGCGGCAGCGGCCTTCGGATTCCATGAATTGGAGACTTTGGCGACAGGGTGCGAGCAGGCCACCATGCCTGTAGCCGCCAGGCACGTCAATAGAGCGCCAATTCCTCGCATGCCGGCTTTCATTGGGATCGCGTCTCCATACCATTCGAACGATGATCCGGCCATTGACCGAAGAAAATGGAGGGAGGTGAGAGACGGACGAGTAAGGTGCCGACCCTCGGAAACTGCGTCCATTATACAAGAATCGAGACAATCTCCCGCTCGCGTCCCCTCGGTTGCGGCCCCGAAATTCGCTGGAGTTTCGAGATCGTGCCCCTACAGAAACAAGCAGCTTGGGCTGAGCAAGAACGCCGCTACGTGGGAGGGACGGACCCGACTCGCAGACCTTGGAAACAAAAGGAAACGACCCGCTGCAGCGCCTGCCTGACCACAAGCACAAACCAGGCTGATCTTCCGATCGACGGCTGGCCGGCAGTTTTCCACGCGGCTGAAAGCAATCGCAGCCGTTCCCAGTGGGTCACTCGAATTCGCACTCCCTTGGAAGCGATGATGTTATACGCCTTTCCTTCCAGATAAACCGACCGAACATCTTTCCAGAAACACCCCATCAAAGATAGCGGGATGTCATGTTCGACGATTGCCTCGGGGACGAACAGGGGGAGCTTCCCGTTCTGCATCAGATTGGCCAACAAAAGTGTGTCTTCAGCTCTCAGGGCGACTGGATCGAACACTCCTGTGTCGATATCCGCCCGGGTGCGTCGCATGGCGAATCCAGCCGTATTCAAGTATTGAATGCGGCCGTCGGGCTGAAGCATGTGCTCTTGAAAGGTGATGAGCCGCAATTCTTCTGCTCTACCCACCAGATTGGAGCAATTCCCCACGAGCCGGAGTTGAAAGCAATCGTGCTGGGGCGAGCGCGCGATCGTTGAACTCAATGCGGCCATGCAGTTTGTCTGAAGTCTGCAGTCGGCATCGATGAACAGCAAGACTGCGCCCTTGGAAGCCCGGATACCTTGATTTCTAGCAGAGGGAATCCCTGAGTGAGATTGCCGGATCACGATTAATGGGTAACTATGGGACGAGGTGCGAATGAATTCTGGAGCAGCCTCTACGCTGCCGTCGTCGACAAGAATAACCTCGAAAGGCGGCGCATTCTTTTGCCGCGCCAGGGATTGCAGACATTGATCGAGCGGTATCCAATCGTCGTAAACCGGAATGACAACGCTGAATAGTGGTGACGCGAGGGAGTCCTGTTCACTTTGAATCATGGCCCGTTCGATTTCTCAGAAGGCGCAGCTTAAGCAATTCAGGATTTCACACTCAACCCTGAAATCAAAGTTCGCTAGTGGGTACTCTGGTGACGGCGAGAACCTCGCTTACTCGTCGCTTCCCGGAGTGTCGGGCATTCCGCGTGGTGCGGCGGCATCGAGTCCGTCATCACAATGGCACTGATCGCTGCCTCGCGCGAGTTGTATAACTAGGGATGCAATCCTATGCTCGATAGGCTCGGCGTCAGGTCAAATCATCAAGTCCTTGCAGTGGTCCTTGGCATCGCGGGCACGCTACAGGTCGGATGCACAAGCTGCATGAGTGCTCCCAGACCAACGCCAACCCAGCGGTTGGAAGAAGCGCTCCGGCAGGACGCACTCCGGAATGCCGGGAGGCCCGCCAGTCCCACTCCCCCTCCGGTTGCACCTCTGTCCTGCCCCACCTTCGGATCCTTTGAGGTGCCGATACCCCACCCGGGAGGGCATAGGGTGATTCTCTCGTGGAGAGCCAGCGCTCCTGCCGACTCCAAGCACGTCGCAGCCGCGGGTTATTGCATCTATCGCGGCATGAAACAAAAGGACCCGTCATCCGTCCTGCTCAATGCCACGCCGTTTCCAGGTACCAGCTGCGTGGATGACTCAGTGGTCAACGATACGAAGTACTTTTACGTGGTGCGGGCGATCAGTGCCAAAGGGGTCACGAGCATCGTCTCCAACGAAGCACCTGCCAAAATTCCGAAGCAGGGCAATCCCTCCGCCTCGGCAGCCTTGGCGCCTCCGTGCCGCGTACCTGGCAGCTCGAAATAGCCCCCAGCAGCCCGGGCAGAGGTCCAAACCGGGCAGGCGGCCTTTGGACGGCGCAGACCGGCGGCACCACGGCTTCGGCCCAGTATCCGACCTGCAGACTTGACAGCGGGTGTACAATTCCGGTGCCTCCAAAATGCACCTGTTTCGGTGCATTTTTGACGGCGAGTCGGCAAACCAGGAGGGTATAAACCATGGATCGATCTGCGCGGCTGCATTTGGTCGGGAAGATTACGTATTACATCGGCTGGATTTCGTTGTTATGCGGCGGGCTGGTACAGCTGAACGTTGCCAAATCCCTGTTCGTGGCGATGAACCTGACCAAGCGGAATCTCTTCGAAGTCGCCGTGGCCTCCTTCATCATCTGCGTGGCGTCGGAGGTTCGCGCCCTCGTTCCCACTGAAAAAGAGCTGCCCAGCGTGGTGAAGAGGCAGGCAGCCGCATAGCGGGTTCTGCGGACTGCGTGATGGTCGGCGCTACAAGCCATTGCCGGTGACACTTCAGCGACTAGCCTGCCCAGGATGTCCTTCTGGCATCTAGGCGTATCTGCCCAAAACTTGGCAAACTGTCCAGCCTATGCGACCCGGGCGGTCGAAAGCTCGATTCTTGTCTGCGACAGCCGTTGCGTCAGTGACCCTGGCGATGCTGGTGATGACGCCGGCGCAGGTGAGGGCTACTGAGCCAGAAATGAGTTTTTCGCCAACCTTCCTGCGTTTCGCCGGCGTCCTCGTCGGTCAGAGCGAAACTCTTGTCGTGGTTGCAACCAACCACGGGCAGTCGAACGTAACAGTTTCAGAAGTGAAGACGACCGACAGCAAATTCAAAGTCTCGACCTTGAATCTGCCGCAGGTTCTGGCCGCGGGGGAGAGTCTCGCGGTCAACGTGACTTTCACCCCGACTGCGAAAGGTGAGGTCGGCGGGTCGGTCATTTTGTACAGCAATGCGTCCAACCGGGTCCTTTACCTGGCAATGGCAGGGGGTGGCGCGACCAGCCAGGCGGTGACCGTGAGTCCCCGGAACCTCTCGTTCGGTGATGTCGAGTTAGGAGCGAGTTCAAAGTTGACGACCGTGTTAGCCAACACCGGCACGAAGAAGGTGACGGTTACCGGCTTGCAAACCGTAGGCACGGGATTTTCGGTGAGTGGAGCTACATTCCCCTTCAACCTACCTGCGGGAACGGAGCTGAAATTAGACGTCACCTTCGAACCGCAAGCAGTGGGCCCGGTCGGCGGCAGTTCCCTCGTCTTCGGTCCGAACCTGGACATAACGTTCACGGGCACCGGTATTGGCGCGAGCAAGCCGGAACTTGCAATTACCCCCGTCACGCTCAACTTTGGCGATGTGGCCGTAGGAACCACAGCGAAGCGGACGGTGGACCTGAGCGCCAGCGGCGGAAGCGTAATCATTTCCTCGGTATCGAGCAGCAGTTCGCAGTTTGCGGTTCTCGACACACCTTTACCGTTGACGGTCCCCGCCGGCAAGGACGTATCCGTCAGCGTCGCTTTCACGCCGCAGGCCAGCGGGAACCCATCCGCTACGCTTTCGTTTGCCAGCGACGCTGCAGATTCCCCGACGCGCTCGGCTTTGGTCGGTACGGGTACCGCTGCTTTTGTGAGTCTCTCCTGGATCGCGAGCACGTCGCCCGAGATCACGGGGTACAACATTTACCGGAAAACCTCGTCGACCGGTTCCTACACCAGAATTAATTCGAAACTGGATTCCGACACGAACTATACCGATGCAACCGTGATCCATGGAACGACCTATTACTACGCCACGACCGCAGTGAACTCCAATGGGAAGGAAAGTGGGTACTCGAGCAGCGTGGAGGTGGTGGTCCCGTAGACTGCCGGAAAGCCATGTTTTTTATGAATCTCGCCACTGCACCATCAGCAGGTTAGAATTGCATCGTGCCGAGTGCCCCGGACCGCGAATCCACTTTCGAATCGTTGTCCCTGCCGGTTTTTTACGTTTTCGGAGCAATCTCCCTCGCGATCTGGTGGTCCCCGCTAACGGCCTCGTTAGCTCTCGCTCTCCACGACGAACAATACACGCATATTCTGCTGATCCTCCCCATTAGCGTTGCTCTGATCTTCATGGATTGGAAACCGCCCGAGCCTCATATAGGACTTAGCGTGGTTCTTGGCACAGTCTTGCTGATAGCAGCGGCCTCTTTGGCTTTCTTCATGAAATGGAAAGCAGTGGCGCTCTCCCCCGACGAGCGTCTTTCCGCGAGCATGCTGGCACTTGTCGTATGGTGGATTGCGGCTTTTATTCTTTGCTTCGGCTTGCGTGCCTCCCGGCGCGCCCTCTTTCCTCTCTGTTTCTTGTTCTGGATGGTTCCTTTCCCCGAGTTCGTGTTGAATCCAGTCGTGAACCTGCTGCAGCAAGGCTCCGCCGCGGCCGCTCACCTGCTTTTCGCCGCAGCAGGTGTTCCAGTGGAGCAGCATGGCGTGTTCGTGCACACCCCGGGATTGACGGTTGAGGTTGCCCGCGAGTGCAGCAGCATCCGTTCCAGCTCCATGTTGATTGTCACCACCATGGTTCTGGCGCAACTGCTTCTGCGCTCGCCCTGGCGAAAGGCCTTGATTATTTTGCTGGCAATCCCGCTCTCGGTCGCCAAGAACGGGCTTCGCATATTCACCATCGCAATGCTCACAACCCGTGTCGATCCCAGCTTCTTGACGGGCAGACTGCATCGCGAGGGCGGAGTCATCTTCTTTCTGATCGCCTTGGCAGCGACATTCCTGCTTCTTTGGATTCTGCGGAGGGGCGAAAAGGCGAACCACGGTGTCAGGACGACAAGAGCTGTTTCAACGGAGCTATAGCCTATCGATGCGCGAGGTCGTAGGTCACAGCAGCCCCTGAGGCGCTCATGTTCAGCATCGAGATCGCACGCTCCAGTTTGTGATGTCCCGTCTTGTGGAAGATGTAGCTGAGCCCGACCACACCAGCGGTTTCACCGACGAAATTCATTGCGAGCCGCGGCGTGCTGCCCGTGAACACGCGGGTCACAGGGTTTAGTTCCTGTCCGCCGCCATGCAGATTGTCCTTGGTGACGACGAAATCGGCAGCGCTGAAGGCGGCATTTGCCGCGAAGAGAAAGCAATTCTCACGGTCCCAAAATCGATGGCTGGGAGCTTCGGGCAACGTCGTCGGCTGGAACGTCGTCACTATCGGGGTTGCTGCCATCGGCGCGGGTTGTATCGCGTCCGGGCGAAGCAGCGCGACCGAGACTTCTTGTGACAGGGCAGGCCGGCACAGACCAACCGCGACCAGCAGAATTACTATCTTGTATTTGAGAACCGCGCCAAGCCAGTTTATCCGCATGACTTTAGTGGGGGCCCAGTATTGGCCAACCGTACTTGTACTATCGCAAATGCCGGGCCGGGCCGGTATGGCCCCTACGTGCCAGTAAGGCCTTTAAAATGATTACTTTGTGCATGACGGAGGGTTACTGAAGTGACTTCCTCGTGTGCAAACCATTGCATGTTAGAGCGTTTTTCTCTCGCGTGGTCGCTGCGGGCGAGCGAAGGTCACGTTTCAACCTGTGACGCTCAGCCCCCATCCAGAGTTGGTCCACTTATCCAGAATCCGGCTCCCATTGTCTTCAAGGTTGAAAGTACTGGGCGCGTTATTGGAGCATCTGATCGGCGCTATAAGAAATATGAATTGGACTCGCTAGAGGCGTGCCTTTATCGTCTGCGGGTTAGGGAGGAGACTGTCGACTGAACGCCAACTGGCGCTCGTCGCGTCGGCTCACTTTCCCGGGTCAGGCCTTGCTTCTACACATATGCCAGCTATATGAAAGTCCGACGGCCTCGGCAGTTGCAGACGCCGTTCCAGCGCAGGTACGATTCGCCAGAGAATCACCCACCCTTCAGAAACAGGAGCAACCAGACATGAGAAAGCGAGCCGCCAGGCGCTCTCTGCGCCTGTCGTTACTATGGGCAAGATTAAGGGTGACAGCGGTCGCTGCTGTCTTTCTTTTGGTCGCTGGATTACTAGCCGGGCTGGCCATGCCCTGCTTCGCGGACGACAGCGCCAAACCAGACCCATCCGGCATAGCCACCGGGGATAAGGCTTCAGCAGTCGATGCCGCCGGGAATCCCTTCGTGGTTGCAGAGCCCACCGACAAGTCTGCTCCCGACTACGCCGCGAACAAGAAAGCATTCGACGACTATCAGGCTCAGTCGGCGAAAGAGCCTCTCGCTTTGAAGCTCGCTGACAGCGTGGGTCACGTCCGCGTGGCAACGAACTTTGCCTGGACCTTGAATACCGGTTACCTCGTCCTTTTTATGCAGGCAGGGTTTGCTCTGCTCACGTGCGGGCTGGTTCGAAAAAAGAATGCTGCCCACTTGATGATGCTGAACTTCGCTGCCTATGTGTTCGCCTTCCTCGCTTATTACGCGGTCGGATATGCGTTTCAGTTTGGAGCCGTTGCCATCAATGCCGCACCCACAAATCTTGGCGGCATCCCCACGCTCAATCATTTTCTGGTAGGGAGCGGCCAGTGGGGATTCGTCGGTGGCAAGGGATTTTTTCTTACCGGTCCGGCCTATGACGCTGGCAGCAACTGCCTGACGCTTTTCGAAGTCGTGTTCATGGAAACTGCCGGCTACATAATCGTAGGCGCCGTCTGCGAACGGATCACCTTCTGGGCATTCCTGCTTTGTGAACTTTTCATCGGCGCGATCCTGTACCCGATTGCCGGCTGCTGGACCTGGGGTGGAGGATGGTTGTCGCAGGTCGGCTCCACCTTGAATCTGGGCCACGGCTATGTCGACTTTGCCGGCTCGACCGTGGTGCATGCCGTCGGTGGCTTCTGCGCCATGGCGCTCGCGATCATTCTAGGTCCACGCCTCGGAAAATACGGCCCGGGCGGAAAGATCCGTGTCTTCCCCGCGCACAACATCGTCTACGTAGTAACCGGCACGTTCCTTCTCCTCTTTGGATGGATGGGCTTCAACCCTGGCTCGACCCTGGGAGCAACCGACCTTCGCATCTCCGTAGTCGCAGTAAACACGAATCTGGCTGCCGTCGCAGGCTCTGCGGCTGCAATGCTCTTGTGGTATCTCTGGTTCGGCAAGCCCGACATTACCATGGCCTGCAACGGAATGCTGGCAGGCTTGGTCGCGATTACGGCGCCATGCGCGTTTGTGTCTCCAACTTCGTCAGTGGTAATCGGCGTGCTGGCGGGATGCCTGGTTTGTGCCGGCGTTCTCTTTAACGACCGGGTTCTGAAGATCGACGATCCCTGTGGCGCGATTTCAGTACACGGCTACTGCGGATGGCTCGGCGCGGTCAGCGTGGGCATTTTTGCCGACGGTGCCTACGGCGCGGGATGGAACGGCGTGGGAGCTGCGTCCTATCTGGGGCGCGCGGGCCAAGGCGTGACCGGCCTGCTACACGGCGATACGCGTCAGTTCCTCTGCCAGCTCATGGGAGCAACTCTCTATGCCGCCTGGGCGTTCGGTGCAACCTACGCTGTTTTCTGGGTCGTCAACAAAGCGAAAAGCATGCGAGTGGCCCCGGAAGTGGAAGAGGAAGGCCTCGACGTTCCCGAGTTCGGCATGCCGGGCTATCCGGAAGATGCGGTCGTGACTCCGTACTGAGAGCAACGCGATTCAATGAAGGATGGCGGAGAGGGAGGGATTAACATCCACCGCCTTAATTTTGCCAACAACACTGGCAAATTTCTGCCGTTACCACCAACGCTACCAGTCACTTGCGACCGTGCGCACTTCCATTTTACCAATATCGTTGGAAAAACAAATATGGCACGTTTTGGTAGCAATGGTAGTCAGACTCGGTTCACCTTCGCCCGTTCAACCCAAGGAGACCCCTCTGAACACAGGGTGGTTGTCAGCTATCCTCCCACAGAGTCCCGAGCACGTCTTCCAGCGTGTGAAAATTCTCCGGGGCGGCGTTGCCGGTCCGAAAGTTGACACAAGAGACGATCCTGTATCGCACGTGTTGGAATAGCTGGAACTGAACTACCCGCGCGTGAGCATCGCGATGCGAAATGTCGCAGCGGCTTATGGCTTCTGCTGGCCCTCCATAGGGTTAGATTCCTTATCGTGGCGATTCCCCTGTAAAAAAACCGCAACCGTTTCTCGCTCCCAGCCACATAGTAGTTGAAGGCGTTCTTTCAGGCCGGCAAAGAGCACGGCGACAGAGAGGGATAGCCAGAAGTTTTGGTCACAAATCTGCCGTCCGCCTCTTTTTTAGCCTCCAGGTAGCGCCCTCCATTCGGTTCAGCACAAAGCTGGACAACAAACAAAGGAGAAGCAATATGGAACAGCAAATGGACACGGAACTCGGAATGACTCCGGTTTCCCCTGAAACGCAATGGGGGCCTGACGCGCCAAAAGGAGCGCGAGCGGTATTCTCCCGCATCATCAAGGAAGGCGCGAACGTCCCTCTTTTCGTCGGGCAGACGATGATCAACGCCCTGCGGGACCTCGGCTACAACAACACGACTTCCGCGATCTGCGAGCACGTCGACAACTCATTTCAGTGGCGCGGCCAGGACGTGCGCCTTTACTTTCACGAGAAGGGAAAGAGGAAGGACGTCCGCAAGATCGACGTTCTGGTTCTGGACAATGGTGTGGGAATGTCGCCGAATGTGCTCCGCGCCGTTACGGCCTTCGGCGGTTCTCTTTGTTACGACAATCGCGAAACCGTGGGTAAGTATGGGATGGGAATGAAGGCGGCGGCGCTCAGCATGGGGCCTGTGCTCGAAATCTACTCCTGGCAGGAACCCGGCGCCATCTACCGCATGATCCTAGACACGGTGGACCTTTCGAACAAAAACACGAACGTCGTTCAGCTGCCGGAACCCGTGCTCGTTGACACGCTGCCGCCGGAGGTCAGGGAGATTCTGGTCCAGCCAATGGGTTTTCCAAAAAACGCCGCGGAGCAGGAGATCCTCGCGGAAAGCGACGAGGTGCTGATGGAACGGCTGGGGAGCTCGGGAACGATCGTCTACATCCCCGATTGCGACCGGTTGACCCACCGGACGGCCAAAACCCTGGTCGATCATGCGACCAAGGAAATGGCTCGGATCTATCGGCGCTTTCTGAAGGACGGCCGAAATCTCTTTATCAACAACAGGCGCGTCCGCCCCTTCGATCCGACGTACCGGATGGAAGAGGCGACCCACGCCAGCATCGCGGAGCTCGGCGAGAAGCGGAGCCGGTTGGTCCAGTCGTGGACAATTCCGATTCCGGTGGAAGACCTGGTTCGAAAACGATACTACAGCCTGCGCCGCAACCGGCTCTCGAAGCTCAATAACCGCCGGGCACTTGACAGGCTCCGCTGCCGGGGCACTCACCGGCGTTGCGGCAGCGACATTGGCAGCGTGCTGCTGATGGCACCAGCTCGCGACGTTGTCGATCAGATCGCTTACGGGCAACTCACGGATCTGATCCGGACAGTGTTGCCGGATGACGATTTCATGTTTCTGTTGGACGCCGCCGATGGCGAGGCCTACGCCGACATGGCCCGCGATCGCAACATGACGGTCTCCGGCGTGAAATCAAAGGCGTTTCGGGTTCGGGAGAAAGTGCGGAATAGCGCAATTTCCGCAACCCTGCGCCACGGACTGCGGCGTTAGCGGCGGCCAGGCTGGACGCGGGTATATCGCAACCAATGCTCGCGCCCAGCCACATAGTAGGTGAAGGCGTTTTTCGTGGTCGGCTGCACTGTGAGATCCTACGGAGCCCGCCGCGTTAGTACGAAAAAAAAGGAGCAGACATGAGCAAGCGTATTTTTGTTGCATTCGCCGTAGAGGACAAAACCTATCGTGACTTTCTGTCCGGACAGGCGAAGCTAGATAAATCTCCTTTCGAGTTCACGGATATGTCGGCCAAGGAGCCGTGGGACGAAAAATGGAAAACCAACTGCCGCAGCCGGATTAAGGGTTGCGACGGGGTCATCGGCCTGATCTCGAAGAATACGCCCAAAGCCGCCGGCCAGCTTTGGGAAATCGAGTGCGCTTACGACGAGAAAAAGCCGGTTATGCTTATGTATGTCAACGAGGATCGCCCAACGCTTCCCGCTGCTCTGAAAGATAAACGCATTAACGTCTGGAGTTGGGCGAACCTGAAGGCGTTCATCGAAAAGCTTTAACGGGGGTGTGATCGTGGCGCGAAGGGCACTCATCGTCGGGATCAATAGCTACGGCGGCGGCAACGACCTCGCTGCCGCCGTGGCCGACGCGAAGGCGACGGCCGAGGTGCTGTCCCGTCACAAGGACGGCGAGAAGAACTTTGATTGCCTCGTCTGGCTGGACAAGACGGATGACGGCTGCGCGATCACGCGGCCAAAACTGCGCGCGGCCTTGACCGAGTTGTTCAACTTCAACGGCGACGTTCTGCTGTACTTCTCGGGACACGGCTTTCTCAGCAAGACGGGCGGGTTACTGTGTACATCCGACGCAACGAAGGATGACTGGGGCATTCCGATGCAGGAGGTGGTGGACCTCACAGTCCAGTCGGCCGCGCAACAGGTCCTGCTCATTCTCGATTGCTGCCACAGCGGTGACATCGCCAATCCGGTCACGATGAACAAGGACGGCGGCAAGAGCCCCTTGGCGGCGCTACGCGAAAACATGACGGTCATCGCCGCTTCGCGCGCGACCGAGGGGGCGATCGAAGCGGGCGGACAGGGACTGTTCACCGGTGCGCTTCTGGATGCCCTTGAAGGCGGCGCCGCGGATCACATGGGATTTGTGACGGCCCCCGCGCTCTACGCGTATGTGAGCCGGCGGTTCACGGCCTGGGACCAACGGCCCGTTTACAAGACGAACGCCACCGAGGTCCTGATGGTGCGGGAGTGCGAGCCGTTGATCAGCCGGCTGCAGCTGCGACAACTTGCGACCTACTTCCCGACGGCGGATCACAAATACCGGCTCGACCCGGAGTACGAGCCCGAGGACGAGCACGGCAACGTGAAGGAGCCGGTGAACAAGGAGAAGGTGGAGATCGCACAATTGTTCAAGGTGTATCGGGACGCCGGGCTGCTCAAACCCTCGGACCCCAAGCTGCAGCTTTATTGGGTGGCCCGTCGAAACGAAACGGTCGAACTCACGCCGCGCGGCCGCGAATATTGGTGGCTGCTCGTCAACGACAAAATCTAGGAGCGTGCGTGACGCATATCGGAGTTACTGGTCATCAGCGGCTGGAAGATCCCGCGGCCTGGGTGTGGGTGGAAGAAGCAGTCGGTCGCGAACTGGACGCCGCACCCAAGCCGCTAGTGGTCGTTACCTCGCTCGCGATTGGGGCCGACCAGCTCGTTGCGCGGCTTGGGATCTCGCGCAGCGCAGCGGTGCATGCTGTGTTGCCGTTCGCCGGCATCGAGAGGACGTTTGCGGCGGAAGATTTGCCGGAATATCGCCGGTTAGCGAGCCAGGCATCCGTAGAAATCCTCCGGACGCCCGGCACAGATGAGGATGCATATCTGGCGGCAGGCAGGCGCGTTGTGGAGCTGTCGGACGTCATGATTGCGGTCTGGGACGCGAAGCCCGCGAAAGGAAAAGGCGGAACGGCCGACATCGTCGCTTTCGCCGTTGCGTCCGGTGTGCCGGTCGTTCATATCAACCCTGTTGAACGGACGGTCACAAGACTGCAGCCCATCACATCGAAATCGTTTCAGCGATATTCCGAGTGATTTTCGTGTTGCCCGGTCTGACCACTGCGGAAATCAAAGCGAGCGATGCGTCGGAAAAGCGGCGTCAAGCATCATGATTGGTCCCATTGGGACACCGGTATTCGCCATGGAACAATGCAAACTCTGCTTGCAATATGTGGATCGCCTGGAAAATAGCCACTATCTTCCAGCGGGCGTATACCGGATACTCCGTGACGATCGAGAAAAAAATCCTCACCCTTGGTTGCTCAATGGCAGAACCGCCGTTCAGGTTTCTTGGCAAATGACGGCTCCTCTGTTGTGCAGAGAGTGCGAACAGCGCCTTTCCAAACACGGTGAGAATTGGGTCTTGAAGCACTGCCTGCGAAAGAATGGCACTTTCCCTCTAGCGTCCCTCCTGGCTTCGAAGACGCCAGACCTGTCGTCGCCAGAAAACCCAACGAGGATCTATTACGCTTCCAGAATCCCTGAAATAAACATTTTGGCGCTGGCTTACTTTGCGGCGAGCATATTCTGGCGCGGGTCAATTCACCCTTGGAATGATGACGGCTCGATTCCAGTCGAACTGGGGCCCTTTCAGGAGCAGTTCCGACGATACCTTATGGGCCTCCAAGCCTTTCCGAAGGATTCGTCTTTGTGGGTTATGGTGCGAGAGGGAAAGGAGATTGACCGCCTAACCTACGCACCTGTCGGTGAGAGAAAAGGCAATTTCCACGTATACAAGTTCCCGATGCCGGGACTCGCATTCTTATTGACGGTGAGCAAGAACATTCCTGTGAATCATCGCGAGATCTGTTTCGTTCATGGCGTTGGGAACCCAATCATTGTCACAAGCGTTATCGACAGGTTGCTGGTGGATGACGCGGTGAAGATGCGGCAGAAAAGCGTACGGCTCCCTGGTTGACGACAGTTACGCCTTATTCTTCATTTTCCTCATCTTCTTCATTAGCCGTAACCTCGGCCCGAAAATCATCAAACCCTTTCTTGCCCTGCTTCAGTTTCTTTAAGTCATCGACAAGGTATTGCCTGGCCATGATTACTTGGGCGCCGTCGAGGGCGCTAATCGGGATTATGCCGAACCCTCCGCGTCCAAGTTCGATGAAGTGAAGGTCGAGCTCGTCCAAGGCTTCTCGCAGTTTGTCGAGAAATACCGTGCGGAGATGCGTGCGCTTCGACAGGTGGCGGACAGTTTTCTCGCTAACGCGCGCCCGTTTCGCCTTCGATCGTGTGAACAAGAGTGCCAGTAAAATGGCGGTTTCTTCCGCTGTACGTTGCATGGCGTAATCCTCCAATAGGATTATGTTAATCCTATATCAGGATCATAGCAACCATTTCCACAATGATACTGACAGCCGTAGCCGTTCACACTTCTTCGAATCCCTGGTTGTCAAACTTCAGTGTTCGACAATTCTCAGTGACAGTACGGACGACGTTCTCAGGAGCACCGGATGGCATATCGGCCTCAATCTCAAGAGTGATCTTCACCTTTGCATCGAGCAGGCCGGCAAGATGCTGAACCACGGAAGTGGCTATCGCATCAACGTCCCGCGACAGCCGAGTCGCATTCAGTGTCGCTGAGCCATGAAACCGCCTCAGACCTGGTGCCTTTGCGCCCGTTTGGGGTACGCCGGATCCGGTGGCAGGAGATCCGGTCGCCCCTATTCCAGACTCAGCGGGCGATGCGGCTGTCGTGCCTGATGCACCCATTCCCGTGGGTGTCGATGCGTGGGCGGCAGCTTCCTTCTCCATCTGTTCCGCAGCAATCTCGGGCTTGACGACGACACTCTCCGAATTCAACTGGACATTCGGACGGCGACCGGCTTCGAGGCCACGATAGCGTCCGACCGCTGAGTCGTAGGAATCCGCGTACGCGAAGGTGTCTTGCCTCCAAGTCAACTTTCGCAGTGCGTCGCCGAATGTGCCCGAAGTTTCTCCAGGTTGAACGCAGCCAAACTTGACCTGACGATCGTCCAAGCCCTTGTTGGCAGCATCCTGCATTGGGGCCGACCCCAAGTAGAGAGTTCGCGCAACCCTGCGACATGCCGAGTACCGTAGGCAAGTGTGACGTCCAGTGATTCATGCCCGAGGCGGATTCGAATCGTGTTCACCGAGACGCCTTCCTCGTGCAGCGTGTCGGCGTAGGTCTTGCGGAAGCGGTGAAGCTCCGCGCCTTCGACGCCCGCCTTCTTTGCAATTGCCTTGAGCTTGCGCAGGAAGTGACCGTCAGGTTTGCCTTGGCCGTTCGGAAACACTAGGTCATGCGGCTGGACGTTCCGCTCTCTCATTCTGTCCTTGATTTTCCAGACCAGCTTCGCTGGGATCGGAATAAATCTGTCCTTGGCGGACTTCTTTTTCTTCTTGCCCTTCAGACGAAAATGGCGCCACGGCTTCGGCTGAACGTGCAGCGTGCCCTTTTCCCAATTGAAGTCGGCGTACTCGGTGTTCTGCATCTCGGCGTCGCGCACGCCAGAATTCAAGAACAGACCGTAGAGCAGTTTCTCTTCGTCGTCCATGGCCGCAAACATGTCCTTGAGTTCCTGCTTCGTATAAGGCTTAGGTGCCTTCTCGGCATAGTCGAGTTCCGCTAGGATTTTGCCAGCGATGAAGATGTCCCGTGTGCGCAGGAAAGTATTCAGCGTCTCAAAGACATTGTGAACCGTGCGATCGTCCAGATCGCTCTCGTGGTCTCGTAGAGATTTCACGTAGCGCAGAAGCTGCTTGCGGTCGACCTGGTCTAGGTAGCGCAGGTTGTTCTGCACCGTGAAGTCGAGGAAGAATCCGAGACGGTAGTTATACGCCCGCAGCGTCTTCTCGCTCTTGCCTTGCTGGTCTTTGCCCTGAAAGAGCTGAAGCTCCGCGAACCATTGGTAAACAGCATCCGTGATTTTCGTCCGACCAGATTCGTCTTGGTCTTGGATTACGGGTACGTTTGCATCGAGAGCCTCGAAGTATGCATGTTTGCGCTTCTGAGCGTCGATTGCCGAGTCGAGGTCGTCGCCAACCGCTTCCCATGGGCGCGTGCCATCGGCGAGCGAATACCGCAAGAAGTAGGGACCGCTGAGATCGGCTGGGCGGCGCCCACGACCGAGATTGACCTTTTGATAGCGCCGAGCCTTGCCTTTGCCGACCTGGCGATAGATTGTGACTGCCATATTGCCTCCAGTGCTTAATACCCGCGCGGAGGCAAATGATCGGAATTTGGTAGTCAGTTGGTAGTCACGTACTGTAAATAGCAGAAATCAAAGGTCTGGCGGAGAGGAAGGGATTCTATCACCGCCGTTACCTGCAAGTCGCTGTGAACCCTACAGTTCCGCGATAATACCCTGTGTTTGTGCGGGTTACAAGCGAATTCGATCTCAGGCTGGAGTTTCTGCAGTTTCTCCTATTGGCTGTGATTCCCACGAAAACGGTATCAGTGGTATCAGTGCTCGGCGGCCTAATGACGAAATCCCGATCTATCCACTGCGGCAGATGGAGGACAAGGGTCGCAACCTCGTGGGATCGAGCGCCGGCAGGCGCAGCCCCTTCACGTAGACTCGAATCAATACTTAAACGTAATTTCAAACCAGATGCAGGTCAGTGGATGACACCTAAGACCACGAAAAGCAGCGATAAAACCAGCAAGCAGAGTGCAGTTAGAGCGCAGTTTTCGCGGGTCTGCCGCGGGCTCGACTCTTACTGCTATCGGTGGGGCGAGTGAACATTTTGCCCACTGCCCCTGTCGCAACTAGCGCAATGATCGGAACCCGGCCCGGGCCGTGATTCCGGGAACAGCGCCTATTCTGCTGGGCTGCCCTTTCGCGTATCCAAGGTTTGCGTTTACACTTGGGTCTCGCTATGAGCTGGGTTGAAGAGGCTTACTATCTTCGCCTTCCTTCCGGATCGCCAATGCAAGGCGATATCTGGTCCAACCTGCCTCAACCGTATTCGCCGTCTCCGCTCTGCGCGGGCTTGGTCATAACACCGCGGTGCGACCTGGTTCACGACAAGACTTTAACCGCAAACTATCTGCCATTGTTTCCAATCGACGAATTCATGGAAACCCGCGGACATCACGAACTCCTGGAGCAGGGGCTTCACGATGCCAAGGAGTTACTGCTCAGGGCTGCCGACCTCCTGGGAGTCAAAGGGGCCGTCGAGTTGGAGTTGCCGATGGAACTGCTGACGCAAACGCTCACCGAAAACCCATCCGCTCGGGCATCCGAACTCGGAATACCTTTGCATCGCTACCAGAAACTCGCCGATGACTTTTGGGAGGCTGAGAGGCGTATTGACGCCATCGGGGCCCTCCTATTACAGCCGCGGGTTGAAGCGACCCAACTTACGCAGCGGTGTAACCCGAAGTCACTCCGAAAGTACAAGCTCGCGCTAGCAAGGAACACCGTTAGCGACCTGCACTTCCTGCCACCGTGTCGAGACCTGCTCCTCACGCCGTGCGTGATCTCTCTACGAGATGTAGCGACCTGTAGTGTTGACCTCCTTCGCATCGCCGGGAACTGCATGTCCCAGTGCGAGTGGAACGCCTCACGGTCGCAACAGAGTACGCCGGACTTTAAAGCTACCTCGGTTAAGCCTGAGCGTCTGCTTCGGTTAAAGACCCCCTACCTTGAACACTTAATGTCCAGATTTGGAGCGCTATTCGGCCGGGTCGGGGTGCGCGACATGAGCGCATCGCAACTGGAGGCCTACGTCGGCCTGAGAGAACTATGAATTGGATACTGATCCCCGAACCGACCGTGACCGAACTCCTCGGCGACCCTATTGCTAGGAGCCTTGTTGCTCTTCGCCTGCCAAATGAGATGCCATCGCAGTTCAAGCTACACCTGTCCAAAACGAAGCAATACCTCGGAAGACAGATCGCAGTCAGCAAGACTGCCTCCCTGCTCCTGATCTGGCCAGCCAGAGACCCTCAGCCAATGAGATTGAAGGATAAGTTGGCTGGAACTGGCCGCTTCACTTGTGGCCGATGCTCTCACGTTTGGAGCCACCACTCCGGAGACCGCAGACTTGACGGCCACTTTGTTGGCCGTACAGCAGGAGACGGCAGCCATAGCGACGATGGGCGCGATAACGCAGGTCGGTAATCAGACCAATCAAGAAGGGAAACAGCAGCCAACTGCGCCACTTCCTACGCCGCTTGCCCCCCCCCAAACGCCAGTGTATTGTAACCCAAACGTTATGAATGCTATGAAGTTGGCCTATGAGACTGCGCAGATGAAAACCATTCTAAACAAGGCTCAGGGGTTGGACGACCCCGGCCACCAAATGGAGGGCGGTTTCCCGGTCTATCAGAACGGAGGGGTCACTACCGTCGGCGATATCGGATACGGACCCGCGACTGGTTGGGATCCTCAAAACGGCGCCACAGGCGCTTCTGCCGTTTTTCACACGCACCCCAATGGATCCGGCTTGCCGTCAACACCCGGAAACACGGCGTCAGAAGGGGGATCGGGGGATACGGGATACGCGATCCAGGACCAGGTGGACAATTACGTAATATCTTGGAATGGACTGTCAGTCGCCAAGGCGAGCGGGCCCTTGAACCCTCCAAAGAAGGGATGGGACCCGTGGGTAGTCAAAGGCAACGGCCCCGGCGATTGGTTCAAGAAACTGAAGGCAAAGTGCGGGTCAAAGTGAGAAGCAGGTGCAGAATGAAGAATCTGATCTTTGCTCTTACGCTCTGTCTAGCCACGCCTCTGTATTCGCAACGAGAAACGCAACAAAGCGGTCACAAGGCCGCCTTAAACTGCGAAGAACAAGAGCATGCTCTTGAGTCGGGAGTATATGTTTATGCCGTCATGGATCACATCTGGGTCCCCGGTTCCCCGCCGCCCGTTCCCGTCGGCAATGGAATCACACTTGCAGTCCAGTTCTGGCCCGAGGGAAAGGTGTTTTTGCACACTAAAGGCACAAAGTTCGAGCTGTGGCTTGGCACGCCAGACGTTCCAGGGAACAACATCTGGGACTTCTTGGAGGATGCTGCCGATTCCTGCAAGCTCCCTCCGGACCCCGCAGAGGCCGTCAAACTGTTGAAAGTCCACTGGGAGGTCGAAACCCTAACGCGCGAGCAGTTTGAGCGTTTGCATGGAGACTTCCTGGCGGCCTTGACGGAATATATTTCTACAATCCGAGAGAGGTCTGCCTATTTCATGGCAAAAGGTTTACAGGGCGGCGGGGTGGACGCATCGGGGTATCGGATTGTCTACGACAACTCTTGGGAACATGTCGAAATCCACGAGTTGGACCTTCCAATCGACGGCCAGCCAAGTCCGATGATCAAGTGGGTGCGCGAGTTCCAAAGCGCGGCTGAGCAAACGTTCCACCGACAGCTGGGGAGAAAAGCGCAATCAGACAAAGGCTCACATTAGACGGGAATGTAGACGATTACCGTCGGTGCAAAGTATCCGAGTGGACTGTACAGTCCCCGGCCCCAACAACAAACACCGAACAGTAACTGGAACGAAGTGCCTCGTTTGAGACGCATCGGGCGCAGATCCCGTTCCGTCGCGCCCGCCATGGGCTCTCAATTGCCTTCGACGAATCCCGGCAATCCATTTGCGATCCGTTTGCTGTTCTACGAGTGCTTATCATGTACTTCGGTGCCATCCGTGAGCCCGTATGTTGTTGAATTTACCTTTGCTTGTGGATTCGGAATTCCTCCCTCGGACGCGGAGAAGAGGGAAGTCGACCAAGCACAAACAGATCAATCTGGATGATCCGCCGGATACGCCTAAGCGAAAATCTCGTTTACCTTATCCCGGACGTGCTGGCTGCGTGACGGCTTCAGGTATCGCATTGTCGATTCCATGTCTGAGTGACCAAGCCACTGCTGCACCGTGCGGAGATCGACGCCCGCCCAGAGACATCGAGTTGCGAACGTCGCACGGAACTTGTGAAGCCAGAAGTCGTCTTGGTCGAGCTTCGCACGCACGGCAACGGCCTTCAGGCAGTCGAGAAAGTCGAGCTTTGGCTTGCAGCCGGCAGTAGGGAAGACTAAAGCGCAGTTCTTGTCAGCCTTCGCCTTCCACGCCTTCAGACTCTTCGCCAACTTCGCGGGGATGGGAATCTCGCGTTCTTTATATGCCTTTGGCGTCCATCCACGATCAGGCTTGTGCCTGACACGAACCGTGGCGTGGGCGAGGTTGATATCCGCCCAGTACGTGTACATGACTTCCTGCTCGCGCATTCCCGTCATCAGGAAGAACTCGTACCAGAGGCGCTCTTCCTCATCACAAGCCGCGAAGAGCTTGTCGAGTTCTTCCTGCTCGTAAATCTCAGGTTCCTCCTCGGTGTAGCGTGGCCAGTCGTTTTTTCCTGCCAAGCCTCGAATCCCGTTCGCCTTCAGGAACGTGATGACGTTCTCGAATTTGTTGTAAACGCTGCGCGGTGCCTGCTCCTTCTCATCTCTCAGGAAGGCGGAGAACTTGAGGAGGTCTTTGCGTTCAATTTCGTCAAGGTTTAGTTTGTGGCAGGACTCGGTGAAGTAGCTCAAAGCGGTCCTGTAAGCGGCCAGTGTCTTAGGCTTTTTCGTGAGCTTCGTTTCGTCCAGAAACTCAGCGACGGCTGCCGCCAGGGAGCGATGTCCACTCTGTCCGTCAGGCGCAATGGAGACGCCGTTGTTCACGGCATTCAGCTCAGCCTCTTTGCGCAACCGTCGTGCGCTGGCATCCGCCGGATCTTTGCCGACTGACAGGCGGACTCGCTTCGAACCTGCGCGCCATTCTAGGTAATACGCACCTTCCGGGTGGCGTTCTTCCTCGCCGTCCACGAATACAACGTCAGGCTTCACTCGCCCGTTGACAGACAGCAAAACGCGGCAATACCGCCATCCATGCGATGTTTGGACTCTTTTGGTGAGATTGACTTCGCGGTTGGCCATCGGCGCTCCTTCACTGAAACTGGTATCAGTGTAGGTATCACCGACTCGCAAGTACAAGATAACAAAAGTAATGGCGGAGAGGAAGGGATTCGAACCCCTGATACTCTTTCGGGTATGCCGGTTTTCAAGACCGGAGCCATAAACCACTCGGCCACCTCTCCAAGCCTATAGAAACAAACACTTTACATTGTACATGGCAGTATCAGTTACCTTCGGCACCTTGCATGATCCATTGCAAGATGTGATACTGCTCCCATCATGCGAGAACAAAACGGTTACCTGTATAAAGCGTTCGATGCGTGGCATGTTCGTTACACAGTAGCTTACAACGATCTGCCGATTGAGGAAAAGGAAAAGATCACCCGCAAGTGTGAAGCGAAAGGCAAGCCACTACCGAGCCGGGTGCAAAAATCGAGGAAGATCTGCCCTTGGGACGCCGAACATAAAACCGCTCGCACGCAAGCAGTCAAAGACGCATACAAAAGGGTCATGGATGAAATCAACGGCCTGGTGCCGGGCGAGGTCATTCAACGTGATCTAACCATCGCAGCCTTTTGGGAAAAAACCTATTGGCCTTTTGTCGAAAAAAACTGCAAGACCTCAACTCAATGGGGGTACAGGCAAGTGTGGGCGCAGCATCTCAAACCGCACTTCGGCAGCAGGACTCTCAAGGAATATCGCACCCATCACGGCAGTTTGTTTCTTACCAAACTGGCTGAAACCTACGGCCTTTACACCATTCAACACATCCGCTCACTCGCCTCTGGCATCTTTACGCACGCGGTCAACGTGGGCGCAATTGAATCGAACCCGTGGCACGATGTCAAAGTGCTCGGCAAGACCAAAGAACCTGGCGAAACCAAGCATTACACGCTGGAAGAAATCGAGAACATCATCACGGCTCTTGTGAATCATGTCGAGTGCCAGTTAATCATGGCTCTCGCATTCTTTCTTGGCCTGCGGAAAGGCGAAGTGCAGGGGCTTAAATGGGAAGATTTTGACAAAGACTCGGTACACATTCGCAGGGCTGTTGCGCGTGGTGTCGTCGGTACACCAAAGACCAAAAAATCCATACGCACACTGCCGTTGATTGCCCCGGTGCGAATCCCATTGATGTTGTGGCGAAAAAAGAGCGGCTCACCTGTTGATGGGTGGGTGTTCCCGCACAAAACTAATGGCAAATCCATCGAAATTCGCACCCTAATCAGGTGTGTCATTGTCCCGACCTTGATAAAGCAAAAGATTGAGTGGAAAGGCATCCAAGCTGGCCGCCGAGGAACCGGCACGATCCTGAGAAAACTCACCGGCAACTCTACTGCCGGGCGCGATGTACTCGGTCACGAGGATGAGAGCACCACAAAAGAGCATTACGAGGGCGCGTTGCCGGAAGAGGCATTACAGGCGATGAAACTTTTGGAAGCGGCTGCAACGAAGGGCTAGGTTCCGTGGTGGGAATCTAATTCGAGGTGAAGTTATGAAACTGGCGAATGTAATTCTCGTTGTGATGCTCACGGCTTGCTTGTCGGGCTGCGAGAGTGCCGAGGCAAAGCAACACCATCTTTACAACCTGCAGCAGTGCAAGGCTCAAGTTGCTTCGGATGAGCCGGGCACGTATGACCCGATGCGAGTGACGCAGTGCATGGCAAACACCGAGCACACTACCATTGAATATCAGCAAGCGAAGGGCGATGATTACCACACGGAAGCAATCAAATGACTTGCGACGCAGAGGCTACTGACATGGACATCGCACCATCACGAATCATTGACCTCGTTAAGATTGCAACGCTGCGAGCCGGTTATCCAGAAGGCACGTCCACACTCATCAACAGGGAACTTAAGACTCTGTTAGATGAGGGAATCGCAAAGCAAGAAGGGAGTCAACGCCCGGCAGTATATGTGCGCCGTGGCCCCTCCGCAGTCGGGGAAAGATCACGCCATTGATGCCGCTCTCGATGTATGGACGGCAGCGCCACAAGAGTTTGATCAGTTTGGTGAACATAACCAAACTTTCCTGACAAACGGTAAACCGGATTCGCAGCACATCGGGGCAAAGGTCTGTAATTGTGCCTCGGAGAATGCCGTCATTGATCATGCCGCCGTGTGGCCGGTGCTGCTCAACAAGCCGCCCGAGTTTGGCGCAGTCATTGACAAGAGCGGCATTCACGGGAACATGGCCCTGCTGGAGTTCATGCTTGGGGCTTGGGATTCCACCTTCCCGGTGTTGAGCACGGCCAAGAATCGGAAGGAAGTCCCCCATCGCGTCTTGTTCAGCCTGCTCACCTCGATTCAACCCGAGCGGCTTTCGAGTATGCAGGTTTCCTCGGGGTTGTACTCGCGCATCGTGTGGGTCACGGTGCCGAAGTTTCAAGTTGCCTCATACCTGCAAGAGCCGGTGTATGGGGATCTGCAGCAACGATTGTTTGCAAAGGTGATGGGGTTGGAGAAATTGCCGCTCAAGATTCCGACCTCGCACGATGCGAAGGTCATCCTGCGGTTCTGGTTTGAAGATCTGGCGCTGCGAAATTACGAGGATGACCAAATCCGAACCCGCATGAACATCATCACCTTGCGGAATGCGCTGCACCTGGCGTGGATGTTGGGCGAAAAAGAAATCAGTGTCGGCACGATGGAAAAAGCCCTTCGCATAAGCGATTGGCAGTTGAGTGTCCGGGCGAACTTATTTCTCCAAGAAACCGATAACGATGTCGCCCGGCACCAGGTACGAATCAAGAAGTCTTTGCGAAAAGGGGCACTCACGGGCCGTGCGTTGCGAAAGGTGACCTCTCGCAGAAAGGTGGTGCTCAATGTCCTTCCTCCAGCACTTGATTGAGACATCGCCCTTTAAGGCCGTACCCAAACACCATCGCCAAGCCTGTGAGTTGATTGACCGCTGGGTGACCGATGAAATCCACAACCTGATTCTCCTGATGGGTGTGCAGCACGGGAAATCGTTTCTGTGTTCCGACCGGCTGCCGAATTACATCCTTGGCCGTGATCCGCGTGAACACGTCCTGCTGACGGCCTATGGCAATAGCCTGGTGCAACGCGCCGTGGTATCAAACCGCAACATCATGAAAGGCGATTACTGGCAGGGTAAATACGGCTGGCAGATAGGCGAGAAGGACACGCAGAATGCCTTGCTCTTGGATGTGCCGGGGCAAGACGGACGTTTCAGTTTAGTGGGCGCACCAATCAACGGTTCTATCGGCGGTCACACGGTAGATTCCAGTCCAACCCTAGCCCTTGAGAGCACATCAATTGCGGTCACTATCATGACGCAAGTGCGGGCATTGGCGACCAATTGGACTGAACTGCTGGCCGTGGACAAGAGCACCCCATCAAGACCCGAGGATTGGCCGCGAGGCCGCATGGTCCACGGATCACCTGATGGGGTGCGGCCCGGCCTTAAGTTTGGCAAGATGTGTGTTTTCAATGGCGTACCGACGATCACCGTTCATATAAGTTTTTATATACAATCGCTCCGCGATCTGCTAGATTGACGCTGTGGCCGAAACCCACCCCATCTTCTTGGGTGACTCCAAAGCCGTCATCAGAGGCTTTTCCAAGTCGGTCAAGGAGAACTTCGGTGGTGAGTTGGATCGGTTGCTGGACGGTGAGACTCCCCTAGATTCAGCCCCCATGGGGCAGGTTTTGCCGGGTGTATTTGAGTTGCGTGATGAGGACAAAGACTTTTGGTATCGGGTTTTGTACTACAGACGCGATGGTATGGTCTACGTTCTACACTGCTTCACCAAGACAACAAACAAAACATCTCAGGCCGACATCGAAATTGCACGTAAGCGACTAAGTGATTTGAAGCAACGCCTGGCAAAGACGAAAAAGGATTGAACAATTCAGGGACTCGAAAAGAGACCCACCAACAGGAGATATACACACAATGTCCCGCAATGTGTTCGAGGATTTGGGATTCTCACCTGAAGAAGCAGTCGCATTGAAACTCAAGACCGATTTACACACCAAGATCGTTAAACGTGCAGGGCACTATTCGCAAGGAGAACTCCAAACAATCTTAGATGAGTCGCAGCCACGCATCAGTGATCTATTGCGCGGCAAGATGTCAAAATTCAGTTTGGAAATGTTGGTAATCTACGCTGAAAAACTAGGGCTGCGTACCGAGATCAAAACAACGACACCTAAGAAGCAAGCACACGCAAAAGGGGCCGCAGCCGGCCTCGCTCATTTCGTGCTCCGCTAGGCGGCCTTTTTCTTCGCCTTGACCTTTGCCCACCTCGCACGTTGCGCGGCTGCGATTCTCTTACGTCCTGCCGCCGACATCGTGCGTTTCTTGCGTGTTGGTTTGGCTCCATAGTACGTTCCGACAAAAGCGGACAGGGCTAAATTCAGTGCTGACAACTGCTTCTCTACTTTATCTTTTTCCTTCTTCATCTGCTTCACAATGTTCGACACGTTTCCCATTGGTTGATGCCCCTCGGTCAAGCATCATAGCAGGGCACGAGCGCATTAAGGTCAGCTTATCCTCAGCGATCACCCAAAACCGGCCACTGATTATCACCTGAAAACCGGCCAACGAGAGTAGCGTCCGGGACATTGATCCCGCGGAGGCTTGTAGGCTCCGTGGGCATGGCCAATGTCTTGAACGAAGAAAAGAAACAACAGGTCTTAGCTCTGGGACGGCTGGGCTGGTCGCTGCGGCGCATCCAGCAAGCGACTAGGATTCGTCGCGAAACCGCCAGCGCATATCTGAAAGCGGCCGGGATTGCGGTGCGTCCGCCCAGTGGCTGGGGGCGGCAGGAACCAAAACCGGCCAACGAAGTGATCACCGACTTTGGCGCGGCGAAACCGGTCATTCCGGTGATTCCCGATGCCTGCAACCCCAGCCCCAGCCCCAACCCCAACCCCGAAAACCCTTCCAATAAGGGAAGATCAAAACCAACTTCAAAACCGGCCAACGAGAACGAGGTGATCACCGACTCTACCGTGGTCTCCGGCCCCAGCGCCTGCGAGCCGTACCGGGAAGCCATCGACCTGGGGATCAGCCGCGGACGCAATGCCATGGCCATCTGGCAGGACTTAGTTTCCGAGTACGGCTTCGCCAACAGCTACCAAAGCGTGCAACGCTTCGTGCGCAAGCGGCGCGGAACGCAAACAGCCGAAGCTCGCGTCGTGATCGTCACCGCGCCGGGCCAGGAGGCGCAAGTTGATTACGGCACCGGTCCGATGGTGCGCGATCCCGAGAGCGGCAAGTACCGGCGCACCCGGCTGTTCGTGATGACGCTGGGCTGCAGCCGCAAGTCGGTTCGTCTGCTGACGTTTCGTTCCAGTTCGCGCATCTGGGCCGAGCTGCACGAAAGAGCCTTTCGCCGGCTGGGCGGCGCTACTCGCATCGTCGTGCTCGACAATCTGCGCGAGGGCGTGCTCATCCCCGACATTTACGATCCCACTCTCAATCCTCTTTATCGCGACGTGCTGGCGCACTACGGCGCGGTCGCCATGCCTTGCCGGATTCAAGATCCCGACCGCAAAGGCAAAGTCGAATCCGGCGTCGGTCACGCGCAGAGAACACCGCTGAAAGGCTTGCGCTTCGAGACTCTGGAAGAAGTCCAAGCTCATCTCGATCACTGGGAGCAACGCTGGGCCGACACGCGCATCCACGGCACCACCAAACGGCAAGTGGCCGCCATGTTTGCCGAAGAGAAACCCACATTGTTGCCGCTCCCGCTGGAGCCCTTTCGCTATTACCAGTACGGCGAGCGCATCGTGCATCTGGATGGTTGCGTCGAAGTCGAGGCCGCCTACTACGGCGCACCGCCAGGCTGGATCGGGCGCGTGCTGCGCGTGCAATGGGATGAGTTGTACGTTCGCCTACTCGATCCCAAGACCGGGCAACTGCTGCGCGAACACGTGCGCCAGAAGCGCGGCTGGTATCGCATTAAAGAAGAGGACCACCCCAAGCGAACACCACTGCGCACTTCGCAACTGCTGTGGCGAGCGGGTCGTGCTGGGTCGCACATCGGGGCGCTCTGCGATGCCATCCACCACCAGCAAGGCGAGGTCGGTGTGCGCCGCATTCTCGGCGTTCTCTCCCTAGCCAAGAAGTATGGCACCGCGGCGGTCGATGAAGCCTGCGCCGCTGCGCTCGACATGGGAGTGCAGGAATACCGCTTCGTCCGCCGCTATCTGGAGCGCTGTCCGCAAGCCCCACTGAGTTTGCAGCAAGTCGATCCCCTGATCCGCGAGCTGGTGCAATACCGCGACTTCATCAACTACAGAACGAAGGAGATAGAAGAATGAATCTGATCGAACTCGATCGTGCTCTCAAACAACTTCGCCTGGGCGGAATGGCCGCCGTGCTAGAGACCCGTCTGCGCCAGGCCCAGGCCGAACCGCTCGCCCCCATCGACCTGCTGTCGTGCCTGGTCTCCGACGAACTCGCCTTGCGTGGAGAACGCCTGCTGGAGCGGCGGAAAAAGCAAGCTCAGTTCCGCGACTCCCAGAAGACTCTCGACAACTTCGACTTCGCTTTCAACAAGAAGATGAATCGCAGCCTGGTCTTCGATCTGGCCACCGGCACCTTCATCTCGCGCCACGAAGACGTCCTGTTTCTCGGTCCACCCGGCACCGGCAAGAGTCACCTGGCACAAGCCATCGGCCAAGCCGCCATCCAACAGGGATACCGCGTGCTCTATCGCGAGACCCACGCCTTGCTCGATGATCTCGCCGAAGCCACGCTCGACGGCACCCGCAAAGAGCACATGGAGTTCCTGGTCACCGTGCCCCTGCTCATCCTCGACGACCTCGGCATGCGCAAGCTGCCGCTCACCGCCGCCGAAGAACTGCTGGAAATCATCATGCGCCGCTATGAGCGCGCCAGCACTATGCTGACCTCGAACCGTCCCGTGGAAGACTGGGGCAAACTACTGGGCGATGCGGCCGCTGTGAGCGCCATGCTCGACCGCTTACTGCACCACGGCCATGTGCTCAAATGCGGCCCCCGGAGCTGGCGCACCAAAACCGACTTGCCACCACAGGAGGCGGCAGGGTAGAACATTCTCAGTCCCGGACGGCCAATCCGGTTGGCCGGTTTTGAAGTGATAACTGTTGGCCGCTTTTGAAGTGATCACTGAGGGCTTATCGAAAGAAAGCTGTCCAATTGGCCGATGCTTCTTATCAGGCCGCTAAAACCTGTGTCTACGGTTGGATATTTGCACCCAGATAGCGCATTCACAAGGCCCAGATTGGCGTTGGTTTCAGTCATATCCTTGATGGTTCCTGAAACCACTATAAGGTCAACGTCCCCCTTTAGACCCGTTAGTTTGTTTTTCAACATCGCCAGGAAGTTCTGCTCCGTGGCACGCCAGCCGATGGTGATGATCTTCGTAACATTTGGCAAGAAGTCAGCCAGAGCGCGCAAGTGTTCGGCAGGACACACGAACTCACTTTTCTTCTCAACAGGGATAGCCAGAGCCGGATAGCCAAACGTTCCATTCTCAAATTGCATATCACGGTTCACCTTCCCGTAGCTATCGGAAATTACGAGATCGCAGACAGCACAGTCGATGACCTCTTTTGGCTTTCCTCTACCGACATCCGAAAGTATCTCTTGACCCCAATCGATAGAACCGTGCAGCTTGATCAATTTGTATTCAGGTCGTGAGGTGTATGCGCTGAGCTTGGTGAATTGCCAACCCCAAAGCTGCGCCATGGTTTCTTCGAGCATGGTGTCGTAATTGAAGGTCACGATGCATACTTGCTCGTGGTTCTCATGTCTCCACCTGTTGATGGCATCTAAGAAAGTCAGGTGGTTGGTGATCCCTCCGTGTTCATTAGCCCAGTTAGCCTGGCAGTTCCATAACATCTCGTGAAGGTAGTAGCGTATCGCAGCAAGCTGCTGTTTCCGTGGCGGAAAGGTCTTCGCTTGTTCCTCGAACTTCGCCAACTGCTGCTCAACCCGGACATCCCCTCTGAGTAGGTTTACGAGTGGTTTGCAGGCCGGGTAAGTTTGCATGATCCGCACGAACAACGGACGGTCATCAAACAGTTGATTGGCAAGTGGCGGGCGAAATTCTTCGTATGGGCCGAATTGTCGAACACGGAGAATGTTGGTTGAGAACTGCGCCTCTGGCGGTAGATGGTGAGGAACAGAATCGTAGGAGGCACCGGCACCAAAGATCACGAGCAGCATGAATACAATCTTAGACAACTCGCGGCACTTGTCGAGTGTAGTTCCATGAAAATTTTCGGCACCGGGCGAGCACGATTCGATGGGGCTGGCCTTGGCGATTTCCCATTGCAGTTTGCATTGCATGATGGCCGTAACGTGCGGAATTATAAGGAAATCTAGGTCAGGGTTGTATGGCGTAAGTTATTGATAGTAAAGGTGTTGTTCGGTTTTCAAGACCGGAGCCATCAACCACTCGGCCACCTCTCCGGCTACTATAGTTTTACTACAGTTCCGCAGGCTTGAGTCACTCCAGCGTAACTCAGTCCGTCAGCATACGGAACCCGACGCTTACAAAACCAAGCAGGCCTCATCGAAGGACAACCGCGGGTTGCGTGGGTAAAGGTTAGTCCCGTCTCCGTAGCCTAGATTGCAAAGAAAATTCGCTTTCCACTTTCCATCAGGAAAAAACTCGGCGTTGACTTTGGCGGCGTCGAATCCCGACATCGGACCGCAATCGAGGCCCAGAGCGCGGGCAGCCAGTATGAAGTACGCACCTTCAAGTGAGCTGTTTCGGAATGCCGTGGCTTCAATGAGTGCGGCGTTACCATGGAACATCGAACGCATATCCCTTTGCGGAAAGAGCTTCGGAAGCTTCTCGTGAAACTCCGTATCCCAGGCAACAATGACGGTGACGGGAGCAGCCATGGTTTTCTCGAGGTTACCGGCCGATAGAGCGGGCCGGAGACGCTCCTTGGCGTTGACCGTAGTGAGGAAGACAAAGCGCGCGGGCATAGTATTGGCGCTCGTCGGACCGAGAGCGGCAAGTTCATAAGTTTGACGCAGCAAATCAGAGGAAACCGGTTGAGGAAGCCATACATTGTGGGTCCGTGCCTCGCGGAAAATCTGATTAATGCAATCGTTGGAGACGGCGGTTCTTGCTGGCATTTCGAGGTCTCTCCTGATGAAGCTGGTTATTATTGGTGAATTGGATTGTGCGGGAACGAGGTTGGATGCAAAACGCAGGCCGAAACCTATCAAAGACCGAATGCCCGCGAATGAAACTCCATAACCTCCGCGAAGTGAGCCAGGAAATACCCCAGGCTGTGGTCGCCGGGGTAGGGATGATAGTCATGCTCCACTTTTTCCTTTTGGAGTTGTTCGTGCAACGCGGCTGCACCTTTTTCAAAGCCATAGTTGTCATCCTGGCCGCAGTTGAAGTAGATGGCCATGTGTCGCAAAGCAGCTTGATTCCGGTTCGCGAGAACGAACGGACTATTCTCTTTCCAGTGTGCGACCTCGATCGGGCTTCCGAAGACCGTCGCCAGCAGCTTTCCCATCGGAGCGCCGGATTTAGCCGCGGTGTCGAGTTCTTGCAGAGTTTCCGTCATCAACGCTGCACTTTGCGCGCTGACTGAGGAGAACAGTTCAGGATGCGCGAAAGCAAAACGCAGCGCTCCATAACCACCCATGGAAATGCCACTAATTGCTCGATTACCGCGACCCTTGCTGACGCGGTATTTGCTTTCGATCAACGGGATGAATTCCTGCAGGAAAAAATCGCTGTAGCGCACCGAGCCATCGGCAGAATTGATGTAGAAGGTTCGCCCGCCTTCCGGCGCGGCGATGAGGAATTCTCCTATTTTGTGCCGCTGCCGGAGATCGTCGAGCAGCGTCCAGCCTCCGCTGTTGAAGAGAGTTTGCTCGTTGTCACCTAAGCCATGGAGGAAGTAAAGCACGGGATAGCTTTGCGGAGGACGCCTGGTTGCGCCGGCATCATAACCGGCTGGAAGGTAGACGCAATAGTGGACCTCGTGTTTCAGGATGCGGCTGTTCAGCGCATTGCAGTCGATGCGGCTCTGCGCGTGAACTGGAAGCGAAGCCGCCAATGCGGCGAACAGAATGATGACTCGGAGACAGCGATCCATCGCTTCAGTTTACTCGTAGCGCAAGGCCTGCACGGGATCGAGCCGGGCCGCGCGTCCCGCCGGGTAAAGGCCCGCAGCGAGACTCACGAAAAAAGAAAACACGACGGCGAATGCCACCAGCCACAAGGGGACCGACCAGAAATGTTCCGGCGGAAAAGACTGGCTCTTGAGGTAAATGTTCGTACCCAGGTTGATGACCTGCCCAATCGCCCAGCCCAGCGCCACTCCGACGATCCCGCCCAGAATGCCCATGGCGCCGGCCTCGGCAAAGAAAAGCCGCTTCACATCCCCGTCGCTGGCGCCGATGGCTTTCATGATTCCAATCTCGCGGCGGCGCTCGAGAATTGCCATCACCAGCGTATTCACAATGCCGATGAAAGCGACGGCCAGAGCAAGGCTGCCGAAGATTCCGAGAAACACGTCCAGCACTTTGAAGAATTGCTGGATGCTGCGGCTGGCGTCGAGGATCGAGAAGGTGTTGAAGCCCATTTTCTTGACCGCGTCTTCCACCGTCTGGATCTGGCTGGGATTTTTCACGCGCACGCTCACTGAGGAATAAACCGGCTCATCACTGGCCGCGCGCGAAATTTCCCGCAGGTCAGTGGGCTGCATCACATGCAGACTCTTGGCCAGCTTGAGCGGAAGAAAAACCCGCGCCCGGGTCGGCCCCCGCATGCTTTCCGGGTCAAGATCGGCGACTCCGACAATTTTCAACTTCTGCTCGCGCGAGATCACGGAGTAAGCCGCGCCGGCGAGGGTCTGATCCGCTGCAGAGTTGGCATTGTCATCCGCAGACTTCAAAGGTGCGGTTGGCGCTGCTTCACGCTCGGCATAGCGCATGGTCAATTCCTTGCCGAGAAGCGGAGCGGCCAGTTCCGCCACCTTGGTTTCGTCGACGCCGGCCTTTGGTGTTTTCCCCAACAGCTCCTCGGCGAACGCCTTCTGCAGAATCGCTTCCGGCGCCGTGTCAGACGAAAAGAAATGTCCTTGCACGGCTTCAAACGCGTCGTTCGATTGAGCAGACGGAGGCAGCGCCGCCACCATCGTCAAATGCGGCTTGTCTTCGTAGCGCAGCTCGGTGATGAAGCGGATGTCAGGATATGCCTCCTGCACATTAGGCAAACGCTCAATCTCCCGGCGCGTCGGCTCGTCGAGAATTCGGCTTTCGGCCGGTGCAGGTCCATTGCGTTCCTCTTCACGACCGAAGTTGCGCAGATCGCGCCGCGAAGTAACGACGACCGTATCGAACAAGCCGGACTTCATCAAACGCCGCGACGCGAGCTGTTGCAAACCGATTCCCAGAGAAAGCATTGCAACCAGCGAGGCCACGCCCACCGAGATGCCGATCGTGGTCAGCGAATTTCGCAGAACCGATTCGCGCAAATTGCGCAGGGCGAGTTCGGTTAGATCAGGAAGCTTCACCGCCGCTCTCCATTCTCTCGACCACCGGCAGCGACGGCCGAATTCGATTCCTCGCCAACCAGTTTGCCATCTGCCAGGAAGATGAGGCGATGAGCGTAGCGCTCGGCCAGAGCGCGCTCGTGCGTGACCATCACGATCGTCATGCCCAACTTCCGGTTGAACTCGCGAACCATATTCATGATTTCGGTTCCAGTGTGGCTGTCGAGATTGCCCGTAGGCTCGTCGGCCAACAGCAACTGAGGGCGGTTGATAAGCGCACGCGCCAGCGCAGCCCTTTGTTGTTCCCCACCGGAGAGTTCGCTCGGCCGATGGTTCATGCGCGCTTCGAGGCCAACTCTCGCAAGGGCTTCGCGGGCGAGGCCGTCACGTTTCTCGCGATCGACTTCGGCAAAGCGCATCGGCAACTCGACATTTTCTGCGAGCGTCATGCTGGCGATCAGGTTGAATGATTGAAAAACCATCCCAACAGTGTGCAGCCGATACTTAGCCAGTTCTTCGCGTGAGAGTTGCGCGAGATCGCGTTCCTGAACAATCACGCTACCCGAGGTTGGACGATCCAAGCCAGCAATCAGATTCAATACCGAAGACTTTCCTGAGCCAGAACTGCCCAGCAGCGCGACAAATTCGCCAGCAGCGACGGTAAGCGTTACGCCATCCACAGCCCGGATGAGAGTCTCGCCCATGCGGTAATAGCGGCACAACCGATCCGCATGAATCGCGGGAGAGCCGTTCAGCGAGCTTCGACCGGGGCTGCTCATGAGGCTAGCGAACCTCTCCCTTGAGCACACCCAACGCGTCGGCGGGCTTGACGTCGCCGTTGCGCGCCAGGCCGGTGCTGCCGTTCCCGTCTGCCTCAAGCGTGTCGCCCTCGCCCGGCGCGAGAAAGAGGTTATGCTCCAAGCCATGCTGCCGGGTGTAGAGATCGTAGTATCGGCCCTGCGCTTCGTAGAGCTGTTCGTGCGTGCCGTGTTCCACGATTCGTCCCTGCTCCATCACCAGAATCTGGTCAGCGCGGCGTATGGTTGATAGCCGGTGTGCGATCACAAATGTCGTTCGGCCCTGCATGAGATAAGCGAGTCCGTGCTGAATCATCTGTTCGGATTCCGAGTCGAGGCTGGAAGTTGCTTCATCGAGAATCAGAATGCGGGGCTCGGCGAGAATGGCGCGGGCAATCGAAATGCGTTGCCGCTGGCCGCCCGAGAGCTTCACGCCGCGTTCGCCGACCACGGTGTCATATTTCTCAGCGAAAGATTCGGCGAATTCATCCACGCGGGCGATTCGGCAGGCGCGCAGAAACTCTTCTTCACTCGCGCCGGGACGTGAAAACACAACGTTCTCGCGAATCGTTCCATCAAACAGAAATGATTCCTGCAGCACAACTCCGAGACGCGTGCGATAGGAATCGAGCCGGACCGTGCTCAAGTCCGTGCCATCCACGAGAATTCTGCCCTTGGTGGGCACGTAAAAGGCTGAGATCAGACCGATCGTCGTCGATTTTCCTGAGCCGGAGGAGCCCACCAGCGCCGTAACCGTTCCGGGTTCCGCGCGAAAAGAAATATCATGCAGAACTTTGTGAACGCCGTCGTAGCTGAAACTTACATCGTCGAACTCCACGGTCCCGCGAATGTCCTCCAGCGCAACGGAGCGTTTCGGGTCCTCGTCCTCGGGACGTTCGTGCAGGATCTCCTGAGTGCGCTCTAACCCAGCCAGAGCCTCAGTGAGCTGTGTTCCAATTCCCACGGCCTGAGCCATGGGTGCAATCAGAAAAGCCAACATCGCGGTGAAGGAGACGAGACCGCCAATCGACATAGTTCCTGCCATAATCTGGCGTGCACCCACAAACGTGACCACCGCACCGACCACGCCTAAAAGCACGCTGGCGGAGAGGCTCATCACAGATGTGGCAGTGAGCGTGCGCATGATGTTTTCCAGCAGGCGTTTCACGCCACCAGCGAAGACGGCCTCCTCGCGCTCCTCCGCGTGGTAACCCTTGATGACGCGAACGCCGCCCAGAGATTCCGTGAGGCGGCCGGTCACTTCGGCGTTGATCTTGCCGCGCTCGCGAAAGATTGGCCGAATCGTGCCGAAGGCTTTGGTCAGAGCGACCGCAAAACACAGCAAGAATCCCAGCGCGAGAGACGTCATTACCGCACTGATGCGAAGCAACAGCACAAGCGCGATGGCAGAGGTCAACAGTCCACCTGCAAAGTCGACCAGGCCGGTCCCCAGCAAATTGCGTACGCCTTCCACATCGCTCATGATTCGTGACACCAGCATCCCCGTTTTGTTCACGTCATAGAACGCGACCGGAAGCCGCGAAATGTGCTTCTGCACCCGCTGGCGCAATTCGGTAATCAGGCGCTGCGCTTCCTTCGACAGCAACTGCGTCAATGCGAACGACGTGATTCCTTGGATCAGCGTTGCCCCCAGCACCACAAGGACGAGCCGGTCGAGCAAGTGGAGGGAGTGCTTGGGGATGACGTTATCGAACAAGAACTTGGTGGAGTAGGGAAGAACCAGGCTGGCGACCCGGTTCACAATCATCAGCAAAAAGCCGACGCTCAGCAGGCCGACGCGCGGACGGGTCAACTCCCAAACGATAGGGAGAACAGCGCGCAGTCTCTGAACTTTTGGGGGCTTCTGGGCTGCTTTAGGGTCTGTACTCAATCTTTAATTGGACTCCGCCAGAGTTCGATTCGCTTCATTATTACTGCATTGTGACACGTCCGGGCGGGGCGTTGTATCCTCGGGGCGTGGCACGTCCGCCTTCTCCGGAGCGCTCTCCAACCTTGGGTCTGTTGCTCGGGCTGATCATCACCCTTGCGGCAGTCGTGGCCTATTCCGCATACATCACCTGGCAAGTGGCCGGTCTGCGCAAGCTTCAGTCCGATCTGATCGACCGCAACCGCAAGGATTCTCTGCAATTGCTCCGCATCCAGAATGACCTGAACCTGCTCGCGGTCGCCATGCGCGACATGATCGACAACGACGAACCTTACCCGCTTACAGCCTGGTCGGCGCAGTTCCAGCGCATTCGCACCGACCTCGATGATGCCATGCGCCTCGAGGCTGGGCTGGCCCCGACCAGTCGGACGCCTGAGCAAAGCGCTTCGCTCAGCCGTTCATTGACCCAGTTTTGGGATGCCGTCGACCGCGTCTTTGTGCTAGCCGGTTCGGGTAAAGAAAAAGACGCGAGAGTGCAGATCCAGCTTTCATTGCAAGCACGGCAGGCGGCTCTGAGCACGACCGTGGCACGGATGCTGGTGCAGAACAGCGAAAACGAAGAACAGGCCGCGCAGCGCATTGTCCAGATCTATAACGGGGTGCAGCGGCAGGTGTATGTGTTCCTGGCCGCGACCCTGGCAGCGATCCTGTTGACTGGATTTTCCATGATCCGGTGGAACCGGCGGCTGTTCGCGCGCATGGCTGAACTATCGGAGCGGCGCAGCGAACTGGCGCAGAAACTGATCGCTACGCAGGAATCCACCCTGCGCTATATTTCGCGCGAGCTGCATGATGAGTTTGGGCAGATTCTGACAGCGATGGGATCAATGCTCGGCCGCGCGGGAACTCACGCTCCCGAGGGTTCATCCTTGCGCAGCGATTTGCAGGAAGTCAACCAGATCGCGCAGGAGACGCTCGACCGGGTTCGAACGCTGTCGCAGGTGCTGCATCCGGTGATGCTCGACGAGGCCGGGCTGGAGACTACGCTCGACTGGTACATCCCCACCGTGGAAAGACAGACCGGGATTGCCATATTCTATGAGAAGCAGGGCGTGCCGTTCGATGTAAATGGAAGCGCGGCGGTGCAAGTCTACCGTGTGCTGCAGGAGGCATTGAACAACGTCGCGCGGCACTCCGGCGCAAAACAGGCCTGGGTGCGATTACGTTTTCTGCCCAGGACGCTGGAGTTGGAAGTAGAGGATCACGGTGTAGGCTTCAACCACAGGTCTGCGAAGCATGGCATCGGGCTCGTTGCCATGCGCGAGCGTTCGGAATTGATGGATGGACGATTAATCTTTGCGACTCCCGCCGCAGGGGGTACGCTGTTGCACCTGACGGTACCTCGCGAGAAAGTCGGATCGCGAGACGGAGATCCCAGGGAGAAAGATCCCCGGGAAAAAGATCAAGGCCAGAAAAGTGAAATATGACAAAGAAAATCAGCGTGTTGCTTGTAGATGATCATAGCCTGGTCCGGCGGGGCTTTCGGCGGATATTGGAGGATGAACCGGATATGGTCGTGGTTGGCGAGGCCGGCGACGGGGAAGAAGCGGTCAAACTGACGCGCCAGTTGAAGCCGCAAGTGGTGGTCATGGACTGCGCCTTGCCCAAGATGAACGGACTTGATGCGACGCGGCAGATTCTCGAAGACTTGCCCGAGACCGCGGTGCTTATGCTCAGCATGCATTCGGAGAACACCTGGGTGCGGCAAGCGACCGAGGCCGGCGCCAAGGGATATATTCTGAAGAATGCGATAAATCTGGAACTGGGGTCAGCCGTGAGGCGCGTAGCCGGCGGGGAAACGATCTTCGATCCCCAGGTCGAGCAACCCTCGGCGCTAAAAGGCGAACGGAGCGGCGGCCTCACGCCGCGCGAACTCGAAGTCTTGCAGATGATTGTGGACGGCAAGTCGAACAAGGAAATAGCTATCGGGCTCGATCTCAGCGCCAACACCGTTGCAGTCCATCGCGCCAACATTATGAACGCGCTCGGCATTCACAAGACGGCTGAGCTTGTCGTCTATGCAATTCGCTCCGGGCTGGTGAATGTTCCGTGAAACGTTCCGTGAACCGCAGATCTTTTCTGCAGGGCATGGCGGGTCTGGCGTCGGTGTCACAGTTGCCGCTGCTGCGGCTGCTGGGTGCGGTTTCCGGACCGGCGCTTTCGCCCGGCTTTCGTCTGGTTGATGTAACCTCCAGCGCCGGCATCCAGTTCCAGCACAACAGCGGCGCTTACGGCGGAAAATTCTTGCCGGAGACCCTGGGCTCCGGCTGTGCCTTTCTCGATTACGATCGCGACGGCTGGCAAGACATTCTTCTGATCAATGGAATGGATTGGCCCGGCCACAAGCAGCGGCGCTCCACGCTGCGGCTCTACCACAACAACGGGAACGGCACCTTCACCGATGTTACTTCCCGCGCCGGACTGGATGTTGAAATGTACGGCATGGGTGTTGCGGTTGGCGATTACGACAATGACGGATTCCCTGACATTCTCGTAACCTGCGTGGGCCAGAACCGGCTATTCCACAATACCGGCAAAGGAACTTTCACCGATGTGACCAATGCCAGCGGTCTGGGAAAGCGTCTGGCGTTCAGCACGTCCGCCCTCTGGTTCGATTACGACCGCGACGGCCGCCTCGATCTTTTCGTCTGCAACTACGTCAAATGGTCGCCTGAGCACGATGTGTTCTGCAGTCTCGACGGCAAGCACAAATCTTATTGCACGCCGGAAGCGTATCGCGGCGAAACCTGCTGGCTGTTTCACAATCGCGGCAACGGCACCTTTGAGGACGTTACCGCCTCCAGCGGCATTTTCGACAGCAGTTCCAAATCCCTGGGCGTTGCCATGCTGGACGAAAACCAGAGCGGCTGGCCCGATCTGCTGGTCGCGAACGACACTCAGCCCAACAAGCTGTATCGAAATCAGCGCAACGGCACATTCAAAGACGCCGCAGTCGAGGCAGGGGTGGCCTTCAGCAGCGAAGGCAAGGCGCGGGCCGGTATGGGAGTGGATGTCGGCGATTTCACGAACTCCGGCCGCCCCGGTGTGGCCATCACGAACTTCGATAACGAAATGACCGGCCTGTACGAGTTCAGCGGTAAAACATATGAAGATATCGCCGCGCAGGCGGGCGTGGGATTAGCTTCCAAGAACAGCCTGGGTTTTGGATGCGTTTTTCTCGACGCGAATCTCGATGGCTGGCTCGATCTCGCCGTGGCTAACGGCCACATCGACGAGACGGTACGAAACATTCGCGGCAATGTTGGCTATGCCCAGCCGCCGCAGCTGTTTCTAAACAACGGCACCGGAGGTTTTCATGACATCGCTGTGGAGGTGGGCAGCGGATTCGAGCAGCCGAAGGTGGGACGTGGGCTAGCCTACGCAGATTTCGATCGCGATGGCGACCTCGACCTGCTGCTCACGACGAACAATGGTCCAGCGTATTTGTACCGGAACGACCAACTGGCCAGGAACCACAGCATTCGTTTTCGGCTGGTCGGCACCAAATCGAACTGCGACGGAATCGGCGCGACGATCCGCATTGTCTCCGGCGGCTTGAATCAGTCGCGCATGGTGAAGAGTGGCTCAAGTTATCTGTCGCAATCGGAATTTCCGGTTACGTTTGGATTGGAGAAGCATGATCGCGTGGAGCGGGCCGTTATTCTCTGGCCCAGCGGGAGAACTGAAGAGTTCACGAACCTCGCAGCTGGACGATGCTATGAATGCACCGAAGGGAAAGGAGTTTCGCCGCTTGACGGGTATTGATTCGCGTTTTTAGCAAGTCCTTTCAAGGCTGAACCTTCAGCGGACCATGGCTCCGCCCGTGGTCAGGTCAATGTCGACCGATTCACTGACTCGCAGAAAAAACGTGCTCGGATTCTTCATGCCCCAGTTCGCATAAGGTACCGCAAAATGCAGGGTCGCGGTCCAGTGGTCCGGAAACACCTCGACTTCGGCCGGGACGGTTAGTTCATGATCCGACCCATGGATGGTAAAGATTCCGTGCACCCGCACGGAAGACTTACCTTGCGGGGCCACAGTCCCGTCGACGCGATCGGGACGAAATGCAATCTCCGGATAGCGATCGCTCTCCAGCACTTCCCGATGCATTTTGTGGTCACGCATCCCGCTGCCACTCTCACCACTTTTTGCATCCACTATGATTTCGCCCGTGAGCTTGCCCGAAGCAGAATCACCCAAAGAACGATCAAGGCGCAGATAGCCTTGCTTCAAGCGGAAGGTCCCATGAACCGTGTGGAGCGCATCGCCTAGCGTGAAGTTAATCGTCGTGTGCTGAGGATCCAGCTGAAATGCCACGCCCTGCGCCGAAGAAGCGACGCCGGCAACCGCGAGAAATGCGACTACAGCCAGGAGCTTACTGCACACCTCCCGTCGATAAAGCCCCTGGTCGGCATCTTTCATCGGGCTATGCAGTGAGCAGCCCCCATCCCAGGGTGAGCCCGTCGAGCGCGATGTGAAAAGGCGACAGGCTTCCTACATGCAGAGCCACCAGTCTTCGAAAGACTTCAGGATGCCTGCGAAAGGCGCGGAGAGTACGTTGTTGAAACCCGGAATGGCCATCGAGCGTGAGCATCAATCGCGCCATCAGCAGCGGGCGTAGCGCCAGGCGGCGATGTGCGTCTTGATAACCACTGAGATTTCCCGACCTGAAACAGCTGGCCAGCACCACGGCCTGGCTGAAGGACAGACCAAGGCCTTCACCCGTGATTGCGTCCACGGTCCCGGAAGCATCGCCGATCAGCGCAACATTCCGTCGACAGACACGCTTCAGTTTGCGGTTCGCGGTTACGGATCCCCTCTCGGCAGAAACCGTCTCAGCTCCGCGAAGCCGCTCGTTCAATTCGGGCAACTGACCCAAAGCTTCTTCCAGGCGAAGCCTGGGATCACGCGACGCCACGGCCACACAGACTTGTTCGTTGCTTGCGGCTGTGGCGTAGCCCTGAACGCGCTTTCCCCAATATATTTCCATGCGATCAGTCCACGGCTGGACGCGATAGTGCCGACGAAAAGCATAGCGGAGACTGGTCCGCGAGTGGGCCTCAAGGTTCGCCCAGCGGCGTACGCGCGAGTTGGCGCCATCGGCGCCTACAATCCACCGCGCGCGAATCGAGTTCTCGCCCAGGTGGACGTATTCGCCGGCAATTCCCGTGACGGCAGTCTGCCACTGCAGATCGGCTCCCAGTGCGGCAGCTCGTTCAGTCATAATGCGATGCAACGTGGTCCGCCGAATGGAGAGCCCGGAAGCGTTAGAAGGGAACACCGTTTCTGCAGATAATCCGGAACTGAGGAAGCGTACCCCGCGAAGAGGACAGGCGTCAGAGGCGGGCACGGCAACTCCCAGCCGTTCCATGGCGGCGAGCGCATCCGGCATGAGTGCTTCACCACAGGCCTTGTCAATCGGCGGCTTGGCGCCATCGGCGACCACGACGCGTAGTCCTTGCTGGCGCGCCGCGATCGCCACTGCCAGCCCGGCTGGGCCACCGCCGATTACAAACACCTCTGTCGAATGCATCAACTACACGACCTCACCACTGCAGAAGCAGAAGCTCGGAACAAAACCCAGGTCCCATGGCGGCCAGCAGACCGAGCGTGCCGGGCTCAGGACGCCGGTTTTTCATCACATCCTCCAGCACGCACAGCACAGACGCCGAAGAAAGATTTCCTACCTTGCGCAGGCAATCCCAGGAAGCATCGAGCTGGCCGTTGTGCAACCCCAGTGCGTCCGCCGAAGCGTCGAGCACTTTCGGCCCTCCGGTGTGGAGAACGAAGCTTTTCAGGTCGCTTCGCTTGTGCCCGTTGTCCGCCAGGAACGCGTCCACATCCCGGCCGAGGTTTTCTCGAATCAAGGTCGGAACTTCGGTGGAAAGTATGATGCGGAAGCCTTTCTCAGAGATGTTCCAGCCCATCATCTCCTCTGTGCTGGGATAAAACACCGACCGGGTCGCGAGGATCCTGGGCCCGGGAATTTCTGGCTCCGGCGCTTCAAATTCCGGACCGGTCACAATGACAGCGGCGGCGCCATCGGCGAACAGTCCGGAGGAGATCAGGTTCGCAACCGACAGATCTTCACGCTGCAACGTAAGCGAACAGAGCTCCACCGATACCAAAGCCGCGGCCTGCTTCGGATAGGCGCGAACGTAATCCGAGGCGCGTGCAATTCCCGCAGCGCCCGCTACGCATCCCAGCCCGAAGATCGGGGTGCGGCGAATGTTTGTCGGGAGCTTCATGCGGTTGATCAGCAGAGCGTCGATAGAAGGGCTGGCGACGCCAGTGACGGTCGTGAACAGCAGACAGCCCAAGTCGGAGGGCTCCAGTCCGGCGTTGTGCAGTGCAAGGCAGAGAGCCTTCTCCCCCAACTCCTGCGCGACCCTGATCCAGATGTCATTGGCCTGGCCCCAGGTCTTGATGTCCACATACTGCTCCGCGGGAATCGCAAGGTAGCGGCCATCCACGGTCACGTTGCGATGCAACCGGGCCAGCAATAGCGGATTCTTGAGTTCGGGTCCCCAATAGTCCTGGAGGCGTTCGAGAAGAACTTTCTGAGAGTAGTAATGTTCCGGGAAGGCGCTTGCCGCGCTGGCAATCCTCATGGATTCTGTGTCCTGACATGGGTCTCGGCACGGAATCAACCCCCAAGCCGACCGAATCGGGCTGTTCTCCGCGATTCGATGTTCAGTCCCGTGATGGTTACACAGGGGGGCTCGCGCCGGATTAGTTATTGTCGCAGAGTTGGGAGTTTTTGTATGTCATCGGCTTGTTAACAGAAAACTCCGTCGCTCGTAAACCGATCTGTTTCCAGGTCCGGCTCATGGCGGACATTCATGCGTGGCCGCTCTCAGCAAACTAACCTATTCCGGCTGGTTCGTCCAGTGGTGCGCGGTGGGGAAAGCTCTGCCGGGCCGGTCCAAAGCTGAAGCAGCCGCTGATTTTCATTTACGGCACCACGGCGATCGAACTGGGCGTATTCCCAACACTGTAGGTTAAGAGAGGATTCAAATTCCCGCTGTTGACGCCAAACGCCTGAATTCCCGCAGAGGATCCCTGGTTCCCCACAAATAAATAGTTTCCGTTCGGGTCCTCGACCAGAAAACTGGGACTACCTTCCGTGGTGAAGGCAAAGGCGCTGGTGGAAGTGGTAAGCGCCGTAGGCAATCCAGTAGTCGAATCGATTGAATATACGGCAACGTTGCTGGATCCTTGATTCGCCACGTAAAGATACTGACCTTTGGGATCCAGCAGCAGCGCAAAGGGATCGCTATAAGGTTCGGTGGAGAGCGGAGAGCCTTGAACCTCTTGCAGCGCGCCCGTGGATTGAATGCCGAAAATAGAGATCGAAGTTGATTGCGTATTCGCCACGTACAGATAAGTCCCGCTCGGGTCAATTACGAGTCCATTCGGATTGACCCCATCGGCGGGCGTCAGGGGAGAATTGAGTAATTGCAGGACCCCCGAGTTCACGCTGAAGCCTAAGATTGACCCATCGTTGGTTCCGATTTGTCCGCCTGCGACACCGATGTAGAGAAGGTCGCCCGATGGCGTGAGCACCATATTTAGCGGCGTCAACCCACTGAGCGAAAACGGGGAAGTGGGAAGCTGGGTGAGCGCGCCAGTGCTGCTGTCGATGGAGAATACAGAAATGTTATCCGATGCTGTATTCATTACGTACAGATAATTGCCTGAAGGGTCCAAAACCAGAAGCTTCGGCTGTGTGCCGCCCCCTGGCGTCCCGTTTCCATTGATGGCAACGTTCGTACGTGGCGGGATCTCATTCACATAGCCGTTACTGAGGATGTCGAACAGGGAAATATCGTTTTCGTTTTGACCGGGATTCGCCACATACAGGAACTTTCCCGAGGGATGGATCACCACAGATTGAGCTCCATCCCCTACCGTGTATGGTGTTCCCGCGAGTTCTGTGAGCGTGCCAGAGTAGGGATCCTCGCGGTAAACTGCCAGTTCATTGGCAGCTGGAAGAGTGGCGTACACATAATGGCTGGTTGTGGTGCAGCCGACGCAACCGGCAATCCCTGCGACGGCAAAAACCAGGATCAATGCTTTCTGAAGCATCTGTGACTCCTACGAGAATTTGAAATGCGCAGTACGATCATACCGGGCACTGGGACAGTCAGGTGCCCGAACGAAACCACCATCATACGATTTCCGGCAAGAAAAAGGGGTATTCTACCGCACCCATTCTGTCGCGCGTTGGCTGGCGGTCTCTTCAGACTACAGGAAGTCAGATTGCTCCCGGCGTTCGGCAGCCCCACCTCTGCGATGCGATCCTCCTGAAAATGGGTTGCACGCTTCCCCTTGTGCCTGCCGAAGTCGGCCTTCGGAGATTTTGCAAGTTTACAGGACCGGGAAAGCGAAGGCTTAGTGGACCGGACTCGGTGTGGGAGCACCCGAAGATTCCCGCATCAGGGGCTTCGGCTCTCCACCGCGCAACGCCAGACGGAAGCGGTCAAGATACACATAGACGACGGGGGTGGTGAATAACGTAAGCGCCTGGCTGACAATCAAGCCGCCCACAATCGTGATGCCTAGAGGACGGTGTAGTTCGGAACCAGTGCCCGTGCCCAACGCCAGAGGCAGACCTCCTAGCAGGGCAGCCATCGTGGTCATCATGATGGGACGGAAGCGCAGCAGGCAGGCGTCGTATATGGCCTCGACTGGCTTCTTTCCTTGTGTGCGCTCCACGTCGAGGGCCACGTCGATCATCATAATCGCATTCTTCTTCACCAACCCGATCAGCAAAATGATGCCGATGGTTCCAATCACGTTGAGTTCGTTGTGAGTCAGTAACAGGGCCAGCAACGCGCCCAGGCCCGCCGAAGGAATTGTCGAGAGAATCGTGATGGGGTGAATGTAGCTCTCGTAAAGCATGCCCAGCACGATGTAAACCGCAATTAGGGCGGTGAGAATCAGGATGGGCTCGCTTGATTTCACGTCCTGGAAAGCCGCAGCCGTGCCCTGAAAGCTGGCTTGAATCGTCTCCGGAAAGCCGATGGAACTTTGGGCCTTCTGGATCGCTTGCGTGGCCTGCCCCAGAGAGATTCCGGGAGCCAGATTAAATGAAATCGTGACCGACGGAAACTGGCCCTGGTGATTCACCGCCAAGGGTATATTCGAAGGCTCGAAGTGAGTGAACGCCGCCAATGGTATGGGTGTGCCGCTGGTGGAGCGAAGGTAGATATTCTGCAGAGCCTCGGGCGTTTGTTGGAACTCCGGCGCCACTTCCATGACCACGTGGTACTGGTTGAGAGGACGGTACATGGTTGACACCTGGCGCTGGCCGAAGGCGTCGTACAGCGCATTGTCAATATCCTGCGCGGCTACGCCCAAACGGCTGGCCGTGTCGCGGTCGATCACGAGGTGTGCTTCTAGCCCCCTGTCCTGCTGGTCTGTATTCACGTCGCGTAGTTCTGGCAGGGGACGCATTTTTTCCAACAACAGCGGGGCCCACGTATTAAGCTCATTTAAGTCTTCGCCTTGCAGCGTGTATTGGTATTGCGCATTTCCGTAGCGTCCGCCGATGGTGAGGTCTTGATAGGATTGCAGATACAGCGTGGCCCCCGGTACCACCGCCAGCTTGTCGCGAAGACGGTTGATCACATCATCGGCCGTGACGGTGGGGCAGGACTGCCAGAAATGATGCGCCGGACATTTGGCCCGTTCTGCCAGCGGCTTCATCATGATGAAGAACCGGCCCTGATTTGAGACTGTGTTTCCTCCCGCAAACCCGACGACTGTGTTCACCGCGGGGTCGGTCATCACAATCCTGACGTAGCGCTCCATCTTGTTGCGCATCCCCTGGAAGGAAATATCTTGTGCCGCTTGCACCGATCCACCGATGCGCCCCGTATCCTGCTGCGGGAAGAAACCTTTGGGCACGATGATGTAGAGATACACGGTCAGGCACGCTACCAGAATGGTCACGACAAAAGTAACGAACTGGTACCGCAGCACTACCTGCAGGGCATGGCGGTAGGCCGCCAGCGTCTTGTCGAAGAACCATTCACTTACGCGATAAAAGAGATTATGGCGCTCATCTTTCGCTGGGCGCAGGAACTTGGCGCACATGGTGGGGGTGGTAGTGAGAGAAACCAGCAACGAGACGCCGATCGCGGTGCTCAAGGTGACCGCGAACTCGCGAAACAGCCGGCCCACAATTCCACCCATCAGCAGCAACGGGATGAACACGGCTACCAGCGACGTGCTCATGGAAATCACGGTGAATCCGATCTCGGATGCCCCTTTGAACGCGGCCTGCACCGCGTCCATACCTTGCTCTACGTAACGCGTGATGTTTTCCAGGACGACGATGGCGTCATCGACCACGAATCCAGTCGATATCGCCAGCGCCATCAGCGACAGATTATCCAGGCTATAACCCAGCAGATACATTCCCCCGAAAGTGCCCACCAGCGAGAGCGGCACGGCGATGCTGGGAATAATTGTCGCCCGCACCGTGCGCAAAAATGCGAACACCACAAGGATCACAAGAATGATCGAAATAATCAGTGTGGCTTCAATGTCTTTTACTGAGGCCCGGACCGTGACCGTGCGATCCATGGCTACGGTCAGCTTGATCGCGGGGGAAATCGAGGACTGCAAATAGGGCATCAAGCGAAAGACGCGGTCCACGGTTTCAATAACGTTGGCTCCGGGTTGGCGGAAAATAATAATCAGAACGCTCGGCTTTCCAACCGCCCCATGTGCGAGGCTCTCTGGATTGCCAAGCAGCCCAATGTGACGGGTATCCGAGACTGAATCTTCGACGTCGGCAACATCCCCCAATCGCACCGGGGCGCCATTACGGTACGCAATGATCAGTGGCCGGTACTGATCCGCGGTAAAGAGTTGGTCGTTGTCGCTGATAGTCCAGGACGTTTTACTGTTCGACACTTCCCCTTTGGCCTGGTTCGCGTTGGCCAGATTGAGAGCGTTGCGAACGGTGTCCAACCCGACGCCAAGCTTATTGAGCAGCATTGGATTCACTTCCGCGCGCACCGCCGGTTGGGCCGAACCACCCACATATACCGTGCCCACTCCCGCGACTTGCGAGAGCTTCTGCGACAGAATGGAGTCGGCTGCATCGTACATCTGCGCCACCGTCTCCGTATCTGAAGTCAGGGCCAAAATCAGAATCGGCGCATCCGCGGGGTTCGCCTTCCAATAGGTTGGATTGCTGGGCAGGTTGGCGGGAAGTTGACTGCGTGCGGCGTTGATTGCCGCCTGCACATCGCGTGCGGCTGCGTCGATGTTCCGGTTCAGATCAAACTGCAAAACGATGCTGGTCGAGCCCGTTTGGCTCGTCGAGGTCATCTGGTTGACTGCCGCGATGCGTCCAAACTGCCGCTCCAGTGGCGTGGCCACGGCGGAAGCCATCGTCTGAGGGTCGGCGCCGGGCAGTTGCGCCCCCACGCTGATGACGGGGAAATCCACTCTGGGCAGCGAAGACACCGGTAAATAATTAAAGGCAAGAATTCCCGAGAGCAGCAGCGCCGCCGCCAGCAGCGAGGTGCCAACCGGACGCCGGATAAATGGAGCCGAGATGCTCATGTTTTAATCACTGTCATCCTTAGGCGGACGTTCTTTGCCCGCCGAAGGATCTGAGCGAGCGGCGTGACTCCACGGAGCCTGCCCTGAGAGAGCGTAAGCGACCGAAGGGTTTGGCTCGCATCCCTGAATCTAATCCGCCGGCATTTCCTGCGGAATCGGATTGCCGATCTTGTACTTCTCAAATCGATGACCCAGCCGGTCAAACCACAGATAAACCACCGGAGTGGTATAGAGGGTGAGCAACTGGCTGAGAATCAGACCACCCACGATCGTGATGCCCAGCGGCCGCCGCAACTCCGCGCCCGTTCCCGACCCGAGCGCCAGCGGCAAACCTCCAAGCAAAGCCGCCATGGTCGTCATCATGATGGGGCGGAAGCGGAGCAAACAGGCCTGAAAGATGGCTTCTTCCGGTGGCTTGTGTTCTTCGCGCTCGGCCTCCAGCGCGAAGTCGATCATCATAATGGCATTCTTTTTTACGATGCCAATCAGCAGGATGATCCCGATCAGTGCCACGACAGTAAGGTCGTTTCCTGTGATCATGAGAGCCAGGATCGCGCCCACTCCGGCTGAGGGCAAGGTGGAGAGAATCGTGACGGGGTGAATGTAGCTTTCGTACAGCACTCCCAGGACGATGTAAACCGTGATGATCGCAGCCAGAATCAGGAATGGTTCACTCGAAAGCGAATTCTGGAATGCCGCGGCGGTTCCCTGAAAAGAAGCGTGAATGCTCGGCGGCAACTGAATCTCTTTCTCCACTTGCTGGATAGCCTTCGTAGCATCGCCCAGCGAGGCTCCGGGTGCGAGGTTGAACGACAGCGTGACCACCGGGAACTGTCCCTGGTGGTTGACGGCGAGAGGCGTGCTTGTCGACCGCATCTTTACAAAAGTCGAAAGCGGAACCGGGGTACCGCTGGTTGTCGCCGACGCGGCGTTCGCGGTGGGCGCCCCCGAAGTCGGTATCGTACTGCTGGGGCGAACGTACACATCGTTCATGGCGTCGGGTGTCTTGGCAAAGCCTGGCAGGACCTCCAGCACCACGTGGTACTGGTTCAGCTGAGTAAAGATGATGGAAACCTGCCGCTGCCCGAATGCGTCGTACAGCGTGTTGTCGATAGCCTGCGGCAGGATGCCCAGGCGCGAAGCCGTATCGCGGTCGATGGTGAGATCGGTCATGAGACCGCCGTTGAGCTGATCTGTGGCCACATCGCGCAACGCCGGGGCCGCGCGCAGTTTCTCCACAAGCCTGGGCGTCCATAGCGCCAACTCCTGCGCGTCGGCATCTTCAATGGAGTATTGAAACTCAGTCCGGCTCACCCGATCCTCCACCGTCAAGTCCTGCACGGGCTGCATGTAGAGGGTGATTCCGTCTACTTTGGCCAACGCAGGCTGCAGTCGCCGGATGATTGCTGATGCGTCTGCATCGCGCTCATCGCGCGGTTTCAAATTAATTTGAATGCGCCCGCTGTTGGGAGTCGTATTCGTGCCGTCCACTCCGATAAAGGACGACAGACTCTCCACGTCTTTATCCTTGAGAATCACCTTCGCCAGCGCTTGCTGGCGCTGCGACATTGCATCAAACGAGATATTGTCCGGAGCTTCCGAAATTCCCAGAATCACGCCCGTATCCTGCACCGGAAAGAATCCCTTGGGCACAACCACGTAGAGAACCAGCGTAAGAACCAGGGTTCCGAAGGTCACGAACAGGGTTGCCGTTTGGTGTTTCAGCACCCACTTCACTGTGCGTCCGTAAAACGCAATGACCCGGTTGTAATAATCTTCCGTGACCTCGTAGAAACGCCCCTTTTCACCCTCCTTGCGATGCTTGAGCAGCTTGGCGCACATCATCGGAGTCAAACTCAGGGAAACTCCTGCCGAAACCAGGATGGTCACAGCCAGCGTGACTGCGAACTCGCGGAACAGCCGGCCGACGATGTCGCCCATGAACAGCAGCGGAATGAGCACCGCAATCAGAGACACGGTGAGCGAAACGATGGTGAACCCAATCTGCCCCGATCCCTTCAACGCCGCTTCCAGCGGCGACTCCCCGGCTTCAAGATAGCGGTCGATATTTTCGATCATGACGATGGCGTCATCCACCACGAACCCGGTGGAAATGGTCAACGCCATCAGCGTCAGATTGTTAAGGCTGTAGCCCAGCAGATACATCACGCCAAACGTTCCCACAATCGACAGCGGGACTGCGACGCTCGGAATGAACGTTGCCCGCAGGTTTCGCAGGAAAAAGAAAATAACGATGACCACCAGCACAATGGTCAGCGCCAACTCGAACTCAACATCCTTCACCGAGGCGCGGATGGTCGTGGTCCGATCGGTCAGAATCTGCACTTTGACGGCAGATGGCAACGACGCCTGCAATTGTGGCAGCAGCTTCTTGATCCGGTCGACGACGCTGATGATGTTGGCCCCGGGCTGGCGCTGGATGTTGACGATCACCGCCGGAGTCTCATTCATCCAGGCTGCCAGCAGATCGTTTTCCGTTCCATCGATCACGTTGGCCACATCGCTAAGCCGCACCGGCGCCCCGTTGTGGTAAGCCACCACGATCGGCTTGTACTGCTGAGCGGAGAAAAGTTGATCGTTCGCGCCAATCGTGTAGGACTGCCGCGCTCCGTCGATGACGCCCTTCGCCTGATCCACATTGGCCTCGGCCAATGCAGTGCGAACATCTTCGAGACTCAGGCCGTACGATGCGAGCGCCGTCGGGTTCACCTGTACTCGCACAGCGGGTTTCTGTCCACCGCTGATGGAAACCAGTCCTACGCCCGGCAATTGCGAAATTTTCTGCGCCAAAGCGGTATCGGCGAGGTCCTCCACCTTGGACAACGCCAGCGAATCCGATGTCATCGCCAGCGTGAGGATCGGCGAATCGGCCGGGTTTACTTTGTTGTAAATCGGAGGATTCGGCAAATCTGCCGGCAGGTACGTTTGTGCCGCGTTCACCGCAGCCTGAACCTGTTGCTCTTCCACGTCAATGTTCTGGTCGAGCCCGAACTGCAGCGTGATCACCGAACTGCCAAACGAACTCGTAGAAGTCATCTGGCTCAGGCCGGGTACCTGGCCGAATTGCCGCTCCAGCGGCGAAGTCACCGACGAAGCCATCACCTCGGGATCTGCGCCCGGATAAAACGTTACGACCTGAATGGTTGGATAATCGACCTCCGGCAAGGCAGAGACGGGTAGTTGCATAAATGCAACCCAACCGACCAGCAGAACGCCCACCATCAACAGCGTGGTCGCCACTGGCCGGAGAACGAATAAACGTGAAGGACTCATGAAGCCGGAATTCCTGATGCCGCAGTTCCTGAAGCTGCAGTTCCTGAAGCCGCGGCACTGCCGCCGCCTGCGGTGTTGCTGGGCCCACTGCTTCGTGGCTCGATGGAACTGCCGGTCTGGAGTTTGTCCTGGCCGTCAGTCACAACCGTGTCTCCGGGGGTAAGGCCGGCAAGCACCGCGGTGGTCGTGCCCTGGGTCAGCGCTATGGTCACCGTGCGCGCTTCGACGGTCTTGTCGGGCTTTACCAGATAGACGAATGCTCCCTGCGGACCACGCAGGATCGCGGCTGTGGGCAGTACAGTGCTGTTCTTACGCGTCTCCAGAAGCAGGTTGGCGTTTACAAACTGGTTGGGCCAAAGCTGGTTGTCTTTGTTATCAAAGACGGCTTTCAGCTTGGCGGTTCCCGTCGTCGGATCGATTTCGTTGTCAATCGTCTGCAGTTTGCCCGTTGCCAGCTTGGTCTGATCGTCGCGGCTGTAAGCTTCGACCAGCAGCGTCGAGTTCTTCATGTGTTGCGCCACCGTCGGCAACTCATCCTCGGGCAGAGTGAAGATCACCGCAATCGGCTGCAGTTGCGTGAGGATCAGCATGGGATTGGTGTCGGTTGCGTGCACAATATTCCCCGGATCTACCTGCCGCAGCCCGACGCGTCCGGTAAATGGCGCCGTGATGTTGCAGTAGACGAGCTGCAACTTGGCGTTATCGATTTGCGCCTGATCGGTGCGCACCTGGCCGTCAAGCTGGTCTACCAGCGACTGCTGCGTGTCCACTTGTTGCTGCGCAATGCTGCCAGAGGGAATCAGCGTGGTATAGCGCTGCAGGTTCAGTCGCGCATCGCGCAGCGTAGCCTGGTCCTTGAACAATTGCGCCTGCATCTGCTCCAGCTGCACCTGGTAGGGGCGAGGATCGATTACGATCAGCAAATCGCCTTCTTTCACGACCTGCCCTTCCTGAAAGTTCACGCGCATGATCTGCCCGTCGACGCGGCTTTTTATGTTCGCCGTGTAAAACGCAGTCACCGACCCCAGCCCGACCAGGTAAACGGGCATATCTTCTTGTTGAACCTTGGCCACGGCCACTGAAACCGCATGCGGGCCCGCGGCTTGTGCCTTCTGCCTGGAGTCGGCGCCGGTGCAGCCAGAGAAGGATGCGCAAACCACCACCAATACCACGGCCGGTAACAGCCAGAGACGAAGGCGCCGGGCAAACTGCCGCTCTTCTTGAAAAAACCTCGAATCGATCATTTTCACAGGTTTGGTCGTTTGCACCTTTCCACAAGCTTGGCGCAGATCGCGCCATTTATTAGACGTATCATTTTCCAGTCGGTTGCGGCACCTCTGCCCGATAGGCAGCCGATCGTCTTACGACTAAGGTCCTCCCGCCGGAGAGGCTCAGGTGGGAACTGGAACGCAGATCTAATAGTAGAGCCCTACAAAACTAGCATCAACCGCGCGCCCCGACAGGTCAAGTACCGGGCGAATGTTTTACAAATCTTTACTCGCCTTTGCCTATATTTACCCTTGTTTACTGACTCTTAACTGTTCAGGCTAACTGTACCGGCGATCGCAGCCCCGGCGGCGGATGCAACGCTTCATAGGCGGCAATCTCTGCTTCGTGTTGCAGCGTCAGACCAATGTCGTCCAGCCCATTGAGCAGACAGTGCCGCACGAATTCATCGATGGGAAATTTCGCGCGAAAGCCCCGTTCGTCCCGAACCTCGCATTGCTCAAGGTCGATGGTGAGCTGGTAATCGTCGAGCTCGCGAGATCGCCGCATCAGTTCGGCGGCTTCAGCTTCGCTCAGACGCACGGTGAGGAAGCCGTTCTTGGCGCTGTTATTGGCGAAGATGTCGGCGAACGAAGAGGAAATCACGGCGCGGAAACCGAAATCCGTCAGCGCCCACACTGCGTGCTCGCGCGAGGATCCGCAGCCGAAATTCCGTCCCGCGACCAGAATGCTCGCGCCTTTATAGCGCGACTCGTCCAGAACAAAACCAGCATTCTTCTTTCCGTCGGCGGCGAAGCGCCAGTCGTAAAACAAAAACTGCCCGAAGCCGGTCTTCTCGATGCGCTTGAGAAACTGCTTGGGAATAATCTGGTCAGTGTCAACGTTGACCCGGTCCAGCGGTGCCACGCTCCCACGATGTGTACGAAACGGTTTCATATTCCTAACCCTTACACCTGTCATCCTGAGCGGAGCGAGAACTTCGCGAAGCGAAGTTCTCGCGGAGTCGAAGGATCCCTGCCCTCTTTACAGCCTCCGCTCGGGTTCAAGGCGTTCTACCCGTGCACTTCGCACTCGTAACACTACAAGTGTGGAGGACGTAGCCGCAGACTTATGAACGCAATTGAGTTGGAACCGCCATCACTGAAACTTCCAATCCCTTATATCCGTGAAGTGCCCGGCAATCGCCGCCGCCGCCGCCATCATCGGACTCACCAGATGCGTCCGCCCACCGCGTCCCTGGCGCCCTTCAAAATTCCGGTTGCTGGTGGAGGCACAGCGCTCCCCGGGCTGCAAAATATCGGGATTCATTCCCAGGCACATCGAGCATCCCGACTCGCGCCACTCGAATCCCGCATCCAGAAAAACCCGGTGCAAGCCTTCCTGCTCCGCCGCCCGTTTCACCGTCTGCGAGCCCGGCACTACCATCGCCCGCACCTTCGCGCTCACATGATGACCCTTGGCCACTCGTGCCGCCGCCCGCAGATCCTCAAGGCGCGAGTTGGTGCACGACCCGATAAAGACGCGATCGATGCCAATGTCTTCAATACGCTTCCCCGGCTCCAGCCCCATATATTGCAAAGCCAGCTCGGTCGATCGCCGGTCGGATTCTTTCAAGCTTCCAACATCCGGCACCCGTCCCGTGACCGGCGCAACCATACCGGGATTCGTGCCCCAGGTCACAAACGGAGAAAGCTGCGCCGCATCAATCTCAACGACTTTGTCGAACGCTGCGCCCTCATCCGTCGGCAAACTGCGCCAGTATTCGACTGCCCTCTCCCATTCGCCGTCCCTTGGAACAAATCGTCTGCCGTTCACATACGCAAATGTGATTTCATCCGGCGCCACCATGCCAGCCCGCGCTCCGGCCTCGATGCTCATATTGCACAGCGTCATGCGCCCTTCCATCGAGAGCGCCCGCACTGCTTCGCCCGCATATTCGATGACGTACCCGGTCGCGCCATCGGTGCCGATCTGTCCGATAATTCCCAGCGCGAGATCTTTGGCCGTCACACCCTCCGCCAATCGCCCGCGCACATCAATCTTCATCGTCTTCGGCCTTTGCTGGGCGAGGCACTGCGTCGCTAGAACGTGCTCCACTTCTGACGTTCCAATGCCAAAGGCCAGCGCTCCAAAAGCCCCGTGTGTGCTGGTATGGCTGTCGCCACAAACAATCGTCATCCCCGGCCGCGTCAGCCCCAGCTCGGGACCAATCACGTGCACAATCCCCTGCTCGAGCGAATCCATATCAAACAGCAGGACGCCAAATTCCTTGCAGTTCGCCTGCAGCGCCGCAATCTGCTTGGCCGCAATCAGATCGGTGATGGGAGTTCCCCGCGGCTCGGTCGGAATGTTGTGATCGACGGTGGCGACGGTGCGAGAAGGCTGCCGGACTTTTCTTCCCGCAGCTCGCAACCCATCAAAGGCCTGCGGCGAAGTAACTTCATGCACCAGATGCAGATCGATATAAACGATCGGCGAACGCCCGCCCGGTTGCGCCACCAGATGCGCATCCCAGATCTTCTCGAAGAGTGTTCTCTTTGATGCCATGGTCACTGAATAACCAGTTTTTCACACGCGGCGCAACGGAGCAAGGCGTAGCGCCGGCAGCCGGCTTTCCACACCCCACTGTGACATCTGACCTTGCGCACAGCCCCGCAGTCGCGCGATCATAGTCGAGGCAGTGACGGTCCGCAGAGGACGAAACCGCGAGACCGTAAGCCGTTTGTTTTCTATATTATGGTATCTAACCCCTTTGCCATGCGGATTTTGCCGGGAATTTCGTGCTAACTCAATGATTCCAGTGAGGGGAGGGGGGAGGGGGGTACCTCGGTTTTTGCGAGCGAGCCTGGCCAGGCGATCCTGTTCCGAAGGTTCGTCGAACAATTATTTTCGCGACATCAGCTATCATTTGGACGCGCCAAGCTTTACCCTGTGTTCCTCTGTGACCCCTGTGTTAAAGAATTTCTGCAAGGAGAATCTCAGAGGCCCCGACAAGAATGATTGACGGAAAACGTATTGCGGTCGTAATGCCCGCCTACAACGCGGAGAAAACGCTCGAGGCCACGGTAGGAGAACTGCCGGACCTGGTGGATATCCGCATCCTGGTCGACGACCACAGCTCCGACCAGACGGTCGACGTGGCTCGTCGCCTGGGCTTGCTCGTTTTCCAGCATGATCGCAACTATGGTTACGGCCGCAATCAGCAGACCTGCTATCGCGAGGCTCTGGCCGCGGGCGCCGACGTGGTCATCATGCTTCATCCGGATTATCAGTACACGCCGCTGCTGGTCACAGCGATGGCCAGCATGGTCGCTTACGGCGTTTACGATGTTGTGCTGGGTTCGCGCATTATCGGCGGGACGGCGCTGCGCGGCGGCATGCCACTCTATAAATACATCTCGAACCGGTTGCTCACGGCGTTCGAAAATCTTTTTCTGCGCGTCAAGCTTTCCGAATACCACACCGGCTACCGCGCCTTCAGCCGCAAAGTGCTCCTCGAGTTGCCGTTGCTCGAGAACTCCGACGACTTCGTGTTCGACAACCAAATGCTCGCCCAGTGCGTGCATTTCGGCTTCCGCATCGGAGAAGTTTCTTGTCCCACGAAGTATTTCGCGGAAGCTTCTTCGATCAACTTTCGCCGCAGCGTGAAATATGGTTTCGGAGTGCTGGCGACCGCTCTGGAATTCGCACTGCAAAGGGCGGGACTGATCCATCTGCCCCGCTTCAGCGACAAGGGGCGCAAGCTCGAACCCGGCTATCCCACCTACTACGCCCGCCGAACCGCCCGCCCGGCATAGTGGAGAGAGTTATGGAATATGTGGAGACGGAACTTCTGGCTTGCCTCTCACTTCTTCCTCGACAGAAATCCCAGCACCTTGCTGGCGAACTCGTCCGAGAATCCAAACCGCGCTTTGGCGCGCGAGTAAAGATCGACGGCTTTCTTGTCCAGCCAGATCATCGCCGACTTCCCCCAGCCATCCTGCGGCCGCGCAAAATAATCGGTGGAATGTCCGCTAACTTTCTTGCCCTGCTCGACCGTGTAATAGTACAAAGCGAGACTCTTGCGCGACTGGCCCTCGGGGCACGTGAGAGGATCAGGGAAGCCGTGCAACGACCGCTCGTCAGTCGTAAAAATGAGCGCATGATTGAGCAGCGGAGGATACTTTGCCGCGCAGCGCGCCATCTTCCCATCCTTCCGCTCCCACAATTCGATGGCTCCGCCCCACTCTTCCTGCCATCCCGGATTCAGATAAAGAATGAGATTCACGCGCCGGTGCAGGTGAGTGTGGAAGTGGTGCATGGAAAAATCCGTATGTACATTCAGATAGCCGCCGGGCCCGGATTGGTGCAGGCCGCCGCCCTCGAGCATCGGGTCCGCCATCAGATTGGGAATGCCGGTCAATTCCGAAACCCAGGCGACAAACTCCGGCGAGTTCAATTCATCGGTGACAGCTCCGATTGTCGCCGGAAACAGCTCCCGCTTGGGCATGCCCAGCTTGTTTTCGTTGGCGTGTTTGTACTGCGTCCAGGCGTCACTCGCAGCTTGAGGAAACTGCGCCGCCATGTCCCGCGCAACTTCAGCATCAAGAAAATCTTTCAGCAGAATGTGCGGGCAAGGATGGTTCTCGCGATATTGCCTGGCCAGCTCAGGCAGCGGAGATCCCCATCTCTGATAGGGAAACAGCCGGACGGGGGTTTGAACGGCCGAAGCAGTAGACATTATTCTGCATTGTAAATGATCGACCGCACAGGAAACTGGATTTTCGCGGCGCGAGCCATCGCTGTCACCACTGCGAAGGAAGCCGGCAGACCCGCACGGCGGCGTTCTGGTAAACACAGTCGAGCCCAGCAACTCCAGGCTGCTGCACCACCACCCAACTCACGCCATATTTGTTTTTCAACCGCAAAAAGTCTTCCGCATGAAAACTCTTCCAGGGGCTCTGCGCCTGCACCTCGCTCCGCCATTCTTCGGCCAACGGAGGAAACATGCTCACCGCGCCACTATCCTTCGACAAGTCCGCCAGTCGACTGCGCTGCGCCAGACCACGGAACCCGATGGTATCTTCTCCAGGTATCTGCATGAAATCAGGATCCATTGCAAACACCGCATCCACGGGTGTGTTGTCACGCACCCAGACAAACGCCTGCGCCCACGGATTCTTGGGAGCAACCCCGGGCCACTCGATGTGAGGGCTCGCTGGGAAAAGATCTCGCTGCGCAACAAACATTCCAACACTCAGCGGAACAAAGAGCGCCAGCCAGCGCCACACTCGATTCTTCAGCACAAACTCGCCCAGCAATCCGCCCATGATCAGAAACATCAGCATGTAGAGAAGATGCAAGCTGCGCAGCGGCTGGAGGCGAGCCAGGCTCTCAAATCGCGCCGGCAAATCGACTACGAGCGCGGCTAAAAAGTAGACAAGGTCGTAGACGATGAGCGCCCGGCACAAGAGTTCCAGTCGAGGCCATTGCCGCACCCGCGCGATGCGCGCAAACCACCAGAACAACACCACCGGGGCCAGAATGCCCAACTGCTCATACCAGCGCCACAGCTGGATGTAATGAAACTCATGCCGCATCGCGGCCGCGTGGTAAGCCGGCGAAGTCGGAGGGTCCAGCGAAATCCCAAACGGCAGCAGGATCGCTAAGCCGGCCGAAGCGTTCAGGGAGCCTGGTGCAGCCATTCTCTTTTCAAATTTCTCCGCGATCACGAGAAGAAAGCAAAATGAAAACGCAAACGCAGCCATGAGCGGATGGACGCTTCCGGCAAACCCCAGCCACAGCGCGGCGAGCACATACTTCTTCTCCAGAATCCGCGTCACGGCGAAGATGACGGCGAACGCCGCCAGATTCCGCGGGTTCAGGTACTGATCCATGATGTAGAGCGCAGTTCCCGCCACCGGAATCGTTAACAGCCCGGCCACGAGACAGACTCCACCCCACCGTGCCCTCGCACTTGGGAACAACAATCCGCTCAACTCCCAACACGCAAGCAGCAGAAGAAAAATGGACGCCACATGCCACAAGAAAAGTCCGGTCTCGAACGGCAAGTGAGTCACGCGCAGAGAAAAGGCAATCAGATTTGGGAAGATCGTCAGGCTGGCATGCGACGCGAAGAATTCCTGACCCACCGGAAACAGCCCAGGGTGCAGAATCTTCTCCACCCCCGGCAGATAAATCTCCGCGTCCTCAGCGTAGGGATGGTACCCGTGCATCAACAGTGCTCCAGCCGTCAGCAGGAGCAGAATAGCCAGCGTCTTATATTTTTCAGAGAGGATGAAGTTCACTCAACCGTCGCGACCTTGGGCGGGATGTTCGCTCGCCTTCGCTTCCGCTCCGCAACCCACGAAGCGACCGCGTAAGCCGCCAGCACCACATACTGCGGATCAATCGGCCGCCGGTAATAATCTTCCGGATGCGTCAAGTAATAAATAATAGGAAAGAAAAAAAACACGATGACATAAGGCATCGCGATGTTGCGGTCGAGCCGCCACGCCCGGCGAAGTCCAATCAAAGTCAGCACCGTAAGCCCGGTACAAAACACCATATTCCACGGATCGAGCGGCTCTTCCTGCAGATAGTGGGGACTGAAGCTCCAGAACCCCGTCCACAAATAAACCACGCGCCGCATCGTCTGCTTCACATAGAGAAGCCGGTGCGAATTGATGAACGCCAGCCCTTCGTGAAACTTCTTCGAAGTGTAGGCGATCTCGCCAAGTTGCTGATATTCCCGCCACTCGTTTTCGTTATCCGAAGGATGATAGCCCGGAGGTCCCCAGTGCCACGAATCCTGATTGTTGCCAAAATAAACTTCCAGTCCCAGACAACTGCGGAACGGAATGAACTTGTGAAAAGTCACATAGTTTCGAATGAACCACGGAGAAACGACTAGAGTCACAGCCAGCACGGCTCCGAGGCCCGGAGCCAGCCATGGCCGCCCACTCTTACGGAGGCGATACCACGCCCACGCTCCAAGAAAAGGGGCCACTGACATCACGACTGGATCCGTCAACCCTCCCACTCCACTGAGCCCACCGAACCCTACCCAAAGCCAAACCGAAGACGAGGTTTCCAAATAAATCGCCACGAGAAAGACGAGGGTCATCAAAAGCGTGGTCAGAGTCGTTGCCCAAATGAAATCTGCCGAGAAATAAATTCCGTAAGGAAAGAACGCCCAGGCCCATCCCGCCCACACAGCCGTCGGCTCGCCGAAGTGTTTCCTCGCGATGAAGTAAATCGGAATGCAGGTCAGCGCCGAGAACAAACAATCCAGTGCCAGCGCCGCAATCGCCGAAGCTTTGCTGTACACGCCGAATATCTTGAAGATTCCGGCCAGCAAATAAGGAAACACTGGCGCCAGCCACGCTGTGGGCCCGGTCTTGCCAAATAGAGGATTGCTGAAGCCCTCGCCCTGAGCGATCGAGCGCGCAATCCTGCCGCTCTCGCCGCCCAATCGCCAGTGATCGCGATAAGGGTCCGTCCGCTCCGGATACAAAAACGACATCACGAGAAGCCGCAACAGGAGCGCCACCACAACCATCCAAAACAACGAACGCCGGGCGTTCCCCGTCGTTCCCGATCCGCCCGCGTTAAGTTCGGTCGTTGTTGCAGAAAAAGCCATTCGCTCCAATCGGAACCTGAATCCGAAACCTGAATCAAAGAGATGAGCCTCTACTTTGCCACAACCGAACACTTCCGGCTGTTTTTTCCTCCTAGTCTCCGAGGTTCCTGCTCTTGCGCCGCTTATCCCCTGTACGTAGCATCTAACTACAATGGCTGCTGCCCTCATGCCCGACCACCCCCGACCAAACATGGCCTTGGGCGAGATTCTGAGTTTCTCCTACGACACTTTTTGCAGCAACAAAGTGCGCTTCATCCTGACCGCACTGGGCATGGTGATCGGAACCGCATCGCTCATCCTTGTAGTCACCATCGGCATGACCGGCAGGCAGTACGCCCTGGGCCAGATCCAGGCCATCGGCACCAACGAGATCTGGGCGGAATACGAAGGTGCGCAGCACATTAGCAGTTCGAGTCTTGATCCATTGACCGTGGAAGACGTGCAGGCAGTGCAGGAACAGGTGCCGGGCGTGATTGCAGCTTCGCCCGTCGTCACTCTCGGGGACCGCATCGCAATCGGCAACGGTGACGAGAAAGACGTGCAAATTCTCGGGGTTTATCCCGAGTATCGGCTGGTGCGCAACCTGACCGTGGTCTCCGGACGCTTCTTCGATCGCGAAGACTCGCAGGCTCACAACAAAGTCGCGGTGATCACGGAGAAAATGGCGCGCTCAATCTACGGTTCGCCGCAAGCGGCCGTAGGCAAAATCATCAAGCTCACCGGACTGCCCTTCACCGTCATCGGCACCTTCAAAGAGAGTGGAGAAACCTTCGGCGAGACCGAAGTCAGCGACAACTCCATGGCGATCCCGTACAGCGTCAGCCGCTACTTCCTCGAAACGCCCAGCATCAAGATGGTCTATTTCTCCATGGAAGACGCTGACATGGTGGTGCCGGCAACCGCTCAGATCAAGCGCGTGTTGCAGTCGCGCCACCGGACCGAGTCGGTTTACAACGTGCAAAACCTCACTGCGGTGCTCGCGATGATGGACCGCATCGCCACCGGCCTGACCTGGGTTCTTCTATTGGTTTCCATGGTGACTCTGGTGGTCAGCGGCATCGGCATCATGAACATCATGCTCGCCACCGTGACCGCGCGCATCCGCGAGATCGGCATCCGCAAAGCCGTGGGCGCCACTAATCGCGAAATCCGCTTCCAGTTTCTCGCCGAAGCCATCCTCATTTCGCTCATCGGGGGCTTTGCCGGCATCGTCATCGGCCTCGCCATCCCCTACTCGGTTCGCTTCCTCACCGAGTACCGCGTACCAATCAACGGTTGGTCCGCCGTCATCGCGATCATTGTGTCTTCGGTGGTCGGCGTGATTTTCGGCACCGTCCCTGCTGCCCGCGCTGCTCAGCTCGATCCTGTCGAGAGCCTGCGTTACGAATAGGAATAGGCTCTGGCCCGGAATGTGTCAGAATTGGTTTCGCGCTTTGGATCGAACCGCAGGAGATCCCGTGCGATCTTCGAATATCACTCTGGTGATTCTCGGCATGCTTGCCGTCTCCGCCATGGCTCAAAAAACTCCTTCACCAGCGCGGGCCCAGAATGACCGCATTGTCATCGCCGCGACAACGGTGCTCGATGGTAAGGGCGACGTTCTGCACGACACCCGAATCGTGGTCGAGGGCTCAAAGATTGTCGCCGTCGACAAAATCGATGACGCAAAGTCAGGGCCGGTAGACTACGACCTGCGCGGCCTGACGGTCCTGCCCGGCTGGATTGACGCGCATGTTCACATCACCTGGAGCTTCGGCCCGGACGGAAAAAATGCCGGCCAGGGGGGAACAACGCCGGAGGCCACCTATGCCGCAGCTTCGAATGCATGGCTGACGTTAATGGCGGGATTCACCACCATCCAGAGCGTGGGATCTCCTGCGGATGTTCCGTTGCGTGGCGCCATTGCAAAAGGGTTGCTCCCCGGTCCGCGTATCCTCACTGCGCTCGAGCCGATCATGGGCCGAGGCGATCAGACGGGAACGCCCGACGAAATCCGCGACTTTGTACGCAAACAAAAAGCAGCCGGCGCGGACCTGATCAAAATCTACGCCTCCGGAGGCATGACCCGCGGCCCGATGACCATGTCTCAGGAACAGTTGAACGCCGCCTGCGATGAAGCGAAGAAGCAGGGCCTGCGCACGCTCGTACACGCTTACAGAGATGCGGTCCGCGCCGCCACTCTCGCCGGCTGCACGGAAATCGAGCACGGCCTGGGAGCGTCGGATGATGATCTGAAGTTAATGGCCGAACGCGGGACCTATCTCGATCCGCAAGCCGGGTTGCTACTCGAAACCTATCTCCAAAACAAAGACAAGTACCTCGCCCCGCCTTATTACACGGAAGAGGGGTTTGCCGCGATGAAAGCTCTCATCCCGGCGCACCAGGAATTCATTCGACGATCCGTCCGCATACCTGGACTGAAGATTGTTTATGGCACAGACGCCGTGGCCGGCGCGCACGGCCGCAATGCAGATGACTTTATCAACCGCGTACGCGATGGCGGAGTGGACCCCATGGCGGCAATGGTCTCCGCCAATTCACTGGCGGCCGAAGCGCTCGGCATGGCCGATCAGATCGGCTCGATCGCGCCCGGCCTTCAGGCCGACATTATCGCGCTCGACGGCGATCCGCTGAAAGACATTACCGCCGTCCGGCGAGTCGTATTTGTGATGAAGGGTGGCAGGGTATACAAGAACACCGCGCGCGCCGCGACGCCTGTTCATGCGGGTGTTCTTCCATAATCTGACCGTAAGTCATACGGAGTCTTCGCGCCAAGCCTGCTGTCAGGCCGAGCCCTGTAGAATCCACAGCGATGCCTCCTGCCACGAAAAAGTTGCATTTTCCATTCACTCCGAAGTAATATGCACTACGGAGCTTGACAGTAAAGCATTCCCGGTTTCTTGACCCTGTACCGCTCGTTTCTAAACTCCAACACTCGCAGTTCAGCTGGTTGCGAAAAAACAAGATAAGAGGTGGTAGGTCCGCCTCCGTCCCGGTTCGGAGAGTTTACTATGGCGTGGTACGCGTACTGCCTTACCGAGCACCAGACCCTTCCTAACGGCACCCGTTCCCGACGCCCTTTCGTAATTGAGAATGTTCGAGGCGTGAACGGAGCCCCAGTCCTCAGCTATCCCAGCGGCGAGTTTGCTGTGATCGTGAGCGAATTCGACCAGAACGCAGCACAACTTGATCAGAAATCCGCCATCGAGCACGCCCGCGTCGTAAGCGGCTGCTTCCGCAACTCCACTGTACTGCCTTTCCGCTTCGGGACCATTTTCGAAAGCGACGACGCCCTCCGTCAAGCCGTCCGGGTAAACCGGCGCGCCTTCGGCCTGAGCGTCGCCCGGCTCCGCGGCAAGTCCGAAATGCACATCAAGTTGACGGTCACCGACGGCTCGCTGCGCGAAGCGATGATCGAAGTCGTCCTGCCCGACACTGTCGGCGGCGACTATCTTTCCAAACTGCGCGTCAAGGCTTCCCGCGACCGCGAGCGCCAGACCAAGGCCCGCGCCCTCTCAGTGCAGGTCCACAAACTGTTTAATCCTCTCGAAGAGGAAGTGAGCTGCAAGAAGGTTGCTCCCCAAGGCATGCTCATCGACATCGCCCATCTCATCGATTCCAAGTCGGTCGAGAAATACCAGAACCGTTACAGCACCGCCGCCAAGCAGCTCAAGAACTGCGAAGTGGCCATCAGCGGACCCTGGCCCCCGTACCACTTCCTGCCCGGGAAGCTGCGTACTGTGGCGGGCAACAGCTAGTCCCGCGTTAGATCCTTATGAGCCGCCGTTCGCCGATGAGGCGCCGGCGGCTCAGATTGCCCCCGTTCTTGTGCATTCAATGTGCAGGCTTGTGCACTTCGCGTCCGTCCAGCCCTGGGCGCCCGAATATCAGCGTGAAAGCAATGCCATGACAAGTAATTTTTTATCAATTACTTACGGACTATTAGACTCGATCATCAACGGCTCCCCTATTTGGCTCGGGAAATGCTTCTTCTGGAAGTACTAAAGAGGCCGTAAAACCTACAGCAATGACCTTCACTCGATTCTCTATTCAACATTTCCCGAAGTACTGTCCCGCCTTGCGGGACGGCAACTTCCATCGCCTTTCCTGACATTCACCCACCACCTTGACCTCTTTGAAACGTGGCCCCAGCAATGGGGCCGCTTTTTTGTCCCGAGGACGAGCCGCTAGAAGAGTCTCCACACGAAGTGCGCGAGCAGCGCGAACAGAAGCAGCATAAACACCCCGCCAATCCACACCAGGAAGTTCGCCGTCAGCTTTGTCGAGTTGATCTCTTTCTTATCCATGGGACTCACGCTAGCACACTTTTGCGCAACTCCTTTCTCGGATACACTGCCAGCATCACCTATGACCAAGATCTCCCGCTTGTCCATCGTCACCCTCATCGCAGAACTGCTGATTTCTCCTACCTTTGCTGGCGCCCAAAATCCTCCCCAGACCCCGTCCGCCGCTACCGCGATGATGTCGGCACCACAAACCACCGCGGCCGACAAGCTGAATTTCCCTCCGCTTCTTCTGCAGCAGCTTTCCGCCATCAAAGCCGCTGCGCTAAGCGACGACTACGGCTACCGCGAACTCGCTCACCTCACCGAGAACATCGGACCCCGCCCCACCGGCTCGCCCCAGGCCCGTGCCGCCTCCGAGTACGTAGCCGAAGAGCTTCGTCACCTCGGCCTCGATGTCCGTCTCCAGCCGGTCACCGTCCCGCACTGGGTCCGGGGTGCCGAAACCGCTGCCCTGGTTGAGTATCCCGGCATGGTGCCCGGCACCACCCAAAAGATTGTTCTCACCGCTCTCGGCGGAAGCACTGCAACACCCGCCGACGGCCTCACCGCCGACGTAGTCACCGTCGACACCTTCGAAGAGCTCGAGGCGCTCGGTCGCGATAAGGTCGCTGGCAAGATCGTCCTCTTCAATGAACTCTTCGACAAGCAAAAGGCCGCCGGCGGACAAGCTTTCGCCGCCTACGGCGAGGCCGTCCGTTATCGCGGAGCCGGACCCAAAGCCGCCGCCGATCTGGGTGCAGTAGCCGCTCTGGTCCGCACCGTGGGAAACGCCGACTATCGCCTCCCGCACACCGGGCAAAGCTTCCCTGCCGGAATCCCCGCCGCTGCAGTCACGGCCGAAGACGCCGACCTGATCGTCCATCTCGCCGCTGAAGGCAAGGTCCGCATGCATCTGACTCTGACTCCCCAGAAGCTTCCTGATGAAACCGGCTACAACGTAATCGCCGACCTCAAAGGTTCCGAACATCCCGAACAGATCGTAGTAGTCTCCGGCCATCTCGATTCCTGGGATCTCGGCACCGGCGCCATCGACGACGGAGCCGGAGTAGTCATGGCAATGCAGACCGCCGAAGTTCTCCAGCGCCTTCACCTGCGCCCAGCCCGCACCCTCCGCGTAATCGCCTGGATGGATGAAGAAACCGGAGGCTCCGGCAGCAAAGCCTACACCGCCGAATACGCCGGCGACTTCCCTCACTATGTAGCCGCCATCGAGAGCGACTCTGGCGCTGCCCACCCTCTAGGCTTCGAGATCAAAGCCGCGCCCGCAGCCATCGACGCTCTCCGCCCCGTGGAAGGCGTGCTCCAAAGCATCGGCGCGACAGTCTTCCAACCCACGACTTACCCTCCCGGCGCCGACATCGAAGCCATGTCCGAAGCCGGGGTCCCCGCCTTCGGCATCATGCAAGACGGCCGCACCTACTTCGACTACCACCACTCCGCCGCCGACACGCTGGATAAGGTAGTCCCCGCCGAACTCCGCGAAAACGCCGCCACCATGGCAGTTATGGCCTACGCCTTGACCAATATGAAGGACCCTCTGCCGCGGTAGGTGTGGGGACAGCCGTCCTCGGCGGTCCAGGAGCGAAGCTCCGCAGCCAGCCGCGACCTGGGGCAGCGTTTTCGGAATGAAGAATCCGCTTCATTTGCCGGACAAGAAGCCTGTATCTTTGATGTTCTCCGCAATTCCAGAATTGATGTGGAGGCGTTTTCATGGTTCGTTCATACCTGGCTTTTGTGACTCTCGCGCTCGCGGGCACAGGCCTGGCTCCCCTGATCACTATTTTTGCCAGCAGCTACCTGCAGCACGGCACTTTTCCATGGTCGAAAGTGCCGTTGTATTCGCTGATCGCGCTCGTCGTCTGCGGACTTGCAGTGCTGCTCCATCAGCTGTTGCTTAGATTGACAGCTGGTTTCGAAGGCGCAGCTTCCGACCAGGCTGTGTTCCTGAGCAGCGAGCTTCCGGAACGTTGGGTCGGGCTGGCGATTCTGGCTTCTGCTGCTCTGAGTCTCTTTCTGGAGTTGGCGATCATCCGGTGGCAGGCAACCGTGTTTCCTTTCTTTGCGTTCTACAAGAACCTGTCTTTGCTGTCGTGCTTCGCCGGTCTAGGACTGGGTTATTCCCTGGGACGGCGAGAGCGAGTGCTGTTGTTCATGACGTTGCCGCTTCTGTGTTGGCAATTCATTTTTATGCTTGTCATGCATTACGGCATGAGCTGGGCGCAATTCCAGAGTCTGTACATTCTGCCCTTTCGTGAGCAGTTAAACATGGGATTGCGCGTAACCGCACACTTATACTCCGGCATCCAGACCTACTTCGTGTTGGCGGTTGTATTCGTGTTGACCGCCTTGGCTTTCATACCCGTCGGACAGCTGTGCGGCTGCCTTCTCGAACGCCGCAATAAGCTGACGGGATACGGCTTCAACCTGTTGGGAAGTCTGGCGGGAGTGCTCCTGATGTTCGTGGTGAGCGCCTTCTGGACGCCGCCATCGGTCTGGTTCCTGATCGCATTCGCAGTGCTTTTGTGTTTCTACGTTCGTCGACGGTCGATGTTGGCGATCGGAGCAGGAGTTGCAGTACTGGCCTTGATCGTCCTCGAATGGCCGGTGAGCCCCGGCTTGCAGAGAATATATTCTCCTTACCAACTGCTTGAGGTCGGCCACAATGCACGCGGCCTGATGGAAATCCGGGCGGCGGGGCAATACTACCAGCGGGTCTACGATTTTCAGCACACAGCCGATAACTTGCCCTCAAACGCAGCCATCCGTCAGGCCAGGGATTATTACGACCTACCCTACCAGATCGTGCATCAGCCCCAGGATGTCGTGGTGGTTGGAGCGGGAACTGGAAATGACGTGGCAGCTGCCCTCCGCCTGGAGCGCAACATGTCGATGCAATCGAGATTGATCCCGCCATTCTTTTGCTGGGGCGCGAGGGTCATCCCGAGCATCCTTACAGCGACCCCCGGGTTCACGCCGTCGTGAACGACGCGCGTTCTTTTCTTCGCACGACCGATCGGCACTATGACTTGATCGTTTTCGGATTGCTCGATTCGCATACCCTGTTGAGCCAGGCCTCAAGCGTACGCCTCGATTCTTTCGTATACACCCTACAGGCCATGCGCGAGGCACGAGCGCGGTTGAAACCGCATGGCATCATGTCGCTTACGTTCTCCATGTTGCACGATCAGTTGGGACGCAAGATTTACTTGATGCTCCAACAGGCTTTTGATGGAAATCCGCCGTTGTGCATTGAGGTCGGGTATGACGGCGGAGTTGTTTTTCTGGAATCCGAAGACGGCCAGGTATCTCCACCTCCAGCTTTTCTTGCCGCGGGAGGTTTCTCGAACATAACTGCTACCTACGCGAACCCCGCTCTGCGTGCGGATGTCTCCACCGATGATTGGCCTTTCTTTTACATGCCGCAGCGGATCTATCCATTTTCCTATCTTGTGATGGTCGGGCTGGTGCTGGTGCTGTCCTTGGCCTTGACCTCCAGCTTCCTCCCCGGGCGTCCGCAGCCCGCGAGTGTTCCTTTTTTTCTGCTGGGAGCCGGTTTCATGCTGGTGGAAACCAAGAGCATTACAGAACTCGGACTGACGTTCGGCAACTCGTGGCAGGTGATCGGATTGGTGATTGCCGGAATCCTGGTGATGGCGTACTTTGCCAACCTGATTGTGCAGCGCTTCGACATAAGCAACGCCGTAGTTCCCTATGCATTGCTGGTGGCGTCGCTGATGCTGGGTTGGTGGGTGGCGCGCAGCGGAGGACTGCCTTCAACCTGGACTGGACGGCTCGCAACGCTCGGCTTGCTGACCTGTCCTTTGTTTTTCTCCGGCATCGTGTTTTCGACTCTCTTGAAAGGCAGGGGCGAAATATCGGGAGCGATCTCGGCAAATCTTTTTGGCGCCATGTGCGGAGGGTTACTGGAATACAACTCCATGTACTTCGGCTTTCAATTCCTTTACTTAATGGCTGCCGGCTTATACGTTCTGGCCTTCATCTGGGAACTTTTTCGGGTGAGATTTGACCGAGAAGTGGTCGCGCCAGCGGGCGAATTGGCCGCCTGAAAATGATTGAAGCTGGCCTCCTCTTCGAAATGTGGGGACAGCCGCCCTCGGCTGTCCAGGAGCGAAGCTCCGCCGCAGCGCCACGACGGACGCCCTTGTTCGTTTTTCGTAAAAAGCACTACCTCGAAGTTGCAATCCGGCTCGCAGGTTCTATTATTTCCGCCGCAGCCTTCCCCCATCCCCAAACTGGGCTATGATTTCATCCTGAAGTCGGGATCCTAGCGGATCCCTCAGCGCCACAATCGCGCTCACCAGAAAGGAACCCAGCCATGTCCACAAAGATGCTCACTACATTTCCCGACGCTCGCAAGAGCGTCATCATGAAGCCTGACCCAACCCGAATCGATCCCCTTAAGCTGAAGCTCGGCAAACAACCGGCGCGCCACGATCCGCGCACTCTGCTGTTCGCCACGTACGCCACCGCCGCTTTGCCTGCTCCGCCTCCCAGCCTCGATCTGACCGCCAAGGTAAAAGTTCCGTGGGGCATGATGGATAACGCCCAGATCGGCGACTGCACCTGTGCCGCCGCCGGACACCTCATCATGGAGTGGACCGCCAACGCCCAATCCAAAACGGTGACCCCGACCGACGCGCAAATCATCGCGGCCTATTCCGCCATCACCGGCTACAACCCCAAGACCGGAGCCAACGACAATGGCGCCCAGGAAATCGATGTCCTCAACTACTGGCGGCAAACCGGAATCGCCGGTCACAAGATTCAGGCTTACATGGCTCTCGAACCCTCCAACCACACCCACATCATGGATGGAACCTGGATCTTCGGCGGCTGCTACATCGGACTGGCTTTGCCGAAGAGCGCCCAGGCCCAGACCAGCAACAAGCAGATCTGGTCCGTCCCTCCGTCCGGCACCGGAGGCGATGGCGCACCCGGCTCATGGGGCGGACACGCCGTGCCCGTCGTCGCCTACGACTCCCGCAGTCTTACGGTTGTCACCTGGGGCGCGCTGCAAACCACGACCTGGGGCTTCTGGGCGGCCTACTGCGATGAAGCCTACGCCATTCTCAGCCCGGACTTCCTCGAGCAGAAAAAGGGCCAGCCCGCAACCCCAGATGGATTCGACGTGCAGCAACTGCTCGAGGACTTGTCCGACTTGAAGTGAAGTAGATATACCCAAACCAGCCACTTCCGTGACGGCAGCTTCGGTTCGCAGGACTCACAAGGCGCTCTGCACTCTCTGCACCACGGATTGCCAGTCGCCGCGCTTCGCCTGCCGGAACAGGCGCATAGTCGGATACCAGGGGCTATCGTCGCGCACCTGGAGCCAACGCCAGTCAGGTGCGAACGGCAGCAGAACCCAGGTGGAAACGCCGAGCGCCCCTGCCAGATGTGCCGTGGAATTGTCGATGGTTACTACCATGTCCATGGCGGCGATCTGTGCCGCGAAAAGGTCGATGTCCAGAAACTGATTGACCAAGCGATCAATGATGATGGGCGCCCCGGCCGCCGCTGCCTGGTTCTGCAGCACCTCGTGATCCCCGTATTGCAGGCTGATCCATCGGATATCGGGCCGCGCCAACAGCGGAGCCAACAATGACAAGTCGATGGAGCGGTTGCGCCCCGTCTTCCGGTTATTCGTATGCCACGCCAGCCCCACTAGCCGTTTGCCCTCGCCATCGTCATAACGGGCGCGAAAGCGCTCCCGCGCGATCGGATCGGCCACGAGGTAGGGCGAGATGGTGGGGGCAAAAGCGGCGTGCGTTGTCCGGAACAGACCGGGCAGACTGCCGCTGGGCAGGTGCGCGCCGATGTCCAGTTCCGGATCATTTGCTGCATCCTGCCCCGCGATATGGCCGGAGATCACCTCAACGTCGGGAAAGGAGCGGGCGAAGAGCGGTTTGAGCCGCGCATCGCAATCCAGCACGCAGCGGTTGCCGGTGCGAACCGCGTCCGGAATAATTCCAGCGAACATGATTTCGTCGCCGATCCCTTGCTCTCCCCAGATCAACACACGCCCTGATGCCAACTGCTCACCCCTCCACAGCGGCTGCGGATGCGCCCGCATCGGTGTGTCGTGATCTTGCGTCCGCCAGCGCCACTCAAAGTTCTGCCAGCCCGCGGCGAAATCCCCTTGTAGCAGTTGAGCCAGAGACTCGCTGAACCTGGCTTGGGCAAAATCCGGGTCCAGAGCCCGAGCTCGTCTGTACTCCACTAAAGCCTCATCCAGGTTTCCCAAGGCGTGGAATGCACAGGCTGCGCTGTAGTGGGCCTTGGCGTACCCAGGTTGAACCGCCAGAACCTGCTCGTAACATGCCATGGCGTCCTCCAGCTTGCCCTGGGACTGGAGGGCGTTTCCCAGGTTATGACGCGCTTCGTGTTTCTCCGGATCCAAGGCCAGCGCCCGCTCATAACATGCCACCGCATCTTCCAGCTTGTCCTGGGACTGGAACACGTTCCCCAGGTTATAGTGTGCCTCGGCTAGATCGGGCTTGAGAGCCAGCGCGCGCTCATACCGTGCGACCGCATCCTCCAGCTTGTTTTGGGCGTGGAGAACATTTCCCAGGTTGTAGTGCGCTTCCGCCAGCTCCGGCTGAAGAGCCATCGCACGCTCATAGGATGCCGCGGCTTCATCCAGCCTGCCTTGCGCCTGGAACACGGTGCCCAGATTCGAATGATAAGCAGCCACCGTTTGGTTGACCGCAATGGCTTTGCCGATCATACTGACGGCGGCCTCTCGGCGGCCCGCCTGGTATTCGATCATCCCGAGCAAATGCAGGCTATCTGCATGGTGCGTATCGATTGCCAGAATCTGACGATATATCTGCTCAGCTTCCGCCAGTCGTCCCGCACGGTGGTACCGAAGAGCGCCGCTCAACATGGCTTCAATGACTGCGGACGATCTTCTCCTCATCATTCCACCAGTCTGCTTCACGAAGGTAGGTGGATGGCGGCTCACTTGAGTCCATAGAAACGGGAGGAGTGGTCCCCGACGAACTCATACGGCCCGCAGTGGTTTAGTTTGCTCGCTGCATCAATCCAGATGTCGCCTCCGATCCGCCGCCAGCGCAGGCAAAAAGAATAATCCTCACTCAGATAAGCGCCGCTCTCCGGGTCGATGATGGAATCGAAAAGAGCAAAGAGATTCGAACTCCGCACCACATCACGTCGCGAACCCGACATGGGAAGATCATTCACCCGGCTGAACCGAGTTTCCGGATAAGCCGCAATCATCTGCTCCAGCGCGCCCCGCCGGATCAGTTGAAAACCGCCGCCGGCGTAAAGTCCCGTGACAAAATTTCCGTCTTGCTTGCGTTCCGCCTCAGGCAAGAAAGTTCCGACATAAGACAGCGCAGCCTGTCGCAAGTTTTCGCCGCGCTCGACGCAGCGCTGCGGGACAAGATCCCAATCCATCGTTTTGAGCGGGTAAAGCGCCCCGGCAAAGTCCTTGTCAAAGCGCAGCATCCGTTCGACCTGCTGCGGCTCAAAGCTGATATCGGCGTCAACGAGCAACAGATGGGTAGCTGCAGGACTGTCCAGAAAAGCGGCGACCAGCGTGCTTCGCGCCCGCGAGATCAGGGCATCAGAACCAAGCAGGGTCAGCGACACGTCGAACTCAGCCGATTTCGCGTAGCTCATCAGCCGTATTACCGACAACATGTAATTCTGCGAAACCATGCCTCCAAAGCATGGCGTAGCGACGAGAATCAAAGGCCGGGTCATCAAAGTCTCGCTCATCAGCGCCTGCGCTTACGCCCAGTCCGAAATGGCGCTGTCCGCGCCCTCTGCATCCAGCCGGTCCTTGCCTTTCTTCCGGCTGCCCTCTTTCTCCTCATTCCGCGGCTTCGCCTGTTTCTCGGCTTCCTCGCGCGCCCCCAGCTTTACCACGCAAGCTTCTTCAGATTCCGCCTCGCCGGCCAGTTCCGAAGCAAACTCCAGCAGCTTCCTTCGAGTGCCCTCGGCCGCTCGTTTCGCTGCAGCCCGCTCGGCGGCATAAAGAGCATCCGTCTGGACATTGGGATTTATTTGATTGGGGTGAACGTGCATGACTTCGCTCCTTCTGCGATCACAGGTTTGCAATCGTCATGCCGAAGTAGGTTCGCGCAGCCCACCCTTGGCCCTAAGTGCGCAAGCTTTCCTCTTTCCAGTTTAAAATGTCTCTCCGTGCCCGAAATGAAATCGAAGACCACTTTGCGTCCGACGCGCCGCGAATTCGCCCACTCAGCTCTCGCCGCTGGCGTCGCAGCCGCCCTGCCGGCCAGCCTCTTCTCGGGCTGCAGTGTTTCGAACGCAGCGCGCACGGCGAACTCCGCCGCTCCCACTGGTTCGCATGCGAAACAATTCGATTCTTCCTCCGAGGTCCCGTTCCCCAAAGGCTTCTTCTGGGGCGCAGCTACCGCCGCCTATCAGATCGAAGGCGCATGGAACCAAGACGGCAAGAGCGAATCCATCTGGGACCGCTTCGCGCATACTCCCGGCAAAATCAAGAATGGCGACACCGGCGACACAGCCTGCGATTCCTATCACCGCTTTAACGAAGACGTTGCGCTCCTGCAGGCGATGAACTTGAACAGCTACCGGTTTTCGATTTCCTGGCCGCGTCTTCAGCCCACCGGCTCCGGCCCCGCGAATTCCAAGGCGAGCGATTATTACAACCGTCTCATCGATGCTCTGCTCGAAGCCCGAATCCGTCCATTTGTCACTCTCTATCACTGGGACTTACCGCAAGCTCTCGAAGATGCGGGAGGCTGGCCCACTCGCGACACCGCTTCGCGCTTCGCCGATTACGCCGAGCTCGCAGCGCGTGCCTTCGGCGACCGCGTTTCTGATTGGATGTTATTCAACGAGCCTCTGGCTTTCACTTACCGGGGCTATCTCGAAGGTTCTTACGCTCCGGGACGCCAAAGCCTGCTCGACTTCCTGCGCGCTTCGCATACCGTGAACCGGGCGCAGGGCGCGGGTTTTCGCGCAATGAAAGCAACTCGACCCTCCGCCCGCGTAGGAACGGCACTGAGCATGTCGCCGTGTGAACCGGCTACGAACTCGGAAGAAGACCATCTCGCGGCCGAGCGCGCCCACGCCGTCACCAACCTGTGGTTTCTCGAACCCGCGCTCAAGGGACGCTATCCCGAGGCGCTGGTGTTCACTTCGGAAACCGCCATGGGCGTCAAATTCGGCGACCTCGATCAGATGCGCGCCCCACTCGATTTCATCGGTATCAATCTCTACTACCGCACCATCGCGTCAGCTCCCAGCGCCTTCGAGCGCATCTCCCACACGCAGCAGTGGCTGTTCCCCGTGAAGATGACGGGAGGCCAGCAAGGCCCGAAAACCGATAACGGATGGGAGGTCTGGCCGCCGGCTCTCTATGACATGGTCATGCGGATCAGCCGCGACTTCAACCGGCCCCAGCTCGAGATTACCGAGAACGGCTGCGCCTACGACGACGGCCCCGACTTGAGCGGCGTAATTCGCGACACTCGCCGCATTGAGTATCACCGGCAATATCTGCAAGCGCTCGCCCGTGCCATCGCCGACGGCGCCGACGTCCGCGGCTATCATGCCTGGACTCTACTCGATAACTTTGAATGGACGGAGGGTTTCAGCCAGCGCTTCGGCCTGGCCTACACGAACTTCAAGACACAGCAGCGCACACTCAAGGAATCAGGCCGCTGGTATGCGAAAGTGGCTGCGAGGAATGCTCTGCAGCGCTCCGCCTAGTTGGGAAGTTTCAGCTTGTCGCGCTGCTCCGCAAGCTTCCTCTGCAGTGCCGGATTGACCAGCGAAACCGGAACGCTGACATCACCCACTTTAAATTCGGTGGGGTCAAACGTCGCGTATCCATCTTTTGATCCCATGTGGCCGGAGATGGTCACCCACACATCTTTTCCCGCGATCTCGGTGAGAAACCGTCCGTGCACCACATCGCCCTCGTAAGTCACCTGCTGATCTTTGATGTTGGGCTCGCCATCGCCCACTTCCGAGTCCGGCGAAAGTCCCCCACCTCCCGCGGATTGAGCAGCCTGCAGCAAGGCGCTGATCCCGCCGGAACCGAACTGAGGCTGAGCTTTCGGCTGAGGACTCGAAGCGACGGCCGGCTGACTCTGCGACGGCGTCAGAGCCTGCGCCGGAGCTGCCGCATAGCTTCCGCTGGATACCGGCGAAGCCTGCTGCGTAGTTTGTTCGCGCTGCTCCATCGGTTGCCCAGACGACTGGGCCGGAGCCGCGGCCGCTGCCGGGGCCTGCACCACCACCGGCGTCGGCTTCTTCAATACCAGAACAATCGCCAAAAGCGCGGCAAAGAGCGTCGCAATGCTGATAATGCGGTCAAGCTTGAGTTTCATGAAAACTCTCGAACGGTCAGCCGGACAGACAGGCCCAGCCTCATCCTAGCGGGAACAGGAGGCAGGAAGCAGATGGCAGAAGTCACAACCCAAGATAGTACCTAGGTCACCTTGTAGTGTAGGACCGGGTCTCTGACCCGGTCGCAGCCCGAAGGGCTGCCAGTTCTCCCGTCCAGAGCCTCACAACACTGGAATCTTTCCCTTCCACAGCTACCGATATTCGCCCTCAGACCTCACCAGCCCGGCCCGCACCGGATTCTCGCAAATGTAATCGACCTTGCCGACCAAACTCTCATTCGACCGAAGAACGTGATCGAAAAATTCTTCCTGCCAGACTGGTCCCGTGCGTCCGAGCATATGATTGATTCGCCACGCCGCCGCTCCTTTGATGGCCTTCATGATCTCGGGCAGGCTGTAGCTCCACCCATCGTCCCGTCGCAACGGCGAGTAGATCAAATGGACGTGGTCGGGCATCACCACCACGACATGAAGGTTGAATTGGCTACCGTTCTGTTTCAGACAGGAGTCGAGCACGACATCACGCGCCGCTAAGGGAAGCTTCCATCGGTCCTTGGTGGCGAAGGTTACGAAGAGAGGATGATCGTCTTTTTGAAGATGAGGGAGACGACGACGGTAGTCATATTTCGGCTGCATACTGCCTCGGCCCTGCGGGCCGCGACCGGGTCAGAGACCCGGTCCTACACATTTCAATCGAGCTTCTTAACCAACAACTCATTCACCAACTGCGGATTAGCTTGCCCCTTTGACGCCTTCATCACCTGCCCGACAAAGAATCCGATCATGGTCTTCTTGCCGGCCCGGTATTGTTCAAGTTGCTTGGGATTCGCGGCAAGAATTTCGTCGATAATCTTCTCCAGCGCAGAAGTATCCGATGACTGTTGCGGGCGTCCCTCCTCTTCGTAGACGTCAGGAAAGTCTTGGCCGCGCTCGAAGCAAAGATCGTAGAGATCTTTAAGCATCTTGCCGGAGATGGCACCGCTCTCCACCAGATCGGCCGATGCCGCCACGCCCTTCATCGAAATCGGAGACGATTCGATCTCGATCCCTTTGGCTTTGAGACGCCCCATCAGTTCGCTCTGCACCAGGTTCGCCACGCGCTTGGGATTCTTTGCCGCCTTGGCTGCGGCCTCAAACTGGTCGGCCAGCGCTTTTGAAACTGTCAGCACCTGCGCGTCATATTCGGTGATCCCATATTCGCTGGTTAACCGCGCCCGGCGCGCCTCCGGCAACTCAGGCAAGGTCTTCGCGATGTCGGCCTTCCACTTTTCATCGACCACCAGCGGCAGCAAGTCTGGCTCAGGAAAATAGCGGTAATCATGCGCCTGCTCTTTCGACCGCATGCCGTAGGTCTTGCCCTCGTGCGAGTTGTAAAGCCGCGTCTCCTGCACGATCTTCCCGCCCGCCTCGATCACCTCTACCTGCCGCGCGATCTCATAGACCAGCGCCTCGCGGATGAAGCGGAACGAATTCACGTTCTTGATTTCGGTCTTGGTGCCCAACTCTTTCTGCCCGCGCGGACGCACGCTGACGTTGGCGTCGCAGCGCAGCGAACCCTCTTCCATGTTGCAATCGCTGACGCCGGTGTAGAGGATGATCTCTTTCAGCCGCGTCAGGTATTCGTAAGCCTCGTCGGGCGTGGCAATGTCGGGCTCGCTGACAATCTCGATCAGTGGCACGCCAGTACGGTTCAGGTCGATGGCAGTTTTTTCTTCGGAGCCGGCAAAACCCTCGTGCAGGCTCTTGCCCGCGTCTTCCTCGAGATGCACACGAGTGATCCCAATCTTCTTTACCCTGTGCTCCCCTGTGTTTAAGGCTCCTACTTCTATGTACCCAAACTCGGCGAGCGGCTTGTCGTACTGCGAAATCTGGTAACCCTTGGGCAGGTCGGGATAGAAATAATTCTTGCGCGCAAAAATCGAAGTCTCATTGATCCGGCAATTCAAAGCCATTGCCGCCAGCGTCGCGAATTCGACTGCCTTCCGGTTCAGCACCGGCAAAGCTCCGGGCATCCCCAGGCAGACCGGGCAAACGTTCGTGTTAGGCGCAGCGCCGAACCGCGTGGAGCAAGAGCAGAAAATCTTCGAAGCCGTCAAAAGCTGAACATGCACTTCGAGCCCGATGACGGGCTCGTAAGCAGTGCGCGCAGCGACGGAAGCGTCGGCGGAGGTCGACATATCAAGTGATTATAAAGGCAACTGGCAGCTGATCATTGGCCTGGGGATTTTGATTTCCCGTCCCGATTCGCAGCCAGAATTTCCTTGACTCCGATCCCGTAAGCTGCGATCCTATTTCTCTAGGTATTGGCTCCTTGACATGAGAATAGCACTGAGATAACCGTAAATGCAATATTTTACGGTCCACTCACCCGAATTTGCTGGCATTTCGCCATTGCATAATCCCTAAGTCCTTTTGAATGGAATATTTTGCAAACAAGTCCTTTGCTTCCAATATTTTAGCCAGATTAGACGCATACCAAAAGCAGCCAACTGATTGATTCCAGGGATATTACGCAGATCGATCTGAGATATTTTCTAATCCAGATCGTGGCCTGTGGCGGGAGCCAAAGTCCCCTTCGGTTTTACTGAGAACTGAGAACTACCTCTCTACTTCCCCATCGGAATCTCGAAGTACATCAACTCATTCCCTTTGGCATCGTTAACCCCGCTCACATACATGCGCGCGCCGGCCAGGGATGCGTCGATGTCTTCCACATCGAAGAAGAGGAATCCCGATTGCGTGGTATGAGGCTCGACTGCTCTGGCGGCGAACTGCGCGGATTCGATCTCATCCATCTGCTTGCGGCTGACGGTGCCTTTCACATCCTTGTGCGGGATGGGAAGTGGCAGCGGCGGGGCGGTGTTGGCGTGAGGATTGGTGAGGCGGCGGTAGATGTCATCGGGAGCAACCGGCGTCAGCTTGTCGCGGTTGGCCGTGGTGAGCGTGACCTGCATGTGGCCGACCGAGATCGGCTGGTTGCCGTCGTTGGTCACGACGAAGAAGACGGGCAGTAATCCATGCTCGTGAAAGTTTATGGAGAAGATCTTGGCCTTGTCGGCAGTGTCGTAGGGGTCGACGCCGATGGCAACTTTCTCGTCGTTGTGATCGTCGTGTGCGGGATAGGCTTTCGCGGGCTGTGCCGCGGGCTTTACAAAGTCTTTGGCGGCCAGGCAGAGGGCGAACACGGCAACGACGCACGAGACGACGAGCAGACGAGAGAAACACGTTTTCAGCGGCTGCATGCTCCTGATTATAGAGGCTAACGCAATCTCCTTCCGCGCCCGGAGTTTGTTTAGAATGGCTGAACTTGATCACATCCCTTTACAGCTTCCTCTACAGCGTCGTGCTGGCGGTGGCGATGTTGGTGAGCCTGCCCTACTGGCTCTTGCAGATGGCGCGCCATAATAAGTACAGCAAGGGATTGGCTGAGAGGCTCGGCCGCCTGCCTTCGCGGCTTCAGTTGCCGAAAGAACAAGAGCCGGTGATCTGGGTTCACGCGGTTTCCGTCGGCGAAGTGCTGGCGGTCGCCGGCTTGGTGGAGGAACTGCAACGCCGCTTCCCGCAAAATCGGATCTTCATTTCAACCACCACTGATACCGGGCAGGCGCTCGCGCGAAAACGCTTCGGAGAAGCGAGCGTGTTTTACTTTCCCATGGATTTCGCATTCGCCATCCGACCTTACCTGCAGGCGCTGCGGCCGCGAATGGTGGTGATTGCGGAGACCGAGTTCTGGCCCAACTTCCTGCGGTTGGCGCACGCCAGCGGGGCGCGGATTGCGGTGGTGAATGCGCGCATCTCAGACCGGTCATGGCCGAGCTACCGGCGTTTCCGAGGGTTGTTGCGGAGATTGCTGGCTAATGTTGAGCTGTTCTTGGCGCAGACGCCGGAGGACGCGGCGCGGCTGCGAGATATTGGAGCCACGCCGGAGCGCGTGCGGGTCACGGGAAATCTGAAGTTTGACGTTCCTGCGCCTGCTCCGCCTGCGATTGTCGAGAGCGCGCGGAAGTCGATTGCGGCAACTGGAGCCGGGCCGGTGCTGGTGTGCGGCAGCACTGTCGAGGGGGAAGAGACGCTGCTGCTGAAAACGTTTGAGAATCTGCTGGTGCAACATCCGCGGGCAGTGATGATTGTTGCGCCGCGGCATCCGGAACGCTTCGCCGCCGTGGCCGCGCTGCTGGAACAGATGTCGATTCGTTTCCTGAGACGATCGCTGTGGAACGGAGAGCCCTTGACCAGCAGTGTTTTGCTGCTGGATACCATCGGGGAGCTGGCGGCGCTATATGCCCTGGCCGATATTGCGTTCGTGGGAGGAAGCCTGGTGCCACGCGGCGGTCATAACATTATTGAACCCGCGCAGCACGGCGTGGCTACCGTGGTGGGCAATCACACGGAAAACTTTCGCGACATCGTGAGTTTGTTTGAGAGCCGGGATGCGGTGCGGATTGTTGGTCCGGCGGAATTGCCGCTGGTGTTGCTGGAGTTGCTGGCCAATGATGAGGAGCGAAGAGCGTTAGGACAGCGCTCTGCCGACACCATGCGATCGCAGATTGGAGCTACCGCGCGGACAGCCGGCGAGCTGCAGGAGTTGATGGCGAGGCCATGAACTGGAATCCGCTATCCGCGATCTTATCGACCATGTATGGCGGCATCGTCGGGGCACGCAATGCGCTTTACGACCGCCGCTGGTTGCGCTCACGCGCGCTGCAGGGGCCTGTGATCAGCGTGGGGAATCTCTCAGTCGGAGGTTCGGGAAAGACTCCGTTTGTCATTTTGCTGGGCGAGTCGTTGAAGGCGCGCGGAGTGAATTTCGATGTGCTTTCGCGCGGTTACGGGCGCGCCACTCGCGGCGTAATGCTGGTGGATCCCGGCGGGCTGCCGCGGGATTTCGGCGATGAGCCTTTGCTGATGGCTCGACGGCTGCAGGTGCCGGTGATCGTGGGGGAAGATCGCTATGAGGCTGGGCGCTTTGCCGAAGCGCGATTCGGTCCGCAGATTCATTTGCTGGATGATGGGTTTCAGCACCGCGGACTGGCGCGCGATTTCGATATTGTGCTGGTCACTCCGGATGATGCGCGCGATCGGTTGCTTCCCGGCGGACGGCTGCGGGAGCCTTTGCCATCGCTGCAACGGGCCGACGCCATCGTGCTGACCAGCGGGGCCTCCGCGGAATTGTTTCCGGTCGCGGGGAAGATGCTCTGGCGGGTGCGGCGGGGAATTACTCCTCAGAATGTTTCGCCGCGGCCGGTGGTGTTCTGCGGGATTGCGCGGCCGCAGAATTTTTTGCTGCAGCTGCGGGCTGCGGGCATCGATCCGGTTGCCGAGGCGTTCTTCCGCGATCATCATGCGTACACTGAGAAGGACGTTAACGACTTGTTGCAATTGCAGCGGCAGAGCGAAGCTGGTGGCTTTGTAACCACCGAAAAAGATGCGGTGAACCTTGGCGGCTATCTGGCGGCGTTGGCACCGTTGGCGGTGGTCCCAGTGAAGATGGAATTTGCCGACGCGGCTAACGCTGTGGATACCATGCTGCGCGTGATTGAGGAGCGGCGGCGGCGCTCGTGAGAAAATGCCGGAGACGGCGAGCGATAAGGATGCGAGCCAAACGCGCAAGTATTGCATCGCAAAGAGCGCGATGCATCGCGCGGCTCGCCCAGATTCCTCACGGCGCGAAGAACGCTTGTTCGGAATGACAAGAAGAATTGATGACGAAACATCTGAAGGAAGTTGATCGGCTGCAGAAGATTGTCGAAGCGTTCCCCAAGGTCACGATTACGGTGCTGGGGGATCTGGTGGCCGATGAATTCGTGTATGGGGAAATCTCACGGGTGTCGCGCGAGGCTCCGGTGCTGATTCTGAAGCACCGCGAACGCACGGTGGTGCCTGGTGGTGGCGCCAATGCGGTGAACAATCTGGCTGAACTGGGAGTGAATGTGCTTCCGGTGGGCGCCGTCGGCGATGACGAGCCGGGACGATTGCTGCTGAAGTTCTTTCGCCACAAGCGGATTCCAGTCAGCGGCGTGTTGAAGGATAAGAGTTACACGACGGTTACGAAGACGCGCATTCTAGCGGGCACGACGCACAATTCGCGGCAGCAGGTGGTGCGCGTCGATCGCGAGCCCGAGAACCCTCCTAACCAACATTTAACGCGTGAGTTGTTTCTGGCAGCGCGGGAATATTTGCGGGCTTCGGATGCGCTGCTGGTTTCTGACTACGGCTATGGATCGGCGAGTCCGGCGATCGTGAATGCTTTGCGCCAGAGCGGGCGGCGAAGGGTTGTGCTGGTGCCTATGATCCTCGATTCGCGCTACCGGCTGCTGGACTATTCAGGGGTGACTGCGGCTACTCCGAACGAGCCTGAGGTGGAAGCGGCGCTGGGCGGCCGAGTTGGGCAGGATTGGAAAAAGCTGACGGCGGCGGGACAACAAATTATGGAGCGCATGAAGTTGCAGGCGCTGCTGATTACTCGCGGGCGCGACGGCATGGTCGCTTTCGACCAGAGGCATGCTCCGGTCGACATTCCAATTTTCGGTTCTGACCAGGTCGCGGATGTGACTGGGGCGGGCGACACGGTGATTGCGGCGTTCAGCGCGGCTCTTGGCGCCGGAGCCAGCACGGAAGAGGCGGCGCAGTTGGCCAACTACGCGGGCGGCATTGTGGTGATGAAGCGCGGGACGGCTACGGTTTCACGGGAAGAGTTGTTGCGCGCGATCGACCAGGCTCCGCCGGCGACCAGACCTCATTGAACTAAATTGAGCTGGGGCCGCGTTTGGAAACTAAGAATGGGCAACCGTAAGATTCTTGAGCGGCAGCAACTCCGCACTTGTGTCGAGGAGTGGCGGCGCGCGGGCGAGCGCATCGTGCTCGCGAATGGCAATTTCGATTTGCTGCATGTGGGCCACGTGCGCTATCTGCGGGGCGCGAAGGAACTGGGTGGGAAGCTGGTCGTGGCCATCAATTCTGACGCATCGGTGCGGACGCTGAAGGGTGAGGGGCGTCCGATTATGCCGGAAGAGGAGCGCGCTGAAATTGTTGCGGCGCTCGCTGATGTGGACGCCGTTGTCATCTTTCCCGAGCTCGACGTGCGCGCTTTGATTCGCGAGCTTCGTCCGGATATTCAGGCCAAGGGTACGGACTACACGGCGGAGACAGTTCCGGAGCGCGATGTGGTCGGCGAATATGGCGGGCGGGTCGCGATTGTGGGGGACGCTAAAGATCATTCCACCAGCGAGATTATTCGTTCGCGGCTTTCGCCGAGGCGGCCGTGAGTCCCGAGGCTGCTGGTTTCGAATCGAATGGTATCGATACTGAACCGGACTCTAAGATCGAGCGCCTGCTGATTGTCCGGCTCAGCGCCATGGGAGATGTGATCCATACGCTGCCTGCGCTGCATGCGCTGCGGCAGGTCTTTCCGCGGGCTTTCATCGGCTGGTTGATTGAGGAGCGTTGGGCCGAATTGCTGTGTGCCTCGGGTTCTCCGCGGCGGGGCCCGCGGTCTGCTCTGCGGCCCCTGGTCGATGAAGTGCACAGCGTGAACCTGAAAGCGTGGGGGAAGTCTTTGTTTTCTATTGCGACCTTGCAGCGGGCGGCCACAGTCTGGAACGATGTGCGGGATGCGCGCTACGATGCCGCGGTGGATCTGCAGGGAGCGATCCGGTCGGCCGTGCTGGCGCGGTTGTCGAGCGCGCGTGTGGTGTACGGTGCCGCAGAGGCGCGCGAGTCTCCTGCCAGTCTTTGGTATACGCGGAAGGTGGTGGCGCGCGGAAGGCATGTCATCGAACAGAATCTTTCAGTGGCCGAGGCTCTGGTTGGGGGTGAAATGAAACAGCCGGCCAAAGATATTTCCTGCGACCTTCCTCATGATCCCCGGGCCGAGGCACGCATCGAGGATGAGTTGGCGCAGCATCATGTGCGGGACTTTGCGATTCTGAATCCGGGCGCGGGATGGGGAGCGAAACGCTGGCCTGCGGAACGCTACGGGGAACTCGCGCGCAGGCTGGCCGAGGCGGGCATATGCCCCCTGGTTAACTATGGCCCCGGCGAGGAGGATCTTTTTCGCGCTGTGCTGGCGGCGAGCGGAGGCCGGGCCAGGCCCACGAAAGGTTCGGTGACGGAATTGATTGCGCTAACACGCCGCGCGCGGATTTTCATTGGAGGGGACACTGGGCCGCTTCATCTGGCGGCAGCGTTGCGGGTTCCGGTGGTGGCGATTTTTGGGCCCACGGACCCGGCGCGCAATGGGCCTTATGGGACGCGCAGCGTGGTGCTGCGGAGTGTGGAGAGCGTTACGTCCCATGCACGGCGTGCGGATCCGGATGAGGGGTTATTGGCGATTGGGAGTGATGAGGTGATTGCGGCGGCGCGGGAATTGCTGGGCGGCGACGTCAGGGGCTAAAGCCCACTTCTTTGTTTGGTCTGGATGGCACCGCTGAAGCCGTGCCCTTCCCGAGCAAAATGATTCCATGGCTCAGTGGTCAAAAATCGCGCGGCGGATTCGGGTGCCGCTGGGGTTTCTCTTTGCCGTGTTTTACTTCTGGCTGGCGCGGCCTACCTGGCGGTCTATGGTGCTGGGAGCAATTGTGGTTGTTCCCGGGCTGCTGACTCGGGCGCTTGCCTCGGGACATGTGCGCAAGAACGAGGCGCTTGCTACTTCCGGTCCTTATGCTTATACGCGAAACCCGCTGTATTTAGGATCGCTGCTGATGGGCTTGGGATTTGCCGTAGCGGCGCGCAGTTGGGCTGTCGGCGTGGCGCTGGTTGTGATGTTCTTCGTGATCTATCTCCCGGTGATTCGTGATGAAGAAGCATTTCTGCGACGGACGTTTCCTGAGTTTGAGGAATACGCGCGGAGGGTGCCGAGGATGCTGCCTCGGCTCAGGCCGAGTTCGGGCAACGAGAACGAGGTTGGGGCGGGATTTTCTCTGGATTTATATCTGAAGCATCGCGAGTACAACGCGCTGCTTGGAGTTATCGCCATGACGGTGGCTTTGATCGTCAAGCGCACTGTGTTTCGGGGTTAAGCTGGTTTAGTGGCTGCGGGATTCGTTTTCAGATGAGGCCCTTGCCGACCTTCCACAGGAAGTCTTCGGCATCGGCGCGGACCTTTTCCATGAAGGTGCGGTCGCGGCCATGCTCAATCTCCATCTCATGCACTACCAGCTCGGCGGCAACCTTGGGTTTGTATCCTCGCTTGATGAGGGTGCGGGCGCGCTCGGCAAAACCCGTGTCAGCCCCCTTTTTTGCCGGTTCCTTCGGCGGGGGAAAGGCTGCGTGAGCTTCGCATTTGTGGTCGCGAAACTTGGCGGCGGCCAGGCGGTCGTAAGCGGCCATGGCGTCGTCTCCGCTCAACAGGGTAGGGATGGGGAAGGTCCATCCACAATTCGTGCAGGCCCAGCCGCTGGCATCGCCCTGAATGCGGATCAAGGAGCGCTCCATATCTACGACCTCAACCTATTGCCGCGAATCAGGCATGCCATGTTCTCTTTGCTCAGTTGATACAGTTCGTAAGTTATTTCTGCGCGACTAATTCTCTGGCGCGGCTCAGTTCGGGCCGCGCGGAATTCGATCCGTCGCAGACTTTGAGCAGGAGCGCGTAGTATTCGGTGGCGTCGCTTTGTTTGCCGGCGGCTTCGGCGGCGCGGGCGGCGCCGTAGAGGCCGTCGAAGCGGTTGGGATTCAGTTTTAAGTCAGTCTGATATTCGGCCAGGGCTTGCTGCGGACGTTTCGCATCGAGCAGCATGTCGGCGATCATCTCGCGCGCCGGAATGCCTTCTGGCTCTTCTCCGAGTGAATCTTCCTTGTCGGCGATCGGACGCATGGCCTCGACTGCGTCATCATCTTTGCCTTCGGCGAAGGCCAGCCAGGCCTCGACCTCCTTGCGATCGTCTTCTACGGCATTGGCGAATTCTGACTTCTCGGCCGCCAGTTTTTTGTGGATGCTTTCAATAGCGGCTAGATTTTTGCGGACGTCATCGGGTTTGCGCAGATGGGCTGAGCCGATTGCACGCGCCCAGTAAATCACCGAGTCTTCGGCCGTGCCTGCAACCTCGGCTGGAGGCAGTGCGGCCGCGGTTTGCCAATCATGCATCTCGATGGGATAGAGAGCGGTCAGGTGGGCTAGAGCCGCGGCATGGGGATCGAATCCCGCGCCGTACATATCGTCTTTCTTGTTGGGCATGGCTCGGATCTCTTCGATCAGTGCTCGGGCGTCGGCGTCGCGACCGCTTTGCATGTAGGCGTAGAAGAGAAAGTCCATGGCGTGGAACTGGTGGCCCTCGCCGCCCATCCCCATAGCAGCGGTTTTGCGCGAGGCGGCGATGGAGGCGAGGTTCGAGTTGATGTCGTCCTGCCACAGGCCGACGCGGGCAAAGATGTGCGACGGCATGTGTAGAGCGTGCGGAGCGACTGGCGCGATCTGTGCGTATCGGCGAGCGGCAGGCAAGCCCAGTTGCGCGAGTTGCGGCTTGTCATAGGCGTGGATGAGGTAGTGGGCCACGCCGGGGTGATCGGGCTCAGTGGCGAACAATTTTTCGAGGATCGCAGCCGCCTGCTTGCGGTTGGCGAAAGTTGCATCGTCGTGGGGTTCGGAGGCGAGCAGCGACAGGGCGTAGAAGACCGCGGCTTCGTGATCGTCGGGGTAGGTCTCGTAAACCTTCTTCATCGCGTCGGAGTAGGCTTTGGCGCGAGCGTCGTGGTCCAGCTTCTTGGAGTCGCTATAAAAGGCTGCGATGGCGGCAATGTATGCCTTCTCGCGCGGGGTGACGGGGCCGTCGGTGGTTTTCGCCTCGTGAACTTCGTCCAGGCCGTGCGCGATCACTTTCTTGTCGGGTTCGTTCCAGAGTTGGTGCCACAGGCTCATGGCTACGCCCCAGTGGGCCATGGCGCAGTTCGGAGCCTCGGCGGAAACGTGGATGAATTCCTTTTCCGCCTCTTCGTACCAGAAGGAGTGCAGCAGAGCCACACCACGCTCAAACGACTTCTGCACGGCTGGGTCGCAGGAAACCGGGAAAGTGACCGTTCCTAGTTGGGCGGCGGTGAGGTCTTCGTGATGGTGGCCTTCGTTATCGTCAGCAATTGCGGTTTCGGCGAACGCGATCAGCGCGAAAAGTAGGGAAAAGAGCAGCGGACATGCGATACGTTTCATGGGAACCTCGCTGAGAAGCGAGTCTAGTTGAGCGGGAAGCGCAGGGTCAAACGTGCGTGGATTGGCGTGGTGGTGCAGTGTGATAAGGAAGCGAGCCAAACGCGCCGTTTCTGAGCGACCCCTGAATTGTTAGAACATGTGACTCTTCTCCGAAGCGCCGGGAGCGGTAGTTTCTATCTCGTCGGAGCGATCTTCGTCGAAGTCTTTATAAAATCCTTATGAAATATTTATTCTGTGATTATGGTCCCCTTCTGGTAGACTTCGCGGCAATCGGACTCGGGTTGCGTCATGGGCCACTCGGCGTGCATTCGACAGACTCGGCAAGAGAGCGAAGGACGTAGAATCCACGCAAGCAAAACACTTTTACCCAGTCCGCAGGGAAGCCAGCTATGGATCTGCACCCTGGGACCAAGACGTATCGCACCGCCGAAGTAAAGTTTCCCGATCGGGACCCCATCCGGCGAGCTCTCCAGGAAAACGAAGACTGGTATCAGGATCTGGTTGAACACAGCCCGGATCTGCTGTGCATTCACGATTTGCAGGGCCGCCTGCTGTCGGTGAATCCCGCGCCCGCGCGGGTGCTCGGCTACAGTGTGGAGGAGTTGCTGAAGATTCCCATGCGGGAGTTGATCGTTCCGGAGTTCCGCCCCGACTTTGATGCTTATCTGAAAGACATTGCGATCACCGGCGAGTCTCATGGCTGGATGGGAGTGGTGACACGATCGGGAGAGCGGCGCATCTGGGAATACCACAACACACCGCGGACCGAGGGCGTAGCTTCGCCGATCGTGCGAGGCATGGCACGCGACGTGACCGAACAAAGGCGCGCGGAACAGCTGGCACGTGAAGCCGATGAGCTTCTGCGCAACCAAGCACGCGAGAATGAGCGCACGATCGGGGAGTTGAAGCTGTTCCGAACCCTGGTGGACCAGAGCAACGATTCCATTAAGGTCATTGATCCGGAGACGCTTCGTTTTTTCGATGTCAATGAGAAAGCCTGGTCCGAGCTGGGCTACAGCCGAGCGGAAATGCTGTCTCTGGGAGTGTTTGAGATCGATCCCGCAGTGACTGAGTCTTCGGTGGCAAAAATTAAGGAGGAGTTGCGGAAATCGGGATCTTTAATGATGGAAACCGTCCACCGGCGAAAGGAAGGATCGACCTTCCCGGTGGAAGTCAGCATGAGGCAGGTCCGCTTGGAGCGGGATTACGTTGTGGCCATCTCCCGCGACCTTACCGAGCGCAAGCGGGGGGAAGAAGCGCTGAAGAAGTCAGAAGAAAAGTTTTCGAAAGCCTTCCGGCAGAGCCCGTTGGCGCTCACGCTATCGAGCACGAAGAACCATCATTACATCGACGTCAACGAAACTTTTGAGCGTCTGACGGGCTGGCGCCGTGACGAAGTCATCGGACACTCGGCGTTGGACATAGGGCTGTGGGCACCGGAGGATGGGCTAGACCTGGCAAAGCAGCTTTTGGCCGAAGGCTGTGTGCATAACGTGGAAGCCCGTTATCGCATGAGAGACGGCAGTATCCGCATCGGCTTGTCAACCGCGGAGGTCATCGAGCTGAATGAAGAACCGTGCATGCTTGCAGTGACTGCGGACATCACGGAGCGTAAGCAGGCGGAGGAAGCCCTCCGAAGCAGTGAGCGGCACCTGCACAAGATCGCACAGCAATTGGAGGCAGAACGCGCCCGCCTGATCGAGGCTCAGGCCGTGGCAAAAGTTGGCAGTTGGGAAGCCGAGTTGCCAAGCCTTGAGGCTAGTTGGTCTGAGGAGACACATCGAATTTTTGAGACTGATCCATCCCATTTTCACCCCACGCGCCCGGACTTTGTGAAATTTATCCATCCGCAGGATCGCGCGAAAGTGGATGCAGCCTTTCAGTCTTCGCTCGACCAGGCTGGAGCGTCCAACGTCGACTATCGGATTGTCACGGCGGACGGCCGCCTCAAAGTCCTGGAGGAGCATTGGAGGGTTTTTCGCGATGAACAAGGATGGCCAATTCGCCTGGTGGGTACGTGCCGCGACGTCACCGAGCAAAGGCGCTCGGAGGAAGCTTTGCGGCGCAGCGAGGAGAATTACCGCAATTTTGTTTCGCAAAGTTCAGAAGGCATTTACCAGGACAATCTGGAGCCCGCGATCCCTATTGATCTTCCTGAGGACGAATTCATTCATCGCTTCCTGCGCAGCACTGTCATGGTGGAATGCAACAACGCTCTGGCTGCGATGTATGGGTTTGCTTCCGGGAAGGAACTTCGGGGCCGACATATGTCGGAGCGGGTGTTGCCGGAGGATCCGCACAACATCGAGATGGCGCGAGAGCTCATCCGCTCGGGCTTCCGTCTACTGGAGCACGAATCGCACGAGGTTGACAGGTATGGGAATGCCAAGATCTTCATGAATAGCATGATTGGGACCGTGGAGGATGGAAGACTGGTGCGCATCTGGGGCATCCGGCGGGATGTCACGGAGAAAGTGAAGCTGGAGGAATCTCGCCGCAGGGCGGAGGAAGCGCTGCATCAGAACGTGGCTCGACTGCAGGAAGTCACGGAAGAACTCCGGCTGGCTAAGGAGAAGCTCTCTGAGGAGAAGCTTTACCTGGAGCAGACTATCGATACGGAATTGGGGTTCGGGGAGATAGTCGGACGCAGCAGCGCCTTGAAAGAGGTGATGCAGAAGGTGGCCAAGGTGGCTCCGAGCGATGCCACGGCGCTGCTGCTGGGTGAGACCGGGACGGGCAAGGAGTTGGTGGCGCGCGCCATTCACCGCATGAGCCGGCGGGAGGGAAATAGCTTTATCAAGCTGAACTGCGCTGCCATTCCCTCAGGCCTGCTGGAGAGCGAGTTGTTTGGGCACGAAAAGGGAGCCTTTACGGGTGCAGTTGCCCGGAAACTCGGGCGCCTGGAACTGGCCGATCGGGGCACGCTCTTTCTGGACGAAGTAGGAGAGATTCCGCTGAGCCTGCAGCCCAAGCTGCTGCGCGTGCTGCAGGATCTGGAGTTCGAGAGGCTCGGCGGCACGCAGACTCTCAAGGTAAATTTTCGCCTGCTGGCGGCGACCAATCGGGACCTGTTGCAGAGTGTTAAAGGACGCGAGTTTCGCAGTGACTTGTACTATCGGCTAAATGTATTTCCCATTCTCATTCCGCCCTTGCGCGAGAGGCGCGAAGATATCCGCCCGCTGATCGAACATTTCGTCCGCAAATTTGCCGCGCAGATGAAGAAGTCGATCACCAGCATTCCCTCAAAGACCATGGAAATGATGGTGCGGTGGGATTGGCCGGGCAACATTCGCGAGCTGGAGAATTTTGTGGAGCGTTCGGTGATTTTGACGCCGGGATCGGTTCTGCAGGCGCCGCTCGCGGAGCTGCAAACCGTGGTTGAGGAGGGCAATGTGGGGGCCAGCGTCAGCCTTCGCGACAAAGAGCGTGAACGCATTCTCCGCGCTCTACGAGACTGCCACGGTAAGCTCGGTGGAGCGGATGGCGCGGCTGCACGCCTCGGTTTGAAGCGCACCACACTGCAGTCCAAGCTCGACCAGTATGGGATCAAGCCGGGATCGTATCGGGGATAAGTTCGATGGCTGTGCCTCGACAGGGCTGGGTCATGAGGTATTCTCTACTCATGACGCCCCGATTTAAGCGAATCGTGGAAGCGGCGGGATGGTTTGTTGTGGGCTTTGTGACGCATATGCTGCTGCTTCACTTCCATCACCATCCTGGTTAGTCCACGGGGTTGATGCGTAGCCTTCATGCGCAATGCCAGCGACCCGGGACCCGATTCCATCCAAACACGAAAAAGCCCCTCGCTTGCGCGAAGGGCTTTTTCTGGGGGAGGGACTTGGGCGAGGCGCCCTTGGTCCCTAGCTTTTGCAATCTCCAGCTACTTCGGTTGCTGTTGCTGATCTGCGGCGGCCATCGGAGCCGAAGAATTGCTGGAGAGTTGCTCCAGATCATTCTTCAGCAGGCTGATTTCCACGCGCCCGCCGCTGATGTGCTTGGCATCCGCGCCTTCAACCGGCGCATTGCCCATGCCTACGAGGTAGATCCGGTAGACCGGAATCTCATGGTTCAGCACCATGTAGCGGACCACGGACTCAGCCATCTTCTGCGAGTTCTGGATCGCGATCTGGCCCTTGCCGGAAGAGAAACCCTGCACTTCGATGATGTAGCCACGCTGCCCCTTGACCGTGTTCGCCATCTCATCGAGAGCGTCTTTGGCGTTCTTGCTCAGCATGGTCTGGCCAGGCTTGAAGCGAATTTCGGTCTGGTTCGAGGCCTTGTACTGGTCGATGTTGCTGACCACGGTCTCGACGGTCTGGATGCGGGTTGTGGCCTGCTGCGCGGTCGTCTGAGCCATGGTGGCCTTGTTGCCGGCATCGATGGCATGCTGATCGGCTGCGTCGGCCTTGTCCGAAGCCAGCTTGATGCCAGCCTGGGCGCGCGAATCCGTGTCTTTGATGGCCTTGCTGTTGGCTGCGGTCAGGTCATCGAGTTCGTTGACGCGGTCGCGGATAGGGTCGGTCTGCCGCTTCACATACGTCTTGCGGGCGAATGGGTTCACACGGCCCCAGAAACCCTCGCGGGCAGGCGCTTGCAGAGGCTGCTTGCCAGTGGCGGTGTCGGTGGACTGAGTGGTGGCCGGGGTGGTTTGAGCTTGGCTGGTTTGATCCTGGGTAGACGAAGTCTGCGCGAAGGCCGGAAACGCGAGCACTGCGGCCAGCGGCAAAGTAGCGAGAATGCGAGTGTTCATAAAAAACTTCCTCCGAGTTGGGAGCGTCTGGGGGCTCGCTCCGGCACGCCGAAACGGGCGTGTTGCGTGATTTTGATTGCGTCTCCTACAACAAGAACCAATATAAAAAGCAAGCGATGATCGCCCTGCCGGCCGGCGCTGACGCCACGCAGGCCTGAAAACCTAAACTTCAGGCGCCAGAATCTGACGACGCCTGCCCTTTCTATTACAGGTTGGATGCCAAACCCGGCTCCGGGGTTGAAGAGCTAAATGATTGATATCTAAAGACATTGTACCTGTGGTCCGGGGGGAGGCGTGGGGCTGGCCGTTTCCGGGAGGGTAATTTTCACAAACCTGATATAAAAACTGCGTGAATCAAGAAGGTTCGGGGAGGATACCTTTGGGATTGAGCATGCCGAGGAATGTGGGCTGGCGGGCGGGATTCTGGGAAGAACTTTGCCGTGGTCGACTGCGGTGGCGAGTCGTTTTGCTGGGAGCGGGTGCGGTGCTGTTAGGTACGGCGGGGCTCGTTTCTGCCGAATCTGCTGATCCGGCGATGGCTTCGTCGCGCATTTCCGCCGAGCACTTGCAGCAGTATTCCGATCTCGCGCTGGCGTGGATGCAGGAATACTTGCGCATCGACACCACCAATCCTCCGGGCCACGAAATGCGCGCGGTTGATTTCTACAAGAAGATTCTCGATCAGGAAGGCATTGAGAATCGAGTGTTCGAATACACGCCGGGACGCGGCGATCTGTGGGCGCGGCTGCCGCACACCACGGCGGAGATCAAGCGGCCGATCGTCCTGCTGAACCACATGGATGTTGTGACCAGCGACGCGGCGCACTGGAAGGTTCCGCCCTTCAGCGGCGAGATCAAAGATGGCTGGCTCTGGGGCCGCGGGGCGCAGGACATGAAAGACGAAGGCATGGCACAACTCGTCACGATGGTGATGCTGAAGCGCGAGAAAGTGGAACTCGATCGCGATGTGATTTTCCTGGCCGTGGCCGACGAAGAAGCCGAGGGGACTGGAACTGATTGGTTCATCGCGCATCAGCGGGAGATGCTCGGGAACGCAGAGTTTCTGATCAACGAAGGCGGCGAGAACCTTCTGGAAAATGGCAAGGTGAAGTACGTGGGCGTGGATGTGGGTGAGAAGACTACGTTCTGGCTGCATGTTGTGGCGCACGGGAGACCGGGACATGCTTCGCGGCCGATTCCGGATTCGGCGCCGAACCGGCTGGTGCGGGCGCTGAACCGCATACTGGCTTACCACACGCCATTGACGGTACTGCCGGTGGTGGAAGAATTCTTGCGCGAGATGGCGCCCTACGAGCCGCCGGAGGAAGCGGCGGAGTATCGCAACATCCGTGAAGCGATTGAAGACAAGAAATTTCAGCGGGATGTGGAGAAAGACGAGTCCCTGAACTTTCTGCTGCGCGACACGATTTCGCTGACCATGATGGGCGGGTCGGAGCAGACCAACGTGATTCCGCCGGAAGCGTGGGCGAACCTGGATGTGCGGATTCTGCCGGGAGGAGATCCTAAGGCACTGCTCGAGCAGATACGGCGGGTGGTGGATGATCCGAATGTTACGGTGGAACCGCTGAATGCGGAGTTCCGTCAGGCTAATTACTCGCCGACGAATACTGCGCTGTACGATGCCATCCGCGAAGTCTCTGCGAAATATTTTCCGGGCACTCCGGTGGTGCCGCACATCACCAGCGGCTACACCGAGAACCAGCGCTACCGGCCGCTGGGCATCAATGCTTACGGGTTCTGTCCTTATACGGCCACCGAGGAGGAAGGCAACACTGAGCATGGGAACGATGAACGGATTCGTGTGGAGGAAGTGCGGCGGGGGCCGAGGATTTTGTTTGATGTTGTGGCGGCGGTGGCGGGGAGGTGAGGCAGTCGCAAGGATTCATTCGCGGCGATCGAAAGACCGGTCAATGACTGTAACCGCGATGTTTCGCCGATGGATCAGGCGGGATTGCAAATCCTACATCTTGACGACGCTGGCTGCGGGGTGTGCAATGCCCAATGAAAAGGAGAACTGATGAGCCGATTCTTAAGTGTTTGCTTGCTTGCAGGCTGCGAGATAGTCTCGGTCCTGGCGGTGTCCCACTCTCCGCAGAGAACTTCGATGGCAGGCGACCGGGCTAACGCTTCGCAAGCAACCATCGAGGGCTTGCTTCGGGATGTTGCCTGTCCCATTCAGAACCTGGATGGAACTGCGACTAACCTAAGCCTGAAATGTGTGAGGGAATGCGTGAGAGGTGGTTCGCCGCTGGTTATTCTGACCAAGGACGGTTACTTGTATTTTCCCATCTCCGACAAAATGCCCGACACGGATCAGCGGCAAGAACTGATGCCATTCGTCGGCAAATACGTGCGGGCTAGCGGGACCGTGTTTGAGCGGGCGGGGACGCATGCGATTGTGATCACGGAAATTAAGGAAATGAAAGAGATCCACTTGACGATAGATGAGAAGTAGCTCAGGCGCGCCGAGAATAAACGGCTGAATGGGGTTGGCCCATCCATGCCGTGCCAGTCGAGAGGCTGCCCCATCCTTGCGTTTTTTGCAAGGGTGGGCGCCACGGAGCGGCCTCTTAACTGTATTGCCAACGCCGCTGTGGTCCCGTTGCGAGAGATACGGCAAACCCACTGTCTCGACATTTGCGGTGTCACCCTTCGAAAACCGCGAAGGGTGAGGCAGCCTCGGTCAGGCAGTGCCAACATGGAAACAGCTAAAGATGGGCCAGCCCGCCGGCTGAGGCCTTTACTTTTGCCCTACTCCCAATTCTTTGGAAACAGCAGGATCATCCGTTATATAAAATACCGGCTCCATTTTTCTGTGTTCGATAATTTCGGTTATGCCGTTTACAGTGATTACTTCGTAGGATGGGTAACCAGGGGGAAATCCGGCCGGAGGATGTCTCAGTTGGAGAGGCTCCGAGCCTTTCAGCTTGCCATCTACCTCTGTCCGTACCTGCCCCTTCGTGTCTTGCAATATGAATGTCGCACTACGACCCCATGGCTTAACGTAGTAGTTCATCTTGATTGAAACGTCGGCGCGTGTAAGTCCCCGTGGAAGGGCAATCCATTTCGGCAACCTCGACTCACTCGCCAGTTCAAAGGTCGCCTCGGGGAACCACCGGCACCCCGTTGCCGAACCGAAAATAGTTAGCGCAGCGAAAAAGAGCAGGAGTTTGTCGGTGCGCCTAATTGTTTTCATCACTCGAAGTCACCTCCCACGTCTTCCTAGCCCGAACATGACGAAGGCTATTCCGACGGCAAAGATAACAACACCGGCAAACCCGTGCCCCGCCATAAAGCAGGCGAGACAGATAATCAGCGCAAGCCCGATAACAGCCAACTTGATCAGAGCTTGCGCGATTTTTTCTGCTGGCTCCATGCCGACAATATCCATCCTTTCCATTTCAATGCACGCCGCAAAACTTCTCATACTGTTCGATGATGAAGTGATCGGTCATGCCGGCGATGTAGTCGCAGACCACGCGGGGCAGGGATTCCTGCGTGGCTTTTTCCTGATAGTAGTGGGGCAGGGCTGAGGGAGTTTCCATCCAGAAGGCGAAGAGTTTGCCGACGATGCGTTCGGCATCGTCCTTTTCTCCGGCTAACGACGGGCTGTAATAAAGGTTTTCGTAGAGGAAATCTTTGATCTGCTTGCGTTCGCTTTCTACTTCGGGGCTGAATGCGGCGAGCCGTTCTTTGTGCACGCGGACGTCGTCCAGAGTTTTTATCCCCGCCTGCTTCAGCCTCGCCTGCGTGTTCGTGATTAAATCGCCGGCCAGGAGGTTCAGCACTCCTTTCAGCGCTTCGTTGAATTTCAGTTTGGCGGGAGCATTGGGATACGTCTGCTCGGCTTCGCGGAAGAAACGCTCGAAGACCGGTACGCCTGCGCGGATTTGCTCGAGCGTGAGCAGATGGGCTTCGTAGCCGTCGTCGAGGTCGGCGGTGTTGTAGCCGATTTCATCCGTCAAGTCGATTAGTTGGGCTTCCAGCGGAGGCCGCTGGTCCAGCACATACTCCGCCAGTTCCGGATGTTTCGCCGTGTCGTAGTCGCGCGAGTGTTTGATGATGCCTTCGCGCACTTCAAAGGTCAGGTTAAGGCCGCGGAAGGCAGCGTAGCGCTGCTCGAAATCTTCGACGATACGCAGTGCGTGAAGGTTGTGGTCGAAGAATAGGCCGTGGGCGCGCATGGCGGCGTCGAGTGCTTTTTCGCCGGCGTGGCCGAACGGAGGATGGCCGAGATCATGAACCAGGGCCAGCGCTTCGGCTAGATCGACGTTGAGGGCGAGCGCGCCCGCGATAGTGCGCGTGATCTGCGCTACTTCGATAGTGTGGGTGAGGCGGTTGCGGAAGTGGTCGGAGTAGCGGCGGGTGAAAACCTGAGTCTTGTCTTCGAGGCGGCGGAAGGCGCGGGCATGGATGACGCGGTCGCGATCCCGCTGGAAGTCGTTGCGGTAGGGATGGGGCGATTCAGGGAAGCGGCGTCCGCGGGAATGTTCCGCATGGACCGCGTAGCCGGCCAGCATTCTCGAAGTTTAGCAGGGGTGAGTACCTAGTACCTAGTTTTAGTACTCAGTACCCAGGAAGGCATCGAGAAGCTAATTGCTTTTACGGCAGCTTGAGCACCATCTCGTTTCCGATTTCGAACCCGAGTGCCTCGTAGACAGAGCGTCCATCCTTACTGGCATGAAGCGTGACTCTGGCGAAGTCTTCGCGCTTGCACCAGTCAATCATCGTCTGCATGAGTCGTCGGGCGACGCCGCGGCGGCGATACTCGGGATAGGTGTAAACATTCAGAATGGTCGCGCGGCGGCACTCCAGATCGTAAGGATGGGCGGGCCAGGGAGAAATTATGATTGCGCCTCCGGCGGCGACGCGATTCCCGACTGAGGCCAGGCATGCGCGGAATGAGCCGTCGTCCAAAGATTTGGACAGGTAACCGGCCGACAGGGACACCATGGCTGCGAGCGCATCGGCATCTCGATAGCCCATGTCTTCGTACATGGCACGGCGCTGGCGCAGGATTTCAGGGATGTCGTTGGCCGTGGCTACGCGGATGTCGAGGTTTGGGAGAGGATGTTCTGAGCTGTCGGACATGCGCGGAGTTTAGCAAAACTGCAAGTACCTAGTACCGAGTTGCGAGCAAAGGCTCCGTCATTTTGATCGGCGACAATGCCTTGCTGGGTACTTGGTACCTGTTACTTCTCGCAGTGCTTATTTCTGTACTGCGTCCGGTGTGGGTGAGGGCGGGGTGGTCAGTGCCTTCAGGCGCCACAACGGTGTTCATCGCCTGATCGAAGTTCTTGTCGCGGTTCCCGAGCAGTATTGCTCCTCGCACATATTCGGTGAGGTTCCACAGCGTGATGCGGGTTTTGGGATCGATAATCACCAGGCGCAGCTGCCCGAGTACGGGAAGTCTTAATCCTGTATCGGTGAGGGCCCAACTGATCTCGAAGACCAGGTCGGCATCGGCGGGTGAGGATACGATTTCGTATCGGCCCCAGCTCTTCATCGCCGCATAGAATTCGTTATAGGGCCGGTCGGGGCCTCCATTGAAAACCGTCTCGTCGATAACCGTCTCAAGGCTTGCGCCGCCGGCGTTGGAAATGAATACCTTCTGGGCGGCGGCGATTTGCGCCGGCACGGGAGCGGGCGTCGTTTCTTTGGATTGCTGCGCGCTTACCGCCTGAACGAGTGCCAAGATCGCAACGATTAGAAAGAAAGCGGACGGCTTGATGGTCCTCACGATTGGCCCTCCTGAAGGTCGCAGCACCTAGTACCCAGTACCGAGGGAGTGGCACTGGTGCAGGTACGATTCTTACTGGGCACTGGGCACTGGGTACTCGGTACTGACTACTGATTCCCCGAACCTTCCTTGGCCAAGCGGACCCTGGCGGCGTCGAGCTTCTTCTGCGTGGCCGCGAACAAATCGCCGTCCTGTTCCGGAGCTATGGTCTTGTTCCACTCTTCGACGGCCCGCTCCCAGTGAGCGGCGGCCAGCTTTAAGCGGCCGGTTTTCTGGTAGAGATCGCCGAGGTGATCCTGCACGGTTGGATCGGAACCCATGCGCAAAGATGCTTTAGTCAGGTTCTCTTCGGCCAAGTCGTATTTGCCGAGCTTGAAATAAACCCAGCCCAGGGAATCCAGATAAGCGCCGTTGGTCGGGTCCAGGCTCACGGCCGTCTTGATGTAATTCAGTGACTCTTCGAGACGGACATCGCGATCGGCGTTCATGTAACCGAGATAATTGAGGGCCGCGGCGCTTTGCGGCGTAATCGCAAGAACTTTCTTGAACTGAGCTTCGGCCTCGTCGTATTTCTTTTCGTGCTCGTAGGTGTCGCCGCGGAGGAAGTAGACGTACTCCTTGTCGTCGGGCTTGGTGGAGAGCTGTTCGGCTTTGTCGAGCGCCTCCTCGGCATCGCTGAAGCGCTTCAAGCGGGTGTACATAATGGCCAGCCGGAGGTAGACGTCGCGATCTTCGGGCGTACCCTTGAGCATGGAGCGCACGTCGGCGAGAGGCTTCTCGGGGTCGCCGCTGTCGGCGAGCTGGCCATCGAGCACCATGCGCAGTTCACGGTCGTTGGGCAGCTTTTGCACCGCCTCTTTGGCAGTGGCCGTAGCCTGTGACCATTGCTTGGCGTCGCGATAAGTGTCGATGATGTTCTGGTAACCGGAGCGGGCGTTGTCGTCGCCGAGAGCGATCATCTGGCGGAAGGCTTCAATCGCGGCAGGATAGTTCTCCTGGTCGCGGTAGACCATGCCGAGGCGTTCTATGAAGATGCCGCGATTGTTGCGGTCGGATTGCGAGTAGCTGCTGTCGGGCTTCTCGGTTTTCTTCAGCAGATCCTGCAGGATCTTCGCAGCCTCGTCGTAGCGCGCCTGGGCCTCGTAAACGACCGCGATGTTGTAGGGAACTTCGAGGGCGTCAGGGACCATGGCTTCGGCCTTTTTCAGGCTGTCGAGCGCCTCGTCGTACTTACCCTGGCGACGGTAGATTTCCGAGATGCGCAGGTAGGTCTGTGCATCCTCTGGATTGGCGTCGGCGATCACTTTGTATTGATCGAGGGCGGCGTCGATCTGGCCATCGTTGAGAAGATTCTCTGCCAGGCCGCGGATGGCGTCGAGATTGTCGCGATCCAACTGAATGGCGTGTTTGTAGGCGTCGATGGCCAGCTTGTAATCCTTGCGCTGCTCGTAGGTCGCGCCCAGTGCGGCGTAGAGCTTGGCGGACCGCCCAGTATCGGGCACGGAACTGAGCACCTGCAGGGCGTGAGTGGTGTCGCCTTCATCGCTGTAAAGCAGAGAGAGCGTGGTGACGGCTTCTTCGGAGTCAGGGTCGAGCTGAACGGCCGTCTTGAGTTCAGTTTCCGCCTTCTGCAAATCATTGTTCAGGCGGTAGAGGCGGCCCAGCAGAAGGTGGTCGTCCACATTGTTAGGCTCGATCTTCACGATCTGTTCGTACTGCTCGATGGCCAGCTTGAGGACGTTCTCGGAGCCGTTGCCGCCGCCGGGCAAGTCGCCGAGGGAGCGCAGGTAAATCCGGCCCAGCAGCTTGTGGGCTTCAAGATTGTTGGGATCACGTTTGAGGATATCCTGCGCCTGCAGGACGGCGTCGCGGATGCGTCCGGTTTTTACGTAGAGCTCGGCCAGGCCTGAGGTCAGGAATTCAGAGGACGGGTCGGCCTCGATGGCGAGCCGGTACTCTTCCATAGCTTTGTTCGCCAACTCACTGCGTCCGTAGACCGTGACCTGCTCCTCGTACATGTGCGCGACCGTGTAGTGGTAATAGGCGACGGCGCGATCCACTTTGCGCGGCGAGGCTTGCGCCGATTTGGACGGAGCGGCGTTGGAGTCCGCTGACGGAGATTCCGCCGGCTTGGTTGGACTGGTTTGAGCGACCGCAGCCGCTGCGAGGGTGGAGAACACTAAAAAGCCGCGAAAGATTCTATTCATGCTTGACCTGAGAACGCTGGACTCGATTCTACCGGAAATGGTTCTGTTAGACCTGATCGTATTAGAGCTGTGTGCACTTCCCGAAACCATACCCACTTGGATGCAAACCGGCAGGGGTAGTGTGCTTAATTCTAACCCGGTATAGACAGGATTACAGAAAAACAGCGCGTCGGACAGGGCTGCGGTGCAAGCGGAAGTACAGGGACTGGGGGGACTTGCGGAGGCGAGTGTCAAGTTTGGTAAAGGGATGAATTGCTGACTGCTGATTATTAACTTCACTAGTGGCGGAAGTGCCGCACGCCCGTGAACAGCATGGCCAGCCCCAGGCGGTCGGCGGCTGCGACTACTTCGGGGTCGCGCTGCGAGCCTCCGGGTTGGATGATGGCGGTCGCGCCTGCTTTGGCAATTTCTTCGACGCCATCGGGAAACGGAAAGAACGCGTCGGACGCGGCGACTGTTCCTTTAAGCGGCAGTTGCGCCTTCATCGCGCCGATCTTGGCTGAATCTACGCGGCTCATCTGGCCGGCGCCTACGCCGACGGTCTGTCCGTCGCGGGCGTAGACGATGGCGTTCGACTTGACGTGCTTGCAGACCTTCCAGGCGAAAAGCATTGCGCGGGTTTCTTCGGGTGTGGGGACGCGCTGGGTGGCGACCTTGAGGTCGATGTCTTGCAACGGTCGGGAATCGTTGTCTTGCAGGAGGATTCCGCCGGAGACGTTTTTCAAAATCCACTTCTGTGGCGCGGCTTTTACTTCGACGAGGCGAAGATTCTTCTTGGTAGCGAAGCGGGCTTTCGCAGCTTCGTCAAAAGAGGGCGCGGCGATTACTTCGAGGAAGAGTTTGTGCATCTCTTCCGCGGCTTCACCGTCGATAGGACGGTTCACGCCGATCACGCCGCCGAAGGCTGAGACCGGATCGCATTCGAGAGCACGCTTGTAGGCCTCGGCAAGAGTTTTGCCGGTTGCCGCGCCGGCGGGATTGGTGTGCTTGATGATGGCGCAGACTGCGGCCTCGTCCGGATCGAATTCCTGGGCGAGATCCCATGCGGCTTGCAGGTCGACGATGTTGTTGTAGGAAAGTTCCTTGCCTTGGAGCTGGTGGGCGTTGGCTACGCCCACGCCGGAAGCGTCGGAGTACATCGCCGCTTTCTGATGCGGGTTTTCGCCGTAGCGCAGGTCGAGAGTCTTCTGGAATGACAGGCGCAGGGTTCGCGGGAAGGCTTCTGCACCTGCGAGTTGAGCACTCTTGATGTCGGGGATGAGTTCGAGTGTCGAGGCAATGGCGGAATCATAGGCAGCTGTTGTAGCGAAAGCTTTCTGCGCTAGTCGCCACTTGGTTTCGACAGACAGCGCGCCCTGGTTGCGGGCGAGTTCTTCGGCAATGGCTGTGTAGTCGGCCGGAGAAGTTACGACGGCGACGTCGCGAAAATTCTTGGCAGCGGAGCGGATCATGGACGGTCCACCGATGTCGATGTTCTCGATCAACTCTTCGAAAGCCACGCCCGGCTTGGCGGCGGTTTTTTCGAAGGCATAGAGATTCACCACGACCATGTCGATTGGCTGGATGCCGTGCTCGGCGACAGCTGCGACATGCGCGGGATTCTCGCGGCGATGCAGGATTCCGCCGTGAACTTTGGGGTGCAGCGTCTTGACGCGGCCGTCGAGCATTTCCGGGAATCCGGTGAGTTCGGAGATGTCTTTGACGGCGATGCCGGAGTCGCGCAGCAGCCTGGCCGTGCCTCCGGTGGAGATGAGTTCGACGCCAAGGCTGGAGAGCTGGCGGGCGAAATCGACGAGGCCGGTCTTATCGGTGACGCTGAGAATGGCGCGCTGGATGCGGGAAGTGCTGCGTGACATGTCGGCCTCGGATGAAGAATGGACGCCGGATGCGGCGCCCGAAAATTCTATCAGCAAACCGGTTGCAGGCCGTTTGGCCGCAGATTGTCGCAATCTTTCTTAACGTTCCAGAATCTTAACGTTCCAGAATGTCTTTATCAGCGTTCAGGGCGACTTTCTTTGGCTGGGCAGGAAGCGGAACGTCGACGTTGCGAGTGGTGTCGCCGACGATTCCGATTTGGCCAATGCGACTCATGCCCTTGCCGAAATCGGCAAACACGGGAACCAGCATGGCAAAGCGGTCATCGACCTCGCTTTGGGTGATGCTCATGTGCAGCTTCAACCGCCCCCCGTCGCCCGGAGTGACCTGATACTCGAAGTGGTATCGCGGCACCTGAGTGCCATAGACCCACTCTTTGAAGAACCAGTCGAGACGGCCATTCTTGTCAAAGTCCATCAGCTTGGTCATGTGCTTCTCGGCAATTGCCTTGAAGGACTCCGTGGTTGCCGCCCGGTCGCGATGGCTCTCCACAAAATCATGCATCATGGCAATGAACGCCTTGTCCTGGTCATGATCTTCCGTGCTGCGCATCATCGAGCGCAGCATTTGCAGGACGTAGGCACCCTTGGGATAGATAACGTTCTGATAGGCGCTCTCGGTGCGCGGGGAAATCAGGCGCAATCCCATCCACAGCGGCCCTGCATCGTTGGGGGCGATGCCGAAATTATTCTTCTCGAGAATACGCTTGCGCAGGCGCTCCCAGAATTCGAGGTAGTCCTTCCGCCAATCCCCTCCCACGGCCTGCTGTAGAAACAGGCCGGCGGAAAACTCGGCGAACCCCTCGGAAAGCCACTGATCATGGTAGGTGGCCCAGCCCACAGAATGCCCCCACCACTGGTGGGAGACTTCATGCGGAGTTACCTCCTGCACGAAGCCGGTGAACTTGCTGTTGATCTGTCCGAAAAGCATCCATCTCTGGGTCGAATCAGTGTAGGCAGAAATGGGAAGGTAAACCAGGTTGGGCCAGGACTGTCCAAAATTAAAGTCCGGCTGCTCGGTGATGTGGATTTCCTCGTAGGGAATCTTGCCGAAGTAGAAGCTGCAGAGCTGCAACTGCGCACGGGTTTGCTCGAGGGCATACTTCGTCATGCTGCGAGGCGCAAGGGATTTAAGCACGGGACTCCGGCGCAGATTGTCGGGCAATTCGCTCAGGTAGTAGCCGGAAATCTTATAGCCGGTGATGTCATCAGGCACATCGAGCCTCTGATAGTCGCCATAATTGAATCCGGCCACGGCCACGGGGATCGGCGTTATCCAGTGCGTCACGGCCAAGTCCTGCTCGATCGACTCACTCTCCAGTTTGCCGATGCTGATGACCTTGTCAGCCCGCGGGACTTTGAACGTGAGGTCATAAAAAGCCTTTTCGCCAAACCCATTCAGGTTTGGATACCAGGAAGTCCGCGCAAGGACGTAGAAGCTTCCCTCTCCCGCCTGTTCCAGCACCTTGTCGCCCGAGTATTCAACCGTGATGGACACTGTCTGGCCGAGCGGCGGCGCCTCAGGAAGTATCGCGTAAAACGAGCCATCCTCCTTGCGGCTCTCTTGGATGAAGTAAAGATCCTTGCCCTGTTCATCCGCAACCCGCGTGACCCGGAGATTGGGCAACAGGCCAAACTTGAGCACTCTCTCCCCTGCAATGAGAGGCTCGAAGCTGATCGTGGCTGTGCTGAACAAGTGTCCGTTCTTGGCGATGACGGTTTCGATTTTGTAGCGGTGGGTGGCGAAGAGGCGGCGGTCTTCACGCGAATTGGCTGTGCGATTCAAGTATTCAGACTTCAGGTGAGCCAGATACCAGACGCCGTCTTCCATGCCTCCGGGATCGTAGTTGATGAGTGCGACCTCTTCCGGCGAATCGAGCTGGGGTACGGCGCCCACGCGATTCCGCACGAAGAAGCGGAGATCTTTGTGCATCTGGCCGCGGAGATAGGCATTAAAGAATTCTGGGTGCGCCGGATTGTAGACGGCGGAGAGAACATCGGCGTCCACGTTGTCCATGGTTTCACCATGCAGCAGATACTCGGTAAAGCCAAGAGGGCGTTCCTGACGCTGCCGCATGCGCTCCCTCCACCGATTGAGGACGGCGGCCGCCTCCGATGCAGCTTCCGCTCGACCGCCCAAGCCGGGGAGGAACTTCAGACGGCCATCCGGCGTGAACCGGAAAACCGCCTCGGCGAAGTCTTCGCTCACCTCGGCTGCGCCCGTGCGACGGCTCAGCTCGTTCGCGTCAAGAGCAAGCATGGGCTTCAGACTGAAATGCCCTTCGCCGGTGAAGATCGCTCCGGTTACTTCTCCGTTCACCGGGCCAAGGAAGGTGAGAGTTCCTTTCCGAAACTGGAATGTCGCGACGTCGCAGGTTAGTGTGAAATTGTCGAAGTGGAACGATTCACCCAATCCAACGTCACGAAGTTGCCGGTAGACAGGGTCGGTGTTGGCAAAAGCCAGACTTCTTCCCGGGACCGAAATGATTTCTTGCCGTTTGGCGATGGCGAGGGTGAGCTGCAATTCGACCGCGCCCTGCAAGTTCACGACTTTTATCAGAGGCTCGAAACCCTCGCGCGTTACGCGCACCGAATACGTTCCGGGTTTCAGATCAGGAGAATTAAACTTACCCAGCCCGTCCGACGCCAGCACGATTGGCTGCGCCAGGTCTCCGCCGGTGATTTCGATAGCCGCTCCGGCGATGACCGCGCCCGATGGATCCTGAACAGTGCCAGAGATCGTCTGTGCGCGGAGACCGGTTGGCCCCAGCATGCAGCAAAGAAATAGTGCAATCTTCGACAAGGAAGAAAGCCGGGATACACGGGCCTTGGGAAAATCCTTCATGATTTCTCTGAGTTTGATTCTAGTTCGTTACCGAGGCGCAGGTATTTTGGCACGATTCAGAACCGAAATGGGGAAAGATCGAAACGAGCAGCGAGCCGGCCAGGGTCCAGTGTTTTGCGGAACAGGGTAACGGCGTAGTGCGATCGTGCTAGATTACGCCTTTGCCTTGGCCTTCAGTTTGACGTGCCCGTCGGTGAGTTCGACGGAGAATTCGACGTCCTGGCAGCCGTACTGCTTGCGGATTTCTGAGGTCTTCTTCTTCACAAAGGTGTTGAAGGAGTCGAGGTTGCCGGAGACATTTTCTCCCGCCTTCTTCTTGGCCGCCACTAGAGTGTTGTAGAGGCGCTCCACCTGTTCGTGCTCGCCCTGGTCTACGTTGTGCAGCGTGAAGGGCTGCGAGGTAGTTCCTGCCGCTGCCGCGGCGGCATGGCTCAGGCCGTAGACCGGGTTGTGGTGGGGCTTGTGCTCTTCAACTTCCGGGCGAACTCCCTGGACAGCCAGCAGCGCATCCTGCGGGCGGCGGTAGCCCTCTTCGCGGATGCGGGACTTCTTGCGCCACAGATCGCTGTAGATGGCGTAGCGCTGGGCCATTTCGTTGTAGCGGAAGCGCTGGGAGAAGCTCATGCGTCCGCCGTCGGAAAATTTGCGCAGCAGGGAGAGCACCTTCCACTCAACGTCGGTGGGCGGCCGTTTGGTCGGATTGCTGAAGTAGACCTCGTACTCGATCTTCAGCCGGCGCAGCTGGGTCTCGAGCAGGTTCAGTTCTTCATCAGTGGTCACTCAGGGGTCTCCCAGTCAACAGTGTAGTGAGAAGGCGTGGCGGGGGCGAGGTGCCCGGCGGTCACCGAGGTCATGGTACGAAAGTAAGGGTCGTCAGCTATCAGCTTTCAGCCAGACGGGTTCGCTTCAAGGTCGTTAAATGAAGGGAGTTTTACAACAGTTCTGTTGTGGTCCTGGGTTTGAGCTGATTACTGAGAGCTGAGAGCTAACGGCTTACTTCGAGGAATTCGACGCCATCTTCTTGACCATGGCGAGGACCAGCTTGCGGTCGCTGTCATTCAGGCTGACGGCATAGCGGCGGACCTGGCTCAGGAAGCGGACTTCGTCGTCGGAGAGCTGTGGCAACCCCTTGGAGCCGTTGCTATGGCCGGATTCGGAGAAGAACTGCGAAAGCGCGATCTCCATGGCTCCGGCAATTTTTGAGAGCGTGTCGAGCGAAGGAATTGTATGGCCGTTCTCCACGCGCGACAGGTAGCAGCGCAGCAGGCCGGTCCGCTTCTCGATGTCTCCCTGAGACATGCCCTTCTGCAGCCGGTAGTTTCGGATGGTCTCGCCGATGTTGATCTGGGGGAGCATTGCAGGATGCGACATAGTAACCAGATCGGGATTTTCTGGCAAGTGGAAATTAGTGCCATAGGCAAACCACTTTTTTCCTACGACTTGACATTACCGTGCATGCGTATGCTTAAACGCTGTGCAAGAAATGATTCGCCGGAACCGGCGTGGTGCGGGGTTTTCCACGGGGCACGGCCGCAAGCTAATCCTTCAAAGTTTCCGCGAAGAAGGTGACGGTGCGCTTCCAAGCGTCGGCGGCGTCATCGGGACGATAACCGGTTTTGTTGTTCGGATTTTCGAAAGCGTGGCCGGCATCATCGTAGATCTTGACGTCGATCTTTTTGCCCAGCTGTTTCATGGTTGCTTCGAACTTGTGCACGTCATCGGGCGTGATGCCGTGATCCTGGCCGCCGAACAGGCCGAGAATGGGAGCGTTGATTTTCCTGATCGCGTCGGGGTCAGTGGCCAGATGGCCGTAGTTGATGACATCGGCCGCGAGCGTTGGCTCCTGCAGGGCCACATCGAGCGAGTAGCCTCCGCCCATGCACCAGCCGATGGAGCCGATGCGGCCTTTTCTGACGTTAGGCTGTGACTGGAGAAATTCGAAAGCCGCGTGCAGGTCTCGCTTGGCGCGGTCTTCCGGAACTCCGCGCATGATTTCATGGGCCATGTCGGGAGTGGTGGCAACCTTGCCGCGATATAAATCAATGGCAAGAGTTACATAGCCCTGGTCGGCGAGTTTCGAAGCTTGATCTTTGACCCAGTCGTTCAAGCCCCAGTACTCGTGGATGACAATTATGGCGGGGAATGGTCCCTTGCCGGCAGGAGTGTAGAGCACGGCTTGCACGGTTTCGTCGCCGCTTTTGTAGGAAACCGACTTGCTGTCGGCTGCAAAGGCGGAAATCGCAAGCAGGCAAACAATCCAAAAGAAGCGGAACTTCTTCATGATCTTAATCATGATCCCGGCCTCCGAAATTACAACTCCAGCTCCATGTACATCGCTCCCGCAATCGGGTTCGGTCGGTAGGGAGCGATCCCTTTGAACCCAAGCTTACGATACATTGCGACTGCATCTTTCATTACAGGCTCGACCGTGTCAAGACGCATGCGCTGGAACCCGATCTGGCGTGCCTCAGCGATGATGCGCTCGGCCAGCGCGCGTCCCAGTCCCTTGCCGCGGAACTGGGGACGCAAGTAGAGGCGCTTCATTTCGCAGATGCGTGGTTCCAACTTATGGAGCGCGACGCAGGCTGCGAGTTGACCTTCGCATTCTGCGAGCAACAGGCGGCCTTCGGGCGGAGCGTAGTCTCCGGGAAGCTCGGCGAGTTCTTTTTCGAAATTCTGAAAACAGAGGCTGAAGCCGAGGGATTGCGCGTACTCCAGAAATAATTCGCGGGCTTGGGAGATCTGGGCGGGCGATTCGGCTTGCGAAATCGAAAGGCTTTTCACCGCCGAGGACGCCGAGGGGATCACGGCTCCTTGCGCTCGCTCGAAATCAATCTTCATTTTTCTCCGCGCCCTCGGCGTACTCGGCGGTGAAATCTCTTTCTATCCCATCAGCATGCCGCCGTTCACATTCAGCACATGGCCGGTGATGTAAGAAGCTTCATCCGACGCGAGGAAGGCGACCGCACTGGCCACATCGGCGGGCGACCCCACGCGCCCGAGGGGAATCTGCTTAGCGGCGTTCTGCTTGAACTCATCGCCTAGCACCTCGGTCATAGGGGTTTCGATGAAGCCCGGGGCGACGGCGTTGCAAGTAATGTTGCGCGATCCTAATTCCCGGGCGACGGCCATGGTCAGGCCGATGAGCCCGGCTTTCGACGCGGAGTAGTTAGCCTGCCCCGCCTGCCCCATCTGTCCGAAGACGCTGGTGATGTTGATGATGCGTCCGCAGCGCTGCTTGAGCATGGAGCTGGTGACCTGCTGGATGCAGAGATACGCCGAGGTAAGATTGGTTTGCAGGACGGCGTCCCAGTCAGCGCGTTTCATGCGCATGACGAGCTGGTCGCGGGTGATGCCGGCGTTGTTGACCAGGATGTCGATCTTGCCGAATTGCGCGATGGCGGCCTTAATCGCCGACTTGATCTGTTCTTCGTCGGTGACGTCGAGGGCAAAGGCTGCGGCTCGGCCGCCTGCGGTAGTGATCTCCTTGACCAGTTCGTTCAGCTTCTCCAGATTACGCGCCGCGACAGCAACGACCGCGCCTGTGGTGGCGAGCTTTACTGCGCAGGCCCGTCCAATGCCCTGCGATGCTCCGGTGACGAACGCTATGCGTCCGGAAAGCGACATTTAGGGTTTCTCCCGATGGTTGGAGGAGTCTTTGTTTAGTGCTCAGTCTTCGTTGGAACGTGAAATTATACGCGCAAGGGCGAAGATCAACCTTAACTAGCGGATTGCGCAATGTTCGTCCGCCTATTAACATTCAAACACTCCCATGCCTCAGACTGTAGCCAATGAAGTGATCGCCATGCCCGAGTCTTCCAATAACAATTCATCTGCGTCCGATTCGGTTTCGGCCGGCGCAGGGCACCGATCACCGCTGCGATCGTCGGTCGGGGAAGGCCCCGCCGCCCCGGAAAAGCCGCATGCCGACTCGCCTTCCACCGAAGTCTTCGCGGTTTATGGCGTCGAGCCAGAGATTCAGGCCTACGCTATGGCGAAGTATTCGCGGTCGGCGCTGTCGATGAAAGAGTCGCTGCGCGAGATCAGCGCGCAAAAGGCGGAGAAGTTTCTCAATACATTCTACTTTCAATACGGCCACCGCTCGATCGCCGACCTGGCGCACATTGCGCTGGCCGTCGAGAGGCTCTCGATTCTGGCGGCGATCGAACTGGCCGACGAGCAGCGCTGGGACGGGCAGGAGCGCTCGACCCGCTATCAGGACTTCAAGAAGAGTGGCTATTACACGCCTGATTTTGGGGCTGACGACGAAGCCCGCACGCTCTATCGCGAGACGCTTGATTTTCTTTTCTCCGAGTACCAGGCGCTCTCGGCGCACATGACGCAGCACCTGATCAGCATCACTCCCAAGCCGGCCGAGATGAAGCAGGAAGCTTACGAGCGCACACTGAAAGCGCGGGCTTTCGACATCACACGCTACCTGCTGCCGCTGGCCACCAATACTTCGCTGGGAGAGATCGTCAACGCGCGGACTCTTGAAACCCAGGTTGCTCATCTGCTTTCGCACTCGCACCAAGAGGTGCGGGTTCTGGGTGAATCGCTGAAGAAGGCGGCGACGTCGGCGGCTTACAACGTGAATGCCGAATCGTTGCGCGGGTTGGTGGACGAGATTCGGAGGGTCAGTCCCGAGCTCGGCGCGCGGGCTGAGCAGGAATTGCTGCGCGAGGTTCGAGTCGCGCCCACGCTGGTGAAATATGCGGACCCGAATCCGTATGAGATGGAAACCCGCCGCGAACTGCGGCAGGTGGTGCGCGAACTGATGAAGAGCGAGCCGCTTGCGCCCTCGAAAGCGATCGTCGATCTGCTCGATGAAGAGCCACTCGAAGTTGAGATCGCGACCACTCTGCTCTACGAGCATTGTCACCACTCTTATCGGCAGGTCCGGCAGGCGCTGCAGGTCTCAGGCGAGAGATTCCGGCGCGAGATCATCGATCTGGGCCTGCGGCATCGCGGCAAGCACGACGAAATGCTGCGGGGTTTCCGCGCCGGGCAACAGTTCCGCTTCGACATCCTCATGGATACCGGCGGCTTCCGCGATATGCACCGTCACCGCCGCTGCATCCAGGTGATGCAGGCCTTCACCACGCAGCACGGCTACGAGATGCTGCTCGATGTGGAGGACGCCGGCATGCGTTCTCGCTTCGATGCCGCCATGCGGCGCACGCAAGCGGCGGTCGAGAAGCTTGCCGCGCGCAACGCTCCCGAAGCGGACGAGAATTCGCAGTACGCGATTCCGCTGGCCTATCGCAAGCGCGCTCTGTTCAAGATGGACTTCGCCGAGGCGGTGTACATCTCCGAGCTGCGCACCACGCCGGCGGGCCATGTTTCTTACCGCAACGTAGCCTACGCGATGTATGAGGCCGTGGCGCGGAAATATCCGGCGCTGGCTAGGTATTTTCGCGTGCACGATGTGACGGCGCCCGTGGATTTGCTGCAGAGGTAGGTTTAGAAGGAGAAGTAAAAGCAGCGACCGTTAACTACAGTCGCGTCCATCTTGCCGGCAGCGCCATAATTGGGATCGTGATTGCCTTGGGGCCAACGGTCCTGATTTACAAAGTCGCGACCATAAAACTAGCAGCGGTTATTTTTTTCTTCCCCGCGACAATCCTAGCGGCGTGGCTCGTTCTCTGGACTCGGAAACGATCCGTTAAGGAACACGCTGACTCGGTACGCAGCGGCACCAAGTTGGTCGTCCACCCGTGGGGTAATAGGTCTTTGTAGCAATCTCTAGATTTATCTTGATCCTACCAGCCCGTGCAGCTAAAATCTGACCAAGAGGCACCTATGCCGCGTTCCGTCAAAATCGCCCCGGAAATTGATGCCAAGCTCTATCAGGAGCTCGTCTCCGTGGCCAAGGAGAACGGACAATCGCAGCGGTTTGTGCTGGAGCGGGCGCTGGAGCATTACCTGCACAATGTGGTCCCTTCGCAGCGCATGGTAAGGCCTGAGGTGATGGCCGCCTATCGACGCTCCAACGAAAAGTATCGTGAGTTGTACAAGAAACTGGCCAAGTAAATGGCCGAGCGCGTCTATCTGACGGTGGCTGAAGTCATCGCCATCCACCATCACCAGGTCGAGGAATACGGCGGCGCGCACGGCCTGCGCGATCAAGGGGCGTTGGAAGCCGCAGTCTTCCGTCCGCAGACGGGCTATTACAACGACATTGGCGAAGAAGCAGCCGCGCTATTGGAGTCGCTGGTCAATAATCACGCCTTCGTGGACGGCAACAAACGCGTCGGTTTCGCCGCGATGCACACGTTTCTCCTGGTGAATGGATGCGATCTGGATGTGAGCGGCAACGCCGCTTATGAGTTCATGATGAAAGCGATGGCCGAAGGCAAGTTCCGCTTCGGTCTGATACATGAGTGGATCGCAGCGCACCTTGTGCCGAATGCCGTGTAGTCGAGTGACCGGGGCGCAGTGTGCTCGGCTCGCTGTTTCTTTTCGCTTCGGCTATGATCTGAGCCTTGCCCACTGAAACCAAGCCGGCGCCTCTCTTGCTTGTGCTGTCGCTGGCACTCTCCACGTTCGGTCCGGCGTTGCCGAGCGCGTCGTGGGGCGGCGGTGAGCCCCCCGGGTCCAGTGTTCAGGGTAAGTTCTCAGCGGACGACTTCGACTGGCGCGCGATGATTCCCTATCTTTCCGCCGCCGCCGCACTTCCACCGGAGCAAGGCGTCGAGACGGTGCTGCAAAACTCCGGAGTGCTTCGCGCCTATGTCGCGCAGCAGGTTCGGACGGAATGCACGCTTGATAAGAGGCTATGCGTCGCAAATGACGTGCTTACTCTGCAGGAGGAAGTGAGCAAGAGGATTGACGGGATCATACGGGAAGGGATGGTCCATCAGCACAAGAGCGACGTAGTGGATTGCCCCCTGACGCAGCCCTTTCCTTTCTCTGAGATTTCAGTTCTAAGAAGTGAGAAACAACAGGACGCTTACCTCGTTCTGCAACTTGCCGGTCGCAACTATACCGTGGCGCAGGTAGAGGCCAAGTACGGCTCCCCGTATGACACCGACATTTTTCAGCAGCACAGCGTTTTCAAATACCGCCAGGACAGCCCGCGTTACACCAGCCGGGCAGTGTTTGAGATTGATCCCGTGGATGGCGCGGTGATGAAGATAGCGATCAGCTTGAAAGCCAGGAAGCATCACTAGCCTTCAGCCCTGAGCCATTTTGGGAAGCTTTTTCGCCAACATATTTTACTTTCGCCTTTGTTTCGCTTCAGTCTGTGTGTATAATCCGGCCAGATTAGTTTCTGCACCATAGTTCGGCGATCTTGAATAAGGAGCCACACTCCCATGGCGGATGAACGGGGCAAGGCAATTGAGTTGGCGGTCTCACAGATTGAAAAGCAGTTTGGCAAAGGTTCGATCATGCGGCTGGGGTCGAAAGAAGCGATCGTCCCCATCGCCGTGATCTCGACCGGAGCGATCTCGTTTGATGCGGCGCTGGGTGTGGGTGGCTTTCCCCGCGGGCGCGTGGTAGAAGTCTTCGGCCCGGAGTCTTCCGGAAAAACCACCATCACCCTGCAAGTGATTGCCGAAGCTCAGAAGACCGGCGGTATGGCTGCGTTCGTCGACGCCGAGCACGCGCTCGATCCCGGCTACGCCAAGAAGTTGGGCGTCGACGTGGACAACCTGCTGGTCTCGCAACCGGACTACGGCGAGCAGGCGCTCGAAATCACGGAAGCCTTGGTGCGCTCGAACGCCATTGACGTGCTGGTGGTTGATTCCGTAGCGGCGCTGGTGCCCAAGGCCGAACTCGACGGCGAAATGGGAGACAGCCACATGGGTCTGCAGGCGCGGCTCATGTCGCAGGCGCTGCGCAAGCTGACGGGAACGGTTTCCAAGTCGCGCACCTGTTTGATCTTTATTAACCAGATCCGCGAAAAGATTGGGGTGATGTTTGGCAATCCGGAAACCACGACAGGCGGCCGGGCGCTGAAGTTTTATTCGTCGGTGCGCGTGGATATCCGGCGCATTGCAGCGATCAAGGAAGGCGATGTAGTCACTGGCTCACGCACTCGCGTAAAGGTGGTGAAAAACAAAGTGGCGGCGCCGTTCCGCGAGGCTGAATTCGACATCCTGTACGGCGAAGGCATTTCGCGCGAAGGTGACCTGCTCGATATCGCGGTGAACAATAACCTTCTTGAAAAGTCCGGGTCGTGGTTCAGTTACAAGGGCGAGCGCATCGGCCAGGGCCGCGAGAATGCCCGCCAGTTCCTGAAAGACAACAAAGACACCATGGCCAAGCTGGATACGGAAGTGCGCAAGGCGCTGGGGCTGATTGCCACTCCAGCGGCGGCGCAACCGGCTGCTGCGCCCGGACAGACACCGCCGCAAGGTGCACGCGTCACAACCATGCCGAGCGCTCCTCCTGAAGCTGCAAGGGCGCCGATAGCGGCGAAGCGCTAGGGGATTCTCAGGATTGTCATCCCGAGCGAAGCGAGGGACCTTGGCGTTTGCTTGCACCGCCACTATTTTGCGGTGCGGCAAGAACCAAGGTCCCTCGCTTCGCTCGGGATGACAACCCTTCGAGTTGACCAGCATGAAAGTCATTCCCTAATTGCCATCCTTACTCCCGCCCGCATAGAATCTCTATTCAGCTTCGCCTGTTCCTGTGAGGCCTATTGCATAAGGGAATCGCCATCTATCCCGGTTCGTTCGATCCGCCCACGAACGGGCACCTCGATTTAATCGAGCGGGGCGCGAAGATTTTTGAGGAACTGGTGGTCGCGATCCTGCGCAACTCGGAGAAGAGTCCGATGTTTAGCGTGGCCGAACGGCTGGGAATGCTGAAGGAACTCACGGGGCATCTGAAGAACGTCCGCATCGACACGTTTGACGGATTAATGGTCGAGTACGCGAAATCGCTGGACGCGACCTGCATCTTGCGCGGCATCCGGGCCATCAGCGACTACGAATATGAATTGCAGATGGCGCTGATGAACCGCAAACTCGAACCCACGCTGGAGACTGTTTTCATGATGCCCGCCGACAAGTACTCCTACGTGAGCTCGCGCCTGGTGCGGGAAGTGGCGCAAGCGGGAGGACCGGTGAAGGGCTTGGTCCCGGAAGTGGTGGAACAGAAGCTGCGCGAGAAGCTTGATCCTGCCTACAAGCTGCGGGACGCGCGTCTGATTGAAGTTTTGGGCAAAAGAGACTTGGACAAGCGGGAAAAGAAAAGGAAGAAGAAGGCATGACCACTGCGACCAGCGAAGCGCTAAAACTCACCGACCGGATCAACCGCATTGAGCCCTCAGCCACGATGGCGGTCGTGGCCGAGGCTGACAAACTGCGCGCGCAGGGCATCGACGTGGTCGACTTTGGCGCCGGCGAGCCGCACTTCGCCACGCCGCAGCACATCAAAGATGCCGCCATTGCCGCCATCCAGGGCAACTTCACCAAGTACACCGCCGTGCCCGGCACGCCCGAGTTGCGCGATGCAATCGTGCATCGTCATGCCGTGGACTTCGATTCCGATTACCGCAGAGAAGAAGTAATCGCATCGACTGGAGGCAAGAATGCGCTGTTCAACGCAGTCCAGGTGCTGGTGGATCACGGCGACGAAGTAATTTTGCCGGTGCCCTACTGGGTTTCGTTCAAAGACATCGTGCGCTATGCTGGCGGCCACAATGTGCTGCTGGAATCGGACGAGTCGCAAGGCTTCCGGGTCACGGCTGAGATGGTGGCTCGGCTGATTACGCCGCGGACCAAAGTGATCATTCTGAATTCGCCGTCGAATCCCTCGGGCGCGGTGATGAGCGCCGAGGATCTGAAGGAAGTTGTGCGCCTCGCGCATGAACGCGGAATCTGGGTCCTCTCCGATGAGTGTTATGTCTACCTGAATTACACCGGTAAGAATTTTTCTGTGGGATCGTTGCGCGAGTATAAGGAACGCATCGTTGTGCTGGGTTCGCTCTCAAAAACCTATGCCATGACGGGCTGGCGCCTGGGTTACGCGCTGGGTCCGGCGGCGGTGGTCAGCGCGATGTCGAAGTTGCAGAGCCAGTCCACATCGAATCCGACGTCGATTGTGCAGAAGGCCGCTGTGGCCGCGCTGAGAGGACCGCAAGATTGCGTCGAGCAGATGCGGCGCGAGTACATCGTACTTCGCGACCATGTGGTCAAGGGCTTGCGCTCGATTCCGGGCGTGACTTGTACGCTGCCGGAGGGAGCGTTCTATGCCTATCCGAATATCTCGGCGTTTCTGGGGCGCGGCACCGTGAAGTCGGCGTCAGACGTGGCGGGAAGGTTGCTCAGAGAAGCGCACGTGGCCACGGTTCCGGGAGAGGGATTTGGCACTGGCGACCACATTCGCGTCTCCTACGCGACTTCGAAAGCGGAGTTGGATCGCGGTCTGGAACGCATGCGAAAATTTTTCGCCACGCTGTAATCGGAGATTCAGACACGGTCGTCATAGGAAGTTTAGGTTCGGCTGAGGCCGTCCGTTCGGGAACGGCCTTTTCTTGCGTAGATTTACTTGTTCATGGGCAATCTTTATCCATTCTTAATGCTTCCGGCGTTCGATCCGCGTCCATGGGGAACGCACGATCTGTCGCCGATTTACCCGAACCGGATGTTCGAGGAAAAGATCGGCGAGGCCTGGCTTACAGGAGACGACTGCAAGATTGCTAACGGGCCGCTCACAGGGCAGACGCTGGCACAGGTCAGCGAGAAATACGAGCGTGAGCTTGTAGGCGACGCTGCTCGCGATACGCGGCGATTCCCTTTGCTGCTGAAGTTTCTGTTTCCGCATGAGAAACTCTCGGTGCAGGTTCATCCCGACGACGAGCAAGCGCGCCGCGTAGGTCAGCCCTGGGGGAAAACCGAGTGCTGGTATGTGGCCCATGCGAAGTCCGGAGCGCAGATCGCACTGGGATTAAAACCGGGCGTGACTGTCGCGCAACTCGAGACAGCGATCCACGAGAAGCGCGCCGAAGAGCTGCTGAACTGGCTCAATGTCTATACCGGGGACATGATTTATGTTGCCGGAGGAACCGTGCACACGCTGGGCCCCGGCTCAGTGATTGTCGAGACGCAACAGCAGTCGGACACAACCTATCGCTTGTATGATTACGGACGGCCGCGCGAACTGCACCTGAAAGAGGGCCTGGCCGCGGTGAAATTGAAAGTCGCGTCCGGAAAAGTTGTCAGGCCGGCTCCGGCGCATACTCCCGGTAGCAACAACCGGCTGGCTCCCCTGATCGCCGCTCCTTACTTTGTTGTGGATATGTTTGAGTTGAAGGATGCGCAAGAGTTGAGTACGTGCGACGAATCCGGCATCAGTTCAGTCCAGATCCTCGTCGCAGTGGAGGGATGTGGAGTTGTAGAAGCAACCGCGACGGAGCCCGTCACTCTGGCAAAGGGCGATGCCGTGGTGGTACCGGCATCGGCCGGAAAGTTCACGATTCGGCCGCAGTGGACGCTGGAGTTTTTGAGAGCGCGGGTTCCGGGAAAATCTTTGCCCGAGCCTGAAACGCGAATGTAGCGAGTGAAATCCGAGAAAACGTGGCTAAGAATTCAAACTTCTATCCTGTGATCCTTGCCGGCGGACGCGGCACGCGGTTCTGGCCCTTGAGCCGGAAAAGGCGCGCCAAACAGTTACTGGCACTCGATGGCAAACAGACGATGATCCAGCAGACGGTGGCCCGGTTGCAGCCCTTGGCTCCGTTGAAGCAATTCTGGATCATTACTAACGACGATCTGCGTCTCGCGATCTTGAAGCAGCTTCCGAAGTTGCCGAAGGCGCAAGTGTTGGCCGAGCCGGTGGGTCGCAACACCGCATCGGCGATTGGTCTCGCCGCTTTTCTTCTTTTGCGCGAGCATCCTGACGCGGTGATTGGCATGTTTCCTTCCGACCATGTGATCGGCGATGAAAAAAGTTATCGAGCGACGATGGAGCGTGGCGCCGAAATCGCAGCTGCAGGTGAAAACATTGTGGTCCTTGGCATCCGGCCGAATCGAGCAGAAACCGGTTACGGTTATATTGAGGTAGGTGGTGCGTTCGCCGGCGATGCACTACGAGTCCGGCGCTTCACCGAAAAGCCCAACGCCGAGAAGGCCGCCGCCTTCGTCGCTGCGGGCAATTATTTCTGGAACAGTGGGATGTTCTTATGGAGCGCACACACGCTGGCCAACGCTCTGCGTGAGCATCTTCCCGAGACCGCTTCCTTGCTGGAGGAGATTGCGTCTACTTTCGGAACTCGAAGGTTTGCGGCAACTTTTCGCAGGCTGTATCCCAAGTGCGAGAACATCAGCATCGATTACGCCGTGCTCGAGCCACGTTCGTCAAAGGGCGAGCAGTCGGGAAACATTTTTTGCCTGCCCGCCGATTTCGGATGGAACGATCTAGGCTCATGGACCGCATTGCACGAGCATCATGATGCAAAGAGCAACCCGCCTGAGGGCAATCTCATTAATAGCGCCGGTCTGTTCGTCCTGAATGCCCACCACAACTACGTGCATGCTCCGGGTAAATTTGTTGCGGCCGTGGGCGTGAGCAATCTGGTGGTCGTCGAAACCTCGGACGCATTGCTGATTACCACCCTCCAACACGCGCAAGACGTTGGGAAGGTAGTGAAGCATCTGGACGAGAAGAAGCTCCACAAGCTGGTGTAAAAAATAGTCAGTGGCAAGTAACGTCGGGATTTTCTGATCACGGGCCACTGATCACTGGACACTTATCTGCTATGCCTCAAGAAATCAAGTTCGGGACCGACGGCTGGCGCGGCATCATCGCCGACGACTTCACGTTCGACAACGTGCGCCGGGTTGCGGGCGCGATCGCTTCTTACGTTTTGAAGAATGAGGATGCCCGGCACGGTGTAATCATCGGCTATGACACGCGCTTCGCTTCGCAACGCGCGGCGCAAGTGGCCGCGGAAGTGATCGCCGGCGCGGGTATCCCAGTGAAACTGGCCGATGATTACACGCCGACCCCGGCTGTTTCCTACGCCGTAAAAGACGAAGGCGCTGCGGGCGGAGTGATGATCACCTCCAGCCATAATCCGTGGAACTGGAACGGCGTGAAGTTCAAAGGAAACTTTGGCGGGTCAGCTACGCCCGCGATCATGAAAAGAATTGAAGAAGAGTTGCGTGCGGATGCGATGCCGCAAGGTTTGAAGGCGGCCATCGACGAGGTCGACCTCAAGACGCGGTACATCGCGGCTGTCTGCCGCTTTGCCGACATGGATCTGATCGGCAAAACCAAGTTCAAGTTCGCGATTGACTCGATGTATGGCTCCGGCAGAGGAATTCTTGCCGGAATCTTTCGCGAACGGGGCGTTCCATTCGTCGCTATTCGCCAGGAAGTAAACCCGCTTTTCCCTGGTATCAATCCCGAACCCATCCTCCCGCATGTCGCTCTTTTGCAGGAAACGGTTGTCAAAGAAAAGTGCGACGCCGGCTTGGCCACCGACGGCGATGCCGACCGCATCGGCGCGGTCGCGGAAGATGGCAGCTTTGTCGACTCGCACAAGATATTCTGTGTCCTGCTGCACTGGCTGTTGGTGCGGAAGAAGTGGCCGGGAGACGTGGTTCGCGCCTTCAATACCACGCGCATGCTCGACCGGATTGCCGCCAAGTATGGCCGCAAACTTTACGAAACGCAGATCGGATTCAAGTACATTGCCGACCTGATGATGGAGCACGATATTCTCATCGGCGGCGAGGAGTCGGGCGGCATCGGCTACTCGCGCTTTCTGCCGGAACGCGACGGCGTTCTGAATTGCCTTTTGCTGGCGAACGCAATGGCTGAGGAAGGCAAACCGCTCGGCCAACTGGTTGCGGACTTGCAACGCGAGTTCGGCCCGCACTATTACGGCCGTCGCGATTTGCATATTCCGGAAGAGGTCAAGCGGAGCGCGATTCAGCGTGCGCGGGCCGAAAGCACGCAGAGCCTGGGGCGCTATCGAGTGCTGAAGAAAGAAAATCTCGACGGCATCAAGTTTTTTCTAGATGCGCCGACGAACGGGAATGGAGCGGAAGCGTGGATCCTGTTCCGCGCTTCGGGAACTGAGCCCTTGCTGCGTGCATATTCTGAGGCCGCGTCGCCGGAGTTAGTGGAGGAAATTCTCGCAGCTGCCGAGAGTTTTGTTAAGAACGCCGGCTAGCAAAGTAAGTCATCTTCCGGAATCTCTACATTTGACGCAGCGGTAGTGCGATACTTCTATCTAAGAATGACTTTCGCCGGAAGCCAAGCATCGACTCCAGACGACTCGCCGGAGGCGCGCCGCTATAACCGCATTCATCGTTGGCTGGGGGTCGCCGATTTTGCTGTCGGCTCGGCGTTCCTAATTGTTTTGCTGATCACGGGTTGGACGGGCTGGCTGCGCGATCTTGCCTTGCGTGAGGGATTCCGCAATTACACTCTGGCTGTTTTCATCTATCTGTTCCTCCTGCTCCTGATCAGCAAAATGTTGAGTCTCGGCCTTGACTACTACGGATTCCGGCTGGAGCGGAGGTTTCAACTCTCCACGCAAAGGCTGAGTTCGTGGATGTGGGATGAAGTCAAGGGCTTTTTGGTCGGTCTGGTGCTGGCAGGGATTGTCGTAGAGTTGCTGTATTTCATGATTCGCGAATCCCCTCAGCATTGGTGGATCATCACGTGGGCACTGTTCATGGGGCTGTTCATCGTGTTAGCCGAGCTTGCTCCGGTGGTGCTCTTTCCAATTTTTTACAAGTTCGAGCCTCTGGACAATGAAGACCTGCGCCGCCGCTTGATTCAGTTGAGCGAGCACGCGGGCACGCGCGTGCGTGGAGTGTACCGCTGGAAGCTTTCGGAAAAAAGCAAGAAGGCGAACGCGGCGCTCACTGGACTGGGCCGGACGCGGCGGATCATCTTGGCCGATACGCTGCTGGACAATTACGCTCCCGAGGAAATCGAAGCGGTTCTCGCCCATGAGCTCGGCCATCACGTCCATCGGCACATTTTGAAGAGCATTCTGGTGCAAGCTGGAATTACCTTGCTGGGTTTCTGGGTCGCGAACTGGGTGCTGCACTATGCGGTCGATCACCACATGTTCGAAGAGCTTTCAGATTTCGCCAACCTGCCCTTGCTGGCCCTCACCGTGACTGCGCTTTCGCTGCTTCTGATGCCCGCGCTCAATGCCTTCTCGCGCTACAACGAGCGGCAGGCCGACCGCTACGCGTTTGAATCGATCGCCAGCGTCGAGCCATTCATCTCATCGATGAACAAGCTGGCGCAACAAAACCTGGCCGAACGCACGCCCGCGAAGTGGGTGGAGTGGCTTTTTCATTCCCATCCGGCAATCGCCAAGCGAGTGGCGGCAGCGGAAGCTTGGGGCCGCACGCAGACTCAAGTTTCAGGGCCGCGGACATAGTACCGTGTTGCGAGTACCGAGAAATCAACGTTTCCTCAGGATTTCCGCGACGCGCTGCAAATCCTCTTCCGTATCCACGCCCACGGAGTCGTAAGGTGTTTCGCCGACGTAGACAGAGATTCCGTTTTCGAGGAAACGCAGCTGTTCCAGCCGCTCGGCTTTTTCCAGAGTCGATTCCGGCCAGCTCACAAAAAGATCAAGCGCAGCTTTGCGGTAAGCGTAGAGGCCAAGATGCTTGAAATAGGGCGGGCCGGTGTTGTCCCGGTCGAAAGGGATCGTGGCCCGGGAAAAATAGAGAGCGCGGCCGTCCGGAGCGGTCACGACCTTGACTGCGTTGGGATTACGGATTTCTTCGGCCGGGCAGGGAGTCTTCACGGTTCCCACCTGGACTGACGCGTTTTTCATCACCTCGAGCAAGGTGGCAATTTGTTCCGGCCGCACCAGCGGTTCGTCGCCTTGCACATTGACATAAACATCGGCGGCCACGGAGTTTGATATTTCATGTACGCGCTCAGTGCCGCTTCGGTGAGTGGCGGAAGTCATCTGTGTCTTCCAGCCGTGCTTGCGGCAGCTTTCCAGGATCTGGTCGGAATCAGTGGCGATGATTACATCCGAAAGAAGAGAAGACGAACGGACCGCCTCGTAGACCCAGCCCACGAGTGGCTTGCCCGCGATCTCGCGCAGCATCTTGCGCGGCAAACGGGTGGACGCCAGGCGGGCAGGAATTACGGCAATCGTTTTCATAAGACGACTAGTTTCCGGTTTCCCGCTCGAACTGGCAAGTGGCGATTCTGTGAATGGAAGTGCCGACGCGCTGTTTGACACCTTCTGACAGCGGCTCTTAGAATCGAAGCTTGGATGTGACGCCTCACTCCGGCTCGTTGTGTCCAAGGCGGCGCGAGTTCGCAATTATTGCGACTAGTCCCTCTCGTCGCGTTCCCCCAGTTTCTTGGCGGCGTAGCTCAGGTGGCTAGAGCGACGGTCTCATAATCGGATTCCCTCCATGTGTCGCCTGTGTTTTCAATGACATATCCGTACCCTAAAGTCTGATTGTCGGGGGTATTCGGGGGTGTTCGGGGCTGGTTATGCAACGAGAATGCAACGGATTGGGTGTTTGTTAAGGCTGGCTTGAGCGACCTGCAACTAGACCGTCACTCTTCGTCGATTTTTCGCCTGTGAGAGATGCGAATTTCGGTGCCATCGACGGAGACGAAATGCAACGAATGTGCAACGCCCAGCCTTACTCATTTTCTCTTCGTCTTCAGAGCGGTCTCAGCCCCGATTCGTGCTAGGTTCGTCTTCAAACTCCAGCGTTGTAACTCCGAAGCATTTTGCCGTCCTGTTAAAAGAGACCCAGAATCGGTCAAAGAATCCAAAGGGCTGAAAATCGTGGTTTTGGCCTGTTAGTTTTTGGTCAAGGCGAAACTGTAATCGTAAAGGGCACTGGCCTCGCCACTAGTAGGCACGGGTACGCACGACGATAGCACTTCGTTAAGCCCAGCGAGTTCCAACGAACCCGTTAGTGATGTAGTTGACGTGAAGGCCCCATCAGAGGAGACGAGATTCAATCCGTCTCCACTGAACGTATAATTTGAATCACTATAATCTGAAGGCGGGGCGTCGGCGTCGAACCATGTGTTTCCATTGGCAAGGGTTGGGCCCGGTCGCAGTGTGGCTCCGAAAATGACCGACCCGTCGGGACAACTCGAATTGAATTCCGAGAATTGGATGGTCAACAGGAAGTTGTCAGTAGTACTGAAGTCCTGAACGTTAAGTTGAATCGGAAGACCTGTGGTTTGACCTGCGCCAATAGCAGTCCCCGACCAGTTTCCCACTAGCGCCGCTTGCACCGTCGCAATCGGGAGGTTCGTTTTTGTGGCGGAACTGCCACACCCGCATTCCAACCCGACGCACACAATCAGAGCGAGTGCGAAAATGCGTTTCATATTTTCATTCCCCTCCTTCTGACCGTACTTGAAGAAGGTAATGAAGGGGAGATTCCGGAGGTAACTAAGCGTCCTTTAGAGGATTACGGATGTACAGGCGGATGCGGGTGGGGCTGACAACTCCCCGAACGGGGACAAAATATCCTTGACGCCAGTCGTCTTCATCGGACTTTCTGGCAATCGTTGACAAGAAACGGCGTCCCGCTGTCTTTGTGGGTCTGCTACTCGTCTCAGCCGTGTTCGCAGTGCTTCGTTAGGAATATGCTTAGGCTGCTTTTTTCTGCTTTGCCTTCCAAGCCTTCCATCGTGCTTTCTGTGCGGCTCCGATCCTCGCTCGGGACTTCGCTGACATCTTGCGGCGTTTGCGTGTCGGTTTGGCTGGTTTGGCTCCGTAGTACGTTCCCACAAAAGCGGCGAGTCCTGCATTCAATGCTGACAACTGTTTCTCTACTTTGTCCTTCTCCTTCTTCATCTGCTTCACAATGCTCGACACGTTCCCCATCGGTTCTTGCCCCCTAGGTTCGTTTAACCCGCAAGCATGGTAACAAGACTGGTTAATAAAGTATAGTGTTCGCCTCCCACGGTAAGGTCGGGGAGAGACTGTATAGTTGCCGACGTATGCGCCTTTTATCTGTTACGTCCGTCTTGCTTTTCTTGCTTATTTACGTACCGTCAGAACCAACCCAGAGCAAGCCCCATCAACCCAGCGATACCACCGCCCATAGTGGCGATAGTCAAAAACAAGAGAGGGACTCCACGGCAACGGGGCAAGTTGTACCTGAGCAGGTCATAGTCAGCCAGCTTAATTCCGACCCAAATCAAAACGCTGAACAAGGCGGCTTTCACAAGTATAGTAGTCATATTGACTCCTTCTTTACGGCAGTAATCGCAGTGTTTGGTGTGCTAACTTGGCGTGTTTATAGAGAGATGCTTCGCGCAAACAAAATTGCGGAACGTGCGTGGGTCGTACCCAACATCATCACCCCTTCTCTTCCAGGGAACGAGAAAGACATGCCGCACGGCTTTCAAGTCATATGCCGCATAGAAAATAACGGGCGTACACCTGCATGGCTGACCGCAACAGGTTCGCGGGGGCAGGTAATAAAAGCGGGTGCACAGTTATCGCCAGAGCCAACATACACCTGGGCTGGACCTTTTCCGCCAGATGGAACCGTACTCCCTCCGAAGGGCTGCATTGAGCAGGGCATTCCATTAGAGGCAAGCGTTTTGCCGTTTATAGAAGCGGGCACGCACGTGTTCTACATTTACGGCGCAATCAAATATCGAGATATCTACAAACAAAAGCACGAAACCAAATACTGCTTTGTCTTTAAGACCACACCGACCGCAGATAATTCCGCCCCGAGAGATTTCTACATCGCTGGTCCTGCGGGGTACAACCTAGCTACTTAACTTCGACTTAAGTTCCTGAATCTCCCTGTCGAGTTCCTCTTCCTGCCGCGTGAGTTCAGCGTATTCCTCTGTGTCCTTGACGCTGTTCTGTGAAGCGACCTGCTTCTGTAAGTCTGCCTGCTGGCTAAGAAGTCCCGTGATAAAGGTCTCGTGGACGCCTAACTTCCTGCGGGATTCTATCGAGTCCGTTACAATCTTGAGTTCCGTTTCAAGCCAACCCAGTTCTTTAGGCTCGGGCTTGGGTTCTGGTTTAGGTTGGGGCTTTTCCTGCTTTCGCATGTCCCGCGAGTAGCACACCCCTTGACCCGCATTTCTCGTCTCGTTCCGCGAGAAGCCCATAGACATCAAGACCTTGATGGACTGGGAATCGCCAAGACCGTGCATCACGTAGACTACAACGGTCTTTATAAAGCCGTGGTTTTTCTTTGCCTCTTTGTAAGTATTTTGCAAGAACTCGGGTTTGACAGGGTGCCGATGAAGAACAATCCGCAATTCTTGGCTAGCAGAATCGAACGGCTCAATGGATTGTCTGGGGTCGGGATTTATAGAGGCACTTGGGGAAAGGTGCCCATCAAATAGGTGCCGCGGTTGAGGTGTGTAGTCCTGCACAGGCTCAGGTTCCCGTATGGATGCAGGGTAAATCCCGTTGCATTCAGGAAGCCAACTCTCATAACCCATGTTCTCCTCCATTAACTAAAGCGTTCTACAAACTGTCCGCATAAAGGCTTGACTCTGAATCAAACTCATCGTGATAGCGTTGCTTCCCGTGCCCGCCTGCTTGAACCTGATACTTGACTGCGAGGACGGCTCTCCAAATCGGTGTGCCCGTTCCCTCTTGCTGTGCTTGCTGCAAAAGGCTTAATAGTTCCGTCTCACTCTTCTGAAGTGCGACCGCCACGCTGCTGAAATCGACGCCCAGCCCTTCTACAGCGGACATAAGTTCTTTCCGTCTTCCGTATTTGATGACGAGTGAGACGGCGTGCCGCGTGCGGGATTCTATGTCAACCGAACGGGCTAATGTAGCGACCGTCTTTAGCAACTCTTCAAGCGTAGAGACTTGTTCTTGCAATGCAGGAACTCTATTGTCTGGAGTCTGAGGTTGAACCCGTTGGTTCGCCCGCGATTGAAGTTCGTTCTGTTTGAGTTCCGCGTTCTCTTTTTCAAGTTCAGCAACGCGTGTGGTCAACTGCTCGTTGAGAACGAGATTCTTATCCGTCTTTTCATCGTGCTCAATCTGCAATAGAAGTTTAATGAGTCCTGAACGCTCTATAGCGAGGTCAGCGAGTTTAGCGGATTTCATTGATTTGAATTTCAGGAGTTTATCAATCTGCGCGAGACTCTCCTTTAACTGCTTGCGGGTTGAACGTGCTTGAGGTTTTGGTTCCGTCAAGTCTGTCTCGGTGTCAAGGGCTTCAACGCCTTTAGGCTCAAGTTCAAGGGCTTGAGTGTCCTGAACCTCTTCAGTGTTTTCCATCTCCCCTCCTGTAAAAACTAATCGGTCACAGTGACCTGCAAACTTGCTTGTACACCCTCGGTGCCTGACGGGGTTGCATTCACGAATGGCAGGTTGGCTGCCCTTGTGTTGATGACGAGAATTTCACACTGACCATTGGATACCGCCCGAACCAATCCTGTCGGACTGACCGTTGCCACGTTTATGTTCCGACTTCGATAGGTGTAAGTAAAAACGTTGGGAGCCGTTGCTGCTACGATTTCATTGAGAGCATTCGCCATTACTGGCACGATTGCCCGTCTTGAGGTATTTGCCTATGTTTACTAAGTCGTTATCCTACCTTCGTGCTCTCCTAACCCTGAAGTGCTATTGCATCCGTCGCGGTATCCCGTAGAATGGGGATGAGGTGCTTTATGTTCGTTCCGCCCGCTGCCATCGCCCAAGTCATCCTGCTTGCTGTCTGCTGGTATCTCTTTTTTTACAAACCTACTCCCCGATAAGTTCTAAGACTTTAGGGAGTGGGACGCCCATCTTGTGAGCCATGTGAACCGCAAGCCAACTTGTGTACATCTTGACCGCTTTTGCGGCTGTTGGGTACTCCTTCGCTAACTGAGTAAGCATCTCTTTACCCGCCGCACCCGCTGCTGATACTGACTCTATCCCCGATGCCAAGGGAGCCGCTCCTAGCACGCCCGCGGCTGTCTCCGCAGTAGCAGTGCCCGTGAGTTTCAACGCTTCCTTAGCCTGTTCCGTATTGGTCTGTCCCATTCCCATTGCTTTCTCTGCCGCACCCGCGGGGACAAACGGACCAGAAGCCGTTGCTCGCTCATACGCATTCGGCTGCTTAGGGGGAGCCTGTGAGAAATCAAAGTCTGCGGGAAGGGTTGCTGGGGGAGTTCCTGCATTCGGCTGTGAACCTTGCGAGAAATCAAAGTCTGCGGGAAGGGTTGCTGGGGCTCCGCTCGGTGTTACGCTTGTCGTTGACATTATTGACCTGCCTTCATGACCCATTGCTTACCGTCAAAGGTGTAGTTCGCCCCTTGATAAAACTTCGTGTCTCCCTGTTTAGGTTGCAGCGGGTTGTCCATCTTCCCGTATTGCTTGTCAAGATAGACATTCTTGCCCACCATCGCATTCTGACGGTTTGCCATTGCTGCCCGTATTCTTGTGACCGCTCCCTGACCCTGACCCTGAGAGAATGCGGAATCGATGATATCGTGTGCCTGTTTATAACCTTCCACAGTGGCATTTCCACCGCCAAGGATTTTAGCCATCTCATCAGCGACAGCAAACAGCGTGGCTTTAGCATTCGTGACTTCTGGTCTACCCACGTTCTTAGACGCCCAGTTCTCAATGTCATTCCACTTCGGCACTGGCGTATTGCCTAGCGCGGTCAAGTCATTACTCAACTGAGAAAGCGTTCCGCCTGTGTTCTTGCCGTCCTCACCAGTCAAGGACTGGAGCATCTTAACCGTGTCTTGCGTCGTCTTCTGGTTAGCGTATTTATAGTCTGCCGTCGCCTGTGCTGCGTCAAAGGTCTTCCCGTATCGTGCAAACGAGTAGTCATTCGCCTTCTTCAAATTGGCGTCATAGTTCTTTGAACGCTTCGTCAACTGTGACGGGTCTTCGTTATGCTCCACCATGTTATAGATGGAATCATTGAGGTTGTAATGCATCTTCGTCTTCGGGTCTACCCACTCGTTGGGATAAGTCTTCGTCGGAGAGATAGAATCCGTGTCGTCAGCCGCTAGACCGATAGACTTCTTGTATGCAGCGAGGTCTTTCTCTTTCTTCTCTTCAATGTCAGATTCTTTCTGCTTCATGTATAGGGCGTGCTTGTCCGCGGTGTCCTGCCTGTTTTGGTCATCCTGAGCGAGATACTTTGCAACGGTGTCTTGGTCTAACCCCATCGCGTCAAAGAGTTTCGAACTATCCCACGAGACCTTACCATCCGTGCCGTGCTGGATTCTCCGTAAAGCATCTGCTGGGGTTCCCGCCTGTGCTAACGCCCCTTCGGCTGCCCGAATCCCATTGATTAGGGTTGGGTCTTTCTTGACCGCTGCGGCGAGGTCAGCATCTTCTTTAATGCCCAATGCATCGTCCGCCCGTTTGATAAAAGATTGGAAGTGCTGAATTGAGGTCAGATTTCCTTGGAGCGCGAGATACTGATGAGGGGGCAGTTTGACATCTAAATTGTCCACCCCGTCGAATCCCTTATTGAAGGTTCCGAAGTTCTGTTTTGTTTCGGGGCTAAGTGGAATACCGCCTGCGTTTGGAGAGAGTATTGCGAATGTAGGGACTTCATGCGTTTCGCCCGTCTCTGGGTCATAAACTTTCTGGCTCCCGCTCATCAGGATTGTATTCGTAGTCATCTTTCCCTTGCCGTAAAGCGGGCTGTCCATCGCTTGCTGGAAGGTCAATCCGTCTGACAGAATGATTTTCTTAGCAGGATCACTTTGTGTGTCGTCATACGCCTTGAAATCGGTCAATGCGGTCAGGTTAGAATCTATGACACCCTGCAAATCTTGGTGCTTCTGCTGTGCACTGGCAGCCATTAAATGAACTTGCTGGATTGAGTTTTGAATACTTTGAAGTTTCTTTGTTTGGATTAGGTCACTCTGTGCCTGAGCCGCGGCGTTCTGCTTCTCTGGGATGGCAGCGCCGTTAGCCATTGCGGCGGCACTGGTAGCGGACGAATCAATCACACTCCCGTAGGGTGTCTGTCTATAGACATTGGGCGTAGCAAACATACCCGCCAAGACTGAGGCGAGAATAGTTTTGCCCATACTGACTTTTGTTTGCGGGACTTCTTGGACATTGCCCTGGGGGTCAACATACCGAGTGGGCGGAACTAGCCCTAGCAGGAGTTTCTTATACAGTTTTGCATGGTCATCAATAGGGTTTTGTGCCGCTGGAGTCTGTCTTTGAGGCTGTGCCGTTACTGGATTCGGTGCCGCGTTCGGCTGTGGCGTCGTGGGCTGCACGGGCGGTTGATTGCCCATAATCGCACTTCCAGTCCCAGCGGGTGCCTGTGGCGGTACGGGCGGTGTGCCCGTGGGCTGCGTCTGGTCAGGCGTTGGTTGATTCTCTGGTGTATCCATTGTTTATTCCTTCTCGCCCTAAGGCGTAATGCAGTCAAACTCCTCCGAAAAAGTGGGCTTACCTGTTTGAAGACGGGGAGGAACCCGTGGGGGCAAGCAAGCCCGTAGCCCCCGACTTCTAGCGCTTCCTGTATTCCTCGCTCATTAGGCGGTTCCGCTCTTCTGCTATGGCTCTTCGTCCCGAGGGTGAACTGACATCGGGCACGGTCTCAATGAACGCTGAAAGCCTTTCGTCAACCGTTCTGCATTCTGGGAGCACTTGGCGACGAACGAGGTTATTCTTTACCGTAATCCAAGAGTCAGGAATGCACGGATTGAGATTCAATCGCTTCGCTGTTTCAAGTGCTTCGTGCTGTTGGGATGCCGTAAGAGCAACGCCCCAGTTCTCCATGAGGTAAGTCTGGAAGTCATTCCACACGGGTCGTGCCATTGCGAGGTATTCTGCCTCAGCAGCGGTTCTTAGTTCCTCGTAAGACTGCGGTTCCCGTTGCGGTTGAGGTTCCTGTTGTTTCTGTTCCGTGATGGTGAAATCTCTACCTTGGCGAGCGTAGCCAACCTCGCACAGGTGTTCCCAAACCGCGGGGAAGGTCGCAGGAGACGACCAGTTAAGAGAAAGGTTGTCGTCGCTCAAACTCGCAAGGAGTTGAACGCCCGCGTCCGTTATCTCAACCCCTTGACTCGCTAGTCGTTCCTTGAAGTCTATAAAGGTGTTCCGCACTGCGTCCAAATAATCACCCTCTGCGCCCGTGTATTCTGAGAACGGACGACAACTTTCAGCGAGATAGGTGCAGTTAGGCAACGAGAGGTTATAGCGTGCATTGCGTGCTGCCCGCTCCCTGTCCGCATCAAGTGTTTTTTGATACTCTTTAATCGGTTGCAACTCACGCTCACGCTGTGCGGCAATCTCTGCTTTTTCTGCGTCTATACAGGACTGGTAAAGGGCGCGTCGCCTTTGCTCATCGCTTGGGGTATTGCGCTCGCGCTCTATTCGTGCGTGCAGTTCTGAATCGAAGATAGCCTTCGCTGTTGCCCGTGCTCGTCTTTGTGCTTTCGTTGAGTTAATCATTTTAGTTCTCCTCTTATGCTGCTTCAGCCCACTTCAGTAATGCTCGTTTGTTTCTCTGGGCAAGTTTCTGCTCTGCATCCGATTGCCAGAACGCATTACCCTCGGTGTAATCCCCCATGTCCAAAATTCTGCCAAGAGAATACTTACCTTCAGGACGCTCGCCTAGCGATGCAATGAATCCTTCAAAGGTCATCCACTCGGGGGCAACCTTGACGCCCGCACCACCGTAACGCTGATAGGCGAAATGCCGCACATTCGTACAACGTTGGAGCATATTTGCCCAAGACCAATATGGCGAGCGGGAGCGTCCCTCCGAGCGATAACCGTGCGTTTTTTGACGACCTATAACCTGTTCTTTTTGCAAACATCCACAACTGTTAGTACTCCCAGAACGAAGGTTGCCCGCGGATACCACTTTAGTAGTGCCGCACTGGCACACACATTCAAACATGTAACGGTCCCCGCGTTCTCCTTGGCGTCCTACAAATTTCTGAACCATCAATCGCCCGAATACTTGCCCTGTCAAGTCCTGAAACCTAGGCTGTCTCCCCATTTATCCTCCTAAAAGGTCTTCCTATTTCCCGCTTCTCTCTGGTATCTCTCGTGTAACGCTTGCCATCCTGCTATATTGTCCTGCCTTGCCTTCGCTGCACGCTGCTCGGGGGTAAGCACTGTCTCAACGGGTTTAGGCGGGGTGGAATTAGATAGTGCCGTTTGTTGCTGCATCAAAAGTTGCATTGCAGCAAACATGCCGTTAGATTTCCTGCGTGCCATCTTTTCCCCCGTTTACTTCAAGTGCTTCTGTAGTAGGTGGCTCAGGCTCGCCCATCCTGCGATGAAGTTCCGTCCAAACTGCCGCAGATTCCGATTCGCTTAGATTGCTCGATGGGCCGTGCATCGAGAGTTTGTCGAGGTAGTCTGCTGCATTAAACATATATCCCCCTATCCAATCGCCCCGCTGATGTAGTCTGGGCTTGAATACCCACTCATGCCCCGTCTTCTATAGTCTTTCTGGATTGTTACAATCTGATTGAAACTATCTACAAACGCTTTTGCAGACGACAGCGCCAGCCGATTTTCTTCGTATTCGCGCTTTATGTCGTCAAAGTCAAGAGCCGCACACTGCACACGATAGATGCACGAACCATATTCCGCTTCCGTGATTGAGCACAGCGGGTATCCAAGGTAAATCAAACAGGAGCAAATCCAGATTGAATCCGTTGTTGCGGTTTCGCGCTTAGACATTCAACTCCTTCCCCTCAAGGCAGTCTTGACAGGTATAGGCAGTAAGCGCGTCCCAGGCGCGGCTATCCTGCAAATTCGCCACAAACAGGTCTGAATACTTAATCTCAAGCATAGCTTCCTGCATCCACTTCGTTTCTTCCACGCTAGGGGTGGGTGTGTCCGTATTCGCTACTGCGGATAGGTCGCCCGTCTCGTTATTTTGGAAGCAATGGACGCAGCCAATGAACTGCATACCTTTTGCTTCACAGGACTCTTTAGCCGCTGCCCACTGAGCGGGGACGAATATGTCCTGCATCGGGTCAAGCCGCTCTATGTAAGCCGTGCCGTCACTCCTGCGGGCGACAATAGATTGATGAATAAGTGTGACTGTTTCTACGCTCACGCTGCACCCTCGACGGCTTCATACCCGCCCAATTCCGCGTTCCGCACGACCTGAATCTTTAGGCTCTCAGCCCGTGTGATTAACTCGCTATACTCTTCTGGCGTCTGGCAGGACACGGCACGCTGCGATCCGCACGCAAGAACTGCGACATTGGCGAGCGGTCTATAGTCAACAACGGGACAGAGTTTCTGGCACGATTCGCACCAAAGGCGGGTTCTGTGGTTCGTCAACGCCCTACGGGACGACCAACGCACGAGTTGCCGAAGTGCCAGAAGGATTTTCGTAGGGTTATAGCAAGCCCCCGTTCCTTTGCCCGTAAACTGCGCGATAATTGTGTCGCTATAATACCCGCCGTGTAAGTCGCCCGATGCTTTCATAGTCCTCCTAATCTTGTGTATTAAATACAGTCTGGTAGGGCGATTCGTTTCACGGCGGTATCAATCGTCTAAGCGTTACAAGCGGCGAGGCTGGCAGCGTGCGGGCAGTGAACCGTTACATGATGTCTATCCCTACTCACTTATTAAACGATTGGGCATTTTAGGGATTTAGGATTAGCCGTTCCAGTTCAGGGCTTTGTCCCAGCCCCGCTGTTCCATGTTTGTTGCCTTGGGGTGTGGGCTTGCGCCTTCGGGTTGGGTTTTCTTAGCGGGCAGGACTTCCTCTGGGCGAGTCGCAGGGGCGACCGCTTCCGTAACCATAGGAACCATCGGAGCAAGGTGGGAACGGTTGTCATTGACTTTGAAGAAGTCTTTGATAGTGTTATCTGCGACACGACCGAGCCACGCGGATGGTTTGAATCCTTGGTCGCGATACTGCCCGACCTTCTCAGCAATCTTGACCCACACGAGGGCGTGAAGCTCTTTCTTGAACTGGGTAGTTGACCAGTCGGCTGAAGTAATCCCGCGCTTCGCACAGGCTTTGTGAACGCGGTTCCAGATGAGTTTGTCGTGTGCCCGATGCCATTCAAGAACAATCTTAGAGGTCTCGTCCAGCCGTGAGACGATTTCTTTCTTGGTCTCGCTGAACTCGTCCGCGAGGATGCAGGTAGGACACTTCCGCAGATGCTCTGGGGTCGTATCATTCGTAGAGAGTTCAAAGTTTTTGCCGCATTGACACTTGAGTTTCCAGATAATCCCGCGGTCACGAGCGACACGAACGGCACTCCCCCACTGTGACCCAGCCGTCCATAGGTCTGGGGCGGGTGCCTTGGGTGCCTTGGGTGCTGGGCGTGAAGCGAGAGCGTCTTTCGGGCACCAACTGTCAACAATCGCGTGAAGTTCTTCGCTTGAGTTGTACTGGGCTAACTGCTGAAGACGGGCGAGGTATTTCGGAGCGGCGACGCCGAGGACTTGATAAGCATACATAGCAGCGTCAAAATAGATTGAAGACTGTTCATAGGACATGCGACCCGCTTTCGTAGGATTTGACCCCGTCGTGTCTGTAGTGCCGCGCTAACATCTCTTGCTCGTAAACATCAGGTTCAGTGAAATCTGTTTCAAGTGCCCTGAGTGCCCTGGTGCGAGCACACGACTTCCTGAACAGCGTAGTTCTCCGCTCTCTGGCGGCGAGTTCCAACAGGAGATTTTTAGTGTAGAGGCTCGCTATGCTGGTCATCGGACAACCTCCCCTTCCCAGTGTTCAACTGCGATAGCGTGCCCGTCCATTACACTTGCCGCATAGACCGCTGTCCACGACTTTGGAGCGAGGACGAGATTGACTCGCAATGTCTCCCGTGTTTTTACATGTGGGTGAACGCTGTTATCCCATCCATACCCAAGGAAAAGAACGGAACCATCAGGTGGAAACTGGACTTCATCGGCAAATACATAAATCTCTCCGCTCTTGGACATTGCCTTCGGACATTTCACACACCAGTAAAAGTTCCCGTAATCAGTTGCGTCATTCATAATCCCCCCTTCGCGCTGCTGTGTCGCTTCCCTTTGCTAAGAAAACTAGAGACGAGTCTATAAATCTCGTCGGCGTTAGGCGTGCCTGCAATCGTCCAGTTCCGTATCCTATGCGGCACTTGGGTCAATGCCCGCTCCAGTTCGTTATCCGTAAAGCGTGACAGCCAACCAACAAAGGTTGGGTTGGGCGGTAACGGGATTGCTGGCAGGACTACCGCCCAGAGTTCCTGTGCGTATGTCAGTCTCTGCAAGAAGTTCAGTTGTGTTGGTTGTGTCGTGGTGGTCATTTGGTCTCCTTGATTCTGGTGTAAGTCTTGCTTGGCGTTGAGTCCTTTCCGTTCGGGATGAGAACCCCCGCTCCTACCGCACGCTTGAGAAACTCCGAGAACGATTTGCGCTTTTTCTCGTCCCCGTTATGCACGAGTTTCAATGCTTCCGAGAAGTGCAGCGGTTGACCGTGGGGGATGCTGGCAAGCAACTTCCTGTCCTCAGGGGACAATTGGTCTTCGCCCGTCACTCTGGAATAGCCCGCGGGGAGTCCCGTCTCATCGTATTCACGGTCAAGGTAAACGAGACCCGTATCTCCATACCCTTTGATGAGCCCCCGCGTACCTAGTTCGGCGTTATCTTTATCGGGTTTCGCAAAACCAAAGCGGGAGTGGGTTTGGTTGATTAGTGCGCGGGTTCCCGCTGCCTCTTCTAACCAGCCCTTAACGGGTTTCGTTAAGTCAAAGAGATTGGGCTTCTCTTCAGGTTTAAGTTTCCTATCCTGTTTACGAGGGTGGTGCAGGATCTCAAAGGAGGTATCGTTCTCCAGAGCACTCTTCTGGAGTCCCGTAATCATCTTGGAACACTCTACGGGGTCAAGTTCTGCCTTAGCATTGAACCCCCGCAGTGCGTCAATCAAGACATAAGATGGTTTGAAATCCTGAACTTCTGTCGTGAGTTCTTCTTGCGATAAATCACGAAGATACGCAAACCAGTATGGGTCTAACGGCACGGGTATGCCGAGAAACTTTGCAAGAGCGTTGATAAAATCCTTCGTGCCCGTATGGTTTTCATAATCCGCCATCAGGAACCTGCCGCGGGTTGTTTGGTGCCCGACGAACGGGAGCCCGAAGGCGATGCACAACCCTTTCTGGATCAGATAGGGCGTCTTGCCGATTCCCGAATCCCCAATAGCTGCGTTGACTGTCTGGCGTTTGGTCATACCCTGAACGACATCGGGTTGACCAGCATACTTCTCTGCTTCCGCGAGTAAATCAGCGTGACTCATCCGCTGAGATTTCCACGGTTCAGGTTCTGGCGTCTTGTCAAACTTCGTATAAGCGGCGTGCGCGTTCTCACGGATGTCCGCGTCCCGTTCAACAATGAAGTTTTCGCCGTCTGTGTATTGGTCAAGGGCGTAACTCTTCAGAGCGTTGTAAATAGCGTCTTCGTTCAAGCCGACATTGCGGAGTGCGCCCGCTTTGCGCTGAAGTGTCTTCCAGCGTTCGCCTTCAGGAACCTTTTGATTACGGGAGACGATTATCCCTGGGGGTGCGGGTTTCACGCCTTGAGGTTTTCCGAGTAGGGACTTTACATAGTCTGGGAACGGAGTGACTGGGAGGTCTCTCAGGATTTCATAGCATGCACCTGAATCTGGGTGAACCGAATTTGCTCCGATGACATACCCGCCTTCGGATTTAATCTCCCCCGAGACATCGGAGAACGGTAAAGCCGTGTCCTTGACCTGTCCTTTGTAATAGAGATGAACAGCGAATGCAGGAGTGCCGTCTTTATGAACTCGCTTACCAGAACGAACCGTGTAGGTCGCGGGGAGTTCGTGCTTTTCCATCCAAGCATTGAAATCCGCTTCGCAGGAGAAACCCCTGTCTATGTCAAGAATAACAAGATTAGAGTGCTTGCCAGAGACGCCGTAGTTCGCGGTTTGCCCTTCGTCGTAAGGTTTCAGCGCCGTAGCGAGGTCATCCGTTGCTGAGTTATAGGCGTGCGGGCTGTAGCGATTCCACGGACGCTTGTCACGAGGTTCACAAGTCAGCGTGTGGAAGCCCCGTGCTTGTGCATCTGTTACGGCTGCACGAAGACGAGAGAGTTCCGCCGCGGTTGTGGGTGGTGCGGTTTCAATGGTTGGTGCTTCCATTTCTACATTCATTTAGTCCTAAACACTTTCCCCCGATGTTCTGGGATTGGGTTATCCAGACCCGTCTGGTTGTGCGTCATTCGTCTTCTGTGTCTCAAGTCGGACGAATGCAGTAGCACCGTTTTTACTGCTTACTTCAAAATCGCTGCTGTTTCTGCGACGACCTTGTCGTACTCTGCGTCTGCTTCTGCAATCGCTTTTGCGAGTGCAATCGTCAACGCTTTGTTTTGCTGTTTGAGTTCGTCCCGTTTCTTTCTTGTTTCTGTCCTGAGAGTCTTTAGAGTTTCCTTACGCTGCCTTGCTGCCACGGCAACGGAATACTTCCCTGCGTCACGCAGTCCTGCCCCTGCGTATCTTTTCTGACTGAGGTAGTCGTTCGCTATTGGCTGCTTGAGTGCCCGCAGTGGTGCCGTCTTCGCCCGAAGGCGAGCGACACGAATGCGAGTCGTGCACTTCTTGCAGAACTTCTGGTGTTCAGTCTTGGGAGCGTTACAGGCGAGCCCTGTTGCGAGGATTGCGGTACAAGCGTTACGAGGTTCTAGCGTGGACGAGGTTTCGCCGTTGGTGGGGATGGGTGCGTTTGAATCTAAAGTTAGGTTTGAATCTGGTGCAGGATTACCGCTGGCACCTGTTGGAAGATTTTCGCATAACACTTGTACCGCCTTTCAGACGGAAGCAACCCGTCGTCTTCTTACTCTGCTTGGTCTTGCTGGTGGAGTCTTGCGTGAGGGGTGTGGCGCACACAGGCATCCGCACCCCTCTACTATTAGAGTAAATCATTTTGGCAAATCTGTCAAGTAAATTCGTGGCTTTGGAATAGTAAACCTTTTGTAGCATCGTGTCAAGTACGAAATACACTAAATCGTGCGGTATGTCGTAGATTCGAAGTGCGGGCGGTTGGAGCCTTCCCTGTAGCCCCGTTCGCTTCTGGCACGGCTGGGTATACCTCAAGGGGACGCACTCGTGCACTCTTATGATAATAAATAGTTTAACTATAAAAACACCCTCGCACTCGTACCGCACTCGTACTCTCCCCACCCAAGACGGGGCTTTTAAGCACTTGACGAGTGCGTGCGAGTGCGAACGAGTGCGTTAGGAGTGCGGAGTGTAACCCCCCTATTATCATAAGAGTGCGGGAAAAGTGCCTATTTCAGCCCCCCACCCTCCCTATGCCCCGCGGCGACTCCTGCTCGTATGGGACCCCTAGCTGGACGCCGTGTGCCGCACTGCTTTGGCTCTCGAAAGTGAAAATACGCACGCCGGAGAGTTACCCCGGCCCACTTCAGACTTTAAAGACCCCTGCCCCCGAGAATGGTGCCCCCCAACGATGACCCCGGTAACTAGCCCACTTCTCGACTCCGTGGTGGAATCTAGGAAGGGACAAGACCACATGAAGAACCGAATCGCAATACTAATGTTCTTGGGAATACTTCTCACGGGACACTCGTTCGCACAGGTAGAGACCAGTTGTTCGACCAGCGGCACATCCAGCAACGGCAACATTGACGCAACTACCGACTGTACTAGTACCGACACGGGTGCCGAGAAGCGACGTCAGGAGGCGATTCAGGCGGAGAGAGACCGCCAGAATGCAGTGGCGTGGGCCAATGTCGGTAACGCCATCAGTGACTTAATGCTCAGGCACCAAGTGAAGAAGGGTATCGAAAAGTACTGCGACCAGCATCAAGGCGAACCTTGGACTTGGCAGGTGAATGGGCAAGCGTTATCTGGAACTTGTCCCGGCACATATGTGTGGACTAAGGCACGAGTTGTGGATGATATGAATGCAAGAGCCAGAAGGGGTTACAACAAGGACGGCAAGGTTGCCTATACCGAAGCCAAAGGCGATACGATGATTACTCACAGCGAACGAGCCTCGGCAATGCGATTCCACGCAAATATGGCCAATCAACCGTTTCTTTCAAAGCTTCAATCAGCGGGTTTTAGCACTTACATTTACACAAACGACGCCGACCTGCATTTCGAGTTCGACATTACCCATAATCGGGAAATCACTGCTGATGGGACAGCAGTAGCAGGTACCCCTCAAAGTGTCGCCACTCCCACGACGACTCCAGCAGCAACTGTTCCGCCAGCCGCACCGCCACATTGAAACTGGTGAGAGCGGCTGTTGGTTGGCGTAGCCGCACTGCTTGGGCGCCGCCGCTCCATTACCAAAGTAACCCCGTGTGGGTAACCGCGGCACGCCACTTCGAAGTAATTCTTAGAGACTCCTTATTCGGGGGACCCTGTCCCGCGTCCCGCGTCCTGCACGCAGCGTGCTTGGAATGCCGCGAAAACGGGGCTCTGGACGGCTAGGAACGGGGTTCTCCTCCCGAGCCAAGCAAAAGACGGCAAAATGTAGAACCACCCACCCCCCGCCGTCCTGAGTGGCGTTTTGCTATGCTGGACGCGGCGTTCTGACTGCCGGAAATGGCAGGTTTTGAGGGGTCTCGGCTGTATGAAATACTGCACTCTTCAATGCAACGAACGTGCAACGGGTGTTTTAACGCACTTAGAATCAATAAAGTAGAGCGGCATGACGGTTCTATAGACCGTTGGCTATTTGAAAGCGGGTAGTAGTGCTAAAATAACACATACTATATGTTGTGGTGCTCAAAACTATCCCCAATCCCTTGGGGCGTAGTCTCGGCTGTCCTGCTTGCCGCGTCCCGCGTCCTGCTGTGCCTCATGGGGCTTGATGATTCGGTATTTCGTACATTGGATTTGTTGTTCTGAGGCTGTCCGTTATTCTCGTGGCTCTCGGTTAGAATCGCCCGTTTTCTGTTTCCTTGCCCCGCACAGGTCCACATTACCAGAGGCATCTTTCATCTCCGAGCGGCTCACCATAAGTTGCTGTAAGGCTGGCAAAGCGGTGAGGCGGTAAGGAGACGGGTATGAGGAAACTGAGTGCAGTGTCCGTGCTTTTGTTGTTGGGGGTGGGGATGTTTGGCTGCAATGCGGCAAAACAGGCGGGTAGCACAACGCCCATCGCATATGAATGTCCAACAGACTATTACTGCCTGACTGCAATGGATGATCTGGTTTATTCATACTCGCCCACGACGGGAATACTGACTGGAAGTGCGACGGTTACTTTTTCACCCGCACTGCCAAATGGAGCCGTTGTCACACTTCCCACGCCATTCAAGTACACGTCTGGAGTTGGCACAAGCACAGGCACACCAACTTTCCCACTCATTTTTTCAGGAACGAGCGCCTTCGAGTGTCTTTATGATGACGGTCCTTGGACTCTTGCAACACCCACGTCGACAAATTTGCCTGCAAATATGTACCTTATTGTTACCTTAGGCGGGGGCACATCGGCTAATCCAAGTTACGGAAGTGTTAGCTATCCTGTTTATGCCACTTGCACTACCGACTAAGCCCGAATTTCATCCGCTCTCCGTCGTCTCTTGTGCAGCCAACCACAGCCCGACGGTGATCGCGGATTGTCAGAAGTAAACGGGGGCTTACGAGGGGGCTAACTCGACGAGTGAAGACAAGTAGGCGGTTATGATCTTGGCTTTGTAATCCAGTAGACAACGCTACTTCGCTTTTTTCTGCTGTGCCTCTACCAAGTCATTGAGCCACTTCCGCAGGTCGCTCTTGCGGACCCGCTTCATCTTTGAATGAATCGTAAAGACGGGTAGCGGGATTCGGCTGCGTTCTTGTCCCCGTGTCCTTGTCAACTCGTAAATCTGCTTCGTGCCCGCTTTCAGAATACGGGCGACTTCACGCAGCGTCAGGACTTCGTCCCCGTCGTCCGTTATCTTCGTGTGCATGCCCTTGTTAATGGGCTCGATCTTGTCGGTCTTTTCTGTCATTGCCCCTCCCCATTATTTGCTTTCAATGCCTTCTGGCTTGCCCGATTTGCCAGCGTCTCCTCAACGAGTTTCATTCCTTCGACCGCGGCAGTCTGGACAGGCTTCACATAAAACGCCGTCGTCGTCGCTAGATTCTTGTGACGCAGGACATACTGAGAGGCAACAGCGTTGCCCGTCAATTGGACGAGTAGCGTAGCCGCCGAGCGGCGTCCTGCATAAAGCCCGTGCCACAAGTGCCCCATTTTCTTCTTTTTCAGAATCGGGACGATGACCCGCTTGCAATATCCGCCCATCTCCATAGGATTCTTGCTCCGATTCGGAAATACCCACTCCGAACGGGCGTCGCGGGAGTGAATCTTCCACGCCCCGAGCATAGATTTTACAGGCTCAATGAGCGGGACAGATGCGACCGATTCTTCGGTCTTGGTCGTGCCAACGATTGAACGCCACGCAGCACGGCGGATATGAATCCACGACTGCCCGTCGTCACCTTCGGCTGAAAGCCCAATATCAGCCCACTTCAATGCCGAGATTTCGCCCGGACGCAGCCCGAGGAACGCTGCCAAACAGAACACGACCTGAGCGGGCGGGCTGTCAATCAAAGCGTTGCTTATTGCCTCTGCGCGGTCTAACGTGTACGCCGATGTCGGCTGAGATTTCTTGATGACGCTCAGACTGCCAGCATCTCGCCACGGATTGACCGCGATCCGATTGAGTCGCAAGGCATGACGGAACAACCCAGAAGCGAGACTGCGGATATGGGCAATCGTTCTGACGCCTAATCCCCGTTCTGCGAGCCGAGTTAGATATTGCGTTGCATGATGGGTCTGGTAGTCTCTGAGACTGACTCCTGCAAACGCAGACGAGAGATTGTGCTTCCAAATTTGTTTGTACCCGTGAATCGTGCTCGCCTTCGTATTCTTTTCAATGTGCGGAAGGTAAATCGTCTCCCAGAAATCGGAGACGGTCATATCAGATTCGGGCGTCGTGCCCTGAATTGAGTTGACCCGCTCCATTACATCCGCGGCGAGTTGCTTGACAGGTTTGCAGGTCGTTGAGTGGTGCTTGTTGTCCTTCGTGCAGAGTCGTTCCGAGCGTTGCACCCGAGTGGGTTTTCCGTCTACAATCTCGGTAACGTAGTAGCGAACATGGAAGGCAGAATGTTGCTCAAAGATATGTCCGTTTTGATAGCGTCCCATGCGTGTATCTTACGGGAAAGTGCAACAATAATGCAACGAAACTTTGGTAACGTGTCCGTAAGTTGTTGTAAATAAACAGTGGCGGCGTAGCTCAGGTGGCTAGAGCGACGGTCTCATAATCCGTAGGTCCGTGGTTCGAGTCCACGCGCCGCCACCAGTCTCTCCTTTTTCTTGAGCCTTTTTAGGAGGCAGGAATTGACATTCCTGCGCCGCTCTGGAAACATCGAAAAACTCTTCCGCGAAGAGTCTCGAACATTCCGCATATTCCTGAAGGCCGGTTGAGGTATTAGCTATGGTCGGAATTCGCACGCGCGACCTGCGCAAAATTTATAGCTCCGCGCCGCCGTTCGGTGCGGGAAGTGCTGGTCCGCCTGCCGCGCGCGACAAGCGGAAGAAGCAACCGAAGCCGGAGATCGTCGCTCTCGATGGACTCACGCTCGACATTGCCCCGGGAGAAGTTTTCGGACTGCTCGGGCCGAATGGCGCGGGCAAGTCCACGACCGTGGGAATTCTCACTACGCGGGTGCGGCCAACGGGCGGCTCCGCCTGGATAGGCGAGCACGATGTCTGGATGGAACAGGTTCCGGTGAAACGCCTGATTGGCGTGGTTGCGCAACGCCCGAACCTCGATTTTTCGCTCACGGCGCGTGAGATTCTGCTGTTTCACGGGGCTTATTTCGGCCTTGACTCCGAGGCGCGGACAGCTCGTGCCGAAAGCCTTCTGGACCGTTTCAAGCTGCGCGACCGCGGCGAGCAGATGGTGCGCGGATTCTCCGGCGGAATGATGCAGCGGCTATCCATCGCGCGCGCTATGATGCACGATCCGCAGGTTCTTTTCCTCGACGAGCCCAGCGCCGGTCTGGATCCGCAGACGAAGTTGCTCTTGTGGGAGATCATTCGCGAATACAACCAGACCGGTAAGACAATCCTGCTGACCACGCACAACATGGAAGAAGCCGACGCGCTGGCCAACCGGCTCGCTATTATCGACCACGGACGCAACATCGCGCTGGGCGCGCCTCAGGAGTTGAAGGCTTCAGTTCCGGGCGGTTATTTGCTGCGCCTGCGTTTCGGCCAGCACTCTGCCGACTTGCTGCGGCAGTTGCAGTCTTTACCCGGAGTGCGGGAGGTACGCGCCAACGATCAAAACGGCGCCGACCTGTACTCCGACCACGGAGGTTCGCTGATTGCCGGGATCGCCAGCCTGGCCTCGGCTGCGGGCGCGGAGTTGCGTGACGTTCACATCTCCGAGCCGAGCCTGGAAAACCTGTTTCTGCACCACACCGGAAGGAGTCTGCGGGAATGAACTGGAAGACGTTTTTCGCCATGCTGGCACGCGATGTTCACGCGGCACGGCGCAACTTCGTTGTGTTGCTGCTGCAGACATTTCTGCAGCCACTGATGTTTGTGTTTATCTTCGGCCGCGTCATGGTCCGCAGCGGATATATGCCGGAGTCGTACAAGAGCCTGTTGCTTCCCGGCATCATGGCCATCAGCATGGTGTTCACAGGAGTCTGGGCCGTGGCTATGCCGTTGATTGCCGAATTTCAGTTCACCCGCGAGATCGAAGACCGCCTGCTCGCGCCCATGGAAATTTCCTGGGTTGCCGTTGAGAAGGTGCTTGCAGGAACCCTGCAGGCGCTGATCGCAGGGCTGGTAGTGATTCCGGCGGCGTGGGTGATTCTGCGGCCGGGGGTGGTGTTAACCGTACACAATCCTTTCACTTTTGCCTGCGTTACGTTGCTGGTGGCGCTGTTCTCCGCCTGCGGCGGTCTTGCTCTGGGCTGCAGCGTTGATCAGCAACACATTGGATTGATGTTCAGCATGGTGTTGACCCCGATGATCTTCTTTGGCTGCACCTACTATCCTTGGAGCGCCCTGAACAGCTTTCCCATCTTGCAAAAAGTAGTGCTGGTGAATCCCCTCGTGTATGCCAGTGAAGGGCTGCGCGGGACACTGGCGCCGCAGTTCCCTCATCTTCCCTTGCCGGCTGTGTTGGTAGCGTTGACGGCGTTCGACGCTTTGCTGCTCACGGCCGGGCTGCGACAGTTCTGGGGGAAAGCTGTCAGTTGAGTTTTCGAGGTTACACTTTCCCGGTTACCGTTGCTGAAAGTTGCCTCGAATGAGGCGATTCCATGGGTTACTGAAGTTTCCGTCAACGCCCACAAATCATTGTTACTAAACCTGTTAGCTGGGTATCCTAGCTCAAGGGTGCGCCTGCGCGCTGGCAATGGAGTGGCGCGCTGTGACCCGCAGACGAATGTCCGCCAGCACACACTCGTGGAGAGGCCTGCCCATCGGCGCCAAGGCTTTCATCGGCCTGGTGATCGCTGCTGGAATGGCGTCTTTGCTGCAAGCCGCGATTCACCAGAGCAGCAAGAACATCGCAGAGTTTATCTGTTATCTAGGCATCGCGATTTTGGCTTCGCGGCTGCGCGTCACGCTGCCCGGCATTACGGGCACGCTTTCGGTGAACTTCCTGTTCATCCTGGTGGCGGTTGCGGAGTTGAGCTACTCGGAAGCGCTTACGCTGGGTGCGGTTTCGATGCTGGCCCAGAGTATTCACCCCAACCGGCCCAGCGCCATCCAGTTGACGTTCAACGTTTGTGCCGGCTCACTGTCGACGGCTCTGGCCTACCTTGTCTACCACAGCGCTCTGGCTAACGAGATCATAGAGAACCGGCCTCTGGTGCTGTGTTTGGCGGCTTCGACGTACTTCATCGTCAATGCCGGAAGCATCGCGGTTGTCATCTCTGTCAGCGACGGAAAACCTCTCCGGCAGATCCTCGTCGATTGCTATTTCTGGTCGTTCCCCTACTACCTGGTGGGCGCCGGCATCGCCGGTGTGATTGGTTGGTTCAACCACAGGTTCAACTGGGAGAGTTCGCTGCTGTTCGTCCCCGCGATTTATCTCATCTACCGTTCCTACCGCTTGTATTTGGGAAAGCTGGAGGACGAGAAGCGGCATGTGGAAGAGATCGCGAACCTGCACTTGCGAACCATTGAGGCCCTGGCGCTGGCTATCGAGGCTAAAGACCAGACTACTCATGATCACCTACAGCGCGTTCGCATCTACGCCATCGAGGTCGCCAAAGAGCTAGGCATGGTTGGGACTGAACTGGAAGCCCTGCATGCTGCGGCGCTGCTGCACGACATTGGCAAGCTCGCGGTTCCTGAACATATCATCTCGAAGCCCGGCCGGTTGACGCCGGAAGAGTTCGAGAAAATGAAGATTCACACCGTGGTAGGGGCGGAAATTCTAGAGCGCGTTCGTTTTCCCTACCCCGTTGTGCCGATTGTCCGCGCCCACCATGAGAAATGGGACGGGTCGGGTTATCCCTATGGGTTAAAGGGGGCTGAGATTCCGATTGGCGCGCGCATTCTGTCCGCAGTCGATTATCTGGATGCGCTGGCCTCTGACCGGCAATACCGGCGTGCCATGCCGCTGGATGAGGTGATGACGCGGCTCACGGCGGAATCGGGCAAGTCGTTTGATCCGAAAGTTGTGGACGTCCTCAAGCGACGCTATCGCACTCTGGAAAATCTCGCCCTAGCGAAATCGGCGGAAGACGGCAGCCTAATTCTTCCAACGGACTTCAAGATTACGCGGGGACCGGCGCCAGCCGCAGGATTCGAAAATGCCACAGTTTCCGATACGCCGGGGCGCGAAGCAACCTTTCTGTCCTCCATTGCGGCGGCGCGCCAGGAGGCGCAGTCTTTGTTTGAGTTGAGCCAGGACTTGGGAGCATCGCTGAGCCTGGGTGAAACGCTCTCCGTGTTTTCCGTAAAACTCAAAATGACCGTTCCCTACGACGCGATCGCCATCTACATCCGCCGTGGCGATGAGTTGATTCCGGAGTATGTGAACGGCGATAACTACCGCCTGTTTGCTTCCCTGCGGATTCCTGTGGGGCACGGGCTCTCCGGCTGGGTGGCGCAGAATAAGAAGCCGATTGTGAATGGAAATCCATCCGTTGAGCCGGGTTATTTGAACGATCCTGACAAGTTCAGCACGTTGCGCTCTGCTCTGGCCCTGCCTCTGGAAGGAGTGGCGGGGGTGATCGGGGTTCTCGCTCTCTATCGCGCCGAAAAGGACGCGTTTACTTCGGATCATCTGCGCATTCTTCTGGCGGTGAGCGGAAAGATGGCTCTGGCCATTGAAAACGCTCTCAAATATCAGCAGGCAGAGAGTTCTGCCACTACCGACTACCTCACCGGCCTACCCAACGCTCGGTCGCTGTTTCTGCAACTGGACCGTGAACTGGCGCGCTGCAAGCGCGACAACGTCTCGCTCACGCTGATGGTCTGTGACATGAACGGGTTCAAGAAAATTAACGATCGCTTCGGGCACCTGGAAGGGAATCGAGTCTTGCGCCTCTTCGCCCAGGCCCTAAAAGACACTTGCCGCGAGTACGACTATGTAGCGCGCATGGGTGGAGACGAGTTCGTGGTGATTGCTCCGGGTCTGCCCGCCGATGCCGCTGCCAAGAAAGTTGAGCAGATTCGTCCTCTGGCCCGGCAGGCCGGGTTCGACGTTTGCGGAGAAGAAATTCTTTCACTGAGCGTGGGGATGGCCGTGTCTCCCGACGACGGCAACGATGCCGAGCAGCTTCTGACTCAGGCCGATCGCCGCATGTATGTTGAGAAGCAGAAACTACCCACGCAAAAAGACCAGCGCCTGCACACGCGGATGAAGTGCCGGCTCACGATCGAGTTGCATCCCCAGTCCGGCGGCCCGATCTTCGGCAACATGATCGACCTCAGCCTGGGCGGCTGCTATGTGGAAACCAGCGCTATTCTTTCCCCGGGTTCCAACGTAAAGCTGGTCTTCTCCATTGATGACGGCGCTCTAAGTACCGAAGGCAGTGTTGCCAGGATCCATCCTGGATCGGGCGTAGCCATCCAATTCAAGGAAATGAGCCGGGAGTCGCGGGAGAAAATGTACCGCATTCTGGAGTTCGTGCAGAATTCAACCACGGTTTACAACGACCGCTACCTGCAGAATCTTTTCAAGCGCTGATTTTGGGTGGCACGGCGCTTCAGCGCCGCGATTCAGGCTCTCATTGGTAGGGGCTTTAGCCCTGAGGTATCCACTCCTGCCGCCGCTTGAACCCCGCTGCTGCCGACCGTACACTTAAAACATGCACGTTCACGTTCATGGCGCGGGCGGTCCCAAGCGAGTGCTGAAGATCTCGCTTGGCGTCACCCTGGCCTATATCGTGCTGCTGGTGGTGGCAGGCATCCGCGCCCATTCGCTGGCCCTGCTGTCTGAAGCCGGACACAATCTCTCAGACTTTCTAGCTCTTCTGTTATCTCTGGTTGCGGTGTATTTGCAAGGGCGCCCGGCTAGCGCCACCAAGACCTACGGCTACCATCGCGCAGGAGTGCTGGCCGCACTGGTGAATGCGGTGTCGCTGGTCGCGGTTTCGTTCTTCATCTTCTACGAGGCGTTCCGCCGCCTGCAGCATCCCGAGCACGTTCAGGCCTCGGTAATGATGTGGGTCGCCGCGGCGGGCGTGGTGATGAACGGGGTGATCGCGCTGCTGCTGTATCGTTCCGGCCGGGGCTCTGGAAACGACGTCAACCTCCGCAGCGCGCTGCTGCATGAAGTGGGCGACACCCTTTCGACCGCCGCGGTAATTGCGGGAGGCTGGGCGATCCTGGTCACGAACAACTACTGGATCGATTCTGCGCTTTCATTCGGAATCGGTGCGCTAATTCTCTGGTCTGGATTTGGCATCGTGCGCGAGACCCTGAATATTCTGCTGGAAGGAACGCCGCGCGGCGTGAAGCTCGAATTGGTTGAGACCGCGATTCGCTCGATTGAGGGCGTTAACGACGTGCACGACCTGCACTGCTGGAGCATCGGTTCAGAAACCCGCGCACTCTCCTGCCACATCTCGATTGCCGACATTCCGCCCTCGGTGAGCGAACGCATCCTGCGCGACGTGAAGGATTGCCTGCATCAGGAGTTTCGCATCGACCACACCACGATTCAGTTTGAGCACGTCGAATGCGAGGTAGCGCATGGATGTGTGATTCCGGTGGGCGAGAGCGAAGAGCATCACCACCACAGCCACTAGGCGCGATAAAAAGCTACCTCGAATCGGCTTACGAGTTCCCACCCTGCGTCGCGAAAATCTCCTGCACGCGTTCAACCGTGTCCGCCTCATCGGCCGTCTTGTCCGGCCTCAGCCGCACGATCCGCGGAAAGCGCAACGCATACCCACTGTCGTGCCTGTCCGACTGCATCATGTTGTTGAACGCCACTTCCAGCACAATCTTCGGCTCGACAGTGCGGCGAAAGCCTTGATCCTCGATCGTGTGCTCGAGAAACCACTTCGTCATCTCAGCGATCTCGGCGTCGGTCAGTCCGGAGTAAGCCTTGCCGATATTCACCAGCTTGTCGCCCTCCCACACGCCAAACGTGTAATCGCTGAGCAGTCCGACGCGCTTGCCGTGCCCGTACTCGACTGCCGTCACGACTACGTCGAGCGTGGCCAGTTCGCGCTTCATCTTCAACCAAGCCTTGCCGCGCTTCCCCGGCGTATAGGGCGAGTCGAGGTCTTTGATCACTAAGCCTTCGTTGCCCCGTGCCTGCGCAGACGCAAACAGCTCTTCCAGTTCCTCCGGTGAACTGGCATGGGACACCGGGGCGCGGATGACATAGGCGGCCGCAGCCGTTTCCTCGTATTTATCCTCGAAGACTAACTTCCCTTGACCGGTCCTTCTCTGGGGCTCTGTGCCTCTGTGGTGAATGACTTTCCTTTCTGCCGTCAGCAGTTGATCCAAAATCCGCCCCCGCTCCCGCAGCGGATGATCGATCAGCAACTCTCCACCTGCGTGCAGAACGTCGAACACCAAATACGCCACCGGAATCTCGCGCAGCATCTGCTCGCTGACTTTCTTCCGCCCCAGTCGTTGCTGCAGCACGCTGAACGGACGGGCTCGTCCTGGCTCGTCCCACGCCACGATCTCGCCATCGAGAATCGCATCCTGCGGCAGACCTTCAAGTGCGGCGGGCAGCTCAGGGAACGACTCGGTGATTTCATCCCGCGTGCGCGAAAAGAATCTCACCTCTCCGTCCGAGATGTGCGCCTGCGCTCGAATTCCGTCGTATTTGTCTTCCACGGCGGCATCGGCAAAATAACTTAACCCCTCCTGCGCAGACTCGATCGGGCTCGCCAGCATGAATCCTATGGGATGAAACATCCGCATCTTCGCATCCGCGAGCTTGCCCTCCAGGGCCAGCCGCAGCGTCTCGCCGATATCGCCGAGCAACATGTTTGCGCGCTGCACTTCTTTCAACGCCCCCGCGAGCGCACCCCCGTACGCTTTTGCAATCCCCTCCTCGACCAGACTTTCCTTCAGCCCGATCCTCAAGTCACCAGTCATGATCTTGACGATGTATTTGGCTTCGAGCGGCGTCGCCCGGGCTAGCAGATCGCCGACCAATGCAGTCTTTGCCGCCGGCCCACGCTCGGCGGCTACCTTGCGGAAACTGTCGACAACTGCGAGAACGTTCAAGCCCTGTTCGGATCTTTGCGCAAGAACCTCCCCGGCCACCGAACCCAAGTCGCCATATTTTCGATAAGCAGCCGTCAGCGCGACCTCATCTTTTCCAGAAAGCTCTGCCACCACACGCCACAATAAGGAGCCGCCCACTTGCAGCGTCGTCTCCTCCCACGCCGGAAATGCTCTGCCGGAGAGAAACACCGCCGACACCGAAGCTTCATCCCGGGTACACGACTTGAAATAGTCAGCGACGATGGTCGTCTTCTGCAGCTTCTTGGTTGTGGCTGCGATCGCCTCACAAGTCTCGGCAAGTTTTCGCATGCTCTTCAAAATACTTCTGAGAATAGATGAAAGGCTCGCGGATTGCCGAGTACCTGTCTGTGACTCTCTTGATAAATCCAGCCTCTTCTGTTACTTACAGCGCTCGTGCCTTGGAGCGCTGGCGGCCTGTGGTAACCTAACAGTCGGCGCTTTTCTGGCCTGGGAGCACCTAACATCCGTGCATTCTGTGAGAAATTTCGTGCGTTTTCTGGTGGCTGTGCAGCTTCTGCCTGCGCTTGAAAGTGGCGAGGAAACGCTGGTCGGCGGACAGGCCGTGCTCGAAGGCGTGATGATGCGTTCGCCGCACGCTTGGGCAATCGCCTGCCGCAAGCCATCGGGCGAAGTGGTGACGATGCGCGAACCGCTCGATCGTCCCTCCGAAAAACACAAGTGGATGGCTTGGCCCATCGTTCGCGGAGTCATGACGCTCGGTTACGCGATGTCCCTCGGTTACCGCGCCCTCCGTTTCTCGGCCAACGTCGCCATCGAAGACGTGATGCAAAGCGAAGAACCTCATGTGGAGACAGCCGCTTCGGACGTTCCAGCGGAGCGAAGTCAGGCGGAACAACGACCCACTACTGAGTCCACCAAGAGGCAGGCCCGAGAGAAAGCCGCCGCCATCAGCGGTTGGCTGGCGGGAGTCAACGTCGTGATCTCGCTCGCCTTTTTCATCTTCATGTACAAATACCTGCCGCTGGTGGCGGCCACGGAACTCAAGAAGGTCGATCCCGCGCTCGGCGGCCAGATCATGTTCAATCTGATTGACGGGGCTGTGCGCCTGATCCTGTTCCTGCTGTTCATCTGGGGAGTGTCGCTGTTCGCAGACATCCGTCGGGTTTACGAGTATCACGGCGCCGAACACAAGACCGTGTTCGCCTTCGAGAACGGCGACCCGCTCTCGACCGCGGCGGTGCAGAAGTATTCGACATTCCATCCCCGCTGCGGTACCAGTTTTCTGATGACGGTGATGCTGATCTCGATCGGTTTTTATGTGCTGGTTCCGTTCACTAGCTTCTGGGCGCGCTTCGCTGCGCGCATCGCGCTTCTGCCCGTGATCGCCGGCGTCTCTTACGAGATCATCCGCTTCGCCGCCAAGCATCGCGGTTCTTTGTTTGCGTTGATGACCGCGCCTGGCCTCTGGCTGCAGCGCATCACCACCAAGCCGCCGTCTGACGAGCAGGCGCAGTGCGCCATAGTCGCCCTCGATCACGCCATGGCCCTTGAAAAGGAACGTGGCGGCGAGTTGGTGATTGCCTAGCGGCCCTGCCGCGAATATTTCCTCTTCCCCTCCGATATCACTAAAATGCCGTAGAGAACCGGATCGGCACGAGACGGAGACGTGGCAAACTGCGTCTTTCATGTAAGGATTCCGATGTTTGAACGTTTAGACCAAATCGAAGCCCGCTACGAAGAGCTGACCAACGCTCTGGCCTCGCCGGATATCGTCAACGATTCGGCGAGATACCAGAAGACCGCCAAGGCACATAGCGAAATCGCGCCCGTGGTCGAGAAGTATCGCGAATACAAGGATCTGACGCGCGGCATAGCTGAGAGTAAAGCCATGCTCACTGACGAGAAAGATCCCGAGATGCGCGCCTACGCCCAGGAAGAACTCGACAAGCTGCAGCCCCGCGTCGCTGCCATCGAAGAAGAATTGAAGGTTCTGCTTCTGCCCAAGGATCCCAACGACGAAAAGAATGTCATCCTAGAAATTCGCGCCGGTACCGGCGGGGACGAAGCCACGCTTTTCGCCGCCGAAATCTTTCGCATGTATACACGTTATGCCGAGACCCAGCGATGGAAGGTAGAAGTTCTTTCGTCATCAGAATCGTCGGCAGGCGGACTGAAAGAAGTGATCGCCATCATCGAAGGCAACCGGGTTTTTTCGCAGCTCAAATACGAAAGTGGCGTGCATCGCGTGCAACGCGTTCCCGCGACCGAGCAGCAGGGACGCGTCCACACCTCCGCGGTGACCGTAGCCGTTCTTCCCGAAGCCGAAGACGTGGACATCAAGATCGAAGCCAAGGACTTGCGCATCGACACATTCTGCTCCTCCGGTCCGGGCGGCCAGTCCGTGAATACAACTTATTCGGCCGTCCGTATTACGCATATTCCCACCAACACGGTTGTGAGTTGCCAGGACGAGAAATCGCAGATCAAGAACCGCGAGAAAGGCATGCGCGTGCTGCGCTCGCGTTTGTACGAAATAGAGATGGAAAAGCAGCAGCGGGCGCTGGCCAAGGAGCGCAAGGCTATGGTGGGTTCTGGCGACCGCAGCGAGAAGATTCGTACCTATAACTTCCCGCAAAACCGGCTCACTGATCATCGCATCGGATTCACCATCCACCAACTCGAAGCCGTGATGGATGGAAAACTTCAGCCGTTGATCGAAGCGCTCACCACCCACTACCAGGCCGAAAAGCTAAAGCAGGAAGCCGCCGGCGTGGTTTAGGAGCGCCGGTGCTCTGGCGGTTCGAAAGGAGGGATCGATGCCAGAACTCAACGAGACACTAACATCGGTTCTTACCAAGCGCTACGCTGCAAACGCAACCAGGATTCGCGAACTCGCCGTGCCTCTGACCAACGCACAATTCTGGCAAAAGCCATTCCCTTTCGGTAATAGCTTCGGCCATCTGGTCCTGCATCTGACGGGCAACTTGAACTACTACATCGGAACGCAGATCGCCGGGAGCGGCTACGTCCGCGACCGCCCACGCGAATTCAACGATCCGAATCCTCCGTCCAAAGATGAGGCGCTCAGCCGCTTCGCAGCCGCGGTAGAAATGGTTCTCAAGACTATCCGTGCGCAATCGACCGACGATTGGTCCGCGGAATACTCAGGGGTTAGCTCCGATGCCAAAAACCGTCTCGACATTGTGGTCATTTGCGCGGCCCACATTCAACACCACATTGGCCAAATGATTTACCTTGGCTACGAGTTTCGGAGGCAAGCCAAAGACGGACCGAGATGAAATGGAATCCTCGACGCCGTTTTACATTGTGTCTCGTGACTCTGTGGTGAAATGATTTCGTGCAGCTAAAGCAAACCCTGGCCTCTGCCATCAGCCGCCTCAGTGCGGATGACGTTCCCTCCCCGCGTTTGAACGCCGAGTTGCTCTTGATGTTCACCCTCAACTGCGACCGGTCCTATCTGTACGCGTATCCCGAGCGCGAACTCACGCACGACGAACAAAACCGCTATGATGCCGCCCTCGCCGAGCGCGCACGCGGCGTTCCAACCCAGTACATCACCGGCCATCAGGAATTCTGGGGGCTGGACCTCATCGTCTCACCCGCAGTCTTGATTCCACGCCCCGAGACCGAGCATGTGATCGAGACCGTGCTGGAACTTGAAGAATCGGCGCGGAACTCCGGGCGACGCCGCTCGCTCAGCACTCTTCGCATCGCCGACGTGGGCACCGGCTCCGGCTGCATCGCCCTGGCTCTCGCCAAAGAGCTATTGCAAGCCGAAATCCACGCCAGCGACATCTCTGCCGCCGCGCTGGAGGTCACTCGTGCCAACGCTGCCCGCCATCAACTCGAATCTCGAATTCAATTTCACGAGGCTGACCTGCTGACAGGATTCCAGAGCGACACCTTTGACTTCATCGTCTCCAATCCGCCCTACGTCGGCGAATCGGAAGAAGATCAGGTCCAGTTGGAAGTCCGCAAGTTCGAGCCGCGCGGTGCCGTGTTTGCCGGGCCGACCGGAATCGAAGTGATCAAGCGCCTGATTCCGCAGGCGCACGCTGCGCTGAAACCTGCCGGCTGGCTCGTCATGGAAATCAGCGGAGCGATTTCAGAAACAGTGCGACAGTCACTGCAGGATTGGGGTGACGTTCGGATCCGGCCGGACCTGCAATCGATTCCGCGCATAGTGCAAGCGCGGAAATAGCTAGCGTGGGACCACAGCCGGCGATATCTCTTCCACATCGACAATGTTCGTAGGGTACTTGCCCGTATAACAAGCGGTACAGTAGGAAGTTTTCTCGCCCTCGCCGCAAGCTTTCTTGAGACCTTCTAGCGAGAGGTAAGCCAGCGAGTCGGCTCGAATGTACTCGCGGATTTCGTCGACTGATTTGTTCGCGGCGATCAGTTGATCCTTCGAAGGCGTGTCGACACCGTAATAGCAGGGCGAAATCGTGGGTGGGCACGAGATGCGCATGTGGACTTCCTTCGCGCCAGCATTGCGAATCATGCGCACGATCTTGCGGCTGGTGGTGCCGCGCACAATCGAATCGTCAATCAGGACCACGCGCTTGCCTTCCAGAAGCGAGCGCACAGGATTCAGCTTCAGCTTCACCCCGAAGTCGCGCACGCTCTGGCTTGGTTCGATGAACGTGCGCCCCACGTAGTGATTCCGAATCAGACCAAAGCGGAATGGAATGCCGCTCTCTGCCGCATATCCCACGGCTGCGGTCACGCCCGAATCTGGCACCGGGACCACCAGATCGGCCTCCACCGGCGCTTCGCGCGCCAACTGCCGGCCAAGCTCTTCACGGCTGGTTTGCACTGCGCGGCCAAACACTATGCTGTCGGGCCGTGAAAAATAAACGTGCTCGAAAATGCAACTCGATTGCGGCGCGTCCGTTGAATAAAAACGGGACGTGATACCTTCCGGGCCCACCACGATTAGCTCGCCCGGCTTCACGTCGCGCTCATAAGTGGCGCCAATCAAATCGAATGCGCAAGTTTCCGAGGCGAAGACGATCGTGTCGCGCTTCTGTCCTTCCAAAGCCGGGATGCGTCCCATCGCCAGCGGACGGAAGCCGCGCGGGTCACGCGCCGCGATAACCCGGTCGGGACTCATCAAGACGAGCGAAAACGCACCTTCCACGCGGCGCAACGCATCCGCAATCGCCTCCGGCAATGTGTGCTCTCGGGAAAGCGCGATCAGGTGCACGATCACTTCGGTATCGCTGTTGGTCTGGAAAATTGATCCTTGGCGCTCCAGGCGGGCCCGAAGGTCCACCGCGTTTACCAGATTGCCGTTATGCGCGACTGCAATCGAACCCTTATTCGACTGCACCAGAATCGGTTGCGCATTCAATAACGCCGAATCGCCAGCGGTTGAGTAACGCGTGTGCCCGATGGCCAGCGTACCGCGCATCTTCGAGAGCACATCTTCGGTGAAGATGTCGGCGACCGGGCCCATCGCCTTGTGGACGCGGGAAGTCAGGCCATCGGACGTTACAATCCCGGCCGACTCCTGCCCGCGGTGCTGCAGTGCATGCAAGCCCAGGTAAGCGAGCTTCTCCGCCTCGGGGTGAGCGAAGATCGCCACCACGCCGCACTCGTCGTGAAATTTGTCAGTTCTGGGCATTCAGCACTCAGTTGTCAGCATTCAACCAACACCTAGTTCAATCTGCCACTACTGGTTCTGGATCTGTCCGCAGCGCGGATTCCAAAGCACTCTCATATGCGCCGCTTAAACTGGAAACCGATCCAGACACAACTACCTGTCCGTGCAGCGAAATCTCCAACTGCTCCGGAATCGTTTCCCCCAGCACGTCGGCGGCGATTCCGTGTTCCTCTACCATCTGTTGGATTCGCGCAACGTTGTGCGGGTCGCAGGAAAGCACGATGCGGCTGGCATCTTCACCAAAAAGTGCAAACTCTGCAGGCAATCCATTTGAGCGCACGTCCACCCGCGCGCCCACACCCTTCGCAAATGTCTTCTCAGCCAGCGCGACTGCCAACCCGCCATCGCTGCAGTCGTGCATCGACTCCACCAATCCCTGCTGAACCAGTTCGATTACAGCCTTCTGCAGCGCGGCTTCTTTCTCCAGGTCGAGCTCCGGAGGATATCCCCACAACGCCCCTAGAATTTCCTTTGCGTATTCCGATGAGCCGAATTCACTCTCCACATCCGTGATATCGGCTGCTTCGCCGGCGCGCAATAGCACGATCGTGCGTCCTGTCGCGGCGAAATGCATCTTCGCAGTCTTTTGCACGTCATCGAGAATTCCTACAACGCCCAGAACCGGCGTGGGATAGATGCCCTCGCCCAGCGTCTCGTTGTAAAAGCTGACGTTGCCGCCAGTGATGGGAATCTCCAACTCCTCGCAAGCTTTGGTGATGCCGTCGATAGTTTGCGAGAACTGCCACATGATGTGGGGCTTCTCGGGATTGCCGAAGTTGAGGCAATTGGTTGCGCCCACAGGAGTCGCACCCGAACACGCCACCTTGCGCGCAGCCTCCGAGACGGCGTGCATCGCGCCCAGGCGCGGATCGAGATAGCACCAGCGGCTGTTGCCATCCAGCGCCATCGCGAGGCCACGCTGCGGTTGCCCGGGATTTGCATTCTTGATGCGAATCACGCCCGCATCGCCGGCGCCCGGAGCCTCGACGGTGTTGGTCTGCACCATGTGGTCGTATTGCTGCCAGACCCAGCGCTTGCTGCAGATGTTCGGGCTGGCGAGAAGTTGTTTCAGGCTTTGCGTGAGGTCACCGGCGACGTTGAGCCGAATGTTTCGCGGCATTTCGCGCGGCACCGACGGCTCCCAGCGCTCAAGCGGACGTTTGTACACCGGTGCATCGTCGGTAAGCGCCTCATTTGGAATATCAGCCACAACTTCGCCGTGGTGCAGAACGCGCAATCTGTTGTCGGTCGTAACCTTCCCGACTTCCACGGCATCGAGCCCCCACTTTTCAAAAACGCGAAAGACTTCCTGTTCGCGGCCTTTCTGCGCCACCAGCAACATGCGTTCCTGCGACTCGCTCAGCATGATCTCGTAGGCAGTCATGCCAGTTTCTCGCTGCGGCACACGGTCAAGCTCAATCTCGATGCCGACGCCGCCGCGCCCGCCCATCTCGCAGGTGGAGCAGGTAAGGCCAGCCGCGCCCATATCCTGAATGCCAACGATGGCGCCTGTCTTCATGGCTTCGAGACAGGCTTCGAGTAGCAACTTCTCCAAAAACGGATCGCCGACCTGAACGTTGGGCCGCTTCGCTTCCGAGGCTTTGCTGAATTCTTCGCTCGCCATTGTCGCGCCGTGGATGCCGTCGCGCCCCGTCTTGGCGCCAACGTAGATCACCGGATTACCCTCGCCGGCGGCACGCGCGTAGAAAATCTCGTCTTTGCGAACCAAGCCCAAGGCGAAAGCGTTCACTAACGGATTGCCGGAATAGCACGGCTCGAACTTGGTTTCGCCGCCCAAATTCGGCACGCCGAAGCAGTTGCCGTAAGAAGCGACACCACTCACCACTCCTTCCAGGATCGAATGATTTCTATGAACGTCCTTCTGGATAGCGCCGGCGGCAGCCGAGCTTTGCCCGGCCGTTTCTCCACGAGTCGTGATAGGCCCGAAGCGCAGCGAATCCATCACCGCCACCGGCCTCGCCCCCATGGTGAAGATGTCGCGCAGAATCCCGCCTACGCCGGTGGTCGCGCCTTGAAACGGCTCGATGAATGACGGATGATTGTGCGACTCGATCTTGAAGGCGCACGCCCAGCCGTCGCCGATGTCGATGATGCCCGCGTTCTCCCCCGGTCCTTGCAAGACGCGCTTGCTGCGCGTGGGCAGGCGCTTCAAGTGAACCCGCGACGACTTGTAGGAACAGTGTTCACTCCACATCACGCTGAAGACGCCGAGTTCCGTGAGCGTGGGCTCGCGCTGTCCAAGAAGCTGCTTGATCCGTTCGTACTCGTCGAGAGTGAGGCCATGCTGCCGGAGAATCTCCGGAGGGAAGGCAGAAGTCATGGATGTGGTCATGGGGAAACTCTATTGTCGCATTTAGCGGGGCAGCTGGGTAGGGCCAACTTTGCCATCTTTCGCGCGGATTCCCAGGCGCAGCCGCCGTTTCCGGTAAGATGGCGAACCAGATGAAATCCATCATTGTAGGCACGGCGGGACACATCGACCACGGTAAAACCGCCTTGGTGAAGGCGCTCACCGGAATCGATGCCGACCGGTTGGAGGAAGAGAAGCGGCGCGGCATCACCATCGACCTCGGCTTCGCGCACACCGATCTGTCTTCCCCGAATGGGGAGCCTTTGCACCTGGGCTTTGTCGATGTTCCGGGGCACGAGCGTTTCATCCGCAATATGCTCGCGGGGGTGGGCGGCATCGACCTGGTTCTGCTGGTGATTGCCGCCGACGAGGCGATCAAGCCCCAGACGCGGGAGCATTTCGACATCCTGCAACTGATCGGCGTGAACCGCGGAATCACCGTGCTGACCAAATCCGACACCGTAGATGCGGAGACGCTCGACGTGGTGCGACTGGAGGTGGAAGAGTTTCTGCATGGGACATTCTTAGATAAACCAAACCCGGATAAGCCAAACGCCATCATCGCTGTGAGTTCTTTGACAGGCGCGGGACTCGACGAACTAAAGCGGGCAATCGCCGCGGCCGCTGCCGAGGTGCAGCCGCGCGATTCGCTCGCGCTCGCTCGCTTGCCAATCGATCGTGTATTCACCATGAGAGGCTTTGGCACGGTAGTGACGGGAACCCTTGTGGCGGGCACGATACGTCATGACGACGAACTCGAAGTCTTTCCAACCGGGCAGCGAGTGCGTGTGCGCGGAGCCCAGGTGCATGGGCAGATAGCGGATGCAGCGATTGCCGGACAACGAACAGCGCTGAATTTGGCAGGGGCGAGTACACAGGACTTGGCGCGCGGCATGACCCTGGCGCCTCCGGCAACGTTTGAGGCCACGCGGCGGGCCGATGTGAGGCTGCAACTGCTGCCTTCGGCGCCGCGTCCGCTGAAAAACCGGGCCCGGGTACACTTTCATTCCTACACCATGGAAATGGTGGTCGACGTAACGCCGATTGAGAAAAAGGAAATTTTACCGGGCGAGGAAGGACTTGCACGCTTGAAGCTGCCAGAACCCGCTCTGCTGCTGCCGGGAGACCGGTTCATCATCCGGCAATTCTCGCCGGTGGTAACGATTGGGGGCGGAGTTGTGCTGGATGCCGCACCGATTCCGCGTATGCCGCGACCGGTCGACTTTCTGGAAACGCTGGCCAGCGGCGGCGCGGAAGCGATTCTAAAAGCACGAATCGCAAGGCGCCATCAGGAAGGAATCTCAATGTCCCACATGGTGGCCGAAACTGGTTGGACGAAAGCTGTGATCGAAGCGCAACTGGCCCCCGCGATGCGGGGCGGGGACGTGCTCGCGGCCGGAGGGCAGTTCCTGCATTTACCTGCGCTCGAAGCGTTGAAGGCGCGCATCGTGACTGCAGTCCTGGAGTTTCACAAGAAAAATCCTCTGGTGGGTGGGATCAGCAAAGAAGAATTGCGGGCGCAGGTGGCCGCCACGCCGGAAGTGTTCGAGGCGGTGGCAGACATGCTGGTCCGGGAAAGAAAGCTAGAAGTGATCGGTGACTTGGCGCGCCTGCCGGGGCATGGTGTGGTGATGAAGGATGAAGAGGCGGAATCGAAGAAGAAGATTGAGGATGCGTTTACATCGGCGGGGCTGAAGGTTCCCGCGCTGAGTGAAGTGATTGCCGGGCTCAAGGTGGACAAGGTTCGGGCACAAAAGATCGTGACTTTGCTGCTGCGCGACAAGGTGCTGATCAAGGTTTCCGACGAACTGGTTTTTCACCGCAGCGCGCTGGAAGAGTTGCGGCGACAGATGGCGATTTACAAATTAAAGTCGGCGAAAATCGATGTGGCAAAGTTCAAGGAGCTAACCGGAGTGACTCGGAAGTATGCCATTCCCCTACTGGAGTACCTGGATCGCGAACACGTAACACGGAGAGAGGGGGATGCACGCCAGATTCTTTAGACCTTTCCTTTCAGAAATAATTAGGTAAATGAGTTCGTACGACCCGCGGTTGAGGGAGCGTCCCACGCTGCCGTAAAAGCTTAGAAAAGACTTAAGCATCTCGACGCGACGGGTGAGAGCCTTTCTGCACACTGCCGGGCTTGCCGCGAAGCCTACTGTAATCTCGCGCTCTTGCGAGATGAGGCTACCTACAGGAAAGACGTCGAGCCGCCGATATATCCGTAGAGGTCCGTCCGATGAAAGTCACGGCGTGTGTCGCGCTTCTAACTTGTGCATCGCTGTTCGTGGCGGCACAAAATTATGGCGATTCCGGTGCCCGCTCGAACATTCTTGCCCTTGAATACGCCTGGGACCGGGCGCAGGAGAGCGGAGACGTCAAGGCCCTAAGCGCAATTTTCGACAATGCCCTCGTGTTCGTTGACTACGACGGCAAAATACTGAACAAGACGGAGTACCTGGCGCGGGCAAAGTCGGACTCGTTGCACCCGGAGCAAATCGTAACGGAATCGATGAGCGTGCAAGTGCTCGGGAACACTGCAATCGTAGTTGGGACTTATCGGGCCAAAGGCGTCGAAGACGGAAAGCCGTACCTGCGGCGCCGCCGTTTCGTGGATACCTGGATGCTGATGGGTGAACGTTGGTGACCTGCCCCCCAGAAATTAGTCCATTGGAAATGTGACTTCTCCATTTAGGATGACCCGCCCAGGGTCAAAGGAGGAGTCGTGCGCAAGAGTCGATTCAGCGAAGAACAGATCATCGCCGTGGTGAAGGAGTCAGAGGCGGGAGTGGAAACCGGGGAACTGTGCCGGCGGCACGGGATCACGCGGGCATGTTTTTATCGGTGGAAGAGTAAGTTCGGTGGGATGGAACTGAGCGAGGCGAAGCGGCTGCGCGCGTTGGAGGAAGAAAACCGGCAGCTAAAACACATCGTGGCCGAACAGGCGGTGGACATCCGGGCGTTGAAGGCGGTAGTCGCAAAAAAGTGGTGAGCCCGGAGATGCGGCGAGAGGCAGTGCTGGTGATGCAGGTGGAAGTCGAGCTGAGCCAGCGACGCGCCTGCGGGCTGATGGAACTCTATCGTGCGACGTGTCGGTATCGAAGGCGGAGGGGTGCGGACGAGCGACTGCGGGTGCGGCTGCGCGAGCTGGCCGAAGCTCGGCGTCGGTTCGGCTACCGGCGTTTGCAGGTTCTGTTGCAGCGGGAAGGGTGGCAGGTGAATCACAAACGCATCTACCGGCTGTATGTCGAAGAGAAGCTGTCGCTGCGGCGCAAGCGTGGACGGAAGCGCAGCACGCTGCGCCAGCCGCTGCCGGAGGCAGTGGCAGCCAACCAGGTGTGGTCGGTAGACTTCATGACGGATGCGCTCAGCTCGGGGCGGAGGTTTCGTACCTTGAACATCGTGGATGACTACACGCGGGAGTGCCTGGCGATCGAGGTCGACACCTCGCTGGGCGGGATGCGCGTGGTGCGCGTACTGGAAGAGTTGAAGCAGAGACGTGGACTGCCGCGGCAGATCCGCAGCGACAACGGACCCGAGTTCGTGAGCCGTGCGGTCGATCAATGGGCCTACGAGCAAGGTCTGCAGTGGCACACGATCCAACCCGGACGACCGATGGAGAACGGCTACGTGGAGAGTTTCAACGGGCGCTTCCGCGATGAGTGCCTGAACGAGAACTGGTTCAGCGATCTGGGCGACGCACGGGAGAAGATTGCACGGTGGAAGCAAGACTACAACGAAGAGCGTCCGCACAGCAGCTTGCAGTACCGTACCCCAGTGGAGTTCGCAGCGCAGTCAGCAGTGAGCTTCGATACCGCTGGAGTGGGGCAAGGGGTCTCAAACGCCGACCCCTTGCCCCACACCCCCATCCCCGCTACCGAGACAGGCACGCGGGCTGAACAGAAACCGGAGAAAGTCTCATTATCCCTGGACTAAAGATGGGGGGCAGGTCATTGGGTATGTGTTGCTGCCGAGACGACGCCGATCCCGCACTGAAATGAGCAGGGAAACGTTGCGCTGCGGATTGTTCACCTTGGCGCTTGAAAGGAGGGCCGGGATGTGGAAGTTGCTTTCTGTTTTCCTGCTGCTTTTGCTGGCGTCTCGATTCGACGCCCAGGATACGGCGCTGCCTGAGGGCGAGCAGGCCAGAATCCTGACCCTGGAGAACGCATGGAACCAGTCAGTGCAGCAAAAAGACACCTCGGCGCTTCGGATGCTACTCGCGTCCGATCTGATTTACGTCGATTACGACGGCACGGTGATGAATAAAGCTGAGTATTTGGCCAGCGTACAGTCGCCGGCTCTTCATCCCGTCCGCATTGTGAACGAATCGATGGACATACATTTTTACGGTATGGTTGCGGTGGTCACGGGCGTGTGTCGTGAAAATGGCGCGAAGAACGGCAAGCCTTACGCACTCCGGGAGCGTTTTACGGACACATGGATCCGCCGGGGAGATAACTGGGTGGCCGTGGCCAGCCAATCGACATTGATCCTGCATTAGGGCCCACCCGCGATGGGCGGAGCGCGATCGCGTCGATCCGCCACTGATGTATCCTTCCCTCTGATGCTCCTGATTCGTCCAGCTACCATCGATGACGTGGCGCTGCTGCGAGCTCTGATCCGCGAACTGGCGGAGTTTGAGCACGAGTTGGATCTTTGTGTAATCGAAGAAGCCGACTTGATGCGGGATGGGTTTGGGGCGACTCCCAGTTTTCGCGCGCTGATTGCAGACTGGGATGGGCAGCCTGCGGGGTACGCTCTATTTTTTGGCCACTACTCGACCTGGGCCGGGCGGAGATTGTTTCTGGAGGATCTGTTTGTGCGCGAGCGGTTCCGCGGCCGAGGGATTGGGAAAGCGTTGCTGGCTTTCGTCGCTCGCATTGCAGTGCGGGAAAATTGCAACGGAATGCAGTGGGAAGTGCTCAACTGGAATGAGAAGGCGATCGAACTTTACAAATCTCTGGGGGCCGAGTTCCTCGATCGGTGGCGGCCGGTGTTGCTGAAGGACGACCCACTGCGCCGGCTGGCAGGGAAGGCGTCTTGAGCGCGCCGGTTCGCATTATCGGGGCGGGGCTGGCCGGGTCGGAGGCGGCGTGGCAGTGTGACCAGCGAGGCGTAGATGTGGAATTGTTTGAGATGAGGCCTGTGCGGTCGACGCCAGCTCACCAGACGACGGATTTTGCCGAACTGGTGTGCTCAAATTCGTTGAAGTCAGATAGCGAGAATACAGCTCCGTGGCTGCTAAAAGAGGAAATGCGACGCGCGGGGTCGCTGTTGTTGCAGATTGCTCGGGAGTGCGCAGTTCCGGCGGGCCACGCCCTCGCGGTGGATCGCGTAGCGTTTGCTGCGAAGGTGACGCAGGCGATTTCGCAGGAGCCGCGGATTAGTGTGTGCCGCGAAGAGGTGACTTCGATCCAAGAATCAGGTCAGCAGATCACCGTGATTGCCACCGGGCCTCTGACTTCAGAGGGGCTGGCCGCGGAGATTGCAAGACTCAGTAATGACACGCTCGATACCGCTCCACACAATCCTCATCTGTATTTCTACGATTCGATCAGTCCGATCGTAGAGGCGGATTCGATCGACATGTCCCGCGTATACATGGCAGCGCGGTATGACAAAGGATCGGCGGATTACATTAATTGCCCGATGACGCCGGAAGACTACGACCGGTTCTACGGCGCGCTGCTGGCCGCGCAATCGGTGGAAGAGCGCGATTGGGAGAAGTTGAATTACTTCGAGAGCTGCCTGCCAATTGAAGAGATTGCGCGGCGCGGGCGCGATACGCTGCGCTTTGGCCCCATGAAGCCCGTGGGTTTGAAGGATCCACGCACCGAACGGATGCCTTATGCGGTCGTCCAGTTGCGTCAGGAAAATCTGCGGGCGGATTCCTACAATCTGGTGGGCTTCCAGAATCATTTGAAGTTTGGCGAGCAGGCCCGAGTGCTGCGCCTGATTCCAGGGCTGGAAAACGCGCGCTTCCTGCGCTACGGGCAGATTCATCGCAACACGTATATCAACGGCCCTGCTTTGCTGCAGGAGACGTTGCAGATGAAAGCTCACCCCCGGGTTCTGTTCGCCGGACAGATTTGCGGCGTGGAAGGCTATGTGGAATCGATTGCGACCGGGTTGATGGCTGGGCAGCACGCCGCAGCCCTGGCACTCGAAACTGAGTTGGTCCCGCCGCCCCGGACCTCCGCGTTTGGATCACTCACGCATTATGTAACTCACGCGGACGCGAAAAACTTTCAACCGGCGAATATTACCTTTGATCTGTTGCCCGCGCTGGAAAAGAAAATTCGCGACCGGAAAGAGCGGCACCGATTGCAGTGCGAGCTGGCCCTGAAGCACTTCGATGAGTGGCTGGAGCGCACCGCAGCGACGGCCGCGAGAGGCCGAATCGCACAAGCGGCAGAGAGCAAACGCTAAGTGCTGAGATGCACGCAGCAACGCAACTCGAGATCCGTCGCGCCAGCCCGGAAAATGCGCCGGCGATTGCCACAGTGCTGCATGAGTCCTTCGCGGAGTTCAAGGCCCTTTACACCGAGGGCGGTTTTTCCGCGACCGCGCTAAGCAGCGACCAGATCCTCGCGCGCATGCAGGAAGGCCCAGTTTGGGTCGCTCTGCGCCGTGGTACGGTGTTGGGCACCGTTGCCGCGGTTATGAAAGGCGACTCAGTCTACATTCGCGGGATGGCGGTGCACCCAAGTGCCCGGGGGTCCGGGTGTGGCGCCAGACTTCTCCAACAGGTTGAAGTGTGGGTCCGCAGTCAAGACTGCACCCGGCTGTTCCTGAGCACGACGCCGTTCCTCGACTCGGCCATCCGTCTGTACCAACGATTTGGCTTTCATCGAACAGACGAGGACATGCACGATCTGTTTGGAACGCCGCTGTTTACCATGGAGAAGGTCCTTGCCGCCCCTCGATAACCAATCGAGAATTTATTTGACCCGCCAGTCTGTTTGCAGTACCTTCCTCCACATTCGATCGACGCTGAGGTGCGCGCTTGACTTTCTCTGCCGTGGACGCCATCTATCCCGCCGTTGAACACACCAAGAAACAGCTCTTCCAGCCTTTCCGCCTCGGCCAATGGACCAGGCTGGCGCTGGTCGGCTTGCTGGCTGGGGAGCTTGGCTCCGGTGGCGGATGCAACAGTCACAACTTCAACTGGAATCAACACCCGGGCGCCACACGCCACTTTATGGATTCAGGTTGGCCGGCAATCGATCCCGCTTTGTTAGCCGGCCTCATCGCCGTGCTGGTCGTCGCCGGCTTGGTGCTGGGAATCATCCTGATGTACATAAGCAGCGTAATGCGTTTCATTCTGTTTGACAGCGTCATGGCGAAAGAGTGCCACATTCGCCAGGGCTGGAGCCGCAGGCAAGGGCCGGGATTGCGATACTTCCTCTGGAAGCTGGCCTACCTGGTGGTTACCCTAGGCGGCCTCATCGTGCTGGTTGGAATTCCGGCCGGGTTTGCCTTTGCCGCGGGATGGTTCAAGGAGCCGAAGGCACACATGGTCCCGCTGGTGCTGAGCGGGATATTCCTGTTCTTCGTGGTGCTGATTTTCGTTTTGGTTCTGGCGGTGATTTTCGTATTGACCAAGGATTTCGTCATCCCGCAAATGGCTTTAGAAAACATCGGCGTGATGGAGGGATGGCGGCGATTGTGGTGGATGATCAAATCTGAAAAGGGAAGCTACGCCGCCTATATCGGAATGAAGATTGTGATGGCCATTGGAGCGGGCATCATAGTTGGAATTGCCACGGTGATCTTAGGTTTGATCATCGCGATCCCTACGGCGTTGTTCAGCATCCTCGCCATCGTTACCGGCAAGACGGCCGGACTCACCTGGAATGCCTACACGATAACGCTAGCGGTCGTGGTGGGCTGCGTCCTGTTCGCAGGTTTTCTGTATGTGGTCTCGCTGATCTCCGTGCCCGTCATTGTGTTCTTTCCTGCGTATTCAATCTATTTCTTCGCGGCGCGCTATCCCGCGTTGAGCGCCGCGCTTTATCCACCGACCGCTCCGTCCGTACCCCAGGTCCTGCCGGGTCCCGCTCCTCCGCGTCCTCCTGAGCCTCCGCCGTTGCCGCCCGCACCCGAGCCGATCGGATAAGTGCGTTTGTCATTCCGAACGCGCCCAAGACGCGAGAGGAATCTGCTGTTCGCGCGCTTCCGGCACAGCGCCGACTTCTGGCTCGCTCCCCGACCGAGGGAACTCTCGCGCCTCTCCAGGTGTCTGATGTTGCAGACACGCGCGTGCCAAAGAAAAAACAGGAGCTGGGGAGCTTTCAATGTCGTTCTCAATGGCAGGCCGTGGTGCGCGCGGACCCGAGATCAACGTAACACCGCTGATCGACGTTCTGCTGACCCTCATCATCGTTTTCATGGTCGTGGTGTCGATGGACAAAGAGCAGGGAGAGACAGCCCAGATTCCGCAACCGGATCAGAAACAGACGGCGGAATCGTCGCAATCCCGCACGGTGATTATTCAGGTGGTGTGGACGAAGGAAGATCAGCAGCCGACCGTGAAGATCAATCAGGAGGGCGTGCGCTGGGAGGATCTGGAAACACGCCTCGCCGAAATCTATTTGAAGCGCGCCGAGAAAGTCGTCTTCGTGCGCGGCGACGCCGACGTCGATTTCCAGTACGTTGCCGACGTCATCGACGTGGCGCATCATGCAGGCGTGAAGACCGTGGGGCTGCTGACCATGGATCGGGACGTGGCAGGCGAGTGAGAGTTCGGGCGCTAACCTGTGATTTCTAATTCCGCGCACGGTTCTTAATCCAGATCGGTGTCCCCAAGAACCCAAAAGCCTTGCGAATTTGATTTTCCAAAAACCGTTGATAAGAGAAGTGCAGCTTAACAGCGCGGTTCGTAAATAACACAAAGGTCGGCGGTGCAACCGACGCCTGCGTCATGTAAAGAATTTTTACCCGCGAGCGCATCGGGACGGAGGCGCGCTCGAAATCGACAGTCTCAATAAATCGGTTCATCGCAGAGGTGGAGATACGCTTGCGCCGCTCGATGGCAACCTGTTCGAGCAACGGAAAAATTCTCTCCGCACCTTTGCCAGTGTTTGCGGAAACAAAAACGATAGGCGCGTAGTTCAGAAATTTAAGATCATGCCGCAGCCGCTCTTCGTAGGCGTCGCGGTCGCCCGGGCGCTTGCTTTCCCGCATGCGCATGGCTTTCGACGGTCTCCCGGGCTTCAGAGCGCCTCCGGTGACAAGGTCCCACTTGTTGACGACGATGATCATCGAGCGTCCACTTTCGTGGGCGTAGCCGGCGATGGCCGCGTCGAGCTGGCTCACGCCTTCGGTGGCATCGATCACCAGCAACGCGATGTCGGCGGCTTCAAGATGCTTGCGCGCCATCACCACTGAAAGCTTCTCCGCCATCAGATGAGTCTTGCCCTTGCGGCGGATGCCGGCGGTGTCGATGAAGCGGAAGCGGCGGCCGTCGCGTTCAACAATTTCGTCGACCGCATCGCGCGTGGTACCGGGAATCGGCGAGACGATGGCGCGATCGGAAGCAGTCAGGCAATTCAGCAGCGTAGACTTGCCCACGTTGGGATGACCGATAATGGCGACCTTGGTCTCATACACAGGCTCAGGCTCGACGTCTCGCGCAGTTTCGTCAGTCTCAGCTGTCTGGCTTGCCGTCATTTCCTCTGCGATCTCGGCGTGCTCGGCGGTAGAGCCTTCTGTGGGCGGCAAGACCTCAAACACGGCGTCCAGCAGATCATCGATGCCGCGCCCATGTTCGGCGGAGATAGGGAACATCTGCTTGATTCCCAATCGATGGAACTCGTCAACAATGTGTGCCTGCTTCTCGGTGTCAGCCTTGTTGACGGCGAGAAAAAGCGGACGCCCGGTCTTACGCAGCAGCCGGACCAGTTCCAGGTCGGGCCCGGCCAGCGCCGCGCGGCCGTCGATCACCATAACGATCGCAGCGGCTTCATCAAACGCGACCCGGGCTTGACGAAAGATTTCCGCCGGAATGAAATCCTTGTCATCCGGAATAATGCCGCCGGTGTCGATGACGCGGATCTGCCGCCCGCGCCACTCTGCATCGCCGTAGAGGCGATCGCGAGTGATGCCAGGCTCGTCGCCGACGATAGCGCGCCGCGATCCGACAATGCGATTGAACAGCGTGGACTTGCCTACGTTAGGCCGGCCCACAATGGCCAGCGTCGGAACTCCGGCTGCGGTGGTGGCGGCAGTGCTGGTCGAGTTGTAGGTGGGCTGGGTCAAAATGAGGCAATCGACTACTGAAAGCCGGGAACTGTTTATTATAGAGACTCCCGTGGCTTTAAGTTCCCAACCCGTGTCTCCCGTAACGCCAGGCGGCTCCGCAACCAGCGTAAAGGATGTATCTCTCTATCAATTCTTCGCTCCGGGAGGAGTGCTCTCGCGTACGCATCCTGCGTACGAATTTCGGCGCGGGCAGTTGCAGATGGCACAGGCCGTCGAGCAGGCACTGGAAGAAAAGCGCCACCTGATCGTGGAAGCCGGCACCGGCACAGGAAAAACGCTGGCCTATCTGATGCCGGTGATTCGCTCGGGCAAGCGCATAATCATTTCAACCGGCACCAAGAATCTGCAGGAACAGCTCTTCTACAAAGACATTCCATTTCTGGAGCACGCTCTTTTCGGAGACAACCCTGGGACACCCCCCTCAGCCGCCCAGCTTGGGCAAGGCCCAGGGAGGCTTTCCGTCTGCTACATGAAAGGCCGCAACAATTACTTATGCCGCAAGAAACTCTACGACCTAACCGATCAGCCGGTGCTCAGCGGGTTGGAAGAGATTGAGCAATATCGCGCGATTGCCGCATGGGAAAAGACAACCGCAACAGGGGATCGCGCCGAACTCGCGGAACTTCCCGAGGCCAGCGCGCTCTGGCACAAACTGGACGCACGAGCCGAAGCCTGCATCGGCCAGAAGTGCAGCGAATGGGAGCGCTGCTTCGTCACAGAAGTGCGCCGTCGCGGGATGGAGAGCGACATTATCATCGTCAACCATCATCTGTTCTTCGCCGATCTTGCCATTAAGCTGCAAGCAGATGGTGCACCCGATGCGGGGGTCCTGCCGGAAGCCGCGGCAGTGATTTTCGATGAAGCGCATGAGTTGGAAGATGTAGCAGGAAACTATTTCGGAATCTCTGTGAGCAACCTGCGCGTGGAAGATCTGGCGCGCGACGTGGAAACATCGCTGCAACATAACCGGATGTTCTCAGCATCGCTTTCCGGAGCACTGGGAAGTCTGCGGGAGCGCGCGCAGTTCTTTTTTTCGCTGTTGCCGCCTGGCGAAGGACGCTTTGCCTTCGAGACGCGGCGCGAGTTTCTGGAAGAAAACGGAGACGAATTCCTTGCGCTCAATCAGGCTCTGACCCGGCTGGCGGGTGAACTCGAAGGCCTGCCGCAAAAGCCGGAGGAAGTTTTCAACTTCGTGCGGCGCGTGCAGGAGATGCAAGTGCAGCTCACCTTCGCCATGGAGTCCGACGATCGTAATACCGTCTTTTGGATCGAGCGGCGCGGCGGCCGGGGAAGAGCGAGTTCACCTCCGAGTTCACTTCAAAAATCAAGAGACGCAGAAAGAAGCGGGAACGTCTTCCTGCAGGCCACCCCAATCGACGTCGGCCCGATCCTGCGCGAATGCTTGTGGTCGAAGCTGGAATGTGCAGTCCTCACCTCGGCAACACTCGCTGTCGGCGGAGGATTCGAATACATTCGGCAGCGCCTAGGACTGGAGCATGCCCGCGAGTCAGTCCTGCCTTCGCACTTCGACTACGAGAATCAGGCTCTATTTTATGTCCCGCCCGATCTGCCAGATGCGCGAACCCCGCAGTTTGCCGCGCAGGCGGCAGACCGAATCCGCAAGCTGCTGGAGATTACGCGCGGTCGCGCCTTCGTGCTCTTCACCAGCTATGCCCAGATGAACGACGTCTACCAGCGCTTGCTGGGAGAATTAGAATTCCCCATGCTGCGCCAGGGGGACGCGCCGAAGAGCGCGCTGCTCGAGGAGTTTCGGCTCGCACCGAATGCCGTGCTGTTCGCCACTTCATCTTTCTGGCAAGGCGTCGACGTGCAGGGCGAACAACTGAGTTGCGTGATTATTGACCGCCTGCCGTTCGCTGTGCCCAGCGACCCGGTCGTCGCCGCGCGGGTGAAAGCGATCGACGCCGATGGCGGCAATGCCTTCTTTCAGTATCAGGTGCCGGCGGCAGTGATCACGCTGAAGCAAGGCTTCGGACGCCTGATCCGTTCGCTGCACGACCGCGGCCTCTTGGTTCTGCTCGATAACCGCATCCTGAAAAAGCAGTACGGCCGCGTGTTCATCGAGAGCCTGCCGAATTACAAGAAGACTACAGAAATGCGCGTCGTGGAGGAGTTCTTCGGAATACAAAACTAAATTCAACTGAACTCAACTGTTACGCAGTAGCGCCAACCACATTTCCTCACACATACTCCCGCTCCGCCCGCCGAATCTCCCGATACCGTTCAAACACTTTCCTGTCGCTCTCCAGCCCCAGCGCCGAACGGATCGAGCTTCCCCGGAAAGTGTGCCCCAGCATCTTCCAGCCGGTCGTCAAAACAAATTTCGGGTCATGCTTTAGCGCCACAGGGATGTGGTGAACTTTCATCCAGCGCTCGGCCTTCCAGCGCAGAAACTCCACCTCTTCAGCCGGCAGATGTTCGGTGCGCACCACGGCCGTCGTGCCGTCATATTCCTCGAGCCGCTCATTCATGATCAAACCTTGATCGCGGAAATCTTTTGTCATCGGCGTGCGCGGATACGGGGTCGGGTGCTGGATGTAGGGCCAGTCCACGTATCGCCGGGCGAATTCCAGATTCGCCTCAATTGATTCGCGCGTATCTCCCGGACTGCCCACGATCAAGCCGCCCACAACGTACATCTGGTTGCGACGGATGTAATCGATGGCTTTGAGCGTGGCGTTCCCAGTCTTCTGGCCATTGCTGCGCTCCGTGTTCTTGGCGGAAGCCTTCAGAAATTCCAGGTCTCCTTCCAGAATATTTTCAATGCCGAGAAACACGTAGCGGAATCCGGCGCGCCGCATCAGCGGTGCAAGCGTTTCGCCGTGGTTGGCGATGGCCGAGGTCATGGCTTGAACGAAGTAATCGACCTTGTGCAATCCGGCGGCAATGATGGCCTCGCACAGCGCCTCGAACCGCCTCACGTTCAGCGTAATGTTGTCGTCGACTAGAAAAATCGTTCGAGCGCCGTGATCGTAGGCGTCGCGAATGTCGGCCAAGACGCGGTCGAAGGAGTAACTGTGAAAGTTGCGCCCGCGCATTTCGATGATGGAGCAGAAACTGCAATCGAACGTGCACCCGCGCGAGGTTTCAATTACATCCACCTGCCGGCCAAGCATCGTGTATCCGTCGAGCACGCGCGCATCCCGCTTCGGCAGCCGGATTTCGCTGTCTTCCAGCCGGTGCGGCGCGCGAGCAGGATTGTGCACCCAGCTCTCGCTGTCGCGGTAGGAAAGTCCGCTGATCTTCTCGAACCCGGAGCCCTGCTCGAGCGCCCGCAACAATTCACGGAACGTAACTTCCCCCTCGCTGCGCACCAGATAGTCGACGCCCATGTTCTCGTAAGCTTCAGGCGCAAGGCTGGGATCATACCCACCGACCACGATCTTCACGCCCGGCCGAAGCGCACGCACCAAGTCGATGATGCGACCGGCAGTCCGCCGCTGAAACGTCATGATGGAAAGTCCGACGACTTCCGGATCAAGCTCGCGCACAAGCTGGGTGACAGTCTCACGAACCCGCCGGTGAACGAGAATCAAGTCAGCCACGGCTACGCGGTGATGTGGATCAACGTTTCCCGCCAGCGATGTCAGCGCACCATTCGGCATGCGGATCGCTACCGGTGGCATGTGTTCGAAGGAATCGGGCATGGAAAGCAACAGGACGTTCATCGTGACCAGTCCTCATTGCCCCGCAATAATCCCGCAGGCGCGGGTCAAACCTCCCAGTCGCGAGGCGAATGGCCGCCATTGTACCCCAGAGTCCGGTGGAAATGCCCATGTCTTGGGTGGAGCCTATTTTCTATTTTTGTTCTTCCGTCATTGCTGGACTCGGCAGCACGCCCACCACGATCCCCGAAGCCTCGCCTTTGGCGTGATACAGCCGCTCGGTGGCTTTCACAAAGTCCGATGGCTTGGCATTGGGAATGTCGACAAAGGTCTGGGGGTTGCGGTCGGTGAGCGGAAACCACGAACTTTGGATCTGCACCATGATGCGGTGGCCGCGGCGGAAGGTATGATTGACGTCCTGCATCGTAAAATTGATTTCTTCCACCTTGCCCGGCGTAAAGGCCTCAGGCTTTTCGAAGCTGTGGCGAAACTTTCCGCGGAAAGGCTCGCCCCGCACCAGTTGCTGATATCCACCCATCGTGAAGCCTGGAGGACCCACATCAGTCCGGGGTTTGTCCTTATCCTCTGGCCGGGGCGCATCGAACTTACTGTCGGGATAATCTGCGGGGTAAACGTCGATCAGCTTTACATCCCAATCGGAATCAGTGCTGCTGGTTGAAACGAAAAGCCGCGGCGAAATTGGTCCGGCAATGGTTACATCTTCTTGCAGCGCCGGAGTTTCATAAACCAGAACATCCGTTCTGCTGGAGGCAAAGCGCTGATCCGAGAGCATGTATTCCTGCGGTACGCGCGTCGAAATGTAATTCACAAAAGGCACAGGCTTGGCCGGATCGCTGACGTATTCATCAAAAGAGGGCTCGTCCGAAGCGGGAGGATCGAAGGACAGTCCACCGCCCCTGGTGAAGTAGAGAGTCTTCGCCTCAGCCTCTTTCGGAGGCCACGCGGAATATTGTCTCCACACATTCGTGCCGGTCTCGAACACATACGCTTTCGGAAGTTTCGCGTCGCCGTTGCCTTTGAGGTACTGCTCGAAAAACGGAAAAAGGATGTTCTTCCGGTAATAGTCCCCGGTATTTGCGGCGAACTCCACCCGCCCCAGATGTTCGCCGTCGTAACGCGCCCAGCCGCCGTGCACCCAGGGTCCAACCACCAGTGCGTTAAAGATTCCGGGGTTATTCTTATCGATAGCATGGAAGGTGCTGAAGGGACCTTGCAGGTCTTCGGCGTCGAACCATCCTCCCACGGTGAGCACCGCGCAGTGAATGTTCTTCATATGTGGAGCCAGGTCGCGTACCTTCCAGTAATCGTCGTAAGTGTCGTGGTGCATCTGGTCGTCGAACAGCGCACTCTTGCCTTCAAGATATTTTGAAAGGTTCCCAATCGGACCGGCATTCAGATAGAAGTCGTAGCCGTCTTTCGTGCCGTAATCGAAGGGCACGGGAGTCTTCGGCGGCAGTTGGGGATTCTCCTGCGGCTTGAAAGAAACGTAGAAACCGAAGTTGGCGTTGAGCATGAAAGCCCCGCCATGGTAGGCGTCGTCGCCCATAAAAAGATTGGTCATGGGAGCCTCCGGCGAAGCCGCCTTCAGCGCCGGATGCGAGTCGATGATACTGGCCGAAGTGAAGAATCCAGGATAAGAAATGCCCCAGATCCCGGCCTTGCCATTATTGTTCGGCACGTTCTTCAGCAGCCAGTCGATGGTGTCGTAGAGGTCGCTCGCATCATCCACATCCTGCTTCGATTTCTTATTGTCGATGTGCGGGCGCATCTCGACGAATGTACCCTCCGACATGTAGCGGCCGCGCACATCCTGGTTGACGAAGATGTATCCTGCTTTGTCAAAGTCGGGCGACGGTCCGAGCCGCGTGCGGTACAGATCTACGCCGTACGGCGCCACGCTGTAGGGAGTTCGATTGATCAAGAACGGGTAGGTGCGGGATGCGTCCTTGGGAACATACACCGAAGTAAAAAGGTGCACGCCGTCGCGCATCGGAATTCTGTACTCATACTTCGTGTAATGTTCCTTAATGTCGTACTCAGGCGCCTCGGGCTTGCTCTGGGCGGCAATATTAGCGATGATCCCCGCTGTGACGAGAATTAGAACGGATACATTGCGACGCATAGATGCTCCTTCATCAAGGGAAGAAACGAATAGGCAAACTACCTTTAGAGACGGTGGGCAGTCAAGCTGCAATGGCGTCGATTCGCGTTACAATAGGTGTTTCGCCATGGAACCCGGCCCGGCCTGTATTCCCGCCGAGCCGCTGAGGGACGCATGTTCGAAGTAACAGTTGACGACACTTTCGCCGCAGGCCACTACCTGCGCGACTACAAGGGCAAGTGCGAAAACCCGCACGGGCATAACTACAAGATTCGGGTGACGCTGGCCGGTGCGGAACTGGACAAAGCCGGTCTCCTACTCGATTTCAAGGACCTGCGCGAGGTCATCAAACACGTCATCGAACGGCTCGATCACCGGATGATCAACGACATCGAACCTTTTACCGTGATCAATCCCTCGGCGGAAAATCTGGCTAAGTATTTCTATGACGAGTCGAACACGCGTCTGAAAAGCGTAACGAACGGCCGGGTCCGGGTAAAAGATGTGACGGTGTTTGAAACGGACACAACAACAGCAAAGTACTCGGAATCGTAGCGCCGCCGTCCCGGCGGCTGTCCAGCGGGCGCCCCGGCCGGCGAGACGCCGGCGCTACTCGCAAATGCAAATAACCGAAATCTACAAATCGCTGCAAGGTGAGTCGACACATGCGGGGTTGCCCTGCGTCTTCGTGCGCCTGACCGGCTGCAACCTGCGCTGCTCCTGGTGCGATAGCGAGTACACATTCCAGGGCGGACGCAAGATGACTTCCCAAGAAGTCTGGGACGAGGTGAAGCATCTCGGCCCCAATGGCGGCCTTGTCGAAATTACCGGGGGCGAGCCCATGCTGCAGGAGCGCGAACTGCTGCCCCTGATCCGGCAACTGCTGCAAGCTGGCTATCGAGTCCTGCTCGAGACCAGCGGCGAGCGGCCACTCGAGCGCGTACCTGCGGAGGTCATCAAAATCGTCGACGTGAAGTGTCCGAATTCCGGCGAAGCCGACACCTTTCACACAGTGAATCTCGAGACACTTACCTCGCGCGATGAAGTCAAGTTTGTGCTGAGCAGCCGCGCGGATTACGAATTTGCCCGCGACTTCACGAATCGGAATCGTCTCGCGGAGCGCGTAAATGCGGTCCTGTTCTCCCCGGCTTTCCGCAAGGATGCGACCGGATCGCGCGACAGTTCGCACTGTTTACTCGATCCTCAGCAACTAGCCGAGTGGATGCTCGCCGATGACGTACCAGCCCGCCTGGGGTTGCAATTGCACAAGTTCATCTGGGACCCGGCGGTAAAGGGAGTTTAAAGAATTGCTGATTTCTGATTGTTGATTGTTGATTCAAAACCCTCGGCTGGCAGCGCCCCTGCGGCGCCTTCCAATCAGCAATTAGCAATCAAGAATCGGCAATTGCCGTTCAACACATGACGCGCACAACAAAATCCCGCGCAGTCGTTCTGCTCAGCGGGGGCATGGATTCCTGCGTCTGCGCGGCGCTCGCGGCCCACGACCATGCCGCCGCCGCGGTGCACGTAAGCTACGGCCAGCGCACCGAAGACCGCGAGCGCCAATCTTTCCAGGCAATTTGCCGGCGGCTCAACATCCAGGACACACTGCTCGTGCGCAACGAGGCTCTCCGCGCCATTGGAGGTTCGGCGCTCACCGACGAACGCATCGCCGTTCCCACCAGCGACCCCGCTCACGCGCCAGGCCATGACATCCCGATCACCTACGTCCCCTTTCGCAACGCCCATTTCCTGGCCGTAGCGGTAAGCTGCGCTGAGGTGCTGGGAGCGGAAAAGATCTATATCGGCGCCGTCGAACAGGACAGTTCCGGCTATCCTGATTGCCGTCCGGCGTATTATGAAGCGTTCAACCAGGTCATCAAGGCCGGGACGAAAGCAGGAACCATCGAGATCGTCACCCCGCTCATCCGCATGCGCAAAGCCGAAATTGTGCGACTGGGCCTTGAATTGGGCGCGCCATTCGATTTAACTTGGTCATGCTACAGCCGCCAGGATCAGGCGTGCGGCGTCTGTGACAGCTGCGTGTTGCGGCTGAAGGCGTTCGCGGCTGCCGGAGCCGCCGATCCTATTCCGTATGCTGAGATCCTAGGTCGAGAAAGAGATCGTCGAAATTTGTGATAGTGGATGGTCGACTGAAAAAAGATTCATTCATGCCGATTTTCAATCAATCATCAGAAGTCGACCAGTCGAGAATATTTTGCGCCGGGAGGCCAAGATGAAGAAATATTTTGCCGTGTTCGCTTTCGTTCTCTTAATGCTGGGACTCTGTGCTTCCCCGGTCTTCGCCCAGTCTGGGACGGTCAAGGGCGTGTGCAAGGACGTTGATGGCAAGCCCATCGCGGATGCCATCGTGATCTTCACCAACCTGGACAATGGCCAGAAATACACGCTCAAAACCAACAAGAAGGGCGAGTATTTCTCTCTGGGCGTTGCCGCCGGCAAGTACGACGTCATCCTGTACAGGAATGCCGATGACCTCAAGGCGAACAAAGTACTGTTTCCGGTCAAGGGATTCCCGGTCACGCTGGACGAAAGCCCTCTCGATTTCGACCTCCAGAAGGAGCAGCAGAAGCAGGCTCAGGGAGTGGGCCTGACTCCGGAACAACTCAAGCAGAGGCAAGAGGCCGTGGAGAAAGCCGCCAAGGAAAACACCACGATTAAGACCCTGAACGACAAGATCGTTGCCGCCAACACCTCGATAAAGGCCGGAGACTTCGACGCCGCGATCGCCACCTTAACCGAAGCCACGCAGGTCGATGCCACACGGGATGTAATCTGGGCGCAACTCGCCGATGCCTATCGCGGCTCTGCACCTAAACAGACTGATCCCGCGGAGAAGTCCAAGCGCCTGCAGGAGGCCGTCGCGGACTACCAGAAGGCGATCGATCTCAAGCAGAAAGCCATGGAAACGAAGAAGGATGCCGACGATAACAAGAAGCTGGCGGCATATTACAACAACATGGCGGACGCTTCCGCCAGGTCGGGCAAGGTCGATGACGCCGTGAAGGCCTATACCCAGGCCGCCCAGCTTAATCCTGAGGGCGCCGCAGCCTATTACTTCAATATCGGCGCGGTGCTCACCAACGCCGGCAAGGTCGATGACGCCATCGCCGCTTTTGATAAATGCATCGCCGCTGACCCCAGCAAAGCGGACGCCTATTACCAGAAGGGCGTGAACATGATCGGCAAGGCTACGCTGCAAGGCGACAAAATGGTTGCGCCCCCGGGCACGGCTGAGGCTTTCAATAAATACCTTCAGCTCGCCCCCACCGGCCCCTACGCCGACGTAGCCAAGCAGATGCTCGCCAGCATCGGTGCTCCTGTAGAAACGGGTTTCAAGGAAAAAAAGAAGGGCGCCAAAAACTAAGTTGTATAGATTCAGGTCGATAGGGCGGCCCGGCGGCCGCCCTTTTTCGTCGGCCAACCCGGGCTGCAATCGGCAAGGTTGTACTGAGAACTGAGTACTGGTTACTAAGGGCGTTGTCCTAACCGTCCTTACGTTTCGCTCGCCCGCGCGATAAAGTATAGGTATTAGGTCAACTACGGTAGGCCGGACTCCCGTCTGTGGTGTGTGCAATTCCCTAAGAATAAGCAATAAGCACAGACTTGTGCGAGGGGTGGAATTGGCAACACCTGGCATCGCGGCAATTGCAGTTTCATTGGAAGGTTATTCCGGCAGCGGCAAAGTGGCTACGCCCGCCTTGCTGGGCGCGATGCTGCGCGCCGCCGAAAAGATCAGCGACCTGATCTTTTCTCCCGGAAGGCCTCCACAAGTGCAGGTCTACGGCCAGCTCATCCCGGTACAGGTTCCGGGACTCTCCATGCTAACGCCCGATGACACCCGCCATCTCGCCGCGGACCTGATCGGCGACAATAAGCAGGCGGTTACCACTCTGCGCGAACACGGATCCTGCGACATTTCCTACGGCTTGCCCGGCGTGGCCCGGTTTCGCGTCAACATCTTCATCCAGCGAGGCAGTTGCGCCGTGGTCATGCGCGTAATTCCCACCGCCATCCCGGACTTTGCTTCGCTTCGCCTGCCGGCGCATCTCTCGGATGTGGCCAAGCTGCGCGATGGCATCGTGCTCGTCACTGGACCTGCAGGATCCGGCAAATCTTCCACCCTCGCCGTGCTGCTCGATTGCATCAATCGCGAGAAGAACTATCACATCATCACTATTGAGGATCCTATCGAGTTCCTCCACAACCACAAAAACTCCACTATTCATCAGCGTGAACTGCATAGCGACACGCCCAGCTTTGCTCACGCCCTGCGCTCAGCGCTGCGCCAGGCGCCTAAGGTAATTCTGGTGGGCGAGATGCGCGATCGCGAAACCATCGAGAGCGTCCTCGAAGCCGCCGAGACCGGCCACCTGGTGCTCTCCAGCCTCAACACCATGGACGCACCCAAAACTGTGGAGCGCATCGTCAGTTCGTTCTCACCCGACGAACAGAAAAACGCGCGCGAACGTTTCGCCAAAAGCTTCCGCTACATTATCTGCCAGCGGCTCTTGCCGAAGGCGGACCGCAGCGGCCGCGTTCCCGTAGCCGAAATCCTGAAAGTCAACGCCCGTACCCGCGAGTGCATCGAAAAAGGCGATCGCGACGGCAAGACGCTACTCGACGCCATGAAGGCAGGCGCAACCGAAGGCATGCAACACTTCGATGGCGAAATCGCCGAACTGGTCCGCGACCGCGTAGTCGACCTCGAAGTCGGCCTCTCCTACGCCAGCAACCCCACCGTCCTAGGCCAGGAACTCGCCAGATAATAAGTGGCTTTTTTACCGCTCGTGTCAGGGTGCGGAGCCGTCGCGAGCGGTGCCCCGGAGCGGCGTGGATTTCTCAAGGGATCGTTCACTGACTGTCATCGACAGGTACGACAGTTATCTCCAAGATTTGCTTAGGAACCGCTACTGCTACCTAATCAGGCCTAGAATATGCACGGGCTTCTGATCCACCAGAAAACGACGGTAGGAAGCCGGAAGAAAGTGTCGCGCGGTTCCAGAAGACGCGGGAAAAACTAGCGGACGATTCGTGACAACGAGTGCGCCGAAAGCATTTAGATAATTTGACCACCATCAAACGAATTGCGGCTTCTCCGTTGGTTATTTTCGGAGCGGCATTCCTGACGCGTCTCGCCAGCGCCGCGTTTATCCTCTTTCGGTACCCTGGGCCTCAACTTTTGTTTGCGGCGAATGAACCGTCACACATTGCAGCAGCGCTCGCCTCTGGCCTGGGCTTTTCATCCCCCTATGACAACGTCCCCACTGCGGCAACCGCCCAGCAGCCTCCGCTATATCCGTTAATGTTGGCCGGCGTATTCAAGGCATTCGGAATCTATACAGTGCAATCGGCATGGGTGGCGGTGGTAATCAATGTGCTGGCTGGTGCGGTCACTGCCGTATTGCTTTACTACGTTGGAAGACTTCACTTCGGTGAAACAGTTGGCATTGCCGCGGGATGGCTCTGGGTAATTCCATGGATGTACCGAATCCGAACATTCGTGGTGAGTCTGACGAATGCTTATTTAGCGGCGTTAGGGCTGACCGCTCTGTTCTTGTGGGCTCCGAGCACCCTCGAAGCGGACTGGGGATGGTTCGGTCTGGGTGTCTATTCTGGGCTGCTGGTTTTGCTTCAGCCCTCACTGCTGACCGTTGTTCTGGTTTATGGAGGCTGGCTCGCCTGGTCGAAAAAATCCGCTTCCCGGCAAGTGGGGATCGCCATCCTGGGACTTGTTCTGGCGTTGCTTCCTTGGACCGTGAGAAATTACATGACATTCGGACGCCTCGTCCCGGTTCGCGATAATCTCGGGCTGGAACTTTGGCTCGGGAACCGGCCTGGAATGCAGGGAACAGTCGACTATAGCGGTGATTTTCCCGACCGCAATCCCAGCAACTATGCGCGGCTGGGCGAACTGCGTTTCATGGATGAGAAATTTGCCGAAGCCAGACAGTTCATCGCACATGACCCAAGCGGATTTGCCGGCCGCATGCTGCGGCGCATGGTCGAGTTTTGGTATCGGCCCTATTCCCTTCCGTGGCTCGTGATTGAGATGTTGGGATGGCTCGGAGCAGTTCTGGCCATCTGGAAGAATAGAAACCGATGGGTCTGGCTGCTCATGCTGGGAGTTTTTCCGTGGGTCTATTGTGTCACTCATAACTTTCCTACCTACCGGCACCCGATAGAACCGGTTGTAATTTTGTTGGCGGCATATGGCGTCACGGAAATCACTTTCCACCAGACCAGAACCAAGAGACCGGGCGTAGGCTTTTCTTCAGCAAAACAACCTTAAAAAGTCTTCCCGCCGGGGGGCGTTACCAATCCCCAGTTTCCTCGCAGGGCATCGGGAATTTAATCCGACGAAAATTGGACCACAAAATCGTGCGGCGATATGCACTCGAAAAGCCTGAGGCCGCTACTGACCCGGCGATTAGAAAGAGCGCCGAGGAGACTTTAGGGCAGACTACTGAATCATTGGCGGTTGAAATGTCGCGATTACTCATTGACCCGTTCCTTGAGCAATCCATGCCCCTCCCTGGCGCCCGCGTAGCTCTCTCTTGCACTATCATCTCCCCATGGCCGTACCGCCAACTCAATCCCTCGTCCTAACTTTCGAGGAAGCCCACCAGGTAGTCGAAGACCACGCCTCGCGGCTGGCCACAGGGACCAATGAAACCATATCCCTACTGCAAGCGGCCGGACGAGTCCTCGCTGAGTCCGTCGCCGCCGATCGCGACATCCCTCCCTTCCCACGCTCCACGCGCGACGGCTATGCGGTACGCGCAGCCGATCTGGCAACGCTCCCAGCCAAACTGAAAGTGATGGGAGAAATCAAAGCAGGCCCCAGTCAAGTTCCATCCGGACTGAATCGAGGCGAAGCCTTCTCCATCATGACCGGCGCTCCGGTTCCGCCAGGCGCAGACGCCGTAGTAATGGTCGAATACACATCGCAAAAAGGCGATCTTGTCGAAATCTCCAGAAGCGTTACCCCAGGCGAAAACATCGTTGCGCAGGGAGCCGAAGCCAAACGCGGCAGCCTCCTGGTCGATCGCGGCGCCCGCCTTAACGAAGCCGCCATAGCACTCGCGGCGTCCGTAGGCAGATCACGACTGGAAGTATTCGCCCGCCCACGCGTGGCGGTACTGACAACTGGCGATGAGATCGTCGACATCGATACCCAACCCGGCCCCACGCAAATCCGCAACTCCAACAGCTATTCGCTGGCGGTGCAGATCCAGCAAGCGGGCGGCGACCCCGTGCTCTTGCCAATCGCTCCCGACGAACCGCGCCGCCTCCGCCAGTTGATCGAAAAAGGCCTGCAGTCCGACCTGCTGATCATGACCGGCGGCGTCTCCATGGGACGCTACGATCTGGTCGAACAGGTCCTCTCAGAAATGCAAGCCGAGTTCTTCTTCACCGGAGCGAAGATCCAACCGGGAAGGCCGGTAGTATTCGGCCGAGTCAGTTCGTGTGGAGCGGGCGCCCCCGCCCGCTCCGGGGCGCAAGCCCCGGTGCAGCATAAATACTTCTTCGGCCTGCCCGGCAACCCGGTCTCGACCATGGTCACATTCGAACTGTTCGCCAAACCCATAATCGAGGCGCTAGCAGGAATGCCCCCACGTTCGCTCACCTTCCTGCACGCCCGCCTGAAATCCGAAATCCGAGTCAAGCCAGGACTGAAGCGCTTCCTGCCCGCAATCCTCTCCGGCCACTACGAAGATGCCGAGGTCGAACTCGTACCCTGGCATGGCTCAGGCGACATTGCAGCCCAAGCCCGCTCCAATTGCTATGTGGTCATCCCTCCCGATCGCGAGCAAATCAAAGCAGGCGAGTGGGTAGCAATCATGCGCCGGTGACCGAGTCTTGAGGGCCCCGCTTCCCGCGGCGCCGCTCTCCATCGCGTCGTATCGATGTAAGATAGAACTTCCGCATGCCGAAGAAGCTCTCGCACTACGACGCCACTGGCCACGCCCGCATGGTCGATGTCTCGGGGAAAACCCCCACCCGGCGCGAAGCCGAGGCCAGCGCCTTCGTGCAGATCAAACCGGCCGTCCTGAAGGCGCTACCAAATAATCCCAAAGGCGATCCTCTCGAAGTAGCGCGCGTCGCCGGAATCATGGCCGCCAAGCGCACGGCAGAGCTAATCCCGATGTGCCACCCGCTCCCGCTCGCCCACGTTGCCGTCGACATACGCCTGTGCGAAAATGGCGTCGCCATCACCACCAAAGTAGCAACCACCGCTGAAACCGGCGTGGAAATGGAAGCCTTGGTAGCAGCAAGTATTTCAGCGCTAACGATTTATGACATGCTGAAAGGGATGGATAAAGCAATCGAGATTCGCGAGATCGTCTTACAGCGCAAGACCGGAGGCAAAAGCGGAGACTACCGGCGCGCAAAAAAGTAGCGCGCTTCACAACCGATTCCATGGCAAACGACGTAAAACTACTCCTTGTCGATGACAACCCCATGGTGTTGGGGATGTTGCAGCAGGCGCTTACTCCGTTTGCGAGCGTGGTGGCTGCGGGCGACGCGGCTGATGCGTTGCTTAAGGCGGTCGATGATCCTCCTGACCTGGTGGTTTGTGATTACCGCATGCCTGGCATGGATGGCCGGCAGCTTGTTGAGCGGCTGAAGAGCCGGCCGGCTACGGCAAATTTTTCTGCGATCCTGATGGCTAGCCGGGTTGACATTGATGAACGGCTTTCGCCGCAGGATGCTGCCGACGACTACCTGGCCAAGCCCTTCTTCCTGAAAGAAGCCACGCGCCGCATCAAGCGCACTGTGGACCGCATCGCTCTCGAGAAGATGGCGAAGACTGCGCCTTCCGACGGCGTGGTTCGCGGCAACCTCTCGCAAATGAATGTGATTGACCTGATGCAATCGCTCGAAATGGGACGCAAGAGTTGCCAGCTCAAGCTCAACAACGAAGGCGACAAGTGCGAGGTCTTCTTTGTCGAAGGCCAGGTTAAGCACGCAACCTACGGAGCTTTATCAGGAGACGAAGCTGTCTTTAAAGTTCTGCGCTGGACTGGCGGCAACTTCGAACTCAACTTCGAAGGCAAGACCGATCAGGAAACCACGAAGCTCAACACTCAGGGGCTGCTGATGGAGGGCTTGCGGCTGCTCGACGAATCGCAGCGCGATGGCGGCGGCGAGCCCGCCAGCTCTGAAGACAGCGGCGCCAGCGCGAGCGCTGCGGCCAGCAGCAGCGGCTCTGGTTCGAGCGGCAGCGGCGGCCGCCGGGAAGAGGAAGAAGATGTCCTCCTCGACAATTGAGGCTTCGTCGCAGGGGAACCCCGGGCCGACGGTGCTCACCGCTGCCGTGGTTACCGTCAGCGATTCTTGCGCTCGCGGCGAACGCGCGGATGTTTCCGGGCCGGCCGTCGCCGAGGTCTTAAAGAAGCTCGGCTTTCGCGTGGTCGCCACGCAAATCGTGCAAGACGATTCCATGCAGATTCAAAACGCCCTGGTTCATTTCGCGCTCGAAGTTCGCTTCATCGTAACCACCGGCGGCACAGGGATTGCGCTGCGCGACGTTACGCCGGAAGCGACCGAAGCGATTTGCGATCGTCTGATCGATGGCGTGGGCGAGCGCATGCGCCTCGAAGGGGCAAAGAAAACTCCGTTCGCCGCGTTGAGCCGGGGAGTGTGCGGCGTGCGGGAGAAAACTCTGATCCTGAATCTGCCTGGCAGTCCCGGCGGCGCGGTGGAATCTCTGGAAGCGGTCATGGACCTGATTCCGCACGCGCTCGAATTGCTCGAGGGGCACACCGACCACAAGTAAGTGAGGACGGAGAATCCTATGGCAAATACATTTGGCACAGATATTTTGATTCAGGCTAAAGATCCCATGAAGGCCGCCAACTTCTACGTCAAGGAGCTCGGCTTTGAGATTACGGATAAGAACCCGAAAATGGTGGGCCTCCACGGGCCACACGTCAATTTATTCATTGAACCCGGCCCGCCTCTGGGTCCGGTTTTGGAAGTTACCGTGAAGGGCGTGAAGGAAGCGAAAGCGAGGCTCAAGAAAAAGGGCTGCAGGGTGGTGAAGGATGAGCCTGATTTTCCACGATGTTACGTCAAGGACCCGTACGGGCTGATTTATAATCTGACGGAGTGAGCGGGACTCTGAGAATCGATCTCTTTGGTGCCCAGTATGAAATGGATGATTCTCACCGTTATTGGCACAGCCCTAGTGGTAAACGGGCAAGAAGCCAAGCCCCGAGGCAATCCTCACAAAGGCGACTCCGCCACTGAAGGCAAGGATGCGGCCAATCCGTCTGGTCAAACGGTCGTAGTAAATCAGCAGGCTCCCCAAGGGTACGAAAATAATCATCCCAATAATCCGCCAAGCTATCTCCACGAATTGCTCTTGCCGCGGAACGTCCCCAACCTCGCGTTGGTCGTCGTCGGTATTGCGGGCATCGTAACTGCCGTCGTCACCCTCGGAAGAATAGGGCGCCAGGCCGTGGAAATGAGACTTCAACGCATCGAGATGACCCGCCAGCGGCATGAGACGCGTCGACAACGCCGCATTATGGGGGAGCAGTTGGAGGCGATGAAGGGTCAAATTGATCAAATGGAAAGCGCGGGGAAGCAAACGGAGCGCATTATCGACAATGCTTCGAAGCAATTAGACGTTATGTCTACATCCACCACGCACACGCAGGAATTGGCACAGCAGGCTGTCAGGCAAACCGAACTCACTCAATCCCAACTTGAATTGTCCAATCGCCCGTGGATTTCCATAGACGGGATCGTCCCAGCCTCGAATTTGATCTTCGATCAGAGGGGCGGCGTCATAATGCTGGCCACTCAACTCAGAAATGTCGGGAGCTCCGTTGCCAAGCATGTGAGCATTTTCATTGATGTCATAATAGGCGGTGTACACAATATGCTCGAAGTAAAGGAAAGAGTTGCGGCGAATCTCAAGAAACCTATTGACAGCTCGTTTGATCATGGGAAACTGATCTTCCCAAATCAAATCGTCGCCGACCAGTACCCAATAATTATCCGACCTGAGATTCTGAAAAAAGCTCTTGATGAGGGTCACTTCAAAGACAGCAAAGAAATTGCCTTCGAACTCTTTGTTTGCGCTGACTACCAGTCTACTTTTGACCCCGCGCGCCACCACCAAACGCAAAACATTTACTACGTCGGGAGAATCGACAAGCAGCGTGGAATCGTTATGGGAACTTTCTCCCCGTCGCAAGTTTCGTATGACATGAAGGAAATTGTTATCAACTACAAGGGGTTCGGAGCTTACGCTGACTAGCGGCCGCCATGCTGAACCGATTGTGACAAGCAGGTACCCCAAAGGACGTATTCGGGCACTACCCAACAAACACACTTGTGGATTTGCGGTAAGAAACGGAGTATTGTTATGCGTTCTTTGCCGCGTTACGGTCGTAACGTGCAACGGTTCCGGCGGTCCTGCATCTTATGAGTGTGCCACATAAAAAACCATCTGCCAGCGTTAGGAGAGACGACGTGCACTGGAATATTGAAACCGAGCGCGAAGATGATGGCCGTTGGATCGCGGAAATTGCTGCTGTCCCCGGCGTGATCGTATACGGAGCTACGGAAGACGAAGCCAAGAGAAAGGCGTACGCGTTAGCTTTACGGGTCATCGCAGACGACGTGGAGAATTCCAAAAACGTCCCACGCTCGATTACACTCGACTGCGCTTCCGCTTGAGCCACTGGCCCAGCGTAAAGGCCAAGCAGGCCTTGAAGGCTCTCCCGAAAATCGGCTGGGTAGTTGTTTCCCAAACTGGTTCCCATAAAAAACTCAAGCACCAGGCGTCGGTGTATCCGATGTACGTCTGGTCGTACGGCGATGGCGACGAACTCGGATCCAAAATCCTGTCTAGAATTGCGAAGCACACCGGCCTAAAGCCTGAAGACCTATGACGAGGTCGCTTGGGTGAAAGGCCTATGGAAAACCGTAGCTGAACCTTGTCAATAGGCAGGAATTACACGATTGAGACTATGTGTATGCAGCCGAAGGAAATATAAATTTCGGCTTGCACAGAATAGTGTGCGGAATTCACTATAGCAATATGATATAATAGGATTATAGAGTAGAAGATTCGAAAAGAAGGCGTAGCCCACGGGCTGCGCCTTTTGTGTTTTTGGGGCTGGCTGACTTTTGGGCTGACGTAGCCTTCGCAAAGCAGGTTCCTCACCGGGCTTTCGGCCCGGTTCGGAATGACAACCCTTCAAATAACAACCTTTCAATGGCGCATGTCTGCGGTGAAACCGGTACGGGGGAACTTATGGGGCGGTGGGGCGGGAAGCTTTTTGCGAATTACAAGCAGCGGGGCGAGTGGGTGGAGTTGCTGTTTATGACGGTGGCTTCGGGGCTGGGTTTTACGGTGGCGAAGCCGTGGGGGGATTCGGCGCGATACGACGTCGTTGTCGAGAACGAGGGGCGGTTTCTCAGGATACAGGTGAAATCGACCGAGCAGGGGGCGGGGAGCGGCTACATTTGCCAGCTGCATATGTGCGGGCGACTGTACACGGCGAAGGACATCGACTACTTTGCCGTCTACGTTTTGCCTTTGGATTTGTGGTACATCTTTCCGGCGAGGACGCTCGCGGGGTTGGGGCGGTGGTGCTGACGCCGCACAGCAAAGGACACAAGTATGAGCGCTACATGGAAAACTGGTGGCTGCTGACGCGGCACCACTTCCGGCGAGGAACGAGGACCGTGGTGCCTCCGGAGGGTGGGCGGCCGGGGTCGGTGGACCGGTTGAGCGCACGGATTGTGGAGAGGATTCGGGGGATGCGCGAGGGGGATTGAGTCAGCAGCTTGGTTTGGAAGTGCGGGCTGACTTATATCATAATATTTGCATGGCATTCCCCATCCGAGTCTGCGCGGTTTGCTCAGAAGAGTTTGAACTGAGGCCGGACAAACCTGGCTTCGCCAACCGCTGTCCAGCTTGCAGTGTGCCTGAAGGCGCCGACTCACCTGCGAAGCCGAGCACGGACGCCGACGAGCGCAAGAATTCAAAAGAGGCGAACGAGGCCCGCAGGCAAGCTATGCGCGACCTGCTCTACCGCAAAGACAGCTAGCGGTTTTCCAGCCGCTAGCGCTACGGCATCTCATAACAGCCGATGTCGATTTTCTTTTCTCTCACCCGGGGATGACCGTCAAGATCCTGATCGCCGACCATTGCCGCTCCCAAATCCTCGCCGGCATTCCGCGCCGGAGAGTCCGGCCGCAGATGGAAGTCGTGAGCATCGGCATCGACAAATTGCGGATCCGCAAATTGTGATTTCGCATCATTGCCCGTCGCCGCAACATACTTTTCAAAGCTCGAGTAATCTTTCGTGTCGAAAGACCATTTCACCGCTTTCGAGCCTGAAGGAAAGTAATAGATGTTGTGATCCATGGTCACCGTGGGAGCACCGCCATCCATGCGCCCGGACTTGCTGGTCATCGCTATTCCGTGCTCGCCCACGTAGACGATGTTGTTCTTGAAGACATTGTTGCGCATGTAGAACTGCATCAGGAACTCGCCTTGTCCCGTTTTCCAGGTGTCGTTCTTGTAGAGGGTGTTGTTCACGATGACCACGTCCTCGGTAGTGCCGCGCTTCAGGTCGTAACCTCCAATGGCGAATCCGGGGGCGTGGCAGGAATAAATCAGATTATTGCGCGCGATGATGTGGCTGGTGCTCCCTACGCGGTGTTCGCTGGCCAGTTCAATGCCGAAGTCCGCATCGTGGATGACGTTGCGCTCGATCAGAATTCGAGTTCCACCATCGACGTAGATGCCGTCGGAATCAGGGGTCTCGCCGTACGCCGGATTGCCTCTCGCAGTGATGCTGTACACCAGGTTCTCACTGACCACGCCATCGCGCGCGCGGTCGACGGCCGGGTCGGGCGCAGTGTGTTCAAAGCCGATCACGTCGATTCCAATATTGTTGTTGTCGTGCACCGTGTTCTTGGTGATGCGGAACCCGGCGACATTGCCGTTTACTACCAGGGATTCGCTCGATCCGGTCTTGAGATGGTGGACATCGTTGCCGTCGATGACCAGGTCGCTGATCGGAGTGGTCGCGGAGGTGCCGTAAACAGAAATCCCAAAGCCGTTGGCTCCGCTGCCCGGCCGCAAGCGCCGTGGCGAGTTCTGCTCAATGTGGTGCACGTTGTTATGCAGGATTTCGATATGCGACCCGCCTCCGAATACGCGGATTCCACCTGGCACGCTGTCGTAGTCGCTGGTCCGGTAGTTGCGTATCTCCAAGCCCTCGATGCGCACAAAGCTCACGTTGGTCAGCAGCACCATGCTGTGCTGGCCTGCTGGGGGCGTAAGGCAACTGCCGTCGAGAATCGCGTGCTCTCCCGGCTGGGTGCGAAACGTGATGAACCCTTGCTCCGCGTTTCCTGAGACCTTCACTGCGAGCTGCTGGCAGTAGGTGCCCTCCCGCACATTGATGGTGTCCCCTGGCTTCGCTACGTCGGCTGCATGTTGGATGGTTCGCAGGGGCTTCTCGATCGTGCCGGGATTCGAATCGTCGCCGTTGGTGGAAACATAGAGATCCGAGTGAGCGCCGGTGGCGATGCCTGCCCCTGAGAACGCAAGAACCAGAAAAGCATGAATCACGAATCGATGGATCGAGCGCAAGTGATGCCTCCGCTATAAGACCGTGTATCTTGCCACCCCGCAGCCTAAACGAAGTTCAACAAGAATGTCATTCCGATCTCCGGAGCTTCTCATCCTGTGGAAGCTGTTTGTATTAAGCTATGGAGATCGTGGCCAAGACTTTGATCTCAGCTGTGTGTCTGGCAGGCATTGTCACACTGGCTTTGAGCGGAGTGACTACCAATGCCGCAAGCCAGAAGTCGCGCGGGGCGTCTGCTCGATCGTCCATTCTCGAGCCGGCGTCGGGCGCGCTGCTCGGGCAGTTCTACGGCGCGGGCAGCATCGACGAGACAACGCGAAAGCTTGGGCGTACCCCTGCCATTCACCTCACCTACTACTCGCGGGAAGCCGACTGGACCGGAAGTGTCACTCAGGCTGATTTGGCCGCGGGACGCATTCCTCTCATCAGTTGGGAACCACATAAGATCGACTTTGCCAGGATCGCCGATGGGAGCCTCGATGCCACGATCATCGCGCGCGCTAAAGGTTCCAAAGCGCTCGGCAAGAAATTTTTTCTCGACTTTGCCGCCGAGATGAATGGCGACGAGGCCTGGAGCGGCAACAACGCTCCCCTGTACGTTTCTGCTTATCGACACATTCACGACCTCTTCGTGGCTGCGGGCGCGAACAATGTGGTTTGGGCGTGGTGCCCCAACGTCACTGACACCCCAGGAGGCAACCGCACTACGATGGACTACTATCCCGGCGATGACTACGTCGATTGGACCGGAGTCGATGGCTACAACTGGGGTACGACGAACGGGGGCTGGCAAACCTTCCAGCAGGTGTTCCAGAACATCTACCCGCTGCTTGCAGCGAAGAAAAAGCCGATCCTGATTGGAGAGATGGCGTCCGCTGAAGCTGGTGGGGACAAGGGAAAATGGATCGACAGCATCATTCCCACGCTGCGCACCCGCTTCCCGCTCATCAAGGGTGTCGTATGGTTCGACATCAACAAGGAGGCTGACTGGCGTATCAGTTCCTCTCCTGCCTCGGAAGCGGCTTTCATTCGCATGGCGAACGATCCTTATTTCAATCCGTAGGTGCCCCGATCACTCGCAAGCCTTGGTTGCCGCGAATCGCAGCCGTACGTAGTCGGCTACCCAGGTTCCATCGGTCTCGCGAAGTTGCGGTTCCAACACCATCCGAACCTCCTGCAGATACTGGTCGCGAGCTTCGTCGGAGAAGCCCTGGAAAAAATTGAGAGCAAAAGTTTCCAACCAACCAACGATGTCGCCCGGCAAAGGAGTGGGACGCGGGATCAGCGCAATGCTATCGACGCGAAACCCTGCGCGTTCCAGCCTGGTGGCGTAGTCGCCGGGCGTGGGGAAATACCACGGAACGCGAGCCTCGCCATCAATCCCGCGGCGATGCAGCGCTTGAACCAGAGCAGTCCGTATCTTGTGAACGCAACCGTGCCCTCCACATTCCGCAACAAATCGGCCGCCTCGTTTTAGAGATCGATACGCTCCGGCAATCATCGGATCCGCGCGCTTAATCCAGTGCAGCACGGCATTGCTGAACACGGCATCGAATTCTTCGCTATACGGCAGGTCTTCACCGCTGATCGCGTGCGCGTTCAAACCGAGCTTCCTCGCGGCTTCGATCTGCGGAGCGCTCGAATCGACCGCAACCACTTCACACCCCAGATCCACCAGCTTCTTTGTTAATACGCCGTCTCCGCAACCAAGGTCGAGGATTCTTTCGCCGGGTTTGGGCGCAAGCAGCTCCACGACGGGCGCTCCTAAATCGGATACGAATCTCGCGTTACGCGCGTAGGTCGCGGGATCCCAGGTTTGTGCCGTGGACATGGGCGCAATGATAGCAGGCCGGCCCGTTCGATTGGATTGCTGAGGATGAACTATGAATCGCTCTTTCATTCCGACCGGAGCGGAGCGATAGCCAGCGAAGAGAGGATCTGCTGCCCGTCACAGCGCCTCGAAAAAATCCTCACTTCGGTGCCGGCGGCACGTACTCCTTAGGCAGCGCGGAACCTTCCCCGAAGAAGAACTGGTCCATCTGCTTGACGATGACTTCCTGATCTTCACGACGGGCAGGATTCAGCCGATACTCGTTGAGCAGCATTTTGCAGTGTTCGGTCCACATTCTCCAGGCTTCCTGGGACACATTGTCGTAGACCTTGCGGCCGAGATCGTTGTCGAAAGGCGGCTCGTCCAGCCCAGGCATTTCTCTTTTCAACTTTACGCAGAAAACAGTGTGCGCCATACACGTCCTTCGGTCAGAATCTGATTAAGCTAAGAATTATTATACGAGATGGCGGCCGGACCAATGCCGGGTCAGGGCTTCGCCGTTGCTTGAGCGTACTCGGCCAGAATTTTCGCTAACTGCTCGGATCTCACCGGAGAACCCGCCTTGGGATTGGCCCCAACCTGCGTCACCTGGCCCTTGAGGCCGATGTAAACCGCATTGTAGGATTCGTCGCCCAGATTCTCTACTTCGTGTTTGTGGGCAGGGAACCAGCGTGCCTCACCCGGCTTGGCGTAGACTTCGGTGATCTTGCCCTTCGGGTCGGTGAAGCGAAGATGCCCGCCGCTCAGAGTAACGGAAACGCCGGCGGGATGCTCGTGCATTTCTGATTTCTCGTGCGGGCCGTAATGGACGTCGACCACCTGCACGCGGTCGTTCTCGAAGTGCAGTTTGTAATGCTTGGGCTCCACCTTGGTGGGATCTTGCGCCGCGGCGAAGTTCGCCGCCAGAGATAGAATTACGGCTGCGCAGAAAAATCGGCACAACATGGTGCAGGCTCCTGACTTGAGGATTAAGTTTCGCAACGCGAACTGAGGCCACGCTACTCCCGCCCCACAAAGCCGTCAACGAGTCGAAGCGGGACTGCTTCAAAGTGGTCACCGGGCTCCGGCCAAGCCGAAACCGGAAGCCCGGGAGCCGATACCCGAAGCTCTATTTCTTCTCCTCACTTTTTTCAGGAGTCTTGTCCTCGCTCTTATCCTTGATGGAGAGCAGCTCGATTTCAAAAATGAGAGTGGACCCAGGCCCAATTTCCGCGGTCGGACTTCGGTCTCCATAAGCCAGGTCGGCCGGGATGAACAGCTGCCACTTCGAACCGACCGGCATAAGCTGAAGCGCCTCGGTCCATCCTTTGATCACTCCAGTCACGGGGAACGTTGCCGGCTGCCCGCGCTTGTAACTGCTGTCGAACTCGGTGCCGTTGATCAGCGTGCCGCGATAGTTGCAGACCACGGAATCGCTGGTGGTGGGCTTCGGCCCCGTTCCTGCCGTCAGAATCTTGTATTGCAGCCCGCTGGGCAACGTGACCACGCCTTCTTTGCCTTTGTTAGCAGCGAGAAAAGCTTCGCCTTCTTTCTTGTTGCCTTCCGCGGCTTGCTCCATCTTAGCCTGCTGTTGCTCGTGCACCTGCTTCTGCATTTCAGTCATCACCGCCTGGGCTTCCTCGTCGGTCAGCAGCGTCTTACCCCCGGCAAAACCATCTCTCATCCCTCGGAGGAAGATCGCGGAATCGAACGGGACCGACTGTTTCTTAAGACCCTCACTCATTCTTTTAGCCTGATTCATTCCGAGGGCATAGCTGAACTTATCTTTCTGGGTTTTGAGAACCAGAGGAGCCGCTGCAGTTTTCTTTGCAGCAGTGGCGGAATGCGTCGCCGGGGTCTTCGCTTTGGGAGAAGTGGCCGGGGCTGGAGAAGCTGGTGGAGTCGCCGCGGCCGGAGTCTGCTGCGCCAGGGCGCTCCCCAGCAGCATCCCGACCGCCAATAGGTGTATTGCGGTGGTAGAAAATTTTTGCATAGAACCATTGTCACATTGCCCGAAGATCTCCGCAAACCAGAGCAGTGCCGAGATGGTAAGCAAGGGAGGCGCCGGGAGGCCAAGATATACGGCAGAAAGCGCTGGTGGGCCCGCCAGGATTCGAACCTGGGACCAATGGATTATGAGTCCACTGCTCTAACCGCTGAGCTACGGGCCCGCGATGCTATAAAGCTAACACAGACTTAAATGGCGGACGCTCGTGGCAGAATAGCGGCATGCCAATTGCACGCGCTTCATCGGCTCCTGATTTTCTCTACGGGACTGCGTGGAAGGAAGAACGGACTCCAGCGCTGGTGGAACTGGCGCTGCGCGCGGGATTTCGAGGCATCGATACGGCTAACCAGCGTCGGCATTACTTCGAGGCTGGAGTGGGGCAGGGTTTGGCCGCGGCTTATCGTGCGGGGGTGGTGACGCGCGATGATCTTTTTCTCCAGACAAAGTTTACTTACCGGCCTGGCCAGGACCACCGGCTGCCCTACGACCCCACGGCCAAGCTCTCCGAGCAGGTTGCGCAGTCGATAGCCAGTTCGCTGGAACATCTTGGGACTGATCACGTCGATAGCCGTGCTGCATGGGCCCTCCTCGGGCTATGGCTGGACTAATGCGGACTCCGAGGTCTGGGAGGCGATGAAGAAGGAGCGTGATGCCGGGTGCACGCGGCTGCTTGGAGTGAGCAATGTCTCGCTGCGACATCTGGAGGAGATGGTTGCCGCACACTCAGAGGCTCCGGCGTTCGTGCAGAACCGGTGCTACGCGCGCTTGGGCTGGGACCGCGAAGTGCGACGGTTCTGCCGCGAGCGGAAGATTGTTTATCAGGGATTTTCGCTGCTTACGGCAAATGCGGAAGTGCTTCGAGACCCCGTGGTCGCGGGCCTTGCCTCGCGGGCTGGCGCGACTGCCGCCCAGATTGTGTTTGGCTTCGCGCGCGCGATCGGAATGCTGCCACTGACCGGCACATCCGACGCTGCACACATGAAGCAGGACCTGGCCAGTTCGGCGCTGGAGCTGCCAGCTGATGCGGTGCAGGCGATCGAGACTCTGGCGGGCTGAATGCTCACCGACGCTGCAGTCGCTCAAGAACCGCGCGCGCCGGAGGATAATCGGGAGCAAGTCTCAGCGCAATCTTAACCTCGGCCGCTGCCTCCTCGAAGCGATTCAATTCAGCCAGGGCGACCGCCAGGTTCGTGTGGTATTCCGCGTCTGCGGGAGAAATGGCGATCGCGGATTCGAATTGCTCGAGGGCTAAGGGAAACTGTTGGAGGTCGCCGTAGACGCCGCCCAAATTGTTGTGCAGCGAAGCCTGGAAATCGTCTTTCGCGGTGTGTATGGCGAGCGCTCGCGTGAAGTATCTTTCGGCTTCATCTAGATTTCGCTCGTGTTCCCAGGCGAGCAGGCCGAGCGCGTTAAGAACGTTTTCGTCCTGGGGGTGAGCCGCGTAGGCCCGGTTCAAGAGCGGCTCGGCTTCCTGCCAGCGTCCTGATTTCAGAAGGATCAGACCCTCTTCGGCATCCAATTCAGGACTGCTCGGAACAGAGTTGCGCCACTGGCGCAGGAGCTGGAGAGCGCGAGCGAAATCGCCACGATCGGAATAAAGAGACGCCAAACCTTCGTAGCTGCGGGCCAAGTCGAGTGAATCGGGCGGATTCTCATCCCGCGCCAAGGCAATCGCGCGCAGATAGTGCGCTTCGGCGGATTCGGATTCCGTGGGATTTTCACCTTCGGTGGCGGCGACCATAAAATGCACAAAAGGCGCATCGGGTGAACCATCCAGAGTCTTGCGAAACAGGGTTGCGTCATCGTGCCAGTCGGGGTTCCGGGCGAACGTTTCCGCGGAGAACCATACCACGACGGCCCCGAGAAGAAGAGCGGATAGAGGCTTTCGGAAGTTCTGAGGCAATCGCTTCACGGCTGCAGCCGCGACTACTGCCACGAGCAGACAGAAGCCAACCGACGGAAGGTAGAGATAACGTTCCGCGAAGACGTTGCGACCTAGCGCATAAATATTCATGACCGGCAGCAACGTTATGAACACCCACAACCCCGCAAACGCGATCAAGGGAGCGCGGCCGAACGCATAGCCCATAGCGAGGCAGGCGAGAATCACAAAGAGAATGCCGACTATCGCGCGCAGATCCGCAATGGAGCGCACGGGAGAGAACAGGTAATACGCATTCAAATGGAGAGGAGCGGCGAGTTTCCACCAATACAGTGCCATCAGATGGAAAGCGTTCAAGCCGACCTGAAAAGGCGTGAGATCCCAAATCCGCTGGCGCATGGTGAGAGAACCAAGTATGCGAAAGCGCAAAACAAGATAGGCGGCCAGCACACACCAGAAGGGGACGCTAAGCTTTAGCGACGATAGAAGCCGCTCTCTGAAATTGCCCGGTCGAAGGCAAACCGCGTAGGTTGCGATTATTACTGGAAAAACCATCGCCGTTTCTTTCCACAACAGCGCTGCAGCGAACGCCAGCAAAGACAGGCACAGCAGGACCCGATGCCTGGGGAGAAAACGCCGCGCCGGAGCCAGGTCTGGAGCACGATCGCGGCTAGAAAGAAACAAGGCGAACGAGATGAGAACGAACGTTGCACATCCAAGCTCCGGCAGAGCGGAAATCCAATCCACTGCTTCGGAGTGGACGGGGTGGACTGCGAACAGGGCTGCGGCTGCGAACGCAACTGCGAGGCGCCGAGTTAATTTCAAATAAACCGTGAATGCGGAGAGAACCGCGGCTAAGGCAAATAGAACGCTGAGAAGGTGCAAAGGCTGCGGCTGAACTCCGAACCACTCCGCCGTCAGGCGATAGGCGACCATTTGCAACGGGCGGTAATAATTCGTGTGCCCGGGCTGGTTGGGGTGCTTGTAACCCCAAACGTCCGAGGAAAACAAGTGCGACCAGGGCGCGTCCGGCCGGAGATCAGGATTCATCACGAGCTGCTGGTTGTCGTCCCATACGAAACTGTTGCTTAGGCTGTTGGCGTAGGCAATCAGCACAAGGACGCACAGAGCAGCCGCGGCGATTGCGATCCGCATCCAGGAACGCAGCTGCCAACTGCGCGGTTCTGGGGTCGGTGGAGGGACGTTGAGCGGAGGCCCGCGCCTATCTCGCATTCTTCCTGCTTTACCCACTCGAACGCCCCGTCAGCACACGCAAATTGGACTCCGTGAGACATATCATAGCGGTCGATAAAGGCCAATGCATATCCGGTCCCGAACGCGGCCCGTTTCGTTGACTTGCCCGGTACGGCAACGTAGGATTCTGCTACGTGATCGGACGGACCATCTCGCATTATCGGATCGTGGAAATGCTTGGCGGGGGCGGGATGGGCGTCGTCTACAAGGCGGAGGACACGCGGCTGCATCGCTTTGTAGCGCTTAAGTTTCTGCCTGAAGAAGTTGCGCGAAACCCGCAGTCGCTGGCTCGTTTCCAACTGGAAGCGCAGGCCGCATCGGCCTTGAATCACCCTAACATTTGCACGATTTACGACATTGGCGGGCAGCAGGGCGAAGCCTTCATCGCGATGGAGTTTCTGGACGGGCTCCCCCTGAAACATCGCATTGCGGGACGCCCCGTGGAGATGGGAACGCTGTTGGCGCTGGCCATCGAGATTGCCGACGCCCTCGATGCGGCCCACACTCACGGCATTATTCATCGCGATATTAATCCATCAAACATCTTCGTTACCAAGCGCGGGAACGCAAAGATTCTGGACTTTGGCCTGGCGAAGCTGACGGTAAACGACGGGGCGCAGATCAGCGGCGGCACTTTCGGAGGAGTTACACATTCGCCGGAGGACCTGACTCGTCCAGGATCGGCGCTGGGCACGGTTCCTTACATGTCGCCAGAGCAGGCGTTGGGGCGGCCGCTGGACTCGCGCACTGACTTGTTCTCGTTTGGGGTCGTGGTCTATGAGATGGCTACGGGAGTGCTGCCTTTCCAGGGACAAACTTCGGCGGCTTTTTTCGATTCTCTGATTCACGCGGTGTCGGAGTGGCCGCTGCGATTTGACTCTGCTACGCCGCCGGAACTGGAACGGATTGTCAGGAAGGCGCTGGAAAAAGATCCGGCGCAGCGCTATCAGAGCGCAGCGGAGATGCGGGTTGATTTTCAGCGGCTGCGGCGGGAATTGGAGTTGAGCCAAGGCTCGAGTGGCGGGTCGGCTGTGAGACCGGCCGCGCCGGATTCGAAAGAGAGAATCCGGGCGTTGTTCGCTACGGCTATGCACAGCGTTCAACCGCAACCCAAGGCGAGATCGAAGTGGCTGGTGGCCGGTGTGCTTGCGGTCGTAGCGCTGCTGGCGGTCATACTGCTGTTGAGATCGCCGGCACCTCCGCCGGTTGTGACTTCGGCGCTTCAGATCACCAACGATGGAACCTCGAAGCGGTCTCTGGTCACCGATGGCACCCGGCTGTACTTTTCCGAACATTTGAACGGGCACTCGGTCCTGATGCGGGTTTCGACCGCGGGAGGAGAAACCGCGCCGGTGCCGATCTCGCTGGCGAGCGCCGACGTCTATGATTTCTATCCGAGCCGTTCCGAATTGCTAGTGAAAGGCGTGGCCGAGGGTACGGATACGGAATGGCCGGTTTGGGTGTTGCCGGTGCCGGCGGGATCGCTGCGGCCGGTGGGGAACATCCTGGCCCACGCGGCGGCGTGGGCGCCGGGCGGACAACGCATCGCGTACGCAAGGAAATCGAGTTTGTACACCTGCAATGCGGACGGAAGCGATTCACGGGAACTTATCACGGTGCAAGGAGTTGCTTTTGCGCCGCGATTTTCTCCTGATGGCCGCCGCCTTCGCTTCATCATTCGCGATCCCAACCAGCGCTCTTCTTCTTTATGGGAGGTCTCGGCGGACGGGAAGGGTTTGCACCCGGTGTTGCCGGGGTGGAACAAGCCAGCGGAAGAGTTTGACGGCGCCTGGACGCCGAACGGCGAGTATTTTCTGTTTCAATCGACGCGCGATCACGCCCAGAACATCTGGGCCCTGCGCGACGGTGCGTCCTGGTTCAGCAAGTTAGGGTTCGGCAAGTCGTGGCTTCACGAGGCGGGTGCGGAACCAACGCAACTTACGGTTGGACCACTCATGTTCAGCAATCCGACGCCGAGCCCGGACGGAAAAAGCTTGTTCGTAATCGGTGAGCAGCGGCGCTTCGATTTGGTGCGCCTGACGGACACGTCGCAGCAGTTCTCAATTTATCTTCCGGGCCTGTCGGCGGGTGAGGCCGACATCCAACCCAACGGCGAGTGGATTACGTACGTTGAACATCCGGATCTCACTTTGTGGCGCAGCAAATTGGATGGAAGTTCGCGGACGCAGCTTACGTATTCGCCGATGCAGGTGCATATACCGCGGTGGTCTCCGGATGGAACACAGATTGTGTTTATGGCCTCGCGCCCGGGGAAGCCGTGGAAGATATTTACGATTCCGGCCGAGGGAGGCACTCCTCGTGAAGTGATTCCGGCGGACCACAACCAGGGTGATCCCACGTGGATGCCCGGGGGAAATGCCATTGTGTACGCAGGAACCCCGTGGCTGGAATATGGGAATGCAACCGGGCCTAATATTCACATGGTTGACTTGAAGACCTCGCAGGTTTCGGATCTGCCGGGATCGGAGAACCTTTTCAGTCCACGCTGTTCGCCCGATGGTCGCTATGTGGCGGCCCTCTCCGCGGATTCGACGAAGCTGATGGTGTATGACGTGGAGAAAAAAAAGTGGACGCCGCTGGCCGTATCGCGATTCGGTTTCGAGAACTGGTCGCACGATGGCAAATATATTTATGCGGAAGACTATTCCGACGAAAGCGACGACGTGGTGCGCGTGAGTCTGGCGACTGGCAAGATGGAACGCTTAGTCGATCTGAAGGAAATTCCGCGGGGGTTCGATCCGTGGGAATTCTGGGTTGGGCTGGCGCCCGATGACTCGCCGCTGCTGATGCGGGATCGGAGTACGCAGGAGATTTACAGTTTGGATGTGCGGTTCCCGTAGTTCTGACTATCGACTAGCGCCAGCGCCTGGTCTGTGGTGATGAATTTTGCTCCGAGGGCTCGCAGTTCTGCTACGGTGCGGGCTCCGTCCTCGGCGTTCAGGGTTTCGATTGCGTCTTTGACCACGGAGACGCGGCCGCCGCGCTCGAGTAATCCCTTGGCAGCGAGGCGAACGCAGAATTCCGTTACTACGCCGAAGACGACGAACTCGGCGTTTTCTCCGAATCGCTTTACCAGTTCGTCGGCGTGGCGGGATTCGAAAATGTCGAGTGTTTGTTTTTCGAGGAGGATCTGCTGATATTGAGCAAGATCGCGGGGCAGGGCTGCTGTGGGCTCGTTTGGAACCGTCGCAACCTTCTCGGTCAGGGCTTCTGGAACGTAGGCGGATCCTGCTGTGCCCTTTACACAGTGCGGCGGGAAGGTTTTGAATTCGGGATCGTCCTTGGCGTGGAAGCAGCCGTGGGAGACGAGGAAGACGCGGCCCTGGCGGGCGGCGTCGGTGAGCCGGCGAATATTCGGGAGCAGGCGTTCCGCGCCGGGGACGTAGAGTTTGCCTCCGGGGAGCATGAAGTCCGCCTGCGTGTCGACTTCCCAGAAAATAACGTTGCGGGATGCCATAGCCTGTCCGCCCTCTCAGACAACAATTGTACAAACTGATTACATGGTGATGACAAACTGACGCTTCGGCGATCCTAGCATCCACCAACAGCGGTCAGAGCAATTGCGGTCCAGCCTTTCGAATCAATTCTTCGAATGCGGGTTGCCGAGCTACCCCTGCCTCTGACTTTGCAATAAGAAGAGGAGGCTTTATGCAGCGTCGCAGGATCGCTTACGCGGTTTGCCTTGGCCTGGTGTTGATGCTGGTTTCGAACGCAGCCCTGGCGCAGTATAAACTCACAAACTTGGATTCGAATCAGGTAGGAGCGGCAAAACACGTCGACCCTCTGCAAGTGAACGGCTGGGGTCTGGCTTACGGTACCGGCGGTCCGTTCTGGGTCAGCGATCAAGGCTCGGGCTGGTCCACACTCTACACCGGCGCGGGAATCAAGCAGGGACTGGAAGTGCTAATTCCCTCGGCAACCGGCGCAGGTCCGGGTCAACCAACCGGAATTGTCTTCAATGGATCGCCCGATTTTCAGCTGGGGGGATGGCCCACGTTCTTCGTGTTCGCGACCCTCGACGGGACTATCAGTGGCTGGGCTCCCGAGACGAATCCCAACGACGCGATCATCGCGGTGAATAACTCGGCGGCCGGAGCAAGCTACACGGGCCTCGCCGTTACCAACAGACCCTCGGGCAATCTGCTGTATGCCGCCAACCTGGTTAAGAATGTGGTCGAGGTTTACGACGGCAGCTTCAACCTGGTCAATACTTTTACCGACCCCACCCTGGGGCCGACTTACGGACCATTCGGCATCGCGGACATCAATGGGCTGGTTTACGTATCCTTTGCCTTAACGTCGACAGCGCCAAGTGGCCAAATCGATATCTTCGAGGAAGACGGAACATTCGTAAAAGTGCTTGCACAAGGCCCGCCCTTGAATCAGCCCTGGGGTTTTGCCGTGGCACCCAAGGGTTTCGGGCCGCTGAGCAACACTCTGCTGGTCTCGAACAACACGAACAATGGCACCATCAACGGCTTCAACCTCGACAGCGGCCAGTTTGTGGGCAGGGTCAAGAACACGAGCGGAAAGGAAATCGCCATCGACCAGCTCTGGGGGATTGAGTTTGGCGGAGGCGCGCCAAAGAACGTGAACGGTGGGGTTAACCAACTTTTTTTCACCGCCGGTCCCTTCAACAATCTAGCGGGCACGTTTGGTGTGATTGAGTTCAAGCCGTAGAGTCCGTCGGCGCGCAAGAACTTACAATGAGGGCCACCCGCGAGGCGGCCTTTGTGTTGTGAAGCGAAGGCGTGAACGAACGGAGGCGATGAGTGGCTCTGGCGGACGCCAGGCTCAGGAATTCGGATCTTGCAGGCGCTGCACCAACGACAACAGGTTGGCTTCGAGGGCCTTTTTGGTAGCCTCGGGCAGATCGATGAAACGGAAGGGCTGAAGCCAGCCTTGCGTGGCCCACATGGGGAACATCATCTCCGCTTTTTCGCGGACGGTAGTCTCGCCCAGGTGAAAGATGATTTCGACTCGCAGCTTTTCGTCGAGAGGCTTTTCCAGGTGCATGAGGCCACCGCTAGTCGAAAGCTGATGCACCTTGCCTCGCACCTGGCGCCGGTTGGGCAGGCGGATGAGCGACAGAACGGAGCCGCGCAACTTGACACGAAACGGGCGGTCCTTGCCGACTTGGAAGGCTACGGACGGTGAGGCTTGCGCGACCGATTCTGGAGTCTGGGACATCGTGGCTAGAGTATGGCACTTCGCAACCATCCGGGCGAGGTTACGAAAGAAGCAGAAATCAGTGGCCAGTGGTTAGTAGTCAGTGGCCAGTATGGATCCCTCGGGAAGAAATTTGCCTTGACGGCGGAGGCCACCGATCCCTCACCACCGCCACTATTTTCTGCTGGGATGGGCTTCGCGCTGGCCGGAGAATACGTTGTAGGGCCAGACATTTTTGCTGGCTGGCGTGGCCTTGGCCGCACTTGCTGACGCAGGGCTGGCTGTCGGGGCACAATTCCAATCCGCGGGCGGATCGGTGATTCCCCACACATTCCCTGGATTGTAAAGCGATACTCCGATGAGAAACTGCGTACCATCGCTACCCAGCGGCAGGCAATTGGCTACGCGACCGGAAGCGGTTCCGCCCCCTGGAAGATTACCCAGCAACACAGGAGTTTCCAGCGGCAAGGCTTGCGGGGTGCGGAATCCGCAGCCTTGCGCGCTCACTACCAGGGCGACGCATTCGGCAGCGAACACATGTTTGCGGTCGAGGCTGGTGACGGTGATGGGGATTTCCACACGTATTCGCGTGCTGCGCCGGGTCGCCTTGGGTGTGAATATTTCCATCTGGGATGCTTAGTCGGCCTCGTTCCTCGAGTGTTTCCTATAGCTTAGTTTGACAGAACTGAGGCTGGATCGACTCCCAATAAAGGGCTAGTGGAGGTGACGGAAGTAACCGGCGGCGGTGCCTTAGGTCAAGCACCCGGCCACTGGGCCGCATTCGAGGGGAGATGTCTTGGGCTGCTAAGATGGCTCGACATCCGTGAGCAATGCGCCAACCACTTCGGTTGCCCCCGCGTGGGATCTTCTGCTGGCCGCGACCTCGGCTGACTCTGACGGTAGGGCGCTCGGCCGCATCCAGCGCTTGCTGGAGAAGCCAGTCGAGTGGGAGATGGTGCTGCACCTGGCAGACAATCACGGCACATCTTCGCTGCTGTATCAGAACCTCTCGCGTTTGGAAGACACGGTTCCTTCGCCCGTGCTGGCATCGCTTCGCCAGCGTTATGAGGGGAACATCTATAAATCCCTTTTTCTGACGCGAGAGTTAATGCGCATAATGGACTGCCTTGAGGGGCGTGGCATCGACGCCGTTCCTTACAAGGGCGTCGTCATGTCGGAGGTTTACTACGGCGACATGGCGCTGCGGCAGTCCGGTGACATGGACTTGTTCGTGCGCAAGCGCGACGTGGGGCGCATCAAGAGCGCATTGTCCGAACTGGAATATACGACGCGGCTGGTTATCCCTGACGAGGTGTTGGAGGATTACATCGCCGCGGGCTATGAGTGGACTTTCGACAGCCCCGCCGGGCCGAACCTGCTGGAACTGCAGTGGGCTCTGCAGCCGCGGTTCTATGCCGTCGACTTCGATATGGATGGATTGTTTGAGCGGGCGGTGAAGGTCACGGTGGCGGGCCGTCCGGTGAAAACGCCTTGTCCGGAAGATCTGCTGCTGGTGCTGTCGGTGCATGCGGCGAAACACGTTTGGGGACGGCTGATCTGGCTGTGCGACATCGCGCAGATTCTCAAGCGGGAGAATCTGGACTGGGATTGCGTGCAGGCTCGAACCCGGGAATTGGGGATCGAGCGGATCCTGCGCGTCACGCTTTTATTGGCAAACCGACTTTTGGGAACTGCGATTCCGGCGGCGATCGAAAGCGCAGTGCTTGCGGATCATGCTGCGCGGGGCTTGGCTGAGGAGATTGCAGCGGCTCTGGCTGCAGGAGTCTCTTACGACACGGGACGGACATCCTATTTCCGGCTGATGATGCGGCTTCGCGAACGGCGCGCGGATCGGGCGCGATTTCTTGCGCGGTTGGCGTTTACTCCTGGGCCTGGCGAGTGGGAGGCGGTTCGGTTGCCTGGGCTGCTGGTTCCGCTTTATCGGGTCGTGCGCGTGGTGCGGCTGGCGGGGAGATTCGCGCGGGGGTAGCGCCCGGTACTCGCCAGCAGTGATAGTCAGGACTTAACCCAGCCCGCCGTGCTGTCGGGTTGCCACACTGCAGTTACGTAGATCCCCGAGCTGAGGGCGAACAGACCGCGCAAGCTGTGCTAACGCCTGCTTACGCCAACAATTCGACAAATGCTCGTCCGGCTTGGGACACTTCCTGTGTTTTAAAGCTCGTCCACGAAGGCAAGATCGTGTGGCGTTACGTATCGCTGATAGCACTTCTCGCACATCCAGCGTCCTCCCGGGTCGCACTCTCCGAACATCCCAGCGTCGATATGCTCGTTGCATAGCTCACAGTGCTCGTGACCCCAGCCCGCGGGAACGAGCCGCGTTCCAGCGCGGACAGGCAAGCTCTGGTCGGGCGCAGGATAATGTCGACTCTGCCCCGTAGCTTCTCCAATTGGTTCCAGTTTCGTCCATACCTTTACCTCGCGGCCGCCTACGATGGATACATCCTTGGCCCCGTAATCTTCGGCGACGGCATCCGTTCCGCGAAATTGCATTCGTTCCCATCCCCAGTTAGGGTCAAGCACCATCCCCACGTGGTACCCCTGCCAGTAGAAGCTCAGATAAGCAAGCCCCTGTCCCGGTGCAATGTCTGGTTCGCCCTTTGCCTCAAATGTTAGAACAGTGGCGTTTGTTTCCTTATTATGCGACTGCACGGACGCGCAAATGTATCCGCGCATTCCGAACACGAGCCAAAACCACAGTGGGCCCTTGCCATCCACGACATCGTTGAAACTACTTGGAGGGAGTCCGTCGAAGCCGCCCTCAAGCTCGAAAGAGATATATCCGGCCTCGGAGGTTGCGCCGCGATGCACCCCGGTCACGACAAACTCAGGAAAATCTTCGAGCGTTTTTCGTTTGTGGATTTCCATTTTCCGCTGCCCTCGGCAATACACAGTCGATCTCCAAATGGCGTCTTAAGTCAATTGGCGAAACATCCCAATCACACTCAAAATCCCGCCGGCAATCTGTACCCTCTACTGGCGCCCAGCAAGATTGTCCGCAAGTTCGAGTTCGGGCTACTACGCCTTGGCACCTCAGGGGCTAAAGCGCCATCCAAATTGGCCGCTTTCAATGCAGGCCTGGAAGGCCTGCTCACCCTGCACCCTTAGCGGCTGGCCAGGCCGCCAGCGGTTTCGCCGCCGTCTATCGTGTAGACATGACCCGTCGCATACGCCGCGTCGTCGGAGGCTAGAAAGGCGAACAGGGCTGCAATCTCTTCTGGCTTGGCGTGGCGGCGAAGGGGAATTTTGCGGTTTACCTCTTCGAGCATGGCGTCGGTGTACTCGGCGCGCTGCATGGGTGTGAGGACGTATCCCGGGGCTACGGCGCATACCCGAATTCTGGGTGCCAGCTCGAGCGCCATGGAACGCGTCAGCTCGATGACTCCGGCTTTGGTGGCGTTGTAGCCGGCGTAGTAGGGATAGCCCATGATGCCGTTGGTGGAAGCGGTTTGCAGGATCACTCCGCTGCCGCGCTCGGCCGAGAACCGCTCCCACATGTGGCGCGCGGCGGTTTGCGCCATGTAGAAGACGCCGGTGAGATTTACGGCGATCACACGGTCCCATTCTTCGGGGGTAATTTCGAGGAAGCTGCGGCGGATGCTGATGCCGGCGTTGTTGATGAGGACATCGACGCCGCCCATGGCGCGGACCGCTTCGGCGAACGCGGCTTCCACCTGCATCAGGTCGGTGACGTCGGCGATGATGGCCTGAGAGATGGCCGGCAGTTGATGACGAAGCGCTGCGCAAGCCGCGGAATCGCGGTCGAGGATGCAGACTTGCGAACCTTCTTCGAGAAAACGCGCGGCGGTGGCGGCGCCAATTCCGCTGGCGCCTCCGGTGATCAGAACTCGTTTGTCTTTCAGGCCGCGCATGCAGCTTCTATCGTAACCGGCTTCTATCGTAACTGAGGCGGCTGATAAATTAGAATTTAGTCTAGCTTTCGCGCAATGCGAGCGTGTAGCTAAGGTTTTGACATGCCCGTAACCTACGCCATCGACACGAAGGAGAGGGTCATCCGTACCCGGTGCGTTGGTGTGGCGACTCTGGCCGAAGTAGTCGAGCATTTTCGAGAGTTGGAGCGCGATCCTGACTGCGTCGATCGCCTTGATGTTCTGTTAGATCTGAGCGAGATGACCAGCCTGCCGAGGGCCATCGACATAAAAGCCGTCCCCTTCGAAATAGCAAGGATTCGGGAAAAGGTGCGCTTCGATGCCTGCGCCATCGTGGCTACTACGGACCCACTTTTCGGCATGTTGCGAATGTTTGAAGTTCTGGCCGAGCGGTATTTTCGGGTGATTCACGTTTTCCGAACCAGGGCGGAGGCGGAGACGTGGCTGAAGTTGCAGAGGCAGGCTGCTGAGGGCGGAGGTGAGTCGATTTCAGATGAAGCAAGGGACAAGGCCTGAGGCGGGAGCAGTGGTGGCGCAGGCCGACAGCAGATTCCTCGTCGCTTCGCTCCTCGGAATGACAAGGATCTTCTAGGTCGGAGTGACAATCCTAAATCGGTTTGCCGCGGAAGAAGTAGATGAGTTCGATGATCAGGATGATGACCACCATCAGCTCGAGGACAAAGGCGCGGCTTTGGTTGAATTCGTCGACCATGAAGCGGTAGAGCTCTTCGGCGGTTTGCAGCTTTTGCTGGACAAGGTCTTTGTAGTCGGGGACTCCGACTTTCAACGCCGCGAGCTTGTAGAGACGCGCGGAAAACATGTCGCTTAAGAACTTGATGGCGTTGTCGGCGCGCTCGGTCAGCTCGCTTACGTCGAGCAGGACGGTATGGAGTTTCGACGCGGCTTTGGCAGTGCGCCAGCGCGACCAGAGGCCGCGGCCTCCGCGGTCGAGAAAGTCGTAGACCTGTTCCAGCTGTTTGGTGAGCAGTTCGTCGTAGTGGCGGAACTCGAGCAACTGAGAGTTGGCGTACTGCAGCAACTGGATGGCAGTCTCGGCTCCAGTGGGACTGTCGTAAATGAAGGCTGCGTTCCAGCCGATCACGGCAAGGTCGTTGGGATAGTAGGAAATGCGCGACTGCAGGATTTCCTGGCGTTCGCCGTCGGAGAGCGGCTGGCTCTCTCCGCGCACGACCTGGGAGATGTATTGCCCTTGAGAAGCGAGGAGATCCGTTGCTGAGGGTGAGCCGGCAATCTCGCGCAGGTGGAAGATGAAGTAGTCTTCCTGCAGCCACTCGGTGGTGTAGGGCTTGACCAGCGCAGGAGCGGCGCGCTCGAGCTTCCGCTTCACGATACGGGTGGCGAGGCTTTCGAAGTTGGTGTCCCAAACCCAGCGGCTGGAAAGTTGCACCAGCTTGTCCCAGTCACCGGAAAAGGGCACCTCGAAGACCACACTGACCACGCCGTAATCGAAATACTTGATGTCGCCCTGCAGGCGTTCGCCGCTTTCGAGAATCAGCGGTTCGAGGACTTCTTCGACCGGGGGACGCTGGTAGCGGACGTAGCCGGGAGCGAGATGCTTGAAGCTGGCATCGGCGGTGCGGGCACCCAGGATCTGGCGAAGCTGGTCGAGGCGGATCTCCTCGCAAACGTCGAACTGGATCAGCACGAGCACGGAGCCGCAGAGCGGGGCGTCCGGCGGCTTGGTGGCCACCAGAGTGGGCAAGGCTTCGGCAGGAACCTTGCCTACGACCGGGGCGGTGATAGTGGTTTCACGGTCCATGACGTTGGCGCCCTGAGGTTCGCTGGCTAACACCGCGGGCTCCATTACTTCTACTTCGGGTTCCATGACTTCCTGACTGAGATCGGACTTAGAATCGGCTCGGCGCGGTGTTTTGCCTAGGGCTCCTTCTGGAGGAGCGGGCGAACGTCCTATTGTCCCAGAACTCAGGCGATCTGGCGAGGGGTGGGCCTTAGCATCGAGCTATAAGGCCAAGTTAAATACTGTATAATCAGCGCTTTGTCGCTAATTCCCATAATAGAACGCCGCCTGCCAGGGCGGCTAAACCAAGACCGGCGTGCTTCATAGATCGGATGACCTCGGCTTCGCGTCGCAGGGTGCGCGCGGATTCGGGGTAGCGGCCGGAATCGGGGGCCGGGGCTTCCCTGGACTGCCGTAGCGCCATCTGCAGGACTTCGGCTAGGTGCAGGGCGCGGCGCGGCGTTCCCTGGGCGATCTGTTCGCGGCAACTGAAACCGTCGGCGATTATCAGCCAGTCGGCCGGAGCCCGGCGGACGGCGGGGAGGAGTTCGAGTTCGCCGATGGCGATGGACAACTCGTACTTGTCAGGCTCGAAGCCGAAGGACCCGGCCATGCCGCAGCAGCCCGGGGCGGGGCTCTGGAAGTCGATGCCCAGCCGGTGCAGGACTGATTCCTCCGCCGTCATCTTCATTAAGGATTTGTGATGGCAGTGACCGTGGAGGAGCGCTTTGCGGTCGAGCGGGGGGAGCGGGAAATCCTCGGCGTGGGATTCGAGGAATTCGCTGAGCAGGAAAGTCTGGCGGGATAGTGCCTGGGCGCGTTCGTCGTGGGGAAACAGATTCAGGAGTTCGTCACGGAATACGGCGACGCAGCTGGGTTCCAGGCCGACGATGGGGATGCCGGCTTCGATTTCGGGGGAAAGCTCGTCAAGGATCCGGAGCAGGAGCGATTGGGCGCGGTCGAGCATGCCGTGGTCGTAGAGCGGGCGTCCGCAACAGAGGTTGGCTTTGGGGACGACGACTCGGAAGCCGGCAGCTTCGAGGACTTCGACGGCGGCCTTGGCAGTGCCGGGGTGGAAATAGTTGTTGAAGGTGTCGGGCCAGAGGAGAACAGGCGGGGCTTCTGCGTTTCGTGCCGGGTCGCGCCGGCTGTGGAACCCGGATTCGTAGAACCCGGATTTGTAGAACCAGGATTTGAAAGTCCGCGGGGCGAAGGCGGGGATGGCACGCTGGTTGGGAATTCCGGCGATGAACTTGGAGATATCCCGCAGGAACGGGAGTTGCGTGGTCAGGTTGGCCAGGCCGGGGGCGTTCGACGCGAGGCGCGCCCAGAGATCGATGTTGCCGAACGCGTACGCGCTGCGCGGTCGGACGCGTCCTTCGTAGTAATGGGAGAGGAACTCGGCTTTGTACGTGGCCACATCCACGCCCACAGGACATTCGGTTTTGCATCCCTTGCAGGCCAGGCAGAGATCGAGTGACTGTTTCACTTCTTCACTGCGCCAGCCGTCGCGGATGATCCCATCCTCTTGACCTTGGCCCTGCGTCATCTCCCAGAGCAGGTGAGCGCGGCCGCGGGTGCTGTGTTCTTCTTCGCGGGTGGCGCGGTAGCTCGGACACATGACTCCGCCTTCATCGTGGCGGCACTTGCCCACGCCCACGCAGCGCAGGGTGGCCTGGGCCAGGCTGCCGTGATCGGCGAGGAATTTGAAATTCGTCTTCGGTTCCCATGGAGCATAGTCCGCGCCGAGGCGAAGGTTTTCGTCGAGCTTGTAAGGATCGATCAGCTTGCCGGGGTTCATCTTCCATTCCGGATCCCAAACCGATTTGAAATCGCGGAAAGCCTGAACCAGCTCCGGCCCGAACATTTTCGGCAGCAGTTCGCCGCGGGCCTGGCCGTCGCCGTGTTCGCCGGAGATGGAACCGCCGTAGCCGACCACGAGATCGGCAGCTTCTTCCATAAACTTGCGGAACTTGGCGATGCCATCTTTCGATTGAAGATCGAAATTGATGCGGGTGTGGACGCAGCCGTGTCCGAAGTGGCCGTAGAGCGATCCTTTGTAGCCGTAGGCAGCGAACATCTTGCGCAGATCGCGAAGATAGCCGCCAAGTTTTTCGGGCGCGACCGCAGCGTCTTCCCACCCTTCCCAACTCATGGCTTCGCCGGCGACGTGCGAAGTTGCTCCGAGAGCCGATTCGCGAACTTCCCACACGCGTTTGACTTGCTGTTTCTTGGTGTAGAGGCGCAGGTTCGGAGGATGAGCGCTTTGAGAGAGAGTCTGCATCAAGCCGCGGGCCCGGAATTCGGCTTCCCGCGCGGTTTCGGCGCCGAACTCGACCATCAACCATCCGCCGCCTTCGGGCAGAAGCGCAAGGCCATCGGAGTTGATGCCCTTCATTCGCGTATAGCTGACCAGGAGATCGTCGAAGCCTTCGAGGCCGATGGGCTTGTGCGTCATGATTTCGGGAACATGGTCAGCGCACTGATAAATGTCGGGATAGGCAACCACCAGCAGCACGCGCTCCGGCGGGCTTTCGACCAGACGGCACGTCGCTTCGAGAACTGTGACGCAGGTGCCTTCGGAGCCGACCAGGGCGCGGGCCACATGGAATCCGTTCTCAGGCAGAAGGAAATTCAGGTTATAGCCGGAGACGCGGCGCGGAATTTTAGGAAAGCGCTGGCGGACCAAATCGCCGTAGGTGGTCGCGATGCTCTGCAGCCGCGAATAGATTTCGCCGCGGCTTCCGCCGGCTTCGCAGATGCGCTCGAGTTCTTCGCTCGAAGTGGCGCCTACCTTCATGCGGAGGCCGTCGTAGGTGAGGATTTCGAGTGCCTCGATGTTGTCGTCGGTCTTGCCGGCCATTACGGAATGCACGCCGCAGGAGTTGTTGCCGATCATTCCGCCGAGAGTGCATCGGCCGTGAGTCGCGGGATCGGGCCCGAAGGTGAGGTGGTATTTTTCGGCGGCGGCGCGGAGACGGTCGAGAACGACTCCGGGCTGTACCCGGGCGATGCGGCGGACAGGATCGATTTCGAGAATCCCCGACATGTGTTTGGAAAAATCGAGGATGACGGCGACGTTGCAGCATTGTCCGGCGAGAGACGTGCCAGCGCCGCGGCAGAGCAGCGGCGCGCCGAACTGGCGGCAGAGTGCGACCGCGGCTTGAACATCGTCAGTGTTGCGCGGTAGCACTACGCCGATCGGAACCTGGCGGTAGTTAGAACCATCGGTGGCGTAGAGGGCACGTGTGCCGCGATCGAAGCGGACTTCACCATGAATCGTTCGGCGCAACGCTTCTGCTAGACCTGCGGCGTCAACGGATGCGGATCTGGCTGGCGCGAGTTCTACAAAGTGGTCTGGCATGGGGGCGGTGAGTGGGGTTCGGCGCGAGTATACCGCAGATCGGACGGAGAGCCGCCGAGACGGCGGCGCTACGGAAAATCTAGCTCCACAGCCGGGTGGCGTAATCGGTCATGGTGAGTCCCAGCAGCAGGAGCAGGAAGAACAACGCTGCAATCACGACCAGCTTGGTCAGCTTTTCACTCGCGTGCCAGACATGCATGAAGAAGAGCGCCACCAGCGTGGCTTTGATGGTAGCGATGCCGAGAGCGACCGCCGCGTTGTAGGGCGCCAGGTCGAGGGTCGCGGCGTAAACCGTGAGACCGGTGCAGGCCAGCAGCGTGATCCAAACCGCGACGTAGCCTTTCAAGGGCGATTTTGCGGATGCGTGTTCAGACATGCAAACCTCACGGGTGCCGGTCGATCAAATAAAGCAACGGGAACAGGTAAATCCAGATGATGTCGACGAAATGCCAGTAGAGGCCGCCGATCTCGACTGGAGTGTGCCACTCAGGTGTGAAGCGTCCCTTCCAGGCCATGGTCAAAAGCCAGGAAAAAATCCCCAGGCCGATAATCATGTGCAGCGCGTGCAGGCCGGTCATCACGAAATAGAGCGAGAAAAACAGCTGCGCGTGGTGCGGATCGGCGTACTGTCCGGGATGTCCCGGGATTGGCACATGATCGAAACTGAAAGATGCGCCGGGGACGTGATGTTCCTCAAATTTTTCTGCGTATTCGATGCCTTTGATGCCAAGGAATACAAGACCGAGCAGCATGGTAATGATGAGACTGCCAATCAGCAGCGAGCGACGAGCGGTCTGCGCCGCCCAGACGGCTAGCACTACGGTCAAACTGCTGCAGATTAGTACCGCGGTATTGGTGGCACCGTAGCCCATGCTGATAGTTTTGCTGGCGGCGGCGAAGTCTCCAAAGTACAAGCGCCGGTAGACCAGGTAAGCGCAGAAGAGGCCGCCGAAGAACATGACTTCCGTGGCCAGGAAGACCCACATGCCGAGGCTGGCGGCATCGCGTTGTTGCTGTGGCTCGGCGAAGTGGTGCAGGAGTGCCGGGTTGTGCTGCTCTTCGTTACGGAGTCCGACGGCGGTGCTATCGGGCAACGGGGACCTCCTCGTTGTGGGGTGCATCGTCGCGCGGTGCGTCGAGTTCGTCGTAGTTGTAAGCCTCCCAGGTTACGACGGGCTCTTCATCGAAGTTGAAAGTTGGCGGCGGAGACGGCGTTTTCCATTCAAGTCCGGCTGCGTTCCATGGATTGTCGGGTGCTGGCTTGCCGTAACGCATCGACCAGAGGAAATAAAGCATAGGCAGCAAATACCCCACGCCGAGCACGGTGGCGCCAGCCGTCGACAGCACGTTCAGGATCTGGAATTCGGGCATGTGGCTGTAATCGTAATAGCGCCGCGGCATGCCCATGTAGCCCAGCAAAAACTGCGGGAAGAATGTGAGATTGAAGCCGATGAAAACAATCAGCGCGGCCAGGCGCGCCCAGCCCTCGGGATAAAGCTTGCCCGAAATCTTCGGCCACCAGAAATGCATTCCGCCGAGATAGCCCATGACCGCGCCTCCAACCATGATGTAGTGGAAGTGGGCTACGACGAAGTAAGTGTCGGTGACGTGGACATCGATGCCCAGCGCCGCCAGGAACAAGCCGGTAAGGCCACCGATGGTGAACAGTCCGAGGAATCCGAACGCGTAGAGCATGGGCGCGTCGTAGTGGATGGAACCTTTGTAGAGCGTGGCCGTCCAGTTGAAAACTTTGATGGCCGAGGGAACGGCGACGGCGTAGCTCAGCAGAGAAAATACCAGTGCGGCGTACACCGACATCCCGGCCACAAACATGTGGTGAGCCCAGACCAGGAAGCCGAAGACTGCGATCGCAATTGATGAAAACGCGACGAAGCTGTAGCCGAAGATGCGCTTGCGCGAAAAGCAGGCAATGATTTCAGTTACGACGCCCATCGCCGGCAAAATCATGATGTAAACGGCGGGATGGGAATAGAACCAGAACAGATGCTGGAACAGGAGCGGATCGCCGCCGAGTTTGGGATCGAAGATGCCGAGGTGCAGCGCGCGTTCGGCCGCCACCAGTACGATGGTGACGGCGATCACAGGCGTACCCAGAAGCTGAATGATGCTGGTGGCGTAGTGCGCCCAGATAAACAGAGGCAGGCGCGACCAGGTCATGCCGGGCGCGCGCATGCGGTGGATGGTGACTACGAAATTCAGTCCGGTGAGGATGGAGGAAAATCCGGCCACAAAGATTGCCAGCCCGGCTTCAACGATCTTCGTGTTGGTGAAGTTGGTGGCGAAGGGAGTGTAGAAAGTCCAACCGGTGTCGACGCCGCCGGTCAGCATGCAGTGCAGCATCATCACGCCGCCGATGATGTAGAGATACCAGCTCAGCAGGTTGACGCGAGGGAAAGCCAGATCTTTGGCGCCGATCATCAGCGGCACCAGGAAATTTCCCAGTACGGCGGGGATGGATGGAATCAGAAAGAAGAAAACCATGACCATGCCATGCATGGTGAAGAGCTTGTTGTAGGTATCGGCCTGGACGAGATCGCCTGCGGGAGTGAGCAACTCGAGGCGGATGAGCAGCGCGAAGAAACCTCCGATAAAGAAGAAGAACGTGATGGAGATGAGATAGAGAAGCGCGATGCGTTTGTGGTCGGTAGTGAGCAGCCAGGACCAAGCGCCGTAGTGCTTGTTCAGGTAATTCTCGCGCTCGGGTTGGGGCATTGGAGTTGGCATCTTATTGCACCTGACTTCCATTCGGCTTGGCGTTTTTCTGAATCCCGGGCACGGCCGCGCTGGCGCTGGTCTTCGGCGCCTCGCCCTTAGTTGCCGAGATCGACTTGATGTAGGCAACCAGGGCATTTACCTGCTCTTCGCTGACCAGCCCCTGAAACGTGGGCATGATGGGCTGGAATCCCTTCACCCGCCTGGCGCCCGGATCGAGGATGCATTCGCGAACGTAATTTTCGTCGGCCGTGACTGTCCGCCCATCTTCGAGTTGCACCGGCTTGCCAAAAACTCCTTGCAAATTGGGGCCGCGGCCCTGCGTGTCTGTGCGATGACACGTGGAGCAGCCAAGCTCGGCGAAAATTTTCTCGCCGGTCGCCGACAGCGGGCCGGTCGAGCCGCCATTCATCCACGCTTCGTATTGAGCCGGTTCCATGACCACGATGTTGCCGACCATGCCGGAGTGTTGGGTGCCGCAATACTCCGCGCAGAACAGGTGATACGTCCCGGGCTTGGTGGCGCGGAACCATTCCACGGTGTAGCGGCCAGGCAGCACATCCTGCTTGATCCGGAAAGCCGGGATATAGAAGCTGTGAATCACGTCCTGCGAAGTCATAATCAGCTTCACGTCGCGTCCGACGGGGACGTGCAGTTCGTTGATTTCGCGCTGGCCTTCGGCGTGTTCGACTTTCCACATCCATTGTTTTGCCACAACATAGACTTCCGTCGCATCGTCAGGCGGCGTGCGTTCTTTGAAATACACCACTGCGCCCCAGGCGAAGATCACCATGAAGACGAGGAAGGGAATCGTGCTCCAGGTGATCTCGAGTGGAATGGAACCCTCTATGTGTTCGGCGGGAACGCCAGGCCGGTGGCGAAAGCGGGCGGCGAAGTAGACCAGGCAGATGAAAATGAGCAGGGCCATCATCCCGCAGACGATGAGCAGGAAAATGTAGAGTGCGTCCACGCGGCTCGCCATCGTGGAAGCCTGCTGCGGCCATAATGGAAAATTATTGAGCATACCGTGTCTTCGTTTTCGTCGCCGTCCTTCTCCCTACCGAACGATCCAGCCTCCACAGGATGAAAAAAAGTGTGCCCAGGATGAGAATCGTGGCGCCAGCCGCCAGCCGCAGAATATTAGCCACCATCGCGCCATATTTTCCGGTCTCGGGGTTGTAGTGATAGCAAAAAAGCAACACCGCATCCACGGCATTGCCGATCTTATCTTGTGAAGCCTCCACCAGGCCCATGCGCAAATCTTTCGGCGGAAAATCCACACCATAGAAATAGCGCGAAATGCGGCCTTGCGGCGTCAGCACCATGATGGCCGTCGCGTGCGCGTACTGATTCGTCTTGGCGTCGTACTGATATTGGAAGCCGACAGCTTTGGTGAGGGCGTTAATCGAATCCGGCTGGCCAGTAAGAAAATGCCAGCCCGCGGCGGCGTTGGCGCGGCCGTAGCGTCCCACGTAGTCTTTCTTTTTAGCGGCGGCCATCTCGGGAGTCTCACGCGGGTCGAAGCTCACCGTGACCACATCGAATTCATTGCCTACGTCGAACTTCACCAGGCGCATGGCGCTGGCCAGTCCAGCCAGAGCTTCTCCGCACAGCATGGTGCAGTTGTAATAAACCAAATTGAGGATCAGCGGCTTGCGTCCGAAATAATCGCCCAGCTTCACAGTCTTACCGGTTTCGTCGCGGAAGGTGAGATCGGGCGGCACCTGAGCATTCAGATGCTGCTCGATGCCAACATTCTGAAGCTTAGGAGGCAGTGTGTTCGCCGGGGGAGACATTACGCCGTTATTCATCTGGCCCCACGCGGAAGACGCCAGAAGCGTCAGCACGAACCAAACTCGCGCGGCAAAAATCGAATTGTTCTTTTTTAGGCTCATTTCGCAGCTCACTTCTTTTTACCCTTCGCTGTGGTTCCGGTCCTGCTTGATTCCACTCCGGCAGGAGCAGCTTCGCCCACTGCGCCTTGCGGACGCACCGGTATCCCGCGCTGCGCGATTAAGTCCATGGCTCGTTCGATGGGAATGCGGACGGTGCCGGCTTTTTGATCGATCCAGCCATAGCTGTACAGAGTGTTTTCTTCCTGTAAAACGATTTCATTCAGTTGGCCGCGCTCGTTTTCCTCCAGCCTCGGATTTGGGAAGACACTCTGCGGATACCCCGCAGGAATGTGTCGCGTATCCGTCGGAACGTTCGTGACCAGCGGGTTCACCGGAGGCTGCTCGGCCTTTTCGCGATGATCAAGAAACGCGTAAACTCCACGGATGCCGAGAATGGAGATCACCAGGAACATCGCCAGGCCGAGGAGGAAATACAGAATGCCCCTCGGCTGCAGGTCCTGGTGCTCGAAGCCGCCGCTGCCCGCCGCGTTCTCGTGTTTGGTCTCGTCGGTCATATCCATTTACATATGCGTTTCATTCGCCGGTTGCAGAACTTCGTGGGCGTCAGTGTCATAAGCCGGCAGAAGCGGCAGCGAGCCCAGGTTGCGGAAAAAATACCAAAGCCAGATTCCTCCGATGGCGATGGGCGCAACTACGTCAGCCAGAGTCAAAGTGATTGTCTTGGAAAAATTCGGTTCGATGATCCAGAACAGATCGAGGTAGCGAATCAATAGCAGCCAGACCGCGAGCCACACCAGTCGGCGAATGTTCCGCTTGAAGGGGCGTGAGAGCAGCATCGCGAACGGCACCGCGAAACCGAAGACCGCGAGGAACAGCGCAATCCATCCCCAGCCGCCATTGATGCGCCGGAGGTAAAAAGTGATTTCAGAAGGCAGATTGCCGGCCCAGATAATCAGCCACTGCGAGAAGGAGAAGTAGGCCCAAACCATGAGGAAGGCCAGCATCCACTTGCCGTGGTCGTGGACGAAGTCGGGCTTCAACATCTCGGACATGGGCTTGTAGTCGAAAAGGATGCGCTCGACCACCACGGCAAAACACATGGCGGAGAGTACTTCGCCGATGAGGATGAGCAGGCCAAAAATAGTCGAGATCCAACTGGGGTCGAGCGACATGATCCAGTCGATGGCCGCGAACGAGATGGTGAAACCGTAGAGGATGAGTCCGGGGCCGCTGACTGCCTTGAAACGCCCGCTATTGTCGGGCGCGCCGGGCTTGTCGGTTTGCTTCGACCACATCGAGAGCAGGAACGACAAAACATTCCAGACAGCGAAATAGAACACGGCGCGGACGATGAAGCCGTTCACCGTCAGGTAAGTCTGCGTGATCTGTTCCAGGTGTTCGCGGAGATGCTTGTTTCCAATGTTGCTGAGAGGCTGCGCCCAGATGTAGAGCCGGTGTATTCCAAAGAAGATGGGAATAAAAAGCACGAAGAGCAGCGGCAGCGTGCGCATGGCCGCGCCCAGGATGCGGCGAATCACCGTGCCCCAGCCGCCGCCGGTGAGGTGGCGGATCATGAGGATCGCCATGGAGCCGAGAGCGACCCCCAGCCAGCACATGAAGCCGAGCAGGTAGGCCCGGTAGAACTCATCTGGCTGCTTGAGTGCCAACACTAAAGCGATCACAGCGAAGACAACGCCGATCACGAGCGAGCGCTGCGATATTTTCTTCACGACCGCGGGCGCCGTAAGATCGAGCTGGGGAGTCGCGGCGCTCATTTCTTCTCCTCGCCTTGCGAAGCAGTTTCAGTTTCAATCACCGGCAGCGTCGCGCCCGAGCTTGGCTGGCCGCGGAACTTCGGCGGTTCTGAGGGCACGGTCTGTCCCTTGGGCACATCCGCCAGCGTGGCGTCCTGACTCAACTGCAAAGCGCGAATGTAGGCCACGATGTTCCAGCGGTCCCGCGGCGGAATCTGCGACGCGTAATCGGGCATGATGCCGAAGCCGTTCGTGATCACGTCGTAGAAGTAGCCCAGCGGAGCTTTCTGCAGCCGCGGGATGTGATACGACGGCGGCTTGCGAACGAAGCCGCGCGAGGGAATGAAGCCGTTACCATCCCCGATTTCCGAGTGACAGGGTGAGCAATAAATGTTGTACCGCTCGCGCCCGCGTTCAAGAACTTCCCTTGTCACGGGAAACGGCATGTAGTCGCCGGGATTGTTGCCGAGCTTGCCAGTATAAAAATAACTATCTTCGTGCAGTTCCCCGCGCGCGACGGTGCCTTCGACCGGCGGTCGCTCGGAGCGCTGGTCGGCAAAAAAGTCGCTGCGTGAAAGCGGATTCTCTCGCGGCTGCACGTGCATATCGAGACGGCAGCCCGAAAGCAAAGCGATCGCGGTCAACAATCCAGCAACGAAAATTTGGCGGAGACATGCCATTTTAGCTGGGCACCTCCGAAATGGAGCGTGGCTGCAAGCCTTGCAGGAAGCCGCGAGTACCGGCCGGATCGTATTTCGGATCGGAAGAGAACACGATCAGGAAGAACCGGTCCTTTGAAGCCGACGAGAATCGCGGCACGTTAAACACGGGATGATAAGGCATGGGCAGGCCATTCAGCGCAAGCATGCCGAACACGGCGGAGATGCCGGCAAAAAGAATCGTCATCTCAAACGTGATCACAATGAATGCCGGCCAGGAATGAGGAGGCTTGCCTCCGATATTCAGCGGATAGTCAACCGCAGACATCCACCACTGCATAAGGTAACCGGTAAGGCCGCCGACGATGCCGCCGATCAGCACGACCAGCGGAACTTCGTCGCGGTAAAAACCAATTTCCTCGGCCAGCCCTTCGATGGGGAACGGGCTGTAGGCGTCGATTTTCTGGTAGCCCGCTTGGTGCGTACGCCTGGCGGCGTCCACCAGCGCCTGAGCCGAATCAAACTCCGCCATAATGCCGTAAACCGGATCGCGCTTCATTCCTTCACCTCCGCTTCCGGCAGAAGAGTGCGCATCTCAAAGATCGAGATTGCCGGCAACAGGCGCAGGAACAGGAACATCGCGGCCAGGAACATGCCCAGGGTACCGATGTACGTCATCCAGTCCCAGCGCGTCGGATAGTACATGCCCCACGACGAGGTCAGGAAGTCGCGGGACAGACTGACGACGATGATGATGAAGCGCTCCAGCCACATGCCCACCAGAATCACGCCCGAAAGCAGAAACAGCGCTACCGGGCTGGTTCGCAGTTTCTTGATCCAGAGCAATTGCGGGATGAAAATGTTGCAGGTGAGCAGAGCCCAGTAAGGCACTGCGTAAGGCCCATGCAGGCGGTTCCACAGCGTGAAGGCGTCGTAGCGGTCGCCGCTGTACCAGCCCATGAAGGCCTCAATGCCGTAGCCGTAAGCCACGATCAGCCCAGTCGCCAGCATGACCTTCGCCGAGTTCTGCAGATGGCGCTCGGTGATGAAATCTTCGAGACCATAGATTTTGCGGATGGGAATCGCCAGCATCAGCACCATCGCGAAACCCGAATAGATGGCGCCGGCAACGAAGTAGGGCGGGAAGATGGTCGTATGCCATCCGGGAACAATGCCGATCGCAAAGTCAAAGCTGACGACGGTATGCACCGAGAGCACGAGCGGCGTCGCTAATCCCGCCAGCAGCAGATACGCAGTCTCGTAACGATGCCAGTGCCGCGCCGATCCGCGCCAGCCCATCGAAAGCATTCCATAGATAATTCGGGCCGCGGGATGCGTCGCGCGATCGCGCAGCGTGGCCATGTCGGGAATCAGTCCGATGAACCAGAACAGAGCTGAAATCGTGGCGTAGGTAGACACAGCGAAAACGTCCCACATGAGCGGACTGCGGAATTGCGGCCACACGCCCATCGTGCTGGGATAAGGAAACAGCCAGTAAGCCAGCCACGGCCGGCCAACGTGGATAGCCGGAAAAATTCCCGCGCAGGCCACGGCAAATAGCGTCATGGCTTCGGCAAAACGGTTAATCGAATTGCGCCACGACTGCCGCAGCAGCAAGAGAATCGCCGAGATCAGCGTGCCAGCGTGGCCAATCCCGATCCACCACACAAAGTTGACGATGGCAAAGCCCCAGCCGATCGGAATGGTATCGCCCCAGATGCCAATGCCTCTCAGAAACAGATATCCGATGGCATACAGCATCATCATCGTCAGCAGAAACGCGATGCCGAATCCCACGAACCATCCGTTCGACGCCGGACGAGTCAGCACAATCGCGCTGATCTTTTCCGTGACCGTGCCAAAGGTGTAGCCCGGCTCCATCACCGGAGCTTGTGTCTCCACCGTCGCTTTGTATGGCTCGTTCATGCTGGGGTCTCTATCGATGTGATCCGGGAGGTCTTGTCATCCTGAGCGAAGCCGTTGTTCAGGCGTAGCGAAGGATCTCAGTCTCCACGGCTCTATCCCTGCTTCAACTCCGGATTCGGGTTGCTAACTTCCGCCAAATAAGTAGTCCGCGGGCGCGTGTTCAACTCGCCCAGCAGGCTGTAATTCCGCGCGTGTGCCTTCAACTTTGAGACCTTGCTGTTCGGATCATTGATATTGCCGAAGATAATCGCGCCCGCCGGGCACGACTGCTGGCACGCGGTTTGCAATTCATCTCCGACTTTGATCTGTGTGCCTTCGCGCACCGATGCCGTCTCTGCATCGATCTTGTGTTCGTTGATGCGCTGCACGCAGTAGGTACACTTCTCCATCACGCCGCGGCTGCGCACGCTGACGTCGGGATTGCGCATCATCTTGTACTGCGGCGTCGTCCAATCCTGAAACAGCAGGAAGTTGAACCGCCGCACCTTATAAGGACAGTTGTTCGAGCAATACCTCGTGCCCACGCAGCGGTTGTAGACCATATCGTTCAGGCCTTCGCTCGAATGATTGGTCGCGCCCACCGGGCAAACCACTTCGCAGGGCGCGTTCTCGCACTGCTGGCACGGCACGGGCTGGAAGAACGCTTTTGGATTATCGCGGTCGCGCGCCGCTTCATCTGGATACTGGTGGTAAGTGTCGATGCGAATCCAGTGCATGTGCCGTCCGATGGCACACTGCTCTTTGCCCACGACCGCAATGTTGTTCTCCGATTGGCAGGCAATCATGCAGTTGTTGCAGCCCACGCACGAGTTCAGATCAATCGCCATCCCCCAGGCGTAGTCTTCTTCTTTGTACGGATAAGGCTTGTACAGCGTGAGCCCAGGCGCCGGCTCCTCGCCTTGTTCTTTCGCGAAATTCGGATCTTTGCGATATTCCTCGAGCGCGGTTTCGCGAACCAGCGGACGATGGTCGCCATTCGGCGTATCCATTGACTGATAGCCCTGAGTCGATGCCAGCACGTATCTGTCGCCCGTCTTGCGAATCTGCAAGCCAGTTGCGAACCATGGCGCGGCCGACGTGCGCAGCGTATAAGCATTGAAGCCCTGCCCGGTGCCGACGCGGCCGGCGCGAGTGCGTCCGTAGCCCAGAGTCACCGTGACCGAATTGTCCGGAACCCCGGGCTGAATCCAAACTGGGCCGGTAACTTTCTTCCCGTTCAGCTCAAGCTCAACTACGTCGCAAGTCTTGATCTGCAACCGCTCGCCCATCTTGGGCCCGATGAGGATAGCGTTGTCCCATGTGAGCTTGTTCATCGGCTTGGGCAATTCCTGCAGCCAGCCGTTGTTGGAGAATTGTCCGTCGTAGATGGTCGGGTCGCGGCGGATGTTGAGCTCGATGGCGTTCGAGTCGCCATCACGAACGCCTCCCCCGAATTTGCCAACTTTGGGCTCCATTGACCTTGGCACGAATGTGGTGCTCTCGATCCAGCCGTCATGGAGTGATTTGCGCCAGAACTGCTCGAAGTCGGAACCAGAGTGCTGTTTCTGCCAGTAGGAGCGGACGAGGTCGTATCCGCTGGCGTCGGCCTGACCATTAAGCAGAGCGACGAATTCGAGAGCGCTCTTGCCGTTATAGAGCGGGGCGATCAGAGGCTGAACGATGCTTGCGGTTCCATCATAGGCGCGGGCATCGCCCCAACTCTCAAGTTCGTGCGTTGCGTTGACGTGCCAATGGCAGAGTTCGGCGGTTTCGTTCTGATAGAGGCCGTAGTGCACTCGCAAAGGGACCGTGTTGCTCTTGAGCAGATCGCCGAAGTCGAGATCGCCGGGCGCATCGTAAGTGGGGTTACCGCCGAGGATGATCAGCAAATCAACCTTGCCGCCGCGCATCTCGCCGACGAGATCTTTAATCGATTCGGTCTGGTTGACCGGGTTGGCGTCCACCGGATCCGTATAAAAAACTGTTTTGCCGACATTACCCAACTTGGCGTTGATGGCGTGGGCAAGAACGTGCACACCGGAAGCCTGGTGATCGCCCGCAATGACCACACTTGCTCCCCGGTGGTCAGTAAGGTCACGCACGATGAGGTCAAAATCTTTCACGGCGTCACTCATCGAGCCGGGCTTCGTGGCGACCCTATAGAGAAGGTCCTCAGCGGACCATTCAAATTGCATTGCCGAAGCCGGCAACCGATGATCCGCCTTTGCTCCCGTCGTCGTTGGCGTGCTCTCGATCATGTACAGCCGGTTCATGTTGCCATCAGGATTGCGGCGCTTGGCGAAGTCGCGAATGTAGCGGACATTTCCCGGAAAACCCGCGTACAGGAAGTCGGCATCGAGCGAAACGATTACGTCGGCCTTCTCAAAATCGTAGCGCGTCTCGACCGGCTGCCCGAAGGCCAGCTTCGCGCCTTCGAGCACGTTGTCGCGATTGACCGGCTCGTACACATGCCATTTGGCCTGCGGATAAATCGTCAAAAAGCTGCGCAATTGATCGGCGAGCGTGGGCGAAGAGATGGTCGGCGTAAGAATGCGAATGCCCGCACCATGCAGCGCTTTCTGCGCGCTGAGCGGTCCGTGAAGAGCATTCAGAAGCGCCTGCCAGGATTGCTGGTCTCCCATCGACACCACGCTCTGCGAGCGGTCAGGATCGTACAGGCCGAGAATGTGGGCCTGCGCAAAAATGTCGGTACCGCCAAGCGACGCCGGATGCTTATCATTGCCTTCAATTTTCGTCGGGCGGCCGAGGTGGCTCTCGACCAGCAGCGGGCTGGCGTATCCGCCAAGCGTCATCGCCGTGGCATAGAACTGCGGCCTGCCGGGAATCACGTCCTCGGGCTGACGGACGTAGGGAACGATGGGTTCGAGCGGCAGGCGCACGCAGCCGGTCATGCCGGCCAGCGCCATGGACGCGCCCATCACTTTCAAAAAGCCGCGACGGGAAACGGAATCAACCCACTCGGAAGCGCCCTTGGGGAATTCACGGTGCAGCGCTTCCTGAAACGCAGGGCTGCCGGCAAGCTCTTCCAGGCTGCGCCAGTATTCCGGGCCGGTCTTTTCCGCCGCGTCGCGCGCAATGGCCGCGTCAATCCGTTCGCGGACGGAGTTCAAATCCAGCTTCTTGCTGGGGCAAACATCCTCCCGCTTGGCGCGTTCGTCTCGTTCTTCAATCTTCATGACTGATCACAAATCACAAAATAAACTGTCATCCTGAGCGGAGCGAGAGTTCGCAAAGCGAACTCTCGCGCAGTCGAAGAGCCCGCCCTGAGCTTGCCGAAGGGACCCCCGCAACTCCGGCAGCGCCACAGATGTCGCAAGGCATTCTCACGATGGTGATCCGGCTCGCGGAAGAACTCCACGCAGCAGCAGCACTGCCACTGTTGCCGGGTTCTTTCGACTCTCCGCTCAGGATGACAAGTACCCATAATTCTCACCGATGGCACGTATTGCAACTGGTAATGTCTTTCACGTTGCGGACGCTGTACTTCTTCACCAGCGCCGCGCCTAAATCGCTTTGATCCGTATAACTCTGCCCGTCAACCACCACGGGATTCGCGCTGGTGGGCTGCTGGTAGCGCATATTGAACACCTGGTCGCGCGGGCGCAAATTCTTTTCCGGCGCGCGATGGCAACTCAAACACCACTCCATCTGCAACGACTCCTGCTGGTACATGAGGGGCATCTGGTCGACTGGACCGTGGCAGGTGTTGCACCCGACTCCTTTATTGACATGAATGCTGTGATTGAAAAAGACGAAGTCGGGAAGTTGGTTCACCCGCGTCCATTGCAGCGACTCGCCGGTCTTGTAGCTGGCGCGGACCGGTTCCAGCAACTGGGCGTTAGTCCAGATCTGCGAGTGGCAATTCATGCAAGTTTTAGTCGGAGGAATGCCAGCGAAACTCGAAGTCTCAACCGAAGTATGGCAGTAGCGGCAATCAATACCAAGACCGGCGACGTGATGCTGGTGGCTGAAGGGCACCGGTTGCGGCTTGCGCACTCCGGCATAGGTGACGTAAGGCGAACGCTGGACCTCCAATGCAGCCCAACTGAGCGCAGCAAGCACGAAGACCGCGCCAAAAATCGTGGCCCGGGACAGAGTATTTGTGCTGCGATGAAAAATCTGCGGCATGCTTGCTTACGAGCTTCAGAAAGTGAAAATGAGACCCAAAGATTCCCGTTTGACGGGAGCAATGTTACGACGCAAAAGAAAACACCCACTCATTCCTTTCGCGCCAGCTATGAGAACTGCAGATTATAAATATTTCGTGCGCCATTGTCGCGCACTTTCCCGTGGGAACGGAAAAATATTTCGTGGGACAGACGGCTGCTGAAAAATCGTGTGGTCTTTTTCCCGGCCGGATATTTAACGGATCTACCGCAGATTCATCACCAGCAGTTTCGGCTCGGTCATTTCTTCAATCGCATAGCGCAGGCCTTCGCGGCCAAGGCCGGAATCCTTTACGCCGCCGTAGGGCATCTGGTCGATACGGAACGAAGGAATATCGCCTGCAATCAGAGCGCCGACTTCCAATTCGTCGTACGCCTGGAAAAGCAGCTTGACGTCACGGGTGAACAAGCCAGCCTGCAAGCCGTAGTTGGAATTATTGATGCGGCGTAGCGCTTCATCAAAATTCTGGTAGGGCTCGACCGTCACGACGGGACCGAAGATTTCCTGGCAGTTTACTTTCATGTCGGGCCTGGTGCCGGTGAGCACTGTTGGGAGAACAATGGAACCGTGGCGGGCACCGCCGGACAGCAGACGCGCCCCGGACCGAACCGCTTCCTCCACCCAATTGACGACGCGGATGGCATCGCTCTCACGAATCAGCGGACCGATGTCGGTCGATTCATCCATGGGATCGCCGGTCTTCAACTTCTTGACGCCTTCGACAAGAAGATCGGTGAACTTGCCATAGGTCGACTGCTCAACCAGAATGCGCTGCACGGAAATGCAAGTCTGACCGGCGTAACCGAAGCCGCCAGCGATGCAGCGCTCGGCGGCATATTCGAGGTCGGCGTCGCTGTGTACGATTGCGCCCGCGTTGCCGCCCAGTTCAAGCGCGACTTTCTTCTTGCCGGCTCGGCGTTTGATGTCCCAACCCACGGGCACGCTGCCGGTAAAGCTGATCAGCTTGATGCGCTCGTCGGTGACCAGAAGGCTGGCGTCGTCGTTCGAAAGCGGCAGTACATTGAGGCCGCCATCGGGCCAGCCCGCCTGTTGCACGCACTCCGCCAGAAGCAGCGAGCACAGCGGCGTTTGCGGCGCAGGCTTCAACACCATCGAGCATCCCGCCGCGATGGCCGGCGCGACTTTGTGAGCGACGAGAGTCAGTGGAAAATTAAAAGGCGTAATCCCGGCGATGGGGCCGAGCGGAAAACGTTTTACAATGCCCCAGCGTCCGGCAGTAAATTCCTGCCAGTCGAGAGGAAGGTACTCGCCGTAGATGCGCGTGGCCTCTTCCGTGGCGACGTTGAAGATGAAGACGGCGCGATCGACTTCGATGCGCGCCAGTTTGATGGGCTTGCCGGCTTCCTGCGACAAAGTGCGGGAGAACTCGTCGCGGCGCTCCGCGATTGACTGCGCCACGCGGCGCAGCACGCGCTGGCGCTCGAAGGCAGGCAGGCGGCGGGTGGTGCCGAACGCCTTCACGGCAGCCACGATCGCTGCTTCGGCATGCTCGCGCCGCGCTTGGACTACTCGCCCCACTATGCTGCCATCGAAGGGGGCGCGGACCTCGATGATGTCGCCGTCTTCCATCCAGCGGCCGTCGACAAAAAAACCGTGGGTTGCGACTGGGGCGAGCGTCATCTCCGCCATTTTTTGCCTCCCGTATGCTGCCAGCGATTTTGATTATAGGCCTCGGTGGTTGGTTGCTTTTTCGCTTGCGACACGAATCTTAAACACAGGGGTACACAGGGTAAGGACTCGCAGTCGACTACAATCAGCGTTGTGCGCACATGCCTGCTTTGGAAACTATCGTTGAAATGGCTCCGCGGCTCCGGCGGAAGGAAGTCTCTCCCGTCGAGCTGACTCGCGTTTGCCTAGATCGGATCGAGAAACCTAACCCGGCGCTGAATGCCTTCATCACGGTGACGGCTGAGTCGGCGCTGGCGGAGGCGCGGGCGGCGGAAATCGAAATCGCGCGCGGGGAGTGGCGCGGGCCGCTGCACGGGATTCCCGTCGCACTGAAGGATCTGATCGATACGGCCGGCACGCGGACAACCGCTGCCAGCGGCGTTTACCAAAATCGTGTGCCCGCTGAAGATGCTGAGGTGGTGCGGCGGTTGCGGCAGGCCGGTGCTGTGATTCTCGGCAAGAACAATCTGCATGAGTTCGCTTATGGCGGCAGTTCGCTGGTCAGCTTTTTCGGCGACGTTCACAATCCCTGGAACGCGGAGCACGTTGCCGGTGGATCGTCTGGAGGATCGGCGGCGGCCGTGGCCCCGGGGCTTTGTTATGCGGCGATTGGAACTGATACGGCTGGGTCGATCCGCGAACCGGCTGCGCTTTGCGGCTGCGTGGGGATTAAGCCGACTTATGGGCGCGTTTCGGCGCGCGGGGTGATTCCGCTTTCGTGGTCGCTCGATCATGTTGGGCCGCTGGCCGCGACTGTTGGGGATGCGGCTGTTGTGCTGCAAGTTATCGCGGGATACGATCCGCTGGATGTTGGCAGCGCCGATGTTCCTGCGTCCGATTACGTTTCTGGCCTGGGCGAAGCCACGAAAGCGTTGCGTGTTGGAGTTCCACGGGCTTATTTTTTTGACGATCTTGACGGTGAAGTTCGGGCGGCGGTGGAGGAGGCACTTGTCGTGATCCGGGCGCTGGTGGCGGAGGTTCGCGAATTGCGGATTGAGGTGACTGCGGACCGAACGGTGCAAGCTGCCGAGTCTTTTGCTTATCATGCCGATCATGTTGCGCGGACGCCTGAGTTGTATCAGGCGGAAACATTGCGGCGCATTCGGTCCGGTGAGAATATTTCGGCGGGGGAGTATATTCGGCGGCGGCGCGAACTGGATCGGGAGCGGCGCCGGGCTCGGGACTTTTTTGCGGACGTGGATTTGCTGGTTACGCCTGCGACGCCGATTCCGGCGCCGGCGATTAGCGATTTGAAAGGAGACCCCGGGGCGTTGCGTCCGGCGGAACTTAGGTTGCTGCGCAACACTCGGCCGTTCAATGTTTGGGGACTGCCGACGGTATCCGTGCCCTGCGGTTTTACGAAGGGCGGGCTGCCCATTGGTTTGCAGATTGCTGGGCCGCACTGGCGGGAGGATTTGGTGTTGCGGCTGGCTCATGCCTATGAGTCGGCGACCGCGTGGCACGAGCGGCGTCCGGCTGTGGATTTCTGAGTGAAATAAATCTTTCACCCGGTTTGCGAGATGTCGATGGATCGGCTTCCCGGGCAGATCTGCAGATCAATTTTTTTCGTTCGATATCTCTGAAAGTCTTGCCCAGCGCGGGTTTTGCAAAACCGTATCGCGCAAAATCTAGTTTTCAAAGAACTTAGATATCAAAATCTTGAGAGCAAAGGGCTTAGGGTCGGGCACTCTGGGTGCTCTCAACTGTCACCGCCTCGACTATGATCGCGCGATTTTAATTGCGGGACAAGGTTGGATGTCACAGGGTGGTTGTGGAAAAGATCTAGGGGCCTGCCGACGTGGTGAGAAAGGCGTCGAGCTTCGCTCGACGGACAGCCGAGGGCGGCTGTCCCCACATAAACACTTTCGCGCGCGCAGCAACTATGCAAACGCCTCGCGAGGCCGTCGGCTGCCTACGCTGGTAAGGGGTCGTTCGACTCCGCATCTGCTTTCGCTTTGCGAAAGCAGATGCTCCGCTCAGGATGACAACTTGATTTGGGTCTAGTCCACCGTGCGCACGTCATCCGGAAGGATGAGGACGAACATGCAGTTTCCGGTCGCCGTGGAGCAGGAGAGGATTCCGCGGCGGAGGATTTTTACGGGGGTGTCGTCGGGGAATGAGAGCCGGTATTCGGCGGTGCGGAGGGCGTCGGTGAAGACTTTTAGTTTTTCGTCTCCGCTGGCGAACTTTACGGCTTCGACGGTGGCGTCGGCACCTTTGCCGCGACTCAGGAGCACGAAGAATTCGGCGCTGCCGGTTTCTTTTGCGACTTTGCCCAGATCGATGGTGCGCGATTGCTGCAGTTCATTCTTATACTTCGCGACCGTGGCGTCTGCCTTGGCGCTGCTGCCGGCTACGGCCGTCAGGCGGTCGCGGGTTTCGGGGATGGGTCGCAGTCCGTTCAGGGAGAGCGCGTAGGTGCGCAGGGCTAGATCCTTCTTCCCCTGCCTTTCGTAAATTTGTCCAAGATGATCGCCGACCTCGCCGTGCTGACCGAGTTGCCAGGCTGCGCCGATGTATTTTTCGGCTTTATCGAGATTGCCTTCTCCGAAATAGACCCACCCGAGTGTGTCCCAGTAAGCGATCAGCGATGGGACCAGGGGCAGGTCTTGCGCCGTGAGCCGGTCTAGCGAAACATTGCGCAGCGCCGCGGTGGTGGCCGACACTGCCGACTCGGCGTATTGCTGGGCGCGGTCGAGGTGAGAGTTTTTCAGCGAAAGCTGGTAGGCGATGTTGTTCCAGACCAATGGCGTGGCTGAGAGTTCGACGGCGTGGTCGAAAGTGGCGAGGGCTTTATCGTCCTGGCCGAGATTCAGGTAGGCATCGCCGAGGCTGACTTGGAGTTCGGGATTATCGGGCGTGAGAGATACGGCTTTCTCCAACTCAGGGGCGGCTTGGGCGTACTTGTGCCACTCGGAATACATGCTGCCCAGGCCGGCGTGGGCGAACTTGTCGAGGGGATTGATTTCAATCTGCTTGTTGAAGGCGGTAACGGCGTTGTCGTACTTGCGCTCCTGCCAGTAGACGCGTCCCAAAGCGTTGTAGGCGAACTCATCATAGGGATTGAGTTCGATCTGTTTGTTCAGGGCGGCGATGGCGTCGTCATTCTGGCGCATTCCCATATAGGCCACGGCCAGGGCGTACCAGGCGTATTTGTTCTTGGGGTCGAGTTCCGTGGCGCGCTTGAGAAGTTGGATGGCCAGTGGAAAATTGTTGCTGGTATAGGCGGCGCGGCCGCTTTCGACCAGGTCATCCGCTTTCATGTCGGGCGGGGGCGTGAGCGTCCCGGTGACCGAGTTCTCGACAGAAAGAAACTGTCCCAGGTCGGAGTTGACAGTGCGGCGGAAAGCCTGGTAATCGGGAGCGCGCGGGGTGGGTAGTTCGTCCTGACGCACGGTGAGAGTTCTTGCGGCAGTGAAGGTGGTGCCATCGATGTGGTAGGTGGCCTGGTACTCGGCGTAGTCGCGCTTCACGGAAAGAGCGAGAGGCGCGTGCGCGGTGTAGGTGGCAGGGAGTTGGAGTTTGATTTTGTAGACGTACTCCGCCTTGGGGCCGAGCTTGAGCGACTCAGCGTCGGCGTCGCCGGCGTCGTTATTGTCGCTGTCGCTGCTGTTGCCGAGGTCGGGCAGATTGAACTGGCAGAGGGGCAGGATCAGGTCAGATTTCTTCTTGGACCAGTCGAGGAAATTCGGCCGGGCTACATCGTAGGACAGGGTAAAGGGTTCGCGGGTCGCGGCGGGATCGCTGATCTTCAGATTCGTGACATCGCCACCCATTCCGGCGTTGACGTTTTCCACGACGCGCTGCCATTGCGCCTCCGGGACGCGGCGAAAGACCGAGCGCAGCAGCAGTTCTTCATCGCCGCGGAAGGTGTAGTGAACATGGGCTTCGAGTTTGCCGATCTCATTTATTTTTCCATCGATCTCGGAGATCTCGCTGTCGGGCATGGGAGTGTCGGCAGGTGTTTTCTCAAGATGCGGCGTGGAGCCATCGGCGGGGATGACCAGAGCGAGTTTGTTGCGCAGGCTGAAAGCCAAAAGGCGGAAGGGAGCGACCTCGCTGGTGGTGTCCATCCAGACTTCGTCCTGGCCCATCGGGAGCATGGTGATGACGTGATCGAACTGGGATGGCGAAGGCACATCGGGATCGAGCTTGCGGGTGGAATTGATCAGGACAGAAGACGCATGCATGCCTTCAGCTTCGAGCAAGGAAGCCAGCAGAGTGTGTTTGTCTTTGCAATCGCCGTACTGGTCGTGGAGGACATCTGCAGCGGAGTGAGGCTGGTAGCGGCCTAAGCCCAGCGACAGGCTGACGTAGCGGAAATTCTTGGCGACGTAATCGTAGAGGCCCTCGACCTTGTCCATCTGCGTGTTGAGGCCTTTGGTGAGTTCGTCAGCTTTGGCGCGAACTTCGGGCGAGGGGGCGCGGCGGTCTTTTTCCAGGCTGGCATACCAGCGGCCGATCTGTTCCCAACTGACGAAGGTGGTCAACTGGACATCGGGGCGATCGTCGTCGGGTTTCTTCTTTTTCTTGTCTTTATCTTTGTCCTTGGAGTCGTCTTCGCGCACCAGGTGAGAACTGGTCCAGTGGTAGATGCGGCGGCCGTTTTCTTCGGTGACCTTGGGATCCATGCCCGATTTGCTCTTCAACTTGAGCGGACGGTCGGCGGGGACATCGACGTCGAGTTCTTCGTCGAGCATGATGCTGGCTTTGTCGAAATCGTAGTCGGCCCAGAACTGGCCGGCGGCGAGGGGCGTGTGAATTACCGTGACCATGTCGTACTCGAGCACTTCCCCGGGACGCAGGCCGGGCACGGTGATGTGCTTCTGGCGGTAGTCGGTGTAGACGGGAGCTTCGCGCTCGACGGGGGCGCTGAGATCCTGCACGGCGTCGTCGCCGGCCTTGACCACGGTGCCGTCGGCTTTGATCACGCGGACGTAAACAATCTCGACGCGCTCGTTGGCGGAGTTGTAGCCTACCTGAATCTCGCCCCACTGCTGGACTCCGGCCTCGCTCTGCACACGGATGCGGGCGATGGTTTCCCTGCGGCCGGTGCCGTCACTTTCGAAGCGATAGCGGGAGTGGTACTGCTCGACGACGAAGGCCTCCTGGGAATAGTCGTGCTTGGGGGATTCCGTGGTCGCTTTCGGGGAAGCAGCCGGGGTCGTGGGAGTTTTGGCTGATTGGGCTGGGGCGGCTGAGGGTACGGCCAGGGTGCAGGCAAGAACGAGCGAGAGAAAGATACTGCGCATAGGGTAATAGTAAAGCCTGCGGCGTTTGTATCCCAAGGCAGAAGTGGGGCAGCCTGGATTTAGGGACTGATCGGCGAGCTACTGTCGGCTGCTGGATGGCACTTTGGTCACCGATGTATGCGGTTACTGTGCGGGAAATCTGTGATCGGGATCACATTTCGTTGTTCGGGGGGTGCAAAACCGTAGTAAAATCCCCGCTCAGATGGTCTTGCCTTGGCCACGAAGCCGGGCAGCGTGACGCATAATGTGCTTGCGCCACGATCTTTCCGCGGGGGTTCTGACATGGAAGATCGGGCTTCTAACATCTCTTCTTCGGTTTCTCAGCAATCGATTTCGCAGGCAGCTACGGGTGGCAAGCATCGTGAAGGCCGCGGGGCTTGGGTGCTGACCGCCTACGGTATTTCTGGGCTGGCTCTTTTCGGGCTTCTCGCTTATTTCTTTTCGAACTTTATTGCTCGCTAGTTAAACCAGCATCGAGCTTCGCTCGATGGACCCTTTGTACCTCAGGGCAGGCAGCCGAGGGCGGCTGTCCTCACATGAGCACGCTCTCGCCGAGAATCCACGAACTCTGCGACTGCCGGCGAACGTGCTACAATGAGCGGCCTTAGGAACTGCTGCTTCGCCAGGAACCCAGCGTTTTCCCACACTGCACCGAGAAAAGGACACCGCGAAAAGCCGTGGCCAGGAACTCTACTCCCGCGACTGGACCCATCACCTACGCCGACGCTGGGGTGAATATCGATCGCGCCAACCGGACTAAACAGCGCATCAAGTATCTGGCGCATAAGACCTTTACTCGCGGCGTGCTCAGTGAAATTGGCGGGTTTGGCGGCCTCTTCGCGGTGGACAAGACGAAGTATGTCGATCCGGTGCTGGTGTCGAGCGTCGATGGCGTGGGGACGAAGCTTAAAATCGCTTTCGAAATGGGGCTGCATTCCACCGTGGGCGCTGACCTGGTGAACCACTGCGTGAACGACATTGCTGTGCAAGGTGCGGCGCCGCTGTTTTTTATGGATTATCTGGCGACCGGGAAGCTTGAGCCTACGATCGCGGAAAAAGTGGTGGAGGGGATTGCCGATGCCTGCAAGCACAACGGTTGCGCTCTGATTGGCGGGGAGACGGCTGAGATGCCGGGCTTCTATCCCGACGGCGAATATGATCTGGCGGGATTTATTGTGGGCGTGGTCGAGCGAGACCGGATCATTACGGGGAAGGAAGTGCAGATTGGCGACGTTGTGCTCGGCATGGCTTCGAACGGCCTGCACACCAACGGATATTCGCTGGCCCGCAAGCTGCTGTTTGAGGTGGCAGGCTATTCGGCGGAAGATTACGTCAACGAAATAAAAAATAAGGTGGGCAATGAGCTGATGCGCACGCACAAGAGTTACTGGCCGGCACTGAAGAAGCTGCTGGATGCGCAATGCGTTTCGGCTCTGGCCCACATTACCGGGGGCGGCATCACGGAAAATTTGCCGCGGGTGCTGCCGCGTGGGACTGCGGCTGCAATTGATCTTGGGTCGTGGCCGGTGCCGCCGCTGTTTGACCACCTGCGGACTCTGGGCAATGTGCCGCAAGATGAAATGCTGCGTACTTTCAACATGGGCCTGGGCATGCTGCTGGTGGTTCCTCTGGCGAAATTCAAGAAGGCTCAGACTGTGCTTGAGCGCGTGGGCGAGAAGGCGTACACCGTGGGCAGGATCGTCAAGGGTGAGCGCAAAGTGATATACAACTGAATGCATTCCCTCGGCATTCTTCTTTCCGGGCGCGGCTCGAACTTTGTGGCCATCGCCGATAGCATCGACGCGGACCGCGTCGCGGACGCTCGCATCGCGGTCGTTATCTCTAATCGCGCGGATGCTCCTGGGGTTGCTGCTGCACGGCAGCGTGGATTGAATGCTGTTGTGATTCCATCAAAGGGCAGGACGCGGGAAGGGCATGATCGCGAAGTGGTCGGTGTGCTTAACCAGCACAATGTCGATCTCGTTTGCCTTGCCGGATATATGCGGCTGCTCTCGCCCTGGTTCGTGCAGCAGTTTCCGCGGCGGATTCTGAACATCCATCCCTCGCTGCTGCCTGCTTTCCCTGGACTGGAAGCGCAGGAGCAGGCCTTCGCTTATGGAGTGAAAGTTTCCGGGTGCACTGTGCATTTTGTGGATGAAGAACTGGATCATGGCGCGATCATTGTGCAGAAGACCGTTCCGGTGCTCGACGGTGACGACGAACACTCACTTGCCGCGCGGATCCTGGAGCAGGAACACGTTGCTTATACGGAAGCCATCGACATTGTTCTCGGGGGAAACTTTGAGATCGTTGGCCGAAGGCTGAAGGTGAAGAAATTCGAGAGTTAGCCGATTCCCCGCAGCGCGCCTCGCTGCGCTCGGCTGGACAGCCGAAGGCGGCTGTCCCCACATATATTTCTCCGCTGGTCCCGCTACAGCGTCTTGGCCATCCTTACGATCGGCAAAACTTCGCCGTTGCCCAGCGGGGCTTCCAGATTCTCTAGTGCCGTGTATCCTTTTGCTTTGTAGAAAGCCACGCCGCTGAGGGTTGCCCCCATTTCAAGGCGGGTGAAGCCGGCTTCCGAAGCTGCGTGCTCGCAGGCTTCGAGAATCAGGCTGCCGATGCCGCGGCGCGTCCACTCGGGATGCACGAAGAAGGCGCGAATCTTTCCGGCGTCTTGGTTAGGATCGAGCAGTGAATCTTCGCGGGACGCATACTGATCGCCCCCGTACAAGGTTTTGCGCTTGCTCCAGCCGCCGCAGGCTACGATCTCGGGCTTTCGTGGATCGGCAAGTTCCGCTACGAGATAGGTTCCATCCGTGATGAGCTGGCTGTCCACGCCATAGACCGATTGCAACGCGCCTTCGATCTGGGCTGGCGAATAGTCCTTCGCTTGCAGGCCTCGGACCGAGGCTTCGATCACTTCCCGCAGCCGGGGGACGTCTGCTGTCGTCGCCTTTCGTATGCGAGTATTCATTCTGTTCCTAATGAATTCCTGACATTCTAAACGGGCTGATTCGGCCTTTGCCGCTTCGTTCCTTATAATGTCCTTTCCCATGGCAAACTTCGCACCGGTCGACGAACAACTGACGTATCTCAAGAAGGGCTCGGCGGAAATCATCCGCGAGGTTGATCTGCGCGCCAAGCTGGAGAAGTCGCGGGCCACAGGAAAACCTTTGCGCGTGAAGCTTGGCATGGACCCGACTGCTCCTGACCTGCACCTTGGGCACACTGTCGTGTTGCGCAAGCTTAAGCACTTTCAGGATCTGGGGCACACTGCAATCTTTCTGATTGGCGACTTCACGGGAATGATCGGAGACCCGACGGGGCGCTCGGCTACGCGGCCTCCGCTGACTCGCGAGCAGATTGAGGAGAACGCGGAGACTTACAAGGCGCAGGTCTTCAAGATTCTCGATCCGCAGAAGACTGTGATCGACTTCAACCGGCGCTGGTTCGCCAAGTTTACTGCCGACGATTTCATTCGGTTGATGGCGAAGTACACGGTTTCGCAGCTGCTGGAGCGAGAAGACTTTCACAAGCGCTTTCGGGAAGAAAAACCTATCGCGCTGCACGAATTGCTTTATCCGCTGGTGCAGGGATACGACTCGGTCGCGCTCGAAGCTGATGTGGAGCTTGGTGGGACCGACCAGAAATTTAATCTGCTGGTGGGGCGCGAATTGCAGCGGGCTTACGGGCAGGAATCGCAGGTGGTGCTGACTACGCCGATTCTGGAGGGGCTCGACGGCGTGCAGAAAATGTCGAAGTCGCTGGGGAATGCGATTGGGATTCACGAGCCGCCGCTCGAAATGTATGGCAAGGTGATGAGCATTTCTGACGAGATGATGTGGAGGTATTACGAGTTGCTGACGGATGTGCAGGTGGCTGAGATCGAGAAGATGAAGCGGGAAGCGCATCCGATGCAGGCTAAGAAGGAGTTGGCGCGGCGGGTCGTGGGGGACTTTCATTCGGCGGAGGCGGCTATCAAAGCTGCCGAAGATTGGGAAAGGCAGTTTCAGAAGAATGAAGCGCCGGAGGAGCTAGAGCTTGTTGATGTCCGCTTGGCCGATGTCGAGGTCGACCCCGACGGCGGCCACCATGGCGCTTTGGTTGTGATTGGTCGAGGAGTGAATCCTAGCAAGCGGCATATCGTGCGCCTCGACAAACTGATTCGGCACGCGGGACTTGCTAACTCAAACAGCGAGGCTGGCGGAAAGCTAAGGGGTGGGGCGGTCGCCATCGATGGCGAGACGATCGGCGAGAGCAACTTCATTGCGGAAATGCCCTTGGGCCATCGTGTCGTGCTACGCGTCGGCCGACGGATGAAAAAGGTGCGGTTAGTAGATTTGGCCGGCGGCAAGTAGAAGGACTGTGTGGGGACAGCCGCCCTCGGCTGTCCGGGCGAGTGAAGCTCGCCGGGGTTTCCTCTCCAGCTTTCCCAATCTGAAATTCGTCCAGAATTTATACGGCTTCCGCAAACCCTTCGTACCACAACTTCTACTAGACTTCAGGCAGAGCGGAGCTTCGCTCCGCGGACAGCCGGGGGCGGCTGTCCCCACATACAGCCTTGTGCCTCGCGCGTTTTTTTATCGTCGGCAGCTTCCTCACCTTCAGTGCGATTACAGGCAGCATTTCGTTACGTTCTGCACTGATCGACATGGGTGCTTCCCGAGCGTGTGCGTTCCATCGTGCTGGAATGCTGTCTGCACGATAACGGAGTCAAGTTTGATCTGCGGGTCGCGGTGGTGATGATCATCACGCCGCTCGTCGACGAGCAGGCTATGGAAATTTACTCGCTCGCGGAGATCATGGATGCCGTCAAGGGTGCGTCGGCGCACAAAGTGAATAAGACGCTGGGCCGCAAAGGACGCGTTTGGCAGGTTGAATCATTTGATCACGTAGTCCGCTCCTCAGAGAGTCTTGATGCGAAAATCGCTTATCTGCTGGAGAATCCTGTTCGAGCTGGGCTGGTCGAGGAATGGGTAGACTATCCGTAGCTGTGGACGAAGCCGCTTGTGAATCCCTTTGCTCCCGCTCTGCAGCGGTGACGGCCGCGAGCTGGGCTTCGCCCAGCGGACAGCCGAGGGCGGCTGTCCCCACATGAGTCGATTCTGCTACTCTCGACCGCGCACATGCGGGCGGCGGCCATTCTCGGGCTGGGGTGTTCTGCGAAAAACCTTGTTCCCTTTCAGAGAGACACAGCCGCTCGCGAAATAATCGACTGGCGCATCGGGATGCCTGCGGCTGCCGATTCGGCTGACGTCGTCCTGCTATTTGGGGGCGATGGCACTATTCATCGTCACCTTGGTCAGTTGGTGAACCTTGGTCTGCCGGTGCTGATTGTTCCGGCGGGCAGCGGGAATGATTTTGCCGGCGCGCTGGGGCTGGGTCGCGTGCGCGACTCGCTTGCGCCCTGGCGGCGCTTCTGTGCTGGGCGAGACAACGTTCGCACGATCGATCTGGGAGTCATCTTGCCCATCGGCGCTGACGCGGGCGGGGTCCCTTCGACTAAGTCTCAGGGCAGGTCGGCGCCACACTATTTCTGCAGCGTGGCGGGTCTGGGGCTTGACGGCGAAGTGGCGCGCCGGGCAAATGCGGTGCCGCGCTGGGTGCGGGGGCATGGGGGTTATGCGTTGACCCTGGTTCCGACTATTTTTCGATTCGCTGCGTTTCCTATGAAGATTTCGACCGCTGATCAAGGCACGGGCTGGACGACTTGCAGCGATCAGCCCACGATCCTGGCGGCTTTTGCCAACACTTCCACTTACGGGGGCGGAATGAAGATTGCGCCGCGGGCGCGGATGGATGACGGGCAACTTGACGTCTGCGTGATTGGCGGTGTCGATCCCTTCAAGCTGGCGTGCCTGTTTCCTACGGTCTACTTTGGCCGGCATCTTGGCATCCGCGAAGTGGAGTATTTCCAGGCGGCGCGGGTGCGCGTGGAAACTGAGGCGCCGTTTGAGGTTTATGCCGATGGCGAATATGTTTGCCGGACGCCGGTTGAGGTGAGTGTGCAGGGTAATGGACTACGGGTGGTTGTTCCCGCCGGTTAGCGCGGACTCCAGTTTGTGAGGCGACGATGAGGACCTCAGGGGCTAAAGCCCTCGTTCTTGTCGGCTCTGAGCGGCACGACTGAAGTCGTGCCCTTCCCGAACTCACTTCCTTCCCGAACTCACTTCCGAGAACTGATCGCCTCCAGCGACTGGAAACTAGAAACTTCTTCTCTCCTCGGTGCTAAACTTTCCCCATGCCCGAACGACGTTCCCACACCCTGCTCTGGATTCTGATTGGAGGAGGAGCATTCTTCCTCTTTGTGCTGGCCGTGTTTTCGCTGGTTTACCTGACACTGCATGCGGGGACCACGGATGCCGGATTCAGCGGCTTTGGCGACCGCATCGGGGTGGTGGACCTGGATGGCGTGATTCTGTCGCCGCAGCCGGTGGTCGGCCAGCTCAAGAAGTTTGCCGACGACTCTTCCATCAAGGCGATCATTCTGCATGTGAACTCGCCGGGCGGGGGCGTGGCGGCTTCGGAAGAGATTTATCGCGAAGTGAAACGCATTCGCGAGGAAAAAAAGAAACGTGTTGTAGTTTCGATTGAAACCGTAGGCGCCAGCGGCGCGTATTACGTTGCTTCGGCGTCGAACAAGATTTATGCCGACGAGGGGAGCATTGTGGGTTCGATCGGGGTGATTGCGGAGTGGGTGAACTATGGCGACCTGCTGAAGTGGGCCAAGCTGAAGAGTGTGGTGATCAAGACCGGCGAATTCAAAGACACGGGGAACCCTACGCGCGATCTCACTCCCGCCGAGCAGGCTTATATGCAGTCGCTGATCGATAATATGTTTGGGCAGTTCATTCAGGCGGTCGCGGACGGGCGCGGGATGAAGGTCGACGATGTCAAAGCCATTGCCAACGGTAAAGTTTGGACCGGCAAGGAAGCGTTGTCGATGAAACTGATTGACAATGTGGGCGACTTTGAGGCGGCCGTCAAAGACACGGCAAAATCGGTGGGCATCTCGGCGGAACCGACGCTGGTGCGGCCGGATAAAGATCGCAAGACCATGCTGGATTTGCTGACCGGTGACATTTCACAGTGGATCCCGAGCCGGGAGAAGATGATGGAAGACCAGGTGGGGTTTTTCTACCTGTGGAAGTAGGGGAGCCTGAGGCCTCAGACCTGACCCCGGGCCGTGACTTGCGTACAACCCCTGAAATTTGAGAAGGTATGCAGGGTTCCGATATGGGGCCGACGCCGTCGCCGGGAGCGAAGGGACATTATGACGAAAGCCGACTTGATTGATGAAGTCTCGCGTTTAGCGGAACTTACGCGCAAAGACAGCGAAGTAATTGTGGAAGCGATCTTTGACAGCGTGGTGCGGTCGTTGCGCGCAGGCGACAAGATTGAGATCCGCGGCTTTGGCAGCTTCCGCACGCGGCAGCGCAAGGCGCGCATGGGTCGCAATCCCAAGACCGGGGAAAAGGTCGAAGTGCCGGCCAAGAAGATTCCTTTCTTCAAGCCCAGCAAGGAATTGAAAGATCTGGTGAATGAGGGAATCGCCGATGCCGCTGCGGCTCCAGCGCCTCCGGCAGCTCCTACTGCTTAGCGGGCCTGCTTCGCGAAATACAAGTCTGCAACTTTCAGAGCAAGATCCTCAGGATTAGCGTCAGCACGGTTGCCGAGGATGATGATCGTCAATTGGTCGTCTGGGAAACGCTGGATTGTGGTGCGAAAACCAAGCGTCTCGCCGTCGTGCGACATACGCCGGTGTCCCTGGTAGGGATCGAGAAACCAGCCAAAACCGTAGCTCAGGGTTGAGCCTTCAGGAGATTTCGCCGGCCTCTCTGTGGGTTGCACTGGAGTGAGGGCTGGCTGCATCTCGGCTTCGCTCAGCAGAGCGTGAAGGCGCAGGGCGCGATCCCATTTAGCCAGGTCGTCGAGCGAAGAGTAGATGCCCCCGTCGCCGAGGACGGCGGATGTGGGGCTCTGGTCGGTCTGATGCCAGCCGTCTTCTTCCTTAGTGTGGCCGTAGGCGCGGTGCGGCACTTCGTTCTTGCCTCGCTCGTAGGCCAGCGTGTTTGTCATTTGCAGCGGCGTGAAGATTCTCTCCTGAAGGAATTCGGCAAACGGCTTTCCGGATACTTTTTCGACGATCATCGCCAGCACGGCGTAGCCTGAATTGCTGTACTCCCACTTTGTTCCTGCCGGAAACTTGACAGTGGTTTGCTGCTCGAGGAGCTTCAGAACTCCGGCATCGAGTATTTGCGGAATCTTTTCTTCCGGCATACCGGGATATTGCTGCGATAGCAGGTCTTCGTAGTCTTTGAGGCCAGAGGTGTGATTCAGCAGATTGCGCACCGTGATCGAGTTGCCATAGGCGGGGAACTCCGGAAAGAAGTGGGTGAGGTGATCGTCATAGCTGAGCTTGCCGTCATGTGCGAGCAGCATGATGCACGCTGCTGTGAATTGCTTGGTGAATGAGGCGAGACGGAAGTTGGTGCGCTCATCGATCTTTTGCAGGGTGCGCAGGTCGGTGACTCCGTATCCGCGGCGGAACGCGACCCGGCCGTGATGAACCACCAGCACGGCAGCACCGGGAGCTGTAGCGGACTTCAGGCTGGCGAATACGGCATCGATCTGGCTGGGCGACACTTGTCCGGATGATACTGGGCTGGACGAGACTTGGCTATCAGCTGGTGCTGCACAGATAAGCAGACAGAGCAGGGGCAGGACGCGCGCATTTGTTTGTCGCAACATATCTCTATCTCTGAGACTTTACCTGTCTAAGGGACGGCGTTGGTCGCGGATTCCCACCACTGCCATCATTCGTCCGGTTTTCCCTTTCTCTGCGCGGTATGAAAACAGCAGGTCGGTGCGGCAGTTGGTGCATAACGGAGAGGCCTCGATACTTCTCGCCGGCACACCCGCGGTCAATAGTTGTTGGCGATTGGCTTCCACCAGGTCGAGAAAAATCTTCTTCGGCAATTCGCTGTGGCCGGGGGGACGAGCCGTGAGGAACAGCATCGGATATTTCTCGCGCACGGGATCGCGCTCCTCGACCTCCCGGAATAATTTTGCCGAATAAGCAAACTGCGACTCGAACTGGTCGCGAACCTCCTTGCCAACTTGATAGCAGCAGCCATGAATGCCGGGGCCAATTGCGGCCTTGAGATCTCCCGGCCGGGTGCCGAAGCGGCGGCGCATCTCGCCCACACCTTTCTCGACGATGCGCTTCAGCGTTCCCCGCCAGCCGGCGTGAAACACGCCTACAACACGGTGTTTGGGGTCAACAAGAATGATGGGGAGGCAATCGGCCGTCTGAATTGCGAGCAACAAACCTGGGGTCGAAGTGATGAGGCCATCGCCGACGAGTTGGGATTTAGAAGGGGCCTCGACGAACTGAATGGTGTCGGAATGAACCTGACGCAGACTGACTAGCGGCCATTTGCCCGCGGTGAGTTCGCGCGAAAACGCGGCGCGGTTGCGCTCGACCGCGGTTTTGGAATCGTGTGGAGTGAATCCCAGGTTGAGCGCAAGGCCGCCATAGGCGCGCGAAGAGCCTCCTACGCGCGTGGAGAATCCGTGGACGAGCCAGGGAATTTTCGCGAGGTTTGCTGCGCGAAGGATGTTGAGTTTGGCTTTCTTGGGAAGCTGCCTGGAAACCTGCTTGAAAACCTGTTTGGAAACCCGGGTCGGCACCCATCCATGTTACCCGAAGCAACTGAGAACAGCCGTCACCGACCGGAATCATCCTGGCGGGCTTCATCTGATAGGCTACGCTGAGTTTTTAACTTCCACACATGCGAGAGCGCTTGAATCGCCGCCGTTTTCTGAAAAAAGCAGTCTTGGCGGGAGGAGGCGGGTTGGCCGGTGTCGCGGGACTTAACCAGATCTCTCCCAGGATTTGGCACGAACCTCTGGTGTTTGAATCCAACCGCAGTTATTGGGCGCGAAGTCAGCCGCCGCAGAATCCGCCGTTGATGGAAGATACCGCCGCGGATGTGGCGGTGGTCGGCGGCGGCTTAACCGGACTTTCCGCCGCCTACTACATTCGCCAAGTGTCTCCACAGAAGCGCGTCGTGGTTTTGGAAGCCCGGGGCTGTGGCAACGGAGCCTCGGGGCGCAACGGGGCGATGGTGCTGACCATGACGGAAGACCGTTATATGCAGTTCAGCTCTGCGCCGGCCGTTGACAAGCTCATCTACGACTTGACCGCTGAGAATATCGGGAGGTTGGCGAAGCTCAGCGTTGAGACCGGGATCGACTGCGAACTGGAAACCAACGGCGCTCTGCAAGTGCTGCTCACTGGCGACGACGCCAAAGCGGCGAAGGGCTACGTTCAGCAAGCCCGATCGATCGGCATGCCGGTTGAGTTCTGGGACAAACAGCAACTCGTCAGCGTGATCGGAACTGGGGCATACGAAGGCGGTTTCTTCGACCCGAGTGGCGGACAAGTGCATCCGATGAAGCTGGTGCGCATGTTCAAGGCAGCTGCGGAGAGCGCCGGAGCGGAGATTTACGAAAACACGCCGGTGGCAAACATCGTGGAAGGGCGAGAGCATGTTTTGCATACCGCGGACGGGCATAGCGTCCGGGCTAAATCGCTGGTGCTGGCGACCAACGCCTTCACTTCGAGGCTGGGATTTCTTTCAAACGCGATTGTGCCTGTGCGGGAATACGTGGCCGTCACAGAGCCCCTGAGCGAGCGGGAGTTGGCCGAAATCGGATGGCGCAAGCGAGTTCCGTTTAACGACAGTCGTACTGAAGTCTTCTATCTGGGCTTGACTCAGGACAATCGGATTCACATCGGCGGAGGCAGTCCCGATTACGAGTTCAATAATGGAGGTGGCGATGCCGGGAAGGCTGCCTCACATTTCGCACAGCTGCAGCGCGAGTTGATGCGAATTTACCCCAAGCTTTCGGGCGTGAGATTCGAAGCAGGTTGGGATGGAGTGGTTGACTGGTCTCTCGACGAGTCCCCTTCGGTGGGCCGCATCGGGAGGTATAAAAATATCTTCTACGGACTCGGCTACAGCGGACATGGAGTGAACCTGAGTTCGGTGTTCGGCAGAATCATCGCCGATCTTGAAGCCGGGCGCGAAGAACTGTGGAAGCAATATCCGTTTCTCAATGCCGGTTTCGACTACGTTCCGAATGAGCCATTCCGCTGGCTGGGCGTGCAAGCCGGGCTGGCGTGGTATCGGCTCACGGAGTCTTAGAACTCGGCTTGAGTGCTTCAGCCCAGCGTTGGCGTACCCGGGCCAGAAATTTTTCTTTATCCGCGCGCATTTGCCTTACCAGAGCCTGATTGCCGGTGTCTTCATGGGCGGCCGCCCAGAGCACCATCTCCGTAAGAACCGGGCCCAGATCGATTCCCTTCCTGGTGAGCAAGTAAATTACCTTCCGGCCGTCGGATGGATCGGGTTCCGTGGTGATAATTCCGCAGGCGGTGAGCTTGCGCAGGCGGTCGGCCAGAATATTAGTTGCGATCCCCTCATAACATTCCAGAAATGTTTTGTACGTGCGAGCGCCCGTGAGCATCATGTCGCGAACGATGAGCAGCGACCAGCGGTCGCCCAGCATTTCCACAGAAGCGTTCAGAGGGCATACTGACCTGCGCTTTAGGGCTGCCTTTTTTCGGGTCATGTTTAATTTATTGTCGAATACTTACTTGCGCTTCGCAAGTTAAATGTGAATACTGTTCGCGACGTCAATGACGGCTATATCTTGAGACCAAAAGGAAACGAACATGGTTACGGGATGGAAGAAAACGACTTTTACGGGCTTGGTGTCATTTGCCATTCTATCCGGCAGTCTGGCGGCTCGAGACAAGGCCAAGGAACCTGCAGAGGAAGTGCATACAATAGACGCTTCCACGCCGCGCGAGCGGCAGATCGAACTGGCTTTGAGCGCGGCCCCAACCGAAGTATCGAGTAAGGCTAGCATTTATATTTTGGGGGCCAAAGGCTACGAGAAGGTTCGTGAAGGCACTACCGGCGTTAGTTGTTTCATTTGGCGGTCATTCAGGGAAACACTGCAAGTTTCGGCAGCGCCGGCGTGCTTCGACGCCGAAGGCAGCCGAACTATTATGCTTGCTGCCATGCGCAGAGAAGAGCTGCGGGCACAGGGCAGGTCAGAAGCACAGATCAAGGATGACATCGCGAACGGATATAAGGATGGCCGCTTCAAAGTGCCCGGGACGGGTTTCCTTTACATGATGTCGACCGAAAATTATTTCTATGATTCCGGCGCCAAGCAGTGGGCTACCGTGCCCCCGCACTTGATGTTCTATGCGCCCTATAAAACCGCGAAAGACCTGGGATATGAATCGATATCGCCCACAATGGTGCCTTATCTGACGAACCTCGGGCCGGAAGGATTGATTGTCGTGATGGTGAAAAGGCCGCCGCAGGCGAGTTCCTCTGACGATTCCCATAAGCACTGACGAACGAATCTTAACGTGCTCAAGTCGTTGTGGCGTTCCTGCGGCTTCTTCGACGCCGCAGTAAGGAATTAGACTGGATTTGTCATGGATGCGGAGTTTTTTGGGAGGAGGCAATGAGTAAGGTGCGGGTGTTAGTGGGCACGCGCAAGGGCGCGTTTGTTTTGGCCGCCGACGGCAAGCGGGACAAGTGGGAGGTGAGCCGTCCGCATTTCGCGGGCTGGGAGATTTATCATTTAAAGGGATCGCCAGCTGATCCTGATCGGCTGTATGCCTCGCAGTCGAGCGGATGGTTTGGACAGATCATCCAGCGCTCGGACGATGGCGGCAAAACCTGGCACCAGCCGGGCACGCCGCCCGGGGAGACGCCTGCACCGGGGCCTCCGAAGGCCGCCAGCAACAAGTTCGTCTATGACGCGTCTGATAAAACTGGCAAGCCGCTCACCACACATCAGTGGTATGACGGCACGCAGCATCCCTGGGAATTCAAGCGGGTATGGCATATGGAACCCTCGCTTACCGATCCTGACACCGTGTATGCAGGGGTGGAAGACGCGGCCATTTTTCGCTCGACCGACGGCGGCGAGAACTGGCAGGAACTTTCCGGGCTGCGCGGACACGGCACCGGACCCGCGTGGCAGCCGGGCGCGGGCGGGATGTGCCTGCACACCATAATTCTTGATCCCAGCAATCCGAAGCGGATGTGGATTGCAATCTCGGCGGCGGGCGCGTTTCGCACTGACGATGGCGGCGGGAGCTGGAAGCCGATCAATCGTGGGCTGTATTCCAAATACATTCCGAACCCGACGGCCGAGGTCGGGCACTGCGTTCACCATGTCGCCATGAATCCGAAGCGTCCAGGTGTGCTCTTTATGCAGAAGCACTGGGACGTGATGCGCAGCGATGATGCTGGCGATTCCTGGCAGAAAATCAGCGGGAACCTGCCGACTGATTTTGGATTCGTGATCGACGTGCACGCGCACGAGCCGGAGACTATTTATGTGGTCCCGATCAAGAGCGACGCGGAGCACTTTGTTCCCGATGGCAAGCTGCGCGTGTTTCGGAGCCGGACTGGTGGCAATGAGTGGGAGGCTTTGACCAACGGCCTGCCGCAACGCAACTGTTACGTCAACGTGTTGCGCGATGCCATGGCTGCGGATTCACTGGACAAATGCGGAATTTATTTCGGTACCAGCGGCGGCCAGGTTTATGCGTCGGCGGATGCTGGAGACAGCTGGGCGCCGATTGTGCGGGATTTGCCGGCAGTGCTATCGGTTGAGGTGCAGACGCTCGCGTGATCCGAGTCATACTTCCGCAGCATCTGCGAACGCTGGCGCATGTTGGCGGCGAAGTGCAGCTTGAAGTCGAGGGGCAGGCTACGCAGCGTTCGGTGCTCGATGCGCTGGAGGCGCGCTATCCCATGCTGCGCGGGACGATTCGGGATCAGGTCACGCAGGAGCGGCGGCCGTTCTTGCGGTTTTTCGCGGCTGAAGAAGATCTGTCGCATGAGCCGCCGGACGCGCTGCTGCCCGGCTCGGTTGCGTCGGGGTCGGAACCGCTTCTGATCATCGGAGCGATTGCCGGAGGGTGAGGCCGGAGGTCGCGCACAGATAAACCATCGAGCTTCGCTCGATGGACAGCCGAGGGCGGCTGTCCCCACATGATTTGCCCACGGCTTGCTCCTCCGCTATAGTTTTCGTAGTCATGTTTGAGGATTACACTGCCACCGACCGCTGGACCAAGAAGCCGGTTCACTGTGTTTATCAGGCGCTGATCGTTGCTATTGCTACGCGGCATGCTGACGCTGTCGACGTCAAGTTTCTGGTCGACGGAAGAACCGTGTGGGTGGCGCTGCCACATCCGGCGTGGGTGGAGTACAAGAACCGCACGGGCAAGGCGATCACGGATTCTCTTGCCGTCGAGATTGCCGGACATTACCTGAAAGCTGCGCTCGAGGCTGGTGAAGGCCTGGGCCGGGAGATGTATTCGCTCACGATTGCAGAGACGCTGGCGCATCTAGACGCGGCCGTTGCTGCGATGCAGTCTGCAGTTCCTGCGTAAAGCTGCGCCTTGCTGGCAGCCGGGCTTCGCCCAAGCTGGACAGCCGAGGTGGCTGTCTCTACATGAGCATGTCCACGTGATGCTCTATAGCGTCGCTTCCATCTGCAGGCCTTCGATCATGTCGTTGAGCGTTTGTTGGGCGGCGTCGCGCTTCTGCTGCAAGTCGGCCACCTCGTGGTGCAGCGATTGCACGCGGTCTTCCTGTTCGTTCAGCTCACGGACATAGCGCGCCAGCAGCGCTTTTTCTTCCACGCTGCCTTTCAGGGCTTTCATGTTTTCCCGGACGCGCTGCTGATCTTCGGAGATTCCGGAAATCTTTGACTTGCGCGATCCCACCTCGGCATCGAGGGCGGCGATGCTGTTCTTCTGCGCAATCACTTTCCGCAGGGCCTGATCGATCTCTGGATTGATCATCTTCGCAGCCAGGAAGAATTTGATCTGATCGTCGGTGATATTCGATATCTGATAACTGTTCGTGACTGGACGGTATTCTTTCACCAGCAGGGTTTCGGTTTTCTTCGGGTCGACGGTTAAGCGGAAGCGGTGGAAGGAAGCGGAGCTTTCCGCCGGCTTCTCGTCGTCGGTGAGCTTCCAGCCCGGCCGCGCGGGATGCTCGATTACGATGGTTCGTTGCGCGATGTCGCGGTTGCGGACGGTGTAAGTATTTTCCTCACGCTCCTGGGTCGACTGCGTCATCATGCCGTGGGCGATGAATACTTTGGTGACGCGCTGGCTTTCCGATTTTTGTTTGGCATCGACCAGGACGCCGAGGTCTGCCGCGTAGGAGAGCAAACGCTTCTCGCCGGGCTTGATCGGGTCCATCAGGCCCTCGCCGGCGAAGGCATCGCCTTCGAGCACGTTGAAGCTGCCGCCGTCGAGAGTGAGTTCACTGGTGTTGTCGAGCCAGAGAGCGCGCAGGACCGCACTTTGCGAAGGATTCCAGACAGAGACTTTTTCCGCATCGATGCGGGCCTGCAGGATGGGGACCAGGGCTGACTGGTTCTTGCGGATGGTGACGCGGTCCTGGAGTTTGTATTCGAAGAGGTCGCCGAGGTCGCGGGTTTGGGCAGTGGTGGTGGTCGCCTCGAGGCGATCGAGATCCTCATTGAGCCACTGCTTGGAGTTTCCGGCGCTGGGCCGGTACATTCCACCACCGACGCCTCCACCGCTCCCAGATCCGTTGGCCTTTAGGGCCATAGGGGTGCTGCTGACTATTCCGCCCATGGAGCCTCCGATTTGGCCGCCGGGAATTCCGCCCGGTACGCCTCCGACCACGCCGACTGCCGGAGAAGCTGGCTGAGCTTCTTCCAACGTGGCTTCATACGTTTGCGGTGTGATCATGGCATTTTGGGGCAGCGGGACCACGGGGCGCCGCGCGTAGTAGGGCTGGGAGAGGTTCTGCACAAACGACTGCGGCGCGCCTGCCACGAGCGATAGTTCGACGTTCTTCTAGTCTTCGCCTACGGTGTTGTCGACGATGGCCCAGCCTTGCAGCAAGGGCTTGCCATCCTTTGGGATCACGATTCTGTAGGTGCTCTTCCACACTGGGACTTCGCTGATATAGCTGACCAGCAGATTGCGCTCGCCTTCGCCTGCCGTGGAGATGGTCATGCGGCGGACGTCTTGATCGCGGGTGGAGGCGACGAGGGCGAGGTATTTTCCGACTTCATCGTTCACATCGTTCTCGGCTACGCGGACACTGGTGATGGGAGTGAGATCGAATACGCGGACTTCTCCGCTGTCGCTGACGATGGAAATCTGATCGACCGTAATCTTCTGGTCGTTCTTGATAGGGATCTCGCGCTCGTCGATGCTGAGCAGGCGTCCAGAGGCGCTTTCAGAACCGCTGCGAACTTCGAGGCGCGCGCCGCGCAAGGCGTCGAGAAACTGGGCGGTGGTCGGGTTCTCGCCTACGGCGAGATGCAACGAGCCGAGACGGCGTTCGAGAGGAGCGTTGGAGTTGTAGCTGACGCCGGTGATGCGTCCCTTGCCGAGATCGAGCACGGTCAGGGACTTCAGCACGTCATTCAGCTGCGCCGTGGTGAAGTCTACGTTGACGTCCTGGCTGCCGCGCACCTGGCCGGCGTGTTCGAAGTAGCCGACTCCGTTCTTGTAGAGAATGACGCGGGTCACGGGAAGGCGTGCGGCCGAATCGGCCGCATTGGCCGAATCCGAACTTTGGCCAGATGAGAGTGGGGCGAGCAAGAAAAACAATGCTGCAGTCTTCAGGAAACGCATGGCTCCTCCGTTGAGCTGGGGGCCGCTCGTCCTGGATTGAACGCAGCGTGAGGTCGTTCTTGCGCGCTGGCGCGGCCCCTGCAGAGATTTAGACACCTGAGCGGAGGTCTCTGGAGCCGTGGATGCAAGCCGCGTGTTTTGAGATGGCTGGGGCTCTCAGCCGGAGCTTTCGATCGCCGGAGCTTTCAAAGGGAAATAAGGCGGCGCAGCGCTTAGGCCTTCTTGAGCAGGCGGGTGAGCCAGATCAGGAAAATGGCGCCGATGATCGCTACTACGATGCTGCCGATAATGCCGCCTCCGGGATAGATGCCGAGCGCATTAAAGATCCATCCGCCAACGATTGCGCCGACGATGCCCAGGACGATATCCATGAGGGCGCCGTAGCCGCCGCCTTTCATGATCTTGCCGGCAGCCCATCCTGCGATCAGTCCGACGATGATCCACCAGATGAAGTTCGTGAGCATGCGATCCTCCTGTGAATTGCTGCAATCTTTGGCCGGCTCGCGCGGTGGCGGCTGGCGTGTGAGGGGAGACTAGTGAGCGGGGGCCGATCTGTCAAGCGCGGCTGCTGTGCGCAGTGTTGTCTGTGATTAAATCAAGTCATGTTCGCTCGCAAGATTCGCGTCGACTATGAGGACCGGGGCCAGAGGCTGCCCTGTCCGCTGAAATGGCTGGATAGTTTCTCCATGCGCAATTTCACGAACGCGAGCATATTCGACGATACGTTGCCGGTCGACGACGGACGCTTGGAGATTGGCAAGAACGTTCCTTTGCCACAGCTCCGCGATGCCATGGAGGACTGGTTCCGGCGCAAGAGTTATCTACCCGGGGACTCCAAACTGTTTCTGGAAGAAATTTGAGGGCCGGTTCCGCAGTTCCGAAACGGGAAAAATTTACCCTTTTCAGAACTTTCCAGAGCGGTGAAGTTGCAGGGTGTGTTATTTTCAGAGAATTAGAAGATCCCCCAAAGGGGTGGCCAACAATTTGCATATAAAACTTTGAGGTACGGATGATGAGTCACCGATTGCAGCCCTTCCCCACATCCGGCACTCGCGAATCGCGCACGGGTCAGCCGCCGGCTGAACCGCAGGGCGGTCCGCGGCTGAGGCCGGAGGATGCAAAGTTCTTCCGTTCGTGGTTCGTGTATGATTTCGGCCCTAAGACCGACCCATCCCGCGGCCGCTTCAACTGGGGCCTGGTCGGGGGACTCGGGCTGGCAACCACCGTCAGCGTCGGTTTCTGGGTGGGCGTGGGGCTGATGATTGCCCGCTTCTGGAAGTAAGGGGCTGGTCGGCGCAGCTTCTCCGGATATTCTCGCGGTCGTTACTTGTCGTAGTGCAGGAGCGACATCACGTCGTAGCCCTTGAGCTTTTCGCGGCCCTTCAGAAAATCCAACTCTACAACGAAGCCCAGCCCTGCGATCTCTGCGCCGAGCAGGGTGGCAAGCTTGGCCGTGGCTTCAGCGGTGCCTCCGGTGGCGAGGAGGTCATCGACGATGAGCACGCGCTGGCCTTTCTGGATGGCGTCCTTGTGCATCTCAAGCGAGTTGGTGCCGTATTCGAGTGCGTAATCGAACCGCACGGTTTCGGCGGGGAGTTTGCCCACCTTGCGGACCGGAACAAATCCAGCGTTCAAACGATAGGCCAGCGCGGGGGCGAAGATGAAACCACGGGCTTCCATTCCGAGAACGAGATCGACCTTCTGGTCGACATAGTGCTCGGAAAGCCGGTCGACGAGCGTGGCCAGGCCGACTTTGTTTTTCAGCAAGGTGGTGATGTCGTAGAAGAGGATCCCTTTCTTGGGAAAATCGGGAACTTCGCGGATGAGCTTTTTGAGTTGGTCGGCATTCATGCCTGAGTTGGGGGACAATCTACCACGCTCCTTCAATGCGAAATGAAGTGACGCCGGTGCCCGGCTTGGCTTCGGACTCTTCGATGGCATCCACGCGGGCGGCGCGGGGGCCTTCGCGCAGGCGCGAACGCAGGCCGGAGAGCTGGTCGCGAGTTCCCTGGGCCAGCACCTCGACGCTGCCATCGGCGTTGTTGCGAACCCAGCCCGCGATGCCGAGAATGTGCGCCTCGCGCTCGACGAACCAGCGGAAACCAACGCCCTGCACGCGTCCGCGGACCACGAAGCGGCGGGCTTCAACTGCTTTTTCGGTGGAAGTCATTTCCGACAGAATTGAATCTTACGCTCGCGACAAATAGACGCCTTCGGCGGTATCGACTTTGATTTTCTCACCTTCGTTGATGAACGGAGGCACCTGCACCACGAGCCCGGTCTCGGTCTTCGCGGCTTTGGTCACGCTGGATGCGGTTGCGCTCTTCAGGCCGGGCTCGGTTTCGACCACGGTGAGTTCGACTGTCTGCGGCAGTTCGATGCCGACGGCTTTGCCGTCGAAGAATTCCACTTTGATCTCGAGGTTGGCGATGAGGTAATCCACGGCGTCGCCCAGAATCTCTTTGCTGAGGTGCGTCTGTTCGTAGTTGGAAGTATCCATGAAATAGTAACTGTCGCCGTCGGCGTAGAGGAACTGCATGTCGACCTCATCCACGTTGACCTTCTCGATGGGATCGGGCGAGCGGAAACGGTGTTCGAACATGGCTCCGGTGCGAAGGTTGCGCAGCTTGGCCTGGATGAAGGCACGCAGATTGCCGGGCGTGCGGTGTTCGACGCTGAAGACGGAGTGCAGATCATTGTTGTGCTTGATGATCATGCCGGGACGCAGTTGGGTGGCAGGGATCGACATCGCTTGAAACAATCTCCTTAAAATAAGTGCGGTTTGCAGGGCTGACGGAAGGCGGGCAGGCCACATTTTCCGCCGCACAAGGGCCGAAAAGTTATTTTACACTCAGGTCACTGGAAAGGAAACCTTCCCGAAGCAGCACTCATCCTAAGCGAGCTGCCTTCGTCGCACCCGGTAAGACTCGCCGCCAGCCTTGCCGAGGACTAGAATTGCGGCTGGTGGGATATTGCAGCTGGGCGGAAGGATGCCCGGCGCTCCCGCCACGTGGAAACGAGGTCAAATCATGCGCTTTGGACGTTATGAATCTTCGGAAGGAAACAACATAGGAACTGCGGTTACGTTCTTTCTGGTTGGACTGGGAGCGGGAGCGCTGGCGGCGCTTGCGCTTGCGCCGAAAAGCGGCAAACAATTCCGCCGCGACTTGAAACGCGGCTACGACGAGGCCAAGGACACGCTGGAGGATTGGACGGAAGAAGCAAAAGACCGCGCACGCGATGCCAAAGAACGCGTCAAAGACGTGGCCGAGCGCGGCGTTGAGATGGCCGGAGACCTGCGGGACGCGGCACGCGAGAAGGTGGAACCGCTGCGGCGGGCAGTCAATCGCGGGTAGAACAGAAATGTCATCCCGAGCGAAGCGAGGGATCGTGGTTTCTGCCTACAGCGGCGGCGCTGATGGCGTAGGCAGGGACCAAGATCCCTCGCTTCGCTCGGGATGACAATGCTTCGGTCGGGATGACACGCGCCGAGTTCACTCTCTGATGACGTTTGTCGAGTTCACTCTCTAGTGAAAGATGGCGGCGAAAAATCTGCCGATCCGGCTCAGCACGCGATGGTGTTCGGCGTTCTCCTGAGTGCTGGGCGCGGGCGGCGGTTGTGCAGGGGGTTCAAGGGGGGCGGGCCGGGTTGAAGATTCCATCACTGGCAACGCAGCGGCCTCGTCCATAAGCGCGGGTGGTGGCGCGGCATGGTTTTTGCCCCGGAACACGAAGGGTGCATCCACTTGGACGTGAACGTCATCCGGTTGCGAAAGCGGGAGGGGTTGGATTTCGGGTCCATTGGAGAGTGTCTGCGGCTCGTCGTTGCCGGGCTTCTCCTCAGTTGCGGGCAAAACCCCCTTGGAAAAGGTGGCCTTCGCCGGCAGCTCAGAATCGGGAACAATGGCTGGAGACCTATCTGTTTGGATGACCGGGACCGGCGCCGGGCAACCACACTCTGCGGGAACTTCGGCGTCGACCTTATCGATGCGCCCCGAGTGGAACACCGCCTGTTCTGTGGGTTTCACCTGATAACTGCGGTCGCCTAGCAGCTCTGAAACGATGACTGAAGAGCTGTTGCCCGCCAGCGCGCGCACGCAAGTATTGCCGTGCGCGTCAGCGCTAACGGCATAGTCAAATTCTCCCGGACCGGCGAACAGGATGCGGAAGTCGGGGGTGAGCAGGGTATCTGCTGAGTCCTCGAGGGCGTAGTGTGTTTCTAATGCGCCGGTGCTCAGGCCGAGCATCAAAGCTTTGGCGCTCTTCGAAGGCGTTACCGAGACCGTGGTCCCGGGACAAACGCGGACTTCGCCTCCTCGCGACAAATGTAGTACCGCAGTATCGCCGCCGGCGGTCAGGGATGAACCCGCCGCGAGGCGCTTGCCCGCCAGCACGACCTCTCCGATCCCGCTGCTGACCGGCACGACCGCCGGCGTGGCAGATGGCGTCAACGACAGCACCTCGGGCGGCTGGGAGGGTGACTTCCTGCTGGCTGCGCTCGGGTCTTCGGTCGCGTCTGCGTTAGGGTCTGCGCGAGGTTTCAGCCGCACCATCAGACGGTTGCCTGCGCCGTCCCAGGTGTAAGCGTACGGAACCAGGAGGTCGAGCACAATTCTGGCGATGGGAGGATCCTTCTGGTATTGCTCGGTGCGGAGAGTAAGAATGTTTTCCTGCAGCACGGGAATGCGCTTGTGCAGCGGTCCCAGGCGCGCGTTGGATAGGTCGATGACCAGCCGCGGAGGCGAATCCAGCAAGTGAATCGAGGGTACAAGGGGATGAGTGGAAACGATTTCAACGGCCGGTACACCCGCCTCATGCACGACGCGCACACTGCTGACGACTGCGGCCTCCCGGTTGGGCGGATTCGTCTTCTGAGATTCCGCAGCCTGCGGCCACGCTCTGGCGACCGCCAGCGCCGCCAGCATGATGCCAACAACTTGAATGCCAGATCGCCGCAAGGAGATCCTCTGGAAGATCGAAGTGGTGCCGGGCCCCTGAAAGGAACCTTATCACTTGTCAGGAAGGGAATGAAGCGGTGAGTGCAAACAAGTAGCGGGGCGTGGGAATGTTCCCAATGCTCGATCATTTCGTCAAGGAGTCGAACCCCGCAGCGCGGAGTGTCCCCGAGCTGTGCCGTGGAATCGGGCGGACGTCCCGGAACCCAACTTTAGCTCTGTGGAAGGAACTCGTACTCTTCAATGACCGCAGCCACGGCCATTTTGCCGTCTGCGCTGCCATCTTCAATGCGGACTACGCGCCCTTTGCACTGCACGCGGATACTTTCCGTGAGCGTGATTTCGGGCGGCAGGGTAAGAGTGAAGCCGATGGGCGACCCTTGCGCGATGGGTGAGTCGAGGTAAAGGCTGATGCCGCGGGCGCTGACGTCGCGGATTTGAGCGGGTTCACCGTGGCCAGAGTTTCCATCGCGGGCTACGGCAACCGGGATCCGCAGCGCGAAGCGTCGTGCAGCCCTTTTCTCTTGCTGGGCTTCTGTCATGTGTTACTCCAAAGCTAATGAAGTGGCTTTCAACTTATCCCAAGAATGACTGGGGCAGCGTGTTCCGTCAATACCACCCTTGGGGACGGGGATGGCCCGTTCCGGCTAAACTGTAACCGGGTAGGCTGTAACGAGGATGGTTCGGTGGTCTTTGTTCTCGATAACTACGATTCTTTTACCTACAACCTGGTTCAGTACATCGGGGAACTGGGCGCGGAGGTTGAGGTTCGCCGCAATGACCGGGTGACGGTTGCTGAGGTCGAGGCTATGCAACCAGAGCGCATCGTCATCTCGCCCGGACCGTGTACGCCGCAGGATGCGGGCATCAGCATTGATCTGATCCGGCACTTTGCCGGCAAAGTGCCGATTCTTGGTGTCTGCCTGGGACATCAGGCTATCGGCGCGGCTTTTGGCGGCAATGTTGTGCGCGCTCCTCACCTGATGCACGGCAAGACCAGTGCGGTCACGCACGATAACAAGAGCATCTTCCGCGGCCTGCCCACGCCGATGACGGCCACACGCTATCACTCACTCGTCGTGGAAGAGAAGGATCTACCGGCCGAGCTCGAAGTCAGCGCGTGGGCAACGGAAAAGGACGGAAGCCGCACGATCATGGGGCTGCGGCATAAAAAGTTCGCCGTCGAGGGAGTGCAGTTTCATCCTGAGAGCGTGCTGACTGGTGCCGGGAAAAAGCTGGTAGAGAACTTCTTAGCGGGGAGCAGGGGCTAGAGGTCAGGGGTCAGATATAACCGCCTACTTTTGGCGAAGTGAATTGAGTAGGCCGTTCAAGACTTTGCCTACCTCGGTGGCACGATTGAGCAACATATTTGATTGGTCGGAGTTCAAGTAACCCAGCTTTTGTGAAATCAGAACTTGTGTTTCGATCTCCATTAGTGAGCCTCGCGCGTGACCTAGCAGGATGCGGAAAAAGGGGTGATGCGCACTTAGATCATCTCCAGGCTTCCAATTTCGTGACTCAGGGAAGGGTTTTGGCTCGATCCCGCTGGCAGCCCGAGCGGATCGTTTTCTAACCTGCGAACATACCCAGTCTTAGCTTATGCATGCTTGAATCGCCAGATTCCGCAAGCGGACTAGGTTGTAGGCGGCTGCCGCGAAGGTGAAAACCCATCCCACCTTGAAGACCCCACGATGCCGAACCTTCCGCAACAGCGCGATCGTCTTCAGCCATCCGAAGCATTCTTCAACGCGTTTCCTTTTCCTCTGACTGATGGCATATCCGGCGTGCTGCGTCGTACGAGCATCAATGGCGCTTCCACCGGGCCGCTCCAGATTCTGGGCCACGTGCGGCGTGACCTTTAAGTTTCTGCACTCCGCCACGAAATCCGCCGTGTCATATGCCTTATCGCCGCCCACGGTCACCTGCTTCGTTCCCGGAATCTGTTCCAGCATCACCAGCGCGGCGTCGCGCTCCGCCGTTCCGTTGGCCTCGAACACCTCGGTGTTCACGATCAATCCGTTGCGGTTCTCCACCAGCAGATTCCCGTTGTAACTCAGCTTCGCTTCTTTGCCCTTGCCTTTGCGTGCCATCTTCGCATCCGGGTCCGTCTTCGATGCGTGCGTCTGGTTTGACCGCTTCTCCCCGTGGAAGTCCACCGTCGCATTGCCAGGATCGTCCGGCGGACCGGCGTTCTTGGCATCCTTGCGTTGATAACTCTTCACACTCGCCCACGCTTCCAGCAGCGTTCCATCCACGGTGAAGTGCTCGTCCGAGAGAAGACTCCGCTCGCGTGCCTGCTGGAACACGGCTTGGAAGAAGGCTTCGGCAATGTCTCCATCGAGAAGGCGTTCGCGGTTCTTCGTGAACACAGTCACATCCCAGATGGCGTCATCCATGTTCAAGCCCACGAACCAGCGGAACAGCAGATTGTAGTCGAGCTGTTCCATCAACATCCGCTCACTGCGCACCGAGTACAGAGCTTGCAGCAGCAGTGCTCGCAATAACTTCTCCGGCGCAATCGAGGGTCGCCCGGTTTGTGAGTACAATTTGTTGAACCGGGGTTGCAGCTCCCTCAATGCCTCGTCGGTCATGGCACGCAGCGAACGCAACGGGTGAGCCTGCGGCACACGCTGCTCGGGACTGATATAGCTGAACACATCCAATTGCTGATCGTCTTTTCCGCGCATGCCTTCTTCTTATCAGGTTCTGTTGTGGAAGCAAGAGAGTTTTCTGGTACATGCGCTGGCCTTCTCAAGGCGTGACTAGGCATGGTGCGAAGGGCGGTTTATCGACCGTAAAATGGACCAAATGCCAAAGGACCTGATTTACCAGCAGCCCCCGGAGATGTCGCGCAAAGAACTCGAAGCCGAGTTCGCCACCGATGACCCGGAACGCATTCTGCACGCACTCATCGCGGCCTTTTACACGGAACCGCCACAGTGGGTAGAAGAGTGGTGCTTCAAGTTTGCCACCCATTCGGGTGAAGCTGCTCGGCGTGGAGCGGCAATAGTACTGGGCAACATTGCTGTTGTGCACGGCACGTGCGACTTCGTGCGAGCGGTTGCGACACTTGAACAGCTTCGCCAAGACCCTGCCCTCAAGATGCACGCACAGGACAGCTTAGGGTACGTCATGCACTCAGGGCGCAATCGGATCCAGTAGTGCCTCTGCATAGATGCCGTGAACCGAGTTTTTCCGCAGCCTGCTAGAAATTGCTTGTATTCGCCAGTGGATAATCTCGCGTGGCCTTCCGCGACGTTGCTAGGAACGGAAACTGCTGCTCGTCTCAACTGAGAAACCAATCCGTAGGTCTCGGCCTTGGGAAAATTCTGTGTTGCCCGGTAAATCTCAAGCACCAATTCGACCGATTTCTGCCAGACTATCAAGTCGCGATATGACTGCACGCGGGGCATCGCCAAACATTGCATACTGGGCATTCTGCTTCATGTCGAGTCTCCTGGATGTGCGAAGCATCACATTGTGCTGTGGATATCCCCAAAATGGGACGAAGTCTAACCCCTGGCCCCTGAACCCTAGCCACTGCTCCTAGCCATTTCCACTGCTCTTAGCAGCGCCTGCGCTTTGTTCATCGATTCCTCGAACTCCTTTGCTGGGTCAGAATCGGCCACGATCCCCGCTCCCGCCTGCAAATAGGCGTGCTTGCCTTGCATGAGCATGGTGCGAATGCCGATGCAGGAATCGAGGTTCCCGGCGAAATCGGCATAGAGCACCGATCCACCGTAGATGCCGCGGCGCACAGGCTCCAGTTCTTCGATGATCTGCATGGCGCGGACCTTGGGTGCTCCGCTCAGCGTCCCCGCGGGAAAGCATGCTGCGAACGCGTCGATCGCGCCGAGATCCTTACGCAGCGTGCCTTCCAGCGCCGAGACTAGGTGCATGACGTGGGAGTAGCGCTCCACGTACATCAGGTCTTTTACTTTGACTGAGCCGTACTCGCTGACGCGGCCGAGATCGTTGCGGCCGAGATCAACCAGCATGACGTGCTCGGCGCATTCTTTTTCGTCGTTGCGCATCTGTTGTTCGAGGCGCTGGTCTTCGGCCTCGTCGCGCCCGCGTGGATGCGTTCCCGCGATAGGACGGTATTCCAGCTTGCGGCCGGTCACACGCACCAACATCTCGGGAGACGACCCGAGGATTTGCTTGTCCCCCATCCTCAGGAAATAAAGGTAGGGCGAGGGATTCACCTGGCGCAGGGCGCGGTAAAGATCGAACGGCTCGATGCCGGGGATAAAATCGAGACGCTGCGACAGCACGACTTGAAAGATGTCGCCTGCGGCGATGTATTCTTTGCAGCGCTCGACGCTGCGCAGAAATTGCGCCCGCGTAGTTCCGGCATGGATTTTGAGTTTTCCCGGCTTGGCCTTGAGGGATTTGCGCCACATTGCTGGGCGCAGTCCTGCGGCCAGCTTTCTTTCGAGTGACGCAATGTCGCGCACTGCCCGGGCATAGGCACTCCGGGGACTCTCCCGCGAGACATCCGCCGCAGCGACGATATGAATCTGGTGGCGCAGGTGGTCAAAGGCCAGCAGGCGGTCGAAGAACATCAGTTCGCAATCCGGCAGAGAGAGATCGTCTTTCGCATGCTCACCAATCTTCTCCAGCTGCCGCACTACGTCGTAGGAAAAATAACCAACCGCTCCGGAGGTGAACGGCGGCAGGCCGGGAACCGAGGCTGGCTGGTGCTCGCTCAGCAAGAGCTTCACGAACTCGAATGCGTTTCCTTGGTGCCGTTCGCGGCGCCGTCCGCGTTCAATCTCGATGGCCGAACCGTGCGCCCGCAGGCGCATGTAAGGCCGCGCTCCCAGGAACGTGTAGCGGCCGATCTGCTCGCCGCGCTCGACCGACTCCAGCAGAAACGCGTGCGGTTCTTTCTCGGCGATCGCGAGGAAGGCCGAAACCGGCGTGAGCAGGTCAGCGCTGACCGACTTCACCACCGGCACCAGCGTGGCCGAACGGGCCAGACGGGAGAATTCCTTGAATTCGGGATAAGGCATGCGAAGAATTAGGGACGAGACTCGCCAGACGCCGGCACTGCCTCGCGGTTCATTATAGGGGACTCGATAGGGGACTTGGTATCGAGGAGTCGCGACCGGACGCGGCTGCTTGTGGCGCGCGGCCCTCGTCCCATAGGTCGTCCCAGAGTACTTTCGTACTTACCGCGAAAAGACCGCGAAATAGTAGTCTGTGAACCAACGCGGCAATTGACGGACGCGGCCCATCGTCGGAAGATACGAAGGACAGAGTCCGGTAAAGCAGCCCTCGTGCGGCCGGGGAGCCTATGCGGATCAAGTTCTGGGGCGTACGCGGTTCCACGCCCACCCCACAACCCGAAAACATGCGTTACGGAGGCAACACCTCCTGCGTGGAGGTACGCGTTGGCGACCGCATTTTCATCTTTGATTGCGGCACCGGGTTCCGGGTGCTGGGCCAGCAACTGCAAAGTGAGTTCGGGGAAAAGCCGTTCTCCGCGCATGTATTCGTTTCGCACTTTCACTGGGACCACATTCAGGGCATGCCGTTCTTCCGGCCTTTATACGCGAATGCGGAGAACAGGTTCCTGTTTCAATGCTCCAGCCGCACTCGCAGCCTGAAGCAAGTCCTGGGGGACCAGATGGCCGCGCCTTATTTTCCCGTGGACATCGGGCAGATGCAGGCTCGGCGAGACTTTTACGACCTCGAAAGTGGACGCATCACGATCGAGGACGGCATCCAACTGCAGACCGCGTGGCTGAATCATCCCCAGGGATGCATGGGTTTTCGCTTGGAAACCAAGGATGGAATTCTCGTCTATGCCACCGACAACGAACCTGGTGACGCAGCCTTCGACAAGGCGGTGCGCAAGCTGGCGGAAGGCGCGGACGTGCTCATCTATGATGCGCAGTATCTTCCCGAAGAATACGAAGCGCGGCGCCGCGGCTGGGGACACAGCCACTGGCGCGAAGCCGTCAATGTTGTTATGGAAAGCGGCGCTAAGGAGTTGGTGTTATTCCACCATGATCCTGACCACACCGACGTCGTGATCGACAAGGTCGTGAAGGAAGCGCGCAACTACTACCCTAAGGTGCGGGCTGCGGCCGAGGGGATGGAAATTAACTTGAAAAACGGGAAGCGCTAGTCTTCGTCGTACGCAACATCCGTGTAGGCGAAGTCCGCGCCGCGGTGGCGCACCGCCCCACACTCCTCCGACTTGCCCCCCGCTTTCCCGGCTCCTATACTCTGGATGTTCGCCTTTGGGATTGCAGCTTCGAAACGAAAAAGTGGACTGGAGATATGCCAGGCAGCGCCCAATTCCGCTGGAGAACAATCACCTGGATCATAGCGGTCCTGGGTATCGCATTTGCTGGGATTCAATTCATTCGTCCTGCTTTGCCAAATCCTCCGGTAACGGCTGACCTGCAAGCGCCGCCTGAGGTGAAGCAGATCCTTAGAACCTCTTGCTATAACTGCCACTCCAACCAGACGGTGTTGTCGTGGTTTGACCAGCCAGTTCCCGCCTACTGGCTTGTGGTTCGGGACGTCCGGGAGGGAAGAAAACATCTTAATTTTTCGGAGATCGGCAAGCTTCCCGCGGCTCAACAACAGGGCATACTTTTTGAAGCTGTGAGCCAGATTGAGTTGGGCGCGATGCCGCTGCCGGCGTACACGCCGGTTCATCCGGAGTCTGTGATCACGCCGGAACAGTTGGCGGTCTTGAAAAACTATCTCACTCCGGCGGCGCAACCGGCAGCCACAGCCGCAGAGATCGGCGTCGCCGACGCGCAGTATGACCAATGGATTCAGTCAGGCAGCGTAACCGGCAGCGTAACCCAGGCCGTCGCTCCCGCCCCGAACGGCATCACGTTCCTGCCGGGATACAAAGACTGGAAAGCAATCAGCAGCACCGAGCGCTTCGACAACCGGACGATGCGCGTGATCCTCGGCAACGACATCGCCGTCCAGGCCATTGCGAACAATCGCATCGATCCGTGGCCCGACGGGACCGCTTTTGCCAAAGTGGCGTGGTTCCAGCAGCCTGACGAAAAGGGCATGGTCCGCACGGGGCCATTCTTTCAGGTGGAATTCATGATCCGGGACAGCCAGAAGTATGCGGGGACCAAGGGCTGGGGATGGGCGAGATGGCGCGGAGCGGACCTGAAACCCTATGGCAAAGACGCAACTTTCACCAACGAATGCGTCGGTTGCCACAACCCCTTAGCCAGTACCAACTACGTCTTTACCTCGCCGATTCGAGGTCAACAGTGAAGCCGTCCCTGAATGGAGTCTGCTTGTTTGCCGGGATCCTCTTACTGGGTATGTTCCTGAGTATGTCCGGGTGCTCGGGCGCGGAACCTAAAATCTCGGCAACCATCAATCAGAGCGCATCCCTGGTCGGCGCGTTGCCCGCGAATCCGTTGCAATGGAAGATCATCACTTCGACAATCGACAAGGCAGATTCCACAATGTCCACGCTCTACGGCAATGACCTTGCCGTCAGATACGCTAGGGCGAACTCGCAGCACAACTATCCAACTGGCTCGGTGCTTTCGCTGGTGACGTGGACCCAACGCGAAGACGACCGCTGGTTTGGAGCAAAAATTCCCGACCGGGTGAAGTCCGTGGAATTCGTATTCGTCGACGCTGCGGCGGATGGTCGCCAGGCTTACTCCTACCAGCAGTACGAAGGCACGCCGCTGACGATGGTGTCGGAGCAGAAAGGGTTTACTCCGAATGACCGGACCGCCTATCTTCTCACGCAGCGAGCGGCTGTGTTGCCGTAACAGTTTCGTGAACCAGGCAACGTCTTGCTTCCCTGCCATCTCCGCTCATATACTCTGAACGTTTGCCCGATCATGCTGGGAACTCGTCCCGGCGGCGGCCGACATCTTGAATTCGCAATCATCCCGGAGATTACAGTTATGACCACGATGGCTGCCCCACCGCATGTCGACAAGGAAAGCAATCCATGGGAATCGCAACGGGCGCGTTTTGACCTGGCTGCGCAGAAGCTGAATCTGGATGACGGCTTGTGGCGGGTGCTGCGCTATCCCAATCGCGAGCTGACGGTCTACATCCCGGTGCAGATGGATGACGGGCACCTCGAGGTTTTCACCGGATTCCGCGTGCAGCACTCGATTGCGCGCGGGCCGGCCAAGGGCGGCATCCGGTACGCGCCTGACGTCACACTCGATGAAGTGCGGGCTCTCGCGAGCTGGATGACCTGGAAGTGCGCCGTGGTCAACATTCCTTTCGGAGGGGCAAAGGGCGGCGTGATCTGTGATCCGCATAGGATGTCGATGGGCGAAATTGAGCGCATGACGCGCCGCTACACTTCGGAGTTGATCGAATTCATCGGGCCGGAAAAAGACGTGCCCGCTCCCGACGTGAACACCAACGAACAAATCATGGCGTGGATGATGGATACCTACTCCATGCACATGCGGCAGACGGTCACGGCGGTGGTGACGGGTAAGCCCATCAACATCGGCGGCTCCCGCGGGCGCCGTGAAGCCACCGGCCGCGGCGTGATGGTGGTATGCGACCAGGCCATCAAGAAGCTGGGCCTTTCGCGCGAGGGCAGCCGCGTGATCGTGCAGGGCTTCGGCAACGTGGGCTCAAACGCAGCGCACCTCATGCATCAAGCCGGATACAAAGTAGTGGGCATCGCAGAGGTCGGTGGCGGCCTCTACAACAAGAACGGAATCGACCTGAATGCGCTGGTTGAATTCCGCCAGAAAAATGGGACGGTGCACGGATTTCCCGGCGCGGAAGCGGCCGATACCGCCGACTTACTTACCACGGAATGCGAAATCCTAATACCGGCCGCGACAGAAAATGTGATTACTTCGCGCAACGTTGACCGCGTAAAGTGCCGCATCCTGGCGGAAGGCGCTAACGGTCCTACCACGTCTGCTGCCGACGATGTTTTAACTGACAAGGGAGTCTTTGTGATCCCCGATATTCTGGCGAACGCGGGCGGCGTCACCACTTCTTACTTTGAGTGGGTGCAGGACCGCCAGGGCTACTTCTGGAAAGAGTCCGTGGTCAACGAGCAACTGGAAGAAATCATGATCTCGTCGTTCGGCGATGTGGTCCGCTACGCCGAGACGCACAAAGTGAACAATCGCATCGCAGCCTACATGCTGGCCATCGATCGAGTGGCCTACACGATTCGCCAGCGCGGAATTTATGCCTGAAGAGGAGAGTATGCGAAAGCTTTGCGTATTGGCTCTTTCGTTTGTCTTGGCAGCGAGTCTTGCGATCACGTATCCGCGATGTGCTTTTGCGCAGTACACGCGGGAGACCGGAAGCGTGCCCGAGATGAATGCGGCACAGTCTTCAACTACAGCAGATTCCAAACTCGACATCAACACGGCGACCTCCGATCAACTCAAGGCTCTGCCCGGCATCGGCGACGTCAACTCGCGAAAAATCATCGCCGGGCGTCCTTATCGCACGAAGCTTGATCTGGTCCATCGGAAGATCATCTCGCAGGCAACCTACGCCAAAGTCAAGGACCTCATCATCGCCAAGCAGCCGAAACCGGGCGCACCAGCTCCGGCGACCACGAAGTAATCAAGCTGCTGATTTCAATTCGGGAACTATCACGGGATAAGTGTGTCCCAACTGTGTATTTCCTCTCATTGCGTTCCCTCGCACCGTGGAGGATAATCAAGCTGTCTTCCGGTTTGCGCGCCCGGAAACAATGCTGAGCCGCGGTGAACCTGCCTAATTCCATCACGTTGATCCGCATCTGCAGCATTCCTCTGTTCATCTGGATTCTGTCTTCCCATCAATTCAGCAGCGTTCACGGCGCCAAAGAATTGCTCGCCTCGGCAGTTTTCATCGCCGCGTCCATGACTGACGGCATTGACGGATATCTGGCGCGCAAGCGCGGGCAGATCACGACCATGGGGATTCTGCTCGATCCCATGGCCGACAAGCTTCTGATCGCTGCCGCGTTCGTTACCCTCGTGCAGTTCAATCCCAGCCTGGTTCCGGCCTGGATCGCGGTGATCATCATTGGCCGCGAGTTTCTGGTGAGCGGTTTGCGTTCCATCGCCGCGACCGAGGGCTTCACCATCGAAGCCAGCGAATTGGGCAAGTTCAAGATGGTCGTGCAGATCGTTTCCGTGGTCGCGGTGATACTCGACCACCGCTGGAAAGAGTGGCCGGTTTACGGAAGCTTCGTCTTCCCGGTGCACTGGATCGCTTACGCGGCGATTTGGTTCGTGGTCTGCGTTTCGCTGGTTTCAGGTATCGATTACTTCGCTGCGTTCTGGTCGAAGATTGACCGGCAAGTCTCCAAGCGCCGGCGCCGCGCCTTCATTCTGAGCCGTCGCCGAAAGCCGCAACCGGCGCCCCGACCGGCGGATGCCGATGTCGCCCCTACAACATAATTCGGCCTCGGCAGTGGCTTCCGTCCAGGAATTCTCCAGCGAGGAACGTAGTCAACTGCTGCGTCTGGCGCACGATTCCATTTCTTCCGCTCTCGATCATCGCGAGATTTCGATGGACCCTCCTACGCCTCATCTTGCCGAACCGCGCGGCGTCTTCACCTCAATTTATCTATGCCACGATCGGCCAGGGGAAGATCAGCGCGGAGAACAATTGCGCGGATGCGTCGGCTACGTGCTGCCCACCTGTCCGGTCTACCGGGCGGTCGCGGAAACTGCGCGCGCCGCAGCTTTCGACGACAACCGCTTTCCGCCAGTCACGCGGGAAGAAGCTCTGCGTCTGGCAATTGAGCTGAGTGTCCTCTCTCCTCCGCAAGCGATTCTGCCGGAAGAAATCGAAATCGGACGCCACGGCCTGCTTATTAGCTGGCAAGGACGCCGTGGGTTGCTGTTGCCGCAAGTCCCCATCGAGCATGCATGGGACCGCACAATGTTCCTGGAGCAAACCTGCCGCAAAGCCGGGTTGCCCGCCGATGCATGGCAAAATGGCGCGACCATTGAGGCGTTCACGGCGGAAGTCTTCGGCGACAAAAGTGGCTGGTGATCAAAACCACTGACCACTGCCGCAACAACAAAACCGGGGACGGTTGCCCGTCCCCGTGTCTGTGCCGCTTGCGAGGGTTACTGCTGTTGCTGTGCCTGTTCGTCCAGTTCCACACCGTCGCCCAGGTGTACATCTTCCATGGCGAACACGATCATTCCAGTTGCCGTAGTGGGCGTGGTTCCGATCACGACGATTTCGCCGACTGCCCGCCGCGGCAGGTCCTTCACGTGAATTACCGGGCCGTTGCCCTTCTCGAACATGCCGGGATCGAAGGACGGCTGCTTCTTCTGCGTGTCTTCACTGACCGAAGCGCGGAACGAGAGAGAATCCACTGGATCATCGAGAGTGGCCTCATAATTCCGCACGGCGCGGAAGTAATCGCCAACCTTCACGCCCTGGTTCGCTCCCACGTTGAAATAAACCTTCTGGCCCGCGCCCAGCTGCGAGTCAAAATCTTTGGCCATCACGATCCGCCCGGAGACCTTGCTGCCAGCGGGCAGGAAACGGTCAAAACGAAGCGGCGGATGGAATTGCACCATCTGCTTCTCGGCGAACGGAATGGCCGTATCTCCCGGGTTGAGAGGATCACACGAGTATTCAATCTGCGCTACCGCCGTTTTGCTGCGAGTATCGAGTATGCGCACGCGGCCGACTTCCTCGTAGGGCTGCCCTGTGGCGGCGAGCAGCTTCATCTGGCCGGGAAACATTTCATATTTGTTGATGTCCTCCAAAGCGCGAATAATCTCGTACTCCGCACCTGGAGTGTAGCCTGAGCCCTTCAGGAAGATGATGTCGCCCCTGACGAACTTCGTGCTCGCGGGAGAGTCCAATCCCCCGGCGATATAGTTCGCATCGGGCAGGGTCTGCTTGTTGATGAACCCAGCACAGTAAATATCCGCATAGGTGGGCATCATAACCCGCTGAATGGGAAAGTTGGCCGACGTGAAAATCGTTCCCTCCGGGGTTGCCGGGGTCGTCGGAGCCGCATCGGCTGTCGATTGAGCCCACGCCGCGCTCGCGACCAACAGTACTAACAGTCCTATTTTCTTCATGTTACCTCCGAGAAGAGACACGCGCCGCCTCCTCTCCAGCAAAATGCCACGGAAGCTAGGCTTCAACTGGAAGGTAACAAGGGGGTAAGAGGGGGTCAAGGTTACGAGGGTGTAAGTCGGTTTGCGGAAACGGGGTTTTCGAGGAATTTGTGAATACCCTGTTGCATCTGGAATTCAGCCCCTGTAAGATTCGCGCCGAACCTGTCACTCCGGACCTGTCACTTTTTAAGATGATTTCTGCCGCCAGGAGTTACCCGCCCCGCCTGTTGCCTCTGCGCTTGCCGCGGGTGTGCGTGGCGGTGACCGCGCCGGATGCCGCCGAACTGGTCGAGAAGGCCGAGGCTCTGACACGGGATAACTCCTTCCTGGAGTTCAGGTTGGACTACATTTCAAAGCCTTCCCTGGCGCTACCCAAGATCAAGCATTTTCTGGACACTCATCCAGGCACCGTGGTGATCGCCACCTGCCGCCGTGTCGCCAGCGGAGGCCGGTTCCGGGGGTCGATCGCCTCTCAGCTCGACATTTTAGCCAAGGCCTCTGCCGTGGGGTGCCAGTTGGTTGATGTCGAGCTGCAAACCGCACTAAAGTGCAAACCCGCGCAACTGCAGAAGTTGCGTGGCCGCTCGGCACTGATTCTTTCCTTTCACGACTTCCGCGGGACGAAGAAGCTCGACGAAACTCTGGAAAAGATGCGCGCCTTTCCGGCCGATTTCTACAAAGTGGTCAGCACGGCCGCTACTCTCTCTGACAACGTTGCCATGATCCAGTTTCTGGGGCGCGAAGGCGACAACCATTCTCTGGTCGGCCTGTGCATGGGCGAACAGGGCATCATCAGCCGTGTGCTCGGAGTCCGCGCCGGCAGCATATTTACCTTTGCCGCGGCCACCGTCGGAGAAGAAACTGCTCCCGGACAAGCCACCGCGCAGGAACTGCGCAGCGTCTACCGCATCGACACTGTCGACGCCGCCACCCGCGTCTACGGTGTTGCCGGAGATCCGGTCGCCCACTCGCTCTCGCCTGCCATCATGAATGCGGCTTTCCGCCGCGAGAACGTCAACGCTGTCTACCTCGCCCTGCACGCCAAGACTCTTAAAGACCTGCTGAACTGCGTGCGCGAGATTCCCATCCACGGCCTCAGCATCACCATGCCGTACAAGGAAGCCATCCTGCCTCATCTCGATAACACCGACTCGCACACCACAAAGATCGGAGCCTGCAACACGGTAGTCCGCGCCCAGGACGGAAAACTTTACGGTTTCAACACTGACACTTCCGGAGTGGTGCGCCCCCTCGAACGCCGCCTGAGCACGCTGCAGGATGCGAAGATCCTGGTGCTCGGAGCGGGAGGCGCAGCCCGGGCCGCGGTCTTCGGCCTGAGGGAGCGTGGAGCGGAAGTCTACATTCTGAACCGCAGCGCAGCCGCTGCGAAGAAGCTGGCCCGGCGGGCTCACGCGCGCTCGATCAAGCGCGCCGACCTCAAGAAGTACGCCTTCGACGTAATCATCAACGCCACACCGGTTGGCATGGGCAACACGCGCGACACGCCACTACAGGAAAAGGAAATTAACGCGCGCTATGTTTTCGATATGATCTATGACCCGGTCGAGACCCGCCTGCTGAAATTGGCGAAAGAGCGGGGCGCACAGATCATCCCCGGCATCGAAATGTTCGTCCACCAGGCCGCACGCCAGTTTGAGATCTGGACTGGGAAGCCCGCTCCCCAAGATGACATGATGCAGGTTGTAAGCTTGGCCCTGCAGGAACGCGCCGCCAGGGCGGCCGCGGCAGCGGCGGCAAAGAAGAAGTAGGATTCTGATTTTGATAGCCAATTCTCAATGAGCGCCAACCCCTGTTCGCAACAGTCATCATGGTCCGTACTATGATCGGGAACTGGAAGCGCCGTCGGTACAGTGTCGTGGCAGGGGTGCTGGTTCTGTGCTCGTTGAGCGTGTCACATCCCTGTTTCGGCGAGGCGAAGGACGCGAGAGCAGTTTCCCCGGACCAGACTGATTTGGACGTAAAGGAATTCAAGTTCGAAGATTTGGCAAGCAAAATTCGAACGATGAAGCCGGGCCCGGAGCACGATTACTTCGCTGGCGTGTTGGCGAATGCAAAGAACCACATCGAGGAGTCGATTCAACTCCTGACCACCGCCTTACCCAACCTGCAGGAATCACGCAGAGACCGGGCCGGGATCGCCCTGCAGACTCTGGCGGATGATTACACCAAAGCTTTTCGTTATGCCGATGCGGCACGAACTGATGACGATGTTTTGACTCATTTTTCCGATCAGCTGACGCCTGAAGAGTTGAAGGGAGCCAAAGACGATTCAGGCATCATGCACATCCTGCAAGATGCGCCGCCGCAAACCATAACCTGGGATGGCCCGGTTGATCTGAAGACCGAACGCAATCCGATTAACTCAATCAACCTGAAGCTCACAGTAAATGGAATCTCCGGCCCGTGGCTGGTGGATACGGGAGCAAATCTTTCATTAGTCAGCGAGAGCCTTGCGGCGCGGCTTGGGCTCACTCCTCTGCCGGGTGTTGCGCAGACGCAGGGAGGGTTAACTGGAATCGAGAACCCGCTGCACGTTGCCGTGCTTCCCACGCTTCAGATAGGAGGAGCCGCGCTGCACAACGTTGTGCTGATGATTCTCCCCGACGCCAACATCAATATCAATCTGGGCAAGACCTCTTATCAGATTAACGGAATCGTTGGCTATCCCGTACTGGAAGCACTCGGCGTCATCGGCTTTCTGCAAGACGGCCGCTTTGAGGCTGGAGCGGCAACGCGGGCGAAGGAATCCGGCGCTCCGATGTACATGAATGGCCTTACGCCGCTGGTCGTGTGCAACCTGGAAGGTAAGGATCTGCCGTTTAGCTTTGATACTGGCGCCTCGGACACTAACCTTTATGTCCGTTATTATCGCGAGTTCCGCAGCAAGTCCAGGGGTTGGAAAAGGGCCACAGAAAAAACTGCCGGCGCGGGAGGGCTTGTTAAGAGAAGGATCTATTTTCAGCCAGAAGTAAGGTTAGGCATTGGCGATAAGACCGCGATTTTGAAAAAGGTGTCGATTTATACGTCCGGCACGGGAACCGACACTGAGTATCTTTACGGAAACCTTGGCCAGGACGTCCCAGCGAATTTTTCCAGCTATACGCTGGATTTCACGAACATGATTTTCACGTTGGGCGACTGGTTGTCCGTCGAGAAGAGCACTGGAACGAAGCCGGGAAACGAATCGCCTGCCATCAAACCATAGTGGAATGATAGCTGCTGAAAAATCGCGTCTCTGACAATGTCTGCGCCCCAAAAACCACAAAGCCGGGCTGGTTGGCCCGGCTTGCTCTTGTGGAACTGGTTCGGTCAATCTTGTCTGGTTCAACGTTGTTTAGTTGAACCCAATTTCGACGGCCGGATCAGAATGTCAAAATCTTGAAGATCTCGCCGCTCGTGCCGCGCGGGGTCACCGTCCCGCACCACGAAACATCTCCTACATCACCATCGCGAGGTTCTCCAGTTCATACTGCAGTACGGGCAGAGCGCACCCTGCCATTTCCACCCGACCCGCTGCATCCAGAGCGGCCTTGGGCGAAACTCCGTAGCCCCGGCCCATCAGGAAGACCTGCAGCAGTTCGGCGGCCTCGTAAGAATCGATCATGCCGCCTTGCAGCAGATCGCTGCGCAACGCCGCTAGTTCGGTCATGGTGAATCTGTCTTTGTCGTTATTGATTTTCTCGCTCATCTTTTCAAACATGGCCGTCATCACCTCCGATTCCGACCTTCCCCCACTTTTGCCTATTAGACTCACCGGCAGCCGTACAAGTTGCATGCAATTCGGTTGCCGTGCCTGCCCTCTATTTCCATATTCGGAAAGCAGGCGGCCTTAGATTTATTAACCCCAGTGAATATCTGAAGTTGCAGGCAACCCTATCAGAGCTGCCGACCCCGCCCAAGTGCCGTTGGTAACCCCTGCCGTCTCAATAACTGACACGGAGTGTCATTCCGGGAACACACGGCGGGAATACCTCGAGTTACCACTGGGTTGAGAAAGATTCGGAGGGAAGGTGTCAGCGCTGTGAATTGACTGTGAAAAATTAACGCTGGTAAGCAGGGGATTTGAGGGTCGGACAGAAGATTCGCGGGTCGAGGCCGCTAGGTTTCGATCGTTGCTAGGTTTCCATCCCGCTAGGTTTCGATCTTGGCCTCATCCACCAGCATGATGGGGATGTCGTCCTTCACCGCATACACACGGTGGCACTGCTTGCACTTCAAGCTCTCAGGATTCTGCCGGTACTCGAGCGCCTGCTTGCACGCCGGACAAACCAGGATTTCCAGCAGATCCTTGGCAATCATCACAAAGGCATTGTACTCAAAAAATCGACTCACCACGGAGGCACTCTCGGCGCAGCGCCCGCCCGGCAGTGTAAGATTTCCTAGCCGACGCCCGAAAGCCGAAGCCCGGAGCCCGCTATGCCCGCCCGAATCCTCGACGGCACCAAGATCGCAAGTGACATTCGCAGCGAAGTGGCGGCGGAGGCGAAGACCATGGCCGCTGGCGGCATCCGCCCAGGGCTCGCCGTGATTCTCGTCGGCCACAACCCAGCATCGGAGGTTTATGTGCGGGGCAAAGTCAAGGCCTGCCAAGAGGTCGGCCTTTACAGCGAACAGCACACGCCGCCGGAAACCTCGACCACCGCCGACTTGCTTGCTCTAGTCGAGGAGTTGAACCGCCGCGACGAGATTGACGGCATCCTGGTGCAGCTGCCGCTGCCTCCGCAGGTGGATTCGAAAAAAATCCTGATGGCGGTCGATCCCGCCAAGGATGTCGATGGCTTCCATCCCGTCAACGTCGGCTTCCTCTCGACGCAGAGGCCCGGCCTGGTCCCATGCACGCCGGCAGGAGTCATCGAGATTCTGAAGCGCAGCCAGATCCCCATTGCGGGGCAGGAAGCCGTTGTGGTCGGACGCAGCGACATCGTGGGCAAACCCGCGGCGATGCTGCTGCTCAATGCCAATGCTACGGTCACGGTTTGTCACTCGAAGACTCGAGACCTGTGGTCCGTCTGCCGCCGGGCCGATATTCTCGTAGCCGCGATCGGACGTGCTGGCATGATCACGCGCGATTTCGTGAAGCCCGGTGCAACTGTGATTGATGTTGGTATGAACCAGGTGACCGATCCTGCCGAATTCCAGCGCCTGTTCGGCGGCGGACTGGCCGGAGGATCGCCGAGCAACGCCAAGCGGGAAGCGGCTTTCCGGGCGAAAGGATCCACGCTGGTCGGCGATGTTCACCCCGACGTAGCCGAAGTGGCGGGAGCGCTGACTCCCGTTCCCGGCGGCGTAGGTCCGCTGACCATAGCGATGCTGATGTATAACACCGTGAAAGCGGCGAAGATGCGGAGGGGGCAGTGGTCGGTGTCCAGTGGTCAGTGGCCAGTCGACCCTCATTCGGTTTTGGCCGGGCGTTGAAGAACTCTTGGGGGCTCTACAGCGATCTCATGCAAGCCGCTCTTACTGATCACTGGCCACTGACCGCTGGCCACTGCTTATGCTGAAAGTCGGCCTCACCGGAGGCATCGCGTCGGGAAAATCAGTGGTCGGCGAGATGTTCGTTGCCCTCGGCGCGCATCTGGTGCAGGCTGACCGCATTGCTCACCAACTGATGCTTCCCGGCCAGCCTGTCTACAACGAAGTGGTGCGCCATTTCGGCGGCGCGATTCTCAATCCCGACCTCAGCGTGAATCGCGCGAAGCTGGCCGAGGCTGCTTTCGGATCGACAGCGAAGGCCGCGTCTCCGGCAACCTCTTCTCGCATTCAAGAGTTGAACCGCATCGTTCATCCGGCAGTGCTTCGAAGTCAGGAAGAGTGGATGGAAGAAACGGGACGGCAGGATCCGGGCGCGGTTGCGGTCGTGGAAGCTGCGCTGATCATTGAGGCAGGTGCGGCGAAACGTTTCGACCGGTTGATCGTGGTGACCTGCAGCGACGAGCAGCGCATAGCGCGCTTCGCGGCTCGACATAAGCTAGACCTTGACGCCGCGCGCAAGGAAGTCGAGCGCCGCATGGCCGCGCAACTGCCTGAAGCTGAGAAAGTCAAAGCAGCCGATTACGTTATCGACAACTCTGGCTCACTCGACCACACGCGCGAACAGGTGCGGGAGTTGTGGGCAACGCTAACTGCGGAGGCATTGACCAGGCACTGACCAGACTTACGTTGCCGTATCCGTTGTATTCTTGTCATCCCGAGCGAAGCTAGGGATCTTGGTGTTTGCCCGCGGCGGCGACACCGGTTGCGCAGGCGAGAACCAAGATCCCTCGCTGCGCTCGGGATGACAAGGCTGCGCTCGGGATGACAAGGCTGCGCTCGGGATGACAAGGCTGCGCTCGGGATGACAAGGCTTCGTCGGCGAGCACTCAACTCTTTTTCAGAAATTTTCCCTGCTCAAGTTCTTTAAAGGCCTGCTGGAGCTGTTCCTGCGTGTTCATCACGATCGGGCCGTACCATGCTACTGGCTCCTCCAGGGGTTTGCCAGAGACCAGGAGGAAGCGGATTCCGTCGTCTCCGGCCTGCACGCTGACTTCGTCACCGCGGTCGAAAAGAATGAGAGAGCGGTTGTCGGCATCGACGGGAGGAGTTGTGTCCAGCCACTTCACGGATTCAGTGGGCACGGCCAGAGGGCCGGACGCATTGCAGAACTTCCCGCTTCCTCCGAAAACATAGGCGAAGGCGTGACGCGTCGTCTCCACCGGCAGCGTCTTTCTCCTGCCCGGAGCGACCGATACATCGAGGTATATCGGATCGGCGGCAATGCCATCTACCGGCCCTTTCTTTCCCCAGAAGATTCCACAAACGACCCGCACGTGGGTGCCATCATCGTCCTTGATCTCGGGGATATCGAGTGCCTTCACTTCCTGATAGCGCGGCGCAGTCATCTTGAGCGAGGCCGGAAGATTGGCCCACAACTGAAACCCGTGCATGCGTCCCGACGGATCGCCCTTGGGCATTTCCTGGTGGATGATGCCGCTGCCCGCCGTCATCCACTGGACATCGCCGGCGGCGATGGCGCCGCGGTTTCCCATGCTGTCGCCGTGTTCGACCGTTCCGGCAAGCACATAGGTGATGGTTTCGATTCCGCGGTGAGGATGCCAGGGGAAGCCCGCCAGATAATCCTCCGGAACGTCATTGCGGAAGTCGTCGAGGAGGAGAAACGGATCGGTCTCCTTGGTGTTTCCAAAGCCAAAAGCGCGGCGAAGATGCACGCCTGCTCCTTCGAGCGTGGGCTTCGATTTGATGACGTGTTTAACCGGCCGAATGGACATGATGGCCTCTGGTTATGAGGTCTTTTGATGTTGAAGCGAAGCGGGGGGATTCTGGCGTGGCGAATGTTGCTGCCTGTGGACTTCCCCGCGAAAATAAAGTTTGTTGCGATGATGCTGGAGCGGCTTCGATTCTCGGCCCTGCAGGAAAAACCGAGGTACCCCCCCTCCCCCCTCCATCTCTGGAATCATCAGGTTAGCAAGAAATTCGCGGCAAAATCCGGATGACAAAGAACTTAGAGGTCAAAATCCAGACAGCAAAGGGCTTAGGGGGCGACGACTTGCTCTGGAGCAGACCGTCACAGCCTCGACCATCATCGCTGATTTAATTTGTGGAGGCAAGGTTAGATGTCACATTGGGGCTGTGCAAAATGTACGCTCGGTGTTTTGGCGGGAGTACGTTTTGTTCCTGACGGGATAGGCGAATGCGGTATGGCAGGGTGTCGTCCCCCCGGGACTTGGTTTGCTATTAATGGCCTTACGCCGGACTTACCCTTCGGCTTCGCTCAGGGCAGGCTGGGGCTATTGTATGCCGTCCCTTTCGGGACTGGGGCCGGGTGGCGCGTTCGGCGTCCTTCGCCCTTCTCATCGGAGCGCTTGGCACCGCCGTGAGAATGCCTCTATTCACCGGAGTACTGCCGGCGCAATAGGGATCCTTCGACTCCATTTGTCGCGCGCTTCACGCGCGACAAATTCCGCTCAGGATGACAGCCTTCCAAACGCGTGCCTCATGGCGGAACATTGTTTAGAATCAAACGTAGTATTGAATGTGGACCTGTTCTTTGGTACGGTTCGCGCTCCCCAAGGTTTGAACTTATGAGACTCATACGACCTGCATTATTAGCACTGATGATTGCCGGAGCGTTCTTCTATTTCACTACCTGGCGTTCGAACGCCAGGCTGGCCGTAGCGAATCCGGTGGGGTGGTTCAGTCATCCTGCGCAGATGGAGATTACCGAGGTCTCTGGCGGCGAGGCGCTCGACAGCGAAGAGCAGAACAATATCAACGTTTATCGCAAGAATATTCCCTCGGTGGTGAACGTCACGTCGCGCGCCATGACCTTCGACTTCTTTTACGGACTGGTGCCGCAGGAGGGTCAGGGCTCAGGCTTTGTGATCGATAAGGATGGCCACATCCTCACCAACTATCACGTCATCGCCGACGCGCGGCAGGTGGAAGTGACGCTGCACAACCGTAAGAAGTATAAGGCGACTGTGGTGGGCACTGATCCGGCGCACGATCTGGCTGTGATCCTGATCAAGGCGCCGGACCTGGTTCCCGCGGTGCTGGGAGATTCGCGCAACTTGCAGGTTGGGCAGAAGGTGTATGCCATCGGCAACCCGTTTGGGCTGGCGGGGACGATGACGCGGGGCATCGTGAGTTCGATTCGCCCTGTGCGCGAGCCGAGCGGGGCGACCATTGATGAGGCGATTCAGACCGATGCTGCCATCAACCCTGGGAATTCGGGCGGGCCGCTGATGAACTGGCATGGTGAAGTGATCGGCATTAATACGATGATTCTTTCCAGCGTCGGGCAGAACGCCGGGATCGGCTTCGCCATTCCGATCAATACGGCTAAGGCCGTGCTCAATGATCTGATGACGCTTGGCCGGGTGCGGCGGCCGGCTCTGGGGGTACGCACCATTCCGATCAGCGCGGAACTCGCCGATGAGATGGGCTTGCCCGTGGATTATGGCCTGCTGATCGTGCAGGTCACTCCCGGCGGCTCGGCCGATCTGGCCGGACTGCATGGCGGCACCGAGCGCGCTTACCTGGGCAACATACCCATCATGCTGGGCGGCGACTTGATTGTCGCCATTGACGGCGAGAAGGTTGAAGACGAGCAGGATCTTTCGCAGATGATGAATAACCACCGCGCCGGGGATACGGTGAAGGTTACGATCTACCGGAATAAGAAGAAGATGGACGTGAGCGTGGCGCTGGGCGAGGCCCGGGAACAGGTCTGAGGAGGCAGCGGCTGTCAGCTATCAGCTTTCAGCCAATGCGTGAATATCGATTCCATTCGCGAGTATTGCCTGTCCTTCCCGCACGCGGCGGAGAAGCTGCAGTGGAGTGATGAGCTCTGCTTCAAGATCGGCGGGAAGATTTTTGCGATCGCTGGTCTGGACAGTCCGAGGCTCTGCTTCAAGTGCACGCCGGAGACTTTTGCTGAACTGATTGAGCGCGAGGACATTCATCCGGCGCCTTACGTGGGGCGCTACAAGTGGGTGATGCTGGACCGGCTCGACGCTGTGCGGTGGGACGAATTGCAGGAGTTGATCCGGCAGTCGTATGAGATGGTGGCGGTGAAAGTGCCGGGGAAGAAGCTCGGGAAAAAGGGAAGTCCTGCCAAGCGTGCACCTGGGAAGAAAACGAAGAGGGGTTGAGATTGCTTATCGTGGATAGATTTGGCGGACGAGGGCGTCCGCCCCACACGTGCTGGGCTGATTTGACTCCGCTTGCCGCCGTCGGCTAGCCTCAAGAGTCCGCCGGTGGATGGACGCGTTCGATTCCTCATGCGATTCCGAAACAAAACATTGATTTTGCTGCTGACGGCGGCCGGGGCGACGTTCGGGGCGATGTTCGTGGTGATGTTCGGCCCAGCCTGCGCTTATGCCTCCACGGAGCCGGTCCACGCGCCGCACGGAATGGTGGTGAGCGTTCACGAATTGGCTTCCCGCGCCGGAGTCGAGATCATGCAGGCAGGTGGTAACGCGGTGGATGCGGCGGTGGCTACGGGATTCGCGCTGGCGGTGGTGCATCCGGCGGCGGGAAATCTGGGCGGCGGCGGATTCATGCTGATCCGCATGGCCGACGGCAAGGCGCATTTTATTGACTATCGCGAAAAAGCCCCGGCGGCGGCGAAGGCTGACATGTATTTGGACGCGCAGGGGAACGTGATCGAGGGCGCGAGCGAGATTGGCTACAAGTCGATCGGCGTGCCGGGATCGGTTGCCGGCATGGTTTACGCCGAACAGAAATATGGCAAGCTGACCCTTCAGCAGGTGATGGCTCCGGCCATCCGGCTGGCGCGCGAAGGCTATGCGCTGAGCTGGCGTGAAGCTCGCGACTTTCAGCGTGATAAATATCTGACCAAGTTCCCTGAGTCGCGGCGCATCTTCCAGCGCGACGGCAACTTCTACCAGCCGGGAGAGATTTTCCGCCAGCCTGATCTGGCGCGGACTCTGGAGCGGATTGCGGCCAAGCCGGATGACTTTTATCACGGGGCCCTGGCGCAGGAACTGGCGGCCGCAATGCAGAAAGGCGGAGGGCTGATTACCGCCGACGATCTGGCGCATTATGAAGTGAAGGAACGCGAGCCGGTGCGAGGGTCCTATCGTGGGTACGAAATCATCAGCTCGCCTCCGCCATCTTCCGGTGGAACGGTTCTGATCGAATCGCTGAACATTCTGGAGGGATACGATCTCGCCAAGATGGGAGACCGGTCGGCACAGTCGATTCATTTTACGACGGAGGCGTTTCGGCGGGCGTTTTTCGATCGGGCGGAATTCATGGGAGATCCGGATTTCTCGAAGATTCCCGTGGCGCAACTTATCGACAAGAAATATGGAGCAGCCTGGCGGGAGTCGATTCAAGCGGACCATGCCAGTCCCAGCAAAGAATTGAAGCGGCCGGAGATTTTCAGCGAGCTTGAACAGTATGCTGCTGCCCATCGCCAGCCTTCGGGGAATCACGAATCGCCCAACACCACGCATTATTCCGTCGTTGATGCCGACGGAAACGCGGTTGCTGTGACTACGACCCTCAACGGCTGGTTCGGAGCGCGAGTCACGGCGGACGGCCTGGGATTTTTGTTGAACGACGAGATGGATGACTTCTCGACCAAACCGGGCGTGCCGAATTCTGACGGATTGATTCAAGGTATGGCGAACGCCATCGGACCGGGGAAACGGCCGCTGTCGTCGATGACGCCGACCATCGTTGTGCATGACGGGAAACCGTTTCTGGTGCTGGGTTCGCCGGGCAGCTCGAAGATCATCACGACGGTGGCGAATGTTCTGATGGGGGTGATTGATTACGGGATGAATATTCAGGAGGCTGTGGATGCTCCCCGTTTCCACCACCAGTGGATGCCCGACGTGTTGAACGTCGAGAAATGGTTTTCGCCGGATACGGTGCAGGCGCTGCAGAAGATGGGATACAACGTGCAGATCGGCTTGCGCTACGGAGAGTTTGCGATTCCTTACTGGAGCGATGCGGAGTGCATCGCCATCGACCCGCAAAGCGGCGAACGCCTTGGAGCCAGCGACTACCGAAATGACGGAAAAGCGGTGGGGTACTGATGCTGAGAGCCGTTTCAACATACTTGTACGTGAAAGAGCGGCTGCATCCAGGCATTCTGGATGGCCTGGCTCGCAGCGGAGTGCAGGCGATTGAGATTTTCGCGGCGCGCCAGCACCTGGACTACGCCAACCGCAAAGCTCACGTCAAAGAGATTGCGGAATGGTTCCGGGGGAGCGGGGTTCCGCTCAATTCCGTGCACTCGCCGCTGTATGCCGACTACGAGTGGGGCCGGGCCGGGGCGCCGCCGGTAAATCTGGCATCCACGGACCGCGCCGGGCTGGTCGAGGCGATGGATGAAGTGAAGCGTGCGTTGGAAATTGCGGAACAGATTCCGTTTCGTTTTCTGGTGCAGCACCTTGGACTTACGAACGAAAGTTTCAGCGAGAAGAAATTCGAATCGGCGATGACCGCCATCGAGCACCTGCGGGCGTTCGCCAAGCCGCTGGGCGTGCGCATTTTGCTGGAAAACATTCCGAACGAGCTTTCCACGCCGGAAAAACTGGTCGAGATGATTCACTCCGCGCACTTTGATGATGTGGGAATCTGCTTCGATTTCGGACACGCCCACATGATGGGTTCGGTGCGTGAGGCCTTTGAGCTGGTGCGGCAGCAGGTCTGCTCTACACATGTTCATGACAACAACAAGTTCCAGGATTCGCACCTGTGGCCGGGACAGGGAACGATCGACTGGAAAGAAGCGATGGAATTGTTGCGCTCCGCTCCGCAAAAGCCGCCCCTGATGCTGGAATTGGTGGAAGACGACAAGGTGAATCCGCTGGAGAAGTTCGAGGCGGCGTTCGAGAAGCTTGAAGCGGCGTAAAAGCTTTTCACCGCCGAGTTCGCAGAGAACGCCGAGTAAGGACGAACAAAGAACGTTTGATTACTCGGCGCTCTCGGCGTCCTCGGCGGCAAATTGGTTTCCAAATTATGTCTTCATCCTCGCCTGTAACTACCATTGCTGAAATCGGGAAGCATGAAGGGCAAGCGGTTACGCTTCGCGGCTGGTTGTATAACCTGCGCGAGAGCGGGAAGCTGTTGTTTCCGCAGTTTCGCGACGGCTCCGGCGTGATTCAGGGCGTGGTGCCGAAGAATGCCGTGACGCCGGAGGTATTCGAAGCGATTAAGACGCTGACGCAGGAGTCGAGCGTGATCGTTGAAGGCAAGGTTCGCGCCGATAAGCGCGCGCCTGGCGGCTACGAACTCGATGTAGTGAACGTGCAGGTGGTTCAACGCGTGCCGGAGTCTGATCCCTACCCAATCACGCCCAAGGAACATGGCGTGGAATTCCTGATGGAGCACCGGCACTTGTGGATCCGGTCGCAGCGGCAGGCTTCGATTCTGCGCGTGCGCGCGGAAATTATTAAAGCAGTGCGCGATTTCTTCGACGAGCGCGGCTTTACGCTTACTGATCCGCCGATTCTCACTCCGGCGGCTTGCGAGGGCACGAGCACGCTTTTCCCGGTCGATTATTTCGACGAGCAGGCTTACCTCACGCAGTCCGGCCAGCTTTATATCGAAGCTACAGCGATGGCGCTGGGCAAGGTGTATTCGTTCGGGCCAACATTTCGCGCGGAGAAATCGAAGACACGGCGTCACCTGACAGAATTCTGGATGGTTGAACCGGAAGTCGCTTATGCTGAACTCGACGACCTGATGGATCTGGCGGAAGGACTGATCAGTTTTGTCGTGAAGCGCTGCCTGGAGCGGCGGCGCGCCGATCTGCAGGCCATTGGCCGCGATATTTCCAAGCTCGAAAAGATTGAGCCGCCTTTCCCGCGAATCAGTTACGACGATGCCGTGAAGAATCTGCAGGAAGGGTTTGCCAAGGGTGCCCTGGAAACGAAATTCGAATGGGGCGGCGACCTGGGCTCGCCTGACGAAACTTATCTTTCGGCGCAATTTGACAAGCCGGTGATGGTGCATCGTTATCCGGCGAAGGTGAAGGCTTTCTACATGGAGCCCGACCCGCAGCGGCCCGAGTTGGCCTTGTGCGTCGACGTGCTGGCGCCGGAGGGCTACGGGGAGATCATCGGCGGATCGCAGCGCATGGCCTCGCATGAATTGCTGGTGCAACGAATACACGAACACGGATTGCCGGAGGAAGCGTTCAAGTGGTATCTCGACCTGCGCAAGTACGGCAGCGTGCCGCACGGCGGCTTCGGCATGGGCATTGAACGGGCCGTTGCCTGGATCTGTGGGCTCGAGCACGTGCGGGAGACGATTCCGTTCCCGCGGATGCTGCATCGGCTGTACCCGTAAGAGGCCTTTCACCGCCGAGCGCGCGGAGAGCGCCGAGAATGGAAGAAAAAGACAGACTCGATTCGATTACGCGGCGCTTCATCGGGGCTGCGATTGAGGCACATCGACGCTTGGGGCCAGGACTACTAGAGTCAGCTGTACCAAACCTGTTTGGCATTCGAACTTCGGCAAATGGGACTCAAGATAGAGGAGCAGAAGCCTTTGCCGGTTGTGTATCGTGACGTGAAGCCTGATTGCGGGTACCGCCTCGATTTGGTCGTTGAGGATTCGGTAGTTGTCGAGATCAAGGCTGTCGATCAGCTAGCTCCCATTCACGACGCGCAACTGCTTTCGTATCTTCGTCTCTCTGGCATGCGGGTCGGTTTGCTCGTCAATTTCCATGTTCGCGTTCTGAAAAACGGCTTGAAGAGAATCGTCAATGACTTTCCTGACTCGGCGCGCTCAGCGACCAAGGTGACTGAGGACGAAAAGAGTTGAACTCAAGCTGATTCACCGCCGAGGTCGCAGAGAACGCCGAGAACAAAACGGGCAAGAACTGAAGTGTTGGTTCCTCGGCGATTTCGGCGTGCTCGGTGGTGAATGGACTTACTCACGGACCACTGACCTATGACGACAGCTATCGGCGCCACGAATATCGCTCCCAAGAAGATTCGCGTGATTGGGGTGCCGCTGGATCTCGGGCAGTCGCGGCGCGGCGTCGATATGGGGCCTTCGGCCGTCCGGGTGGCGGGGCTTGAAGCGCGACTGGAGGCGCTGGGGCATGAGGTTGAGGACGGCGGCAACGTTGCCGTGGCTATTCCGGAGCAGAAAAAAGAAGGCGACACCCATGCCAAGTATTTGAAGGAAATTACTGCGACCTGCACCAAGCATGCGGAACTGGTGCTCAAGACGCTTGAAGCAGGCAAGATTCCCCTGGCTCTCGGTGGGGATCATTCGATGGCGGCGGGCACGGTATCGGGAGTGGCGGAATTTTACCGGCGGCAGAACCAGAGGATCGGGCTCATCTGGATCGACGCGCATACTGACATCAACACGCCCGAATCGTCACCGAGCGGCAACGTGCATGGGATGCCGCTGGCCGCGCTCATGGGGCTCGGTCCCGCCGAACTGCAAAACATCTTCGACTTTTCTCCCAAGGTGAAACCCGAGAACTGCGTGCTGGTGGGGGTGCGCGACATTGACGCGATTGAAAAGGAAAATGTGCGCCGTGCCGGCATCGGCGTTTTCACCATGCGCGACATCGACGAGCGTGGCATGCGTACCGTGATGGAAGAAGCTCTGCGCATGGCCGGACGCGGGACCGCCGGCTACCATATTTCGCTCGACATGGATTGGATCGATCCGGAAGACGCGCCTGGAGTGGGCACTCCCGTGCGCGGCGGCGCTACCTATCGCGAAGCGCATCTCGCCATGGAGATCATTGCCGACCACGGACGCATGGTGAGTTTCGAGATCGTCGAAGTGAATCCCGTGATTGACGAACACAACCGGACTGCCGACCTTGCCGTAGAACTCGCGCTGTCGGCGTTCGGGAAGAAGATACTGTAAGAGATTATGAAGAAGCTTCGAGTCGGTATTCTCTTTGGTGGGCGTAGTGGAGAGCATGAAGTTTCCCTGCTTTCGGCTGCATCTGTTCTCAACGCCATCGATAAAGACAAGTACGAAGTCGTGCCCATCGGTATCACCAAAGATGGCCGCTGGCTTACCGCGGAGCATGCAGAGAACCTGCTGCAGGGCAAACTGGTGCTCGAGCCGCGCCAGTTGCGTGCCGGCGATCCCGAAACCACTCCGGCCGCAGCCGTGCTCGCGCGCGGAGAATCGGTGGTGGTGCCTCCCGAGCCCGTGCACCGGCAGAGCGGGCTGGTTCCTTTTCAGACGGATGCTGCGCTCACGCGGCGCGCCAGTGACCGTGCTATCAATGTGGATGTGATCTTCCCCGTGCTGCACGGTACGTTCGGCGAGGATGGAACCATTCAGGGCCTGCTCGAACTGGCTGACATCGCATACGTGGGCGCGGGCGTGCTGGGCTCGGCGGCGGGCATGGACAAAGACATTATGAAGTCATTGTTCGCTGCCGCGGGGCTGCCCATCGTGAAGCACGTTACGATTCTGCGCAGTGCGTGGGAGAACGAACCGAAGAAAGTTCAGAAGTTTGTCGAGAGCAAGCTGAAGTATCCTGTGTTTGTGAAGCCGGCGAACCTGGGATCGTCGGTGGGCATCAGCAAGGCGCACGACCGCAAAGAACTTGGTCCGGCAATCGAAGAAGCAGCGAAATTCGACCGCAAGATTGTCATCGAGCAAGGGGTGGGTGGAAAGAAGAGCAAAGCGCGTGAGATCGAGTGCTCGGTGCTGGGCAACGATGAACCCGTCGCCTCCGTCCCCGGTGAGATTGTTCCGATCAAGGAGTTCTACGACTACAACGCCAAGTATCTCGACGAAGGCTCCGAACTGATTATTCCGGCGAAGCTCACGAAAGCTGAAACGAAGAAAGTTCAGGAGCTGGCGGTGCGATCGTTCAAAGCTGTGGATTGCTCCGGCCTGGCGCGCGTGGATTTTCTGATGGAACCTGGCTCAGGAAATCGGTCGCGGAAGATTTATTTGAACGAGATCAATACCATGCCGGGATTTACCGCCATCAGCATGTATCCCAAGCTATGGGCGGCCTCGGGACTGGATTATCCGGACCTGATCGACCGGCTGATCCAGCTGGGCCTCGAGCGGCACGCGGACAAGAAGAAAAATCAGTACTCGCGATGAGATCGCAGGCGCTTGCGAGGTTTGGTGGGAACTCCTCGCCAAGCCTGCGGTGACGCCGGGAGTGCAAGGGGTCCTTCGACTGCGGTTGTGGTTCGCGTTCGCGAACCACAACCTCCGCTCAGGATGACAGAGTTTCGCAGCGGGCTACTGTGCTCCTGCCTTCTCCATGAAACTAGCCTGATCCGCCTTCATTTTTTTCAGTCCTTCCATCGGCAGATAGACCATGTGGCCGGCCTCGTAAGTGGTGAAGGAAATATTGTCGCGATATTTCTGCGGCAGGTCGAGATGCTGAATCGCATAATTCGCCGCGAAATAGGGCGTGGCCAGATCGTAATAGCCTTCCATCACTAAAATCTTGAGATACGGATTCTTCACAATCGCTTGCCGCATGGCAGAAGCCGTATCGGGGAAGCCTTCGCCGGCCGATCCCCAATCCCATTGGATGCCCGCGTTTTGCGCCCGCACGTTATAGGGCATGTCAGTCTTGTATCCGAGCTCCGTGCGTATGTAGTTGTTGAAGACGGAGGTGAAGGGCGGTGACGTGGCCGAGCCCGTGGGATCGTAGAACGGAGTGTCGAGCAAGCCGTTGGGGTCGGGTCCGGTGTAGCGGCCATCGAGGCGTCCGACGCGGAGTTTCTGATCGATAAGCAGATAATGGGTGAACTTGCCGACATTGATGCGCAGATTGGCCTCGTCTACAACTTCCTTGCTCAAGCCGGTGTAGCGGGCCAGTTGTTCGATGGTTTTTTCGCGTTCCTGCGGAGTGAGTGCGTCTCCCCTGGCCAGAGCCATGGCGTAGTCGCCGAATGCCCATTGTTCCGATTCCTGGCGAGCGCGGTTCATGTCCTGCGCAAGATCAGGCACGAGCTTGTGATGATAACCCGCGATCATGGTGAAGGACGGAATCAGAAAAATGTAAGGCTGGTCGTTAGTTTTGGTCTCTTCGAGGGTTTCGAAATTCAGCACGCTTGAGAGTAGCGTTATGCCGTTGAACGAGATGCCGCGATCGGCGAGATATCCGGCTATTCCGGCGGAACGCGTGGTTCCGTAGCTTTCGCCAAAAAGGAACAGTGGTGAGGACCAGCGTTCGTTACGCGTGATATACAGTCGGATGAACTCGCTGAAAGCTTCGATATCGCCCTTGAGGCCCCAGAATTTCTTGAACTCCTCGGTATCGGCGGCGCGGCTGAATCCGGTGCCGATGGCGTCGATCAGCACCAGATCGCTTTTGTCGAGGAGGGTGTAGGGATTGTCCTCCATGCGGTAGGGCGCGGGCGGCATGAATCCGTCGGGCTGGAGCACGACGCGTTTGGGACCGAGCGCTCCCATGTGCAACCAGATCGAAGCCGATCCCGGGCCGCCGTTGAAGGCGAAAGTGAGCGGGCGCTTGGCGGCGTCCTGGCCGTCGAGTGTGTAGGCAACGTAGAACATCTCGGCTTCGATCCTGCCATCCCCGCGCTTGATCGGCAGACGCCCGGCGCTCGCCGTATATTTCAACAGCTTTCCATCCACCGTGATCTGGTGGTGCGTGGCGACCGGAGGCGCTTCGGTCATGTCGTAGTGCTCCTCTTTGTCTTTTTCCTTGTCGGAGAAGGCTGGCGGCGCCGCAGGCTTCTGCTCGGAAGCGTCGGGCTTAGCGCTCTCCGCAGGCTCGGTCGATGCCTGTGCGGCCGGCTGCTTCTTTTGACTTTGAGACTTCGGAGTGCTGGTCTGCTGTGGGTTGGCCTGCTGGCCCCAGGCGGCAACTGCCAGAGCGCAAGCAACGGCTAGCGCAAGGAAAGACGTTCTCATGATCGGCCCCTCGTTTAGAAGTGTCGGGTGAATTGTTTGAACGGCAAGAATTGTACACCGCGCGGCTCCGCCCGAAGTAACTACAGTACAGTGGCTCGACTTGCCGATGGAGTTGGCATGTCTCGCAATCGCCTTCGCTATCTGACCGCGGATGATTGGGTTCTAATTCAGGCCAGGGCGGTGCATCGCACTTTCAAGCTGGGGGAAGAAATCATCCGGCAGGGTGACTGGGGCGGCAGCATTTTCATCATTCGCCGTGGCGAAGCATCGGTCGAACTGGCTGGGACTGGCGCCCGGGCAATTGTGGCCGCGCTGGGGCCCGAGGACATCTGCGGCGATATGGCATTTCTGGAACAGGGTAAGGCCACGGCCGCCGTCGTGGCGAAGGATGAAGAGGTGGAAGTCGACGAAGTCAAGGCCCATGCGTTGCACGAGATTCTAGAAGCCTTTCCCAGGCTCGCTTCGCGCTTTTACCGGTCGCTGGCGCTGGTGCTGGTCCAGAGGCTGAAGGCGACCTCCGCCGAACTAGCCCGTGAAATGATGCTGCGCGACCGCCGCTAGCAAGCCCATTGTCGGCCTGAAGGAGATCTAAAATTCCTCGTTGACGAACCACATCCTGCGTTGTAACATTGATGGGACAAGTTTGCCTTTCGAGGCAGACCTGAATTTCATGCAGAGTGGCTGAGGGACGAGCCCTGTGACGCCACGGCAACCGGATCGGGATCATCTATCTCGACCGCCAGGTGCCAACTCCCGCCCGGAAACGGGGAACATGAGATTCGGATGCGAGCTTCATTTCTATTTGCATTCCGATACCTCTTTTCCCTATTTCCTGGAAAAGAGGCTTTGTATTTTAGGCCGTCTTTTCCCGGCTCGTCCCCAGCTATTCGCTGAACGAAGAAAGCGAGTAGACCGATGTCGTACAACGACGTACCAGCTCAATACGAACTGCGCTGCCGGGAATGCGGCCGAAGCTGGGGAAACCAGCCCCGCTCCATCTGCGACGAGTGTTTCTCTCCTCTTGAAATTACCTACGACTACGAGGCCATCCGCGGTGCTATCGCCCAGGGAACTTTTGGCCGTGAGCGCATCGCGCAGAGGCCGCCGAACATGTGGCGCTATGCCGAATTGCTGCCGCTGCCGGCGGGTTTTGAGCCGCGGCTGCCGGTGGGGTTCACGCCTCTGTTCGAGGCGCCGCAGCTGGCCAAGCGCCTTGCCGACGACCGGGACGCCGGCAGCAACGAAGCAAAGATCGCCGCGCAGAATCTCTACCTCAAGAACGACGCCGTCTGCCTGCCTACGCTGAGCTTCAAGGACCGCGTTGTGGCCGTGGCGCTCGCTCAGGCACAGGCTTTCGGGTTCGATACCGTCGCGTGTTCTTCCACCGGAAACCTGGCCAATGCTGTGGCGGCGCACGCGGCACGCCTCGGGTTGAAAGCCTGGATCTTCATTCCATCCGATCTCGAGCCCGCAAAGATTCTCGGCACACAAGTGTTCGGCGCGAACGTGGTGCGCATTGCCGGCAACTACGACCAGGTAAACCGCCTGTGCTCGCAAATTGCCGAAGAGCGCCGCTGGGGATTCGTCAACGTGAACCTGCGACCTTACTACGCCGAGGGATCGAAGACCGTCGGCTTCGAAATTGCCGAACAACTGGGCTGGCGCTTGCCTGACAACGTGGTTGTTCCGATGGCTGGCGGATCGCTGATCACGAAGATCAAGAAAGCATTCGATGAACTGATCAAGCTAGAGTTTGTGGAGGAGAAGCCGGTAAAATTCTTCGGAGCGCAGGCCACAGGATGCTCTCCGATTTCGACTGCTGTGAAGACTGGCAGCGCGGAGATCGATCCGCAGAAACCGGCGACCATCGCGCGTTCGCTCGCCATCGGCAATCCCGCCGACGGCCATTATGCCATCAAGACCATCAAAAACAGCGGGGGATGGAGTGAGGATGTGAGCGATCCGGAAGTGATCGATTCGATCCGTCTGCTGGCGGAAACTGAAGGCATCTTCACCGAAACCGCAGGCGGCGTGACTGTGGGCACCGCTGGCAAGCTCTATCGTCAGGACCGCATCCTCCCCGAGGAAACGACCGTGCTGTGCATTACCGGCAACGGCCTGAAGACCACTGATGTTCTGGCTGGGGTCTATGAGATCGAGCGGCCGATCGCGCCGAAGCTGGCTGAGTTCGAGAAGTATCTGCACGAAACGCTCGACACCGTCGAGGTCGCGAAAGAAGCGGCGGCCACGGTCGGCGTTTAGGAACGGAGGCCCAAGATGGCGATCACCGTGCAAATTCCAACTGCTCTGCGGCGGCACACGGCGGGTGTTGGCTCGATCGCGTGTGCGGCCACGAACCTGGGAGAGTTGTTCTCCGTCCTTGATGAAAAGTTTCCGGAACTCAAGCCTCACCTGCGCGACGAGGCCGGACAGCTCCGCCGCTTTCTGAACATTTACGTAAATGAGGAAGACATCCGTTTCCTCGGTGGACCAGCTTATATCTTCACCGATGGTGATGAAGTGCTGCTGGTGCCGTCGATCGCGGGCGGCGCGAAATAAGAATCGAGTCTACGCCGGCGCCAAACCTTCTTAGTGGCTGCGCGTTACGACGCTAATGATTTGCTGTGTCCTGCCCGGCCCTGCGAGATGCGTGATCTGAGCCTGTCCGATTTCCGGGACCGCGTTGGCATTCGACGGCGGCGAGAAGGCGACGCCGTCATTCACCTGCGCGCAATCCATGTGCAACGTGCCGTTGTCGTTGAACACCAATCCATTAAAACGTAGCGTGCTGCCGGCGGCCAGAGGCTCCGTGTTCAGCATCTGCGTGTTGCTGTCAACATAGACTTCAACCTCGCTTGGGTTGGCCAAAACAGAAGCCTGTCCTGGCTGGGTGGCCAAGGTCGGAAACAGATCGTAGGGTGCCAGCGAGACGCTGTAAACGGTGAAGTTGCCTTCTTGAGAAGAGCTCAGGACCGCGCCGTCGATGGTTTGCGGCATCAACGTAATGGTTGTGGATGCGTCGTATTGTCCGCCGTAGTAAGCGGTGAGGACCCCCGAGTACACACTCACGTTTTGACCGGGGACCATATTGGACCCGCTAAAGCTCGCGGCAAACGGAAGGTTCGCCACATTATTGAACTGACCAGAGGTTTGAAATACGGTGCTGTCAGAAAAGGAATAGATACCAATGTCCTGTCCCTCCACCGAGTAGTTCTGACCTTGTTGCTCTCGCCCCAGGTTGTAAAAGTCCGCCGCGCTCGAGTCTAGGAAGAGTAAGGGGGCCAGTCATTACGTTGACAGCCGCAGCGTCGTAGGCAGCGATGCGCGTAGCCAGCAGGGAGCCATCGGATTGAATTGCTCCATCCATATCGATCAGCATGCCGACCGCAAGCGCGGAAAAGCTGCCGATGCCTTGATAGACCGTATTGCTGTCGGCCGCGACGGGGAGCGTATAAAGCGATGGGCACGGACAAGTGAGAGACACGAGGGGTCGCGTCAGAGTGAAGGTGTTTCCGGTGGTTGCGATGGCCGTCACTTCTCCGCTGATGCTATTCACCTTGCCGTTTCCTGGATTCGTGGGCTGAGACGCAAAATTGATCGGAGTGAGCGTGAAGGTCGGAGTTATTGAGTAGGGTTCGATGCCAGCGCCGTCGAAATAGCAACTGGGGAACGTCGCCGACTGTGACGCAAGCAAGTCGAGGGCAAGACCCATGCTATTGCCCGTTATCGTGATAGGCGAAGGCAAGCTCGCACTCACGTTGGCCGTGGGTGTTTGTCCGTACGCAAACGTACTGGTGAGAAGGCCTCCCGGGTCAGTTGAGCCCGAAGGCTCTATGGCGACGCAGGTAAATTGCGCGCTGCCAAGAGTAACGGTTGCCGCGGTGTAGATATCCTGCGGAATGCTGATATTGGCGAACGGATTGGCGCCTCCGTTCACGTCCATGAACTCGGCTCCCCGCAGTCCAGAGAACAGAGTGACGGTCTTTCCTGACTGGCTCGTCAAAGCGATGTTCTGGAAAACCAGTCCGAATTCGGACAACTGGTCGTTGGCTGTGCTCGACAGAACCATCGTGACTGAGGTGTTGCCGCTGAATTGTGGAGCGGGTGTGCCGGACATGCTGCTGGAACCGCATCCGGTCGTACCGCTGACAATGACTGCTGCGACCAAAGCCGAAAGGAAGAACCATAGGCCCGAAGCGGGTTCGGAGCGACGAGCAGGCGCCAGTGCACTCATAGCAACCTCGTGAAAACAGTCAGACTTTGGGGGGAAGAGCAACCGCCCATCGTGGCCAGCGCACAAAGAACTAAACTCAGCCCATGCAAGCGGCTGCTGGCAGAGATTGTGACACGGGCGAAATTGAAATGTCACGCAAATTGTGCAGTTCGGCAAGAGCTGGAAGCTGCGGCAAACAGAGCCCCTTGCATAAATGGTCGCGGAAGGTGTATTATCTAACTAACCGGTTAATTAATCATGGTTCACTCCGCTTATCGGGAAGAGCTTCGCCAGCGCCGCCAGGAGGTCCGCAATCTCCGCAAACAGTTGCGCGAGCGCAGGCGTGGCTCCCGTCCCCTGGGTTCCCGCGGGCAGCCGGAGGAGAGCCGCGCCGCGATTCTGCAGGCTGCCGCGAAGGAATTTTCTGAGTTCGGCATTGCAGGAGCCCGCACCGACGCCATTGCCCGCGAGGCGCGAGTCAACAAGGCCCTGCTCTATTACTACTTCAAGGACAAAGAAACGCTCTACGGGGCGGTGCTCGACGATGCCTTCTCTGGAATGCGGTCCAGAGTTTTCCAGGTGCTCGACAGCGATCTGCCGCCGCGAGAAAAGATCATGGCCTACGTGGGCGCGTATTTCGACTTCATCGCCTCGAGCCAGATTTATCCCAAGCTGATGCAGCGCGAAATGATGCGGGCGCGTGAGGGCCGTTCGGAGCACATCGACCGGCTGGTCAAGACCTACTTCCAGCCCATCTATCTGAGGGTAGGCGAGTTGTTGAACAAGGGAATCGCAGAAGGCGAATTTCGCAGAGTCGATCCCATACACTTCATTCCTTCCATGGTGGCGATGATCATTTTCTATTTCAGCAGCGCCCCGGTCATGCGGCGGATCGTGCATTTCAATCCGCTGACGCCTCGGCGCATTGCCGAGCGGCGAGCCGCCGTTCTCGACTTTATTTCCGCCGCGCTGTTTCAACCCCGCGCCGGCGCGGGTTCAGCCGTTCGCAATTCAGGAGCCAGCCGATGAGCGCTCGTAACCGTTTCTTCATTCTTCTCGGGATCATCTTCGTGATCGCCGCGATTTACTACGGGTTTTCCGTCGACCATTCCAAGGACCTGGTGCTGATCGGCACCGTCGATGCCAATCAGGTGATTGTCAGCGCGCAGGTGGAAGGGCGAATCCAGCAGCTGCTGGTGGACGAGGGCACGCCGGTAAAGGCCGGGGACTTGATCGCCGTGCTTGATCCCTCAGAGTTGCAGACTCAGGAAGCCGCTGCTGCCGCGAACATCGCGAGCATGCAGCACAAGGTTTTTGAGATGCAGCACACGGAAGAATCCACGTCAGGGTCGACGTCGAGCGATGTGGCCAATGCGCAGGCCAAGCTTTCGTCCGCCAAAGCGCAGCTCTTGCAGGCGAAGGCAACGCTCGATCGTACGGAGAGCGACAGCCGGCGCACCATCGAACTGGCCAAAGTCGGAGTGACGTCCGATCAGGACCGGGTCCAGGCCGAAACTAACCTGCAGGCAGCGCAGGCGGCGGTTCAGGCTCAGAAGGATCTGGTGAATGCGGCCGAAGCCGACTTGACCTCTGCCATCGCACGCACGCAGCAAGCGAATGCGGCGAAGAGCACGGTGCGATCGACCGAGGCCGATCTCAAGAATGCCATTGCGCAGAAAAATCAAGCCGCTGTGCGGCTCGGCTACACCAATGTCTACGCGCCCGTGACCGGCACAGTTTCGGTGCGTGCGGCGCGGCAGGGAGAAGTGGTCAACATAGGCGCGCCTATCGTGACCATCGTCGATCTGACTGACACCTGGGCGCGAGTGGCGATCCCGGAAACTTATGCCGACCACATTGGCCACGGCGATGTGCTGCGCATTCGGCTGCCTGGCGGAACGATCACCAGCGGCAAGGTTTTTTTCAAAGGCCCGGAAGGCGACTTCGCCACCCAGCGTGACGTGAGCCGCCGCAAGCGCGATATCCGGACCATCGTTTTGAAAGTCCGATTGGATAATCCTAAAGGCGCGTATGTGCCGGGAATGACAGCTGAGGTGCTGGTCTCGCCTGACCAGTTGAAAGGGAACAATCCCCAGAGCACGGCGGCAGCGGGGCAGCAATAATGGCCGAAACCTATGCCATCGCGGTCGAGCACATCGTCAAGAAGTATGGCGACTTCACCGCCGTCGACGATATTTCATTCAATGTAAGCGACGGCGAAATCTTCGGCCTGCTGGGGCCGAACGGTGCCGGGAAGTCGACGCTGATCCGGATGATGACCACGCTGATTCCCATCACTGGGGGGATCGCGCGGATTGCTGGTCACGATGTTGCGAAAGATCCCGATGCGGTGCGGCGAACGATTGGAGTGATACCCCAGGCGCTGACCAGCGATCTCGACCTCACTGTCGAAGAGAATCTGAACATTTACGCCAAACTTTACGACGTGCCTGCGAAAGAAAGAAAACGCTCGATCGACGAACTGCTGGGGCTTGTGGATCTTACCAAGTGGCGCGACGCGCAGACCAAGACGCTCTCCGGAGGCATGCGGCGGCGGTTGGAGATCGCGCGCGGTCTGGTGCATCATCCACAAATATTTTTCCTCGACGAACCCACGACCGGACTCGACCCAGTCTCGCGCGTAGCCGTATGGGAGATGCTGGGCAACATCAAGAACCAGCGGCAGCTCACCATCCTAATCACCACGCATTACATGGATGAAGCCGACCGGCTTTGCGACCGCATCGCCATCGTCGACCACGGCAAGCTCGTCGCGCTCGATGCGCCCATGGCGCTGAAAGCGAGTGTGCCCGGGTCGAACGTAATCGAAGCGCAGTTCGAGAATCCTCCTGACGACTGGGAGCAGCGCCTGCATACGATGGATGACGTCACGTCAGTACAGCCCGAAGGGGCTGGCATGTATCGCATCCTCACCGGCAACGGATCACGAACTACAACGGAGCTGGTCGAGATGGCCGTCCAAGCCGGAGTTGCGGTGAAGTCGCTCTCGGTGCAGAACACCACGCTCGACGATGTCTTCGTGCATTACACCGGCAGGCAGCTGCGCGACGAGCTGCAGAAAGCGTATGCCTTCGTGATGCCGCAACGGCCGGGGTTGCAGCCGTGAGCTGCTCGAGATTGAATTTATGAATCGAATGATGGCGATCGTCGAGCGCGAGATGCGCAAGTTCTTCCGTTCCCCGGCGCTGATGCTGGCGTCCATGATTTTTCCTCTGGTGCAACTCGTAATCCTGGGCAATGCGTTTGGCGGGAAAATTCGCGACGCCCGTCTCGCCGTTGTCGATGAGGACGGCGGCCCGCAAGCATTGAGGATTCGTGAAGCTTTCGACTCCGTCCGCGCGAACATTCGCACGTTCGTCCCCGTCTACTATGACAACGAGAAAAAGGCGATGGAAGACGTCCGCAACGGCAAACTGGACGGCGCCGTGATCATTCCGCCGCAGTTCTCGCGGCGCGTTTACGAGGATAACCATCCTCAAGTCGCTGTGGTGGTGGATAACAGCGACAACTTCATGAGTTCCGCGCTGGAGTCGGAACTGACCGACCTGGTCAGTTCACTGAATCAACCAACGGTCGAGCCGCGCATCCTGCAACAGACGGCGCTTGAGATTGTCGAACTCTATCCCTATATCGAGTACATGAAATATCTGCTGCCCGGTTCGCTGGCACTGGCGATGTTCGTCTCTGTGATGATCGGCGGAGGCATGCTGTACATCGACGACAAGGCGCGCGGCGTACATGAAGGCTACCTGGTCACGCCGATTACCAAGCTTGAACTCGTGCTGGGGCTCAACCTCGCGGGTGCCATCAAGGCGGTGATGACGGGCGTGATCATTTGCGTGATCGGTTCGCTGATGGCAGGGGTGAGTACGATTTTCAATCCGCTGACTATGCTGGGGCTGCTGGTGATGATCGTCCTCACTTCGCTCGGCTTCAACACCATGATGTTTCTGCTGATGGTGCGCATCGAAGATCCGCTGGTGCCGCGCGCGATGTTCGGCATTTTGAATACGCTGCTGTTCTTTCCCAGCGGCGCAATCTATCCCATTCAGGCGTTTCCACCGTGGTTGCGTGTGATTGCCAAGGTTGATCCCTTCACCTATGCGGTTGACGGCTTCAAGTGTCTGCTGCTCAAAGAGACCACACTGGGTGCGGTCTGGGGAGACATGCTGTACCTGACAATCTTCGCGACCATCACCCTGGGAATCGCAATTCCGCTGTTCAAGCGCACACTGTGAGGGGAATTTGGGAATTTTGTAATTTGGAAATCTGGCAATTGGTAACTTAAGAGCCAACTGCCGTGGGATTAAAAATTACAAAATTACCCGATTACCAAATTGCAAAATCCTTTTGGAACCTTTGACTTGTCACGGGTGTCCGGTATTCTAGAGAGTGATGACGCTACTGGACGCGAAAGAGTACCATCCGGAAAAAGAGCGAAGGCAAAGAATCCGGATTATTTCGGCGATCGTTCTGCTTCTAATTTTGGCGCTGGTGGGCTGGTTCAATCGCTTCTGGCCCCAGAAGCACGTCGCTGACAAATTCTTTTCTTCGCTGCAGAAGCAGGATTTCGAAACGGCATACGGCATTTACTTTGCCGATCCCGCCTGGAAGCAACATCCGCAGAATCACAAGCAGTATCCGTTTAACGAGTTTTGGCAGGATTGGGGACCGGGGGGCGAGTGGGGGGTCGTTAAGAGCTTTCAGATTTACGGCGCCAGCAACTGCCCGGGAGGCGGAAGCGGAGTGGTCGTCGACCTGATCGTGAACGATCGCGCGAAACACGCCCAGCTGTACGTGGATAAAACCGATAAGACAATCAGCACGCCGCCCTGCGATCTGGAATTTCGCTAGACTGCGAATTGCTCCAGCGCCTTCGTCAACGACGCCTCGTCTCCAACATTCAAACACGTTTTCGAGCGGTCAATCTGCCGCATCAGTCCGCACAAGACCTTCCCCGGTCCGATTTCCACGAAGGTCTGAACACCGTGCTCGATCAGCAGGCGCATGCTCTGCTCCCACTTCACCGAGCCAGTGACCTGCGCGACAAGCGTATTGCGAGCCCGCGGATCATCGCGCACCAAAGTTGCCTCCACGTTGCAGACGACAGGGTACACCGGCTTCTGCATCTTCAGAGCGTTCAAATCCACTTCCAGGCGGTCCTGCGCAGGCTTCATCAGCGAACAATGGAAAGGAGCGCTTACTGGCAGCAACTTCGCGCGTTTGGCTCCGCGCTCGTCGGCGAGCTTCGCCCCGCGCTCAACCGCCGCGGTGTTTCCCGAGATCACTATCTGTTCCGGCGAATTAATATTGGCGGGAGAACAAACTTCACCCTGCGCGGCATCTTCGCAAACCGCAGCAACTTTTTCCAATTCCATCCCCAGAATTGCAGCCATGGCGCCCACTCCGACCGGAACTGCCTCCTGCATATACTTTCCGCGGTTGCGGACGGTTCGCACAGCATCGACAAAGCTGATGGTTCCGGAAGAAACGTGCGCGGAATATTCACCCAGGCTGTGGCCAGCTACAAAGCTTGGCTTGGGAACGCGGCCTTCGAAAACCCGCAATGCCGCAATCGACACGGTGAGGATCGCCGGCTGGGTGACTTCGGTCAAGCGCAACTGTTCCTCCGGTCCGTCAAAGCAGAGTTGCGACAATTTGTAACCCAGGGCTTCGTCGGCTTCCTCAAACGTTTGCCGCGCGATGGGATGCTTCTCGGCGAGATCCTTGCCCATGCCCACGGCCTGCGATCCCTGGCCGGGGAAAACGAATGCAATCTTCGTTGTCGCGATCTTGGGTGATTCGGTCATGGTTTTTGATTTTGCAGGAATCAGTGAGCTGGGACGACTTCCACTTCCACCGGTGCGGGACGCAGCGCGGCCAGTCCGTGCTCGATCGCCTGATTGATGCGCCGGTCGGCAAACTCCGCCGCCACGCGCACCGCATTCTTGATCGCATTCGCATTGGAAGAACCGTGCGTGATGATGCAGACGCCCTTCACCCCCAGCAGGGGCGCGCCGCCGTATTCGGTGTGGTCGATGCGTTTTTTGAAGTCAGCAAATGCGCTGCGCGAAAGCATGTAGCCGACCTGACTGGTAATGGTCGCCTTCAGCGATTCTTTCAGGACGGTGCGCACCAGGTTGGCCACGCCCTCGGAAATCTTCAGCGCCACATTGCCCACGAACCCGTCGGCAACGATGACATCGGCGTGGCCATTGAATAGATCGCGGCCTTCCACATTCCCCACAAAGTTCAAAGGCAGCCGCTTCAACAATTGAAACGACTCGCGCGTCAGTACGTTGCCCTTGGTTTCTTCCTCGCCAATCGAAAGCAAACCGACGCGAGGCCTTTTCCCGGCCGAAAAATTGGAGCGGGGCATGGTGTGCCCGAACATGGACCGGAAATAAATCTCGCCCATCACCGCGAACTGTTCGAGATTGCGCGGCTTGCAATCCACGTTCGCGCCCACGTCAAGCAAAATCGCCGCTGTTCCCGGCGCCGTAGGAAAAACCGCCGCGAGTGCCGGACGGTCCACGCCGTGCAGCGCGCCGAGCACCATCTTGGCCGTAGCCATCGCGGCGCCAGTATTACCGGCGGTAACAAAGCCGGCCGCGCGTCCCTCGCGCACCAGCCTCAGCCCCACGCGCAGGGAGGAGTCACGCTTGGCGCGCACCGCCTGTACCGCCTTATCTTCCATGGTGATGACTTCGCTGGCGTGCACAATCTCAATCGGCAGCCGCGCGGCCGACAAGTGGCGGTCGAGTTCCGCTTTAATCGTGGCTTCCGGACCAATCAGCAGCACGCGCACGCCGTAACTGCGAGCGGCGTGAATCGCGCCTTCGACCTCAGGCTTGGGAGCCCGGTCCGAACCCATCGCATCCAGCGCGATCACGCTAGGCATTGTGGCAGGGAATTAGCTGGCTTCTTCAACGTCCAGAACTTCGCGGCCTTTGTAGTAGCCGCACTTGACGCAAGCGCGATGCGGCATCTTCTTCTCGTGGCAGTTCGGGCACTCCGAGAGCGAGTGGCTCTTCAGAGCATCATGCGCCCGCCGGGTGGAGGTGCGCTTCTGAGAATGTCTTCGTTTCGGATTCGGCATGGTAAGTAAAATTCCTCTCGCTCTTCTATGTCATCCTGAACAAGCGTTCTTCGCGCAGTGAAGGATCTGGGCGAGCCGCGCGAAGCGTCGCGTTCTTTGCGACGCAATAATCGCGCGTTCGGCTCGCTTCCCTATAAACTGCGGCACAACATCTTTCTATCCTAATGCGCCAGCTTGCTGCGGATTTCCTTCAACGCGGCCCACCGCGGTTCTTCTCGCTCCACGGCGCACGAACATTGTCCCTGGTTCAGATTCCTGCCGCACAGCGGGCACAATCCCTTGCAATCGTCGCGGCACGTCACCTTCAACGGAGCGGCCAACAGCACCTGCTCGCGCACCACGTCGTCGAGCAGAATTCCTTCACCCTCATAATAGCTGATCTCGGCTTCGGCGTCGGTCACCGACATCTCGTCCCGCCCGGCGTCAGCACCCTGAGGACGATAGAGCAGATCGAATTCGCGTTTCACATCCTGCATCACCGGTTCCAGGCACCGCGCGCAGCTCAATTCCAGACTGGTCGCCAACCGGCCCTGAATCCGTATGTCCTGAATAACCTTGTGCTTGCCGTGATGCTCTTCGACCAGATCGGCCCGCCCGCTGCTCTCAATCGGCGTCACCTGACGGTAATCCGCTCCCAGGTCGATCACACCCGGCTCGAACTTCTCCGCAAACTCTACGGGATGAAGTTCCAAATCTTTGATCTCGAAAAACATCGGAAGACCTCCGCGCACCGTCCAGTTACCGCCCCAGGCCCGCGGAAGCACGCCAGGAAGGCGCAAGTACCGCTAGGAGCAACAATAAGCATAAAGGTTGGCAGAAAGCAGTGTCAAGGCAGGGTAGATCATCCATCTACATATGGGTATGCTATAATTTCCCTAGGTATTCCATATGCCGGCACTTTACGTCGAAAACGTCCCGGACGACCTCTATCAGGCTCTTCGCAAACGCGCCCGTCAGAATCGCAAGTCGATTGCCGCCGAGGTCATCTCGCTGTTAGAGCGTGACATCCCCACCGCAAAAGAGTTGCAACAGCGCCGCGATTTCTACAAACGGATGGCGGAGCTTCGCGCCGTTCAGCCCGAAAGCTCAACTGGCTTTCCAACCGTTGAGGAGATGATCCGCGAGGACAGGGATCGTTGACTGCGCTGGTTCTTGACGCCAGTGTTGCCCTGAAATGGGCTATCCCTTCAGCGCAGGAAACGCTGACTACCGAGTCTCTTCAACTCCTGCAACGTTACGTGGCGGGCGAGATCAATTTCATCGTGCCCGATGTTTTTTGGGCCGAAATCGGTAATGTCATGTGGAAAGGTGTTCGCCGGCGGCGATGGCCGCAAACTGTAGCTGAGAACGCCGCGTCAGCCATCCGGAAGCGGGACTTCTTCACGGTTTCTTCGTTGGAGTTGTTGCCCGAGGCTCTTAGGATTGCCTTCGCCCACGACCGCAGCGTTTACGACTGCCTGTACATTGCCCTTGCCATTCAGTTCAAGATCGAGATGATTACTGCGGACGAACGACTGGCCAATGCCATGGCTGCCCGCTTGCCCGTAAAATGGCTGGGCGCATTTGGGATATGAGCGGGAATCATGGTGACCTCACCAGACAAAGTAAGAGTGAAAGTAAATGAGCCGCTCCAAAGCCGCACCAACGTGGCTGGGCTGTTCATAACCCTGCTCGGCCTTCTCGCGCGTCTTTGGGCTGCCCATGGAACCTTCCTCAATCCCGATGAAGCCCTGCACTTCCGCCTGGCGAACCAGACTTCTCTAGCTCTTGCCTACAAAGCAAGCCTTACAGCAGCCCATCCGCCGCTGCTGATCCTCTTGCTCTATTACTGGCGCGCGCTCGGCACCTCGGAACTCTGGCTGCGAATGCCTTCGGTGCTTGCGGGCGCGGCTTTTTGCTGGATGTTCTACAAATGGCTTAGCAAGGCCGCGGGCAGACTCGCCGGCTTGATCGGACTTCTTTTCGTCGCATTCCTCCCGCCCATTATCCGGCTCGCGGCGGAAGTGCGGCAGTACTCCTTGCTGCTGGCATTCCTGGTCAGCGCTCTGTATTTCCTGGACGAAGCTTTCACGAAAAACTCCGCGAGCCGGATGGCGGCATTTGCGCTGTGCCTGTACGTTGCCATGCTGTTTCACTATTCGGCATTCTGGTTCGCCGCCGCGCTTGGCCTTTATGCCCTTTTCCGAATCTTCTCGGAACGCCCGCCCCCCCGTGTGGTGGCAGCCTGGGCACTCAGCCAATTCAGTGGACTCGCGCTCGCGGCATTTTTGTACAAGACGCATCTTTCGAAACTGAGCGCGAACAACTCAACAAGTCAGCTGCAATGGTTAATAAACGAACCTTATCTCCGCCGCTCTTTTTTCGACCGCGCCCATGACAACCCAGTCCTGTTCTTGATCGGCCACACTTTTGGAGTCTTCCAATATTTCTTCGGACAACTCGCAGTAGGCGATGCGATGACGCTTCTGTTCGTGCTGGCAGTCGTGCTGCTATTCCGCGGCAAAGGTTCCCTGCAGGATCTAAAATCCTCCCGCCGGCTGGGATTATTTCTGCTCCTGCCTTTTGCCATTATTGGCGGCGCTTGCCTGGCTCACGTTTATCCCTACGGCGGCACGCGGCACGTAGCGTTCCTGATCATCCCGGCGATGGCGGGCGTAAGCGTGGCCATCGCGCGTCTGGCAAAGGGCAGATGGAATCGCGCGCTTACGATCACAGCTCTCGTCATCATCGCATGCCTCGTCTTTGGCAAAGCACGCCAGCCCTGGATGGAGCGCGCCGATCAAAGCCGCACCAACATGGCGGAGGCGATGGACATTGTGAGGAAAAATGTTGCTCCCTCCGATCTCATCTTCACCGATTACCAGAGCGACCTTATTCTCGGTCACTATCTGTGCCGGCAGCGTCCGATCGTGCTAGACCTGCCTCCTGCCGGCTTCGAACAATTTCACTGCGAAGGCTATCAAATCGCTTCCACCGACTACAAAACCGCCTGGATGCTTTCGGCAGACGATTTTCCCCAGGACTGGCAGCGAGTCGTCGAAGCCTACAGCCTCAAGCCCGGGGACACGGTCTGGGTTTTTCAGGCGGGCTGGGGAGTCGATCTTCCCGAGGACTTGCGAACGCAATTTGCGGAGTTTCACGACCTGCGATTCGAATCGTTTGGCAAGAACATTAAAACCTTCAAAATGACGGTTGGTCAGCCGATGCCGACGGCCACTCCGTCGCAGTAATTTCAGGTCTCTTGATCGCGCATCGCACTGCGTCCCGCGAGCCAGGTCATTCCCCTGCTTGCTGACTTAGACCCAGCGCGCGCAGCGTGCCTTCATCTGGAATATTCCGCCCATCCTTCTTCGTCACCACTCCGAAGCTACCGGAATAATCCCACATGGCCCAGCCCATGCCGTGCCGCTCCAGCGCAGTGCGCACATCATGAATCCACGCCTCACGGTCTTGGGGCTCGGCATAGTCTCGGTAGACGCCGAACTCGTTGCACACCACCGGAACTCCGCGCTGCCGGGCCCATTCCGCGACTTGCGTAATCTCGGCGTCAACGCGCGCCGCGTCCCAGTGATCCTCTCCGTAGCGGATCACCGCCAGGCGGTCCACCGCATCTGGCACCCGCGCGGCCACCTTTGCGGCCGATTCCGGCGACGAAGGATAATGCAAGCCCTTTACCCAGTTCCAAAAATAGGAACCCCAGGCCGCGCCCTGGTGGGTGAAGATGTGCGGCTCGTAGAAATGGAAGTTGTAAATCACATTGGGATCCCGCAGCGGTTCGAGGAAGACCAGATCGTCGTCGTCTGACCAGCGTGCCCCGGCTGCGATCATGGTGTGCTGGGGCGCGCCTTCGCGAATCGCCGTTGCCAGCTTCGCCTGCACGCCGTACCAGCGATAGCGGTCCGACATCTCCGGCTCGTTCATAATCTCAAAGAACACCCGCTCCGCATCCCAGGTCGAGTAATGCCGCGCCAGCACCCGCCAGAAATCGGCGAACTCCTGCACGAAGCTGTCGTCTTTCGCCAGCCGCGCTTTGAACTCGCTATCCGGATGCAGATCGATCACCACGGCCAGCCCGCGATCCAAAATCATCTTGACCGCCGCGTCAAGATATCCCAGATACTCCGCAGGAATTTCCTCTGGCCGGTGGCTAGCCATCATCGGTTGTGGGTTAACACTCAACCGCACGTGATCAAAGCCCATCGACTTGATCAGTGCGATGTCTTCTGCTGTGGTCCAGCTCTGAAAATGTTCCCGGGTATACCCGCGATTGTCATAAACCTGCGCAAACCATCCGCTGGTGTTGATGCCGCGCCGCAGATGCGCCAGTCGCGACGCAGGCACGGTAGATAAAGACAGTGGCTGGATCGAAGGACCGGGTGCAGCGGTCTGCGCCGGCACCAAACCGTGACCGCCCAGAAACGCCAGCAGCGTGGCGCAGCGCATGATTCGCAGACATTGCATGCTGTCCTTAGCTCAGAATCGGCAGCGCCCGAATTCTCTTCTTCGTCGCCGCATAAATTGCGCTGCACAGAGCCGGCGCCAGCGGCGGCACGGAGGGTTCTCCAATCCCACTCGGCGCCTCAGTGTTTTGCACCGCATATACTTCCACCGCAGGAGTCTCGTCCATGCGCAGCGGAATGTAATCGTCGAAATTTCCCTGCACGACGCGCCCCTTCTCGATGGTAATCTTCGCGCGCAGAGCATTCGTCAGCGCGTAAACGATCCCGCCCTGAATCTGCTGTTCCAGAATGCTGGGATTCACCACCTGCCCGCAATCCACCGCCGCAACTACGCGATGCACGCGCGGCACGTCGTTCTGCATGCCGATCTCAACCACTTCGGCCATGTAAGAAGAAAAGCATCCGAAACAGGCGATCCCGCGAAAGCGTCCCGCCGGCAAAGAGTTCTTCCATCCTGCCTTGTCCGCCGCCAGTTGCAGCACGCCGCGCATCCGCGCCGTGCGCCAAGTGGTATCGAAATACTGGATGTTCTGATCTTTGCCCAGCATGTGCAGCCGATACTCCAGCGGATCTTTCCCCGCCGCAACTGCCAGCTCATCGATAAAGCCTTCGCTCGCAAACGCTGCCTGCAGCGCATACACCGACCGCATCCAGCCGAGAGGAACCGGAGTTTCCGCAGGCACATACTCCAGCGAAACATTCGGCGGCGCGTAAATGAACGCCGCTTCATCCGGCAGATCAGGGTCGACGCCGTTCGGTCCCGGCTGTCCCTTCTGCCCGCTGATCGACGGCGCAACGATCCGATGCGTAAACGCCACCGGCCATCCCGCCCCATCGACCACCGCACTCAACTGATGCAGGCTCATCGGACGATACGTGGAGAACCTCATGTCATCTTCGCGAGTCCAAATCACTTTCACCGGAGTATTCGCGGCTTTCGACACCAGCGCAGCTTCTACTGCATAGTCGTACTCCAGCCGCCGGCCAAAGCCTCCGCCCATCAGCGTAACGTTCACCTTCACCTGGTCGGGATCCAAGCCCAGCGCCTTAGCAGCCTGGTCGCGGCAATCCTGCGGCACCTGCGTCGGAGCCCACAACTCGCACGACGTTCCCTGGAAATGCGCGGTGCAGTTCCCCGGCTCCATCGGCGCATGCGCCATGAATGGCAAATGATATTCGGCGGAAATCCGCCGCCCCGTAACTTTCGAAACATCGCCGGCAGAGTATAAGCTCGCGCCTTTCTTCGCGGACGCCTGCTTCAAAGATTCCATCACGGCCGCAGTATTCAAATCTTTGTTCGGACCATCATCCCAACTGACGTTCAGCACCCGGCGCCCTTCCATCGCGCCCCAAACGCTATCGGCCACCACCGCCACAGCCGCGTCGCTGATTTTGCCCACGTAACTCACGCCGGCAATCTTTCTCGACTCCTTGTCGTCAAAGCTCAATGCCTTTCCGCCGATCGTAGGACTCCGCGACAACACCGCGTACTTCATCCCCGGCATGCGGAAGTCAATGCCGAACACGGCGTCGCCTCGGACCTTCGACGGCGTGTCGACGCGCGCCAGAGGGTGCCCAACAATCTTGTAATCCTTGTTCTGCTTCAGCGGCACATCCGTTGGAATCGGCAGCGTCGCTGCCTTCTCCACAAGTTCTCCATAACTGAGCCGCCGCTTCGACGCCCCATGCACAACAGCGCCGTTCTCCGCCGTGCAGCTCGATCGCGGCACGCCCCACGTCAGCGCCGCCGCTGAAATCAGCATCTCGCGCGCCGCCGCCCCCGCTTTCCGCATCGGATCCCACGTCGTCTTTACGCTCGCGCTCCCGCCCGTACCCTGGTCTCCATAGAGCGTGCTCGCTCCCGCCTGCTCAATCTCAATCTGCTTCCAGTCGGCTTCCAACTCCTCCGCCAGAATCATGGGCAACGCCGTGCGCACGCCCTGCCCCATTTCCGAGCGCGCGCATACAATCGTGACCTTGTTGTCAGGTGTGATCCGCAAATAAGCGTTCGGCGAAAAAATCTCTTTGCCCTTGCGCCCTGCATGCGGTAAGTAGAAGCCCACCACCAGCCCCGCTCCCGCAGCCACTCCAACAGCAACGAATTCACGCCGACTTAACGGGCTCATCGCGCGCCTCCTGTCCCAGCCGCCCGATGAATCGCCTTGCGAATCCGTTCATACGTCCCGCAGCGGCACAGGTTGCCGTTCATCGCCTGCGTGATCTGCTCATCGGTCGGATTCGGAGTCTTCGCCAGCAGCGCCGCCGCATTCATGATCTGCCCCGTCTGGCAGTAGCCGCATTGCGGAACTTCTTCGGCAATCCACGCCTGCTGCAGCACGTGCAGTCCGTTCGCACCCAGCCCCTCAATGGTCGTTACACTCTTGCCGGCAACCTGTGAAACCGGCGTAGAACAGGACCGGATCGCCGATCCCTCCACGTGCACCGTGCAAGCCCCGCACAGCCCGGCGCCACAACCAAATTTCGTGCCGGTAAGCTCCAGTGTGTCTCGCAACACCCAGAGCAATGGCGTCTCGGGCGCGACGCTCACTTTCTTTTCGTTACCGTTAACCTGCAATGTGAATTCGGCCATATGTTTCCCAGGGAGGAATTAGAACCTGGACAATCATCCTACTCAACCCGCAGGAAAAGTGGAATGGCGGTCGCGCGAGCACGCGACCCATTAAAGTTTTCTATACCCGTGCCGATCAGAGATTGAGACCCTCACAGACGTGCAGAAGGCGGAAGGTCTTGCCAGTCCTTCAGGTGGGCCCGGCGGCCCTCAGCGGAGAAGCCAAAATTGAAAGCTCAGAATCAATCCGCAACCGGCTCCGCGCATGGTTTTGCCGGCACGCGTCACGAAGCCCGCTTCGAACTTCGGGTGGAGATCAGTGTCCGCACCCGCGCCCACGGCGTGCTGGCGGGTTATACCGTGGATATCAGCGAGTCCGGCATCTCAGCTATTCTTAAAATCGAAGTTCCCTTGTCCGAGATTGTGGAGCTGGGCTTCATGGTTCCGATCGGCCGAGTCAATATTCCTGCGATGGTTCGCCAGAGAGACGCTTTTCGCTACGGCTTCCAGTTCATTGGGTCAGGAGCTGCGCAAGAAGTGATTCGGTCCACATGCCGCCAGCTTGCCGTGGAACAAACGCTTTTGCACGATCAGGCGACTCCACCACACTAGGCTTCCTTGTCCCAGGCCCCGAGCTTCGATTTCTTAGCCTACCGCCCAGCCTCTCGGCTCATCTCCTCCGTATCACAGGCCGAAGCCGCGGATTCGGGTCTAGGGCCTACTTCAGTTCCGTCAGTTTCTGGGACGCGATCTCGACCGCTTCCGGGCTGGGATTGTCTTTCTTGATCTGCTCGTAGAGTCGCTTGGCGTCGAGCGGCTGGTTGCTGCTCTGGTAAAGTTCCGCCAGTTGCAACTGCGCCGTCACTTTGCTCACCGAAATCGTGGGCTGGCTGATCAGTTCCTGATACAGGGCCGCGGCATCCTTGGTGCGGTTTGTGTTGCCGTAGAGCCCGGCCAGCGCGAGCTTCGCCACTGATGCCATCTCTTTGCTGCCGCTCGAAATCACCGTCTTGAGGTTGCTTTCAGCAGCAGCATTGTCGCCCGCAGTCGCAGCCGTCACTCCCAGCAAATAACGCGCCATATCTGCAGTGCGCGTGTGCGGATACTTGTCGACGATCGTCTGCAATTGTTTCCGGGCGGTATCCGAGCGCTCTTTCCCCGACGCGAAACTGGGAAAGTCCGGCTGCTCGGGGGTTCCGGCAGGACGCAGCGGTGTATCGAGAGTCCGCACCGCCTGCGACAAATCGAAACTCGCCTTCTCATCCTGCGCGCTCAGGTAATACCATCCGCCCGCCACTGCGCCGGAAATCACTACGAGGACGACCACGGCGACCGTAAGCGTGTTCCTGTGCTCTACGCTCCAGTGCGCCGTCTTCTCGGCGGCTTCAATGGTGGCTCGGCTGAACGCATCCTGTTTAAGTTGATGGCGAGTTTCTGCGCGCAAGACTACCTTCCAATCTCAGTCTCTGGAGTCGATTTCCTGAGTCTCTGTAATGACTCTACTGTCTAAGGTGGGACGAGGTGTTAGTTTATCAGCCGGAAAACAGCACCGTCAAAGCGGCATCTCGACTTTGGAGCGGTATGTTCACTTCGGCACGAACCTTTGTCATTCCGAACCGGGCGCCGAGCCCGGTGAGAGCCTGCCCTGAGCAAAGTCGAAGGGAACCTGCTTTCGCTGCCCGGTTCACTTCCGCTGAGGAGGAGACGAAGATCGCAACCGTACGAAGCTCTACCGCGGAGCCTCCTCCAGCAATCCCTGCTCCAGCTTCTCTTGGCACTCGATGCAGTGCCGCGTCCACGGCACCGCTTCCAGCCGCTTGGCGTTGATTTCTTTACCGCAGTGGATGCACTCGCCAAAGCTGCCTTCGCGAATCCGCGCCAGCGCCCGCTCGACCATCTGCAGCAGTTGCCGCTCGTTGTTGCTCTGGCTGAACAGAAACTCTTTGGTGTAGGAACTGGCGGCGCGGTCGGCAATGTCCTGCGCCGTGTCTTCATCGGCGGAGCGGCCGTCAGCCTGCGTGCGCGATACCGTGCGGCGAAGATCCTGCTGCCGCGTCTCCAGCCGCTTCTTGAATGCTTCTAACTTCTTCTTATCCATAAGTTCACTTCTATAATTCTGCGCCGGCTCCCCGAAGCCGTACGCGGGGTTCGGGCCAAACAAAAATGATAAGCGCGTCAATTGAGATGCGTCAACCACAGGCCGGGTTTGCAGTGGAGCTTTTGCGTGGAGTGAGCGGGCAGCAAGGGAAAATGCCCACTCATTGGCGAGCACGCTCCAACGCGCGGCGCAGAGTCTGCGCGTCTCGGCGCCTGTGGGCAGGACAGGACAGCTAGCGCACGATCGTGACCGAAAGCGGCATCTGTTGCTTCGTTGCGCCACTGGTGGCCGACACCGTGGCCGAATACGTGCCAGCCTTGGCGGTCGCGCTCGCTGCGAACTTGAGTGTGCTGCTGCCTGATCCAGGGGCAGAGAGTTTGGCAGGCGCGAATGTGTCAGAGACTCCGCTGGGCAGTCCGATTATCGAGAAGGTGACGGCCGCGTTGAAGCCTCCGCTGACCGTGACACCGAGAGTGACGCTCTCGTTCGAGCCATCGGTGACCGAAACCGAATTCGCCGAAACGGCTGCGTGAAACGCGGGAGCCGCTGTAGCGTCGGCCCAGTGATTGACCAGGACTGCGGCATCGATTGAGCCGAGACCGGTGGCCTGATCGTATCCCACGGTAGCGTTGAAGCCAGCCTGTCCCGGCACGCTGTTGTTACCGATCGTGATGGCGTGAAAAACGGCGGCTCCGCCTGCTCTCTGCTTGCTGGCCAGAGAATAAAACGCAACGTTTGCGTTGCCCTGCCGCGAGCTGGTGTTCTCGACCACCAGCGCCATCACGCCGGCAAATGACGGCGAAGCGGCCGAGGTGCCGCCGACTACATAGAGTTCGCCATTCTGGTAGATGAGGTAGCCGTCATGACCCGCGGAACTGAGCGCTACGTCTGGGACGTCGCGCTTGCCATCCGCCGGAACGCCGGTACCGGCTTGCCAGGAGGGTTTGGCATACACGATGCTCGCGCCGCCGCCGCTCGCCCACAATCCGTAGTCAGGACCGCTTGCATTCCAGACCACTTCCGGAATGTAGCTGAGCGCTGACGCCTGCGTGCCCGACGAGTTCGAGGGCGACCAGTAGAGCGTGGGATTCGACAGGTCATTGAACTCAGTGCCCCCGACGCAAACGCTGTAAGGCGTGGAGCACAGGCCATTGACGGCGCGTCCGTGCGTGGCGGTCGAAGCCGATGCGGAATCGCAGCCGGCCGCGCCGCTGTCTCCGGAGGAAACGAATACGGTGATGCCTTCCGCTGCCGCTTGCTGCCACAGGCTGTTGAGAAAACTATCTCCGGAAGAACCGAGCGCCGCTTCGCACAAGCCGAAGCTGGTGCTCATGACGGGCGCAAGGTTGTGGTTGACGATGTATTGCGCGGAGAGATCCACACCGTCGCTTGAATTCGTCGACTTCGACACGACGAACTTGATGGTGGCGCTTTTGGCCACGGCGCCAGACCACTCCACATCGAGATCAGCTTCGGTTTCTTCATTCGCGCTCCAGATGCCGGGGTCAGTTCCGTTGACGATGATCTGCGGATCGTTGGCGGGCAGTCCAAAGAATGTTCTGAACTGACGCGCGTCCGCGATGTTGATGTTGGAGCGGGCGACGATGGCTACGGACTGGCCGTTGCCGTTGACCGACGATTGATACAGAGGATTGAGGTCGTAGATGGTGGCGAAATCCGCCGGGGCCAGGTAGTACGCGCCGCCGCTGCTGAAGTCAGGGGCTGGCTTGCGGACCATGCCATGCATTGCTTCGCTGTGAAAGTCGTGCAGCGAAACTACGCCTCCCACGACCTCGACCAGAGCCGCGGGGATTTCAGGATCGTTCACGTTGGCGTGATGAACCTCATCGCCAATTTTGTAAGTATGAATCGCAGTATGGAATGCCGCTTGGACCTGCGCGGCAGTGCCGCTGAAAATGATGGAGCGGTGGCCGACTGTGAGTTCTTCCACCTCCATGCCATGACCTTGCAGCCAGGCCACGACCTGGGCCGCGTCGGAATCGGAGACGCCGAAGCGCTCGCCGTACTGCTCGGGCGTGAGCCACTGATGGTAGTAAGGAGACTCGGGATTATTCTGCGCGTCGATGAGCTGATTCAGGACGTCCTGCTGCGTCGAGTCTGGCAGCAGCGTGAGCAGCATGTGCTCCATGGGGAAGTCGGGCGCGACTGCGCCGGCATCGTATTGGGCCTGGGCCAGGGGATGCACGTTGCCGCGCAGCGTGACTCGCTGGTCGTCGTCGATGAAGCTGGTGATGCGGTCTTTTGCCTGGACGAACGGAGGTTGGGCGAGCGGAAGATTTGTGGGATCGGGCGCGGGCTGGGCTTTTTTCGCGATGACTGCGGCGGGAAGGTCGAGAGAAAGAAGCGAGAAGAAAATTGCCAAGGTTAGAAATGAAAAGGCGCGACGCAGCGGTGACGCGGATGACAGCTGGGACATTGTTGTTGAGCCTCCGAGGTGAAGTGGAGATCTTTACTCCCGGTTTGGAGCGTTACTTCACCTCAGGCTTCATCGGCGGGGCGGCGGAACACTTGAGGGATCAGCCCAAAGTTTTCTGGCGGGGAGTCACCGGTGGTGAGAGTGGTTTAATGTTTCTTGCCTGGAACATCGGGCTGAATGTTCCAGTCGGAACATAGCGTCGTTTTCACCGGAACACTGTGGAAATTTCGGAAAACTCGGAAAACCACCTTAAAGCTATAGTTGGTTGACGGCAAGCGGCTGAGGGGGATGGAGTTGGACGGGTGCCGAAATATCGGCACGAAAAACGTGGGGCGAACAGAAGGCGTTGAAAATCGGCGCTCGAGGCTGGCAGTCGTCGCGGCGGAGTGCTAGTTACATAGGCTTACGGAGGAGGGGTGCTATTTTCCTGAAGGTTCGGAACATCGCTTGATACGAATCGGCGGGTCGGGGTCCGTGGTGCCCAGCTTTGCAAACACGGCAAAGCTGGGGCAGCCTCTTTTGTGGTCGTGCCGGCAAGAAACATCAAGAGTGGGCCAGCCCCCGGCTCACTTTTTTCCCTTGGGATGCGCGACGCTCAGTGCGGACAAGGCGACGAGATATTTGCCCTCATCGCTGTTGACGGGCTCGAGATCGAAAACGTAGATGGAGCGCGAGAAGGAGATGCGGGTGTGAAAGTAATAGACGTGGCCGGCTTCGGCAGTGAAATTCGCCATGGCAAAGGCGCGCGATCGGTATTCGAGGCGCGATTGCCAATTCACGCAGAGATGGCGCTCGCCCGGGTCCGCAGGGAAGAATATGTAGGAGCTGCCCTGGTTGGCTCCGATCCATGTGCCGTCGAGGCCAACTTTAGTGAGGGCGCACTCGCTGCATTGCATCTCGCCTAGATCCTGGATGAGGTAGACGAGTGCCTTGCCGGAGTCGGGCTGGGGTGTTGGGTGCTTGGTGGCATCCTCGGCTGCGTCAAATCGGATGTTCTTGGGGCCACAGGCGGCTTCGGCGGCGGTGATGGCGGCCTGATCCTGGGAGAAGGCAGAGGCGGCGAACAAGAGCACGACGAGGGCGGCTTTCATGGCGTTCCTCCGGGCCGGAAGGGGCTCGCTTGCCGGACTGTTTGGCGGCCAGTCCGCAGCGCAGGAACAACTAGATGGAGAATACGTTACATGGACAGTTTTGGATGCAGAGATTCGTCGAGTTTTGCAAAACTACGTCAACGGGGGCTGGTCCATCTTTTGTCCGGCACCCTCCCCGACTAGGGCTGGCCCAGCTTCGCCAAAGCGGCAAAGCTGGGGCAGCCTCCTTCGTGGTGGTGTGGGCAAGAAAGATCTAAACAAAGGCCGGCTCCCTTCCGGGAGAGCTATACTGCTGAGCTAACTCTGGGGGTCAATAAAATGAGCGCCACCGCAACTGGAATTGGAATTACGCGGCTCGGCCAGATTGCCATCAATGCTAAGGATGTGGAACGGGCTACGGGCTTCTATCAGGACAAGCTGGGGTTGAAGTTGCTGTTCAAAGCTCCGCCGGGGCTGGCATTTTTTGATTGCGGAGGAGTGCGGCTGATGCTGGACCGGGCGGAGAAGCCGGAGTTCGACCATCCTAGTTCGGTGCTGTATTTTTCTGTGCCTGACATTCACGGGGCATACGGCAAGCTGAAAGAAAGCGGAGTGCGCTTTGAGGACGAGCCGCATGTGATCGCGAAAATGCCGACGCATGATTTGTGGATGACGTTTTTCCGCGATTCGGAAGGGAACCTGCTGGCGCTGATGAGTGAAGTGGCGCGGTAGGCTCGGAGGCTGAAACCATGATCCCTCGCTTAAGCTCGGGATGACAAGGCTGGGGCTCGGGATGACAATCCTGTTTCTGGGATGACACTGCTATGGTTCGGGATGACAATGCTGTTGTGGGTGCCCATCCGTGCGCCTGCGGCAGCGGATTTTCGATTGCCAAGGGTTCGTGGGTGACCGAGAATTTGTGGGACATGCGAATCGCCATGAAGCCAGCGGCTGCACTTTCAGCGCCGGGTTTTGGCAGTGCGTGGTTTGCGCTGTGCGTGGCGTTCGCGCTGCACATCATTGATGAGGCCTCCAGCGGCTTTCTTGCCGTGTACAACCCAACCGTTACCATCCTGCGCGGGCGCTGGGGCTGGTTTCCAACCGGCACATTCGAGTTTGGGGAGTGGCTGGCAGCGCTGATCGTGGCCTGCGGTGTGCTGTTTTTTCTAACCCCGGTGGCGGGGCGCGGGATGAGCGGCTTGCGGCCACTGGCATGGGTTTATGCCGTCCTGATGTTTCTTAGCGGGCTGGGATGCGCCCTGTTCTCGATTCTGGGACATACTGTGGCTGCGGTGACGGTGCCACGTCCGGGGCCGGGGTTTTATTCTTCTCCGTTTCTATTCGCGGCTTCGCTGTGGCTGATGTACCGGCTGCGGCGCACGGCGCAGGTGGATTTTCAATTGCCGACAGGCGATTGAGCTCGAATTAAGACGCCCGACTCGGGCGACTGTGTGCCGGGGGAGATCCCCTTCGGCTTCGCTCAGGGCAGGCTCTCGTCCCGCTGGTGAAAACGCGGGACTTCGGGATGACGCCCGACTTGGTACGGGGCGCTGGGGCGTCGACCCTGCTATCATCGTGGGCGTAGTTTTCGTGAACGCCGTGGAAGACAAACACATAGTTATGCAGGACATGGAAGACGACGAGGCACTTCCTTATATTTCGGGTTCAGGAGAAGGACTTATGGATGAAGGTCCAGCTTTGCATGGGAGCGCGCGGCGCAATGAGGATATCGCGCTTGATCTGATGAAATTTGTCGCGATGACCACGGGGTACGGGCGGACCACTTCGTCGGGCGTAGGTTTTCAGGGCACGGGTTCGGCGTCGAAGCCCGAGGAGTATGCTGCGCATTTGCTCGAGTTGTATGGGAAGTGCCGGGCGGCGGTGGAGGGGAAGAAGTAAGGGCCGTAACCGGCCGCGGACAAGGCCTTCCGTAATCTGCTCGAATGGGGCTACCAGGGAAGATACTTGATCCTAATGATGTCCCTCCCTCAATCGCAGCCCGCGCCGCGGGAGACGCGAGTGCATTTTACCGAACGCACTCCAGCGGTGCTTCGACTTGGTGATGGCCGCCGTGTCTCAGGCAAGTTGAAAGTCGTTTCCCTGACTGGCGGGTTGCTCTCCGTGCCTCATCCGGTCAACACGGGATCCAGCGCAAAATTAATGTTTCTGACCGCGGCCGGCCTGGTGCTGGGCTCGGCGGAAATGCTGAGCCCTCTTTCCTGGGGGCTGCAACCATTTCGCTTCGTGGCGCTGGCCGATGACGATGAGGATCGGCTCAAGACCGTCATTCAACGGTCTGTCGAGCAGAAACGCACCAACCATGGCCAGATTGAACGCTCGCGCGCCTGGTGAACAGAAACACAAACAAAAGAACCGCGACCCTGTGGGCCGCGGTTCTTGAATGTGGATGTTCCTCTTAGCTCTTAGCGGCGGCGTTTCTTCGCTGCTTTCATTTTTGCTTTTTTCGCTGGCTTCCGGGCCGCTTTCTTTTTTGCGGGCTTCTTTTTTGCGGCTTTCTTTTTCTTCGCAGGCTTCTTGGCTGCCTTCTTCTTGGCAGGCTTTTTAGCCGCCTTCTTTTTTGCGGCTTTCTTCTTGGCGGCGGGCTTGCGGCTACCGCCTCCTCCGGCGGGAGCGGCGGGTCTGGGTGCGGGAGGCGGCGGAGCGGGCATCACCGGCTCACTCATTGCTGGTTCCGGCACGCCAGCTTCTTCCTCCTCTTCTTCTTCCTCTTCGAAATCTTCTTCGAGCGACTCGCTGTAGGCGCCGCTGTCGCCGAATTCCTCTTCTTCATCACGGCCGTAGAGTGTGGGATCATAGAACGTCATTCTTCCTCCTGATCTTGTTTTGGCTTCCGGGCGCAGGAACGGCTGCGCAAGGCTGCCGGGCACGAGAAATTAAAAGACCACCAGAACTTATGCTGGAACGGCGGGCGATTATAGCACGACGTTTGCGGCAGACGGCAAGGGCCGTGGTCACATCCACCCTGCCTATCCTGTTACCACAGGGAAGGGCGGAAGGGAAGAAGATTCGAACGGGATGAGGCCGAAAAAAGTAAGTGCGCGGCGGCTTGAGGGCCTCTGGGCTACGGGACGGGCTAACGGCTGGGTTCGACGATCAGGATCATGCCGGGGCGGAGCACGGCTACGTTACCGTTGTTGCGCTTGAGGGCGGAGACGGTGGTCTTGTACGTCGTGGCAATCGAGTAGAGAGTTTCGCCGCTTTTCACGGTATGGCGGAGCACGGCTGGTTGACCGGAACTATCTTGTACGGAGTCGCTTACTGAGTTATCAGCGGGAAGTTTCGCACTGGCGGTTTGAGCGGTTCTTCGAGGGTGCCCGGCAGGCTTGTCGGCGACGGCTTCGGTGCTGGGCGAAACCGGCAAGTGCAGAGCCAGCACTTTCCTGCCGCGCAGACTGGAGCCGCGGGGCAGGCCGTTCCAGCGGCTGACCATCTGGGCGGAGACGCCGAAGTTCTCAGCTACGGACTCGACGGTGTCTCCCTTGTGAACCCGGTAGCGGGTAATGCGGCGCGCATAGGTGGCAGTATCGCTAGCGGGATGCTTGCCGACGGCCAGCGGGATGACGAGCTTGGCATCGGCTTCGAGTTGTTGGTCTTTGCTATTGAGGTCTGTGCCGTCGAGGTGATTCGCGGCGGCAATCGACTTGACCGGGACGCGGTACGAACGGGAAAGGGAAGCGAGGGTGTCGCCGGGCTGAACCTTGTGGTAGCGCCACCACAGGCGCATCTCAGGCGGGACAGCGGCGATGGCGGTCAGGTACTGATCTTTTGTCCCCGAAGGTAAGTGGAGCACGAATGTTCCTTGCCTGGGCGTGGTCAGCCGTAGCAGGCTTGGGTTTAGATCCTGCAGTTGGGAGGGAGTCGCATCCACGCATTGCGCAACAAGTCGCAAATCCACAGGGTAGTCAACGGTTACGGCGTCGTAGGCCACGGGTTCGTCCATGGAGACGTCGTCAAAGCCGTACTGCGACAGATTCTTGCTGACGATCGTCATGGCGAGGATGATGGGAACGTAGTTGCGGGTTTCTTTGGGGAGAACGTTGCGGCGGTAGAGTTCCCAGAAATCGGCGTAGCCGGTGCGCTTGACCGCGGCCTGCACCGTGCCTGGGCCGGAGTTGTAAGCCGCCATGGCGAGATACCAGTCGCCGAACTGGGCGTAGAGATCTTTCAGGTGATGGGCGGCGGCGCGCGTGGATTTTTCGGGATCCTGGCGATCGTCTACCCAGGGGTTGTGCTGCAGGCCGTAACCCCGGGCGCGGCTGGCCATGAATTGCCAGATGCCGCGGGCGCCGACGCGGGAAAGAGCGAGGGGATGAAATCCCGACTCGGCTTGAGCGAGGTAGATCAAATCTTGCGGGACGCCCTCCTGTTTGAGAATGGAGACCATCATGTCGTGATAGCGGCCGGAGCGGGCGAAGGCGCGCTCGAAGGTGCCGCGTCCGCGATTGGAAAAATAGCTGATGTAGCCGGCGACCTGGTCGGTCATCATGAGCGGCAGGTCGGAGTGAGTGGACTTGATCTCGGCCTGGGCCTTGGCCCTGACGTTGGGGTCGGCGGATGGTGTGATGCCGTTGGTCTCATCGATGGGAGCGGGCTCGGACTTCTGGGCGTCCGAGTCAGAGGCGTAACCCAGGCTCGCGAGATCGAGACGGTTGACGCCTGCCACTATGCGATCGAATTCTTGCTGCAGGCGGTCGTCGGAGCGGATATCAAGGTTGCTTTCGAGCAACGCGTTGATGGCCTTGTCGAAATCCTGCTTCGCGGCGTCGGTTTGGCCTGCCTTATAGGCATCGAGCCCGGCTTGATAATCCTTATCGACGCCGGCGATGAGATCGCCGACCGGATCGGCGGTGGTCGACGGGAATTCCAGCTTGGTCTTGCCTTGATCTGGCGCTCGATCTGGGGCCTGAGTCGAGGTCTGAGTTTGGGCCGGTGACGTCTTTTCAGCGGCGACGGATGAAGCAGGCTGAACGGTCTGCGGCGGTGCCGGTTGCTGAGGGTCAGCCTTAGTGGCAGTCAGGGCCGGGGCAGTTTTTGCCGGCACCAGGGAAGCTGGCTTTTGGGCAGTCTGGCACGAGGAAGCCGCTAAAGCCAGAACAGCCAGCGTCGCGATCCGCGCATGGAGTTTTGCAACACGCATATTTATCTATGAGATACGGACCGCACCCCGCGGTTAAAGTCTGCCGAATTCTATCAAAAATCGTACCCCGCGGTGAGGCTAGGGTCAACGTTGAAACCCAAATCGGCGATTACTTTTGGCACCGGGCCGAATGGTTATCCGACCGCTTATCGCGTGCGAACGCAACCAACTCAGACTCGCCAGTAGTCAGGACGCCAGGTTTGAATCGCTTTCTTGATGTCTGCCCGAGAAAGCTTTTCGGCGAGCGCCCTCTCGGCCAGTCCGGCGACTTCCCCATCGGATGCGAAGCGAAGCGCGAGGAGTTGGCTCTCGGTTAATTCTGGGATGCGCGAGCGCGACGACTCGGGCAAAAGCGAAGCCAGACGTAGACGCTCCTCCAGACGAATCACCCGGTCCTGCACGCGGAGTGCGTAAACGCGGACCTTGGTTACTGCGACCGTGCCAGCGGCGAGGACAAGGAAACGCCACGCCGAATGCAGACTGGGGTGCCACAAGAACAGGACGACGGCTGCGAGCGTGGACAGCCCGAAGACCGGTAACACGAAGAAGTGGAAGAGAGGATCATAGCGCCCATGGTTAGCGAGGGTTTGAGGTTTCTTTTCAGCCATGACGAAGGGCTCCTTGCCGTGGAATTGCAAGTTTAGCAGAGGAATTCAGTTCTCAGTTCCCAGTTCTCAGTAAAATCAAGACCCAATGTTGCCGCAAGGTTGTTTCGCCCACAATGTTGACAACCCGTACCCGTGGGGTTTTGTTTTTCTGAGAACTGAGAACTGAGAACTGAGAACTGAGAACTGAGAACCAGCATCAAGAACGGAATCTTTTGTTGCGATAAACGAATCCAAGGCAACCATGAAAGCTATTCAAGTGAAGCAGGTCGGTGGGCCGGAGGTGATGGAGTTGGTGGAGTTGCCGGTGCCACAGCCGAAGGCGAATGAGGCGGTGGTGAAGCTGGCTGCCGCGGGTGTGAACTTTATCGATGTCTACTTCCGCGAGGGGCGGTACAAGGCGCCATTGCCTTTTGTTCCTGGGCAGGAGGGCGCTGGCGTGGTGAGCGCCACCGGAGCGGACGTGAAGTCCGTGAAAGTGGGAGATCGTGTGGCGTGGAGCGGGCTGCTGGGTTCTTATGCGCAGTACGAGGCAGTGCCGGCGGAACGACTGGTGCAGATTCCTGCGGGGGTGAGCGATCAGCAGGCGGCCGCAGCCATGCTGCAGGGCATGACGGCGCAATATTTGTCGCACAGCACCTATTCGCTCAAGAAGGGCGAGACGGCGTTGGTTCATGCCGCCGCGGGTGGCGTGGGATTGCTTCTGGTGCAGATGGCACACAATATTGGGGTGCGAGTGATCGCCACGGTTTCTACCGCGGAGAAGGCCAAGCTCGCGAGCGACGCTGGCGCAGATGAGGTGATTCTTTACACGCAAGCAGATTTTGAAGCTGAAACCAAACGCCTGACCGGCGGCAAGGGCGTGGATGTGGTCTACGACTCGGTGGGCAAGACGACATTCGAGAAGGGACTCAATGTTTTACGTCCGCGAGGAATGATGGTGCTGTTCGGCGGATCGAGCGGAGCGGTGCCGCCGTTTGATCTGATTGCGTTGTCACAAAAGGGATCGCTTTATGTGACCCGGCCCACGCTGACGAACTACATCGCTACGCGCGAAGAGTTGGTTGAGCGGTCGAGCGCCGTGTTTGCTATGATCACTGCCGGAAAACTCAAGCTGCGAATTGAACATACCTATCCTCTGTCTGAGGCGCAGCGCGCACATCGGGACTTGGAAGCACGGAAGACGACTGGGAAGCTGCTGCTAATCCCCTGACCGAGGGGCTGCTCCCCGAGAAAACCATGAAAGCAATCCGCGTGCAACACACAGGCGGGCCGGAGGTGATGGAACTGGAGGAAGTCCCGGTCCGGCCACCGAAAGCCGCCGAGGCTGTGGTGAAGGTCTCGGTTGCGGGAGTAAACGCGATTGATGGCTACTTCCGAGATGGCAGGTTCCGTACGCCTCTGCCCTTCATCCCTGGGCAGGAAGGCGCGGGAGTGGTTACGGCGGTGGGCGAGCAGGCCAAGCTGGTGAAGGTGGGCGACAGCGTGGCGTGGAGTGGAGTGTTAGGTTCCTATGCGGAATTTGTGGTATCGCCCGAGGAACTTCTGGTGCCCGTGCCGGCGGCGATTAGTGATGAGCAAGCCGCAGCTGCGATGGTGCACGGCCTGACCGCGCACTATCTGGTGAACGACGCGCACAAGCTGAAGAGCGGCGAAACGGCTCTGGTGCATGCGGCCGCGGGTGGAGTCGGGCTCTTGCTGGTGCAGATGGCGCGCGCGATTGGGGCGCGGGTGATTGGCACGGTTTCGAGCGAAGAGAAAGCCCAACTGGCGCGCGAGGCAGGCGCGGATGAAGTAATCGTCTTCACCCGGCAGGATTTTGAAGCTGAGGTGAAGCGCCTGACCGGCGGCAAGGGCGTGGAAGTTGTCTACGACGGCGTGGGCAAGGCGACCTTCGAGAAGAATCTGAACGTCATGCGCCTGCGGGGGATGCTCGTGCTCTATGGAATGTCGAGTGGGTCCGTGCTGCCGGTGGATCCGGCGAGGCTGCTGGAGAAAGGGTCACTCTATATGGCGCGCACCACTCTTGCCCATTTCACCGCGACCCGCGAGGAGTTGCTGGCCCGCACGAGCGCGCTTTTCGGCATGATCGCAGAGGGCAAGCTCGAACTGCGCATTGCGAAAACGTATCCGTTGAAAGAAGCGCCGCAAGCGCATCAGGACATGGAAGCGCGGAAGATGGTGGGAAAGCTACTGCTGATTCCGTGAGGGCGCGCTAAGCAGCTCGAGCTTCATTTCTTACCCTCAGGAGACGCATCAGGCAACCCTCTGAGCCTCTTAAATGCATCTGCCGAGCCCAAGTACCGAAGGACAACCTGCTCGCCGTCGACGACAAATGCCACGCGGACCCCAGCAGACAACCCCAGACCGTGGCGCAGTTCCGGCGGCACCGTCACCCGGCCCCTACTATCGATAACACATGAGCATTTCATCTTCAGCTTGATCTATCGGCAGTTAACGCTTGCGAGTGTAATTACGCGCGTATTCCGGTACTGTTCGCCCGGGATCGAGCCGCGAATCGTCAATCGGCGCGCCGGCCGTCATCTCCAGAGGAATGACTCCAGCCCACGTGTGGAAGGAATAATCTTCCTCATCGTCGATAGCTGGGCCTACGCGGACCTTGGCCGAGAATTCCTCGATGGGCAAGCGCAAGACCGAGGTCTGTTTGAGTTCGCTTGCGTTGGGCTGGCGGGTGTCGGCCCAGCGGCCGGGCAGAATGTGCTCGGAAAGAAGGTGCAAGGCTTCGAGCTTCTCCGGGGGATCATCGACCAGAGTCGCTTTCCCCAGGACCACCACAGATCGGTAATTCATGGACTGATTGAAAATCGAGCGGGCTAGCACGAGGCCGTCGAGCAGCGTCACAGTGATGCAGACGGGAATGCTTTCCTTCAGCTGGCGCAACATGCGGCTGGCGGCGGAGCCGTGGACGTAGAGGTTCGCCTCTTTGCGTCCGTAGGATGTCGGAATTACGAAAGGCTGTCCGTCGACGACGAAGCCGACGTGGCAGAGGAAGCCTTCGTCGAGAATGCGGTAGGCGGCTTCACGATCATAAACCGCGCGATGAGCTTCGCGGACCACACGAGTCCGCGGGGTGGGGGCATAGGGTTGGGACATTGGAGGAAGAACTCCGGCAAGCGCCAAGGATGGGTGAAGGGAAAGTGTAACACCCGGAAGCGGGCTTCGGGCTCCGGCTTCGGGCGAACACGGGGATTCTGATTGGGTCCTGGTTTGGTGTGAGCTGCGGAAATTAAGTAGCGCCGGCATCTCGCCTGCCGGCGAGACGCCGGCGCTACAAAACCTCACCAGTTAAACTTCAGTGCGAACTGGAACTGCCGCGGATCGTACGCGGCCGTGGCTTGGCCAGCATTGGTGAAGAGCGGGCTGACCGCGGCCACGTTGTAGCGGTTCGCGATGTTGAACATATCGGTGATCAAGTCCATGTTGAAGCGCTCGTTGAAGTGGATGCGCCGGGCGATACGCAGATCGTCGAAAACCGTCCAGGGCTGAACTCCGGAGTTGCGGCCGAGGTTGCCGTCGAGCGATTGCAGGGTTCCGTTGTAATCTCCAACGCAAGGCTCCTGGAATACCCCGGTGGGGGAATATTTCGATGTCACAGCTGGATATCCCAAAGCCGTGCACGCCGGGTTGACGAAGGTGTTGGGCCTCCCTGTCAGGGTAGACAGCTGCAAGTTGTCATCGTTGCCGGTAATGATGTTGAATGGCCGCCCAGAGCCGAACTCGATGAGCGGAGCAATGGTCCAATCGCTGAAGAACTTGCCGGCGAAACCGCTGCCGCCGACTTTGCCCGATTGGTAAACGCCGCTGAAAACAAAACGATGACGCTGATCGAACAGTGAAGTGGAGCGGTCGGCGGAGGGAAAGTAGCTATCCTGTGGCGTGAGCGTAGCCTGGAGGTCGGTCGAGTCATCGATGGCATGCGACCAGGTGTAAGAAGCGAGAAATTCGTAGTGCCGGTTGAATCGTTTACGCAGGTTGGCGCTGAGGCCGTGATAGACCGAACTGCCATTCGAGAAGTTGGCGTCCATGTCACTGAAGGGGATACAGTTCGCCAGGCCCGTCGCGGGATTGCAGTTGGTATTGAAGCCCTGGCTGGCCAAGCCTTGAAGAATCGTCTGTGCCAGACCCACGCAAGCAGCGCCACCACTGGCCAGGTAGGCTTCGGCAATCGATGGGTTCAGGCCCGACGGGCGAAAGAAGTTCATCAGAGAAGAATCGACCCACGGCGTGCCCGTGGGACTGACACCGCACCCGGACACCGTGAATGGACTGCTTGGGGTTTGGCCGGATGCGAGAGCCGTCTCAAAGTTATTGATCATCAAATCGCCGCGAATAGTATCGGCGTTGATGGGACGGTTGATGTGGCGTCCTCCGTTAAAGTTGTAGGCCAGGTTAAAGGTGAAGCCGTCGCCCAGATCTTTTTCGATGCTGAAGTTAATCTGCTGGGAATATGCGTAGACGAAATTCTTGCCGATGGGATAGCCGAACGGCTGGAAAGCCAGGGGCAAGAAAGTCGAGGGGTTTAAATAATTCTGTTGCAGAAAAACCGAGTTGGGCTGAGAAGCATTGAACTGTTGCTGGTTAGGAAGGTAACCCAGATTCGCATTCGCTGTCGGGGATAACGACGGTGCGCATTGCGGCTGGTTCAGCAGACCCTGGAAGATCGGGAAGGCATTCAGATTCGCCGGGTTTCCCGCACCGGTGCATAGTCCGGTGCCGGCAAATACCAACTGGTCACTGGTGGACGCGTCCGAGGCATCGCCCAGAAAGTAAAGTCCCAGCAGGGGATGATCGAAAAATATTCCGTAGGACGCCCGCACCACGGTCTTGCCATCGCCTTTCGGATCCCATGCCATGCCGATGCGCGGCTGAATGTTGTGCGTGGCCGTCTGGATGCCCTTTTGAATTCCCAGGTAGTTATAGCCTGCTAATGCGAGTGGTGTTGGAGGGGCGAACTGCGGCGGGAACTCGATGTCGTAGCGAAGCCCGTAGTTCAAAGTGAAGTTCGGGCGAACGCGCCATGAGTCCTGCCAAAAGGCTCCCAACGGCTTGTTGGGGAACGAGGCATTGGGGTTGCCGATTCCCTGAATGAAGTCTCCGGGCAAGCCCGCTCCGTAAGCCTGTATCGGGTTGAGCAACGGAAACGGCGCCGGGTAAGCTGCGATGGCGCTGATATCATACACGCCGCCATAGTTCACAGTAAAAGTTGCTGTCGTGGGAATGTAGTTAAAATCTACTCCGAACTTGGTGTCGTGCCGGCCGATGGTCCAGGAGAAATTGTCGGCGAACTGGTAGCGTGTCTCGACGCGCTGGATGTAGGAGTAAGGTTCGCGGCCGAAGTAGGCAAACCCCGGGATATTCACGGCGGGGTCGGATCCGCCGGGGATCGACGTGTTGTAGAAGTAAGACAGGCCGCGACGAGCGTACTGGAAGGTGAATTCATTTACTTTGTTGTTGCCGATACTCCAGGTGTCTTTCAGAACTCCGGCTATGTCGCGATAGGTTTGTTCGGAAGTACGAGAATATGAGTTCTCCCCGAAGGGCTGGTCCTGGCCGCTTACTTCGATTCCCGTGACCGTGCTGGGACTCACATTGGCGCGCAGGGTCAGCCGATTGTTCACGCTGATATTGTGATCGAGGCGTAGCGAGTAGAGGCTTGTGCCCTCAAACACCGGAAAATTCCCTGCCTGTGATCCCAAAGTCTGGTACGAAGTGGGCACTGGCACGCATGGACCCGGCGGGGCACAAGTGGTTGGAAAACCTGCCCAGCTCGACAAGGCGCCGCCGGTCATCCCCTGAACGAGTCCAGTTGGCCAGCTTCCCTGCAAAGCCTGAGCGGAAGATGCGCCCGCAAGAATCGTGTAGTCCTCAATGTTCGTAAGGCCGATTGCCCCGACCTCCGTTGGGGTCAGTCCGCTGAGGAATGCCGCCTGCTGCGGAGTCACTTGTATGGTGCCAAAAGGAAGCGGCACCGCGCCGCCGGCGATGGTCGACGTATCGAAATTCTGCAACTGGTAGTACGAGAGGTTGCTGGCGGAGCCGATGTCGGAGAATCCGGTTTCGTGCCGCCGGGTGACTTCGTAAGCGAAATAGTAATAGGTCTTATCCTTCTTGATCGGTCCGCCGAAGGCCGCTCCGGCCTGCACTCGCGTGTACGCTGGATTGGGAACCGTGCTGAACGGGTTCACCGCCTGAAAATTGCGGTTGCGCAGATAGCCGTAGACGTCGCCGTGAAAATCATTCGACCCGGAGCGCGTAATGATGTTCACCACTCCGCCGGCGGCACGGCCATATTCGGGCGCGTAACCGTTGGTGATGATCTGGAACTCCCGAACTGCCTCCTGGGAAACGGTGGAGCGAACGCCGTTCACGGCATTATCGGTCGCGTCGGCACCGTCCACGTTCACCAGGTTGGCGCGAGCGCGCTGGCCACTCATGTTCAGTCCGGAGGTGGGTGCTGCACCGGTGTTTGGAGCGTTGTCGCGTTCGACCTGGGAATCCGTCAAGGTGAAATTGATATAGTTGCGACCATTGATAGGCAGATTGTCGATGCGACGCTGGCCAATTGTGTCCGTGGTCGAAGTGCGCGAGGTCTCCACCAAGTCTGCCTGAGAGCTGACCTCGACAACCTCGCGTCCGGAAGCAAGGGCCAGCGCGACGGGAAGGTCTACAAGGCCGCCGACCGTGATGATCACATCCCTGGCTTCGGCCTTGCCAAAGCCCGGCGCCGCCACAGTCACCGTATAACTTCCGGGCGGCAGGAGGCGGGCGCTGTAGCCGCCCTGGCCGTCGCCGGTGGCGGTGCGTTCCACACCTCTGGCAACGTCGGCGACAGTCACCGTAGCGTTGATCACGAGGTTGCCTGCGGGGTCCTTCACAGTTACGTGCAGGTCACCGGTAGCGACGCCGCCCTGACCGAGGGCGATAGAGGAGAGTAACAGGATGAGCAGTGAGATGGAGAAGGTCTTTAGGGTGCGGATCTTTGTTGTTATGTAAATCTTTGTTCTGTTAATCATGCTTCCGTTAATCATGCTTCCGCGGATCATACAGTCTCCCTTGACTCCGCGCGCTCGACAGCGGCGGCCGACAAACTCCAACAACGGTTGACCGAAATACGCACGAAATACAGGCACAGGGTCTGCAGGATGGCACGTCCCCGCTGGTTTTTACACCAGAAAGGGTGACGAAAACAAGGAAGGAATCAACAGGGGTGGTGCGCAAGTAAACCGGCTGATCATGGCAGACACCGCGATGCCGAGGGCCAAAATAGCAGAGGCGCGGCTACCGCGTCTGTGATGAGCGTCACATTTAAAATCGGTGTCACATTTAAAGCTGTGCGGAGAGACGGATCGGTACGGCGGGATTCTGAAGTCTGCCCAATAGCATAGCCGCGCCGCTCAGTTGTTCATAACGGTCAACCACGCGCCCGGTTGCGAACCCGGATTTGGGCCAGGCCAATGCCAGATAAATCCGCAGCAGCACCACGGTAGTGTTGCGACGGAGCAGCAGGGCGTCATTCACCACTCGGTGCGCAGCGGCAGCAACGCGAGGATCGCCGCTGGCGACTGCGACTTGGCCCACGCGCACCAATACAGCAGCATTGTCCGCCACCACGTGGACGTATGCCGCCATGGCGTACAAGCGCTCACGGCGGACGACGCGGAACTGCGCCGGCAGCAAGCGCCTCCGCAAGTAGTCGTCTTCGGCCGGGTCGATCAGATTACGGAAAGCCTCGATGTCGATGGGGCGGATCGTTGCGGCCAGGCCAGCGCTCTCCCTGGCCTGCAGGCTCCGAGTTACGGCGAAGCGCAGAATAATGCCCAGCGCAAGTGCAGCTGCGGTGACGAGGACGATGGCCAGATTCATTGGTGTATAAGGCGCTCCAGTTCGTGATTCAAAACCTCGAGATTGTGCTCGGGCAAGCGCCCCACGGGCGGTCGCGGCGCCTTATCCGGGCCGAGGAGATAGTAGAACCAAATCAGGACGCAAACGTGATACGTGGCCATGTTCAGGAAATCAAGGAGGTCGCGCCTGTTGAATAAGGCCCCGCTCGACGTCACTGCCCAGTCAGCGAGATGCACACAGGCAGATATTCCCAGTCCCAACGCGATTCCAAATGTCCTATGGCCCCACCTGAGTCGGAAATGAGACGCGAAGAGGAAGATCGAGAGCAACACTCCGCATTCGACCATGTATATCGTCTGGTCAAGAATGTGGGCGCGAGAGATCACGGCGTGATGCGGATTGTCGATGGGAGTGTAAGCCGCCGCGATAGTGGCTATCATTACAAGGACGACGCCAACCGCACTGATCACTCTCTTGCCGAGCCTGGATACGGAAGGATACTGACCGAACACGCAGCCGAATATCTCGCCGATGAGCACGAACTTTACGAGAGCCTCAACCAGCGAACCTGCCCAAAAAAAACGCCACCAAGTCTCCCAGCCAACCGAGGGAACAATGTCGGCGACATAGAGGGTAAGTTGCACTGAAGCGGCCACGATCGCGAAAACCAGGAAGACTGGAAACTGCTTATGAAGCCGCCGCCGCCACATCAGGACGGCGAGGAGCAGTAGGAGAAGATTGGGCGCAATCCAGAGATAGTGCCAAAGGTATGAGTGCGCCTGCAGCATGGTCGTTGTTGGGCACTATACCCCGACCTGCTGCAGGCGACAAGAGCGATGCTAATCGTGTCCGGTTTTCGTAACGCTAACCGGGATTATGGTTTGCACGTTCCTCCACCGCAACTTGTGCTGCCCCCACCGCCGTCGGCACGAGCGACGGTTGGGATTACCAAAGTGTTGAGGAACATCACAGCGGCTGCCACAACGAGTAGGATGCGTTTCACGGTTGTTTTCTCCTTGTTTTGGAAAATCGAACCGTGATACTTTCATGACCTTAGCCCGGCTGGATAGGTGACTTAGGGGCTTTGACTGTTCGGAATTCGTAACAGAATTCGTAACCAGATGACACTGAAATCTGCCCTGCAGGATCTTCGGGAAACCACGCTGGCAGCCGTTTCCGGGTTGCTTGCGAAGCTGGCCTATCTAGGTTCTCTGCGCCGTCGCGAGGGTGGATACCTGCACTGGGGCATGTCGCTGGTGCATGGGGAGGAGTCGTCGGAGCGGGCTCTGAAGGCGGCGCATACCGAGGTATTGTCCACCGTCCTGCGTACCCCGATAGCGGACCTGGTCGAAGACTTGCGCGAGTCCAGCGAGGATAATCAGCAAACCGCAGAAGCCTACGTCGACGGCATGCGCGAACAGTTGAGCGCGCTGCTTCCCTCGCCGCAGGATGCGCCCACCGCGCGTCACCTTAATTCAGTACTGATTGCGCTTTCGAGCCTGGAGAAGAACCGAAAGGTTGCCACTCCGTCAACTTCATAGCGATCCCTACAACCTGGCCGATAATCTCGGCTTCCTGAGGATGACGCAGAACCCGGATGGGAACTGGTGACAAGGGATGCGGCTGCAGGATGACGTCATCCCGGCGCATGCTGCACCAGCAACAAGTGTGTCCATCGCGGGTTTCCACAAAGTAGATGGGACGTTCATACTCGGAGCGCCACGCACCTTCCACCACCTTATTCCTGGTCTCATCCACCTGAATGAAGCTGCCGGGGGTAAGAATCGGAAACATGGTGAAATCCTGGTGACCGATGTATCCGTAGGTAAAATCGCTGTGGGCGAATTGAGCCAGATAGGCTAAAGGAACAAGACCCCACTGCTCCACCATGCGGCCCAGGTTGGCGGTGCGTTGCTGATCAAAGGCCGGATCCATGCGGACGGGCATTTGCACCGAGGATAGTCCGGAGAGTGTTTCAGAGACGTGCGACCGTGGCGGTGCGATCATGCCGAGATCGCTCGCCATATTGTTCATGTCAACCCCGTACCAGGCTAGCAGTTCCCGCAAGTCGCGCCGGTAGATCACCGCCAGGGTATAAAGGCGGAAGATACTGGGCAAAACGTTCTTGGTTTCTATGTCCGACAAACGGCTGGGAGGAATGGAGAACTCCTCGTTACGATATTTTTCCGCCATGCGAGCACTGGAAGTCTCGACGTCGCGCATGGTCAATCCGAGTTTCTCTCGCAGAGTGCGAAGGCTCTTACCGGCCGGGAGCATGACGCGCCTCCAAGTGCCCGCCATCATAGCAGGACGTGAAGTTCTGTGTCATGAATAGTGCAAAAATCCTGATCAGCCGCTGCTTGTTACGATTTCCGAACAGGCCGTACCCCTTTCCAGTAAAGGGAGGCGCCGCTATCGCCACCGGAAGCTCGCGTGTCGCCTGAGGGGCCCGTCGGTCGGAATCTCAGCGTGTTTGTTCGGATTTCGTAACAGGCCGAGGGCAAAACTGCCAACCCCCGCTTCGGGGTTAACTTGTGATCGAAGGTATTTCCGTTGGATCGGGGGAGGAATTTCCCGCCTGAGGCTAGCTCACTCGCTCGATGCCGGCATCTTCTTTCTTAACCGTTTTAAAGGCCCAAGCCATGCGTGGTGTATTGTGCGCGATGCCGATCTGTCCCTGGACGTTCAGCACGATGATGCCGCCATGCCCATTCAATCGCTGCTTCAGATAATTCATCGCTTCCTGCGCCGCCCACTCCGGCAAATTCCCCGCCGCGACGCGATCGGCGGTCCACTTGGCCAACACCAGCTTCATAATCGGCTCGCCCCAACCGGTAGTGGAAACTGCAGCACTCAAATTATCCGCGTAGCAGCCGCATCCGATCAGCGACGAATCTCCCAGCCGTCCCGGAGCCTTGTTCAAGGTGCCGCCGGTCGAAGTAGCCGCGGCAATGTTGCCGGCGCGGTCGAGCGCCACCGCGCCCACGGTATCGTGCGAAATCTCCGGCGCGAACAAGTCGTTGCCGGCTTCTTTTGAACCCCGCTCCGTCGCTTCCCGCTGATACTCGCGCAGCCGCTCCACCTCGCGCGGAATCACCAACTCTTCATTCCGGCACAACTCAACCCCATGCTCGGCCGCAAACTGCTCCGCGCCTTCGCCTACAAAATACACATGCGGACTCTCACTCAAAATCTTCCGGGCCGCCCGCACCGGATTCCGCACCCGCTGCACACACCCTACGCCGCCGGCCCGCAATGTCGCGCCATCCATGATCAGGGCATCCAGTTGCACCTTGCCATCGCGATTCAGAAAACTCCCGCGCCCGGCGTCAAAGGTCTCGTCGTCCTCCATGATGACGACCGATTCTTCAGCCGCATTCAGCGCAGCCCCGCCCCGCTCAAGTACTCGCCAGCCGGCCGCCAGCGCATTCTGTACGCCACGCAGGTGGGCCTCCACCATGTCATCAGGCATGGCCCAAGCGCCGCCGTGCACTACGAGTACGGGATCGGTTGGCAAAAACTTTCTCAGAAGGAAGCGAAATGACCGAATAGTCTAGCACCGCAAAGAGGTCGCGAAACAGGATGGGCGCGTTACGCCGCCTGCCCCGCCTTGGCCGCGCCGGGCGGAGCGTCTTGGGTGCGGGTCCAGGTGTAGCGCATGCGGTGAATCACGGTCAGGGTCGACAGCACTGCGATCACCCACAGCACTGGCGCCATGCGGTTAAAGAGGGCGCCGATAATTACCAGCACCAGCCGCTCCGGACGTTCCATGAAGCCTACGCGGCAGGATCCAATCAGCGATTCGGCGCGTGCCCGCGTGTAGCTCACCATGATGGCGCTGACCATGACGAAGGCAGTGAGAACGACGTAGAAGAAGCGATCGCCGCGTGCATAGAAGATCAGCAGGCCAAGGAACTGCGAGGCGTCACTGTAGCGATCGACTACGGAATCGAAAAACGCTCCGAAGCGCGTGACGCGGTTGTTGGCGCGCGCCACGGCGCCGTCCACCAGATCAAAAAATCCTGAGCCGATGATCACCAGACCTGCGTAGAAGAACAAGCGGCGCTGGGTCAGAGCTGTGGCAGAACCGAACAGAATGGCAGCCCAGGTATTCACCACCAGCCCCATAAAGGTCAGAACATTGGGGTTGATGCGCGACAGCGCGAGCCAGCGGACGATGGTATCGAGCAGCACACCGCAGGCGCGTCCGAACGCGCTCGTCCAGCTCTTATTAGGGGAAGAGGCAGACATCAGTCGCCCGCCTTTTCGGACTCGGCCTCGTCGTGGATCGTCGTCAGGCTCAGGATTTCCAGTTCGCGCTTGCCGTTGGGCGTGATCACTGTGGCCTCGTCACCTACCTTCTTATTGAGCAGCGCGCGACCAATAGGCGACGTGGTCGAAATTTTTCCCGCGCCTACGTCGGACTCTTCGCTCGTCACCAGTTTGTATTCGATCTCTTCATTCTTTGAGCTGTCGTACACCTTGACGGTGGAACCCAGCCCCACTTTGTCCTTGGGGATGTTGTTCATGTTGGTCAGCGAAAGATCGGCGAGACGTTTGCCGAGTTGGCGAAAGCGCGCCTTGACGAACTCCTGGCGCTGCTTCGCCATGTGATACTCGGCGTTCTCGCTGAGGTCGCCAAGAGCCGCGGCCCGCTTGATTTCTTTGGGCAGCTCGTGGACGAGTTCGTGCTCGAGCGCGTCGACTTCTTCCTGCAGTTTCTTTTTAAGTTGATCAGTATCAGGCATACGGTATCGCTTTGAAGATTATAAACCCGTTGGGAATCTGCCGGGCCTGAGCGGAGTTTCCCGGCAGGAAGTCTGGGGTTCCCTGCAGGGATGTTGGGGCTGGCGGAGTTTGGCTGGATTGATTTGGTTTTGGTGCGCATTCTGTGGGCATGAAACCGATCAAGAAATTCCTACTCACCTTGGTGTTGGCGGGGGCACAGATTTGGGCACAAACGAATCCGCTGGAACCGCTGCATGAGGCTTATGTCTTTGAAAAACAGGGGCAGTTTGATAAAGCAGTCGCCATAGCCAAGGAGCTTGTCGACTCGGGGCGCCTGAGCGGTGTCGAACTTGGGAGAGCCTGGAACGTGCTTGGGGTGGTTTACACGCAGCAGGGAAGACTGATGGAGGCGCAGAATGCTTTCGAGCGTTCGCTCCAGATTTTTGCACAGGAACCGCAATTCGTTACTGATTATGCCGCAGCCCTGCAGAACTACGGGGAGCTTTATAACGATAGCGGGGAAACGGCGGTTGCGGGGAAGATGTGGAGGAAGGCACTCGAACTACTCCAGCAATCTGGCGATCACGCGGGCATCGCCCGGTCTCTTACCTACCTTGCGGGCTCGGCACTCGCGCAAAACCGGGTCGCCGACGCCAAGAAGGAGTTGCGAAGCTTAGCCGAGGAAATGAAATTGACTCACGACCTGAGCGATGACGATTTGGCCTTCATCTATGAGACACAGGCATGGCTAGCGCGGGCCGAGGGACACTCTTCCGCTGCGGTCGCCGGTTATCAACGCTCGCTGGAACTTTGCAAACGGATCTACGGCGAAGGAAATTGGAAGACCGGGTGGGACTATATGCTCCGTGGCAAAGCTTATGCGCAGTCTGGCAACATCGAGAAGGCGCTCGTCGACATGCGGGACGGCCTTGGCATCATGGAGCAGGCGTTGGGCCGCAAGAATCCAAGATATTTTGCGGCGCAGATTGCTTATGCCGCGGTTCTGGATCAAACTGGGTTGAGGGAACAGGCGGGGCAATGGCGGGCGGCAGCCGCGCAGGCTCAGAAAGATTTTTATCGGAGCCAATGCGTGGGCTGTACGATTAGCGTGGCGGCTTTTCGCTAGGAGGAACCCTGTGTCTGGTGAAATCCGGAGTCCGGCTAAGGGCGTCCCGGCGTCGGCTAAAACGGCCATCGGTGGCCTTTTTCCGCAAGCCGGAGTGATTCCTATCGCTATCGCCGGCGTACTCACGTTGGCTACAACCGTTGAATGCGCGTTCTCGCTGGCATCCTGGTCTCGGGCGCTGCTTTACGGGGCGGTTTTGTGGTTGTGGTGGGCAGGCGTAGCTGAGGTTTTATGGCGAGCCCGTAAGCGCTGGGCGTCGGTTCTGAAGGTGTCTGCGGCCAATGCGGGTGTGCAGTTAATCGCCGCGGCTATCGTGGCGGTGCTGCATCTCGTCACTTTACAGGTAACGGCACATTGGATCGCGCACGTGGGATCTGATGCACAGAGAGATGTATACGGCCAACTGTCTTTCTTCAACCTTGGCCGCATCGGCGTTGAGTTTCTGACTTACGCCCTGGTGTGGTTCGCCTGCGCGGCGCTGCATACGCAACTGGCCGCGCAACGGGATGCAATGCGGTCACTGCAGCTGGAGCGCCAGCTTTCTGGCGCCCATTTGCGCACCTTGCAGATGCAACTGGAGCCGCATTTCCTGTTCAATGCGCTGAATGCTGTAGCCGCCTTGATGGATCTCGACCGCAAGCAGGAAGCCCTCGAGACGCTGGAGCACCTGAATACCATCCTGAAAACCGGCTTGAAGAGAAACACTCCCAGCAAGATTCCGCTGGCCCAGGAGTTGGAGATTGTGGAGAGTTATCTCGCCATTGAACGGGTGCGTTTCGCCGACCGGCTTCGCGTCGATATGAACCTGGATCCCAATGCGCTGGATGGATTGGTTCCTTGTTTTCTTCTGCAACCGATCATAGAGAACGCGATTCGGCACGGCATCGCGCAGTGCGAGAACGATGGGTGCATCCAAACTTCGGCGAAGCGGGTTGGAACTCACATGCAATTAGAGGTCCGCGACAACGGGCCGGGATTCGATGGGAAATCACATCCCGGATTTGGGATAGGGCTGAGCAACACCAGAGAAAGGCTGGTTCATTTCTATCAAGATGACTTTGAGCTTCGCGCCAGCCAGCCGACGTCCGGTGGCTTCGAGGTTCTGATTACCATCCCTTACGAGCGGAAAGCCCCGTGAAGTTGAGGACCCAGTGAAGTTGAGGACGTTGATTGCCGATGACGAGCCTTTAGCCAGGGAGCGGCTGAAGCAGTTGCTCGCGCAGGACGCGGAAATCGAAATCGCGGGGGAGAGCAGGAATGGCAACGAGGTAGTCGCCACGCTGAAGGAAACTCAAATTGATTTACTTTTTCTCGATATTCAGATGCCCGGCAGCAGCGGTTTTGACGTGATCGAAAGCGTCGGCTTGCACAATATGCCTCTGACCGTATTCGTAACCGCACACTGCGAATTCGCGGTGGAAGCGTTTGCGGTGCATGCCTTGCACTATCTCGTAAAACCGGTGGAGCGGCGACACCTCGAAGAGGCTGTGTCGCGAGTAAAAGAAAGGGTCCGGTTGCAGGAAACTTTTGCTGCACGCGAGGAAATCTATTCCGTCCTGGAAGCTCTGCAGGGCCCGGCGGCGAGGCCGAGCTATCCAGAGCGCCTGCTGGCGAAGAATGGGAACAAGGACTCGGTTGTGTCCGTACGCGAGATCGAGTGGATCGAAGCAGCGGACTATTACGTGTGCCTGCACGCGGGAGGCAAGAAACACTTGCTGCGGGAAAGCATAAAAGCGCTCAGTGTCAAGCTGGACCCCAGCAAGTTTGTGCGGCTGCATCGGTCGGCGATCGTCAATATCGAGCATGTGCGCGAGATTCATCGCGATGGCCGGGCCGAGGGATGGGTCCTGTTGACAACTGGCGAGCGAGTCCGCATGAATCGGACTGGCTGGCAGAAATTGATTACCCTGAATAGCCTCTGAAAGGTACCTCTGAAACTGGCCTCGACGGCCTATTTCTCTTACTTCTCTGGCCGCGGCTCCGGCTTGTTTCGGAAAGTAAAATCTCTAAATGGAAAACACTAGGGTCCCTCGGGGACTCGAGATGCGCCGGCCGCCCTTTCCTCGCGCCGGGGTTGATATTTCCGCTGAACCGGTCGAAATTTCGCGCCTGTGATGCCTCCAAGTAACGCATCGACCGGAAAACAAAGGGTTTCAATAAATTGGCACGGTTCTTGCAGTCATAAAAGTGATTCGCTGCTTCCGATTTTCTCGTAAAGCGGCAGAAAGGTGCGGCACATGAAAAATGAATACGACTTAGATTCTGCGATTACTTTCTTCATGGTCGGCCTGGGCATCGGGTCGGTTTTGGCGATTATTTTCAATCCTAAAGAAAGATTAAGGCTGGACGATAGCAAGGAAATCAGAGGTTGGCGTGGTGGAGGGTTGCAAGGACAAGAGCGCGCTGAGCGGCGCATAGCATGAGTCATCATTGAGTCCGTGGAGGGCATTATGAAAAAAGCATTGCGACGGGCGGATCCACTGCTGTGGCTATGGCTGATGGTTGCGGCTTGGCTTCTATCTGCTTCGATGTATGGCGAAAATTCTGTGATGGGAGAGATCCAATTCGAAGGAAAATCCCATGTCGAAAAAACTTCCGGAGTATGGGTCGACGGAGGATACGTTGGATACCTGAGTGAACTCAAGGGGTCGAAGAAGGTTCTTCTTCTCCCCGGCGAACACACAATTAGCGTGCGGCAGGATGGATACCAGGACTTCACCCAACGTATCCGTGTTGAGCCGGGAGAGAAGCAGGTTGTCCGTGTAGCCATGGAAAGGGCTCCTACCGGACCATTGCCCGCAGCGATGGCTACATTGAAGATTTCGGTGAACCCTTCGCGGGCAGCTGTTTTCCTGGACAATCTTTTCGTGGGACACGTGGGTGAATTTGAAGGCGTGGGACGAGGGCTGCTGGTTGCACCGGGAGAGCATCGTATCAAAATTGCGCTGCCCGGCTATCAGGCTTTTGAGACGGAGGTTAATCCTCTGGCCAATCAGAATGTTGAAATCAAGACTGATTTGCTGAAGGATAACTTAACCAAGGATGAGGCTGTGGTTCCCGTGGCGAGTCGATAAGTTCAGTCGAGCTGGACGGCGCGGCGACTTAAATCAAGCTTGGAATTCCGAGGCTTCTGGGAAGCGCAGTTTGCACTTGGCCAGAGCTAGACCGAGGAGTTCCTCGATCTTGGTTTCTTCGCAGTTGCGCGACATGGCGAGTTCGCTGACGAGGAGGTAACGGGCCCGTTCCAGCATCTTTTTTTCGCGGAAGGATAGAGGCTTGGCCTGGTGGAGCGCGATCAGGCTCTTCAGGACTCCGGCAACCTCGAAGAGCGAACCCGTGCGCATGCGGTCGGAATTTTCCTTGAAGCGGTCTTTCCAGTCGGCGGTGCTGAGGTCGTCGGAAATGGCGAGAAAGTCGAAGATTTTCTGTACCTCGCCGTTGCGGACGACACGGCGAATGCCCACGCTCCCCACATTGTTGCAGGGCACCATCACCTTGAGGCTGCTGGCTTTAATGTTGAGAAGATAGAACTTTTCAACCGTGGCCCCGATGGATCGGCTGCTGATTTGTTCGATCACACCCACCCCATGGTTGGGGTAGACGACCTTGTCGCCGATGTGAAAATTCAGGTCCGCACCACTCATAAAAGGCACCCGGGAAGGAGTTAGGGTCTAGTGGGGAGAAGCGTTGTCGTTACTATAAACAGACTACGCCCAAATCGGGCGAAAGGCAAGATTGGTGCGGGAGTGGGGAGTTTGGAAAGCTTTTTGTGGCGGGAGGAAGAAGGTAAGTTATTGTGGCTGGATGGGTTACAGGTTGCAAAGGCAGCGCTCCGAGACCAGCAGGTTTACCCGACAGAGTGGCGCTTATAATCGCGATGTGAGTTCGGAAAAGGGAAAATCCGATGGGTCAACAGGCCGAATCCTGGGGCTGGACGTAGGCTCCAGGCGGATCGGACTCGCCGTCTCGGACCCCCTGGGCATTACAGCTCAAGGCTTGGAAACTCTACAGCGCCGGAACAAGCGGCATGATCTGGCTGCTCTTGAGCAGGTGATTCGGGACTACGCCGTGCGGGAGATCGTGGTCGGCCTGCCCTTGCGCATGAGCGGCGCGGAAGGCACGCAATCAGAAAAGATGCAGTTGTTTGCGGAAGAACTGCGGAAGCGATTCCGATTGCCGGTGCACTTGTGGGATGAGCGGTTGACGTCGGCAGAAGCGAACCGTCTGCTGCGAGAGACCGAGCTGTCGATCGAAAAACGGGCGAAGGCGGTCGATCGGATGGCGGCGGTTCTAATCCTGCAGGGGTGGATGGAGAGTCGGATGCCCCGCTAAGGGGCCGCTCGAGAATGCCGCTTGGATACCTCCAAGAGGCTGAAGCCCGTGAGTTTTCTCCGCGTTCTAGCGCGGGGCCTGGAAGGCCTGCTCCGAAGCGGCCTACTGCATCTCCCAAGTGCTCGCTTCGCTCGCTGGACAGCCGAGGCGGCTGCCCCCACGTGTGTCTATTTCCTTTTCCTTCAAATCTTCAGGAATATCTGCTTGCGATCCATGAGCCAGATGGGTAGCAGACACAACAGCACGAAGGCGAGGGAAAACAGGAGCGAGCTGAAGCTCGGGCTTCCCAGCGGCGCAAAGAAGCGCTGAAAAATCAACTGCTGAGCGTTAATCACCTGGCCGTTTACCAGTTTGTTGAAAGCGAACAGCAGCACAGCGAAGAAGTCGGCAATTACGTAGGCCGTGATCGCGTTTCTTCCGAAGATAAGGAAAGGCCTAGTCCAGGCTCCGCGCCAGTGTTTGATATCGGTGGCCCAATAGCAGAGTGCAAGGCAAACCAGGGCGAACCCGGCGGTAAAGAGCACATAGGAACTCGTCCAGAGTTTCTTGTTCATGGGGAACCATATTCCCCAGGTCTTGCCAAGAATCAGGCCAATCACGCCGAAGATCAACATGCCGAGCGCCTTATTTTGCGGGCTGCGCTTCGATCGCAGCCATTCGCCGGTAAAGACTCCCAGCAGCGCGGTCGCAATTGCAGGCAGCGTACTCAACAATCCCTCCGGGTCGCGGGTGATCTCATAGAGACGGGAACTGGTACCCCAGAGGTGAATCAAGAACCGGCGATCCAAATACGCCCCCAGATTCGCGTCAGGGTGAAGGAACGGTATGTCTCGGCCGGGAACTCCTAAGCCCGGCACCGGGACGAAGCGCATCAGAATCCAATAACCGACCAGCAGGGCCGCGACGATCCACGCCCGGGTTCGCGGCCGCAGGTAAAGGTAAAGGATTGAGGCCGCAAAGTAGCAGATGCCGATGCGCTGCAGGACTCCGGGGATACGAACCCCTCTCGACAAGAGCGAATCTACAAGCCAGTTCAGAGCTAAGCCGATGGCGAAGATAATGACGGCTCGGCGGAAGGTGTGGAGTACGAGCGTAGTTCTCGAGTCACCCTTATCGAGTCGGGATTCGGAGGAGAACACCAGCGAGACTCCCACGATGAACAGAAAGAAGGGGAAGATGAGATCGGTGGGAGTCCAGCCATTCCACTCGGCATGTTCGAGAGGCCAATAAGCGTGGTCGTTTCCGGGATTGTTGACGAGGATCATGGCGGCAATCGTGGCTCCACGGAACAGGTCGAGAGAAGTAAGGCGAGTTGACACGCCGCCGGAGGAAGCGGCTACTGGCGCCGGCGGCGTCTGGGTCGAGGTGAGAGTCGGCGGGGCTGCCATGTGGCCTCCAGTGCAGGTTCGCCGGAGTGAGGCGACTTGAGGTGTGAATTGTACTACGGTGTTTGTATCGGAGCGTCGCAGCAATGTGCAGGACAGTCTCCACCGGGAGTTTTCGCCGTACAGGTCACTTTCCGCGCATGGCGCGGCGGTAGGCGTCAACATTCTTATTGTGTTCTTCGATAGTGCGGGCGAAGCGGTGGTGGCCTGTGGCGTCGGCGACAAAGTAGTAATAGTCGCTCTGGGCAGGATGCATGGCCGCTTCGAGGGCACTTTTGCCGGGATTGCCGATGGGGCCGGGTGGAAGTCCCGTGTGCCTGTAAGTGTTGTAGGGCGAGTCGAAGTGCATGTCGTCGTGATGGAGGGCTCCTGTGTAGGTCCCGGCTAAGAGCTCGGCATAAATAATGCTGGGGTCGGCGTCGAGTGCGGTTTTCTTTTCCAGGCGGTTGTAGTAAACGCTGGCGACGAGCGGACGTTCGTCGGCGACGGCCGTTTCTTTTTCCACGATCGACGCCATGATCACAGTGCGCTCAATCTCGGTGGGAGCTGCGCTTGGATCGCGGAATCCGCCGGCGACCTGGACCTCGATATGAGGCGAGTTTGGCGACGAGATCGCGACGGCCTCCGGTGCCTCGATCAATCCAATCTGGCGCGCGACCTGGCGGAACTGCCTGACCATGGTTGCCGCCATCTCTTGCATAGTTTGCATGCGGCTGAACTCGTAGGTATCGGGAAAGAGGTAGCCCTCAAGAGACGGCGCATTGGGTGCCAGATCTGCAATGAGCACGGTATCGGATTGCGCCACTTTCAGGAAATCGTCGGCGGGACCGAGTCCGGCGGCTTCGATGGCGCGAGCGATGTCGAAGATGGTGAAGCCTTCGGGAACGACGATGGTATGGAAATAAACGTCACCGCGCCGGAGACGCTTTTGCAGGTCGATGATGTTTGCCGGATTCCCGAAGAGATATTCTCCTGCCTTGAGCGAACGGTGCCGGTGGAAGTAGTGCCAGAGAATAAATGCTTTCTCGCTGCGAATTATTCCGGCTGATTTGAGCTCGGCGGCGATACGGTGAGTGGAATAGCCTGGGCGCAGCATCACGAAGGTCTTCCCAGGAGGTTCAACTGGAGTCAGCAGAGCCCAGGCGAACCAACCGGCAAACGCGAGCACCGTGACGAAAATGAGCGCCAAGATCTTACGCACGATGGCGACAGTTTAGTTGATACCGGAGGACCTGCGTAGCTGACTTTAGTAAGATGTTGAACTCGGGCTACGCCGCGGAGTTCTGCGGTCTACTATTGGCGACTTTGAGGTCCCCGCGAGGTTTTGCACCCTTTCGGGCGGGGTATACTCAAATGTTCTGGGAGTCATCTGATCCTTCATGAGACGTACTTCGCCCTTTTGGGCTTTGGCTTTGTTCCTTGCAGTGCTGCCCACGACGGGCTGTTTGTTCCGGACGCGGCCGGTGGAGGAAACGTACTCCAAGGCCCCGCTTCAGGAGGCTAGCCAGTCAGCGTTGATTGATGGCATCAATCAACAGGCGGAGAAGATCCAGTCGCTGAAGGCGACGGTGGACATAGATACGTCTGTCGGTGGCGCGAAGAAAGGCCACCAAACCGATTACAAAGAGATTCGCGGCTACGTGCTGGCGCGCAAACCAGCCATGCTGCACATGATCGGATTGCTGCCGATCGTGCGCACGACTGCCTTCGACATGGTGAGCAACGGGCAGGAGTTCAAGCTGTGGATCCCGCCGAAAAACCGTTTTGTAATGGGGCGGAACGACGTGCAAACACATAATACGGGACAGCCGATGGAAAGCATCCGGCCACAAGACATCTACGATGCCCTGCTGATCCGCCCTGTCGATCCGGAGCACGAAATCGCGGTGCTGGAGAATGGCGATGAGATTCTCCATGACTCCAAGGGCCATCGCGTCCTGCAGGAAGACTACGAACTGGTGGTGATTCGAAAAGACGAGCAGGGGTGGAGGCTGGCCCGCAAGATCGTCTTCAGCCGCATCGACCTCAAGCCACATCGCCAATACATTTACGACAAGCAGGGCAATCTGATAACCGACGCTCGCTACGCGGACTACAAGGACTATGACGGCATCAGCTTTCCCTCGCGCATCGAGATTTTCCGGCCCCAGGAGGAGTACGACATCACTCTCAACATGTTGAAGGTGGAAATGAACCAGCCGCTGCGGGATGATCAGTTCGCGCTGGAGCAGCCGCCCGGAGCGGAAGTCGTGCATCTCGACAGGCCGCAGCCGCAGTCGAGCGCGATGGCGCCTCCGCCGGCTAACAGCAAATAGCATCTTCACGTACTGTCATCCCTCGCTTCGCTCGGGATGACAGGCGCCTGAGTTGATGACAAGCGGTTGGGTTGATGACAAGCAGCTGAGTTTCGGCCTTCGAACATCCAGCCTTCGAACATGATGAACAAAATGATTGTCGCCAACCTGGTGCATCGGCCGATCCGGTCGCTGATCAGTATTGTGGCCATCGCGCTGGAAGTGGCGTTGATCCTGCTCATCGCGGGATTGTGCTACGGCATCTTGAATGACTCGAAGAACCGGACCGCGGGCATTGGCGCGGATGTGATAGTACAGCCGCCGGGATCTTCCTTCCTGGCGGGGATCAGCGGTGCGCCCGTTCCCGTTAAGGTTGGCGACATCCTGCGCGGCATGCCCCACGTCAAGGTGGCGAGTCCGGTGATCTGGGCACTCTCGACCGCAGGGGCGCTGGAAGTGATCGACGGAATCGATCTGCCGAGCTTTGAGGCTCTGGGCGGGCCGTTTCAGTATGTGCAGGGCGGCCCTTTTCGAGGTCCGAATGACATTCTGGTTGACAACTACATCGCGCGCCAGAAGCACGTGAAGGTGGGAGACACCATGGAGGTTCTGAACCATAACTTTCGCGTGGCTGGAATTGTCGAGAACGGCCGGGGCGCGCGCAAGTTCTTGCCGATCGCGGCGCTGCAAGATTTAATTGGGGCAAAGGACAAAGCTTCGGTGTTCTATTTGAAACTCGACGACCCAGCCAATGCCGATGAGGTGGTGAAAGAAGTAAAGAGTCAACCCGGCATGGAGAAATACACGGTGCAGTCGACCGAAGAGTACCTCAGCATGATGACGCCCAGTCGCTTGCCGGGGTTCCGTCCATTCATCGGCGTGGTAATTGGGGTGAGCCTAATCATCGGCTTTCTGGTGATTTTCCAGTCGATGTATGCGGCGGTGATGGAGCGCACGCGCGAGATTGGGATCCTGAAGGCCATGGGCGCATCCAAGAGTTACATCGTGACCGCGATTCTGCGCGAGACTGGATTGCTGGCCGTCGCCGGAATCGTGCTGGGCATTCTTTTCAGTTTGGCCGCTAGTTGGGCTATCCGGCATCGCTTTCCGCTAGTACAGGTGGTGGTGAGCGGTGACTGGATTCTCTGGTCTATGTTGGTGGCTGTGCTGGGGGCGATTGCCGGGGCGCTTTATCCGGCGTTTAAGGCGGCCGGGAAAGATCCGATTGAGGCGTTGGCGTACGAATGAGCAGTTGGGAGGCAGCAGTTGGTTCCTCAGCATGGTGGATGATTCCTTCGATTCCCGTTGGGCATTACCTTCGTTAACTCTGCGTTGACAATTCCCCGCAGGCTCCGGTATCTTAAAGACTTTGGGAAGTCTCGCGGTTGCCCGCCTGATGGTCTGGCGTCCTCGCCGGGGAATCAACGAGCGGTCTTCTTTGTTATATTCAATCGCGTTTCGCAGCTTTTTTTCATTCTGGGAGAGTTTCAATGTCTACCTATTTCCCGTCACCGGGGGAAATTGTGCGCAAGTGGTACGTCGTGGATGCGGAGGGGCAGACGCTCGGGCGTCTGGCCTCGCAAGTGGCGCGCATCTTAATGGGCAAGGAAAATCCGCAGTACACGCCGTTTCTGGATACTGGCGATCATGTGATCGTGGTGAACGCCGAGAAGATTCGAACCACCGGCATGAAGTCGGAGCAAAAGCAGTATCACCACTACACCGGCTATCCGGGCGGCCTGCGCACCGAAGATTACCGCAAGCGTTTGGCGCGCAAGCCGGAAAAGATTATTGAAGACGCGGTGCGGCGCATGCTGCCGAAGAACAAGCTGGCGGCGCACATGCTATCGAAGCTGAATGTTTATAAGGGCGACAAGCATCCGCACGAGGCGCAGAAGCCGCAGGATTTGAAGTTGGAAGTGCGGGCGTAGGCACTCTCTGGTGCGAGAGTTGAGGAGATTGAGATCCTTCGCTCCGCCTGAAAAGCGGCTGCGCTCAGGATGACAATAAAGATTGGGAGCTGGAAGCTAAATGGCTGAATTAGTTCAGTATTACGGCACGGGACGGCGGAAGCGAGCAATTGCGCGGGTTTATTTGCGTCCGGGCAGCGGTGACTTCAAGGTGAACGGGCGTGAGTTCGAAGAGTATTTCGTGACTCCGGCGCAGCGCTCGGCGGCTAAGGCGCCGCTCGCGTCCACGGACACCGCGGTTTCTTTCAACATCGTCGCCAGTGTTCTGGGTGGCGGAGTGCGCGGACAGGCCGATGCGGTGAAGCTCGGCATTGCGCGTGCATTGATGCAATTCAACGCGGAACTGCGCGGCAAGCTGAAGTCCGAGGGCCTGGTGACGCGCGACGCGCGCGGCAAAGAACGCAAGAAGTACGGGCAGAAGGGCGCCCGCAAGCGGTTCCAGTTCAGCAAGCGGTGAGGCAAAGTTTCAAGGTTTCAAAGTTTCAAGGTCTTTCGGTGACCAGAAGGTCATTCTGAAACCTTGAAACCTTAGAAACTTTGAAACCTGTATTCAAGGTGTTCAATTCTTCCCGAGCCTCGCGGCGCGGGGACGGGAATGGCAATCGGGAAGGAAAGTTTCAACGTTTCTAAGGTTTCAAGATTTCAAAGAAAGGCGCAGCGGCGCTCGATCTTTGAAACATTGCAACCTTGAAACTCTGAAACCTTGAGTTCCCGATGCAGACTTAACAAGGAGGTTCATTGGCTACTATCACCATGAAGGAGTTGCTCGAAGCAGGTGTTCACTTCGGGCACCAGACGAAGCGCTGGAATCCCAAGATGAAGGAGTACATCTTCGGAGAGCGCAACGGGATCTACATCATCGACCTGCAGAAGACGCTGAAGATGTTCAAAGAGGCGTCGAAATTCGTGCAGGAACTGGCGGCCGACGGCAAGATTGTGCTGTTCGTGGGCACCAAGCGCCAGGCGCAGGATGCGATTGCCGAAGAGGCCACGAAGTGCGGCGGTTTCTACATCAACCAGCGCTGGCTCGGCGGGCTGCTCACCAACTGGGTTACGGTACAGAAGTCGGTGAAGCGGCTGAAGGAACTCGACGAGATGGCGACGGATGGCCGCTACGAGTTGCTGCCGAAAAAAGAAGTGATCAAGCTGGAGCGCGAGCGCAAACACCTGCAGGCCAACTTGGCGGGCATCAAGAACATGAGCCGGTTGCCGGACGCGGTGTTCGTGATTGACTCGAACAAGGAACAAATCGCAGTTCGAGAAGCCCGCAAGCTGGGTATTCCGGTGGTCGCGGTCGTGGATACGAACTGCGATCCGAGCGAGGTGGATTATGTGATTCCGGGCAACGACGATGCACTGCGCGCGATCCGGCTCTTTACTTCGAAGATTTCGGAGTCGATTGCCGAGGGTGCGCAGCTGATGACCGACAAACAGGTTGCCGACATGACGGCCGCGACCGAACAGGCGCAGGCTCGGGAATTACAGCAAGCGGAAGACGCGGCTGCCGCGCTCGAGATTCGCGCCCAGGAAGCTGCCGCAGCCTCTGATCTGGCGGATATCGGCGAAAACATCAGCATGGAAGAAGTGCTGGGTCCGGGGACGCATAAGAAGCCGGTGGCGAACGAGGACGGCGACGTTCCGATCAAGGTGGAGAGCCAGACGGTTTAGAAGCAGGTGCCAGTTGTCAGTGGCCAGTTGCCAGTAAAAACCGGGTATTCGATTTCAGACCCGCGCGGGTCATGCATAGAAAATTCCCGGCGCGGGTCAAAGTTTGTTAGGCAGGTTGGTAGATCAGGGAAGGAACATTCTTAGCGATGAGCACTACTATGGCAAATATTTCTGCAGCACAAGTGAAAGACCTCCGGGAGAAGACCGGAGCTCCGATGATGGATTGCAAACAGGCCCTGACCGAGGCCAAGGGTGATATGGAGCAGGCGGTTGTGATTCTGCGCAAGAAGGGCGTTTCGGTTGCAGCCAAGAAGGCTACGCGCGTGACCAGCGAAGGCGCGGTGACCAGCTACATCCACGCCGGCGGCAAGATTGGCGTGCTGGTCGAGGTGAACTGCGAGAGCGATTTCGTGGCGCGCACCGACGACTTCAAGGAGTTGGTGCACGATATCGCCATGCACATCGCGGCCAGCGATCCGAAGTTTGTCCGCAAAGAAGATGTGACCCAGGCGGACTTCGAGCGTGAGAAGGAAATCTACATCGCGCAGGCCGTTGCCTCCGGCAAGCCGCAGAATATTGCCGAGAAGATGGTCGCCGGCAAAATGGAAAAGTTCTACGAGGAGGTCTGCCTGCTGGAGCAGCCGTTTATCAAGGACCAGACCATCTCGATTGCGCAGTTGATCGCGGCGAAGATTGGCAAGCTGGGCGAGAACATCAGTGTGCGGCGCTTCGCGCGCTTCAAAGTAGGCGATGCGGGCGAGACGGTCGCCGTCACCAAGCCGACAGAACAGAAAGCTGAGTAATTCAGGGGCGCCCGATGGGCGCTCTTTTTTGTGTGTTGTGCGCTCGTGTGGCCGGAGGTTATATGGGACACCGCATAAACGTATGGATCCAGCGCATGCTAATTCCGATCGGCGTCGTGGTAGCGATCATCATGCGGCATCTGGGATTTGGAGTTTGGCGGATGCTAGCGGTCCTTTTGCCTATCCTCGGACTACTGATGCTTGTGACGATTCTCGTGGACCCCGGGCCGAGGGCGAAGGAATTAGCGGAAGGACTGAAGAGTCGGTTTCGCTGATCCGCAGTTGGTAATCGACAGCCGGCGAGACGCCGGCGCTACAACCTTATGGAAACCCCCGCCTTCAAACGCGTTCTGCTCAAACTTTCCGGAGAGGCCCTGGCTGCGAATCAGGGCTTTGGTGTGGATACGGCCCGCATCCACGAGGTCGCGGCGGAATTGGCCGATGTTCACAAGCTCGGAGTGCAGCTTGCGATCGTGGTGGGCGGCGGCAACTTTTTTCGCGGCGTGGCTGACCAGGCTCGCGAAATGGACCGCGTCTCCGCCGATCACATGGGAATGCTGGCTACGGTGATCAACGCACTCGCGCTGCAGGATGCGCTCGAGAAGCAGAAAGTCTACACGCGCGTGCAATCAGCGATTGAGATGAAACAGGTGGCCGAGCCGTTTATCCGGCGGCGCGCAATCCGGCATCTGGAAAAAGGACGCGTCGTAATTTTCGCCGGCGGGACCGGGAACCCGTATTTTTCGACGGACACGGCAGCATCCTTGCGCGCCATGGAGATCAAGGCGGATGTGATTCTGAAGGCCACGAAGGTCGATGGAATCTATGATGCCGATCCGATGAAGGTTGACGGCGCCAAGAAGTTCAACCACATCTCCTACATGGATGTTCTGAAGCTCGGGCTGAAGGTGATGGATTCCACCGCCATTAGTTTGTGCAAAGACAACAACCTGCCCATCATCGTCTTCAACCTGAATCAGCATGGAAATATTCGGCGTGTAGTCAGCGGAGAAAATATCGGTTCGCGGGTAAGCGCCTAGAACTTGGCCACGGATCTTCACGGATTCACACGGATTTTCTTGTCGTTCTGATCCGTGAAATCCGTGCAAATCCGTGGCAGCTTTCTTTTGGGTTTATAATTCAGCGTTTTGATTCTTTATGTCTTACGGAGCTGACTGAAATGGCTCAAGCAACTATGGCCGCAATTCCGGGCCTTAAAGAGACTTACGTACAACTGAAGACGCGGATGGAAAAAGCCGTGGAAGATTTCCGCAAGGCGATGGCGGCCACGCGTACCGGGCGCGCTTCGGTGCACATGCTGGACAGCGTGAACGTGGACTATTACGGCTCGCAGATGCCGTTGAACCAGATCGCACAGGTGCACGCGCCGGAGCCGCAGATGATTACCGTGCAGCCGTTTGATCCGTCACAGGTGGGTGCGATCGAGAAAGCGATCCGTGGCGCCGAATTAGGGCTCAATCCCATGAACGACGGTAAGTTGATCCGAGTGCCCGTGCCGGCGCTTACCCAGGAACGCCGCCAGGAAATGGTGAAGCATCTCCACAAAGTGCTCGAAGAGCATCGCACCGCGGTGCGGAATATTCGCCGCGACGGCAACGACGCCATCAAGAAGGCGATGAAAGATAAGAAGATCACCGAGGACGACGAGAAGCGGTCGCTCGAAGAGATCCAGAAACTGACCGACGACGAAATCAAGAAGATGGAAGAGATGAGCAAAGCCAAAGAGAAGGAAGTTCTGGAGTTGAAGTAGGAACATTCAGTTCTTGTCGATAGGAATTCAGGGCATCCGAAGCGTGCGGATGCCCTTTTGTTCTGCACGGTCATCCTCCCCTTATAATCAGGAGGTCGCTAAGATTATGAAGAAGCTTGTCCATGCCGCGTGTCCGCACGATTGCCCCGATGCCTGCGGAGTGTTGATCACGGTTGAGGATGCCCGCGCCACGAAGATTCAGGGTGATCCGGAGCATCCCGTGACCCGGGGATTTCTGTGCGCCAAAGTGGCGAAGTATCTGGACCGGGTGTATTCGCCGGATCGGGTGTTGTATCCAATGCGGAGGATTGCGCCGAAGGGGCTTGCGCCTGCAAACGCGGGCGAGGGCGCCCGTGCCACACAGGCCTGGCAGCGTATTTCTTGGGACGAAGCCCTCGATGAGATTGCCTCGCGTTTTCGCGCGATCAGCTCCCAGTTCGGCAACGAGGCGATTCTGCCATATTCCTACGGTGGAACGCTAGGAGCGGTGAACGGCGGTTCGATGGACCGCAGATTCTTCAATCGTCTCGGCGCTTCCGAACTGGAGCGCACAATTTGTTCCTCGGCGGGCGAGGCTGGGCTTGAGTCTGTTATGGGCGTGAAGCTCGGCACTGAACCCGAGCAGTTCATCCACTCTCGTTACATCATTGCCTGGGCTTCGAACATTCATGGAAATAATGTTCACCTCTGGCCGTTCATCGTGGAGGCGCGACGCAGGGGCGCGAAACTGGTGGTGATCGACCCTTACCGCACGCGAACCGCGGCGTGCGCCGACTGGTATCTTCCCATCAACCCGGGTACTGACGCCGCGCTCGCTCTGGCAATGATGAACGTGATCATCGGCGAAGGTTTGCACGACGCCGATTATGTGGCGAAATACACGCTTGGTTTCGACCAGCTGTGTGAAAGGGTAAAGGCGTATCCACCGGAACGGGCGGCGCAGTGGACGGGGATCGCGCCAGAAGATATCCGCAAGCTGGCGCGTGAATATGCCACCGTGCGGCCTTCAGTGATTCGGGTGAACTATGGCGTGCAGCGCTCGGAGGGTGGCGGGACGGCGATGCGCGCAATTGCAATGCTGCCCTGCATCATCGGATCTTTGAAAGAAGAGGGCGGCGGCATTCACCTGTCGACCAGCGGCGCGTTTGATCTGAACAAGGACGCGTTGCGGCGTCCTGACCTCAAACCCGACGGAAGCCAACGCCCTCCGCGTGTCGTGAACATGGTTCGCCTGGGCGAGGCGCTAAATACACTCGACGACCCGCCGGTGAAAGCTCTGTTTGTGTATAACTCAAACCCGGCTGCAGTTTGTCCCAATCACAATGAGGTTGTTCGCGGGCTCAAGCGCACAGACTTATTTACTGTGGTTCACGAGCAGTTTTTCACTGACACCACCGACTATGCCGACATCGTGCTGCCTGCGACGACGTTCTTCGAGCACAAAGATTTGCAGGCGGCGTACGGTCACTACCTCCTGCAGGTGTCGGACCAGGCGATCGATCCATTGGGGGAGTGCCGCCCGAATGTGGAAGTGTTTCGAGCGCTGGCGAAGCGGATGGGATTCCAGGACGCGTGCTTCCGCGAGAGCATCGACGAGATGATCGATGGCGCGCTGGCCTCTAAGAATCCGTGGCTCGATGGCATCAGCCGGGAGCGGTTGGAGCAGGAACGGCACGTGCGGCTCAACTTCAGTGGCCAGTGTTCAGTGGCCAGTGGCCAACTAGAACCATTTCTTCCTTTCGCTCAAGGCAACTTCCGCACTCCTTCTGGCAAGGCTGAACTGTACAGCGAAGCGATGAAGGCGCTGGGGCTTGACCCAGTGGCCGAGTTCAAGCCCCCGGATGAATCTCGCCACGGCAAGCAGGGAACAACTCTTCCGCTGGAACTTCTGGCGCGCAAGGCCGACAACTTCATGAATTCAACCTTTGCCAACCAGCCTTCGGTCGAGGAGATGGAGGAGACAAACCTGCTGGAGATGCATTCCACCGATGCCCGGGCGCGTGGAATTGCCGACGGAGAGACAGTCAGGGTGTACAACCGTCGAGGAGAAATCTTTCTGAAAGCCCGAGTGGATGGCGCGGTTCAGCCGGGAGTGGTGTCGGCAAAGCTAAACTGGGCCAAGCTGGGACCTGGATTCCGGAACATCAATGTGTTGACCTCAGAAAAACTTTCCGATCTGGGCAACTCCGCCACGTTTTATTCCGTCTTGGTGGAGGTGGAGTTGGCCAAGCCCTTTCCATGAAGCCACCGCCAAGAGTGGCCGCTTGGACGCTTTCTGTTTATCTACCGTATAATGATCGTTTTCCTATATCCCAGAGGCTGAGGTCGTAGCGATTCACTTTTGCTCTCATCGAGACATTGCTGTGTCCGGGCACGGCCCCGGTTCTTCCGGCACTGCTTATCCTCCATCTTCTTTATTCGCACGGCTTTGCCGCGCGATGAAGGGGATGGGATGCATGCTCGGCATCGCGACCGCTCTGCTGCTGCTTTCCGCCCCCGCCGCCTGGGCGCAAAGCGACATAATCTCTGAGATCAATGTTCAGGGAAACCGCCGCATCCCCGCCGAGACAGTCAAGGCACGCATCTTCACCCATCCCGGTGACATTTACGACCCCGCTGCACTGGAGCGCGACTTCAATTCCCTGTGGAACACCGGTTATTTCGAGGATATCCGCTTCAGCCGCGAGCAGACCCCGAAGGGATGGCGGCTGATCATCCAGGTCAAAGAGAAGCCGACGATCCGCGAGATCAATTACGTGGGCCTGAGTTCGGTCTCTACCAGCGACGTGTTGGACCGCTTCAAGGAAGCGAAGGTTGGGTTGTCCGTCGAGAGTCAATACGACCCAACCAAGGTCAAGAAAGCCGAAGTGACGATCAAAGGCTTGCTGGCCGAGCATGGGCGGCAGTTTTCGACCGTCCGGACGGAAATACGGCAGATTCCACCGGCTGCGATCGGGATCACGTTTGTGGTGAAAGAAGGTCCCAAGGTCAAGGTGGGCAAGATCACGTTCGTAGGCAACAAGAATGTCAAGTCGCGAGTACTGCGTTATGCCATGAAGAACTTGCGGCCCATCGGCATCCCCCACTCTATCTTCCTGGAAGACATCTTCGCCCGAACCTACGACGCCACCAAGCTGGACGAAGATACGGAGCGCGTCCGCAACGAATACCAGAATCGCGGCTATTTCAAGATGAACACCGTGGGCGAGGCTAAGACAGAGATTCACGACACCGGCCACGCCGGCGCCCACGTCCCGCTGTTGCAGGGAGGGCGGGGCAAATCTGTCGACATTACGATGACCATCGATGAGGGAGAGCGCTACACCCTGGGCGGGATTACGTTCAAGAACAACAAGGCGGTTCAGAACGTGAAGGCCCTGCGCGCTATTTTCCCGATCAAGGACGGGGACGTCTTCAGCAAGGAGAAAGTCGCCAAAGGCCTGGAGAACCTGCGCAAGGCTTATGGCGAGTTGGGCTACATCAACTTCACATCCATCCCCGATACCCGCTTCGACGACGACAAGAAGCTGATCTACCTTGATATCGATGTCGACGAAGGCAAGCAGTTCTATGTGCGCCGCATCGAATTTCAGGGCAACACCACCACGCGCGACAAAGTGATTCGGCGCGAGATCGCGCTGGAGGAAGGCAACGTTTACAACTCACGGCTCTGGGAATTGAGCCTGCTGCGCTTGAATCAACTGGGATACTTCGACCAGTTGAAGCCCGACGATCCCAACACCACGGTTCGCCAACTCGATGAGAAAGACGGTCTGGTCGATCTGACGCTGAAGATTCACGAGAAAGGCAAGAACAGCATCGGTCTCAACGGCGGCGTCAGCGGACTGGAAGGCGCTTTCGTAGGACTTAATTACGCGACCAACAATTTCCTCGGCCTGGGTGAGACGCTTCAGATGCAGGTCAGCGCGGGCAACCTGGCGAAAAGCGTGCGGTTCGGTTTCACCCAGCCTTATATGTTTGACCGGCCGCTGCAGTTTGGTTTCAACGTTTACTACACAAAGACGAAATACGATCAGGCGCGGCAGCTCTCTATATTCAGCGGGCAGAACCTGAACAACCTGCCCAACGCCGTGCTGCAGAATTTGCAGAATTACACGCAGCAGAGCGCGGGGTTCACGTCGTCGTTGAGCTACCCGCTGCATCGCTCTTTCAAGCGTCTGGGCATTACCTATTCGTTTGACCGATCCTCTCTGGCGGCCCTGAGTTCGGCGTCTAAGAATCTTTTCGAATTCCTGGCGTTCCGCGGTGTTTCCGGCCCTGTTGCCCTCGATGGCATCATCACCAGCAAGATCTTTCCCAACTTTTCTTTCAATACTCTGGACAGTCCGATCTCGCCTCACCGCGGACACCAGTTCACGACCGGAATAGAGCTCGCAGGGTTGGGAGGAACCATTCGATCGGTCCGGCCGATCGTTCAGTACAAGAAGTTCATTCCGATGCAGAACCGGCGCAATGCGCTCGGCTTCAACGTTCAGGGATCTTTCATCACTGGCTATGGCGGTTTGGTTGCGCCGCCGTTCCAGCGCGCTTACATGGGCGGTGAGAACGATCTGCGCGGGTTTGACATACGTTCGGTGTCCCCGGTAGCGTTCCTGCCGAACGTGGGATCGATCACGCTGACCAATTCCGATGGAACGCCCGTCCCCCTGAACCCGCAGAATCCGCGGGCGGGCAATGTGACCATACCCATTCCGATTGATCAGATCACCTTCCCCGGCGGCGATCTGAGCATTGTGACTAACATGGAGTACCGCATCACCATCTATGGACCAGTGGCTCTGGCTCCGTTTATCGACTTGGGCATCGACCCGATCCTGCGAAGATCGCAGTTGCAGATTGCGGCGGAGCAGTACCAGACCGTAATTGGGACTCCCGTGGGATGTCCCGTCCTGTCGCAGACTGCCACCGCCAATACCTGTGCCCCAGGCTCTCTGTTGAACCCGGAGCCGTCGCAAGACTTGCAGGTCCTCGGCCAGACCAACTGGCGCCCCCGAATGTCCACCGGCCTTGAACTCCAAATGTTCCTGCCGGTAGTCAACGCGCCCTTCCGCATCTACTGGGCCTATAACCCGCTGCGGCTGGATAACGCGGCGAACTCGCCGTTACCCATTACGCGCAACATGTTCCCCTCTGGGCAGGCCGAGGCGGCTGGCGACTACACGTACAACCTTGCCAAAATCGTATACTCTCCGAGTTTCCTGCTGCGCGAGCCACGCAAGACATTCCGCTTCACCGTGGCTACCACGTTCTAAAGACAGGTTCCGAAGGCTGGGTTGCAAGGCAGGTTCGCGGGCAGTGAGGTTTGACGCCGCCGGAGGAAGCTCTCTATAATCTTATTGATCCACACCATTGAGAACGCTGATCAGGGGTGGACGGCACGTCCGCAACCCCGGCGTGTGACGCTCGCAACCCAGTGCGTCTTGTCTCCAGGTGATGCTCGACAACGCGATGCTCGACAACGGTCGTTAGAACACGCAGGACGACGGCCTCGTGAGTGCGGCCCGGTGTAGCCTGAAGAGGGTAGTCTGAGTTCATTCCCGGAACCTGTTTACCGGAACCATTCCAAGGAGTTTAAGCGATCCAATGACAAGCAAGTTTCTGCGGTCCTTCCTGGCCATTGCGGTTTTCTCAATCATTTCTGCATGGGCCCAAACCGGTGGTGCCGCCCCCGCGCGTGCGGCCAGTTCGCCCGCATCGTCGGCGCCCACCACAACCATAGCGACCGGCACAGGTTCCAAGCTCGGAACCATCAACATTGAACAGGCGGTGCTGGGTTCAAACGAAGGCCAGCGCGATTTCGAAGTCTTGCGCAAAAAGTTGGAGCCCAAACAGAGCGAATTGAAGGCTCAGAACGACGAGCTCCAGAGTCTGCAGGAACAACTGCAGAAACAGGGTGACAAGCTGAACGACGATGCCCGCGCCACCCTGGTCAAGCAGATCGAGACCAAGAAGAAATCGTTTGATCGCGCAGTGCAGGACGCTCAGGAAGATGCGCAGAACCAGCAGAAAGAGATTTTTCAACGCATTCTGCAAAAGATGGCCCCGGTGATCGTGAAGCACGCACAGGACAATGGCTTCGCCATGATCGTGGACACTTCGAACCCGTGGCCGCAGAGCCCAATACTTTGGTACGGCGAGCAGGGGGACATCACCAAAGCGGTAGTCGATGCTTACAACACGCAATCCGGCGTGCCCGCCCCGGCTCCCGCTACAGGAGCATCGGTCAAGCCCGCGCCTTTGAAGCCTGCAGCACCCAAGCCGGCAACGGCACAGCCCAAGTAGTTTTTTCGCGACACCACGAGTGTCGGAAAAGTTCCAGAGGCCGCGTTACTGCGCGGCCTTTTTTCTTTGCCCTGTCCAGTCCTCCGCAACAAAGTTTGGTGTCTTTAGCTGTAACCGCGTTGATTCAGGAGGACACCATGTTTGACGACACACTCAATTTGTCGTGGGACGAGCGTTCGCGTCGCGGATTGACCACCTTGACCTCGTTCGGATTGCAGGCACTGGCCGTCGGTGGGTTGCTGGTTTTGCCCCTGCTCCGTCCCATGGGCCTGCCTTTGCTCCGCCAGCTCTCGAGGCCAGTGAGTGTGGGAGAACCTCTGGCTGAGACTCCTGCGGTTAGAACGCACGCGGGGGCAAACACCGCTGCGCCGAGTAGTGCGAGCATCTTTCTCAGACCATCTCCGCGACTTCGGACTGATCTCCCCGCGGCCGATGACGGTCCGCCGGAGATTGGAGGTCCGGGCGGGTATGTTTCGGGACCCTCGGGGACCGGCGCGCTAAATGGAATGCTCGATTCCTTCGGCTCGGGCACACGCCCGATTATGCCCGTAGCGCCGGCTGTCGCGACCCACCCGATTTCCGTCTCCCACATGAGCGAAGGTGACTTGGTTCACAAGATCGTGCCAACGTATCCGCCGCTGGCGCGGGCTGCACGCCTTCAGGGCCAGGTTGTGCTGCAGGCAGTGATCAGCAAACAAGGCACAATTGAGAATCTCAAAGTTCTGGCCGGCCATCCTATCCTCGTGCCTGCCGCGATTGAGGCCGTCCGGCAATGGCGTTACCGGCCTTACATCCTGAACAACGAACCGGTCGAGGTGGAAACGCAAATCACGGTGAACTTCTCGCTGACTGGAAACTGAGAGGGCGGGTTGGCGACACAGGCGAAGAGCATCATGCAGGAGTAGCCCGAGGGTAACCTGAGGGTGTGCGGCCCTCCCGCTATAATCGAGCCCAGTGGCGTCAACTGTAGAAATTCTGAGCCGAGTGGCGACGCGCCCGACATGGGCGGAAGTCTCGCTGGCCACTCTGCGGCAAAACTTCCGTACGGTGGTGAAGCACGCGGGCGCGGGAGTCACCGTGTGCGCGGTGGTGAAAGCTGACGCTTACGGCCACGGCGCGGTGGAATGCTCGCGCGCTCTGCAGGCCGAAGGCGCAACCTGGCTGGGCGTCACGTCTCTCGATGAGGCGATCCCATTGCGCGAGGCAGGCATTGAGTCCCGAATCCTGCTCATGACGGGGTTCTGGCGAGGCGAAGAAAGCGAGATCGTCCGCCTGCGGCTTACTCCCACGGTGTGGGAGCCGTGGCACATCGAGTCTCTGGAGCAGGCGGCGGCGCTCGCCGCAGTGCGGCATGCCGTGCATTTGAAAGTGGACACAGGAATGGGCCGGCTCGGTGTGGCGCTGGCTGAACTTCCCGCGGTGCTGAAAGTTCTGCGTGCGGCTCCGCATCTTGATCTCGAAGGACTTTCGACGCATCTCGCTTCTTCAGAGATTATGGACGCGCCTTCGGTAGCTGAGCAGGAACGCCGGTTCGAAGAGGCGCAGCGGATGGTACGGGCGGCGGGCTTTGATCCGGATTTGATCCACATGGCCAACACCAGTGCGCTGATCTCGCGGCGCGAAACCTGGAACAACATGGTGCGGCCCGGCGTTGCGCTCTACGGATATTATCTGCCGTTCCAGCGTGCGGGCAGGGAAGTGAGCGGCGGGACGCTGCGGCTTGCCGTGAAGCCGGTGCTGACCTGGAAGACGCGAATTCTCTCCATGCGGGATTTCGCCGCCAACCAAGCTCTGGGCTATGGCGGAACTTATGTGACCAAGGCGCCCGCGCACGTTGCCGTGCTGCCCGTCGGCTATGCCGACGGATATAACCGGCAGCTTTCGAATCGCGGGCGCGTGATCGTCCGGGACCACTACGCGCCCATCGTCGGCAGCATCTCGATGGACCTCACGCTGGTGGATGTGACGGGTATTCCTGGGATCGCCGTCGGCGATGAAGTCGTCCTACTCGGAACGAGCGATGGCCTTAGCGTAGATGCGCTCGAACATGCTCGCCTGGCTAACAGCTCGCCTTACGAGATTCTCTGCAATATTTCGAAGCGCGTGCCGAGAAGGTACGGCAACTGACTAGGTTCGATCCAGACCAGAAATATTCGGAGACCCGATCCGTGTTCAGCGTCCGACTTGATCTTGTAGAGTCGGTTCAAGCTCGCTTCGGATGATGCCCATCTCGACATAGATAGGACGCATGATCTGCCGGATTGCCTTCAGTTGCGTCGAGAACCAGACCGCACCTGCAACGCAAAATGCTCCCGTAATCATAACTGCATGGGGCGCTCCCAGAGTGTGCGCCAGGCCGCCTGCCAGCAGGCTGCCGAACGGCGCCATTCCTACAAAGGCCATGGTGTAATAGCTCATCACCCGGCCGCGCTTGTCTTCCGGCACCAGGGTTTGAATAACGGTATTGCTCGCCGCCAGGCCTTGCATCATGCCGAAACCGACGATTAGCATGAGAAACATCGATAGCCAGAGGATTCGCGACAGGGCAAAACAGATCAGACCAACACCGAAGACCGCGGCGGAAAGCTGGATCATCGTGGTCAGTCCGCGAACCGTCTTGCGCAAGGCGAGAGAAACTGCGGAGATCAATGCACCGACGCCGGTGGCTCCCAACAGGAACCCGAGCGTATGCGGTCCGCCATGCAGGACCTTCGACGCGAAGATGGGCATGAGCACCATGAACGGCATACCCATCAGGCTAATCAACGCGAAGAGCAACAGAATGGTTCGTACGGGGCGAAAGCCGGAAACATAGGCCCAGCCCTCTTTGAGTTGTCCCAGCATGGAGGTAAGGGAGCGTTTTGCGGGCGCGACTTTTATCCTCATCATCAGTAGCGAAGCGATGACGGCGAGATAGCTGGCGCCGTCAATCAGGAAACAATATCCTTCTCCGGCCGCGCCAATGACGAAGCCCGCCAAGGCAGGTCCCACTAGCCGAGCCATATTCACCATGGAAGAGTTGAGCGCAATGGCGTTGCCGAGATCCTGTTTGTCTTCGACCATCTGCACCAGAAAGGCTTGACGGCCCGGCATGTCGAAGGCGTTGATCAAGCCCTGCAGAACGCTTAACGCAATAATTTCGTGGATGTTGATGATCCTGGCGAGTGTGAGGCCGGCAAGCGCCAGGGATTGCAGACCTGCCAACACCTGCGTCCATACGAGCATGTTCCGGCGGTCCAGCCGGTCGACCCAGACTCCGGCAAAAGGCGCCAACAGAAAAGTTGGAATCTGCCCGGCAAAGCCGACGAGGCCCAGAAGCAATGCGGACCCAGTGAGCCGATACACCAGCCAGCTGGTTGCGACGCGGGTCATCCAGGTGCCAATCAGAGAGATGCTTTGACCGGTAAAGAACAGCCTGAAATTGCGGTGCTGGAGCGCGCGCCATGCATGGGAAAACTGCTGGAACGGATTCTGCTTAGCGGTATCTGTGCCGGTCAACTCGATTTTCTCCAGATAGTTATTCTTGCTCAAACCTAAGGCCGGAGGACAGAGAAAGAGAGGAATCGACCCCTCCACGCAAGGGCTAGACAAGCTCCGACCGCTCCCTGCACCCGTCTAATGCGGGTTCTTGCGGCTTGCTGTGGCGGGGCTGATTGTCCACCCATCCGTTTGCTATGCTCAGAGTACATGCCTTCTCGCTACGCGCAATGGATGTATGACTGGGAACACCGGCTGACCTCAGTGGACAACAACCGCGTGGTGCGTCCGCTGGAGTGGGGGCTGGAGTTTGCGCGGGACTGGCCTTGCCGCAATGGCTGGCAGCCAGGGCAGGCTGCGGACGATCCCGCGAAATTCCTAGTCGATTTCAACCGACGCATCGTCGCTGCCAGCGACGAGTTTTATTCGTACAAGCCGGCAAGCGACTTCCGGCTGGAGAAGCGCGAGGTGCAGGTTTTTTCCACGCGCGAAGTTCCGGACCCGAAGCTTGAAGCGAAGGTAAAAGGAACGTTCGCGGAGTTTCTGCGCTTCACTGCTCCGGTGAAAACGCCGTATCCGGAAAACAATCTGGTGAATGCGCGCTGGTTCCCAGCGCGTGGACGGCGCGCCATCGTTCTTCTGCCGCACTGGAACGCGGACGCACTTGCCTACGTGAGCCTGTGCAAGGTTCTCAACATGCTGGGCATTGCAGTGCTGCGGCTCAGCATGCCTTATCACGACATCCGCATGCCGGCCGAGATCGGCCGCGCTGATTACGCCGTCTCCGCCAACATTGGCCGCACACTCGATGCGGTGCGGCAGGGTGTGGTGGATGTCCGCTGCTGTCTCGATTGGCTCGAGCAGCAGGGTTACAGCAAGCCGGGAATTGTGGGGACGAGTCTCGGTTCCTGTTACGCGTTCATCGCAGCGGCGCACGATCCACGCATTCGAGTTGCGGCGTTCAATCATGCTTCCACGTACGTCGCCGACGTGGTGTGGCATGGCCAGTCGACGCGGCACATCCGGCAGGGCATCGAATCGCAGATTGACCTGGAGACCTTACGGCAGTCGTGGCTGGCAGTTAGTCCGATGGCCTATTTCAATCAATTTTCCCGCTGGCCGCGGAAGTCGCTCATTATTTACGCGAAATACGATCTGACTTTTCTGCCTGAACTCTCGCGCGATGTGGTGGCGGAATTCGAGCGTCGTGGGCTGGATCACAAGGTTGTGGTTCTTCCCTGCGGCCATTACACGATGGGTGAGGCCCCCTACAATTACATGGATGGGTGGCAACTGGCTTCGTTCCTGCGAACGGCTTTTGAGTAGGCGGTAGAATGTGGGCATGGCGGCGCGCGTCCTCGATTCTGAAGCTGTGATGGAGTACCGACGCGGGGATTTTCTGATCAGCACCAGCCGAGAGCGCCTGAGTCTGGACGTAATTCACGGTTTTCTGACTAATTGCTATTGGGCCAAGGGCATCCCGCGGGAAGTTGTGGCCCGGTCGATCGAGAACGCGCTGTGCTTCGGAATTTATGACGGGGAGGGCGCGCAAATCGGCTTCGCCCGCGTGATCAGCGATTTCGCCACCATCGCGTATGTCGGCGATGTGTTCGTGCTGGAAACGCACCGCGGACGCGGGCTCGGCAAGTGGCTGATGCAGTGCATTACCCAGCATCCTGCGCTGCAAAATCTGCGGCGCTGGATTCTGACTACCCGAGACGCGCATGGACTTTATTCGCAGTTTGGTTTTACTCCGGTGAAGGCGCCGGAGCGATTTATGGAACTTCATCAGCCCAACGTTTACGGGACGCCCTAGGAAAACGATATGAAGAACTCCGCTATTTCGAAGATGTATCGTCCTCTCTACGAAGCCGATCCGCAGATTGCGGCCGCCATCGACAATGAAACCCGCCGCCAGCACGAGGGTTTGGAGCTGATTGCCTCGGAGAACTTTGTCAGCGAAGCCGTGCTCGAGGCCGCAGGCTCAGTGTTCACCAACAAGTATGCCGAGGGATATCCCGGCAAGCGTTACTACGGCGGCTGTGAGTACGCCGACGTTGTCGAGAACCTGGCGCGTGACCGCGCCAAGCAATTGTTCGGCGCCGAGCACGCCAACGTGCAGCCGCACGCCGGCTCGCAGGCCAACATGGAGGCTTACGCGGCCGTGCTGCAGCCGGGCGACACTATTCTTGGATTGAATCTGGCGCACGGTGGCCACCTGACGCACGGGCATCATCTGAATTTTTCGGGGAAGACGTACAAGATCGTGCCTTACGGCGTGACCAAAGAAACCGAGACGATTGACTACGACTTGCTGGAGAAGCTGGCTGAAGAACACCGGCCCAAGCTGATTATCGGCGGCGGCAGCGCCTATCCTCGCGTTATCGATTTCGCGCGCATGCGCCAGATCGCTGACAAAGTGGGAGCGCTGTTTCTGGTCGATATGGCGCATTTTGCGGGATTGGTGGCGGGCGGCGTGCATCCCTCACCGGTGCCGCACGCGCATATCGTCACTTCGACAACCCATAAAACTTTACGCGGACCGAGGGCGGGGATGATTCTTTCGAAGGCCGAGTTCGCGGCAGCGATCGATAAAGTTGTTTTTCCCGGTATGCAGGGCGGTCCGCTGATGCACATCATCGCAGCCAAGGCGATTTGTTTTCAGGAGGCGATGCAGCCCGAGTTTCGTGATTATGCCAAGCAAGTTGTGGCTAACGCGAAGGTGCTGGCGGAAACGCTGGCAGCAGAGGGCTTCCGCATTATTTCTGGCGGAACGGATACGCACCTGATGCTGGTCGATGTCTTTGCGAAGGGGATGCTGGGCAGCGAGGCCGAGAAGGCGCTGGGCGAGGCCGGAATCACTGTCAACAAAAACGCGATCCCGTTCGATGTCAATCCGCCGATGAAGCCGAGCGGCATCCGCATTGGTACACCGGCTTTGACTACGCGTGGCATGAAAGAGACTGAGATGCGGCAAGTCGGGCTCTGGATCGCAGAAGCGCTTCTTCAACGCACCGATACGGCGGTGCTGGAGAGAATCCGCAAGGACGTGCTAGATCTTTGCGAGGCCTTCCCGCTCTACGCCGAGCGGAGAGCGAGAGCGCAGGCGGAAGCGCGCGCTTAGGAACTTCTGTAATTCTGTTGTGAAGCCGCGACCCCTCTGTGGTTAAATGCCTTCGGTGAAGATCGCCATCGACATCCGGCGAATGACTGAGTTCGGCGTAGGTACCTACATCCGTAATGTCGTTCGGACTCTGGGCAGATTGGACCACGAGACCACGTATTTCCTCATCGGCTCTCCCGCCAAGGTGAAGGAAATCGGCACCCTGCCAGCTAACTTTCACACGATTCCTCTGGCCGAACCGGAACGCTCCTGGAGGAGCTTCAAGGAGTTCCGCACGAGCGTGAAGCGGCTGGAATGCGATCTGGTGCACATCCCGAATTTGTTCTCTATCCCCCGTGCGCTGCCTTGCCCTTACGTCATGACAGTGCACGACATGCTGGAGCATCTCACGCGACCACATCAGCAGACGGGGCTTCGAGGCTCGCTGCACTTTCAGTTGACCAAACGGGTTTTGCGTGGCGCCGCCCGCATTTTCGCGGTCTCAAACTTTACCAAGCTCGAAATGGAGAAGCTGTTTGATATTCAACCGCGACGCATCGAGGTGGTCTATAATGCGATCGATGAAAGGTTTCTCCGCGGACACGCCAGCGCGGCAGACCGCCAGGTGATTGCCGAGCGGTACCAGGTCACGTATCCCTTCCTGCTCTATGCCGGCAGAATCAGCCCGCACAAGAACGTCGTACGCATGATCGAAGCTTTTTCGGCGCTGAAGACCGAGTTGGAGAAGGACCAGGCATTCCCTGACCTGAAGCTCATCATCATCGGAGACGATGTTTCCGGCAATCCTGACTTGCGCCGGACGGTGATCCGCAGCGGAGTGCAGAACGATGTGCGCTTCCTGGGATTTGTTCCGATCGAGGTGCTGCGCACTTTTTATGATGAGGCCAAGATCTTTGTCTTCCCGTCGTTGTATGAAGGCTTCGGCCTGCCACCCCTGGAGGCGATGGCCCACGGCACTCCGGTCGTGACCTCAAACGTGTCGTCGCTGCCCGAGGTGGTGGGCAACGCTGCAGTGCTGGTCCACCCGGAGAACGTTTTCGAAATCATGCGGGCACTGCACCGGGTGCTTCTGGATCAGCCGTTGCGCGAGAAAATGAAGGAACGCAGCTACCGGCAGGCGGCAAAGTTCTCCTGGGAGAAGTCTGTGCGTCGAATCATGAACACCTATCAGGAGGTCGCGAGTCCGCCGGGCAGTGGAGAACCTCGGGGACAGTCCGCCTCGACGAGCCCCAAGTCGACTGCGGGCGTGGCTTGATTTCGGTTGGCTCCCGCCAGTCTTACTGGCAACTCAGCGGAAACTCAACCTGGCAACTCATCGCATCGCACTCTGCGTGGGATCTACTTGAGCAGGGGCTGGCCCGGCGAAGCGACGGCGAGTTTGTGCAGCTTGGCGGTAACCCGGTTGCGGTCGGCGTCGGTCTGGGCCGAAGCGAGCCGCTTGCGGAGGAGGGTGATCTTGTGTTGACGGGCGCGGCGCCGGCGAATCTCCGGGCGGCGGCTGGGTGCTGACATGAGGTGTGCTCCTGAAAGTGAATTGAAGAAAAATTGTAGCAGCCGGACCTGTAAGCCGAATTCTGTCCGCCGGATTGCTCCGGCGGGACGGTCATTCCTCTGGGCCACGCATCGCTGCGGGGCTCTAGCGACCTACCCGAAGGTTGGACGCACCGAGCCGGCACGTGCCGCGACCTGATCCGTAAGAATCCGGCCGCGAACTCCCTTCCTATTTGGTCTTGCTCCGTGTGTGGTTTGCCCTGCCCGCTGCATTGCTGCCGCGGCGGTGCGCTCTTACCGCACCTTTTCACCCTTACCCTCATCCCGAAAGATGCGGGCGGTATCTTTTCTGTGGCACTTTCCGTCGGACGGGCTTCAACCCGGCCTCCCGGACGTTATCCGGCACACTGCTCTGCGGAGTTCGGACTTTCCTCTCCCCGCATCCGAAGACGCGGAAAGCGACCGTCCGGTCCAGCTGCCAACAGAATCATTATACGGGCTTCGGGCCTCGCCTGCCCTGAGCGAAGTCGAAGGGGCTGCCGGGCTTCGGCCTACCCGTTCGAAAGGCTTTGTTGCTGTTAGACTTGTCGGCAAGCGGCCGACGCTGAGGCTCCATTTCTTGCCGAAGCCCGAAGCCCGAAGCCCGAAGCCCGAAAGCCGAAGCCCGAACTATGAACATCGCCGAAGCCATCCGAATTGCCCTGCAGTCGCTGTGGGTAAATAAGTTGCGCTCGGTGCTGACGCTGCTCGGCGTGGTAATCGGAGTGGCCGCCGTCATCGCCGTCGTCACCTTCGTCTCCGGTATCAACGACTACGTGGCCCAAAAGATATTCAATCTGGGCGCGGATGTTTTCCTTATCTTCAAAGTTTCTCCGGCCGTTACCAACGTTGATCGCTATTTAGAAGGTGAGAAGCGCAAAGACCTGACCATCGAGGATTACCAGGCGGTGGCCGACGCCTGCCGGCATTGTGTACTGGTTGCCGCTTCCACGCGCAACGAAAGCGGCCATGTGAAGTACAACGGACAAGAGATCAGCGATACGCTGGTGCGGGGGATCACTCCCGGGATGCCCACGATTCTCGATACCGACCTGAGCGCCGGCCGCATGCTCAACCAGACTGACCTGGATAATCGGTCTCCGGTTGCCGTGGTGGGAAACGATATCGTCGAACATCTGATGGCGGGTACGGATCCGCTGGGCAAGGAAATCCGCATCGACGGTTGGACCTACCAGGTAATTGGCGTAGGGACGAAGAAGGGCAAGACCCTGGGGCAGAGCGCTGACAATTACGTGATGATTCCCATGACGGCCTGCCTGAAACAATATGGCACGCATAATAACAGCCTGCGCATTGCAGCCAAGGCGGCCAGCGCAGGAGTGCCGCTCAACGAGGCCGTCGATGAAGCGCGCGTTGCTCTTCGCGCCAGGCGGCACGACCAGCTCGGGGGCGACGACAGCTTCGACATTGAGACCAATTCGAGCCTGCTTGGCATCTGGACCGATTTCAGCCAGACGTTCTTCGTTGCCACCATCGGCATTGCCGCTATCTCTCTTGTAGTCGGTGGCATCGTGATCATGAACATCATGCTGGTATCGGTGACCGAGCGCACCCGCGAAATCGGCATCCGCAAGGCGCTGGGTGCGCGGCGTGAGGATGTGCTGCTGCAGTTTTTGATCGAGTCCGTTACTCTGGCGCTCGCGGGCGGCATTGTGGGAGTGTTGTTGGGCACAACGATCGCCTTATCCGTTACTCTGCTAGTTGGGATGCCCTCGGCAATCAAGCTCTGGGCCGTGGCGGCCGGACTGATTGTGTCAGCCAGCGTCGGAGTGTTCTTCGGAGTCTATCCCGCGCGCAAAGCGGCAAAACTCGATCCGATTGTGGCGTTACGGTTCGAAACGTAGGGGAACAATTTGTAATTTTGTAATAGGGTAATTTTGTAATTTGGAATCCGAATCGCTAACCTCAAGCGTCGGGGTTAGATTACGAAATTACAAATTGCCAAATTACTCAATTCTTCATGATTCATAAAGACGAATTCGGCGAGATCGTTCAGATGGCGGCCGACACGATCCGCAGCAACAAGCTGCGCTCGTCGCTGACTGTGTTGGGGATCGTAATCGGCGTTTCTTCCATAGGACGCGGCCTCGACGACAATGTCCGCGACCTTGTTTCAAGCATAGGGTCTAACCTTATATTCGTGTTTCACATGGAGCCATTTACTTTCGGGCGCATCCCGGAAGAAGTGCGGACTCGAAAAGAACTGACGTTTGAGGACGCTGAGGCGATTAAAGATTTACCCCATGTTAAAGCGGTATCGGCAGGGATTCGTCTATTCCGCCCCGAACTCGGCGTGGGCAGTTACGCAGTCAAATACCAGGACCGCAAGGCCAAGAACACCATTCTTGAGGGAGACACAGCGTCTGTGAAGGATGTGTTTGACCTGCCCATGGCCAGCGGCAGATGGTTCAGCGACGTGGACGATCAACATCGCTCCCCGGTCGTGATTCTCTGTCACGACACTACCGAGGAATTGTTTGGAACCCAGGACCCACTCGGCCGCGAGGTCAACATCGAAGGACGGTTGTTTCAAGTGGTAGGCACGGTGCAGAAGGTCAAGTCGGTATTTGGCGGGGGCAAGGATCCGAACGACAATCGTGTCTTTTTTCCACTGCAGACCTTCAAGACATTACACCCCGAGTTGAAACAGCACTGGATCACCGTTAAGGCCACCTCTCACGATGACATGCCGAAGGCCATCGACGAAATCCGGGAACTGCTGCGGCGTCGGCGAAAAGTTCCCAACGACAAGCCGGATAATTTTGCCGTCTTCACCTCGGATTCAATCTCGGATGTGTGGAATCAGCTCACGGGTATGCTGTTCATCGGTATGTTTGCGATTTCGAGCGTTGGGCTCATTGTTGGGGGCGTGGGCGTGATGAACATTATGCTGGTGAGCGTGACTGAAAGGACGCGCGAGATCGGTGTCCGCAAGGCGATTGGCGCCCGCAAGCGCGACATTCTTTTGCAATTCACTCTAGAGGCGATCATTCTTACGGCAGTCGGCGGCGTAATTGGGATTCTGCTCGGCGCAATCATCGTGGGCGTAATTCCTGCGTTCTGGCCCGCGCTGCCGGCCCACATGTCGATGTTCTGGACGATCTTCGGCTTTTCTTCTGCCGCGGGAACCGGTTTGGTGTTTGGCATCTATCCCGCATGGAAGGCCGCGAACCTGGATCCGATTGAGGCGTTGCGTTACGAATAGTCTATCCCGCGTTTACGCATGATGGATTCCATCATCAGAGTAGTTCAGGTCGTCGCGGTCATCGGCACGGTGTCCAGTTGCATTTACTACCTCCTCTGTCTCTCGAGTGCCGCAAGATTCTTGCGCGGAGGGAAGGTTGAACCAGGCACCCGCCCGGACCAAGCTTTGCCACCGATCTCGATTCTTAAGCCTCTCAAAGGTACTGACCCTGAAATGTATGAGAGCTTTCGCAGCCATTGCGCGCAGGACTATCCGGAATACGAAATCATTTTTGGGGTGAGCGACCCCAATGACCCTGCGATCGAGAGCGTGAAGAGATTGCAGCGAGAATTCCCCGATCACAGAATTCAGTTGATGATTTGTCCGAAGATCCTGGGCGCGAACATTAAGGTCAGCAACCTGGCACAGATGCTGGCGGAATCTCGCTATGACTACCTCGTTGTCAACGACAGCGACATTCGCGTGGAGTCCGACTACCTGCGCCGGGTGACCGCGCCGTTGGCCGATCCGCACGTCGGAATGGTCACTTGTCTCTACCGCGGAGTGGCCGGTGCGACGCTGGGCTCGCGTCTGGAACAGTTGGGCATCAGCACAGACTTTTGCCCGAGCGTGGTCACCGCGTGGCAGCTTGAGGGTGGCGTTCGCTTTGGACTGGGTTCCACGCTGGCCTTCCGCCGGGCAGAGTTGGAGAAGATCGGCGGGTTCGCCTCATTCGTAGACTATCTTGTCGACGACTATGAACTGGGAAAGCGCATCGCCTGCCTGGGTCTGACCGTGAAACTGTCGGACGTGGTGGTTGAGACCTATCTCCCGTCATATCGCCTGCGGGAATTCTTCGCGCATCAGCTTCGTTGGGCGCGTGGGGTCCGGGACGCGCGCGCGGGAGGGTACATGGGTCTGATCTTTACGTTTGGGATCACGTGGTCGCTGCTCGCTCTAGCCGCGAGTCGAGCAGCGTTCTGGGCCTGGGGCGCGCTCGCGATCACGCTGTTTCTTCGTCTCGCGGTTGCCTTGTTTGTGGGCCGCGGTGTTCTCCGGGACCATCAGATTCTCAAATACGCGTGGCTGATTCCTCTCCGGGATTTGTTCGCAGCCGCGGTGTGGACTGCAAGTCTCGGCGGCCAGACAGTCACTTGGCGAGGGCAACGTTTCCGGCTCAAGGCCGGCAAACTCACTCGGGTCGTGCCGTAGCGACGAACGGATGCGCAATCATTTCGGCTGCCATCGGAATCGTATGGCGATGATCGAGAACCGTCCGGACTTTGCTGGCCAGTTGTTTCAAGGTGAACGGCTTCTGCAGAAAATTGTTTTCGACGTCGACCACTTTATGGTCCAACACGGTTTGCCCGGCGTAGCCAGAGACGAACAGCATCCTGGTCTGCGGACGCAGTGTTTCCAGTTCTCTCGCCAGTTCGCCGCCGCTCATGTGAGGCATTACGACGTCGGTAACTGTCAAGTGGATCGTCGAGCCATGATTCCTGCTAACCGATAACGCTTCGACTCCGTCTCGCGCTTCCAGAACGGTGTAGCCGCGAAGCCTGAGGAATTCCACCGTTGCCCGGCGCAGGGGCTCCTCATCCTCGACCAGCAGTACGGTCTCTGTGCCGCGCTGTGCCCCCCGCGATCTTGTCTGGGCTTTCAACGGTGGCGGGTTGATCCTGCACGCAGGGCAAATAAATCTTGATCGTCGTGCCCATCCCGGGTTCGCTGTAGGCCCAGACAAATCCGTGATTCTGTTTGACGATCCCATACACCGTAGCCAGACCAAGCCCTGTACCCTTGCCGGAAGGTTTCCTGGTGTAGAAAGGTTCAAAGACGTGGGACAAGTGATCGGCAGGAATACCCGATCCTGTGTCGGTGATGCTTAGCACGGCATAGCGCCCGGGAGGAATCACCGCCCGCTTGCGGTCGGCATATTGTTCGTCAAGTTGGACGTTGCGGGTTTCGATCGTGCATTGTCCTCCCTGGGGCATGGCATCGCGGGCATTGGCCGCGAGGTTCATAAGAATCTGCTCGATCTGAACTGGATCCAGACGGATTCTGCCCAGTTCCTCGCCGGCGACGAAGACAAGCTCTATATCTTCTCCAATAAGGCGCCCCAGGTTCTTGGTGATTCCATTGACCACGGGGTTTAGTTCTGCGACGCGCAGGGCCTGGGGTTGTTTGCGGCTGAAAGCCAGCAACTGCCGCGTCAGGTCGGCAGCGCGGCGCGCGGCGGAAAGGATCTCCTGAATTCGCCCATGAGCAGGGCTTTCCGGGACCACGGAGTCAAGCGCCAATTCGGAGTAGCTGGTGATAATTGTGAGCAGGTTATTGAAGTCGTGGGCAATGCCCCCAGCCAGGCGGCCGACAGCGTCCATTTTTTGTGACTGGAGCAACTGTGCTTCTAGGCGCAGGCGTTCGGTGTAATCCCGCCCGTTCGATACAAAGTTCGTGATGTTGCCTTCAGAATCCCGTATGGCGCTGATGCTCTCATCGACGTAGTACACTCCGCCATTTTTCTTTCGGTTTACGACGATGCTGCGGCAGACCCTGCCCGGATGAATGCTTTCCCATACCTCCCGGTAAAGTACGGGCGCTTGCTCCCCGGATTTCAAAATGGACGAAGTCCTCCCTGTAACTTCTTCGGAAAAGTATCCAGTCAGCAGTTCAAAAGCCGGATTTACGTATTCAATGATGCCTTCACTATTCGTGATAAAGATGGCATCCGCCGATTGCTCGACCGCGCAGGAAAGTTTGCGCAGAGATTGCTCTGCCATTTTTCGATGCTGCTCCGTCGAGTGCAAACTGAGCGCGCACCGGATCGTCCGCACCAGGTTGACTCCGTTGAGTTGTGATCTCTCCATGCAGTCATAAGCGCCTGCCTGGATGATTTCGGCAACGGCTTTCTCGTCGGCGTGCTCAGTCAGCAGGATGAAGGGCATCGCGCCCCGGGTGTGCAAGAATTCCGAGAGAAGCTTGGTGGCTGCCGCATCTCCGGTCTCATGTTCAAACAGCACCAGCCCATAGTCGGAGCGGTGCAAGATCGCCTTGGCTTCTTCCAGTGAGCCCGCGTGGTCGAGTTCCGCCGGCATCGCTTCCCGGTTCCGGTCAAGAATTTCCCGGATGAGAAAAAAATCCTCCTCCTGGCTTCCCACCAGCAGGACACGCAAAACAGACGGCCCGGGTTGTGTGACGGTTGACAGAGGATTCCTTGATTCTACTCCTTTCACATCGGAATCTTTTGGTCGCGGCGTCGTCTTGGGAGTAACCGCACGCCTATTGAGAGCAAGAAGAAGTCCCAGATTGGGGATAAGCCCAGTTCGGGATTGACGCCATATTTTTTCGCGCGGAATAGGCGGTCGCCTTTTTTTACGGTGGCTCATTCCCACCGGTTTCTAGCTTTTGCTGAATGTAGGATAATGATCGAGATAGCTCTCTGTTCTCGCGGTGAGTATGCTCGCATTCCTGCAGCGAACCGTCGTCTGTTCCTTCAGCATTTTCTGGCTTCTGCCTTGTTGGGCCCAGACCTCCTCTGCAGGAGAAGGTGTCAGCGGCGCAATATCCGCTTCGATGCTGCGGAATGATGCTGGTCTGCACTTGCCGGGTGGTGCAGGCGAGGATGGCTCAAGCGAGATCACAGCGCCTGCGCCCGCACTCAAGCTCTCTACCAGCGCACTGGACTCCGGGCTCCGCAAACACATCGACAGATTGCCGCGCCGGGTCAACGACCGGTTCCAGAATCCGGGCGATATGGTGAACTTTGTAATCATGGGGTCGCAGAAAAACTTGCAGGCCGCTCTTGAAAACGCCGACTGGCACGTCGCAGATACCACCAAGAAGAGAGCGGTCCTCGATGCGGTGCTGGAAACCTACGAGGACAAAGATTATCTGCAGTTGCCGATGAGCACTCTCTACCTGTTCGGCCGGCCGCAGGATTTCGGATACGAAATGGCCGAACCCATCGAGATGGTCACGGACCGCCATCATTTTCGCATCTGGAAAGCACCATTTATCTGGAAAGGCCATGAAGTCTGGGTGGGTGCCGGCACGCACGATATCGGTTTTGCCAAAGATAAGCGCAATGGCAAGATAACTCACAAGATCGATCCACTGGTCGACGGCGAGCGCGACAACATTGGCAAGAGTTTGCAAAAAGCTGACAAGGTGAGAAGTCTCACCTACTATCTTCCATCGAACCCGGTACAGCGGGCGACGAATGTCACCGGCGCCGAGTATCAATCCGACGGTCGCTTGCTGGTCATCATTCTGCAGTGAGGATTCTGCAGTGAGGCTTGCGGCTGTGAGGTCTGAGCGACTGGCGAGGCTGTAGACTCGTACCGGGAAACATGCTGTCCATCCCTTCCTCAGCGTATCTTCCGTGAACCTGTGACGTGTCACTAATCTTTTTTTGACGGTTAACCAACTCGAAGTTCAATCGTCTAATACGGAAAGAATGGATGTGAGGGATACGCCTCATCCGGGGCAAGAATCCGGGAACCACGGCCCGGTCTTATGCGTATCGGTAAAGAGGCAGAGCGTGCCGGAACAGCGGGGCGGAAATTGGAGGATTTATGCACTTCCAGGATGGCGCAAGCACCATGAGAACCATCACCGATACCGGAAACGGCCACGTGCAAGAAGTAGTGCGGCAGGCGCACGAAGAGCTGCGCCAACTCCTGCAAGAACGCGCTGAGGTGATGCGCCGGATCGGCACCATCAAACAGACGATTGCCGGCCTCGCGAACCTTTTTGGAGACAGCGTATTAAGCGATGAGTTGCTGGAACTGGTCGATCGCAAAAGCAGCGGGCGCCAGCCCGGTTTCACCAAGGCCTGTCGCATGATCCTGATGGACTCAAAACGAGCTCTCAGCGCTCGTGATGTTTGTGATCGCATTCAGGAAAAAACCCCGCCCATGCTGGCGCGTCACAAAGATCCCATGGCCTCGGTCACCACGGTGCTCAATCGTTTAGTGGCGTACGGAGAGGCACAGGCCGTGTCGCTCGACAACGGCCGCCGCGCCTGGCAGTGGGTGGCTGACTCAGAGCCTGAGTCGGATCGGCTGCCGGCGTCAGCCTTGTCGTAGACGCAGTTACCCTGGCGGCAGCAACATTCCCTTCTCGAGATGCCGTGTCACGTGCGCGTACGATGCTGCGTGCGGATCGTGCGTCACCATCACGATCGTTTTGTGGAAGTCCTCGTTCAGGCGTTTCAGAATCTCTAGGACTTCAGTTGCTGAGTGACTGTCCAGATCGCCCGTGGGTTCGTCCGCCAGCAGCAGCGTAGGATCGCTCACAATCGCCCGGGCAATCGCAACTCTTTGCTCCTGTCCGCCAGAGAGCTGCTTGGGAAGATGGTTCACTCGTTCTTCCAGTCCAACCAGTTTAAGCGCGGTCATGACATGGTCGCGCCTTTGCTGCGGGTTGAGATGGGTCAGCAGCAGCGGCAACTCCACGTTCTCAAACGCGGTCAGAACCGGGATCAGGTTAAATGTCTGGAACACGTACCCGATGTGCTCATTGCGCCAATGCGCCGCCTGTGAGTCGTTAAAGCGAAAGACATTCTGATTCTGCACCAGCAACTCGCCTGAGGTGGGGCGGTCGATGGCCGCAATCATGTTCAGCAGCGTGGTCTTGCCGGAGCCCGACGGTCCCATCAGCGCCAGAAATTCGCCCGCCGCGATGTCGATCGAAACATCGTCCAGAGCCTTCACTTCAAAGGCCTCGCGTTTGAAAATCTTGCTGACGTTGCGGGCCTGAACTACTTTGGTTCCGGTAGCGACTTGATTTTCAGCAACTGTGCTCATGATTATGACTGCCCCTTGATTTTGATTGTGTCCCCGTCTTTCAGGTCGGGCGGGCCTTTGCTGATTACACTTTCGTCCCCCACCAGCCCGTCCACCAGAAAGCCGTCGCTGCGCTGGCTTAACACGCGAACCTCGCGCATACGCGCCTTGCCATCGAAAGCCAGGAACACAACCTTCTTGCCGTCATGATCCCGCAACGCGGCGGTTGGCACGAAGGCTCCCGCCGGCTGATTGCTCGCAGATTTTGGTTCATCTGCCAGGAATTTAACAGTAGCGTTCATTTCCGGCCGCAGATAGGAATCCGGATTCAGCACCTGCACTTTCACCTGCACCGTGGCTTTCTGCCGATTTGCCTCAGGAGAAATCTGTGCGATTTCGCCGTTATATTTCCGGTCGGGATAGGCGTCGGTAGTGATGATGCCTTTCTGCTTGGGCCCCAGCCGGGCAAAATCGGCCTGCGCGATGTCGAGTTCGACCTGAAGATCGTTCAAGTCAGCCAGCGACACTACCGATCCCTGCGGACCACCCGCGGCTGCGCTGGCAAACTGTGCGGTAATCAGCTCGCCTTTTTCAGCGGTGCGGTCGAGAATTGTGCCGTTGACCGGCGCGCGAATTACCGTGGCATCCAGCTGCGACTTGGCGTAATCGACTTGGCCTTGCGCTTGCACGACAGCTCCGCGAGCGCGGGCAATTTCTTCTGGCCGCGGACCAATCTTCATCAGTTGAAAAGCTTTATCGAGCGAATTGACTCGCTGCTGGTCCGACTCGAACTTGGCGGTGGCATCGTCCATCACCTGCCGTGAAACCACCCCGGCGCTCGAGAGCTCTTTGGTTCGGTCCAGAGTCAGTTTGTCGTCGACCAACGTGGCGCGAGCTTCATCAAGATTGTGCTGCGCTTCCTGAATTTCTTCCAGCCGTGATCCATGTTCAAGTTCCTCAAGATAAGCGCGCGCGTTGTCTAACGCGCCCTGAGCCTGCTCGTAGGAAGCGCGGAATTCCTGGTCCTCCAACCTCACTAAAACCTGACCTTCCTTAACCTTGTCACCCTTTTCCACGCCAATCCAGGCCAGGCGCCCGGTGACTTTCGAATTCACATTGATGGTGTGATGAGCCACGATGTAGCCGGTAGCCGAAAGCACGATGCCGCCCACGTCGCTGTTCTCCGCGGAAGCGCGCGTCACCTCGACCTCCGGGACGTCGCGGGAAAGCAGCCGGTACCCCAGCGCGGACAAGCTCAGCACAACTACGATCACGATCCCGATAAGAATGTAGCGGCGCGCCCACACGGGCGGCTCCCCGCTGCCTGCGCCGTGGCCGGTACGGTCGATTCGCAAGCTCTGCAAGTCTTCGTGTTTGGCATCAATCGGCATAAGAATGGATACGAAAAGCGGGCTGCGCTAGTTTCCGCAATTGCCAATCAAAAGAAAAACAAATCAGCCTCGCAACGCCGTGAGAATATTCTGCCTCGATGCATGCCAGGCTGGGGCAAATCCTCCCAGCAATCCCATGATCAGCGCAAAACCAACTGCGGTGGCGGCAACCCACCACGTGATCTGCAGGCTGAACACCACTTCACTGAACGTCACTGCATTCGACGTTCCCGTCTGCATTCCGTTAAAAGGCAGCATCAGCAGGATTCCCACTACTGCTCCCAGCAAAGCCAGCATCAGTGACTCCAAAACAAACGACGTCAGAATCGCCGGCCGCGAAAATCCCAGCACGCGCAAGGTCGCAATCTCGCGCCCGCGATAGGCCACAGCAGCATACATCGTATTCATCGCGGCGAAACTCGATCCAATCGCCATGATGATCGCCACCACGATCCCAATGTATTTGATGGGTGCGCCCGAACTGGTCTGCTTCTCGTAGTATTGCGTTTCCAGAACCCCCTCGAGCTTGAGACGCTGGTCATCGCCGACCCGCTTCGTAAGCGCATCGGCGGCGATGGGATCCGTCGCCCGCAAGTAGGCCGATGAGTACCCGCCCTGCCGGTCGAAATCCGACGCCATCTGATTCACGTCGCTCCATATCTCCGACTCGTAAGCCGAGCCACCGGCGTCAAATACTCCCACCACTTTCCATGATCCTTTACCGAACTCCATAGTGTCGCCAATATTGGCGTGTGAGAAGCGCGAACGAATGGATTTGCTTACCACCACCTCGCGCTGCCCAGTCTGGAACCAGCGTCCTTCGATCAGCTTCGCGCTTGGCCGCAGTTCAAGACCATCCGGCATCATGCCTCGCACCGTCACATTCACTTCGCCGGTGCCGTCCTTGCGCGGGAGCACGATCACCACCACCCATTCGCCCGATACCATGGGTTCACCATGACTGTCTTTCGCGATGCCGGGAAGAACTTTGAGTGTGGGAAACAGCGCAGCGTCAAAGCCGCCCGACAACTCCGCTTCCGATCCTTTGCGCAGCACCAGCACGTTCAAGGGATTGCCGCTGGAAACAAAGGCCCGCTGCAGGCCCGCCAGCAGCGCCATCAGAAAGATCGCGGTAGTGACGGTCAACGCGATACCGAGCGCCGTCATGATGGTAAGCCCTTTGCGGAGCTTCAAATTGCGGATGTTGTAGCGGATCGGTATCGCCATAAATTCACTCTCGAACTAACTGGTTGTTACTAGCCAATGTGGCGCAATCCTTCCACAATGTTTACCCGGGACGCGCCGTACGCCGGAATATAGCCGCTGACAAACCCGACGGTTGCGGCTACGACCAACGACAACCCCACTGCGGGTAGCGTGACCCTCATATCCGCCGGAACGCCGATCGCCACCTGGGAGTGGGTTATCACGCGGATTAATCCGGTCGCAGCCGCTATGCCCACCACGCCACCAGCAACCGCCAGAGCGATGGCCTCTAACACGAACAGCGAGAGCACACGCCCCTGCGTGAAGCCTAAGGTTCTCAACACGGCCACTTCGCGCGTGCGGCTACGCACTGACATCGCCATGGTATTGGCCGAGACCAGCAGGATGGCGAACACCACAGCGCCACAGATGCCGAGAATGAATGCCCTCACATTGCCCAGCATCGCCACAAACGAAAGCATGAAGGCCTTTTCACTCTCCGTTTTCGTGGGCTGAGGGGAGTTCTTAAACAAGCCGTCAATCTCGCTCGAGACCCGTGCTACGTCGTCCGGTGAGGACACCTGAACGACATACCAGCCGGCCTGTCCCTTGAACCACGACAACGCCTCTTCCAGATACTTGGCGTTGAAATACAGCGTGTTCTGCGGCGGATCCCGGTGGTAAATAGCCCGAATCGTGAGCTCAGGATTCACTGAGAATATCGTTCCCTCCAGCGTGATCTTATCGCCAATTTTCCAACCAAATTTCTTGATCAGCGTTTCATCCACCAAAGCTCCGGCGCGGTCGCGCTCCCAGGCTATGGCCTGATCCGCGGGAACGATCTTGTCGGCCGCGACTTTCAGATACTCGTCAGGATCGGTGGCCATCTGCGCAAAAGAGTTTTCCGGCCGGTCATCTTTATAACGGCCCCCAAACCATGTCATCGGCGCCACCGCCACCACCCCGGGGATGCTTCGAATCTTGTCGCGATAATAGCCCGGCAGAAAAAATGACAGCGAGACGCGATCGCGCGTGATCACTCGCCTTCCCGAAAGCGCCGCCCCCTGGTCGATGTACAACGTGCGCCAGATCGACATCATCAGCGTCAGCAGGAGTAAAGAAAAACTGATGCTCAGCATCGTCAGCAGGCTGCGCCGCTTGTTGCGAAACGTATTGCGCATCACAAACCCGCTCAGCGTCATAGATTCAACCCGCCCGGGTCAACCTGATCTGTTAACCCTGATCTGTTCAACCCGCTGCATTCAACCAATGTGCCGGAGCCCTTCCACAATCTCAATCCGCGATGCGTGATAAGACGGCACCAGCGAACTGAAGAAACCGACCAGTGCCGCGGCGACCAAAGCCACACCCAGGGTCCCAGGCGTAACCTTCATCCCGGCCAGGAAAAAGCCCATAGGCGACTGCTTCATCATGGTCAGAAGCAGCCAAGCAAAGCCACAACCAAAAAGGCCGCCCGCAATCGAAAGCGACATGGCCTCGCCCACGAAAAGGCCCAGGATCGTCCGCCGCTCGAACCCCAGGGTCTTGAGAACAGCCACTTCGCGGGTGCGTTCGCGAATCGACATAGCCATGGTGTTCGCAGAAACCAGAAGCGTGGTGAAGACAACCGCCAGGCAGATGCTGAGAATAAAAGCTTTCACATTGCCCAGCATGTTGACGAAGCTCAGGCCAAACGCTTTCTCGCTTTCGGTCTTGGTGGGCTGCGGAGAATTGCGGAACATGTCGTCAACGGCACTCGCGATCCTGGCCACATCGTCGGGCGACTGCGACATAATGCTGAAAGTGCCGGCCTGGCCCTTGAAAAATGCGACCGCCTCTTCTACATATTTCGTATTGAAGTAGACGCTTTTGTTCGGCGTCGGCCAATGGAAGATGCCACGAATCGTGAGTTCCAGGTTGACGGGGTAGATCGTGCCCTGTAAGACGATACGATCCCCAACTTTCCAGCCATATTTCTGCGCCAGTTCGTCACTCACGATCACGCCGGCACGATCGCGTTGCCACGCCACGAGCTGGTCGGGCGGTAGCTGCATCTCCGGGTAGACTTTGGGAAATTCGTCAGGATCGGTCCCGAACTGTGCGAAGAAGTTCTCCGGCTTGTCGTCTTTATATAACCCGCCGAACCACGAATTCGGTACGACCGCGATCACTCCCGGGATGGCTCGAATTTTTCCCCGGTAGAACCCAGGCAGGCTGAAAGTCAGCGACACGCGATGCCGCGTTACCAGCCGCCGGGTCGATTCAGCGCTGCCCTTGTCGATATAGAAACCCTGCCACAGCGTCATCATGAAGGTCAGCAGCAGAAGCGAAACTCCGATGCTTGCGATGTTCAAAATGCTGCGCCGCTTGTTGCGGAGGGCGTTTTTGGTGACGAAGCGGGTCAAAGTCATATCGCGAAACCCAGTCGAGCCCCAGGAAAGAAGCGGCGTGCCGGACAGCGGAGTGTGCCTAGTCCACGCAGGCCTTCAGCATAAACGAATGAGTCCCTGACGACAACCCGCCTCGGCCCGAGTCGCGCGACAGTTGTTTTTCCCGCCGTCATCTCCCACCGAACAGACTTTAAACGCGCCTCGCGGCAAAAGGTCCCGTCGGTGGTGGCTTATTTTTTGCATTGAACCACGCGGTTCCGCGAATAGCACCGTTGAACCGCCCGCCCCCATCCCCTCTTTTTTCACGGTACTTCGGTAACTCGAACCTTAATCTCGCGAGCTATATCCTAACCTTAACCTGCCCCGGGTTCTAACGCACGCAGTTCGTGATTGGGAACTGCGCGGCTTTTTCCTGGGATGAGGGCACGGAACCATGTCCACTAAAATCGGCCACTTCGAAATCCTGAGCGAACTGTCTAAGTCCGCGACGTGCGTGGTTTACAAAGCCAACGACGCGGAGACCAGTCAAACCGTCGCTTTAAAAGCGATTCAACTGTCTGCTTTCGGCGAAAGCGCCGCCGAGCTACAGCAATGCCTGCTCGCTGAGGCGGAGACCGCCAAGGTTTTGAGTCACTCGAACCTCACGCCGGTTCGCAGCGCGGCAGAAGTCGACGGCCAGTTCTGCGCGGCGATGGAATACATACAAGGCAACAGCATCGCCACCATGCTGGCGCGCAAAGAAGGATTTTCCATCTGGGATTTGCTCGACATCGGCAGGCAGGTGTGCAGCGGCCTCGATGACGCACGCTCCCACAATATATTTCATTTCAGTTTGGAACCCTCCAAGATCATGTGCGGCTGGGACAGCACGGTCCGGATTCTGGGCTACGGTGTTTCGGGCGTCGGCAAGTTTACGGCGAGTATGCCCGGCGTTCCTTCGATCCTGCACTACATGTCCCCGGAGCAGGTTCGCGGTGAGAGTATCGATACCCGGTCGAACCTCTTCAGTTTGGGCGCCATGTTTTACGAGATGGTGACCGACCGCAAGGCCTTCGATCGTGAAGATGCTGACTCGCTCCGCCAGAGCATTCTCGAGAGCACGCCAGTTCCTCCCATGCACGTGAATCCCAAACTTCATCCCGTGCTAAGCGATCTCATCATGAAAGCTCTCGCGAAGGATCCGGCGGAACGCTTCCAGAGCGGAAGAGAACTGCTCGACGAACTGGAGAAATGCAAGGAATCGAAACCGCAGGCGAAAGCGGCTGCAGCGCCCGCCAAGGGCATCGCGGTTCCGACTACAGTCAAAGCTGCGGCTCAGACGAAATTTGCTGGCGCATCTGCTCCCGGCCGGCCGGCCCAGGCGAAACCTCCGGCGGCGCCAGTGCAGAGCAAGCCGGTCGAGAAGAAATTTGCCGCTCCAGCAGCATCCGCTCCTGGCAAAGCAGCAGCTGCTGCTGCCGGATGGGCCGGCGGGCGCGCAGCGTCATCCACGCCCGTCAAGCCGGCCGCTGACGAACCAACACAACCATCCGCACACATGTCTTCCCCTGTTCTTGATGAGCCTGCGGTAGAAACACCCGAAGTCGAGGAGCCAAAAATAGCTGTCGATCCCATGATGGCCGAAGGCAGTCCAGCTCAGGGCGGCGGAGGCATCAGCTTTTCGGAGATGACCGAACTGCCTCCGCTCAAGGAAGTTTATATTCCACCGCCTCCGCCACCACCAGTCTTCGAGCAAAAGACGCCACAAGCTCCCACAGTTTTCTCGGGTTTTTCGGGTGAAGACGAACCGGAGAAGCCGAAAGTTCAGCCTCGCGTAGTCGCCCAGAAGGCGATCAAAGAAATCAAGAGCGTTCCTCCGCAGCTGATGATTTATTCCATTGCCGGCGCGGCGGTCTTAATTCTGATCATCGCCATCGTCCTGGTCCTGCACGTCAACACTTTGAACAGCGATGGTGATACGCCTCGCCCGGTCGCCGCCGAACCGGCTCCGCAACCAGCGGCCAGTGAACCTGCTGCACAGCCCGCGCCGGCACCAGCCGCCCCAGTGCAAGCTCAACCGGAAGCCCAAGCCCCCGCCGAGCCAGTGGCCGAACCTGAGCCCGAGCCAACTCACGTTGCCGCGGCCGCCAGGGGCAGAAACGCCAGAAAGAAGTCAGCGCCCGCTCCCGCAATCGTCCCCGGACAGATGGCAATCGATTCCACTCCGCAGGGCGCGCAGGTGCAGGTCGATGGCAGAACGGATCCCTCCTGGGTCACTCCATTTGCTCTTACGGGTTTGGCCGCGGGCATGCATACCGTCACGGTCAGCAAGGCGGGTTATTCCGCTGACACGCGAACCGTTAATGTGGCTTCCGGCAGCAAGGCGTTTGTCACCAGCCATCTCTCGCAGCTCATGGCGATGCTCGCCGTTTCCAGCAGCCCCGCCGGAGCCGACGTTTTCGTTGACGGCAAGAACACAGGCAGGGTCACTCCCGCGCAAGTCTCCGTCGACAAGGGCCAGCACGTTGTGCTGGTGCGCAAAGCCGGCTACATCGACCAGACCACCAGCGCGCAGTTTGCCCTGGGCCAGACCACCAATTTCTCGCCCACACTTCAGCCGCTGGGAAATGTCGATGACATCAAAACCGTCGGCAAAATGAGTAAGCTGTTCGGTGGCAAAGAAGCTCAGGGCATGGGCACGATCAGCGTCAAGACTCAGCCTAAAGGCGCCCAGGTGGCCGTTAACCAGCACATGCTCGATAAAGACACGCCGGTTAACTTTATTCTCGACCCCGGCAACTACGTTGTCGACATCACCATGAGCGGCTATGCCTCCATCCACAAAGTCATTTCCGTGGATCGAGGCGGGAAAGTCGTTATCGATGAGGTCCTGCAGCACGAGTAGGAAATGGAGCAAAATTTCCGAAGCACAAGTCAATTTTCCCGCGCCCTTTCAGCTGCACTCTCCATCCAACCGGGACTAAGCCCCCCGTTTCGAAGTACTGAGACTTGAAAGCTTCTTTTAACATTGCTTTAATCCTGCCGTAACTTTCCCGCCGTAGCATGCTGTTCCAGCGAAGTCCCTGCACCGCCAATTTCCGAAAGGGCAAAAACTTTATGCGTCAATTTCTCTCGGTATTGCTCACCGCCGCCATGGTTGCCGCGCCCGTACTCACGCCGGCAGCCAATGCCGCCAATCCCAAAACCGCCACCCCGATCAAACACATTGTGATCATTTTCGGGGAGAACCAGTCCTTCGACCACTATTTCGGGACCTATCCCTATGCCCTGAATCCGTCGGGCGAGCCGAAGTTTTTTGCCGCTCCGGGTACACCCACCGTGAACGGCTTAGGCAATGCTCTATTGAACTTCAACCCCAATCTGAACCCGGCCAACGGCACCGGCGCATCCAACCCTTTCCGGCTTGACCGTTCCCAGGCCTTCACCCAGGACATGGACCACGACTACCTGGCCGAACAGCTCGCCTTCGACGGCGGCGTGATGGATCTCTTCCCGTTAAACACCGGAAGCCCAGGCCCGCCGCCCAGCGCTCCGCCGGCCGTGGTAAACACAAACGGCCTGGTGATGGGCTACTACGACGGCAACTCGACTACCGCCCTGTGGAACTACGCCCAGCACTACGCCATGAGCGACAACTCCTACAGCACGAATTTCGGTCCTTCCACGGTCGGCGCCATCAATTTGATTTCCGGCCAGACTAACGGCGTCGTGAACTATACCGGCGGTACCGGCAGCTTTGTCGGCGACGGAAACGGCGGATTCACGGTAATTGGCGACCCCGATCCCTACGGCGACGTCTGCTCCGGCAGCGGCACGGCGCAGATGGGCGGAAAAAATATCGGCGACCTGCTCAACGCGGCCGGCATTACCTGGGGCTGGTTCGCCGGAGGTTTCAACCTGAACATCGTAAATCCGCACGGCAGCACCGGTTGCAACCGCCAGTCAACCTCTCCCATCGCCGGTACGCAGGGCGATTACGTTCCCCACCACACTCCATTTCAGTACTACAAATCCACCGCGAATTCCACCCACGCGCGGCCGAAGTCGATTGCGGCGATCGGTCACTCAGGCGATCCCGCCAATCATGACTATGACGTCGATGACTTCTTCGCCGCGGTTTCAGCCGGCAATTTCCCGCAGGTAAGTTTCCTCAAAGCCATTGCAATTCAAGACGCCCATCCAGGAAATTCTGATCCTATCGATGAGCAGCATTTCGTAGTGAAGGTGGCAAACTTCCTGCAAGCCCAACCGGAGTGGGCCAACACTGCGCTGGTTGTGCTCTACGACGATTCCGATGGCTGGTACGATCATCAACTCGGCCAGATCGTAAACTCATCGGCGACCGCAGCCGATGCGCTCACCGGCCCGGGAACCTGCGGCAGCGGCGCCAATGCGCTGCCCGGCATCAAGCCCGCCACGGCGCACGCTCAGGGCCGTTGCGGCTACGGTCCTCGGCAGCCGCTCCTCGTCATCTCCCCCTGGGCGCGGCACAACTTCGTGGATCATTCGATCACCGATCAAACCTCGGTCATTCGCTTCATCGAGGACAATTGGCTGGGCGGTCAGCGGATCGGAAACGGATCGTTTGATACGATCGCAAACTCGATCAGCTCGCTGTTCGATTTCCAGCAGCATGTGACCAACGATCTGTTCCTTCTCAACGAAAACACAGGCGAGCCTTTGAACATTTACTAGCTCCCTGCGGATCATCCACCGTAAAATGGTTCAACCATAAGTCGCGATTGGACAACGGCAAGGCGGTGCGGCGCGCGTTAGCGCCCGCCAGCCTTGCCGTTGTTGTATCCTTGGCCCGAAAGGCAGGTTGTGATTACACGGCGAAAATTTCTGCAGCGATCAAGTTCGCTGGCTGCAACGCTGGCAGCGGGCAAGAGCCGGCTGTTGCACGCAGTCGCGCAAACCCACGGCGTGGCCACCATGGCCCCTGCGCTCGACGTCAATACGCTGCCGCAGTTTGTGGATCCTCTTCAAATTCCTGAAATCGCGCCGCGCCAGGGAACTCGGCCCAGTCCGTCCGACCCCAAGCAGGCCGTGCCGTTTTATCGAGTCCAGGCCCAACCCATTTCCAGCAAAGTTCACCGCGATCTGCCCCCCACCAAGTTCTGGAGTTTTGGCCGCTCCACGCCCGGGCCCACATTCGAAACCCGCTCCGGTGAACCTCTGCTGGTCCAATGGGTGAACGCACTCCCCAACGAACATTTCTTGCCGGTCGACCACACCATTCACGGAGCCGAGGCCGATAAACCCGCGGTCCGCACCGTTGTGCACTTGCACGGCGCAAAAACCGGGCCCGAAAGCGACGGCTATCCAGAAGACTGGATTGTGCCGGGAAAATCCTCTTTCTATTACTATCCGAATCAGCAGGACGCGGCCACGCTCTGGTACCACGACCACGCCCTCGGAATTAATCGCCTGAATGTTTACGCCGGATTATTCGGAACATTCCTCATTCGCGACAGCGTGGAAGACGCGCTCAATTTGCCAAAGGGCAAATACGAAGTGCCGCTCGCCCTCTATGATCGTCTTCTGACGCGAGACGCTCAACTTCTTTACCCGGTCTCGCCCGACCCACAATCTCCCTGGATTCCCGAACTCTCAGGCAACGCCATTCTGGTGAATGGGAAGCTCTTTCCCTTTCTCGAGGTCGAGCCCAGAAGATATCGCTTTCGAATCCTCAATGCTTCCAACGCGCGCTCCTATCATTTATCTCTAGTCGAGAAGTTGTCTGGTGGCCACGCAACCTTTAACCAGATCGGCACGGACCAGGGCCTATTGCCCGCGCCGGTCCCGCTCACCAGCCTTGAAATCGCGCCCGGAGAACGCGCCGATGTGGTTGTCGACTTCAGCGAGCATCGGGGCGGGCAGCTAATTCTCATGAACGACGCGTTCGTGGTGATGCAATTCCGCGTCTCGGCAACTAAAGTCACCGACACGAGTTCACTGCCTTCAACCTTGCGCCCAGTGACCAGGATCCCGGAGTCGCAAGCCGTGCAGACCCGCCTGTTGACGCTCGACGAATATGTCAACAAGTCGGGCAATCCCGTCATGCTGATGCTGAATGCTTCCCATTGGAGCCATCCGGTCACGGAAAAGCCGGTGCTTGGATCGACTGAAATCTGGACCCTGATCAATCCCACCAACGATTCTCATCCCATTCATCTGCACCTTGTGCGCTTTCAGATTCTCGACCGCCAAACCTACGAACCTTGGCTGTTCCAAACCAAACGCCAGCTGCACTTCCTGGGACCGCCGCAACCTCCCGACCCGAACGAAGCCGGCTGGAAAGACACGGTACGGGCCGATTCTCGCATGGTCACGCGAATCATCGTCCCCTTCACCGGCTACACCGGCCGCTACGTCTGGCACTGCCACATCCTCGAACACGAGGACAACGAAATGATGAGACCCTACGACGTAGTAGCCGCACCATGATTTTCACTTTGTCATTTCGTGATTTCATTTTGTCATTCCGACCGGAGCAGGAGCGCCAGCGACGGCGGAGTGGAGGAACCTGCTGTTTGCCTGCGCCACCACCGCCTTGTCATCCTGAGCCCCGCAAGCCCCAGCGCCGCCGAAAGCCACCACGCGAAGAGCCTGCCCTGAGCGAAGTCGAAGGGACCCATGTACTCGTCTACGTGATGACGAACCGACGGCTGGCCCATCCTAAATTTCGCGCCCTTTGCGAGATTTAGAGTGGGGAGGTCGGATGCTAATCCAAAGCCAGCAAGCGTGAGAGAGGGGACGAGATCGAGTCGGAGTGGACAGCACAAAAACGCGAACGAGCGCCGGGAGAACCTTGTTCAGCAGTCGAACCGCCCCCTTAAGCCAAAAGCGAGCTTGAGTGGGGCCCGGCTGGATCAATGAGTGTAATAGCGATTTTTCGACGATCAACAAAGCCCTTTCATTCCGCCCGAGCGTCGGTTCATAATTCAAAAGCCGACGGGGGGAGAGCGGACGAAGTAGGAGGTTTTATGTACCGACGAATCGCGCTTGCGATCTTTATGCTTTCAATCAGCGTTCACTGTTACGCTCAACGCGACCCCGACCGAAAGTGGACTGACAAGAACAATTCCGAGCAGTATGCGGCGTACATGATTCAGATTGCGTACTACGAACGGGGATACATGGGAGTAAGGGTTCAAGTGCGGGACGATGGCGCAAGGAAGGTTTTCGAAGTTGACCCGGGCCGCATATATCACATCAAGGCTATGCAAATTCTGGGCCAGAACGATTTACCTGCGGAGGCCATGTCCACCGCGCCGACTGTTGGCGACGTTTACTCCGACGCTCGCATAAGTGACTGGATAGCCGCTGTCAACAGCCGATACAACCGGGCACTCCGTTGGTGGAGTGTGCGATGCGATCACGCAACTGCCGATTGCACGATTCAAGTGGGACCAGATACGGGCGTGCGATGCGATGCAACTGGCGATTGCAAGATTGAAGTGGGACCAGATACGCACCATGCCCCTGAGCCGAAATAGTTTTTATGTTTCAATTCGCATTTGCATCGGTTCTTACACTCGTGCTGTGCGGTCAGAGCACCGAGGCTCCTACGCATGTACTGGTGAAAATTCAGCCGTCGGAAGTAACGGTGCTCGTCCGTGAATCCATGCAGTTCTCCGCGACGGTCATCGGGGCTTACCCCGGCGTTCGGTGGATTGTCGAAGAGAAGAACGGTGGAACCATAGACAGCAACGGTTTCTACACTGCCCCAAGACGGATCGGTGTATTTCACGTCATCGCAGCCAGCGAAGCCGACCCTCGTGCAAGGGCTTCTGGGAGGATTACGGTTGCGATCGAGGCTGATACACACATCCGTCCACCGCGGTAATTGGTGGCGGCTCCCAAAACGTAGTCGACGGATGTTCTGGCGATTCCTTTCTTCGGTGGGCCTACATCGGTGGACGACAGAAGCCGGTCAACTGACGAAAACACAGGCGATAGCGCTCAGTGAAAATTGCCGGTGAAAGGGCGCTTACCCCACCGAGCACTGCCGCTAGTCAAAGTCAATCTTCTCAAATCCCAAACCCTGCAGCAGACTGCTGATAGTAGAAGCCGCATTCTGCTGGGCGGTTCGCAAAATGCCATCGGCCATTGCGGCCTCTTGCAGCTGACGTTCCGCCTCCTGGCGCACCTGCGTTTCCAGATTCGGGTCGGTAGGCACCAGCAGCCCGGTTTGCCTGGAATAGACCCGCGTCTTCGCGCTGTCGATCCGGGTCCGGAACACTTGCGCCGCAGGAAGATGCAACTGAATCTGCTTCCCGTTCACTCTGACATCGCCCGGCTTTAGATCCGTGAAATCAATCCCCGCAACAACCTCGCCGTGCACCAGCATTAACAGGCGATCTCCTGCCAGAAAATCCGGGAAGATGGGGTTTTCTTTTGCGCCGGTCACCAGCTTGTCCATGGTGTAAACCACGGTCTCCAGCCGCTGCAAACGCTGAATGCGATCGACTACCGTAGGCTGACTCACATCGATACTGAGGGTTCTGCCTGTCACCGCCGACCACACATGGCTCAACAGCTCCCGCCCGGAACTGCGCGACAGCATCACCCATCCAATCGAGCCGACGGATAGTACACCCAGGAAAAGCCCGATGATGAGAGCAAACCCAACCAGCGCATTCGATCGAACAGGTTTTGCAGAGCGAGCGCCCGCATCAGGATCGTGAGGCATCTCGCAAGGTTATCACTATGCGGACGGGGACCGCCGCGGGCGAGGAACGAGGCCCTACCAAGTAGTGGCCGCGCCGTGATCGCCGCAAAAGATTTGTCATCCTGAGCCCCGCGAGTCCAGCGCCGCCGAAAGCCACCACGCGAAGGACCTGTGTACTTGTCGAGATCATGATGAACCGTCTCCCCAACTCATCGCCGGCTCCTAAGAATTTCCACAACGTCGATGTGACATCTGACCTTGTGCCCTCAATAAAATTGCGCGATCATGGTCGAGGCCGTGACGGTTGGGTGAACCCAACGCCTCGCGCTCCTAACTCGTTTATTCTCTAGATTTTGACCTCTAAGCTCTTTGAAATCCGTATTTTGCCGGGAATTTCATGCTTAACGTGATGATTCCACGGCCAGGAGGGGGGGAGGGGGATACCCGATGTTTCAGCAAACAAGCGGACGACCCAGCCATCCCCAAACCATCGCTGCCAACTTTATTTTCAAGCAGGAATCCACAGCCAAGCAGGCAATTCCTGCGCGCTGGATCAAAACTGAAAACTGAAAACTGAAAACTGAAAACGGAGAACTGAGAACTGAGAACTGAGAGCTGAGAGCCGAGAGCTGAGAGCTGAGAACTGAGAACTGAGAACTGAGAACTGAGAACTGAGAACCGAGAACTGAGAACTGAGAACTGAGAACCGAGAACTGAGAACTGAGAACTGAGAACTGAGAACCGAGAACTGTTGCGCCTTAGTTAGGCAGCTTGAAGTTCACCGTGACCTGCGTCTGAATCTCAACCGGCTCGCCGTTGAGCAAGTACGGTTTGTATTTCCACTGCTTCACCGCATCAACCGCGGCCCGCGCCAACTGTGGATTTCCGCTGGCAATCTTCACCGCGGAAATGTCGCCGCTCTTGGAAATGGTTGCCACAAGCTCAACCGCGCCCTCGATGTGCATCTGCATTGCGCTTGCCGGATATACCGGAGCCGTCTTTTTCACCAGAAGTCCTCGCGACACACCCTGCGAGACATTCAGCGTCCCTAGCACCGGAGCCGGCGCGTTGCTCTCGCCGCCCATCAGATTGGGAAGCGCCCCGCCACCGTCCCCGGCAGCAATACCGGTCATGCTCGGAGCCACCGCATCGGGCGTGGTCGCCAGCTTTGCAACCGGCTTCTGCGATAGGTCGTTCTTGATCACAATGGCTGGCGCAGCTGCTATCGTTTCTGGGGCCTCATCGGCTGTCGGAGCCGAAACCTTGGCAGAGTTCGCTTTCGGATTGGCCTTACCAGGATGAGCTGGCGTTTTCTGGGCGTCGTCCTCGTCTGACGCGTTGGAGTTGGCAGAAGTCTTGGCCGTGCTGGATGGTCGTGGAGTCACTTCGGTGTCCGAAGTCGCGAGCGGAACCGGCGAAGGCGTAGAACCCGTCGTGGAAGGAGAAGCAGCAGGCGCCACCTTCGGCGCCACGGCAGGTGTTTTCATCGCCGGCGCGGCAACCTTCGTGAAAGGAGTTGCGGCCCCGCTCGAACCCACCCATTGCATCCATAATGCGTAGCCGCCAGCCGCGATGAGCAGAACCGCAGCCACGATCAGCAGGGTCTTCTTACTGCCGCCGGAAGCCGGCTTGTCATCACTGCCGACATTGCCGCCGAAGGTGAACGCAGGCGCAGGCGCAGGCGCTCCGTCGCCCGAAGAAGTGTCCACGCTGAAGTCCGCGACTTTTCCAGCGGAACTCTCAGGCACGACAGTGGACGACTTGAGGTCCGTTGCGATACTGGATTTCATCTCGCGAGCGGGAGCCGGAGCGCTGGCAGCGCCTGACCCAACCCCTGCCGAACTCGCCGACGACAGATTAGCCGGCTGACTAGCCGCTATCTTTGCCTCGGGCGCGGCGATCGACGGGGAAGCGATCGAAGGCGCAGCGACTTCATCGCTAATCTCCAAAATGTCCGCGTCACTTTCATTGATTTCGGCGGGAATCGACGCCACCACTTTCGGCTGCGTCGGTTTCTGAGCTGGAATGCCGGCCGTTGCCGCATTCACCAAAGGTTGAACCGGCGCAACCGGGCGCGCAGCAACCACCCTCGAATTTGGCGCTGATGTAACTGGCGCTGGCGACACGGGCTTCGGAGGAGCCGGCACAGGCTTCGCCGGCTTCACGGTTGGAGCCGCCGCCGCCGGTGCTGCCGGCTTTCCGGCTTCGTTCTTACGCAGCAGTCCGCGGGCGACTCGCAGCGTGCCTTTCGCCTGCTCCACATTAATGGGTTTGGTGAGAACGAGGTTCGCCCCGATCCGGAAGGCCTTTGCCACTCCCGCCTGCCCTTCCACCACAGCCACCGCAAGAGATGACTGGTTAGCGGGCGTGTTCCGTGCGCTCTTGAACAGCAATGTGGCGTTCTGCTCGTTATCGCAGTCGACCACTACGGCATCGAAGTGCTCGCCCATCAACTTCTTGACCGCTCCGAAAGGTTCGGTGCAGGGAATGACGGTGAAGTCCAACTCGCTGAGAACCTGCGTTACAGCGCGAGCCACCTTCTCATCGGGACAGAATAAGAGCGCTTGATAACCCATACTAAGGTCATCGTAGGTACACTCGTAAGCCTCATCAAGTTACGGTGGTAATTCCGATTTAGCCTGTTTTTCCGGGCTGGAAAGGCTTTTGGCCCATCGCGATTCAAGGTTGCGATTCCAGGTCGCGGCCTGCGCATACAATACCGTCTCATGCGCATCCCACTCTGGCTGAAGCTGCTGTGGACTGCGTGGGTAATCGCCTGGGTGCCGATTTACTGGCGACAGTATGGTTTGCAGAATTTTCTTTTTTTCTGCGATCTCGGAAACTTATTCATCACCGCCGGCCTCTGGTTTGAAAGCCCGCTCATCTTCTCGTGGCAGGCAATCAGCGTGCTGCTTTTCCAGACTCTATACACCATCGACCTAGCCGGCACTCTTGTAACTGGACGCCACTGGATCGGCGGAACGGAATTCATGTTCGACCCACAGGTTCCTCTGTGGATTCGCCTGATGAGTTTGTTTCACGTGGTCGCGCCGCTCCTGCTGCTGTGGGCAATCTGGCGTTTAGGCTACGACCGCAGAGGTTGGAAATATCAGACGTCGACCGCGTGGATCGTAGTGCCGATCAACTATTTCTGGCGTCCGCAATACGATGTGAACTGGGCCCACGGCCCGTTCTTTCACGAACAGCACATCATCCCCGGATTTCTGTACCTGCTGCTGTACCTGATCACCGTTCCGGCCGTCGTGTATTTTCCAACCCACCTGTTTCTTCTCTGGTTGACGCGACATTGGCACGCCAGCTCCTAATCATCTTTCCCGGCCTTGTCTCCGGGATTCCGCTGCCGGCTCGGCGCCGCCGAGTCTGGCAGCTGACGGTCAGCCGGCTCTGCGACTGTGGAAGTTGCCGCCTTGACCGCGGCATCGATCTTGTTCTTCGCGGCCGGATCGCCGCCCAGATAAAGCGTTTGCGAGGCGGAGGCGAGATTGGTTCCCGATTCCTCCACAAACTTCATGATGCGCAGCAGCAATTGTTCGCGTGCGGTAGCGAACTCATCGAACTCCCTCGTCAGCACGTAACAAAAAAGTTCCACGTTGATGGCACTCGGAGTCACCTCGGTGAGCCGCACACGAGCGGTGCTGGCCTCAATCTTAGGTTGCTTGGTGAGTACGCTTCGGATTTCCGCAAGCACAGCGCGCACCTGGTCAGGCGCGGTTTCCGGATGCAGTCCCAGCACCGTCTTGAATAGCATCTTGTCCCGCCGGCTCAAGTTCTCAACATTAATGGTTGAAACAGTGCCATTCGGAATCGCCAGCAACGTCCGTTCTTCCGTCCGCACCCGAGTCGAGCGCAGCCCAATATCTTCAACAGTGCCGGTCCGGTCGCCGAACTTGCAAACGTCCCCCACGCGAATCACTTCATCGCCCAACACCGAAACGCCGCCAAATAAATTCGCGATGGTCTGCTGCGCCCCAAAGCCAACGGCCAACGTGCCGATTCCCACCCCCGCCAGCGCTGTGCTCAGATTGAAGCCCAGCACGCCCAGGATGAAGAAAATCGCCATCACGACGACAATTGCCTTGATGATCCGTTCGCCCAGCAGCATCAGCGAACCGGTGCCCGAGTGACCGCGCGCCAGAGCGCGGTTGCGCACGCCCTGCAGGAACCAGCGGATCATCCGCCACAGAATCCAGTTTGCGCCGATGATGACCGCAACCGTCGTGACCTGCACGTAGTAATGCCGCTGCAGGAGCGGCATGCCAAGGTAGCGGGCGAGAATCCGGTGAATTGCCGTGCCCACCAGCAGCCACGCCGGCCCGGAAACCGAATACCATGGCCCCAGCCCAGCGTGCGCTTTTCTCTGCGCCCACCACCGCAGCGGGATTTCAAACACCACCAGCAACAGCCACGCCGCGGCCGCCGCCACGGGAATGATGAGCAGCAGAGCCAGCCATTGCCACAGCGGCATTCCTGCCAACTGGTGCTTCACCACCCACGGCGGCAATCGCGACTCCACTTGCCGCGCCTCGACCTGATCGTAAAGTTCCGGAATCTTCTCCAGCGTGTCGGAAGAGATCAGCCAGATTTTCCCCACGCTCGGGTCGGAAACGCGCACCAGTTCGAGGTCCGTCTCCACGTCGCCGGAAGATATTGTCCCCAGCTTCTGACGGCCCGGTGGAACACCTTCCTGCAGCATGCCTTCAGGCTGCGTGCTTAGATTCTTGAGGCTCCCGGCATACGCGCGGTCCATCACCAGCTTCAGATTCCTCGCCAGCGTCTCGCCTTCGCTCTGCCGTCGCGCCGCGCTCATCTGCAGATATTGCGCCGCGATGCTATAGTTGCCCGCTTGCGCCGCCTGCAGAAATCCGAAGACAGTTCCATAAGGCGTACCACGCCCCAGCGCATCCGTCGGAGCGTTGGAGGAAGTGCTCGCGGCCGCGGCAGGTTGCAGAATCTGGCTTAGCGGGCTCTGTGCCGCCAGCGGAAGGCAGGACGCAAGACTGAGAACGAGAAGTGCAATCCCTTTGGAAAAAGTACGCATGGGTTCTTCCCCAGATTAGTTGCGCTTGGGGCGATATACGTCTGTGCTGGTGCCAAAGAAAACTTCCGCCGCTTCCATCACCGTCTCCGAAAGCGTGGGATGCGGATGGATCGTCATGGCCACATCGCGCGCCAGTGCGGCCATCTCAACCGCCAGCACTCCCTCGGCAATCAGTTCGCCGGCGCCTACGCCCACAATCCCCACGCCCAGCACGCGCTCCGTCTGCGGGTCAATCAACAGCTTGGTCATTCCCTCCGGACGGTCCAGAGTAACCGCGCGTCCCGACGCGCCCCAGGGAAATTTCGCAACCTTGATCTCGCGATTTTCTTTCTCCGCCTGAGTTTCAGTCAGCCCGCACCACGCCACTTCAGGATCAGTGAACACCACGGCCGGAATCGCAGCCGGTTCAAAGGCTACCTTGTGCCCGGCGATGGCCTCGACGGCCGTTCGTCCTTCGTGCATAGCCTTGTGCGCCAGCATGGGCTCACCCACCACATCGCCGATGGCATAAATCGACGGATCGGCCGTCTGCAACTGCTTGTTCACCTCGATGAATCCTCGCGGATTTACATGCAGCTGCGTGTTTTCGAGCCCGGGGATCTCCGAATTCGGCTTGCGTCCAACTGACACCAGCACGCGATCAAAAACTTTCTCCCGATCTTTTTCCTGCACGGATGCCCCAGCGAAAGTCGCCCGGATTCCCGCACCATCTTCCTTGAGAGAAGCGACGGTAGTGTTCAAAAGAATCGCCTCAAACATCTTCTCCAGCCGTTTGTGCAGCGGAAGCACCAGATCGCGATCCGCACCCGGAAGCAGACCGGGCAGCATTTCGACCACGGTCGCGCGCGTTCCCAGCGCGGCGTAAACCGAACCAAGCTCCAAGCCGATGTATCCTCCGCCAACAACGAGCAGACTGCCGGGAATGTCTTCAAGATCGAGCGCGCCAGTCGAATCCATCAGGCGCGGCGAATCCAGCTTAAGTGCGGGAATAATCGCAGGCCGCGATCCGGTCGCGAGAACAATCCGGTCAAAGCTGAGAACCGCTTCGGTCGCATCTGCCTTGCTGATCCGTAACGTCGTCGAATCCTGAAACGCAGCGCGCCCCTGAATGTATTCCACATGGCGCTGCTTCGAAAGCAGCCCCAAGCCTCCAGTAAGCTTCTTGACCACGCCTTCTTTCCAACCGCGCAGCCGCGCCAGGTCAATCTTCGCCGGAGGAAATTCAATCCCCCAGTTCTTGGCCTGCTGCGATTCCTCGATCAACTTGGCGACGTGCAGCAATGCCTTCGAAGGAATGCAACCGCGGTACAAACACACGCCGCCGGGATTTACCTCAGGGTCGATCAGCGTGACCTGCATGCCAAGATCAGCGGCAAGAAATGCGGCAGCGTAACCGCCCGGTCCGCCGCCCACTACGGCGATTCTTAAGTTCTCCATTGGTCTGCTTTCAAATTCGAATCCACCACGGAAGGGAAAGTCTGCGCCATGAAGACGAGTTCGAGGTGAATAAAACTCAAAAGAGCCGCCAGCATCTCACCAGCATTCGCCGACGGCTGACATAAGATTTCAAACTGATTAAGACATGCTGCCCGCAAGTCGCGAAAGCTCGATGCCGCTTTCCGGTCAAAGGCCCACTTCGCAGGATCCTCTCTGATCAGGTAGCAGTGATGCGCAAGAGAATAGAACCAATCGATCCCAGAGCGAATCGTATCCGCAACGAACTCGGCCTCATCTGTGGGGGGAGCGTCGCCAAAATCCAGCAGAAACTTGTGGAAATCGCAACTCACGCGAATCGAAATGTGCAACAGCTCTCGTTCCTTTGCTGATTGAAAAAGGTCTTCAGTCGCAGCCACGATGCGATTTTCGATTTCGTGAGTTTTTTCTTTTACGTATGCGACATCTTCCTGAAGCTTCTTATTTCGCAATGTTTCGACGTGTGGCAGCTTCTGCATGTGGAAGATTGATTGTTTTATCCCTGAACCGATAACAGGAATGGCTGCTCGAACGCCTCCGCGACCCAGCGCAGAAAACGCGCAGCATCCGCGCCGTCAATCAGGCGATGATCGTAAGAGAGCGAGAGCGGCAGGATCAGCCGCGGCTCAAACTTCCCGCCAATCCATTCCGGCTCCATGCGCGAACGCGAAAGCCCAAGAATCGCCACCTCGGGATGATTCACGATCGGAGTAAACGCCGTCCCGCCGATGCCGCCGAGGTTCGTAATGGTGAAAGTGCCGCCCTCCATGTCGGCGAGCGTAATTTTCTTTTCCCGCGCCTTCTGCGACAGTTGCGACAACTCGACCGCCAGCTCCACAATATTCTTCTTGTCCACATCGCGGATCACCGGAACCAGCAACCCGCGATCCGTATCCGCCGCAACCCCGATGTTGATGTACTGCTTGTAAACGATTTCCTCTTTCTCCATATCGATGCTGGCATTGAATTGCGGAAACACTTTCAGCGCGGCGGCGCAGACTTTCAAGGCAATCGCCGTCACAGTCATCTTGCCGCCGGCTTGTTCAGCCTTAGGCGCAAAACGCGCGCGCAAGTGTTCGAGCTCTGTGATGTCGGCGCGGTCGTGCTGGGTAACGTGCGGAATCGTGTTCCAGGATTCCGCCAGATGTTCCGCGGTCTTGCGGCGAACTCCGCGCATGGAAACCCGTTCGATCTTGCCCCACTTGGCGAAATCCGGCAGCTTCGGTTCAATGAAGTGTCCGGCGCGGGGGGGAGCCTGCGCCACTGTAGCCGCGCCGGCGACCAGAGCTTTAGCGTGGGCCTTCACATCGTCTTCACTAATGCGCCCGCCCGGGCCCGTGCCCTTGACCGCGTAAATATCAACTCCGATTTCGCGAGCGAGACGCCGCGTCGACGGAGCTGCCGGAACTGGTTCGCCGTGCTCGGTTCCCGCAACCTTCCCCAATTGCGCAGGCATCGAGAACGCTGAAGGCCGCGGCTGCGGCTGGTCGGGAGGCAACGCCTGTTCCTCGGTTTTGCCCTCCGCTCGAATTGCAGCCTGGAAGGCCAGGCGCGCGCCATGCTGGCCCGAAACATGTTCCACGGGACGGCTTGCCGGGCGCACCGTTTCGGCTTGCGGCGCCGCGCCACCTTGCAGCGTGAAAATCACCTGCCCAACTTTAATTTTCTCGCCTTCTTTGACCTTCACGTCCTTCACCACGCCGCTGACCGAAGAGGGAACCTCCACCACCGCCTTGTCAGTTTCGAGTTCCATCACCGGCTGGCCTTCCGAAACTTTGGCACCCGGGGCGATCATCAGGCGCACCAGATCGCCCTCCGAAATATTTTCTCCCAGTTCCTGCAACCGGAATTCCCGGGGCGCCGGAGCATCCGTCGATCGGTTTCGCGGTGGCGCAGCCTGAGATTGCGGCGGCGGCGTGGGAGCCGTCGGCAGCTTATCCGCCGCTGTAGGTTCGCCCGACACACGTTGCGGCGGCGGCACGACAGAACTTTCAGGGTCAGAACCACGAGGCGAAGAACTCTGAGGTGAAGAACCCTGAGGCGCGGCCGCGGCCACCGCGGCGCCAGCATGATTGTCGACCGTGAAGATCACCTGGCCAACCTTGATCTTCTCGCCTTCCTTAACCAGAATCTCCTTCACTTTCCCGCTCACGGACGAAGGCACTTCCACGACCGCCTTATCGGTTTCGAGTTCCATCACCGTCTGGCCCTCGCTGACGGTTACGCCGGGCGCGATCATCAGGCGCACCAAATCGCCCTGTTCAATGTTTTCACCGAGTGCGGGAAGTTTGAATTCGATCACGGATTCTTGAATCACCGATTCGTTTCCTTATTACTCATAGCTATTGATTGGTTTCGCGTTTAGCTCGTAGCCGGGTTCAGCTTTTCCGCATCGATCCCGAGGTCATGCACTGCCTGCTTCACCGCATCGAGGCCGATCTTCTTTTCCCGCGCCAGCGCGCCCAGCGTCGCCAGCACAATGTGCTTGGCGTCCACTTCAAAGAAGTCGCGCAACGCCACCCGGTTCTCGCTGCGGCCAAACCCGTCTGTCCCCAGCGAGACCAGCTGTCCCGGCACCCACTTCGCCAGCGATTCCGGCAGCACCTTCATGTAATCCGATGCCGCAATGAACGGTCCGGGCGCGTCTTTCAGCGTCTGCGTCACATAGGGAACCCTCGGCGCTTCGCCAGGGTGCAGCATGTTCCAGCGCTCGCAGTCGTTAGCGTTGCGATAAAGTTCTTTGTAGCTGGTTACGCTCCACACATCCGCCGCCACGCCATACTTTTCTTTCAGGATGGTCTGCGCCTTCAGCACCTCATACATGATGGTCCCGCTGCCCAGCAGTTGCACCCGCAGCTTCGCCTCCGTCGCGTCCGATGTATTGAATCGATAGAGCCCGCGCAGAATGCCCTCGCGCACGTGCTCACCCTTTGGCATCTCCGGCATGGGAAGCGGCTCGTTGGTCACCGTGAGGTAATAGAAAATCGATTCCTGGTCCACGTACATGCGCTTGATGCCATCCTGAATGATGATGGCAATTTCATAAGCGAACGCCGGATCGTAAGCCAGCAAGTTGGGAACCGGCAGCGCGAGCACGTGGCTGTGCCCGTCCTGATGCTGCAGGCCTTCGCCGGCCAGCGTGGTTCGCCCCGCCGTGCCGCCGATGAGAAATCCGCGGCAACGCATGTCCGCTGCGGCCCAGATCAAATCCCCGATGCGCTGGAAGCCGAACATCGAGTAATAAATAAAGAACGGAATGGTATTGATGCCATGGTTCGCATACGCCGTGCCCGCCGCGATGAACGAGCACACCGACCCAGCTTCGGTAATTCCTTCCTCCAGAATCTGCCCGTTCTTCGCTTCCTTGTAGTAAAGAAGCGTGTCCATGTCGACCGGCTCGTAAAGCTGTCCAACGCTCGAATAGATTCCGACCTGCCGGAAGAGAGCTTCCATACCGAAGGTGCGGGCCTCGTCGGGAATGATGGGGACGATCAGCTTGCCCAGTTCCGGATCACGCAACAGTTTCGCCAGCAGCCGCACGAAAACCATGGTGGTCGAAGCGTCGCGTCCCTCCGTGCCTTTGTAGAACTCTTCAAAGTACGATTCCGGCACCGGCTTCAGCGGCGTGGCGCGCACTTTGCGTTGCGGCATGTATCCGCCGAGCTGTTGCCGCCGCGCCTGCATGTATTTGATCTCCGCGCTGTCGTCGGTGGGCCGGTAGAACGGCGCGTTGTGCAATTCGTCGTCGGGAATCGGAATTCCGAAACGTGAGCGGAAAAGTTCCAGCTCATCTTCATTCAGCTTTTTCTGCTGGTGCGTGATGTTCTTGCCTTCACCCGCTTCGCCCAGGCCGTAACCCTTGATGGTCTTGGCCAGAATGATTGTCGGCGATCCGGTGTGATCGACCGCGGCACGGTATGCCGCATGCACCTTGATAGGATCGTGTCCGCCGAGGCGCATACGCGCCAGTTGCTCATCGGAAAGATGCTCGACCATTTTCAGCAGGCGTGGGTCAGTGCCGAAAAGATTCTGGCGGAAGTACGCTCCGCTCTCTACGAAATATTTCTGATACTGCCCGTCGCTGACTTCTCCGAGACGCCTCACCAGTAGGCCGTCGCGGTCGTTGCGAATCAGGCTGTCCCAGTCCGAGCCCCAGATCACCTTGATCACATTCCATCCCGCGCCGCGGAAGATGGCTTCGAGTTCCTGAATAATCTTTCCATTGCCGCGCACCGGGCCATCGAGGCGCTGCAGATTGCAGTTCACCACGAAGATCAGGTTGTCCAGATTCTCGCGCGAAGCCAGAGTGATCGACCCCAGAGACTCGGGCTCGTCCATTTCGCCATCGCCCATGAACGCCCACACTTTGCCGCCGGTCGACTGCTTGAGTCCGCGATTCTCCAGATAGCGAATGAAGCGCGCGTGATAGATCGCCTGGATCGGCCCCAGTCCCATCGAGACCGTGGGAAACTCCCAGAAGTTCGGCATCAGCCACGGGTGAGGATAGGAGCTGAGCCCGCCGCCCGGCTTGAGTTCGCGGCGGAAGTTCTCCAGCTTTTCTTTTGGGATGCGGCCTTCGAGATAGGCACGAGCATAAATTCCGGGTGCGGCGTGGCCCTGGAAGTAGACAATGTCGCGGTCGCCGCTTTCAGTTTGCGCCTGAAAGAAATGATTGAAAGCCACTTCATACAATGTGGCTGCGGAGGCAAAGGTTGAGATGTGGCCGCCGATGCCTTCCTGAATCTTGTTGGCACGCACCACCATGGCCAGCGCGTTCCAGCGCACCAGGCTCTTGATGCGGCGTTCCATCTCCTGGCTGCCGGGGAACGGCGCCTGCTGCAGAGTTGCGATCGTGTTCTGGTAAGGGGTGGTCGCAGTGAAAGGAAGGTTCACTCCCGCGGCGCGGCGGGCGTGCAGGGCTAATTGTTGCAGAAGTCTCCCCGCGCGAGTCGGGCCGCCCTTGGACAGCACATAGTCGAGCGAGTCGACCCACTCCCGCGTTTCCAATACCTCTTGACCGTCAGTTTCCGTCTGAGCCACGTCTGATCTCTCCGTCGGATAAGGCCGAACCTTTTAAGGCCGAATCATCCATGATATTCAATTATGCAGAATTTTGCTGGGCGTCTCCTGAACGAGGGTCGATGGCCCGACGTTCTACAATGCTAAAGTCGGCGCGGGTGACCGGTCGGGAGGCGAAGAATGTTGCGAGTTACGCTGCTTCTGGTTGTCGTTGCGGTGCTGATATTTCTGGTTCCACGCATGTTCTCGCGCTCGCGCGGCGCTGCCCCTGCCTTGGGGAGCCTCGCTCCCGACTTCACCTTGCCCTCGCAGGACAGCGCTTCTGTCAGCTTAAAAGATTATCGCGGGAGTTGGGTCGTGCTTTATTTTTATCCCAAGGATCAGACTCCCGGGTGCACGCGGGAGGCGCACAACTTTCAAGCGGATGAGGCCAAATATGCTGTACGGCACGCGGTGGTTCTGGGCGTGAGTGTGGACAGCGTGGACTCGCATAAAAAGTTCTGCGCCAAAGAAGGACTGAACTTCAAGCTGCTGGCGGACGGCGACGGTAAGGTGAGCGGCGCCTACGGGTCGCTTACGAATCTTGGGGTGGTAAAGTTTGCGGCGCGTCATACTTTCCTCATCGATCCCAGCGGGAAGGTTGCCAGGGTATATACCAGCGTTGATCCGGTGCGGCACAGCGGAGATGTGCTGGCTGCGCTTGACCAACTGCAGAAGCAGTAGGCCAGAAATTCCGCCACTAACTTGCGCTGAATGTTCCGACTGGAACATAAGAGCGTTTCTACCGGAACACTGTGGAAAATTCTGAAATCTCGGAAAACCACCTTAAAGCTATAGTTGATTGGCGGCAAGTCGATGAGGCGGTTGGATTTGCTGGGGCGCCGACATATCGGCACGAAAAACACAGGGCGAAGAGAAAGCGGCGAAAATCGGGTCTCGAGGCTGGCACGTGGTGGTCGTGAGTGCTAATTACATAGACTTGCGAGGGAAGCTGCGCTTGGTCATTGCTAGCTGCCGAGGAATTCAAAATCCCCGCCCCTGCGGAGTGGATGGAAGCCCCGGCATTTGTGGCGCTGCCAGCGAGTACAGAGGTCCTTCGGCCCGCAAAGGGCGCGGGCCTCAGGATGACAAGCATTTTTCTGAGCGTAAACTACACGAATGGCGACGGCAGTACGGCAACCTGAAGCACAAGAGCCTTCCCGGGGACCGCGGGATTACCGCTCTCCGCCTGGCTTTCAGCGCAATCTGATCTGGTTCGCGCTGCGCAAGTTTCGTCCGGTCAACCCCATCGTTTTGTTCCAGCACCTTGCCGATACTTACGGCGACATCGCGCACTACAAGATTGGCCATCACCACATTGTTTTTCTGAACCATCCTGACTACATTCGCGAAGTGCTGGTGGTACAGAACGATAACTTCATCAAGGAACGCACGGTGCAGCGTACGAAGATGCTGCTGGGCGAAGGCATGATCACCGCCGAAGGGGCGGAACACCGGGCGCAGCGGCAGACGGCGCAGCCCGCCTTCCACCGGCAACGCATTGTTGAATATGGAAGGGTCATGGTGGAAGAGGCTTGCCGCACGCGCGATTCGTGGCGCGTAGGCGAGCAGCGCGACATTGCCGCCGACATGATGCACCTCACGCTCAATGTGGTGGCGCGCACCCTGTTCGCAACGGATTTGCGGCAGGAGGTTTTCGAGCTGGCGGCCGCGATCAACCGCATCATGGGTCTCTACAATTTCCTGGTGATGCTGCCGGCTGCGGAATGGCTGGTGCATTTGCAGCCGCCCGGTCTGGCTGCGTTCGTGCGGGCGCGGAACCGGATTGACGCCGTCGTCTACCGCATGATCGACGCGCACCGCAAGACTGGCCTCGATCGTGGCAGCCTGCTGGATCTCATGCTGGCGGCTTCACCGGCGAACGACCCAGAGTCTCGCGAGTCGTTACGGGATCAAGTCATCACGATTTTTTTGGCGGGATACGAGACGGTCGCCAACGCGTTGTCGTGGACTTGGTATTTGCTCTCGCAGAATCCGGACTGCGAACTGAGATTTCATCAGGAAGTGGCGAATGTGCCACAGGGCCGGCTGCCGGCGGTCGAGGACGTTCCCCGACTGTGCTACACGGAGAACGTGATGGCGGAATCGCTGCGGCTGTATCCGCCGGCCTGGGCGATGGGACGGTATGCGCGCAACGATTTTGCTCTGGGAGATTTTTGTTTACCCGCGCGAACCACAGTGCTGATCAGCCAGTTCGTCACGCACCGCGACGCCCGCTACTTTCCCGATCCACTTCGCTTCGATCCCGATCGTTTCTCGGCGGAAGGTAAAGCCCGGCGAGCGAAGTTTACTTACTTTCCGTTTGGTGCGGGCGTGCGGCAGTGCATTGGGGAATCATTTGCCTGGATGGAAGGAGTGCTCATTCTGGCCACGCTGGCGCAGAAATGGAAGCTGCGATTGGTTCCGGGGCACCGGGTTGAGCCGCAGCCGCTGATCACGCTCCGTCCGAAATATGGAATGCGGATGCTGGTTGAACCGCGTTGACGTGAGTTCCTGAACGTGGATGCTTCAACGAGGGAACTCCGGAACCAGAACTTCGAGTTTTCTGCTTGCGCGCTTGGGGCGAAGTGTGCGAGAAAACCGAGGCATCCGGCGAGGACCCCTGGAGACTGCCGGCGTCGGTGGCGCCGCCAGCAACTACATAGGTCCTTCGGCCCGCGAAGAACGCGGGCCTCAGGATGATAGAGCGTTTGTTAGGAGTATCAGTTCTTGCCCGGCTTGGTCTGCGTGTCGGTCAGATATATATCGGCGACGTGTTCGGCGATTGCTCCCGGCTTGGCTTCGGCTAAATTTGCCAGAACGACTACCGTCAACTGATCGTTTACATAGCGCGCGATTGCGGATTTGAATCCTTGCCAGGAGCCGGTGTGGCTGACGACGTGGTGTCCGTGGCGGTCCTCGATCTCCCATCCGAAGCCGTAGCCGGCCTTGTTGGGTCGGCCGTTCTTCAACTTGGCGGGAGTCCACATCTGGTCGAGGCTTGACCGTTTCAGTAACTTTTCGGTGTAGAGCGCGGCATCCCACTTGGCGAGATCCAGAATGGAGAAGTAGAGGCTGCCGTCGGCTGTTGTGTTGACCATGGGCGCCACCCATTCCTGGTTCTTGAGTTCGCCCTTGACGAGTCGATAGCCGGCGGCACGATTCGGAATGATGTCAGCCTCGCTAATGATGCGCGTGGTCTGCATGTCGAGCGGGTGGAAGATTCTTTGCTGCAGAAAGTCGCCGTAGAATTCTCCGGTCACGCGGTGGATCAGGATGCCGAGCGTCAGGTAGCCCAGATTGCTGTATTCCCACTTCGTGCCCGGAGGATAGGCCAGCGGAATGCCCTCTACCAGCTTTAGCAGTTCGGGTTCCGTCCAGTCCTTGCGAAAATTGAAGGTGTCGGGATAGTCTCCGAAGCCGGCTGTGTGGCTTAACAGTTCGCGCACGGTCACTTCTTTCCAGTTAGCGGGGGCGCTTGGGAAATATTTTGTGAGCGGATCGTTGAGGCCTACCTTGCCCTCTTCGACCAGCATCATCACCGCGGTCGCGGTGAACTGCTTGCCGACGGAGCCCGACTGGAAGACGGTTTCTGGTTTGACCGGGACTTGCAGCTCAACGTTGGCGAGGCCGAATCCCTCGGCCTGCACGATCTTGCCGCCGCGCGAAACCAGAAGAGCCACGCCCGGAATATGCTGGCGTTGCATCTCGCTGTGGACGTAATTGGAGACGTCGACTGAAAGAGCAGGGCTCGCTTGCGCCCGGGAAATCGACGGAAGTATGAATGATAAGGCGAACAGGGAAATCACCGCCGCACGCCAAATCGTCTGGTGACGGAGGTGAGCGAGGGAGCGTTTTGTCATGGGTGAATGTTGGGAGGAATGGAGGCGCGGGTCGGAATCGAACCGACGCATAAAGGTTTTGCAGACCTCTCCCTTACCACTTGGGTACCGCGCCCCTGCTGAATAAAGTAGCGTTACTAGCGGAAAAAGTCTACCCGGGGCGAGGAGAGAGAATTCACGGACAGGTAAGCTGGGCGGCGCCGAAAGGGTTTAACTGAGACCCCTGATTCAGACCCGGAGGAGGTCCGGCCTGTCCTGCGAGGACGGTAACGGTTCCGGAGAAGCCGGGCGAGCACTGGGCCAATCCGGCGGTTACCTCTGCAAACATGGCTACGTCGCTGGCGCAAAGGCCGCTGGTTGAGCCGATACACCAGGTCGTGGTGCCGGTGATGTCGGCGCTGGTGGGTATTGTGTCGTAAGTGCCGGTGGCGGTGAACTGAGCCTGTGAACTGGCCGCGGCTAACGGACTTACGCTGACGGATTGAAGGGAATGATGGCTGCCTGCGCCGCAAGCCAGAGCAAATGAGATTCCGAGGAGAACTGCCAGAAGAAAAGCAGGCCGAGGTTTCATGGAACTTCCTTAAACAGGCCTAAGAGAAAATGGAGCGGGAGACGAGGGTCGAACTCGCGACTTCAACCTTGGCAAGGTTGCGCTCTACCACTGAGCTACTCCCGCCCTGCGAAGGTGATTATAAATGAGGCGTCCGGCTGCGGCAACGGAGACCGGAGGACTCGCTGGGTGCGCGGCTTTAGTGCACCGCCCATTGCGGATCTTCTTCCGGCTTGACGACGTGGCCGTCGCGCATGTGAATGATGCGGTCTCCGTACTTGGCGGCTTCGGGATTATGGGTGATCATCAGCACAGTCTGACCGAGTTCCTGGTTGGATTGCCGCAACATACGCAGAACGATGTTCGAGTTCTCGGTGTCAAGATTGCCGGTGGGTTCGTCGGCCAAAACGACTGCTGGTTTGTTGATAAGGGCGCGGGCCAAGGCGACACGCTGTTGCTCGCCACCGGAAAGCTCTGAAGGACGGTGGTTCAGGCGCTTGCTCAGTCCCAATAAATCGCAGATGCGGAGGAAGAAGGCGGGGTCGCGGGCGCCGTTGCCGGCGATCTCCTGCGCGATGGCGATGTTGGAACGCGCGTCGAGCGTGGGGAGGAGGTTGAACTTCTGAAATACGAATCCGATTTTGCGCTTGCGCATGCGGGTGCGCTCGGCATCGGAGAGCGCTGCGAAATCGTCGCCGTCGAGGATCACCTTGCCGGAATCGGAGCGGGTGAGACCGCCGAGAAGGTAGAACAGGGTGGACTTGCCGCTGCCAGAGGGTCCGACCACGGTGACGAACTCTCCTTTTTGCACGTTGAAGGAGATGCCGCGGAGGGCGGGGACGTCGATCTTGCCGACGCGATAAGTTTTGTGCAAGTCAATGGCTTCGATGAATGCGCCCATGCCTGAGTCGATCTTACACGATGGAAAGGGCGATCAACCGCCGAGCACGCAGAGGACGCCGAGAAAACAAAAGGGAAAAAGAAAGCCACAGATTTTCTCCGCGTGCTCGGCGTGCTCCGCGGTGAAATGCTTTTCAGGCTGCTCCCTGGCGATGGGCGAATTGCGGCGACCGCTCTTGCATTCGCTTGGGGCCGCGCTTGCGGACCAGGAGCAGACGGATTCGTTCCAGCAGATCGGCTGGGGCATACATCCCACGGGCCAGGAAGACGTCGGCTTGCGATTCATGATCGTAGACGCGGACCTTGCTCGAAATGAGAATGGCCGGAGTGTGAGGCGACAGGCTCTTGATGGCAGCGATCAGCTGCGGACCGTCGAGCCCGGGCATGGCCATGTCGGTGACCACGAGGTCGACGCCGCCCTGCTTGAAGCGCTCCAGAGCTTCTTCACCGCGGGAGTAGCTGGCGACGCGGTAGCCGCGGGTCTCGAGCATGATTTTTCTATAGGAAAGGGACTGCTCGTTATCGTCAACACAAAGAATCGTGCGCTTGGGTTTCATTCACCGTCCATATCCGCCTGACGCCGGAAGTGACCGGAAGTCAGACGGAAGTTTTCTCTGTTCGCGAAGAATATTGGGAGCGAAGCGATGCTAACGGCAAGGGACGCTCACTGTAAAGTGCCATCGAAGCAAATGGCAAATTCTGGCCATTGACTTTTTGCGACCTTGCGAAAGACGCGATTTTGCGCGGCTTGCGGGTCGTTGACTAGAGGAAAACTTCGCCGCGCAAAATTTCAACCGCATTGCCTCCAACGCGCACGTTAACTACCCGGTTATCGCTGCGCGAGGCCCGCACAAAAATCCGGCTGGGCCGTTTCATCTCGATGCCTTGTTCAATGAGCACTCGTTCGTCGGGCTTGGCCACGCCGTGCGCCACCATCCACGCCGCGGCGCAGCCCGCAGCTGAGCCTGTCGCCGGGTCCTCGCCGTTGTAGAAGAGCATGCGAGCGTGGAGGCGGGCCTCGCGATCGACTGTCTCGCGAGCGACAAAATAAAAAAACCTGCCATCGGTCCGCGCCAGGTACTCGCTGCCGCGCTCCAAGTCGATCTGAAGATTCCGCATTACCGCGAGCGACTTCAGAGGAGTCACGGTGTAGGGAAGTCCCGTCGAAACCGTTTCAATGGGAAGAGAATCATCGAAGTCTTCGGAGCGTAGTCCCGTGGCCCGCGCGATTGCTTCGCGTTCGTGCTGTATTCCAAAGGTAGGATTGACCTGAGTCATCTCCCCGAACGCGGGTCCCTCCGGAGAATCTTCGAAACTCACCGGCACTTTGCCAACGTTCAATTCAAGCACGACCTGCGCCGCGCTGGTCCTCTCTTCGTGACCCCGGCCGCGCAGGGCGAATGCCGTTCCCAGCGTGGGATGGCCGGCGAACGGCAGCTCTTCCTGGACCGTAAAGATGCGCACGCGAATGCCGCGCTCGCGCTCGATGGCAGAATCGCGAGGCAGGACGAAGGTGGTCTCGGAGAGATTCATTTCCTTGGCGAGCGCCTGCATCTCGGCGTCGGTCAATCCGCGGCCGTCGAGAAATACGGCCAGGGAATTGCCTTCGAGCGGGCGCGCAGAAAAAACGTCCCATTGCACCATCGCCAGACGTCGCGGAGGCCCGCTCATGAATTGTTTCCCAGACGAAGATTTATTGCGCGGCAGTGAAAATTTACAGATGCTCGCGGCTGCTTTCGCGATGCAGGAAAACTCGGCGAACAGCGGCTCTGCTGGCGGTGTTGCAATTGACAGGGTGAAGGGCGGCTTCTATTCTTGTGGTATGTTCCGTCCCTGCAACGCCGGCGGCCTGTGTTGTTGTACTTGTTCGCCGCCGTGTGGGTAGGGAGCAAACGAGATTTCTTCCAACCCACCCGGCGAAACGGGTGGGTTTTCGTTTTTATCGGAAACCCTTTCAGTCTGGAAACACTGTGGCCAGCGAAAGCATTAAACTCTAGTAATCTGATAGACTTTCAGGCACGAGGAGGAAACTATGAGTACAGCAACCATAACCGAAACCCCAAGAATCCCCCGCATCAACGACACTGCCCCCGACTTCACAGCCGAGACCACCCAGGGGCCGATCAACTTTCACGAATGGGTTGGCGACGGCTGGGCGATTTTATTCTCCCACCCCAAAGACTTTACTCCGGTATGTACCACGGAACTTGGCTACATGGCGGCCCTGCAGCCGGAGTTCGCCAAGCGCAACACCAAGATCATCGGCCTGAGCGTCGATCCGGTGAGCAGCCACGGCAAGTGGGCCGCCGACATCGAAGAGACGCAAGGGCACAAGGTGAATTATCCGATGATCGGCGATCCGGAACTCAAGATCGCCAAGCTCTACGGGATGCTTCCCGCCGAGAGCGGGACTACTTCCGAGGGCCGTACGGCGGCGGACAATGCCACCGTGCGCACAGTATTCGTCGTCGGTCCCGACAAGAAGATCAAGCTACAGCTGAGCTACCCGATGAGCACGGGCCGCAACTTCGATGAAGTGTTGCGCGTCCTCGATTCGATGCAGCTCACGGCCAAGCACAAAGTTGCTACACCTGTGAACTGGAAGCAGGGCGACGAAGTGATCATCCTGCCCTCAGTGTCGAACGACGAAGCGCAACAAAAGTATCCGGGGGGATGGAAATCGCCCAAACCCTATCTGCGCATCGTGCCCCAGCCGAAGTAGCGGGGGCAGACAGCCGTTGGCGGCTCAGTAAAATCAGCCGTGGTTGCACGAACGCGATGCACGAACGCGAATCCTCGCGCGGTGGTACGCTCCTTGTTGTTCGGGCAATTGCAGAGCGGCTCGTCTGGAAGCGCATGCGGTCCGGTGATCGTCCCGGTCTTCAAAACCGGCGGGCGGCGGGTCACCCCGTCGCCGGTGGGTTCGACCCCCACTCGCTTCCGCCACACTTTATGCCCATAATCGCTGATTTTACGTGCTTCTGTGCTAGCTTCCGTGCTAGACTAAAGCATGCTAAGGAAAGCGGTTGTCACGGTTTACGTCAGACACAGCGGCGAATGCCAGCACGACGGCAAGCCATTCTTCCGCGGCTGCGACTGTCCGAAATGGCTCCGATACTCTGGCGATGTGTGCCTCTGCGGTCGCTCTCACAAGGGCAGGCAGCATCGGTTTGCGGCTGGGGTTCGGAGTTGGGCACAAGCTGAAGAGAAGCGGGAAGAGGCACAGAAGCGGCTAGACGCAGGCGACCAAACACCGCTCCCTGTCACTGAGACCCAGAAGACGATTAAGCAGTCGATTGAAACCTTCCTCCTCGCCAAAGAAGGCGAACGGTTGAGCAATGCGACTATCAGAAAACTCCGTTATCAACTCAACCTCTTCGAGTCTTTCATGGCTGAGCGTTCAAGATTCTTCCCGTCCGAGATTACTCCGACCGATGTCATCGAGTACCGTAGTACATGGAATTGGAAATCAGGCGTCACCCGCCAGAAAGCACAGCAGAATCTTCGGGGCTTCCTGCGGTCATGCTGTAAAGACAATCTGAAAGGGATTCTCGATGTCCTCAAGCCCATCAAACTATCGAAGGCGGACAATGCACGACTTGAACCGCAACCGTTTACAGAAGAGGAGTTGACAAAGCTTCTCGCACACGTCCCGAAGACATTTCCTGAGACTGAGAAAACAGCCCGTGTCGTTGCGCTCATTCATTTGCAGGTCGCAACGGGGTTAGCAATTCGGGATTCTATCCAACTTGAACGGGAGCATATTCGGGACGGCTGGCTTCGCATCAAGCGGCAGAAGACGGATAAGCCTGTCAGACAGAAACTTGACGCAGGGCTATACAAGGAACTCCTCGCGGTTACAAACGGCAATCCCAGGTTCGTCTTTTGGAACGGCACGAGCCTGCCAGAATCCGCAACGGGGCTGTGGCAGGAAGATTTACGGACGCTGATGAAAGCCGCGGGGCTGTGGATTAAGGGCAATTTGAGTCATCGTTTCCGAGACACTGCGGTCGATTTCTGGCTTGGTCAAGGTTGGACGTTGACTGATGTTGCAGACGCCCTGGGTGACACCGTTGCTATCGTTGAGCGGCACTACAAGAGTTTGGAAAGCAAACGAAGTGAGGAGCGGTTAGCGAAACTCCCTGTTCGTTCATGGGGTGCGGGAGCGAAATGAGCGATACTTTACTGACTGTCCGTGATGTCGCCGCCATTCTTCAGAGTGGCGAGGATGCGGTTATCCGTCGTTTTGCAAAAATGGACGGCGTGATTGACCTGGGCTCTCAGAGCGAGAAGAAATCAAGCAGGCTTGGTCGTCGGCGCTATCGTGTTTTACGAATCCCGAAATCCGTTGTCGAACGGTATTTGACGGGTAAGAGCGGGCGTTCGGTCACGGTTGAAGTCCCTGAACGAGCCGCACGACGACGGCAGTCTCCGAAATGGGAAATTCGGGCAATCCTCAATCTCGCCAAGGCTGCAAAGCAGAACAACTGCAAGAACCGTGAGGTCTTTGAGAGTATTGCCGACCGTGCCCGTGTTCTAGCGGCATTCGCTCCCGAGCATCTATGGGCTGAGATTGCTCGGATTAACTGGATTGACGAAGGATGACCCCGAGCCTTCGGGCAAGACCAGCAGAATCTGACGCAGAGGGGGATAATGAACTCGGAAGGGAGGAGCGGGGGATATGGGCGACGCACGGAGTCTTTTATCTCTGGCAACGTGGGCAGCGGCGTTTATATTCCTAATGGGGGCTGGTTCTCTTGGGATTCTTTATGAGTATTCGCCGCAACAGTGGTATGCCATGCAGAATAACATCCCTGTTGAGCGAGTCTCCGTCCAGCCCAAGCCTCACGATTGCGAATTTATGAAGGCTCCGCTTGGTGACAAGAATTGCCATTTCGAGAGGGTTGTCATCCGCCTACAGGACAAAGACGGGCTCCGCCTCGTCATCAGTTGGAATCGAGTGAATGACTAGCAGGGGCTCAATGCCTTCCGCCCGTACCCCTTGTTCCGCCCCCACGACGGCTCATATTTCGCTTCTTGCCCTTGCGACGGCGAGGAACGCTTTTCTTCTTCGTAGCCATCTGCCTCCTCTTTGCTCATCGATTCATCTCATTGTCTCCTGCCCGTGCTCTTCGATGCTAGTCTTTTTCAACAGTCCGGCACGCTCTGCGAACCGTTGATTGGAATGTACGAAATACCTAATCAAGGTAGAGTCGCTTAAGCCCCGTGAGGCATAGCAGGACGCCGCACGCCGCGTGCAAGTAGCCGTGCCGCCTACGCCCGCACTACTTCGAACGAGATTTCACAAATTTCTGTACAAAGAGAAATATTATCAATGAGTAAACATTACCCCGCTATGTGCTAGGTTCATTTAGCACAACATCAACTAACTCGTTTGTTATCAATGTCAATGTGGGTTCGCTATGAACCCACGTCCGGCACGCGGCACGGGTATTTCATACACTAGAACCCCCTCAAAACCCGCCATTTTCAGCACCTAAAACCCCGCTTCGCGCATAGCAAAACCGCACTGGACGCCCTGGGGAGAGGGGGGTCTACATTTTGGCACCCTGCCAGCAGCACGGGGGAGTTTGCCCGCCTGAGCAAGCCCCAGACCCCGTCCCCGCGGCATTGAGAGCGGGGCGAACGGAACACGAAACAGGTCAAGGGTCCCCCGAATAAGGAGTCTCTAAGAATTACTTCGAAGTGCCATGCCGCGGTTACCCACACGGGGTTACTTTGGTAATGGAGCGGCGGCGGGGTCGTCCTGCGTGCGGCACACGGCGTCCCTGCGTGTTCGGGTCCCATACGGGGCGTGCGGCAGCGTGAAGCCTTTCCTGTTCTGGGTCCCATTTTCACGGGTCCCCTTTTAGGGTCCCATATTGCCCGTTTCCCCGCGCTGCGTCCAGCTAGGGTCCCATACGGGCAGGAGTCGCCGCGGGCGTAGGGTAGGATTTGGGGGGTTATGTATTAAATACCGCATGCCCGATTTGGTAGGGAGTCCCCATACCCCGCACTCTATGCACTCCATTGATAACAAAGGGAGAAGTGTCCCGCACTCGTTCCGCACTCCTACCCTTCTCCCCGCACTCTAGTAACCAAGTAGTCAATAGAGTGCACACGAGTGCGCGAGGAGTGCAGAGGGTTAAGTTACTTATAATCAATAGAGTGCATAGAGTGCGGCACATGGGAGCCACCCCTCCCCCAGATAAGACGGTGCCCTTGACCTCATAGAAGACGACCTGCCTGCACTCCGACTCTATTTGATACATCACTTTAGTGTGTACGAAATACCTTGACATTCGCCGTAAAAAATTTTATAGTTCCAAGGTCGCTTTTTTCTTGACAGGATGACCGTCCGAGGCGTAGTATTGATAGTAGGGGGGTGTGGATGCTTCTTAGCGCCCACCCCTCAAGCAAGACTCCAGCACGACCAGCACCACAGCGTAATGAGAAGGTTCGCTCCCTTCGTGAAAGCAGGTAATTGTGTTATGCGAAAAGATTTTATCCTCTCCAGAAGGTGCTCTCAGTAATCCCGCACCAGTTCACCTCACAACTTTAGATAGCGCTTTACCCATTCCCACCAACGGCACAACCTCGTCCACGCCAGAACCCCGTAACGCTTCACCTCTCTGCTTGCTTTGTAACGCCCCACTCCCGCCTAAGAAAAAGTTCTGCTCCAAAAAATGCGGCACGCTCTCCCGTGTCCGTCGCCTTCGTGCGAAGACGGCACCTCTGCAAAAACTCAAGACAGAAATAGAGAATGATTACCTCTCTCGCCGTCGTTCTGCCGTCACAGACTGCACGGCGGGCACTTCTCTGCTTCGCGATGTCGGCAAAGATACGGATTACGAACGGGCGAAAGAGACTGAGCGCCAGGGTAAGGACGCCAACAAGACTCTTAGGGCAGCGTCTACGAAGAAACGGCGTGAACTCAAACGCCAAAGAAAAGACGCTTGGCAGGTAGTTCTCGCTTTGAGCAAGCAGATTAAAGGACTCACTCCTGCACTCGTTCTTGCGATTGCAGAAAGTGAAGCAGTGATTAGAAAGCAGACGCAGTAACGCGTTTTACGCCCCACAGGGCAGAAAGAGGTAATTATGCGTAGTTTGATGACACTTGAAGAAGCAACAAAGATTTCACAAGGTTATGTGGCGTCCCGTGACTGGCAGTTCAACCGAAACACTACGATTCCTAAGGGTTCAACCCCTGAGCGCATTATGGACATCGTCAATCAGGACAGGACGGCAGAAAACACATTTTACAAATAAGGTGCTATCGCCCCGCCAGACTTAAGCAGTAGACGGCGGGCACGCACAACCTGACGGGCAGGATAACCCACGCCAGACCATCGGCAGAAAGTGTGTAGGGCAAAATGAATGTAACAACGGAAACGATAGAACCAACAGCACCAACCCAGACTCCGATTACGGACGAAGTCGCACGCCTCGCAACCGCAACGCAAGAAGCACTCAAGAGAGAACTCGCGGTGTTCGCCGTAGAACCTCAGGATAAGCGACCTTTCTCAGGCTCGTCAAGATTGCAGCCATGATGCACGATCACACGTTTGCGACCCTCGTCCACCACGGCATGAGTCTAGCATCTTCGTGTTTTGTTCGCTATCAAATTTCAGCCGCAAACGAACGAGGTGCCGGAGACTAAAGTTTGGTGTGTCCGGCAGGCTTCGAGAAGGTGCGGGCTCAGTGACCATCGTCATCGCACCCAGGACCACTCCGGTGTTATCGTCTGGATGCGTGTAGGAAAGTTGTGCGATATACGACAGTTGACAACAATAGTACAATGCACGTAGTTTCAGATGCGTTTTAGGAAGCATCCCCACGGGCCCTTCGAGAATCAATACATTGTGCAAAGGAAAGAAAGCAAACGGCTCCTCCCGAAGAGCAGTTCAAGCGAGCAGAACGGCAGGGTGAAGAAGGTCGGTCGTCCTGATCCTAAAGTAATCTTTGCGTGTTCAAGGAGCTCTGAAAAAATGGCTAGTGCCAAGCCAGCGATTTCTAAGCCTGTGTCAGAGTCAGAAAAAGAGGAAACAATGGAGTTTATTGAAGAGCCAGTTTCGTATGACGAGGCTCGTCTGGGTGTTTCAAAATTTGAACAAGCCTACAAGACGCCCAGTGCTGTGGTGTTTTCAGGGCATTCCGATGCCTACCTAGATATTAGTTCAGATGTGATCTTCGAGTGGAAGAGCTACTATGACTTCGTTTGTGAAGTTGACCGCTTGCTGGCCGCAAGACTGGCAGAACGCCCCCACGTTGAGGAAGTTGTGTACTCTTCTGGCTCGGGGAGCCAGACCTACCCTCGGAGTTCTGAACAACGAAAACAAGCCAAACTGTGTATTGCCGCCTAAGGGATCAGAACTGACAATGCTAGTAGCCGTCTGAGCCGACGTGTGGACTACGACCAGTTCAAAGCGTCACTTCGAAACCTCAAGAAACAGTTCAAGGACACCCCTGGTCTAGTCTGGGGGACTCCACGTCTTGCACCAAAATATAATCCCCTCGATGGAGAATTATTGGGTTGGACCTGCATTTGGGTGGTGACCTTTGAACACTCAACAGACTTCATCCGCCTCAAGGAGGATTGGAAACTTTCGGGCGGGGACTATAACAGAGGCTTTTTCACGTACCATTATGGTCCATTCGAGCCCCATTGGATTCTTGAAACCGTCGAGTGCAAGACCGTCGTAGTCCGGGTAGATGGAATAAACTATTCGGGCAGGGGCTACCACATACACGACAAGGCGAAGGAAGCCCGTGTCTTTCAGGATCAGTTGGACGCACCAGACCTTACGAAGGCTCAAATGGACCAATTCATTCAGAGTGTACTGGATTTGAGGTACGGGAAATCGTTGGCTGATGCCTTCGGATTGAAGTTCAAATGAAACCACTGCAATCCAATACGAGCTATTTCCTTTCGGAAGGCAAAGAACACCTCCGAGAGTGCCTAAAGGCATCTTTCATGCGGGCTGTTCACTCGGGAGTCCGCTTCATAGTGATTTTTACTGTCAACGGCGAGGGAGTGGAATTGGCTTGTAACGAATTTCTCAGAGATTCCCGATACCGTGACCTTAAGATCGTCGCAGTTTCCTATCCATTCGGTACAGTGCCTTCGGAAGCACTGGAAGTTCCAGCTGAACGGATGAAGCTGTTCAAAGAATTTCAGATTCCACTTCTACGTGCCACAAGCCCTATTGACGATATTCCCGCTCCAAATTCTCGACAGAGCAACATCGTTCGCAAGACATTAGAGATTTTTTCAGGCGGTATGGCACTCTGTGTCTGGGGAATTCTGGCCGCCTGCGACGGGGGTGCTGTTCCCTGGGGCGAGCACGTGATTGGTTGCTGTGCGGACACTTCGATTTTGGCGAAGGCGACCCCCTCCGCCCAGTTGCTTGCCTCGTTCGCTATTCGTGAGATTGTCTGCAAACCACTCATTCATGATCTTTCGAAAGGCGAATCGCTTGCCCAGGAGATAAACGTAGAGGCTTTGGCGAAACGAACGAGGAAAAAGGTCGTTGCGGGCCAGAAGCAGTTGTCGCCAGCAGAAGTTCCAGAGGTGGTTCCAAAGAAAGAAAAGTAGTTTCAACAAAGTAAGTCTAGCTAGGGCGTTTCAGTTCGGGTGACACCGCTGCCGTTTGGTGAATGTGTCTCCCACATTGCAGGAATGGCTCGGTGCAATCCGCCTTGTGCAACACCCTCCGGCCAGAGTGAATGCAGCACAGTCCGTCGAGTTCGGGCGATGGCTTATCCGTCAAGGCAATGTGAACCCAGATTCCACGCACCAAGCACGAGTGCATCGGGTACATCGTTTCAGCCATGAGTGACGGTGCGAACACCATGCCCTGTGAGCCTATGTCCGTGCAGGCCGTCACGATGACGTAAACACCCTCGGGGAACCCAGCATCGCCGATCAGATATTGCCGAATCCGTTCCTGATGCACACCGAGATTGACTGAACTCTTTTGCCCTTTAGTGTTGTCCACTTGTGAACGGAACCTTTCCACAGGATGCCCAGGACGTAGTATGCCAAGGACTCTGTATCAATCCCCATCGCTGACCCGGAATACATGACAACCGTCGGCTCGGTCTTCACTGGCATTGCCACGCCCATGCGTCCGAGTAGCGGGAACGAAGTCTGGCCGTTGAACAACGATTGGGCAGGCTTCTCGCCTTTTTCGTTGAGCAGCCGTTCGCAGGACTCACAGAGCAGATGTGCCCAAAGTTGTTTCGGTGTCGTCTTGATGAGTTTCGGAGTCATGACGACCGGATGACCCCGTGATTCACGGCTCAGTTTATGAAGAGTACGACCTAGATAGTGGCTCTTGCAGAGCCTTCGCCGTTTGAGGCAAAGCGGGCATTTTCCGACAACGTTGGAGCGGGCCATGATTGAGGAATAATATGTTCGGGCGCATTGAAGACGAAGAGGAAATGAGACCTAGCACACACGGTGAGTTCGGTTTTGGGTTCCTTGGCGAATGAACGACGAAAACCGTGCTAGCTTGTGTGCTATGGGGGTGCGGAAGTTAAGATTTGTGTCGGGAAGAACGGTTGATTCTAAAGGCAAGTCCTTTAGTTGCAATAGATGGAAAGGTTCGACCCCCACTCGCTTCCGCCATTTGTTTTTCGGATTGCGCCGGCTGGGCTCACTTTAAGGCGAGCCCTGTCAGGGAGAATATTGGATGCGAACGTTGACCACGCTGGTGTTGGGGATGATCTTAGGAACTGCCGCCCTTATGCTGGGAGTCTATTTCTACTTCTCCACGGGGCAGGCTCCAGTGGCGACCTCCGCTCCGGCAATGCCATTTGAAAAGATGCTGGCGCACAAAGCGCTGCATGCGTGGATCGACCATGAGATGCCGAGAACGGTTCCGCTTCAAGCAGACGAGGCCAACCTCGCGGCTGCCGCCACGCTGTACCGCCAACATTGCGCGGTGTGCCACGGTTTGCCCGGGCAGAAAGAAACATCGATCGCAAAGGGCATGTATCCCCGTCCTCCGAAGCTGATGGAAGGAAAAGGCGTCACGGACGACGAGCCGGGAGAAAGTTACTGGAAGGTGGCGAATGGCATTCGCCTGACCGGCATGCCGGGCTTCCATTCTGCGTTGTCCGAAACTCAGATGTGGCAGCTGAGCCTGTTGGTGGCCAATGCTGACAAGCTTCCGAAATCAGTTCAGGAAACGCTTTCCATGCCTCTGCCACTCGACTCCGACAATGCCGCGAAGGCCGCAATGACGAAGTAAGAGAGACTCATTTCCGGGAGCGTTGACAGGCTATGAAAATTGCAAACGACGTTACTGAGTTGATCGGCCACACGCCGCTGGTGCGGCTGAACAAAGTCACGGGAGGCTGCGTAGCCGAGGTGGTCGCGAAGCTGGAGAGCCAGAATCCCGTGGGCAGCGTGAAGGACCGCATCGGCGTCAGCATGATCAACGAAGCGGAGCGCGCGGGAAAGATTCAGCCCGGGAAAACGGTGCTGATCGAGCCTACGAGCGGCAATACCGGAATCGGCCTGGCTTTTGTGGCTGCGGTGAAAGGGTACAGGCTGATCCTGACCATGCCGGAAACCATGAGCCTGGAGCGGCGCGTGCTGCTGCTGGCCTTCGGCGCGGAGATCGTTCTAACGCCAGGGCCGAACGGGATGAAGGGCGCGATCGCCAAGGCGCAAGAGTTGCTGGCGAACACTCCCAACAGTTACATGCTGCAGCAGTTCGACAACGCCGCGAATCCCAAGATTCATTTCGAGACCACAGGACCCGAGATTTGGAATGACACCGACGGGCGCGTGGACTTCCTGGTTTCCGGCGTGGGCACCGGGGGGACCATCACAGGCGTTTCGGAGTACATCAAACCCAGGAAGCCATCGTTCAAAGCCATTGCGGTCGAGCCGGCGGATAGTCCGGTGCTCTCCGGTGGAAAACCTTCGCCGCACAAAATTCAGGGGATCGGCGCCGGATTTGTTCCCAGCATCCTGCGCCGGGATTATATCGACGAGGTGATTACCGTCACCAACGATGACGCGATTCGCATGGCGCGGCGGCTTCCGCTGGAAGAAGGTCTGTTTGTAGGGATTTCTTCCGGGGCCGCCGTGGTCGCTGCGCTTCAGGTGGCCCGGCGCAAGGAGAATACAGGGAAGCTGGTCGTGGTGGTTCTGCCGTCGTTCGGAGAGCGGTACTTGAGCACAATCCTGTTCGAGGAGCTGCGCAACCGGGCGCAGCAGATTCCCACTTCTCCGCTTCCGGCCTGATCCGTCGGCGGATTTCGGGGTGGAAATCTTGTGGAAATCTGGCTGAAACCACCGGTTTTTCGGACTTTCCGCTGAGTGCGCGGGTGTATGATCAATCCTCACTGGCCGCAGTTCGGTGGCACCGCTATCCTGAAGTTTTTCAGCTATACTTCTTCGCTCTGAGCAGGAGGGAATATATCTTATGGCGATAAACAATACATCCAGCAACGAGCCGCGTCCCACGGCAATTGAGAAGAAGCCTTACGAGAAGCCGGGCTTTCGCTACGAGCAGGCGTTCGTAACCACGGCGCTTTCCTGCGGCAAGATGGTCGACGGTACGCAGGGCGCCTGCATGAGGTCTTCGTCGGCGTCATGAGTTTATGCGCGGATGCATCGGTGGGCCAGGCTCATGCACTGAAATGCGAGCTGGCCGGCGAGGTTCTGCGTTCCTTTGGCAGCCTGCGCTTTAAGGCCACGGGTTGGAGCATGCTGCCTTCGGTTTGGCCCGGAGACACGCTGGTGATCGAGCGCGTCAGTGCGGATCGAGTGCGTGTCGGCGACGTCATGTTGGTGGCACGAGATGGCAGGCTGTGCGCTCACCGGGTGGTCTCAGTGGCAGAGGACGCGGGGAGTCCGCGTTGGATCACTCAAGGCGACGCGAACTCCGCGCCCGATCTGCCGGTGAGCAAGGACGAATTGTTGGGTCGAGTCGATTACGTGATCAGAGCGGGAAAGCTCGTCCCAGTGCCCGCGGAGTTGACCGTGGTCAACCGGATGATCGCAAAGATCGTCCGGCGCTCCAAAACTGCGGCGCGCGCTCTCGTCTATCTCCACGGCGTGGTTGAAACTCCAAAGGAATCGCTTCCGTGCCAGGGCTAGCCACACAAATCGAACGTTACAACGTGGTGATTGCCATCGGCGGCGTGCCTGTGCGGGTCAACACTACCGATTCGGATTTTCTCGAGATGCTGGAGAACCGCTACGCCGGGTTCGTCAGCGGGGAAGCGCATGCTGAATTCGATTTCGACGTGGACCTGACGCCACCGGGGTCCACAAATCGGGACGCGGATGTAAGCGTTAAATACGATTCGGGACGGTGGTTCATGCAGCGCGGCGATTTTCGTGCCGAGTGGGAGCCGGCCACGGGCAAGGGCTGGATCCGCCAGAGTGCGAACCCTTACTCGATCGACGCCGTCCTGCGCATCGTGCATACGCTGGTGCTGGCCAGGCAGGGCGGATTTCTGTTGCACTCCGCCAGCGCCATCCGCAACGGAAAAGCTTTTCTGTTTGCCGGGGTGTCGGGAGCGGGGAAAACCACGATTTCACGGCTTGCCCCGGCGGACGCTACTCTGCTCACGGATGAAATCTCCTACGTTCGTAAACAGGGCGAGGACTACTTCGCGTTCGGCACGCCCTTCACCGGGGAGTTGGCCAAGCTGGGTGAGAATACGTCGGCGCCGCTGGCGGCACTTTATCTGCTGGCGCAAGGGCCGGAGAATAAAATTGAGGCGGTGGCTGCATCGGACGCGGGGCGCGAATTGCTGGCCAACATGCTTTTCTTCGCCGAGGATCAGGAAATGATTCATTGGGCGTTTCAGGCGGCGTGTGACTTCGTCCATCGCGTGCCGGTCTACCGGCTGACTTTTGTGCCCGATGCGCGGGTTTGGGAGATGATCGGCTAGACGATCGACTGGACGATCGGCATGAGCAGGAACTAAGAAAATGAGCAAGAAACTCTATGTCGCGCGCAGTCCGCGAATCGCGGCTCGCAAGCTGGGTGAAGAAATGCTGGTGATGTCGGCCCAGGGGTCGACGCTGTTTACGTTGAACCCGACCGCAACCGTCCTCTGGCAAGCCGCGGATGGAGCTACACCCCTCGATGAAATTGTCGAGCGCCGGATTTGCGCCGAGTTCGAAGTGAAGCCCGAGGAGGCGATGCGCGACGCCGAGGCGCTGGCCGAGGATTTGGCCAAACATGGCATCCTGCTTATTTCGGAGCAACCGATCCCACAGCAACCGGCGGCGACGGCGGACTTCCCGGCACACGAGCAGGCACGACGATGAGCTCCTTAATGCAGGAAATGGGCGATCGGGCGCGGCGGCTGGGCGTTCCCTTCAGCGTGCAGCTTGATCTCACCTACCGCTGCAACGAGCAGTGCGTTCATTGCTATCTCGACCATGACGACCACGGGGAGATGACCACTGCCGAAATCAAACACCTGCTCAAGGAGATGGCCGATGCCGGTGTTTTTGTCCTGACCTTGAGCGGCGGCGAGATTTTTCTCCGCAAGGACTTCTTCGAAATCCTGGAATACGCGCGCGCGCTTACCTTCTGCATCAAGCTCAAGACCAACGCCGTGCTGATCCGTGAAGCGCAGGCGGAGCGCCTTCGTAAGCTGGGCGTCGAGTCCATTCAGATCAGCATCTATTCGCACCGGCCGGAAGTGCACGATGCCATCACCAAGGTGCCAGGCTCGTTGCGGCGGTCGATTCGCGCCATCCGTTTTCTCACGTCACAAGGCCTGAAGGTCATTATCGCCAATGTGCTCATGACCGAAAACCTGCACGACTATCGCGGGGTTCAGGAACTTGCCAGTGAGCTGGGCACGGAATGCACGCTGGATCCAACCATCACGCCGAAGATGGATGGCGACCGCTCCATTCTGGATTTAGGCGCCGGCGAATCGGCTCTGCGTAATCTGTTTCGCGATAAAGGTTTAGTCGGCAACCCGGATGAGTTCTGCGCGCCGCCGACTGCACTCGATGAAGAGAGCCTGGAATCTTTGCCGTGCAGCGCCGGCCATACTGCTTGCTACGTTTCTCCCTACGGCGAGTTTTATCCTTGCGTCCAGTTCCCCTTGTCCTGCGGCAATGTGCGTCAGCAGCGCTTTATTGACATCTGGCGCGACTCTGAACAGTTAAAAGAAGTCCGCTCGATCCGACTGCGCGATCTGTCGAGTTGCTCGCAGTGCGCGCACGGCTCAAGCTGCACTCGCTGCCCCGGCCTGGCATTCTTGGAAGGGAACATGCGTGGCCCCTCGACTGCGGATTGCGAAAAATCTTTTGCCCGCACCGGCGTCCCCTCGGCGAATCTGCTGGCGAAGAAGCAGAATGCCTCCACTCCGCTCGGGGTGTCGAGACTCGTGCAGATCCAGATTGTACCGGCGATCACCGGCAGCAGGCTGTCGGGCATGGGCGTCTCCGCAACTGCTGTAGCTTCCTAGGGACACTTCATCCCGCCGTAATGCGCCATTTATGCTGCTTCGACTTCTCTTGGAAGCATTTTGTCTTCGGACGCGTATATACTCCCGTCGTCGATCGATCGCGAGGCAACTTATGGTTTTATCTGCGAAGTGGAATTGCTGGTTGGTAGTGATTTGCTTTTGTCTGATGGCAGCCAGCGTTGTGGGTCAGCAAGCGCCCACGCCCGGTCTTCAACCGCTGACGGCGATGCCGTCGGTCATTCAAGTTCCGCCCGAAGCCCAGCCTTCCGCCAACTTCAACGCTGAAGCGGCTACAAATGCCTATCTGGCGCAGATTCCCGCCGACGCCAGGGCGCGATCGGATGCGTATTTCGAAGGCGGCTATTGGATGATCCTCTGGGATTTTCTCTACGGAGCAGCCATACTTCTTCTGCTGCTGAACCTGGGTTGGTCCGCGGCCATGCGCGATTTTGCCGAGCGGGTCACGCGCTTCAAGCCTATCCAGACCATCGTTTACTGGGTGCAGTATCTCCTGCTCACGTCGATCCTAGGTTTCCCCCTCACGGTTTACGAAGACTACTTCCGTGAACATAAATATGGGCTGGCCACGCAGACCTTCGGCCCGTGGATGGGAGATCAGCTGAAAGGTCTAGGGGTCAATCTGGTGCTCGGCGGAATCCTGCTCGCGTTGCTCTTCGGCATCGTCCACCGCGTGCAGCGTACGTGGTGGATTTGGGCATCGGTTGTGACTATATGTTTCATGATTGTCATCGTGCTTATTGCGCCGGTCTATATTGTTCCCATTTTCAATAAGGTCACGCGACTGGACGATCCCAAGGTTACGCAGCCAATCTTGAGCATGGCCCGCGCCAAAGGCATTCCGGCGCACGATGTCTTCGAGATCGATGCCTCGCGCCAGAGCACGCGCATGAGCGCCAACGTGAGCGGCTTCGGGAGCACGATGCGAATCACGCTCAATGACAACCTGCTGCGCCGCGGTTCGCCGGAAGAGATTGAGGCGGTCATGGGCCACGAGATGGGGCACTACGTCCTGCATCACATATACAAGGACATTTTCTTTTTCAGCGTTGTCATCGTGATCTTCTTCGCGCTGCTGCAATGGGCGCTGAGGTGGTCTCTGCAGCGTTGGGGAGAGCGATGGAAAATCCGCGCCGTCGGCGACGTCGCCGTGCTGCCCCTCGTGCTTTTGCTGGCGTCCATCTTTGGTTTCTTTGCAACTCCCATTATCAACACTCATATACGCACCACGGAGGGCGAAGCCGATATGTATGGTTTGAACGCCAGCCGCCAGCCCGATGGTTTCGCCCAGGCGGCCATTCATCTGGGGGAATATCGCAAGATGAATCCGGGACCGGTGGAGGAGTGGATTTTTTTTGATCATCCCAGCGGCCGCAACCGCATTTACGCCGCGATGCGCTGGAAGGCAGAAAATCTGCCGCTGATGCGATGGCAGGCGAGCCAGGAAGCTGCGGCCGGACCACCAGCTTCAAGTCAGAAGTGACTCGGTTTACGATCCATAGCCCCAGGATCTGCTGCGAAATATCTTTTCCTTCCTTCAAACCGCGCAGCATGCGAAATTAGTGGGATGGCCTTGGTCGTTCGTCCCTCACGCATTCATTCGGTTGGTGTCTTCACTACCTCGCCCGTGCGCAAAGGCGCGCGCATCGTGGAATATGCAGGTCCGCGCATCACTCCACAGGAGGCCGACCGGTTGTACGACGGCGCGGTCCGAACCTATCTCTATGGCCTGGAAGATGGCAAGACGATCATCGATGGCGAGGGACTGGGCGCTTACCTGAATCATTCCTGCGACCCTAACTGTGAAATCGATGAAATCAAGGGCCGCGCGTGGATCTTTGCGCTGCGCGACATCATTGCCGGCGAAGAGCTGCTCTGGGATTACAACCTCTACGATGATGAAGCGCCCGCGCCCTGCCACTGCGGATCGTCGAAGTGCCGCGGCACGATGTATTCTCGCGAATGGATGGCCAGGATGCGGCGCAAGGCGCACGGAAAACTATCGAGGCAGCAACCCGGACAAACGTCGAAGAGCAACGGCCGCAGCTAAGCTTTTTCCGGCGCTTTCCCGCGTTCCCGCCAGCCCTCGATGATCAGATACAGCACCGGGATGAAGAAAAGATTAAGAATGGTCGACATGATCATGCCGCCGAACACCGTTGTGCCCACCGAGTGACGACCATTTTCGCCCGCTCCGGTGGCGAAGACCAGCGGCACGACTCCCAGGATGAAGGCCAGCGAAGTCATTAGGATCGGCCGCAGACGAATCGTCGCCGCTTGTATTGCCGATTCCACCAACGGAACTCCGCGCTGGCGAAGCTGTTCGGCGAACTCCACGATCAGAATCGCGTTCTTGCTGGCAAGTCCGACGAGCATCACCAGCCCTACCTGGCAGAACACGTCATTCTGCAAGCTGCGTATCCACTGCGCTCCCAGTGCGCCCAGCAGAGCCATGGGAACGGCCAGCAAAACGATGAAAGGCAACACGAAACTTTCATATTGGGCCGAGAGCGTCAGGTAGACGACCAGCGTGCCCAATCCAAAAAGAATCAGCGTAGTTCCGCCCGATTGCAGTTCTTCGAGCGATAGCCCAGTCCAGCTGTAGCTAAAGCCCTGCGGCATCTTCTTGGCTAACTCATCCATGGCCGCAATCGCCTGGCCGGAGCTGTAGCCGCGTGCGGCTGAGCCATCGATTTCCGCCGAGCGGAACAGGTTGTAGTGGCTGATCACCTGCGCCGTTGTGGTTTGCGTAATGCTGATCAGATTGTCGAGCGGCACCATCGCCCCATTATCAGAACGGACATAGAACTGGTTCATGTCCTGCGCCTGGGCCCGGAACTGCTTGTCCGCCTGCACATAGACGCGATACGAACGGTTATTGAAATCGAAGTCATTTACGTAGGAAGAACCCATGTACACGCCCAGCGTGTCGGTGATTTGCGACAGCGGCACGTGCAGGGTCTTCGCTTTTTCACGGTCAATGGTTATCAGATACTGCGGATCGTTGGCAGTGAACGGCGTATAAAGTCCCACGAGATCCTTGCGCGTTGCGGCCTGCCGGATGATGTCATGGGTCGTGTTCGCCAGTTCCTCAAGAGTGTGAGCAGCCTGGTCTTGGACGACGAATTGAAAGCCGCCGAATTGCCCGAGGCCGCTGATGGCCGGTGGCAACGTGGCAAAGACAATCGCGCCCTGAACCCCGAACAAGCGTGGACGCACCCGATTCAGAATTGCCGCGGCGCTGTGCTGCTCTCCCTTGCGTTGCGAGTAAGGCTTCAGCGGGACGAAAATCAATCCCTGATTTGCCGAGGCTCCGGCAAAACTGAAGCCGGCGATAGAAAACGTGCCTTCCAACTCTGGTATATCGGCGAGTATATGTGAAACCTGCTTCCCGATATCAGCCGTGTATTCAAGCGAAGCGCCGGGCGGCGCCTGAATGACAATAATCAAGTAACCCTGGTCTTCATCGGGCACGAAGCCCGAGGGCACGTGGGTAAAGACAAAATAAGTCAGCCCCAGGCCGGCGAAAAACAGCACCACCATCGCCAACTTATGTCTCACCACATGATGCAGCAGGGCGCGGTAGCCCCGGGTGAGCGCAACAACGCCGTCGTCAAACTTTCTCAGCCACCACCACTTCTGGCGGTGGCCGCCGCGCAGAAAAATCGCCGCCAGCGCGGGAGCGAGAGTAAGCGCGTTGAAGGCAGAAATGGCAATGGAAAATGCGATGGTCAGCGCAAACTGGCGAAACAAAATGCCGGTCGTCCCGGGGAAGAAGGCAACAGGCACAAACACGGCGACCAGCACCAACGAGGTGGCGATGACGGCGCTGGTAATTTCGCCGGTGGCTGCGGCCGCTGCCTTGCTTGAGTCGTGTTCACCCTCGGCAATATGGCGCTCAATGTTTTCAATCACCACGATGGCGTCGTCTACGACCAGGCCGGTGGCGAGTGTGATGCCGAACAATGTTAACGTGTTGATGGAGAAACCGAGTAACTTCACAAAGATGAAAGTGCCGATGAGCGAGACCGGGGTGGCGATGAAGTGAATCATCGTCGTCCTCCAGTCGCCGAGAAAGATAAAGATCACTAAGATGACGAGCCCGATCGCCAACCCAACGGTGAAGGCCACGTCGCGAATGGATTCGCCCACCGCATCGGTGGTGTCGAACGCTACGTGAGCCTTCATTCCCGGCGGAAAGCTCTTTGCCAGCCGGTCTAACTCAGCAATGGCCCGGCGGTCGACATCGAGCGCGTTCGCCGTCGAAAGCTGCGTCACGCCAAGCCCAATCGCCTGTTGCCCGTTGTACGTAATCTTGTTGCCGTAGCTCTCCGAACCTAACTCAGCTCGGCCCACGTCTTTCAGGCGAACCAACGTCCCGTCGGAGTTGGTCTTCAGAATGATGTTCTCGAACTGGGAGACCTCGCTCAGGCGCCCAACCGCACGCACGCTGATCTGATACTGCTGGCCTGCGATGGCAGGTTGCTGGCCGACCTGGCCGGCCGCAACTTCCACATTCTGTTCCGAGAGGGCGTTCACTACGTCGGGCGCAGTCAATCCGCGACCGGCCATGCGCCCCGGATCGAGCCACAATCGCATCGAGTACTTGCCCTCACCGAAGACGATCACATCGGCGACGCCGGGGATGCGCTTGAGCGCATCCCGGACGTATACGTCGACGTAGTTGCTCATGAACAGCGGGGTATAACGGTCGTTGTCGGCTGTGATCGCGGCGCCGAAGACAAAATTCTGCGATGTCTTTGCGGTCGTGATGCCGACCGCCTTCACCGCGGCCGGAAGCCTGCCCTGCGCGGTGTTCACCCGGTTCTGGATGTCGACCGTGGCCAGGTCGGGATTCCGCGTGAGGTCGAATGTGACCACAATATTGCTGGTGCCATCATTGCCGCTGGTCGAGGTCATGTACTTCATGCCCTCGGCGCCGTTGATTTCCTGCTCCAGTGGGATGGTGACCGCGCTCTCCACGGTCTGCGCGCTCGCGCCAATGTAAGAACTGGTTACGCCGACTTGCGGCGGAGCGAGATCGGGGAATTGTGAGATCGGTAGCGTGGGAATCACGGCCGTGCCCGCCAGAACGATCAGCAGCGCGCAAACCGCGGCGAACACCGGACGATGGACAAAGAACTCAACGAACATAGAAGATCGGCTTTCGGGCTTCAGCTTTCCGGCTTCGGCTCAACCGCATGCAATCAATGAATGGTTTGAAAACGAGACTCAGGAGCCGAAGCCCGAAAGCCCGGCCTTTAACTGTGCGGAATCACTGGCGCACCATCCAGCAGAAACTGGGTTCCGGAAACAATCACTTTGTCGCCGGGCTTGATGCCGTCCTGCACTTCATAATCGTTCCCCACCGTCTGCCCAATCTTCAGCGCCCGCTGCCGCGCCACGTACGAGCCACCGGTCTGCGGCTCCGCTACGAACGCAAAGTACTGGCCCGCCAGCCGCGATACGGCCAGGATGGGAACCTGAGGGTTCTGGTGTATTCCCCAAACGATGCGAGCCCGGATGAATTGCGACTGCCGCAGTGCGTCGTTGCTGTTGGCGATGCGCGCCTTCACCAGCACCGTTTGAGTCGTGTTATCTACCTCCGGCGAGATGAAGCTGATGCGGCTGTCTGCCACCACCTTGCCGTCGCCGTTCAGCACCTGCACCGGCAGGTTCATCTTGAGTTGCGAGGAGTGTTCAATCGGAACATATACGTAGACTTCGAGACTCCCGGGCTTGTCCACGGTGGTGAGTTGCGTCGTCACCGCAACCCGGTCTCCCACGCGCACCGGAATATCTCCCACAATTCCGCCCCAGGGCGCCACAACTTTGTAGTAATGCAGTTGGACTTCCTGCTCGCGCACCTGAGCATCGAGCGAATCCATCTGAGCCTGCGCCGCATCCATCGCAGATTTCGCCTGATCGAGATCCTGCTTGCTCACCACGCCCGCTGAATAAAGTCCCTGGCTTCGCAGATACTGCTGCTTGGCGTAGCTCAGGTTCGCTTCCTGTGCGGCTCGCGAGCTTTCCTGGCTTTTCACTGTGGCCTGCTGCTTGAGGGGATCGATTTCCATCAGCGGCGCACCCGCCTCAACCGTCTCGCCGGAATGCACGTAAATGCTGGTAACCTGGCCTTCGACCTGCGGCATAATCACCGCCGAATCGCGCGACTTCAGCGTGGCCACATACTCGGTCGCATCGCTAACCGGAGTGGCTTGCGCCTCCTGCACCTTCACCGGCATTCCAGCCGGCCCGCCGGCATGAGCATTTTGCGCGGCGTTGCCCGAGCAAGCCAGCGTCATTCCGCTGGCCACGAGGGCGATCAGGAGAGGGCTTTTGGTTAGGTAAACACGAATTCTGTCGGACATGAGTTTCCCACTTCTCGTTAATACTTGATGAACAATACCAGAACCCTAATTCGAAGCTCCAGGGGCGGGCGTTACGGCTCCCAATCCCTGATTAGACGCGGACGCAGCCCCGGTGTTAGGTGTTCATTAAAAGATTCGGCTGGGGCTCATCCGGACGCAAAATAATCTCGGCCTGCCGGTGAAGAAATAGGGAAGAACCAGCTTTGACAAGTTTAACGTCCCCAACATTAAGATCGTCTCACTCTGCTACATTGTAGCGCTATGGAGACCACTCCCTCCCAGCCTGCCCGCAGCTTTGCCAGCGACAACAACGCCGGTGTCCATCCCGAAATTCTCGAAGCCATTGCCCGCGCCAACCAGGGCCACGTAGTCGCCTACGGAGACGACCCCTACACTGAGTCAGCGGTGAGAAGGTTTGAGGAGCATTTCGGACCCGACATCGCAGTTTTTTTCACCTTCAACGGCACCGGCGCCAATGTGCTGGGTCTCCAGGCCCTGACCCGGTCTTTTCAGTCGATCCTGTGCAGCGATTATGCCCACATCTACTGCGACGAATGCGGTGCGCCGGAGAAGCACACCGGCTGCAAGCTGATTCCCTTGCCCCATCAGGACGGCAAGATCACGCTCGATTCCGTCCGCCATGCTTACCACGGCATTGGCGATCAACACCACTCGCAACCCCGCGTCATCTCGATTACGCAATGCACCGAGATGGGCACGGTCTACCAACCGGAAGAGATTCAGGCACTCGCAGGTTTCGCTCACGAACATGACATGTTCCTGCACGTGGATGGCGCGCGCATTGCCAACGCCGCCGCGTCGCTCGGCCAGACTCTGCGCCAGGCTACGCGCGATCTGGGCGTAGATGTACTCTCTTTCGGCGGCACCAAGAATGGAATCCTGGGCGGCGAAGCGGTGGTTTTCTTCCATCCCGAACTCAGCCGCGACTTCCTCTATCTGCGCAAGCAGAGCATGCAACTGGCCTCAAAGATGCGCTTCATCGCGGCGCAATTCGAGGCTCTTCTGACCAACGACCTCTGGCGGCGCAGCGCTGAACACGCCAACCGCATGGCTCGCCTGCTGGAAAAGGAGATCAGGCGCATTCCAGAAGTCAAAGTAGTGTGGAAGGTCGAGGCCAATGGCGTCTTCGTCCAGATCCCGCGTGAGGTGATCGAAAAGATCAAGCAGCATTACTTTTTCTATATGTGGATCGAGGAGGAGTCGATCGTGCGCTGGATGTGCTCCTTCGACACCACTGAAGACGATATTCGTAATTTTGCCAAGGTGGTTGCCGAGGCGGTGAAGGGGTGACCGACGGTGCTCGCCTTCACGCTTACTGATTGCTTTTTGACAGGTTTTTTAATAGATTGACCGCATTGCCGCGCTGCGTGAGCATTCGACCCGAGTTGCTTAACCCTAGGAGTAGTGGATGAACCGGAAGTGGTTCAGCATCATCGCCCTTATCACCGTCGCGACACTCCTTTCCAGTCTTTCCAGCTGCGGATTTAATCAGCATCTGGTGTCCATCAACATACCCGAATCTGGCGGCACATTTGGCGCGCCCGACCCCAGCCTATATTTCGACTTTACGGCCATCGGAACTTACATTCACCCACCGGTGACCAAAGACATTACCGACCTGGTGACGTGGCAGTCTGACAATCCGCAAGTGGCTCAGGTGAGTAATATGGGCGTGGTCTCGCCGAACGTCGGGTGTGGATTAGCAAACATTTCCGCCTCTTTCTACGATAGCCCCAATGACGTTGTCAGCAACTCCGTTCCGATCACCGTAGACGGTCCCGCCAGCTCGGGTTGCACTCCGGCCGGCCCCCAGCCGATTCTCACAGTCGACTTTGCCGGCACCGGCACCGGAACCGTGACGGGCGGCATCAGTTGCTCGACTCCGTCGTCTTGCAGCGAACAGTTCACTACCGGAGCCACAGTTGTGGTGACGGCTACTGCCGCCGCCGGTTCGACTTTCGCAGGTTGGAGTGGCTGCAGTTCCACCAGTGGCACCAATAGCTCGGTCTGTAGCGTCCTTCTCGAAATCGATACCACCGTGACGGCTACCTTCACCGCCCAATGAGCGCTCCACCGTGGGCTGCTTACTCAGCTTCGCCTAGCAGCTTCCCTAGCGTAGGTTTGTGTTTTTCCTGCTTCTTGTTCTTGTGGGGAACTATCTTTTCGGCAGGAGGCGCGCCCATGCGCTCCCGCGCCAACTCCTTCACGGCCTGCACCGCGCGAAATCGTTTTACCTTCTTCTTGCGCGCCATTCTGCTGCGTATCCCGGCCTTCATCTTGCCATAGCCTGTACGCGGCGAACATGCAATAATTGTCTTTGATGGAAGAGCGCGATTTTTTTGACGAGAGCACTCAAAAGAAGATGGCAACCCTGAACTGTCCTCATTGCCATCAGCCCGCCGAATACGAAGTCACCTGGGTCGTGCGCACCAAGAAGCGCCAGCTAGCCGGACGCGCCGACGAGCGCGACCGCGCCCGCTTCGCCAAGGCCCGCTCCTACATGCTGCGCAAAGACGATCTGATGGCCTGCAAGAACATGCGCTGCCGCAAACGTTTCGAGATCTCGGGAGTGCAGTCGGTGGTCTTCACGGAATAATCCGGCCCGAGTTCCTGTTCCGCTCTAAGGTGCCAATCGCCAACCTCTGATTTATACTGATTGGTTTTCCTGTCGCTCCCAGAGCCGCAGGAGTCAGGAGTCCCGCTTGAAAATCCTGGTTTGCATGAAGCAGGTGCCGCAGAAAGACGCACCGCTCAAGCTCAACGAAACCGCCGCGTGGATCCGCGACGACGTTTCCTATGAAGTGAACGAGCCCGACGCCTTCGCGCTCGAGGAATCGTTGCGCCAGAAGGAAAAGCACGGCGGAGAGGTCGTGGTCATCACTTCCGGGCCGGCCCGCTCCCAGCAAGTGCTGCGCGAGGCTCTGGCTAAGGGCGCCGACCGCGCCATCCACCTCGAAGACAACGCCTTCGTCGGCCTCGATGCCTTCAACACTGCTAAAGCCTTCGCCGCGTCCATCAAAGACGAAAAGTTCGACATCATTTTCACCGGCCTGCAATCCGACGACTACGGTTACGCCCAAACCGGCGTTATCCTGGCCGAATTGCTGGGCTGGCCTCACGCCACCATCATCATGCAGCTTGAAAAAACCGACGGCGGCATCCGAGTGAAGCGCGAACTCGAAGCTGGATTCTTCCAGTTCGTCGACATGCCGCTGCCCGCTGTGCTGACGATTCAATCCGGCATCAACAAGCTGCGCTACGCCACGCTGATCGGCATCAAGCAGGCCAAGAACAAGCCCATCCGCAAGGTGGCGCTGGCAGAGGTGCAGTCGGCGATCGGCGAGAACCTGCAGAAAATTGAACGCCTCTACGTGCCTCAAAAAACGAAAAAGACCGAGCACGTAGAAGGCACGCCAGCGGAAATCGCGAAAAAGCTTGTAGACAAACTGCGCAACGAACTGCGCGTGCTGTAGCACGGGTGTCGCGCCGGCGTCCCGCCGGCTGTTACGGTTTTGCTTAGAACTGAGAACTGAGAACCGAGAACTGAGAACTGCTTTTATGCCCGATACCATCTTAGTAATCGTCGAACAACGCGAAGGCAAACTCAACCGCGTCTCCTGGGAGACGATCACCGCCGCCCAGGCCATAGCCGCCGCCACGGGCTGGACTCTCGAAGCCGCGGTCGTCGGGGGCAAAGCGTCCGCCTTGGCTTCCGAAGTCGCAGCCAAAAAAGTTGCGAGGGTCTACGCCCTCGAATCACCGAAGTTAGAGCCCTACACCCCCGACGCATTTGCCGCCGGGCTGAAGCAGTTCCTCACGAGCAGGCAACCGAAACTCGTGCTGATGCCGCACACGTACCAGGTGCGCGATTTCGTCCCCAAGCTAGCCACCGCCTTGGGACGTACCGTAATCAGCGATTGCATCGGCTTCAAGCACGAAAACGGAAAACTAGTTTTCACCCGCCAGATGTTCCAGGGCAAGTTCACTGCCGACGTCAGCTTCACCTCCGACGCTCCATGGTTCGTCACATTCCAGAACGGAGCCTTCCGCGGAGACCGGGCGGAAGCCGGCGCAAGTGCGGCACCGGTAGAAACCGTGACGGTTGACATTGCCGACGGAGTTGTCCGCACCAAGCCGCAAGAAGTTTTCAAAGAAGTAAAACAGGCCGTCGACCTCACCCAAGCCGAAATCATCGTCTCAGTCGGCCGCGGCATCAAGGAACAGAAAAACATCGAAATGGCCAAGCAGCTTGCCGACGCCCTCGGCGGCGAAATCGCCGCTTCCCGCCCCATCTGCGATTCCGGATGGCTGCCCATGGATCGTCAAGTCGGCTCCTCCGGCCAGACGGTCGCGCCAAAACTTTATCTCGCGCTCGGCATCAGTGGCGCCATCCAGCACATAGTCGGCATGAAAGGCGCGCGCGCCATCATCGCCGTGAACAAAGACTCAGAAGCACCGATCTTCGAAATCGCCGACTACGCCGTAGTCGCAAACCTGTTCGACATCGTTCCGCCGCTGATTGAGGAAGTAAAGAAGGCAAAGGCGGGAAGCTAAACTTCGTCGCCACGGATTCACACGGATCAACGCGGATAAATCCTGGAAGCAAATTGGAACGCGCAGAGAAGAAAGATGAAGAAGCAATCCGTGTGAATCCGCGTAAATCCGTGGCTAATCCCCCGCGGCCTTCTTCCCAATAGCCGCCGCCGCGATCTGCGCCACATCGAGCAATTCCGGAGGCGTGGCCGTGGCTGCCGCCAATCCATCACGCAGCATCGAATTGCAGAACGGACACGCCGCCGCCACCACGCTCGCTCCCGTCGCGACCAACTCTTGGGCCCGCTCCAGATTGACGCGCTTGCCCGTCTCTTCGCCCAGGAACATCAATCCGCCGCCGCCGCCGCAGCAGAAGCCGCGCTCGCGCGCCCGTGGCGGATCCACGACTTGCCCATACCGCGCAATCACCTCGCGCGGTTCGTCATACACGCCGCGATATCTTCCCAGATAACACGCGTCGTGAAACACCATCTTCTTCTGCTCCTCACCGCCCAGCGGCAGCTTGTCCTGAAAACGTGCGAGCAATTCGCTGTGGTGCTCGATCTCAACATTGCCACCGTGTTCTTTCCAGTCCACGCCGATGGTGCGCACGCAATGCGGACAGATGGAAACCATTTTCTTAACTCCACCTTCGCGAATCTGCTCCAGATTTCCCTGCGCCAGCTCGCCGAACAAATAGTCGTTGCCCAGTCGCCGCACCGGATCGCCACTGCACTTTTCCTGCCGCAGAACGCCGAAGCTGATTCCCAAATGATTCAGCACCTCCACCAGCGCCAGCAGAATTTTCCGCCCATTCGGATCGAACGATCCCAGGCAGCCCATCCACAGGCAGTATTCCTGCGAGCCGTCGAAATATGGCAAGCCGTTTTTCTCGATGAACTTCTCCCGGTCTGAAGGTGGAAATCCCAGCGCGTTCCCCTGCCGCTCCAGCGTGACAAACAATTCGCTGCCGTGGCTGTTCTCCCATTTGCCGGTATTCACCGCGCCCCGCCGCAGCCCCACGATGATCGGCAAATGCTGAATGCCCACCGGACACTGGAATTCACAGGCCCCGCAAGTCGTGCATTCGAAAACCGCTTCAGTCGAGAGATGTTTTCCCAGCAGCAACTCATCGCTCTTCGGCCCGAATTCGTTCAGATAATGCCGCATGCCCAGAATGATTTCCTTGGGGTTCAGAATCTTGCCTGTGTTGTTGGCCGGACAATGCTCGGTGCAGCGCCCGCACTCCACGCACGAGTAAGCCTGCAGGGCTGTGATCTGCGTGAGATCCTTGCCGGCCACCAGGCCGAAATCTTCATCGCCCACCAGCGGCGGAATCTGGCTGAACTCCGGACGCTCCAGAAAAATCGTCAACGGACTCAGCACCAGGTGCATGTGCTTGGTGCTCGGAATCAGCGGCAGGAAAACCAAGATGACGGCGGTGTGCGCCCACCACAGCGCCCAGCCTGCGGAGTTACCCTCCGGCACCCAGAACTTAGCCAGATAAGTGATCATCAGGGCGAAGATCAGGAACGCAATCAGCCCTGACTCCGGCGAAAGCGGTTCCAACCATTTCGGACGGATCACGAACCGGCGAAACGCCAGCCCCGCAATCGAAATCGCCACCGCGATCGCAAACAACCCGGCAATGAAGAAATAGAGGCTCCCCCAGAAACTGCTGGGCGAAAGAAACGGATGACCAAATCCCGCGGCAAAGTGATTGAGCGTCACCAGGGCGAAGACGCAAAAGCCCCAGAACACAAAAGCGTGCGCCAGTCCAGGCAGCGGCCTTTGCGCGATGACCAATCCCTGCGCGCCAACTTCCCAAAGCACTTTGCGGATGCGCGGACCGATCGGCCGCAAGCGGAAATCTGGGTCGCGCTTCGCCGCCAGGATGATGCGCAGCGCCGCACCAAACTTCCTCGAGAACAGAAACACGGAAACAAAGATGGCGATGAGCAGGACGACTCGCCCCGGCCAGTTCATATGAAGGATGTCTCCCGAGAACCTGACAGTCTAACGTAGAGGAAGGTTCGCGTGGGAACGGAGGGCTATGTCGGAGCGGAGGCTTATGTGGGAACGGGCGCCTCGCGAGCCTGCCCTGAGCGAAGCCGAAGGGTTCAGCCGAGCGCAGCGAGGTGTCGGAAGCGGCAATGCCCATCCGAGGGAGGCATTCTTTCTGGGCGCGGGCAAAACGCCGTGGTAGCATTTCCGCCATGCGATGCCGCAGGGGGTCCCCCATAGTCACAGCTCTGTTTGCTCTCGTTGCTATCCCGGTCCTGGCCCAGCAGACTATCCCCTCCACAGGCAAGCCCGGCCTGGATCAATACCGAGCCTCGCGCATCGCCATCTACACCGACGACTTCGGAGAACTCAAACGCTATCGCGAAGCCGACGCCGCCCTCAAGCCAGCCGCGCCCAGCGAGAATCGAGTCGTATTCCTCGGCGACTCCATCACCGACTACTGGAAGCTGGAAGACTATTTTCCAGGTAAGCCTTACATCAATCGCGGTATCGACGGCCAGACTACGCCCCAGATGCTGGTCCGCTTCCGTCTGGATGTGATCGCCCTGCATCCCAAAGTCCTGGTTGTGCTGGCCGGAACCAACGACGTCGCCGGCGTTACCGGGCCCACCCGCAACGAGGATATCGAGGCCAACTACGCCTCCATGGCCGAACTGGCGCGCCTGCACCACATTCGCGTCGTCTTGGCCTCGCTGCTCCCAGTGAACAACTACACTGACGATGCGAAGGAGTCGTTCGCGCTGCGTCCGCGCGAAAGAATCCTTGCCCTCAACACCTGGCTTAAGGATTACTGCGCCAAGAACGGTTTCGTATATCTCGACTACTTCTCGACGGTGGTCGATGATAAGGGCATGCTGAGACGCGATCTTTCCGACGAGGGATTGCATCCCAACGCGTCCGGATACAAAATCATGGCGCCGCTTGCAGAGAAGGCGATCGCGCGCGCGATCGCCGGCAGACCATGATGTTTTTTCGCGGTTGCTGTTACTTTAAGGACAACTACATGAAATTATTTCTCCACTTCCAGACGCTCACGCTAGTTCTCTTGCTCTCCGTTTCAGCCCGAGCCCAGCAGCCGGCTCCAACCCTCACCCCGGACCAAGCCCTGCAGCGCTACCGCGACTCCAAGGCGCCCACCCTGCGTGACGATTTCGGCGAACTCGGCCGCTACCGCGCCGCCAACCTCGCACTCAAGCCGTCCGCCGCCGGTGAAAATCGCGTCGTCTTCTTCGGCGATTCCATCACCGACATCTGGCATCTCGACCAATATTTTCCCGGCAAGCCCTACCTCAACCGCGGCATCGGAGGCCAGACCACGCCGCAAATGCTCGTCCGCTTCCGCCAGGATGTCATCGATCTTCATCCCAAGGTGGTTGTCATTCTCGCCGGAACCAACGACATTGCCGGCAACACCGGCCCCATGCGCCTTGAAGATATCGAAGCGAATTACGCGTCTTTCGCCGACCTCGCTCGCGCCAGCAACATTTTCGTCATCTTTTCCTCGGTGCTGCCGGTACACAACTACACGCCACGGTCTCAGAATCTTTTTGCCCAGCGCTCGCCGGAGAAAATCCTCGAGCTGAATCGCTGGCTGAAAGACTACGTTGCGACGCATTCCGGCTGTTTGTACCTCGACTACTTCAGCGCCATGGTCGACGAAAGAGGATTGCTCAAACGCGACCTGGCCGAAGACGGCCTGCACCCCAATGCCGCCGGGTTCAAGATCATGGCCCCGCTGGCGGAAGCTGCGATCGAAAAGGCGCTCTCGACTCACTAGACGGCAAGTCACTTCCGCGGCACGCAGCCTATAATGTGACCAGCCGGTCATGCCCCTTACCGACAAATTCGGCCGCCCTATCACCGACCTGCGGATCTCCATCACCGACCGCTGCAACTACAAGTGTGTCTATTGCCGCACCGGAAACGAAGGCGCGCTCTACGGTGACCTGCCTTTTGCGGATTACCTGCGCATGGCGCGCGTGCTGGTCGGGATGGGCGTCACCAAGGTTCGCCTCACCGGCGGTGAGCCGCTCCTGCGAAAAGGCGTCGTCGATTTCGTTCGCGACCTCGCGCAACTCCGCTCTCCCAACAACGGCCACAGGGGTCGGAACGAAGAGCCGCTCGACATTGCACTGACTACCAACGGCCATCTTCTAGCCGATCTCGCCCAGCCGCTCAAGGATGCCGGCCTCACCCGCGTCACGGTTTCTATGGACGCCGTCGATCCCGACCGCTTCACCCGCATCACGCGCGTGCCCAACGGATACGACCATGTGCTGGCCGGCATTCGCGCCGCGCGCCGTGCCGGACTGTGGCCGCTGAAAGTGAACTGCGTGCTGATGCGCGGCTTCAACGAAGACCAGATCATCCCCTTCGGCATGTTCGCCCGCGAAGAAGGCGTCACCGTGCGCTTCATCGAGTTCATGCCGCTCGAAGAAGACCGCACCTGGACGCCGGCAACGGTGGTCACGCTCGACGAAATCCTGGCCCGCATGGCGGAGTACCGCCCGCTGGTCGAAATTCCGCACGCCCGCTCGGAAACCGCGCGCCGCTACCGCTTCGACGACGGCGTCGGCGAAATCGGCATCATCGCCCCAGTCTCGCATCCCTTCTGCGGACACTGCAGCCGCATCCGCATCACCAGCGACGGCAAAATCCGCACCTGCCTGTTCTCAGTGTGGGACCACGACCTCCACGCTCAAATGCAACGCGGAGCGAGCGACGAAGAGCTGGCCGATTTCATCCGCGGCGTGATCCTGCAAAAAGAAGAACGCCACCACATCGGCGAGCCAGATTTCGTGCCGGCGTCAAGGACGATGGTGCACATCGGGGGATAGCCGGTCAGCGCTTTCCCTTCCTTTGTTTTTTCGAGTTCTTGTATCCGGGGCCTCGAACACCCCTCAAGGATGGCCAGCGTTTGTATACTTCCTGGATTACTTCCGCGCTGGCGTAATCGGGCCCCTCACTGGGCTGAATAGGCGCGAAGACTCCCAATCTCTGCTTAGGTAGTAGCCAACCCTTAATCTCTTTCTCGCTTACAGCAACGTTCCTACTGAAGCTGATCTCGGCGCCGTGCTCGAGTTCATCATGAATCACGTTCAATTCCCTTACGCCTCGGAACCTTATCGTGACCATCTTTCCGTTGACGTTTTTATATCTCGAATTCCCCCGTTTGCCGAGAGCAATGGCCCTCGTATGTGCCTCCTCAGGCGAATCGGCTCGAATCAATGTGCAATTGGTATGGACGACATTGCGCCGTTCGCCTTCGACACGGATCTCTTCTACAAGATAAGCGAGATACCACTTTGCGTTCTTTGGAATGAAGCCCATTTGAGCGCCAGCCTCCACGGCGGATGGCCGATTAAATTAACATATATTCGTGAAAACCGTATATCTGATGACGGCAGTGGCTGCTGCCGCCATAACTTTCGTCTTAGAGGCCAGTCCGCAATCCCCGGCTCCGGCCTCCTACCTAGGCTTCGATCGCAACACCTACCCCGGCGACGCCAACCTGAAAGCCTTACACGAAACGTTCTCCTACTCCGGCTACTGGCTAAACAATCCTCCCGGCGAGCGCACAAACACCTGGACCGGCCACCGCGCCGCCGTCGAATCCGCCGGCTTCGGCTTCCTCGTGCTCTTCAACGGACGCCTCTACGCCGAACTGAAATCCGTAGCCCGCGCAACCAAGCTCGGCAACTCCGACGCGCAAGCCGCCGCCGCCGCCGCGCACCGCGAAGGCTTTCCGGCGCAGACCGTCATCTTCCTCGACCAGGAGCAAGGCGGACGCATGCTGCCCGAGCAAAAGGCCTACATCTACGCCTGGGTCGACGCCGTCACCGCCGCCGGATTCCGCGCCGGCATCTACTGCTCCGGCATCCCGGCAAAAGATGACGACAACGTAGTCACCGCCGAAGATATTCGCGAAAGCGCTGGCGCACGCCAGATCGTCTATTGGGCCATCAACGACGCCTGCCCGCCCGCGCCCGGCTGCAGTTTCTCCGTTCACCCTCCAAGCCCAGCCCAGAGCGGCGTCCCTTTCGCCGAAGTCTGGCAATTCGCCCAGTCCCCGCAGCGCAAAGATGTCGCCGCGCAATGCTCCAACTACAGCCGCGACGGCAACTGCTACCCGCCTGGAATCGCTGCCGCGCAGCAACTCCACATAGACCTGAACACAGCCAGGTCGCCGGACCCCTCAAACGGCAGGACGCACTGATGCGAACTTGCATGCGTTAGAATGGCAACTCCCGCAAATCCAAAGGAGAAAGCCGCCGCATGTCCCGAACATTATTAACATCTCTCGTCGCTATTACCTTGCTCCTCACCCTATCCGCCGCCGCGCAGGATAAAGACACCTGGCAACTCGATCCGCCGCACTCTTCCGCGCAGTTTTCCGTACGCCACCTAGGCGTCTCCACCGTTCGCGGCGCATTCACCAAGGTGAGCGGCACGGTACACTACGACGCAGCCAATCCCAGCAAGGCTTCGATCCAGGCGACCATCGAGTCCGCATCCGTCGATACCCGCGTCGAAATGCGCGACAACGACCTCCGCAGCCCTAGATTCCTCGACGCCCAGAAATACCCGACCATCACTTTCCAGTCGAAAAAGGTCGAAGCCGCTGGCGAGGGTAAGCTGAAGGTCACCGGCGATTTAACCATTCACGGCATGACCAAAGAAGTTGTTCTCGACGTGGACGGCCCCACCCCGGCGATCAAGGACCCCATGGGTAAAGACCGCCTGCGCGCAGGCGCATCAGCGATCACCAAAATCAACCGCAACGACTTCGGAGTCAGCGGCCTTCCCGGAATTGTCGGCGATGACATCACCATCACGCTTGACATTGAAATGCTCAAGCCGCTAAGCAACTAATGCCTGCAGCCGCGCGCGCGATTGCGTTAGAATAGAGCCATCCTCCATGTCCGACCGCACTTTCACGCTCGACGAAGCTCAGTCTCTGTTGCCCGTACTCGAGTCTCTGCTGCGCGCTGCCATCGACGGCAAAAAGCTGATGGAAGAGGTCGAAGGCGAAATGCAGGCGCTCAGTCACCGCATCTTCCTGAACGGTGGCACCCACGTCGATGTCGTGGCCGTCGCACGCCGCAAGGCCGAGCGCGCCAAGGCTGAACAAAGAGCCAAAGACGCTCTCGCCGAAATCGATTCCATCGGCGTCCAGGTCAAAGATCTCGATATCGGACTGCTCGATTTTCCCTGCGAGGTCGAGGGCCGCATCGTCCTGCTCTGCTGGAAGATGGGCGAACACTCCATCACGCATTGGCACGGCACCGAAGAGGGATTCGCCGGCCGCAAGCCCATCGACGAACGCATCGCCCGCTCCCGGAGAACGAATTAAGCCAACGAATCAGGCCTCAAGGAGGACGGCTCCACGCCACTCATTTCAAACAATTTCTCGGCAGCAACATCTTCCTGTGCTCCGTGTTTACACAGGAGAAATGTGATCTGGCCAAGACACGGGTAGAACCTGGTTTCGGGAGACACTGGTTTATAGAGACAATGCCCGGAGCCAGAGTCTTTTGGGGCAGCACCTTCAATCGAGCGACACTTCGTCAATTTTGCCCGGCTTTCGCGCTGCAAGCTTTTCAGGCAAGCCCGCCGGGCCCAAGGATGACACGATGAGATTTCACCGTGCAGTTCGCTTTCTAGCTTTAGCACTCGTGCTGCTGGCTATTCCAGCAGCCCTGTCTTCTCCATCTTCCGCGCAGATCGGAATCGGGATCGGCATCTCGGTCCACATCGGTCCGCCCGCGCTGCCGGTTTACGAACAGCCCATCTGTCCCGGCGCCGGCTATCTCTGGACGCCCGGCTACTGGGCCTGGGACGATGACGCCGGCTACTACTGGGTGCCCGGCACCTGGGTGGTCGCGCCGGTCGGCATGCTCTGGACTCCCGGGTACTGGGGCTGGAACAACGGTCTCTACGCCTGGAATACCGGCTACTGGGGCCCGCACATCGGCTTCTACGGCGGCATTAACTACGGCTTCGGCTACGGCGGCGTCGGTTTCGGCGGCGGCGAATGGCGCGGCGGCGCGTTCTTCTACAACACCGCCGTCATGCATGTGGACACAGTCCACATCACCAACGTCTATGTGAACCGGACCGTCATCGTCAACAACGATTCCCACGTCGCTTTTAATGGTGGCGAAGGCGGAATCGCAGCTCGGCCTACCGCACAGGAAGAAGCGTTTTCCCGCGAACCACATACTCCTCCGGTAGCGGCGCAGGTTCAGCAGGAACACGCTGCCAGCCAGAACAAGGCCTTGTTTGCGTCGAACAACCACGGCGCGCCTGCCGTGGCCGCCACGGCTCGCCCCGGCGAATTCAGCGGAAAAGGCGTGGTAGGCGCGAAAGCTGCCGGAGCGCCGTATAAGGCCCCGGCCATGTCACCCAAGGAAGCGCGCGCTACCCCGGCCGCATCAGGGAACGCAATGAAGGGCGACGCAATGCAGAACAACGCCATGAAGAGCGACTCCCATCCCGCGACTCCGCCTGCGCGCACCGAGAACGCCCGGCCACAAGCCCAGTCGCATCCGGCAAACCCTCCGAAGGCGAAACCGGCCAACCAGCCCAAGCCGCCCAAGAACAACAAGAAGCCCCCAGAGGACGAGAAGCCAAAATAAGGGTCGGTAACAACCGACCATCAACCAATGGCCAGTGGCTGCTTCCAGCCCTGGCCATTTCTTATGGAAGGAGCGTAGCCGAATCATGTGGGGACAGCCGTCTTCGGCTGTCCGCGGAGCGCAGCTCCGCCTCAGGCCCCGATTGTCGCAGCATTTTCCCTGCAAGGCCCAGCTCTCCATGCGTTCCTATCCGAAGAGCAGCGTTAGACGACCTGGTTCCGCGCTAGCACGGAGGTACAACCAGCCGTCCAGCGCGGAATCTTCTGCTACAATTTTTTACAACCGCCGTTAGGCGGAAGTCGTATCATCGGGTGTCAGGGAAGCTGGGAGAAGCTGGCTGGCTGCGCTTTCCGCGCGACCGCCGCTGGTTTTGAGCAAGGCCGGATTTAAGCAAAGCTAGGTTCAAGCAAAACTAGGTTCAAGCAAGGCAAGGTTCGGGAGCCTGAAACGCCTTATGTCATCCACGAAACACAAACTCCGCCTCGTCGGCGCTTTTGCCGCGCTAGCCATGTTAGCGCTAGCCGTTAGCTGCACAGGCTTTTTCCAGAACCCAACGGTCTCAAGCATCACGATTGACCCACCCAATCCGACCGTGGCTTTCGGTCCCAATGCGGCTACCCAGCAGATGACGGCGGCAGCCACTTACAGCGATGGCAGCACGGGGACGCTCACCGGGGGCTCAAGTTGCACTGGGAGCACCGTCTGCTGGTCCAGTTCCGACCCGACCGTGGCGTCCATCTCCACAGGCGGCCTGTTGACGGGACTTTCAGCAGGAACGACAACCATCACCGCAGCCTCAGGCTCAATTACCGCTACGACCTCTGCGACCGCGGCTGAGGTCGTCACCTCCATGACCATAACGCCGATCACGGCGGGCATTACCGCCAATGGCACTCAAGCGGCGAACTTCACGATCACCGGCACGACGCAGTCAGGGACGCAGGACATTTCTGCTCTTGTTACGCTCACCCCGGATAGCACGCTGGGGACGCCGGCCGACGATAATGTAGTCAGCTGTATTGCTACAACAGTCGGCGGAGAGTCCGTCCAGCAATGCACGGCGGCCGAAGGCCTTATCACCACCGATACGACGTACTATATGGTGGTTTCGTATAGCGGGTACACCGGCACTGCCCTCGTCTATGCAACGTTGAATGTCACGCCCTAGGAGCGGGGGCTGGCCCAATTTTGATTTCCTAGGGCCAGCATCATCTCGACCGAGGTTGCCCCAGCTTTGCTGGTTTTGCAAAGCTGGGCACCACGAACCTCGGCGGGTGGCCCACTTCCGCCCCGGGCATGGATCTCGGGTGCCCCTCTTCTCGCGCTCTTTGCGAGAAGCGGGAAACTCCCGGCGTCACGCACCCAGCAATTGAACTCCCTCGTTCGGAGCCGCGGCCCGCAGTTGCCGATCCAGAGTAGCCAGCGCGATTCCCCGGCGAGAAGCAATCTCCAGGTAAGCGGCGTCGTAAACCGTAAGCCCGTGGCGCTCGGCAAGATGTAAAGTGCCGCTCCAGGCTTCCCGGTCGGCTTCAGCATCCACCTTCACCGGAAGCATCGCAAGACTGGCCAACGCGCCATCGCGAAAATCTCCGGGGAGGCGTCCACGCCTGACATTCAACTGCAGGACATTCGCAATTTCCCCCCGCCACAGCCTCGGAACCCACGCACCATGGAGTCTGACGTCGTCGAACAAACGCAGAACCGCGTCGGTGGTTTCATCCGCATAGATCCAGGCGAGCGCCACCGAGGGGGCTGGCCCAATTTTGATTTCCTAGGGCCAGCATCGTCTCGACCGAGGCTGCCCCAGCTTTGCTGGTTTTGCAAAGCTGGGCACCACGAACCTCGGCGGGTGGCCCACTTCCGCCCCGGGCACGGATCTCGGGTGCGACTCTTCTCGCGCTCTTTGCAAGAAGCCGGAAACTCCCGGCCTCACGCACCCAGCAATTGAACTCCCTCGTTCGCATCATCCGGACCGAGGCTGCCCCAGCTTTGCCGGTTTTGCAAAGCTGGGAACCACGGACCCCGGCGGCTGTGACTTTTCCGCAACCAGGATGTGACATCCAACCTTGCCGGCACACTTGAAATCAGCGATCATGGTCGAGGCCGTGACGGTCTGCCACACAGCCAGTCGACACGGTCTAAGTCCTTTGTTTAGCGGATTTTAGCACCTAAGTCCTTTGACATCCGGATTTTGCGGGGAATTTCTTGCTAACGGCAATAAGCTAGTTGACACACATGTGAGCTTATGGTATCGTTTTCTACATGGAAGCGAACGCCATGCCCGAACCGAAAACGCTGCAAGAAGCCGTCGTCTACTTTTCCGACCCTGACCGCGCTTTTGAGTTTGCCAAGAAACTGCGCTGGCCGGACGGCAACGTTGTATGCCCGCGCTGCGAAGTCTCCAAGAACTCGTTTATCAAGACTCGCCGCCTGTGGTTCTGCTACGCCTGTAAGCGGCAGTTCACGATCAAAGTTAAAACGATCATGGAAGATTCGCCTATCGGCCTTGATAAGTGGATGACCGCGTTTTGGCTTCTGGCGAATGCGAAGAATGGAATCAGTTCTCACGAACTTGGCCGCGCTCTGGGAGTGACACAAACGACGGCATGGTTTATGTTGCAGCGCGTCCGCGAAGTCATGAAGAAACATTCTTTCGATACATCCAAGATCGGCGGCGAAGGTAGCACTCTTGAGGCGGACGAAACCTTTGTCGGCGGCGTAACGAAGAACATGCACAAGGCGAGCCGCATCAAGGCCGAAGGCAGAGGCCCGTATAAGAACAAGACCATTGTGCAGGGCATTCTTGACCGGAATCTTCGCAAGGTTCGCGCCGCGGTCGTGCCGAACGTGACGCGGGAAACATTGCAGAACGCGATTCTTAAGAACGTGAATTTGGGAGCACAATCTATACGGACAGCGCGGTCGCCTATGATAACGGGATGCAGCGCCGATTCATTCACGACGTTGTTAACAAGACTGAGAGCTACGTTCGCGGACAAGTCCACGTCAACGGCATGGAAAATTTCTGGTCGCTCCTCAAGCGATCTCTGCGCGGCACCTACGTTGCTGTGGAACCTTTTCATCTCGCACGCTACGTTGACGAACAAGTTTTTCGTTACAACCACCGTAAGGACGGCGACCGCAAGCTAAACGATGCTGACCGCTTCGCTGCTGTGATGTCTCAGGTGCTTGGCCGTCGCCTCACCTACAGCGATCTGACGGGCAAGAGCGAATCGCCACATCACACGCTGACAGGGACGGGGCAGACGGCACAAGCTTAGTCCTTGTCGGATTTCGGCGGCTTCTTTCGAGAGGTAGACTTCTTAGTCTGCCTCTTTTTCTTTTTCGCCGGAGCCTGTAGAATCGCGGTCGCAAGCTGCTTGAAGTTCGCCAGTGCTTGCGTCCCCTCGGTGTATTCAGGTTGTTTCATAAAGGTGACACCATGGAAGAATCAGACACTCCAAAAGGCCAAGATAACACCGCCGAGAAGAGAAATGATCGCCAAAATAGCCGTACATTCACTGATCTCCCCCCTCTTGTACCAAGGGTCCAGCGCCCCCATCCGAAAGCAATGATGCCAGCAACCACTCCAATCAACCGCCATGGTGGAGGCACATCAACTGGAACATCATTATCGAACTTTGTGTTCTTGCTGTTGGTATAAGGGTCGCCTGCATATACTCCGGCCAACTTAACCAGATGATCGAATCTAATCGGATCAACCGTGACTCCCTCACTTCGGTACAGAGAGCTTTTGTAACATTCCAGGCAATACAATTGGACACTCCCCCGGTGTCCATAAATCCTTAGGATTACAGCTTGGGTGTTCTCCGGAGTCGTAGAGAACAGCGGCGTGACCCCCGCAATTAACAAGACCGAGTATTTTATGGGCAGTAATACTTTGCACGAAGAACCATCGGAGGAGGAGTTCGTAGGAACCGAGACAAATCGCCCGATAGGAGAAATTGGTCCCAAGGTTACTAAGCGTGTCGGGCAACTCCTTGAACAAGACGATTTCGTTCTTGGGGGGTACTCCCTCCTTCAGATTGGAGACCAAGGGTTTCACGCTTACCTCGCGTCCCACGATGTTTTCTTTTGGGGATGGGTGGCTTATAGAGATATTTTCCCCACCACAAATCCCCACATCACTGAATTTTGTGAACACATGACCGGGATCATTGCATTTAACGATGCCTCCGGTAGCCTCGTCCCGAAACTTCAATTCAGCGAATGCAGGCAGCACAACTGTGTTGACGATCACTGCCAAGATTACAAAGCAATGGCCGACTTGGTTCCGAAATAGTCCGGACCATCTCGGCGCCCTGTCACGGAGCCTAACTGTATCACATTTGACACACATGTGCGTCATCTAATTTGATACCTTGCTAACGTGATGATTCCACACAGGGAGGGGGAGGGGGGGATACCCCGGATGCGAACCATCATCGGCCCAATCTGACGGTTCTTCCTGCGAGCGCGCGGAAGATTTATTTCGCGGCAGAAATCCACCGAGGTGGAGGGTCAGGCCGCAAAACACCATACTTAATGCTGGTATCTTGTATGGTATAATGACCGCATGGCAACGGCTCGGAAAATCACCGTTGAAATCCCCGATGACCTTCTGCGGAAGGCGCAGCAGGCCAGCGGAACCGGCATCACCCAGACCATCCGCGCCGGTCTGCAATTGCTGGCAGCGTCGCAAGCCTACGATCGCCTCCTGCAAATGCGTGGCAAGGTCCGCTTCAGTCGTACCTTCGAGGAATTGAAAGAAGATCGTTAATTACCGAACACGCAGCTGCCAATCATGATCGCGGCCGACACCAGCACCTGGATCGCATTTCTGGAAGGCACTCCCGGCCAGGATGCGCAACTGCTAGAGCAGGCGCTGACGGATCGACAGGTCCTGATGATCCCAGTTGTGTTGACCGAGTTGTTAGGTGATCCGATGCTTTCTTCCGGAGTCGCGGAAACGCTTTCAGAGATTCCTATGATTGAGGTCGAGCCGGGTTATTGGCAGCGCGCCGGTCTGCTGCGGGCGAAGGTGTTGCCGATGCTCCGCAAAGCTCGCCTCGGCGATGCCCTGATCGCCCAGACCTGTGTCGACCGTGGAATTCCTCTCCTCACCCGAGATAAGGATTTCCGAGCATTTGCTGACGCCGCCCAGCTCCATCTCGTCCTGTGACCAGAGCCCGAATATCCACGCCCACTGGTAATTTGCCATCCCTCGAAGTCTCAGTATTATCGAAGAGGGACTGGCAAGTTCCCGCTAAGTAACGAACGAGCAACCACGAACTCTCATGTCAGACATTCGCTGCATCGGCATCAACACCGGAGGCGGGGATGCGCCCGGCCTCAACGCCGTAATTCGCGCCGCCACCAAGGCCGCCATCATTAAGTACGGATGGAAGGTCATCGGCATCCCCGACGGCTTCGACGGTCTCATCTGTCCCGAGAAATCCTTCGAACTCACGCTCAAGGAAGTGAGCGGCATTCTTCCCCGCGGCGGCACCATCCTCGGCACCACCAACCGCGGCGATCCCTTTCATTACAAGACTGTTGAGAATGGTAAGGAAGTGTCACGCGACATTTCCGGCCAGATCGTCGCCAACGCCGCCAAGCTCGGCATCGACGCCGTCATCACCATCGGCGGCGATGGATCGCAGAAGATCGGCTACGACCTCTTTCAAAAGGGACTGAAGATCGTCGGCGTGCCTAAGACCATCGACAACGATCTTTCCGCGACCGAGGTCACCTTTGGATTCGACACCGCGCTGCACACCGTTACCGACGCACTCGACAAGATTCACACCACCGCCGAGTCGCATCATCGCGTCATGGTGGTTGAAGTGATGGGCCGCGATTGCGGCTGGATCGCCCTCGAGGCCGGCATCGCCGGAGGTGCGCACATCATCCTAATCCCCGAAATCCCATTCACCATCGAGCACGTCTGCCGCTACATTGCCGAACGCGAAAAAACCGGGAAGTATTTCACCATCGTGGTGTTGGCCGAAGGCGTGAAGCTGCCGCCAGAACTGAAAGAGAACCGCCGCGCCAGTCCCATCGGCACCCTGATCGGCAATGCCATCGCCCACGGCTCGAAAAAAGAAGTGCGTGTCAGCGTGCTCGGACATATTCAGCGCGGCGGAACGCCTTCGCCCTTCGATCGCATTCTGGCGACCCGCTTCGGCGTGGCCGCAGTCGACCTGGTCGCTGCCGGTGGTTTCGGCATGATGGTCGCCCTGCGCGGCGAGTCGATCGTTTCCGTCGACGTAGCCCACGCCATCGGCCATCTCAAATCCGTCGACCCGAAAGGTGAACTGGTGCGCGCCGCGCGCGCAATCGGCGTCGGATTCGGGGATTGAAGTTGACCGTCAACGGAAGAACTGAGAACTGAGAAATCAACAATCGTTGCACTATCGTGCCACCGGTGCGGGCTGCGCCGGTGTGGGCGGCGGCGCCGGGGCGGGATAGTAGCCATCCCTGGCAAACACTTTTAGACCGGGCCGATCGACGATTACCTCGATACTGCGGTAGGGTTTCGGGGTCGGCACCTTCGGCCGCAGGGGGCTGTAGCCGAGCGTGTACTGGTTGCGCGCCTCGCTCATGACCTGGGCGTACATATTCTCAATCGAGCTGCGAGTGAGCTCGCGGTACTCCGAGCCGCCGGTGGCCGAGGCGTACCTCGGCAGAATGTCGCCATAACCCTGGAGCGGCACGCGCAGGCGCTCGATCTTGTCGTAGACTGGAAGGGCCGCGCTGCCCACCGACACCGCCTCCACCTGGATTTCATTCGACAACAGCACTCTGAGCACGTCGCGGTAGCTGGACCGGCTGCCAATTTCGCGTCCATCGCTGATCACGAAAATAATCTTCCGACGAGTGCGATCGCGCTTGCGCAGGTCGAGCGCGGCTTGCAGAACCGCGTCGTTCAGCACATGCGACTCTCGCGGCGGTGTATTTACGTCCGCCGTTCCCGATCCCACCGGCACTCCGTTGATAATCGGACCGTTCGCCAGCGGGCCGTTCAACACCGGCACTCCATTGTTGGCGCCACGTTCCGTCTTAATCTGATTCAGAAGCGCGCCTAACTTGCGGGTGACTCCGCCGAAGTCGGTGACCTGGCTCACTGTGCTGCTGTAGGTATAAACCGCCACTTCATCGTAGGGAGCGAATGACCCCACCAGCGCCGGGTAAGTCTGCTCGACCTTCTGCAGCTCTGCGTCCGGCATACCCGTGTCGAGCACGATCGCCACAGAAAGCGCGAAGGGGTCAGCCGTAAAAAATTTCAGCTTCTGCACCGTCCCGTTTTCCTTGACGGTGAAGTCGGTCGAGAGCAGGCCATCCACCAGGCGCCCATCGCGGTCTTTCACCCGCACCGGAATCTGTACGAAGGTTGGTGTGACCACCAGGGTGTAAAGCTGGTCCTGCGCGCTCGGCTTTACCGGAGTTCCAGGCGGCACGGTTTTTACCGGCGGCATGGGCGGCGGCGCAGAGGTTGCGTCAGCGGGCGCGGCGCCCGGTTCAGTGGCTGCCGGCTTTTCGACCGGCTGGTTCGTCCATGGATCCCTCTCGACCGGTTTTTTTTCTTCCGGCTTGGGAATCGGCGGGGGCGCGGGCGTTTCCGAAGGCGGCTGCACCGTCGGCGCATCTGGGATGTCGCTGTTCTGAGGCTGGCTCTGAGATTGGTTCTGCGCCGGCTGCGCCTGCGGCGCCCGGCCTGGGGACGATTGCGCCAGCATGGCAGAAGCGCTCAGGCACAGCCATGCCGCAACGCATCCCAAGATCAGCGCTGCCGTCCGCGACTTCGTGTTTCTCTGCCGTTGCTCGGTATCCGCGCTTTGTATGCTCACAAACACCATCCGTTCTTTCCCTGGCGTTGGGGGCCTCGACTATGGCGCCCTCGGCGACTGCGCTCAATAAAATATCCCTGGCTTCTGTGGGATGCCCTTGCCTTCCCATTTGGTGCATCTAACTCCAAGGGTTAGACTAACAAAAACCCCTTGAGGGATTCCTAGCATGGCAAAATTATCCGCTAACCGAAGGTTCTCACCCGCCTGGGCCGCTGCCACTATTCTATTCTTACTTGCAGCCCTGTCGGCAGCTGCTCCAGCTGTCGTGGCCCAGAGCCCGGCGTCTTCCACAGCTGGCGCCCAGGCGCCTGCCCAGAACCCCCCCGACTCGCAAACGCCCGAAGACGATCAGGGGCCGGCGGGGACGGTAAAAGTCAACGTCAACGTGGTTGGACTTTTCTTCAATGTCAAAGACAAGCACGGCGCGCTGATTCCGAACCTGACCAAGAACGATTTTGACGTTCTCGAGGACGGCAAGCCCCAGACCATTAAATATTTCGCCGCAGAATCGAACCTGCCGCTGACTCTTGGCATTCTGATCGACTCCTCGGGCAGCCAGCTGAGAGTCCTCGATATGGAAAAGGAAGTTGGCGGCGCATTCCTCCGCCAGATTCTCACCGACAAAGACGAAGCCTATGTGATCGACTTTAATGTCGACGCCTCACTGGTGCAGGATTACACCCGCGACGTTCACCGCCTGCAGGCTGCGCTCAACAAAGTCAGGATTAATACCGGCTTCACCACCGGACCAATCCCCGGCGCAGGAGGCGGTCCCGTCCCGACTGCGCCAGGATCCCAGAAGGGTACAGTGCTTTACGATGCCGTGTATCTCTCGGCGCACGACATGCTGTCCAAAGAAGTTGGACGCAAGGCCATGATCCTGCTGACTGACGGCGAGGACGAAGGCAGCCAGCTCAAAATTAAAGATGCTATCGAAGCCGCCGAGAGAGCAGATGCCATCGTGTACGTGCTGCTTTGCGCTGATCGCGGCTTCTATATGGGAATGGGCGGCTACTCCGGCGAGGGCGAAATGCGAAAACTCACCGAGGCCACGGGAGGCCGCGTCATCAACGTGGGCAACAAGTTCGACAAGCTGAAAGAGGCGTTCGACCAGATCGCCGCCGAACTGCGCAGCCAGTACAACCTCGGCTACACCTCTACGAACACCGTGCTCGACGGCAGCTACCGCAAGCTGGAGGTGAAGTCCAAACAGAATTACAAAGTGCAATGCCGGGCCGGCTACTACGCCACCCCGCGGGAACCGTTGCCCCAATGATGCTCGTGTGGAGCGGGCGCTCCCGCCCGCTGCCCTTGACTTTGATTTCATTCTTACCCTGACCTGTCGAAACTATCCCCTAGCCCCGAGGCCAAAAACCATTTAGCCTGTAGGACGCTGGATGAACCGGAGGTTCGTCATGCCGTCTGGAAACGTTTCGCCTTCCCGCCGAACATTTCTGCAACGCTCCCTGCAACTCTCGGCCGCCGCCGCAGCATTCCGAATCGTCACCGAGCCCATGCTCGCGGCCGCGGCGCGTCACCGGCCGTTTTCCACGGACGCGGTAATGATCGACTCAAATGAGAATCCGCTCGGCCCCAGCCAACCCGCGCGTGATGCCATGTCCGCCATCCTGCCTCTCGGTGGACGCTATATGGATAATCTCACCGACGAACTCATCCACACCTTTGCGCAACAGGAAGGCTTGAACCCAGAGTCGGTCCACGTTTTTGCGGGCTCGACTCCGCCGCTTCACTTCGGGGTTGTTGCCTTCACCTCATCGCAAAGAAGCTACGTTGGCGCCGACCCCGGTTATGAGGCTGGCCCAATGGCAGCCGCGGCCAACGGGGCCCGTGCGGTCAAGGTTCCGCTCACCAAGACTTACGCGCACGACGTCAAGGCCATGATCGCCGCCGCGCCGGATGCCGGACTGTTCTACATCTGCAATCCCAATAACCCCACCGGTACGCTCACGCCTCACTCCGACCTCGAGTACCTCGTCGAAAACAAACCCAAGGGTTCCATCGTGATGGTTGATGAAGCCTACATCCATCTCTGCGATGCTCCCTCTTCGCTCGATTTCGTGAAGGCGGGCAAGGATGTGATTGTGCTGCGCACTTTTTCGAAAGCCTACGGCATGGCCGGACTGCGCTGCGGATTTGCGATTGCCCGTCCCGATCTGCTGGAAAAAATTCGGGACCATTCCGGCTGGAACTTCATGCCGGTCACCGCGCTGGTCGCAGCTTCGGCGAGCCTCAAGGATCCGAGCCTCGTCCCCGAACGCCGGTGCATCAACGCCAGCGTTCGCCAGGAGACTTTTGAGTGGCTTGGCCGCAACGGCTATTCCTACATTCCCTCGGTGTCGAACTGCTTCCTGCTCGACACCAAACGCCCGGCCAAGCAGGTGATCGACGCCATGGCCCAGCAACATGTTTTCATCGGACGCATCTGGCCCATCATGCCCACGTGCACCCGCATCACCGTCGGCACGCATGAAGAGATGGATAGATTCCGGACTGCGCTGCAGAAGGTGATGCAGGGCACGACGGCATTCTCGTTGCCGCCGGTCAGTCCAAACAGCAATCTCGGTCGGCGGACCGCGCTGTTCTCGTGATGCTGCCAGAGATCATTAATTTCCTTTAACTCTCTCCACTCCAGACTCTCAACTGCGAAGAACGGTCTGTATTGACCAGCTATCCCTGCGCGAGAGCCTGATACTGGAAACATACCGTTCGCACGCCAACAGAAATTCTGGAGGACAACAAAATGTGGCAATTCAAGAGCGTGACGCGCTGGACACATAAAGCGGCCATGCGCAGTCTGTTTCTGGCCGGTACAACCACCTTGCTCGTGCCCCTGGCCCCGGTGCCGGCGGCCGATGCACAGGTCACCGTGGGTGTAGGCATAGGCGTACAGCCGGTCTGTTCCTACGGCTACTACAACTATGCACCGTATGGCTGCGCGCCGAGCGGCTTTTACGGTCCGGGATATTTCTACAACGGCATCTTCCTGGGCGTGGGCCCGTGGGCAAACTGGGGCTACGGCCATGGCTGGGGCGCACATCGTTTCAGCGGTGGCGGCGGTGGACGCTACGTCGCCGGTCGTGGAAACGGTGGACGTGCCTATGCAGCGAATCGACGTGGTCCGGCGCCAGCACGCGCCCGGCAGACCAGCCGCGCGCATGCAGCGGCTGCGCATAGTGGACCAGCTCACAGTGCGCCTCACGCCGCGGCAGGGCATGGCGGCGGCGAACATGGTGGAGAACATCGCCAGCCGTAGTTGCTGAATTCGCAACGCATGAAACCATCAGCGGCGGAGCTCAACGGCTCCGCCGCTTTTGCATTGCCGCGCCGCAGCGCACTTCAGACCCACTATTGGCCGAGAGAGCCGTTCCGGTGGAACCGGCCGCCTTGAAAAAAGCGGTGACGCACCATGCTGTGGCCGAGCAGAAAAAAGATGACAGCCAGGACAACTACAAAAAGGAACTCTCTAGCTCCGAACGAGGGCGGCTTTCGTCCTCCAGGGTCCGGCGGATTCAATGGGTTGGCCATAAGATTAATTCTAACCACCCCGATCAATTTTAGCGCAGCTTGACACGGGTAGCCGACGTGATACCGCCGGCTATTTTCAACCGAGTCCCTCTACTCTACGGCTTCTCCCCACTCCACCGTCCGCCGCTCCCGGCTGCTCTTGTGCGCGAGCATCACTGCCCGCATGGTTCGCAACGCCTGCTCCGGCGTTACATCGAGCGCGGCTTTCTTCTCGATCGCGTCGCGCACGTTTGCATAGAACCCGCGATAATCTCCGCGCTCGGTTTTTACTTTCACACTGGGCTCGCCCACCTGGCTGAGCGTGCCCCACAACTCTTCCGCTTCCACTCCCCAATCGGCGCCCCAATCTAATCCATCCGGACAGTTTTCTGCGCGCAGCCGCGCCTCCTGCGGATCCATTCCGTACTTCACAAACGATCCTTTGGTGCCGTGAATCAGAAAATGCGGGCCCGGGGAGTACGCGATGATGCGAGCGCGCCCCATCGCCCGCAAGGCAAATCCCGCATTTGTATATTCCATGCAAACATCGAACGCATCATCCACCTGCGAAGTTTGCCGCTGACAGAATGCCGACGCCGTAATCGCCCGCGGTTCGCCGAACAACACCAGCGCCTGATCGATCACATGCGGACCCAGGTCGAACAACACTCCCGCCCCGGGCTGGTCGGCGCGTTCCCGCCAGGCATTCGCCTTCGCTTCCAACCGAAACCGGTCGTAGCGGCATTCGTACTCGACAACCGTTCCCAGCTTGCCTGAGGCCACAATCTTTTTGATCGTCGCGAAATCCCCATCCCAGCGCCGGTCTTGATACACGGTGATCAACCGCCCGCGCTCGGCCGCCAGCCGCACCAGTTCCTCGGATTCCGCGAGCGTCGGCGCGAACGGCTTGTCTACCACCACATCGCGCCCCGCCAGCAGACAAGCCCGCGCGTACTCAAAGTGCGAATCATTCGGAGTCGCAACCACGCACAACTGGATGTCTTTATCCGCCAGCAATTCATCGAGCGTCGGCGCCACCCGCACCTCGGGATATTTTTCCTGCGCCCGCGTTCCGCGGCGCTCCAGGATGCAGGCCAGCTCCATCCCCGGCACACTGCGGATCACCGGCGCATGAAACGCCTGACCCGCCAGTCCAAATCCAATCAAGCCCACTCGCACCATGCTAGCTCCCCTGGTTCCCTCTGCGGTCTACTACTCCGCAGTAAGAGATTTACAGCTTTTTGCCGATACGCTGCTGCTCTTCTCCGACCTATAAATGAAAGGTATTCTCTGCGCCACGCTCTGAGAGTAAAAGACGGAGGCAAGAAAATGAACCTCGACCCTTTCCGCAAGATTTCCCTGGCGCTGGTTATTCTGTGGGTCTGCAGCTTTCTGGTATTCCACGTCGCCAGCGTTTTGATTCACATGCTGTTGGTGGTAGCTGTCCTTTTCTACGTGGGATACCTGGTGCGGGACGCAAGCGCCATCTGACTCTGTGCCAACCGGCGACTGTGGCATCGATCACTTTTTGCGATCTTTTACCCGGCGCACAAATTTCAGTCCTGACCAAACTTCTGTCACCGCGCATACCTTCACATCCACCAAACCCGCGTCCAGACCGATTTCGCGCACCAGATTCTCATCCACGTCTGAAGCCACGCCCGAACTTCTCTTCGGCCAACCCACCCACAACATCCCGGCCGGCGCCAGCGGCTTTGCTAACCGCGAGAACTCCCGCGCCAACTCGGAGCCAGACTTGGTAAAGAGCATAGCGAAGTCCAGCGTGTCGCCCGGCTTCGTCCTAATTTCGCACTCGGCCAGTGCCTCGCGCAATTCCCCGCGCACCTCCGCCGGAGCGTTCGCCAAATGCACGCGAAACCCAGCCTTGATGCCTAGCTTTTTCGGAAGCGGTGTTCCTGAATATCCCGGCATTCTTAAGGCTCGCGCAAGGCACGACTCAAGCTAGGCGCTGTCTCACTGCACCGGCGCATACCATCCCCGGCGCGATCGCACTCGGAGATTCTTCCGGTCGACCGCCACGATCTCAATGGTGCGAAAGTGGCCGTCCGCCTTGAAGTCCGCGGGTTTATACGACACATCATATTGGCTGCGCAATTCATCCTGAATCTCGGCAAAATCGTTGGCCACATCGCGGATTTGAAAGGGAAAAAATGCCTTGCCGCCGGTCGCATCGGCAATCCGCTCCAGCACCTTGTCGCCCGCGCCCTTGGTGCCGCTCACGTTGGTACTGATCGTGTATACGATGGCCTCGGCCCGCTGCGCCATCTCAATCGCTTCCTCGCGCGTCACGTGACTCTGGTTGTCTTCGCCATCGCTCAGCAGGATGATCGCGCGCCGGGCCGGTCCGGACGTCGCTTGCTTCATCAACTTATCGCGGCACGCGTAATACAGCGCATCGTACATCGCCGTTCCGCCTCCCGGCCGCAATGCGCGTACTCCCTGGTCCAGCTTTTCAGTGTCGTCGGTAAAATCCTGCGTCACTTCCGGTGTCACGTCGAATCCCACCACCATGGCCTGGTCATAGCCGCGGCGCACGGTCTGGTTGAGAAATTCAATCGCCGATTCCTGCTCGAACTTGAAGCGGTCGCGCACCGAGTTGCTGGCATCAATCAGCAGAGCCACCTGCAGCGGAAGCTTCGTTTCTGCGTGAAAGCTTCGAATCTCAGTCGCCGGCTTGTTGTCATCCACGAAGTGGAAGTCGGACTGCTTCAGATCGGTGACCCGCTTGCCGTGCTTGTCGGTCACCGTGAACACCACGTTCACTTCGTTGATGCCCACTCGGATTCGAGGGATTTCTCCATTGTCCGCGCCTTTATCATCGCTGGATTTCTGCTCTGCGGAATTCGGAGTGCCTGCTTGCGCGGCCGCAGGAGGCGAGGACTGCGTCGTCGGTGGCTGGGACGACTGGGATGAAGCCTCAGACACCGTCTGTGACGCCGGTGCCGCGGTCTGCGCCACGCCAAACTCGCACACCCCCGCCGCCAGCAGCAAAACCATCGCCGACCGCATCAGTGAACTCTGGAAACTCTTCCTCTGGAGAATGCCCCTCATTTAGCTGTCATTATATCCGCAGATGCTTTGGAAAGCAGCGCCTTCAGCCGCGCGGAGGGTAACTTCTATTCCTCCAGCTTGCTCAGGAACTCCCGCAACTCCTCCGGCAACTCGCTCTTCAGCGCGATCACAGCGCCGGTGCGGGGGTGCTTAAACTCCAGCTCCGCCGCATGCAGAAAATTCCGCGGCAGCCCGATCACCGCATTCTTTCCCCGCGCCTGCTTCGGAGCTCCATACATCGTGTCGCCAACCACGGGATGCCCCATCGCCGCCACGTGCACGCGAATCTGGTGCGTGCGGCCGGTGTCGATTTTTACGTCGAGCAACGTAAACTTGCCAAACTTAGTATCCAGGCGCCGCGCGACGCGATGATGCGTGACCGCCGCGCGGCCGCCTTCGAGCCGCGTGGTCATGCGCGTGCGGCGCACGCGGTCGCGGCTGATGCTCTGAGCGAGCGTTCCGGAATCTTTTTTTACCCAGCCATGCACCAGCGCCGCATATTTCTTTTTCACCTCGCGCGCCGCAAACTGTGCGCTCAGCTTGCGATGCGCGTCGTCATTTTTCGCCACCACGATCAACCCGCTGGTCTCTTTGTCCAGACGATGCACAATCCCCGGCCGCAACGCTCCGCCCACGCCCGACAAACTCCCCAGATGATGCAGCAGCGCATTCACCAGCGTCCCCGAATTGCGCGCATCGTCACTCGCGCCTGCGCCGGCATGCACCATCATTCCCGCCGGCTTGTTGATCACGGCGAGATCATCGTCTTCATAAACAATGTCGAGCGGAATCTCCTCGGCGATAGCCTTGAGCGGCGAACGCCGCGACTCACCCAGTACGCTGATGCGCTCCCCGCCGCGCAGCTTCAGTGAAGGCTTGGCCGGAGCATCGTTAACGAGGACTTTGCGTTCGGCGATCATCTCTTGCACGCGGGCGCGACTGACGGATTCGAGGTGCGCTGCGAGGAATTGGTCGAGGCGCTTGCCGGCTTCTTCAGGGGAGACGGAAACAAGAATGGGGAATGACGCGCGCATTCGCTGCGAAGAATAGCAGACCTATCGAGGAGCGACTATCGCCGAGCGACTCGGCGTCCTACGGACGATGGCACTTAAATCTACCGCGTAGCTCCCACCGGCTGCGCCGTCAGATTCTTCGCCCCCGGCCGCAGCCACCAAATCACCCCGCCGGCCAGAACCAACCCAATCGCGATCAGCTGCGTGCCTGACATTGCCCCGCCAAAAACTGACCCGCGGCCCGGATCATCGCGAATAAATTCCAGAAAGAACCTCGCCACTCCGTAGATAAACATGAAGGCGCCGAACACCTGGCCGTCGAACTTCCTGCGCTTCAGCAGCCACATCAGGAAGAAAAAATTCACCAGTTCGACCGCCGATTCGAATAATTGCGTCGGCTCGAGCGGCACGTTCAACGGAGTGCCGGTAATCTGATTCGCCAGCGGATTGCGAAACACCACGCCCCAGAAATGATGGGTCTCTTTGCCATAGCAGCAGCCGGCGGCAAAGCATCCAATGCGGCCGATGGCGTGTCCCAATGCGAGCCCCGGGGCGAAGGCGTCGCAGGTTGCGAGCGCGGGCAGGTGATGCTTGCGCACGTACCACCAGGCGGCCAGAAATGCCGCAATCAGCCCGCCGGAAAAAACTCCTCCAGCCTGCAGCGTGGCGATGCTGAAAATGTCGCCCGGGTGCGCCGCATACACGCTCCAATCGTTGATGATGTAGAGCACTTTCGCGCCCAGAATTCCGCAGAGCACCACCAGAATTCCCAGGTTCCAGGCCTTTTCGCCGTCAATTCCCAGGCGCTCGGAATTGCGCACGCTGACCCATAGGCCGACCAGCACTCCCAGAGAAACCAGGAAGCCATAAGTCGGTAGAAAAAAACGTCCGAAATGAATTAATTGTGGATACACAGTTAGTTAGATGCAGAAGTGCGGGAATCTGTACTTGAATCAGTGTAGCAGGGAGAGAAGCGCCTCGCTGCGCTCGGCTGGACGGCCGAGGCGGCCGAGGCGGCCGTCCCCACATGAGTTCTCAAGGAAAAAATCAAGCCGACCCACTGTGCCGTGTGACGGGCCGAGAATGAACCGTCAGGTAGACGTTGGGAACCCGCCGAGACCCTTTAGGCATCTCCGCATGGCGGAGCGTCGCACACCGGATCTTAGTTCGAGTCGAGTCCCCGTTCATTCAGCATTGGTTCAAAAATCGGTTACCGTCATCACCAACCCCGCAGGCCGGCTTTCACTCTGGATGCTAGGAGAACTCGCAGTGGATTAGCAATAGGGGAGCCGCAAATAGTTGGCAGCGCACTTGCAACCAAAGTAACAGTGCCGCAACACTCAGGGCTTGCAATTCGGGTCCGCGAATCCAAGCTCCAGACGCGAGACCGCAATTCGCGAGAGCCGGAATTCGCCCGGACGAGACAAGACCGGAAATGAAAGGCGCGCCTGCAGTTCGTACGCGAAGCTGCTGACTCAATTGGAATTTGCCCGCCGATGTATACTCTTTCCGCAACACTCCGGGTCTAGGTTTTTTCCTTTGGCCAAGGCCAGACTCGGGCAGGGGTACAGAGATGACCACGTCTCGCAAGGCCGCGATTCTTGCGGCGGCGGTTCTAATTGTCGTACACGTGGGGATGTTAGCAGCGAGGTATGGCACGCCACTGGCCTCGCTTTGGGGCGACTGGATCGGATCCATCGCCGGCTTTGTTGGGGCCCTGGCCAGTTGGGATGCGTCGCGCCGCTCCGGTCCGTTTGGCAAACGCGTATGGCGCCTGGTTTGCTTCTCGGTTGTTCTCGTTTCTCTGGGACAGGCCGCCTACACCTACTACTTCGATTATCACCACGATCTCACCGGAGCATTCTGGCCAAGCGACATCCTCGTGTTTTTCTGGGCTGTGCCCGCCATGATGACTCTGTTTCTGAGTCCTCGGGACCCCAACAGTGGATTCCGCTGGCTGCGGCTGTGCGACTTTGCCCAAGTCTGCACCCTCGTGCTTGCCCTCGAGCTTTCCACTCTCTATGTGCCCTCGCGGTGGCAAATCTCGGAAAAAGCAATGGCCGCGCGTGTCTTTTACGCCGGGGTCGCCTTCTTCGGATTGCTGGCCCTGAGTTTTCTGCTTCGTGGTCTGCTCACTCGATTTCGCACCGCGCGGGCATTCTTTCTTTGCATGGCGGCATTCTTTTTCGCCTTCGCCGTCACTTCCAACATTACCCTCTTTGCATTTGCCAGCCAAAGCTTTCGCCCGGGCGCGTGGCCCGATCTGCTGTGGACCCTCACGGACTGCTTCCTCATCGTGATTGCCACAACCTGGGATGGCGCTGAGGGGGTTCCGGAGACCGGCGAGCCCATCAGGCCAGGCTTTCAGTTGCTCATGCAGTTTTCGCCGTTGCTCATCCCTGCCATCGTCTTTCCGCTCGTGCTGGGCATCGCGCAGGAACAGTTCCTCTGGTCGGTTGTGCTGGTGACAGTTTCCTTCGTGGCGGCCAGCGGGCGGTTGTTCGTGGTGCAGAACCAGTTGCTCCAGAACTCGCGCGAGTTGCAAAAAAATCTGTCGCTTCTGCAAGGCATCACCGAGGGAACCACAGATTCCGTCTTCGTCAAGGACTTGCAAGGCCGCTACTTGATGATCAATTCCGCGGGGGCGCAGCTGCTGGGGCACAGAGTGGAAGACGTCATCGGCAAGCATGACACCGAGCTTTTCACTCCGGAAACCGGCCGCGAGATCATGGCAGCGGACCGAAAGGTTGTTGAATCCGGAAGGACGCAAACCTACGAGGAGCTTGGGATCTCCGCCGGTGTGGCGCGGACCTATTTATCCACGAAGGGGCCGCATCGCGATTCCAACGGCGACGTCGTCGGACTGCTCGGCATTTGCCGCGATATCACCGACCGCAAACGCGCGGAGCAGGAGTTTCGCCAGTCCCAGCAGAAGCTGCGCATTCACTTCGAGCATACCCCGCTCGCCGTCGTCGAATGGGACACCCAGCTTCGAATTACAGAATGGAGTCCTTCCGCGGAACGGGTCTTCGGGTATTCACGCCAGGAAGCAATTGGGCGGGATGCAAGTTTCCTCGTGCCGCCTGCTCTGCGGGCACATGTAGACGGGATCGGGCACGAGCTCCTTACTCAAAAAGGCGGGACGCGGAGCACGAATGACAACCTTACCAAGGATGGCCGCACCATCTCCTGCGAGTGGTACAACACTCCTCTGGTCGATGAATCAGGGCAGGTGCTCGGCGTGGCCTCTCTGGTTCAGGATGTCACCGAACGCGTGGCGCTCGAGGAAAGACTCCGCCAGTCCCAGAAAATGGAGGCGGTCGGCCGCCTCGCCGGTGGCGTGGCTCACGATTTCAACAACCTCCTGACCGTAATCATGGGGTACAGCCAGATTCTCACCGACGGACTCCCGGCAGTCAGCCGCCTGAAGGACGCCACCGCCCAGATCCGGTCCGCCGCCGATCGCGCCGCCGGCATTACGAAGCAACTTCTCGCTTTCAGCCGCAAGCAGGTGCTCTCGCCGCGTGTGATCGATTTGAACGACATTGTGCTCAACCTCGACTCCATGCTGCGGCGCCTCATCGGCGAAGACATTGAAGTTCTTACCGCTCCTGGCCGCCAGTTGGGCGCCGTCAAAGCCGATCCCGGTCAAATCGAGCAGGTCATCATGAACCTGGCCCTGAATGCGCGCGATGCCATGCCAAACGGGGGAAAGCTCACTCTCGAAACCGAGAACATGGACCTGGACGAGTCCTATGCCCGCGAACGCGAGCCCTTGAAACCCGGACGCTATGTCATGCTGGCCGTGAGCGACACCGGAACCGGCATGAGTCCCGAGACCCAGGCCCATATCTTCGAACCTTTTTTCACCACCAAGGAGGTTGGCAAGGGCACCGGCCTCGGGCTCTCCATGGTCTACGGAATCGTCAAGCAGAGTGGAGGCTACATCTGGGTGTATAGCGAGCCCAATCGCGGGACGACCTTCAAGATCTATCTCCCCCGAGTCGACCAGCTTGCGGAAGCAATCGGGGTGGAGAAGCGGCCAGCCGGCGTCCAGCGCGGAACTGAAACCATCCTGTTGGTCGAGGACGACGCGCAGTTGCGTTCACTGACATCATCCGTCCTGGCTCATTGCGGCTATAAAGTATTGTCCGCCGCCGGCACCGAGGAAGGCCTTGCCCTGTGCCGTGAAAATCACCGTGATATCCACCTGCTGGTCACCGACGTGATCATGCCCGGAATGAACGGCCGTCAACTTGCCGAGCAAGTCAAACAGATTTCCCCGCGCACCAAAGTCCTGTACGTCTCCGGCTACACCAGCAACGCCATCGTTCACTACGGCGTGCTCGATCCGGGACTGTCCTTCCTGCCCAAGCCTTTTTCGCTGTCTGCGCTGGTTGCCAAGGTGAGGGAAGTTCTCGATACCCCCGATGCGTCTCAGGCAGCGCCTCCCGTCTAGCTTACGGCTCCGCCGCAACCCAATACCTGCTCCTCGCGAGCACTGTCCTGTCCCCCGGATCCCGCAGCCGCACTCGAATCTGATGCAACCCCGCATGGGGATTCTTGGGCTCGATGCTCAACAGATAGCGGCTGTGCAAATGATTGGTGAAATCGATCATGCGTGCCTCGAAGTTTGTCCTCGTGGCAAACAGCTCATACTCGCCGCCGGTCATCGCAGCCACCGTCCGCGGGACGTTCTTCTTCATCGCTTCCGCAGCCAGAATCAACGGCGCGAGCAAATCGGGCGACGGATGCATCTCGTCAATATTGTTTCCCCGCATCGTGTCCAGCACATTCGGCCGCGATGGTGAAAACACCAGCGCATAGACCGCGGTATTGCTCTGCCCGATCTCGGCCACCACATCGTCCACCTTAGCCTCGTGGCTGCCGTGGTCGCGCGTCTCGCTGATCAGCAAGAGCACTCGCTGCCGTTCCCTGGGAGCCTTCTCCAGCAGCTTCACCGAATAATCCACCGCATCCAGAATCGCCGCTCCCCCATCGCCGGGCTGCAACGCCTTCAGGGTCTCCGTGGTCTCGTCGGAATTGCCGCTGAAATCCTGTATCAATTCCGCCTGGCTGTCGAACTCCACAATGGCCACCCTCCCCAGCCCAGCCTCCACGATCGGGTCCAGCATCGCGCTCAACCCGCGAATCCTCGGAAACTCATAACTCGCCCGCCGGCCCCGCTGAATCGCAATCACCAGCGAAATCGCCGATCCTTACTGCCGCTTCATCCAGGCGCACAGCCTGTTCCACTCCATCGTCTTCGACCACAAAATCCTTCGCCCCGAGTCCATACACAGCTTCACCCTTCGCGTTTTTCACCAACGCAGGAACGATCACCACATTCGATCGCGTATGGATTGTGTCTTGAGCTGGAACGCTGGCGGCCGCCAGCAGCGCGAACAGAAAAACCCGTACCAACCTATCCTGCCTTACGCTTCTCGTCCAGCACTTCATCCAGCGCATCTGCTAATAGATGCGCGCGCTTCTGGTAGTCGGTTGCCCCGCTGTCCTGATTCCGCTTCAGCAAATGATATTCATCAGCAATGTTCAACGCCGCCAGCACGGCCAGCCGCACGGTATCGATGGTATTCGTGGCCTCAGCCACCGCCCGCATCTTCGAGTCCACATACTCCGCCAGCTTCAAAATGTATTGCGGATCCGACCCCCGCAGGTTATACGCCTGATCGAAAATCTCCACCCGCACGCCGCCAGCCTGCGCATCTTTCAACGTCGAATCCTTAGTAGCGGTAGCCATAGCCGTTAACCTTTGTCATTCCGAGCTCCGGAAGCCGAACTAACTCGCCCGCTCCTCCGCGATGGACTCAATCTGCTCCAGCATCTTCTCCACCCGGCCGCGAATTTCTTCCCGCTCTTTCCGCAACTGCACCGCCTCGCGCCGCAATACCACCAACTGCTCTTCGCGCTCTTCCATCTGCTGCCGCACCCGCTGCGCATCGCGTTCCGCCTGCGTCTGCGCCTGCCGTGCCGCTTTATACATCTCAATGACGCGGTAAATCTTATCTTCGAGCAGCTGAAAATCGTCCACCGGAACCTCTGCCTCCATCCGTTCCACAGCATTCAACGCCATGATCGCACTTTCCCTTGAAAAGATTTCAAACTTTCCCGCAGTATACTCCACCTCCCTGTGAATCAGGCATGGCCCAAAGGTGCTGAGGCGAGACTGTTTGTACGAGATTCGCTATAATCTCCGGCATGAAACATCTTGGATTCTCCCTCATCGCCCTCACCACAGTCCTGGCCTTCACCGCGCTTCCCAGCGCCGCCAAAACCGTAGTCGAACTCAAGGACGCGCAAGGTAAATCCGTAGGCTCGATCATCGTGACGCCGAAGGGATCGGGCGTAAGCCTCAAGCTCCGGCTTCACGACCTCCCGCCCGGCGAACACGGCATCCACATCCACCAGAACGCCAAGTGCGATGCGCCCGATTTCAAATCCGCTGGCCCACACTTCAACCCTGACGGCAAAAAGCACGGACTGGAGAATCCCGAAGGCCATCACGCCGGCGACATGCTGAATCTAACCGTGAACGCAAACGGCAAAGCCGATGGAACTCTCGTTGATAACGACGTAACCCTAGGCGATGGCTCGCACTCGCTCTTCAGCAACGGCGGCACCGCAATCGTCATCCACGCCAAAGCCGACGACATGAAGACCGATCCCTCCGGCAACTCCGGCGACCGCATAGCCTGCGGCGTAATCACAAAGTAAGACCAAGAGCATTACGGACCTTCCTCAACTCTGTCATCCTGAGCGTAGTATGGGCTCCGCGAAGCGAAGCCCATACGAAGTCGAAGGACCCCTAGCCTACTTACAACTATTTCCGCCCCAGATAGGAATTCCCACCACCGACGCCGATCACTTCCGCAACTTCCCCAACTTCTCCGCCGCCGCATCCAGCGTTTCCAACTTCTTGCAGAACGCAAACCGCACCTGCCGCGCTCCATCCCGCGCATCGCGATAAAAACTCGACCCCGGCACCGCCGCCACTCCAACATCCTTCACCAGATACTTCACGAACGAAACATCATCGTCAAATCCAAACCCGGAAATATCCGTCATCACGTAATAAGCCCCGCGCGGACGAAAACACCGAAACCCCGCGGCCTCCAGCGCCGGAATCAAATGATCCCGCCGCACTCGGTATCCTTCCGCCAGCCGCGCATAATATTCCGGCGGCAGATTCAGTGCCGCCGCGCCCGCTTCCTGCAGCGGTGCCGGCGCACCCACCGTCAGGAAATCGTGCACCTTTCGGATCGCATTTGTAATCTTCTCCGGCCCCACCGCCCATCCCACGCGCCATCCCGTCACGCTGTAGGTCTTCGACATTCCGTTGATCGTCACCGTCCGTTCCCGCATCCCGTCGAGCGACGCCATCGAAATATGCTCGGTCCCGTCATACAAAATGTGTTCGTAAATCTCGTCGGTGATCGCGAGCACATCAAACTCCACGCACAAATCACGAATCAGTTCCAGTTCGGCCCGCGTGAAAACCTTCCCAGTAGGGTTGTTGGGGGTATTAAGTACGACGGCCTTGGTGTTCTTGTCGAACGCCGCCCGCAACTCTTTCTCATCAAAAGTCCACTCACCGCCGTCGCTCGCCGGCGGCCGTAGCTTCACAAACCGCGGCCGCGCTCCGCTCAGCACCGAATCCGGTCCGTAGTTCTCATAAAACGGCTCAAAGATCACCACCTCATCGCCCGCGTTGCACACAGCAAGCAAAGTCGAGATCATAGCCTCCGTCGATCCGCAACAAACCGTGATCTCTTTCTCCGGATCCACCGTAATCCCTTGCCAGACGCCCAACTGCCGGGCAATCGCGTTGCGCAAGTTCTTCGCGCCCCATGTAATCGCATACTGATTCACGTCGCCATCAATCGCCGCCCGCGCCGCCTGCTTGATCTCCCCCGGAGCCGCAAAATCCGGAAACCCCTGCGCCAGATTCACCGCCCCATAAAGCGCCGCCTGCCGCGTCATCTCCCGGATCACCGACTCGGTGAAATGCGAAACTTTCTCGCTGAGAAAATGCTTGGTTGGATGGGATACAGAAGAAATTACGTCCGCCATAGCAGGCAGATTAGCACAGGGAAGAAAACGGAAAAAACGTAATCAAAGCGAAACTGTCATCCTGAGCGAAGCGAAGGACCTATGCAACCCGGTACCACCACCGCACATGCTAAACCCGCTGCACTCCCCCCAGCCCTTGCAGCGCCGCGACAATCCGCGCAGACCACGCCGCAACCTGCTCGTCGCGCAAGGTCCCCTCATCCGACTGCAATTTCACGCGCAGCAAAATCGAATATTTCCCAGCGCCAATCGCCCCTCCGCGAAAAATCTCCACCGGCGCGAACTCACGCAGCTCGGGAACGCCCAGCCCCATCACGGCACGCCGCATCGCCTCAAACTCCACGTCATCGCTAAACACAAACGAGAAATCCCGCTGCACCGCGGGATATTTCCCGAGCGGCGCGAACCGAACCGTCCGCAACCCGATCGCATGTAACCGCTCCAAATCAATCTCCGCCAGAAAAACGTCCTGCCGCAGTTTCCGTTCGGCCTTAACGCCCTCGGCAATCTGCCCGAACTGCGCCACCACAACCCCATCCAGCAACGCACGCGCCGATCGTCCGGGATGAAAATACTCTGCCGTCTCACGGTCGAAAGTAAGTTCACGCGAAGCGAGTGGGGCCAGCAGATTCTCCACATCGCCCTTGAACGAGCGAAATGCCTCGGCCGCGGCAGCCTGTTCGCCCTTGCTGACGTCGAGCGTCCCACCAACAGGCAGCGATCCTTTCACCGCCGCCAGCGTTGCCCCCAGGCACAAGCGCGCCGGTTCACCCAACCGCATCTCATAGACGCGGCCCATCTCGAACAACCGTACGCTCTCTGAATCGCGATTCAGATTCCAGGCCAGCATGTCGAGCATCCCCGGAGCCATCGAAGTCCGCATCACAGATGCTTCTTCGCTCAACGGATTTTCCAGTTCGAGCACCGCGGCCGATGAAAACTTCTCTGCATCGGAGTGCGAAATAAACGTCAGCGAAACCGCCTCATCGTATCCCAATGCCAACGCCCGCGCCCGCAAAGTGGCGTCCATGGCCGCATTCGGCAACTCAACCACCGCGCCACTGTAAGCCGGCAAAGTATTCTCGAACTTGTCGTAACCATGCAGCCGCGCGATTTCCTCGATCACGTCGATCTCGCGCTCCACATCCAGCCGCCAGCTCGGAATCTGTACGCGAAACTCCGCCGTGCCCTGCCCTTCGGGGATCAGCGTGAAACCAAGGCTCTTCAGGATGCGAAAAATCTCTGCCGTACTCAAATTCCCGCCCAGAATCCGATGCACCTCAGAAAGCCGCAGCACCACCGGCGCCTGATCCATCTTTCTCGACATCACATCGATCACATCGCCGACCAGCTCTCCGCCGCCCGACTCCAGAATCAGCGCGGCCACCAGATCGCACGACAAAATCGTCGACTCAAAATCCGCTCCACGCTCAAAGCGGTGCGAAGCGTCGGTGTGCAGCCCATGCCGCCGCGAACTCTTGCGCACGGTCAGCGGATCCCACCATGCCGACTCGATCAGAATATTCCGCGTTTTGTCGGTGATCATGGTGTCGAACCCGCCCATCACTCCGGCAAGCGCAACGGGCTTCTTCGCATCAGCCACAACCAGATCTTCGGAAGTAAGCGTGCGCTCCACACCATCCAGCGTCTTCAACTTCTCGCCGTCTTTAGCTTTTCGAATGACGAGCTTTCCACCTTCCAGCAAATCCATATCAAACACATGCGTAGGCTTGCCGATCTCCCACAGAACATAGTTGGTAGCGTCGACCGCGTTGCTGATCGGCCGCTGGTCGAGCAGTTGCAAGCGGTGCGCAATCTTCTCAGATGATGGCTTGATTGTGGTTCCGCGAATGACGCGAGCGGAGAACCGAGGACAAAGCTGCGGCTCCTCGACGGTGATCGAAAAGGGCGAGGCTGGAAAGGTCGAGGTCGGGAAGGGCACGACTTCAGTCGTGCCGTCAGAGCCCCGGGAAGACGGGGCTTTAGCCCCCGGGGCTCGCTTTTGATCCACAACTGAGAACTGAGAACCGAGAACTGAGAACTGTCTCAGCGGCAAATCATAGACAGCCGCCGCCTCGCGCGCGACGCCATAATGATTCATGGCATCAGGACGATTCGTCCCAATCTCCATTTCAAACACGGCGTCCGCACCCGACCCGCTGATCCCCTCCACAGCAATCCCGACGCCAGTCAAATCCTCAGCCAGTCGCCGGTCATCAACGGTAAGCTCAACAAACTCCCGCACCCATTGTGGAGAAATCTTCATGATGTTCTAAGAAGCTCTGTCATCCTGAGGCGCGCTCTTTGCGCCGAAGGACCTGTGCATCTGCCGCCAAAAACGGCGTGTCAGGGAATTTCGGCGATGCTCTCGCAGGGTTTAGCTGAATGCTGAGTAATAGCTACGCCCACTGCTCCAGAAACCGCACGTCCCCCTGAAAAAACAACTGAATATCATCCACCCCATACTTCAACAAAGCGATCCGATCCGCCCCCATGCCAAAGGCAAAGCCCGAAACTTTTCTGGGGTCATACCCGTTGTCCTTCACAAACTCGAACACGTTGGGGTCGACCATGCCGCACCCCAGAATCTCAATCCATCCCGTCTGCTTGCACGGACGGCAAGGTTCCGCGCCGCGCTTCCCGCTCCCACCGCAGATGAAGCAAGAAACGAACATCTCCGCACTAGGCTCGGTAAACGGAAAAAACGACGGACGAAAACTCGTCTTCACACTCGATCCAAAGAATTCCTTCATGGCATGATCAAGCGTCCCCTTCAAATCGCCGAACGTGATGTTGGTATCGACCGCCAGCCCTTCGATCTGATGAAACATCGGCGAGTGGCTCGCATCAACAGGATCGTTGCGATGCACCGTCCCGGGAATCACAATCCGGAGCGGCGGCCGCATCTTCTCCATCGTTCGAATCTGCACCGGAGAGGTATGCGTCCGCAGCAGCAGCCGTTCCCGCTGCGCCTTCCCTTGCTGTCCAGCGATAAATAAAGTGTCCTGCGTATCCCGAGCCGGATGATTCGGCGGAAAATTCAACGCCTCAAAGTTGTAGTAGTCAGTCTCGACGACAGGGCCATCGGCAACGGAGTAACCAAGCTTCTGAAAGACGCGAACCATCTCGTTCATCGTCTTGATAACCGGATGCTCCGCGCCAATCGGCCGCTGAATTCCAGGAAGAGAAATGTCGACTCGCTCCGTCGCCGCAGGCACTCCATCATCGTGCCCGACCCGCGCCCCCTCCACCAGCTCCTGAATCCGCAGCTTCAATTCATTGACGCGAATCCCAGCCTCGCGCTTGGCATCCTTGGGAGCGGCCTTCAGCCACAAATCATTGATCTGAGTCAGCATCCCATTCTTGCGCCCCATCCATCGATCGCGGAAAGCCTTCAGCTCAGCCTCATTGCGAACCGCTTCTGCCTCGCCGGCGCAAACACGAATGCACTCCGCAACGGCTTTTTCCAGCGCCGCCGCCGAATAATCCGCCAACTTGGAAACGTTGTACGCCATTTATCGAGGACCCCTCAGGCTTTGTCATTCCGAACCGCGTAAGCGATGAGGAATCTGCTGTTTTCTCACCACCAGCAGAAAAGCAGATTCCTCACTCGCTCTCTCCACGCATGGCGCGGCTGCGAGCGGCTCGGAATGACAAGGATTAAGTCTGAAAGCTGAAAATGTTAGAGCTGAAAGCTGCTAAGCCAGCGCGCCCTTGGCCTGCTCCACGAGAGACTTGAACGCAGGCGCGTCCTTCACCGCCAGGTCCGCGAGAATCTTGCGGTCCAGTTCCACTCCCGCCTTCTTCAACCCGTGGATAAACTGGTTGTAGCTCAACCCGTTCAGCTTCGAAGCCGCCCCAATCCGCACAATCCAAAGCGAACGGTACTGCCGCTTCCGCTGCTTGCGCCCGGAGTATGCGAACTTGAGGCCGCGTTCGACTGCTTCTTTGGCGGAGCGGTAGAGTTTTGATTTGGTTAGGAAGTATCCGCTGGCGCGGTCGAGTATCTTCTTGCGTTTGGCGCGGCGTTTGGTTCCGCGTTTTACACGTGGCATGGTGTTCTCCTTTTTTGCTTTCTCTTTACGGCGGCTGGAGGTAAGGGACGAGCCGTGACCTCTTCACGCGCCTTACAGGGACTAGGGTTTAGGGGCTAGGGTTTGCTGATCCCTGATCCCTGCTTCACTGATACGGAATCATCCGCTTTACTTTGCGGAGGTCGCCATCGCTTACCAGCGTGGCTGTTCCTAGGTGCCGTTTGCGTTTCTTGGCCTTCGAACTGAGCATGTGGCGCAGGCCGGAATGTCCGCGCTTCACCTTGCCCGTGGCCGTCTTCTTGAAGCGCTTGGAAGCGCCCTTGTGCGATTTCAATTTCGGCATAAGTCCTCTTCGTCAGCTGCCGGCTGCCAGTTGCCAGCCGCCAGTTGGAAATTCAACACCACTTTCAATTGCTCTGGAATCGTTGGCGCGACTCGCGCCCATTCTCGACGAATCCTAAGCCTGCGAGACCGGATTCGGAACCTCGGCGGTTACGGCCGGCGCCTGTTGCTGCTTTTCTTTTTCCTGCGCCAGCTTCTTTTCCTGCTTCGCCTTTTGCTTGGCTTCCCGTTCTTTTTCCTTCTCGCGCTCGACCGCCGTTTTCTTGGGGGCCAGGATAGCATGCAGCGTGTTGCCTTCCTGCCGCGGCCGGAACTCCACGATACTCTGCGTTTCCACGTCCTTGATCAGCCGCTCCAGTATTTGCCGGCCCAACCCAGTCCGCGTCATTTCGCGGCCGCGAAAAAATATCGTGGCCTTTACCTTGTCCCCTCCGTCGAGAAAGCGGAGCACGTGATTTTTCTTGGTCTCGTAATCGTGGTCGTCCACATTGATGCGGAACTTGACCTCTTTTACGGTGATCGTCTTCTGATGCTTCTTGGCTTCGCGCTCTTTCTTTTCCTGCTGGTAGAGATATTTCCCGTAGTCCATGATGCGGCACACGGGAGGCTGCGCGGTGGGCGAAATCTCAACCAGATCCAGGTTCTTGCTGCGGGCCAACTTGAGCGCTTCGAAGGGAGGCATTACGCCAATCTGTTCACCTTCGTCTCCGATCACGCGAATTTCACGGGCTCGAATGCGGTCGTTGGTTCGAATAAAACGTTTGTCGATACGGTCCTCCGCGCTTTAAGCGACTGGGAATAAAGGATTATAACACGGGCATTCTGGGGGACGACGGCTAAGCTGGCGGGGCAGCGCGAGTTTGAAATTCAGGGCCACAAAACAGAGCGCCTAAAATCTGGGAGTCGTCGTCAGGGATGTCGCGGTTCATTGCTTCAGGTTCGCGCTCCGCGTCGGACCGGACGGCGCGCTTCGATCCCGCTTGAGGTAACGAAAGAAGCGGGGCCGTCCCCACTGTTTCCAATACGGAGAATCCCAGCAATCGACTCCGGGACCGGAACTCAGCAGGCTGAAGAACGAATGCTGGGCGGGATTGACCACAATCCCGGCATGTCCGCGCCAGACAGCCAAATCGCCGGGTTGCGGTTTGGTCATCCGGCGGAATTTTTCAGTACCTGAATAAAGGTCTGACGACGGGGCGTAGTCATAGGTCAATCCCACGCGCTCATAGACGGCGTGAACAAGGTGAGAGCAATCAGCCTCGTGATGGCGGGAATGCAGTGCGGTGTGAACAATCGCCAATCCCTCATGCCGGGTCAGCGGCCGGGGCGCCGCCATCTTGTGTTGACTCTCTTGTGCCGGCGCCGCTGAGGCCGCGATCAGGCAGCACAGAAAGAATGACAAGGCGGCGACTTTGGCACGGAACTGCATGGTTCGTTTATAGCGGGTTTTCGCGGGATGGCACAGATCACCGGAGTGCCGTTGAGTCGCGAAGAATGTCTTGATCGCGGATGCACCTTGGGGTCGAGAGTTTTTCCTGAGGCGCGGGTTAACACGGACATCCCGTTCGCGGCCCGCGTTTTTAAACGACTGGGAATCGCACATGAGGATTAGTGACGGCGGCCCGTCTCCTTGTCGAACGAGGCCGGGCTAGACGCTGTGAAACATCAACTCTTCCAGAGCCATCCGCCGTACCTGCCAAAAGTCGCGCTCCCCGTCGTTTACTTTCAGCCTGCACTCGCCGTTGTCGCTGAATGCCGTGGTCACTTCGAACATAGGATTGCTTTTGTCATCCTGTACTATGATTGCATGGTCGGCCAGCCTGAATACCACGGATTGCTGCAGTTGCTGAGCCTTCAAGAGGACCGCAAATTCGCCGGTATCCGCCTTCACGGAAAACTCGTAAGGAGAATTGCTGGGGCGCAGGTCGTTGCGCGTTTTGACGTCCGCTTCAATCTGCACTCTGAGGGTGGCGAAAACCTTCGGCAGGGAGCAGGAGGAACGTTCGGTTACCCAATCAAACTTTGCCGCGCCATTGGACGCGCCATTTCCGGCGTTGCCGTTGTTTTCCTTGCCATTCGCCATTTTGCCATTGTTGTCGTTCACGTTGCTCTTTCGCGATGCTGGACTCCGGATCGGCGTTAGATAAAATGTCGGCTCCATTCAGAGAAACAGTAAAAATCTGAACTTCGCTGCCTCATATCTTCCGCCGACCCTCTGACACTGTTCGTCTTCGATAGTCCAAACCTCCAACCTAGTTAGAAGGAGCACAATTGCTCCGGTTCTGAGATGCTACATTTCAGGGATTGGTATATCTGTACAAAAGGCACGGTTTGAGAGGGGTTTGACCATTGCCCTGAATCCCTCTGGATTGGCCTCTTAAAGAATGCAACCGAGGTATACTCATTCGCGTCAAAAAGAACGCCGCTGCCGGCCGTCTCCACGGCTCAGAGGCCAGGTTTCAGGCCGCGCGGGAAATGCTCTCAGGAGAGGAAGATTATGGCAAAGCTAACCACGACAACTCGCAATCGCATATCTACCAGCAAGTTTGCTTTCCCCAACCAACGCAAGGAGCCTTTGGAGAATGCCTCCCACGTACGGAACGCGGCCGCGCGTTTCGATCAGGTGGAGGGCGTTACCGAGGCAGAACGGCGCGAGGCATGGAAGCGGATCGAGGCGGCCGCAAAGCGCTACGGAGTGGACTTGAAAAAGTCCGCGTAACGCGAACGGAGTGTATTGCATGGACGGGGGCGGGGACGTTCGGCGGCGAACGCTCGGCAGCCATACTATGCCCCCATCCCGGCTCGAGATTCTGGCATCTGAATCTCATGCCAAACTCCGCGCGATCCGAAATGTGTTCGCCTTCTCACTTCGGGCTTGGCGCGCCCCCGGAGCCCATGCCGCCCCCGATCAAAGAACCGCCGAGCCCTCCCGAGAGCCCGGATGCTCCGGTGCGTGAGCCCGATCCCGACGATCCCGAGCAGATTTAAATTCCTGGTCGGAGCTGATGCACGCCCTCGCGGCGCGCGTGGGGTAGCTGCCTACATGCCGCGCCCGCAGTCCGCTTCTGGAAAACTCCTATGTCCGGGTACACTGAGTCGAGACGGGGGGCGAGCGCTGGTGTGGTAAAGCCTCCTGCCGCGTGAGGCGAGGGCTGAAACACGAGGGCTGAACCATGACGCTTGAGCACGAAGAACTTCTCCGGGAATTTCAGGATTTTGCCCGGACCGCTCCCACGGCGAAGTCCGTGATGGAGCATATTGCCCAGCGCCTACATGAGAAGATGACGCGCTACAACTGGGTGGGCTTTTATCTGGTCGACCCGGCGGACGATGGCGTTCTGCTGGTGGGGCCTTTCGTCGGCAGCTTCACGCCCAACGCCCGCATTCCCCTCAGTTCGGGACTGTGCGGCGCCGCGGCCAGCAGCGGGCAAACCGTGGTGGTGCACGATGTGTCGAAGGATCCGCGCTATCTTTCCGGGTCGCCGCTGGTGAACAGTGAGATCGTTGTCCCCATCTTCATCAAGCATAAGCTGGCCGCCGAACTCGATATCGAAAGCTATTTTGCCGCCAGCTTCAATAAGTCGGAACAGGAGTTCGTCGAAGCCTGCGCCGCGTTGGTGGCGAAGCATTTGGGGAAGGGATAATCGGCCGCAGATTGGCCTCCGCAAAAGATTATGCAGCCTGCGAGGGACAGACTCGGCAATGAATGTAAGAGCGACTCATCGCCAACTAGGCTCGGACGTTCTTGGCTCCCCGCCTGGCGAGCACCGCGATGAGCGCAAACCCGCTAAGGATCGGAAGTGCGAGGAGCCACTTGAAATCTGCCCAGAAAGCGGCCAACCCCAAGAGTATTCTTCCGTAGAGCGGTATCACGACGCCCTGCTCATCGACGGAGCTGAAGAAAAAACCTCATGCACCGGCGCGGCCCCACCCACCGATGCTAAGGCGTGATCTCGAATGCTGTCCCACAGCCCTCGTAGCAATTTCCGGTACCGCCCTGGTACGTCGTGCCGTAGAGGTTGCCAGACGCATCGAAGGTCAGGCCGGCCAAGGGCTCCCACCCGTCCGTGCCGTTGTCGTTGAAGCTGTGCAGAACCGTCTCAGTCCAAGTCCCGTCCTCCGCAGGCATTAGCTTGAACGCCGTCCCGCCGCCGTAATCGCCGCCGGACGTGGTCGTGCCGTAGAGGTTTCCCTTAGCGTCGACGATCACGCCTGCCAGGGGCCCCGACCCATCTATACCGTTGAAGCTATGCAGAACTGTCTCAGTCCAGGTTCCATCCACTGCCGGCATTAGCTCGAACACCGTCCCGCCGCCGTAATCGCCGCCGGACGCGGTCGTGCCGTAGAGGTTTCCCTTGTCGTCAAGAATCAGGCTCCCCGTGATGCTTAATTCCTGCGGCTGGGCTAAGGGAGGGAACGATCCGTCCTTGCCGCTTCCGAAGCTATGCAGAATCGTCTCGGTCCAGCCGCCCGAATTGGGCGTTAACTCGAACGCCGTGCCGAGGCCATAGGCACCGCCCTCGAAGGTTATGCCATAGAGATTGCCGGCCGCATCGAAGGTCAGGCCCTCTGGAATCTGCCCGTCCTTGTCGTTGCCGAAGTTATGCAAAATCGTCTCAGTCCAACCCCCCGACTTGGGCGTTAGCTTAAACACCGTCCCCCCGGTATAAGTCCCGCCGCCGTAAGCGCCGCCCTGCCCGGTCGTGCCATAGAGATTGCCAGCCGCATCGACGATCACGCCAGCCTCGGGAAAGAACCCGTCCTTGCCGTTGCGGTCGAAGTCATGCAGGATCTTCCCCGTCCAGTGCCCACACATTTTCGTCAACTCGAACACCGTGCCGCAGCTGAGCCCCTCGTCGCCGATCGCGCAATTTAAGGTGCCGCCATTGAGAGTCACCCCGTAGAGATGCCCGGAAGCACCGAAGACCAGACCCACGGGAAACTCCCCGAAGTTGTCGGGGCTAAAGCTGTAGAGGGACTTCCCGATCCAGTCCCCGTCCGCTTGGCGCGTCAGCTCGAACGCCGCACCTGAGCCATTAGAGCCGGCAAAATCAGTCGCGCCGTAGAGATTGCCTGCATCGAAGATCAAGCCACTAGACGGGTACGCCCCCGGTTGGCTGCCGTAGGCAAAGCTGTACAGCACCTTTTCTGTTTGGGCGGCTGCGCACGTGGCCGTCACGAGCGTAGCCATGGCAATCGCTGTCAATGCCACACTCAATTGGCTGGAAAATTTTCTGGTTTGCATAGGTGTTCCTCCAAACCGCTGCGAGACGATTGGTTCCGGGCCGAGGGGGATGCTTCGCGATATTACCTTCTGAAGTGGGAAAAACTGTACTTCGAGGGAGTCTAGAAGTCAAGCTGGGCTGCGGACTTTGCGGGTGTGAGATGTGGCTTGCTGCCAGGGAGAATTTCCCTAACATATCGCGCGGGCCCTCGAGCATCGTCGAAATCAGCCGATTATACTCGTTGACCCGCGCCACGCCTGCTCCCGCGCGCTCGTTGACTCGCCGACACCGCATCCGTAAGATGAAGCGACCCAAAAGTCAGCCATCTCAGTCGACTGTCTTAGGTCGAGTGTCTTAGCTGGCGAGCGCCTTAGTTGGCGAGTGTCTTAGGATGATCAACCAAACCGTCGCCCACTATCGCATCACTGAGAAACTCGGCGGTGGCGGGATGGGCGTGGTCTACAAAGCGGAAGACACCCGCCTGCATCGCTTTGTCGCGCTGAAATTCCTGCCCGATGAAGTAGCCAACGATCCCCAGGCTCTGGAGCGCTTCCGCCGTGAAGCGCAGGCAGCTTCCGCTCTCAATCATCCCAACATTTGCACCATTTACGACATCGGCGAAGATCAGGGCCGTCACTACATTGTGATGGAGTACCTGGAAGGCACCACGCTGAAGTACCGCATCGAAGGCAAGCCAATTTCGGTGGAGCAGTTGGTCGACTGGGGAGCGCAGATTGCGGACGCGCTCGACGTCGCCCACACGGCGGGCATTGTTCATCGCGACCTGAAACCGGCGAACCTCTTCATCACCAAGCGCGGGCAGGCGAAGGTGCTCGATTTCGGACTGGCGAAAGTGGCCGGGCGCCCACATCCGCAAGTGGAGCCGGGCGGAGTGACACTGGCAACGGCGGCGGTTGATCCGGCGAACCTTACCAGCCCGGGCAGCACCGTAGGCACCGTGGCTTACATGTCGCCGGAACAGGCGCGCGGTGAAGAGCTCGATGTACGTACCGACCTGTTTTCCTTCGGCACAGTCCTTTATGAAATGGCTACGGGACGGCAGCCGTTTACCGGCAACACATCTGCGGTAATTTTCGATGCCATCTTGAACCGCGCGCCCACGGCGCCGGTGCGTCTGAATCCAAATCTGCCGGCCGAACTGGAACGCATCATCAACAAGGCTCTGGAGAAAGAAGCTGACCTTCGTTACCAGGTTGCGTCGGAGATGCGGGCGGACCTGAAGCGCCTGAAGCGGGAGATCGACTCAGGCAAGAGTTCAGCGGCAAGTTCGGCAGCAAGCATGGCGCCGGCGGCGGAGCCGGTAGCATTATCCGCTTCCCCGTCATCCGGTTCGGCAAAGGTTCAAGCGGCGGCGCCGGCATCTTCGCAGATCTCAGACGCGGCGGTCGCACCGCCGGGTGGACGCAAGAGATGGCTGTGGGTTGCGGCAGCGGTCGTGATCGTAGCAGCGATCGCCGGCGGATTTCTTTTTAGCCATCGCAACCGAGCCCTTACGGCAAAGGATTCCATCCTGCTCTCTGATTTTGTGAATACCACCGGCGACCCCGTGTTCGATGGAACACTGCGGCAAGCGCTGGCAGTGCAACTGGAGCAGTCGCCGTATCTGAATATTTTTCCCCAGGAGCGCGTGCGCGACACGCTGCGCTACATGGGCCACTCTCCCGACGAACGAGTCACTCCGGATCTGGCGCGGCAAGTCTGCCAGCGCGAAGGGGTGAAGGCGGTTTTGAATGGAACCATTTCCGCGGTGGGAACCCAATACGTGGTTGGAGTGGATGCAGTGAATTGCCTCACGGGTGACAACCTCGCCCGCGAGCAGGTCTCTGTCGACAAGAAAGAACAGGTTCTGGGCGCTGTGGGCAAGGTGGCTTCAAGTTTGCGGAGCAAGCTCGGCGAATCGCTGGCTTCACTGCAGAAGTTCGATGCTCCGGTGGAAGAGGCAACCACCTCGTCGCTCGAAGCTCTCAAATACTTCAGCCTGGGTGAGGTGGAAAGAGACAAAGGGAGCGAGCAGACCTCGGTTCCTTTCTACAAGCACGCGCTTGAACTGGATCCGAATTTCGCCGTGGCCTACGCGCGGCTGGGCCAAGCCTATAACAACATGGGCGAGACTGTACTGGGCATCGAAAATACAAGAAAAGCATTTGAGCGGCGGGACCGCTGCAGCGAACTTGAAAAGCTCTACATAGAGACCCACTATTACAACATTGTGACCGGAGAAGTAGACAAGGAGCTGGAAGCATACGAACTGTGGCGCAGAACCTATCCGAACGACAGCATTCCGCCGAACAATCTCGCGGTTAGCCACGCAGTGGTCGGGAAGTGGGAGCAGAGCCTGGAAGAGGCCCAGGAGACCAAGCGGCTGGACCCCAATTCGGCCTTTAGTTACAACGTAGTCGCCGGAGCCTATTTGGGGCTCAACCGTCTTGCTGAATGCAAGGCGATGCGCTTGCAAGAGATCGCGCAGAAAGTCGACAATGCCGCCGACCATGGCAATCTTTATATGTTCGCGTTTCTTGACGGAGATGCGACTGGAATGCAGCACGAGGTCGACTGGGCCAAAGGCCGCCAGGATGAGTACATGGTAATGGAGACCGTTGCCGATGCAGCCGCATCGTCCGGCAAGATAGTTGCGGCTCGGGCTTCTTATCAACAGGCTGTCGATCTGCAGCGGCGAGAAACACTTGAGGAGAGTGCGGCGACCACGTTGGCGCGAGAAGCCGTATTTGAAGCGCAGATGGGAAACTCCAAGGCTGCTCGGGATGACGCTTCGACTGCGCTTTCCCGTTCCCGATCCCGCGACCCCCTTTCGGTTGCAGGCCGGGCGTTGTCACTTGCTGGCGACGAGCGAGAAGCAGAGGCGGCTGCCCAGCAACTCGTCAAAGAAAATCCCACCGACACGCTGATCAACGCGGTCGCCGTACCCTTAATCCGCGCCGGAATTGCCTTGAACCAGGGAAATCCCGGCAAAGCGATTGAACTCTTGCAAACCGCCACTCCCTACGAGTTTGGCTATGCGGCGGGGGTCCAGCCCAACTATGTGCGTGGTCTCGCCTATCTCAAGCTGCATCAGGGAAAAGAGGCTGCAGCAGAGTTCCAGAAGATTCTTGATCATCCCGGTATTTGTATGTTCATGCTTCCCACCTGCAGGCTGGCCCGCTTGCAACTCGGTCGCGCCCGGGCAGAAGCTGGCGACCCAGGCGGCGCTCGCACTGCCTACCAGGATTTTTTTGCGCTCTGGAAAGATGCCGATCCCGACGTTCCCATCCTGAAAGAAGCCAAGGCCGAGTACGCCAAGCTGCAGTAATTTCGGCATCGAACTCCCCGAAAAATTTGCCCAACCCCTCAGGCTGTCATCCTGAGGAAGCGGAATCTCGGGCGAAGCGCGAGACTCCCGACGAAGGACCTCTGCACTTTTGTGGTGAGTCTTAATTGCGGCTGCCCACTAGAGCGCCTTCTTCCATTGCCTCGATGCGCGCGGTGACCCAGCGATTGGGCTCGTGACGCCCCCTCAGAAACAGCTTCTGATAATTATCGGTGAGAGCTTCAGTGCACTCTCCGCCGGAGTTGTTGCGCGTGACGTTGAGCGTGATGGCTGCTAGCGGCTTTCCTACAAACGATCGCATGAAGGCGAGCTTCTTCTCAGCGGCAAGCTCGCGGAGGATCCTGTTGCGCTCGCGGGCAACATGGACGGGAACTTGATCGGGCATGGCAGCAGCCGGTGTGCCGGGGCGCGCGGAGTAGGTGAAGACGTGCAGGTAGGTGAATGTCAGATCTTCGATGAGGCGGCGAGTGGCCTCGAATTCGGCATCGCTTTCGCCGGGGAATCCCGTCATCACGTCGGCGCCAATCGCGGCGCTGGGCATGGCGGCACGAATCTTTTCAATCTTCTCGCGATAATGCCAGGGACGATATTTGCGATGCATGCGGCGCAGCACAGCGTCACTGCCCGATTGCAAGGGCACGTGCGCGTGTTTCGCGATGCGCGGCGAGGAAGCGACCAGTTCGATGAGTGCGTCAGTCCAGTCCATCGGCTCGACGGAGGAGATGCGGAGTTTTTCGAGGTCAGTTTCCGACAGTATGGCGCGGAGCAGGTGCTCGAAGTCCGGCTGCCCGCTTTCGCCGCGATCCAGATCGCGTCCCCAGCGGCCGAGGTTGATGCCGCTGATCACGACTTCGCGGTAGCCGGCCGCCACCAGCGCGTTCATTTCGCGAATCACTTGCGCTAGCGGCAACGACCGGCTGTGGCCACGTACACTCGGGATGATGCAGAAGGAGCAGCGATTATTGCATCCGTCCTGCACCTTGAGGTTGGGACGAGTGCGGCCGGATTCATGATTTGCAGATTCATGATTTGCGGATTCATGATCTGCCGATTCGAAAACCGGGGCGGCCAGCAGTTCCGTGTGGGCGAAGATGTCGGAAATGAAGACCCGGTTCTCGCTTCCTAGTTCTCGGTTCTCAGTCAGAGTGGAGAGCGGGAGGAATGCTGCATTTGAGCGAGTGTTTTCCTCGAGCACGATTTCGGCGAGCTGGTGTTTGTGTGAGTTGCCGATCACAGCGGTTACACCGGGCAGCTCGGCGATTTCTTGGGGAGCGCGCTGCGCATAGCATCCGGTCACGATAATCTTCGCCAGCGGATTCTGGCGCTGCACGCGCCGGATGGCGGCGCGCGCGTCCTGATCGGCGGAGCTGGTCACAGTGCAGGTATTCAAGATGACGAGGTCGGCCTGTGCGGCTGAGGCCGCATTGAGCCCCCGCGATTCGAACTGGCGTTCGAGCGCGGCACCGTCGGCCTGGGTAGCGCGGCATCCAAAGTTTTCTACGTGATAGGTGGGCACGGGACCATCGTAGCGCAAAGCGCAGCCTGCGCCCAAGGTCTCGCTGGCGTTCGTCGTCCCGCGTTTTTCCAGCCGGTCAGGATGCGGCAGCGGTCTTTTTCTGCGTGAAGCATTCGCGGCAGAAGATGGGGCGACCCTGTGTGGGCCGGAAGGGGACTGTGGTCTCCTTGCCGCACTGCGAGCAGGTGGCGCGAGTCTCTACGCGCGCATAGTGGTGCCCGTTGTTCGGAGCGGGCGGGGCGGAGAGAACGGCCACGCGTTTGGATTTGCAAGCCTTACAACGCTTAGGCTCGTTTTTAAAGTGCTTGTCGTAGAAAAATAGTTGTTCCCCGGCGGTAAACACAAACTCGGCGCCGCAATCGATGCAGGTCAGTACCTTGTCCTGAAATTCCATTGAGGATGGCTCCCTTGTGCCCGTGATGCGCCCGCCACACGCGGGGAATGCGGGTGACGCAGAGCAAACACAGGTTGTGTTACATCCCCCCTCAAACTGCCCCTGGACTCGGCCCGCCACGTCCCTGGAACGGGCCGTGGATACAGCTTTCCTACCAATGCCGAATGAATGATGAGTATTGAATGATCCCTGCTGCAACTCTGCCTGGTGGGGGCCAGATCGAGCAGGGTCGCCCCGGGACGGGGCGACCCTTTAATGCTTAGTCTTACTCCTTCAAACCCTCAATCCTGTTCTTTGCGAACTTTTTTGCGAGCGCGTTTGCGAGCGAGCGCGGCTTTCACGCGTTTCTTCTCACCCGGCTTAAGGTAAAAGGAGTGGCGCTTCACTTCCTTGATAATGTCTTCCTGCTGCACCTTGCGCTTGAAGCGGCGCAAGGCGTTTTCGAGGGATTCACCCTCCTGCAGTCGAATTTCCGCCAAACTGACACACCCCCAAACCCGTCCGGAAGGACCGAATAGTTATTACAAGGATTTGACTCGAAGTCAAGTAGGACGGATGAAAAAACTAGCACGGATGGTGTCGGGGACGACCGGGGCAGCCGTCCCCACAGGGTTCGCTGGTTTGGCTATGAGTTTCCCAGGTACATGACGTGGACGTAAGTGCCCAGCCTCACGTTGTAAGCCAGGTACCAGCCAACGTGGTCAGGATCTTCATAGATGACGATGTCATCGCTGTCCCAGAGCCAGTCGCCGCAGAAGCCAATGTCATAAGGAGCCACACTGAAGTAGAAGCCGCCGAACCAAAACCGGTTGGGGCCGCCTCCGGCCAGATGCCACACGTGGCCACGGCCAAAGCCGCCCGTAAAGCGTCCGTGCTCCCAGGGATAATCGAGGTGGTAGTGCGGATCGTCGGGGCCGCTGTCGTGGCCGACCCACTTGCCGTTGGAATGTACGTGCGGCGCGTCGGGATGTCCGGGCTTGTCGTTCAAGTGAGGAGCCACCGGCACCGGATGTCCAACCGGGGCAGGTCCATGGGCCGGGATGTTCTTAACCCCGCCGCCGACATCACGACGTTGCGCGAAGGCTACAAGGGAAAAGAGGCAGCAGACTGCCAGCAGTCCAATAAGTTTTTTCATTGTTTGTCCTTTCTTGGAACGCCCGGAAGATTTTACCGATGGATGGGTGCGGGCGCAATTGGGGCAGCGGTGGTCAGTGGCCGGTGATCAGTGACCGGCTAACCCGCTGCCGCGACCTCGCTTTGACTGACCCCTGACCCCTGGCCACTGCCCTCAGAATATAAGTTTCACTCCGAGCTGAACTTGGCGCGGGGCAAAGGCAGCGTTGGGCTTGAGGAAACTTTGGGGTTGCTGGTAGTAGGCGGGATAGAAAATTCCATCAACATACGCGGAGTACTGCACGAATGTCGTGGCTTCGACGGTCAGTCCGCTGGAAGTGATTTCAACTCGCTGGTTGTCGCGGTTGAAAAGGTTGAAGGAGTCAGCAGTGAACTCCAGGCGGTAGCCTTCGGCCACATGGATTTTGCGCACGAGTCGCAGGTCGGTCGAGGCGTAATCGGGACCGGTGAAGCCATTGCGGCTGTAGCCGGGAAGCCGGTCGTTGTCGTAGTTGCCGTCCTGGTTGGGATCGCCGTCGACCGTGGCATTGACGGGGCGACCGCTGCCGGCGGTGACAACACTGGAAATTTTCCAGTCGTTCATCACGTGGCCGAGGAATTCGTGTTCACGGTGAAAAGGACGCGGCTCTACCGAGAACGCGGCCACGAAGCGGTTGCGCTGGTCAGTAACGCTGGGTCCCCGCTCGCCGTTGGGATTGTAGGAATTCTGCACCGTGGCGGGCTCACCTGCGACGAGCGCATCCTGGCCGTCGTCGATGGCGTGGGCGTAGGTGTAGGAAAGACGGAGATAGGCGCCGTGAGCCATGCGGCGGTTGATCGAGAGAGTCAGTCCGTTATAAACGCTGGAAGCCGCGCTCTGAAATTCGTCGATCGAGCCCAGTTGGGCGATGGGGCGACCCAGAGGATTAATGCACGGTGGGAACGGGCACGTCAGCGATTGCGTGTACTGCCAGGTGGCGAAGGAATCGACGGTGTAGTATCCGCCCTGAAAAATCGTTCCCGTCGAATCGAACAGGGGATAAGTCAACGCCACCGGCGGCGGGAGATTTACGTCCAGCGCACGGATCAAATGTTCGCCGTGCACGTAGAGATAAGAGACGGCGACCGTGGTTTGGCCGGCGACTTCGCGCTCAAAGGTCAGGCTGGTTTGCTGCACCCGCGGAGTCGCAAAGTTAGGGGCGAACGCGGACACGTCGTTGGTCACTCCCTCAGTGAATCCGGCGGGAAGATTACACGCCGCCGTAGTCGTCAGAGGACAGTGAACCAGCGGGTTGGGATAAGTAGGAAAGACTTGATGGTCGTAATAGTCGGAAGTGTTGAGAAAAACCTGCGCATCGGTCACGCCGTTCTCCGTCGCGATGGCGGAGTTGTAGATCTGCGGAATGCGGACGTAGAACAACCCATAGCCCGCGCGAATCACCAGCGGATGAGTCTTGCCAATGGAATAAGCCAGTCCGGCTCGCGGGCCGAAGTTGTGAGGATTGAACGGGACTTTTCCGGCGGGCGGGAAGAGCGGGTTCGAAATCAGTCCGGCGGTGGTGAAGGTTTGCAGATCCCAGCGAACGCCCAGGTTAACGGCTAGATGATTGGTGACGCGAATGGTGTCCTGCGCGAACGCGGCGTAGTCGTTGCTGTTGGGATTCGAGGAAGGCGGGCCAAAGCTCTGCAGATAGTATTTCGGCACCGAGTGAGCATAAGCGCGGAGAGGAGTGAGCGGCAGCCCCGCTTCCATGGGTTCGAATGTGAATGGATCAACTTTGATGAAGTCGAACAGATATTCGCCGCTCTGCTGGCTGGGGAAATAGTCGTAGATCCAGGTGACCAGCGCGTCGCCGCCGAACTTGAAGGAATGGCGGCTGGTATCGAGGCTGAGAGTTTCGGCAACCTGGCCGCGGTGTTCGCGCGTGGCGCGAGGAAGCTGGTCGGAGCGTCCGATGCCGTCGATGATGTCGGTAACCTTGACCAGGGTGTCGGTAGTATTGGTGAAGGACTGGCGCAGGTCGCGCGAGAACTGGACGCGGAGATGGCTGATAACCCGCGGGGTAAGGCCTGAGATGAGAGAAAACGAACCAGTGTCGGTGGAGACATCTTCAGTGCCATTGTCGGAGATGGAGTCGTAGGTCACGGGGCTGGCAGGATCGAGAAATACGTTGTTCGATCCCCAGTAGCGCGAAGAATTGTAGCGCAGGGCCAGTTGATTGCGCGGCGTGAGATTGATATCGAGCTTGGCGTAGGAGGCGTTGCCGATCTGCGCGGCGGGATAAGATCCCGCGAGTGAACTCAGTTGCGCGGCGGCGGCGAAAACCAGGGCCTGATCGCAGGCCTCGTAGTCGCCGGGAGAATAAGGTCCGGTGCCGGCCTGGGGCACGACCTGCATCGAGCCGTCGAGAAATTCCACTACGTCGGGCACGCGGAAGAAGTGCTGGTCGAATCCGGCAAAGAAAAAGATTTTATTTTTCATGAGCGGACCGCCGAGCGTGGCTCCCCCTTGCTGCTGCTCGCTGTGCGGTTTGAAAGACATGAACGGAGTAGCGGCGCCGCCGAATGCGCTGTCGCGAATGTAATAGAGGCCCGTTCCGTGCCAGTGGTTAGTTCCGGACTTGGTGACGACGTTGATGACCGCTCCTCCGGCGCGTCCCATTTCAGCTCCGTAGGAATTCGAAGAGACGCGGAACTCCTGCACCACTTCGTTCGAGAACTGGTAGGGAGCGCGATAGAGCCCGCGGGCCTGGGCGAAGAAGGCATTGTTGAAATCGCCGCCGTCGACCAGAAAGCTGTTCTGAAATCCGCGCAGTCCGCCGAAGGAGAGATCGCCGTTGGTGGCCGAAGTCAGGCTGCGAGGATCCTGAGTCACACCAGGCGAGAGCAGCATCAGATCGGAGAAGCGCCGCCCGTTGAGCGGGAGATCGCCGATGGCGCGTTCATCAAGAAGCGTAGAGACGGCGCCGTGGATTCAGTGTTGACCAGGGCAGGAGCGCCGCTGACGGAGACGTGTTCCAGCGCGCCAGCGACGCTAAGACGGAATTGCAGCTCTGCGGCAGCGCCTACATCAACGTGCAGCTGCGGAGTGATCTGCGGAGACATATCCTGCGCGACCACTCGAGCCGAGTAGTCGCCGGGCGGCAGCAGATCGATCGCGAAGCGGCCCTCGGCATCGGACGTAGCCGAGTAGCGAGCGCCGGTGGCCGTGCTCACCACCGCAATGCTGGCTCCGGGAATGCGTAAGTCGTGAAGATCGACGACTGTCCCGTGAATGGCCCCGGTAGCGGCATCCTGGGCGGAAGCATGCGGCGGCAACACTAACGGTAATACTAATAAAGAGAGAATCAGGACACAGAGCGAGGCCCGCAGCATAGAAGTGCCACCTGTGGTTAGGATGAAGCTCGGAGGCGTGACTCCCGCGGGGTCCGGAGGCGAGCGGGTGGGAAACCAGATTCTTTTGTGGCATGAGGGAGCGGGTTTCGCGGCGATGTGCCGCGGTTCTTTTTGGGGTGAGTGCCGGAGCGGGAAATCTGCTTTACCAACAGCCGTAGCGGCGTGCTATGTTCAGTGTTCGCTCAGCAGGTATGCGCAGATCATGATTCGATCGTTTAAGGGCATGAAGCCGGTGATTCCCACGACGTGTTACGTGGATGAGTCGGCGCAGATTATTGGCGACGTGGTGCTGGGCGAACACGCCTCGGTCTGGATGAATGCGGTGCTGCGCGGCGATGTGTATGCGATCCGCATCGGGGCGCACTCGAATGTGCAGGATTGCAGCGTCCTGCATGGCATGAAGAACCAATACGGTGTGACCGTGGGCGAGTACGTCACGGTGGGGCATTCGGTAACTCTGCATGGATGCGTAGTCGAAGACCGCTGCCTGATCGGCATGGGATCTGTGATTCTCAATGGCGCAAAGATCGGAGCGGGTTCAATTATCGCCGCGGGCACGCTGATTCCCGAGCGCACGGTGGTCGAGCCGCACTCGTTGTGGATGGGGTCTCCGGGAAAGTTTAAGCGCAAGCTGGACGCGGGCGAAGAAGAGACGATCATGAGGTACGCCCGGAATTATTTAGGCTATACGGAGGAGTATCTCCGGGAACAATGAAACTCTGTCATCCTGAGCGGAGAAAACCGATTCGCTTTGCGAATCGGTTTTCGGAGTCGAAGGACCTCTTTCACCCATGCGCAGCGACGGTCGCGGCAGGGCGTTCTCGCGGCGCCCTCGACGGGTGGCGAAATGAGGAGAGAACTCCCAGAAAGGCCGCTGGAGCAGCTAGGCTGCAAGGGATCCTTCGACTGCGACTTGTCTTCCGCAAAGCGGAAAACAACTTTCCGCTCAGGATGACATTTGAGGAATAAATGATCAAAGCAGTCCGAGGAACGCGAGACCTGCTGCCGCCGGAAACGGCGCTGTGGAATTTTGTGGAGTCGGCGGTGCGCGACGTCTTCCGCGCCTACAACTTCCAGGAAATTCGCACTCCGATCTTCGAGTCGACGGAATTATTCGCGCGCGGCGTCGGCGAAGACACCGACATCGTTTCAAAAGAAATGTACACGTGGTGGGATCGCGGGCACAGTCCGGGCAGGGTCCTCGAGCTTGCCTGGCTCCTGCAACACGCGAAGAATTACGAGAAGATAGAAGCCGAAGTTAAACTCGGACGTGGTCACGCTGACTTCGTAGCGTACCGGCACAACGCACCCCCCACTATTGTCGAGGTCAAGCAAAAGGTCGAACCAAAAGTCCTCTTGCAACTGCGGGAATGGCAGATGTTCTGGGAGAAGGAGCATGGTGAACGGCCCATTTTGGCGCTTGCTGTCCCCGAGGACCAGCAGGACTCGGCACGCGAACTTGCCCCCGGAAACCTAGAGATTCAGGTCGTTGACTGGCCCGATGGCTACGAACCGCCGCAATCGCTGACGCTGCGGCCGGAGAATACGGCTGGTGTTGTGCGTGCCTACATCGAGCACAAGATGTGGGATCGCGGACTGAGCAAGCTTTACTACATCGGGCCGCAGTTTCGGAGGGAGCGTCCGCAGAAGGGGCGGTACCGGCAGTTTTATCAAATCGGGGCGGAGGTGATTGGGCCGGCGTCGGCGGGAAGCGAGAAACCGCTCCGCGACGCAGAAGTGCTAGAGATGCTGGATACGCTTTTGCGTCGTCTCGGAATCGTCGATTTTATGCTCTACGTGAACTCAATCGGTGATTCGAAGGATCGGGCCTCATACAATGAAGCCCTTCGCAGGGCTCTCGATCCTGTTGTGGGGAGCATGTGCGCGGATTGCCAGCGGCGCGCCGTCACGAATCCGCTGCGCGTTTTTGACTGCAAAGTGCCCGGGGACCAGCCGATCATCCACGCACTACCGCTGATCAGTGACTACCTAAGCGCAGAAAGCAAGGAACACTTTGAGAACGTCCGAGCCCTTTTAAGAAAGGCCAAAGTTCCTTTTGAGGTCAACCCTAGGCTTGTTCGCGGATTGGATTATTACACGCGTACTGCATTCGAGTTTACTCACGGTGCGCTAGGAGCACAGAACGCAATTCTTGGCGGCGGGCGCTACGACGGGCTTGCGGAATTGCTCGGCAGCCCCGAACCTGCTCCGGGCATTGGATTTGCCATCGGCGAGGACCGACTGGTGATGGCACTGCAGGGACGGGATTCCGAAGTCTTGCAGAGAGTGGACGCCTACGTTGCGCCGGTCGGGGAGGGCATGAATCGGAATGCGCTAGTTTTAGCCAGCGACCTGCGGCGCAAGGGCTTAGTGATCGAACTCGGAGATCGCAGCCTTCGGCTTAAGAAAATGTTCGAGGCCGCAACCAAGGCTGGAGCAAAATACATTTTGATTGTCGGCGAGAACGAAGTGAAGGCAGATGCATTCGCCCTGAAAAACCTGACGACGGGCGAGCAGGTCTCAGTACCGCGCGCAGATTTGCCGCGGAGGATTCAGGAGTAGCTGAGTAGACAGTCGGCGATTTATCGGGGAGGGAGATTTCATGAAGCTGGTTTGGGTAATGTGCGCAATCCTATCGTTGGCGAGCGTGATTGTGGGTGCAGCCCAGGAAGCCGCGCCCGTCAAGGCTCTAAGTCCCACGGAGCAGACGCTGCTCTCCAGCGAAAGAGATTTTCTTGCGGCCGCGAAAAAGGGCGACGCCGCATTTTTCAAACGAACTCTGGCTCCAGATTTTTCTTTCGTCGGCTTCGACGGGCAGCTCTACGAACGCCAGGACATGATTGACCAATTCTCCGGTGGCGGCGTCGATTTGCAGCCCTATAACATGAAGGTCGTAAGCGCCGGCGAGAACGTCGCAATTGTCACTTACGACGTGATCGTGCGTGTCCGGCCCCAGGAGGATGAGGGCCCGCCTCCGCGCTATCAGCACTGGACTTCGGTATGGGAAAAGCAGGGAGACGCGTGGAAACTGAAGTTTCAACAGACCACGCCGACCCATTGGGGAGACTGGTAGAAATTCCGCCTCCGGCTGCGGGCTTGCGCTTCCAGTTCGCGGTCGCAAACGTCAAACTTAAGGCAGCTCGATCAGCGGTCAAGAGAGTCTGCGAGGTGAATGGCAATGATGATTGCAATGAAACGAACGGCAATAATCCTCATGGCAGGGCTGGAGCTGGCGGCCGTGGCGCTCGCGCAGGAGACTATGCCGAAGCCCGCTCCTGAACACAAGAAACTCGAAATGCTCGTCGGTTCCTGGGCGTTAGAGGGAGACGTCAAGCCCAGCGCAATGGGCCCAGGAGGAAAGATCACGGAGAATGAAAAGTGCGAGTGGATGGAAGGCGGATTCTTCCTTGTCTGCCACGTCGATTTCAAAAGCGCCAATTCGGGCAACGGCACAGGACTCGCCGTCCTCGGCTATTCCACCGCCGACAAGGTCTATACCTATCGCGAGTTCAACAGTTGGGGAGAGTTCGAGGATTCAAGGGGAACGCTCGACGGCGACACGTGGACCTGGACCAGTGACGAAAAAATGGACGACAGCATGGGCAAGGGCCGCTTCACCATGAAGTTCACCTCGCCCGCGACCTACACCTTCACCTACGAGATGTCGCCCGACGGCGCGAAGTGGACCACCGAAGTCGACGGGAAAGCCACGAAGAAGTAAGAAGAGCCAATGTGGGGATGGCCGCCCCTTCGACTTCGCTCAGGGCAGGCTCTCGGCCGTCCGTCGAGCGAAGCTCGACCCCAGGCTCCCACAGTTTATAATCTTTGATTCGGCTTTCCGCCGCATCCTCACTGTAAGGACAAAGCTTGCTCGATTTTCTAGGCGATCTACGAAGAACGCACATGTGCGGAGCAGTGCGCCCCTCCGACGCCGGCAAAAAAGCCACGCTCATGGGATGGGTCAACAAGCGCCGCGATCTGGGCAGCCTCATTTTTGTCGACCTGCGCGACCGCACCGGCGTGACCCAGGTCGTAATCAACGCCGAGCGCGACGCGGCGGTCCACAAGAAAGCCGAAGCTCTGCGCAACGAGTTCGTCATCGCCGTAACCGGCACGGTGAAACTGCGCGACGCCAGCACGGTAAATAAGAATATTGCGACCGGAGAAGTGGAACTGGTGGCGGAAGAGTTACGAATTCTGAACGAGTCAAAGCTCCCGCCGTTCCTGCCCTCCGACACTGCGCTCACCAATGAAGAGACGCGGCTGAAATATCGCTACATCGATCTGCGCCGCGAGGTGATGCAGTTCAACATTGAACTGCGTCACAAGGTGGCGAAGGCGATCCGGGATTATTTGTCGGCGCAGGGATTTTTCGAAATTGAAACCCCGTTCATGACGCGGTCCACGCCGGAGGGCGCGCGCGATTATCTGGTGCCGAGCCGCGTGCAGCCCGGCACGTTTTACGCCCTGCCGCAGTCGCCGCAGATGTTCAAGCAGATTCTGATGATCTCCGGCTTCGACAAATATTTCCAGATCGTGCGCTGTTTCCGCGACGAAGACCTGCGCGCCGACCGCCAGCCGGAGTTCACCCAGATCGATTTGGAGATGTCATATCCCCAGCCGGAACGGGTCTGGGAAGTGGTCGAAGGATTTCTGACCGCGGCATTTGCCGCGGCGGGGCATGCCATCAAGTCCCCGTTTCCACGCATGGATTACGACGAAGCCATCCGGCTGTATGGCATCGACAAGCCCGACCTGCGCCTCCCGGCGTTCACCGACGTGCGGGAATGTTTCACACCAGAGAATTTGCAGGAGCTGGCGATCAATTCGAGTCTGCCGGTGATTGCCGTCCGCACCCCGAAAGTCGGCGAACTTTCGCGCAAAGAACGGGATGACATCAAGCCCATGTTTCACCCCAGGGGCGGGGCGAAGATATTCGAAGACTTCAAACGCATCGCGACCAAGTTTCCCGAAGCCGCGGCAGCGATCGCGAAAAAGACCGGCATGGAGGAGAGCGATCTGATCGTGCTCGTCGCGGGGCCTGCACAGGCTAGTTCAGCGCAGGTAGGGTCGACGCAAGGCAGTCCGCAGACAAATCGCAAAGTCACGCCGCAGGAACTGGCAATCTACACTTCGGCCGGCTTGCTGCGTCTGGCGCTAGCGCAGAAGTATGCGGAGCGCCACGAAATCTTCAAAAAGACCGGAGACGCGGCCAAAGATTTCCGCTTTCTGTGGGTCACGAACTTCCCCATGTTCGAGTGGGACGAGGGTGAGAAGACCTGGATGGCGGCGCATCATCCGTTCACCTCGCCGCATGAAGAAGACATGGCGAAGCTCGAGTCAGGAGTGGAGGCGTTGCACGATCCGCTCTCGCCGCTGAGTGCAGTGCGCGCGCTGGCCTATGACGTGGTGCTGAACGGCACCGAACTGGGCTCAGGCTCGATTCGTATTCACCGCCAGGACGTGCAGAGCCGAATCTTCCGCGCGCTGGGCATGACGGAAGAAGAAGCGCGCGCGCGTTTCGGATTCTTCCTCGAAGCCCTCGAGTACGGCACCCCTCCGCACGGAGGCATCGCGCTGGGTCTCGACCGCATCGTCATGATTCTTGCAGGAGCAGAGAGTCTGCGCGAAGTGATCCCGTTCCCCAAAACAGCGCGAGCTGTGGATCTGATGGTCGATGCGCCCACGCCAGTAGGTGAGGCGCAGCTAAAGGAGTTGGGGATTGCGATTCGCAAAACAAAGGAATGATGCTCAAAACTTTGTCATTCCGACGCGCGAGCGAAGCGAGACAGGAGGAATCTGCTTCCTGCTCGGGACGCTCAAGCCCCGTAACCTCAACGGAGAGAAATCCACAGCCACCTTGTGACATCTAACCTTGCGCCTCACCTTTGATTCGTCTGATACTAGATCCAAATCTCTACAAGCTCCTTGACAACCAAATAGGCAAAGGTAAAACCAATCAATCCAATATTTTGCGGATAAATTCTTTCGATTCAGGATTTTAGTCAGATTCACCGCAGGTAGAAGCCCGCAAGTCGATCATTCAAAAGAATTAAGAGATTCGATCTGTAATTTTTTTGATCTGGATCTGGAGGCACAGCAAGACCGGAACCACAACCCGCGCCAACTATTTTTTCAGACGGGAAACCGCCAACTCCTCCACGCGCGCCAGCACCTCATCCTCACTCAGCTTCGTCGAGTCGATGACCACCGCGTCTGCGGCCGCTTGCAGCGGCGAGGTTGCGCGGGTGCGGTCGCGGTGGTCGCGTTCGCGAAGGTCGGCGGCTACGTTTGCGGCCACCTCGCCTTTGATCTTCTGCTGCTCCATACGCCGCTGCTCGCGCACCACCGGATCGGCGTCGAGAAAAATCTTCAAGTCGGCGTCAGGAAAAACTTTGGTGCCAATGTCGCGGCCTTCCATCACCACGCCGCCCCCCGCGCCCATTTCCCGCTGATGCGCCACCATCCAAGCGCGCACTCCTGGATGCACCGACACGCGCGACGCCGCCTCGGTCACATCGCGCTCGCGAATGCGATCGGAAACATCGCGGCCATCAAGCAAAGTTCGGTTCCCGCCGACCGTAGGCTCGAGTTGAATGCGCGACTCCTCGGCCAGCTTGACCAGCGCGGGTTCGTCGTCGAACGAGATGTCGTGATCAATAGCTTTCAGCGCCAGGGCGCGATACATCGCTCCACTCTCGAGATTGACGTAGCCGAGTTTGCGCGCCAGGCGCGAAGCGATCGTGCTCTTGCCCGCGCCCGCCGGGCCGTCGATGGCAATGATCAGTTTGCGTGGAGAGTGATTGTGAGCGTAGTTGTTCATTCCGCGAGTAGACGATTGTACACGGAGAATAAGACAGAAAGGTGAAGGCTCACTTGGTCGCGCGATGCGGCCGGATGGAAGCCACCACCGGCTCCTTCGCCGGAGTGATCTGCAACATCGATCTTCCACTGACGTGGACGAAGCTCAGCTCGCGGGCCGCCAGCAGCGCGTTTACAGCTTCTTTCACGCGGGAGCGCGCCACGAAGTTTCCGAAGAAAGCTTCGAGCTCACTCTGCTCGGCGGCGATGACGCAGTCGAGATATTTCGAAAGCAGCGCCGAGAGCGCCTCGGGCACCGAAAGTCCCACGCCCTCGCGGACGGCATCGGGCGCCCAGCGGTAGAGGAGATCCCAGAACGAGCCTTCGCTCGGCTTGTAGTCGACGCGCGTGATGCGCAGCTTGGCCAGCAACTCGCCCAGCGCCTTATCGAGTGCGGCCAGCGAAACGCTGCCGCCCAGCGCTTCCTGCAGCTTTGGTTTCGAGATGGGACCGTCGCGCCGGATCAGCTCAAACGCATCGCAGGCCAGCGGCGAGTAGGGAGAGCGCGGTCCTTGCTTGGGCGCGAGCTTGGGATTGCGCTCGCCCACCAGGGCATAGAAATAAGGAAAGACGGAAGCGGCGACGAGAAATGCATTGTTCTCGTTGAACAAATTTGCTTCGTAGGCTGCGCGCTCGCGCAGCAGACGCACCATGAGCTCGGTCGCCGCCAGCGCCCGCGGGTCAGAGTAAGCGTGCTGCCAGGTGGGCAGACGATTGTCGGAGCCAACAAAGGCTCCGATGAAGGTGGGTACGGGCATGGTGGGGCGCATGGGATACATCAGGCAGAATCCCACAGCCTCGACGAAGGCGCGCGCCTCCTCGATGGTGCGGATGGGTTTGCCATCGAGGCGCCACTTTTCGCTGCGGAGTTGCTGTAGGTCCTGATCAGTCATAAGCAGCTGTCAGCTGTCAGCTATCAGCACTCAGTCATCGTCACCACAGTCGCTCCCTTGTGCTTCGCTGAGAGCTGACAGCTGATAGCTTCGCTTGAAAGCTAGATTCTCTTAAACGCTTTCTGGATGTCCTTTACAGAATACCGCAGGACGACCGGCCGGCCGTGCGGGCAGGACATGGGGTGGTCGGTTTTTGCGAGTTCGGCGAGCAGCCAGTCCATTTTGTTTTGCTCGAGCGGCATGTTGACCTTGATGGCAGCGTGGCAGGCGATGGAGGCGGCGATGCGGGCGCGAATCTTTTCCAGGTTCAGGGACTGCTCTTCGCGCGAAATCTGGTCGAGGAGTTCGTGCAGCATGTGCTCGACCGCGGCTGCGTCTACGCCTGCTGGCGCGACTTTCACGGCTACGCTGCGTGCGCCGAAAGGTTCGGCTTCGAATCCGTTGTGCTGGAGTTCGTCGGCTATTTCGGAAAATACAGCTTGCTGCGCCGGAGACAGTTCGAGCACGATCGGCATGAGCAAGCGCTGGCTCTCCACTTTCTGCGCCGTGCGCTGCCGCAGGATGCGCTCGAACAAAACGCGCTCATGGGCTACGTGCTGGTCGACGATCCATAATCCATCTTCATTCACCGCGAGGATGAACGAATTGCGGATTTGCCCCAGAGGCCGGAGGGTCGAGAGCGCGGCCAGCGTGGTCTCTTCTTCTTCCGTGTCGAGCGCGGGGGCGCAGCCGTTGTCTGGAATCTTGTCTGGAATTATTTCTGGAATTGCTTCTGCGAAGCGGGTTTCGAGACCTCGCGCTACTGGGAGTGCGGCGTTGGCCTCGACGGCGATTCCACCTTCGAACTGGAAGCGCGCGGAAACTGACGGGGCGGACGGGGCTTGCAGAACGAAGCCGCTTGCGGGTTCATACAGCGGGCGCGCGGACGCGCCCGAAGCCGAGGCCAGGTCGGAGGGGGGCTCCCATTCTCTTGCACCTGGGGTGAGGCCTGAAGTGGCTGTGGCGTGGGCGTGAATTTCGGTGGTGAACTGCGGCGCGGGGCGCGCCTTCATCAGAGCGGCGCGCACGGTGTCGCGGACGAAATCGTGCATCACGCTGGGTTGCCGGAAGCGGACTTCGGTTTTTGAGGGATGGACGTTGACATCGACCTCGCCTGGCGGCAATTCGAGAAACAGCAGCACCACCGGGTAGACTGTCGGAGGAATGATGTTGCGGTAGGCTTCGGTGAGCCCGTGCTGCACCAGGCGGTCGCGAATCAGGCGGCCGTTGACGAAGATGAAAATCGAATTGCGATTCAGCTTCTGGATTTCGGGTTTCGAGACGAAGCCGTGGACGCGCATCTCGCCGGGCGCGGCTGGGCTGGCCGGATTGCCATTCTCATCTTCTTCTTGTTCTCGGCGTCGCCATGGCGGGGGCTGGGGCAGGCCAACGCGCTCGAGCGTTTGCACGGCTGCGACGGGAATCAACTGATCGAGGGTCTCCTTGCCGAAGACCTGATAGACGCGTTCGCTGTATCCCGCGACCGGCGGGGCTACCAGCATGGCGTTGGTTGCGGAATGCAATTCGAAATGCTTCTCGGGATGGGCCATGGCGTAATGCGTGACGAGGGACGCGATGTGGGAGAGTTCGGTCGATTCGGCCTTCAGAAACTTTTTTCGCGCCGGGGTATTGAAGAAGAGATCGCGCACTGTGATGGACGTGCCTTCGGGAAGTCCCGCTTCTTCGACGCGTGCCATCTTGCCGCCGTTGATTTCGAGGATCGTGCCGGCTGAAGCAGTTTGTTCTTTCGAGCCTGCGGCGCGGGTTTCGAGGTGCAGACGGGAGACCGAGGCGATGGAGGGCAGAGCCTCGCCACGAAATCCCAGCGTGGCGACGCTCAGCAGATCTTCTGCGTCTTTGATTTTTGATGTGGCGTGGCGTTCGAAGGCGAGCATGGCATCGTCGCGCACCATGCCGCATCCGTTGTCGGTGATCTGGATCAGCTTTTTGCCGCCGGCCTCGATGTTGATTTTGATGCGGGTCGCGCCTGCATCGAGCGCATTTTCGAGCAACTCCTTGACCACCGAGGCCGGGCGCTCCACTACCTCGCCGGCGGCGATTTTGTTGGCGACGTGCTCGGGGAGTACGTGGATGCGGCCCATGGGGCAGTTCTCAGTTCTCGGTTCTCAGTTCTCAGTGGCTGGGGGGACAGGGTCAGTTTCGCAGATGGTGGGGCGGAAGGCAAAGATGGGGATGGCACGGAGGGTGGAGCATTCGAGGGTGGAGCAGGGCCTTTGGCCGTGCGTTAGAGCTGTGGCTAGGCGGCTGGCTTTGTGACGAAGAGGTGATGGGCGCGGGGTCGGGGTGGAAATACCTTGCGGGGCTTGTTTGTGGCTGCCGGCGGGTAAGGGGTCCTTCGACTGCGCCTGATCGTCCCTTGGACGATCAGGCTCCGCTCAGGATGACAGGGCTAGTTTTCGGTGGGTTCGACTTTGGATTTGGGTGGGGGCAGGGATCTGGTTGGCTTCGACGGGGTTGGTGGAGTTGGGGGCGCGGCTACGGCTGGCCTGGTTGAGGCTTTGCGAATCTCGATGCCGTCGTGCTCGTTGTTTAGCACGATGTGAGACGCGCCGTTGCCTACGGTGCCGGTGGCTTTGGCCTCATGCTCGCTGTTGTCAATCTTCAGTTCGGGGAAGTCGGACTGGATTTCTCCGTCGCGGGTTTGGGCGTCGAGGTGGAAGCCGGCCTTGTCGGGGACGCTCAGATTGATGTCGCCGTTGCGGCTGTCGATCTGCACGTTGCCGAGCGAGCGCATGGAGATTTCGATGTCGCCGTGTTCATCCTGCACGCGCACGTCGCCGGAAACATCTTCGAGGCGAATTTCTTTCGAGCGCGTGGTGAGGTGCAACGGCCCGGTAATCTGGTCGGCGTGCAGGTCGTCGGAGTCGAGATCGAGATCGCCATCGATGCGGGAGAACTCGAGCTCAGTGCGGGAAGACTTGAAAGCGACGCTCTTGGTGATGCGGGCGAGTTTGACGCTCTCCTGGAATTCGCCGTCGAACTGGGCGGAGCCTTTGATGTCGGTAACGGAAACTTCGTTCAGGCGGCCGTCGATGTGGACGTCGCCGGTGATCTGTTCGACCTTGGCGGAACTTCTTTCGAGAGTCAGATTGATGTTGCCGGTGACGTCTTCCACGGAAACTTCGCCGTGCTGGTTGTTAATCTCGACCTGGCCGTCGCGGCCGGTCACCGAGACCTCGCCGCGGCGCGAGGTTATTTGGAGCGCTAACTTGCGCGGAATGGAGATGTCGAGATCGGTCTGGACGGAGTGGTCGCCGGCGGCTTGCGTGCGGGCGTCGAGAGTCAACACGTTTCCGGTTGAGGTGATCACCGGCTTGGTTGCTGCGTTGTATTTGTCGGCGTCGCTCTGGCTTTCGGCGCCAACTTTTTTGCGGACAGTGACCGTGATTTTGTCATCGTCAGAGGGGGTGACGCGGACTGCGCCGTGATCGTCGTTGACGCGCAGGGTGCTAATGGCGGGCGGGATGGCCTGTTCGAGGTGGTCGTCGTAGTTGAAGGTCTCGCCAAAAATGTTGTCGAGGTCGCTGTCATCGATGTTGATGTCGTTGCGAAATTGTTCCCAGTGGACCCGCGAGGCCTGGGTGGCCATGAGGCCGAAGAAGACGATGCAGAGGACGAGACAGACTCCTCCGAAGCCGATGCCGCGGGCGGGAACGCCGTCGCGTTGAGCTTGCTGATACTCAACCAGCTTGATGACGCCCCAGAGGATCAGAAGCAGAGGCCAGTAGTGCGCGAACAGAGTTCCCAGCCGCATCCAGGAAATCAGGTGCAGGTTGCCGAGCAGGAACACGAGGCCGAGGATGATCAGGACCAGCGGTCCGGCGAAAGACCGGCGGCGATGGCGCGGTGGAAGAGGTGCGACTGGAGGTTGGATTGGGCTAACCATTGCGCACCTCCCCGGAAGAAGACGTTGGTCCTTGATTTGACGAAGCCTGATCAGAGGGAGCCTGATTCGAGAAAGGTGGTGGAGGCGGCGCTACCCCTGCTCCTGGAGGCGCTGGCGGCAACGGGCCGACGTGGCCGGCGGACGAGGCGCTGCTCTGCAGCAGTTTGACGATGCCGACTACCAGGATCCAGGCCGGCCAGGTGCGATCGAGATGGGCAATGTCCATTGTGTTGAACAGGAGTAGAACGCCGGTGGTGAGCACGAGCGCCGGTCCCATCAAGCAACGCGTGATGCAGCGGCCGCAGCCGCACGATTGCTGGGCGCGCTCATAGTTGCGATAAAGCATCCAGCCACCGAGAAAAATGAGAATCAGCGGCCAGAACCGCTCGAAGCCGAACTCGAAGATCCTCATCGTGTGGAGAAAGAACAGCACTCCAAGTCCGATGAGAACTACCGCTCCCACAGGCACCTTCGAGGTATCGAACCTCGCATCCCCGCCGAACGTCTGGGCCAGACCAAAGGGATCGGGGGCAGGCTGTCCCAGCTGGATCGCCTTGGCAGATCGCACGGCATCGACCATTTGGTAGAAGAAGAAGAAGGCGGCGAGGGACCCAAAAATCGAGCTGGCCGCACCGGACGTTGAGCTTCCAATCGCACAAAGCACTGCAAAAATCACGAAGTGCGCGAGTCCTTTTACGTACTGTCCCGAGTAGACGGCACCGACGCCGGGGAAGAGTGACAGCAGTCCAGCAAGAACTGGATTGGGGCCCGAGCCAGACGCGGGCCTGGGGACCGTTCCTACGGGTGGATAAACGCCTTGCGGAGGCACGAATCCGGCGGCGGCGACTGTTCCATCGAGACGGGCGGCGAGGCAGGGCTCGCAGTAGATGACTCCGCGAACGTCGCGGGTGCAAGCGCTGCAGAGGGGCTTGCCGCAAGTGCGGCAGAAAGCGACCGCGGCAATGTCGCTGTGGTTGGCGCAGTTCATACGAACCTCCTGTATGTGGTCACCGACACTACAGACGGATCGTTGAGAGACGAATCGTTTACAGACGAACCCACAGGCGCGCAGGCTAGAACCAGATGGTTTTCGGTCTGGCTGTAATTACGCTCCTGCTTCTGATCGGGCTGTTCGGTTGTGTCGTTCTTGTGGTCTTTCTTATCTTTATCCCTTTCCGGCGCGGGTTCGGCGGCGGGGGCGACGTTGCGCTTGAGTTCGCGGACGCGCGATTCCACCTCGTAGACCAGCCGGATGTTTTCGTAATAGCGGACTACGCGGGCCTGCGTATTGTAGTACGTGTGCCGCAGGACCGTGGGCCGCAGGCTGAGTTGGCGCAGGTCGGCGGGTTTGACGCCGAGTACGCTCAGGGCGACCGACAGCGAGAAGAACGCCATGCCAAACGACATGGCAAACCGCGGCTGCCGGACCGTGCCCCAGATGGGTTGCAGCGCTTGCGAAGCCCAGGCTTGCAACTTCTCGAGCCAGGAAACGCCGGGCTGCGACGCGGGCACGTTCGCCCGCAGGCGCTGGGTGTCAACGCCGGTTGTGGATGCCAGGATTTTGTTGAACAGACTGACTGGAGGCGCTACCTCCGTGAGATCCTTCAGCCAGTTGCGGCCCGCGGTGACATCGGCGAGCAGCGGACCACACGCGGAGCAAGTCCGTGCGTGGGCCTCGAACGCGTCGAGTTGAGCGCCGGTCAGAACGCCATCAAGGGCGTCGCTGAGGAGCGTGTCAAAGTCATGACACAGCAGCTCGTGACCCTGCATCCCGTGATCGGGGTTCGATTTGTTGGTGTGATCTGGCATCACATCACCTGCCTATAGGTACGTTGTAGGAGGCGGGCAAGTTCCGCCCGGCCACGATTTATTCGAGATTTCACAGTGCCCTCCGGTACCTTCAAAACGGTTGCGATTTCACGATAGTCAAAATCCTGTAAGTCCCTTAAAATCACTGCCTCACGAAGCTCAGGCGAGAGCCTGGCGAGGGCGGCATGAATGCTTTCGGCGACCTCGCGGCGGCGAACGTGCTGGTCGGGAGGAGCGGATTGGTCCTGAATTTGCTCGCTAAGAGGTTGGGCGTCTTCGTGGGAGGAGGACGCGGCGTCGAGCGAATCGGTGATGCGGTCGTGCTTGGTTTTGCGGAAATGGTCGACCAGCAGGTTGCGGGTAATGGTGGTGACCCAGGTGACGAAGGCTCCCTTGGAGCTGTCGTAGGTTGCGAGCGTGCGGTAAATCTTGATGAAGACTTCCTGGGCGAGGTCTTCGGCGTCGTGGGACGATCCGGCGAAGCGGTAGCAGATGTTATAGATACGGCGGTTGTAGGTCTGGACGATTTCTTCCCAGGCAGCGGCGTCGCCGGCAACACAGCGGCGGACCAGCATTGCGACTACCTGAACGTCTTCCAAACAGAAGCTCCCCGGAAGTGCTGTCGGCGTTCAGCTTTCAGCTTTCAGCTTTCAGCTAAACCCTAACTCTCGAACTGGCACACAAGACAGTACGCGGATGTAGTGCTGTAAGTTCGCAGCATCCGCGATGGTTATGTGAAACAGGGCATTGTAGCAGTGGGGGCAGCGGGGAATTCAGGACGGGCGGGAAGGCTGCTTCGGTTGCGCTGGCTCCTCTTTTCTCCGGCAAGAAAAAAGTGGCGCACCGGAGTGCGCCACGAGATGAACGGAATTTTATGGGCACAGCCGGATTATTGCGGCTGTGCCCGTTGCTGTTAGTGTTTCGCCTTGAACTGGGTTTTCACCGGGCGAGCGACTGTGGGTAATCCGGTTAGCGATCCCTGGACCTCGATGGGGCCAAGGAACACGCTGTCCTCGTCATATTCGAGCCAGAACAACTGTGAGGCGCTGGCCTGATAGATGATCGCGTCGAAGCTGGTGAAGGGGCTGGTGCCGATGGAAGCTGTCAGCGAACCCCCTGGCGCCGGGTCGGTCGACAACATTGTAAGGCGCCCAGGGTTGCTGCCGTCTGGCGTTGGGGTTCCGGTGAATGTTCCGGGCCCGAACGCGCCTCCCGCGTCCAGCGTTTCGAAGGGATCGCTGATCTCAGCGGTGAGGCTCAAGGCCCCGCCCGAGACCATGGTTCCCTGCGCGACCATGTCGAACTCGCAGCCGTAGCAGGCGCTGGCGGGGACAAGGTTGTTGAAATCCTGCCATCCAGCGGCGTAGTTGCCGTTGAAATCGGTCGCTGTGGTATCAGTTTGCGAAACCACGACTCCCGTGCCTCCAGAGAGAGCTGAATCGAAGTCGAGCAGGAGAGCGCCGCCGACGTCGGGATTTCCGCTTGCGTTATTGGGATCCATCAGATCGAGAGTTGGGTCCGTCGCATAAACCTGGATTGCGCTGACGTCTCCGCCTCCAAAGCCGCCGATGGTGAGGCTGCCGTATCCATTGGTCCCAATGGTGTAGGGGCCGCCCACCGCACCAGCCTGCCCTGATACGAAAGTCTCCAACTCAGCTTCTTCTCCCACGCCCGAGAAGCTGCCGTTAGTGGAGTTGGTAGCGAACTGGCCCGCCGTGGCGTATTCAAATCCCCAGGGGTCGCCGGAAACTCCGAATACGGAGGCGACGAGCGAGGTGTCGGCGAAGGCGCCAGTGCTTGAGCCCTGGCCGAAGGCTGAGCCGACGGCCGCGTCGGTTGTATCCACGTCGATGATCCTTATCACTTCAGGACCAACGACGTAGTAGTTGAGCGAGATCGCCGTACCGCCGTATTGGGCAGAGCTAGTGACAGTGCCCCGGCCGAAAGCATCGGGTGTGCCGAGCGATACGGTCAAAGGCGCCGCGACGACACTGGTGTTGTCCCCATTATCATTGGCGTCGACCTCATCGGTGGCTGCGCTGGGGAGGGTGAAAACGCCCCCGAACGCAACTGGAGCATAGCTGGGATCCACTCCGGACATGGTGAAGGCAAAGCTGCCGGTGGGTGCGCTGGTCAATGAGGTCTGCAGGTCCATGCTTCCGCTGGAGGTTGCCGATCCATCGAACTGAGTGACGAGGGCGTGGTCGGCGTTCACAAACTGCACGGCGAGGGTTTCGGTTCCAGGCGTCGAGCTGGAGCCTACGGCCGTGTTGTTCGTGATCAGAGTGAGTGTTCCCTGGCCGGTGGTGGCGTCAACCGTGAGAGTTCCACCGGTGATTAAGTCGGCCGTGGTGGGCTCGCCCGGGGAGGTGATGCCAAAAGCGTCGTTGTAGTCCTGCTCGCCGGCGGTGACGTTGCCACTCGAGTCAATGGTCACTGCGCCCGCGAGAGCGTAGTAGTTGGGGCCATCATTGATTTCTTCCTGCCCGCTCAGATAGAACGCGTAAGGAGTTGTGGTTGGAGGAGGAGGAGGTGGCGGGGTCGTGGATGAGCTCGAACTGCTGCAACTCGTCAAGAAACTAATCGCCAGGAAAACTGCGGCGAGCGAGATCGCGTAAAGTTTGCGGTTCATAGAGACTCCCCTTTCTGGGCGGCGCGGCTGTTAAACGGCGCGGGTTTCTGTCCGGCACGCGCGCGTGTTTGCGGCGACACGGGGATGCCGTGCTCGTTGCGCATGGTATAGACCTGGCTGCCTACCTTCACGGTGCGGGCGATGAAGACTTGATTGTCCTTATACGTCTTCATGACGCCGGTTACCTCAACTTGCTGACCGGCGGTGACGTGGAGCGCTCCTTTGCCGATGAAACCCCACCTTCCCAGACTTGCATCCACGATTCCGGATTTAGTCGCGAGCATCAGGTGTGCGTGTTTGGTGACCACGCTCGATACGGTGCCATTGAGCGTGATTTCCCTGGCAACGTCGTAATACGGTTGCGCTTTGGGCACCGGTTGGGCGCCGAGTGGAACAGCCAGGATCGCAACCAGCAGGCCGGAGAGCAGCCCTGCGATCAGTGGTATGGGTTTCGTGAAACGGGTTCGCCTCATAGAATTCGCTCCTTTAGAAACTAATCTGCGGTTCTTGTTCCTTAAGCTTGGTTTCCCGGTCAACTGGCGAGGGAAGACGCGACCGAGGTGGTTGACTCAGAGAGTTTGACCTTTCGCTGGCGGTAACCCGCCAAACATCTGCAGTGGAGACCGATTGCGGGATTATGTTCCTCTAATTGCCTCAGCGTCAATCGCAAAGTGAGATATTAGCGATTAGGTGTTTGGATTCTTGATACGTCGTGCGGAGGTGCCGGCCGCGGGCTCAATCGGGCCGAGCAATCAGATGTGGCATTTTGCCCCGTATTCATGCGCTAATCCGCGCGGGTGAGGGCGTTACTCGGTGGTGAAGTAGTCGACGGTTACGGGATTCTCGAAGAGGGAATAATCGCGAGTTACTACCGTAATGCCGCTATCGGTGACGAAGTAGCGGGAGCGGTCGGCTTCGGTGTCGTAGCCGATGGTGGTGCCTTCGGGGAGATGGACGTTGCGGTCGATGATGCAGCGGCGGATGCGGCAATGGCGCCCGACGGCGACGTGGGAGAACAGGATGCACTGGTCGACCTCGGAGTAGGAATTCACGCGAACGTCGGGCGAGAGGATGGAGTTCTTGACCAGGCCTCCGGAAACGATGCAGCCGTTGGAGACGATGGAATCGAGGGCCGTGCCCATGCGTTCTTTTTCTGCGAAGACAAATTTCGCGGGCGGGTACTGGCGCTGGTGAGTGCGGATGGGCCAGTCGTGATCGTAGAGATTGAAAATGGGAGAGACGGAGACGATATCCATGTTGGCTTCGTAGTAGGCCTCGAGGGTGCCTACATCGCGCCAGTAGAGAGCTTCTTTCTTATTTTCGTCGACGAAGTCGTAGGCGAAGACGCGGTAGTCGGCGACCATCTTGGGCAGGATGTCTTTGCCGAAGTCGTGGGTGGAGGATTGGTCTTCGGCATCTTTTAGCAGGACGGGGATGAGGACATCAGCATTGAAGAGGTAGACGCCCATGGAACCTGCGACTTTTTCGGGGTTCCAGGGGGAGCGTAGTGCGGTGTTGGTGGGCTTCTCTTCGAAGCCATTGATGCGGCCGTCTTTGTCGACGTCGACCACGCCGAAGCGGGAAGTCTCTTCGGGAGCGATCTGGATGGTAGCGAGAGTGATGTCGGCGGAGGATTCGAGATGCTGCTTCATCATCTTGCCGTAATCCATTTTGTAGATGTGATCGCCGGAGAGGATGAGCACGTGTGTGGGCTGCTCGGAGCCGATGGAATAGATGTTCTGGTAAACGGCGTCGGCGGTGCCCTGATACCACTGGTCGCTGACCCGCTTCATGGGGGGAAGGACTTCGATGAACTCTCCGACTTCGCGGCCAAGTATGTTCCAGCCCTCGCGGATGTGGCGATTCAGTGACAAAGCTTTGTATTGAGTAAGGATGTAGACGCGGCGGAGGTCAGAGTTGAGGCAGTTGGAGAGAGTGATGTCGATGATGCGATACATGCCTCCGAAGGTGACGGCGGGCTTGGCGCGGTCGCGAGTAAGAGGATAAAGGCGTTCTCCGGCGCCGCCTGCGAGAAGGACCCCGAGAGTGTCTTTCATGGACATGGAGCGACCCAGAAAAACAGTAGATGGTAGCACAGGAAAGAAAGTTGCTGGGTACTCGTTGGATTGGATATTGAGCGGACCCGTCGTGGCGGTACAAATTTGGGAAGATTCGGCGGAGCTTCGCTCCTGCCGGGACAGCCGAAGGCGGCTGTCTCCACATGAGCACTGTCAGTGGTATCCAGCGTTCTACCGTTATTTTTCTTCTTCGATTCTGATGCGGAGGGATTTCAAGAACTTCATGTCCTGATCGCTGATTTTGAATTCGGGATTGGTCGACAGGGTGGTAACGAGGGAAGTCTTGTCGGAGGATTTTTCGCCCTGCTTGCTGACGCCGATGGTGGCTTCGAGAACCAGGAAAATGTCGTATCCGCCTTCTTTGATGCGGGAGACGACTTCGGCGATCTGTTCGGAATCGGAAAGAGACTCGTTGATGGCTTCGCCGAGTTCCTTCATGAGTTGTTTGAGTTGCTGGTCCACTTGGTCCCCCGATCGCCGTTCCCTGGCTCCAAAACACTCGGCCGGTGTTTTGGATGCCTGCGCGTCCCTAAAGGTTTTGATCGCCAGCGCAGGCTTGCGTCATTGTAGCGCTGGAGGCTGTTAAAATCGAGGCCGTGAGCAAGGTTTCCACGGCACGAAAGTTGGGAGCGGTGGCGCGGGTCGCCTCACAGCAGGCGAAGCGGAGCCGGACGGTGCAGGCCGCGACTGGCGCCCTGTCGGCGACGGGGCGGGCCTTTGGGCGGGTGCTGCATCAGTTGTGGCTGGAGGTTACCGGGTTGATCTTCCTGGTGATGGCCGCGAGTGGCGGGTTTGCTGCGGCGAAAGAGTATGCGAAATATGAGGCGGGGCGGATCGGGGTCGGGCGCGTGGTGATGGCAATCTGTTTTACGGTGACGTTTGCGTGGTTTGGGGTGAGTTCGTTCTGGAGGGTTCGGCAGAAGGGAAAAGACGTCACGCGTTGAGCCAGATGGTGGACGAGATGAGGCAGCCAGCATCGGGAGCCGCGAGAGTCTGTCTGAAGTTTCGACCTGGTATTCATTATCTTCGCTACGTCGCCTTGCTCCTTCTAGTATGGTCGAGCAGTCATAGCTTCGCTCAGGTAATAAGCGTCCGCATTATTAACGATAAGAATGGTCATGCACTCCCGGGACAGAGAATCTCTGTCGAACTGGTTTACGGGAGGGGAGAGACTGCGCCGCAGAAATATGATTCCCGATTGAGCCTGGAGACTGACGCGAACGGCGTAGCTCAATTTAGTCTTCCGCAGCCCCCCCGACGCATCTGTGGGTGGGAGCTGGCCTGCCGTCACAGTATTGGTTCTGCTCGTGCAATACGCGGGCGTTTGAGCTCACTCAGGACGTGATCGACAAAGGAATCGTGGGACACTTGGATTCGAAAAGCTCCGAGGTTCCAGATGCAAAGCCGGGGCAAATCGTATTCGACGCGCGTCCGTACAACTTATTTTACAGAATCCTGTACCCGCTTTTGAAGGAGTAGCGATCTGCCCGAAAGAATCAAAGCTACGAGTGAGAAGCTGTTTGCGGAAGTTGAGACCTCGTCCCACATTCCGGTTAAGCCTCTGTACACGCCGGCTGATCTGAAGGGGTCTGATTACGAGGGTGAGGTTGGGTATCCGGGGGAGTATCCGTTTACGCGGGGCGTGCAGGCCACGATGTATCGCGGGCGCCTGTGGACCATGCGGCAATATGCCGGGATGGGCGACGCCGAGGAGTCGAACAAGCGCTACAAGTATTTGCTGGCGAACGGGACCACCGGGCTTTCTGTAGCATTCGATTTGCCGACGCAGATTGGGATGGATTCGGATCACACGCTGGCGGCCGGTGAAGTTGGCAAGGTTGGCGTGGCGATTGATTCGATCGAGGATATGGAGCGGCTGTTCGCTGGCATCGATCTGACCAAGATTTCTACATCGATGACTATCAATGCCACGGGATCGATCCTGCTGGCGTTGTACGTGGCGGTGGCGCGGCGGCAGGGTGCGGATATCCGCAAACTTTCAGGCACGGTGCAGAATGATGTTTTGAAGGAATACATCGCGCGGGGGACGTATATTTACCCGCCACATCAGGCTTTGCGGGTGATTACAGATATGTTTTCCTGGGCGAAGGAGAACGTGCCGGAATGGAATACGATTTCGATTTCGGGCTATCACATGCGGGAGGCGGGATCGACGGCGGTGCAGGAAGTGGCGTTCACGCTGGGCAACGGCATGGCCTATGTGCAGGCGGCGATAAAGGCTGGGCTGGATGTGGATCAGTTCGCGCCGCGGCTGTCTTTCTTCTTTAATGCGCACAACAATTTTCTGGAGGAAGTGGCGAAGTTTCGCGCGGCGCGGCGAATGTGGGCTCGGATTATGCGGGAACACTTCAAGGCGAAGAATCCGCGGTCGTGGATGCTACGGTTTCATACGCAGACGGCGGGGTCGACGCTGACCGCACAGCAGCCGGAAAACAATATTGTGCGCACGGCCATCCAGGCGCTGGCGGCGGTGCTGGGCGGGACGCAATCGCTGCATACCAATTCTTATGACGAGGCTCTAGCGCTGCCGACCGAGCAGGCGGCGCGCATTGCTTTGCGCACGCAGCAGGTGATTGGCTATGAGTCGGGGGTGGCGCAGACGATCGATCCGCTGGCGGGATCTTACTATATTGAATCACTTACGAATGAGATCGAGAAGCGTGCGGCCGAGTATCTGGGAAAGATTGAAGTGATGGGCGGGATGCTGAAGGCGATCGAACGCGGATTCGTGCAGCAGGAGATTCAGAACGCGGCGTATGAATATCAGCAGGCCGTGGATGTTGGGGATGCGGTCGTGGTGGGAGTGAACCGCTTTGAGGTGGAAGAGGAGAAGGCGATTCCGATTCAGAAGATTGATCCGGGGCTGGAGGAGAAGCAGATCGCGCGGGTGCGGGCTTTGCGGGCGCGGCGGGACGCGGGTCCGTGGAAGTCCGCATTGACGGGCGTAGAGGATGCGGCGCGATCGGGTGCGAATTTGATGCCCCGGATTCTGGCTGCGGTGGAGGCGTACGCGACGGTGGGTGAGATTGCGGATGCGATGCGGCGGGTGTTTGGGGAGTACAAGGAAGCGGTGGTGATTTAAGGCCTTAGCCTGAGGTTTTGTAATCGCAGGCCGTGCGGCAGGCTTCGCAATACATCAGTCCGTCAGTGCAGATGCGGACGTCGAGTACGGTCTGGCAGAGGCAGCAGTATTTGTCGCACTCGCACTCGTTTTCCGCCTTTTCGCATTGGGCGCAGCGAAATTTGCCGTAACCGGCTCCCGTAGACATAGGAATAATTTAGCGCTGAACGACGACGCGGGGAACGTTCCGTTGGTAACCGGGGTCAGGGCTACTGGTTCAAGAACTCGAACGAAGTCGAGTTTGCCTCAGCGGCTGACGCCTCTTCTGTTTTTCCGGCCTTTACGGCACGAGTGAAGTCGTGACCTTCCCGAACCCCCGTCTACGGCCTGTGCCATATAATTCTCGGCAATGACCTTCCAACAGGTGCTCTATGGAGCGGAAGTTCTCGCGCACAGCGGGGATCCGGATGTGAGCGGTGTGGAATATGACTCGCGGCGGGTGAAGCCGGGGGGCTTGTTTGTGGCGATGCGCGGCGAGTCGAGCGACGGCAACCGGTTTATTGATCAGGCAATCGCGGCCGGTGCGGTGGCGGTAGTGACGGATTCGGCGGCGGAGCAGCCGCGCCCGGGCGTGGCCTGGGCGGTGGTGCCAAACGGGCGGCGGGCGCTGGCGCGGGTTAGCGCGAACTTCTATAAAAAGCCGGCGGAGCGGATTGCGATCACGGGGATTACGGGGACGAATGGGAAGAGCACGACGGCGTTTCTGCTGGAATCGATCCTAGCAGCAGCGGGGCGCAAGAGCGCGTTGATCGGGACGATTGAATATCACGTGGCCGGGAAGATTTTGCCGGCGCCGCATACTACTCCGGAGGCGCTGGAACTGAATCGCATTTTCAGCGAAGCGTTGGGCAACGGGGCGACTGATGCGGTGATGGAGGTTTCCTCACACGCTTTGGCGCAGGAGCGTGTGTTTGGGGTGCCGTTCGATGTGGCGGTTTTTACTAATCTCACCCGCGACCATCTCGACTATCACAAGACTGTGGAGGAGTACTTTGCGGCCAAGCGGGTGCTGTTTGAGGGCTGCGGTACGGATGCGCCGCGAGCCGTGGTGACCAATTTGGATGATGAGTACGGAGCGAAGCTGGCAGAGTTCAGCCGGAAGCGCAGTTCGGTGGTGTTGAAATATGGATGGGAGCGCGGCGATCTGCATGCGGAGAAAGTGGAAATCACGACGCGGGGGACGCGGTTTGATCTGGTGATGCCGGAGGTAAAGATTGCGGTGTTCTCGGCGCTAATTGGGCGGGTGAATGTGTACAACATTCTGGCGGCGGCGGGAGCAGGCTATGCGCGCGGGTGTTCGGCGCAGGCGATTGCGGCGGGGATCGACCAGCTGGCTTGCGTTCCGGGAAGGTTTGAGCGGGTGGATTGCGGGCAGCCCTTCACTGTGGTCGTGGACTACGCGCATACCGACGACGCTTTGCGGAACTTGACCGCGCTGGCGAGAGAGTTGGTTTCGGCCGCGAAAGGACGAGTGTTGACGGTGTTTGGATGCGGCGGAGATCGCGACCGGAAGAAGCGTCCGCTGATGGGTGAGGCCGCGGGACGGGGAAGTGATTTCGTGGTGCTGACTTCGGACAATCCTCGCAGTGAGGATCCGGTTGCGATTATTAATGATGCGGTGGTGGGGCTGCAGAAGACAGGGGTGAAGTACAGCGTGGAACCGGACCGGCGTAAGGCGATCGCGCTGGCGATTGGCGAGGCGCGGCCGGGAGATATTGTGCTGCTGGCGGGCAAGGGGCATGAGAAGGTGCAGGTCACGCGGGAGGGGTCGCTTCCGTTCGATGATCTGGAAGTTGCGCGCGAGGCGTTGCGGGCGATGGGGTTTGAATGCAAGGCCGCAGCCAGATCCGTTGCGCGATCGTAGGTGAGAGCTTGGACCGTCCTGGCGCGCAGGATACGGTACAAGTGCGCGGCGGTGGTAGAAATGCCTTGCGGAAGCCAATGATAGTGTGGGCGGGCAAGGGGTCCTTCGACTGCGGTTGCGCTTCGCTCTCGCGAAGCACAGCCTCCGCTCAGGATGACTGGATTTTGTATTGGGACGTGCGAAATCTTTTCTTAGATAAACATGAAGCTTGCGCTTGCCAGGATTGCTGAGTTCGTTTCCGCGGTCGGAGGGTTCGATCCCGAACACCTGGCGCAGGGGTATTCGATTGACTCGCGCACGGTGGGGCCGGGCCAGCTTTTTTTTGCGGTGAAGGGCGATCGGTTGGACGGGCACGACTTTGTAGAGTCCGCGCTGGAAAAAGGCGCAGTTGCGGCGGTTGTAAATAAGGATCAGTCAGCCCGCTATCCGCGCGAGACGCGGTTGCTGGCGGTGGAAGATACGCTGGCGGCGTTGCAGACTCTGGCCACGGCGGTGCGGAAGCTTTGGGGCAAGCCGTTGATCGCGGTCACTGGATCGGCGGGGAAAACGACCACGAAAGAAGCAATTGGGCATGTGCTGAGCACGCGATTTCGAGTGCTGAAATCGGAAGGGAACTTCAATAATCATTTTGGCTTGCCGCTCATGCTGTTGAAGTTGGAGCCCGAATACGACGTGGCTGTGATTGAGATGGGGATGTCGCACGCGGGGGAGATTCGGGCGCTGGCGAAGATCGCCCGGCCGGAGATTGGAGTCGTGACCAACGTCGCGCCGGTGCACCTGGAGTTTTTTGATTCGCTGGCGGGGATTGCGCGGGCGAAATATGAGCTGGTGGAGTCACTGCCGGCCAATGGCGCGGCGGTGTTGAATGCCGATGACGAGTACGTTTCGCAGTTTGGACGCGACTTCAAGGGCAAAGTTGTGATGTATGGCACGCAGGCGGCAGCGGACGTGCGCGCGGAGAATGTCCAGTCGAAGGGGACGGGCGGCGCGGAGTTCGATGTGGTGATCGGAAGGGTTCGGGAACATGCGGTGCTGCCGCTGGTCGGGGAGCACAACGTGCTGAATGCGCTTGCCGCCGTGGCGGTGGGGCTGGAGCGTGGGCTTAAGCCAGCCGAGGCGGTTGGGGCGCTGGCTACGCTGGCTCCGGCGGACAAGCGTGGGCAGGTTCTCCAAGTGGGTAACATCACGGTGATCAACGATTGCTACAATTCGAATCCGAAGGCGCTGGAAGCGATGGTGGATGCCCTGGCCACAATGGCGGCCAAGCGGCGCATTGTGGTGGCGGGCGAGATGCTGGAACTGGGCCCGGCGGGTGAAGAGATGCACCGGCGGGCGGGCGAACACATCGCAGACAAGAAGATCGATGTGCTGGTTGGAGTGAGGGGGCTGGCGCAGGCGATGGTCGAAGGCGCGCGGAAGGCGGGAACTGCGGCGGAGTTTGTGACCACGCCGGAGGAAGCCGGGGAATGGTTGGCGCGCGAGGCGCGGGATGGAGACTTGGTTTTGCTGAAGGCTTCGCGCGGGGTGAAGCTGGAGAAGGCGCTGGAGACCTGGAAGGCGCGGCGGGATAGGCTGTAATCTCTTGCCACACGGAGGCTGATTGCTCTACTGGCTGTTGTTCCTGAAGCTGCAGCATTATTTTCCGCCGTTCCGCATCTTCCGCTATCTGACGTTCCGCACTGCGTTTGCCAGTCTTACTGCGCTGTTTACTGCTCTGATCGTGGGTCCGCTGGTGATCAACCGGCTGCGCGAATTCCAGATTGGACAATACATTCGAGAAGAAGGTCCAAAGGCTCATCAGAAAAAAGCTGGGACGCCGACCATGGGCGGTTTGCTGATTGCGATCGCCGTTGTTGTGCCTACTCTGTTGTGGGCGGATCTGAGCAACCGGTTTGTGTGGATTGCGGTGTTTGCTACATGCGCGTTTGCGGCAATTGGATTCACGGACGATTACACCAAGGTGGCGCGGCGGCGGAATCTGGGGTTGACGGCACGAGCCAAGCTGGGATTGCAGATTGCGACCAGCATAGTCATCGCGGTGATGCTGATCACAATGCAGACTTACGGGATGTATTCGACCAAGCTGATTGTGCCTTTCCTTAAGCAGTTTCATCCCGATCTGGTGGTGGAGACTCTGGAGCGTAATCCGCATCTTTGGGGGTTGGCGTTCGTACCCTTCATCGCGTTCGTGGTGCTGGTGATTGTGGGCTCGAGCAACGCAGTGAATCTTACGGATGGGCTGGACGGTTTGGCGATCGGCTGTACGGTGATCGCGGCGGGCGCGCTGACTGTGCTCACTTATGTCAGCGGACACGCGACCTTTGCGACGTATCTGGAAATCCCGCGCATGCCGCAGGTCGGCGAGCTTACTATTTTTTGCGGAGCGATGGTTGGGTCATCGATCGGATTTCTTTGGTATAACGCACATCCCGCGGAAGTGTTCATGGGCGATGTGGGATCGCTGGCGCTGGGCGGAGCGATTGGGACGGTCGCAGTGATCATCAAGCAGGAGCTGTTGCTGCCGTTTATTGGCGGAGTTTTCGTGATCGAAGCACTGTCGGTAATTCTGCAGGTGGGATCTTACAAGCTGCGCAAGAAGCGGATTTTCAAGATGGCGCCGCTGCATCATCATTTCGAGTTGATGGGATGGTCGGAGTCGAAGATTATTGTGCGGTTCTGGATCGCGTCGCTGGTGTTTGCGCTGTTCGCGCTGACGACGCTGAAGCTGAGGTAAATTTCAAGGTTTCAAAGTTTCAGAGTTTCAAGGTTGAAACGACGAAGCACCCGGAGGTATAGACCTTGAAACATTGCAACATCGCAACCTTGAAACATTAGAACCGTGATGGAGCTCAAAGACAAACGCGTGCTGGTGGTTGGTCTCGGAAAGTCTGGCGTGGCTTCGGCGCTTTTTTTGAAAGCGCACGGGGCGCGGGTTACTGTTTCCGATACCAAGAGCGGAGACGAACTGCGAAATGAAATTCCCGCTCTGCTCGATCATGGCATTACCGTTGAGACGGGCGGGCATGGCGAGCGCACGTTTCGCGGGCAAGATTTGATTGTGGTCAGCCCGGGTGTTCCCGTCGATGCGCCGATGCTGGTGCAGGCCCGTGCCATGGGCGAAGCGTTGATCGGCGAGATTGAACTGGCGGCGCAGTTTCTGCCGGGGCCGATTGTGGCCATCACCGGGTCGAACGGGAAAACTACGACCACTACATTGACGGGCGAGATTCTGACGGCGGGTGGAATCCCGACGTTGGTCGGCGGAAACATTGGTACTCCGGCGATTTCTCTGGCCGAGCGCGCGACGCGAGAGACGGCCATCGTGCTGGAGGTTTCCAGTTTTCAGTTGGAAACGATTCAGACGTTCCATCCCAAGGTTGCGGTGGTGTTGAATGTTACGCCCGATCATCTGGACCGACACCGGACGTTCGAGGCTTATGTGGATGCCAAGGCGCGCATTTTTGAAAATCAGCGGGGCGATGACTTTGCAGTGCTCAACGAGGACGATCCGACCTGCGTCACCATGGCGGCGCGGACGAAGGCGCAGGTGTTTTGGTTCAGCCGGCAGAAAGAAGTGAAGCTGGGCGCGTGGGTGCGCGAGGGGAACATCCTGTTCCGCGATGGCCGCGGACAACACGAGATTCTGCTAGTTTCTGAGATTCCGCTGAAGGGCGCGCATAACCTGGAGAATGTGCTCGCGGCGGTGTGCGCTGGGGTGCTGATGGGATGCGCGCCGGAGAAGATCCGGCAGGCGGTGCGCGACTTCAAAGCGGTCGAACACCGGCTGGAGTTTGTGGCGACGATTCGCGGCGTGGATTACTACAACGATTCGAAGGCTACGAACGTGGATGCGACCATCAAGGCGCTGGAATCGTTTCCGGCGAACATCCACCTTATTCTTGGGGGTAAGGACAAGGGCAGCGACTACTCCGTGCTCAACGAATTGCTGCGGCAGCGGGTGAAGTGCGTTTACACGATTGGAGCGGCGGCGGGGAAGATTGAGTCGCAGATCGTTTCTCCGAAAGGTGGGGGCGTTGAAGTCGTGCATGCCGAGACTTTAGAGAACGCTGTGCGCAAGGCGAATGCCCTGGCCGAGCCGGGCGATGTGGTGTTGCTGGCTCCGGCTTGCGCCAGCTTCGATCAGTTCAAGAATTATGAGCAGCGTGGGCAGGTGTTTAAGGACGCTGTGCGAGGGCTCGCCTGAAGTGCAAAGATAGAAACTCCTTTTGAGGGCCGCTGGGTGGCGCGGTGGCATAAGGGATCCCCTTCGGCTTCGCTCAGGGCAGGCTTTCGACTCCGCAAGTGCTTCGCGTTCGCGAAGCACTTGCTCCGCTCAGGATGACAGGGCGCTTGGAACCAAGACAATCAACAGTCATCCAACAACAATCAACGATTCCCCTCTGTGTCTCCGTGACTCCGTGGTGAAATGAACATCCCATGGCAAAGCGGGTTAGCGTCGATCGCTGGCTTTTTACTGTCACCCTCCTGCTGGTTTTTGTAGGGCTGGTGATGGTGTTTTCGGCGTCGGCGGTGATGGCGAGGGAGCGGTTTGGGTCTCCCTATGCGTTTTTGTCGAAGCAGTTGATCTGGGCGATGGCCGGCCTGATCGCAATGGTGGTGGCGATGCGGGTGGATTACCGGCGCTACAAGCATCCGGCGCTGGTGTTTTCGCTGATGGGGCTGACCACGCTGCTGCTGATCTCCGTGTTTTTTCTTGACCGGTCGCACAACACGCATCGCTGGATTCATGCTCGCGGGTTTTCGTTTCAGCCCTCGGAACTGGCGAAGCCGATGCTGATTCTCTTCCTCGCCTATTTTCTCGAAGCGCGCACGAAAACCATGGACGACTGGCGCGGCACGCTGGCGCCTGCGGCGGCTCCTGTGATCGTTTTGCTTGGGCTGATTGTGTTGGAGCCGGATCTGGGTACGGCGATCGCTTGTGCCGGGATTGCGGCTTGCATCCTTTATGTGGCAGGGATGCGGATGCGGTATTTCGCATATGCGTTTGGGGCGTCGCTGGTACCGCTGTATTTCCTGATTTTTCATGTGAGCTTCCGGCGTGAGCGCATTCTGGCTTTCATGAATCCGTACGCGGAGCGGGAGAAGGCCGGGTTCCACCTGATTCAATCTCTGATCGCAGTGGGGACCGGGGGCATCACAGGCACTGGTCTGATGGAGGGCAAGCAGAAGCTGTTCTATCTGCCGGAGCCGCATACTGATTTTATTTTTGCCGTAACTGCGGAGGAGTTAGGTTTGGTAGGAGCTTTGTTTGTGGTGACGCTGTTTGCCATCTTCTTGTGGCGCGGGATGCGGGTTTCGTGGCGCACCGAAGATACTTTCGGGCGATACCTGGCAGTGGGGATTACGAGCATGGTTGTTCTGCAGGCGTTTATCAACATCAGCGTGGTGCTGGGGATGATGCCGACCAAGGGGATTCCGCTGCCGCTGGTGTCGTATGGAGGGTCGTCGCTGTTTGTGACGCTGGCTTGTGTGGGCGTGCTGTTGAATATTACGAAGCAGGCGGAGTAAGAAAGTCGCCACGGATTTGCACGGATCCTCACGGATTTTTGAAAGTCGGTTTGTTTTATCCGTGTGAATCCGTGTTGATCCGTGGCCAGGTTGTTTCTGGTTTATAGTCACTGCATGCGCGCAATCTTGGCGGGCGGCGGGACGGGTGGACACGTGATCCCGGCGCTGGCCATCGCCAACGAACTCAAGAAAAGTTATGCGGCTGAGGTGCTGTTCATGGGGACGGCGCGGGGCATCGAGAACCGTCTGGTGCCGTCGGCGGGATATCCGCTGCGTCTGGTGCGGGTGGGGCAGCTGAAGAATGTAAGCCTCGTGACGCGCGCGAAGACGGCATTCGATTTGCCGCGGGCGCTGTGGGACGCGGGCCGCATGCTGAATGAATTTGCTCCGGACGTGGTGATCGGCGTGGGCGGATATGCGTCGGGTCCAGCGATGCTGGCGGCTATGCTGAAGCATATTCCAACACTGGCGTTTGAGCCGAATGTGGTGCCGGGATTTGCCAACCGCGTGGTGGCGCGGTTTGTGTCGGGAGCGGCCGTGCACTTTGAGGAGACCGCAAAATATTTTCGTCATGCGGAAGTCACGGGCGTGCCGGTGCGGCAGGCATTCTTTGAGATTCAGGCCAAGAGCGGAGGGACTCCCACTCTGCTGGTGTTTGGCGGAAGCCAGGGGGCGCATGCCATCAATGAGGCGATGATCCGGTGCTTGCCGGAGTTGCTGAGGCAGGCACCGGGGATTCACATCATCCATCAGACGGGCGAGCGTGACTATAATGACGCGCTGGCGGCGTATCGCGGCTTGGGTGAGTCGGCGGAGGTGTTCAAGTTCATCGAAGACATGCCGGCGGCGTTTGCGCGGGCCGATCTGGTTGTGTGCCGGTCGGGCGCGAGTACGGTGGCGGAAATCACGGCAGCCGGGAAGCCTGCGATCTTTGTGCCGTTTCCGCGAGCGGCGGATGATCATCAGCGAGTAAATGCAGAGGCGCTGGCGCGGGTTGGGGCGGCGGTTGTGGTCGAAGAGTCGAAGCTTGAGGGAGTATGGCTGGCGGAAACGATTGCGGCTTTGCTGGGTGATCCGCGGCGGTTGCAGGCGATGAGCGCAGCGGCGCGGGGGTTGGCGCATCCGAATGCTGCGCGGGATATCGCGGCGATGGCGGCGCGGCTGGCGGGAATGGAAAACTAGCCACGGATTTGCACGGATCTTCACAGATAGTTCTTTGTTCTCTGATTTTTCTATGGTTGAGTTTTTATCCGTGTGAATCCGTGTGAATCCGTGGCCGATGGCGTTAACTTATGTTTGCCAAAGTTCAGCAGATACATTTCGTGGGCATTGGCGGGATCGGCATGAGTGGGATTGCCGAGGTGCTGCTGAATCTTGGGTATAAGGTTTCGGGATCGGATTTGAAGAGTTCTGCGGTCACGCAACGTTTGAGCGGCTTGGGTGCTGCGGTATTTGAAGGGCATCGCGCGGAGAATATTGCCGGAGCTGAAGTGGTGGTGACTAGTTCGGCGATTGCGGCGGAGAATCCCGAAGTCATTGAGGCGCACAAGCTGCACGTGCCGGTGATTCAGCGGGCTGAGATGCTGGCGGAGTTGATGCGGCTGAAGTACGGCATCGCCGTTGCCGGCATGCACGGCAAGACGACTACGACTTCGATGGTGGCGGCGGTGCTGGCCGGGGGTGGGCTTGATCCGACCGTGGTTGTGGGCGGGCGCGTCGATGCGATGGGGTCGAATGCACGGCTGGGGAAGTCGCAGTATCTGGTGGCCGAGGCGGATGAGAGTGACCGGTCGTTTTTGAAACTGTCTCCGATTCTATCGGTCGTGACCAACATTGACCGCGAGCACATGGATTGCTATCGCAATATGCGGGACGTGAAGAAAACGTTTCTGGAGTTCATGGACCGGGTGCCGTTTTATGGGATGGTCGTGGCGTGCAACGACGATCCGCTGCTGCGGCGGCTGTTGCCGGAAGTGCAGCGGCGGACGGTGACGTATGGGACCAAGCGCGGATCGGATTTCTGGATCAAGCTGTCGCAATCGGAGGCTGGGAAGGATCAAAATCCCCACCCTGTCTCCGCAAGAGGCGCGGAGACAAAAGTGGGGCACCCACTGAGTTCTTTTCACGTTCGCTATCGCGGCGACGATTTGGGTGAGTTCACTTTGCATGTACCGGGCACGCACAACGTACTCAATGCTACGGCGGCGATTGCGGTTGGCGTGGGGTTGGATGTGGGCGTGGAGGCGATCCGTGAGGCGCTTGACCAGTTTCGCGGAGTCGACCGGCGGTTTCAGTTGCGGGGTCGAGTGGCGGGCGTGAGTGTGATTGACGATTACGGGCACCATCCTACGGAGATCAAGGCGACGCTGGCGGCAGCGCGGTCGTGCGGGTTTCGCAAAGTTCACGTGGTGTTCCAGCCGCATCGCTACACGCGCACACGCGATCTGCTGGAGGAGTTCACCACGGCGTTTGGCGACGCGGATTCTCTGTTCGTCCTGGATATTTACGCGGCGAGCGAGAAGCCGATCGAGGGGGTCAGCGGGGAGGCGTTGGCGCGAGTTATTCGTGAGAAGGGCGGACGCAGCGCCCGGTACGTGGGTTCGTTCGCGGACGCAGTAAGTTCTGCTGCGGTGGTTGCGGAAGAGGGAGATATGATTCTCACCCTCGGGGCGGGCAGCGTTTCGCAGTTGGGGCCGATGATTTTGGGGAAGTTGAAGGAGCGGGACACAGGGAACTAATTTCCAACTTGCAGCGTATCTTCCATTGCTAACGGACTGGCGTGAGGTTCGTCCAATGTGGCAGATGGAGATTGGCTATGAAGACTACACAGGGTTGGGGATGGCTGGCGACTGGAGTGCTGGCGCTGGGATTGAACGGCTTTTATCAGGATGGCGGCTTGACTCGGGCGCACCAGATTGTCGATGCGGCTATCGAGCGGGTTGCTGACCGGTCGGGGGCTTTGGTTGAATTGGCCTCGGCGCGAGTTGAGCGAGTCGTGGAGCGGGCTAACCTTGTTGCGGCGCGGGACCAGACTGCGTCCTGCCGTTTGGCCACCGCAGTCGCGCGGTTCCAGGGCAAGATTGCTCGGACCCAGAGCGGAATGGCCCGCATTGAAGCCATGTCGGCGCGGGAAGAAGTGGGCCTGGCGCGTGTGGAAGCAGAGCGGGCGCGGATCGAAGCGCGAGGTGCCCGTGTGCGCATGACGCCGGTGGGGTTCAACACTTTGGAGATTCCGGTCGTGGCTTGTCCGCGGATACGGGTGAATGTTCCCCGCGTGAGTGTTCCGCGTGTTCCCATGATTCCGGCTCCAGTGGTGCGGGTCGAGACCGGCGGTGGGCCGATTTAGAGGTTTTGTTCTCCGGAAAGGGCGGGCGCGGCTAAACGGCCGCGTCCGCTTTTTTGCCTGCACGCTGCTTATTTATTGACGCGTTTGAACACGAGCGGCAGAGAGAGCCCGCTCTGCTTCCACTCGCCGGTAATTTCCGAGTTGCCCTGGTTCATCTTGCCGTCAAAGCTGCTTCCCCATCGCTCGATTGAAAAGTGTAGATCAGGCTCCTTGTAAGTGACGGAGTCGATCGCTGCCCCGATGGCGCCCTGGTCCGGGCTATCCAGGCTTCCGATCAATTTGCCATCTGCTGCCTGTGAAATGTGCACAATCACTCGCAAGCTCCCATTGCCGGTGTCGATCTTTCCGTACCAATCACCGATTGCCGACGAGACTGAGGCCGTCGTGATGGCGCCGAGGACCAATGTAGATGCGATCGTGGTCAACAGCGCCAAGAATCCGAAGCGTAACGCTCTCTGCATGTTCATGAAGTAATTCTCCTTTTTTTTATTCTGAATATTTTGGCTGCGACCGTAAGCGGGCCGGCAGGGTCAGCCGGCGGGTTTGTTATCGCCGGGTTCAAAGATGGCTTCGATGGGTCGCTCAAAGAGTTGCGCGATGGCAAAAGCCAGTGGCAGACTCGGGTCGTACTTACCGGTTTCAATGGCATTCACCGTTTGGCGCGATACCTTGAGCTGGCCAGCCAAGTCAGCCTGTGACCACTCGCGTTCTGCCCGCAGAACTCGAAGGCGGTTTTTCATCGGGCACCGCGGCGTGGGCAATTAGTGATGCACCGCCGGTTCATCGGTATCTCCAGGCTGAAACGGCGTAGGAACAGGCCCAGAGCAGCATCATGAAACCTCCTACCTCCTCCCATGGCGGGTGACCGATGCCGGCTTGCTCGATGCCACCGAAAAAGGCAGTGATGATGAGAGTCAACAAGAACGCGATGGACGCCGACTCGAGGCAGATGCGCTTTTGCATCTCGTCCATCTTCAGGACGCTGCGCACCATCGCCGCGAAGAAGAACATGTAAGGCAGAACCGGCAGCAGCCCCAGCCACCGTGGCGCCTGCCGGTGAACCACAAGCCACGTCACCAGGATCTGTGTCAGTGCGGCGGCGACCGCCCACAAGAAGACGGGGCGGGTGAAGCGGGAAGGGCATGTTCGATTGGTGATCATAAGGACAACTCCTATTTACATAAAGTAAATCATACTTTACATTATGTCAAGCATTATTTACTTATTTTCCTAAAACGATCTGGCTCGCACATCCAAGCGAGATCAGATCCCTCGGCGAAGAATCATGGAGAGTCGGAATAGGCTTGGGGAGTAGAGCCGAAGTGCTTGTTCCCGCCTGATCTGCTTTTGTTCTGAGGTTTCCGGGGAGGATGTCCAATGCGGTTCCTGCCTGTGAAAAAGAACCAATATTCTGTCTATCTGAAATCGCAAAATGAAGTTATAGTTTGAAGGCTCAGCGATTCCACAGCGACAACTGACCTGAACTGATGGCGCGAAAGTCGGGTTCCACCATCTTGCAGGAGGAGTTGTACCCGCCCAGCGCTGAGGCTGCGCGCGGTCTCCATGATCTGAGAGGGCATGATCTGGAGATGGACGATGCGCGTCTGATGGACTTGGATGTAGATGAGGAATCTCCTTTCCTGCGCGGGCAAAAGCGGGTCTCCGCCCGCAGAAGTTCTCTTCCCAAAAAAACTGCGAACCGTTTGCTATGGGCTTCCGTCGCCGCTGCAGTGTGTTGCTTAGCGGCGGTGGCAGCGGCCTGGCTGTACCACTACGGCGAGCGCTCGTGGCGCTTCCGTGTGGAATCGAGCGACAACATTGAAGTCGCGGGAATGCAGAACGTAACCAAGGCGCAGATCATGGAAGTGATGGGCGCCGACATTGGGCGCAACATTTTCTTTATTCCCCTGGCGCAGCAGAAGGCGCAACTGGAACAGATTCCCTGGGTGGAATCGGCCAGCGTGATGCGGTTCGTTCCCAACCGTCTGATGGTGGAGATTCACGAGCGCACGCCGGTGGCATTTGCCCGTGTGGGGCCGCGCATGTCGTTGATCGACGCGGGTGGGACGCTGATGGAATTGACTGCGAAGCATCGCTACTCCTTCCCCGTGATTCTGGGAATGAATCCGGGCGAACCGCTTTCAACGCGGGCGCCGCGCATGAAGACTTATGAGGAGATGGTGCGGGACCTGGATTCAGGCGGGGCGCATTATTCGCAGGATCTGAGTGAAGTGGATCTCACCGATCTGGAAGACGTGAAGGTGCGGGTGAATGATCCAGCGGGCGATGTGCTGGTGCATCTGGGATCGTCGGACTATCTGCGGCGCTACAAGATTTATGTAAGCCACGCGCAGGGCTGGCGGCGGCAGTTTCAGAAGCTGGAGTCGGTGGACCTGCGCTACGACAACCAGATCATTGTGAATCCCGAAATACAGCGAAGCGCGAAAGCCGCGCCAGCGTTGAGCCCGGCGGTTGCGAGAACGGCCGCAGCGGCGGGAGTGAAGCCGGCGGCGCTGGTGACTCGCTTGTCGCCACATAATCTGTCACCTCACGATCGGACCGTGCCCAAGCCTGCGTTTGAATTGACCGAGAAGAAACTTGATCCGAAGGCTGGTGTTGTGGGAATCAAGAAGGCGGGCAAAACCAAGGACAAGAGGATTGCGGCGAAGACGGAGAAAACACCAGGCACGAAGAGGATTACGCAGGCAGGGAAGCCAGGGACGTCTGCGCCAACGAAAAATTCTGGGGCTAGCAAGGCGAGCGCAAAGGGTGGCGCTGGACATGGCTCTGACAATAGGGCACGGCAAGCAGTGGCCACGAAACCTGCTCCGGCAAACTCCCGGAGGCCGATGACGAAATCTTCCGGCAAGGGCGGTCAGAAGCCGAGTCCGGCAATCGCTAAGACTCAGACGAGTCAGGGGCCGGGGGAGTAAAAGTTCGGCGGAAAAGCAGTTTTCAGAGATTTAGGTTGAAGGATTCATTCAGGGACTAATTAAAGAATGGCGAATCAGCAGGGAAATTTTTTGACGGCGATCGATGTGGGCAGTGCGAAAACGTGCGCGCTCATGGTGGAGGCCTCAGATAGCGGCCTGCGCTACCGAGGGCACGGGGTAGCCGAGTCCCGGGGCTCGCGCAAAGGCGTGATCGTGGAACTGGACAAGGCGGTGGCGTCGATTCAGAAGGCCGTGGAGGCGGCTGAGGACGTGGCGGGGGCGGCGGTCGAACACGCCATCGTGGGCATAGGCGGAGTGCACGTGCGCGGCATCAACAGCCATGGCGGAATCAGCCTGGGCACGCGTCCGCGGGAGATTGGCCGCGACGAGATCAAGCAGGCGGTAGAGCGGGCGCGGGCGATTCCGTTGCCGGCGGATCGCGAAGTGCTGCACCTGCTGCCGCAAGAGTTCATTCTGGACGATCAGGCCGGGGTGCATGATCCGCTCGGGATGATGGCGGCCCGGTTGGAGGTGCGAGTGCATCTGGTGACGGCGGCCACGAGCGCCGCGCAGAACGTGATAACGGCGGTAAATCGCGCCGGCGTCCACGTGGACGACACAGTGTATGAGCCGCTGGCTGCGGCCGATTCTGTTTTGCGGGCCGATGAACGGGAGCTTGGAGTCTGTCTGGCTGACATCGGTGCGGGCTCGACCGAGCTGATCGTTTTCCTGCAGGGCGCGGTGGCTTATACGGGGGTGATTCCAGTCGGCGGCGACCACTTCACGAGCGACTTGTCGGTCGGTATGTGCACGCCGCTGGCGGAGGCGGAGAAGATCAAGAAGGTATATGGCAATGCCATCGTTACGTTGATTCCGGAAGGGAATGAAGTGGAAGTGCCGTCGGTGGGTGACCGGCCTTCGCGTTTGCTGCCGCAACGATTGGTGGCGGAAATTCTCGAGCCGCGGGCCCGCGAGCTGTTTGAGATGATGCGCGAAACTCTGCGGCAGAGCGGAATGTTCGAAGCGTGTCTGGCTGGGATTGTGCTCAGCGGCGGAGGGTCGCGGCTTCCTGGAATTTTCGACGTGGCGGAGTCGGTGCTGCGGCGTGCGGTGCGGTTGTCCTGGCCTACGCCTCTGGCTAAGATGCCGGCTACGCTTGCTGAGCCGGAGTTTGCCACGGTGTTGGGCATGGTGGCGTACGGACAGAGGGCGCGCTTGGCGCGCGGGTTTCAGGGGGATCGGTGGGGAGCGAGATTGAAGGCAATGCTGGTGGGATGAAACAGGGATCGGGGGTTAGCGGACAGGGGTCAGACCAAGACCACAGTACCGAGGTTTGACTGGCCCCTAACCCCTGGCCCCTTCTTTACAGTCGGTGCACGGCAAGGCACAAAATTTAGACCATGGTGGACAAAATGAAAAAAGATTCGAGCATTCGCATCAGCTTTAACGAAGAGCCGCTCAACGATGCCAAGATCAAGGTGATCGGCGTGGGCGGCGGCGGCGGCAACGCAGTGAACCGAATGATCGATGCCGGAGTCGAGGGCATCGAGTTCATCGTTGCTAACACAGATTTGCAGGCGCTGCGCATGTCGCGTGCGCCGGTGAAGCTGCAACTCGGCGTGAAGCTGACGAATGGGCTGGGCGCGGGCGCCAATCCGGAAGTGGGGCGCAAGGCTGCGCTCGAGGACTCGGACAAGATCATCGAGGCACTTGAAGGCGCCGATATGGTGTTCGTGACCACGGGCCTGGGCGGCGGCACGGGCACGGGCGCCGCGCCGATCATCGCGTCGCTGGCGAGCGAAATGGGAGCGCTCACCGTCGCCGTCGTTACCAAGCCGTTTTCCTTTGAGGGCAAGCGGCGCATGACGCAGGCAGAGAAGGGCATTGCCGAGCTGATGGAGTCGGTGGACACGACGATCGTCATCCCCAACGAAAAGCTGCTGGCCGTGGCGGAGAACGCCGGATTCTTCGAATCGTTCCGCATTGCCGACGACATTCTGCGCCAGGGCGTGCAGGGGATTTCCGACATTATTACAATTCCCGGCATCATCAACCGCGACTTCGCCGACGTGAAGACGATCATGGCGCGCATGGGTTACGCAGTGATGGGAACGGCCACGGCGAGCGGGGCGAATCGTACGACGGAAGCGGCGCGGCGGGCGATTGCCTCTCCGCTGCTCGAGGCCGGCGCAATCGACGGCGCGCGGGGCATTCTGATCAACATCACGGGTTCGGCTTCGCTGAAGCTGGCCGAGGTGCAGCAGGCATGCACCATCATTCAAAGCGCGGCACATGACGATGCGAATATTATCTTCGGTGCGGTGATGGACGAGAAGATGAAGGATACGGTGAAAATCACGGTAATCGCGACCGGCTTCCGCGAAGTGAGCCGGCCGCATCACCGACTGGCAGAAGCCCACCACTCGTTCGCGGCGACGCACGACGATGCCATGGGTCTCTCTAATATGGATTTTCCCGACCCCGTAGGTCCGGCGCCCGCGAGTTCCTTTCCGGAGCCCTATCGCGAGACGACGTCGGACCGGATGGACGATGCAAGGATGACGGAGCCGTCTCCGGTTGCGATGGCGCAGGTTGCAAGGGCACACGCTGGCGGCGAAGTGATTTCACTGGACGGTATGCGCAGCGCGATGGTGGCGAACTTCGAGCAGGATGATCTGGACGTTCCGGCGTTTCTGCGCAAGCGCGGCGAAGTGATGTGAAGGCAGTGGCCAGTGATCAGTGGCTAGTGGTCAGTAAAAACCTCTCTGGAGGACGACGCTGTTTTGCTGATCATTAGTTTTAATGATCAGTTTTGATGATCATTGATCATTGACCAGTCGCTGGAAGAAAACCTTTGCACCGCGGGCCGTATCTTTTCAGTAATCAGGTAACCCGTTACTGTGGGCTGTGGAACGAAGGTAATTTCCATTTAAGTTATTGTTCCATAATGGGTTAGATCGAAATTAATGTTTCATGCGATAGAAACTTTTATGTTGCCTGAAATGCTGTAACTGCCGTAGTATCACGAAATTGGACGAAGTTACCGGTCAAGACCGGCAGACTGGCAGGCTTCGTGCACCACAGGGAATAAGGAAAGCCGGGGATTCGAGGGAACGAAACCAAGATGTTTAAGCGGGGAACGCGCTGTCTTCGTCTGATGGTGATGGTAGGTGGGCTTCTGCTTGCCCCGGCAATGTGGGCGGCGCACGTCAACCCGCACGCGCTGAATAGCAGCAAAGCGAAATCCAGGAAAGTCAGCGAGAGCCAGCGCACGCGGAGACGCATGCGTCATCTGGCGAGCGGCCGCAGCACGGCGGTTCGCAGTAGGGCCACCTTGACGCGGGCGTCGGTGAGCACTTCGCATCATCGATATCACGAACGCTTCTTTGTTAGTTCATTCGCCGACGATATCGCCGCCGGCGATGTCACCGCAGGGGAAGATCCGGTTGTGCGCCAGGCTGCGATTGATGCCCTGGGCAACATGAATGGCACCGTAGTGGCGATCGAGCCGACCAGCGGACGCGTGCTGGCCATGGTGAATCAGAGGCTGGCACTGTCGAGCGGCGCGCAGCCGTGCTCAACCATCAAGCTTTCCGTGGCGCTCGCGGCTCTGAACGAAGGCCTGGTCTCGAAGGACACTGAAATCTCGCTGGGCTCGCGCAGCCGGATGAACCTGACCGAGGCTCTGGCGCACTCCAACAACGCATATTTCGAGGCATTAGGACGGAAGCTGGGATTCGAAAAAGTTGCCTACTACGCCCATCAGTATGGCTTGGGCGAGTTGGCGGGCTACGACATACCGGGCGAGCAGTTGGGAGAATATCCCGACGAGGTGATTCCGCAAAGGCTGGGTGGCGTGGGCAAGATGTGTTCATTCGGCGAGGGCATTTCGATGACCCCGTTGCAGTTGGGCGCGATGGTTTCTGCGATCGCCAACGGTGGCACGCTTTACTACCTGCAGCATCCGTCATCGCCGGAAGAGGTTGCGAATTTCCAGCCCCGCATCAAACGGCAGCTTGATATCGCTCCGCTGATTCCGGAAATTTCTGACGGCATGGCCGGGGCCGTGCAATATGGCACGGCGCGCCGACTGGGGCTCAACTTTAGCGAGGAAGAGATTCTGGGTAAAACCGGAACCTGCTCCCACGCCGGCACTCGCTTCGGCTGGTTCGCCTCTTACGCAAATACCAGTAGGGGCCGCATCGTAGTAGTGGTCTTCCTGCAAGGCGGGCGGCCCACGTTCGGCCCGAAGGCAGCTGAGATTGCTGGACTGATGTACCGGAATCTTTACGATCACAACTTCTTCATCGCGAGCACTCCCACGCCGGCAGATGCTGCAGCAGCGAAGCCTGCAAGCCCGCTGCCGTAGTTCCGAATCGACTCCGAATCAATTCTCATCAAGGCCTCTCCTCAGAGAGGCCTTTTGTTTTGCCACAGGTTCCGAATCTGAAAACTTAGCGCCTTCTCACACGGAAATGGCGGCTCCTGCCGATAGATAGCGTAGAGCTTTGACAGGAGCGCGCCCCAGAGAGTCCAGTAGCTTGTCTCACGCGTCATTGGGAGTTTAGGGATCGGAGGGTCGTTGCCCGCGATGAATTCGATTACCGCAATTAGCGGCACCTATGACTACTGGCTGGTGGCTCTTTCGGTTGCGCTCGCGATGTTTGCGTCGTATGCGGCGCTGGATCTCGCGGGCCGAGTGACCTCGTCGCACGGATGGGCCCGAGCCGCATGGCTCAGTGCAGGAGCTGCGGCGATGGGTGTGGGCGTCTGGGCCATGCACTATGTCGGCATGCTGGCCCTAACCATGCCAATGCCGGTTGCTTACCATCTTCCGACTGTGGTGCTTTCGCTGTTGGCGGCGGTCGCAGCGTCCGGAGTTGCCCTATTTGTAGTCAGCCGGCCGAGGATGTCTATCTGGCAGGAAGTTGCAGGAAGCGCATTCATGGGTAGCGGAATCGCGGCCACGCATTACATCGGGATGGCTGCCATGCGCTGCGCGGCGGTAATTGTATATGACCGCAGAATCGTTGCGCTGTCGATCGTGCTGGCTATTGCGATCTCTCTGGTGGCCATACGACTCGCCTTCCGCCTGCGGGATGAGAGGAGAACGAGTTGGAGGAAACTCCTCGGCGCATTGGTCATGGGCAGTGCCATTGCGCTGATGCACTACGCGGGGATGTGGGCTGCCACTTTTCACCGTTCGGAAATTGCGCCCGATCTCACAGACGCAACCGGTATTTCTGCGATTGGCATTGCGGCAATCAGCGTCAGCAGTTTCCTGATCCTGGGAATCGCCATTGCCTCCTCCTTCTTCGATCGCTTTGTGGCCACGCGAAAAGGCGATCTCAATTTAGCCCGGGAACGTGAGCTGTATTTTCACACAATGGCGGAAGCCGTACCTGAGATTATCTGGACCGCCGACCCAAACGGGATGGATGATTTCTTCAACCAGTGGTGCTTTGACTACACGGGGCTGACACTCGAGCAATTACGCGGAGACAGTTGGCACGCGATCATCCATCCCGATGACGTGGACGGTTGTCTAGCAAAATGGAGCAGCGCGTTGCAAACCGGCAATCCCTACGACGTCGAATACCGCCTGCGCAGCAAAGACGGAAGCTTCCGATGGTTTCTGGGACGGGCTAATCCCATTCGGGACACGAAGGGAGGGATTGTCAAATGGTTCGGCACCTGTACCGACATTGAAAGTCAAAAGCATAATCAGCAGGTTCTGGAACAGCAGATTCTGGAACGGACCACGCAGTTGGCGGACACCAACGCGTTGTTGCACGAAGAGATGCTGGAAAAAGACTTTGCCCGCAGAGAACTCGATCAGCAGAATGAACGCATGCTGGAAGAACTTAAGCGACGCTCGGAGCGGGCTGCCATGCTCGCGAGGATGGGCGAACTTCTGCAAAGCTGCGTCAGTCGGGAGGAAGTGTGTGCAGCTGCCCTGGGCTATGCGCCCAAGATATTTTCCACGGTCCCCGGAGCCATGGCGCTGCTCGATGCTTCGCGCAATGTCACCGAAGTGATCGGCTCATGGGGCGACTGCTACGTTCAAGCAGCGGTATTCGAGCCGACTTCCTGCTGGGCCCTGCGAACGGGGCACCCCCATCTGGTATTAGCCGGCGATTCGACGGCGCCCTGCGCCCACGCTACCAAAGTCAAGAACACGTACTTATGCGCCCCGATCCTCGCTCAAGGAGAAACCCTCGGAATAGTCCACTTCCAGGCAACCGATGACGCACCCCAAATGGATGCATCCGAACTCTCATTCAAGACTACCTTTGCGGGGCAAATTGGATTGTCCATCGCCAATATCAGGCTGCGGGAAGCGCTGCGGACCCAGTCCGTGCGAGATGCTTTAACCGGTCTCTACAACCGGCGATACCTCGAGGAGGTGTTGGATCGCGAAGTGCGGCGCGCGGCGAGAGCGGAGCAGACGGTAGGAATTCTGATGATCGACCTCGATCATTTCAAGAAGTTCAACGACACTTATGGGCACGAAGCCGGCGACGTGGTATTGCGCGAGACCGGAGCATCGCTGACCAAGGGCATCCGGGCAGAGGACTTCGTATGCCGCTTCGGAGGGGAGGAATTTGTGGTGATCCTGCCCACGGCGGACCCGGAAACCTCACGCGCGCGAGCCGAGAGGCTGCGAATGAAAATGAGGGAACTGACCATCATGTATCAGGGCAAGTCGCTCGGGATGATTACGATTTCCGTTGGCGTGGCAGCATTTCCCGCGCACGGTACGTCGCCCAAGGAATTGATGGCGGCAGCCGACGCTGCTCTGTACGAAGCCAAGCGTGGAGGCCGGGACAAGGTAGTGGTGGCGTCGGAGCCAGTGATGGATGAGGCGGCGATGCCCGGGGCGGGCACATCGGCCGCCAGTTGGAGTTAGTCTCTCCAAGATGCACGAGCGGGCAAACGGCTTAGTCCCAAACTTTGAAATGCGGCCAGGCTTCCGCCAGCGGCTGCTTGAGTCCGTGACAGATGAGGATGGTGTAGTGTTCCCAGCTCATGCTATAGGGATCCGCTACCTTTGGGCCTTCCTCGACGCTGTTGCACCAATGTTGGGCGTTGGCGAGCTGCCAATTGAGCATGATCAGACTCTCACCGGTGTATTGCCGGAATCCCCAATAGTAATAATTCTGATGAGCGCTAATGGATGGAGGCAGTCCGTAGCGCAGGCCGAAAAAATCAATCGCCCCGGCAGAGCCATAATTTCCAGCCAGAATGGCGGTTTTGGCGCGTTCCTCGGCGGGCATCGCGTGGTAAACCTGGGCGACCTGCGCGACCATCTCCGGCCAGCCGAATTCGTCCGCGAAATGCTGCGGCAGAGTGCTGCTCATGTGCGTCTCGGTGCGAGGCATACCCACGCCGAGCGCGTGCATGTAAGGGACGATTTTATCGGGAGGGAGAATAGGAAGAACGAGCGGAAAGGCGATTACACCCGCTATCACCAGCACCCGCGGCAGCACCACCTTCACCCAGCGCAGCCGGGAATGTGCCGCAATTAATTTCTGCCAGAACACTCCACCGGCGGCGAACAGCATCGGATAAACCGGAGCCAGATAGTAATTCTTGCCGTGGAGAGCCATCATGATTGCCAGGAATGCCAGATAGGTTGCGCCCAGCACGAGGTAGCGCTTGCCTTCGCCGTCAAACAACAGGAAGCCAAGTCCCGCGATCCAGATCAGGGCGTTGAGCGGCTCCAGCATCATGATCTGTTCTTTCAGGAATGGTAGCGGCGGCAGTTCGACGTTCTTGTGAATCTTTTTTACATTGCTCAGATCAACCCAGGTGGGGAATCCATGCCGGTATTGCCAGATAAGGTTGGGCAAAGCGACCAGTACGATAATGCCGGCGGCAATCCAAAGCCACTTGCTGCAGAACAGATGCCGTTGAGAAGTTGCGAGCAGGCCCACCAGCAAAGCGATCAGGAAGAAAGCAGTGGAATGCTTGTTCTCCAGTCCAAGCCCGACCAGTAGTCCAACCCACACAAGAAATTGCGGCCGATCACGGTTGATCGCGAGGAGCAGGAAGTAAATCGCACCCATCCAGAACAGGGGCTCGAATGGATTCATGGAAAAACGCCCGGCGTTGGCCAGGATCACAGGAGCTACGAATACCCCGAGACACGCGATCAGCACGGCGAAGCGCTTGCCGCCGAGTTCCCGCGTGATCAGGCCGGTGATCACAATTTCCGCGCCTTGCGCTAGCGCCGGCAACAGTCGAAGCACATGCAGGGAATCGCCGAACAGTATGCGTCCGATGTAGGCCACCAGGGGCGACATCGGCGCCAAGTCTACATATCCCCAGTCCAGGTGATGGGAGAGAGCGAGATAGTAAAGCTCGTCGCGGAAATATCCGTAGCGGCCATTGGTCACCATCTGCAGGGCAATGGCGACACCGGCCACCAAATAGGCGACTGCCATGTCCGTGGAGAACCAAATGGAAAACCCAGACTCGTGTAATCCAGAGCCGTGCCTCGATGCGACATCTGGCAGACCTGCAACGAGATCCGGGGGTCGTGGATTAGCCATGTTGCAGAGAAGAGATTATGTCCTGTCTTTGCGCTCGTCGCGCTCGACGACTCCGTCCTTGATGAAAATTACGCGGTGAGCGTACTCGGCGATATCGTGCTCGTGGGTGACCAGCACGATGGTGTTTCCTTCAGAGTGCAGGCGATCAAACAAGGCCATGATTTCGTTTCCGGTCGCTGAATCGAGGTTGCCTGTGGGTTCATCCGCCAGGATGATCGAAGGCCGATTCACCAGAGCGCGAGCCACCGCGACGCGCTGGCGCTGGCCGCCGGAAAGCTCGTTGGGCTTGTGCGTCATGCGCGACTCCATGCCTACGGCTGTTAGTGAGACTTTGGCGCGCTCGATGCGTTCAGCGGTGGGAATGCCGGCGTAGATCAGCGGCAGCTCCACGTTGTGCAGAGCCGTGGCGCGGGCCAGCAGGTTGAAGGTCTGGAACACGAATCCGATTTCCTTGTTCCGGATGCGCGCCAGTTCATCGTCGTCGAGTTCGCTCACCAACTGGCTATTGAGCCAGTATTCGCCTTTGGTGGGCGTATCCAGGCAGCCGATCAGGTTCATCAGCGTGGATTTGCCCGAGCCCGAGGGTCCCATGATGGCAACATATTCGCCCCGCTCGATTCGGAGGTTGACCCCGCGCAGAGCGTGCACTTGCTGCTCCGAGCCCATGTCGTAGGTTTTCCAGAGATCCTCAGCTGCAATCATGCAGGACTGCGGCGGTGGCACTGAAACGGCGTTGGTGGGCATGCTGACGACTTCTGCGGCTGCCATATTTTTCTCCTGGTCCGGTGCCACTGGGTTCTCCGAGATTAGATTCGACTCCGAGAGCTCCGTTTTTGTTCGAGACCCGTACAGGCTTCTCCATTGGACGGATGAAGCTGGCGAAGGTTATGTTTCGTCTTCCTTCTTGGGGGCCGAGTTATCGATTTTCACGCTGCTCCCGGAACGGAGCGTACGCAAAACCTTGTAACTGCCGGTAATAACCTCGTCCCCCTCGTGCAAGCCATTGAGAACTTCGATGTCGCTGGTCCCGGCGATGCCGGTGGTGACAGGCACGAATTCCGCCTTCTCGTTGCGAATGACGAAGACGCCCTGCACGTCCTGTTTCTGATCTTTACTGCTATTGCTATTACTCTTGTCCTTGGATGCAACTTCCTTGGGTGCGGGACCCGCGGCATGAACTGAGCCCGGGGCGGACTTTTCCTGCTCCAACTGGGCCTTGGTACGCACGGAAAGCGCCTGGATCGGAACCGTTAGGGCGTTGCTGCGGGCGGCCGTTGTGATCTTGGCGGTGGTCGACAGACCCGGACGGAGATCTGCCGGAGGATCGTTAACCGTCACCACTACTTTGAAGTCTTTGGCTTCTTCGCTGGCTGTGGCTTGTTGGGAAGTGGCTACGCCGGTGGAGCGCACAATGGCGTTATCCCCAATTTCTGAGACCGTGCCGTGGAAAATCTTGTTGGGAATTGCGTCGATGGTCACCTCAGCGGGCTGGCCGAGGTGCACGTTCACGATGTCCGTTTCGTCCACCTTTACTTCGGCGGTGATTACTGACATGTCGGCCAGCGTAAGCAACGTGCTGCCGAGGGCATTTTGAATGCCGATGACTACCGACTCGCCTTCCCGCACCGGCAAGTTGGTGACAACTCCGTCGTAAGGAGCGGCGTAGGTGGTCTTCCGCAGAACATCGGTGACCCGGGTGAGATTGGCGCGCGCCTGGGCGACGTGCCCGTCCGCGGAGTCTTTTTGCGCCTTCGCCTGCGCCACACGCGCCTTGGCCTGTACCAGCCCGGCATCTGCCGTGGCCCAGGCGTTCTGACGGCTGTCGAAATCAGACTTTGCGATCAGTCCGTCCTTAAAGAGATTTTGCGCGCGATCCCAATCCAGTTTGTTGCGCTGGTAGTCAGCCTGGGCGCGCAGAAGGTCGGCGTCCGACGTCCTGAGAGCGGCATCGGCTGCGATGGCATCCGTTTCCGCGGCTTCGACCGAGGCCTGATTCGCGCTCACGTCCGCCGAGGACTGCACGTTTTCCAGTTGCGCCAGCAATTGACCCTTCTTTACGTGATCCCCCTCCTTAACGTACAGGTGGGTGATCTTCCCGTAAGCATTCGCGCCGATGTTGACGTACGTTTTGGGCTTGATTTCACCCGAAGCGCTCACCACCGAGGATAAGTCCTCCCGCTGGACCTTCCCGGTCTGCACCGTGACAACGTTCTTGCCGCTCTGGTAGACCGTGAAGCCAACGATGGCGGCCAATACGACCACCACGCCGATGCCAATCGCGATTTTCTTCCAAGTTTTCATGGCTTCCGTCACGGTTCCGGGCTGCTCCTAAGCGGTTCGCAAGGGTGACGGGCACACATTCAGGGATACGATCCTGCGGGCAGGAAAGTTCCGAACTGGAATAGAGTACCTAGACCCTGAGGACCCGAGAGCAGGGGTTGCTGGAACGCACGATTGTAGCAACCTAAAATTATAGCTTGGTCCCGGCCCGCTCCAGGAAATATTCGCGGGATCGGGGGGCAACTCGGCGGGAGGCCAGCCGCGTCCAACGGGAAAGGGTTGGCTGGGGCTGTCAATCCATTCTTTTGACGTGACTTAGCCTTGCTTTCGCCCAACTGAGGGCCTAAAATAGACAGACGTAGTTTGTCGTGGCAGGAGTCCCTCTCATGTTCCGGGTCGGTTCGCGTTACCTTTTATTCGTCGTTTTCTTGGCCGGTGCAATGGGTCTTGGCGGTTCAGCCAGCGCCCAGGCCGACAAGCCCGCCGCTGCGGGCGATCAGAACTCCACTGCCACCGGAGCTCAGGCGCAACCCACCGATGAGGTCGATCCTCTCAAGCGCCCACCCTCGGAAAAACAGAAGAAACAGCAGAAGAGAAATCTGAACATCGAACTCAGCAAGACCTATAAGAAGTGGCTCAACGAGGACGTGGTCTGGATTATTACGGACGAGGAAAGAGCTGCCTTTAAGCAGCTCTCGAACGACGAAGAGCGCGACAACTTTATCGAAGCCTTCTGGCAGCGCCGCGATCCCACGCCCGACACCGAAGAGAACGAATACAAGGAAGAACACTACCGGCGTATTGCTTACGCTAACGAGCATTTCGCCGCGGGAATCCCGGGCTGGAAGAGCGACCGGGGACGGATGTACATCATGTACGGTCCTCCCGACGAGATCGACTCGCATCCCTCTGGAGGAACTTACGAGAGGCCACTGGAAGAGGGCGGCGGCGAAACTTCGACCTTCCCCTTTGAAGACTGGCGTTATCGCTACCTGGAAGGCATTGGTCAGGAAATCATCATCGAATTCGTCGACACTTGCATGTGCGGCGACTACCACATGACGATTGACCGCTCGGAGAAGGACGCTCTGAAATACACCCCCAATGCCGGTCTCACCTTATACGAGCAGATGGGCATGGCGAGCAAGACCAGCCGCTTCCAGGGTGGGGGCTTGGAGCAACTGGGAGCTGGTCCCATGAATTCAGACTTGCAGACCAAAGAATTCGATCGTTTGGAGACGTATGCCAAGCTGCAAGCACCTCCACCGGTCAAGTACAAAGATCTGGAAGAAATCGTCAACACCAAGCTCGTTACCAACCTGATGCCCTTTGATGTCCGCACCGATTTTGTGAAGGTCACCGGGGACACGGTTTTGGTGCCGATCACCGTCCAGTTGAAGTACCGCGACATTACGTTCGCCAACAAGGATGGTGTGGAGCGCGGCACCGTCAATATTTTCATGCGGGTGAGCACGTTGACGGGACGCATCGTGCAAACCCAGGAAGACCCAGTCCAGGTGGATGTTCCGGCAGAGCTTTTGCCTCGTACGGCAGAGAATTCAGCGGTGTATTGGAAGGCGCTGCCGCTGCGTCCGGGACGTTATAAGGTCGAGATTGCGGTCAAGGACGTGAACGGCGACCGCAAAGGTCTGTGGAGCCGCGGCATTGTGGTGCCTGAGTACTCCGACGACAAACTGTCGACCTCCTCGCTCATCGTGGCGGATGTGATGGAGCCGGTGCCGACCAAGGATGTGAGCACGGGCCAATTCGTGATCGGCTTGAACAAAGTGCGCCCGCGCGTGGCTCCTGCGAACGGCCAGCCCGCCATGTTTAAGCGGGGCCGCGATCAGAAAGTAAACTTCTGGATGCAGGTCTATAACCTGGGCATGGACGAGAAGACGCACAAGCCATCGGCTACGTTCGAGTATGACGTCGTGAATCTTGCCACCAACAAACCGGTGATCCAGAAAGTGGAATCCACCGACACGATGGGTAACGTGGGCGAACAAGTGACTTTGCAGAAATCGATTGCCTCGGCCAACCTGCAGCCGGGGGTATATCGAATCGAAATCAAAGTGAACGACAACGTCTCCAAGCAGACTATTGATCCTTCAGCGACGTTCGCTGTAGAGTAACCATCTGCTTGATTCCTTGGGGGTTGGAGTGAGTTTTCGCCAGCTCGGGTCTTGCGTGGTGATGATCGCGCTGTTGCTTCCTGCGTGGGCCGGCCAACGGTCCGGCTACATCTCGGGATATGTGCGCGACGCCTCCGGCACTCCCCAGATGGGTGCGGTGGTGGAAATCGCCAGCTCCGCTTTGGCCCACACCCTGACTCTCTTTACCGATGGTGCCGGGTTCTACTCCACCAAGGATCTGCTCCCCGGGCAATATTCGATTCGAGTTTCGGCGGCATCGTTCCTTCCCGCCCTGCAGGAAAAGATTGGCTTGCAGCCTGGCACCAGCGTTCACGTCGATATCACCCTGAACACGCTGCTGAATGCGATCAGAGTGGGGCCTCTGCGTGGGAAGGCCGATGATGACGGCTGGAAGTGGACCTTGCGTTCGGTGGCGAATCGCCCGGTTCTGCGGGTATTCGATCCCGCGACGGGAGCGGAACAGCAGGATCACGACCTGAAGGCGAGCCTTTCGTTCCTGGCCGGCTCGGCCGCAGCGGGCTATGGCAGCGGATCGGATATCAGCACTGGCTTCTCGGTGGAGCGTTCGATTTTTTCCGCGTCCCGCGTGGGGCTGAGCGGAAATGTAGGCTTCGGAGACGGTCTTCCGGCAGCCGTTCTCCGAGCCACCTATGCGCATCTTTTGCCCGATGGTTCGGGGCCTTCCATGGCCGTTACCATGCGCCGCTTCGCGCCTTCCGATCCCAACCTGCACTATGCCGCGCTGCAGGCTCTGGCACTTAACGCAGGCGATGAGTTCGCAGTTGGCGACGTTGTCGAATTGAAGTTCGGGAGCGAGTTGCAAACCATTCAATTCCTCGGGCACGTGACCGCTTTCCGGCCCTATGGTTCGGTCGACATGCATCTCTCTCCGAACACCGTTTTGGAATACGACTACACGACCTCGTTGCCCAACCTGCGCGACGATAAGGGTTTTGATTCTGCGCCCGCCGATCTGAGCGAAACCGATCCTCGCGTCAGCATGACCAACTACGCCACCCGCTTAGAAAGCGCTCACCACCAGGAGTTCAGTATTTCCCGGCGCATCGGCGGCACTAACCTGCAAGTGGCAGGGTTCAGCGACCGTGTGGACAACACGGCTCTAACCGGCACCGGCGAAGTGACCTCCGTCGGCGGGTTCCTGCTGCCCGATATCTACTCAGGGACCTACAGTTATTCCGGCGGCACCTTGGACACGAGCGGAGTGCGCGTCGTACTCCAGCGGAAAGTTCGTTCCGATCTCACAGCTACGCTGGATTATGCCTACGGCGGTGTTCTCGACCTGGCCAAGCCTGACGTTGAACTCCAAGACGCTCAGCAGTGGATCACTACCCAGCGGCGGCAAGCTGTCGCGGCGAAGCTCTCCGGCACCGTTGCTCGCACCCAGACCCGGTGGATTGCGTCCTATCGCTGGATCGATGGCCAAGCCTTAACCCCGGTGGATATGTTCAACGCCTCGCCGGGACAAAGCGACCCCTTTTTCAGTCTTTTCATCCGGCAGCGGATTCCCACATTGGGCTTTCTGCCCGCACACATGGAAGCGCTAGTCGACGTGCGCAACCTGCTGGCGCAAGGTTATGTGCCGGTTGTGGGCCAGGACGGCCAGACCGTCTATCTGGTCCAGGCGGCCCGCTCCATTCGCGGCGGCGTAAGCATTACCTTCTAGGCCAACGGTTTCAGCGGGCCGACGCCTTGGTATCGCTTTTTTACATCACTCCCCACGCGTCGTATGACTTCCGTCACTAGGTAGCTGGATTCCGGCGATGCTACGCTGCAAAGGTACTCCTTCCTCAAAGCTCAGTTGCGGAGATCTTGATGCGTAGCTCCATGTACGCTGTCCTTATCCTCATTCTTGGCATGTGCCTTGCTGCACCCACCTCAGCTCATGCCCACCACCTGAAGCAATCCAACGCGGCTTCGATGCCAGTGACCACCTCGTCGGCCGAGGCGCGTTCGCTCTATGAGAAGGGGATGCAGGATTACGAGAACCTTTACCTGGAGCGCTGCAACGACGACTGGCGAGCGGCCGTGAAGGCTGATCCCAATCTGGCTGTGGCCTGGGCTTGGATTGCTTTCAACAGCAGCAATCCTCAAGAGGTGAACGCATCCCGCGAAAAAGCCAAGGCTCTTGCCCCCAACCTCACTCCGGGAGAGCAGTTGATGATCGAATGGATCGCCAAGGTGCAGGAGGGCGACTTCATCGGTGGCATTTCCGCCATGAACGATATGCTGGAGATGTTTCCCAAGGACAAGCATCTGCTTTATCTCGCCGGCAACTGGTTGATGGGCGAAAACGGTACCGATCAGGCGCAGAGATTGTTTGAGAAGGCGCTGGCAATCGACAAGAATTTTCCTGCCGCGCTGAACGACCTGGCTTACGTCGACGCGCGCAACCGGCAATTTGACATGGCTTTTGCCGCCATGGATCGCTACGTCGCGCTCCTGCCGAAAGAACCCAACCCGCAGGACTCCTACGGAGAACTATCGCGGATGGCGGGAAACTTTGAAGGATCGCTGAAGCACTACCGGGCCGCGTTAGGCATCGATCCTGACTTTGTAACTTCCCAGGTCGGGCTCGGAGATACTTACGCGCTGATGGGCAACCAGGAACAGGCGCGAATCGAGTATGACAAGGCCATCCGCTACGCGCACAACGAAGCCGACCGGCTCACCTACAGCATGCAGAAGGCGATGACCTGGGTACGAGATGGCAAGTTCACCGAGGCCGACAAATCATTCGAGGAGATCGCCGAAACCGCCCATGCCAAAGACCAGGACTTGCAGGAAGTACAGGCCTACCGGCACATGGCCGAATATCAGACGGACGACAACGCGGCGCTGAAATATCTGCAACAGGCCGAGGAGTCGCTGGGGCATCGCACAATCTCCCAGGGCGACAAAGATGAAGAACTGTCTCGCATTCTGCGCAACCGCACGGTGCGCGCCGCGCACGCGGGCAACCAGCCGTTGGCCGAGCAGTCTCTGAAGCAACTCGAAGCTCTGGCTGCCGGCGGCCGCAACCGCGTCGTCCAGAGTTCCTACAATGGCGCTGCTGGAACTCTGCTGATGGATCAGAAGAAGTTCGACGAAGCTATCACTTACCTGGAAGAAGACCAGGACAATCCCTTCACCATGGAACTTCTGGTGCAGGCCTACTACCAGACCAATCAGTCCGACAAGCTCGCCGAAGCAGAAGCCAAACTGCGCGGCACCAACGTCCCCACCATGGAGCAGGCCCTAGTAGTACCGGCCGCGCGCTTGCGCCGTCCGGAAATGTAAGCCGCTTCTAACGCATCGCCTAAACGCAACCTGCGGATTTGGTCTATACTGTCGAACGTTCAACGACAAGGCGGGACGTTTGTGCGTGCGCTTGTGATTTCGCATCTCAAGTTCGGGATGACAAGTAGGATTCGCGGGATGACAAGTAGGATTAATGAAATCTAAGATCGATCGACGATCCCGTGAAAGAGTTGTTGCCACCTTGCCGGTGCGCGTCCGCGGCGCGACGGCAAATCCAGAAGCAAGCGCCCAGACTCGAGACGTCAGCGCGAACGGCATATTCCTATATACGAACTCTCGCATGGCGGAGGGTTCGGAAGTGGAATTGGTCCTGATTCTCCCGCCTGAATTGACTTCGGGGGAAAAATGCTGGGTTTGCTGCCATGCCCGGGTTTTGCGTGTGGAACAGGGACCCGGCACCGACTTTGGGATCGCGGCCGAAATCCGGCGAATGGACGTTCTGCCCGAGATACCGGCGTAGCTCTCTCGCACCACCGTGCGGAACCCTCTCCGATGCTGCATCATAAATCGCGCAATGGAATCGCTGCCAAGGCCCGGACACGTTCTCTCGAGAAGCCCGAGCCGTCAAAACTTCCCTGCCTCCGGGCAAGAAGTGCCTGAGGTTGAAGGGAAGCTTCTGAAATCCACAGAAAATGCTTCCCATGGCACCGACCTTGGTGCAATAATGGCGGCCCTAGAATTGCTCTGGCCAAACTCAAGGATTCAGGTGGGCCCTAGTATGTGGATTGAGAAACTGTCAGACGGTGTGGTCCAGGTGCAAACCCCGATCGGGCCGCGTTATTTGATGCCCTCGCTTCTTCAGCGCGTGTACTTTCTTTGGATGTTCCGTCACTTTCCCATTCTCCCTCACGCCGTGCTCAGCACAGGGCAACAGAGAATGATCGATCGCCTGTGCTCCGAGCAACGGTTCGTCTCCATGGCGTATGCGGATGGTATGGAAGATGCCCCTGTAATCGGCACGGTCGAACGGCGTCTGAGTCCGAAGGTGGGGCTGCCGCCGCGTCGTCCCGTGGTCAGCAAAAGTCCGGGAGGCATGGCTGCGGAAGTGCGTCAGCGTTCCTAGCTATGTTTCTCCGCCGCGTTCGGAACCCGGTGCGGAGCACGCAACTCAGGTCGCTGCTTAGCCGCACGCAACTTGCCGCAACTCGATCAGGCGGGCCGCAAGAAACCCTAAATACTCTTCCATTCCCTCTCCGGTCTTGGCAGACAGCCTCAAGACCGGCATGCCCGGGCGTACAGCCTGGATGTTGTTGTATGCGGCCTCCCAGCTGAATTCAACCGCCGCGGCCAGGTCGATCTTCGTGACAATGGCCATGTCGGCGCTGTTGAAAATGGTGGGATATTTTAGCGGTTTGTCCTCGCCCTCGGTTACGGAAATGAGCACCAGGCGAAGGTCTTCGCCCAGATCATAAGAAGAAGGACACACCAGGTTGCCGACGTTTTCGATAAATAGAAAATCCAATTGATCGAGATCCCAATCTTCGAGCGCATTCTGAACCATCGCAGCCTCGAGATGGCAAAGAGTCCCGGTAGTGATTTGCTTTACCGGAGCCTGGCTGCGCGCCAAACGCAGCGCGTCATTCTCGGTTGCAAGGTCCCCTACGAGAGCAGCCACGCGGTAAGTTGTACGAAGTAGAGTGAGAGTTTTTTCGAGGAATGCAGTCTTGCCCGAGCCGGGGCTGGAAACCAGACTCACCACGAACACTCCGGCGGCGCGGAAGCGGTCGCGCAGGCTCCGCGCCACAACGTCATTCTGCTTCAGAACATTCTTGCGGACTTCGATCAAACGGGGTTCGGGACGCATTCCTGTATCTCCAAGGCAACGACTTCAAGTTCCTTCCCTTGCACAATCTCAGAGCAGGGAGTACCGCATTCCGGGCAACAAAACAATTGCATCGAGCTCAGCGGGCGTTGCTCTTGACAGCGGGGACAAAAGATCACGACCGGAACATCTTCCACGAGCAGGACCGAACCTTGCAGAGAAGTGTTCTCGCATGCCATTTCGTAACACGAGAGGAGCGCCTCCTTCACCACTCCCGACAGAGCCCCCAGCTTGAGATGCACGGCATTCACCTGGACGCCGCGACGCTCTGCCTCTTCTTCGGCGAGTTCCACGATGCTCATCGCGATGGAAAGTTCGTGCATACTTTTCTCTACTCGCTCGGCCAGTCATTCGTTCGCGCGGGGCCATCGAAGCGGCCGAATGCAGCCAATGCCGCCTGCCCCAGGCTGATGCCGCCATCGTTCGGCGGAACTGCATGGTTTGTCCAGACATTCAACGTCTCGTTCGCCAGCAGAGACTTCAAATCTTCCAGCAGCAACTCATTCTGGAAGACGCCTCCGGAGAGCACAACCGTATCCAATTCGTGACGTCCGGAGATTTCGTTCACTGCATCCCGCAAGCCCTGAGCAATTCCGCGCTGGAAAGACCGGGCAATTTCGCGTACATCATGGCCGCGAATCCGATCTTGTGCAACCGCCAGCAACAGAGGGCGAAAATCGAGCTCGCGGTCGACAAACGGGAAGGGATATGGCTCCGTTTCGGGAGCGCTACGCGCGAGTTGCTCCAGCCAGATTGCAGCCTGTCCTTCGAACGTGACCTCGCGGGTAAACCCGAGAAGGGATGCAGCGGCGTCAAACAGGCGCCCCACGGAGGTCGTAGCAAACGTGCGGACGTTCTTGCGTATCAAATCGATCGCATTGCGGTAGCGCTCTGGAAAGCTGAAGGGCTCCGCAAGAACGTTCGGCATGCTACCAACCTGAGCGAGGAATCCGGCCGCCGCTTGCACTGGGTAGTGCGCGGCCGCATCGCCGCCTGCGAGGGCTGCCGAACGCAAATGAGCGATACGTTTGAAACCCTCCCGCACGCTGCCGACGAATATCTCGCCGCCCCAGATGGATCCGTCGTCCCCATAGCCGGTGCCGTCGAAACTTACGCCTACGATTCGTTTCGTCCACTCTCCCCGTTCCGCAAGCACCGATGCGACGTGTGCGCGATGGTGCTGTACCGCCCCTTTTCGTGGACCGTTTTGCGCGACCCCAAGCGCGGCGGCGTGAGCGGTTGAGAGGTATTGCGGGTGAAGGTCGTGTACCAGAAGCAAGTCATCCCAGCGAACTTCGTACATCGAGACCAGATCCTCAACCGTCTCACGAAACGCGCGCAGCGACTGGTAGTGATCCAAGTCACCGATGTGCTGGCTCACAAACGCCTGCCCGTCCACAACCAGCGTGACCGTATTCTTCAGATCGGCGCCCAGCGCGAGAATGGGGCCCGCAGCAGGAAGGGACGCAACCGCTCCCGGCGCGTAACCGCGAGCCCGCCGCAGAACAACTGGACCAAAAGTGCCGGTTCGCGCCACCGAGTCGTCCACTCGCCGAGCGATAGGCCGCTGCCCAATCAGAAACGAGTCAGCAATTCCAGTGAGACGCTGCAGTGCGTCTTCGTCCTCGTACGCGATGGGCTCACTCGATCGATTCGCGCTGGTCATCACCAGGATTTCCGGCGCCCCGGCAGCAAAAAGCAAGTGATGCAAAGGAGTGTAAGGCAGCATCACCCCGAGTTCGTTATTCTCCGGGGCGACTCCTTTGAGTTCGATTCTTGCCGGCGCGAGCACGATGGGACGGGCAACGGAAGTAAGCAGCGCTTCCGCGTCAGAGGAAAGCTCGACCAGAGTGCGCGCCATCTCAACATCCCGCACCATGAGAGCGAAAGGTTTTTCCTTCCGGTACTTCCGGTCCCGCAAAGCCGCAACGGCCGCGGGATTCCGCGCATCGCATGCCAGGTGGTACCCGCCGAGCCCTTTCACTGCAAGAATCGCGCCGGCATGCAGCATCTCTGCCGCCCCGCGGATGCTGTCTTCACTTCCATCCGTGCTCTCATCCTTCGAATGCAGCCGCGGGTGAGGCTGCGGGAGAAGATAATAGCCGGGACCGCAAGCCGGACAAGCCACGGGCTGCGCGTGAAAACGACGATTCTTGGGATTGGAATATTCTGCCGCACAGTAGTCGTCGAGCAGCCAATCCTTCATTGTAGTGTTACGCCGGTCGTAAGGCAGAGCCAGGACGACGCTGTAGCGCGGCCCACAGTTGGTGCAGTTGATATAGGGATAAAGATGGCGCGGATCAGCCGGGTCGAACAGTTCTCTCAGGCATTCGCTACACACCGGCAGGTCCGGTGAAATCCGAACTGTCGGGCGCTCGCGGCGCTGGCTCGTCCGGATGATGAATTCCTGCAACCCGACTGGCTCCGCAGGCCGCACATCGATTTCCGCGATGCTCGCTGCGGGCGGCGGTTGCGCTTTCAGATCCCGAACAAAAGCTGCCAGCCCGGTCTCCGCACCTTCGAGATGAATTTCAACGCCTTCTTCCGCGTTCAGCACCCATCCATTCAGCGTGTTGGCGCAAGCCAGGCGATAGACAAAAGGACGGAATCCCACGCCCTGCACTACTCCTCGAACTCGAATGGAACAAGCGCTGGCCATATCAGGTTGTTATACGCGCGGTCTACTCGTCGATGATGCAACCGTGCCCTTGCCACCCTACTTGAACTACCTTGCCGTCCTCGACCAGAATTGGCACGGTGCGCTGCCCGCTTGCGATCTCGCGCATACGCCCGCGCGCTCCGGCATCGGCTTCCACGTCGTACTCGACGAACTCACTCCGCTTCCACTCCAGCCACTCGCGCATTTCGCTGGTGTGAGGACAATGAGCAGTTCCATAAAGTTCAAGCATAGATTTCAAGTCCGGTTGCGGCTCAATGCCTCCTGGTTCAACAACTGCAACGATTCGCGAATGATGTGGTAGATCGAAGCTTGCACCTCCTGAATGCGCGGGATGTAGTCGCACTTCACCACCACGGGAAAATCGGCAAGCTGTTTGCGTTTGATCTCGCCTCCGTCGTAGCCGAGCAGCGCCACGGTCAACATGTTCCGCTTCCGCGCTTCTTCCAGCGCCGCGATAATGTTGCGTGATCCGCCGCTGGTGGAGATACCGATGGCAACATCTTCCGGGCGAGCCTGCGCGATCATCTGGCGAAGGAAAATTGCATCGGTGCCAATGTCATTGGCGACGGCAGTGATGTTTGCCGGCTCCAGGGAGAGTGAAACCGCAGGGACAGATTCATAGCCCCGCGGCGGCAGCACGCAATCAATGGCGAAATCGTTCGCGTCGGTCGCGGACCCACCATTGCCGAAGACGATGATCTTGCCGCCGCGGCGCAGCCTCTCGTGAATCGCCAGCGTCGTGCTGCTGATCTGCTCCGCCTCTTCACGCGCGACCTGCTCGCGCAGCTTAGTGTCGTCGTGGGCCTTCATCAAAATCGACGATGCCACTTCAGCTACCAGATTTGTGGTTCCTTGCTTTTCCCTGCCCAGGAAGGGATACAAAAAGCCCGATTCTCCCACGTCATGGCCGAGTTCGCGGTGCTCAAAGAAAACGTGCACGGTCTCCCACAGTGTGTGGTAAAGGATCTCGATCATCTCCTGGTGCATGAACTGATCATACGTGGCCGCGTTCACCGCATAGGACCCTGCAATGCCGGGCAGGGCGAAAGTCATGGCATCGCGACCGCGCGCCTGCTGCAGCGCGGCCCACACTTCGGGATCGCCCTCTGGAGGGCCGAATCCCATGACGATATCTTCTGGACTAAGAATGGCTTCGAGCCAGGGGCGAAACAACACCGAAAGATCCAGGGCCGGCAGAGCGCGCTTGCCCACGATCACGGGATGAACGAACTCGACAGAAACGTGCTGTGCATCGGTCGAGTAAGGGCCGCGTCCGAAGGCCAGAAGCCGCCCGCCGCGCAGGAAACGCTCCGACATCTCACGGCAAGCTTCTGCCAGACGCGGCGCCTCCTGCGAAAAAAAACGCTCGAACAATTGGTTTCGCTCGAGCAGCCGCTCCTCGACTTGGCTGGTGAGTTCACAAGCAGTTGCCGTCGCATTGTTGTATGACAAATTCATCTTTCTTCGCTTAACAAATGCGCGGTAAGGGATCACCGACGAGCATATCCACGATGCGGCTTCCCCCGTAAAGGGTTGTCACCAGCACCGTGCCGGCAGGCTGGTCGCAAACTTCACCGATCACCTGCGCCTCATTCCCGCCCGGCGCCAGGCTTAACGCGTTGATCGCAGCGTCGGAGTACTCCGGGGAAACGACCGCCAGAAACTGCCCCTCATTCGCAATGTGCAGCGGATCAAGCCCGAGTAGCTCACACGCACCGCGAACCGTATCACGCACCGGAATCTGATCTTCAAAAAGAACCATGCCCAGTCCACAATCGCGTGCCAGTTCATTCAGAGAGGTGGCAGCGCCACCGCGAGTTGGATCGCGCATCCAGCGGATACCCGGACCAGCAGCATGAATAAGGGCTTCCACGAGAGGAAGCACGGAGCGCGTGTCGGAACGAAGATCAGCTTCGAAATCAAGCTCGCCGCGCGCCAGCAGGATGGTGATGCCATGATCGCCGATCGGCCCGGAAAGCAGAATCCTGTCGCCCACGCGCACCGAGCGAGGATCAACAGTCACTCCATGAAGCAAGCGGCCTATGCCGGTCGTGGTGACGTACATCTGATCCGCTTTGCCGTGTTCGACGACTTTAGTGTCGCCGGCAACGATGCGCACCCCCGCGTCCCGCGCGGCTTTTGCCATGGCGCGAACTTCGGCTTCGAGAACTGGCGTCGGCAGGCCGGCTTCGAGCACGTAGGAAACCACCAAAGCTTCTGCTTTCGCTCCCGAAACAGCCAGGTCGTTCACGGTGCCGTTCACCGCAAGCTCGCCGATGGAGCCACCGGGAAAAGTCAGCGGCTTCACCACGAAGCTGTCGGTAGTAATCGCAACTTTTGTGCCGTTGATGTCGACCTGCGCGGCATCGCCGAGCGGGCCCGGCGAGGAACCGAAAAGCAATGGAGAAAAAAGCCCTTCAACCAGCTTGCGGCTGGCTTTACCTCCGGCTCCGTGCGCCATCTCGATCTGCGGGTCGCGAAACCGCGTTGGCGCAGATTCGGCAAACAAAGTTTCTGAAGCTCTCAGGCGATCGAGCTCAGACTTACCATTGCTGCCTTGCGGTGTTCGTAGTTGTAATAGGCGGCGCATGATCCTTCCGATGACACCATGAGTGCGCCCATGGGACGCTCCGGCGTGCACTCGCGGCCAAAAAGTTTACATTGATGCGGCTTCAGCACACCCTTCAGCACTTCCCCACATTGCGCGGCTTTCGGGTCGGTTACCCGAATGCCGGGAACCACAAAGCGTTGCTCCGCATCCCATTCGGCGTATTTGTTGTTGACCCGCAGCGCGGATTGCGAGATGAACCCCAGACCGCGCCACTCGAAGTAAGGACGCAACTCGAAAACCTCGGCCATGGCCTTGAGCGCCGCACGATTGCCGTCCCAGGGAACCACGCGCTTGTATTGATTTTCGACCTTGGCCTCGCCCGCCTTCAACTGATGCAGCAGCATGACGATCGACTGCAGCATGTCGAGCGGCTCGAAGCCCGAGACCACGATGGGCTTGCATTCGTTCTGCGCAATCCATTCGTAAGGCCGGCAGCCGATGACGGTCGAGACATGGCCGGGACCGATGAACGCGTCGAGCCGCATATCGGGCGAATCCAGAATCGCCCGTATCGCGGGAATGATGGTGACGTGATTGCAGAAAACTGAGAAATTCCGAAGGCCTTCGGCCTTGGCGCGCATCATGGTAAGCGCGGTGGAGGGCGCGGTGGTTTCAAACCCGATAGCAAAAAACATTACGTGCTTGTCAGGATTGAGCCGGGCTAACTTCAGCGCATCGGAAGGCGAATACACAATGCGAACATCCATGCCACGGGCTTTGTGCTCAAGCGGACTGCCCAGGGTGCCGGGCACACGCATCATGTCTCCAAAGGCCGCGAAGATTACATCCGGCTGCTGTGCGATGGAAAGACCATCGTCGATTCTCCCCATGGGCAGCACGCAGACCGGACAGCCGGGGCCGTGAATCAATTCAATATTTTCCGGAAGGATATCTTTCAGGCCGAAACGATAGATGGCATGAGTGTGTCCGCCGCAGACCTCCATCATGCGGTAGTGGCGTTCCCGACCCGCAAGTCGGCGAATTTCTTCCGCTGTCTTCGAAATCAGTTCGGGTTCGCGAAACTCGTCGACGAATCTCATGCCGATCACTTCCTTGCCGGCCGCTCGAAGGCGGGCGTCAGTTCACATCCTCCAACCCGTAGCCCCGGACTTCCTGCATCGCTCCGTCGATCTCTCCCAACATCCGGAGAGTGTTCATCTGGTCAGCGGCATCCTCCGCGCTGATCTTGCTCATGGCGAAGCCGACATGAACCAGCACCCAGTCGCCGGGCACCGGCTTATCATCCTGCAACAAGCCTAGATCAATCCTCCGCCGCACGCCGACTACGTCAACCATTGCTGAATCCTTATTATCGGAAGAGATCTCGACGATCTTTCCTGGTATGGCTAGACACATGCGGCACCCTCCCACGACGTCATGATTCGCTCCATCCCGATTCATTTTCCGGCACACCCCGTACCCGCACGCGGATTACGCCTGCTTGCGAGCAGAAATATCGAACGACATCTTGAGCTCATCCTTGAGCTTCACGGCTCCCCCCAGCGCGGATACCGGGTGAATCTCGTAATCGCTCTGCCGGACCGAAAACTCTCCGGCCGCGCGAAGCGTATTCCCGTTTACCGAGACTCGGGCCGAGACCGGCTGATTGCGCTTAACGCCGTGCAATGTCAGTTCCCCATTCAAAGCCATCCAGTATTGTCCTTCCCCGGTCTTGCTGGCGGACCCGCGAGAGCACTCATACACGATGTCAGGAAAAGATTCGGACTCGAGCACTTCATCGTGCATCCTGCGGTTGATTTCCTCGCGATCTTTCTCGCTGATGTCGTCGGTGACCGTCAGCGCAGCCGAATGAATCACCAAGTGCAGCGAACTCTGTTCCACCGCATCAGGATTAAGAAAGACTTCTCCTTCGAAATCAGGAATTGCAATCGTTGGGTTGTGACCAAGCGCAGAAAGCAGTCCCGCCGCAAACGCCCTGACGGTAAAGGTGCTGCCCGTGGTTTCGATGATGTAGTGAACCGTGGCGCCCTCCGGTTTCATTGTGGGTTCCGTGGCGTAATGCACTAGAGAAACCTCCCTGGAATCAGAACGTCCTTCTCGAACAATTCATTGCTGTCAATCCGCTTTTCGCGCCACAACGTAAAATGAAAACTTCAATTCATCCAGAAGTTTCAGAGTGCCTCCCGCGATCGATACGATGCGAATGTTGTAGTCGCTCTGCAGCAGCGTAAACGAACCGTAGGCGCGTGCGCTGTCAACCCCGAGAGACGCTTGAGCCACAAAGTCCTGATCATTGGTAGTACCGTGAAGACTCAGTCTTCCGCGCACATTGAGGCGGTAAAGATCTTCCTTCAGTTTCTCGGCGGCCATCATGCCGTCGTAAGTAATCTCAGGAAACCCCGCCGTTTCCAGAACTTCCTTGTTCATAACCCGGTGAAGCTCTCGCCGATCGGCGTCCGGTAACTCATCCAAGACCTCGAGCGAAGCAGTCTTTACCCGAACCTTCAGCGAAGCACCCTCCAGCGAACCAGAAATCATCTGAACCGTTCCGGTCCAGTCGCGAATCGCGATCTTTGGACTATGCGCGATCGCCGAAATCAAACCGCTGGCAAAAGCCTGCACCGTGAATTGGCTTGTCCGCGTATCGATCACGTAACGAGTACCGGCGACGCTGGTCGTCATCGAAGTCTTCCTCCGGGACCGAGCCGATCACATGCCGCTACGGTCCACTGCGCCCCTCCGAATGATGCGAACCATCTCAAGCCAGCCTGCTACATGGAGCGCAATTTCAAATAGCGGTCCAGATCCGGCAAAGCACCCTGAGCCAGGTTCCCCAAGCCGAACTGGCCGAGATAACGCCTCGCGATCGGGTTGGAAAGAATCAGTCCCGCTCCGAAAACTACCAGAGCCACTCCGCTCAACATGAATAGTGTGTCCTTGTCGCTGGTTCCGTTACCATTCTCTTCCATTGCCACGGCTGTCTCCTTTTGTCGCTGGATATGTATTGGTTGTACCCGGCCGAGTTTTGTCCAGAATTGTCTCAATCAGCGACTTCACCAGCTTGACCGTCTCTTCCACGGCTGCTTGCACAGGCGCGCTGAGTCCCATCTCACCTTCGTCGCCTCCTAGAGTCTCCGGTTCGCAACCGACGAGCAGAATGTTCTTCATTTCGATGTTCATCGCCCGGGCCATGCGCAGCACGCTCACGGGATTCATCGCGTGGGCTTCGATGACTGCCTGCGGAGTTTCCGGGTCGTCCAATGCTTTCAAATCCGGCTCGATGACGTACAGCGTGCCCGGAGCCTCACCGTGCGGGCAGGCGTCCACCAAAATCGTGGTTTCGTAGCCGTCTTGCAGCGCATAGGCCAGGTCGAATCCTCGAATGCCGAAATCGGCCACGCGCACCGCTTCCGGCAGCGTTGCCTTCGCAAGTCGGCGAACTACTTCTACACCGAACGCGTCATCCCCGAGGAAGATATTGCCGATACCGGCGACCAGGATGGTTGGTTTCTGCGCGGCGACAATTTGCGGGAAATCATCGGGCAAAAGCGGTTCTACCTCTTCTGCATCGAAGAAGAAACGATGACCGGGCTGACGAAGCAAGCCCATATCCTTGCCAGGATCCTCGTCCAGAACCACGCAGACGTGCCGCTTGCCCTCGTAATCCTGTTCGATGCATTCGATGGTGGCCGTCTGCCCAGCCAGAGCGAGGTCCATCACATCCCCGCCGGGCCGCGGACATAGACGCACGCGGCTTCCGGTCTTCACCTCGACTCCAGAAATTTCCAGATGATCGAGAGGAGTCTTCTCTTCGAGGAGTTGCCATTCCCACTCGTTCATTGGATATTCTCCTTGAGCGGGCGCAATCCGCGCAGAACTCCGTGCAACTTCATCAGCTGTTCCACGGGCATAGTTTCTGTGCGCTCCAGCATCTGGCGGGCGCGCTCATCGGACTGGCTCATCTCGCGCTTCTCGTCGTCGGTCAGCGTCATGATGCGCAAGGAGAGAATCTCATCAATCTCAGTTCCGTCAAACAGGTCGCCGGCACTCTCGGGAGCAATCTGCGGATAGTCATAGAGAATGATCGGGGAAGAAAGCATGGTGTCGCATTGTCCTTCTTCGCCAACCAGCACCGGCCAGGTCCCCACGTTCTTACAACTCGCCGCTTGCTCACACAACCGGTCCTGAGGCGCGGTCATCGAAACGAATCTTCCATCCTGCACGCCGAGAACGGTATGGGCTGATGCCATGGAACTAAGCAGCGCCTCATCGCGAGTACAATTTGGTGTGACTGCGAAAGGCGTCGTGTTTCGGATCAACACACTGATCTTGAATATCCCGTCCTCACCCCGTTCACTCGCGACTTCGATAGAGCCGCAGATTGCCTTCCGTTCACGAACGATCACGCCGGCAATCCATCCACGGTCGTCGGACAGAAATTCAAATTTTCTCTCAGCAGAGAAACTGAAGATGTCCTGGACGGGTCTGCGGCACAACGCTTCGAGGTTGTACACCGGCAAACACAGTTCCCGTTCGATTGCTTCCTGCCAGGGCTGGTAGACGCGGCCGTTCACCGCAAGTCTCTCCACGAAACGAAAGTCGGGGGTCTGGCCCGGCAACAGCTCTCTCAGCGGCGTGGCCAGTTCTCCGACAGAGCGCGCTACCACCTGAAGAAAGCGCACTCGAACTTCAAGTCCAGTCCGCGAAGCGCCCTCGACCAGGCATTCGGTCAGCATGGTGCAGGCCTCACTGCCCTTCTGCTCTTCGCTGTACGACCGCGGACAGAGCACGCCAAAGTTCCAGCGTTGCTGGTTCTTCACCGACGATGGGCGGTAGGGATAGAGCATATATCCCTCGTACAGCACCGCTTTCGCGATCTTGTCCACGGCGGTGAGATTCATCACATTACTTTCTCTTCGACTTCCTCGATCGGAATCAGGCTCTCCAGAGCTTCTTCCCACGTGGGAATTCCGTGCCGGACTTTGTATTGATACAAACGGTCGAAGGCGTCCTTATGCAGGCACAGCCATGCACTATTTGGATAGAAGGACTCCATCATGTCGCGCCAAAGTTTCACAGGCAGCTTGAATCGAGCTTCCTTGTCCCAGGAAATAGGTGCAACCTGCAAGCCGCCTTCAGGGCTGGCATAAAAAACCGTCCCGCTGAACTGCAGGCAGACGGGAACCTCTCCCTCCGCCAGGCCGTCGAAATACTTGGTAGCCGCCACGTTGAAATCGAAACTGCAGGGTACCGGCAGATCGATCAAAGTGGTTCCTTTGAACGAAGGCACCACGAGATTTGCGTGGGTCCACAAGAGACTTCGCAGGGTTTGGCCCCAGCGGCCGGGCTCGCCAAACAGGTCGAGCAAACGCTCCTGGTCTTCGGGCGAGTACTTGCGGCGGGTGACTTCGATCTGGATTTGGCAACGCAGCGCAACGCTGTGAATCGTCTGCTCCGGATTAGCGTCGGTCAGTCGAAGCCTGAAGGCTAGAAGAGGCGTGGCCGCATTGGCGACAACTTCAGCTCCTTCGACTTGAAAGCTCAGATCAGGCATGAGATTCCTCTTCCATTTCCATGCGCGCTGCCGCTTTGGTCTCGACCGTAACCTCAACCGATCGTTCTTTCACACTCCTGAAGAATTCGCCCAGCTCCTTCCACACTTCCGTCCCGCCGGAAAGGCCTTTCCAGTGCAGGCGAATCAAGCCTACCAGCTTGTAACATTCATCGATTGGAAGCAGGTAGTACTCGGCAGCGGAGTATCCGCGGGAATAACCCAGCCGGTTCACCAGCAGCCCTTCGACGTCGGATTCCATTTCGTTCAGAATCGGGTTGCGGGCCACTATGTCGTTCCAGGATTCAAGAGCGAGCAGCGATTCGGTCGCACCGGCGGGGCTTGGATAAAGGGCGACAATCCGGTTCTCAAGGCTGCTTCGGAAAAAGAATGCCATGTTGATGGGGACCATCAAACCATTCCACTCAGCGTCGCTGAGATTGAAGCCGGCAAGAGCCCGCACCCGTCGGGGAACGCGCTTGAACTTCACTCCCTGGCCGCTGAACAGAATGGCGCAGGCATCGCAGGTGCAGAGCAGCTTGCGCTGCGCCACCTCAATCAAGTGCGGATGATCGGGCCGCAGGCCCAGGCTGCACAGTTCGCAACGTTCCAGCGCCCGCTCGCGCCGCGCCAACTGGCGCAGGGTTCCAAAGCCATCGGCCGATCCCGTTGATTGTCCCGCACTCATGATTCGAACATCCCCAATCTCGTTTTGCTTCTCTTTAATCCACGCCCAGCGGCCCCGGAGCCACCAATGACGGAGCTGGGCCACCCATCAATTTGTCCAAAGCCACAAATCCTGAGGCCGGCTTCTCATCCAACCCCTCAATCACCAGAGAGGTCAAATCCGGCGCTGCGTCGTACAAGGCTGCCTCAAGCGCGGCCTGAACGGTTTTCGCGGTTGAGCCGCAAGTATGCGAGCCGGTTTCAACCCGCAATCGGATCGCGCCATCGTTCACGCCCATCAACTCAACCTCACAACCTTGTTTCCGTAACTGCTGCCGCACCCGGTCGACTGCCTTTACCACGCGGCTCTCCAGATCCTCGGGATGCAGCCCATAGAGAATCAGAACGCTGCTCACCAGCGAATCACGGCCCATCCGGTCGATGATGCTCATTCCTGTTTCCCCGGTCTCAGCGACGATCTCGAGCGCTTTCTCCAATGCCGCACCGTGCAGATCCATGAGCGACTGCACCAGGTCCTTGGTGGCGGCTCTTATCGCGGGATCGGCGATCGATTCGATCTCCTGAACCAGTCCGCCGATCCGCTGGATGTCTTCCCGAAAATCTCGGCCTTCCGCCACAGTGCTCCTTCTCAAATTTCGCGTCACATTCACCGACCAGGCACCGAAAAAAATCAGGAGTGAGAGCGCAGTTTCCCACCCTCACTCCTCTATCACCCATGGAGCAGGTTCAGGGTTGAAGACCAAACATGGGAGAGTGATGCGTCTCCAGCACCTTGCCGTTTCCCAGATACATGTGCACGCCGCACGGCAAACAAGGATCGAAGCTTCGCACCGCCCGCATGATGTCGATTCCCTTGAACTTGTCCGGACCATTTTCTTCGAAAATTGGAGTGTTCTGCACCGCGTCTTCATACGGACCTGGAGTGCCGTAAATGTCGCGCGGATTGGCATTCCAGGGAGTTGGAGGATACGGGTGGTAGTTGGCGATCTTGCCTTCTTTGATCACCACGTGGTGCGAGAGTACGCCGCGGACCGCTTCATGAAAACCGCAGCCAATCGCTTCCTCAGGCACCTTGAATTCCGTCCATGTTTTGGTGTGTCCAGCGTGCAACTCCGCCAGCGCCTTTTCCATGAAGTGCAAAGCGGCGCAAGCAGCATAAACCTGGAAGTAGGTGCGCGCCCGGTCGCGCTCGATGGCATTGCTCCACTTCGGAATCTTCCACTCGAACTCGACTTCAGGCAGCGAGGTCGTCTTCGGCAGATACATCTTCACGCTGGTTCCGGTGGCTTTGATGTAGCCGATGTCCACTAAGCCAGCCAGTGCAGTGGCCCAGAGACGGGCGATAGGACCGCCTCCAGTGTCCATCGCCAGATGATCGCCGGTTCGCTTATCGAGCCAGCGCGGCGACATCACCCACGTGTACTTGCCGCCAAAATCGCGCTTCTGTGGGCGCGGAATCGTGGTCTGGTTCCAGGGATGGTTCTTGTCCACCGGATTCCCCAGGGGATCCGTCTTGACGAACGTTTGTGAATTCTTCCACTCGTCGTAGTAAGAGCTTCCAAGAAGGATGCGAATGTTCAGGTTAATGTCGACCAGATCCGTGGTCACCAGCTTGCCGTCGACCACGATGCCGGGCGTAACGAACATCCCGCGACCCCAGTTCGTCATGTTCTTGTAGGTGTAATCGCAGACATCGGGATCGTTAAACGATCCCCAACACGCCAGCAACACGCGGCGACGGCCAACTTCCTCGTAACCGGGCAGCGCCTGGTAGAAGAAGTCGAACAGGTCGTCGTGCAAGGGAACGACTTTCTTCATAAACTCGACATACTTCATCAAGCGAACCAGATAGTCAGTAAAGAGTTGGATGGTGGGCACAGTCCCGACGCCGCCGGGATAAAGAGTGGAAGGATGAACGTGACGGCCCTCCATCAGGCAGAACATCTCGCGCGTCATGCGGCTCATGACCAGAGCTTCGCGATAGAACGATCCGGTAAACGGATTGAGCGCGGTCATGATGTCAGAGATGTTCTTGAATCCATGCAAATTGGAGTGTGGCGCCGGCGTCGATTGCGCTTTCGTCCACACCTTCGGATTGGTCTCCTTCACCATTTGCTCGCAGAAGTCGACGCCAACCAGATTGTCCTGAAAAATATTGTGATCGAACATGTACTCGGCGGCTTCGCCGAGGTTCACGATCCACTCCGCGATCGGAGGCGGCTTCACGCCGAACGCCATGTTCTGCGCGTAGGTGGCGCAGGTAGCGTGATTGTCACCGCAGATGCCGCAGATGCGGCTGGTAATGAAATGGGCATCGCGCGGGTCTTTACCCTTCATGAAGATGCTGTACCCGCGAAAGATAGATGAGGTGCTGTGACACTCGACCACGTGGCGATTCTCAAAGTCGATTTTTGTGAAGATGCCCAGGCTACCCACGATGCGAGTGATCGGGTCCCAGTTCATTTCCACCAGATTCTTTGACTTGCTGGAAACATCTTTTGTCGGTGCGGTAATAGTGCTCATTCGATCGCTCCTTATCCGTCTCAGCAGTCTCTCGGTTTCTCGGTGTGTGCTTAATAAGATCGTGGGTGATATCCCGTGGTCAGGTTAGGGCCGGGATGACGCCACTTTGGCTCTTTATTAGTAGTAGCCTGGGTCATCGAACGCAGAGCGCGAATGGCGCGGCCATAAGCGCCGACCGCGGCGCTGGAAACCTTCGCCCCCGGCGGCTCATCCATGAATGGCATGAATTTATCCGGGAATCCGGGCATGGTGCAGCCAATGCATATGCCGCCTACGTTGGGGCAGCCGCCGATTCCCGCCATCCATCCCCGTTTGGGTACGTTGCAGTTCACGACCGGACCCCAGCATCCCAACTTCACGATGCACTTTGGCGAGCCATACACTTCGGCAAAATCGCCCTGCTCGTAGTAGCCAGCGCGATCGCAACCTTCATGTACCGTCTTGCCGAACAGCCATGTGGGGCGCAGCTGATCGTCGAGTGGAATCATGGGCGCAAGTCCAGCCACCTGGTAGAGCAGGTAGAGCACGGTTTCCATGAAGTTGTCAGGTTGTACCGGACACCCTGGAACATTGACGATGGGCAGGCCGGCTTTCGAGCGCCAATCCCAGCCCAGGTAGTCCGCGAGCCCCATAGCTCCGGTAGGATTGCCTTCCATGGCGTGAATCCCGCCGTAAGTGGCGCAAGTACCACAGGCCACAACCGCCAACGCCTTGGGGGCTAGGCGATCGATCCACTCATTCGTGGTGATGGGCTGGCCGGTCTTCGGATCGGTTCCGAGCCCCGCCCAGTATCCTTCCTTCTTTATTTTTTCGTTCGGAATCGATCCTTCGACCACGAGCACAAATGGCTCGAGCTGGCCTTTCTCGGCCATGTACCAGAATTTCAGGAAGTCATCTCCGTTCTCGTAAGCCAGGACGGGATTATGCAAGTGCACCTTAGGCAGTCCGGGGATTGCTCCCAACAGAACGTCCTCGATGCTGGGTTGAGTCGCTGCGGTAACTGAAACCGAGTCTCCATCACAGCCCAGACCAGCGGTGATCCAGAGTATGTGCACCTCGGCGACAGGCGATGGTTTTTGCGTAACCCGACCGTAAGGAACTGTTTCCGCTGCCATAACTGCGTTCTCCTTTTCCAGATCAACTTGTCAAGAACGGAGGCATACTTCTTTGATTTCGTGCACGATCAGCGCACGTGCAGAGCACCAAGCAGGATTCCAGAATCGAAATCTCAAATGGACGGGATTAGAATCAACAATATCTGGCACGCGTACAAGCGGGAGCACCACTTTTTCACCTTGGGGGAACAACTATGAATGACACCGGGGATTCCCCGATGACTTGACGGTGAATAGTAGTCGACTGAATGTTGAAGAAAGCGGCAACAGCGGGGACGAGGAACGGAACTTGAACGAAAACAGTGTCACACCGCCTTTTCGTTCATGTTCCACTGAATAGCGTGCTGCATGAGTTCGCGGGCGCTGCGCAACGACAACTTTTCCTTGATGTGAGCCTGATACGATTCGACGGTTTTTATGCTGATGTGCAATTCTTCCGCGATCTGCCGGGTTCCGTGGCCTTCTCCGATCAGGCGAAACACTTCCAGTTCGCGGTCGCTGAGATCGGCGATGGAGGAGTTTCGCAATGTGCCGGAGCCGGTGATGTAATGCTTAAGCATCTTGGTGGCGATGCGGTCGCTGACATAAACCTCGCCGTTCAGAATGCGTCGCAGGGCAACCAACACTTTCTCTGTGGCCTCTTGTTTCATAATGTAGCCGTTGGCGCCGGCGCGGAGCGCGCGTTCAGCATAGATCGACTCATCGTGCATCGAAAGGATCAGCACCGGCAAAGTGGGATGAGTCGTGCGAATACTCTTCAAGAGATCGAGGCCGTCGGGACCATTTAGAGAAATATCAACGATAAGAACATCGGGCCGAGCCGAAGCCAGCACATGGAGAGCACCCATGGCTTCTTCGGCTTCCCCGCAAACCACAAGATCGGGCTCCCGATTAATCAGCAGCGCCAAACCCTGGCGCACGATGGGATGGTCATCGACCACCAGGATTCTTTTCTTGGCGACCGCCTGGTTCTGCGAAGTCAGGTTCTGCGAAGTATGGGTCTGCGATTTATTGCTAGCGCTCATGTTTCACTTCGATCCTTTGTTCCCGACCGGGAAGAGACAGGTCACCATGGTGCCGCCGGTTGGGATGCGCTGCACTTCAAGGGAGCCCCCGACCATCCTGGCTCGATAGTTCATCAGATGAAGCCCCATTCCTTTATTGCCGGGAACAATGCTACCGATCCCGCAGCCGTCATCCTGAATTGTAAGCGCCCCCCGGTTCTGGTCGGAGGCGAGGCGAATGACGATCTGGCGGGCGTGACCGTGCTTGATCGCGTTGTTCACCGCCTCCCGGGCAACGTAGTAGAGATGTGTGGCCACCGTGTCGTCATGGATCAGCACCGGCGTAAAACATTGGAACCGGCAGCTGACCGCGAACAAATCTTCCACCTCGCCCGCCCATTGCTGCAAGGCCAACATCAAACCATGCGCGTCCGACACAACGGGAAGCAATCCGCGCGCCAATTCCCGCGTCTTGTGGATGGCTTCATTCACCAGGTTCACGATCTTGCCGGCGTCGGCGGCCTCGGGCAGATTCTTCTCTATCAGCTTTTGTTCCTGCACCTTGCTCATGAAAGCGATGCCGGTCAGATGCTGGCCCAAACCATCATGCAGATCCTGTCCAATGCGGCGCTGCTCCCGGGCGCTGATTTCCAGAATTGTTTTCTCCAGATGTTTACGCTCCGTGATGTCGCGAATCGCGCTTGAAACCAGCACGCCTTCTTCTGTGTCCAGCGGGCTGAGGCTGATTTCAACGGGAAATTCGTGGCCGTCTTTGTGCAGGCCGTAAAGTTCTTCCCCGGCCGCTCCCATGGGACGCACTCTCGGCTCTCCGAAAAAACGCCGGCGGTGTTCGGGATGTTTATGGCGCAGACGTGCCGGCACCAGCATTTCGAGTTGCTTCCCCAGCAACTCTTCCCGCTCATAGCCAAACAGCTTTTCCACCTGAGCATTCACCAGAACAATCCTGCCCTCTCGATTGACGACAACAACCGCGTCGGGCGCGGCTTCCAGCAGCCCGCGAAACTTGGCTTCGGCCCGTTTCCCCACGTTGCGCTCCTCCTGCAACGCTTCTTCCGTCCGCTTCAAGTCAGTGATGTCAAAGCCTACGCCGTGAATGAACCAAGGCTCGCCATCCTCCTTGCGGATCATCTTGGCTTCGCAATGAAACCACAGGACGCGGCCATCGCGCGAAATCACCCGATAGGCCGAACGCAGCGGGTTGCCGGTGAGAAACATCTCGGCCGCTTCGGTGCTCCAGCGCTGCTTGTCTTCGGGATGGATGTGGCTGTACCAGCGGATAGGATCCTCCAGCCATTCTTCCTGCGAAAAGCCCAGCGCGGCTTCTATCTGAGGACTAACGTAAGCCTCACCGATTCCGCGATCGAGATAAGCCATGAACACGACTGCAGGAATCTGCTCAACCAGAGCACGGTATCGGGCTTCGACATTCGGAAGCTGCGCATCTTCAGCTTTATCTCTATCTTTACCGTTATCTTTCGACCATCCCTGGTCGGGTTGTTCCGGCGGATACACGACGCGTCGAGCAGTTGGGGGATTGAGGCGACGGCTGAAGACTCCGGCCAAGCCCTGCAGGATTTCTTCAGCCGCGGCAGGAGTAATCTCCGGCTCGGTAACGGCGGAGCGACGATCATCCGACACTCGGTCGTCGGTCGCGTCGTTCTTATTGCCCGGCCACGAAAATGAAACCATCCCGACTCCTCAACTATGGGTTCGCTTGCGCCAACTGGGCTCTTTGTTCAGCGACGATTGCGTGAAGCGGCGCAGCGCGTGAATCGCGCGTCCATAAGTTTGCACCGCAGCCGACGACAAAAGAGAACCCGGAGGCTGATTCATAAAAGGCATGAACTTATCAGGAAAGCCCGGCATGGTACACCCAATGCAGATCCCGCCAACATTCGGACATCCGCCAATCCCACCCATCCATCCTCGTTTTCCAACGTTGCACTGCACCACCGGTCCCCAGCATCCAAGCTTCACGATGCAAAGCGGAGATCCGTATTCATCGGCAAACTGCGCTTGCTCGTAGAAGCCGCCGCGGTCGCAACCTTCATGCACCGTGTTGCCAAAAAGCCAGGTCGGCCGCAGCGCTTCGTCGAGCGGAATCATAGGCGCGCGGCCTGACGCCATGTAGAGCAAATACAGAAGCGTTTCCATGAAATTATCGGGCTGCACCGGACACCCGGGCACGCACACGATCGGAATCTCCGCCTTCGATTTCCACTTCCATCCCAGGTAGTCGGGGAGCCCCATGCATCCCGTGGGGTTGCCTTCCATCGCATGAATGCCGCCGTAGGTGGCGCAGGTTCCCGCTGCCACCACCGCCCACGCCTGGGGCGCGAGACGATCAATCCATTCACAGGTTGTGATCGGCTGCCCGGTCTTCGGGTCTGTGCCCAGGGAAGCCCAGTAACCTTCCTCCTTATTGTGTTCGTTCGGGATCGATCCTTCGACCACCAGAATGAAGTTTTCCATCTTCCCTTCCGTGGCCAGATGGAAAGGCTTCATGAAGTCGTCGCCGTTAGCCAGCGCGAGGAAGGGATTGTGCAGGGTTACTTTTGGAATCCAGGGAATTTGTCCCAGAAGGACGTCTTCAATGCTCGGCTGGGTCGCCGCAGTCATTGCGATCGTGTCCCCATCACAGCCCAGCCCGGCGGTAATCCAGAGGACATCGAGCTCGGTAACCGCCTCCTTACTCATAGGGGCGAACGCCATCCGCTGCTCCGTGGACGACATCATAAGCCTTCGGTTGCAGAAGAGAAAGTGCCATCGCCAGCGGCTAGACAGTCACCTGCGCCAGGAGGGAGCGAGCGGCCTGAGCGCTGGCCGGGTCGTTGCGGATTATTCTTGCGCCTCTCAGGGCGCGACCAGCTCCCGTTCGGCCTCGACTTCCAGATCGTCGAATCGTCGCCATTTGTAGAACGCAATCGACACGACCCAGCTCAGTGCAAAAAGAGCCACGATGAAATACCCCAGCGTGCCGAAATTGTCATTGAGCTTGGCGACTGCTCTCCAGAACCATCCTTCGAGATGAAAGTGCTCGCCCAGCAATCCGAGCGCCTCGATGCCTCCGACGACCAGCGCGACGACGACGGAGACGCACGTGATCGTGATGTTGTAATAAAGCTTGCGAATGGGCTTCACGAACGCCCATCCGTAGGCGCCTAACATAAGAATGTTGTCCGTGGTATCGATGAGCGACATCCCCGCAGCAAAAAGCACAGGGAAAACCAGGATCGACCAAAACGGCAGTCCCTTGGATGCTTCAGCCGCGGAAATGCCCAACAAACCAATCTCGGTTGCGGTATCGAACCCCAGGCCAAACAGAAAGCCCAACGGATACATATGCCAACTCCGGCTGATCATGCGGAACATTGGACGGAACATACGCGCGAGGACCCCGCGCCCGCCGAGAAGCATATTGAAATCTTCGTCCACGTAAGGCTCACCGCGACGGACCCGTACAAAGGTTCGGTAGATTGATCGCAGAACAATTAGATTTACGATGGCGATCGCGAACAGAAAAAATGCTGAAACCAAAGTGCCGATTATCCCCGCGACGTTCCGGAAGGCGTCCATGCGATGCTGCAGAGTCAGCGCCGCCCCTGCAATTGCCGCGGAGCCAAGCAAGACAACGGTCGAATGACCCAGCGAGAACATGAAGCCAACTGCAACCGGGCGTTTTCCATCCTGCATCAGCTTTCGGGTTACGTTGTCGATCGCAGCTATGTGATCCGCGTCAACGGCATGACGCAAGCCAAAGCTATACGCGAGAAGGGCGGTTCCCAAAAGCACCGGGTAACGGTGGAAAGCAACCGCAGCCCACAACCATGCACCGACGTTGAACGCGAACAAGATCGCGTAGATGGCAACGATTCGGCTGCGGAGGTGATCGGCAGCATCATTGAACAGGTTGCTCAGTTTTGGTTGTACCGGTGACATCACTTTAGCGAATCCATACCCACTGCTTTCTGCAATGTAATTCCTTCGCGATGCAGAACACTGTCCAACCCTTTACTTACCGAAACTGTAACGTAAACTGAATCGCGCCTGAACCGGTTCGACGGGGTGCATAACCCTTGTGAATGCCACGTTGCCATTCACGCTACTCGCAACCTGCGCCTGCCCTGCTAAGGTTGTTGGCGGTGTCGCTGGTAGCCCCAGCCCAGTTGCCGGCGTTATTTGCGATACATAGGCGTAGTCAACGTCTTGATCTCGGCGGTTGAACAAATTCAAGACTTCGCCCCACAGGCTCCAGTTCTTGGTGATTTTATAACTGGTCCCCAGGTTGACCAACGCCGTTGAGGGTGAAGTATAAATTGCGTCGGACGTCAGAGGGCGCGGACCAAAGTAACGCAGGCGCAAACTTACCGAGAAGCATTTGTAGTCCTGCAGCGTGGCGCCCGCTGCAACCACCCACCGAACTGCCTCGGGCACCTCCTTGCCGTTCGCATTTTGCAGGAAAGCGCCTCCCCCGGTTGGAATAAGTCCAAAGCAATTCGAGTTTCTCGCGCAAAGTTGGGGACCCGTTGGGGTCGAGGTGTAAAACGTCGAATCGTCAGGATCGTTTTGAGTAAAAATGGCGCGGGAGTCCGCAAAGTCCGCATCAAAAACCAAATGTTGCGTTGGGGTGTAGTAGTTCCCAACTTCTACCCCGTAGCGGTTGCTCGACTGAACCGAAGCACTCGTGCCTCCAGTGTCGCCATCCTGCAGCAGTTCGGAATTACTGTGGAGATACCAGACTTCAACAGTGCTTTGCAGCTGTGGGACGGCCACAGTGCGCACGCCGACTTCCGCTCCTTTGGTTTGGACCAAGAAAGGAATTTTAATAGGGTTCGGCGTGTTGTAGTAAGGATAGGCCGGCGAAACTGGTTCATACAGTTGCGTTGAGCCGCGCACATCGTTGGTGTGGAAACTGAATCCGCCCTGTGCGTAAAACTCGGTATTGGCCCATGGGCCGAAGATCAAACTTGCTTTGGGGCTGGGCAGGAACTTGGTGACCGATTGGTGGGTGTTGGGATTGTAACTGGCAGGGTAGGGGTCGTTGGGATAGTCGGGGTTCGTGGGGTTCGTAAAGCTGGTGATTACACCTTTGCCGTCATCGCCGCGCAGCGCGAGGATCGAGCGGAATTTGCTTGCCCACTGGATCTTGCTTTCCACCCACGGACTTCCTATCGTCTCGGTAAATTTATTTAAATCCGTGTCCGCGGGCAAAACGGCGACCTGATCGAGGGATGAGGGTTCATCTAGATAGTTAGCTATGTAGTCAGTCTTGTTCGTACGCACGCGATCTTCTGTCCGGAAGAGGCCGTTGTGGATCAAATCGTTGCGGAACTGCACACCCAACGTGGTTTCCGTCTTGCGGCCGAAGAAGTGGCCGAAAATCGTATGGCGTAGGTCGAACCCTACGACCCAGCGCCTGTCCTGCTGTTCGAACTGGTCGCCATTGTAGGGGTCGACCAGGTAGTAGGTGAAATCCGAGAACAGATTCAGATCGTAATAGAACCCGTAGCCCATGAGTGTCGTTTCGGAATTTGCGTCCTTGTGATGCCATTCGCCCTGCAAGCTATAACGCTGTGATCTGCCACCATCAGTCGGGTTCAGTGCGCCGAAGAAACCGACGACGGGTATGGCCGTATAGGGAAGCTGATCGCTCGAGTTCCATCTAGCTCCATCGTAAGCGCGGGTCGTGATGCTGAAACCGTCGGCCTCCGTTCCCTGGCTGTAGGTTACAAGGCCGTTGAATTTGTAATAGTTGTCCGAATGAACCCATGGACCGCTATCGTGATACGCCTCTCCGCCGTATAGTAAATTTCCCTTGCCGAGCTTGTTCGATACACCGAAAACGAACCGCGCAAACTGGTACATGCCACCGTCTACCTGGAAGAAGTTGTGGGGAAGCGTCTTGTAAAACACAACATCGGCATTTCCCGCCGAACCATAGTCGCCGACATCGGCATAATAAGGACCTTTCTCAGCATCCACCCGCTCCACAAACTCCGGAATGACGATGTTCATGTCCGAGTACCCCTCGCCGTGCGCGTGCGACGGCAGGTTAAGCGGCATGCCGTCCAGGTAGATGGCGAAATCTGTGCCGTGGTCGAGATTGAAGCCGCGCAGAAAATATTGGTCGGCCTTGCCGCCACCGGCGTGTTGCGTGATGATGAGACCGGGAAGCGCCTCCAAAATCTCTCCCGAGCGAAGAATCGGACGATTCTTGAGTTCCTCTGCGCCCACCGTTACCTGGCCAGCGGAACTGGCAATTCCAACGAGGTCATCCTGCCTGCCCCGCACGTTTATGGTGGTGCCCAAGAAGCCCACAGCCAGAGAGATGCGCAGCGGGGCCAGCAATTCGGTGGGCCCGACGGTGACGGCTGCTCCTTTAGTTTCAAACCCTGGTTTAGATACCACAAGTCGATAATCACCCGCCGAAAGTCCAGAAATAACGAAGAAGCCGTGCGGGTCCGACTGGTTCGTTATTTGTACAGTACCGTTCGCGCTTCGAACCTGCACCGTAGCTCCCGCAATCACCGCGCCGGACGCGTCAACCACAGTTCCTGATAGCCGAGGCGGATGAGCCTTGTCACTCGTGGCGACCGGCGTCTTTTCCTGCGCGATCGTTGGAATGGATGACGAAACGATAAGCATCAGGAACACCCCTATAGTTCCGATGGCGGCGACACCTCGTTTCTCGTCGCCATTGCGCTTCCCGGAAATCCTTCGCATAACACGTTCCACTATTTCGTGTTACCCAAGGAGATAAGGGCGATAACACGACTCTTGATATCGTGCTACACCCTAGCACAAATTTGTGACCCACATTGCTGGCTATCCAAACTTTCTTGGGCTCTACGGGATTTTCCCTGCGTACGCCATAGGGCTTTCCCTGTCGTCGCCTCAGCGATGGCGATGGGGATGGTATGACAGAGTCTGAGGGGAACTCATAACCAGCCGCCCATGCTGTACACCTTTCGTGCTTATGAGCCGGTCGGCCAACCTTTGCACATCCCTTGACTTGCCGCGGAGGACGACCACTTCCAGGCAACTTTCATGGTCCAGATGCGCGTGCAACGTGGAAATGATTATTTCGTGATTCTCGTGCTGAAGGTCGGTAAGCTTCTCCGGCAGCAGGCGAGTGTGATGATCATAGATAAGCGTAACCGTGCCCACGACGAAGGCATTTGGAGCAACGATCACAGAGCCGACCAGCCGGTCACGGATGAGATCACGAAACGCTTCGGAGCGGTTCTCGTAGCCTTGATCAGTAATGAACGAATCAAAGCGGCGCAATAGTCCCGAATCGATTGACACTCCAATACGGCTCAAGTCTCCCATGAGCACCTTCTCGGCTTCCAGGCAGCCACCGTCAGCGTAGCACATTCTCCAATTGCTGTAGCACTCCTGGCGACGGTGGCGACGACGCGAGCCATGTGCGGCCGCGAAATAGCGAGCCTGCCGATTCGGAACGCGCGCTAATCAAGCCCGAGAAAGAGGACACTTTCGCATGGTATAAATATAGAGGCCTTCTCGTTCATGACCTGCGGCGCTCTGCTGTCAGAAATCTCGTGAATGCGGAAGCACGGGCGCGTAGCTCAATTGGCAGAGCAACTGACTCTTAATCAGTAGGTTGTAGGTTCGATTCCTACCGCGCTCACCATTTTTTCAAGCACTTGGCAGCTTCGGCTCGATCCCCATTCCACCGATTGTGTCCTTTTTGTGTCCTTACTGGACTCGGCGGCTGGCCACCTCGGCCACCTCATCGATGTTCTGGTGCTGGTACTTCATGGTTGTGCTCACGGTCGTGTGTCCCATGACGTTCATGACGGCGAACAGGTTTTTGGTCGCCCGATACATTTCAGTTCCAAAGCCATGACGCGCGCAATAGAGGACGAGGTCAATTGGCAACCCGGCCTCCTTTCTGGCTTTCTCGAACTGTTTGGCGACCGTTGTCAGATGCCCACCGCGGGCGCGTTTTGAAGGAAAGATCCATCCCTCCTTCTGCTCCGAGTATCGCGCCAGAAGTACTTGGCGAACCCGCGGACTGATTGGCACGAATCTTCGTCCCTTGGGCGATTTTGACGTGACCGGCGAAAGTTGTACCAAGTGGAATGAGAGAGAATCCACTTGGAGGAAAAGCGGGTCATGCCAATCAAGAGGTACAAGCCAGAGCAGATCGTGACGATGCTGCGACAGATTGAAGTCAGCATCGCAAACGGAAAAACCACTCCACAAGCCTGCAAAGAAGCCGAGATTACAATCCAGACGTTCTACCGCTGGCGGAAGGAATACGGCGGTTTGAAGATGGACCAGGCCAAGCGGATGAAGGAACTCGAAAAAGAGAATGGCAAGTTGAAACGGCTGGTGGCGGAGTTGGCGTTGGATAAACAGATATTAAAGGATATTGCGGAGGGAAACTTCTAAGCCCGGAGCGACGTCGGTGCGCCGTAGAGCATGCCCGTGAGGAGTACGCAGTGAGTGAACGGCGGGCGTGCCGAGTGGTGAAGCAGTGGCGAGGGACACAACGCTATCTGCCCCTGCGGCGCACGGACGAAGATCAGCTGACGCAGGCGATCCTGACCCTGGCGGGAAAGTATGGGCGGTACGGCTACCGACGCATCACGGTGCTGTTGCGAGATGCGGGGTGGCCGGTGGGCAAGGATCGAGTGCAGCGGATCTGGCGACGCGAAGGGCTGAAGGTGCCGCAGAAGCAGCGGCCACGAGGACGGTTGTGGCTCGGGGATGGTTCGTGTGTGCGGTTGCGACCGGAGCGGGCGAATCATGTGTGGAGCTACGATTTCGTCAAGGCGATGACGCACGATGGACGAGCGCTACGCGTCCTGGTGGTGATCGACGAGTATACGCGGGAGTGCTTGGCATTGCGGGTGGCGCGACGCTTGGGGAGTTTGCAGGTGATCGACACCTTGGCGGATGTGATGTTGGTGCGCGGAATCCCCGAGCACATACGTTCGGACAATGGACCGGAGTTTATTGCCCAGGAGTTGCGGAAGTGGCTTGGCAAAGTGGGCACGAGGACGTTGTACATCGAGCCGGGGAGTCCGTGGGAGAACGGGTACTGTGAAAGTTTCAATGGAAAGCTGCGCGATGAGTTCTTGAACGGCGAGATCTTTTACTCGCTGAAGGAGGCACAGATTCTGACGGAGCGGTGGCGCGTGGAATACAACACGGAGCGGCCGCACTCGGCTTTGGGTTACAGGCCACCGGCACCGCAAGCAATCTTGCCGAAACAACCGGGGCATGGAGATATGGAAAACGCTTCGCGTTTCCCACATCCCCACACCCCCGGCGACGACTACGGACAAATGTCTAGCAAGGCGTTACACTAACATTCCACTTGGTACAAAAGATCGGTCCGGTCACTGCCGGAACGTCCGAAGTCACGGGCGCTCCGGCAGTCTCACGATAAACAACACCGTGCGTCATAAGATCCAGTGTCCGATTGATCGCAAGTTAGTGACAATTACTCTGGCTTAAGATATTTGTCAAACCATGCGAGGAAGCGATTGCAAAGATCCAATTCATTAGCGCCCCCCCCAGGAAGATGACCAAAGTCTTCATACTTCGCGTATTCGACCTCTTTCCCGAGCCTTCGAAGGCCTACAAACGTTTGGTCGCCGAGAAATGAGGCAACTACAGGATCCCCTGCGGAGTGCACGATCAGTAGCGGTGTCTCAACTCTGTCGAAATAAAAATACGGAGAGTTCTCGATGTATCTTTCTCGAAACTGCCAGGGTGACCCGCCCATCTCGGCTTCTTGGACGCCGGTTCCATATGCCGACCCATCCTTTCCCATCTCGCTATGTACCGCAACGAGATCTCCCATTCCATCCATTTCGACCGCAGCCTTGAACCGCTTAGTCTGGACGATCAATGCCAGCGTGCTGTAACCTCCGTCACTATGACCCATCACACCTAACCGTTCCGGGTCCGCTACCCCCATATCGATGACTTTATTCACACCGGGCAGCACGGTCTTTGCAAGATCAGCCATCGGCGTTCCTTCGTGTCGTGGAGAGTCTGGAAGAAGGACCGCATAGCCACGGGTCGCCAGTAATTGCATGTTCAGAAGCCCTGGGTTGGCACCGCCGAAACGAGTTAAATCGTTGGAGAGGAACGCTCCCCCATATACCCAGACCACAAGCGGATAACGCTTCCCTTTCTGATAGTCGGATGGCAAGAGCAAGGCTCCGTGCAATCTATCGCCATCGTCACTCAGCCAGTCAATCAATCGCGCGGCACCCAACTTGTACTCTTCGAATTGAGGGTTGAGGTGTGTCAGTCGGCGGGGATTTCTAAAAGGCGCGTCAGCAATCCACAGATTCGGCTCGTGTTGCCCATCTTCCGCCACATAGGCTACCTTCTGCCCACCATGTGTCACTTGAAATGGGTCGTTGAGTCCGCAGGTGTAGCACTCACCTCGTTCGAGTAGCTTCGTGCTCTCGCCATTAGTCAAATGAATTTTGTAGAAGCCATCCTGTTTTCCCGCGTCATCATGAACTTCAACCACAGTCGATTTGCCATCGTCAGCAGTCCAGAGTAAGTTGCTCGATTGCGAGATCGTCCTCGTGATCCGACGATCTGGGATCCGACCACTCTGTGATGCCTCGCCTTGGCTGACGGATGACTGCCACAATCCCCCATCCCTGACAAAATAAACGTGCTTTTCAGCTGTGTCCCATAACGGTACCGATGCCTTCATGCGCTCTCGTTGCGGTAGTGGTTGGAGATGAGTGATATTGCGTGGTGGCCCTCCCTCCCCGCTGACAATGTAGCAATCGTAGACATGTTCTTCCGTTCCCCCCGTGTGATAACTTAGCAGCGTTCCGTTCGGTGACCAACTGAATGCAGCGCCCCCAAAGTCCAGCCTGATATCAGACGCGACGACTCTTTCCTGGTTCGTAGCAATCGTCACCGTCGCAAGGTCGTAGAGGATCTGTTGTGATCCCGGCTTTTCATAAGATTTCGGATTTGAATAAGCGATGTGGGAACCGTCAGGCGAAAGCCGATAGGTGCCAATTCTCTGACCCTGGACCACTGTTGTGGCCTCGCCTGTCTCAACGTCAATCTTGGCTAAATCGCGAGAAAATAGATTCAGAGTTAAGAAAGGAGATTTTGTACGTTGCTGGATTCCGGGCACGGCGGCACTCGATCGGTACACGTGTACCGTCGAATGCTCTTTTTGTTCCTCGGCTGTCTGACTTTCGGCGAACACCTTTTCTACGTACTCGTCAGCAGATAAGCCCATTGGCACTGTCGCGAGAAAGACGCTTCTACTATCCGTTGTCCATTCGATCCTCTCATCGACCGAGGCGCATATTCTCACATTGACGTCTGAAACCTTCTTCATCTCATTTGTCACTGTATCCAAGATCCAGAGTCGGGCCTGACCGCTCCCGTCACGATCTGAAACAAAGGCAAGGAAGCGTCCATCGGGGGACCAGGTCGGGAGCCAATTTGTGCCCTTCCCTTGTGTCAGATTCCTAATTCCGCCAGTTTCGGTGTTCACAACCCAAATATCGTCGCCGCTTGTGCAAATGCCAGTGCGCCACATTTCTTCTTCCCCGGCAAAGGGTGTACCCCTCCTATTATCTCGGACGACATACGCCAGTAGTTGGTCATCGGGAGAAAATACAAGGCGCGACAGAGGGTCCAGGTAGATTGCTCGGAGGGCGTCCTCCACAGGGAGGGCGCCTGTCCGCTGCGCCGCTGCGCCTTCATACACTCCCAGGCAAGTAAGAACGACGCAAAGGAATAAGACAGCTCTTGGGTTACGCGGGAACATAAACCTCGCTCTCAACGGTTGTCATGAATCGTACACAACTACGCAAAAGCACCATCTGGTCTCGCTAACGTTTTTGCCCATTCGCAATCAAAATACGAGTTTGAGAGCGAACTGCATCGACCGTGAGCCACCCTGTTGGTAAAGGGGATTCAGGGTGCCCAGCGAACTCGCGAGTGTGGCTGTGGCCTGCCCAAACGTGGCCGTCCCGAAGTACGGGGAAACGCTTCCGAAATTAGGATGATTGAAAACATTAAAGGCCTCTGCTCTAAATTGCAGCTTCAACCTTTCAAAAATTGGGAAATCCCTACGGACCGCCAGGTCCATTTGCCATGCCCCGAACCCGCGTACGAAGTTCCGGGGAGCGTTGCCGAGCAGACCAGGGAGTGGATCTGTAAAGGCATTAGGGTTAACTGCGCGACCACCGGGACATCCTTGGCCCGGGGAGAGGTCTCCGAGCCCTTGAAGCACGGATGCACAATTGGCACCGTGAAGATAAACGGGCTGGCTCGATACCAGATCCAGCCCGCTATTGAATTGTTGCCCGGTGACGGGATCATAGTTTATGGGTCCGCTCAGCGTCACCGGAAAGGCGGTTCTCGCCGTGAAACGATTGTCCAAACCCCAGTTGCGTAAGACGGCCTTTTGAAAGACGTTCCGCCCCACATTCGGCACGTCATACGAAAGAGCGGTTGAAAGATTATGCCGAACGTCAAAATCGCAACTTCCGCGCTGATACCCAAAGACATAGTTTTGGGACCCGTAGTCGAGGCAGTGCGACCACGTGTACGAGGCCAGCGCCGTTATACCCGTGCTTAGCCTCCGTCGAAACTGAACCTGCAGCGCGTCGTAGTCCGAGGTCTGTCCGTTCCCGACGACGATAAAATTGGCGGCGTTTGGGTTATTGGGCGTACTAATTACATCCTCCCTCAGCAGTCGCGCCGCGTGCGAGCCCACATAAGAGACGGTGAGAGCCTGCGACGCGCCGAGCGCCCGTTCGATGCTAGCGTTCCATTGCAGCGTATACGGCTGTTGCAGATGGGGGGCGAAGCCATATGGGGCCGTACCATATGGTGATACCGGCGGGTTCGCGATGGCAGCCGCCACAGGGATTGGAAACGATCCAGCCTGAAGGGTTACTCCACGGAATCCTGGGCCATTGAAGGCCAGAGACCCCAATTGCTGACCAGTGTCAAAGAAAACGCCACTTCCGACACGGATAACCGTTTCCCTGCCTCGCTCATTCTTCAGAATGTATGCGAGACCTAGCCGAGGCGCAATGTTGTACCAAGTGGTGCGCCACAGGGGCGTGCCCTGGGGTGCCAAGCTCCAAGTGTCTGGCCCGGAACCCTGAATTGTATAAGCATTTAATCCCCTTGTGACACCCGGCGCCGGGTTCACATCCCAACGTAAGCCAATAGACAAGCTGAAACGTGGCGACAGGTTCCATTCGTCCTGGGCAAAGGCTGAAAAGTTTCTATACAACGGGTATGCAGGAGCACTGGCCACTCCTTCTGCAAGCGGACTGTTGTTTTGGACCGCGCTTTGACCAAAATAAAGATACGCTTCAGCCAAAGGTGCATTAACCGCAGAGGGCGTCAGCCTGCGATAGTCAGCGCCGAACTTGAACCGGTGGCGTCCCAATGAAAAGTCCATGGTGTCTACGAAATTAAATTGTCGTTGAAGCCCTGATTCCGGATACTGTTGTAAATAAACGTTGTACGCACCAAGAAAGAGGAGAACCGCTTCTGACTTTCCCGGTCCCAGCCCTGAGAGCTGCGAGAGATCTACAGGAGTATTGCCCCCGAAACTGTCGATGACGACGGAATTCACCGCTTCATTTGACGAGTAATTAAAGCGGAACGCGTTACTCAGGCGGTTAGTGAAGGCGATGGTTGCGCCCGCCGTGTTGGTGCGCGAGGTAAACGCCGTGGTCTGGTCATTTGACGGGGTTAGGAATTGCGCGTACGTTCCCCGAGTCGTCGAAGTCGAAAACGTGTTGCTGAACCGAAAGAAGAGGCTCAGCTTGTCATTCACTGCATGATCGAACCTAACGCTTGTAGAATTCAGCGAACTCGGGTTGGATGACCCCCCAATATATTCAGCAACGCCGTTCCCAACGTCCGGCCCATTAGGTGCCGCGAAGGCATTAAGCGCCTGATCTAGCGGCGAAGGCGCATTTGCGCGGAGCGCCGCATCTGGTACATAACTGATCGTCGCTGCCTTCGGCGCAATTAAACGGAGCCCTTCGTACGATACAAAGAAGAATGTTTTGTCTTTTCCGTCGTACGCGCCAGGAACTTTCACTGGCCCGCCAAATGTGCCCCCAAAATCATTCTGCCGAAGGGCCGGTTCCGGCGTACCAAAGTAGTCGTTGAACCAGTCCTGCGCGTCAAAGAAACCGTTCCGCACGTAATCGTAGGCCGTCCCATGCCATTGATTCGTGCCCGATTTTGTCTCAAACGCGAACTGGCCACCAGGATTGCGACCATACTCGGCCGAATAGCTCGAACTGTGGACGCGAAATTCCTGCAGATCATCCACCGAAACTAGAGCTTGCGTAGTCCCCAAAGCGGTTGCAGCCGGCGTGGAGCCGCTAGGGCCGGCTCCTTGTAGCATCTGAAAGCCAGGAGCCGCACCTATGTTGGCGCTCACGCCGTCGACGGTGTAATAGTTTGACTCCGGGCGCTGGCCATTTACACTGAACTCGCCAGTTACCCCAATCCCTGTGTTGGCAGCAGAGCCACCCTGAGAACTTTGCGTTACAATCCCTGGCGTGAGCAAAATCAAATCCTGGAAGCTGCGGCCATTCAGCGGCATGTTTTCCACGTAGGTGTGATCGATCACCGTGCTGACCGATGCGTCCGTTGTATTGATCATCGACGCACCGCCTTCAACCGTCACGGTTTCGAAAACGGCCCCTACCGGCAGGGTAAAGTTGATCGAAAGAGCGTCCTGGATGTTGAGAACAATATCGGGCTTAATGAGTGTCTTGAATCCCACCTTGGAAACCTGAAGCCGGTACGCTCCTGGCGGGAGATTCGGCACCACATAGATGCCGTCCTCATTCGTCTTGCCAGAGTACTGCACTCCTGTCGCATCGTTGATTACCAGAATGTCGGCTCCGTCGATCACCTTGTTGGACGGATCGAGCACGCGGCCGTTTATGTTTCCATTGGTGGTCTGTGCCGCCACGGGGAGGGCTAGCGACACGGCACAAGCGAAAATAAAAGCGATGCGGGGGAAGCGCACGCGCACGGTGATTCTCCTGTAGCCGACGGATTCGGAAATCCTATTCGGGTCTACGGAGAGGGGGCTCACTTGGTACCGCTCCTTCCTTAATTAGTTGGAAGCGTGCAAGAGCCAGGAAAGATGCAACCGCGATCAAGGATTAAGGATGATTTGGGTCGACTCGCAGATAAGCAAAGAGCAGGGGTTTGCCGCTTGGCTTGCGACTGCCACCATTCGGCTCGATCGTAACGAACACAGCATCAACTTGTGCTAGCAGTTTCGGGTCGTCCAGCTTCAAGACCCACCGCTTTTTTGAAGCATTGTCCTCGTAGAAGATACCAAGGGGAAATGCCTGCTCCCGCTCCGATCCGCGCTGACCCCACACCTGGAACGTGCTGGCCTTTTTCGCTACAGCCTGCTGATCCAAGTCATAGGCATAGAAGATCAGAGATTTCCCCTTCGTGTAGAACACGCGCCCGTAAGGTTTCTGGGTCGCTCCGGTACGGGCCACGTCGTACACTTCCGCGACATACAGATCCCGCGCACCCATAAGTTCCCGAATGTCACGGTCGTGCGCGAGCAATTCCTGTTGCTGATCCACGGTAGCGTCACGCTGGCGCAGCAGGTTCGTCAGCTCGTTGACTCTTGCGTCCAGCGTTGCCGCCCGCTTCGCATCTTGAGAAGGCTGCTCTGCAATTGAATCGAGCTTCGTCTGCAACGCCTGCGCGGATAACTGCGCGGCGTTGAACTTCTGTTCCGCCTCAGTCTGCTTCTCGATAAGTTGCTGTCGCCCAGCGTCTGCGTTGCGTAGCGCAACATCCGACTGCTCCTGCGCCGCTTTCATCTGGTCTATTCTCGCGAGCTGTTGTTCCAACTGCCGACGCAGATCGGCGATCAACTTGTCACGTTGTTCGACTTGGGCGCGCGCTACCTCTCGTTCGTGGCTGGCATCACTTAACTTCTCCGCAAATGACGTCAGGCTTCGCGCATCTGGACGGGTCGGTGGAATATTCGAAGCATTTGCCCCCCGCCGAATGCCGACCTGATAAGCGCACACGGCGAGAGCGGCGAAAAGCAGTATTCCGGCAGCATACAGGGCCCACACACTGCGCCAAGCGGCGGCGCTTTCAGGAGCGAGGACTCGACGAGAGCTAGTTTCACGATGGGGCGGAATCGGTCGGTTACGCTCGATTCCGCCCCCCCCCTCATCTCGTGCGATGCGCTCGAAAAGAGCAGACTCCGCCTGCTTTTCCGACCAACGCGAACCTGTTTCCATATTTTGCAGGGTTTCTTCTGCTGCCATCGCTGGGACTGCATGGCGAATGATCGCTTCGTATTGCTGAAGGGCCTCACGGCAGGGAGAGCAAACAGCAAGATGCTCCCGCAGTCTCCTCTGGTCTTCCTCGGTTAGCTGGCCAGAGGTTGAAACGGCGCAGAGTTCTAGGAACTCGTCATGGGGTTCGGTGTGAGACAACGCCCCTGCTCCTCGGCTGAATGACGCCTCCTATAATACTGCTCAATCGCTCTGCCGGTTACAGCTAAAAATTTGCTTCCGCAGTTTCTCTAGGCCCCGGAAATAGTGGTGCTTTACGTTCCCTCGGGTCTGGTCCAATTTCACGGCGATTTCTTCGAACGTGTATCCGTCGAGCAAATGAAGCCCCAGGGTTTGACGCTGGATCTCAGAGAGGACTCCAAGGACCTTGCGCAATCCAAGCCGTCCGAGCACTTCCTCAATCGAGTTTGCGTATCGTACTGCCCTCGTCCCCGAACCGCTCAGTTCGTTTCCAACATCCTCCAGATCGACCTGCGTATAGAAATGACGCGAATCCAGATATCGCCGACGGTCAATCGCACGATGGTAGGCCATCTGCACGATCCACGAACGAGCCGAGCTCTTGGAACCATCAAACACCGTGCTCTTCTGATGAATGAACAGAAACACGTCTTGGAGCAAGTCGTCTGCCTCTGAATCGTCCCTGAGAATCTTGTAACCGACAGACCGCACCAACCGCGCGTAACGGTGAAAGAGACAAGCCAATGCCTCCTTTTCTCCATCGCCGACGCGAGCCATCAGGACTTCATCTGGAATTTCGATGCTGTTGACTGAATAGCGATTGGCACTGGACGCCCCTGCTGACGCCGTGGCAGAGGATGGCATCGCGAATCGGGCTGTAATCGACGTGGTCAAGTCCGTGGGACGTGATTAAGCAGAGTGCGGGCAGATAACACTCTTTAGAGTTAAGATCGAATCGATATATAACTCTATCGTGTGCTTAATGCAAGAAAAATACATTCTATCGCTGGTGGTTTTGGCCCTTAACAATGCCTATCGTTTGGGTACATGGAAGACGTGGACTATCGCGAATCATTTGCGAACCGTCTCCGCAATCTCAGGATTGCGGCTGGCCTCAGCCTTGAAGAGGCCAGTGGACGCGGCGGCCTGTCCACTAATTTCTGGGGAAACCTCGAACGCAATGAACAAGAAGCTTGTCTGAATACGATCTTCAGTCTTGCCAAGGGCCTCGGGATCACCGCCAGTGTCTTAATTACACTTGACGACAAGGATAAACAACCGCCGGATCGTCGGGAGCTGGACAGCTTGCTCGATCTCCTCACCCCTCCGCAATTGCAGCTTGCAATTCAAGTATCGAAGTTGATCTACGCCTACAAACCTGGTCCTTCACTCGACAACCCACCGACCTCGTCATGATCAGTTTAAGCGCCCTATCTTGTTCCGGATCTCTTTTAATCAACGCTTTCGATGGCACAATCGGCCCCATCCACACGCGATAAAGCGTTATTTGTCTATAGGATAAACTCTATAGACAGTTTTAGAAGGCCATGATCCTCGCTATGGTTGTGACGAGGCTATACCGTGAAACACCGGACGCTATTCGCACAACGGATCAGAAAACTCAGAAAGGCCGCGAAACTCAGCCTCGAAAATGCTGCGGAGCGGGGCAATATTACCGGAAACTTCTGGGGGGATGTGGAACGTGGCAACAAAGTGCCGAGCCTGGACACGATAGTCGCGATGGCGAAAGGTCTTGCCCTGCCTCCGAGCGTTCTCTTGCTCTTGGAAAGGGAAGAAGACCCCCGAGATATCCGCAAGCGCATTGATTCTCTCGTCACCAAGTGCAACCCGCAGCAACTTGAAATGGTTTACCGCATTATCAAGGTTCTCCTCGAACCTTGACGCAACAAGCTAGGATTCTCCTGGCTGAATGGTCGGTAAATTTCCGGTGTGCCCGTCACCCAGCCACCTACTGCGCTGAACTCGCAGTGAGCGTCGTATGAACAGCTCTGGAACGCACTCGCAGCTGCGCGGCGACGATCGCGTGTGTTAGCAAGTAGAAGGGCACAAGTACCGTGGGCACCAGGGACAGCGACAGGTACTGCATCGCCTGCGACCCCACACCGGCGTGGATCAGTTGCAGCGGGCTGCCCGCCGCCGAAGTAATGCCCAGCCCAACAGCCACAACGAGGTCAAGCGCTCCAAAGGCATTCCATCCCGCAATCGTGCGCACCGATGGCTCTTTGGAACGGGCAATGCTTAGCGCAAGCGGAATGGCCAGCGCGCCAGTGATGATATCGCCCAAACCTGCGAAGAATGGGAATGGTCCATTCAGGCTTCCTGCGATGAAGTCCAGCAGAAACAGGACACCGAGGATGCGCATCGCATTCAAGCCGACGAGCAGTTGTGGTGGAATTCCGAGGAGGGAGGCGCGTACCTTTTCGCTGGTCAACGCCAGCACGCCCGCCGTCAGCAGCGGCACGACGAGCAGAAGGCCCATCCACGGCACGGTATTCGTGGGTGAGAACGCCAGCCGACCGGATGCGCCGAGGAACACCGCCAAACCTACCCATCCCCCGCTAACGGCCGCAATCACGAGGCGGCGGGCGAACGAGCCGGAAAGCGCCTGTGTCACCGCAACCAGATCAACCGCGATGACAGCCATTGTGACGATCGAGCTGGCGAGATCTAACGGAATCATTGAATGAGACATCGAAGTTCTCCTTTCAGACCATAGGATGATCTATGTCATCCTATGGATTCGGATTTTCACGGCCGCTGGAAAAAGTGGGTTGAGCCGTGGGATGACTACCGGCATCCTATAATCAGTCATGCGTTACCGATCTGAACATAAAGCGGAAATCCATCGGCAAATTGTGAAGGAGGCTTCCCGGCGCGTTCGCTCCGAAGGATTGCATGGTGCGGCCGTTTCAACCGTGATGCGGGACTCTGGTCTGACCCACGGCGGCTTTTACAAGCATTTCGGGAGCAAGGACGATTTGCTGGTAGAGTCGTTGCGCGACGGCTTCGCGGAGATCGCCAGTATCCTCGCTCACGCGGCCGAACAGGCGCGGCCGGGCCAGGAGTGGAAGGCCATTGTGAAAACCTATCTGCGCCCGGAAATGTGCGACTATCCCGAACGCGGGTGTCCGCTGCCGGCCCTCGCGCCCGAATTAGCGCGGGCAGATCCGGCGATGAAGGCTCAGATTGTCGGGGAACTTGTGAAGTACAGAGACCGCATGCTGCCGTTTATGCCTGGCCGGCGCGCCGCGGACAAAGAGCGGGCCTTCTTTGCTATCTTTTCAACCATGATCGGAGCAACGGCCCTCAGCCGCATCCTTCCTGCTCAGGCGCGAGCCCGGGTGCTTGCGAGCGCTCGCGATTTTCTTCTGCGCAGCTTTGATCATCCATAGTCAGCCTCATGAGCCTTCGCCCCAGCTTTCCCCTTACTGACAGATTACGAGCGGCTTGCACTGAGAGGGCAAAAATAGGTCCTCCTAAACGATAGATCCCTATCGGGACTGCCCCGAAGCAGAATGCGGGATGCTCAGGTTAGTTTGTGGTCGGGGCAGTTTCGATAGGGTCGTTTGAACTGAGCCGCTAGCGTTTGCGGCGGATGCGGTGAGATCTATGGGATTTCGATTGGGCTGTGGGGGTTTCGAACCGTCTTTGCGGCAACAAACCGGAACGAAGAAAGCCGTGGGCGTGTTCTTGTAAGCCGCAGAGGAGTCTGGGATTGCAGATGAAGAGTTCGTATCTGTGGGCAGATCCGGCCGTTGAGCATACGAGGGCATGGGGTTGTGTTTGAACACCCCTGCGAGCGACGGTGATCGAAGCAAGTTGCGTCATCGATATCTCAGGAGGAATCAAGGCTGTGCCTGTGTGAATCAGGCAGTATCAGGTCTGAGCGAAAATGAAGCTGGCTACTGGTCATCCGTTCGAGGACGAGCATGGGACCGCAGCAAACCGGACAGCGCAGCTGGGCGGTGATCTCGGGATCAGTTGCGGAGTCGTCTGCGCCAAGCAGAGCACGGCAGCGTACGAGCATTCTGCCACGCCTGCGGTTGGCGAAAAAGCCGAAGTGGCGGATGCGTACTAAGCCCTTGGGCAGAACGTGGACCAGGAAGCGGCGCAGGAACTCATCGGCGGAGACCGTCATGATTTTCTGCTTACCGCCGTGCGCATAGTCTTTCCAGCGAAACGAGACTCGATCATTCTGGAATGCCACCAGTCGATGGTTGGAGATGGCGACGCGGTGCGTATAGCGGGCGAGATAGTTCAGAACATGCTCGGGACCACCAAAGGGTGGCTTGGCGTAGACGACCCAGTCTTGGTGGAAGAGCTGTCGGAGAAACTGGCGAAAGCGACGTGGCTCAGCAAGACTCTGGAGCGAACCGTGAAACTGGAGCTTGTGCTGAAGAAAGAGTTGCTCTAGTCCGGCTGCGAACTTGCCCCGGAAGACGCGACTCAGTGCGGCGACGGGCAGGAAGAATCGTCTCGAGGAGGGGATCCATCGGGAACCGTCGGGTGTAAAGCCGCCAGCAGGAACCACGTAGTGTATGTGCGGATGATGGTGAAGGTTCTGTCCCCAAGTGTGGAGCACTCCCAGAAACCCGATGTCGGCACCCAGATGTTTCGGGTCGCCGGCGAGCTCGAGCAGCGTCGCTGCACTAGCTCGGAAGAGCAGATCGTAAAGCAGTCGCTTGTTCTGCAGGGCTAGAGCAGAGAGTTGCTGCGGCAGCGTGAAGACGATGTGAAAGTAAGAGACGGGCAACAGCTCAGCCTTGCGCTTGGCGAGCCAGCGGGAGCGGGCGTTCCCCTGACATCTGGGGCAGTGCCGGTTACGGCATGAGTTGTAAGAGATAGCCTGATGTCCGCAGCGCGTGCACTGATCACGATGAGCGCCCAAGGCCGCAGTGCGGCAGCGGGCGATGGCATCAAGTACCTTGCGATGCTGCCACGCAAGGTGTGATCCGTAGTGCTCCCAGAATCTGTTTCCTGCTGCACGGACGATGTCGGCCACCTCAAGGGTGGACCGACTCATCGCTTGATCAGCCTCCGAGAACGCTTCACTTGGTCAGGGCTGGATACCTCGATAGCTTCCAGCGGGCTGGGAACTGCTTGCAGATGACGCCGGGACAAGTGCAGGTAGACCGCGGTGTCGGCGAGCTTGGCATGACCCAGCAAAACCTGGATCGTGCGCAGATCGGCGCCGGCTTCCAGCATATGAGTTGCAAAACTGTGCCGAAGGGTGTGAGGAGATACATGCTTGCTCACCCCAGCATGTTTCGCGGCCTCTGCCACGGCCTTCCAGACAATCTTCGTTGTGATGGGCACGTCGGCCCGCCAGTTGTTGACGGTGCCGGGAAACAGATATGTCTTCGGCTTCATCCAGCGCCAATACTCGCGCAGCGCATCCAGCAGCTTCGGGGTTAACAGGACGTCACGGTCACGGCCACCCTTGCCCTGACGAACATGAATAACCATGCGTTCGCTGTCGATGTCGCATACCTTGAGGTGGCATAGTTCAGCACGTCGCAGACCGGTCGCATACAGCATCATCAGCATCGTGCGGTGCATCAGGTTCTGCGCGGAAGCGATGAGCCGCCCCACTTCCTCTTGACTCAGTACTGTGGGCAGCCTCCTCTGACGCTTAGGAAACGGAATGTGATCGGGAAGATATGGCCGTCTCAGTGTCTTGACGAAGAGAAAGCGCAGAGCGGCGGTACGACCTTCGATGGTCCCCGCCGAAAGTTTGCGGTCGCGAAACAGGTGAACCTGGTACTCGCGAATATGTTCCGGGCCGAGGCGATCGGGCGAATGGTGGAAGTACTTCGCGAAATCCTCTATGGCGTGGATATAGGCACGGACAGTGTTTTGAGCGTAGTTGCGACGCTGGAGCTCGTCCAGCATCAGCTTCCTGAGTCGGGTCACAGTAGCCTCCTTGTGACCCAAAACCTTACACGGGCAACCATGCTGGCGACGACCACGCGGTAGCGTCCGCCGCGCTAGCGGCTTAGTTCAAACGCGCTTGTGTCCACGAATGGAGTAGTTCCCTGTTCGTGTGCGACTCGGAAACTGACATCCAACATTGCTTAAACGCCTTCTTGACCCACTGGATAGGGGCGCGTAATATCGGCCCAAACTGCGGCGCTACTGACGGTTTCGGCACGACCGCGCATCCTAATTGCTGATCCGCGGTGGTCCGTGCTGGCGAACGCAGGTCCCCGAAAATACAATGCACCAAGTTGACACACCCCATCGAGAATTCCCCCGCAGATGGATGGCTTATCCTCGCTGGCCCTTCATTTCGATAATTGTTTGCGCTGTGTTGCTCGCTGTGGTTCTAGCAGTATTCAGGACCAAGCTCCGAACACTCGACGTATTCTCCGCTTTCCTGCTTTTCGGAGCCGCTGTTCTCTCCGTTCTGATTGTCCTCTACACCAGATCTTTGCGGCGCGCCCAGCAAGTGCAGCTCGACACCGAAGAACGGCTCCAGCAGATGGCAGACAACATTCAGGAAATCTTCTGGATGATTGACGCGGAGACCAAGAAGGCTCTCTACGTCACCGAAGCTTATGAGACGATCACCGGACGTTCGTGCCAAAGTCTGCTGGAAAATCCGTCTTCGTACGAACAACTCATCCATCCCGAAGACCGTGTTCATGTGCTGGCAAAGCTTGGAGAAGCTACGCAGACAGGGCACTTCGACGAAAGATTTCGGATCGTGCGCCCCCACGGCGAAGCGCGTTGGGTTACCGTGCATGGGTTTCCGGTACGGGATGCTGCCGGCAAAATCCACCGTCTTGTCGGGACGGCGCGGGAAATCACTGCACAGAAGGAAGCGGAGGACAAGGTTGCGGAGCATCTTGCGGCAGCCGAGTCTGCAAGAGCGGAATCCGATGCTCTAAACAAGGCCACCCTCGCACTAACCGCGGATCTTCGAATGGACTTCGTTCTGGACAGGCTGCTTCAGTCCTTGATGGAACTGGTCCCGTGTGAGTGTGCGCGTGTGCTGCTCTTGGAAGGCGACTCGCAGCTTCTTGTGGCACGAGAAAAACTGCGCCACGAGGCTCCCAAGAAAACTCCGGAATATCCACTGACTCTCGACGCCGCAGACTCTCCGTTCCTCTTGCGCATATTAACGGCCCAGAACAGCGTCTTGCTTGCCGACACCAAACAAGAGAAACAATGGCCCAGCTTCAAGGGCCATACCAACATTCGATCCTGGCTTTGCGTCCCGCTGGTCGCGTCCCAACAGACCTTGGGACTGCTTTCAGTGGGCCACACCCAGCCCAACACATTCACACAGGACCACCTCCGGCGGACGCAGTTATTGGCAATTCCTGCCGCAGCGGCGATCCAGAATTCTCGTCTCTACGAGCGCGCTGAGATTTTCGGGTCTGAACTTCAGCGGCGCCTGACAGATCTTCGCCAAACAGAGAAGGCGCTGCAACAGTCTGAGGAGGGACGCAGGGTATCCGAGGACAAGTTTCAAAAGGTCTTTCGTTCCAGCCCAATCTCGTTTTCCATCACGACCGTCAATGAAGGGCGATTTGTAGACGTTAATGCCGCGTTCGAACGCCGGTACGGCTATTCTCGTGCCGAAGTGATCGGCCGTACGATCGGCGAACTTGGAATTTGGGAAGATCCCAAAGATCGCGCCTTGATGATCGCGCAACTGCAGCAACGGGCACCGATTCGAAACGGCATCACCCGGATTCGGACCAAGTCTGGCGAAGTAAAAGTTACGGCTTATTCTGCGGACACGATCCAATTTGACGGCCAACCATGCCTTCTCGTCGTTTCGGAAGACCTTCCAGACGCCGCCAAGTCCTTGATTAACTGACCCTTCCGACTAACCCAGTTTCTCCTTCCGATGACTTCAGCTTCTGTCCCCAGTTATAGTGCTGTCCCGAATCCGGGCCACCAAACCGAAAAACCATCACTCTGTGCGGAAATCGCTCAGAATTATGCACAGCCTCGTAAACGAAGCGCAAACTGTCAATCCCCTGGGGTTTTCAGCCATGTTCCCCAACCTCGATGTCCGTCATCTGCACGCAGTCGATATCTTGGCCGAGGAACTGAACTTCACGCGCGCTGCCGACAGATTGCATATCACCCAATCTGCACTCAGCAAACAGATTACCGAGATCGAAGAACACCACAGATTTCACCTGTTTACGCGCAAACACAAACGGAATGTGGAACTCACACAAGTGGGCCGTCTCTTCGTCCAAGAGGCGCGTTCGGCGCTCTTGCACATCGACAGGGCTATTCAGCTCGGGCGTGAGGGAAGCGATAGCATTTTGACTGTTGGGCACTCCCCCGACACCGACCAAGCCTGGGTCTCCGCCATTCTTGCAATCCGTCTGCCCATGTACCCTAAACTTCGCGTTCAACTCGTCACCCAATTCTCAAACGAGTTGGTCCGGAGTGTGATAGCACGGGAACTCAATCTAGCTTTGGTGACCGCGCCGCCGGACAATTCTCAGGTCACGGCCGCAACATTTGCTGAAACCCATCTCTATGCGGCCCTCCCACAGACCCACACGGCTGCCGGAAAGGAACTCATCGCACTCCAAGACTTGGCAAAAGATGAATGGATTCTTTTCGCGCGACGAGTTCACCCCGTCATTCATGACGCAATTCTGGACGCAGCACGACGTGAGGGAATCACTCCGCCACACGCACACGACATTATTACGGCCCAACAGGCAGTACACTTGGTATCTGAACACGTTGGCGTGGCGATCCTCACCAAACCTACGACCGTTGGCTTTAGCGCTGAAGGCGTAGTCCTAAGGCCGTTCTCTGATGCGTCATTGTGTTTCGAAACGTGTCTGATTATGAGAACGGATCACAATTCACGATTGGCAAACGAGTTCGCCCGGTGCTTTCTCCGCAGATTTCAGCCCCAGATCCTGCCACCAAAGCAACTGGAATTGTCGTTACGCGCCTAAGCCAATCTTCTTTCAGCGGGATTAGGATGGACGCGAGATTCTGGTGTCGGTAGAAGTGAAAGTCAAGCATCCACGGACGCGGTTTCACTGTTCATCCCACATGGGCCGCCGTACAGGGAGCGGTTTCTGGAACTCTGGGATATTCTCCGACACTCCGTCCTGCGTTAGCGGTATCGGATTTTGCTCGTCAGTAATCGAAAAACCAAGATCACTCAGCGTCGTGACTGGGATCACTTGCGTCCGAGACACTGTCGGCCTAGACTCACATCATGCGATGTTTCGCCGCTATAGCCGTCGTCTTCCTGGTGATCTGCTGGACTGCTGCGCCACTGTTGGCGTGCATGATCCCAGACAGAGCGATGACAGCTCCAGAGATGGAATGCTGCAAGCATATGGCCCAGATGTGCGGATCGGCGAACATGCCGCAGTCGCACTCTTGTTGTAAAACGGAAGTTCGACCGGGCACAACAATGGTTGTGACACACAACCAGCAAGCTCGTCCAATATTGCAAGTAGTTGTGGCTCTTCCTGTTCCGATATTGCCGCCGTGCTCGAACCGGTTTCACAACAACACTTCCGGCCATCCACCAAACGAATACCTACCTAAAACCACTGTCCTGAGGGTCTAGGCAGTTTCTCCGTTTTCCCGCTTGTTTTGGGCCAAAGCCCGAAGTGTATTTCTACTGACGGAGAGAATTATGAGAGTTCCATACGCACTGTTCTTAGTGTGCGCGTGCGTGGTGAGCGCTGCAGCCGAGGACCCCTTTCCCGCTGCGAATGCGTTGTTGCCGCAGCACGAGCATTCGGCCGCATCGGCACCCGCCTTCACCCTTGACGAGATCGAGCAAATGGCGCTGCTCGGCAATCCGGACATTCGCGTCGCGGTTCGGCACTTGGCTGTCGTTGAAGCCCACGTGCCCGCGGCTGGCGTCCTCGATGATCCCTCATTGATGTATCGAGGATGGGGTGTCCCTCTGCGCCGGCCCTGGGATTACAACGCGGCCCAGAACATGTTCATGGTGAGCCAGACGTTTCCGGGGTTCGGAAAACGGGGGCTACGCACTGGCATTGCCCACAGCGATGTAGCCGAAGCAAAGGCGGCTCTTGATAACACGCGCCTCGATGTTCGGGTGCGGGTGCGTAAGGCCTTCTATGATCTGCTGCGCGCCGATGATGAGCTTCGCATCCACGACGGGCACGTGGCCATCGCCCGGCAGGCAGTGGAAGCGGCCCGGATCAAATACACGGTGGGCAAAGTGCCGCAGCAAGACATTCTGAAGGCTCAAGTCGAACTGACACGCCTGGCCGAGCACTTGATTCATTTCGAGCAGGATGCCGAAGTGGCCCGCGCTCGTTTGAATACCCTCCTCGGGCATGACCCAGCCGCGTCCATCAATGCTCGCGGTGACTACTCAATTCCGCAGCAACTGCCGGGAACAGAAGCGCTCGAAAAATTGGCGATTGCTTCGCGGCCTGACTTGGCCCAGGCGGAAGCCGCCTTGGAGAAGACTCATCAGCAGCAAGCGCTAGCAGACAAGACTTACGTTCCCGATTTCACCGTCTCAGCCGGCTACATGCTGATGCCGAGCGGCTCGAATTACCGCAACGACTACATGGTGGAAGGCTCGATCAACCTACCCTGGTTGAACCGGCGCAAGCATGACGCCGAAATTTCTGAGGCCAAGGCTCAGGTCAACGAGCAAGATGCCGAGCTTGCAGCTTTGCGGAACGCCGCATTCGGCCAAATTCAGGAAGCACTCGCACAGGTACGATCTGCGAAGAGGCTTGCAGACCTCTATAAGAGTTTGCTGCAGCCCCAAGCCGAGGTAACTCTGCGGTCCACGGTCATCGCTTACGAGAATGACCGCACCGACTTCCTCAATCTGCTTGATAGCCAGATGACCGTCGTGGACATCGACCTCGCTTACTTCCAAGCCATGGCGGACTTCGAAACGCGATTCGCCGACTTGGAATTTTCGGTCGGAGCGCCAATCGACAGGACAGAACAACCCAATCCATCTGAGGTGACGAAATGAGCGAGCGCACTTATAAGCAATTCTTTGTAATTAGCGCAGTAATTAGCCTTGTGTTGGCCGGCACGCTTGCGTATGTCATCTGGGGTCGCCGTCGCGTTGCGCCTGCAACCGATGATGCGAGCCCTGTGATGGCCAAAGGCCCCGACGTTCCAGAGCAACCGCCGGCTAGCACGGCCCCTTTTTCCGGCGCATCTCTATTCCTCACTCCGGTGCAACTTTCTCCGCAGCGGATGCAAGCCATCGGGGTGAAGACCGCGCTGGTTGAGGTGCGAAACGTCAGCAATGATCTGCTCGTGCCGGGCAACGTGGACATGAATGAGAGGCAGCGCGCTTACGTGCAAACCCGTTTTCCTGGCTGGATCCAGAAGGTATTCGCTAATGCCACATACCAGTACCTTCAAAAGGGGCAGCCGATCTTCACGATCTACAGCCCCGAGTTGGTCAGTACCGAGCAAGAGTACCTGCTGGCAAAGCAAAACCAGCAGGCTTTCGCGGGCGACGCGCATGGGACTGCATCGCGCGAGAGCGATTGGCTTCTTCAGGCCGCTGCCGATCGTTTGCGCCAATTTGGCGTGCCGCCGAGCGAGATCGCCAGACTGGAGCAAACCGGCACAGTGCAGCATGATGTGACCATTGATTCCCCTGCATCCGGCTACATCACCGAATTCAACGCACTTCCCAATCAATACGTGCAACCGGAAACGAAGCTCTACACCATCGCAGATCTTTCCACAGTCTGGGTAAACGCCAACGTTTTTCAAGCCGGCATCGGCACCCTTAAGCCCGGAATGCCCGCGACAGTAACCGTTGATGCGTATCCAGGACGTATGTTCAAAGGACGCATTGATCAAGTCCTGCCTCAGGTCGACGTCACGACGCGCACCGTGCCTGTGCGCTTCATTTTCAACAATCCGGGAATCGCGCTCAAGCCTGGCATGTACGTCAACGTCAGCATTGCGGTTCCACTTGGCCGTCAACTTGTCATTCCTGCTTCTGGCGTCCTGCATTCCGGCACGCAAGAAATGGCATTTATCGACCGTGGCGACGGTTATCTCGAACCGCGGGAGATTGAGGTGGGACCGCGGCTGGATGATCACGCAGTCGTCCTGAAGGGTTTGAAGGTTGGCGAACGTATTGTCAGCTCGGCCAATTTCCTTGTGGATTCAGAATCGCAACTGCAGGCAGCGATTGGGTCGTTCACGCCTCCTCCGCCGGGTGCAGGAGCGGCAGCGGCGATGAATGGACCGGCCGAGCGCATTGCCGTTGATGTCAGCACTGATCCGTCACCGCCACATAAAGGAGCGAACTCGGTTCGAGTGAAGCTCACTAGTTCAGACGGCAAACCCGTCGCCGGAGCGGAAGTGACTGCGACCTTCTTCATGGCGGCAATGCCGGCAATGGGCATGGCCGCTGTGCGAAGCGTAGCCACACTCCGCGAAAAAGGGGATGGTGTTTACCAAGGCCCGCTGGATCTCGAAACCCGCGGGACCTGGCAGGTCACGGTAGTGGCGAAACGTGGTAGTCAGACGATTGGCAGCAAGCAGCTCAGCGTGAGCGCCACGGGAGGCATGTAATGATCTCCCGAATTATTGAGTGGTGTGAACAGAATCGTTTCTTGGTGTTTACCGGGGTGGTGCTGCTAACGGTAGCGGGTGTTTGGAGCCTGCGTCACATCCCTCTGGATGCGCTTCCCGATATCAGCGATGTGCAGGTGGTCATCCACACCGAATGGCCGGGAGAACCGCCCAACGTGATCGAAGACCAGGTCACTTACCCAATCGTTACCACTCTGCTGGCAGCACCTCACGTGAAGTCTGTGCGTGCGCAGACCATGTTCGGGGATTCGTATGTTTTCGTCGTATTTGAAGACGGGACGGATCTTTACTGGGCGCGTTCGCGGGTCACGGAATATCTTCAGCAGATAGGCGGACGGTTGCCAGCGGACGTTCATCCCGCCATCGGGCCCGATGCCACCGGAGCCGGTTGGGTGTATGAGTATGCCGTCATTGATCGTACTCATACCAAGAGCCTGGCTGACTTACGTGCTCTGCAAGACTGGTATCTCCGCTACCAACTCGAAACCGTGCCCGGCGTGGCCGAAGTCGCAACCATCGGCGGTTACGTCCGGCAATACCAGGTGAAGCTCGATCCCAACAAACTGTTCTCCTATGGCATTCCGGTCTCTACCGTAATCGAGCGCGTGCGCGACAGCACAAACGAAGTTGGTGGCAATGTTCTCGAAATGAACGGCGCCGAGTACATGGTGAGGGGCCTTGGCTACCTGCGGTCAGCGGCCGACCTAGAGAACGTTCCGGTCGCGACGAAAAATGGAACGTCCGTAATGCTACGCGATCTGGGCAGCGTGGATTTCGGGCCGGAGGTGCGCCGTGGGGCGGCAGATTGGCAGGGCGAAGGGGAGGCCGTTGGCGGCATTGTGGTCATGCGTTTCGGTATGAACGCGCTTGACGTGATCACTGGTGTAAAAGCCAAACTGCGCGAGATCGCACCCTCACTTCCTCCTGGAGTCGAAATTGTCACGGGCTACGATCGCTCATGGCTGATCAATGAATCCATCAAGACACTGAAGCGGGATCTCATCCTGGAAGCCATCATCGTCAGCTTCGTATGCATCGCCTTCCTGTTCCATCTGCGTTCGGCGTTAGTGCCGATCATCACGCTGCCGATCGCGGTGCTGGCGGCCTTCATCCCGATGTACTACTTGAACGTGAGTTCCAACGTGATGTCGTTGGGCGGACTGGCTTTGGGGATTGGAGTGTTGATCGATGCCGCTATCGTGATGGTCGAGAACGGGTACAAGCATCTGGCGGAACGTAGCGGCCTCGGTGCCGGCGAACATACCGACAAACTCAGCTCCCAGGAACGCAGATCTATATTGGTGCGATCGGCGAAGCAGGTTGGTCCTGCGTTGTTCTATTCGCTGATTATCATCCTCGTGTCGTTCCTGCCCGTTTTCTTGCTGGAGGCGCAGGAAGGGCGCATGTTCCGCCCTCTGGCCTGGACTAAAACGTCTGCGTTGGCGTTTTCCTCGCTGCTTTCGATCACGCTGGTCCCCGTGCTCATGCCGTTGTTCATTCGCGGCCGGCTGCGTCCTGAATCGCAAAACCCGGCGGCCCGCATCACTCAAGCGGTTTATCTCCCCGTCCTACGCTGGTGTTTGCGGCACTGGAAACTGCTGATCGCGATCAATCTGATCTTTCTGGCACTGACCATTCCGTTGTATTTCAAACTAGGCAGCCAATTCATGCCAGCGTTGTATGAGGGATCAGCCCTGTACATGCCGACAGCACTGCCGGGGATTTCCATTCAGCAGGCGAGCCTGCTGATGCAGGAGCAGGACCGTATTATCCGTTCCTTTCCGGAGGTGGAGAGCGTGTTCGGCACCGTAGGCCGTTCCGACAGCGCCACGGACAATGCGCCGCTCGATATGTACGACACCACCGTCATGTTGAAGCCCCAGGAGAAGTGGCGACCGGGTGTGACCTATGAAAAGCTGATTGCGGAAATGGATGCCAAGCTCCAATTCCCTGGTCTGACCAACACGTGGACGATGCCGGTGCGAAACCGGCTGGACATGGAACTCACGGGCATCAAAACCCCGCTTGGTTTGAAGATCCAAGGGCCCGATCTGGCGCAGATTCAGGATATCGGCGCACGAATGCAACAGATTCTTACCGGCATACCAGCGACCAGTTCGGTATTCGCAGAGCGAGTCTCGCAAGGGTTTTACTTAAACGTAGAAGTCGATCGGCCGGAAGCCGCAAGATACGGGCTAACCGTAGGAGACATTCAGCGGGTCATTACCTCTGCCATCGGCGGCGCAAATATCGCTCAGAATATCGAAGGTCGCCAGCGTTTTCCCATCAACGTTCGCTACGAGCGGGATTTCCGAGGTGATCCCGAAGCCGTAGGCCATGCTCTCATTGCCACTCCGTCGGGAGCGCAAATCCCAATCAGTGAAGTAGCGCGACTCTCTTTCTCGCGAGGTCCGGCAATGATTCGCGATGAAGACGGTGCTCTCACCGGCTACGTCTATCTCGATTTGAAAACAAAAGACTACGGCGGGTTCGTGAACCAGGCAGACAAGTTGTTGCGTAGCAAGCTGGATTTGCCAGCAGGGTACACCTATCGTTGGGCGGGCGAGTATGAGTTCGAACTTCACGCCAAAGAGAGACTGAAAATCATCCTGCCGATCGTGTTCTTCGTCATCTTTCTGTTGCTCTACATGGTCTTCAAGTCCGCGGCCGAGGCGGCGGTGCTGATCTTCCCGACCCTCTATGCCATGTCTGGTGGACTCATCCTGCAATGGGTGCTCGGTTACAACTTCAGCGTCGCGGTCTGGGTGGGATACATCGCGCTGTTTGGTATCGCGGTCGAAACCGGGGTGGTGATGGTGGTTTATCTGCACGAAGCGCTTCAACACCGGCTTGCCACAGGTACGACCTTAAACGACGAAGACGTAGAGCAGGCCACGATCGAAGGTGCGGTCCAGCGTTTGCGCCCCAAGCTAATGACCGTGACCGCCGTAATCCTCAGTCTTGCCCCGATCCTGTGGGAGTCGGGCATCGGATCCGATGTCATGAAACCTATCGCCGCACCCATCGTGGGCGGGATGATTACGTCGACAATCCACGTATTGATCCTGGTCCCAGTTTTCTTCTTCTTACTGAAGCGCCGCGCGCTACGGCATGGCACTTTGACAAAACAGCTGGCAGCAGAGCAAGCGTGAACATTGGCTGCGAGGGGAGAGGGTTTGCAAGCCTGAGAACGGGCTCCTCGCCTGCCCACAATTTGCCCCACCTTTCGCTACTGAGGCTTTGTGTATGGATCTTTTGAGTCTGGTTACTGGCTCGCGGCTTCGTTCGCCAGGCCCTCGGTACAACTTCGGTACAACTGAGCGAGAGGAAGAATAGTTTCTGACCCCTAAGCGACACCAGATGAAGCACTTGGAGTTTGTGATTTCATGGTTCGGGACCAGGGAGTCAAAAATTCACATCCGGTGTGCCCGACGACTTCAGAGCCACCAAGTGGCACGCCATGCTGTTGCACAGTTGCTGCACAACTCTTGAGACTCAGAATCGACTGCATACTATTTATTCTGCTATATCAGAGCCACCGAAAGGGCGCAGCGGTCTGCTAAACCGTTGTACCCGAGAAAGGCTGTGTCTAGAAACTTTCTCTCAGGCTCGACTCGTCATCTTCACGGCCTACCAGCGTGCCTGTTCGTCACGCGCTTCGATCGGTAATTCATTGACATTCTTCGATGAATCAGGCACGCTGATAGTCGAAACCGCCGTGCCAGCGACCACAAAATGCCTGACTGCCGATTGTTGCCCCGAGGTAAAGTCTGCCAGGATCACCGAGTCTCGCGCGAAGGAGTACGCCTGTTGCTTCAAAGCTCTTGCCGACCCAATGCGTATTCGCATTCTCAACCTACTGGCAAACAATGACGAACCTGTCTGCGTTTGTGAGATCGTGAAGCATTTTCCGATTCAACAGTCATCGATATCGCATCATCTGAAGATTCTTCGCGACTGTCGTTTCGTTCTGGCAGAGCGACGCGGAACATTCATGTATTACCGGGTGAACCGCAAGTGCTTGTCTGAATTTCCCCAATCCGCTCGGGTAATCATGAACGTGTGATGACAAACGTGACTCACAGGCGAGACATAGATCGCACTGATTCATCGAATATCGTCAATATTCGATGAATGGAGGAAGAATGGCGCAAAATCGATTTACGAGACGGACCTTCCTGGCAACTGCCAGCGCAACCCTTGGTGCCATGCGCGTCTCCGGTGCCGATTTTCCGAAGGAACTGGGAGCGCCGCCGCGTCCCTACGGCGAACGCTCGCCGTTCGAGCATTCGGTCGGTCGCTTCCTTCCGAAGACAGACACACCCGCATCCAGCTACAGCAGAACACCTCTCCAGGATCTGTTTGGAATCATCACACCTTCGGGTTTGCACTACGAGGTTCATCATTCGGGAGTCCCTGAAATCGACCCTCAGCATCACGAGGTAATGATTCATGGCTTGGTGGAGCGACCTTTGATTTTCACGACGGAAGACTTACATCGCCTGCCTTCGGTTTCGAGAATTCACTTCCTCGAATGCGCTGGTAATAGTGGCGGGGAGCAAATAGCCCGCCCCGCCATGAACCCGCAGGGAAGTCACGGCCTTTTGAGTTGCAGTGAATGGACTGGTGTGCCACTGCGAACCCTGTTCGAACAAGTGGGCCTGAAGCCGAACGCTAGCTGGATGGTTGCCGAAGGAGCAGACGCAGGCAGGATGGCGCGCAGCATCCCTCTTGAGAAAGCACTTGACGACGTGCTCGTCGCCTACGGCCAAAACGGCGAGGCGCTGCGCCCCGAGCAGGGATATCCAGTGAGGCTAATCGTTCCCGGTTGGGAGGGCAACGTCAACATAAAGTGGCTCCGCCGGTTGCAACTCGTCGATCAGCCCTACATGAGCGCCTATGAAACGGCCCACTACACGGACCTAATGCCCGATGGAACCGCCAGGCAGTTCACGTTCGTGATGGAGGCCAAGTCCGTGATTACGCGGCCGGCAGGAGGCCAGCAGCTGGCAGGCCCCGGCTTTTACGAAATCACTGGGTTAGCTTGGTCCGGCAGAGGACGAATCACCAAAACCGAGGTTTCGGTCGATGGCGGGAAAACTTGGCAGGGGGCGCAACTCAATGAGCCGATTCTTCCGAAGGCACTCACGCGTTTTCGGCTTCCGTGGTGGTGGGACGGAAAGGAAACTTCACTTCGATCGCGATGCATGGATGAAACCGGCTATCTGCAGCCAACGCGAGACGAACTCGTTGCGGTTCGCGGCCTCCACGCCACCGACCACTACAACGGAATCAAAGTCTGGTACGTCCACGAAAACGGAGAGGTCAGCCATGAATAAAACCGCACCGTACATCACCTGCGCTCTGATCACCATAGCCATAGCCGCGCTCGGACAAAGCCAACAGTACAAATTGGGAAAACCGGCGACGCCGGAAGAAGTTCGCGAACTGGACATCTCCGTAGCCCCCGACGGCTCCGGCTTGCCCAAAGGAAGTGGCATGGTCGTGCAGGGACAGCATATCTATGAGACCCTCTGCGCGAGTTGTCATGGAGGTCGCGGTCAAGGAATGTTGCAGTATCCCGCACTGGCCGGAGGCCAAGGCACGCTGAAGAGCAGCACTCCGCTACGCACTGTTGGAAGTTACTGGCCCTATGCGACCACGGTTTGGGATTACATCCATCGCAAAATGCCATATGCTCGCCCCGGAACCCTTACGTCTGACCAAACCTACGACGTTACCGCGTTCGTTCTTTATCTCAACGGAATTCTTGGCAAGGATGCTGAGCTAAATGAAACGACGCTACCTCGTGTAAAAATGCCCAATAGGAATGGCTTCGTTCCCGACCCTCGCCCGGACGTACCATACTCAACAAAAACTCCGCGGCAGCCGTGAGGTCAACAAAGCCGGCAGAAGCCTCGCAAGACGGCAGCCTGGGTCGCCGATTTCCTGATCTCTGGCGGAGTCGAATTTGGCCCCGCCTTTTTTTGAAAAGGAAGAGCATCCTGGGGGCCGCCACTCAAGAACTCGTTTCGGTTTGCGCGTAACACCATCCTCAATTCGGGAGTCACACCCACCCACTCGTGGCACTGTCGCCGTTCCGGCCAGAACCCGGCGACATTTTGCCAGACAGCGCCAACCAAATCGTCTAGACTTTTCCTGAATGTCTTCCCCATCCACCGTTCCCAATCAATTGTCGAGCGCCGCTCCAATGGTAGAACTGGCAAGTATCTTCGGGCGGTTCGGCAACATCACATTCGGCGGTGGAAGCGCGACCATCGCGGTGCTGCATCGGGAGATCGTGTCCAAACGCAGGTGGATATCAGAAGAGACCTTCGCTCTCTGCTATGCCTTATCACGGGTGACACCGGGTACGAACCTGTTGGCGTTTGAAACAGGTGTGGGCTGGATTGTTCGCGGTTGGCTGGGTGCGCTCATCTCGCTCGTTGCGGGTTCAGTCCCTTGTTCGGCTATGGCGGTGCTGGTGACATTCGCCTACGAGTCTTTCAGTCAGAATGTACTCGTCGCGCGCGCGATCCGTGGTGCTCTGGCCGCGACTGTAGGTCTGATGCTTGTGACTTCAATCCAACTGCTCCGCCCACACATTAACAAGTATCAATTCATTACACCTATTGCGGTCGCTTTCCTCTCGTTCCTTGCGGTCTGGGCGTTCAGGATGCCACCAGTTCTTATCCTCGGAGTGGCGGCTACCCTCGGCTACTTCCTTCCTGCGAGGAGATCGGCATGAACCTCGCCATCCTGTATCTCTTACTTCTCAAAGCGATCATCACCACGTTCAGCGGCTTGGCATCAGTTCCAATCGTGCGCAACGACTTAGTCCTTCACAGGCACGTGCTCACCGATCGTGAACTGAACACGTCTCTGGCGATAACACGCACCACGCCGGGACCGATGGGATTGTATGTCGTTAGCGTCGGTTACTTCGTGGATGGGACTCCCGGAGCCGTTGCTGGTTGGCTAGCGATGATCACGCCTGCCCTGTTGATAATTCCACTTCTCGAATTCGTTAGAAGAAAGGCGGAGCATCCTCGCTTTAAGGCAGTGTTACGCTGCGTCGTTTTCGCAAGTGCCGGACTTTTGCTGTGGGTGACCTTGCCGTTGGCACGAGATGCGATTCACGGATACTTGACCTTTGCGATTGCCGTAGTGGCATCTACTTTAGCGATCACAAAAAGAGTTGATTCTCTTTGGATTGTCTTAGGGGCGGCGGTGATCACGATGGCGGTAGGTTCGTAGATCTCTTTTGGAGCAACATCGAAACGTCTTAGACAGATTTTTCCGAGTGTCTATGTTCGGAATGGGCTCAATCGGGACCAACACTGAACTTGGCTACAACTTGCTTCGGCTCAGCGTCGGTCGCTGACAACGTCAATGTGCACGCGTCCCCCGCCAATCGTCTTCCCAACACCATCTCCTTTTGGGTATCTCCGACCACAGCGTAGTTTCTGGGAAGATGCTGCGCGAGCCATTCGAAGTACTGCCGAGAGGTCAGCTCAGTGGTGAACATCCATTCGGTGCGGAGAGTGAACTCGCCTCGAACAAGATTGGCCGATGCAGGCGTGGACTCGCCAGGAGGCAAGGTTTGCTGCTGCAATTGCCTGACTTCCTCCGTCAGATCAACCGTTCCCAAACGATGCCATTGCGAAGCCAGAACCACGATCACAAGTCCCGCAGTGCCGAGGATTACTGCGATCCATCGAGAATGACCTGACATACGTTGGTTCATCCACACTGACACGATCGGAATTGATCGACACCACGGTCCCGGAGGGGTTATCGTAGCAATACACGCCTATGCGTGTAAACGCATGATGTGAGAATTTTTGCAAAGTGAGGACTCCGGCCCTTTACGTCACTTGCAAACAGGCTCGCCAGTTCGGATCAGTCGTTCCACTGGCGCTCGCGAACAAGGCTGGAAACTCTTGATCGGATTTCATCCCGGATTTCCCGGACACGTTCAACTGGCTTTCCTTTCGGATCTTCCAGGGCCCAATCATCTTTTTCCAACCCAGGAACAAAGGGACAAGCATCTCCACAACCCATCGTGACCAATAGGCTCGCGGTCGAAGCAAGTTCCGGAGAGAGATACTTCGGCGTCTCTGAACTCAAATCAGCTCCCACCTCTTTCATCACTTCCACCACTTCGGGATGAACGCGTTCGCCGGGTTGGGTTCCGGCGGAGATGGCTTTTGCTTTCTTGGGATCGGCGAGCTGGTTAAAAAAGGCCGCGGACATCTGCGAACGACCGGCGTTGTGAAGACACGCAAAAAGGACTGTTTTCAACTGCTCTCCTCTTGAATTGGCTGGTGGATGACCTGGAAAAGCCTTTCGGTAAACACGCTCAATCTCTCAAACGTTCTTATGAATAAGCTGCCTTCTCCGAGATCTGCTGCTTGCCGTGGCTTGCGGTGATCGCCTGCCTATCGCTGACTGTACAAGCGCCCTCTTTGATGGCGTCCTTCAATTTCTTCAGATCTTCGGCGAACAGCCTCTCCCGCCGAAAAGCTCGTTCCAAATAGTCAAATAACAGCTTGTGGTCGGCGGAAAGCTTCGTGGTGAGGCGGTAGTAAACCCGATATCCGGAGCGGCGATCAAGCACCAGCCCGGAGTTTTTCAGGTAGGTCAGATGTCTCGATACATTCGATTGAGATGCGTCCAGAACGTACTGGATGTCACAGCCGCACAACTCGCCATGCAGGAGGAGGCTCAGAATTCGAAGCCGGCTGACGTCCGCCAGGCCCTTAAAGAATATTTCCAGAAGGCCTGAGTTTTCCGTATTCCACAGTTTCTTGATGCGCCTCATCTTGTCCCTATTTAATCACACCGCTGTGCGAGTATGCGCGTACATGCATAGACTGATATAATTGCCGCCGTCGCACTTCGTGAAAAAGGAGAATCCGTATGCCGCGTTCGTGGACCATCCTCGCGACCGTCCTTGCGCTAGCGTCAACCTCGCTGCTCGGCCAAACAACCATTTTCGGAGCCGGTTCGACTTTTGTCTCGCCGATCATGTCCAAGTGGGCGGAACAATATCACAAGATCCATCCCGATATTCAGATCAGCTATCTTGCAAACGGCAGCGGTGCTGGCATTGGATTGACCCTCACCGGAATGGTCGATTTTGGCGGGACGGATGCACCCGTAACCGACGCTCAACTCGCCCAAGCGCCCGTAAAGGTGCGTCACTTTCCTGTCATCCTCGGGGCTGACGTTCCCGCCTACAATCTGCCGGATGTGCAAACTCAAATCAGATTTACCGGACAAATACTTGCCGATATTTTTTTGGGCAAGATCAAGAATTGGAATGATCCAATGATTGCCGCAAGCAATCCAGGAGTCCGATTCCCCGACAGGCCAATCTTGGTAGTGCATCGCCAGGATGGGAGCGGCACGACATATATTTGGGCCGATTACCTTTCAAAAGTGAGCAATGAATGGAAAAGCAAGGTCGGTAAGGGAACGTCCGTTAAATGGCCAGTCGGTATCGCGGCAAGCGGCAACGAAGGCGTTTCGGAAACGGTGCGTACCACCCAGGGAGCACTGGGATATATCGAGCTGTCGTATGCGGAAAAAAAGAAGATCGCGTTTGGTAGCGTCCAGAATGCGGATGGCGCATTCATCTCTGCCAGCATCAGCGGCATTGAGGAAGCGGCCAGTTCGGTGAAGGAAGTTCCAGCCGATTTCCGCATTTCGATCAGCAACGCTCCCGGACGGAATGCCTATCCCATCGCCAGTTTCTCGTGGATTCTCGTGCCGAATCATCCCAAAGATCCGAATCGGAGAAAGATTGTGATGGATTTCTTGGCGTGGGCCCTTACTGACGGCCAGCGCTTTGCTGAAGATCTTTACTATTCGCCTCTGCCCCGAGATCTCACTTCGAAAATTAATTCTGTAATGATTGCGCAAGCAAAGTAATCGCGATGAAGAACAATTCAGGCTACGCGGATTCGCACGGTAGCGCTCTTGGACCTGTCAGTTTTCATCGCAGGCTCGCAGGCTATTGGAGTGTTGCGGTGCACTTCAAGGCTGGATTTCGGCTGGGACTCGGATTGGCACAGATGTTCATGGCCGTATTTTCCATCATTCTGTTGCTTGACGCCGGAGTGAACCGCTGGAGCGTGGCGTCAGCCATCTTTACAACATTGTTGACGCTGACGAGCCGGTTACTGTTTCAGGGAAAACCCAATCGGTAAGGTCCGTATGTGATCTGTATATCCGCTTAAACGCATGTGCGGCTAACAGTTTTAACACTGTAGTAACAAAGCGCGTTTACCATGCTGCTGCTGTCGGACACACCTGCGCCAGCAGTCGAAATCCAGCAAGGCTTGGCAGCACCGAGGAGATCATGCGTCCAGAGAGAACATCTTTCATCATCGAAATAGGATCATGTGCGCTTTTGTGCTTTCTGTTCTTGGCCGGTTGCAACCCAAAAGGATCCGATGGCTTGGCCCTCGAATCGGAAGACATCAAGGCATCACCTTCGGCACCTACGGCTGTACTGGGTGCATCGGGAAGTACGTTCATTGCTCCGCTCATGTCAAAGTGGGTCACCGGCTACCAGAAAGACCATCCCAAGATTCAGATAAATTATCGCCCGATCGGCAGCGCGGGCGGAATCGAAGAAATGAAAAAGGGCTACCTGAGTTTCGGAGCCAGTGACGCGGCACTCAGCGATGATCAATTAAAAGCGCTGTCTCCGCTCATTCAGGTGCCCGCGACTGCTGGTCCGGTTTGTGTCATTTATAACCTTCCGGGTTTGACCAGCCCGCTGAGACTCAGCACGAAAGCCCTGGCTGGAATTTATCAAGGAGCAATTCTTACTTGGCAAGACCCCGCCATCGTGAACGACAATCCGGGAGCAAAACTTCCACGGGCAGCCGTGGTCGTCATTCATCGATCGGATGGTAGCGGTACCACCAACATTTTCACTTCGTATCTCTCCAAGGTGAGTCAGGATTGGTCGTGGAAATCCGGTCATGGCTTGGCCGTAACCTGGCCGACCGGGTTGGGTGCCGAGGGCAGCAAAGGTGTGCTGGATCTCGTCAAACAGACCACCGGAACAATCGGTTATTTGGAGCTGAGTTACGCTAAAGAAAACGGCGTACCGGTCGCTTCAGTTCAGAACCGTGCCGGCCAGTTCGTGGAACCGAGCCCCGCGACGGCGACCGCCGCGATAAGTGCGTTCGCGGATGCTTTGGCAAAGGATGTCCGCACACCCATTGTTGATCCCCCCGCCTCAGCCAAAGACGCATATCCAATTTCAGGATTGAGTTTCATTTTGCTCTGGAAGGACGGCGGCGCGGACCAACAACATGCGGTCAAGAACTTCATCGCCTACGCTATCTCAAAAGGGCAAGACTCCGCTGAGGATCTTTCGTATGCGAGGTTGCCCGATCCAGTTCAGAAGCAAGGTGAAATGTTGCTAGGTCAACTGACGGCGAACGGTCAGTCGCTGAAATAAACCATCCCGAGGAATCGCGAACCTCTGAGATGTCGCGTCAGCCGCGACCGACCCTTGTTGTAATGTTCCCGACAACCGCAATAGGAGTCGCATGCGTTTCCTGATTATCGGCGGTAGTGACGCTGGAATTAGCGCTGCCTTGCGGGCACGAGAGCTGGATCGGGAAGCAACGATCACTGTTGTGCTGGCTGATGGATATCCGAATTTCAGTATCTGCGGGCTGCCGTTTTTCCTCAGCGGGGAAACTCCAGACTGGCACCAACTCGCTCACCGAACAGAATTTGAAGGCATTGAAATAAGGCAGTGGCAGACTGTCACTACGATTGATCCTGCCCGAAAGACGGTGGAAGTGATCGACCGGGAGAACCACCCCAGTGCCCTCCCGTATGACCGGCTCCTGATCGCGACTGGCGCCAGACCTCTGATTCCTACGATTCCCGGCACGGACCTCCCCGGTGTACATGCTCTCCATACCATGGAAGACTCTTTCTCTCTTGATCGACAGCTCAGGGAAGGGAAACCACGCTCTGTCATCATCGTGGGAGGAGGATATATCGGCGTTGAGATGGCGGACGCCCTCGTACATCGCGGGCTCCAAGTGACTCTAGTTGGCAAGTCAGAATCAGTGCTCCCAACAATTGACCCAGAGTTGGGCCAAGCCCTCGCTGATGAATTGCGCCGCCATAATGTCGATGTTGAAACGAACGTTGATGTCCAACAAATCTCGTCTTCTAATTGCTTGCGCGTGGCCGGTTCGAATGGCTTTGAAAAGTTTGCGGATATGGTGCTCCTGGCCACGGGCGCGAGGCCCAGTTCCGAATTAGCGGATTCAGCAGGCGTCCACGCCGGTGCAAGAGGCGCGATCAGAGTGAACTCATCGATGCAAACGAACATACCTGACATTTACGCCGCAGGGGATTGTGCAGAGACTTGGCACAGGATTCTTCAACAGTACAAATACCTGCCTCTGGGAACTACATCTCACAAACAAGGCCGCGTTGCTGGAGAAAATGCAGTTGGCGGAAAAAAGCGCTTCGAGGGATCTCTCGGAACGCAAGTTGTCAAAGTGTTCGATCTTGTGGCAGGTCGAACAGGCCTTCGCGATCACGAGGCTAGGGAAGTAGGCTTCAATCCGCGAACCGTAGAGATTAATGCATGGGACCACAAAGTGTATTACCCCGAGGCCCGACAAATGAAACTGCGTGTTACAGGAGACGTTGTTACTGGGAGACTTTTGGGGGCGCAGATTGTGGGCCATTGGCGTTCGGAGGTGGCAAAACGGATCGACGTGTTTGCCACGGCACTGTTTCACGAGATGTCGGTGGATAGTATGAGCGATCTCGACCTGAGCTACACCCCTCCGTTAAGCAGTCCTTGGGACCCCGTACAGGTAGCGTCGCAGAAGTGGTGCGAAGAGCAGCGGGAAAACAGCGATTGTTGACTGGCAACAGAACGATCGTTTAAGTTAATGCGTGTATAGGCATGAACTGCTAAACGTTTACAGGATTGTAACAATTTCCGCGTAGTATATCGCCGACGTAACCAAACGTGTTTTCTAAGGCAAACACTTCTTAGGGGGATCAACTCAAGTGAAAACAAATCAGCTAGCTGTCGCAGCAGAAAAACTGATAGTGAGACTCTTCAGCCGTGGTTGGCTAGCTGTCATAGTCCTGATCTGTTTGGCTCCTGTCGGCGTTTTTGCCCAGTCCGGTTCCTTGACCGGCGCGGGTTCGACATTCGTCAATCCGCTGATGTCGAAATGGTCCAAGGAGTATCACGCCCTTCACCCGGATGTTCAAATCAATTACCAATCGATCGGATCGGGCGGAGGACGGCAACAATTTCTCGCGAAAACCGTAGCCTTCGGGGCAAGTGACGCCCCACTGACTGACGAACAACTCGCACAGGCAGGCGGGGACGCCAACGTCGTCGAAGTGCCGGTAACGCAGGGTGCGGTTGTGATCGCATACAACCTTCCCGACGTGTCGAAGCAACTGCGGTTTAGTCCGGAGACTATTTCTGGAATGTACCTCGGCACCATCAGGCTCTGGAATGATCCAAAGATTGCCGCCGATAATCCAGGCCTTTCTTTGCCGGCAAAACCCGTCTTGATCGTTCATCGCTCGGATGGATCGGGTACGACGGACATTTTTACCGATTACCTCAGCAAGGTTAGTGTGGAATGGAAAACCAAGGTTGGACACGGCACATCAGTGCAGTGGCCCGTCGGCATCGGCGGTCAAGGCAACGAGGGTGTCGCCAACCAAGTGAGGAATACGCAAGGCGGCGTGGGCTACATCGAACTGGCCTATGCTCGCCAAAACAAGATTCCGTACGGCTCGGTGAAAAATCGTGCCGCGAACTATGCTGACCCCGACCCTAAGAATGTTACAGCTGCTGCGGAATCTCTCAAAGAACTCCCCGCGGACCTCCGGTTTTCGATCACAGATCAGGCTGGTGCTCAAGCTTACCCGATCGCTGGATCTACGTGGGTCCTGCTTTACAAGGACCAACAGAATTCCGATCAAGGCAAACTCGTTTCCGCATTCGTAGAGTGGGCGATCACCGACGGTCAAAAATATGCCAACGAGTTGGATTATGCCGTCTTGGCGAAGGCCCTGGTCCAAAAATCGCAAGCCGCCCTTCGATTGGTGAAGTGCGGCGGTAAGTCTTGTCTGCAAAAGTAGGGATGGGCTTGAGGGAGAGCTTGAGGCCTTGTCGTTTTTCTCTCCCCAGACAGACCTACTAATTCAGGAGTGTTATGGCAACTGCAACTGCCGATGTCCTGACGTCACGGCCCAAGCAAGAGGCGCGACAGCGGAGCGACCGGGGCGACCGAATCTACGTAGCTCTTGTCACGTCCGTTGTATGGGTGGTCCTCGCGATCTTTTCAGGAATTTTTATCGTTCTGGTCACGGGCGCCTGGCCAGCGATCAAGCGGTTTGGTCTCGGCTTCATCGTCCACTCCGGTTGGGATCCTGTGCACCTGGTTTTCGGTGCGCTGCCCTTTATCGTGGGTACCGTTATTGTGGCAGTTGGGGCAATGATCCTTGCGGGAGGTGTCGGGTTGCTGACGGCAGTTTGCGTCACAGAAGTGCTACCCCGATGGCTCCAGGAGCCGGTAACCTGGTTGATCGAGATGCTGGCGTTCATTCCGAGTGTGGTTTACGGCCTGTTCGGCCTCCTGGTCCTGGCACCGTTGCTGCAGAGGACCGTCGAGATGTGGCTTATGGTGCATCTCGGCCCGCGATTTTCGGTTTTCAACGGCGCACCTTACGGGGTGGGCTACATGAGCGCCATTGTGATTCTGGCGGTTATGCTTCTTCCCCTGATTGTGACCCTTTCGCGGGAGGCCCTGATCCTTGTACCCAGAGAAATCAAGGAAGCCGGGTATGGATTAGGTCTTGAACGCTGGAGCGTGGTTTGGCATATCAGTGTTCCATACGCACGCAACGGGATTGTCGGCGCATTCGTTCTATCGCTCGGACGAGCTCTTGGCGAGACAATCGCAGTCGCCATGACAATCGGTGGCGGGTTTCAGCTTCCGACTACGGTTATGGACCAGGGATACACTCTCGCGAGCGTAATCGCGAACGAGTTCAATGAAGTCAGCTCCAATATGTATCTGTCGGCGTTGATTTACTGTGGCCTGATCTTATTTGTGATCACAGTTGTGGTGAACATCATCGCTTACTTCATGATGCGGAGGCTGTCAGGCGTACATGGCTTCAGAGCTTAACAATTCAAGCAGCTCGCAAAGATGGCGCGGTCTCGTAGGCTTTGGGTTAACGGGCTTGGCGACCTTAATTTCGCTCGGCGCCCTTTTCTCAATCCTTGGCTACCTCATCTATAACGGAATAGGCGCGATCGACTGGAATTTTATTGTGAAGGAACCCGCTGCGGTTGGAGAAGCGGGTGGTGGCATCGCGCCGTCTTTGCTAGGCACGGCGATTCTTGTCACTATTTCCATGATTTTCGGCGTCCCACTTGGCGTGGGAGTTGGGATCTACCTGTCTGAAATCGCGGGCGAAACACACTTCGCACGTGTGGCGCGCGTTGCCATCAATACTTTCATCGGCGTACCGTCCATTATCGTTGGCGTCTTCGTCTACTTCATTCTGGTCAAACCCACCAACACGTTTTCTGCTGTGGCGGGCGGGCTAGCGCTCGGCATAATCATGATTCCGATCATGGCCCGTACCACTGAGGACGTCCTACGACTCGTCCCCAAAAGTATTCGGGAGGCCGGCCTTGCCCTCGGAGCACCGCGCTGGCACGTGATGCTGCACATAGTCCTTCCCGCAGCTCGTGCTGGTGTCATCACAGGCGGCATATTGGCGGTCGCCCGCGTGGCCGGAGAAACGGCGCCGCTTATCTTAACTGCGCTAGGAAATGAATATTATCCGACGAGCCTTTTTAAACCCATCGACGAGATAACGCTGCGCATCCTAAAGTACGCGCGGGGTCCCTATGACGTATGGCATCAGCAAGCTTACGGTGCAGCCCTGATTCTGGTGTTTGGAGTCGCCGCCGGTAGTTTGTTGTTGCGCTTATCGACACGGACCCAGGGTGCTGCCCGGTGAACGTACACGTATTTCGCACTGAACTGTTGTAGCGGTGCCGAACATAATTCAAACATCTTGCCCAATCGTAGTGCAGCGTCACTTGAATGGATGAGATATCAGCTTTAAGTGGCGACATGTCTCTCATGAGTGCGAGTCCGAAACTACCGCAGACGAGCGTGCCGGATATGCGACCCAACCTCACCAGTATCGACGGACGCGATCCAAACAAGCCGGCATTCTCGGTATCCAATTTGAATTTCTATTACGGGCCGCATCAAGCATTGCACGACCTCTCAATGACGATTGCAGATCAAGTCGTCACAGCATTGATAGGTCCTTCGGGATGCGGCAAATCAACCTTTCTTCGTACCCTCAATCGCATGTACGAAGTTGTTCCAGACACTCGGGTCACAGGATCAATTCGGCTTCGTTCTGAGGATCTGTTTTCAATCGACCTTACCCAGTTGCGCCGCAGGGTAGGAATGGCTTTTCAAAGTGCAAACCCATTCCCAAAAACCATTTTCGACAACATCACCTATGGACCAAAGATTCAGGCCGATTTCTCAAGGTCAGAACTGAGTGATCTAGTGGAGGAAAGCCTACGGCGTGCAGCACTTTGGGAGGAAGTAAAGGACAAGTTGCATAAGTCAGCGCTAGGCCTCTCTGGCGGACAGCAGCAGCGGTTATGCATAGCCCGCGCTCTCGCGCTGAAGCCAGAGGTGCTACTGCTGGATGAGCCTTGTTCTGCATTGGATCCTATATCCACGGCAAAGATTGAAGAATTGATAGTTGATCTCAAAGACACCTGTGCAATCGTCATTGTGACGCACAATATGCAGCAGGCGGCGAGAGTTGCGGACTTCACGGGTTTTTTTCTGACGGGCAAGTTGATTGAGTTTGATCGTTCCACCGTCATTTTTGAAAAGCCGGCACATAAGCAGACGGAAGACTACATCACGGGACGATTCGGATGAATGACGAGGTCGGGGCGACCAGATTGGAGATACCGATGACGCGTTCGCGCTTTCAATCGGGATTGGATGAACTCAAAGAACGATTGACCGAAATGAGCATCACCGCGGAGCGTTCAATCGAGTTGAGCATTGAGGTCTATTTGACTCGCGACAGTCGCATATCGGATGAAGTGTTTAAGCTGGAACGCGAGACGAATTCCGCGGAAAGAGAGATCGACCAGCTCGCGATTGATCTCCTCGCCATGCAACAGCCAATGGCGGTCGATTTGAGATTCATCACCGCGTGTATGAAGATCAACGCGGACCTGGAGCGGGTTGGAGATCTGGGTGTGAACATTGCGCAACGCGCCTTGGCGGACATCAATCTTCCGAAGATACAACTTCCAGTAGACCTCGGGCGGATGGCCATTACGGCCGCTGGCATGATCCGACGTGCGCTAGATTCGTTTGTCGAGGCGAATGCAGAACTTGCCGAGGCGGTTCTCATCATGGACGACGCAGTTGATCGCATGAACAAAGAGATCTTTGTGTCGATGGCGTCCCTGATGCGTTCCAATTCTCAGGCGGTTGACCAGGCTCTGAACGCCGTAGTAGTTGCGCGCAACCTGGAGAGAGTCGCTGATCACGCGACCAACATTGCCGAAGATGTGATCTTCTGGGTTAAGGGAAAAGATGTTCGCCACGGGGCTGCCCAGCACGCTGTCTGAGCGAAGCTGTCGCCTTGCATTGTAGACAGCTCTATGCGTATAGACGCATACACATTAACACAGTTTTAACACAATTGGAACATTGTCGTAACAAACTGTCCCTATCGTTGCGCTGGCACAGTAACTGACAATGAGAAAGGACTGACATGAACAAAACAGCTGCAAGTGTGGGCTTGTTGGCGATATCCCTAGTGGGCACTGGGTTCGCTCAGGAAGGACCCGTCCCCAAAGGCGTTCCACATCTCGATCACGTCTTCATCATCATGATGGAGAATCACGGATACAACCAGTTGATCAACAATCCGAACGCTCCATTCATCGACAAGTACGCGAAGGCAGCCAATCTGGCGACCAACTATTTCGCCATCGCTCACCCAAGCCTGACTAATTATTTGGAAGTGGTCGGCGGATCGAACTTTGGCGTGCAGAGCGACAATTCCCCGGACTGGCACGATGCTAGCTGCACGACCAACTTGGCCTCCGGAATTGTCAATACTGACAACCCGCCAAGCCCGAACATTTGCCCAATCTCGGGCAGAGGGACCGACGCGGCGACCCCTGCGATCGACTGCACAAACGAAGTGCAATGCCCGACCGGAAGCAACGACGGGGAAAACAACATTAATGGGATCCTTTCCATTCCCGCGGACACTCACATTATCGGGAAGACAATCGCCGATCAGTTGGTAGCTGCGGGCTTATCCTGGAAGAGTTACCAGGAGAGCCTGCCCATCTTGGTCGGTCCCGATACGGTTGACTACAGCGATGGCACCTTTACCAACAACTCCACCTTTCCTCCGTGCGCGCTCTGCAATCCTCAGCTGAACACTGGCGACATCGTGCAGCTGTATGCCTCCAAGCACGACCCGTTTGTCTACTTCGCCAATGTGCAAGAGGGCGAAAATCCCAAGAACAGCTACAGGAATGTGACCGGCTTCGACGGCAAACACGGTCTGTATGCCGACCTGGGCTCGGGCGAACTGCCGAGCTACTCCTTCATCGCTCCCAACCAATGCAACGACCAGCACGGGCGCAGCAATGGCACGGCCTTCTGCCAATTTGACCCGAACGATGACGGCATGCAGGACGGATTGAATCCCGCATTGATCTACGGGGGCGACGTGGCCGTGCAGACGATCGTTTCCGCAATCCATAAGTCGCCGGCATGGGGACGTGGACACAATGCGATTGTTTTGTTGTGGGATGAAGATGATTACAGTGTAGCGCCGACGATCAACAAGGTCGTGTTTGTCGTGGACACCAACTATGGTTTTCACGGCTTGCAGACCGACCGGTTCTATACACACTTTTCTCTGCTCAAGACTATCGAGGGCGGTTTCGGTCTGCCATGCCTCAATCACGCCTGTGACTCTGGCGTCAGCGTCATTGACGACTTGTTCGCTGGCCTGCACGATGGGCAGTAAAAAAGGTTTCGCGCGAAATGTGCCTTACGTTTTTCAGAGAGTCTGATGTTGGCATTCAGCAATCGGTCTCTGAAGAGTAAGTCTTAAAAAGGAGAGGCGCGCGAAAAGCCGAGGCTATGAAGGGTGGAATTGAAATTCCACCCTTCTCGGTCTTTCTAGTCCTCTCGAATTTCGCGCTGATCTACTGGGACCACCTTCGTCAATGTCCAATTGCAAATATCTATTTCGGGTCTTGGTTACGCTTGTCGCAGTCTTGGCAACAGCGATTCACGCACAGGGCATGTTCAAAGAGCCATGTGGCCGTCCCACCGCAGGAAGTCTGGTCGAGGAACCGGCAGATCTTCGAAGCAGCAACGGCATTCTGGAAGTCGACCTTACCTTTGAGAACCATGTTGGCCCAGACGGGCGAATGCGCTATTGCTACATCACCAACGACGGAAGCCAAGCCCCAAACCTTCGGGTGAGGCCTGGCGATCTGTTGATACTCCATTTAAGGAACAACCTCACTGGAGCGCCCAACGCGATCCCTGCTCATATCCACGCTCAGGGCCACGCACGGAGCGTTGATCCCTGCGTCGGCGGTCAAATGACGGACCTATCGACGAATCTTCATTTCCACGGGTTAACGATTCCACCCGTGTGCCATCAGGATGATGTTCTGAAGACCTCAATCCAGCCGGGCACGGCGCCGTTCGAATACCGGATTCGAATTCCCAACGATCAACCACCAGGGCTGTATTGGTATCACCCTCACATTCACGGGTTCACCAAGGCGCAGGTCGTAGGCGGAGCATCGGGGGCGATCATCGTCGAAGGCATTGAGAGTGCGGAAAAGGAAGTTGCGGGATTGAGAGAGCGGGTCTTCATAGTTCGCGATGAGGACTTGCAAAATCCGGATGCTCCGCCTTCACAGACCGAGCCGGTTATGCCCAAGGTTCGAGTGGACCATGATGGGGATACCGTGAACACTGGGACTGGTTTCGGTAGACCAGCAAAGGACTTGTCTCTAAATTTTGTGCCAGTTCCGTATCCCGACTATCCGCCCGCCAAAATCAAGATGAAGCCTCAGGAGCGCCAGCTCTGGCGTGTCCTAAATAGCTGTGCGATCACATACCTCAACTTGCAAGTCTTGTTTGAGCGGGAACCGCAAATGTTGCAAATTGTCGGGCTCGATGGAATACCGATCAGCGAGAACGGGAAAGCGAATGATTTGCTGGCTCGGCGCAATCACCTCGGAATACCACCGGGCGGTCGCGTCGAGTTTATCGTGCAGGCGCCTCCCGAAGGCGTTACTGCGATGTTAATCACCCGTTCAGTCAACACTGGCCCAGGTGGAGAGAACGATCCGAATCGCCCACTGGCAACCATTGTTGATGCCGATGATGCTTCAGAACCCGTCTCGAAATTGCCGACTTCATCTGCCGCCTTAGTTAGCTCGCCTTTGCCGTGGCTCGGGAATGTAACGCCCGTCCGAACGAGAAAATTATATTTTTCCGAGAAACTTGAGAACCCGGATGACCCGAACAGCCCCACAACCTTCTTCATTACCGTCGATGGACAGACGCCGGTCGCGTTCGATCCAAATTCCACAACCCCCGCCATCGTGGTGAAACAGGGCGATGTCGAGGATTGGATCATCGAGAACCGTTCCAATGAGCTGCATGCGTTTCACATTCACCAGATTCATTTCCTACTTGTTGACTGGTTTGGAATTCCTGCAAATGAGCCTTTTCTGCGGGATACGATTAACGTTCCTTTCTATGACGGAAAGACGTCTCAATATCCCAGCGTCAGACTCAGGATGGATTTTCGTGACCCCAACATTGCCGGCACGTTTCTGTACCACTGTCACCTGCTTGAACACGAGGACAATGGAATGATGGGGTTAGTTCGGGTGGAGAAGCCGGGGGGTAAGGCGAACTAATGTAATTCGCCGAAGTGGAAAGGAAGAAGGTCTATGGGTAAACAGACGATTGTCGTTGTCGAAGACGACAAGGATATTTCCCGCCTAGTGCGGCACCATTTGGAAGCCGCGAATTTTGTCACGACGATTTTCCAAAACGGCTCTTCAGTCATTGAAGCGGCAGAGGAAATGCGGCCGTCGCTTTTCCTCCTGGATGTAATGCTCCCCGGGAAGAACGGATTTGATCTGTGCCGTGATATTCGCAACTCCTCTGTTTTGGTCGGAACTCCAGTAATCTTTCTGACTGCGAAAACAACAGAGTCGGATCGAATTCTGGGATTGGAACTCGGCGCGGATGATTACATTTCTAAACCCTTTAGCCCAAGGGAAATGGTGGCGCGCGTGAAAGCGGTCCTCCGCCGTTTTGAGCGCCCGCTGCCCGCGCTTCCAATACGAATAGGGGAGATTGAAGTTGACTCGTCGGCCATGGTCTTGACGGTACGCGGGAAGCCCAACCCCACCACAGCGACCGAATTTCGCTTGCTCGAATATTTCGTCCGCAATCGGGGAAGGGTCTCTAGCCGAGACCAAATTCTAGACGCCGTTTGGCGGGATGGCGGTTTTGTCACCACTCGGTCTGTGGATGTTTATGTTCGCCGTATTCGAGAGAAGATCGAACACGATCCTGAGAACCCAGTCTACTTGAAGACAGTGAGAGGAACCGGCTACCGCTTCGACATCGGTGATCGGAAGGATAGTCACCGGATGCGCGAATCCACAGTCTAAGAAAGACGTTACTCTGCCACGCTCGTGTACATGACATCGAAGATCCTCGTCGGTTGGGCCATTGGGCTATTCTTATTGCCCGGAATCCCGGGCATCGACCATGACACACGCCCTAAGGAGACTCCCCGTAGTGAGTTCGGCATTGCCGACAACGGACTGCTCTGGAAGCGGATGGACGGTGGAACGGATCGACCGAAGGTTCTTCTTTATTTCCCCACATTAGTGCAGGGCGCCGCCGTCATTTATAACCTACCCGAGGTGCATCATCCCCTCTGCATCACAGGCGAAACCCTTGCCGACATTTACTCCGGCCGGATCACACTCTGGAGTGACAGTCATATCGCGGCGACCAATCCCAACGTGAGGTTTCCCAATGCTCGAATACAGCTAGTCAATCGGGCTGATGAAAATGGAATGAGCTTGCTACTGAGTCGGTACCTGACACAAACCAGTAGATCTTGGGCGGCCCTGACTGGCACAAGCGCGCATCCGACGTGGCCGGCTGGACAATCCGTCCACACTGAGGGACAGATGATCGCAAAAGTTCAAGCGACGCCCTACGCCGTCGGGTTTGCCGACTTCTATTCAGTACGCGACCGATCTGCGTCTCGCGCGGCAATACAAAATCGGGCTGGGAGCTGCCAAATGCCGTCCTTGGAATCTCTGGCAGCGGCGGCGACTACGGCTACGCCTGACTTGCAGTTTCAGGCTGATCTCGACGCGATTGACAGTGCGGCCCCTGGCGCGTATCCGATAACCGGATTTTCGGGTCTAATCGTTCCTTCTTACGAGAACTCTGACAAGAAAATGGCAGGAATGGCCGATTTGCTGCGGTATATCTTGACGGATGGCCAAAAACTGGCCGCGGATTCCGGATATGTTGCTTTACCTCCGCGGCTCGCGGAACTCGAACTCCAAGCGTTGTGCTTGCTCCGACCTCGCTAGAGATCCTTCCCGTTACAGGCGATCCGTATGCGATCAGAACGCGATATTCAGCCAGGCTTACTCTACACCGCTCAATTTATTCTCCACGTACCTGATACCGGTCGCTGTGACGATATAGTAGTTCCCCTTATTGCCTCGGCTTCTTATCTTCCTCATTCGAGGCTGAGCAATATTCCAGTTAAGGCTCGTGGCGACTGTCACGTTTGTCAGGCGCAAGCCGAGTTTCTTTAGATTGTTCTGAATTTGTCTCCCCGTTATCCATCGATGCCCAAGTACCCTCTGGAGGTGATAGGCGCTTAATAGGGCTCGATTCGCCTGCGTTTCGGGCGGCCAACGATCAATGAGGTCCTTCAAGCAAGCGACAGTGCCCCCATTTGTCGGCGAACCGGGAGTGCTAGGTTCATGACCGTTATGAGCTGCATCCCCGGTAGACGGACCGAAGACTTCTGCTAACAGTATGTCTCTCGCCTTTTCACGAAGAACCGGATCGTAGCCCGAAATTGCGCTATTGATCTGGTCCAAGAGACGCTTTTTCTCGTCGAGAATGTTCTGTGCCCGCGCTGTCATTGCATCTACGCGCCTATACGTGTGAACGCATATACATCGAACCATTATACGGCCCAAAAATAAACTTGCAACGTCCGCGTCACTGTGGTATCTATAATTCCAGAAGCATCGAAATATGGCAAAGATTATTACAGAGCAGAGCACCGAGGAAGTAGCCAGATATGCGGAAATGTTTTCCGCAATGGGCACCGAGGCGAGGCTTAGGATCATGCAGCAATTATTGGCCGCCCATCCCGATGGTCTCGTGGTCGGTGAGATTCAGGAGGAACTTGAGATTCCGAATTCCACTCTTTCTCACCATCTCGACAAACTCCGGAACGAAGGTCTTGTCGATGTACGCCGGGAAAGCACTTTTTTGAGATATACGGCTAACGTAAACGCGCTGCAAGAGTTGCTGCAGTTTCTCTATGCTGAATGTTGCACCAAGAATAAAGCCCTCAAACCCAAAGATCTTGTTCATATTTCTAAATAGGAGACGAACAAAATGAGCACTGCTGATATCAAGGAAATCGTCAAGGAGAAGTATGGCCAGGCGGCGCTTCGAGTCACGAGCGGAGGGAGCAGTTGCTGCGGAGCAGCCTCGGCTTTTGGGCACGGATGCGATCCCATTACGTCGAACCTGTATGACGCTTCTGAAGGCAGCATGGTTCCGCAAGAGGCGATGCTGGCGTCGCTCGGCTGCGGCAATCCAACCGCGCTGGCGAAACTCAATGCGGGGGATGTTGTGCTCGACCTGGGATCGGGCGGCGGCATTGACGTTTTGCTTTCGGCCAAGCGGGTTGGGTCAACAGGCAAAGCATACGGCCTCGACATGACCGATGAGATGCTCGCCTTGGCGAACGAGAACAAGCGGAAAGCAAACGTCGAGAACGTAGTGTTTCTGAAGGGTGAGATCGAGCACATTCCGCTTCCCGACGATTCAGTCGACGTAGTCATCTCTAATTGCGTGATCAACCTTTCTGCGGACAAAGATCAGGTCTTGCGCGAAGCTTTCAGGGTATTGAAGCCCGGCGGCCGATTTGCAGTCTCCGATGTTGTTACTCGTGGCCAAATTCTTCCAGAAGTGAGGCGCAGCATGCTTCTCTGGGTTGGTTGCATAGCGGGTGCGTTGGAAGACGTTGAATATCGGACGAAGCTTGGAGCCGCAGGTTTCGAACAGATTGAAATTGAGCCCACACGCGTCTACCGGGCCGAAGATGCGCGAGAGATTCTTTCGGCTGAGGGTATCGACGTGGATACGCTGGCACCGCAACTGGACGGCAAGTTCATGAGCGCGTTTGTTCGTGCGGTTAAACCGGCCGATGCCGCGAAGCACGAATGCTGCGGACCCACCTGCTGCAACTAGGGAAAGAGAGCCGCTAGTGTAGCGATACTTTAATCTGTTGTTAACCTTACGCGAGCGAATATGAAATACACTGACGGGCACCCATATAAGAAATTCAGGAACTGAATAGATGAAGACTAGCAGCCGTCTTAGCTTCCTCGACCGTTATCTCACCGCCTGGATCTTTTCCGCAATGGCGATCGGAGTGGCTCTGGGATCACTCGTGCCCAGCGTCGTTCCGTTCTTGAATCGCTTCAGTATCGGCACCACATCGATTCCGATTGCAGTCGGCCTCATCGTCATGATGTATCCACCGTTCACAAAAGTGCGATACGAAGAATTGCCTCAAGTCTTTCGGAACAAGAAAGTTCTCGGCCTGTCGCTTGTACAGAACTGGGTGGTCGGACCCATTTTAATGTTTGTGCTGGCCGTTGTTTTCCTCCACGGCTACCCGGAATACATGGCCGGACTCATCATGATCGGGCTCGCTCGATGTATCGCCATGGTCATCGTCTGGAATGAACTGGCGAAAGGCGACACCGAGTACGCCGCTGGGTTGGTAGCCTTCAACTCACTTTTTCAGGTCTTCTTCTATTCCATTTACGCTTGGGTGTTTATCACCGTGCTTCCAGCCAAACTCGGACTCCGAGGCGCCGTCGTCAATGTTTCCATGGCAGACATAGCGAAAAGCGTCTTTATCTACCTTGGCGTCCCTTGCCTCGCCGGATTCGGAACTCGGGCTATCCTCGTTCGCGCACGAGGGCGTGAATGGTACGAGCACAACTTCGTTCCTCGTGTGAGTCCCCTGACACTGGTTGCTCTGCTCTTCACAATTG